>NZ_CP143312.1:0-4800000 GCF_036328175.1 Pseudomonas sp. JS3066
CTGTAGCACTTCCTGACCATTGGCATTCTGCGTCGTGTCCCATGCGGTTTTCGCCATGCGATAGGCCGAAACCTGCAGATCACTGAAAGACTCCACGGGAGAGGCTGGCCTTTTGCTGGCTTTCTCTTTCCAGCGAGTACTGTCATGCCAGGGGCTGAGATCGTCGCCCTGCACCAGTGCAAGGGCATATTCGGCGTAGTCTGTTGAGAGTTGCTGCAGGGTTGCTTCTGTCGACAGGAAGTCTCTGGCCTTGGGATGCAGGCTGTTCCAGTCGAGGCGATGACCTTTCTCGCTGGTTTTTGACCAGGGCTTGCACGGCTTATGACAGACATATACGGGCTTCGGCGTCTGGCCTGTCGGGTCCGAGCTGAATCCAAAAGTCGCTGGCTCAGCCAGTGATTCTGTCCACCATAGCTCGCCTTTCTCGCGATGAATCCAGATATCGCCAGTAGTCTCGGCGATGATTGTCATCAGATTGAACCAGCGGGATGCCACCGCCTTTGTCGGCACAATAATACCGCGATGACTTTTTTCGTGCTCCATACAGGCGCGGATAAAGCCTTCTCTGTCCCCTGCCAGCCAAAAGCCATGTGTCTCGACAGAGTTCATGGTGGCGACGGTCGAGCGCTCAAGGCAATTAGGCCACTCGTAGTTTTCGCGACCGAAGTTGGCGATGAATACCCGTTTCATGTGGCTTCTTTACATGTCCAGTGTGGGGTTTTAGTCGTACAGGCACGAAGTCATGGGCGCCGCAAAGCGCCTCGTGATGCTCCTCACGCAGAGCAAGACTGGCATTGCTTGTGTGGGGCGTTTTAGCCTACCCGAGCGATTCGTCAAAGTAGTCGCTGTCAAGTTTCGGCACCTTGTAGAGCTGCGAACTGACGCCGACTTCATGGTCCAGCATCAGGTTGACCAGGCGTTTGCCGTCGACCAGCACCAGTCCTTCCACCGAACGGGCGAAGTCCACTGCCTGGGCGGTGAATCCGGAGGTGGTGATGAATACGCCGCGTTTGGCCTTCTGGCCTGCCAGGGCGCCGTAGAAGGCCTGCAGGTCGGGGCGGCCGACCGTACTTTGCCAGCGCTTGGCTTGCACATAAACTTTCTCCAGGCCTAGGGCATCCAGCGAGATTACGCCGTCGATGCCGCCATCGCCGCTGCCGCCGACCTGCTGCAGAGCCTGACGGCTGGCGCCGTAGCCGAGGCGGTGCAGCACATCGAGCACGATATGTTCGAAGCGCGTGGGGCTGGCCTGCAGCAGGTTGTCTAGCAAGTCGCCGGCGACACTGGCGCGTAGTTCGAAGATCGCCTGATCCAGGCGCTCCTGCGGGCTGCTGGTGGCCAGATTGGCCGGTGTCGGTGTGTCGTCGCTTTCGTCCAGTGAGGCAGCATCTGGCGCCGCTTTCAGCTTCACGCTCATGAAGTTCACCGCTAGGTACTCGACCTGCCCAGCGTTGAGCGGCGCCGGATTACTTTGGGCGAAGGCGAGACCGGCTTCGGTCAGCCTCCAGTAACCGCGCTTGGCGCTGCTGGAATAGCCGGCACGCTTGAGGCGGTCGTGCGCCCAGCCGGCGCGGTTCTTGTAAGTCGCCTGACCGCTGGCGATGGTTTCTTCGCGCTGGCCGAGGCTCAAACCAAGCGCAAGAGCGGCGCCCTCCTGGACCTCTGCCGCTGTAGCACCATCCGGATGAGCGGCAAGAAAACGCAGGACGGGCTCGATGAACTGGTCGTAGGTTGGGACGGGCATTGGCTCTATATCCTTCAGATGTACGTGATTAGCCTACGGGTGCGGCATGAGACCGTTCAGATCCAGCGGCGATGGGGAGCTGCTCAGCTGGCGGGAAAAGCGTTGAGTATCGGTGTGCAGCTGTTCGACCACTTCGGTCAGCCCGGCGCCAAGCAGGCCTTCCTCTGCCTCGGCGCGTAATGCATCAAGCCAGGGTGAATGTCCGGAGAAGTGCGGCCATAACTCATGATCGGCCTCTAGCGGGTGAGGCTTACAGTGATCCAGCCAGGACGGAATCAGGCCCTGGTGATGGCTCAGCTGATACACGGCAGAGGCCTCAAGCTGCGAGCGCTGGAATATGGCGCCGTGGTAGTGGGCAATGGCTAGAACCTGCAGCAGATGTATCAAGCTTGGGTAGTGCTCGAAGTGACCACCTGCGGTCAGGTGGAAGAAACGGCTGCAGGCGGAAAGATCATCGCCCAACTGCTCCAATACCAAGGCGTAGTAGCCCTCACTCTCAGGGCTGATTGCACGAGTGTCCGGGGTGATCAGATAGAGCCGAAACTCGACGCTCTGCGCCACATGGCTGTGCTGCATAAACCACTGATGCAGTTCAGCTGGAGCCTTGTAACTGAAAATCTGCTGGTGAGCGGCATTGCTCTGGCCGCTCAGCCAGCCCGGTTCCAGAGCGAAATACTGATCGATCCAGTCGAGATGCGCTTGCTGCAGTACCAGCTTAAGCTGATCGGGGTTGGACCACTGGTACGCTGTTAGCTGTAGCGAGGCCGGCAGAAGCGCGTTGATATTCGTGCAGGCCACGCCGTGGGCTTCGAAGGTCGCCAGCACGCGCACAGCCTGCCTGCGAACCGGATTCCATCGATTACTGATCCAGCCGATCAGACCTTGCAGCAGGTCAATCCAGTCCTTGGGGTTCATGGGGATGCTCCTTCAGCGAGTCGATGGTGTGCTCAGGGCGAAGACTCTCTGCCGCGTTTGGTCCTTGGCGGTAGTGCTTTGGGTCAGGTGGTCTATACGCGCCTGGGCTGTGGCGACCATGGCTTCCAGTTGATTATCGCAGCAGGGCTGTTGCCTTCCTACTTCGGTCGGGCCGCAGAGGTCAGATGCCGTATGTCGCTGCAGCGTCGCCATATGGATCGAGCCCCTCCAGACTGAGTATTCTTAGTTGTTCTAGGGTCTGATCTGGAAAATTAGTCAGTGCTGCATAGAGCAAGCTACGCCAGTAGTTGTACGGCGTTAGTCGAGCAGCACTCATTTTTATAATTTTCTTACTTTCTATTGATCTTTTGAAATTCTCTAAGCTGCTGGGGTCTAAGTCTTCCGCAAGCTTTTCTCGTAGAGTAATGAACTCACCATCAATGCGTTCTTTGATTCGATATACGTCATTCCAGGTTTCGAGTTTTTCTTGCTCTGCAACGTCTGCGGGCGTCATAAATAAACTGACTTTGGGCGTGAGGTCTATTAAGTCGAAGTCGATTCTAAGTATTACTTTCCCGTGAGCGTGCTCGACCCAAGGATCGAAGCAGATTCGACGATCTCCTTCTGAGTTGTGCAGGAGATCCTTTGCGAGTTTGGCTTTGGAGTTACATGTATGACAGGTTGGTAGTAGGTTGTCTGGGTCGACCCCGAACTGAGGATATTTTTCCTTGGCTAATAAGTGGTCATATGGAGCTCGCCATTGCTCATTTGCCGAGATATAACTTCTTCGCTGTGAAAGTAGTTCCGTTGCACACATGCCGCATACGTTGCCATTGCCGGGGGCTGGGTCAGCACTATAGCGGCTGTAGTGGTCCTTTATAGACTCTCCGCATGCGCGAGTAATGTCGGCTAGCTTAGATGTGCGCTCAAAAAGATGCGCGGCTAGTTTTTTTAATTCAGCTGTAACTGCTTCGGGAGGCTCGGGTATGGCGAGTGCCTGGTCGCTGAAAAGTTGCCGTACGCTCGTCACTTCCTGAAAGGCAAGATAAAGCTCGTACCTAATAGTGGTATCTGTAGCATCTATGACGTCTCTTACTGCTTGCAGGTGTGCTCGGGTCGGTTCGTTAGCTTGAACGGCATGCCAAATATCTTCTGGGAAATTGGACTGATCGACAGCGCGTCCCGAGCAGCTGGCTAAAAGTACTTCTCGCATTAGCGCATTGAGGCCGAGGAAAACCGCACTAGGGGCAAGGCCGTTTCTTATAGGTAGTAGCATCAGTTTTCTAGGCGCTTAAGCAGGTAGGCACGTTCCATTGATTCACCAAGCTCTTCCTCAAGCCATTTCCGCTTGTGAGCGTTATCCATATGTACGTCATTAAGGTGGCTGCGAATCTCATCAACTGCCGTTTGTGATATTGCAGACCGGAGGCCGAAGAATTTCTTGATTAGGACTTCAAACGAAGCCCCAAATGTTTCGCTGGGCGGTGAGGCCATGACGGACTGGCCATCAATCCTCTCGAAGTGATAGACGGCCTCGCGATGCAAGGACGAAATCAGGAATGGCGAGTGTGATGAGATCAAAGCCTGTGAGGCAACTAGGCTGCGTCCCGCCTGCTCAAAGTCGAGGTGATAGCGGGTGCGCCAGCTCGGATTCAGATGCGTCTCGGGCTCGTCGAATATGAACAATGATTCGGCTTCGCCAAAAAGTCTTACAGCGCCAATCGTGTGCATCAGTTGAGCTTCTCCGTCGCTCAAGTCGTCGATTGGTGCTGATTGTTCTCCATCAGACAGCTCCAGTTCGACCACAGTAAGCGGCAGCCTGCCCTTAAGCGGCTTTTTGACATGTTCGTCTAGAGCGTCATCCCGAAGTACTTTGCGTATCTCGGGTGACCATTGCCCAACGCCTAACAGTTGCAGCTTGTAGAGCTTCCAGAACAATCGGTCGGGGTCGCGATATGTTTCTCTGAGCTGTCCGACGACATTAGGGATCATGAAGTCGATCGTGATTTCAGCGCGCAGATAATTGAGCTCGTACAGCTCGTACTGCGCATCTGTGGTTCGGGGCGATAGGCCTCGGATACTCCCTTCTCCTACCGCTCGTACTAACTGTTTGAGATCTTCGATGCTGTCTTGCTCTACAGGGACGCGCCGCAAGTCGTACCGCAGGACTACTTTGCGCGGATGCCTCAACCGGATCTCTGGCCAGAGCACATCGCGCTCTGCATCGCTTAACAACCCAAGGGCCGCAACCACTAAATTGGTACAGTCGTAGTCTAGAAATAGGGAGCTTGGCAGCGGCGTGTCAGCTTCTCCCGTGCGCATTGGATCATCCAAGTCGCTCGCTGATGGAGCACCGAAGATGCCTGGAAAACGCCTTCTGTACCTATGGTTGATCTGTTCGAAAGCGTCTGCATCGACATTAGGTTGCGCTAGCTCGATCCGGCGTCGAGACCTCGTGCGTATTACATCAAAATACTGTAAGGCGTTGCGCATGAACGAGCGCTGCAAGTTCTCGTTTAATCCGGAGGCATAACCTATCAAACGAGGTAAGGGCAGGTCCGCGAGTACGCAGTTTTCTTCAGGTGACCATTGCGCTGCGTTCTCTTCATCAGTGGTGATAGCAGGTATGCAAACACTGCGGCAGACCAGAATTGACTGGTCTGCTTCAAGTTGTACCGTATAGCGTTTGAATCGTTCTCTGTCATTGCCATCGCCGGACCACTCATAGGCCAGATTGAAACGATATCTTAGATTTTTTCGAACGTGAAAGTCGTTTCGCTTCCTTCGCTCCAAATAGGCAAAGGCTTCTGCGATGAGTTCCATCAACTGTGACTTGCCTGACCCGTTCAAGCCAATAAGTGCGATTACTTTTCCGGGGGCGTCTGAAAAATCAAACCGCTGATTAGCTAGTCCCTTGTACTGACCAATCAATTCAAAGTGGAGGAGCTTCATTTCGGCATACCTATCCCGCAGGCTGGACAAGAGAAGCTAGCTTGTCGTGAATGTGTAGTCGCAAACTGCCCAAAAGGCCTAAACATGGGGACGCAAAACCATACTTAGGCTTGTGTTATAAGCACGTGGTAGCATCAGGCGTTTTTCCTTGCACGCTTTGTCTTGGGTGCGGTGGCGCGTTGGGCTTTGATGCGCTCCAGCAGCACGCTGGCCGGTTCGTCGTTCGGGTCTTGCGGCACCAGTTCGCCACGGAAGGCCTTGGCCAAGATGCTTTGAGTCAGGTGGTCGATACGGCTTTTGGCTGAGGCGGCTTTGGCTTCCAGTTGATCGGCGAAGGCGAAGAGCTGTTCGACGCGGCGGACGATTTCGGTTTGTTCTTCCGCCGGCGGAACTGGAAGTGGAAGCTCTCTGCATATCTCTAGGGTCAGATTGAATTGACCAGCTGTGGCTTTTGCGCGCGAGACCGCATGGCTTAGGACTTCTTCGGTCCGTAGGCAAAGAGCCAAATATGCAGCGGAAATTTCGTCGCCTGCTCTGAACCTTGCGATAGCTTGGTTTATGTTCCATTCGGGATAAGTTGCGGGGACGATTGAAACCTTGCCTAGCGGTGGGCCGACAATATTCATTAGGACATCGCCAGGTTTTACGATTGACCGTTTCAAGTCAGTCGAGTGGGTACTTGAGTCGACAAACGTTGGATCAATGGAAAAGTCTAGCGCGCCTGTAAATGTCAGGTTGTAGACCTTGATATATGGAATCTCACCGTGTCCCGTACTCATATTTTCTTTTGAGGGGGTCGTTCCTTTGGTGATGAAACCGCAGATATCACCTGCAGTTTTTGACGACCAGCCAACTGGAAGCGAGCTACTGGTTGGCGCCGTTACTGGGCTTTCTTCGTCAACCCAACCTACATGCTGTGTGCGCCACTCCTCCGTCAACCGCCCCGAAACGGCGGCGGCGAGGACGGATTGGCGGAAGCGTTTGAGCAGGGCGGGGATCGCGTCGATGCGGGCTTTGAGGGTGTCGACCTGGGCCAGCAGTTCATCGAGTTTTTGGGCGATGCGGGTTTGTTCGGCTTTTGGAGCCATGAGGAACGGTAAGGTTTTAGCCGCTGTACCGGAAAGTTCTTTGAAGGTTGTGCCTGTTCCCAGACTATCGGCCAACGATCGAATGCTTTTCAAGTAATAGAACGCGTAGCTAGAGTCTACGTCGTCAGGAAAAACGAAGCTCTTGAAGCCTTGGTTGGTCGATATCGGATTGGCTGCTACAGCAACATAGCCAATAGGCGCGCGACTGCTGAATAGAAGACTGCCCTTGGGCATAAGTTTGGCTGAGCATGACTGATAGCCCTGTTCTGACAGGTCTCTCGCACCATGGGAAATTTCTTTAGCGGTGTAGCCACTCAGGTCTGCCGGTGTCAGCCATGCAATGCCTTCTCCCGGAATAGCAAAGTTTTCAGGTTCATTCGCATTTGGTGTGCCGCCACTTACTACATCGGCAATTTGGCCAATCTCGACCTCTGACCAAGATGCTGGCAACTCACTCATCCCCAACCTCCTGAGCTACCGCCAACCCCATCACCTCCGCCAGCATGCGCTTCTGCTGCTCCGCCTCATGTCCAGCCCCCAGCGCCTGCATCAGCTGATCCAGCTCGCGCAGGGCTTCGGTCAGCTCGGCCATTGCCTCGCCGGCCAGCACCTCGGGCGCGGGCAGTTCGCTGGCATCCAGGCTGTCGGCATCCTTAAGCCAGCTGATGTCCAGCGAGTCGCCGCGCTCGCGGATCTGCTCGCGGGTAAACACGCGGAAGCGGCTCTGCTCGCCGATGCCTTCGACATTCTCAGCGCGCGGGCTGTTGCCGTTGGCATCCTCGCCGTAGGCATCCTCGAAGGGCTTGAGGTGGCATGCACCGAAGGGGGTGCGTTTGCCAAAGCTGGGCATATTGCTGCGCAGGTCATAGACCCAGACGCGCTGGGTGCAGCCTTGCTCCTGGCGCGGGTTGTTGGCAGTGCCCTTCTGGAAGAACAGCACATTGGTCTTCACGCCCTGGGCGTAGAAGATGCCAGTGGGCAGGCGCAGGAGGGTGTGCAGGTTGCACTTGTCCATCAGATCGCGGCGCACCTCGGTGCCGACGCCGGCCTCGAATAGCACGTTATCCGGCAGTACCACGGCGGCGCGGCCACCGGGCTTGAGGCCTCGGTAAATATGCTGGAGGAAGGCCAACTGCTTGTTGCTGGTTTTGTAGGTGAGGTCGTCGCGGGTCGGGCCGCCGCCGCCTTTGGCCGTACCGAAGGGTGGGTTGGAGAGAATCACGTCCACCTTGGGCAGGTTGGCCCCGCTTTGGCCGAGGGCGTTGCCCAGGTGCACCACGCCTTCTTCGTCACCCTCCATGCCGTGCAGCAGGGTGTTCATCAACGCCAGGCGGCGGGTGCCGGGCACCAGTTCGATGCCGACAAAGGCGCGGTTGCGCTGGAAGGCCTGGGCCTTGGCGTCGAGGTCGTAGTGATCATCGGTGTGGCGCTTGATATAAGCGTCGGCGGCAATCAGGAAGCCTGCGGTGCCGGCTGCCGGGTCCTGGATGGTTTCACCGGGCTGCGGCTTGAGGCAGTTGATGATGCTGTCGATCAACGGGCGTGGGGTGAAGTACTGGCCGGCGCCGGACTTGGTTTCGCTGGCGTTCTTCTCCAACAGGCCTTCGTACAGATCGCCGAGGCCGTCCTGGCGGGCGCTGAACCAGTCGATGCCGTCCAGGCTTTTGATCAACTGTTCCAGGTGGCGCGGCTCTTTCAGGCGCGTTTGCGCGTCGGCGTAGATGGCTGCAATCAGCGGATCTTCGTTCTTGCCTAGGTCGAGCAGCATCTGCCGGTAGTGATCTAGCAGGTTGAGGCCGGATCTACCCGCCAGATCCGGCCAGCGCGCGCCCTCGGGCAGCTTGTGGGCGAAGCTGTCGTTGTTCTGCACCTGCTCGTATTCCATTTTGATAAACAGCAGCAAGACCAGCTCGGTGACGTAGTCGCTGTAGTTGATGCCGTCGTCGCGGAGGACGTCGCAGAGGCTCCAGAGTTTCTGGACGATATCGGTGTTGGTCATGGCTTACTCGGTAGTGGGGCCGGGCAGGGCGCTGCCGGGCCGGTTGATCTGGTAACGGGTGCTGCGGCCGCCGCCGGGCAGGCGGGTGAGGCAGCCTTTTTCCAGCAGATCGCTAAGGTGGCGGGTGGCGGTGGCCTTGGAGACCTGGGCCACGGCCTGGTACTGGGCGGCGCTGATGCCGGCCTCGAAGCCTTTGTCGCCGCCATCGAGCAGGCGGTTGAGCACCTTGACCTGCTCGGCGGACAGCGCCGCCGCGCGGTATTGCTGCCAGAAACGCGCCTTGGCCAGCAGGCGGTCGATACGGGCCAGCGCCTGTTCCAGGCTGCGCAGCAGGGTGGCGAGGAACCAGTGCAGCCAGGCGGTGAGGTCCGGCGCGCCGCGCTGGCTGGTTTCGAGGATGCGGTAGTAGCCGGCGCGGTCGTCCAGGATGCTGGCCGACATGGCGTAGAAGCGGATGGCCTGGCGCTCGCTCTGGGCCAGGGCAAGGTCGGTGAGGGCGCGGGTGAGGCGGCCGTTGCCATCGTCGAAGGGGTGCAGGGTGACGAACCAGAAATGGGCGATGCCGGCGCGCAGCAGCGGGTCGAGGCTGGCGTCTGCGCGGCTGTGCTCGAACCAGGCGATGAAGGCGTCCAGCTGCGGCTCCACCACCGCGCGGGGCGGGGCTTCAAAGTGCACGGTGGGGTTGTCCAGCCGGCCGGAGACCACCTGCATGGGTTCCTCGCCGCGCAGCGCGCCGACACGGATGCGGCTGGCCAGCGGGAAGTCGTCGGCCGGGAACAGCCAGCGGTGCCAGCAGAGCAGGCGCTCGCGGGTGAGGGGCTGCTGGTGGTTGCCGGTGGCGTCGAGCAGCAGTTCGGCCAGGCCTTCGCTGCGGGCGCTGGGTTTGCCTTCGGCGGCCAGGCCCAGGCGGCGCGCCAGGGACGAGCGCACCGAACCGACATTGAGCTGCTCACCCTCGATGGCCGAGGAGGTGAGGATGTTCTGCAGCAGGGCGTCCAGGCTGTTCTGCGCCTCGGCCTCGGCGCCGACCGCGCCGGCCATGCCGAGCAGCTTGCCTTGCGCCTGGGCGCAGGCCCGCAGCGGCGCGGCGAGGGCGTCGGCCTGCCAGGTGAAGTGCGGCCAGTCGGGGTGCTGCCAGATCCAGCGGGTGTCGTGCATGGGCGTTCTCAGCGGGGTGTGAGCCGAATAGCGAAGGTATTCAGCTCATTGAGTGAGCCGATTATGCGGGCTATTCGGCTCACCGGCTAGCTGACTTGCGGCCAGAGGTTGTCGTTCAGCGCCTGCAGCACGCTGGCGAGGTTGCCATCCAGATGCTTGTCGAGCAGACGCAGGCCGCCGTGTTCGCGGAAGGCATCGTTGAGCTGGGTGCTGTCGAGCACCACCTCGTGCACCAGTTGCTTGGCCAGGCGGTCGAGCCATTTGCGCTGTTGTGGCGTCCAGCCGTGCAGGCTGTAGATGTGCTGCATGGCCTGCTGTACGCGCTGCTCGAAGGGCAATAGCGCTTCGCCGATGGCGGCCTGGCGGATATAGCCGATGATGCTGGCGGCGATTTCCTGGTTGGTGGCGTTGCGCCAGGCGCTTTTCAGGCTGGCTTCGCTGAAACCGGCGTTGTCCAGCAGCAGGCGCACTTCGCGCAGCTGTTCGCGGGTTAGGTCGCGCGGGCGGTTGACCACCACGGCCAGTGCGGCGGACTGGTTGAGCTGGTTGTGGATGAAGTCGTGGAAGCTTTCCAGGTAGTCGGCGGGCTTCTGGTTCTGCCCGTAGTTCTGTTCGCGCACCTTGAGTTCGTCGCTGTGGGTAGCGATTACCGGGTAGTTTTCCGAGGCGAGCAGGGCTTTGACGCTGTCCAGCTGCTGCAGTAGGCGGCTGTGGGTGCGGACGAAGTGCGCTGCCTGCTGCGGGCCAAGTTCATGCAGGTGCCTGTGCAGTTCGGCCGGCGGCACGCCCCAGGCGTCCTGCAGCTCTTCGAGCTTCTGTTTGAGTGTGGGCTTGCTCTCGGCCTTGTGCTGGGCCTTGCGCAGGATGCGCATGACGCGCTGGCCAAGCTGGTCGAGCACGTCGTCGGCGTGGCTGGCGCCCTCGCGGCTGCCGGGTGCTTCCAGGCTGACGGGGTTGGTCAGTTCGGTGAGCAGCTGCTCCAGCGGCACGTTGGGGTTTTTTACCAGCGGCTGCATGGTGTCGACCGCTTCCAGGGCGGTGTAGAGGTCGACGGGGTCGTAGATGCGGAACACGGTCTTGCCGATGTCGTCGCAGCGGCGGGTGGCGCGGCCCTTCATCTGCTCGTAGAGGATGCGCGAGCGTACCCGGCGCATGAACACCAGGTTGCAGATGCGCGGCACGTCGATGCCGGTAGTGAGCAGGTCGACGGTGATGGCGATGTTGGGGAAGCGCTCGTTCTTGTACAGGCGGATGAGTTGGTCGACCTTGTCGCTCTGCCCAGTGATGATGCGCACGGCGGCTTCGTTGTACTGCTCTTCGTAGTGGGCGGCGAAGGCGTCGTCGAGCAGGCGCTTGATGCGCTCGGCGTGCTTCTGGTTGACGCAGAAGATCATGGTCTTCTCTTCGCCGAAGGGGTCGAGCTCCTTGGCCAGCTCGCTGCAGATCACCTGGTCGAAGGCCTCGGTAATCACGCTGCGGTTGAACGACTCGATGTTGAAGTCGAGTTCGTCTTCCAGCTCGGCGCTTTCCACTTCGCCGGTCTGGGTGTCGAGCACGCTGACCGTCTCGCCCTTGGCGAAGTGGATGCCTTCAGCGGCCAGGCGGGTGACGTAGCGGATCGGCGGTTCGTGGTCGATCAGCCAGTCGTCGGCCACGGCCTCGCGGTAGCTGTAGGTGAATACCGGCTTGCCGAAGATTTCGCTGGTGTGCCGTGCCGGTGTAGCGGTGAGGCCGATCTTGCAGGCGTCGAAGTAATCCAGTACGCGGCGATATTGCGAGAGGTACTGGGCGGTGTCGCGCAGGGCCAGCTCGCCTTCGGTCATGTCCTGGTCGAGGGTGTAACCCCGGTGCGCTTCGTCGACGATGATGCAGTCGAACTCGTCGATGGGCAGCGGGTTGTCGGACTGGAACGCGCGGCGAACCATGGACTGCACGGTGGCGACCTGCACGCGAGTGGCGGCTTCGGCGGCCATGTCGCCGAGCTCCTTGATGTCGTAGATCTGCGCCAGGGTTTGGTTCTGCTCCAGGGTCATGTCGTGGAAGGCTTCCACGGCCTGCTGGCCGAGGGCGCTGCGGTCGACCAGGAAGAGAATGCGCTTGAAGCGCTCGGCCTTCAGGAAGCGGTAGAGCAGGCCGATGATGGTGCGGGTCTTTCCGGTGCCGGTAGCCATGGCCAGCAGGCAGTCGCGCTGGTTATTGGCCAGGGCCTGTTCGACGGCCTGGATGGCCTTTTCCTGATAGGGCCGCAGCTTGAGGTAGGCGAAGCCTTCGCCCTTGAGCTTGGCTTCGGCGTCTTCGCGGCTGCGCTTGAGCAGGTCGAGCAGGCCGTCCGGGGTGTGGAAGCTGGGCAGCGGGCGGCCGGTGTTGGCCGGGCTGCGCAGGTCGCGGAACCAGGTGCCGGACTGTTCGGCCAGCTGCTTGATGAAGGGCCGGCCGTTGCAGGCAAAGGCGAATGGCACTCGGAACTGACCGCCCTGGCCGTCGAGCCAGGGCAGGCTGAGTCCGGCCAATTCCCAGGCGGGTTGTTGTTCGCCGCTCAGGGGGTAGTCGCGGGCATAGCGCTCGGCCTGGGGAATGCAAGCGCTGATGTTGATGCGCTTTCGCTTGGCTTCGACGATGGCGATGGGCGTGAGGCCGGCGAACAGCACGTAGTCGGCGCAGGCCTTGGGGCTGCTGGTGGGCCACTCTGCGATGGCCTTGTTCTTGCTCTTTTCCGGGCGCGCACCCTGGGCGTGGGTGAGGTCGAGGGAATCGGCCTCCCAGCCGGCTTCGATCAGCTGCTGGTCGATGATGATGCGGGTGAGGTCCTCCGACAGGTCGAAATGGCTGCTGGCCTGTTGGGTCTTGTGCAGTACCTGCTGAGTGGCCTGGGGTTTAGCCTCCAGCTCCTGCTGCAGGGCTTTGAGGCTGCGCTCGTGTTCGGCGCGCAGCTGGGCAAGCGCGGCTTCATGGGCGGCAGCCTGTTCCTTGTAGCGGCGCGACTCGGCATCCATCTGCTCGGCGAGCACGGCGTATTCCTCGGCCTCGCGTTTGAGCAGTGCCGCGAGCTGTTGATTGCTTTCCACCTGCTGGCTGGACTCGTGCAGCTGCGCTTTGAGCTGTTCGATCTCGCCCTGCAGCTCGCGCAGCGGCGCGCTGGGGTCGCTGGGCATCACGAAGGGGCCGGGCTTGAAGTTGCTGCCGGCCTTACCGAGGGCCTGGTGATACCAGGCACAGAGGGCACGGGCGACCTTGAGGCCATCCAGGGCTTCACGGTGCTGGGTGCGGAACTGGTGGGTGGCCTTGTTGCCTTCGATGCGCAGGGTGTGGAACAGGCTGCTGATGCTGCGATCCAGCTGGATTTCACGGCCGAGCTTGTAGAGCAGATCGGCTTGGCTGGTCTGCTGGTCGAACTCGATGCCGGCGCGGCTGGCCAGATCCTGGGCCAGGGCTTCGCCGAGCTGGCGTAGTTTGATCAGGGTGGTGTTGGGATCGGCGGCGAATACTTGTTCAGCGGTGCTGGCCAATTGCAGGAACAGCGGGTCGTGTTCCTGTAGAAAAGCGAAGTTACTACTGGCCGCCATAGTCGATCCTTTGAGCCCATTTCCCCTAGCTGCGCCAAACTGGGAGCTACTGCGCAGAATTTCAGGAATCTTACTCAAAGGTGGGAGGTGCAAGGGAGCAAAAATTTAGCAGCTAAATTTTCGGCTTTCGTGTTGGTCTCCCGTGCTGCCACCGGGGCGTCGTGGAGGCCTGATTCTTAAGAGGAGCATGAAGGCCTAGCGATTGCTGCAGGTATAGCCTTACCGGCTTACGGCATGATGGAGAAGGTAATGAAGCGGAACGTTATGCACATGCCATTTGATGCAGCAGCGCATCTGAAGGATGAAGAGACAATCAGGGCCTATCTGAGGGCTGCTCTGGATGACCCTACGCCCGGGGCGTTATTGCTAGCCCTGGCGCATGTGAGCCAGGCTCTTCAGATGAGGCCGGTTGGGCTATCTCCGCTTCGTTAAGCTTCTCCGGCCTATCTTGCCGCAGGGGTTGGGGATGCCCGATTTGTTCTTAGTGCGCAATTGCTTTTACTTGACCACCGACTGCATCGGATTTGACCAGCATACTGCGTGGGCACACCAGCACAGGACGCCCCGATACAGACCTTTGGAAGATGCCGAAATTGGCCAGAAGCAGCGCTCTAGAGGAGTCGAGGAAATAAATCTATGGTCCCCTTTTTCTGTGCATGCTGAGGTAGCGGGTTCACCCGCGGTCACGTGAGTAGGATGTACCTGCTCTGCGTCAGAGCGAGTAAATCTTCTCGTGCGCGCCACTCTTCCTGATTTTTTTCGTTTCGAACGCATAGTCGTGCTCGTCAAAAATACACTCCGAAATAAAATGAGTGTATTTCAAGCTCTTCACGCGGTTCATGGCCTTGCTCTTACGCAGGTCCGTTGTTTTATTCTGAACATTCATTTCAGGTGAGAAGTAATTGATCAAGCCAGCCTCGGCGGCGAGCACGAGATTTTCTTCCCCCAGGCTCAGATAGTCGTTAGGTTGTTTGATGACCATGCCATCGCGAGATGCCACCGCCTCAAATCGTGGCGTGAAGAAGTACAGATAGATTTCCGCATCGTCCTCGCACTCTGCCTGGGCTTGCTGCACACGCTTGTGTCCGTCCATTCGCTCAGACAGCTCCATGGCCTTGCCGATGTACATGACTTCGTATTTTTCCGGAAGGTCATCGGTAACACGCAGCAGTTGATGAGCAAAGATGATATGCCTGTTTTCATCCTTGGGCATCGGGTCCGCAGGTGTCAGGAAATGGTAGGCGATTGCCCGATCCGCGCGTTCCTTCTCCCCGCGTCCCGGCATGACGGCTGCCACCAAGGGCTCTCGCTTCAGCAGGCGCTCATACTCATCCGCGGACTCGACATATCGAATCATTGATTGTAGATGGGCCGGGGTCGGAAAGTATTTTTTATTAATAGCCGGCGCACCATGCATCAGTTGAGCAATGTCGACTTTGTGCGGGCGCGACAGTATGCCCTGTGAGGCATACTTAAACTCGATCTGGCACTTTTTGCTTAGAAAGACACTGGAAAACCGCGCCTTACGTCGTTTGACAAGAAAATAGATTCGTCCACTTCTGAATCTATCCACCGTCTCTAAAGGTTCCTCGAACTCGCGATACAGCTTTTCGGCTGTAATGAAGAACGCATCTACCAGATGAGATTTAAGAACTTTGAACGGTGGTTTTATCATGACTACTCCTTAGGTGATGCCATTCCATAACACCGGGCGCATCATACCGAATCGCCTCTGATTTTGTAGAGGCTGAGTTAAGACTCCTGGCCGTTCTCTGCCCATCATAGTTACAAAGCATGCTGGTCAGATCCGATGCAATCGGTGGGCAGGTTGAATGCAATCGGATGGTCAAGCGAAGTGCAATTCTGCATTTCAGTGTTTGTGCCGAAATTTCCATGGCAATCAGCATGCTTCGGGTGCGATTGCCGCCGTCGATGACGTGAATATGTGAGTGGCTGGCTGGTGAGGCAATCAAATAGGGATTTAGCAGCTAAATTCTCCGGCGTTCGCTCGCCTGTCTCCAGCTGAGGGTTAGCGACTCACGCCCAGGGATGTTTTCTGCCCAGACTGCTGGCGTTTGCTGGCCAGTAGTACCATGCGTTGCTTTTCCAATATGGGGTCTTGGAAGCGAATGGTCAGGCGTTCCTGGGCTGCCAGCTCTAGGACTTGCTGCTTGAAGTCAGCTGAGCCATTCACTCTGAGCGGCTGCCCGAAGCGCTGAGCAGCGAGCTTCAGCGCAGTGATCACGGTTTCTGGATTGGCATTACGTGACAGCTGAAGTGCGCTGCCGTCATCGCGAATGGTTGCCTCGCCGCATCGGTAGATCAGGGTGCCTTGCTTGGTAATGCTGTCGGTAGGCAGTGCTATTGATGGGAGTGAAGTGGCCTTGGCTTCTCCACTCAGGGTGTTGCCCTTGAGGCCATTGGCACAGGGCCGCGCTCTCAGCGCGGCAAGGGCGTCTGCATCACCTCGGCGTGCTTGGCTCTTCAGCCACTCATGCCAACTGTGCTGTCGATGCTGCTGGGCCAGTTCACGGCACGCCTGCTGGTGTTTCGCACAGGCGCTGTCGATGGCTGCCAATAGCGTTTTGCTGATCTGGCCGAAGAGGAGCTTCTTGGTCAACCGGTCGGCGCCGGAGAGTTTTAAGGCATTGCGCTTGATGGCTGCTCGACGCTTGGCGGCGGTGATCTGCTGGTCACGGATAGCCCTGGCATCTCGGGTGGCCTTGGTGCGTAAGGCGGCGCAGCTCTTTTGCTCGACCTGGTAGCGGGCGAACAGCTCGCTGGTGTCCATGCGCGAGCGCATGGGGCGCGGCTGGTACTGTCGGGCTGGTGTCCGATGCCCCTTTGCCCCGCATGCTTGGAAGGGCCCTAGGACCATTTCTAGTTTGGTCTTCGATATATCCCGCGATACCGAGCTGGCCTTGATGGCGGTGTTGTCTGCGCTGGTTATCACTAGGCCGTTGCCTCGAAGTCGCAGGCTCAGGCCGTTGGTTTGCATCACCTGGTGCAGAGCGTTCCAGCTATTGGCGGCGGTGATCTGTTCCAGGCATTCACGACGAACCCATCCGATGAGGCTTTCAACGCCGGCGGCATGCTCCAAGTCGCCAGCACGGCCACGAGCCGCCTGACGCTCAGACTGGTGGTTGTCGCGCTCTAGTCCAAACTCTTGCTCCACTATTTCGCAGAGCTGGTTCAGGGTCTTGTAGTCGCGAAAGGGCGAGTGGAGTGTCAGCTTAGATGGATGGATTTTGTTGATGGCCAGGTGGATATGGATGTTGTCGGTATCGTGATGGACGGCGCTGATTCGTTGGTGTTCGGTGTAACCGAGGCCTGTGCAGATACGTTGCTCAATCTGCTCCAGAACCGTTTCGTCTGGCTCTTCGCCAGCGCGGAAGCTGAGGATTAGGTGGTAGGACTTGTCGGTCTCGCACCGCACGTTTCGCGCTTGCGTGGCCGTGACCTCCAAGATGGCATCCTCGACCTCCAGAGAGTGGCAGTTGCTGATCTGTACACGCCCGACACGCTCACGCTTGTCCTGCGGGTCGCACATGTAGCGCACCAGCTCGCTGAAGCTGCTTTTGCGCAGTGAACGCATGGCTACATGCTTGGCGATCACGGACGGGTTCTCCGCGCCGCGATGGGGGTGACCAGGGCAGCCATGGTTGAGCGTAGTGTCTGCTGGCTTTCCCGAATTTCCTCCACCAGCGTTTGCAGGGTGTGGCTGGCCTGCATCTGCCCGTAGGCGGGGAGGTGGTCATAGTGGGTCAGAGCCAGTTTGAGCAAATTGCCCAGGCGTGCCTGATCGGCATTCACCCGTGCCAGCTCCTCGACGTATTGGTAATCCAGGATGCTGGAGACTTGGTAGCCTTGGCCCACCAAGAGCAAGTAGCGCGATGCGCTGTGCCCAGATGCCTGGGCGTTGCGCAGTATCCGTTCGCGTTCATGAGGCAGACAGTAGACCTTGATGGGCGGCTCCACACGCCGACTGGTGCTCTCACCCATGGCGTTCAACCTGCCTGTTTGCTATGACCCCGCAGGGCAGGGTGGGGCCTTGAGTGCGAAGCGCGAATACAGCCTCTTTGTAAGGCGCGCACCGGAGGTGTGGGCCTGCACAAACTACCCTGTCCCGCATCTCAGCGCTTTTAACGTGCCTCTTGTTGACACGTAGCAGTGCCACTCTTGCGTATTGAACGCTGCAGTTGCAGGTTGAACGTGTTTTGAACGCTTTAACGGCAGACTGTACGCCAGAGGGGCTGTTCATGTTCACTGCAGATGCCCTTTGGTTGCGGTTGAGCTGAACGTAATTGCCTCTGGGCGGGTAGGTTCCTGCTGGGCGGTTTGTGATGGCTGAGGGGCGGTGATTAGTTGTCGGGCGTAGCGACGAAATGCCTGGTAGGTGAATGGAATTCGTTGCTCCTCGTGCAGCAGTTTCCATATGGCGAGCAGTGACCAGCCGTTGCTGTAGGCCTGCTGAATCTCCTCGCGCATAGAGATAAAAGCGCTGCGGTTGCGAGAGGCGATGCTGGCATCAGGCTTCGCCAGAACGTGTGCAGCGATTCGGTCAGAGAGTGTCGTGGTCTTTGTTTGAGGAGATGAACCTCCCTTCGTAGCTTCCCCGCCTTTATGTGCTTGGGATGTTTGTGTGCTCATGTATTGCCTCCATGCCGTTGGTTCCATCAGATCTTTGATTGCATCATCGACCGCGCTTGGATTCGCTTTGCTTCTCGAGCTGCGCACGTAACTCAGCCAGTGATTGGCGCCCTAAGCGCTCATCCGGTACACAATTGTGGTTTTGGATGCTTGCTGCTTTGTTCCGCTCCCTCGGTTGCTGTTTGGCACTGGGCACAAACTCACCAAGCTGAGCCACTTCCACAAGTCTTCGCAGTAACCCGAGAGGGTTTCGGACTCGGCCCTTTGCGATCAGGGCGGCGATTTCATCGAGAACAAGTTGACGCTGCGGAGTAGGGCACTGCTGCAGCAACTTCTGAGCTGCGGCACGGTTTTGGCCGGACAGCTCTTCGGGTATTGCGAGAAGCGCAAGCAGTCCGTTTTGCGCTGTTGTAGGTTCTTTTATGGTTCCTGATGGTTGGGCTGACACGGGTGTCACCCTTTTGCAACCTCTGTTGTCATCCTTTTTGACCTGACTTGTCAGGGTTTCGCTTGCTTCTGGAGCAAAGGGTGACAGTTTGTCAGGGTTAGTTATCCACAGAGGGTTGACCCGATATTCCGTGGCAAACCCGCGTCCGCCATTGCCGTATCGCACCGTGAGCAACCATCCGTTCTCGCGCATTTGTGCGAGATATCGGCGAACGCTGCGCTCGCTCTGACGCGTCTTCTTGGCGATATAAGCAACGCTGGGGCGGATGTTGGTTCCGTCATCGTGTGCATGGTCGGCATAGGCCAGGGCTGTGAGGAGTTCGCAGCCGCCGGCTGGATAGTGCTCCCACACTAGGCTGGAGATTTTTATGCTCATGATCGGGGCGCTTTTAACGGAGGAAAGGCGGACTAGTTGTTGATTCCATCGTCGATCAACCGCGCAATATCGGCCGTACGAAATAGCACCCGGCGGCCCCATTTCCGCTTGGCTGCGTTGATGCTCCGAGCCCACTCAGTCCTGTTGTCAGAGAGCGTGATTCGGAGCGCTTCTGGGCTTCGATGCATGACTTCGCCCAGTTGCTCGTAGGTCATCAAGATTCCGCAGCGCGCGGTCAGAATTTCTTGGGTTGTAGACATGATGGTGCTCCTTGGTTCAGTTACGGCTAAATCCTAGGAGCATTCCTCTCTCGGTTTTAAGAGCTAAAATTTGCCACTTGAAAAACTCTACAGCCTGCGTGAAATAAGGGCTTTGATGGGTTTCTGTCGATTTTTTGAATTTCGCACTGAGGTCGTGCATTTAGCATGTACAGACAACATCACCGACCACAGCCTGATGAGGTCGAGTTCATCCTCTGCGTAAAGCATGGGTGGTTGCGTGTGCCGATGTGGCGTCCGTTTGTAGCCGATATCTCGCGGCAAGCTTCGGCTGAGGCGTTGAGGCCAATCATTTTCAGGCGGATCTTGAAGGAGCACGTGAGCCACGTTTTGGAGCGCGTGGTGCGTTGTCCCAACCTTGCGGATTACCAGCGGCTGGTTGACGGCTTGAGCTCAGCTCTTGTCTTTCTGAATGGTCGAAAGCTGAGTTGGATGACGTTTAGCGAAATGGGTCATGCCCTGATCTCTCCTGGTCGGGCTTCTCCTGATTTGCTTGTTTCATTGGGGCAGCTAATGGGGGCAGCGCAGGCGATCAACGTGATCTTTGGCTATGCCCAGGAGGCCCCAGCTCCTTGCTTTTGCGCCATGTGCTGGCGGTTCGTTTTGAACGGCAATAAACATTGTAGGGTGCACCGAGTCCCCATTGGCGGAGCCAGCGAAGAGCAGTCGCATCGGGTGTGGCCGAGGTCTGACGACTACTGGTTTGGGCGTAAGTTGTCGCCGCAATTTACTGATCACCTCCGCCGGCTTTCCAATCAGGCAAGGAAGGAGAAGTTGCGCTCGTGGTGGAAGGAGGCCATCGAGGCTGACCAGGTTGTTCCTTGGCTTGAGCGTCATAGGCCGCTGACGTGGTTGCTTGCGGTGAGACGTGTGGAGGGGCTTGAAGGGGCTGCAGTGCTGCCCTCCTTGATTCAGGCGCTAGATGATCATGATCTGGAGGTCGGTGTGCTGCGTGAGCAGAGATTGGCTTTTCACCGATCTCTGCTTGATGATCGGAAAGCCGTTTTTGATCTGTTGCTTCGTGCAGAGGCGTGGCTTAGCGCTGCTGCAGAGCGCCGCGCAGGTTGGGGTGGCAGTCGGGTGGGGGCTGGTAGGCCTGAAAAGCGGTTGAGGCGGCCCACCGTAGAGATGCCCTGACCTGATCAGTAGCTGCCAAATGCTCGACAGTATCTGCTTCTGCATCAGGTAGTGGTTTGGGCGCACTTGGTGTGTCGGTTAAGGTGCGTTGCGCTGGCTGGTCAGCTTGTCCAGTTTGTCGACAAGGTCTTCTGCGCGTAGATGGGTATAGCGCTTGAGCATCTGCATCGACTTATGCCCGCTGATGGCGGACACCTCTTGGTCGGATAGACCACCCTCAACCAACCGACTGACCGCCTCATGACGCAGATCGTGGAAGCGCAGGTCTGACATACCTAGCTTGGTCTTCAGCAGCCCCCACGTTTTAGTAAACGCATAGGGGCTGCGCTTTCCGTTCTTGCCGGGTTCGCCAAAGAACACCAAGTCACAGTCAATCGGCCGAACAGGGTTGTTCAACGCCGCCTGGAAGGTCTCTGTAGCCCACTTGCTGAGCGGGACGGTGCGAGCGCTGTCGTTTTTGGTGTCTGAGAGGCGCACCACGCGCTTTTTCATATCGACCTGATGCCTGCGCAGGGATGTGATCTCAGACGAGCGCATGCCGGTTTCCAGGGCGATGCGGACGATCCAGCCAAGCATGGGATTGCTGTGATTGTTTACGGCTGTCAGCAGGCGGCGCTCCTCTTCTGCAGACAAGCGCCGGTCACGGCCTTCACCTGGACTAGGTTTGCGGATGTTCAGTACCGGGTTGAAGCTCAGACCCAAGCCCCATTCCTGAATTGCCACGGTGAACAGGTGGCTGAGCAGGGCTAGTTCCAGGCGTACGGTGTTGTTGCTAGTGGGCTTGCCGCGATTGGTGATCGAGGCCAAGCGGGTGTCGCGGTAGCCGGCGATGATTTCAGCGGAGAGGGCGGCCATGGAGTATTTGCCCAGGTGGCTGATCAGTTGTTGGGCCTTTGTGGCTTCGGCGCGCTGGGTGGTCGGCTTCTTGGTAGGGCTGATTTCGCTGAGGTAGCGTTTCAGGGCCATTTCCAAGGTCATGCGCTCAGAGCCGCTGCGCTGGATGTATACGCCCCTGACTATTTCGTCTTCGGTGCGGCGTGCCCAGTCTTCGGCATCGCGCTTGGTACGGAAGGTTTTGGTGTTGGTCGGCCAGCCGGTTTTGCGTACCAGGGCCTTCCAGGTGCCGGCATCCGTTTTGACGATGGTGGCCATCTTTTACTACTCCCAAAGCGTACCGCTGTACCGGCACTGTACTGAATTTGTACCTTTGGACTATAGGACTGGTAAAGCTGTTTTTCTTGCGGGCATGAAAAAGCCGCGCAATGCGCGGCTTTGAAGGTGGTGGGCCCACACGGACTCGAACCGTGGACCAAAGGATTATGAGTTGCCTAGAAACGCTGCAAGCCCAGTGAAATCGGGCGTAGGTTAGCGCAGGTACAGTTAGCTGAAAGTACCGTCGTAGAGAGGTTTAAGCGTAATTGAGCGAAATCTTTAAAAGCTGGGCACTGTACCACCAGTGTACTGATTTAATAGTCGTTTGTGGTGTAGGGCCTAAAGTCCGCTTGTATCTCTGACCAGATCGATCAGCCGCATGAAATCGGCGTTCTCACTGTCGCTCTTCCAGCGATTTGCGAAGCGACAAACGAGTTGTAAATTGCCCGGTGCATAGTGGCCGTTGCTGTCGATGCGGTCGAGCGAGCACTTCAGCTCTTCATCATCACAGTTGCGATCCAGTTGCATGGGAATACCAGTCAGTGCGCAGAGGCCTTCCTGCATCTGATGAAGGTCTTCGATATAGAGGCGCAGCGCGTCTTCGTTGGCAAAGCCAAAGTCCTTGTTTTTGATTCGCTGTAGCACTTCCTGACCATTGGCATTCTGCGTCGTGTCCCATGCGGTTTTCGCCATGCGATAGGCCGAAACCTGCAGATCACTGAAAGACTCCACGGGAGAGGCTGGCCTTTTGCTGGCTTTCTCTTTCCAGCGAGTACTGTCATGCCAGGGGCTGAGATCGTCGCCCTGCACCAGTGCAAGGGCATATTCGGCGTAGTCTGTTGAGAGTTGCTGCAGGGTTGCTTCTGTCGACAGGAAGTCTCTGGCCTTGGGATGCAGGCTGTTCCAGTCGAGGCGATGACCTTTCTCGCTGGTTTTTGACCAGGGCTTGCACGGCTTATGACAGACATATACGGGCTTCGGCGTCTGGCCTGTCGGGTCCGAGCTGAATCCAAAAGTCGCTGGCTCAGCCAGTGATTCTGTCCACCATAGCTCGCCTTTCTCGCGATGAATCCAGATATCGCCAGTAGTCTCGGCGATGATTGTCATCAGATTGAACCAGCGGGATGCCACCGCCTTTGTCGGCACAATAATACCGCGATGACTTTTTTCGTGCTCCATACAGGCGCGGATAAAGCCTTCTCTGTCCCCTGCCAGCCAAAAGCCATGTGTCTCGACAGAGTTCATGGTGGCGACGGTCGAGCGCTCAAGGCAATTAGGCCACTCGTAGTTTTCGCGACCGAAGTTGGCGATGAATACCCGTTTCATGTGGCTTCTTTACATGTCCAGTGTGGGGTTTTAGTCGTACAGGCACGAAGTCATGGGCGCCGCAAAGCGCCTCGTGATGCTCCTCACGCAGAGCAAGACTGGCATTGCTTGTGTGGGGCGTTTTAGCCTACCCGAGCGATTCGTCAAAGTAGTCGCTGTCAAGTTTCGGCACCTTGTAGAGCTGCGAACTGACGCCGACTTCATGGTCCAGCATCAGGTTGACCAGGCGTTTGCCGTCGACCAGCACCAGTCCTTCCACCGAACGGGCGAAGTCCACTGCCTGGGCGGTGAATCCGGAGGTGGTGATGAATACGCCGCGTTTGGCCTTCTGGCCTGCCAGGGCGCCGTAGAAGGCCTGCAGGTCGGGGCGGCCGACCGTACTTTGCCAGCGCTTGGCTTGCACATAAACTTTCTCCAGGCCTAGGGCATCCAGCGAGATTACGCCGTCGATGCCGCCATCGCCGCTGCCGCCGACCTGCTGCAGAGCCTGACGGCTGGCGCCGTAGCCGAGGCGGTGCAGCACATCGAGCACGATATGTTCGAAGCGCGTGGGGCTGGCCTGCAGCAGGTTGTCTAGCAAGTCGCCGGCGACACTGGCGCGTAGTTCGAAGATCGCCTGATCCAGGCGCTCCTGCGGGCTGCTGGTGGCCAGATTGGCCGGTGTCGGTGTGTCGTCGCTTTCGTCCAGTGAGGCAGCATCTGGCGCCGCTTTCAGCTTCACGCTCATGAAGTTCACCGCTAGGTACTCGACCTGCCCAGCGTTGAGCGGCGCCGGATTACTTTGGGCGAAGGCGAGACCGGCTTCGGTCAGCCTCCAGTAACCGCGCTTGGCGCTGCTGGAATAGCCGGCACGCTTGAGGCGGTCGTGCGCCCAGCCGGCGCGGTTCTTGTAAGTCGCCTGACCGCTGGCGATGGTTTCTTCGCGCTGGCCGAGGCTCAAACCAAGCGCAAGAGCGGCGCCCTCCTGGACCTCTGCCGCTGTAGCACCATCCGGATGAGCGGCAAGAAAACGCAGGACGGGCTCGATGAACTGGTCGTAGGTTGGGACGGGCATTGGCTCTATATCCTTCAGATGTACGTGATTAGCCTACGGGTGCGGCATGAGACCGTTCAGATCCAGCGGCGATGGGGAGCTGCTCAGCTGGCGGGAAAAGCGTTGAGTATCGGTGTGCAGCTGTTCGACCACTTCGGTCAGCCCGGCGCCAAGCAGGCCTTCCTCTGCCTCGGCGCGTAATGCATCAAGCCAGGGTGAATGTCCGGAGAAGTGCGGCCATAACTCATGATCGGCCTCTAGCGGGTGAGGCTTACAGTGATCCAGCCAGGACGGAATCAGGCCCTGGTGATGGCTCAGCTGATACACGGCAGAGGCCTCAAGCTGCGAGCGCTGGAATATGGCGCCGTGGTAGTGGGCAATGGCTAGAACCTGCAGCAGATGTATCAAGCTTGGGTAGTGCTCGAAGTGACCACCTGCGGTCAGGTGGAAGAAACGGCTGCAGGCGGAAAGATCATCGCCCAACTGCTCCAATACCAAGGCGTAGTAGCCCTCACTCTCAGGGCTGATTGCACGAGTGTCCGGGGTGATCAGATAGAGCCGAAACTCGACGCTCTGCGCCACATGGCTGTGCTGCATAAACCACTGATGCAGTTCAGCTGGAGCCTTGTAACTGAAAATCTGCTGGTGAGCGGCATTGCTCTGGCCGCTCAGCCAGCCCGGTTCCAGAGCGAAATACTGATCGATCCAGTCGAGATGCGCTTGCTGCAGTACCAGCTTAAGCTGATCGGGGTTGGACCACTGGTACGCTGTTAGCTGTAGCGAGGCCGGCAGAAGCGCGTTGATATTCGTGCAGGCCACGCCGTGGGCTTCGAAGGTCGCCAGCACGCGCACAGCCTGCCTGCGAACCGGATTCCATCGATTACTGATCC
Organism: Pseudomonas sp. JS3066; assembly: GCF_036328175.1. Taxonomy (NCBI): domain Bacteria; kingdom Pseudomonadati; phylum Pseudomonadota; class Gammaproteobacteria; order Pseudomonadales; family Pseudomonadaceae; genus Pseudomonas; species Pseudomonas sp. JS3066. The sequence goes on from NZ_CP143312.1 coordinate 24,709, forward strand.
AGCCGATCAGACCTTGCAGCAGGTCAATCCAGTCCTTGGGGTTCATGGGGATGCTCCTTCAGCGAGTCGATGGTGTGCTCAGGGCGAAGACTCTCTGCCGCGTTTGGTCCTTGGCGGTAGTGCTTTGGGTCAGGTGGTCTATACGCGCCTGGGCTGTGGCGACCATGGCTTCCAGTTGATTATCGCAGCAGGGCTGTTGCCTTCCTACTTCGGTCGGGCCGCAGAGGTCAGATGCCGTATGTCGCTGCAGCGTCGCCATATGGATCGAGCCCCTCCAGACTGAGTATTCTTAGTTGTTCTAGGGTCTGATCTGGAAAATTAGTCAGTGCTGCATAGAGCAAGCTACGCCAGTAGTTGTACGGCGTTAGTCGAGCAGCACTCATTTTTATAATTTTCTTACTTTCTATTGATCTTTTGAAATTCTCTAAGCTGCTGGGGTCTAAGTCTTCCGCAAGCTTTTCTCGTAGAGTAATGAACTCACCATCAATGCGTTCTTTGATTCGATATACGTCATTCCAGGTTTCGAGTTTTTCTTGCTCTGCAACGTCTGCGGGCGTCATAAATAAACTGACTTTGGGCGTGAGGTCTATTAAGTCGAAGTCGATTCTAAGTATTACTTTCCCGTGAGCGTGCTCGACCCAAGGATCGAAGCAGATTCGACGATCTCCTTCTGAGTTGTGCAGGAGATCCTTTGCGAGTTTGGCTTTGGAGTTACATGTATGACAGGTTGGTAGTAGGTTGTCTGGGTCGACCCCGAACTGAGGATATTTTTCCTTGGCTAATAAGTGGTCATATGGAGCTCGCCATTGCTCATTTGCCGAGATATAACTTCTTCGCTGTGAAAGTAGTTCCGTTGCACACATGCCGCATACGTTGCCATTGCCGGGGGCTGGGTCAGCACTATAGCGGCTGTAGTGGTCCTTTATAGACTCTCCGCATGCGCGAGTAATGTCGGCTAGCTTAGATGTGCGCTCAAAAAGATGCGCGGCTAGTTTTTTTAATTCAGCTGTAACTGCTTCGGGAGGCTCGGGTATGGCGAGTGCCTGGTCGCTGAAAAGTTGCCGTACGCTCGTCACTTCCTGAAAGGCAAGATAAAGCTCGTACCTAATAGTGGTATCTGTAGCATCTATGACGTCTCTTACTGCTTGCAGGTGTGCTCGGGTCGGTTCGTTAGCTTGAACGGCATGCCAAATATCTTCTGGGAAATTGGACTGATCGACAGCGCGTCCCGAGCAGCTGGCTAAAAGTACTTCTCGCATTAGCGCATTGAGGCCGAGGAAAACCGCACTAGGGGCAAGGCCGTTTCTTATAGGTAGTAGCATCAGTTTTCTAGGCGCTTAAGCAGGTAGGCACGTTCCATTGATTCACCAAGCTCTTCCTCAAGCCATTTCCGCTTGTGAGCGTTATCCATATGTACGTCATTAAGGTGGCTGCGAATCTCATCAACTGCCGTTTGTGATATTGCAGACCGGAGGCCGAAGAATTTCTTGATTAGGACTTCAAACGAAGCCCCAAATGTTTCGCTGGGCGGTGAGGCCATGACGGACTGGCCATCAATCCTCTCGAAGTGATAGACGGCCTCGCGATGCAAGGACGAAATCAGGAATGGCGAGTGTGATGAGATCAAAGCCTGTGAGGCAACTAGGCTGCGTCCCGCCTGCTCAAAGTCGAGGTGATAGCGGGTGCGCCAGCTCGGATTCAGATGCGTCTCGGGCTCGTCGAATATGAACAATGATTCGGCTTCGCCAAAAAGTCTTACAGCGCCAATCGTGTGCATCAGTTGAGCTTCTCCGTCGCTCAAGTCGTCGATTGGTGCTGATTGTTCTCCATCAGACAGCTCCAGTTCGACCACAGTAAGCGGCAGCCTGCCCTTAAGCGGCTTTTTGACATGTTCGTCTAGAGCGTCATCCCGAAGTACTTTGCGTATCTCGGGTGACCATTGCCCAACGCCTAACAGTTGCAGCTTGTAGAGCTTCCAGAACAATCGGTCGGGGTCGCGATATGTTTCTCTGAGCTGTCCGACGACATTAGGGATCATGAAGTCGATCGTGATTTCAGCGCGCAGATAATTGAGCTCGTACAGCTCGTACTGCGCATCTGTGGTTCGGGGCGATAGGCCTCGGATACTCCCTTCTCCTACCGCTCGTACTAACTGTTTGAGATCTTCGATGCTGTCTTGCTCTACAGGGACGCGCCGCAAGTCGTACCGCAGGACTACTTTGCGCGGATGCCTCAACCGGATCTCTGGCCAGAGCACATCGCGCTCTGCATCGCTTAACAACCCAAGGGCCGCAACCACTAAATTGGTACAGTCGTAGTCTAGAAATAGGGAGCTTGGCAGCGGCGTGTCAGCTTCTCCCGTGCGCATTGGATCATCCAAGTCGCTCGCTGATGGAGCACCGAAGATGCCTGGAAAACGCCTTCTGTACCTATGGTTGATCTGTTCGAAAGCGTCTGCATCGACATTAGGTTGCGCTAGCTCGATCCGGCGTCGAGACCTCGTGCGTATTACATCAAAATACTGTAAGGCGTTGCGCATGAACGAGCGCTGCAAGTTCTCGTTTAATCCGGAGGCATAACCTATCAAACGAGGTAAGGGCAGGTCCGCGAGTACGCAGTTTTCTTCAGGTGACCATTGCGCTGCGTTCTCTTCATCAGTGGTGATAGCAGGTATGCAAACACTGCGGCAGACCAGAATTGACTGGTCTGCTTCAAGTTGTACCGTATAGCGTTTGAATCGTTCTCTGTCATTGCCATCGCCGGACCACTCATAGGCCAGATTGAAACGATATCTTAGATTTTTTCGAACGTGAAAGTCGTTTCGCTTCCTTCGCTCCAAATAGGCAAAGGCTTCTGCGATGAGTTCCATCAACTGTGACTTGCCTGACCCGTTCAAGCCAATAAGTGCGATTACTTTTCCGGGGGCGTCTGAAAAATCAAACCGCTGATTAGCTAGTCCCTTGTACTGACCAATCAATTCAAAGTGGAGGAGCTTCATTTCGGCATACCTATCCCGCAGGCTGGACAAGAGAAGCTAGCTTGTCGTGAATGTGTAGTCGCAAACTGCCCAAAAGGCCTAAACATGGGGACGCAAAACCATACTTAGGCTTGTGTTATAAGCACGTGGTAGCATCAGGCGTTTTTCCTTGCACGCTTTGTCTTGGGTGCGGTGGCGCGTTGGGCTTTGATGCGCTCCAGCAGCACGCTGGCCGGTTCGTCGTTCGGGTCTTGCGGCACCAGTTCGCCACGGAAGGCCTTGGCCAAGATGCTTTGAGTCAGGTGGTCGATACGGCTTTTGGCTGAGGCGGCTTTGGCTTCCAGTTGATCGGCGAAGGCGAAGAGCTGTTCGACGCGGCGGACGATTTCGGTTTGTTCTTCCGCCGGCGGAACTGGAAGTGGAAGCTCTCTGCATATCTCTAGGGTCAGATTGAATTGACCAGCTGTGGCTTTTGCGCGCGAGACCGCATGGCTTAGGACTTCTTCGGTCCGTAGGCAAAGAGCCAAATATGCAGCGGAAATTTCGTCGCCTGCTCTGAACCTTGCGATAGCTTGGTTTATGTTCCATTCGGGATAAGTTGCGGGGACGATTGAAACCTTGCCTAGCGGTGGGCCGACAATATTCATTAGGACATCGCCAGGTTTTACGATTGACCGTTTCAAGTCAGTCGAGTGGGTACTTGAGTCGACAAACGTTGGATCAATGGAAAAGTCTAGCGCGCCTGTAAATGTCAGGTTGTAGACCTTGATATATGGAATCTCACCGTGTCCCGTACTCATATTTTCTTTTGAGGGGGTCGTTCCTTTGGTGATGAAACCGCAGATATCACCTGCAGTTTTTGACGACCAGCCAACTGGAAGCGAGCTACTGGTTGGCGCCGTTACTGGGCTTTCTTCGTCAACCCAACCTACATGCTGTGTGCGCCACTCCTCCGTCAACCGCCCCGAAACGGCGGCGGCGAGGACGGATTGGCGGAAGCGTTTGAGCAGGGCGGGGATCGCGTCGATGCGGGCTTTGAGGGTGTCGACCTGGGCCAGCAGTTCATCGAGTTTTTGGGCGATGCGGGTTTGTTCGGCTTTTGGAGCCATGAGGAACGGTAAGGTTTTAGCCGCTGTACCGGAAAGTTCTTTGAAGGTTGTGCCTGTTCCCAGACTATCGGCCAACGATCGAATGCTTTTCAAGTAATAGAACGCGTAGCTAGAGTCTACGTCGTCAGGAAAAACGAAGCTCTTGAAGCCTTGGTTGGTCGATATCGGATTGGCTGCTACAGCAACATAGCCAATAGGCGCGCGACTGCTGAATAGAAGACTGCCCTTGGGCATAAGTTTGGCTGAGCATGACTGATAGCCCTGTTCTGACAGGTCTCTCGCACCATGGGAAATTTCTTTAGCGGTGTAGCCACTCAGGTCTGCCGGTGTCAGCCATGCAATGCCTTCTCCCGGAATAGCAAAGTTTTCAGGTTCATTCGCATTTGGTGTGCCGCCACTTACTACATCGGCAATTTGGCCAATCTCGACCTCTGACCAAGATGCTGGCAACTCACTCATCCCCAACCTCCTGAGCTACCGCCAACCCCATCACCTCCGCCAGCATGCGCTTCTGCTGCTCCGCCTCATGTCCAGCCCCCAGCGCCTGCATCAGCTGATCCAGCTCGCGCAGGGCTTCGGTCAGCTCGGCCATTGCCTCGCCGGCCAGCACCTCGGGCGCGGGCAGTTCGCTGGCATCCAGGCTGTCGGCATCCTTAAGCCAGCTGATGTCCAGCGAGTCGCCGCGCTCGCGGATCTGCTCGCGGGTAAACACGCGGAAGCGGCTCTGCTCGCCGATGCCTTCGACATTCTCAGCGCGCGGGCTGTTGCCGTTGGCATCCTCGCCGTAGGCATCCTCGAAGGGCTTGAGGTGGCATGCACCGAAGGGGGTGCGTTTGCCAAAGCTGGGCATATTGCTGCGCAGGTCATAGACCCAGACGCGCTGGGTGCAGCCTTGCTCCTGGCGCGGGTTGTTGGCAGTGCCCTTCTGGAAGAACAGCACATTGGTCTTCACGCCCTGGGCGTAGAAGATGCCAGTGGGCAGGCGCAGGAGGGTGTGCAGGTTGCACTTGTCCATCAGATCGCGGCGCACCTCGGTGCCGACGCCGGCCTCGAATAGCACGTTATCCGGCAGTACCACGGCGGCGCGGCCACCGGGCTTGAGGCCTCGGTAAATATGCTGGAGGAAGGCCAACTGCTTGTTGCTGGTTTTGTAGGTGAGGTCGTCGCGGGTCGGGCCGCCGCCGCCTTTGGCCGTACCGAAGGGTGGGTTGGAGAGAATCACGTCCACCTTGGGCAGGTTGGCCCCGCTTTGGCCGAGGGCGTTGCCCAGGTGCACCACGCCTTCTTCGTCACCCTCCATGCCGTGCAGCAGGGTGTTCATCAACGCCAGGCGGCGGGTGCCGGGCACCAGTTCGATGCCGACAAAGGCGCGGTTGCGCTGGAAGGCCTGGGCCTTGGCGTCGAGGTCGTAGTGATCATCGGTGTGGCGCTTGATATAAGCGTCGGCGGCAATCAGGAAGCCTGCGGTGCCGGCTGCCGGGTCCTGGATGGTTTCACCGGGCTGCGGCTTGAGGCAGTTGATGATGCTGTCGATCAACGGGCGTGGGGTGAAGTACTGGCCGGCGCCGGACTTGGTTTCGCTGGCGTTCTTCTCCAACAGGCCTTCGTACAGATCGCCGAGGCCGTCCTGGCGGGCGCTGAACCAGTCGATGCCGTCCAGGCTTTTGATCAACTGTTCCAGGTGGCGCGGCTCTTTCAGGCGCGTTTGCGCGTCGGCGTAGATGGCTGCAATCAGCGGATCTTCGTTCTTGCCTAGGTCGAGCAGCATCTGCCGGTAGTGATCTAGCAGGTTGAGGCCGGATCTACCCGCCAGATCCGGCCAGCGCGCGCCCTCGGGCAGCTTGTGGGCGAAGCTGTCGTTGTTCTGCACCTGCTCGTATTCCATTTTGATAAACAGCAGCAAGACCAGCTCGGTGACGTAGTCGCTGTAGTTGATGCCGTCGTCGCGGAGGACGTCGCAGAGGCTCCAGAGTTTCTGGACGATATCGGTGTTGGTCATGGCTTACTCGGTAGTGGGGCCGGGCAGGGCGCTGCCGGGCCGGTTGATCTGGTAACGGGTGCTGCGGCCGCCGCCGGGCAGGCGGGTGAGGCAGCCTTTTTCCAGCAGATCGCTAAGGTGGCGGGTGGCGGTGGCCTTGGAGACCTGGGCCACGGCCTGGTACTGGGCGGCGCTGATGCCGGCCTCGAAGCCTTTGTCGCCGCCATCGAGCAGGCGGTTGAGCACCTTGACCTGCTCGGCGGACAGCGCCGCCGCGCGGTATTGCTGCCAGAAACGCGCCTTGGCCAGCAGGCGGTCGATACGGGCCAGCGCCTGTTCCAGGCTGCGCAGCAGGGTGGCGAGGAACCAGTGCAGCCAGGCGGTGAGGTCCGGCGCGCCGCGCTGGCTGGTTTCGAGGATGCGGTAGTAGCCGGCGCGGTCGTCCAGGATGCTGGCCGACATGGCGTAGAAGCGGATGGCCTGGCGCTCGCTCTGGGCCAGGGCAAGGTCGGTGAGGGCGCGGGTGAGGCGGCCGTTGCCATCGTCGAAGGGGTGCAGGGTGACGAACCAGAAATGGGCGATGCCGGCGCGCAGCAGCGGGTCGAGGCTGGCGTCTGCGCGGCTGTGCTCGAACCAGGCGATGAAGGCGTCCAGCTGCGGCTCCACCACCGCGCGGGGCGGGGCTTCAAAGTGCACGGTGGGGTTGTCCAGCCGGCCGGAGACCACCTGCATGGGTTCCTCGCCGCGCAGCGCGCCGACACGGATGCGGCTGGCCAGCGGGAAGTCGTCGGCCGGGAACAGCCAGCGGTGCCAGCAGAGCAGGCGCTCGCGGGTGAGGGGCTGCTGGTGGTTGCCGGTGGCGTCGAGCAGCAGTTCGGCCAGGCCTTCGCTGCGGGCGCTGGGTTTGCCTTCGGCGGCCAGGCCCAGGCGGCGCGCCAGGGACGAGCGCACCGAACCGACATTGAGCTGCTCACCCTCGATGGCCGAGGAGGTGAGGATGTTCTGCAGCAGGGCGTCCAGGCTGTTCTGCGCCTCGGCCTCGGCGCCGACCGCGCCGGCCATGCCGAGCAGCTTGCCTTGCGCCTGGGCGCAGGCCCGCAGCGGCGCGGCGAGGGCGTCGGCCTGCCAGGTGAAGTGCGGCCAGTCGGGGTGCTGCCAGATCCAGCGGGTGTCGTGCATGGGCGTTCTCAGCGGGGTGTGAGCCGAATAGCGAAGGTATTCAGCTCATTGAGTGAGCCGATTATGCGGGCTATTCGGCTCACCGGCTAGCTGACTTGCGGCCAGAGGTTGTCGTTCAGCGCCTGCAGCACGCTGGCGAGGTTGCCATCCAGATGCTTGTCGAGCAGACGCAGGCCGCCGTGTTCGCGGAAGGCATCGTTGAGCTGGGTGCTGTCGAGCACCACCTCGTGCACCAGTTGCTTGGCCAGGCGGTCGAGCCATTTGCGCTGTTGTGGCGTCCAGCCGTGCAGGCTGTAGATGTGCTGCATGGCCTGCTGTACGCGCTGCTCGAAGGGCAATAGCGCTTCGCCGATGGCGGCCTGGCGGATATAGCCGATGATGCTGGCGGCGATTTCCTGGTTGGTGGCGTTGCGCCAGGCGCTTTTCAGGCTGGCTTCGCTGAAACCGGCGTTGTCCAGCAGCAGGCGCACTTCGCGCAGCTGTTCGCGGGTTAGGTCGCGCGGGCGGTTGACCACCACGGCCAGTGCGGCGGACTGGTTGAGCTGGTTGTGGATGAAGTCGTGGAAGCTTTCCAGGTAGTCGGCGGGCTTCTGGTTCTGCCCGTAGTTCTGTTCGCGCACCTTGAGTTCGTCGCTGTGGGTAGCGATTACCGGGTAGTTTTCCGAGGCGAGCAGGGCTTTGACGCTGTCCAGCTGCTGCAGTAGGCGGCTGTGGGTGCGGACGAAGTGCGCTGCCTGCTGCGGGCCAAGTTCATGCAGGTGCCTGTGCAGTTCGGCCGGCGGCACGCCCCAGGCGTCCTGCAGCTCTTCGAGCTTCTGTTTGAGTGTGGGCTTGCTCTCGGCCTTGTGCTGGGCCTTGCGCAGGATGCGCATGACGCGCTGGCCAAGCTGGTCGAGCACGTCGTCGGCGTGGCTGGCGCCCTCGCGGCTGCCGGGTGCTTCCAGGCTGACGGGGTTGGTCAGTTCGGTGAGCAGCTGCTCCAGCGGCACGTTGGGGTTTTTTACCAGCGGCTGCATGGTGTCGACCGCTTCCAGGGCGGTGTAGAGGTCGACGGGGTCGTAGATGCGGAACACGGTCTTGCCGATGTCGTCGCAGCGGCGGGTGGCGCGGCCCTTCATCTGCTCGTAGAGGATGCGCGAGCGTACCCGGCGCATGAACACCAGGTTGCAGATGCGCGGCACGTCGATGCCGGTAGTGAGCAGGTCGACGGTGATGGCGATGTTGGGGAAGCGCTCGTTCTTGTACAGGCGGATGAGTTGGTCGACCTTGTCGCTCTGCCCAGTGATGATGCGCACGGCGGCTTCGTTGTACTGCTCTTCGTAGTGGGCGGCGAAGGCGTCGTCGAGCAGGCGCTTGATGCGCTCGGCGTGCTTCTGGTTGACGCAGAAGATCATGGTCTTCTCTTCGCCGAAGGGGTCGAGCTCCTTGGCCAGCTCGCTGCAGATCACCTGGTCGAAGGCCTCGGTAATCACGCTGCGGTTGAACGACTCGATGTTGAAGTCGAGTTCGTCTTCCAGCTCGGCGCTTTCCACTTCGCCGGTCTGGGTGTCGAGCACGCTGACCGTCTCGCCCTTGGCGAAGTGGATGCCTTCAGCGGCCAGGCGGGTGACGTAGCGGATCGGCGGTTCGTGGTCGATCAGCCAGTCGTCGGCCACGGCCTCGCGGTAGCTGTAGGTGAATACCGGCTTGCCGAAGATTTCGCTGGTGTGCCGTGCCGGTGTAGCGGTGAGGCCGATCTTGCAGGCGTCGAAGTAATCCAGTACGCGGCGATATTGCGAGAGGTACTGGGCGGTGTCGCGCAGGGCCAGCTCGCCTTCGGTCATGTCCTGGTCGAGGGTGTAACCCCGGTGCGCTTCGTCGACGATGATGCAGTCGAACTCGTCGATGGGCAGCGGGTTGTCGGACTGGAACGCGCGGCGAACCATGGACTGCACGGTGGCGACCTGCACGCGAGTGGCGGCTTCGGCGGCCATGTCGCCGAGCTCCTTGATGTCGTAGATCTGCGCCAGGGTTTGGTTCTGCTCCAGGGTCATGTCGTGGAAGGCTTCCACGGCCTGCTGGCCGAGGGCGCTGCGGTCGACCAGGAAGAGAATGCGCTTGAAGCGCTCGGCCTTCAGGAAGCGGTAGAGCAGGCCGATGATGGTGCGGGTCTTTCCGGTGCCGGTAGCCATGGCCAGCAGGCAGTCGCGCTGGTTATTGGCCAGGGCCTGTTCGACGGCCTGGATGGCCTTTTCCTGATAGGGCCGCAGCTTGAGGTAGGCGAAGCCTTCGCCCTTGAGCTTGGCTTCGGCGTCTTCGCGGCTGCGCTTGAGCAGGTCGAGCAGGCCGTCCGGGGTGTGGAAGCTGGGCAGCGGGCGGCCGGTGTTGGCCGGGCTGCGCAGGTCGCGGAACCAGGTGCCGGACTGTTCGGCCAGCTGCTTGATGAAGGGCCGGCCGTTGCAGGCAAAGGCGAATGGCACTCGGAACTGACCGCCCTGGCCGTCGAGCCAGGGCAGGCTGAGTCCGGCCAATTCCCAGGCGGGTTGTTGTTCGCCGCTCAGGGGGTAGTCGCGGGCATAGCGCTCGGCCTGGGGAATGCAAGCGCTGATGTTGATGCGCTTTCGCTTGGCTTCGACGATGGCGATGGGCGTGAGGCCGGCGAACAGCACGTAGTCGGCGCAGGCCTTGGGGCTGCTGGTGGGCCACTCTGCGATGGCCTTGTTCTTGCTCTTTTCCGGGCGCGCACCCTGGGCGTGGGTGAGGTCGAGGGAATCGGCCTCCCAGCCGGCTTCGATCAGCTGCTGGTCGATGATGATGCGGGTGAGGTCCTCCGACAGGTCGAAATGGCTGCTGGCCTGTTGGGTCTTGTGCAGTACCTGCTGAGTGGCCTGGGGTTTAGCCTCCAGCTCCTGCTGCAGGGCTTTGAGGCTGCGCTCGTGTTCGGCGCGCAGCTGGGCAAGCGCGGCTTCATGGGCGGCAGCCTGTTCCTTGTAGCGGCGCGACTCGGCATCCATCTGCTCGGCGAGCACGGCGTATTCCTCGGCCTCGCGTTTGAGCAGTGCCGCGAGCTGTTGATTGCTTTCCACCTGCTGGCTGGACTCGTGCAGCTGCGCTTTGAGCTGTTCGATCTCGCCCTGCAGCTCGCGCAGCGGCGCGCTGGGGTCGCTGGGCATCACGAAGGGGCCGGGCTTGAAGTTGCTGCCGGCCTTACCGAGGGCCTGGTGATACCAGGCACAGAGGGCACGGGCGACCTTGAGGCCATCCAGGGCTTCACGGTGCTGGGTGCGGAACTGGTGGGTGGCCTTGTTGCCTTCGATGCGCAGGGTGTGGAACAGGCTGCTGATGCTGCGATCCAGCTGGATTTCACGGCCGAGCTTGTAGAGCAGATCGGCTTGGCTGGTCTGCTGGTCGAACTCGATGCCGGCGCGGCTGGCCAGATCCTGGGCCAGGGCTTCGCCGAGCTGGCGTAGTTTGATCAGGGTGGTGTTGGGATCGGCGGCGAATACTTGTTCAGCGGTGCTGGCCAATTGCAGGAACAGCGGGTCGTGTTCCTGTAGAAAAGCGAAGTTACTACTGGCCGCCATAGTCGATCCTTTGAGCCCATTTCCCCTAGCTGCGCCAAACTGGGAGCTACTGCGCAGAATTTCAGGAATCTTACTCAAAGGTGGGAGGTGCAAGGGAGCAAAAATTTAGCAGCTAAATTTTCGGCTTTCGTGTTGGTCTCCCGTGCTGCCACCGGGGCGTCGTGGAGGCCTGATTCTTAAGAGGAGCATGAAGGCCTAGCGATTGCTGCAGGTATAGCCTTACCGGCTTACGGCATGATGGAGAAGGTAATGAAGCGGAACGTTATGCACATGCCATTTGATGCAGCAGCGCATCTGAAGGATGAAGAGACAATCAGGGCCTATCTGAGGGCTGCTCTGGATGACCCTACGCCCGGGGCGTTATTGCTAGCCCTGGCGCATGTGAGCCAGGCTCTTCAGATGAGGCCGGTTGGGCTATCTCCGCTTCGTTAAGCTTCTCCGGCCTATCTTGCCGCAGGGGTTGGGGATGCCCGATTTGTTCTTAGTGCGCAATTGCTTTTACTTGACCACCGACTGCATCGGATTTGACCAGCATACTGCGTGGGCACACCAGCACAGGACGCCCCGATACAGACCTTTGGAAGATGCCGAAATTGGCCAGAAGCAGCGCTCTAGAGGAGTCGAGGAAATAAATCTATGGTCCCCTTTTTCTGTGCATGCTGAGGTAGCGGGTTCACCCGCGGTCACGTGAGTAGGATGTACCTGCTCTGCGTCAGAGCGAGTAAATCTTCTCGTGCGCGCCACTCTTCCTGATTTTTTTCGTTTCGAACGCATAGTCGTGCTCGTCAAAAATACACTCCGAAATAAAATGAGTGTATTTCAAGCTCTTCACGCGGTTCATGGCCTTGCTCTTACGCAGGTCCGTTGTTTTATTCTGAACATTCATTTCAGGTGAGAAGTAATTGATCAAGCCAGCCTCGGCGGCGAGCACGAGATTTTCTTCCCCCAGGCTCAGATAGTCGTTAGGTTGTTTGATGACCATGCCATCGCGAGATGCCACCGCCTCAAATCGTGGCGTGAAGAAGTACAGATAGATTTCCGCATCGTCCTCGCACTCTGCCTGGGCTTGCTGCACACGCTTGTGTCCGTCCATTCGCTCAGACAGCTCCATGGCCTTGCCGATGTACATGACTTCGTATTTTTCCGGAAGGTCATCGGTAACACGCAGCAGTTGATGAGCAAAGATGATATGCCTGTTTTCATCCTTGGGCATCGGGTCCGCAGGTGTCAGGAAATGGTAGGCGATTGCCCGATCCGCGCGTTCCTTCTCCCCGCGTCCCGGCATGACGGCTGCCACCAAGGGCTCTCGCTTCAGCAGGCGCTCATACTCATCCGCGGACTCGACATATCGAATCATTGATTGTAGATGGGCCGGGGTCGGAAAGTATTTTTTATTAATAGCCGGCGCACCATGCATCAGTTGAGCAATGTCGACTTTGTGCGGGCGCGACAGTATGCCCTGTGAGGCATACTTAAACTCGATCTGGCACTTTTTGCTTAGAAAGACACTGGAAAACCGCGCCTTACGTCGTTTGACAAGAAAATAGATTCGTCCACTTCTGAATCTATCCACCGTCTCTAAAGGTTCCTCGAACTCGCGATACAGCTTTTCGGCTGTAATGAAGAACGCATCTACCAGATGAGATTTAAGAACTTTGAACGGTGGTTTTATCATGACTACTCCTTAGGTGATGCCATTCCATAACACCGGGCGCATCATACCGAATCGCCTCTGATTTTGTAGAGGCTGAGTTAAGACTCCTGGCCGTTCTCTGCCCATCATAGTTACAAAGCATGCTGGTCAGATCCGATGCAATCGGTGGGCAGGTTGAATGCAATCGGATGGTCAAGCGAAGTGCAATTCTGCATTTCAGTGTTTGTGCCGAAATTTCCATGGCAATCAGCATGCTTCGGGTGCGATTGCCGCCGTCGATGACGTGAATATGTGAGTGGCTGGCTGGTGAGGCAATCAAATAGGGATTTAGCAGCTAAATTCTCCGGCGTTCGCTCGCCTGTCTCCAGCTGAGGGTTAGCGACTCACGCCCAGGGATGTTTTCTGCCCAGACTGCTGGCGTTTGCTGGCCAGTAGTACCATGCGTTGCTTTTCCAATATGGGGTCTTGGAAGCGAATGGTCAGGCGTTCCTGGGCTGCCAGCTCTAGGACTTGCTGCTTGAAGTCAGCTGAGCCATTCACTCTGAGCGGCTGCCCGAAGCGCTGAGCAGCGAGCTTCAGCGCAGTGATCACGGTTTCTGGATTGGCATTACGTGACAGCTGAAGTGCGCTGCCGTCATCGCGAATGGTTGCCTCGCCGCATCGGTAGATCAGGGTGCCTTGCTTGGTAATGCTGTCGGTAGGCAGTGCTATTGATGGGAGTGAAGTGGCCTTGGCTTCTCCACTCAGGGTGTTGCCCTTGAGGCCATTGGCACAGGGCCGCGCTCTCAGCGCGGCAAGGGCGTCTGCATCACCTCGGCGTGCTTGGCTCTTCAGCCACTCATGCCAACTGTGCTGTCGATGCTGCTGGGCCAGTTCACGGCACGCCTGCTGGTGTTTCGCACAGGCGCTGTCGATGGCTGCCAATAGCGTTTTGCTGATCTGGCCGAAGAGGAGCTTCTTGGTCAACCGGTCGGCGCCGGAGAGTTTTAAGGCATTGCGCTTGATGGCTGCTCGACGCTTGGCGGCGGTGATCTGCTGGTCACGGATAGCCCTGGCATCTCGGGTGGCCTTGGTGCGTAAGGCGGCGCAGCTCTTTTGCTCGACCTGGTAGCGGGCGAACAGCTCGCTGGTGTCCATGCGCGAGCGCATGGGGCGCGGCTGGTACTGTCGGGCTGGTGTCCGATGCCCCTTTGCCCCGCATGCTTGGAAGGGCCCTAGGACCATTTCTAGTTTGGTCTTCGATATATCCCGCGATACCGAGCTGGCCTTGATGGCGGTGTTGTCTGCGCTGGTTATCACTAGGCCGTTGCCTCGAAGTCGCAGGCTCAGGCCGTTGGTTTGCATCACCTGGTGCAGAGCGTTCCAGCTATTGGCGGCGGTGATCTGTTCCAGGCATTCACGACGAACCCATCCGATGAGGCTTTCAACGCCGGCGGCATGCTCCAAGTCGCCAGCACGGCCACGAGCCGCCTGACGCTCAGACTGGTGGTTGTCGCGCTCTAGTCCAAACTCTTGCTCCACTATTTCGCAGAGCTGGTTCAGGGTCTTGTAGTCGCGAAAGGGCGAGTGGAGTGTCAGCTTAGATGGATGGATTTTGTTGATGGCCAGGTGGATATGGATGTTGTCGGTATCGTGATGGACGGCGCTGATTCGTTGGTGTTCGGTGTAACCGAGGCCTGTGCAGATACGTTGCTCAATCTGCTCCAGAACCGTTTCGTCTGGCTCTTCGCCAGCGCGGAAGCTGAGGATTAGGTGGTAGGACTTGTCGGTCTCGCACCGCACGTTTCGCGCTTGCGTGGCCGTGACCTCCAAGATGGCATCCTCGACCTCCAGAGAGTGGCAGTTGCTGATCTGTACACGCCCGACACGCTCACGCTTGTCCTGCGGGTCGCACATGTAGCGCACCAGCTCGCTGAAGCTGCTTTTGCGCAGTGAACGCATGGCTACATGCTTGGCGATCACGGACGGGTTCTCCGCGCCGCGATGGGGGTGACCAGGGCAGCCATGGTTGAGCGTAGTGTCTGCTGGCTTTCCCGAATTTCCTCCACCAGCGTTTGCAGGGTGTGGCTGGCCTGCATCTGCCCGTAGGCGGGGAGGTGGTCATAGTGGGTCAGAGCCAGTTTGAGCAAATTGCCCAGGCGTGCCTGATCGGCATTCACCCGTGCCAGCTCCTCGACGTATTGGTAATCCAGGATGCTGGAGACTTGGTAGCCTTGGCCCACCAAGAGCAAGTAGCGCGATGCGCTGTGCCCAGATGCCTGGGCGTTGCGCAGTATCCGTTCGCGTTCATGAGGCAGACAGTAGACCTTGATGGGCGGCTCCACACGCCGACTGGTGCTCTCACCCATGGCGTTCAACCTGCCTGTTTGCTATGACCCCGCAGGGCAGGGTGGGGCCTTGAGTGCGAAGCGCGAATACAGCCTCTTTGTAAGGCGCGCACCGGAGGTGTGGGCCTGCACAAACTACCCTGTCCCGCATCTCAGCGCTTTTAACGTGCCTCTTGTTGACACGTAGCAGTGCCACTCTTGCGTATTGAACGCTGCAGTTGCAGGTTGAACGTGTTTTGAACGCTTTAACGGCAGACTGTACGCCAGAGGGGCTGTTCATGTTCACTGCAGATGCCCTTTGGTTGCGGTTGAGCTGAACGTAATTGCCTCTGGGCGGGTAGGTTCCTGCTGGGCGGTTTGTGATGGCTGAGGGGCGGTGATTAGTTGTCGGGCGTAGCGACGAAATGCCTGGTAGGTGAATGGAATTCGTTGCTCCTCGTGCAGCAGTTTCCATATGGCGAGCAGTGACCAGCCGTTGCTGTAGGCCTGCTGAATCTCCTCGCGCATAGAGATAAAAGCGCTGCGGTTGCGAGAGGCGATGCTGGCATCAGGCTTCGCCAGAACGTGTGCAGCGATTCGGTCAGAGAGTGTCGTGGTCTTTGTTTGAGGAGATGAACCTCCCTTCGTAGCTTCCCCGCCTTTATGTGCTTGGGATGTTTGTGTGCTCATGTATTGCCTCCATGCCGTTGGTTCCATCAGATCTTTGATTGCATCATCGACCGCGCTTGGATTCGCTTTGCTTCTCGAGCTGCGCACGTAACTCAGCCAGTGATTGGCGCCCTAAGCGCTCATCCGGTACACAATTGTGGTTTTGGATGCTTGCTGCTTTGTTCCGCTCCCTCGGTTGCTGTTTGGCACTGGGCACAAACTCACCAAGCTGAGCCACTTCCACAAGTCTTCGCAGTAACCCGAGAGGGTTTCGGACTCGGCCCTTTGCGATCAGGGCGGCGATTTCATCGAGAACAAGTTGACGCTGCGGAGTAGGGCACTGCTGCAGCAACTTCTGAGCTGCGGCACGGTTTTGGCCGGACAGCTCTTCGGGTATTGCGAGAAGCGCAAGCAGTCCGTTTTGCGCTGTTGTAGGTTCTTTTATGGTTCCTGATGGTTGGGCTGACACGGGTGTCACCCTTTTGCAACCTCTGTTGTCATCCTTTTTGACCTGACTTGTCAGGGTTTCGCTTGCTTCTGGAGCAAAGGGTGACAGTTTGTCAGGGTTAGTTATCCACAGAGGGTTGACCCGATATTCCGTGGCAAACCCGCGTCCGCCATTGCCGTATCGCACCGTGAGCAACCATCCGTTCTCGCGCATTTGTGCGAGATATCGGCGAACGCTGCGCTCGCTCTGACGCGTCTTCTTGGCGATATAAGCAACGCTGGGGCGGATGTTGGTTCCGTCATCGTGTGCATGGTCGGCATAGGCCAGGGCTGTGAGGAGTTCGCAGCCGCCGGCTGGATAGTGCTCCCACACTAGGCTGGAGATTTTTATGCTCATGATCGGGGCGCTTTTAACGGAGGAAAGGCGGACTAGTTGTTGATTCCATCGTCGATCAACCGCGCAATATCGGCCGTACGAAATAGCACCCGGCGGCCCCATTTCCGCTTGGCTGCGTTGATGCTCCGAGCCCACTCAGTCCTGTTGTCAGAGAGCGTGATTCGGAGCGCTTCTGGGCTTCGATGCATGACTTCGCCCAGTTGCTCGTAGGTCATCAAGATTCCGCAGCGCGCGGTCAGAATTTCTTGGGTTGTAGACATGATGGTGCTCCTTGGTTCAGTTACGGCTAAATCCTAGGAGCATTCCTCTCTCGGTTTTAAGAGCTAAAATTTGCCACTTGAAAAACTCTACAGCCTGCGTGAAATAAGGGCTTTGATGGGTTTCTGTCGATTTTTTGAATTTCGCACTGAGGTCGTGCATTTAGCATGTACAGACAACATCACCGACCACAGCCTGATGAGGTCGAGTTCATCCTCTGCGTAAAGCATGGGTGGTTGCGTGTGCCGATGTGGCGTCCGTTTGTAGCCGATATCTCGCGGCAAGCTTCGGCTGAGGCGTTGAGGCCAATCATTTTCAGGCGGATCTTGAAGGAGCACGTGAGCCACGTTTTGGAGCGCGTGGTGCGTTGTCCCAACCTTGCGGATTACCAGCGGCTGGTTGACGGCTTGAGCTCAGCTCTTGTCTTTCTGAATGGTCGAAAGCTGAGTTGGATGACGTTTAGCGAAATGGGTCATGCCCTGATCTCTCCTGGTCGGGCTTCTCCTGATTTGCTTGTTTCATTGGGGCAGCTAATGGGGGCAGCGCAGGCGATCAACGTGATCTTTGGCTATGCCCAGGAGGCCCCAGCTCCTTGCTTTTGCGCCATGTGCTGGCGGTTCGTTTTGAACGGCAATAAACATTGTAGGGTGCACCGAGTCCCCATTGGCGGAGCCAGCGAAGAGCAGTCGCATCGGGTGTGGCCGAGGTCTGACGACTACTGGTTTGGGCGTAAGTTGTCGCCGCAATTTACTGATCACCTCCGCCGGCTTTCCAATCAGGCAAGGAAGGAGAAGTTGCGCTCGTGGTGGAAGGAGGCCATCGAGGCTGACCAGGTTGTTCCTTGGCTTGAGCGTCATAGGCCGCTGACGTGGTTGCTTGCGGTGAGACGTGTGGAGGGGCTTGAAGGGGCTGCAGTGCTGCCCTCCTTGATTCAGGCGCTAGATGATCATGATCTGGAGGTCGGTGTGCTGCGTGAGCAGAGATTGGCTTTTCACCGATCTCTGCTTGATGATCGGAAAGCCGTTTTTGATCTGTTGCTTCGTGCAGAGGCGTGGCTTAGCGCTGCTGCAGAGCGCCGCGCAGGTTGGGGTGGCAGTCGGGTGGGGGCTGGTAGGCCTGAAAAGCGGTTGAGGCGGCCCACCGTAGAGATGCCCTGACCTGATCAGTAGCTGCCAAATGCTCGACAGTATCTGCTTCTGCATCAGGTAGTGGTTTGGGCGCACTTGGTGTGTCGGTTAAGGTGCGTTGCGCTGGCTGGTCAGCTTGTCCAGTTTGTCGACAAGGTCTTCTGCGCGTAGATGGGTATAGCGCTTGAGCATCTGCATCGACTTATGCCCGCTGATGGCGGACACCTCTTGGTCGGATAGACCACCCTCAACCAACCGACTGACCGCCTCATGACGCAGATCGTGGAAGCGCAGGTCTGACATACCTAGCTTGGTCTTCAGCAGCCCCCACGTTTTAGTAAACGCATAGGGGCTGCGCTTTCCGTTCTTGCCGGGTTCGCCAAAGAACACCAAGTCACAGTCAATCGGCCGAACAGGGTTGTTCAACGCCGCCTGGAAGGTCTCTGTAGCCCACTTGCTGAGCGGGACGGTGCGAGCGCTGTCGTTTTTGGTGTCTGAGAGGCGCACCACGCGCTTTTTCATATCGACCTGATGCCTGCGCAGGGATGTGATCTCAGACGAGCGCATGCCGGTTTCCAGGGCGATGCGGACGATCCAGCCAAGCATGGGATTGCTGTGATTGTTTACGGCTGTCAGCAGGCGGCGCTCCTCTTCTGCAGACAAGCGCCGGTCACGGCCTTCACCTGGACTAGGTTTGCGGATGTTCAGTACCGGGTTGAAGCTCAGACCCAAGCCCCATTCCTGAATTGCCACGGTGAACAGGTGGCTGAGCAGGGCTAGTTCCAGGCGTACGGTGTTGTTGCTAGTGGGCTTGCCGCGATTGGTGATCGAGGCCAAGCGGGTGTCGCGGTAGCCGGCGATGATTTCAGCGGAGAGGGCGGCCATGGAGTATTTGCCCAGGTGGCTGATCAGTTGTTGGGCCTTTGTGGCTTCGGCGCGCTGGGTGGTCGGCTTCTTGGTAGGGCTGATTTCGCTGAGGTAGCGTTTCAGGGCCATTTCCAAGGTCATGCGCTCAGAGCCGCTGCGCTGGATGTATACGCCCCTGACTATTTCGTCTTCGGTGCGGCGTGCCCAGTCTTCGGCATCGCGCTTGGTACGGAAGGTTTTGGTGTTGGTCGGCCAGCCGGTTTTGCGTACCAGGGCCTTCCAGGTGCCGGCATCCGTTTTGACGATGGTGGCCATCTTTTACTACTCCCAAAGCGTACCGCTGTACCGGCACTGTACTGAATTTGTACCTTTGGACTATAGGACTGGTAAAGCTGTTTTTCTTGCGGGCATGAAAAAGCCGCGCAATGCGCGGCTTTGAAGGTGGTGGGCCCACACGGACTCGAACCGTGGACCAAAGGATTAAGAGTCCTCTGCTCTAACCGACTGAGCTATAGGCCCCAGAAGGCCGGCGGATTATACAGGCGCCTTTTGCTGGGCGCCAATCGCGGGCTGGGGGCTGAGGAATTTGCGGGCGAAAGTCTCGGCTGGCAGCGCTGCGCTGACGATAAAGCCTTGAATCTGTTCACATCCTTCGGCTGCGAGGAAGTACTCCTGGGCCTTGGTTTCGACGCCTTCGGCGATGACGGTGAGTTGCATGCTGCGGCCGAGAGCGATGATGGCGCGGCTGATGGCAGCGTCATTGGGGTCATCCGGCAGGCCACGTACGAACGACTTGTCGATCTTCAGCACATCCAACGGGAGGCGCTTGAGGTAGCTGAGTGAGGAGTAGCCGGTGCCGAAGTCGTCGATGGCCAGCTGCACGCCGAGGGTCTTGAGGCTGTGCAGCACACTGAGTGCTTCTTCTGCCTGGCTCATGATGAAGCTTTCGGTGATTTCCAGTTGCAGGCGCTGGGGCTCGAGTCCAAGTCCCTGGAGGAGCAGCCGCAAGCGTTCCATCAAGAGCGGTTGGCGCAATTGGGCGCCGGCGAGGTTCACCGAGAGTGGGCCGAACGGGGCATGGTCTTCCTGCCATTGCTGCATCTGCCTGCAGGCGTGTTCCAGCACCCAGTCGCCCAGCGGGAGGATCAGGCCGCACTCTTCAGCGAGGGGAATGAAGCGCTCCGGGGGAATCTCGCCGAATTGCGGGTGATACCAGCGCACCAGGGCTTCAGCGCCAACCAGTGTCTGGTGCTGGAGGCTGAACTTGGGCTGGTAGCTGAGGGACAATTCATTGCGTTCCAGCGCGCGGCGCAGTTCGGTCTCGAGGGCCATCCGCTCGGTCGCCTGGCTGGTGAGGTCGCGGGTGTAGAACTCGACGCGATTGCGGCCGCGGGCCTTGGCCCGGTACATGGCGGCGTCGGCATTCTTGACCACGGTGGCGACGTCGAGGCCGTGTTCGGGGAACAGGCTGATGCCAATGCTGGCACTCATGAAAAACTCGTGCTGGCCGGCAGGGATCGGCGCTTCGAAGCAGGCCAGCAGCTTGTTGGCTACGGTCTGCGCGTCGCTGGCATTGTGTAGGCCGGGCAGGAGAATGATGAATTCATCGCCGCCGAGGCGGGCCACGGTGTCGATGTCGCGCAGTTGTTCGCGAAGACGGGTGGCGATGCCCTTGAGCAGCAGGTCGCCCACGGGGTGGCCAAGGCTGTCGTTGATGTGTTTGAAGCGGTCCAGGTCAATGAACAGGACAGCGCCGTGGTGGTGCTCGGTGGCGGCGTCGGCCAGCGCCAGCTGCAGGCGGCTTTCGAACAGCAGGCGATTGGGTAGGCCGGTCAAGGAGTCGTGGTGGGCCTGGAAGTCGAGCCGTGCCTGGGCGTGCTTGAGTGGCGAGATATCGGCGAATACGCCGACGTAGTGGGTGACCTGCTGGTGGCGGTCGCGCACAGCGCTGATGGTGAGCCATTCGGGGTAGGGCTCACCGTTCCTGCGGCGGTTCCAGATTTCGCCCTGCCAGTGCCCCTCGCGCTCGAGCTGGTGCCACATTGCCGCGTAGAAAGCGCTGTCGTGCTGGCCGGAGGCGAGCATGCGCGGTGATTGGCCGAGAGCCTCGCTTTCGCTGTATCCGGTGATCTCGCTGAAGGCGCGGTTGACGGCCGTGATGCGTTGTTCGGTGTCGGTGATCATCACGCCTTCGGCCGTACTTTCGAACACGGTGGCGGCTTGCAGCAGCTTTTCCTGCATTTGCTGGCGCTCGGTGACATCGCGGGCAATGGTCAGCATGCAGGGTTCGCCGCCAATAGGAATCGGCTGAGCGGAAAGCTCGCAGATTCGTATCTGGCCAGCCTTGGTGCGTACGGCGGTGGTGAAGTGATACAGGCTGCCCTGGTTGTGGATCGCCTGGATCATGAGCTTGCGGTCGGCCGGGTTGGCCCACAGGCCGAGCTCGAGGGTGGAGCGGTCGGCGATCTCGCGCTGGCTGTAGCCGGTGATCCGGGTGAAGCCATCGTTGGCTTCCAGCAGGCACCCGTCGCTGATGCGGGTGATGAGCAGCCCGTCCGGCGAGGCGTGGAAGGCACTGGCGAATTTTTCTTCGGAGACTTGAAGCAGTTGCTGGGTTTCTTTGAGCTGGGTGACGTCGCGGACCACGACTACTAGCGCGGGGGTGTTGTCGAGGTCGATGTTCTGGGCAGAAATCAGCCCGATGAAGGTTTCGCCGTTGGCGCGGCGGAAGGGCATTTCCAGGTTGTGCAGCGGATTGCCCTGCTGCAGACGCTGGAGGAGCTTCGGACCAATGCCGGGAATGCCCCAGATATCGAGTTCGGTGGCGGTGCGACCAAGGGCCTCACTGGCCTTGAGTCCAATCTGCTGCTCGAAGGTCTGGTTGATCGCCAGGAGGCTGCCGTCAGTGCGTCGTGCGATGACGATGATGTCGGGGCAGTTGTGGAACACCGAGGCGAACTTCTGCTCGGAGAGTTGCAGCGCCTGTTCGGTCTGCTTGGTCTCGGTGATGTCGATCATCAGGCCGCGCATCATCTGTGTCTCACCGTGGGGGATGAGGGTGATGATGTCTCGCACCCAGAGCACTCGGCCGTCCGCGGCGATCATGCGGTAGTCGAGGCTGTGGTCGCGGCCGGCGATGGTTTCCGCTTCGCAGAAGGCATTGGCCCATCCAGCGTCGTCGGGGTGCAGGGTGCGGCGCCAGAACCCCTGTTCCAGCCAGTCGCTCAAGGGGTAGCCGAGCAAGCGTTCGGCATGGGGCGAGACGTAGGTGTAGCAGTAGTCTTCGACGCGCATCTCCCAGGCGATGGCATTGAGGCTTTCCACCAGGCCGCGATAGTGCTGTTCGCTGCTTCGCAGCTCATCCTGCAGGGCGGCGCGGCTGGTCATTTCATTGCTGAGACGGCGATTGACGCGCATGACGAATGCAAGCACACCGGCCAGCAGCAGCAGTGCCGGAAGGCCGTAGAGCAGGATGCGGTTCCAGTCGATGTGCTGGTAGAGGGCGTCGCCCACCCAGCGTTCCTGGATGGCAGCGGTTTCTTCCGGGGTGATCTCGGCGAATACCCGGTCGAGGATGCCGGCCAGCAGCGGATGGATCTTCGGTGTCGCCATGGCCAACTGGTAGCGATAGGGCGTTTCGCCGCTGATGCTGATGCCGTTCAGCTTGAGCTGGCGCAGGCTCCAGACGCTGGACGCGAGGTCGCCGACGAAGGCATCTACCTCACCGGTAGCCAGGGCCTGGAGCGCGGCGGCGACTGTGGGGTAGCCCTGCAAGCTCAGGTCGGGGTGCTGGTTACGCAGGAGTTCATGGGGGGCGTAATCGGATACGACCCCGACGCGCAGACCGTAGAGGTCCTGGATGTTCGAAGGCCGTGGGCCCTTGGTCTGGGACAGGATGGCGATGGGGAAGTCGAGGTATGGACGGGTGAAATTCAGGTACTGCTGGCGCTCCGGGGTGGACATGACGCCGGGCAGGATATCCAGCTCACCCTCGCGTGCTCGCTTGAGCACTTCTGCCCAACTGCTGGACTCGACCGGGGTGAGCTTCAGATTCAGCTTGCGGCGGATCAACTCGACATAGTCGGCAGCCAGGCCTTGGTGACGGCCTTGGGCGTCCCGGAATTCGAAGGGGGGCCAGGAGGTGTCTATGCCCAGTTGCAGCTCGCCGTGATTGTCGAGCCAGGCCTGTTCTTCCGGGGTGAGCGTCAGGGCGCCGGCCGGGAAGGTCCAGAGTGCCAGCCAGAACATCAGTAGGGCCCGCGCTCGCGCCATTGGCGGCCTCGTTCCTTGAAGGGATGTCAGACACGAAGTGTAGACGTGGCCGCATGCCATCTGGAAGAGAAATGAGCGCGCTGAGCGCTGCTGCACGCAAATGAAAACCCCCGGACTGGCCGGGGGTTGTCGTATCGCTTATTCGTCGAGGAAGGAGCGCAGGTGCTCGCTTCGCGACGGGTGGCGAAGTTTGCGCAACGCCTTGGCTTCAATCTGGCGGATACGCTCACGGGTTACATCGAACTGCTTGCCGACTTCCTCAAGGGTGTGGTCGGTGTTCATGTCGATGCCGAAGCGCATGCGCAGGACCTTGGCTTCACGGGCAGTGAGGCCGGCCAGGACTTCGCGGGTCGCTTCCTTGAGGCTCTCCACTGTGGCTACATCGATCGGGGACTGCATGGTGCTGTCCTCGATGAAGTCGCCCAAATGAGAGTCTTCGTCGTCGCCAATCGGGGTTTCCATGGAGATCGGCTCTTTGGCGATCTTCAGTACCTTGCGGATCTTGTCCTCAGGCATCTCCATGCGCTCGCCAAGCTCTTCCGGAGTGGGCTCGCGGCCCATTTCCTGCAGCATCTGACGGGAGATGCGGTTGAGCTTGTTGATGGTCTCGATCATGTGCACCGGAATACGGATGGTGCGTGCCTGGTCGGCGATCGAGCGAGTGATCGCCTGACGGATCCACCAGGTGGCATAGGTCGAGAACTTGTAGCCGCGACGGTATTCGAACTTGTCCACCGCCTTCATCAGGCCGATGTTGCCTTCCTGAATCAGGTCGAGGAATTGCAGGCCGCGGTTGGTGTACTTCTTGGCGATGGAGATCACGAGACGCAGGTTGGCCTCGACCATCTCTTTCTTCGCCCGGCGAGCCTTGGCTTCGCCGATGGACATGCGACGGTTGACGTCCTTGATCTCGTTGACGGTCAGTTCGACCTCGTTCTCGAGATCCACCAGCTTCTGTTGGTTGCGCTTGATGTCGTCCACCAGCTTGCCGATGGCTTCGGCGTACTTGGCCTTGCCCTTGGCCAGGCCGTCGGCCCAGTCGAGGTCGACTTCGTTGCCCGGGAACAGGCGCAGGAAGTCGGCACGCGGCATACGGGCATCACGCACGCAGAGCTGCATGATGGCGCGTTCCTGGCCGCGGACGCGATCCAGGGCGCTGCGGACTTTTTCCACAAGGGCGTCGAACTGCTTCGGCACCAGCTTGATCGGCATGAAGAGCTCGGCCAGGGCCAGCAGCTCCTCGGTGGCCTGCTTGCTGTTGCGACCGTGCTTCTTCAGGGCCTTCTTGGCCTTTTCGAGCTGGTCGGAAACTGCGGTGAAGCGGCGCAGGGCTTCTTCCGGGTCAGGACCGCCGTCGCCTTCTTCCTCTGCGTCGTCGCCGTCGCCTTCTTCGTCTTCCTCGTCGTCCTTTTCCTTGGCCTTGGAGGAATCGTCCTTCAGCTCGACAGGCTCGACCTCTTCGGCTGGCAGGGTGCCGTCGTCCGGGTCGATATAGCCGCTGAGAACGTCGGACAGGCGACCACCTTCACTGGTGATGCGCTGGTAGTCGGCGAGAATGCCGTCGACAGCGCCAGGGAAGTGGGCGATCGCGCTCATGACTTCGCGGATGCCTTCCTCGATGCGTTTAGCGATTTCGATCTCGCCTTCGCGGGTCAGCAGTTCCACGGTACCCATTTCACGCATGTACATGCGCACAGGGTCGGTAGTGCGGCCGATGTCGGTTTCCACCGCAGCGAGTGCGGCTGCGGCTTCTTCGGCTGCGGCTTCGTCGGTGTCGGCTTCGGCCAGCAACAGGGCATCCGCATCCGGAGCACTCTCGAATACGTTGATCCCCATGTCGTTGATCATGCGGATGATGTCTTCCACCTGTTCCGGATCGGAAATATCCTCCGGCAGGTGGTCGTTGACCTCCGCGTAAGTCAGGTATCCCTGCTCACGGCCACGGGCGATCAACTCTTTGAGGCGAGACTGCTGTTGCGCTTTTCCGGACATAGCACCCTATCCACTTAAGGTCTTGGCGGGCTGAAAACAAGCCGAGGATTATACCTGATCCGGGGCCTTACGCGCCAGTTGAGGTCGGAGTCAGGGGAGAAGTGTTGCGGTTGAGAAGATCGCGCAGCTGATCTTTTTCCTCTGCGCTGAGTTCGCTTTGCCGCGCTTTCCGCAGCAGATTTTCCAGGCGGCGTTCCCGCTGGCGAGCCGACAACCTAGTTATAGTGTCGAAAAACTGTTGTTCAAGGTTGTCTTCGGAAATCAGCCATTCCTTTTCCGCCAGAGCCCGTAACAGACGGCCCTGATCGGTACCGTGCCAGCGCGCTATCAGCTGCAGCGAACGAAGTTTCGGATTTTTCTGAACGGCTTCAACGAGCGACACCATGAGTTGGGCGTACGTGTCGTCTTCGGCTGCGAAGTGGCTGGCATCCTCGACCTTCTGCGCCAATGACGGATGGTGCAGCAAGGTGCGCAATGCCGTGAGGGTAGGGGATTCCACTTTCACCTCTGTGCGCGGCGGCCGCTTGAAATCATCGCGTCCCTGCTTGCTCCACTTCTTGCCGTCTTTTTTCCAATCGTCCTTTTTCCAGCCTTCCTTGCGCCGTTCGTCCTTCTGCCAATTTCCTGGTTGTGCGGCTGGCTGCTCGAAGTAGTGCGAATGGTCCGGCTCGTGTTGCTGGTCGTCGTAGCCCGCGAAGGATGCGTAGTACGCGTCGTCTGGATGGCTGAGACTCTCGCTGCTGACTGGCGCACTGCGGGCGAACTGGCCGAGTGCCTCGCCGTTGAGCCCGGTGATCTCGGCCAGCCGCTGGCGCATCAGGGCCTTGAGGTTGGCGCCTGGAATCCTCTCGATCAGTGGGGCGGCCAACGTAGCCAGGTGGGCCTTGCCTTCCAGGGAAGTGGGGTCGGCTTCCTGGGTCAGTTGCTGGAAGAAATAGTCCGCGAGCGGTTGCGCGTGCTGGTTGATTCGCGCCCTGAAGGCATCGGTGCCTTCCTTGCGGACCAGGCTATCCGGGTCTTCGCCCTCGGGCAGGAACAGGAAGCGCGCACGGCGTCCATCCTCAAGGCCGGACAGGGCTGCTTCCAGGGCGCGCCAGGCAGCCTTGCGCCCGGCTTGGTCGCCGTCGAAGCAGAAGAGAATGTTCGGCACCAGTCGGAACAGGCGGCGGATATGTTCTTCGCTGGTGGCTGTGCCCAGTGTTGCAACGGCATTACGCAGGCCCTGCTGGGCCAGGGCGATGACATCCATATAACCCTCGACGACCATGATTTCGTCGAGGTTGCGATTGTGCTTGCGTGCTTCGAACAGCCCGTAGAGCTCCTGGCCCTTATGGAAAACAGGGGTTTCCGGCGAGTTCAGGTATTTGGGCTTGTCGTCGCCAAGCACGCGCCCCCCGAAGGCGATGATGCGTCCACGGCTGTCGCGGATCGGAAACATCACGCGGTCGCGGAAGCGGTCGTAGCGCTTGCCCGAGTCGGCGTTCTCGATCAGTAGGCCGGCATCGATCATGTGCTTCTGCTGCAGGCTGTCGCCGCCCATGTGCTTGAGCAGGTTGTCCCAACCGGGCGGAGCGAAGCCGAGGGCAAAGTCGCGGGCTATTTCGCCGGTCAAGCCGCGCCCTTTCAGGTACTCGACGGCGGCCTTGCGAGTCGGATGCTGTTTCAGTGCGTGGCGGTAGTAATCGGATGCGGCGGTGAGCAGGGCGTAGAGCGGTGAATCGCTGGGCTGGCGCGGCCCACTGCTACGGCTGCCTTCTTCTCTTGGGACTTCCAGGCCTGCGCGCTTGGCCAGTTCCTCGACCGCCTGGGGGAATTCCAGGTGATCGTGATCCATGACGAAGCCGAGGGCATTGCCGCCGGCGCCGCAGCCGAAGCAGTAGTAGAACTGCTTGTCCGGGCTGACGCTGAAGGATGGTGTCTTTTCGTTATGGAATGGGCAGCGAGCAGTGTAGTTCTTGCCGGCCTTTTTCAGTTGCACGCGCGCGCCGACCACTTCGACTATGTCGGTGCGGTTCAGCAGGTCGTCGATGAAGCCTTGGGGGATCAGGCCGGTCATAGGGTGCTCGGGGCGCAGGAAGGTTCAAAGCATACTCGCGGCCGGTCGGAGGCGACAGAAGCGAGGTTAAGGCTGAAAAGCAAAAAACTCCGCGATTCGCCGGAGCGAAGCGGAGTTTCCTGTGTGCCCAGCATGCACTCGCCCGGCCGGAGCCGGGCGATGCGTGAGCGTGCGGCGTAGCCTGCTAACTCAGTACAGGCGCTCGCGGCGACGCTGCTCGCGCTGCACTTTCTTGGCGTGACGCTTGACCGCGGCGGCGGCTTTGCGCTTGCGCTCTGCAGTGGGCTTCTCGTAGAACTCACGGCTGCGAACTTCGGCCAGTACGCCGGCTTTCTCGCAGGAGCGCTTGAAACGACGCAGAGCTACGTCGAAGGGTTCGTTCTCTTTAACTTTGACGGCTGGCATCCAGGTCGTACCTTCATCAATTACCGAATGGTCGACGCATTCCGGCAAAAGCTGGCTCGGTGGCGCGTCGGATTTCAAGGGCTGCGGATATTAACGCCTCAGGGCACGGAATGCAAAGCCTTCAGTCGAAAACCGCTGGTCGGCGCTGGGGGTGGCGATTATGATTCGCGCCTTCTTCTTTTACCAGGCCAGAAAGGCTCGTACCCATGCTAGTGCTGGGGTTGGAAACCTCTTGCGACGAAACCGGCGTCGCACTTTACGACAGCGAACGCGGCCTTCTGGCTGACGCGCTGTTCAGTCAGATCGACCTGCATCGGGTCTACGGCGGGGTCGTGCCCGAACTGGCTTCCCGCGACCACGTGAAGCGCCTGCTGCCGCTGCTGCGCGAAGTGCTGGAAGAGGCCGGTCGCAAGCCCGAGGATATCGACGGTATCGCCTACACAGCGGGTCCCGGCCTGGTTGGTGCGCTGCTGGTGGGGGCCTCCTGCGCCCAGGCGCTGGCATTCGCCTGGGGCTTGCCGGCGCTCGGTGTGCACCATATGGAAGGCCATCTGCTGGCGCCCATGCTGGAAGAAACGCCACCGGAGTTCCCGTTCGTCGCCTTGCTGGTTTCGGGCGGTCACACCCAACTGGTACGGGTGGATGGTATTGGCCGTTACCAGTTGCTCGGCGAGTCGGTGGACGATGCCGCGGGCGAGGCCTTCGACAAGACGGCCAAGCTGATCGGCCTCGGCTATCCGGGTGGCCCGGAAATCGCGCGACTGGCCCAGAGCGGCACGCCTGGCCGCTTCGTGTTCCCGCGACCGATGACCGATCGTCCCGGCCTGGACTTCTCATTCAGCGGCCTCAAGACCTTTGCCCTCAATACCTGGCAGCGTTGCCGCGATGCTGGGGACGACGGCGAACAAACCCGTTGCGACATCGCTCTGGCCTTCGAACAGGCGGTGGTGGAGACTCTCACCATCAAATGCCGTCGGGCGCTAAAGCAGACCGGTCTCAAGCGTCTGGTGATCGCGGGCGGTGTCAGCGCCAACCAGTCGTTGCGCCAGTCGCTGGGCAAGATGCTCGGCGAACTGAAGGGTGATGTGTTTTATGCCCGGCCGCGTTTCTGCACTGACAACGGCGCGATGATCGCTTACGCCGGCTGCCAGCGTTTGCTGGCGGGCCAACAGGATGGTCCGGCGATAGGTGTGCAGGCGCGTTGGTCGATGGAGCAGTTGCCACCCGTCTGACGACGGGTGAGCCGATTTCACTCGGTCATTCAGAAATGCCGTTCGCGTCCGGCGAAAAGGTCGCGTAGATTTCCTCGATGGCGCCAGACGATGAGTCCGGTCAGCACTGTCATTGGCAGTAGCGCGCCAGGTTGCTGCCAGGCCAGCAAAGGCAGGGTTAGCGGCGTGGCGATAAGAGCCGCCAGCGAACTGGTGCGGGTCAGGTAGAACGTCAACAACCAGGCGCAGATGGCTAGAAGTGCCGCCGGAGGATAAAGGCCGAGCAGCATGCCGGCGGCGGTGGCCACGCCCTTGCCGCCGCGAAAGCGGAAGTACAGGGGATAGAGGTGCCCGACCACTGCTGCGAGGCCGACCCAGGCTTGCTGCTGGATGTCGAAGCCACAGAGTTGGGCGACCAGTACCGGCAACAAGCCTTTGAGCAGGTCGCCAAGCAGGGTCAGGATCGCAAGTTTCTTTCCCGCCACCCGCAGCATGTTGGTGGCGCCAGGGTTGCCGGAACCCTGGGCACGTGGGTCGCCCGTGCCGAATAGTCGGCTGAGCAGAATGGCGAAGGACAACGATCCGAGCAGGTAGGCGAGAGTCGCCAGCAGCCAAAACATGGTATCCATTCCGGGGCGAGGAAGTCCCGATTCTAGCGGGGCAGCACTGACGTGGACACGGTTTTCATCGAGGGT
Source organism: Pseudomonas sp. JS3066 (assembly GCF_036328175.1). Classification (NCBI taxonomy): domain Bacteria; kingdom Pseudomonadati; phylum Pseudomonadota; class Gammaproteobacteria; order Pseudomonadales; family Pseudomonadaceae; genus Pseudomonas; species Pseudomonas sp. JS3066. The sequence goes on from NZ_CP143312.1 coordinate 53,871, forward strand.
CTGGAAGTGGACACCGTAATCGGTGCCTATGACTGGGAACGCAGTATCCGTCAGTGCCTGCGGCTGGACCTGCAGCTGGCCTGGGACAACCGACCAGCCGCCGCTGGCGATGACCTCGAGAAAGCACTCGACTACGCCGCCGTTTCCCAGCGCATCCAGGCCTTCGCCGCCGAGGCGCAGTACCTTCTGGTGGAGACCTTCGCCGAGCGCCTGGTGGCGGTGCTGATGGCGGAGTTCAACATCCCCTGGGTTCGTCTGAAGCTGCACAAGCCTGGTGCCGTACCGGCGGCCAGCAGTGTTGGTGTGGAGATCGAGCGCGGATGCCGCTGACGCCTATCTACCTCGGTCTCGGCAGCAATATCGAGCGCGAGAGGAACCTGACCGCAGGGCTTGAAGCGCTGGACGGATTCCTCCAGGACATTCGCTGTTCCCCGGTGTTCGAGAGCTTCCCTGTGGGCATCAAGAGCGGGAATTTCTTCAATTTCGTGGTGACCGCCCTTACCGACCTGTCCCTGCATGAGCTGGATCGCCGTCTGAAGGAGATCGAGGCTGACAACGGTCGCTATGCGCCAGGTCGCAAAGGCCTGCCGCTGGATATCGACGTGTTGCTGTATGGCGACCGTGTGGGGAATTTCGACGGACTTGTCCTGCCGCGCCCGGAAGTGCTGAAGAACGCCTTCGTTCTCTGGCCTCTGGCGCTGCTGGCGCCTGAGCTGAAGCACCCCGGTGAACATCGCCGCTTCGCTGAACTCTGGGAAAACGCCGCCATCGAGCAGGCACTCTGGCCTGCGTCCTTCTCCTGGCGCGGCGTCGAACTGACGCCGCCTGGGCTGATTCAAGCCTTCCCGCAGCCTTCCTTGTAGGCCTTGAGGGTCTTGAGGCGCTCGCCCTTGAGCGCTTCGCCCAATTCGGCTCCTTTAAGTCCCTTATCAAGAAGGGGTTGTACGGCAACTTTCCGTGCGGCCTGCGCTGCACCGAGCAGGTAGGCCGCTTGTGGATAGTCTCGCTGCTCCAGACCGGTGCGACCGCGGGCGTCCATCTCGCTGGCCGCGACGAACTCTTCGAAGCGCTGCGGCCGGCGGTAGACGTCGAAGCTTTGCAGGAGCTCCAGCAAGGTGGATGCACGCAGTTCCAGGGCGCGATGGGCGTGAGTGTGATACTCGCCCACCAGCAACGCCAGTTCCTGGCAGTCGCGGGGTGCCTTGCAACGCTCGTTGATAGCCTGGATCAGTTTCAGCCCGCGTTTCTCGTGGGCGATGTGCTGGGGCCATTCTTCCGCTGGTGTCAGGCCCTTGCCCAGATCATGCAGCAGGCAGGCCCAGCGCACGGTCAGCGGCTGGTCGTGCTCGGCGCACTGGCGCAGGACGTTTAGCACGTGTACGCCGGTGTCCACTTCGGGATGATGTTTCGCCGGCTGCGGCACGCCAAACAGGCTGTCCACCTCTGGCAGCCAGGCTGCCAGGGCGCCGCAGTCATGCAGCACCTGGATGAATACGTCCGGGCGTGACTCCAACAGGGCGCGAGATATTTCCTTCCAGCTGCGCTCCGGTGTGAGGGCGTTCAGCTCGCCCGATTCGGCGATCTGCCGCATCAACTCCAGGGTCTCATTTGCGACGGTGAAGCCGAGGGGCGCATAGCGCGCGGCGAAGCGCGCAACACGCAGGACCCGCAGGGGGTCCTCGGCGAAGGCAGGGGAGACATGGCGCAAGACGCGGGATTCGAGGTCTTTCTGGCCGCCATACGGGTCGATTACGTTGCCGTGGTCATCTTCCGCCATCGCGTTGACCGTGAGGTCGCGGCGGATCAGGTCCTGTTCCAGGGTCACGTCCGGGCTGGCATGGAAGGTGAAACCACCATAGCCGCGGCCACTCTTGCGCTCGGTGCGCGCCAGCGCATATTCGTCGCCCGTCTGTGGATGCAGGAACACCGGAAAGTCCGCACCCACCGGACGGTAACCCTTTTCCAGCATCTCTTCGGCGGTTGCGCCCACCACGACCCAGTCATTCTCGGTGACCGGACGGTTCAACAGGCGGTCGCGAACCGCGCCACCGACTTTGTATATCTGCATGTATTGCCTCCGTGGCTGCGGAGGATAGCAGCCTAGCGGGCTGCAGGAATCTGCCCGACCAGGGCCCTTGCGGCGTTTTCCAGCAGTTCGGCGCTGTCCCGGGAAGGGCTGAGGCCGGTGCTGGCCAAGCCTTCCCAAAGTACGTTGCCGGCAGGGTCGGTCAAGCGCAGGCGCAATGTGCCGGCCTCATCACGTAGTCGGTGGATGGCCTGGTAGGGGCCAAGGGGGCTGGGTGGTGCCTGATTGACCTTGAATTCCAGCGGTTGGTTGTTCACCGCCAGCCAGTAGTACACCCGCAGCTGGGCATCGCTGTCGGCGCGATAACCGCGGGCCTCCAGTTCCTGACGGATCAGAGGGGTGAGCTGGGTATAGCGCTCTGGATAGGGCAACTCGCCGTTCACCGCCTGCTCCGGCGGAATCAGCGCAAAGCTGCTGCGTCCGGCCAGTTCGGTACTGGCCGGTTGCAGGATGCGAATCTGCGGGATGGAGGTGGTGCAGGTGGCCAGGGCCAGACACAGCAGCAGGACGAAGTACAGGCGCATCTGAGGACGGCTCCCATATGGGTGAACCGCATGCTCGGCGTGTGCCGGGCACGCGGTCAACCGATCAAATGGGTGGAATGATCAGGTCCAGGCGTGGGTATTCCCCGTCCTCAGTGCGCTCCCCCTTTGGGGGGACGTGATGACTCCCTGTGATCTGTTCACCGTGGCGCGTTTCCAGGTGGATATCGAAGCCCCAAAGACGGTGCAGGTGCTTGAGTACCTCCTCGGTGGACTCGCCCAGGGGTTTGCGGTCGTGCTGCTGGTGGCGCAGCGTCAGCGAGCGATCACCACGGCGGTCGACGCTCCAGATCTGCACGTTGGGTTCGCGGTTCCCGAGGTTGTACTGGGCAGCCAGGGTTTCGCGGATCAGCTTGTAACCCTGTTCGTCGTGAATGGCAGGTACGTACAGCTCATCCTTCTGGTCGTCGTCAAGAATGCTGAACAGCTTGAAGTCGCGGATCACCTTGGGTGAGAGGAACTGCAGGATGAAGCTTTCGTCCTTGAAACTGTTCATGGCGAACTTGAGCGTCGACAGCCAGTCACTGCCGGCGATGTCCGGGAACCAGTGGCGGTCTTCCTCCGTGGGTTCCTCGCAGATGCGGCGGATGTCGCGGTACATCGCGAAGCCCAGGGCGTAGGGGTTGATGCCGCTGTAGTAGGGGCTGTCGAAGGGCGGCTGATAGACCACGCTGGTATGGGATTGCAGGAATTCCATCATGAAACCGTCGGTCACCAGGCCTTCGTCGTACAGGTCATTGAGGAGGGTGTAGTGCCAGAAGGTGGCCCAGCCTTCGTTCATCACCTGGGTTTGGCGCTGTGGATAGAAATACTGGGCGACCTTGCGCACGATACGCACGACTTCCCGCTGCCAGGGTTCCAGTAGCGGGGCGTGCTTCTCGATGAAGTAGAGGATGTTTTCCTGCGGCTCCGCGGGGAAGCGCTGGTTGTCCCGCTCGCCGCCCTTGCCGGCACCCTTGGGAATGGTGCGCCAGAGATCGTTGATCTGCTTCTGCAGGTGTTCTTCTCGGTCCTTCTGCCGACGCCGTTCCTCTTCGGCTGAAATGGGGTAGGGGCGCTTGTAGCGGTCCACGCCGTAGTTCATCAGGGCGTGGCAGGAATCGAGCAGGTCTTCCACCGCGTCGATGCCGTGGCGCTCTTCGCACTGGTTGATGTACTGCTTGGCGAACACCAGGTAGTCGATGATCGAACTGGCATCGGTCCAGGTGCGGAACAGGTAGTTGCCCTTGAAGAAGCTGTTGTGGCCGTAGCAGGCATGGGCGATGACCAGGGCCTGCATGGTGATGGTGTTCTCTTCCATCAGATAGGCGATGCAGGGGTCGGAGTTGATCACGATCTCGTATGCCAGACCCATCTGGCCGCGCGAGTAACCTTTCTCGGTTGCAAGGAAATGCTTGCCGTAGGACCAGTGGTTATAGCCGATAGGCATGCCGACTGAAGCATAGGCATCCATCATCTGCTCGGCGCTTATCACTTCGATCTGGTTTGGGTAAGTGTCCAGCGCGTAGCGCTCGGCGATCCTGCTGATCTCGCGGTCATAGGTGCGGATCAGGTCGAAGGTCCATTCCGACCCTGTGGAGATGGGCTTTCGTTCCTTCTTGCTGGCAGTCATTTCACGCCTCCCCTCAGGTCACGAGCCTGCGATGGAACAGCTCGCGGAACACCGGGTAGATATCCGCCGCCGAGACGATCTGTTGCTGGGCGAAGGTATCGCCGAACGCTTCGCAGACCTGTTCGTACTCGTACCACAGCGCCTGGTGCTCGCGCGGTGTGATCTCGACGTAGGTGTAGTACTGCACGAACGGCATGATCTGCTTGATCAGGATATCCCGGCAGATGGGTGAATCGTCGTTCCAGTTGTCGCCGTCCGAAGCCTGGGCGGCGTAAATGTTCCATTCGTTGATGGGGTAGCGCTCTGCCATGATCTCCTGCATCAGCTTGAGTGCGCTGGAGACTATGGTGCCGCCGGTTTCCCGGGAATAGAAGAATTCCTCCTCGTCCACCTCGCGGGCGCTGGTGTGATGGCGGATGAACACGACCTCGATCTTGTCGTAGTTCCGCTTGAGGAAGAGGTACAGGAGGATGAAGAAGCGCTTGGCGATGTCCTTGGTGGCTTGGGTCATGGAGCCGGACACGTCCATCAGGCAGAACATCACCGCCTTGGACGAGGGATTGGGCTGCTTGACCAGCAGGTTGTACTTGAGGTCGAAGGTGTCGAGGAAGGGGACTCGCTCGATTCTGGCGCGAAGCCTGGCGATTTCCGCCTCAAGCTCCTGGATATCGCCGAAGTTGTCCGGTTCCTCGCGCTTCAGGCGCTCCAGCTCCGCTTTCGCCTCTTTCAGCTTGCCGCGGCTACTGCCGGAAAGTGCGATGCGACGGGCGTGGGCCGAGCGAAGGGTGCGGACGATGTTGATCCGCGATGGATTGCCCTCATTGCTGATCCCGGCGCGGACAGTCTTGAATGTGTCGGAGCCGGTGAGGTGGCGCTTTACCAGGTTGGGTAGCTCAAGGTCCTCGAACATGAAGTCGAGGAACTCCTCCTGAGTGATCTGGAAGACGAAATCGTCCATCCCCTCGCCCTGGTTGCTTGCCTTGCCGCCACCACGCCCACCTCCGCCACCCTGAGGGCGAGGGATGCGGTCACCGCTGGTGAACTCCTTGTTGCCAGGGTGGACGATGGTCTGGCGACCACCGCGACCGTGATGCAGGACGGGCTCGTCGATGTCACGACCGGGGATGCTGATCTGTTCGCCATGCTCCATATCGGTGATGGAACGGCGGCTGACGGCCTCCTCCACGGCCTTCTTGATGTGCTCGCGGTAGCGCCGCAGGAACCGCTGCCGGTTCACGGTGCTCTTGTTCTTCCCGTTCAATCGCCTGTCGATGACGTAACTCATAGACCCCTCCGGGGAGCTTCAGGCTGCAAAGCGCGGAGGACGCCGTACGAGACGGCGCCTCCGGCTGGCGTGTTCCTGGCTTGCAGCTTGAGACTGTTTTACTGCGACTTGCGTACCCGCAGGTACCATTCGGACAGCAGGCGTACCTGTTTCTCCGTATAGCCGCGCTCGACCATGCGTTTGACGAAGTCGTTGTGTTTCTGCTGCTCCTCCTTGCTCCCCTTGGCATTGAAGCTGATGACCGGCAGGAGATCCTCGGTGTTGGAGAACATTTTCTTCTCGATGACCACGCGCAGCTTCTCGTAGCTCAGCCAGCTGGGGTTCTTGCCGTTGTTGTTGGCCCGGGCGCGCAGCACGAAATTGACGATCTCGTTGCGGAAGTCCTTCGGGTTGCTGATGCCGGCCGGCTTCTCGATCTTCTCCAGCTCCTCGTTCAGGGCTACGCGATTGAGGATCTCGCCAGTTTCCGGATCGCGGTATTCCTGATCCTGGATCCAGAAGTCCGCATACAGCACATAGCGGTCGAAGATGTTCTGGCCGTACTCGCTGTAGGACTCGAGATAGGCCGTCTGGATTTCCTTGCCGATGAACTCGATGTAGCGCGGGGCCAGGTATTCCTTGATGTAGCGCAGGTAGCGCTCACGCATCTCTGCCGGGAACTGTTCCTGCTCGATCTGTTGCTCCAGCACATAGAGCAGGTGCACCGGGTTGGCTGCCACTTCGTGCGGGTCGAAGTTGAATACCTTGGAGAGGATCTTGAAGGCGAAACGGGTCGAGAGTCCGTTCATGCCTTCGTCTACGCCTGCGGTATCGCGATACTCCTGGATCGACTTGGCCTTCGGGTCGGTGTCTTTAAGGTTCTCACCGTCGTAGACACGCATCTTCGAATAGATGTTGGAGTTCTCCGGTTCCTTCAGGCGTGACAGCACCGAGAACTGTGCAAGCATGCGCAGGGTGTCCGGCGCGCAGTGGGCATGGGCCAGGGAGCTGCCGACGAGCAGTTTGTCGTAGATCTTGATCTCGTCGGCAACCCGCAGGCAGTAGGGCACCTTGACGATGTAGATCCGGTCGATGAAGGCTTCGTTGTTCTTGTTATTGCGGAAGCTGTGCCATTCCGATTCGTTGGAGTGGGCCAGGATGATGCCGCTGAAGGGCAAGCCGCCCAGGCCCTCGGTGCTGTTGTAATTGCCTTCCTGGGTAGCGGTCAGCAACGGGTGCAGCACCTTGATCGGCGCCTTGAACATCTCGACGAATTCCATCAGGCCCTGGTTGGCCCGGCACAGCGCGCCCGAAAAGCTGTAGGCGTCGGCGTCGTTCTGTGGGAATTCCTCGAGCTTGCGGATATCCACCTTACCCACCAGGGCAGAAATGTCCTGGTTGTTCTCGTCACCGGGCTCGGTCTTGGCGATGGCGATCTGGTTGAGGATCGATGGATAGAGTTTGACCACGCGGAACTTGCTGATATCGCCGCCATACTCATTCAGGCGCTTGGTCGCCCAGGGCGAGATCACTGAACGCAGGTAGCGACGTGGGATGCCGTATTCCTCTTCGAGGATGGCACCGTCCTCATCCGCGTTGAACAGTCCGAGAGGCGATTCGAACACCGGCGAGCCCTTGATGGCGTAGAAGGGAACGCGCTCCATGAGCTGCTTGAGCTTTTCCGCCAGGGACGACTTACCACCACCCACTGGGCCAAGTAGATAGAGAATTTGCTTCTTCTCTTCCAGGCCTTGGGCAGCGTGGCGGAAGTAGGAAACGATCTGGTCGATGCACTCTTCCATGCCATGGAAGTCGGCAAAGGCCGGGTAGCGACGGATCACCTTGTTGGAGAAGATCCGTGACAACCTCGGATCGAGCGAGGTGTCGAGCAGTTCCGGGTCACCGATGGCCATGAGCATACGTTCGGCGGCGGTGGCGTAGGCGCTGCGGTCCTGCTTGCACAGGTCGAGGTATTCCTGAAGGGAATATTCCTCCTGGCGAGTCGCTTCGAAGCGTTGTTGGAAGTGGCTGAAAATGCTCATGACGTCACCTCGCTGGAATCAGGAAGCCGGCGCGGGGTCGGTTATGCGGGTGCGGGCAGTCAGCCGAAGAAGGTCGGCCGATTGAAATCCCCCAGAACACCTGAATGGTCGCTGCCGATGGCCCGGAACCGGTGTACCGGCTCTCCCCTTTTTTGGATGGCCTGAGCTAAGAGTAGTTCGTTATCGGCAAGGTCAAGCGTTACGGGACGATAACAGGGGATTACCGTCCGTCGGAGAAGTGACGCCAAGCCAGTGATGGCGCGGGGTTGCGCCTCACCGAAAAAATTTTATTCGACGCTGCCCTGGGCGACTTCCCCGGGATAGACGCTGCGCCACAGTTCGAAGCCGCCATCGAGGCTGTAGACCTCGGAGAAGCCCTGATGGGCAAGATAGGCGGCCGCGCCTTGGCTGGAGTTGCCGTGATAGCAGGTAACGATCAGCGGCTTTTCGAAGTCGGCCTGGGCGATGAAGTCAGGCAGGGAGTAATTGTCCAGGTGGTGCGAGCCGCTGATGTGACCCAGGGCGAAGCTCTGCGGGTCGCGGATATCCACGACCACGGCGCCTTGTTCGCGCAGGGTCTGCGCCTGTTCAGGCAGGATGCGTTTGAATTCACTCATGGCGGTTCTCCTCGCAGCTGCAGCTGATTTGCTCGCCACTGTCGATATTCAAAAGAGTCATGCTGCCGCCCCAGACGCAACCAGTATCGAGAGCGTACAGGCCGGGTTCATTGCATTTGCCTTCCAGGGCTGCCCAGTGGCCGAAGATGATCTTCTGCCCACGGGTCTTGCGCTCGGGGAAGCTGAACCAGGGGGCAAATCCCGGAGGCGCCGTGTCCAGGCCTTCCTTGGATTTGAGGTCCAGGGTGCCATCGGCACGGCAGAAGCGCATGCGCGTGAAGTAGTTGGTAATGACCCGCAGGCGCGTGACGCCGTGGAGGTCGCTGTCCCACTTGGCTGGCTCGTTGCCATACATGCCGTCGAGAAAGAGGGGCAGGCGGGCATCGTCCCGCAGCGCCTCCTCTACTTCGGCGGCACGTTTCAGCGCCTTCTTGAGCGACCACTGGGGTGGGATGCCGGCGTGAACGAGGGCGATATCCCGTTGCTCGTCGTAGTGCAGCAGTTTCTGCTGGCGTAGCCAGTCCAGCAGTTCGGCGCAGTCCGGTGCTTCGAGGATCTCGCGCAAGGTATCGGCCTTGCGCAGTCGCTCTATGTTGTTGGCCACGGCCAGAAGGTGCAGGTCATGGTTGCCCAGCACACAGACCACGGAGTCGCGGATCGAATATAGGAAGCGCAGGGTTTCCAGCGACTTCGGGCCGCGATTGACCAGATCGCCCACTAGCCAGAGTTCGTCCTTCGCCGGGTCGAATCGCACCCGCTCCAGCAGGCACTTCAGCTGATCCAGGCAACCCTGGAGATCGCCAACTGCATAGGTCGTCATGCCGGTTCTCTCAGTGCAGCGAGCCGGGAACGGCGAGGCGGAAGGGCGCGATGATGGCATCGAAGCGTTTGCCGTCGTCGGCGACCATCTGGTAGCTGCCCTGCATGCTGCCGACTCGTGTGGCCATGACGGTACCGCTGGTGTAGGTATGGCTGGCGCCCGGGTCGATCAGGGGCTGCTGGCCGACTACGCCGGCACCTCGGACTTCCTGCACATGGCCGTCGCCGTCGGTGATCACCCAGTGACGGGTAAGCAGCTTGGCGGGCAGCTCGCCGTTGTTGTGGATGGTCACGGTGTACGCGAAGGCAAAGCGATTCTCGTCCGGCTGCGATTGTTCCGGGAGGAAGCGGGTGACGACGCTGACGTCGACCTTGTATCGGGGATCGGACACGCGAAGGCTCTCGAGTAGCTGGATATGAGTCTAGGGTTTGGGGTCTGCTGCAGCCAGTTGATCAGCCAGGCGGACAAAGGCAGCGAGGTCCAATTGTTCCGGACGCAGACCGCCGTCGACACCAGCCGCTTCGATTGCGGCGGCGTCCAGAAGGCCTTTGAGCGTATTGCGCAAGGTCTTGCGGCGTTGGTTGAAGGCTTCACGCACCACGCGCTCAAGCAGGGCGACGTCCTTGGCCGGATGCGGCAGGACCTCGTGCGGAACCAGCCTCACGATGGCTGAATCCACCTTGGGCGGCGGATTGAACGCGCCTGGGCCGACATTGAACAGGTGCTCCACGCGGCAGTGGTACTGGACCATGATCGAAAGCCGGCCCCAGTCGCCGCCGCCCGGCTCGGCAGCCAGGCGCTCCACCACTTCCTTTTGCAGCATGAAGTGCATGTCGCGGATGAGGTCTGCGTGGTCCAGCAGGTGGAAGATCAGCGGCGTGGAAATGTTGTACGGAAGGTTGCCCACTACCCGCAGGCTGTGTGGTTCGGCGTCGAGCCGGCGGAAGTCGAACTTCAGTGCATCGCCCTGATTGAGGCGGAAGTTGGGCAGCTGACCGAACTTGTGCTGCAGGATGGGGATCAGGTCGAGGTCCAGTTCGATCACATCGAGCTGGGCACCACTGCCAAGCAAACCTTCGGTGAGCGCGCCCTGGCCTGGGCCGATTTCCAGCAGGCGCTCGCCTTCGCGGGCGTGGATGCTGCGCAGGATGCGATAGATGACGCCAGCGTCGTGCAGGAAGTTCTGGCCGAAGCGCTTGCGCGCGCGGTGTTGGTAGTGTTCGGACATCGAAGGCTCCGGGCCTTGAGGCCAGGCCGAAGGGCCTGGCGTGGAAACTCAATCGCGCAGTTTATCAGGCCCCAGCCCGCGCCGCCTAAGACAGGACGTTAAAGCGGCGCGGGAGGCTGGATCAATGACTGCGTTGCTGTGCGGCCGCCATCTGGTAGGCCGTCTCCAGGGCGACTTCCAGGCTGCCGCAATCGATGCGGCCAGTGCCGGCCAAGTCCAGCGCGGTGCCATGGTCCACCGAGGTACGAATGATCGGCAGACCCAGGGTAACGTTCACCGCTGCGCCGAAGCCCTTGTACTTCAGCACCGGCAGGCCTTGGTCGTGGTACATGGCGAGCACTGCGTCGCAATGTTCGAGGTGCTTCGGCGTGAACAATGTGTCGGCCGGTAGCGGGCCGATCAGGTTCAGTCCTTCGGCGCGCAGGCCTTCCAGGGTTGGCTCGATGACCTCCAGCTCTTCCCGGCCGAGGTGGCCGCCTTCACCCGCGTGCGGGTTCAGGCCGCAGACCAGAATGCGTGGCTGGGTGATGCCGAACTTGTTCACCAGGTCGGCATGCAGGATGCGGCTGACGCGTTGCAGTCGCTCCGGGGTAATTGCCGCGGCGACGTCCTTGAGGGGCAGGTGAGTGGTCACCAGGGCTACGCGCAGGCCGCGAGTTGCCAGCATCATCACCACCTGGCGGGTCGCGGTGAGGTCGGCGAGGAACTCGGTATGCCCGGAGAAGGCAATGCCGGCTTCATTGATCACGCCCTTGTGCACTGGCGCGGTGATCATCCCGGCGAACAGCCCGTCGAGGCAGCCCTGACCTGCGCGGGTCAAGGTTTCCAGCACATAGTCAGCATTGGACGGCGACAGTTGGCCGGGAATGGCCGGGGTGCGCAGAGGCGTGTCCCACACATACAGGCTGCCAGCAGGGGCTGGTGTTTCTGGTAGCCGGGCCGGATCGACGTCAATCAGCTGAGTGGGCAGGCCCAATTCGGCAGCACGCTGTGCAAGCAGTTCGCGGCTGGCGACGGCAATCAGGGCATGAGGTTGGGCAGTGCGGGAGAGGAGCAGGCAGAGGTCGGGACCGATGCCGGCGGGTTCACCGGGGGTGAGCGCGAAACGAAGGGGAGTCATGGCGAGTCCTGTGCAGGGGGCCGATACGCTGGCGGGGATTGTACCGCCAGCGCACGGCTGAGACTCGCTTGGGATTTACAGCTTGGTTTCGACGTAGGCTTCGTCGCGGATCTGGCGCAGCCAGGCCTGCAGTTCTTCGTCGTACTTGCGGTTGCGCAGGATGTTCATGGCCTGCTGTTCGCGGAACTTCTCGCTGCTGTCGGTAGCGCGGCGACCCATCACTTCCAGTACATGCCAGCCATAGGCGCTCTTGAACGGCTTGGAGAGCTCGCCGGCTGGGGTCTTGCCCATGACTTCGCGGAACTCCGGCACCAGGGCATTGGGGTCGATCCAATTCAGGTCGCCGCCGTTGAGGGCCGACCCCGGGTCTTCGGAGAAGCTCTTGGCCAGTTCGCCGAAGTCTTCGCCAGATTGGATGCGCTCGTAAAGACGCTCGGCAAGGCGCTTGGTGTCTGCTTCGCTGCGAATTTCACTGGGCTTGAGCAGGATGTGGCGAACATGCACTTCGTCGCGAACCAGGGTGTCGCCACCGCGCTTATCCAGCAGCTTCAGGATAATGAAGCCGCCCGGAGTGCGGACGGGCTCGGTAACCTGGCCGGGCCGCAGGGCGCTGATCATGCCGTCGAAGGGCGGGGGCAATTGGGCCGCCTTGCGCCAGCCAATTTCGCCGCCTTCCAGAGCGGTTTCGCCGGCGGAGCGAGAAATGGCCAACTGGGCGAAGTCGGCGCCTTGCTGGAGCTGCTGGTAAAGCTCCTGGGCCTGGCGCTCGGCAGCCTGGATGGTGCCGGGCGAGGAGCCTTCCGGTACAGGGATCAGGATGTTGGCCAGGCGAAACTCTTCCGACAGCTGGATCTTGCCCATATCGGAAGTCAGGAAGTTCTGTACTTCCTGATCGGTGACCTGGATACGTTCAGCCACGCGGCGCTGGCGTACACGACTGATGACCATTTCGCGACGAACCTGGTCGCGTGCATCGTCATAGGACAGGCCATCACGAGCGAGCGCGCCGCGGAACTGCTCGACCGTCATGCCATTGCGCTGGGCGATGGCTTCGATGGCCTGGTTCAGTTCTTCGTCAGCGATACGGATGCCGGAGCGATCGCCAATCTGCAGCTGGATGTTCTCGATGATCAGGCGCTCCAGCACCTGCTGGCTGAGCACATGCTCAGGCGGCAGAGAGGCGCCGCGCTTGGCGATGGTTTGCTGCACTTCACGCAGGCGCTGGTCCAGCTGGCTCTGCATGATCACATCGTTATCGACAATGGCGACCACTCGGTCGATGGAGCGAACCTCGGCGTGCGCGAGGCCGCCGAGGATCAGGGCGCCCAATAGCAGCGGGCGCAGACAATCAGAGAGCTTGGTCTTCACGTTCACGGTAACCTTGAATGCCTTTTTCCAGGAAGCCTTCGGTCTGGTTGCCCACGACGCCACCGAGGCCTTTGAGGACGATCTGCAGGAAGATCCCGCGGTCGCCACTTTCGTTGGTCGGGTCCGGTGTCTGGTCGAATTCGTCGTAGTCGACCCAGTAGCGGTTGATCAGGCGCAGCTTCCAGCAGCAACTGTCGTACTCGAAGCCGCCAAAGGCTTCCAGCGTACGGTTGCGGTTGTAGTCGTACTGCCAGCGAGCGATGGCGCTCCACTGTGGGACCACCGGCCAGATGACGGAAAAGTCATGTTGGCTGATCTTGTAGTAGTCCTCGATGAAGCCCGGGGTGCCCGGAGTACCGAAGTCGCCACCGCCTACGTTCCAGGTACCGGTGGACTGGTCGAAGCGGATGGTGTCATTGCGGTAGCGATAGCCAGCGTTGACCACCTTGTTCGGATTGTCTTCAGGCTGGTAGTGGAACATCGCACTGCCGGAGCGGGTGCGGTGGGAGTCCGGGTCCCAGTTGAAGTCCGAATTGAAGCGCCAGTCGCGGTTGAAGCGGTACATGTACTCCAGCGCGTACGGCGAGGTCGACGCCTGGGCGTCGGCGCGATCGCGGTAGTCGATACCCGGCAGCTGCACCTTGCGGTCTTCGAAGTAGAACGCCTGGCCAATGCTGAAACGCTGACGTTCGAATCCATTGGACTCGATCCAGCGGTTGGTCGCACCCAGGGATATCTGGTTGGCGTCGCCGATGCGGTCGCGGCCACTGAAGCGGTTGTCACGCCACAGCGACGAGTAGCTGAAGGTCGATTCGCCGGTGTCGAACAGCGGAATGTCGGTCTGGTCCTCTTCCGGTACGTAGAGGTAGAACAGGCGTGGTTCCAGGGTCTGGGTGAAGTTCTTGCCGAAGAACTGGGTCTTGCGGTCGAAGTACAGGCCGCTGTCGAGGCTGTAGATCGGTACCTGGCGATCCTGGCTTCCGTGGAAGGTCTGTTCGGCCAGCAGGGTGTTCTTGCCTCGCTGGTCCAGGTCCAGATCGTACTGGGTATAGGCATACTTGACTTGTGGCTTGACGAAGCCCCAGGTCCAGTTCATCGGCAGGCTGACGGCCGGCTCGAGGTGGGTACGATCGCCGTTGGCGCGGGCCAGCCCCTGGAGGTTGTTGTCGTTCCAGTTCGAGGTGTTGCCGTCGATGTCGGTGAACAGGCCGTCGCGCAGGTCGCGGTCGAAGCGCACGAACTCGGTGCTGTAGGCGAAGTTCAGGCCGCCGGGCTGGAAGGGCAGGGCGCCGTCCAGAGTGATCTGCGGCAGGCGGTCATACGGCGTGATGTCCGAAATGGTCGCCAGTTCGTAGGCGTGGGCATTCAACCGCGCGGTGTAGCTATCGCCGCGATAGGTCAGGGTGCCGCGCTGGTTGACGTAGGTGGGGGTGTCCACACCCAGGTCGGTATCCAGGTCGTCGAAGTAGTAGGGATCGCTGATGTCGGTGTAGTCGACTTCGGCCAACAGCCGGGAATCCAGGCCACCGGTGTGCTTCCAGTTGTACAGCCAGCGCTTCTTCTCGTACTCGGACATGAGCTTGCGCTCGTCTTCCTTGTCATCGAGATAGGCAGCGCCCAGTTGGCCTTCACTGCTGTGGGTCAGGTAGCGGAACTCGCCTTCCATCATCAGGCCGCGCTTGGCCATGTAGCGCGGATACAGGGTGGCGTCGTAGTTCGGCGCCAAGTTGAAGTAGTACGGCGTGACCAGCAGGAAGCCGGTGTCGCTGCTGCTGCCGATGGTCGGCGGCAGGAAGCCGGACTGGCGACGATCGTCGATCGGGAAATAGATGTACGGGGTATAGAACACCGGAATGTCCTTGACCCGCAGGGTGACGTTGGTCGCAGTGCCGAAACCGGTGGCCGGGTTCAGCTTGATGTTGTTGCCCTTCAGGTGCCAGGCATTGTCACCCGGTTCGCAACGGGTGTAGGTGCCGTCCTTCAGGCGGATGATCGCGTCTTCCTGGCGCTTGGCGTACAGCGCGCTGCCGCGGGTGTGCGACTGGTGCAGGACGTACTCGGCGTTGTCGACCTTGGCTTCGCCGTTGTCCAGTTGCAGTTCGGCGCGGTCGCCGACAACCAGGGCGCCCTTGTCGCGCAGCTTGACGTTGCCGACCAGCTCGCCACGGTTTTCCGCCTGGTGCAGGTTGGCCTCGTCGGCCTCCACCTGCATGCTGCCCTGGCGCAGGACCACATCACCGGCGAGGGTGGCGACCTGTTTCTCCTGCTCGTAGCGCGAGGCCTTGGCGGAGATATAGGTCGGCGCGTCTTCCATCGGCGTGCGGTCGTCCATGCCTGGACGCGGCGGCTCGATGTAGGCACCGGCGCAGTAAGGGCCGGCTTCGGCCAGTTGTGCGGGTGTGAGCTTGTCGCGCGGTACCCAGTCGAGGTGACTGTAGTCAGCGCTGCGGGTTGCCAGGCCTTTGCCTTCTGCCTCGGTCACCAGGGTGGCTTTACTGCCTTCGGCCTCACCTTCCTGGGTGGCCTGCGGAGCGGCACCAATGGTCGAGCTCACGGCGCTGCCGCTATGCACGGGGCGTGGCGGCAGGCTCTCGGTGCTGGCTTTGGGGGCGCATGCCCACCCGCCAGTTGCGGAAGCCTGGCAGTCGAATTGCTCTGCGGCGACGACGAATGAGGTGGCTACTGGCTGGAGGGCCAGCAGGCTGCCGGTCACCAGCAGAGGGAACTTTCTACGAAACGCGGGGGATCTTACTGCCATCTTGTTAGTCCGGGCTTCCTGCGCGCCTTCGACCCGCTAGGGCCGCACGCCTCTCGATGGGCTGAAAAAGATGCTGGATAATAAAGCATGACCCGCACAACGGCTAGCGCCGCCGGAGACCACCCGATGCACCATGAAGACCTGCGACTTCAGCAGCTGAGCCAGTGGCTTGATCAGCAGTTGCCCACCCTGTTTGCTGCCGAAGGCTGGGGCCCCGTGCCGGCTGCCGAGCTGGTCCCGGCCAGCAGTGATGCCAGCTTCCGCCGCTACTTCCGCTGGCAAGCCGAAGGCCGCACCCTGATCCTGATGGATGCCCCTCCGCCCCGCGAGGACTGCCGCCCTTTCGTCAAGGTGGCTGGAATGCTCGCCGAGGCAGGCGTGCATGTGCCCCGCATCCTTGCCGCCGATGTGGAGCAAGGCTTCCTGATCCTCGACGACCTCGGACGCCAGACGTACCTCGAGGTCATCGATGCCGATAACGCCGACCAGTTGTTCGAAGATGCCCTGCAGGCTCTGCTGACATTCCAGAAACGCAGCCTCGATGTGCCCATGCCCAGTTACGACGACGCCTTGCTGCGCCGCGAGCTGCAGCTTTTCCCCGAGTGGTACCTGCAACGTCACCTGGGTATCGAGTTGGCAGGTGAACGCCTGGCAGCCTGGCAGCGCATTTCCGACCTGCTGATCGGCAGCGCCCTGGCTCAGCCGCAAGTGCTGGTGCACCGGGACTACATGCCGCGCAACCTGATGCTCAGCACCCCCAACCCAGGCGTGCTGGATTTCCAGGACGCCGTGTACGGTCCGGTGACCTACGACGTGACCTGCCTGTTCAAGGATGCCTTCCTCAGTTGGCCTGAAGAACGAGTCGCCGGCTGGCTGGAGCGATATTGGAACCTCGCCCGCGATGCGGGAATCCCGGTCCAGTCCGATTTCGCCGAGTTCCGCCGCGCCAGCGACCTGATGGGGGTGCAGCGTCACCTCAAGGTCATCGGCATTTTCGCGCGTATCTGCCATCGCGATGGCAAGCCCAAGTACCTGGGCGATGTGCCGCGATTTTTTGCCTATATAAAGGAAGTGATCGAACGCCGTCCCGAATTGGCCGAGTTGGGTGATTTGCTGGCAAGCCTGCCCCGAGACGAGGCCGTTCAGCCATGAAGGCGATGATCCTCGCGGCGGGTAAGGGCGAGCGCATGCGTCCCCTTACCCTGCATACCCCAAAGCCCCTGGTTCGCGCCGCCGGGACCCCGCTGATCGAGTTTCACCTCAACGCCCTGGCGAGGGCCGGCTTTCAGGAATTGGTGATCAACCATGCCTGGCTTGGCCAGCAGATCGAGGATCATCTGGGCGATGGCGCACGCTTCGGCTTGTCCATTCGTTACTCGGCAGAAGGCGAACCCCTGGAAACCGGCGGCGGTATTTTTCGCGCCTTACCACTGTTGGGAGATGAGCCTTTTCTGATCGTGAATGGCGATGTCTGGACCGATTTCGATTTCAGCCATCTGCACCAACCACTGGACGGCCTGGCGCATCTGGTGCTGGTGGACAACCCGGCGCACCATCCCCACGGCGACTTCCTGCTGGAGAATGGTCGTGTGCGTGATGCGGTATCGGGCGAGCCCAGCCTCACTTACAGCGGAATTGCGGTAATTCATCCGCGCCTGTTTGAAGGGTGTCAGCCGGGCGCCTTCAAGCTGGCGCCGTTGCTGCGTCAGGCAATGTCCGCTGGACAGGTGACTGGCGAGCGTTTCTCCGGGCGTTGGGTCGACGTCGGCACCCACGAGCGCCTGGCGGAAGTCGAACGCCTGCTGATGACGGAGGCTTGAGTTGGTCTGGCCAGCTACCCTGATCGGCGCTGCTGCGGGATTCGCCCTGGCGAACATCCCGGGAGCCATGCTCGGCGGTTTGCTGGGGCATGTGCTCGACCGGCGCCTGCACCTGGACTCCTGGGGTGCGTTGCGTGCCCGCATGCGTGGCGACCCTGCTATCGACCAACAGGACCTGCTGTTCATCCTGTTGGGGCGCCTGGCCAAGAGCGACGGTCGGGTACAGGAGGCACACATTCAGCAAGCGCGATCAGAGATGAAGCGCATCGGTCTGGATGAAGCGGGTACCCGCCGGGCCATCGCAGCCTTCAGCCGGGGCAAGTCGGGTGGCGACAACCTGCACCCGGCGTTGCACAAGCTGAAGGGCGAGCGGGTAACGGTGGAGCGCTTGCTACGTAGCTGCTGGCAGATGGCGGCGGCAGATGGCCGGATCGGCCAGCGGGAGCGCGCGCTCATTCTGCAATGGGGAAGCTGGCTCGGGCTCGCGGCTCACCAGGTGGAGGCGCTCGGCGCGGGCTATGACACCCCCCAGGGCCTGCCTCCCAAGCGTGGCAATAGCTACAGAGACGCCCTGTCCCTGCTTGGCGTGACTGCCGACTGTGAACCCGCGGTGATCAAGCGTGCATACCGTCGCCTGCTCAGTCAGAACCACCCGGACAAGCTGGCCGGTTCAGGCGCCAGCCCTGCCGTAGTACGTGCCGCGACTGATCGCACCCGCGAGTTGCATAGTGCCTACAACCTGATCCGCGAGCGCCACGGTTTCCGCTGAGCTTTCAACCGTCGGTCAAGGCCTTTCCGGCGCCTGCTTCCAGATGCAGGGTCAACCAGCCACGAATACGGCGGATAAGCTGTTCCTGCTCGGTGGCGCGATCGCCCGGAAGGCCCTTCATGGCGATCTGGATATAGGCCGGGTGCTTCTGCCGCTTGCTCGCGTGGCTACGGCGCAGCGCGGCGTCACGGTCGGCCGGCTGGTCTTTGTAGTAGAAGTCGCCGGTGGCCAGTTTCAAATCGGGTAGTGAATCCTCCAACGCCGGCTCATAGCCTGCGGGCAGCTCCGCTGCCACCAAGAGGAGATTGCGCACATCCTTCGGCTCATTGGCGGCAAGGTACTGCGTCGCCCAATAGGCACCGGTGCCGTGTCCCAGCAACACAATCGCCTTGGGTTTCTGTTGGCGCGCGAAGGCTAGGGCTGCCTCGATTCGGGCGAACACCCGGTCTGTCTGGGTCTTCTGGATAGCGTCGCGGGATTGCGGCGGAGGCGCCGGGTCCGTGCTGGGTTCAGCGCTTCCAGCCTGCTCGGTATTGGCCGGGCCCTCTTCCTGGGCTTTCTCGGGGCTCACAGCAGGTTCCGCCTTCGTCGTTTCCTCGGTCTTCAGCGGGCGCGGTGGCAGCGGGTCGTCGCTGGGGTCTGGCAGCGTCAGGGCGAGGGTGCTCCAGCCGGAGTTCGGCAGGCTGCGCCGCAGTGGGCCGATCGCTTCCGGCCAGTTGGCCGTCTCGCCGTCGCCGGGTAGAAGGATCACCAGCCCACTGGGGTCGCTGACATTGGCAGGCTGCCACAGTGCGAGAAAGCTCTCCTCGCCAGCCTTGAGTTGTTGCTGTTCTCTACTCGGAATCTGGCGCTCCAGGCTGACGGAGTCCTCTTGGCTACGTTCCCCCAGCGGTGCCCGTTCCACTGCCGGTGCAGGTTCCTTGGGCGCTGCCGCGGAGCCCTCTTCCGCCAGCACGGCAGGAGAGGCGGGCAGCAGGGTGAGGCAAAGGGCCGCAAGGGGCAGGCGAATGGCGCGGAGCATCTGGACATTCCTGGTCGAGCTGGGAAACAGGAGCCTAATGGCTCAATGGTCTTTTGTCAGGCCGTGCCTTCGCATGGTTCGTCTTGGCTGGAGTAAGGTATGTCGGCTGTTTCCCCTTGTTGCGGTTGGTCCTCGATGATCCGTGCACTCCTTTCCCTCCTGTTCGCCTTCTGCCTGGCGATGCCTGTACTGGCTGCACCAGCTGGGCTGCCCCTGGACGAGGGGCAGCGGCAATGGCTCGAGAACCATGGACAGCTCCGCGTTGGTGCTGTGCTGCAGGCACCTTACGTCCAGCTGGATCGTCGCCTGCAACAGCTTTCGGGTGCCAACGTCGAGTTGATGAACTGGCTCGCGAAGGCCATGGGCGTCGAGCTGATCTGGCGCACCTATGACAGCCCCGGCGAACTGGAGCAGGCCCTGCGCTCCGGACAGATCGACCTCGCCCCCGGACTTGGGCAGACGCCCGCCGGACTGCGTCTGTGGCTGTTCTCCGATCCCTACATGCGCGTCTCGCAGTTGCTGGTCGGCGAGCGCGAAGGCAATGCCTCAGTGGACCTGGAGCAGCTTGACGCCACTTCGCCTGTAGCCCTGCGTCATCCGAGCGCCGTGGCCGATTACCTGCGCTCGACCTACTCCAACCTCAACCTCAGGCCCATGGACAGCGAGCGGCAGGCCCTGCAGGCCTTGCTTGCCGAGCAGGTACGCTATGCCGTGCTCGACGAGGCCCAGCTCAGCCGATTGTCTCGCGAGCAGGAATTCACCGGACTGGCCGTGGTCGGGGACATCGGTTTTCCGCAGTTGCTGCGCGTTGCATCAAGACGTGATTGGCCGGAACTGGCTGCCATCATCGATATCGCCCTGCGCAGTTTGCCGCCAAAGGACCTCGACCAACTGCATGAGCGCTGGTTGCAGCCCCAGTATCCCCGCCTCGGCGAATCCAGCGGCTTCTGGCAGAACCTCAGCCTTTTGCTCGGCGTGCTGTTGCTCACTGCGGCGGCCATCATCGCCTGGCTTCGGCGGCAGCAGCGTCGTCTGGAGCGGCAACTGCTGGATTCGCGTCACGCACTGCAGTTGCGCGAAGCGGCCGAAGAAGCCCTGCGCCTTACCCAGTTCTCCATCGACCAGAGCACCTTGGGCATACTCTGGGTGAACTGGGACAGCCATGTGCGCTACGCCAACCGCGCCGCCGAACAGATGCTCGGCTATCGGCCGGGCAGTCTTGCGGATCGCCCTCTGGCGGATTTCCAGCCCGAGCTGAACATGGACCGCTGGCTCAATCTCTGGCGCCGCGCACGCAACAGTGACGAAGGCCCGCTGAGTTTCGAGACCCGTTGCCTGCGTCCAGACGGTTCCTGGCTTCCGGCGGATGTGTCGCTCAGTTTCCTGCGCTTCGGCTCCTCCGAATACCTGGTGGTGTTCCTCTCCGATGCCACCGAGCGCCGTCGTGCCCGGGAGGCCGTGGAAGAAAGTGAAGCGCGCCTCAAGGGCATCGCCTCCAACGTTCCCGGGCTCGTATTCCGTCTGGAACGGCCGAAAGCGGGCGCACCAACTGCTTTCGCGTTCATCGGTGAGGGCAGCGAAGGGTTGGTGGGCTACAGCGCCAGCGAGTTGCTGAGTACCGGCCGTGGCATTCGCGGTCTGGTCCATCCAGACGACCGCGACGGCTACTGGGAAAGCCAGCTACAGGCGCTGGATGCAGATCGTGACTGGCACTGGCAGGGCCGAATTCTCACTCGTGATGGCGCTCTGCGCTGGGCGGATATCAAAGCGAGTGCGCGGGTCTTCGAAGATGGCCGTGCGGTCTGGGACGGCGTCGTCTGGGATATCACCGAGAACAAGCAGATCGAGCTGGAGCTGGCGGCTTCCCGTGCGCAACTCCGGGAATTGTCGGCGCACCTGGAAAGCGTGCGCGAAGAAGAGAAGGCTCGCATTGCCCGCGAAGTGCATGACGAACTGGGCCAGGTGCTTACCGTGCTCAAGCTGGAGACTTCCATGTGCGAGCTGGCCTTCGCTGGGCTCGACTCAGGCCTGCGTGACCGCCTGGACAGCATGAAACGCCTGATTGCGCAGCTCTTCCAGCTGGTACGCGATGTGGCGACGGCGTTGCGCCCGCCGATCCTCGATGCCGGCATCGCTTCGGCCATCGAGTGGCAGGCCCGGCGCTTCGAAGCGCGAACACAGATACCGTGCCTGGTGGAAGTGCCTGAGCAGTTGCCGCAGCTGTCCGATGCCAAGGCGGTAGGCTTGTTCCGGGTACTGCAGGAGGCGCTGACCAACGTCATGCGCCACGCTGAGGCACATACTGTCGCGGTTCGCCTGAGCGAAGAAGATGGCGCGCTCTGCCTGCGTATCAGCGACGATGGTCGGGGGTTCGATACCGGCGCCAGACGCGGTAGTTCATTCGGCCTGGTGGGCATGCGCGAGCGCGTGCTGATGCTGGGCGGCAGCCTGCAGATAGAGAGCCAGCCAGGCGAGGGCACCACCCTTTGCGTGCGCGTAGCGTTGGATAAGGAGAAAGCGGCGTGATCCGAGTACTGGTGGCAGAAGACCACACCATCGTCCGTGAGGGCATCAAGCAGCTGATTGGCCTTGCCAAGGACCTCTGCGTGGTTGGGGAGGCCGGCAACGGCGAGCAGCTAATGGAAGTTCTGCGCCAGACACCCTGCGAGGTAGTGCTGCTGGATATCTCCATGCCCGGTGTCAACGGACTGGAAGCCATTCCGCGCATTCGCGCCCTCGGCAATCCGCCGGCGGTGCTGGTGCTATCGATGCACGATGAAGCGCAGATGGCTGCGCGGGCGCTGAAGATCGGCGCCGCCGGTTACGCCACCAAGGACAGCGACCCGGCCCTGTTGCTCACCGCCATCCGCAAGGTGGCCTCGGGTGGTCGCTACATCGACCCGGACCTGGCCGACCGCATGGTCTTCGAGGTAGGGCTGACCGATGCCCGCCCGGCCCATACGCTGCTTTCGGAGCGCGAGTTCTCGGTTTTCGAGCGTCTGGTCCGTGGCGAAGGTGTGAATGAAATCGCCCAGCAACTGGCGGTCAGCAGCAAGACGGTGAGTACCCACAAGGCGCGCCTGATGCAGAAGCTGGGGATGCACTCGGTCGCGGACCTGGTGAAGTACGCGGTCGAGCACAAACTGCTGTGAATGTCCGACAATCGCGCTGTGAATTGTAGGGCGATCCCTACAAGGAATCCTCTCCAAGCCTTATAGCAATCTCTCATACCGCCCGATTTGCGTGGCCTGCCGCCTTCTCTACGCTTTCCACTACGGCAGACACAAAAACAAAGGTGCGGTTATGGCCGAGACACAAGGCAACGACATCCTGGTCAGCTTTCGCGGCGTGCAGAAGAGCTACGACGGCGAGACCCTGATCGTCAAAGACCTCAACCTGGATATTCGCAAAGGCGAATTCCTCACCCTGCTCGGGCCATCCGGCTCCGGCAAGACCACCAGCCTGATGATGCTCGCCGGGTTCGAAACCCCCACCAGCGGCGAGATTCTCCTGGCCGGTCGTTCCATCAACAACGTGCCTCCGCATAAGCGCGACATTGGCATGGTGTTCCAGAACTACGCGCTGTTCCCGCACATGACGGTGGCCGAGAACCTGGCCTTCCCGCTCTCTGTGCGCGGCATGAGCAAGACTGACGCCAGTGAGCGGGTCAAGCGCGCTCTCTCCATGGTCCAGCTGGATGCATTCCGCAATCGCTACCCCGGCCAGCTTTCCGGTGGCCAGCAGCAGCGTGTCGCCCTGGCCCGTGCTCTGGTGTTCGAGCCCCAGCTCGTGTTGATGGACGAGCCCCTCGGTGCACTGGATAAGCAGTTGCGTGAGCACATGCAGATGGAGATCAAGCACATCCATCAGCGCCTGGGCGTCACCGTGGTCTACGTGACCCACGACCAGGGCGAGGCGCTGACCATGTCCGACCGTGTGGCGGTATTCCACCAGGGCGAGATCCAGCAGATCGCTCCGCCGCGCGAGCTTTACGAACTGCCGAAGAACACCTTCGTGGCCAACTTCATCGGTGAGAACAATCGCCTGAACGGCCAGCTGGAAAGCCGCGACGGCGAACGTTGCGTCGTGCGCCTGGGCCGTGGTGAGAAGGTCGAGGCCCTGGCAATCAACGTCGGCCAGCCGGGCGAGCCGGTGACCCTGTCAATTCGTCCCGAGCGCGTGCGCATCAACGGTCACAGCGAGAGTTGCGTGAACCGTTTTTCCGGTCGCGTCGCCGAGTTCATCTACCTGGGCGACCACGTGCGTATCCGCATGGAGGTCTGTGGCAAGCCCGATTTCTTCGTCAAGCAACCTATTGCTGAGCTCGACCCCGCACTGGCGGTAGGCGATGTGGTGCCGCTCGGCTGGCAAGTGGAGCACGTCCGCGCACTGGACCCGCTTCTGGCGGAATGACGCGGCGGCGCCAAGGCATAAGCAACCCTGCACTGTGGAGAAAACAACAATGTCGAAATCCCTGAAACTTACCGCCATCGCCCTCGGGTTGGCCTGCGCCGCTCAGGCAATGGCCGCCGACCTGACCGTGGTGTCCTTTGGTGGAGCCAACAAGAATGCGCAGGTCAAGGCGTTCTACGAGCCCTACCAGCAGAGCACCGGCAACAAGATCATCGCAGGCGAGTACAACGGTGAAATGGCCAAGGTGAAGGCCATGGTCGACACCAACAGCGTTTCCTGGAACCTGGTGGAAGTGGAGTCGCCAGAGCTGTCCCGCGGCTGTGACGAAGGCCTGTTCGAAGAACTGGACGCTGCCCAGTTCGGCAAGGCTGAAGATTTCGTTCCCGGCGCCGTCCAGCCTTGCGGCGTCGGCTTCTTCGTCTGGTCCACCGTGCTGGCCTACAACGCCGACAAGCTGAAGTCCGCCCCCACCAGCTGGGCTGATTTCTGGGACGTGAAGAAATTCCCCGGCAAGCGCGGCCTGCGCAAGGGTGCCAAGTACACCTTGGAATTTGCCCTGATGGCCGATGGCGTCGCTCCCAAGGACGTCTACAGCGTGCTGGCCACCAAGGAAGGCCAGGATCGCGCGTTCAAGAAGCTCGACGAAATCAAGCCGAGCATCCAGTGGTGGGAAGCCGGCGCCCAGCCGCCGCAGTTCCTCGCCTCGGGTGACGTGGTCATGAGCTCGGCCTACAACGGCCGTATCGCTGCCGTGCAGAAGGAAAGCAACCTGAAGGTCGTGTGGGCCGGCGGTATCTACGATTTCGACTCCTGGGCCATTCCGAAGGGTGCCAAGGATGCCGACAAGGCCAAGGAGTTCATCGCCTTCTCGGTCAAGCCCGAACAGCAGAAGATCTACTCCGAGAACATCGCCTATGGCCCGGCCAATACCCAGGCGGTGCCGTTGCTGGACAAGGGCCTGCTGAAGGACATGCCGACCACTCCGGAGAACATCAAGGATCAGGTCGCCATGGACGTCACCTTCTGGGCTGACTACGGCGAGCAGTTGGAGCAGCGCTTCAACTCCTGGGCGGCCAAGTAAGTCCGCCTGTATCGCCCCTCTCCCGATGGGAGAGGGGCGGGGGGTGAGGGGGGTTCCCTCACCCGGCCCCGGTGGGGCCTGAACCTAAATACCTGTTCCAACGGAGTTCGCCATGGCCACTGCAGTGCCCCTGAACGAGGTCGCCGGCCCCAGCCTCAAGCAGCGCCTCGCCCGAGCCGAGCGGATGAACCGCCTGAAGTCCCAGGCGCTGATCCTGCCGCTGCTGATTTTCCTCCTGCTGACCTTCCTGGTGCCCATCGGCGCGTTGCTTTACAAGAGCGTGAACAACCCGGAAGTGGTCGGCTCCATGCCGCGTACGGTCGAAGCCATTTCCAGCTGGGACGGCAAGGCGCTGCCCGCCGAGCCTGTGTACAAGGCCTTGGCCGAAGACCTCGCCGCGGCGCGCAAGAACCAGACAATCGGCGACCTCTCCAAGCGCCTGAACATGGAACTGGCCGGCTACCGCAGCCTGATGGCCAAGACCGCCCGCGCCCTGCCGTTCAAGGCTGAGCCAGCTTCCTACAAGGACGCGCTGGAAAGCCTGGACGAGCGCTGGGGCGACCCTGCGTACTGGCAGGCGATTCGCCGCAACGCCAGCCACCTGACCCCCTATTATCTGCTGGCCGCCCTCGACCATCGCATCGATGATCTGGGAGAGTTGGCCCCGGCTACCCCGGACCAGGCCATCTATCTGGATATCTTTGTCCGCACTTTCTGGATGGGCGCGGTCATCACCGTGATCTGCCTGCTGCTGGCCTATCCGTTGGCCTACCTGCTGGCCAATTTGCCGACGCGCAAGAGCAACCTGTTGGTGATCCTGGTGCTGCTGCCGTTCTGGACCTCCATTCTGGTGCGTGTGGCAGCGTGGATCGTGCTGTTGCAGTCCGGCGGTCTGATCAACGGAGCGCTGCTCAAACTGGGTCTGATCGACCAGCCGTTGCAACTGGTGTTCAACCGCACCGGCGTCTACATCGCCATGGTGCACATCATGCTGCCGTTCATGATCCTGCCGATCTACAGCGTGATGAAGGGCATTTCCCCGAGCTACATGCGGGCGGCGATCTCCCTTGGCTGCCACCCCTTCGCCAGCTTCTGGAAAGTGTACTTCCCGCAGACCGTGGCCGGTGTTGGCGCCGGGTGCCTGCTGGTGTTCATCCTGTCCATTGGCTACTACATCACACCGGCACTGCTGGGTAGCCCGAACGACCAGATGGTCAGCTACTTCGTCGCCTTCTTCACCAACACCACCATCAACTGGGGCATGGCCACGGCCCTGGGCGGCATGCTGCTGTTCGCCACCCTGATCCTCTATGTGGTCTACAGCTGGCTTGTCGGCGCTGGCCGTCTGCGTCTGGGTTGAGGAGAACAAGAAAATGCTGAGTCCCTACATGTCTCCGGTCGAGCGCCTGTGGTTCTACACGCTGCGTGGCCTTTGCGGCCTGGTGCTGCTGTTCCTGATCCTGCCGGTGCTGGTGATCATCCCGCTGTCGTTCAATTCCGGCACCTTCCTTGTGTACCCGCTGCAGGGCTTTTCCCTGCGCTGGTACGCCGACTTCTTCAACTCGGCGGAGTGGATGCGCTCTTTGACCAACAGCATGATCGTTGCCCCGGCAGCGACCGTACTGGCGATGGTCTTCGGTACGCTGGCGTCCATTGGCCTGACCCGTGGCGAATTTCGCGGCAAGGCACTGGTGATGAGCCTGCTGATTTCGCCAATGGTGGTTCCAGTGGTGATCATCGGTGTGGCCAGTTACCTGTTCTTCGCCCCGTTGGGCCTGGGTAACAGCTACCTGTCGCTGATACTGGTGCACGCGGTGCTCGGCGTGCCGTTCGTGATCATCACGGTGTCGGCGACCTTGCAGGGCTTCAACTACAACCTGGTGCGTGCCGCCGCCAGCCTGGGCGCACCGCCGCTGACCGCGTTCTTCAAGGTGACCCTGCCGCTGATCGCACCGGGAGTGATCTCGGGGGCGCTGTTCGCCTTCGCCACCTCCTTCGACGAAGTGGTGGTGACCTTGTTCCTCGCCGGCCCCGAGCAGGCGACCCTGCCGCGGCAGATGTTCAGTGGCATACGCGAGAACCTCAGCCCCACCATCGCCGCCGCTGCAACCCTGCTGATCGGCTTCTCCATTGCGCTGCTGCTGGTGCTGGAGTGGCTGCGCGGCCGCAGCGAGCGCATGCGCACATCCATGCCGGAGTAAACGTCTTTAACCTTCACCTGTCCGCGTCCCCGTCGCGGGCAGGTTCTTTTCCGCCCCGCCTCAGTCATCGGTCGAATCCCCGCGCGCCATCCATCCCGGCTACAATTCGCGCCACCGTGATTCTGCCCTGAGGTCAGCCATGCAGCCTTTCGCCATCGCACCGTCGATTCTTTCCGCCGATTTCGCCCGCTTGGGTGAGGAAGTGGAGAACGTTCTCGCCGCCGGCGCCGACATCGTTCACTTCGACGTGATGGACAACCACTACGTGCCCAACCTGACCATCGGCCCCATGGTCTGTTCGGCGTTGCGCAAGTACGGCATCACTGCGCCCATCGATGCGCACCTGATGGTCAAGCCGGTGGACCGCATCATTGGCGACTTCATTGAAGCCGGCGCCACCTATGTCACCTTCCACCCGGAAGCCTCCGAGCACATCGACCGCTCCCTGCAACTGATCCGCGACGGCGGTGCGAAGGCCGGCCTGGTGTTCAACCCGGCCACTCCGCTGGACGTGCTGAAGTACGTGATGGACAAGGTCGACATGATCCTGCTGATGAGCGTCAACCCTGGCTTCGGTGGGCAGAAGTTCATTCCCGGCACCCTCGACAAGCTTCGCGAGGCCCGCGCCCTGATCGATGCCTCAGGTCGAGACATCCGCCTGGAGATCGACGGCGGCGTCAACGTCAAGAACATCCGCGAGATAGCCGCTGCGGGCGCCGATACCTTCGTCGCCGGTTCGGCCATCTTCAATACGCCGGATTACGCCGAAGTCATTGCCGCCATGCGCGCCGAGCTGGCCCAGGTCTGATATGGGCACGTTGCACCGGCTGTTCGATGGGCGTCTGCCACGCCTGGTGATGTTCGACCTGGACGGTACCCTGGTGGATTCGGTGCCGGACCTCGCGGCCGCCATTGATCGCATGCTGGTCGCCTTGGGGCGCCCAGTGGCTGGCGTCGAGCAGGTCCGCGAATGGGTTGGCAACGGCGCCCGGGTGCTGGTACGCCGTGCCTTGGCCGGCGGCCTCGACCATTCCTCCGTGCATGACAGCGACGCCGAACGCGGCCTGGAGCTGTTCATGGAGGCCTACGCCGACAGCCATGCGCTGACCACTGTCTATCCCGGTGTGGCAGAAACCCTGAAGTGGCTGAAGAAGAAGGGCGTGGAGCTGGCGCTGATCACCAACAAGCCCGAGCGTTTCGTTGCACCCTTGCTGGACGAGATGAAGCTGGGCCGCTATTTCCCGCTGATCATCGCTGGCGACACCCTGCCGCAACAGAAGCCTGACCCGGCCGCGTTGCTCCATGTGATGCACATGACTGGCGTCAGCCGCGGCGAGGCCTTGTTCGTCGGTGATTCGCGCAATGACGTGCTCGCTGCCAAGGCCGCCGGGGTCAAATGCGTGGCCCTGAGCTACGGTTACAACCACGGCCGGCCCATCGCCGAAGAGGAACCGGCGCTGGTGGTGGATGACCTGCGTGAGCTGCTTCCCGGCGGTTGCGCCGCCCACGGCGCTGCGCTAATGTCGCCGAACTCCTCCGACAATCCGCCTCAACGAGACAGACACGTGGTGGTTCCCTGCAAGCATTGGCTCGAACGAGCCGGAATGAAGATCATCAAGGCCGTCGCCCGTTGGCGCTGGCGCGCCTAATTCATTCTGGCCGGATACTCCGGCGCGCTTTCACACCGACGTCTTTTTCTCCAGGAACCCCTCAAAGGGGTTCCCCGCCCCATGAGGCTGATCATGACCCGCGAAGAATTCCTGCGTTTGGCCGCCGAAGGCTATAACCGCATTCCGCTTGCGTTCGAAACCCTGGCGGATTTCGATACCCCCCTTTCCCTCTACCTGAAGCTCGCTGATACCCCGTACTCCTACCTGCTGGAGTCCGTGCAGGGCGGCGAGAAATGGGGCCGTTACTCCATCATCGGCCTGCAGAGCCGCACTGTACTGCGCGCCCACGGCCCGAAAGTCAGCGTCAGCGTCGATGATGTCGAAGTTGAGTCCCACGATTGCGAAGACCCGCTGGCCTTCGTCGAAGCGTTCAAAGAACGCTATCAGGTGGCGCCCATCGCTGGCCTTCCGCGTTTCAACGGCGGCCTGGTCGGCTACTTCGGTTACGACTGCGTGCGCTACGTAGAAAAGCGTTTGGCCAATTGCCCGAATCCCGATCCGCTGGGCACTCCGGACATCCTGCTGATGGTTTCGGACGCTGTGATCGTGTTCGACAACCTCGCTGGCAAGCTGCACGCCATCGTCCTGGTCGATCCGACTCAGCCCGAGGCCTACGAGAAGGGCCAGGCGCGCTTGGTCGAACTGCGTCAGAAACTGCGCCAGCCGGTAGTGCCGCGCCTGGGCGTGGACCCCAGCCTGCCTGTCGGGGGTGAGCCGGACTTCCGCTCCAGCTTCACCCGTGAGGACTACGAGCAGGCGGTGCGTGAGATCAAGGAGTACATCCTGGCCGGTGACTGCATGCAGGTGGTGATATCCCAGCGCATGTCGATTCCCTTCCAGGCCGCTCCCATCGATCTGTACCGCGCCTTGCGCTGCTTCAACCCAACGCCTTACATGTACTTCTTCAACTTCGGTGACTTCCACGTAGTGGGCAGTTCGCCGGAAGTGCTGGTGCGCGTCGAGGATGGCCTGGTCACCGTGCGCCCGATTGCCGGCACTCGCCCGCGCGGCGCGACCGAGGAGACCGACCGCGCCCTGGAAGAAGACCTGCTCTCCGATGCCAAGGAGTTGGCCGAGCACCTGATGCTGATCGACCTCGGCCGCAATGACGTCGGCCGCGTTGCCAGCACGGGCAGCGTCAAGGTCACCGAGAAGATGGTGATCGAGCGTTACTCCAACGTGATGCACATCGTTTCCAACGTCACCGGCCAGCTCAAGGAAGGCATCTCCGCAATGGAAGCCCTGCGCGCCATCCTGCCGGCCGGCACGCTTTCCGGCGCACCGAAGATCCGCGCCATGGAGATCATCGACGACCTCGAACCGGTCAAACGCGGCGTCTACGGTGGTGCCGTGGGATACCTGGCCTGGAACGGCAATATGGACACTGCCATCGCGATCCGCACGGCGGTCATCAAGGACGGCGAGCTGCACGTGCAGGCCGGCGCCGGCATCGTCGCCGACTCAGTCCCGGCACTGGAATGGGAAGAGACGCTGAACAAGCGCCGCGCCATGTTCCGTGCCGTGGCTCTCGCCGAACAGACCGCCAAGACCGACGCCTGAGGATTGCACCATGCTGCTGATGATCGACAACTACGATTCCTTTACCTACAACGTGGTGCAGTACCTCGGTGAGTTGGGCGCGGACGTGCATGTGATCCGTAACGACGAGCTCTCCATCGCCGAGATTGAAGCGCTGAACCCGGAACGCATCGTGGTCTCTCCCGGCCCCTGCACGCCCAACGAAGCGGGCGTGTCGCTGGAGGTGATCCGCCACTTCGCCGGCAAGCTGCCGATTCTCGGCGTCTGCCTGGGTCACCAGAGCATCGGTCAGGCTTTCGGCGGCGATGTGGTGCGCGCGCGCCAGGCCATGCATGGCAAGACCAGCCCGGTGTTCCACAAGGACCAGGGCGTCTTCCAAGGCCTGAACCACCCACTGACCGTCACCCGCTACCACTCCCTGGTGGTGAAGCTGGAAACCCTGCCCGGCGAGCTGGAAGTCACCGCCTGGACCCAGCATGCCGATGGCACCGTCGACGAGATCATGGGGCTGCGTCACAAAACGCTGAATATCGAGGGTGTGCAGTTCCATCCGGAGTCCATCCTTACCGAACAGGGCCATGAACTTCTGGCCAACTTCCTCAAGCAGACCGGCGGAGTGCGCTGATGGACATCAAGGAAGCCCTGAACCGGGTGGTCAACCAGCTGGACCTGACCATCGAAGAAATGCAGGACGTGATGCGCCTGATCATGACCGGCCAGTGCACTGATGCGCAGATCGGCGCCTTCCTCATGGGGATGCGCATGAAGAGCGAGACCATCGAGGAAATCGTTGGTGCGGTCTCGGTGATGCGTGAGCTGGCGACACGAGTCGAGCTTTCCAGCCTCAAGCACGTGGTGGATGTGGTCGGTACCGGCGGTGATGGCGCCAACATCTTCAACGTTTCGTCCGCCGCCACCTTCGTGGTCGCCGCTGCGGGCGGCAAGGTTGCCAAGCACGGTAACCGAGCGGTTTCCGGCAAAACCGGCAGCGCCGACGTGCTGGAAGCCGCTGGCATCTATCTCGACCTCAATCCCGAACAAGTCGCCCGTTGCATCGAGAGCATCGGCGTCGGCTTCATGTTTGCCCAGGCTCATCACAAGGCCATGAAATACGCTGCCGGCCCACGTCGTGAGCTGGGTCTGCGCACCCTGTTCAACATGCTTGGCCCGCTTACGAATCCGGCCGGTGTGAAGCACCAAGTCGTGGGCGTGTTCAGCCAGACGCTGTGCCGTCCGCTGGCCGAGGTGCTCAAGCGCCTGGGCAGCGATCACATTCTGGTCGTGCATTCGCGCGATGGTCTGGACGAGGTGAGCCTCGCCGCGCCGACCCATGTCGCAGAGCTGAAGAACGGCGAAGTGACCGAGTACCAGATCCAGCCCGAGGACTTCGGCATCAAGAGCCAAAGCCTGATCGGTCTGACTGTTGGCAGCCCACAGGAATCCCTTGAACTGATCCGCGATGCCCTGGGCAGGCGCAAGACCGAAAATGGCCAGAAGGCCGGCGACATGATCGTGTTGAATGCCGGTGCGGCCCTCTATGCTGCAGACCTGGCCTCCAGCCTGAAGGAAGGTGTGCGTCTGGCGCAGGACGCTCTGCACACCGGCCTCGCCCGCGAGAAGCTGGACGAGCTGGCCTCCTTTACCGCGGTGTTCCGAGTGGAGAATGAAGCGTGAGCATCCCAACCGTTCTTGAGAAGATCCTGGCGCGCAAGGCTGAGGAAGTGGCGGAGCGCCGTGCCCGCGTTTCCCTGTCCGAGGTCGAGGCGCTGGCTCGCTCTGCCGACGTACCTCGTGGTTTCGCCCGCGCGCTGCTGGAACGGGCCGAGCGCCACGAGCCGGCAGTGATTGCCGAAGTGAAGAAAGCCTCGCCCAGCAAGGGCGTGCTGCGCGAGGACTTCAACCCTGCGCAGATCGCCAGGAGCTACGAGGCTGGCGGTGCAGCCTGCCTGTCGGTCCTGACCGACGTGGACTTCTTCCAGGGCGCCGATGCGTACTTGCAGGAGGCTCGTGCCGCCTGCTCCCTGCCGGTGATCCGCAAGGACTTCATGATCGACCCGTACCAGGTGGTCGAAGCTCGCGCTATCGGCGCGGACTGCATCCTGTTGATCGTCTCCGCGCTGGACGACGTACGCATGAAGGAACTGGCCGCCACCGCCAAGGATGTCGGCCTCGACGTGCTGGTGGAAGTGCATGACGGTGAAGAGCTGGATCGCGCGTTGAACTGCCTGGATACCCCGCTCGTGGGCATCAATAACCGCAACCTGCACACTTTCGAGGTCAGCCTGGAAAACACCCTCGATCTGTTGCCACGTATTCCACGTGATCGCCTGGTCATTACCGAGAGTGGCATTCTCAACCGCGCCGACGTAGAGCTGATGGAAGTCAGCGGCGTCTATGCGTTCCTGGTAGGCGAAGCGTTCATGCGCGCCGAAGAGCCGGGCGTCGAACTGGGCCGCCTGTTCTTCCCCGATCGCAACCGCGTGGTGGCGGGAATCGATCCGGATTGATCCGGTTCGGTCCTCCAGAAATGAAAAAGCCGGCTTGCGCCGGCTTTTTCGTTGGGGGCTTCAGCGCGTGCCGAAGACCACCATCGTCTTACCCTTCACGTGCACCAGGCCCTGTTCTTCAAGGCTCTTGAGTACGCGGCCGACCATCTCGCGGGAGCAGCCAACGATCCGGCCGATTTCCTGGCGGGTGATCTTGATCTGCATACCGTCCGGATGGGTCATGGCATCGGGCTGCTTGCACAGGTCGAGCAGGGTGCGCGCAACACGGCCGGTGACATCGAGGAAGGCCAGGTCGCCCACTTTGCGGGTGGTATTGCGCAGGCGGTCAGCCATCTGGCTGCCCAGTGCGTAGAGGATTTCCGGGTCCTGCTGGGTGAGCTCGCGGAACTTGGCGTAGCTCAGTTCAGCCACTTCGCATTCCGTCTTGGCCCGAACCCAGGCGCTGCGCTCCTTCTCCGCCCCTTCCTTTTCGAACAGCCCCATCTCGCCGAAGAAGTCGCCGGCATTAAGGTAGGCGATGATCATTTCGCGCCCATCGTCGTCCTCGATCAGGATGGTGACGGAGCCTTTGATGATGAAGAAGAGGGTTTCGCAACGATCACCTGCATAGATGATGGTGCTCTTGGCCGTGTAACGGCGGCGGTGACAATGCGCGAGTATTTTGTCCAGGCTCTTTATTTTTGGTGTAAGGGTAATTGCGACCATGCCCGAGTCCCGAAAAAGAGAAGGTAAGCCTTTGTCCAACAGGCAATTTTCTAATAGTTGTCCGGCCAAGTGTGCCAGTAATCCGGCGCCAGCTTAACAGAGGTCCCTGATTCGACAATGTGATTTTGCGACGCATCTAACACCTGCTCAGGAACTATTTGCGGGCCGGCGGGGAAAAGGCGCTGTGATAAGCTACCGCACCTTTTTCCGAGCGGAGTTTCAGGCGATGAAAGCACGCATCCAATGGGCAGGCGAAGCCCTGTTCCTTGGCGAATCCGGCAGCGGCCATGTCGCAGTGATGGACGGTCCACCCGAGTCCGGTGGTCGCAACCTGGGCGTGCGTCCCATGGAAATGTTGTTGCTTGGCCTGGGCGGCTGCACCAACTTTGACGTGGTGAGCATCCTGAAGAAGTCCCGCCAGCCCGTGGAAAGCTGTGAAGCTTTTCTTGAGGCCGAGCGCGCCAGCGAAGACCCCAAGGTATTCACCAGAATCCACGTGCATTTCGTGGTGAAAGGGCGCGGTCTCAAAGAGGCCCAGGTCAAGCGCGCGGTGGAGCTGTCCGCCGAGAAGTACTGCTCGGCCTCGATCATGCTTGGCCGTGCCGGCGTCGAGATCACCCACGATTACGAGATCGTCGAACTCGGCGCGTGATTTCCAATTAGCCGACGGCCGGATGGCGCAGGACATCCGGCCATCATATTTGCGCGGCAAACTCTGGCAGACGGCGCCCGTCGTCTGCATAATTCGCCCCCTTCCAATTTCCGGGGCATCGGGCTCCGAACCTACGACCACAATCGCCAACGCGAAGAGGTGTAAACCGTCCTACGCAGAAGTGTCGTGCGCTTCTGACGGGCATGCTCAACCACGCGGCAGAGCCGCATATGCACAGAGAGCTCTCAACGGTGAAAAGCAAACTCAAGCTCCACGGGTTCAACAACCTGACAAAGACCTTGAGCTTCAACATCTATGACATCTGCTACGCGGAAACCCCCGAGGACCAGCAGGCCTACGTCCAGTACATCGACGAAGAGTACGATGCCGAACGCCTGACCCAGATCCTCACCGACGTAGTCGACATCATCGGTGCCAATATCCTCAATATTGCCCGCCAGGATTACGATCCCCAGGGCGCGAGTGTGACCATCCTGATCTCCGAGCAGCCGGTGACCCCCACCGACAGCCAGATCGAGGAATCTCCTGGCCCGCTGCCGGAGACCATCCTGGCCCACCTCGACAAGAGCCACATCACCGTTCACACCTATCCGGAAATCCATCCGGTGTCGGGTATCGCAACCTTCCGGGTGGACATCGATGTTTCCACGTGCGGCGTTATCTCACCGCTGAAGGCGCTCAACTACCTGATTCACCAGTTCGACTCGGATATCGTCACCGTGGACTATCGCGTGCGCGGGTTCACCCGTGACGTGGAAGGCAAGAAGCACTTCATCGACCACGAGATCAACTCGATCCAGAACTACCTCTCCGACGACACCCAGGACGCCTATCAGATGACGGACGTCAACGTGTACCAGGAGAACATGTTCCACACGAAGATGCTGCTCAAGGACTTCGAACTGGACAACTACCTGTTTGGTGACGCCACCAACAACCTGACGCCTGAACAGCGAAAGGAAGTCGAGGAGCGCGTGCGCCACGAAATGCTGGAAATCTTCTACGCGCGGAACATGCCTCACTGATGTAGTTTCGCAGTGGAAACGAAAAGGGCGCCTGGTGGCGCCCTTTTTCATGTGCGGGTTTCAGACCCGGTAGGTGCTCTTGGTCATGACCTTCGACAGCAGCGTCATGCCGAACTTCACTGGGGCGGGGAAGCGCAGGCCGCCAGCTTCCAGGGCGCTGGTGGCGTGTTGCTCTTCGTCGGTACGCATCTGCTCGAGGATGGCTCGCGACTTGGCATCATCGGCAGGCAACTGCGCCAGGTGTTCGTCGAGGTGCTTGCATACCTGGTCTTCAGTCGCTGCGACGAAACCCAGGCTGACCCGGTCGCTGATCAGGCCGGCCACGGCGCCGACGCCGAAGGACAGTCCATAGAAGATCGGGTTGAGGACGCTAGGGCGGCTGCCGAGCTCGCGGATGCGCTGTTCGCACCAGGCCAGGTGGTCGATCTCTTCCTCGGCCGCATGTTCCATGGCTTCGCGCACTTCCGGCAGCTTGGCGGTCAGCGCCTGGCCCTGATAGAGCGCTTGCGCGCAGACCTCGCCGGTGTGGTTGATGCGCATCAGTCCGGCGATATGGCGAGCGTCCTCAGGTTTGAGTTCGGCATCGGCCTGGCCTTCGGCAGGGGAGGGTCGGAATGGCTGGCCGGTGAACGGCAGCAGCGTACGCAGCGCGGCATCGGCCTGCAGCAGCAGACGGTCGGCGGGGGAATAGGAACGTTCGCTGGCCATGCGGCACCTCCGTGGAATATCGGTGGGCATTCTACCGCAAGGGGATGACCGAGGCTTGACCGGTATCAGGCCCCGGCCGATGGGTCAGCCCGGCGGCCAGTGCATCTGGCGCTGGCCGAGGACATGCATGTGGATGTGGTAGACGGTCTGGCCGCCTTGCTCATTGCAGTTCATCACCAGGCGGAAGCCCTCATCGCAGCCTTGTTCGGCAGCGAGGCGCTGGGCGGTATAGGCAATGTGGCCGACCAGTGCCTTGTCACCTTCAGTGAGTTCGGTGAGGGTGCGGATGTGCTTCTTCGGGATCACCAGGAAGTGCACGGGGGCCTGCGGCGCAATGTCGTGGAAGGCGACGACCTGGTCATCTTCATAGAGCTTGCGCGCGGGAATTTCTCCGGCGGCGATTTTGCAGAACAGACAGTCCACGGGAATTCTCCGGCCTGTTATAAGAGGTCCCGAGTTTAACGGTGAGCGATTGCCCCGGCCAGCGCTGGCCGATGCCCACAAGGAGCCCCTGTGAAGAACGATATCCACGACCTCGGCCTGGTACTGGACTCACGCGTGAAGCTGATCCTGATCGAGTCATGGGACGAGCGCCGGGTGCTGGAAACGCTCACCAGCCTTGCGGTCAAACGTGGGCTCGGACTCTTCACCTGGGCCATCAGCGAAGGGCTGCAGCGCCTGGGTTTTGGAGGCGAAGTCCTGGGCGAGGGTGATAGCCGCGAGCCGGAAACGGCGCTCAAGCTGATCAAGGCCGATCCGCAACCGAACCTCTATGTGATGTGCGACCTGCACCCGTTCCTCAGTGACAACCCCAAGGTGGTGCGCCTGCTCAAGGAGGTGGCCATGGCGGAGGGTAATCACAAGCCGACGCTGGTGCTGGTTTCCCACGCGCTGAAGTTGCCGCCGGAGGTGCAACGCTATGCCGCCCGTTTCGATCTGGCGCTGCCCAATGAAGACGAGCTGCTGAGCATCGTTCGGGAAGAGGCGTCGCGCTGGAGCGAGCGCAATCGGGGCGCGCGGGTCCGGACGGACAACCGCACCCTGCAGCAGGTGGTGAAAAACCTGCGCGGCATGAGCCACGGAGAAGCGCGCGCGTTGGCGCGCAACGTGATCTGTGACGACGGTGCCATCACCCAGGAAGACTTGCCGGAGCTGAATAAGGCCAAGTTCCAGTTGCTGGATCTGGAAGGCGTGCTCAGCTTCGAATACGAGACCGCCCGGTTCGCCGAAGTGGGCGGATTGGCCAATCTCAAACGTTGGTTGGCCGAGCGCCAGGCTGCGGTGCTGGACGAAAAGGCGGTGGACCGGCCGAAGGGTGTCCTGTTAGTCGGCGTACAAGGCGGCGGCAAGAGCCTGGCGGCCAAGGCCGTTGCCGGCCTCTGGGGCTTGCCACTGCTACGCCTGGACTTTGCCTGCCTGTACAACAAGTTCTTCGGCGAGACCGAACGCAACCTGCGCGAGGCCTTGAAGCTCGCCGAGCAGATGGCGCCCTGCGTGTTGTGGATGGATGAGGTAGAGAAGGGGCTGGCCAGCGGTGACCATGACGGTGGCGTGAGCCAGCGCGTGTTGGGGACCCTGCTGACCTGGATGGCCGAGCGCAAGGCGCCGGTGTTCATGGTCGCAACCGCCAACGCGATTGATCGCCTGCCACC
This sequence comes from Pseudomonas sp. JS3066, assembly GCF_036328175.1. Lineage (NCBI taxonomy): Bacteria > Pseudomonadati > Pseudomonadota > Gammaproteobacteria > Pseudomonadales > Pseudomonadaceae > Pseudomonas > Pseudomonas sp. JS3066. The sequence goes on from NZ_CP143312.1 coordinate 91,112, forward strand.
GGAGTTGCTGCGCAAGGGACGTTTCGACGAGCTGTTTTTCGTCGACCTGCCGCAGCCCGAGGTTCGTTCCGAGATATTCCGCATTCACCTCGTTCGCCGCGAACTGGACCCGGCGCAGTTCGACCTGCATCAGCTGGTCGCCGCCAGCGATGGTTTCTCGGGCGCCGAGATCGAGCAGGCGGTGGTGGGGATGCTCTATGCGTCGCAGGCCCAGCAATGCCCGGCCGACCAGACCCTGCTGCTATGTGAACTCAAGGGGACGGCGCCGCTTTCGGTGCTGATGGCCGAGCAGTTGGCAAACTTGCGCGCGTGGGCGGATGGGCGTTGCGTAAAGGCTGATTGAGCCTGTTCAGGGCTGGGCGAAGCGGCGAATGATCCGGCCCAGTAGGCGGCGTACCAGCCAGCGTGGTGCCAATCGCGGGAGCTGCGCTGCAAGCCGGTTTCGCCAGCCAGGAATGATGATCGCGCGGTTCTTTTCCAGTGCACGTACAGCGAACAGTGCCAGTTCTTCTGGGCTCATCATCAGCTTGCTGCCCTCAAGCTTCCCGACTTCCAAGTGGGCGCCGCGGAAGAAGGCAGTGCGGGTGGGGCCGGGGCACAGAACCGAGACTTTCACGCCGCGCGGTCGCAATTCCTCACGCAGACCTTCTGAGAAGCTCAGCACGTAGGCCTTGCTGGCGTAGTAGTTGCTCATCCAGGGGCCGGGCTGGAAGCCCGCTACTGAGGCAACATTGAGGATCTGTCCGCCGCCCTGCCGCGCCATCAGACCGCCGATGCCGTGGCAGAGCCGCGCGAGCGCGAGGATGTTCAGTTCGATCAGTTCCTGCTCACGGCCCCAGTCCTGGTCGACGAATGTCCCGGAAGAACCTATGCCGGCATTGTTCACCAGCAGGTCGATTTCCCGTTCGCCCTGCTCCAGGTCCATCAGCAGGCCGGATACGTGAAGGGGTTCGGCGAGGTCGCAGTAGCGGAACAGCACTTCCACACCGAAGCGCTGGGTCAGTTCGCAGGCGATGCTTTCGAGCGCGTCCCGATTCCGGGAGACCAGCAAAAGGCGACGGCCCCGTCGCGCCAGTGCCTCGGCCAGAGCCAGGCCAATACCGCTGGAGGCGCCGGTGATCAGGGCATAACGAGGCATCTGGGGTTCTCCATAACAGGGCCGGGTTGGACAACGCCGGCCCCGGGAGGTTGCTTACTCTGCGGACTCGCCTTCGAGGGCGGGCGCATCGCCCGGCTGCTCGAAGCTTGCGGCGTCGCCCATCTGGGTGCGCATCAGATAGTCCTGGTAAGCCGGTAACGAAATGGCGGCGACTATACCGATAACCGGTACCAAAATAATCAGCCATGCCAGCACTTTTACCCCTCGGCTGTTGGGCGGCGGCGGTGGGCCATAGCGGTTGGGGCCGTCTGTACCTGGCATGAACAGCATGATCAGGGCGAACACACTGCCTATGATCGGGACGAAGTTCAGCAGCCAGAGCCAGCCGGACCAGCCGATATCGTGGAGGCGCTGCACACCGATGCACACGCTGACCACCACCAGAGCAAGGCAGGCCACTAGGGTCAGTAGCGCCGCCAGTGCGTCGGAGAGTGCAAAGCTGCCGAGGATCACCCCTCCAATCGGCAGGAACGCCAGCATCAGCGCCATGCTCCAGCCCAGATAGCGCACCCGGCCGATCCGGCCGCTGGTGCCGAGGACCTTCAGTTCCCCGAACTCTGGCAGTTGCTCGCCGACCTGTGCTCTGGGTGGCGCGTAGGGGGAGGTCGTTTCGCTACTGATGACGGATGGCTTTACCTGCGGCGCCTCTTCTGTCAGTTGCGCCTGGCGCGCCAGGTACTTGTCGATGATGATCCCACAGGCCTGACACTCGGCTGCCTTGGCCTGCTCGTGGCCGCACTTGGGACAGTTCATGGTGTCAGTGCCAGTGCTGGTTTCTGCAGCAGCGGCTGCGGTGACCGGGGCAGGGTGATCTTCCGTGGCCACCAGGCTCAGGCCGGCTGCAATGTCTTGCTCCTTGCGCACCATCGCGCCGGCTCGCTGCAATGCGGTGAGGTACTTATCCGCCTCGGCTTCCACCAGATCGCGCTTGAGCGCGACGCTGCGGCCGCCGAACAGGCTGTCGATCTTGCTGGCATCGCTCTTGAACAGACGGGCGAGGTTTTCCTTGACGGTCTCCAGCGCCACACCGGGCATGGGCTCACCGTCGAAGACGATTTTGAAGCGGGCTTCGGTCATGCGGGCATCCTTGTCAGCGACAGAAAGAATGATGGCACAGCGTAATTGCGCGCTGGCCCACGGCACAAGCGGCCTGGCGCACAAAAAGTGGGGCTCAGGCCAGGCTCAGCGGGTTCCAGCGGCCGACCAGGTTGCCACGGCGCAGCAGGCGCAAGTCAGCGAACTCGCCAAGGGTTCCTTCGGATTGGGTGGGGCGCAGAAATACCCAGTCGTCCACGGCAAGCCCCGTGCTCCGGGACCCAATCAGGCGTTCCTGGTTGGCGCTGCGGCCATAGAGGCTGTCGTAGCCCAACCCTGCGGGGGAGACCGGCTCTGCCTGCCAGTTGCCGCCGTAGAGGTAATGAGCGCGCTGGCGATTAGGGTTCCAGCCCTGCAGCAGGCCCTGAACGTTGTCCAGATAGGGCAGGGTGCCATCGAGCACCTTTAGCACAGGGCTGGCTATCCATAGGGCCGCCTGGTGTTCCCGGAGTAATTCGCTGTCAAAGGCGGCGGGCTTGAGCAGGGCGGAACCCACAGCGACCTCGCTCAGGGGCCCGTTGCCAGCGACGTGTAGTGGGTAGGTCTGGCTACCGCCGCCATTCAGCAGGGGGTCCTGTGGCCAGATCGGGAATGTGCGGGCCACCTGGATGAATGCCTGGTAGCGCGCATTACTTTCTCTCAGGGCCCGTTCCTTGCCGATCCAGAATGGCGCGTGGGCGACCTGAGCGTCATATCCCATAAGCCCGCGCAGTTTCAATGGAGACGCAGACGCCGTCATTTGCGAAAGGACGTTGGCCAGTGCGTCGGGTGAAGAGAGCCCACCGCGCGCGAGACCGATGTCGATCTCCAGCGCAACCTGCAGCGATTGGCCAAGCGCACGGCTCAACTCGGTGTATTCCTGCAAGCGCTGGGCGCTGTCCACGAGCCAGGTGACCTGATTGCTCGGGTCGAAACCGAGGTGACGGGGCAACTGCTGGTAGAAGGCCAGGGCTGCGGCGGTGGGTAAGGGTTTGCCCAGCAGCAGGTCGGCGGAGGGGAAGAGGCGAGCCAACTGGTTCAGCTGCGGCTGGTGGAAAACCATGAAGCGCGTGCAGTTCAGGCGGCGTGCCAGGTAATCGAGCAGTCCGCCGGACGCCAAAGACTTTGCCACCAGGCGCAATTGGCGCGAACCCAGCCTGGCGGCGAGCAAATCGGCGTTGGCATCCAGGCGATCAAGGTCGATGACCATTTGCGGGACGCCGCCACCGTCTTCGCGAAACAGTTGGTTAAGGCGTGTGAAGTAGGCGTCGTGGGGGCGGCCATGATCAGTCGGGCGCGCCGCCCAGATGCCAAGCGCGCCAAGCGCGCCAATACCGAGCAGAGTTCGTCGCCTCATCGTGCCCAGCGTTGGCCCAGTTGCACGGACTTGTCGCGGGCCGCGCGGTATTCCTGGTCGAGTCGGGCGATGAGTTCGTCCACGGTCGGCAAGTCGCGGATGTTGCCGACGCCTTGGCCGGCGGACCACACGGTCTTCCAGGCCTTGGCTTCATCGCTGACCGGTTTCAGCTTCTCGCCGTAGTCGACACTGCCCTTGTCGGCGAGGCGTTTCATGTCGTAGCCGGCTGCCTCCAGGCTCTGGCGCATGAAGCTGGCCGGCACGCCGGAGACGGCTGGCGTATGAATGATGTCGGCGGCTCGGGCGTCGAGGATCATCTGCTTGTAGCGAGTTTCGGCGTCGCTTTGCTGGGTGGCGATGAAACGGGTGCCGAGATAGGCCAGATCGGCGCCGAGCATCTGGGCCGCGAAGATTTCGTGGCCGTGGTTGAGGCAACCGGCGAGCAGCAGCGTCTTGTCGAAGAACTGGCGAATCTCGGCGACCAGGGCGAAGGGACTCCAGGTGCCGGCATGGCCACCGGCGCCGGCGGCAACCGCGATCAAACCGTCCACGCCCGCCTCGGCGGCCTTCTCCGCGTGGCGGCGGGTGGTCACGTCGTGGAATACCAGACCGCCGTAGCTATGCACGGCGTCTACCACTTCCTTCACCGCTCCCAGGCTGGTGATGACGATCGGGACGCGCTTTTCCACGCAGATCGCGAGGTCCGCCTGCAGACGCGGGTTGCTGTGATGGACGATCAGGTTCACCGCGTAGGGGGCCGCATCCGTCCCCAGCGACGCTTCGATCTCATCGAGCCAGGCGCGGAAGCCGCTGCTCTCGCGCTGGTTGAGCGCGGGAAAGCTGCCGACGATGCCGTTGTTGCAGCAGGCCAGGACCAGCTTGGGGTTGGAAACCAGAAACATCGGCGCAGCTACGACCGGCAAGCGCAGGCGTTGTTCGAGCAGGGCGGGCAGGGGCATCTGGCATTCCTCTTGTCAGGGTCAGAAGGGCTTGACCACCACCAGGATGACGATGGCGATCAGGAACAGCACTGGGACTTCGTTGAACCAGCGAAAGAACACATGGCCGCGGCGGTTTTCTCCGCGCGCGAAGCGCTTGAGCAGGGAGCCGCAGGCGTGGTGATAGCCAATCAGCAGGATGACCAGGGTGAGCTTGGCGTGCAGCCAGCCCTGGCTCAGCCAGGCCGGATTGAGATAGAGCATCCAGATGCCGAACACCAGCGTGGCGATCATCGAGGGGCCCATGATGCCGCGGTACAGCTTGCGCTCCATGATCTTGAAGCGTTCGCGGCTGGGCTCGTCCTCGGCCATGGCGTGGTAGACGAAGAGGCGTGGCAGGTAGAAAAGGCCGGCGAACCAGCAGACGATGGCGATGATGTGCAGGGCCTTGAGCCACAGATAGAGCATGGGGACGGTTTCCATCAGACAGATTGCCCGGATAGTAGAGGCTTGAGCGGCCGCACGTCACCTCGGCGGTTGGCCCCTGGCCGATGCGGCCTTATCATCGGCAGCTTTCCAATCGGTTCTTTGAGGGGCAAGTGATGGTCAAGGTCGGAATCGTCGGCGGCACGGGCTATACCGGTGTCGAACTGCTGCGTCTGCTGGCTCAGCATCCGCAAGCGGAGGTCGCGGTAATCACCTCGCGATCCGAGGCTGGGGTGAAGGTCGCCGATATGTACCCGAACCTGCGCGGCCACTACGACAACCTCTCGTTCAGCGTGCCCGATGTGGCTACCTTGGGCGGCTGCGACGTGGTCTTCTTCGCTACGCCGCACGGCGTTGCCCACGCGCTGGCCGGCGAACTGCTGGACGCCGGTACCCGCGTGATCGACCTTTCCGCTGACTTCCGACTGCAGGATGCTGAAGAATGGGCCAAGTGGTACGGTCAGCCCCACGGAGCGCCCACCCTGCTGCCGGAAGCCGTTTACGGCCTGCCGGAAGTGAACCGTGAAGCGATCAAGGGCGCGCGCCTGATCGCAGTCCCTGGCTGCTATCCGACCGCCACTCAGCTTGGCTTCATTCCGCTGTTGGAAGCTGGCCTTGCCGACACCACGCAACTGATCGCTGACTGCAAGTCCGGCGTCAGCGGCGCTGGCCGTGGCGCGAAGGTGGGCTCGCTTTTCTGCGAGGCGGGCGAGAGCATGATGGCTTACTCGGTTAAAGGGCATCGTCACCTGCCGGAAATCAGCCAGGGTCTGCGTCGCGCTGCCGGTGGTCCGGTCGGCCTGACCTTCGTTCCACACCTGACGCCGATGATTCGTGGTATTCACGCCACCCTGTACGCAAACGTCGCGGACAAGAGCGTCGACCTGCAGGCCCTGTTCGAAAAGCGCTATGCCAGCGAACCCTTCGTCGATGTGATGCCGGCGGGCAGCCATCCGGAAACCCGCAGCGTCCGTGGTGCCAACGTTTGCCGGATCGCGGTTCACCGTCCTCAGGGCGGCGACCTGGTGGTGGTGCTCTCGGTGATCGACAACCTGGTCAAAGGGGCGTCCGGCCAGGCGGTACAGAACCTCAATATCATGTTCGGCCTCGAGGAGCGCCTGGGCCTGTCCCACGCTGCTCTGCTGCCCTGATGGGGCGCGACGCCGGCAATTGCACGGTCGGCGTCGCACTCCGATCCATAGAGTGGGTCGAATCGCTTAATAGTTGACCAGTTTTGTAGGGTAAGCGGATAATGCCTCGCCTTAGCGCAGTATGGCGGCGTCAAGCCGGGAGAGTTGCAGCATGAGCGTCGAAACCTTCACCCCTTCAGCCCTGATGTTCACCGAGAGCGCGGCCAGCAAGGTGAAGAACCTGGTCGATGAAGAGGGCAACCCGCGCCTGAAACTCCGTGTGTTCGTCACCGGTGGCGGCTGCTCGGGCTTCCAGTACGGTTTCACCTTTGATGAAGACGTGTCTGACGATGACACCATTGTCGAGCGCGATGGCGTGAGCCTTGTGGTAGACCCGATGAGCTTCCAGTATCTGGCCGGTGCCGAAGTGGACTATCAGGAAGGCCTCGAGGGTTCGCGCTTCGTGATCAAGAACCCGAATGCCACCACCACCTGCGGCTGCGGTTCGTCCTTCTCGATCTGATTCGAGTCCGAATACAACAAACGCCGTGCCTTTGGGCACGGCGTTTTTGTTTGTGGATCAGGCAGGGTAGATTGCGCCAAGGATGCGCAGGCCCCTGGCGCCGGTAACGCTGGGGCGATTGGTGGGAATCCCTTCGAGGCAGCAGTGTGCGAGCCAGGCAAAGGCCATGGCTTCGACCCAGTCCGGGTCCACGCCGAGATCTGCTGTACTGCGGACCTGAGCGCCGGGTAGCAGGGCGGCGAGCCGTAGCATCAGTTGGCGGTTGTGCGCTCCACCACCACAGACCAGGAGGTCATCGGTCTTCGGCTGCGCGGCGCGCAGCGCATCGATGATGCTTCGCGCGGTGAGTTCGAGCAAGGTAGCCTGCACATCCTCGGGTTTGAATTTCGGGAGGCGCGCCAGGTGTGACTGGAGCCAGCTGAGATTGAACAGCTCGCGTCCCGTGCTCTTCGGGCCGCGCGTGGTGAAGAAGGCATCACCGGAGAGGGTTTCCAGCAGGCGTTGTTGCAGGGTGCCGGTTGCTGCCCAGTCACCATTGCGGTCGAAGCTTTCGCCCCGCTGGAGATGGATCCAGGCGTCCAGTAGAACGTTGCCGGGACCGCAATCGAATCCATGTACCGCTTTACCCGGATCGATGAGACTGAGGTTGCTGAAGCCACCGACGTTAAGCACGGCGCGGTGGTTGTCGGCATCTCCGAACAGCGACTCGTGGAATGCCGGCACGAGCGGCGCGCCCTGGCCCCCGGCGGCGACATCGCGCCGGCGGAAATCGCCTACTACGGTGATGCCGGTCAACTCAGCAAGCAGGGCTGGATTGCCGATCTGCACGGTGAATCCGCGTGCGGGCTCGTGACGCACTGTCTGGCCATGGCTGCCGATGGCGCGAATGTCCTTGGCGCCCAGGTTGTTGCGAACCAGTAGTGCGTTGATCCCGGAAGCCGCCAGTTCTACCCAGCCATTCTCCGCTAGGGCCGCGCGGGCCAGTTCGTCCGGGCCAGAAGCGCAGAGTGCCAACAGCTCGCTGCGTAGCGAGCTGGGCATGGGAATGTAGTGGGTGTCGAGGAGGGTAATGCGATCGGTCTGTTCGACCAGGGCGATGTCCAGGCCATCAAGGCTGGTCCCGGACATCACTCCCAGATAGCGCGGCATCTGATCAGCGCTTGTTCATGGCCAGCATGCTGGCCTTTTCCTGGTCCATGCGCGCCATCAGCGGCTGGGTCATCTGCATGAAGCGCTTCTTCTCGCTGGCCATCAATGGGTCGGCCATCGGCAGCTTCACACCCAGCGGATCGACGTGCACGCCGTTAACCTGGAACTCGTAGTGCAGGTGCGGGCCGGTGGAGAGACCGGTAGTGCCCACGTATCCGATGATCTGGCCTTGCTTCACGCTACCGCCAGTGCGAATACCCTTGGCGAAACCTTGCATGTGGCCGTACAAAGTCTTGTACTTGCTGCCGTGCTGGATGATCACCGCATTACCGTAGCCACCACGACGGCCAGCCAGGACGATTTTGCCGTCACCGGTGGCCTTGATCGGGGTGCCACGAGGTGCTGCGTAGTCGACGCCTTTGTGGGCGCGGATCTTGTTCAGGATCGGATGTCGGCGGCCGTTGGAGAAGCGCGAGCTGATGCGCGCGAAGTCTACCGGAGTGCGGATGAAGGCCTTGCGCATTGCAGTGCCATCACCACGCAGATAGCTGGCGTTGCCTTGCTTGTCGACGTAGCGGACTGCAGAGAAGGTCTTGCCACGGTTGATAAAGCGCGCGGCGAGGATTTCACCGCTACCGACTTTCTTGCCCTCGACCACCTTTTCTTCGTAGATCATCTCGAACTCGTCGCCTTCGCGAATGTCGAGCGCGAAGTCGATGTCGTAGCCGAAGATGTTAGCCAGATCCATGGTCAGGTCATGGGACAGGCCGGCACGCTTGGCGGACAGGAACAGGGAGCTGTCGATGACGCCGCGGGCATAAGCCGAGCGGAGCTCCGGCTTGATCAGGTCACGTTTGAAGGCGTAACCCTTGGATGTCTTTTCAAGGTGAACGCTTTCGAGGCCGCTCAGCTTGGTGCTGATCTTCTCGAGCTCACCATTGGGGGCCAGCTTGAACTCGAAGCTCTGGCCAACCTTCAGGCGGCTGAGCTGCTTCGCATCCTTGCTGCTGCTCAGGACGTCATGCATGACGTTTGCGGACAGGCCAACCTTGGCAAACACCGTGGACAAAGTGTCGCCGTTGCCCACGGTCACAGCTTTGAGGCTGGGATCAACAGGCGTCTTGATGGTAGCGAGGTCGGTAGCTACTTCTTTCTTCTTGTCCGCGTCTTTTCCGGCGCTGTTCTGGTTCTCGGCTGGGTTCTCGATCTTGGCAAACGGCGAGATACCCTCATCCCCGGCTGCGGGAGCTTGTCGGAGATCGTCCTTCTCCTGGATCACCATCTCCGAGCCGTTTTCCAGCTCCAGATTGATGTAGGTCTTCTTCGCCTCGACTTCGCGGGACGGGAACACCAGCAGGGCCAGGCTGAGCAGCGCAGCCACACCGCTTGCAGCCAGCAAGTGGCTCTTCGGGTACGGCGGCGCTTTAGGTACTGAATGCGTCATGGCGTGTGGTGTTTTTTGGAATATGAACTAACTGCCTAAAATATAATCAAAATCCGCCCTAGGCAACCTTGGATTGGTGCCTTCCGCTGACTGGCATGGGGCTGGGCGCAAAACTTGTAATTAGTTCGCGATCTTGTATGGTTGGTTCCCCTTTGTCTATCCACGGTCTATGAGTCCTGTCATGAAGTCGGTTGAAGAGCAGCTGGCGCTGATCAAGCGCGGTGCGGAAGAGGTCCTGGTCGAGTCCGAGCTGGTCGAAAAGCTCAAGCGTGGCCAGCCGCTGCGCATCAAGGCGGGCTTCGATCCGACTGCTCCTGATCTTCACTTGGGGCACACCGTCCTTATTAATAAGCTGCGCCAGTTCCAGGAGCTGGGACACCAGGTGATTTTCCTGATTGGCGACTTCACAGGGATGATTGGCGACCCCAGCGGCAAGAGCGCTACCCGTCCGCCTCTGACTCGCGAGCAGGTCCTGGACAATGCCGAGACCTACAAGGCTCAGGTGTTCAAGATCCTCGATCCGGCCAAGACCGAGGTGGCCTTCAACTCCACCTGGATGGACCAGCTGAGCCCGGCAGACTTCATTCGCCTTGCATCGCAGTACACCGTTGCGCGCATGCTTGAGCGCGATGACTTCAGCAAGCGCTACAGCACCAATCAACCTATCGCGATTCACGAGTTCCTCTATCCGCTCGTGCAGGGCTACGACTCGGTCGCGCTGAGGGCGGATGTCGAGCTGGGTGGTACTGATCAGAAATTCAATCTGCTGATGGGGCGTGAATTGCAGCGTGCCTATGGGCAGGAATCCCAGTGCATCCTCACCATGCCGTTGCTGGAAGGCCTGGATGGTGTGAAGAAGATGTCGAAGTCTCTGGGTAACTATGTAGGTATCCAGGAAGCGCCGGGGATCATGTACAACAAGCTGGTTTCAATACCGGATCAGCTGATGTGGCGCTACTTCGAGCTGCTGAGCTTCCGCTCCATGGAAGAGCTCGAGCAGTTCAAGCGTGATATCGAGGTGGGTGCCAATCCGCGTGACATCAAGATCAAGCTTGCTGAAGAGATTGTGGCTCGCTTCCATGGCGAAGAAGCCGCTGCTACCGCTCACCGTTCTGCGGGCAACCGTATGAAAGAGGGCGAGCTGCCGGTCGATCTGCCGGAAGTCCAGCTGACTGCTACCGAGGATATGCCCATCGCTTCTGTCCTTAATAAGGCGGGCCTGGTCAAGAATGCCGCAGTGGCTCGTGATCTGCTCGGTGCTGGTGGTGTGCGCGTGGATGGCGAGGTGGTGGATCGTGCCTACGTCTTCAAGCTAGGTGCGACCCATGTGCTACAGGCCGGTAAGAAATCCTTTGCTCGCGTATCCCTGGCGGTCGAGTAAAAAGATTTCAGGAAAGGTGTTGACGGCAGATTCTGCATCCCTATAATGCGCACCTCTCCCAGCGACGAAGCAGCGGAAAGGCTTGAAAATCAAGCACTTAGCTGTAGTTAGGCGCGGGAGAGGTGGTCGGCAGGCGGTGGTAGTGCTTGTCGCTTCGGTCTTCCGAGAGGTCGGCCAGAAGATGATCGCCGAGGTGTTGACAGCGACTTTCAACGCTGTAGAATGCGCCTCCCGCTGACGAGAAGAGTGAATCGGATCGAAAGCGCAAGCGGTTGAGTAGAAAAGAGATTTTCGAAAAACAGCTTGACAGTAAGAAAGGCTGCTGTAGAATGCGCGGCCTCGGTTGAGACGAAAGACTTGATCGAAACGCTCTTTAACAACTGAATCAAGCAATTCGTGTGGGTGCTTGTGAGGTAAGACTGGTAGTCAACTGATTATCAGCATCACAAGTAACACTCGTGAATTCGAGAGTTTATTTGCGATTGCTGAGCCAAGTTTAGGGTTTTCTCAAAACCCAAGCAGTATTGAACTGAAGAGTTTGATCATGGCTCAGATTGAACGCTGGCGGCAGGCCTAACACATGCAAGTCGAGCGGCAGCGGGTCCTTCGGGATGCCGGCGAGCGGCGGACGGGTGAGTAATGCCTAGGAATCTGCCTGGTAGTGGGGGATAACGTTCGGAAACGGACGCTAATACCGCATACGTCCTACGGGAGAAAGTGGGGGATCTTCGGACCTCACGCTATCAGATGAGCCTAGGTCGGATTAGCTAGTTGGTGGGGTAATGGCTCACCAAGGCGACGATCCGTAACTGGTCTGAGAGGATGATCAGTCACACTGGAACTGAGACACGGTCCAGACTCCTACGGGAGGCAGCAGTGGGGAATATTGGACAATGGGCGAAAGCCTGATCCAGCCATGCCGCGTGTGTGAAGAAGGTCTTCGGATTGTAAAGCACTTTAAGTTGGGAGGAAGGGCAGCTAGTTAATACCTGGTTGTTTTGACGTTACCAACAGAATAAGCACCGGCTAACTTCGTGCCAGCAGCCGCGGTAATACGAAGGGTGCAAGCGTTAATCGGAATTACTGGGCGTAAAGCGCGCGTAGGTGGTTCAGCAAGTTGGAGGTGAAATCCCCGGGCTCAACCTGGGAACTGCCTCCAAAACTACTGAGCTAGAGTACGGTAGAGGGTAGTGGAATTTCCTGTGTAGCGGTGAAATGCGTAGATATAGGAAGGAACACCAGTGGCGAAGGCGACTACCTGGACTGATACTGACACTGAGGTGCGAAAGCGTGGGGAGCAAACAGGATTAGATACCCTGGTAGTCCACGCCGTAAACGATGTCGACTAGCCGTTGGGATCCTTGAGATCTTAGTGGCGAAGCTAACGCGATAAGTCGACCGCCTGGGGAGTACGGCCGCAAGGTTAAAACTCAAATGAATTGACGGGGGCCCGCACAAGCGGTGGAGCATGTGGTTTAATTCGAAGCAACGCGAAGAACCTTACCTGGCCTTGACATGCTGAGAACTTTCCAGAGATGGATTGGTGCCTTCGGGAACTCAGACACAGGTGCTGCATGGCTGTCGTCAGCTCGTGTCGTGAGATGTTGGGTTAAGTCCCGTAACGAGCGCAACCCTTGTCCTTAGTTACCAGCACGTTATGGTGGGCACTCTAAGGAGACTGCCGGTGACAAACCGGAGGAAGGTGGGGATGACGTCAAGTCATCATGGCCCTTACGGCCAGGGCTACACACGTGCTACAATGGTCGGTACAAAGGGTTGCCAAACCGCGAGGTGGAGCTAATCCCATAAAACCGATCGTAGTCCGGATCGCAGTCTGCAACTCGACTGCGTGAAGTCGGAATCGCTAGTAATCGTGAATCAGAATGTCACGGTGAATACGTTCCCGGGCCTTGTACACACCGCCCGTCACACCATGGGAGTGGGTTGCTCCAGAAGTAGCTAGTCTAACCGCAAGGGGGACGGTTACCACGGAGTGATTCATGACTGGGGTGAAGTCGTAACAAGGTAGCCGTAGGGGAACCTGCGGCTGGATCACCTCCTTAATCGAAGACTTCAGCTTCTTCATAAGTTCCCACACGAATTGCTTGATTCAATTGCGAAGGCGATTGGGTCTGTAGCTCAGTTGGTTAGAGCGCACCCCTGATAAGGGTGAGGTCGGCAGTTCGAATCTGCCCAGACCCACCAATTGTCGCGGGGTCGTATGACCGGTTGACATTGGGGCCATAGCTCAGCTGGGAGAGCGCCTGCTTTGCACGCAGGAGGTCAGGAGTTCGATCCTCCTTGGCTCCACCATCTCCAGGCTGACCAAGAGTCCAGAATTGAATATCCCGGGTGGGATATTGAATTCTGAACTTTGCTTCAGAATCGTTCTTTAAAAATTCGGGTATGTGATAGAAGTGACTTGTTGAGTGTTTCACTGCACTCAATAATTCAAGGTAAAAATTTGCGAGTTCAAGCGCGAATTTTCGGCGAATGTCGTCTTCACCCCTATGATCACGAGCAGATTGCTTGGGGTTATATGGTCAAGTGAAGAAGCGCATACGGTGGATGCCTTGGCAGTCAGAGGCGATGAAAGACGTGGTAGCCTGCGATAAGCTTCGGGGAGTCGGCAAACAGACTTTGATCCGGAGATCTCTGAATGGGGGAACCCACCTAGGATAACCTAGGTATCTTGTACTGAATCCATAGGTGCAAGAGGCGAACCAGGGGAACTGAAACATCTAAGTACCCTGAGGAACAGAAATCAACCGAGATTCCCTTAGTAGTGGCGAGCGAACGGGGATTAGCCCTTAAGCTTCTTGGATTTTAGCGGAACGCTCTGGAAAGTGCGGCCATAGTGGGTGATAGCCCCGTACGCGAAAGGGTCCAGGAAGTGAAATCGAGTAGGACGGAGCACGTGAAACTTTGTCTGAATATGGGGGGACCATCCTCCAAGGCTAAATACTACTGACTGACCGATAGTGAACCAGTACCGTGAGGGAAAGGCGAAAAGAACCCCGGAGAGGGGAGTGAAATAGAACCTGAAACCGTATGCGTACAAGCAGTGGGAGCCTACTTTGTTAGGTGACTGCGTACCTTTTGTATAATGGGTCAGCGACTTATATTCAGTGGCGAGCTTAACCGAATAGGGGAGGCGTAGCGAAAGCGAGTCTTAATAGGGCGTTTAGTCGCTGGGTATAGACCCGAAACCGGGCGATCTATCCATGGGCAGGTTGAAGGTTAGGTAACACTGACTGGAGGACCGAACCGACTACCGTTGAAAAGTTAGCGGATGACCTGTGGATCGGAGTGAAAGGCTAATCAAGCTCGGAGATAGCTGGTTCTCCTCGAAAGCTATTTAGGTAGCGCCTCACGTATCACTCCAGGGGGTAGAGCACTGTTTCGGCTAGGGGGTCATCCCGACTTACCAAACCGATGCAAACTCCGAATACCTGGAAGTGTCAGCGTGGGAGACACACGGCGGGTGCTAACGTCCGTCGTGAAAAGGGAAACAACCCAGACCGTCAGCTAAGGTCCCAAAGTTCTAGTTAAGTGGGAAACGATGTGGGAAGGCTTAGACAGCTAGGAGGTTGGCTTAGAAGCAGCCACCCTTTAAAGAAAGCGTAATAGCTCACTAGTCGAGTCGGCCTGCGCGGAAGATGTAACGGGGCTCAAACTAGACACCGAAGCTACGGGTTCGTCGTAAGACGAGCGGTAGAGGAGCGTTCTGTAAGCCTGTGAAGGTGAGTTGAGAAGCTTGCTGGAGGTATCAGAAGTGCGAATGCTGACATGAGTAACGACAATGCGAGTGAAAAACTCGCACGCCGAAAGACCAAGGGTTCCTGCGCAACGTTAATCGACGCAGGGTGAGTCGGCCCCTAAGGCGAGGCAGAAATGCGTAGTCGATGGGAAACGGGTTAATATTCCCGTACTTCTAGTTATTGCGATGGGGGGACGGAGAAGGCTAGGCCAGCTTGGCGTTGGTTGTCCAAGTTTAAGGTGGTAGGCCGAACACTTAGGCAAATCCGGGTGTTCAAGGCCGAGAGCTGATGACGAGTGTTCTTTTAGAACACGAAGTGGTTGATGCCATGCTTCCAGGAAAAGCCTCTAAGCTTCAGATAACTAGGAACCGTACCCCAAACCGACACAGGTGGTTGGGTAGAGAATACCAAGGCGCTTGAGAGAACTCGGGTGAAGGAACTAGGCAAAATGGCACCGTAACTTCGGGAGAAGGTGCGCCGGTGAGGGTGAAGCATTTACTGCGTAAGCCCATGCCGGTCGAAGATACCAGGCCGCTGCGACTGTTTATTAAAAACACAGCACTCTGCAAACACGAAAGTGGACGTATAGGGTGTGACGCCTGCCCGGTGCCGGAAGGTTAATTGATGGGGTTAGCGCAAGCGAAGCTCTTGATCGAAGCCCCGGTAAACGGCGGCCGTAACTATAACGGTCCTAAGGTAGCGAAATTCCTTGTCGGGTAAGTTCCGACCTGCACGAATGGCGTAACGATGGCGGCGCTGTCTCCACCCGAGACTCAGTGAAATTGAAATCGCTGTGAAGATGCAGTGTATCCGCGGCTAGACGGAAAGACCCCGTGAACCTTTACTGTAGCTTTGCACTGGACTTTGAGCCTGCTTGTGTAGGATAGGTGGGAGGCTTTGAAGCGAGGACGCCAGTTCTCGTGGAGCCATCCTTGAAATACCACCCTGGCATGCTTGAGGTTCTAACTCTGGTCCGTCATCCGGATCGAGGACAGTGTATGGTGGGCAGTTTGACTGGGGCGGTCTCCTCCTAAAGAGTAACGGAGGAGTACGAAGGTGCGCTCAGACCGGTCGGAAATCGGTCGCAGAGTATAAAGGCAAAAGCGCGCTTGACTGCGAGACAGACACGTCGAGCAGGTACGAAAGTAGGTCTTAGTGATCCGGTGGTTCTGTATGGAAGGGCCATCGCTCAACGGATAAAAGGTACTCCGGGGATAACAGGCTGATACCGCCCAAGAGTTCATATCGACGGCGGTGTTTGGCACCTCGATGTCGGCTCATCACATCCTGGGGCTGA
Organism: Pseudomonas sp. JS3066; assembly: GCF_036328175.1. Lineage (NCBI taxonomy): Bacteria > Pseudomonadati > Pseudomonadota > Gammaproteobacteria > Pseudomonadales > Pseudomonadaceae > Pseudomonas > Pseudomonas sp. JS3066. The sequence goes on from NZ_CP143312.1 coordinate 106,811, forward strand.
AGCCGGTCCCAAGGGTATGGCTGTTCGCCATTTAAAGTGGTACGCGAGCTGGGTTTAGAACGTCGTGAGACAGTTCGGTCCCTATCTGCCGTGGACGTTTGAGATTTGAGAGGGGCTGCTCCTAGTACGAGAGGACCGGAGTGGACGAACCTCTGGTGTTCCGGTTGTCACGCCAGTGGCATTGCCGGGTAGCTATGTTCGGAAGAGATAACCGCTGAAAGCATCTAAGCGGGAAACTCGCCTCAAGATGAGATCTCACTGGGATCTTGAATCCCCTAAAGGGCCGTCGAAGACTACGACGTTGATAGGTTGGGTGTGTAAGCGCTGTGAGGCGTTGAGCTAACCAATACTAATTGCCCGTGAGGCTTGACCATATAACACCCAAACAATCTGGTGATTGTGGGTGCGACTGGTTGAAGTCGACAGACCGAAAATTGGCCTGAACCGCAAAACAGACTGTCACATACCTGATTCGGGGTCGCGTCGCAGACGAGACCCCAACCGAATTGCTTGACGACCATAGAGCGTTGGAACCACCTGATCCCATCCCGAACTCAGCAGTGAAACGACGCATCGCCGATGGTAGTGTGGAGCTTCTCCATGTGAGAGTAGGTCATCGTCAAGCTTCTATCCCAAACCCCCGATCCGTGAAAACGGTTCGGGGGTTTGTCTTTGGGCGCGCAAAAAAGCTGGCCGCGAATGCATTCCAGCCAGTCTGGTTTGAGGGCGTTGGCTCGGTCGGCTTGAGCGCGATTTCTATGCAACCCGAGTGTGCATAGATATGATGCCTGCCTCATTAAGGGCTGGATCCAGCACATGCCTACGCTATTGAAACTTCTGCAGGATGGGCGCTTTCACTCAGGCCAGGCGCTGGGTGAGGCCCTGGGTGTAAGCAGAAGTGCCGTCTGGAAGCAGTTGCAGCAGCTGGAAGCGGAGCTCGGTCTTGCGATCTACAAGGTGCGTGGCCGGGGCTACCGACTGCAGTTTCCTCTTAGTCTCCTTGATCAGGGGGTTCTGAATGCGGGGGGGGCTCCTTGGTCCCATCGAGTGTTTGATTCGCTGGACTCCACGAATGCGGAGGTCTCCCGCGGTCTTGCTCGCGGTGAACTGCCGCCCTTTGCGGTCATAGCGGAACGGCAAACGGAAGGCAGGGGGCGAAGGGGGCGTCGATGGGTCAGTCCTCATGCGCAGAACCTCTATTACAGTCTTGCTGTGCGCGTCGATGGCGGTGCCCGCCAGCTTGAGGGCTTGAGTCTTGTTGTCGGGTTGGCGGTGCTGAAGACCTTGCAGTCGTTCGGGTTGACGGCGGCTGGCCTCAAGTGGCCAAACGACCTGTTGGTTGGGAACCGCAAGATCGCTGGAATCCTCCTTGAGCTGTTGGGGGACCCGGCCGACATCTGCCATGTCGTAATTGGTATTGGAATCAATGTGAATATGCAGTTGTCTGCCGAGGACATAGATCAGCCCTGGACTTCCATGCAGGTGGAAAGCGGTGCTTTGGTGGACAGGAGTGCCTTGGTGGCTCGCTTGAGTGAATACCTCGACGATTACCTGGTGCGTCACAAGAGATACGGTTTTTCTGCTCTTCGGGAGGAGTGGGAAGCCGGGCATCTCTGGCAAGGGCGGCAAGTCAACTTGATCGCCGGTGTTCAGAGTATCCAGGGGTTGGTATTGGGGATAGACGCGACAGGCGCCTTGCGCTTGGACGTCGGTGGTGAGGAGCGAGCTTACAGTGGTGGAGAGCTCAGTTTGAGGTTGAGTGATGATTCTTGAGCTTGACTGTGGCAACAGCTTTATCAAGTGGCGTGTCATCGACAGTGCGCAAGCCGCAACTATTGGCGGCGGTGTGGTTGGCTCCGATGAAGAGCTGATTTCTGCGTTGCGTGCATTGAATGAACTAGTGCTTCGCAATTGCAGGTTGGTCAGTGTCCGTTCTGACGAGGAAACACGTGCACTGACCGACCGGCTTCAGGATGTGTTCGGCGTGGTTTCTGTCTGTGTCGAGCCGGCTGCTGAAATGTCCGGCGTGCGCAATGGCTACTCAGAGTTCCAGCGCCTTGGGCTGGATCGCTGGCTAGCGGTGCTGGGTGCCTATCACATAGCTCGCAAGGCTTGCCTGGTCCTGGATCTGGGTACTGCGGTGACATCTGATCTGGTTGCTGAAAATGGCGAGCATCTCGGGGGATTCATTTGCCCGGGTATGCCGTTGATGCGTAATCAATTGAGGACGCACACTCGCCGAATTCGCTACGACGACCAGGCTGCGGAGAGGGCGCTGCTCGATATGGCTCCCGGCCGCTCGACGGTGGAGGCCGTGGAGAGGGGATGTCTTCTGATGCTGCGCGGATTCGTCCAGGCGCAGATCGAATTGGCGGCGCAGCATCTCGGGGATGATTTTGAGGTTTTCCTTACTGGCGGTGATGCGCTGCTGGTGAAGAGTGTGCTGCCGCGGGCAAGAGTGTTGCCCGACTTGGTGTTTGCCGGTTTGGCGATTGCCTGCCCATTGCCTTGAGGTTGATTCATGCGTTGGTTGTTCCTGTTCCTCCTGGTTCTCAATCTCTTCTACTACGTCTGGCATCAGCAGCAGGCACCACTGCGTCCGAAAGAGGTGGAAACCCTATCTCTTTATAAGGGGGGGCAGCAGGACATCCGTCTGCTTAGTGAGTCCGGCAATGTCCAGCCGAGGCGCACTGCAGTGGTCCCGACATCAACGGAGGAAGCTGTCTGCCTTTTCCTGGGGGGATTTGAGCGAGAGGAGCAGGCGCGCGAAGTGGAGCAGCGCCTCATTAGCCTGGATGTGCGGTCGGAGGTGCGGCCTGTAGATGCCGCTGCCGGTACCGACTATTGGGTCTACCTGGCGCCTCTCGCTTCGCGAGAGGCCTCGCTGCGTCAGCTCAAGGAGCTTCAGGCGCGGAAGATCGACAGCTATATCGTCACCCAGGGAGACCTGATCAACGGAATATCCCTCGGGATCTTCTCGCGAATGGATTCTGCCGAGAGTGTCATGCAGCGTTTGCGAGACGCAGGCTATGAGCCCTTCATGCGCGAACTGGCTCGTGCGCACCGTGATTATTGGGTGCGGATTGCACCGGAAAGCCGCAGGTTGGTTGACGATCCATTGCTTGAGCAGCTGTCTCAAGATTTTTTTGGGTTAAAACATCAACTTATGCCGTGCGAGGGTGTTGCATCTCCTCGTTAGCTTGAATAGAATGGCGCCCGCTTCGCAGCGTGGCCCGATAGGCTGATTTGCGAAGCAGCTGTCAAATGAAGCTAACCTCAAGATTTTAATGAGAAAAAGCTTGACAGTAGGGTGGCATGAGATAGAATGCCGCCTCCCTTGGAGGGGTTCCCGAGCGGCCAAAGGGATCAGACTGTAAATCTGACGTCATAGACTTCGAAGGTTCGAATCCTTCCCCCTCCACCAGATTCAAAGCGAGAGCTGCAGGCTCCGCGGGTATAGTTCAGTGGTAGAACCTCAGCCTTCCAAGCTGATGATGCGGGTTCGATTCCCGCTACCCGCTCCAAGTTTGCTGCTTTTGCAATGTGTTTGGCTCATGTAGCTCAGCTGGTAGAGCACACCCTTGGTAAGGGTGAGGTCAGCGGTTCAAATCCGCTCATGAGCTCCATCTTAACAAAGGCAGATATGAAAATATCTGCCTTTGTTTTAATGGTGGCGTGACTCGCTCAATTCTTGATGGGAGACGTTCTCGATGGCTAAAGAAAAGTTCGAACGTAACAAACCGCACGTCAACGTCGGCACCATTGGTCACGTTGACCATGGCAAGACCACTCTGACTGCTGCTCTGACCAAGGTCTGCTCCGAGACCTGGGGCGGTTCCGCTCGTGCGTTCGACCAGATCGATAACGCGCCGGAAGAGAAGGCTCGCGGTATCACCATCAACACTTCCCACGTTGAATACGATTCCGCCATTCGTCACTACGCTCACGTTGACTGCCCCGGTCACGCTGACTACGTGAAGAACATGATCACCGGTGCTGCGCAGATGGACGGCGCGATCCTGGTTTGCTCGGCTGCTGACGGCCCCATGCCGCAGACTCGTGAGCACATCCTGCTGTCTCGTCAGGTAGGCGTTCCTTACATTGTCGTGTTCCTGAACAAGGCCGACATGGTTGATGACGCCGAGCTGCTGGAGCTGGTCGAGATGGAAGTTCGCGACCTGCTGAACACCTACGACTTCCCGGGTGACGACACTCCGATCGTGGTCGGTTCCGCTCTGATGGCCCTGGAAGGCAAGGACGACAACGAAATCGGCGTTTCCGCCGTTCGTAAGCTGGTAGAGACCCTGGACTCCTACATTCCGGAGCCGGTGCGTGCTATCGATCAGCCGTTCCTGATGCCGATCGAAGACGTGTTCTCCATCTCCGGTCGCGGCACCGTGGTGACCGGTCGTGTTGAGCGCGGTATCGTCAAGGTGGGTGAGGAGATCGAGATCGTCGGTATCCGTCCGACCACCAAGACCACCTGCACTGGTGTTGAAATGTTCCGCAAGCTGCTCGACGAAGGTCGTGCTGGCGAGAACGTTGGCGCCCTGCTGCGCGGCACCAAGCGTGATGACGTAGAGCGTGGTCAGGTTCTGGCCAAGCCGGGCACCATCAAGCCGCACACCAAGTTCGAGTGCGAAGTGTACGTGCTGTCCAAGGAAGAAGGTGGTCGTCACACTCCGTTCTTCAAGGGCTACCGTCCGCAGTTCTACTTCCGTACCACTGACGTGACCGGAAACTGCGAACTGCCGGAAGGTGTTGAGATGGTAATGCCGGGCGACAACATCAAGATGGTTGTCACCCTGATCGCTCCGATCGCCATGGAAGACGGCCTGCGCTTCGCGATCCGCGAAGGCGGTCGTACCGTTGGTGCCGGCGTTGTAGCCAAGATCATCGAATAACGACTTGATCTTGGTGTGTCAGGCCGGCATAATGGTCGGCCTGACTTTGTTACAGGCCAGTAGCTCAATTGGCAGAGCGGCGGTCTCCAAAACCGCAGGTTGGGGGTTCGATTCCCTCCTGGCCTGCCAGATTCCAAGAGTGAGAATCTGGCATTTCTCTCACAGGATCTTAGCTGATGAATGCCAAGGCTGAAGCCAAAGAAACACGCTTCGACGTTCTGAAGTGGGTCGTTGTGGTGGCTCTTGTTGCTGTTGGTGTGGTCGGCAATCAGTATTTCTCCTCTGAGCCGATCCTGTACCGTGTTCTCGCGCTTCTTGCTCTTGCTGCTGTCGCTGCTGTTGTGGCGCTGCAGACCGCTAAGGGTCGGACTTTCTTTGTTCTCGCTAAGGAAGCTCGCGCGGAGATTCGCAAGGTTGTTTGGCCGACCCGTCAGGAAACCACCCAGACCACTCTGATTGTCGTGGCTGTCGTGCTGGTAATGGCGCTGCTGTTGTGGGGGCTTGATACCCTGCTCGGCTGGCTTGTTTCGTTGATTGTTGGTTAATAGGTGCGCCGTGGCTAAGCGTTGGTACGTTGTGCATGCTTACTCGGGTTACGAGAAGCATGTCATGCGCTCGCTAATCGAGCGCGTCAAGCTGGCTGGCATGGAAGACGAGTTCGGCGAGATTCTGGTCCCCACTGAAGAGGTGGTGGAGATGCGTAATGGCCAGAAGCGCAAGAGCGAGCGTAAGTTCTTCCCCGGCTATGTGCTGGTCCAGATGGAAATGAACGAGGCGACTTGGCACCTGATCAAGGATACGCCACGCGTCATGGGCTTTATCGGTGGTACCGCCGACAAGCCTGCGCCCATCACTGAAAAAGAAGCTGAGGCTATCCTGCGTCGCGTCGCTGACAGTGGTGATAAGCCGAAGCCGAAGACGCTGTTCGAGCCTGGTGAAACCGTTCGTGTAATTGATGGGCCGTTCGCTGACTTCAACGGCGTTGTCGAAGAGGTTAATTACGAGAAGAGCCGGATCCAGGTGGCCGTGCTCATCTTCGGTCGCTCTACTCCGGTAGAGTTGGAGTTCAGTCAGGTCGAGAAGGCTTAGCTGACAATGGCATCCCAACCCCGCAGCCCTAGGTTGCGGGGTTTTGTCGTCACTGGGATAAACGCGAAAGCAATCGGGGAGCCTTAGGGCGCTAGAACCCGTAACTGGAGTTATACATGGCTAAGAAGATTCAAGCTTATATCAAGCTGCAAGTGAAGGCCGGTCAGGCCAACCCGTCGCCGCCGGTCGGTCCTGCTCTGGGTCAACATGGCGTGAACATCATGGAGTTCTGCAAGGCGTTCAACGCCAAGACTCAAGGCCTCGAGCCGGGTCTGCCGACTCCCGTGATCATCACTGTATACAGCGACCGCAGCTTCACTTTCGAGACCAAGAGCACCCCGGCTTCCGTTCTGCTGAAAAAAGCGGCCGGTATCGCTAGCGGTTCTCCGCGTCCGAACACCCAGAAAGTAGGCACCGTTACCCGTGCTCAGCTGGAAGAGATCGCTAAGGCCAAGAAGGCTGATCTTACTGCAGCTGACCTGGATGCGGCCGTGCGTAGCATCGCCGGTTCCGCTCGTAGCATGGGCCTGAACGTGGAGGGTGTGTAATGGCTAAGCTGACCAAGCGCCAAAAGGCAATCGCCGAGAAAGTAGAAGCTGGCAAGCAGTACGGTTTCGAAGATGCCGCCAAGCTCCTGGCTGAACTGGCGACCTCCAAGTTCAAAGAGTCCGTGGACGTCTCCATCAATCTGGGTGTCGATCCGCGTAAATCCGACCAGGTCGTTCGTGGTGCCACCGTTCTGCCGAACGGCACCGGCAAGAGCGTCCGCGTTGCCGTGTTCACCCAGGGTCCGGCCGCTGAAGCTGCACTGGCTGCTGGTGCCGAGAAAGTCGGTATGGACGAACTGGCTGCCGAGATGAAAGCCGGCGACCTGAACTACGACGTGGTTATCGCCTCCCCGGACGCGATGCGTGTCGTCGGTCAGCTGGGCCAAATCCTCGGTCCGCGTGGCCTGATGCCGAACCCGAAGGTCGGTACCGTGACTCCGGACGTAGCTACCGCCGTGAAAAACGCCAAGGCTGGTCAGGTGCGTTTCCGTACCGACAAGAACGGCATCATTCACGCTTCCGTCGGCAAAGTCGACTTCGAGCCGATCAAGCTGAAGCAGAACGTTGAAGCTCTGCTGGCTGACCTGAAGCGCCTGAAGCCGTCCACCTCCAAGGGTGTGTACCTGAAGCGCGTGACTCTGAGCACCACTATGGGGCCAGGTCTGCAGATCGATCAGGCTTCCCTCGAAGGCTAAGTGATAAAGGCGCGACGGATTTATCCGTCACGCCAGGTATTGGGGTCCCTGCCTGGCGGGGGCTATCCAAGACCGTAGGCGGCGCAAGCCTCAAACCGGGAAGCGATTTCCGAGCCTACGCAGATGGTGCTCCCGATTCGTTTACCGAATCAGACACCAAAACGCCGTCCGGCTCCGGCTGGACGAAACGGTAACATCCAGGAGTTAGACCCGTGGCAATTAAACTCGAAGACAAGAAGGCCATCGTCGCTGAAGTCAACGAGGCTGCCAAAGCTGGCCTGTCCGCTGTCGTGGCTGATGCCCGTGGCGTGACCGTAGCCGCTATGACCGGACTCCGTAAAGAGGCCCGCGAGGCTGGTGTGTACGTACGTGTCGTGCGTAATACACTGGCTCGCCGCGCCGTTGCCGGCACTCAGTTCGAGGTGCTCAACGACGTGTTCAAAGGCCCGACCCTGATTGCGTTCTCCAACGAACATCCGGGCGCTGCTGCTCGTATCTTCAAGGAATTCGCCAAGGGTCAGGACAAGTTCGAGATCAAGGCCGCTGCATTCGAGGGCCAGTTCCTCGCAGCCAATCAGATCGACGTACTGGCGACCCTGCCGACCTACAACGAAGCCGTTGCACAGCTGATGAGCGTTATCCAAGGCGCTACCAGTAAGCTCGCTCGTACTCTGGCGGCAATTCGCGACCAGAAAGAAGGCGCTGCTGCCTGATCCAGGCCGCATAACCCTCTTTCAAGCTGAATCTTTCAAAATTTTGATGGCCGCATAGGCCGTCCACCTATACAGGAATTAGAGTCATGGCTCTGACCAACGAAGACATCATCAACGCCGTATCCGAAATGTCCGTCATGCAGATCGTTGAACTGATCAAGGCGATGGAAGAGAAGTTCGGCGTTACCGCTGCTGCTGCCGTTGCTGCTGGCCCGGCTGCTGCCGCCGCTGTTGTTGAAGAACAAACCGAGTTCAACATCATCCTGACCGAAGCCGGCGAGAAGAAAGTGAACGTCATCAAGGTCGTTCGCGAGCTGACCGGTCTGGGTCTGAAAGAAGCCAAGGCAGTAGTTGACGGCGCCCCGGGCGTGGTCAAAGAAGGCGCTTCCAAAGAAGAGGCCGAAGCTGCCAAGAAAGCTCTGGAAGAAGCTGGCGCCAAAGTCGAGCTCAAGTAAGCGACGACCTTGCGTCAACAGCCGAAGCGCTCCGCGCAAGGCTGACGGCTGGTGGCTTATGCCACCGGCCTTTTTCCGTTCTAGGTGGTTGTCTTGGGACGCCACCTGGGACGTGACCCGACCTCTATTGCGAGGCGGAGCAAACCAAGGGGTTTGCAAGATTTTCTGGCTACTCCCGTCGGAGGGGCCAAACAAGCAGGTGACCAAGCTGGGGAACGCTGATGGCTTACTCATACACTGAGAAAAAACGTATCCGCAAAGACTTTAGCAAGTTGCCGGACGTCATGGATGTACCTTACCTCCTGGCCATCCAGCTGGATTCGTATCGCGAATTCCTGCAGGCGGGAGTCAGCAAAGAGCAATTCCGTGACATCGGCCTGCACGCGGCCTTCAAGTCTGTTTTCCCGATCATCAGCTATTCCGGCAACGCCGCTCTGGAATACGTCGGCTATCGCCTGGGTGAGCCGGCATTCGATGTCAAGGAATGCGTGCTGCGCGGTGTGACCTTCGCCGTGCCGCTGCGGGTAAAAGTCCGTCTGATCATCTTCGACAAAGAGTCGTCGAACAAAGCGATCAAGGACATCAAGGAACAAGAAGTCTACATGGGGGAAATCCCCCTGATGACCGAAAACGGTACGTTCATCATCAACGGTACCGAGCGCGTCATCGTCTCCCAGCTGCACCGCTCTCCGGGTGTGTTCTTCGACCACGACCGTGGCAAGACCCACAGCTCGGGCAAGCTGCTGTACTCCGCTCGTATCATTCCCTACCGCGGTTCCTGGCTGGACTTCGAGTTCGATCCGAAGGACTGCGTATTCGTGCGTATCGACCGTCGCCGCAAACTGCCGGCCACTGTCCTGCTGCGCGCGCTGAACTACAGCACTGAAGAAGTGCTGAATGCCTTCTATGCCACCAACGTCTTCCACGTGAAGGGCGAAGGTCTGCACCTCGAGCTGGTTCCGCAGCGTCTGCGGGGCGAGATCGCCGTGTTCGACATCAAGGATCAGAACGGCAAGGTGATCGTGGAGCAGGGTCGTCGTATTACTGCCCGCCACATCAACCAGCTGGAGAAGGCTGGCATCAAGGAGCTGGAAGTTCCGATGGACTACGTGCTGGGTCGTACCAGCGCCAAGGCTATCGTGCATCCGGCCACCGGCGAGATCATCGCCGAATGCAACACCGAGCTGACTACCGACCTGTTGGTGAAGATCGCCAAGGCCCAGGTTGTCCGCATCGAAACTCTGTACACCAACGACATCGACTGCGGTCCGTTCATTTCGGACACCCTGAAGATCGACTCCACCGGCAATCAGCTGGAAGCCCTGGTCGAGATCTATCGCATGATGCGTCCTGGCGAGCCGCCGACCAAGGAAGCCGCCGAAACCCTGTTCAACAACCTGTTCTTCAGCGCCGAGCGTTACGACTTGTCCGCCGTGGGCCGCATGAAGTTCAACCGTCGTATCGGTCGCACCGAGATCGAAGGTTCGGGCGTGCTGAGCAAGGAAGATATCGTCGACGTGCTGAAGACCCTGGTCGACATCCGTAACGGCAAGGGCATCGTCGACGACATCGACCATCTGGGTAACCGCCGCGTTCGTTGCGTCGGCGAGATGGCTGAGAATCAGTTCCGTGTTGGCCTGGTGCGCGTCGAGCGCGCGGTCAAGGAACGTCTGTCGATGGCCGAAAGCGAAGGCCTGATGCCGCAAGACCTGATCAATGCCAAGCCTGTGGCCGCAGCGATCAAGGAATTCTTCGGTTCCAGCCAGCTATCCCAGTTCATGGACCAGAACAACCCGCTCTCCGAGATCACCCACAAGCGCCGCGTTTCCGCACTCGGCCCGGGCGGTCTGACCCGTGAGCGCGCGGGCTTCGAGGTTCGTGACGTACATCCGACCCACTACGGCCGCGTGTGCCCGATCGAGACCCCTGAAGGTCCGAACATCGGTCTGATCAACTCCCTGGCAACTTACGCCCGCACCAACCAGTACGGCTTCCTGGAAAGCCCGTACCGTGTTGTGAAGGGTACCCAGGTTACCGACGAGATCGTCTTCCTCTCCGCGATCGAAGAGGCCGACCACGTTATCGCTCAGGCATCGGCGACGATGAACGAGCAGGGCCAACTGGTCGACGAGCTGGTAGCCGTACGTCACCTGAACGAATTCACCGTGAAGGCGCCGGAAGACGTAACTCTGATGGACGTCTCTCCGAAGCAGGTCGTTTCCGTTGCTGCCTCGCTGATTCCGTTCCTCGAGCACGACGACGCCAACCGCGCACTCATGGGCTCGAACATGCAGCGTCAGGCCGTGCCGACCCTGCGTGCCGACAAGCCTCTGGTAGGTACCGGTATGGAGCGCAACGTTGCGCGCGATTCCGGTGTCTGCGTCGTGGCCCGGCGTGGCGGCGTGATCGACTCGGTCGACGCCAGCCGTATCGTGGTTCGTGTCAACGATGACGAAGTCGAGACTGGCGAAGCCGGCGTCGACATCTACAACCTGACCAAATACACCCGTTCCAACCAGAACACCTGCATCAACCAGCGCCCGCTGGTGCAGAAGGGTGATGTGGTCGCTCGCGCCGACATCCTCGCCGATGGTCCGTCCACCGACATGGGTGAACTCGCCCTGGGTCAGAACATGCGCGTCGCGTTCATGCCCTGGAACGGTTTCAACTTCGAGGACTCCATCTGCTTGTCCGAGCGCGTGGTGCAGGAAGATCGCTTCACCACCATCCACATCCAGGAACTGACCTGTGTGGCGCGTGACACCAAGCTCGGCCCAGAAGAAATCACCGCGGACATCCCCAACGTGGGCGAAGCTGCGCTGAACAAGCTGGACGAAGCCGGTATCGTCTACGTTGGTGCGGAAGTGCAGGCTGGCGACATCCTGGTCGGCAAGGTGACTCCGAAAGGCGAGACCCAGCTGACTCCGGAAGAGAAGCTGCTGCGCGCGATCTTTGGTGAGAAGGCGTCCGACGTTAAGGACACCTCCCTGCGCGTGCCGACTGGCACCAAGGGCACCGTGATCGACGTCCAGGTCTTCACTCGTGACGGCGTCGAGCGCGATTCCCGTGCGCTGTCCATCGAGAAGATGCAGCTGGACGAGATCCGCAAGGACCTGAACGAAGAGTTCCGTATTGTCGAGGGCGCAACCTTCGAGCGTCTGCGTTCCGCACTGGTTGGCCAGGTTGCCGAAGGTGGCGCTGGCGTGAAGAAAGGCACCGAGATCACCGACGAGTACCTCGACGGCCTCGAGCGCGGCCAGTGGTTCAAGCTGCGCATGTCCGAAGACGCTCTGAACGAGCAGCTGGAGAAGGCCCAGGCCTACCTGTCTGATCGTCGCCAGATGCTGGATGACAAGTTCGAAGACAAGAAGCGCAAGCTGCAGCAGGGCGACGACCTGGCTCCGGGCGTGCTGAAGATCGTCAAGGTCTACCTGGCCATCAAGCGTCGTATCCAGCCGGGCGACAAGATGGCGGGCCGTCACGGTAACAAGGGTGTGGTCTCCGTGATCATGCCGGTCGAAGACATGCCTCACGATGCCAATGGCACTCCGGTGGACATCGTCCTCAACCCGCTGGGCGTACCGTCTCGTATGAACGTCGGTCAGATCCTCGAAACCCACCTGGGCCTCGCTGCCAAGGGTCTGGGCGAGAAGATCAACCGTATGATGGAAGAGCAGCGCAAGATCGCTGAACTGCGCGAATTCCTCCATGAGATCTACAACGAGATCGGTGGCCGTCAGGAAAGCCTGAACGAGCTGAGCGACCAGGAAATCCTGGACCTGGCCAAGAACCTGAAGGGCGGCGTTCCCATGGCCACCCCGGTGTTCGACGGTGCCAAGGAAAGCGAGATCAAGGCCATGCTGAAGCTCGCCGACCTGCCGGAAAGCGGTCAGATGCGCCTGTTCGACGGCCGTACCGGCAATCAGTTCGAGCGTCCGACCACCGTCGGCTACATGTACATGCTCAAGCTGAACCACCTGGTCGACGACAAGATGCACGCACGTTCCACCGGTTCTTACAGCCTGGTTACCCAGCAGCCGCTGGGTGGTAAGGCCCAGTTCGGTGGCCAGCGTTTCGGGGAGATGGAGGTCTGGGCACTGGAAGCCTACGGTGCCGCCTACACCCTGCAGGAAATGCTGACCGTGAAGTCGGACGACGTGAACGGCCGGACCAAGATGTACAAAAACATCGTGGACGGCGATCACCGCATGGAGGCCGGCATGCCCGAGTCCTTCAACGTGTTGATCAAAGAGATCCGCTCGCTCGGCATCGACATCGAACTGGAAACCGAATAACACGCGACGCCCAAAACGCTACGGCTGGTCAAGGCCGGTCGTAGCGGGTCCGTGAGGAGGAAAGGCCTTGAAAGACTTGCTGAATCTGTTGAAAAACCAGGGTCAAATCGAAGAGTTCGATGCCATCCGTATTGGTCTGGCCTCGCCCGAGATGATCCGTTCCTGGTCCTTCGGTGAAGTGAAAAAACCGGAGACCATCAACTACCGTACCTTCAAGCCGGAGCGCGATGGCCTGTTCTGCGCCAAGATCTTCGGTCCGGTGAAGGACTACGAGTGCCTGTGCGGTAAGTACAAGCGCCTCAAGCATCGCGGTGTGATCTGCGAGAAGTGCGGTGTTGAAGTCGCCCTGGCCAAGGTGCGCCGTGAGCGCATGGGCCACATCGAGCTGGCTTCGCCCGTTGCCCACATCTGGTTCCTGAAGTCCCTGCCGTCCCGTATCGGCCTGCTGCTGGACATGACCCTGCGTGACATCGAGCGCGTGCTCTATTTCGAGAGCTACGTGGTGATCGATCCGGGCATGACCACCCTCGAGAAAGGCCAGCTGCTGAACGACGAGCAGTACTTCGAAGCCCTCGAAGAGTTTGGTGACGACTTCGATGCCCGCATGGGTGCCGAAGCTGTTCGCGAACTGCTCAATGCCATCGATCTGGATCATGAAATCGGCCGCCTGCGCGAAGAAATTCCGCAGACCAACTCCGAGACCAAGATCAAGAAGCTGTCCAAGCGCCTGAAGCTGATGGAAGCCTTCAAGGACTCCGGCAACCATCCAGAGTGGATGGTGCTGACTGTCCTGCCTGTGCTGCCGCCGGACCTGCGTCCGCTGGTTCCGCTGGATGGTGGTCGCTTCGCGACCTCCGACCTTAACGATCTGTATCGTCGGGTGATCAACCGTAACAACCGTCTGAAGCGCCTGCTCGACCTGGCTGCGCCGGACATCATCGTGCGCAACGAAAAGCGCATGCTGCAGGAAGCTGTCGACGCCCTGCTGGACAACGGTCGTCGTGGCCGTGCCATCACCGGCTCGAACAAGCGCCCTCTGAAGTCCCTGGCCGACATGATCAAGGGCAAGCAAGGCCGCTTCCGTCAGAACCTGCTCGGTAAGCGAGTGGACTACTCCGGTCGTTCGGTAATTACCGTAGGTCCGACCCTGCGCCTGCACCAGTGCGGTCTGCCCAAGAAGATGGCTCTTGAGCTGTTCAAGCCGTTCATCTTCGGCAAGCTGGAAGCCCGCGGCATGGCCACCACCATCAAGGCGGCCAAGAAGATGGTCGAGCGCGAACTGCCCGAGGTCTGGGACGTTCTCGCCGAAGTCATCCGCGAACACCCCGTACTGCTGAACCGTGCGCCTACCCTGCACCGTCTGGGCATCCAGGCGTTCGAGCCGGTCCTCATCGAAGGCAAGGCCATCCAGCTGCATCCGCTGGTCTGCGCCGCGTATAACGCCGACTTCGACGGTGACCAGATGGCCGTTCACGTTCCGCTGACCCTCGAGGCCCAGCTGGAAGCGCGCGCGCTGATGATGTCCACCAACAACATCCTCTCGCCTGCCAACGGCGAGCCGATCATCGTTCCGTCGCAGGACGTGGTTCTGGGTCTGTACTACATGACCCGTGAAGCCGTTAACGCCAAGGGCGAAGGTCGCGTGTTCGCGGACCTACAGGAAGTCGACCGCGTATTCCGCGCCGGTGAAGCGTCCCTGCACGCCCGCGTGAAAGTGCGCATCAACGAGACCGTGAAGGACAAGGACGGCTCCATCACCAAGAACACCCGCATCGTCGACACCACTGTCGGCCGTGCGCTGCTGTTCCAGGTGGTCCCGGCTGGCCTGTCGTACGACGTCGTCAACCAGCCGATGAAGAAGAAGGCGATCTCCAAGCTGATCAACCAGTGCTATCGCGTGGTAGGTCTGAAGGACACCGTCATCTTCGCTGACCAGCTGATGTACACCGGTTTCGCCTACTCCACCATTTCCGGTGTTTCCATCGGTGTGAACGACTTCGTCATCCCCGATGAGAAGGCTCGCATCATCGATGCCGCTACCGAGGAAGTGAAGGAAATCGAATCCCAGTACGCCTCCGGCCTGGTGACCCAGGGCGAGAAGTACAACAAGGTGATCGACCTCTGGTCCAAGGCCAACGACGAAGTGTCCAAGGCGATGATGGCCAACCTCTCGAAAGAGAAGGTTGTCGATCGCGAGGGCAAGGAAGTCGACCAGGAGTCCTTCAACTCCATGTACATGATGGCTGACTCCGGCGCGCGGGGTTCCGCGGCCCAGATCCGTCAGCTGGCCGGCATGCGTGGCCTGATGGCCAAGCCGGACGGCTCCATCATTGAAACCCCGATCACCGCGAACTTCCGTGAAGGCCTGAACGTACTCCAGTACTTCATCTCCACTCACGGTGCTCGTAAAGGTCTGGCGGATACCGCACTGAAGACCGCGAACTCCGGTTACCTGACTCGTCGTCTGGTAGACGTTGCCCAGGACCTGGTAGTGACCGAGGTCGACTGCGGCACCGAGCACGGTCTGCTGATGACCCCGCACATCGAAGGCGGCGATGTCGTCGAGCCTCTGGGTGAGCGCGTACTGGGGCGTGTCATTGCCCGTGACGTGTTCAAGCCGGGCTCCGATGAAGTCATCGTTCCGGCCGGTACTCTGGTCGATGAGCAGTGGGTTGAGTTCATCGAGCGCATGAGCGTCGACGAAGTAATTGTGCGTTCCCCGATCAGCTGCGAAACCCGCTACGGCATCTGCGCCAAGTGCTACGGTCGTGACCTGGCGCGTGGCCACCAGGTGAACATCGGTGAAGCGGTCGGCGTAATCGCCGCCCAGTCCATCGGTGAGCCGGGTACCCAGCTGACCATGCGTACCTTCCACATCGGTGGTGCGGCCAGCCGTACTTCCGCAGCCGACAACGTCCAGGTTAAGAACGGCGGTACCATCCGCCTGCACAACCTGAAGCACGTCGAGAACCTCAACGGCCATCTGGTTGCCGTGTCCCGTTCCGGCGAGCTGGCCGTGGCCGACGACTTCGGTCGCGAGCGCGAGCGTTACAAGCTGCCGTACGGTGCTGTGATCTCCGTGAAGGAAGGCGACAAGGTCGATCCGGGCGCCATCGTTGCCAAGTGGGACCCGCACACCCACCCGATCGTGACCGAAATGAAGGGTACCGTTACCTTCGTCGGCATGGAGGAGGGCATCACCATCAAGCGCCAGACCGACGAACTGACCGGTCTGACCAACATCGAAGTTCTGGATCCGAAGGATCGTCCGGCTGCTGGCAAGGACATTCGTCCGGCCGTGAAGCTGGTCGACGCCAATGGCAAGGAGCTGCTGCTGCCGGGTACCGACGTTCCCGCCCAGTACTTCCTGCCGGCGAACGCCTTGGTTGGTGTGGCCGACGGTTCGCAGGTGGGTGTGGGTGACGTTATCGCCCGTATCCCGCAGGAAACCTCGAAGACCCGCGACATCACCGGTGGTCTGCCGCGCGTTGCCGACCTGTTCGAAGCTCGTCGTCCGAAAGAGCCTTCGATCTTGGCCGAAATCAGCGGCACCATCTCCTTCGGCAAGGAGACCAAAGGCAAGCGCCGTCTGGTCATCACTCCGAACGATGGCAGCGACCCGTACGAGGAGCTGATTCCGAAGTGGCGTCACCTGAACGTGTTCGAAGGCGAACAGGTGAACCGCGGCGAAGTTATCTCCGACGGCCCGAGCAACCCGCACGACATCCTGCGTCTGCTGGGTGTCAGCGCGCTGGCCAAGTACATCGTCAACGAGATCCAGGACGTGTACCGCCTGCAGGGCGTGAAGATCAACGACAAGCACATCGAAACCATCCTGCGTCAGATGCTGCGCAAGGTCGAGATTGCCGAGTCGGGTGATTCCAGCTTCATCAAGGGCGACCAGATGGAGCTGACCCAGGTGCTGGAAGAGAACGAGCGTCTGGCGACCGAAGACCGCTTCATCGCCAAGTTCGAACGCGTCCTGCTGGGTATTACCAAGGCCTCGCTGTCCACCGAGTCGTTCATCTCCGCGGCGTCCTTCCAGGAAACCACCCGCGTCCTCACCGAGGCGGCGGTTACCGGCAAGCGCGACTACCTGCGCGGCCTGAAGGAAAACGTGGTTGTGGGTCGCCTGATCCCGGCTGGTACCGGTCTGGCCTACCACAGCGAGCGCAAACGTCAGCGTGAAGCCGGCAAGCCGGTTCGCGTGAGCGCGAGCGAAGTGGAAGCAGCGCTGACCGAAGCGCTGAACTCCAGCAGCAACTAAGCGTGATACCCCCCGGAGGCCTTGGCCGTCGGGGGGTATTGCCTTGACGGGGACATTGAGTCTCTTTAGACTCATGCACCCCTAAATTTGGCAGGGCGCTATGCCCTGTCATTTTGCTTTCTTTGTAAGGCAATAGCGTCGAAAGACAACAGTGGAGCAATTAGATGGCAACTATTAACCAGCTGGTGCGTAAGCCGCGCAGCCGTATCGTCGAGAAATCCGACGTACCTGCGCTGCAGAACTGCCCGCAGCGTCGTGGCGTATGCACCCGCGTCTACACCACCACGCCGAAGAAACCGAACTCCGCACTCCGTAAGGTTTGCCGTGTTCGTCTGACCAACGGCTACGAAGTGACTTCGTACATCGGTGGTGAAGGTCACAACCTGCAAGAGCACAGCGTAGTGCTGATCCGTGGCGGTCGTGTAAAAGACCTTCCGGGTGTGCGTTACCACACCGTGCGCGGTTCGCTGGATACCACCGGCGTTAAAGACCGTAAGCAGGGTCGTTCCAAGTACGGTACCAAGCGTCCGAAGTAATTCGGTGCTAAATCAGTTTTTTATTCATTGAGTCGATAAGAGTAAGGTCGGGCGTAACCGAATGGTTATGGTCCCGGGCTAACCTGAAGACCGTTTGAGGGCTTATCAATGCCAAGACGTCGTGTAGCAGCCAAGCGTGAGATTCTGGACGATCCGAAATACGGAAGCCTGATCCTCGCCAAGTTCATGAACCACGTGATGGAAAGCGGCAAGAAAGCCGTAGCCGAGCGCATCGTTTACGGTGCCCTGGATACCGTCAAATCCCGCAAGAACAGCGATCCCCTGGAAATCTTCGAGAAAGCTCTCGACGCCATCGCTCCGCTGGTCGAAGTAAAGTCCCGCCGTGTAGGCGGTGCCACTTACCAGGTTCCGGTCGAAGTTCGTCCGTCCCGTCGTAATGCTCTGGCCATGCGTTGGCTGGTTGAGTCCGCGCGCAAGCGCGGCGAGAAGTCCATGGCCCTGCGCCTGGCAGGCGAGCTGCTGGATGCCTTCGATGGCAAAGGCGCTGCTGTCAAGAAGCGTGAAGACGTGCATCGTATGGCTGAGGCCAACAAAGCGTTCTCGCACTACCGCTTCTAATTACGGCATCCATTCTTTTGCGAGGGCTTTATGGCTCGTAATACAGCAATTAACCGCTATCGCAACATCGGCATCTGCGCCCACGTTGACGCGGGCAAGACCACCACGACTGAGCGCATCCTGTTCTACACAGGCCTGAGCCACAAGATGGGTGAGGTTCACGATGGCGCTGCTACCACCGACTGGATGGTGCAGGAGCAGGAGCGTGGTATTACCATTACCTCTGCTGCCATCACTACCTTCTGGGAAGGTTCGCGTGGTCAGTACGACAAGTACCGCGTAAACGTCATCGACACCCCCGGCCACGTAGACTTCACCATTGAGGTGGAGCGTTCTCTGCGCGTGCTGGACGGTGCTGTCGTTGTATTCTGCGGTACTTCCGGTGTTGAGCCCCAGTCCGAAACCGTATGGCGTCAAGCCAACAAGTACGGCGTTCCGCGTATCGTCTACGTGAACAAGATGGACCGCGCTGGCGCCAACTTCCTTCGCGTGGTCGGCCAGATCAAGAACCGCCTGGGTCACACCCCGGTTCCGGTTCAGTTGGCCATCGGTGCTGAGGACGAGTTCCAGGGTCAGGTCGATCTCCTGAAGATGAAGGCCATCTACTGGAACGAAGACGACAAGGGTACCTCCTATCGCGAGGAAGAAATTCCCGCTGAGCTTGTGGACCTGGCCAACGAATGGCGCAACAACATGGTTGAGGCTGCTGCCGAAGCCAACGAAGAGCTGATGAACAAGTACCTGGAAGAAGGTGAGCTGACGATCGAAGAGATCAAGGCCGGCCTGCGTCAGCGTACTATCGCCTGCGAAATCGTTCCGGCTGTCTGTGGTTCCTCTTTCAAGAACAAGGGCGTGCCCCTGGTGCTTGACGCTGTCATCGATTTCCTGCCGGCTCCCACCGAGATTCCTGCGATCAAGGGCGTTCACCCGGACAGCACCGACGACAACGAAATCCACGACGAGCGTCCTGCAGATGATGGCGCGCCGTTCTCTGCGCTGGCGTTCAAGATCGCTACCGACCCGTTCGTCGGTACCCTGACCTTCGTTCGTGTCTACTCGGGCGTTCTGGAGTCTGGCCAGTCGGTCATCAACTCCGTGAAGGGTAAAAAAGAGCGCGTTGGTCGTATGGTGCAGATGCACGCCAACCAGCGTGACGAGATCAAGGAAGTGCGCGCGGGCGACATCGCTGCACTGATCGGCATGAAGGATGTCACCACTGGCGACACTCTGTGCGACATCGAGAAACCGATCATCCTTGAGCGTATGGACTTCCCGGAGCCTGTCATCTCGGTAGCTGTTGAGCCGAAGACCAAGGCTGACCAGGAGAAGATGGGTATCGCCCTCGGCAAGCTGGCCCAGGAAGATCCTTCGTTCCGCGTCAAGACCGACGAAGAAACCGGCCAGACCATCATCTCTGGTATGGGTGAGCTGCACCTGGATATCCTCGTCGATCGCATGAAGCGTGAGTTCGGCGTTGAGGCCAATATCGGCAAGCCGCAGGTTTCCTACCGCGAAACCATCTCCAAGGACAATGTCGAGATCGAAGGCAAGTTCGTTCGTCAGTCCGGTGGTCGTGGTCAGTTTGGTCACTGCTGGATCCGCTTCTCCTCCGCTGACGTGGATGAGAAAGGCAACATCGCCGAAGGTCTGGTGTTTACCAATGAAGTCGTGGGTGGTGTGATTCCCAAGGAATACATCCCGGCGATCCAGAAGGGCATCGAAGAGCAGATGAAGAACGGCGTTGTTGCCGGCTACCCGCTCATCGGCCTGAAGGCCTCCGTGTTCGATGGTTCCTACCACGACGTCGACTCCAACGAGATGGCGTTCAAGATCGCTGCCTCCATGGCGACCAAGCAGCTTGCCCAGAAGGGTGGCGGTAAAGTGCTTGAGCCGATCATGAAGGTAGAGGTGGTGACCCCCGAGGACTACATGGGTGACGTGATGGGCGACCTGAACCGTCGTCGTGGCCTGATTCAGGGGATGGAAGACAGCGTTTCCGGTAAGGTTATTCGTGCCGAGGTTCCGCTGGGCGAGATGTTCGGTTATGCGACCGACGTGCGTTCCATGTCCCAGGGTCGCGCGAGCTACTCCATGGAATTCTCCAAATACGCCGAAGCTCCGTCGAACGTCGTCGAAGCACTGGTTAAAAAACAAGGTTGATTCAGCCCTTTAAGTAAGAGGTTTACTGTCGTGGCTAAAGAAAAATTTGAACGTAACAAACCGCACGTCAACGTCGGCACCATTGGTCACGTTGACCATGGCAAGACCACTCTGACTGCTGCTCTGACCAAGGTCTGCTCCGAGACCTGGGGCGGTTCCGCTCGTGCGTTCGACCAGATCGATAACGCGCCGGAAGAGAAGGCTCGCGGTATCACCATCAACACTTCCCACGTTGAATACGATTCCGCCATTCGTCACTACGCTCACGTTGACTGCCCCGGTCACGCTGACTACGTGAAGAACATGATCACCGGTGCTGCGCAGATGGACGGCGCGATCCTGGTTTGCTCGGCTGCTGACGGCCCCATGCCGCAGACTCGTGAGCACATCCTGCTGTCTCGTCAGGTAGGCGTTCCTTACATTGTCGTGTTCCTGAACAAGGCCGACATGGTTGATGACGCCGAGCTGCTGGAGCTGGTCGAGATGGAAGTTCGCGACCTGCTGAACACCTACGACTTCCCGGGTGACGACACTCCGATCGTAGTCGGTTCCGCTCTGATGGCCCTGGAAGGTAAGGACGACAACGAAATCGGCGTTTCCGCCGTTCGTAAGCTGGTAGAGACCCTGGACTCCTACATTCCGGAGCCGGTGCGTGCTATCGATCAGCCGTTCCTGATGCCGATCGAAGACGTGTTCTCCATCTCCGGTCGCGGCACCGTGGTGACCGGTCGTGTTGAGCGCGGTATCGTCAAGGTGGGCGAGGAGATCGAGATCGTCGGTATCCGTCCGACCACCAAGACCACCTGCACTGGTGTTGAAATGTTCCGCAAGCTGCTCGACGAAGGTCGTGCTGGCGAGAACGTTGGCGCCCTGCTGCGCGGCACCAAGCGTGATGACGTAGAGCGTGGTCAGGTTCTGGCCAAGCCGGGCACCATCAAGCCGCACACCAAGTTCGAGTGCGAAGTGTACGTGCTGTCCAAGGAAGAAGGCGGTCGTCACACTCCGTTCTTCAAGGGCTACCGTCCGCAGTTCTACTTCCGTACCACTGACGTGACCGGAAACTGCGAACTGCCGGAAGGCGTTGAGATGGTAATGCCGGGCGACAACATCAAGATGGTTGTCACCCTGATCGCTCCGATCGCCATGGAAGACGGCCTGCGCTTCGCGATCCGCGAAGGCGGTCGTACCGTTGGCGCCGGCGTTGTAGCCAAGATCATCGAGTAATCGAAGATCTCGCTAAGAGGAGAGGGCCCTTCGGGGCCCTTTTCTTTTGTCTGGTCAAAAGTTGACACCCCCTCGGCGCATCCGTACAATCACGCCTCCTTTTAACGGGCGTAGTCCGTCCGTTGGGGAAAGCAGAGATAGAGTCTGAGGTCAAAATGCAAAACCAACAAATCCGTATTCGGTTGAAGGCTTTTGACCATCGCCTGATCGATCAATCCACCCAGGAAATCGTGGAAACCGCGAAACGTACTGGTGCTCAGGTGCGTGGTCCTATTCCTCTGCCTACTCGCAAAGAGCGGTACACCGTTCTGATCTCTCCGCACGTCAACAAAGACGCGCGTGATCAGTACGAAATTCGTACCCACAAGCGTGTTCTGGACATCGTCCAGCCGACGGATAAAACCGTCGATGCGCTGATGAAGCTCGACCTTGCGGCAGGCGTGGAAGTGCAGATCAGCCTCGGCTAATAACCTTCGGGTTTTAGTCGTGTAACGCTCTGAAATGGGCGGCCATAGCGGGTGAAAGCCCCGTACACTCATGAGGTTTACAACATGACTATTGGTGTAGTCGGTCGTAAGTGCGGCATGACCCGCATTTTCACCGAAGAAGGCGTCTCCATTCCGGTTACGGTCATTGAGATCGAGCCGAATCGCGTGACCCAATTCAAAAACGAAGAAAGCGATGGCTATCGCGCCGTGCAGGTAACTGTCGGTGAGCGTCGTGCCTCTCGCGTGACCAAGGCGCAAGCCGGTCACTTCGCCAAGGCAAGCGTGGCTGCTGGTCGCGGTGTTTGGGAATTCCGTCTTGAAGAAGGCGAGTACCAGGCTGGCGATCAACTGACTGCTGAGCTGTTCCAAGCTGGTCAGCTGGTAGATGTTACCGGTCAGTCCAAGGGTAAAGGCTATGCCGGTACCATCAAGCGCTGGAACTTCCGCGGCCAGGACAACACCCACGGTAACTCCGTCTCCCACCGCGCCCCGGGTTCTATTGGCCAGTGCCAGACTCCTGGTCGTGTCTTCAAGGGCAAGAAAATGTCCGGTCACCTCGGTGCTGAGCGTGTAACCGTGCAGTCCCTGGAAGTTGTGCGTGTCGATGCAGAACGCAATCTGCTGCTGGTCAAAGGTGCCGTTCCTGGCGCTACCGGTGGTGATGTCGTTGTGCGTCCGGCAGCCAAGGCTCGTGGTTAAGAGGGGAAGCTGAGATGCAATTGAATGTAAATGGCGCTCAGGCTATCGAAGTCAGCGAGCGTACTTTTGGTGGTGAGTTCAACGAGACCCTGGTTCACCAGGCTGTTGTCGCCTACATGGCCGGTGGCCGTCAGGGCACTCGCGCGCAGAAGACCCGTTCCGAAGTTTCCGGCGGTGGCAAGAAGCCGTGGCGTCAGAAGGGCACTGGTCGTGCTCGTGCTGGCACCATTCGTAGCCCCATCTGGCGCTCCGGTGGTACCACCTTCGCTGCCAAGCCGCAAGATCACTCCCAGAAGCTCAACAAGAAGATGTACCGCGCTGCCATGCGCTCCATCCTCTCTGAGCTCGTTCGCCAAGAGCGCCTGGTTGTGGTTGAAGACTTTGCTGTCGATGCCCCGAAAACCAAAGCTCTGCTGGGCAAGCTGAATGGCCTGGGCCTGACCGACGTGCTGATCGTTTCCGACGCCGTTGATCAGAACCTGTACCTGGCTGCTCGCAACCTGCCGCACGTTGACGTTCGTGATGTTCAGGGTTCCGACCCGGTCAGCCTGATCGCCTACGACAAGGTGCTTATCACCGTGTCCGCCGTGAAGAAATTCGAGGAGCTGCTGGCATGAACCAGGAACGCGTATTCAAGGTGCTGGTTGGTCCGCACGTCTCCGAGAAGGCCACCATGCTGGCTGACAGCAAGGGCCAGTTCGTTTTCAAGGTTGCCACTGATGCAACCAAGCTGGAAATCAAGAAGGCCGTAGAAAGCCTGTTCAGCGTGAAAGTCGCTCGTGTCACCACCCTCGTAGTCAAGGGCAAGACCAAGCGTACCGTTCGCGGTCTGGGCAAGCGTAACGACTGGAAAAAAGCGTACATCGCTCTCCAGCCGGGCCAAGATCTCGATTTCGCCAGCAGCGCTGAGTAAAGGGGTGCATCATGGCAATCGTTAAATGCAAACCGACCTCCGCTGGCCGCCGTTTCGTGGTCAAGGTCGTCAATCAGGAGCTGCACAAAGGCGCTCCTTACGCACCGCTGGTCGAGAAAAAATCGAAATCCGGTGGTCGTAACAACAACGGTCGTATCACTACTCGTCACATCGGTGGTGGTCACAAGCAGCACTATCGTTTGGTCGACTTCCGTCGTAACAAGGATGGCATTCCTGCCACCGTTGAGCGCATCGAGTACGATCCGAACCGTACTGCTCACATCGCTCTGCTGAAGTACGCCGATGGCGAGCGTCGCTACATCATCGCGCCGAAAGGCGTGAGCGCTGGCGACCAGCTGATCTCGGGCGTCAATGCACCGATCAAGGCCGGTAATGCCCTGCCGCTGCGCAACATCCCGGTTGGTAGCACCATTCACGGTATCGAACTCAAGCCTGGCAAGGGTGCGCAAATCGCCCGTTCCGCCGGTGCCTCCGTTCAGTTGGTTGCCCGTGAAGGCGCCTACGTAACCCTGCGTCTGCGCTCCGGCGAGATGCGTAAAGTCCTGGCTGAATGCCGTGCGACTCTGGGCGAAGTCTCGAACTCCGAGCATAGCCTGCGTTCGCTGGGTAAAGCCGGTGCCAAGCGCTGGCGTGGTGTTCGCCCGACCGTTCGCGGCGTGGCGATGAACCCGGTAGACCACCCGCATGGTGGTGGTGAAGGTCGTACCTCTGGTGGCCGTCATCCGGTGTCTCCGTGGGGCTTCCCGACCAAGGGTGCGAAGACCCGCGCGAACAAGCGCACCGACAACATGATCGTCCGTCGCCGTAAATAACTGAGGATACGACAGTGCCGCGTTCTCTGAAAAAAGGTCCTTTTATCGATCTTCACCTACTGAAGAAGGTCGAAGTGGCGGTGGAAAAGAACGATCGCAAGCCGGTGAAAACCTGGTCGCGCCGTTCCATCGTTCTGCCGCAAATGGTCGGTCTGACCATCGCTGTACACAACGGTCGTCAACATGTCCCGGTTCTCGTGAACGAAGACATGGTCGGTCACAAACTGGGCGAGTTCGCTGCCACCCGCACCTATCGCGGTCATGCTGCGGACAAGAAAGCCAAGCGTTAAGGGGTAAGGAACGATGGAAGTAGCCGCTAAGCTGTCGGGCGCTCGAATCTCCGCCCAGAAAGCCCGCTTGGTCGCCGACCAGATCCGCGGGAAGAAGGTGGGCGAAGCGCTCAACCTGTTGACTTTCAGCAGTAAGAAAGCCGCTGAAATCATGAAGAAAGTGCTCGAATCGGCCGTGGCCAACGCTGAGCACAACGAAGGCGCAGACGTGGATGACCTCAAGGTTTCCACCGTTTTCGTCAACGAAGGGCGTTCGCTGAAGCGCATCATGCCGCGTGCCAAGGGCCGTGCTGATCGCATCGTCAAGCGGTCTTGCCATATCACTGTCAAGGTTGCGGACAAGTAACGGAGTCGATCAGATGGGTCAGAAAGTACATCCCACTGGCATTCGCCTGGGAATCGTCAAGGAGCACACCTCCGTTTGGTACGCAGATAAGCGCACTTATGCCGACTATCTGTTTGCCGACCTGAAGGTGCGTGAGTACCTCCAAGACAAACTAAAAAGCGCGTCCGTAAGCCGTATCGATATTCATCGTCCGGCTCAAACCGCACGCATCACCATCCACACCGCTCGTCCCGGCATCGTGATCGGCAAGAAAGGTGAGGATGTTGAGAAGCTGCGTCAGGACCTGACCAAGCAAATGGGTGTGCCTGTGCACATCAACATCGAAGAGATCCGCAAGCCGGAGCTCGACGGTATGCTGGTTGCGCAGAGCGTAGCTCAGCAGCTGGAGCGTCGTGTGATGTTCCGTCGCGCCATGAAGCGCGCTGTACAGAACGCCATGCGCATTGGTGCCAAGGGCATCAAGATCCAGGTAAGCGGTCGTCTCGGTGGCGCTGAAATCGCCCGTACCGAATGGTATCGCGAAGGTCGTGTGCCCCTGCACACCCTGCGCGCCGATATCGACTACGCAACCTACGAAGCGCACACCACCTACGGTGTGATCGGTGTGAAGGTTTGGATCTTCAAAGGTGAGGTCATCGGTGGCCGCCAGGAAGAACTGAAGCCCGTAGCGCCCGCTCCTCGTAAAAAAGCTGCTAAGTAAGGGGTACGCCAAATGCTGCAACCAAAGCGTACGAAGTTCCGCAAGCAGATGACCGGCCACAATCGTGGTCTGGCTCAGCGCGGTAGCAAGGTCAGCTTCGGCGAGTTCGCGCTGAAGGCTACTGGCCGTGGTCGTCTCACTGCCCGTCAGATCGAGGCCGCACGTCGTGCCCTCACCCGTCACGTGAAGCGTGGCGGCAAGATCTGGATCCGCGTATTCCCGGACAAGCCCGTTACCAAGAAGCCCCTCGAAGTTCGTATGGGTAAAGGTAAGGGTGGCGTCGAGTACTGGGTAGCCCAGATTCAACCGGGCAAGGTCCTGTACGAGATCGAGGGTGTTTCCGAAGAGCTGGCGCGTGAGGCATTCGCCCTGGCCGCTGCAAAGCTGCCGCTCGCCACCTCCTTTGTTAAGCGGACGGTGATGTGATGAAAGCGAATGAACTTCGTGAAAAATCCGTACAGCAGCTGAACGAGCAACTGCTCGGCCTGCTGCGCGACCAGTTCAATCTGCGCATGCAGAAGGCAACTGGCCAGTTGGGGCAGTCTCACCTGCTCTCGCAAGTGAAGCGCGACATCGCTCGCGTGAAAACTGTGCTCAACCAGCAAGCAGGTAAGTAATCATGGCTGAAGCTCAGAAAACCGTCCGCACGCTGACCGGCCGCGTCGTCAGCGACAAGATGGACAAGACCATCACCGTTCTGATCGAGCGTCGCGTTAAGCACCCGATCTACGGTAAGTACGTGAAGCGCTCGACCAAGCTGCACGCCCACGACGAAACCAACCAGTGCCGTATCGGCGACAAGGTCACCATTCGTGAGACCCGTCCGCTGGCCAAGACCAAGTCCTGGGCCCTGGTGGAAGTCGTCGAACGTGCCGTGGAAGTCTAAGGACTAAGGGTCGGAGAAAGATATGATTCAGACTCAATCCATGCTCGACGTCGCTGATAACAGCGGTGCTCGTCGCGTTATGTGCATCAAGGTCCTTGGTGGTTCGCACCGTCGTTACGCCGGTATCGGCGACATCATCAAAGTGACCGTTAAAGAAGCGATCCCGCGCGGCAAGGTGAAGAAAGGCCAGGTAATGACCGCTGTTGTGGTTCGTACCAAGCATGGCGTTCGTCGCCCTGATGGCTCGATCATCCGCTTCGACGGCAACGCCGCCGTCCTGCTGAACAACAAGCAGGAGCCGATCGGCACCCGTATCTTCGGGCCCGTGACCCGTGAACTGCGTTCCGAGAAGTTCATGAAGATCGTCTCGCTCGCCCCCGAAGTGCTGTAAGGAGAAGCCGTCATGCAAAAGATTCGTCGTGACGACGAGATCATCGTCATCGCCGGCAAGGACAAGGGCAAGCGCGGTAAGGTGCTGAAGGTTCTCGCTGACAGTCGTGTGCTGGTCAGCGGTGTAAACCTGATCAAGCGCCACACCAAGCCGAACCCCATGGCCGGTGTCCAGGGCGGTATCGTCGAGCGAGAGGCGCCCATGCACCTCTCCAACGTAGCCATCTTCAATGCCGAGACCAACAAGGCTGATCGCGTTGGTTTCAAGGTTGAGGAAGGTAAGAAAATTCGTGTCTTCAAGTCGACCCAAAAGCCGGTTGATGCTTGAGCACTGCTAGGTAGAAAACCATGGCACGACTAAAAGAGATTTACCGGAAAGAAATCGCGCCGAAGCTGAAGGAAGAACTTCAGCTCGGCAACGTGATGGAAACTCCGCGCATCACCAAGATCACTCTGAACATGGGTCTGGGCGAAGCTATCGGCGACAAGAAAGTCATCGAAAGCGCTGTTGCTGACCTGGAAAAGATCACCGGCCAGAAAGCCGTCGTGACCTACGCCCGCAAATCCATTGCAGGCTTCAAGGTTCGTGAAGGCTGGCCGATCGGCGTCAAGGTCACCCTGCGCCGCGATCGCATGTACGAGTTTCTGGATCGTCTGCTCTCCATCTCCCTGCCGCGCGTGCGTGACTTCCGCGGCCTGAATGCCAAGTCCTTCGACGGTCGTGGTAACTACAGCATGGGTGTCAAAGAGCAGATCATCTTCCCGGAAATCGATTACGACAAAATCGATGCGTTGCGTGGTCTGGACATCACCCTGACCACCACCGCCCGTACGGATGAAGAAGGTCGTGCTCTGCTGCGCGCCTTCAAATTCCCGTTCCGCAACTGATTGGAGTAGGAACATGGCCAAACAGAGCATGAAGAACCGCGAGCTGAAGCGTCAGCAGACGGTTGCTAAGTTCGCCAAGAAGCGTGCTGAGCTGAAAGCTATCATCGCCAACCCGAACTCCACTGCGGAAGCTCGTTGGGAAGCGCAGGTAGCTCTGCAGAAGCAGCCCCGTGACGCCAGCGCCTCCCGCCTGCGTAACCGCTGCCGCATCACCGGTCGTCCGCACGGCGTTTACCGCAAGTTCGGCCTTGGCCGTAACAAGCTGCGTGAAGCTGCCATGCGCGGTGATGTACCCGGCCTGGTGAAAGCCAGCTGGTAATGATCGTCGGTGGGGCCGGCTTTGGTCGGCCCAGCCCAGGTCATCAGAATCAAGCCCCTTTTGGGGCTTGATTCGTTTCTGGAGTATCTCTAGAATGTCCGGCTCGCCCGGGCCTGGCATTAGTCCGTCCAGTGCTCGCGTGTGACTCTAGCCGCAAGGCTATTTCTTTTTGTATCAGGAGCATCTAGCCCATGAGTATGCAGGACCCGTTAGCGGACATGCTAACTCGTATCCGTAATGCCCAGATGGCTGAAAAGTCTGTCGTAAGCATGCCGTCCTCCAAACTGAAGGTGGCGGTAGCCAGCGTTCTGAAGAACGAGGGTTACATCACGGGATACCAAGTCAGCAGCGACATTAAGCCTCTGCTGTCCATCGAGCTGAAGTATTTCGAAGGCCGTCCGGTCATCGAAGAGCTGAAGCGCGTAAGTCGTCCTGGCCTGCGCCAGTACAAGTCCGTCGATCAGCTGCCGAAAGTACGTGGCGGCCTGGGCGTATCGATCGTATCCACCAACAAGGGTGTGATGACTGATCGTGCTGCTCGCGCTGCTGGTGTTGGTGGCGAAGTGCTTTGCACTGTGTTCTAAGGGGGTTGAAGCATGTCTCGCGTTGCTAAGAACCCCGTCAAGCTGCCCGCTGGCGTTGAAGTCAAGATCGCCGGCCAGCAGCTTTCGGTGAAGGGTGCCAAGGGTGCTCTGGAACTGAAAGTGCACTCGTCTGTGGAAGTACTGCAGGAATCCGGTGAGCTGCGTTTTGCCGCTCGCAATGGCGACCAGCAGAACAAGGCCATGGCGGGCACCACCCGTGCGTTGGTGAACAACATGGTAATCGGCGTTAGCCAGGGCTTCGAGCGCAAGCTCCAGCTGGTGGGCGTTGGTTACAAGGCTCAGGCCAAAGGTCAGACTCTGTCCCTGGCTCTCGGCTTCTCGCATCCGGTGGATTACGAACTGCCGCAAGGCATTACCGCTGAAACCCCCAGCCAGACCGATATCCTGATCAAGGGCATCGACAAGCAGCTGGTCGGTCAAGTGGCCGCTGAGATTCGCGACTTCCGTCCGCCGGAGCCTTACAAAGGCAAGGGTGTACGTTACGCCGACGAAGTCGTCCGTCGTAAAGAAGCTAAGAAGAAGTAGGGCATAGCAAATGAGCGTAAAGAAAGAAACTCGTCTGCGTCGCGCTCGCAAGGCACGCCTGAAAATGCGCGAGCTGGAAGCCGTACGCCTCTGCGTGTACCGCTCCTCCCAGCACATCTACGCCCAGGTCATTTCGGCCGACGGCGCCAAGGTCCTGGCCAGCGCCTCGACCCTGGACAAAGAACTGCGTGACGGCGCCACCGGCAACGTCGACGCGGCCAAGAAGGTTGGTCAGCTGGTTGCCGAGCGCGCGAAAGCCGCTGGCGTCACTCAGGTGGCATTCGATCGTTCTGGCTTCAAGTACCACGGCCGCGTCAAGGCGCTGGCTGATGCTGCTCGTGAAGGCGGGCTGGAGTTCTAAGTTATGGCAAATAACGAGCAAAAGCGCGACGAAGGCTACATCGAGAAGCTGGTTCAGGTTAACCGCGTTGCCAAGACCGTAAAAGGTGGTCGTATCTTCACCTTCACTGCGCTGACCGTAGTTGGTGATGGTAAAGGTCGTGTTGGCTTCGGTCGCGGCAAGTCCCGCGAAGTGCCTGCTGCCATTCAGAAAGCGATGGAAGCTGCACGCCGCAACATGATCCAGGTAGATCTGGATGGCACCACCCTGCAGTACCCGATCAAGTCCGCCCATGGCGCCTCCAAGGTGTTCATGCAGCCGGCTTCCGAAGGTACCGGTATCATCGCCGGCGGCGCCATGCGTGCCGTTCTGGAGGTGGCCGGTGTGCAGAACGTTCTGGCCAAGTGCTACGGCTCCACCAATCCGGTGAACGTGGTTTACGCCACTTTCAAGGGTCTGAAGAACATGCAGTCCCCTGAGTCGGTTGCGGCCAAGCGTGGTAAGAGCGTCGAGGAGATTCTCTAATCATGGCAACTGTCAAAGTAACGCTGATCAAGAGCGTTAACGGCCGTCTGGCTAACCACAAGGCTTGCGTCAAAGGTCTCGGCCTGCGTCGCATTGGTCATTCCGTAGAGGTTCAGGACACTCCTGAGAACCGCGGCATGATCAACAAGGCTTACTACCTTCTGCGCGTCGAGGGTTAATCCATGAAACTGAACGATCTGCGTTCCGCGCCGGGTGCCCGTCGCGAAAAGCACCGTCCGGGCCGTGGCATCGGTAGCGGCCTGGGTAAGACCGGTGGCCGTGGCCACAAGGGTCAGACCTCTCGCTCCGGCGGCACCATTGCTCCGGGCTTCGAGGGCGGTCAGCAGCCGCTGCACCGTCGTCTGCCGAAGTTCGGCTTCGTTTCCCTGAAAGCCATGGATCGCGCTGAAGTGCGCACCTCCGAGCTGGCCAAGGTGGAAGGCGATGTCGTAACTCTGCAGTCGCTGAAGGATGCCAACGTGATTAACCAGAACGTACAGCGTGTGAAAGTCATGCTGTCCGGCGACGTTACTCGCGCGGTCACCCTGAAAGGTATCGCCGCCACCAAAGGTGCGCGTGCGGCTATCGAAGCAGCTGGCGGTAAGTTCGAGGACTAAATGGCTAAGCAAGGTGCTCTCTCCGCGCTCAGCAATGGCGGGTTGTCCGAGCTCTGGGCTCGACTGCGTTTCCTGTTCCTGGCGATCATCGTCTACCGGATCGGCGCGCACATCCCAGTGCCCGGTATCAACCCTGACCGGCTGGCCGAGCTGTTCCGGCAGAACGAGGGGACCATTCTTAGCCTGTTCAACATGTTCTCCGGCGGTGCGCTGGAGCGGATGAGCATTTTCGCGTTGGGGATCATGCCGTACATCTCGGCATCGATCATCATGCAGCTCATGACCGCGATCAGCCCGCAGCTGGAGCAGTTGAAGAAGGAAGGTGAGGCTGGCCGTCGCAAGATCAGCCAGTACACCCGCTACGGCACTGTAGCCCTGGCATTGGTTCAGGCCATCGGCATGTCCGTTGGTCTGGCCAGTCAGGGTGTCGCTTTCTCGTCTGATTTCGGCTTCTACTTCGTGGCTGTCACCACCTTCGTGGCTGGTGCAATGTTCATGATGTGGCTGGGCGAACAGATCACGGAGCGCGGTGTCGGCAACGGTATCTCGATGCTGATTTTTGCTGGCATCGTGGCCGGTCTGCCGAGAGCGATCGGGCAGTCTTTCGAGTCTGCACGTCAGGGCGATATCAACATCTTCGCTCTGGTCGCCATCGGTCTGCTGGCAGTAGCGATCATCGGTTTCGTGGTGTTCATTGAGCGTGGCCAGCGTCGTATCGCTGTGCATTACGCCAAGCGTCAGCAGGGCCGCAAGGTCTTCGCTGCGCAGACCAGCCACCTGCCGTTGAAGGTGAACATGGCGGGCGTTATTCCGGCTATCTTCGCCAGCAGCATCCTGCTGTTCCCGGCCTCTCTGGGTGCCTGGTTCGGTCAGTCCGAAAGCATGGGCTGGCTGCAGGATGTCTCGCAGTCTATCGCTCCTGGTCAGCCGTTGAACATTCTGCTGTTTAGTGCAGGGATCGTCTTCTTCTGCTTCTTCTACACAGCTTTGATGTTCAATCCGAAAGACGTGGCGGAGAACCTGAAGAAGTCCGGTGCCTTTATTCCGGGTATCCGTCCGGGTGAGCAGTCGGCGCGCTATATCGATGGCGTACTGACCCGCTTGACCATGTTCGGTGCTCTGTACATGACGGCTGTTTGTCTGCTGCCCCAGTTCCTGGTGGTTGCAGCGAATGTACCGTTCTACCTTGGCGGGACCTCGTTGCTGATCGTGGTAGTGGTTGTTATGGACTTTATGGCCCAAGTACAATCCCACCTCGTTTCGCACCAGTACGAATCCCTGATGAAGAAAGCCAACCTGAAGGGCTACGGCAGCGGCATGCTCCGCTGACCCAGTTCCGTAAGGTTCTAGGAGTTACTGATGAAAGTTCGTGCATCGGTGAAAAAGCTGTGCCGCAACTGCAAGATCGTTCGTCGCGACGGTGTCGTTCGCGTGATCTGCAGCGCGGAACCGCGTCACAAGCAGCGCCAAGGCTGAGTGTGATTCACGCGTTATGAACCCGGCAGCTAGTGCGCTGCCGGGTTGATTATTCGTTTCTACAGCGCTAATATCTCGCGCCCTTTTCTTGGCTTCCGGGGCGTAGGTAGCTGTCAACTGGAGTTTCACTGAATGGCCCGTATTGCAGGCGTCAACATTCCAGATAACAAGCACACTGTTATCTCGCTGACCTACATCTACGGTGTTGGTCGCACCACTGCGCAGAGCATCTGCGCTACCACCGGTGTTAATCCGGCGGCAAAGATCAAGGATCTCTCTGACGAGCAGATCGAACAGCTGCGTGGCGAAGTCGCGAAGCTCACCACTGAAGGTGACCTGCGTCGCGAAATCAACATGAACATCAAGCGTCTGATGGACCTGGGCTGCTACCGCGGTCTGCGTCATCGTCGCGGTCTGCCTGTTCATGGCCAGCGCACCAAGACCAACGCGCGTACCCGTAAGGGCCCGCGTAAGCCGATCCGCAAGTAATTGCGCCCGCGAATCGACAGGAATTAAGTCATGGCTAAGCCTGCTGCTCGTCCTCGTAAGAAAGTCAAAAAGACAGTTGTGGATGGCATCGCCCATATCCACGCTTCTTTCAACAACACCATCGTGACCATCACCGACCGTCAAGGTAACGCTCTTTCCTGGGCTACCTCCGGTGGTTCGGGTTTCCGCGGTTCCCGTAAGAGCACCCCGTTCGCTGCCCAGGTTGCAGCCGAGCGCGCTGGTCAAGCCGCTCTGGAATACGGCCTGAAGAACCTCGACGTGAACGTCAAGGGCCCGGGTCCGGGTCGCGAATCCGCTGTGCGTGCTCTGAACGCCTGCGGCTACAAGATCGCCAGCATCACCGACGTGACGCCTATCCCGCACAACGGGTGCCGTCCGCCGAAGAAGCGTCGCGTGTAATAGGAGACAGTGAGAAATGGCTCGTTACATTGGTCCCAAGTGCAAACTGTCCCGTCGTGAAGGTACCGACCTCTTCCTGAAGAGTGGTGCTCGCGCGCTCGAATCCAAGTGCAACATCGAATCCGCTCCTGGTCAGCACGGCGCCCGTCGCGGCCGCCTGTCCGACTACGGCACCCAGCTGCGTGAAAAGCAGAAAGTGCGCCGTATCTACGGTGTTCTGGAGCGTCAGTTCGGCAACTACTACAAAGAAGCTGCTGCTCGTAAGGGCGCTACCGGCGAAAACCTGCTGCAACTCCTTGAGTGCCGTCTGGACAACGTCGTGTACCGCATGGGCTTCGGCGCTACTCGCTCCGAGTCCCGTCAGCTGGTTTCCCACAAGGCCATCAGCGTCAACGGTCAGACTGTGAACGTTCCGTCCTACCAGATCAAAGCTGGTGACGTGGTTGCCGTTCGCGAGAAGTCGAAGAACCAACTGCGTATTGCCCAAGCCCTCGAACTGTGCGGTCAGCGTGGCCGTGTGGAGTGGGTTGAAGTTGACGCAGAGAAAAAGTCCGGCGTGTTCAAGAGTGTGCCGGCTCGCAGCGATCTGTCCGCCGACATCAACGAAAACCTGATTGTCGAGCTCTACTCCAAGTAAGGGCTAGAAAATAGGTGCATCCATGCAGAGTTCGGTAAATGAGTTCCTGACCCCCCGCCACATTGATGTGCAGGTGGTTAGTCCGACCCGCGCCAAGATCACGCTCGAGCCTCTCGAGCGTGGTTTCGGCCATACCCTGGGCAACGCGCTGCGTCGCATCCTGTTGTCCTCCATGCCTGGCTGTGCAGTAGTCGAGGCCGAGATCGATGGCGTACTCCACGAGTACAGCGCCATCGAGGGTGTTCAGGAAGATGTCATCGAGATCCTCCTGAACCTCAAAGGCCTGGCTATCAAGCTGCACGGCCGTGACGAAGTAACGCTGAACCTCTCGAAGAAAGGTTCGGGCGTGGTCACTGCTGCCGATATTCAGCTGGATCATGATGTCGAAATCGTCAACGGCGACCACGTGATCGCCAACCTGGCGGACAACGGCGTCCTGAACATGAAGCTCAAGGTGTCTCGCGGTCGTGGCTATGAGCCCGCCGATGCGCGCCAGAGCGACGAAGACGAGAGCCGCAGCATTGGTCGTCTGCAGCTCGACGCCTCGTTCAGTCCCGTCCGTCGTGTTGCCTACGTGGTTGAAAACGCCCGTGTGGAGCAGCGCACCAACCTGGACAAGCTGGTCATCGATCTGGAAACCAACGGCACCCTGGACCCTGAAGAGGCCATCCGTCGTGCCGCTACCATCCTGCAACACCAACTGGCTGCGTTCGTCGACCTGAAGGGCGACAGCGAGCCGGTAGTAGTTGAGCAGGAAGACGAGATCGACCCGATCCTCCTTCGTCCGGTTGATGACCTCGAGCTGACCGTACGTTCGGCCAACTGCCTCAAGGCGGAGAACATCTACTACATCGGTGACCTGATTCAGCGCACCGAAGTAGAGCTGTTGAAGACTCCGAACCTGGGCAAGAAGTCCCTGACCGAGATCAAGGACGTCCTGGCCTCCCGTGGTCTGTCCCTCGGCATGCGCCTCGACAACTGGCCGCCGGCAAGTCTCAAGAAGGACGACAAGGCGACTGCCTGATCGTCGTAATCACCGAACGTAGAAGTTTGGTAAGGAATTGAACCATGCGTCATCGTAAAAGTGGCCGTCACCTCAGCCGCACCAGCGCACACCGCAAGGCCATGTTCCAGAACATGGCGGTGTCGCTGTTCGAGCACGAACTGATCAAAACCACCCTGCCTAAAGCCAAGGAACTGCGCCGCGTTGCCGAGCCGCTGATCACCCTGGCCAAGGAAGACAGCGTTGCCAACCGTCGTCTGGCTTTCGACCGTACCCGTTCGAAGTCCGCTGTAGGCAAACTGTTCAACGATCTGGGCAAGCGCTACGCCAACCGTCAGGGCGGCTACCTGCGTATCCTGAAGTGCGGTTTCCGCGCTGGCGACAATGCTCCCATGGCTTACGTCGAGCTGGTTGACCGTCCGGTCGCTGGTGAAGTCGAAGCTGCTGCCGAGTAAGTCGGTCGTTGCATGAAAAACCGGGCCTAGTGCCCGGTTTTTTTATGTCTGAAATTTAACCTGCGTCTACCGATTCGGTTCTTTTAACAATTCGACTGCGGTGTGACGGGTAGATCGACACTCCTTTTTCGCCCAGCGAAGGAAATGAAACAGATCATGTGGGTGAGGCTTAAAGAGCCAGGAAACCAGCCTTGTGCGCTGTTCCACTTGTGCGAGTAGGGCAGATACACAGGGCATTTTCGACATCACCGGGGTTATGACGTGTGTTCCGCGGTTCATTGCTGACCTGCACTGGGCGCACTTCGATCAGTGCTTCCGCATTTCGGCAATGCCGTTCGCTCCGGGCTGGATTCGCGCAGGTACATTGCCCCCCACAAAAAAGGCCGGACATCGCTGCCCGGCCCTTTTCTTTACAGACCGTTGGATCAGGCGCGATCACGCTCCAGCAAGGGCTTGAGGAACCGCCCGGTGTGGGACTGCGCCATGTCTGCGACCTCTTCCGGGGTGCCGGTGGCGATGATCTGGCCACCCTTGGAGCCGCCTTCGGGTCCGAGGTCCACGAGCCAGTCAGCGGTCTTGATCACGTCGAGGTTGTGCTCGATCACTACCACCGTATTGCCGTGATCGCGCAGGCGATGCAGCACGTCAAGTAATTGCTGGATGTCGGCAAAGTGCAGGCCGGTGGTAGGTTCGTCGAGGATGTACAACGTCTTCCCTGTGTCGCGCTTGGAGAGCTCGCGAGACAGCTTCACCCGCTGCGCCTCCCCGCCGGAAAGTGTGGTCGCTGATTGACCCAGGCGGATGTACGACAGGCCGACGTCCATCAGGGTTTGTAGCTTGCGGGCAATGGCCGGTACCGCATCGAAGAACTCGCGGGCCTCTTCGATGGTCATCTCCAGCACTTCATGGATGCTCTTGCCCTTGTAGCGGATTTCCAGGGTCTCGCGGTTGTAGCGCTTGCCTTTGCACACATCGCAGGGCACGTAGATGTCCGG
The DNA here is from genome assembly GCF_036328175.1 of Pseudomonas sp. JS3066. Taxonomy (NCBI): domain Bacteria; kingdom Pseudomonadati; phylum Pseudomonadota; class Gammaproteobacteria; order Pseudomonadales; family Pseudomonadaceae; genus Pseudomonas; species Pseudomonas sp. JS3066. The sequence continues at coordinate 143,115 of NZ_CP143312.1, forward strand.
CAGGAAGTGCATTTCCACCTTGATCACGCCATCGCCCTGGCAGGCCTCGCAGCGGCCACCTTTGACGTTGAAGGAGAAACGCCCCGGGCCGTAGCCACGGGAGCGGGACTCCGGCACGCCGGAAAACAGTTCACGGATTGGCGTGAACAGGCCGGTGTAGGTCGCCGGGTTGGAACGGGGAGTACGACCGATTGGGCTCTGGTCGATGTCCACTACTTTGTCCAGGTGCTGGAGGCCATCGAAGCTCTCGTGGGCGGATGCCTCAAGGGAGGTGGCGCCGTTGAGTGCAGTGGCGGTGATCGGGAACAGCGTGTTGTTGATCAGGGTCGACTTGCCCGAGCCGGATACGCCGGTAACGCAGGTCAGCAAGCCCACTGGAATCTCCAGGTTCACCTGCTGCAGGTTGTTGCCGCTGGCACCCTTGAGCTTGAGGGACTTTTTCTTGTCGCGCGGGGTACGCTCGGCCGGCACTTGGATCTTCACGCGGCCGGACAGGTACTTGCCTGTAAGCGAGTTCGGATGAGCCATGACCTCGTCCGGTGTTCCTTCGGCGACGATCTGGCCGCCATGCACGCCGGCACCCGGGCCGATGTCCACGACATAGTCGGCGAGGCGGATAGCATCCTCATCGTGCTCGACCACTATTACCGTGTTGCCCAGGTTGCGCAGATGGGTGAGGGTCGCCAGCAGGCGTTCGTTGTCGCGCTGGTGCAGACCGATGGAGGGCTCGTCGAGGATGTACATCACCCCCACCAGGCCGGCGCCGATCTGGCTGGCCAGGCGAATGCGCTGCGCTTCGCCCCCGGACAGGGTATCGGCGCTACGGTCCAGGGTCAGGTAGTCGAGGCCGACGTTGACGAGGAACTGCAGGCGCTCGCGGATCTCCTTGAGGATCTTCTCGGCGATCTCGCCGCGCCTGCCGGTGAGGCTGAGCCCGCCGAAGTAGTCCGCTGCATCGCCCACCGGCAGGCCGGTTACCGCAGGCAGTGTCTTGTCACCGACCCATACATGGCGCGCTTCACGGCGCAGACGGGTACCTCGGCAGTCGGGGCAGGGCTGGGTGCTGAGGAACTTTGCCAGCTCTTCGCGCACGGTTGCCGATTCGGTCTCGCGGTAGCGGCGTTCAAGGTTGGGGATGATCCCCTCGAAGGGGTGCGAGCGCTTGACGATGTCGCCGCGATCGTTGAGGTAGCGGAAGTCCACATCCTCGCGGCCGCTGCCGAACAGGATCACCTTCTGGTGTTCGGCGGACAGCTCGTCGAAGGGTTTCTCCAGGCTGAAACCGTAGTGCGAGGCCAGCGAGCCAAGCATCTGGAAGTAGTAGACGTTACGCCTGTCCCATCCGCGAATCGCGCCTTCGGCGAGGGTCAGCTCGCCGTTGACCAGGCGCTTGGCGTCGAAGAACTGCTTGACCCCAAGGCCATCACAGGTGGGGCAGGCGCCGGCCGGGTTGTTGAAGGAAAACAGCTTGGGTTCCAGCTCGCTGATGGAGTGGCCGCAATGGGGGCAGGCGAAGCGGGCCGAGAAGATGATCTCGTCTCCTTCTTCGTCGTCCATTGGTGCCACCAGGGCGATGCCGTCGGCGAGGTTGATTGCGGTCTCGAACGATTCGGCGAGACGTTGCTGCAGATCGCCGCGGACCTTGAAACGGTCCACTACCACGTCGACAGAGTGCTTCTTCTGCTTGTCCAGCTTGGGCAGCTCGTCAAGCTCGTAGAGCTTGCCGTCCACGCGTGCACGGACGAAGCCCTGGGCGCGCAATTCCTCAAACACCGCCAGGTGCTCACCCTTGCGTTCGCGGATCACCGGCGCCAGCAGCATCAGCTTGCGGCCCTCGGGCAGGGCCAGCACCTGGTCGACCATCTGGCTGACAGTCTGGGCTTCCAGTGGCACATCGTGATCCGGACACCGCGGCATACCTACGCGGGCGTATAGCAGGCGCAGGTAGTCGTAGATCTCGGTGATGGTGCCGACAGTGGACCGCGGGTTGTGGGAGGTGGACTTCTGCTCGATGGAAATTGCCGGCGAAAGGCCTTCGATGGTGTCTACATCGGGCTTTTCCATCATCGACAGGAACTGCCGGGCGTATGCCGACAGAGACTCTACATAGCGGCGCTGGCCCTCTGCATAGAGTGTGTCGAAAGCCAGCGACGATTTGCCGGAGCCGGACAGGCCGGTAATCACGATCAGCTTGTCGCGGGGCAGGGTGAGGTCGACGTTCTTCAGGTTATGGGTACGTGCCCCACGGATCAGGATCTTGTCCACAACGGCCTCACTTGGCGGTCGGAAACCGCCGATTATACGGCCCGCCAAGGCGACGCGGCAAAGCGTCACGGCTGTCACGGAAACGGCCGGGACTGCTAGAATGCGCGGCATTTTTCGGGCTCCGGCAACAGCCGGGCACCCAGGAATGGGTGACCAGCCAGACAGGGGCGCATGACGCAGGCCCCGATCGTTCTCCCTTGAGGCACCTATGCACGATTCCCACTCTGAACGCATGAGCGGCAGCGAAACGCGCGCGGCCAGCAGCCTGGCCCTGGTGTTCGCTTTCCGTATGCTCGGCATGTTCATGGTATTGCCAGTGCTGGCCACCTACGGCCAGGACCTCGCCGGCGCCACCCCGGCCCTGATCGGCCTTGCAATTGGCGCCTATGGCCTGACCCAGGCCATTCTGCAGATACCCTTCGGCATCGTTTCCGACCGCATTGGCCGCCTGCCGGTGATCTACATCGGCCTGCTGATATTCGCCGCCGGCGCCGTTCTGGCGGCCAACGCCGACTCCATCTGGGGCGTGATTGCAGGGCGTGTTTTGCAGGGCGCCGGGGCCATTTCCGCGGCTGTCATGGCGTTGCTGTCCGACCTCACCCGCGAGCAGCACCGCACCAAGGCCATGGCCATGATCGGCATGAGCATCGGCGTGTCCTTCGCCGTGGCGATGGTGGTCGGCCCGCTGCTGACCCGTGCTTTTGGCCTCTCCGGGCTGTTCTGGGCAACCGCTATCATGGCACTGCTCGGAATCGTGATCATCGCCACCATGGTGCCGCGCGCGGCCCACCCGCTGCAGCATCGTGAGTCCGGTGTAGCGCGCCAGGCGCTGCTTCCGACCTTGAAACACCCAGACCTGCTTCGCCTGGACTTCGGCATTCTGGCCCTGCACGCCGTCCTCATGGCCAGCTTCGTCGCCCTGCCGCTGGCATTGGTGGAAAAGGCCGGACTGCCCAGGGAAGAACACTGGTGGGTCTACCTCACCGCGCTATTGGTGGGCTTCTTCGGCATGGTCCCCTTCATCATCTACGGCGAGAAAAAGCGTCAGATGAAACGTGTGCTGGTGGGGGCCGTTGCGGTGCTGTGTGTCTGCGAACTGTTCTTCTGGCAGTTCGGCGAGAGCCTTCGTGCGCTGGTATTTGGCACCATCGTATTCTTCACCGCCTTCAACTTGCTGGAAGCCTCGCTGCCCTCGCTAATCAGCAAGGTCGCCCCGGCCGGCGGCAAGGGCACGGCAATGGGCGTCTACTCCACCAGCCAGTTCCTCGGCGCAGCCGTAGGCGGCATCCTCGGTGGCTGGCTGTTCCAGCATGGCGGGCTGTCTACGGTATTCGTCGGCTGTGCGGTGGTCTGTGCGATTTGGTTGGCCATTGCTGTTACTATGCGTGAACCTCCGTACGTAACCAGCCTGCGCATGCCGCTCAGTGCAGCGGCTGTTGCCGATACCGGGCTGGTTGCGCGTTTGCTGGCTCTGCCCGGAGTGGCAGATGCCGTCGTGGTGGCCGATGAGGCGGCCATCTACATAAAAGTGGATACTGAAAAACTGGACCGCACGTCCCTGGAGCGCCTGATCGAGTCGGCCCCGGAACGTGCTGAAGCCTAGGAGAACGTCATGGCCCGTGGGGTTAACAAAGTCATTCTGGTTGGTAACGTCGGTGGTGATCCGGAGACCCGCTACCTGCCCAACGGCAACGCGGTGACCAACGTCACCCTGGCCACCAGCGAGTCCTGGAAGGACAAGCAAACCGGCCAGCAGCAGGAACGTACCGAGTGGCACCGCGTGGTGTTCTTCGGCCGTCTCGCCGAGATCGCTGGCGAGTACCTGCGCAAGGGTTCGCAAGTCTACGTCGAAGGTTCCCTGCGTACCCGCGAGTGGGAAAAAGACGGCGTGAAGCGTTACACCACCGAAATCGTGGTCGACATCAACGGCCAGATGCAGCTGCTCGGCGGCCGTCCTGGCAGCGAAGGCGACGCACCGCGTGCTCCGCGCCCGCAGCGCGAGCCGCAGCAGTCTGCTCCGCAGCAGCGTCCGGCTCCGCAGCCAGCCGCCCAACCGGCTCCGGACTACGACAGCTTCGACGACGACATCCCGTTCTGAGTCGAATCGCGCAAGCGAACAAACAAAGGCGCAGCCCTCGGGCTGCGCCTTTGTCGTTTCTGGCGTCGATACGGGAAGGGCGGATGAGTGTCATCGTACAACTCGCTGGGATATGATGGTCGCTCAGTTTTCGCCGAGATCGTATTTCGATATGGACAACCCAAGCGCCCAGCAACGTCCTCGCCGCAAGCATCGCAGCCTGGCCCAGGAGTTGGTGAGCGAGCTCTCCCAGCAAATCCAGGATGGCGTGATCAAACGGGGTGAAAAGCTGCCCACCGAGTCGGCCATCATGGAGGCACAGGGCGTTAGTCGTACCGTGGTTCGCGAGGCCATCTCGCGCCTGCAGGCCGCCGGGCTGGTAGAAACCCGTCACGGCATCGGTACCTTCGTGCTGGATACCCCGAGCCCCAGCGGCTTCCGCATTGATCCGGCGACCATCGTCACTCTGCGCGACGTCATGGCCATACTCGAACTGCGTATCAGCCTTGAGGTGGAGTCCGCCGGCCTTGCCGCGCAGCGTCGTAGTCCGGAGCAACTGGTGGCCATGCGCGAGGCGCTGGACAGCTTCCTCAAAGCTGCCCACGGCACCGACGCGGTGGCCTCCGACTTCCAGTTCCACCTGCAGATCGCCCAGGCTACGGGCAACCGATACTTCACCGACATCATGACCCACCTGGGGACAAGCATCATTCCTCGGACGCGCCTCAACTCCGCACGCATCGCGCATGACGATCGCGAGCACTACCTTGCGCGCCTGAGCCGCGAGCACGAAGACATCTACGAGGCAATTGCCCGCCAGGACAGCGATGCCGCTCGCGCGGCCATGCGCCTGCACCTGACCAACAGCCGTGAGCGGCTGCGTCAGGCCCACGAAGAAGCCGAGAAGGGGAGGGAGGCCTGAGGGGCTAGCCGCATGGAAACAGGGCCGCTATGTGCGGCCCTTTTTGTTTCCGGCGTGAGGGGGTGAAAAATTCTCTCTTTGGGAGTTGTCCTACAAGATCTGCTGTTGTATGTTGTCGTACAACATGATTGCCTGGCGGCCAACAAGGTCGACCTGACCTGGTCGCAAACAAGGTCGATCGATAGCTGCTCGTGCCATTTCCGGTCTATCCAGGGTCAAGCTGTATTGTGCTGTCTAAAGCCTTAAATGGATTTTTTGCGGGCAGGGTAGGCCGGTGCCGGGAAAACGGGCGATGAACGCACGGAAGGATGAACGGCAATTGATAGCAATTTTAGTTGTACGATAACGTATCTCATAAGCCGAATCACCGGCTTAACTCAAACCGCTTCGCAGGGTGCTCGAATAATGAATCCACAAGAACTCAAGTCCATCCTCTCCTCCGGGCTGCTGTCCTTCCCCGTCACCGACTTCGATGCCGCCGGTAACTTCAACGCTGCAAGCTATGTCCGTCGCCTGGAATGGCTGGCTCCCTACGGCGCCTCGGCGCTCTTCGCCGCGGGCGGTACTGGTGAATTCTTCTCCCTGGCGCCGGACGAGTACTCCGCTGTCATCAAGACTGCCGTCGATACCTGCGCCGGCAGCGTGCCGATTCTCGCAGGTGTTGGCGGCCCGACTCGCCTGGCTATCCAGTACGCCCAGGAGGCCGAGCGTCTTGGCGCCAAGGGTCTGCTGCTTCTGCCTCACTACCTGACCGAAGCAAGCCAGGAAGGCGTGGCCGCCCATGTCGAGCAGGTCTGCAAATCGGTGAACATCGGCGTGGTGGTCTACAACCGCAATGTCTGCCGCCTGACCCCGGCGCTGCTGGAGCGGCTGGCCGAGCGCTGCCCGAATCTGATCGGCTACAAGGACGGCCTGGGCGATATCGAGCTGATGGTCGCCATTCGCCGCCGTCTCGGGGATCGCTTCAGCTACCTGGGAGGCCTGCCTACCGCCGAGGTCTACGCCGCCGCCTACAAGGCGCTGGGCGTGCCGGTCTACTCCTCCGCCGTGTTCAACTTCATCCCGAAGACCGCAATGGACTTCTATAACGCCATCGCTCGCGACGACCACGAAACCGTGGGCAAGCTGATCGACGACTTCTTCCTGCCCTACCTGGAAATCCGCAATCGCCGCGCTGGCTATGCCGTCAGCATCGTCAAGGCTGGCGCGCGTATCGCTGGCTATGACGCAGGCCCGGTCCGCGCTCCGCTGACCGACCTGTTGCCCGACGAGTACGAGCGCCTTGCCGCGCTGATCGACGCCCAGGGCGCGCAGTGACCTGTAACCAGGAGAAGTCTCGTGACTGAGAAACGCTTCGACAACTACATAGGCGGGGAGTGGGTGGCCGGCAGCGGCTACTCGCGCAACATCAACCCCTCCGACCTTGCCGACTGCCTGGGCGAGTACGCCAAGGCCGATGCCGCCCAGGTGGCCCAGGCCATCGAGGCGGCCCGCGTTGCCTTCCCGTCCTGGTCGGTATCCGGCATCCAGGCTCGTTCCGATGCACTCGACAAGGTGGGCAGCGAGATCCTCGCCCGCCGCGAGGAGCTGGGCACCCTGCTGGCGCGGGAAGAGGGCAAGACCCTGCCCGAGGCCATCGGCGAGGTGACTCGCGCCGGCAATATCTTCAAGTTCTTCGCGGGTGAATGCCTGCGCCTGGCCGGTGAAATCGTCCCGTCGGTACGCCCTGGCGTGGCAGTGGAAGTTACCCGCGAACCGCTGGGGGTGATCGGCCTGATCACCCCCTGGAACTTCCCCATCGCCATCCCGGCCTGGAAGATCGCGCCTGCGCTGGCCTACGGGAACTGCGTGGTGTTCAAACCGGCTGACCTGGTGCCGGGCAGTGCCTGGGCCCTGGCCAAGATCATTTCCCGCGCGGGCTTCCCCGCCGGCGTGTTCAACCTGGTGATGGGCAGCGGTCGCGTGGTCGGCGAAGCCATGGTCAACGACAAGCGCGTCGATGGCATCAGCTTCACCGGCTCGGTAGGTGTCGGTCGCAGCATCGCCGCTGCCTGCGTTGCACGTGGTGCCAAGGTGCAGCTGGAGATGGGCGGCAAGAACCCGCAGGTGATCCTCGACGACGCCGATCTCAAACTCGCCGTCGAACTCGCCGTGCAGAGCGCTTTCTACTCCACTGGCCAGCGCTGCACCGCCAGCAGCCGCCTGATTGTCACCGCCGGCATCCACGACCGCTTCGTCGAGGCGATGGCCGAACGCATGCGTGCCATCCGGGTCGGCCATGCCCTGCACAGTGGCATCGATGTCGGTCCGGTTGCGTCCCAGGCGCAGCTGGAACAAGACCTGAGCTACATCGACATCGGCCGCGCCGAAGGTGCCCGCTTGGTGGCTGGTGGCGAGCGGGTGCGCTGCGAGACCGAGGGCTACTTCATGGCTCCGGCGCTGTTCGCCGACAGTGAGGCGGGCATGCGCATCAGCCGCGAGGAAATCTTTGGCCCGGTGGCCAACGTGATCCGCGTGGCCAGTTATGAAGAGGCGCTGGCGCTGGCCAACGACACCGAGTTCGGCCTGTCTGCCGGTATCGCCACTACTTCGCTCAAGTACGCCAATCACTTCAAGCGCCACGCCCAGGCCGGGATGGTCATGGTCAACCTGCCCACTGCCGGGGTGGATTACCACGTGCCATTCGGTGGCCGCAAAGGTTCGTCCTACGGCCCGCGCGAGCAGGGCCGCTACGCCCAGGAGTTCTACACCACGGTGAAAACCAGCTACATCGGAGGCTGATCAACGCATCAGGCACCCGCGGGGGCATGGCTTGCCCCCGTGCTCCATCAGGGACTACCGGTACAACAACAAGCACAGGTAGGAAATGCTCGTGAAGATCAAACGAGTCAGAGTCACCCCCATCGCCTTCCGCGATGCGCCGCTGCTCAATGCCAGCGGCATCCACGAACCCTTCGCGCTGCGCTCGATCATCGAAGTGGAGAGCGACAACGGCTACATCGGCCTCGGCGAGAGCTATGGCGACGCGCCGGTCCTGGCGGTACTGCAGGCCATGCAGGACAGCCTGGCCGGGGTGGACGCCTTCGACCTCAACGGTCTGCGTGCTCGCGTCATTCAGACGGTGGCCCGCCTCGGTCCGGCCGAAGCCGGCGCCGAACTGGCGCCCGGCTCCCACCCCAGCAAGCAGGTGGCCAACGCCTATTCAGCCTTCGAGGTCGCCTTCCTCGATCTGCAGGCGCGCTCGCTGAACATGCCCCTGGTAGATCTGCTGGGGGGCGCCATTCGCACTGAAGTGCCCTTCAGCGCATACCTCTTCTTCAAGTACGCAAAGCACATCGACGCCCCCTATGCGCCGGATTCCTGGGGCGAAGCCCTCAGCGAGGAGCAGATCGTCGCCCAGGCCGCTCGGATGATCGAGGCCCACGGCTTCCAGAGCATCAAACTGAAGGCCGGTGCCTTGCAGCCCGAGCACGAAGTGGCGTGCATCAAGGCACTGAAGAAGGCCTTCCCCGACCACCCGCTGCGCATCGATCCCAACGGCAACTGGTCGCTGGAAACGGCGCTGCGCATGGCCGAGCTGCTGGGCGATGACCTGCAGTACTACGAAGACCCGACCCCCGGCCTCGATGGCATGGCCGAGCTGCACGAACGGACCGGCATGCAACTAGCCACCAACATGGTGGTCACCGACTTCGAGGAGTTCCGTCGCAGCGTCGCCTTGAACAGCGTGCAGATCGTTCTGGCCGACCACCACTACTGGGGTGGCCTGCGCGATACCCAGGTGCTGGCGCGGATGTGCGACACCTTTGGTCTCGGCATGTCGATGCATTCCAACTCGCACCTGGGCATCAGCCTGATGGCCATGACCCACGTCGCGGCGTCCGTCCCCAACCTCACCTATGCCTGTGATACGCACTACCCGTGGCAGGAGGAGGACGAGGAGGTCATCAAGGGCGGCAAGCTGCCGATCCAGGACGGTTGCGTACGCATCACCCGTGCGCCGGGCCTGGGCGTGGAACTGGATCAGGATCAGCTGGCCAAGCTCCACGAACAGTACCTTTCCATCGATATACGAAGTCGCGACGACGCGCGGCAGATGCGCAAATACGACCCGGCTTGGAAAATACGCAAGCCGAGGTTCTGACCCCGTCCGCTGCCTGCGGAATGCAATACGACACCGCGCGGTCATCCCGCGTGGGCTCTTCGACAAGAACAATTCAGAGAGAAGAACCATGGGCGAAGTACTGAAACAAACCCGTGTGCGTTACCTGATCCTGCTCATGCTGTTCCTGGTGACCACGATCAACTACGCCGACCGCGCCACCATCTCCATCGCCGGCTCCACCATGCAGAAGGAGCTCGGCATCGACGCCGTCATGCTCGGCTATATCTTCTCCGCCTTCGGCTGGGCCTACGTGCTCGGCCAGATTCCGGGCGGCTGGCTGCTCGACCGCTTCGGCTCCAAGCGCGTCTACGCCGTGAGCATCTTCACCTGGTCGCTGTTCACCCTGATGCAGGGCTTCGTGGATACCCTGCCGGTGGCCTGGACCGTCGTCACGCTGTTCTTGTTGCGCTTCCTGGTGGGCTTTGCCGAAGCGCCGTCCTTCCCCGGTAACGCACGCATCGTCGCGGCCTGGTTCCCCACGGCCGAGCGCGGCACGGCGTCCGCCGTGTTCAACTCCGCCCAGTACTTCGCCACCGTGCTCTTCGCCCCGCTGATGGGCTGGATCGTCCACAGCTTTGGCTGGGAACACGTGTTCATCGTCATGGGCGTGATCGGCATCCTGTTCTCCGCGGTCTGGCTGAAGTTCATCTTCAACCCGAAAGATCACCCGCTGGCCAACAAGGCCGAAATCGACCACATCGCCGCCAACGGCGCGCTCGTCGACATGGACCAGAACCGCAAGCTGCCTGGCAATGGGCCGAAGTGGGAGCACATCAAGCAACTGGTGGGCAGCCGCATGATGGCCGGCATCTACCTGGGCCAGTTCTGCATCAACGCCATCACCTACTTCTTCCTCACCTGGTTCCCGGTGTACCTGGTGCAGGAGCGCGGCATGACCATCCTCAAGGCCGGCATCATCGCCTCCTTGCCGGCCATCTGCGGCTTCATCGGTGGTGTACTGGGTGGCGTGCTGTCCGACTGGATGCTGCGCCGCGGCCATTCCCTGAGCGTGGCGCGCAAGACCCCGATCGTCTGCGGCATGCTGCTGTCGATGAGCATGATCCTCTGCAACTACGTGGACGCCGACTGGATGGTGGTGGGCTTCATGGCCCTGGCCTTCTTCGGCAAAGGTATCGGTGCTCTCGGCTGGGCGGTGATGTCGGACACGTCGCCCAAGCAGATCGCCGGCCTGTCAGGTGGCATCTTCAACACCTGCGGCAACCTGTCTTCGATCACCACCCCCATCGTCATCGGCTACATCATCGCCGCCACCGGTTCCTTCAAGTGGGCCCTGGTGTTCGTTGGCGTAAACGCCTTCATGGCCGCGTTCAGCTACCTGTTCATCGTCGGCGAGATCAAGCGCGTAGAGCTCAAGGGTGCAAAGACTGACGCTGAGGTTCCGGCAGCCGCTAGCGAAGCGCCTGCCGCGAGTCCAGCCCGTTAATTCGCAGAAGGACAAGGCAATGACTCAACAGAATCTTCATCAGGGCGCACCGCGTATCACCGAACTGCAAGTGGTGCCGGTGGCCGGCCAGGACAGCATGCTGCTCAACCTCAGCGGCGCCCACGGTCCGTACTTCACCCGCAACGTGGTGATCCTCAAGGACAACGCCGGTCACGTCGGCGTTGGCGAGGTACCTGGCGGCGAAGCCATCCGCCAGACGCTGGAGGATGCCCGTGCCTTGCTGGTAGGGCAGTCCATCGGCAACTACCAGAGCCTGCTCAACCAGGTGCGGCAGGCGTTTGCCGACCGCGATTCCGGCGGTCGCGGCCTGCAGACTTTTGACCTGCGTATCGCCATCCACGCGGTCACCGCGCTTGAGTCCGCACTGCTCGACCTGCTCGGCCAGCACCTGGAGGTGCCGGTGGCGGCCCTGCTCGGTGAAGGCCAGCAGCGCGACGAGGTGGAGATGCTCGGCTACCTGTTCTACGTCGGCGACCGCAACAAGACCGAGCTCGATTATCGCAGCGAAGCCGACGCCGACGACGCCTGGTTCCGCCTGCGCAACGAAGAGGCGCTGACTCCGGAAACGGTCGTGCGTCTGGCCGAGGCGGCCCATGCCCGCTACGGCTTCAATGACTTCAAACTCAAGGGCGGCGTCCTGCGCGGCGAAGAGGAAATCGAAGCGGTCACCGCACTGGCCGAACGCTTCCCCGAGGCACGCATCACCCTCGATCCGAACGGTGCCTGGTCGCTCAAGCAGGCAGTTGCCCTGTGCCGCGATCAGCACCATGTGTTGGCGTACGCCGAGGACCCTTGCGGCGCCGAGAACGGGTACTCCGGTCGCGAGGTGATGGCCGAGTTCCGTCGTGCCACCGGCCTGCCGACCGCCACTAACATGATCGCCACCGACTGGCGCCAGATGGGCCACGCCATCTCACTGCAGTCTGTGGATATCCCCTTGGCCGATCCGCACTTCTGGACGATGCAGGGCTCGGTACGGGTGGCGCAGATGTGTAACGACTGGGGCCTGATCTGGGGCTCTCACTCCAATAACCATTTCGATATCTCTCTGGCGATGTTCACCCACGTCGCCGCGGCGGCGCCGGGCAAGATCACCGCCATCGACACCCATTGGATCTGGCAGGACGGCCAGCGCCTGACCAAGGAGCCGCTGCGTATCAAGGGCGGCAAGGTGGCGGTGCCGCAGAAACCGGGTCTGGGTGTCGAACTGGATATGGACGAACTGGCCAAGGCCAATGCTCTGTACAAGTCCAAGGGCCTGGGCGCTCGAGACGACGCCATCGCCATGCAGTACCTGGTGCCGAACTGGACCTTCAACAACAAGCGCCCCTGCCTGGTGCGCTGAGGCAACCAGCGGCACCTGGTTCCTGTGGGAGTGATTTCAATCGCGGATGAATTTGCTCCCACAGGGCCATACCAAGCCTGATACAGAGAACAACAACGGAGTCAGCCATGCAGTTGATCCAACACCAGGACTCTCCCCGCCATGTGCGCCTGCACCCCGACGACAACGTCGCCATCGTTATCAACGAGCAGGGCGTGGCGGAGGGCGGTCAGTTCCCCGACGGCCTGGTCACCCGTGAAGCCATTCCCCAGAGCCACAAGGTCACGTTGGTGGACATCCCTGCCGGCGGTGCCGTGCTGCGCTACGGCACCGTGATCGGCCATGCCTTGAAGCCCATTCCGCGTGGCAGCTGGGTGCGCGAGGAACTGCTGAGCATTCCCGAAGCCCCGGGTCTGGACAACCTGCCCATGGCCACCGCCGTGCCGCCGACGATGGCGCCGCTGGACGGCTACACCTTCGAAGGGTTCCGCAATCCGGACGGCAGAGTCGGTACCCGCAATATCCTCGGCGTGACCACCACTGTGCAGTGCGTCACTGGCGTGCTGGATCACTGCGTCGACCGTGTGCGCAAGGAAGTCCTGCCGAAGTACCCCAATGTCGATGATGTGGTCGCCCTGACCCACAGTTACGGCTGCGGCGTGGCGATCAACGCGCCGGACGCGGTGATCCCGATTCGCACCCTGCACAACATTGCGCGCAATCCCAACCTCGGTGGCCAGGCGCTGGTGATCGGCCTGGGCTGCGAGAAGCTGCAGGCCGAACAACTGATGCCGGGCGACGAGCTCACCGCCGGGCAGGACGAGGAAGCCTGGCTGTTCCGCCTGCAGGATTCCGCCACTGGCTTTGCCGGAATGGTCGAGCAGATCATGGGCATGATCGAGGACCGGCTGAAAGTCCTCGACCTGCGCCGCCGGGAAACCTGCCCGGCGTCCGAGCTGGTGCTGGGCATGCAGTGCGGTGGCAGCGATGCCTTCTCCGGCGTTACCGCCAACCCGGCTCTGGGCGTGGCCGCCGACCTGCTGGTGCGTGCCGGGGCTACTGTGATGTTTTCGGAGAACACCGAAGTGCGGGATGGCATCCACCTGCTCACCCCGCGTGCGGCAACTCCCGAAGTGGCCCAGGCGCTGGTGCGCGAAATGGAGTGGTACGACCGCTATCTGGCCCGTGGCATGGCTGATCGCAGCGCCAACACAACGCCGGGCAACAAGAAAGGCGGCCTGAACAACATCGTCGAGAAAGCCATGGGCTCCATCGCCAAATCCGGCAACAGCGCCATCGCTGGCGTCGTCGCTCCGGGCGAGCGCGTGCGCGGCAAGGGCCTGCAGTATTGCGCGACGCCGGCCAGCGACTTCGTCTGCGGCACCCTGCAACTGGCTGCGGGCATGAACCTGCACGTGTTCACCACCGGCCGCGGCACGCCCTATGGCCTGTCCATGGTGCCGGTGATCAAGGTCTCCACCCGTACCCAACTGGCCGAGCGCTGGCCCGATCTGATTGATGTCGATGCAGGTCGCATCACCTCCGGACGCGTCACCCTGGAAGAGATGGGCTGGGAACTGTTCCGCTACTACCTCGACGTGGCCAGCGGCAAGGAACGCACCTGGGCGGAGAAGCATCGGCTGCACAACGATCTGACCCTGTTCAATCCAGCTCCTGTAACGTGAGCGTCCGCCCTCAGCCAGTCTCGCCTTGTTCTTCTCTAGCTTGCGAGACCGTGGACAGGCGCTGTTTGTTTGGAATGAGAGACCCAGAATGGAACCCAAGATCCTCCACGTCGGCCCGCTGACCGAGCGCTTCAACCAACGCCTGGTCAGCGAACAGCGGGTCACGCAGCTCTGGCAGCAAGGTGACGCGCTGGCCTTTCTCGAGGGACACGGCGCCGAGTTCGACATCGTGGTCACCTCGGCCCGCTTCGGTTGCTCGGTCGCCATGCTCGAGCGCCTGCCCAATGTGCGCGCCATCTGCAGCTTCGGCGTCGGCTACGACGCCATTGCCGTCGACGTGGCGCGCCAGCGTGGCATCCAGGTCAGTTCCACGCCGGATGTGCTCAACGACTGCGTCGCCGATCTGGCCATGGGGCTGCTCATCGACTGCTCGCGGCGCATCAGCGCGTCGGATCGCTTCGTTCGCGCCGGAAGCTGGCCGGCCGGTAATTTCCCATTGGCACGCAAGGTCAGCGGCAAGCGCCTCGGTATTGTCGGTCTTGGCCGCATCGGCAAGGACGTCGCGCGTCGCGCCGGCGGTTTCGACATGCAGGTGCGCTACCACAATCGCCGCTTGGACGCAGACAGCCCCTTCGGTTTCGAGCCGGACCTGCTGGCGCTGGCCCGCTGGGCAGATTTCCTGGTGCTGACCTGTCCCGGCGGCGCGGCAACCCATCACCTGATCTCGGCGCAGGTGCTCGAAGCCCTGGGGCCGGAAGGCATCCTGGTCAACGTAGCCCGTGGCTCAGTGGTGGATGAACAGGCACTGGTAGTCGCCTTGAGCGAAGGGCGCCTGGGCGGTGCGGGGTTGGATGTTTTCGAAGCCGAGCCGCGTGTTCCCGAAGTCCTGTTCGGCTTGGACAACGTGGTGCTGGCGCCGCACATCGGAAGCGGCACTGAAGAAACCCGTTTGCAGATGGAAGAACTGGTGTTCGCCAACCTGCAGTCGTTCCTCGACAAGGGCGAGATGCTGACCCCCGTGGTCTGACACGCCCCACCCTATAGCGGCGGCCGCATCGGGCGGCCCCACTATGCGGCCCCCCGCCACAAGCCGGGCGCCGTTTCCTCCCGCGAAATTGAGCTGCAGATTCGCAGTGCCGGCGCGCCACGAGTGCGCCGTTTTTTTTGTGGAGTGAGACCCAGCAAGGCCCACCATCCCTCACCCCAACCCTCTCCCTTCGGTAGAGGGTTGGGGTGAGGGAAGCTGGCTGGCGCTGCTGGTCAGGCTTGCCGCAATCAGAACTGATAGCTCAGGGTTGCCGTGACGTTGCGTTTCTCGCCGAAGTAGCAGAAGTCGAGGCTGTAGCAGGACGCCACATAATCCTCGTCCAGCAGGTTGTTGGCGTTCAGGCTGAGGTCCAGGCCCTGCATGCCCAGCTTGCCGAGGTCGTAGCCGATAAGGGCGTCGACCAGGGTGTAGGAGGGCACGTGCAGGGTGTTTTCCTTGTCCGCCCAGGTCTTGCCGACGTAGCGCACGCCGAGGCCGGTGCGCAGGCCGTCGAGAGCGCCAGCGTTGAAGTTGTAGTCACCCCAGATGGACGCCATGTGCTTGGGCGCCTGGTTTGGGGTATTGCCCTGGTTGCCGTCGAGCGATTTGGCGTAGGTGATGTCGGTGTAGGTGTAGCTGGCCAGGACCTTGAAGTTGTCGGTGACCTGGGTGTGAGCCTCCAGTTCGATACCCTTGGAGCGCACCTTGCCTACCGACGTATAGAAGTTGTCCTGCGGCAGCTTGGAGGCGACGTTCTCCTGGGTGATATGGAACACCGAGGCGGTGTACATGCTGTTGCTGCCTTCGGGCTGGAACTTCAGCCCGGCTTCCCACTGCTTGCCTTCGGTGGGTTCCAGAGCCTTGCCGGATGCATCGGAGTAAGCGTTCGGGTTGAACGACTCGGAGTAGCTGATGTAGGGCGCGATGCCGTTCTCGAAGAGATAGAGCACGCCGGCGCGGCCGGTGAACTTGCTCCATTGCTCGTCGCTCTTGGTTTGCGCGGTGCGGTTCTCGTCGGAGACGTCTACCCAGTCCTGGCGCATGCCGAGGGAGAAGCGCCACTGGTCGACGTCTATCAGGTCCTGAAGGTACAGGCCGGTCTGCTCCAGACGGCGGGTGTGGTTGTCTTCGGAGAGGAAACTCAGGCTCTCGTTGCCATATACCGGGTCGAAGGCATTGAGCGGCGTGGAAACGCCAGAGGTCCAGTCCACACGGGTCTTGCGGCGCTGGTAGTCGAGGCCGGTGAGCAAGGTGTGGCGGGTGCTGCCCCAGTCGAATTCGGCCTGCACCATGTTATCGATGATGTAGGCACCCAGCGCTTCGCTGGCACCGGAGAAGTAGCGGTTCAGTTCGTTGCTGTCGGGGGCGGTCCACTGATAGCCATAGACCTGCGACAGGTCAACGTCCGAACTCAGGTAACGGAAGTTCTGCCGGGCGCTCCAGACGTCGTTGAAGCGGTGCTCCAGCTGGTAGCCGAACATGCGCTGGGTGCGGTCGAAGTCGTCCAGTCCAGGTTCACCGTCGAAGAACTCGCGGCTGATACGCCGGCCGTTGTGCTGGAACAGGCTGCCGTCGGCCGGTACACCGCTGTGGTAGCCGCCATTGGGGTCATGCTGCAGGTAGCCCTGCAGGGTCAGGGTGGTGTCTTCGCTGAAGTCGATGGCCAGGGTCGGAGCGATCGCGTAGCGCTCGTCCTTGGTGTGGTCGAACTGGGTGTCGCCACCCTTGCCCAGGCCCACCAGGCGGTAGGCGATGCGCTTCTCCTCATCCAGCGGGCCGCTGAAGTCGAAGCCCACGCCCTTCTGGTTCATGTTGCCCACGGTGGCCTGCACCTGGTGGTAGTCCTCGTACAGCGGCTTCTTGCTGGTCAGTGCCACCAGACCGCCCGGCAGGCTGCGGCCATAGAGCACCGAGGAAGGGCCCTTGAGCACGTCGATGCGCTCGAGGAAATACGGGTCCACCTGCATCGAGCTGAAGGTGCCGCTGTCGCCCATGGTTTTCAGGCCGTCGAGGTAGACGTTGTCGACGCTGTTGTCGGCGAAGCCGCGCATGACGATGTAGTCGTAGCGGTTCGAAGCACCCACCTGGCCGGTGAAGATGCCGGGCGTGTAGCGCATGGATTGCTGGACGGTCCTGGATCCCTGGTCGTCGATCTGCTCGCGAGTGATCACCGACACGGTCTGCGACGTTTCCATCAACGACTTGCTGGTCTTGGTGGCGATCTGGCTGTGGGTGGCCAGGTAGCCGTCCTCGCTGCCCAGTGCGTTGCCCAGGGCGAATACCTGGGTGCTGGGCACTTCCAGCGCGCTGCCGGCCGGTATCTCACGCAGCACGAAGCTACCGCCGCCAAGGTTTTCGGCTTGCAGCGAGGTCCCTTCGAGCAGCCGCGCCAGACCGGCTTGCACCGACCAGGAGCCATCCAGACCGCTGGTGCTCAGGCCGCGGGTCTGCTCCGGAGTGGCAGAGAGGTTGATGCCCGCCTCGCGAGCGAAGCGGTTCAGCGCTTCATCGAGGGCCCCGGCGGGAATGGCGTAGCTGCGGCTGGCCACTGCGGCAGCCTCGTCGGCAATGGCTGAGCAGGGCAGCAACGGTGCGGCAAGGGCGGCGGACAGTAGGGCGCCACGAATGGAAAGGGCAAGGCGGGAAGCGCGGGGTGGGGTCATGAAAACATCCGTGGGGATCGGCAAAGGTTAATGGGATTCATTCCCTTTGCCGGCGCAGGCGGGAAAACCCGCCAGAAAAAATGAAGATTGTTCGGGAGACCAGGGGCGCGGCAGTACTTGCAGGGGCGATTTCAATCGCCAAGGGCGGCGCAGCTGCCCCATGGGAGCGGCCTGTTTCGCGAATCAATTTGCTCCTACAAGAGCCTGGGTCGTGCGCCTGTGGGAGCGATCTCAATCGCGAACATTCGGGATTAAACCCTCTCCTCCACCGTCACCCACCAGCGGGTGCGGTAGTGCAGTTCCACGGGCAGGGTGCGCGGCAGCAGCGCCAACAGCTTGTCGGTGTCGTCCAGGCGGAACACGCCGGACAGGCGCAGGTTGGCAATAGCCTCGGCGCAGGCCAGGCGACCGTGACGATAGCGCCCCACCTCCGCGAGAAAATCCGCCAGGCGCATGTCACGGGTGACGATCAGGCCTTCGACCCAGGCACCCGCTTCCATGTTCGGGCGCTGCACCTGTCGGATGATTTCGTGGGTGACGTCGAAACTCTGGCCTGCTTCGATGACCTGTTTCGACAGGCCGCTGGACGGGGCCAGCGTCACGCTGCCCTGCAATACGCTGAGTCGCGATGCCGCCTTGCCCTGCCGCAGCACGAAACGCGCGGCCTGGGCTTCCACCTGGGCGTGGGCGGTGCGTACTCGCATCGGTGTGGGCTGGATGGCGCTGCTGACGAGGATCTCGCCACGGCGCAACTCGATCAGCCGTTGCCGGGAGTCGAAGCGGATATCCACAGCCGAATCGGTGTTCAGTTGCAGCTGACTGCCGTCGGCCAGCGCCAGGCCTCGACGCTCGCCTGTGGCGGTGGCGAGGTCGGCGGTCAATCGCTCCCAGGGGGTGATGTCGCGGGTCAGCCAGAAGGCCGCGCCCCCGACGGCAGCGCCGGAGAGCAGCTCGAGTGCCTGGCGTCGACGCAGTCCAGCGCGGGCGTTGTCCAGCACCAGGCCGGCTCCGGGCATGGCCAGCCCGAGTTCACGGTCGAGTTGCTGCACCCGTTGCCAGGCCAGTTCGTGCTCGACCTCCTGCCCGCGCCAGTGCTCGCAAGCCTTTTGCAGGTCGACATCGCCGCTGCCGCGCAGACGCATCATCCAGTGGATGGCCTGACGCACGACCTGCTCGCTCGGGGCGGCGACCTGGCTCTGGGCGCTCATTATTCGAACCTCAGCAGGTAGCAGTGGTACAGGGCGTCCGCCACGTAGCGCTCCACGGAGCGCAGGGAAATGCCCATCTGCGCGGCGACTTCCTTGTGGGGCAGGCCTTCGCACTGTGCCAGCAGGAAGGCGGTGCGCGCCTTCGGCTTGAGACGGTCGAGCATCCGCGCGATGCGCTCCAGCAGTTCGAGGATCAGTTCGCGCTCCTCGGGGGAGGGCGCCTCGGCCTCAGGCAGCTGTGCCAGGGCTTCCAGGTAGGCGCGTTCCAACTCCTCGCGGCGCCAGTGGTCGATCACCAGCCCCCGCGCCACGGTGCGCAGGAATGCGCGGGGGGTACGCAGTTCGAGGTGCTCGCCCTTACCCAGTAGGCGCAGGAACGTGTCCTGGGCCAGGTCCGCGGCATCGGCGGCATTGCCCAGCTTGCTGCGCAGCCAGTTCTTCAGCCAGCCGTGATGCTCGCTGTACAGCGCCTGGAGGGTGACATGGGGAGAGGACATTGAGGCCACCGCGACATGCGATACAAATGAAAATTAATCGCATTTTCATTGTGCGCCTGGGCTTTTGCAACAGCGACCTTAGGTCTTGCCTGATACGCACGCTCCGCTAGCGATACCAGCGCGGCGTGTACACCCAATCCTCGCCATTGCCCTTTGGCACCCGGCGGGTCAACGACGAGCCGATGATCACCAGGGTGCGCATGTCCACCTGCTCCGGCGTCAGCTCGCCGAGGCTGGTGAGGATGAGTTTCTCCGCCGGGCGGCCGATGTCGCGGCCCAGCACCACCACCGTTTCCGGGCGACGGTGGCGGGCGACGATTTCCAGGGCGCGGCCCAGTTGCCATGGGCGGGCGCGGGAAATGGGGTTGTAGAAGGCCATGGCCAGGTCGGCAGCCGCGGCGTGGTCGAGGCGGTCCTCGATCACTTCCCAGGGCTTGAGGTTGTCTGACAGAGAAATCAGGCAGAAGTCATGACCCAGGGGCGCGCCGGCCTTGGCGGCAGTGGCCAGCGCCGCGGAAACGCCAGGGAACACCTGCAACTCGACCTGCAACCAGCGTGGATCGCGGGATTCATCCAGGGCCTCCAGCACGGCGGCGGCCATGGCGAATACGCCCGGGTCGCCGGACGACACCACCACCACGCGGCGACCGTTTGCCGCGAGCTCGAAGGCATGGCGGGCGCGCTGGAGCTCTTCGCGATTGTCGGTGCAGTGCGCCACCTGGTCGGGGCGCAGTGGGCCGGCCATGCGGATATAGGTTTCGTAACCGAGCAGGTCCTCGGCCTCGTCCAGTGCCTGGCGTACCGCCGGCACCATGAACTCGGCGGCGCCGGGACCGAGGCCTACCACCGTGAGGCGGCCACGGGGCTGGCCGAGCAGCGCCGAGTCCACCGGCTCGGTCGCGAGGTAGAGGCGAATGCCATGCGCTTGCTGGTGCAGGGGCGGCAGGGCGGTTTCATCGGTGATGAAGCGCAGGGGGACATCGAGTGCGGCGGCAGTCGTGGCCAGGTCGGCATCCACCATCCGTGAATGGTCCGCCACCAGGCACGCCAGGGACCGCTCTGCCAAACCGGCATCGGTGAGCACCAGACGAACAGCCTCCGCGTCTGCCGCGCCGTCGATGCGGGCGATAGCCACGCGGGGGTGGATCAGCAGTTCATGACGTTCGGCTGCGCGCGCGTTGGCGGTGATGTGGATGACCCGTTGTGCTTCATCCGCCAGTGGCAGGTGAGCCTCTTCCAGCCAAGGTGCTGCACCCTGCACGCGCACGGATTCACCACCCAGAAGGTCGGACACGAAGCGCTTGCCCTGTTCGATGTCAGCCAGCACATAACCCTTTGGCGGATCCAGCAGGCAGGTACCGAAGCGCAGTTCGCCGCTGGTGGTGATGGCCGGCGCCACCTCCAGGATCGTGGCGATTTCCCGCGCCATGCGATTCACGCCGCCGATGCCGCCAAGCAGGGGCACCACGGCGCTTCCGTCCTCGGCCACCGCCAGCACCGGCGGTTCGGCGCCTTTATTCGCCAGTAGCGGAGCCAGGGTGCGAATGACGATGCCGGCGGCGCACAGGGCGATGATCGGCGTGTCGGTGCGGTAGAGCTCGCGCAGGGTTTCGCCGAACTCGGCGTAGCTGTCGTCGGCACCTTCGACGCGCCCGGACAGGCCGAGGATGCGTGCCTGTGGATAAAGCGCCTGGATGCGCTTGGCGATGGGCACGCCGCCGTTGCCGAGGAGGACGATGGCCGGAGGGTTATGCATGGCAGAGTTCCACAGGTAGGGTGCGCCGTGCGCACCGGAAGTCGTTGGCGCGCTTGGCGCACCCTACGGGCACGGACATCCCGAACGGCATCAGCCTCTCCACTTCTGGCCGGGGATGACGATCATCGAGAAGTAGGGCGAGGCCATGGGGTCCACCTCATCCAGCGGCACGATGCGCTGGTTGGTCATGGTCGCGCGCTCGACGTAATGGGCACGGCTGGCGATGCCGAGGTCCTGCAGAACCCGGCGCACCTTGTCGAAGTTGCGCCCGAGCTTCATCACCACGGCCGCTTCTGCGTCCGCCAGGCGCGCCTTGAGTTCTTCCTCCGGCAGCACGCCGGAGAGCACTGAAAGACTCTGGTTGCGGTACACCAGCGGCACGCCGAGCACCGCCGCGCTGCCCAGCATGGAGCAGACGCCGGGCACCACTTCCACGTCGTAACGCGCGGCCAGGCGGTCGTGCAGGTACATGTAGGAACCGTAGAAGAAGGGATCGCCCTCGCAGATCACGGCAACGTCACGGCCGGCTTCCAGATGCTGGGCGACCTGTTCGGCGGCGGTATCGTAGAAGTCGCTGATCACCGTCTCGTAGGACAGCGGCGGCTCCAGCTTTTCGGTGGTCACGGGGTACACCAGCGGCATGCGCTGCTGGGCGTCGGTGAGGTGCTGTTCGATGATGCCGAACGCGTTGCCGCCCTGACCCTGGCTGGCCTTCGCCTTGGCCACGAAGTAGCCCACTACAGGTGCCGATTGCAGCAGGCGCAGTGCCTTGAGTGTGATCAGTTCCGGGTCGCCGGGGCCCACGCCGAGGCCGATCAGCCGTCCTTTGCCGTTCATCATTCCACCTCCGTGGCCAGTGCGTTGACCGCTGCTGCGGCCATGGCGCTGCCGCCGCGACGGCCCCGCACGATCACATAGGGCACGCCGCGGCTGTCGGCGGCGAGCATGTCCTTGGATTCCGCCGCGCCGACGAAGCCCACCGGGAAGCCAAGGATCAGCGCCGGTTTCGGTGCGCCGGCATCGAGCATTTCCAGCAGGTAAAAGAGCGCGGTGGGAGCATTGCCGATCACCACCACGCTGCCTTCAAGGTGTTCGCGCCAGTGCTCCAGCGCCACCGCCGAGCGGGTGTTGCCCAACTCGCGGGCCAGCTCCGGAACGCCGGGATCATTGAGGGTGCAGATGACTTTGTTGTCTGCCGGCAGGCGTGCGCGGGTAATGCCCTCGGCCACCATGCGTGCATCACAGAGAATCGGTGCGCCGGTGGCCAGGGCGGTGCGGCCGGCGGCACCGGCGCCGGGTGAGAAGCGCAGGTCTTCCACCACATCGACCATGCCGCAGGCGTGGATCACTCGCACTGCGAGTTTTTCCAGGTCCGCGGGAATGCCGGCCAGTTTGGCCTCGGCGCGAATGATGGAAAAGGAGTTGCGATAGATCTCCTGACCATCGCGGATGTACTCGATCATTGGGTGGAACTCCAGGTGTCAGGAGGGGAGGCCAGGCGTTCGCCGGCTTCCTTGAGGCTGATGTCGCGCGCTAGCAATCGGCCAAAGCCGACGCCGCCGCGCTGGTATAGGTCATATTGGCCGGGGCCCGTGGCCAGAAGGGTAAAGGGCGCCACATGGGCCGAGGCGCAGGAGCGCGGGCAGCCGCTGAGGTGAACCACCGCGCCTGGCGGCAGCAGCGCCGCCAGAGCCAGGGCATCGGACTTGGTATCCGCCAGCCCCCTGGCGCAGCCAGCCGAACCGGTACAGGCAACCAGTCGCGCCAACGGGGCGTTCGCATTGGTTGCCAGACCGAGGTCATGCATTGCT
Source organism: Pseudomonas sp. JS3066 (assembly GCF_036328175.1). Classification (NCBI taxonomy): domain Bacteria; kingdom Pseudomonadati; phylum Pseudomonadota; class Gammaproteobacteria; order Pseudomonadales; family Pseudomonadaceae; genus Pseudomonas; species Pseudomonas sp. JS3066. The sequence goes on from NZ_CP143312.1 coordinate 165,980, forward strand.
TGCTGGACCGCTTCGGGATCACGGGCATTGGGCAGCAGCACCGATTGCCAGGGCGTCAGACGCAGGTTGCCGTCGCCCAGGCTGTCGGCGAGATCGGCCAGTGCCTTGAGTTGCGTGGCATCCAGCCGGCCGAGGGCGGGCGCGCCACCGACATGGCGGCCATCGTGAATGCCGAGATGGGCAAAGGGTTGCGGGGCGGGTCTGTGCCAGTCGCCGACGGGCAGCAGCGGGACGTCCAGCCGCTGTTGCAGACGCAGCAGCAGGTCGCCCTCCGGGTGTTCCGCGAGCAGGTGGCGCATGCGCGTCTGCTCGGGCGTCGCCAGTTCGAGGAACAGGTCCAGCAGGGCCTCTACCAGTGCGGGTACCTGGGCGCGCGGTACGGCGGCCAGGGCAGGGACGTCACCCGTCGATTGCGGTGGGCAGCCCGCCAGGCCGAAGGCGAACTGCGCATGGTCGCCGGTGCCCATGGCCGAGACCCAGAGATCGTGGGGGTGTTCCAGCATTGCCATCGACTCGCCGCCGTCCAACAGCAGGGCGAACTTTGGCGACAAGGCGTGGAAGTGCGCCTTGTCCTGCAGCAGCGCAAGAATCCGCGCGGCCAGGGGCGAGATATCCACAAGGGCGGACGGGTCGAGTCCGGCGAGCGGACTGACCATCAGGTTGCGTACATCGTCGGCGCCGGGGGAGTCCGCACCCAGGCGCGCGGCGAGCAAGGCGTCGATCAACGCCTGTTCGGCGTCGGCCTTCACGCCACGAATCTGCAGGTTGGAGCGATTGGTGGCTTCGATCACGCCGCTGGCATGCTGGCTTGCGGCTGCCGCAATGGCGCGGGCCTGATGCGAGTCCAGGCGACCGCAGGGCAGTTTGATCCGGCAGATGCCGCCGTCCTTCGCCTGGACGATACGCAGCAGCCCCGGGCATGCCGAGGGACGGACGGATGGCGCTGTGGGCTGGGCGTGTTTCACTCAGGTCACCATGGTTGGCGTCGCGGCGACCCGGTTCCCTGATACAGGGACAACGTTGCATCGATACACCCCGCTCGATGCGTACACACGCGACTGGTTCCATCGGCAGGTCTCCTGGCTGGCAGGTCGTCGTCCCGTGCGGCCTTCCCGGAGTATTTCCAGTGACCAGAATGCATGGACTCGCTGCTTACAGTTGCGGGGGCAGCCACGGTTTATCCGTGTTCCCTTTAAGCCGGAGCGATTGTGTGCCGCGCCGGCAACCGATGAAGGGCGCTATTATGCCCGCTTTGCCCGGACCTATGAAAAGGCTGCCTGTCGGGAGCCGAATGGTCGTGCTTTTCTGGAATCGAGGACAGCGAATGCAGCCCTGGCTGACAGTGGTGGGAATAGGTGAAGACGGCTATGCGGGTCTGGGCAAGGCCGCGCGCCGTGCCTTGCTGGCTGCCGTCGAAGTGGTCGGAAGCCCGCGCCAGCTCGACCTGCTGCCGCATTGCATCCGGGCCCGCCGCAACCCCTGGCCAAGCCCCTTCTCGCTGGCCCCGGTGCTGGAAAAACGTGGCACACCAGTCTGCGTGCTGGCCAGCGGCGACCCCATGCTGTTCGGCGTCGGCGCCAGTCTGGCGCGGCAGGTTGCGGTGGCCGAGATGCAGGTGATTCCCGCGCCCTCGTCCTACTCGCTGGCGGCCGCCCGCCTGGGTTGGCCATTGCAGGACGTGACCCTGCTCTCCGTCGTCGCTCGTCCCCTGGCGACGCTCAATGCCCATCTGCACGACGGTGCCCGCCTGCTGGTGCTGAGCAACGATGGTTGCAGTCCGGCGTCCATTGCCGGCCTGCTGGCCGAGGCGGGTTATGGCCCCAGCCGCCTTGTCGTGCTGGAGCATCTTGGCGGTGAGCGTGAGCGTCGTATCGATGGCATCGCCCGCGACTGGTCCCTCGACGAGGTTGCCGCACTCAATTTGGTCGCCATTGAAATCCAGTCCGGCGAAGGCGCGCGCTCACTGCCATCGACCACCGGTCTGCCGGACGACGCCTATCGCCACGACGGGCAGCTCACCAAACGTGACGTCCGTGCCATTACCCTGGCGCGTCTGGCGCCGCGTCCCGGCGAACTGCTCTGGGATGTCGGTGCCGGATGCGGCTCCATCGGTATCGAGTGGATGCGCGCGCATCCGAGCTGCCGGGCCATTGCCATCGAAGCCAACGAAGGCCGCCAGGCGCACATCCGCCATAACCGCGATGCGCTTGGCGTACCTGCATTGCAGCTGGTCGCGGGCCAGGCCCCGCTAGCGCTGGAGGGGCTGCCAGAGCCGGATGCCATTTTCATCGGCGGTGGCGTCACCGAACCGGGCGTTCTGGATCGCTGCTGGAACCAGCTCAAACCGGGCGGCCGCCTGGTTGCCAATGCCGTGACGCTGCAGAGCGAAGCGATGCTGGTGGCCTTCCGTGAAAGCCATGGTGGCGAGCTCACCCGTATCGCCGTCGCCCAGGCCCAACCATTGGGCGGCTTCGATACCTGGCGCTCGGCCCTGCCGATCACGCTGCTGGACGTGGTGAAGCCTTGACTCCGACCAGTGTGGAACAACGATGAAACGCATCCTGCTGCTGGGCGGCATCACCGAAGCGCTGGCGCTGTCGCGGCGTCTCGGTCCCGATCATGTCTACAGCCTCGCTGGCCTCGGCAAGGTGCCGGACGACCTTGCCTGCCAGGTTCGTGTCGGCGGTTTTGGCGGAGCGGAAGGGATGGCCCGTTTCATCGAGGAAGAAGGCATCAGCCTGCTGGTCGATGCGACTCATCCCTATGCCGCTCAGATCAGCCACAACGCCGCGGCAGCTGCCGAGCTGGCCGGCATTGCCTGTTGGGCGCTGCGGCGCTCCGGCTGGCAGGCAGGCCCTGAAGATGACTGGCGTGATGTGGCCGACTGGGCCGAACTGATTGCCGTCCTGAAGGATTTTCGCCGCCCCTTCTTCACCCTCGGCCGCGAGCCGTTGGAGCATCTGCATGAGATTCCAGCGCAGCAGCACTGGACGGTGCGCTGCCTGCAAGGCCAGCCTGCCGGCCCGCGCTATGAGGTGATCGGTGCGCGTGGTCCGTTCAACCTCGACGGTGAGCGCGAGTTGTTCGCCCGATTGGCAAGCGATGTGCTGATCAGCAAGAACAGTGGCAGCCAGTCCACCGAACCCAAGCTGCAGGTGGCGCGCGAGCTCGGGTTGCCGGTACTGATCCTCAAGCGCCCGGAGCTTCCCGCCGTGGCCCGAGAATTTGATTCCGTCGAGGGTCTCTGGCAGTCCCTCGCTACCTACCTGGAAACACCATGACCGCAACACCCTACGCCCGCGTGCTGTTCGCCGGGCCGGACCTCTCTGAAGGCGCCTTCGCCGAACTTTTCCGCCGCCAACTCGGCGCCCTGCATGGCGACGAGGCCCTGGCCGATATCGTCGATACGAGCTCCGGCTACGAGCCACTGTGGCAGCGCGTTGAAGAAAGCCCGCGCCCGCTGCTGGTGATCGATCTCGAACCGCAATCCTCCGCCCAACACCTGGACTGGTTGCGCAGTGAGCTGGCTGTTTTGGAGGCTCCTGAACACGTCTTCGTCGCCAGCCTGCTCGGCCAGTTCGACAGCGACCCGGCCGGCGCTGCCTGTGCGCTGGTCGAGCGCCACGAACTGCACCTGGACTGCGTGAACGTACCCGCGCTGCCAGAGCAACACGCCTGGTCCTGCATCCCACCCCATGCTCGCCGCCTCCTGCTGTGCAACGGCCCGCGCTGCACCCGCCGCGGTGCCCTGCCGCTGTGGAAGAAACTGCGGGAAACCCTCAAGGCCGCCGGCAAACTGGAGTGCGACGGCGGTGTACACATTACCCGCACCCAATGCCAGTTCCCGTGCGACCTCGGCCCGACCGCCAGCCTTTACCCGGAAGGGGAGTGGTACCGGATTCGCGATGAGGAAGAGGTGCTGCGCTGGGTGCAGGAAAGGATTGTGGAAGGGCGGTCGGTGCCGGACATGTTGATGAAGGTCTGATCGGTACCTGGAGCCGCACACCAAGGCACCCTCACCCCAACCCTCTCCCGGAGGGAGAGGGGGCTGGCCTAGAGCTCGGAAATGACTCGGTACTCCGCTTCCAACTCTTGCGCCAGTTTCTTCGCCCGACCTAGCCTGATCGGCCCACCTTCGATATCCACCAGCAGCGTCGGGCAGCCCAACGGCACCAGCGCAGGCCAGTCCTTCAAACGCCCATCGGTAAGCACCAGCAGACGCTGTTCCTCGGCTGGTTTCTGTCGTTGTCGACGCGCCAGCCAGGTGGCCGATTGCTGCAGGGCATCAATCAGTGGCGTGCCGCCGCCAGCGCCGAGTTCGGCGAGCCAGTGATGCAGGGCGGGGGACGCTTTTTGACCTTGCCAGAGCCACTTGGGCTGACGGCCAGTGGCGTGCAGCACAGCGAGGCGCGCACGTTGGCGGTAAGCCGCTTCGAACAGGCTCGTCAGCAACCCTTTGGCCTGTGTCAGGGCGCCGTGGCGGCGGGTAGAGGCGGAAGCATCCACTACCACCAGCCAGAGTTGCTCGGGGCGCTGGCTACGCGGCGCGCGGATCAGGTCGGTGGCTTGGCGCGGGCGGCCGCGCAACAGCGTCGGTAGCCACTGGATGGCCCCCACCAATCCCGTGCGGCGAGCGCCGCTGCGACCGTTGCCGAGAGTGCCGGGTCTGGGCCGGGCACCCGCCCCTGTGACCGTACGCGGGCGGATGCTCAGGGCTTTTTTGGCCAGCGCGGCAGGTCGCGCCGTTCTCCCATCGGCACCGCCTGGGCGGGCAGCTCGCCCCATTGGCCTTCGCCACTGGAGGTTTGGGGCTGGGAGCTGACCGGTGAAGATTGCGGTGGCTGCTCGGCCGTTGTCGGGGCGTGCGTACGGCGGTGGGCGAGGGCAAAGTGTTCGACGGCGTCGATGTCCTCGGCGTCGATCCGGTCGGCACCGCGCCAGGCGGCATGGGCCCGTGCGGCGCGCAACCAGACCAGGTCTGCGCGCATGCCGTCGACGCCGGCGGCGAAGCAGCGTCGGGCGATCTCATCCAGGGCAGCATCGTCCAGCGGAATGCCGGGCAGACGCACGCGGGCGTCCTGGCAGCGCTGGACCAGGGTCTGTTGCTCGCCACTCCAGTGGACGGTGAAGGCTTGAGGGTCGGCATCGAAGGCGAGTCGGCGGCGGACGATCTCAGCGCGCTCGGCGGGCTGCGGCTGACCGTTCTGCAGGACCTTGAGGCCGAAGCGGTCCAGCAGTTGCGGGCGCAGTTCGCCTTCTTCGGGGTTCATGGTGCCGATCAGCACGAAGCGTGCGGGATGGCGGTGGGAGATACCGTCGCGTTCCACCTGGTTCACGCCGCTGGCGGCCACATCCAGGAGCAGGTCCACCAGGTGGTCGGGCAGCAGGTTGACTTCATCCACATAGAGCACGCCGCCGTGGGCCTTGGCCAGTACGCCGGGGGAGAAGCGCGCACAGCCTTCGCCGAGGGCGGCGTCCAGGTCCAGGGTGCCGACGATGCGTTCTTCGCTGGCGCCCAGGGGCAGGGTGACGAAGAGAGCTTCGGGCAGCAGGTCGGCAATGCCCCGCGCCAGGGTGGACTTGGCCATGCCGCGCGGGCCTTCGATCAGCACGCCGCCGATGGCGGGGTCGATGGCGGCCAGGTAGAGCGCCAGTTTCAGTTCGTCGGAACCGACCACTGCGCTCAGGGGAAAGTGGGGAATATCGGTCATGGCTGTGTCCTGCGGTGCCTGGCGGGCATGGTAGCGAAAGCCTGGGGCGGCCGATAGAAATCAGTGATTGAACGCGGCACGGCGATGCAGTAGGTTAGCCAGCATTCGCTTTGGAGATTGTCATGCCGCACCTCGCTTCCACTTCGCTCATCGCTCGCCCGGCCAAGGCCCAGGCGTGTGTGCGTGTGGCTGCTGCGGCCAGCTATTTCTATGGGTATTGGTTTAGCCACGGGCTGACCTGATACCCAATCAGGCGGCCCACTCCAGCAGGGTCGCCGCCAAAGCTCCACGAAACCCCCGGTCGGCAACCCGACCGGGGGTTTTTGTTTTCCGGCCCACAAGGCCAACAACCGACATACAGGATCGCACCATGATCAGCTATCGCACCTACCAGACCTATTACCGCAACTCCGACTGGCGATTTAGCCGCGCAGGCTCCGCACAGACACCATTGAATCGAACACCCAGATAGCGCCGTGCGCGGATCGAGCCGCGCCGGCTGAGGATGCCAGTCATGAATTCGCACCAATCCGTTCTGCCCGCCGCTGTACAGCCGCTCCATGCTATTGCACTGGAAGCTGCCCTTTCCCCATCGCGCAGCACCCACCCGCTGCCCACTCCCGCCGAATTGCGCCAGCGCTTACCGCTGAGTCATGCCATTGCCCGTCAGATCGACGCCCAGCGCGAAGCTGTTCGCGCCGTGCTGGATGGCGAGGATTCGCGCCTGCTGGTGGTGGTCGGCCCTTGCTCCATCCACGACGCGGATTCCGCCCTCGACTATGCTCGGCGTCTCGCTGCACTGGCGCCGGAGGTGAGTGACCAGTTGCTGCTGGTGATGCGTGCCTATGTCGAGAAACCGCGCACCACCGTGGGCTGGAAGGGCCTGGTCTATGACCCGCATCTGGACGGCAGTGGCGACATGGCCGAGGGCCTGGCGTTGAGTCGCCGGCTGATGCTGGATGTAGCCGAGCTGGGCCTGCCGATCGCGACTGAGCTGCTGCAGCCGCTGGTCGCTGGCTATCTGGACGACCTGCTGAGCTGGGCCGCCATTGGCGCGCGCACCAGTGAGTCGCAGATCCACCGCGAGATGGTCAGCGGCCTGGACCTGCCCGTGGGCTTCAAGAACGGAACCGATGGCAGCCTCGGCGTCGCCACCGACGCCATGCGCTCGGCCGCCCATGCTCACCAGCATTTCGGTATTGACGTCCAGGGCCGTCCGGCGCTGGTGCAGACCGCCGGCAACGCGGATACCCACCTGGTGCTGCGTGGCGGCAACCGTGGACCGAATCATGATGCGGCCAGTGTGCAAGCGGCGCGCGACGGGCTTGAGAAACTCGGTATCGCCCCGCGTATCCTGGTCGACTGCAGCCATGCCAACAGTGGCAAGGACCCACTGCGTCAGCCGGCGGTTCTGGAAGATGTGATCAGCCAACGCCTGGCCGGCCAGGACGCCCTGCGTGGGGTGATGATCGAGAGCCACCTGTTCGATGGCGCGCAGTCGCTGTCCTGCGAGTTGCGCTATGGGGTTTCGATCACCGATGGCTGCCTGGGCTGGGCGGGGACGGAAGCGATCCTGCGAGAGGCGGCGGCGCGGTTGCGCGGGTGATGGCATTCGCTGTGGGAGCGAATTCATTCGCGATTGAATCCGCTCCCACAGGACCTCGGCCCTGCGCTAATCACTGCTCCTCGATATCCAGCAGCAGATTCTCGATTACCTCGCGGTACTCCCCAGGCTGTTCCCACAATCCTCGCTGCTGCGCTTCCACCAGGCGTTCGGCGATGTCGCGCAGGGCTTCAGGGTTGTGCTGGCGAATGAACTCGCGGGTGTCCTCGTCCAGCAGGTAGGCGTCGGCCAGCAGTTGGTACTGATGGTCGTCCACCAGTTCGCTGGTGGCGTCGAAAGCGAAGAGGTAATCCACGGTCGCCGCCAGTTCGAAGGCGCCCTTGTAGCCGTGGCGTTTCATGCCTGCGATCCACTTTGGATTGGCCGCGCGGGAGCGGACCACGCGCGCCAGTTCTTCCTTGAGCGAGCGGATGCGCGGCAGATCTGGCTGGCTGTGGTCGCCGTGGTAGCTGGCGACCTTGTCGCCACGCAGGGTTTCGGCGGCGGCAAGCATGCCGCCCTGGAACTGGTAGTAGTCGTTGGAGTCGAGGATGTCGTGCTCGCGGTTGTCCTGGTTCTGCAGCACGGCCTGCAACCCTTGCAGCCGCTGGGCGAAGCGTTCCCGCGCCGGAGTGCCGGCATCCTGGGCGCCGTAGGCGTAACCACCCCAATTGAGGTAGACCTCGGCCAGTTCGGCGCGGTCCTGCCACTGGCGTTCTTCTATGGCGCCCTGCACGCCGGCACCGTAGGCGCCGGGCTGGGCGCCGAATACACGCCAGCCGGCCTGCAGGCGTGCGCTCTCGGCGCTGATGCCTTCGGAAGCGAGGCGCTCGCTTTCCTGTTTGACTCGGGCGGCGAGGGGGTTCATCTCTTCGGGTTCGTCGAGTCCGGCCACCGCCTGCACGGCAGCGTCGAACAGGCGGATGAGGTTGGCGAAGGCATCACGGAAGAAGCCCGACACCCGCAGCGTCACATCCACCCGTGGGCGGTCGAGCAGGGACAGCGGCAGGATTTCGAAGTCTTCCACCCGCTGGCTGCCGGACTGCCATACCGGACGCACACCCATCAACGCCAGCGCCTGGGCGATGTCATCCCCCCCGGTGCGCATGGTCGCGGTTCCCCAGACGGAAATGCCAAGCTGGCGCAGGTGATCGCCGTGGTCCTGCAGGTGGCGTTCCAGCAGCAGGTTGGCGGACTGGAAGCCCAGGCGCCAGGCAGTGGGCGTGGGCAGATTGCGCACGTCCACCGTGAAGAAATTGCGTCCCGTGGGCAGCACGTCGAGGCGTCCGCGACTGGGCGCGCCACTTGGGCCGGGCGGGACAAAACGACCTGCCAGGGCGGAAAGCACACCGCCGATCTCGGCACTCCCGCAGGCATCCAGGGTGGGGGCGATCTCAGCGTGCAGGTTGTGGATAACCGCATCGCTGGTGGCGCCGATGGAGCCGAAGTCCGTGGTCTCGATCAACCGCAGCGCCAGCAGTTCCAAGCGTTCGCGCGTATCGCCATTGCTGCGCCAGGGCTCATCGCTGACGGCGTCCAGCACCGCTGGGCACGGGCCTTCCCAGGGTTCCGCCCAGTTGAGGTCGAGCGGGTCGTGGCCCAGTTGCAGGTCGTTGGCGAGGGCGCGAAGCAGGCTGGCGTTGGTGCCCCTGCCGTCACCGCGCGGAATGCGCACCAGGGACAGCAGCGTGTCGTTGCGCAGGCGCCCGGTCGGAGATTCGCCGAAGACGTGGAGGCCGTCGCGAATCTGCGATTCCTTGAGGTCGCAGAGGTAGGCGTCCAGTTGCGGCAACCAGCTTTCCGGGGCGTCGTTGATGATCAGGTTCAGCTCGCGGTCCAGGGCGGTGGCCTTCACCAGTTCGAGAATCTCCCCACGCAGCTGCACGGCCCGGCGCGGGTCCAGCAGCGAGGCGTCGTAGTACTCGTCGGCCAGACGTTCCAGGTCGCGCAGGGGACCGTAGTTTTCGGCGCGGGTCAGGGGCGGCATCAGGTGATCGATGATCACCGCCTGGGCGCGGCGCTTGGCCTGGGCACCTTCGCCCGGATCGTTGACGATGAACGGGTAGATGTTCGGCAGCGGCCCCATCACCGCGTCAGGCCAGCACTCGGCGGACAGGCCGACTCCCTTGCCCGGCAGCCATTCCAGGTTTCCATGCTTGCCGACGTGGATCAGCGCATCGGCGGTGAATACTTCGCGCAACCAGAAGTAGAAGGCGAGATAACCGTGAGGCGGTACCAGGTCGGCGTCGTGGTAAATGGCCGCGGGGTCGAGTTGGTAACCGCGCGCCGGCTGGATACCGACGAAGGCGAGGCCGAAGCGCAGGCCGGCGATCATCATGCGGCCGCTGCGGAACATCGGGTCCTGCTGCGGCTCGCCCCAGCGTTCAATGACTGCGCGTTGATTGGCTTCGGGTAGCCGTGCGAAGCAGTCGAGGTAGTCGGAGAGGGCCAGGCTCTGGGCGCAGGGGCGCGCATCGAGGCTGTCCAGGTCGTTGCTGACGCCGCCGAGCAGGCTGTGGATAAGCGCAGTACCGCTCTCTGGCAGCCCAGCCAGCGGATAGCCTTCGGACTCCAGCGCACGAAGGATGTTAAGCGCGGCAGCGGGCGTATCCAGACCCACACCGTTGCCAATACGGCCATCGCGGGTGGGGTAGTTGGCGAGGATCAGCGCCACACGCTTGTCGGCATTGACCTTGCGCGAAAGCGCGCACCAGCGTCTTCCCAGCTCGGCTACGAAGTCCATGCGCTCGGTGTGCGGCAGGTAGCAGACCACGTCGCTCTGGCTGCGCTCGCTGCGCCAGGCCATGCCCTTGAAACTGATGGGCCGGGTGATGATGCGGCCGTCCAGCTCCGGCAGGGCGATGTGCATGGCCAGGTCGCGCGGGCCGAGGCCTTGCGGGTTTTCCCGCCAGAGGGGTTCGTTGTCCAGCGAGCAGATGGCCTGCAGCACTGGGATGTCTCGGCGGAAGGGACGCAGGCTGGGGGCGTCCGGGTTGGATTGGGCGAACCCCGTGGTGTTGATGATCAGCGCGGCAGCTGCGGCGTCCAGCCAGTTTTCCACAGCCTCCAGGCACTCGGCTTCCTTGAGGCTGGCGACGGCGATGGGAAGGGGATTCAGGCCACGGGCAGCCAGGCGCTCACAGAAGGCGTCGATGAAGGCGGTATTCGCGGCCTGCAAGTGGGTGCGATAGAAAAGCAGGGCGGCCACGGGCTGGTCTGGTTGCCATTCGGCCTGCCAATCCGCCAGTTGCGCCGGGCGAACGCGCGGGTGGTAGAGGGCGACGCGTGGAAGAACCTGTGGCTCGGTCCAGGGGTAGTCGCGCCCCAGCCAATTGTCGGCCAGGCAATTGAACAACTGCCGGGCGTTGTCCAGGCCGCCCTGGCGCAGGTACTGCCAGAGGCGTTCGGCATCTTTCGACGGGACCGTGCACAGGCTGGCCAGCTCCGGATCGGGACGGTCATCGCCGGGCACCAGTATCAGCTTGGCACCGCGTTCGGCCAGCGCCACGAGTTGCTCGATGCCGTAGCGCCAGTAACCCACGCCGCCATGCACCGAGATGAGGATGACCTTGGCGTGCTGCAGCACCTCGTCGACATAGAGGTCCACCGAGGCGTGGTTCTGCAGCTGCATGGGGTTGGCCAGGCGTAGGCTCGGGTAGTCGTCGGGCAATTCGCGGGAGGCTTCGGCCAAAAGCGCCAGGTGCGAGTCGCCGCTGCAGAGGATCACCAGTTCGGCGGGCGTCTGGGCCAAGTGGGCGATGCCATCGTCAGGGACGAAGCCGCCGGGTTGGGTGCGCAGGAGGTGCATTTACTCCCCTCTCTCTCTGGGAGAGGGGGCGGGGGTGAGGGCTGTCTCCGAGCGCTGGGGGCTTCCCTCACCCCAGCCCTCTCCCAGTGGGAGAGGGGGCAGGACGTGCTTCACGCGAGCGCCGTGCGTAGCTCGTTGGCGATCACCGCCTGATCCAGCTCCTGTCCGATCACTACCAGGCGCGTGCCACGGGTTTCGTCGGTCAGCCATTTGCGGTCGAAGTGCTTGTCGAAGCGTTTGCCAACGCCCTGGACCAGCAGGCGCATCGGTTTGCCGGGGATGGCGGCGAAGCCCTTGATACGCAGGACGGAATGGCGCTCCACCAGTTGGCCGAGGGCGGCGATCAGAGCCGTTTCCTCGACTTCCGGGAGGTCGACGTGGAAGGAGTCGAACTCGTCATGGTCGTGGTCTTCATGACCTTCGTGGTCGTGGTGGGTGGGGCGGCTGTCGATGTGCAACTCAGCCTCGGCGTTCAGCCCCAGCAGAACATCGAGGGGCAGCTTGCCGGAGTTGGCTTCGACGATCTTCACCGCCGGCGGCAGCTCCTCGGCCACTTCAGCACGCACGGCGGCCAAGGCCTCAGCGTCGAGCAGGTCGGCCTTGTTCAGCACCACCAGGTCGGCGCTGGCGAGCTGGTCTTCGAACAGCTCATGCAAGGGAGATTCGTGGTCGAGGTTGGGGTCCTGCTTGCGTTGTTCGTCTACCTGCTCGGGGTGCGCGGCGAAAGTGCCGGCGGCCACGGCCGGGCTGTCGACCACGGTGATTACTGCGTCGACGGTGCAGGCGTTGCGGATTTCCGGCCACTGGAAGGCCTGGACCAACGGCTTGGGCAGCGCCAGGCCGGAGGTTTCGATGAGGATCTGGTCGAGGTCGCCACGGCGTGCCACCAGTTCGCGCATCACCGGGAAGAATTCCTCCTGCACAGTGCAGCAGAGGCAGCCGTTGGCCAGTTCGAAGACGCGGCCTGCGGCCTCTTCCTCGGTGCAGCCGATGGAGCACTGCTTGAGGATTTCGCCGTCGATGCCCAGCTCGCCGAACTCATTGACGATCACCGCGATTCGGCGACCTTCCGCGTTGTCCAGCATGTGGCGCAGGAGGGTGGTCTTACCAGCGCCGAGGAAGCCGGTAACGATGGTGACGGGGAGCTTGGCCAGGGTTTTCATGCGCGCCTCTACGTGGTCGGTCGGCGGGCATGACGAACGCAGCGGGACTCGTCCCGCGCAACGGATTCGCCACCGGATCACCCCGCCCGGTTGTCTGAAATTTCGTCGAGGCAGGTCTCCTGGCTTACGACCCTGCGCCAGCGGGCTGTTGAAAGCTGCTGGGCGGCACCTTCGCCTTCCCGCTTGCGCAGTGGCGTTTCGAAGGGCCTTGGGACGTTCACAGTTGCGGGGGCAGCCGTGGCCTTGACCACGTTCCCTCTTAGCTCCGGCGCCTCGGCCGGAGAACCTCGAAAGGGCGAAGGCTACGCAGCGCCCGAGCAGCGGTCAATTGCGGCAGTTGACGCTTGGTCGGACTCGTGATGTCCTAGCACGGTTTTTTCAGGTGCCTTGCGTCGCCGTACGCGAGGTGAAACGGGAAGTCGGTGCGTCCATTTTCGGACTAGTCCGACGCTGCCCCCGCAACGGTAAGCGACCGTAGGGTTAAGTACGCCACTGTGCCGACAAGGCATGGGAAGGCATGCCCATCCTGCCCCTGGCAGGCGTCGTGAGCCCGGAGACCGGCCTGATCACGTTTTGGCAACCCGCGGTGGGCGGGCGCAAGCCGGAAACCTGGGTGCGCCTGCGCCCGCTTCCCTCGCGCGCGTTCCTCTGCCGGTATCGTTAGCAACGCAGAGGGAACCTCCATGTCCAGCCGTACCCTGTCTCATTCCGCCGCTTCCTCCTCGACCCTGACCCAACGTCTTGTACTGGCCATCGGCGCCAGTCTGGTCGGCCTGTCCCTGGTGTATTTCGCCGGCTTCTCGCATATCGAAGCTGTGCACAACGCCGCTCACGACACCCGCCACAGTGCCGCCTTCCCCTGCCATTGAGTGATTCACGGATGATCAAGCGCATTGCCCAGACCGCCGGTTTCGCCGGCCTGATCGCCGCCCTGGTGCTGACCCTGCTACAGAGCCTGTGGGTCACTCCGCTGATTCTCCAGGCGGAAACCTATGAAAACGCCGAACCCGCCACCCAGGTGGAGCAGGCGCACGACCATGAGCACGGCGGCGCGGCTGTCGCTCACACCCACGAGCACAGCGACGAGGCCTGGGCCCCGGAAGATGGCTGGCAACGGACCCTGTCGACCGGTGGCAGCAACCTAGTGGTGGCTGTGGGCTTCGCCCTGATCCTTGCCGGATTGTTCAGTCTGCGCGGGCCGAGTCGTGCCTGGCATGGCCTGCTCTGGGGGCTTGGCGGGTTCGCCACCTTTGCGCTCGCACCGTCCCTCGGCCTGCCGCCGGAATTGCCGGGTACCGCCGCTGCCGATCTGGCCCACCGTCAGGCCTGGTGGATTGGTACCGCTGCCTCCACTGCCGCTGGCCTCGCCCTGATCGCCTTTGGCCGTCACTGGGCGTTGCGCGTGGCAGGTATCGTGTTTCTCGTGATCCCGCATGTTGTCGGTGCGCCGCAGCCCGAAGTGCATGCCAGCCTGGCACCTGAAGCGCTGGAGCAGGAGTTCATCGCTGCGTCGCTGATCACCAATGCCGCATTCTGGGCGGTGCTCGGCTGGGCTGCCGCGTGGCTGTACCAGCGTCACGCATCGCCCTCCGCTTGAAACTGGTCGCCGGACTGGGCTGCCGGCGCGGCTGTCCGCCGGGTGAGTTGCAGGGCCTGCTGATGCAGTGCCTTGCCGAGGCCAGTGTCTCTCTCGATCAGGTGGTCGCCCTGGCTACCAGCGAGGCAAAATCCGCAGAGCCGGGGCTGGTCGCCCTGGCCGAGCGACTGGGGCTGCCGCTGCATGGCCTGCCGATGGATGTTCTTGCCGCCTTTGAAGGTCGGCTGAACCAGCCATCAGAGCGGGTTCGAGACGCCGTCGGCAGCCCCGGAGTGGCCGAAGCCGCGGCGCTGGCCCAGGCTGAAATCCTCTTTGGCCGCCGCGTCACCCTGCTCATCGACAAACGCCGCAGCGCCAGCGCTACCTGTGCGTTGGCCTGTATCCATCAGGAGGCCGGACGGCCATGACGGTCTACTTCATCGGCGCCGGCCCCGGCGATCCGGAGCTCATCACGGTCAAGGGACAGCGGCTGATCCGCTCCTGTCCGGTAATTCTCTACGCAGGGTCGCTGGTGCCCGAAGCGGTGCTGGCAGGCCACAGCGCGGATCTGGTGGTGAACACCGCCGAACTGCATCTGGATGAAATTGTCGCCCTGCTGGCGCAAGCCCATGCCCAGGGCCGGGATGTGGCGCGGGTGCATTCCGGTGATCCATCGTTGTATGGGGCCATTGGCGAGCAGATTCGTCATCTGCGCGAGCGTGGCATTCCCTTTGAGGTGGTGCCGGGCGTGACAGCCACCGCTGCTTGCGCAGCGCTGCTGGGGTGCGAGCTGACCTTGCCGGAGGTGTCCCAGACGCTGATTCTCACCCGCTACGCCAGCAAGACGCGGATGCCGGAGGGTGAAGCGCTGGCAGACCTGGCCCGGCATCGCGCCACCATGGCCATTCACCTCGGGGTGAGCCAGTTGGCGAAGATTGTCGAAGAATTGCTGCCGCACTACGGCGTCGCCTGCCCGATCGCGGTGATCCATCGCGCCAGCTGGCCGGATCAGGAGCAGGTCACCGGTACCCTGGGTGACATAGTGCCCAAGGTGGCGGCACGGGATTTCCGTCGCACCGCATTGATCCTGGTGGGCGAGGTGTTGGCCGCCGAAGGCTTCGCCGACTCTTCCCTGTATCGGGCCGACCACGCTCATCTCTACCGCCCAGGCAAGGCGCAACCGCCACGCGGCTAGTGACGTACGCCAGTGAAACCCGCAGAATGCGGCTCTTATGCGGCGGGGAATATGCCCGCCCACTCCCTATAACCGGCTTTAAGCGACCTCTTTCTCTATGCGAATGCGCTTGATGCTGTTGGGTGGCGGCAATTCACTCGGACAGGCGCTGATTCGCCTGGGAGCCGAGGAAGACATAGGTTTTCTCGCTCCGCGTCCGCCCGAACAGGGTTGGGATGCCGCCAGCCTGACCCAGCTGCTCGATGACACCCGGCCCGACGCCGTGATCAACCTCGCCTACTACTTCGATTGGTTCCAGGCCGACGAAGTCAGCGACGTGCGCCTGGCCGCCCAGGAGCGCGGCGTGGAGCGCCTTGCCGAACTCTCCCAGCATCACGGAATCATTCTGCTGCAGCCTTCCAGCTATCGGGTGTTCGACGGTTCGCGCGCGACCGCTTACAGCGAAAAGGACGAGACCGTGCCGCTCAGTGAACGCGGTAAGGCCATCTGGCGGATGGAGCAGAGTGTCCGTGCCGCCTGCCCCAAGCACGTGCTGCTGCGTTTTGGCTGGTTGCTGGACGACAGCCGCGATGGTTCATTGGGCCGTTTCCTCAGTCGTGCGGAGCAGGCCGACGAAATTTGCCTGGCCGACGACCGTCGCGGCAATCCGACCCCTGTGGATGATGCAGCCCGTGTGCTGCTTGCAGTGATCAAGCAACTGGACTGCCAGGCGCCGCTCTGGGGGACCTATCACTATGGGGGGCACGAGGCCACCACTCCGCTGGCGCTGGGCCAGGCGCTGCTCAGTGAGGCTCGCAGCCTGCATCCGCTGAAGGTGCAGGACATCACGCCGCAGGCCCACGCCGCTCGCCCCGATGCAGGGGACGAGCCGCAGAACGCAGTGCTGGCCTGCAAGAAAATCCTCCATACCTTCGGCATCAAGCCGCGCGCCTGGCGTGCTGCCCTGCCAAACCTGCTGGACCGCTACTATCGCCATGTCTGAATCCCCCATCCTCATTACCGGCGGCGCTGGCTTCATCGGCTCGCACCTGGCAGATGCGCTGCTCGCCAGGGGGCACGCCGTGCGCGTGCTGGACAATCTGTCCACCGGCAAACGGGCCAATCTGGCGCTGGACAACCCGCGACTGGAACTGATCGAAGGCGACGTTGCCGACTCCGCGCTGGTGGCGAAGGCAATGTCGGGCTGCAAGGCGGTCGCGCATCTGGCGGCGGTCGCTTCGGTCCAGGCCTCGGTGGATGATCCGGTGGCAACGCACCAGAGCAATCTGATCGGCACCCTGAACGTCTGCGAAGCCATGCGTGCGAGTGGCGTGAAACGGGTGATCTTCGCCTCCAGCGCGGCTGTCTACGGCCAGAACGGCGAAGGCACGGCCATCGACGAAGACACGCCGAAGTCGCCGCTGACACCTTATGCGGCTGACAAGCTGGCGAGCGAGCATTACCTGGACTTCTACCGCCGGCAGCATGGGCTGGAGCCTGGGGTGTTTCGCTTCTTCAATATCTTCGGCCCGCGCCAGGACCCATCGTCGCCTTATTCGGGTGTGATCAGTATCTTCACCGAGCGCGCTCTGGCTGGATTGCCGATCACCGTGTTCGGAGATGGCGAGCAGACTCGCGACTTCGTCTATGTCGGCGACCTGGTGCAAGTGCTGGTGCAGGCGCTGGAAGCAGAGTGGCTGGAGGTCGGACCGGTGAACGTGGGCCTGAATCGGGCGACCAGCCTCAACGAGTTGCTCGCCGCTATCGGCGAAGTGCTGGGTGATCTGCCGCCAGTGACTCATGCCGATGCGCGCGCCGGGGATATCCGTCACTCGCGGGCGAACAATGCCCGCCTGCTGCTGCGCTATGACTTTCCGGTCTCGACTCCGTTGCGCGAGGGCGTTGCGCGCCTGCTGGGGCGCTGAGCGACTGCTCTATGCGGTGCCCGTGGGGAGGTTCGTGTGACCGAACTAAACCACGGGTATAAAAAAGGCGCCCGAAGGCGCCTATAGCGGTAGTGTCCGTCCCCCAGGATTTTCCCGCTCAGAACTTGTAGCCGACACCAACCATGTAGACCCACGGGTCCACGTCCACATCGACCTTGACCTTGCCCACACCGGCCAGATCGGTGCTGGCTTGAGTGTCGATATCGATGTACCAGACTGCAGCGTTGAGCAGGATGTTGTCGGTCAGCATGTAGTCCATGCCCACCTGCGCAGCCAGACCCCAGGAGTTGTCCAGGTCCAGGTTGCTGAAGCCCTGGCTCTTGCGCTGGCTAGTCAGGCTTTCGTCGAAGAACAAGGTGTAGTTGAGGCCAGCCCCGACATAGGGTTGGAACGCCGAGTTGGGATCCAGCGGGTAGTACTGGAGGCTCAGGGTCGGCGGCAGGTGCTTGATATCAGCCAGTTTGCCGTCCAGAGCACCGCCAAGACCTTTCACGCCGACTTCATGCTGAAAAGGAGTGGCGGCCAACAGTTCGAGGCCTACGTGGTCGGTGAGCATGTAAGTGCCGGTCAGGCCCAACTGGGTATCGCTGTCCAGGGTGGCTTTTGTACCGCCTACCTTGGTGCCGGCGAGCGACAGATTGGAGCTGTCTTCGTTCGGGTCGACGGTGGCGGCGCCGGCACGGATGATCACATCGCCGGCCTTGTGGGCCAGGGCCAGGGGCGATGCGACGGCAAGGGCGAGCAGGGAGGCGGTGAGTAGCAGCTTGCGCATTAAAGGCTCCAATGAATTCTACAAGTGTTGGGCTGGAGCCAGTTTCTTTAATTAGGACGCTTCGTATCTTGATCCAGAGCAATGTCTCTCAGGTTGGACGTCAAAGGCCCGGTCACGCCAAGCCTTCGTGTTTGGAACGTCAGTTGCTGGGGGACTCGTAGGGATAGATCTTGCTCGCGTCCATCTGGTAACCCGCCTCGGCCAGGTCGCTGCTGCTGGCTTTCACCTGCAGCGGACCCTCGATCCAGAAGGGTTGGTAGAGGGCATCCATCAATACGCCGAGCTCGCTCTTCACATGGACGATCTGGTTCGACGGCGGCGGAGGAACATGGATGCAGGCACCGAAGTAGGGCACCAGGAGGAACTCCGTAACGCGGCCTTCTTCCGTGACATCCAGCGGCACGATGTAACCCGGCAATTTCACTTCCTGGCCGTCCAGCGCCTGGACCACCGGAGCTGCCGGTGACTGTTGCGAGGCTGCCGGACCGGCCTCCGCCTGGAGTGCATCCGAGAGCTGCGAAAGATCGTGGACGGGCGCCGGAGGTGCAGGTGGCGGCGCGCCTTCCGGAATCATTTCGGCCCAGGTGAGTTCGCGTGCCTCGCTGGCCCAGAGCGGGGAAGAAAGCGTCAACAACAGGGCCAGCAGGATGCGCGTCATGAAAGTCTCACAGGCGAATGGACAGACCGTCGGCCAGCGACTGCCGATAGGCACGCCAGGCTGGCACTACACCCATCAGTAGGGCAGCGGCCAGAATAGCGCCGAGCAGCGTCCACTCATAGGGGCTGGGCAAGGCGAGAGGCAGGAAGAGGCCGTAGGTGGCCTGGACGTAGCCTTGGCTGAGCGCTATGCCCAGATAGAGCAGGCCCACCCCCAGCACCGCACCCGCCATGGCCAGGGCGAAGGCTTCCAGCACCAGCAGGCTAGCGATGTGCCAGGGCCGCGCGCCTACCGAGCGGAGAATGGCCATTTCCCGGCGACGCTCGTTGAGGCTGGTGAGGATGGCCGTGAGCATGCCGATCAGCCCGGTCAGCACGACGAACAGCGAGACTACGAAAAGCGCCTTCTCCGCCGTCCCCATCAGGCTCCAGAGCTCCTGCAGGGCGACGCCCGGAAGAATCGCCAGCAACGGTTCGCCCCGGTACTCATTGATCTGCCGTTGCAACGCGAAGGTGGCAATCTTGCTGTTGAGACCAAGGAGGAAGGCGGTTATGGCCTTCGGTTGCAGGTCCATGGCGCGCGCCTGATCAGCGCTGACCTTGCCCGCGCCGCGTGCGGGTACACCGTTCTGCCAGTCGACGTGCAGTGCCTCCATGCCGGCCAGGGAAATGTGCAACGTGCGGTCAACAGGAGTGCCGGTGCGAGCGAGGATACCAATCACGGTAAAGGGCTTGTCATCATGCTGCACCAGGCTGACGGTGCTGACGCCGTGGGCCAGCACCAGTTTGTCACCTAGCTTGTAGTGCAGGGCTTCGGCCACTTCGGCGCCCAATACCACCTCGAACATGTCGGCGAATGGCTTGCCCTCGGCCAGTTGCAAGGGCTGTCCGCGGCCGTAGCGATAGTGATCGAAGTAGGCAGCGCTGGTGCCCATCACGCGGAATCCGCGATGCGAATCACCGAGGGAAATGGGGATGGCCCACTTCACCCGTTTGTCCTGGCTGATGGCTTCGAAGCTTTCCCAGCGGATGTTGTTGGTAGCATTGCCGATACGGAAGACGGAATAGAGCAGCAGGTTCACCGAACCGGATCGGGCACCGACGATCAGGTCGGTGCCGCTGATGGTGCTGGCGAAACTGGCGCGTGCCTCCGTGCGCACGCGCTCGACCGCCAGCAACAGACAGACCGAGAGGGCGATGGCGAAGACCGTCAGCAGCGCGGTGAATCGGCGGTTGGCGAGGCTGGCCAGGGCCAGGCGCAGCAGATACATCTCAATCCTCCTCGATGTGCGCGGCATGGTTCAGATCCGCCAGCGACAGGCTACGGTCGAACAGTGCAGCCAGGCTCTGGTCGTGACTGACGAACAGCAGGCTGGAGCCGGCTTCACGGCATTCGGCGAACAGCAGCTGCAGGAAGGCCTCGCGGGCGTCGGCGTCCAGGGCCGAGGTCGGCTCGTCGGCGATCACCAATTCCGGCTGGCCGATCAGCGCGCGAGCGGCCGCTACCCGTTGTTGCTGGCCGATTGACAGCGCGTCGGCACGGCGTTGCAGCAGTTCTTCCTTCAGGCCGAGATGGCGCAGCAGGGTTGCTGCCGCCGCATCGACGCTTCCGTGTCGCTGGCGGGCTCGTTCGGAACGCAAGCGTGAGAAGCGGCAGGGCAATTCGACGTTTTCCCGCACTGACAGGAAGGGCAGCAGGTTGAATTGCTGAAAGATGTAACCGGTGTGATCCACGCGGAAGTGATCGCGAGCGCTGGCGGAGAGCGAGGCCAGATCCTGACCGAGCAGGCGAATGCTGCCACGGCCGGGCTTCTGCACGCCGCCGAGCAGACCCAGTAAGGTGGTCTTGCCGCTGCCGCTGGGACCTTTGAGGAAGAGACTCTCACCGCGTTTCAGATGGAATTCGGGGATGTCCAGCAATTCCGGGTGGCCGGGCCAGGCAAAGCCCAGCCCATGGAGTTCGATCAGTGTCTGGCTCATGGGAATCCAGCCGGGTTGCCCCGGCTGTTTCTGCGAAGGGTTAGAAGCTCAGGCTGGCGTTGCTGGCGCTGAGTTCCGCGCCTTGCTGGCCGTTGGGGCCGATCAGTTGTACCTGAATTTTCAGGGTGGCGGGAAAGCGCTTGAACAGCCCGGCCAGATCCAGGGCCTTCAATTCGTCGGGCTTTGCGCATTCGAACTGGTAATGGGCGTGAACTTCACTGTGTTCGTGGTCATGGCCTTCGGCATGTTCGTCATGGTGCTCGTCAGCGCCGAAGAGTGGACTTTCCAGTTCCTGGGATTTGACCTTGCAGCCTGCCGTTGCGGGGAGGGCGAAGAGCGTCAGGGGTTTTTCCAGTTCTGCACGGGCGGCAGCCACCTTGGCCTTGTCGGCATCGCTCTTCGCTTCATGCTCGAAGCCCACCAGGTTCATGGCCGGGCTTTCCAGTTCCAGTTCCAGGGTCTTGCCGTCCAGCACAGCATTCAGCTGCGCCACACCGTGTTCGTGGGCGCCGAGGCTGCCGTGTTCGTGATCATGGTCGTGCTCGTGGCCCTGGACGACGGCCAAAGGCAACAGGGCGAAGGGCAGGGCAAGCAGCAGGCTGCGCATGAAGGATCTCCGGGGCGGGACGAAAATTTGCGTTACGTTATAACAAATGTAGGCAGCCCGCCAACACCATGGGAGCATTGCGCATTCGTTTCTGGAGGAGTTGGACATGCTGCGAATTCGCGGACAGATCGGTGATTGGCCGGTAGATCTGACGATTGAAATGGACGCTGAGGACTGGGACCAACTGGCCAGTCGCCTGACGCCCGAGGTCGCGGTCCAGGCTCCGGCCGCGCCCAAGGCTCCGAACACACCGCGCAGTGATGCACTTTGGGATACCGCCCAGCAATTGCTGCGCGATGCCGGGCAAATGGAAGGTCCTCGCCTGTTGGCGGAACTGGAAGCCCTGGCCGGCGGTACTGCCGCGGGCAAGCGCCTGCTGGTGCGCCTGCGCCATTGCGAGCAGGTGCATATGGAAGCGGGAGAGGACGCGCCCCTATATATCTGGAGGGGCTGAGGAACTGTGGGAGCGATTTCAACCGCGAATGAATTCGCTCCCACAGAAAAGGGCTGGCCCGGAACCCTGTCAGTAGATCGCGTTGTACAGCTTGCGGCGATAGGTGGTGACCAGCGGATGGTCGTTACCCAGCAGGTCGAACACTTGCAGCAGGGTCTTGTGGGGCAGGCCGTTCTCGAAGCCACGGTTACGCACGAACAGCTTGAGCAGGCTGTCCAGCGCCGGCTCGTATTGCTGGCGGGAGAGTTGCTGGACCGCCAGCTGGTACACCGCTTCGTCATCACCGGCATCCTGCGCGAGGCGCGACTTCAGGTCGGCCACTTCAGGCAGGTCGGCTGCCTGGCGCAGGAATGTCAGTTGGGCGCGGGCGCCCGCGAGTGATTGCTTGTGCTCGTCGCTCTTCACGGCATTGAGCACGGTTTCCGCTTCACCCAGTTCACCGCGTTCGGCCAGGCAGCGGGCATAGAGGATCAGGCCGGCGGCATTGGTGTTGTCTTCGGTGAGCAGTTGCTTGAGCAGATTCTCGGCTTCGCTGATGCGGCCTTCGCTGAACGAGGCCTGGGCAGCGTCCAGCAGGTTGCCCTGCGGCGTGGCTGGGAGCTGTACGTGGGGTTCGAGCATGGCGCGGATAGCCGATTCCGGCTGGGCGCCGGCAAAGCCGTCCACCGGCTGGCCGTCCTTGAACAGCACCACGGTGGGCAGGCTGCGGATGCCGAAGCGCATCACGATGTCCTGCTCTATATCGCAGTTCACTTTGGCCAGCAGCAGTTCACCCTGGTAGGACTCGGCGATCTGTGCCAGTAGTGGCATCAGCGCCTTGCAGGGCGCGCACCAGTCAGCCCAGAAATCCACCAGCACGGGCTTGTGGAAGGAGTTCTGGATCACCGCCTGGTCGAAATCGGCACCGGTGGTATCGAAGATGTAGGGAATGTCGCTCATCTGGGCACTCGAAGGCACGAAGGAATGGGCGAATCATAAGGCCGCCGACGGGGGATGAATATGCCCCGTACGAGCGAGGTGTTCTCCCGCCGGTCGGTCTGCTGCCTGTAGGGGCGAATTCATTCGCCAAGCGCCCCGCAGGGGCGCCCCAACTCCGAGCTGTACCGGGACGATTCCTTGCCCGGCCGCAGCATCATGAGGGACCCCTAGCGCCCCCCCCACAACATGTCTCCCTCGCCAAGGTGCTCTGCCTCAGCGAATCGCGTGATACAGGCTCACATTGCGAAATTCCGCCGGCTCGGCCAGGTCCGGCCAAGTGCAGGCGTCCAGCACGGCAAGGCGGGTATAGAGCGGGTGCTGGAAATCGCGTACCCGCGAGTCGGCCACCAGGGCTTGGCGACCGCGGGTAAGGAAGTGGTCGAGTAGTGGCAGGTTGGCGCGGTCGTAGAGCACGTCGGCGACGATGATCAGGTCGAAGCGGTCTTGTTCCTGGAAAAAGTCCGCCGAATAGCTCAGCTGCACACCGTTGAGCTCGGCATTGGCGCGACAGGCTTCCAACGCCAGTGGGTCGAGATCACAGGCCACCACTTCAGCAGCGCCGGCCTTGGCCGCGGCAATGGCGGCCACGCCCGAGCCAGCGCCGAAGTCCAGCACGCGTTTGCCGGCGACCCATTCCGGCTTCTCGGCCAGCCAGCGCGCCAGGGCGAGGCCGCTGGCCCAGCAGAAGCACCAGTAGGGTGGCTCTTCGAGGATGCGTCGGGTTTCTTCGGGGCTGAAGGCGCGGTCCATGTTGTTGGCATCGATCAGCCAGAGCCTGATATCGGTTCCCGGCAGGGTTTCCGCGCTGAGGCTGGCGTCGCCCAGCAGTTGGACCAGTGCCTGTTGCAGTGCTGCCGGGGCGCTCATGGTGCTGGAACCATCTGCAACGGTCCGAGGGACTGGCTTTCAGGCTGCAGGATCAGGCGAGGTTGCAGTTTCAGGATTAGTTGTCCCGACAGGCTCGCGCGCCCACGCAGCTCCACGCGCTCACCTCGGGGAAAGTATTCCGGGTTGAACAGCAGGCGGAAGGGCAGCGGGCCGCCATTGCCGTTCAGCACCAGGTTGCCGAGCAGGCGTTGCGGGCGGTCGCGCGAATCGATCGATATCAGCGCCAGCTCCACCTCGCTGCCCGCGGGCGGCGCCTGCAGCACGCCGCTGAGTTCACGCATGTGTGCAGGCGTGGCCTCAACCTTGGGTTGCTGTGCCGGAGTGGGTAATTCCGGGGCGGGCTCTTCGCTGGCACACGCCGCTAGCAGCGCGGCCAGGAGCAGGGGAAGGAGTGGGCGCATCTGGAATTCCTGATCTGTATGCGCGGGCCTTATAGCGCAAAGCCGTCGGCTTGTCTTGCCCCGGGGATGCGCTACCATGGTCCCCCCTTTCTGCAGATGCTCCTCGAACGCCATGCATTGTCCTTTCTGCGGCGCCCACGACACCAAGGTCATCGATTCGCGGCTGGTCGCAGAAGGCGATCAGGTGCGTCGTCGTCGCGAGTGCCTGGCTTGCGAAGAACGCTTCACTACCTTCGAGACCGCCGAGCTGGTCATGCCCCGCCTGATCAAGCAGGACGGCAGTCGCCAGCCCTTCGACGAAGAGAAGCTGCGCGCCGGCATGCAGCGGGCACTGGAGAAGCGTCCGGTGAGCATCGAACGTCTCGAGGCGGCCATCGCCCATATCAAGCACAAGTTGCGCGCCACCGGCGAGCGCGAGGTGAAATCTCGGGTACTGGGCGAACTGGTGATGGTCGAGTTGCAGAAGCTCGATGAAGTCGCCTACATCCGTTTCGCTTCGGTCTATCGCCGCTTCCAGGATCTCAACGAGTTCCGCGAGGAAATCGAGCGCCTGGCCCGCGAGCCCTCGAAAGACTGATGGCCACCAGCGATCAGGCCTACATGGCCTGCGCCCTGGAGCTGGCGCGCAAGGGCATCTACTCAACCCATCCCAATCCGCGCGTCGGTTGCGTCATCGTTCGTGATGGCGAGGTCGTCGGTGAAGGCTGGCACGTCCGCGCCGGTGAGCGCCATGCCGAAGTCCATGCCTTGCGCCAGGCCGGCGATCTGGCCCGTGGCGCCACTGCCTACGTCACTCTCGAACCTTGCAGCCATCACGGCCGCACGCCGCCGTGCGCCGATGCGCTGGTGGCAGCCGGAGTCGGGCGCGTGGTTGCCGCCATGCAGGACCCAAATCCCCAGGTCGCCGGCCGCGGCTTGCAACGTCTGGCAGATGCGGGCATCGCCGTGGAGAGCGGCGTGCTGGAGGCTGAAGCGCGTGCACTGAATGCCGGCTTCATCAAGCGGATGGAACAGGGGTTGCCCTTCGTCAGGGTCAAGCTCGCCATGAGCCTTGATGGCCGCACCGCCATGGCCAGTGGCGAAAGCCAGTGGATTACCGGTCCGGCGGCCCGCTCGGCGGTGCAGCGCTTGCGTGCCCGCGCCAGCGTCGTGTTGACCGGCGCTGACACCGTGCTTACCGATGCTGCACGCCTGACCGTACGTGCCGACGAATTGGGTCTGGACGCTGAGCTCACTGCGCTGGCCGTCAGTCGCCCGCCGCTGCGGGTGCTGGTGGACGGGCGCCTGCGGGTGCCGCTGTCAGTACCTTTCTTCCAGGCCGGCCCGACACTGGTGGCGACCGCCCGCGCGGGCGCCCAGGATGGTTACCCGGGCCACGAGCTGCTGGTGTTGCCGGGTGGCGATGGCCATGTCGATCTGCGCCGACTGTTGCAGGAGCTGGCCAACCGGGGTGTCAACGAGGTCCTGGTGGAGGCCGGCCCTAGCCTTGCAGGGGCCTTTGCCCGTGCCGGACTGGTGGATGAGTACCAGATTTTCATCGCCGCCAAGTTCCTGGGTTCCAGCGCCCGCCCGCTGCTTGACTGGCCGCTGGCACGTATGGCCGAGGCCCAGGAATTGAAGATCGTGGAAATGCGCGCCGTAGGCGACGACTGGCGAGTCATCGCGGTGCCTCGCTCTACTGCCTGATTTCCCCGCCGCCAACATGGCCGAACAGGCCGATGCAAGTTCGTTACGACTGTGATAAAACGCCTGCCAGCCAGTTCGATGCTGGCTGAAACGTTCTCAGGGCGGGGTGCAAGTCCCCACCGGCGGTAATTGCGTGCCAAGCGCATAGCCCGCGAGCGCTCGTCCATGGCGAGGTCAGCAGACCCGGTTAGATTCCGGGGCCGACGGTAATAGTCCGGATGAAGAGAGAACGGGATTGCCTGCCTGGGCCAGCGTACGTCCGTGCCAGTGCCCGTCAGATCCCTTTCGATCCGATACGCCCTGTTTTTCACGAAACAGGAGTTACATCGATGTCATATGCAACAACCCAGATCCTTCCGGCGCCGGCGGCTTGCCTGCGCGCGGGCGAGGGGTGGGCGCCTATAATGCGTCTTTCACCGGCTTCTGTCGGTTCGCTGCAAGCTCTGGAGGTCCCATGTTCACCGGCATAATCGAAGCCATCGGCACCATCCGTGCGATCACCCCCAAGGGGGGCGACGTTCGTGTCCTGGTGGAAACCGGCAAGCTGGACCTCGGTGACGTCAAGCTCGGCGACAGCATCGCGGTCAATGGCGTCTGCCTCACCGCAGTGGAACTGCCCGGTAACGGCTTCTGGGCCGACGTCAGCCGCGAAACCCTGGCTCGCACTGCCTTTGACGACCTCAAGGCCGGTAGTCCGGTCAACCTGGAAAAGGCCCTGACTCCCACCAGCCGTCTTGGCGGCCACCTGGTCAGCGGCCATGTCGATGGCATCGGCGAAGTCGTGGCGCGGGAAGACAATGCGCGCGCCGTGCAATTCCGCATCCGTGCGCCGCGCGACCTCGCGAAGTACATCGCCCTCAAGGGCTCGATCACCGTGGATGGCACCAGCCTGACGGTGAACTCGGTAAATGGCGCAGAGTTCGAACTGACCATTGTCCCGCACACCCTGGCCGAGACCATCATGGTCGACTACCGCCCCGGTCGCCGCGTGAACCTGGAGGTCGACCTGCTGGCCCGCTACCTGGAGCGCCTACTGCTGGGTGACAAGGCGGCTGAGCCCCAGTCCACCGGCCTGACCGAAAGCTTCCTCGCCGAACACGGCTACCTCAAACACTGAATTCAGAAGGAGGGCCCATGGCTCTCAACAGCATCGACGAACTGATCGAAGACATCCGCCAGGGCAAGATGGTCATCCTCATGGATGACGAGGATCGCGAGAACGAAGGCGACCTGATCATGGCCTCCGAGTGCGTGCAGGCCGAGCACATCAACTTCATGGCCCGCTTCGCCCGTGGCCTGATCTGCATGCCGATGACCCGCGAGCGTTGCGAACTCCTGAAGCTGCCGCTGATGGCGCCGCGCAACGGTTCCGGCTTCGGCACCAAGTTCACCGTCTCCATCGAGGCGGCCGAAGGTGTGACCACCGGTATCTCCGCCGCCGACCGCGCACGCACCGTACAGGTGGCCGCGGCCAAAGGTGCCAAGGCCGAAGACATCGTCAGCCCCGGTCACATCTTCCCGTTGATGGCTCAGCCAGGCGGTGTGCTGGCCCGCGCCGGTCACACCGAGGCGGCTTGCGACCTGTCGCGCATGGCTGGCTTCGAGGCCAGCGGCGTGATCTGCGAGATCATGAACGACGACGGCACCATGTCCCGTCGCCCCGAGCTAGAGGCCTTCGCCGCCGAGCACGGGATCAAGATCGGCACCATCGCCGACCTCATCCACTATCGCCTGATCCATGAACGCACCGTCGAGCGCATCGCCGAGCAGCCGCTGGATAGCGAACTGGGCCACTTCAACCTGGTGACCTATCGTGATTCCGTGGAAGGCGATGTGCACATGGCGCTGACCCTGGGCAAGATCTGCCCGGAAGAACCGACCCTGGTGCGGGTCCACAACATGGACCCGCTGCGCGACCTGTTCATGGTCAACCAGGAAGGCCGCTGGAGCTTGCGCGCTGCCATGAGCGCGGTGGCCAAGGCCGGTAGCGGCGTAGTGCTGCTGCTGGGCAACCCGCTGACCGGCCCGCAGCTGCTGGCGCACCTGGAGCGTCAGCTGGGAGCGGAAACCAAGGTCACCAATCCGACCACCTACAGCACCGTCGGTGCCGGATCGCAGATTCTCCGCGACCTCGGGGTGCGCAAGATGCGCCTGATGAGTTCGCCGATGAAGTTCAACGCGATATCCGGTTTCGACCTGGAAGTTGTAGAATACCTGCCCGCTGAATGACCCGCAGGGCTCCGACCGTCAAGGCCGGGGCCCTCGCTCTTTAATTGACGAGAACTCGCCCATGTCCCTGAAGACCATCGAAGGTACCTTCATCGCCCCCAAAGGCCGCTATGCCCTGGTGGTCGGCCGTTTCAACAGTTTCGTCGTGGAAAGCCTGGTAAGCGGCGCCGTAGACGCTCTGGTTCGCCACGGTGTCAGCGAAAACGACATCACCATCATCCGCGCTCCCGGCGCGTTTGAGATCCCGCTGGTAGCCCAGAAGGTCGCCCAGCAAGGCGAGTACTCCGCCATCATCGCCCTCGGCGCGGTCATTCGTGGCGGCACCCCGCATTTCGAATACGTTGCCGGTGAGTGCACCAAGGGCCTGGCCCAGGTTTCCATGGAGTTCGGCGTTCCGGTCGCCTTCGGCGTGCTGACCGTCGACTCCATTGAGCAAGCCATCGAGCGTTCCGGCACCAAAGCCGGCAACAAGGGCGCAGAAGCTGCCCTGTCCGCCCTGGAGATGGTTAGCCTGCTGGCTGCCCTGGAGGCCAAGTGAGCAACGCAGACGGTTCGGCGCCCAAGGCACCGAAAGGCAAGATTGCAGCCCGTCGCCAGGCCCGCAGCCTGGCGATGCAGGCACTCTACTCCTGGCACATTGCTGGTCAGCCGCTCAACGAAATCGAGGCGCAGTTCCGCGTCGACAACGATTTCAGCACGGTAGACGGTGCCTACTTCCACGAGATCCTGCACGGCGTGCCGCGCCAGAAGACTGAGATCGATGCGGCCTTCCTGCCTTGCCTGGATCGTGCCCTTGAAGAAGTGGACCCGGTAGAGTTGGCGATCCTGCGCCTGTCGACCTTTGAGCTGATGAACCGCCAGGACGTGCCGTATCGCGTGGTTATCAACGAAGGCATCGAACTGGCCAAGGTGTTTGGTGCCACCGACGGGCACAAGTTCGTCAACGGCGTGCTGGACAAGCTGGCACCGCGCTTGCGGGCCGCCGAAGTCCGCGGCGGCAAGCGCTGATTGCAGCTCGCGCGTGGGTGAGTTCGAGCTGATCCGCCGTTTCTTCGCCTCCGCCGCATGCGCGGCCGGGGGCGAAGGCATTGCCCTTGGCATTGGCGACGACTGCGCCCTGCTTCAGCTACCGGCTGGCGAGCAGCTGGCGATCTCCACCGACACACTGGTGGCTGGCGTGCATTTCCCCGATGACGCCGACCCCTTCCTCCTTGGCCAGCGTGCTCTGGCGGTTTCCGCCAGTGATCTGGCAGCCATGGGCGCCAAGCCCATCGCCTTCACCCTTGCCCTGACCCTGCCCGACGCCCGCGCCGACTGGCTCGAAGGCTTCGCCCGCGGACTCTGTGCAATGGCGAGCGATTGCGGAATCGGACTGGTCGGTGGTGAT
Source organism: Pseudomonas sp. JS3066 (assembly GCF_036328175.1). Taxonomy (NCBI): domain Bacteria; kingdom Pseudomonadati; phylum Pseudomonadota; class Gammaproteobacteria; order Pseudomonadales; family Pseudomonadaceae; genus Pseudomonas; species Pseudomonas sp. JS3066. Next base: position 195,000 of record NZ_CP143312.1, read on the forward strand.
ACCACGCGTGGACCGCTAAGCCTGACCCTCACCGTGTTCGGCCGCGTCCCGGCCGGCCAGGCGCTGACCCGCGCCGGGGCGCGTCCGGGTGACCTGCTCTGCGTGGGCGGTAGCCTGGGCGATGGCGGTGGGGCATTGCCACTGGTGCTTGGCGAGCGTCAGGAACGAGGGCCAGAGGTGGATTACCTGCTGCAACGCTACTGGGCGCCACAGCCTCAGCTGGCCCTCGGCCAGGCGCTGCGTGGACGGGCCACAGCAGCCCTGGACATTTCCGACGGACTACTTGCCGATTGCGGTCATATCGCCGCAGCCTCCGGCGTGGCACTGCTGGTGGAAACCACCAAGCTGCCGCTGTCTTCGGCACTCGAAAGCCTCTTTTCCAGGGAATTCGCGCTCAATTGTGCGCTGTCCGGTGGCGACGACTACCGCCTGGCCTTTACCCTGCCCGCCAGTGAGCTGGCCGCCATCCGGGCGGACTGGCCGGAAGTGGCAGTGATCGGCCGCGTCGCAGCCGGGCAGGGTGTTCATCTGCTGGACGATGCCGGCGCAATACTTCAGCCGCCGGCACTGGGCTATCAACATTTCGGGAGTCAAGGTGACTGATCGCGAATCGGCCACGCCGCAACCCATCCCCCATTCGGTGTGGAGCAACCCCTGGCACTTCATCGCCTTCGGCTTTGGCTCGGGAACCTTGCCCAAGGCCCCGGGTACCTGGGGGTCGCTGGTGGCGCTGCCATTCATCCCGCTTTGGCAGATGCTGCCGGACTGGGGCTACTGGCTGATGCTGGGCCTCACCATGCTGTTTGGCTTCTGGCTGTGCGGCAGGGTCGCCGATGACCTGCGTGTCCACGACCATGAAGGCATCGTGTGGGATGAGATGGTCGGCATGTGGATCACCCTCTGGTTGGTGCCGGAAGGTTGGCACTGGCTTTTGCTGGGCTTCCTGGTCTTCCGCGTAATGGACATCCTCAAGCCTTGGCCGATCCGCTGGATCGACCGCCACGTCCACGGCGGCGTGGGCATCATGCTCGACGATGTGCTGGCCGGTGTCTTCGCCTGGCTGGCAATGCAACTCATCGTCTGGGGCGTAGCCTAGTCTTGTCAGGACCAGCGGCCACGATGAGCTGGTAGACGGAGGCGCAATGCGGAGCTGGATTCTGGCGGTTCTGATCGGTTGCCTGCTGCTCCCCGCAGCGTGGGCCGACGAGTTCCCGTCCAATGAAATCCACCTCGCCAGCGAGGTCTGGCCCGAGCACACCGAGGCAAACGGCAAAGGGCTTGGCTGGGACATCCTGCGCAAGGTCTACGAACCCGAAGGCATCCAGCTCAAGATTCACTCCGTACCCTATACCCGCTCCATTGGCCTGGTGCAGCGCGGCGAGGCAGATGCCTGGGTCGGCTCCTATCGCAATGAGGTCCAGAGCGCGTACTACCCGCGCTGGCACTACGACGCCGACCAGGTCAGCGCACTCTCGCTGCGTTCAACCCCGGTTCCCACCCTGGCCACCCTCGGCCAGTACCGCCTGGCCTGGATTCGTGGTTACGACTACCAGGACTACCTGCCGAATCTGAAGCACTTCAAGGAAATCCAGCGGCGCAGCGGCATACTCTCGATGCTCGAACTGGGGCACGTGGACTTCTACATCGACGCCCGAACCGAAGTCAACGACGTGCTGGAGAGCGCGGCCGAGCCCGGCAAGTACCGTGTAACCCCGCTGGCGCGCCTGCCGTTGTACCTGGGCTTCGCCGACACGCCGCGTGGCCGTCGCCTGGCGGACATGTTCGACCGTCGCATGGACGCATTGGTCGCCAGTGGCGAGCTTCGTCCGCTGTTCGTCCGCTGGAAACAACCCTATGCCTTCGACAAGGAGCTGGAGAAACCCCATGTCGCGCCCTGATCTGCGTATCGCCGCCTTCCTGCTGGCGCTCGTTCCGCTGCTTGTCGACGCCACCCAGGTTCAGGTAGTCGGGCTTTTCCCCGGCGCTGCGGTACTCAACGTCGATGGCCAGCGCAAGCTGGTGAAGGTCGGACAGACCGGCCCTGGCGGTGTCCAGGTCATCAGCGCCGACAGCAAGGGCGCGGTGCTGCGGGTCGATGGGGTCGAGCGAAGTTACAGCCTTTCGCGTGAATACAATCCGTCCGGCACGTCCATCGGCCCTGCAGGCTCCGGCAGCCCGCCGGCGCCCCAGAAAACCCAGTTGAGCATTGCCCGCGGCAATAACGGCCACTACCAGGTGGCCGGTTCCATCGAGGGTCATCCGGTGCAGTTCCTGGTGGACACCGGCGCCACCAGCGTTGCCATGAACGAGAACCAGGCACGCCGCCTGGGTATCGACTACCGGGTCAAGGGCCAGCCGATGAAGGCCAGCACCGCCGCTGGCACAGTCAACGCCTGGCGGGTGACTCTCGATCGCATCAAGGTCGGGAGCATCGAAGTGCTCGGCGTGGAAGGCGCGGTGGTCGAGGGTGAGGCGCCAGTGGATGTGCTGCTCGGCATGAGCTTCCTGAATCGCGTGCGCTGGCGCGAGGAGCAGGGGGTGCTGATGCTGGAATCCAAGTTCTGACTCGCTTCCTTCGAGCCAACCGATACTTATCCCCAACTATTCAAACTGACCGGCCAACTAGCGCTGCTGTTACAATGCCGGCCTTGCAAATTTCCAGGAGTTTCACGGTGTCTGTCGTATTCGTCGCCGCCTCCCAGCTACCCACTCCGTTCGGCGTGTTCACCATGCACGGCTTCCTCGATGAGGCCAGTGGCAAGGAACATGTAGCGCTGACTCTGGGTGATGTGGCCAATGGCGAACCTGTCCTGGGCCGTCTGCACTCCGAGTGCCTGACCGGCGATGCCCTGTTCAGCCTGCGCTGCGATTGCGGCTTCCAGTTGGAAGCGGCCCTGAGTGCCATCGCTGAAGCCGGTTGCGGCGTGCTCCTTTACCTGCGCCAGGAAGGTCGTGGCATTGGCCTTCTGAACAAGATTCGCGCCTACGAGCTACAGGACGCCGGTGCCGACACCGTGGAAGCCAATGAACGCCTTGGTTTCGGCGCCGATCAGCGCGACTACGCCATGTGCCAGCCGATGCTGGAACACTTGGGCGTCAGCGCCATCAAGCTGATGACCAACAACCCGCGCAAGGTCAAGGCATTGGAAAGCTACGGCCTCAACGTGGCTGAGCGCGTCCCGCTGCAGACCGGCCTGAACAAGCACAACCGCAAGTACCTGGCGACCAAGGCGGGCAAGCTCGGGCATATGCTCGGCAACCTGCACCAGGCGGAAGCCGAGTCGTGACCCGCAAGGAAGTCCGCCGCCAGTTGGCCCTGGCCTGGTGGCGCCAGGTGGGCTACACCCTGGTGCCGTTGCTGGTCATGGGCTACCTGTTCGGTGATGGCGAGCCGGCACTGCCGGTCTTGCAGATGCCGCTCTTTATCGTCGCCCTGGCATCCATGTTCCTCAGCCTGCCGATGTTTTCCGCCTACAAGCGTGCCCTGGTGGCGACCGAAGCCGCCCTTGGCCGGGCCGAAGAGCCAGGAGCCTGGCAGGAACTGGCGCGCCAACGCCGCAAGGCATTCGTCGCTGCCGGCCTTCCGGCGTGGATAGCCGCGCTGGCAGTGCCATTCGGCCTCAACGCCGTGGCCTTGGTTCTCCTGGCCATGAGCAGCCTGGTGATGCTCTACCTCTACCGAATCCCCCGCCAGCTCGGCTGATGCGCCGACTGCTCGCCTTCCTGCTGCTGTGCCTGGCGCTACCCGCTGCGGCGCAGTTGCGGGTAGTCAGCCTGGCACCTTCCCTGACTGAAACCATGCTCGACCTCGGCGCCGGCGATCTGCTGGTGGGCGTGCTCGACGGTGGCGAGCGGCCGGCCGACCTCTCCGGCCTGCCGTCCGTGGGACGCTACGGCCAGCTCCAGGCAGAAAGCTTGCTCAGCCTCAAGCCTGACCTGGTGTTGCTGTGGCCCGACAGTGTCGGAGCTGCCGGTCGCGAGCAGCTGAAGCGGCTTTCCATTCCCCAACTGGTGGTCGAACCCAGGGACCTGGGCCAACTGGCGCAGTCTTTCATCTCAATTGGCGAGCGAGTCGGACGCGCGGATCAGGGTCGCCAACTGGCAGCGCGTTTCGAGGCTGGGTTGGCGGAACTGCGCCAGCGTCATCAACGCGACGTGCCGCTGAAGGTCTTCTATCAGGTGTGGGACAAGCCGCTGTACACCCTGGGCGGGCAGCAGATCGTCAGCGATGCCCTGAAGGTCTGTGGAGCGGAAAACGTTTTCGCCGACCTGTCATTGCCGGCACCGCAAGTGGGCGTCGAAGCGGTTCTGCAGCGTGACCCGGCGGTGATCCTGGTGAGCGAGCCGGGCCAGGCCAGCGCCTGGGCGTCCTGGCCGCAACTGGCTGCGGTGAAGAACCAGCGGGTCTGGCCCGTGCCGGACCGGGGGTTGGAGCGCCCGAGCTTCCAGATGCTGGAGGCGACCAGGAAGCTGTGCCGCTTGCTGGAGACTGCAAGGTAGGGTGCCATGTGCACCGACGGAGGCTTGGTGCGCGCGGCGCACTCTACAGGCGTGTAACCCAGTGATATCCGGGAAGACTTGTACGCCACTCCCGGATTGCATCCGGACCATGGATTGCTTGTGGGAGCGCATTCATTCGCGAATGAATCGCCCCCACAGTTTCAGGTGACGATCAGAGCCCCAGCAACGCCAGGCGAGCGCGCACCGACGCCTCGATACCCGCCGCATCCAGCCCGCACTCGGCGAGCATTTCCGCCGGTTTGGCGTGTTCGACGTAGTAGTCGGGCAGCCCCAGGTGCAGCACCGGCTTGAGCAGGTTCTCGCGGGCGAGGAACTCACTGACGGCGGCGCCAGCGCCACCCATCACGCTGTTCTCCTCGATAGTCACCAGCAGTTCGTGGCTACCGGCCAGTTCACGCACCAGCGCTTCGTCCAGGGGTTTGACGAAACGCATATCGACCACTGTGGCATCGAGGCCTTCGGCCACTTGCAGGGCGTCGGCCAGTTGCACGCCGAACACCAGCATCGCGACCTTCGAACCCTTGCGACGGACCACACCCTTGCCGATTTCCACCGGCGCCAGGGTCGCATCGATCGGTGCGTTCGGGCCGCTGCCGCGCGGGTAGCGCACCGCTGCCGGGCCTTCGAAGTGGTAGCCGGTGGTCAGCAGCAGGCGCAGTTCGTTCTCGTCACTCGGCGTCATCACCAGCATGCCGGGGATGCAGCGCAGGTAAGAGAGGTCGAAGCTGCCCGCGTGGGTCGGGCCGTCTTCACCTACCAGGCCGGCGCGGTCGATGGCGAACAGCACATCGAGATTCTGCACCGCCACGTCGTGGATCAACTGGTCGTAGCCGCGCTGGAGGAAGGTGGAATAGATGGCCACCACCGGCTTGGCGCCGTCGCAGGCCATGCCGGCCGCCAGGGTCACAGCGTGCTGCTCGGCGATGGCCACGTCGAAGTAACGATCCGGGAAGCGCTCGCTGAAGGCCACTAGGTCGGAGCCTTCCTTCATCGCCGGGGTGATGCCCACCAGGCGCGGGTCCTGCCCGGCCATGTCGCACAGCCACTGGCCGAACACGCTGGAGTATTTCGGGCCGGAAGGTTTCTTCGGTGCGGCCGGGGCCTTGATCGGCTCCAGCTTGGTAATCGCGTGGTAGCCGATGGGATCGACTTCCGCCGGGGCGAAACCCTTGCCCTTCTTGGTCACCACGTGGAGGAACTGCGGGCCCTTGAGGTCGCGCATGTTGCGCAGGGTGGCGACCAGGGTGGGCAGGTCGTGGCCGTCGATGGGGCCGATGTAATTCCAGCCGAGCTCCTCGAACAGCGTGCCAGGAACCAGCATGCCCTTGGCATATTCCTCGGTGCGGCGAGCGATTTCCCAGGCGCCGGGCAGGCGCGAGAGCACCTTCTTGCTGCCTTCGCGCATGCTGGCGTAGGTACGGCTGGAGAGGATCTTCGCCAGGTAGTTCGACAGGCCGCCGACATTGCGCGAGATCGACATGTCGTTGTCGTTGAGGATCACCAGCATGTCGGCCTGCACGTCCGACGCGTGGTTGAGCGCCTCGAAGGCCATGCCTGCGGTCAGCGCGCCGTCGCCGATCACGGCGATCGACTTGCGGTTTGAACCCTGCATGCGGGCGGCGATAGCCATGCCCAGGGCGGCGCTGATGGAGGTGCTGGAGTGGCCGACGCCGAAGGTGTCGTACTCGCTCTCCACGCGGCGTGGGAAGGCGGCGACGCCGTCCTTCTGGCGCAGGGTGCCCATCTGCTCGCGGCGCCCGGTGAGGATCTTGTGCGGATAGGCCTGGTGGCCCACGTCCCAGACCAGCCGGTCGTCGGGTGTGTCGTAGACGTAGTGCAGGGCGATGGTCAGTTCCACCACGCCCAGGCCGGCACCGAAGTGTCCGCCGGTCTTGCCGACGGTATAGAGCAGGTACTGGCGCAGTTCGTCGGCCAGGGTTTCCAGCTCAGCCTCACCAAGCCGGCGCAGTTGATCCGGCGTCGCCGCGCGGTCGAGCAGGGGCGTGACGGGGCGTTCGCGGGGAATCTCGTGGAACGTCGTGGGCATCAGGCGAATCGTTATAGGAAAAAAAAGATGGGCAAGTTTACCTGATGCGTTGGTAACTGCCCAAACACGCTGTCAGTCAGTTCGTAGCAGCCTGTGCGATCTGCTACGCCGGGTAATGGCGGGACAGGAAGTCCAGCAGCAACGGATTCACCAGGTCAGGGCGCTCGTTCTGTAACCAGTGGCCGCAATCGGGTAACCGGGTCTGCTCCAGGCGCGGCACCAGGCTGGCCATGCGCTTGAGCGTGTAAGCCTCCAGTTGTGCGACCGGGTCGAGGTCGCCGACGAGAAACAGCGCGGGCTGCTCGACCTGCGTGCTTGCCAGGAATTCGGTCTGCTCCCAGTTGCGGGTGAAGTTGCGGTACCAGTTGAGCGGCCCGCGAAAGCCCTGTCGGGTCAGGGTGCGGCGGTAGACGGCGAATTCCTCGGCATCGCACCAGCCGGGGAGGGCGGGCGACTCGCTGAGGCCATCCAGCAGGCCGGCGCCGGCGGGCCGGTCGCGCAGCACCGCGTCGCCCAGGTCGCTCAGCAGGAGGCGAAGACTGCGGTCGAGGTCGGCATCCAGTTCCGCCTCGGCCACACCAGGCTCCTGGAAGTAGAGGATGTAGTTGAAGCGACCGGCATTGGCCTCGCGCATGATCTCGATGGCTGGACGCTTGGGACGCCCACCGAAGGGCACCGACATGGCGCCCATGGCACGGATGCGGCGCGGCTCCAGTAGCGCCAGGTGCCAGGCCACCGGCGCGCCCCAGTCATGGCCGATCACGCAGACATCGGTCTGCTCGAGGCTGTCCATGGCGGCCTGGATGTCTGCGCAAAGGGTCAGCAGTGCGTAATCTTCGATCGCTTCAGGGGCACTGCTCTCCCCATAGCCACGCATTTCAGGTACCAGCACCCGATAGCCGGCTTCCACCAGCGGCGTTATTTGCTGGCGCCAGGAGAACCAGCATTCGGGGAAACCATGCAGCAGCCACACCGGTCGTCCCGCGGCGGGGCCGGCCATGTAAAGGCTCAGGGTTATGCCATTGACCGGCAGCAGGCGATGTTCGAGTGGCGGCATGACAGGCTCCGTTTCTTACCAGGTGTCGACGAAGGGGCGTTTCTTGCCAGAGCGGGGCGCCGGTCTGGGAGCGGCGTTCAACCCGCGCAGCAACCAGGAGCGGGTTTCCTGCGGGTCGATCACGGCGTCGATCTCCAGGAAGCTGGCCATGTTGATCGCCTTGCCGTTCTGGTAGGCCTTGGCAACCATCTTGTCGAACAGCAGTTGGCGCTCGGTCGGGTCTTCCACGGCTGCCAGCTCCTTGGCGTAGCCCAGACGGACTGCGCCTTCCAGGCCCATGGCGCCAAATTCGCCGCTGGGCCAGGCGATGGTGAAGATTGGCGAATGGAAGCTGCCCGCCGCCATGGCTTGGGCGCCCAGGCCGTAGCCCTTGCGCAGCACTACGGTGAAGTAGGGCACCGAGAGCCCGGCAGCGGCGACGAACATGCGCGAGACATGGCGCACCGTGGCCTGCTTCTCCGATTCCGGACCGACCATGAAGCCGGGGGTGTCGCATAGCGAGAGCATGGGGATGTCGAAGGCATCGCAAAGCTGCATGAAACGCGCGGCTTTGTCGCCGGCCTGGGCGTCGATGGCGCCGCCCAGATGCATCGGGTTGTTAGCCAGCAGGCCGAACGCCTTGCCTTCGATGCGGATGAAGGCCGTGATCAGGCCGGGCGCGAACGGTCGGCGCAGCTCCAGTACCGAGTCCTGGTCGGCCAGGGTTTCAATCAGTGCGCGTACGTCGTAGACCCGCAGGCGATTCTCCGGAATGGCCTGGCGCAACAGGCGCTGGTCGGCGCATTGCCAGTCGACCAGGTCGCCCTGGAAATAAGACAGGTACTGCCGGGCTACTCGAACCGCTTCGGCCTCATCCTCCACCAGCACGTCGATTACCCCGTTGGGGCCCTGGACGCTGCTGGGGCCGACTTCCTCCGGCGCGAAGCTGCCCAGGCCGCCGCCTTCGATCATGGCCGGGCCGGCCATGCCGATGCTGGCGTTCTTTGTCGCAATGATCACATCGCAGCAACCGAGCAGCGCAGCATTGCCGGCAAAGCAGCGGCCGGAAACCACACCCACCAACGGCACCAGGCCGGACAGTCGCGCCATGCCCACGAAGGTGTGGCAGTCCAGCCCCGCCACACCGACGAAGTCCGAATCCCCCGGCCGGCCACCGCCGCCTTCCGCGAACAGCACCAGCGGCAGCCGCCATTGCTCGGCCAGGCCCAGCATGCGGTCGGTCTTCTTGTGGTTCATCACCCCCTGCGTACCGGCGAACACTGTGTAGTCGTAGGCGATGGTCATGCAACGGGCGGCCTCGCTGCTGAACCGGGTGGCGTTGACCGTGCCGATACCAGCCACCAGCCCGTCGGCCGGGCTCTGCTCTATCAGCTCCTCCAGCGACCGTCGCCGACGCTGGGCCGCCAGCGCCAATGCGCCGTACTCGATGAAGCTGCCTGCATCCAGCAGGTCGTCAAGGTTCTCTCGTGTCGTGCGCTGACCGGTCTTGCGCCGCCGGGCCACGGCCTGCGGGCGACGTTCATCGGTGGTGACTGCATGGCGTTCCAGCACTTCGGCAAGATCCGCGCGGATATGGGCAAGGTCGAGGCTCTCCTCGCTCAGCACCGCATCACCGACCACTTCCGCAGGTTCCAGGAACAGCAGCGGAGCGCCTTCGAACAGGCTGTCGCCCGGTGCCACGGCCAGTGCCCGGACGATGCCGCCCTGGACCGCCTTGACCACGAACTCCATCTTCATCGCCTCCAGCACCGCCACCGCCTGCCCGGCGGCAACGGCGTCGCCCACCTGCACATCGAGGCTGACCAGCACACCCTGGCTGGGCGCGTTCAGCGGCACACAGCCGGCCGGTGCGTCGGGTTGCCCGGTCGGGCCATTGCTGGCGGTTTTCGCGCCGCTGACGAACAGGTGTGGATGGGCAGCTTGTTGCGGGGCCAGGAGTTGACCGATTTCCCGCTCGATGAAGCGGGTGTCGACGCCATTTGCCAGTTCTGCACGACGTAGCAGGTTTTGCAGGAAGTGGATGTTGCTCGTCACCCCCTCGAGGCGGAATTCACACAGTGCGCGATAGGCGCGGCGCAGGGCGGCGGGCAGGTCGTCGCCCTGGACGATCAGCTTGGCCAGCAGCGAGTCGTAGCTGGGGTTGGTGGCGTAACCAGCGTAGCCATAGCCGTCGACACGGATGCCGGGGCCGCTGGGTGGATCAAAGGCGCTGATCAGTCCGCCAGCAGGGCGGGCACTGCCGTCGGCCTGCATGCTCTCCAGATTGATCCGCAACTGGACAGCGAAGCCGCGTGAGGCAATGGGCGCAAGAAGGCCCAGTTCGGCCAGGCTGGCGCCGGCGGCGAGACGGATCTGCGCCTGGACCAGGTCGATGCCTGTGATGGCCTCGGTGATGCAGTGTTCGACCTGGACGCGCGGGTTGGCTTCCATGAACACGAAATTGCCACGGGCTGCGTCCACCAGGAACTCGAATGTGCCGATACCGCGATAGCCCACGGCGGTGGCCAGGGTCAGCGCCGCATCGAGGATGCGCTGGCGCAGGTCCACATCCAGGTCGGGCGCAGGGGCGATCTCGACCACCTTCTGGTGACGTCGTTGCAGGCTGCAATCGCGCTCCCACAAATGCGTCACCTGCTCGCCGTCGCCCAGCACCTGCACTTCGATGTGCCGGGCGTTCTCGATCAGTCGCTCGACGTACAGGTCGCCATTGCCGAAGGCGGCGCGGGCCTCGGACTGGCAGCGCTCGAAGGCTTGTGCCAGCTCCGCCTTGTCGCGTACCGCGCGCATACCGCGCCCGCCACCACCGGCCAGGGCCTTGAGCATGATCGGGCCGCTTTCCAGCAGCGCGCCGGCTTCTTCCTGGGAAGTGGCGTGATTGCTTCCGGTGGCCAGCGGCAGGCCGCAGCGCGCGGCCAACTCACGGGCGCGGGCCTTGTCGCCGAACAGTTCCAGGGCCTCGGCCGAAGGCCCGATGAAACGGATGCCGACGGCTTCACACTGGCGGGCGAAATCGGCGTTCTCGCTGAGGAATCCGTAGCCGGGGTGCACGGCGTCGCAGCCATTCTCGAGCGCCACTTTCACCAATTGAGTGGCATCCAGGTAGGCCGCTGCGCCGCGGCCCACGAGCGGCACTGCGAGGTCGGTCTTGCGCAGGTGCAGGGACTGGTCATCGTCCTCGGCGTACACCGCGACGCTGCGGATGCCCAGTTCGGCGGCGGCGCGGGCGATGCGGATGGCGATTTCGCCACGGTTGGCGATCAGCAGGGACTGGATGGCTGTGGTCACGACTAGGGTCCTTGGCGTGCAATCCAGTGATCTTAGGCAGCGAGGGCCAATCGCCGCAGCCAACTGTGCCGCGACGAATACCCGCCACTCATGGCGGCTGATGATCCGGTGATATGGAATGTCCGAATCGGCCCTTGTGGCAGCCCGATGCCCTGCAGTATCTGTGGCGCCTCCATTTACTCCACAAGGACCGTCGATGAACGAGTTGCTGCACAGCCTGGACTGGGTGCTGCCCCTACGCAGCGACACGCTGACCCCGGTGATGCGCTTCTTTACTCTGCTGGGTTACGAGAAGTTCATCCTGTTCTTCCTGCCGCTGGGCTATTGGGCCTGGAACCGCGGGGTCTTCTTGCGGCTGCTGGTGCTGGTGGCCGTGACCGCACTGATCAACGCCTGGCTCAAGGATTACTGGCAGGACCCGCGTCCGGACATGACCCTGCGCATGGACCATGAGGTGGGCGACAGCTTCGGCCTGCCCAGCGGTCACGCGCAGATCGCCGTGGTGATCTGGTTCTGGTTGGCCTTCGAGCTGCGTCGCGCCTGGGCCTGGGTGGTCAGCGCCGGGGTGGTGACGGGGATCATTTTCAGCCGGCTCTACCTCGGTGCTCATGATGTGGAGGACGTGCTGGGTGGCTCGCTGCTGGGCATCGCCACCCTGTTGCTGTTCGCGCAGGTTCGGCAATGGAACTGGTGGCGCGAGGCCCACGGGCTTTGGCACCTGGCGCTGATCCTGCTGGTGTTCCTTGGCGCCTGGCAGACCTGGCCTGGGGTTGCGCCCAGCTATGTGCCGCTGCTGGCGGGGCTGATCATCGGCGTGTTGTGCGGCTATCGCCAGTTGGCGTTTTCCGCCGAGGTTGCCGTCTGGCGCCGCCTGCTGGCCGCAGGCATCGGTGCGGTGAGTTTCATCGTGCTGCAGAAAGCGCTGAAGCTGGCCGGTGGTGCCTGGCCGCTGGACCCGCAACTCTGGCAGGGGCTGCGCGGGCTGGTGATGGGCATGTTCGTAGCGGCAGCGATGCCCTGGATACTGGTACGCATGGGGCTGCTGGAAGCAGGTCGCACGCCACAGGGCGCTGCAGCCGAGCCGGTCGCCTGATAAAACCGAGGTTAATGTCGGACGGCGCGATCAGCTACGCCGTTCGACGATATAGCGCGCCAGGGCGCGCAGCGGCTCGGCGCTGTCACCGAGCGAGGCGACGGCCCGCAGGGCCTGGTCACGCAAATCCAGGGCATAGGCCTTGGCATTGTCGAGGCCGAGCAGGGCAGGGTAGGTGGGCTTGTCGTGGGCCTCGTCCTTGCCCTGGGTCTTGCCCAGGGTGGCGGTATCGCTTTCCACGTCGAGAATGTCGTCCTGCACCTGGAAGGCCAGGCCGATTGCGCGGGAGTAAATGCGCAGCGCTGCCAGTGTCGCAGGGTCGGCACGGCCACTGGCCAGGGCACCGAGGCGCACGCTGGCTTCGATCAGCGCACCGGTCTTGTGACGGTGCATGGTTTCCAATGCCGCCTGGTCGAGTTTCAGCCCTACAGAACCCAGATCGATGGCCTGGCCGCCAACCATCCCGGCGGGACCAGCGGCCTGGACGAGGCTGGCGATCATCGCCAGGCGGGTTTCAGCATCGTGCGGGTTGCGCTGGGCATCGGCCAGCACTTCGAAGGCCAGTGCCTGCAAACCGTCGCCGGCGAGAATGGCGCTGGCTTCGTCGAAGGCGATATGGGTGGTGGGCTGGCCACGACGCAGGTCGTCGTCGTCCATCGCCGGCAGATCGTCATGAACCAGGGAATAGGCGTGGATCAGCTCCACCGCGCAGGCCGCACCATCGGCCCGCGCCACATCGCCGCCCAAGGCTTCGCAAGCTGCGTAGACCAGCAGCGGGCGCACGCGTTTGCCGCCGTTCATCACGCTGTAGCGCATAGCCTGGTAGAGACGTTCGAGCGGCGCGAGCGGAGCGATGAACAGCTCGGCGAGGGTTGCATCGACTCTCTCCTGGCAGCGGGTCTGGTAGCCGGAAATCATGCTTGCTCGTCCGCGTCGAAGGGCGCTTCCTCCAGCTGGCCGTCGCGTTCCAGCAGGATCTGCACCTTCTGTTCGGCCTGGTTCAGCGCGGACTGGCATTCACGGGTCAGGCGGATGCCTTGCTCGAAGGCGCTGAGGGAGTCCTCCAGCGAGAGCTCGCCACTTTCCAGGCGTTCCACCAGGGTCTGCAGTTCGGCGAGGGACTGTTCGAAATCGGGGGAGGCTTTCTTGCGGGCCATGTTGCTGTCTCGCGGCGGTCGAATCGGGCGCGACACTAGCAGAGGCGCACCTTGCGGGCAAATGAAGGGGGCGGATGGTTGCTGGGGCTTGGTGAGGAACCTGTAGGGGCGAATGAATTCCCCCCTACAAGAGCGCGTTCGGTGAAGTCCGTAGGGTGGGCTTCAGCCCACCAAGGGAGGTTCGGCGTCCAGTGGGAGCGAATTTATTCGCGAATGAATTCGCTCCCACACTCAGGCGGTGAAGAAGTAATACACCGTCATCCCCGTCCCTACGGCGATCACCAGCCAGCGCAACCAGCTGGTCGGCAGCCGCCGGGCCAGCGCGCCGCCTGCATAACCGCCACAACTGGCGGCACCGAGCAGCACGGCGAGTTCGGTCCAACTGACCCTGCCTGCCGCCACGAAGGTCACCACCGCCACGCTGTAGATAGTGCTCGACAGCAGGTTCTTCAACGCGTTGGCGCGCAGCAGCGGATGGCCTTCGATGGAAAAGGCCGCCAGTTGCAGGATGCCCATGCCGGCGCCGAAGTAGCCGCCGTAGATGGCAACCAGGCTGTGAGACAGGTGGCTGGCAAGGCCGTGGGGCGGAAGCCCGCCGGCTGCGTGCTGGCGGTTGATCAGCCTGCTCAGCCAGGGACTGGCAGCGAACAACAGGGTGGCGGCCAGCAGCAGCCAGGGAATCAGCCGGCGGAATGTCTCGTCGCCACCGGCCAGCAACAGCAGGCCGCCGCCCAGTCCGCCCAGAAGGGACACCAGCACCAGCGGCACCACGTAGCGACCCAGCGGACGCAGTTGTTCGCGTGCCGCCCAGCTGGCGGCCAGGCTGGCGGGCCACAGGGCCACGGCGTTGGTAGCGTTGGCGGTGACAGGGGGCAGGCCGGCCGCGAGCAGGGCGGGGAAGGAGAAAAACGTTCCGCCGCCGGCAAGGGCATTCATGCCCCCCGCCGCGAAGCCGGCGACCAATAGGAGGAAGAAATCGTGGAGGCTCATGAGCAGGCGCGCAAAAGCCGGCAGGTTACCCTCGAGAATGAACGGTGGCAAAGGACGGGCGAACGGTCTCCTGCCTGATTGGCCGCCGACCAGTGAGCCGAATCGCTGATAAGTGGAGACGCGTGTTTTCGCGGTAGCAGTATGCTTTCAACAACTCGTATGGGGCGGGGGCGGTAAGCGCAAGGAAGCCCACTCCACAAGCCTTCCCGGGCAGTAACTGAGGAAGGTGACAAGGTAGAGATCCACGCTTTAGCGTCAGACCGGAACCGGGTTATACAGCCCCGATTCCGGCCTCTTTCATTGTGCTTTCGGATCGTCCGCCAGCAGGGCGAAACCTTCACGGTTGTCGCTGACGATGCGGAAATGCTCGCTTTGGCCGGTCTCCACATGGGCGGCCTTCTCACGACGCAGACGACCTTTGGAGCAGAGGGTGTCGTCGGTTTCGTCGATGCCGATGCCGACAATTCGATCACCGGGCGGCACCTGGAAGCTGGCAACCTCGCCGATACCGATGCGCGCCGCCAACTGGCGATCCACATGCACGGCGATGTAGCAGCCGCTGCCCAATCCGCCCATGTCGCGGTTCACCACGATCTGTCCACCGCCTTCTACCGGGTCCTGGAACGCCAGCAAACGGTCGGCCGGGACTGGGATGATGTGTTCCTGCTCGGCCCGGTAGGACGAGCAACCGGCGAGCAGGAGCAGAGAAACAGCGGCACAGGTCAGACGCATGGAGCCCTCCTTGGGCGGAAACGCGAAAGCGCTGCTGGAACTCTAGTGGATGGAGTAGGGAATGCCACGCCGATCGGCGATCGTTCTCGCCTGAAGGATTGGCAGGGAGTACCCGGCGCGAGTCACCCCTCTGCCTGCGGGAGAGGGGCCGGGGGTGAGGGAAACCCGCTCGGCACCCAAGGCCGGCCCATAACGACCGGCTCAAGTAGCGTGAGAACCAGCCTCCCCCGACTCAGCCTTCGGCGCGAACGCGATCGCGGATGGCTTCCTGCTCCGGGCTAGGGGCCTTCTGCAGCTGGAAGTCGAAGTCGATTTCGGCAACCCGACCTACCACGCCATGGCGGTTTTCGCCGAAGCGCACCTCGCCCACCAGCCCGTCGCGGGTGGCATAGGCGAAGTCGTCCCACAGGTATTCGTCGCCCGACAGGTTGATCTGGGTGGTCAGGTGGCGATAGCCCGGTGCGGAGATGAAGAAGTGGATGTGTGCCGGACGATTGCCGTGGCGGCCCAGGTGGTTCAGCACTTCCTGGGTGGTGCCATCCGGCGGGCAGCCGTAGCCGGACGGCACGATGCTGCGGGCGCGGTAGCGGCCATCGGCATCGGTGACGATGCGGCGACGCAGGTTGTAGTCCGACTGGGTGGTGTCGAAGTAGGAGTAGGTGCCCTTGGTGTTGGCGTGCCACAGGTCGACCACGGCGCCGGCAATCGGCTTGCCCTCGGCATCCTTCACCTGCCCCTGGAGGAACATCACGGTGCCGGCATCGGTGCCGTCGTCCATGCGCGTTTCGCCTTCGGACAGCGGCGCGCCAGCCACGTACAGCGGACCTTCGATGGTGCGCGGGGTGCCGCCGGACAGGCCGGCCTGCTCGTCCTGGGCATCCAGCAGCAGGTCCAGGTAGTGCTCCAGGCCAAGGCCGGCTACCAGCAGGCCGGCTTCGCCGCGGGCGCCCATGCGGTTGAAGTAGTCCACCGCTTTCCAGAACTCTTCGGTGGTGACTTCTAGGTCTTCGATGATCTTGATGGAGTCGACCAGGATGCGGTTCACCAGTTGCTTCATGCGCGGGCTGCCCCGATCGTTGTTGAAGCCGCTCACTTCCTGGAAGAACTTCTGGACGCTTTCGGTGCTGGACAGTTTGTTGCTCACGGTTGGGCCTCATGTTTTTGTTGTGGGCCAGAACCCTTGAGCAAGGGCGGTGCCAGTTTGGTGATGGTCGATAAGTATTTGATTGCAAATAAATTAAAAAGAGCCGGATGCCGTGCGCAAGGCACCCGGCTTGATCAGGTCGTCAACCCGGGCGCGGGCGTTTGCTCATTTGCTCAATCGCGTCTTCCGCCGGCAGCTTCTTCAAGCGGTAGGCCAGGGCCGGGCGGGTCATGCCGAGCAGGCGTGCGGCTTCCGAGACATTGTTCTGGGCGCGCT
Source organism: Pseudomonas sp. JS3066 (assembly GCF_036328175.1). Taxonomy (NCBI): domain Bacteria; kingdom Pseudomonadati; phylum Pseudomonadota; class Gammaproteobacteria; order Pseudomonadales; family Pseudomonadaceae; genus Pseudomonas; species Pseudomonas sp. JS3066. The sequence goes on from NZ_CP143312.1 coordinate 211,302, forward strand.
TCATCGCCCCCTGCATCAGCGCCTCTTCGACCGTGTCCAGGCTGACGCCGCTGTCGATCAGGCGCTCAACCCAATCCGGCTCGACGCTCGGCGTCGCTTCCACCAGCGCACCATCGCTGGAAAGGCCGATGCTATGGGCCTCGTGAGAAAGGTGCGGGAAGAGCGCATCCGCGCTGATGCTCTGATTGGCGTCGGTGGTGATCACGCCACGCTCGACCAGGTTTTCCAGCTCGCGGATGTTGCCTGGCCAGTCATAGCGCATACAGGCCTCCAGGGCCCGGTCGGAAAGTCCCAGGGTGGTCTTGCCGTAGGCGGTATGCAGCCGCGATAGAAAGTGATCCACCAGCAGCGGAATGTCTTCCTTGCGCTCGCGCAGCGACGGAATGAACACCGGATAGACGTTCAACCGATAGTAGAGGTCGGCGCGGAAGCGTCCATCCTTGACTGCTTTGGCCAGGTCCTCGTGGGTGGCGGCGACCACGCGCACATCAACCTTGCGAGTTTGCGAGTCGCCGACCCGTTCCAGTTCCTCCTCCTGCAACACGCGTAGCAGGCTGGCCTGGGCGCGCGGCGTGAGTTCCACCACTTCGTCGAGGAACAGGGTGCCGCCATTGGCGCGTTCGAAGCGGCCCATGCGCGAGTGCTGGGCACCGGTATAGGCGCCACGCTCGACACCGAACAGCTCGGCCTCGATCAGGTCCGGCGGGATCGCGGCGCAGTTCAGGGCCACGAAGGGGCCGCTGGCGCGTTCGCTGCGCAAGTGCAGGCTGCGCGCCATGACCTCCTTGCCGACTCCCGTATCGCCCAGCAGCAGGACCGAAGCCTTGCCTGGCGCAGCCTTGTCGATCAGCGTGCAAGCCCTGCGGTAGAGCGGAGCCTTGCCGATGCCGTAGAACTGCCCGGCGTCCTGCTGCAGGCGCTGGCGCATGTTGGCCACCTGTACTTGCAGGGCCTGGAGTTCTTCGATGATGGGGTCGCACTGGAAGTAGCGCATGAACTCCTCGGCGTCTTCCCATTCCTCCACCGGCTTGCCGATGATGCGGCAGCGCGAGTCGCCGCAGCCACGGCAGCTGACTTCCTTGTAGAGCACCTGGCGACCGAGAAAGAACGACGAGTAACTGATGGCGTAGCCGAGCAAGGTCCAGCACACCGGCTGGTCGGATGACATGCCTTCGGCGCGGCAGTTCTCCACCTCGTAGGAGTTCTGCCATTCGAGGTCGGCGTAGAACTGGCCGTTCTCGATATCGATGTTCATCTCCAGCGGGTTGACCTTGACCATGCCCTTGAGCGAGTGCAGCTGCGGGCCGGTGAGGAACATCTCCACCGCGTCGGCATCGGGGCGCAGCTTGCGTGCCAGTTCGGCGTCCTTCAGGCCGGACTGATAACCCAGGCGCAGGAAAAATCCCTTGGCGCGCTCGACGCCGAGCATGTCCACCAGCTCGCGGCGGAAGGAGCCCATGGCGGCGGCCTGGAGCAGGAGCATGCGCTGCTCGTCGAGCCAGATCTTGCCCTCGTTGTCGAGGAAGCGGATGCGGTCGGTCAGGTCCTTCAGCGTCGGGCTGTGCTCCGACGCCTTGTAATCAACTTTCATCGTGTTGCACCCCAGATTGTTCTTGTACGGGGAAGCCGGCGAGCCACCGCTCAGGCAGGCGGTTAAAAGGGTTCGACCGGACGGCCGGAGGACGCAAGGTGTGGCCGTGCTCTTTTTCTAAGCGGCCTGAAAGCCGGTGAAAAGTCAATCGCCTGTGCGCGTGGGGGAAGGTCGATTGGTGATTTGCTCAAGGGCACTCCGGCGATTGAGCAAATGGTGAAAAGCCATCGGACGAGAGCCGTGGTTCCCGATTCGTCCTGTTCTCGAAGAACTCGTAAAAAATCCATTAATAACAATGCCTTGTGTTTATTTCTGTGGGTTTTTCAAGGCCCTGGCACAGCCGTTGCTCTGCCCCTGGCAACCCGCCCATGGAGTTGCCTTGCATGAGCCAGCAACAGACTCGCTTCGATCAACTGCCGCGTTACGTCCGGGTGCGCAGCGAACCCGACGCCGTCTTCGTCGAGTTCGACTTCGCCATCGGCTATCCCGACCTCTTCGTCGAACTGGTTCTGCCACGCGCAGCCTTCACCAGCTTCTGCGAGCAGAACCGGGTTCAGCACATGGATGCGGAGATGGCCGAAGCCATCGACGCCGACATGGAGAAGTGGCGCTACGGCGAGAGCCGCGATCAGGCCGACTGATGGCCTGACCACGACGCGCCGACTCCCCACAACAACAAGTACAGGACGCCCTGCATGAGCATCGAGATCAAGACGGCAACGGCCGAGCCGATCCGCCAGACCTTCAGCCACACCCGCCGGCGTTTCGGCGACAAGCCTGCCAGCCGCTACCAGGAGGCCAGCTTCGACATCGAGGCCGCCACCAACTTCCATTACCGCCCACTGTGGCAGCCGGACAAGCTGCTCAACGACGCCACCCGCACCGCCATTCGCATGGCTGACTGGTACGCCGTCAGCGACCCACGCCAGTTCTACTACGGCGCCTACGTGCAGACTCGCGCCAGGATGCAGGAGAACGCCGAGCACGATTACGCCTTCTGCGAGAAGCGCAACCTGCTGGCTGGTCTGGATGCCGCCAGCCGCGATCAGATCGCCCGCCTGCTGCTGCCCCTGCGCCATGCGGAGCTCGGCGCCAACATGAACAACAGCGGCATCGCCGCCGACGGTTTCGGCACCAGCCTGACCCAGCTGCACATGTTCCAGGCCATGGACCGACTCGGTATCGCCCAGTACCTGTCGCGCATCGGCCTGATGCTCGATGACGGTGGCACCGACCTGCTCGCCGAGGCCAAGCAGCAGTGGATGCAGGATCCGGCCTGGCAGGGCCTGCGTCGCTACGTGGAAGACACGATGGTAGTGCGTGACTGGTTCGAGCTGACCCTGGCGCAGAACCTGGTCAGTGATGGCCTGCTTTACCCGCTCCTGTTCCACAAGTTCGATGAACAGCTCTGCGCCCAGGGTGCCGGCCAGGTAGGGATGCTCACCGAGTTCATGCGCCTCTGGTTCGCCGAGACCCAGCGCTGGGTCGATGCCTTGGTGAAAACAGTCGCCAGCGAAAGCGTTGATAACCGCCAGCTCGTCGAAGGCTGGATCGGTCAGTGGCAGGCCCGCGCCCTGGAAGCCCTGGCGCCGCTGGCAAACATCGGCCCCGGTAGCGTCGCCCTCGACACCGTGGCCGGCGAGTTCGCCGCCCGCCTGAAGAAAATCGGCCTTGTAGGAGCCGCGCAATGACTTCCCTCGTCTACATCGCCTTCCAGGACAACGACAACGCCCGCTACATCGTCGAGGCCATCGTCCAGGACAACCCCCACGCCGAGATCCAGCACCAGCCGGCCATGATCCGTGTCCAGGCCGAACAGCGCCTGGAGATCAATCGCGCCACGGTGGAGGAAAAGCTCGGCCGCGAGTGGGACGTGCAGGAAATGCTCATCGACGTCATCACCCTCGGCGGCAACGTCGAGGAAGACGAAGACCGCTTCGCCCTGCACTGGAACTGACCCGCGCACAACGACAAGAATCGGGAGAGCCACCATGGCCGCCAAACGCCTGAACCAGAAAGACAAGTACCGCTGCCTGACCCGCGACCTGGCCTGGGAGCCGAGCTACCAGAGCAAGGACGATATCTACCCCTATGAGCGCTTCGAGGGCATCAAGATCACAGATTGGGACAAGTGGGAGGACCCCTTCCGCCTGACCATGGACGCCTACTGGAAGTACCAGGCCGAGAAGGAGAAGAAGCTCTACGCGATCTTCGATGCCTTCTCCCAGAACAATGGCCATACCAACCTGTCCGACGCGCGCTACGTCAATGCGCTGAAGCTGTTCCTCTGCGGCGTGACTCCGCTGGAGTACCAGGCCTACCAGGGCTTCGCCCGAGTCGGCCGGCATTTCGGCGGGGCCGGGGCGCGGGTTGCCTGCCAGATGCAGGCGATCGACGAACTGCGCCACGTGCAGACCCAGATTCACGCCATGAGTCACTACAACAAACACTTCAACGGCCTGCATGACTTCGCCCACATGCACGATCGGGTGTGGTTCCTCTCGGTGCCCAAGTCCTTCTTCGAGGACGCCCGCACGGCTGGCCCGTTCGAGTTCCTCACGGCCATCTCGTTCTCGTTCGAGTACGTACTGACCAACCTGCTGTTCGTGCCCTTCATGTCCGGTGCCGCCTACAACGGCGACATGGCCACCGTCACCTTCGGCTTCTCGGCGCAATCCGATGAGGCCCGGCACATGACCCTCGGCCTGGAAGTGATCAAGTTCCTGCTGGAGCAGCACGAGGACAACGTGCCGATCATCCAGCGCTGGATCGACAAGTGGTTCTGGCGCGGTTACCGCCTGCTGACGCTGGTGGGGATGATGATGGACTACATGCTGCCGAACAAAGTCATGTCCTGGGCCGAGGCCTGGGAGGTGTACTACGAGCAGGCCGGCGGCGCGCTGTTCAAGGATCTGGAACGCTACGGCATCCGCCCGCCGAAGTACGTCGAGCAGACCACCATTGGCAAGGAGCACATCAGCCACCAGGCCTGGTCGATCTTCTACCAGTACAGCCAGGCCACCAACTTCCACACCTGGATTCCCACGGACGAGGAACTGGACTGGCTCTCGGCCAAGTACCCGGACACCTTCGACCGCATCTACCGTCCGCGCTATGAGCAATGGCGCGAGATGCAGGCGCGCGGAGAACGCTTCTACAACAACACGCTGCCGATGCTCTGCCAGATCTGCCAGATCCCGCTGGCCTTCACCGAGCCGGATGCGGATACGACGCTAAGCCATCGCAGTGTCGTGCATGGCGGCGAGCGCTTCCATTTCTGCTCCGACGGCTGCTGCGACATCTTCCAGTACGAGCCGGAGAAGTACGTCCAGGCCTGGCTTCCGGTGCACCAGATTCTCCAGGGCAACTGCGGCGGCGCAGATGTCGAGGCGGTGGTGCGCGACTACTACAACATCGCCTTCGGCCAGGACAACTTCGACTACCAGGACTCGCCGGAGCACCAGCGCTGGCGAGAGTGGCAGGGCGACAAGCCCGCCGACCTCCCCAAGGCCGGTTGAGTCCCGTGGCGGGTGCTGCGCGCCCGCCCACCACCCCATTACAAGAAGGACAGCGTCATGCCCGTGACTGCCATCGGCGCCTATGCGGCGCAATCCCTGGACCGCCAGGAAAACTTCAACGGCCTGCAACTGGTGTACCTCTGCTGGGAACGCCACTTGATGTTCTGCGCCCCTTTCACCTTGCCGCTGCCGCCGGACATGCCTTTCGCCGACTTCATCGAGCAGGTGGTCAAGCCGGCCATCGCTGCGCACCCGGATGCGGCGAAGGTGGACTTCGCCAAGGCCAGCTGGCGTCTCGATGACACGGAGTTCCAACCCGACCTGACGACTGGGCTGGCCGCCAATGGCATTGGCCACAAGAGCTTGCTGCGTCTTTTCACCCCTGGCCTGGATGGCCTCAACGGCAGCTTCAACTGAGGAGGTCGCCATGAGTTATCAGGTCACTATCGAACCCACCGGCGAGCAAATCGAAGTCGAGGAAGGCCAGACCATCCTCCAGGCCGCCCTGCGCCAGGGCGTCTGGCTGCCTTTCGCCTGTGGCCATGGCACCTGCGCCACCTGCAAGCTGCAGGTGCTGGAAGGCGAAGTGGATGTTGGCGCCGCGTCGCCCTTCGCCCTGATGGACATGGAACGCGACGAGGGCAAGGTGTTGGCCTGCTGCGCGATTCCGCAAAGTGACCTGGTGATCGAGGCTGACATCGACGTCGACCCGGATTTCGCCGGCCACGCCGTGCAGGATTACCGCGCGACGGTGATCGCGCTGGACGACCTCTCGCCCACCATCAAGGGCTTGCGCCTGAAGCTGGACCGTCCCATGGCGTTCCAGGCCGGGCAGTACATCAACCTGCAGATTCCGGGTATCGACGGCACCCGCGCCTTCTCGCTGGCCAACCCGCCGAGCCGTGCCGACGAGGTGGAACTGCACGTCCGCCTGGTGGAGGGTGGCCAGGCAACCGGCTTCATCCATGACGGCCTGAAGGTGGGCGATGCGCTCGAACTCTCCGGCCCCTATGGCCAGTTCTTCGTGCGCGGGTCCCAGGCCGGCGACCTGATCTTCATCGCCGGTGGCTCGGGGCTGTCCAGCCCGCAATCGATGATTCTCGATTTGCTGGAGCAGGGGGACACACGGCGCATGACGCTGTTCCAGGGCGCCCGTACCCGTGCCGAACTCTACAACCGTGAACTCTTCGAGCGCCTTGCCGAAGAGCACGAGAACTTCACTTACGTACCGTCCCTCAGTCAGGCGGCGGAAGACACTGATTGGACCGGCTTCCGCGGTTACGTGCATGACGCGGCGAAGAAGCATTTCGACGGCCGCTTCACCGGCAACAAGGCTTACCTCTGTGGGCCGCCGCCGATGATCGACGCAGCCATCACCGCGCTGATGCAGGGACGGTTGTTCGAGCGCGACATATTCATGGAGCGCTTCCTGACTGCCGCCGATGGCGCCGGCGAGAGCACCCGCTCAGCCCTGTTCAAGCGCATCTGACTCCGCTTTATCCGTCGCTCCGCGCCTTGTGCGCGGACGGCGGCTCACGCCCATAAAAACAAGAAGGTATTGCTGATGTGCGCCAAACTGCGTGTCCTTTCCTGCTGCATCCTTGCCACCTTCGGCCACGTCGCCCATGCCACCGAAGGTGGAGGCTCCACCTATCCTATGGGCGCCGAAAACTACATGTCCGGCGCCATGCCGCCACCGGGCTTTTACGGCCAGGTGTTCTCCACTCATTACGAAGCCGACACCCTGCGCGGTAACGATGGCCGCAGCCTGCCGGTGGATTTCCGCGTGCGCGCCAACGTCGTCGCGCCGCGCCTGATCTGGGTGAGCGAGCAGCAGCTGTTCGGCGGCAACCTGGCCTTCGCCGCGCTGGTGCCCTTCGTCGACCTCAAGGTGGATGTGAATGGCCAGTCCCAGCACAAGAAGGGCCTTGGCGACATCATCTTCGGCCCCGCCCTCGGCTTTCACCACAGCGACAAATTGCACAGCATCTTCGCCCTCGACTTCATCGCACCCACAGGTGAGTACGACCGCGGGGACCTGGCCAACATCGGACGTAACTACTGGACCGTCGAGCCGGTATGGGCGATTTCATATGTCGACCCCGCCGGGCTCAACGCCAGTGTGAAACTGATGTACGACTTCAATCGGGAAAACCCTGCCACCGACTACCGCTCCGGCCAGGAATTCCACTTCGACTATTCCGTTGGCTGGGGCATGGGCAATGGCTGGGTACTCGGCGTGGGCGGCTACTACTATCGCCAGACCACTGACGACCGCCAGGATGGCGAGCGCATCGATGACAACAAGGGCCGTGCCTTCTCAATCGGCCCATCGATCATGTACAGCAACAAGGATGGCTGGTTCCTCACCGCCAAGTGGGAACAGGAGATGCAGGTGCGCAACCGCGCGGAAGGCGATGCCTATTGGCTGAAGCTGACGGTGCCGTTCTAGCGCCTGTTCACGTGGGCAGGCCTGCGTCCTGCCGCCCCTACAGGTTGCACGTTCCGTGGCACGGACAGCCCCCTCTCCCTCCGGGAGAGGGTTGGGGTGAGGGCTGCGAAGCCCCCATTCGGTATTGGGCCACGTGTCATGGCAGGACTGCGTCCTGCTTCGCGAATGAATTCACCCCTACAGGGAGGGTCACGCCGGCGCGAGTCACCCCTCTCCTCTTCAGGGGTGAAGAGGCACGCTCTCGGAAGCATTGCTTCCGGTGCCGATGAACGCCGGAGCGCGAAGCGATCAGGCCGGGGCGCAGAGCGGGGTCCGGGGGAGAGGGAGGCGGAGCCCCGTTTGGCCCCAGCAATTACCCCCGCTGAAACACCAACGCCTTCAACCCCGCATCCGCATCGATATCCTCGAACTCCGGTGGATTCTGCAGCCGCTCCACAAACCGCAGTTCCGGCGCTTCCGCCGCCATCCCCTGGATGAGGAAATCCGGCCCGATGGCCGGATCATTCACGCAGGCCAGCACTACCCCGTTCTCGGTCAGCAGTTCTGGCAGGCGGCGCAGGATCTTCTGGTAGTCGCGGGTCAGGGCGAAGCTGCCTTTCTGGAAGGACGGCGGGTCGATGATCACCAGGTCGTAAGGCCCGGTTTTCTTCACCTTGCCCCAGGACTTGAACAGCTCATGACCGAGGAAGCTCACGCGACCGAGGTCATGTCCATTGAGCCGGTGATTATCCCGCCCGCGGCTGAGGGCCGAGCTGGCCATATCGAGATTGACCACATGCTCGGCACCACCCTCGATGGCCGCCACCGAGAAGCCGCAGGTGTAAGCGAAGAGGTTCAGCACCCGCTTGCCCCGAGCGTTGGCACGGACCCAGTCACGGCCGTAGCGCATGTCGAGGAACAGACCATTGTTCTGCTTCTTGCCCAGGTCCAGCTTGAAGCGCAGACCCGCTTCGCTGACCACGCACTCATCCACCGCCTCGCCCCACAGCAGCTCCACGGTGCTTTCCAGCAGGTAGCGATGCTGCATCAGCAGCGTTCGGGCGCCGCTGCGTTGCCAGGCTGGCGACCGGGTGAGACCGAGCAACATGGCCCGCAGCGCAGCGAGTTCGTCTTCGCCCACCTCGCGAAACAACGACACCAGCACGATCCCCTGTAGCCAGTCGACCGTGACATGCTCCAACCCCACCCAGCGCCGTCCACGGCCGTGGAAGACGCGGCGGATCTCGTCCGGCGGATTCTCCAGGGCGGCGGTCAGTTGCTGTTCGAGGGTGGCGATAGCGTCGAGGTTCATGGCGGGGCGGTTCTGGAATGAGCGGGGGCGGCATTCTAACCCGAGCATTCCGTCAGGTTTGCGTGGCCAGGCGGGCGGCACTTCGCCGGTATGTCGCGTTCGGCAGGGATGTGAGGCGGTGATGGACGTACCGGAAGCAAGCAAGGCCCCAGTCCGACGGCGGCGCATGAAGTGGGTCTGGATGCTGCTGACCGTCAAGGTCTACCTCGCCAGACTCCTGTTCATGATGGCGCTGCTGGGGTTGGGACTGGTCCTCATCAGCGGCGCAATGGAGGAGGGCGCAACGCTCGCCACGCGTGCGCTTTCGCTGGCCGGTGGGCCGTTGGTGTTCGGCCTCTGGGGCTACATCCTGAAGATGGCGCTGCCACCCTTGAAACTGTCGTTTCGACGTCGGGGTTGAGTTCCCTGAAGAAACTGCGTGAGGGAGTTGAACGGCCTTTTTCCCAGGCAATAAAAAAGCCGGCTTGTGGCCGGCTTTTCATGAGTGGTCGGGGCTTACTTTTGGTAAGCGCCAACCACTTTGAATTTTGTTTGCAGATCAGGTGCTTAGCTCTGCTAGGGGCGCGGACTGTACCAAATCTGTACCAATCCTGCCAATTCCAGGCGGCTGGTCGCCGCCGAGTGGCGCGCACTATACATCACCTGACACAGCATGCTGTAGGAGATGTTGAAGCCAAAGTCAGGCGTGATCGGCTGTGGACCTTTGCCTCCTTGCGGGGCTTGTGGGCAGCCCTGTGCATGTCTGGAATGGTCCATTTGCATGAAAGGCCGCCTTAAGCTCGTCACAGGCCTGGCTGGCATTTTGCCAGAGTCGAGGTATTGTCTCCGACATACTTAGGCGTCTCTATAGAGGAAGGCGTCCTGGACTGGTACATGCGCCATAAGGAGACAAGAGCGATGCAGACGCGCATAGGCACTTTGTATGAGAAGGTAAGCCCCCGTGGGATCTCCTCTTATAGCCTTGAGCTTTGGCACGATGGCCTCAATAAGCATCGAATGATCCGCGGTGAGTCTGTCGCTATTGTCAGAATGAAGGCATCGCTACAGGTCGACGAATGGGACCAGCGTTGGCAGGTGCTTGAGGAGCGTCGGCGGCAGAAAGCCGACAAGGACGCCAATCGGCTCCAGCAGGAAGAGAACAAGGCTGAGGCTGCTGAGAGAACCTTGGAGGCACAGCAGGAGCTGGAAGGGCTTGCCGGAATCCTCCGCGCGACGATTGATGTCGACGACACTCTGGATTGGGATAGCCTGAAAGACAGAACTCCTTTTCCTGAAGCAAAACCGATTCTGGGCAAGCAACCTCCTGAGCCAAAAATGGCAACGCTGCCCCCAGAGCCAAGTCATCTAGATCAAAAGTACAACCCAAAGCTAGGCATTCTTGAGTGGCTGATCCCTTCTCGTAAGGCTCGGTTGAAGGAAGCAGCAGCATACGTTCTTGCTGAAGACCATAAAAACTGGGCCCAGCAGGTGACAATTGCGCGCCATGCTTTTGCTGCTGCAATTCAAGTCCATGAACAAGCAGTTGCCGAGAATAAACGTATCCACGATCAGTTGGTCTCGGAATGGGCTGTACGTCGCAACAACTACCACGCCGCTAAGCAGGAAGAACACGCAGAAGTAGATGCCAAGAGGGCCTCCTACGAGGCAGGAGATCCTGAGGCCATCCTCGAGTATTGTGATCTGGTGCTGTCATCATCGAACTATCCAGCCTACTTCCCTCAGGAGTTCGATCTGGACTACGACGCGTCGGCTAAGACGTTGATTGTGGATTACAAGCTGCCTGCTCCCGACGACCTGCCTCGCCTGAAGAGCGTCAAGTACATTCACAGTCGAGGAGAGTTCGAGGAGCAGTACATATCAGATCTACAGGCGGCGAAGCTCTATGACGATGCGCTTTACCAGGTCACCTTGCGTACCGTTCATGAACTGTTCGAGGCAGACTACATAGAAACCCTAAGCTCTGTGGTTTTCAACGGCATTGTCACCGCCATTGATCGTGCGACAGGGAAAGAGGTTACTTCCTGCGTCCTTTCGCTTCGGGCTAATCGTGACGAGTTCATTGAAGTCAATCTTGAGCAGGTGGACCCGAAGGCCTGCTTCAAATCTCTCAAGGGCGTAGGTAGCTCAAAGTTGCATGGCCTTGCTGCTGTAGCTCCAATCATGCAACTGAGCCGCGAAGATAGGCGTTTCGTATCTAGCTATGAGGTGGCAAGTAACCTCGACGAGGGTGTGAACCTGGCAGCGATTGGCTGGGAGGACTTCGAGCATCTTATTCGCGAGCTCTTCGAGAAGGAGTTCTCCACTGGTGGTGGCGAGGTAAAGGTCACGCAGGCCAGTCGAGACGGTGGCGTTGATGCTATCGCTTTCGACCCTGATCCGATTAAAGGCGGCAAGATCGTGATACAGGCCAAACGCTATACCAACACAGTTGGAGTCGGCGCGGTCCGCGATCTCTACGGTACCGTTATGAACGAGGGGGCGAACAAAGGGATCTTGGTGACGACCTCGGACTTCGGCCCTGATTCTTATGCGTTCGCCACTGGCAAGCCGCTGGTATTGTTGAATGGAGGGAACTTGCTTCACATGCTGCAGAAACATGGCCATAAGGCTCGCATAGATTTGCGAGAAGCGAAGATGCTTGCCTCCAGCTAGTGAAGATGCGGACCTGCTGGCCGGCACAGGAGCCACGCCTGCTGGTCGAAAGGCAAGCCATTAGCCATGCTGGTGGCTTGCCTCGATGTCGTCCGTCATCAGAAGGCGCGTCAGATTGTGACGCCGTTTGAAGGCGTTTCCTGGGGTGGGTCCTTGAATTGGCTTAGCTTGTCCAGCTCGAGGAAGTCTGATTCGGAGTCAATCCAGCGGGCGTAAGTGTCCAGAAGGACCTGTACGCTATGGCCGAGTTGCCTTGCGACGAAGGCCGGAGTCATCCCCGCCATCAAGCAAATTGTCGCGTACGTGTGGCGCGCGGCGTACTGGCGTCGCCGCCGAATGCTCATAGCCTCTAGAGCACTATTCAGGTGTTCCTTTGGCGTGTTCTCCGAGCGGATGAACGCGCTCCTTCCATCTGCCGGCGGGAAGACGAAGGGCGATCCGCCCTCCACCTTCAGTCGCCGCGCCTCCTCCAGGGCGTTCATCGCCCGGTCGTTCAGCAACACATCCCGCGCGTACTTGGTCTTCACCCGCTCGTGGATCTCGCCGTCGACCATCACGCGGCTCACCCGCAGCCGCCTCCTCTCCAGATCCACCGACTCCCAGCGCAAGGCCAGCATTTCGCATGGGCGCATGCCCGTCCAGAAGGCCAGCTCGAAGTAGGCCGCGTAGATTCGCAGTTTTCCCTGAAGCGTGGCGTACAGGTGGTCAATCACCCGGTCGGCCTCGGCCTGGGTGTACGGATCTATCTCCTTCTTCTGCACCTTCACCTTGGGGATGGCGGCAGCCGGGTTGTGCCCGACCACCCCATCGGCCAGCGCCGCCTTGAAGATCCCGCTGAGGGTGTTCACCGCGAATCGCCGGTCTGTCGTCGACGGCCACTCTATGTCCTGAACGATCTTGCGCAGCATCAGCGAGCTGATGTCGGGCATCGGCACGGTGGCCAGCTTGGGCATCCAGTAGCTGTTCAGCGCTCGCCGGTAATTGTTGCGGGTGTTCTTCACCAGCTCGCGGCTATTCAGCCACAGCTGGGAGAACTCGCCGAAGGTGGGCACCAGCTGGTGCAGCACGTAGCTGGTGGTGGGGAACAGCTCCAGGTACTTCTCGTCCGTGAGCATCCCCATGCGCTCCAGCTGGACTACTTGATCACGTAGACCAGCTGCCGCTGCGATCCCCTTGGGCGTCTGGGGGTAGGGGAGGGTTTCGCAGCGGCGGACCTTCCGCCAGCTGAAGCGGATACGGATTCGCTCTCCAATGAATTCGACGCCGGAGGGGAGATCCAGAGGCCTTCTAGCCATGCGTTGTACCTGCTGATGCTGTAGATGATGCGGCCGTCCAGCTTCTGCCAGACGCCTTCGGGGATGATCTTGCGTTCGCGTTTGCGCTCCAGGGCTTTTCGCGTCGTGCCGACCAACTGGGCCAACTTGGCCTCTAGTACTTTGTCGACTGGGTGCTCAACCAGTTCTTCGGCGGTAGCGGTCATTTGCCATTCCCCCTCTGGACCCTGGAAAAAGGAAAGGGCAAGCTCCCGCCGTGATTAACGGCAAGGAGAATGCTGTGCTTCCCAATGACGTCACCATCACTCTGCGCCCCCGTACCCTGCTGGCAGGCCTGTTCCTGTCTCCTTTGGCGGGGGGGATTATTTGGTGGGTTTTGAGCTTGCCGTGGAACAGCGCTAATGCGCCGGCTTGGGTTCAGGCAGTCGGATCGGTTGGCGCGGTCTTGGTGGCAATGTTGGTGGCCTCCCGGCATAGCGCTCAGCAGATAAGGCTGGTGCGCGAACAAGAGGCCGAAATGCTCAAAAAGGTCGTTGCTATCGCAAAGCACACTGGAAACCTCACCATGGCTTCGCTCGACGTGCTCGAGAATAAGTACGGTGAGTTTGCTGGACTGGACATCGTTTCCAAGGCATTGGACAACAGCGACTACTTGCTGCGGCAAGTATCTTTCGACCGAATACCCCAATCTGAAGCGGCTCTTGGCTGGGTTGAGTTGAGACATGCAGCCAATGACGTCCGACGTGCAGTGGAGTTGGCTGAGCACGCCCCGGAGTCCTTTGAAGAGCAGGATTATCACGAGGCCGCCGAAGCGTGCCAACGCGCCGTCGATGCAGTGCGAAGAATCGAAAGCGCCGCGACCGGCCACCTTCCAGAACTTGTACTGCCTTGAGGCTTTGTACCCCTTAATAAGCTGCGCGTGCGGGCGAAAAGGGAAGCGGAGCGTTGCCCCCATTTCTGCGCCCCTGCGCACGCCTGTCGTGGGGTGTCCGACCTCTGCGCGGGCGCTGGATAGCGTAGGGATGATGCCTGCCGCTGCGCGGCAGAGGCTGTTTATCTCGCCACCCCCGGGCATCTGCTGGCGGCCGGTGGCCACGGCGCAGTACTGGGGCATTGGAGCGAGGCCGCCGCCGCGCTTTCGCGCGGCCGGGGCTTGGGTGTGGTGGGTGGCGAGAGCTAAAGCACTGGCTGGGAGTGCAGCAGCAAAGTCAGCACGAACAGCCAAGCCAATACCCGTTGAATCCACTGCCACTTCTTGTTTGTCATGAGCGTCTCCGTTGTTGATGACGCTCTCCACCATATTGATCAGATCAGCCAAAAAGTCGGCAATTGAGTCCCTCAACTGGGGCAGATAGATGCTTGACATCATGCTGCAGCCCTCGCGCGGTGGGTGGTGGCCAGCAGATCCAGCAGCCGGTAGTGGAAGTGGGTGGTTGCCTCGGTTGGGCTCCAGGGCGTGATCCGGGCGGCCATGGGCTGGGTGCCGGCGAGGCATTCCCAGGCGTCGGGGTGCGCCGGCATGAGGTCGCGGCGCTCGGTGGCCAGGGCGATCAGGTCCGCGTCTTGGACGCAGGGGGCCAGCTCGGGCTCGATGTGGAAGTGGGCGCAGATGGCGTGCCACACCCTCAGCTCGATCTGTCGGTACTCCGGCAGCATCTTCTTGAGCGGGCTGGCCATGTCGCCCACGTAGGCCTCGGCGGCGTCGTGGAGGAGGGCCTGCAGCTGGTGTTCAGCCGGCACCAGGTCCGCGACGATGATGGAGTGCTGGGCCACGCTGTAGAAGGCACCGGTATGGCCGTTGAAGCGGCAGAGCTGGCCGAGGCTGTAGGCGATGTCGGCGGCGTCGACCATCTTGGCCGAGGGCGACTGCAGGTCGAAGCGCTTGCCGCTGCGGGTGAGTATCCAGGTCATGCTGCGGCCTCCTGCAGGAGGGTGGCGTGGTTCTGTTCGATCTCTTCGGCCTGTTGCTTGGCCATCTGCAGCACATCGCGGAGGTGCTCGTGCCCGTTCGGGGAGGCGGCGAAGAGGAAGCGGATCTCGCCGGTCTCGTGGTCGGCCCAGAAGGTGGCCTCGCGGTCCAGCCACTCGATCAGCTCGGTGTCCGGGTGGACGGCGCCACCGTCGATGGCGGCCTGCACCTTAGCGGCGAGAGCCGACAGAGCGTCACGGTGGAGGGCGGCGTGGTTGGTCTTGGTGCTGCCGGAGCGGGCGAACTGCTGGGCGGCGAGTCCGAGCTGGCGGACGGCCTTGATCAGAGTCTGCTGGTCGTCCCAGGTCAGGGCATAGGCGCGGGCTGCGTTCAGCTCCTCGCGCAGAGCGCGCTCGACGGCCTGATGGTCGGAGGTCTCCTGCTCGATGTTGAGCCGCAGGGCACGGATCTCCCTGCTGCGGCAGTCCAGCTGGGCCTCGACGTTGATCAGGTCCTTGCGAAGGTTTCGGCAGAAGGGCTTCCAGTAGTCGGTAGCGGTGGTGCGGCCTTGCTCGAAGCCGGCGCCTTGGCCTGTCTTCAGGCCGACGCAGTAGGCGATACCGGCCAGCGCGAGCGCGATGACCAGGGCGGCGAACAGGACATAAATCAGCTGTTGGTTGGTCAGTTCCATGGTGTGCTCCTTGGTGTGGTGTTCCGCTGGTGGTGGCAGCGGTGGGTGGATCAGTCTTCCTGGGCTTCCGTTTCCGGTGCTTCCGAGGTGTTGAGCAGGCGCGTCAGGTGCTCGTCTGCGAGCGTTGCGCGGTGCTCGATGTATGCTGCGAGGCGGTGGATCTCGACGTAGGCCGGGGCCTTGTTGCTGTCGTGGAGCTGGGTCACTGGCATGGGAATGCCATGCCGGCCGAGGACACGCCCGAAGCGGTCCTGGTTGAGGTTGCGAAACAGCTTGGTGCGCACGTCCTCGGCGGGGATCAGCACGGTTCCGAACATGCGGAACAGCAGCTCCACCGTGGTTTGGCGCGGTTGGCTGGGCAGGTGGAGGCGTTGCTGGGCTTCTTGCTGTTGGCTCATGCGCGGCGCTCCCTCGGCAGCATGCGGAGCGGGTTGGAGCTACGCAGGCGACGAGGGGGCCGCTGTTCGAGGGCCTTGCCGTGCTGCTCCATGTCGCGGCGGAGGGATGCCAGTACACGCTCGGCTGAGCCGCCGAAGGCCACCCAGCGGGGGCCCTCGTCGCCGAGGGTGCGTGCTTCGATGCTTGCGTACAGCTCCATCCCTTCCAGGTCGGGGCCGAGGCGCAAGGCCGTGCGGTGGGTGAAGCCGTCACCCAGCTCGCCGGCCAGATGGCCGACGGCTGCGGCGAGCTTCATGTGCTCCAGCTGGAGCGGTGAGGCGCCAGGCAGCTTGGCGTCTGCGGCCGTGGCTGCGAGGGCCAGGTGGCTCAGGATGCGCTCCGGGGTTCTCTTGGCCTCGGGTAGCTGCAGCACCTGGAGCAGGGTTTCATCAATCAGTTTGCTGTCCATGGGGTTCTTTCCTACTTGGATGGTTCCAGGCGATCTCCACTTGCTTCTTCACCAGCTCGCGCCACTCCGGTGGCACCTTGTCGAACGCCGCACGGCGTTCGGCCAGGGTGGGCAGGCTCACGATGTGAGCCGTGTAGTGGCGCGGCCAGGGGCCGGAATCACGCGGCATCGCGCGGGTCCGGCTTGAGTGCCGGCATCGGTCGTTCAATGCCGAGTTGCTGGGCTAGCCAGGGGATTCCGGCATCGGTTACGCGAGTGGTGCGCGGGTACTGATGGCCGTGTTTCGGGTCGAACCACTTACCTTCCCGCGTGACGAGGAATTCCTTGTCGCGGTCGGGGTGTGCCGGGTGGTTGTGCTCGTTCAGCAAGCCCTTCTCTCGCATCAGCTGCATCAGCTTGCGATGGCCCAGGCCGAAGCGTTCGGCGGTGTACTTGAGGGAGTTCGACATGGCATAGACCTCACGCGGCAAGTGCGGCGCGATGGCCGGCGAGGAAGCGGCCTACGTCGGCCTTCAGCACTTCGAAGGCGGCGCGGCGGTCGCGTGGAAGGGCGATCTGCACCTGAACATCGTCGGCTTCCAGCACGGCCACTTGGCTGCCGTTCCAGGTCCGTTGCATGAGGATGCAGGTGTCGAGATCTTCGGTCGGCAGGTAGTGCGTGCCGCGACCGAGGCGCAGGGCGTGGCGCAGGGTCAGCTCCATGTCGTCGGCCAAATCGTCCTCGCCGACTTCCAGCCCTACCGCTCCGAAGCTGCCACCGTTGGCGCTGGCTTCGATGAATCGGGCGAGCCGGATGGCGTTGGTACGATTGCCTTTGTCGAGCGTGACGCTGTTGACGTAGGGGCCGCCGCGCACGGTGGCGTGTACGGCGCGCTCGCACTGCTCGATCTCCACGGAGACCTGTGCTGTGGCCCGCAGCTCGTTGCGAAGGGTGTGGTTGAAGGCGCCGTTCAGGTTGATCTGCGCCTTCAGTCGGATGAAGGCTGCGGTATCGAGACGGAGGAAGGTGCTCATGCCGCGTCACCTCCCCAGGGGTTGTGGGAGGTGACCGGCTTGGTGCTGGCCTTGGGCTTGATGCGGAAGAAGCGGGCGCCGGCTACTTGAGCGGCGCGGCGCAGTTCAAAGATGCGCTCGGTGCCGCAGGACGGCAGAGCGTGGATGGTGGCGCATTGCATGGTTTACCTCGGCTCTGTGGTGGAGAGACGAGGCAATTAAACGGTGCGTTTATCGTTAGGTCAATACGCTTTGTTTATTTTTGTTTATCGAATGAGTGATGGGGACTTTCGAGTGCGAAGGGTTGACCACCAGAATACCCATCCCAGGATCTTGATCTGCAGCTGTTCCATCTGTTCAGGGCTGTACTCCTCGTCAGGATGCTCCAGGGCGTTGAAACTCCTGAGCCTGATACCGCCGCCAGGTGTGCGGTAGAGGAATTTAACCCTTAGCATTCCGTCGTGTTCGAGAGCGTATATCTCGCCGTCGACCACTCGCGTGCCGCTCCGATCGACACCTATCGTCGCGCCGTCTGTGATGAGCGGCTCCATGCTATTCCCGCCTACCGTGGCGCAGAAGGCATTAGATGGAGAGACGCCAGCTGCTCGAAGCGTGGCGTAAGAGAATCGAAGCTTGCGGCCGTGGATTTCCCGAACCGCAGTCCTGCCTGCACCGGCAGCAATCTCGACTTCCTTGTACAACGGCACCTCTACTTCATCGTCATCCAGAGGGGTTGTTTCGTCCCATGGCTCCATGGGTTCCAGCAGCTCGCTCACGGGCTGTGAGCCTGGGCTGGAGGTGGCAGATGTGGTTTGGGTACCTAATCCATCCGCGAGCCAACGGGCATTCACGCCAAGGGTGTCTGCGATTGCAAAAACCCGGCCCTTGGGAATGCCGCGATTGAACCAGTTGTTTACGTGCTGCGGTTCGACGCCTATAGATGCCGCGAAATCGCTGTAGGCGATCCCTTGCTCGTCTAGTAGGCCGCGCAGCCTTTGTCCTGAAGTATTCATAAACACGAAGTTTACCGGGCTAGACAATCCGTTTAAATAAACGTAACGTGTACTTCCGTGACCAAAATGAACGGTGTGTTTATGAACGACTCAGCTCTATCTCGGGCGATCAAAGCAGCCGGCGGCGGGAGAGCATTGGCCGCTGAGCTGGGAGTCAGCCCAATGGCCGTCTCGCAATGGAAAAGACGAGGCATTCCCGTTGAACGTGTCCATGCGGTCGTGCGTGCCTGTAAGGGGAGGGTTGCTGCGCATGAGCTGCGCCCGGACCTCCCTGACATCTTTCCGGCTCCTGAGCACCCGGCTGCAGCTTAAGCATTCACCCCGTCACCACCGGGGTGGGGTGCGGGGCAGATCGGCATGGAGCACACCAAGTACAGCCAGCCGATCTACCCCGCTTCCCGAACCAGGGCACGGAGGCCCTGGGTTGCCAGCCTCTCCACCACAGAGCAGCTGGCTTTTTCGGCGGGGCGTTCGCGGAGCGAGCGCCTCGCCTACTGGGGAGCGGATGGCCTTTCCACCACAGAGCCGCCATCCGCACATGACCACCTGTAAGTGACCATGCCGCAACTGTAGCAATCAGGCGCGGCGCGGTCACTGGCAGACTTAGGGAGCAACTGCCATGAGCCGAGCCCGGTTTGGATATGCCGAGCGTGCCAGACGTACCATTTTGACCCTTCCGCAGGCCCTGCATCACGCGGCCCGTGACTATCCCGGTGGCGCCACCGCCATCGCGGCCATTGATGGGGATATCAGCCCCTCCACCTTCAATCACAAGCTGAGCCTCACCAACACCACTCACACGCCGAACATTCGCGACCTGGAGCTGATCCTCGACGCCACGCGAGATCCGCGCATCGTCGAATCGATCCTGCGCCCCATTGGCTGGGTGGGTATCGACGTTTCGGACCTGCGCGAGACGGACACCCCCAAGGCGTTGCTGGCCGGCATCAGCGAGATGCTGAGCCGCGAAGGTGACCTGACCCAGCATCTCAGCAAGAGCCTGGATGATGACGACCTCAACGACGACGAGCTGGCCGAGTTCGAGGCACTGACCGAGCGGCTGGTGCAGGCCGTGTTCAAGCTCGGCGCCGCTGTGCGCAAGAAGCATGCGGAGGATTGCGCCCATGGCTGATGACGTGGATATGGCCAACGACGCCATGCTGCTGCAGCTGGAGCAGCAGATCGCGGCGCGCCAGCCTGCCCAAGGCGGGGCAGTCGCAGAGGATTGCGAGGACTGCGGGGAGGTGATCCCCGAGGGGCGCCGTCTGGCCATGGCCGGGCGGGGCTGCACTCGCTGCATCGAGTGTCAGGGCCGGCATGACCGGAAAAGGGCGGTGATCTATGGCTGATGATCTCCTCGACAACGTGCTGGAGCAGCTGCAGGACTATGGGCTGGAGCCCAAGCTGCCGCTGCTGATCGACAAGCGCACACGCTGCAAGGCGCATGGCGACAAGAGCGACGACGAGACCGGCTGGTACGTGATCTATGAGCATCGCGGCACCGATGGCCGGCTGTTCTACTGCGGCGCCTATGGCGACTGGCGCCAGGGTGGCAAGGGCGACTGGCAGAAGATCAAACAGAAGGGGCGCAGGATCTCGGAGGAGGACCGTGCCGTCATGAAGGCCAAGGCCGAGCGGGCGCGCCAGTCCGCCGCCGAGGCCGAGGCCAAGCGTGCCAAGCTGGCGGCCCGCCGCGCTGCCGGCATGTTCAACGCGATGCCGGAGAAGGGGCGCAGTGACTACCTGGTAGCCAAGCAGGTCGGTGGCTTCGGGGTGCGCTATTCGCCGAATTCGGGCGCCATGTTGGTGCCGATGCGCAACGTGAAGGGCCACATCATGGGGTTGCAGATCATCGGCGGTGCCAAGCTGGCCGGCGGTCGCAACAAGACCTATTGGCCCAAGGGTATGGCGAAGGAGGGGGCCTTTCACCTGATCGGCCCGCGCCCCGATCCGGGCGAGCCGTTGCTGATCTGTGAGGGGTACGCGACCGGCGCCAGCCTGCACATGGCGACCTCGTTGACTGTGGCGATTGCCTTCGATGCGGGCAACCTGTTCCCGGTGGCCGAAGCGCTGCGTGCGGAATTCCCTGGTCGGCAGTTCGTGCTGTGCGCGGATGATGACTGGAAGACCACGCGGCCGGATGGCTCGGCCTGGAACCCTGGAGTGGAGAAGGCGCAGAACGCCGCCGAAGTGGTTGGTGGGCAGGTGGCGGTGCCGGTTTTCGACATTGACCGGGAGGCGAAGTGGACGGACTTCAACGACCTGCACTGCTCCGAGGGTCTGGAGGCTGTGCGCCGCCAGGTGTTGGCGGTGGTTCAGCCGGCGACCGACGAGACCTGGCTGAACCAGCTGCACCGCTCGAAGGAGGGGCTGATCTCCCATGCCGTCAACGTGGCGCTGATCCTGGGAAACGACAAGCGCTGGCAGGGCGTGATCGCGGAGGACACCTTCAGCTCGAAGACGGTGATCCGGCGCACCACGCCCTATGGCAGCCGTCGTGGCGAGTGGTCGGACCTGGACGATATCCAGACGGCGATCTGGCTGGCGGAGCAGTACAACATGCGCACCAAGTCCCTTACGGTGCTGGAGGGTGTTTCGGTAGTGGCGCGAAACAATCAGTTCCACCCGGTGCGGGATTATCTGAACGGGCTGAAATGGGACGGCAAGCACCGCCTCTCCAGTTGGACCGTGCAGTACTTGGGCGCGAGGGCGCTCGCCGATGATGAGCGCTATCCCGGCATCGCCGGCCTGCGCTGGATGGTCGCTGCTGTGGCTCGGGTGATGCAGCCCGGCGTTAAGGCGGACTGTGTGCTGATCTTCGAGGGCCTGCAGGGCAAGGGGAAATCCACCGCCCTGAAGATCTTGGGCGGCGAGTGGTTCATGGACTCGCCTTTCCAGCTCGGTGACAAGGAGGCTTTCCAACAGATCCGGGGGAAGTGGATCATCGAACTGGGGGAGCTGGATGCCTTCAACAAGGCAGAGAGCACCAAGGCCAAGCAGTTCTTCTCGGCCTCGGTGGATACCTTCCGGGCCAGCTATGCCCGTCGTACTGTGGACGTGCCACGCCAGTGTGTTTTCGCGGGCACGACCAACCAGGACGAGTACCTGAAGGATGCTACCGGTAACCGCCGCTACTGGCCTGTCTTCTGCGAGGCAGTGGATGTGGCGGGCCTGACGGCCGCTCGCGATCAGCTGTGGGCGGAGGCGGTGCATCTGTACAACCAGGGAGAGCCTTGGTGGGCGCAGCCTGATGAAGCGGCGATGTTTGAAGCCGAGCAGGATTGCCGGTTCGCGACGGACGCATGGGAGCCGGTGATCGTCCGCTACCTGGAGACCAACTTGGACAAGCAGGTGACGGGCGATGTGTTGCTGTCGAAGGCACTCAACCTCGATGCGGGACACTGGGGCAAGCCTGAGCAGACGCGGCTGGGCCAGGTGATGCACCGTATTGGATGGAAGCGTCGACGCGATACGCGCCCCAGCAAGCATGGGCTGCGTCTGTACTCCTACCATCGGCCGGAGTCGTGGGGCGGCGGGGCGCAGCAACAGCCCCTGCCGGTGCGGGAGCCGGCCCTATGATCGACTACATCGACGAGGCGCTGAAGCTCTGGGCTGCAGAGCTGCATGGTCCTGAGCCGGTGATCTGGGGTAGCGGAGGCGGCAATGTCATTGCTACCCTGATGGCCACCAAAGGGGAGCTGATCCGCAGTACGCGGGGCTCCAGGGTGCTGCTGGACGAGGCGGCCGAGATCGAGCTGATCGTCAACAAGCATCTGCCATTCAAGGAAAAGCAGGTCGTGGTCGAGCATTACACCAACTACGACAGTCGCGAGGCCCAGAAGTGGGAGGCGTGCGGCTGTGGCCGAACGCGGTACTACGAGCGATTGCACCAGGCCCATGAATCCATTGAGGCCCAACTGATGAAGAGGCGCGCCGCATGAGCGCGCCTTTTCGTTTCCGTCCCACGTTCCCCACCTCTGTTATCAGGTGGGACGGCCAGAGTCCGCGCCGCGCTTGGGCTTGTCCCACGCCCCACCTCCGCTCGCGCCGTGCGTATGTACGTGACGTGGGCATGGGGGCGTGTGGCGCGTAGCGTGTGTTCGCGCGCGCTTGCTCGCGTGAATACATTTAATACTTTAGTGGGGAGTGGGACAAAGGTAGGGATATCAGGGGTTTGCGGCGTCCCACCTCGCATGCGAGGTGGGGCGCGGTGGGACGGCGCCAGAGGCGCCAGTAGCCAGAGTGGAACTTATTGCGGGCACATTCGGGGTACATTGCGGGCACATTGCCGGTGCATTGCGCCTATGGCAGTCCTGCCCCATTGCTGCCACCGGAATCAGGGGGTTAAATACCGCTAGCTTCGCAAGAGGTGCGACAGCAACGAACACAACGAAACCCGGCCACCGCGCCGGGTTTTTTGTTGCCCGTTCTCCCTGGTGCTGCGGGGTCCCCGCCCTGGTCAGCAGCACCCGCCGCCGCGAGGCGGCACCTATCACGCTGGTCGACTGATAGCCGACCCTTCGCCCGCAAGGCAGCGGGCTTTTTCTTCGAGGTGATGCGATGAGCGAACAGAGCCAGGTTGTGGCTGAGGTGCCGCTGTGGACAGTGGTACTGGCCCTGGTGCTGGCCGGACTCAGCGGTGAGATGTGGCGGGCCGACAAGGCCGGCCTCACCGGCTGGGATCTGCTGAAGCGCATCGTGCTGCGGGCTGGGGCTTCGGCGTTCTTCGGCCTCGCCACTTTCGGCCTGGTCTGGCTGCTGCTCGAAGCGCACATCGTTGTCGCGGTGTGTGTCGGCTGCGTCGTCGCCACCATGGGCGCCGATGTGTCCTCCACCCTGTACGAGCGGTGGGTGGCCAAGCGGATGGACGTGTGCGATGTCCCGCCACCAGGTGGAGCCGATGAGCGTTAAGCCTCTTAGTTCGGCGGCAAAGGGT
The DNA here is from genome assembly GCF_036328175.1 of Pseudomonas sp. JS3066. Taxonomy (NCBI): domain Bacteria; kingdom Pseudomonadati; phylum Pseudomonadota; class Gammaproteobacteria; order Pseudomonadales; family Pseudomonadaceae; genus Pseudomonas; species Pseudomonas sp. JS3066. The sequence continues at coordinate 234,469 of NZ_CP143312.1, forward strand.
TACGGCTACCGCTGGAAGCTGGCCCGCGCCGATCACCTGCGCCGCCACCCGCTCTGTGTGTTCTGCCTGGCTCGCGGCCTGTCGGTCGCGGCCACTCTGGTCGACCACATCAAGGCGCACAAGCTGGGCGACGCCAAGCTGAGCGGTGACCAGGAACAGATCGCCAGGGCGTGGAAGCTGTTCTGGGATCGGGCCAACTGGCAGTCGCTGTGCAAGCCCTGCCACGACTCGACCAAGCAGCGGATGGAGAAGTCGGGCCGGGTCGGCTGCTCCGACGACGGACGGCCGCTCGACCCGCGCCACCACTGGAACCGCCCGACTTCGGCCGGGGAGGGGGGGTGAAAAACCTCCAGTCTCCCGAGTGTCGAACGACGGGGGGATCTCGGTTTGCAACGCCGGGAAAAATGGGAGGGGTGGGGGTATCAACTGGCCCCTCTGACCAAGGAGGTTTTATGGCTGGAAACCACAATTCTGGCCGGCCGGCTCTGCCGGCAACGGTTCACATGCTGCGCGGCGACCCCAGCAAGAAGGGTATGACTGCGCTCCAAGCGGAGTCGCAGGCTCCGGCTATCCCGGTACAGGCTCCGCCAAAACCCGACTTCCTGACGCCCGAGGCGGCCATGGAGTGGGACCGCGTAGTCGAAGCGCTGCTGGCCCTCGGCTGGATCAGCAGCCTCGACATGATGGCGTTGGCCACGTACTGCGAGGCTGTGGCCGACTGGCTGCGCTTCCGCCGCAAGATCGCTGAGCTGAACGCGGCAATGGACAGCGGCGGTGACGTGCAGACCTTCCAGAGCGGCGCCAAGCAGCTCAGCGTTTGGCGGCAGCTGGCCAACGATGCCGAGCAGCGCGCGAACAAGGCCGGCGCGCTGTTCGGATTCTCCCCGGTGGCCCGCCGAGCCATGAAGGCGCTGGCGCCTCAAGGCGAGCTTTTCCCCCATGAAGCAAGAGACGCAGCAGACAAGTACTTCAGCTGAGTGCCGCGTTGCCGGCTTCGCGCACGCGGTGCTGGCTGGAGAGATCGTCGCAGGGCCGGACGTGCGCAATGCTGCGCGGCGCCACCTGAGCGACCTGGACGAGGGGCCGCTGCGCGGCCTGGTGTGGAATCAGGAGGCCGCCGACCGGGCCATCGGATTCTTCGAGGATGTGTTGTGCCTCAACGGAGGCGACTACGAAGGCTTGCCCTTCTTGCTCGCGCCCTGGCAGGCCTTCGTCGTCGGTAGCCTATTCGGCTGGTACAAGGACACCGGCCACCGCCGCTTCCGCATCGCCTACGTCGAGACGGGGAAGGGCTCGGGCAAGTCGCCTTTGGCGGCTGGCATTGGCCTGTATGGGCTGGTGTCGGATGGTGAGCAGCGCGCGGAAATCTACGCGGCGGCGACCAAGAAGGACCAGGCGCAGATCCTGTTCCGCGACGCGGTGAGCATGGTCAACATGTCGCCCAAGTTGGCCTCCCGCTTGGTGCAGTCCGGCCAGCATGAGAAGGTCTGGAACCTCTTCTATTCGAACACCAACAGCTTCTTCCGCTCCATCGGTTCGGATGAGAACAGTCAGTCAGGGCCTCGCCCTCACATCAGCCTGCTGGACGAGGTGCATGAGCACCGGACGGCGGCGATGGTGAACATGATGCGCGCCGGGACCAAGAACCGTCGCCGCGCCATGGTCGTGATGATCACCAACTCCGGCTCGGACAAGAACAGCGTCGCCGGCCAGTACCACGAGCAGGGTAAGCGCGTGTGCGCCGGCATTGAGCAGAGCGATACGTTGTTTGCCTTCATCTGCTCGCTGGATGAGGGCGACGACCCGTTCAAGGACGAGACCTGCTGGCCGAAGGTGAACCCTTCCCTGGACTACATCCCGGAGGGGCAGGCGGATGGAATCCCTGGCCGTGTGTACCTGCGCGAGCAGGTGGAGGAGGCGAAGGGGCTGCCTGCCAAGGAGGCGGTGGTCCGCCGGCTGAACTTCTGCCAGTGGACCCAGGCGGATTCGCCCTGGATCAGCTGGGACGTGTGGAGCCAGGCCGAGGAGCGGGTGCCCATGCGGGTGCTGCGCAATCGGCCCTGCGTTGCGGCGCTGGACCTGTCCAGTACCACTGACCTGACGGCGTTCGTGCTGCTGTTCTACCCGGCTGAGGCTGACCCGCACTGGCGCCTGCTGCCGTACTTCTGGATACCGGACCACCAGCTGGAGGAGCGGGAGAAACGCGACAAGGTGCCGTACAGCGTCTGGATCAAGGACAAGCACCTGGAGACTACGCCGGGCCGAGCGATCAGCAAGCTGCATGTGCTGCGTCGGCTGCAAACGATCTGCGCCTACTTCGATGTCCTGACGATTGCTTATGACCGTTGGCGCATTGAGGACCTGAAGGCGCTGATGATCGATAACGACATTGTGTTGCCCGAGCTGGTGTCGTTCGGCCAGGGCTTCAAGGACATGGGGCCGGCCGTCGACGAGTTCGAGCGCCGCTTGCTGGGCCTACCGCCCAAGGGTGCGGGGGAGGGGGACGTGATCGCCCTAGACCCCGATGACTTCGAGCTGCTGCCGCCCGATGAGGTGGAGGTGGAGACGCTCCGGCACGACGGCAACCCGGTCCTGACCTGGAACGCCGGCAACGCGGTCACCGTGTCCGACCCGGCGGGCAACCGCAAGGTCGACAAGGCCAAGGCCATCGGCCGCATCGACGGCATCGTGGCCTCCATTATGGCCACCGGGATCAGCGGCACTGCCGCGCCTGGTTCCGGCAAATCTGTTTATGACGAAGGGGTAGGCATATGAAATTGGTCATCCTGTCCTGGCTGGCTGGTCTGTTGGGCTTCGGCCTGCTGGTGGCTGGCGTGGCCATGGTCAATGTGCCGGCCGCATTGATCGTGGCTGGCGCTGGGCTGCTGGCCTGGGCTCGCCTCGCCGACCGGGCCGCCGCGGCCACCATGAATGCCAAAGGAGGCTGAGCATGTTCTTTTCCAGTGTGCTCAGTTCGGGCCAGGGCAACCTGGTCGATGCCACCTCCGGCTTCTGGCGTGGACTGATCGGCTCCGGCCGGAACAGTACCGGCGTCCGGGTGACGCCCGAGACGGCGCTCGGTGTGCCGATGCTGCAGAACTGCGTGACGCTGCTAGCCGAGAGCGTGGCCCAGCTGCCGCTGGAGCTATACCGGCGGCAGGACCAGGGGCAGCGGGAGGCGGCGGTCAATCACCCGCTGTACGACGTGCTGCGCTACCAGCCGAACGGATTCCAGACGCCTTTCGAGTTGCGCGAGTGCGAGCAGCTGGCGGCCGGCCTGCGCGGCAACAGCTACAGCTTCATCGACCGCCGAGGTGACGGTAACGTCGCGGCGATCTGGCCCCTGCAGAACGACAAGGTGCAGGTGCTAAAGGGCGCCGACATGCTGCCGTACTACCGCGTGAATGGGGGCGAACCGCTGCCTATGCGCATGGTTCACCATGTGCGCTGGGCCAGCACCAACCATTACGTGGGGATGTCGCCCATCGAGCTGCACGCCGAATCGGTCGGCATGGCCCAGGCGATCCGCCAGTACACCGGCAAGTCGTTTGCAAACGGCGTGGCCGTGTCGGGCGTGATTGAGCGCCCCCGCGAGGCTCCGGCGATCAAGGACCAGGGGACGATTGATCGCATCCTTGATCAATGGGGGGCGAAGTTCGGCGGCATGGACAATGCCAAGAAGGTGGCCTTCCTGCAGGAGGGCATGGCCTTCAAGCCGGTGTCGATGAACCACGTCGACGCCGAGATCGTCAACCTACTCAAGCTGACGGGCAACGACATTGCGCGGATCTACAAGATCCCGCTGCCGATGCTCAACGACCTGGAAAAGGCCAACTACAACACCATCGAGCAGCTGCTGATCCAGTTCGTGGTGTTCGGCCTGCTGCCGTGGGTCAAGCGCCATGAGCAGTCGATGATGCGCGACTTCCTGCTGCCGCAGGACCGCCGCGAGTACTTCATCGAGTTCAACCTGTCCGGCCTGCTCCGTGGTGACCAGAAGAGCCGCTATGAGGCCTACGCCATTGGCCGCCAGTGGGGCTGGCTGTCGGTCAACGACATCCGCCGGCTGGAGAACATGCCACCCGTGCCGGGCGGTAACGTGTACCTGCAGCCGCTGAACATGGTGGACGCCGGTAAGGGCATGCCCGACCTGAACAACCCCAACGTGCGGGCGCAGCTGGAGCTGCAGCAGCGCGAAATCGAGAGGATCTTGGCGCAATGAAACATTACCTGCGAGCTGCCAGCCTGCTGTTCAACCAGCCGCTGCTGGTGACGCCCGACATGCTTGACCTGGGTGTGCGCTGGGCCAACCAGGCAATGAACCTCAACATCATCAACATCGGCCCGACGGTTAGTGACAAGCTCTGGCACGACGACGATGACTACGGCGCCCGCCTGGAGCGCATCGAGGAACAGCGCCGCGCGGCCATCGCCAAGACCGGCGTCGAGGTGATCTCGGTCCATGGCGTTCTGGTCAGCCGGGGCAGCCACCTCAACGCCTGCGAGACCATGACCAGCTACGAGGATCTGCGGGCCCAGCTGAAGCAAGCGGTGGCTGATCCGATGGTCGAGCATGTTGTGCTGGACATCGACAGTCCTGGTGGGGCGGCAGTGGGCGCCTTCGAGCTGGCGGCCGACATCCGCGCTTTGGCCCGGCTCAAGCCCATCAGCGGCCTGGTCAACTTCATGGCTTACTCCGGCGGCTACCTGATCGGCAGCGCCTGCAGCGAGCTGGTGGTTAGCCAGACCAGCGGCGTCGGGTCCATTGGCGTGATCGCCAGCCATATGGACCGCTCCAAGATGGAGGAGAACATGGGGGTCAAGGTGACCACCGTGTATGCCGGTGACCACAAGAACGACCTAAGCCCGCACGAGCCGCTCACCGAGCAGTCGCTGAAGGTGCTCCAGGACCTGGTGCAGGAGAGCTATCAGCTCTTCGTCGGCGCGGTGGCGGAGTATCGCGGGTTGTCTCCCGAGAAGGTGATCGCCACCCAGGCTGGCCTCTATCGCGGGCAAGCGGGCATCGCCGCCGGTCTGGCTGACCGCCTGCAGAGCCCGCAGGACGCAGTAGACGAAGTCTCACGCGCGGTGGCGATGAGCAGAGCCAGCCGACAGAACAATCGCATCGGCCTCCGCGCCGCTGCCGCCAATATCCAATCCCAACTCTGACCGCGTTCGCGGCAGTAACCGAGCCCGCCTAGTGCGGGCTTTTTCATGCCCAGGAGGCACTATGTCCCTTGTACTTCAAATGCGTAGCGAACGCGCCAAGCTGAACACCCAGCTGCAGGCACTGGCCCAGCTGGAGGCCGGCGGCGCTGCCCTGTCCGCCGAGCAGCTGGCCGAGTTTGCGGATCTGGAGGCGAAGATCACTGACCTCAGCGCCAAGATCAGCCGTGCCGAGGCGGCCGAGCGTATGGCTGCCGCGTCGGCCGTGCCAGTCTCCGAGAGCGCTGCTGGCAACAACTCGCCGCCGGCCAACATCTCTGGTCCCTTCAATGAGCCGACCAAGCCAGGCTTGGCTATGGCTCAGATGGTGCGCCTTCTGGCCCAGGCCAAGGGCAACCAGCAACAGGCTGCCGAGCTGGCCAAGTCCGGTGGCTATGGCGCCGACGTCCACATGGCGCTGTCCACCGTCACTCCGGGCGCCGGCGGTGTGCTGGTGCCGACCAACTTCAGCGGGAGCATGATCGAATCGCTGCGGCCGAAGTCGGTGGTGCGCCGCATGGGCGCGATCAGCCTGCCGCTGAACAACGGCAATCTGACCCTGCCACGTGTGATCGGCAATACCTCGGTGACCTACATCGGAACCGAGACGGACATCCCGCTGAGCGACATGCAGTTTGGTGATCTGAAGCTGGCGGCCAAGAAGGCGGCGGCCATCGTGCCGATCTCCAATGATCTGCTGGCCTATGCCGGGGTGAACCCCCGTGTGGACGCCCAGGTCAGTGCTGACCTGTCCACCAGCATGGCGCTGTCCGAGGATCTGCACTTCATCCGCGGTTCGGGTGTGGCGCCGTTGCCCAAGGGCCTGCGCTACTGGGCTCCGGCCGGGCACATCATCCCGCAGCCGGCGGGCGTCACCTTGGCCGACATCGACACCTTCCTGGGCGGCCTGATGTTGCGCCTGGAAGTGGCCAACGTTGACCTGTCGTCCTGCGGCTGGCTGATGCACCCGCGCACTGTGCGCTGGCTGCAGTCGCTGCGTGATGGCAATGGCAACAAGGCCTACCCGGAAATCGACGCGGGTCAGCTCAAGGGCTACCCGTTCGCCCTCACCACGCAGATCCCGACCAACCTCGGCGCTGGCGGCGACGAGTCGGAGATCTACTTCGTCAACTTCTCCGATTGCTACATCGGAGAGGACGAGAACCTGGAAATCGCCATCAGTACCGAGGCGGCCTACAAGGACGGCGGCGGCAACATGGTCAGCGCCTTCCAGCGCGACCAGACCCTGATCCGCGTGATCAGCAAGCACGACTTCGGCCCGCGTCACGCCGAGTCGATTGCCGTGGGCACCGCCGTTACCTGGGGCGACGGAATGTAATCGAGCGCCCCGCCTCCGGGCGGGGCATTCCCTGAACCCCTGAGCACAGGTGAAGCAATGAGCAATCGCAAGATCGTGAAGTTCGTCAAGCCGTGGAACGGCTATGGCCCAGGCGAGATTGCCGGATTCCTGCCCGAAAAGGCGGACCAGCTGATCAAGGGCGAGGTAGCTGTGGCGCACGACAAGGTCAAGGCCGCGAAGCCTGCCGCGAAGAAGGCGACGCCCAAGGCTCCCGGCAAGTCTCCGGCTCCGGCTGCCGGTAATGAGGATGGCGACGATAACGACGAACCCAATGCCAATGACGATGGCGATGGCGACGATAACGACGAACCCAATGCCAATGACGATGGTGGTGGTAACGACGACGGCGATCCCGGCGCCGGAAGCGGCGATGACGACGACGAGAAGCCCTGATCATGGCCCGGCGAATCGCTTACCAGGGTGATCCGGTGATCACCCTCGACGACGTGGCCCTGCAATGTCGGGTCGAGCCTGAGGATCTGCAGCGCGAGCTGATCGAGCAGGTGATCATCCCCGGCGTTACGGCCCAGGCCGAGCAGCGCACCGGGGCGGCGATTCGCCAGGCCGAGTACGAAGAGGAGTGGCCCGAGTCCTACGGCTCGGGCCATGCCCTCGATGTCGGCCAGGCCAGCGAGGTGCTGTCGGTCAAGCGGGTGCTGGGCGACGGTACGACCGAAGATCTGACAGATCCTCGGCGCCTGGAGCGTGGTCAGCGGGAGAGCTTCCTGCACTTCCCCAATGGGCGCCCGGCAGGCGTCCTGCGGATTCGCTACAAGGCGGGGTATGACCCTGCCGCCTATCCGGGCGTGAAGCTCTGGCTGCTGATGAGCGCCGCCACGGCTCACGAATACCGGGAAACCCTGATCACCGGGACCATTCTGGCCGAATTGCCGTCGCGCTTCACCGACTCGCTGCTGGCCGAAATCGAAGTGCCTCCGAGGTTCTGACATGCGAGCAGGTGAACTGAGCAAGCGCGCCACTGTACTGGCACTGTCGCCGGACCAGGTGCCGGTGACCGTTGGGCAGCGCTGGGTGGGTATCCGCACCAAAGAGGCTGCCGATGTACGTGCGGCTGATGGCTTGCGGGTGGCGGCTTTGGTTGAGGTTCGCGCTCGTTTCAGCGACTGCCTGGTGCCTGGCCGTTACCTGATCCACGGTGGCAGGCTACTGCACGTCACCAGCGCCCGTGACTTCCGGGGTGATCGGGCTGAACTGGTTATGTCGTGCGAGGAGTTGGTGGGCGAGCCCGGCGAGTATCGACCGCAAGGTGGCCGCCCGGTGCCGGCGCGAATCTTCCTGCGGCACATCTCGCCCTTCGTGGACGAAAACGACCGCCTCACCGACTACCGCCTGCAGGCCGAGGTTGCCCTGGTCGAGACCGGCCGAGTGCAACTCGACGACCAGTTGGTGATCGGCGAGGCCGTCTACAACGTGATCGGCTACGTCGACGGCAGCGACGATGGCGTGGTGCGCAGTCTCTGGCTGGAGGCGCAATGAGAGTCGAGATCGGTCTGCAGGGTGTGAAGCTTGCCAAGGCGCGGCTGGATGCTGTGGGCAAGTCGGTCGACCCGATCCTGCGCGGTACGTTGAACACCACCGTGCGCTGGGCGCGACGCGGGATCTACGCCAAGGAATTGCGGGCCGTGTTCCCACAGCGCGCGTGGTTGAACAAGAAGCTGAAGATCAAGCTGGCCGGCACGCGCCGGCTGAATGCCCGGATCATCCCCTCCGGCTCGGGTGTCGAGGTGAGAAGCCGCAAGGGCTGGGGGTTCGATCCGTTGTCCAAGACACGGGCGCGGATCTATGTGCCCGATGTAGGGGGTGGCCGAAAGCTCGCCGCCGGCTTCGTAAACCCAGGCAGCAAGAAGAAGGAGCCGCTGCGCACGCGCTCCGAGCGAGCCCGCAACCTGAAGAAGCCGCCCAAGCACGACCAGCGCAAGAGCTATCGCTATGGCTTCCAGCGACCGCAGCCGGCGCTTGGGCCGTCGGTGGCGTACTACTTCAAGCGCCTGACCACCGTGAAGCGCGTGCGGATGATCAACGCCTACGCGCAGCAGGATTTCGAGAAGCGAGTGCGCCAGGCCGAGCAGAAGGCCATCGCGAAGCGCTGACCCTGCACCGTTCAACCCGGCCCGCGCTGCGGGCCTTTTCATGTCCAGGTCCGCCATGTCCAAGAGCGTTCAACTGAGCCAGGCCATTCAGGCCCGGCTGGGGCTCATTTGCCCATCCAACGGCTACGCCACTGACCTCAAAGCAGTCCACACCGAGGAGGTGTCGGACGACAAGCCCAAGCCCATGGCGCTGTTGAGCTGGGGCGAGGACGAGACCCGAGAGCGGGTGCTGACCAGGGTAACTCGCAGCCGCGCCTACGTGATCGAGGGCGTCTTTCCTCGCTCGGCTGAGCTGGCCGATCTGGAGCGGTTCCACCAGGACGTGCTCCGCGCCCTTGGCTGGGCTGGGGGCGAGTTCGACCGTCCACTGCCTGGCCAGCTCGTAAGCGATACGGCCGAGATCCCGCGCATGGATAGCGGGGCCCAGGCCCGCCGCATCGTTATCACCATCCAAACCACCTACGTCGAAAACTACGCGTAACAGCGGGCCGAGCCCAGGAGATCAGCATGTCCGATAACCCTTTTACTCAGTTGAACTACGGCCGCGTCCATGTCCGCCGCAAGGGCTCCACGCTGCCGCCGTTCGAGCTGGGCGCCTATCGCCAGGTCGAATTCACCCCCGAGCTGAACGAGCTGACCGTGGCCGACCCGCGCACCCTGGCTAACTCCGAGCTGGATGGCGTCAGCCGCCCGGCCGGGGGCGCGCTCGAAGGTGAGCTGCTGGAGCTGGCGCCCGAGACCCTGGTGGCCCTGCTGGCGGGACGCCGGCAGACCGTCGCCTCCGAGTCCGTTGCCGACGAGTCGGTGGTGGTCATGATTGGCCGCACCTCCATGCTCAAGTTCCTGCCGCTCTCCATCACCTCGGTGAAGAGTGTCGATGATGTGACGACCTATGTCGCCAACACTGACTATGTGAAAACGCCGGGCGGCCTTCGTGTGCTGCCGGGCAGCCCCTTGGCTGAGGCCATTGCCGCCGTTGCAGCGGACACCGACGGCTACAAGAGCCTGCCGGTTAAGGTGACCTACGTACGCTGCAAGACCGACCTGATCCAGGCCTTCATGAAGGGTCGCGAGTTCTGGGAAGTGTTCATCGAGACGATGAACGAGGCTGGGCAGCTGAACGGCCGGCGGGTGACCTTGCGCCGCGCCCGAATCGCCCTGAGCGGCAGCCTGCCGCTGATCAACCGCGACGACTTCGCGGCCATCGGCGTCACCTTCAACCTTTCCCAGGACCCCAATTTCTTCGTACCGGACGAGTCGGCCTTCTTCGTCTGGGAGGATGAGGTAATCGACGAATGACCGATCTCTCCGTCATCTTCCCCGAGCCGCTGGCTGGGCTGGTCGACGGGCGCCGGGTGGTGATCCACCCAGTGCGCCTGGGCGACCTGGAAGCCTTCGGCAAGAGTGTCACGCCGCTGCTGAAACTGATCGGCAGCCGTGATCCTGCGGCCTTGGCAGAGTTCGCCGAACGGCACGCCAAGGATCTGCGCCGAGCCCTCCGTCTGACCACCAGCCTCAGTCGCTGGCGGATCTGGCGTCTGCCTGCGGCCTCGTCCCTGCAGCTGTTCACCCTCGTGGTACGGGTGAACACCAGTTTTTTCGACGCAGCCCTGGTCGAGGTGGCAAAGGTGTTGGCTGGGGCGCAATCGTCCAGCGGTTCGTGAGTGCCGGATTCAGTCTGGAACAGGTGCGCGATTTCACCCTGGATCAGGCTGAGCTGTTCATGTCGGCCTTGGCCGATGAGCAGAAATCTGCCCAGCGCACGCAGCTGCTGCTCCTCCGCGCTGCTCGGGCGAAGTCCGAGCAGTACCGCAAAGTCCTGAAGAGTCTCAGCTGATGGCCGGAAGAATCACGACCCAGTTTGTCATCGAGGGCAAGAACAACAGCCGCAAGGCCTTCAAGGAGGCCGGCAAGGATGTCGAAGACCTGAGCGAGCGAGTCGGCCGGCTGGCCGATGGCATCCGTACCGCCTTTGTCGGCGGCCTGGTGGCGGAGGGTGTGAAGGTATTCAGCTCGGCGGCCGATGCTGTGAAGCAGATGGACGCCCAGCTGAAGCTGGCCACCAGCTCGCAAGCCGAGTTCAACCGCGCCCAAGAGGATCTGTTCAATCTGGCGCAGAAGACGCAGGCGCCGCTGCAGTCGCTGGTCACCCTGTACTCGCGGATATCTCGCCCGCTGCGAGAGGCTGGACGCTCTCAGGAGGAGATCCTGCAGGTGACTGAGGCGGTGGCCACCGCCTTCCGCGTCTCCGGGGCTTCCGCCGCTGATTCCGAGGGGGCCATTGTCCAGTTCGCCCAGGCCCTTGGTTCTGGCGCGCTGCGCGGTGATGAGTTCAACAGTGTGGCCGAGCAGGCGCCGCGTCTGATGCAGGCCTTGGCGGACAGCTTGGGCGTGCCAGTCGGGGCGCTGAAGGAGCTTGCCGGCGAAGGCAAGCTCACCGCTGAGGTGGTGGCCGATGCCCTGATCGGGCAGTTGCCGAAGCTACAGAAGGAAGCCGAGCAGATCCCCGAGACGGTGGGCGGTTCGCTGACCACCCTGGGTAACTCGGCCACCCGCTTCGCCGGCCAGATCGACTCCGCGACTGGTTTCACTCAGGGTCTGGTTAATCGCTTCAAATTCCTGGGGGGTGTGGCGGATACCGCCACCGATGCCTTGAAGGCATTCAACAAGGAAGGCTTGCAGGGGCTGGAGAAGCTGACCGAGGGACTGGTGGGGGATGCCAAGATAACTGCCCTGGAAGTGGTGCTGCAGCGTATGCAGCAGGCCCGCGACGAGATAGCCCAGGATGGCGAACTGGGCCTCACCAATCGGCTGCTATTCGGCAACAAAGATGCCGCCTATTTCGACAGCCAGATCGACCTGGTGAGCCAGCAGCTGGAGCGCTTGCGCGATGCGGCCAAGGAGGAGGTCAGCGAGGCCGACAAGATCGCCGCCGCACGGCTGGCCCAGGAGGCTAGCTATCGCAAGTCGCTGAAGGGCATTCGCGACCAAGTGGTGGCCGATGCCGAGGATGCCATCAAAAGGACGCAGGCCGCCGAGAAGAAGGCCCTGGCCGATCTGGAGAAGTTCGGCAAGGAGCGCTTGGCAATCCAGCAGCGCTACAAGGAGGCCATCGCCGGCTTCAACGCTGGCGGCGAAAGCCAGGCCAGTTTCGGCGCTGCGAATGTGCTCAAGGTCGGCGCCAGAGACGCGTTGCGGGCCGGGGATACCGAGACGGCCCAGCAGCAGGCACAGGCCGCGCTGAAGATGCTGCAGGATCTGGCCGCTGCTGGGCAGAGCACCTACGGTTTCACCGGCTTTGCCAAGGAGCTACAGGCCATCGAGCTGGCTGCCAGTGAGCTGGAGCAGAGCAAGGCCGAGCAGAAGCTCGCCTCGATCCGCGAAAGCCTGGCGCAGTTGCAGGCACAGGCCGACCAGCTGAAGAACGTGAACATCACCATCAACCTCTCTGAGGAAGAGATCACCAAGGTCAAGGGGCAGATGGAGGAGCTGGCTGCTGCGTTGGGCCAGACCTTGATCATTCCGGCGCGAATCCAGCCGACGGCAGACATGAATGCTATGGCCCTGCAGGGCGGCGATCCGCTGACCTTCCCGGTGAGCGGGTACGCCCAGGGGACCAATAGCGCTACACCCGGCATCCATTGGGTGGGCGAGAACGGCCCAGAGCTTAGGGCCTTCAATGGCGGCGAGAAGGTGTTGTCGGCCTTGGCCTCGCGCAATGTGGCCAGCCGGCTGGAAGGGTTGGCCGAGCTGGACATGGGCGGGCAGGTGCTGCAGGACGCAGCGCAGTCGGCGCAGGTGAACCCCTTCGACAACGACTGGGGTCGTTTCCGCATCGAGGATGAGGGCAAGTCTATCGAGGTACTGGCTCGCCGGTCTTCGGCAGAGGAGCTGTTGCGGCTCGCGGCCCGTAAGAGTGGAGGGAGCAAATCATGATCCATGTGGAGCTGGGTGGTATCCCCATCCGCACGTTCAGCGGCCCGCCTCGGCAGAGCTATTCGACGGTCGGTGGGGTCGTTACGCGGCGCCGCTCCAAGGGGCGCGCCGTGCGCATGCAGCATTGGGTCAGGGAGGCCATCACCGTCTCGGGCCAAGGCTGGATGGGGCCGGGGTTCGATGGGCTCGACTTCACCCAACCCCTGGAGCTGCGCTGCACCAAGCCCCTGGAGTTGGAGACGCCATCTCTAGTCGGACAACTGCCGACGCAATGGCGCCCGGACGTTCCGCCATGGGCGTTCGCCTGGGTGGAGGGGGAGCTGGTGCGCACGTCAATCAGCATGGTCGACATGGCCTACACCCTGACGGCGGTGGCGGGCGCAACCTCGTACCGCATCCACTGGATGCCGGTCTACACCGTGTTCTGTCCGAAGCCTGAGCGCGGCATGCAGGCCGAGGACAACACCCACGACTGGTCCTTCACGGCCGAGGAAGTCTGATGGAGCTGAATGGCGCTGAACTGAACGCCGTCGAACTGAACGGCGCAGCGGCGGATGGGGAGCTGCCGGAGTCGATCACCATCGAACCGGTGCTGTCGGTGGTTTGGGACGTTCGCCTGCTGCTCAATGGGGTGGATGCCAGCGACCTGCTCACCGGTTCCGTGCGTATCGAGCGGGAGGAGGGCGCCCGGGCAATCGCCGACTTTAGCTTGCTGCTTGATGTCGGTTCGGTGAATCCCGCCAGCTACATTGGCCAGAGCGTGTCGATCTACTACCGTGATCGTCGCGATGATGTCTGGACCGAAACCCTGCGCTTCACCGGTCAGGTCATCCGTCCGCAATTCAATCTACAGACCCGCGTGCTCGCCTGCGAGTGCAGCGACCGCCTGCAGGAAGAGGTCGAGGCCATGGACGTGGCCGCCATCGACGCCCTAGTGGGTGGACTGTGGTCGGCCGACGTGTTCGAGCCGGTGGACGGGCGCTCGCGCTGGGACTATGCCCTGGAGCGCATGAGCACCCAGGCCGCCAGCCTGCAGCGCAGCGTCGAAGGCGCTTTGCAGGTGACCCCTTGGGCGGCTGGTGCAGCGGCTTTTGTCATCCCGGCCGGCGCCGTGCTGGACGGCACGCTGGACTGGGTGCCGGTGGAGCTCAATGACCGCATCAACGTGGTGGAGGTGGCCGCCGATTACCGCTTCATTCGCCTGCGCGAGCGCCACCAGGATTTTATCTGGGAGCATCCGGCGGTTGAGGGGGTGTCCATCATCGATGGCTTCTGCCTGACCTGGGGCCGCGAAGACAACACCGAGGTGCCGGACATCGGTATGGTGGAGGACGCCAGCAGTGGCGCGGGCTATCAGGCCATCCTGAGCACCGCAAACTGGGGCCGGGTGCCCGCGACCGGCAGTGGTGTGTTGTGTGATCCGCCATTCGGCTGGACCAACCCGTACCCCGACCTGCTGCTCAGTGCGACCTGGACCAGCGCCATGCGCTGGAGCCAACGGGTAACCGAGCAATACACCCTCAGGGTTGAAGCGCCCGCCAGTGTGGCCCAGGCCGGCGAGGTGATCAGCCGCGAGCGGGTTGCGCTGGAGACCGAGAGCGATCGGGAAGCGGAGTTTGAAGGTGCCGAGTTCACCGAACACGAACCGGACGCCAACGAGGACGCCTTGGGCGACTGGGTGGTAGACCTGCGAGAGGAAGAACGCCGGACCGAGGCGCTGACCTGCGGCCTGGCCATGGCCGCCACGACCATCTTCGGCGCCCACCGTGGCAACCGCTTCGCGTTCCAGCTACCGACCTCCGACACCCTGGGCTTTCGCCTGGAGCACACCCTGCATGTGCAGGATGAGATTCTTGGGCAGCCGGTGCAGTGCCGGGCGAAGGTGTTCAACCTGCTGGACGAGTGGGACCTCGACAGTGGTTCGGCGCTGACCAGCATCCAGTTGGCCGTGAGCCAGGGCGGTGGCGATGTCACCGATCCGCTGACGCCGCCGGCCAGTCCTCCCAGTACGCCACCCGGCACGCCGCCGTCACTGATAATCCTGCCGACCCAGTTGGGCTCGCGGAACATCAGCCCGATCTACGACGAAGAGCTGGACGGCTTCGCCGGCAACTACACGGTCAACGACCTGGACATCAACCCCTCGCTTGAGGAGTTCCCGCGCCGCTTCGACCTGACGGCGCCGGAGATTCCCGAAGATCACCGTGACGAGTACACGGTCAGCCAGGCCCAGACCTATCAGCTGGCCATCCCGAACGACCTGCTGGAGCTGTAACCCATGACCCTGGCCCAAGAACGTGCAGCGACCCGCGCGGGGATCACGGCTGCGCGCACGTCCACCCTGCGCCGCGATCTCAACTCGCTGGAGACTCAGCGTCGGCAGATCCGCGAACTGGTGTCGCTGGAGCGCAAGGGGCTTCGTCCCGCCACCAAGGGGCGCGGCCTGTGGAATCCGCAGGCGGCGACGGTGGGCGGTGGCGTGGCCAGCCCGCTCACCGAACAGACCAAGGTGGTGGGCGAGGACACCGTGCCCGACCGCGACTACTGGCCGGATCTGGTGCTGACCAGCAGTGACGGCATCTTCACCTACGAGGTGCCGCCGGTGAAAACCCTGAAGCTGAAGGACGCCGCCAACGCCGACGTGGTGATCAACCTGGCGCAGTCGGTGGCGCCATGATCAACATTGGTGGCGTGCTGACTGACAAGGTCAACCTCTGGGGCTGGCCCTGGCATGGTCGGATCGATGCGGCCGGCCTGCACCTGCCCAACGGTCAGACCAAGACTCACCCGCTGCCCGAACGACCCTGGAATACCTATCGTCTGCGGGTGCCGGGCACGCCAGTCGTGACCCGTACCCCTGAACAACTGGCCGCCGATGTCGCGGCGGGACGCCAGTGGTGGAGCGAGGCGATCCTCTGCGGTCGGTTCTTTCAGCTCTACGGCAAGGAGATGGGCGGCTGGATCTACTGCGCTCCCGACGGCAGTCGCTGGCTGATCCGCCGTGACCTGGCCAAGGCGATCCGCTTCGGCGAGATCGGCCAACCCAGCGACCAGCGCACCCTGACCATCAACAACCCGTCCGACACCGGCCAGGCTACCCCGGTGGTGGACCTGGGCAACGGACCGGTGACTGCGCTGCAGTGGGAAGATCCAATCGACATCAGCGCGGACGGCCGTAAGGCCATCTTCATGCTGTACACCAGCGACCCGGGCTACCCGGCGCGTGAGCGGCCGATTCCGCTGGGCTTCCTGCTGGCCGAAGTGACCGGCGGGCTGGGCACGCCCTTCGTGCTGAACGTCAGCGTGCTGCGCACCCGGGCGCAGACCCTGGGCGCCCTGGGCTACGTCAACGACATGGTGATCGAGCCGCGCTCGATGATGTTCAACGACAACACGCTGAACTATGAGATCGCCACCGGTGAGACGGTGCGCACCCTCACGGGACGGATCTGGGCCATGTGGTTCGACGGGGCGGATGAGCCGCAGGAGATGTGCCTGGACATCCACGAGCGTTCCGCCCAGGAGTTTCCCGAGTACTCACCGCCGACGGGCGATCCGCCCAACCAGTACACCGAGCGCAATTGTTCGAAGGCGACCGACTACCGCTTCACCCTGCGCCTGGGTGCGGCGACCTGTGCTACGGCCAAGCTGAGCTATGCGGAGGCGGGCGCGGTGACCTCGGAGCTCCCCAACACCATGACCATCACCCTGTCGCTGGACGACGCGCCGTATCGGACCACGGTGATCATCGCCGACGACATCGGCGAAGCAACGATGATCATTTCGCCGATCCCGCCGGCCTGGCCGGAGGGGGGCGAAGAGCATGCGGTGGTGCGGGCACAGAGTGTCTCGGGCGGATCAGCCATGGACTTGCTGCCCTACGGCAACAACCTGGTGGGGCTGTACCTGCGGCTGAACATGGACGGCCCCGACCGCCACCGCTACCTGGCAGCGGCCAGCCCGCAGGGCTCGGTGGCCATCGACACGACGGTCGACCTGACCCAGTCGGGGCCGCTGGCCCCGCGCTTCGAACTGTACGGGCCGCGCCCCTTCGGCGCCTGGAACCCGTCGACCCATGACCATGCCGCCCCCGAGGCGGCGCCAGTAGGCTGGAGCTGAGATGCCGAAACGACTCTTCGTGAACAACTGGAAGGCCGCGCTGACCGCCGAGCTGGCCATGGCCGGCCTGACGCTGAGCGTCGACGCCGCCCAGGCGGCCAAGCTGGTCGGCCTGGGGACCGGCGACTACTACCTGCTGACGCTGGTGGCGCTGGACGTGGCCGGCGCCGAGTCCGCCTGGGAGATCGTCAAGGTGACGGCCCAGGCCGGTGGTGCCCTGACCATCGTGCGTGCCCAGGAGGGCACGGCGGCGAACCTCTGGCCGGTGGGCTCGCGCATCGAGGCCCGGCTGACGGCCGGCGACCTGTCCACCCTGCGGGACGCCGCCGAGTCTGGTGGCGGGGGCGGCGGCGGTATCCCGGACGCGCCGGCGCTGGGCCTGCACGCGCGTCGTGAAGGTGCCTGGCTGAAGCTCGACAGCCCCGTGCTGCGCGCCATCCCCCGCATGCCGGTGGGCGAGTACCTGGACAACGTGATCAGCCATAACTTCGCCAGCGGTCAGAGCTTCTCTGCCGACCAGGTGAAACTGGCGCCCTGGGTGCCGCTGGATGACCTGACCATCGACCAGTTGAGCGTGCGGGTGACCACCGCGCAGACGTCTGGTGAGGCGCGGGTGGGCATCTATTCGGCCACCGCCGATGGCTGGCCGGCTGACCTGCTGACCAGCGTGGCGGGTCTCGCCATGAATACCACGGGGGAAAAG
Organism: Pseudomonas sp. JS3066; assembly: GCF_036328175.1. Lineage (NCBI taxonomy): Bacteria > Pseudomonadati > Pseudomonadota > Gammaproteobacteria > Pseudomonadales > Pseudomonadaceae > Pseudomonas > Pseudomonas sp. JS3066. The sequence continues at coordinate 251,903 of NZ_CP143312.1, forward strand.
ACGGCAGCCATCACGCCGCTCGCCCTGGAGGCGGGCAAGGTCTACTGGCTGGCCTTCCACGCCAGCCTGGGTGGTGCGCTGGACGCCATGTCGTCGGGTCCGGTGCCGCTGGGCGGCAGTGCTACGTCGCGTTACTCGATCCTGCAGAAAACCATCGCCTTCTCCAGCGGCCTGCCGGCCAGTTGGACGCTCAGCTTGGCCGAGCGCTCCGGCGGCGGCGTGCCGATCCTGCGCATGCGCCGCAGCGCCTAACTCCCCCTCACCTGATCCAAGGAGTAGCCAGCCATGCAGCCGGCCTGTGTACCCCTGTGCCTGATTCAGGGCGCGACCTACCGTGACACCCTGCGGCTCAGCCAGCCGACCCTGGTCTACAAGGCCATCCAATCCATCCCCGCCGAAGCCCCGGTCCGGCTGGTGGTGCCCGATCACGGCCTGGCGGCCGACTGGCCGGTGTGGGTGCGCGGTGTGGCCGGGATGCAGGACATCAACCGCGAGCCGTTCAAGCAGCGGCCCTGGTCGGCCAAGTGGCTGGACGCCGACACCCTGGAGATCAATGCGCTGTCCGCTGTCGGCCTGAAGCCCCTCGGCGGCCAGTTGATCTACCAGGCGCCGGTCGACCTGACCGGCTGCAGCGCGCGCATGCAGATCCGCGACATGCCCGGCGGCCAGTTGTTGCTGGAGCTTGGAACCGCCCCCGGGCAGGGCCTCACCCTGGAGCCGGCCGGCACCCTGCGGCGCGAGATCACCGCCGCGCAGACCGGCGCGCTGAACTTCACCGCTGCCGTGTACGACCTGGAGCTGACCTTTGCCGACGGCACTGTGCAGCGCTGGGCCGAGGGTACCGTTAGCCTGTCGCCGCAGGTGACCACATGAGTGACACCACCCTAACCGCCGAGGCCTTCGTACTGGTGGTGGAGCCCGTGACTGCTCCGGTGCTGGTCGAGGGGGGCGAGGACTGCGTCATCACCCTGGAGCAGACCGAGACGGTGGTCATCGGTGCCGGCGAGCAAGGCCCACCGGGACCGCAGGGCATCCCTGGCCCGGCGGGTGGTTCGTCGCTCCAGCGTCAGGCCGGGGAGGTGCTCAGTGCCCTGCGCGTGCTCTACGAACTCGACGGCGCGGTGTTCGCCCTGGACTACCGCGACGAGACGCACATCGATCTGCTGCTTGGCCTCAGCCTGACTGCGGCGGATGCCGGCCAGCCGCTGAACGTCCAGCGCTCCGGCGTGATCGAGGACGCCGGCTGGAGCTGGCAGCCCGGCCGCATCTGGCTCGGCGCCGACGGGCAATTGACCCAGACCCCGCCGGTGGATGGCTTCGACGTGCTGATTGGCGCGGCGGTATCGGCCACCCGCATCACCCTGAACATTCAAGACCCCATCGAACAGGAGTAACACCATGGCTGCACAAGGCTTTCTCGCTCGCGTGGCCGGGCGTACCAAACAGATCCTCGGCATCCAGGTATCGGCCGGCGCCGCTGACGCCGGCAAGATCGCCGCGCTGGATGACAGCGGGCGCTTCGACATCAGCATGATGCCGGTTGGCGTGGGGCAGGCGACCACCAACGCCACCGCCAGTGAGGCACTGGCTGCGGGCGATTTCGTCAACCTGTACGGCAACGCCGGCACCTGGTCGGCACGCAAGGCCGACAACAGCAACAACCGCCCGGCCGACGGCTTCGTGCTCGCTGCCGTGAACAACGCCGCGACGGCCACCGTCTACCCGCTCGACTCGCCCAACACCGCGCGCAGCGGCCTGACCATTGGCGCTGACTACTGGCTGGGTACCGCTGGCGGGGTAACCAACACTCCGCTGGACGAGACCAGCGGGGCGAATGCCGGGAAGATCAGCCAGTACCTGGGCAAGGCGAAGAGCGCCACGGAGCTGCTGACCACTGACGACGCCTACGTGGTGCTCTAATGGCCGCGCGCGCGCCGGTCATCCGGCTCAACGGCCGCTTTCGCCAGTTGCCGTCTGGGGATTGGTTGCCGATCGCTGCCGGCGGTACCGGGGCCACCAATGCACCTGACGCGCGAGCGGCCCTCGGTCTCGGCAATGTCGACAACACCTCCGACCTCGGCAAACCGATCAGTACAGCAACTCAGGCGGCGCTAAATGCCAAGCAGAATGCACTGGGATACAACCCAGTCCAGCAGGGCACTGGCGCCGGCCAGTTGGGCAACAACGTGAAAATCGGCTGGTCCGCTGGTGGTTTGCTGCTGACCATCGACGCGACGGACTTCGCCAACAACTGGCCGATCAGCATCAGCAAGAACGCGGCCACCGCGACCAAGCTAGCCACTGCACGCACCATCAACGGCGTGGCCTTCGATGGTTCAGCGAACATTACCATCACCGACGACACCAAGATGGCCCCTGGCGCGTACGGAGTCGGCGGCGTCATGCCGGTGATAACGGACGCCAATGCCATTGCAGCGGGTGGCCTGTACAACCTTGGCTCGCCGTACACCAATGGCCCCAGCGCCACTTTCCACCATATCTTGCATGCGCAGGCCAGCACGACCGCCAGCGAAATCGCCCTGACCAGTAATACCACCAGCCCCAAGGCGTCGATCCGGGGCTTTGCCAGCGGTGCTTGGGGGGCGTGGCTGGAGCTGGCGCGCCTGGCTTTCAGCAACACCTGGGTCGCTAAGCAGATATTCAACGAATACACCCAGCTGGGCGATACCGCGCCCGCGATCAAGCAGAAGAAGCTGACCGGTACCACGGCTGCCACCGAAGGCGGTACCGTATCGGCCAGCCACGGCGTCACGTCGTCGAAGGTTATTGGAGTGCAGGTGCTGGTATTCCACTCCAGCACCAACGCCATCCTACCGGGATGGGTAGCCTCGGCTGGCTACCAGTACGACGTACAACTGACCTCGACGGGGGTTCAGGTAGTCCTGCACCCCACCAACTCGGAAAACATCCTGTCCAAGTCATTCGCCGTGCTAATCACCTACGAGGAATAACCATGCCCGACTACAAGGAAACCGACGTGGCCGGTACCAGCTGGGTACGTTGCGGCTACCTCGGGATCAACAACCCGCGCCCACATAGCGGCGAACCCTCAGTGACCTTCGTCGAGGAAGAAGTGATCGCCCTGGGCGGCGGTCGCGAGCTGATCAACAAGCTGGGCAACCTGGTGGAGCCGTTCACCCCGGAGAACGCCGCCGAAGCGTTTGACCTGGTACACCCCGAAACCGGCGACGTGTTGGGCAGCATGACCTACCAGGACCTGTACGTGGCGCTGGCCAGCGCCTATCGCCACGTCGCCTTGAAGCGTGATGCCCCGCCACCCGATCCGGCTCCGCCGGAGACGCCGCCGGCTGAATGACCACCACTACCAACCCCGCTTCGGCGGGGTTTTCGTTTCTGGAGGACACATGGAGATCACCAAGGAGCAGTTGCTGCAGATCCTGCCAAACGCCGGCAGCAAGCGGGCGGCGCTGTTCACACCTGCGATCAATGGTGCGGCGCGGCGCTGGGCCATCAACACGCCCAAGCGCATGGCAGCTTTCCTGGCCCAGGTCGGCCACGAGTCGGGGCACCTGCAGTACGTGCGCGAGTTGGGCGGTACCGCCTACCTGGCGAAGTACGACACCGGCCGACTGGCGGAGAAGCTCGGCAACACCCCGGAGGCCGATGGCGATGGCCAACTCTACCGGGGGCGGGGCCTGATTCAGGTCACCGGTCGGTACAACTACCTGATGGCCAGCATCGCGCTGTTCGGGGATGACCGCCTCCTGCGCGAACCTTCGCTGCTGGAAGAGCCGGATTGGGCGGTGCAGTCGGCCGGCTGGTTCTGGTTCAGCAAGGAGCTGAACACCCTGGCCGATGCCGGCGAATTCACCCGCATCACCCGCATCATCAACGGCGGCACCAATGGCCTGGCCGAGCGTCGCGAGATCTGGGCGCGGGCGCGCCAGGTGCTGGGTGTGGGGGTGTCGGCATGATGCCCTCGGTTCGCGTTGTCGCTGTCGTGATCGGGGTACTGGCGTTGGTGGTCCTGGGCGCTGGTCTGGTGTGGTGGGGCCTTGGCCCCCGCATCGAGCTGGAGGCCCAGCGCGCAGCCCATGCCGAGGGTGAGCTGGCCGACGAGAAGGAGCTGACCGCTCTGCAGGCCCGGGTACTGGAGCGGCAGCAGCAGGATATCGGCGTCATCACCGATCTGGAGCGCCGCATGCGACAGATCGGGCAGGCCGTAGACCGCAACGCGTCGGCGCAGGCCGTCGCCATCGAGGAACTGAAAGCCCATGACCAGAGCGTTACTGACTATCTGCGCACTGCTGTGCCTGTTGCCCTTGGCCGCCTGTACGAGCGCCCCGACACCACCGACCCCGCCGCCTACCGCAGCCCGGCAGTTCTGCCCGCTGGTGCCCTGCCGCCTGCCGGGGCGGCCGGCGCCGGCCAGCAACGAGGATTGGCGCCGGGCGGTGGATGAACTGGAGAGCGCGCTGCAGCAATGCTCCCGCCAGGTGCTGGACTGCATCGGACGGCAGGCGGTTCAAGCGCAGTAGGGGATCAGTGTGGCGGATGCCCGCCAGGTCCCTTTTCCTTGTCCTTCTCGGGTGGCCGGTCGTCCCGCCCGACGCCACGGTAATCCGGGCGGTACTCGGCGAACTTCTTGCGCAGGAAGAGGCGGGCGCCTTCGGTGCCCAATTCGGCAATCAGCAATCGAAGCCCGAATCCAGCCAGGTCCTCTGCTGTGGAGGGCGTGAGCACCCAGTCGTGCTCGCGACTTTTCACCAGGATCAGGGACTGGAGGCTGATGTAGCGGCGCATGGTTGTCTCCTGAACTTTCATCACGACTCACCAATGAGGAGCGACCGGCCCCAGTGTTCCAGCACTCGGGCCGGTCGCTGAACCGCAGACCGTACCTGCAAGCCCAGCCAAGGCTCCCCGCCTCGTGCACGAAGCGCGGCGAGTCTAACAACTGGATATTCATACAGTAAAGGCTTGCACACAATGACCAATCCGATCGTTCCCTGGATGGGCGGTAAGCGCCGCCTGGCCGACCGCCTTATCCCGCTGTTCCCGCCCCATGAGTGCTACGTCGAGGTGTTTGCCGGCGGCGCTGCGCTCTTCTTCCTTCGCCCGATGCCGGCGCCCACTGAGGTGCTGAACGACATCAACGGCGACCTGGTGTGCCTCTACCGGGTGGTGCAGAACCACCTCGAAGAGTTCGTGCGCCAGTTCAAATGGGCCCTCTCCAGTCGCCAGATCTTCGAGTGGCAGAAGATGACCCGCCCCGAGACCCTGACCGATATCCAGCGCGCCGCTAGATTCTTCTACCTGCAGCACCATGCCTTCGGGGGCAAGGTGTCTGGGCAGACCTTCGGTACGGCCACCACCGGCCCGGCCATCAACTTGTTGCGCATCGAGGAGAACCTCTCCGCCGCCTGGCAGCGCCTGTCCGGTGTCTACGTCGAGAACCTGCCCTGGCTGGATTGCGCCGAGCGCTACGACAGGCCGCACACCTTCCTCTACATGGACCCGCCTTACTGGCAGACCGAGGGGTATGGGGTTGACTTCCCGTTCGAGAACTACGAGCGCATGGCCGACTTCATGCGGCGCTGCAAGGGGAGGGTGATGGTCAGCATCAATGACCACCCGGACATCCGGCGGGTGTTTGAGGGGTTCCACCTGGAGCGGATAGACATTCGCTACAGCAACACCAACCAGCGGCAAGCGAGGGCCGAGATATCTGGAGAGCTTGTAGTAATGAATTGGCAAGCGACAGACATTGGAGGTCTGTTCTTTGGCCTCTAACGACACTCTCCCTCGTCCGTACGGAAGCGGAATTCGTGGCCTGCATTTCCATTAATAGGGACTAATTGGACCTTGCATGTTCGTTTTGGGACTGTTGAATGTCCATTTTGGACATGGTAATGTCCGTATCGTTAGCTTTTAACGGAGGACTTTTCATGCTGACTTATGCAATTTGGAACAACAAAGGTGGTACCGGGAAAACTAGCCTCACATTTCAGGCGGTCTCCCGGTTTGCAGAGCTCAATCCAGAACGGAGAATTCTCGTTGTGGATATGTGCCCGCAGGCCAATCTTTCTGAGCTATTCCTAGGCGGCCTTTCTAATGGAGGAAGCGCGAAGCTATTGGAGAGGCAGGGGTTTACTCCGCGGTGCAGCGTTGGGGGCTACTTTGACGCGCGCCTGCCTGCTCCTTTCGCCCCGCCTCCGTTTAACGCTTGGGACTTCGTAACAAACCCGAGCGACTACAACGGGAACGTGCCTGAGAACATCGATCTCGTCTGCGGCGATCCTCTGCTGGAGTTGCAGGCGATTGCGATGAACACCCTCGCAAACGCTGACCTTCCGGGGGTTAATGCGTGGCTGGGTGTCATTGACTGGTTGAGCGATTTTCTCCACCAGGTGAAGGACGAGTTCGACTATGTGTTTATCGACACTAACCCGAGTTTCTCTATGTACACGCAGATAGCGCTGGCGGCGGCGGACAGGGTCATTCTCCCGGTAATGGCGGACGACTCCTCCAGGCGAGCAATTCAGAACGCATTCTCATTGATGTACGGAGTCAAGCTGCCCTCGGAGGTGTACTCGAAGTACACGTTTGCTACCAAGATGAACGCTGCCGGCCGCGAGCTTCCGAGAATGCACCTTATCTTGAAGAACCGTCTGACTCAGTACATGGGGGCCGCGTCTGCCTATGCGGCTGTGCTGACTGGGATTGATAAGGATCTTCAGGGTCTGATTCGGGGTTATCCGGACTACTTTACCTTCGCGAAAGTCCATGATGGCGTGGTGGATGTTCGCGATTTTGGGACTACTGGGGTGGTCGCCTTTGCGAAGGGATGTTCGTTCGCAACTATGCCCACAGGAAAGCTCAGTATCGGTGGGCATCGAGTGCAAGTTAAGCCCGAATACAGGGATCAGGCCCTCGACGCAATCGACTCAATCGTGGCGAAATTCTAGTGAGGGAGCGATGGATGTCGCCAATGAAAAAGCCCGGCGAATGCCGGGCCTTTTCTGTACCACTTTCCGTACCACAGGTGAGGGCTGTGGGGGATTTTAGCGGGGTGGGGGTTCCGTACTATCTGGGCGTAACCCCCTGAATTCCCCTAAAAAATTACTTTTGGTAGGCCGCAACCGCTTTAGTGATTTCAGCACGGGCAGCGTCAGCGTTGCCCCAGCCTTCTACTTTCACCCACTTGCCTTTTTCGAGGTCCTTGTAGTTCTCGAAGAAGTGCTTGATCTGCTCCAGCAGCAGCGCCGGCAGGTCGGTGTATTCCTTCACGTCCTTGTAGAGAACGCTCAGTTTGTCGTGGGGAACGGCCAGCAGTTTGGCATCGCCACCGGCTTCGTCGGTCATGTGCAGAACGCCGACCGGACGGGCGCGGATGACGGAACCCGGAGCGACCGGGTAGGGGGTGACGACCAGCACGTCCAGGGGATCGCCGTCGTCAGCCAGGGTGTTCGGGATGTAGCCGTAGTTGGCCGGGTAGAACATCGGGGTGGCCATGAAACGGTCGACGAACAGGCAGTCGCTGTCCTTGTCGATCTCGTACTTGATCGGCGCGTGGTTGGCCGGGATTTCGATGGCGACGTAGATGTCGTTCGGCAGGTCTTTGCCTGCCGGGATCTTGCTGTAGCTCATGGTCAACTCCCTGGGGGTGGGCCAAAAAAGTGGGCGCGATTATAGGCATATTCCAGGGCCGATGCCACGCCGTTGTACTCATCCATTGGTCGCGTCGCGATAGTCCGGGTGGATGTCCTGGAGGTGCTTCAGGCGCCGCAGCGGGTCCTGGCGGTAGAACGCCTGGAGCTGGCGGTAGACGGCGGGGAAGGCCTGGTCCAGAAGGTCCGGTGCGGTGAAAAAATACTCGCTGGCGACTGCGAAGAACTCTGCCGGGTCTTCGGCGGCGTATGGGTCGATGGGCGTTTCGGATTCGGGATCGCGGTCGAGTTGGGCATTCAGCGCGTCATAGGCGGACTGCATGGCCAGTGCCCAGTCGGATTGGCGCATGTCGCGGTGCAGTGGGGGCAGGCCGTTCGGCGCGCCGTTGAGCATGTCGAGCTTGTGTGCCAGTTCGTGGATCACCAGGTTGTAGCCATCCCAGCCGCCGCTCGATTGCACACCAGGCCAGGCGAGGATGACCGGCCCGTACTGCCAGGATTCGCCGCTGCGCTCGTCATCGTATTCGTGCTCCACGCCAGCTGCGTCGCGATGGCGCTGGGGGCTGACGAAGTCGTCGGGATAGAGCACCAGCTCGTGAAAGCCCCGGTACCAATCGAGGTCTGGCAGATGCAGCAGAGGGAGTTGCGCCAGGGTGGCGAGTGTCAGGCGGTCCTCGGGGGACAGTTCGACGCCGGGCAGGGCGGTGATGCGCTTTTCATGCAGGAAGATCACGCTGCGTTCGCGCAGACGCTGGTCTTCCGTTTCGTCCAGGCCATCGAGTATCGGCAGGCGCTGGCGCACGATCTCCCACTGCTGCGGCGTGACCGGATTGCGGGCGAGGATGCGCTGGCGGCGCCAGCCGCGATAGGACCACATGGTGCGTCGGTCAGCTCGAGTGCTCGGCGCCCTTGCTGGCGGCGCGAAAGTGGCTGCGGGCAAAGCCGATCATCATTGGCAGCAGTGAAATGCCGATGATGACGATGATCATCAGCGAGAGATTCTGCTTGATGAAAGGTACGTTGCCGAAGAAATAGCCGAGGGTCACCAGGCCGCCCACCCAGAGGATGGTGCCCAGCACGCTGAAGCCAAGAAAGCGCGGGTAGGGCATGCGGCCTACGCCGGCAACGAAGGGGGCGAAGGTGCGCACGATGGGCAGGAAGCGCGCCAGGGTCACGGTCTTGCCGCCATGACGGTCGTAGAAATCATGGGTGCGCTGCAGGTAGTCGCGGCGGAAAATCTTCGAATTCGGATTACTGAAAAGGCGTTCGCCGGCCGTGCGCCCGACCAGGTAGTTGAGGCTGTCGCCGCTTATGGCCGCGATCATCAGCAGGCCGCCCAGTAGCCACGGGTCCATGGCGCCGCCAGCACTGACCGCGCCGGCGATGAACAGCAGGGAGTCGCCGGGCAGGAAGGGCGTTACCACCAGACCCGTCTCGCAGAAGATGACCAGAAAGAGGATGGCGTAGATCCAGGTGCCGTAGTTGCTGACCAGCAGATTCAGGTATTGGTCCAGATGGAGGATGAGGTCGATCGGGTTGAAATCCATGAGGCGCCTTGTGAGTGACTGCGGCGAGAAAGCGAGGTAGTCGCCGCATTATAAGGGGAAGTTTCCCGGCCACGGCGAGCTGTTATCCGAATGGTGAACGGCATGAAGGCTGCAACTGTTTCCATTGTTTTCCCGGACCAGGATGCGCGCCCATGCCCTTGCAGTTGCTGGAACACCCCGCCGTCAGCCTGGCCCAGGGACACGGCCGGGACCTGCCCACCCAGGCGGCCCGCGCCCGTGCAACCTGGGTAGCCGGGCGGAAGGGGCGTCCGCCGCTGATGCTGGTGGCCCTGCTCTGGGGATGTTCGTGCACCAACGTGGTGCGAATGCTCGGGCAGTACTTGGACGCCCTGTTCGTCGACTACGCCTGCACGCCGGATGGATGGAGCGAGACCCAGGCGGCGCGCCAGGTGCTGGCGGCACTCAATCTCCAGCTTTTTCGTCGGCGCCAGGCCGGTGAACGGGTCCCGGAACTGAGCGTTGGTCTACTGCTGGTGCAGGACGGCGAGGCGCACTTCCTGCAGGCCGGGGCGGTCGGACTGGTGCGTTTTCAGGGACAACTGGCCCAGGAACTGACTGGGCGGGACAACCCCTTGGGAGCGCAGGCTGAGCTCGCGGTGATCCAGCACAGCCTGCCACTGACACCTGGCCAGCCTCTGCTGATGGCGCCCCAGCCGCTACTGGAAGTGGCTGATCTGAGCCCCCTGCGTGAATCCAGTGACAACTTGCAGTCCGGTCAACTGGGCGGGCTGCTGGAACCCCTATTAAGCGCCCCCGGAGCCGCTGCGCTGGTATTGCCCGGCGAGCCTCATTGCCTGCCGCCATCGGCGCCTGGAGTCCGCTGGCCGAAGGTGCAAGGCGTGGTGCCGGGAACCGTGATGGATGGCTGGACCTTGCTCGCCCCCTGCGACTATGGGCCGCCAGGGAGGTTGTTCCGGGCGCGGGAGGAAAGCCGCGAGGCGTTGTTCTGGCTGTCTGAAGTGGATGCCGATGAGGCCTTCTGGCAGCGGGAATGGGTGTTGCGCCGTAGCCCTGTGGAGACCTTGCCGCAGGTACTTTCGCCGCGGCAGGACCGTCAGCACGCCTTTCTGCTTTTCGCCTTGCCGCCGGCAGGTGCGCAGAGCCTCGCGCGACGTCGGGAAGGGCGACCACCTCTGGATGCCGCCGCGACCCTGGCCATTCTGGTGCAGTTGATCGAGGCGGTTCGCTCGCTGCAGCGGCGCGGCATGCAGGGGCTCTGGCTGAATCCCAGGCAGATACTGCTCGACGAGCGCGGCCGCTTGCTGCTCTTGCCCGAGTTCGCCGCCATCCTGCCAGGCGTGCCACAGCAGACGGCGCCGCCCCAGGCCGTCCCCTTGGCCCCGGAGCTACGCCATGGCCGCGCCCTGGATGGCAGTGCCGACCAGTTCGCCCTGGCGGCGCTGGCCTATTGGCTGCTCAGTGGACAATGGCCTGAAACGGCGCGCCCCGAAGGTGGCCAGGCCAGCCGCTACATGCCGCTGGCGGGTCGGGTACCCGGGCTACCTGAAGGCTGGGACGGGGTGCTGGCCAAGGCGTTGGCGCCACAGCCTCGCGTGCGTTACGAAGCCCTGTCGGAGTTCCAGTTGGCCCTGGAGCGCCTGTTGGCGCAGGCGCTCAGGCAACGGTCCTCTCCCAGGCTGGGCAGGTCACGGCAAGTGGCGCTGGCGCTGCTACTCGGGCTCCCGCTGCTACTGGGGCTCTGGCTGGGGCTTGGTTAGTGGGGAGGGGCCCGGCTTGCTGACCGGGCCCATGCAGCGGGTTCAGTCGCTGTTGATTGGCAGGATGTAGTTCTTGAACTCGGTGTCTTCGCGGAAGCCGATGGACTCGTACACCTTGTGTGCGACTTCGTTGTCGACGCTGCTGGAGACGCGCATCCGCACGGCGTTGGTTTCCCGCGCCATCTTCTTCGCAGTCTGCAGCAGGCGGTCGGCTACCAGTTGGCGGCGGGCATCCTCGGCGACATAGATGTCGTTGAGGATCCAGACGCGCTTCAGGGACAGGGAGGAGAAGCTCGGATAGAGCTGACAGAAGCCCATCAGACGAGTGTCATCGTCATCCGGAAAGGCCAGGTAGATCACCGATTCCTTGCGGCTCAGGCGTTTCTCCAGGAACTTTCTCGAGGACTCCGGGAATGGCAGTTCACCGTAGAACTCACGGTACTTCACGAACAGCGGCGTAAGCAGGTCCAGGTGCTCCAGGGTGGCTTGGACGATGCGCATGATGGGCCTCGGTATCTGTGGATGGGCGTGATTGGCGATGCAGATGCTGTGCCAGCCAACGTCGTCGATGCTGCACCAGAAATTGTGGAAAACGCAATCCAAGCAAGCGTTTGAATGGTTGGGAAAGCGTGAGCAATCCTGACGCTGGCGGAGTCCAACCTTAATCGCTGTATGCCAAGGAGGACGCCATGCTCCGTTGCGCTCTGGATCAGGCCGTCGACGAGGTGCTTGAACGCATCGATGGCCCCGTTCGATTGGGCCTGCCGCTTGGGCTCGGCAAGCCGAACCGCTTTGTCAATGCGCTCTACCAGCGGATCAAGGCCCTGCCGGAGCGGCAACTGATCATCCATACCGCCTTGTCCCTGGCCAAGCCGCAGCCCGGCAGCGAACTGGAGCAGCGCTTCAGCGGGCCCTTCCTGCGCCGGGTTTTCGCCGACTATGTGGAACTCGATTACCTCAGCGATCTGCGTTGCGGTGAGTTGCCGCCAAATGTGCGCATCGAGGAGTTCTACCTGCAACCTGGCAGTCAACTGGACAATCCGCAGGCCCAGCAACACTACGTCAGCCTCAACTACAGCCAAGTGGCTGCCGATCTGCAGCGCAAGGGCATCAATCTGATCGCCCAGATGGTGGCTTCAAGGACGCAAAACCCCGGCCGCTTCAGCCTCAGCTGCAATCCCGACGTTACGCTCGACCTGCTCCCTGGCCTGCTCCAGCGCCGCGCCCGAGGCGAGGTCATCGTCATGGTCGCCCAGGAACATGCCGAGCTGCCCTACATGACAGGGCCGGCGGAGGTGGACGCGGCCTGCTTCGACCTGGTGCTGGAAAGGGTCGAGCGCAGCCGCCTGTTCTCCACGCCAAACATGCCGGTCAGCACCCAGGACCACGCCATTGGCCTGAATGTCAGCACCCTGGTGCGGGACGGCGGCACCCTGCAGATGGGAATTGGCGCGATGGCTGATGGGCTGACAGCTGCGCTGCTCGCGCGCCATGCCGACAACACCCGCTACCAGGCTCTGCTGGGCGCCATGGATGTGCCCGGTCGCTGGGCAGACCTGATCAAGCGCGAAGGGGGGCTTGCGCCATTCACCCGGGGGCTCTACGCCAACAGCGAAATGTTCCTGTTCGGCCTGCTGGTGCTGATGGAAGCAGGCATCCTGCGCCGCCCCGTGTATGACGACATCGAATTACAGCGCCTGGCTGACGCCGGAGTACTGGATGGCGACGGTGTGATAGTCGACTTCGACGCCCTGGCCGAACGATTGCCACGAGGCCTGGATGCCGAGGGGCTGGCCTGGCTGAAGTCTCATGGCCTGCTCGACGAAGGCATCCGTTTCGAGGAAGGACGGCTGCGCCTTCCGGATTGCCGCAGCAGCGCATGCGATATCCACAACCCCGACCTGAGGCCCTACTGGGGCAAGGCTGGCCGGGGAATCCTGGTGCACGGTGGCTTCTTCCTGGGGCCGCAGGCTTTCTATCAGCGCCTTCGCGAACTGAGTGAGGCACGTCGCGCGCGTATTGCCATGGGGCCGATCAGCCAGATCAACCGGCTCCTTGGCGACGAGCCCCTCAAGCGCCTGCAGCGTCGTGATGCGCGCTTCATCAACAGCTGTTTCACCGTCACGCTGCTCGGTGCCAGTGCCGCCGACCAGTTGGAGGATGGCCGGGTGATCAGTGGTGTCGGCGGCCAATACGATTTCGTCGCCCAGGCCCATGAGCTCGAAGGCGGTCGCTCCATCCTGATGCTTCGCAGCTGGCGTGAGTCGGGTGGTGAGGTCAGTTCCAACATCGTCTGGGAGTACGGCCACGCAACGATTCCTCGTCACCTTCGGGACTTGGTGGTTACCGAGTACGGCATTGCCGACCTGCGCGGCAAGAACGACTCGGAGGTGATCGCCGCCTTGGTGCGCATCGCCGACTCACGCTTCCAGGACGGGCTGATCGCCGATGCGCAACTGGCCGGCAAGTTGCCCGAAGATTTCATCCTGGAACCGGCCTGGCGGCAGAACACGCCGGGGCGGCTGGAAAAGCTGCGCGTGGCGTTTCCCCAGCTGTTCTCCGAATATCCGCTGGGCTGCGACTTCACCCCGGTGGAGCAGGACCTGTTGCGCGCCCTGCGTTGGCTGAAGCGCAAGCTGAAACTGGGGGAAATCATCGACCTGGGCAGGGCCGCGCTGTTCGACCTGCCGGATCCGGCCAGCTACGTCGGGCATCTTGATCGGATGGGGTTGCTCGCGCCGGCGGGCCTGCGCGAGCAGCTGTATCAGAAGCTGGTGCTGGCCGGACTCAAGGCCACCGCCCAGGGCGATTGAGCCGGGCCGTCAGAGACTTCAGAGAATATTGAGCGGGTATTCGATGAAGGCGCGAACTTCATTGAGGTCCGGGCCCACGTCGTTATCGGCACGGTAGATAGAGTTGCGCAGCTTGAACGACAGGTCCTTGGCCGGGCCGTCCTGCACCACGTACTTGAACTGGTTGAACAGCTCGCGCTCGGTGCCGTCGTTCTCGCCACCGGCAACGATGTCGGTGCCGCGCACATAGGCAATCTTGTAGGTCAGACCGGGGACGCCGTAGCCACCGAAGTCCAATTCGTAGCTGACCTGCCAAGACTGCTCGTCCTCCAGGTTGAAGTCCGAGTAGTAGGAGTTGGCCACGTAGATGGTGCTGCCGCCGTCGCCAAAATCATAGGCGTAGCCGGTATCGCCGGTGTTGCGCTGGTGGGCGAGGATGAAAGCGTGGGCGCCGATGCTGTACTTGGCCGCCAGGCTCCACAGGGTGTTCTTGTCGTCCTCACCGTCGCCGCCGAGTGCGAGCGCAGCAACGGAGCCATCGTCGTACTTGGTGCGGTAGATGTTGAAGTCGAAGTTCAGCGCCTGTTCATCGGTAAAGGGAATGTTGTAGTTCAGGTTGGCGTAGTACTTCTTGAACATGTCTTCCACGTCGGAGTGGTAGAGCGCCAGGCTGAAGTTGTCGCTCACGAGGTAGCTGCCGCCGATAACGTCGATGCTCTTCAGGTGATTGGGGTCGCGGGCCGGGTCGCCCATGGGGCTGTCCCCGGTGAAGCGGCCGACGTTCAGTTCCAGGCCCTCGATCTCCTTGCTGGTGAGCAGGGTGCCGGTGAACGCCTGGGGCAGCAGGCGGCTGTCGTCATGGGCCAGAACCGGCAGGGTGGGGAACTGGTTGCCGTACTTGAGCACGGTGCTGGAGAAACGCAGTTTCACCACGCCACCGGCCTCGGATAGGTCGTCTACCGGATGGCCATCGCTGTCGGTGTCGAAGAAGGCGGCATAGTTGCGGCCGCGACCACTGTCCAGTTTCACGCCGAGAAGGCCGTAGGCGTCGACACCGAAGCCGATCGTGCCCTGGGTGAAGCCCGATTCGAAGGTGCCGATGAAGGCCTGGCCCCAACTTCTGGCATCCCTGGCGCCATCCTTGAAGTCGCGGTTGAAGTAGGCGTTGCGCAGCAGCAGGGTTGCGTCGGCGTCTTCGATGAAACCCTTGGCTTCGGACTGTTCACTCGCTATGGCAGGAAGGCCGAGTACAGCGGAAACCGCTAGCGCCAGGGCGCTCAGTTGGGTCGCTTGCATCGCGTTGCTCCTGATGGTGTTCGTGGCTGCCGACTTCTGGGACGGCTTGATTTGTGTCTAGCCGACGAACGGGAGCCACGCGCGGCGCGGCGACCAGTGGTGCAGAGCGGTTGCGACGCGGCGCGTCAGTGGTGATCGGTGGCCAGGAGGAAATTGCCCGCCAGGGCGCTGTCCGGTTCGCCAGCCAGCGAGGGCACCTCGGCCTCGTCCTTCAGGTTCACTCCGGACAATTGGCGGCGGCAGGCCTCGCGCATCAGGTAGAGCAGGCGGTGGGCGGCCATGCCGTACGACAGGCCTTCCAAACGCACGTTGGAAATGCAGTTCCGGTAGGCATCGGTCAGGCCGACTTTGGGTGCCCAGGTGAAGTACAGCCCGAGGCTGTCGGGCGAGCTGAGACCAGGGCGTTCGCCGATCAGGATCACCACCATCTTCGCGTTGAGCAGTTCGCCCACCTCGTCCGCCACTGCCACCCGGCCCTGCTGAACCAGCACCACGGGCGAGAGCGACCAGCCTTCCGCTAGCGCCTGTTCTTCCATGCGTTCGAGGAAGGGCAGGCTATGGCGTTGCACGGCGAGGGCGGAGAGGCCGTCGGCGACCACTACCGCGAGGTCATAGCCACCGGGATTAGTCCGTGCATGCTCCTGTAGTTTCTCGCGTGAGGCCGCGTCCAGGCGCCGACCGAGGTCCGGTCGCTGCAGATAGGTGTCGCGGTCCTTGGCGGCGCTGTGCAGCAGCAGCGTGGCGCGTCCGCGCTCATCCAGTCGGGCGACAAGTCCGTCATGGTCGAAGGGCAGGTGTACCGCGTCTCGTGCCTGGGCGTGGGCGTACTGGAAATTCAGTTGCGCATGGGTGGGCAGGCTGATGCCGGCGCGACCCAGCGCGATGCGTGCCGGAGTCAGGCGGCGCAGTTCTTCCCAGGGGTTGGCGGTGTGGCCGGAATGGGGGCGAGGCGTCTTCATCCATTGCTCCTTGAGTTCAGGCCAGTCGCGCAATGGCCTGGCGGAAGGCCGGCGGAAGCTGGTCGCCGAGGATCACCCGACCGTCGCTCTGCACCAGGATGCCCATGCGCTCTAGCCACAACTCGAACTCAGGGGCCGGCTTCAGGCCCAGGCTCTGGCGGGCGTAGAGCGCGTCGTGGAAGGACGTGGTCTGGTAGTTGAGCATCACATCATCGGAGCCCGGGATGCCCATGATGAAGTTGATGCCGGCGACACCAAGTAGCGTCAGCAGGGTGTCCATGTCGTCCTGGTCGGCTTCGGCGTGGTTGGTGTAGCAGATATCGCAGCCCATGGGCACGCCGAGCAGCTTGGCGCAGAAATGGTCTTCCAGGCCGGCGCGGATGATCTGCTTGCCGTTGTAGAGGTATTCCGGGCCGATGAAGCCGACCACCGTGTTCACCAGGAATGGATTGAAGTGGCGGGCCACCGCATAGGCCCGTGCCTCGCAGGTCTGCTGGTCGACGCCGTGGTGGGCGTTGGCCGACAGTGCGCTGCCTTGACCGGTTTCGAAGTACATCAGGTTGTTGCCCAGGGTGCCGCGCTTCTGCGAAAGGCCCGCCTCGTAGCCTTCCTGGAGGATTTTCAGGCTAATGCCGAAGCTGGCGTTGGCCGCCTCGGTACCGGCGATGGACTGGAACACCAGGTCCAGCGGTACGCCACGCTCGATGGCGGCAATGGAGGTGGTGACGTGGGTCAGCACGCAGGCCTGGGTGGGAATCTCGTAGCGTTGGATGATCGCGTCGAGCATTTCCAGCATGGCGCAGATGGAGGAGATGCTGTCGGTGGCCGGATTGATGCCGAGCATGGCATCGCCGTTGCCATAGAGCAGACCGTCGAGAATGCTCGCGGCGATCCCCGCGGGTTCGTCGGTCGGGTGGTTGGGTTGCAGGCGGGTGGAGAGTCGGCCGCGCAGGCCCATGGTGTTGCGAAAGCGCGTCACGACACGAATCTTTTGCGCCACCAGCACCAGATCCTGCACACGCATGATCTTCGACACGGCGGCGGCCATCTCCGGCGTCAGTCCCTTGGCCAGGACGCGGAGGCTGGACTCGTCGGCATGCTCGCTGAGCAGCCAGTCGCGGAAACCGCCGACGGTGAGGTGGCTGACCGGTTCGAAGGCGACGCGGTCGTGGCTGTCGATGATCAGCCGGGTGACTTCGTCTTCTTCATAGGGAATCAGCGCCTCGTCGAGGAAGTGCTTCAAGGGGATGTCCGCCAGGGCCATCTGCGCAGCGACGCGCTCGCCGTCGCTGGCAGCGGCTACGCCGGCCAGGTAGTCACCGGAACGGGCCGGGCTGGCCTTGGCCATGACTTCCCGGAGGCTCTCGAATCGCCAGGTCTCGCCGCCGACGCTGTGGGAAAAACTACTCACTCGAAGCTCTCCTTGGTGAGGCGCCCCAGTCTTCTTGCACTGGGGCGCGGGAGGATCAGGCGCGGTTCAGCAGGGCATCGACCGGTGCGCTGGCGCGATGGTGGGCGGTGAACTGGAAGTAGATATACCCCGCCGCCATGAAGCCAAGGAAGATGAATCCGATCAAGGTATTGAACCACGCCATCGCCAACAGGCAGACCACGGCCAGCACCAGGGCGATCGCCGGTACCACCGGATAGCCCGGCGCACGGAAGGTACGTTCCAGATTGGGCTCACTGACGCGCAGCTTGAACAGGCTGAGCATGCTGATGATGTACATCACGATGGCGCCGAACACGCTCATGGTGATCATCGCGGCGGTCAGCGTCATGCCCTGCAGGTTCACTAGGCCGTCGCTGTAGATGGCTGCGATACCCACCACGCCACCGGCGATGATGGCGCGGTGCGGGGTCTGGAAGCGCGACAGCTTGGCCAGGCCGCGCGGCAGGTAGCCAGCACGCGCCAGGGCGAAGAACTGCCGGGAGTAGCCGAGGATGATGCCGTGGAAGCTGGCCACCAGGCCGAACAGGCCGATCCACACCAGCATGTGCATCCAGGTGGAATCGTTTCCGACCACGGCCTTCATGGCCTGGGGTAGTGGGTCGTTGATGTTGGAAAGCTCACGCCAGTCACCCACGCCGCCGGCCATGATCATCACGCCGATGGCAAGGAACACCAGGGTCAGGATGCCGGCAATGTAAGCGCGCGGGATGGTGCGTTTCGGGTCCTTGGCTTCCTCCGCCGCCATGGCCGCGCCCTCGATGGCGAGGAAGAACCAGATGGCGAAGGGAATGGCGGCGAAGATGCCGGAGATGGCGTGGCTGCCGAACTCATTGGTGCCTGCCCAGCCGTTGACCACGAAGTTGCTGAAGCTGAAGCCCGGTGCGACGACGCCCATGAACACCAGCAACTCGGCCACGGCCAATACGGTGACCACCAGCTCGAAGGTGGCGGCGATGCTGACGCCGAGAATGTTCAGGGTCATGAAGATGAGGTACGCCCCAACGGCTGCGTGCTTCGGGTCCAGCTCGGGGTACTGCACGTTGAGGTAGGCGCCGATGGCCATGGCGATGGCTGGCGGGGCGAAGACGAATTCGATCAGGGTGGCGATCCCGGCGATCAGTCCGCCCTTCTCGCCGAAGGCGCGGCGGCTATACGCGAAGGGGCCGCCTGCGTGGGGAATGGCGGTGGTCAGTTCGGTGAAACTGAAGATGAAGCAGGTGTACATGGTGGCCACCAGCAGCGCGGTGACCAGGAAACCGAGGGTGCCGGCAGTGCCCCAGCCGTAGCTCCAGCCGAAGTATTCACCGGAGATCACCAGGCCGACGGCGATACCCCAGAGATGCAAGGTGCCGAGCGTTGGTTTTAGTTGTGTTGTGCTCATCAGGACTCCTCGCCCGTGGGGGCGTCGTTGGTGGATGACCAGGCTCGATCTTATCCAGCGACCCTCCCCAGGACTTGACCGTGGAAGGTCGTGTGCGGCCTCTGCGGTCAAGTCGTATGGCACTGTTACCCATCGCCCCACGCGTCGTGCCCCAGCACGGGGCGGGTCTATGGAAAATGCCCGGAAATGGCCCGCAAACGCCCAGCTGGAGGGCCTGTGGCGGCGTTGGCAGGAAGCCGGGGCGAGGGCATGGGTTTTGCTTGAATGTCCGTTCAAAAAAGATTCGGTGGACCGTGATGAATCCGTCCCTGTTTTCCAGTGCCAGCCTGCAAGCATCCACCACGAGCAATGTCGGTGTGCTCTCGGCTGCCGCCAGCGGTCTCGACCGCTTCATCACCGGGCAGGGCGGAGACCTGGACCGCATCTTCGGCCGCGCCGGTATCGACCCGGAGCAGTTGCGGCACCCGACACTGAGCCTGGCCCTGACCAACTACTGCCAGGTGCTGGAAGAGGCCGCACGACAGTCCGGTTGCGACAACTTCGGCCTGCGCTATGGCCAGCAATTCCAGCCCCGCGACCTGGGCTTGCTGGGCTATGTCGGGCTGTTCTCGAACACCTTGGAAGAGGCATTGAAGAACTTCGCCGCGGCCTTCCCCTATCACCAGCACAGCACCCTGATCCGCCTGGTGGATTGTGGTGAGTGCTATCGCTTCGATTACCAGGTCCGCCATGGCGCGATTCTCGACCGCCGCCAGGACGCCGAACTGACCATGGGCATGGCGCTCAACCTGGTCCGGCATGCGCTGGGCCGTGACTGGTCGCCGCGCGCGGTGGCCTTCGAACATGAACGTCCCGAGGGCTGGCAGGAACATGCCGAGGCATTCGGTGCGCCCGTGCAGTTCGGCCGGCCCTGCAATTTCCTGCTGGTACCCAAGGGCGATGTGCAGGGCAGGCTGATGCCCGAGCGAGATCCCAATCTGTTGTTCCTGTTCCAGGACGTGATTCGCAGGTTGGGTGAGCAGGGCGCTGGGCCGAACCTGCTGGAAGAAGCCAGCACGCAAATTCGCCTGGCCCTGGCGTTGGGTGAACCCTGCCTGGAACAGATCGCCGAATGTCTGGAACTGACCCCGGCGGGTCTGCAGCGTCGCCTGCGCGAAGACGGCCTCAGCTTCAGCCAACTGGTGGAACAGACACGCCGCGAGCTGGCGCTGCATTACCTGCGTCAACGGCAGCGGCCCATCTCCGAGCTGGCCCCCTTGCTCGGCTACTCCGAAACCAGCGCCTTCTCCCGCGCCTTCCGCCGCTGGTTCGGCGTGAGCCCGAGGCAGTGGCGCGGGGATGAGCGCTGAGGTCGGTGCTTGGGGCTGCCTTGTGTGGGGGCGAACTCATTCGCGAATAAATTCGCTCCCACAGGCGCTGGTCATTGGGGCAGGGCGGAGCAGGCATGAGTCACCCCTCTTCTCTTCAGGGCGAGGGCTAGGGGTGAGGGCGAATCTTTGCGCGGAGTTCGAACGGCAGACCTTCGACCTGTTTGGCAAATGAATTCGTCCCTACAGGGAAGCTCTGTGAGGCGCCCATAAAAAAACGCGGCCGGGGCCGCGTTTTTTGGTTACTTGCCGAGGATCAGAAGAAGCCCAGCGGATTGATGTCGTAGCTCACCAGCAGGTTCTTGGTCTGCTGGTAGTGGTCGAGCATCATCTTGTGGGTTTCACGGCCAACGCCGGACTTCTTGTAGCCACCGAACGCGGCGTGTGCCGGGTACAGGTGGTAGCAGTTGGTCCACACGCGGCCAGCCTTGATGCCACGGCCCATGCGGTAGGCGCGGTTGATGTCGCGGGTCCAGAGACCGGCACCCAGGCCGAACTCGGTGTCGTTGGCGATCGCCAGGGCTTCGGCTTCGTCCTTGAAGGTGGTGACGCCCACCACCGGGCCGAAGATTTCCTCCTGGAACACACGCATCTTGTTGTGGCCTTTCAGCAGCGTCGGCTGGATGTAGTAACCGGTGGACAGGTTGCCTTCCAGTTTTTCCACCGCGCCGCCAGTGAGCACTTCCGCGCCTTCCTGCTGGGCGATGTCGAGGTAGGAGAGGATCTTCTCGAACTGCTGTTGCGAAGCCTGGGCGCCGACCATGGTGTCGGTGTCCAGCGGGTCGCCACGCTTGATGGCTTTGACCTTCTTCATCACCTCGGCCATGAACGCCGGGTAGATGGATTCCTGCACCAGGGCGCGGGACGGGCAAGTGCAGACTTCACCCTGGTTGAAGAAGGCCAGGACCAGGCCTTCGGCGGCCTTTTCGATGAAGGCCGGCTCGGCCTGCATGATGTCTTCGAAGTAGATGTTCGGGCTCTTGCCACCCAGCTCCACGGTGGAGGGGATGATGTTCTCGGCGGCGCACTTGAGGATGTGCGAACCCACCGGGGTGGAGCCGGTGAAGGCGATCTTGGCGATGCGCTTGCTGGTGGCCAGGGCCTCGCCCGCTTCCTTGCCGAAGCCTTGCACCACGTTGAGCACACCGGCTGGCAGCAGGTCGCCGATGAGCTCCATCAGCACGGTAATGCCCAGCGGTGTTTGCTCGGCGGGTTTCAGTACCACGCAGTTGCCGGCGGCCAGGGCCGGGGCCAGCTTCCAGGCGGCCATCAGCAGCGGGAAGTTCCACGGGATGATCTGGCCGACCACGCCCAGCGGTTCGTGGATGTGATAGGCGACGGTGTTCTCGTTGATCTCGGCCGCGCCGCCTTCCTGGGCGCGGATGCAGCCGGCGAAGTAGCGGAAGTGGTCGACAGCCAGCGGGATGTCAGCATTCAAGGTTTCACGCACGGCCTTGCCGTTGTCCCAGGTTTCGGTGACGGCCAGGACTTCCAGGTTCTGCTCGATGCGGTCGGCGATCTTCAGCAGGACGTTCGAACGGTCCTGCACAGAGGTGCGACCCCAGGCATCGGCCGCGGCGTGGGCGGCATCCAGGGCCTTCTCGACGTCTTCGGCAGTAGAGCGGGGGAATTCGGCGATCGGCTGGCCATTCACCGGCGAGGTATTGGTGAAGTACTGGCCTTTGACCGGGGCGACGAACTCGCCACCGATGTAGTTGCCGTAGCGGGACTTGAAGGAAACGACAGCGCCGGGGGTACCGGGTTGGGCGTAACGCATGGTGTTTCTCCTGTCTCTTGTTTTGTTGGAGATAACGCAGGGTGGCGTATGTCTTCCACAGAGCAAGTGCTGGGCCAGGGCGTGGAAAGCACCGTCCCAGAGCGGTTCTTGCGCCGCACCTATAGGGCGAAGGTGGGCGCTTGTGACATGCCTGCCACAGTTGAGGGTGACACTTTGTCACGCATCTGGCACAGCAGGTGACCAGCGGGTCAGGGGGCCATTGCAAAGGCATCGATGCTGGAGGATGCTGCGTCGACGCGAATGCCGTTCCACGGCCCGGGCTGCCTCCCGGAAGCGCGCAGGAGAACAACAACAATGCAGAATTCTCTCAGCCGTCACGCCCAGCAGGTGATGACCCTGGCACAAGGGAAGGCACAGGCCAGCGGGCCGGCTGCCGACCCTTCGATTGCTCGCTCCTGGCTGCGCTGCCTGGAGGACTACCACCTCGATCCGGCCCAGCCGGTGGCACCCACGGTGCTGGAGCACGGGCGCATGCTCGAATGCCGCGAGCGTATGCAGCAGGTACTCGAGGTGGCCAATGGCGAGATGAACAACCTCTACCGACAGCTCTCCGGGGCCGGCCATGCGGTGCTGCTGACCGACGCCCGCGGGGTGATCCTCAACTGCGTTACTGCCCATGCCGAAAGACCCGCCTTCGAGCGTGCCGGGCTCTGGCTCGGCGCCGACTGGAGCGAGTCCAGCGAGGGCACCAATGGCATCGGCACCTGCGTGGTGGAGCGCCAGGCACTGACCATCCACCAGGACGAACATTTCCGCAGCCGCCATACCGGCCTCACCTGTTCTGCCAGCCCGGTGTTCGACCCACAGGGTGAGTTGATGGCAGTGCTGGACGTGTCATCCGCTCGGCACGATGTCTCGCGCCAGAGCCAGTTCCACACCATGGCGCTGGTCAACCTCTCGGCGAAGATGATCGAGAGCTGCTATTTCTTGCGTCGCTTCGAAGGCAAATGGCTGCTGCGCTTCCATTTGCAGGCTGAGTACGTCGGACTGTTCAGCGAAGGCTTGCTGGCATTCGATGGGGAAGGGCGGATCAGCGCGGTGAACCAGAGCGCGATCAACCTGCTGGGGCTGCCCCGCGAACGCTTGATCGATCAGTCGGTGGAGGCCTTCTTCGATTGCCGTCTCGACGATCTGCTCGGCCGCGCCACCCCACAGCCAGTGACCAGCTGGCCGTTGCGCACACGCAATGGTCGGTCCCTGTTCGCCGCCCTGCGCGGTCAGCCACGCACCATTGCACAACCCATTCCACTGGAACCGCCAAAACCGACACGCCCGGGCATCTGCCTCGGGGACGCGGCGCTGCAGAACGATTTCCGTCGCGCGCTGCGCGTGTACGAGCGCGACGTACCGCTGTTGATCAACGGCGAAACCGGCTCCGGCAAGGAAGCCTTCGCCCGTGCGCTGCACCAGGCCAGTTCCCGTGCCGAGCGACCCTTCGTTGCGCTGAACTGCGCGGCCATTCCGGAAACCCTGATCGAGAGTGAACTGTTCGGCTATCGCGGCGGCAGCTTCACCGGCG
Organism: Pseudomonas sp. JS3066; assembly: GCF_036328175.1. Lineage (NCBI taxonomy): Bacteria > Pseudomonadati > Pseudomonadota > Gammaproteobacteria > Pseudomonadales > Pseudomonadaceae > Pseudomonas > Pseudomonas sp. JS3066. The sequence goes on from NZ_CP143312.1 coordinate 275,403, forward strand.
CCCGCAAGGAAGGCATGCGCGGCAAGCTGCAGCAGGCCGATGGCGGCACCCTGTTCCTCGATGAAATCGGCGATATGCCGCTGGCACTGCAGACTCGCCTGCTGCGGGTGCTGGAGGAGCGCCAGGTCGTACCCATCGGCGGCGAGCCGCTGTCGGTTGATGTGCGCATCATCAGCGCCACCCACCGCGAGCTGGAGGAACGAGTGCGCAGCGGGGGCTTCCGTGAAGACCTGTTCTATCGCCTGAACGGCCTGGTCCTCGACCTGCCGCCCCTGCGTGATCGCAGTGACAAGCCGGAGCTCTTGCATTACCTGCTGGCGGAAGAGGCTCGAGGGACGCGTATCGTGCTTACCGAAGAGTCTCGCCAGGCCTTGCTCGACTACCACTGGCCGGGCAACGTGCGGCAGATGCGCAACGTGCTGCGTACCCTTGCGGCGCTGTGCGAGGACGGCATCATTCGAATTGCCGACCTGCCTCGCGAGGTATTGCGCGCGGCACCCTCAGCGACCGTGCCCGAGCCGGTAGCGAGCCCGCTGGACGACGCCGAACGCAGCGCATTGCTCAATGCGCTGGATAGCCAGCGCTGGCACATGACCCGCACCGCCGAGCAACTCGGCATCAGCCGCAACACCCTCTATCGCAAGCTGCGCAAGCACGCGATTGCGACGCGGGGGTAGAGGGCGGGCCTTCGGACTTGCAGGGAAGATGCTGCGCATCCCTTGGCGAATGAATTCGCCCCCACAACAGGCAAAAAAAGCCCGGCACCTTTTCAGGGCCGGGCCTTTTCACGAGAGGTGCGGGCATCCTTGCCCGCCGGGGGAGGGGCCGACGGCTGACCCCGCTTCCAATCAGTTGGCCTGGGGCATCTCGCCACGGGCCAGGCGCTTGTTGATGTCGTCGATCACCGCCGGCAGGTCGGCGATGGTGTCGATCAGGTAGTGCGGGCGGGAGCCTTCGAACATCTGGCCGATGCGCGCGCGCTCCTGGTCCAGCTTGTCCTTCGGCAGCGCCTTGAACTGCTCGTACGTCAGGCCCAGGGCGTTGCCCGAGCAGGTCAGCGCCACGGTCCACATGCCGGCGCTGCGGCCTTCGAGGATGCCCGGCCAGGTGTCGTCCACCTTCACGCAGGCGGCCACATCGTCGATGCCGAGGGCGATGACGTTGGCCAGGGACTGCGCCGGGTGCGGGCGGCCGTTGGGCACTTCGTCGGTGGCCACCACGTGGTCCGGCGTGTAGCCGTTCTCGCGGGCCAGCTCCACCACCTTGGCCATCACCACCGCCGGGTAGCCGGAGCAGGTGCCGATCTTCAGGCCCTTGCCGCGCAGGGTGGCGATGGCGTCGAGGGCGCCGGGGATCAGCGCGGAGTGCAGGCCGATCTTCTCGATCTGCAGCGGCATGAAGCGCTCGTAGATGGCGGTGACGTCATCGTCGGTGGGCAGGCGGCCGAAGGCGGCGCGGTAGCGTTCGGCGATGGCCGGGATGTTGCAGAGGGTGCGGATGTGGTCCCACTTACCCATACCCATCGGGCCGCGGGCTTCTTCCAGGGAGACCGCGACACCGAATTCGGCGAAGGCCTCGACGAAGATCTGGGTCGGCGCGAAAGAACCGAAGTCGACGACGGTACCGGCCCAGTCGAGGATGACGGCTTGCAGTTGGGTGGGTTGCTTGTAATGCATGGTGATGACTCCAGCGGATTGCAGGTTGGCTAAGGGAATTCAGGTCTTGGCCCCGGCCAGGGCCGGTTGACCGGTTGCCGGGAAGCTTTCCGGCGCGTTCAGGGTTTGCGGGCGGCTGTTCCAGAAGGGCACCAGCATCAGGCTGGCCAGCAGTGCCGCGGCGGTGAACACCACGAATACGGTGCTGGTGTCGAAGTAGCCCGGCAGCAGGCCTCCGAGGATGGCGCCCACCGAGCCGCAACCGTTGACGAAGCCCGCGGCGGTGCCGGCTGCTTCCTGGGTGCCGAAGTCGATGGCGGCGGAGCTGCTGATCATCGAATCCGGTCCGTAGAGGGTCATGCCCATCATGAACAGCAGGCCGACCACCAGGTACAGGCTGCCGCTCTGCATGGCCGGGACGAACAGCGCCAGGCACACGGTGAGGGCGATCAGGCTGAACACGCAGGCTGGCATGCGGCGGGCACCGAAGAGCTTGTCCGACGCGAGGCCGATCAGGATCGGGCCCACCAGGCCAGCCAGTTCGAAGGCGGTGGGGACGATGGCCGAGGCGACCTTGCCGATGGCGGGCATACGCTCGTAGACGATGACCGGACCCCACAGCAGGATGGCGTAGCGCGCCGGCTTCAACAGGAAGTAGGCGAGGCCGAGGACAAGCACGGTGCGGTTCTTCAGCACCTTGCGCAGGGCGCTCCAGTGGCCTTCACGCGGCCCGCTGGTGGCGATTTCCACTTCCACCGGCGCGTGGCCGACGTCTTCCGGTTTGTTGCGCTGCAGGAAGTAGAACAGCACCGCGACCACGCCCACCACCAGGGCACTGGAGATGAACGCCATGCGCCAGTCATGGAACACTTCGTAGGCCCACCAGCCGGCGAAGGGAGTGGCGACCAGGCCGCCGAAGGCGTAGCAGGTGCTCCAGTAACCCAGGACGCGGCCGCGTTCGCCGGTGGCGAAGAAGCTGCCGATGTTCTTGCACAGGCCCGACCAGCCGGTGGACTGCGCCAGACCCTGGACCACCATGCAGGTAGCGAAGATCGGCAGGGTGGCGAAAGTGCCCATGACAACGGCCACCACGGCCGAAATCACCAGGCCGCCGAGTACCACCACGCGCGGGCCGAAGCGGTCGGCGAAGATGCCCCAGGTGAACTGGCCCACGGCGTAGGCGGCCAGGTAGAGGGCATCGAGGTTGGCCATCGCGGCTTTGTCGAGTTCGAAACTTGGGTCTTCGCCAATGCCGAGCTTGGCGACGGAGAAGGCTTTCCGGGTGAAGTAGAAGGCGGCGTAGGCCAGCCAGGTGATGAGGAATATCTGGACACGCCAGCGCTGGAGGGACTTCCAGCCGCTGTGCAAGGCACCTGCGTTGTTGTTCATGGTTTTCTGACCCCGTGTGGGTATGCCGGACAGTGCAAATAGGGAGGTTGTTGTTGTTTTGCTGCTGGGCTGTCTAAACGCACGACCTTGGTCAGATGGCAGCGGTCGTGGCGTCAGGCTGGTGAATGGGATTCGGCGTTAGTCTTGGCTCCTGCCCGGCGCGGCCGAGCGGCTGGTTTACTACGGATATGTTTCAGAAAAAGGTCACCGCACCACGGCCCCGCTACCCGCAGCGGGAACCGTCTCAGGACGGTGGGTGACCTGGAATGGGCCAGCCCTTCGACGTGGGTGGCCGTTTCAACTGCGGGTCATTTCATGTCCACGCCCATCGCCTCGAGGGTGTCGGCGATGGCGCGCAGCAGTTGGCGGACGATGTGTTCGTCGATCTGCCCGATGCAGCCGATGCGGAAGCTCTCGGCGACGGTCAGCTTGCCGGGGTAGATGATGAAACTGCGGGCCTTCAGCTCCTCGTAGAAGCGCTTGAACTCGAAGTTCGGGTGTTCCGGGCTGAAGAAGGTGGTGATGATCGGCGACAGCCACTGGTCGTCCAGCAGGGTCTTGAATCCGATTTCGCGCATGCCGGCGACCAGCACGTCGCGGTTGCGGCTATAGCGCGCCAGTCGGCCAGCTACGCCTCCTTCGGCAGCGTGCTGTTCCAACGCCGCGCGGAAGGCCACCACGCTGTGGGTCGGCGGGGTGAAGCGCCACTGGCCGGTGCGCTCCATGTAGAGCCATTGCTCATAGATATCCAGGGCGAGGGAATGGGCGCGGCCCTTGGCGGCTTCCAGCACCGAGCGGCGGATGATCACGAAGCCGAAGCCGGGGATGCCCTCGATGCATTTGTTGGCGGAAGACACCAGCACGTCGAAGGCGACTTCATTGACGGTCAGCGGCACCGCGCCAAAGGAGCTCATGGCGTCGACGATCAGGCTCTTGCCGTGTGCCTTCACCACGTCGGCGACTTCGCGCAGCGGGTTGAGGATGCCGGAGCTGGTTTCGCAGTGGACCAGGAAGACGTTGGTAACGTCCGGGTTGGCCTGCAGCAGGGCGTCGACTTCATCCGGTTGCGGCGGCAGGTAGTCACCCTTGTCCAGGGTGATGTAGGCGCGGCCGAGGTAGTCGAGGGTCTTGGCGGCACGCTGGCCGTAGGCGCCGTTCATCAGGATCAGGCACTTGCCATCGCGGGGGATGGCAGTGGCCAGGGCGGCTTCTACCGAGAAGCTGCCGCTGCCCTGCAGGGGAACGCAGGCGAAGCTGTCGTCCTGCACGCCAGCCATGGAGAGCAGTTCCTGGCGCACTTCTGCGGTTACCAGGTTAAAGGCGCCATCCCACGAGCCCCAGTCACGCAGCATGGCTTCCTTGGTGGCCTTGGAAGTGGTCAGCGGACCGGGAGTCAGCAGGTAGGGCTCGCCGAGGGCGGGGGCTGCCAGCGGTTGGGCGTTGGTGGGGAATTCGGCTTTGGTCATGGTCGTCTCCAGCGTTGTTCTGGTGAGGGCGCGTTGCGATGGAGAGATAAAACCAATTCCATAAAAATAAAAAAAATCGATTTATAGTATTTCAAATATAAGTTGAGCTTATTTATCGAGGAGCAGGCGAATGGCGGTTTCCCAGGCACAGCTCAAGGCCTTCCACGCCGTGGCGGTGCACGGCAATTTCACCCGTGCGGCCGAGGCCCTGTTCCTCAGCCAACCGGCGGTTTCCGACCAGGTGCGCAAGCTGGAGGAACGTTTCGGCATCCTGCTGTTCCACCGCAACAAGCGCTCGGTGCAATTGACCGACCTCGGCGAACGTCTGCTGACCATCACCCAGCGGCTATTCGCAGCCGAAGCCGAAGCGCAGGAACTGCTTTCCACCTCACGCGCATTGGAGACAGGCAGCCTGACCCTGGCGGTGGATTCGCCCGTTCACCTGCTGGGGCACATAGCGCGCTTCTGCGAGCGTTACCCGGGCATCCGCGTCAGCCTGGTCACGGGAAACAGCGACGAATGCCTGCGCCGGCTGCAGGAGTACAAGGCGGACTTTGCCCTGCTTGGTCGCGTTGTCGAAGACGACAGCCTGATCACACATGTGCTCAGTGCTGATCCGCTGGTGGCGTTCGTGGCCCACTCGCACCCATGGGCTGCGCGTGAGTCGATCGTCCTTGCCGACCTGGAGGACATGCCGATGGTGTTGCGCGAGCGTGGCTCCATGACCCGGCAAATACTCGAGGAAGAGATGCGCCGAGCAGGCATCGCCATCCGTCCGGCCATCGAGGTTGAGGGTCGCGAGGCTACCTTCGAGATGGTCGCTGCGGGCCTTGGCGTGGGCCTTGTTTCGGCGGCCGAGGTGGGGGCCAGTGCCAACGTGCATGTGCTGCCGATCCGCGACTGCCTGCAGCGCATGACGGAGACGCTGGTGTGCCTGCGCGAGCAGGGTTCGCGGCGCATCATCGAGACCTTTTTCGACATCGTGCGGTCGAATCGCGGCTAGCCGGTTCGCTTCATCCTTGTAGGGGCGAATTCATTCGCCAAGGATCGCGTAGCGGTCCGAAGGGAGCGCATGGCAGACCGTCGGCCTGCTCGGCGAATTCATTCGCCCATACACCAGCCTCCTAGGCCCCAGGGGAGGCCGCTGTGCTAACCTGCGACAAGTTTTTTCCGGGCCGGGGCGGCCCGTTTCAGAGGTCATCCATGCATATTCACATCCTCGGCATCTGCGGCACCTTCATGGGTTCGCTGGCGGTGCTGGCCAAGGAACTTGGCCATCGTGTCACCGGCTCCGACGCCAACGTCTACCCGCCCATGAGCACCCAGCTGGAGGCCCAGGGAATCGAGCTGATGCAGGGGTACGAGCCGGCCCATCTGGAACCCGCTCCGGACCTGGTCGTGGTCGGCAATGCCCTGTCCCGCGGCAACCCGGCCGTGGAGTACGTACTGAACAAGGGCCTGCCCTACGTCTCTGGCCCGCAGTGGCTGGCCGACCATGTGTTGCAGGGGCGCTGGGTGCTCGCGGTCGCCGGTACCCACGGCAAGACCACCACCACCAGTATGCTGGCCTGGGTACTGGAGCATGCCGGCATGAGCCCGGGCTTCCTGATCGGCGGCGTTCCGCAGAACTTCGGCGTTTCCGCGCGCCTGGGCGGCACACCCTTCTTCGTGGTCGAGGCCGACGAGTACGACAGCGCGTTCTTCGACAAGCGCTCCAAGTTCGTCCACTACCGCCCGCGCACCGCCATCCTCAACAATCTCGAATTCGATCACGCTGACATCTTCCCCGATCTCGCGGCCATCGAGCGTCAGTTCCATCACCTGGTGCGTACCATCCCTGGCGAGGGGCTGGTCATTCATCCGACTTCCGAAAGCGCCCTCAAGCGCGTGCTGGACATGGGCTGCTGGACCCCGGTGCAGACCACCGGTGAAGGCGGCCAATGGCAGGCACGCTTGCTGGCCGAAGACGGCTCGCGTTTCGAAGTGCTGTTCGAAGGCCAGGTCGCCGGCACCGTGGACTGGGAACTGACCGGCCAACACAACGTCGCCAATGCGCTCGCGACGCTGGCTGCGGCCCGCCATGTCGGCGTGGTGCCGGAGCTGGGAGTCGCTGCGCTGTCCGTCTTCAAGAGCGTCAAGCGGCGCATGGAGAAGGTGGCGGAAGTGAAGGGCGTAACCATCTACGACGACTTTGCCCACCACCCGACCGCTATCGCCACCACCCTCGACGGCCTGCGCAAGCGCGTTGGCGATGCTCCAGTGGTCGCGGTGATCGAGCCGCGTTCCAACTCCATGAAGCTCGGCGCCCACCGCGACGGCCTGCCCGACTCGGTGAAGCTGGCCGACCAGGTGTTCTGGTACGCACCGCCGAACCTCGGCTGGGACCTTGCGGCCACCGTTGCCGGCTCCAGCGTGCCGACCCAGGTGTGTGAATCCCTGGAGTCCATCATCGAGGGCGTGAAGGCCATTGCCGCACCCGGCACTCAGGTAGTGATCATGAGCAACGGTGGTTTCGGCGGCCTGCACGGCAAGCTGGCCTCGGCCCTGGCGGAGTGAGGCCATGAACGGACCTTCCCGCATCACGCTGGCAATGACCGGCGCCTCTGGCGCGCAGTACGGCCTGCGCCTGCTGGACTGCCTGATCCAGGAAGACCGTGAGGTGCATTTCCTGATTTCCAAGGCAGCGCAGCTGGTGATGGCCACTGAAACCGACGTCACCTTGCCGGCCAAGCCCCAGGCCATGCAGGCATTCCTCAGCGAGTACACCGGTGCCGCACCGGGACAGATTCGTTGCTACGGCAAGGAAGACTGGATGTCCCCGGTGGCGTCCGGTTCCGGCGCACCAGCAGCGATGGTGGTGGTGCCCTGTTCCACCGGGACGCTCTCGGCCATCGCTACTGGCGCTTGCAACAACTTGATCGAGCGTGCCGCCGACGTGACCCTGAAGGAGCGCCGCCAACTGGTCCTGGTGCCGCGCGAGGCGCCTTATTCCAGTATCCACCTGGAAAACATGCTCAAGCTGTCCAACCTTGGCGCGGTGATCGTGCCTGCCTCGCCGGGTTTCTATCACCAGCCGCAGACCATCGATGACCTGGTGGACTTCGTGGTGGCGCGCATCCTCAACCTGCTGGACATTCCCCAGGACATGCTGCCGCGTTGGGGCGAACACCATCAGGGCGTCGATGACTAGTCGCCTTGCGGCACCCTTGCTGGCATTCGTCCTGATGCAGGGCTGCGCCAGCGTCGCGACCCTCAACGCCGCCAAGCCGGGGGCGCCGATCATCTATTCCGGCACCCGTCTGGACTGGTATTCGCTCAATGGCGGCTGCTGCCCCACGGATCGCTTCGGCGTCGAGCCGCCGGCCTACCCAGCGCTCGACCTGCCCGCCAGCGCCTTGCTGGATACGCTGCTGCTGCCCTTTGCGGTAGCGGCGGAATTGGGTGTGACGCTGGGCGTTACCGGCGGGTATTGAACCTGTAGGGGCGAATTCATTCGCCAACCGGGGCGTAGGCTCGGCCCTCGGGTTTGCGGGGGGATGCTGCGCATCCCTTGGCGAATGAATTCACCCCTACAAGAAGCGATGGCCGCTCGTGACTCAAGCCGGCTCCTGGCAGACGTCCACCCATTTCGCTTCCACCAACTCGGCCATGTAGGCCGGGGTTATGCGCACTGCGCTGTGCACGGCGCCCGCCGCTGGCACCACTTCATCGAAGGCCTGCAGGGACCGGTCGCAATAGACGGCTAGCGGTGTGGCCAGACCGAACGGACAAACTCCGCCCACTGGATGGCTGGTCAGGGCTTCCACCGTTTCGGCATCCAGCATCTTGGCCTTGGCGCCAAAGGTTTCCTTGAACTTGCGGTTGTCGATGCGTGCGTCGCCGCGTGCCACCACCAGCACGGCGTCCTCGCCTATGCGAAAGGCCAGGGTCTTGGCGATTCGGCCGGGCTCAACGCCATGGGCTTCCGCCGCCAGGGCCACGGTGGCGGTGCTGGTCTGCAGTTCGATAATGTCGATTTCGGGCGCCTTCCCGGCGAAGAAGGCACGGACCGATTCGAGACTCATAAGCGATCCCTCTGGGGTGAAGGACGAATCCTTGTACTTCGGCAGGACGGCGTCAATCCGCCCATCCACGGTGGACGAACGTCATGGGTTTTGGGCCGGGCAGGTAGCCACTGTGCAGCTCGCCGATGTTGAAACCACCGGATTCGATCAGGCGCGGGATGTCACGGTCGAGGTGACAGCCGCCGGCCAGCGGTTTCCATAACGGGGTGAGGCGGTGCTGCCAGCGCACCACGGCGAGGTCCGGCGCCAGGCCGTGCTCGGCGAAGTGCAGGCGCCCGCCAGGCTTGAGCACGCGGCGCATTTCACGCAGGGCGGCAATTGCGTCCGGAATGGTGCAGAGGGTGAAGGTGCAGACGATGCTGTCGAAGCTGGCGTCGGCGGCCTGGATCTCGCCGAGTTCCAGGGCGATGGTCTCTACCGGGATCGCGATGGCGTCAGCGCGCCTGCGTGCCAGTGCCTGCATCTGCGCAGCGGGGTCGACGCCGGTGACGCGACTGACGCGGGTGGGATCGTAGAAGGCGAGATTCAGGCCGGTCCCGATGCCGATCTCCAGCACCTGGCCCTCGGCCTGGGGCACGACCAGGGAACGGGTCTTCATCACGTGCCCCATGCCGCAGGCGAAGTCGATCAGGTGGGGCAGGATGTGGCGATCGTAGAAGCCCATGCTGGCTGTCTCCGGCAAAAGACGTCGTTCACCTTAGCAGGGGGCGAATCGCAAGGGCGCGGGGATTTCGGCCAACGGCGGGCGTGCTCCCGCCGTTGTCAGCGACCGAGGCGACGCAGATCGTCCGACTCGATGATGCGAATACCGTCTTCCTCTTCCAGCGCCAGGCGCCAGAGCGCGCGGGCCAGGGTGCAGACATCGATGCCACGGTACTTGCCGGGCAGCCAGCGCATGAAGGTCGCGGCCAGGCGTTCGCCGAAACGGAACTCGCTGCGCGGCCCTATCAACAGGGATGGGCGGGCGATGGTCAGTTGCGGCCAGTCCATGGCCTTGAGAGCTTCCTCCATCTCGCCCTTGACCTTGTTGTAGAAGATCGAGGACGCGCGATTGGCTCCGAGGGCGCTGATCACGATGAAGTGCCGGGCACCCAGTTCGCGGGCGCGCTGGGCGAAGGCCAGGACCAGGTCCAGGTCCACGGAGCGGAAGATTTCCTGGGTTCCGGCCTGGCGGATGGTGCTGCCCAGGCAGCAGAAGGCGACGTCCACCTGTCCCTGCAGCTGCGGCAACAGATCGGCCAGCGGGCCGACGGGGTTCAGCAGGTGTGGGTGTCCGGCCAGCGGGCGCCGTGTGGGGGCCAGGACGCGAGCAACCGTGGGTTCGTTGAGCAGGCGGTCGAGCAAATGCTCGCCGGTCAATCCAGTGGCGCCGGCGAGCAGTATGTGCTGGGGCGTCAGATGCATGTTGTTTCTCCGCTGATACAAGCTGAGCTTAGTGGCTACGAGCGGTTTTGTCGGGGTTCGTGGCGCTTTGCGCGGTCAGTGCCTGCTCCGCCTGGTGCTCACGAAGCGCACGCCAGCGCGCGGTGACGGCCTTGGGCGCCCAGATCTGCGGTTCCGAGGCTTCGAAGTCGTCGGCCTTCTCGCGCTCGGCGACTTTCTCCCTGGCGATGCCAAAGGCCCGCTCCAGGTCGTCTGTCTCGCTGAAGGCGTCGGCGAACAGCGCGCGGCCGAAGTAGGTGAAGTCGTTCTCCTCGGAGCATCCGAAGGATACGCGATCGGTACGGGCCGCAGTCATGATCAGGGTCCTGTCGTCCTTCAGGGGAGGAATGAATCCGCCGGAGTAGCAGGCGGAGATCACCAGTACCTTGTATCTGTCCTTGAGAGGAACGAGCAGGTCTGCAAGCTCCTGCGCGGGCAGGTGGCCCAACTGAAGGCCGGGTTGCTCCAGGGCCAGTTCATGGGTCGGCGAGCCGTGGCTGGTGAGGTAGATGAACACCAGGTCTTCTGGTCCGCTGCGCCTGGCAACGGCCCGGATGGCGCGGGACAGACTTTCCCGGGTGGCCAGGGGACGGTCGGTCATATGTTCGCGGTGGTTGACCAGGGTGATCTGGCCGTGGGCGCCAAAACGCTCGGCCAGTAGCCTGGAGACGTAGTCTGCTTCGCGCAGGAAAACGCTCTGGCGGCCGTCACCGGCGAGGCTGATGGAGTAAAGCTCCACTTCCGGGGTGGACACCGGCAGGGCATCGATTGCTTGTTCGAGCAGGTGCCCCTGGGCCAGCAGGCCGATTTCCAGTGGATCGGGCAGGGCCTTGCCCTTTTCGTCGCGGATGCGCGTGCCCTCCTGCCAGATGCCGGTTTCACGCTTTCCATCGGGCAGTGTCAGGCTGCCGGTGCCACCGTAGAGACCGTCGTTGAAGTGCCCCTGGTAGCGACTGCCGTCGGCCAGCGACAGCTTGCCCTCGCCTTGGTAGCGCCAGTGCCGGAAGTGGCCCTCGTAGTGGCTGCCATCGGCCCCGGTGAATTCGCCCTCACCAACGAGGTTGCCCTCCTTGAAGGTGCCGCTCCAGACATCGCCGTCACCGCTGGTGAAGCGCCCCTTGCCGTCGAACAGGCTGTTGCGGAACTCGCCGATGTAACTGGAACCGTCCTGCCCCTGATAGGCCCCTTGGCCCTCCAGTTGGCCACGCTTGAATCGCCCGCTGAAACGATTGCCCGCTTCATCGGTACGAACGCCTTCGCCATCCGGCTGGCCGGCTTTGAAGAGTCCCTGGTAATTGCTGCCGTCGGACCATTCGAGGATGCCGAAGCCCTGGTATTTGTCGTTGCGGAACTGGCCGCGATAGGTGACCTCGCCCTGGCGCAGGGTGCCTTCGCCGTCGAACTGGTTGTGGGCGAAGCCGCCTTCGTAGGTTGTGCCATTGCCGTAGGCGAGGCGGCCCCGGCCATGGAACAGGCCCGACTTGAATTCGCCGACGTAGACCAGGCCGTTGGGGCCGTGCCATTCGCCCTGGCCCTCGGGCTGACCATCCTTGAACTGGCCTTCGAACCTGGTGCCGTTGTTGTAGTCCAGGCGGCCCGGTCCCTGCAGCAGGCCGTCGACCAGTTCGCCGCGGTAGCGGGAACCGTCCGGCAGGCGGGCATCCGGCGGCGTGAGGGGTTCGCCCTCGCCGCAGGCTGCAAGCAGGATGGCGAGGCTGAGGGGCAGAAGCGGCTTCATCGGGTGTCCTTTTCCTTGCATCTGCCTTTCAGTGTGGCGCAAAAAAGCCCGCGATTGCGGGCTTTTTTGGTGACGAGGAAGGGCTCAGACGAAGCAGAGGCTGATGGACTCAGCGACGTAGGCGGGCTTCTGCTGGCCTTCGATCTCCAGGGTGCAGAGAGCCTTGATCAGCCACTGGCCCGGGTTCTTCTCTGTAATGTCAGACACTTTCACCGCCAGGCGCACGCGGGCGTCGACTTTCACCGGCTGGATGAAACGCACGCTGTCGAGGCCGTAGTTGACGACCATTTTCAGGCCTTCGGGCATGATCAGCAGGCCTTCGATCAGCTTGGGAATCAGCGACAGGCTGAGGAAACCGTGGGCGATGGTGGAGCCGAAGGGGGTCTGCTTGGCGCGCTCCGGGTCGACGTGGATGAACTGGTGGTCGCCGGTGCATTCGGCGAACTGGTTAATGCGATTCTGGTCGATCGTCACCCATTCCGAGTGGCCGAGTTCCTTGCCAACGTAGTTCTTCAGTTCCGCTACTGGTACGAACGCCATACGTCATCCTCCGTGGATGCAGTGTTGTAATTCTTATGATTCGGGGTGGGCCCCCTCTTGCGTGCAGCGCTTAGATCATCATGCCGGCCCCGGCGGGTCAAGACGCCATGCCCCCTGCGAATGGCGGGTTATAGCGGGACAGCCGGCAAGCCTATAATGCCCCCGGCCGAGGCCCTGCCTGGCCGGACCTGACCGGTGGAGAATTTCATGCTGTTGCGCGGACTGACCTGGCTGGTGCTGTTCCAGCTGATCGGTAGCGGGCTCAATGCCCTGTTCCTGTCGATGCTTCCCGGGCCCATCATTGGCCTGGTGCTGCTGTTCCTCTATCTGCTGGTGCGTGGGGAGGTGAGCGAGTCGCTGAGCCTGGCCGCCAGCAGCCTGTTGCGCTACCTGCCGCTGCTGCTGGTGCCGCCGGCGGTGGGCGTGATGGTCTATGCGCAGGCAATCTGGGCGGACTTCTGGGCCATCGTCGGTGCGCTGGTGCTGTCGCTGCTGGCTGCCTTCCTCTTCTGTGGCTGGCTGATGCAGAAGCTCATCGATCGCCAGGCAAATCGCCGGGAGGACATATGAGCCTCGACTGGCAAGCCGCCGTTCAGGCGGTGGTGCATCACCCGTTGTTCGGCTTCGGCATGACCCTGGCGGCCTATCAATTGGCCGTGGCGGCGTACGAGAAGACCCGCTGGGTATTCCTGCAACCGGTGCTGCTGTCCATGCTGCTGCTGATCGGTGTGCTGCTGGCCTTCGGCATCAGCTATCAGGAGTATCGCCAGAGCACCCAGCTCCTGACGGTCTTCCTCGGTCCGGCCACGGTTGCTTTGGCTGTGCCGCTCTTTCTCAACCTGCGGCGCATTCGCCAGCTGTTCTGGCCGACCTTGCTGACGCTGGTGTTCGGTGGGCTCTTCGCTACGCTGTCGGTAGCTGTGCTGGGCTGGTGGTTCGGCACTGAGCGCATGGTGCTGATGACGTTGCTGCCGAAGTCGGTGACCTCGCCCATCGCCATGCTCGTGGCCGAGCAGCTTGGCGGGGTGGCGGCCCTGGCGGCGGTGTTCGTGCTGATTACCGGTGTGCTCGGCGCTATTCTCGGGCCGGAGTTGCTGCGCCGTTGTGGTGTGCGTCACCCCGCGGCGCAGGGCATTGCCCTGGGGCTCACCGCCCACGCGGTTGGTACCGCGCGGGCTTTGCAGGAAGGCGAGGAGTGTGGTGCCTTTGCCGCCCTGGCGATGAGCCTCATGGGGGTCGCCACGGCGGTCCTGTTGCCGCTCGCTGTTGCCATGATTGCTTGAGGTCGACGCATGAAGTTGCCGTTGTTTCCGCTCAACACCGTGCTGTTTCCGGGCTGCACGCTGGACTTGCAGATATTCGAGGCGCGCTATCTGGACATGCTGGGGCGCTGCATGAAGCAGAGTGAAGGCTTCGGCGTTGTCTGCATTCTCGAAGGCCAGGAAGTGGGTGAGGCGGCCAGTCGGTTCGCCGCTGTCGGTTGTGAGGCGGTGATCCGCGACTGGCAACAGCGCCCCAACGGTCTGCTAGGTATTCGCGTGCAGGGCGGGCGGCGCTTTCATGTCAGCAAGGCGGAAGTGCTGCGCGATCAGCTGACGCTCGCCGAAGTCGAATGGCTGGCCGAGGAGCCCGAGCGCCCGCTGCGCGCGGAGCACGCCGACCTGGCGGCGCTGCTCAATGCCCTGGCCGAGCACCCGATGGTCCAGGGCCTGGGCATGGGCGGCGTAGTGGAAGGGCAACAGGCGCTGGCCAATCAGCTTTCCTACCTGCTGCCGTTCCACATCAAGGAAAAGATTCACCTGCTGACCCTGGGTGATCCCGATGAGCGCCTGGATTTTCTTCAGGGCCTGCTCGATCAGATGCAGGGCGAGTCCATCGCCTGAAGGAACCCCGCCATGCCTGATTGGGACAGCCACTAGTAGCGGTATCGCGCCAGCGCTTCCGGCAGGGCCCAGGTGGCGATGCCTCCGAGCAGGGCCAGGCAGGCCGGCAGGATCAGTACCCACACCCTTGGGCTCATGGCCGTCAATGGCGCTGCACGCTGCATCAGCGCAAGGCCGGCTGCCGAGATGCCGCCAGCCAGTAGAGCGCCGGCGATGACGTCCGTGGGCCAGTGCACACCGAGGTAGACCCGCGACAGGGCGATGGGTAGCGCCGACAGGCAGGCCAGCAGCAGCCAGGTCAGGCGCAGGCGCCCCGGCTGGCCGCGACCGGCGAGAATCCCCAGTACCAGGAAGAACGCGAAGGCCGCCGAGCTATGGCCGCTGGGGAAGCTGAACGTGGTCAGCGGTTCGACGAGAACCTCCGGCCGTGCCCGCGCGAAGAAGTGTTTGAGGACGGTGTTGGCCAGCCCAGTGATCAACAGGGTGCCAATGGCGAAGCAGGCTGGGCGCCACTGGCGCAGCAGCAACAGGAGGGCGCCGAGCATGGCACCGGCGAGCAACTGGGTGTTGAAGTCGCCAACGCGGGTGACCAGCACCATCAAATGATCGAGGCTGGCTCCGCGCTGTTCCTGAACCAGTGCCATCAGTCCCTGGTCCAGCGCCTGCAGGTGCGGCCAGCCGATCAATAGTGCGCCCAGGGCCGCCAGACACAGGCCGGCTGCCAGCGGGTTAGCCGAGCGTTTCTCGCGTAGCGTGCTGTGAACGATAAGGCCGAGCATGGCGATGATCGCGACTATCACGACCCCGGCCTCACTCCAGAAACCTTCCGGCAGCGGCAGGCGCAATGCCGCGCCGGTGGCCCAGCCAGGAACCAGGTAGGCCACGGCCCATCCGGCTGCCGCCAGCATGCTCACGGCGACGAAGCGCGGGAAAGGCATGTCGAGCATGCCTGCGACCATCGGCAGCATGGGGCGCAGCGGGCCAATGTAGCGGCCCACCAGCAGGCTGGCGATGCCGTAGCGCTGGAAGTAGCTCTCCGCGCCGCTGATCCATTCGGGATGGTCGCGCAGCAGTGGCAGGCGGCGAATGTTCTGGTGGAAGCGTCGACCCAGGCCGTAGGAGATCATGTCGCCCACCAGGCCGCCCGTGTAGGCCAGGAGCAGGGTTTCCCAGAGTTCCAGGGCGCCGCTGCCCGCCATCACACCGACTGCGAACAGCAGTGCGACGCCAGGGACGACGATGCCGGCGATGGCCAGGCATTCGATGCAGGCGATCAGGAAAATGGCCAGTCCCAACCATTCCGGGTTGGCGCCAAGCCAGGCGGTGACCTGGTCGAACCATTGGCTCATGCGTGTGTGTCCTCGATCAGCGTGTAGTCGCGTCCTTCGACCTGCCCGCGGCGCAGCGGGTTGCGCGTGCAATGGCGAGCGTAGGCGGCATCGACGAAGCGATAGGGCAGGTGCTCGTCGCGGCCGTGGGGGATTCCCAGGCGCGCGCTCTGGATGATGCAGGCGGGACGTTGGTCGACGTCTTCAACGAACAGACGCTGCCAGTCGAAGCGCTGGCCGTCCCAGTCGGGCACCTTCAGGCCAAGGGATTTGCACAGCAGCGTCTGGCCGGCGCAGAGGCGCTCGGCGGGGCGGGGCAGGCCCTGGGCGTCGGGGTTGTTGCGTTGCATGGCAGCCAGGGCATCGTCGGGGGATATGGCGTCTACCCAGGGGTATCCGGACTTGATCAGCACCGCGTTGCCGGCGCCATGGGCGCTGAAGTTCAGTGAGTCGCCGCCGCGGGAGTAATACATATAGATGTGCCCGCCATCGAGAAACAGGGCACGACGCTTGTGCGTGTAGCCAAGGGACGCGTGGCTGCCCTTGTCCACCAGATAGTAGGCCTCGGTCTCGATGATGCGGGCGGATAGCCAGCGATCGCCTGCCCGATGGCGTATCACCTTGCCCAGCAGCTCGCGGGCCACCCGTTGGGCATCGCGGTCGAAAAAGGCGTCGGTCAGCGGGCGGGCGCCAGGCCAGGGCAAACTAAGGATGGGATCGCAGGACATGGGGCTGTCGCAGGGTTACGGGTCGGAATAGGCTCGCGATTATACGGAAGCATGCTGAGCCGAAGCTGAACGCCAGCGTCGGAATCGTCACGCAAAATAACAAGAGCCCGTTGCCATGTCCCGAGCTGCCCGTCTCGACAGTGCGCACATCACGCCCAGTGCGCATTACACCGGTTACGTCTGGTATCGCCACCAGCTTGCCGAAGAACCCTTCGTTACGCCTTTCGGACGCTTCGCCCACGCGGCTCTGGCGCCGGTGAGCTGGGGCGCGCGAGTGGCTTTTGGGCTGGATGTCGAGCGCTTCCTGCTGCAACGCCATCTATTGATCGACGCCCTGCTGCACGAAGCTATCGAGCGGCGCGGTGTGCGCCAGGTGGTGGAGATTGCCTGCGGCCTGTCGCCCCGGGGGCGGCGTTTCTGCTCCCGCTATCCGGAGCTGCGATACCTGGAGGCCGACCTGCCGCCCATGGCTGCACGCAAGCGTCTGCTGCTCCATGAAGAGGGCTGGCTGGATGCGCGGCACCAGGTGCGCCCTGTGGATATCCTTGCCGAGCAGGGTGTGAATGACCTGCAGGCGCTGTTTTCCGGGCTGGATCATGAAGAGCCGGTGCTGGTGATCACCGAAGGCTTGGTGAATTACTTCGATCTGCCGGTGATAGAAGCCTTCTGGTGCCGCCTGGCGGGCGAGCTGAAGCAGTTTCCGTCTGCCACCTACCTCACCGATCTCTATCCTGACCTGCGCGAGCATCCGCGTTATCGCCAGCTGCGCTGGGGGATCGATCTTGTTGGCCGGCTGACCCGTGGCCGCTACTACCTCCATTATCGGGACGATGCCGCCATAACCAGCGGCTTCGAGGCTTGCGGTTTTAACGAAACTCGGGTGCATGACCCGAAAGAGCTGGCGACGACTCCGCAGGATGCCTGGCCGGCATTGGTGAGGGTGGTGGAGGCGCGTACGTGACGATGGGTTTTTGATGTGGGGGCGAATTTATTCGCGAATGAATTCGCTCCCGCGATGACGTGGCAGTTGTTGATCAGGCATAAGCCACGGCTCGCGGCTCCGCGTGCACAACCTGGGCTGCCAGCGCCTCGCTGGCCGCTGCGTCGGTGTGCGGGAAGACCAGGGCGAGGGCGTCGCCTTCATGGCGCAGGGGCAATACATCCAGTTCCGGCAAATCACCAGCCTGCAGGCGCCATCCACGCGAGGGCAGTGCGCTCGGCAGATTGCCGGCCACCAGGCCACCGAAGAACCCCAGTTCGTTAATCTCTACTGGCCAGTCGCCCCCTTCGTCGTGCAGCAACCGGCCGCGCCGGTTCAACGGGGCCACTCGCGGTTCCTGGCGTCGCTCCAGGCGCTCCAGGCGATTGCGGGCCAGGCGCGTGGCGCCGGAACTGGCAAAGGGCAGGGCGCTACCTAGCAGGAACGGACGATAGAAGCTGGCGCAGGCTTCGCGCTGTTCGAACTGGGCGAGGTGATCGCCATTGTGGATAAGGGCGCAGTCGGCGTCGGCACAGGCGGCGGCAAAGCCTGCGTGCTCCCAGGGTTGGGTGAAGTGATCGAATTCACCGGCCAGCACCAGGGTTGGGCACGCCGGGTGGCGTTCGAATCCGGGAAATGTAAGCAGGCGCTGGCTATTCTGCCGGTATCGTTCAAGTTCTTGCGGGGAAAGACGCTGCATCTGTCGCAAAAGTGCCTTGCGGAAGACCAGTGAGATACCGGTTTCTTCCAGGCGCAGTGGGTTGATCAGGCCGGTCAGGGCACCCTGGGCGAAGCGCTGGACCTGGCCTTCGGCAAGTAAATCCAGGCCTTCTTCCAGCAGTCGCCGGGCACCGGGGCGGCCGAATGCTGTGATTCCAGCCAGCAGTAGGCGCGCGCAATGCCGGGGATGGCGCACGGCGAACAGGGCTGCCAGGGCGGAGCCGTAGGACAGGCCGATTGGCATCAGTGGTGGTAGCCGGAGTTCGTCGGCGAAGGCAGAGATCAGGTCGGCCAGTTGTTCGAGCGAAAGCTCGGGCGCCAGTTGCAGGTTGCCGCCCTGGCTCGGGAGATCAAGCAGGATCACCGGATGGTGGGGCAGCAGTTCCTGCACCTCGGCGACAAAGGAGCGGAAGCTCTGAAAGGCGCCGCCGAGCATCAGGATCGGCTCGCGACCGTCTTGGGCGTGCTCGGAGAAAGCCTGGTAATGCAGTGTCCAGGGGCCGATCTGGAGGATGCGTGGCGCATCGTTCAGGTACTGAGGGGCGAAGTCGGTCTGGTAACGCATGGCGGGTTCTCCGGCGCCGGGGCGCTTCTTGTTCTTGTGCGACGACTGCGATTGGAAGGTAAACAGCGGAGACACTTTTGTTTACCCAACCTTCGGGCGGGCGCGCTGGCCGGGTGTCACCGTCCCGTCCGCAGTCCGCCTGGGCCGAGGCTTGTGTCGTTACCGGCAAGCCCCATGGAATGGCCTGTCTACCATCCGCCCGGCGCCGCTGGGCGCGGGCGAGCGTGGCCGCTATAATCAGCCGCTTTCCTTTCGCCAGAACCCGAGACCATGACCGAGTCCGTTCTCGATTACATGACCCGCCTTGGCCGCGCCGCGCGCGCTGCCTCGCGCGTGGCCGCCCGTGCCAGCACCGCGCAGAAGAACCGCGCCCTGCTGGCTGCCGCCGATGCCCTGGATGCAGCCCGTGCCGAGCTGTCCGCCGCCAACGAGCAGGACCTGGCCAACGGCCGGGCCAACGGTCTCGAGCCAGCCATGCTCGATCGCCTGGCGCTGACCCCGGCACGCATAGACGACATGATCGAGGGCTTGCGCCAGGTCGCCACCTTGCCGGACCCCATCGGCGAGATCCGTGACATGCGCTATCTGCCGTCCGGTATCCAGGTGGGCAAGATGCGCGTGCCGCTGGGTGTGATCGGGATCATCTACGAGTCGCGGCCGAACGTGACCATCGATGCCGCCAGCCTTTGCCTGAAATCCGGCAACGCCACCATCCTGCGCGGCGGTTCCGAGGCCATCCATTCCAACCAGGCAATCGCCATCTGCATTCAGAAGGGGCTGGCCGAAGCCGGTCTGCCGAGCGAGCTGGTTCAAGTGGTGGAAACCACCGACCGTGCTGCCGTGGGCGCGCTGATCAGCATGCCGGAGTTCGTGGACGTGATCGTCCCGCGCGGCGGCAAGGGCCTGATCGAGCGCATAAGCCGTGAGGCCAAGGTGCCTGTGATCAAGCACCTGGACGGCATCTGCCACGTCTACATCGACATTGCCGCCGACCTGGACAAGGCGATTCGCGTGGCCGACAACGCCAAGACCCAGCGCTACGCGCCGTGCAATACGATGGAAACCCTGCTGGTTCACGAGGGCATTGCCGCCCGCGTGTTGCCACCGCTGGCCGCCATCTACCGCGACAAGGGCGTGGAGCTGCGTGGCGACGCGGCCACTCGTGCCTTGCTGGGCAATGACGTGCTGGAGGCGACCGAAGAAGACTGGCGCACCGAGTACAACGCGCCAATCCTTTCGATCCGTATCGTCGACGGCCTCGACCAGGCCATCGAGCACATCAATGCCTACGGCTCGCAGCACACCGACGCCATCATCACCGAGAACTTCAGTGATGCCCGGCGCTTCCTCACCGAGGTGGACTCCGCTTCGGTGATGGTCAACGCCTCGACCCGATTCGCCGATGGCTTCGAGTACGGCCTGGGCGCGGAGATCGGCATTTCCACCGACAAGCTGCACGCCCGCGGGCCGGTCGGTCTGGAAGGTCTGACCAGCGAGAAGTACGTGGTCTTCGGCGACGGTCACGTACGCACCTGATGGGTAAGCGCATCGGTCTCTTCGGCGGCACTTTCGATCCTGTGCACATCGGTCATCTGCGCAGCGCCGTAGAGGTGGCCGAGCAGTTCGGCTTCGATGAGCTGCGTCTGATTCCCAGTGCTCGGCCGCCGCACCGCGACAGCCCGCGGGTGTCCGCGACCCAGCGACTGGAAATGGTGCAACTGGCGGTGGGCGGTGTCGCGCCGCTGGTGGTGGATGATCGTGAGCTCAAGCGCGAGCGCCCATCCTGGACGATCGAGACGCTGGAGTCCCTGCGTGCCGAGTTGGGCACCGATGACCAGCTGTTCCTGCTGGTCGGCTGGGATGCTTTCTGTGGACTGCCGAGCTGGCATCGCTGGAGCGAGCTGCTCGACCATTGCCACATCCTGGTCCTGCAACGACCGGATGCCGACAGCGAGGCCCCGGAAGACCTGCGTGACCTGTTGGCGGCGCGTAGCGCTGTCGATCCTCAATCCCTGCAGGGGGCAGCCGGGCAGATAGCTTTTGTCTGGCAGACCCCCTTGGCAATTTCCGCCACCCAGATTCGCCAATTGCTGGGGGAGGGGCGCTCGGTGCGCTATCTCGTGCCCGACGCCGTATTGGCCTATATCCATGCGCACGACCTTTACCGTGCGACGAACTGATTCACTGAGGTAGTTGAACCCGATGCAAAACGAAGAACTCGTCAAGGTCGCAATCGCGGCCCTGGAAGACCTGAAAGGTCAGGAAATCACCACTATCGACGTGCGTGGCAAGACCAGCATCACTGATTTCATGGTGATCGCCAGCGGTACCTCCGGCCGTCACGTCAAGTCCCTGGCCGAAAACGTGCTGGAGAAGGTCAAGGAGCAAGGCGTGCGTCCCCTGGGCAGCGAAGGCCTGGACGGCGGCGAGTGGGCCCTGCTGGACCTGGGCGATGTCGTGGTGCATGTGATGCAGGTCGCCACCCGGCAGTTCTACGACCTGGAGCGCCTGTGGCAGGGCGCCGAGCAGAGCCGCGCCCATCACAGCCACGAGTAAGCGGGGCGTCCTTTGCGTCTACGTCTGATCGCCGTTGGCACGCGGATGCCGCGCTGGGTGGAAGAGGGCTGGCACGAGTACGTCAAGCGCCTGCCTTCCGAGCTCAGCCTGGAACTGGTGGAGATCCCGCTGACCACGCGTGGCAAGAATGCCGACGTGGCGCGAATGATCCGCCAGGAGGGCGAGGCCATGCTGGCCAAGGTTCAACCGGGGGAACGCATCGTTACCCTGGAAGTCCAAGGTCGGCCCTGGAGCACCGAGCAACTGGCCGCTGAACTGGACCGCTGGCGCCTCGATTCGCGCACCGTCAACCTCATGGTCGGTGGCCCGGAAGGGCTGGCCCCGGAGGTTTGCGCGCGCAGCGAGCAGCGTTGGTCGTTGTCGCCGCTGACGTTGCCGCATCCGCTGGTTCGCATCCTCATCGGCGAACAGATCTATCGTGCCTGGACCGTGCTGTCCGGCCACCCCTATCACAAGTAAGCCCAGTCCATGCCGCAACCGATTCGCCTGAAGGACCATGAAAGAGACGCCCGTTTGGTGCGTCAGCGCGTGGTCGTGGGCGCGGTGGCGGTGGTGCTGCTGACCTGCGTACTGATTGCCCGTCTCTATTACCTGCAGGTGATCCAGTACGAGTACCACTCGACGCTGTCCGAGAACAATCGCGTCCATGTGCAGCCGATTCCGCCCACGCGCGGGCTGATCTTCGACCGCAATGGCGTGATCATCGCCGACAACCGGCCCAGCTTCAGTCTCAGCGTCACTCGTGAGCGGGCTGCCGACTGGGAGAAGACCCTCGATGTGATAGTCGAGGTGCTGCAGCTGACGCCAGATGATCGCGCACTGTTCGAGAAGCGCATGCGGCAGGGGCGGCGGCCCTTCGAGCCGGTTCCCATCCTGTTCGAGCTGACTGAAGAACAGATCGCTCGCGTGGCGGTGAACCAATTCCGCCTGCCCGGCGTGGATGTTGTTGCGCAGTTGGTGCGCCATTACCCGCAGGGCGCGCATTTCGCGCACTCCGTGGGCTATGTCGGGCGGATCAACGAGAAGGAGCTCAAGCAGCTCGATCCGGTGAACTACAGCGGTACGCACCACATCGGCAAGACCGGCATCGAGCGCTTCTACGAAGACCAGTTGCACGGAGAGGTGGGCTACGAGGAAGTCGAGACCAACGCCCGTGGCCGCGTGTTGCGCGTGCTCAAGCGAACTGACCCGAAGCCCGGCAAGGACTTGGTCCTGACCCTCGATGTGCGTCTGCAGGAAGCGGCCGAACAAGCTTTGGCCGGTCGGCGTGGCGCCATCGTCGCGATCGAGCCTTCCAGCGGTGACGTGCTGGCCATGGTCAGCCAGCCGAGCTTCGACCCCAACCCTTTCGTCACCGGCATCAGCTTCAAGGCCTATGCCGAATTGCGTGATTCCATCGACCGGCCGCTCTACAACCGTGTGCTGCGCGGCCTGTATCCGCCAGGGTCGACCATCAAGCCGATGGTGGCTGTGTCCGGCCTGGACGCGGGCGTGGTTACTCCGGCCTCGCGTGTGTTCGATCCGGGCTTCTACCAACTGCCGAACTACGACCACAAATACCGGAACTGGAACCGCAGCGGTGACGGCTGGGTGAACATGGAAACCGCGATCATGCGGTCAAATGACACCTACTTCTACGATCTTGCTCATAAAATGGGCATCGATCGCCTTCATGACTACATGAGCCGCTTCGGCTTCGGGCAGCGCGTGGCCCTCGATATGTTCGAGGAGTCTCCGGGCCTGATGCCGTCGCGTGACTGGAAACGTGCGCGCTATCGCCAGGCCTGGTATCCGGGTGAAACCCTCATTCTCGGCATTGGCCAGGGTTACATGCAGTCCACGCCGCTTCAGCTTGCGCAAGCCGTGGCGCTCATGGCCAACCGGGGAAAATGGATTCGTCCGCACCTGGCCAAGACCATCGAGGGGCAACCGCCGATCGACCCGAATCCGATGCCGGATATCATCCTGCGCGATCCGAAATACTGGGATGCAGGCCGCAACGGCATGGAACAGGTGGTCCACGGTGCCCGAGGTACGGCGCACAAGGTCGGCGCTTCCTCCGTCTACCGTATCGCCGGCAAGTCCGGTACCGCCCAGGTGGTGGCCATCAAGCAGGGCGAGAAGTACGACCGCTCCAAGGTGCAGGAACGCCATCGCGACCATGCCCTGTTCGTCGCATTTGCCCCGGCCGAGGATCCGAAGATCGCCGTGGCGGTGATGGTGGAGAACGGTGAGTCCGGTTCCGGCGTTGCCGCACCTGTGGTCAAGCAGGTGATGGATGCCTGGCTCCTCGGTGAGGATGGCCAGTTGAAACCCGAGTTCAGACCACCGCAGCCGCTGGCTGAACAGCAGAGCGCCATTCGATGAACAGCAACTTCGACCGCACCATCTCCCAGGAGGACGTGCTCAAGCGCCGCGCCACGCTCCTGCAGCGTCTGCACATTGATGGCTGGCTGCTGCTGATCATCCTGATGCTGGCGGCCGGTAGCCTGTTCGTCCTCTATTCGGCAAGCGGCAAGCATTGGGACTTGCTGATGAAGCAGGCCAGCTCCTTCGGTCTGGGTATCGGCGCGATGATCGTCATCGCCCAGTTCGAACCACGCTTCATGGCACGTTGGGTGCCCCTGGCCTATGTGATCGGCGTAGCGTTGCTGGTGGTGGTGGAAATCATGGGGCACACGGCGATGGGGGCCACTCGATGGATCAACATTCCCGGCGTGATCCGCTTCCAGCCCTCGGAGTTCATGAAGATCATCATGCCGGCGACCATCGCCTGGTACCTGTCGCGGCACAACCTGCCGCCGAAGCTCAAGCACATCGCCATCAGTCTGGTGCTGATCCTGATGCCCTTCGTGCTGATCCTGAAGCAACCCGACCTCGGCACCGCCTTGCTGATCCTGGCTTCTGGCGCCTTCGTGCTGTTCATGGCCGGTCTGCAATGGCGCTGGATCGTCGGGGCTGTGGCTGCGGTGGTGCCAGTGGCGGTGGCCATGTGGTACTTCGTCCTGCACGATTACCAGAAACAGCGCGTACTGACCTTCCTCGATCCGGAGAGCGATCCGCTGGGTACTGGTTGGAACATCATCCAGTCCAAGGCCGCCATCGGATCGGGTGGAGTGTTCGGCAAGGGCTGGCTGCTGGGCACCCAGTCGCACCTGGATTTTTTGCCCGAAAGTCACACGGACTTTATCATTGCAGTCCTCGGCGAAGAGTTCGGCCTTGTGGGCGCCTGCCTGCTGCTTCTGGTCTACCTGCTCCTGATTGGCCGTGGCCTGGTGATCACCGCCCAGGCGCAGACCCTGTTCGGCAAGCTGCTGGCAGGCAGTCTTACCATGACCTTCTTCGTATACGTGTTCGTCAACATCGGCATGGTCAGTGGACTGCTGCCGGTCGTGGGGGTGCCCCTGCCCTTCATTAGCTACGGCGGAACCCATCTGGTGACGCTGCTGTCAGGGTTTGGGGTGTTGATGGCGATTCATACCCATCGCAAATGGATCGCCCAGGTTTGAAACGAGTAAATGATTTGAAAGCACTGCGCAAATGGATGCAGTTGGCAGCCTCCGGGGCCGCCCTGGTGGGACTGCTGGGGGCAGCCGCACCTGCATTTTCCGGGGACTACGAGGGATCGCCGCAGGTGGCCGAGTTCGTCGCCGAGATGACCCGTGACTACGGTTTCGCCGGTGAGCAACTGGTGGAGCTGTTCCGTGAAGTGGAGCGCAAGCAGTCCATCCTCGACGCCATCTCCCGGCCTGCCGAGCGGGTCAAGCCTTGGAAGGAATACCGCCCGATCTTCATCACCCCGGCGCGAATCCAGAAAGGCGTGACCTTCTGGAGCCAGCATGCCGAGGCCCTGGCTCGTGCCGAGAAGGAATACGGCGTACCGGCCCAGGTCATCGTCGCGATCATCGGCGTCGAGACTTTCTATGGTGGCAATACCGGCAACTTCCGCGTGATCGACGCGCTGTCCACCCTCGGCTTCGATTACCCACCGCGTGCCGACTTCTTCCGCAAGCAGCTCAAGGAGTTTCTCCTGCTGGCTCGCGAAGAGCAGGTCGATCCGCTGATGCTCAAGGGCTCCTACGCTGGCGCCATGGGCTTGCCACAGTTCATGCCGAGCAGCTTCCGCGCCTACGCCGTGGACTTCGACGGCGACGGCCACATCGATATCTGGAATAACCCGGTGGATGCCATCGGCAGCGTTGCCAGCTATTTCAAGCGCCACGGCTGGATCGCTGGTGCACCGGTGGTCACCCGCGCCAAGGTTCGTGGGGATCGAATCGACGAAGGGTTGACCCAGGGGCTGGACCCGGTGAAGAACGTCGGCGATCTTAGGGCGCTGGGCTGGGCAAGCAGCGACGCACTGCGCGATGATGTGCCGGTTACGGCTTTCAAGCTGGAGGGTGACGAGGGGGCGGAGTACTGGATGGGACTTCCGAACTTCTACGTCATTACCCGCTACAATCGCAGCGTGATGTACTCCATGGCAGTGCATCAGCTATCCGAACTGCTGGTCAACGCAAGGGGCGGGCGTTAACCGATGCCACAACCGATAAGAGTCGCCGTCTATGGCGCCGTAGCATTGTTGCTGGCTAGCTGCTCGAGCAGCCGAGCGCCGGAACCGGTCCAACCCGGCGGGCAGATTTCCGGTCCCGGCGATTACGCGCGTCCACACAGGGACGGCGCGCCATGGTGGGACGTCGACGTCTCGCGCATTCCCGATGCCGTGCCCATGCCGCATTACGGCTCGATCAAGGCCAACCCTTATACCGTGCTGGGCAAGACCTACTACCCGATGAACGACGCGCGTCGTTATCAGGCGGTTGGCACGGCGTCCTGGTACGGCACCAAGTTCCACGGTCAGGCCACTGCCAACGGCGAGGCCTATGATCTATACGGCATGACCGCCGCACACAAGACCTTGCCGTTGCCAAGCTATGTCCGGGTGACCAACCTCGATAACGGCCGCAGTGTGATTCTGCGGGTCAACGACCGTGGTCCGTTCTACTCCGACCGCATCATCGACCTGTCCTTCGCTGCGGCGAAGAAGCTCGGCTATGCCGAAACCGGCACCGCCCGCGTCAAGGTCGAGGGCATCGATCCTCATGAGTGGTGGGCTGCCCAAGGTCGCCCGGTGCCCATGGTCCTCGCCCAGCCGAAGATGGCCGCTCAGGCGAAACCACAGGTCCAGCCCCAGCCTGTCGCCCAGATTGCCAGCGCGCCAATCGAGCAGTACACCCCGCCGCCGCAGCAGCATGCCGCCGCCGTCCTGCCCGTGCAGATCGACGCAAAAAAAAACGATTCACTCGCAGCGTCTGGCCTGTATCTCCAGGTGGGCGCCTTCGCCAATCCGGACGCTGCGGAACTCCTCAAGGCCAAGCTGAGCGAGACGGTGAGTGCGCCAGTCTTCATCAGCTCGGTCGTGCGCAACCAGCAGATACTGCACCGGGTACGCCTGGGGCCGATCGGAACTCAGGGTGAAGCACAAGACGTGCAGAACTCCGTGCGCCTGGCCAACCTCGGCCAACCCACCCTGGTGAAGCCGGACTGACGGCTTCTTCTTTTGCCCGCAAGGGCCTGTTAGACCATTAGCTACTTCTCAGAGAGACGGATGAACATCTTCAGCTTTGCCAAACGCTTACTTCTGCCCGCAGCCCTGCTCATCGTCGCGCCGGTCTCCATGGCGGCCCAGCAGATCATCCCGTCGCCGCCGCAACTGGCCGCCAAATCCTATGTGCTGATGGACGCCCAGAGTGGTCAGGTCCTGGTCGAGAACAACGGCGACCAGCGCCTGCCTCCGGCGAGTCTGACCAAGCTGATGACCGCCTACATCGCCACCCTGGAGATCCGCAAGGGCCAGATTGGCGAGTCCGACCCTGTCACCATCAGTGAGCACGCCTGGCGCACCGGCGGCTCGCGCATGTTCGTCCAGGTGAACACCCAGGTAACCCTGAGTGACCTGCTGCACGGCATCATCATCCAGTCTGGCAACGACGCCAGCGTGGCCGTAGCCGAGCATATCGCCGGCAGCGAAGACGCTTTTGCCGACATGATGAACACCACTGCCGAGAAGCTCGGCATGAGCAACAGCCACTTCATGAACGCCACCGGTCTGCCCAACCCTGAGCACTACTCCACTGCTCACGATATGGCGACCTTGGCCCGCGCGATCATCTACGAAGATCCTGTCCACTACGCCATCTACTCCCAGAAGGAATTCTTCTGGAACAACATCAAGCAACCCAACCGCAACCTGCTTCTGTGGCGTGACAAGACCGTCGACGGCCTGAAGACCGGCCACACTGACGAGGCCGGCTACTGCCTGGTGGCTTCCGCCGTACGTGACAACATGCGCCTGATCGCCGTGGTGTTCGGCACCAACAGCGAGCAGGCCCGTGCAGCCGAAACCCAGAAGCTGCTGACCTACGGCTTCCGCTTCTTCGAAACCCAGACCTTCTACCAGAAGGGTGCCGAGCTGGCGAAAGCCCAGGTGTGGAAAGGCGCCGTCCGCGAAGCCAAGGCTGGCCTGGCCCAGGACCTGACCCTGACCCTGCCGAAGGGCCAGATCAAGAAACTGCAGGCCAGCATGACCTTGAATCCGCAACTGGTCGCCCCCATCAAGCAGGGTGATGTAATCGGCAAGGTGGAGGTCAAGATGGAAGACCAGGTTGTCCACAGTGCCGACTTGATCGCCCTGGAAACCGTTGAGGAAGGTGGCTTCTTCCGCCGCCTGTGGGATAGCATCCGCCTGTTCTTCTACGGCCTGTTCAACTGACCTTCTGAGCCGACGCCTCTCACCCTGAAGGGGGACGGGGCGTCCGCATCGCGGACCACGAGTCCGCCGCCGCCATGACCGATACTCCTGACGTACAACCCCCGAAAATCGAGTTTCCCTGCGAGCGCTACCCTATCAAGGTGATCGGCGACTCTGGGGAAGGCTTTGCCGACCTGGTGATCGAAATCATCCAGCGCCACGCTCCTGACTTCGACGCTGCCACCTTGGTGATTCGCGATAGCCGTAATGGGCGATTCCTCTCGGTGCAAGTGTTGATCACCGCCACTGGCGTAGACCAGTTGCAGGCGATCCATGTCGACCTGCGTGCCACTGGCCGCGTGCATATGGTCCTCTAGTGACTTCTGCCGAACTCATCGTGCGATATCTGGGGTTGGTGGACTACCTGCCGACCTTGGAAGCGATGCGCCGTCTGACTACCGAGCGTGACGAGCGAACTCCCGACGAAATCTGGCTGCTGCAGCATCCCCAGGTGTTCACCCAGGGCCAGGCCGGCAAGGCTGAGCATCTGCTGGAGACGGGCGACATCCCGGTGATCCAGGTCGAGCGCGGCGGTCAGGTTACCTACCATGGCCCCGGCCAGCTGGTGGCTTACGTGATGCTGGATCTGCGTAGGCTGGGGCTGGGTGTGCGCGAGCTGGTGACGGCTCTTGAGCAGAGCCTGGTCGATGTAATGGCGATCTACGGTGTCGAGGCAGCGCCTAAGGCTGATGCCCCTGGCGTCTATGTCAACGGCGACAAGATCGCCTCACTGGGGCTGCGTGTCAGCCGCGGCTGCTCCTTCCACGGCCTGGCGCTTAACGTAGACATGGACCTGTCGCCCTTCTGGCGGATCAACCCTTGCGGTTACGCCGGGTTGAAGATGGTGCAGCTCAAGGACCTGATCGAGACGCCGCCGCAGCTCGATGAGGTGGCACAGCACCTTGAGCAGGCACTGCGCCGGCGGCTGGGTTACACGCAGTAGAGGCACTTCCCGGAAGAAAGAAGGCCCCTTCTCCCATCGGGAGAGGGGGCCTTTTCGTTTATTCAACCTCGCTGAACGCATCGCCGGGCTGGGCAGTTCCTGCTCAGCCCAGATTGAGCGCGGGAATGATACTCGGGTCCAAGGCCTGGCCCGGTACCGGTACCGGTGCAGCCAAGCCCAGGTTGTTCTTCTCGAACACCCGGTCGGCCCTGTAGCTGGAGCGCACCAGCGGACCGGCTGCGACTTCCATGAAACCCTTCTCCAGGCCGATATCGCGGAAGCGGTTGAATTCCTCGGGGCTGACCCAACGCTTGACCGGCAGGTGGTTGCGAGTGGGTTGCAGGTATTGCCCGAGGGTCAGGATGTCCACGCCAATTGCACGCAGGTCATCCATGGTCTCGATGACTTCTTCGTCCGTCTCACCAAGCCCGAGCATCAGGCTGGTCTTGGTCAGCACGTCCGGACGATGGCGCTTGGCATGCTCCAGTACGCGCAGGGTTTTCTCGTAGCCGGCACGCGGGTCGCGCACCACGTGGGTCAGGCGCTTGACGGTCTCGACGTTCTGCGCGAATACCTCCAGCCCAGAGTCCACCACTCGTTCGATGGCCTTGGAGTCGCCATTGAAGTCGGGGGTCAGGGCTTCCACGACCACCTTCGGCGTACGCTCCTTGATGGCGCGCACACAGGCAGCGTAATGGCTGGCGCCGCCGTCATCGAGATCATCGCGGTCCACCGAGGTCAGCACGATGTAGCGCAGCGCCATAAGCTCGACCGACTTGGCAGTGTTCTGCGGTTCTTCCAGATCCAGCCAGCCATTCGGATTGCCAGTGTCCACGGCACAGAATCGGCAGGCGCGAGTGCATACCGAGCCCATCAGCATGATGGTGGCTGTGCCGTTGGACCAGCACTCACCCATGTTCGGGCAATGCGATTCCTGGCACACGGTGCTGAGGCGATGTTCGCCAACATTGCGCTTGACCGCCTCGAAGCGGCTGCCGCCCGGTGCCTTTACCCGCAACCACTTGGGCTTGGGCTCGAACACCTGGGGTTCGGCCGAGGCGCGACGCTTCTGGCCATCCTTGATTGCGGTGATGCCCTGAGCAGTACGGAACTTTTCGCCGCTGGCGACGTGTTTGGACGAGTCTGTATCGGACATCGGAAATCTGGCTCCGCTGGTGGCTCCGTTGGCTGCCGCAGGGGCAAAAAGGGGTGGCGCAGTTTATCACAAAGGCGTTTGCACGAGCTCGCAGCCGTCTGGAGACGGGAGCGCGTGCTGTCGCGAAAAAGGGCTGGGCGCCTCAGCGCCCTTCACGTAACTGCTTGAGCAGATCCAGGTTTGGGTAGCCGTCTGCCGGCCAGCCCAGGCGTTGCTGGTAGCCGCGGATCGCCTTGCGGGTATTGGCGCCAATGATGCCGTCCGCAGCACCCGGGTTGAAGCCGGCACCGGCCAGGGACTCCTGCAACTCCACTCGTTCGCTGCGGCTCAGCGGACGCTCGTCGCGAGGCCAACTACCAGTGAGCTGGCCACGACCATCGAAGCGCTCGCCCAGCAGGCTGACCGCCAGGGCGTAGGACGAGGAATTGTTGTACTTGAGGATGGCGCGGAAGTTATCCAGCACGAGGAAGGCCGGTCCGCGGTGGCCGGCAGGCAAAAGCAAAGAAGCGCTGTCGTTGCCGAGGCCCGCGCCTTGCGGGCCGACTTGCACGCCCATCGCTTGCCATTGCGCCACGGGTTTACGGATGTCTCCGTCCGCGTGGGCGTAGTCGAAGCCCTGCGGCAATTGAACCTGCAGTGCTGCGGGTTGGCCTTTGTGCCAGCCTGAGGCCTGGAGGTAGTGGGCGGCGGAGGCCAGGGCATCGGCCGAGGAACTCCAGATGTCGCGGCGACCATCACCATCGAAGTCCACCGCATGGCTGTTGTAGGTGGTCGGGATGAACTGGGTCTGACCCATGGCGCCGGCCCAGGACCCAAGCATGCTGCCGGGCTGAATGTCGCCGTGTTGGAGGATCTGCAGGGCAGCCAGCAGTTGCGCGTGGGCGAATTCGGGACGACGACCTTCGTAGGCCAGGGTGGCCAGGGAGCGGATCACCGACTTGTCGCCCATGAACTGGCCAAAGCTGCTTTCCATGCCCCAGATGGCCACCAATGGCTCGCGATCCACGCCGAATCGTTGCTCGATGGCGTCCAGCGTCGCAGCGTGCTCGGTAATCAGTGCCTGTCCCTTGCGCACGCGATAGGGAGAGATGGCGCCTTCCAGATACTCCCAGACCGGCCGTGTGAATTCGGGCTGGCTGCGGTCAGCGGTGATTACGCTCGGGTCCGGGGTAATACCGGCAAAGGCTCGGTCGAAGGTGCTGGCATCAATGCCTTGGGCCAAGGCCTGGCGGCGGAAGCCGTCGCGCCACGCGTTGAAGCTGATGGCGGGCATTTGCACCGGAATCTGTGCGGGCGTTGCGGCGGGTTTGCTGGCAGGCTGGCTCGCCTGGGGCAGGGGCGTAGTAGCGGATTTCTGGGCCGGTGCATCGGCGCAGGAGCTGAGCAGGGTGAGGGCAGAAGCCACGGCCAGGCTGCGGAACATCAGGCCGGGGACGGGGGCATCGAACATACGCAAGTCTCGAGGCAGACGAATCAAGCCGCGACCTTAACATGTCCGAGCCTTTTCAGACCGCTATAAGCGACGAAGCCTCCCAATCCTGGGAGGCTTCGCGGCGGTAACTTCCTTTGCCTTTCATGGGCTTTTCCTGGCGGCAGCGGAAGAGTGGCTGGGCTACCAGGGATTTGGCGCGGTCAGGTGCGCCTGGCTTGCGTTTCTTGGCCATGGCCGATCCTCGATGGGGCACGCATCAGTGCGGGCGCGCGCATCATCGGCTGCTGGTCAGAAAATGTCCAGCTATTCGGCCGCCAGCGGCAGGCGTTGGCCGGCCAGCAGCAGAGCAAGTCGAGCGAGACCGTTCCAGGGATCGCCCGGAGCCTGCCCCTTGATCTGCGCGTCGATGCGTTGGGCATCCTGCAGCAACTGGTTCCAGCGTGATGCCGGGTGACGTTGCAGGGCGCGGGTGACCAATGGGCGGCGCTTATCCCAGACCGGCGGCCGGGCAGCGGCAAAGGCTTTCTCCAGCGGCACGCCCTGGCTGTATTGCTGGGCCAGTCCACCCAGCAGGCGGAGTTCCCGCGCGAGCGCCCAGAGGATCACCGCAGGCTCTACGCCTTCGCCGCGCAGGCCTTCCAGCGTACGTAGGGTGTGGGCGGGCTCGCCGTTGAGGGCTGCGTCGATCAGGCCAAAAACATCGAAACGGGCGCTGTCAGCTACCGCGGCCTGGACCGTGGCGGCATCCACCTGGCCACCGTCGGCCAACAGTTTGAGTTTTTCGATCTCCTGGGCGGCGGCCAACAGGTTGCCCTCTACCCGTGCGGCGATCAGGTCGACCGCTTCCTGGTTGGCGGCCAGACCGGCCTGGGATAGGCGTTGGCGTATCCACTGCGGCAGGTTGTGGGCCTCGATAGGCCAGATCTGGATGAACTGGGCGTCGGGGCCGTCGATCAGGGCCTTGGCCCATTTGGTCTTCTGAGTGCTGCCGTCGAGTTTGGGCAGACTGAGCAGCAGCACGGTGTCTTCCGGCGGGCGGGAGAGGTATTCCAGAAGCGCAGAAGCGCCCTTGTCTCCCGGCTTGCCTGAGGGAAGGCGCAATTCCAGCAGGCGTTTCTCGGCGAACAGCGACAGGCTGGCGCCGGCTTCGAGCAGCAGGCCCCAGTCAAAGTTCGCCTCGGCGTTGAATACCTGGCGCTCGCTGAAATCCTGCGCACGGACGCTGGCGCGGATCGCGTCGCAGGCCTCCTGGCAGAGCAGCGGCTCATCGCCGCTGACGACGTAAACAGGCGCCAGTTGGCCCTGCAGGTGTTTGCCCAGTTGTGCGGGATTGAGTTTCATAGGCGCAAATGACTGGGGCCGCTATGCGGCCCCATTTACTCACTGGATGGGCAGTTGCAGCGGAGATTGCTGCGGTTGCCGGGCCTTCTCGGCCTGGCGTGCGGCTTCCATTGCTTCCGCTTCGGCCTGGGCCTTGGCTTCTGCAGTCTGCTGCAGCTGGTCGAGTTGAGCCGGGGTGATCAACTGCAGGCGCATGAGCATCTGCTGAATCATTTCCTGGCGCATTTCCACACGCAGCTGAGCGGCTTCCTGGTCGGAGCCGATCAGGTTGTTGCTGTCGAATACGTAGTACTTCTGTACGGTCAGCTTGTCGTTCATCAGCAGCAGGTCGTTGTTGCCGCGAATTTCGTACTGCAGGGTCTTGGTCAGTTCGTACTCTGCACTGCGCGCGCCAGAGGTGTAGGTGGCGGTGCGCTGGGTCTCGTCTTCGCGGGCCAGCACCAGAGTGTAGGGAGCACCGGCGTGGACGTTCACGCCGTTGTTTTCCAGCGCCTCACGCATTTCCTTGATGGTCTGGCCGTATTGGTTGCGAGCGGTTACGTCCAGTTCGTCCAGAGCGAACTTGGCGTCGCCTGTGCCGCGCAGTTGAAAACCGCACGCACTCAGCAGCACGGTAAGGCCCAGGACCAGCAGATTCCGTTTCTTCATTTCTTGCTTTCCCCTTGCGAGCAGTCCGGCACCACTCCCGGAGGAGGGCGCCGGCTTCGATCAGTTGGCGACGATATTGACCAGTTTGCCAGGCACCACGATGACCTTGCGGATGGTGAGGCCGTCGGTGAAGCGCAGCACGTTCTCGTTGGCGCGCGCGGCGGCTTCAACCGCTTCGCGGCTGGCGTCTGCCGGCACTTCGATATGGCCGCGCAGCTTGCCGTTGACCTGTACCACCAGTTGCAGGCTGTCCTGCACCAGGGCGGCTTCGTCCACGGTTGGCCAGGCGGCGTCGATGACTGCACCGGTGTGGCCCAGTTCGCGCCAGAGCTCGTGGCTGATATGCGGAGTGATGGGCGCCAGCAGCAGGGCGATGGTTTCCAGGCCCTCCTGCAGCAGGGCGCGGTCTTCGGCGCTGGCCTGGGGAGCCTTTTCCAGGACGTTCATCAGGGTCATCACGGCGGCGATGGCGGTGTTGAATTTGTGGTGCTGGCCAATATCCTGGCTGGCCTGCTTGATGGCCAGGTGGATGGCGCGATGCACGCCTTTCTGCTCATCGTTCAGGACGCTGCGATCCAGCGCGGACGGCAGGCCGGCAGTGACGTGGGACTGGGCCAGTCGCCAGACGCGACGCAGGAAGCGGCTGGCGCCTTCGACGCCGGAGTCGGACCATTCCAGGCTCATGTCCGGCGGCGAGGCGAACATCATGAACAGGCGGCAGGTGTCGGCGCCGTAAGCATCGATCATTGCCTGCGGGTCCACGCCGTTGTTCTTCGACTTGGACATCTTCTCGGTGCCGCCGATTTCCACCGGCAGGCCGTCGGTTTTCAAGCGGGCGCCGATGATCTTGGCCTTGGCGTCGCGCTCGACTTCGACATCAGCCGGGTTAAACCAGTCCTTGCCGCCATTGGCTGCAACGCGATAGTAGGTTTCTGCGACGACCATGCCCTGGGTGAGCAGGTTCTTGAACGGCTCGTCGGAGCTGACCAGGCCTTCGTCACGCATCAGCTTGTGGAAGAAGCGTGCGTAGAGCAGGTGCAGGATGGCGTGTTCGATGCCGCCGATGTACTGGTCCACCGGCAGCCAGTGGTTGGCTGCGGCCGGGTCGACCATGCCTTTGTCGTAGTTCGGGGAGGCATAGCGGGCGAAGTACCAGGAGCTTTCCACGAAGGTGTCCATGGTGTCCGTTTCGCGCTTGGCCGCAGTGCCGCATTTGGGGCAGCTGCACGCGTAGAACTCGGGCATCTTCGCCAGCGGGCTGCCAGCGCCGTCCGGTACCACGTCTTCGGGAAGGACGACCGGCAGTTGGTCTTCCGGCACTGGAACGTCGCCACAGCTCGGGCAATGGATGATCGGGATCGGGCAGCCCCAGTAGCGCTGACGGCTGATGCCCCAGTCGCGCAGGCGGAACTGGGTGCGGGCCTGGCCCAGGCCTTTCTTCTGCAGGGCAACTTCGATGGCGTCGAAGGCGCCTTGGTAGTCCAGGCCGTCGAACTCGCCGGAGTTGATCAGTTGGCCATGCTCGCCATAGGCGTCTTGCCACGGGGCCGGGTTTTCGTCGCCGGAAGATGTGCGAACTACCGATTTGATCGGCAGGTTGTACTTGTGCGCGAAGGCGAAATCGCGCTCATCGTGGGCCGGTACGGCCATCACGGCGCCTTCGCCGTAGTTCATCAGGACGTAGTTGGCAACCCAGACCGGGAGCTTCTCGCCAGTCAGCGGATGCTCGACGAACAGGGGCGTGGGCAGGCCCTTCTTCTCCTGGGTGGCGATGTCGGCTTCGGCAACGCCGCCGCGCTTGCACTCATCGATGAAGGCTTGCAGTTCAGCGGCCTGGGCGGCCGGCAGCTTCTGCACGGCGAGGGTCGCCAGCGGGTGCTCGGCTGCAACGGCCACGTAGGTGGCGCCCAGCAGGGTATCCGGACGGGTGGTGAAGACTTTCATTGCGCCGGCCTGGCCAATGCTGGCCTGGTCGTAGGGGAAGCTGACTTCCATGCCGCGGGACTTGCCGATCCAGTTGCGCTGCATGGTCTTGACCTGCTCGGGCCAGCCATCCAGGTCGTCGAGGCTGCTCAAGAGTTCATCCGCGTACGCGGTGATCTTGAAGTAGTACATCGGGATCTCGCGCTTCTCTACCAGCGCACCGGAGCGCCAGCCGCGACCGTCGATGACCTGCTCGTTGGCGAGGACCGTCTGGTCTGCCGGGTCCCAGTTGACGGTACCGTTCCTGCGGTAGATCACGCCTTTTTCGAACAGCTTGGTGAACAGCCATTGTTCCCAGCGATAGTAGTCAGGCTTGCAGGTGGTGACTTCACGGGACCAGTCGATGGCGAGGCCCAGGCTCTTCAGCTGGGTCTTCATGTAGTCGATGTTCTCGTAGGTCCACTTTGCCGGCGCGACGTTGTTCTTCATCGCGGCGTTTTCCGCCGGCATACCGAAGGCGTCCCAGCCCATGGGCTGCAGCACGTTCTTGCCCAGCATGCGCTGGTAGCGGGCGATCACGTCACCAATGGTGTAGTTGCGCACGTGCCCCATGTGTAGCTTGCCGCTCGGGTAGGGGAACATCGACAGGCAATAGAAGGTGTCCTTGCCGGGCTGCTCACTCACTTCAAAGGATTTATGCGCGTCCCAGTGGGCTTGCGCGGCGGCTTCGATTTCGCGGGGCTGATACTGTTCGTGCATGGCTACTGGCGCTGGAGGATGGAGTTCCCTGGGGCCGGTTGCGCTGGCCGTGGCCGCGGTGCCGGACCCTGGAGGAAAAGGAAATTCAAGCGCCGTAGCATACATGACCCCCGCCGACCGAGGGAAACCCTGAATGCACGGGTGGACGTCCGTCGCCAATGCCGGCGCCGTTTGTCGCGGGCACCTTGCAGCAAGGAACCGAACGCTAAGCTTTTCATAAGCAAGGCAAGTGTTTACGTGTTTCGAGGTGTTGGGATGGGTGAGTTGCGGCGGACGGAAGCAGGGAACGGGCCCTACGAGCGGTTGTTGCACCGGCTGGCCCTGGCGCTGGATGAAGCAGATACGGCGGTTCGTCTGCGCGACGAGGAACCGCTTGAGCTTGAGCTAAAGGGACTGACACCTGCCGAAATGGAGCTCATCCGCGCTTACCTGGATCGGGATATGCGCTGGCTGCGCGGCTGGCACGCGGCTGCCGAGGAGCTGGCGGCCATCGAGCAACTACCCGGTCGATCGCCGCGTGGCGAGAATGGGCCGCCCAAGAGCTTCGCCCTCAAACCCAAACCCATGTTCAAGCGCCGCCAGCAGCTTTGCTGCGCGATGTGCGGTACGCCCGCCATCTGGCAACGCGGCCAGGGTGTGCAGGCTTGCATGTCCTGCGGTTCGCAGCTTTTCCGGACATCCAATCCCCGCTAGTCTCCGGGCACCCTGGAGGTGCCCATGCCGATTCGTTACATCATCAAGCAATTCCTGCTGCCCCCTGGCGGCCTTCTCCTATTGCTTCTGTTTGCCTGGTGGTTGCGACGGCGAATGCCGCGTCTGTCACTGGCCTGCTTCGTCACGGGCTTTGGCGGGCTTTGGCTGATGAGTCTGCCGATCATGGTCGAGTGGTCGGCCAAGGTGCTCGAGCGCGAAGCGCCACTGGCCGAATCCGATTGGGCGCAATTGTCCGGGAAAGTGGACGCGATCGTCGTGCTGGGGGGCGGGCGCGAGCGTGATGATCCTGCCTGGGGGGCGGACCAGCCGGCCCCGATGGCCCTGGAAAGATTGCGCTACGCCGCTCGCCTGGCTCGCGCAAGTGGCTTGCCGCTGTTGACCAGTGGCGGCCTGCACTATGGAGAGCCTCCAAGCGAGGCATGGATCATGGCCGAAACCTTGCGGCGCGACTTCGGGCTGGAAGTGCGCTGGCAGGAAGGGGAGAGCCGTACCACCTGGGAAAACGCCACCTACAGCGCGAAGCTGCTCCGGGCCGACGGGATCAGCCGAGTGCTATTGGTTACCCAGGCTGCGCATATGCCGCGGGCGCGCTGGTGTTTCGAACGCGCCGGCTTCGAGGTGGTGGCGGCGCCTGTAGGCTATCTGGGGGTACCCAATGGCCGTCCGTTGGGCGGTTGGCTACCGGAAAGCAAGGCGGTCTGGCAGAGCGGGATGCTGCTCAACGAGGCCGTGGGGTTGCTGGCCTACCCGTTGGCCTACAACTAATCGCCGGACCGTTTTCCTGTAGGAGCGAGCTTGCTCGCGAACGATCGCGAGCAAGCTCGCTCCTACATGGGGGTTACACCGTCTTGGCGATCCGACTGGCCATCAGCGCCCAGGCGAAGAGCAGGCCGCAGAGAATCACCAGCGGCCAGGCGCGCCACTGCAGGTAGGGAGTCAGGCCGTGCATGGGCAGGACTTCCCCGTAGAGAACGCCTTGCTGGAACTGCGGGATGCCTTCAGTGATCTGGCCGAAGGGGTCGATCAGCACGGTCACGCCGTTGTTCGTCGCACGGATCATCCAGCGTCCTGCTTCCAGGGCGCGCATCTGCGCCATCTGCAGATGCTGCAGCGGGCCGATGGAGGTGCCGAACCAGGTGTCGTTGCTGACGGTCAGCAGGATGTCGCTCTGCGCGGCCAGGCCGGCGGCGAACTCGGGATAGACCACTTCGTAGCAGATGTAAGGTGCGATGCTGTATCCCTTGGCCATCAGCGGGCCCTGATCGGAGTCGCCGCGGGCGAAGTCGGACATCGGCAGGTCAAAGAAGGCGATCAGTCCGCGCAGCACGTCCTGCAGTGGCACGTACTCGCCGAAGGGCACCAGCTTCTGCTTGAGGTAGGTACCTTCACCTTGGCCGACCACGGTGATGCCGTTGTAGTAGCGTTTCTCGCCGCGATCATTGTTCTGGCGGATCGGGACGCCGGTGATGAGCGCGGATTGCCGATCATTGGCGAAACGGTTCATCACGCCGAGATAACCGTCGACGAACTCCTTGAGCACCGGTACTGCGGTTTCCGGCCAGATGATCAGGTCGGCCTTCTGCGAGCTGAAGGTCATGTCGCGATAAAGCGCCAGCTGGGCGTTGAGCTGCTCCGGGTCCCACTTCAGGTTCTGTTCGATGTTGCCCTGCATGGCCGCGACCTTCAGAGGCGCGCCGGCGGGCTGGGTCCAGGCGTGGCCCTTGAGTGCCAGGCCGATTACCCATGGAGCGAGCAGCAGGGCGATGCCGGTGCCCAGGAACGCCGGACGGCTGCGCAGGCGAGCCAGGTTCACCAGCAGGGCAGCGGTCAATGCCAGGGCGAAGGACACCAGCCAGACGCCGCCGATCGGTGCCAGCCCCGACAGCGGGCCGTCCAGTTGGCTGTAGCCGGCATAGAGCCACGGGAAGCCGGTGAGGAACCAGCCACGAAACGCTTCCTGGACCAGCCAGAGCGCGGCGAAGGCCAGGGTATCGGCGAGGGCGGCCTCGCTGCGGCGCAGCCAGCGCGCCCAGATTGTCGCGGGCAGGGCGAAGAACAGCGCTACGCCGGCACTGAAGCCGACGGTGAGGAACGCAGCCAGGGGTACAGAGGCCGCACCGTAGTCGTGAATGCTGACGTAGATCCAGCTGGTGCCGCCCAGGAACAGGCCGAGGCCGTACCACCAGCCGCGCCAGAACGCGGCCTTGGGCGCCAGGTCGCGCAACCCCAGGTAGAAGAGGGCGAGCGACAACAGTTCAAGGGGCCAGATATCGAAGGGGGCGAAAGCCAGGGGCGTAAGGGCGCCAGCGGCCAGGGCCAGCAGGTTGCCCGGCCAGCCGGGGCGGGTGATCCAGTTCATGCTCGGTCCTTGGGCGGATGGGGAGCTGGAAGAAATCCAGGGCGAGCCTTTTGTTGCCGGCTCGGGGCGCGATTATCCACGGGCGCCCCTCCGCTGTGGAGGGGCGTGCGCGAATCAATGGGACAGCGGAGAGAGGCGCAGCAGATGGATGCGGCGGCTGTCGGCGTTGAGCACGCGGAAGCGGAACTCACCGATCTCGGTGGTTTCGTTGCGCTTGGGCAAGTGGCCGAAGGCGCCCATGACCAGGCCGCCGACGGTATCGAACTCGTCCTCGGAGAAGTCGGTTTCGAAGAACTCGTTGAAGGCATCCACCGGGGTCAGGGCCTTGACGATGAAGTCGCCGCTGGGCAGTGGCTTGATATAGCTGTCTTCCTCGACATCGTGCTCGTCCTCGATGTCGCCGACGATCTGCTCCAGCACGTCCTCGATCGTCACCAAGCCCGCCACGCCACCGTACTCGTCGATGACCACCGCCATGTGGTTGTGATTGGCGCGGAATTCGCGCAGCAGCACGTTGAGGCGCTTGGATTCGGGCACGAAGGTGGCCGGGCGCAGCAGATCCTTGATGTTGAACGGCTGGCCGTTGTCCAGGAGGATCAGCGGTAGCAGGTCCTTGGCCAGGAGAATGCCCATGACGTCATCGAGGCTTTCGCCGATGACCGGGTAGCGGGAGTGGGCGGCGTCGATGATCGCCGGGAGGAACTCCTTCGGCGTCTGGTTGGCCTTGATGCTGATCATTTGCGAGCGCGGCACCATGATGTCGCGTACTTGCAGGTCGGCGACCTGGATGGCCCCTTCGACGATCGACAGCGCTTCGCTGTCGAGCAGCTTGTTCTGGTGGGCCTCGCGCAGCAGCTCGAGGAGTTCCTGGCGGCTTTTGGGTTCATGGGCAAAGGCCTGGGTCAGCTTTTCCAGCCAGGACCTGTGCCCGTTGCTCGATCGATCTTCGCTCATATGTCCTTTGCTCGGTGCTTCTTATTGGTCTTCGTCATCGCGGTAAGGGTCGGGGTGGCCAAGTTCAGCCAGCAATTCCCGTTCCAGTGCTTCCATTTCCTCGGCTTCCTCATCCTCGATGTGATCGTAGCCGAGCAGGTGCAGGCAGCCGTGGATCACCAGGTGCGCCCAGTGAGCCTCCAGGGCCTTGCCCTGTTCGGAGGCTTCCCGGGCCACCACTGGCGCGCAGATGACCAGGTCGCCGAGCAGCGGGATATCCAGCAACTCGTCCGGCACGTCCGCAGGGAAGGAGAGTACGTTGGTAGCGTAGTCCTTGTGGCGCCAGGTGCGATTGAGTTCGCGCCCCTCGGGCTCGTCCACCAGTCGGATGGTCAGTTCGGAATCGGCGCTGCGTTGGCGCAGGGCCAGTTCGCACCAGCGACGGAAATCCACCTCGCTCGGCAGGCCCTGGGCCTCGCTTGCGAGTTGCAGGTCGAGTTCAAGCATTGTCGTCTATCGCGCCCGGATCGTTGTCGGCTGGTTTGGTCTTGGCAGGCTGCTGACGGCTGTCGAAGCGGTCATAGGCTTCCACGATGCGCTGGACCAGCGGATGGCGCACCACGTCCTGGGACTTGAAGTGGGTGAAGCTGATTCCCGGCACGTCACGCAGCACATCGATCACATGGGTCAGGCCGGACTTCGTGCCGCGCGGCAGGTCGATCTGGGTGATGTCACCAGTGATGACAGCGGTGGAGCCGAAACCAATACGGGTCAGGAACATCTTCATCTGCTCGAGGGTAGTGTTCTGACTCTCGTCGAGAATGATGAAGCTGTTGTTAAGGGTGCGACCGCGCATGTAGGCCAACGGTGCGACCTCGATCACCTGCTTCTCGATCAGCTTGGCCACGTGGTCGAAGCCGAGCATCTCGTAAAGGGCGTCGTAGAGTGGGCGCAGATAAGGGTCGATCTTCTGGGAAAGGTCGCCGGGGAGGAAGCCGAGCTTCTCGCCAGCCTCGACCGCCGGACGCACCAGCAGGATACGGCGGATTTGCTCGCGCTCCAGGGCGTCCACGGCGCAGGCCACGGCCAGGTAGGTCTTGCCGGTACCGGCCGGTCCGATGCCGAAGTTGATGTCGTGATCGAGGATCGACTTCACGTAGCGCTGCTGGTTGGCGCCGCGTGGACGAATGTTGCCCTTGCGGGTGCGCAGGCTCACAGCCTCGGTCTTGGGATTGGCCGCCTCTTCCATGCCGGTTTCGCGCAGGAAGAGGTGCACCATGTCGGGCGACAGCTCGATGGCCTCGGTTTCGCGATAGAGGCGGCGCAGGAGATTTTCCGTAGCGCGGGTGCGTTGAGGGTCGCCGACCAGTTCGAACTGGTTACCGCGATTGCGGATTTCGATGTCCATGCGTTGTTCGATCAAGCGCAGGTGCTCGTCGAATTGGCCGCACAGATTGGCGAAGCGGCGGGCTTCAAAAGGTTCCAGGGTGAAGCGGTGCAGATCCAGGGAGGCGTTCAATGTCGTGTGTTCGCCCTTGGGCGGTAGGAGTGGGATGACATGCAGAATAACCCCGAGGGCCCGGCTGGAAAAGCACGGGCCCCACGGTCTATCAGTGCGGGCTTTCTTCGAGCAGGCTGCCGCGCAGGGAATGGGGCAGGGCATCGTCGATGTGGACATCGACGAACTGGCCGATCAGGCGCGGGTTGGCGCTGCGGAAGTTGACGATGCGATTGTTCTCCGTGCGGCCCTGGAGCATGCCCGGGTCCTTCTTGGAGAAGTCGCTGACGAGGATGCGCTGGACGCTGCCGACCATTCGTCGGCTGATTTCGTAGCCCTGCTGGTGAATGCGCGTCTGCAGGATCTGCAGGCGCTGTTTCTTCACGTCTTCCGGTGTGTCGTCTAGCAGATCGGCTGCGGGGGTGCCGGGGCGCGAGCTGTAGATGAAGGAGAAGGAGAAGTCGAAGCCGACTTCTTCCA
This sequence comes from Pseudomonas sp. JS3066, assembly GCF_036328175.1. Taxonomy (NCBI): domain Bacteria; kingdom Pseudomonadati; phylum Pseudomonadota; class Gammaproteobacteria; order Pseudomonadales; family Pseudomonadaceae; genus Pseudomonas; species Pseudomonas sp. JS3066. The sequence goes on from NZ_CP143312.1 coordinate 317,454, forward strand.
CCAGCTTCATGGTGGCCTCGAAATCCTTGTCGGTCTCGCCGGGGAAACCAACGATGAAGTCCGAGCTTATGCAGATGTCCGGCACCGCCGCCTTCAGCTTGCGGATGCGTGACTTGTATTCCAGTGCGGTGTGATTGCGCTTCATGGCCGCGAGGATGCGATCGGAGCCCGCCTGCACTGGCAAGTGGACAAACTTCACCAGTTCCGGCACTTCTGCGTGGGCCTGGATCAGCGCGTCGGAGAACTCCAGCGGGTGCGAAGTGGTGTAGCGAATGCGCTCGATACCATCGACGGCGGCCACCACACGGATCAGCTCGGCGAAGTCGGCGATGCGGCCATCATGAGTCAGACCGCGGTAGCCGTTGACGTTCTGGCCCAGCAGGGTTACTTCACGCACGCCGTTCTCTGCCAGGTGGATGACTTCGGCCAGTACGTCGTCAAACGGACGGCTGACTTCCTCGCCGCGGGTGTAGGGCACCACACAGAAAGTGCAGTACTTGCTGCAGCCTTCCATGATCGAGACGAACGCGCTGGGGCCATCGACGCGGGGTTCGGGCAGTCGGTCGAACTTCTCGATTTCCGGGAAGCTGATGTCCACCTGGGGTTTGCGGGTGACGCGTGCGGCGTCGATCATTTCCGGCAATCGGTGCAACGTTTGCGGGCCAAACACGACGTCCACATAGGGTGCGCGCTCACGGATGGCGGCGCCTTCCTGGCTGGCTACGCAGCCACCCACGCCGATGACCAGCTCCGGGTTCTGCCGCTTCAACTCACGCCACTGGCCAAGTTTCGAGAACACCTTCTCCTGCGCCTTCTCGCGGATCGAGCAGGTGTTGAGCAGAATCACGTCGGCTTCTTCGGCGTGTTCGGTGACTTCCAGCGCCTGATGTTCGCCGAGCAGATCGACCATGCGCGAACTGTCGTACTCGTTCATCTGGCAGCCGTGGGTTTCGATGTAGAGCTTCTTGGCCATGCGCTTTTGAATCAGGTGGTTCGAAGAACCGAGCATTATAATCGCCATGCCCCTTGTGTTCCTAGCGCCGGCTGCTTGGCGGCTATGCTATGATCTGCGCCCCCGAAATTCCCCCGCGACGACCCGCCGACTTCTCATGAGCAAGCCCGCCCCCATCTACAAGGTGATCTTCCTGAACCAGGGCCAGGTGTACGAGATGTACGCCAAGCAGATCTACCAGAGCGATCTATGGGGATTCCTGGAAGTGGAGGAGTTCGTCTTCGGCGAGCGCACCCAGGTGGTGGTCGATCCCAGCGAGGAGAAGCTCAAGGCCCAGTTCGAAGGCGTGGTCCGCAGTTTCCTGCCGATGCACTCGATCATCCGAATCGACGAAGTGGAGCGCCTTGGCACGCCGAAGATCAGCGAGGCGAAAGGGGGTGGCAACGTGATGCCATTCCCCATGCCAATGCCGGAGAAGTAGGGCGGATAGTCCTGATTGCTGCCTCAGCTCCGGGCTCAGGGAAGAGGCGAGAAGGGCGAGCCGCCGTCAGCGGCCTGTAGTTCCAGCAGGTAGTTGCGGAAGATCTGTCCCAGCACCTGCGTCGCGATTTCCAGCTCGTCAGTACGCATCTGCGCGGCCACCAGGTCGGCACTGTCCATGGCTTCGTCCGAACCGTTCACCGCTGCCATCTTGAGCACGATGTAGGCCTGCACATTGTTGGCCGGTACCCCTTCTCCCCGGAAGAACATGTTGCCCAGACGCAGTTGGGCTTGTGCGTGCCCCTTGAGGGAAGCCTGTTCGAACCACTGCAGGGACTGGGCGAGGTCGCGCGGGGTGCGTTTGCCGTCGTAATAGAACTCGCCGAGCTCGTACTGCGCTTCGGCGTCGCCGCCCTTGGCGGCCTGCTGGCAGGCGGAAATGGCTTCCGAAAGGTTTTCCGGCAGGCTGTTCAGATTGCAGCGCCCGGTGGCTGGGATCAGCAGGGAGTTACCGCCGGCATTGGCCAGCAGTGGTTGGAAAAGCAACAGGCAGCCCAAGATCAGGGTGCGGCCGGTGCGGTTCATGGGGATCACAGTGCCTCGGAAGCAGTGCGGGCATCATGCCCGGCCGGCGAGAAACGCGCCAACGGTCACATTATGAAATAAGCGAGGGCGATCTTACAAAGCCTTTACTTTGTTTGCGCTTGGCACTGTGTCGCGAAACTGCAGGAGCAACCACGTCATCAGCGGATAGGCGGGCGTGAGCAGGGCGTGGAACAGGTCGACCCGGCGTAAAGAACCCATGAAGCCTTCGGTCCCCACCAGCAATCCGGCTACCAGGAACAAACCGACGATGGCGAGCGCTGCCAGCGCTGGCGAGGCCCGCTGCGGCAGCCTGCCAAGGCCCGCTAGAAGGATCAGGGCGAAAGCCGCGAAACTGAGCAGCAGACGATACTCGGCAAGCAACCCAGCTCTCCGGGCCAGTTCGAACACCACGCACAGACCGATCACCAGGCGCCCCCAGAAGGCCCGGCTCCAGGTCGCGCTGCGGGACAAGGCGAAGATCGCCAGTGCGACCAGCGGTAAGGCGAGGAAGGTCCCAGCCTGGCTGAGCAGGCTGTGAGCCTCGCGCCAGGACGGATCGACGGAGAAGCGCACCACCCCGCATAGGGCTGCTGCGGCCGGGATCAGCAACCCGAGCAGGGCGCAGAACCAAGCCGGCCGCTCCGTCTCGGCGAACCCCTTGCCCAGCTGGCTCAGCGCAATGACGCTGGACAGGCAAGCGAAGGCGAGTACGCCGTCGGAAAGGGCGGTGCTGTATTGCATCAGGCCTGTTTCAGTTTGGCGAAGGCGCGCTCAGCGGCGTCCAGGGTAATGGCCAGTTCCTTGTCACCGTGGGCAATGGAGGTGAAGCCCGCTTCAAAGGCGCTCGGTGCCAGGTAGACGCCGCCATCCAGCATCAGGTGGAAGAAGCGCTTGAAGCGCTCGGCATCGCTGGTCATCACGTCCTGGAAGGTGACGATATCGTCAGCGCCACTGAAGTAGAGGCCGAACATGCCGCCTGCCTGGGTGGTGACGAAGGGAATGCCGGCAGCATCGGCGCGCTGCTGCAGACCGTCGAGCATGCGGGTGGTGTAGTCGGTCAGCTCAGCGTGGAAGCCGGGGCGGCTGATCAGCTTCAGGGTGGTCAGGCCGGCGGCCATGGCCAGTGGGTTTCCGGACAGCGTGCCGGCCTGGTAGACCGGGCCCAGCGGGGCGATGTGAGACATGATCTCGCGCTTGCCGCCAAAGCAGCCGACCGGCATGCCGCCACCGATGATCTTGCCGAAGGTGGACAGGTCCGGAGTGATGCCGTAGTGGGCCTGGGCGCCGCCGAGGGCGACGCGGAAGCCGGTCATCACTTCGTCGAAGATCAGCACCACGCTGTGCTTGTCGCACAGGCTGCGCAGGCCTTCGAGGAAGCCCGGCGCCGGCGGTACGCAGTTCATGTTGCCGGCAACCGGCTCGACGATGATGCAGGCGACTTCGTTGCCCACGTCGGCGAGGGTCTTCTCAACGGCGTCGATGTCGTTGAACGGCAGGGTCAGGGTGTGCTGGGCGAATGCCGCGGGCACGCCGGGGGAACTCGGTACGCCCAGGGTCAGGGCGCCGGAACCGGCTTTCACCAACAGGGAGTCGGAGTGGCCGTGGTAGCAGCCTTCGAACTTGATGATGCTGTCGCGGCCGGTGAAGCCACGGGCCAGGCGAATGGCGCTCATTGTGGCTTCAGTGCCGGAGCTGACCATGCGCACCATCTCCATGGACGGCACGAGGGAGCAGACGAGGTCGGCCATTTCCACTTCCAGCGCAGTCGGCGCGCCGTAGGACAGGCCGTGCTCCAGTTGCTTGCGTACCGCACCCAGCACGTCCGGGTGGCTGTGGCCAAGGATCATCGGGCCCCAGGAACCGACGTAGTCCACGTAGCGCTTGTCATCCTCGTCCGTCACGTAGGCGCCTTCCGCGTGCTTGAAGAACAGCGGCGTACCGCCGACGCTCTTGAAGGCGCGGACCGGCGAGTTGACGCCGCCGGGGATGTGTTTCTGGGCGTTGGCGAACAGGGTTTCGGAACGGGACATGGCAGGTCTCTCTTTCAAGCGAATTCGGGGTCAGGCGGCGTCGAACAGGGCGCTGAAGGCACGTGCTCGGCGTTCCACCTCGGTGGCGGAATCGGCACCGAACAGCGCGTGGATCACCGCAACCATGCTGGCGCCGCGGGTGATCAGCTCGGGGGCATTTTCCAGGGTCACGCCGCCAATGGCGACGATCGGAGCCTGGAAGCGCTGCCGCGCCTGGTCCAGCAGGTCCAGGGTGGCGGCGGGTGCGCCCGGCTTGGTCTGGGAATTGTAGAAGCGGCCGAAGGCGATATAGCTGGCGCCTTCTCTCACTGCGGTTGCTGCCAGGTCGAGACTGGCGTGGCACGTGCCGCCGATGATGGCCTGACGACCCAGCAGCGCGCGGGCTGCGGCCAGGGAGCCGTCGCCCTGGCCAAGGTGCAGGCCGACACCCAGGCGTGCGGCCAGTTCGGCGTCATCGTTGATGATCAGTTGGGCGCCGTAGCGGGTGCACAACTCGCCAAGGGCTTCGGCTTCGCGCAGGCGTCGAGTCTCGTCGCTGGACTTGTCGCGGTATTGAAGCAGCTTGGCGCCGCCCTTCAGGGCCGCTTCGACGTAGGGCAGCAACTTGCCGCCGGCCAGCAGCTGGCTGTCGGTGATGGCATAGAGGCCGCGCAGTTTCATTGGCAGAAGTCCAGCGGCAGGCGGCGTGGCACGTACTGGCCGTGGCCGGGTTGTTCTGCGTCGCGCAAGGTGCGCCAGGTGTAGTCGAGGGCGCTGCGTACCGCGCTGGACAGTTCCTCGCCCAGGGCAAGGCGACCGGACAGGGCGCTCGCCAAGGTGCAGCCCGAACCGTGGTAGCTGCCGGGCAAGCGCTGGCAGGTATAGGTAAGGCACCGGCCGTCCTGGGTGTAGAGGCGGTTGTGCACTTCGGTCTCGTCGCCGTGGCCGCCTGTGATCAGCAGGTTGCGGCAGAAAGGCAGGAGTTTCTCGGCGCACTCGTCCGGGGTGCCTTCGGGCAGCTCGGCGAGGATGCGCGCTTCCGGCAGGTTCGGAGTGGCGATGGCTGCTATCGGGAGCAGGCGCTCGCGGATCGCGTAACCCACTTCGTCCTTGCCCAGGGCGCCGCCACCGCCGGCACGCAGTACCGGGTCGCAGACCAGCGGTATGCCCGGCAGGGACTGCATGATCTCCAGGACCGTCTCGACCATCTGCACCGAGCCGAGCATGCCCAGCTTGACGGCAGCCACCGGCAGGTCGGCGATCACGGCATTGGCCTGGGCCAGCACCCATTCGCGGTCGAGGACGCGGAAGTCGGAAACGTTGACGGTATCCTGCACGGTCAGGGCTGTCACCGCCGGGGCGGCGTGACAGCCCTGTGCGATCAGGGCTTCGATATCCGCCTGAAGGCCGGCGCCACCACTTGGGTCGTGGCCGGAAAGGCAGAGGACTACGGGGCGAGAGTTGGTCGTTTTCATGGTCGGCGAGCTTACCACTAAACACTTCGCCGGGCCGCACCGGCGGCGCTATGCCTCAGGGAGTGCGCGTATGGCTTTGTTGGTGCAGCTGAAAGTGCCGAGATAGAGCTGTCTGGCTGTGATGGCAATGTGCAGCTTTCAGCCGCCTTGCGCTGTGCTAGAGTGCACTTTTCGAACAACCTGGCCCAGGGTGGCGCGTCGGATAAGGAGGTGGGGCTCCCGGACGCGGTCAGTAGGCCATTGCGGGGCTGCATGCGTATCCTCTTTTTCCTCTGCCTTTGCCTGTTCGCCGGCCTGGCCAATGCCGTGCAATTCGACGAGCAGTTGCGCAGTCTCCCGCTGGGCCAGCACATGGACGTGTTCGAAGACGTTCGTGGCGATGCCAAGATTGACGACATCACGTCCCCCGCTCTGGACAGCAGCTTCCGCCGCCATGAGAAGCCTGTGCTCAATGCCGGGTATTCACACTCGGTCTTCTGGTTGCGTATCGACCTGGACTACCGACCGCATGCGGGGCGTGACCAACAGAACTGGTTGCTGGAGCTGGCCTATCCGCCGCTGGACCACCTGGACCTCTACCTTCCGGACGACCAGGGCGGCTACCGTCTCGCCCAGCGCACCGGTGACGCGCTGCCGTTCGATAGCCGGCAGATCAGGCAGAACAACTACGTCTTCAGCATTCCCCTGAAACCTGACCAACCCAGACGCATTTACATGCGCCTGCAGAGCGAAGGCTCTATCCAGGCACCGTTGACGCTCTGGTCGCCCCAGGCCTTCGTCGAAGAGCAGCCGGAACGTATCTATGTGCTCGGCATCATCTACGGCGTGCTGCTGGTGATGCTCTTCTACAACCTGTTCATCTATCTCAGCGTTCGCGACACCAGCTACCTCTATTACATCCTTTATATAGGCTCGTTCGGGCTCTACCAGATATCCGTCAATGGTGCGGGCATCCAGTACTTCTGGCCGGACAATCCCTGGTGGGCCAATGCGGCGACCCCCTTCCTGATTGGTTCGGCGGCGCTGTTCGGCTGCCAGTTCGCGCGCAGCTTCCTGCACACGGCTGACCACAGTCCCTGGGTCGACCGGGCGCTGCTCGCGCTGATGGCCCTGGGCGGACTTGCGATGGTCCTGGCGCTGACCGCCAGCTACGGCCTGGCCCTGCGTCTGGCCACTTCCCTGGCGCTGATCTTCACCGTGGTGATTTTCTCTGCCGGCGTGCTGGCCTGGCTGCGCGGTATGCGCGTAGCGCGCTATTTCATCATCGCCTGGAGTGCGTTCCTCCTCGGCGGCGCCATCAACACCCTCATGGTGCTGGGTTATCTGCCCAACGCCTTCTTCACCATGTACGCCAGCCAAATTGGTTCGGCGCTGGAAGTGGGGCTGCTGTCCCTCGCCCTGGCCGACCGTATCAATGCCATGAAAGAAGAACGCACGCGCATCCTCCAGGACGCCGGCCGCAAGCTGGAGGCGCTGAACCAGGAACTGGCCAACAGCAACCGATTGAAGGATGAGTTCCTCGCCACGGTCACCCATGAGCTGCGCACGCCGATGAATGGCGTCATCGGCTCCCTGGAGCTGATGCAGACGCTGCCGTTGCACGAAGAACTCGAGCAGTATCAACGCACGGCATCCGGCTCGGCGCGGGACATGATGCGCCTGGTCAACGACATCCTCGCCATGACCGAACTGCAGGCCGGCAAGCTCTACCCGCGACGCGAACCGTTCAGCCTGCGCGGGCTGATGGACAGCCTGCGGGTGCAGTACGGCCTGCGCGCGGTGGAAAAAGGGCTGGTCTTCGAGCTGGATCTCGATCACCGGCTCCCGGATACCCTCGAAGGCGACGCCGGCAAGCTTGGCCAGGCCCTGGGCTATCTGTTGGACAACGCCATCAAGTTCACCAGCCGCGGTAGCGTTGGTTTGCGAGTCAGCGGTCATGAGTCGGCCGACGGCGATCTGGCATTGCACATCGACGTCATGGATACCGGCATCGGTTTTTCCACCCCGCCGGATGGCCTGATCTACCGGCGTTTCTACCAACTCGATGGCTCCATGACCCGTGAGTACGGCGGACTCGGAATCGGCCTCGCCCTGAGCCAGCAACTGGTGACGCTCCTCGGCGGCAAGCTTTCTCATCAGTCTCAACCCGGACGCGGCAGCACCTTCAGCCTGGAACTGAACCTTTCATTGCCGGCTCAGAGCCAGGTCCTGCCTGCGCGACGCCCTGGCGGCCAGCCGCTGCGCAGGCCGGAGCAGTGCACCGTACTGGTGGTGGAGGACAACGCCATCAACCAGTTGGTGACCCGCGGCATGCTGCTCAAGCTTGGCTATCGTGTGCTCACCGCGGACAACGGCGCCGAAGCGCTGGAACAGATTCGCCGTGAATCCGTCGATGCCGTGCTGTTGGACTGCCAGATGCCGGTGATGGATGGCTTCGCCACCTGCCGGGCCCTGCGCGCCATGCCGGGGTGCACCGACCTGCCAGTGCTGGCGATTACCGCGCACAGTCACAGTGGCGACCGCGAGCGCTGCCTGGCCGCCGGGATGAGCGACTACATGGCCAAACCGGTCAAGTTCGAGGAACTGCGCTCTCTGCTCCACGACTGGCTGCTATGCAAGCCGGTCGAGACTGCAAAGTCGCTCGGTTGACTCGGCAAGAGCACGGCATTTATGTCACCAATCGCGGCATTTCTCCCACTTCCTGCAAGGTCTGAATCCTGATTCACTGAAAGAAGTGAATCAGGATTCAGATCATGGCCTATCGCACCACCACATCCCGAATCGACCGTGACCAGGCGCTACGCGGCCGCATCCTGGCCTGCGCCCATGCGCGGGTGGTGGAGGGCGGTTTTGCGGCATTGACCATGCAGGCGCTGGCCGAGGACGTGGGCATTGCCACCGGCAGCCTTTACCGGCACTTCTCCAACAAGGGCGAGCTGGCCGCAGAGGTCTTCGCCCAGGCGAGCCAGGTGGAAGTGGACAGCCTCGCCGTGGTGCTGCGTGGCGAAGGCTCGGCCGCGGATCGGTTGGCGCACGGACTGCGCCAGTTCGCTGCGCGAGCCTGGCATAGCCGGCGACTGGCTTTCGCGCTGATCGCTGAACCGGTGGACCCCGAAGTGGACGAACAGCGCCTGCTCTATCGCGAGGCCTATGCCGATCTGTTCTGCCAATTGTTGGAGGAAGGCCTGGCGCGTGGTGAATTCCAGGTGCCCTCGATTCCTCTCACTGCAGCCTGCCTGGTTGGCGCCATCGCCGAATCACTGGTTGGTCCGCTGTCGCCCCCGGGGCGCGCGATGCGCGACGCCGGTCATGATTCGGACGATCTCGAGACCGTCTGCGCCAACCTCGTTACCTTCTGCCTGCGCGCCCTGGGCGCCAGCCAACCTGTCCAGGAGAACCTGCGATGAGCCTGCACGAATTCGCCGAAACCCACGAAGTCTTCAACCAGGTACCGCCGCTGGATGGCGCCAACCTCTATCGCGTCGACCTGCCGCTGCAGGAGTGGGTCCGCCGCTACCAGGGTGGCTGGGCCGAAGAGCGCCTCGATGCCTATGGCGCCCTGGCCGGAGGTCCGCTGATGAGCGCGGGATTCCTTGCCAACGAGAACAAACCGGTGTTCAAGAGCCATGATCGCTACGGGCACCGTGTGGACCTGGTGGAGTTCCACCCGGCCTACCACGAGCTGATGCGCGCCTCCATCGAGCATGGCATCCCCTCGATGCCCTGGACCGACCCGCGCGCCGGCGCCCAGGTTGCCCGTGCCGGCTTGAGTTACCTTCACAGCCAGGCCGAAGCCGGCACCGGCTGCCCGTTGACCATGACCTTCGCCAGTGTGCCCGCGCTGCGACTGCAGCCGGAAATCGCCGAGCAGTGGCTGCCGAAGATCCTTTCCCGTGAGTACGACCCGCGCAACTTGCCCATGGAGCAGAAGGCCGGCGTCACCATCGGCATGGCCATGACCGAGAAACAGGGGGGCACCGACGTTCGTGCCAACACGACCCGCGCCCATCCCGTGGGCATCCCCGGGCCTGGCCAGGCATACGAACTCGTGGGCCACAAGTGGTTCTGCTCGGCACCCATGTGTGATGCCTTCCTTACCCTGGCCTACACCGACAAGGGCCTGTCCTGCTTCCTGCTGCCGCGCCACCGGCCGGACGGCAGCCGCAACGAGTTCTACATCCAGCGGCTGAAGAACAAGCTGGGTAACTGGTCCAACGCCTCCAGCGAGGTGGAGTACCGTGGTGCCCTGGCCTGGATGGTGGGCGAGGAGGGGCGTGGCGTGCCGACCATCATCGAGATGGTGTCCCTGACCCGCTTCGACTGCATGATCGGTTCCAGCGCCCTGATGCGTCAGGCACTGACCCAGGCCGCGCACCACTGCGCCTACCGCAAGGTCGGTGGCCGCGTGCTGGCCGAGCAGCCACTTATGCAGAACGTGTTGGCCGACCTGGCCCTGGAAAGCGAAGCCGCGCTGGCCCTGACCATGCGCATGGGGCGCGCCCTGGACAAGGTCCACGACGAGCAGGAAGACAAGTTCGCCCGACTGGTGACCGCCGTGGGCAAGTACTGGATCTGCAAACGGGCGCCCGCGATGATCAACGAGGCCGCCGAGTGCCTGGGTGGTGCAGGCTACGTGGAGGACACCATCCTGCCGCGTTTGTACCGCGAAGCGCCGGTGAACTCGACCTGGGAAGGCTCCGGCAACGTGCAGTGCCTGGACGTGCTGCGTGCCCTGTCCAAGGAGCCGGGCGTGCTCGATGCACTCTTCGCCGAACTGGGGAATGGTCATGGCGATGCGCGCCTGGCGTCCTTCATCGGCAAGCTGAAGAAGGGCTTTGCCGACACCGCTGACATCCAGTATCGGGCCCGCCAGCTGACCGAAGACGTGGCCGTGGCCTTGCAGGCCAAGCTGCTCCTGGAAGCCGGCAATGCCACGGTTGCCGATGCCTTCATCGGTAGTCGTCTGGGCGAGCATGGGCGTGTCTATGGCACGTTGCCTCGCGGTGCCGACGTCGAGGCCCTGGTAGCTCGATCGACGCCTCACCTGGCGTGATCTGCGGCTTGGCCATCCGCTCTTGCAGCGGGTGGCGGCTGCGGCGCGGCATCCTGCCGAATCGTTCTATGCCTTTATCTGTCCAAGCAGGCAAGATAGGTCCAGAGCGAATAGACAGGATGCCGACCGTGAGCCTCGAACCGAACGATTTTGTGATTGCCGAAACCGCCGAGGAAGCCGTTGACCGCCTCTCCGAGCTGCACAGGCAGGCCACTGGTGCCCTTAGTCAGGCGTTGAAACACTACATCAAGGAACGCGTCGAGCCGAATGCCGCGCAGCGTGCGTCGTTCCGCTATCCGTTGCTGCGCATCACGTACCGCTGCCAGGGCGAAGTCCCTTCCACGACCCGCGCCTTCGCCAAGATCCAGGTACCGGGCAACTACAGTGTCACCGTCACCCACCCGGACGCCTTCCGCACCTATCTCCTTGAACAACTGCGACCGCTGATGCACGACTTCACCGTGCAGGTGGAAGTGGGTACCAGCCAGCAGAACATCCCGTATCCCTATGTAGTGGAGCATGGTGATGAGCTGGCAGGGTCCGGTGTGACCGCCGCCGAACTGGCGCGGGTCTTCCCCAGTACGGACCTTTCTGCCGCTACCGATGGCGTGGCCGACGGACTCTACGATTGGGAGAACACCGATCCGCTGCCGCTGGCCCTGTTCGACGCAGCGCGGGTGGACTTCTCCCTTCGCCGCCTGGTGCATTACACCGGCAGCGATTGGCGGCACGTTCAGCCGTGGATCCTGCTGACCAACTATCACCGCTACGTCGACCAGTTCATCCGTCATGGCATCGACCAGCTGCGAGAGGATCCACGCTTCGTGCGCATGGTCCTGCCGGGCAATGTGGTGGTGGAGCGCGACATGGACGAAGGCGAGATGCAGGCCATCGTCGACGGCGTGGTCTGGCACCGTTACCAGATGCCGGCCTACCACCTCATCGCCAACGACGGCCATGGCGTAACCCTGGTGAATATCGGCGTCGGTCCGTCCAACGCTAAGAACATCACCGACCACCTGGCCGTACTGCGTCCGCACTGCTGGCTAATGATCGGCCACTGTGGCGGGCTGCGGCAGTCGCAGACCATCGGTGACTATGTGCTGGCCCATGCCTACATGCGTCGCGACGGCATTCTCGACCGCGTGCTGCCGCCCAACATCCCGTTGCCGGCGCTGGCCGAAGTGCAGCAGGCGTTGCAGGAGGCGGCGGCGCAGGTCACTGGCGAGCGCGGCGAAGACCTCAAGCGCCGCCTGCGTACCGGCACCGTACTCACCTACGACGACCGCAACTGGGAGCTGCGTTGGGCCCAGGAACGGCCGCTGATCAACCTGTCACGGGCGGTTGCCGTGGACATGGAAAGCGGCACGGTTGCGGCCCAGGGCTACCGCCTGCGGGTGCCTTACGGAACCTTGCTGTGCGTTTCCGACAAACCGCTGCATAGCGAGATCAAGCTGCCCGGTTCGGCCAGCGCCTTCTACCAGCGCGCCGTCAGCCAGCACCTGCGCATCGGCATTGCCGCACTCGACCTGCTGCGTACCCAGCTCAACTCACTGCACTCGCGCAAGCTGCGCAGCTTCGACGAGCCGCCGTTCCGCTAAAGATCGACAAGCAAAAGGGCCGCATCTCGTGGCCCTTTTTCATTCATGGCTCATGGGGGGAATCAGCCACTGATACCCCGGCGTCGGCACGCGGAACACCTCTGCTTCCACCTTCCAATCGGCCAGGGCCTTGCCGAGGTCGCGGGGTGGGGCGAACTGGCCTTCATCGGTCAGGTTGAAGGTGCCGAAGTGGATGGCCAGGCTGTTGCGGGATTCCAGTTGCTGGTGCGCCTGGACCGCATCGTCCGGGTTCATGTGGTTGTCGCGCATGAACCAGCGCGGTGCGTAGGCTCCGATGGGCAGCGCGGCGAAGCGCATCGGCCCGAAGCGTTCGCGAATGAGGCGGAATTCTGGCCCCAGACCGGTATCACCGGGGAACAGGAACGGACCGTCGGGCGACTCGATGACGAAGCCCATCCACAGCGTTTCGTTGGTATCGCTACGGGTCCGCGCCGACCAATGCTGGACCGGCACCGAGTGGAGCTTCAGGTCGCCGACCAGCGGCATCTCCTGCCACCAGTCCAGTTCGACCACCTGTTTGAAGCCGGCCTCCCGGATCAGCATCCCATTGCCCAGGCCGCTGACGACGGTGGCCTGCGGAAAGCGCTCTACCAGTCCGCGCAGGCTTTCCAGGTCAAGGTGGTCGTAATGGTTGTGGCTGACCAGGATCAGGTCGATGGGCGGCAACTGGTCCAGTTGCAGGCCCGGCGGGTGATGGCGTTTGGGGCCGACGAAGCTGAACGGGCTGACCCGCTGCGACCAGACCGGGTCCGTGAGGATGTTCAGTCCGCGATGTTGCAGCAGCAGGGTGGCGTGATTGATGTAGGTGACCCGGAGTTCGTTGCCTTGCACGCGCGCGGGAACCTCGGGCGGCACGGCCGGGCCGGGCTGGTCGAGCCAGTCCGCCTGCTTCTCGCGACTGAACTGCCAGCGCAGGAAGGACCGCAGGTCCTTGTGCGGCTTGGGTTCGAGGTTGCGGAATCGACGGCCGTCAAAGTTGGTCGTCGCCGGACCGCGATAGGGCGAGCGGTGATAGCCTGCGAGGGTCATCAGGTTGATCAGCCAGGTGGGGCGCAGGGCGCGCGGCATGGCGTTCTCTCTTGCGGCGGGGAGGCAGTCAACCTAGCATGCCTCTCCCATTCCCAGACCGCCAACCCGTTTCCAGGCATGTCGCGCCCAACTCGTCCCTCTCGCCCTGCTTCCCGTCGCCCTGCTGCGCCCCGTCGTGTGGCCAAGTCGCCCCCGGTGGAGCCGCGCCTGGTGCTGTTCAACAAGCCCTTCGACGTGCTGACTCAGTTCAGCGACGGCGACGGCCGCGCGACCCTCAAGGACTACATCCCGATCCCCGGCATCTACCCCGCCGGTCGCCTCGACCGCGACAGCGAAGGCCTCCTGCTGCTGACCAACGATGGCCAGCTGCAGGCGCGAATCGCCGATCCGAAGCACAAACTCGCCAAGACCTATTGGGTGCAGGTGGAGGGGGAGCCCAGTGACGAGCAACTGAAACGGCTGCGTGAAGGCGTGGAGCTGAATGACGGTCCGACCCTGCCCGCCGAGGCCCGGCAGATCGAAGAGCCTGCGCTGTGGGAGCGCAATCCGCCGGTGCGTTTTCGCAAGAGCGTACCTACCACCTGGCTGGAACTGGTGATTCGTGAAGGACGTAACCGTCAGGTGCGGCGCATGACCGCTGCAGTTGGCTTGCCTACGTTGCGGCTGGTGCGGGTACGCATTGGTCCCTGGAGCCTCGATGGGCTGGAGCCAGGAGAATACCGGGACGTGCCGGCGATGCTCTAAGTCGGCACCGCCTGGGTTTTCGGGCTGCTCAAAGACCTTCGATACTGCCGATCACCAGCGTCTTGATGACAAAGCCCAGCACGCCAAGGCCGAGGGCAAGAAACAGGATCATGGTGCCGAAGCGACCCGCCTTGGACTTCTTGGCCAGGTCCCAGACGATGAAGGCCATGAAGGCCACCAGAACGGCGATCATCGCTGTCATCATCAATTCTTCGAACTTCTCCGGACTCATCTCACACCTCTTGGGCTGAATACAGGCTGCACCCGCAGGGCCGAGGGCCGGGCGGAAAGCGGGGCGGTGCACTTGTGATTCCGTGAGCCGGAAGGCTCTTGTGAGGCGGGGCCACGCGAGGGGTGCAGCAAAGCGCGGCGATTATACGCCAAGCCGTCCGTCGCGCGAGGTCCGTTCAGCCGCGCAGATGACCCAGGGGCAGCTCGGTGCTGCTCAACACCTGATTGAGCACGAAGCTCGAACGCACGCTGGTCACGCCTTCGATCCGGGTCAACTGGCCCAGCAGGAATTGCTGGTAATGGTCCATGTCTGGTACCACCACTTTCAGCTGGTAGTCCGCCTCCATTCCGGTCACCAGGCTGCACTCCAGCACCTCGGGACACTGACGGATGACTTCCTGGAAATGCTCGAAGCGTTCCGGTGTGTGGCGATCCATGCCGATCAACACATAGGCGGTGAGGCTGAGGCCGAGCTTCTTGCGGTCAAGCAGCGCGACCTGGCGGACGATGTAGCCGTCGTCCTCCAGCTGCTTTACCCGCCGAGAGCAGGGGGAAGGTGACAGTCCGATCCGTTCGGCCAGCTCTTGATTCGAGATGCGCGCGTCGCGCTGCAATTCGGCGAGGATCTTGAGGTCGTATCGATCGAGTTTTTCCATTGCAGAGCCATCTCTTTGTTCTGATTGCTGTGAATATTGCTGCTTTGGTGATTAATTGCGCAAGCAGTACTTTTGTGAGCAATATTCGCAATCATTCGTCGCGTTCGTCGCCGTAATATTTCTCTCAGTTTCACGGCCCGGACAGCAAGTCCACCCGACCCGCCCAATCAGGTGTGTCGGCGCCGCCGACCCAACCGGATCGAGCAGGCCCCCGGGTCCGCACTGCCCAATCAGGCAGGCGATGAAAGCGGCGACAAAATCGCCAGCACAGGACGAATTTCCCGAAGGGGGCCCGCTGTACGGGGCCCCCTTTTTTATTAGCTTCCTGAGGCGTCAGATCACCCCGGCCAGCTTTAGCAGCCACCAGGCCATGATTGCCAGCTGCACGAAGAACCCGGCAAATCTCAGCCAGACGAACAGCGCGCTGGTGCTGATGAGGTGCACGAGGCTCTGGAACAAGCGGGCGCCCAGCAACAAACCGGCGAGTGGATCGGTGACGGCGGTCTGCTCGGTGGTGATGGCATAGAGCAACAGCGCGGCCTGCATCGGCAGGTTTTCCAGGGTGTTGGCATGGGCGCGCACCAGGCGCTGCCCGAAGGCGCCGGGGGTGTTGCTGCCATCAGCGGCGAAGGCGTTGACCCTCATCCGCCCGGTCAGCACCAGCAGGCCACGCTGGTTCACCATCAGGAAAACCAGCAGCAGACTCCAGGCGACCAGGCCGAGCAGGGTGGTGGCGGAAAGGGACAGGGGCATTGCGGACTCCTCGTTCTTGTTATGGAGCGAGCGAGTCTAGAAGTTTTAGAGTAATTACTCTAGTCGTGTTTAACCACTTCACTGGGGTCGGCGTGCACCAGCACTTCGGCGCGCGGGTACTGGTCGGTGATGGCCTGCGCCGCCTCCTCGCAGAGTACATGGGCGCGGGATAGCGTCAGTTCGCCCGGTAGTTCCAGGTGCAATTGCACGTACCAATGGTTGCCGGAGATTCGCGTGCGCAGGTCATGAGCGCCGAGTACACCCGGGACGGAGCAGGCAAGCCGGTGCATGTCGGCGCTGATGGCGGGCGTCAGCTCCTCGTCCATCAATACCGAGATCGATTCCCGGGCGATGCCGATCGCGCTCCAGAGGATGTATCCGGCAATACCCATGCCGAACAGCCCGTCGGCCCGCTGCCAGCCGAAGCTCGCCAGGATGAGTGCGAGGAGGATGCTGCCGTTGAGCAGCAGGTCGGAGCGATAGTGCAGCGAGTCGGCACGGATCGCAGAGGAACCGGTGGCGCGGATCACCCGGCGCTGGAGCATCAGCAAGCCGGCGGTAAGCGCCAGCGACAGGATCATCACGCCTATGCCGAGCGCCTGCGCGCCGAGCGGTTCCGGGTCGTTCAGCCGTTCATACGCCTGGGCGGCCACCAGTACGGCGCTGACGCTGATGAACAGCGCCTGGGCCAGGCCTGCCAGGGCCTCGGCCTTGCCATGCCCGTAGCGGTGATCGTCGTCTGCCGGCTTCAGTGCGTAATGCACCGCCAGCAGGTTGAGCAATGACGCTGCGCTGTCCATCAGAGAGTCGGTGAGGCCGGCCAGCAAGCTGACCGAGCCACTCATGGCCCAGGCAATGGCTTTGGCAATGACCAGGGTGATGGCGACAACGAGTGAGGCGCGAGTGGCCAGGCGCAGCAACTGCGCGTGCTGGCGGGATGAGGTCATGCCGACTCCGGCTTGAAGTAGATGAAGTCCATGGCTGGCGTCTCCAGGCCCATTGCCGAGATTGCGGCGGAGGCCTGGCCCCGGTGATGGGTGCCATGGTTGACCAGGTGGGTGACGATATCGCTCAGCGAACGCTGCTGTGGATCGCCGCGCATGTTGCGGTAATCCAGCGGGCGCAACAGGGTCGCGTCATCCAGGCCGACCAGTTGTGCCTGCCAGGCCTGGACGCCTGCCGCCAGGCAGGTGGCGAGTTCGTCACGGCCGCTGGCCACTTCCACATCCAGTCGATCATAGGGCTGGGGTTCCTGGCGAACCCTTGCCAGCCAGATGCGGTCCACTGCAGCCAGATGATTCAGGGTGCCGTGCAGGCTGCCAAAGAACAGCCCGCACGGGGCGCGGTACGCCGCGTCATCCACTTGCCGCAGGCTATCCAGCAGACGTTGGTACGCCCAGGCGTGGTAAGCCAGCAGATGTTGGAAATGCCGCGCCAGCTCGCCCATTTCAGGCCGCCGGGTGCAGACCGTATGCAGCCAACTGCTGCAGGTTGCCGCTGCGCTGCAGCAGTTGCGGGTTGTCCAGCGGCAGGTCATGGCCGGTTTCACGGGCGATGATCGACTTCAGGCGCACCGGGTCGACCTTGCCATCGGCGCCGATGGCCTCGCGCAGGGTTTCAGGGGCGACTTGTGCGGTCTGGCCATCGGGCAGGTAGATCGCGCCGGTGGCGAAATCGACGGCGAAGGCGATCAGGCCGGGGATCACATAGAAAAGAATGCCGATAGCATCCAGCGCGGCGACCACGGGGTCGATCTTGCCTTCGATCTGGCCACGACGATCCGGATAGAAGAGCGTGCCGCAGGCGGTGAGCTGGGTGAACAGAGCAGCGGCGACGGCGCCGCCGATCCAACGGGAAGCAATGCGCATATGCATCTCCTGGTCGAAAGATCGCAACTATACCAAGGCGTTCGTTTCAAAACCGCCTGGTTCATCTAAGACCCCGGCAAGGAACTGGCAGTTCGCCGGTATACTTTGCGCCTGCCTGGAGTACCCATGAATCCCCTACCCATCGATGCCGTCCTGCCCGACCTGCGGGCCGCCCTGCAATCTCGCCACGAAGCTGTGCTGGAGGCGCCGCCCGGCGCTGGCAAGACCACCCGCGTGCCGTTGGCGCTGCTGGACGAACCGTGGCTCGCCGGACAGAGCATCCTGATGCTGGAACCGCGCCGCCTGGCCGCCCGGGCGGCCGCCGAGCGCCTGGCCAGCGAACTGGGGGAGTCGGTAGGGGAAACCGTTGGCTACCGCATCCGCCTGGAATCGAAGGTCGGCCCGCGCACACGCATCGAAGTGGTGACCGAGGGCATCCTGGCTCGCCGCCTCCAGGAAGACCCGGCGCTCGAGGGCGTGGGGCTGGTGATTTTCGACGAGTTCCACGAGCGAAGCCTCGATGCCGATCTGGCTCTGGCCCTCTGCCTGAACGGCCGCGCCTTGCTGCGCGACGAGCCGGCGCTGAAGGTGCTGCTGATGTCCGCCACGCTGGAAGGCGAGCGTTTGTCGCGTCTGCTCGACGAGGCGCCGGTGGTGCGCAGCGAAGGTCGCATGTTCCCGGTGGAGCAGCGCTGGGGGCGCGCCAGTCAGCCAGGCGATGCGCTTGAACCCAAGGTGGTGCAGACCGTGCTCCAGGCACTTGCCGACGAACCCGGCAGCCTGTTGGTGTTCCTCCCCGGCCAGGCGGAGATACGTCGTGTTGCCGAGCAGTTGGGAGAGCGCCTCGACGGCCGCCCCGACATCCTGCTCTGTCCGCTACATGGCGATTTGGATCTGGCCGCCCAGCGTGCGGCCATCGAGCCGGCTCCGGCTGGCAAGCGCAAGATAGTGCTGGCCACCAACATCGCCGAAACCAGCCTGACCATCGACGGCGTACGCGTCGTAGTGGACGCCGGGTTGGAGCGGGTGCCGCGCTTCGACCCCGCCAGCGGCATGACCCGGCTGGATACCCAGCGCATCTCTCGGGCCTCGGCAACCCAGCGCGCCGGCCGGGCGGGCCGTTTGCAAGCGGGTGCCTGTTACAGGCTCTGGTCCGAGGCTCAGCATGAACAGCTGGCTGCCCACGGCAGTGCGGAAATCCTCCAGGCCGACCTCGCGGGTCTGGCTCTGCAATTGGCGCGCTGGGGCATTGCTGATCCCAACGAATTGGCCTGGCTCGATCCACCTCCCGCTGCCGCTTACGCCCAAGGTCGCGACCTGCTGCAACGCCTGGGCGCCCTGGACGAAGGCGGTGGCCTGACCCGGCACGGCCAGGCCATGGCCGAGCTGCCGGCCCATCCGCGCATTGCCCACTTGCTGTTGCGTGGACAGGCGCTGGGGCTTGGTGCTTTGGCCTGCGACCTCGCCGCGCTACTAGGGGAGCGCGACATCCTGCGCGGCGGCGGTGCCGACCTGCATAGCCGCCTCGCGCTGCTGGCAGGCGAAGAGCGCACGGCTCGCGGCTCTCGCGGCGGCGTCCAGCGCGCCCGTCAGCTGGCGCGGCAATTCCGCTCCTACCTGCGTGGCCCGGCCAGCGAGCCGGTGAACGACCCGGAGCATTCGCGTTGGCTCGGCTGCCTGCTGGCATTCGCCTATCCGGACCGGATCGCCCAGCAACGCCGTTCGGGGGGCGCTGATTACCGTCTCGCCAATGGGCGTGCTGCCACCTTCGGCGAGCCGGACGCCTTGATGAAGGAGCCGTGGTTGGTGATTGCCGACCTAGGCAGTCGCCAGGGGCAGCGCGAAGAACGCATTTACCTGGCGGCCGACCTCGACCCGGCACTGTTTGACGGAGCCCTGAGCGAACAAGTGAGCCGCCAGGACCTGCTGGACTGGGACGAGCGCGAAGGTGTGTTGCGTGCCGAACGGCAGGTCCGGGTCGGCGAGCTGGTGCTGGCCCGTGAAGCACTGACCGAACTTGACGGCGAGGCGCGTTCGCGCGCCCTGCTCGGGCTGGTGCGTCGCAAGGGTCTGGAGCTCCTGCCGTGGACGCCTGAGCTCCGCCAATGGCAGGCGCGGGTGAACCTGCTGCGTCGGCTTGACCTGGAAGACAAGGGTAAGAGCGAGTGGCCGGATGTCAGTGACGCGGCGCTACTGGCGACACTGGAAAACTGGCTGCTGCCCTATTTGGGCAAGGTCTCGCGGCTATCGCATTTCGCCAACCTGGAACTGTCCGGCATCCTCCAGGGGCTGTTGCCCTGGCCGCTGCCGCAGCGCCTGGATGAGCTGGCGCCGCGCACCCTGCAAGTGCCCTCGCAGTCGAGCATTCGCCTGGACTATCACGAGTTCCCGCCCGTGTTGGCGGTGCGCCTGCAGGAACTGTTCGGGCTGGCTGACACCCCTCGAATCGCCGGGGGGCGTCTGGCGGTGAAGCTGCACCTGCTCTCACCGGCCCAGCGGCCGGTACAGGTCACCCAGGACCTGGGCAGCTTCTGGCGCAATACCTATGCGGATGTGAAAAAAGACCTGAAAGGGCGGTACCCGAAACACTACTGGCCGGATGACCCCCTTGTGGCAGAGCCAACCGCTCGGGCCAAGCCGCGCAAGTCGTAGCGCTACGACCTGTCCTTATCCGAGGCAGAGGAGAAGGGCGGCAGGGTGCCGCCCTATAGGATCTCGACCTGAGCTCAAATGAGTGGAAGGTTCTTGGTCACGCAATGAATGCCGCCACCGCCGGCGGCGATCGGGTCGATGTTGATCTGCTCCACGACGCGGCCCGGATAGAGCTTGGTTAGCAGGTCCTTGCAGTACTTGTCCGCCGCCGCGTCACCGAACTGCGGGGCGATTACTGCGCCGTTGACGGGCAGGAAGTTGATGTAGCCCGGCGCGAAATCCGGGTTGTTGCTGGTGTACTGGTTGCTGCGCACCTTCAGGGGCGGCGGCAGGGTATGGATCACCAGCTTGCGGCCATCGGCATCCGTGGCAGCGTTGAGGATTTCCAGGTGCTTGCGGGTCACCGCGTAGTCGTAGGACTTGGGGTCGTTGTCCAGGTTGGCAATCACCACGCCGGGTTTGACGAAGCGCGCATAGAAGTCGACGTGGGCGTCGGTGATGTCCTTGTCCTTGATGCCTGGCAGCCAGATGATCTTGCGCAGGCCGAGGTTGGCCTTCAGCTCGGCTTCGATCTGCCCCCGGCTCATCCCCGGGTTGCGGTTGCTGTTGACCCAGCAGCTTTCGGTCATGATTGCGGTGCCATGGCCGTCCACCTCGATGCCGCCGCCTTCGCCGACCAGTGCGCTGCGGATGTAGCTGGCTTCCATCTCATAGCTGAGGGTGTCGGCCACGCGGGTGTCGTTGGCCGCAGTCTGCTTGGCGCCCCAGCCGTTGAAGTTGAAGTCCACCAGGCCCAGGCCGCCGGCTCCATCGACCACGAAGCAGCCGCCGTAATCGCGCACCCAGACATCATCCAGCGGCATGGTCAGGAATTCGATGTTGGTGGTGCCGCATTTGCTCTTGGCCTGCGACAGCTGATTGGCGCGGCACAGCACTGTCACCGGCTGGTACCTGGCGATGGTCTTGGCCAACAGGGCGATGGTGTTGTTGACTGCGGTCTCCCAGCCCTCCCAGACGCGGGAAGAAGCGGCGAACGCCACGATCACCCGCTCCTGCGGGCCTTGTTCGTCGGGCATGTACCAGCTGCCGGCCAGTGCCGCGGGCACACGGGCCGCGCTGAATCCTAGGCCTAGGGAAGCAACTGCGCCGATTCCGCTGGCAGTCATCAGCTGCTTGATGAAGTCACGACGTGTAGACATGGATTTTCCTCTGTTGGATGGGGTGGGCCCGTTGTCGCCGCGGTGCGTGTTGGATCAGTCGTGAATGGCGGTCTTGAACGTGGTCCAGGCGCGCATTCGTGCCCGCATGTCGCGCTGCGGGATGTCCTTGCCGGGGATCAGTCGAGCGTAGGTGGCTTCATCGACATAAATGTCCGGGTTGTTGCGCATGTCGGCAGCCACCATCGGCCTGGTCTTGGCACTGGAGGTCGGGTACCCGGTGGCATTGCTGATCGCTGCCATGTTCTCGGGACGCATGATGAAGTTGATCAGCGCATAGGCGTATTCCGGGTGGCGGGCGTCGGCGGGGATAGCCATGGTGTCCATCCAGACCGTGGTGCCTTCCTGCGGGATGCGGTACTGGAAGTGGGTCGGCTTGCGGGCTTCGTCCGCCGTGCGCTGGGCTTGGGTCATGTCGCCGCTGTAGCCGAGCGACAGGCAGATATCGCCGTTGACCAGCTGGGTGACCGGCTGCGACTGGAACTTGCGGATGTAGGGTTTGATGCCCTTGAGCAGCGCGACCGCGTCGGCCAGTTCGTTCGGTCTTGCGCTGCGGGGGTCGTGGCCGAGGTAGTTGAGCACCACGGCCAGCACCTCGTCGGGCGAGTCGATCATCGAAATGCCGCAGTCTGCGAACTTCGCTGCAAGCTCGGGCTTGAAGATCAGGTCCAGGCTGTTGACCGGTGCACCGGCCAGGCGCTTGTCGATCATCTCCTGGTTGTAGGTAATGCCGATGGTGCCCCAGGTGTAGGGAACCGTCGCGTGGCGCGAGTACGGGTAGCGGGTCTGCAGCGTGCGCAGGCCGGGCTCGACGTCATCCAGGTGCTCGAGCTTGCTCTTGTCCAGCTTCTGCAGGGCTCCGGCGCGCATCAGGCGCTCGGCCACGGTGTCACCGGGGAAGATCAGGTCGTAGCCGCTGTTGCCGGACATCATCTTGGCTTCCAGCGTTTCGCTGCTGTCCATCACGTCGTAGATGACCTGGATACCAGTCTCCCGGGTGAAGTCGCTGATGGTGTCCGGGGCGAAATAGTCCGCCCAGTTGTACAGACGCAAGACCTTCTCCTCCGCTTGGGCGGAAAGTTGCGCGCAGCCCAGGCCAAGGCCCAGCGAGACGATCAACAGCTTCTTGATGACGTTCATCTTCAGGCTCCCTGGCGCTGCCAGCGTTCGTGGGTTTGACGACCGTCCAGCCCCAGCAGCGGGCCGTACATTTCCGGGCGGCGATCCCGGTAGATGCCCCAGTTCAGGCGCTCCTCGCGCATGGCGGCGAGGTCCAGCCGCTGCAGCAGCACACCACTGCTGTCGCGGTCGGCCTCTGCCAGCAGCTTGCCCTTGTGATCGGTAATGAAGGACGAACCATAGAAACGCATCCGCAGTTCCGGATCAGTCGTCGCCACTTCTTCGCCAACGCGGTTGGCGGCGATCACCGGGAGGATGTTGGCAGCGGCATGACCGCGCTGGGCCAGTTGCCAGTGGTCGCGGGAGTCCAGTCCGGCAGCTCCCGGCTCCGAGCCGATGGCAGTGGGATAGAGCAGCACTTCGGCACCCATCAGCGCCAGGCAGCGCGCGGTCTCGGGGAACCACTGGTCCCAGCAGATGCCGACGCCGATGCGGCCGAACGCGGTATCCCAGACGCGGAAGCCGGTATCGCCGGGGCTGAAGTACTCCTTCTCCTGGTAGCCGATGGCGTTGGGGATGTGGGTCTTGCGGTACACGCCGAGCAGTTGGCCGTCGGCATCGGCCACCGCCAGGGAATTGAAACAGGCGTTGCCGGCGCGCTCGAACCAGCTCAGCGGCAGCACCACTCCCAGTTCGCGAGCGAGGTCGGCGAAGCGCTCGAGCACGGGGCTGTGGCCATATTCCTGTGCCAGGGCGAGGTGCTTGTGGTCCTGCTCGATGCAGAAGTACGGAGTGGCGAACAGCTCCTGCAGGAGGATCAGCTGCGCCCCCTTGGCAGCAGCTTCCCGCACGAGTTTCTCGGCCTGGTCGAGATTGCTTTCCAGGTCCCAGCTACAGGCGAACTGGGTGGTGGCGACGGTGAGCATGGTCATCGCATTACCCCTTCAGCGGCCAGGCCGGCTGTTGTTGGGTGATGCAGTGCACGCCGCCACCGCCATGGGCCAGTTGGTTGATCTGCACCGGAACCACTTCGTGTCCCGGGAAGGCCAGGCGCAGGGTCGCGGCTGCTTCGTCGTCGGCGGCAATGCCATAGGCGGGCATGATGATCGCGCCATTGGCGATGTAGAAGTTGGTGTAGGAGGCGCAGAACACCTCGGCGTCCTGGTCCACCGCCTCGCTGGCTTCAAAGAGTTCGAGCATTTCGAAGCGACGCCCCTGAGCGTCAGTGGAAAGCTCCAGGGCACGGCGGTTTTCGCGTGCCACCCGGGCGTAGTCCGAGGACTGATCGCGGGTGGCATCTACCAGTAGCGCACCCGGACGAGCGAAGGCGCACACACCATCGACATGGCCATCGGTCATGTCACCAGTGATGTACTCGGGGTCGCCCGGCAGCCAGATGGTTTTCTTCACGCCCAGCAGGCGAGCGAAGATTTCTTCCATCTCCACCTTGCTCATGCCTGGGTTGCGGTTGCCATTGAGCAGCACGGATTCGGTGGTGATCAGCGTGCCCTGGCCGTCGACGTGGATGGCACCGCCTTCGTTGGTCAGAATGGTATCGAAGCATTCCAGGCCCAGGTGGCCGAGGATGCGTCGGGCGAGGCTTTCGTCCAGATCGAAGGCGGACTTGCCGCCCCAGGCGTTGAAGCGCCAGTTGACGCCGGCCGTGCCCAGTCGCGGATGGCAGACGAAGCTGGGGCCGGAATCACGGCACCAGCTGTCGTTGATCGCCAGCTCGATCAGTTCGACGTTCGGCCCGCAGAGCTCCTTCGCCCGCGCCACGGCGGAAGGGTCCACCACCATCCGCACAGGTTCGAAGCGGGCAATTGCGTTAGCCACACGGGCGAAGTCGACCTGGACTTCGGCGAGGGTTACGCCCCAGCCGTTCTCCCACAGTGCCTGGTTATGGGGAAAGGCCATCCAGGTGGCGGCGTGCGGTACCCATTCGGCGGGCATGACCCAGCCGTTCTGCAAATCGGTGAATTGCATACAAGAGCCTTCAGTTAAGATTTTGTTATCACTGATTAACCGCGAATGCGGTGATGGCTTGCATGCTAGGCCTGTAAAAACGCGCGAACAAACGATAGATTTTGCTGATTACTGATTAGCAAGGCTTATTGATGATGCTCAAACACTGGCCCCCCCTGAATGCCCTGCGTGGCTTTGAGGCGGCCGCCCGCCTGGGCAGCTTCCATAAGGCAGCCGAAGAACTGCACCTCACCCAGTCCGCCATCAGCCAACAGATTCGCAGCCTGGAAAGTTTTCTCGAACAGCCGCTGTTCTTCCGCAGCGGCCGCAGCGTCGCACTGACCGACGCCGGCTTCGACCTGCTGAGCACTACCCAGTCGCTGCTGCAGCAGTTGGCCGTGGGTATTCGCCGCCTGGACCAGTACCGCAAGCCCAATCAACTGGTGGTCAACACCACACCGGCGTTCGCCCGCCACTGGCTGGTACCGAGGCTGGCGGACTTCCACCAGCGCCATCCGCAAGTCGACCTCTGGCTGCTGACCACCGATGAAACACCGGACATGGCGACCCAGACCATCGACATTGCCGTACGTGACGACCTGAGCGCACAGGCCGAGTGCAGTTTTCGCGTGCTGCTGGAGGATCGCCTGTATCCCGCCTGCCACCCTGGACTTCTGGATCTGGCAGTGGCTGAACGCACCACCCTGCACGGCGAGCGCGAGATGGACTGGAGCCACTGGGAAGTGCAGGGCGGCGCTGAAGTCGGCCAGCAAAGCCAGGGACTTAACTTCTCCGATCCTGGCCTGCTTCTGGACGCAGCCAGCCAAGGATTGGGAATTGCTCTGGTCAGCCAGCTGCTGGCCGGACGCGCGCGAGATCAGGACCTGCTGGTGCCGTTGGTGGAGCAGACGGTACGTGGACCGAACTGGAGCTGGCTGGTGCATCGCGATAGCGAAGGCGACCCGCTCACCCGCAGTTTCTGCGATTGGCTGGTTGGGGCACTCGAAGCGGATACGAATCGAGGCTTTGAGTAGGAGCGAGCTTGCTCGTGAAGATTTGCACAGGAGGTTCGCGAGCAAGCGCGCTCCAACGCGTGCAGCGTCATGCCGAGTCGATCCTCAATGCCCCGATGGAAGGAAGAACCTCGCCGTCAGCGGCAGGTGATCGGAGATGCGCAGGGTGTCTTGCTGGCGCACCCGCGCTTCGATGCGGGTCAGGTTGGCACTGTGGAACACGTAATCCAGCGTGCGGTCCGGTCCTTTCACCCGTGGATCGTTGGGGTAGTGCGTGAACCACTGGGCCTGCTGCGCGCTGCTGGTTTCTTCGATGCTGGGGATCATCGGGTAGCGGCTCCACAGCGCTTTCAGCTCGCTGTCGTGGGCGTAACGGCTACGTTGGGCTGCGGACAGCTGCTCGTACTGCCCGGGTGGTAGCTGGTTGAAGTCGCCCGCCAATACCCAGGGCATTCCTTCGCTCTGCAGTTGATCGAGCAGACCGCGGGTCATGGCTACCTGGCGCTTGAGGGTTTCCTGGTCCGCGGCCAATGCATCCAGGTGGGTGTTGATCGCGGCCAGGCGTCCACCACCACGAATTGGTAGATAGCTCACCAGCAGCGCTCGTTTCTTGTCGAACTGGCGACTGACCGGGTCGTTTTCTTCCAGCGGCAGTTGCAGGCGTTCGGCGCTCTCGATGCGGAAGCGGCTGAGGGTGGCCAGCTTCATGCCGACGCTGCCGAGGATATGCGGGTGAGGCACGAATGCCGCTTTCCAGTAGAAGGCCTGGCTGGCACACGGGTAGAGGTCGGTCAGGCGCTCCTGGAGCAGGGTCAGTTGGTCCTGGTAGTCGGTGGCGCGAGCGCCTTCGTGCAGCTCCTGGAGATTGACGATATCCGGCTGCTCTTCGCGTATCACCCGGACGACCTCGTCAAGGCTGTATGCGAGGTCTTCCGGAGTGGGGCGCTCGTCCGGGCCATTGCCATCGGGCAGGTCGTAGTAGAAGACATAGCGCTTGCCGGCCAGGTACTGCAGGTTCCAGGTCATCACCTTGAGCGCCTGCCCGGGTTGCAGTTGTGGTGCTTCGGCCTGGCAGGCCAGGATGGCCGGTTCGCGGGCTGCGGGATGCCAGGTCAGCGCATAGATCAGGGCGACCAAGCCGATGGCGAAGATCGACAGGCTGAGCAGGGCGAAACGCAGGACTCGGGGCATCGTCGGGGGCTGGCATCTATGCTGGAAGAGGGCGAGCATAACCGAGCCGCCGCTGCGGCCCAAGCCGAGGCGCGCCCCGGAGAAATGCCATGAGCAGCGAAGTGAGGATCGCCCAGAAGGGCCCCTATGAGGTCGAGGTGGTGGCAGGCAAGGACTACTTCTGGTGTCGCTGCGGCCGCAGCCAGCAACAGCCATTCTGTGACGGGTCTCACAAAGGCACAGGCCTGGCGCCACTCAAATTCCATGCAGATGTCAGCGAAACCCTGTATTTCTGTGGCTGCAAACATAGCCAATCGCCACCTTGCTGTGATGGCACCCATAACGAACTTCAAGACTGATCCGGGAGCCGGCATGCAGCTGGGCGCAGTCCTCTGGTCATTCCTGGCCTTGATTTACAAAGCGGGGCGTTTTCGCTTCTGGCTCGCAAGCTTGCTGTTGCTGCCTGGCCTGGTCGCTGCCGACGACCATCCCCCGCTGCGTGTGATGACCGACGTCTGGCCGCCCTTTCGCATCGCCAGCGAAGGGGGTCAGCTGCGTGGCCTGGATATGGACCTGTTGGCCGAACTCGAGCGCCGCACCGGGCTGCGCTTCGAGGTGCAGCGTGCGCCCTGGTCGCGAGGGCTGGCCGCGCTGGAAAAGGGCTCGGCGGACCTGATGACCGGGCTCGCCCGTACGGCCGAGCGCGTGCGCTATATCGACTACCTGGAGCGCCCCTACTTCACCTGCGCGCCGCGCTTCTACAGCCGCCCCGAGCTGGCCCAGCGGGTCTCCGGCTATCCGCAGTTGGGGCAGTACGACATCGGTTTCGTGCGGGGCTCGGCCTATTTCGAACCCTTCGACTCCGACCAGGCACTGCGCAAGGTCGGGGTCGGTAATGAAGGGCAATTACTGGACATGCTGCGCCACAAGCGGTTGCCGCTGGTGATTGGCACCGACTGCCAGGTGGACTACGAATTACTGCGGGATCCGGCACTGGCCGGACGTATCGTCAAACTCGCCTATCGGCCTCCGGCCCGGACCGAACTCTTTCTCGGTTTCTCGCGCCAGCGTCCGCTGCAGGCCCAGCGCGCGGCCATTGCCCAGGCACTTGGGCAGATGATCGACGAGGGTTGGGTGCTGGACGCCGCGCGACGCTATCGCCCCGGCGCTCAGTGAGCGTGGGGCTCGACGTAAATCTCGTAGCCCGGATCCAGCTCCATGTCCCAGAACGCCGCTTCGATCTTGTGGCCGTCCAGGTCGCGGACGAAGCAGCCGTAGTAGGGCTCGCCATACTCCGGGCGCGGTCCGGGCTGGCCGTCGCCCGTGGCGCCGGCATCCAGTGCCGCTTCGAAGAAGGCCAGCACCGCTTCCTTACTGGGAGCGAAGAAGCCGATGTGGGTGCCGTTGCCGACACTGGCCGGTCGGCCGTCGATGGGTGACTGCACCCAGAACTCCGGGTACTCGCGACCGTACGCCACGGCGCCGGGGTGTTCCATGATGCGCTTGCAGCCCAGGGTGGGCAGCACCTTGTCGTAGAAGGCGACAGCGCGGTCGAAGTCGTTGGTGCCCACCGAGATGTGGGACAGGATGCTGGGATTCTCAGCCATGAAGGGATCCTCCTTGAGTGGCCTGAAAAGCCTAGCAGTCCGTTGAAAAACTACTCTGCGCGATGCGTGTGGGGTGTTTTCAGAAGATTTCCCTATAGGGAATCACTGCTCGACCGCTCGTTCCGTCACGAGGGTGAACATCCGGTACAGGGCAACGCTGACGAAAAGCTGGAAGAAGCTATTGAAGGTTTCCAGGATCACCGTGCCGACCGGGTCGGGATTTTCTCCGAGCTCACGATAGGCGAACCAGTCCACCAGCCAGATCGGCCCCATCACCAGCAGCACGCAGGCGAGGATGGTCCAGAAATGCCCACCGGTCAGGGTGAAGCTCTCCTTGATGGCATCCAGCGGGGACTTGCCCTCGAGCACCAACAGGTACTCGGCAAAGGCCAGTTTGATCATCACGTAGAGTCCGGGAATGATCAGCATCCAGGCGCCGACCATGATCAGCAGGGTGCTGATGGCAGCCAGTACCGCGAAGGACGGCCAGCGGAAAATGGCCATCTCCAGAACCTGCCGGGGTTTCAGGCGGATGCGGTGGCTGCGGCTGTCGACGAAGATGATCAGCGCACCGACGTACAGCGGATAGAACAGCATGCTGACGATGATCGAGGCACCCTGGGACTTATCCGGGCCGAGCCACGCGATCAGACCCTGCTGCGCAATCGCCTCGGTGAGGATGGCAGGCAGGCAGAGCAAGGCGATTTCGCCGACGTTTCGGGAGAAGAAATACCAGGAGGCGCGCAGCAGCTCGAACGGATTCATCAGCGGGCATTCACATCTTGCGGCAGTTGGTCTTGGGCACTTTAGCCCAAGCCAGGGCAGCCTCCAAAGGCCGTCTCACTCAGAACGATAGCGCAGCACCCGGTTCGGTAATTGCGGCAACAGACGGGCGAGGTCGGCGGTGGGCACTTCCAGGGTGTACTCCGGTGGGCCGGGCGAATAGATCAGGTAGTCGTGCCGGAAGATCGCCTCGTCGAACACCAGCGCGATTTCCCCGGCGTGGCCCAGGGGGCAAGCGCACTGGGGCACGCAGCCAGTCATCGCCACCAACTCGTCGTCGCTGGCGACGCTCGGCCGAGCGCCCAGCAGCGTCTTGAGCTGGGCCCAATCGGCGCGCGCACCTTCCAGGGTCACCAGCATTGCGTAGCCGCCATTCTTCAGGCGCAGGAACAGGCTCTTGCTTTCCACCCCGAGGAGGCCGAAGCGTTCGCGCACCGCATGCGCGGTCGGATAGTCGAGTACGGGTTCGTGAACGACTTCTCGGTAACGGATGGCATGTTCGTCGAGCAGGGCCAGATTGCGGGCGTGGAGCGACATCGGAAATCCGGGAGGCGAGAAACGGGAGCGCCATGATAATCGCTCAGGGTGGGCTGAGGTCATCCAATCCTGCTTCATGCAGGACCTGTCGCTCGATCTCCTGCAGGCGACCCCTCTGCGCCATGTGCCGCAGCACTTCCTCCAGCCGTGGCGCCAGATCGCGATGGCGTGGGTTCAGGTAGTGGTGCATGGAGAAACGCTCCAGCACCGGATGCAACGGCTGGATACCGCGCATGCCGCTCTGGCGCAGGATGCACATGCCTGAGTAGTAGTCCTCCACATGCACGTCCACCCGACCACCGGCCAGCTTGCGCATGCCGTTCTCCACCCCGTTGGAGGGTGACATCCGCACCCCCTTGAGTCGCAGTTCCAGGGCCGCCTTGCCGCGCTCGAAACCCACGAGGTAGGGCTTGAGACTGGACCAGCCGCGCAGCTGTAACGGGCGATTGGCGAAGGCGACCGCATAGGACTCGAACAGGGGCGTGCGGATCAGCAGCAGGTCACTACGCTGTTCGGCTACCAGTCTGGTACGGCACAACTCGCCGTCGTTCAGTCCACGCTCGGCATACTGCAGGGCGCGTGCGGCCGGGGCGGCGCGGGTCTCGATGCTGATGCCGAGTTCGCCGTAGGCTTCCACGAGGATGCGCTTGCAGATCTGGAACAGCGGCAGGCCTTGATCGGGAAACGCACTGAATACCAGGCGCGCCTCGGCATGGCTGGGGGTGGACAGGAGCAGCAGGGCAAGCAGGCAGCATCCATGAACTCGCATTGCACAATAGCCCTGGAACACGGCCTGCGGCTGGAGTGACTGCCAGACAGCGCCGCCTGCCATGGCGAGCGCCTTGCTCCCTGCAACAGACCCATGCGGTGGGTCGCGGCGTCTTCCCCGTTCTCGATGCTTGCGGGGTTAGTTGAAACTATAGACGTCCGTCCTCAGGGTGTTGGCGAGTTCGCGAGTAGTTCGTCCGTGTACAGCACCCGGGCGTACTCGCCTTGCAGATTGGCCATGGCCATGTCGTGGACTTCGTCGGCGCTGCGCGGGCGGCCGGCAAAGTCGGTCTTGGCGAAGGTGTAGCAGGCGTCCGCTACCACGGTAGTGGCAAAGCCCAGGTTGCCGGCGCTGCGAGCCGTAGCTTCCACCGAGTTCTCGCTGGCTACACCGACAATCACCAGCCCATCGATGCCGCGCACTCGCAGCCAGTGCTCCAGGCCGCTGTTGATGAAGGCATCGGGAACATTCTTCTCCAGCACCTGCTCGCGCTCCCGAGGCATGAATTCCGGCTGGAACAGGGCGCCGGATTGCCCGGGAGCAAACACCGAAGCCGCCTCTCTCGATATATGGCGGATATGTACCAGCGGCCACCCGGCGTCACGCCAGCGTGCCAGCAGGGCGGCGATGCGGACTTCGGCATCGGGGTTGTTGCGCGGCTTGTCCAGGCTGCGGATACCTTGCTGCTGATCGATGATCAGCAGGGCACCGGGAGTGTTCTGCAAGGTCGTATCCACTTTCCGTTCCCTGAGGCTGGCATACTGGCCGCAATCTACCCCCATCGAGTCGCCGCCAGCCAGCGGCGAGGAGCTGCATTGAAGAAAATCGCCGTATTCGCCGACGTGCAGAACCTCTATTACACGGTGCGCCATGCCTATGGTTGCCACTTCCACTATGGCGCCTTCTGGCAGAGTGTCAGTGCCGAAGGCGATATCGTCGAAGCCAACGCTTACGCCATCGACCGCGGGGACCCGAAGCAGCAGCAGTTCCAGCAGATCCTTCGCAATCTGGGCTTCAACGTGAAGCTCAAACCGTTCATCCAGCGCAGCGACGGATCGGCCAAGGGGGACTGGGACGTCGGCATCACCATCGATGTGCTCGACGCCGCGCCTCGGGTTGACCTGATAGTGCTGGCCTCGGGGGACGGCGACTTCGACCTGCTACTGGAGCGGGTGGCCCAGGCCCATGGTGTGGAAACCCTGGTGTATGGGGTGCCCGGCCTGACCGCGCAATCGCTGATTCGTGCAGCCAGCCGCTACCAGCCCATCGAAGACCCCCTGCTGAAGCGCAACTGAACCGCCTCCAACCTGGAACATCTTGTGGACCCCATAGCTGTCATCGACTTCGAAACCACCGGCATCACGCCGGGCAACGACTGCCGCGCCACCGAGATTGGCGTCGTCATCCTTGAGGGCGGTCGCATCGTCGATCGCTACCAGAGCCTGATGAACGCAGGCGTACCGATTCCTCCGTTCATCCAGGGCCTCACCGGCATCACCAACGCCATGGTGCGCGAAGCGCCACCGGCGGAGCAGGTGATGGGCGAGGCAGCCGACTTCATCGGCGACCTGCCACTGCTGGCGCACAACGCGTCTTTCGATCAGAAGTTCTGGGACTTCGAACTGGCGCGCATTGGTCGCTCCCGTCGCCAGGCGTTCGCCTGTTCCTTGCTGCTCGCTCGCCGCCTGTTGCCCGAGGCGCCCAACCACAAGCTCGGCACCTTGAACGCCTGGGCGAATCTGCCTGACACCGGCAAGGCCCACCGGGCATTGGCCGACGCCGAAATGGCCGCGAACCTCACCTTGCACCTGGCCGGGCGTCTACGGGAAAGACACGGGATAAGCGCGGTATCGCACCAGCTGTTCTGCAGCCTGCAGAAGGTGCCCGCGGCAAAGATTCCCGAGGCGCTCAAGCGGCATCGGGAGGGGTAAGCATCCCGTAGGTTGGTGCAGAGCGAAGCCCAACGGCTGGGTCGACCCGGAATCGTTGGGCCTCGCGGAGCTCGGACCAACCTACAAGCACGACTCAGCCTTTTACCGTGCGCAGGGTTTCCACCTTGCCGCGCTCCTGAAGCACGCCTGGAATCCGCTGTTCGAAGGGCGTCGAGAGGATCAGCGAAGTCTTGGTCGCGCCGAACTTGCCGATCTGGTCGATCAGATCCTGCAATTCCGGCATCGATGCCACGGCAGCCTTGATCAGCAGACAGGCATCGCCGGTGACGCGGTGGCAGAGGTTCAGCTGCGGGATATTCTCCAGAGCTTCCTGGGTTCGCTTGTAGTCACGGTCGGTGATGCGCAATTCGATCACGCACTCGATGGGCAGGCCCAACTTCGCCAGGTCCACGCTGGCGTGGTAACCGGTAATCAGCCCACCGGCTTCCAGCTTGGCCACTCGGTCGGCCACTGCGGGTGGTGAAAGGTTGACCCGGCGTGCGAGGTCGGCGAACGACGCACGGCCATTCTCGATAAGCGCTGCAATCAGCAAGCGGTCGTACTTGTCCACAGGGACCTCCGAAATCTGCTTCTGTCGAATCAACGGTAGAAGCTGATGAAAACAGTTCTTTCCAAGGAGTATGGCGCCATGAATAAGGTTTTCGTCCTTATTTCGCCATCCTTACCTTACTTAGAATAGACACCTCATCCCCGCCTGTGTCGAGTTCCGATCATGCCTGCGCGCCGCTTTCCGCTCCTGCTCATAGGAGCCTTCATCGCTCTCTACCTGATCTGGGGTTCCACTTACCTGGCGATTCGGATCGGCGTGGAATCCTGGCCGCCCATGCTGATGGCCGGTGTCCGCTTCGTGGTCGCAGGCGCGCTGATGTACGGCTTCCTGCGCTGGCGCGGCGTGCCCAACCCGACCTGGCAGGAGTGGAAGTCCGCTGCCGCCATCGGTTTCCTGCTGCTCAGTTGCGGCAACGGTGGAGTCACCCTGGCCGAAGACCTTGGCGTGGCATCCGGTGTCGCGGCCCTGGCAGTGGCCACGGTGCCGTTGTTCGCCCTGCTGTTCGGGTTGATCTGGGGACAACGCACCACCCGCCTGGAATGGGCTGGCATCCTCCTCGGGTTGATCGGTATCGGCCTGCTCAATCTCGGCTCCAACCTTCAGGCAAGTCCTCTGGGCGCAGTCTTGATCATCTTCGCGGCGGCGGCCTGGTCCTTCGGCTCCATGTGGAGCAAGAACCTCAAGTTGCCTGCCGGCCCCATGGCCAGCGCGGCGGAAATGCTCGCCGGTGGCGTCGCGTTGCTGGCCGGCAGCCTGCTGAGCGGTGAGCGCATGGCCGCCGCGCCGACGCTCGCCGGTTGGGGGGCATTGGCCTACCTGATCGTGTTCGGCTCCATCATCGCCTTCAGTTCCTACCTCTACCTGCTGAAGAACGTGCGCCCGGCCGCGGCCACCAGCTACGCCTACGTCAACCCGGTGGTGGCGGTGCTGCTGGGAATCGGCTTTGCGGGCGAGACCATCGGTGCGGAAGAGGGCCTGGCCATGCTGGTGATCATCGGCGCCGTGGTGCTGATCGGCCTGCCGCAATGGCGTGAGCGCAAGGACATGAAGGCGCAGAAGGCAGAAGGGCTGGAACAGCAGACCAGTTGATCCCGGAAATCGTGGGCAGCCTGATAGAATTGCGCCTTTTCCGCACACTATGGCTGCCCCAATGACCTTCGCTTCCCTCGGCCTGATCGAACCCCTGCTGCGCGCCACCGAGGCGCTTGGCTACCAGACCCCGTCGCCGGTGCAGGCCGAGGCGATTCCCGCCGTCCTCAAAGGTCGTGACCTGATGGCCGCGGCCCAGACCGGCACTGGCAAGACTGCCGGCTTCGCCCTGCCGCTGTTGCAGAAGTTGACCCTGGAAGGCCCGGAAGTGGCCAGCAACTCGGTTCGCGCCCTGGTGCTGGTGCCCACCCGTGAGCTGGCCGAGCAGGTCAACGAAAGCTTCCACGTCTACGGCCAGCACCTGCCGCTGCGCAACTACGCGGTCTACGGTGGCGTGAGCATCAATCCGCAGATGATGAAGCTGCGCAAGGGTATCGACGTCCTGGTCGCCACCCCTGGCCGGTTGCTTGACCTTTATCGGCAGAACGCCGTGAAGTTCAACCAGCTCCAGGTGCTGGTGCTGGACGAGGCCGACCGCATGCTTGACCTGGGTTTCGCCCGTGAACTGGACGAGCTCTTCACTGCGCTGCCGAAACGCCGGCAAACCCTGCTGTTCTCCGCCACTTTCTCCGATGCCATTCGCCAGATGGCCCGCGAACTGCTGCGTGACCCGCTGTCCATCGAGGTCAGTCCGCGCAATGCGGCTGCGAAAAGCGTGCGCCAGTGGCTGATCCCGGTGGACAAGAAGCGCAAGAGCGAGCTGTTCCTGCACCTGCTGGCAGATCGCGGCTGGGGCCAGGTGCTGGTCTTCGTCAAGACCCGCAAGGGTGTCGACCAACTGGTGGACGAACTCCAGGCCAGTGGCGTCAGTGCCGATTCCATCCACGGCGACAAGCCACAGCCGTCGCGCCTGCGCGCGCTGCAGCGCTTCAAGGCCGGTGAAGTACAAATCCTGGTCGCCACCGATGTGGCTGCTCGTGGCCTGGATATCGACGACTTGCCGCTGGTGGTCAATTTCGACCTGCCCATCGTTGCTGAGGATTACGTACACCGTATCGGCCGTACCGGCCGCGCCGGTGCCACTGGTGAGGCGGTTTCGCTGGTCTGCGCCGATGAGGTGCAACTGCTGGCGGCTATCGAGGTGCTGATCCGCCAGACCATCCAGCGTCGTGACGAACCAGACTTCTACCCTGATCACCGGGTGCCCATGACTGACGCTACTGGCCAGGTGATCAAGAAGCCGAAGAAACCCAAGAAGCCGAAGGAATCCCAGGCCGTCGCCGGCAAGCCGGGCAAGGGTGCAGCACTGGGCCGCTGGGTCGACAGCGAGAAGCCCAAGGTGAAATCCGTGCGCAAGGCGCCGGGATTCGGTAAGGCGAAGAAGGGCTGAATCCGGCTCCAGGCGTCACCGTACTGTGGTGATGGGTGACGCCTGATGGGGCAACGGGAACCGGAACGGGGCAGGGCAGGTGACCGACACCCCCGTGCCAGAGGGGCTGGCGAGCTTTCAGGATATTGGCGCACTTCCTGCATTTCTGTGCGAAATGCTGAACGCCTATAGTGATTGAAGCGCAGCCCAACCTCAGGCATTTCCCACATGCGCCACAAGGAACTCAAACACTGGACCACCGGTGTTGCCCATCTGCTTGCCCAGCCCGCCGGGCGGGCCCGTCTGCTTGGCCTCAGCCAGTGGCTGCAGCAGGTCTGCCATGTCGACCATTTCGTGCTCTTCGTCTATGAAGGCAACCACAGGCCGCTGGCCCTGTTCGATACCTTTCCGCCGGACAAGCGCCATGTGTACGTCGAGGATTACCAGGTCGGTCCCTACCTGCTCGACCCCTTCTATCTCGCCTGCACCCGAAACCAGGCCCCCGGCCTCTGGCGCTTGCGCCAGTTCGCCCCGGACCACTTCTACCTCGGTGAGTACTACGTCACCTATTACCAGCAGACCGGCCTGACCGAAGAGATCGCCTTCTTCATCGACCTGGCCGATGGTGCCAAGGCGGTATTCTCGCTGATGCGCAGCACCTGCAGCCCGGCCTACAGCCGCGATGAAATGCAGTTGCTGGATTGCGCCCAGCCAGTGGTGGAACAGGTGGTGAACGAAGCCTGGGAGCAGGCCCGTGCCCACGCGCCGCGCCCGGTCCAGGACCTGGACTACAAGATCCGCGAAGCCTTCGATCAGTTCGGCGCCCATGTGCTGACGGCGCGGGAGCAGGAAGTGGTGCAGATGCTTTTGCGTGGCCACTCCAGTGCATCGGTAGCCGAGCACCTGGCAATCAGCCCCGGCACGGTGAAAATCCACCGCAAGAACATCTACGCCAAGCTCGGTATAGGCAGCCAGTCGGAGTTGCTGGGCTTGTTTGTGCGGGAGTTGGGTGGCCAGCGTGATGAGCCCGAGCCGTTACAGAAGGCGGTCTAGCCTTATCGCCATTGGTGATTAACAAGCGACTGATCAATAACCAGCCAGTCTGGTCTGGCCCAGCAGACATCGGCATCCGACGCGGATGCCCACGAGTTATCCACAACGATTTGCACAGAAATTGTGAGCAGCGGGGGACGATGAAGCTGCCCCTGTGGGGGCGAATTCATTCGCCAAGGGCAACGCTGTTGCCCCGTTGGAATCCATAGGGCAAGCCTTCGGCCTGCTTGGCGCTTGAAATCGCCCCGACAAAGAGAGGCTGATCAAAAAAAGATCGCAAGGCTCAAGGCCTAGCCCCCTGTGGCCTGCAGCCCACCATCCATAACTTATCCACAATGGATTCCACAGTTTCTGTGGAATGAGCGTCTATCCCCCGAGGGATATATACAGCCCGGAATCGCCATTGCTAGCGTGTGGCCATATGCCAAGAACACCTGCAAAAAGGGGCCGGTCGTGAGCGATGCAAGCGAGTTCTGCGATATCGAGTTCCGCAATGTGGTCAAGCGCTATGGCGCGGTCACGGCGGTCAACGGCCTGAACTTCAAGGTGCGGCGTGGTGCTTTCCATTCTTTCCTCGGCAGCTCTGGCTGCGGCAAGACCACCACCCTGCGGATGATCGCCGGCTTCGAACAACCCAGCGAGGGCGAGGTACTGCTGGCCGGGCATTCGGTTGCGGGAGTACCGGCGCACCAGCGGCCGGTGAACATGGTGTTCCAGAGTTATGCGCTGTTCCCGCACCTGTCGGTGGCGGAGAACATCGCCTATGGCCTGCGCTACCACCAGCCACGCCCAGGCCGTGCCGAGCAACGCCGCCTGGCGGACGAAGCCTTGGAAATGGTGCGGCTGTCCGGCTTTGGCCAGCGCAAGCCGCACGAGCTTTCCGGCGGCCAGCAGCAGCGGGTGGCCTTGGCCCGTGCGCTGGTGAACAAGCCCACCGTGCTGTTGCTGGACGAACCTCTGGCCGCGCTCGATCGCAAGCTGCGCAAGGAAATGCAGTCCGAACTGCTGCGCCTGCAGCGCGAAGTGGGCATTACCTTCGTGCTGGTCACCCACGACCAGGAAGAGGCGTTGTCCATGAGCGACAGCATCAGCGTCATGCAGGACGGCCAGATCCTCCAGAGCGCCAGCCCCGAGCAACTCTATGAAACCCCGGCGAGTCGCTACGTAGCGGACTTCATCGGCGAATCCAACCTGTTCGATGGCACGGTGCGGCGCATCGACAATGGCCGCGTGCTTCTGGAAACCACCCACGGCCTGCAACTGGCCAGCCCGCAGACGCCCACTGGCCCCGCCCTCAAGGCGGCCGAGCCCGGCTGCATCGCGGTGCGCCCGGAGTTGATCGCCATTGGCGCCAGCGAGGTCGCGCTACCCCGCGAGATCAGCCTGCCGGGCCAGGTGGTGGACCGCATCTACCTCGGCAACCTCACTGAATACCGCGTGCGCACCGAGCCTTTCGGCATCGTCTGCGTGCGCGTGCAGCGCCATGGCCAGCACGAGCGCTCGGCCTTCGAGCACGGATCGCCAGTGCGGATCGGCTGGGACCAGGCCAGTGGCCTGGCCATGACGTTGTGATAACGCAGTACGGTACGGACAAGAACAACCAACCCTTACAGGCAGGTAGCAGCAATGGATCGGAAAGACTTCATCAAGCAACTGCGTAGTTGGCAGAACGGTTCCATCAGCCGTCGCGAGTTCCTCGGCCGTACGGGGCTTGGCGTAGCCATGGCGGTGATGGCCGCCAATATGCCGGGTCTGCTCACCAGCAACCGCGCCTTCGCCGCCGAAAAGGGCGCCCTTGGCGACCGCGTGGTCCTGGCCACCTGGCCGAACTATCACAACGCCAACAACTTCGCCGCCTTCGCCGAACAGACCGGCGCCCAGGTACAGATGAACGTGTTCGGCTCTAACGAAGAGATGCTCGCCAAGCTCCAGGCGGGCGGCAGCGGCTGGGACGTCTTCGTGCCCACCAACTACACCATCAGCACCTACGCTGAATTGGGCCTGATCGAGCCGCTGGACCTGTCGCGCCTGCCCAATTTCGATCCGGCTTCGTATGAAAAGCGCTTCATGGAACAGGGCGTCATCAACGGCAAGACCTACGCGGTACCGAAGAACTGGGGCACCACCGGCTTCGTCTATGACGGCGACAAGATCAAGGCCAGGCCCACGACCTGGAAGGAGTTCTGGGAGCTGACAAAAGGGGACGCCACTGGCCGGGTGATGGTCCACGACTACCAGCTCACGGTGATCGGCAATGCGTTGAAGTCCTTCGGCTACAGCTTCAATTCGCTGGATCCGAAGGAGCTGGCCGAAGCCGAGAAGTTGCTGCTGGAGGTCAAGCCGCACCTCTTCGCGATCAACTCCGACTACCAGCCGTCCATGCGCAATGGCGATGCCTGGATGTCCATGTGCTGGACCGGCGACGCCTCGCAACTGCATCGCGACATGCCGCAGATGACCTACGTACTGGGTCGCGAGGGTGGCGAGCTGTGGAGCGATTTCTTCGCCATTCCGAAGAGTGCCGAGCGGCCGGATGCGGCCTACGCGTTGATCAACTTCCTGCTCGACCCGCGGGTGAACAAGCTGGAAGTCGAGGCCCACGGTTATCCCACCGGTGACAAGCGTGTAGATGCGCTGCTGCCCAAGGACATGCTCGACGACCCGATCATGTATCCGGCAGCCGATCTGCTCAGCGCGCTGGAGTTCGGCGCCGCAGCCACCCTGACCAGCCCGGCGCGGGCGGAACTGATGGCGCGCTTCAAGGCAGCCTGACTGGTAGGAGCGAGCTTGCCCGCGAACCTCGCTGCGAGCATTCGCGAGCAAGCTCGCTCCTACGAAAACCGCAGTAATGAATCGCAAGGAATCTTCCATGAACGTCGCTCTCAGCGCCCCCGCGCTGGCCGATGCGGGCCAGGCCGCGCCGGTGGAAAGCCGCAGCCTCGGCCGGCGTGTCACGCTGCTCCTGCTGTTGCCGTCCACGCTGTGGTTCCTGCTGCTGCTTCTGATGCCACTGGTGATCATCCTGGTCTTCAGCCTCGGTGAACGCAGCCCCGTGGGGGGCTACAGCGCGGCCCTGACCCTGGAGAACTACCTGAACCTTGGCTCGCGGGCGAAGGCTTTCTACAACACGCTGGTGCTGGCGCCCCTGGGTACCCTGGTGTGCCTGGTGGCGGCCTACCCGCTGGCCTATTTCCTGGCGGTGAAGGTGCAGCGCAGCCGGTCGTTGTTGCTGACCCTGGTGATCGTACCGTTCTGGACCAGCTTCCTGATCCGTACCTACGCCTGGATCTTCATTCTCGGCGGCAAGGGCATCCCGGCGCTGCTGGCGATGGTCGGGCTGGAGGATGTGCGGCTGATCAACACCCCGACCGCGGTGCTGATCGGCATCGTCTACGGCTACCTGCCGCTGATGGTGTTCCCCATCTACGTCAGCCTGGAGAAGCTGGACAAGCGCCTGCTGGAGGCGTCGTCGGACCTCGGCGCGGGGGCCTTCGAGACGTTCCGCCGGATAACCCTGCCGCTCTCGGCGCCCGGTGTCATTACCGGCAGCATGCTGGTGTTCATCCTGCTCATGGGCGAGTTCCTGATCCCGGCGATCCTCGGCGGCGGCAAGGTGTTCTTCGTCGGCAACGCCCTGGTGGATCTCTTCCTGCAATCACGCAACTGGCCGTTCGGCAGTGCGGTGGCCATGACCCTGGTGGCGATGATGCTGGTGATCATCGCCCTCTACCTGAAACTGGTGGCGCGCTACGGCAAGCGCGGCACTGAGGGGATGCTCTGATGTGGCTGCGCAGCTATTCCACCTCGCTCTACCTGTTCCTCTACGCGCCCATCGCGCTGATCGTGTTGTTCTCCTTCAATGCCGGGCGCAGTGGGCTGTCCTTCGAGTGCTGCTCGGTACAGTGGTTCGGCCGCGCGTTCAGTAACCCCTTCATCATGGAAGCCCTCGGCACCAGCGCGCTGATCGCCTTCTGCTCGGCGCTGATCGCCACGCTGTTCGGCACCCTTGCGGTATTCGGCCTGGAGCGGGCGGGCAAACGCGTGCGGCTGTTCTTCGACGCCATGACCTACTGCGCGATCATCATTCCCGGCATCGTCATCGGCATCGCCACCCTGATTGCGTTCATCAGCCTGTTCGAAGTGGTCAACCCGCTGCTCGACCTGCTGCTGGGCGCCGGGCTGCCGCGCTTGCGCATGGGGTTTTTCACGGTGATCGCCGCGCACTCACTATTCACCATGGCGCTGGTGATCGTGATCGTCCGCACCCGCGTGGAGTCTCTGGACAGGGCTTTGCTGGAAGCCTCCGCCGACCTCTATGCACCGCCCCTGGAAACCTTCCGCCGGGTGACCTTGCCGCAGATCGCCCCGGCCATCCTGGCCGGCTTCCTGCTCGCGTTCACCTTCAGCTTTGACGACTTCATCGTCGCCTTCTTCGTCGCCGGGTCGGAAACCACCTTGCCGATCTACATCTTCTCGTCGATCCGCCGGGGCATCACACCGGAGATCAATGCCATTTCGACGGTGATCATCTGCGTCTCCCTGGCGCTGCTGTTCACCTCCCGCTACCTGCAGAACCGCCACAGCGGCGCCTGAGCGCCCATGGAGCAGAGCCATGCGTGACCAGTTGTACATCAACGGGCAATGGGTCCGTCCCGACCTGGGCGGATATTTCGAAGTGCTGGACCCCAGCAGCGGCGACCTGATCCAGCGGGTGCCGGCGGCCACCGAGGAAGATGTCGACCACGCCGTGCACGCCGCCCGCCAGGCCTTCAACCGTGGCTGGGGCCAAAGCAGCGGGGCCGAGCGCGCCGATTGGCTTGATGCCCTGGCCAGCGAGCTGGAAGGTCGCCAGGACGCCTTGGCAGTACTGGAGGTGCGCGACAACGGCAAGCCCCTGCCGGAAGCGCAATGGGACATCGCCGACGCCATCGGCTGCTTCCGCTACTACGCCGAACTGGCGCGGGAGCTGGACGCCCGCCAGGACGAGCCGTTGGCGCTGCCGGATGATCGCTTCAGTTGCCGTATCCGCCATGAGCCGGTGGGGGTTGCGGGGCAGATCATCCCCTGGAATTACCCGCTGCTGATGGCCTCCTGGAAGGTCGCCCCGGCTCTCGCAGCGGGCGCCACCTGCGTACTCAAACCGTCCGAGCTGACGCCGCTGACCGCGCTGGAACTGGCTGGCGCCGCCGAGCGCATAGGCCTGCCTTCCGGTGTGCTCAACGTGGTGACGGGACTGGGCGGAGAGGCTGGTGGCCCGCTCAGCCAGCACCCCGGCGTGGACAAGCTGGCCTTTACCGGCAGCGTACCGACGGGGGCGAAGATCATGTCGGCGGCGGCAGCCGACATCAAGAACATCAGCCTCGAACTGGGCGGAAAGTCGGCGTTCATCGTCTTCGATGACGCCGATGTGGAAGCCGCCGTGGAATGGATCATGTTCGGCATCTTCTGGAACCAGGGGCAGGTGTGCAGTGCCACCTCGCGGCTGCTGGTGCAGGAGGGCGTCGCCAACCGTCTGATCGAACGCCTGGTGGAAGAGACGCGGCGCATCACCATCGGCCCCGGCCTGGAACGTGGCGTGCTGCTTGGGCCTCTGGTCAGCGCCGGGCAGTACCAGAAGGTCATGGGCATGATCGAACAGGGCCGGCAGGAGGCCAGTCTGCTCACCGGGGGCAAGCGCCCGGCGCATCTGTCCCATGGCTACTTCGTCGAGCCGGCGGTGTTCGACGAGCCGGCGGACAACAGCCGCATCTGGCGCGAGGAAATCTTCGGTCCGGTGCTTTGCGTGAAGCGCTTCAAGACCGAGGCCGACGCCCTGCGCATGGCCAATGACAGCCGCTTCGGCCTGGCCGCCGCCGTGATGAGCGCCGACCTCGACCGCGCCGCGCGGGTGGCCAATGGCCTGCGCGCCGGCATTGTCTGGGTCAACTGCTCGCAGCCGACCTTCACCCAGGCACCCTGGGGCGGCATGAAACAGAGTGGCATCGGCCGCGAGCTGGGCCGCTGGGGCCTGGACAACTACCTGGAGGTAAAACAGGTCACCGAGTACAGAAGTACCGAGCCGTGGGGGTGGTACATCAAATAGGGCGACGGGAGATCATTGTGGGAGCGAATTTATTCGCGAAAGGGACGCAGCGGTCCCTACAAGTCTGATTGGCAGGCCTGTGGCCTGCTTCGCGATTGAAATCGCTCCCACAGGCGCGTCGTCACTTTTCCGCCAATTGCCGCTTCAACCGCGCCACCTCGGTCATGTCGGTGATCACCAGGCAAACGCGCTCCACCTTTCCGCCAGCAGCGGCCAGCGGCAGGATGGTGAGGTTCTGGTACATGAAATCTTCTTCGCCGGTGATCGGCCGGTAGTTCTCGAAGCGGATCAGGTAGGGTCGCTGCTCCCACAGGCTGAAGGCGCGCGTACCGAGTTGCAGCACGCTGTCCACCTTGCGGCGCAGCCAGTTGCGCTCGATCTCCGGGAACAGCTCGAAGATGTTCTTGCCGTGTACCCGGTCGGGACCGAGGCCGGAGTGGTTCTCCATGAAGCTGTTCCACACCTCGATGCGGTACTGGCGGTCCAGGACCACCACGCCGACATCCAGGCACTGGACGATGTCCAGCAGCCAGTGGAGTTCCTTGAAATCGATTTGTGCCGGCATGGATCAGTCCATCAGGTAGTGGATCTTCTGGGTCAGGCGCGCGATGGAGGTTTCGGTGAAGAGCAGCAGCAGATCGAAGTGCAGGTTGTGATCTTCGATGGCGTAGCTGATCTCCACTGCCAGCGTCTTGCGCCAGCGCCGGTTGTTGAGCTGGAACAGGCGTTCTATGGAGCTGTGCCGGCCGAGCAGTTGCGGATGGCCCTGGGAGAAACGCACGTCGATCTGCTCGGCGATGCCGGCCAGGCAAGCGCCGATCAGGATGCTCGCGAGGTCGAGTTGCATCTCTGCCTCATCGTTTTCGCCCTGTGGCTGCCAGCCGAGCAGGCGCGCCACCTCGGCGCTCTCGGCGTCATGGAACAACAGCAGCGCCTCGCCGGCGATGGATTCGCCGATGAAGCCCTGGCACACCGCCGACAGCCGCTCGCCGCGCTGGGCATCGGCCAGGGCCATGTGCAGTTCGCTGACTTCGAACAGGTTGACGTTGGGCACCGGCAGTTGCACGAACACCCCGAGCACGCGCGCCAGCAAGGCGGCCGCGCGGCCCATGGCGACGTTGCTGACCTCGCGCAGGGCGTCGCGGAAGTTCACCCGCAGGTCCGGATCGTGGCGTCCGGGTACGCCGGTGACCGGGCTCGTGGATGGCGCCGGGCGCAGCAGGCCGAGGCGGATCAGGGTTTCCCGCAGTTCGTCCGGATCGGCAGGCTTGCGGATGAAGGCCAGGGCACCGAGTTCGTGGACTCGGCGCTGGGCTTCTTCCTGGATGTCGCCGGAGACCACCACCACCCTGGCTTTCAAACCTTCAGCGCGAATCCGGCTGAGGACCTGATAGCCATCCATCACCGGCATGGTCAGGTCCAATAGGACGATCTGGCCATGACCCTGGCGTATGGCCTCAAGAGCTTCTTCACCGTTACTGGCCTGGGTGATATGCACCGGCCAGTCCAGCGGTAGCGCGCGAATCAACTGCTTGCGCGCCATCATCGAGTCGTCGCAGACGAGGAGGGGAATCACCTTGGGGGCACCGCATGAAGAAAGCTGGGCTCAGGGCAAGAATAGACGCTGGCCGCGTGCCAGCCGACACCTCGCGGCCAGCTTCCGATCAGATGTTCTGTCCGATGCGCCAAAGGACGCCACTGGGATCGATGAGGACAAAATCGCGCATCCGCCAGGGCTGGTCCTGGGGTGGCACCACCCGCAGGCCGTAGCGCTCGATCACACCCGAGGTCTGCACGTGCTGCCACCAGGATTCAACGTCCTTCACTTGCAAATGCATCATCAGGTTCTCCGCAAACTCCTTGCTATAGAAGTTCTGCAGGAGGAAGGCACTGTGGCCGTATCGGAAGTAGCTGACCTCGTCCGAAGTGCTGCACATTTCGAAGCCGAGTTCACGGTAGAAATCCTTGCTCTGTGCGTAATCCTTCGCTGGAACGAAGGCTTTGATCTCGATGGTGTCCAGTGTGCTCATTGGGCGTTCCATGACAGTGGCTGGAAAACGAGCCATCACGGTGGCAGGCGGCCCTCTGGCGGGGCCTGGCGAGCGATGCTACTCCAGCGCGACAGGGCGTGAAAGCCAGTGCAATACGCCTTGTGCAGCGACCCGCCCGCTGGCGAAGCAGGCGGTGAGCAGATAGCCGCCGGTAGGTGCTTCCCAATCGAGCATCTCCCCGGCGCAGAAGACCCCCGGCAACTGTTTGAGCATCAACCCCTTGTCCATTGCCTCGAAGGGAATGCCGCCGGCGGTGCTGATGGCTTCGTCCAGCGGACGCGGACGCACCAGCGTCAGCGGCAGGGCTTTGATGACCGTCGCCAGCTGCGCGGTATCGAGGAAGTCGTCCTTGGTCGCCAGCTCGCGCAGCAAGCCGGCGCGGGCGCCATCGATGCCCAACTGGC
Organism: Pseudomonas sp. JS3066; assembly: GCF_036328175.1. Classification (NCBI taxonomy): domain Bacteria; kingdom Pseudomonadati; phylum Pseudomonadota; class Gammaproteobacteria; order Pseudomonadales; family Pseudomonadaceae; genus Pseudomonas; species Pseudomonas sp. JS3066. The sequence continues at coordinate 362,293 of NZ_CP143312.1, forward strand.
TGTGCAGGTGCTTGGCCATGGAACGCGACCCGCGCGGACGGGCGAGGGCCTTGGCGACTTTGTCCACAGGCTGGCCGGGCAGCAGATCCAGATGAATGGTGGCGCTGCCACTCGCGTTTATCCGCTCACGGATGGCGGCAGAGTAGGCATAGATCAGGCTGCCTTCGACGCCGTAGCTGGTGAGTACGAATTCGCCTTGGCGCGGAGGCTCGTCGTCCAGGCGAATGGCCACCGGCTTTACCGGCGCCCCGGCGAACTTCTCCTCGAGCAGCGGGCTCCAGCCTTCCACTTCGAAGCCGCAATTGGAGGGCTGCAACGGCGCAACGGACACGCCCCGCTGTTCCAGCAGTGGAACCCACGCGCCGTCCGAGCCCAGCCGCGCCCAGCTGCCGCCACCCAGAGCGAGCAGGCAGCCATCGGCATTGAGGGTTTTCTCGCCATCGGGCGTGGCAATGCGCAGGGCGCCGTCGGCGTTCCAACCCAGCCAACGGCTGCGTGTGTGGATGACCACACCCTGCTCGCGCAGGCGCTTGAGCCAGGCGCGCAACAGTGGAGCGGCCTTCATGTCAGTGGGGAAGACCCGCCCGGAACTGCCGACGAAGGTCTCGATGCCCAGGTCATGAATCCATGCGCGCAGCTCGTCGGCGCCAAATTCTTCCAGCAGCGCCGCCAACTCTTCTCGACGCGCACCGTAACGGCCGATGAAAGGCGCCCTGGGTTCGGAATGGGTGATGTTCATCCCGCCCACGCCGGCCAGCAGGAACTTGCGCCCCACCGACGGCATGGCATCGAACAGCTCCACCCGCGCACCACCCTGGGCGAGCACTTCGGCGGCCATCAGGCCAGCGGGGCCACCGCCGATGACGGCGACGAAGGGGGAGGAGTCGTTCATGGGAATAGAAGAGAAGGAGTTGGGAAGGGGCGCATTCTACTGCACAAGGCTGGGCGGACACGGCATGTTGTGGGGGCGAATTCATTCGCGATGGGTGTGGAACTGCCCCGATACGTTCAACCGGGCAGGCCGGTGACCTGCGTTCGCGAATGAATTCGCTCCTACAACAAGGATGGCGAGCCTCCCAAGCCCATCTCCCGCCACACCCGATCCGCGCTGTGGTGCAGGATGCCATGCCGCCTTGCCAGCGCCGCGCGGTCCTTGCTGTAACCGCCACCGATCAAGCCCACCACGGGGATATCCCGGCCGAGGCAATGACGGATCACCTTCTCGTCGCGCTGAGCCACACCAGCGTCAGTGAGTTGCAGATAGCCGAGGGCATCGTCCTTGTGCACGTCCACGCCCGCGTCGTAGAGCACGATGTCCGGCTGGTAGAGCGGCAGCAGATAGTTCAGCGCATCCTCCACCACCCGGAGATAGTCAGCATCTCCCATGCCCATCGGCAGGGGAATGTCCCAGTCGCTATCGGCCTTGCGGGCCGGGAAGTTCTTTTCGCAATGCAGGGAAACGGTAATGGCCTCCGGAGTATCGGCCAGCAGCCGGGCGGTGCCGTCGCCCTGGTGTACGTCGCAGTCGAAGATCAGTACTCGCTGCACCTTGCCGGCCTCCAGCAGGTAGCGGCTGATCACCGCGAGGTCGTTGAAGATGCAGAAGCCCGCCGCATGGTCGAAGTGAGCGTGATGGGTGCCTCCGGCCAGGTGACAGGCAAGGCCATGCTTCAGGGCCAGGTCGGCGGCCAGCAGCGAACCGCCCACCGCGCGCACGGTGCGTCGCGCCAGCGGTTCGCTCCAGGGCAGGCCGAGGCGACGTTGTTCCTCGCGGCCCAGGTCACCATTGAGGAACCGCTGGATGTACGACGGGCAATGGGCCAGCGCCAGCACTTCGGGCGGGCAGGTCTCCGGTCGGTGCAGGCGCTCGTCGGTGGTCAGGCCGCTTTCCAGCAGATGCTCATAGAGCAAGCGGAACTTCTCCATGGGGAAGCGGTGCTCCGCCGGGAAGGGCGGGCTGTAGTCGTCGTGGTAGACCAGCGGCAGGAACATCGATAGGCACTCGGGGTGGTACGTACGGCAGTATGATTGGGCCTTCGAGCCCACCTCAAGAGACGCGCCCGTGCATCCGATCGAACTCATCACTCCACGACTGCGCTTGCGTAGCTGGCGCGACGACGACCTGCCGGCTTTCGCCGAGCTCAACGCCGACCCGGAGGTGATGCGTCACTTCCCTGCCTGCCTGGATCGAGCAGAAAGCGATGCCCTGGCGGCGCGCATTCGTCAGCATTTCCAGCGGTACAACTTTGGCCAGTGGGTAATCGAGCATCGTGGCGACGGCGGCTTTGTGGGTGTCCTGGGGCTGCAGAACGTGAACTTCGAGGAACACTTCACCCCGGCTGTGGAGATTGGCTGGCGACTGATGCATCGCTACTGGAGGCAGGGCCTGGCCAGCGAGGCAGCGCAAGCGACGCTGGCATTCGCTTTCGAGCCCTTGCAACTGGCTGAGGTCGTGGCCTTCACCGTACCCGGCAACCTGCGTTCGCAAGCGGTGATGCAGCGCATCGGCATGCAGCACGATCCGGATGGCGACTTCGAGCACCCGCTCTTGCCCGAGGGGCACCCGTTGCGCCGTCATGTGCTCTACCGGCTGGGGCGCGCCGAGTGGGAAGCGTTGCGATGAACGACGCCGTGCGCGGCTATCACGCACTCAGCAAGCATCGACCGGATGGCTTCGCTCCCGGTCCGGGGCAGCTCGATTGGGCGACCCAGCCGGCTCCCTTCCGTCGCTACAGTGGGGCGCGCCTGGTCGAACTGTTTCACCGCCCGCTGGAAGAAACGCCGCCCTACGACGTGGTGTTCGCAGCTCCGGTCGGCGAGCCTGCACCGTTGAACCTCGACAGCATTTCCCAGCTGCTCTACGACAGCCTGGCGATTTCCGCCTGGAAGCAAGCTGGGGCCAGCAAGTGGGCGCTGCGGGTCAATCCCTCCTCGGGCAACCTGCATCCCACCGAGGCCTACTTGCTGCTGCCACCCGGCGCAGTGGAGGAGGCTGGGTTGCTTGCTCACTACGCACCGGACGTTCATGTACTGGAAGTCCGCGCCGAACTGCCGGCACCCCTGGCCACACAACTGTCAGCGGCGTTGCCTTCAGGTGGCTTCCTGCTGGGACTTTCCAGCATTCCGTGGCGCGAAGCCTGGAAGTATGGCGAGCGCGCCTACCGCTATTGCCAGCACGACCTGGGACACGCACTGGCAGCTCTGGCGATCGCCGCGTCGGCCTTGGGCTGGCAGGTGCGGGTCATGGGCGGCGTTGCCGAAGAGTCGCTTGACGGCATGCTGGGGCTGGATCGTCCCGGCTTTGTCGAACGTGAATGCTCCGATGTGCTGCTGTGGATCGGCCCGGCCCAAGCGTGCGAATTCGCCTTGGGGCAATCGCTGCAGGACGGCCTCGCCGCGCTGGAGCTGCGTGGCTCGCCCAATCGACTGTCTCGCGAGCAGCGCCATTGGCCTGAGCTGGAGCGGGTCCACGGCCTGTGCCGCGCACCGCGTCAGCCGTTGGCGGAATGGCCCAAGGTCGAGGCCCGTGCTGTTGTGGATAACCCTGGCCTGCCGCTGCGTCCGCTGCTGCACCGGCGGCGCAGCGCCCAATCCCTGGACGGCCGCAGCGGTGTCCAGGCGGAACTGCTGCTGGCCTGGCTGCACCGGCTGATGCCCGCGAACTCGCCGGTTCCCTTCGCCAGCCTCGGTGAGGTTCGGGTGGACCTGCTGCTGTTCGTGCATCGCGTACAAGGCATGGCGCCCGGTCTCTATTGGCTGGCACGCGGCGCAGTGCCCGAGGCGGAACTGGCGGCTGGCATGCGCGAAGATTTCGTCTGGGAACGGGCCGATGACGAACTGCCGCTGTACCGCCTGCTTGAAGGCGATGCCCGCGGCCTGGCAGGCTTCCTCTCCTGCGGCCAGGACATCGCCGCCGACGGATGCGTTGCACTGGCCATGCTCGCCCGCTTCGACGCCGCCCTGGAAGAGGGCGCCTGGCTGTACCCGCGGCTTTACTGGGAGTGCGGGCAGATCGGCCAGTTGCTCTACCTGGAAGCCGAGGCCGCCGGGTTATCGGGAACCGGCATCGGCTGCTACTTCGATGATTCGGTACATGAATTGCTGGAAATGGCCGACAGTCGTTGGCAAAGCCTTTACCATTTCACCATTGGCCGCGCGCAGTGGGACGAGCGCCTGACGACGTTGCCGGCCTATCCCGAACTACGAAGACCGCCTCGGCAATGACCGGGGCGGCAGCCTTGCAGAGGAGAATTCCATGACCCAGGTGCTCGACGAGCTGGTCGCGCTGCTGAGCCTCGAATCCATCGAAGAAAACCTGTTCCGTGGCGTCAGCCAGGACCTGGGTTTCCGCCAGCTGTTCGGTGGCCAGGTACTCGGCCAGTCGCTTTCTGCCGCCAGCCAGACGGTTGAGTCCGAGCGCCATGTACATTCCCTGCACGGTTACTTCCTGCGTCCGGGGGACGCCTCCCTGCCGGTGGTCTACTCGGTAGAGCGGGTGCGCGATGGTGGTAGCTTCAGCACCCGCCGCGTGACCGCCATCCAGAAGGGCCAGCAGATCTTCACCTGCAGCGCTTCCTTCCAGCAGGACGAGGGCGGCTTCGACCACCAGCTCACCATGCCCGACGTGCCAGGGCCGGAGAACCTGCCCAGCGAGCTGGAACTTGCCCGCCAGAGCACCCACCTGCTGTCCGAGCGCGTGCGCGACAAGTTCCTCTGCGCCAAGCCCATCGAGATCCGCCCGGTCACCGCGGAAAACCCCTTCAATCCGCGTCGTGGCGAGCCGGTCAAGCACGTCTGGTTCCGCGCCGATGGCAGCCTCCCGGACATTCCTGCGATCCACAAGTACATCCTCGCCTACGCGTCGGACTTCGGCCTGCTGACCACTTCCATGCTCCCCCATGGCGTGTCGGTTTGGCAGAAGTTCATGCAGGTGGCCAGCCTCGACCACGCCCTGTGGTTCCATCGCGACCTGCGCGCAGATGACTGGCTGCTCTACTCCATGGACAGCCCCTGGGCCGGCAATGCCCGTGGCTTCTCCCGTGGCAGCATCTTCAATCGCGCCGGCCAGCTGGTTGCCTCGGTGGCCCAGGAGGGTCTGACCCGCCTGCGCGAAGACTGGCGCTGATGTCTCCGGGCGGTCACCTGGCCGCCCTTATCTCTGCTCGAACTAGAACCGTACGAATTCCACAAACTATGGCTCTATAGCCAGTTAATGGCGGAAATCTCATTTTTTTGTAAGCGTTTTGCCTACCTGTAGAGGGGCACCTGCTTACTCCTTCGCTGCACATTCCGAGAATTCAGACGTTTAGACGAACTATGCAGCATGGCGGCCAAATGCCACTTATGAACCGTTTGTAGAGGTTTTTTGCTCCACATCGTTTTTGAACTACGGTCCAGACAGAGGTGCATGTAAAGACAAGGAACCGTAGGAGTCGTCCGATGAAAGTCTTGCGCTGGCTGCTTCCCTTCCTGCTGCTGCTCACTCCGATACACCAGGCCCAGGCCGCCGGGACTCTCCAGGGCAACCTGGGCATCCAGATCACCATCGGTGCCGGGTGCACGGTGAACAACAGCTCCAACAACGGCAGTACCAACAGCTTCGGCAGCATCAGCTTCGGTACCTACCCAAGCCTGGCCAATATCGTCGAAGGCCAGTCCGTGGGGGCCGGCGCCGGCAGCTCGTTCGGCATCCAGTGCGCCAACAACACCGCCTACACCGTTGCGTTGAATAGCGGCCTCGCACCCTCCGGCAATCAACGGCGGATGAGCGGCGGCGCCAGCGAGTTCATCACTTACAACCTCTACCAGGACGCCGCCCGCACCACGCCCTGGGGGAATGGCAGTAACGGTGCAAACGCCTATTCGGGCACCGGCAACGGCAACAACCAGGACATCGTGGTCTATGGCCGCGTCCCCGCGCAGACGACGCCGACGTCCGGCACTTACACCGATACCGTGCTGGTCACCGTTACCTGGTAAACCGCTTTCGCCTGCCTGCGGGCAATCAAGGAAGACCAGCCAGAAGCCAGGAACGAGCCATGGTTTGCCCCCGCTACAGCAGATTGAGCCAACTGGTGCTGATGGTCCTGTTGGCCGAGCCGGCCAGCGGCCTTGGCGCCACCAAGAGCGCCACCATCGGATTCGCCGCGGAGGTACTGTCGGCCTGCAGCGTCGGTAGCACCAACCCCGGAAACCTGGGGCAGTTCGGCACCCTGGACTTCGGCACCCATTTCTCTCTCAGTAGCGTGATCAACATGGCCGGCACTGTCGGCAACGGAGCGCTGCGGGTGAACTGCCTGAGCAGCACGCCTTACCGGGTGCTGATCAGCGCCGGTGGCAGCGGCAACGTCAGCGCCCGACGCATGACCGGGCCAGGCACCGAGCAGGTCGCCTACAACCTGTACACCGCTGCCAACTACCTGACCGTCTGGGACAACAGCGTCGGCGTGACCGGTGTCGGCAACGGCAGCGACCAGTACCTGCCCGTCTATGGCCGGGTGCCGGCCCAGGCGACACCCGCTGCCGGTGTCTACAGCGACACTGTCATCGTCACGGTGAGCTGGTGATGCGTGGCATTTTCCTGTTCGCCCTGCTGGCGCTGGCACCACCCTTGGCGGCGGATACCGGTACCAATGAACTTACCGTGCAGCAGAGCTTCCAGATCCAGGCCGTGATCAGCTCGGGTTGCCTCCTGGGGAGCGGTGCCAGCGATGCCACCAGCTTCGGCTCGTTGTCCTTCGGCCAGTTCGCCACACTGCCCGCCGACGTCAACCAGGTGACCACGCCGGGCGGCGGCTCGATCATCCTGCAATGCACGCCGGGTTTGGCGTTGACCATCGCCCTCAGCGCCGGGGCCAACACCAGCAATGTCAGCAGCGGGCGCCTGCTGGCCAAGGGCGCCGAGACCCTGCGCTACCAGTTGTACAAGGACGCCGGCTACAGCGCCGTCTGGGGTGACGGCAGTAACGGCGCCACCGCGATGAGCCTGACCTTTCCCGTAGGCGGCACCAGCCAGACCTTTCCGGTCTATGCGCGCTTGTTCAGCACGGCAGTGATGCCGTCGGCCGGGATCTACACCGACACGGTTACGGTGACCATCACCTACTAGACGGAACGAGGGGGGACAACATGGAGGTTCGACAAGCAGCGAAGCGTGGTGGCCGCGCTCTGGTCGTGTTCGGGCTGCTCGGTCTGCTGACGGGCATTCCTGAGGCGCGGGCAGCCAGTTCCATCTTGATCTGGCCGATCAATCCGGTGATCGAGGCTGATCAGAAGGCGACCGCGCTCTGGCTGGAGAATCGCGGACAGGCACCCGTGAGCATGCAGGTACGGGTGATGGCCTGGAGCCAGACCGGCTATGACGATCAACTGACCCCGCAGAAAACCGTGGTGGGCAGTCCGCCGGTGGCCAACATCGCCCCCGGCAAGCGCCAGCTGATTCGCCTGATAGGCCTGCAACCGGCGCCAGCGGGTACCGAGCAGGCCTACCGGGTGCTGGTGGACGAGATGCTTCAGCCGGACGCCGAGCCGGATGTGCGCCTGGGGGTGAAATTCCAGATGCGTTACTCGGTGCCGCTGTTCGTGTTCGGCAGTGGCGCCGGGCCGGCCAGCGCTGACAAGCCCAGGGCCGGCATCCAGCCGCTGGAACCGAGGCTGAGCTTCACTGTGCAGCGCGAGGGCGGGCAGCGCTTTCTGCTGCTGCACAACCAGGGGCCGGCCCACGCGCGATTGTCCGAGGTGAGCCTCAGCCAGGGCGGTCGTACCACCACCCTGGCCGAGGGCCTGCTCGGTTATGTACTGCCGGGCGCGCGGATGCGTTGGGAACTTCCGGCAAGTGTGGCGGACAACGGCCTTGGTCTGCAGGCGAGAATCAATGAGCGGCGCGAGCTCCAACCGATTCCTGGCCTGTGACCCCGGCCGGGGCAGGGTGGGAGCATGGCAATCCGGCGCAGGCGACAGTCCGTCAGGAGCGGCGGCGGGTGCTTGCGCGCTCCGGCGCTGGCGCTGCTGCTGGGGACCGAACTCGTGCTGGCGCAGGAGCAGTCCTATCAGCTCTACCTGCAACTTCAGGTCAACCAGATGCCGACCCAGAGGATCATCCCGGTGACCGTGCAAGGCGGCCGCTACCTGGTCGATGCGGAGGATTTGCGCAGCGTCGGCGTGCGAGTTCCGGATGGCGTCCAAGGGCCTACTGCGCTGGACGGGATTCCCGGCCTGGGCAGCCATTACAACGAAGCGCAGCAGCAACTGGAACTGACCCTGCCCAGTGACTGGCTGCCGCGCCAGCAGCTGGGGCAGACCAGCGTCTACGACATGACCCCGGCACAGAGCGACCTCGGTCTGCTGTTCAACTACGACCTCTTCTACAACCACAGCGAAGACGGCGCGCACTACCTCAGCGGCCTCCTCGAGCAGCGCGCATTTGGCGGTTTCGGCGTGCTCGACAATACCGGGGTCTACCGCCATTCCTTCGATGACTTTGCGACCGAGGACGACGGTTACCGCCGCTTCGACAGCTTCTGGCGCTACAACGACCAGCCCCGCATGACCAGCTACCAGGCCGGCGACCTGGTCACCGGCGCCCTGACCTGGAACAGCGCGGTTCGACTAGGCGGTGTGCAGGTATCGCGCAACTTCGGCCTGCGTCCGGACCTGGTCACCTACCCGTTGCCGCGCTTCAGCGGCGATGCCCAGGTGCCCACCTCGGTGGACCTGTTCATCAACAACGCGCGGGTCAGCAGCGACCAGATCAACCCCGGCCCCTTCACCCTGAGCAACGTGCCCTATATCAGTGGTGCCGGTACCGCCACCGTGATCACCACTGACGCCCTTGGCCGCCAGGTCGCCACCATCGTGCCCTTCTACGTGACCAACAGCCTGTTGCAGAAGGGGCTCTACGACTACTCGCTGTCCATCGGCCGCTTGCGCGAAGACTACGGACTGAAGAATTTCTCCTACGGCAGCCACGCCACCAGCGGCACCTTCCGCTACGGCGTCAGCAACGCCTTCACCCTGGAGAGCCACGCTGAGTTCGGCGAAAAGCTGCGCCTCGGCGGTCTGGGCGGAACCTTCGCGGTGGGGCGCTGGGGCACCCTCGGCACCTCCTGGTCGCAAAGTGAGTACGACAGTGAGCGCGGGCATCAGTACAGCCTGGGCTACAGCTACTACTCGCCGTTGTTCGGCATTGGCATGCAGCGGCTGCAGCGCACGTCCGGCTACGCCGACCTCGGGCGCGTAGGGGCACTGGAAGACGACCTTCTGGACAGCGCATTGGCACGGCGGGTCGACCAGCTCACCTTCTCCGTCAACCCACCCGCGCTGGGCAGCTTTGGCATCGGCTACTTCGCCAGTGAGAGCATGGACGGCGAGCGCACCCGACTGCTCAACCTGTCGTGGTCGCGCAGCCTCTGGGGCAACAGCAGCCTCTACCTCTCGCTCAATAGGGAAATCGGTGATTCCGGCTATTCGGCGCTGTTGCAACTCATCGTGCCGTTCGACCTCAACTCCACCTTCAGCGCCTCCCTCGAGCGGGACAATCAGGGCGACTATCGCCAGCGCGTCAACTTCGGGCGCACGCCGCCCACCGATGGCGGCGTCGGCTACAACCTGGCCTATGCCACGGGCAACGGCCAGTACCGCCAGGCCGACCTGACCTGGCGCAATCGCTACAACCAGCTCCAGGCCGGGGTCTACGAGGATGAAGGCCGCACCACCCACTGGGGCGACCTGAGTGGTTCGGTAGTGGCCATGGATGACGGACTGTTCGCCGCCAATCGCATCAATGATGCGTTCGTGCTGGTCAGCACCAGCGGTTTCTCCGACGTGCCTGTGAGCTTCGAGCATCAGCCCATCGGCCGCACCGATGGTGACGGCCACCTGTTGGTGCCCTGGGTGCCTTCGTATTACCGGGGCCAGTACGAGATCGATCCGCTGAACCTTCCGGCCAATGTGCGGGTGCCTGAAGTGGCGCGGAACATTGCCGTGCACCAGGGTAGTGGCGCCTTGCTGGAGTTCGGGATGCAGCGGGTAGCGGCGGCCAGCATCGTGCTGATCGACAGTCGCGGTGAGGTGTTGCCCCGTGGCAGCAAGGCCGAACTCATCGGCAGCGACATCAGCAGCTATGTGGGTTGGGACGGTCTGGTGTATTTCGAGGGGCTCGGCGAGTTCAACCGGTTGCGGGTGGTACGGCCGGACGGCGGGGACTGCGAGGTGGCCTTCGAACTCGAGAATGCCAACCAGGAGCTGGCGCTGGTCGGTCCGCTGACCTGTCGCTGAGAAGGAGAGGGAATGGGCCGGAAGCTGCTGCGCTGGATACTGTTGTCGATCTGCCTGTTGGGGGCGGGGCGGGCAGCCGCCACCTGTGCCGTGACGGCCGCCCCAGCAGTCAGTCTGGGCAACGTCAGCTCGCTGGCGCTGATCACCACCGCCCAGGGCAATATCGGTGGCGCCGGGCTCAAGTGCGCCAGTGTGATCGTGCTGCTGGCCAACAACTACATCCGTGTGACCCTGCAGACCACGCCGCTGGTGCTGAGCGACGGCGCCGGCCATGGCATTCCCTTCAAGGTGTTCACCCGTAACGGCGGTACCGAGCTGCAGCCCAATGTCGCCCTGGAGCTAAGCGACCTCACCATCCTCGGCCTGCTGGCCGGCGCCACAGGGCTGCCGCTGTACTTCCAGGTGCCGGCTGGCCCCAACGTCCCCGCCGGCACCTATACGGCCACAGTGAACCTGAACTGGCAGTACGCGATCTGCGAGAACGGCGTCCTCGTGCTCTGCGGCTGGCAGCGTAGCCCGGGCCTCACCCAGAACTGCCCGGCGAACATCTGCACCGCACCCACCAACTGGGGCACCGGTTCCGTGGCGTCCATCCAACTGACCCTGGTGGTCAGCAAGGCCTGCATCATCAACAGCACCCCACCTGTGAGCCTCGGCAATCATGCGCTGATCAGCCAGTTCGGCACGACGACGACGACCGTCGGCGTCACCTGCACCAACACCGAGGGCTACACCATCGGTTTCGACAGCGGGCAGAACTACCAGGCCCCCTGGCGGCGACTGGCCAGCGGAACCGACCGGATCAACTACAACCTCTACTTCCCCTCAACCAGTACGGTCTGGACCACCTCGCAGACCCAGTCCGCGACCGGTAGCGGCGCGCAACAGAACTACCAGTTCGATACCACCCTCGACCCCACGCAGCCCAACGTTCCCGCCGGCACCTACAACGACAACGTCACGCTGATCATCAACTACTGAACGTCCCGACCGGTGTACCCTTCGGCCCTGTGAAACCCGCCGTTGGAGAGACAGATGAGCCTGGCGCACTACCGCCACTGGGTGTTCGACATGGACGGCACCCTGACTATCGCCGTGCATGACTTCGCTGCCATTCGCGTGGCCCTGGACATCCCCCCGGAGGACGACATCCTCCACCACCTGGCCGCCTTGCCCGAAGACGAAGCCGCCGCCAAGCACGCCTGGTTGCTGGAGCACGAGCGGGAACTGGCGCTGAACGCCAAACCCGCTACAGGCGCCGTCGAACTGGTGCGTGAACTGCACCGGCGTGACTGCCGGCTCGGCATCCTCACCCGCAACGCTCACGAACTGGCGCTCCTCACCTTGCAGGCGATAGGGCTGGGCGATTGTTTCGCCACCGACGACATCCTCGGCCGCGGCGAGGCACCGCCCAAGCCGCACCCGGGCGGGCTGCTGCACCTGGCCGAGCGCTGGCAGGTCGAACCGCGCGAACTGGTGATGGTGGGCGACTACCGCTTCGACCTCGACAGCGGCCGCGCTGCGGGGACGAGCACCGTGCTGGTGAACCTGCCGGATAACCCATGGCCGGAACTGGCGGACTGGTTTGCGCGGGATTGTGGGGAGTTGCTGGGGATGGTGAGGGGGTAAGGGGCAGGTGATTGCGAGCAAGGAGGCTCAATGGAACTCAAGAAACTTGCCAGGGAATTGCGCTGCAACATGACGGATGCCGAGCGTCACCTTTGGTACTACCTGCGTGGACATCGGTTGTTCGGACTGAGTTCAAACGACCGATGCCAATGGGGCGCTACATAGTCGACTTCGTTTGCCTGGAGCAGCGGCTGGTGATCGAACTGGATGGTGGCCAGCATCAGGAACAGGCTGGCCGAGATGGCGAACGCGATCGCTGGCTGTCAGAGCAGGGCCATCAGGTGTTGCGATTCTGGAATCATGAAGTGCTGGGGGATACGGAAGCTGTGCTTGAGGCGATAGCACGTGCGTTCGGTAAGCTCTGACCCTCTCCCCGGCCCTCTCCCAACAGTGGGAGGGGGGCGGTCCGTGCTCGTCATGACCAGATCGCGCCGATCAGGCGCCCTCTCCCGCCTGCGGGAGAGGGCGGGGGGAGAGGGTAAGTGACAATCCGCTAAAGCCTCGCCGTCGAAAACGTATCGCACTTGCCCACTTCACCCTTCTCGAATCCCATCTTGAACCAGCGCACCCGCTGTTCCGACGTGCCGTGGGTGAAGGAGTCGGGGACCACCTGGCCGCGAGCCTGGCGTTGCAGGCGGTCGTCGCCGATGGCGTTGGCGGCATTGAGGGCTTCTTCCAGGTCGCCGGGCTCCAGCCAGTTCAGGCGTTGCTGGGCATGGAAGGCCCAGACGCCGGCCAGGCAGTCGGCCTGGAGTTCCTGGCGCACCAGCAGGCCGTTGTCGCCTTCCACCCGCTCGCCGCGTTGGCGGGCGGCGTTGACCTTGGCGGACACACCCAACAGGGTCTGCACGTGGTGGCCCACTTCATGGGCGATGACGTAGGCCTGGGCGAAGTCGCCGGCGGCCTTGAAGCGGCTGGCCATTTCCTCGAAGAAGTCCAGGTCCAGGTACACCTTGCGGTCCCCTGGACAATAGAACGGGCCAACCGCCGACGAGGCGAAGCCGCAGGCCGATTGCACGCCGCCGTTGAACAGCACGAGGGTCGGATCCTGATACTGGCGGCCGGCGGATTGGAAGATGGCGCGCCAGGTGTCTTCGGTATCGCCGAGGATGGCACGGACGAACTCGCGCTCCTCCGGTGTGCCGGTAGGGTTGGCCGACTGCTGCTGGGGATTGACCGAGGCGTTCTGCTGGGTGATCTGACCCAGGATCTGCAACGGGTCCTCACCCATCAGCAGCGCCACGACGACGACGATGGCGATCCCGCCCAGGCCCAGGCCCCTGCCTCCGCCCAGGCGCATGCCGCCGCCACCTGCGCTTCCGCCGTCTTGCACGTTGTCGCTGCGTCGCGCACGTTGCCAGCGCATGATCGCTCTCCGTTCGTATGCGAGTTAATCAGTGTTGACGCTGGCGCCAGTCACCGCCAGCCCGGTCGTCAGCCCAGATCCGCCGGAGTGGGCAGCAGACGGGCATGGGCCAGCAACTGGACCTCGCCACCCACCAATACGTTACCGGCCGCTGTGACGCAGACGTCGAGCCGGCTCGGGCGGCCAAGGAAGCGGCCCTGGGCCAGGGCGAACGGCTTGTCAGCGGGGTCCAGCCCCTGTGCTACACGCCAGGCCGCCACCGGACCAGCGGCGCTGCCGGTGGCGATGTCCTCCACCACGCCAAGCGGGTCCCAGGTGCGGCCTTCGCGGGCGTCCACGTCCATCAGGAAGGCGAATGCGGCACCAATGCCGGCCAGGGCGTCGTCCAGGGATTCGCGCTGTTTCGCGGCGGCCAACCCCGCGGAGGTCACCGGCAGCAGCAGATAGGGCAACCCGTTGCTGACCACCTGAGCGGGATAGCGGCGGTCACGCTCGCTGCTGAAAGCCGCCGCGAAGGTATCGGCGGCGGCCTCATCCAGCACCTTGCCGAACACTGCGGGCCCCTGGTCCATCTCGGCGTAGAAGCCCTTGTTCTGGCGGCGCGTGGCAATACGCACCTGCTTCTCCGGCAGGTGCAGCAACCAGCTGGCGTCGGACTTGCCGCCATGCAGGTGGTGCAACAGGGCGGCGGCGCCGAGGATCGGGTGGCCGGCGAATGGCAGTTCCTCTTCCACGGTGAACACCCGGGCGGAGAAGGCATTGGGGGCATCCAGCGGTGCGAGGAAGATGGATTCGAATTGCCGCAGTTCGCGGGTCAGCTCCTGCATCGCTGTGGCGGTGAGCTCGCTGGCATCAGGGAAAACCGCCAGGCCGTTGCCGGCCAATACACGTTCGGCGAACACATCGACTTGCCAATATTCCATTTCAGGCTCCAGAAAATGAAAACGGCCGCATCAGGCGGCCGTCGACGAGATGCTGCGCTTCAGTGTGCAGGATACTCGCTGAGTACGCTGAGCTTACCGCCCTGGGAGACACCCACCACCTGGTAGGCGTCCTGCCGGTCGCCCATTTCCATACCGGGCGAACCGACGGGCATGCCGGGCACGGCGGCGCCCAGCAGGTCGGGCCGCTCGCGCAGCTTGAGCACATCGCTGGCCGGCACATGGCCTTCGACGAACTTGCCGTCCACCACCCCGGTGTGACACGAACCGAGTTGGTAGGGCACGCCCAGGCGCATCTTCACGGAAGCCATGTTGGTTTCTTCGTGGTCGCGGACCTGGATGCCGTTATCCCGCAGGTGGCTGATCCAGGCCTTGCAGCAACCGCAGTTCGGGTCGCGGTAGACGTCCATGGCGATGGGCTCGGCGGCCTGGGCGATACCAGCGAACAGGGTGGTGAGCAGGAGAAGGGAACGCATGTGGACTCCTTGCGGCCAGGCAGGCCGGAGACAAAGAAAGGCAGGATAGCGCCGCGACTTCCCGCTCCCAAGCACAGCTCTGTATCAGACTATTCCCAAGCGCCTATGCTTTTTCCTGACCGCGTTGCGAGACCCGTCGATGCTCTTCACCCGCATCCTGTTGGGCCTGCAGGCCCTGATCCTTGCCGTCTTCGGCCTGGCCTACTTCATTCGTCCGGAGGAAATGGCCAGCCTCAGTGGCATGCTGCTGATGGACCCGTCGGCGGTCACCGACGTGCGTGCCTGGTACGGTTGCCTGCCGCTGGGCATTGCCGCGTTCCTCCTGCTGGCGCAGTTGCGCCTGCAACTGGCGCGGGCCGCGCTGGACCTGCTGGTGCTGGTCTACGTCGCCCTGGCGTTGGGGCGGGTCAGCGGACTCTGGCTCGACGGTAGCCTCGGGCAGACCTTCAACCTGTACGCGCTGCTATTCGAGGTGGTGTCCGCGGGGCTCGCCTTCGCCGCCCTGCGCAAGCTGGATGGCGCTTAGGGACCTGGCGTTGCGAGCTTGCTCGCGAACCTCCTTAACCCGATCTTTCGCGAGCAAGCTCGCTCCTACACAAGCCCCTGTGTTGCGCCTGGGATTTCGTCGCATTCGATCACCCGCTCTACCAGTGCCCGCGCATGGGCGGACAGGTCGTAGCCCACACGGCTGACGATGCCATAGCGCGTGTGGCATTCCTCCAGGTCCTCGGGCAGGTCGACCACGTCCAGTCGCACCAGTGCCGCGGCGTCCAGGTACGGGGCCAGGTTGCCCTGGCCGGCGATGCCGATGGCATTGGAGTTCAGCACTACGTTGAGCAGGGCGTAGCCATGCTCGCATTCCACATTGGGCGTGAAATCCTGGCGGCCGCTGTAGTCCACCAGCACCTTGCGGATGTTCGGCGGGCGGAAGGTCGTGGCCAGCGGGTACTGAAATACATCCGCGACGCGAACCTCCTCGTGCTCGGTCAGGGGGTGGCCGGCGCGGCAGCAGAAGTGCCAGCGCTGGGGTTTGAGCTTGTGTACCCGGTAATCAGGATCTGCCTCGAAATGGCGGGTATCGGCAACGAAAAATTCGATTTCTTCGCTGATCAGCCGGCGGTTCAGCTCCTGCCAGCTATCCACCTGGAACTTCACCCGAACGCCGGGGTAGTCGTTGACGAAACGCCCTACGGCGCGAGGGATCAATTGGGCGGCCGGTGCCGGGCCGCAGCCGAAGCGCACCAGCCCTGCGGCAAGGCCATTGAACTGGCTGATCTCGTTGACCAGATTGTGCGCGCCATGCACCAGGCGGCGAGCGTGTTCCAGTACCAGCAGACCCTGCCGGGTCGGGTCCAGGTCCTTGCTGGCGCGGTCCACCAGGCGGCAACCGACGTTGTGTTCCAGCGTCTGGATGCTGCGGCTGAAGGCAGATTGCGACAGGTTCACCGCAGCCGCGGCAGCGATGAAGCTGCGGTGCTCGGCTAGCGCGATGAAGTGGCGGAGTTGGCGAAGGTCGATATGCATTTTCTACATGGAAAGATTCGGTGAAATGCAATTGCTGCTTGGGGTCCCGATCCTTATAAAGGCAATTACTTATTTCTAAAACTAATAAATAAAACTATTTATATTCTTAAAAGATATATGTGATTTGCCGCCCGATCGCGATTCGGTTCCGACAACGGAAGTGCTCGCCAAGGCCATCGACCTTAGGAGCACTGCATGTCCCGACTTATCCAGAGTCCGACGCGAACGTCGACGCACCCCCTGAAACCCCTCGCCCTGGCGGTATTGCTCGCCGGCGGCGGCCTGGCCCTGACTGCCCAGGCCGAAGAAACCACCAGCACCCGGGCGAAAGCCGAGCAGGACACCCAGCTCGGCACCGTCACCGTCAATGCCCGCCGCCGCGAGGAAACCGCCCAGAGCGTGCCCACGCCCATCAGCGTGCTCGGTGGCGAGACCCTGGAGCACCAGCGTGTCTACCGTGTGCAGGACCTGCAGCAACTGGTGCCCAGCACCAACGTCTCCTACGTGCATGCCCGCCAGTCGAGCATTTCTATCCGAGGCCTGGGCAACAACCCGGCCAGCGATGGTCTGGAGGGCAGCGTCGGTGTCTATCTGGACAACGTCTATCTCGGCCGCCCCGGCATGGCGGTATTCGACTTGCTCGATGTGGAGCAGCTCGAGGTCCTGCGCGGCCCCCAAGGCACCCTGTTCGGCAAGAACACCACCGCCGGGGTAATCAACATCAGCACCCGCAAGCCCACTTTCACCACCGAGCGCAGCCTCCAGGCCTCGGTGGGCGAGGACGGTTACTGGCAGACCCTGGGCAGTGTTTCCGGTGGTTTGACCGAAACCCTGGCCGGCCGTCTGACCGCCTATCACACCGAAGACGATGGCTATGTGAAGAACGTCTTCAACGGTGAAGACCTCAACGGCGGCAAGCGCCAGGGCTTCCGCAGCCAGCTGCTGTTCGAACCGAGCGAAACCTTCAACTTGCGCTGGATTGGCGAGTACAACGAGGAGGATTCCAACAACGGCATCCTTACCCTCTACAGCACCGGCCCGACCGTCAACGGGGTCAACCGTTACGAACGCCTTGCCGCGCAGGCCGGCGCCACACTGGTGTCCGGCAAGGACCGCAAGGTCAACTTCGACTCCGACCAGCAGGTGACGGTGTTCCAGGGTGGCACTTCGGTGGAGGTCAACTGGACCCTGCCGAACGACTTCACCCTGACTTCGATCACTGCCTACCGCTGGTGGGATTTCACCCCGCGCAATGACGACGGTCTCAACGTCTCCGCGTCGATCAACGCCGGCGTCTCGGTGCGTGACAAGCAGTACTCCCAGGAATTCCGCCTGGCCTCGCCCACCGGCGGTGCCTTCGACTATGTACTGGGCGCCTACTACTTCAAGCAGGATCTGGATAACCACTCCTTCAACTTCTACGGCCCCCAGGCGGACATCTGGAACTCCACGCCCGCCGGCGCCCTGGCCAATGTCACCAGCGAGGGCGATGGCCACATCGACACCGACAGCTACGCGCTCTTCGCCCAAGGCACCTGGCACCTGACCGAGCGACTGGACTTCACCGCCGGTATCCGCGGTACCTACGAAGAAAAGAGCGCCTGGGTCGATCGCGACGCGCCAGACGGTGGCGCCGCCGTTACCGGTGCCGCCGCAGCCGCGCGCCAGGGCCGCGTCGGCGCCTTCGATTCCGGTGACCTCAACCAGTACAGCTTCAGTCCGTCGGGCCTGCTGTCCCTGAGCTATCAGTTCAATCCCGACGTGCTGGGCTACGCCTCGCTGTCCCACGGTGAGAAGTCCGGCGGCATCAACCTGGCGGTGGGAGCCGCACCGCGCCTGGGCACCGACTCGCTGCTGGTGGGCACCGAGCGGGTCAATAACGCCGAACTCGGCATCAAGAGCACCCTGCTTGACCACCGCCTGCTGCTCAACGCCAACCTGTTCTGGGCTGAGGTACATGGCTACCAGGCCAATGTCTACGACCAGGTCAACCGCGTGCAATTCCTCGCCAACGCCGGCTCCGTACGCTCCCGTGGCCTGGAGTTCGAGGCCACCGCGCTGCCGGTCCGTGGCCTGACCCTGAACTTCAACGGCTCCTGGAACGACGTTCGCTACACCGACTACAAGGACGCGCCGTGCCCGCCGGAAGTGAGTCTGGCCAACCCTGTCGCCACTTGCGACCTGACCGGGCACCAGGTGGTGGGAGCCTCCAAGTACATCGCCAACCTGAACGGCGAATACAAGTGGCAACTGGCCGATCGCGTCGAGCCTTATGTCACCGCGAGCTACGCCTTCCGCTCCAAGGCCGTGGGCACCATCGACGACTCCGACTTCGGCCAGATCCCCAGCTACGCCGTGGTCAACCTCTCCGGCGGCGTGCGCCTGGACCAGGGCGATGGCGTCCTCGACCTGTCCCTCTGGGTGAAGAACGCCGGTGACAAGACCTACTTCACCAGCCTGTGGAACTCCGCCAACGGTGGCTACGCCGGCGTATTGGGTACGCCTAGGACCGTGGGCGCCACCGCCCGCTACGACTTCTGAGCACAAGGAAACTGCAATGAAACTCAAGACCCTCGGCCTCGCGGCCACCCTGGTCGCCGGCCAAGCTGTCGGCGCCCCCAGCGTCTACCCCACCGGCGTGACCCTTTATGACCCGGCCAAGGCCTGGAACGGCTATGTGATCTTCAGCTCGCCGGATAAGCAGACTCGCCTGATCGACATGAATGGCAACGAGGTGCGGCACTGGAACAACGCCGGCTTTCCCGCCGCGCTGATCGACCCGAAGAACAATGGCGGCAAGCGCGGCCACCTCTTCGTGCAGCTCGAAGAGGTGAAGGAACCGAGCAAGTTGGCTTCCGCCGGCAATGGCCTGCGCAACAAGACGGTGGGTGAGCTGGACTGGAGTGGCGAGGTGGTCTGGCAGTGGGGTGACAAGGCGCCGGGTGGGGCGGCCCATCAACACCATGACCAGCGCCGGTTGGCCAACGGCAACACCCTGGTGCTGGCCAACCAGCTGCATGCGGTGAAGGGCTTTACCGTGCCGCAGGTGATCGACGACGTGATCTACGAGGTCACGCCGGCCGGCAAGGTGGCCTGGAGCTGGATGGCCTCGCGGCACCTGGATGAGTTCGGCTTCTCCGCTGAGCAGCTCAAGCTGGTACGCGCCAGCAAGAATCCTGACGTGCTGCACATCAACAACCTCAGCGTGGTCGGGCCGAACAAGTGGTTCGACGCCGGCGACAAGCGCTTCCACCCGGACAACCTGCTGATCGATTCGCGCGAAGGCAACTTCATCGCCATCATCGACAAGGCCACCGGCAAGGTCGCCTGGCACCTCGGCCCGAACCTGCCGAAGCTCAATGCCTACGCACCGGCCACGGTGCCGCGCCCGGTGGACCAGTTCTCCGGCCAGCACGACGCCCACATCATTCCCGAAGGCCTGCCCGGTGCCGGCAACCTGCTGGTGTTCGACAACCAGGGCGAGGCCGGCTACCCGCGCGTACCGTTGAGCCTGCTAGGCGGTTCGCGGGTTCTGGAGATCGACCCGGTGAAGGGCCGGATCGTCTGGCAGTACAGCGCCGCGGACAGCGGCCAGCCGGGCTGGGCCTTCTTCAGCGCCTTCATCAGCAGCGCCCGGCGCCTGCCCAACGGCAACACCCTGATCGACGAAGGCAAGTTCGGCCGGGTGTTCCAGGTCACCCCCGCAGGCGAGATCGTCTGGGAGTACGTCAGCCCGTACTTCGGCAAGGCCCCTGTGGGCAACGCGCGCAGTAACTGGATCTACCGCGCGCTACCGGTGCCCTACGACTGGGTACCCGAGGGCACGCCACGTTCCGAGCAGGCCGTCACGCCGCCCGCCATCGACCAGTTCCGCGTATCTACCAACCCCTGATTGCCATTGCTTCCTGTGGGAGCGAATTCATTCGCGAATCGCCCCGCAGGATCTCATTGAAGGACACACAAGATGAACGCCAAAACCGAAACCCCTGCCATCCCCGAAGGCGCCTGCATCACCGCCAAGGTCCCCGAGCGTGGCACCGCGCTTCTCGGCGACGTGGTGGTCAACCCCTACAAGCTGGCGCCGCTGACCGCCATCATCCGCGACGGTGGCCAGGCCATCAGCGCGGCCCATGTGCGCGTGCTGGGTCATGGCGAGCGTGGCGTAGACATCGCCTATGAGGTCTCCGAGCGCTCGCTGTGGACCTATGGCGGAATCCCGGTCTTTGGCCTCTACCCGGACCACGTCAACCAGGTGGAAGTGACCTACAAGCTGGATGGCGAACGCATCCGCGAGCGCTATCAGGTATACGCGCCGGCCGTGCGCCTACCGGTGGTGGCCAACCAGACCGCCGCACTGCCGCTGGTGGAACCGATCAAGGTGGCGCCCGGCTTCGAACACCGCCTGTACCTGTTCAACCACCTGCTGGGGGAGATTCCCGGCGGACGTGCCTTCAAGTGGAATGCCCTGGGCGGTGCCGCCGAGTGGGACCAGGTGGGCAACAACTGGATCGCCGACAGTAACGGCGACGTGCGCTGGTACCTGGACATCGAGCAGATCCACGATTCCGGTCGCAGGGAAGGTCTGGGCGGCACCATGGGCTTCCAGCAGACCCGCGACGGCAAACTGATCTGGGGGCAGGGCCAGACCTATTCCAAGTACGACCTGCTTGGGCGTCGCGTGTGGCAACGCGCTCTACCGGACAAGTTCGCCGACTTCTCCCACGAAATCCGTGAGACCCCCAACGGCACCTACCTGCTGCGCGTCGGCACCAGCGACTACCGCCGTCCGGACAACAAGCGCGTGCGCTCCATCCGCGACCACATCATCGAAGTCAACGAAGCCGGCGACGTGCTGGACTTCTGGGACCTTAACCAGATCCTCGATCCCTATCGTGGCGAGCTGCTGGAAACCCTGGGCAAGGCCGCGATCCAGCTCCCCGAAGGCGTTCAGAAGCAGGAGAGTACTGCCGCGAACGAACTGCTAGAAGGCGACCTGCCTTTTGGCGATACCCCCGGTGTCGGCACTGGCCGCAACTGGGCTCACGTCAACGCCATCGACTACGACGCCAGCGATGACAGCATCATCATTTCCGCCCGCCATCAGGGCGTGGTGAAGATCGGTCGCAACAAGGAGGTGAAATGGATTCTCGCCTCGCCCCAGGGCTGGCCGGAGCGCCTCAAGGCCAAGGTGCTGACCCCGGTGAACGCCAAGGGTGAAGCGCTCGCAGAGGAGGGCGGGCTCTACGCCGAAGGCTTCGACTGGTCCTGGACCCAGCACACGGCCTGGCTCACCGGCAAAGGCACGCTGAGCGTGTTCGACAACGGCTGGGGGCGCAACTTTTCGCCAACGAAGCTTGCCGGCAACTACAGTCGCGCGGTGGAGTACCGCATCGACGAGGCGAAGGGCACTGTCGAGCAGCTCTGGGAGTACGGCAAGGAACGCGGGGACGAGTGGTACAGCCCGGTGACCTCGGTAGTCGAATACCGCGCTGACAAGGACACCCAGTTTATCTACTCGGCCTCGGTCGGCTTCCTGACCCCGGAGAAACTCACCACCACCGTGCTCAACGAAGTGAAGTACGGCACCCAGGATGTTCAGGTGGAACTCAAGGTCAGCAGCCGCCAGCCGGGCAGTGTGGGCTACCGGGCGCTGGTGATCGATCTGGCGCGTGCCTTCTCGTAGGTAAGCACTCTTGTTGGTTGGTGTAGAGCGCCGCGAAGCCCAACGATTCCGGGAACACCAAGTTGCGCTCTGCTGCCCTTACCCCCGCCCCTCTCCCTCTGGGAGAGGGGCGGGGGTAAGGGGGTGAGGGTGGGCAGGAAACTCAGCGCCGCTCCAGCAACACGCCCGATTCCATGTGGTGGGTGTAGGGGAACTGGTCGAACAGCGCGCAACGCACCACCTTGTGGGTGTCGCTGAGCTGCTGGATGTTCGCGGCCAGGGTTTCCGGATTGCAGGAAATGTAGAGGATGCGGTCGAAGCGGCGGGTCAGTTCGCAAGTGTCCGGGTCCATGCCGGCACGGGGCGGATCGACGAAGACGTTGCCGAACTCATAGCCCTTGAGGTCGATGCCGGCCAGACGGCGGAATGGACGGACCTCGTTCAATGCTTCGGTCAATTCCTCGGCGGACAGGCGTACCAGGGTGACGTTATCCACAGCGTTATCGGCCAGATTGGCCAGGGCTGCGTTCACCGAGGTCTTGCTGATCTCGGTGGCCAGAACCTTGCGCACGCGAGTGGCCAGCGGGAGCGTGAAGTTGCCGTTGCCGCAGTACAGCTCCAGCAGGTCGTCCTGGCGCTCGCCCAGCACATCGAAAGCCCAGCCGAGCATCTTCTGGTTCACCTCGCCGTTCGGCTGGGTGAAGGCACCCTCCGGTTGGCGATAGCGGAATGCCCGGCCGGCGACGGTCAGTTCTTCCTCGACATAGTCGCGGCCGATGACGATGCGCTTGCCCTTGGAGCGGCCCACCAGGCTTACGCCCAAATCGGCCGCGAACTTCTCGGCCTCGGCTTGCCAGGCCTCGTCCAGCGGACGGTGGTAGCAGAGGGTAATCAGCGCATCGCCGGCCAGGGTGGTGAGGAACTCAACCTGGAACAGCTTGAACGACAGCACCTGGCTCGCCTGCCAGCCCGCCTTGAGGCGCGGCATCAGCTCATTGATGCGGCGGCTGGCGATAGGGAAGTCCTCGATCAGTATCGGGGTGAACTTGTCGCCGGCCTCGAACATCGCGTAATGGCGGGTTTCGTTGCCGGTTTCGCGCCAAAGGCGGAACTCGGCGCGCAGGCGGTAGTGTTCGCGGGGGGATTCGAAGACTTCCGGCTCCGGCGCGTCGAAGGGCGCCAGCAGCGCCTTCAGGCGCTGTGTCTTCTCGGTGAGTTGGGCGGCGTAGGCCGCCGGATCGAACTGGGGACGACTCATCAGTGGAAGAAACCCATCTTGATAACGAAGAGCACGGCGAGGATCACCAGCGCTGGGCTGAGTTCCTTGTAGCGGCCGGCCAGGGTCTTGATCGCGGCCCAGGCAATGAAGCCGAAGGCGATGCCGTCGGCAATGGAATAGGTGAACGGCATCGCCAGGGTGGTGATCAGTACCGGCGCGGCGGTGGTCAGGTCGTCCCAGTCGATTTCAGCCAGGCCCGAGGCCATCAGCACGGCAACGAAGAACAGAGCCGGGGCGGTGGCGAAGGCCGGCACGCTGCCCGCCAACGGCGAGAGGAACAGTGCCAGCAGGAAGAGTACCGCCACCGTCAGGGCGGTGAGACCGGTACGACCGCCGGCACTGACGCCTGCAGCGGATTCGATGTAGCTGGTGGTGGTGGAGGTACCCAGCAGGGAACCGCCCATGGCTGCGGTGGAGTCGGCGATCAGCGCGCGGCCCATCTTCGGCATGTAGCCATCGGCCCGCATCAGGCCGGCTTTCTTGGCCACGGCGATGAGGGTACCGGAGTTGTCGAACAGATCGACGAAGAGGAAGGCGAAGATCACGCTCACCAGACCGATTTCCAGCGCGCCCTTGATGTCCAGCTGGAGGAAGGTAGGCGCCAGCGACGGCGGCATGGAGAAGATGCCACCGAACTGGGACACGCCAAGGGCGATACCGGCGATGGTCACCACGAGGATGCCGATCAGCACGGCGCCGGTCACCTTGCGGGCTTCCAGGGCAACGATCAGGAAGAAGCCGAGCACGGCGAGGATCGGCTCGGGCTTGGTCAGGTCACCCAGGGTCAGCATGGTCACCGGATGGGCCGCGACGATGCCGGCCTTTTGCAGGGCGATCAGCGCCAGGAACAGGCCGATCCCCGCAGCGATGGCCGAGCGCAGTTCCAGCGGAATGCTGTTGATGATCCATTCACGGATTCGGAAGATCGACAGCAGGAAGAACATGCACGCCGAAATGAACACCGCGCCCAGGGCTACCTGCCAGGTGTGGCCCATGTGCAGGACCACGGTGTAGGTGAAGAAAGCGTTCAGCCCCATGCCGGGAGCCAGGGCAATCGGATAGTTGGCGATCAGTCCCATGACCGTCGAGCCGATGGCTGCTGCCAGGCAAGTGGCGACGAACACCGCGCCCTTGTCCATGCCGGTCTCGCCGAGGATGGCCGGGTTGACGAAGAGGATGTAGGCCATCGTCAGGAAGGTCGTCAGACCGGCCAGGATCTCGGTGCGCACGTTGGTGTCGTGCGCCTTGAGTTGGAACAGCTTTTCCAGCATGTGTGGGCTCCCCGTGACGCACTGCGTCGTTGTCATTCAGCTGGCGAAAAGCAAAGCACAAATGCACGGCACACGCGGGCGCCATGGACTTTTCTCTGCCAGTCTGAAAAAAGGCGCGCATCATACCAGCTCACCCGTGAGCGGTGAATTTATGACCGGACGGACAGCTTCGGTTTCCAGGAACAGGAGATTGCCATGCATACCCAACCCCAACTCCAGGCCCTGATCGCCGTCGCCGAAGGCGTAGAAGACCTGGAGACCGTGACTCTCATCGACGTGCTGCGGCGCGCCGAAATCAAGACGGTGGTGGCCAGCATCGAAACCCGCCGCATGATCACGCTGGCCCGTGGCACGCGTCTGACCGCCGATACCATGCTCCTCGACGTACTGGCTCAGGATTACGACCTGATCGTGCTGCCCGGTGGTATGCCGGGCGCGCAGCGTCTTGGCGAACACGAACCATTGGGCGAGAAGGTCCGCGAGCAG
The DNA here is from genome assembly GCF_036328175.1 of Pseudomonas sp. JS3066. Taxonomy (NCBI): domain Bacteria; kingdom Pseudomonadati; phylum Pseudomonadota; class Gammaproteobacteria; order Pseudomonadales; family Pseudomonadaceae; genus Pseudomonas; species Pseudomonas sp. JS3066. The sequence goes on from NZ_CP143312.1 coordinate 387,202, forward strand.
GCGAAGGCCGGCCGCTTCTTCGCCGCCATCTGTGCTTCTCCTGCGATGGCCCTGCAGACCTTCGGCGTCCTGCGCCAGCGGCGCATGACCTGTTACCCGAGCTTCAGCGACCGCCTTTCCGGCTGCACCTTCGTCGACCAGCCGGTGGTGGTGGACGGCAATTGCATCACCGCACAAGGCCCCGGTAGCGCCCTGGCCTTCGCCCTGACGTTGGTGGAGCAGCTATGCGGCAAGGCCAAGCGCAATGAAATTGCCAAGGCGATGCTGGTGTCCTGACGGCGGGCTAGTTGGCACTTTTCCTGTGGGAGCGAATTCATTCGCGATGGCGGACCGATGGGTATCGCTTCGCTCAACCCGTCCTACGAGGGCCGATCGCCTTGTAGGGTGGGTGGCGCTCTTCCATCCACCATCGTCGCCATGTAGGCCTCCGAGTGGCGGATCTGTAGGGGCGAATTCATTCGCCAAGGGCAGCGCAGCTGCCCCGTAGGTTGGTGCAGAGCGCAGCGAAGCCCAACGATGGTCTTCTGCCCGTGACCTCGAAGAGCAGACCTTCGGCCTGCTTGGCGATTGAAATCGCCCCTACAAGGATTCAGGCCCAGGTTGGGCGCTCGTAGCTCGGAGTCACCGGCTGCTCATATGGCGCAGCCTACATGGGGGGCAGAGGCGGCTGCCCTCCTTCGTGACATTGGTGATCACGAACAGGTGCAGGGCGCCGTGTTTGCCCGGGTCCCGCCCGGCGCGGGTCTGGTCCTGGGCCGCCTGTTTGATCGCCTCGGCCAGTGGCGGCCAGCGGAAGTACTGGTTCTCGATGTAGATGAACTGGGTGGCGTTGTTGATGGCCTTCAGGTAGCCGGCCTGGATGTCGCGCACGGCCTCCGTTTCTTGCGCCTGGGTGCGCAGGAGCTGGGCCATCAGCGTGTTGCCGTGCTCCGGGCGCGGTTGTAACTGCTTGGCCAGTTCATTGGCATTGCGCGCATGCAGCAGGTCCTCACCGGTTTCCTTGGCCCAGGCGGTGGCGAAGTTGTGGTGCAGGTCCCTGAGGATCCGGCCGGTGATCTGGCAGGAAATGTCCTGGCGCGGCAAGGCGCCGCGAGGGCCGCGATTGGGGGCGTGGGTCTTCGCGTCGGGCCGTTTGGGATCCGGCCGCCAGAGGGCCGAGTGGTGGTCGGTGTCCCAGTACTCGTCGAGCATGTTGTGGCCCATGACGAAACCGATGGCCCGCTCCGGCAATTCGAAGTCGACAAGCACGGACTTCTGGTGGTGCGTGACCGAGCCCGCCATAGCGCCGATGGCGCGTTTGGCAAGATCCGGGTCAAGGCGTTTCAGTTTCAACTGGTGAGCGATTTCCGCGCGTTCGGAGAGGCTGAAACCACGACTGACGAACAGCGGGATACCGGCGTTCGCCAGGCTACCGGCTTTACTGGCGGCAACCGCGTACTCGGCAAACCACTGGCGGTCATAGGCGTACTGTTCATCGCTGGAGGTCTGTCCGGCCCGGTCGGCGATACCGCCTTTGCCGGGCAGGTTGGCTTCACCGAGGGCCCCAGTTGCGTTGAACGCCATTTCCCACCCCAGGAGGCGCACCTGCACGCCTAGGCGCCGGCATCGCGCGGGTCGTAGGCACGGATGTTGACCTGCTGCTCGACCAGGCCATGGCTGGCCTGCAGCTGCCACACGGCGCCCTCGCCGCTGCTGGTACCGGAGGGCGGCCGGTACGGCAGGCGGACGTCGAACTGGTAGTTGCGCGGGTCGTCGTGGAATTCCACCACGTCGATGTGCAGGCGCTCGTCGGTGGTGAAGCGGTACCAGATGCCGACGTCGGCGAGCAGGCGCTCGACGAAGGCCAGGTCGCTCTCGGCGTATTGCAGCACTTGCTCGCGCTTGGGGTAGTCGCGCTTGAGGTCGAAGAAGAAGTCCTGCCCTTCAAGCAGATGCCGGCCGCGCAGGATGCCCTCGACGATTTCCGGCACGCTCTGGTGCTGGTAGATGCGGTATTGCCGGCCCAGGCCGAGCAACGCCAGGCGCGGCTGCAGCGTCACTTCGTAGCGGGCTTCGTCGTTGGAGCCGGACAGGCGCCGAAAGCCGGTGAGGACGCCATGCAAGGTGCGCAGCGGCCGGTTCACCGGCGGGCTGAGGCCGATGATGGGGAGCGGCATGGGCGACGGGTAGAGGCTGAACGCGGCGTCCTGCCCCAGGAGCTGGTCAACCGGCAGATCGCGCTGGCTGGAGGTGAACTCGATGCGGTAGCGGAACGGCTCGCTGAGCGCTTCCTCGCCCTGGAAGGCGAGCACGTCGAGCGTGGCGTCGAGGTTGCGGGCCTTGAGCTGGTGGCGGCTGTGATCGAAGAAGGGGCGGATTGCAGCGAGCATGCGGTTGAACCTTCCGTCGTCAGAAACAAACGCCGAAGGTTGCCGCTCACACCGGCCCCCCCGCTATCAGACCGGTTCGGAATGATTGCTGGAAAACAAGCGTCGTCGTGTCGGAAGCGTGGGAGTGCGTTGCGGTGTCAACTAAAGCGATTGCTGGAGCCGGAAGGCGGAAAACTCACCTTCTCCAGACGTTAATCCATGCATGCGTTGGTGAGCTGGGACGGAGCACCGCCCAGCCCGTTTACGGAACTCGGGGTGTCAGTGCAGCTTGTCCCGCTTGGCCAGGCCGGGGAACAGCTTCATCCACAGCCCGGTCACGATCAGTGTGCCAACGCCGCCCATGACCACCGCCGGAACGGTGCCGAACCAGGCGGCGGTAACGCCGGACTCGAACTCACCCAACTGGTTGGAAGCGCCGATGAACAGCCCGTTCACCGCACTGACGCGGCCGCGCATCTCGTCCGGGGTATGCAGCTGCACGAAGGCGCCGCGAATCACCATGCTGATCATGTCCGCCGCGCCGAGCACCGCCAGCACCGCCAGGGAGAACCAGAAGGAGGTGGATAGCCCGAAGGCGATGGTCGCTACGCCGAAGATCCCGACCGAGGTGAACATGATCCGGCCCACGTTGCGTTCGATGGGGAATCGCGCCAGCCAGAAGGACATCAGCAATGCACCGACCGCCGGTGCCGAACGCAGCAGGCCCAGGCCCCAGGGGCCGGTGAGCAGGATGTCCTTGGCGAACACCGGGAGCAGGGCGGTGGCACCACCCAGCAGCACGGCGAAGAGGTCCAGGGAAATGGCGCCGAGGATGTCCGGGCGGCTGCGGATGAAACGGATGCCCGCCAGCAGGTTTTCCAGGTTGGCCGGAGCCTTGTTGGCCGGCTGCTGCCTGCTGGAGAGGCCCAGCATCAGGACGCAGGCGGCTATATAGAGGACCGCCGTGGGACCGTAGACCCACAGGCTGCCGAAGGCGTAGAGCAGGCCACCAAGGGCCGGCGCGACGATGGTGGCCGCCTGCATGGCCGAAGCCGAGGCCGCCACCGCGCGGGGGAAGAGTTCCTTGGGCACTACGTTCGGCAGCAACGCCTGGGTAGCCGGCATCTCGAACGCCCGGGCGGCGCCGAGGACGAAGGCCATCAGGAAGATCAGTTCGCGGCTGGCGCTGTCGGTGGCGCTGGCGAATACCAGCACGCCTGCCACCAGGGCCTGGAGAACCTGGCAGATCGCGGCGACGCGGCGACGGTCGAAGCGGTCGGCCACATGCCCGGTGTGCAGCATGAACAGCACGCGCGGCAGGAACTCCACCAGACCCACCAGGCCCAGGTCGAGCACGTTGCCGGTGAGTTCGTAGATATGCCAGCCGATGGCGACTGTGATCATCTGGAAACCGCTTGCCGTGCAGACGCGGGCGAACCAGAAAGCCAGGAAAGGACGATGGTGGCGTAGGAGGAGGGCCTGAGACATATCCGGAAAAAGCTTAGGCTGCTATCGATGGCGCAGCCTAGCACGGCGGCGGAAACATGCGGTTGCATTTGCCGAACAGAGCGTTCGATCAGCGCCTGCTCTTCGGAAATTTCTGACCAAAGAGACAGATTTACCCTTTGTCTCTGTCAGTGATTTCGTTAGAATTTGACTTTCAAGTCAGGTTAATCCCTCCGACTACTCTCATATCTACGACCCTTCTCCCCGAAAGGGCCGACAACCGTGTTTGCACAAAGAAAAGCGCCGGCCAACGCCGGTCGATGAGGAACGGGCATGTCCACTCCTGAGTTATCCCGTCGCGCCTTCCTGCAAGGCAGCGTCGTCGCCGGCATCGGCATCACCCTTGCACCCTTGGGCAGCAAGGCCTTCGCCGCTCTGTTCGAAGAACAGGTCACCCGCACGCCCGAGCCCTGGTACACCGCGGGTGGCCAGGCCCGTGGGCGAATTGACGGTGTCAGCAAGGTCTGCGGCGGCAAGGTGTTCGCCCGTGATATCCGCGCCAAGGACATGCCGGGCTGGCCGCAGCAGCAAGGCCACGCGCTGCTGCTCAAGGCCACCCGTGCCGATCACCTCTATCAAGGTTTCGACCTGTCGATGCTGGGCGAAGAGCTGAAACCGGATCGCGTGGTGACCGCCGCCGATCTGGCGCGCGACGGCATCGCCTTCCCCGAAGGCCACAGCCCGGACCCCTTCCTGCCGGAAGGCCAAGTGCCCATGTTCATCGGCCACCCGGTCGCGCTGCTGATCTGGAAGGATTTCGACCGCTACCGCCGCGCGAAGAACATCCTCAAGTTCAACGAGAAGGTGGTGCGCTACGGCGCCCAGGCTCCGCTGTACCAGCGCGACCCCTACGGCAGTTTCCGCTTCGTGCGCGTTGGCGGTGCCACGCCTTTCGAGCCGGATACCTTCTCCAGCCTGAAGGACAGCATGCTGTTCCCGCTGATCCGTGAGCGCAAACCCACCTGGGGCGCCGGCAACCCGGCGGGCGACCTGACCGCCCAGGGCATCTACCACGCCGAGCAGATGCAGTCGAAGCTGGCCAATCCGCCGGAAGGCTGGATGGTCTTCGACGAGCGCTTCAAGACCCAGTCCATCGAGCCGGCCGCCCTGGAAGCGGACAACGGCAACGGTTGGTACGACCCGGCTACCGGCACCCTGCATTTCGTCGTCGCCACCCAGTGCCCCTTCGAAGTGGCCGAGCAGACCGCGCACATGTTGGCGCCGTCGCGCTTCAAGGTGCAAAAACTGAATATGCACCCCGGCTACACCGTGGGCTACGGCTCCAAGGACAACAACATCTTCGTGTTCTACGCCGCCCTGGCCGCCATCTATGGCGACGGCGTGCCGGTGCGCCTGGCCAATGACCGCTACGAGCAGTTCCAGAGCGGCATCAAGCGTCACCCCTTCGACATGCACTACCAGTTGGCGGTGAAGAAGGACGACCTGTCGTTCCAGATCTTCCGCGCCCACATGGACGTCGACGGCGGCGGCCGCATCAACTACAGCCCCTCGGTAGCCGCCGTGGGCGCCACCGCCGCTCAGTCCATCTACTACCTGCCGCAGAGCGACCTGGCCGCCACCGCCTATCACTCACGTGGCGTCGAAGCGGGCTCCATGCGCGGCTACGGCACCCTGCAGACCATGGCCGCCACCGAGATGATGGTGGACGAGGTCGCCGCGCGCCTGGGCGTCGACCCCATTGAGTTGCGCCGCAAGAACGTCTTCAAGTCCGGCATGAAGAACACCCAGGGCGCCATTCCCGCCGGTGCCTTGCGCCTGGAGGAAATCCTCGACAAGGTCGCGCAGCACGAGGTCTGGAAGTACCGCGATGCACGCAAGCGCGAGGAAGAGGCGAAAGACCCGGACAACTACTACGGCGTCGGCTTCGCCATCTGCCAGAAGGACTTCGGCACCGGCTCCGAGGCGCCGATGGCCAGCATCGAGTTCACTGCCGATGGCCGCGTGACGCTGCGCCAGATCGCCATCGACATGGGCACCGGCATGGCCACCTCCCAGGCGCTGCTGGTGGCTGACTACCTGGGCCGTCCGGCGCATGAAATCCGCACCGGCGACACCGAGTGGGCCGAACTGGACCTGACCACCAGCGGCAACCCCTACCTGATAAGCCAGTCCGAACAGGACGCCGCGCTGAAGAACCCGCGCTGGGTCGGCAAGCTGGCCTCGCCGTCCTCGGCCACCAACTCGGCCTACTACTCAGGACACGGCACCCGCGAAGCGGCACGCATCCTCTTCAACCACGGCCTGTGGCCGGCGGCGCTGAGCATTTGGGGCCGTGGCGAGTTCGGCGGCCTGGCCAACCCTTACGTGGTGCGCCGCGAAGACGCCAACTGGGTCGAAGGCAAGCTGACCGCCAATGGCCTGCCGCCCATTCCGTTCGAGTTGCTGGCGCACAAGGCCCATGAACTTGGCCTGGTCACGGGTGTCAGCGTCCACGGCTTCAACCGCTGGGCCTGGGCCGAGGGCGAGTTCGAGATCGACGGCAAGCGCGACACCTTCCCGCTGGACGCCGTGGCCGTTAAGTACGGTGACGGTGCCGCCAAGGAGAAGAAGGCGAAGATGACCAGCCACGGCTACCACCTGCTGGACCGTACCGCCATCACCTATCCGCCAACCCAGTTGAACAACGCCATGGTCACCTACTACAGCCCGGTGGCGACCCTGGTCGAATTGAAGGTGAACAAGGGCAGTGGCGAAGCGCGAGTGATCAATCATCACTCCTGGCTCGAGTGCGGCCGGGTCATAGTGCCGGAGCTGGTGCGCGGCCAGCTCGAAGGCGGTATCTCCATGGGCATTGGTCACGCATTGCTGGAAGAAATGCCGTTGTACGAGGGCGGCCCCGGTGAGGGCACCTGGAACTTCAACCGTTACCAGCTGCCTCGCGCCAAGGACTGTGCGGTCTGGAAGCAGACCGCCGAAATCCTTCCGCCGCTGTCGCCCAGCGATCCGGCCAAGGGCATCGCCGAAGTGGTGATGATCCCCGTCGTCGGAGCCATCGTGAACGCCGTGGCACACGCCACCGGCAAGCGCCTGCGCGACCTTCCCCTGACTCCCGCCCGCATCAAGGAGGCCCTCCATGGCTAAGCGCGCCCTCAGCATGACCCTCAACGGCCAGGCCATCGGTCCGTTCACCGTGGATGACGACCTGATGATGATCGAGTTCCTCCACGAACACCTGAACCTGACCGGTTCGCGCCTGGGCTGCGGCCAGGGTATCTGCCACGCCTGCGTGGCGATCCTCGACAAGCCCGATGGCACCAGCGAGGAGATCCGCACCTGCATTACTGGCGCGCATTTCTTCGATGGCAAGAAGGTGCGCACCATCGAAGGCCACGCCAAGCGCGATGCCAAGGGTGAAGTCACCGAGCTGAACCCGATCCAGCAGAAGTTCATCGACCAGTTCGCCTTCCAGTGCAGCTACTGCACCCCCGGCTACGTCAACGCTGCCACCGTGCTGGTGGAAAAGCTCCAGCGCCAGCCGGTCAAACGCAGCGAACTGGAAGGGGAGATCGAACACGCCCTGGGCAACCACATCTGCCGTTGCACCGGCTATGTCCGCTACTACAACGCCGCGCGCGAAGTGGTGGAAGGCCTCGGCCTGGTCAAGGAGGGTTAAGGATGCGTGCAATTCTCCTCGCGGCGCTGCTGCTGCCCCTGACTGCCCCTGCCGCTGAACAGCCCGCGGACAAGGCGCTGATCGAGCGCGGCAAGTACCTGGCCCGCGCCGCCGACTGCGTGGCCTGCCACAGCATCGAAGGCGGTGCCGAGTACGCGGGCGGTCTGCCGCTGGTGTCGCCGTTCGGCACCATCTACGGCACCAACATCACGCCGGACAAGGAGCACGGCATCGGTCAGTACAGTGCCGACGAGTTCTTCAAGGCGGTGACCCAGGGTGAGCGCAAGGACGGTGGCAAGCTCTACCCCGCCATGCCCTACACCTCGTACCACCTGCTCAAGCGTGAAGACTCCGACGCCATCTACGCCTACCTGATGAGCCTGGAGCCCATTGCCAAACCGAGCCCGAAGACCGACCTGGCCTTCCCGTTCAACGTCCGCTTCGGCATGACCTTCTGGAACATGCTTTATAAGAACCGGGTGCAGCTCGAAGCGGCTGATGGCAAGGGCGAGGAGTGGCAGCGCGGGCAGTACCTGGTGGAAGTGCTCGGCCACTGCGGCGAGTGCCATACCCCGCGTAACGCGCTGGGTGCCCTGCAGCAGGACCTGCGCATGACCGGCGGCGTGATCCTCGGCTACGAGGCACCGAGCCTGTTGGCCAAGGACCTGGCCGAGCGCGGCTGGACCACGGACGACTTGTCCACCTTCCTCAAGCACGGCATCAGCGATCAGGGTTCGGTATTCAACGAGATGTACCCGGTGCTGCACCACAGCACTCAGTACCTGCCTCAGGATGATCACCGCGCCATGGCCACCTACCTGCTGGGCGAAGAGCCGCCGGCGCCGCGCAAGATAGCCGCCGTGGCCGAGGCGAAACTGGGCGAAAGCGCCGCTCGCGGTCGCCAGGACTACCTCAACGTCTGTGCCGGTTGCCATGGCGCGGCAGGAGAGGGCGTGCCGCACGTGGCGGTTGCCATGAACGGCAACACCACCCTGCGCCTGGCGGATTCCCGCAACCTGCTACGGGTGATCGACGACGGCATTCGCGAACAGCAGTTCACCGGTTTCGAACGGATGCAGCCAATGCCCGGCTTCAGGGATAAACTCGACGACGGCCAGATGCGCGACCTGCTCAATTACCTGCGCCAGACCTGGGGCGGACTTGAGGGAGAGGTGAGCCCTGAGCGGGTGTCGGAGCTGCGCGGCGAGGTCCTGTCGTCTCACTGATTAGGGTATTTCCCACGATGCAACACCTCGATCTGCTGGTGGTGCGCAAGGCGCTGGAGTGGTCCGCTTCTGGCCAGCGCGTGTGGCTCTGCACGGTCCTCGCGACCTATGGCTCGGCGCCTCGCGCGCCGGGTTCCCTGCTGGCGGCCACCGCCGACGGGCACTGGATCGGCTCGCTGTCGGGCGGTTGTGTCGAGGATGACTTCCTCGAACGCCTGGTCGCCGGTGCCTTCGCCGAGCCAGTTCAGCTGGTGCGTTATGGCGACGGCAGCGATACCCATTCGTCGATCCGTCTGCCCTGCGGCGGCATTCTCGACGTGCTGGTGGAAAACCTGCCCTCCGATTGTGATGTCCAGGCGCACCTGCGAGAGCTGGAAACGGCCTTGGCCGGCCAGCGCCGCTTGATCCGCGAGGTCGCCCTGCCCGAGGGCGCGCGTCGGTTGTTGCCGGACCGCGAGCATGGCCCGCGGGTGGAGCGCCTGGGCGACCTGCTGCACCTGCGCGTCGGTGCCGCCCAGCGCCTGCTGCTGGCGGGTTACTCCACGGTGGCCCAGGTATGCGCCGAGTTTGGCCAGAGCCTGGGCTTTGAAGTGGTGCTCTGCGACCCGCGTGACGAGGCGCTGCAGGGCGTCGAGCTGCCGGGCGTGGAAATCCGCCGCGAACTGCCCTCGGAGTTCATCCGCCTGGGCGGTTGTCATGCCGATACCGCCGTGGTCGCCCTGACCCACGATCCTAAGATCGACGATCTGGCGATGATCGAAGCGGTGCGCACCGAGGCTTTCTACATCGGCGTGATGGGCTCGATGGCCACCAGCGCCAAGCGTATGGAGCGCCTGCGGCGGATCGGCGGCCTGAACGAGGCGGAACTCGACCGCATCATTGCTCCCATCGGCCTCAACCTGGGCAGCAAGACCCCGTCCGAAATCGCCCTGGCGGTGCTCGCGGATATCCTGCGGGTTCGTAATGGGATTGCGCGGGAAAGGGTTTGATCAAACGAAGTCAGTCGCACCAATCCCCTACAGTTCCATCGCCCCGGGAGATGAAGGATGTCCAATGTCCCCGCCCTGATCCTCGCCGCTGGCTTCGGTACCCGCTTTGGCAGCGACAAGCGTCGCGCCACCCTGGCCGACGGCCGCACGCTGCTGGCAGCCAGTCTTGAGCGGGCCAGGACGGTGTTCGACGAGGTGCAAGTGGTGCTGCGCCCGGAGGACGACCCGACGGTGTTGGGGTTGCCGGAGGGCTGCAACATCATCCTTTGTGAAGATGCCGGGCGGGGCATGGGCCACAGCCTCGCGGCCGGTGCGCGGGCACTTGCCAATGGCGAGGCCGACGCCATCGCCGTATTGCTCGGGGACATGCCCTGGATCGCTGAATCCAGCCTCCGCGCGCTACTGGGCAAGGCTGCGCCGGGCCGTATCGTTTTCCCTGTCCATCACGATGAGCGTGGTCATCCCGTGCTGTTCGGCCGGGAATTCTGGCCGGAACTCTGCGCCTTGACCGGCGATGAAGGGGCGCGCCGGGTTCTGCGTGCCCATGCGGCCGCCTGGGTGGCGGTTGGGGTGGACGATCCGGGGGTGCTGCGGGATGTGGACAGCCCCGAGGCACTTCTACCGTAGGTTGGCGTAGAGCGCAGCGAAACCCAGCAAATCCGAAACAAGCGCGTCGTTGGGCTTCGCTGCGCTCTGCCACAACCTACAGTCCCCCGCACTCCATGCGGCGCGCGGCCGCGCGGCAACCTGTCGCGCGGCAACGAACCACAGCTTCCAAAATGCCTTGACCGGCTACTCTCTATGCATTGCTTGATCCGCGTCAAAACCCCCGGCGCGGGTTTGTGAAGGGCCGACCTGGCCCGCATCCAGTCGCAGCAGACCCCACAAGAACAATTCGGTCCGGCCCGGCTCCTCTATCCGATGGAGTCGTTCGGGACCTGTACCCGTATCAATCTGATTAGAGGATTCGCCATGTTCGGATTGGAGGCTCTCGATCTCGCCCGAATGCAGTTCGCCTTCACCGTGTCCTTCCACATCATCTTCCCGGCCATCACCATCGGCCTGGCGAGCTACCTCGCCGTCCTGGAAGGGTTGTGGCTGAAGACCCGCGAGGAGGTCTACCGCGACCTCTATCACTTCTGGTCGAAGATATTCGCCGTGAACTTCGGCATGGGCGTGGTCTCGGGCCTGGTCATGGCCTACCAGTTCGGTACCAACTGGAGCGCCTTCTCCGACTTCGCCGGCGCGGTCACCGGGCCGCTGCTGACCTATGAGGTGCTCACCGCGTTCTTCCTCGAGGCCGGCTTCCTCGGCGTCATGCTGTTCGGATGGAATCGCGTGGGTCCGAGCCTGCACTTCTTCTCCACGGTGATGGTGGCCATCGGCACCATCATTTCCACCTTCTGGATCCTCGCCTCCAACAGCTGGATGCAGACCCCGCAGGGCTTCGAGATCATCGACGGCCGCGTGGTACCGGTGGACTGGCTGGCGGTGATCTTCAACCCGTCCTTCCCCTATCGCCTGCTGCACATGGCCACCGCCGCCTTCCTCGCCACCGCCTTCTTCGTCGGCGCCTCGGCGGCCTGGCACCTGCTGCGCGGCCGCGACAACCCGGCGATCCGCAAGATGCTCTCCATGGCCATGTGGATGGCGCTGATCGTGGCCCCGGTACAGGCGTTCATCGGTGACCTGCACGGCCTCAATACCCTCAAGCACCAGCCGGCGAAGATCGCCGCGATGGAAGGCCACTGGGACAACAGCAGTGGCGAAGCCACCCCGCTGATCCTCTTCGGCTGGCCGGACATGGAGCGTGAGGAAACCCGCTTCAAGGTCGAGGTTCCCTATCTCGGCAGCCTGATCCTGACCCACAGCCTGGACAAGCAGGTACCGGCGCTGAAGGAGTTCCCCAAGGAAGACCGGCCCAACTCCACTGTGGTGTTCTGGTCATTCCGCATCATGGCGGGCCTGGGCATGCTGATGATCCTCACCGGCATCTGGAGTCTGTGGCTGCGCTGGCGCGGCGGGCTGTTCCAGTCCCGGCCGTTCCTCTACCTGTGCTTGTGGATGGGCCCGTCCGGGTTGATCGCGATCCTCGCCGGCTGGTTCACCACCGAGATGGGCCGCCAGCCCTGGGTGGTCTATGGCTTGATGCGCACGGCCGATGCGGTGTCCAACCACAGCGTGACGCAGATGAGCCTGACCCTGGTGAGCTTCGTGGTGGTGTACTTCGTGCTCTTCGGCGCGGGCCTGGGCTACATGATGCGCCTGGTGCGCAAGGGCCCGGTCACCCACGAGGGCAAGGAACAGGGTATCGGCGGCCCCGGCCAGCACCGCACGCCTGCACGCCCGCTCTCGGCGACCGAAGAGGGTATGGACGATGACGACAATGTTACCGAGGTAAGGAGCTGAACCATGGGCGTCGATCTTTCACTGATCTGGGCGATCATCATCATCTTCGGCGTGATGATGTACGTGGTGATGGATGGTTTCGATCTCGGAATCGGCATCCTCTTCCCCTTCGTCAAGGATGACGGCGAGCGCGACGTGATGATGAACACCGTCGCGCCGGTCTGGGACGGCAACGAGACGTGGCTGATCCTGGGGGGCGCCGGCCTGTTCGGCGCTTTCCCGCTGGCGTACTCGGTGGTGCTTTCGGCGCTCTACCTGCCGCTGATCCTGATGCTGCTGGGGTTGATCTTCCGTGGCGTGGCCTTCGAGTTCCGCTTCAAGGCCAAGCCGGCCAAGCGCCACCTGTGGGACAAGGCGTTCATCGGCGGTTCCATCGCCGCCACGTTCTTCCAGGGTGTTGCGCTGGGCGCGTTCATCGAGGGCATCCCGGTGGTGAACCGCACCTTTGCCGGTGGCTCGCTGGACTGGCTGGCGCCTTTCCCGATGTTCTGCGGCCTGGGTCTGATCGCCGCTTACGCGTTGCTCGGCTGCACCTGGCTGATCATGAAGACCGAAGGCCGCTTGCAGCAGCAGATGCACGACCTGGCGCGACCGCTGGTGCTGGTGATGCTGGCGATTACCGGCCTCGTCAGCATCTGGACGCCGCTGGCCCACGAGGAAATCGCTACCCGCTGGTTCAGTCTGCCCAACCTGTTCTGGTTCATGCCGGTACCGATCCTGGTGCTGGTGTGCACCTGGGCGTTGCTGCGCGCCGTGGCGAACAACGCCCACCACTCGCCCTTCGTGCTGACGCTGGTGCTGATCTTCCTCGGCTACAGCGGCCTGGGCATCAGCCTCTGGCCCAACGTAATCCCACCGTCCATTTCCATCTGGGAAGCAGCGGCACCGCCGCAGAGCCAGGGGTTCATGTTGGTGGGCGCGCTGTTCATCATCCCCTTCATCCTGATGTACACCGCCTGGAGCTACTACGTGTTCCGCGGCAAGGTGACCCAGGAAGACGGCTACCACTAGGAGCGGCCTGTGGATAAGTCAGAGAAGAAACCGCTTTGGCAGCGCCTCGGCTGGCTGGTGGGTATCTGGGCCCTCAGCGTGTTGGCGCTTGGCGCTGTGGCCTACGTGCTGCGGATGTTCATGACGGCGGCGGGGTTGAGTACGCACTAGGCGTGCTCTCTCATTACTTGTAGGGGCGAATGAATTCGCCCCTACAGGGTTTCAGTGGCCTGGTGCAGCTATTTGCTCGCCTTCAACACCACGAACTTCGGTGTCGCCGCCACCTGCTCCACGCCCCGGAACAGACGCTTGAGCTTGGCGTGGTAGCCCAGGTGGCGGTTGCCCACGATCCATAGCTCGCCACCTTTCACCAGTGCATTGCGCGCTTGCACGAACATGCGCCAGGCGAGGAAATCGCCTACAACCTGCTGCTGGTGGAACGGCGGATTGCACAGCACCAGGTCCAGCGAGTCCCCCGGCTGCTCTGCCAGACCGTCGCCTGCACGGATATCCGCAGGGCGTTCGCCCAGGGCCGCGCGCCAATTCTCCTTCGCCGACTGCACGGCCATGTAGGACTCGTCCACCAGGGTCATCTGCGCCTGCGGGTTGGCCAGCGCATAAACGATGCCGAGAACGCCATTGCCACAGCCCAGGTCTGCCGCACGGATATCCGCCAGGCTGCGCGGCAGGTGCGGAAGAAAGGCACGGGTGCCAATGTCCAGGCCTTCGCGGCAGAACACGTTGGCGTGGTTGATCAGCGTCAGGCGTGGCTGGTCCAGTTGGTAGCGGGTGGGGTAGGGCGAAGCAGGTGCCGGCTTCTGTTCGGCCGTGGCGATCAGCAGGCGTGCCTTCTTCACCGCCAGAGATGGCTGCATCGGGCCGATGTATTTCTCCAGCAGGTCGCCAGCGGCGTGGGGCAGGTGCTTGACCATACCCGCGGCTACCACCGTGGCGCCGGGGGCGAGTTGGCCATGCAGGCGGATCAGTTGTTCCTCCAGCAGTGCCAGGGTTTTGGGAACGCGCACCAGTACCCGGTCGAACGGGCCTTCGGCCAGTTCACTGGCGGCCACGAAGCGCACGCGCCCGGCATCCAGTTCGTTGCGTGCCAGATTGCGTTGCAGGGCGATGTGGCCGAGGTGGGAGTCGCCGCTGCTGGTGACGTGCGCGTGGGTGGCCAGGCTGGCGGCCAGCGCGCCGAAGCTGTCATTCAGTACCAGGATGCGCGTATCGCTGGCGATGCCCTGTTCGTGCAGGTGGTTGAGCAGGTACTCATCGGCGGCATCGAAGGCCTGCAGCGGGTCGTCCTGCTGTTCGGGCTGGCGAACGAGATCGAGCTGGGCAAAGGGCGTAGCAAATATAGGCATAAGAACCGGCGGTGTTTCTGAAGGCCGCTTTGCGAGACACTGAAGCGGCCTTTGAACGAATCGGAAAGAGTGGGAGCGGAGTATGACCGCCAGCGAAGAGAAGTTCACCCGTCAGACCCTGCTGGATGTCGAGACCCTGACGCCCAGCCTGTTCACCCTGCGCACGACCCGTGACGCGGGGTATCGCTTCAGAGCCGGGCAGTTTGCCCGCCTGGGCGTGACCAAGGCCGACGGCAGCACCGTCTGGCGCGCCTATTCCATGGTTTCGGCGCCCCATGACGAGCACCTGGAGTTCTTCTCCATCGTCGTACCGGGGGGCGAATTCACCAGCGAGCTGTCGCGCCTCGCGGTAGGCGACACCCTGATGGTGGACAAGACGTCCTTCGGCTTCCTCACCCTCGACCGTTTCGTCGATGGTCGCGACCTCTGGCTGCTGGCTACCGGCACTGGGCTGGCGCCGTTCCTGTCGATCCTCCAGGACCTGGAGGTCTGGCAGCGTTTCGAACGGATCATCCTCGTCTACAGCGTGCGCCAGGCTGCGGAGCTGGCTTATCAGCCGCTGATTGACGACCTGAAGAACCGCGATTACCTGGAAGGCGTGGCCGACAAGCTGCTGTACATCCCTGTGGTGACCCGCGAGGAAGTGCCCGGCGCGCTGCATGGGCGTATCACTACGTTGATCGAGAACGGCGAGCTGGAACGCGCCGCCGGCCTGGAACTCACCCCGGAGCACTCCCGCGTGATGCTCTGCGGTAACCCGCAGATGATCGACGACACCCGCGCGGTGCTGAAAAAGCGCGACATGAACCTGAGCCTGACCCGCCGGCCGGGGCAGGTGGCGGTGGAGAACTACTGGTAGGTAGTGTGTGGCGGATGAATAGCTTGGAGGGGCGATTTCAATCGCCAAGGGCAGCTCCGCTGCCCCTCACCGGCTTCGCAGGGCAGACCTCCGGCCTGTAGATGCGAATGAATTTGCCCCTACAGGTGTTCTTCACCTCAGGCATCCAGTTCTATTCGCCGCTCGCACCCCCCATCACACCGACCCGGACAGCTGCACCCCGTGCTGCTGCGGGCGGTGGCGCGTTCCATTCGCCTGGCTACGGGCTCGTCGTCGGCAAAGGGCAGCATGGTGGCTTCGTCCAGTTGGCGTTGGCTCCTGCCACCCAGGCTGGCCTGGATGGCGAGGTAGAAGAAGGTCAGGGCAGCCAGGCTAAGCAGGGCGTATGCGCTTTCGCTATCCATGGGCCACCGCCTGCGGGACCGCGTCGGTGGCGCGCGTATCACCGACGCGGATCGTGCGCCAGGTGTTCCAGGCCATCAGCAGCATGCCGGTGACGAAGAAGATGCCACCCACCATGCGCACCACGAATCCGGGGTGGCTGGCTTCCAGCGCTTCGACGAAGGAATAGGTGAGGGTGCCATCCTCGTTCACCGCGCGCCACATGAGGCCCTGGGTGATGCCGTTGACCCACATGGAGGCGATGTACAGAACGGTGCCGATGGTGGCCAGCCAGAAGTGGGCGTTGATCAGGCCGGTGCTGTGCATCTGCGCGCGGCCGTAGAGGCGCGGGATCAGGTGGTAGAGCGAGCCGATGGTGATCATCGCCACCCAGCCCAGCGCTCCGGCGTGTACGTGGCCGATGGTCCAGTCGGTGTAGTGGGACAGCGCGTTTACGGTCTTGATGGCCATCATCGGGCCTTCGAAAGTGCTCATGCCATAGAAGGCCAGCGACACCACGAGGAAGCGCAGGATCGGGTCCTCGCGCAACTTATGCCAGGCCCCGGAGAGGGTCATCATGCCGTTGATCATGCCGCCCCAGCTCGGCGCCAGCAGGATGATCGACATCACCATGCCGAGGGACTGGGCCCAGTCCGGCAGGGCGGTGTAGTGCAGGTGGTGCGGGCCGGCCCAGATGTACAGGGTGATCAGTGCCCAGAAGTGCACGATGGACAGGCGGTAGGAGTACACCGGGCGCCCGGCCTGCTTGGGAATGAAGTAGTACATCATTCCGAGGAAGCCGGTAGTCAGGAAAAAGCCCACGGCGTTGTGCCCGTACCACCACTGCACCATGGCGTCGGTAGCGCCGGAATAGACCGAGTACGACTTGAACCAGCTCACCGGAATGGCCATGTGGTTGACGATGTGCAGCATCGCGGTGACCACGATGAAGGCGCCAAAGAACCAGTTGCCCACATAGATGTGCCTGGTCTTGCGCTTCATCACCGTACCGAAGAACACCACCGCGTAAGCGATCCAGACGATGCCCATCCATACCGCGCCGGTGAACTCCACCTCGGCGTATTCCTTGGTAGTGGTCAGGCCCTGGGGCAGGGTGACCAGGAGGATCACCACCAGTGCCTGCCAGCCCCAGAAGGTGAAGGCAGCAAGCCCACCACCGAACAATCGTGCCTGGCAGGTGCGCTGCACCGTGTAGTAGCTGGTAGCGAACAGGGCACTACCGCCGAAGGCGAAAATCACCAGGTTGGTGTGCAGCGGGCGCAGGCGGCCGAAGCTGGTCCAGGGCAGGTCGAGGTTCAGCGCCGGCCAGACGAGCTGGGCGGCGATGAACACGCCCATGCCCATGCCGACGATGCCCCAGACGAGCGTCATCAGGGCGAACTGGCGAACCACCTTGTAGTCGTAGGTCGGTTCCGGGATTGCGGTGTTCATGTGCGGGCCTTTCGGTTGAGAAGACTGAGCGGCCGCCATTCTGGAAACCCCGTCGCTGGGGAAACAGACTCAGATAAACGCACTTTTTAGTGCTCAGATCGGCTGGCGCCTTGTAGGAGCGAGCTTGCTCGCGAACCGCCGGCATTCGCGAGCAAGCTCGCTCCTGCAAGTCAATCTGATATGGTTTTTTGAGACGGACCTGAAGCTGTTTACGCCGGGCTCGCGCGCCCATAGTGAAGGCCCCCGCCCGCCTTGCTGGAGCCCGCTTGCATGTACCACTACGACGACTACGACCGCGCCCTGGTGCAGGAGCGTGTGGCGCAATTCCGCGACCAGGTGGCGCGGCGTATCAGCGGCGAGCTTTCCGAGGAAGAGTTCCTGCCGCTGCGTCTGCAGAACGGCCTCTACATGCAAAAGCACGCCTACATGCTGCGGGTCGCCATCCCCTACGGAACGCTGTCGTCCAGCCAGATGCGTTGCCTGGCGCGAATCGCCCGCGAACATGATCGCGGCTATGGCCACTTCACCACCCGGCAGAACATCCAGTTCAACTGGATCGAGTTGGCCGAGGTGCCGGACATCCTCCAGCAACTGGCCGAGGTGGAGATGCACGCGATCCAGACATCCGGCAACTGCGTGCGCAACATCACCACCGAAGCCTTCGCCGGGGTGGCCGCCGACGAGTTGCTGGACCCGCGACCACTGGCGGAAATTCTCCGCCAGTGGTCCACCATCAATCCGGAATTCCTCTTCCTGCCGCGCAAGTTCAAGATCGCGCTCTGCGCAGCCGAGCAGGATCGAGCCGCCGTGCAGATGCACGACATCGGCCTTTACCTGTACCGCGACGATGCGGGCGAAATGCGCCTGCGGGTATTGGTGGGCGGCGGCCTCGGCCGCACACCGATCCTCGGTCAGCAGATTCGTGACGGCCTGCACTGGCGACACTTGCTGTCCTATGTCGAAGCCATCCTGCGCGTCTACAACCGCCACGGCCGGCGCGACAACAAGTACAAGGCGCGGATCAAGATCCTGGTCAAGGCGCTGGGTATCGAAGCCTTTGCCCGCGAGGTGGAAGCCGAGTGGCAGCACCTGAAGGAGGGCCCGGCCGAGTTGACCGAGGCTGAGTACCAGCGCGTTGCCAGCAGCTTCGATGCACCGTCCTATGCCCGCCTGGATGAGGCCGACCTGGACTTCGGCAGCCAACTGGCGCGGGACCCGGAATTCGCCCGCTGGTGTGCGCGCAACCTGCAACCGCACAAGGTTCCGGGCTACGCCGCCGTCGTGCTGTCCACCAAGCCGGGACCGGATGCCCCGCCCGGAGATGTCACCGACGTCCAGATGGAGGCAGTAGCCGACTGGGCCGAGTGCTTCGGTTTCGGTGAAATCCGCATCGCCCACGAACAGAACCTGGTGCTGCCCGACGTGCGCAAGGCCGACCTGCACGCACTTTGGCTGAAGGCCCGCGACTGTGGCCTGGCGACCGCCAACATCGGCCTGCTCACCGACATCATTGCCTGCCCGGGCGGCGACTACTGTTCCCTGGCCAACGCCAAGTCCATCCCCATCGCCCAGGCCATCCAGGCGCGCTTCGTTGATCCAGCGGCACTTCAGGATCTGGGTGAGCTCAGCCTGAACATCTCCGGCTGCATGAACGCCTGCGGTCATCACCACATCGGCAACATCGGCATCCTCGGTGTGGATAAGGGCGGCAGCGAGTGGTACCAGATCACCCTCGGGGGCGCCCAGGGCATGGACAGCGAACTGGGCAAGGTGATCGGACCTTCCTTCAGCGCTGACGAGGTGCCGGACGTGATCGAAAAGGTGGTGGAAACCTTCCGCGACTATCGCGAGCCGGAGGAACGCTTCGTCGATACGGTGCGGCGCATCGGCCTGGATCCCTTCAAGGAACGGGTCTACGCCAAAGTGGGGGTACCGGCATGAACAACCTGATCAAACTTGTGGATGGTGAGGCTCGCCTGGTGGAAGACACCTGGACCCTGGCGCGCGAGGCGGGCGAAACCTTGCCGGATGGGCAACTGATCCTGCCGCTGGCGCTCTGGCGTGAGCGCGACGGCCGCGACGGATTGTTGCTGCAACCGGACGATGAAGTCGAGCCGCTGGCACCGCTCTTGGAAGGAGTGCCCCTGATCGCCGTCGACTTTCCCAGCTTCCGTGACGGCCGCGGCTACAGCCAGGCCTACCTGCTGCGTACCCGCCTGGGCTGGCGCGGTGAGCTGCGTGCGGTCGGTGATGTGCTGCGTGACCAACTCAGCCATATGCGTCAGTGCGGCTTCGACGCCTTTGCCGTTCGCGAGGATAAATCCGCCGAGGATGCGCTGAAGGGATTGGCGGGTGTGAGTGTGCTTTATGGCCGTTCGGTGATAGAGCCAAGGCCACTGTTTCGCAGGCGCTGAGAGATTTCGTACATGAATGGTAAAAATTCCCTACTTAGCGCTGGATGATTTCTGACCTAGCATTTGCGGTTCGTTTATCCGAACTGGAAACCAATGGACAGCGATAGTTGTAAGCCGCCCCCTGCAACCCCGGGTGCGGCCGCCCCCCTTCCCGCCGGCGTCTACGCACGCCATTTCGAATTGCAGCGTCCCGCTGCCCACTCTTCGTGCATGTCGATGCAGCGCCCGCAGGCGCCGTTTGCGCCTGCCCGTAAACCTGGTTCGAGAGCCTGATCCCTATGGAATGGATAGTTGACCCTACGGCCTGGCTGGGCCTGCTGACTCTGATCGTCCTGGAGATCGTCCTCGGTATCGACAACCTGGTGTTCATCGCCATCCTGGCCGACAAGCTGCCCCCCCATCAGCGCGACCGTGCGCGATTGATCGGCCTGTCCCTGGCCCTGCTGATGCGCCTGGGTTTGCTGGCCAGTATTTCCTGGCTGGTCACCCTCACCACGCCGCTGTTCGAGGTGTTCGATAAGAGCTTCTCCGGCCGTGATCTGATCATGCTGTTCGGTGGTGTGTTCCTGTTGTTCAAGGCCACCATGGAATTGCACGAGCGCCTGGAAGGCCGCGTTCACAGCCAGGGTGGCAGCCGTGCCTACGCCTTGTTCTGGCCGGTAGTGGCGCAGATCGTGGTGCTGGATGCGGTGTTCTCCCTGGACGCGGTGATTACCGCCGTGGGCATGGTCGAACACCTGGAAGTGATGATGATCGCGGTGGTGGTGTCCATCGGCCTGATGATCATCGCCAGCAAGCCGCTGACTGCCTTCGTCAACGCCCACCCAACGGTGATCATGCTGTGTCTGGGCTTCCTGATGATGATCGGTTTCAGCCTGACCGCCGAAGGCTTGGGCTTCCATATCCCGAAAGGCTACCTGTATGCCGCCATCGGCTTCTCGCTGCTGATCGAGGCTGCCAACCAACTGGTGCGCTGGCGCCGCAAGCGCCAGCTCCAGGGCGACCGCAGCGTGCGTGAGCGAACTGCCCACGCCGTGCTCCGCCTGCTGGGTGGCCGTGGCGTGGAGGCCGATGAAGTAGGCGAGGAAATCGCCGACCTGTTGGATGGCGGCGACGCTGGCAAGGTGCCCTTCGACCGTCGTGAGCGGATCATGATCAGCGGCGTACTGGGATTGGCGGAGCGCCAGGTCCGTACGCTGATGACCAATCGCAGCGAGGTGGAGCGCATCGATCTCGACGACCCGCGCGAAAGCATCCGTGACGCCCTGCTGCGTTCGCCGCACTCGCGCTTGTTGGTGATCCGGGGCGGCGATGTGGATGAGCCCCTGGGCTATGTGCACAAGAAGGAACTGCTGCGCGAGTTGCTGCAGGGGCAGGAGCCGGAGTTCGAGCAGATGCTGCGGATTCCGCCGAACCTGCCGGAGAGCGCTTCCGTACTGGGCGCCCTGGAAGAAATGCGCAAGGCCTCTACCCACGTGGCGTTCGTCGTCAACGAATTCGGCGGCTTCGAGGGGCTGCTGACCATGACCGACATACTCGAGTCCATCGCCGGTGAGCTGCCTGACGCCAGTGAGGTGGATGGCCTGGATATCGAACCGTGCGATGAGGGCTGGAAGGTCAGTGGTGCGGTGAACCTCAGCCTGCTGGGGGAGCGCGTCGGCTTTGCCGCCAAGCCCGGAGAGGACTACCAGACCCTCGCAGGCCTGGCCATGAGTCTGCTGGATCGCCTGCCGGTCATCGGTGACTCCCTGGAAGTCGCAGGCTGGCAGTTGCAGGTGATCGAAGTGAAGGAGCGGCGGGTCAATCGCCTGCTGCTCAAGCCGCTGACAACAGCAACCTGATCACTTATGGGAGCGACTTCAGTCGCGAAATGAAGAAGGGCCGCGATGCGGCCCTTTTCTTTTGCTGAGGTCAGTTGGATTCGCGAATGAATTCGCTTCCACACAGGACGCCTCGGGCAACTCAGGGCTGCTTGTCCCCCTGGGCTTTCAGCAGGTCACGTATCTCGGTCAGCAGGGTTTCCTCGGGGGAGGGCGCCGGTGGCAGCTCGGGAGCAGCGGCTTCTTCGCGTTTGAGTTTGTTGATCACTTTCACCCCCATGAAGATGGCGAAGGCGACGATCACGAAGTCGAGGATTGTCTGGATGAACTTGCCATAACTCAACACTACAGCCGGGATTTCCCCCTCGGCGGCCTTGAGGATGATGGCCAGGTCGGAAAAGTCGACCCCGCCGATCAGCAGGCCAATGGGCGGCATGATCACGTCGCCCACGAAGGACGAGACGATCTTGCCGAAGGCAGCGCCAATGATGATGCCAACGGCCATGTCGACCACGTTGCCTTTGACGGCGAAGGCTTTGAATTCGTTGAGCAAGCTCATGTTTCACTCCCTGAGGTTCTGGATTCAACGCTGAAGTGTAATTCAGCAGGTCGAGGCTGCCAGCGACGGCCACCTCCTTGTGCCGGTGCTCATGCTAGGGGCCGGAGGTGGCAGTGCCAAGTCCGGGTGAGGTTTCCGTCAGGCGGCGCTTTCCGCCTGTGGTCCCTGGTCTAGCCTGAGAGTGAGGCTGCAAGAGGAGGGTCGCTGCCATGCCACTAGAACACCACCCGCTCAACCGTGAATTCCCAGAGTTCAAGGACACCATGCGCGCACTGCTGCAGAGCGATGCGCACTTTGCCCGGTTGGCGGGGGAGTACCAGGATCTGGATTCGCAAATCTACGAAGTCGAGGACGGCAACAAGGCCCTCGATGACAACATCCTGCACGGTTTGAAGGTGCAGAGGGTTGCCCTGAAGGACGAAATCGCCCGGATGCTCAAGAGTGCCAAGGGCTGACACTTTGATTTGATCGGGGTCAACAGCGCCAGGAAGGAGGCCGGATAGGCTGGCTCACCCTCTATCCGGAGCCAGTCCCATGCCTGCTACTAACCTCTCGTCCGGCGCGGATTTTTCGTCCGCGTCGTCTCTCTCCCCTGAGCGCCAGGAAGCCATCGAGCGTCTCGACCGCCTGCAACAACAGTACGATCTGCTGCAACGTCGCATCGCTCGCGTCGAGGAAGGCAGCGAGCCGCTGGACGGCTCCAGCCTTAGCGCCCTGCACATGCGCCTGGACGGCCTGAGCCAGGATCTCGAGCGCCAGCGTCGGCGCGCTAGCGGCCAATGCTGCAACTGCGGCGGCGGTTGCCGAGGCTGATCCGCTATCATGCGGGCTTTCGTTTTTCTGACGGAGTTCGCTGATGGCCAAGGCCAAGCGCATGTACGGCTGCACCGAGTGCGGCGCTACCTTCCCCAAATGGGCCGGCCAGTGTGCTGACTGCGGGGCCTGGAACACCCTGGTGGAAACCGTGCTGGAGGGCGCCGCCGCTACCTCCGGGGGGCGCGGCGGCTGGGCCGGCCAGCAGGCGCAGATCAAGACCCTGGCCGAGGTCAGCGTTGAAGAAATGCCGCGTTTTTCCACCGCTTCCACCGAGCTTGATCGGGTGCTCGGTGGTGGCTTGGTGGACGGGTCGGTGGTTCTGATCGGCGGCGATCCGGGCATCGGCAAATCCACCATCCTCCTGCAAACCCTCTGCAACATCGCCACGCGTCTGCCCGCGCTCTATGTCACCGGTGAGGAGTCCCAGCAACAGGTCGCCATGCGTGCCCGCCGCCTGGGCTTGCCGGAAGACAAGCTGAAGGTCATGACCGAGACCTGCATCGAAAGCATCATCGCCACCGCGCGGGTCGAGCAGCCCAAGGTGATGGTGATCGATTCCATCCAGACTATCTTCACCGAGCAATTGCAGTCCGCCCCAGGCGGCGTGGCCCAGGTCCGCGAGAGTGCGGCACTGCTGGTGCGTTTCGCCAAGCAGAGTGGCACGGCGATCTTCCTGGTCGGCCATGTGACCAAGGAAGGCGCCCTGGCTGGCCCGCGCGTGCTGGAGCACATGGTGGACACCGTGCTCTATTTCGAGGGCGAGTCCGACGGCCGACTGCGCCTGTTGCGGGCGGTGAAGAATCGTTTCGGTGCGGTCAACGAGCTGGGCGTGTTCGGCATGACGGACAAAGGCCTGAAGGAGGTTTCCAACCCCTCGGCGATCTTCCTCACACGCGCTCAGGAGTCCGTGCCCGGCAGCGTGGTAATGGCGACCTGGGAAGGCTCGCGGCCCATGCTGGTGGAGGTTCAGGCGCTGGTCGACACCAGCCACCTGGCCAACCCGCGACGGGTAACCCTGGGGCTGGACCAGAACCGCCTGGCCATGTTGCTGGCGGTATTGCACCGGCACGGCGGCATCCCGACCTACGATCAGGATGTGTTCCTCAACGTGGTTGGCGGTGTGAAGGTACTTGAGACCGCTTCCGACCTTGCGCTGATCGCCGCCATCATCTCCAGTCTGCGCAACCGCCCCCTGGCCCATGATGTGCTGGTGTTCGGTGAAGTGGGGTTGTCCGGTGAGGTACGTCCGGTGCCCAGCGGCCAGGAGCGCCTGAAGGAAGCCGCCAAGCATGGTTTCAAGCGGGCGATCGTGCCCAAGGGCAACGCCCCCAAGGAAGATCCGCCGGGCCTCACCGTGGTCGCGGTGACGCGCCTGGAGCAGGCGTTGGATGCGCTGTTCGAGTAGTTTTCGCGAATGAATTCGCTCCCACACGAAGAGCGAAAAGCCAATTGATTGCACGGACAGCCCCCTCTCCCTTTGGGAGAGGGCTGGGGTGGGGACTTTTTGGCAGAATTGCGACCTGCTAGGCGAATGAATTCGCCCCTACAGGAAAAGCGAGAAGGTCATTACTTGCACGGAGAGTGCCCTCTCCCTTTGGGAGAGGGCTGGGGGTGAGGGACCTTTGGCAGAACTGCGATCTGCTTGGCGAACGAATTCGCCCCTATAGGGAGCTTCAGCCCGGCGGGCTACTCCTCGCCCAGTGCCGTCAGTTCACGTTCCAGCAGTTCTTCGCTACCCAGGTTGAGTTCCACCAGGCGACGCAGGTGGCTGATGGAGTCGAGGTCGATATGGCGGCAGACGAATCCAAGTTGGTCGCCCTGGGCGCGAGTCAGTTCCACTTCCATCTCGACCTTGGCGTCTGCGCCCAGATCGACGCGCACGTCGAACGGCCTTGCCGGATCGCCATCCCAGTCAGCCGGGCGGATCACCAGCAAGCCCTTGAGAGAAATGTCGTGCAGCACCGCCGACCAGCGCTTGTCGCCCTGGTTGATTGTAGTGGCGGCGTCGAAGTTGATGCGGTGGAAGCGCCGACGGTCGCTGGCGATTTCACTCATGGTCATGCTCCTGAGAGATTTCATCCACTATAGCCAAGGCCAACGAGACTGTTCATTCGCCGCGGCGACGCCTGAACCAGAAAAACGACAGGGCCAGGATCAGCGCTCCAGCCCCGGCGAGCAGGTACTTGTAGGGGCGCAAGCTGTTGCGCAGTTGCTTCCCGCGCTCCTCCCAGACACGCTTGCCCGCGGCGTCGAAGTCAGGCTCCTCGCAGTTCCGTCCGAAATTGGCTGCCCAGGGCACATACGGGCCGTGCTGCACATAACGCCGGTAGTAGCCGCGCGCGTCTTCCAGATTGCTGCTGAGCAGGAAGCCGGTTGCCTTGCACAGCACCGCGGCGAAGGCCTGGCTATTTTGCGGCAACTGGTCGGCGGCCCGCCCGGCCAGATGCGCGGCGACCCAGCGATAGTGATAGCGGGTGTTGGGCTGGGCGAGGTTGTCGTTCTGTCGCTTGGCTTCGTCTGCACTCAGCAGGTCGCCCGCTTGCTGTTGCCCCACCTGGAGCAGGGCGAAGGAGCCGCCTAGGCTGTGAAAGTCTGGCGACATCTCGTAACCCAGCAGTTCCATGCCCTGCTCGCGGGCGATCAGCGCGGCTTTATAGAGGGCTTCGGCGCGCCCGGTAGCGGTCCAGCGGTTATCCGCCTCCTCGCGGGCCTGGCCATAGCGACGGGCGGTTTCGCGCAGTTCAACATCATCGAAGTAGGGCAATGCCTCGTTGTAATGGCCTTCGCGCAGCAGACGCCGGGCCAGAAGGTTGCGCAGTTGGGCCGCGACCGGGCGTGGCTGGTAGTTCTCGCGCTCTTCCGCAGTCTGCGGCTTGGGCTCTGGCACCTTGGCGTCGACATAGCCTTTGAGCTCTTCCAGGGTCAGCACGCGCTCGGCGATGGTGGCGCTGTCCCACCAGTAGATATCGCCGCTGTGCCAGAGCAGGTCGAAGGCGTCCAGATAGTCGCCGCGCTGGAGCGAAAGGATGGCGTTCTCGCCGTCCACTCGGCAGCGCGGCTTCACGTCCTCCCAATCCCAATCTGCGGTGCGCCGGTAGCCCCAGTCTTCTTCCTTCGGGAAGGCCCGCGCGGCCTTGGCATAGGCCTCGGTGGCGCGGGTCGCGTCGCCATCGCGCAAGGCCAGCTTGGCCCGCAGCCACCAGGCAAGCCCACTGTCGCCGGCCTTGGCGACGAAGTGCTCGGCCTCAGAGTAGCGCCCGAACTGGTAGCTCAGGGCGGCCAGGCGATCGGCATTGGCCAGGTCGGCACCAGCGTTCTCGATCAGTAGCGTACTGATGCGTTCATCACCGCTCTGCTCACCGTCGATGCGGCTGAGCAGGCGAGCGGTGAGCAGGTGCTGCACTTCGGGTAGGGCCAGCAGTGGCGCCAGCTCCTCGTTGGGCATGCGCGCCAGTTCGCCAGCGAGTTGGCGCAGGGAGCTGTAGCCGGTACTGGATCGATGGGCCGTCTGGCTGGCATAGAGACGGATGGCGCTGGCCCAGTCACCGGCCAGGTAGTCCAGGCGGGCTTCCTCGCCGAGGCTGGCGATGCCCAGTTCCAGCGGGTCGGCATAGCCTTGGATGGCGAGCTGGCGAGTCTGCTGGAACGCTTCCCGCGCGGACTGGGCTGCATCCTGCATGAACAGGCGCTGATCTTCCTCACTGCGCTGGGTTGCTTCGACGGGTACGCCTTCGGGGCGGCTCAGATTGGCCTGGGCTCGCCCCAGGGAGTAGGCGGCCCAGGTACCGCGCAAGCGGCGTTGGTCCGCCGGAAGTTCCAGCACGCGGCGAAAGTAGTCGCTGGCCAGCAGGTAGTCCTGCTGGGCGAAGGCCACCGCGCCGGCACTGTAGAGGCGCAGCTCTGCGGGCAGCTCCTGGCCCTGGTCTTCGACCTGGCGGGAGTCAGTCAACGTACGCAGGCGTTTTATCTGCTGGTAGAGGGTGTCTCCCAGTTCCTTCTGTTCGATCTCGTCGCGCTGCTGGAGGTATCGCTCTCCACCGTCGTCCCAGTAGCCCGCCAGGGTGGCATCGCCGGACTGGCCGAGGCCGGGCACCGGTTTGCCCAGACGCGCCGCTTCGAACGCGAAGTTGCCCTCAGGCAGTTCGGCCAGGGTCTGCGCACGGTCGCCCAGCAGGCTCAGGGGAAAATCCGGCCCGCAGGCCTGGGCACTCAATACCGGCAGGCAGAGTGCAATGGCCAGCGCCAGTCGCCGGCTGCGTTCAGGGGTAGACATGGGATCCTCCTTGATCGACTTGCTGGCAGCGTGCCCAACCCAGGGCACGTTGCTGGCCGGCGGAGAGCTGGCCTTCGGTGTGGCGGGTGAATACCAGGGCACTGGCCGTACGTTCCAGGCGATAGCCGGCCAGGGCATCGGCAGCATCGCAGGCTTGCGCCGGCAGCTCGATGCGTTCCGGCAACGCGGCGGCAAGGTTGCCTTGATTGCTCAGGACCAGTTCGTGGAGCGGCCCATGCTGACTGACCTGTGGCCGGATATCCGCGTATAGCTCGTCGCCGCGCGCTACAGCCTTGAGGGTGTCGAGCGGCCAGGCACGACGGTCGCCGGCCAGCGGCAGGCGGAACCAGATGACGCCGGCCAGGTGCGCGGGAGGCGTCTGCCGTAGTTCGGTGAGCAATTCGGCCAGTTGCCGCGGGTCTGCCTGTAGTTCACGGCGCGGTCCGGCAAGCGCCAGCGGGCTTTCACTTTCCACCACGCCGTTCACCAGGGCGATGCCATAGGCGGGCAAGGCGAGTTGGAAGGGGCGGTCGCTGATCTGGCTCCAGCGCCGGGTCCAGGTCAGGGCGCGGGCAGGGTCGAACAGTCCGTTCGCCGGGGCGTTGACTGCATGGACCTGCAGCACGCTGCTGTCCACCTCGCGCAGCAAATCGACGAGGGCGGGGCTGTCGAGCCAGGCGGGCAGGGCGGTAATACTGAGTTTCAGCTCCGTTGGCAGCGCTTGGCGCAGTTCACCGAGGAAGGCGCGATAGGCTGGCAGGCGTGCACTGGCGCAATCGTGGTCGATCTCCAGCCCCTGCACGGCGAGGCCCAGCGCGCGCCAGTCGTTCATCAGCGCGAGGATATCGTCGCGGGTGCGCTGTAGGTCCAGCTCCGGCAGTTGGCCATCCAGCCGCACGACGGCCACCAGCGGACGGCCATCGGCTTTGAGCATCCCTGCATTCACCCTGATACGAGACCAGCCTGCGCCGGGATGGGCCTGGGCGGCGAGCACCCGAAGGGTAGAAAAGTCGGCGCGGCTGGCAGCCAGCGCATCTGCGTGGGCGGGCCGCCATTGGCGTTGCCAGATGTAGAGCTGCTGGTCGAGCGCTTGTGGTATTTCCGGCCGACAGCCAGCCTCGCCGAGCAGCAGAAGGGCGAGGGCGACACGGAGATAGGGGACAGGCATGGATGCGACGCGCACTGGGGCGGTGTCCTTGGGCATTCGAGCCGGAGTGCGGCGAATTACATCCGCATTCCCAGGTGCCGGCAAGGCCTGCCGGCGCTGGTTTGACAGTTCCCCATCCGTCACCAAAGCTCCTTAGGCGGTTTCTCTATAAATCCATGCGGAGCGCAGAATATGGATAAGCGACTGCTGAGCAAGGGGTTGATCGTAGGACTGCTGAGTGCGGCGAGTCTGGCTGCACAAGCGGACCAGGCCGGGGGTGGCGGCTGCGGCTGGGGCAACATGGTGTTCGAAGGTCAGCGTGGCCTCGTGCCACACCTGCTGGCCACCACCACCAACGGTACGTCAGGTAATGCCACCTTCGGCCTGACTTCGGGGACCAACGGTTGCGATTCCAGCGTCCGCATTGGCTATGGAGGCCGGTCCTTGCTGGCCATGAACGGCATGCTGGACAACATTGCCGAAGACATGGCCCAGGGCAAGGGCGAGGCACTGGATGCCTATGCGACCCTGCTGGGTATCGAACAGGGCGACCGCGCGCACTTCGCCCAGGTCACCCAGGCCAATTTCTCTACCATCTTCTCCGGCTCGGACGTCACCGGGGAGCAAGTACTTGCCGCGACCCTGGACGTGATGAGCCGCGACCACCAGCTGGCCCGCTATGCCAAGCAGCCGAGTTAAGTTCCGCAGCGCATAAAAGAGCCGGGCAATGCCCGGCTTTTTTCTAGCCCCCGGTCGTGCAAAGGGTCATTGCAGACGGTGGCCAGCCACCGGTTGCCTCCAGACGGACTAAGCTTGTGCGGCAGCTTGTTTGTCCATCCATTCGGAGCTTCCTATGAACAATAACAACAGCGTCCTGCGCCACCTGCCATGGGCAGTGCTGGCTGTGGTCGGCGCCTGTGCTCTGGGCGTCGTCGCGTTGCGTCGCGGCGAAGCGATCAACGCCCTGTGGATTGTGGTGGCCGCCGTTGCCCTTTATCTGGTTGCCTACCGCTACTACAGCCTGTTTATCGCCAACAAGGTGATGCAGCTCGACCCCGCCCGTGCCACACCGGCGATCATCCATAACGACGGTCTGGACTACGTTCCGACCAACAAGCATGTGCTCTTTGGTCACCACTTCGCCGCCATTGCCGGTGCCGGTCCGCTGGTGGGCCCGGTACTCGCCGCGCAGATGGGCTACCTGCCCGGCACGCTCTGGCTGATCGCCGGCGTGGTGCTGGCCGGTGCGGTGCAGGACTTCATGGTGCTGTTCATTTCCAGTCGTCGAGACGGCCGGTCCCTTGGCGAGCTGGTGCGCGAGGAAATGGGGCAGGTCCCTGGCACCATTGCGCTGTTCGGCGCTTTCCTGATCATGGTCATCATCCTCGCGGTGCTCTCGCTGATCGTGGTGAAAGCCCTGGCCGAAAGCCCGTGGGGTATGTTCACCGTGATGGCCACCATCCCCATCGCGATGTTGATGGGCATCTACATGCGCTACATCCGCCCGGGGCGCATCGGTGAGATTTCGGTGGTGGGCGTGGTGCTGCTGCTGACATCCATCTGGCTGGGTGGCCAGGTGGCTGCTGACCCGGTCTGGGGCCCGGCCTTCACCTTCACCGGTGTGCAGATCACCTGGATGCTGATCGGCTACGGCTTCGTGGCCGCCGTGCTGCCAGTGTGGCTGGTGCTGGCGCCACGTGATTACCTGTCGACCTTCCTGAAGATCGGCACCATCGTCGCGCTGGCCATCGGCATCCTGATCACCATGCCGGAACTGAAAATGCCGGCGCTGACCCAGTTCGTCGACGGCACCGGTCCGGTGTGGAAGGGCGCCCTGTTCCCCTTCCTGTTCATCACCATCGCCTGCGGCGCCGTTTCCGGCTTCCACGCGCTAATCAGTTCCGGCACCACACCCAAGCTGCTGTCCAGTGAGTCCCATGCCCGCTACATCGGCTACGGCGGCATGCTGATGGAGTCCTTCGTCGCCATCATGGCCATGGTCGCCGCCTCGGTGATCGAGCCGGGTGTGTACTTCGCCATGAACAGCCCGCCTGCCGTGGTAGGTGCGGATGTCGCCAGCGTGGCCGCGGCGGTCAGCAACTGGGGCTTCGCCATCACGCCCGAGGCACTGGAGGCCACCGCCAAGGACATCGGCGAGCACACCATCCTGGCCCGCGCCGGTGGTGCGCCGACTCTGGCCGTGGGTATCGCGCAGATCCTTCACCAGGTGCTGCCGGGTGAGAACACCATGGCCTTCTGGTACCACTTCGCGATCCTCTTCGAGGCACTGTTCATCCTCACCGCGGTGGACGCCGGTACCCGTGCCGGGCGCTTCATGCTGCAGGACCTTCTGGGTGAGTTCGTACCGACACTCAGCAACACTGAGTCCTGGACCGCCAACGTCATCGCCACCGCCGGTTGCGTGGCCATGTGGGGCTGGCTGCTGTACCAGGGCGTGATCGACCCGCTGGGCGGTATCAACACCCTGTGGCCGCTGTTCGGCATTTCCAACCAGATGCTGGCGGGCATCGCCCTGATGCTGGGTTGCGTGGTGCTGATCAAGATGAAGCGCCAGCGCTACGTCTGGGTGACGCTGATTCCGGCCACCTGGCTGCTGATCTGCACCACCACTGCGGGCCTGATCAAGCTGCTCGACCCGAACCCGGCCGTTGGTTTCCTGGCCCTGGCCAAGAAGTACAGCGATGCGCTCGAGGCTGGCCAGATCATGGCACCGGCCAAGGACATTACCCAGATGCAGCATGTGATCTTCAACGCCTACACCAACGCGACCCTGACCGTGCTGTTCCTCTTCGTGGTACTGAGCATCCTGTTCTACGCCATCAAGGTGGGACGCAGCGCCTGGATGAAACCGGAGCGCACCGACAAGGAATCGCCGTTCCAGCCGATTCCGGACGCATGAGGAGGCCGCGCGTATGTTCAATGACTTGAGCCGCATGGGGAAATACCTCGGGCAGGCCGCGCGAATGCTCGTGGGCATGCCCGACTACGACAATTACGTCGAACACATGCACAACAAGCACCCGGACAAGCCGGTAATGACTTACGAGGAGTTCTTCCGCGAGCGCCAGGAGGCGCGTTACGGCGGTGGCAAGGGACGGCCCGTGCGTTGTTGCTGAGCTGAAAGGCAGAGGCAAGGAGCGCCACGCGTTGTCGTGGCGCTTTTTTTTGTGCTCAGTTGCTGGACCGGTGAAGCGCGGTCCACTCCACGTGACGTGCCACCTGGGCCCGGTGCGAACCGGCCCGCAGTCCCAACAATCCGGCAGCCAGACACAAGTGACTGGCACGCACGATCACGACGCCGTCGATGGTGATGGTTCTAATCCTTCCCAGCCCTCAACGGAGCAGGGCGGGAGGGAACCATGAAGAAGACGTTCTGCCTGTTGCTGTGCACGTTGCTGACCGCGTTTGCCCAGGCCGAAGAGGTTTTGCGGGTCTACAACTGGACCAACTACATCGATCCCGAGGTGCTCGCCGCTTTCCAGCGTGAAAGCGGGATTCGCGTCGAGTACACCACTTTCAATACTGCCGCTGACCTGGATGCGGCCCTGGCCGGGTCGGCGCAGTACGACCTGGTGGTGCCCTCGCATTTCCAGCTCACAAGGTTGATCGGCGAAAAGCGCCTGCAGTCTCTGGATTTCGCTCAGTTGCCCCATTACGGCAGCCTGGACCCTGCACTGCTGGCCATGCTGGCCGGATTCGATTCTGCGAACCGCTACGTGGTGCCCTATCTCTGGGGCTCGGTTGGCCTGGTGAGCAATCCGTCCCTGGCTGAAGCGGCGCTTGGCGGTGCCTTGCCAAACAGCTGGAGCCTGCTCTTCGACGAGCAGCAGCGATCGCGCCTGGCGGGCTGCGGCCTGGGAATGCTGGATGCACCGGAGGAGACCCTTTCACTATGGCTCAACTATCGAGGCCGTAACCTGAGCAAGGCAGGCACCCGGCAGATTGACCAGGCCGGCAAGCAGTTGCTGGCCATGCAGGGGCAGTTCCGTAACCTGGACAACGACGGCTATGTCGGCGACCTCGCCAGCGGCAAGCTCTGTGTGGCCATGGCCTGGGTTGGACATGCGCTGACGGCGGCGGAAAAGAACCCTGCGCTGCGTTTTCGGATTCCTGATGAGGGTGCCCTGGTGTTTATCGACAGCCTGGCGATTCCCGCCAATGCCGCGCGGCCCGACCTTGCCTACCGGTTCATCGACTATCTGCTGAAGCCCGAGAATGCGCGGCGCAATGCCCTGGCATCGCGCTTCTATTCGCCCATGGCGGCAGATTCGCCGGAAATGGCCCGGCTGGCGCAGGAGCAACCGATGCTGGTGCCCGACCAGGCAGAGCGAAAGCGCCTGTACTTCCTGGAGCGCCTGAAGCCAGAGCAGAAAACGCACGTCGACGCGCTGTGGCAGCAGATCAAGGCGGCGCGTACTGCGTTGTGAGGGGTGGAGCATCCTGAGGCCTTGGAGGTATGCGGATTTCCAGATCAAGGTCTCATCCTCGATTGGCAAGATTGCGCGAGAGGCGCGGGCTTCCCTCACCCCCGTCCCTCTCCCCGAGGTAGAGGGGGGACTCGCACCGGAAGTGGCAGAACAATGCTGATGCGTGGGTATCGCCTGAAGGTTTGCAGAGGAGGTGGGGCAGCGACTCCGCCTCTTCAGTAAGCCCAGCGCAATGATGGAGGGAGGGCACCCCGGCGAAGCCGGGGCCGGATGCAGGGGCAAGCCCTTTGGCTTCTTTCCGGGTGCGGCCATCTGCCGATTGAGGAAGGGACTCGCCTGGGAAGACGAAACAGAAAGTGGAAGTCCACTCGGCAATGAACGGGTCACCTATGTCGAAGCCGACTCGTACCGGATTGCCAATCCGGTACGAGCTGAACACCCACAAAAAAGCCCGGCATTTGCCGGGCTTTCTCGTTGCTCTGTCGCTTACTTGCCGTAAACCGGCAGCTTGGCGCAGATGGCCTTGACCTTCTCGCGAACCGCGTCGATCACGGACTCGTCGCCCATGTTCTCGAGGATGTCGCAGATCCAGCCGGCCAGTTCGCGGCACTCGGCTTCCTTGAAACCGCGAGTGGTGACCGCCGGGGTGCCGATACGCAGGCCGGAGGTGACGAACGGAGAACGCGGGTCGTTCGGTACCGAGTTCTTGTTCACGGTGATGAAGGCGCGACCCAGGGCGGCGTCGGCGTCTTTACCCGTGATGTCCTGCTTGATCAGCGACAGCAGGAACAGGTGGTTCTGGGTACCGCCGGAAACCACGTCGAAGCCACGGTCGATGAAGACCTGGGCCATGGTCTGGGCGTTTTTCAGGACCTGCTGCTGGTAGGTCTTGAACTCAGGCTGCAGGGCTTCCTTGAAGCACACGGCCTTGGCGGCGATCACGTGCTCCAGCGGACCGCCCTGGGCGCCCGGGAATACAGCGGAGTTCAGCTTCTTCTCGATCTCTTCGTTCTTGCGAGCGAGGATCAGGCCGCCACGCGGACCGCGCAGGGTCTTGTGGGTGGTGGTGGTGACCACGTCGGCGAACGGAACCGGGTTCGGGTAGACGCCAGCGGCGACCAGACCGGCAACATGGGCCATGTCGACGAACAGGTAGGCGCCTACCTTGTCGGCGATGGCGCGGAAGCGCGGGAAGTCCAGAACCTGGGAGTAGGCGGAGAAGCCGGCGACGATCATCTTCGGCTTGTGCTCGACGGCCAGGCGCTCGACTTCGTCGTAGTCGATCAGGCCATTGGCATCGATGCCGTACTGTACGGCGTTGTACAGCTTGCCGGAGGAGCTCACGCTGGCGCCGTGGGTCAGGTGGCCGCCGTGGGCCAGGCTCATGCCGAGGATGGTGTCACCGGCATTGAGCAGCGCCAGGTAGACGGCAGCGTTGGCCTGGGAGCCCGCGTGTGGCTGAACGTTGGCGTAGTCGGCGCCGAACAGTTCCTTGGCGCGGTCGATGGCCAGTTGCTCGACGATGTCGACGTATTCGCAGCCACCGTAGTAGCGCTTGTGCGGGTAGCCTTCGGCGTACTTGTTGGTCAGCACGGAGCCCTGGGCTTCCATCACCGCCGGGCTGGTGTAGTTCTCGGAGGCGATGAGCTCGATGTGCTCTTCCTGGCGCTTGGCTTCTTGCTCCATGGCGGCGAACAGGTCGGCATCGTAGCGGGCGAGGGTCAAATCACGGCTGAACATGGCGGTCCTCATAAGGATCGGTGCTAGGAAAGGGTCGCATTCTACCTGATAGGTCGCTGGCTGGCATATGAAGGTCGGTCATGTGACAGACAAGTGGCCCTCATGGCCAGCGCTTGTGCGGAACTGAACGCCGACTCAGCTGAGGATGAAGTTGGCACTGCTGCCGAACAGGTGCTCGAAGCGCGCCGCCGGCATCGGGTGGCCGAAGAGGTAGCCCTGGACTTCGTCGCAACCGTGTTCGCGAAGGAACTCGAGCTGGGCGTGGGTCTCCACGCCTTCGGCGATCACCGCCAGGTTCAGGCTGTGGGCCATGGCGATGATGGCGCGGGCGATCTGTGCGTCGCGCTCGCCATCGGGCAGGCCGTCGACGAAGCTGCGGTCGATCTTCAGTACGTCGATGGGGAACTGCTTGAGGTAGTTGAGCGATGAGTAGCCGGTGCCGAAGTCGTCCACCGCAATGCACAGGCCCAGGCGCTTGAGGTTCTCGAGGATGTCCATGGCTTCGGCCACGTCGCGCATCAGGATGCTCTCGGTCAATTCCAGCTCCAGACAGGCCGGTGGCAGGCCACTGTCTTCGATGATGGCGGCGATGCGCTCGGCCAGTTGTCCGTCGGCGAACTGGCGGGCGGAAATGTTCACCGAAATCTTCGGCAGGCGAATCTTCTCCTGGTGCCAGGCCTTGAGTTGGCGGCAGGCTTCGTTCAGTACCCAGTCGCCTACCTGCACCACCAGACCGAGCTCTTCCAGCACCGGAATGAACTCACCAGGCGGTACCAACCCGCGCTTGGGCTGGCGCCAGCGCAGCAGGGCCTCCACTCCGGTCAGGCGCTTGCCGTCGCCGGAGAACTGCGGCTGGTAGTAGAGAAGGAATTCGCCCTGCTCCAGGGCGTGACGCAGATCGCTCTCCAGTTCCAGGCGTTCCAGGGCGCGGGCGTTCATATCCGCCTGGTAGAACTGGAAGTTGTTCTTGCCGCGTTCCTTGGCGTGGTACATCGCCGTGTCGGCGTTCTTCATCAATTGGCTCAGCTCGCGGCCGTCCTGGGGCGCGAGGGCGATGCCGATGCTCGCAGTGACGAAGAACTCGCGGCCTTCGAGAACGAAGGGGCGGGCCAGGCTGTCGAGGATCTGTTCGGCGACATGCACGGCCCGGTTCAGGGCGCCTTCTCGGGTGGCGCGTGGCTGCAGCAGCAAGGTGAATTCGTCGCCGCCCATGCGCGCCACGGTGTCGTCATCGTGAACGCAGGCCGCCAGGCGCACGGCGACATCCTTAAGCATGCGATCGCCGGCGGCGTGACCGAGGGAGTCGTTGATCGGCTTGAAACGGTCGAGATCGAGGAACATCAGCACCACCCATTCCTGGTGCCGCTCGGCGTACTGCAGGGCCGTATGCAGCCGGTCCTGGAAAAGCGTGCGGTTGGGCAAGTGGGTCAGGCCGTCGTAGTAGGCCAGGCGATGGATGCGCTGCTCGCTGGCCTTGCGCTCGCTGATGTCGCTGAAGAAGCAGACGTAGCTGACCAGGTCACCGTCTTCGTCGTGCACGGCGGTGATGCCGACCCAGGCGGGGTAGGTGTCGCCTTCGTGGCGCTTGAGCCAGATCTCGCCTTCCCAACTGCCGCG
This sequence comes from Pseudomonas sp. JS3066, assembly GCF_036328175.1. Classification (NCBI taxonomy): domain Bacteria; kingdom Pseudomonadati; phylum Pseudomonadota; class Gammaproteobacteria; order Pseudomonadales; family Pseudomonadaceae; genus Pseudomonas; species Pseudomonas sp. JS3066. Next base: position 423,173 of record NZ_CP143312.1, read on the forward strand.
CTGGTTGAGTTGGCCAATGATGTAGTTGAGCTGATTGGCCTGCTGGCGGTCGGCGGTGAGCATCGATGGCAGCTGATCCAGCACTTCGTCGGCCTTGTGGCCGGTAATGCGGCAGAAGGCTTCGTTGACCTGGACGATGTAACCCGCCGGATCGGTGACGAGGATGGCCGAGGTGGAGTGCTCGAACACCGTAGCCGCCATGCGCAGATCCTTGTCGGCGCGGCGTTGCTGGCTGATGTCCCGACCGACGCCGAGCATGCCTTCGAAGCGCCCGTATTCGTCCCACATCAGCATGGTGCGCAGTTCCACCGGGATCTTCTGGCCATCGGCACGCATGCAGTCGAAAAGGAACAGCCGCGCCGGCATCTGGTTGCGCAGTTCGGCCAGGCGCTGGGGGTTGCCCAGGGCGCTGCGAATCTGCTCAAGCTGATCGAACAGCTCGAGCATTTGCCGTGGGTCGGCCGCCATTCCCTGGAAACCGTTGGCGATGGCCCAGTCAGCGCTATAGCCGAGTACTGGCTGGACCGAGGGGCTGACGTAGTTGAGCTGTAGTTCGCTGTCGGTGGTGAAGATCACGTCGCTGATGCTTTCGGCCAGCATGCGGTAGCGGCGTTCACTCTCGCGCATGGACTCGGTGGCTTCGATTTGCTCGGTGATGTCTTTCGCCACGCCGATCAGGCGGCTGACGCGGCCCTTGTCGTCGCGGGCCAGGGCCTGCTCGCGCACATCGAACCAGTGCCAGCTTCCGTCCTTGTGTCGCCAGCGCAACTGGCACTGCAGAAGCATGCCATCGCCCACTACCTGCTGCAGGCTGCGCACGCGCCAGTACTGTTCGGCGTCGTCGGGATGTAGCACTTCCTCCCAGAAGCGCTCGCCCATCTTGCGCACATCTTTTCGGCTGTAGCCCAGCTGTTGGGCAAGGCGATTGTTGGTGAGCATCACCCGTTTGCTGATGATGTCGTGCACATAAAGGGTATCGGGCACCGCCAGCACCACGTCGGACCAGAATCGCTCACGTTCGATCAGCGACAGCTCGACCTGTTTGCGGCTGGTGATGTCGCTGATGCTGAGGGTGACGGCTTCGAGGTCCTGGATCATGTCCGGCAGGTGCAGCACCAGCCAGATGTGTCTCACCTGTCCCTGGGCCGTGACGATCTGGCTTTCCATTTCCAGGTGCCTGTTGCCTCCCAGCAGGGCGGCCATCACCTGGAAGCGGATGCCGCCCTCACGCAGTGGGTGCGTGCCGATCAACTGGCACCAGGCCTGCTCGCTGCTGCTGACTTCCAGCAGGCGCATGGCCACCTGGTTCACCTCGGTGATACGCAGCAGGCGCAGCGGTTCGGCGTGACGTTCGCGATTGTCCTTGAACCATGCCGCGAGGCTGGCGTGATCGCGCATACCTTGCTGGATCAGGTACTTGCGCAGATCGGCGAGGTCCAGCACGCAGAGCGCGATGCCGCTGCCCTCGAAGATGTCCTGGTAGCGACGCCGGGTTTCCTGCAGTACGCGCAGTGCGTGCTGCTCTTCAGTGACGTCGCGCACCACCCAGACATAGCCGAGCAGCTGGCTACCGTCATTGAGATCGTTACGGGTGACAGCCAGCAGGCGCGTCTCGCCGTTGCGCCGAAACTGCACCAGGTCCGAACCCAGTTCGTGGTCCAGGTTCGGCGCATTGAGCAGCAGCGGGTCCAGGCCCGGCAGCAGGGCCAGCAGGTGGTGGTCCTGGGCGGTTTCGCCGCTGATGCCGAACATGGTCTCGGCCTGGGGGTTGAGGTAGCTCAGGCGGCCGTCTACCTGGGTCACCAGCACACGCTCCTCGATCACACCAAGGGCACTGGCAGCCTGGCGCAGCGAGCGTCGTGATGCGGCGTTGAGTTCGCGCAGGCCGCGTTGCTCGCGCTGCAGGTAGTAGAGGGCGATCAACGCCAGGCTGGCGCTGATGAGGAACAGCAGCAGTTTGCTGAGCAGTTCAGGCAGCAGTCGGGCGCGTACCTGGCGCTCGTCGTGCAGCGCTCGCAATTGCCAATCGCTGTTCTTGAGCGCCGAAACGAGGATGGTCTGCCCTTCCTGCTCGGCGGTCACGGGCATCACGATGGGATTGCTGTGGCTGAATTTGCCGCTTTGCGCCAGGACCCGCTGCAGGAAATGGTCTTCCAGTAGCCAGCGGTAATTGCGGTCTTCGTGCTTGAGCAGCCAGGTGCGAATGGCCTCGGCGTCCAGGCGCAGGGCCCAGTAGCCGCTGGGCTCGGGCAGCGGCGACTGGCGCAGGATCAGGTAGACCTCGCCTCGACCCGCGGTGCTGAAGGCGAAGTGATAGGTCTGGCCCTCGCTACGCTGGGCCAGGCTGGCGAGGAACAGTTCATCGTCGCTGTCGGCCTGGGTATCTGCCAGTACGCCGCCATTGGGGTTGAGCCAGGCCAGGCTGGTGATCGCTGGCAGGATGGGGCGCACGAGCTCAAGTTCGGCCAGTCGCTCGTCTTCGACCTCGGGCCTGGTCGGTTGCTGGCGAAGCAGTGCAAGCACCGCGTCGGCCTTCATCTGCATGACCAGCTCAAGGTGGCTGGCCAGCTCGCGGGTCAGCGTGTAGTTGCGCTCCCGGGCGCCGTCCTGCAGCTGGCGGTACTCCTGATGCAGCTGCCAGAGGAGTAGTGCGAGCATCAGCAGCACGAGACCGACCAGCAGTCCCTTGACCGAGCCGCGCGCGGGCGCGCTGGCCAGGAGATGTCCTGGCTCATGCTGGGTCGGAGGGCGGGAGCTGACTGGCAAGCGTGGCGTTCCTGCTACTGCTCGATTGGCAGGTGACGGGGTGTCCCGTGCCACATGGGGCGCGGGCGGCTAGCATGCCCTGAAGGCATGCAAAGTGCCAGTACGACCGACGAGTGTCGTTTGCCCTCCCCGGTGCATTCCGGTAGCTTTGCCGCACGCGCGCGGGAGCGCCTGTTCCCTGATAGTCGCTCCCCGCCTTATTCCACATTCGTCACAGCACCAAGGTCAGTCATGGCTCAATACGTCTACACCATGCACCGGGTCGGCAAGGTCGTGCCCCCGAAGCGTGAGATCCTCAAAGACATTTCCCTTTCCTTCTTCCCGGGCGCCAAGATCGGCGTGCTCGGTCTGAACGGCGCGGGTAAGTCGACCCTCCTGCGCATCATGGCCGGGGTGGATACCGAGATCGATGGTGAAGCCCGCCCGATGCCTGGCATCAAAGTCGGCTACCTGCCCCAGGAACCCAAGCTGGATCCGACCAAGACCGTGCGCGACATCGTCGAAGAGGCGGTGGGCGAGATCAAGCAGGCCCAGGCCCGCCTGGACGAGGTCTACGCCGCCTACGCCGAGCCGGACGCCGATTTCGATGCCCTGGCTGCCGAGCAGGCCAAGCTGGAAGCCATCCTCCAGGCCTCCGATGGCCATAACCTGGAGCGCCAGCTGGAAGTCGCCGCCGATGCTCTGCGCCTGCCGCAGTGGGACGCGAAGATCGAACACCTTTCCGGTGGCGAGAAGCGCCGCGTGGCCCTGTGCCGCCTGCTGCTGTCCGCCCCTGACATGCTGCTGCTGGACGAGCCGACCAACCACCTGGACGCCGACTCCGTGGCCTGGCTGGAGCACTTCCTCCACGACTTCCCCGGCACCGTGGTAGCCATTACCCACGACCGTTACTTCCTCGACAACGTAGCCGGCTGGATTCTCGAGCTGGACCGTGGCCACGGCATCCCCTTCGAGGGCAACTACTCCGGCTGGCTGGAATCCAAGGCCAACCGCCTGGCCCAGGAAGCCAAGCAGGAAGCCTCCCACGCCAAGGCCATGAAGGCCGAGCTGGAGTGGGTTCGCCAGGGCGCCAAGGCTCGCCAGTCCAAGTCCAAGGCGCGCCTGCAACGCTTCGAGGAAATGCAATCCCAGGAATTCCAGAAGCGCAGCGAAACCAACGAGATCTACATCCCGGCCGGTCCGCGCCTGGGTGACAAGGTCATCGAGCTGCACAACGTTACCAAGGGCTACGGTGATCGTGTCCTGATCGACGACCTGTCCCTGAGCATTCCGAAAGGCGCCATCGTCGGCGTGATCGGCGGCAACGGTGCGGGCAAGTCCACGCTGTTCCGCATGCTCACCGGTAAGGAGCAACCGGACTCCGGCACCATCGACATCGGTGAGACCGTGCAGATCGCCAGCGTCGACCAGAGCCGCGACAGCCTGGAAGGCACCAAGACCGTTTGGCAGCAGGTTTCCGACGGTTTCGAGCAGATCAAGATCGGCAACTATGAAGTCCCGTCGCGCAGCTATGTCGGCCGCTTCAACTTCAAGGGCGCCGACCAGCAGAAGTTCGTCAAGGACCTCTCCGGTGGTGAGCGTGGCCGCCTGCACCTGGCCCTGACCCTGAAGCAGGGCGGCAACGTGCTGCTGCTCGACGAACCGTCCAACGACCTCGACGTGGAAACCCTGCGTGCGCTGGAAGAAGCGCTGCTGGACTTCCCGGGCGCCGCCATCGTGATCTCCCACGATCGCTGGTTCCTGGACCGTATCGCCACCCACATCCTGTCCTATGAGGACGACGGCAAGGTGACCTTCTTCGAAGGCAACTACACCGAGTTCGAGGCGGACCGCAAGAAACGCCTCGGCGAGGCTGCCGCCCAGCCGCACCGGGTGCGCTACAAGAAGCTCGCCCAGTAATTTACCGGGCAGGCAGCAGAAGACAACGGAGCCCTTTGGCTCCGTTGTCGTTTCAGGAGGCTCCATGAAGGGATTCAATCACTACCTGTTCTGGCTCTCGTCCCTGGCGTTGTTCGGGGTCTGCGGCCTGTACTTCTCGTTCTACCCGTCACCTGCCTGGAAAGCCGGTTCGGTCGGCTGTGCCCTCGTGGCTGGCAGCGGGCTGTACGCCTGGCTGGCCTGGCGGGAGCGTTTCGTCAGCCTCTTTCAGTTGGAAACCGACAGTGCGCGCTGGCAGCTACACGCTGTCCTGGGGTCGCTACTGATCCTGGTGGTCTGGGGCGCGCTGCAGGTGCCGGTGGCGGCGCTTTACACCCAGTGGCTGGGGGAGGACGCCGAGTTCGCGGCCAGGGTTCTGGACAAGGATGACGGCGGCCTCGGCTGCCAGTTCCGGGTGGAGCTGGTGCTGGACGACGCGGCAATGGGCGTCGGTGTCTGCGTTGCGGAAGATGTCTGGCATTCCCTGCCGGACCACGGCGCGGTAGTGCTGCGCGGCAAGCGCAGTGCACTGGGCATCAATCCCCGAGAGGTGCTGCGCACGTCGGCGGGGCGCTGAACCGTTCAGGCCCCGTCCCACGCCTTGGGTTACTTCACCTTGCGGTTGAGGTCTTCGACGCTGCGCTTCAATTGATCCATCTGGCTCTTTTGCTCATCGACAGTGCGCTTGAGACGATCCAGTTCGTTGGAGCTGCTGCTGGCGTGATCAGCTTGCCCAGCATCAAGACGCCAAGTGCCGTGTCAATGAATGTGCAGGGTTCGTTTCGCAGGCCGGGCATCCCTTGGACTCCTCAATGAGTGCCGATATGGCACATCGCGATGATTTCTCCTCGCGTCGCATGTTCCTGAGATGGCGAATTGTATCCAGTCGTGACTGGCAGCAGCGCCGGCATCGATGTAGCAATCAGGCATGAATGGTTGAGTGTCCGTTGTGGTGCGTTGATGCTTTGTGATGGTGCCTTCATGGCTTGAACGGGTGCGTTCTATGTGCCCGTGGAATTGGGCTTTTGGCAGGTAAGTTCACTGCGGCTGGTGAAGATTTATATTCTTTGCACCAAAAAGATTCATATATGCGTCATTTTGCCCTATCGAGGTGCTGCCTGGCTTGGTAGAGTCTCGCGCCATAAATTGTTCACAAAAGAAGAAATTGGTGAGAGTCATGACGCAATCTGTCGACGCCTTCCTGCTGCGCCTGAAGCAGCGCGACCCCGACCAGCCTGAGTTCCATCAGGCCGTGGAAGAGGTACTGCGTAGCCTTTGGCCGTTCCTTGAAACCCATCCACAGTATCTGGAGGCCGGCATCGTCGAGCGGATCGTCGAGCCGGAACGCGCCGTGCTGTTCCGGGTTCCGTGGGTCGACGACCAAGGGCAGGTCCGCGTCAACCGTGGTTTCCGCGTGCAGATGAGCAGCGCCATCGGCCCCTACAAGGGCGGCCTGCGTTTCCATCCCTCGGTGAACCTGGGCGTGCTGAAATTCCTCGCCTTCGAACAGGTCTTCAAGAACTCCCTGACCTCACTTCCCATGGGCGGCGGCAAGGGCGGTTCGGACTTCGATCCCAAGGGCAAGAGCGACGCCGAAGTCATGCGCTTCTGTCAGTCCTTCATGAGTGAGCTTTACCGCCATATCGGCGCCGACCTGGACGTGCCGGCCGGCGACATTGGTGTCGGCGCCCGTGAAATCGGCTTCCTCTTCGGTCAGTACAAACGTCTGTCCAACGAGTTCACGTCGGTGTTCACCGGCAAGGGCCTGGCCTACGGCGGCAGCCTGATCCGCCCGGAGGCGACGGGCTACGGTTGCGTCTACTTCGCTCAGGAAATGCTCAAAGGCATCGGTCGTGGCTTCGACGGCCAGCGCGTGGCCATTTCCGGCTCTGGCAACGTGGCCCAGTACGCGGCGCAGAAGGTGATGGAGCTGGGCGGCAAAGTGATTTCGCTGTCCGACTCCGAAGGCACCCTGTTCGCCGAGGCGGGTCTGACCGTCGAACAGTGGGAAGCAGCGATGGAGTTGAAGAACGTCCGCCGTGGCCGTCTCAGTGAGCTCTCCGCCCCGGGTCTGCGCTTCCTGTCTGGGCAGCGTCCCTGGGCCCTGCCTTGTGACATCGCGTTGCCCTGCGCGACCCAGAACGAGTTGGACGCCGACGATGCTCGCGCCTTGCTGGCCAATGGCTGTGTCTGCGTCGCCGAAGGCGCCAACATGCCGTCGACCCTGGCCGCAGTGGACCTGTTCCACGAAGCGGGCATCCTCTTTGCGCCGGGCAAGGCATCCAACGCCGGCGGCGTTGCTACCAGCGGCCTGGAAATGAGTCAGAACGCGATGCGCCTGCACTGGACCGCGGGTGAAGTGGACCAGCGCCTGCACGGCATCATGCAGAACATCCACCACGCCTGCGTGAGCTACGGCGAGGAGAACGGCCGGGTGAACTACGTGAAGGGCGCCAATATCGCCGGCTTCGTGAAGGTGGCTGATGCCATGCTGGCGCAAGGTGTGGTGTAACGCTGCTGTTTCCTGAGGCAGACCTCGTGGGGGCGAACTCATTCGCCCCTACAGATTCTTTGCCGTCAATCCGGATGCAACGCCCTCCCCATGGCGTTGCTCCTGTCCCGTTCCCATTCATCGTCGTGCCGATCGCGGCGCCAATCCTCGTACTCGCGGCGTTCCTCGCTCTGCACCTGCGCCTGGCATTGACGAAAACCATCGCTCCAGCCTTCGGCGTACGTTGCGTCCTTGAGATAGCGCGGTACGTCCTTGCGGAATTCTCCGCTGATGGTTCCGGCGGCCTGGCGGCCGCTGCTGCAGCCATCGGCGAAACCGTCGGCGAATGCAGGTGGATAACCCTGGGCGATCAGGTGGTCATGGGTGGACTCACACCCTGCCAGCAGGCTGCTGATGAGTATGAAGAGGGCGGCGTGACGCGACGCCATGTTGACTCCCGTGCGCCGGGAAGCGGGCGCACGCGCAATGGGGGTTGCGAGCGACTCTAGCGCGAGGCGCGTGATGAAAACGTCAAGGCGCTCAGCCCTTGACGCAGACCACCTGGCGCAGGGTGTGCACGACTTCCACCAGGTCGCGCTGGGCTGCCATCACGGCGTCGATGTCCTTGTAGGCCATGGGGATCTCGTCGATCACATCCTTGTCCTTGCGGCATTCGACATGGGCGGTGGCGCGGATCTGGTCTTCCACCGTGAACAGTTTTTTTGCCCGTCCACGGCTCATGGCCCTACCGGCACCGTGGCTGCAGGAGCAGAAGGCGTCTTCATTGCCGAGGCCGCGTACGATGAAGCTCCTGGCGCCCATCGAGCCGGGAATGATGCCCAGTTCGCCCTTCTGCGCTGACACCGCACCCTTGCGCGTCACCAGTACCTCGTGGCCGAAGTGCCGTTCTTTCTGCACGTAGTTGTGGTGACAGTTCACCGCTTCCAGGCTGGCCTCGAAGGAACGCTTGAGCGCCTTGCGGGCAGCCTCGATAACCGCCTGCATCATCAGCGAGCGGTTCTGCCGGGCGAAGTCCTGGGCCCAGCCCACGGCTTCCACGTAGTCGTCGAAGTGTCGACTGCCTTCCTCGAAGTAGGCCAGGTCCCGGTCGGGCAGGTTGGCGATGTGTTGGCGCATGTCGGCCTGGGCCAGTTCGATGAACAGGGTACCGATAGCATTACCGACCCCACGCGAGCCACTGTGCAGCATGAACCAGACTCGGTCGGTTTCGTCCAGGCAGACCTCGATGAAGTGATTGCCGGTTCCCAGAGTGCCCAGGTGATGCCGGTTATTGGTCTTTTCCAGGCGAGGGTACTTCGCGGTAATGGCCTTGAAACGTCGGGCCAGCGGCCGCCAGGCCTGGTCAGCGATGTCCGGTACATCATCCCAGGCGCCCTGGTCACGCCTGCCGAAGGTCTTTCCGTGGGGGACCGCGCGTTCGATGGCGCTGCGCAGGCCGTGGAGATTGTCCGGCAAGTCGCGGGCGTGCAGGGAGGTGAGGGCGGCGATCATCCCGCAGCCGATGTCCACGCCGACAGCTGCGGGGATGATGGCGCCCACGGTGGGAATCACGCTGCCGATGGTCGAACCCTTGCCCAGGTGAACGTCGGGCATCACCGCCAGGTGCTTGAAGATGAAGGGCATCTTCGCGGTGTTGATCAACTGCTGGCGAGCTTCGTCCTCCACCGGCACGCCCTGCGTCCAGAGGCGAATGGGTTTGCCGCCGGCCACTTCCAGCAGTTGTGAGTTGTTCGGTTTCATCGGTGCTGCCAGGTAGGAGTGGATATCTATTGTGGGCCTGTCGGGGCAGGCCGGCGACGCATCTTACAGATGGCTGCGCCGGCGGTAATCGCTGCCGCCGCCGTGACAAGGCAGGCACCTTGGGATGGGACGCGCGGCGTTTCTTTAAGGTAGGAAACCCATCAATAGTGATACCACTTCAGTTCGAGCATCACTTCGTTCACTGGCGCGGCAAGCTGGCTGAACTCCCGCTGTGCTGTCAGGCGCAAGCCGAGGTTGCGGGAGATGTCCCATTGCTGGTTGAGGGAGAGCCGGCGGCGGACCTCGCCGTTGTGGAAGTAGTCACCGGCCGCCTCCAGGCTGAGGCTGCCCAGCGGGTTGTGCCATAGCAGGCCGGTGTTGAAGCCCGCTGCAGTGGCGACGAAGGGGGCGAAGTCCTCGTTGTGCTCGATGCGAGCAGTTGCCAGGGCAAATCCGAGGGCGTCTTCATCAAGCTGCCAGGAGCCACCGACACCACCATTGAGATGGCTGACCAGGCGTTCGTCGCCATCTTCGCCCAGCACGCGCTCTAGTCCACCGGCCACTTGCCAGGACAGGGGCTTGAGCAGTTCCCCGCGTGGGGTCAGTGAACGGATGGTGGCCAGGTCCAGGCGCTGCAACTGCCAGTGGTTGTCCTCGTACTGGCGCAGCTTGAGCTGGAGGATCTCGATCTGCGCACCCAGCGGGAAACCTGACAGGTTGTCGTTGAGGTCGTGATAGGCCATGCGCAGGCCGTACTCGGCGAAAGCACGGTCCTCACGGGTACCAGCGCCCAGTTGCCAGGTACGCGATTCGTGGCCCTCCTCGGGCAGCCCGGGGCGGTCCAGACTCAGCTCCGGCGGCGGATTGCGATTGATGCTCCGCAGCAGCTTGTAGCTGCGCGTGGCGTTTTCGCTGCTGCGCGCTTCCCCGGTCGCGCGGTAGCGAACCAGGCGGAAGGCGGCGTCCTGGATCAGGGCACGGCGTGGAGCGGGCAGGGCGAGGAAGTCCGGGGCATCCAGCAGCTTTTCGTTTTCGGCCAGCTGGCGTACCCATTGTTGCTCGGCATGGTTCAGCGGCTCGGCGCGTGCCAGCAGTTCCTTTTCTCGCGAGGGACGATAGTCGATCGATTCCACCAGGCCGGCCTGCTTGACCGCGCGCACGGTATCGGTGGGGATGGCGGTAATCGGGAACTGGTCTGTGAGCTCGATTCCAGGGCGGGCGATCTCCAGCAGTTCCAGCAGGCGGTAGGAGCAGTTCTCGTCGAAGAAGTAATAGTCGAAGCGGATCTGCTTGAGCTCCCAGACGTGCTCCACCATGCGCCCGGTTTCCTCGGCGGTGAGGTTCAGGCGGTACTCCCAGAGGTCGCGGTTCTCGAGGCGGCTGTACTCCTTGAGCTTGTCGCGGTAGGGCACCAGGGCGAACAGGCCGGGGTAACCCCCCATCAGGCCCTTCCAGGCGTAGAGGATGCTGTTGTCCGCCCCTTCGATGAATGCGCCGAAGTTCAGCGCATAACTGAGCATTGCCGTGTTGTTTTCGTGGATGTCCGGCTGGTCGATGCGCAGCAGCGTGTGGCCGAACATGGACGAGGGGCTGTTCAGGTAGGCGGCGGGGAATACCAGAACGGTGCTGTGCGGGTTGATGTCGGCGTACCAGGCCTTGTATTCGCCGCAAACCGGCTGCGGCAGGTCGCTGAGCTGGAGCTGCTCTCGAAGCCAGCGGGTGCGAGCGGGGTAGACACATTGCGGATGCTTGTCGCCTTGATCGGTCGCCGTGTAGAGGGCCGTCAGGGTGGCACGTAGCTCGGCTGCCGGGTCGCTCGCTCCCTCTTCGGCGAGGAAGAAGTCGGGATCATCCACATAGCTGCGCCAGCCACCCAGTTTTCCGGTCTCGTAATGGCCGAGGGCAATCCAATAGGGATTGTTCGCCAGCGCCTCGAGGCGCTCGGCTGGGATCTGGGGAGTGGCGTGGGCGTTGATCCAGATGCACAGGGCGAGGTACGGGAAAATCCGTTTCAAGGGCACAGCTCTTCCTGGTGAGAGATTCGCCCGGAGCTTTGGGTAACGCCGGGGCGGGTGTCAAGCAAGGTTAAGACGTGCATTTGCGCAAGTTTGCACAAGCGGGGTGCAGGCTGCGTTACAGCGTCCACACTTAGGGAGTGAACAGGGGAGATTCCAGCATGAATACCACCGACCCTCGGGCCGCCCTCGACGCCCTGATAGTGGAATACACCGCACGCGCCAATTCGATTCGCGAAGACCTGGCCAGTAGCCACTCACCGGATTTCGCCGAACAGGCGGGGGAGCGCGAGAACGACGAAGTGCTGACGGCCATCCTCGCCGAGACCGAGGCTGCCCTGCGCCGTGTGGGCATGGCCAAGCTGCGTCTGGCGGACGGCAGCTACGGCTACTGCCAGCGTTGCGGCGAGCCCATAGAGCCGGCGCGACTGGCGGTGCTACCTGCGGCCGAGTACTGCCTGAGCTGCGCTGACCTGCCCCATTGAAGACCTCTGGCGTTATGCCTTGCCAGTGATGTCAGGGCGGCGCCAGAATGCGGCCATTGCTTTCTTGCCGAGCCATTAAGGACACTCGATGCCTGACTCCTTCGCTGCCAGCCTACGACTGGCGCCCGATGCGCTGACCCGTCCCTTCGAGCCCCACCAGTTCAGTTTCAAGTCGACCGAAGATCTGGAGCCTTTCCGCGGCGTGCTCGGCCAGGAGCGCGCGGTGGAGGCCCTGCAGTTCGGCGTGGCGATGCCACGTCCCGGTTACAACGTCTATGTGATGGGGGAGCCGGGCACCGGCCGCTTCTCCTTCGTCAAGCGCTACCTCAAAGCCGAGGGCAAACGCCTGGAAACCCCGGCTGATTGGCTCTACGTCAACCACTTTGAAGAGCCCCGCGAGCCTCGGGCCTTGCAGTTGCCGGCTGGCGAGGCGAACGATTTCATCAGCGACATCGAGCATCTGGTGGATAACCTGCTGGCTACTTTCCCAGCGGTATTCGAGACGCCCACTTTCCAACAGAAGAAGAGCGCTATCGATCGCGCCTTCAACCAGCGTTACGACCGTGCTCTGGACGTGATCGAGCGCCTGGCCCTGGAGAAGGATGTCGCCCTCTATCGCGATAGCGCGAACATCGCCTTCACGCCCATGAAGGACGGCAAGGCCCTGGACGAAGCGGACTTCGCCCAGCTGGATGAAGCCGAGCGCGATCGATTCCATGACGACATTTCCCTGCTGGAGGAGCGCCTGAACGAGGAGCTGTCCAGCCTGCCGCAGTGGAAGCGCGAGTCCAGCAACCAGCTGCGCCATCTCAACGAGGAAACCATTACCCAGGCACTGCAACCGCTGCTTTCGCCTCTGTCGGAAAAGTACGCGGAGAATGCCGGCGTGGTGGCCTATCTGCAGGCCATGCAGGTGAATCTGCTGAAGACGGTGGTGGACCAGCTGCTGGACGACAAGCCGGACGCCCAGCGTCGCGAGCTGCTGGAAGAGCAATACTGCCCCAGCCTGGTGGTGGGCCATCACGCCAGCGGCGGTGCCCCTGTGGTATTCGAGCCGCACCCCACCTATGACAACCTGTTCGGCCGTATCGAGTACGGCACCGACCAGGGTGCCCTCTACACCAGCTACCGCCAGCTGCGCCCAGGTGCGCTGCATCGGGCCAACGGCGGTTTCCTGATCCTGGAAGCCGAGAAACTGCTGAGCGAACCCTTCGTCTGGGATGCCCTGAAACGCGCACTGCAGTCGCGCAAGCTGAAGATGGAGTCGCCCCTTGCGGAGCTCGGCCGCCTGGCCACCGTGACCCTGACACCCCAGATGATCCCGCTGCAGGTCAAGGTGGTGATCATCGGTTCGCGCCAGCTCTACTACACGCTGCAGGACCTGGATCCCGACTTCCAGGAGATGTTCCGCGTGCTCGTGGACTTCGACGAGGAAATTGCCCTGTCGGACGACAGCCTGGAGCAGTTCGCTCAGTTGCTGAAGACCCGCACCTCGGAAGAAGGCATGGCCCCCCTCACTGCCGCAGCTGTAGCCCGTCTGGCGACCTACAGCGCCCGTCTGGCCGAACACCAGGGCCGCCTTTCTGCGCGCATTGGCGACCTGTTCCAGCTGGTCAGCGAAGCGGACTTCATCCGTCAGCTGGCGAATGAGCCCTTGACCGACGCCGATCATATCGACCGCGCCCTCAAGGCCAAGGCCACGCGGACTGGCCGCGTCTCCGCGCGCATCCTCGACGACATGCTGGCGGGCATCATCCTGATCGACACCGCTGGCGCCGCAGTAGGCAAGTGCAACGGCCTGACAGTACTGGAAGTGGGCGATTCGGCGTTCGGTGTGCCGGCGCGGATTTCCGCGACCGTCTACCCGGGCAGCTCGGGCATCGTCGACATCGAGCGCGAGGTCAACCTGGGCCAGCCCATCCACTCCAAGGGCGTGATGATCCTTACTGGCTACCTCGGCAGCCGATATGCCCAGGAATTCCCCCTGGAAATCTCCGCGAGCATCGCCCTGGAGCAGTCCTACGGCTATGTGGACGGCGACAGCGCTTCCCTTGGCGAGGCCTGCACCCTGATCTCCGCTCTCTCGCGCACGCCGCTCAAGCAGTGCTTTGCCATCACCGGCTCGATCAACCAGTTCGGTGAAGTGCAGGCGGTGGGTGGCGTCAACGAGAAGATCGAGGGCTTCTTCCGGCTCTGCGAGGCCCGCGGCCTGACCGGCGAGCAGGGGGTGATCATTCCTCACGCGAACGTCACCACCCTGATGCTGGACGAGCGCGTGCTGGAGGCGGTGCGCCAGGGCCGCTTCCACGTCTACGCGGTTCGCCAGGCCGACGAGGCCCTGAGCCTGCTGGTGGGCGAGCCGGCGGGTGTTCCGGACGACAAGGGCCAGTTCCCTGAAGGCAGCGTCAACGCCCGCGTCGTGGCGCGACTGCGGGAAATCGCCGAGATGGGGCTGGAGGAAGAAGAGAAACCAGCACTTGCCCAGGAGGTGGTGGAGGCCGTCGCCAAGGTTGCGGCACCGCCCAAGCCTGCGCGCAAGGGCCCCAAGCAGGAGCCGGGCAAGGCGCCGGTTCCGGACAAGACTCAGGGCCCGTCGTGAGCAAACCCTGACTCGCCACGCCGGGGTTGGTGCCCGGTGTGGCTGGTCAGTCATTGAGCGGTGAGGGAGGAGCCTCGGTCAGCCAACGCCCCACCGCCTTTCCCTCACCCTGTACACAGGGTTATCCACAGTTCACGTGGATAAGCATCGCGCTTTCGCAGGTCTGAACTCGGGTGTAGGCTGAAAACAGGCCTCTGCGAGGAAAGCCGCCATGACGCGCAACCTCTGCCTTACCCGCCAGTGCCTGGGACTCGTGACCCGGATCGAGTGCGTGATCCGTCCGCTGGCGGGAGAGAATGGACTCTGGACGCTGCTCTGCGCAGCGGGGATGTCGGGGGAGCAACCCTCGGCAATCAAAGCCCAGGGCCCGTTCCATGGGCCTCTCGTGGCGGAGTCGGTACTCTCCGCCATTGCCGATTGCCTGGCCGAGCAGGGCTACACCGAAGCCCACGATCCGCCGATCTGGCGCCTGCATCTCCAGGGTGAGCTGCGACGCATCAATGGCACACGTTGCCGAAACCTTGGTGACTACCAGTTCCGTCCTGAAACCTGACGGATTTCGGCTGGCCAGCTTTTGTGCAGCGGCTGCAAGCCTGCGGCCGAAGCGGCGTTCGCCAGACGCTCCAGTGCTGGTCCACAGACTTATCCACAGTGTTTGGGGATATTTCTCCCCGTGCTGCCATTATTTTTCTGTAGGAAACAGCTAGTTATACTCGCGGCCGGTTTTTTACTGACTACGAGAAGCCATGGAACGCTTTATAGAAAATTCGATGTACGCCGCACGCTGGTTGCTGGCCCCGATCTACTTCGGCCTGTCCCTGGCTCTGTTGGCTCTGACCCTGAAATTCTTCCAGGAAATCGTGCACATCCTGCCGCACGTCTTCGAGAAGACCGAAGCGGATCTGATCCTGGTGCTGCTGTCGCTGATCGATATGTCGCTGGTGGGCGGCCTGCTGGTGATGGTGATGATCTCCGGCTACGAGAACTTCGTTTCGCAACTGGATATCGACGACAGCAAAGAGAAGCTGAGCTGGCTCGGCAAGATGGACTCCGGCTCGCTGAAGATGAAGGTAGCGGCATCCATCGTAGCGATCTCATCCATCCACCTGCTGCGCATTTTCATGGACGCGCAGAACATCGATAACAACAAGATCATGTGGTACGTCGTCCTGCACATGACCTTCGTCGTCTCGGCCTTCGCCATGGGTTACCTGGACAAGATGACCAAGCACGACCACTGACCGGGTGAAATCGCCATCCAGACCGCCCGGCCGCTGAAAAGCGGACGGGCGGTTGCGTATCTGCCGCCCCCATTGGTTCCTGTGCATTAGATTTGAGGTGTACATCGAGCGAGGGCGACGCCATGAAATTGCACGACCTCAGTAGTCATGCCCGTGCCGGGCACGTCGAAGAAATCAACCTGATCTCCCTGGAGGGCGGCATCTACCTGCTGGAAGCCCGGATCGATGGCCGCACCCATCATCTGGACGACGGCCAGGGGCATGCAACGCACCTGCGCTCGGTGGAACATGCGCGGGAAGTGCTTCGCGAGTTCCCGGAGTTGCCGTTCCATCTGGTGCACAGTGTGGTGCACGATGAGATGTGTGGGATGGAGGCGGACAGCCAGGACACGGTGCGCGTGCCCATTTCCACTCGCGTCTCCCACTGACCCGGTTGTTGCCGGCGGGAGCCCGCGCCGGGGAAAGGAAGCTGTGCTAGTCTGGCCGGCCTTTTTTCCCGGAGCGGAGTTCCGCCATGTCCCAACTCGATCTTTCCACCGACGAAACCCGCGTCAGCTATGGCATTGGCCGTCAGCTCGGCGACCAGATCCGTGACAATCCTCCGCCCGGCGTGAGTCTGGAAGCTGTGATCGCTGGCCTCAGCGATGCCTTCCAGGGCCTGGAAAGCCGTGTTGATGGCGCCGCCCTGTCCGCCAGCTTCCGCGTGATCCGTGAGCGCATGCAGGAAGAAGCCGCGGCCAAGGCCGAAGCCGCCGCTGGCGCCGGCCGTAGCTACCTGGAAGAGAACGCCAAGCGCGAAGGCGTGACCGTCCTGCCGTCCGGCCTGCAGTACGAAGTACTGGTAGCGGGCGAGGGCGCAAAGCCGTCCGCTGAAGACACCGTGCGGACTCACTACCACGGCACCCTGATCGACGGCACTGTGTTCGACAGCTCCTACGATCGCGGTCAGCCGGCCGAATTCCCGGTTGGCGGCGTGATCGCCGGTTGGGTCGAAGCCCTGCAACTGATGAATGCCGGCAGCAAATGGCGCCTGCACGTTCCGAGCGAACTGGCCTACGGCGGCCAGGCTGTCGGCAGTATCCCGCCGCACAGCGTGCTGGTGTTCGACGTGGAACTCCTGGACATCCTCTGATCCAGTCGACCCCTGGGTTAGTCGCCCCTGACACGCCCAGGAACCGGCGAGGGCGCCTTTGCCCTCGCTGCAAGAGCGGCGCCCGGGCGCCGCTCTTGCGGATGACGCATCCTGGCGTCATCCAGATTCCCAAATGACCTTCAGTGCAGCTCGCCGTGCGGACGCAATGCTCTGGCGTAGCAGAACAGGAAGAGGTTGCGCACCAGTTCCTTGAGCACCAGCGGTTCGCTGGAGTTGAGGCCGGCGAGGTCGAGGTCGCCCTGGTCACGCAGTTCGTCGAGGGCTTCTTCTTCCAGCACGGCGCAGACCTCACCGGTTTCCCGATGAAGTATCCGCAGGTAAGGGTGGGGGCGATCCAGCCAGGCATCGATCAGGTAGGTCATGGCTCATCTCCTTGAAAATCTTCGAGATGAGAATAATTCTTATTTTATAAATAACAAGTGCTAGTCGATGCTTTTCGTCGAGGCAGAAAAAAGCCCGTCACCAGGACGGGCTTTTCGGCTGGCTCAACCTCAGTGGGTTCGCGCGACTGCGAACTCGGTGAGCTCGACCAGCGCATCGCGATAAGCATTGGCCGGCAGCGTGTCCAGGCAGGCGATGGCACGGGCTGCGTAGTCGCGGGCCAGTTGGGCTGTGTAGTCAAGGGCACCAGCTGCTTCCACGGCAGCGCGAATACCCTCCAGGTCCTGGCTGCCGCCTTGCTGGATGGCCTTGCGCACCAGGCTCGCCTGCTCCGGAGTACCGTCGCGCATGGCGGCGATCAGCGGCAGGGTGGGCTTGCCTTCGGCCAGATCATCACCGACGTTCTTGCCGAGGGTGGCTGCATCGCCACGGTAGTCGAGCAGGTCGTCCACCAACTGGAAAGCGATGCCCAGGGCGTCGCCGAACTGGCGCAGGGCTTCGGACTGCTCGGTGCTTGCACCGGCGAGCACAGCGGCGCTGTGTGTGGAGGCTTCGAAGAGCATCGCGGTCTTGCCGCGAATGACTTCCATATAGGTTTCTTCGGTGGTGCTGGCGTCACGGATTTTCGACAACTGCAGCACTTCGCCTTCGGCGATGACCCGAGTGGCCTGGGAAATGATGCGCATCACCGGCATGGAGCCGAGTTCCACCATCATTTCGAAGGAGCGGGCATAGAGGAAGTCGCCCACCAGCACGCTGGGCGCATTGCCCCACAGTGCGTTTGCGGTGGAACGGCCGCGGCGCAGGCCGGAGGCATCCACCACGTCATCGTGGAGCAGGGTGGAGGTGTGCAGGAACTCGATGGTGGCGGCCAGCAGGCGGAGCTGGTCGCCACCGAAACCGAGAGCGTTGCCGCTCAGCAGTACGAGCAGAGGGCGAAGGCGCTTGCCTCCGGCGGAGACGATGTAGTCACCGATCTTTTCCACCAGGGGGACGCGAGAGGTCAACTGCCGGCGAATGATGTCGTCGACTGCGGTAAAATCGTCCGCCACCACGCGGTAGAAAGCCTGGGGTTGCATCGGCCAGATGTGCTCCTGTTGGGATGCGCGGCATGCTAGGGACCGGGCCGGGGGCTGTCAAGGCGAGCGCTGGCGGTGCTTGCGCGGTAATCTCGGCTTGCGTACAATCGCGGCCCCTGAACTTCCTTGGGCATTTTCCTGCCTTACGCAATTGCACGGGCGTCAGTTCCGGCCCCATGCAGCCATGCCGACCGATACCTCTTTTTATAAAGCGTCGGGTGAGCAGGTTTAACGGAGAAAATCCATGTACGCAGTTATCGTTACCGGCGGCAAGCAATACAAAGTCGCTGAAGGTGAATTCCTGAAAGTCGAGAAGCTCGAAATCGCCACTGGCGAATCCGTGACTTTCGACCGCGTCCTGCTGATCGGCAATGGCGAAGACGTGAAGATCGGTGCTCCGGTTGTTGATGGCGCCAAAGTGGTCGCAGAAGTGGTCTCTCAAGGCCGTCACGACAAAGTGCGCATCATCAAGTTCCGCCGTCGTAAGCACCACATGAAGCGCCAGGGCCACCGCCAGTGGTTCACTGAAATCAAAATCACCGGCATCCAGGCCTAATTTCCTTTTTGGAGGATTTGACTCATGGCACACAAAAAAGCTGGCGGTTCTACCCGCAACGGCCGCGACTCAGAAAGTAAACGCCTTGGCGTGAAGCTGTTCGGTGGCCAGGTTGTCAAAGCTGGCAACATCATCGTGCGTCAGCGCGGCACCAAGTTCCACGCCGGCGTCGGCGTTGGCCTGGGCAAGGATCACACCCTGTTCGCGAAAGTGGACGGCGTGATCAAGTTCGAGGTCAAAGGTGCTTTCGGCCGCAAGTACGTAAGCATCGTCGCAGCCTGATTGCGACTTCGCTGGAGAAGCCCCGTCTTGCGACGGGGCTTTTTCGTTTCTGCTTCATGGAAACTCTGCATTGAGCAGGGTTCCCTGTATCCTATGTGCTTTGTTTCACTCAACCCGTCCCCGTGGCGGGAGGCGTCCTGATGAAATTCGTCGATGAAGTATCGATCTTTGTAAAAGCGGGCGACGGCGGCAATGGCCTGATGAGTTTCCGTCGCGAAAAATTCATTGAAAAGGGCGGCCCCAACGGTGGTGACGGGGGCGATGGCGGCTCCGTGTTCATGGAGGCCGATCCGAACCTCAATACCCTGGTTGATTATCGCTACACCCGTCGTTTCGATGCCCAGCGTGGCGAAAATGGCGGCAGCAAGGATTGCACTGGTCGCAAGGGCGAGGACCTGATCCTGCCGGTGCCGGTGGGGACCACGATCATCGATGCTGCGACCCAGGAAATCATTGGCGACCTGACCAAGCCGGGGCAGCGCCTGATGGTTGCCCAGGGTGGCTGGCACGGCCTGGGCAATACCCGTTTCAAGTCCAGTACCAACCGCGCGCCGCGTCAGACCACCAAGGGCAAGCCGGGCGAGTCCCGCGATCTCAAGCTGGAGCTGAAGGTGCTGGCTGATGTCGGTCTTCTGGGGCTGCCGAACGCGGGCAAGAGCACATTCATTCGTGCTGTTTCCGCCGCCAAGCCGAAAGTGGCTGATTACCCGTTCACCACGCTGGTGCCGAACCTCGGTGTAGTCAGTGTGGGGCGTTTCAAGTCCTTCGTGGTGGCCGATATCCCGGGTCTGATCGAGGGTGCCGCGGAAGGTGCCGGCCTGGGCATTCGCTTCCTCAAGCACCTGGCGCGGACCCGTCTGTTGCTGCACATCGTCGATATGGCGCCGCTGGATGAGAGCGATCCGGCCGAGGCTGCCGCAACCATCATCGAAGAACTGGGGCGCTTCAGTCCGGCTCTGACCGAGCGTGATCGCTGGCTGGTGCTGAACAAGGCTGACCAGCTTCTTGATGATGATCGCGATGCGCGCCTGAAGGCTGTGCTCGAGCGTCTTGGGTGGGAGGGTCCGGTGTTCGTGATCTCCGCGCTGGAGCGCGAGGGTACCGAGGCACTCTCGCAGGAGATCATGCGTTACCTCGACGAGCGCACCTTGCGCATGAGCGAGGAGCCGGAGTATGCCGAGCAGCTTGCCGAGCTGGATCAGCGCATCGAGGACGAGGCGCGTGCCCGTCTGCAGGCTATGGATGACCAGCGTGCCCTGCGTCGTGCCGGCATGAAGAGCACTGGCGTCGATGACGACGACGATTTCGATGACGACGAGGATGACGGCGACGGGCCGGAAATCTTCTACGTACCCTGATCCCGGCGCCGCCCGGCGCTGTGGGTGTTCGCATGGCCGCGCGCCTTGCCGCGTGGCCTTCTAGCTAAGGTTGGACGATATGCGGGACAAGGTGACTGGCGCGCAGCGCTGGGTGGTGAAGATTGGTAGTGCTTTGCTCACGGCTGACGGTCGCGGGCTGGATCGCTCGGCAATGGCTGTCTGGGTCGAGCAGATGGTGGCCTTGCGTGATGCGGGGGTGGAGCTGGTGCTGGTGTCTTCCGGTGCCGTGGCGGCTGGTATGAGTCGCCTTGGGTGGCAGAGCCGTCCGAGCGCCGTTCACGAGCTGCAGGCTGCCGCATCCGTAGGGCAGATGGGGCTGGTCCAGGCTTGGGAGTCCAGTTTCGCCGAGCATGGCCGTCACACTGCGCAGATCCTGCTGACTCACGACGACCTGTCCGATCGGAAGCGCTACCTGAACGCTCGCAGCACTCTGCGCACTTTGGTGGAGCTGGGTGCGATTCCGGTGATCAACGAAAACGACACCGTGGTTACCGATGAAATTCGCTTCGGTGACAACGACACCCTGGCGGCTCTGGTGGCCAACCTGGTGGAGGCGGATTTGTTGGTGATCCTTACCGATCGCGACGGCATGTTCGATGCAGACCCTCGCCACAATCCTGATGCTCAATTGATCTTCGAGGCCCGTGCCGATGACCCGGCGCTGGATGCTGTGGCTGGCGGAACCGGTGGTGCTCTGGGGCGCGGTGGCATGCAGACCAAGCTGCGCGCTGCGCGGCTGGCGGCTCGCTCCGGCGCCCATACGGTGATCGTTGGTGGGCGAATCGAGCGTGTTCTGGATCGCCTCAAGGCTGGTGAGCGTCTGGGCACGCTGCTTGCGCCTGAGCGCGGCATGCTGGCCGCGCGTAAGCAGTGGCTGGCTGGTCATCTGCAGACCCGTGGCACCCTGGTGCTCGATGCGGGGGCGGTCAAGGCGCTCCGCGAAGACCGCAAGAGCCTGCTGCCGGTCGGCGTGAAAGCCGTCCAGGGTAGCTTTCGTCGCGGCGAGATGGTCGTTTGCGTCGGGCCTGATGGTGCGGAAATCGCCCGCGGCCTGGCCAATTACAATGCGCTCGAGGCGCAGAAGATCATCGGCCAATCGTCCGATCTCATCGAAAAGCTACTGGGTTATGTCGATGAGTCGGAGTTGGTGCATCGAGACAACCTGGTTCTGGTCTGAGTTGGAGGGGTAGATGCGACTGATCAAGGGAATGGTGGTGGCGCTTCTGGCAATGCCGCTGGTGGCTGTCGCGGAGGAAATCGGTTCGGTATCCACGGTGTTCAAGTGGGTGGGGCCGAATGACAAGATTACCGTCGAGGCATTCGACGATCCGAAGGTGGAGGGTGTGACCTGCTACCTTTCGCGAGCCAAGACTGGCGGTGTGAAGGGTGGTCTGGGGTTGGCCGAGGATCGTGCCGAGGCGTCCATTGCCTGTCGTCAGGTGGGGCCCATTCGCTTCAATGGCGAGCTCAAGGATGGCGAAGAGGTATTCAAGGAGCGCACATCGCTGGTGTTCAAGACCATGCAGGTCGTGCGCTTCTTCGATCGCAAGCGCAATACGCTGGTCTATCTGGTCTACAGCGATCGCATAATCGAGGGCAGTCCGCAGAATGCCGTTACCGCGATCCCGATCATTCCATGGCCGAACCGGCCTTGAGTTAATGCCAGAGCGAAGAAAAGCCCGGAATCTCCGGGCTTTTTCATGGATGCAGATCCTGTTGCATAAAATGCAGGCAATAAAAAACCGGCCAGAAGGCCGGTTTTTCGCAAGAACTCAAGCTTAGGCAGCAGCTTGACCGAGCGCCTTGATGTGGGCGTTCAGGCGGCTCTTGTGACGAGCAGCTTTGTTCTTGTGGATGATGCCTTTGTCGGCCATGCGGTCGATCACCGGTACAGCAGCGGTGAAAGCGGCTTGTGCCTTGGGCAGGTCTTTGGCGTCGATAGCCTTGACCACGTTCTTGATGTAGGTACGAACCATGGAGCGCAGGCTGGCGTTATGGCTACGACGCTTCTCAGCCTGTTTGGCGCGTTTTTTGGCAGAAGGTGTGTTGGCCACCGTCAAGCTCCTCGAAACTGGGGAATTGAATCAAATTAAGGCCGCGAATCATGCCGACGTGATCTGGCCTTGTCAAGGGCGATCAGGCAGGTCGGGCGACGAGCGTCAGCTTTTCTTGCTGGATGCTTTTATCCCGCACGGACTCTACACTCGGCAGCCTTGACCGTCCCCTGGCAGCACTGCCTAAGGGCTGTGCAACACCTGTCCGGACCCCTGAATGAACCTGCTCAAGTCGCTGGCGGCCGTCAGCTCCATCACCATGCTTTCCCGCGTACTGGGTTTCGTCCGCGATACCATCGTCGCACGCTATTTCGGCGCGGGAATGGCCACTGACGCGTTCTTCGTCGCCTTCAAGTTGCCCAACCTGCTGCGTCGCATCTTTGCCGAAGGGGCGTTCTCCCAGGCATTCGTCCCGATCCTGGCGGAGTACAAGACCCAGCAGGGCGAGGAGGCGACCCGTACGTTCATCGCCTACATCTCCGGTCTGCTGACGCTGGTGCTGGCGCTGGTGACCCTGCTGGGCATACTCGCGGCGCCGTGGGTGATCTGGGTGACCGCGCCGGGCTTCGCCGACACCCCCGAGAAGTTCGCGCTGACCACCGATCTGCTGCGGGTGACCTTTCCGTACATTTTCCTGATTTCGTTGTCTTCCCTGGCGGGGGCCATCCTCAACACCTGGAACCGGTATGCGGTTCCGGCTTTCGTGCCGACCCTGTTGAACGTCAGCATGATTGTCTTCGCGCTGTTCCTGACTCCCTATTTCGACCCGCCGATCATGGCTCTTGGCTGGGCGACGCTCGTAGGCGGCCTGGCACAACTGCTCTACCAGCTGCCGGCGCTCAAGCGCATCGGTATGCTCGTGTTGCCGCGCCTGAATCTGCGAGATACCGGCGTCTGGCGCGTACTCAAACAGATGGGGCCGGCGATCTTCGGGGTATCCGTAGGACAGATCTCGCTGATCATCAACACCATCTTCGCCTCGTTCCTGGCGGCGGGGTCGGTGTCGTGGATGTACTACGCGGACCGTCTGATGGAACTGCCGTCAGGCGTGCTTGGCGTGGCTTTGGGGACGATCCTGCTGCCTTCCCTGGCCAAGACGTACGCCAGCGACGACCGCCATGCCTACTCGCAGTTGCTCGACTGGGGCCTGCGTCTCTGCTTCCTGCTGGTATTGCCATGCACCCTGGCCTTGGCGTTGCTGGCCGAGCCGCTGACCGTGGCGCTGTTCCAGTACGGGAAATTCACCGCCATCGATGCGCTGATGACCCAGCGCGCGCTGATCGCCTATGCCGTGGGTCTGCTCGGGATCATCCTGGTCAAGGTTCTGGCACCCGGTTTCTATGCGCGCCAGAACATCCGTACGCCGGTGAAGATCGCCATCTTCACCCTGGTGGCGACCCAGTTGATGAACCTCGCCTTCGTCTTCCCCCTGAAACATGCCGGCCTGGCACTGGCCATCAGTCTCGCCGCCTGCATGAACGCCGGATTGCTCTACTGGCAGTTGCGCAAGCAGCAGCTGTTCCAGCCGCAGCCGGGCTGGGGGAAGTTCCTCGCAAAACTGTTGCTCGCGGTGCTGGCAATGTGTGCTGTTCTGCTCGGGGTGATGTACCTGCTGCCCGCCTGGGAGCAGGGGGGGATGGCCGAGCGCCTGCTGCGCCTGGCTGCCCTTGTGGGTGCGGGTGTGATCACTTATTTCGGCATGCTGGCACTGCTGGGCTTCCGTCTTCGGGACTTCGCACGACGGGCCGTGTGACTCTTCGGGTTGCGACTCGTCGCCGCTTGTCGCGGTGACGGGCCTGTAGCGCCTGTTGTCCAGCCTCGGCTGTGCGTATAATCGACCACTTTGTGAACAAGACTTGTGCTATGCAGCTGGTTCGAGGTTTACACAACCTGCGGCCCCATCATCGGGGCTGTGTCGCCACCATCGGCAATTTCGACGGCGTGCACCGCGGCCATCAGGCCATTCTCAAGCGGTTGCGCGAGCGTGCGGCTGAGCTGGGTTTACCCACTTGCGTGGTGATTTTCGAGCCGCAGCCACGCGAATACTTCGGCCCTGACACAGCTCCTGTCCGCCTCACACGATTGCGTGACAAGCTCGAGCTGCTTGCTCGTGAAGGGGTGGATCGGGTGCTCTGCCTGGCGTTCAACCACCGCCTGCGTGAGCTCAGTGCCGCCGAATTCGTGCATGCAGTACTGGTCGAGGGGCTGGGCGCCAAGCACTTGGAGATCGGCGACGATTTCCGTTTCGGCTGCGACCGCGCCGGTGATTTCGATTTCCTGCTGCAAGCCGGCGAAGCGGAAGGTTTCAGTGTCGAAGCCGCTGCAACTGTTGAGCTGGACGACTTGCGGGTCAGCAGCACCCGCGTGCGCCAAGCCTTGGCCGAGGGCGACTTCGTGCTTGCCGAGCGGCTGCTGGGGCGTCCATTCACCATTACCGGCCGTGTGCTGCACGGGCAGAAGCTCGGCCGCCAGCTGGGTACCCCGACTGCCAATGTGCAGCTCAAGCGCCGCCGCGTCCCGCTCAATGGTGTGTACCTGGTCAGTGTGGAGCTGGAAGGCAGGCAACTGCCTGGCGTTGCGAACATCGGCGTGCGCCCCAGCGTGAAGGGTGACGGACGCGCCCACCTGGAGGTCCATCTGCTGGACTATTCCTCCGACCTCTACGACCGGCGGATCAGCGTGACCTTCCACCACAAGCTGCGTGATGAGCAGCGTTTTGCCTCCCTGGAGGCGTTGAAGTCGGCGATCGATGCGGATGTCGCTGCCGCCCGTGCCTATTGGCAGGGTACTCAATCAAATTGAAGAGCCTGGACTGAAATGACCGATTACAAAGCGACCCTGAACCTGCCAGAGACGGCATTCCCGATGAAGGCCGGTCTGCCCCAGCGCGAACCGGAACTGCTGCAGCGCTGGAACAGCATCGACCTGTACGGAAAGCTGCGGCAGATCGGCGAAGGTCGCCCGAGGTTCGTCCTGCACGATGGCCCGCCTTACGCCAACGGCAGCATTCACATCGGTCACGCGGTCAACAAGATCCTCAAGGACATCATCGTCCGCTCCAAGACCCTGGCGGGCTATGACGCCCCTTATGTCCCGGGCTGGGACTGCCACGGTCTGCCCATCGAGCACAAGGTCGAAACCACCCACGGCAAGAACATGGCCTCGGACAAGACCCGTGAGCTGTGCCGTACCTACGCCGCCGAGCAGATCGAAGGCCAAAAGGCCGACTTCATCCGCCTCGGCGTGCTGGGCGACTGGAGCAATCCCTACAAGACCATGGCTTTCAGCAACGAGGCGGGCGAAATCCGCGCGCTGGCTGAAATGGTCAAGCAGGGCTTCGTGTTCAAGGGCCTGAAACCGGTGAACTGGTGCTTCGACTGCGGCTCGGCATTGGCCGAGGCGGAAGTCGAGTATGCCGACAAGAAGTCCGATGCGATCGACGTCGCCTTCCCCATCGAAGATGCCGATAAGCTGGCCGCCGCCTTTGGCCTGTCCAGCCTCGCCAAGCCTGCTGCCATCGTCATCTGGACCACCACCCCCTGGACCATTCCGGCCAACCAGGCGCTGAACGTCCACCCCGAGTTCGACTACGCGCTGGTCGATACCGGCGCGCGCCTGCTGGTGCTGGCCGAAGAACTGGTTGAATCCTGCCTGCAGCGCTACGGCCTGGAAGGTCAGGTCATCGCCACCACCAAGGGCGAGTCGCTGGACCAGGTCCGTTTCCGTCATCCGTTCTACGAGCGCCTGTCCCCCGTATACCTGGCCGAATACGTCGAGCTGGGTGCCGGCACTGGCATCGTTCATTCCGCGCCGGCCTACGGTGAGGATGACTTCCGTACCTGCAAGCAGTACGGCATGAGCAACGATGACATTCTCAGCCCTGTACAGAGCAATGGCGTCTACGTCCAGGACCTGCCGTTCTTCGGCGGCCAGTTCATCTGGAAAGCCAATCCGGCTATCGTCGCCAAACTGGAAGAAGTGGGTGCGTTGCTCAAGCACGAATCCATCAGCCACAGCTACATGCACTGCTGGCGCCACAAGACCCCGCTGATCTACCGCGCCACTGCACAGTGGTTCGTCGGCATGGACAAGCAGCCACAGCAGGGCGCGACTCTGCGCGAGCGTGCGCTGACCGCCATCGAGCAGACCGAGTTCGTCCCCGGCTGGGGGCAGGCCCGCCTGCACGGCATGATCGCCGGCCGTCCGGACTGGTGCATCTCCCGTCAGCGCAACTGGGGCGTGCCGATCCCGTTCTTCCTGCACAAGGCCACCGGCGACCTGCATCCGCGCACCGTCGAGCTGATGGAGCAGGTTGCTCAACGCGTCGAGCAGGAAGGTATCGAAGCCTGGTTCAAGCTGGACGCTGCCGAGCTGCTCGGTGACGAGGCTGGCCAGTACGACAAGATCAGCGACACCCTGGACGTCTGGTTCGACTCGGGTACCACGCACTGGCACGTCCTGCGCGGATCCCACGCCGAACTGGGCCACGCCAGCGGCCCGGCTGCCGACCTCTACCTGGAAGGTTCCGACCAGCACCGTGGCTGGTTCCACTCGTCCTTGCTGACCGGCTGCGCCATCGACGGCCATGCCCCTTACCGCCAGCTTCTGACCCACGGCTTCACCGTGGACGAGAGCGGCCGCAAGATGTCCAAATCCCTCGGCAACGTCATCGCCCCGCAGCAGGTTACCGACAGCCTGGGTGCCGACATCCTGCGCCTGTGGGTATCGGCCACCGACTATTCCGGCGAGATGGCCGTTTCCCAGCAGATCCTCCAGCGCAGCGCCGATGCCTATCGCCGCATCCGTAACACCGCGCGCTTCCTGCTGGCCAACCTGAACGGCTTCGACCCGGTCAAGGACCTGCTGCCTGCCAAAGACATGCTGGCCCTCGACCGCTGGGCCGTGGACCGCGCCCTGCTTCTGCAGCGCGAACTGGAAGAAGCCTACGGCGAGTACCGTTTCTGGAACGTCTACTCGAAAGTGCACAACTTCTGCGTGCAAGAGCTGGGCGGCTTCTACCTCGACATCATCAAGGACCGTCAGTACACCACAGCCTCTGACAGCATACCGCGCCGCTCCTGCCAGACTGCGCTGTTCCACATCGCCGAGGCGCTCGTGCGCTGGATTGCGCCGATCCTGGCCTTCACCGCCGAGGAAATCTGGCAGTTCCTGCCGGGCGAGCGTAACGAGTCCGTCATGCTCAATACCTGGTACCAGGGCCTGTCCGAACTGCCCGAAGGCACTGAGCTGGACCGCGAGTTCTGGGAGCAGGTCATGGCCGTCAAGGCCTCGGTCAACAAGGAGCTGGAAAACCTGCGTAGCAACAAGGCGATTGGCGGCAACCTGCAGGCCGAAGTCACCCTGTTCGCCGAGGACGCCCTGGTGGCGAGCCTGGCCAAGCTGGGCAATGAACTGCGCTTCGTGCTGATAACCTCGGCTGCTGACGTCCAGCCCCTGGCCAGCGCGCCGGCCGATGCCGTGGAGACCGAAGTTGCCGGTCTCAAGCTGAAGATCCACAAGTCAGCCCACACCAAGTGCGGTCGTTGCTGGCACCACCGAGCCGATGTCGGCCAGTTCGTGAAGCATCCGGATCTGTGCGGTCGTTGCGTCGAGAATATCGATGGAGCCGGCGAGGTTCGTCACTATGCCTAAGGCATACGGCCGACTCGGCTGGCTCTGGCTGACTGCCCTGGTATTCGTGCTGGACCAGGCGAGCAAATGGTTCTTCGAAACCGAACTCAACCTCTACCAGCAGATCGTGGTCATTCCCGACTACTTCAGCTGGACGCTGGCCTACAACACCGGCGCGGCCTTCAGCTTCCTCGCTGACAGCTCCGGCTGGCAGCGCTGGCTGTTCGCTGCAATTGCCCTGGTGGTCAGCGGCGTCCTGGTGGTCTGGCTCAAGCGCCTGAAGCCTGAGGAAACCTGGCTGGCTGTTGCGCTGGCGCTGGTCCTGGGCGGCGCCCTTGGCAACCTCTATGACCGCGTGGTGCTTGGCCACGTGGTCGATTTCATCCTGGTGCATTGGCAGAACCGCTGGTACTTCCCGGCGTTCAATCTGGCCGATAGCGCCATCACCGTCGGCGCCGTAATGCTGGCGCTGGACATGTTCAAAGCGAAGAAGTCCGGAGAACCTGCCCATGACTGAACATCGCATAGGGCCGGACATGGAAGTCACCCTGCATTTCGCCATCAAGCTGGATAACGGCGACGTGGTGGACAGCACCTTCGAGAAGAAACCAGCCACCTTCAAAGTGGGCGATGGCAATCTGCTTCCAGGTTTCGAGAGCGTGCTTTTCGGCCTCAAGAGCGGCGACAAACGCGTCCTGGCCATCGAGCCCGAGCAGGGATTCGGTCAACCTAATCCGCAGAACGTGCAAGTGATGCCTCGAGGCAACTTCCAGGACATGGAGCTTTCCGAAGGCCTGCTGATCATCTTCAATGACGCGGCCAATGCCGAGTTGCCTGGGGTGGTCAAGCTGATCGACGACACGCATGTGACCATCGATTTCAATCACCCATTGGCCGGCAAGCCACTCGCATTTGAGGTAGAGATCCTGTCGGTCAAGCCGGCCTGATCTCCTGCGGCCGGACGAGGTAACTGCCATGCAAATCAAACTCGCCAATCCGCGCGGCTTCTGCGCCGGCGTCGATCGCGCCATCGAGATCGTCAACCGCGCCCTGGAAGTCTTCGGCCCGCCGATTTACGTGCGCCATGAAGTGGTGCACAACAAGTTCGTGGTCGAGGACCTGCGCGCCCGTGGTGCCGTATTCGTCGAAGAACTGGACCAGGTGCCAGACAACGTCATCGTCATCTTCAGCGCCCACGGCGTTTCACAGGCCGTGCGCCAGGAAGCCACCCGCCGTGGCCTGAGGGTGTTCGACGCCACTTGTCCGCTGGTGACCAAAGTGCACATGGAAGTCGCGCGCTATAGTCGCGACGGCCGCGAATGCATCCTGATCGGCCACGCCGGCCACCCCGAAGTGGAAGGCACCATGGGGCAGTACGATGCCAGCAATGGCGGCGCAATCTACCTCGTGGAAGACGAGGCCGACGTGGAGCGCTTGCAGGTCCGCAATCCGGAAGCATTGTCCTTCGTAACCCAGACCACCCTGTCCATGGATGACACCAGTCGCGTCATCGACGCGTTGCGCGCGAAGTTCCCCAGCATCGGTGGGCCGCGCAAGGACGACATCTGCTACGCCACCCAGAACCGCCAGGATGCGGTCAAGCAACTGGCCAACGAGAGCGACATCGTCCTGGTGGTCGGTAGCCCCAACAGCTCCAACTCAAACCGCTTGCGCGAGCTGGCTGAGCGCATGGACACCCCCGCCTACCTGATCGACGGCGCCGAGGACCTCAAACGCGAATGGTTCGACAAGGCACAGCGTGTCGGCATCACCGCCGGCGCTTCCGCGCCGGAAGTGCTGGTGCAAGGCGTGATTGACCAGCTCCGGGAGTGGGGCGCCGAGGTTGCGGTTGAGTTGGACGGTCGGCCAGAGAACGTGACCTTCTCCATGCCGAAGGAATTGCGGGTGAAGGCGGTTTGAAAATTAAAAGGCCGACTTGATGTCGGCCTTTTAATTTCTGCGTTACCAGCAGCTGTCCACGTTGGACGTCCCGCTGATGCCTTTTACGCCACGGCTGTTTAGCGTGAGGTTGCCGCAAGCACTATCCGAGGCCTGGGCTCCTGCCCGTGTGGCCGTCAGCGCGACGCAGTTGGCGATGGTCGTCCCGGCGCAGGCTGCGGCTTGAACGGTATAGCGGCCTTCGGCCGACGGGACTGCGGCGTTTGCGGCAACGCCCAGGCCGAGGCCTCCGGCTCCCAGGTTGGTCACATACGTCTGGTTCTGGGAGTAATACCTTTCCTGCGATTGCATAATTTCGAGCAGCTTGGCATGGCCGTCAGTACGGCCGCCGCGCAGGACATAGCTCTGATATGAGGGGTAGGCGACCGCCGCGAGTATCGCGATGATCGCCACAGTTATCATCAGTTCGATCAGGGTGAAGCCCCGATTCTTCGACTTATTCACTGCTCTCTCCAGTAAGTCGGCTGAACGTTGTTGCCAGGTCGGCAGAAGGGTACGTCCTGACGGCATTCAATGGGTACATCATCAACGCAGCTGTTGGTCAGCGCGCACTTCTTGAACGGATCTACCTCGGTGCCGCTGATCAGGACGGAGCCATCGGTGGTCGGGATCACAGTCGGGCTGGGTGCGATACCGGGGCGTACGAGGTTGACGCTGCGAATCGGGACGGTTTCGCCGTCAACCGTCTGCTGGTACAGCGCCGATCCGTCCACCAGATTGGTGGCATAGAGACGGCTGGTGCCGACGTCTGGTGCGCAACCTGAGGTCTGTCCGGTCGGTAGGAAGGTATTGAAGAACAGCGCACCTTGCAGAGTGATGGAGCCGGATAGGACCTTCTCTCCAGGTGCCAGGCGGATGAACCAGCCATCGCTGCCATTCAGAAGGTCTGAGTTGACGGTATAGCTGTTGCCCGGGGAAAGGCTCTCGTAGAGCTGGTTGATTTCATCACGCAATGTAGGGATATGGCTCTGGGCGATGCCGCGGGAAGCCAGGAGTAGGTAGTTGTACGCCTCGAACCAGGTGAGAGTGCCGTCCGAGTCATTGGTCCGGGCGTCGGCGAGCTGGGCCGAATTGAGCAGGTTGCTAGTCGTGTCGTACGGTTGGGCCGCCAGGGAATCCATTTCTGTCTGGATGGTGTCCCTTTCGGAAAGGGCAGTGTTCAGGGCTGCTGTGCGAGTGTCCAGCGTGGCGGTCTGGTTGCTGATCGAAGTGTTGAGATTCTGTTCCTGCACAGCCAGTTCCTGCTGTCTGGTCGTCTCGTCACGTGCCAGCAGGTCGCTTACGGGAAGGTTGCTGCCGGAAAGGTTGCTGATGCCCAGGCTGTCCAGTCTGTCGTTCAAGGCGTTGGAGGCTGTGGTCAGTTCTGTCTGCTTCTGGCCGATCAGGGCTTGATCGTCATTCTGCATTGCCACCAGCAGGTCATTCAGTGTTGTAACCAGACTGTTCTGTAGCGTACTCAGCTCAGTGCTGATGGTGTCGGCGGTCAATGCGGAGCGCATGGTCAGATTCGGGTCGGCCGGCGAGCTATCGTCCTCAGTGGTATCCGGATCGTCGGGTCGGCCATAGAGTCCTTCCCGCAAGGCAACCAGTTCCTGCTCCAGCGTTGCGGTGGGTTGACCGGCTGCAGCAGCGCTAGCAATGGCTTGTTGTTTCTGCTGTATAGCCACTTCCTTGGTCGCTATCACGCCCTGGATGGACAGTTGCGTGTTGTACAGCGAGGCCAACTGGTTCTGAATGGTTGTGATCGCCGCAATCTGTGCGCTGTCCTGCAGACCTGACAGCTTACCGGTGAGGTCCTTGAGCAGACCTTGGGTTTCTACGACCTGTATCTGCTGGTCATTGGCAGGAGCGATGCGCGCCAACTCTGATTCGAGTGCATCGATGGTGGCGCCCAGGGTATCGAGTTCCTGGCGCAGGATGGTTATCTCAGCGTTCTTGGTCAAAAGGGCATCGCGTTTAGCGGTGTGGCCGATGCTCACCTTGTACTGGTCGAAGTTCGTCTCCGCGGTAACCACCGCATTGTTGTACTGCTCGATCAGCGCGAGCTTCTCGTCGATCTCCTGTTTGGTCTGTTCGTACTCCGCATCGCTCAGGTTGATGCCGGTCGCGTCCACCATGTTTGCCTCGGTCATAGTGGTGTAGGTGCTGGGCGTGGTGAGGACATTTCGGTCACGCAAGGCATAGAAGCGGTCTACAGTAGTTTCGTTCAGAGGGTGCTCACGCCAGCCGCTACCCAGGGCGATGGTGTAGTAAGTATTGCCGCCGCGCTCGCGGACCAGAGAAACGTCTGGAGCGTAGTAGAACCGACGGTTGCTCGAAGCACTGTCGTCACTGGTGACGGCGTTGTCATCGCCCAGTCGTGCGATGCGGCCTCCGGTGGCGAAATTCGCCGCGCCGGTATTGTTCTGGCGAATGTCGAAGCGGAAAACCTGCCCCCTCATGTCAGCCATGAACATGGTGTCTACGAGGCCGTCACCGGTGATGTCGACCAGCGTCGGGCCGCCGGGAATACTGTTGGTCATGGTGCCGATAGTGAGGTCGGCACCTGTTTCGGTGGTATGTCCCGCACGCCACAGCAGGCTGCCGGTGTCGGCATCGACCATGTAGAGGGCGTTGCCATAACTGTCGTTGCGCGGCAGGTTGGGGCTGTCATTGTCCTGAGTCGGATCATAGCCGCCAGAGAAGAACAGGACGGGCTTGATGGTGCCATTCCATTTGACTTTGGCCAGCTTGGCGGCCGACCAGGTCTGGCCCAGCTTCTCGAACCCGGCGGTGCCGCCAGTACCACCCTTGATGACCCATTTCAGCTTCGGCGTGTCGATGTCAAGCACATTCAGCGCGTAGTAATTCCTGCCGCCCCGGCGCATGCCCGCGACGATATCGACCCGGTTAGCCTGCCGGACGTTCGCAACGGCATCGGCGTACTCGACCCAGACGGTGATATGGCCATCGAGTCCGTAGCGCTTGGTGTCTACGCCTTGGGGATCCTGATAGTAATCCTTCAGGTTGGGCAGCAACTCCTTCGGTATGAAGGCGAATTTCTCCGCACCATTCGTGGGATTGACCGCATGCAGTCCACCCTGGTTGGTGCCGAAGAACATATAAAGGGTTTCCTGGGGAGTGCTCGTGGAATTGTCTACTCGGTAGGAAACCAGCTTGGGCTCGTTGTGCAGCAGATCCCCGATGAACAGGTTATTGCCGATGACGTTGCCATCCTTGTCCAGCTCGTTTCCGCGCGCCCAGTTGATGATCTGGGTGCGCATCTGTGCAGTCATGTTCTGGTCGCCCAGCATGGCAGCCGTGACATGGCTGCCCGCACTGCTTGTGACCAGAGGGTAGCTACTCAAGGTCGCCGAGGTGGACCCTGGCGGCAATTCTGCGCCGGTATAAGTATAGAGTTTACGTGTGGCTGGGTTGGTCAGCTGGCTGGATGCGCCACCCTTGCTGACGTCAGCGCCATCCACGGTGGGGCTCCACCAGCTCTGGGCTGTGGTCTTGAAGAAGCCGGCGTCATCGCCGTCATAGCTTATCGCTGCCCGACTATTGACGTCCTGGATCTCTGCAGCACCGTTGGCGTCTTTACCGAGTTTGTAGCGCTTGACGTTGCCTGGCCAGCGGCTGCCTTGGGCCGGGCGGAACAAGGCATAGTAGAGCTCGTTGCGGTAGCCGATGTTGTTGTAGGCGCTAACCGAGACGGTGGGCGTCGTAAACGTTGTGTTCTGCGCGAGGATCTCGTTGAGAATGGTACGCAGTGACTTGATCAGGCCGGAAACGTCATCGGCGGTGTAGTACTTGCCGCCGCCGCGCGTCGCTGTGCTTTCCAGCAGCGGGCTGTCTTCGAAGAAACCGATGGTGTGGGTAGTAACGGTCTGCTTGCCGTCTTGGACGCTGGATTGGTCTTCCTCGAACAGGAACTCGGAGAGTTCGTCCATGCATTCGCCGTTATTGTTACCACAGCTCTTGCCAGTAAGGGTTCGAATTGCGCTCGCAGCATCTGTGTCACCGGTTGGGGCGCCGTCAGTCAGATAGATGATGTGGTTCTTCTGGCAGGAACTCTCGATTGGCGAAATGTATTTGGCATTGTTCCTGTTATAGGACGTGCTGAGATTGCTGTATTCGACGATGTTGCTGCCGGAATACGACTGCTGCACGCTGGGCGTGAAGACTGTTGGGGGGTTGGAGCCCTCGGTGTCCTTCGTCGAGCTGGTAAGCCCGTAGTAGACGCGTTCTCCCCGATAGTAGCGCGCGGCTTCGTACAGCGTTTCCGAAAGGGGGGTGTTGCCGTTCGCACGATACCTGTTGAGGCGCTGGATGATGGTGTCGGCGCCGTCGGTGATCGGGGCGATGGGGTAGGTGATCATGCCACCTTGGGCCTGCATGTCGAAGCGCATCAGGCCGAAGTTGATCTTTCCATCCGCTTTAAGTTCATTGACGAGCTCTGCGGTTACCAGCTTGACGACACCAAGCCGGCTAAGTTTTGCGTTTTTTCCGCTTCCGTCACAAAGATCGATAATGGTGCTGCCGGCTGTGCAACTGGTACCTGTTACGCCACTGGACATCGAGCCGGATGTATCCAGCACCAGCAAGACGTTGGGATTGGTCTTCTTGTCGGCCTTCGGCGTGAGGCCGACGTAGATCTCGGTGTCGTCGGCCATGGCGACGGATGTCGAGAGGCTGACATACAGGAAGGCCGCACCAGCGCTGAGTAGAGATCGGGTAAATGGCTTCATTGTGGGGGCTTCTCAGTAGGTGCTGATGCGCGAGATGGTTGTCGGGGTGCCCGCTTCGGCGAATACGTCAGCACGCCAGCGGGCCTGTGTGAACAGTCGCTCAAGGGTGGAGGTACTGCCATTAATCCGGATCACCGAAGTTGCGGCGATCGACATCTTTACTGGGGTGCAGCTTTCGCACTCGTATACCAGCAAGTACTGCTCCTGCGGTGCCGAGACAGTGAGGACGGTTGCACCCTCGTAGATAACCGCACCGTCGTCCGGAAAGGCGGCCATCGCCATCGAGGAGAGGAGGAGCAGGCCGATTGCGAGATAGGTCTTCATGACAGTCTTCCTCATGGTTTCGGCATCTGAATATTGAACCCCTGAACCTGGTCCGAATACGCACCACTACTGAGTTCGCGCTTGACGTTCAACTCGAAGGCGTAGTTGTAGAACTTGTCCAGGCTGCTGCTTTCGGCGATGCGCTCGCCGAGGTAGGTTAGATTCACGGATGTGTTTCCCGCAGGGACACTGCTGCTGTTGAGCCGAGCGGTCAGGTTCGCCAGTGGCTGCCGTTTCTCGGGGAGCCGTGAATCCACAGGGGAGACACGCGGGCGGTCGAATGCCCGGACGCTGTCGATGCGGGTCGCGTCCTTGCGCAGAAAATCGAGTTGAGCTCGGATCTCGCTATACGAGGTCTGAAATGCAGCGCCACGGAATTGGGCATTGCTGGACATCCGTTCTTCGGTGGTGGACATCGTGAACGCTGCGATGCCTGCGGCTGTGAGTACTGCCAGGAATACCAGGGCGATGATGAGGCTGGAGCCCTTCTGGCTGCGTAGAATGGCCATTGCTGGTCCTTAGTCGAGATTGTGGATACGAACCGTAGTGGTGAACACCTGGCGCGCCAGTCCGTCGTTCGGGGCGGTTATCCGGGCATCTAGCAGGGTGAACTCCTGTGGGTTGGCCGCATCGTTCGAGGCCCGGTTCATGGAGCTTGCGAGTACGGCAATACGAACGGCGCTGACGCTGGACCAATCGGTAACGCGGTTTGCTGATACGAACTGGTTCACGCTTTGCGGATCGCCGCTGGTGCTCATGCCATAGAGCAGTTGCAGGTTCTCCACGCCATCTACCAGGCGCACCGTCTGGAAAGCTGAAGGATCGGTCACGTTGAAGGTTGTGCAGGCCAGAGACGAATAGGGGTTGTTGGCATCCGCTGCAGCGATATGGAATACGTTGGCGATCACGGTATCTTCCGCCACGTCATTGCCAGCGCAGTCCCTGCGCCGGGCGGCGCTGGCCGGGTCGTCCTTCATCTCCGGTGGCTGGAGAATGAAGGTGACTTTGTCGCTGGTGGCACCGTTGCTCGTGCAGTTCGCGTCAGCGGTGCTCGGCCAGTTGCAGTTGGGTTCAGCCAGCGGCAGGCGCTTGCTGGTCAGTAGGTAGGGCTCCAAGTAACCGGCCTGGCGGGCGCTTTGCGATATGAATTCGAGGGCGAACCGGCCGTTCTCCTGGGTCCGCGCCAAGGCTTCGGCCATGGAGTAGGTGCGGCTGCTGGAGAGAAATACCTGAAGTACGCCGCCGATCAGAATCGTGCTCAGCAGCAGCGAGATCATCAGCTCTACGATGGTCACGCCGGCCTGATGCCGATAGTCGATGTGTTTCATGCAATCACTTCCTGATCGTCATCTGGGCAGACTGGTTGTCACCATCACTGTTGGCGGCGTTCTGCCCACCTTTGCCTCTCCAGGAGAGCGTCAGGTCGAGCGAATCATTCACTGTGTCGCCATTGGAATCGCGGGCGGCAATGTTGAGCGCCTGGATGTTAATGAAATCGCGGCTATTACTGCGGACAAGCTTGGCGGTGTCGTTGGCCTGATAGGTCGCGGTGTCCCGATAACGGCAAACCGCCTCCCAGCGATCGAAACTGGCCATCTGAGCTGCTGTGCAGCTGCTTCCGTTGACTTTCGCACCCGTCACGGCGTTATAGAAATCGGCACAGGCGGGGTTCGGCAACGCATTGCAGTTCGGGGCAGCCCCGCTGTAGTCGGCGATGGTTGCGTTGTTGTTGGCATATATGCGATCCGCGAAATCCTGCAGAAGCCAGGTCGCATGGGCGCGTTGAACGCCATCGTTGGTGCCTTGAAGGGCTTTGAGCTGTAGCCCAGCAAGGCCGAGTAGACCAATGGTGAAAACCAGGAGGGTTACCAGGACCTCAATCATGGTGATTCCTGATTGCCGATATCCCGAATGCTTGAATGTGAAGTTCATCATAGGCCCTTAGCAGTCATCGCCAGGATTGATTGCAGCTACCGATACGCGACCGATCGCGTCCAGGGTCAAGCAACGCGCACGATTACCAGTTGTGGAAAGATTGTCTGCGCTGACCTTTATTCCACCGGATACTGCCGGATCGCGAGTCCCGTCGCGCCGGAAAGTGAGGACGTTGCCCGTCTGGATATAGTCGCTTTCTATTTCCACTCCCGCAGGTACGGCGTCATACCTTCGCAACACGTCGCCATTGCAATTGCTCAGCTCTCCGAGGACCACACACCAGCCCTGGTTCCAGCCATTGGTGCTGTTGGCTACCGGCACTACGCGTATGCGCCGATTCTTCGCTGTTGCTTCGGATCGAGCGAACTGCAGGGCCGTCGTCAGTGCAGTGGCCTGGCCAGCCACTCGTTGATTCAGGAGGAAGGTTCCCATCGAGGGAACTGCAAGGGAAATGATGATTGCGAGGAGCGCGATCGCTATCATGAGTTCGATTAGCGTAAAGCCGCGAGATTCAGGCATTTGCTGATCCATGCTGATAAGCCTAGGGGTGAGCATAAGCAGGCTAATTATCGTCTCAATGCTCTCTAGATAGTCGGAAGGATCGTAAGGGCGAGCGGTCAGCATTGCGAGTCTTCGGTCACGCTGCGCCTCAATCGTCCTTGTCGATTGAGCACCAATTCACGAATCACCTTGCCCTGCCTGCATAGTCGAAAGCGTCCATTGGTAACCGCGGTGTGTCCGTGGAGATTGAAATGGATTGCACGATTGCCTCCCATTCCCTTCCAGTCGACGACTATCAGCGGTAGCGCAGGGAGGGTGGCGATCAGCTTGTCATCGTGATTCAGGTGTCGCTTTCCGGTTGGATCCTCGAATGCACTGATTTGAGCGTTCCAGTTCCGATGACACATCTGATTATCATCGAGAGGACACACCGTTACTCTGGCTCGATGGGTGGCAGCGTGTATGCGAGCTTGCTGAACCAGCAGGAACAGCTGCTGTTCGTAGTGCCTGACCCTGGCCTTGGATGCGAATTCGATAAAGGAAGGCGCCAACATCGCGGTTGCACAGATGATCACGAGGACGATCAGTAATTCCGTAAGTGTGACTGCGGCTTGCTGGCTGAGCTTCATGGGCCATCTCCTTGGCATCCTGGCAAAGCGGGAAAGGGTACCGGGCTAGGGATGGGGTGAGTCGGCAAGCCATTCCTAAACGAATGTGGAACGAGCTGAATAGGGGCAAGAAAGTTGGGAAGTGTTTGTGTGGTGGGGGGCGGTGCCATAGGTCTTCTGAGTGCGCTCGAGTTGGCGCGCAATGGGATGCAGGTTTGTCTGCTGGAGCGTGGTGATACGGGGCGCGAAGCCTCCTGGGCGGGTGGCGGTATCGTTTCCCCGTTGTATCCATGGCGATATAGCTATGCAGTGACGGCGTTGGCGCATTGGTCCCAGGACTTTTACCCACAGCTCGGTCAGCGTTTACTCGCTGAAACCGGGATAGATCCCGAGGTCCACGAGACGGGCCTCTATTGGCTGGATCTGGATGACGAAGCCGAGGCCCTGGCCTGGGCTGCGCGAGAAGGGCGGCCGCTGTCGTCGGTGGATATGGATGAAGTGCATGCCGCCGTGCCGCCGCTGGGAGTCGGTTTCCAGCGAGCCATCTATATGTCCGGTGTGGCTAATGTGCGCAATCCGCGCCTGACCCGTGCCCTGCGTGAAGCGCTGCTGCGCATGCCCAATGTGTCGGTCAGGGAGAACTGCGCGGTGCGCGGTTTTGTCCGTGAGGATGGGCGTGTGGTTGGGGTGGATACGGTCGAGGGTGAAGTGCTGGCCGACCGCGTGGTGCTGGCCGCGGGTGCCTGGAGTGGCGAGTTGCTGGGGCAACTGGGAATGTCGCTGCCGGTGGAGCCGGTGAAGGGGCAGATGATCCTCTTCAAGTGCGCGGCCGACTTTCTGCCCGCCATGGTGCTGGCCAAGGGGCGTTACGCGATCCCGCGCCGGGACGGTCATATCCTGGTGGGCAGCACGCTGGAATATGCCGGTTTTGACAAGACGCCCACCGACGCGGCGCTGGAGAGCCTCAAGGCCTCGGCCTTCGAGCTGCTGCCGCAACTGGCGGACGCCGAGCTGGTGGGGCATTGGGCGGGGTTGCGTCCTGGCTCGCCAGAGGGCATTCCCTTTATCGGTCCGGTGCCGGGAGCGGATGGCTTGTGGCTGAACTGCGGCCACTACCGCAATGGCCTGGTGCTGGCGCCGGCCTCTTGCCGACTGCTGGCGGACCTTATGTTGGGGCGCGAGGCGATTATCGACCCGGCGCCCTATGCGCCGGCAGGGCGCCTGGGCTGAACGAGCCGCGGTCTTTTCGCCAGCAAGCTGGCTCCTACAGGAGTCGATGTTCGCGAGCAAGCTCGCTCCTACAGGCGGGGTGATAGCGTTTCCGTAGGAGCCAGCTTGCTGGCGAAGGGCGCGATTCAGTCGATGCCCAGCTTCTTCAGACGATAGCGCATGGAGCGGAACGTCAGGCCCAGGCGTTGCGCCGCCGCCGTGCGGTTCCAGCGGGTTTCTTCGAGTGCCTGCATGATCAGCTTGCGCTCGATGTCTTCCAGGTAGTCTTCCAGGTTGTCGATCTGTGCCAGGCTGGCCTCGCCCCCCTCGGCTGGGCCGGTGGCGTCGGCCAGGCGCAGGTCGCGGGCCTGGATCTGGTCGTCTTCGCAGAGCGTGTAGGCCCGTTCGAGCATGTTCTCCAGCTCGCGCACGTTGCCGGGGAAGCGGTAGCACTTGAGCTTGTCCAGGGCTTCCGGCGCCAGGGTCGCGGCCGGCAGCCCACTCTGCTGGGCCAGGCGCTTGAGCATGCTTTCGGCCAGCAGCGGGATGTCTTCCCGGCGCTCGCGCAGTGGCGGCACGCTGAGTTCAATCACATTGAGGCGGTAGTAGAGATCCTGGCGGAATCGGCCTGCGGCGACTTCCGCGGCGAGGTCCTTGTGGGTGGCGCTGAGGATGCGCACGTCCACGACTACTTCCTGCTGCCCCCCCACGGCGCGTACGGCCTTTTCCTGGATGGCCCGTAGAAGCTTGACCTGCATGGCCAGCGGCAGGTCGGCTACTTCGTCTAGGAACAGGGTGCCACCATTGGCTGCCTGGAACAGGCCCTGCTTGTCTTCCACCGCACCGGTGAAGCTGCCCTTCTTATGGCCGAAGAATTCGCTTTCCATCAGCTCGGATGGAATGGCGCCGCAGTTGACCGGCACGAAGGGACGCTCGGTACGCGGACCCTGTTCGTGGATCAGTCGCGCGACCAACTCCTTGCCGCTACCCGATTCGCCGCTGATGTACACGGGGGCCTGGCTGCGGGCGAGCTTCTGGATCTGTTTGCGCAGGGAATTCATGGGTGGCGACGTGCCCAGCAGGCGGCCATCCACGGGGGCTTCGCAGTCATCCGGGGTGCTCAGGCGCAGAGCGGTGTTGACCAGTTCGCGCAGGCGGCCGAGGTCCACCGGCTTGGTGACGAAATCGAACGCGCCGGCCTTCAGGGCATTCACCGCAGTGTCGAGGCTGCCGTAGGCGGTGATCATCGCCACCGGAACCATGGGGTGGCGCTGCTGGATGTACTGCACCAGTTCCAGGCCGGTGCCGTCGGGCAGGCGCATGTCGGTGAGACACAGGTCGAAAGGTTCGCGTGCCAGCCAATCGCGGGCTTCCTTGAGGTTGCGGGCGCTACGCGTGTCGAGCTTCATCCGCCCGAGGGTGATCTCCAGCAATTCGCGGATATCGGGCTCGTCGTCGACGATCAGGGCTCTCTGTCGGGTCATGGTCAGCTCAGTTTGCGCGGGTGGGCGAAGGTGATGCGGAAGCAGCTGCCACCGTGTTCGCGCGGTTTGTAGTCGAGGCGGGCCTGGTTGCTCTCGCAGAGTTCACGGGAGATGTACAGGCCGAGTCCGGTGCCCTTGCTTTCAGTGGTGAAGAAGGGCTCGAAGATATTGTGCACCTGCCCGGGCGGGACGCCGTCCCCGTCGTCTTCTACTTCCAGTACAGGCAGGTCGCTTTCGGGGTCGCGGAAGAGTTTGAGCCAGACCTGGCCCCGGGCGTTCTTCTGGGTGCTGTAGCGCAGGCCGTTCTGGACCAGGTTGGTCAGTACCTGGGTTAGCTGGTGCGGGTCCATGCGGGTCTGCAAGGTGCTGCCGAGGGTTGCCAGGTGCAGGGTCTGGTCGGGGCCGCAAGATGTGCGGAACTCGCTGGCGAAACGGGTCAGCCAGTACTTGAGGTCCAGCAGCTGTGGCTCGGACTTGCGGCGGCGGGACAGCTGCAACACGTTCTCGATCACCAGGTTCATGCGCCGCGAATGGTCCTGGATGATGTGAGCCAGTCGCCGATCAGGTCCCTGGAGCTCTTCCGACTCCTGCAGGAGCTGGGCTGCATGGCTGATGGCGCCCAGGGGATTGCGGATCTCGTGGGCAATGCCAGCGGTCAGACGGCCGAGGGAGGCAAGCTTCAGCTGCTGGGCCTGCTGGGTGATTTGCGAGATGTCTTCGAGGAAGACCAGAACGTTCTGCTGATTGCCGCGCTGCAGGTTGACGAAGCTGGGTTGCAACATTGGGCCGTTGACGAACGCCTGGAGGCTCTGTGGGCGTAACGTGGGGTTGGCCAACCACTGTTGCAGGCTTTCCAGCAACACCGGGCACTCGGCGTCCAGGGGGCGTCCGGCCAGCGACTCCTTGCCCAGGAAAGACTGCGCGCCATTGTTGGCAAGAAGAATCATGTTCTGCGGGTCGAGCACCAGGATGCCAGTGCGCATGCGCTCGAGAATCTGCGCGTTCAGGGCCTCCAGGTTGGCTACGTCCGCCGCGCGCTGCTCCGCGAGGGTTTCGCTGAGTTGCAGGCGTCGGCTCAGCCCCTGGATGAACAGCGCCGCGGCGAAGCACAGGGCGCCAAAGCCACCGGCCTGGACGAACTGGCTGGCGGCCTGCGGATGGCTGATGCTCAGATAGAAGGTCAGGTAGATCAGCCCTATCGTCGCCACCGCCGCCACCAGCAGGCCAATGCGTCCGCGCAGGAGGATATTGGAGATGGCCACCGAAACCACTATGAGGTTGGCGATACCGCTGGGTGTGCCGCCCGCCGCAAGGAACAGGCAGCACAGCAGCAACACGTCCACCACTGCCAGGCTGAAGACCTGCACCATGCTCCGTGGCCGAGGCACCAGAGCGGCGATCAAGGCATTGAGGATCAGGTAGAACCAGCTGGCATTGCGGAACAGCTCCGGTCGCGTCAGATCCAGGAGGTTGTCGTCCAGCTCGCTGGAGATCAGGAGGACCAGCGCAAGGCCGATCAGCAGTCGATACAGGCTGTACAGGCGGAAGATGCGCCGCCCCTGGGCGCTGAGTACGGCGGGGGCGGGGAGGGTATCAGTGCTCACCAGTACTCTGGTCCTGTTCCAGGTGGGCCCGGCTGCAGTACCAGCGATTGTCCTGGGACAGGGCGTGGCTACGGGGGACGTGCACGCCGCATTGTGCGCAGCGGACCATGGGCTTGTTGTCGTCCTGCTGGCGCGGCTCGGGGCGGGGCTTCGAAGGGGTCTTGAAGCGGCGCCACAGCCAGATGGCGGCGAAGATCACGACTATCCAGAACAGCAGGCGAAACATGCCGAAGGTGCTCTCTTCTTGATGGAAAGCTGGCAGTTTAGCCAAGCCGGTTGTCCGCGCACAGAGACCGGTCGCACGCTGTCGCGACTTGCGTGGTTTTCGCTACAGGCGCTGCGGAGTATGTTGGCGTTGATACGTATTCGGTGTCTTGATCAACGCCCGGGAGGCGGCCATGCGCCAGAGCCTGCGAATCGTGATGGCCCAGCTCAATCTCCGAGTCGGTGATGTCCAGGGCAATGTCGAGCGGATGATCGAGGAAGCGAACGCGGCGCGTGGGGCCTGGGAAGCGGATGTCATCGTCTTCCCCGAGTTGTCCCTGTGCGGATATCCGCCGGAAGACCTTTTGCTGCGCTCCAGCATGCAGCGGCGTATCGAGCAGGGGCTTCGGCAGTTGCGCGACGAGGTTCGTGGCATCTACCTGGTTGTGGGGTATCCCTGGTTGGAAGAAGAGCTGCGCTACAACGCTTGCGCGGTGATTGCCGATGGCCAGCTGCTGGCTAGCTACTACAAGCAATGTCTGCCCAACTACCGAGTGTTTGACGAGAAGCGCTATTTCGAGCCCGGGCAACAGCCTTGCATAGTGGATATCAAGGGTGTTCCGGTGGCGCTGTCGATCTGCGAGGACATCTGGTTCCCCGAGCCCATGGCCCAGGCCCGCACTGCCGGGGCGAAGCTGATGCTCAGCTTGAACGCTTCGCCCTTCCACCTGGACAAGCAACTGGAGCGTGAGGAAGTACTGGCCGAACGGGTTGCCGAGGGCGAGATGCCGGTGATCTACGTGAACCAGGTCGGCGGCCAGGATGAGCTGGTGTTCGACGGTGGAAGCTGTGTCATGGACGCCAGCGGGATGATTTGCCAACGCGCGCCGGCCTTCGTCGAAGGCCTGTATCCGGTGGATCTGCAGCTGCTGGAAGGGCGCTGGCTGCCCCGCCTGACCCACTGCGCCGAGCTGCCCGACGTGGAAGCGAGCGTTTACCAGGCGCTGGTGGTGGGGGTTCGCGACTATGTGCAAAAAAATGGCTTCAAGGGCGTGGTGCTGGGGCTTTCCGGTGGTATCGACTCGGCTCTGACCCTCGCGGTGGCCGTGGATGCCTTGGGCGCCGAACGAGTGGAAGCGGTGATGATGCCCTACCACTACACGTCGCAGATCAGTCTGGAGGATGCCGAGACCGAGGCGCGTCTACTCGGCGTGGCCTATCGCGTACTCCCCATCGCCCCGGCCCTGGATGCTTTCCAGCAGATTCTCGCGCCGGTGTTCGATGGTCATTCGCACGATGCCAGCGAGGAAAACCTGCAGGCACGCTGTCGCGGCTCGATCCTGATGGCAATTTCCAACAAGAAGGGCAGCCTGGTTCTGACCACTGGCAACAAGAGCGAACTGGCCGTGGGCTACGCGACTTTGTATGGCGACATGGCTGGCGGCTTCGATGTGCTAAAGGATGTGCCCAAGACCTTGGTGTTCCGTCTTGCCGAGTACCGCAATAGTCTTGGGCCGGTGATTCCGCCGCGGGTGATCGAAAGGCCGCCGTCTGCGGAACTGGCACCCGGGCAGCAGGATGAGGATTCGCTACCGCCCTACCCAGTGCTGGACGAGATTCTCAAGCTCTACATTGAGCACGACCTGTCAGCCAACGCCATCATTGCCGAAGGATTCGACGAGGATACGGTGAATCGGGTGCTGGGTATGGTGGATCGTAACGAGCACAAGCGGCGCCAGGCAGCGATCGGCATCCGGGTGACCCAGCGGGGATTCGGCAGGGATCGGCGTTATCCGGTTACTTCCGGATGGCGGCTGGGAGACTGATGCAGACTAAAACGAAGAAGGGAGGCCATTGGCCTCCCTTCTTCATTGCATTTGGCGTTGCTCAATCGAACAAGCCGAAAGTCATGTAGCTGAACCAGGAACGGTCATTCTGGTTGGCTTCGGACTCGTGCTGTTCTTCCTGCACTTCATCCTGATTCTCCGGCAGCAGTTCTGCCGGAATTTCTTCCTTGGCGTTTTCGTACTGCTTGATCACATCCTGGGCAGCGCGGGTTTCGCCCGGGGGCAGCGGCGCGTCGCTCTCGATCAGGCCCAAGGTAGCCTTGGCCAGCCAGGAGCGGTTGTCGGCTTCTTCTTCGCGAGCCACGAACTGCCCGTCTACCAGTTGCGGGTGCTCCGGGTAGTTCAGTTTCAGGGTTTCCAGGCTGGAAGCAGCCAGGTCGTTCAGGCCCAGGCGTTGGTAAGCCTCAACCATCACAGCCAGACCGTCGCCGACAGCGGGGGTTTCCTGGAAGTTTTCCACTACGTAGCGGCCGCGG
The DNA here is from genome assembly GCF_036328175.1 of Pseudomonas sp. JS3066. NCBI lineage: Bacteria > Pseudomonadati > Pseudomonadota > Gammaproteobacteria > Pseudomonadales > Pseudomonadaceae > Pseudomonas > Pseudomonas sp. JS3066. The sequence goes on from NZ_CP143312.1 coordinate 467,844, forward strand.
TTGGCAGCGGCGACATAGGCCTGACGGGTCAGGTAGTAGTCGGCAACGTGGATTTCGTAGGCGGCCAGCAGGTTGCGCAGGTAGATCATGCGCTGCTTGGCATCCGGGGCATAACGGCTGTTCGGGTAGCGGCTGGTGAGTTGCGCGAACTCGTTGTAGGAATCCCGGGCGGCACCCGGGTCACGCTTGGTCATGTCCAGCGGGAGGAAGCGCGCCAGCAGGCCGCGGTCTTGCTCGAAGGACGCCAGACCTTTCAGGTAGTAGGCGTAGTCGGCGTTCGGATGTTGCGGGTGCAGGCGGATGAAACGCTCCGCAGCGGACTTGGCGGCCTCCGGCTCGACGTTCTTGTAATAGGCGTAGATCAGCTCGAGCTGGGCCTGTTCGGCATAGCGGCCGAACGGATAGCGGGATTCGAGGGCCTTGAGCTTGGCGATGGCGGGGGTGTAGCTGCTGTTGTCCAGATCGGCCTGGGCCTGCTGATACAGCTCGGCTTCGCTCAGGTTCTCGTCCACCACTTCTTTGTTGGAGGAACAGGCGGCGGTGAGGGCGAGAGTGGCGATCAGCAGCAGGTGTTTCACTTGCATGGCGGCTTGCGTCCCTGTGACGGCTGGCTGTCTTGGCTGGAGCCGTCCTGTTATGATGGGCGCCCCGGAACCCCCGGGACAAAGACGCAGTATTTAACCACAAGCGCGCAACTGAAACCAAAGGCTGCGCCCCCTCCGTTCCCGAGCATGCCTTCCAATACCAAGCACGTCATTCAACTCAGCGCCGAAGTGCCTTCCGAACTGGGCGGGCAACGTCTCGACCAGATCGCTGCGCAACTCTTTTCCGAGCACTCCCGCTCCCGCCTTTCCGGCTGGATCAAGGACGGGCTCCTCACCGTTGACGGCAGCGTGCTGCGTCCGCGCGACATCGTGCACGGCGGCGCTCTGCTGGAGCTGAATGCCGAGCAGGAGTCGCAGGGCGAGTGGATAGCCCAGGACATCGAGCTGGATATCGTCTTCGAGGACGATCACCTGCTGGTGCTGGACAAGCCCGCCGGACTGGTGGTGCATCCAGCTGCTGGGCATGCCGATGGCACACTGCTCAACGCCCTGCTGCACCATGTGCCGGGGCTCGAGAACGTGCCGCGTGCCGGCATCGTCCATCGCCTGGACAAGGACACCACCGGTCTGATGGTGGTCGCCAAGACCCTCGAGGCTCATACCAGCCTGGTCGCACAGCTGCAGGCGCGTAGCGTGAGTCGCGTGTACGAGGCTGTAGTGGTCGGGGTGATCACTTCCGGTGGCAAGGTAGATGCGCCTATCGGCCGTCATGGCCAGCAGCGTCAGCGCATGGCCGTCGTCGCCGGGGGCAAGCCCGCCGTCAGCCATTACCGGGTGCTGGAGCGCTTCCGTTCCCATACGCACACACGCGTGAAGCTGGAAACCGGCCGTACCCACCAGATTCGTGTGCACATGGCTTATGTGAACTTCCCGCTGGTGGGTGATCCGGTCTACGGCGGTCGCTTCCGCATTCCTCCAGCCGCGAGTCCGACGCTGGTCCAGACCCTCAAGGAGTTTCCGCGCCAGGCTCTGCATGCGCGGTTCCTCGAACTGGACCACCCCGTGAGCGGCGTGCGCATGAAGTGGGAGTCCCCGTTGCCTGACGACTTCGTCTGGCTGCTGAGCCTCCTGCGCCAGGATCGCGAGTCCTTCGAGCAATGAACACCTGGCTGACGCCTGACTGGCCCGCCTCGGCGCGGGTGAACGCGTGCGTCACCACTCGCGAGGGCGGATTCAGCCAGTCGCCGTATGAAGGCCTGAACCTCGGCAGCCATGTCGGCGATGATCCGCAGGCCGTGGAACAGAACCGTCTTCTATTGATGTCCAGCCTGGGCTGCCGTCCTGCATGGCTTAGCCAGGTGCATGGCGTTCAGGTTTCCAGGGCCGACCCGGCCCGAGTGGACGAAGCGGACGGCAGCTGGACCGACGAGCCGGGCGTTGCCAGCGCTGTTTTGACCGCAGACTGCCTGCCCGCGCTGTTTTGCGATCGCGCCGGTACCAAGGTTGCCGCTGCCCATGCCGGCTGGCGTGGACTGGCCAACGGTGTGCTGGAGGCCACCCTGGATGCGCTGGCCTTGCCGCCTGAAGAGGTGCTGGTCTGGCTAGGTCCGGCCATTGGCCCCGCTGCATTCGAAGTCGGCCCCGAAGTGCGTGAAGCTTTCGTGGCTAACCATCAGGAGGCTGGACAGGCCTTCCGGCCCAGTGCCAATGCTGGCAAGTTCATGGCCGATATCTACCAACTTGCGCGCATTCGCTTGGCCGCGCGGGGCGTGCATGCCGTTTATGGCGGAGGCTTTTGCACCGTCAGTGATCCCCGCTTCTATTCCTATCGTCGCGCCTCTCGCACCGGCCGTTTCGCCAGCCTGGTCTGGCTGACCGACTGACAGATTTCGCGCCCTGGCCGGAGCGAATCGAATTACGGGCGATTTCCCTCCAGTCTGGAAGCCCGCCGCAACGTCTCTTGATTTCGGTCAATCGCACAAAGGTTGAATCACACAGAATCGTCCCTATCTAAGCTTCATCCCGGCGGGTTTTCGTATCTGGCGCCTTCATCGTGCCGCCCGCTATCTGAAGGAAGGACGAACCCATGCGAATTGACCGTTTGACCAGCAAGCTGCAACTGGCGCTTTCTGATGCGCAGTCCCTGGCGGTTGGCCACGACCACCCCGCTATAGAACCCGTACACCTGGTACTGGCCCTGCTCGATCAGCAGGGCGGTTCCATCAGGCCTCTGCTGATGCAGGTGGGCTTCGACGTGGCGGCCCTGCGCCAGGGCCTGACCCGTGAGCTTGACCATCTGCCGAAGATCCAGAACCCCACTGGCGATGTGAACCTGTCCCAGGACCTGGCGCGCCTGCTCAACCAGGCCGATCGGCTGTCCCAGCAAAAGGGCGACCAGTTCATCTCCAGTGAGCTGGTGCTGCTCGCTTCCATGGACGAGAACACCCGTCTCGGCAAGCTCCTGCTCGGCCAGGGCGTGACCCGCAAGGCGCTGGAGAATGCCATCGCCAACCTGCGTGGTGGCCAGGCCGTGAATGATCCCAATGTCGAGGAGTCCCGCCAGGCGCTGGACAAGTTCACCGTCGATCTGACCAAGCGCGCCGAAGAAGGCAAGCTGGACCCGGTTATAGGTCGTGATGACGAAATCCGCCGCACTATCCAGGTCCTGCAGCGCCGCACCAAGAACAACCCCGTGCTGATTGGCGAGCCCGGCGTCGGCAAAACGGCCATCGCCGAAGGCCTGGCCCAGCGCATCGTTAATGGCGAGGTGCCGGATGGACTCAAGGACAAGCGCCTGCTGGCCCTGGACATGGGGTCGCTGATCGCCGGCGCCAAGTTCCGCGGCGAGTTCGAGGAGCGCCTGAAGGGCGTACTCAACGAGCTCTCCAAGCAGGAAGGTCGGGTCATTCTCTTCATCGACGAACTGCACACCATGGTTGGTGCCGGCAAGGCTGAGGGCGCCATGGATGCAGGCAACATGCTCAAGCCGGCTCTTGCCAGAGGCGAGCTGCATTGCGTCGGCGCGACCACCCTGGACGAGTACCGCCAGTACATCGAGAAGGATGCGGCGCTGGAACGTCGTTTCCAGAAAGTACTGGTGGACGAGCCGAGCGAGGAGGACACCATCGCCATCCTGCGGGGCCTGAAGGAGCGCTATGAGGTGCACCACGGTGTGACCATCACCGATGGCGCCATCATCGCCGCCGCCAAGCTGTCGCACCGCTATATCACTGACCGCCAATTGCCGGACAAGGCCATCGACCTGATCGACGAAGCCGCCAGCCGGATCCGCATGGAAATCGACTCCAAGCCGGAAGCCCTTGATCGGCTCGATCGTCGCCTGATCCAGCTGAAAATCGAGCGCGAGGCCCTGAAGAAGGAAGAGGACGAAGCCACCAGGAAGCGTCTGGCCAAGCTGGAAGAGGACATCCAGAAGCTCGAGCGCGAGTACGCCGACCTGGAGGAAATCTGGAAGTCCGAGAAGGCCGAGGTGCAAGGTTCGGCGCAGATCCAGCAGAAGATCGAGCAGGCTCGCCAGGATATGGACGCCGCGCGGCGCAAGGGCGATCTGCAGCGCATGGCTGAGTTGCAGTACGGCGTGATCCCGGACCTGGAACGCAGCCTGCAAATGGTTGATCAGCACGGCAAGACCGAGAACCAGCTGCTGCGCAACAAGGTCACTGACGAAGAAATCGCCGAGGTCGTCTCCAAATGGACCGGTATCCCGGTTGCCAAGATGATGGAGGGCGAACGCGAGAAGCTGCTGCATATGGAAGAAGGGCTGCACAAGCGCGTCATCGGCCAGCACGAGGCGGTCGTCGCCGTGGCCAACGCCGTGCGCCGCTCCCGCGCCGGCCTGGCCGATCCGAATCGCCCCAGCGGTTCCTTCCTGTTCCTGGGGCCGACCGGGGTGGGCAAGACCGAACTGTGCAAGGCCCTCGCTGAGTTCCTCTTCGATACCGAAGAGGCGATGGTGCGCATCGATATGTCCGAGTTCATGGAGAAACATTCCGTGGCTCGCCTGATCGGTGCGCCGCCGGGCTATGTCGGCTACGAGGAAGGCGGCTACCTGACCGAAGCCGTTCGCCGCAAACCGTACTCTGTCGTGCTGATGGACGAAGTGGAAAAGGCTCACCCAGACGTGTTCAACGTGTTGCTCCAGGTGCTGGAGGATGGCCGTCTGACTGACAGTCACGGTCGCACCGTGGATTTCCGCAATACGGTGGTGGTGATGACCTCCAACCTGGGCTCCTCGCAGATTCAGGAGCTGGTGGGGGATCGGGAAGCTCAGCGTGCGGCGGTGATGGACGCGGTGAGTGCGCACTTCCGTCCCGAGTTCATCAACCGTATCGACGAAGTGGTGGTGTTTGAGCCCCTGGGCCGTGACCAGATCGGTGGTATCGCCGAGATCCAGCTGCAGCGACTGCGCAAACGCCTGGCCGAGCGCGAGCTGAGCCTGGAGCTGAGTTCAGAGTCCTTGGACAAGCTGATTGCCGTGGGTTACGACCCGGTCTACGGCGCCCGCCCGCTGAAGCGGGCAATCCAGCGCTGGATCGAGAACCCGCTGGCCCAGCAGATCCTTGCCGGCCAGTTCGCGCCTGGCAGCAGCATCTCCGCCAAGGTGGAAGGCGACGAGATCGTTTTCAGCTAATCTCCGGCGACACAAAAAAGCCCCGCTATGCGGGGCTTTTTTGTGGTTCTTGTGTAGTCAGGGCGTGCGAATGGACTGCAGCAGGTCTTCAAGAACGGTTGCCTGGTCTTCTGCCAGGTCGATGATATGGAAGCCTGCCCAGCAGTTGTGCTGATCTTCGCCCTTGCGCGTCCACAGGCAATCGGCGCCCAGTCGGATTTCCTCCAGGCCTTCCACCCAAGTCAGTGGGACGAGCCTGCACTCCCACACCGAGTCGGCGACCAGTGGCAGCTCGCTCAGCAGCATGAAGCCATCCATCGACAAGTCGACGATGCGTCCCAGGCGCTGTCCCGAATGCAGATCGAATACTTCCAGCTGTAGCTCTGTGGCATGACGACTGTGCTGGCGACGTTCTTCCATGGCGAACTCCTACGGCGGGCTAGGTGGTGCGGCCGGTAAAGCGCTGCAGTACCCGGTAGATAGCGCCCAGGGCGCGGTCCACCAGTGGGGCGCTGCGTTCCGGCGGAACCAGGCGGGCCAGCCCTTGCTCCATGTCCATGGCCAGCTGGGTAATGGGCACGATCGCCACTCGCTGGCCGCTGTGGTCGACGAACATATAGTTGCGCGTGGTAGGGCTGTACCAGGACAGCTTGAGAGCTCGGGTGTCGGGGCCGTCGATGAATTCGAACCAGGTACCGAACTCCAGGCGCGAGAGTTCCCGGATCAAGTCTTGGGCACGATTGGATAGGCTGACAGGGCTCGGTGTGTTGGCCAGCTCCGAGTCCTCGCCGAGCATCTCGCCCAGCTTGCTTTCCGGCAGCGGGCTGTCGATACGTGCAGCCACCTGCGGCTGCTGCGACTGAACGGCATGCTGGCAAGCGACGAGATCCTGAAGTAGGCGGCGAATACCGTCTTCGTGATAGCCACCCAGCAATTCCAGGCCTTTGCGTAGGTCTTCCAGCATTGGAACACGCAGTTGTTGAAGGCGGGCACGGCCGTCGGCGTCCAGCGGGGTTCCGCTCCACGCCAACTGCTCGGCGACCTCCACCGAGCGCTGCCACTCGTTGCTGCGGTCGCCATGGCGGAGCAGGACGAAGACCAGTACGTCGGTCCAGGTGAGTTCGAGGAAGTGCTGGATGATGCCGGGCAGTTCGCGACCGGCCAGGAACCGGCCCACTGTGTTGACTGCCTGCTGACGGGCACCGAGCAGCTTGTCGCGGCCCTTGGCGGCTTCCACGGCGCGCTGTTCGCGCAGTTCCACCTTATGCCTCAATGTGCCGACGTACTCGTTGAACTCATCCAGCAGGCTGTCGAACAGCAGCAGGTCTCCGCTGAAGCCATGCACGACACGCTCGACGACCCAGTGCATCTTCGCCAGCAGCCCGCGTTCCTCACCTTCACCGGCGTAGAGCACACCGGCTTGTGCCATGCAGTTGAGTAGTCGGCGGGCCGGGTGGTGATGCTGGGTGAAGAGTGCCTTGTCCTGCAGGGCGACCTTTAAATAGGGCGTGTGCAGGTGGGAGAGGGCGGTCTTGTAGACATCGGCCAGGTTGTCGTCGTCGAGGATGAAATCGAAGAGCATGCCCACCAGGTCGATCACGTCCGCTTCGTAATCGGACAGTTTCTGTTGTCCGGGCAGGTTGCTGTGGCTTTCCAGTTGTTGTTGCAGGTCGGCTTTCAGACCTTCAACGCGCTGCGGCTGGCGTAGCTTGCTGGCAAGGTCCTGGGCGGACTGTTGTTGCAGGCGGTTCAGAGCTTCGAGCAGTTCCGCCGCGCTATAGGTGCGGGTTGCGCCTCGCGGGGCAAAGCTCGAGATGCTCGGGGTTCCGCCGGGGAGCGGGGCGTCGCTGTGGTGCATGCGGCGCTCGCCCAGCAGGGCGGCCAGTCCGCTGAACAACTGGCCGGGGTCGCTGGGTGGTGCGCCGGTCAGGTCCAGTGGGCCGCTTGCCTGGGGAGCGGGCGGCGATTGAGTTGGCGGTTGCGCCGCTTGGTCCTCGGGTGGTGTCTTACCCGCTGCCGATGAGGGCGGATGGGGCACACTGGTGGAGCGCTGCACGCTGTACTTGAGGTTGGGCAGCACGCCGGCCTGGATCAAACGTTGGTTGAGGGCCTCATAGACGCTGTCCAGGCCGTGCATTACATGCTGGTCGAAAAGCATGTAGAGAATGGTCTTTATTCGCAGCGGGAAGGGGCAAGGTTCCAATGCTTCACGGAAGGCCAATGCCACAGCTTGCGGACCGAACGGGTTCTCATCGTCACCCAGCTTGCGCCCGCCGTTGAGCACAGCCAGACGCTGGTCCAGAGCGAACAGGGACTGCGCACAGCGCGCCTTGACCCGGCTGACCATATTGGTGACGAGCAGGCTTTCTTCGTATTCGTCGTTTCCCATCAACTGAAGATGGTCGGCATCCAGCTCACTGGCCTTCAGCTCGGGTTTGAGTTTTCCGCTGAGAAAGTCTTCGAAGGTCTTGGCAATGCGTTGGTGGTAAGCGCGCTCTATCTGTGGGCGCTGCTTGCGGATATCCCGCATGCTGTCGAAGAACAGGGTCTGGACCTGATTGTTCTCGGCCTTCTCGGCGCACTCGAAGAGGGTATCGTCGACCTGGCCGAAAACGCCGGTCAGACGTTCCGCCAGCCGGTTCATCACCAGCTTGCGGCAGCTTTGTACCAATTCACCGAAGCGCGGCTGTATGCCGCGGCTGGCCAGGGTCGTCACGGGGCCGGAAGGGGGTGGGGGGCGATCCTGATTGCTCATAGCTGTCCTGTAGGGAGACAGGCCGCGACCACGACCTGTAACGATCTCTCCACGGCTCAGGTATAGCACTCGGGCGGCTATCTGCAAATCATTGTAGGAATTCGTTTTTTTAGGGGTTGACAGGCTGTTCGCTATCCGTAAAATGGCGCGCCTCTGAAGCGCTAAACCAAAGCGGTGAAGCGAAGAAGAGTTGGAAGACCGAAGTTCCGCGATAGCTCAGTCGGTAGAGCAAATGACTGTTAATCATTGGGTCCCTGGTTCGAGTCCAGGTCGCGGAGCCAACTTCCTACGGGGTATAGCGCAGTCCGGTAGCGCGCCTGCTTTGGGAGCAGGATGTCGGGAGTTCGAATCTCTCTACCCCGACCACCTCACATTTGGGTCGTTAGCTCAGTCGGTAGAGCAGTTGGCTTTTAACCAATTGGTCGTAGGTTCGAATCCTACACGACCCACCATACAAGACCTCTCGGGAGGTCCGAAGAAGCGGTAAGGCGAAAGCCTTACCGCTTTTTTGTTTGCATCGATTCTTTGCGTCGCTGCTGGGCTGGATCGCGATGAGTTAGGCAAGGCGGACTCCGGTACTCGAAATCCCACCTTGCCTTGAGTGCGTCAGTGAAGCTTCAGGCGCGGGTCCGTGCTGCGGCCGATGCGATCGCTCAGCATCAGCAGGCCAGTGCGGAAGGCGCCGTAAAGTGCCATCTGGTGCATGCGGTAGAGCGAGATGTAGAACATCCGTGCCAGCCAGCCTTCCAGCTTCACGCTACCCATCAGATTGCCCATCAGGTTGCCGACGGCACTGAAGCTCGAGAGCGAAATCAGCGAACCGTAGTCCTTGTACTGATAGTCGTGCAGTGGCTGGCCTTGCAGGCGTGACTTGAACGACTTCACCAGAAGCGACGCCTGCTGGTGCGCCGCTTGCGCGCGAGGCGGCACGTTGCGTTCAGTGCCGTCCCCCATAGGACAGGCCGCGCAGTCGCCGAAGGCGAAGATATCGTCATCTCGGGTCGTTTGCAGGGTCGGGCGCACAACGAGCTGGTTGATACGGTTGCTCTCCAGCCCATCCAGGTCCTTGAGGAACGCCGGGGCGCGAATGCCGGCGGCCCAGACTTTGAGGCTGGCGGGAATCGTTTCACCTTGTGCCGTCAATAGGCCCTCGGCTGTCACTTCCTTCACTGCCGCACCGGTCATCACGGTGACTCCCAGCTTCTCCAGGGTGCGATGCACCGGCGCGCTGATGCGCTCCGGCAGTGCGGGAAGAACGCGCGGGCCGGCTTCGATCAGGGTAATGCGCATGTTTTCCGGCTGAATGCGATCCAGGCCGTAGGCGGCCAGTTCATGGGCCGCGTGATGCAGCTCAGCGGCCAGTTCGACGCCAGTGGCACCGGCTCCGACGATGGCGACACTGATCTGATCGTGGGCGTTCTGCTGGGCGTGGGCGCGCAGGTAGTGGCTGAGCAGCTTCCGGTGGAAGCGTTCGGCTTGTTCGCGGGTGTCGAGGAAAATGCAGTGCTGCGCCGCGCCTTCGGTTCCGAAGTCGTTCGTGGTACTGCCGACGGCAAGGACGAGGCTGTCATAGGCCAGCTCGCGGGCCGGCACCAACTCGCGCCCGTCCTCGTCATGGGTCGCGGCCAGTTGGATGACCTTGCGCTTGCGGTCTAGCCCGCTCATGCGGCCGAGCTGGAACTCGAAGTGGTTCCACTTGGCCTGGGCCACGTAGTTCAGCTCATTCTCCGTGGAGTTCAGCGAGCCGGCGGCCACTTCATGCAGCAGGGGTTTCCAGATGTGGGTGAGGTTGGCATCGGCCAGGACGATCTTGGCCAGGCCTTTCTTGCCGAGGGTTCTACCCAGACGGGTAGCGAGCTCCAGGCCGCCGGCGCCGCCGCCGACGATCACGATACGATGGGACATGGGAAAGTCTCGCAAGGCTATAGGAATTCGTGTTCGCCGAGGGCGAGCGCAGGAGGCAGCTCATAGCACCAGTCGGCTCAGGAGGCGGCTGAGGAGGCCCAGCACGACGACGATGGCCAGCACAATCCACAGCAGGCGCCACGGGCGGAACGGCTGGCGTTCCACCTGGTGCTGGGGGAGATTCAGGTACTGGTCGACCTTTTGCTGGTCTTCGGGCGTCAGGCGGCTGGGCATGGGGGCCTCGACTTTGTAGTGGTGGGCATTCTAGCCGGCGAATTCACAGGCGCTCAACGCGCGGCGGGGGAAATTTGAACGAAGCCGGTCAAAGTCCGACTCCTACGTCGAAAAGAATGGTTCGGCCGAGGTTGCTGCGCAGGAAGTCCGGTGCGTCGCCATGGGCGAAGAGCACCCGGGCGAAATTCGACCCCACCAGCGACAGCGAGCGCCAGCCTTGGCGCAAGTATTCGGTGGGAGGTGGAAACGGGCTGTTGAAGTCGGGTGTGGCGCGCTTGAGGTTGACGAAGGCCAGCAGGTCGAGCTCGCCCAGGTCGAGGCCCCGCTCATTATAATTGCGGGCCTTCTTGCGCAGGGTTGGCGCCAGGCGTGCCTGGAGCTCGGCGGCGGCGATGCGCTTTGGGCGACTTTCCCGGCGCACCAGTTGTGCCAGGGAAAAGGCGCTGCGCCGCCGTTCCAGTTCGGCGCGCCATTCCTCGTTGAGGCGGCGCCCTTCGTCCAATACGAAGAACACCTCGAAGTTGGCTTCGCGGAACTGCACGTCCGGCGGTTCCTGACTGGTAGTGAATTCGTCGAGTCGATAGGGCAGGTTGAGCGCCTGCAGGAGCCGCTGGCAGACCCAGCGTTCGCGTTCCCACTTGCGCGCATTCGACAGAAAGTCGTTGGCTTGCTCGGCCTGCCGCGTCAGCAGGCGCAGGTAGTCGGACTCGTTCATGATCCGCAGCTTAGCCTTCCAGTCGGGCCCCTGGGTACCCCCTGACGCGCCAGCGGAGAGGCTATCGCGACAAATGCGCACAGCTTGACCGGCGCCGGTGCGGTGTAAACTTCCAGCAATTGCCTGGAGTTCACCATGCACATTCGTCCCGTCACTGCCGCCGACCACGCCTCCCTGCTCGAGCTCTGGCGTCGCACGCCCGGAGTTCGCGTACGCGCAGAAGATGAGCTGGAACCGTTCTGCACCTACTTGCAGCGCAACCCAGCCCTCTCCCTGCTGCTCGAAGATGACCACGGACATCTGGTTGGAAGCCTGCTCGTAGGGCATGACGGTCGCCGCGGTTACCTGCAGCACCTGGTGGTAGACCGGCCATTTCGGGGCAAGGGTTGGGCGCGCGCCTTGTTGCAGGAAGCATTACGTCGGCTGACTGCACTGGGTATCCGCAAGTCCCATGTGTTCGTGCTGGAAGATGCGCCTGAGGCGCTGGCGTTCTGGCAGATGCAACGGGGCTGGTCGGAGCGCGAAGACATTCGGGTCTACTCGACCACTGGAGATTGAATCGATGCGGATCTACGTTGGCCTGTTGCTTTGCCTGCTCACCACTTTCAGTCAAGCGCTGGAAGTCGGGGAGCGACTCGCCCCATGGACACTTCTGGACCAGTTCGATCAGCCCTATAGCCTTGACGACGGGCTGAAGGTGCTGCTGGTGGCGCGTGGCATGGACGGCGGTAAGCTGGTGAAGTCAGCACTGGACGGTAAGCCCAAGGGGTATCTGGAAGCGCGTCATGCGGTGTTCGTGGCAGACATCAGTCGTATGCCATCGCTTGTTTCCTCGCTCTTTGCGGTGCCCGCCATGCAGGAGTACAACTATCGCGTCCTGTTGGATCGCGAGTCCCGCGTTGCCAGCCGTTATCCGGGCGACGAGTCGCACGTGCTCTGGCTGCAGCTGGACCACGGTACGCTGACGGAGCGCAAGGCGTTCAGTGACGCTGCGGTACTTCGCGCCGCGCTGGAGTCGCTGGTGCCGTGATTGCCGCAGAACTTCTCTCCCCCGAAACCCTGACGCTTGGCTGGGCGATCTACCTCCCAGTGATTGCCTGGGCGATCTGGCGAGCGCCTTGGCTCGAACTGTTCAGTGACTCCCGCCGTCAGCACCTGGTGTTCGGCACTGTGATGGTGCTCTTCCTGCTCTGGCTGATGCGACGGGATTTCGAGTCGGGCTTGTCTTATCACTTCATCGGACTAACCGCGGTTACCCTGTTGCTGGATTGGCCTTTGGCAGTGCTGGGTGGATTGGTCGCACAACTCGGCCTGTTGGCGTTGGGCAAGCAGGATCTGGCAGCCGTGGGCATCAACGGCGCCCTGCTGGTGCTGCTGCCGGTCCTGGTTACCGAGCTTTGCGCCAAGTGGGTTGAGCACTACCAGCCACGCAATCTGTTCGTATACATCTTCTGCTGTGGATTCTTTCCGGCAGCCCTGGCAGCACTGTTTTGCGTGCTGATCGGGCTGGGGTTGTTGTGGATGGATGGCGTCTTCCCGATGCCGCCCTGGCTGGAAGACTTCATTGGCTACCTCTGGCTGGTGATGTTCCCTGAAGCCTTTATCAACGGCACGGCCGTGACTGCCCTGGTGGTGTTCTGCCCGGATTGGCTGGAGACCTTCAACCGCACCCGTTACCTCCAGGCACCTTGGAAGGATGACGACACGTCGCGTTGATCTCCCAGGATTCGCTCGCCTTATTCCCGGATGACACCTGATTTGCGTCAAGGAACTCATGCCGCTCGGTTTCGTAGCGTGGATGGTGCTTTTCCATCGGCTATGTCCGCAGGACGTGTTGTAGGCAGCTGCATTGCCCGTAGGAGCTGGCTTGCCAGCGAATGGCGGCGTTTCGCTGGCAAGCCAGCTCCTACAAGGCTCTTGGCCCGATGGTCAATCTCTCGCAACAGCTAACGCAGACGTAGCGTTTCCATCCACCAACATAAGGGGCAGACGACATGGGGATTCACGACTGGGCAAGAACCGCCCTGGAACAGAGCCTGGAGGCAGCCAAACGTGAGGGCTTCAGCGACGAGTTGGCACTACGCGCCCTGCTGAGTGCAGTCGTCGAGCGCAGTGCAATGCTGCGCCCGGCAGATGATCTGGCTCAGGAGCTGACCTTCCTGGCCGACAACCTCGACCCGGAGCGGGACTACGGCTTCATGCGGCCTTGAGTGGGCTTGGCGCCCGCGTTGCGTAGGTTGGCGCAGCGCGTAGCGAAGCCCAACGAGCGAGTTCTTGGTCTGCAATCGATGGGTTTCGCTTCGCTCAACGCCATCCTACGCACTGCCGCTTCAGTGCTCCCGCGGCGGCAGGTCGCCGGAGAAGAGCTCGTCTTCTGTATTGTCGCCGGGAATCGCATGTTCTTCGGCGGCCCAGGCCCCTAGGTCGATCAGCTTGCAGCGTTCGGAACAGAAAGGACGGGACGGGCTTTGCGGGCCCCATTCCACCGGGGCGCCGCAAGTGGGGCACTCCACAGTGACGGGTTGACTCATGGCTGGCCTCCTCGCAGGGTCAGGTAGAAGTTGTGCAAGCGCTCCACTTCGGCACGCAGCCAATCCAGGCCGCGGTCGTTGAGCAGCACGTCGTGGGCATGCTTGAGGCGATGCTCGCGACTGGCCTGCACTTTCAATATGGCTTGGACCTGCTCTTCGGGCACTTTGTCCCGTTGCATGGTGCGCTGAACCTGCATGGCTTCCGGCGCGTCCACCAGCAGCACGCGCTGGGTGAGGCGATGCTGGCCGGATTCGATGAGCAGTGGCGAGACCAGAATGGCGTAGGGGGATTCCGCGCGCGCCAGGTACTGGCTAATTTCCTGACCAATCAGTGGATGCAGCAGAGTTTCCAGCCAGCGGCGTTCGTCCGCGTTCTCGAAAATGCGTTGCCGCAATGCAGCGCGGTCCAGTTGGCCATCCGCTTGCAGCACGTCGCTACCGAAATGCTCGGCGATTTTCGCCAGGGCAGGGCGGCCGGGCTCGACTACCCAACGTGCAGCATGGTCGGCATCCACCAGGTGCACACCAAGCTCGCTGAAGTGGGCAGCGACAGCGCTCTTGCCACTTCCGATACCGCCCGTGAGGCCAAGAATCCAGGGTTTGTTCATTTGAAACCGGCGAATTGCAGATAGGTCGCCGTTATTTGATCACCCCAGAGCAATGCAATCCAGCCGGCAATCGCCAGGTACGGACCGAAGGGGATAGGGGTTGCCGTGTCCTGGTTGCGCAGACGCAGCATGATCACACCCAGCACCGCACCCACGAGGGATGACAGCAGGATAGTCAGCGGCAGTACCTGCCAGCCACCCCAGGCGCCGAGCATCGCCAGCAACTTGAAGTCGCCGTGGCCCATACCTTCCTTGCCAGTCACCAGCTTGAACACCCAGTAAACCGACCACAGGCTCATGTAGCCGGCAACCGCTCCCCAGAGCGCGTCTTCCAGGCTGGCGAACAGGCCCTGGCTGTTGAGGATGAGGCCAAGCCAGAGCAGAGGCAGGACCAGCACGTCCGGCAACAGCTGGTGGTCGACGTCGATCATGCTCATCGCCAGCAGGCCCCAGGTCAGCACCAGGAAAGTTCCGGTCTGCCAGCTGAATCCGAAATGCCATGCCACATAGGCAGACAGCACGCCGCAAAATAGCTCAACCAAGGGATAGCGCTTGCTGATGGGGGCCTTGCAGGACGAGCACTTGCCGCCCAGCGCCAAGTAGCTCACCACCGGGATGTTCTCCCAGGCGCGAATCTCATGGCTGCAATGGGGGCAGCGGGAGTTCGGAAGAATGAGATTGAACACCGGGCCTTTCGGCTCAGCCGGCAGACTCAGCGCTTCACGGGCCTGCTCCTGCCAGTCGCGCATCATCATCGCAGGCAGGCGGTGGATCACAACGTTGAGGAAACTGCCTACCAGCAAGCCAAGCAGGAGCACGGATAAAACAAAGGCCAGCGCGTGGCTGGCCAGAAAATCGATCAACTGCATGGTTTAGACAACGGCGCCCAATTGGAAGATGGGAAGGTACATCGCGATGATCAGGCCGCCGACCAGTACGCCGAGGACGGCCATGATCATTGGCTCCATTAGGGATGTCAGGCCATCAACGGCGTTATCCACTTCGGCTTCGTAGAAGCTGGCGACCTTGTCGAGCATTTCATCCAGCGCGCCGGATTCTTCGCCGATGGCGGTCATCTGAACGGCCATAGCCGGAAATATGCCGGTGGTACGCATGGAGAAGTTCAGCTGCATGCCGGTGGAGACGTCTGATTTGACCTTGATTACAGCATTCTTGAAAACCACGTTACCGCTGGCGCCGGCTACGGAGTCCAGGGCATCTACAAGTGGAACCCCTGCCGCGAATGTTGTGGAAAGCGTCCGTGCAAAGCGAGCTACCGCTGATTTGTAGAGGATGTCACCGAATATAGGCAACTTGAGAACTGTACGATCAACCCAATCGCGAAACTTCTGCGATTTCTTATGTGCTTGCTGCGCGACGTAGGCGAATGCAAATAGTCCAGCAAGTACAATGAACCACCACTCTTGAAGGATTTCGGATATTCCAATTACAAACAAGGTGAAGGCGGGGAGTTCGGCGCCAAAGTTGGCGAACACCGATTGGAACTGGGGGACGACCTTGATCAGTAGAATAGCGGTGACGATGATGGCCACTACTATCACTGCAATGGGGTAGTTCATGGCTTTCTTAATCTTGGCTTTCAGCGCCTCGGTTTTTTCCTTGTAGGTAGCGATCCGGTCCAGCAAGGTTTCCAGGGCGCCGGCTTGTTCGCCCGAGTCGACAAGGTTGCAATAGAGATCGTCAAAGTAATCAGGCTTCTTGCGCAGAGAGTTAGCCAGACTGTTGCCCGCAGCAACCTCCTGTTTGACCTCCTCGACCAGTTTGCGCATGGCCGGTTTCTCGAAGCCTTCGCCAATGATGTCGAAAGACTGCATCAGTGGCACACCAGCTTTCATCATGGTCGCCATCTGCCGCGTGAAGAGGGCGATGTCCATGGGCTTGATCTTTTTCCCTGCGCTCAGCAGAGAGGCCGACTTCTTGCGCACCTTGGTAGGGTTGATGCCCTGCTTGCGCAGCTGCGCCTTGACCAAGGCGGGGTTCTGCCCACTGATTTCGCCTCTGATCTTGGAGCCTTTCTTATCGGTACCTTCCCAGGCGAAGGTACTGTTTTTTAGCGCTTTGTCCGCCATGCTTAATCCTTGGTCACGCGGTTGACTTCCTCCAGGCTGGTGATGCCATTCATGGCTTTCACCAGGCCCGAGGTTCGCAGGTCATTGAAGCCATCGCGGCGCGCCTGCTGGGCGATCTGGATGGAGTTACCTTCTTCCATAATAAGCTGCTGCATGGCCGGCGTGATTTTAACCACTTCATAAATACCCACTCGGCCTTTGTATCCCTGGTTGCAGTTTTCGCAGCCGACCGGCCCATAGAGCTTGAAGGTGCCAATTCTGGCCTCAGGGAAGCCTTCCTTGATCAGTGTTTCGTGTGGGACGTCCAATTCCTTCTTGCAATGGCTACACAATTTGCGTGCCAGGCGTTGGGCGATGATCAAGTTGACCGAGGTGGCGATGTTGAACGCGGGCACTCCCATGTTGCGCATGCGCGTCAGTGTTTCAGCAGCGCTGTTGGTGTGCAGGGTGGACAGCACCATGTGGCCGGTCTGGGCCGCCTTGATGGCGATTTCGGCAGTTTCCAGGTCACGAATCTCACCCACCATGATCACGTCCGGGTCCTGGCGCAGGAAGGCGCGAAGAGCCTGGGCGAAGTCCATGCCTTGTTTGGGGTTGACGTTGACTTGGTTGATGCCTTCGAGGTTGATCTCCACGGGGTCTTCAGCCGTGGAAATGTTGATATCAACGGTGTTGAGGATGTTCAGGCCGGTATACAGGGAAACCGTCTTGCCGGAACCGGTAGGGCCGGTTACCAGGATCATACCTTGGGGTTGCTTCAGAGCTGAGAGGTAGAGTTCTTTCTGTTCTTCCTCATAGCCCAATGCATCGATCCCCATCTGCGCACTGGTGGGGTCGAGAATCCGCATCACGATCTTCTCGCCCCAGAGTGTAGGCAGGGTGTTGACGCGGAAATCGATGGATTTCGTCTTGGAAATCTTCATCTTGATCCGGCCGTCCTGCGGCTTGCGGCGCTCGGAAATATCCAGGGCGGCCATTACCTTCAGGCGGGCGGAAATCCGGCTGGCCAGCTGGATCGGTGGCTTGGCCACTTCATGCAACATGCCGTCGGTACGGAAGCGTACGCGGTAGGTGCGTTCGTAGGGTTCGAAGTGCAGGTCGGAAGAGCCGCCCCGGATGGCATCCAGCAGCATCTTGTTGACAAAACGCACCACGGGGGCATCGTCGGCGTCCACGCCTCCCGCGCTGTCCTTTTTGTCATCATCGACCGCTTCAACATCTACGCCATCAAGATCGACATCGCCCAGATCCTCCATGCCGCTGGTGGCGCTGTCGAAGAATTTCTCGATGGCATCGCCCAGCTTGTCATCCTCAACCAGGATGGCCTCAGTATTGAGGCCGGTGCTGAACTGGATGTCGGTAACAGCCTGGTGATTGGTGGGGTCGGAAATGGCGACGAAGAGCTTGTTGCCGCGACGCCAGAGGGGCAGGGCGCGGTGTTGGCGAATCAGCTTTTCACTGACGAGGTCCTTGGGCTGGCTATCCTTGTCGACGCTGCCAAGATCGAGGAAGGCTACCCCGAACTGCTCTGCCGCCATTTCCGCTAGGTCGCGGCTTTTCAGTAGCTTGTTTTGAACGAGATAAGTGATCAGAGGAATCTTGTTGCGCTGCGCTTGAGTATGAGCCTGTAGGGCGCTTCGTTCATCCAACAGATTGGCCACTACCAATTGCTTGGCTAGGCCTGAAAGGGTTTGGGCAATTTCTGTCATTGGAGCGCCAAGACGATAAAGATAGTCGTCGTCTTATAACCGAGAAACACCATTCGTGCACGAGTGACAAAAAAGCCGCTTGAGCAAGCGGCTTTTTGTACTAGCTTGTGCTGCTGATTAGCAGAGCGTGGCTACGCTGCAAACACCGTTGTTCCACACGATTCTGCCGTCAGCTTGGAGAGTGCCGGTAAGAGTGTAGGTTGCGCCAGTGCTGGGAGAGGTGGTCGGAGCGGTTGCGGTGATAATGAAGGTGTCGTTCGCAGCAGCAGCGCCGGTTTTGGCAGGGCCGGTGCCAGTCAGAGCCATGCCTACAATTTCCGAGGCAGCGGTAACGTCAGCAGGCACGCCGTTGGCACCAGGATCGCAATCGCCTGCAAGGGCAACTCCACGAGTCTGAACGCAAACTTCAACAGCAGTCTTCAGGTTACCGGTCGCTACGACAGTTTCACTGAACTCTGCTTTTCGCGTGTAGTTCTGGTAGGCCGGCAGGGCAATGGCAGCCAGAATGCCGATGATTGCTACAACGATCATCAATTCGATGAGCGTAAAGCCCTGTTGATTCTTCTTCATAATGTTCTCCTTGCGTGTTTTTAGTGGCTGTATAGCCGTGTTGGTGCTTTCCACAATTGGAGATATGCAGGGCGCATGCCAGTTCTCTGAATCCACGGAATCAGCCACTCCACGATTCATCCTGATTAGTTAGGTGACGAAAAATGTCAATTTCTATCCTTGGGCGTTGATTGGTGTCGTTTGATTGCGGCGTGTCGAGCTCAAGCTTGAAGTAGAAGTCGCAATCTAGGCGTAGCGCGAAGCGCGTTGCATCGCCCTGCCCCGGGTGCTAGCCTTCGCCCCGCCGCCGGTGTAGCTCAGTCGGTAGAGCAGCTCATTCGTAATGAGAAGGTCGGGGGTTCGATTCCTCTTACCGGCACCATGATCCAAGCAAAAAGCCCCGCAGGTTCTGCGGGGCTTTTTGTTTTTCGGGGTTCGGCTCGCTGTGTGGCGGCGTGCCGCTCGCTTCTCAGTCTTTTCTGCCCACTTTTTCCGCAACGTTGTACAGGTCCATGGCTGAGCACTTCATCAGGTCGGAGATGCTCTTGATGGCGTGGTGCAGACCTTTCAGGTCCTTGTCGCTCAGGTGGTGTTCGAGGCCGTCGCAGCCCAGCAGGTCGGCGATGGTGTTGAGGGCGTAGCTGGCTGTCAGGAGGCGGTCGCCCTGGAGGTCGGCAATGTGGGCGACGTTATTCATAGCCCACCTCCGGCGGTTCTCCGGGTCGGGGTGATGGTGGTTTGCCAGGTGTGGGGAGTGCTCGTGGCCTTTTGTGAGTACGGACTTCCAATGTTCATGGGTGAGGCTCCAACTTGCGAAATGGAGCTGTCACACAAATCGTCGCCAAACGATAAGAGGTGACAGCTGTGCGCAGGTTGGCGAACCGGGCAAGTTGGCTCCCGGCAGACCTTTCGGTCTCCCGCGCACAGCCGCCATGACACAGCATTGCGGGCACAAAAAAAGCGCCTGCAATAGTCTGGGGCGCCTGAGCGCCAACTTGAATTTCGGGTCGCCAAACCCGGTCCTGGAATTTGCCAGAACGGCCGCACCATAGCCTTGCCCGGGGCGCATGGCAACGCCCGGGGTTCGGCGAGGTGGGATTTAGAGGCTCAGCCGCATCGACAGGTCGATGGCCTTGATGTCTTTGGTCAGCGTGCCGATGGAGATGTAGTCGACGCCCGTTTCGGCAATGGTGCGCAGGGTGGTTTCGTTGACGCCGCCAGAGGCTTCGAGCTTGGCGCGGCCGGCGGTGAGGGTGACGGCGGTGCGCATGTCGTCGAGGCTGAGTTCGTCGAGCATGATGATGTCGGCACCAGCATCCAATGCCTGCTGGAGTTCTTCCAGGCTTTCCACTTCGACTTCCACGGGCTTGCCGGGGGCGATGCGGTGGGCTGCTTCGATGGCCTGGGCGATGCCGCCGGAGGCTGCGATGTGGTTTTCCTTGATGAGGAAGGCGTCGTACAGGCCGATGCGGTGGTTGTGGCCGCCGCCGCAGGTCACGGCGTACTTCTGCGCCAGGCGCAGGCCGGGCAGTGTCTTGCGGGTGTCGAGGAGCTTCACCTGGGTGTCTTTCACCAGCTCCACATAGTGGCCAACGCGGGTGGCGACAGCTGACAGGCACTGGAGGAAGTTGAGGGCGCTGCGCTCGCCGCTGAGCAGGGCGCGGGCCGGGCCTTCCAGATGGAAGAGCGCCTGGTTGGCTTCGGCGCGTTGGCCGTCCTGCACCCGCCATTCCACGTTCACGCGTGGGTCGATCTGGCGGAACACTTCGTCTACCCAGGCGGTGCCGCTGACGATGGCGGTTTCGCGGGTGATTACGGTGGCGCGGGCCTGGCGATCCTCGGGGATGAGCTGGGCGGTGATGTCGCCGCTGCCGATGTCTTCCTTGAGGGCGGTGCGTACGTTGGCCTCGATTTCAGCGGTGAGGTCAGCGAGTAGAAGGTTGGGCATGGTGGGCTCCGCAGGCAGGATGGCGGCGATTATAAAGGCTGCCGACGACCGGCGCAGTGCTGATCAACAACCGGCTCGCGCTTTCTGCTAGACAGTCAGGAGGACATGCTGTGCGTTTGTCGGTCGGTGTTCCTGCATCTGTGACTTGATTCATGTCTGTAGGAAATCTCCGCTTGGTTGTCACAGCATCATCCATATAATGACATCGGAAATTTCTATTTTTGACGCCAGTTGCTTGACGTTATGGATGACTCCCCATGTTCGAATCGTGGTCCGATAGGCCCTGTGAATGGGCTCGGCCTGCGGGAGGCTTGTGATGCAGACCGACGCTAAGGTGGTGCCGCTGAACAAGGGGGCCGCCCAGCAATCGCCAACCTCGCCGGTAGGAAGGCTGCCCGTGGCCTTGATCCAGGTGCGCGACAAAGTGGCATTGCAGCTGAAGCAGGCGCTTCAGGTGCTGTTCGACAATGCGGACGACACCCTCTTCGAGATGGCGGACCGTGCCACCAGCAACGCCGAGCAGAACGCCTTCTTCGAGGCGATGCGCGACCTGCGGCTCAAGCGCAAGAGCATCGAGCGGACCTTCCTGCAGAAGGTCTTCGAGTCATTCTCGTCCCTCAACCAGTACGAGATAGGCAAGGCAGCGCAGCTGGACGCGGTGTCCTTCGACAGTCTGTCGCTGGTGCAGAACGACGAACTCGAGGAGGCCGTGGCGCTGGATGCCATGGTCGCCAAGGTGATGGCCCGCGATGGCATTGCCCTGGGCCATCTCACTACCCGTCTCAACACGCTCGTCAGCAAGAAGGTCGAGGACAAGTCCAACCCATTGGGCCCGCGCCTGCTGTGCGAGGTTTTCCTCGACGCATGCCGCAGTCTTGGCGTCGAGATCAAGGTCAAGCTGATCATCCTCAAGCTGTTCGAGAAATACGTACTCACCGAGCTGGACCAGATCTATGCCGAAGCCAACCAGCAGTTGGTGGCGGCCGGTGTGCTGCCGGACCTGCGTTCGGCTCCAGCGCGGCGTCAGCCGGAGCGTTCTGCGACCGGCGCACCGTCGGCCCAGCCTGGTGCTGCGACCGGGGGCGCTGGCCAGGTGCATGAGGAGAGTGTTCAAGAAGTCTTCAGTGTTCTCCAGGACCTGCTGTCCCAGGTTCGCGGTACTGCGCTGCCTGTCCGCCAGCATCCTGCCGATGCAGTGCCGGTCAGCAGTGTCGACCTGATGCGACTGCTGTCCCACCTGCAGCAGCACCTGCCACAGCAGCACAGCGATGAGTACGACCTGCGCGTGAGCCTCGACCAGTTGCTGACCCGCGCCAGCGCCCGCAGTGGCCGTGCACGGGTGGTGGGGCAGGTGGACGATGACGTCATCAACCTGGTTTCCATGCTCTTCGAGTTCATTCTCGACGACCGCACCCTGCCGGATTCGCTCAAGGCCCTGATTGGCCGGATGCAGATTCCCATGCTCAAGGTCGCCCTGCTGGACAAGACCTTCTTCAGCCGTGGCAGCCATCCCGCGCGTCGCCTGCTCAACGAAATCGCCTCTGCTGCCCTGGGTTGGGTGGACCAGGACGATGCCCAGCGCGACAACCTCTACCAGCGTATCGAGCAGGTGGTGCAACGCCTGCTGAATGACTTCGTCGATGATCCGGCGATCTTCTCCGAGCTGCTGGCCGAATTCCTTTCCTACACCGGTGACGAGCGTCGTCGCAGCGAACTGCTGGAGCAGCGCACCCGCGATGCCGAAGAAGGCCGCGCCAAGGCGGAGCTGGCTCGCCGGCGAGTTGAGGAGGCGCTCAATCAGCGCCTTCTGGGTCGCACCTTGCCGGAAGTGGTCGTGCGCCTGCTGCAGGAAGCCTGGAGCAAGGTCATGCTGTTGAGCTGCCTCAAGCACGGCGTGGAGTCGTCTGAATGGCAGGCCAGCCAGCAGACCATGGACGACCTGATCTGGAGCGTGGAGCCCCACGAGGCGCCCGAGGCGCGTGCCCGCCTGCTGGAACTGGTGCCGGGTCTGCTCAAGGCCCTGCGCGAAGGATTGGCCAGCGCTGCGTTCGATCCCTTCTCCACCAGTGAATTCTTCAGCCAGCTGGAGGCCTTGCACGTCCAGGCCTTCCAGCGTTTCCGCAAGCCCGAGCCGGTGGAAGTGGTTGCCGACGACGGACTGGAGTCGCCGCCCCTGCTGCTCGACCTGCCGGACGAGGATGAATCGGAAGATGAGTCTGCACCGGCCATGGTCGCCGTTGTCGAGGAAATCGTCCTGGCCGCACCTGGTGAAACCCCAGTTCAGGAGCCCGAGGTCAGCCTGGCGGATGACGACGAGGCCCTTGGTTTCGTCGACAACCTGCGGGTCGGCAGTTGGGTCGAATTCCAGGAAGACGAAGAGCACAAGCTGCGTTGCAAGCTGGCAGCGCTGATCAAGCCCACCGGTAAGTACATCTTCGTCAACCGCACTGGCATGAAGGTGCTGGAGAAGACCCGCATGGGGCTCGCCGTGGAGTTCCGCCGCCAGGCGATCCGCCTGCTGGACGATGCTCTGCTGTTCGATCGCGCCCTGGAGTCGGTGATCGGCAACCTGCGTCGGCTCAAGGGCGCCTAGGGTGCGCAGTGCGCACCAGGCTGATCCGGGTGGGCGCTGTTCTGTGGGGGGCGATTTCAATCGCTATGTCTGCGTCAGCTGTTGCGAGCGATTTACCCTCCGGCCAAGCGCCTTGTAGGAGCTGGCTTGCCAGCGAAACGGGGCCATTCGCTGGCAAGCCAGCTCCTACGGGCAATGCAACTGCCTGCAACACCTAATGCAGACACAAGGTGCCGCATCGTCAGGCGCAACCAGGGGGAGGCCCTGAGCCGAGTAGCACGCCGCGGTTTCGTTCCCTGACCCGCCTCTCGCTAAAATGGCTTCGCTGCGCCTAAAGTGGGCAGAAGACCAAGGAGCCGACATGCAGCTGGACCTCGCTTCCGGTTGGTGCCAGGGCATCAGCCACTGCCCATCACCCAACTTCAACTGTCGCCCGCAGCGGGAGGTGTCCCTGCTGGTGATTCACAACATCAGCCTGCCACCCGCGCAGTTCGGCACGGGGAAGGTGCAGGAGTTCTTCCAGAATCGCCTCGATCCCGCCGAGCATCCCTATTTCGAGGGCATTCGCGATCTCAAGGTGTCCGCGCATTTCCTGATCGAGCGGGATGGCGCCGTCACCCAGTTCGTTTCCTGCAATGAGCGTGCGTGGCACGCAGGCATTTCCCTGTTCGATGGGCGGGACAACTGCAACGATTTCTCCCTGGGAATAGAACTGGAAGGCACCGATGATCTGCCGTTCACGGAACCTCAGTACGCTGCGCTGATCGCATTGGTGGAGCAGTTACGGCTGGCATTCCCGGCCATCACGCCGGAGCGGATCTGCGGCCACAGCGATATCGCCCCGGGGCGCAAGACCGATCCGGGGCCGGCATTCGATTGGGATCGCCTGCGGGCTGCCTTGAAACCTTAGGAAGAGGAGGAACCCATGTATTTTCTGGTGTTGTTGCTGGTGCTCTGGATCGAGAAGTTCTCCGCCTGGCGTCGGCATATCCAGCAAGACGGCTTCTGGCTGCGCGAACTGGCCAAGGCAGAGACCAATCCGCGTCTGAGCGAGCGCCCTTGGGCGATTCTGGCGCTACTGGTATTGCCTCCCTTGGTGTTGCTGGCACTCCTGCTTCTGGTCTTGGAGCCGGTAGCCTACGGCTGGCTGGCGTTGCCGGTGCACCTGCTGGTGATCATCTACAGCCTTGGGCGCGGAGACGTCCTGGCCGACCTCGGCCCCTTCCGCGATGCCTGGCGGCGTGGTGATACCCAGGCTGCCTATCACGTCGCCGAACGCGACCTCGGCCTGGAGGCGGAGGAGGGCGGCGATCTGTTGCAACAGGTGCAGGGTTACCAGCTCTGGCAAGCCTATGAGGGCTTCTTTGCTGTGATCTTCTGGTATGCGCTGTTGGGTCCCGTGGCGGCCCTGGCCTACCGGCTGTTCGCGCTGGCGGCCGAGAATGCCGCTGCACCCGCACTGCAAGAGCGCGCGGAATCGATCCGCCATGCCTTCGACTGGTTGCCCGTGCGGGTGCTGGCAGCGAGTTTCTCGCTGGTCGGCAATTTCGTCGGAGTCAGCAGGGTGCTGCTGCATGAGTTGCTGAACTGGGACATTTCGGCGCGCCAGTACATCGATCTGGCCGGTCGCGCTGCCGCCGAACTGCCGGAGCCCGTCAGTGGCGATGCCGGTGTGGCAACCCTGGACGCACTCTGGCAACTCCTGGTTCGCGCCGCTGTGCTCTGGTACGCCGGCTTCGCTGTGTGGGCTCTATTGTTCTGATCCCAGCTCCATCGCCTGCCCGACGCAACCGTCGGGCAGGTCCCGCCCTGCTTAACCTTTAGTTACAGAAACTCCTGCCGATATCGGGTACACAGATGAGCGCGCCAGAATTTTCTGACACAGCTCACAGAAGCGGCTGATTGAAATCCGACGGCCGCCTTGCGGAGGGGAGAAGCTGCAAGGCTCTGGCCGAGCGCTGTCAGGTATTCGGAACGCGCCCATAACAATAAATGAGAACAGGAGACGTCTCGTGAAGACCCTGTTGTATCCTGCCATCGCCCTGATGAACCGACTCAGCTTCGGCATGAAGTTCAGTCTGATCAGTGTTCTGTTCTTCCTGCCGATGTTGATCACCAATTTCTATCTGGTGCGCGACTCCTACCGCCAGTTCGTCAGTACCCGCTCTGAGCTGCAGAGCCTGGACCTGCTGGGTGCCAGCCTGAACGTACGGCGCAATCTCGAAAGCCTCAACGACCTGGTCATGATCAACTCGATGATCGGCCAGTCGGGTCAGGCCGGTGACCTGGAAAAGCGCATTTCCAGTCTCGAACAGGAGGTGCTCGCGACCCTGCAAGGACTCGCGCCGGTGGCTTCCGAGCCTGAGCAGGTAGAGGCCTTCAATACCAAGCGCGACGAGTTGATTGCCGCCCTGCAGGCCGCCAAGGGCGAGACGTCGCTGCAGAGCAAGAGCGCGATGATCGAGAAGCTGCTGGGCAACTCCCAGGTCTTCATGAAATTCGTCTCCGGCCAGGCCGGGCTCAGCCAGGACGACCAGGCTGACGTTCGCCAGATCACCGAACTGATTACCACCACCACGCCGCAAGTCACCATGGCGCTTGGCAAAGGGCGCGCCATTGGCGCCTATTCCCTTGGCCAGGGCTTCCTCAACTCCGCAGCCAGCACGAAGCTGGACGACCTGCTGCTGGACCTGGACAAGCTCAACGCCGAGTATGGCCTGAAGATCGCCGACGCCCTCGACGGCAGCCCGCGCGCGCACCAGGCGCTGGACGCCCTGACCGCCGCGAGCCGCGACACCATCAAGCAGAACGCCACATTGTTCGAGGACAAGGTCATCATGGCCGATACCCTCGACACGCCGTGGCAGCAGTTCTACGACCAGGTCAGTGCCTCACTGGAGAAGACTTACCAGCTCAACGACGGCTCCCTGGGCTTCCTCAAGGCTGAGCTGGAAAGCCGGCTGGCCGGCAAGCGCGTGCAGACCGTGCTGCTGGTGGTGGCGCTGTTGGTGGTGTTCCTCGCCATCGTTTACCTCTACAGCGGCTTCTACGTGTCCACGCGCACAACGCTGAAGAGCTTGGGCAAGGTGATGGATCAGGTTGCCGGCGGCGATATGACCGTGAGCTTCCGGGCTGAAAGCCGTGATGAATTGGGTGAGCTGGGCCAGGTATTTAACGGCACCGTGGCGAAGATCCATGACCTGATCGAACTGGTTGGCCACACCGTGTCTGAAGTGGAGCGCCAGGCTGGCCGCGTGGAGCAGGTTTCGGGTGAAAGCAACATCGCCGTTGCCGGGCAGCGCAGCCAGATCGAACAGGTGGCCACGGCCATGAATCAGATGTCCGCCACCGCACAGGAAGTGGCACGCAGCGCCGCCGCGGCAGTGGACAGCGCCCAGAGCGTCAACCAGGAAACCGTCAGTGGCCGCGCCCTGGTGGAGTCCCAGCTGGGCAGCATCGAGAAACTGGCCAGCGAGATCGACCAGTCGGTGAATGTGATCAACCAGCTGGCTGCGGACAGCGCCTCAATCAGCCGCGTGCTGGAGGTGATCAAGGGCATTGCCGAGCAGACCAACCTGCTGGCCCTGAACGCTGCCATCGAAGCGGCGCGTGCCGGCGAGCAGGGGCGCGGCTTCGCCGTGGTGGCGGACGAGGTACGTACGCTGGCCAAGCGTACCCAGCAGTCCACCGAAGAAATCGAGCAGATGATCGTCAAGCTGCAAGGCGGTGTCGGCGCCGCAGTCAAGGCGATGAATGTCAGCCATCAGATGGCCGACGGCACCGTCAACCAGTCCGGCAAGGTGCAGGCGGCCCTGGAGAACATCCTCGGTGCGGTAGGCATGATCGTCGACCAGAACCAGCAGATCGCCGCTGCCGCTGAACAGCAGACCGCGGTGGCCCACGATATCGACCAGAACATCGTGGAGATCAATCACGCTGGCGAGCGCACCGCCGAAGGGGCGAACCAGACCGAGAAGGCTAGCCGCGAGCTGTCCGGGCAGGTTGCGCAGCTCAAGCAGCTGATTGGTGCGTTCCGGGTCTGAGTGAGATACCGACGGTTCTGTTGCAGGAGCGACTTCAGTCGCGATTGCGGAACAAGACGAGGGCAGCTGCGCTGCCCTTCGCGAATGAATTCGCTCCTACAGGAGCAGAATCGCGCTTCTGTCAGCACATCTCATATCGACTCCCAGCCAAACACCTCACAGGCATTCCGCGTGCTGGCTTCGGCCAGCTCGTCGGGCGTAACACCGCGAATCTCCGCCAGGGCTACGCAGATGTCTGGCAGGAACTCCGGACTGTTGCGGCCGTAAGGGTGCATGGCGGGGGCCATGTCCGGCGAGTCGGTTTCCAGCACGATGTCTTCCAGTGGCAGCTGTGCCACGACCTTGCGCAGGCGGTTGGCCTGGGGCCAGGTGGGGGCGCCACCGAGACCCAGGCGGAAGCCCAGTTTGCGGTACTCCTTCGCTTCCTCGAGGCTGCCGGCGAAGGCGTGGACGATGCCGGGGCGCTTGAGGCGAAAGCGTTTCAGCGTTGCGATCACCGCCGCATGGCTGCGCCTTACGTGCAGCAGTGGCGGTAGCTCGAATTCCGCCGCCAACGCCAGCTGCGCCTCGAACAGACGCTGCTGGGCATCGCGGTCCAGCTCGGTGACGAAGTAATCCAGACCGATTTCCCCCACTGCGCAGAGCTTGGGATCGTCCGCATGGCGTTCCAGCCACTCACGCAGTTCCAGCACGTGCTCGTCCCGGTGTTGCGCCAGGTAGATCGGATGCAGGCCGAGGGCGGTGTAGAAATCATCTCCCGCGTGGGCCATGTCCCAGACTCGACGCCAGTTCTCACGGAATACGCCGAGCAGTACCTGGCGTCGCACACCCAGAGAGCGACAGCGCGCCAGTACCTCGTCGCGGTCGGCGTCGAAGTCGGGGAAGTCCAGGTGGTTGTGGGTATCGATCAGCATGGCGCCAGCATATACCGCTCTTTCCCGGTCCGACACGCCCATTTCCGGGGCGTTCGGGCGGCTTTTTTCGGTGCATCCGCTCTGCCCCGGGGCATCGCCAAGGGCTGGGAAAACAAGGCTGAAAACGCTATTGAACACTCGTTCATGCTGGGCTATGGTTGGGCCCACCCGCCGGTTCGCCGATGCAGTCCCGTGACCCGGATTCCACCCTTAGCAATGGGGCCCGAACATGCGTTTCGCTTCGCTTGTGGAGAGAATGGCAGGGCCAGGCACCGCCGCCTGGGATATTCACTACGCGGCCATCGCCGCTCAACGTGCAGGCGAGGACGTCATCGTTCTCAGCATTGGCGACCCGGATTTCGCCACGCCAGAACCCATCACTACAGCTGCCATCCAGGCCTTGCAGGCCGGTGACACCCATTACTGTGACGTCGCCGGCCGCCCCGAGCTGCGCCAGGCCATCGCCGATCTGCACGGTCGCCTGACCGGCCGACCGGTGTCGGCAGACAGCGCGATCCTCGTGGCCGGCGCACAGAACGGACTCTATGCCGCGGCCATGTGCCTGCTGGAAGCCGGTGATGAAGTCATCGTCTTCGATCCGGTCTACGTCACCTACGAAGCTACGTTGAAGGCTACCGGGGCTACCCTGGTGCGGGTTCCGTGTCCGGCGGAGGGCGGTTTCCGGCCTGACCTCGACGCCTTGCGCTCAGCCATGAGTGAACGTACCCGCGCGATCTTCTTCGCCAACCCCAACAATCCGACCGGCGTGGTGCTCAATACCGAGGAAATGCAGGCTATCGCCGAACTGGCGCAGCAGCATGACCTGTGGGTCGTTGTGGATGAGGTCTACGAGAGCCTGACCTTCGAACAGCCGCACCAATACTTCGCCACTTTGCCGGGCATGCACGAGCGCACCGTGAGCATCGGCAGCCTGTCCAAATCCCACGCCATGACCGGCTGGCGTACCGGCTGGGTGGTCGCTGCCCCCGAGTTGGTGGCGCACATCGAGAACCTGGCGCTGAACGTGCTGTATGGACTTCCTGGCTTCGTGCAGGAGGCGGCGTTGACCGCCGTGCGCGCCTACGACCAGGTGACTGGGGAAATGCGCGAGCTCTATCGGCGTCGTCGCGACCTGGTGGTCGATGCGTTGCAGCAATGCGCGCCGCTCAAGGTGCTGAAGCCCGAAGCGGGCATGTTCGTCCTGCTCGATGTTCGCGCCAGTGGCCTCAGTTCCCTGGACTTTGCCTGGAGACTGTTCCGCGAAACCGGCGTCTCGGTTCTGGACGCTGCGGCCTTCGGTCCATCCGCCGCCGGCTTCGTGCGACTGTCCTATAGCCTGGGTGAAGCCCAGCTAGCCGATGCGTGCGCACGCATCCGCCGCTTTGCCTCCACCCTGGGGACTGGTTCGATCATCGAGGTGCGCTCGGCCGCTTCTGTCGATATCCAGTCTGCGAAAGTGGAGCGGCCAAAAATGGTGGAGGTGGATTCGATCCACAAGCGCTTTGGCCAGTTCGAGGTGCTCAAGGGCGTTTCGCTGACCGCCCGGGAGGGCGGCGTGGTGTCCCTGATTGGCGCCAGCGGCTCGGGCAAGAGCACCTTGCTGCGCTGCATCAACATGCTGGAAATTCCCAACCAGGGGACTGTCACGGTAGATGGCGAGAGCATTCGTCTCACTACCAGTCGAATCGGCGAACCGATGGTGGCAGACCAGAAGCAACTGACCCGGATTCGCTCCCGCCTCGGCATGGTGTTCCAGAGCTTCAACCTCTGGCCCCACCGCACTGTGCTGGAGAACCTGATCGAAGCGCCTATCCAGGTGCTGCGGGAAAGCCGCGCCGAAGCCATCGAGCGGGCCGAGGCACTGCTGGAGCGGGTGGGGCTCGCCGCCAAGCGCCACGAGTATCCATCTTTCCTGTCCGGTGGCCAGCAGCAGCGTGTGGCGATTGCCCGTGCGCTGGCGGTTGAACCCAAGGTCATGCTGTTCGACGAGCCCACTTCGGCGCTGGACCCGGAACTGGTGGGTGAAGTGCTGCGGGTGATCCGTTCTCTGGCGGAAGAGGGTCGCACCATGATCCTGGTGACCCACGAAATGGCCTTCGCTCGTGACGTTTCCAGCCACGTCGCCTTCCTCCACCAGGGGCGTATCGAAGAGGAAGGGTCTCCGCAGGAGGTTTTCCTGAGACCGCGCAGCGAGCGCTGCCGACAGTTCGTCACAGCCCACCAGAATCGCTGATTCCGGCCGCCGGGCGCGGCCAGCTCGACAAGCTCTAACCACAACAACATCAAGCAGGGCAGAAACCATGAAGAAGTCTCAACTGGCACGTTGGATGGCGGGTGCGGTAATGCTCATGGCTGGCGCGGCGGGCGCGCAGGCCGAAACCCTGAGGTTCGCGATGGCGGCGGAACCGTATCCACCGTTTTCCAGCAAGCAGCCCGACGGCCAGTGGGCAGGCTTCGAACCGGACCTGATCCGCGCCCTCTGCGCGCAGATGCAGGCCCAGTGCGAGATCGACGAGGTGGCCTGGGATGGCCTGATTCCAGCCCTGATGGCGAAGAAGGTGGATGTGATCTTCAACTCCATGTCCGTCACTGAGGAGCGCGAGAAGCAGATCGCCTTCAGCCGCGCCTACTACGACACCCCGGTTGCAGTGGCCGCGCCTGCTGCGCTGGACGTCACCGTCAGTCCCGAAGGTCTGAAAGGAAAGGTGGTCGGCGTGCAGCTCTCCACTGTCAGCTCCAACTACCTGAAGCAGCACTACGAAGGCATCGCCGACGTGCGCTACTACGACACCCAGGATTCGGTGAACGCTGATCTGGTGGCAGGACGTATCGACCTGATGATGGCCGACGGGATCGCCGTCAGCGCCTTCGTCAAATCTCCCGATGCCCAGGCTGCCGGAATCGAGAACAAGGGCGAGGTGCCCTACGATCCGTTGTTCGGTCGCGGCGTGGGGGCCGGCCTGCGCAAGGACGACGTCGCCCTCAAGGCGAAGCTCGACGAAGCCATCGGCAAGCTGCTGGCCAGTGAGGACTACAAGACCATCTCCGCCAAGTACTTCGACGTCAGCGTCGCGCCGAAGCAGTGACCTCCGGAGCCATCCCGGCCCTGCCGGGGTGGCGCATTTCCGCCTCGATGAGGGCCTGCAATGCAGTCTTACTTTGAACTGGTCGGCTTCGGTGCCCAGGGTTGGGGACCGGCGCTGCTCAAAGGGTTGTGGGTAACCCTGCAGATTTCCGTCGGCGCCTTCCTGGTGGGCATGCTGATCGGCCTGGCGGTTGCCATGGGCAAGCTCAACGGCCCGCGCCCAGTGGCGCAGCTGATGCGTGGCTACACCACCCTTTGCCGCGCAATACCCGAGCTGCTGCTGATTCTGCTCCTCTACTACGTGGGGTCGATGGGGCTCAACCAGCTGTTCGCCTGGCTCGGCTACGGCGACCTCAAACTCAACGGCACCGTGGTGGCCATCGCTGTGCTCGGACTGGTGCAGGGTGCTTATGCCTCGGAGATCTTCCGGGGGGCCATCCAGGCTATTCCCCATGGGCAGATCGAGGCTGCGCGGGCCTTCGGCTTGAGCGGGTTCGGCCTGTTCCGCCGGGTGACCTTGCCGATCATGGCGCCCAATGCGCTGGCCGGCATGGCCAACCTCTGGGTCAACCTGATCAAGGACAGTGCCCTTATCAGCGTCGTCGGCACCAACGAACTGCTTTTCACCGCCAAGCAGGCAGCTGGCTCGACTCGCCACTACCTGACCTTCTACCTCACCGCCGCAGCCTTCTATTACCTGCTGACGGTGCTCTCCAACCTGTTTTCCGGCTGGCTCGAACGGCGCTTCCGCCGCTGGACCCCGTCGGTGTGAGCGAGGGCGTGTGATGACCGCTACCTGGATATTCGACTACGGCAAACTGCTGCTCAGCGGCCTTGGCACCACCTTGCTCATCCTCGTCATCTCCGCGGGGCTGGGCTTTGTCCTGGCGCTGTTGGTGGCGTTGGCGCGGATGTCGCGCAATCCGTTGCTGGCGGGGACGAGCCTTGCCTACACCAGCGTGATTCGCGGGACGCCGCTACTGGTGCAGATCTACATCTTCTACTACGGACTGGGCAGCCTGTTTGCCCAGTTCCCGTTGATTCGTGGCAGCTTCCTCTGGCCCTACCTGCGTGATGGCTTCTGGTACATCGTCTTCGCTCTTGTGCTCTCGGTGGGAGCCTATGTCGGCGAAGTCATTCGTGGCGGCATGAAGTCCGTGCCCAGGGGCGAACTGGAGGCCGCGGCGGCTTTCGGCATGCGCCAGCGCTTGGTGCTGTTCCGGGTCTGGCTGCCCAGGGCAATTCGCCTGTTGCTACCGACCCTGGCCGGCGAAACGGTGATGCTGCTCAAGTCCACCGCCCTCGCCTCCACCGTTGCCGTGGTTGATCTGCTGGGGGCCGCCAACGTGGTGCGTGCCCAGACCTTCCAGATCTACCAGCCGCTGTTGCTTGTCGCGGGTATCTACGTCTGCCTGACGTTCATGATCGAGACCGGGTTTGGCCTGGCGGAGCGACGAAGCATGTTTCGTCGGGCGAATTAAGGAAATGTGGGAGCGAACTCATTCGCGAATCGTCCCGAACGGGCGACCGCGTTTGCGATAGGGCAGGCCTGTGGCTTGCTTCGCGAATGAATTCGCTCCTACAGATTCTCCATGCCGCTCAGGCATAGGCCCCGCGTCGCAGGCTGTCGACCCAGCGGCGGCTGATCTCAAGGCCTTCTTCGGCGCTGAAGTTGGCGGGATTGAGGCACCACTCCAGCCATAGGCCATCGAGCATGGCAGAGAGGCCGATGGCCGCCAGGCGCGGCTTGGCGATGGAAAAGCCTTCTTCGCGGGCCAACTCGGAGAGCAGTTTTTCCAGCAGTACCAGCGAGCCGCCGTAGGTGCGTTCGTGGGCTTCGTTCACTTGCGGGGAATGGCGGATCAGGCTCCAGAACACAACCCAGGGGCTGAGCAGGTCGGGGTCCAGGGTGACCGGCGAGAAGTAGCCGGTCAGGAAGGCTTCGAGACGCGCGGCAGGTTTCGGGCCGGCTGCGTCGATGCGAGCCACCAGGGCCTGGTTGACCTCGCTGGCGAGGGTCTCGTAGGCCTGCGCGACCAGCGCATCGATGCTGCCGAAATAGTGATTGATCAGGCCAACGGCGACGTTGGCCTCCTTGGCGATGCGGCGCACCGAAATACCGGCGTGGCCCTCGGCAACCAGGCAGCGCAGGGCGGCGCGCACCAGATGCTCGCGGCGCTCGTCGGGGTTGGTGCGTGGCTGTCTTTCGCGGGGCGTATCCAAGGGGCGATTTCCTTCGCTCGATGGGCCGGGATAGTACCGCCTGGCCCGGCGACAAACCAACCGTCCGGACTCGTCCGGCGGCCCAGAGGAGGTAGGACATGATCGAAGATGTCTCCCTGAATATTCCAGGGGATTCCGGCGCACGCCTGCGGGTGCCGGCATGGCGCCTGGACAGCGGCAAGCCGGGCCCCAGGGTCCACTTGCAGGCCGGGGTCCATGCCGACGAGATCGCCGGCATGCTGGTGCTGCACAAACTCTTGCCGCGCCTGGTCCAGGCTGCTGACAACGGCCTGCTTCGCGGCTGTGTGACCGTGGTGCCCCAGGCCAATCCCCTAGGCATCGGCCAGTTTCGTCATGGGCGCATCCTGGGTCGGGTGCACGAGTCCAGCAGTCGTAATTTCAATCGCGGCTTCATCGCATCAGCGACGCAGGCCCGGCCAGTTGGCAACCTGGCGGTCTGGCAGAAGGCATTGGCCGGGCTCGCGGCCGATGCCGACATCGTCCTGGACCTGCACACGGACGACGAAGCGTTGCAATACGTCTACCTGCACCAGTGCTTCTGGCCAGCAGGGCAGGACCTTGCGGCAGCCCTTGGGGCCGAGGTGGCG
Source organism: Pseudomonas sp. JS3066 (assembly GCF_036328175.1). Lineage (NCBI taxonomy): Bacteria > Pseudomonadati > Pseudomonadota > Gammaproteobacteria > Pseudomonadales > Pseudomonadaceae > Pseudomonas > Pseudomonas sp. JS3066. The sequence continues at coordinate 501,508 of NZ_CP143312.1, forward strand.
ATCATCTGGGAGGGAGACGGAGATGGCGCCTTCGAGGAGATGGTGATTGCGCCCTGGCTTGCGGAGGGTCGTGTCGAGGGGCGGCTAGTGTCCACCGTCGAGTTGCGCGGGCAGGGGGATGTCAGTGACGCCCTGGCTCAGCAGGATGCCGATGGCCTCTATACCTTCCTCTGTGGCCGCGGCGTTGTCGCCGAGCCGGCGCAATTACCGGTATGGCAGGGTACGGCAGTGCCTATCGGGCATATGGAAACCGTGTTCGCGCCGACCGCCGGGGTGCTGGTTTTCGAGCGGGAGCTTGGTGATGCGGTGCAGGCCGGTGAGTGCTTCGCGCGTGTCATCGCCATTCCTGGCGACCCGTCCAGCGAACACCGGCTGCTGGCGCCCCAGGCGGGCCTGATGGTCACCCGCTATCGCGACCGGCTGGTCCCTGAGGGCGCGATAGTGGCCAAGTTCACCGGTTTACTGCCGTCGAGCACCTGGACCTCAGGCCCCCTCGACCCGTAACAGCCCTGTCGTAGGAGCCAGCTTGCTGGCGAAAGAGGGACTCCGGTTCGCGAGCAAGCTCGCTCCTACAACCAGATTGCGTCCCAGAACGGATAGTCCGCCAACTTCTCCACCAGACCAGCACGCAAGGGATTGGCAACGACATAGCGGGCCACGGTCCGCACGTCTTCCTCTCTGCGAAGGGCATGGTCATGAAAACCCTTCTGCCACACACGCCCGCTACTTTTCTTCATTGAATTCAAGGCAATCGCCGAGCGGGACTTCAGTCGCCTGACGTGCTGTTCCAGGGTTCCGGACTGCAGCTGGACGAGCCAATGTAGATGGTCAGGCATCAATACCCAGGCGAGGGTTTCCAGCGAGTGTCCATTCCGCATGGCATAAATCTCCCGGGCGACCAGGCAGCCGGAACTCCAATGTGCGAACACGGGCGTTCGCTCATGAGTGACGGTTGTCAGCAGGTAGATTCGGCCGGGCTCGGAGAAGCGGCCTTTGCGCAGGTTCCTTCCTTGATAGCGCATCCATTGCGCTCCCTACGAAGAAAACACGGAGGTTTGCTCAGGGCTTCAAGAGGGGCAAGGGAGCCCGATGTAGGAGCCAGCTTGCTGGCGAAAGGGATGTTCCGATTCGCCAGCAAGCTGGCTCCTACAGGTTTACATCTTCAGTGGTGCTCGCGGGTGGCGCGGAATTTCACGTCCGGCCAGCGCTCTTCCATCAGGCTGAGGTTCACGCGGGTCGGGGCCAGGTAAGTGAGGTGGCCGCCGCCGTCCACGGCAAGGTTTTCGAAGGCCTTGTCCTGGAACTCCTTGAGCTTCTTCTCGTCCTTGCATTCGATCCAGCGTGCCGACCAGACGTTGATCGCCTCGTAGGCACACTCGACCTTGTATTCCTCCTTCAGGCGACTGGCGACCACATCGAACTGCAGCACGCCCACGGCGCCGAGGATGATGTCGTTGTTGCGCTCGGGGAAGAACACCTGGGTGGCACCTTCCTCAGCCAGCTCCTGCAGGCCCTGGCGAAGCTGCTTGGACTTCAGCGGGTCTTTCAGGCGTACGCGGCGGAAGAGTTCCGGGGCGAAGTGCGGGATGCCGGTGAAACCGAGCGCTTCGCCTTCGGTGAAGGTGTCGCCGATCTGGATGGTGCCGTGGTTGTGCAGGCCGATGATGTCGCCGGCAAAAGCCTCCTCCAGTTGCTCGCGCTCGCTGGAGAAGAAGGTCAGGGCGTCGCCGATCTTCACGTCTTTGCCCAGGCGCACGTGGCGCATCTTCATGCCCTTCTCGTACTTGCCCGAGCAGATGCGCATGAAGGCGATACGGTCGCGGTGTTTCGGGTCCATGTTTGCCTGGATCTTGAACACGAAACCGGAGAATTTCTCTTCGGTGGGTTCGACGCTGCGCTCATGGGTGGCGCGGGAAAGCGGTTTCGGCGCCCAGTCGACGATGCAGTCGAGCACCTGATCGACGCCGAAGTTGCCCAGGGCGGTACCGAAGAACACTGGGGTCATATGACCCTGGAGGAAAGCTTCCTTGTCGAACTCGTGGCAGGCGCCCTGCACCAGTTCCAGCTCCTCGACGAAATTGTCGTAGAGATCGCCCAGATGGGCGCGGGCCTCGTCGGAGTCGAGCTTGTCGATCACCTTGATCTCGGTGCGCTCGTGGCCATGGCCCGGGGTGTAGACGATGACCTTGTCCTGGGCCAGGTGGTAGACACCCTTGAAGTCCTTGTAGCAACCGATCGGCCAGGTGATGGGCGCGGCCTTGATCTTCAATACCGCTTCGATCTCGTCGAGCAGCTCGATGGGGTCGCGGATGTCGCGGTCCAGCTTGTTGATGAAGCTGACAATGGGGGTGTCACGCAGGCGGCAGACTTCCATCAGGGCGATGGTGCGCGGCTCTACGCCTTTACCGCCGTCGAGGACCATCAGTGCCGAGTCCACCGCGGTCAGGGTGCGGTAGGTGTCTTCGGAGAAGTCTTCGTGGCCGGGGGTGTCGAGCAGGTTGATCATGTGCTCGCGGTAAGGGAACTGCATCACCGAGGTGGTGATGGAGATGCCGCGCTGCTTTTCCATCTCCATCCAGTCGGAGGTGGCGTGCCGGTCGGATTTACGCGACTTCACGGTACCGGCTACGGCGATGGCCTTGCCCATCAGCAGCAGCTTTTCGGTAATGGTGGTCTTACCGGCGTCGGGGTGGGAAATGATGGCGAAAGTGCGGCGTTTCGCGACTTCGGCGGCCTGGATGGTCATGGGTGCGTGCCTGGCTGGAAGTGTGACGGGCAGCGGACGGCCCGGAAAAGCGCGGGATTATAGCCGGAAATGGACGGTCGATCAGCGCCGCCGGGCATGTCGGGCTTCGCTTCGCTCTGCGCCATCGTACGGGACTGCTGAACAGCCCTTTGCGAATGAATTCGCTTGGACAGGGGCAGTCCCATTCCTGATTCCGTCCCCCTGTCATCACCCTGAAACCCGCATGTGTGCAGCATTCCATGACGTTTTGTTGAAGATTCGAAACAGTCAACTGGTGATGCGACAAAGGGATGCAAGAAAGCGGCAATTTTTGATTGATCTGCGCTTCCTGTGGTCCTAAAGTTCGCGCCCGAACGTCCATGCTGGCAACGATCCATCCGGCTCAAGTACTGACGACGAGAGGTTTGATGTCGGAAACGACTGAAGATCCTCGGCGACATGCCTTGGGAAGTAGGCGAACCAAAGTGGGGAAACTGATCAGACGTTCAGGCCTGTTGTCCAACGCAACACTGGCCACCCCTAACAACTTTCGTTTGTTTTGCCATATGGAGTCCCTCGCATGTCGATCAAGGTCGAAGACTATTTCTCGCCCGAAACTTTCCAGCGCATGAAGGCATTCGCCGACAAGCAAGAAACCCCGTTCGTGGTGATCGACAAGCAGACCATTTCTGATTCCTACGATCAGTTGGTCAGCTGCTTCCCCTTCGCCAAGGTCTACTACGCGGTGAAGGCCAACCCGGCCACCGAGATTACCGAACTGCTGCGCGACAAGGGTTCCAACTTCGACATCGCCTCCATCTATGAGCTGGACAAGGTGATGAAGACCGGCGTTGGCCCGGAACGCATCAGCTACGGCAACACCATCAAGAAAGCCCGCGACATCCGTTACTTCTATGAGAAGGGTGTGCGCCTGTTTGCCACCGACTCCGAAGCTGACCTGCGCAACATCGCCAAGGCCGCTCCGGGCGCCAAGGTCTATGTCCGTATCCTCACCGAGGGCTCCACCTCGGCCGACTGGCCGCTGTCGCGCAAATTCGGTTGCAACCCGGACATGGCCCTCGACCTGCTGATCCTCGCCAAGCAACTGGGCCTGGTGCCTTACGGCGTGTCCTTCCACGTTGGCTCGCAGCAGCGCGACATCGACGTCTGGGACGCCGCCATCGCCAAGGTCAAGGTGATCTTCGAGCGCCTGAAGGAAGAAGACGGCATCACCCTGCAGATGATCAACATGGGTGGTGGCTTCCCGGCCAACTACATCCAGCGCACCAACAGCCTGGAAACCTACGCCGAGGAAATCATCCGCTTCCTCAAGGAAGACTTCGGCGACGAACTGCCGGAAATCATCCTGGAGCCGGGCCGTTCCCTGATCGCCAACGCCGGCATCCTGGTCAGCGAAGTCGTGCTGGTGGCGCGCAAGTCGCGTACCGCGGTCGAGCGCTGGATCTACACCGACGTGGGCAAGTTCTCCGGCCTGATCGAAACCATGGACGAAGCCATCAAGTTCCCGATCTGGGTCGAGAAGAAAGGCGAGATGGAAGAAGTGGTGATCGCCGGCCCAACCTGCGACAGCGCGGACATCATGTACGAGAACTACAAGTACGGCCTGCCGCTGAACCTGGCCGCCGAAGACCGCCTCTACTGGCTGTCCACCGGTGCCTACACCACCAGTTACAGCGCGGTGGAATTCAACGGCTTCCCGCCGCTGAAGGCCTTCTACCTGTAAGCCATCGAGCGCTTCATACAAGGCCCGCCTTCATGGCGGGCCTTGTCGTTTCTGCGCCCTGGCCGTATGGCTCCGTTCCTCGGGGTAACCCATGGCAGTAAGATAGGCGCCACTTTCAATTGCAAACGAGTATCAGTCGGCTCGTTCCGAGCCTGGAGTGCCTGCCGCCATGACTGCCCAGATTCCCGCCGATATTGCTGCTGTCTCCGACTACGAGGTGTTCGCCCGCGAGCGCATGACGCCTTCGGCCTGGGCCTACCTCAGTGGTGGTGCGGCGGATGAGCTTACCCTGGCCGACAACCAGGCCGCCTTCCAGCGTGTGCGTTTGCTCAATCGCGTGCTGGGCGATCTTCGCGGCGGGCATACAAGACTCCAGCTCTGTGGTCTCGACCTCGACTATCCGATCCTGCTCGCCCCGGTGGCCTACCAGAAGCTGGCTCACGCCGATGGTGAACTGGCCAGTGCGCTCGGCGCCTCGGCCATGGGCGCGGCGCTGGTGGTCAGTACCCAGGCCAGTGTCAGCCTGGAAGACATCGCCCGGGCGGCGCAAACACCGCTCTGGTTCCAGCTCTATATCCAGCCGGACCGCGAGTTCACCCGTGAGCTGGTGTGGCGTGCTGAAACTGTTGGTTATAGAGCCCTGGTGGTGACAGTGGACGCACCGGTGAACGGCATGCGCAACCGCGAGCAGCGAGCCGCGTTCGCGCTTCCCGATGGTGTCGAGGCGGTCAACCTGAGGGGGATGCGCAGTCTGCCACCAAGCGTCGCCCAGCCGGGGTCCAGCCCATTGTTCGGCAGCCCGCTGCTGGCCAGCGCGCCGACCTGGAAGGACCTTGAGTGGCTGCAATCGATTACTCGGCTCCCGGTGCTGGTCAAGGGCGTGATGAACCCTCTGGATGCCGTGCGAGCAGTGGAGCATGGCGTGGCCGGCGTGGTGGTATCCAACCACGGCGGTCGCACCCTGGATGGCCTGCCCGCGACCCTCGACGTGCTACCGGCCATCGCGCAGGCGGTGCAGGGAAGGGTGCCGTTGCTGCTGGATGGTGGCGTACGCCGCGGTACGGATGTGTTCAAGGCGCTTGCCCTGGGGGCCACTGCAGTGATGATCGGGCGACCCTACGTTCACGGGCTGGCTACGGCGGGTGCCGCCGGTGTCGCCCATGTGCTTCATCTGCTGCGCACCGAGCTGGAGGTAGCCATGGCACTTACCGGCTGCTCCACGCTGACTGATATCAACGCCTCACTCGTTTGGCGCTGAATCGTCCCTGCGGTACACGACAGCCCTGAAACAGACCGTGATCTTGGCTGATACCGATCAAGGCGTTGGTCGGTTCATGTATCAAGGCTGAAAAGTGACTGATCAGTCGAAATTGCTTTGGCGCAGATTATCGATTCTGATGGATCGAGTTTTTTAGCATTTATTGCTTTCTATAGCGCCATGATTGAGGTTTTTTGCGGTAGATAAGCTTGCTTCGTGATCCCGTTCCAGGTCTCGAGAAATGTAAAGAGTATGTAAAGTCAGCACAAAAAACTTTACTGATAAACGTTCGCAAATAGAATCGCGCCTCAAATCCACTGGGGAGTGATTCTTATGATCAAAAAGAATAACCTGCCGCAACGTGCTCTTCTTGCTTCCGCGATCGGTATCGCCACTGCCTCGACCGCCGGCCTGGCTCTGGCTGCGGAGCAAAGCAAGGCCCTCGAACTTGGCACCGTTAACGTCGACGGTAAGGCGGCCAAGAAAACCTACAAGGTCGAGCAATCCTCCTCTGCGAAGTACACCGCCCCTCTGCTGGATACTCCGCAGACCATCACGGTCGTGCCCAAGGAAGTGATCCAGGAGCAGCAGGCTCTTAGCCTGCGCCAGGTGCTGTCCAACGTATCCGGCATCACCTTCAACGCCGGTGAGGGCGGCGGTGGTTCCGGCGACAGCATCAACATTCGCGGCTTCTCCGCGAACAACAACATCCAGATCGATGGCCTGCGTGACAGCGCACAGACCAGCCGTACCGATACTTTCAACATCGAGCAGGTCGAGGTCATCAAAGGCCCGAACTCGGTGTTCGGCGGCGCTGGTACTACCGGCGGCAGCATCAACATCATCAGCAAGCAGCCGATGGACCGCGCCTTTACCACCCTGGGTGGGGGCCTCGGCACCGACAACTACCATCGCCTCACCCTGGACGCCAACCAACCTCTGGAAGGCGTGGGCAGCAACAGCGCCTTCCGCGTGAACCTGATGGCCCATGAAAACGACGTGCCCGGCCGCGACGAGATTGACCGCGAGCGTTGGGGTGTTGCCCCGTCCCTGCGTCTGGGCCTCAACGACGCTACCCGCCTGACCCTGAGTGCCTTCCATCAGACCGATGACAACCTGCCCGACTACGGCGTACCGGCCCTGAATGGCAAGAAGCTCGCTGGCGTCAGCCGCGAGGATTACTTCGGCTGGGATAACCTGGACAAGGATGAAATCGAGCAGAGTGCATTCACCGCGAACTTCGAGCACGATTTCAGCGACAGCCTGCGTCTGCAGAACCTGACCCGCTACAGCCGTATCGACCGCAACACCATCGTCTCCGCCTCCCACGTGAACCTCACCGGTGTGCCGGCGGGCCGGTATCGTCCAGCGGGCCCTCAGGCTTCCGGCCGCGACACCACGACTGAAATGTGGATCAACCAGACCAACCTGCGCGCGAGCTTCGACACCTTCGGCCTTGGCCACGAGCTGGTAACCGGAGCGGAGATCTCCCGCGAGGACTTCGATCTCAAGAGCTACAACCATGGTCTCGGCAACCCCGTCTTCCCGGCCAATGGCTACGATCTGAGCAATCCGCCCGGTCATTGGGTTGGCCCGGTCAACAAGACCACCACCGGTTTCACCGAGAACCAGTTGGACGACAAGGCGCTGTACGTCTTCGACACCATCGCCCTGAGCGAACAGTGGGACTTCAACGTCGGCCTGCGCTACGACTGGTTCAAAGGGCACAGCGACACCTTCTCGGCGACCAACGTGCAGAACGGCAGCTTTACCTCCAAGGACGAAAAGCTCAGCAGCCGTGCAGGCCTGGTCTACAAACCGGTTGAGAATGGCCGCTTCTACGTGGCCTGGGGCAACTCCTTCAACCCCACGGCCGAAGGCATCGCCTCCAACGGTGGCGGCCTGACCGCTGCAACCGAGAACCTCGATCCGGAAAAGAACGAAACCTGGGAACTGGGCACCAAGTGGGAACTGCTGGGTGGCCGCCTGGAGGTCGATGGCGCACTGTTCCGCGTCGAGAAGACCAATGCGCGTGAAACCATGCTCGATGGCTCCACCCAACTGGCGGGCAAACAGCGCGTAGAGGGTGTGGAACTGGGGCTGACCGGTCACATCACCGAGCAGTGGGATGTGTTCGCCAACTACACCTTCCAGTCCAGTGAGACCCTCGAGGCCGCCGACACCGCTGCCGGTATCGCTCGCGAAGGCCAGGCTCTGGGCAACACCCCGCCGCGCTCGTTCAACCTGTGGACGACCTACGAGTTGCCGGAAGGCTGGACCCTGGGGTACGGCGCCCGCTACATCAGTGAGCGTAACGTCAGCTCAAGCACGACCGCCAAGCTTGATGCCTACTGGCTGCACAACGCTATGGTCGGCTACAAGGTCAACAAGGAGCTGGACCTGCAGCTGAACGTGAACAACCTGTTCGACAAGGACTATGTAGAGCGCGTGCGCCAGCAGAACGGCACCGACGCGCGTTCCTCTGCCATCGAATATGGCGATGCCCGAGCAGCGATCCTGACCGCTACCTACTCGTTCTGACGGACGAGTCGTGGGCCCTGCCTTGTGCAGGGCCCGTGTCGCTGTAAATAAAAGGTAAAACCTTCTTTTCCTGATTTAATGCATCCCGTTCTCAAATAAAATCGCAGCCCGGTCAGGCATGGGGCCTGCCGCGAACCAGCGATTTGACGCACCGCCAGGTGCGTATCCGAGGGATATCACGTGTTGAAGAAGACCCTGTTCCAGCTGCACTGGCTGTTCGGTATCAGTGCCGGTCTGGTCTTGGCTTTGATGGGCATCACCGGGGCTGCCTACAGCTTCCAGGAAGAAATCCTGCGTTTGCTCAATCCAGAGACCCTGACGGTCGAGGTGCGCGATGGCGGCGTGCTGCCGCCCGCCGAACTGGTGAGCAAGATCGAGGCTGCCGAAGGCAAGAAGGTGTCCGGCCTCTGGGTCGAAACCAACAACGACCATGCCGCCCGTGTATTTTTCGCGCCGCCTCCCGGGGAGCGTCGTGGCCCTTGGCGTTACTTCGATCCCTACACCGGTGAGCTGCTGGGCGAGCCCGCCGGCCAGCAGTTCTTCGGCCTGATGCTGCAACTGCACCGTTTCCTCGCCATGGGCGAGTTCGGCAAGCAGATCACCGCCGCCTGCACCCTGATCCTCATCTTCTTCTGCCTTTCCGGCCTTTACCTCCGCTGGCCGCGCAAGGCTGGCAGCTGGCGTGCCTGGCTGACCCTGGACTGGTCGCGCAAGGGGCGCAGCTTCAACTGGGACCTGCATGCCGTGGCGGGTACCTGGTGCCTGGCGTTCTATCTCCTGGCCGCCCTGACTGGCCTGTTCTGGTCCTACGAGTGGTACCGCGAAGGCCTTAATCGGCTGCTGTCCGATGCCCCCGCTGGCCAGCAAGGCAAACCAGGTGAGCGCCGCGGCGAAGGCCCAGGCCGCCAGGGGGGACAGGCACCTTCGGGACCGCCGCTGGTGGTCGACTATGACGCCGTATGGAAGAGCATCCGCGAAACAGCTGGCCCGAGCATGAGCGTCTACAACCTGCGCCTGCCGCCGGTGGGCGGCCGGCCGGCCCAGGTGTTTTACCTGCTGGAAGATGCCGCGCACCCGCGCGCCCTCAACCAGATCGCCCTTGATCCGGTCAGCGGCAAAGTGATCCGTAGTGAGCGCTACACCGACAAGAGCTTCAAGGCACAGTTGCTGACCAGCATCTATGCGCTGCACGTGGGTGAATATTTCGGCCTGACGGGGCGCATCCTGGTGATGCTGGCGAGCCTGACCATGCCGCTATTCTTCGTCACCGGCTGGCTGCTCTATCTCGACCGTCGACGCAAGAAGCGTGCAGTCAAGGCGGCCCGTGGCAGCTTGGCCGAGAGCGGTGGCAAGGATTCCTGGCTGATCGGCTTCGCCAGCCAGAGCGGATTCGCCGAGCAATTGGCCTGGCAGAGCGCGGGGCAGCTGCAGGCTGCCGGACTGCCAGTGCGCGTCGAGCCGCTCGCCACCCTGGATGGTGCGACCCTGGCCCAAGCCAGCAATGCACTCTTCGTGGTCAGCACCTTCGGCGACGGCGAAGCGCCTGACAACGCCCGCGGCTTCGAACGCAAGGTGATCGGTCAGGCTTCCCAGCTTGCCGGCCTGCGTTTTGCCGTGCTGGCCCTGGGTGATCGCCAGTACGAACAGTTCTGCGGCTTCGGCCGTCGCCTGCAGGCCTGGCTGAAAGGGCAGGGCGCGAGTCAACTGTTCGAGCCGGTGGAAGTGGACAACGGTGATAGTGGCGCACTGCACCATTGGCAGCAGCAACTGGCCCAGGTATCGGGTGGAAGCGTGCTCTCCCCCTGGAGCGGCCCAGGCTTCGAAAGCTGGACACTGGAAAAACGTGAACACCTGAATCCGGGCAGCCAGGGTGAATCCACCTGGCTTCTACGACTGCGCGCCCCGGCGGGCAGCCAGGTGGACTGGCAGGCCGGCGACCTGGTTGAAATCCTCCCGAGTCAGGCCGAACCGGTCGTCGAGGCCTGGCTTGCCAGGCACCACCTCGACGGCGACGCGCCGGTGGAGCTGGACGGCCTGCGCCAGTCGCTGCGCCAGGCACTGGCCGGTCGCCTGTTGCCGGGCTCGTTCGAGCATCTGGTGGGCCTGCAGCCACAAGCCGTGGTGCAGGCGCTGATCGGCCTTTCCGTTCGCCAGTACTCCATCGCCTCGCTGGCCAGTGACGGTGCACTGGAGCTGATCGTACGCCAGGAGCAGCACGTTGATGGCAGCCTGGGTATCGCTTCCGGGTGGCTGACCCACTACCTGCCGCAAGGCGCCGTCATGCCGCTGCGCCTTCGCCGCAATAGCCGCTTCCATCTGATCGACGAAGACCGCCCGCTGATCTTCATCGGCAACGGCACTGGCCTCGCCGGCCTGCGCAGCCTGCTCAAGGCGGCCATCTCCGCCGGGCGCAATCGCAACTGGCTGCTGTTCGGCGAGCGCAACCAGGCTCACGACTTCTACTGTCGCGAAGAAATCGAAGGCTGGCTGGCCAAGGGTGAGCTGCAACGCCTGGACCTCGCTTTCTCCCGCGACCAGGCCGAGAAAATCTACGTACAGGATCGCCTGCGCGAAGCTGCCGGCGAGCTGCGTGCCTGGATCGACGAAGGTGCGGTGATCTACGTCTGCGGCAGCCTGCAAGGCATGGCTGAAGGCGTTGACCGCGCTCTGCGCGACATCCTCGGTGATGAGGTGCTGCAGCAATTGAATGACGAAGGCCGCTACCGACGCGACGTGTATTGACGGCGCGAAGCGCCGAACCGAGTGATCCCTGCTCCTGGGGAATGTTCGCCCCGCCTTGTGTGGGGCGTTTTTTTGCGGCGGGAGGGGGATCGTTCAAGGGCAGACCTTCGGCCTGCTTGACGACTGAATTCGCTCCTACAGGAAAAATGAAGAACAGTTCGAGGGCACGGACAGCCCCCTCTCCCGCTTGCAGGAGAGGGCGGGGGTGAGGGCAACGTCAGGCCTGCTCGGTGCCAACCCTTTTCGCGAATAAATTCGCTCCTACAAGAGCGCCGGCTTTAGCCATAATCCGCTTCATGAACAGACGAATCCTGCTGAACTGCGACATGGGGGAAAGCTTCGGTGCCTGGCGCATGGGTGACGACGAGCTCGCCATGCCGCTGGTGGACCAGGCGAACCTGGCCTGCGGTTTCCATGCCGCCGATCCCCTGACCATGCAACGCACCGTCGAGCTGGCGCTGCGTCACAACGTGCGCATCGGCGCCCATCCGGCCTACCCGGACCTTGCCGGTTTCGGGCGGCGCCACATGGCTTGTACGCCGGAGGAAGTGCGCGCCCAGGTGCTTTACCAGATCGGTGCACTGGAAGCGTTCTGCCGAACGGTCGGTACCCAGGTGGCCTACGTGAAGCCGCACGGCGCGCTGTACAACGACCTGGTGCGTGATGACGCTCTGTTTGAAGCGGTCCTCGATGCCTGCGCCAGCTATCGCAAGGGGCTGCCGCTGATGGTGCTGGCGCTGGCCGACAACAGCCGCGAGCTGCAACTGGCCGATGCCGCCGATGTGCCGCTGATGTTCGAGGCCTTCGCCGACCGTGCCTATCTCTCCGATGGCCAACTGGCGCCCCGGCGCATGGCCGGAGCCGTGCACCACGATGCCGAACGCATCCTCGACCAGGCATTGGCCATCGCCGTTGGCGAGCCCTTCCCGGACATCGATGGCAAACCCCTGCGGCTGGTGGCGGACAGCCTCTGCGTGCATGGTGACAACCCCGACTCCCTGGCCGTGTTGCGCCGTTTGCGAGGCAAGCTGGACGCCCTATGATCCGCCTCGAGCCCGCTGGCGCTGAAGCATTGCTGTTGGTGCTGGCTGACGAACCGGATGCCTGGCTACCGCAGCGCATCGCTACGCTGGCCGGCGTCCTGCGGCGCGAGCTGGGGCACCTGCTTCTCGACCTGGTGCCTGGCTGGACCACCCTGCTGTTGCACTATGACCTGACCCGTACCGACCACCTCGCCCTGGCCGAACGTATCGAGCCGCTGCTGGAAGCCTGGCTGACCGCGCCGGCCGTGGCTGAAACCGGCCAGTTGCATGAAATCCCCATCTGGTACTGCGGTGAGGACCTGGCCTGGGTGGCCGAGTCCTGTGGCCTCTCGATCGGCGAACTGGTGGATATCCACAGCGGTGCCGAGTACCGGGTCGGTGCCATCGGTTTCTCGCCTGGCTTCGCTTACCTCGGTGGCCTCGATCCGCGTCTGGCCCTGCCGCGTCGCAGCAGCCCACGCATACGCGTACCGGCCGGCAGCCTGGCTATCGCCGAGCGGCAGACGGCGATTTATCCCCAGGCATCCCCGGGCGGTTGGCATCTACTGGGACTGTGTCCCTGGACGCTCTTCGATGCGCACCGCGAGCCGCCTTGCCCGCTTGCCCTGGGGGACCGCGTGCGATTTTTCGCCATCGACGAGGCCCGCTATCGCGCCGAAGGCGGAGGCGATTCATGAGTGGCTTGCGCGTGATCAAGCCCGGCCCCCTGAGCCTGTTGCAAGACGCCGGCCGTCATGGCTGGCAGCATCTTGGCGTTTCTCCGGCCGGTCCCATGGACCCGCTGGCAGCAGCTTGGGCCAATCGTCTGCTGGGCAACGCACGCAGTTGCGCGGTTGTGGAAATCTCCCTGGGGGGCCTGGAGCTGGAGGCAGAGGAGGCGCTCTGGGTCGCGCTGGCGGGTGCCGATATGCCGCTGAGCGTAGATGGCGAACCTCGCCTCAACTGGTCGCGCTTTCGTCTTGAACCTGGCCAGCGCCTGCAGATCGGCTTCGCCCGCAGTGGCCAGCGCAGCTACCTGGCGCTGGTAGGCGGCATTCGCGCCGAGCCGGTACTGGGCAGCGTCGCCTGCCAGATGCGAGAAGGCCTGGGCGGGTTGGATGGCGAGGGCGTTCGTCTTGCAAGGGGGGATCTGCTTGCCGGTAGCCGAGGCGAATTTCCCCGCGGCGCCAGCGTGCCCTGGCCGTGGCAGCCGGACTACATGTCAGCACAGCTGCTGCGGGTGATGATTGGCGGCGATGCTGTCAGCTTCGATGAGCAGCAGGTGCAAGCCTTCTTCGAAGGGGCCTGGCTGCTCAGCCCGCAATCCGACCGCATGGGCGCGCGCCTGGAAGGCAAGGCCATGGTCGCGCCGCAACGGCAGTGGTCCCAGGGCGTGGTCGTCGGCGCTGTCCAGGTGCCGCCGGATGGCCGGCCGATCATTCTCACCGCGGACCGGCAGACCATGGGGGGATACCCGGTGCTCGGCTGGGTCCACCCCCTGGACCTCGGGCTCCTGGCCCAGTGTCCGGCCAACCAGGTGCTGCGTTTCACGGCCGTCAGCCTGGCAGATACCCAGGATGAGTTGCGGGAGTTCTATCGGTTCTTTGGACGTTAGGTCCATTGCACTGTGTGGGGGTGAATGAATTCGCCCCCACAGAGAAGCAGCCCGTTCGTGCGGCAGGTCATTTCGGCAGGTGGTTCAACGGTAGCGGCGAGGGCGCCTTCACGGTCTGTATGGCGAAATTGCTGCGGATATCGCTGACGCCGGGCAGCCTCAGCAGGGTGCCTGTGAGGAACTGCTCGTAGGCGCGCAGGTCTGGCACGACTACTTGCAGCAGGAAGTCCGATTCGCCCGATACCAGGTGCACCGAGATCACTTCGGGCAGGCTGATCACCGCTTCGCGGAAGGCGTCGGCCTGTTCCTGGCCGTGGCGTTCCACCTTGATCCCCACGAATACCGTCAAACCCAGCCCCACTTCGTCGCGGTCGAGGTTGGCGTGGTATCCGCGAATCACCCCAGCCTCTTCCAGCAATCGCACCCGGCGCAGGCACGGTGAGGCGGACAGGCCAATCTCGTCTGCCAGTTGCACGTTGGACAGGCGGCCGTCGCGCTGCAGCGCGGCGAGGATGCGGTGGTCAAGAGCATCAAGTTTAAGTTTTGGCATAAGCGCTCGTAGTAGGGTTCTTGATTGGCAGGAAATTCCATGAATCATGGCTTTTGCAGTCAAATACGCAAGCACCTGCCCTGGCGTTCGGCCCTAGAATTTTTCCTCCATACCTCGACCTGGAGCGAAGAAATGACTGCTTTCCTGATAGCCCTGGCAGTGGTCTACCTGTTGCCCGGTCCCGACATGATCCTCCTGCTGCAAACCGGCGCCCGCCAGGGCCGCGCCATGGCCCTGGCCACCGCACTTGGGCTGGCGCTGGCGCGCAGTTGCCATGTGGCGCTCGCCGGCCTGGGACTGGCGGTGCTGTTCCGCTCGGGCCCTGGACCTTCGACCTCGTGCGCCTGGCCGGTGCTGCCTACCTGCTCTGGCTGGGAGTAAAGCTGTTCCAGGCGGAGACTTCGGCATTGGTGGTGGAAGGCGCGCGTCAGTCCTCGCGGGCGTATGGGCAGGCGCTGCGGCGAGGTCTGTTGACCAATCTGCTCAATCCCAAGGCGCTGGTGTTCTGTTCCGTGCTGTTGCCGCAGTTTGTCAGCCCGGCTGATGGACCATTGGGGCTGCAGTTCGCGCTACTCGGCGTGGTGCTGGTGGCGGCGGGACTGGTTTTCGATTCGGCCTATGCGCTGGCCGGGGAAGGACTGGGCCGCTGGCTGGGGCGCCGCCCGCTGGTACAGCGGGTGCAGCAGTGGCTGTTCGGTGGAGTGCTGGTGGGGTTTGGGGTGAGGTTGGCGGTGCTGCGGGATCTGTAGGGGCGAATTCAATCGCCCCTACAAGGGTTTCCTGATCAACCCCTTAACCGTTGATGCTCTCCGCGTTGTGGCAGGCCACCTGGCGAGCGTCGAGCAGGCGCAGCTCCGGTACTTCCACCTTGCAGCGCTCGGTCGCGTAAGGGCAGCGCTTGTGGAAGGCGCAGCCGGACGGCGGGTTTAGCGGGTTGGGCAGTTCGCCGGCGATCTTGATCTTCGGCTTGCTCGGGTCCGGATGAATTGCCGGTGTGGCCGAGAGCAGGGCCTTGGTGTAAGGGTGCAGCGGACGCTCGTAGATCAGATCGCTGGGGCCCATTTCCGCCGGGCGGCCGAGGTACATCACCAGCACATCGTTGGCGACGTGGCGCACCACCGCGAGGTTGTGGGAGATGAACACGTAGCCGGTGTTGTAGCGTTCCTGCAGGTCCATGAAGAGGTTGAGTACCTGGGCCTGGATCGACACGTCGAGCGCCGAGGTGGGCTCGTCCGCCACAAGCACCTTGGGATTGAGCATCATGGCCCGGGCCAGTGCGATGCGCTGGCGCTGGCCGCCGGAGAACATGTGCGGGTAGCGCTGGTAATGCTCAGGGCGCAAGCCCACCTGCTGCATCATCGCCTGCACCTGCTCGCGGCGTTCCACGCGGGACAGGCCGGAGTTGATGACCAGCGGTTCTGCCAGCTGATCGCCGATCTTCTGCCGCGGGTTGAGCGACGCGTAGGGATTCTGGAAGACCATCTGCACATCGCGGCGCAGTTGTTTGCGTTCGTCCTTGCTGGCCCCCGCCACTTCACGGCCGGCGATCTGCAGCGAGCCGGAGGAGGGTTCTTCGATCAAGGTCAGGGCACGGGCCAGGGTTGATTTGCCGCAGCCGGATTCGCCGACCACGGCCAGCGTACGGCCGGCCTGCAGTTCGAAGGACACACCGTTGAGGGCGCGCACCAGGGCATGGGGCTTGAACAGGCCCCGCGAGACTTCGTAGTGGCGGGTCAGTTCGCGGGCGGTCAATACGGCACTCATCGCGCCACCTCGATCAGGTTAAGGGGGTAGAAGCAGCGCACGGCACCATGGGCGTGCGGGTCCAGGCTCGGACGCTGGGCCACGCAGTTGGGCTGGCTGTAAGGGCAGCGCGGCGACAGCAGGCAGCCGTGTGGCCGGTCATAGCGTCCGGGGACGATGCCGGGCAGCGTCGACAGGCGGTGGGCGCCCAGGCTGTGCTCGGGAATCGCCTTGAGCAGGGCTTCGGTATAGGGGTGGGTGGGCTCGTCGAACAGGCGCGGCACCTCGCCGATTTCCACGGCCTGACCGGCGTACATCACGCAGACGCGGTCAGCGGTTTCGGCCACCACCGCCAGGTCATGGGTGATCAGCACCAGGGCCATGCCCTGGTCACGTTGCAGGTCCAGCAGCAGGTCCATGATCTGCGCCTGGATGGTCACGTCGAGTGCCGTCGTGGGTTCGTCGGCGATCAGCAGCTTGGGCTCGGCAGCGATGGCCATGGCAATGGCCACGCGCTGACTCATGCCGCCGGAAAGCTGGTGCGGGTAAGCATCGAGGCGGCTGGCGGCGCCGGGGATTTCCACCCGTTCCAGCAACTCCAGGGCGCGCTGGCGAGCAGCCTTGCCCTTCAGCCCGAGGTGCTGGCGCAGCACTTCCTCGATCTGGAAGCCTACGGTGTAGCTGGGATTGAGGGCGGTCATCGGGTCCTGGAAGACCATCGCCAGGTCCTTGCCGACGATATGGCGACGCTGCCGACCCTTGAGCTTGAGCATGTCGTGACCGTCGAAGCGCAGGCTGTCGGCGGTGATACGACCGGGGGCATCGATCAGCCCCATCAGGGCCATCATGGTGACCGACTTACCCGAGCCGGACTCGCCGACGATGGCCAGCACCTCGCCCTTGTTCACCGAGATGTCGAGGCCATCCACCACCGGGACGGCGTTGGCGTCGCCGAAGCGCACGCTGAGGTTCTTGATTTCAAGGAGGCTCATACGGCGGTCTCCAGGCAATGCGCAACGCTTGAACGCGACGTTGTAGGAGCGAGCTTGCTCGCGAAGGGGGGCTGCAGGTTCGCCAGCAAGCTGGCGCCTACGAGAAGCCGGCGCGGAACGGAGATTCTCATGGCGGGCTCCTCAGACTGCATTCTTGAGTTTCGGGTCCAGCGCATCGCGCAGGCCGTCGCCCATCAGGTTAATCGCCAGCACGCTGAGCAGGATGGTCAGGCCAGGCAGCGAAACCACCCACCAGGCGCGTTCGATGTAGTCGCGCGCGGAGGCCAGCATGGTGCCCCACTCGGGAGTGGGCGGCTGCACGCCAAGGCCGAGGAAGCCCAGGGCGGCGGCGTCGAGGATGGCCGAGGAGAAGCTCAGGGTGGCCTGGACGATCAGCGGCGCCATGCAGTTGGGCAGCACGGTGACGAACATCAGGCGCAGCAGGCCGGCACCGGCCAGACGCGACGCGGTGACGTAGTCGCGGTTCAGCTCGCCCATCACCGAGGCGCGGGTCAGGCGCACATAGGAGGGCAGGGAGACGATGGCGATGGCGATCACGGTGTTGATCAGGCCTGGGCCGAGGATGGCGACGATGGCCACGGCCAGCAGCAGCGACGGCAGGGCCAGCATGATGTCCATCACGCGCATGATCGATGGACCCAGCAGGCGCGGGAAGAAGCCTGCGAGCAGGCCGAACAGGATGCCTGGGATCAGCGACATCACCACCGAGGCCAGGCCGATCAGCAGGGACAGGCGGGCCCCAAAGATCAGGCGCGAGAGCAGGTCGCGGCCGAGTTCGTCGGTGCCGAGCAGGAACTGCGCCTGGCCGCCTTCCAGCCAGACCGGTGGGGTCAGCAGGAAGTCGCGGAACTGCTCGCTCGGGTCATGGGGTGCGACCCAGGGGGCGAACAGGGCGCAGAAGACGATCAGGATCATGAAGGCGAGGCCGCCGACGGCGCCCTTGTTGTGGGCGAAGGCCTTCCAGAACTCCTTCAGCGGGGAAGGGTAGAGGATGCTCGGGTCGACCTGGGGTTGCATTGTGGTCACGTCAGGTCTCCTTAACGCTGATGACGGATGCGTGGATTAACCAGGCCGTAGAGGATGTCCACGACGAAGTTCACCACGATCACCAGGCAGGCGATCAGCAGGATGCCGTTCTGCACCACCGGGTAGTCGCGGGCACCGATGGCTTCGATCAGCCATTTACCAATGCCGGGCCAGGAGAAGATGGTTTCAGTCAGCACCGCACCCGCAAGCAGGGTGCCTACCTGCAGGCCGAAAACGGTGAGTACCGGGATCAGCGCGTTGCGCAGGCCGTGGACGAAGACCACGCGAGCCGGCGACAGGCCTTTGGCACGAGCGGTACGCACGTAGTCCTCGCGCAGCACTTCGAGCATCGCCGAACGGGTCATGCGGGCGATCACCGCCAGGGGGATGGTGCCCAGTACGATGGCGGGCAGGATCAGGTGGCGCAGGGCGTCGACGAAGGCACCTTCCTCTTCGGAATACAGGGTGTCGATGAGCATGAAGCCGGTTCTCGGCTCGATGTCGTAGAGCAGGTCGATGCGCCCTGACACTGGCGTCCAGCCCAGCCACACGGAGAAGAACATGATCAGCAGCAGGCCCCACCAGAAGATCGGCATCGAGTAGCCCGCCAGGGAAATGCCCATCACCCCGTGGTCGAATAGCGAGCCTCGCTTCAAGGCGGCGATCACGCCTGCAAGCACGCCGAGGGTGCCGGAGAAGATCAGCGCAGCGATGGCCAGTTCCAGGGTAGCGGGGAACAGCGTGAGGAACTCGTTCCAGACGCCTTCGCGAGTACGCAGCGATTCACCCAGGTCGCCCTGCGCCAGCTTGCCGATGTAGTCCAGGTACTGTTCCGGCAACGGTTTGTTGAGACCGAGGCGTTCCATGGCCTGGGCGTGCATTTCCGGGTCGACCCGACGTTCACCCATCATCACTTCCACCGGGTCGCCGGGAATCAGGCGGATCAGGGCGAAGGTGAGCAAGGTGACGCCGAAGAAGGTGGGGATCAGAAGTCCCAGTCGGCGTGCAATGAAACTCAGCATTTGGGCGAATCACTCCTCATCTTTGTAATGCTGGTCAGCGTCCTGACCATTCCCTGCAGTTTAGGCCGCATAGGTAAAGGCGCCGGTCCGATGGGAACGGGAAGGCGGCGCTTTGCGTTTGTGGTGGCAGGTGAGATTGGCCTCGGCCGGTCTACTCGCCGACTTGAGGTTGCGAAGGAGGCCGGTTCCCCGGCCTCGATCACTCAGCGTCCGTTGGAAACGCCATAGAAGCTGTTGCGTCCGAAGGGGCTGATCAGGAAGTCCTTCACGCTGGCGCGCATCGGTTGATAGACCGTGGAGTGCGCGATGGGGGTGATCGGTACCTGTTGCTGCAGGACGTGCTGGGCCTGCTTGTAGAGTTCGGTACGTTTCTCGACGTCGGCGGTGGCCTTGGCCGCTTTTACCAGCTTGTCGTAGCGGGCGTCGCACCATTTGGAGAAGTTGTTGCCGTCCACCGAGTCGCAGCCATAGAGCGTGCCCAGCCAGTTGTCCGGGTCACCGTTGTCGCCGGTCCAGCCGATCAGCATGGCGTCGTGCTCGCCGGCGTGGGCGCGCTTGATGTACTCGCCCCATTCGTAGCTGACGATGCGCGCCTTGATGCCGATCTTCGCCCAGTCGGCCTGGAGCATTTCGGCCATCAGCTTGGCGTTGGGGTTGTACGGACGCTGAACCGGCATCGCCCAGAGGGTGATCTCGGTGCCTTCGGCAACGCCGGCGGCTTTCAGCAGTTCCTTGGCCTTTTCCGGGTTGAAGTCGCGGTCCTTGATGGATTCGTCATAGGACCACTGGGTCGGCGGCATGCCGTTCACGGCCAGTTGGCCAGCGCCCTGGTATACGGCGTCGATGATGGCTTTCTTGTTCACAGCCATGTCCAGCGCCTGGCGCACTTCGAGTTTGTCGAAGGGCGCGCGGGTGACGTTGTAGGCGATGTAGCCGAGATTGAAACCGGGCTCGCTCGGCACCTGCAGGTTCGGGTCCTTCTTCAGGGCCTCGATATCAGCAGGACGCGGGTTGAGGGTGACCTGGCATTCGCCGGCCTTGAGCTTCTGGGTACGCACCGAGGCATCGGTATTGATGGCGAAGATCAGGTTGTCGATCTTCACGTCTTGCGGTTTCCAGTAGTCCTTGTTGCCGGTGAAGCGGATCTGCGCGTCCTTCTGGTAGCGCTTGAGCACGAAGGGGCCTGTGCCGATGGGCTTCTGGTTGATGTCGGCGGCCTTGCCGGCCTTGAGCAACTGGTCGGCGTACTCGGCGGACTGGATCGCGGCGAAGTTCATTGCCAGGTTCTGGATGAAGGCAGCGTCCACGTCGTTCAGGGTGAAGGCCACGGTCATGTCGTCGACCTTCTCCACCTTGGCGATGTTCTTGTCCAGACCCATGTCGGTGAAGTAGGGGAACTCGGTGGGGTACGCCTTGCGGAACGGGTGATCCTTGTCGAGCATGCGCTGGAAGGTGAAGAGCACGTCGTCGGCGTTGAACTCGCGGGTCGGCTTGAAGTAGTCGGTGGTGTGGAACTTCACGCCGGGGCGCAAGTGGAAGACGTAGCGCTTGCCGTCTTCACTGATGTCCCAACTGCTGGCCAGGGTCGGTTCGACCTTGGTGCTGCCGCGCTGGAACTGGGCCAGGCGGTTGAAGATGGTTTCCGAGGTCGCATCGAAGTCGGTGCCGGTGGTGTATTGGCCCGGATCGAAGCCGGCGGGGCTGCCTTCGGAGCAGAAGACCAGGTTGCTGGCGGCGTGGGTGAAGCCGGAGCCGAGGAGCAGACCGGCGGCGATCATGGTCTTGAACTTGGTTTTCTGACGCATGCGAACCTCATTGTTGTTGTTCTGAGGGCGGCGTTTCAGGTGGTCGAAGCCTGTGGTGTCCGTTGCACCTGACCCTGCGGCTTCGTGGGCCGCAGGCTGCCCGTCATTCGCGAGCCGAGGGGCCGGATGCCGGCGTACCCGGGCGGGCGATGGCGGCGAATGGGAAAGGGATGCTTGCGCCTCCGCCGGCCGAGGCCGAACTTAAGTGATGCTGAAATTAAGGTCAACTTAAATTCAGTGCTGCTTACTTCCGGGAACTGGCCGGTCAGGGCGTGGGATGGTCGTCGAAAAGACCCATGGTGGTGACGGTCAGAACCTCGGCGACTTCGTCGCCGGAATTGGCGAGGAAATGCGGCTTGGCGGCATCGAAATGGACCGAATCGCCTGGGCCGAGCGGGTAGTTGCGACCTTCGATGGTGTAAACGATCTGTCCGGTCAGCACATAGGCGAACTCGGAGCCTTCGTGGGAAATGAGTTCGGACTGGTAACCCACCGGCATGCTCATCTTCACTGCATTGATGAGGTTGCCGGGGAAGTTGCTGGACAGGCGCTCGTAGGCCAGCGGCTGGCCGCCGATGGTGTAGCGCACGCGCTGACCGTGGTGGGAATCGGGCTGGTGCTGGACGGGCTGGTCGAACAGGGCGTTGAGTGGAATCCCCAGCGATCTGGCGATGTTCGCCAGGGAGGAGATCGACACACCGGTGAGGTTGCGTTCCGCCTGGGACAGGAAACTGGCCGTGAGACCCGACTCGGCGGCGACTTGGTTCAGGGTCTTGTGGGCGGCGCGGCGATAGCGGCGCAACCGTTCGCCGATCTGTTCTACGGTCATTGGCGTGGCTCTTGTTCTGAAGGGCGCCAGTATAACGGGCGGCGCATTGTAGAAAAGGCTTGTCGCCTTATTGAAATTAAGTGGGACTGAAAATTGGCGTTGACGATAATTTAAGTGGAACTTAAATTCGGCGCACTGCAACACGACTCGGGAGAACAACATGACAGTAGGTGTAGGCGGCAAGACTTCGGAACAGGCACTGGCTGGCCTGTCGAGCATGGTCGCGGGAATGGGCCCGATCGGCCTCGGCGAGTACCAGGCGCGCATTGCCAAGGCCCAGGGCCTGATGCGTGACCAGGGCATCGCGGCCATCTACCTGAATGCCGGCAGCAACCTGCGCTACTTCACCGGGGTTAAGTGGAGCCCGAGCGAACGCATGGTCGGCGCCGTGCTCCCTGCCAATGGCCAACTGGCCTATATCGCCCCAGCGTTCGAGGAGGGCACCATTCGCGATTTTCGCGAGGTGGACGGTGTTATCCACACCTGGCAGGAACACGAGAGCCCCTATCGCCTGCTGCTGGAGATACTGGTCGGCATGGGCATCGCTGCCGACGCCAAGGTTGGTCTGTGTCCGTCGCTGGCCTTCTTCATGTACGACGGTATCCGCCGCCTCGACTCGGGCTTCGATTTCATCGATGCAGCCTGTGTGATCAACCCCTGCCGCTTCCACAAGTCCGCGACCGAGCTGGCGCTGATGCAGCGCGCCAAGGACATGACCCTGGAAGTGCACAAAGCTGCCGCGAGCATCCTGCGCGAGGGCATCAGCACCACCGAAGTTGCCGAGTTCATCCACCAGGCGCACCGCAAGGTGGGCGCGCCGGGTTCGACGTTCTGCATCGTGCTGTTCGGTGAGGCCAGCGCGTTTCCACACGGCGTGAAGCATGCGCAGGTACTCAAGGACGGCGACATGGTGCTGATCGACACCGGTTGCCAGCTCCATGGCTATCAGTCGGATATCACTCGCAGCTACGTGTTCGGGACACCGAGCGAACGCCAGCGCGCCCTGTGGAACACCGAGAAGGCCGCACAGCAGGCCGCCTTCGACGCCGCGCGTCTGGGTGAGCCCTGCGCGGTGGTGGACGCTGCGGCCCGCCGCAGCCTGGAGGCTGCCGGTCTGGGCCCGGACTACCAACTGCCCGGCCTGCCCCATCGCACTGGTCACGGTATCGGAATGGATATCCATGAAGGTCCCTACCTGGTACGCGGCGACGCGACGCCGCTGGCCGAGGGCATGTGCTTCTCCAACGAGCCGATGATCTGCGTGCCGGGCGAGTTCGGTATTCGCCTGGAGGACCACTTCTACATGACCGCGTCCGGGCCACGCTGGTTTACCCAGCCGAGCCATTCCATCGACGATCCGTTCGGGTTGGAGGCCTGAGGGCAGGTCTTCGACCTGCTTTCGCGACTGAGGTCGCTCCCACGGGGACAGTGCAAGGCTGAGCGCCGGCACGGACGCCCTCCTCGCCCTCTGGGAGAGGGCTGGGGTGAGGGAGGTCGAGGTCCGCTCTGACTCTGAAGGGCAGGCCTGTGGTCTGCTTGGCGAATGAATTCGCCTCTACAGGGAAACGGTCTACGGGTTCACCTTAACCCGCGCGAAATTGTTCGATCCCATCGGGTTCAGCTGGAACCCCTCCACGCCTTTGCGCACAGCAGCGAACTGCTTGGGATGCGCGAGGGGAATCCACGGCGCCTGTTCGTGGAAGATCGCCAGGGCCTGGCGATAGAGCTCTGCGCGCCGGGTCGGATCGGTGATGGCGCGGGCCTCGCGGATCAGGCCGTCGAATTCCTGGTTGCACCAGCCGGCCTGGTTCTCACCGGACTTCGCCGCTGCGCAGGACAGGTTCGGCGTGAGGAAGTTGTCCGGGTCGCCGTTGTCGCCAGCCCAGCCCATGAACACCAGGTCGTGTTCACCGTTCTTGGCGCGCTTGATCAGCTCGCCCCATTCATACACACGAATCTCCGCCTTGATGCCGATCGCGGCCAGATCGGCTTGGAGCATCTGTGCGCCAATGCCGGGATTGGGGTTGGTCGGGCCACCGCCGGGGCGGGTCCAGATGGCGAGTTTGAAGCCATCCTTGTGACCGGCCTCAGCCATTAGCTGCCGCGCCTTCGCCGGGTCGTGGGGCCACGGCACGATCTTGTCGTTGAAGCCCAGCAGGGTGGCCGGGTACGGCGCAACGGAGAGGCTCGCGTTGCCCTCGCCGAACTGCGCGCGCAAGTAAGCACGAGTGTCGAAGGCCAGGTTGATGGCCTGGCGCACACGGACGTCATCCAGCGGGGGATGGCGGGTGTTGATGCCGACGTAGGCAGTGAGCAGGGAGTCCAGCTCAAGCACTTGCAGCTCCGGCTCCTGGCGCAGGCCGGCGATGTCCGTGGGGCGTGGGTAGACCGCTATATGACAGGCGTCGGCCTTGAGCTGCTGTACGCGTACATTGGGATCGGGGGTGATGGCGAACAGCAGTTTCTCCACCGCTGGCTTGCCTGCCCAGTACGTCGGGTTGGCATGGAAACGGATCTGCGCATCCTTTCGGTAGCGCTCGAAGACGAAGGGGCCAGTCCCTACCGGCTCGCGGTTGAGCTGGTCCGTCTTGCCGGCTTTCAGCAACTGGTCGGCGTATTCGGCGGAATAGATGGAGGTGAAGCCCATGGCCAGGTCGGCCAGGAAGGGCGCCTCGGGGTGTTTCAGGGTGAAGCGTACGCGGTGCTCGCCGAGTTTCTCGATGCGCTCGATCAACTGGGCGAAGGCCATGGATTCGGCATAGGGGAATCCGCGCGGGGACAGCTTGTGCCAGGGATGCCTGGGGTCCAGTTGGCGCTGGAAGCTCCAGAGCACGTCGTCGGCGTTGAACTCGCGGCTGGGGGTGAACCAGGGCGTGCTGTGGAAGGTGACTCCCTTGCGCAGCTCGAACTCGTAGGCCAGGCCGTCCGGGCTGATGCTCCAGCTTTCCGCCAGGCCCGGTTGCAGCCGGGTGCTGCCGGGAGCGAACTGCACCAGGCGGTCGAAGACGGTTTCGGCGGAGGCATCGGCCGTGGTGGCGGCGGTGTACTGGACGATATCGAAGCCCTCGGGGCTGGCTTCGGTGCAGACCACCAGGGACTGGCTGGCCATTGAATAGAGGGGAAGGCACAGAGCGAGGGACAACAGGCTTCGGCGCATCGGACTTCCTTGATGGGGTAAACGAAACGGAGCCCGAACAGGCGGTGTGAAAATTGCTGCGCTTGGTGATGCTGCGTTGAAGACCGCCTCAAAATGCTCATTTACAACTCGTAAACTGTGCTTTTTCGGCGGTCTTCGCTTTGCCTGACCTTCGCTCGCGACGTTTTCACATAGCCTGTGAAGGCCCCGTTTGCCGGCTTACTTGCCGACGCTCACGCCATAGAAGGAGTTGAGCGCGAACGGGCTGATCTTGAAGTCCTGCACGTTCTTGCGCATCGGTTGGTAGACCGTGGAGTGGGCGATCGGGGTGATCGGCACGTTGTCCTTGAGGATGTGCTGGGCCTGCTTGTACATCTCGGTACGCTTGGCCTGATCCGGAGTGGCCTTGGCTTGCTTGATCAGCTTGTCGTAGCTGGCGTCGCACCACTTGGAGAAGTTGTTGCCGTCGACAGCGTCGCAACCGTAGAGGGTACCCAGCCAGTTGTCCGGGTCACCGTTGTCGCCGCTCCAGCCGATCAGCATGGCGTCGTGCTCGCCGCCCTTGGCGCGCTTGATGTACTCGCCCCATTCGTAGGTGACGATCTTGGCCTTGATGCCTACCTTGGCCCAGTCGGACTGAAGCATTTCGGCCATCAGCTTGGCGTTAGGGTTGTACGGACGCTGAACCGGCATGGCCCAGAGGGTGATTTCGGTGCCTTCGGCAACGCCGGCGGCTTTCAGCAGTTCCTTGGCCTTCTCCGGGTTGTAGCCGGCGTCCTTGATGGACTCGTCGTAGGACCACTGGGTCGGCGGCATGCCGTTCACGGCCAGTTGGCCAGCGCCCTGGTAGACGGCGTCGATGATGGCTTTCTTGTTTACTGCCATGTCCAGCGCCTGGCGCACTTCAAGCTTGTCGAACGGCTTGTGGGTGACGTTGTAGGCGATGTAGCCGAGGTTGAAGCCCGGCTGCGACGGCATGTTCAGGTTGGCGTCTTTCTTCAGCGAATCCAGGTCGGCCGGACGCGGGAAGAGGGTGACCTGGCATTCGCCAGCCTTGAGCTTCTGCATGCGCACCGAGGCGTCGGTGTTGATGGCGAAGATCAGGTTGTCGATCTTCACCTCGCCCGGCAGCCAGTAGTCCTTGTTGCCCTTGAAGCGAATCTGCGCGTCTTTCTGGTAACGGCTGAACACGAACGGGCCGGTGCCGATGGGCTTCTGGTTGATGTCGGCGGCCTTGCCGGCCTTCAACAACTGGTCGGCGTATTCGGCGGACTGGATGGAGGCGAAGCTCATGGCCAGGTTCTGGATAAAGGCTGCATCCACGCCATTGAGGGTGAACTTGACGGTGTTGTCGTCGACCTTCTCCACCTTGGCGATGTTGGCGTCCATGCCCATGTCGGTGAAGTAGGGGAATTCGGTGGGGTACGCCTTGCGGAACGGGTGGTCCTTGTCGAGCATGCGCTGGAAGGTGAAGAGCACGTCGTCGGCGTTGAATTCGCGGGTCGGCTTGAAGTAGTCGGTGGTGTGGAACTTCACGCCCTTGCGCAGGTGGAAGGTGTAGCTGAGGCCATCGGGGGATACGTCCCACTTCTCGGCCAGGCCCGGGATAACCGCGGTACCGCCACGCTCGAACTGGGTCAGGCGGTTGAATACGGTTTCAGCGGCGGCGTCGAAGTCGGTGCCGGTGGTGTATTGGCCCGGGTCGAAACCGGCGGGGCTGCCTTCGGAGCAGAACACCAGGTTGCTTGCAGCACTGGCGAAAGGTGCGCTGGCGATCAGCCCAGCGGCGACAAGTGCCTGGATGACGGCGTTTTTACGCATGTTGACCTCATGTTTATTCTGTTTGTCATCTTGAGGGGCCCTTTGTGAGGGCCTTGCGAGAAGCTATGCAGGGCATATGCCCGACGCAATAGCTGGACCGGAAAGAGTGTAGTAGGTGGAATAAAGCTGTAAGGCCTTGTCGCAATTCTGCAAATCCAGGCCGCGGGCGAGGGGAGGGCGCTGCCCCGCAAGCGGCAGCGCCCAGCGCCTGATCAGGGCATCTGCACTTCGATGGTGCCGTCTGCACTGACGCTGACGCGGCTGGTGCCGGCTTCGATCTCGGGGGCGGCGGCGCCATCGGCGTAACCCTTGGCAGCCATGGCACGCATCATGATCGGCTGTGGCGGCTGGAAGCCGGCGCTGTTCAGGCTCAGGTTGACCAGCTTGTAGCCCTTGCCGCCGAGGGCGTCGGTAGCCAGTTGTGCGCGGGCTTTAAAGGCGTCCACGGCCTGTTTGATCAGATCGTCTTCGTGGGTCTTGCGGGTCTTCTCGGCGATGCTGAAGTTCATCCCCGCCATCTTCAGGTCACCCAGCATATCGGCGCTGAGCTGGGACAGGGTGGCGAAGTCGGCACTCTCCAGGCGAAGTTCCGCGCGCTCGCGCCAGGCGGTGATCTTCTGGCCTTTCTCGTCGTACACCGGGTAGCTGTTGCGGCTGCCCAGGCTGACGGTCACGCCCTTGGCCTTGCGGGCCTTTTCCACGGCGGCGTTGAGGGTGCGGGTGATCTCGTCGGCGAGCTTGGCCGGGTCGGTGTTCTGCGACTCGCTATAAAGAGTGACGTGCATCAGGTCATGGGCCACTTCCTGGCTGACCTCGGCACGTACGGCTACCTGGTTGTAGTGCACATCGTCGGCCGCCTGGGCCGAGAGGCTGCCAAGGCTGGCGGCGCAAAGGGCAAGGGCGGCGGCGAGGCGAGTGAACTTGGGCATGACGACTCCTTGTGGGACAGGTTTCCGCGCGGGTTGCGCGGTGTTTCTCCGTATTGGACGAGGGTAAACGGCCATTCGGGTTAACGGCGACGCAAATTGACCAGAAATCGGGACGGTTGTTCCAGCCAATGCTGGCTTTCTGATTGTGGGGGAGTTCATTCGCCAGGCAGGCCGCAGGTCTGCCCTGGGAAGTCGAGGGGGCAGCTGCGCCTTCCTTGGCGAATGGGTTCGCTCCTACAGAAGTTCCATTGCCGCCCCGGCGTGGACTCACTGCGGCGAGTTGCCGCACAGAGGCGGGCCGAGGTGTGCCTTGGTTATACTCCGGCGATTCCTGGGAGTGCACATGCTAGAACCCGTACAACTTCTGTCTGCCAGCCGCCAGAACCTACTGCGGCTGACCCTGATTCGCATCCTCGTCCTGGCCGCCCAGGCCGGTTCGGTAGGACTTGCCTACAAGGCCCAGCTGCTGCAATTGCCCTGGATCGCTCTGAGCCTGACTCTCGGGGTCTCGCTGGTACTTTGCGTCGGCACGGCCTTGCGTCTGCGCGGCCCCTGGCCGGTGACGGAGCTGGAGTACTCCGTCCAACTCGGCTTCGACCTGGTTATCCACAGTGTGCTGCTGTACTTCTCGGGGGGCTCCACCAACCCCTTCGTTTCCTATTACCTGGTGCCGCTGACCATCGCCGCGGCGACCCTGCCCTGGCTCTACACCCTGACCCTCTCCGGTCTCGCGTTGGCGGCGTACACCCTGCTACTGGTGTTGTTCCATCCGTTGGAGATGCCTACTGGCCAGCGTGAGTCCCTGCTGATTTACGGCATGTGGCTGAGCTTTGCCCTGGCGGCGGCGCTGATCACCTTCTTCGTCGCCCGCATGGCCGACGAACTGCGTCGACAGGACCAGTTGCAGGCGGTGCGCCGTGAAGAAAGCATGCGCGACCAGCAGTTGCTGGCCGTGGCCACCCAGGCCGCTGGCGCTGCCCACGAGCTGGGCACCCCGCTGGCGACCATGAGCGTGCTACTCAAGGAGCTGCGCCAGGAGCATGGCGACAAGCCCAGCCTGCAGGACGACTTGGCCCTGTTGCAGGAGCAGGTGATGCTATGCAAGGACACCTTGCAGCACTTGGTGCGTGCTGCCGAAGCTGATCGTCGCCAGGCGGTGGTGGAACAGTCGGTGATCGAGTGGCTGGAAGTCACCCTCAACCGCTGGCACCTGATGCGTCCGGAAGCCACCTACCGCTACCAGTGCATGGGACTTGGCGTGGCGCCCCGGTTGAAACCGCCGGCAGACCTGTCCCAGGCATTGCTGAACCTGCTAAACAACGCCGCCGATGCCTGCCCGGAAAAGCTCGACATTCGCGTCAACTGGGACCACCAGTGGATGGTACTGACCATCCGCGACCATGGCGCCGGCGTCCCCCTGGCTATTGCCGAGCAACTGGGGCGACCATTCTTTACCACCAAGGGCAAGGGTTTCGGTCTTGGTCTGTTCCTGAGCCAGGCCAGCGTTACCCGTGCCGGCGGTACGGTTAAACTTTATAACCATGAAGAAGGCGGCACCCTGACTGAGTTGCGCCTGCCGCGCAGTTACGGCGTCGCCTGAGTGCCTTGACGAAGAGGAAGCGAGATGACTGACGAACCCCTGATCGAAGGCGAAGAACAACCCCATCTGCTGCTGGTGGACGATGATGCCACCTTCACCCGCGTGATGGCCCGGGCCATGGCCCGCCGCGGGCTGCGCGTAACGGTCGCGGGCTCCGCCGAAGAAGGCCTGCTGCTGGCCAAGGACGACCTGCCCGACTACGCCGTGCTGGACCTGAAGATGGACGGCGATTCCGGCCTGGTGCTGCTGCCCAAGCTGCTCGAGCTGGATGCGGAGATGCGCGTGGTGATCCTCACCGGCTATTCGAGCATCGCCACCGCTGTGGAAGCCATCAAGCGCGGTGCCACCAACTACCTGTGCAAGCCTGCCGACGCCGACGACGTTCTGACCGCGCTGCTCTCCGAGCATGCCGACCTGGACAGCCTGGTGCCGGAAAACCCGATGTCGGTGGACCGCCTGCAGTGGGAGCACATCCAGCGTGTGCTGGCCGAGCATGATGGCAACATCTCCGCCACCGCCCGTGCCTTGGGCATGCACCGCCGGACCTTGCAGCGCAAGCTGCAGAAGCGTCCCGTGCGCCGCTGACCCTTCATTGCTCGCTCTTTGTGGGGGTGAGTGAATTCGCCCCCACAAGGTAATTTCCTTTCCGCCCTTGGTATCCTTAGCCGCCTAACTATTCCCTCCGCCAAGGTTCGCCATGCTCGCCGTCGTTCAGCAGACCCTCAGCATCACCGCTCCGGTGTTCTCCATGCTGTTCCTGGGCGTGGGTCTCAAGCGCCTCGGCTGGATCGACGATTCCTTCGTCAACACTGCATCGTCACTGGTGTTCAAGGGCACGATGCCGACGCTGCTGTTCCTCGGGATCGTCCAGGCGGACCTGCGCACGGCGTTGCAGCCGGCGCTCATCGCCTATTTCGTTGCGGCGACCATCGTCTGTTTCCTGATCGGCTGGGGCTGGGCGATCCTGCGCTGCCCGGCAGAGGATCGCGGCATCTACACGCAGGGCGCCTTCCGCGGCAACAACGGCATCATCGGCCTGGCCCTGGCCACCAGCATGTA
Source organism: Pseudomonas sp. JS3066 (assembly GCF_036328175.1). Taxonomy (NCBI): domain Bacteria; kingdom Pseudomonadati; phylum Pseudomonadota; class Gammaproteobacteria; order Pseudomonadales; family Pseudomonadaceae; genus Pseudomonas; species Pseudomonas sp. JS3066. The sequence goes on from NZ_CP143312.1 coordinate 531,688, forward strand.
CGGCGACTACGGCCTGTCGGTGGGTAGCATCCTCGGCGCGGTAGTGATCCTCAGCTACAACACGCTCTCTTCGATCGTACTGGCGATCTACAGTCCGAATGCCAAGAGCGACCCGCTGAGCCTTGCCAGAAGCATCATCAGCAACCCTCTGATCATCGGTGTGCTGGCAGCCGTTCCGGTCGCCTACTGGCAATTGCCGCTGCCGAAATGGCTGATGACGTCGGGCGAGTACTTCGCACAGATGACCCTGCCGCTGGCGCTGATCTGCATCGGCGGCACCCTGTCGCTGGCTTCCCTGCGTTCCAGCGGCAAGATCGCGGTCAGCGCCAGTCTGATGAAGATGGTCTGGCTGCCGATCCTGGCGACCTGCGGCGCCTGGCTGTGCGGGTTCCGCGAGGCGGACCTGGCGATCCTGTTCCTCTACTTCGCCAGCCCGACCGCTGCGGCAAGCTTCGTCATGGCCCGCGCGGTGAACGCCAACCACGAACTGGCAGCGGCCATCATCGTGATGACTACCCTGGCGGCAGTGGTAACCACCAATATCGGGCTGTTCGTGTTGCAGTGGGCGGGCTGGATCTGAGAGCCAGTTTGGAGGTGGTCCGGATGAAAACCTCGAAGCGGGCGAGGGGGGATCAAGCCTTCTGGTAGTCGTCGATGACTTCCTGGGCAGCGCGGAAGGCATCGATAGCGGCGGGAACGCCGGCGTAGACGGCGCAGTGCAGCAGCGCTTCGCGAATTTCCTCGACCGTGCAGCCATTGTTCAGTGCGCCCCGCACGTGGCCTTTCAGTTCTTGCGGGCACTTCAGTGCGGTGAGGGCAGCAAGGGTAATCAGGCTGCGGGTCTTGCGCGGCAGCCCTTCGCGGTTCCATACGCCGCCCCAGGCATGCTCGTTGACGAAGTCCTGCAGCGGTTGGGTGAACTCGGTGGCATTGCCCAGGGCGCGGTCGACGAAGGCGTCGCCCATGACTTCCCGGCGCACCTGCAGGCCGGATTTGCGTTCTTCGCTCATTGTGATTCTCCAGTCAGTCGAGGGATTCCACGCGCACGGGTGCCACGCCGGCCCGCAGCATGCCCAGCCGTTCGGCAGCCTCGCGCGACAGGTCGATGATCCGGCCACGGACATGTGGGCCGCGATCGTTGATGCGAACCACCACCGTGCGGTCGTTGTTCAGGTTGGTCACCTTGACCCGGCTACCGAAAGGCAAGGTGCGGTGAGCGGCAGTGAGGGCGTGTTGGTCGAAGCGCTCGCCGCTTGCAGTGCGCTTGCCATGGTGCCGGGAACCGTAATAGGACGCCTTGCCTTCGGCGCGATAGCCATGGCCGCTTTCTCCATTGCCACTACCGAAAGGGCTCGTGCTGCAGCCAGCAAGCACAAGAGCGAACGTGGGAACCCAGAGCAGGGATCGAAACATCGTGCATGCCTCGGACAAGAAAACGCCGGGCATGCCCGGCGTCCTCAAAGGGTGTTTCAACCTTCGAGCTTCTTCTTGAGCAAATCGTTCACCTGGCCAGGGTTGGCCTTGCCCTTGGACGCCTTCATGGCCTGGCCGACGAAGAAGCCGAACATCTTCGCGCGCTTGGCTTCGTCGCTGGCGCGGTACTGTTCGACCTGAGCAGCGTTGGCGGCCAACACTTCGTCCAGCATGGATTCGATGGCGCCGCTGTCGGTGACCTGCTTCAGACCTTTCTTCTCGATGATCTCGTCGGCGGAACCTTCGCCTGCGGCCATGGCTTCGAAGACCATCTTGGCGATCTTGCCAGAGATGGTGTTGTCCTTGATGCGCAGGATCATGCCGCCCAACTGCTCGGCGGAAACCGGAGACTGCTCGATCTCCAGGCCTTCCTTGTTGAGCAGGCTGGCCAATTCGACCATTACCCAGTTCGCGGCGAGCTTGGCGTCACCGCAGGCCTTGAATACGGCCTCGAAGTAATCGGCCATTTCACGGCTTGCGGAGAGCACACTGGCGTCGTAGGCAGACAGGCCGAACTCGCTCTGGAAACGCTCGCGCTTCTGATTCGGGAGCTCCGGCAGCTGGCTGCGGACTTCATCGAGGAAGCTCTGCTCGATCATCACCGGCAGCAGGTCGGGGCAGGGGAAGTAACGGTAGTCGTTGGCTTCTTCCTTGCCGCGCATGGAGCGGGTTTCGTCCTTGTTCGGGTCGTACAGGCGAGTTTCCTGTATCACCTTGCCACCATCCTCGATCAGCTCGATCTGACGCTGGATCTCGTGGTTGATGGCCTTTTCGATGAAGCGGAACGAGTTGACGTTCTTGATCTCGGCGCGAGTGCCGAACGCAGCCTGGCCTTTCGGGCGAACCGACACGTTGCAGTCGCAGCGCAGGGAGCCTTCGGCCATGTTGCCGTCACAGATGCCCAGGTAGCGAACCAGGGCGTGGATGGCCTTGACGTAGGCCACCGCTTCCTTGGCACTGCGGATATCCGGCTCGGAAACGATTTCCAGCAGCGGCGTGCCGGCACGGTTCAGGTCGATGCCGCTCATGCCGTGGAAGTCTTCATGCAGGCTCTTGCCGGCGTCTTCTTCCAGGTGCGCGCGGGTAATACCGATGCGCTTGACGGTGCCGTCTTCCAGCGTGATGTCGAGGAAGCCCTTGCCGACAATCGGCAGGTCCATCTGGCTGGTCTGGTAGCCCTTGGGCAGATCCGGATAGAAGTAGTTCTTGCGGGCGAAGACGTTCTTCTCGGCGATTTCGGCGTCGATGGCCAGGCCGAACTTGCAGGCCATGCGAACCGCTTCCGCGTTCAGCACCGGCAGGGTGCCAGGCATGCCGAGGTCAACCAGGCTGGCCTGGGTGTTTGGCTCGGCGCCGAAGGTGGTGGCGCTGCCGGAGAAAATCTTCGATTGGGTGCTGAGCTGGGCATGAATTTCCAGCCCGATGACGGTTTCCCATTGCATTTGTGGTGTTCCTCAATCCTGCTGTGCCTGAGCAGTCCCTCTCCCGCCCCTTCGGGCCACCCTCTCCCTGGAGGGAGAGGGGAAAAGGACGCATGGCGTTGCCATGGCTTAGAAGCCGGCCGGAGCGCGTTTGTGCCAGTCAGTCGCTTGCTGGTACTGGTGGGCGACGTTGAGCAGGCGGCTTTCCTGGAAGTAGGGCGCCAGCAGCTGCACGCCGACCGGCAGGCCATCGATGAAGCCGGCAGGCATGGAGAGTCCCGGCACGCCCGCCAGGTTGGCGGTGATGGTGTAGATATCTTCCAGGTACTGTGCGACCGGGTCGTTGTTTTTCTCGCCGAGTTTCCAGGCCGGGTTCGGCGTAGTCGGGCCGAGGATCACGTCGACCTCATTGAAGGCGCTGATGAAGTCATTCTTGATCAGGCGGCGGATCTTCTGTGCCTTCAGGTAGTAGGCGTCGTAGTAGCCGGCCGACAGGGCGTAGGTGCCGACCATGATGCGACGCTTCACTTCGGCGCCAAAGCCTTCGGCGCGGGAGCGCTTGTACAGGTCTTCCAGGTTCTGCGGGTTCTCGCAGCGATAGCCGAAGCGCACGCCGTCGAAACGCGACAGGTTGGAGGAGGCTTCCGCCGGCGCGATCACGTAGTACGCCGGGATGGCGTGCTGCATGTTCGGCAGGCTGATTTCCTTGACGGTGGCACCGAGCTTCTTCAGCTCTTCGACCACGGCCATCACCGCGTCGGCGATGCGGCTGTCGAGGCCTGCACCGAAATACTCCTTCGGCAGGCCGATGCGCAGGCCGGCCAGCGGCTGGTTCAGGCCGGCCAGGTAGTCATCCACCGGCTGGTCGACGCTGGTGGAGTCCTTCGGATCGAAGCCGGCGATGGCGCCCAGCATCAGCGCGCAGTCCTCGGCGGTGCGGGCCAGCGGTCCGCCCTGATCGAGGCTGGAGGCGTAGGCGATCATGCCCCAGCGGGAAACCCGGCCGTAGGTGGGCTTGATGCCGGTGAGGTTGGTGAAGGCGGCCGGCTGGCGAATCGAACCGCCAGTGTCGGTGCCGGTGGCAGCGGGCACCAGGCGCGCGGCGACAGCCGCGGCGGAGCCACCAGAGGAGCCGCCGGGAACGCGGTCCAGCGCCCAGGGGTTCTTCACCGCGCCGTAGTGGCTGGATTCGTTGGAGGAGCCCATGGCGAACTCGTCCATGTTCAGCTTGCCGAGGCTGACCGCGCCGGCGGCCTTGAGGCGGGCGACCACGGTGGCGTCGTAGGGAGCCTTGAAGCCGCTGAGAATCTTCGAGGCGCAGCTGGTCAGCACGCCTTCGGTGCAAAACAGGTCCTTGTGGGCGATCGGCGCGCCGAGCAGGGCGCCTTGCTCACCGGCGGAGCGCCGTGCGTCGGCTGCCTTCGCCTGTTCGATGGCCGGTTCGTCGGTGATGCTGATGAAGCTGTTCAATTGCGGATCGAGCTGGTGGATGCGCGCGAGCAGGCCGCGGGTCAGCTCTTCAGCGGAGAATTCCTTGGCGGCAAGGCCGCGGGCGATCTCGGCGAGGGTCAGTTGATGCATGGGAAACCCTTTCCTTATTCGATGACTTTGGGCACGAGGTACAGACCGTTCTCGACGGCCGGCGCAATGGCCTGGTAGGCATCGCGACGATTTTCCTCGGTGACGCTATCGGCGCGCAGGCGCTGGGTGGCGTCGAGGGGGTGGGCCATGGGTTCGATACCGTCGGTATCAACCGCTTGCATGGCGTCGATCAGGCCGAGGATGTTGTTCAGGGTCTCGGTGGTACGCGGGATATCGGCCTCGTTCAGGCCCAGTCGGGCGAGATGGGCGATTTTTTCCACGTCGGAGCGTTCAAGCGCCATCGGGGGTCTCCAACTAGAAGCGGCCTGCGTGGGCAGTCGACCGTGCGGGAATCGAGCGGGGAACGGTGCTGCGAACGGGCGGTCAAAGGCCGCGATGATGGGCCTTGCTGGCCCGGAAAAACAGGCAATTTAACATATCGGCGCCTTGCCCAAAATCCCTGTCATTGTTAGAGTTTGCCGCACTTTTTTACCCACGCGTTGCCTAGGGTCCCTCTCCCATGTTCAAGAAACTGCGTGGCATGTTTTCCAGTGATCTGTCGATCGACCTGGGCACTGCCAATACCCTTATTTACGTGCGTGAGCGCGGTATCGTCCTCAACGAGCCCTCCGTGGTCGCCATCCGTAACCACGGCAACCAGAAGAGCGTGGTAGCCGTAGGTACCGACGCCAAGCGCATGCTGGGCCGTACTCCTGGCAACATTTCCGCCATCCGTCCGATGAAGGACGGTGTGATCGCCGACTTCAGCGTCTGCGAAAAGATGCTGCAGTACTTCATCAACAAGGTTCACGAGAACAGCTTCCTGCAGCCGAGCCCACGGGTCCTGATCTGCGTGCCGTGCAAATCCACCCAGGTGGAACGCCGTGCCATCCGTGAATCCGCCCTGGGCGCAGGCGCCCGCGAAGTCTTCCTGATCGAAGAGCCCATGGCCGCCGCCATCGGTGCTGGCCTGCCGGTTGAAGAAGCCCGCGGCTCCATGGTCGTGGACATCGGTGGTGGTACTACTGAAATCGCCCTGATCTCCCTGAATGGCGTGGTTTACGCCGAATCGGTACGTGTGGGCGGCGACCGCTTCGATGAATCCATCGTCACCTATGTGCGCCGCAACTACGGCAGCCTGATCGGCGAATCCACCGCCGAGCGCATCAAGCAGGAAATCGGCACCGCCTTCCCGGGTGGCGAGACCCGCGAGATCGACGTTCGTGGCCGTAACCTGGCCGAAGGCGTACCGCGCAGCTTCACTCTGAACTCCAACGAAGTGCTGGAAGCCCTGCAGGAGTCCCTGGCGACCATCGTCCAGGCAGTGAAGAGCGCCCTGGAACAATCTCCGCCGGAACTCGCTTCCGACATCGCCGAGCGCGGCCTCGTACTGACCGGTGGTGGCGCGCTGCTGCGTGATCTGGACAAACTGCTTGCCCAGGAAACCGGCCTGCCGGTGATCGTCGCTGAAGACCCGCTGACCTGCGTCGCCCGTGGTGGCGGCCGTGCCCTGGAGATGATGGATCGCCACGCGATGGACCTGCTCTCCACCGAATAAGGTTGGAGAGCGCTTAGCCATAGGAGCGGGCCATCAAGCCGCTATTCACCAAGGGACCTTCGCTCGGCGTACGCCTTCTGGTGTTCGCCGTGCTCTCGGCTGCGCTGATGGTGGTCGATGCCCGTTTCGACACCCTCAAGCCCATGCGCAGCCAGATGGGGCTGGTCCTCACGCCTTTCTATTGGTTGGCTGACCTGCCGGTGCGTGCCTGGGATGGCGTCAGCGACCAGTTCACCAGTCGCAGCACGCTGATTGCCGAGAACGAGAAACTCAAGGCCGAAGCCCTGTTGATGCAGCGTCGCCTACAGAAACTGGCGACCCTCACCGAACAGAACGTGCGCCTGCGCGAGTTGCTCAACTCCTCCGCCCTGGTGGACGAAAAGGTTCTGGTCGGTGAGTTGATCGGCGTAGACCCCAATCCCTTCACCCACCGCATCCTGATCGACAAGGGCGAGAAGGACGGTGTTTTCCTCGGCCAGCCGGTGCTCGATGCCCGCGGGCTGATGGGGCAGGTGGTCGAGGTGATGCCGTATACCGCTCGCGTACTGCTGCTGACCGATATCACCCACAGCATTCCGGTACAGGTGAACCGCAACGGCCTGCGCGCCATCGCCAGCGGCACCGGAAACCCCGAACGTCTCGAGCTGCGCCATGTGGCGGACACGGCCGATATCAAGGAAGGCGACCTGCTGGTGAGCTCCGGTCTCGGGCAGCGCTTCCCGGCCGGCTATCCGGTAGCCACGGTCAAGGAAGTCATCCATGACTCCGGCCAGCCTTTCGCTATCGTTCGTGCCGTCCCGACTGCCGCACTGAACCGCAGTCGCTACATGCTGCTGGTGTTCACCGATACCCGCAGCCCTGAGGAGCGCGCCAACGCGGCCGCCAAGGCCCAGGAGGCCGCCGACCGCGAAGCCGCGGGGCAACCTGCCCAGGGCGGCACGCCTGCCCCGGCCGCTCCGGCAGCCCAGGCACCAGCGGTCACCAGCCCCCCCGCAGCGCCTGCCGCTCCCGCCGCTACGCCCTCGCCAGCAGTGCCGAACCAGCCGCCTGCCGCGCAGAACGCCCAGGAGAGTCACTGATGGTCGGCCAGCGCTCCAACAACGGCTGGGTCATCTGGGTCAGCCTGATCCTGGCCCTGGTGCTCAGCGTCGGTCCTATCCCCAGCTTCATGGAGATCGGCCGCCCGCTCTGGCTGGCGCTCTTCCTCACTTACTGGACCCTCGCCCTGCCGCACCGCGTGGGCATGACCACAGCCTGGCTGCTGGGGCTGGCGGAGGACGTGCTCTACGGCACGCTGCTTGGGCAGAACGCCCTTATCCTCGCGCTGATCACTTTCCTGGTGCTGACGCTGCACCAGCGCTTGCGCATGTTCCCCATGTGGCAGCAGTGCCTCGTGCTGCTCGTTGTCTTCGGTCTGGCCCAGCTGGTGCAGCTGTGGCTCAATGCCCTCACCGGTAATCGTCCCCCGACCCTGGTCTTCCTGCTGCCCGCACTGGTCAGCGCGTTGCTCTGGCCCTGGGTATATGCCGCCCTGCGCGGTACGAGTCGCCGCCTCAACGTCAACTGATCGGCTTGCGGCCATGTCGCAAGCCTCTGTCCTCGACAGGGAGAAGTCCGCATGGCCACGCTGTATCTGGCTTCGGGGTCGCCGCGCCGGCGTGAATTGCTGGCGCAGATCGGCGTTCCCCATATCACCCTGATCGCCTCCATCGACGAAACCGCACAGCCTGACGAGGCTGCTTCGGCCTATGTCGAGCGCCTGGCCCGCGAGAAAGCGCTGGCCGGTCTCGCCAGCCTGTCCGTGCCGGGCGACGCCTGCGTGTTGGGAGCGGACACCGCCGTTGTGCTGGATGGCCACATCCTCGGCAAACCGGTGGATCGAGACGACGCCCTGGCGACTCTCGAGCTGCTATCCGGCCGCGAGCACGAGGTGCTCACCGCTATCGCCCTGGCCGATGCGAACCGCTGCGAAGCGCGCGTTGTTGCGAGCCGGGTGCGCTTCCGTCCCATCGCGCGCGCCGAGCTGGAAACCTATTGGGCCAGCGGTGAACCCGCCGACAAGGCCGGCAGCTACGCTATTCAGGGGCTGGGTGCGGTATTCGTCAGTCGCGTTGAAGGCAGTTATTCAGCGGTAGTGGGATTGCCGCTGCTGGAAACGGCAGAGTTGCTAGCCGATTTCGGCATTCCTTGTTGGCAGCACCTGGGATAGGTCAACGGCATGAGCGAAGAGATTCTGATCAACATCACCCCAATGGAGTCGCGTGTGGCGGTGGTGGAGAACGGCGTGTTGCAGGAGGTGCATGTCGAGCGCACCCTGCGCAGGGGCATCGTCGGCAACATCTACAAGGGCAAGGTAGTGCGGGTACTGCCGGGTATGCAGGCGGCCTTCGTCGACATCGGCCTGGACCGTGCCGCCTTCATCCATGCATCGGAGATCAGCAACCGCGAAGGCAGTGCGGTGGAAAGCATCAGTGCCCTGGTCCACGAAGGCCAGAGTCTGGTGGTACAGGTCACCAAGGACCCCATCGGCAGCAAGGGCGCGCGCCTGACCACCCAGCTGTCGATTCCTTCGCGTTACCTCGTGTACATGCCGCGCACCAGCCATGTGGGCATTTCCCTGAAGATCGAAGACGAGGCTGAGCGTGAGCGCCTCAAGCAGGTGGTGGCCGATTGCGTCGCCGCCGAGGGCATCGAGGAGGCGGGCGGCTTCATACTGCGTACCGCTGCCGATGGAGCTCGTGCCGACGAGATTCTTGCGGACATCCGCTACCTTCGCCGCCTGTGGGAGCAGATTTCCTCGCAGATGCAGACCGCTTCGTCACCGTCGGTCATTTACGAAGACCTGAGCCTTGCCTTGCGGACCCTGCGCGACCTGGTCAATCCGCGCATCGAGAAGATCCGCATCGATTCACGCGAAACCTTCCAGAAGATCACCCAGTTCGTCGATGAACTGATGCCGGAAATCTCCGACCGCCTGGAGCACTACCCCGGCGAGCGGCCGATCTTTGACCTCTACGGCGTCGAGGACGAAATCCAGAAGGCCCTTGAGCGCAAAGTCCTGCTGAAGTCCGGCGGTTACCTGATCATCGACCCGACGGAGGCGATGACTACCATCGACGTGAACACCGGCGCGTTCGTCGGCCACCGCACCCTCGAAGAGACCATCTTCAAGACCAACCTCGAGGCTGCCACCGCCATCGCCCGCCAGCTGCGTCTGCGCAACCTGGGCGGAATCATCATCATTGACTTCATCGACATGGAAGATGAAGAACACCAGCGCCAGGTACTGCGCACTCTGGAAAAACAGCTGGAACGCGATCACGCCAAGACCAACATCATTGGCATCACCGAGCTCGGCCTGGTGCAGATGACCCGCAAGCGTACCCGCGAGAGCCTGATCCAGGTGCTCTGCGAGCCGTGCGTCAGTTGCCAGGGACGCGGCCTGTTGAAGACTGCGGAAACCATCTGCTACGAAATCTTCCGCGAGATCCTGCGCGAAGCCCGGGCCTACCAGGCGGAAGGTTACCTGGTGCTGGCGAACCAGAAGGTCGTGGATCGCCTGCTGGACGAAGAATCGGGCAACGTCGCCGATCTGGAGGCCTTCATCGGGCGTCCGATCAAGTTCCAGGTGGAAACGATGTATTCCCAGGAACAGTACGACGTGGTCCTGCTTTGAGGCGCTGAGTGGACGCCTTCGCCCGCTGGTTGATGCGCCTGCTGCGCTGGTCGCTGGCGCTTTGCGCGCTTTTCCTGGTGCTTGCCGCGCTCTATGTCAGCCTGGGGCGCGAACTCGTGCCCCTGGTGGCCGAGTACCGCGCCGAGGCGGAGGCCAAGGCATCCGCGGCGTTGGGCCAGAGCGTATCGCTAGGTGCCCTGGAAGGCCGTTGGCATGGGCTGTCACCGCTTCTGGTCGCGCACGATGTGCTGCTGGGGGAGGGCGACAATGCCCTGCGCCTGGATCAGGTCCGTCTGGTGCCTGACGTACTGGGCAGCCTGTTGGCGCGGCAGCCACGGATCGCGCGCCTGGAACTGGACGGCGTGCAGCTTGGCTTGCATCAGGACGAGGCCGGCAAATGGCAACTTGAGGGGATCGCTTCCAATTCCGACAAACCCCTGCCGGGGCCGCGTCAGTTTCGCGACCTGATGAAGCAGGTCGGCCACGTTTCGGTGCTGAACAGCCAGCTCACCCTGGAGCCCTACGGGCACGAACCCTTAAGCCTCACCGATGTAAGCCTCAGCCTGAAGGCAAGCGGCAGTCGTCAACGCCTCGATGGCCACCTGACGCTACCGGATGGGCTGCCCATGGCCCTTCGCTTGCGCACCCGCCTCAACGCTGAGGTGTGGCTGCAGAGCGAGGCCGAACTCTATCTCAGCCTTCCGCAAACGGACTGGGCGCGCTGGCTGCCCGCCAGCCTCATGCACGAGTGGCGCTTGAAGCGGCTACAAGCCGGGGGCGAGATGTGGGGCGAGTGGGCCAAGGGCGGCTTGCAGCGCGCCGCCCTGCGTTTGCACGCGCCGGAGATTCGCGGCGCCTATGCCGAACGCAAGGCGGTTACCCTCGCGAATCTTGGGTTGAATGTCTTTTTTACCCGCACTGATGAAGGCTTTCAGATCCTGCTCGACTCCGTTGCCGCGAACATTGGCAAGGAGCGTTGGGGCGAGGCCCATCTGCGTATCGATCACAAGGCAGGCGAGCAACCGGAATGGTCGCTGGCTGCCGACCGTCTCGATGTGGGGCCCCTTCTACCTGTGGTGGATGCTCTGGTACCCCTGCCCGATGCCGCGGCAGCTGCTGTGGCGGGCCTCAAGCCACGAGGTGCCCTGCGCAACCTCAGCCTGCATTACCGCCCCAGGCAGGAGGGTGCCAAGCGCCTGGAGTTCAGCAGCAACCTGGACGCCGTCGGCATCAACGCCTACCACGGTGCGCCGGGGGCCGAAAACGTCAGCGGCAGCGTTACCGGTGATCTCAACCAGGGCGAATTGCGACTCGATTCGAACGACTTCGCGCTGCACCTCGATCACCTCTTCCCCAAGGCCTGGCGTTATCGAGAGGCCAATGCTCGGCTGACCTGGAAACTGGACGAAACCGCCGTCACCCTGGCCAGTCCGTACATGCGGCTGGAAGGTGAGGAGGGCAGCATCGCTGGAGACATGCTGATCCGGCTCATGCGCGATCCCGACGCCGAGGACTACATGGACTTGCGCGTCGGACTGCACGATGGCGATGCCAGTTACACCGAGAAGTACCTGCCAACCTTGTCTCCGGGGATGAGTCCGGCCCTGGCCAAATGGCTCAAGGAGGCGATCAAGGGCGGGGCAGTGGATGAGGGCTTCTTCCAGTACCAGGGTTCCCTGGCCCATGAGGCCGATCCGACGGCGCGCTCCCTCAGTCTGTTTTTCAAGGTGCATGATGCCGAGCTCGCCTATCAGCCTGGCTGGCCGGTACTGCGCGAGGCTCGTGGCGACGTGTTCATCGAGGATACCGGCGTGCGCATCAAGGTACCGGCCGGGCGCATTCTAGACTCGCGGGTGAGCGATGCCGAAGCCGAGGTGCCCCATGTCGAGCCCGGTCAAGTGCCGCGCCTGCAGCTGGATGCCAGGCTGGACAGCAGCTTCACCGATGGACTGAAAATCCTCCAGGAAGCCCCGATGGGGACGGCGACCATCTTCGCCGGCTGGCAGGGGCAGGGCACCCTCGATGGCAATCTGAAGCTGGACATTCCATTGGAGAAAGGTCATCCGCCCCACGTGGTGGTGGACCTCACTACCCACGATGCTCAATTGAAGATTCCCCGTCCGGAGCTGTCCCTCAGCCGGCTCAAGGGTGGATTCCGCTACGACACCGAGACGGGGTTGAGCGCTCAGGATATTCGTGGCCAGGCGTTCGGTCGTGAAGTCCGCGCCAGTGCCAAGGCCGAGGGCAGCAACGGCAAGGCCCGCTCGCGAATCCTCGCGACCAGCAGCATTGCCCTGAATGACCTCACCAAATGGCTCGGCGTCACTCAGTCGTTGCCGGCTTCGGGCACTCTGCCCTACAGCCTGAACCTGAGCCTGGATGGACCTAACAGCCAGCTACGCATCGATTCCAACCTCAAGGGACTGGCAATCGACCTGCCTGCACCTTTCGGCAAGTCCGTCGACGACAGTCGGGACGCCAGTTGGCGCATGACCCTGGAAGGCGATGAGCGGAGCTACTGGCTGGACTACGCAGGGCTCGCCAGCCTTGCCGTGGCTGCGCCGGCAGGCAATCTGGACGATGGGCGTGGCGAGTTGGTGCTGGGAGGCGGCGCCGCGACCGCGCCGGGCACCAAGGGCTTGCGCATCCGTGGACGGCTCGAGGAACTGGACACGGCACCCTGGATGGCGCTGGCCAAGCAATACACGCCGAAGGACGGTGCCGAGAAGGCCCGTATGCTGCGCAGCGCCAACCTGGAAATTGGCCAGTTCAAGGGTCTTGGCACGAGTATCGAGAACCTCAAGGTCAACCTCGATCGCTCCAGTACCGGCTGGAATCTAGGGTTGGACAGCGCCCTCATGCAGGGAACGGTAGTGATGGCGGATGCCAGGGATGTACCCATTGCCATCCGCATGAAGCAAGTTCGGCTTCCAAAACCTCCCGAGAACGATGCCGAGGCCGATGCCAGGCCCGACCCCTTGGCGGGCATCGATCCCCACCAGGTCCCGGCGATGGATGTGCGTATCGACCAGGTGGTGCTGGGGGATTCTCCACTTGGCGCCTGGTCGTTCAAGGTGCGCCCCAATTCCACGGGCGTGGCATTCAGCGAGCTGGATCTCGATCTCAAGGGTCTGAAGGTCTCCGGGGTGGCAGGCTGGGAGGGCACGGCCGAAGGCAGTGCGTCCTGGTACAAGGGGCGGCTGGAAGGCAAGAACCTGGCTGATGTGCTCAAGGCCTGGAACTTCGCACCGTCGGCCACCAGCGAGCGCTTCCGCCTGGACGCCGATGGCCGCTGGCCGGGATCTCCCGCTTGGGTCAGCCTGAAGCGATTCTCCGGTTCCCTGGACGCGAGCCTGCGCAATGGCCAGTTCGTCGAAGTGGAAGGTGGCGCCCAGGCATTGCGGGTGTTTGGCCTGCTCAACTTCAACTCCATCGGCCGTCGCTTGCGCCTGGACTTCTCCGACCTGCTGGGCAAGGGCCTGGCCTATGACCGGGTAAAGGGATTACTGGTGGGAAGTGAAGGGCGCTTCGTCACTCGCAAGCCGATCACCCTTGAAGGACCGTCCAGCGGGCTGGAGCTGGACGGCACCATGGACCTGGCCGCCGATCGCATCGATGCCAAGTTGCTGGTGACCCTGCCGGTGACGAACAACCTGCCACTGGCGGCGCTGATAGTCGGTGCACCTGCCATCGGCGGTGCACTCTTCGTCGTGGATAAGTTGCTGGGTGACAAAGTGGCGCGCTTCGCCAGCGTGCAATACAAGGTTGAAGGCTCCTGGAAGAACCCCAAGATCACCTTTGAAAAGCCATTTGAAAAGTCTCGTTGAGGCGAGCTTTCGTGGCTTGGGTTAGCATGCATCCCATGCCTTGTGCGGAGATTCCGATGTCCCTTGCTGTAATTCAGATGGTCAGCCAGGACGATGTCCTGGCCAACCTCACCAGTGCCCGGCGCCTGCTGGAGCAGGCTGCTGAAGGTGGCGCCCGCCTGGCCGTGCTGCCAGAGAACTTCGCCGCCATCGGCCGTCGTGACCTCGCCGATCTGGGGCGCGCTGAAGCGGAAGGGCAGGGCCCGATCCTGCCGTGGCTGCGCCAGGCGGCTCGTGATCTCAAGTTGTGGATCGTGGCCGGTACGTTGCCCTTGCCACCCGACGGACGGCCAGCGGACAAGGCCAACGCCTGTTCCCTGCTGATCGACGAACAGGGCGAGCGGGTCGCGCGGTACGACAAGATCCATCTGTTCGATGTGGATGTAGCCGACAATCGCGGCCGCTATCGTGAGTCCGACGACTATGCGCACGGGGCTCAAGTGGTGGTGGCTGATACCCCTGTTGGCCGCCTGGGCCTGACCGTCTGCTATGACCTGCGTTTCCCCGAGCTCTATGGCGCCCTTCGCGAGGCCGGTGCTGAGCTGATCAGCGCACCCGCGGCCTTTACTGCCGTCACAGGCGCTGCTCATTGGCAGGTGCTGGTCCGTGCTCGCGCCATCGAAACCCAGTGCTACCTACTGGCAGCCGGGCAGGGCGGCGTGCATCCCGGGCCACGCGAGACCTTCGGCCATTCGTCCATCGTCGATCCCTGGGGCCGGGTACTGGCCGAGAAAGCCACTGGCGAGGCTGTGCTAATCGCGGAGCGCGACGCTGAGGAGCAGGCGGGGATCAGGCAGCGCATGCCCGTGAGCACCCACCGAAGATTCATTACGCCGGCCACACCTGGGCCGGCGCGTACGGAGAAGTTATGAGCGACCTCTTGTTATCCGTCAGCGAGCATCTGCTGGCGCCTGGCGACCTCAGCATCGAGCAGTTGCCGGAGATCCTCGGTGAACTTGCCGGCCCCGGCATCGATGCCGCTGATCTCTACTTCCAGGGGCAGATTTCCGAGTCCTGGGTGCTTGAAGACGGCATCGTCAAGGAAGGCAGTTTCCACCTTGATCAAGGCGTTGGCGTGCGCGCCCAGTCCGGTGAGAAGACCGGCTTCGCCTACAGCAATGCCATCACCGCCGATGCTTTGCGTCAGGCCGCGCGTGCCGCGCGCTCGATTTCCCGCGCCGGCCAGGCGGGCCGGGTTCAGGCCTTCGCCAGCCCTCAGATCACCCGGCTCTACGATTCCAGCAGCCCGCTCGATGTGATCAGCCGTGCCGAGAAAGTTGAGCTGCTGAAGCAGGTGGACGTCGCCACCCGCGCGCTGGACCCGCGAATCAAGCAGGTCACCGTGAGCATGGCCGGCGTCTGGGAACGTATCCTGATCGCCGCCAGTGACGGCAGCCTGGGCGCAGATATCCGCCCGCTGGTGCGTTTCAACGTCAGTGTCATCGTTGAGCAGAATGGTCGTCGCGAGCGCGGTGGCCACGGCGGTGGCGGGCGTACCGACTACCGTTACTTCCTGCAGGAAGATCGTGCCATGGGCTATGCGCGTGAGGCGCTACGTCAGGCGCTGGTCAACCTGGAAGCCATTCCAGCGCCGGCGGGCACCCTGCCGGTGGTGATGGGCGCAGGCTGGTCCGGTGTTCTGTTGCACGAAGCCGTGGGCCATGGTCTTGAAGGCGATTTCAATCGCAAGGGCAGCTCGGCCTATAGCAGTCGTATCGGCGAGAAGGTCGCCTCCAGCCTTTGCACCATTGTTGACGATGGCACCCTGGCTTATCGCCGCGGATCCCTCAGCGTCGACGACGAAGGCACTCCGACCCAGTGCACCACGCTGATAGAGAACGGCGTGCTCAAGGGTTACATGCAGGACAAGCTCAACGCCCGCCTGATGAAGGTGGCGCGTACCGGCAACGGCCGCCGTGAGTCCTATGCGCACCTGCCGATGCCGCGCATGACCAACACTTACATGCTGGCCGGCAAGAGCGATCCTCAGGAGATTATCGAATCGGTGGAACGCGGCATCTACTGCGCGAACCTGGGAGGAGGTCAGGTGGATATCACCAGTGGCAAGTTCGTCTTCTCCACCAGCGAGGCCTACCTGATCGAGAACGGCAAGATCACTGCACCGGTGAAAGGCGCCACCCTGATCGGTAATGGTCCGGAGGCGATGAGCCGGGTGTCCATGGTCGGCAATGACCTGGCACTGGACAGCGGCGTGGGTACCTGCGGCAAGGACGGGCAATCGGTGCCCGTTGGCGTAGGTCAACCGACGTTGAAGATCGATGCGATTACGGTCGGTGGGACGGGGGCCTGATGGCGGCCCCCAAGAGGATCAGCGCAATCCGCGCTTGGCTTCGTCCAGGTCGCGGATGTACTTGAACACCTTGCGCGCTGCGGCCGGTGGCTTGTTGTGGGCCGCTTCGTGCTGGGCATGACGGATCAGGCCGCGCAGGTGCTGGCGGTCGGTTTCCGGGTAGTCGGCGACGAAGCTTTCCAGGGCGGCATCGCCACCCTCGATCAGGCGGTCGCGCCAGCGCTCCAGCGCGTGGAAGCGTTCGTTGTACTCACGGGTGGAACTGTCGAGCTGGTCGATCAGGCTGACGATGGCCTCGATGTCCTGCTCGCGCATGAGCTTGCCGATGTACTGGATGTGCCGTTTGCGGGCGACATGCGCCTTATGCTTCGGCGCTTCCGCCAGGGCCTTTTGCAGCGCGTCGGTCAGCGGCAGCTTGGCCAGCACGTCGGCCTTGAAGGTAGTCAGGCGCTCGCCGAGTTCCTGCAGGGCATGCAGTTCGCGTTTGACCTGGGTTTTGCTCTTCTCTCCGGAGAAGTCGTCGTCGAAAAATTCAGACATGGGGGTGGTCCAATGGGAAACGCCGCCATGATAACCAGTCGGGGCCGCGTTGTCCGGCCCGGCTGGCGCCGCTGGAGTGCGGTAAATGCGGTGAGGCGCCGGGTTGCGCCTGCCGCGTCGAACAATATTTGAACTGGAGTGGCTATGAGTGAAGTAGAAGTGGTCGGCCCGGAGGCATTGCCGGAACTGCAGGCGCGGGTCGAACGCATCCTCGCCGAGGCCCGGCGCCAGGGCGCCAGCGGCTGCGAGGTGGCTGTTTCAGTAGAGCAGGGACTGTCCACCACCGTTCGCCAGGGCGAGGTGGAGACGGTCGAGTTCAACCGTGACCAGGGATTCGGAATCACCCTGTACGTGGGCCAGCGCAAGGGCTCGGCCAGCACCTCGGCCAGTGGTGAGGACGCGATTCGCGAAACGGTCGCCGCTGCGCTCGCCATCGCCAAGCATGCTTCCGAAGACGATTGTGCCGGCCTGGCCGACGCGGCGCTGATGGCCCGCGACCTGCCGGAACTCGATCTCTACCATCCCTGGTCGATCACCCCGGAGCAGGCGGTGGAGCAGGCGCTGATCTGTGAGACTGCGGCGTTCGAGACCGACAAGCGCGTGAGCAAGGCAGACGGCACCACCCTCAATACCCACCAGGGTTGCCGGGTTTACGGCAACAGCCATGGTTTCGTCGGCGGCTATGCGAGCACCCGCCACAGCCTGAGTTGCGTGATGATTGCCGAGCAGCAGGGGCAAATGCAGCGCGACTACTGGTATGACGTCAGCCGTATTGGCAGTCAGCTTGCCGATCCAGCCAGCATCGGCCGTCGCGCCGCCGAACGCACCGCAGCCCGTCTTGGCGCCCGGCCGGTGCCCACCTGCGAGGTGCCAGTACTGTTCGCCGCTGAGCTTGCAACCGGCTTGTTCAGCAGCTTCCTCGGCGCCATTTCCGGCGGCAATCTCTATCGCAAATCGTCGTTCCTCGAGGGCGCGCTGGGTCAACGGTTGTTCCCCGAGTGGCTGTCGATCGACGAGCGTCCGCATATTCCGCGTGCGATGGCCAGTGCGGCGTTCGACAACGATGGTCTGGCGACCTATGCCAAGCCCTTCGTCGAGAAGGGCGAGCTGGTGTCCTACATCCTTGGCACCTATTCCGGACGCAAGCTGGGGCTGCCGAGCACTGCCAACGCAGGTGGTGTCCACAACCTCTTCGTCAGCCATGGCCAGGAAGACCTCGCAGCCCTGATGCGCCGCATGGGTCGCGGCCTGCTGGTGACCGAGCTGATGGGACAGGGGCTGAACATGGTGACCGGTGACTACTCCCGTGGTGCGGCCGGTTACTGGGTAGAGAACGGCGAAATCCAGTTCCCGGTGCAGGAAGTGACCATTGCCGGCAATCTCAAGGATATGTTCCGTCAGATCCTTGCCGTGGGCAGCGATCTGGAACTGCGCGGCAATATCCGGACAGGCTCTGTCCTTATTGAGCGAATGACCGTAGCCGGCAGTTGATCCAGCCGCTCCATCCCCCTAGAGACGCGCCTGCCAGGGCGCGTTTTCGTTTGCGGCCGCACCGCAGTCCGTCAGGGCGGCTTGCATCCCTCTGCATTCAAGTGGTCATGATTGACCAACTCGATGCCCGCGTCGCCATGACTCCGCGCCACTTCCACGGTAGCCGGCTCCGGCCTGGCGCCTATTCCGGTGCGTATGTGGCAGGTGCTCAATGGCCGGGCGCAGCAGATTCAGGCCAATATCGAGCATCTGCGGAACCTGCAGCCGGCGCTCCAGCAACTGGCCCAAGGCGGGACCGCCGTGGGGACTGGTATCAATGCTCACCCGCGTTTCGCCGAGACGTTCTGCCGTGAACTGAACGAGTTGACCGGTCAGCCGTTCACTCCGGGCCGAAATTTCTTCGCACTGATCGGTTCGCAGGACGCGGCAGTAACGCTGTCCGGGGCCCTGAAGACCACTGCCGTATCGCTGATGAAGATCGCCAACGACCTGCGCTGCATCTCCGGTTCGCTGGCGGGCCTTGCCGAGATTGAGCTCGAGGCGCTCCCGCCCGGCTCTTCGATCATGCCTGGCAAGGTCAACCCGGTAATTCCCGAAGCGACCGAAATGGTTACCGCAGAGGTGATCGGCAACGACGCCGCGATCGCAATTGCCGGGCAGTCCGGCCACTTCGAGCTGAACGTGATGCTGCCGGTCATTGCACACAACCTGCTCGGCGCGATTGGCGATGTCGGTCTGCCCGACTCCCAGGGGGAAGCGGCGCTGCGCCATAGCCGCACTACTACACGAGTCTGCTCGAATTCATCAGTGAATACGGCGCCTCCCCTCGCAACGACCGGTTGCCCGGCGTCGGAAGTAATGCGCCTGCGATGCCGGGCCACTTCTCCACTTGAGCGTGGCCAGGACGGGGCATCTGCTGGTGGAAAGTTCGGCCAACCAGGACAGTCCCTTGATGCAGGGAAACACACCGATCCTGGGGCTGGACGTCCAGGAGCATGCCCATTACCTGCGATACCAGAATCACAGGCCCGACTACATCGGCGCCGTCTACAACGTCGTTGATTGGGCTGAGTTTGGTCAGCGCTACCGGCAGGCCCTGATCTGAACCACTTGGTGGACGAAGCGCGCGCCTTCGTTAGCATCTATGAACTTCAACAAGGTCCAGCATGCAGATTTTTCTGATTTCCGGCTGCCGTTCAGTCCGTCTGTTCATTAGCGCGCTGGTGGTGCTGGCTGGCCTCTCGATCCTGTTGATGCAGGCGTCGATTGCCTTGCGTCTGTTGCTGGAGGCGCATCTCTGGCAGGCGCTGCGCGCCGGTTCGCTTTGTGCGCTGGGAACGGCACTGGGGGCACTGCTGGTGCTTTTCCTGCGCAGTATCTCCGGATGGCTTTCCGATAGTCTGATGGGCTTTGGGGCTGGGGTCATGCTCGCCGCCACCGTGTTTTCCCTGCTGATGCCTGGGCTGGCAGCCGCAGGGGAACTGGGGTTCTCGAAGTGGGCGGCGGGTGCACTGATGAGCTTCGGTCTGCTACCGGGCGCGGCCTGTTCGGTCTTGGCAAGGTGCTGCCGCAGCCGCGGTTGGAGTTAGATGGTCAGGGCAAGCGGGTGATCATCACGCCGCGCGTGCTGCTTTTCGTTATCGCGATCGTGCTACACAACATTCCAGAAGGAATGGCCGTCGGAGTCGCAGCAGGGGCGGGGCTGGCGGGTGCCGATAGCCTGGCCCTGGGAATTGCACTGCAAGATATTCCGGAAGGACTGATTATTTCCCTTTTACTCGCCGGTTGCCTATGTCGCGAGGCCGCGCGCTACTGATCGGCGCTGCGTCTGGCCTGGTGGAGCCGCTATTCGCAGTGCTCTGTGCCCGGTTGGTCCAGGTTTCGGTGCTGTCATTGCCCTGGGGATTGGCCCTTGCCGCAGGCGCGATGCTCTTCGCCGTAGTCCAGGAGGTCCTCACCGAAAAGGGCATGAGACAGCTGCCAGCCTGGGTCTGGCTGCGGGCTTCTGCCTGATGATGGTGCTGGATACTGCGCTGGCCTAACGGCGGTAGGTGAATCGTGCCTTGCTTCTTGTTGGTGGGAGCCTGAGCGGGGGCAGGGAGGGAATTACTCGCCTTCGTCGAACTTGTTGTTGATCAGCTCGATCAAGGCATTGAGGGCGTCGTCATCTTGCTCGCCTTCGGTATGCAGGTGGATGGGGGTGCCTTTACCTGCGGCGAGCATCATTACCGCCATGATGCTTTTCCCGTCCACCAGGCTTTCCGATGTGCGACCCACGCGAATCTGGCAGGGATAACGACCGGCCACGCCGACGAACTTAGCCGCTGCCCGGGCGTGCAGGCCAAGCTTGTTGATGATTGTGATCTCGCAGGCGGGCATCGCGTTTCCAATCCTTCTAACTGAGGTCGCGGTGGCGAACCTGGACATTCTTCAAGCTGGGTTTCAGTGCCGCCCCCAGGCGATTGGCAATGTACACCGAGCGGTGGTGCCCACCGGTGCAGCCAATGGCAATAGTGACATAGGCCCTGTTACTGGCGGCAAAGCGCGGTAGCCATTTACTCAGATAGCTGTGGATATCCTGATACATCTCCTCCACATCCGGTTGGCCTGCGAGATATTCTTCGACCACCGAATCAAGCCCCGAATGATCGCGCAACTCCGGCTTCCAGTAGGGGTTGGGCAGGCAGCGCACATCGAACACCAGGTCGGCATCCACAGGCATGCCACGCTTGAAGCCGAATGACTCGATCAGGAAGGCCGTACCGGGCTCGGGTTGATTGAGTAGGCGTAGCTTGATGCTGTCACGCAGCTGGTAAAGATTGAGATGCGTGGTGTCGATCTTCAGGTCGGCGAGATCGGCGATGGGCGCCAACAGCAGTTCTTCGTCCCGGATGGCTTCGGCCAGGGAGCGATTGTCATTGGTCAGTGGATGGCGCCGGCGTGTTTCGGAGAAGCGTTTGAGAAGAGTGTCGTGTTCGGCGTCGAGGTAAAGCACGTCGCATTTGATGTGACGATTGCGAGCCTCGACGAGCAGCTCGGGGAAACGTTGCAACTGACTGGGCAGGTTGCGCGCGTCGATGGATACAGCCACCTGGGGTTGCAGCAGTTCGGTGTGCAACAGTGCCCGTTCGGCCAGCTCGGGAAGCAGGGCGGCAGGAAGGTTGTCGATACAGTAGTAACCGTGGTCCTCGAGAACATCGAGGGCGGTGCTCTTGCCCGACCCGGAGCGGCCGCTGACGATGATCAGGCGCATGATGAAGCCCTAGCGTCCGCTCTGCACGTCCACCACTACCTGGTAGAGGCTGGTGCTGTCGGGAGCCTGGCGCAGACGCTCGCGCACATCGCTGCGGTCAAGCATGCTGGCTATCTGTCGGAGCAATTCAAGGTGCTCATCGGTGGCAGCTTCCGGGACCAGCAGGACAAACAGCAGGTCAACCGGAGCACCGTCGATGGCGTCGAAATCAACTGGCGCGTCAAGGCGCAGCACGGCGCTTATGGGCGCGATGCAGCCGATGAGGCGACAGTGGGGAATGGCGATGCCGTTGCCGAAACCGGTGGAACCGAGCTTCTCCCGGGCTACCAGGCTTTCGAAAATATCCTGGTTATCGAGGTCGGGGAGGTCACGGGAAACCAGCTTGGCAATCTGTTCCAGTACACGCTTTTTGCTGCCGCCCGGCACGTTCACCAGGGAACGGCCGGGGGTCAGGATTTGCTCGAGTCGAATCATAGGAGGGGGAAGAGTGTCAGCGGGCCGTAGCGCCCTGCTGGCGATTCAACTGCTTTTCCTTGTGTTTGATCAGTTGGCGGTCAAGTTTGTCGGTGAGCAGATCGATGGCGGCGTACATGTCTTCATGTTCCGCATTGGCCACGACCTCCCCGCCGGCGATGTGCAAGGTGGCTTCGATCTTTTGTTTCAGTTTCTCGACCTCCATGATGACTTGCACATTGGTGATCTTGTCGAAGTGGCGCTCGAGCCGGCCAAGTTTCTCGCCGACATAATCGCGCAGGGCGTCGGTCACATCCAGTTGATGTCCACTGATGTTGACTTGCATACCGCTTTCTCCTTATTGCCCGTGTATAAGAGACAGGCTAACGGGCCTGCCACCGGAACACTTTGGCGTGGGTCAATTTCCGCGTCACATCAGTCGCTTCCGCTCGCTGGAAGGCGCTATCCCAAGGGATTCGCGATACTTGGCTACTGTGCGACGGGCCACTTGAATGCCCTGTGCCTCCAGTAAACCAGCGATCTTGCTGTCGCTCAACGGCTTTTTCGGATTTTCCGCTGCGACCAGTTTCTTGATGATTGCGCGGATCGCGGTAGACGAACATTCACCGCCTTCCGAGGTGCTTACGTGGCTGGAGAAAAAGTACTTCAGCTCGTAGATTCCGCGGGGAGTGTGCATGTATTTCTGGGTAGTCACGCGCGAGATTGTGGACTCGTGCATACCTACGGCTTCGGCGATGTCATGCAGGACCAGGGGTTTCATCGCCTCTTCGCCATACTCCAGGAAGCCGCGCTGGTGCTCGACGATCTGGGTGGCGACCTTCATCAGAGTCTCGTTTCGGCTCTGCAGGCTCTTGATGAACCAGCGAGCCTCCTGAAGCTGATTGCGCATGAAGGTGTTGTCGGCGCTGGAATCGGCGCGACGAACGAAACCCGCGTAGTGCGGATTGACCCGCAGGCGCGGTACGGCTTCCTGGTTTAGCTCAACCAGCCAGCGTTCGTTGTGCTTGCGGACGATCACGTCGGGTACGACGTACTCGGGTTCGCTGGCTTCGATCTGCGAGCCGGGACGTGGATTCAGGGCCTGAATCAGTTCGATGATCTGGCGCAGTTCGTCTTCCTTGACCTTCATGCGCCGCATCAACTGGCTGTAGTCACGGCTGCCGAGCAGGTCTAGGAAGTCACCAGCCAGACGTTGGGCCTCGGTCAGCCACGGGGTGCCCGGAGGCAGCTGGCGAAGTTGCAGGATCAGGCATTCGCGCAGGTCGCGGGCACCGATGCCTGCGGGCTCGAACTGTTGGATGCGATGAAGGACGACTTCGACTTCGTCCAGCTCGATACCGAGCTCGGGGTCGAAGGCCTCGACTATCTCTGCCAGCGTCTCTTCGAGGTAACCGTCGTTATTGATGCAGTCGATGAGGGTGACACCAATCAGGCGGTCGGTGTCTGACATGGGGGCCAGGTTCAGCTGCCAGAGCAGGTGGCTCTGCAGGCTTTCACCGACCGAGGTGCGCGAGGTGAAATCCCACTCGTCGTCATCGTTGCTCGGCAGGCTGCTGGCGCTGGTCTGGTAGACATCTTCCCAGGCCGTATCGACAGGGAGTTCGCTGGGAATGCGTTCGTGCCATTCGCCATCTTCCATGGCTTCGGCATTGGTTTCGACGCTGGACTCCTGGAAGCTGGCTTCCTGGCTACTCGTGTTAGGCAGTTGGTCGCCTTCGGCCATCGGGTCGGAGGTGTCGAAATCGTCGCCATCCTCCTGCCGCTCAAGCATGGGATTGGACTCCAGTGCTTCCTGGATCTCCTGCTGGAGGTCCAGGGTGGAGAGTTGGAGTAGGCGGATGGCCTGTTGCAGCTGAGGGGTCATCGTCAGCTGCTGGCCCATCTTAAGGACTAGCGATGGTTTCATGGCAGAGGGCTTAGCACCTTGATTCGCCGGCGCTCACGCGCCATCCACAACAGGGCGCCGAAGCGCCACCAGGAAGCAAATTATATGCCTGACCTTGAAGGATTTTCCTAGCTCGCGCAACCCATCTTGTAGGAGATGTCGCGGGAGGCTACAGGCGGAACTCGTGGCCCAGATAGACTTCCTTCACCAGCTGGTTGGCCAGGATGGCTTCCGCACTACCCTCGGCAATCAGTTGTCCGTCACTGACAATGTAGGCGGTCTCGCAGATGTCCAGCGTTTCACGGACGTTGTGGTCGGTGATGAGCACACCGATTCCCTTGGCCTTGAGATGATGGATGATCTGCTTGATATCGCCCACGGAAATCGGGTCCACGCCGGCGAACGGTTCGTCCAGCAGGATGAATTTCGGGGAGGTAGCCAGCGCCCGGGCGATTTCCACCCGACGGCGCTCACCGCCTGACAGGCTCATGCCGAGACTGTCGCGAATGTGGCTGATGTGGAACTCCTGCAGCAGGCTTTCCAGCTCCTTGCGGCGCGTGGCGCGGTCGAGGTCCTTGCGGGTCTCGAGGATCGCCATGATGTTGTCCGCCACGCTGAGCTTGCGGAAGATCGAGGCTTCCTGCGGCAGGTAGCCGATGCCCGCACGGGCGCGGCCATGCATGGGCTGATGGGTGACGTCCTGCTGGTCGATCAGGACGCGGCCCTGGTCGGCCTGAACCAAGCCGACAATCATGTAGAAGCAGGTGGTCTTGCCGGCACCGTTGGGGCCGAGAAGGCCAACGATTTGTCCGCTGTCGATCGACAGGCTGACATCGCGGACCACCTGGCGGCTCTTGTAGCTCTTGGCCAGATGCTGGGCTTTGAGAGTCGCCATTACTGTGCTTTCTGCTCTTTCTTCTTCGGCTGGATGACCATGTCGATTCGCGGACGCGGAGTGGTCACGTTATTGCCGGTAGCGCGGCCTGCGTTGACGATCTGGCGCTGGGTGTCATAGACGATCTTCTCGCCTTCGAAGGTGTTGCCTTCCTGAACCACCTTGGCCTGGTCGAGCAGAATGATGCGCTCGTTGGCCGCGAAGTACTGGATGGTCAGGCCATAGGCCTTGACTATTTCCTTGTCCACCGCAGGCTTCTGTTCGTAGTAAGCGGGCTTGCCGACCGAGGTGAAGACCTCGACATCGCCATTCGCGTCCTGGGTAATGGTGACGGTATCGCCGGTGATCTTCAGGGTTCCCTGGGTGATCACGACGTTGCCGCGGTAGACCGCGACGCCCTGCTTGTCATCGAGCTCGGCGCTGTCGGCCTGGACGCGAATCGGTTGATCGCGGTCCGTGGGCAGGGCCCAGGCGGCAGCACTTCCGAGTGCGGTACCCAGGCTGAGCAACAGGGGGAGGGTTTTAACGAACCTCATGCTGGCCTCTTACGTTGGACTGCAGGATCATCCTGCTGTCATTCAAGTACGCTTTCATTCCTTGTGCCGTGGTCACCCCATTGGCCGCGTCGATTCTAACGGCTTGCTGGGTCTGCGCATATTCCTCGTCAGGGAACACGGTCAGGCGGCTAGTGGTCAGGATGGTCGGGCGCCCCTTGCCGTCGGTGCGCGCCACCCGGACCTTGTCGATCAGTTCGACCTGCTTGCCTTCAGGGCCGACTTCGCCTCGCTCGCTTTGTACGTGCCAGGGGTATGCGGTGCCGCGATGCAGGAGCAGGTCCGGATTGGTCAGCAGTGTGACATCAGTGGCCTTTATATGTTCGAGGTGGGTCGCGGTCATTTCGTAGTGGAGCTTGCCATCTTCCTGGAACTGGGTGCTCTTGCCATTTTCCACGTAGAAATCGATGGCGTTGTCGTTGCCTGTGGCTGCTGTCCGGTCCATGAAGCTTTCGGGACGGATATTCCAGTACCCCAGAGCGATGAGTAGCGCCGCGATCGGGGTCAGGATCAGCGCAAGGCGGATGTTCTTTGGCATGAAAAACCTCAGAGATAAGCAGCTTGCGCCGCTTCCAGGCTGCCCTGGGCGCGCAGTATGAGTTCGCAGAACTCACGGGCTGCGCCTTCGCCGCCACGTGCCTGGGTGATGCCATGGGCATGCTGGCGGACGAAAGCATCGGCGTTGGCCACGGCCATGCCCAGGCCGACACGGCGAATCACCGGTAGGTCGGGAAGGTCGTCACCGAGGTAGGCGACCTGATCATAATTCAACCCCAGTTCCGCGAGCAGGCCGTCGAGGACAGCCAGTTTGTCTTCGCGCCCCTGGAACAGATGCTGTATGCCGAGGTTCTGTGCGCGACGCTCGACAACCTCCGACTGGCGGCCGCTGATGATGGCAGTGCGCACGCCAGCATTCATCAGCATCTTGATGCCTTGGCCGTCGAGGGTGTTGAAGGTCTTGAATTCTCCGCCGCCGGGTAAGAAGTAGAGGCGGCCGTCGGTCAGCACGCCGTCCACGTCGAACACGGCCAGGCGAACGGCCTTGGCACGAGTGAGGAGTTCATTGCTCATCAGATCACTCCGGCGCGGGTCATGTCATGGATATGCAGGGCGCCGATGGGGCGGTCGTCTTCATCGACCACAACCAGCACGTTGATCTTGTGGTCGTCCATGATCTTCAGCGCTTCAGCTGCAAGCATGTCGGGGCGTACGGTCTTGCCGTGCACCGTCATGACGTCGTCGATGCTGGCCTGGCGCACATCGACACCTTTGTCCAAAGTGCGGCGCAGGTCGCCGTCGGTGAAGATGCCGGCGAGGTGGCCGTCACTTTCCACCACCGCGGTCATGCCCAGGCCCTTGCGTGTCATTTCCAGCAGGGCTTCGCGCAGCGGCGTACCGCGGGCGACGCTGGGCAGGCTTTCGCCGCTGTGCATGATGTTCTCCACCTTGAGCAGGAGGCGACGGCCAAGCGCGCCGCCCGGATGAGAGAAGGCGAAGTCTTCGGCGGTGAAACCACGGGCTTCCAACAGGGCGATGGCCAGAGCGTCACCCAGGACCAGCGCCGCAGTGGTGGACGATGTGGGAGCCAGGTTTAGTGGGCAGGCTTCCTGGCCTACTCGAGCATCCAGATTCGCAGCTGCGGCTTTGGCCAGGGGCGAGTCCGGATTGCCAGTGAGGCTGATCAGGGTGATTCCCAGGCGCTTGATCAGCGGCAGCAGCGTGACGATTTCGGCAGTCGAGCCGGAATTGGAGAGCGCCAGGACCACGTCTTCACGGGTGATCATGCCCATGTCGCCATGGCTGGCCTCGGCCGGGTGAACAAAGAAGGATGGGGTGCCGGTGCTGGCCAGGGTGGCAGCAATCTTGTTCCCGACATGTCCGGACTTGCCCATACCCACCACCACTACGCGTCCCTTGCAATCCAGGATGAGTTCGCAGGCGCGAACGAAATCTGCGTCGATGCGTGGCATAAGGGCGTCGATCGCCTCGCGTTCGAGCTGGATAGTGCGTTGTGCGGACTTGATGAGATCGCTGGATTGGCTCATGGGCATGCAGTGGCCGGGGGAAAAGGCGCCGATTATAGCGATAAAGGTGATTTAGCTCACGCGTCAATGGCGTCGAAGCTGTCGCAAAGCTGAACAGACGCTAGCGTGGCCTTGGGAGGCGCAAGGCCGCGGTGATATAGTTCGCGCCCTGTTCGGCCCGTTCTGAGCGGAGTGTCCTTGCGTTGGGGCGCGTCGTCTTCCAGGGAGGCTGTATCGCAAGGAGTCTAGATGAGTGCCGAAAACACCTACGCCGTCGAGTTGAAGGGGGTTACCTTCAATCGTGGCGCGCGCAGCATTTTCCAAGACGTCGATATTCGTATCCCGCGCGGCAAGGTTACCGGCATCATGGGGCCTTCCGGCTGCGGCAAGACCACGCTACTGCGCCTGATTGCTGCCCAGCTCAAGCCCGCGAGTGGCGAAGTCTGGGTCAACGGTCAGAATCTGCCCAAGCTCTCCCGCGCCGACCTGTTCGACATGCGCAAGCAGTTTGGCGTGCTGTTCCAGAGCGGTGCGTTGTTCACCGATCTGGATGTCTTCGAGAACGTCGCGTTTCCTTTGCGGGTGCACACCAAGCTGCCTGAGGAAATGATTCGTGACATTGTCTTGCTGAAACTTCAGGCAGTTGGCCTGCGTGGCGCCATCGAACTGATGCCGGACGAGTTGTCTGGCGGCATGAAGCGGCGCGTGGCGCTGGCGCGCGCAATTGCGCTCGATCCTCAGATCCTGATGTATGACGAACCGTTCGTCGGTCAGGACCCCATTGCCATGGGGGTTCTGGTGCGCTTGATTCGCCTGCTTAACGATGCACTCGGTATCACCAGCATCGTGGTTTCCCACGATCTGGCGGAAACCGCCAGCATTGCTGACTACATCTATGTGGTGGGTGATGCGCAGGTGCTGGGGCAGGGAACTCCGGACGAGCTGATGAATTCCGATAACCCGCGTATCCGCCAGTTCATGAAAGGCATTCCGGATGGACCGGTGCCCTTCCATTTCCCGGCACCTGATTACCGCAAAGACTTGCTGGGGGGGCGCTGATGCGCAAGAAGTCCTTGCTCGAGCGCGTTCGCCTGCTCGGGCGTTCTGGTCTGGACGTGCTGGAAGCGCTTGGGCGCTCCACACTGTTCCTGTTGCATGCCCTGTTCGGCCGCACTGGCGTTGGCAATGGCTTTCAGTTGCTGGTCAAGCAGCTCTATGCCGTCGGCGTGATGTCGCTGGCGATCATCGTCGTTTCCGGCGTTTTCATCGGCATGGTGTTGGCCCTGCAGGGATACAACATCCTGGTCGACTACGGTTCAGAGCAGGCAGTCGGCCAGATGGTGGCGCTGACGCTGCTGCGTGAGCTTGGTCCAGTAGTGACCGGCCTGCTCTTCGCTGGTCGGGCTGGCTCCGCGCTGACCGCCGAGATCGGCAACATGAAATCCACCGAGCAGCTCTCAAGCCTGGAAATGATCGGCGTCGACCCGCTCAAGTACATCATCGCCCCCCGGCTCTGGGCCGGCTTTATCTCGATGCCGCTGCTGGCGATGATCTTCAGCGTCGTGGGCATCTGGGGTGGCGCCATGGTGGCCGTGGACTGGCTGGGCGTCTATGAGGGCTCTTTCTGGGCCAATATGCAGAACAGTGTGCAATTCACCGAGGATGTGCTGAACGGCGTGATCAAGAGCGTCGTATTCGCCTTCGTGGTGACCTGGATCGCCGTGTTCCAAGGGTATGACTGCGAGCCGACCTCGGAAGGGATCAGCCGCGCTACGACTAAAACCGTGGTCTATGCCTCGCTCGCCGTGCTGGGGCTGGACTTCATCCTGACCGCCTTGATGTTTGGAGATTTCTGATGCAAATCCGCACCTTGGAGATTGGTGTCGGCCTGTTCCTCCTGGCCGGTCTGTTGGCCTTGCTGCTTCTGGCTTTGCGGGTCAGCGGCCTGTCCTACGGCGTCAGCGATGACACCTATAAGCTTTACGCGCATTTCGACAATATTGCCGGTTTGACTGTCAGAGCAAAGGTAACCATGGCCGGTGTCACCATCGGCAAGGTTACAGCGATCGATCTGGATCGCGACAGCTACACCGGCCGCGTCACGATGGAAGTCGAAAAGCGTGTGGACAACCTGCCTGCGGACTCCACCGCGTCCATCCTCACGGCCGGCCTGCTGGGTGAAAAGTACATTGGCATCAGCGTCGGCGGCGACGAGGAACTGCTCAAGGATGGCGGAACCATCCGTGACACCCAGTCGGCCCTGGTGTTGGAAGACCTGATCGGCAAGTTCCTGCTGAACTCGGTCAACAAAGAGAGCAAATGAGGATGCGAAACATGATCAATGCCCTGCGTAACGGCCTGCTGGTCCTGCTGGCGGCCCTGCCTCTGCTGGCCACCGCTGCGCCGAGCGCGCGCGATGTGGTGCAGCAAACCACCGACCAGCTGCTGGCCGACCTGAGGGCCAATAAAGAGCAATATCGCAGCGACCCGAACGCGTTCTACGAGGCCCTGAACGGCATTCTTGGTCCAGTGGTGGATGCCGATGGCATCTCCCGCAGCATCATGACCGTGAAGTACTCGCGCAAGGCTACTCCTGAGCAGATGACGCGCTTCCAGGATAATTTCAAACGCAGCCTGATCCAGTTCTACGGCAATGCCCTGCTGGAGTACGACAACCAGGAAATTCGTGTACTGCCGGCCAAGCAGGAAGATCCTGAGCGCACCAGCGTCGGCATGGAGGTCAAAGACAGCAAAGGCACCGTCTACCCGGTTTCCTACACCATGGTGAACGTCAATGGGCAGTGGATGCTGCGCAACGTGATCATCAACGGCATCAACATCGGCAAGCTGTTCCGCGACCAGTTCGCCGACACCATGCAGCGCAATGGTAACGACCTCGACAAGACCATCAATGGTTGGGCCGAAGTGGTTGCCAAGGCCAAACAGTCTGAAGAAGCCAAGCAGGCGGGCGGTCAATGAGCGAAGCCCGTATCGAACAGGCCGCTCCGGGCGAGTTGCGCCTGGTTGGCGTGCTCGATTACAGCACCGGACCGCAGCTGCGCGAAGAGGGGAGGCGGCTGATCCAGACGAGCAGCGCCGCCTCCGTGCTGCTGGACTGCTCCGCGGTAGAGAAGACCAGCAGTGTCGGCCTCGCGCTGCTGCTGGCTTTCATGCGCGATTCCAGCGCTTCCGGTAAGTCGTTAACGGTACGTGGAGTGCCAGAAGACATGCGGCAGATTGCCGACGTCTCCGGATTGACCGAGCTGCTGCCGCTGGAGGCTTGATTCGATCGAACCGCCCTCCGTCTGGCCCCGCGCGCGCGGGGTTCGCAGGCAGAGGGCTTTTTTGTATCATGGCCGACCCGCGCGCGTTGGGCGCCGATTGAGGTTGAGCATGCAGGCCGTAGAAGTGAAAAGCCTCCTGGAGGCGAAACTGCCAGGTACCCAGGTGGAAGTTGAAGGGGAAGGCTGCAACTTCCAGTTGAACCTGATCAGCGACGAGCTGGCCGGCCTGAGCCCGGTGAAGCGTCAGCAACAGGTATACGCCCACCTGAACGCCTGGATCGCTGATGGCAGCATCCACGCTGTCACCATGAAATTCTTCAGCCAGGCCGATTGGGCCGAGCGTTCCTGAGCCCAGCTTTCGAGAGAGCA
This sequence comes from Pseudomonas sp. JS3066, assembly GCF_036328175.1. Classification (NCBI taxonomy): domain Bacteria; kingdom Pseudomonadati; phylum Pseudomonadota; class Gammaproteobacteria; order Pseudomonadales; family Pseudomonadaceae; genus Pseudomonas; species Pseudomonas sp. JS3066. Next base: position 562,343 of record NZ_CP143312.1, read on the forward strand.
ATGGACAAACTGATTATTACCGGCGGTCAACGCCTCGATGGCGAGATCCGCATTTCCGGCGCCAAGAACTCTGCGTTGCCGATCCTGGCCGCTACCTTGCTGGCTGATACCCCAGTCACCGTAGCTAACCTTCCGCACCTGCACGACATCACCACCATGATCGAACTTTTCGGTCGCATGGGCGTGCAGCCAGTGATCGACGAGAAGCTGGCCGTTGAAGTCGACGCCAGCAGTATCAAGACCCTGGTCGCGCCCTACGAGCTGGTCAAGACCATGCGCGCTTCCATCCTGGTGCTTGGTCCGATGGTGGCTCGCTTTGGTGAAGCCGAAGTAGCGCTTCCCGGTGGCTGTGCCATTGGTTCGCGTCCGGTTGACCTTCACATCCGCGGCCTCGAGGCCATGGGCGCGAAGATCGACGTCGAGGGTGGTTACATCAAGGCCAAGGCTCCGGCCGGCGGCCTGCGTGGCGCCAACTTCTTCTTCGATACGGTCAGTGTGACCGGTACCGAGAACATCATGATGGCTGCAGCGCTGGCCAACGGCCGTACCGTTCTGCAGAACGCTGCCCGCGAGCCGGAAGTGGTTGACCTGGCCAACTGCCTGATCGCCATGGGCGCGCAGATCCAGGGTGCGGGTACCGACACCATCACCATCGACGGCGTGAAACGCCTTGGCGGTGCGCGCTACAACGTGATGCCCGACCGTATCGAAACCGGTACCTACCTGGTGGCAGCTGCCGCAACTGGTGGCCGCGTCAAGCTCAAGGACACTGATCCGACCATCCTCGAAGCCGTGCTCCAGAAGCTGGAAGAGGCCGGTGCACACATCAACACCGGCAACAACTGGATCGAGCTGGACATGAAGGGCAATCGCCCGAAAGCGGTCAACGTGCGCACTGCGCCGTACCCGGCGTTCCCCACCGACATGCAGGCCCAGTTCATCTCCATGAACGCCGTTGCCGAAGGCACCGGTGCGGTGATCGAGACCGTATTTGAAAACCGCTTCATGCACGTCTACGAAATGAATCGCATGGGCGCTCAGATCCTGGTGGAAGGCAACACCGCCATCGTTACCGGCGTGCCGAAGCTCAAGGGCGCACCGGTCATGGCGACCGACCTGCGCGCTTCCGCCAGCCTGGTGATTGCCGGTCTGGTGGCAGAGGGCGATACCCTGATCGACCGCATCTACCACATCGACCGTGGTTACGAGTGCATCGAAGAAAAACTGCAGTTGCTCGGCGCCAAGATTCGCCGCGTGCCGGGTTAGGTCGAAATGCGGGCCGGCCCTGAAAGGGTCGGTCCGTGATGACCGCGCAACAGGCCCGTCAAGGGCCGTAGCCAAGGAAATCCAGTTTCATGCTCACCATCGCGCTGTCCAAGGGCCGAATTCTCGACGACACCCTGCCGCTACTTGCCGAGGCCGGCATCGTACCCACCGAGAATCCGGACAAGAGCCGCAAGCTGATCATCCCTACTACCCAGGAGGATGTACGCCTGCTCATCGTGCGTGCCACTGACGTGCCGACCTATGTCGAGCATGGCGCGGCCGATCTCGGCGTTGCTGGCAAGGACGTGTTGATGGAGTACGGCGGCCAGGGCCTGTACGAGCCGCTGGACCTCAGGATCGCCTGCTGCAAGCTGATGACCGCTGGCGCGATCGGTGCGCCTGAGCCAAAGGGGCGCCTTCGCGTAGCCACCAAATTCGTCAACGTCGCCAAACGCTACTACGCCGAACAGGGCCGCCAGGTCGATGTGATCAAGCTCTATGGCTCGATGGAGCTGGCGCCCCTGGTGGGCCTGGCTGACAAGATCATCGACGTCGTCGACACCGGCAATACCCTGCGCGCCAACGGCCTGGAACCCCAGGAGTTGATCGCCACCATCAGCTCGCGACTGATCGTCAACAAGGCATCGATGAAGATGCAGCACGCGCGCATCCAGGCACTGATCGAAGTGCTGCGCAGCGCGGTCGAGTCTCGACACCGCAGCTGACACCTGAGTGCGGCCCTGCGCCGCACGCGCCTATCCGTGTCATAGCCAATATTCTCGGGTGCCCGCACGGTGGGCTTGCTACTCTAGCGGCGCCCGAGCAATTGCCATTCAAGAGGCCCGCTATGACCGCTCCAATCGCCATCCGCCGACTCAATGCCGCTGATCAGGATTTCGCGCGACACCTGGATCATCTGCTGAGCTGGGAAAGCGTATCCGACGAAGCGGTCAACCAGCGTGTCCTCGACATCATCCAGGCCGTGCGTGAGCGTGGCGACGCTGCTGTAGTCGAGTTCACCCAGCGCTTCGACGGTGTGCAGGCGACCACCATGGCGGAACTGATCCTTCCGCGCGAGCGCTTGGAGCTGGCCCTGACCCGTATTACCGCCGAGCAGCGCAAGGCGCTGGAAACCGCTGCCGCTCGTGTGCGTAGCTATCACGAGAAGCAGAAACAGGACTCCTGGACCTACACCGAAGCCGACGGCACGGTACTGGGCCAGCAGGTAACTCCGCTGGATCGCGCAGGTCTTTATGTGCCCGGCGGCAAGGCGTCGTATCCGTCGTCCGTGTTGATGAATGCGATTCCCGCCAAGGTCGCTGGAGTTGCCGAGGTGGTGATGGTCGTGCCGACGCCTCGCGGCGAAATCAACGAGATCGTCCTTGCGGCTGCCTGTGTGGCTGGGGTGGACCGTGTCTTCACCATCGGCGGCGCCCAGGCGGTGGCCGCACTGGCCTATGGCACCGAGAGCGTGCCCCAGGTGGACAAGATCGTCGGTCCGGGCAACATCTATGTCGCCACGGCCAAGCGCCACGTCTTCGGACAGGTAGGTATCGATATGATTGCTGGTCCGTCGGAAATTCTCGTGGTCTGCGATGGCGGCACCGATCCCGACTGGATCGCCATGGACCTTTTCTCGCAGGCCGAGCACGACGAAGACGCCCAGGCCATCCTGGTCAGCCCCGATGCCGCCTTCCTCGACAAGGTTGCCGCCAGCATCGACAAACTGCTCCCGACCATGGAGCGTGCCGAGATCATTCGCACCTCCCTGGAGAACCGCGGCGCACTGATCCTGGTGGCCGATGAGGCCCAGGCGTGCCAAGTGGCCAACCGCATCGCTCCCGAGCACCTGGAGCTGTCCGTTGCCGATCCGCAGTCCTGGCTCCCGCATATCCGCCACGCCGGCGCCATCTTCATGGGGCGTTATACCGCCGAAGCCTTGGGCGACTACTGCGCTGGTCCGAACCACGTTCTGCCGACCTCCGGCACTGCGCGCTTCTCCTCACCGCTGGGTGTGTACGACTTCCAGAAGCGTTCCTCGATCATTTTCTGCTCGGCCGACGGCGCGTCCGAACTGGGCAAGACCGCGTCCATCCTGGCCCGGGGCGAGTCTCTGACAGCCCACGCGCGCAGCGCCGAATTCCGCATCAAGGGGGAGTGAGCATGAGCAAATTCTGGAGTCCCTTCGTCAAGGGCCTGGTGCCCTACGTTCCTGGCGAGCAGCCCAAGCTGGCGAAGCTGGTCAAGCTGAACACCAACGAGAATCCTTACGGTCCGTCGCCCAAAGCGGTGGCGGCCATGCAGGCTGAGGTGGGTGACAACCTGCGCCTGTATCCAGACCCGAACAGTGACCGCCTGAAGCAGGCGGTGGCCGACTACTACGGTGTGCAGACGAACCAGGTGTTCGTCGGCAACGGCTCGGACGAGGTCCTGGCACACGCTTTCCACGGCCTGTTCCAGCACGGCAAGCCGCTGCTGTTCCCGGATGTGAGCTACAGCTTCTACCCGGTCTACTGTGGGCTGTATGGCATCCCCTTCGAGGCGCTGCCGCTGGACGAACAGTTTCAGATTCGCGTCGAAGACTATGCGCGCCCCAATGGCGGCATCGTCTTCCCCAACCCCAATGCACCCACTGGCTGCCTGCTGGCGCTGGAGGCTATCGAACGTCTGCTCAGGGCCAACCCGGACACCGTAGTGCTGGTGGACGAGGCCTACATCGACTTCGGTGGCGAGACGGCTATCAGCATGGTGGACCGCTATCCGAACCTGCTGGTGACCCAGACCCTGTCCAAGTCCCGGTCTCTGGCGGGGCTGCGGGTTGGCCTGGCTGTCGGCCATCCGGACCTGATCGAGGCGCTGGAGCGGATCAAGAACAGCTTCAACTCCTACCCGCTGGATCGCATGGCAATCGCTGGTGCCGCGGTTGCGTTCGAAGACAAGGCGTACTTCGAGGCAACCTGCCGCAAGGTGATCGACAGCCGCGAATCGCTAGTGGCTGATCTGGGAAAGCTGGGCTTCGAGGTGCTGCCCTCGGCGGCCAACTTCGTATTCGCGCGCCATCCCCAGAAGGATGCCGCCAGCATTGCCGCTGGATTGCGCGAACAGGGCGTGATCGTTCGCCACTTCAAGCAGGAGCGAATTGCCCAGTTCCTGCGCATCACCATTGGCACGCCCGAGCAGAACCAGGCGTTGCTGGATGCCTTGCGTAATCTCTGATTTTCGCGGGTGAGTAAAAGAAAAGCCGAGCGCGGGTCACCGCCTCGGCTTTTTTCTTGGGCGCTCATTCGTGGTGCGGTGCGCCAAGGAAGGTCAGCGAACTGAACAGTCCGTGCTGTTTCACGTCGGGATCGTTCGGAGTATCCAGGGTGACTTGGGCGGCGATGATGTTCAGCCCGGAATTGCGTACCGGCACCTTGGCGCGACCGTCGGCGTCGGTTGTGGCGCTTACGGTATCGGGTTCGCCCCGGTAGTCGCCGATCAGTTCGACACCGGACGCCGGCTTGCCGTCCAGTAGCACCCTTACCGGCAGCGAATTACCCGGTCCAACCGCCAGCGGATCGGCTTCCGGCACTATCGCCAGGCGTATGCGCTTGAGCTCCGGGAGCTGCGTTCCTGATTGATAAAACGCCAGGTTGTACTTCCAGGTATGGATGGACGCAACAGCCCCGGGAACTTGCCGCTGCCCCTGGTTTATCCACTGCTTGTCGGCGGTCTGCGACCAAGGACCGTTGTCCAGGGCTACCGCCAGGATTGCTGGCGCTTTCAAGGGTTTGAGCCGTGCATGGTCCACCAGGCGCTCGACCGACACCGGGATCATCCGCCCCTGTGCGTCAAAGGCCCAGGCACCGCTGACTTTATCCGCCTTGAAGGCGTCGTCTTCGGCGCCGTGTCCGTAGATCACTTCGATGTTGCCGCGCCGTTGTTCGGTCCACAGTCCGTGGGCATGAACGTGACCTGCGAAGGCAGCTGCAAGGATGGGGGTGAGGAAGAAGCGTTTGTCCAGGCGCATGGAGATTTCCTATCAGAGGTCGAGGGTGAGACTGAAGTTGAGGTTGCGGGGCTCGCCGGGCATGACCCAAGCGCTGTTGTACGAGCGCTCGTAGTACTTGCGGTCGAAGAGGTTGTTGAGGTTCAGGCCGACTGTTGCTCGTTCGCTCGCCTTGTAATGGGCGAGCAGGTCGAGGGTGGCGTAGGCAGGGAGCTCGAGCGGGCTGCCGGCCTGGCCGGAGCGATTGCCTACATAGTTGAGGGCGGCTCCGATATCCGAGCCGTGCAGACGACCGCCCTGGAACTCATAGACAGCCAGCAGGCTGCCACTGTGCTCGGGCACGCCGAGCAGGCGACTGCCTTCGGGCAGCACGTTGTCCTTGGTGATCTCAGCGTCGATGTAGGCATAGGCGCCGATCAGCCGTACCGTGTCGGTCAGCTGTCCACTGACCTGCAGGTCCAGGCCCTGGCTGCGCGCGCGGCCGGCTGCGATGTTTTCGCCGGGATTGTTTGGGGCGGCCGTGAGTACGTTTTCCTTGTCGATGTGGAAGAGTGCGACCGTTGCACCGATGCGGCCACCCAGCAGGTCGAGCTTTAAGCCAGCCTCCTTGCCGAAACCTTTTTCCGGATCGAAGCCAGTGCCCTGGCTGCCGATTGCGTTGGGTTTGACTGATGTGGCCGCGTTGGCGAACAGGCCTATCTCTGGTGTCAGCTGGTAGAGCAGGCCGCTTCGCAGGGTCAGGCTTTCCTTGTCCTGGCCATTGCTGATTCGCGTCGCGCGGTTCAGTGCCGTCTGTTCGAAATGCTCGAAGCGGGCGCCGATCAAGCCCTTCCAGCCTTGGCCGAAGTCGATCTGGTCCTGCAGGTTCAATGCGCGGCTTTCCACCTGTTCGAAGAAGTCGTTTGGATTGACGATTGGCGGCTTCGGCCTGCCGTACACCGGGTTATAGATGTCCAGGCCGTAATCCAGTGATGTCAGGCTTTGTGGGTACTTCTGGCTGTTGCGGTAGTTCTCGTACTCGATGCCAGCCAGGCTCTGGTGCAGCCAATTGCCCGTCTCGAAGAGGCCATGCAGTTCCAGTTGAGTGATGCTGTCGTTCCACTCGAAATCCCGCTGGCGATAGAAACGGGTCACCTGGGTGCCGATCAGTCGTGAGGTCTCTGAGGAGTCACCCTGCAAGTGTCCCTGGGCGTAATGATTGGCCAGGCGCAGTTTCCAGCTGTCATTGAGGTGATGCTCCAGGCTGGCCTGGATCATCTGGTTGCGATTGCGGACTTCACCGTCGTTGGGTTCGCCGAGGAAGGTGGAGCGTTTGACCGTTCCCAGCTCTCCGTTCACGGCCGGGATACCGCGATCGAACACCGATTCGTGCTGGACGAATTCCGTCTCCAGCAGCAGGCGGGTATCGGGGGTCAGTTGCCAGCTCAGGGAGGGGCTGATCGCCAGGCGTTGGTTGCCGGCATGGTTGCGAAAGCTGCCGTTGTCCTCAGTTGCCAGATTGATGCGCGACAGCAGCATGTCTTCATCATCGAGCGGCGCGTTGACATCCAGGCTGACGCGATAGCGGTCCCAACTCCCGGCACTGGCCTTGAAGCGCGAGAAGCGTTCGGCCTGGGGCTTCTTGGTCACTATATTCACAGTGCCACCCGGATCGCCGCGCCCATACAGGCTGGCGGCGGGTCCCTTGAGCACTTCGATGCGCTCGATGACGGAGGTGTCTGGCGAGCTGTAGCTGCCGCGGTTTATTGCGAAACCGTTCTTGTACAACTCGCCCGTGGTGAAGCCGCGGATGCTGTAGGAGAGTAAGGTCAGGCCGCCGAAGTTGTTCTGCCGCGATGCGCCCCCGGCGAAATCCAAGGCTCGATCGAGGCGGGAAATGTCCAGGTCCTCCAGCACTTGAGCCGGAATCACGCTTATCGCCTGGGGGATGTCGCGGATATCGGTATCGGTGCGGGTAGCACTGGCCGAACGGGTTGCGCGGTAGCCGCGTACCGGGCCATCCGCGTTTTCCTGGCGGTGCTCGTTGATCTGAATGTCGTCCAGTAGAAGGGGGAGGGTCGCTTCGGCGGCAGTGGCTTCGCCCAGCAGGCTGAGAAGCAACCCGGTGACAGGCGCAAGGTGGTGGGAGCGCATCGGAAGTCTCGAAGAGGATGTAATAACATAACATTTTGCAAGGCGAGAATCGTTCTTGTCCAGCGTCGGATGATTCCTGCTTTGGCCCAGAAATCGAAAACGGCGCCCTCAGGCGCCGTGTTTGTCGATCAGCTGCCGCCGTTGCTACTGGGCGGCGGCCGCACACCGACTTCTGCGGTCAATTCCAGTTCCTGGCCGTTGCGCATCACCTGAATGCTTACCTTCTCACCGGGGCGAGTACGCGCCACCTGGTTCATCGAGCGGCGGCCGTCACCAGCCGGTTCGCCGTCGATGCTGAGAATGATGTCACCGGGTTGCAGGGTGGCGCGTTGGGCTGGGCTGTCGCGGTAGATGCCGGCGACTACGATGCCGGGGCGACCTTCCAGGCCGAAGGATTCCGCGAGCTCCGGGGTCAGGGGTTGTACTTCGATGCCTAGCCAGCCGCGAATCACCGAGCCGTGCTCGACGATCGCCTTCATGACTTCCAGCGCCAGTTTGACCGGAATGGCGAAGCCGATGCCCTGGGAGCCACCTGACTTGGAGAAAATCGCGGTGTTGATGCCGATCAGGTTGCCGTTGGCGTCCACCAGCGCGCCGCCGGAGTTACCGGGGTTGATCGCGGCGTCGGTCTGGATGAAGTCTTCATAGGTGTTCAGGCCCAACTGGTTCCGGCCGGTGGCACTGATGATGCCCATGGTCACGGTCTGGCCGACTCCGAAAGGGTTACCGATCGCCAGGGCAACGTCGCCGATGCGGATATTGTCCGAGCGGCCGAGGGTGATCGGCGGGAGATCCTTGAGGTCGATCTTCAGCACCGCGAGGTCGGTTTCGGGGTCGCTTCCCACCAGGCGTGCCAGGGTTTCGCGCCCGTCTTTCAGGGCTACCACGATCTGGTCGGCACCTGCAGTCACGTGGTTGTTGGTCAGCAGGTAGCCTTCCGGGCTCATGATCACCGCCGAACCCAGGCTGGACTCCATGCGTCGCTGGCGCGGCAGGTTGTCACCGAAGAACCGGCGGAACTGCGGATCTTCGAACAGCGGATGCGCCGGCTTGCTCACCATCTTGGTGGTGTAGAGGTTGGCAACCGCAGGCGATGCACTGGTGACCGCATCGGCATAAGAGTCGGGGCCCTGGCGGGTGAAATTGAACTTGGGGGCCTCCTGCAGATGCACTTCCTGGCGGGGCAGGCCGACCCATTCCGGGTATTGCTGGATGATCAGCAGTGCCGCGAGCACGCCGACAATCAGGGGCCAGCTGAAAAATCGCAGGGCCTTGAGCATCGAGGGAGAATCCTGAGGGTTGCGGGGGGCAGGGGTGCCCCTTAAGGTGGCGCCATTATACGAGGGCGCTTGTTAAAAACGAGCCGTCCGCAACAGCTTGTGAGGAATGCCATGGCGATTGCCCTGAACACCCTGGTAGAAGAAGCGGACCGTTACCTCAACGCCGCGCGCATCCAGGATTACTGCCCCAACGGCCTGCAGGTCGAGGGGCGTCCGCAGGTCAGCCGGATCGTCACCGGCGTCACCGCCAGCCAAGCGTTGTTGGACGCCGCAGTGGAGGCTGAGGCGGACGTAGTACTGGTGCACCACGGCTACTTCTGGAAAGGCGAGAACCCCTGTGTGGTGGGCATGAAGCAGCGTCGCCTGAAGACCCTGCTAGCCAATGACGTCAGCCTGCTCGCCTATCACTTGCCGCTGGATCTGCATCCGGATGTGGGTAACAACGTGCAGCTCGCGCGCCAACTGGACATCATCGTCGAAGGCCCACTAGAGCCGGATAATCCGCGGACTGTCGGGTTGATCGGCTCCCTGGCCGAGCCCATGACCGCCACCGACTTCGCCCGTCGCGTACGCGAGGTGCTCGGGCGTGAACCCCTGGTGGTGGAGGGCGATCGCATGATCAGCCGGATCGGCTGGTGCACCGGCGGTGGACAGGGCTATATCGATCAGGCGATTGCTGCGGGTGTCGATGCCTATCTCACTGGCGAAGTCTCCGAACAGACAGTGCATAGCGCGCGGGAGAATGGTGTCAGTTTCATCGCCGCCGGCCACCATGCCACTGAGCGGTATGGCGTGCAGGCGCTAGGCGACTACCTGGCCAAGCGCTTCGCCATCGAGCACTTGTTCATCGACTGCGCCAATCCTGCCTGAGTTCGTATGGCAAAGAAAAAACGGCCGGCTCAGTAAACCGGCCGTTTTTCATCGGGAGCTGTGACGTTGGCTCTCCACCGCCTTGCCCAGTTCCCACACCGCCATGGCGTAGTGCGTGCTGTGGTTATAGCGGGTGATCACGTAGAAGTTTGGTAGGCCATACCAGTACTGGTAGGTGTTGCCCATGTCCAGGCGCAGCAGGCTGGCGCTTTGGTGATTGCCCAGCGAACTTTGCGGCCGGAGCCCGGCTGCAGTCAGGACACTGACCGGATATTGGGTCTTGAAGCCGTCTTCCAGCGAGCGCGCCTGGCCGATGGCGCGCACGGCGACGGCGTCGCCGGTGATCCAGCCATGCTGCTTGAAGTAGTTGGCCACGCTGCCGATAGCATCGCGGGGGTTCCACAAGTCTCGTTGTCCGTTGCCATCGAAGTCCACGGCATATTTGGTGAAGGACGTCGGCATGAACTGTCCATAGCCCATCGCGCCGGCATAGGAGCCGCGCAGCGACAGTGGGTCGTCACCTTCCTTGCGCGCCTGCAGAAGAAACTGCTCAAGTTCGCCACTGAAGAACTCGGCGCGGCGAGGGTAAGAGAAGGAAAGGGTGGCCAGCGCGTCGATGATCCGAGTCTTGCCCATTACGCGTCCCCAACGGGTCTCCACACCGATGATGCCGACAATGATTTCCGGCGGTACGCCGTACGTATGGAAGGCGCGCTGCAGATCAGCTTCGTGCTGGTCCCAGAACAACACGCCGTTGCGCACGTTGCCCGGTGTGATGAATTTCTTTCGGTAGCGTAGCCAGGCGCCGTTGGGGCCACTGGGCGGTGTGTAGGTGGGCGCCTGGCGGTCCATCAGGCGGATCACCCAATCAAGTTCGCGGGTTTGGGAGAACAGGTCTTGCAGGTGCTGGCGATTGAAGTCGTGCTGGCTGACCATGCGATCGATGAAGCGCCGGGCACCGACGTTGCCCGCGAAGTCGCCGCGCAGCGGCGTGATCGGTTGCACCGAACCGAATGTCGGATGGGCACTGGGAGTTATGAGCGTCGGTTGCTTTGGCTTCTGGACCGGCTTTGGGACGGAAGTTGGTTTGCTGCTGCACGCGGAGATCAGGACGAGCAAAGGCAGGGCGAAAGCGACGCGGCGCATAGAAAGTCTTCCGGACAGGAAAATGTGCCGGCTATGCTATCGCGCCGCTGCGCAGGCACAAGTCGCGAGTTGAGTTTGCCCTGCCGGCCCTGTCGTACCCTCTTGGCAGAAGTCCGAGGAAGGTGCGAGCCGCCGAGCTGCTGCACCCTCCGAGGCTGCGTCGTGGCTCAGGTGAAATGGTCCTGGCAACGTCTATGTCACTGAATTCGTACGGCTATATAAGTATATTTTTTTGGTATAAGCCGTCCTCCAGTTAGAGTCTTCTGCTGTGATAGAGTGCCCGCTCGTCCACGGCCCGCCGGCCGTCGTATCAGAAAGACCTTCGTGAGTAGCCATGCTCGATAAACTGACGCACCTGAAACAGCTGGAGGCGGAGAGCATCCACATCATTCGTGAAGTGGCCGCCGAATTCGACAACCCGGTGATGCTCTACTCCATCGGTAAAGACTCCGCCGTCATGCTGCACCTGGCGCGCAAGGCGTTCTTCCCTGGCAAGCTGCCGTTCCCGGTCATGCATGTCGACACTCGCTGGAAGTTCCAGGAGATGTACCAGTTTCGCGACAAGATGGTCGCCGAAATGGGCCTGGACCTGATCACTCATGTGAACCCGGAAGGCGTCGCCCAGGGCATCAACCCCTTCACCCATGGCAGCGCGAAGCACACTGACGTGATGAAGACCGAGGGCCTCAAGCAGGCACTCGACAAGTACGGCTTCGATGCGGCCTTCGGCGGCGCCCGTCGCGACGAGGAGAAGTCCCGCGCCAAGGAGCGTGTGTACTCCTTCCGCGACAGCAAGCATCGCTGGGACCCGAAGAACCAGCGCCCGGAACTGTGGAACGTCTACAACGGCAAGGTGAAGAAGGGCGAGTCGATCCGCGTCTTCCCGCTGTCCAACTGGACCGAGCTGGACATCTGGCAGTACATCTATCTGGAACAGATCCCGATCGTCCCGCTGTACTTCGCCGCCGAGCGTGAAGTCATCGAGAAGAACGGTACGCTGATCATGATCGACGACGAGCGCATCCTCGAGCATCTCTCCGACGAAGAGAAAGCACGCATCGAGAAGCGTATGGTGCGTTTCCGCACCTTGGGCTGCTACCCGCTCACCGGTGCGGTGGAATCCACTGCTACGACTCTGCCGGAAATCATCCAGGAAATGCTCCTGACCCGTACTTCCGAACGCCAGGGGCGGGTCATCGACCACGACGCCGCCGGCTCGATGGAAGAGAAGAAACGTCAGGGCTATTTCTAAGGATTCCGCACCATGAGCCACCAATCCGATCTGATCAGCGAGGACATCCTCGCTTACCTGGCCCAGCACGAACGCAAGGAACTGCTGCGCTTCCTAACTTGCGGCAACGTCGACGACGGCAAGAGCACCCTGATTGGGCGTCTGCTGCACGACTCCAAGATGATCTACGAAGACCATCTGGAAGCCATTACCCGCGACTCCAAAAAAGTCGGCACCACCGGTGACGATGTCGACCTGGCACTGCTGGTCGACGGCCTGCAGGCCGAGCGCGAACAGGGCATCACCATCGACGTGGCGTACCGCTATTTCAGCACCGCCAAGCGCAAGTTCATCATCGCCGACACGCCCGGCCATGAGCAGTACACCCGTAACATGGCCACTGGCGCGTCCACCTGCGACCTGGCCATCATCCTGGTTGATGCCCGCTACGGCGTGCAGACCCAGACCCGCCGGCACAGCTACATCGCGTCCTTGCTGGGTATCAAGCACATCGTCGTCGCCATCAACAAGATGGACCTGAAAGACTTCGACCAGGGTGTGTTCGAGAGCATCAAGGCCGACTACCTGCAGTTTGCCGAACGCATCAAGCTCAACCCCACTTCGATCCACTTCGTGCCGATGTCGGCGCTGAAGGGCGACAACGTGGTGAACAAGAGCGAGCGCTCGCCCTGGTACACCGGGCAGTCGCTGATGGAAATCCTTGAAACCGTGGAAATCGCCGGCGACCGAAACGTCTCCGATATGCGCTTCCCGGTGCAGTACGTGAACCGTCCGAACCTGAACTTCCGCGGCTTCGCCGGCACCCTCGCCAGCGGCATCGTGCGCAAGGGGGACGACGTGGTAGCCCTGCCGTCCGGCAAGGGTAGCCGGGTCAAGTCCATCGTCACCTACGAAGGTGAACTGGAGCAGGCAGGTCCCGGCCAGGCGGTTACCCTGACCCTGGAAGACGAGATCGACGTCTCCCGCGGCGACATGCTGGTACATGCCGACAACCGTCCCGTGGTGACCGACAGCTTCGACGCCATGCTGGTATGGATGGCCGAGGAGCCCATGCTTCCGGGCAAGAAATACGACATCAAGCGCGCAACCAGCTATGTGCCGGGCTCCATCCCGAGCATCGTGCACAAGGTGGACGTCAATACCCTTGAAGAAGCCCCAGCCAGCAGCCTGCAGTTGAACGAGATCGCCAAGGTCAAGGTCAGCCTGGATGCCTCCGTTGCTCTCGATGGCTACGAGCAGAACCGCACGACTGGTGCTTTCATCGTTATCGACCGCCTGACCAATGGCACCGTCGGCGCCGGCATGATCATTGCCGACCCGCAGGCGGGCCGTAACGTCGTTGGCCACCATGGCAAGCTGGCCCACGTTTCTCGCGAAGAGCGGTCCGCTCGGTTCGGCCAGCAACCGGCAACCGTGCTGTTCAGTGGCCTGTCCGGCGCTGGCAAGAGCACACTGGCCTATGCCGTGGAACGCAAGCTGTTCGACATGGGGCGTGCCGTCTACGTGCTTGATGGTCAGAACCTGCGCCACGACCTGAACAAGGGACTGCCGCAAGATCGAGCTGGGCGCACTGAGAACTGGCGTCGAGCCGCTCACGTCGCGCGTCAGTTCAACGAAGCCGGCCTGGTTACCCTGGCTGCTTTCGTGGCGCCGGATGCCGAAGGGCGCGAGCAGGCCAAGGCGCTGATCGGTGCCGACCGCCTGATCACCGTCTACGTGCAGGCATCGCCACTGGCATGCCGCGAGCGTGATCCACAAGGCCTCTACGCTGCTGGCCAGGACAATATCCCGGGTGAGTCCTTCCCCTACGATGTTCCTCTGAATGCCGATCTGGTGATCGATACTCAGTCCGTCAATGTGGAAGAAGGTGTGAAGCTGGTGCTTGAGGTGCTCCGCGAACGCGGTGCGATCTAACGCCTAGCCCAATAAAAAGCCCCGCAAATGCGGGGCTTTTTATTGCCTTCCGATTAGACCGGCCGTTGGGCCAGCCTGCTGGAAATCAGTACTTGCCTTTAAGGCCGAAAGTCTCGTCCAGGGTGCCGGGGGCGTCCGGTGCCTTGGGTGCATAGTCTTTCGGTGCTTCGTTACTCTTGGGCGGGGTCAGGCGCTCGCGTGGGCTGGCAGCCTCGTCAGCGTGCAGCGCAGCCAGCAGACGCTGGCGGGTCAGTTCGTCCAGAGCCAGGCGGCTGGCGCCTTCGGACAGATGCTCCTGTACTTCCTGGTAGCTCTGGGTAAGCTTTTTCACCAGGCTGGCGGTGGTGTTGAAGTGAGTGACCACCTCGCTCTGATAGGTATCGAAGCGTTCCTGCAGATCATCCAGCTGACGCTGCGTCCGGCTTGGAGCCGCATTTGGCACCAGACGGGCGATCAGGAAACCGATGCCGATACCGGCGAGCAGGGCGAAGGCTGGTAACAACCAGACGGTGAGCGACTGTTCCACGAGTCCTTCCTCTATAAACGGCTTTGCTTTACGTTAACGGCTCGAATCCGCGCTGTATACCGCGACACAAGCCCTGTTGTGCTAATCCAAGACGAGTCGACCCGTCACGAGGTCACGGAGTTTCCCTTGTTGATCCGCGAAAACCCTCTTCTGCTCGATGGCCCATGCGGTCAACTCGAGGCGCTGCATCTTGATTTGCCTGAGGCCAAGGGCCTGGCGCTGATCTGTCATCCCAACCCGGTGCAAGGCGGCACCATGCTCAACAAAGTGGTTTCTACCCTGCAGCGCACTGCCCGTGACGCAGGCTACAGCACCTTGCGATTCAACTATCGTGGCGTGGGTGCCAGCGCTGGCAGTCATGACATGGGAACAGGCGAAGTGGACGATGCCGAAGCTGCGGCCCACTGGTTCCGTGCGCAACGTCCGGAGCTGACGCTGACCCTGTTCGGCTTCTCCTTCGGGGGCTTCGTTGCGGCCAGTCTGGCTGGTCGTCTGGAACGTCAGGGCATCACGGTTCCGCGTCTGTTCATGGTGGCTCCGGCCGTAATGCGCCTGACTGCGGACAACCCGTTGCCCGAGAGGGGTGAACTGGCCGTCATCCAGCCGGACGCCGACGAGGTCGTCCCACCCCAGGCGGTCTACGACTGGTCCGCCGGCCTTGCGCGTCCCCATGAGCTGCTGAAAGTGGCAGAATGCGGGCACTTCTTCCACGGCAAGCTGACCGATCTCAAGGACCTGGTCCTGCCGCGTCTCTGATTCTGAACGTAGTCCGACAAGCGAACTCCATGAGCACTCGAATCCTTACCGGCATTACCACCACCGGCACGCCGCACCTGGGCAACTACGCGGGCGCAATCCGCCCGGCCATCGTCGCCAGCCGCGCCAGCGACGTCGACTCCTTCTACTTCCTGGCCGACTACCACGCACTGATCAAGTGCGACGACCCGGCCCGTATCCAGCGCTCGCGGCTTGAAATCGCCGCCACCTGGCTGGCCTGTGGCCTGGATACCGACAAGGCGACCTTCTATCGCCAGTCCGACATTCCCGAAATTCCCGAACTCACCTGGCTGCTTACCTGCGTCAGTGCCAAGGGGCTGTTGAACCGCGCGCACGCCTACAAGGCTTCCGTGGACAAGAACCTGGAGAACGGTGAAGACCCGGACGCAGGTGTCACCATGGGCCTGTACAGCTACCCGGTGCTGATGGCTGCGGACATCCTGATGTTCAACGCGCACAAGGTGCCGGTAGGGCGCGACCAGATCCAGCACGTGGAGATGGCCCGCGACATCGGTCAGCGCTTCAACCACCTGTTCGGCGCTGGCCGTGAGTTCTTCACCCTGCCCGAGGCGGTGATCGAGGAAGAAGTGGCGACCCTGCCCGGTCTCGATGGCCGCAAGATGTCGAAGAGTTACGACAACACCATTCCGCTGTTCGGCAGTGCCAAGCAACTGAAGGACGCCATTGCCCGTATCGTCACCGACTCCCGCGCGCCGGGTGAACCGAAGGATCCGGACAACGCCCACCTGTTCACCCTCTACCAGGCCTTCGCCACTCCAGTGCAGCTGGCCGAGTTCCGCGCCGACCTGCTGGCGGGCCTCGCTTGGGGTGAAGCCAAGCAGCGCCTGTTCCAATTGCTGGACAACGAACTGGGTGAGGCTCGCGAGCGCTATCACGCACTGATCGAGCGTCCATCCGATCTGGAAGACATTCTCCTAGCTGGCGCCGCCAAGGCTCGCAAGATCGCTACGCCTTTCCTCAACGAGCTGCGTGAGGCGGTCGGCCTGCGTTCCTTCCGCACCAACGTGCAGGCCGGCGGCGACACCAAGAAGAAGGCCGCCAAGAGCGCCCGTTTCGTCAGCTTCCGCGATGAAGATGGCAGCTTCCGCTTCCGCCTGCTGGACGCCGATGGCGAGCAGTTGCTGCTCTCGCGATCTTTTGCCGACGGCAAAGCAGCTGGCCAGGCCAGCAAGCGCCTGCAGTCGGGCGATGAGCTGGATCTGCGTGTGGAAGAAGACGCGTTCGGCATCTGGCTGGACGATGAGCAAGTGGCCTCCAGCCCGGCGTTCGCCGATGCTGCGGCCCGAGATGCGGCGATCCAGCGCCTCTACTCGGCTCTCGCCCCCCAGGAATAACTGTCTTTCCAGCGGCCGGTTCAGCCGGCCAATTGCCAATCGACGGGGCAGGCTCTAAAGTACCTGCCCCGTTTTTCGTTGCCTTGCTATCGATCATGACCCCCCTCGAGCGCTACCAGTCCGATCTCAAGCGGCCGGATTTTTTCCACGATGCCGCGCAGGAAACCGCCGTTCGCCATTTGCAGCGGCTGTATGACGACCTGATCGCCGATGAACGCAGCAAGCCCGGATTGCTGGGCAGTCTGTTCGGCAAGAAGCGCCAAGGTCCGGTGAAGGGCCTGTACTTCTGGGGTGGCGTGGGTCGCGGCAAGACCTACCTGGTGGATACCTTCTACGAGGCACTGCCGTTCAAGCAGAAGATGCGTACCCACTTCCACCGCTTCATGAAGCGCGTCCACGAGGAGATGAAAACCCTCAAGGGCGAGAAGAACCCGCTGACCATCATCGGCAAGCGATTTGCCGACGAGGCCCGGGTAATCTGCTTCGACGAATTCTTCGTCTCCGATATTACCGACGCCATGATACTGGCCACGCTCCTCGAGGAGCTGTTCAAGAATGGTGTCAGTCTGGTGGCGACTTCCAACATCGTTCCCGACGGCCTCTACAAGGATGGCCTGCAGCGTGCGCGCTTCCTGCCGGCGATTGCTCTGCTCAAGGAGCACACCGACATCGTCAACGTCGACAGCGGCGTGGACTACCGCCTGCGCGCCTTGGAGCAGGCCGAGCTGTTCCACTTCCCGCTGGACGCTGAAGCCGAAGCCAGCCTGAGTCGCAGCTTCAAGAGCCTCTTGCCGGACTGCACCATGGCGCAGGAAAACGAAGCCCTGATGATCGAAAACCGCGAGATCCGAGCCGTCCGCGTCTGCGAAGACGTTGCCTGGTTCGAGTTCCGCGAACTCTGCGACGGTCCGCGCAGCCAGAACGACTACATCGAGCTTGGCAAGATCTTCCACGCGGTGATCCTCGCCAACGTCGAGCAGATGGGCGTGGCCAAGGACGACATGGCGCGCCGCTTCATCAACCTGGTGGACGAGTTCTACGATCGCAACGTGAAACTGATCATTTCCGCCGAGGTGGAGCTGAAGGATCTCTATTCCGGTGGCCGATTGAATTTCGAGTTCCAGCGTACGTTGAGCCGGCTGCTGGAGATGCAATCGCACGAGTTCCTTTCGCGGCCTCACAAACCCTGAGATGCGTACGAAAAAAGGCTGCCTGAAGGCAGCCTTTTTCATTTCCGCTGGTGTGTCAGTTCTGCGCCAGCTTCTGTTCCTGCTGTTTCAGCAACCTCTGTGCATGAGCCACTTCCAGGGCTTCCATGGCGTTGATCGGCTTGATCGCCACCGCCTTTTTCAGGTGCTCCAGGACCCTGGCTTCCTCGTCCTCGCCGTATACGTACTCCAGGGCGTTGGCGTATTCGTAGTGGCCTATGGGCAAATCGTCGATGGCCTTGAAGGAGCGGGCGAAGTACTGCTCCATCTTGTCCGAGCTGACTCCGTAGGTCATCTTGCCCACCAGCTTGCCCACCTTGCGAATGACACCGGCTTCGTAGCCACCGTAGAGGGCCAGGGCGAAGGGTTGCCCAGGCTGCGTCTTCAACAGGGCATCCAGTTCATCGGGGATTTGGCTGGTATACCCGCGCTTGAGCACCACCGGTACCGGCAGCTCTTCGCCCAACCGGGCCTTGGCATAGGCGCGACCGAACTGTGCGACCACATCGGCCTTGACCAGGTCGCCGGCTTCATCGGTGTAGCGGATCACTTCCTCCAGCAGGCGATGCTTCTCCTCCTGGTCCGGTACGAGAAACATGGCGTAGACCACCTGGGCGAACATTGCCGGCACCTGGCCACCAACACCCAGGGCGAGTCCCTGCTTCTTGGCCTGGGCAAAGTCACCACGGAACATCAGGCGCCAGACATCCTGGAGCTTCGCTGCGTAGGCTTCGGCTTCCTCGGGCTTGCCGGTGAAGCCGGTATTTCCAGTCACGGTCAGTTCGAGGGCCTTGGGGTACTGGCTGGCCATGGTCACGACCCAGTCGGCATCCGGATAGGGGTAGTTGGGACCGAATCCGCGAGTCAGGCGCGGCCAGGCTTCGCGCAGCTTGTCGCCGGAGTAGTCATAGGCGGCCTTGTCGTAGGGGAAGGGTTTCCAGTTTTCATCCGCCACAGCGGTGAGGCTGCAGGCGGCCAGCAGTGCAAGCAGGTAGCGGCGCATGGCGATGGACCTTTTCTTGTTGTTTTCCTCCCGCGCGATGACAGGCGCGGGGTCTGGGCAACCCGTTCGGGCATGGGCCGATCATAGGGCGATGAGGCATGGGGCCAACCCATCCTTGGGATGGCAGTGCCAGGAGGCGGCGGAATCGCTGGCTAGCGCCAGCGGGACTGCTGCAGCGGCAGGTGCATGAGCTGAGCGTGAGCGAACTCCGCTTCACTCACCTTTCTGCTGGTACTGGTGCCGGTATTGGTTCGGAGAGAGCTGGGTGTGCTGGCGGAACAGGCGGGCGAAGAAGCTGGCGTCGTCGTAGCCCACCTCGTAACTGATGGTCTTGATGCTCTTGCGCGTACCCGAAAGAAGCCCCTTTGCTGTTTCGATGCGTAACCTTTGAAGGTAATGCAGGGGCTTGTCGCCAGTGGCTGCCTGGAAGCGCCGCATGAAGTTGCGAATGCTCATACCGTGGTCGCGGGCCACGTCCTCGAAGCGGAATTTGTCGGCGAAGTGGTCTTCCAGCCATTGCTGGATCTGCAGGATGGTCATGTCGTGGTGCAGCTTCTGTCCGCCGAAGCCGATGCGGCCCGGGGTATAGCTGCGTTGGACTTCATAGAGAATGTCACGGGCCACCGCCTGAGCGATGCCGGCGCCACAGAAGCGTTCGATCAGGTAGATATAGAGATCGCAGGCCGAGGTGACGCCGCCGGCGCAGTAGAGGTTGTCGGCGTCGGAAAGATGCTTGTCCTGGTTCAGCAATACCCTGGGGAAGCGTTCGGCGAACTCACCAAAGAAGCGCCAGTAAGTAGTGGCTTCCTTTCCATCCAGAAGCCCCGCTTGGGCCATCCAGAACACACCGGTGGCCTCGCCACAGATGGCGCTGCCGGCGGCGTGACGCGCGCGCAGCCATTCGCAGACTTGCGGATAACGAGATAGCAGGGCATCGAAGTCGCCCCAGAAGGCAGGGATGATGATGATCTCTGCGTCGTCCAGCGGCCCGTCGACTGGGACTTTCACGTCGCTGAAGCTGTCGACTGGCAGGCCATCAGGGCTGACCAGGCGGGTCCGGAAAGCAGGTGTGAGGCCTTTACCCTGGAGCTTGCCGAAGCGCAAGCTGGCCATGTGGAAGAAGTCCTTGGCCTGCATGAGGGTGGAGGCGAAGACGCCATCGATGGCCAGGATGCTGACCTGTCGAAGGTTGGGGGACTGCGTAATACTCATGGTGTTGTTCTTATTAGGGGAAAGCGGTCATTCTGCGGCTGGATCGTCTTATTTTTTGTCCTAAGTGTCCAGTGTGGCGGGGGAGGGGACTGGCCTAGAGTCGGTTGCCTCTGACCCCATACGACACGCAGTGTCATTCCAAGGTGATGCCATGATCCCAAGAACCCTGTTCAGCTCCGATCACGAACTATTCCGCGACAGTGTGCGCAAGTTCCTCGAGCAGGAGGCAGTGCCTTACCACCACCAGTGGGAAAAGGACGGCCACATCGATCGCACCCTATGGAACAAGGCGGGTGAGGCCGGAATGCTTTGCTCGCATATCCCGGAAGAGTACGGCGGGATGGGCGCCGACTTTCTCTACAGTGCGGTGGTGATCGAAGAGATCGGCCGCCTGGGTCTGACTGGTATCGGCTTCTCCCTGCATTCCGACATCGTTGCACCGTACATCCTTCATTACGGTTCCGAGGCGCAGAAACTGAAGTATCTACCCAGACTGGTCAGTGGTGAGCTGGTGACGGCCATTGCCATGACTGAGCCCGGTGCCGGTTCTGACCTCCAGGGCGTGAAAACCACTGCGGTACTGGACGGCGACGATTACGTCATCAACGGCTCCAAGACATTCATTACCAACGGCTTCCTCGCTGATCTGGTGATCGTGGTCGCCAAGACCGACCCGAAGGCGGGGGCGAAAGGCACCAGCCTATTCCTGGTCGAGGCGGGAACCCCCGGCTTTGCCAAGGGCAAGCGGCTGGAAAAGGTCGGCATGAAGGCTCAGGACACATCCGAGCTGTTCTTCCAGGATGTTCGGGTTCCAAAGGAAAACCTGCTAGGACAGGCCGGCATGGGATTCGCCTATCTGATGCAGGAGCTTCCTCAGGAGCGCCTGACCGTCGGCATCGGTGCCCTGGCGTCGGCCGAAGCGGCGCTTAACTGGACCCTGGACTACACACGTGAGCGCAAGGCGTTCGGTAAATCTGTCGCCGAGTTCCAGAACACCCGTTTCAAGCTGGCGGAGATGGCAACGGAGATCCAGATCGGCCGCGTTTTCGTTGATCGCTGCCTGGAGCTGCACCTGCAAGGCAAGCTGGATGTGCCGACGGCGGCGATGCTCAAGTACTGGGGTACTGACCTCCAGTGCAAGGTGCTGGACGAATGCGTGCAGCTGCACGGTGGATACGGTTTCATGTGGGAGTACGCGGTAGCTCGGGCCTGGGCGGATGCGCGGGTGCAGCGGATTTATGCCGGTACCAACGAGATCATGAAGGAGATCATCGCCCGTTCCCTGGTTTGACCTACCTCTGCAAAAGCAAGAAGCCCGGCGATTGCCGGGCTTTCTTGTTCTCAGGGAGCCGGGTTCGGTTGGTCCTTGTGGATGGCGGCAATGCCTTCCAGAACGCCTTCGGAAAGTCTCAGCTCGGTACTGCGCAGGTTTGTCGCCAATTGCTCAAGGGAAGTGGCGCCAATGATGTTGCTGGTCACGAAAGGTTGGGCAGTGACAAAGGCAAGCGCCATCTGCGCTGGATCCAGACCGTGTTCCCTAGCGAGTTGCACGTAACGCGAGCAGGCTGCCTGAGACTGCGGGTTGGTGTAGCGGGTGAAGCGACTGAACAGGGTTATCCGGGCGTTCGCAGGGCGAGCACCGTTCTCGTACTTGCCGGAAAGCATGCCGAATGCCATGGGGGAATAGGCGAGGAGGCCGCATTGCTCGCGCATCGCCACTTCCGCCAGGCCCACTTCGAAGCTGCGGTTGAGCAGGTTGTAGGGGTTCTGGATGGAAGCGACGCGTGGCAGGCCGAGCTGATCGGCGAGCTGGAGGAACTTCATGGTGCCCCAGGGCGTTTCGTTGGACAGGCCGATGTGGCGGATCTTGCCCGCCTTGACCTGTTCGCCGAGCACCTCGAGGGTTTCCTGAAGGGGGGTGAACGCTTCGTCCTTGTGTTGGTAGCCGAGCTGGCCGAAGAAGTTGGTGCTGCGCTCAGGCCAGTGCAGTTGGTAGAGGTCGATCCAATCGGTCTGCAGGCGTTTGAGGCTGGCATCCAGGGCGGCGGTGATGTGCTCTCGGTTGTGCTTGAGGTTGCCGCCGCGAATATGACTGATGCCATTTCCCGGGCCAGCCACTTTGCTCGCCAGGACCCAGTCTGCGCGGTCACGATGCTTGGCGAACCAGTTGCCGATGATGGTTTCGGTGGCGCTATAGGTTTCCGCGCGAGGCGGTACCGGGTACATCTCCGCCGTGTCCATGAAATTAATGCCGTAGCCTTTGGCGCGCTCGATCTGGGCGAAGGCTTCTGACTCGGTGTTCTGCTCGCCCCAGGTCATGGTGCCCAGGCAAAGGCTGCTGACTTTGAGATCAGTGCGGCCAAGTTGGCGGTATTCCATCGCTGCCTCCTGCGTTTTTGTAAAGGATGCATGAAATCAGGTTGAATTTTTTCCTGCAATCGGCATAATTCCGCGGCTTTCTTTGCGGGGATGCCTAGCCTGCGAAGAAGGAAGGCGGGGATGCCTAGCCTGCCGAACAACCCTTGCCGTAGCGGACGCGCTGACCCGAGCCCCCGATAGCGTCTGTTTCCGGCTGTCTCTGACCTTGTCAGGGCGAGCACTATTCAGTAAGATCCGCCGTCTAATTTTCAGGGCGGCCCCTGAGGCTATAGCGAATGAAGACTTTTACTGCAAAACCGGAAACTGTTAAGCGCGACTGGTACGTCGTCGACGCTGCAGGTCAGACCCTGGGTCGTCTGGCCACCGAAATTGCCAGCCGTCTGCGTGGCAAGCACAAGCCCGAATACACCCCTCACGTTGATACCGGCGACTACATCGTCGTGATCAATGCTGAGCAGGTTCGTGTTACCGGTGCCAAGACCACCGACAAGATGTACTACTCGCACTCCGGCTTCCCGGGTGGCATCAAGGAAATCAACTTCGAGAAGCTGATTGCCAAGGCCCCCGAGCGCGTGATCGAGACCGCGGTCAAAGGCATGCTGCCGAAAAACCCGCTGGGCCGCGACATGTATCGCAAGCTGAAGGTGTACAAGGGTGCTGTTCACCCGCACACCGCTCAGCAGCCCCAAGAACTGAAGATTTAACGGGATAAGTTCATTATGTCGGCGACTCAAAATTACGGCACCGGCCGTCGTAAGACTGCTACCGCACGCGTCTTCCTGCGTCCGGGTACTGGCAAGATCTCCATCAACAACCGCAGCCTGGATACTTTCTTCGGCCGCGAAACCGCTCGCATGGTCGTGCGTCAGCCGCTGGAGCTGACCGAGACTGTTGAGAAATTCGATATCTATGTCACCGTCGTTGGCGGTGGTGTAAGCGGTCAGGCCGGTGCTATCCGCCACGGCATTACTCGCGCCCTGATCGAATACGACGAGACCCTGCGCAGCCCGCTGCGTAAGGCCGGCTACGTGACTCGCGATGCTCGCGAAGTTGAGCGTAAGAAAGTCGGTCTGCGCAAAGCACGTAAGCGTCCGCAGTACTCCAAGCGTTAATTCGACGCTTGCGAAAAGCGCCCAGTTTCTTCGGAACTGGGCGTTTTTTTATGCGTGAAGAATTTGTCCGTGCGACAGCTTGTCGCACATGCGGATCCCCCGCCAATCAAGGCTTTCGGGCTATTTGTATCCGGCTATTACCTTGTCAGGAAAGGGGGTTTTCTTTACCATTTGGCGAATTTTTTGCGCGGCTCGATTTTTTACTTAGTAGAGGCCTGAACAACAGGCCACAAAAGCTGATGGGAGACGACTGAATGAGCAATGACGGCGTGAATGCAGGCCGGCGTCGCTTCCTCGTAGCGGCCACGTCCGTGGTTGGTGCGGCGGGAGCGGTGGGGGCTGCGGTCCCGTTCGTGGGGTCATGGCTGCCCAGTGCCAAGGCCAAGGCCGCGGGTGCACCGGTCAAGGTGAATATAAGCAAGGTCGAGGCAGGCCAGCAGATCATTGCCGAATGGCGCGGTCAGCCGGTGTTCATCGTGCGTCGTACTGAAGAGATCCTGGCGAACCTGCCAAAGATCCACGACCGCATAGCAGACCCAGAATCCAAAGCGTCGGTTCAGCCGACCTATGTGGATCCGGTAAACCGTTCGATCAAGCCGGAAATCCTGGTACTGGTCGGCATCTGCACCCACCTTGGCTGCTCGCCGTCCTTCCGTCCGGAAGTTGCCCCGGCTGACCTGGGTGCTGAGTGGGTAGGCGGCTACTTCTGTCCCTGCCACGGCTCCCGTTACGATCTCGCCGGTCGTGTCTACAAGGCGCAGCCCGCGCCTCTGAACCTGCCGGTGCCGCCGTACTCGTACGAGTCGGATGACGTCATCGTCGTCGGTGTGGACCAGGAGAAGGCCTGATGAGCAAATTCATGGAATGGGTCGATGCGCGCTTCCCCGCGACCAAGATGTGGGAAGACCATCTGAGCAAGTACTACGCCCCGAAGAACTTCAACTTCTTCTATTTCTTCGGTTCGCTGGCACTGCTGGTACTGGTAAACCAGATCCTCACCGGTATCTGGCTGACCATGAGCTTCACTCCGTCCGCCGAAGAAGCCTTTGCGTCCGTTGAGTACATCATGCGCGACGTGGAGTACGGCTGGATCATCCGATACCTGCACTCCACGGGTGCATCGGCGTTCTTCATCGTTGTCTACCTGCACATGTTCCGCGGTCTGCTCTACGGCTCCTACCAGAAGCCGCGTGAGCTGGTGTGGATCTTCGGCATGCTGATCTACCTCGCCCTGATGGCCGAGGCCTTCATGGGCTACCTGCTGCCCTGGGGCCAGATGTCCTATTGGGGTGCTCAGGTGATCATCTCGCTGTTCGGTGCCATCCCTGTCGTGGGCGACGACCTGACCCAGTGGATTCGTGGTGACTACCTGATTTCGGGCATCACCCTGAATCGCTTCTTCGCCCTGCACGTGATCGCTCTGCCGATCGTCTTGCTCGGCCTGGTCGTGCTGCACATCCTGGCGCTGCACGAAGTGGGTTCGAACAACCCGGACGGCGTGGATATCAAGAAGAAGAAGGACGAGAACGGCATTCCGCTGGACGGCATTGCGTTCCACCCCTACTACTCGGTGAAAGATATCGTCGGCGTGGTGGTGTTCCTCTTCGTGTTCTGCTTCGTGGTGTTCTTCTTCCCGGAGATGGGGGGTTACTTCCTCGAGAAGCCGAACTTCGAACAGGCCAACCCGTTCAAGACTCCTGAGCACATTGCACCGGTTTGGTACTTCACTCCGTTCTACGCGATTCTGCGTGCGGTACCGGACAAGCTTCTCGGAGTTATCGCCATGGGTGCTGCGATCGCCGTGCTGTTCGTTCTGCCGTGGCTGGATCGCAGCCCGGTGAAGTCCATGCGTTACAAAGGCTGGCTGAGCAAGATCTGGCTGCTGGTGTTCTGTATCTCCTTCATCATCCTCGGCGTGCTGGGCGTTCTGGCGCCGACTCCGGGCCGTACTCTGCTGTCGCAGGTGTGCACCATCCTGTACTTCGCGTACTTCATCCTGATGCCGTTCTACACAAGGATGGAAAAAACCAAACCGGTACCGGAAAGGGTGACAGGCTGATGAAAAAGCTATTTGCTGCATTTGTTTTCGCTGCGCTGCCGGCTCTGTCTTTCGCCGCCGGTGGCCATGACGTGCATCTGGACAAGGTCGACATCGACCTGACCGACAAGGCTGCAATGCAGGACGGCGCGCGTACTTTCGCGAACTACTGCATGGGCTGTCACAGCGCCAAGTTCCAGCGCTATGAGCGCGTGGGCAAGGATCTGGGCATTCCGGAAGACCTCATGCTGCAGAACCTGGTCCTCACTGGCGCCAAGATTGGCGACCACATGAAGATTGGTATGCAGCCGCAAGACGCCAAGACCTGGTTCGGTGCTGCTCCGCCTGACCTGACCTTGGTTGCACGCGTACGCGGCACTG
Source organism: Pseudomonas sp. JS3066 (assembly GCF_036328175.1). NCBI lineage: Bacteria > Pseudomonadati > Pseudomonadota > Gammaproteobacteria > Pseudomonadales > Pseudomonadaceae > Pseudomonas > Pseudomonas sp. JS3066. Next base: position 588,183 of record NZ_CP143312.1, read on the forward strand.
ACTGGCTGTACAGCTACCTGCGTTCCTTCTATGAGGATCCTGCGCGTCCGTGGGGCGTGAACAACAAGGTCTTCCCGAACGTCGGCATGCCGAACGTCCTGGTCGGCCTGCAGGGCCGTCAGGTCATTGGTTGCAAGCAGGTTCAAGTGGTTGAGGGCGGCAATAAGCAGTTCGATCCGCTGACCGGCGCTCCGCTGACCCACGAAGCCTGTGATCAGCTGACCGTAATGCCGAAGACCGGCAAACTGACCGAGGCTGAGTTCGACGAGAAGGTCCAGAATCTGGTTACCTTCCTCGCCTACTCCGCCAACCCGGTCAAGCTGGAAAGCCAGCGCATCGGTACCTACGTGCTGCTGTACCTGGCGTTCTTCTTCGTGTTCGCCTACCTGCTCAAGCGCGAGTACTGGAAGGACGTGCACTGATACACTGCTGCACCGTTGCAAGAAGCGCGCGCCCTTATTGGGCGCGCGCTTTTTCTGCCCCTGAAATTTTCCAATGTGAGGAGGACGCAATGGCCGTCACCAACAGGCTGGCCTGTTACTCCGACCCCGCCGACCACTACTCCCATCGCGTGCGTATCGTGCTCGCTGAGAAGGGCGTCGCCGCCGAGATCATCAATGTCGAGCCAGGCCGCTGCCCGCCCAAGCTGGCTGAGGTCAATCCGTACGGCAGCGTTCCGACCTTGGTCGATCGTGACCTGGCACTTTATGAGTCCACTGTCGTGATGGAGTACCTGGAGGAGCGTTATCCGCATCCTCCTCTGCTGCCGGTCTATCCCGTAGCGCGTGCCAACACCCGTCTGCTCATTCATCGAGTGCAGCGCGATTGGTGTTCGCTGGTAGATCGCATCCTTGATCCGCGTAACAAAGACGCCGACAAGGCTGTTGCGCGCAAGGAACTGCGTGAGAGTCTGACTGGTGTTTCGCCACTGTTTGCGGACAAGCCGTATTTTCTAAGCGAAGATTTCAGCCTGGTGGATTGCTGCCTGCTGCCGATTCTCTGGCGCCTTCCCCTGATGGGCATCGAGTTGCCGCGGCCGGCCAAGCCTCTCCTTGACTACATGGAGCGCGCGTTTGCCCGTGACTCCTTCCAGGCCAGCCTGTCCGCCGCCGAGCGCGAAATGCGCTGAGGAGACCAAGATGAATTCCAGTCGCCCCTACCTCGTCCGTGCCCTCTACGAATGGATCGTCGACAACGATTGCACGCCCCATTTGCTGGTCAATGCCGAGCACCCAGGCGTAATCGTGCCGTCGGGCTACGCCAATGATGGACAGATCGTGCTCAACGTCTCGCCGAGCGCAGTGCGCCATCTGCACATGGATAACGATGCAGTGAGCTTTGAAGGGCGCTTCGGTGGTGTTGCCCACAGCCTCTATGTTCCTTCCGCTGCGGTCATGGCCATCTATGCGCGGGAAAATGGCCAGGGCATGGTCTTCGACCTGGAGCCGCCATTGCCAGGAGATGATCCTGAACCGGAGGGTGACGGTCCGTCCGGCGGCGAGCCTCCGGGTGTGGGAGGTGAGCCCTCGCGCCCCAGCGGTCGGCCCAGTCTGAAAGTGGTCAAGTAACAAAAAAAGGCGATCTTCGGATCGCCTTTTTCATGTTTGCCGCAAGGTCAGTTGGTGTATTCGAAGAGTCGGACGATCTTCTGCACGCCGGAAACACTCTGCACGATGCTGGTGGCCAGCTGGGCTTCCTGGCGAGTAACCAGGCCCAGCAGATAGACGATGCCGTTCTCGGTTATGACCTTGATCTGCGAGCTGGGGACCTTGCTGTCGGCCAGCAGTTGGGTGGTGATCTTGGTGGTGATGGTGCTGTCGTTCATGCGCGCCAGGGTCGAGGAGGGCGGCAGCACCTGCAATTCGTTGTGTACGCGGCGCACGCCTTGTGCGGACTGAGCTGCCTGGCCGGCCAGGTCCTTGAGGTCGGCGCGCGGCGTCTGGCCAGCAAGCAGTACGACGCCGTTGTAGCTGGAGACGACGATGTGCGAGTTGGTTTTCAGGTCAGGACTGGCCGCTTCGACCTTGGCGCGCACCTTCGACGGCATGGACTGGTCATCGATGGTCTTGCCGATGGTGCGGCCGCCGCAGCCGGAGAGCGCGAGGCAGAGGGCAAGGCCGGCGAGTATCAGTGGCGAACGGATCATTCTTCACTCCCAAACAGTTGACGGTCGATCAGGTCGCAGAGGCAGTGGATGGACAGCAGGTGCACTTCCTGGATACGGGCGGTGATCTTGGAAGGCACACGAATTTCCACATCCTCCGGCAGCAGCAAGGAGGCCATTCCGCCGCCGTCGCGGCCGGTCAGGGCAACGACCACCATTTCGCGGTCGTGAGCGGCCTGGATAGCCTGGATCACATTGGCGGAGTTGCCGCTGGTCGAGATGGCTAGCAGCACGTCACCAGGTTGGCCAAGGGCGCGGATCTGCTTGGAAAAGACTTCGTTGTAGCTGTAGTCGTTGGCGATGGAGGTAATGGTCGAGCTGTCCGTCGTCAAGGCAATTGCGGGCAGGCTCGGGCGCTCTCGTTCGAAGCGATTGAGCAGTTCCGAGGAGAAGTGCTGGGCGTCGCCGGCCGAGCCGCCGTTGCCGCAGGACAGTATCTTGCCCTCATTGAGCAGCGCGTGGACCATCACCATGCTGCCGTGCTCGATGTGCGGGGCCAGCAGTTCCATGGCCTGCAGCTTGGTGTCGATGCTGGCCTGGAAGAGTTGGCGAATACGGGGTTGCATGTCCATCGGGTTAGACCTTCAGTGGGGCGACCGATCAGGTGTCGAAGGCATTCTTCAGCCAGGTCAGTCGCGGGGGCGAATCACCGTCCATTGCGTCGACGGCAATCACATCAAATCGACAAGGGTATTTTGCCCAGCGGGATTCCTGTTGGAGGAACTGCTGGGCGGCGTATGCCAGTTTTTCGCGCTTGCGGGCATCGACGCTCTCGAGGGCGCCGCCCCAGCCGGCATGACGCCGGTAGCGGACTTCGGCGAATACTACTGTATCGCCGTCGAGCATGACCAGATCGAGCTCACCGCGTCGGCATAGCCAGTTCTGGGACAGCAAGCGCAGTCCGTTGGCTTCAAGGTGGTTGCGGGCAAGGGTCTCCGCCGCTTGCCCGCGAGCACGCCGGTCAGTCAAGAGTCGCTGTCTTTCAGGGGCTGCACTTGCCCGTCGCGGAACTCGGCCCAGGGAAGCTGGCGCTCGACGCGACGGGCGGGGTTGAGGCTGAGGCGGCCGGAAAGGCCATCCACCTGGGTTTCCGGCAGGGCCTTCAGCTGTGCCAGGCGCGGAGCCAGGCGATAGGCATCGGCACCCATTGCATAGAGGCGGCCCAGGCTGCCACCGGCCTGGGGCCATTGGCTGCCTACCTGCTGGCGGAGCGGGTCGTCGCCGTTCAGTAGCCAGGGTGTTTCGCAGAAACGAATGCCGTTGAGATCCTGGTACTGGGCCGGGTCATTGCTCGCCGAATAGAGGTGGGAGGTGGCGTAGACGGGCACGTCGCCTGCGTACTGGAAGGCCAGCGTCGGCTTGATCTGCTGGGCTTGCTGCGGCGTTGCGGCGAGGAATATGAAGTCGACGTCCTGGCGGCGCGCCGGTTGGGCAGCTACCGGAACACCCAGGGTGCCCTGCAAGCGCTTGGCACGCGCTTCACTCTGGCGGAGTTGGAACAGGTCGGCGATCTGTTGGGCCAGGGCTACTGGCTGGTCAACGTGTTCTGCAGCGATCAGGCGGCCACCTTCGGCTTGCCAGCTCTGCTGGAACGCGCGCAGTACGCGATCGCCCCACTCGCTGCGGGGGACCAGCGCAACGGCACTGCGCATGCCATCGGCCCAGGCGCGGCGGGCTACTTCGCGGGCTTCGTCTTCGGCTGCAAGGCCGAATTGGAATAGCTGGGCAGGGGCTTCCTGGCCGGAGTCGCTGTAGTTCAGGGCGAGAGTGGTGATCGGGAGTTGCTCGCGCGTGCTGAGCTGTTTGACGAGCGGCTTCTCAAGCGGACCCACGACAAGCTGCACGCCATCAGCTTGAGCCTGGCGGTAGAAGTCGTCGATGGAAGTCAACTTGGAGCTGTCGTAGATTTCGATGGTCGGTTGCGGCTGTCCGGCTTGCTTGGCCTGGTAGTGGGCTGCCAGGAATCCATCCCGCAGGGCGCGAGAGACTGAAGCCAGCTGGCCTTCCTGAGGTAGCAGCAAGGCGATCTTGGTCAGTGGCTGACCGGCAATTTCTTTCAGCTTGGTCAGGGCTTGGGGCAATTGTTTGGCGGCCGGATGGTCTGGATTCTGTGCGCGCCAGTTGTCGATGGCGGCTTGTTGCTGTTCCAGCGTCGAGGAGGTCTTGGTCAGGCGCGCCAGTTCAAGCCAGCCGGCCAGATCCTTGTCGCCCCCACCTTGCAGTTGATCGAGTGGGAGGCTGGAGACCAGCGCCCAGATGGCTTCGTGGTTGCTGCTGGCGGCTTCGCCGCTCAGTAGTGGGGCGATGAATACGCGCTCGCGAGCGGCTGCGAGGGGTTGGTCGTCGGCTTCCAGGGCGCGGGCGCGAATCAGTTGGGTGCGCACCTGCTGGTCAACGGGAAGTTCGGCGAGGTGCTCGAGGCTCGGGTGGCTTAGGGCCTTCAGGGCGCTCTTGGGCTGGTTGCGGGCCATTGCCAGTTCGGCGGCCAGGGTGCTGGCGAAGATCTGCTGCGCTGGCTTCATGCTGTCCAGCGGGATCTGTTCCAGGATACGAGCCGAGCGGCCGATGTCCTGCTGCTTGTAGGCGAGGTCGGCAGCAGATAGGCGGAGCAGCACGGCCTCTTCTGGCTTGGCTTCGCTGGCTTGCTGCAGCAGTTGCTCGATGCTGGCCTGGGGCGTGCGGGGCAGTTCGCCAAGGCTGGACGAGGGCGAACTGGCGCAGGCAGCCAGCAGGCCAGCGAGGCAGAGGGCGGAGAGCGGACGCAGGCAAGCGATCATTTATCGGTCCCGATACTCGTTAAAGAAAGGTGCGATTGTACCCAAGCCCCGGTTGAGGCGCGATGTCGGGCCGGTGAATCGGGATACAATGCGCGCTTTCAGTCTTTTCCGAGGTGCCTTGTGACTCTTTCTCCCGCTAGCGGCAGTGCGGTCGGCACGCTTTATGTGGTCGCAACGCCCATCGGCAACCTCGACGACATCACTGCTCGGGCCCTGCGGGTGCTTAAGGAGGTGAGCCTGGTCGCTGCCGAGGATACGCGTCACTCGGTTCGTCTATTGCAGCACTTCGGCATAGAAACGCCGCTGGCGGCCTGCCATGAGCACAACGAGCGCGACCAGGGCGGGCGCTTCCTGGCGCGTCTGCAGGCCGGGGATGATGTGGCGCTGATTTCCGACGCGGGTACTCCGCTGATTTCCGACCCGGGGTTCCATTTGGTGCGTCAAGCCCGTGCGGCAGGCATTCCTGTTGTGCCCGTGCCGGGCGCCTGTGCGCTCATCGCGGCGCTGTCGTCCGCTGGCCTGCCTTCGGATCGATTCATCTTCGAGGGTTTTCTGCCTGCCAAGACGACTGCTCGTCGTGGGCGGCTGGAGGCCTTAAAGGAGGAGCCGCGAACGCTCATCTTCTATGAAGCGCCTCATCGTCTCCTGGAGTCCCTGGAGGACATGCGTGGCGTATTCGGTGGCGACCGTCCTGCAGTGCTGGCAAGGGAGCTGACCAAGACCTTCGAGACCTTGAAGGGGGCGCCATTGGAAGAATTGTGTGGCTGGGTGGCGGCGGACTCGAACCAGCAGCGGGGTGAGTGCGTGGTCTTGGTCGGCGGCTGGCAGGCGCCGGAGGGCGAGGGCGCATTGAGCGCGGAAGCATTGCGAGTGCTGGATCTGCTTCTGGCCGAATTGCCGGTCAAGCGGGCTGCCGCCTTGGCTGCGGAGATCACGGGTGTGCGCAAGAACCTGTTGTATCAAGCCGCGTTGGAGCGCCAGGCCGATTCCTGAGCTTGTTCTTGAGGGCGCCTGCCGTTAACCTTGTCGGCGGAGAGTCGATCGGACAGTCGCTGTCTCATTTCGTTCTACGATTTTGAGAGGGAGGAAAGTCCGGGCTCCATAGGGCGGAGTGCCAGGTAACGCCTGGGAGGCGCAAGCCTACGGAAAGTGCCGCAGAAAATAACCGCCTAAGCGCGCAAGCGCCGGTAAGGGTGAAAAGGTGCGGTAAGAGCGCACCGCACGACTGGTAACAGTTCGTGGCTAGGCAAACCCCACTCGGAGCAAGACCAAATAGGAATCCATGGCGTGGCCCGCGTCGGATTCGGGTAGGTTGCTAAAGGCTGTCAGTGATGGCAGCCGTAGATGAATGACTGTCCTCGACAGAACCCGGCTTACAGATCGACTCTCTGCTTTTCCTTCTCTTCGCGTTAGCTCTTCCGCGTTCTTTGTCCCTCCTTCGAAATACCGAAAAGATCTTACTCTTAACAAATTACTTTAAGTTCGAAGTTCAGTGTCTTGTAAGTGCTGGATTTTGCTCCCCCCTTGCTCCGCTGAAACCGTCCCAATACCTTCCGAAACCTCGCTAAATTGCCGTCCTGTAAGGAGTTTTCCGCTTTTGCGTGCCTTGACGGTGGGGCTGGCGCATTTCTATAGTGTGCGGAAGTGGAGCGAAGTGGGTAGAAGTGGGATTTACTGGCAAGGAAAGCCAATCAAAAGGGGAAGCGCAGCCTTGTTTCGCGGAGCTAACGCCATCAGTCTCGACGCCAAAGGGCGACTCGCGATGCCAAGTCGGTATCGGGACGAGCTCGTTTCGCGTTGTGGTGGGCAGCTCATCGTCACTATCGACGCCGTCGATCCCTGTTTGACTGTCTACCCCCTGCCTGAATGGGAGCTCATCGAGGCCAAGCTGAGAGAGCTACCTTCTCTGCGCGAAGAAACTCGCCGCCTGCAACGCCTGCTGATCGGTAATGCCGTTGACCTGGAGCTGGATAGCGCTGGGCGCTTTCTGGTTCCTCCGCGCCTGCGCGAGCATGCCGGATTGGATAAGCGAGCCATGCTGGTCGGCCAACTGAACAAGTTTCAACTGTGGGATGAGGATGCCTGGACTGCGATTTCCGAGGCTGACCTCATGGCAATCAAACAACCCGGCGGTTTGCCGGATGAACTACGTGACCTGATCCTGTGAGCGCAACCAGCAGCTTCCGCCATATCACCGTACTGCTTGAAGAAGCAGTGGAAGGCCTCGCCCTGCGCGCAGATGGCTGCTACCTGGATGGCACATTCGGGCGTGGCGGGCACAGTCGGCTCATTCTGGAGCGGCTTGGGCCCGGAGGTCGCTTGCTGGGGTTCGATAAAGACCCGCAAGCGATTGCGACTGGGCAAGCTCTGGCGGCCGATGACGGCCGCTTTGTCATTGTGCAAAGGAGCTTTGCCGAGCTTGGCGACGAAGTGCGCGCGCGTGCACTCGGCGGGCAGGTGGACGGCGTTCTGCTCGACCTTGGTGTGTCGTCCCCGCAGCTTGATGACCCGGAACGTGGTTTCAGCTTCCTGAACGACGGCCCGCTGGATATGCGCATGAACCCTGATCGTGGCCAAAGCGCTGCGCAGTGGATTGCCAGTGCCAGCGAGGACGAAATCGCCCGTGTATTCAAGGACTATGGCGAAGAGCGCTTCGCCAAGCGCATGGCTCGTGCCGTCGTGCAGCGCCGTGCTGAGAAACCTTTCGAGCGGACTGCCGACTTGGCGGCAGTGCTGACGGTTGCCAATCCCGCGTGGGAGAAGGGCAAGAACCCTGCGACCCGCGCATTCCAGGGTATTCGCATTCACGTCAACAATGAGTTGGGCGACCTGGAGCAGGGACTGGATGCCGCGCTCGAGGCGCTCGCCGTCGGTGGTCGGCTGGTGGTGATCAGCTTCCATTCTCTGGAAGACCGTATCGTCAAGCAGTTCATGCGCAGGCACGCCAAGGGCGAGGCCGACAAGCTTCCCCGCGACTTGCCTGTCCGTTTGGCTACCTTCGAGCCGCGCCTGAAACTGCTCGGCAAGCCGCAGTACGCTTCCGACGAAGAGCTCAAGGCTAATCCGCGCTCGCGCAGCGCTGTCATGCGTGTGGCGGAGAAGCTGCGATGAGCCGCCTCTACGCCAAACCCCTTCCCGGCGGCAGCCTGTTGATGCTGTTGCTGTTCGTCGGTGTGTTGCTGTCCGCCATCGCGGTGTCCTACAGCGCCCATTGGAATCGCAAGCTGCTCAACGAGCTCTACGCGGAGCTCAGTGTGCGCGATAAGGCTCAGGCCGAGTGGGGGCGGCTGGTCCTCGAGCAGAGCACCTGGACTGCGCATAACCGCATCGAGTCCCTGGCCAGCGAACAACTGAGAATGCGCATCCCCGATCCAGCGGAAGTTCGGATGGTGGCGCAATGATGAAGCTTGAAGGCGCACTCTACCCCTGGCGTTTCCGGGTAGTACTGAGCCTGCTCGCCATCATGGTCGGTGCCATTTCCTGGCGCATCGTCGACCTGCACGTGATCGACCGTGACTTCCTCAAGGCTCATGGTGACGCGCGCAGCGTTCGCCACATTCCGATTCCCGCCCATCGCGGTCTGATCACTGACCGTAACGGTGAGCCGTTGGCCGTGAGTACGCCGGTCACTACGCTCTGGACCAATCCCAAAGACCTCATGGCGCTGCGCGATGAATGGCCGCGCATCGCCCAGGCCCTCGGGCAGGATCCGAAATCCTTCGCCCAGCGAATCGAGCAGAACGCCAACCGCGAATTCATGTACCTCGTGCGTGGTCTGACTCCGGAACAGGGACAGGCCATCATGGCCAACAAGGTTCCTGGTGTTTATGGCATCGAGGAGTTCCGCCGCTTCTACCCGGCAGGTGAAGTGACCGCACATGTAGTGGGCTTCACCGACGTCGACGACCGAGGTCGTGAAGGCGTCGAGCTGTCGTTTGAAGAGTGGTTGGCCGGCGTACCGGGCAAGCGTCAGGTTCTCAAGGATCGTCGTGGTCGCCTGATCAAGGACGTCCAGGTCGCTCGCAATGCCAAACCGGGCAAGACCCTGGCCCTGTCCATCGACCTTCGCCTGCAATACCTCGCCCACCGGGAGCTGCGCAACGCTCTGGTGGAGAACGGCGCCAAGGCTGGCAGCCTTGTGATCGTCGATGTGAAAACCGGTGAAGTGCTGGCTATGGCCAACCAGCCCACCTACAACCCGAACAACCGTCGTAACCTGCAACCGGCCGCGATGCGCAACCGCGCGATGATCGACGTGTTCGAGCCGGGTTCGACCGTGAAGCCAATTTCCATGTCCGCCGCCCTGCAATCCGGCCGCTGGAAGCCCGAGGACAAAGTCGAGGTCTACCCGGGCTCGCTGCAGATCGGCCGCTACACCATCAAGGACGTTTCCAAGACCGAAGGGCCGATCCTCGACCTGACCGGAATTCTGATCAACTCCAGTAACGTCGGCATGAGCAAGATCGCCTTCGATATTGGCGGTGAGGCCATTTACGACACCATGCGCAAGCTGGGTATGGGCCAGGATACCGGTCTCGGATTCCCAGGTGAGCGCGTAGGTAACCTGCCCAACCACCGCGAGTGGCGCAAAGCAGAGACGGCCACGCTGTCTTACGGCTACGGGCTGTCGATCACTGCCATTCAACTGGTCCATGCCTATGCGACTCTGGCCAACAACGGTCAGGCGGTGCCGCTGTCCATGACGCGCGTCGACAGTATTCCCGATGGAGCGCAGGTCATCCCGGCCGAAGTGGCCAAAACCATGCAGGGCATGCTGCAGCAAGTGGTCGAGGCGCCGCGCGGTGTATTCCGCGCCCAGGTGCCGGGCTACCACGTGTCCGGCAAGAGTGGTACGGCACGTAAAGCCAGCGTAGGAACCAAGGGCTACACCCAGAACGCCTATCGCTCGCTCTTTGCGGGCTTCGGTCCCTCTACCAATCCGCGGATTGCGATGGTGGTGGTGATCGATGAGCCCAGCAAGGCGGGCTACTTCGGCGGCCTGGTTTCGGCCCCGGTTTTCGGCAAGGTCATGGCTGGTGCGCTGCGACTGATGAACATCGCGCCCGACAACCTGCCCACCGAGGAACAACAGACCGCGAACGCGGCCGCAGGCAAAGGAGGGCGGATCTGATGCCCATGCCACTGAACCAATTACTGTCCCAGGCGCAAAGCGCCACGTTGATTCGTGAACTGACCCTGGATAGCCGCAAGGTGCGTCCGGGTGATCTGTTCCTGGCCATTCCCGGTGCCCAGCACGACGGTCGCGCGCATATCGCCGATGCCGTGGCTCGCGGAGCCGTCGCCGTCGCCTATGAGGCTGTCGGTGCCGAAGTTCCCGACGTCGCTGGCGCCGAACTCATTGCCATCAAAGGCCTGGCCAGCCAGCTGTCGGCCATTGCCGGTCGCTTCTATGGCGAGCCCAGCCGCGCCCTGCGCGTGGTTGGCGTCACCGGAACCAACGGCAAGACCAGTGTCAGCCAGCTGTTGGCCCAGGCGCTCGACCAGTTGGGCGAGCGCTGCGGCATAGTCGGCACCCTGGGAACCGGTTTCTATGGCGAGCTGGAAAGCGGCCGCCATACAACGCCTGATCCGCTCGCCGTGCAAGCCACGCTGGCCAATCTGAAGCAGGCCGGTGCGCGTGCCGTAGCTATGGAAGTTTCGTCCCATGGCCTTGAGCAAGGGCGAGTTGCCGCGCTGGATTTCGACGTGGCAGCGTTCACCAACCTCTCCCGTGACCACCTGGACTACCACGGTTCCATGGAGGCCTACGCGGCTGCCAAGGCCAAGCTGTTCAGCTGGCCCAACCTGCGTGCCCGGGTGATCAACCTGGATGACGAGTTCGGGCGTCAACTAGCGGCGGAACACCATGAATCGCGGCTGTTCAGCTATAGCCTGGAAGACTCCAGTGCATTCATTTATTGCCGCGAAGCTCACTTCGACGATCACGGCGTCCGCGCCCAGCTGGTTACCCACCAGGGCGAAGGCCTGCTGCGCAGTCCGTTACTGGGTCGTTTCAACCTGAGCAACCTTTTGGCAGTGGTTGGTGCACTGCTTGCCATGGATTACCCGCTGGTGGATGTGCTGCGCGTCCTGCCGTCATTGCAGGGCCCCGTCGGCCGCATGCAGCGCCTTGGCGGAGGCGAGAAGCCTCTGGTGGTCGTGGACTACGCGCACACGCCGGATGCCCTGGAGAAGGTCTTGCAAGCCTTGCGTCCCCATGTCCGCGGCAATCTGCTTTGCCTGTTCGGCTGTGGAGGCGATCGTGATCGCGGCAAGCGCCCGATCATGGCGGCCGTCGCCGAGCAGTTGGCTGATCGGGTACTGGTAACTGACGACAACCCGCGCACTGAAGACCCCTCTCAGATCTTCGATGACATTCGTCCCGGATTCGTTGCCGTGGACAAGGTCGAGTTCGTCGCTGGTCGTGGCTTGGCAATTGCCCGGTTGATAGGCGCCGCTGGCATGGACGACGTCGTGCTGCTGGCGGGCAAAGGCCATGAGGATTACCAGGAAATCGCCGGCGTGCGTCATTCCTTCTCCGATCTCGATGAGGCCGCCAAGGCACTGGATGCCTGGGAGATGCCCCATGATTAAACCCTTCCTGTTGTCTGAGCTGCTCGAGCCATTGCAGGCAGAGTTGGTGGGCACCGACGTTGCTTTCGGCGGTGTTTCCAGTGATAGCCGCAAGATCGAAGCCGGGCAGCTGTTCATTGCGCTGGTCGGCCCGCGTTTCGACGGCCATGACTATCTCGCCGACGTAGCTGCCAGGGGCGCCGTCGCAGCCCTCGTACAGCGCAAGGTGGCGGATGCTCCGATCCCGCAACTCCTGGTTGCCGACACTCGCGAAGGCCTCGGACGTCTGGGCGCCTACAATCGCGACGGTTTTACCGGTCGCGTAGCCGCGGTAACGGGCTCCAGCGGCAAGACCACGGTCAAGGAGATGCTCGCCAGCATCCTGCGTACCCAGGGTTCCGTGCTGGCCACCCGTGGCAACCTGAACAACGATCTTGGCGTGCCCCTGACCCTTCTGGAGCTTGGCTCCGAGCACGACAGTGCCGTGATCGAGCTGGGCGCTTCGCGCGTCGGTGAAATTCTCTACACCGTCGGGCTGACCCGGCCACAGGTTGCAATCGTCAATAACGCCGGTACTGCCCATGTGGGCGAGTTCGGTGGTCCGGAAAGGATCGTCGAGGCCAAGGGCGAGATTCTGGAAGGGCTGCCTGCTGATGGTGTGGCAATCCTCAATCGTGATGACCGTGCCTTTGTGATCTGGCACAAGCGTGCAGCCGGTCGCAAAGTGCTGAGCTTCGCCCTTGCTGATGCCAGTGCGGACCTGCGAGCCGAGAACCTGGCCCGTGATGCCCGTGGATGCATGGCCTTCCGCCTTCGTGGCGTGGCCGGCGAAGCGAACATACAGCTCAACCTGTTGGGGGCGCACAACGTCGCCAATGCACTGGCCGCCGCCGCTGCAGCTCACGCCCTTGGCGTGCCGCTGGTCGGGATCAAGGCCGGCCTGGAAAACCTGCAGCCTGTCAAAGGCCGCGCCGTAGCGCAGCTCGCCACCAGCGGCATGCGCGTAATCGACGACAGCTACAACGCCAACCCCGCGTCGATGCTGGCCGCCGTTGATATACTCGCCGGCTTTTCCGGTCGCACCGTCCTGGTGCTCGGAGATATGGGCGAGCTTGGCGACTGGGCCGAACAAGGCCATCGCGAGGTTGGCGAATATGCTCGCGGCAAGGTCAGTGCCCTGTACGCCGTGGGCCCGCTGATGGCGCATGCCGTCACTGCCTTCGGTTCCCAGGGGCGCCACTTTGCCGACCAGGCCAGCCTGATTCAGGCGCTGGTCAGCGAGCAGGATGCAAACACCACAATTCTGATCAAAGGCTCTCGCAGCGCGGCGATGGACAAAGTCGTCGCGGCATTCTGCGGGACGGGGGAGGCTCACTAATCATGCTGCTGCTGCTCGCTGAGTACCTGCAACAGTTCTACAAAGGGTTTGGTGTATTCCAATACCTGACCCTGCGCGGGATTCTCGGCGTCCTGACAGCGCTGTCGCTGTCACTCTGGCTCGGTCCCTGGATGATCCGCACCCTGCAGATCCGCCAGATCGGTCAGGCCGTGCGTAACGACGGCCCGCAATCGCACCTGTCGAAATCCGGCACGCCAACCATGGGGGGTGCGCTGATTCTGACTGCCATCGCTATCAGCACTCTGCTCTGGGCTGACCTGTCCAACCGCTATGTCTGGGTAGTGCTTGCCGTGACCCTGGCCTTCGGCGCCATCGGTTGGGTGGATGACTATCGCAAAGTGATCGAGAAGAACTCCCGCGGCCTGCCTAGCCGCTGGAAGTATTTCTGGCAGTCGGTGTTCGGCATCGCCGCGGCGATCTTCCTTTATATGACCGCGAGCACTCCGGCCGAGACCACTCTGATCCTGCCGCTGGTGAAGAACATCGAGATCCCTCTGGGGATCGGATTCGTGGTGCTGACCTACTTCGTGATCGTGGGCTCCAGCAATGCGGTGAACCTGACCGACGGCCTTGATGGCCTGGCCATAATGCCCACCGTCATGGTCGGCGGCGCGCTGGGGATCTTCTGCTACCTGTCGGGCAACATCAAATTTGCCGAATACCTGCTGATTCCTTACGTGCCGGGCTCGGGCGAGCTGATCGTGTTCTGTGCTGCCCTGGTCGGCGCTGGTCTCGGCTTCCTCTGGTTCAACACCTACCCGGCCCAGGTCTTCATGGGTGACGTGGGCGCCCTGGCTTTGGGGGCGGCGCTGGGAACCATTGCTGTGATCGTGCGCCAGGAAGTGGTGCTGTTCATCATGGGGGGCGTGTTCGTCATGGAGACGCTGTCGGTAATGATCCAGGTCGCCTCGTTCAAGCTGACCGGTCGTCGTGTATTCCGCATGGCCCCTATCCATCACCACTTCGAGCTGAAAGGCTGGCCCGAACCGCGGGTCATCGTACGGTTCTGGATCATCACCGTGATCCTGGTCCTGGTTGGCCTTGCCACCCTGAAACTGAGGTAACCGAGAGTGACGTTGATCGCTTCCGACCAGTTCCGCATCGTTGTCGGCCTCGGCAAGAGCGGCATGTCCCTGGTGCGCTTCCTGGCGCGCCAGGGCGTTCCGTTTGCCGTGGCTGATACGCGCGCGAATCCGCCGGAACTGGCGACGCTGCGGAGTCAGTTCCCGCAGGTGGAAGTGCGCTGTGGCGAACTCGACCCGGACTTCCTCAGTCGCGCCAGCGAGCTCTACGTGAGCCCCGGCCTCGCCGTGGCAACGCCAGCGCTGCAGGAGGCTGCAAGCCGTGGCACCAAACTGTCCGGTGATATCGAGCTGTTCACTCGCAATGCCAAGGCGCCGATCGTCGCCATTACCGGTTCGAACGCCAAGAGCACCGTCACGACGCTGGTGGGCGACATGGCCAGGGCGGCGGGCAAGCGCGTTGCCGTCGGCGGAAACCTGGGCACGCCGGCGCTGGACCTGCTGAATGATGACGTTGAGCTCTACGTGCTCGAGCTGTCCAGCTTCCAACTGGAAACCACGGATCGCCTGAACGCCGAGGTGGCGACGGTGCTGAATGTCAGCGAAGACCATATGGATCGCTATGCCGACATGCAGTCCTACCACCTGGCCAAGCACCGCATCTTCCGTGGCGCGCGCCAGATTGTGGTCAATCGCGGAGATGCCTTGTCTCGGCCACTGGTAGCCGACCAGTTGCCCTGCTGGTCTTTTGGGCTGAACAAGCCTGACTTCAAATCCTTCGGCCTTATCGAAGAAGACGGCGAGAAGTACCTGGCCTATCAATTCGACAAGTTGATGTCGGTGCGCGAACTGAAGGTACGTGGTGCCCACAACCAGTCCAACGCACTGGCTGCGCTTGCCCTGGGGCACGCAGTGGGATTGCCGTTCGAGCCCATGCTGGACACCCTGAGGACCTTCCCCGGTCTGGCTCACCGTTGCCAGTGGGTACGCGAGCTGCGTGGCGTGTCCTACTACGACGACTCGAAGGCCACCAACGTCGGTGCGGCCCTCGCGGCAATCGAAGGCCTTGGGGCTGACATTGGTGGCAAGCTGGTGCTGATCGCCGGTGGCGATGGCAAGGGCGCTGACTTCTCAGGCCTCAAGGCACCGGTGGCACGCTTCTGTCGCGCCGTTGTGCTGCTGGGGCGTGACGCCGAGCTGATCGCCGATGCTTTGGGTGATTCCGTGCCGCTGGTACGGGTCAAGACCCTGGATGAGGCTGTACAGCGCTGCTCTGAGCTGGCCGAAGCCGGCGATGCGGTATTGCTGTCGCCGGCCTGTGCCAGCCTCGACATGTTCAAAAACTTCGAAGAACGCGGGC
Source organism: Pseudomonas sp. JS3066 (assembly GCF_036328175.1). Taxonomy (NCBI): domain Bacteria; kingdom Pseudomonadati; phylum Pseudomonadota; class Gammaproteobacteria; order Pseudomonadales; family Pseudomonadaceae; genus Pseudomonas; species Pseudomonas sp. JS3066. Next base: position 603,478 of record NZ_CP143312.1, read on the forward strand.
GCCTCTTCGCCCAGGCCGCGGAGGGACTTGCCTGATGCTGGCCCGTCTGCTCGCCGCCCCGTCACCGCTGCGCAGCCGCCGCGGAATCGACATCGACTTTCCGCTGTTGGCCGGTTGCCTGTCGCTGCTTGGCCTGGGCCTGGTGATGATCACTTCGGCCTCGTCGGAAGTTGCCGCGGCGCAATCCGGCAACCCGCTTTACCACATGATTCGCCATCTGATTTATCTGTCGATTGGTCTTGGCGCTGGTCTGATAACCCTGCAGATTCCCATGGCCTTCTGGCAGCGTCACGGCGCCCGGCTGATGCTGGCAGCCATCATCCTGCTGGTGTTGGTGCTGCTGCCGGGCATCGGTCGCGAGATCAACGGCGCCAAGCGCTGGATCGGTTTCGGCCTGTTCAACCTTCAGCCTTCCGAGTTGGCCAAGCTGTTTACCGTGATGTTCATCGCTGGCTACATGGTGCGCCGCCAGGATGAAGTGCGTGAGAAGCTGACCGGCTTCATCAAACCGATGCTGGTGCTGGGCCCGATTGCCGTGCTGTTGCTGGCCGAGCCGGACTTCGGCGCCACCGTGGTGCTGGTTGGCTCTTGTATCGCCATGCTCTTCCTTGGCGGTATCAACCTGGTGCGCTTCATCCCCCTTGCCGGCGCGGTGCTCGCCGCCGGCGTACTGGTCATGACCAGTCAGAGCTACCGGATGCAGCGCCTGACCAACTTTGTCGATCCCTGGGCCGACCAGTACGGTGCCGGCTATCAGTTGAGCCAGGCGTTGATCGCCTTCGGCCGAGGCGAATGGTTCGGCGTAGGCCTGGGTAACAGCATCCAGAAGCAGTTCTACCTGCCTGAGGCCCATACCGATTTCGTATTCGCCGTGCTTGCTGAAGAGCTGGGGATGATAGGTGCCCTGGCAACTGTCGGCCTGTTCGTCTTCGTCAGCGTCCGGGCCCTCTACATCGGTCTATGGGCCGAGAAATCGCGTCAGTATTTCTCCGCCTACGTGGCCTACGGCCTGGCCTTCCTCTGGATCGGCCAGGTACTGATCAACATCGGCGTGAACGTCGGTCTGCTGCCGACCAAGGGCCTGACCTTGCCATTCCTCAGCTATGGCGGCAGCTCCCTGGTGATCTGCTGCGTCAGCCTGGCCTTGTTGCTGCGTATCGAGTGGGAACGCCGTACCCATCTGGGTAATGAGGAAGTGGAATTCGTCGAAAGTGATTTCTTCGATGAGGAGGTGCGCCCATGAGCGGCATCGTGCTGATCATGGCCGGCGGCACCGGCGGCCACGTATTCCCAGCCCTGGCCTGCGCCCGCGAGTTCCAGGCGCGCGGCTTCAAGGTGCATTGGCTCGGTACGCCGAAGGGGATCGAGAACGAGTTAGTACCCCAGGCTGGCCTGCCCCTGCATCTCATTCAGGTGAGCGGTTTGCGTGGCAAGGGGCTGAAGTCCCTGCTCAAAGCACCGTTCGAGTTGCTGAAGTCGCTGTTCCAGGCACGCCGCATCGTGCGTGAGCTGAAACCTGTATGCGTTCTGGGTATGGGGGGGTATGTCACTGGGCCCGGCGGGCTGGCAGCACGCTTGTCCGGCGTGCCGTTGATCATCCACGAGCAGAATGCCGTGGCGGGAACCGCCAATCGCAGTCTGGCGCCTCTCGCCAGCCGCGTATGCGAGGCCTTCCCCGATACCTTTGGGCAAAGCGACAAACGGCGCACCACCGGCAACCCGGTGCGCGAGGAGCTGTTCCTGGAAACGCCGCGTGATGCCCTGACTGGCCGCAAGCCGCGCCTGTTGGTGCTGGGCGGCAGTCTGGGCGCCGAGCCGCTGAACAAATTGCTGCCGGAAGCGCTGGCCAATATCCCTGCGGACCTGCGTCCGGAGGTATTCCACCAGGCTGGGCGCAAGCATGACGAGATCACCGCGGAGCGTTATCGCGAAGCCGCGGTCGAAGCGGAGGTCGCCCCCTTCATCAAGGACATGGCACGTGCCTATGCCTGGGCCGATCTGGTCATCTGCCGTGCAGGTGCCCTGACCGTGAGCGAATTGGCCGCCGCCGGGTTGCCGTCGTTCCTGGTGCCACTGCCCCATGCGATCGACGACCACCAGTCGCGCAACGCCGAATATCTGGCGAAGGAGGGCGCAGCTGTCCTTCTTCCGCAACATTCCACTGACGCGGCCAAGCTGGCCGCTCAGCTGACCGAGGTCCTGATGCAGCCCGAGAAACTAAAGGCCATGGGCGCTACCGCCCGCCGTCTGGCCAAGCCTGCCGCCACCCATACCGTGGTCGATATCTGCCTGGAGGTGGCCCATGGTTGAGAGCCAGAAAGCCATGCCCCAGCCGGAAATGCGCCGCATCCGCCGGATCCATTTCGTCGGCATCGGCGGTGTCGGCATGTGCGGGATCGCAGAAGTGCTACTGAACCTGGGATACCGGGTTTCGGGTTCCGACCTCAAGGCTTCGGCGGTTACCGAGCGCCTGGAGAAGTTCGGCGCCCAGATCTTCATCGGCCACCGCGCCGAGAACGCTGAACATGCGGATGTGCTGGTGGTGTCCAGCGCTGTGAACAAATCCAACCCCGAGGTTGCGGTTGCCCTGGAACGCCGCATCCCAGTGGTGCCGCGCGCCGAGATGTTGGCCGAGCTGATGCGCTACCGCCACGGCATCGCCGTCGCCGGTACCCACGGCAAGACCACCACTACCAGCCTGATTGCATCGGTGTTCGCTGCCGGAGGCCTTGATCCGACCTTCGTCATCGGTGGCCGGCTGAACGCTGCCGGCACCAATGCCCAGCTTGGCACCAGCCGCTACCTCGTCGCCGAGGCGGATGAGAGCGACGCGAGCTTCCTGCACCTGCAGCCGATGGTGGCCGTGGTCACCAATATCGACGCAGACCACATGAGTACCTACGAGGGGGACTTCAATCGACTGAAGAAGACCTTCGTCGAGTTCCTCCACAACCTGCCGTTCTATGGGCTGGCCGTGCTTTGCGTGGACGACCCGGTAGTGCGCGAGATCCTGCCCCAGGTAGCACGTCCAACCGTGACCTACGGCTTTGCCGAAGACGCGGACGTGCGGGCCATCAATGTTCGCCAGGAAGGCATGCGCACCTGGTTCACTGTCCTGCGCAAGGACCGCGAGCCGCTGGACGTCTCCGTGAATATGCCGGGCAACCACAACGTCCTGAACTCCCTGGCGACCATTGCCATTGCCACCGACGAAGGCATCAGCGACGACGCCATCGTCCAGGGCCTTTCCGGCTTCCAGGGTGTGGGCCGGCGCTTCCAGGTCTACGGCGAGCTGGAAATCGAAGGCGGCAGTGTGATGCTGGTGGATGACTACGGCCACCATCCGCGCGAAGTGGCTGCGGTGGTCAAGGCTGTCCGCGGCGGCTGGCCGGAGCGTCGCCTGGTGATGGTCTATCAGCCTCACCGCTATAGCCGTACCCGCGATCTCTACGACGATTTCGTGCAGGTGCTCGGCGAGGCCAACGTACTGCTGCTGATGGAGGTCTACCCGGCCGGCGAAGAGCCTATCCCCGGTGCTGACAGCCGTCAGCTCTGCCACAGCATCCGTCAGCGCGGCCAACTGGACCCGATCTACATCGAGCGCGGCGTCGATCTGGCGCCCCTGGTCAAGCCGCTGCTGCGTCCCGGCGACATCCTGCTCTGCCAGGGCGCCGGCGATATCGGCGCGTTGGCGCCGCAACTGATTCAGAACCCGCTGTTTGGTGGCCAAGCTGACGACGCCACCAAGAGGAAGACGAAATGAGCGCGCAATTGAAATCCAACCTCGAACCGGCTGCGTTCGGCCGGGTCGCTGTGCTCTACGGCGGCAAGAGTGCAGAGCGCGAGGTGTCGCTCAAGTCTGGCGCCATGGTGCTGCAGGCCTTGCAGGCCGCGGGCGTGGACGCCTTTGGCATCGATGTGGGTGATGACTTGCTGCAGCGCTTGCAGGCGGAAAAGATCGACCGTGCCTTCATCATCCTGCACGGCCGGGGCGGTGAAGACGGCAGCATGCAGGGCCTGCTGGAGTGCCTGGACATTCCGTATACCGGCAGCGGCATCCTTGCTTCCGCCCTGGCGATGGACAAGCTCCGCACTAAGCAGTTGTGGATCAGCCTGGGCCTGCCGACGCCGCGTCATGCCGTGCTCGCCAGCGAGCAGGACTGCCGCCAGGCCGCTGCAGACTTGGGTTTCCCACTGATCGTCAAGCCGGCCCACGAAGGCTCCAGCATCGGCATGGCGAAGGTCGAGAACGTCGAGGCGCTCATCGAAGCTTGGCGTGCGGCCGGGACCTATGACCCGCAAGTCCTGGTGGAACAGTGGATCCACGGTCCGGAATTCACTGTCGCCTGGCTACGCGGCGAGGTGCTGCCGCCCATCCGTCTTGGCACCCCGCACACCTTCTATGACTACGACGCCAAGTACCTGGCCAGTGACACCCGTTACCAGATCCCTTGTGGCCTGGACGCGGAAAAGGAAGAGGAACTGAAGCAGCTCACCGCGCGCGCCTGCGAGACCCTCGGCATCCAGGGTTGGGCCCGCGCAGACGTGATGCAGGACGCCGAAGGGCGCTTCTGGCTTCTCGAAGTCAATACCGCACCGGGCATGACCGATCACAGCCTGGTGCCAATGGCCGCACGCGCCGCGGGTATGGATTTCCAGCAACTGGTGCTGGCGATCCTGTCCGACAGCGTCGAGGCAAGGGGCTGATCCCATGCGTAATGCCACTATCCGCCGTCAGGAACCCGTAATCGGCCGCGCCGCTCCGTCGCGAAAGCCGATGCCGCGTGGCGCCAGTCGGATGGTGGCCAAGGAGCCGCTGACTCAGCGGCTGCCCAAGCCCAGCTTCGGTTTCCTGCGCAAGCTGATGTGGCCGGTGATGCTGGCGGTGCTCGGATTCGGTGCCTACGAAGCGGCCCAGCGCCTGCTTCCTTACGCCGACCGCCCCATCGCCAAGGTCAATGTGCAGGGCGATTTGAGCTACATCAGCCAACAAGCTGTGCAGCAACGCATCGCACCGTACATCGCGGCGAGTTTCTTCAGCATCGACCTGGCGGGAATGCGCCGTGAGCTGGAGCAGATGCCGTGGATCGCCCACGCGGAGGTACGCCGGGTTTGGCCGGACCAGGTAATGGTTCGACTGGAAGAGCAACTGCCCATTGCCCGTTGGGGCGACGAGGCACTCCTGAACAACCAGGGGCAGGCTTTCACCCCGCGCGAGCTGGCCCATTACGAACAGTTGCCACAGCTCTGGGGCCCGCAGCGGGCGCAGGAGCAAGTGATGCAGCAGTACCAGATGCTCAGCCAGATGCTGCGCCCGCTCGGCTTTTCGATAGTTCGGCTGGAGCTGCGTGAGCGCGGCAGCTGGTTCCTGTCCACCGGCCAGGGCGTCGAATTGCTATTAGGGCGGGATCACCTGGTAGAGAAAATGCGGCGATTCATCTCGATCTACGAGAAAACGCTGAAAGAACAGATTGCGAACATCGAGCGCGTCGACCTGCGATATCCCAACGGCCTGGCTGTGGCCTGGCGGACGCAGGTCGAGGCCCCCGCGGCGACCACGGTCGCCGTGCAGTGAATTAGAGAGAAGGTTAGACACATGGCAAGCGTACAGAGCGGCAAGATGATCGTCGGCCTGGACATTGGCACCTCCAAGGTGGTGGCGCTGGTGGGCGAGGTCGCAGCTGACGGCCAACTGGAAATCGTCGGTATCGGCACCCATCCGTCGCGCGGCCTGAAGAAGGGCGTGGTGGTGAACATCGAGTCCACCGTGCAATCCATCCAGCGTGCGGTGGAAGAGGCCCAGTTGATGGCGGGTTGCCGAATTCACTCGGCATTCGTCGGCATTGCCGGCAATCACATCCGCAGCCTGAACTCCCACGGCATCGTCGCAATTCGCGACCGCGAAGTTAGCGGCGCCGATATCGAGCGCGTGCTGGACGCCGCACAGGCGGTGGCGATCCCTGCCGACCAGCGTGTACTGCACACTCTGGCCCAGGATTACGTGATCGATAACCAGGAAGGTGTACGTGAGCCTCTGGGCATGTCCGGTGTGCGCCTGGAGGCCAAGGTGCACGTGGTGACTTGTGCGGTGAATGCGGCGCAGAACATCGAGAAGTGCGTGCGCCGCTGCGGTCTCGAAGTCGACGACATCATCCTGGAGCAGCTGGCTTCGGCCTACTCGGTTATCACCGATGACGAGAAAGAGCTGGGCGTGTGCCTGGTGGATATTGGCGGCGGCACCACCGACATCGCCATCTTCACCGAGGGCGCTATTCGGCACACCGCGGTGATCCCGATCGCCGGTGACCAGGTGACCAACGACATCGCCATGGCCCTGCGTACGCCGACCCAGTACGCCGAAGAGATCAAGATTCGCTACGCCTGCGCCCTGGCCAAGCTGGCCGGTGCTGGAGAAACCATCAAGGTGCCCAGCGTTGGCGACCGTCCTCCGCGCGAACTGTCGCGCCAAGCCCTGGCCGAAGTGGTCGAGCCCCGTTACGACGAGCTGTTCACCCTGATTCAGGCGGAACTGCGACGCAGCGGTTACGAGGACCTGATCCCGGCGGGCATCGTTCTCACTGGCGGCACGGCCAAGATGGAAGGTGCGGTGGAACTGGCCGAAGAGATTTTCCACATGCCGGTGCGCCTGGGCGTGCCGCATAGCGTGAAGGGGCTCGCCGATGTCGTGCGCAACCCCATCTATTCCACGGGCGTGGGCCTGCTGATGTACGGATTGCGCAAGCAATCCGACGGCATGCCTGCCTCCACTGGCAGCTACGGCTATGCCGAAGAGGCCAAGGCTCCTGTACTGGAACGGCTCAAGCGCTGGGTTCAGGGCAATTTTTAAACGCGGTACGCAGTAGGCGAAAAACTAAAAAAGGAAGGAGAGGGGATATGTTCGAACTCGTAGATAACGTTCCGCAAACAGCGGTCATCAAGGTTATCGGCGTCGGTGGTGGCGGTGGTAACGCCGTGAACCACATGTCGAAGAGCAACATCGAAGGCGTCGAGTTCATCTGCGCCAACACTGATGCCCAGGCACTGAAGAACATCGGTGCGCGCACCGTGCTGCAACTCGGCCCAGGCGTGACCAAGGGCCTGGGTGCCGGCGCCAACCCGGAAGTCGGCCGTCAGGCTGCCATCGAAGACCGTGAGCGCATTGCCGAAGTGCTGCAAGGCGCCGACATGGTCTTCATCACCACTGGCATGGGCGGCGGTACCGGTACCGGTGCAGCGCCGATCATTGCCGAAGTGGCCAAGGAAATGGGCATCCTCACCGTTGCGGTGGTGACCCGTCCGTTCCCGTTCGAAGGTCGCAAGCGCATGCAGATCGCCGACGAGGGCATTCGCTCCCTGGCGGAAAGCGTCGACTCGCTGATCACCATCCCCAACGAGAAGCTGCTGACCATCCTCGGCAAGGACGCCAGCCTGCTGGCTGCTTTCGCCAAGGCTGACGATGTACTCGCCGGCGCGGTGCGCGGCATCTCCGACATCATCAAACGTCCTGGCATGATCAACGTCGACTTCGCCGACGTTAAGACCGTGATGGGCGAAATGGGGATGGCGATGATGGGTACCGGCTGCGCCAGCGGTCCGAATCGTGCTCGCGAGGCCACCGAAGCCGCTATTCGCAACCCGCTGCTCGACGATGTAAACCTGCAGGGCGCCCGCGGCATCCTGGTGAACATCACCGCGGGTCCGGACCTGTCCCTGGGCGAGTACTCCGATGTGGGTAACATCATCGAGCAGTTTGCTTCCGAGCACGCCACCGTCAAGGTGGGCACCGTGATCGATCCGGACATGCGCGACGAGCTGCACGTAACCGTAGTGGCCACTGGCCTGGGTGCGCGCATCGAGAAGCCGGTCAAGGTTGTCGACAACACCGTTCAGGCAGCCACTGTGGCCACCACCACTGTAGCCGCTCGTCCGGAGCAGTCGTCCGTCAACTACCGCGACCTGGATCGCCCGACCGTGATGCGCAACCAGGCTCATGCCGGCGCTGCCACCGCGGCCAAGCTCAACACTCAGGATGACCTGGATTACCTGGACATCCCGGCATTCCTGCGTCGCCAGGCTGATTGATGATTTGTATCAGGAGCATTAGGGTGATTGGTGTTCAGCAAAGGGCGGTTCTGCTATTATCGCCGCCCATTGTTGAAAACAGTTCGCAACTTGCGCACAAGCGGCCAATGCCATGATCAGACAACGCACTCTCAAGAACATTATCCGTGCCACTGGCGTGGGGCTGCATTCCGGGGAAAAGGTCTACCTGACCCTCAAGCCCGCTCCGGTGGACACTGGCATAGTGTTCCGCCGTACCGACCTCGATCCCGTGGTGGATATCCCTGCACGCGCCGAGAATGTCGGTGAGACCACCATGTCGACCACACTGATCAACGGTGAGGTCAAGGTGGACACCGTGGAGCACCTGCTTTCGGCCATGGCTGGCCTGGGCATCGACAACGCCTACGTCGAACTCTCCGCGTCGGAAGTGCCGATCATGGACGGCAGCGCTGGTCCCTTCGTCTTCCTGATTCAATCCGCCGGCCTGCAGGAGCAGGACGCGCCGAAGAAGTTCATCCGTATCCTGCGTGAAGTGACCGTGGAGGAGGGCGACAAGCGCGCCACCTTCGTTCCCTTCGATGGTTTCAAGGTGAGCTTCGAGATCGATTTCGATCATCCGGTGTTCCGCAACCGCACCCAAAGTGCGAGCGTGGATTTCTCCAGCACCTCGTTCGTCAAGGAGGTCAGCCGTGCGCGGACCTTCGGCTTCATGCGCGACATCGAGTTCCTGCGTTCGCAGAACCTGGCACTCGGCGGCAGCGTCGAGAACGCCATCGTGGTAGATGAGAACCAGGTGCTCAACGAAGACGGCCTGCGTTACGAGGACGAGTTCGTCAAGCACAAGATTCTCGATGCGATTGGTGACCTCTACCTGCTCGGAAACAGCCTGATCGGCGAGTTCCGTGGCTTCAAGTCGGGCCACGCGCTGAACAACCGCTTGCTGCGCCAGCTCATTGAGCAGAAGGACGCCTGGGAAGTGGTGACCTTCGAGGATGCCAGGACTGCACCTATCTCCTATATGCGACCGGTAGCAGCCGTTTAAGCAATACCCTCTTTCCTGACTTCAAAGGCCACCTTCGAGTGGCCTTTTTTTATCCTTTCTATTCGGCAATGCTCACTCTTTTGGTTTTCCGTGGCGCGCCAGGCGCTCCAGTGCTTCCCGCAGGCGTGGGTCCGTGACGGTCTCCGCCGTGGCTTGCAGGCTTTCTGCGGCTGTGGAAGACAGGCGGCCCTCGGTCACCGGCGTACTGCTGGGTGCGAAGCTTGGTTGTACCTTGAATACGATCCGTTCCAGACCTGCGAAAGCCTCGAATCCCTTTAGTTGCCGCAGCAGGCGAGTTTGCTGATAGCGCAGCCTGGTGGCCCAGTGCCCGTCAGTGACGATCAGCAGCAGGCGTCCCTCGCGCCAGGCGGCCACGTGGCAGTGGTCGCGGGCGGCCGGTTGCAACTGGCTGGCGAGCAGCTGTTGTAGTTGCTCGATGCGCTGGGCTTCGTTGAATAGTGCTCGCAGAGGTTTTTGCTCCCGCAGCAGTGCGGCAGGGGAGCGGGCGGGCAGAGGACGAAACGCCATGGCGGGCTGCTTGAATGAAGGGAGGTTCGCCCATATTAACAGAGGGTGCCTTGTCCTCGGTGGTCATGCGTGGTTCGGCTGTCCAGGCGGTCAACTCATCTGTGCATTCGTGGCGAGGCCCCCGCCGGGGACTATGGAAGCCCTCCTACGGAGACCGGGAAGTGCTCCCGCTTTCCTCGGCAACGATTCCGGGTAGAATGCCCCCTTCGCAAGCAGCCATGGCGGCTGCGCGGGCGACTACAGGCCGCCCTCCATCCTAATGTGTGGAAGATCCTCTCTATATGTTTGCGCCATTGTTGAAGAAACTCTTTGGAAGCAAGAACGAACGCGAAGTGAAGCGCATGGCCAAGGCTGTGCTGGCTATCAACGCGTTCGAAGAGCAGATGGTGGCCCTGTCCGACGACCAGCTGCGTGCCAAGACCGAAGAGTTCAAGGCGCGTCTGGCCAAGGGCGAGACCCTCGACCAGTTGCTGCCGGAAGCCTTCGCCGTGGCGCGTGAGGCCGGCAAGCGCGTCATGGGCATGCGCCACTTTGACGTTCAGCTGATCGGTGGCATGACCCTGCACGAAGGCAAGATCGCCGAGATGCGTACCGGTGAGGGCAAGACCCTGGTAGGGACCCTGGCCGTGTATCTGAACGCGCTGTCCGGCAAAGGCGTGCACGTGGTTACAGTGAACGATTACCTGGCCCGCCGCGACGCCAACTGGATGCGTCCGTTGTATGAGTTCCTCGGCCTGTCCGTCGGCGTTGTCACGCCCTTCCAGCCGCCGGAAGAAAAGCGAGCCGCTTACGCCGCTGACATCACCTACGGCACCAACAACGAATTCGGTTTCGACTACCTGCGCGACAACATGGCGTTCAGCCTGGACGACAAGTTCCAGCGCGAGCTGAACTTCTCCGTGATCGACGAAGTGGACTCCATCCTCATCGACGAAGCGAGGACCCCGCTGATCATCTCCGGCCAGGCCGAAGACAGCTCCAAGCTCTATATCCAGATCAACAAGCTGATCCCGCGCCTCAAGCAGCACATCGAAGAGGTGGAGGGGCAGGTCACTCAGGAAGGCCACTACTCGGTCGATGAGAAGACCCGTCAGGTCGAGCTCAACGAGATGGGCCACCAGTTCATCGAGGAAATGCTCACCCAGGCCGGCCTGCTCGCCGAGGGTGAGAGCCTCTACTCGGCGCACAACCTCAGCCTGCTGACTCACGTCTACGCCGGACTGCGTGCACACACGCTGTTCCACCGCAACATCGAGTACATCGTGCAGAACGACCAGGTGCTGCTGATCGACGAGCACACCGGCCGTACCATGCCTGGCCGTCGCCTGTCCGAGGGCCTGCACCAGGCCATTGAAGCCAAGGAAAACCTGCCGATCCAGGCAGAGAGCCAGACCCTGGCCTCCACGACCTTCCAGAACTACTTCCGCCTCTACAAGAAGCTGTCCGGCATGACCGGTACTGCCGATACCGAGGCCTTCGAGTTCCGCCAGATCTACGGTCTGGACGTGATCGTCATCCCGACCCACCGTCCTGTCGCCCGTAAGGACTTCAACGACCTCGTCTACCTGACCCAGGAAGAGAAGTTCGGCGCCATCATCACCGACATCAAGGACTGCCAGGCAAGCGGTCGTCCTGTGCTGGTGGGTACCGCTTCGATCGAGAGTTCCGAGTACGTATCCCAGTTGCTGATCAAGGCTGGCATCGAGCACAAGGTGCTCAACGCCAAGTACCACGAGAAGGAAGCCGAGATCATCGCCCAGGCGGGCCGTCCCGGCGCCGTGACCATCGCCACCAACATGGCCGGTCGCGGTACCGACATCCTCCTCGGTGGCAACTGGGAGGCCGAAGTCGCCACCTTGGAAAACCCGACTGACGAGCAGGTCTCGCAGATCAAGGCTGAATGGCAGAAGCGTCATCAGCAGGTAATCGAGGCAGGCGGCTTGCACGTGGTTGCGTCCGAGCGCCACGAATCCCGCCGTATCGACAACCAGCTGCGCGGCCGTGCCGGTCGCCAGGGTGACCCGGGCTCCAGCCGCTTCTACCTGTCGCTGGAAGACAACCTGATGCGCATCTTCGCCTCCGACCGGGTGAAGAACTTCATGAAGGCCCTGGGCATGCAGTCCGGCGAGGCCATCGAACACCGCATGGTGACCAACGCGATCGAGAAGGCCCAGCGCAAGGTCGAAGGCCGTAACTTCGATATCCGCAAACAACTCCTCGAATACGACGATGTGGCCAACGAGCAGCGCAAGGTGATCTACCACATGCGCAACAGCCTGTTGGCTGCCGAGGACATCGGCGACACCATCAAGGAATTCCGCGAAGAAGTGCTGAACAGCACCATCGACGCCCATATCCCGCCGCAGTCGATGCCGGAGCAATGGGACATTTCCGGCCTGGAAGCCGCGCTGTACAGCGATTTCGGCCTCAAGCTGCCGGTACAACAGTGGCTCGACGAAGACGACAAACTGTACGAAGAGACCCTTCGCGAGAAGATCCTCGTGCAGTTGCTGGCGGCCTACAACGAGAAGGAAGATCTCGCCGGCGCCGAAGCCCTGCGCGTTTTCGAGAAGCAGATGCTGCTGCGCGTGCTGGACGACCTGTGGAAAGACCACCTGTCCACCATGGACCACCTGCGCCACGGTATTCACCTGCGCGGCTATGCGCAGAAGAACCCGAAGCAGGAGTACAAGCGCGAGTCCTTCACCCTGTTCCAGGACCTGCTCGATTCCATCAAGCGCGACACTATCCGTGTCCTCTCGCACGTCCAGGTCCGCCGCGAGGATCCGGCCGAGGAAGAGGCGCGCCTGCGCCGCGAAGCCGAAGAAATGGCCCGTCGCATGCAGTTCCAGCACGCCGCTGCTCCGAGCATCGAAGAGCCGGAGTTGGCCGACGAGCAGGGTGATGTGGCCGTTGCTACCGCAGCCGCTCCGGTTCGCACTGAGCCCAAGGTTGGCCGCAACGAACCCTGCCCTTGTGGTTCCGGCAAGAAATACAAGCACTGCCACGGTCAAATTGACTAAGGCCTTGCTGTAGTTACAACGCCGCGACCGGCCCTGCCGCTCGCGGCGTTTTTCCTGATATCCCTGGCCGCCTGCGCCGCCCGCAGCCGGTCTCCCGCTGACAAAGGAGCGCTTCCCATGGCTGTTGGTCTTGGCCCTCTGCCTACGCTGCACCCGGTACCCGGTTTCGAACTCGGCATCGCCTCTGCCGGCATCAAGCGCCCCGGGCGCAAGGATGTGGTGGTGATGCGCTGCGCTGAAGGCTCGACCATCGCCGGTGTTACCACCACCAACGCGTTCTGTGCCGCCCCGGTGCTGGTAACCCGTGAGCGCCTGGAAGGCGAAGTGCGCTACCTGTTGACCAACACCGGCAACGCCAACGCCGGAACCGGCCCGGATGGTCTGGTCCGTGCCCGTCGTGCCTGCGCCAAGCTGGCCGAGCTGGCTGGAGTCGGTGAAGACGCCGTGCTGCCGTTCTCCACGGGTGTGATTGGCGAGCCGCTGCCGGTCGAGAAGATCGAAGGTGCTCTGGAGGCTGCCCTTGCCGACCTCAAGGTGAGTAACTGGGCCCAGGCCGCCGAAGGCATCATGACCACCGACACCGTGCCCAAGGGGGCCAGCCGCCAGTTCGAGCACGACGGCGTGACCGTTACCATCACCGGCATCAGCAAGGGCGCCGGTATGATTCGCCCGAACATGGCCACCATGCTCGGCTACATCGCCACCGACGCCAAGGTTGCCCGCGACGTACTGCATGCCCTGGTGCGCGATGCGGCGAACAAGTCGTTCAACCGCATCACCATTGACGGCGACACTTCAACCAACGACTGCTGCATGCTTATCGCCACCGGCCAGGCAGCCCTGCCGGAAATCACTGCGGCTAGCGGAGAGCTGTTCGCCAAGCTCAAGCAGGCTGTGTTCGACGTCTTCATGGAAATTGCCCAGGCCATCGTGCGCGACGGCGAAGGCGCGACCAAGTTCGTCACCGTGCAGGTCAATGGTGGTGGTAACCACCAGGAGTGCCTCGATGTAGCCTATGCCGTGGCTCACTCACCGCTGATCAAGACTGCACTGTTCGCATCCGACCCGAACTGGGGCCGTATCCTCGCGGCCGTTGGCTACGCTGGCGTGCCGAACCTGGACGTGAGCAAGATCGACGTGTTCCTGGGTGAAGTCTGCATCGCCAGCCAGGGTGGCCGTGCTTCCACCTACACCGAAGCGCAGGGCGCGGCGGTGATGGCCCGTGAGGAAATCACCATCCGCATCGAGCTCGGACGTGGCGATTGCAGCGAGACCATCTGGACCACCGACTTGTCCCACGAGTACGTGAAGATCAATGCCGAGTACCGCACCTGATAACCTGTCCACGATCAGATGCGGGTCGGAGTAACTGCGTTGGGAGTGGCTTAGGGCTTGCTCGTTTACGGCTCGTGAACTCCGCGCCCTCAGCCATGACTCGCTACGCTCGTCTTGCAGGCGAGCCTTCGGCTGTTACTCCGCTTGTTCTTCTCTAGCTTGCAAGATCGTGAACGGGTTCTGCAGTACGGCGGCATTCCCGATTTTCATCCCCCGATGAAAATCGGGAATTTGCCATGGGCACATACGCTCTTCATGATCCAGCGACATATCGAGGAACTGGAAAGAAGGAGCTGGACATGTCCCTGACTTTGGTAATCGGCAACAAGAACTACTCGTCTTGGTCGTTGCGCGCATGGCTTGCCATGGAGCTGACTGGCTCGCCTTACGACGAAGTACGTGTACCGCTGTACCAGGCGGACAGTCACAAGCGCCTGCTCGCCTATTCGCCCACCGCCAAAGTGCCGGTGCTGCAGTCTGAAGACGGCACCATCTGGGATTCCCTGGCCATAGCGGAATATCTCGCCGAACGTTTCCCTGAGGCGCACTTGTGGCCCTTCGGTCAGTCCGCCCGCGCCTTCGCTCGTGCCGTCTGTGCCGAGATGCACAGCGGCTTCGTTCCCCTGCGCAGCCATATGCCCATGGACATGAAGCGCAATCAGGCGCTGCCCGAGGTGCCGGAAGGGGTGGCCGAGGACATTCGTCGCATCTGTGCAATCTGGGTCGAATGCCGCTCGCGATTCGGCCAGGACGGTCCCTATCTGTTCGGCCATGCCAGTATCGCCGATGCCTTCTACGCACCTGTGGCCAGCCGCTTGCGCAGTTACGCCGTTGAGCTGCCGGCGGATGCCGAGGCCTATGTCGAAACAATCTACCGGTGGCCTGCCTTCCAACGCTGGTACCAGGCCGCCTTGCAGGAAACGGAGATCATCGAATGAAACGAGTGCATGTTGCCGCCGCAGTCATCCGCGGCGCCGACGGCCGGGTACTGATTGCCAGGCGCCCTGACGACAAGCACCAGGGCGGCCTCTGGGAGTTTCCCGGCGGCAAGGTGGAGGAGGGGGAGGCCGTGCAGGCCGCGCTCTCCCGCGAGTTGGAAGAGGAACTGGGCATCCGTGTAAGCGCTGCCAGGCCACTCATCCAGATTCACCATGACTACCCGGACAAGCATGTACTGCTGGATGTCTGGGAAGTCAGCGCGTTCACCGGCGAACCCCATGGCGCCGAAGGTCAGCCACTGACCTGGGCATCGCCGCGAGAACTCGGCGACTACGAATTCCCGGCCGCGAACAAGCCGATAGTTGCCGCCGCGCGGTTGCCCGACCGCTACCTGATAACCCCGGATGACATCGAACCACAGGCCCTGCTGGCTGGCCTCAAGACGGCCCTGGCCAGTGGCGTACGCCTAGTGCAGCTGCGTGCGCCGCGCATGTTCGATGCCCAGTACCGCGACCTGGCCGTGGATGTACAGGGACTCTGCGCGGGCAAGGCGCAGCTGATGCTCAAGGGACCGCTGGAGTGGCTGGGCGATTTTCCCGCTGCCGGTTGGCACCTGACAGCCGAACAACTGCGCAAGTACGCCCCCAACGGCCGCCCGTTCCCACGTGAGCGCTGGCTGGCGGCGTCCTGCCACAGCATCGAGGAATTGCAACTTGCCGCGGCCATGGAGGTGGATTTCGTCACCCTCTCGCCAGTGCAAGCCACCCAGACCCATCCCGAAGCGCAGCCCCTGGGTTGGGACCGCGCCGAGGAGCTGCTTCGTGGTTTCAACCAGCCGGCCTATCTGCTGGGCGGCGTTGGCCCCAATGAGCAGGAGCGTGCCTGGAAGATCGGTGCCCAGGGTGTGGCAGGAATTCGGGCGTTCTGGCCAGAGGCGTGAGCTGTTCGCGAAGTGCAACCGCCCTCAGTTTTTCTTCGCTGCCTGCCACAGCACCTCATCCACCCCTTGTCGTCGCGCAATCAAGCGCGCGGCGACGAACAGCAGGTCAGATAGGCGGTTCAGGTAGGCCAGCAGCTCTTCGCGCAGCGGTTCCTCGCCATTCAGCGCCTGGGTCCGGCGTTCGGCACTGCGGGCGTGGCTGCGGCAGATGTGGGCCTGGGCGATCAGGCGGGAGCCGCCGGGAAGAATGAAGTTCTTCAAAGGCCCGAGTTCGTCGTTCCAGAGGTCGATGACGGCCTCCAGTCGCTCGATCTCTGGCTTTTCCACCACCTGATACTCCGGCATCGCCAGTTCACCGCCAAGGTCGAACAATCGGTGCTGGCAGGGCGCAAGCACGTCGATCACCTCGCTCAAACCGGGCCATTGCGGCAGCCCTTCGGCCAGTTCCGCGAGCAACAGACCGAGATGGCTGTTCAGGCTGTCGAGCTCACCGATGGCTTCGATTCGCGGGTGATTCTTCGGCACGCGTCGGCCGCTGGAGAGGCCGGTTTCGCCCTTGTCGCCGGTGCGGGTATAGATTTTGGAAAGGCGATTGCCCATTTCAGGTTCCTGCTTCCGTGGTAGCGGAAGTCAGCGGCAGGCGCAGGGTAAAGCAGGTGCCCTGGCCAGGCTTGGACTGCACTTCCATCTGCCCCTTGTGGTTGTTGGTGATGATGAAGTACGAGACCGACAGCCCGAGCCCCGTGCCCTGGCCCACCTCCTTGGTGGTGAAGAAGGGCTCGAAGATGCGCTTGCGCACGTTCTCGGGGATACCCATGCCGGTATCCTCCACCTGGATTTCCGCCCAAGGCGGGCACAGCCTGGTGCGAAGCGTGATGCGGCCTTCCTCATCGTCTTCGCGCAGGTGAATGGCCTGGGCGGCGTTTTTCAGCAGGTTGAGCAACACCTGCTCCAGCTCGTTCGCGGTGCCCGGAACGGGTCCCAGCTCCGGGTCGAACTCGCGGACGATCTTGAGACCCTTGAAGTCGAAACCTTCCGTCAGGTCGAAGTCGTTGCTGGCGATTTCCAGTGCCTGGTCGATCAGTACCGGCAACTGGCAGGGCGCCAACTGGCGATTGCTGCGCCGACTGAAGGCGAGCATGTGGGAAACGATCTTTGCAGCACGGGCACCAGCCTGATGAATGTCGTCCAGCAGCTTGGGCACCTCGCGTGCCTCCAGGTATTGGTTGACTGATGTCAGGCTGAGGCCGTTGATGGCCGCTTGCTGCTGGTTGCGGTCGAGTTCAGGGGAGATGCGCCTGCGGATGTTCTGCACGTTGTGCAGGATGGCACCCAGCGGGTTGTTGATCTCGTGGGCCATGCCGGCGGCCAGGCCGCCTACCGAGAGCATCTTCTCCGATTGCACCATCAGTTCTTCCATCGATAGACGCTGGGTGATGTCGTCGATGCGTATTACCACACCGCGCCCGGTACCCCCCATCAGCGGGTAGAAGGTCAGTGCATAGTTGTGGACGTTCTCGCCCACCAGCCAGCTCACCCGTTCCACCTTCTCCACCTTGTGCTTTTCGGCCGTCAGGCGGATCTGCGGGAGGAAGGGCTTGAGCGAGGGAAAGGCGAGGAATACCGGCTGGTTGAGCGCATCGTCCATGGGTGTGCCGGAGAGTGCGCTGGCCTCCTGGTTCCATTGTGTAACGTAGAGCTGTTCGTCCAGCGCGATGAGCGCCGAGGGCATGGAGTCGATGATGCTGTTCAGGTAGTTCTGGAAACCGGTGAGCTTCTTCTCGATCTTGCTGCGCACCTGCACTTCGAGCTCCAGCTTGCGGTTGGAGTGACGGGTTTCCTCCGCAAGTTCATGGGCCTGGTCGAACGCCGCCTGGGCGTCGTCGCGGGCACGCTTGAGTTGCTGCTCGCGGGCCTCGATGCGGCTGAGCATGGTGTTGAACGCGTCCGCCAGGCTGCCGATTTCGTCGCGATTGCCACGGGGAGCACGCAGGGCATAGTTCTCTTCGCGGGTCACCTGGCGCGAGAGCTCCTCCAGGCGTCGGATGGGGCGGGTGACCATGCGACGGATTTGCCGCGCCACCAGCAGCCAGAGCAGGACGCTGCAGGCGAGGATGGCCAGGCTTGCTGTCAGGGTGCCGGTGTAGAACACGCCCGGCAGCTCACTGGAGGCTACCAGCAGCAAGTGGCCGGCGGGCTTTCCGGGAATCGGTAGTTCGGCAAGGTGGGATGTGCGGAATTCGCGCAGGCGCCATCCGGGAATGTCGCTGGCCTTTAGCGGAAGGTCCAGCTGTTCGCCCCGCTGCAACTGAGCCAGCAGTCGGCCGTCACTGTCGTACAGGGCGGCGGCACGCAGCGGCGTATAGCCGTCCAGGCGCTGCAGCATGGTCTTGGCGTTTTCTTCCGAGGACAGTGCTTCCGGGCCGACGGCCGAAGTGGCGAAAAGTCGCCCGAGGGTTTCCAGGCCTTGGGGCGCAACGCTTTCCTGGGAGATCCAGTAGGCGGCGCTGATGAAGGCCAGGTTGGCAATGAGCAGGACAGTGGCGAGCAGGACCAGCAGTGCGGCTAGCAATTTGCGGCCGACCGACAGGTTCTCGAGGCGCTGACGCAGGCTGGTCAAGGAAGTATCCGCGGCTGGGCTGAGGGACTGGTTGGGCTTCGTACGAAAAGCGCCTACGCATCGGTGAAGCTGACCGTCGCTCGACGGCTTTTCGAACAGAGCCTAGCGCGGGGTCAGGTGACGGGCAATCCGAGCTTTTCGAGATGGGACTTGAGGCGGGCGTGCAGGCTGTTCAGGTGCGGCAGGCTGATTCGATGGCGTGCGGCGGAGGCACAGGCGTGGCCGAGCAGGTAACTGATCTCGGTGCGGCGGCTGTTTGCCACATCCTGGTACATCGATGAGTAGTTCGCCGCGGTTGCCTGGATCACGCGTTGCACTTCCTCGTGCAGGCCTTCGGCGGCGTCGGGTTGGCCGCAGCGGCGCAGCAGATCGGCCAGCTCGATGCAGAGCACATTGACTTCCGCAGGGTGCTCGGCCAGACCGCCGTTGCGGCAGTTGTAAAGCACGGTGAGGGGATTGATCGCGCAGTTCAGCGCCAGCTTGCGCCAGAGACGCGACAGGATGTCGGGCGTCCAACCGTGGGGAATGCCGGCTTGTTCCAACTCATCCAGCCAGGCCGGGGCGGCGGGCTGCAGCGGGTCGCCCAGCCAGGTGAAGCCATGGCCGGCATAGACCACGCGGAAATCCGCTTCGCGAAAGGCCCCTTCGGTACTGGAGGCGAGTATGCAGCGGGCGTGGGGTAGACGCAGGGCCACGGCGTCCTGGCTGCCCAGTCCGTTCTGTAGAAGGATGAGTTCGGCGCCGGGGGCGAGATGCGGAAGCAGGGGCTGGACCGCTGCCTCGGCGTCGTAAGCCTTGCAGGCGACCAGCAGGCGGCTGATGGGCCCGGCGTTACTGGGCAGCCCGGCGGGAATGGCGTACTGCTGCGCCCGGCCCTGTTCGACCAGGGTCAGGCCGCCGGCTGCTTCATAGGTCTTCAGCCGTGCACGATCGCGCAGGATCAGCCGTACCGACTTCCCGGCGCGCGCGAGGCGGGCGGCCCAGAGACTGCCCAGGCTACCCGCGCCGAGAATATGCCAGGTCATGGTTGCGGCAGGCGCAGAGCGGTGACGCGACCGCTGGCATAGGCTTCGGGGAGCATCGCATTGGCCTTTTCCAGAAGCTCCTCGACATCCAGAGGCAGGGCTTTGGTATCCAGGCCGACGAGGGCGATGCCGGCCTTGAGGGTGATGAAGCCCTCGCTGGTCTTGAAGGCCTTCAGGTTCAGCCCTTCATGCAGGCGGCGGAAGCTGCTCGGAGAGCATTCGTGAAGGTCGTCGAGCAGAGTGATCAGGCCGAAATGGCTGTCGTCCACGCGCGTCAGGACGTCCAGCGGGCGCACTAACTGCTGCAGGCGCCGGGCGACGCCGTGCAGCAGTTCGTTGTAGAAGGCTTCGCCGTACTGCTGGCGCAATTGCGGAGCATCCAGCAGGCCAATCAACAGGTAGCACATAGCGCCGCCCCGGGACTCCACCTGGCGCAGGCTGTCGGCAAGCTTCTGGCGCAGGTAGCGCGGGTTGCCGAGGCCAGTGAGCGAGTCCACCAGGTTGCGCTGTTCCAGGCTGGCGATGTTCTGGGTCAGCAGACGGTTCTCCTGCAGCAGGCGTTGCAGGGTGTTACACAGGCGATCAGCCGCATAGACCCGGGGGACCAATTGCTCGCTCATGGCCGCCTTGCTGATGAAATCGTCCACGCCGCGGTCGAAGGCTTCACCGAGGACGTTTTCACCCTCCTTGCCCGTGAGCAGGATGATGTAGCTGTAGTGATCGGTCATCTCATCCAGCTGACGCACCCGGGCGGTCAATTCGAGACCGTCGATCTCGGGCATCAGCCAGTCGGCAAGAATGACGTTGGCGGGCTTGTGCTCCAGCAACTGCAGGGCTTCGCTGGCGCTGCTGGCGAATCGCAGATCCTGGTAGCCGGCCTGGCTGAGGGTACGGCCGATCATGGCGCTGGAGAACTTGGCATCGTCCACCACCAGGATACTGAGATGAGGGTTGGGCATGTGGCAGGCTCGCAAGGGGAGTGGAACAGCGGTGTATGGCGTTATGATATCAAGCCTCGTTCGGGTTGCCTTGTCGCCCTACCGTTCTGCCGGTTTCGGACTGCTGGGGATGGTCTCCAGAAGGCGGCTTGTCGCTCGGTTATAATGGGTGCGCATTTTTAACCGTCAAGCCAGGCGCTTTCATATCCGTGATGCAGATCGCGCCGTCTATCTGGAGGAATCCCATGCCCTCGTTCGACGTGGTGTCCGAACTGGACAAACACGAAGTCACTAACGCCGTCGATAACGCCATGAAGGAGCTCGATCGCCGCTACGACCTGCGCGGCAAGGGCAGTTTCGAGTTCAAGGAACTGACGGTCACCCTGACGGCCGATGCTGATTTCCAGCTGGAACAGATGCTGGAAATCCTCAGGATGGCTCTGGTCAAGCGCAAGATCGATGTCCAGTGCCTGGAGATCAAGGATTCCTACGCTTCCGGCAAGATCGTCAAGCAGGAAGCCGTTCTACGCGAAGGTATCGACAAGGAGCTGGCGAAAAAGATCGTCGCTCATATCAAGGAAAGCAAACTCAAGGTCCAGGCCGCGATTCAGGGTGAGCAGGTACGTGTCACCGGCAAGAAGCGCGACGACCTGCAGGAAGCCATTGCCGCCCTGCGTGCCAAGGAGTTCGGCATGCCGCTGCAATTCAACAACTTCCGCGACTGAGCGGAACCTTCGCGACCGATTCGCGTCGCAAAACAGGAGTTCTTTGAACCTTTGCCGCCATGGCTTGTCCATGGCGGCCTGGTTTTTTGCATCGCTGAAATAGCGCGGGAGAGTGCACATGGAGATGAACGTCGACCAACTGGTGAAGGTATCCGAAGCCTGGCTGCCCGTAGTTCTGGAATACAGCGGCAAGCTGACCCTGGCTCTGCTCACCCTGCTGATCGGCTGGTGGCTGATCAATGTGCTGACCGGCCGGGTCGGTGCGCTGATGCAGCACCGCCGCGTCGATCGTACCCTGCAGGGATTTATCGGCAGCCTGGCCAACATAGTCCTGAAAGTGCTGCTGCTGGTCAGTGTGGCGTCCATGATCGGCATATCGACCACCTCCTTCGTGGCTGCCATCGGTGCAGCGGGCCTGGCCATCGGCCTGGCGCTGCAGGGCAGCCTGGCCAACTTCGCGGGTGGCGTGCTGATCCTGCTGTTCCGTCCGTTCAAGGTCGGTGACTTCATCGAGGCGCAGGGCGTTTCCGGCACGGTCGATCACATCCAGATCTTCCACACCGTGTTGCGTACCGGCGACAACAAGACCGTGATCATGCCCAATGGCAGCCTGTCCAACGGCATCATCACCAACTACTCCAAGCAGGCCAATCGTCAGGTTCTGTATGACGTGAAAGTGGACTACACCACCGACCTTTCCAAGGCTCGTGATGTGCTGCTGAAGCTGGCGCAGGACCCGCGCGTACACAAGGATCCGGAGCCGGTGGTAGTGGTTTCGTCCCTGGGCGATACCTCGATCAACCTGTCGCTGCGCCTGTGGGTTTCCAACGCCGATTACTGGGGTGTGATCTTCAAGCTCAACGAAACCGTGCGCGATGGCCTCAATGCGGTGGGCGTCGAGCTGGCGCAGCCGCCGCGTATGGTGCAGGTGGTGCCGAGCTGAGGTTAGGCGTGAACGAAAAAGGCCGGCATTCGCCGGCCTTTTTCATGGTTGCTCGGTAGAGCCCGGTGTCGCCGGTGCATCGGAGGAGCCATTCTCCTTCGGCTGCTTGCGGTCGCGGCCCCACTGGATGGCGATCAGCACCAGGGTGGGAATGCCCAACAGCGCCGTGATCAGGAAGAAGTTGTGGTACCCCACGCTCTCCACCATCACGCCCGAGTAACCGCCGATCAGTCGCGGCAGCAACAGCATGATGGAGCTGAGCAGGGCGTACTGGGTCGCGGAGAACTTCAGGTTGGTCAGGCTCGAGAGATAGGCAACGAACGCCGAAGTGGCCAGCCCGGCGCTGAAGTTGTCGCAGGAAATGGTCAGGATGAGCATGTTCAGGTGGGCACCCATGTCGCTCAGGGCCACGAACATCAGGTTGGTGGCCGCCGAGCTGATGCCGCCTATGAACAGGATCGGCAGGATGCCGAAGCGCACGATGAGCACACCGCCGGCACCCGCGCCGAGCAGGGTCATCACCAGGCCGAACAGTTTGCTGACGCTGGCGATCTGCTCCTTGGTGAAGCCCTGGTCGATGTAGAACACGTTGGCCATCACGCCCATTACGGTGTCCGACATGCGGTAGGTGGCGATCAGCCCCAACAGCAGCAACGCCTGCCAGCGGTAACGCTGGACGAACTCGCTGATCGGGGTCAGCACCGGCGCCATCAGGAGGCGGCCGGCGGCGGAGAAGCAGGCCAGGGTGATCAGCAGGAACATCGTCCCGCGTGGCCAGGCGCCGGACGAGAAGGCCTTGGCTGCAGCGGCGATGGTCACCAGGATCACGATCAGGACGATGATCGACACCGCCTGGTGGACGAAGTCGAAGTTGGGCATCACCTTGCCGCGCGCGGCCACCAGCAGCTGGCGGCGCTGCTGGCTGAGCAGTTCGCGCACCGGCAGGATCTGGCGCATTCCCCAGGGCGACAGGCAGGTGACCAGGAAGATGGCGTACAGCGCGGCGCGTGGCCAGGCCCGGTCGAGCAGCCCGGTGATCATTGCCGGTAGGGAGATCAGCATGACCAGCAGGATCAGCACGGAAGAGAGCTGGTGCTTGAGCTTGAAGCGCGAAGTGGTGCTCGTTGCCGGGAGGTCCACCGGTGGCTCGCGCATCCACAGGCTGGTGATCAGTCCCGGTAGCATCAGCAGCGCGAACAGCAGGTAGGTGCCAGCCCAGGCGCCGTAATCATAGACCTGGGCGGTGGAGCCGAACCACTCGGCAAAGTAGAGCGCGCCTGCGGTGGCGAGCAGTGCGGATACGCGGTAGCCCGTCATGTAACTGGCGGCCAGCGCGGCCTGGCGGCTGTCCTCGGCAATTTCCAGGCGGTAGGCGTCGATGGCGATGTCCTGCGTAGCCGAGGCGAACGCCACCAGCACCGCCAGCGCGATAAGCCAGGTGAGGTTGGTCTTGGGGTCGCACAGGGCCATGCCCACCAGCCCCAGACCCACCAGTGCCTGTGACAGCACCAGCCAGGAGCGACGTCGGCCGAGTCGGCCCAGTAGCGGAAGGCGCCATTGGTCGAGCAGCGGCGACCAGATCCATTTGAAGGCGTACGCCAGGCCGATCAGGCTGGCGAAGCCGATGGTCTCGCGGGATACCCCAGCCTCGCGAAGCCAGACAGAAAGTGTGGAAAACACCAGCATGTAGGGGAGGCCAGCGGCGAACCCGAGCAGCAACAGCGAAAGAGTGGCTGGCGTGGCATAGGCGGCGATGGCTGCGCGCCAGGATTGATGGGGCATTAGCGGAGTGGTCCGAAAAACGTGGTGCTGGGCATGAGGCTGCTCGCGGCGTCCATGATGGGGGCAGAAAAAGGGCAGGGCGCACTCTAACTCTTGGGTGGCATGGGATGCCAGCCGTGCCGACGCATGTCCACCCGATCGTTCTGGATACTGACCCCTTCGGCGCGCAAACGTGCCCGCTGCTCATTGCCAGAGGGCGTGCCCAGCGCCAGGCTGAAGCGTCCGCCGGCCCCCAGCACCCGATGCCAGGGCAGCTGGGTACCTGTCGGCAACTGGCTCAGGGTTCGACCGACCCAGCGTGCGGCGCGGCCCAGGCCGGCCAGTTCGGCCAGTTCGCCATAGGTCACTACCTTGCCTTCCGGAACCTGGTTCAGGGTCAGGTAGAGCGCCTCACGGCGGACGTCCGTGCTTGCTGCCGGCAAGTCGGACCATGCATGCTCAGGCGCTTCTTCTTTCTTCTTCTTACCGACCATGCTGCTCCGTAGCCTGATTGCTTCGTTCGTATTGCTGACCTGCTTGCCGCTCTGGGCCGACACCGTGTGGTTGAACAACGGTGATCGCCTGACCGGGGAGATCATCCTGCTCGATGGTGGCAAGCTTGCATTGAAGACCAAATACGCCGGCCAGGTGCTGATCGACTGGAAGGATATCGACACCCTCCGCTCCGAGAAACCGTTGCAGATCAAGCGCGACGGACTCGACAGCCAGCATAGCCGCAGCCTTGGCGCGGCGGGCAAAGGCATGGTGCGCCTGGTCAATGGCGAGAGCGAGACGGTGCCGCTGGCGAGCATTCGCCAGATGGTGCCGCCGCGGCCTTTCATCCGGGACCGGGTCTGGGAAGGCAATCTCGATGCCAAGCTGGACATGGAGCGCAATGACGACAAGACGGACGAATGGAAGCTCAAGGGTGATACCCGTGTCGAACACGGCCGCTGGCGGCATGTACTGAGCGGCCAGTTCGAGAAGGAGACCAAGAACGGCGAGCGCACCGAAGATAACTGGGAGCTGGAATACGACCTCGACCGCTTCCTCACGCAGCACTGGTTCGTGCGTGGCAGCTACGACCAGGAGAACGACGAGTTCCAGTTCTTCGAGAGGCAGCGATCCTATGGCCTTGGGCCCGGTTATCGCTTCTGGGACAACGAACTGGGCCGCTTCGACCTCATCGCACAGTTGTCTCGTTTCCAGCTGGAGAGCGACGCCGGCGACCTGGACTTCAACGCCTACTCCTTCGAATGGGACTTCAAGCGGTTGATCTGGGGGACTCGCTTCGAACTCTATTCCAAGGCCCAGCTACAGGTGCCGCAGATAGATGAAATCGACTACGTCCTCGACAGCGAATTCGGCCTGCGTTATCGCCTGAATGACTGGGCACGCCTGTCGCTTCTTTACGAACTGGATCAGGTGAGCGGCTTGGGCCAGACCGACTCCGACAGGCACTATCTCATTGGTGTCGGCATCGGCTGGTAGGGCCAGGGGAGGATCACGCCTATCGATTTTCTGGAACTCAGCGGACGCTGGCCGGTCAGTCCTTGCTCTGCTGTCGGTCATAAGGATAATGCCCGGCTTTTTTCGAAGACCCGAGCAAAGAATCCGCTTTATGTTGTCCAGAAATCTGCTGTGCATGGCGCTCGCCGCCGCTTCCTCCACCGCCTTCGCCGACACCGTCTGGATGAAGAACGGCGACAAACTCACAGGCACTATCCGCGTGTTCGATGGTGGCAAGTTGGTTCTCGAGACCGACTACGGCGGCACCATCCCGTTGGACTGGAAGAAAGTCGCCACCCTGGAAAGCGATCGCGAGTTGCTGGTCAAGCAGGACGATCTCAACGGCGAGCGCGCCAAGTCGCTGCATCGCGCCGACGAAGGCAAGGTCATCCTCGCCAATGGCGAGGCGCCGAAGGAAGTCGAACTGGCCAGCATCGAGCAGATCATGAAGCCCAAGCCCCTGGTGGAAGACCTGACCTGGAGCGGCAACGTCGACCTGGCTCTGGACTACAAGCGCGCCGAGAAGGATACCGACGACTACGATGTCGACTTCAAGACCAAGGCGCGCCACGGCCGCTGGCGGCACAATGCCTCAGGCGAATACAACCGCGAATTCACCGACGATGTGAAGACCACGGACAACTGGGAAGCCGAGTACGCCCTCGATCGCTTCATTACCCAGAAATTCTTCTGGCAGGGTCGCGGTGAATACAAACGCGACAAGGTCGAAGACCTCGAACGCCAGCGCACCCTGGGTACCGGTCCCGGTTACCAGTTCTGGGACGACGAGCTCGGGGCCTTCTCCCTGGCCGGGCTGGTCAACCGCAGCGACTATCAGTTCTCCAATGGCGAAAAAGAAAGCTTCTACTCCATCAGTACCAAGTGGGACTACAACCGCTACCTGGTGGGCAAGACTGTGGAGCTCTTCACGAGCGGTGAGGTCGGCCGCCCGCTGGACAACACCGCCGACTACTCCCTGGATGCCGAAGTAGGCCTGCGCTACAAGCTCACCGACTGGGCCTCGCTCAACATGAAGGCGGAGAAGGACCAGGTCAGCGGTGCTGAAGGCGAAATCGATGAAACCCGCTACACCGTGGGCTTCGGCGTAGGCTGGTAGCAAGCCGGCCCTGCCTGTGGGAGCGACTTCATTCGCGATTGAAGTCGCTCCCATACGCGGTGCCTGTCCTTACACCCAGGCGCCAATCTCGTACATCCGGCTCGCCCTCCCCTTGCTGATGTAAACTTAAAAGTCCAAGATGGACAAATTGTTTATGTCAGCCCCGGGAGCGTCCCTCATGTCCAGCACCCCGCCCATCGTTCTCCAGCAAGCCGAAGCCCGCCGCCTGCTTCAGCAGGTAGACGTCCACCAAGCCATGCGCAGCATGTTCCTCGACCTTGCCGCGGGTGAAGCGGTACAGCCGGCCCAGCAGTTGGTGGAATTCCCCAATGCCGCAGGCGACTTCATCAATTACCTGGGCGTTCTGGCGAAGGACGGGGTCTATGGCGTCAAGACCTCGCCCTATATCAAGAAACCCGAAGGTGCCCTGGTCACGGCCTGGACCCTGCTGATGTCCATGGACAGCGGCCAACCGCTTCTACTCTGCGATGCCGCTGAGCTGACCACCGCACGCACCGCCGCTACCACCGCCGTTGCAGTCGAGACGCTCGCTCCGGCCCAGGCCCGACGACTTGCCGTGATCGGCAGCGGTCCGGTGGCCCGCGCCCACCTGCATTACGTGAAAGGCCTGCGTGACTGGCAGTGCATTGCTGTCTATTCGCCGTCCCTGTCTGACGACGCCGACGCCCGGATGCAACTGGCCGCTCAGGACACGCGCGTGGAGTTCAGTGCCACCTTGGAGGACGCTGTCGCCGACGCCGACGTGGTGATGCTCTGCACGTCGTCTGCGGGCCCGGTGCTGGACCCGCGCAGCCTGACCAAACCCGCCCTGGTCACCTCCATCAGCACCAACGCCCCGCGTGCCCACGAAGTGCCGCCACAGGCGCTGGGGGAAATGGATGTGTATTGCGACTATCGCGCCACCACGCCGGGCTCCGCAGGCGAAATGCTGCTCGCCGCCGAGCTACATGGCTGGAGCCGCGACGCCATTCGGGGCGACCTGCCGGAGCTGGTGAGCGGCAAGGCACCCCGACCGGATTACAGCCGATCTGTGTTCTTCCGCTCCATCGGCCTGGGCCTGGAAGACATGGCCCTGGCCAACGCCCTTTATCATCTGCAACGCCAAGGCCAGTGAGGTAGACGCCATGCAACAGGCTGACTTCATCATCATCGGCGCCGGTATCGCCGGTGCTTCCACTGGCTTCTGGCTGTCTCGCCACGGCCGCGTGCTGGTGCTGGAACGCGAGGAGCATGCTGGCTACCACTCCACCGGCCGTTCCGCTGCGCTCTATACCGTCGCCTACGGCACGCCTCAGGTACGCGCGCTGACCGCCGCGAGTCGAGCGTTCTTCGACGCGCCGCCGGAAGGATTCAGCGAGCATCCTCTGCTCACTCCGCGCGGCGAGATGGTGGTGGACTTCACCGGCGATGCCGAGGAACTGCAGCGTCAGTTCGACAGCGCCCTGGAAAACGTCCCCGACATGCAAATGCTCACGCCTGACCAGGCCTGCGCCCTGGTGCCGGTACTGCGCCGGGACAAGGTGCAGGGCGCCATGCTCGATCCCAGCGCCGCCGATATCGACACCGATGCGTTGCATCAGGGCTACCTGCGCGGAATTCGCCGCAACGGCGGCGAAGTGCGCCACAGCTGCGAAGTGACCGGTATCAGTCGCGACGGCGATCAGTGGCGGGTGGAAACCTCTCAGGGCAGCTTCCAGGCCCCGACACTTATCAATGCGGCCGGTGCCTGGTGCGACCAGCTCGCGCAGCTTGCCGGCGTCCAGCCCCTGGGACTGCAACCCAAGCGCCGCGCCGCGTTCATCTTCTCTCCGCCCGAAGGCGTGGACGCTCACAAGTGGCCGGCGCTGGTGAGCCTGGACGAATCCTTCTATTTCAAGCCGGATGCCGGAATGCTGCTGGGTTCGCCGGCCAATGCCGACGCGGTCGATCCGCACGACGTGCAGCCGGAAGAGCTGGACATCGCCCTCGGCATCTACCAGATCGAGGAACACACCAATATGAGTATTCGCCGCCCTGCGCGGGTCTGGGCCGGGCTGCGCTCCTTCTTCCCCGATGGCGACCTGGTGTCCGGTTACGATCAGCGCACGCCGGACTTCTACTGGGTAGCAGGGCAGGGCGGCTACGGTATCCAGACCTCCGCCGCGATGGGCGAGGCCAGTGCGTGCCTGATCCTGCGCCGCCCACTGCCTGAGCACCTGACGCAATTCGGCCTGACCGAGGCCATGCTCTCCCCTGCGCGGCTGGGGTGACGACGTTGGCGCTTTGCGCCACACTCGCTGCGCCGGGCTTTGCGCCCGGCGCCGATCTTTCCGCTCCAGGAGCTGCTTCATGACCCCTCGCCCAGACCTCGCCCTGGATAACTATCGCGCCATCGCGGACGCCATTGCCACGCTGTTCTTTCCCCATGCCGAGGTGGTGCTGCACGACCTGCGTACACAGAAGATCGACTACATCGCCAACAACATCTCCAAGCGTTGCGTCGGCGACGATGCGGCCCTGGAAGACATGCTTGGCGAGGAAGTGGACGAGCGGAACATCGGCCCCTACGAGAAACTCAACTGGGACGGCCAGAAAATCCGCTCCGTCAGCACTGTGCTGCGCGATGCCCAGGGCGCTCCGCTTGCCGTGCTCTGCATCAACCTGAACATCTCCATGTTCGAGGCGGCCAAGGCGGCGCTCGACCTGTTCCTGTCCTCCAGCAAACTCATTCCTCAGCCCGACGCGCTGTTCCGCGACGACTGGCAGGAACGTATCAATACCTTCCTGCACAACTGGCTGCGCCAGCGCCAGCTCGGCCTCAACCTGCTGACCCGCGATCACAAGCGCGAACTGGTGCTTGCCCTGCATGCCGAGGGTGCCTTCAAGGGCAAGAGCGCCGCGAACTACGTGGCCAACGTGCTCAACATGGGCCGCGCCACCGTGTACAAGCACCTCAAGGAACTGAAGGAAGAGTCGGTCTGAGCGGTTTGTTTTTTTGTGGGAGCGAATTCATTCGCGATTTGGGCCCACGGACCGCTGCGCGGTCCTTCGCGTATGAATCCGCTCCCACAGCAAGCAGGCCTTGCTCTGTATGAGGTGCTGCGCGCGCCTAGGGTGTGCGCAGCCTGCGCCTGAACGCCCCCGGTGTTTCCCCACACAATTGCTTGAACAACTTGGCGAACGTCGCCCTGTCGGCATAACCCACCTGCGCCGCTATCTGTTCCAGGGAGCGCGCCGGGTTGCGCAGGGCGGTCTGCGCCGCGCTGATGCGCAGGCGTTGCAAGTACGCATTCGGGGTCAGGCCGGTAGCGGCCTTGAAGCGCCGCAGCAGAGTGCGGCTCGAACAATGGCCGCGGGCCGCCAGGGCCTCCAGATCCAGCGGCTCGGCCAGGTTCCGTTGCAGCCAGAGCAACAGAGGCCCGATCTGTGGATCATCGCCGCCAGTGGCTGGCAGCAATGGCGCGAAGCGCGATTGGTGGCCCCGCTGCATGTCGAACACCATGGCGCCGGCTACCCGTTGCGCGAGCCAGTCACCACCGTGCCAGCCGATCAGATACAGGCAGAGGTCCAGTCCCGCCTGGGCGCCGCCCGAACAGAACAGGTTGCCGTCCTCGGTCAGCATGGCGTCCGCTTCCAGCCGAACCTGTGGATAACGCTTGCGAAAGGCCGGTGCCAGTGCCCAATGGGTGGTGGCGCGGCGTCCGTCGAGTCGACCGGAGGCGGCCAGCAGGAAGGCGCTGCTGCAAAGGCTGGCGAGTTGCTGGGTATGTGGGCGGGCAGCCAGCCAGGGCAGTAGAGCCTGATTGGCTGCCAGAGTCTTCTCCACCCCGGGTCCGGTCGCAGTCAGCAATACAAGGTTGGCCTCTTCCGCCAACGCCAGGTCGCCGTCTACCCGTACCTCCGCCATGCCGATATCCACAGACTGGCCATCACGGCTGAAGCGCTGGACCTGGAACAGCGGCTCGCCGGCCAGCTGGTTGGCCAGGCGGAAGGCGTCATCGGCCGTTGCCAGGCTGGAGCAGACAGTCTGCGGGCAGACGAACAGGGCGACGCGGATCATGGCGCGAACTCGGTAGCTGGGTTGGCGATTATTGACACAAAGTTGGCAATGCCGCCAATCGCGGTCCGCGCCATTCGGGTCAATACTGCTAGCCATACAGTCCTTGTCGGAAGTCGCCCATGGCTCACCCCAACGCCGAACTCATCACCCGTTTCTACCAAGCCTTCCAGCAGCTCGACGCCGAGGCCATGGCCGCCTGCTACAGCCCGGACGTGCACTTCAGTGATCCGGTCTTCACCGATCTCAATGGCCAGGAAGCCGCTGACATGTGGCGCATGCTTGCAAGCCGCGCCCAGAAGTTCAGCCTGACCTTCGATGGCGTCGAGGCCGATGACCTTTCCGGTCGTGCCAACTGGGTGGCCACTTACCTGTTCAGCCAGACCGGGCGCATGGTGGAGAACCGTATCCAGGCTCGGTTCCTCTTCTCCGACGGCAAGATCATCGAGCACCACGACAGCTTCGACCTCTGGCGCTGGGCTCGCCAGGCCCTGGGCGCCAAGGGGACGCTGCTGGGCTGGCTGCCGCCGGTGCAGAACGCAATTCGCCAGCAGGCGGCGCGAGGACTCGCGGCGTACCGCGCCGGGGCACTGAAGGACTTGTCTTGATCCGTTGAGGCGATGCCTAATGCGGCGGCCTTCCGTCAGGACCCCGCAATGCCCGAGCAAACCGAATCCACCCCCGCCAGCAAGCCTTGGTACGTCTACCTGGTGCGCGCCGAGAACGGTGCCCTCTATTGCGGCATCAGCGACGACCCGCAGCGGCGTTTTGCCCAGCACCAGAGTGGCAAGGGGGCGAGGTTCTTCCACTCCAGCCCGGCCCGCGCCCTGGTATTCGTCGAGGCATGTGCCGACAAGAGCGAAGCGCTGCGCCGAGAGCGCGCCATCAAACAATTGCGCAAGGCTGCCAAGGAGCGCCTGGTAACCCTTAATCCAGCGGGCTGATGCCGCGCTATCAGGCGCAGGGCATGGGCCACCCCGCTTGCCCCGGGTAAGCTGCGTTATTCACAAGACCTGACGCGGAGACCGTCATGCACGAGCTGATCCTGCACCACTACCCGACTTCGCCCTTCGCCGAGAAGGCCCGTCTGATGCTGGGCTTCAAGCAGTTGTCCTGGCGTTCTGTGAAGATCCCGCCGGTGATGCCCAAGCCCGATCTCATCGCCCTGACCGGCGGTTATCGCAAGACCCCGGTGCTGCAAGTGGGTGCCGACATCTACTGCGACACTGCTCTCATCGCTCGCCACCTGGAGGCGGAGAAAGCCACCCCGGCGTTCTTCCCGGAAGGTCAGGAACTCAACGTCGCCAGCTTCGCCCAGTGGGTGGATACGGTGGTGTTCCAGCATGCCGTTGCCCTGGTGTTCCAGCCGGAGTCGGTGGCAGTTCGCTTCGGCAAACTGCCCCCGGAAATGTTGAAGGCGCTCTTGGCCGACCGTGCCGGGCTGTTCAGTGGCGGCAGCCTCACCCGCCTGCCGCTGGAGCAGGCCAAGCACAATTGGCCGGCCATCATGGGACGTGCCGAGCAGCAACTGGCGCGCAGTGAAGGCGATTTCCTTTTCGGCGAGCCCTCCATCGCCGATTTCTCCCTGGCGCATTGCCTGTGGTTCCTCAAGGGCACCCCGGTGACTGCGCCGCTGGTGGACGACTATCCGGAAGTGGCCGCCTGGCTGGGCCGGGTGCTGGGCTTCGGTCATGGCTCGCCGAGTGAGTTGTCGTCTGGCGAGGCTGTGGATATCGCCCGCAACGCCACACCGGCAGCCTTGCCCGTCGAGGACTTCGTCGACCCCAATGGCTTCGCGCCGGGCCAGAAGGTACTGGTGGCGGCTACGGACTACGGCGTTGATCCGGTGGAAGGCGAGCTGGTGTTCGTGGGCCGCGAGGAAATCATCCTGCGCCGCCGGGACGAACGCGCCGGTGTCGTGCATGTGCACTTCCCACGCCTGGGGTTCCGCATCGAAGCCCGTTGAGCCGGGGCGAACCGCTGTTCTGTGGGGGCGAATGAATTCGCCCCCACAGGGATTCAGTCCTTGCGCCGTTTCAGCTGATCTTTCAGCTGCGTCGGCAACTGCCGGATGATCAGCATGTCACGGCCTTCGTCGTACTCGACCTTCGAACCCAGCAAGTGAGCTTCGAAGCTGATCGACAGGCCTTCGGCGCGACCGGTGAAGCGCTGGAACTGGCTCAAGGTGCGCTTGTCCGGCGGGATTTCCGGGGACAGGCCGTAGTCCTTGTTGCGTATGTGTTCGTAGAAGGCGCGCGGGCGGTCTTCGTCGATCAGGCCGGAAAGCTCGTCCAGGGTGATCGGCTCGCCCATCTTTGCCTGCGTCGTGGCGTAGTCGACCAGGGTCTTGGTCTTCTCGCGGGCCTGCTCTTCTGCAAGGTCCTCGCTTTCCACGAAATCGCTGAAGGCCTTGAGCAGGGTGCGGGTTTCGCTCGGCGGGTCGACGCCTTCCTGGCAGCCGATGAAGTCGCGGAAGTAGTCCGAGACCTTCTTGCCGTTCTTGCCCTTGATGAAGGAGATGTACTGCTTCGACTGCTGGTTGTTCTTCCACTCGGAGATGTTGATGCGCGCAGCCAGGTGCAACTGGCCCAGGTCCAGGTGCTTGGCCGGTGCCACTTCCAGCGAGTCGGTCACCGCCACGCCTTCGCTGTGGTGCAACAGGGCGATGGCCAGGTAGTCGGTCATGCCTTGCTGGTAATGGGCGAACAGCACATGGCCGCCGGTGGAGAGATTGGACTCTTCCATTAGTTTTTGCAGGTGCTCGACCGCTTGGCGGCTGAAGGCAGTGAAGTCGCGCGCGCCTTCCTGGTACTCCTTCAGCCAGCCGCTGAAGGGATAGGCACCGGATTCCTCGTGGAAGAAGCCCCAGGCCTTGCCTTGCTTGGCGTTGTAGCTCTCGTTGAGATCGGCCAGGAGGTTTTCCATGGCCTGGGATTCGCCCAGCTCGCTATCCCGGGCATGCAGCACGGCGGCGCTGCCGTCGGGCTTCTTGTCGATGAAATGAACGATGCAGTGGCGGATGGGCATGGATCTTCGCTCTCAGGGGCACATCCGGCGCGAGGAAGCGCCGACAGTAAGAGTGCGCCAGTTTACCCGACCTGATCCACGTCTGCCTGCCGACTCTGCACGGCCTGCAGCCGTGCGATCACGTAGCGCAGGTGCACATGCAGGTCGTAGAGCTCATTGGAGTAGGACAGCGGCACTTCCACCTTGGCCAGGCGCTGTTCCAGCGTTTCCAGGTGCTCGATCTCGGCGGCGAGCTGTTCCGGCGGCGTGCCGCTGTCCAGTTTGCGGTCGATTTCGCGCAGGTATTTGTACCAACGGTAGATACGTGCGCGGATGCGCCAGCGGTAGATGGGGCCTACGGCCTTGGTCAGCGGGATCATGATCACCAGCAGCGGGATCAGCAGGATGATGTAGCGGTCGGCCAGGGAGGCGATACGGAACGGTAGGTAGCGCTGCAGGATCGGCAGGCCTTTCTCGTAGTAGTAATCCGCCTCGCTCAGGCTGGATAGGGTTTGCGGTTTGGCGCTGGGGTAGGTGCCGGGCGGGTCCAGCAGGGTACCGTTCTGCATCACCTCACGAGCCGCTTCGAGGATCAGCGGCGTGAGCGAGGGGTGGAACTCGTCGTTCGCTACCAGGGTGGCCACCGGCGCCAGGGTTCGGATGTCCCGCGAGGGGCTGTTGCTGGAGAGATTGAGCAAGCCTTCGCCCACCTCCAACTTGGTCAGGTAGGGCAGGCGGGCGCGATAGGCAGCGCTGCGGCGCAGGCTGACCAGGTCCAGCTCCGGACTGGCCGCCAGGCGCTGCACCACTGCGCTTTCCGCCGGGCCGAGGAAGAAGCCGGCGTCCAGCTCGCCGACGAGCAGGGCATTGGCTGCCGGGCTGCCGCTGATGGGCTGCCACTGTGGCGGGTAGCGTTCGGGGCTGATCTGGTTGGCGGCGAGGATCGCGTCGCTGACCGAGCGGGTGCCGCTGTTCGGTGCGCCGATCGCGATTCGTAGCTGAAGCAGGTCGGCCATGCTGTCGATGTCCAGTTCCTTGCGTTTGAACAGCCAGAGCGGCTCCTGGTACATCACGCCGAGGCCGTGCAGATTCTCGCGCTGTTTCGCATTCAGGGTGAGTTCCTGGCCACTCTGGACCAGGGCGATATCCACTTCGCCGCTTTGCAGCTTGGCCAGGTTGTCCAGCGAGCCGGTACTGCGCACCAGCTTCAGCTCGAAGCCCTGCTTGGCCAGCTCCTCCTTGAGCTTTTCGCCAAAGGCGTTGTAGCCGCCCGAGGGGCCGCCGGTGGCCAACCGTGCGAGCATGGGCGGCGGTGGCGCGACGAAGTAGAAGAGCGCACCAATAAGCGCCGCCATCACCGGGATCAGCCAGAGGTTGGCCAGGAGCATGATCTTGATGTCACGAAATATGCGTTGCATGTCTGTCCTTGTCTGCAGCGAATGCTGGGAAGGATAGCGGCTCCGTGGTTGCCAGGCCGCGAAGGAAATGACAGGGTTGCCGGCATTTCCGTTCCGTCACCGTGATTCCCGATGCGCATTCTCCATACCTCCGACTGGCACTTGGGCCAGCACTTCATGGGCAAGACCCGACAGGCCGAGCACCAGGCTTTCTGCCGCTGGTTGATCGAGCAGGTACGTGAGCGCGAGGTCGACGCTGTGCTGGTCGCTGGCGATGTGTTCGATACTGGCGCGCCGCCCAGCTACGCCCGCGAGCAGTACAACCAGTTCATCGTCGAACTGCGGGACACCGGTGCCAGCTTGGTGGTGCTTGGCGGCAACCACGATTCGGTGGCGATGCTTGGCGAAAGCCGCACGTTGCTTGCGCAGCTGGATACGCGCGTGGTGCCGGCAGTTGGCGTCGAACCGGACGAGCAGCTGCTGGTGCTCAAGCGCCGCACCGGTGAACCGGGCGCGATTCTCTGCGCCATCCCCTTCATCCGCCCGCGCGATGTGCTGCTGAGCCAGGCCGGACAGAGTGCAGCGGACAAGCAGCTGTCCTTGCAGCAGGCGATCCAGGACCACTA
This sequence comes from Pseudomonas sp. JS3066, assembly GCF_036328175.1. Lineage (NCBI taxonomy): Bacteria > Pseudomonadati > Pseudomonadota > Gammaproteobacteria > Pseudomonadales > Pseudomonadaceae > Pseudomonas > Pseudomonas sp. JS3066. The sequence continues at coordinate 639,073 of NZ_CP143312.1, forward strand.
TCAGAAACTCTTTGCCCTGGCCGAGCAGCGCCGCGCCGAACTGGGCGGTGGCCTGCCCATCGTCGCCACCGGCCACCTGACCACCGTGGGCGCCAGCGCAAGCGAGTCGGTGCGGGAAATCTACGTCGGTGCGCTGGAAGCCTTCCCCACCAGCGCTTTCCCGGCGGCGGACTACATCGCCCTCGGACATATCCACAGGCCGCAGAAGGTAGGGGGGCTGGAACACATCCGCTATTGCGGCTCCCCCATTCCGTTGTCTTTCGATGAGGCTCGACAGCAGAAGGAAGTGTTGCTGGTGGAGCTGGACAGCATTGGACTGCACAAGGTGGAAGCCCTGGCAGTGCCGCGCTTCCAGGCCCTCTACTCGCTGCGTGGCAGTCTGTCGGAGTTGCCGGCCCTGTTCGCCGAGGTGGCGCGGGATGGCAGCTCGCAGCAGCCGGTCTGGGTGGAAGTGCAGATCAGTACGGACGACTACCTCAGCGACCTCCAGGCACGTCTGGCGGCACTCTGCGACGGTCTGCCGGTGGAGGTGTTGCGCATCCGCCGCGAGCGCGGTGCAACCCAGGCCGGCCTGCAGCGCGAGGCACGGGAAACCCTTGATGAGCTGTATCCGGAAGAGGTGTTCGACAAGCGTCTGGAAAGCGAGGAGCTGGACCAGACGCTGCGGCAGCAGCTTCAAGGGCTGCACCGCGACGTGCTGGCCGAGTTGCAGGAGGGCCAGGCATGAAGATCCTCAGCTTGCGCCTGAAGAACCTCAACTCGCTCAAAGGCGAGTGGAAGGTCGATTTCACTGGCGAACCCTTCGCCGGCAACGGCCTGTTCGCCATCACCGGCCCCACCGGCGCTGGCAAGACGACCCTGTTGGACGCCATCTGTCTCGCGCTTTACCACCGCACACCGCGCATGGGCACGGTGTCGGCCAGCATCAACGAGCTGATGACCCGCCACACCGCCGATTGCCTGGCGGAGGTGGAGTTCGAGGTGAAGGGCGTGGCCTATCGCGCCTTCTGGAGTCAGCGCCGCGCACGCGACAAGGCCGATGGCGGCCTGCAGCCGCCCAAGGTGGAGCTGGCGCGGGTGCTGGATGGGGAAATCCTCACCGACAAGATCAACGACAAGCTCAAGCTGACCGAGAGCCTCACTGGCCTCGATTTCGAGCGTTTCACCAAGTCCATGCTGTTGGCCCAGGGCGGCTTCGCCGCGTTTCTGGAGGCCAACGCCAACCAGCGCGCGGAGTTGCTGGAAGAACTGACCGGCACCGAGATCTATGGGCGCGTATCCCAGCGGGTGTTCGAACGCACCCGCGAAGTGAAGGCCGGGCTGGATCAGCTGCGCGCCCGCGCCGAAGGCGTGGAGTTGCTGAGCGATGACACGCGCGCAGCCTTGCAACAGGAAGCCGGCATTCTCGCCGACGAAGAGCGCCTGCTGCAGAGTCGCCAGGCTGACCTGCAACGCCAGCGACAATGGCGCGATGAGCTGGACAAGGCTCTGGCCCGCCAACAGGCTGCCGGGCAACAGGGGCAGTCTGCCCGAGCCGCTCTAGAGCAGGCGCAGCCGCAATTGTCGCGCCTGGCTGCCAGCGAGCCGGCCAGCCAGCTGTTGCCCTTGCATCGCGACTGGCAGCGGACGCAGCAGCAATTGAACCAGGGTGAAAGCGAGTTGCGGGTCACCCGGCACGACCTGCAGACACTGGCTGAACGCATCCTCGACCAGTTGTGGCGGGGTGCCCAGTTCGGCGAGCAGTGGGTGCAGGCGCGCCAGAATGCCCTTGAAGGCCTACAGGCCGAGCGAGAAGCCCTGCAAAGAAGGTTGGCCGAACAACCCCAGCGGTCCCGGCTGGGCGAGCACCTGGGGGGCTGGCGGGCCGAATTCGGCGCCCTGGCGCGGCGCCAGGAAGAGTTGAGCGGATTACAGCGTGCCCAGGCGGATTTGAAGCGCCAGACCGATGAGCTGGGCGTGCGCTTCGGCCTGTCCAGCAGCACCTTGGAAAGTGCCAGGGCCGAACAGGGCCAGGCGCTTCAGGCGGAGGCAGAAGCCCAGGTCCGGCTCGATGGGCTTCTGGGGGGGCTGGATGACGCCGCGCTTCGCACGCAGTGGCAGCAACTGTTGGAGCGAGGGCGCCAACTGGAGCGTCTTGAACAACTGTCGCAGCAACGCCGGCAATTGGCCGAGCGCCAATCACGCGCTCGTGAGCAGCTGCAACCGTTGCAGGACGAGCAGAAAAACCTGGTCGAACAGCGCGACGGCCTGCGCCGTCGCTTCGCCGAACTCAAGCAACAGATCGCCGACAAGGAAAAGCTTCTCGAGCAGGAACAGCGCATCCAGCAACTCGAGGCATACCGTGCCGCCTTGCAGCCGGGGGAAGCCTGCCCGCTGTGCGGCTCTCTCGAGCACCCGGCCATCGCCGAGTACCAGGCGCTCAACCTTTCCGCCACCCAGCAGGCGTTGCAGGACTGCAGGGCAGCCCAGGACGTGGTACGCCAACAGGGCGAAACCCTGAGCAACCGCCTGGCTTCCGTGGAAGCGCAGGTGACTCAGCTGGGCGAAGCCTTGCAAGGTGCCGAGGTTGAACAGCGCCAGTACGTGGAGCAATGGCGCGAGCTGTGCCAGGCGCTGGAGCTGCAATTGCCGGACCTGGCTGCCCTGCAGACCGAGTTGCAAGGCCATGCCGCGCGGCTGCATGCGCTGCAGGATCGACTGGCACAACTGGACCAGTTCAAGGCTGCGCTGATCTCTGCCCGCGACCTGCGCCAGCAGCGCGACAAGGCGCTGCACGATTGCACGAGCCAGCTCGCCTTGCTGGAGAAAGACCAGGCCAGTCTGCGCCAGCAGGAACGGGCCAACGTCCAGCGGCTGGAGCAACTGGACCACGAGCAGGGCGCGGCGCGCGTGCAGTTGTCCACAGGCCTGGCGACACTGGGCTACAGCTTGCCCGCGGCAGGCGACGCCTGGCTCGCCGAGCGTGAAGCCGAATGGCAGCAGTGGCAGCAGGACCAGGCAGCCAGCCAGCAACTGGAAGTCCGGCTGCGTGACCAGCAGCATGCCCTGGACGCCGCTCGGGAGCAGGCCCGCCTTTGGCAAGGCCGCTGGCAGGCCGCCGGACATACCGGTCAGACGCCGCTGGCGCCAGTGGATGATCCCCAGGCCGCGCTGGCGCTGGTGCAGACCGAGCTGGACGTTGCCCAGCAGCGACTCAACCAGCTCAAAGGCAGCGAGCGTAGCCAGGACCAACGGGTCCAGGAAGTCCGGCACCAGCTGCACGTGCAGCTCGATGCCTGGCGGCAGGGGCTGGCGGCGAGTCCCTTTGCCGATGAAGCAGCTTTTCTTGCCGCCTTGCTGGATGAGGCGGAGCGTAATGCCCTGCTTGAACTGCAGCAGCGACTGAATCGCGAGCTGGGTGATGCCGAGGCCCTGTGGGCCGACGCCCGGGCCCAGGCTGAACGCCTGCAGGCAGAGCCGCAGAGTGAGCTGGACCGCGAGCGGCTGGAGAGTGAATGGCAGGCACTGGGCGAGCGCACGCGCGAACTCAGCCAGCGTCAGGGAGAAATCCGTGCCCAGCTCTCCGGCGACGAGCAGCGCCGGCAGAATCAGCAGGCCTTGTTCGCCGACATCGCCCGGCAGGAAACCGAGTACGACCTCTGGCAACGCTTCAACAGCCTGGTGGGGTCGGCCGATGGCGCCAAGTACCGCAAGTTTGCCCAAGGCCTGACCCTGGACCACCTGGTGCACCTGGCCAATCTGCAATTGCAGCGTCTGCACGGCCGGTATCAGCTGGCCCGTCGTCAGGGCGGGGAGCTGGAACTGGAGGTGGTGGACACCTGGCAGGCCGATGTCGTCCGCGACTGCAAGACTCTGTCCGGAGGCGAGAGCTTCCTGGTCAGCCTGGCGCTGGCGTTGGCGCTGTCCGATCTGGTCAGTCACAAGACCAGCATCGATTCGCTATTCCTCGACGAAGGCTTCGGCACCCTCGACGGTGAAACCCTGGAAGTAGCCCTCGACGCCCTGGATGCGCTGAACGCCAGCGGCAAGATGATCGGCGTGATCAGCCACGTCGAGGCGTTGAAGGAGCGTATTCCGGTGCAGCTCAAGGTGCACAAGGGCGTGGGCATGGGCTACAGCCGGCTGGATGCGCGCTTCGCAGTTAGCGCGTAGGCCAGTCGGTCAGCGCAGGAGCGAATTTATTCGCGAATGAATTCGCTCCTGCAAGGCAACGCCGGTTACGGGCACGGGCGAGCGATCAGGCCCAGCGTTCCTTGCGCCAGGCTTCACGCCCGGCGACATCGAAGAAGGTCCAGGCGACGAAACGGCTCTGCTTCTGACCCTGGGCCATCTCCAGCACGCGGATCTCTGCGGAATCGCTGCGACGCAGGCGGGCCTCGATACCGGGCAGGTTGCCAGCCTTGGAAACCAGGCTGCTGAACCAGAGCACCTGTGCCTTGAATTGCACGCTCTCATCCACCATCCGTTCCAGGAAACCGACTTCACCGCCATCGCACCAGAGTTCCGCACTCTGGCCGCCGAAGTTCAGCACCGGCAGCTTGCGCTTGGGATCGAGCTTGCCGAGGTTCTTCCACTTGCGCTGGCTGCCGCGGGTGGCTTCTTCCAGCGAGCTGTGGAAGGGCGGGTTGCACAGGGTCAGGTCGAAGCGTTCGCCCGGCGCGATCAGGCCCTTGAAGATATTGCGCGGCCCTGCCTGCTGGCGCAGGTCGATGGCGCCGCCCAACTGGTTGGACTGGACGATTGCGCGCGCCGAGCCGAGGGCTGTCGGGTCGATGTCGGCGCCGGTGAAGTGCCAGCCGTACTCGCTATGGCCAATCAGCGGGTAGATACAGTTGGCGCCAACGCCGATATCCAGTGCCTGGATGTCCTTGCCATGGGGAATCCGCCCTCCGTTGTCCCCGGCCAGCAAGTCGGCCAGGCCGTGCAGGTAATCGGCACGGCCTGGTATGGGGGGGCAGAGGTAGCCAGCGGGGATGTCCCAGTGCTGGATGCCATAGAACTGCCGCAGCAGGGCCCGGTTGAACACCTTGACCGCCTCCGGATTGGCGAAGTCGATGCTCTCCTTGCCGTAGGGGTTGGTGATCACGAAGCGCGCCAGTTCCGGGCTGCCCTGGATCAGCTGGGGAAAGTCGTAGCGACCCTGATGGCGATTGCGTGGATGCAATTGCCCCTTGCTGGCGGGCGGCTTTGCTGGGGCGGTGCGAGGGCGCTTTGGAGGCTGGGGCATGGTGGCGGCATCGGCAGGGGAAAGCGCGGCATTTTCCCACAGGCGCGGGTCTGGCGTCAGGAGAGGTGAAGCGCGCGCCCGAGGTAATCGAAGAACAGGCAGTAGGCTGCGATGGGCAGTGGCAGGCCGAGCAGGGTTCCGGCCAGGTAATGGCGAAAGCGCACGCCGCTGAGGCTGAGTGCATAGTTGAGCGCCGGTACCGTCTGAAACAGCATCCGCAGCAAGGTGACGACGGCCACCGGGCGATCGTCCAGGTGGGCGATGATTCGCCGCGCCAGGCGGTTGTCCAGCTCGCGCAACGCATTGCCGCCCAGCAGACGGATCAGCACGAAGGTCGAGCAGCAGGAAAAGGTGGCAGCCAGGTAGGTCGCCAGACCTCCCCAGACGCGCCCCAGGGCCAGCACAGCGGCGGCGAGAAAGATCCAGCCGGGAATCTGGATCAGGTTGCCCAGCGCGAAGAGCAGGGCGAAAAGCAGCAGGCCCCAACCCTTATGGGCCAGCAATGTGTCATGGAGGTACTGGAGGCTCAGATGCTCGCGCAAGCCGCTGAACTGGAAGCCTGCCAGAAGTAATGCGAGAAACAGGGCTACCAGAAGCAGGCGCCGGTACTTGTACATGGAGGGACTCCGCGGTTGTCCCTTTCATTGAAGCTCAGAGCGGGAACACCAGCGGTACCAGGAAGACGCTGACGATCATCACCAGGATCGTGAAGGGCACTCCTACCTTCACGAAGTCGCCGAAGCGGTATTGCCCAGGCCCCAGCACGAGGGTGTTCACCGGTGAGGAAATCGGCGTCATGAAGGCTGCCGATGCCGCCAGGGCGACGATCATCGCGAAGGGGTAGGGCGACATCCCCAACTGCTGGGCGGTGGCAATGGCGACCGGCGCCATGAGCACGGCGGTGGCTGTGTTGGAAATGAACAGGCCGATCAGCGCGGTGACGATGAACAGGCAGGCGAGCATGGCGTAGGGGCCGGCATTGCCCAGCAGCGCAACCAGCCCCTTCACCGCGAGGTCGATGCCGCCGGTTTGCTGCAGGGCCTGGGCGAAGGGCAACATGCCGACGATGAGGATCAGGGTCGGCCAGTGGATGGCGCGGTAGGCGCTGTCCAGGTCGATGCAGCGGAATGCCCCCATCAGCAGGCAGCCGATCAGTGCGGCCATCACATTGGGCACCAGGCCGCTGACCATCAGGAAGATCATCACTGCAAGACTGAGCAGGGCGTAGGGGGCCTTTCGCGCTGTTGGAGCCACTTCGTCCACCTCGGCAGGCAGGCTCAGTACCAGGAAGTCGCGGCTTTGCCCCTGCAAGTGGTGAATGGCCTTCCACTCACCTGCCACCAGCAGGGTGTCGGAGGCCTTCAGCTTCTCGTCCACCAGCACGCCTTCCAGCGCCTCGCCATGGCGGCGCAGACCCACCACGTTGAGCTGGTGGCGCGAGCGGAAACCCAGTTCCTGGATGGTCTTGCCCGGCAGTTTCGACTCGGGCGGCAGGGCCACCTCGGCCAGCCCCAGCGAATGGGCGTGCAGGCTGTAGTAGGAAGAGGGCAGCGGCAGAGGTTCCAGGCCGAGTTCCTCGTAGGCACCCAGCAGGCCGATAGCCGGGCTGGCCAGGTCCACCAGTAGTACGTCACCGGGCTCCAGCAGGGTATTGCCGGTGGCCATCAGCAGCAGGGTGCGGAAGCGGCGCTGGCGTTCGACGGCGATCACGTTGATGCCGTACTGCTTGCGCAGCTCCAACTCGTTGAGGGCCTGGCGAACCAATGGTGAATCAGCACGTACTTTCAGGCGCCTTTCGCGGTCCTCGAGCGCATAGGCCGTGGCCAGGTCGGCGAGGGTCAAGCGCGGTGCGGCGTCGGCCTGGTCAACGCCTCTGGGGGTCAGCCAGTGGCGGGTCAGCAGCATGTAGACGATGCCCAGCGCCAATACTGCAAGGCCAACCGGTGTCAGGCTGAAGAAGCCGAAGCCGTCGAGGCCGGCGCGGCGCAGTTCGCTGTGCACCACCAGGTTGGGCGCGGTGGCGACCAGGGTGAGCATGCCGCTGATCAATCCGGCGAAGGCCAGCGGCATCATCAGCCGTGCCGGGGCGATCTTCAGCCGCGCGGCGACGCCCAGGGCGACCGGAATGAAAATGGCCACCACGCCTGTGGAGCTCATGACGGAGCCCAGGCCCGCAGCGGCCAGCATCAGCAGCACCAGCAGACGCGTCTCGCTGCTGCCGGCCCGGGCCACCAGCCAGTCACCCAGGCGGTAGGCGATGCCGGTGCGGACCAGGCCGTCACCGATGACGAAGAGGGCGGCGATCAGCACGACGCTAGGGTCACTGAAGCCAGCCAGGGTGTGGCTGATATCAAGAATGCCGGTCAATGGCAGGGCGACGATGACCAGCAGGGCAACCACGTCCATGCGTGGCTTGTTAAGGACGAACAGGGTGATGGCGGCCATGAGCAGGCCCAGCACCATCAGCAGATCGACGTTCAATCGGTACTCCCGGAGGTTCCTTGGCGGGGAGCGGCAGTCTGTCAGGGGTAACCCAGGACGGCCTTGATCTGTTGCAGGTTAGCGGCGATCCAGCGCTTGTCGATGGGCCCCCAGTTGCGGATCACGTAGTGTCCGGCGTTGTTGCGCTCGCCTTCGGACTGTTCGAAGTGGCAGTCAATATCCAGTTCCGCCAGGGCCAGCAGGGTATCCTGGGCGGTGCGGCGCGGCATGCCTGTGGCGTCCATGAGGGCCGGAATGCTGGTGGCGGTGCCGCTGTCGATCAGCCAGGCGACGTAGAGGCGGCGATAGAAGCTGGTCTTGGTTTTGCTGATTTCCATGGGCATGCCCTGCGTGGCGGACGGTGCAATGAACGAGGCCCGCAATAGCGGGCCTCGTTGGGGTTACAGGCTGGCGATTCGGCCGCGCTGTTCGGTCAGGTTGGCCAGGGCCTGTTCGGCCTCGGCCAACTTGGCGCGCTCCTTCTCGATCACCTCTGCCGGAGCCTTGGCAACGAAACCTTCGTTGCCCAGCTTGCCGCCGACACGCTTCACTTCGCCGTCCAGACGCTGGATTTCCTTGTCCAGGCGGGCGAGTTCCGCGTCCTTGTCGATCAGGCCGGCCATGGGCACCAGCACCTGCATGTCGCCGACCAGGGCGGTCGCGGACATCGGTGCTTCTTCGCCTGCGGCCAGCACGCGGATTGTCTCGAGCTTGGCCAGCTTCTTCAGTAGTGGCTCGTTCTCGGTCAAGCGACGACGGTCTTCATCGTTGGTGTTGGCCAGCAGCAGGTCAATGCGCTTGGCCATGGAGATGTTCATCTCGCCGCGGATCTGTCGAACGCCGAGCATTAGCGCCTTGACCCATTCGATGTCGCCTTCGGCGGCGGCGTCGATGCGCTCTTCCACGGCCACCGGCCAGGGCTCGAGCATCAGGGTGGCGCCGCTCTTGCCGGCCTGGCCCTTGATGCGCTGCCAGATCTCTTCGGTGATGAAGGGCATGAAGGGGTGCGCCAGGCGCAGGGCCACTTCCAGCACGCGGATCAGGGTGCGGCGGGTGCCGCGCTGGCGCTCGATGGGTGCGTTCTCGTCCCACAGCACCGGCTTGACCAGTTCCAGGTACCAGGCGCAGTACTGGTCCCAGATGAACTCGTAGAGGGTCTGGGCGGCCAGGTCGAAGCGGAAGGCATCGAGGTGGCGGGTGACTTCAGCTTCGGTGCGCTGCAGGGCCGAGATGATCCAGCGGTCGACCGAGGACAGCTCGACCGGCTCGTCGTTGACACCGGTGTCCTGGCCATCGGTGTTTTCGATGACGAAGTTGGCGGCGTTCCACAGCTTGTTGCAGAAGTTGCGGTAGCCCTCGACGCGGCCCATGTCGAACTTGACGTCACGGCCGGTGGAGGCCAGCGAGAGGAAGGTAAAGCGCAGGGCGTCGGTGCCGTAGCTGTTGATGCCTTCGGGGAACTCGGCCTTGGTCTGCTTGGCGATCTTCTCGGCCAGCTTGGGCTGCATCATGCCGCTGGTGCGTTTTTCCAGCAGGGTGTCGAGGTCGATGCCGTCGACGATGTCCAGCGGGTCCAGGACGTTGCCCTTGGACTTGGACATCTTGTGGCCTTGGGAGTCGCGCACCAGGCCGTGGACGTACACGGTCTTGAACGGAACCTGCGGGGTGCCGTCTTCGTTCTTCACCAGGTGCATGGTCAGCATGATCATGCGGGCGACCCAGAAGAAGATGATGTCGAAGCCGGTGACCAGCACGTTGGTGGGGTGGAAGGTCTTGAGGAACTCGGTCTGTTCCGGCCAGCCCAGGGTGGAGAAGGTCCACAGGCCCGAGCTGAACCAGGTGTCCAGCACGTCTTCGTCCTGGCGCAGGGCGATGTCGCCCAGGTTGTGCTTGGCGCGAACCTCGGCCTCGTCGCGGCCGACGTAAACGTTGCCGGCGTCGTCGTACCAGGCTGGAATGCGATGGCCCCACCAAAGCTGGCGGCTGATGCACCAGTCCTGGATGTCGCGCATCCATGAGAAGTACATGTTCTCGTACTGCTTGGGCACGAACTGGATGCGTCCATCTTCCACGGCGGCGATGGCAGGTTCCGCCAGTGGCTTGGTGGAGACGTACCACTGGTCGGTCAGCCAGGGTTCGATGACGGTGCCGGAGCGGTCGCCCTTGGGCACTTTCAGCGCGTGGTCTTCGATCTTTTCCAGCAAGCCGAGTTGCTCGAAGGCCTCGACGATTCGTTTGCGTGCGTCGAAACGGTCAAGGCCGGCGTATTGCTCGGGCAGGCTGCCGTCGTACTGGTCATTGACGCTGCCGTCGAGGTTGAACACCTGGGCGGTGGCGAGTACCGCGGCGTCCTTGTCGAAGATGTTGATCAGCGGCAGGTTGTGGCGCTTGCCGACTTCATAGTCGTTGAAGTCATGGGCCGGGGTGATCTTCACGCAGCCGGTGCCGAACTCGGGGTCGCAGTACTCGTCGGCGATGATCGGAATGCGGCGGCCCACCAAGGGCAGTTCGACGAAGGTGCCGATCAGGTTCTTGTAGCGCTCGTCTTCCGGGTGAACGGCAACGGCGCTGTCGCCCAGCATGGTTTCCGGGCGGGTGGTGGCGACGATCAGGTAGTCCTTGCCGTCGGCGGTCTTGTGGCCGTCGGCCAGCGGGTAGCGCAGGTTCCAGAGGCTGCCCTTCTCGTCATGGTTTTCCACTTCGAGGTCGGAGATGGCGGTGTGGAACTTGGTGTCCCAGTTGACCAGGCGCTTGCCGCGGTAGATCAGGCCGTCTTCATGCAGGCGCACGAAGGCTTCCTTGACCGCATCGGACAGGCCGTCGTCCATGGTGAAGCGTTCGCGCGTCCAGTCAACGGAGGAGCCGAGGCGGCGAATCTGGCGGGTGATGGTGCCGCCGGACTGTTCCTTCCATTCCCAGACCTTCTCGAGGAATTTCTCGCGGCCGAGGTCATGACGGCTGACGCCTTGGGCGGACAGCTGGCGCTCCACCACCATCTGGGTGGCGATGCCGGCATGGTCGGTGCCCGGCTGCCACAGGGTGTTGCGACCCTGCATGCGGCGGAAGCGGATCAGGGCGTCCATGATGGCGTTGTTGAAGCCATGACCCATGTGCAGGCTGCCGGTCACGTTCGGCGGCGGGATCATGATGGTGTACGGGTCGCCGGAACCTTGCGGGGCGAAGTAGTTGTTCTTCTCCCAGGTCTGGTACCAGGAAGTTTCAATGGCGTGGGGCTGGTAGGTCTTGTCCATGGTTCGGCGGGGACCCTAGAGGCGTCTGAACGGGAAAACGGGAGAGTATAACGGCAACGGACCCTCGAAAGAATTGGCGTGCGTTGCCGGTGGCACCCGGCGGTTGCCGGGCGGGTCGGATCACTGCCGGCGAGGCGGCAGTAGGCGAGTCAGGCGCGCTTCGAGGCGGCGTTTGAGCTCGGCCTCGATCTGCGGCACGAAATCGTCGATCACGTCCTGCAGGATCAGCTGCGCGGCGGCGCGGAGTTCGCTGTCCAGGCGGGCCAGTTCCGGGTTGCCAGCCGGCGTCATGCGCTGGCGGATCGCCTCGGCCATCTGCGTGGGGGCGGGGGCTGGCGCAGCTGTGGGCGCCGACGCGACGGGGGCAGCCTGGAGCACGGACTGCTGCGGCGGTGAAGGAGGTGTGGCCGGCGGCACGGGCACGGGTTCGACTATTTCCGACAGCAGCGGGATGTCATCGACATCCAGGGTTTCGGTGAGCAATGGTGGTTCGGCGTCGCCGGGCTCGTCATCGAGCAGGGCACGAATGGATTCGAGGTCGTCCAGCAGGTTCGCCGGTTTTTGGGGGGGCTTGGGGGTGTCCATCAGTGCGGTATGGCTAGAGTTCGACTCGTTTCGGATCATAGCCCCGCTGCCGGTAGCTACGGAAATTCTCCCGGCAGGCGGCAAGCAGGTCGGGTTCCTGGTTGACGATCTCGATGATCCGGCTGAAGTGCTCGACGTGAGGGGAGATGGTCGAGGCGAGGTTGATCAGCAGGCCCTGCTGGATTACAGGTGCTTCGTCCAGAGCCAGCACCACCGGGGCATTGGCGTCGTCGTCGATCAGGCTGTGGGGAATGAAGCTTTCGGCGCGAAAACGCCAGAGCAGTGCGTCCAGCTCATCGCGCTGGGCGGCATCGGTGCAACGTACGAGGACTGGCAGCCCATGCCGCCAGCCCTTGGCAGCCAACTGGCAGGCCGCGCGCAGGCGGTCTGCCGGGTTGGCCGAGGAGAGTACGTAAAACTCAACTCTCACTTGATGCGGTCCAGCAGGTACTGGGTGAGCAGGGGAACAGGACGGCCGGTAGCGCCTTTATCCTTGCCGCCGCTGACCCAGGCAGTGCCGGCGATGTCCAGGTGCGCCCAGTGGAACTTCTTGGCAAAGCGCGACAGGAAGCAGCCAGCGGTGATGGTGCCGGCCTTCGGACCACCGATGTTGGCGATGTCGGCGAATGGGCTGTCCAGTTGCTCCTGGTACTCGTCGAACAGTGGCAGTTGCCAGGCGCGGTCGTCGGCGTATTCACCAGCCTTGAGGATCTGCTTCACCAGCGCGTCGTTGTTACCCATCAGTCCCGAGGTGTTGCTGCCAAGGGCAACGATGCAGGCGCCAGTGAGGGTGGCAATGTCGATCACCGCCTGCGGCTTGAAGCGCTCGGCGTAGGTCAGGGTGTCACACAGCACCAGGCGGCCTTCGGCGTCGGTGTTGAGGATCTCGACGGTCTGGCCGCTCATGGTGGTGACGATGTCACCCGGGCGGGTGGCGCCGCCGCTGGGCATGTTCTCGGCACAGGCCAGCAGGCCGACCAGATTGATTGGCAGTTGCAGCTCCAGTACCGCGCGGAAGGTACCGAGTACGCTGGCGGCGCCGCACATGTCGTACTTCATTTCGTCCATGCCGGCCGCCGGCTTGATGCTGATGCCGCCGGTGTCAAAGGTGATGCCCTTGCCGACCAGGGCGAAGGGTTTGTCGTCCTTCTTGGCGCCCTGGTAATTGAGCACGATCATCCGCGGCGGTTGCTCGCTACCCTGGGCCACGGCGAGGAAGGCGCCGGCGCCAAGTTCCTTGAGCTTCTTCTCGTCGAGCACTTCGACCTTGAGGTTCTTGTGCGCCTTGGCCAGGGCCTTGGCTTCCTCGGCAATGAAGCTGGGGTGGCAGAGGTTCGGCGGCAGGTTGCCGAGGTCGCGGGTGAAGGCCATGCCGGTAGCGATGGCCTGGGCATGCACGCTGCCTCGTTCGGCCTCGGCCTGGTCGGCCTTCTCCACCAGCACGGTGACTTTCTTCAGCGCCCTGGGCTCAGCCTTCTGGCTTTTGAAGCGGTCGAAGACGTAGCCGCCATCGGCCAGGGTTTCCACCATCAGACGGGCCTTGCCATAGGCGTCGCGGCCTTTGACGGCCAGTTCGGCCAGGGCCAGGGCTGCGTCGCTGCCGCCGAGGCCTTTCAGCACGCCGTTCACGGCGGCGATCATTTTGCGGAACTGGCGGTCAGAGAGTTCGCGCTCCTTGCCACTGCCCACCAGCAGTACGCGCTCGGCCTTGAGATTGGGGAGGCTGTGCAGGAGCAGGGTCTGGCCCACCTTGCCAGCGATATCGCCGCGCTTGAGCAGGGTGGTGATGGCACCGCCAGCTGCGGCATCAACGGCCTTGGCGGCTTCGCCCAGCTTGCGTCCTTCGCCGAGAGCAACGACCAGCGTGGCGGTTTTCAGGGTTTCCAGACGGGCGCTTTTGACAAGGAATTCCATGACATGTGTCCCCAAGACAAAGAGCCGGGATTGACGGATAATGCCGGCTATTTTTTCAGTGGCCCGTCAGAACGACGGGCTGGCCATAAAGCGGCTAGTTTGAGCGTAGCCGCGTGAGCCTGACAACCCTGGAGTGTCTGGTTTGATTGTCTTCCGTTATCTCTCCCGCGAAGTCCTGGTCACCCTGAGTGCGGTCAGCGCCGTGCTGCTGGTGATCATCATGAGCGGCCGTTTCATCAAGTATCTGGCGCAAGCCGCACAGGGGGCGCTGGACCCTGGCGTGCTGTTCATGATCATGGGCTTCCGGATACCCGGTTTCCTCCAGTTGATCCTCCCTCTGGGATTGTTTCTCGGTTTTCTGCTGGCCTACGGCCGCCTGTATCTCGAAAGCGAAATGACCGTGCTCAGCGCTACCGGCATGAGCCAACAGCGCCTGATGGTCTACAGTCTCGCTCCTGCGCTGCTGGTGGCACTGCTGGTGGCCTGGCTGAGCCTGGGCCTGGCGCCTCAGGGCGTTGGCCAGGTGGCTCGCATCCTCAACGAGCAGGATGCCCTGACCGAACTGGATACCTTGGTTCCCGGACGTTTCCAGGCGCTAAAGGGGGGCGGCCGGGTGACCTACACCGAGACGCTCTCCTCTGATCGTGGCGAGCTGGGTGGCGTGTTCATCTCCGAGAAGCGCATTTCGCGCCAGGACGGCAAGGATCGTGGCATTGGCGTGCTGGTGGCTGAGAAGGGGCATCAGGAAGTCCAGCCGGATGGCAGTCGTTACCTGATCCTCAAGAATGGCTACCGCTACGACGGCAACCCCGGCAAGGCCGACTACCGCATCATCCAGTACGAAACCTACGGTGTGCTGCTGCCCAAGCCCGAGATATCGTCCGAGATCGGCGAGCGCGAGGCAGTGCCCACCTCCGAGCTGATCGGTAGCAATGATCCGCGCTACCAGGCCGAGCTTCAGTGGCGCTTGTCGATCCCGCTGCTGGTGTTCGTCGTCACCCTGCTGGCGGTGCCGCTGTCCAGGGTCAATCCGCGCCAGGGTCGTTTCCTCAAGCTGCTCCCGGCCATCCTTCTGTATATGGCGTACCTGGCCTTGCTGATCGCTGCGCGCGGACAGCTGGACAAGGGGCGCATTCCCATGGCCCTCGGCCTGTGGTGGGTACACGCACTGTTCATCGTGGTCGGCCTGCTGTTGTTGTACTGGGAGCCTCTGCGCCTGAAGTGGGCGGCTCGTCGTGATGTCCGTGAGGTGGCCCATGGTTAGGTTGGATCGTTACATCGGCACTAGCGTGTTCTTCGGCATCCTTGCGGTGCTGGGGATCATCGTGAGCCTTGCAGCGCTGTTCGCGTTTATCGATGAACTGGGCGACGTTGGGGGCGACTACGATGTGCTCGCCGCTGCCTGGTACGTCTTCCTCACATTGCCGCGTCGCGTCTACGACATGCTGCCGATGGCGGCGCTGATCGGTAGCCTGATCGGTCTCGGTACCCTGGCCAGCAGCAGCGAGCTGACCGTGATGCGCGCAGCTGGCGTTTCGATCGGCCGTATCGTCTGGGCGGTGATGAAGCCCATGCTGGTGTTGATGCTGGTGGGCATACTGATTGGCGAGTACGTCGCGCCGTGGAGCGAGAACCTGGCCCAGGCCAATCGCTCACTGGCCCAGGGCGGTGGGGATGCACAAAGCTCCAAGCGCGGTCTCTGGCATCGCCAGGGCGAAGAGTTCGTCCACATCAACGCCGTGCAGCCCAATGGTGTGCTCTATGGTGTGACCCGATATCGCTTCGATGGCGAGCGCCATATGCAGTCCGCCAGCTTCGCCAAGCGTGCGTTGTTCCAGGGTGATTTTTGGCAGCTGGAAGATGTGACCACTACACATTTCCGTGGCGATCACACTGAAGTACTCAACAGTGTCACCGAGCGCTGGAATATCGAACTCAAGCCAGAGCTGCTCGGCACCGTTGTGATGGAGCCCGAGGCGCTGTCGATTTCCGGACTATGGCGTTACACCCATTACCTGGCGGAGCAGGGGCTGAACAACGGCCGCTACTGGCTGGCGTTCTGGACCAAGGTGCTGCAGCCTCTGGTTACGGCGGCCCTTGTGTTGATGGCGATTTCCTTCATCTTCGGCCCACTGCGTTCGGTAACCCTGGGGCAGCGTGTGTTCACCGGTGTCGTTATCGGTTTCGTGGTGCGTATCAGCCAGGATCTGCTCGGGCCTTCGAGTCTGGTATTTGGCTTCTCGCCGCTCTTCGCTGTTCTGGTGCCGGCGGGCGTCTGCGCCCTGGCAGGTGTCTGGTTGCTGAGGCGTGCGGGCTGACCCCGAATCGACGCAAGAAAAAGCCGGCTTTTGCCGGCTTTTTTCATGAGGTCATTTCTTGTGCGCGTCCTTGGGAATGCGGACGATCCGGGTCTCGGAATAGATGTCATGCCAGGTGCGCTTCTCCTTGTCCCACAGGCTCCAGAGGAAGCCCAGGCCAAGTGCCAGCCAGGAGCCGATGGCAATGACGAAGCGCAGCAGGGCCTGCCACAGGCTGATGGCCGAACCATCCTTATTCTGTACGCGAATGCCCCAGACCTGCATGCCGAGGGTCTGGCCGTTGTGGGTCCAGAACTTGGCGAAGAATCCGAACAGGGCAAACACCAGCAGCGTGGAGAGTACCGGGTCGCCGGAGAGCGCGCCCTGGTCGGCCAGTTGACGCAGATGCTCGCCACCGTAGATCAGGCGGAGTAAGACCTGTTGATAGATCAGGGTGACCACCATCAGCAGGGCAACGCAGAGGAGGAAGTCGTAGAAGATCGCGGCGAAGCGGCGAACCAGCCCGGCGGAGGGGAAGTCCCCCTGGGGGCGCAGCTGATGTTTCGGCATTGCGGGCTCTTGGCGTGTGGAGGGCGCGCCATTCTAGCAGCCGACTAGCAGACACAAAAAAGCCCCTGATGTTTCCATCAGGGGCTTTCGGCGAAGCTCAGGTAGTTAGTTAACTACCTGAACCTTGTCAGCCTGCATACCTTTCTGGCCTTGAACGGCTTCGAAGGTAACCTTCTGGCCTTCTTTCAGGCTACGGAAGCCGGAGCCTTCGATGGCGCGGAAGTGAACGAACAGATCCGGGCCGCTTTCCGGGGTGATGAAACCAAAACCTTTCTCGTCGTTGAACCATTTGACGGTGCCGGTTTGACGATTCGACATATCTTTTTCCTTGAAACTGAAGTTGATGACAGCCTGCTGTTCACTGATGCGCCAGAAGGGCTGGAACTGGTTGCAAAGAGGTAAGAGAAGTCGAGCGGGATGTAGCGGATCTGGTGATCTACCGCATCAGGTCACGATTCAACAGCGACCCATGCAAACACAGTTGGCCAACTCTACGCTAAGTTTCCCGGAAATGCCAAGCCCCGAAAGACCAATATTTATGGGCGGGAGAAGGGCCCCGGACGGGCGGAAAGTTGGGGGGAGAAAGCCTAGGACAGGCTTGAAGATATCGTGGTGCCCCGGGAGAGACTCGAACTCTCACTCTGTCGCCAGAAACGGATTTTGAATCCGCCGCGTCTACCATTCCGCCACCGGGGCACGATGGCGGCGCAGTATAGGGAGACGCTCTGAGTCGGTCAATCCGTCTGCGTGGTCAGAAACGGGCATTTCCTGTACTATCTGCGCCCCTGCGATACGACCTCCCACCATGCGCGTAGCCGACTTCCACTTCGAGCTCCCTGAAGCTCTTATTGCCCGTCATCCACTGGCCGAGCGTCGCGCCAGTCGCCTCCTTGTACTGAACGGCGAATCGGGTGCACTGAGCCATCGTCATTTCTCCGACCTCCTGGAATACCTGCGTCCGGGTGATCTGATGGTGTTCAACAACACTCGGGTCATTCCTGCACGGCTGTTCGGCCAGAAGGCTTCAGGCGGCAGGCTCGAGATTCTTGTCGAACGCGTGCTGGACAGCCATCGCGTACTGGCCCACGTGCGTTCCAGTAAGTCGCCCAAGCCCGGCTCGATCCTGCAGATCGATGGCGGTGGGGAGGCCGAGATGGTTGCTCGCCATGATGCGTTGTTCGAACTGAAGTTCGCCGAAGAAGTGCTGCCGCTGCTTGACAGGGTCGGCCACATGCCGCTGCCGCCCTATATAGACAGGCCTGACGAAGACGCCGATCGCGAGCGTTACCAGACCGTCTACGCGCGCCACGCCGGGGCCGTTGCAGCGCCTACGGCAGGGCTGCATTTCGACCAGGATCTGCTTGAGGCCATTTCCGCCAAAGGGGTGGCGAGTGCCTTCGTCACGCTGCACGTCGGGGCAGGTACTTTCCAACCAGTAAGGGTCGAGCGCATCGAGGATCACCACATGCACCGCGAGTGGCTCGAAGTGGGCCAGGATGTGGTCGAAGCCGTTGCTGCCTGCCGTGCTCGTGGAGGAAGGGTGGTCGCTGTAGGAACCACCAGCGTGCGCTCCCTGGAAAGTGCGGCGCGGGACGGCCTGCTCAAGGCCTTCAGCGGCGACACCGATATTTTCCTGTACCCCGGCCGACCCTTCCATGTGGTCGACGCCTTGGTTACCAATTTCCATTTGCCCGAATCCACCCTGCTGATGCTGGTTTCCGCCTTTGCTGGCTATCCAGAGACCATGGCTGCCTACGCTGCAGCAGTGGAGCAGGGCTACCGATTCTTCAGTTACGGTGATGCCATGTTCATCACCCGCAATCCCGCCCCCCGCGGGCCCGAGGACCAAGCATGACGCGCACCTGCCGGATGAACTTCGAGCTGCTGGCTACCGATGGCAAGGCCCGTCGTGGCCGCCTGACCTTCCCCCGGGGGGTTGTCGAGACGCCCGCCTTCATGCCTGTAGGAACCTACGGCACCGTGAAGGGGATGTTGCCGCGCGATATCGAAGGGATCGGCGCGCAGATCATCCTTGGCAATACCTTCCACCTCTGGCTGCGGCCGGGCATGGAGGTGATCAAGCGCCATGGCGACCTGCACGACTTCATGCAGTGGCAGGGGCCAATCCTCACCGACTCCGGTGGCTTCCAGGTGTTCAGTCTGGGTGCCATGCGCAAGATCAAGGAGGAGGGCGTGACATTCGCCTCGCCGGTGGATGGCGCGAAAGTGTTCATGGGGCCCGAGGAATCCATGCAGGTCCAGCGCGACCTGGGGTCCGACATCGTGATGATCTTCGACGAATGCACGCCTTATCCGGCGGACTTCGATACGGCCAGGCGTTCCATGGAGCTTTCCCTGCGTTGGGCAAAGCGCTCCAAGGTCGCCCATGGTGAAAGCACTGCCGCGCTGTTTGGGATCGTCCAGGGTGGCATGCACGAAGAGCTGCGCATGCGCTCCCTGGAAGGCCTCAGTGAAATCGGCTTCGATGGCTTGGCCATCGGTGGCCTGTCGGTAGGCGAACCGAAGGACGAGATGATTCGTGTGCTGGACTACCTGCCCGGGCAGATGCCGGCAGACAAGCCGCGCTACCTCATGGGGGTGGGCAAGCCGGAGGATCTGGTGGAGGGTGTGCGCCGCGGAGTGGACATGTTCGACTGCGTGATGCCGACGCGCAACGCGCGAAATGGCCACCTGTTCATCGACACCGGCGTGCTGAAAATCCGCAACTCAGTGCATAAGCATGACGAGTCTCCGCTGGACCCGACTTGCGACTGTTACACCTGCAAACACTTCTCGCGCGCCTATCTCCATCATTTGGACAAATGCGGCGAAATGCTCGGCAGCATGTTGAATACAATCCACAACTTGCGGCATTACCAGCGCCTGATGGCTGGTTTGCGCGAGGCTATCCAACAGGGTAAATTGGCCGCCTTTGTCGATGCCTTCTACGCCAAGCGCGGACTACCGACTCCGCCCCTGGACTGATAAAGCCGCATATCCAGAGTCGATTTTTTTAAATTTCCGCAACAGGAGTGCTACATGAGCTTTCTGATTCCCGCCGCCTATGCCGACGCCGCTGCGCCGGCCGCCGCTGCAGGCCCTGCCGGTACCGGCTTCGAGTGGGTTTTCCTGATCGGTTTCCTGGTCATCTTCTATCTGATGATCTGGCGTCCCCAGGCCAAGCGCGCCAAGGAGCACAAAAACCTCCTGGGCAGTCTGCAGAAGGGTGATGAAGTGGTCACCTCCGGCGGCATTGCCGGCAAGGTCACCAAGGTCACCGATGACTTCGTGGTCATCGAAGTGTCTGACAGCGTAGAGCTGAAGTTCCAGAAGGCGGCTATCGCGGCGACCCTGCCGAAGGGCACGCTGAAAGCCATCTGACAGATACATGGATCAACACCGACGGGGCGCCATCAGGCGCCCCGCTTCATAACGGGCGGAGTCATGCTCAACAAGTATCCACTGTGGAAATATCTGCTGATCCTGGCGGTGCTGGCGATCGGCCTGGTCTATTCCGCACCCAATCTCTATCCGGATGATCCGGCGATCCAGATCAGCGGCACCAGTACCGCGCTGAAGATCCAGCAATCCGACCTGGACAGGGCGACCGTAGCCCTCAAGCAAGCGGGCATCGAGCTCAAGTCTTCCAGTGTCAGCGAGCGCGGCGGTCTGCTGCGCCTGACCAAGCTGGGTGATCAGCTGCCGGCCAAGGATGTAGTGCGCAAGACCCTTGGTGATGACTACGTAGTCGCACTCAACCTGGCCCCGACCACTCCGGATTGGCTGCGCAAACTCGGCGCCGCGCCGATGAAGCTCGGTCTCGACCTCTCTGGTGGTGTGCATTTCCTGCTGGAAGTGGACATGGAGAAGGCTGTCGACGCGCGTCTGAAGATCTATGAGGGCGAAGTTCGTACCCTGCTGCGCAAAGAGCGAATCCGTTACCGCAGCCTGCCGGCCCAGGAGAACGGCTTCCAGCTTGGCTTCACCGACCAGGAGTCCCTGGACAAGGCGCAGTCGCTGATCCGCAAGAGCTTCAACGACTTCCAGCTGACCACCACCGCGCGTGGCGATCAGCAGGTCCTACAGTTGGTCCTGACCCAGGCCAAGCTGGCTGAGATCCGCGAATACTCCATCAAGCAGAACCTGACCACCGTTCGTAACCGTGTGAACGAACTGGGTGTTGCCGAGCCGCTGGTGCAGCGCCAGGGCGCGAACCGTATCGTGGTCGAACTCCCGGGCGTACAGGACACTGCCGAAGCCAAGCGTATCCTCGGCAAGACTGCCAACCTGGAGTTCCGCCTGGCTGCTGAACCGACGGCCAGCAAGGCCTCTACCGAATCCTTCGAGTTTCGTGAGCCGGGTCGTCCGCCGGTGCCGCTGGAGCGCGGCCTGATCATCACTGGTGACCAGGTGACCGACGCCCAGGCGAGCTACGACGAGAACGGGCGTCCGCAGGTGAATATCCGTCTCGACGGCCACGGCGGCGAACTGATGAGCCGCGCCACTCGCAACAACGTGGGTCGCAGCATGGCGGTGATCTTCATCGAGCAGCGCCCGGTTACCCGCTACGTGACCCAGGACGTCAAGGGCGTCCAGCAGGAAGTAGCGGTGCAGAGCTTCAAGGAAGAGAAGAAGATCATCAGCCTGGCGACCATCCAGTCGCCGCTGGGCAGCCAGTTCCGCATCACCGGCCTGAACGGCCAGGGCGAGTCCTCCGAACTGGCCCTGCTGCTGCGTGCCGGTGGCCTGGCTGCGCCGATGTACTTCGCTGAAGAGCGTACCATCGGCCCGAGCCTGGGTGCCGAGAACATCGTCAAGGGTATCGAATCCACCGAGTGGGCGATGGTCTTCGTATCGCTGTTCATCATGGCCATCTACCGCTTCTTTGGCTTCCTCGCCACCATCGCCCTGGCGTTCAACCTGGTGATGCTGGTCGGGCTGATGTCGGTGATCGGCGCAACCCTGACGCTGCCAGGTATCGCCGGTATCGTGCTGACCCTCGGCATGGCGGTGGACGCCAACGTGCTCATCTACTCGCGTATCCGCGAGGAGCTGAACAATGGCCTGTCGGTGCAGCGTGCGATTCACGAAGGTTTCGACCGTGCCTACACCGCGATCGTCGACAGTAACCTCACCACCCTGCTGGTGGGTGGCATCCTGTTCGCCCTCGGTACCGGTCCGATCAAGGGCTTTGCCGTGACCATGTCGCTGGGGATCATCACGTCGATGTTCACCGCCATCATGTTCACCCGCGGGATGGTCAACCTGATCTTCGGTGGCCGCAACTTCAAGAAACTGTGGATTTGAGGCCTGCCATGATCAAGTCAACCATCCGTTTCATGGCGATACGCAACGTTGCGTTCGCCATCACCGTGATCATCAGCCTGATTGGTATCGGCAGCCTGTTCGTCAAGGGCCTGAACTTCGGCCTGGACTTCACCGGCGGCACCCTGATCGAGCTGTCCTATGAGAAGCCGGCGAACCTCGAGCTGATCAAGCAGGAGTTGGGTCAGGTCGGATACAAGGACGCCATCGTTCAGAGCTTCGGTGCTTCGACCGATGTTCTGGTGCGTCTGGCCGGAGAAGATCCGCAGCTGGGTAACAAGGTGGCCGATGCCCTGCGCAAGGTGGATGCCGAGAGCAAGTTCGAGCTCAAGCGTGTCGAGTTCGTCGGCCCGCAGGTCGGTGAAGAGCTGCGTGACCAGGGTGGCCTGGCAATGCTGCTGGCCCTGGGTGGCATCCTGCTGTACCTGGCCTTCCGCTTCCAGTGGAAGTTCGGGGTGGGCGCTGTGGCCTCGCTGATCCACGACGTGATCGTCACCCTGGGTATCCTGGCGTTCTTCCAGATTCCCTTCGATCTCACTGTTCTGGCGGCGGTCCTGGCGATGATTGGCTACTCGCTGAACGACACCATCATCATCTTCGACCGTATTCGCGAGAACTTCCGTGTGCTGCGTCGTGCGGACCTGATCGAGAACATCGACGTGTCCTGCACCCAGACTCTGCTGCGGACTATCGCGACCTCGATGTCCACCGCTCTGGCGCTGTTCGCCCTGCTGATCTTCGGTGGGGACAGCCTGCACGGCTTCGCACTGTCGCTGCTGGTCGGTGTGGTCGTGGGTACCTACTCCTCGATCTATATCAGTGCTCCGGTGCTGATCTGGCTGGGGCTGTCTTCCGAGGACCTGATTCCGCCGGCGAATACCGCCGAAGCGGATGACCGTCCCTGAGGCGTTCCGTCCCTGAGAACGAGGCCCGGCAAATGCCGGGCCTCGTCGTTTCTGCTGTATGAGACTGTCGTTCCACTTATCGGAATATTCCCGTTGGTTTGGGAACTTGGCTTTTGTCCTCTTATCCAAGGCTGGGAGTAGGGCATGTAGGCCCGCTATGGATGATTCAGGAGGTTCAAGTGAACAAGTCGATGCTCGTCGGTGCTGTTTTGGGTGCGGTTGGTGTGACTGCCGGCGGCGCCGTGGCCACCTACAACCTGGTAGGTAAGAACGGCCCGGAGTATGCCGAAGTGCTCGCTGTCCAACCGATCAATGAAACCGTGAAGACTCCACGAGAGGTCTGCAACGATGTGGCGGTGACTCGTCAGCGTCCGGTCAAGGATCAGCATCAGATCGCCGGCACCGTCCTTGGTGCGGTTGCGGGCGGTTTGTTGGGCAACCAGGTCGGTGGCGGTACCGGCAAGAAGATCGCCACGGTCGCTGGCGCCGTTGGTGGTGGTTACGCCGGCAACAAGGTGCAGGAGCATATGCAGGAAGGCGACACCTACACCACGACTGAAACCCGCTGCAAGACTGTCACGGACACCAGCGAGAGGCTGGTTGGTTATGACGTGAAGTATCAGCTGGATGGCAAGGTCGGCCAGGTGCGGATGGATCATGACCCGGGTCGTCAGATCCCGGTGACGGAAGAAGGTCAGTTGATCCTCAGCCAGCAGGGCGGTGGTATCCAGTCCCAGGGTGGCGGAGCGGGCGTTCAGCAGTAAGCTGGGCCCAAATAACAAAAAAACCCGGCCTTGGCCGGGTTTTTTCATGGCTGAGTGATCAGCGGATCAGCGCTTCAGCGACGGCGGAAGGTGCGGCTGTATAGCGGTCAGCACTGCCTTGAAGCATTTGGTGTTGCCTGCAACGACGTGACCTTTCTCGAGGAAGTCGTGGCCGCCGGTGAAGTCGCTCACCAGGCCGCCAGCTTCCTGGACCAGCAGGGCGCCCGCAGCCATGTCCCACTCGGACAGGCCGAACTCCCAGAAAGCGTCGAAACGGCCGGCGGCAACGTAGGCCAGGTCTAGGCTGGCAGAGCCGGCGCGGCGGATGCCGGCTGTCTGGCCGACCAGGCTGCGGAACATGCCCAGGTAGTTCTCTAGGTTGTCCAGCTGGCTGTCGCGGAAGGGGAAGCCAGTGCCCAGCAGGGCGCCTTCCAGGCTCTTGCGCGGGCTGACGCGCAGGCGGCGGCCATTGAGGGCGGCGCCGCGGCCGCGGCTGGCAGTGAACTCTTCCTGGCGAACCGGATCCAGGACCACGGCGTGCTCCAGGCGGCCCTTGTATTTGCAGGCGATGCTGATGGCGAAATGCGGAACGCCGCGAATGAAGTTGGTGGTGCCGTCCAGTGGGTCGATGATCCACAGGTAGTCGGCGCCTTCGCCCTTGCCTTCCAGAAGTCCGCCTTCCTCGCCCAGGATGCCGTGGTTCGGGTAGGCCTTGCGCAGGGCCTGCACGATGGACAGCTCGGCGGCACGATCGACCTCGGTGACGTAGTCCTTGGCGTCCTTCTCGTTGACGGAGATGACGTCCAGGCGCTCGATAGAGCGGAAAATCAGTTCACCGGCGCTGCGAGCGGCGCGCAGGGCGATATTCAGCATAGGCTGCATGGGGAGTTCACCTGGGTCGTTAAAGAAGAAAGCCGCACATAGTAGCAGAAAAAGCCCAAGGCAGGCAGGGGAGGAGGCGTCATTCGTAGCGTTGCGTCCGGGCCTCCGGTAATATTCCGCTCCCTTGACGTTCCGCTGGGAGACTAGAGCGTTGCTGCAGAACATTCGCGTGGTGCTGGTCAATACCAGCCATCCCGGCAATATCGGTGGTGCCGCCCGCGCCATGAAGAATATGGGCCTGTCGAGGCTGGTTCTGGTCGATCCCGAGGACTTCCCGAGTCCTGAGGCTCAAGCTCGCGCCTCCGGTGCGGACGACATTCTGGCGGGTGCCCAGGTGGTCGCCACCCTGGAGGAGGCGCTGGTGGGCTGCAGTCTGGTAATCGGCACCAGCGCTCGCGACCGTCGCATTCCCTGGCCATTGCTCGATCCGCGCGAATGCGGCAAGACCTCCGTGGAGCAAGCGCAGCTCGGAGGTGAGGTCGCCCTGGTGTTCGGTCGCGAATACGCGGGGCTGACCAATGAAGAGCTGCAGCGCTGCCAGTATCACGTGCACATCCCGTCCAATCCGGAGTTCTCCTCGTTAAACCTGGCTGCCGCCGTGCAGGTGCTGGTGTATGAGGTGCGAATGGCGTGGCTTGAGCAAGAAGGTTTGCCAAGCAAGGTGGAGAAGGTGGAAACCACCGCCATGCTCAATGCCCAGCCGGTGACCGTCGATGAATTGGAGCGCTATTACGAACACCTCGAAAGTACCCTGGTGGAGATTGGCTTCCTGGACCCGGAGAAGCCGCGGCATCTGATGTCCCGCCTGCGCCGGCTCTACGGCCGCAGTGGCATCAGCAAGCTGGAAATGAACATCCTGCGAGGCATCCTGACGGAAACCCAGAAAGCTGCGCGGGGCGAAGCAAGCAAACGGAGTGACAAGTGATGTTCGACGGCATTCGAGAAGACATTCAAAGCGTGTTCCACCGTGATCCGGCTGCGCGCAATGCCTTCGAGGTGCTCACCTGTTACCCGGGCCTGCATGCCATCTGGTTGCATCGTGTAGCGCATGCGCTTTGGATCGCTGGCTGGAAGTGGCTGGCGCGCCTGGTGTCGAATTTCAGTCGTTGGTTGACGGGTATTGAAATCCATCCCGGCGCGAAGATCGGTCGGCGGTTCTTCATTGATCACGGTATGGGGATCGTCATTGGTGAGACTGCCGAAATCGGCAACGACGTTACCCTTTACCAGGGTGTGACTCTGGGAGGTACCAGCTGGAACCAGGGCAAACGCCACCCGACGCTGGAGGATGGCGTGGTAGTTGGAGCGGGCGCCAAGGTGCTTGGGCCTTTCACCGTTGGTGCGGGTGCCAAGATCGGCTCCAATGCCGTGGTGACCAAGGAGGTACCAGCTGGCGCCACCGCGGTTGGGATTCCCGGTCGGATCATCGTCAAGGCTGATCCGGAGCAGGAGGCCAAGCGCCAGGCCATCGCGGAGCGTTTTGGTTTCGATGCCTATGGTCTTGGTCAGGACATGCCGGACCCCGTGGCTCGCGCCATCGGCCAGTTGCTGGACCATGTGCAGGCGGTGGACGAGCGCCTCGACGGCATGTGCAAGGCGCTCACGGCGCTGGGCAGTGACTACTGCGCCAGTGCGCTGCCGGAGCTTCGCGACGAGGACTTCGCCGGCGTCAAGGACGAAGAGCGCAAACCGGTCGCCTGACGCGTTCCGATTCGGCCCTGGATCAGTATTCGGGGCCGGATTCTTAGGGTGCTAACGGGATGTGCCTCTGCTATCATGCACGCCCCTGCAAGATGTAATCCCGACTAATTTGATCAGGCTTATAGTTGACTTAAATAGTCGGGAATCGCATACTCGCTGCACTCCAGCGATCCCGTGGTACTCACCATGCGACTGACCACCAAAGGCCGATACGCCGTCACCGCCATGCTCGATCTGGCGCTGCATGCGCAGCATGGGCCGGTGTCTCTGGCTGATATTTCCGAGCGACAGGGCATTTCCCTGTCCTACCTCGAGCAGCTTTTCGCCAAGCTCCGCCGCGGCAATCTGGTCAGCAGTGTTCGCGGCCCGGGCGGTGGCTACCAGCTTTCCCGCGACATGCACGGCATTCATGTCGCCCAGGTAATAGATGCGGTCAACGAGTCGGTGGATGCCACTCGTTGTCAGGGCCTGGGCGATTGCCATTCTGGCGATACCTGTCTGACCCACCACCTCTGGTGTGATCTGAGTCTGCAGATCCACGAGTTCCTCAGCGGCATCAGTTTGGCCGATCTGGTCAACCGCCGTGAGGTTCAAGAGGTCGCACAACGGCAGGATCAACGCCGCTGTGGAAGCAATGGCAGGATGCCGCACCTCGATAAGATTGAAGCGTCCGCCATCGATTGAGCAGGGCGCCGGCCCGTGATTGGCCCCGATACCTGATAGGAGAGCCCCGATGAAATTGCCGATCTACCTCGACTACTCCGCCACCACGCCGGTGGACCCGCGCGTCGCTCAGAAAATGAGCGAGTGCCTGCTGGTGGACGGCAACTTCGGCAACCCCGCCTCGCGTTCCCACGTGTTTGGCTGGAAAGCTGAAGAGGCGGTGGAGAATGCCCGTCGTCAGGTAGCTGAGCTGGTCAATGCCGACCCTCGTGAAATCGTCTGGACTTCCGGTGCGACCGAATCCGACAACCTGGCCATCAAGGGTGTTGCGCACTTCTACGGTGGCAAGGGCAAGCACATCATCACCTCGAAGATCGAGCACAAGGCGGTTCTGGACACCACCCGCCAGCTGGAGCGCGAAGGTTTCGAAGTGACTTACCTGGAGCCAGGTGAAGATGGCCTGATCACTCCTTCCATGGTCGAAGCTGCGCTGCGTGACGACACCATCCTGGTTTCCGTCATGCACGTGAACAACGAAATCGGCACCGTCAACGACATCGCCGCCATCGGCGAGCTGACCCGTGCCCGCGGCATCCTCTTCCACGTCGATGCCGCCCAATCCACCGGCAAGGTGGAGATTGACCTTGAGAAGCTCAAGGTCGACCTGATGTCCTTCTCTGCCCACAAGACCTACGGCCCGAAAGGCATTGGCGCGCTTTACGTTCGCCGCAAGCCGCGCGTGCGTCTCGAAGCCATGATGCATGGCGGTGGTCACGAGCGCGGCATGCGCTCCGGCACACTGGCTACTCACCAGATCGTCGGCATGGGCGAGGCCTTCCACATTGCCAAGCAGGAAATGGCCACCGAACGCGTGCGCATCAAGGCCCTGGCCGATCGCTTCTGGGCCCAGATCGATGGCATGGAAGAGCTCTACCTGAACGGCAGCGCCACTGCACGTGTGCCGCACAACATGAACGTCAGCTTCAATTACGTCGAAGGTGAGTCGCTGATCATGGCGCTCAAGGACCTCGCGGTCTCCTCCGGTTCCGCCTGCACCTCGGCCTCCCTGGAGCCGTCCTACGTGCTGCGTGCCCTGGGTCGCAACGACGAGCTGGCGCACAGTTCCATCCGCTTCACTTTCGGCCGCTTCACGACCGAGGAAGAAGTGGACTACGCCGCAGCCAAGGTGCGCGAAGCGGTCAGTAAGCTCCGTGAACTGTCCCCGCTGTGGGATATGTATAAAGAGGGCGTCGACCTTTCCCAGGTCGAATGGCAGGCGCACTGACGCCACCCTGATGAGTGAGGAATAGTTACCATGGCATACAGCGAAAAGGTCATCGACCACTACGAAAACCCGCGCAACGTCGGCAAGCTCGACGCCCAGGACCCTAACGTGGGTACTGGCATGGTCGGTGCGCCGGCCTGCGGCGACGTGATGCGTCTGCAGATCAAGGTCAACGAGCAGGGTGTCATCGAAGACGCCAAGTTCAAGACCTATGGCTGCGGTTCCGCCATCGCTTCCAGCTCCCTCGCCACCGAGTGGATGAAGGGCAAGACCCTGGACGAGGCGGCTGCCATCAAGAACACCACCATCGCCGAAGAACTGGCCTTGCCGCCGGTGAAGATTCACTGCTCGGTACTGGCTGAGGACGCCATCAAGGCGGCCGTCCATGACTACAAGCAGAAGAAGGGTCTGCTCTAAGTGCTCGAACGAGTAAGGAGTTGCAATGGCCATCAGCATGACTGAATCCGCCGCCCGTCACGTGCAGCGTTCCATTGATGGGCGCGGCAAGGGTGAAGGTATCCGTCTGGGGGTGCGTACGACTGGCTGCTCCGGTCTCGCCTATGTGCTGGAGTTCGTCGACGAGTTGGCTGCGGATGACCTGGTTTTCGAGAGTCACGGCGTCAAAGTGATCATCGATCCCAAGAGCCTGACCTACCTTGATGGTACTGAGCTGGACTTCGTTCGCGAAGGGCTCAACGAGGGCTTCAAGTTCAATAACCCTAACGTGCGCGGCGAGTGTGGCTGCGGCGAGAGCTTCAACGTCTGAGGCGTGTGTGGGAACTCCCTGTCATTTCGCCCTGTTCGACCTGAAGCCGGGTTATCGACTGGACCTTGACCAGCTTGCGACGCGTTATCGCGAGCTGGCGCGTACTGTCCATCCCGACCGTTTTGCCGATGCATCCGAGCGCGAGCAGCGCCTGGCGCTGGAACGTGCGGCGCAGCTTAACGACGCATACCAGACACTGAAGAGCGCGCCGCGAAGGGCACTTTATCTGTTGGCGCTGAAGGGAAAGGAACTGCCGCTGGAAGTTACGGTGCAGGACCCTCAGTTCCTGCTGCAGCAGATGCAGTGGCGCGAAGAGTTGGAAGAGTTGCACGACAGTGCTGATCTTGATGGTGTCGGCGTGTTCAAGCGCCGGCTCAAGGCAGCGCAGGCGGAGCTGGATGGAGAGTTTGCCGAGTGCTGGGACGATGCCGAGCGCCGCGAAGACGCCGAGCGTCTGGTGCGCCGTATGCAGTTCCTCGACAAGCTGACCCACGAAGTGCGCCAACTGGAAGAGCGCCTCGACGATTAACCCGCGATGCCGTCTTGGTTGCCGGTACGCCTGATAAATAGACAAGCATGGCCTTACTGCAGATCGCCGAACCCGGGCTGAGCCCCCAGCCGCACCAGCGCCGCCTGGCGGTTGGCATCGACCTGGGTACTACCAATTCGCTGGTCGCTGCTGTGCGCAGCGGTGTCGCCGAACCCCTGCCGGATGCTGAAGGCCAGGTCATCCTGCCCTCCGCCGTCCGCTATCACGCCGATCGCGTCGAGGTCGGTCGCAGTGCCAAGCAGGCTGCTGCCAGTGATCCGTTCAACACCATCATTTCGGTCAAGCGCTTCATGGGGCGCGGCCTGGAAGACGTCAAGCAGCTGGGCGAGCAACTGCCCTATCGCTTCGTTGGTGGCGAATCACACATGCCCTTCATCGAGACCGTCCAGGGTGCCAAGAGCCCGGTGGAAGTCTCGGCTGACATTCTCAAGGCCCTGCGCCAGCGCGCCGAGCAGACTCTCGGTGGCGAGCTGGTTGGTGCGGTGATTACCGTGCCGGCTTACTTCGATGAGGCTCAGCGCCAGGCCACCAAGGACGCCGCGCGTCTTGCCGGGCTCAATGTGCTGCGCCTGCTCAATGAGCCTACCGCTGCCGCTGTGGCCTATGGCCTGGATAAGCAGGCTGAAGGCGTAGTCGCCATCTACGACCTGGGTGGCGGCACCTTCGATATCTCAATCCTGCGCCTGACCCGCGGCGTCTTCGAGGTCATGGCTACCGGTGGCGACAGCGCCCTGGGCGGCGATGATTTCGACCATGCGATTGCCGGCTGGATGGTCGAGCAGGCCGGTCTTTCCGCCGACCTCGATCCCGGCGTACAGCGCAGCCTGTTGCGCGCTGCGTGCGATGCCAAGGAAGCCCTGACCGATACCGACCGCGTCGAGTTGGTCCATGGCGATTGGCGTGGCGTGCTCACTCGTGAGCAGTTCGACTCCCTGATCGAACCCATGGTCGCCCGCAGCCTCAAGGCCTGTCGTCGCGCCGTGCGTGATGCCGGCATCGAGTTGGATGAAGTCGAGGCTGTTGTCATGGTCGGCGGTTCCACCCGCGTGCCGCGTGTACGTGAGGCCGTAGCCGAGATGTTCGGCCGCCAACCGCTGACCGATATCGATCCTGATCAGGTCGTGGCCATCGGCGCGGCCGTGCAGGCCGATACGCTGGCGGGCAACAAGCGTGGTGAAGAGCTGCTGCTTCTCGACGTAATTCCACTGTCGCTCGGCCTGGAAACCATGGGCGGGCTGATGGAGAAGGTGATTCCGCGCAACACCACGATTCCAGTGGCCCGCGCCCAGGATTTCACCACCTATAAGGATGGCCAGACGGCCATGATGATCCACGTGCTCCAGGGTGAGCGCGAGCTGATCAAGGATTGCCGTTCCCTGGCACGCTTCGAGTTACGCGGCATTCCGCCGATGGTGGCGGGTGCGGCGAAGATCCGCGTGACCTTCCAGGTGGACGCCGACGGCTTGCTGGGCGTGACTGCCCGCGAGCTGGCTTCGGGCGTCGAGGCAAGTATCCAGGTGAAGCCGTCCTACGGACTGACTGATGGCGAGATATCTCGCATGCTGCAGGACTCCTTCCAATACGCCGGCGAAGACAAGAATGCCCGCGCCCTGCGCGAGCAGCAGGTCGAGGCCGAGCGCCTGCTGGAAGCTGTCCAGGCTGCGCTGGAC
This sequence comes from Pseudomonas sp. JS3066, assembly GCF_036328175.1. Lineage (NCBI taxonomy): Bacteria > Pseudomonadati > Pseudomonadota > Gammaproteobacteria > Pseudomonadales > Pseudomonadaceae > Pseudomonas > Pseudomonas sp. JS3066. The sequence goes on from NZ_CP143312.1 coordinate 669,909, forward strand.
GCCGATGGCGAGCGACTGTTGGATGACGCCGAGCGCGCCGCCATCCTCGACAGCATGCAGACCCTGCGCGATCTGGCGGCTGGCGGTGATGTCGTCGCCATCGAGGGCCAGATCAAGCGCCTGTCCCAGGTGACCGATGCCTTTGCCGCGCGTCGTATGGATGCCGCCGTCAAGGCAGCCCTGTCCGGCCGCAGACTCAACGAAATCGAGGATTGAACCAGAAATGCCGCAGATCATCTTCCTGCCCCACGCCGAGCATTGCCCCGAGGGTGCCGTGATCGAGGCTCAGCCGGGCGAAAGCATCCTGAATGCCGCTCTGCGCAGCGGTATCGACATCGAACATGCCTGCGAGAAGTCCTGCGCCTGCACCACTTGCCACGTGGTGGTGCGCGAGGGCTTCAATTCCATGGAGGCTTCCGACGAACTGGAAGACGACATGCTGGACAAGGCCTGGGGGCTGGAGCCAAATTCCCGCCTGTCCTGCCAGGCGCTGGTAGCTGACGAGGATCTGGTGGTGGAAATTCCGAAATACACCATCAACCAGGTTTCCGAGGGGCATTGAGCATGAGCCTGAAATGGACCGATGTGCTGGAAATCGCTATCCAGCTCGCTGAAGCCAAGCCCGATGTCGACCCGCGTTACGTCAATTTCGTCGATCTGCACAATTGGATTCTGGCGTTGCCGGAGTTCTCCGATGACCCGCAGCGCGGTGGCGAGAAGGTTCTTGAGGCCGTGCAGGCTGCCTGGATCGAAGAAGCCGACTGACCAGCTTCCGCCCCTGGGCTCCGGCCCTACGCATTTCCCCCTAACCCGCGTATAATTCGCGGGTTTAATTTTTCGCTTTAATCCTTGTTTCTGGAGTTTTTCCATGGCTGTCGAACGTACTCTCTCCATCATCAAGCCGGACGCTGTTGCCAAGAACGTAGTGGGTGAGATCATCACCCGCTTCGAAAAGGCCGGCCTGCGCGTCGTTGCCGCCAAGATGGTTCAACTGTCCGAGCGCGAAGCCGGCGGTTTCTACGCTGAACACAAAGAGCGTCCCTTCTTCAAGGACCTGGTTTCCTTCATGACTTCCGGCCCGGTAGTCGTTCAGGTTCTGGAAGGCGAGAATGCCGTTGCCAAGAACCGTGAACTGATGGGTGCCACCGATCCGAAGAAAGCCGACGCCGGCACCATTCGCGCCGATTACGCCGTTTCCATCGACGAAAACGCCGTACACGGTTCGGATTCCGAGGCTTCCGCTGCTCGCGAAATCTCCTACTTCTTCGCCGCCACTGAGGTGTGCGCTCGCATTCGCTAATAGCGAATGGGAGAGGGTGAAGCCATGACTGAATCGACCGGTAAAGTGAATCTGCTGGGTCTGACCCAGCCGCAACTGGAAAGCTTCTTCGAGTCCATCGGGGAAAAACGCTTCCGCGCCGGTCAGGTGATGAAGTGGATTCACCACTTTGGCGTCGATGATTTCGACGCCATGAGCAATATCGGCAAGGCCTTGCGCGACAAGCTCAAGGCCTCTGCCGAGATACGCGGCCCGGAAGTGGTCAGCCAGGACATCTCCAGTGATGGCACCCGCAAGTGGGTGGTCCGCGTGGCCTCCGGCAGCTGCGTCGAAACCGTGTACATCCCGCAAGGCGGCCGTGGCACCCTGTGTGTCTCGTCCCAGGCCGGGTGCGCTCTGGATTGCAGTTTCTGCTCGACGGGCAAGCAAGGTTTCAACAGCGACCTCACTGCCGCCGAAGTGATCGGCCAGGTGTGGATCGCCAACAAGTCCTTCGGGACCATCCCCGCGAAGATCGACCGTGCCATCACCAACGTGGTGATGATGGGCATGGGCGAACCGCTGCTGAATTTCGACAACGTGGTCGCCGCCATGAACATCATGATGGACGACCTCGGTTACGGCATCTCCAAGCGCAAGGTGACCCTGTCTACCTCCGGCGTGGCGCCGATGATCGACAAGCTGGGCGAGGTGATCGACGTTTCCCTCGCGCTGTCGCTGCACGCGCCGAACGACCCGCTGCGCAACCAGTTGGTGCCGATCAACAAGAAGTATCCCCTGGCCGTGGTGCTCGATTCCTGCCGCCGCTACATCTCCCGCCTGGGCGAGAAGCGCGTGCTGACTGTCGAATACACCCTGCTCAAGGACGTCAACGACCAGCCCGAACACGCCACCCAGATGATCGAGCTGCTCAAGGACTTCCCCTGCAAGATCAACCTGATTCCGTTCAATCCCTTCCCGCACTCGGGTTACGAGCGTCCGAGCAATAATGCGATCCGCCGCTTCCAGGACCTGTTGCACAAGGCCGGGCACAATGTCACCGTCCGCACCACTCGTGGCGAAGACATCGATGCAGCTTGCGGCCAACTGGTCGGCCAGGTCATGGACCGTACCCGTCGCAGCGAGCGCTACATCGCAGTGCGCCAACTGAACGCTGAAGCGGAGGCGTCCAGTAACGCCGCGAACCGGAACTAGAGAAGGACAACCCATGATCCTGCGCGCTGCGCTGCTCCTCGCTTCCACCGTACTGCTCGCGGCCTGTGTGTCGACTGGTCAGGTCGACCCGATGAAGACCGACTCGGGCCGTGATGCAGCACGCGATGCGTATATCAACCTGGGCATCGGCTACCTCAAGCAGGGTGCTACTGAACGTGCCAAGGTGCCGTTGAAGAAAGCCCTGGAGATGGACCCGTCCAACGCGGATGCCAATGCGGCCCTTGCGCTGGTGTTCCAGACCGAGATGGAGCCGGACCTGGCCGACCAGCACTATCGCAAGGCGCTGTCTTCCCGCAACGATCCGCGCATCCTCAACAACTACGGCACCTTCCTGTACGAGCAGGGGCGCTACAAAGATGCCTACGAACGCTTCCAGCAGGCCGCCGAGGACAACCTCTATCCAGAGCGCTCTCGGGTATTCGAGAACCTCGGCCTGACTGCCCTGAAGATGAACAACCCTGCACTGGCCAGGCAGCATTTCGACAAGGCGTTGCGCCTCAACCGGCAGCAGCCCCTGGCATTGCTGGAAATGTCTCAACTGGCTTTCGATGATAAGCAGTACGTGCCGGCCCGCGATTTCTATCAGCGCTACTCGCAGATAGCCCCGCAGAACGCTCGAAGCCTGCTGCTCGGCGCACGTCTGGCGACCATTTTCGAAGACCGCGACCAGGCCGCCAGCCTCGGTCTGCAACTCAAGCGACTCTATCCCGGCACGCCGGAATATCAGCAATACCTGTCGGAGCAATGATGAAAGCGTCGCATCCCGAAGCTGTAGCGGCGACCCGCGCCAACCCAGGTGAGACCCTGCGTAGGGCTCGTGAGAGCAAGGATTTGACCCTGGGTGAGGTCGCCCGCCACTTGAACCTGACCGAGCACGCAGTGCGCCAGCTGGAGGCCGGTGACTTCGACCAGTTACCAGGGCACACCTTTGCTCGCGGCTACGTGCGCGCCTACGCCAAACTGCTGGGTATGGATCAGGCGGTACTGGTGGCCGAGTTCGATCATTTCACCGGAACCGACGCCAAGGGCAGCAGCGTGCATAGCCTGGGGCGCATCGAGGAACCGGTTCGACTTTCCCAAAGCGTGCTGCGTGTTGTCAGCTTCGTCATCCTGCTTGCATTGGGGGCGGTGGGTTTCTTCTGGTGGCAGGAGCACTCCAGCCGCAACAGCGAAGAGTCAGCCAGCGTGAATATGGAACATGTGGAAGTGGAAAGTGCCGACGGTACAACCCAGATCCACCCGCTCGACGAACCGGAAGACCAGGCGGTAGCTGAGGCCCAGGAAAGCCAGGCGTCTACTCCTGCCCAGGTATCACCGGAAACCGCTGCTCAGCCTGAACAGCAGGTCGCAGAAGGCGGGGCCCCGGCTGCCCCGGCCGGTGAGATCGCAGCGGTCACTCCTGCCGCTCCGGCCCAGGCGCCGACCGTTGCCGTCGCTCCAAGCACTCCGACCGTGCAGTCGTCCGTTCCTGATGCTCCTGTTGCTCCTGGCGCGCCTGCTGCTGCCCAGCCTGAGGCGCCTGTGGCTGCGGCAACTCCGGCTACCGTAGCCCCTGCGGCCCCTGCGCCGGCTCCTGTAGTCGCTCAGCAGGGCCAGGGTGTCGTGCGTATCCAGTTCACTGCCAATTGCTGGACTCAGGTCACCGACGCCGACGGCAAGGTGCTGGTCAGTGGGCTCAAGCGTACCGGCGACAGCCTGGAGTTGGCCGGCAAGGCTCCGTTGGAGGTTCGTCTTGGCTTCGCACGTGGCGCCCAGCTCAGCTATAACGGCCAGTCGGTCGATGTGGCGCCTTACGTCCGCGGCGAGACCGCGCGCCTGAAGTTGGGGCAATAAGTCATGCATTGCGAATCACCGATCAAACGCCGCGTCTCGCGGAAAATCTGGGTTGGCTCGGTTCCGGTGGGCGGTGATGCGCCTATCGCCGTCCAGAGCATGACCAACACCGATACCTGTGACGTTGCCGCCACCGTGGGTCAGATCCAGCGTCTGGTGGATGCCGGCGTCGATATCGTTCGTATTTCCGTGCCGGATATGGACGCTGCCGAGGCATTCGGCCGCATCAAGCAGCAGGTCCAGGTACCGCTGGTGGCGGACATTCACTTCGATTACAAGATCGCCCTGCGTGTTGCTGAGCTGGGGGTCGACTGCCTTCGCATCAACCCGGGCAATATCGGTCGCGAAGATCGCGTCAGGGCTGTGGTCGATGCCGCGCGCGACAAGGGCATCCCGATCCGCATCGGTGTCAACGCCGGTTCGCTGGAGAAGGACCTGCAGAAGAAGTACGGCGAGCCCACTCCGCAGGCTCTGGTCGAGTCTGCGCTGCGCCATGTAGAGCATCTCGACAAGCTGGACTTCCAGGACTTCAAGGTCAGTGTAAAGGCGTCCGACGTGTTCATGGCCGTCGAAGCCTATCGCCTGCTGGCCAAGCAGATCGTGCAGCCCCTGCACCTTGGCATCACCGAAGCTGGTGGCCTGCGTTCCGGTACCGTGAAATCCGCGGTGGGTCTGGGCATGCTGCTTGCCGAGGGAATCGGCGACACCATCCGCATCTCCCTGGCGGCGGACCCGGTCGAAGAGGTAAAGGTCGGTTTCGACATCCTCAAGTCTCTGCACTTGCGTTCCCGTGGCATCAACTTCATCGCCTGCCCGAGCTGCTCGCGGCAGAACTTCGACGTGGTCAAGACCATGAACGAGCTGGAAGGCCGTCTCGAAGACCTTCTGGTGCCAATGGACGTGGCTGTGATCGGTTGCGTGGTCAATGGTCCGGGAGAAGCCAAGGAAGCCCATATCGGCCTTACCGGTGGCACCCCGAACAACCTGGTCTACATCGACGGCAAGCCGGCGCAGAAGCTGAATAACGACAACCTGGTGGATGAGCTGGAGCGGCTCATTCGCGAGAAGGCGGCCGCAAAGGCCGAAGCTGACGCGGCGTTGATCGCCCGTAGCTGAAACAAGGAATCCACGTGAGCAAGACTCTGCAAGCCATTCGTGGCATGAACGACATCCTGCCGGAGCAGACGCCTGCTTGGCGTTATCTGGAAAATACCGTGGCCGATCTGCTAGATGCCTACGGTTACAAGGAAATCCGTCTTCCGATCCTCGAGTTCACCGAGCTGTTCGCGCGCGGTATTGGCGAAGGCACCGACGTGGTCGACAAGGAGATGTACACCTTCCTCGATCGCAACGAAGAGTCCCTGACCATGCGTCCTGAAGGCACCGCGGGCTGCGTGCGCGCCGTGCTCGAGCATGGCCTCACCGGCGGTGGTCAGGTGCAGAAACTCTGGTACGCGGGCCCCATGTTCCGCTACGAGAAGCCGCAGAAAGGCCGCTATCGCCAGTTCCACCAGATGGGCGTCGAAGTCTTCAACCTGCCCGGCCCGGACATCGATGCCGAGCTGATCGTGCTCACCTGGCGCCTGTGGAAAAAGCTCGGACTTGCCGAAGCGGTAACCCTGCAGTTGAACAGCCTGGGTTCCAGCGAGGCCCGTGCCCGCTATCGCGATGCCCTGGTCGCCTACCTGCAGGAGCGTTACGACCTGCTGGACGAAGACAGCCAGCGCCGTCTGACCACCAACCCGCTGCGCATTCTCGACAGCAAGGATGGCGGCACCCAGGCTCTGCTGGTGGACGCACCGACCCTGCACGATTACCTCGACGAGGAGTCGCTGGTCCACTTCGAAGGCCTCAAGGCACGACTGGACGCCGTGGGCATTCGCTACGAAATCAACCAGAAGCTGGTGCGCGGCCTGGACTACTACAGCCGCACCGTCTTCGAGTGGGTGACCGACAAGCTCGGCTCCCAGGGCACCGTCTGCGCCGGTGGCCGTTACGATGGCCTGGTCACTCAGTTCGGCGGCAAGCCGACTCCGGGCGTGGGTTATGCCATGGGCGTCGAGCGTCTCGTGTTGTTGCTGGAAACCCTCGGTCTGGTGCCGGAAGAGTTGAACAGCCCCGCCGACGTCTTTATCTGCGCCTTCGGCGAAGCCGCTGAACTGGCTGCGCTCGGTCTTTCCGAGCAGTTGCGCGATGCCGTTCCGGGCCTGCGCCTGCTGGTCAATGCTGGTGCCGGCAGCTTCAAGAGCCAGTTCAAGAAGGCGGACAAGAGCGGCGCCCGTTATGCGCTGATCCTGGGGGACGACGAACTGGCCAAGCGCGTGGTAGGTTGCAAGCCGCTTCGCGACGACAGCGAACAACAAAGCATTGCCTGGGATGCTCTGGCTGAGCATCTCGCAGCCTGCCTGAAGCAGGCTTGAGCAACTAAAGATCAGGAGTACGGGGTTAAGCATGCAGACTGAAGAAGAACAGATTGCGCAGTTCAGGGACTGGTGGCAGCGCAACGGCAAACCCATGCTCACTGGCGGCGCATTGGCGCTGGCGGTGGTCTTTGGTTGGCAGGCCTGGCAAAAGTACGAATCCAATCAGGCCCAAGGCGCCTCGATCGTTTACCAGCAACTGCTGGAAACCGCTCTGAACCCGAGTGGCACCCCGGATTCGGCGAAGGTTGCCGAGCTCGCCGGCAAATTGAAAAGCGATTTCGGCGGTACTCATTACGCGCAGTACGGCAGCCTGTTCGTGGCCAAGGTCGCGGTCGAGGCTGGCAAGCTGGATGACGCCGCCGCCGAACTCAAGTCCGTGCTCGACAAGCCTGCCGATGCGACCCTGGGCGAGCTGGCTCGCCAGCGCCTGGCCCGTGTGCTGGCCGCGCAGAACAAGGCCGATGAAGCCCTCAAGCTGCTTGATGGCGATGCCGACAAGGCCTTTGTCGCCAGCCGCGAAGAACTCAAGGGCGACCTGCTGGTTCAGCTGGGTCGCACCGACGACGCGCATGCCGCCTACCTGAAAGCCAAGGCCGCACTGCCCGAAGACGCCGCCGTGGGTGGCCTGCAGATGAAGCTCGACGACCTGGCAAAAGGGGACGCGTGACGTGATGCGTTGGAAGAATGCCGCAGTGCTGGCTCTGGCCGTTTTGGCCGTGGGCTGCAGCAGCAACAGCAAGAAGGAACTGCCGCCGGCCGAGCTGCCCGACATCACTGAAGAAGTGACGCTGGACAAGGGCTGGAGCCGTTCGATTGGTGATGGCCAGGGTGAAACCTACAACCTGTTGGTGCCCGCCGTCGATGGCGACACCATCTATGCCTCGGACGTGAACGGCGAGGTCATGGCGCTCAATCGCTTCAATGGCGACGTGATCTGGAAGCAGGATCTCGAACTGCCGGTATCCGGCGCTGTGGGTGTCGGCTACGGCCTGGTGATGGTCGGCACCCTGAAGGGTGAAGTCGTTGCCCTGGACGCCACCAACGGTGAAGAAAAATGGCGCGCTCGCGTCAACGGCGAAGTGCTGGCGCCGGCGGCCAACAACGGTGACGTGGTGGTCGTGCAGACCCAGAACGACACCCTGTTCGGTTTCGATGCCGCCACCGGCAATCAGCTCTGGATCTACGAGAACACCCCGGCCGTGCTGACCTTGCGTGGTACCGGCGCGCCCATCGTGACCAACAACCTGGCCGTGGCCGGACTTTCCACCGGCAAGGTGCTCGCTCTGGACATCAAGCGCGGCATCCCGGTCTGGGAACAGCGCGTGGCCGTGCCCCAGGGCCGCTCCGAGCTGGATCGTGTGGTGGACATCGACGGTGGCCTGCTGCTTTCTGGCGGTACCATCTACATGGCCACCTACCAGGGACGCGTCGCGGCACTGGACCTGGAAAGCGGCCGTGTGCTCTGGCAGCGTGAGGCGTCCAGCTATGCCGGCGTCGCCCAGGGTTTCGGTAACGTCTACGTGAGCCTGGCCAATGGCACCGTGGAAGGCGTGGACGAGCGTTCCGCCTCCGCCTTGTGGAGCAACGACTCCCTGGCCCGTCGCCAGCTGTCGGCTCCGGAAGTGTATTCCAGCTATGTGGCTGTCGGTGACTTCGAAGGCTACCTGCACCTGCTGAGCCAGGTGGACGGTCACTTCGTCGGCCGCGTGAAGATCGACGGCGACGGCCTGCGTGCCCGTCCGCTGGTGGTCGGCGAGTGGATGTATGCCTACGGCAACGGCGGAAAGCTGGTCGGCCTGACCATCCGCTAAGCTGAAGCTTGATACCCGGCCGCTGCCGTCAATCGGCAGCGGCCTTTGTGTTTTCTGAAATAACGAGTGGAGAGCCTCATGGTTCCCGTAATCGCCCTGGTGGGTCGGCCAAACGTCGGCAAGTCCACCCTGTTCAACCGCCTGACCAAGACCCGCAACGCGATCGTCGCGGAGTACGCCGGTCTCACCCGTGACCGCCAGTACGGCGAGGCGAAGTGGCAGGGCCGCACCTATATCGTCATCGACACCGGGGGTATCTCCGGGGATGAGGAAGGTATCGACGCCAAAATGGCCGAGCAGTCCCTGCAGGCCATCGAGGAAGCCGATGCGGTGTTGTTCATGGTCGACTCCCGCGCCGGAATGACCGCAGCCGATCAGATGATCGCCGAGCACCTGCGCAAGCGGAACAAGCGCAGCTTCCTGGTGGCCAACAAGGTCGATACCGTCGATCCGGATATCGCCCGCGCCGAGTTCAGCCCCCTGGGCCTGGGTGACGCCTTACCGATCGCCGCCGCCCATGGCCGCGGCATCAGCCAGATGCTGCAGGAAGCACTGGGCGAGTTTCCCCGCGATGACCAGGCCGACGAAGAGGAAGCCGCCGAGGCCGAAGTGGTTGCGGAAGGCGAGGAAGCCAAGCGCATCCCCGGCCCGAGCGAGAAGGATGGCATCAAGATCGCCATCATCGGCCGTCCCAACGTCGGTAAATCCACCCTGGTCAACCGTATGCTCGGCGAAGAGCGGGTGATCGTGTACGACCAGGCGGGGACTACCCGTGACAGCATCTACATCCCCTTCGAGCGCAACGAGGAGAAGTACACGCTGATCGACACCGCCGGTGTACGCCGTCGCGGCAAGATCTTCGAGGCTGTGGAAAAGTTCTCGGTGGTGAAAACCCTGCAGGCCATCCAGGACGCCAACGTGGTGGTCTTCGTGATGGATGCCCGCGAAGGTGTGGTCGAGCACGACCTCAACCTGCTGGGCTTCGTGCTGGAAACCGGCCGCGCGCTGGTCATTGCCCTGAACAAGTGGGACGGCATGGAGCCGAGTGAGCGCGACTATGTGAAGACCGAGCTGGAACGCCGGCTATTCTTCGTCGATTTCGCCGATATCCACTTTATTTCCGCCTTGCACGGCACCGGCGTCGGCCACCTGTACAAGTCGGTTCAGGACTCTTTCCGCTCGGCGATCACCCGTTGGCCCACCAGTCGCCTGACCCAGATCCTCGAGGGCGCGGTGCAGGAGCACCAGCCGCCGCTGGTCAACGGCCGCCGCATCAAGCTGCGCTATGCCCACCTGGGTGGTGCCAACCCGCCGCTGATCGTGATCCACGGCAATCAGGTCGAGTCGGTTCCCAAGTCGTACTCTCGGTACCTGGAAAACACCTACCGGCGCGTGCTGAAGCTGGTCGGTACGCCGATCCGCATCGAGTACAAGGGCGGCGAGAACCCCTACGAGGGCAAGAAGAACACCTTGACCGAGCGCCAGGTGAACAAGAAGCGACGCCTCATGTCGCACCACAAGAAATCCGAGAAGAAGCGCCGCGACAAGAAGCGCTGATTCATCGGAACGGAAGAGGGCGCCCTGGGGCGCCCTTTTTCTTGGCCATTGCCGAGTGTGCCTCGCTGTGGTCCCGCGTTAAGCTATGGCCCACTTCCCAGTCGCCAGCAGCCTGATGAAATGATCGCCAGCAAGTTGCCCAACGTCGGCACCACCATCTTCACCCGCATGTCCCAGCTCGCCGCTGAAGTCGGCGCCATCAACCTGTCCCAGGGCTTTCCGGATTTCCCCGCGCCTGGCGCCCTGTGCGACGCGGTTGGGCGGCATATCGCCAGCGGACACAACCAGTACGCCCCCATGACCGGCTTGCCGGCCCTGCGCGAACAGGTGACCGCCAAGGTAGCCACGTTCTATGGTCGCCAGGTCAGCGCCGACAGCGAGGTGACCGTCACCCCCGGCGCCACTGAAGCTATTTTCTGCGCGATCCATGCGGTGGTCCGGGCCGGCGACGAAGTGATCGTCCTCGACCCTTGCTACGACAGCTATGAACCTTCGGTGGAACTTGCCGGCGGCCGCTGCGTGCACGTACCCCTGGCGCTGCCGGGCTTCTCCATCGACTGGCAGCGCATGCGCGACGCCCTCAGTCCGCGTACACGCATGATCATCCTCAACAGCCCGCACAACCCCAGCGGCGCGCTGATTTCCCGCGCGGAACTGGACCAATTGGCCGAGCTGATTCGTGACCGTGACATCTATCTGGTATCGGACGAGGTCTACGAGCACCTGGTATTCGACGGCGTTGGCCACGTCAGCGTGCTTGCCCATGACGAACTCTACGCCCGAGCCTTCGTGGTCAGTTCCTTCGGCAAGACTTATCACGTTACCGGCTGGAAGACTGGCTACGTGGTGGCGCCGCCCGCGCTTTCTGCCGAGCTGCGCAAGGTCCACCAGTACGTGAATTTCTGCGGCGTCACCCCGTTGCAGTGGGCGCTGGCCGACTTCATGGCTGCGCACCCGGAGCACCTGGCCGAGTTGCCGGCCTTCTACCAGGCCAAGCGCGACCTGTTCTGCGATCTGCTGGCCGGTTCGCGCTTCCGCTTCACCCGTGCCGCTGGCACCTATTTCCAATTGGTCGACTACAGCGGCATTCGCAACGACCTGGATGACGTGGCCATGTCCGAGTGGCTGACCCGCGAGCACGGCGTGGCCGCCATTCCGGTTTCGGTGTTCTACCAGCAAGCGCCAAAAGAACTGCGCCTGGTACGGTTCTGCTTCGCCAAACGTGAGGAGACGCTGCGCCAGGCGGCGGAAAAGCTATGCGCGATCTGACTTCCCTGCCTGATCTCAAGCTGGCCCTGGTGCAGACCACTCTGGCCTGGCACGACCGCGCCGCGAACCATGCCCACTTCGAAACCCTGCTGGAACAGGTGAAAGGCGCGGACCTGGTTGTCCTGCCGGAGATGTTCACCACCGGTTTTTCCATGGACTCGGCAGCCCTCGCAGAGCCTGAAGACGGGCCGACCTACTCCTGGCTGCGTGAGCAGGCGCGACGTCTGGATGCCGTGATCACCGGCAGCGTCATCATCCAGGCCGCCGATGGTAGCCATCGCAACCGCCTGCTCTGGGCGCGTCCCGATGGCGAAGTCCTGCATTACGACAAGCGCCACCTGTTCCGTATGGCCGGTGAGCACAAGCACTACACCCCAGGCGAAACGCAGGCGCTGTTCGAGCTGAAAGGCTGGCGAGTGCGCCCGCTTATCTGCTACGACCTGCGCTTCCCGGTGTGGAGCCGCGACGCCAACGATACTGATCTGCTCCTGTACACGGCCAACTGGCCAGCAGCCCGGCGCCATCACTGGAACCGCCTGCTACCGGCACGCGCCATCGAGAACCTCTGCTACGTGGCGGCGGTAAACCGCGTCGGCACCGATGGCAAGGGGCATGGTTACAGTGGCGATAGCCAGGTGCTGGATTTCCAGGGAGAGAACCTGCTGGATGCCGGCGATATCGATGGCGTCTTCATCACTGATCTGTCCGCTTCACAACTGGCGGCCTACCGCGAGCGCTTCCCTGCGATGCGCGACGCGGACACCTTCGACCTGCACCTTTGAGCCCGGGGGAACCATGAGCGAGCACAAGCCGCTACCTGCCGGGGGTAACCTGCTCGTGGCGGGAGAGAAGGTCTACAACACGCCCGTGGAAGTCACCCTGGCGGTGATCGGCGGCAAGTGGAAGTCGCTGCTGGTCTACCACCTGATCCCAGAGTCCCGGCGCTTCTCCGAACTCAAGCGGCTGGTGCCGGGCATCACCGAGAAGATGCTGACGCAGCAACTGCGTGAGCTGGAACGCGACGGTATCGTCACGCGCACGGTCTATGCAGAAGTGCCGCCACGGGTGGAGTACCGCCTCACCGAACATGGCTTGAGCCTGAAACCGGTGCTGGATTCCATGTGTGCCTGGGGCAAGTGTCACTGGCAGCAGCAGGGGTAGGCGCTTTCTGGAGCCGAATCCCTGGCCACTGTGGGAGCGAATTGATTCGCGAATGAGTTGGCTTCCACAGCGTCTCCGAAAAAGAAAACCCCGCCGAATGGCGGGGTTTTTTATTGCGCTATCGGCTTCAGGCCGCTTCGGCCTCGGCCTGGCTCAGGGCGCGGTTGAGGGCGCTGAACAGGGCACGGAAGCTCGCGGTGGTGAGGTTCTCGTCGATGCCGATACCGTGCAGGGCACGGCCGCCGTTGACGCGCAGTTCGATGTAGGCCGCGGCCTTGGCATTGGTACCGGCGCCGATGGCGTGTTCGGAGTAATCCATGATCTCCACCTTCACCGGCAGACTGGCCACCAGGGCTTCCAGCGGGCCCTTGCCCATGCCGCGCATGTGCTGGGTTTCACCCTTGAACTGGACCTCGATATCCACGGCGCTGGTGCCGTTCTCCTCCTGCAGGCGATGGCCCTTCAGGGTGAATGGTGCGGTGGCCTGCAGGTACTCGGCGTCCAGCAGTTTGTAGATCTGATCGGCAGTCATTTCCAGGCCAAGGCGATCCGTTTCCTTCTGCACCACCTGGCTGAACTCGATCTGCATGCGGCGTGGCAGGCTGATACCGTATTCCTGCTCCAGCAGGAAGGTGATTCCGCCCTTGCCGGACTGGCTGTTGACGCGAATCACTGCCTCATAGCTGCGACCGATGTCGGCCGGGTCGATCGGCAGGTAGGGCACTTCCCAAACGGCGTCGTCCTTCTGCTGGGAGAAGCCCTTGCGGATGGCGTCCTGGTGGGAGCCGGAGAATGCGGTATGCACCAGGTCACCCACGTACGGGTGACGCGGGTGGACCGGCAGCTGGTTGCATTCTTCGACGACCTTGCGCACGGCATCGATGTCGGAGAAGTCCAGTTGCGGGTGCAGGCCCTGGGTGTACATGTTAAGCGCCAGGGTCACCAGATCGACGTTGCCGGTGCGCTCACCGTTGCCGAACAGGCAGCCTTCGACGCGGTCAGCACCGGCCATCAGGCCCAGTTCGGTGGCGGCGACGCCGGTGCCGCGGTCGTTGTGGGTGTGCAGGCTGATGATGACCGAGTCGCGGCGGCTGACATGGCGACCGAACCATTCGATCTGGTCGGCGTACACATTCGGCGTGGCGCATTCCACGGTGGCCGGCAGGTTGAGGATGATCTTCTTCTCGGGAGTCGGTTGCCAGACGTCGATTACCGCATCACAGACTTCCACAGCGAAATCCAGCTCGGTGGAGCTGAAGATTTCCGGCGAGTACTGGAAGGTCCAGTCGGTGCCTGGCTGCTCGGCAGCCAGCTTCTTGATCAGTTTGGCGGCGCTGGTGGCGATCTCGATCACGCCGGCCTTGTCCTGGTTGAAGACGATGCGGCGGAAGGACGGCGCGGTGGCGTTGTAGACGTGGACGATGGCCTTCTTCGCACCCTTCAGGGATTCGAAGGTGCGGGTGATCAGGTCCGCGCGTGCCTGGGTCAGCACCTGGATTGTCACGTCATCCGGGATGTGGCCGCCTTCGATCAGCTCGCGGACGAAGTTGAAATCGGTATCGGAGGCGGACGGGAAGGCCACCTCGATTTCCTTCAGGCCTACCTGCACCAGGGTCTTGAAGAAGCGCATCTTCTTCTGCGCATCCATTGGCTCGATCAGCGACTGGTTACCGTCACGCAGGTCGGAGCTGCACCAGATCGGCACTTCGGTAATGGTCTTCGACGGCCAGGTACGGTCCGGCAGGTTGATTGCGGGGAAGGCGCGATACTTGCGGGACGGGTCTTTCAGCATGCTCATGGGGCAAATCCTTTTTACTGCGGGCCGTGTGGTGGTCGGCCAGGCATTGAAGTCGGCGATTGCGGCGGAGGTGGGATTCAGCCACGCAGTCGTGGGCTGACCAGTCGCAGGCAGGCGTGTTGACGCAGAAGGATGAGGGTGTGTGCGGTTTTCATAGGGGCTAACCCTATTCATCGTGAGTGAATATGGCAAGCATTGTGGAAAAAATGGTGAAAAAGAGCGCAAGAATCTGCAATTGGGTTATTTATTGCGTGATCGTCGCGATTTTCTATAGATGATTGCGTCGCTCTTTTGGGGCGAGACAGCCAGCCCGCGAAAGGCTCATTACCGGGCAATTCGCGGACAGCGCCCAGGTCACTCCGCCTTTGGCAGGCGTAACGCGCGCATGTCTGCGCCACTGGGGTGCTGGAACACCCGCAGGCCGAACTCGGGAAGGATCGCCAGCAGGTGGTCGAAGATGTCGGACTGGATGGCCTCATAACTCGCCCAGGCGGTGGTATTGGTGAAGCAGTACAGCTCCAGGGGCAAGCCGTCGGCGGTGGGGGCCAACTGCCGCACGATCAGGGTCATGTCCTTGCGGATGTCCAGGTTCTCCCGCAGGTAGTGCTCGACGTAAGCGCGGAAGGTCCCGATGTTGGTCAACTGGCGGCTGTTGACGGGCAGCCGAAGGGGCTCATCCAGTTGGCTATTCCAGCTGAGCAGCTCGCTTTCCTTGGCTTTCAGGTAGCCGTCCAGCAGACGGAATCGGTGCAGGCGGTCGATGTCATCCGCGCTGAGGAAATGCACGCTGTTCTGGTCCAGGTACAGGCAGCGTTTGATCCTCCGGCCACCGGACTCCTGCATGCCACGCCAATTCTTGAACGAGTCGGTGATGAAGCGCTTGGTGGGTATGGTGGTGATGGTCTTGTCCCAGTTCTGCACCTTCACCGTATGCAGGGCGATGTCGATCACGTCGCCGTCGGCATTGAGCTGCGGCATTTCCACCCAGTCGCCGACGCGAATGATGTCGCTGGAGGTTATCTGCACGCTGGCCACCAGGGACAGCAGGGTGTCCTGGAAGATCAACAGCAGCACCGCAGCCATGGCGCCCAGGCCGGAGAGCAGGATCAGCGGCGAGCGGTCGATCAGGCTGGCGATCATCAGGATGGTGGCGATGGCGAAGATGGCGATCTTCAGCACCTGCACGTAACCCTTGATGGGGCGCAGGTGGGCGTCCTTGCGGCGCTGGTAGAGGCTGCTGACGATGTTCAGCGCCGCGCTCAGGGCCAGTGCGATGGTGAGAATGATGAAAGCGGCGCAGACGTTGGTGATCACTTCCACCAACTCGCTGGGCAGGTTCGGTACTACCTTGACGCCGAATGCCAGCACCAGTGCGGGTACCACGTTGGCAAGGCGCTTGATCAGGCCGTGGTCCTGTATCTGCGCGCCGGTAAGGCGAAACAAGCCGCGCAGGAGGATGCGCCGGACAATCCAGTTGGAAACCCAGGCCAGGAGGATGAGGACACTGACGGAGACGACGGTGTGCAATTCGTTGTGCTGTCTTAGCCACATCAGCCAGTGGGTGACTTCTTCTTGCATGGGCTGCTCCCTTTATCTATCCGCTGCACAGGGCGGGTCCCGGAAAGCGCCGGACCATAACAAATCCGTCCCACTGGCCCAAACCCAGGCTGTAAGCGCGGATGTCTCTCAGGGTTTGAAGGCACCGATGAAAATGGCCGGGTCCACTCGCACATCATTCAAGCTGACATTCCAGTGCATGTGCGGTCCGGTGGCGCGGCCGGTGGCGCCGACGCGGCCGACCACACCGCCGCGGGGCAGTTGCTGGCCGAGCTTCACCTCTACCTTCGACATATGACAGAACATGCTGATCAGGCCCTGGCCATGGTCGACGAACACTGTCTTGCCATTGAAGAAGTAGTCGCCGATCAGGATTACCTTGCCCGCAGCCGGAGCCTTGATCGGCGTACCGGCACCCACTGCGAAGTCCAGGCCGGAGTGAGGGTTGCGCTCCTCGCCATTGAAGAAGCGGCGCAGGCCAAAGGGGCTGGAAAGCGGACCGTTCACCGGCTTGTCGAACAGCAGGTTGCTTGGCGAGCCGGGGCTGAAGCGGCGGTAGGCAGTGGTCTGCTCGGCCAGTTCGCGGTCGATGCGCTTGAGGTCCTCAGGCAGTGGGTTCACCTGCCGTGTGTTGGCCAGCTTGATGTGCTGTTCGCGATAGGTACGCGCACCAACGGCGAAGGCCAGCTTGCGTCCGTCGCTGACCTGGATCTGCTGCTGGCCGACCTTGGTACCCAGCGGAATGCCGACGATGGCGATCCAGTCGCGGCCGTCTTCCTTCACTACCAGCACCGGCTTGCCCTGGTAGCGCGCGGTGGGGGCCTGGGCACTGCTGCCGAGCTGGACCACCGCCACGCCACCCGGCACCGGTTTGTTCAGCAGGCGCGTGATGAAGCCTTCGGCATGGGCGGGTAGGGCGAGACAGAGGAGCAGGGCAGCAAGCAGTCGCATGTTCAATCCAGCAGGGAGAGGTTCACGGGTGTGAGATGGTTGTCTTCGACCCGCACGTCCAGCTCGCCTTCACCGAGCCGGGCCTTCAGGCGCTGGCCTGGGCGAGTCTGGCTGGCGGCGCGGACGGCCTGACCGCGTTCGTCGAGGAGAATGCTGTAACCGCGCCCGAGTGTGGCCAGCGGGCTGACCACGTGCAGCGTCTGGGCCAGGGCGTCGAGGCGCTGGCGGCGGTCCTTGAGGACGTCGCGAGCGGCGCGAGGCAGACGCTCGGACAGGCTGTCGAGCTTTTGCCGCAGCAGAGCCAGGGCGCGCCCTGGATGTTGTGCGCCGAGGCGAGTGTCCAGGCGCACCAGGCGCTCATGGCGAATCTGCTGTTGGCGTTCGAACGCGCGGCGCAGGCGCATGTCCAGGTCGTCCAGGCGCTGCGCTTGCTGGCGCAGGCGTTCGCCCGGGTGACGCAGGCGTCGGAACAGGCCATCCAGACGCAGGCGTTCGCGGGTCAGGTGCTCCCGCAGGCGCAGGACGAGGCGTCGGTGCAGGCTGTCGAGGCGCTTCTGCAGTTCGCTCGCGTCCGGAGCCAGCAACTCCGCGGCGGCAGAGGGGGTAGGGGCGCGCACATCGGCGACGAAGTCGCTGATGGACACGTCTGTCTCATGACCCACGGCGCTGACGATGGGCGTCTGGCAGGCAGCCACGGCGCGCGCGACGGCTTCTTCGTTGAAGCACCAGAGGTCCTCCAGCGAGCCACCGCCACGGGCGAGTATCAGCGCGTCGAAGCCTTGGGCATCGGCAAGGGCCAGGGCGCGGACAATCTGCGCGGTGGCTTCGCGGCCTTGTACGGCAGTGGGAATCAGGGTCAGTTGCACCTGCGGCGCGCGGCGGCGGAACACGCTGATGATGTCGCGTATCACCGCGCCTGTAGGCGAGCTGATGATGCCGATGCGCTGTGGGTGGGCGGGCAGCGGTCGCTTGCGTTCGGCGGCGAACAGTCCCTCGGCGGCGAGCTTCTCCTTCAGCGCTTCGAAGGCCAGGCGCAAGGCGCCATCGCCAGCCGGCTCGACCGTATCGGCGATCAGTTGGTAGTCGCCACGTCCCTCGAACAGCGAAACCTTGCCGCGTACGCGCACGGCCAGGCCATCGCGCAGGGCCTGGCGAACGCGCTGAGCGTTCTGGCGGAACAGGGCACAGCGAACCTGGGCCTGGGCGTCCTTGAGGGTGAAATAAAGGTGGCCGGATGCGGGGCGGGCGAGGTTGGAAATCTCGCCTTCCACCCAGACCTGCGGAAACACGTCCTCGAGCAGATGGCGGGCGCGTTGGTTGAGCTGGCTGACGGTCAGCACCTCACGATCGAGGCCGAGCCGTTGGAAAGGGTCTTTGAGCATGGGGGGAAATGATAATGGCTTTGTCGCCATGCGCCATAGTTGACGAGTGAGGGGCGACGGTTAAGCTGCGCGCCCTTTCCCACCCAAGCAGGAGGCCAGAGATGGAATCGAGCCAGTTGATCATTGTGCCGCAGGTATCCAGCGTGCCCGGCCATCAGGCCCTGGCAGGGCGCATGCTGCGCTGGCTGGCGCGGCGTGACGTGGTTGAGGCACTGCCGAGCACCTGTGGCCTGCGAGGCAATCGCATGGCTTACGCCATCGCCGCCGGCGCGCGCGAGGTGGTGGAAAATCCGGAGCGTCTGCCGTTCGGCCAGCCGGTGAATGGTCTCGAACTGGTGGACAAACGATGCATCTATACACCCACCCGCGATTTCCTGAACGAAGCGGGTTGTCCGGAATGCCGCCAGGAAGTGGGCGAGCCGCTGTTCGAGAGCCTGGAGGATTGGTGGCCGGGGCACACAGACAATTTCAGCTGCCCCGAATGCGGCTTCGAGGACGACATCAATGGATTCCTCTTCCCGCAGCCGTGCGGGTTCTCCAACCTGGGCTTCATCTTCAACGGCTGGGGCGAAACCCGCTTCACTCAGGCATTTCTCGATGCTTTCAGCGATCGGCTGGGGTACGCCGTGCGGCAGGTACGAACGGGCGGCTGACCGTAGAACGGATTGCAGTCGCGAAACAGGTCGAGCACCTGCCATTCGTCTCTTATGGGGTCGCGACAAGGTACTTTCGCGAATAAATTCGCTTCCGCGGCGAGAAACCCGATCTACAGACCGTCGGCCGCGTTGAGCAGAGGCCGTGGCCTCGTTATAATGGCGCGCTTCCAATTTTCCCGCCTGGGAGCCCCCGCCATGCTGCGCATCAGCCAAGAAGCCCTGACCTTCGACGACGTTCTCCTGATTCCGGGATATTCCGAGATTCTGCCGAAGGATGTCAGCCTCAAGACCCGCCTGACCCGCGGCATCGAATTGAACATCCCGCTGGTCTCCGCGGCCATGGATACCGTGACCGAAGCGCGTCTGGCCATCGCCATGGCGCAGGAAGGCGGCATCGGCATCATCCACAAGAACATGACCATCGAGCAGCAGGCTGCCGAGGTGCGCAAGGTCAAGCGCCACGAGACCGCGATCGTCCGTGACCCGGTGACCGTAACCCCCTCCACCAAGATCATCGAGCTGCTGCAGATCGCCCGTGAATACGGCTTCTCCGGCTTCCCGGTGGTGGATGAAGGCGAGCTGGTCGGCATCGTGACCGGTCGCGACCTGCGCTTCAAACCGAACGTCGGTGACACCGTCGCCGCGATCATGACGCCGAAGAACAATCTGGTGACCTCCCGCGAAGGCACCCCGCTGGAAGAGATTAAGGTCAAGCTCTACGAAAACCGCATCGAAAAGATGCTGGTGGTCGACGACAACTTCCACCTGCGCGGCCTGGTGACCTTCCGTGATATCGAAAAGGCCAAGACTTACCCCCTGGCTTCCAAGGATGACCTGGGTCGCCTGCGCGTAGGTGCTGCCGTAGGTACCGGCGCCGATACCGGCGAGCGCGTTGCCGCACTGGTTGCCGCTGGTGTCGACGTGGTGGTGGTTGACACCGCCCACGGCCACTCCAGGGGCGTGATCGAGCGCGTGCGCTGGGTCAAGGACACCTACCCGCACGTACAGGTGATCGGCGGTAACATCGCTACCGGCGAAGCCGCCAAGGCCCTGGCCGAGGCTGGCGCTGACGCGGTCAAGGTCGGTATCGGCCCGGGCTCCATCTGCACCACCCGTATCGTTGCCGGTGTCGGCGTACCGCAGATTTCCGCCATTGCCAACGTTGCCGCCGCTCTGGCCGGCTCCGGCATCCCGCTGATCGCCGACGGCGGCATCCGCTTCTCCGGTGACCTGTCCAAGGCCATCGTGGCGGGCGCCTCCTGCGTGATGATGGGCTCCATGTTCGCTGGTACCGAAGAAGCGCCGGGCGAAGTCGAACTGTTCCAGGGCCGTTCCTACAAGGCCTATCGCGGCATGGGCTCGCTGGGTGCCATGGCCCAGTCCCAGGGTTCCTCCGACCGTTACTTCCAGGACTCCTCGGCGGGTGCCGAGAAGCTGGTTCCGGAAGGCATCGAGGGTCGCGTTCCCTACAAGGGCACCCTGACCGCCATCGTTCACCAGCTGATGGGCGGCCTGCGTGCCTCCATGGGCTACACCGGCTGCTCCACCGTCGAAGAAATGCGTACCAAGCCGCAGTTCGTGCGCATTACCGGCGCGGGGATGGCCGAGTCCCACGTCCACGACGTGCAGATCACCAAGGAAGCCCCGAACTACCGCGTTGGTTGAGGCTGACTGAAAGCTAATGCGTCACGGGGCTGTCTGATTCAGCCCCGTGTCGTTTGTGAATTCCGTAACGAGAGATGGCCATGTCCCAAGACATTCACGCCCACCGGATCCTGATCCTCGACTTCGGTTCCCAGTACACCCAACTGATCGCCCGCCGTGTGCGCGAGATCGGCGTGTACTGCGAAATCCACCCGTTCGACATGAGCAACGAGGCGATTCGCGCCTTCGCTCCGCGCGGCATCATCCTCGCCGGCGGTCCCGAGTCGGTGCATGAAGCCAACAGCCCGCGCGCGCCGCAGGCCGTGTTCGACCTGAATGTGCCGCTGTTCGGCATCTGCTACGGCATGCAGACCATGGCCGAACAACTGGGCGGCAAGGTGCAAGGCTCCGACCTGCGCGAGTTCGGTTACGCCCGCGTCGACGTGGTGGGCAAGGCCCGCCTGCTTGACGGCATCGAAGACCATATCGATGACGACGGCGTACTCGGCCTAGACGTATGGATGAGCCACGGCGACAAGGTCACCGACATGCCCGCGGGCTTCCATATCCTGGCCAGCACCCCGAGCTGCCCGATCGCCGCCATGGCTGACGATCACCGCGCCTACTACGGCGTGCAGTTCCACCCGGAAGTGACCCACACCAAGCAGGGCGGTCGCATCCTCTCCCGCTTCGTGCTGGACATCTGCGGCTGCGCCGCCCTCTGGACCCCGTCCAACATCGTCGAAGACGCCATCGCCACCGTGCGTGCCCAGGTGGGCTCGTCCAAGGTGCTGCTGGGCCTTTCCGGCGGCGTCGACTCCTCCGTGGTCGCGGCGCTGCTGCACCGCGCCATCGGCGACCAGTTGACCTGCGTCTTCGTCGACAACGGCCTGCTGCGCCTGCACGAGGGCGATCACGTGATGGCCATGTTTGCCGAGAACATGGGCGTGCGTGTGATTCGTGCCAACGCTGAAGAGAAGTTCCTCTCCCGCCTGGCCGGCGTTGCCGATCCGGAAGAGAAGCGCAAGATCATTGGTCGTACCTTCATCGAAGTGTTCGATGAGGAAGCCACCCGGCTGCAGGGCATCAAGTTCCTCGCCCAGGGCACCATCTACCCCGACGTGATCGAGTCGGCCGGCGCCAAGACCGGCAAGGCCCACGTGATCAAGTCCCACCACAACGTCGGTGGCCTGCCGGAAGACATGCAATTCGAACTGGTCGAGCCGCTGCGCGAACTGTTCAAGGACGAAGTGCGCAAGATCGGTCTGGAACTGGGCCTGCCCTATAGCATGGTCTATCGCCACCCGTTCCCCGGCCCGGGCCTGGGCGTGCGCATCCTCGGCGAAGTGAAGAAGGAATATGCCGACCTGTTGCGTCGTGCGGACCACATCTTTATCGAAGAGCTGCATAAGGCGGACTGGTACCACAAGACCAGCCAGGCCTTCGTGGTGTTCCAGCCGGTGAAGTCTGTCGGCGTGGTTGGCGATGGTCGTCGTTATGCCTGGGTCGTGGCCCTGCGTGCGGTGGAAACCATCGACTTCATGACGGCCCGTTGGGCGCACCTGCCCTACGAGCTGCTGGAGACCGTCTCCAACCGCATCATCAACGAGATCGAAGGCATCTCCCGCGTCACCTACGACGTGTCGAGCAAACCGCCAGCGACCATCGAGTGGGAATGATGGGCGCTTCGGCGTCCATGCGGTAAAGCGACCGGCCAGGCCCTGAAAGCCTGGCCGTTTTGTTTTGGGCGTCGGCTTTTGTCCGCATGGGAATCCTGGTGCTCATGGCGCACCCTGCGGAGCTGCCCAACCTACGCATTGGCGTGGGTATCGACCACCAGAGTCAGGCGCGCGATGAAGCCGTCGCCGTCCGCGACCAGTTCGGCCATTGACTGCTCGCCCTGCTGACGTCGGAAGATGTAGTCCTGCTCCAGCCGCGTCCAGTCCTGGCCGGGGAGGGAGTAGGGCGCTTTCGCCATCGCCGGGCGGATGACCGACTCGGGGAAGTACAGCTGGCCGGTGTGGATATCCCGTTCACTGAGATGCACCTTGAGGTGAACATGGTTGGTCCGGCCGGGGTAGTAGCCAGGGATGATGCTGCGAAATTCTGCGCGGCCGTCGTCGTCGGTGATCTGTACGCCACGCAGGAAGCGGCTCGCAGAGTCGCTTCCTGCGCCCGAATAGGCGCCCTGCGCATCGCAGTGCCAGATTTCCAGGGCGGCATCGCCCAGGGGATGGCAGCCGTCCAGTTGCAGCACCTCGAACTGCAGTCGCAACGCAGTGCCTGGTTTGCCGTCCGTGATGTCCTGGCGCAACAGCGCATCTTCCAGATAGAAGGGCCCGGCGGTCTGCTCCGGGCTGAGATGGCAGGCCCTGGTGTTATCGGACAGGCTGAATCTCGGCCAGCTCAACAACACCAGGCCGCCAAGACCGAATTGAATCAGTTGGCGGCGGGTAGGATGCACGGAGACGCTCCTCTGAAGAGAGTCGGGACATCTCTTTCATCCTAGACCTGGCACGAAACGACTGCTGCGCCCATCGGTCGCGGCCAATGGAGATGCTTTCACTTATCTTTCACAGTTCCCGGGTGTATCTTGTGCGCCCCAAAGCCAGCCCGACAGAGGCTGGTTCGATTAGCCGATGGGACAGCCCTGTTCTTCCCCAGAGGAGCCTGACCCCCATGTCCTTCACTCGCAGACAGATTCTCGGCGGCCTGGCCGGCCTCGGCGTTGTTGGCCTTGGCGCCGGTGGTGCCCGCTACTGGCTGGGCCGCACCCTGGATGCAAAGACCCACGACTACGAACTGATCGCCGCACCGCTGGACCTCGAACTGGTTCCCGGCCACACCACGCCTGCCTGGGCCTATGGCGGGCAGGCGCCTGGAGTGGAACTGCGCTCGCGCCAGGGGGACTGGCTGCGGGTGCGCTTCATCAACAAGCTCGAAGAGCCAACCACGATCCACTGGCATGGCATCCGTGTGCCCCTGGAGATGGACGGCGTCCCCTACGTTTCGCAGTTGCCGGTGTTGCCCGGCGAGTACTTCGACTATCGCTTCAAGACCGACGACGCGGGCAGCTTCTGGTACCACCCGCACTTGTCCAGTGCCCATCAGTTGGGGCGCGGCCTGGTTGGCCCGCTAATCGTCGAGGAGCGTGAACCTTCTGGCTTCAAACACGAAAAAGTGCTCAGCCTGAAGACCTGGCATGTGGACCAGGAAGGCGCCTTCACCGCCTTCAGCGTTCCCCGCGAGGCTGCCCGTGAAGGTACCCGTGGTCGCCTGAGTACCATCAACGGCAAGTCGCTCCCGACCATCGAGCTGCCCGCGGGGCAAGTGGTGCGTCTGCGTATCCTGAACCTGGACAACACCGTTACCTATCGGCTCAACATGCCGGGGGCGGAAGCGCGCATCTATTCCCTCGACGGCCATCCGGTGAAGCCGCGCGACCTGGGCAAGGAGTACTGGCTGGGGCCGGGCATGCGCATCGAGCTGGCGATCAAGGTGCCGGCTGAAGGTACCGAACTGCCCCTGCGCAATGGTCCGTTGCGCCTGGCGACGCTGAAGAGCGTGGCCAGCAGTGAAGCACCGGGCGACTGGCCGGCGCCGCTACCGGACAACCCGGTACCCGAGCCCGACCTGGAGAAAGCCCAGGTGCTGCGCTTCAACTTCGAGTGGGCCGCCACCCTGGCCAGCGCCGCCGGACGGCCGAGCAACTACTGGCAGATCAACGGCAAGGCGTGGGATATCAACGACAAGACTTGCGCGGATCGTCCCATTGCCAGGCTGAGGAAGGATGGCCACTACATCTTCGAGCTGCGCAACATGGCTCAGTACCTGCATCCCATTCACCTGCACGGCATGGCGTTCAAGGTGCTGGACTCGGACCGCAAGTCGATCATTCCCTACTTCACCGACACCTACCTGTTGGGCAAGAACGAGACCGCGCGCATCGCGCTGGTGGCGGAGAACCCGGGTGTCTGGATGTTCCACTGCCACGTCATCGACCATATGGAAACCGGCCTGATGGCCGCCATCGAGGTTGTCTGAACCTGCCATGCGCCAGCCCCAGATCATCGACCGCAGCCGCGACGAACACTTCATGCGCGAAGCCCTCGCCCTGGCCCAGCAGGGCGCGGCGCTGGGGGAGGTGCCGGTAGGCGCGGTGCTGGTCAAGGACGGCGAGATCGTCGGGCGCGGGTTCAATTGCCCGATCTCCGGCCATGACCCCAGTGCCCATGCCGAGATGGTGGCGGTGCGCGATGCTGCCAGCCGCCTGGAGAACTATCGTCTGGTAGGCAGCACGCTGTACGTTACGCTCGAACCCTGCAGCATGTGCGCCGGGCTCATTGTCCATTCGCGGATAACCCGCGTCGTCTACGGCGCCACAGAACCCAAGGCGGGCGTGGTGGTCAGCCGTGGCCAGTTCTTCGACCAGGAATTTCTCAATCACCGTGTGCTGGTTGAAGGTGGCGTGCTGGCGCTGGCGTGCAGCGAGATGCTCTCCGGTTTCTTCCAGGCCCGTCGAGCTGCACGCAAGGACGCCTGAGGCGGAAGCTTGCGACAGGCGGTCCGGCCAAGGTCAGGTGATGGTCCGACATGAAAAAGCCCGCTTGATGCGGGCTTTTTCTTGGCCGGAAGGGGCGGCTCAGAGCTTCTCGTCCTGCTGGTCTTCCGGCGGACGAGTCTTGTTGATGCCAGGCAGGTGGCTGGCATTCTCGGCCAACTGGCTGCCTTCCATTTGCGGCTGGGTTACCCAGGTGAGGATGTCGTAGTAGCGGCGGATGTTCTGTACGAAGTGCACGGTCTCGCCGCCGCGGGCATAACCATAACGGGTCTTGCGGTACCACTGCTTCTGCGACAGGCGCGGCAGCATCTTCTTCACGTCCAGCCACTTGTTCGGGTTCAGGCCCTCGGCCTCAGCCAGCTTGCGGGCGTCACCCAGGTGGGCGATGCCGATGTTGTAGGCGGCCAGGGCGAACCAGGTACGGTCCGGCTCCTTGAGATCCTCGGAAAGACCGTCCTTGATCAGCGTGAAGTACTTGCCGCCGCCATGGATGCTCTGCTGGGCATTCAACCGGTTGGACACGCCCATGGCCTTGGCCGTGCCCTCGGTCAGCATCATCAGGCCGCGCACACCGGTCTTGGAGGTGGCGGTGGGCTGCCAGAGGGATTCCTGATAGCCGATGGCCGCCAGCAGGCGCCAGTCCACGTCGTTTTTCTGCGAAGCCAGGCGGAAGTGTTGCTCGTACTTGGGCAGGCGTTGCTGCAGATGCTTGGCGAAGGTGTAGGCGCCGACGTAGCCGAGTACATCGACATGGCCGTAGTAGCGATCTTTCAAGCGCTGCAGGGTGCCGTCCTTGCGAGCCTTGCCGAGGAAGGCGTTGACCTCGTTGTAGAGGCTGTCGTCTTCGCCTGGCGCCATGGCCCAGGCCAGGCTGGTGGCGTCACCCAGGTCGAAGGCCACGCGTACATTGGGGAAGTAGACCTGGTTCATCGCCAGCTCGTTGGAATCCACCAGGGTCAGGTCGATTTGCCCCTCGTCGACCATGCGCAGCAGGTCGACCACTTCGACTTCGTCGGATTCCTCGTACTTCAGTCCCGGCAGGGTGGCCTTCAACGCCGCCAGTTGCTCTGCATGGCTGCTGCCCTTGAGTACCAGGATACGGCGGCCCACCAGGTCTTCTGGACGGGTAGGGCGACGCTCGCCGTTGCGGTAGATGATCTGCGGGGTGACATCCAGGTAGGAGTGGGAAAAGCGCACGTCGTTCTTGCGCGCGTCGCTGGCCACCAGACCTGCGGCGGCCAGGACCGGGCCGTTGGCCTGGCCCAGGCGGAAATACAGATCATCCAGCTTGTCGGCGGTTTCGATCTTGAGCTCGACGCCCAGGTCGTCGGCGAATCGCTTGACCAGTTCGTACTCGAATCCGGTTTCGCCGTTACGATCTTCGAAGTAGGTGGCGGGGCTGTTGCGTGTAATCACGCGTAGCACACCCTCCTCCTGAACGCGCTCGAGGGTGGTGGGCTGTTTGCAGCCGACGAGCATCAGGAAGAATCCGGTGGCCAGGGCCCAGAACGCCCGACGTGTGCCGAACACGTGGTTATTTAGCATCCACGGAGTATACGCAAAGCCTGGCGGGCGCCATATCTCGACAGCGGGCATCTTCTCTGCTAGCTGTCGGGCGACGCGAGGCACCTTCAGAGGTGCCGGAAAGCGGCGCTTTGCGCTAGAATGCACGGCCTCCAAGCACACCCCTTCCCCAGAGGCTGTCCCGAAGATGTTGATCCTGCGCGGTGCTCCCGCCCTTTCCGCTTTTCGCCACGGCAAACTGCTCGAGCAACTGACCCAGAAGGTCCCCGCCGTCAGCGGACTCTACGCCGAGTTCACCCACTTCGCCGAAGTGATTGGCGTACTCAGCGGGGAGGAAGAGCAAGTCCTGGCCCGCCTGCTCAAGTACGGCCCCAGCGTCCCGGTTCAGGAGCCCAGCGGCCGCCTGTTCCTGGTAGTGCCGCGCTTCGGCACCATCTCGCCCTGGTCGAGCAAGGCCACCGACATCGCTCGTAACTGCGGCCTGGCCAAGATCGAGCGCCTGGAACGCGCTATCGCCTACTACGTGACAGGCGAGTTCAGCGACGCCGACGCGCAGCTCATCGCCAGCAGCCTGCATGACCGCATGACCCAGCTGGTGCTGGCCGGCGCGGAAGAGGCTTCCGGCCTGTTCAGCCACGCCCAGCCCAAGCCGCTGACCGCTGTGGATATTCTCGGTGGTGGCCGCGTTGCGCTGGAAAGGGCCAACGTCGAACTGGGCCTGGCGCTCGCCGAGGACGAAATCGACTACCTGGTGAAGAGCTTCAACGATCTGGGTCGCAATCCCCACGACGTCGAGCTGATGATGTTCGCCCAGGCGAACTCCGAGCACTGCCGCCACAAGATCTTCAACGCTAGCTGGGACATTGACGGCCA
This sequence comes from Pseudomonas sp. JS3066, assembly GCF_036328175.1. NCBI lineage: Bacteria > Pseudomonadati > Pseudomonadota > Gammaproteobacteria > Pseudomonadales > Pseudomonadaceae > Pseudomonas > Pseudomonas sp. JS3066. The sequence goes on from NZ_CP143312.1 coordinate 697,403, forward strand.
GGCGCAGGAGAAGAGCCTGTTCGGCATGATCAAGAACACCTACGAAATGCACCGTGAAGGCGTTCTGTCCGCATACAAGGACAACGCTTCGGTGATCGAGGGTTCTACCGCCGGCCGCTTCTTCCCGGACCCGGCAACCCGTCAGTACGGTGCCACCCAGGAGCCCGTGCACATCCTGATGAAGGTGGAGACCCACAACCACCCGACCGCCATCGCCCCGTTCCCCGGCGCCTCCACCGGCTCCGGTGGCGAGATCCGCGACGAAGGCGCTACCGGCCGTGGTGCCAAGCCCAAGGCGGGCCTGACCGGCTTCACCGTTTCCAACCTGCAGATCCCCGGTTTCGAGCAGCCCTGGGAAAAGCCCTATGGCAAGCCCGAGCGCATCGTCACCCCGCTGGACATCATGATCGAAGGCCCGCTGGGCGGCGCCGCGTTCAACAACGAGTTCGGCCGTCCGGCCCTGACCGGCTACTTCCGTACCTTCGAGCAAGCCATCGACACCCCCCACGGTGAAGAAGTGCGCGGCTATCACAAGCCGATCATGCTCGCCGGCGGCATGGGCAACATCCGCGCCGAGCACGTGCAGAAGGGCGAAATCTCCATCGGCGCCAAGCTGATCGTCCTCGGCGGCCCGGCCATGCTCATCGGCCTTGGCGGTGGCGCTGCTTCCTCCATGGCTACCGGCTCCAGCTCCGCCGACCTGGATTTCGCGTCGGTACAGCGCGACAACCCGGAAATGGAGCGTCGCTGCCAGGAAGTGATCGACCGTTGCTGGCAGATGGGTTCGGAAAACCCCATCAAGTTCATCCACGACGTGGGTGCCGGCGGTATTTCCAACGCCCTGCCGGAGCTGATCAACGACGGTGGCCGTGGCGGTCGCTTCGAACTGCGCGCCGTGCCCAACGACGAGCCGGGCATGAGCCCGCTGGAAATCTGGTGCAACGAGTCCCAGGAGCGCTATGTGCTCTCCGTGGACGCCGCCGACTTCGAGCGCTTCAAGGCCATCTGTGAACGCGAGCGCTGCCCGTTCGCCGTGGTCGGCGAGGCCATCGAGGAGCCGCACCTGACCGTGGCCGACAGCCACTTCGGCAATAAACCGGTGGATATGCCGCTCGAAGTCCTGCTCGGCAAGCCGCCGCGCATGCACCGTTCGGTCAGCCGCGAAGCCGAGCTGGGCGATGATTTCGCCGCCGCCGAGCTGGACATCGATGACGCCGTCAGTCGTGTACTGCATCACCCGGCCGTGGCCAGCAAGAACTTCCTGATCACCATCGGCGACCGCACCATCACTGGCCTGGTGGCCCGCGACCAGATGGTCGGCCCCTGGCAGGTTCCGGTAGCCGACTGCGCTGTCACCGCCACCAGCTTCGACGTCTACACCGGTGAAGCCATGGCCATGGGCGAGCGCACCCCGCTGGCCCTGCTGAACGCCCCTGCGTCCGGCCGCATGGCCATTGGCGAGACCATCACCAACCTGGCTGCTTCGAAGATCGAGAAGCTGGGTGACATCAAGCTCTCCGCCAACTGGATGGCCGCTGCCGGCCACCCGGGTGAAGACGCCCGTCTGTACGACACCGTCAAGGCCGTTGGCATGGAATTGTGCCCGGCACTGGGCATCACCATCCCGGTGGGCAAGGACTCCATGTCCATGAAGACCCGCTGGCAGGACGAGGGTGCGGACAAGTCCGTCACCTCGCCGCTGTCGCTGATCGTTACTGGCTTCGCGCCAGTCAGCGATGTGCGCCAGACCCTGACCCCGCAGCTGCGTCTGGACAAGGGCGAAACCGACTTGATTCTGGTGGACCTCGGCCGTGGCCAGAACCGCATGGGCGGTTCCATCCTGGCCCAGGTCTACAGCAAGCTCGGCCAGCAGACCCCGGACGTAGACGACGCCGAAGACCTGAAAGCCTTCTTTGCCGTGATCCAGGGCCTGAACGCCGATGGCCACCTGCTGGCCTATCACGACCGTTCCGACGGCGGCCTGCTGGCCACCGCGCTGGAAATGGCCTTCGCCGGCCACTGCGGTCTGGACATCTACCTGGACGCCCTGGCGGACAACCGTGAAGGCCTGGCTGCCGTGCTGTTCAACGAAGAACTGGGTGCGGTCATCCAGATTCGCCAGGACGCCACGCCGGAAGTGCTGGCCCAGTTCAGCGCCGCCGGCCTCGGCGACTGCGTCGCGGTAATCGGCCAGCCGGTCAATGGCGCCAACGTTGCCATCAGCTTCAATGGTGAAGCCGTGTTCGGCGGTGAGCGCCGCATGCTGCAGCGCCAATGGTCCGAGACCAGCTATCGCATCCAGCGCCTGCGTGACAACGCCAATTGCGCCGATCAGGAGTTCGACTCGCTGCTGGAGGAAGACAACCCCGGTCTGTCCGTCAAACTCAGCTTCGACGTCAATCAGGACATCTCCGCGCCCTACATCAAGAAGGGCGCGCGTCCGCAGGTGGCGATCCTGCGCGAGCAGGGCGTCAATGGCCAGGTGGAAATGGCCGCCGCCTTCGACCGCGCCGGTTTCGCTGCCATCGACGTGCACATGAGCGACATCCTTGCCGGCCGCGTCAGCCTGGAAGACTTCAAGGGCCTGGTGGCCTGCGGTGGCTTCTCTTACGGCGACGTACTCGGCGCTGGTGAGGGCTGGGCCAAGTCGATCCTGTTCAACTCCCGTGCCCGTGATGGCTTCCAGTCGTTCTTCGAGCGCAAGGACAGCTTCGCCTTGGGTGTGTGCAACGGTTGCCAGATGATGTCCAACCTGCACGAGCTGATTCCCGGCACCGAGTTCTGGCCGCACTTCGTGCGCAACCGCTCGGAGCAGTTCGAAGCGCGCGTGGCCATGGTTCAGGTTCAGGAGTCGTCCTCGATTTTCCTGCGTGGCATGGCGGGTTCGCGCATGCCGATCGCCATCGCCCACGGCGAAGGCCACGCCGAGTTCGAAAGCGAAGAAGCACTGCTGGAAGCCGACCTGTCCGGTTGCGTGTCCATGCGCTTCGTCGACAGCCACGGCAAGGTCACCGAGACCTACCCGGCCAACCCGAACGGCTCGCCCCGTGGCATCACCGGCCTTACCAGCCGTGACGGCCGTGTGACCATCATGATGCCGCACCCGGAGCGCGTGTTCCGTGCCGTGCAGAACTCCTGGCGCCCGGACGAGTGGCAGGAAGACGGCGGCTGGATGCGCATGTTCCGCAACGCCCGCGTCTGGGTGGATTGATAGCCGGCTGCAGGCCGTTCTGATGACCCTCTCCCCCGGGGAGAGGGTGCCCGAAGGGCGGGAGAGGGCGTTTCAGCCAGCTCCGCATGATTGGCCCACTCGGACATCGACAGTGAAAGGCGGGAGAAGGCAATCTTCTCCCGCCTTTTTTGTTTTCGAGCCTCACCCATGCCGGACCCGATTCTTCCTGAAGTCCGCCTGCTCCAACCCGGCGATCGCTGCCGGCTCTGCCGCTGTGGTCGTTCGCCACAGCTGCCTGATTGTCCTTCCTCTTGCTCTGGCGGCTTCGACCTGACCGCTCGTCGCGAGCAGCGGTTACTGCTCTGCCGCTGTGGCCTGTCCGCGCGGCTGCCGTGGTGCGATGGCAGTCACAGCCCGCACACACCCAGCCTCGGCCAGCGCTGGCGGCGCTTCTGGAAAGGTGAGTAGCACTTCACCTTTATCACCAGACGCACTATCCCCACGCAGAACGCATTGCTGCGCTACGGGTCCAAATCGCCGTATGTGAACCGTGCCTCGGCAATATGACGTCAAAATGCCATCATTCGTGACATCATTTCCTGGCATGAACCCGTATTCGGAGCCACGCGGAGGACCCGATGTACAAGCTGTGTTTCTACGTTCCGGAGAGCCATCTGGAACCTGTGAAAAAGTCCATCTTCGCCGCTGGCGGCGGGCGTATCGGCGCCTATGACAGCTGTTGCTGGCAGGCGCTCGGCCAGGGACAGTTCCGTCCGCTGGAGGGTAGCAATCCCTACCTGGGCCAGTCCGGAATCGTCGAGCAGGTGGCGGAATGGAAAGTGGAAATGGTGGTGGCCGATGAGCTCATCCACGATGCGGTCAAGGCACTGAAGAAGGCTCACCCATACGAAACGCCGGCCTTCGAAGTGTGGCGCCTGTCCGACCTGGTGTTCTGATCAGCGAAATGCGGCCCTGAAAGCTCCTGGCGTGCCACCAACCGCCGAGCGGAAGCGATTGCTGAAGTGGCTGGCACTGGCGAAGCCGCAGGCCAGGGCGATTTCGCCAAGGGGCAGCTCGGTCTCACGCAGCAGCTTGCGCGCCCGCTCCAGGCGTCGCGCCAGCACATATTGGTGCGGCGGCATCCCGAAGCTTTCGCGGAACATCCGCGCGAAGTGATATTCCGACAGCGCCGAGAAGGTCGCCAACTCGCCCAGGCTGATGGGCTCGGCCAGGCGGGTCTCGATGTAGTCCGTCAGGCGCTTGCGCAAGGCCGGCGCCAATCCACCTTTCAGTCGCAGCCCTTCACGCATTCCCACCTGAGTCAGCAGGCTGTGATGGATCATCTCGTGCGCCAGGCTGGTGGCGCGCAGGCGCTCGCCGGGTTCGTCCCAGTCCAGGCGGACCAACTGATGGAAGTTCTGCGCCTGCTGTGGGTCATCGAGGAAGGTGCGCTCGCACAATTGCAGTTCGCGGGGTTCGCGGTCCAGCAGGGTCACCGCCGCTTGGGCGAAGTGCTCCGCGCTGAAATAGAGATGCGCCAGGCGGATCTCGCCGTTGATCACCCAGGATGATTCGTGGCCGGCCGGCAGGATGCACAGCTTGCCCGGTGCGCCCTTGGTATCCGGCCGCTCGCGGCGGTAGGTGCCGGTGCCGCCCTCCAGGTAGCAGGACAGGGTGTGGACTTTCGGCCCCTGGTATTCCCGCGCGTCGTGGTGGTTGCTCCAGAGTGCCGCGCCCAGGCCGTCACCCAGCTCCGCGCTGTGCTCAAGGCGAGCATGAGGCGAACTGCTGAGGGACTGGAAGACCTGATTCTGTTCGAGTAACGACATGGACGGAGCGGCCGGTGTACGAATGGAGTTCATCCTAGCGCGCGTGTAAACCGACGGGCAGCCATCCGACGAGATAAGCGCAAGTTTGTGCAAGCGGGTGGCAGGTGGTGGATGGAGACTGGTTCCGTCGAAACCGGAGTCGCCGTGATGAACCTGTCCCTCTACCTGCTCACCGTCCTGATCTGGGGCACTACCTGGATCGCCATCAAGCTGCAGATGGGCAGCGTCGCCATTCCTGCGTCGATCGCTTACCGCTTCGCCCTGGCCGCCGCGGTGCTGTTCGCCCTGCTCCTGATCAGCCGGCGCCTGCAGAAGCTCGATGGTCGAGCGCAGATGATCTGCCTGGCCCAGGGCCTGTGCCTGTTCTGTGTCAACTTCATGTGCTTCTACACCGCAAGCCAGTGGATACCCAGCGGGCTGATCGCCGTAGTGTTCTCCACCGCCACCCTGTGGAACGCCCTTAATGCACGAATCTTCTTTGGCCAGCGCATTGCACCCAACGTGCTCGGTGGCGGCGGCCTTGGCCTGCTGGGGTTGGGCTTGCTGTTCTGGCCAGAGCTGTCTCACCACACCGCCAGCCGTGAAACTTTCATCGGTCTTGGCCTGGCGCTGCTCGGCACACTGTGTTTCTCCGCCGGCAACATGCTCTCCAGCCTGCAGCAGAAAGCCGGACTCAAGCCGTTGACCACCAACGCCTGGGGCATGTTCTACGGTGCCCTGATGCTGGCCGCCTGGTGCCTGGTCAGCGGTACGCCCTTCGGCATGGAGTGGAACACCCGCTACGTCGGCTCTCTGCTTTACCTGGCGATTCCCGGCTCGGTGATCGGCTTCACCGCCTACCTGACCCTCGTGGGACGCATGGGCCCGGAGCGCGCCGCCTACTGCACCGTGCTGTTCCCGGTGGTGGCGCTGAACATCTCGGCCTTCGTCGAAGGCTACCAATGGACCTTGCCCGCATTGTTCGGGCTGGGCCTCGTGATGGCGGGTAACGTACTGGTGTTCCGCAAGCCCAAGACGTCCATGCCGGCTGCTGCCACGGCGGGTCGCGCATGAGCGCCGGGCGCGTGGTACGCAGCCGAGACTTCACCGCGGAGCGGGCGTGGGGCGCGATGGATCTGGTTAATATGGGCGGCACCACAGTGCGTTTGCACTGGACCGACCAGCCCTATGTCTGGCACGTCAACGACGGGCCTGAAGTCTTCGCCGTACTCGATGGCGAGGTAGAGATGCGTTATCGCGAGGAAGGCGATGAATTGCGGGTACTGCTAGGGGCAGGGGATATCTTCTTCGCCGAGGTAGGTTGCGAACATGTCGCCCATCCGATTGGCGCCGCCCGAGTCCTGGTGATCGAGCGGGAGGGGAGCATCTAGTCGTTCTGGGTCTTCTTCACCCCTCGCATGTTCATCGCCGCGAGGCAGAGCTGCAGCACGATCAGCGCATAGGCGTGGGCGTACAGCCCCCAGGCGATCCAGAGCGCATTGCTCGTCATGAACACCCAGAAACCTACATTGCGTCGTGACTCCTGATTGGAGCCGATCAGCCAGGCAGCCAGGACGGTCACAAGCATCGCCGGCCATTGCAGCAGGTCCAGGTAGTCCATCGCCAATTCCTCGCACGCCTTCTGCTTAGTGGCGAGCGATGCAGCGGCGGTTCCATCGAATCAGCCGTCGAGCGGGTGGCTCAGGTAGAGGGCGATTTCCTCGGCCGCCACTTCCGTCGGATCGTAAAGCATGGTGTTCAACCCGCAGAAGGTGAAACCGGCGCGCTGGTAGAAACCGATGGCAGGGTAGTTGCTGGTCTGGGTCTCCAGCCACAGGCAGCGCATCGCCTGGCTGCGGGCATAGGCCATAGCCCCTTCCAGCAGTGCACGACCGATGCCCTGGCCCTGGTGCGCCGGTGCAACGAACAGCGCACTCAGTTCAGCGCTGCGGTTCCACGGCACCAGGCGCACGCATGCAAAACCGGCGAGGCTGCCGTCGCGGGCTTCGGCTGCAAGGGCGAAGTCGGCATCGGCTACATCATCGGGAAACCCGGCGGCGTCATAGGCCTTGTGGAAGGGCTCGGCGAGTTTCTCCTCGACCAGTCGCAGTGCAAGGCCATCGGCCTCGACGCGCCAGATGTGCGAGGTGATGTAGGAGGCATCGAAAGCGGCGAGCCGCTCGCTATCGGCCGGCACGCGCAAGGGGCGGTAGTTCATGGTGGACATCCTTGTTGGCCGTCAGCGGACCTTCGTGAATACCCGCTCCGACAGCAGCAATGCGGCCATCACCGGATAACAGAGGTAATGGACCAGGAACAGCAGTACGCCCATGGGGCTGGGCGTGTCCTGCAGAGTCATCATCGCTAGCAGTCCTAGGTATAGCAGCCCAAGCAGGCCGCCGTAGGTGAGCACGATGCGCCAACGCTCACCGGGCTCGGGTAAGCGGCGCTGGATGAGGCGGAACGCGAGGGCCAGCAGGGCGGCCGTGGCGGCAGCGATCAACAGCGTGGCGAAGATGCCGCCGATTTTCACGAAGCTGCGAAGGAGCAGGTTCAGGACGATGGCCAGGGCCACGCCGCCGACTGCGTAGCGCAAGGTAAGCGACATGACGGGATCTCGTTGTTGGGCTGTGGCAACTGTAGCCGAATGCTATCCGGGCAACCGATTCAGGTGGTATCGCAAATTTTTTTCCACGCCTGTAACGCTAGCTCGGCTGCGTTCTCTATCTCTATGTCCGGCGCAGCAAGCCGGCCAAAGACAACCATCCCGAGGATGCACAAAATGACTACCAAGACTTCCACCACCACCGCTGCCGGCGTCGCCCTGGCCCTCGCCGCTGCCGGTCTGTTCGCCAGCCTGCCGACCCAGGTCATGGCCGAAGAAGCCATGGTGCACTGCTACGGCATCAACGCCTGCAAAGGTCAGAACGACTGCAAGACCGCTAACAACTCGTGCAAGGGACAGGGTGCCTGTAAAGGCCAGGGCTTCAAGAGCACCACGCTGGCCGAGTGCAATTCCGCCGGCGGCAAGGTCGGTCCCTGATGAGGCTGGGGTGGCCTGCGGGCCACCCCGATCCAGGGAGACCTGCCATGCATGAGCACCCATCCAGCCTGGGTTTCGGCCTGGGCTTGCGAAGCCAGTATCACCAGGAGGTTCTCGAACGACAGCCCACGGTGGACTGGTTCGAGGTGATCTCCGAGAACTACCTGGTAGGCGGCGGCAAGCCGCTCTACTACCTGGACGCCATTGCCGAGCGCTATCCGCTGGTAATGCACGGGGTGTCGCTGTCCATTGGCGGCCCGCACCCGCTGGACCGCGATCATCTGCTGCAGTTGAAGGCACTTGCCCAGCGCATCAGGCCTCGCTGGGTCTCTGATCATCTCTGCTGGAGCCGTGGCAACGCCCACCAGCTCCATGACTTGCTGCCGCTGCCCTTCACCGAAGAGAGCCTGGCCCATGTGGCCGAACGGGTCCGGCAGGTGCAGGACGCGCTGGGCCGGCCGCTGGTGCTGGAGAACGTTTCCAGTTACCTGCGCTGTGCCGACAGCGAGATGAGCGAATGGGAATTCCTCGCCGCCCTGGTGGAACTCAGCGGCTGCGAACTGCTGTTGGATGTGAACAACGTGTACGTCAGCGCGCGTAACCAGGGTTTCGAGCCCTGGGACTTCATCCGCGCACTGCCGAAAACCGCCATCCGCCAGTTGCACCTGGCCGGTCATAGCGACTACGGCCACTACCTGATCGATACCCACGATGCACCGATCTGTGATCCGGTCTGGCAGCTTTACCAGCGCACCCTTGAACACCTGGGGCCGGTTGCCACCCTGCTGGAGCGTGACGACCACCTGCCGCCTTTGGATGAGCTGCTGGCCGAGTTGGGCAAGGCACGGGAACTGGCGGACGTCACCCTGGGAAAGGAGGTGGTATGCGCTTGAGCGAATTTCAGCAGCGCTTCGAGGCCTACTTGCTGGATGAATGCGACCTAGCCGACGCCGAACTGCTCGCAGCCATTCGTGGCGGCCCGGAACTGGGCGCGCTGGAGGGCTTGCAGATTTACCATCATGCCTTCCGCGCACGGCTGGTCGAGGCGTTGCGTGGCGACTACCCGACACTGCATCACTGGCTCGGCGACGATGAGTTCGAGGCCTTGGCCCACGCCTACCTGCGTGCCCATCCGTCGCGGCATTTTAGCCTGCGCTGGCTGGGGGCGAGTCTCGCCGATTTCATCGAGTCCTGGCTGGTGCCGGATCAGTCCGCGCCCTTGGCCGAGCTGGCGCGGCTTGAGTGGGCCTTCACCCTGGCCTTCGATGCTCCGGCGGATGAGCCGCTGACCCTGGAGCAGATGGCGCATTTGCCTGCTGAAGACTGGCCCGAGCTGCAGCTGGCGCTGGTGCCCAGTGTGCAGCGGGTGCCTTGTCGGCATAACAGCCTAGCCCTGTGGCGGGCGGTGAAGGATGGTCGCGAGTTCCCTGGCAGCGAGCTGCTGGAGCGAGCCGAACTGTGCCTGGTCTGGCGTCAGGGGCTGGTGGGGCAATACCGCAGCCTTGCCGAGCAAGAAGGCCATGCATTGCTGGGCATGGTGGCGCAGGGCTGGAGCTTTGCTGGCCTGTGCGCGGAGCTCGGCGATCCGATGCTGGCGGCTGGCTGGCTGAAACTGTGGATAAGTGAGGGTGTGGTCAGGCGCGCAGGCTGAGTCTGGCGCCGTCCGACCGGCTTTTCCTAGAGTTCGACGCCCAGTCCGAAGCGCTTCTTCAGCACCCGTTCCAGCACGCCTCTTGGCACCCAGCGCGCCAGCAGCGGCAGGGCGCGGCTGCCGTTGCCGATGCGCACCAGCGTCGGACGGGGCTTGCGTTGTACGGCAGCGAGCAAGGTGCGGGCGAAGTCTGTGGCTGAAGTGGGGTTGTCCTGGGAGGCGCGGGCTCGTGCGCGAATGCCTTCGCGCACCGGCCACCAAGGGGAATCTTCGGCGATCAGGGCTTCGGCCTCGCGAGTGGCGCTGGCACCGAAGCTGGAGGCGATGGCGCCTGGCTGCACCTCCATCAGCTCGATGCCGAAGGGCGACAGCTCCAGGCGCAAGGCGTCGGAGAGTGCATGGACCGCGGCCTTGGAGGCGCAATAGGCACCGGCGAAGGGCGTGACCAGAACGCCCGATACACTGCCGATGTTCACCACCAGGCCCCGGCGTTTACGCAGCAGCGGGAAACAGGCGCGGGTCACATCCACCAGGGCAAAGACGTTGGTGTCGAACTGCTTGCGCAAGGCATCGACGCCGCCGTCCAGCAGCGGCCCCATGGCGCCAAAGCCTGCATTGTTTACCAGCACGTCGAGACCACCTTCCTCCCGTTCCAGTCGCTCGGCAAGGGCGGCGACGGCGGCCTGGTCATTCACGTCCAGCGCCACGGCGACGAAGCCGGCGGTTTCCAGCGTGGCCAGGTCCTGCGGCTTGCGGGCGGTGGCCCAGACGCTGTAGCCGGCGGCCTTGAAGGCGTCGGCCAGGGCGCGGCCGATGCCGCTGGAGCAACCGGTGATCAGGGCGGTGGGATTGGGCATCTCGAGTCCTTTGCTGGGGGGCATCCGGTTCGCCCTCTCCCCAGCCCTCTCCCTGAAGGGAGAGGGGGCCGTCCGTGCCACCGTCGAGGTCTGCGCGGATTGCTTGTCCCCCTCTCCCGCAAGCGGGAGAGGGGCCGGGGGAGGGGGCGCTGTCAGTTCAGTCGACGAATTTGCCACGCAAATTGGCGGCGCGAAACTCCAGGGATTGTGCGCGATAACCCTGGCGAATGGGCGGCAGGGCCAGGCAGTCCTGCCACAGGGTACCGGGCTGCAGTTCGGACGGGCCGAGGTAGCGTGGATGGTCGTAGCTGGGCTGGGCCAGGTTGATGGTATCGCCGGGGCGGAAGGCCTGGACCTGCCAGGCGAAATCGCGCAGCACCGCGTCGTCGCCGTTGCGCACGCGGATTTCCAGTGGACGGTCGGCGGGGCAGGTTTGCGGGGCGTAGGTGAGCTGGATATCGAGCCGGGCGAAGCGGTGTTCCTCGCCGCGTTCTTCCCAGAGCACCCAGACGGCGATCAGGGCGACGCCAAGCACGGCCGCCAGGGACAGCGGCAGGGCCTTGGCCGGGTAGCGCAGCAGCAGGACCAGCCAGGTCAGGAAGAGAACAGCGCCAATGAGCATGGAAAGACCTCCGTGAGGCCTTCCATGCTAGCAAGAGCGCCCACGGCCGCCGAGGGCGATGTAGGAGCGAGCTTGCTCGCGAAAGGTTGCCCCTTCGCCAGCAAGCCGGCTCTTACAGGTCAGCGGGCGATGCTGTGTACGGTAGCGGACTGCGGGGCGCGACCGTAGACGTCATCCAGACGCTCGATGTCGTCTTCACCCAGGTAGCTGCCGGACTGCACCTCGATGATCTCCAGCGGGATCTTGCCGGGGTTGGCTAGGCGGTGGACCGAGGCGATCGGGATGTAGGTGGACTGGTTTTCGGTCAGCAGGAACACCTTGTCGTCGCAGGTCACCTGGGCGGTGCCGGAAACCACGATCCAGTGCTCGGCGCGGTGGTGGTGCATCTGCAGCGAAAGCTGCGCACCGGGCTTCACGGTGATGTGCTTGACCTGGAAGCGGCCGCCCATGTCCACCGAGTCGTACGAGCCCCAGGGGCGGTACACGGCGCAATGGTTCTGGGTCTCGCTGCGGCCGTCGGCGTCCAGCTTGTTGACCAGTTTCTTCACGTCCTGCACGCGGTCCTTGTGGGCGATCATCATGGCGTCCTTGGTCTCGACCACCACCACGTCGTCCAGGCCGATCACCGAGACCAGCTTGCCGTTGCCGTGCACCAGGCAGTTGTGGCTGTCCTGAACTACCACGTCGCCCTTGGTGACGTTGCCGTTCTTGTCCTTCTCGTGCACTTCCCAGATGGAGCTCCAGCTACCCACGTCGTTCCAGCCGGCGGAGAGCGGTACCACGCAGGCGCGGGCAGTCTTCTCCATTACCGCGTAGTCGATGGAGTTGTCCGGGCAGCAGGCGAAGGTGGCCGAGTCGATGCTCACCGCGACGCCGTCGCGCTTGCTGCGCTCCAGGGCCAGCAGGCAGGTGTCGTAGATGTCCACATCGTGCTGCTTGAGTTCTTCCAGGAAGCGGCTGGCGCGGAACAGGAACATACCGCTGTTCCAGAAGTAGTCGCCGGATGCCACGTACTCGCGGGCCCTGTCTTCGTTCGGTTTCTCGACGAACTGCGCCACGCGGCTGATGCCTTCCGGCAGGGCGCCGTCGGCTTTGCTGCGGATGTAGCCGTAACCGGTTTCCGGGCGCTCGGCGGGTACGCCGAAGAGCACCATCTCGCCCTTCTCGGCGGCGCTGGTGGCCAGTTCCAGGGCTTGCTGGAAGGCTTGCTGGTCGCGCAGTACGTGGTCTGCCGGGAGCACCAGCATCAGCTCGTCACGGCCCTCGGCGACCAGTTGCATGGCGGCGATCGCTACTGCCGGCGCGGTGTTGCGGCCGAAGGGCTCCAGCAGCATGGCCTGGGGTTGCAGGCCGATGGCATCGAGCTGCTCCTGGACGATGAAGCGGTGATCCTGGTTGGCCACCAGCACGGCCGGCTGCATGCCTTCGAAGCTCAGGCGCTGAAGGGTCTGCTGGAACAGGGTCTGGTCGCCGGCGAGGGCGAGGAACTGCTTGGGATACTGTTTGCGCGAAAGAGGCCAGAGGCGAGAGCCGCTACCGCCAGAGAGGATCACGGGAATCATGGGTGTTTCTCCTAACTCAGTCATGGGTTGTAGGCGCTGCTTCCACAAATCACATTTCTTTCTTTTCCCACCCTCTGCGGGGCGGGTAGGTACCGGCGTGGTTCAATCCGCGCCGGTTGTTTCTTCGTTGCTAATCAGGACTCCGCCGGGCGCTTGACCCAGACAGGAGAGAGCTTGCCGCCGCTGCCGGTGATGTAGAGGCAGACCACTTCGCCGCGCTGCAGCGAGACGGGCTTGAGGTCGCTGACCTTCTTGTCACCGTCGAACAGGGCGAGGCCGACTTTCACCGGATTGATCTCGCGCTCGCCGCGACCCTGCGGGGCTACGTCCGCCACGACTGGCGTCTTGCCGTCGGCAGTCTTCAGGGTGAGCTTGGCGTCCGACAGGTTCTGTACGCGCAGGAGGGCCTTCTGCTTGTTTCGGAACGGCGGCTCTTCCACCAGCTGCGGGTCTTTGCCGGTCTGGTTGACCAGGGTGTAGTAGCGGTCGGCCTCGAGTTTCACCGAGAGGTTGCTGCTGCCGACCTGGGCGCTGTAGTTGCCTGGCGGGAGGAACTTGAAGTCGCTGGAGCCGAGCGGCGGAACGTCGGTCAGTGCGGTGTTGCCGACGTTGACGCTGAGCTCGTTACTGGCGGCGTTGTAGGCGCGGACGAAGGCGGAGCCCTTGGGCGCCTGGGGGCCGTACAGTCCACCTTCGTTGGCCTGGGCGTGCAGGGCACCGAGGCCGAGCACCAGGGCGCAGGCATAAGACGTCCAGCTGCGGTTGTTCTGTCGGTTCATGAGGTGTACCTCCATCTTCTCTCTTGATCGGGCCGTGTCCGGCCCTGTGTTCCCGTTCACGGGGTATTCAGTTGCCCGAGCGCGAAGCCAGGCGTTCGTCGGAACCCACACCCTTGCGCAGGCTGGCGACCCATTCGGGGTCGAATTCGGACAGGTCGCTCAGCATCGGCAGGTAGCGTTCCGGGAACTCCCAGATCACCAGCTGCGGCGGGGCGTCCTTCAGTTCGTCGCTCCTGAGGTACTTGAGCATCGGCAGGATCGGGCCGTGGCCGTCCTCCGCGTGGTTCACCAGGTCGCGCTGCAGTGACTGGCGCAGGGCGCCGGCGAAGTTCCAGCGGTCGTTGGCGCTGTAGCTGGTGCCCACCAGCACGACCGGTACATCGTTCTCGGCGAACAGGGCATCGTCGCCGGCGTTCGCTTCGTCCTGGCTGCGGGTGGCGCGCTTCTGCAACTGGTCCGGGGCCGGCATCAGGTTTTCGAACAGCGGGTCCAGGGGCAGGAAGCGGGTCAGGTCGCCCTTGTAGTCCTCATTCCCCACCACCTCGGTGACGTACTGCTGCGGAGTGCCGCGCAGGCTCATGGCCTGGCCCACCGCCTGGCCCAGGCGACCGGCCACCACTTCGGCGCCCAGCGGGGTCCAGTGGGTGTCGGTGCGCAGGAAGACCTGGCCCTGGTTCTTGGCGTCTTCCAGCGTGGCGAGCAGGTCCGGGGCGGTGATCCCGGCCTTGCGCGCGGCACCACGGAAGCGCTCATAGAGGTCCTGGCGCAGGGCAGTGGGGGTGACCTCGCCGACGTGCTCGGGGTAGAGGCGCGATTTGGACGGGATGATCGCCAGTACCAGTTCCACGTTGTGCCGCGCCAGCTCGTCGCGCACGCCCTGGATCAGCGCAAGGTTGTCGCGGACCTGACGGGAGCCGTCGGCTACCGGGTCGAACTCCTCGTCCGAGTAGAGCCAGCCGTCCTGGCCGATGACTACGCCCTGGCGGCCTTCGCCGAACAGCTTGTAGTCCACCAGGGCCCAGAGGTTGGTGCCCAGTTGCTTGACCGGGAATTCCTCGTCGTAGCGCTTCTCGAAGGCCAGGGCCAGCTTGCCATCCAGCACGCTGGTTTCCTTTGCCACGGAGAAACCGAGGATCGAGCGCATGGACCACAGGCTCAGCGCCAGCAGCAGGCCGCAGAAGAGCAGGATGTAGAGCAGGTTCAGGGTTCTGTTCATGGTCGGTTCCACTCAGAACTGGAAGTACAGGAAGGGCGAGAAGCTCTGCGCCGAGAGCTTCAGCACCGAGGCGGCGAACAGCAGGAGCACAGCGGCGTGGAAGGCCAGGGCGCCGATCTGTATGCGGGCGCGGGGCAGGGTGGCGCTGCCGTCGGCATTGATAGCGAGGCCGTCGTCGTCCTCACGGGCCTTGGCCTTTGGCGCGCCAGCCAGTGGCTGGGCATAGAACTGACGGATGCCGCAGATGACCAGCACGACGTAGGCCAGCACCAGGGTGGCGATCTGCAGGCTGGTGAGTTGCGCGCGGTTGAGCTCGGAGAGCTGCCAGTCACCGAAGCTGAACATGGCGGCATACATGCGCCAGGCAACATCCAGGTTCTCGGCGCGGAAGATCACCCAGCCGATCACCACCAGCAGGAAGGTGAAGACCCACTTCAGCGGGTTGATCGCGCGGGGCGCGGCGTTCACGCCCAGCGCGCGTTCGATGGCCAGCCAGGCACCGTGCCAGGCGCCCCAGATGATGTAGGTGAAGTTGGCGCCGTGCCAAAGGCCACCCAGCAACATGGTGAGGAACAGGTTGCGGTAGGTCTGGAAGGTGGTGCCACGGTTACCGCCCAGGCTGATGTACAGGTAGTCGCGCAGCCAGGTGGAGAGGCTGATGTGCCAGCGCCGCCAGAACTCGGTGATGGACTGGCTGATGTAGGGCTGGTTGAAGTTCTCCATGAAGCGGAAGCCCATCATCAGGCCTAGGCCGATGGCCATGTCGCTGTAGCCGGAGAAGTCGAAGTACAGCTGCGCGGTATAGGCCAGTGCGCCGAGCCAGGCATCGCCCGTGGTCGGGTCGGAGAGTGCGAAGCAGTGATCGGCGATGGGCGCAATGCTGTCGGCGATGAAGACCTTCTTGATGAAGCCCTGCATGAAGCGCGTGCAGCCCTCGGCGAACTTGTCCACCGTATGGGTACGGTGGTTGAACTGGTCCACCAGGTCTTTGAAGCGCAGTACCGGGCCGGCGATCAGGTGCGGGAAGATCGCCACGAAGGCCGCGAAGTCCACCAGGTTGCGCGTGGCCGGGGTGTCGCCTCGGTACACGTCGATGATGTAGCTGATGGATTCGAAGACGTAGAAGGAAATCCCGATCGGCAGCAGGATGTGCGTGAGCACGAAGGGCTCCAGGCCGAAGGAGGTGATGATGGCGTTGAGGCTGTCGACGCCGAAGTTGGCGTACTTGAAGTAGCCGAGGACGCAGAGGTCCACCACTACGCCGAGGAGCAGCCATTTCTGCGCTGTTTTCGTGCGCACCCCGGCTGCGCCGATGCGCAGGCCGATCCAGTAGTTGAACACCGTCACCGCAGCGAACAGTGCCAGGAAGTCGATGCGCCACCAGGCGTAGAAAATGTAGCTGGCGACCAGCAACAACAGGTTTCGATAGCGTGTCCCGACCAGGTAGTACAAGCCGAGGAAGATCGGCAGGAACAGGAACAGGAACACGTTTGAAGAAAAGACCATCCGAGTCTCTCCGTTGAACGTTTGATTTCTGGCCCGCCACGTTGGGGCGGGGGCGTTTTTCTCCCCTCTCCCATTGGGGAGGGGCAGGGGTAAGGGATGTTGAGCTCCGCGTGGAGTCCGTCCGCCCTCACCCCAACCCTCTCCCAGGGGGAGAGGGGGCTGTCCGAGCGGGGGTTTAGCTCCCACCCTCCTTCTTCGGATGGAACACCTGGGTCACATCCCCGCCGAGGCGGAAGGTCTTGTAGGGCCCCATCTCCTCTTTGCGTTCGAGGGTCGCGGCCGAGCATTGGTAGAGCGAGCACCAGGGCTCCAGCCAGGCAAACTTGGCGTGTTTCTTCAGCTCGCTCATGTCCTGGTCGTCGCCGGTCTTCTCATCGAAGGCTTCCTGGTCATCCACGCCGGCGATCACGTTCTCGCCGAGGCGGCGCAGGGCGCCGTCGTTCGCTTCGCGCAGGTCCACACCGTTGGCCTGGGCGAAGGCCGCGATCATCGCCAGCGGTGGCAGGCTGTAGTTGTGGTAGGCGAGCGCGCGCTGGCGGCGCTTGAGTTCGTTGGGCAGGAAGCCGTCCTGGTCGACCTGGCCGGCGGCGACGCGGAACTGCTGCACCGACCAGTCGAAGAGGTCCTGGCGATTGGTCGCCACGGCGGTGGCCATCACCGACCAGGCGGCCCAGTAGGAGTGGTTGTTGATCTTCTTTAGCGGCAGGTCGCTCCAGTCGTGGACGACCTGGTCGGCAAGGCGCGAGAACCAGGACTCGATCATCCGGGTCTGGGCGCGGTAGGGCGCCAGGGGCTGCGACTCGGAGAACTTCAGGTGCAGGTAGGCCGAGGCCATGCTGCCCAGCGCCCATTTGCGCATCGACTTGCCGGTGTGGTTGTACTGGGGGCTCAGCAGCGCATTCGCCTGGGCCCAGCTGCCCAGCCACTGCAGGGAACATTCGAGCTGGGTGCGTTGGCCCTTGCGCATGTACTCCATGACCATCTTGCTGATGCCACGCTCCATCTCTGTGATGTCAGCGGTCTTCTCGCGGAAGGCCTTTTCCGCGTTCGGGTTGAGCGTCGCGCGGGCCTTGTCGGAGCCTTCGTACTTGCTGCGGAACTCCAGCTTCGCGGTATAGGGCGTGGGTGGCGCCTTGCAGGTGCCGGCGGACTTGGCGTCGATTTCCACAGGGGCGTAGTAGCCCCTGGGCGGCACCAGGTCTGCGGCGTGGCCTTGCCCGGCGAGCAGGATCCCCGCGAGCAGCGGAGCGATCAGCCAGGGTCTGGTAGTCATGGGTACCTCCTTCCTCACTCGGCCTTGGCCGTGAGGTTGTCCCCGCCCTTGCCGGAACGCGCGCAGAGGCTGACCTCGACGCTGAGATCCTGGGGCATTTGTTCGGGGCTGTGGATTTCCAGGGCGAGCATGTTCAGATCGGCCCAGTCGGGGTCGTTGCGCAGCTCGAAGGCGTAGCGACCACCGGTATCGATGCGGTCGCTCTGTTCCAGCTTGAAGTTCTCGCGTCGGCCGTTGAGGTACCAGATGGTGGTCTTGAGGTCGTGAATGGACGGATCGCTGAGTCGCAGGTCCACCTGGTAATCGCCTCCGCGCAGGTCACGCAGTGGCGCGCCCTTGCCATTGACCAGTACCTCGTTGGCGCCAGGTTTGAGCGTGACTTTGTTCTTCAGCACCGCCGTCCGGCCTTCGCAGCCGTTGTTCACCATGGGCACGGCCTGGCGGTAGAAACTCGCTTCGGCCATGTCGTAGTGGGTGGCGAATTCCCAGACCAGGACCTTGGGCGGGTTCTGATGGAACTCCGGGCTGCTCATGTACTGCATCAGGGCGCTTTCGAAACCGCCGCCACTGACCGCCATGTTGAGCACCTCGGCACCGGTGTGCTGCTGCAGGAATCCGGCGAAGTTGTAGGCCGGACCGCTATTACTGGTGCCCACCAGGGTCACCTTCGGGTTGGATTCGTCGCCGAACAGGCTGTCGCCGCCATCGCCCGCCGCCTCGGTTTCGTAGCGGTCGACGTACTGGGTGGCATAGCCGGTGCCGCAGAACTGGGCCGCGGTCTTGTGCAGGGTGCCGGCCTTGGACAGCAGGCCCACCACCTTGCTCTGGTAGTCCTTCTTCGGAATGTCGCTGAAGCCGGGAATCTGGTTCAGGGTTTCGGCGACAAGCGCGGCGGTACGGTCGGCGCCGGCCGGCGTCCAGTGGTGGTCCGCCTTGAAGTAGTAGTCGGTGCCCACGCCCTTCTCATCGAAGAGCGGCGACAGGTCGGTGACCCAGATGCCGGCCTTGCGGAAATGGTCGACGGCAGCCAGGTAGTTCTTCTTTGCCAGCTCGTAGTTGAAGTGGGCCTTCTCTTCGGGCGTGAGCTTCTCGCGGTTCACCAGGCCACGGGTGGGCTGGTAGACCACCATCAGCTCCACACCCTTGGCCTTGAGCGCATCGCGCAGACGCTTCAGTTGGCTCCAACCGAAGGGGGTGGTACCGAAGTCGGTACGCAGATCGTACTGGGTCCGGAACAGCCAGTCGCCCTGACCCTGAACCAGGGTGGTGAAGAAGCTGAGGTACTTGGTGTTGTAGTTGGCCGGATTCTGCGCTGCGGCGCAGAGCGGCCCGGTGCGCTGCACGCTGAACTCGGGCGCGGCGTGCGCACCTTGGGCGGCGGCCAGCAGGGCGGCTGCAAGGGCCGAAGGGGTGAACCATTTGCGGGAAATTCTGGGCATGATCGGGTACCTCAATCCTGGAGTTCGGCCTGGGTTTCGACGGGGTCGATCAGCACCGCTTTTTTGCGGCGCACCATCAGGTCGAGGATTTCGTCCTGCTTTTCGCCGAGGATGCCGGCGAAGCTGATACCGGTGGATTTGCTCGGCGCGAGCAGCTCGACGCGGTACAACTCGACCGACAAGGGCGAGTCGATGGATAGGGGGCTGGAGCCGTTGCCTGCGAGCTTGCCGCCGACCAGGATCAGCGAGACCTTGGTGTCGAAGGGGTCGAGCTTGATGTTGCGGTCGGTGTTGGAGAGGTCCTTGATGTGGCCATACACGCCGGTCAGGCCGTTGGCCGCGGAGAGGTTCTCGTACAGACGGATGTTCACGCTGTTGCGCACGCGGATGCCGTGGCGCTGGTTGCTGAGGATCTTGTTGCCCCAGAGCAGGTTGTTGGAGCTTTCGTAGATGGTGATGCCGTCGGAGTGGTTCTGGTACACCTCGTTCCAGGCGACAAGGTTGTTCACCGAGTTACGGTCGATCACGATGCCGGAGAGCTTGTTGTCATAGCTCTTGTTATTGATGATCCAGCTGTCGTCCACCTCACGGGAAATGATGATGCCGTGCTTCTTCTTGGTCCCGAAGACGGTGTTGTGGGCGATGACCAGACCGCTCGATCGGTCGTGCGGGTCGATGCCGTAGACGATGTTGTCGCGGTAGGTATTGCCTTTGATGACCACGTTCTCCGCTTCGAAGCAGTAGAAGCCGTACCAGTGGTCGACGAACTCCGAATCCAGCAGCCAGCCGGTCGGCGCAGGGCGCTTCAGGCGCTTGGCCTGGCCTGGCGTGTACTGGGTGATGGAGACACCGTAGGACTTGGAGTTGTCGTAGCCGAGGCTTGTGACCTTGCTGCCGACGATGTACAGCTCGCTGCCGCCCCAGGACACCAGGAACGGGCGGAACTCCTCGGGCTTCTGGAACCAGGCCGGGGAATTGTTCTTTTCGTTCCAGGCGGTGAGCTGGGTGCCGGTGATGAACAGCTTGCCGTCGTTGACCAGGAACGCGCCGCGCTCCTGGGACATGCGGAATTCCCGGGTCTCCTTGCCGATCTGCAGGCTCGCGCCCTGGGCCACCACGATTGGCAGGCGGGCGATGTAGACGCCCGGCTCGGTTTCGCTGAACTGGCTCTCGGGAAGCGCCTTGGCAAGGTCTTCCGGGGTCACGTAGCCCCCTTCGACGAAGATCGCCTGCGGCATGTTCTGCTGGCGCTTGACCCACTCACGCAGACGCTCGTCGCCGCCGATGAAGTCCTTCAGCGCATCCTGCTGGAGCATGCGCCTGACCGCTACGTGGCCGCGGGTGGCGCGATCGATCTTCGCTTCCACCGCTGCGGCGGTGTAGCCAGACAGGTCTGGCGCCTTCGGCGTATCCATGTGCAGTTGTTCCACCGGCGCGGTGGAAACCGTGTAGTTCTTGGTTTCCTTGAGCTCCTGGGTCGGTTCCGCACCTTGTACCCAGGGTGCGGCGAACTGCAGGGCGCCGAGCACGACGCCGCCCATCAGCATTGTGGTTCCCATGCTGCGTTTCATGGCTGTTCCTCCCTTGCGCCGGATGCTCATCAGAAGCGCCAGATGAAGTCGACGAAGGCGCGATGCATGAGCGAGTCGGTGCCGCTGGCATAGGCATCGCCCGGCTTGAACACGCCGCCACGGAAGCGCACGAGGGCGGAGCGCTCGTCCAGGTGTTCGGCCATGGAGGCCGGCAGCAGGCCCTGCTTGAAGTAGCGGGTGACCACCAGATCCATCTCCTGGCCGATGTCTTTCTCGCCGTCTTCCAGGGGCGCGATGATTCCGCTCTGGCCCACGTCCTGGTTGTCGTCCACGCGCCAGAAACGGTGGTAGACGACGCTCGCGTCGTAGTCCTCGCCCATCTGCCAGGAGGTGAAGGCAGTGGCCACCTGGAGGTTGCTCAGCTCGCCACGGAAGGCCTCGCCGAAACGGTGCATGCGGGCTTCGGTACCGGTGAAGTTGGAGCGGTTGCTTTCCAGGCCGGTCTGGCGGAACTGCTCGGAGCTGTCGTCATCGCCGCCGCCACTGCCCCGGGCGTAGGCGCCGCCGACCTTCCACTGGTCATCGATATTCCAGCGCAGGCCGAGATCCAGTGCCCAGGCGTCGACGTCGACGTTGCGCTTGCCGCTGGCGACGTTCTGATTGCCGACGGTGGTCTGTTGCAGTTCGTCTACATCGCCGGTCAGCCATGTGGCCTGGGCCCAGTAGTTCAGCGGCAGGGTGGAGCGCCGATCGAAGAAGCCGCCGTCGGCTTCCAGGCCCAGCCAGGTCAGGTCGCCGGTGGTGCGCTTGTCGAGTTCATCGACTTCCTCGCCGACGTTGGGCAGGTCGCCGTTATCACGGCTGTGGTGCAGTTTGGCGCCGACCCAGTGGCCTGGTTGCCACTGGGTGGAGATGTCGCCGAAGAAGTGCTGGCGGTCCTCGTCTTCAGGGGCCAGTTCGTCGATGTCGGTGCGGTACTCGCTGAAGCGCTCGGCGACTCCGGCATGGGCACGCAGCAGGGTGGTGTCGAAGCTCCAGCGCAGGGCTTCGATATTGGTGTCCCACCAGGTGCCTTCTTCGCTGCGCACGCGCTGGCGACCGAAGCGCAGGTGCTCGCCCGGGTAAGCGGTCAGGCCGCCGTAGTCGACCCAGAACTCGCGCATGGCCAGGTAGCTTTTGTCCGGCTCGCGGCCGTTGTTGCGCTGGCCGGCATCGGCTTCGATGTCGCTGGATTCCAGGGTGTCTGTTTCGACGATATCGGTGGCGGTAACGGCCTGGCCCATGGCGAAGGCGCTCCAGTCGCCACGCTCGCCATAGACCCAGGGACGCAGGTCGAGACCGATACCGTTGACGTCGCCACCGTCGCGGGTGCCGAGGTCGCGGTCGTCTTCGGATTGCGCGGTGATCTTCACGTCCAGGCCGTAGTTCTTGCCGTTGGGCTCTGCGGCGTGGGCGATGCTCGCGGCCAGCAGGGACAGGCCGAGGCCTGCGCGGATCCAGGGTTTGTTGTTCATCGTCGGTACGGGTCCTTATTGGGTCTGCATGGCCTGCATCTGGGGCGTGCCAGGTGCGGCGGCGCCACGTGCTGCGCGTTCTTCACGCAGCAGTTGTTCGGCGCGGGCGCGTTCGGCGGGCGGCAGCTGCTGATCAACGCGCTGGGCAAGTTCCAGGGCCTGCGGGGTGTTCTTGGGCAGGGCCAGTTGGCTGAAGACGTAGGCATTGACCAGGTTCGGCTGGATGCCCTTGCCCTGGGCGTACATCTGGCCCAGCGCGAAGTCGGCATTGATCTGGCCGTTGCGTGCGGCACTGAGCAGGTGCTCCAGGGCCTTGTCCGGGGCGATGTCGCCCAGGTAGCCGCGCAGGTAGATCTGGCCCAGCAGATAGTTGGCGGTGGGCTCGGTCGGGGCCGCCTTGAGCAGGTGTTCCTCGGCCTTCTTCGGATCCAGGGGCACCAGCTTGCCTTCGTAGTAGAGGCGGCCCAGCAGGAGTTCGGCGCGGGGCTGGGAGGCGGCGCGACCCTTCTCCAGGTAGCCCAGCATCTGCTCGGTATCGCCCTGGCCGGGGTACTCGTACAGCAGCTTGGCCAGGCTTACCCAGGCAGCGGGGTAGGTCGGTGCCACGGCTTCGAGCATTTCCTGGGCCTTGCCTTCATCGGGCTTGCCGATATCGGCGTCGGCCAGTACCTGAGCCACTGATTCCACGCGCTGGGCGGGAATGCGCCCGGCCTTGTAGCCGGCCATCAGTTGGTCCAGCAGTTTCTGCTGGGCTTCGGCATTGCCTTGCTTCTGATAGACCGTGGCCAGCTCGACGTAGCAGACGTCGGCGACCGCCAGGTTGCGGGCACAGATCTGTTCGATCTCGCCCAGGTGCTGATCGTAGGTACCCTGGGTGCGATAGACGAGGATCTGCGCCAGGTCTGCCTGGATGTGGCCTTCGGCGCGCCACTTGGCGATACGTGCTGGGACGTTCACGGATGGGAAGTCCTGCGGGTACTGCAGATAAAGCATCACCAGCGGTAGCAGGCTGCTTTCTTCACCGGCTTCGAAGGACTCCTCCAACAGTTGCGCGGTTTCGCGGCGCTCGGCCTGACTCAGCGCAGTCTTGCGCGCCAGCAGTTTGCCAAGGCGGGCCTTGGCGCGGGGCGACTGGTCCATGGCCTGGCGATAGGTCTGCTCGGCCTTCTGCAATTGCTCCGGATCGCCACTGGCGACCTGCATGTCGGCCAGACCGACCGCGGCATCGGCATAACCGAGATCGGCCAACTGGCGGAAGTTCTGCTCGGCAGTGGTGCTGTCGCCGCGCTTCAGGGCCTCGCGGGCGAGGCGTTCGTCCGGAAGTCCCGCGCAGCCGGCCAGGGCGATAGCCGCGGCCAGCAGCAGGACGGGGGTGGCGTGATGGGCCATGGTCGCGCCCTCCTCAGAAGCCCGCGGCCAGGGCGCGGTCGATCAGCCAGTCGAGGGACGGGCCGCGATCGATGCTGACTTCCACCGGCTGGCCGGCGAAAGTGCTGGGCAGCGGCTCGTCGGGCTGGATGGTGGCGCGGATGTCGGCGGACATGCTGCCGTCATGCAGGTTGCTGCTGAGGATCTTGCCGTGGCGCACCTGATCTTCGCCGGCGACCTGGAAGGTGACGCGGGCACCCGGTTTGGCCTGGGCGATGTTGCGGAAGGGGAAGCGCGCCTGGATGGTGGCCTGGGTGTCCTGGGGCACCAGTTCGAAGATCACGTCGCCCTTGCTGGCGAACTGGCCGTCGGCCACGAGCTGGCGCGCGATCTTGCAGTTGCAGGGGCTGGTGAGGGTGCCCTTCATCTGCTTGCCGAACAGTTCTTCGACGTTCTTCGGAGTGAGCTGGTCGTCGGTCAGGTGGCCCTTGAGCATCTCCAGCATGGTGGCGTTGAAGGATGCGATGGGCGCGCCTTTCTCCACGCTGGCGTCGGCGCTTACCAGGCTCTGTACCGTGCCTTCGCGGGGCATGGTGACCTGCATGGAGGGCACTGCCACCATCGCCGAGTCAGCGTGGGTGACGAAGTACAGGCCGTACAGTGAGTTGAGGATGTAGGCGAAGGCACCGACGCCAACGACGAAGATGCCGGCGCTCAGGCCGACTGCCTTGAGGCGGGCGAGGGGGCCCATGCCGCCACCGGCGCCACCTTTGCGCGGTTTAGTGAAGTTCTCGCGCTGCAGGGTGTTGAGCAGGTCGCCGGCGCTGACCAGTTCGCCCGAGAGGTGCGAGCTGATGAGGTAGCGCAGGGTGGCGATGTCGCGCGGCTGAAGGCCATGGAAGACGCAGCCGACGCGCTCGTTGCGCGAATCCACGGCGCGTACCTGGAACTCCACGTCCAGGCCCAGGCTGAGGCCGTCGATCTGGAACATCAGGCGGCCCTTGTGGTGGTCGCCGATGTTGGCGCTGGCGCGGCCGGCGGTGAAGGCGAAACCTCCGGCGGACACGTCCAGCAGCGACGCTTCGAAGCGTTCGCCACGGGCGATGTAGCGGATCTTGCCGGGGATTTTCACCCGCGCGTGCTGGCGCTGGGCTTCGGATTCATGCACCACATTGAGATTGACGGCTGTATTCATGGCTTCGATTCCTGTCAGGTTCCTTGTGCTCACACGATCGCCAGCAACGTGGCGATGAATACGCTGGTTGCGGAGAAGGTCATGGCGCGTGAGGACCAGGTGTTGAACCAGCGCGAGAAGCTCGCGAGGTCACGGTTGAGCTTGGTGTTCTGGCGGGTCCAGGACTGCTGGTCGAGGCGGAAGAAGACGTAGATCTTCACCAGGGCCCCGACGATCTGGTTGTAATAGAGGATCAAGGGGTAGGCCGGTCCGATCCGGTGCCCCGTAATGCTGAGCAGCAGGGTCAGGACGAAACGGGTGAGGCCGATCCACAGGAGGTACACCAGCAGGTAGGCGATGCTGTACTTCAGGCTGGCGATGATGGCCACGGCCAGACCCAGCAGGCAGGTCCACATCGACGCACGCTGGTCGGCCAGCACCACGGTGGTGAACCAGCCGAGGCGACGTGGGCCGAGCGCGAGGGCGCGGGAGTTCTGCCGCAGGTTGTTGCCGTACCAGCGGAACATCAGCTTGCGGCTGGCCTTGATGAAGCTCTTCTCCGGCGGGTGCTCGACGGTGTTGATGGCGGCATCCGGAACGTAGAAGGTGTCGTAGCCCAGGCGCATCAAGCTGTACCAACTGGACTTGTCGTCACCGGTGAGGAACTGGAAACGACCCAGACGCCAGTGGTCCAGGTGATCGCTTTCCACGTCGGCGATGAAGTCCGGATCGGTCACCACGCTGGCACGGAAGACCGACATCCGCCCGGTCATGGTCAGCACACGCTTGGAGAGTGCCATCGAGCACATGTTGAGGTGGCGCTGGGCGAACCGCAGCTTGTGCCACTCGCTCATGATGTAGCTGCCGCGTACCTCGCAGAACTCGTTGGTGGTCAGGCCGCCGACATTCGGGAAGAGCTTGAACCAGGGCACGGTCTTCTTCACAACGCCTTCGGCCAGCACCGTGTCGCCGTCGATCACCGCCACGACCGCGTTCGAGTCCGGCAGTTGCCGCGAAATGGCGCGGAAACCGTAGGCCAGGCCATCGCGCTTGCCGGTGCCGGGAATACGCACGAAGTCCAGCTTGACTCGCGGCGGCGGTGCGAGCTTCGTCCAGAGGTTCTTCACCAGCAGCTCATCGGACAGCTCGACGATGGAGCAGACAACAGTGGTCGGGTAGCCGCAGTCGATGGCTTCCTGGATCACCGAGCGGTAGACCATGGCGGTGGTCAGGGCCTCGATGCGGAAGCTCGTCACCATCAGGAATACGTGGGACGGGTCCGCTGCGTTGCCGAGTTTGGCCAGGCGCCGCTTGTACCAGGGGTAGACGAAGTAGAGGAACAGCGTGCCGCGCACGAAGTGCAGGGCGCCCATGGAATAGCGCCAGATGCCCACAGCCCCGATCAGCAGCAGGAAGTGCTTCGAATCGGGGTCGAATACGGACTTCGGCAGTGCCAGTGCCAGCAGCATCAGTGCGAGGAGGTAGAACAGCCAGCCCGAGGCTTCGAGCAGGCCATGCTTGATCTTGTCCATAGAGTCGTCCTGGGATCGTTGCGGATGCCCCCTTCCCGAGGGAAGGGGGCAGGGCGCTCAGAACCTGTTTACGATCTCGCGAGCTAGAGAAGAACAAGGCGAAAATGGGTGAGGAAGCGGAATTTACGAGTGGTAAATGAGCATTACTCGCTCTGCTCGCCCTTCGGGCCGCGCTAAAGCGCGTTAGCCGCAAGCGGCTTTCCGAAGCCATTTTCAACGCAGTTATTCCGACGCGCAGCGGATCGCAAGCAGGTTCTTACCAGCAGATCCCCTCGGCGTTGCCTTGGGTGCCCTTGGGCATGAAGCCCACCAGGTCGATCACCTGCTTGCCGGCTGGAGCCTGTTGGGCCAGCGGGGCGAACAGCTCGTCACGGTTGCCCAGGACGATGATGTCGGCCTTGTCGACCACCGAGTCGAAGTTGCTGTCCAGCAACGAGGACACGTGGGGGATCTTCGACTCGATGTAGTCCTTGTTGGCGCCGTGGACGCGGGCGTACTCGACGTTGCGATCGTAGATGCTGAGGTCGAAACCCTTGCCGATCAGCATCTCGGCCAGCTCCACCAGGGGGCTTTCGCGCAGGTCATCGGTACCCGCCTTGAAGGACAGGCCGAGCAGAGCGACCTTGCGCTTGTCATGGCTGGAGATGATGTCGAAGGCTTTCTGTACCTGGCCGGCGTTGCTGCGCATCAGCGAGCCGATCAGCGGGGACTCCACGTCCAGCGAAGTGGCGCGGTAGTTCAGCGCACGCACGTCCTTGGGCAGGCAGGAACCGCCGAAGGCGAAGCCGGGACGCATGTAGTACTTGGACAGGTTGAGCTTGTTGTCCTGGCAGACCACGTCCATTACCTCGCGGCCATCGACGCCAACCGCCTTGGCGATGTTGCCGATCTCATTGGCGAAGGTGACCTTGGCCGCGTGCCATACGTTGCAGGTGTACTTGATCATTTCCGCCACTTCGATGTCCTTGCGGATGATCGGGGCGTCGAGCTCGCGGTACAGGGTTTCCAGGACGTCGCCAGCAGCCTTGTCCAGCTCGCCGATGACGGTCATGGGTGGGTAGTCGTAGTCCTTGATCGCGGTGCTCTCGCGCAGGAACTCGGGGTTCACCGCTACGCCGAAGTCCACGCCGGCCTTCTTGCCGGAGCAGTCTTCGATGATCGGGATCACCACGTTCTTCACGGTGCCCGGCAGCACGGTGCTGCGGACTACCACGGTGTGGCGATCGGCCTTGTCGCGCAGGGCGAAGCCGATCTCGCGGCAGACGCCCTCGATGTAGTCCAGCGACAGGTCGCCGTTCTTCTTGCTCGGAGTGCCGACGCAAATGAAGGAAACCTGGGTATCGCGAACGGCACCGGCGACATCGGTAGTTCCGCGCAGGCGGCCACTCTTCACGCCTTGCTGCAGAAGTTCTTCCAGACCCGGTTCGACAATGGGCGATTTGCCATTGTTGATCAGGTCGATCTTGGTCTGAGAAACGTCGACACCGACAACTTCATGACCACGAGCAGAGAGGCAGCCGGCGCACACTGCACCAACATAGCCCAAACCGAAGATGCTGATTCGCATCGTATTCACCTCGTCCTTTAAGCACGCTGTTTAATATGTGACGTTAGTGTCACTTCCGTTTGCACCTTTATGTCGCAGTTGCAACTTTAAAGTGCACAGGCATGAGTAATACCGGACGCCAAAGTTAGGGCGCCTGAACTGGGCATGTCGTATTGCTTGCCCGGGTAGAGTCCTGAGCTGATCGCCGCGTGGGCTCTGGCTCGTTGGTTTTGTCCAGTAGGTCGAGTTTGTTGCGCTTCTCCTTAACTAACTTATTTGGCTTTCGCCAGATAAAAACTACCCCTCGGCTCGCGCCGATAGTTTTCAAGGCAGTTTGAGATCACACCGAAATATGGTGTGAAGAATTAAGTCACGGGGGTATGAGTGTCCATCTTTTCGGATAGTTCCTACCGTTCGTCCCTGATTTTGCTTATTGCAGTTTTTTGACTACGCCCCGTGTAAGGCTCGTGGCATTCTCAGAGTTGGCGCGCCCGGGAAAAGTTCCAATCATGCAGTTTGCAATTTATCGGTGATTGCATTTTGCAACTTGGCCACTATCGCGGGGCAACTTGGCCACTATCAAGAAAACAAGTTGGCCAGTATCAAAGGCAAACTTGTGCCACGCATATGATCTTGAAGTGATATTGAAATTGCGATGGCCATTGAATGGCATCGCGCAGAGGTAGGGGTGCGCTGCGCACATCAGCGGATCTTGCGCCGCGAGGGAATGGGAGCGGTGCGCATGGCGCCCCTGGGAATGCGCGAGGCACAAACGAAAACCCCGCCGGATGGCGGGGTTCGTGGGGTCAGTCCTGGGGCTGGTCTCGCAGGAACACCAGGCTGTCAGGCTTGGAGTGCTCCGCCGAGTAGCGGTAGCCCTGATAGCTGAAGTCCTTCAGGCCGGCGGGGTCCTGCAGGCGCTCCTTGATCACGTAGCGGGCCATCAGGCCGCGGGCCTTCTTGGCGTAGAAGCTGATGATCTTGTACTGGCCGTTCTTCAGGTCCTTGAACTCGGTATCGATGATGCGGGCGTTCAGGGCCTTGCGCTTCACCGAGCTGAAGTACTCGTTGGAAGCGAGG
This sequence comes from Pseudomonas sp. JS3066, assembly GCF_036328175.1. Taxonomy (NCBI): domain Bacteria; kingdom Pseudomonadati; phylum Pseudomonadota; class Gammaproteobacteria; order Pseudomonadales; family Pseudomonadaceae; genus Pseudomonas; species Pseudomonas sp. JS3066. The sequence continues at coordinate 726,077 of NZ_CP143312.1, forward strand.
TTGAGCAAGATGTCGTCACCCTGGGCTGCGAGGGCTTCATTCAGCCAGCCGCTGATGCGCTCACCCCAGAAGGCATAGAGGTCCTTGCCGCGGGCGTTTGCCAGCTTGGTGCCCATTTCCAGACGATAGGGCTGCATCAGGTCCAGCGGCCTCAGCAGGCCATAGAGGCCGGAGAGCATACGCAGGTGCTGCTGGGCGAAGTCGAAGTCGGCCTCAACGAAGTCTTCGGCGTTGAGGCCGGTGTAGACGTCGCCCTTGAAGGCCAGCAAGGCCTGCTTGGCATTGCCTGGAGTGAAGTCCGGGTGCCAGCTGCCGTAGCGCGCGGCGTTGAGGCCGGCGAGCTTGTCGGACAGGTGCATCAGCTCGGCGATCTGCGCGGGACTGAGTTCGCGCAGTTGCTGGATCAGCTCCTGGGCGTGATCGAGGTACTCCGGCTGAGTGAAGCGCGAAGTGACCGGTGGGGTCTCGTAGTCCAGGGTCTTGGCGGGGGAAATCACCAACAGCATTGAATCGTCTCCTTCGGGAACGGGACGATTCTAGGGATTTGCGTCGGTTGGCTCCACCTATCCCGCCGATAGGCAGGTTGGATGCAGGCGCGGATTCGCCGCCAAGGTCAGAAAAATCGGGAAAATTCGGGGGAGGGGACTTTCGACTTTAACGGGCGCTTTCCTACACGCCAAGGGCTTTTTGTCTTGCTGTGAAAAAAGACTCGTACAGGCAAAAAAGTTCTTTTTTCTGTCATCCCGAATGGAGTATTAACAAATCAGACCGCCGAACCCTGCAGACAGGTGGCGGCCATCGGCCCTCACCTTGTTGGCACCTTCTCCCTACCGGTACGACCCGGAGCGGGGAGGTCGGCGGCCCTCCGCGGCGGAGCGCCTCCTTGGCATTCCGTCGCCTGGCCCTATAAGAAGGTGACCGAGTATGGATGACCACGGACGCTCCCGCCCTACCGCTCCAACCTTGTACGCGCTCGACACCAACGTCCTGATCCACGATCCCAACGCATTGTTCAATTTCCAGGAACACCACGTGGCCATTCCGATGACCGTGCTGGAGGAACTGGACAAGCTGAAGACTGGCAAGCAGGGTGTTGCCGCTGAATGCAGACAGGCCATCCGTAACATCGACAAGATCCTCAGCGGTGCCACCCCTGAGGAAGTGGAGCACGGAGTACCCATCCAGCGAGAGAAAAGCGGCCCCTGCGGCTTCCTCTCGATTCTCATGAGCAAACACGCAGCTCCCATCACCTGGCTGCCTGAAGACCTCAACGACAACAAGATCATCAACCAACTGGTGGAGCTGAAGAGCCGCAGGCCGGGCATGTCCGTGGTGCTGGTGACCAAGGACATCAACATGCGCCTGAAAGCGCGCGCCTGCGGGATCGACTCGGAGGACTACCACACCGACCAGTTGGTGGATGATGTCTCCCTGCTGTCCCGTGGCTACCACGACATGCCCGGGTCGTTCTGGGATCGTGTGAGCAAGGTGGAGACGCGCCAGGACCATGGACGTACCTGGCATCGTGTGCAGCTCACCGACAACCTGCCGGCAGTGCACGTCAACGAGTTCATCGTCGACGAGCAGGGTTTCGTGGGCTGGATCAAGGGCATCAAGGCCGATGAGCTGCTGATCCTCGACCTGCATCAGGAACCGCTGTTACACCAGGAAGCCTGGGGCTTGCGTCCGCGCGACGTGTACCAGGCGCTGGCGCTCTACGCGCTGCTTGACCCGGATATCCATCTGGTCAACCTCAGCGGCGCGGCGGGTTCGGGCAAGACCATCCTGGCGCTGGCCGCTGCCATCGAGCAGACCATGGTCAGCAAGCGCTACCGGCGCATCATCGCCACCCGCAGCGTGCAGGGACTGGACCAGGAAATTGGCTTCCTGCCCGGTACCGAGGCGGAGAAGATGGAGCCCTGGCTGGGTGCGATCACCGACAACCTCGAAGCCCTGCACATGGATGATGAGAACACCCATGGCAGCGTGGACTACATCCTCAGCAAGGTGCCACTGCAGTTCAAATCCCTGAACTACATCCGTGGCCGCAGCTTCCAGCAAAGCCTGATCATCATCGACGAGTGCCAGAACCTGACGCCGCACCAGATGAAAACCATCATCACTCGTGCGGGCACCGGGTCCAAGGTGATCTGCCTGGGCAACCTGGCGCAGATCGATACCCCTTACCTTTCCGCCCCCAGCTCGGGCCTGACCTACCTGACCGAACGCTTCAAGGACTTCCCCCACGGCGTGCACATCACCCTCCAGGGCGTGCCGCGTTCCGTGCTGGCCGAGTACGCCGAAGCTCATATGTGACCCTCGACTCCCGCCGGGCGGCAGCTGCCGCCCGGCGGGGATTTCTGTATACAATCTGTCTCCTGTCCAAGGAGACTTTTAGTGCTTACCCATCTCGATGCCCAGGGCCGCGCCAACATGGTCGACGTCACCGACAAGGCGGTGACCTCCCGTGAAGCGACGGCCGAAGCCCGTGTGCGCATGCGCCCGGAAACCCTCGCCATGATCCAGTCCGGCGGCCACCCCAAGGGCGACGTGTTCGCCGTGGCGCGCATTGCCGGCATCCAGGCGGCAAAAAAGACCTCCGATCTCATTCCACTGTGTCACCCATTGATGCTCACCAGCGTCAAGGTAGAGCTGGCAGCGGAAGGGGAAGACTGCGTGCGTATCGTCGCCCGCTGCAAACTGGCCGGGCAGACCGGCGTGGAAATGGAAGCGCTGACCGCCGCCAGCGTGGCCGCCCTGACGATCTACGACATGTGCAAGGCGGTCGATCGCGGCATGACCATTGAAAACGTACGCCTGCTGGAAAAGTTGGGCGGCAAGAGCGGCCATTACCAGGCCGGGGAGTAATGATGATTCGCGTGCAGTATTTCGCCCGTTACCGTGAAGCGCTCGGCATCGAAGGCGAGCAGCTCAACTGTGACCCGGCGTTCGCGAAACTGGATGATCTGCGCCAGCACTTGCTGGCCCGTGGCGGCGTCTGGGAAGTCCTCGCCGAACAGAACCTGATGTGCGCCCGCAACCAGGAGCTCTGCAGCCTGGACGAAGCCCTCAGCGACGGTGACGAGGTCGCCTTCTTCCCGACGGTCACCGGAGGCTGAGATGGCCATTCGCGTGCAGGAAACCGCCTTTGACCCCGGTGTTGAACTCAACGCGCTGCACGCGGCCAATGTTGGCATTGGCGCGGTGGTCGGCTTCGTCGGCTATGTGCGCGATTTCAATGATGGCCAGGATGTGGCTGGCATGTTCCTGGAGCACTATCCGGGCATGACCGAGAAAGCCCTGGAGAAAATCGCGGCCGAAGCCCGGGGACGCTGGCCGCTGCTCAATGTGGATATCCTCCACCGCATCGGCCGCCTGGAGCCGGGCGAGCCGATCGTCTTCGTCGGTACAGCCAGCGCCCATCGTCAGGCGGCGTTCGACGCCTGCAACTTCATCATGGACTTCCTCAAGACCCGCGCACCCTTCTGGAAGAAGGAAGACACCGCCGAAGGCCCGCGCTGGGTGGAAGGGCGGTGCAGCGACAAGGCCGCTGCCGAGCGCTGGAAATGATCCCGGCCGGGGCTGCTTTTCCTGTGAGGCGAATTTATTCGCGAAGGGCAGCGTAGCTGCCCACGGGGGGCTCCCAATGGCAGGCCTGCGGCCTGTTTGGCGAATGAATTCGCTCCTACAAGGTTCGAACAAGCCTGGCCTTTGCCGGGCTTTTTCATAGGTGATTGACGATATGTACATTTGAGTCCAGTATGGACTCACAAGTACAAGTTAGCGGCATCCACGATGATCCACAGCCAGCTACTCATTCCATTCCCATGCCGGCCAGCCCTGGCGGCGCCTTCTTCTGCCTCGAATATCCATTCCGAACCGGCTTGCCCTGCAATGTGGCGAGCCTCCATCCGTAATGCGGGAGTCGCACCATGAAGAAACTCGTTCTGCTGGGCAGCCTTGCCCTGAGCCTGCTGGCCTCCAGCGTTTTCGCTGCTGACAAGCCCTTGCGCATCGGCATCGAGGCGGCCTATCCACCTTTCGCCTTCAAGACCCCGGAAGGGCAGATCGCCGGCTTCGACTATGACATTGGCAATGCCATGTGCGAGGAAATGAAGGTGAAGTGCCAGTGGATCGAGCAGGAATTCGATGGCCTGATCCCTTCCCTGAAGGTGAAGAAGGTGGACGCGGTGCTGTCCTCCATGACCATCACCGATGAGCGCAAGAAGTCCGTCGACTTCACCGGCAAGTACTACTACAGCCCGGCGCGCCTGGTGATGAAGAAGGGCACCGCGGTCGACCCGGAATTCAAGAGCCTGGTGGGCAAGACCATCGGTACCCAGCGCTCTACCACCACCGATCGCTTCGCCACCGAGGTCCTGGAGCCCAAGGGCATCAAGATCGTGCGCTACAGCACCCAGAACGAGATCTACCTGGACGTGCTTTCCGGCCGCCTGGACGGTGTGCTGGCTGACGTCTTCCCGCTCAACGAAGGCTTCCTCAAGACCGATAACGGCAAGGGCTACGAGTTTGTTGGGCCGGTCCTGAACGATCCGAAGTACTTCGGCGAAGGCGCCGGGATCGCCGTGCGCAAGGGTGATAACGAGCTGCGCGAGAAGTTCAATGGCGCAATCAAGGCCCTGCGTGAGAATGGCAAGTACCAGGCGATCCAGGCCAAGTACTTCGATTTCGATATCTACGGCGATTGAGTCCTGCCGCTGTGAAAAGCCGCGCATCTGCGCGGCTTTTTTTGTCTGGAAGAAAGCAGTCAGAGCGCTGCACGGGCTACCTCAGGACTGGGGTGAGGGTTGCCTCCGGTTGGCTCGGTGCCTGGCCATTTCGTGAATGAATTCGCTCCTACGGGGAGCTTCCACACGCCAACGAAAAAGGGAGCCCGAAGGCTCCCTTTTTCATTCAGCGTCCCATCCTCAGTGCAGGATCTGCCCGAGGAACAGCTTGGTCCGCTCGTTCTGCGGGTTGTCGAAGAACGCGTTGGGCTCGTTCTGTTCCACGATCTCGCCCTTGTCCATGAAGATCACCCGGTTGGCCACGGTGCGCGCGAAGCCCATCTCGTGGGTCACGCAAAGCATGGTCATGCCGTCATGGGCCAGGCCGATCATGGTGTCGAGCACTTCCTTCACCATCTCCGGGTCGAGCGCCGAGGTGGGCTCGTCGAACAGCATGATCTTCGGCTTCATGCACAGTGCACGAGCGATGGCAACGCGCTGTTGCTGGCCGCCGGAAAGCTGCCCTGGGAACTTGTGCGCCTGCTCCGGAATGCGCACGCGCTCCAGGTAATGCATGGCGACTTCCTCGGCCTGGCGCTTGGGCATCTTGCGAACCCACATGGGGGCCAGGGTGCAGTTCTGCAGCACGGTGAGGTGCGGGAACAGGTTGAAGTGCTGGAACACCATGCCCACTTCGCTGCGGATCGCCTCGATGTGCTTGAGGTCGTTGGTCAGCTCGGTGCCGTCGACGACGATGCGACCTTGCTGGTGCTCCTCCAGGCGGTTGATGCAGCGAATGGTGGTGGACTTGCCGGAACCGGACGGGCCGCAGAGGACGATACGCTCGCCCTGCTGCACGTCGAGGTTGATGTCCTTCAGGACGTGGAACTGGCCGTACCACTTGTTCACGCCCTGCAGTCGGATGATCGGCTCGCCGGCGGTTTTCTTGCTTGCTTCAGTCATGGAATGACTCCTAACGCTTGTGGCTGGTGTCCAGCTTGCGCTCCAGGCTCATGGAGTAGCGGGACATGCCGAAACAGAAGATCCAGAACACCAGGGCGGCGAAGACGTAGCCTTCGGTGGCCATACCCAGCCAGGCCGGGTCGGTGGTGGCTTGCTTGATGCTGTTGAGCAGGTCGAACAGGCCGATGATGATCACCAGGCTGGTGTCCTTGAACAGCGCGATGAAGGTGTTGACGATGCCGGGAATCACAAGCTTCAGGGCTTGCGGCAGGATCACCAGGCCCATCATCCGCCAGTAGCCCAGGCCCATGGCCGCAGCGGCTTCGTACTGGCCCTTGGGGATGGCTTGCAGGCCGCCACGCACCACCTCGGCGATGTATGCCGACTGGAACATGATCACGCCGATCAGCGCTCGCAGCAGCTTGTCGAAGGACAGGCCTTCAGGCAGGAACAGCGGCAGCATCACCGAAGACATGAACAGCACGGTGATCAGCGGCACGCCGCGCCAGAACTCGATGAAGGTCACGCAGATGACCTTGATCGCCGGCATGTTCGAACGCCGTCCCAGCGCCAGCAGGATGCCCAGCGGCAGTGCACCGACGATACCCACGGCAGCAATCACCAGGGTCAGCATCAGGCCGCCCCACTGGCTGGTGGAGACGGTGGACATACCGAGGAAGCCGCCATGCAGCAGCCAGTAGGCGACGAGCGGATAGATCACCAGGAATGCCAGTCCGTACTTGGCCTTCTGCTGGAAGCGCGGGATGAACAGCGGCGCAGCGCCGATGATCGCGATCCACACCGCCAGGTCCACGCGCCAGCGCAGGGCTTCGGGATAGAAGCCGTACATGAACTGCGAGAAACGCACCTTGATGAAGACCCAGCAGGCGCCTTCGCTGGTGCAGTCGGCACGGGTGGTGCCGCTCCAGTCGGCCTGGAGGAAAGCCCACTTGATCAGCGGCGGCAGGATCAGCCAGACCAGGTAGATGGCGAACAGGGTCAACAGAGTGTTGAACCAGTTGGAGAACAGGTTGGCGCGTAGCCAGCCCACTGCGCCGACGCTCATCCGGGGTGGCGGCTGGTCGGGCTTGAATACGTGTGTCGTCATGGTTCGGACCTCACCGCTCGACTAGCGCAATGCGCTTGTTGTACCAGTTCATCAGCAGGGAAATGCTGATGCTGATGGCCAGGTAGACGCTCATGGTGATCGTGATCACCTCGATCGCCTGGCCGGTCTGGTTCAGCACCGTACCGGCGAACAGCGAGACCATGTCCGGGTAGCCGATGCCGGCCGCCAGGGACGAGTTCTTGGTCAGGTTCAGGTACTGGCTGGTAAGCGGCGGGATGATCACGCGCAGGGCTTGCGGAATGATCACCAGGCGCAGGGTCTTGGCGGCGGGCAGGCCCAGGGATCGCGCGGCTTCGGTCTGGCCGTGGCTGACCGCCTGGATGCCGGAGCGCACGTTCTCGGCGATGAATGCCGCGGTGTACACGGTGAGCGCCAGGGTCAGGGCGATCAGTTCCGGAATCACCACCCAGCCGCCACGGAAGTTGAAGCCCTGCAGTACCGGCATGCTCCACTCGAAAGGCGCGCCGAACACCAGCGACACCAGGCCCGGAATCACTACCAGCAGTACCAGGGCAGTGAGCAGCACCGGGAAGCGCTGGCCCGTGGCCTCACGCCTGGCCTTGGCCCAGCGGGCAGTCCCGACGATCGCCGCCAGTACCAGTACCAGGCTGATCAGGAACGGCCAGAAGCCATCGGCGATGGTTGGCGCCGGCATGTACAGGCCGCGGTTGTTGAGGAAGAAATGCTCGCCGATGGCCATGCTCTGGCGCGGCCCCGGCATGGGCAGCATGACCGCGAAGTACCAGAAGAAGATCTGCAGCAGCGGCGGGATGTTGCGGAAGGTCTCGATGTAGACGGTCGCCAGCTTGCGCACCAGCCAGTTCGGCGACAGGCGCGCCACGCCCAGGATGAAGCCGAGGATGGTGGCGAAGATGATACCGATGACCGAAACCAGCAGCGTGTTAAGCAGACCGATGACGAAGACGCGGCCGTAGCTGTGGCTTTCGTTGTAGTCGATCAGGTGTTGGGAAATCCCGAAGCCGGCGCTTTGTTCGAGGAAATCGAAGCCGGACAGGATGCCGCGCTGTTGCAGGTTGTGCTGGGTGTTCTGGAACAGATACCAGCCCAGTGCCACGACTGCGACGACGGCGATGATCTGGAATAGCCACGCACGTGCCTTGGGATCGGTCCAGACCGAACCTTTCGGGGCACGCGGGGCGTTGGCAGGTTTTTGCATGACAGCCCTCTGGGAACCACTGGCCGACCGGATGGGGGACGGCGGCCAGGGTTCGCGTTGAAACGGAACTCAAACCCGGCAGCCACGTCATGTGGCCGCCGGGCGACGGTCAGCGCACCGGCGGTGCGTACTGCAGACCGCCCTTGTTCCACAGGGCGTTGAGACCACGCTCGATCTTCAGCTCGCTACCGGCACCGATATTGCGATCGAAGATTTCACTGTAGTTACCAACTTGCTTGACGATCTGCACCGCCCAGTCCTTCGGCAGTTTCAGGTCCTTGCCGAATTCGCCTTCAGTGCCCAGCAGACGAGCAATGTCGGGGTTCTTGGTGGACTTGGCCATTTCCTCGACGTTCTTCGAGTCGATGCCCAGTTCCTCGGCGTTCACCATGGCGAACAGGGACCAGCGCACGATGTCGAACCACTCCTCGTCACCCTGGCGTACGGCCGGGCCGAGGGGCTCCTTGGAGATGACTTCCGGCAGTACCACGTACTCGTCCGGGGCAGCCAGCTTGATGCGCTGTGCATAGAGCTGGGACTGGTCGGAGGTCAGCACGTCGCAACGACCGGACTCAAGCGACTTGGCGCTCTCGTCGGAAGTGTCGTAGGTGATGGGGGTGTACTTCAGGTTGTTCGCGCGGAAGTAGTCGGACAGGTTCAGCTCGGTGGTAGTACCGGCCTGGATGCAGACGGTGGCGCCATCGAGTTCCTTGGCGCTGGAAACGCCGAGCTTCTTGTTCACCAGGAAGCCTTGACCGTCGTAGTAGGTCACGCCGGTGAAGTTCAGGCCCATGGCTGCGTCACGGGAGCTGGTCCAGGTGCTGTTGCGCGAAAGGACGTCGACTTCGCCGGACTGCAGCGCGGTGAAACGTTCCTTGGCGGTCAGCGGGCTGAATTTGACCTTGCTGGCATCGCCGAACACGGCGGCGGCAACGGCACGGCAAACGTCAACGTCGATGCCTTTGTAGTTGCCCTTGCCATCGGCATACGAGAAGCCCGGGAGGCCGTCGCTGATGCCGCATTGTACGAAGCCTTTCTTCTTCACCGAGTCCAGGGTAGCGCCCGCCTGCGCGAAACCGCTGACACCGAGAACGGTTGCCGCGGTCAGCACGGCCAGGGTGGATTTCACCATCTTCATCAAAAACCTCCAGTTGCTTTTATTGGTGTTGGAGTCTCGGTCCCACCGCCGTACCCTCGTGAGGCAGGTTCAACCTTTCATGCACTGGAAAAGGTCAACCGGGGTGTCAGACCTAAGGAAGGAGTCTAGTTGGCGCTGCTCCGCTCGCCACCAGACCTTTCCTCGCCCATTGGTCAAATGGGCTGGAGACGGATTGCGCCACCCTCGCACCACGAATGGCACCAGGTGATCGCCTGCAAGGTAGCAACCTGAGTTGCTACCCAACCCGCTGCACGCCAGGGCAAGTGTTACCGAACCCGGGCGCAATATTCAGTCTGGAGCTCGTTAGCAAAGGACGTACCAGCCAGGTGCCAGTAGGCCTATTCCGATAGGTCAATAGGTAAAGTTTTAGCGGTGCGACATCTTTTTCAGTTATCAAACCACCCCTTCCAATGTCATCGCCCCACAACTGTGCAGATGCACCACAACGGAGCCACACATGAGCGACACACTGATCCTCGAGCCCCCACATCGTGCCGATGCCTGCATTATCTGGCTCCACGGCCTCGGCGCGGATCGCTATGACTTCCTGCCAGTGGCCGAGGCCCTGCAGGAAGTGTTGGGTACAACCCGCTTCGTGCTACCGCAGGCACCGACTCGCGCCGTGACCATCAATGGCGGTTGGGCCATGCCCTCCTGGTACGACATCCTCGCCATGAGTCCGGAGCGCGCCATCAACGAGGCCCAGCTGGAAGAGTCGGCGGAACAGGTCATGGCCCTGGCGCAGGCACAGGTCGACGGTGGCATCGAGCCGCGCCGCATCTTCCTGGCCGGATTCTCCCAGGGCGGCGCAGTCGTCCTGCACACGGCCTTTCTGCGCTGGCCGGATGAGCTGGGTGGTGTGCTGGCGCTTTCCACCTACGCACCGACCTTCAGCGATGAAATGACACTGTCGGATACAAAACGACAACTGCCAGTCCTTTGCTTGCATGGCACTTTCGACGATGTGGTGCTTCCCGCGATGGGGCGCTCCGCCCACGATCGCCTGGTGGCCGCCGGGGTCCCCGTGGAGTGGCGCGACTATCCAATGGCCCACGAAGTATTGCCGCAGCAGATCCGCGACATCGGCACCTGGCTGGTGGAACGGCTGCACAGCTGAACTGCAACCCTTCAGAACAAGAAGCGACCATGGCCCAGACCTTAGCTCCGCCCATCGCCAACCTGCGCGATATCGAAGAACTCGAGCGTCTTTCACTGGAACAGCGCGGCATGCCGGACAGCACCTACGAGCTGATCCGTCGCAGCGCCGAGCGTTACCCAAGCAAGCGAGTCATGACCTTCCTGCTTCAGGGCGACGCTGAAGAGACGCCCGTCGAGCTGACCTATGGGGAGCTGCTGGCGCGGGTGACCCAGGCCGCCAACGCCTTCCACCATCTGGGTGTGCGTCCGGGCAAGGCGGTGTCCTTCCTGCTGCCGAACCTGCCCCATACGCACTTCACCATCTGGGGCGGGGAGGCGGCTGGTGTGGTCAATGCCATCAACCCGCTGTTGGAGCCGGAGCACATCGCCGAGCTGGTCCATGCCGCCGACTCCAAGGTGCTGGTGACCCTGGCGCCGTTCCCCGGTACTGATCTCTGGGACAAGGTTGCCAGCCTGCGTGACCGTTTGCCCGAACTGGAAGCCATCGTCACGGTCGACCTGGCCAATCTGCTGCCTGAGCCGCAGCGCAGTGCCGTCAAGGCTCAGCGCGGAGCGTTGCCCGAAGGTGTGCTGGATTTCGATGAGCTGCTCGACCGCTTTCCCTCCGACCACTTGCAGAGCGGTCGGGTGATTGCGCCGGATGATGTGGCCTCCTATTTCCACACCGGTGGCACCACCGGAACGCCTAAGCTGGCGCCCCACAGCCACCGCAACGAAGTGGCCATGGCGATGATCCTCGCTTACGCGATCAACCTGGGTGAGGGCGACAATACGCTCTGCGGGCTGCCACTGTTCCACGTCAACGGCGTGATGGTCACCGGACTTGCCCCATTCTTCGCTGGAGCGGAAATCCTCATCGCCACGCCACAGGGCTATCGCAACACACGGTTGATCCAGAACTTCTGGAAAGTCATCGAACGCTATCGCGTGAGTTTCTTCAGTGGTGTGCCGACCATCTATGCCGGCCTGCTGCAGGTACCCAGCGAGGGGCACGACCTGTCCAGCCTGCGCTACGCCTTGTGCGGCGCTGCACCCATGCCGGTCGAGCTGATCCGCCAGTTCGAGGCCAAGACCGGCCTCAAGCTGATCGAAGGCTACGGCCTGACCGAGGCCACCTGCGGCACTTGCGGCAATCCGGCCCACGGCGAGCGCCGGCCAGGCTCCATCGGCATGCGCATGCCCTATTGCCAGGTGAAGATCGCGGTACTCGACGAGCAGGGCCAGTACCTGCGCGATGCTGCCTCCGATGAGATCGGCAACCTCTGCGTGCGTGGCGTGACCGTGTTCAAGGGCTACTTGCAGGCGAGCAAGAACAAGGACATCTGGGTCGATGGCGACTGGTTCAACACCGGTGATCTTGGCCGCATGGACGCCGACGGCTACATCTGGCTCACCGGCCGCAGCAAAGACCTGATCATCCGCGGCGGGCACAACATCGATCCGCAGATGATCGAGGAAGCCCTGCATCGTCACCCTGGCGTGGCCATGGCCGCTGCTGTGGGCAAGCCGGACGACAAGGTTGGTGAACTGCCTGTGGCCTATGTGCAGCTCAAGCCTGGTGCCGTCGTCAGCGAGGCCGAGTTGCTGGCGCACGCATCGCTTCATGTGCCCGAGCGCGCGGCAGTGCCCAAGGATGTGTGGATCATCGAGGCCATCCCGGTGACCGCGGTAGGCAAGACCTTCAAGCCGGCGCTGCGCTTGGACGCCACTCGCCGAGTGCTGGAAGAAGTACTGGGGGCTATCGCCCAAGGCGTGACGGTGGAGATGGTGAACGATGATCGCCACGGTCAGGTCGCCGAGATCCGCGTACCGGGGCTGGATGCGTCACTGCGGGCGCTGCTGGAAGCACGCATGGCGGGCTACTCGGTGAAGTTCCGACTGATGGCTTGAGGCCATCTACACTGTCCTCAGAAGGCCGCCTCCGGGCGGCCTTCTGGTCACTGCAACATTGATTGTTTGGCGCCAGCGCCCTGGGTAGTTGTCCGGGGCGTTTCCGTGCGTCCATAAAACTGTTGCGAAATTGTGGCGAATATCAGGAATTGTCGCGTTCCTTACCGATATCCTGCCGCCCGTCGGCCCAACTTTGGGCGGGCATTGTCAGTCCAAAAGTGCGGGAATACTGTCGCACTGGGTTAACAACTGAGACAGGGATCGTTAGCGGTGCCGTCCGCTTCGACTGCCATCCGAGGCCGTTGCAGCCATGAAGCATGTCCACTGGCAAGAAGACATGGCCCTGTTGGGCCGACTGCGTCTGTTCCAGAACGTCACGGCGAGCAGCCTCGGGCAATTGCTCAAGGAGTTCCGCGCCTGCGACCTGGATGCCGGCGAGATTGTGCTGAGTCCGTTCAACCGCAACCAGTACCTTTATCTCGTTGTGAGCGGGAGGTTGAAGGTTTACCTCGGCTCGCTGGACAACAATCCCGTCAGCTCCATAGGGCCGGGAGAGTGCGCCGGTGAGATCAGCTTCATCGACAACGACCATCCTTCGGCCTACGTGGTGGCCGCAGAACCCACTACCGTGTTGCGTCTGCATCGGCAATCGCTCGTCAGCCTGTTCCAGCAGTCGCCGCAGTTGATGCAGAACCTGCTGGAAGTGCTTTGCGACCGTGTGCGTCAGGGCAACCGGATCATTCTCGACACCGAGCAGAACGCCAAGATCGACACCCTGACCGGGCTCTTCAACCGGCGCTGGCTGGAGCAGATCTACCAGCGCGAAAGCACGCGCTGTTCCTTCAATGAGCAGCCAATGTCGATGCTCATGCTGGATGTCGACCACTTCAAGTCATACAACGACCGCCACGGGCACCTGGCAGGGGACTACGCGCTTTGCCTGGTGTCCCACACCCTGCGCAACCAGCTGCGACCCAAGGACAGCATGGCGCGCTACGGCGGCGAGGAGTTCGTCATCCTGCTTCCGGAAATGGGCGGCGAAGAGGCCCGCACCATCGGCGAGCGGCTGCGGAGCAGCCTGGAGCAGATCCCTTCCTTCTATTCACCGCTGGGCGTATTGCCCGGCGTGACCATCTCAATCGGTCTCGCGGAGATGCAGCGTCCGGACAGCCTGCAGGGCATGATTTCACGGGCCGACAACGCGCTCTACCAGGCCAAGCAGGATGGGCGTAACCGGCTGAACGGGTAATTTCATCCCTGCATTACATTTCCGCTTCCTTCAAACGTCTGTTTGCTAGAGTCCGTTCACTACAAGACAGCCGGGAAGCTGGACATGCGTAAACTCCTTATCGCTTTGCTATTGCTGGCGGCCGCTGGCCTGGGGATCTTCTTCTACCTGCCGGGGTTCCTCGACCGTGAAATGAACACGGTAGCCGCGCCGCCACCCTATCGCGCCTCGGACGAGGCCGAGCAACTGCACAAGACCCTGTTCGTCGCCGACCTGCACGACGATGCGCTGCTGTGGAACCGCAACCTGCTGGAGCGCCATGACTTCGGCCACAGCGATCTGCCCCGCCTGCTCGAAGGCCATGTCGGCCTGCAGGTGTTCTCCACCGTCACCAAGACCCCGCGCGGCCTCAACTACGAGCGCAATGGTTCGGACACCGACGACATCACCCTGCTGGTCATGGCCCAGCGCTGGCCCCGTGCGACCTGGCACAGCCTGCTGGAACGTGCCCTGTATCAAGGCAAGAAGCTGGAAGAAGCCGCAGCCGGCAGCCAGGGCAAGCTGACCCTGGTGCGCAGCCGCGATGATTTCGCCAGGTACCTCGCCTCATGGGAGAAGGATTCGAACCAGACGGCCGCCATCCTTGCGACCGAAGGCCTGCATCCGCTGGAGGGCAGGCTGGAGAACGTCGACCGTATGTATGACGCGGGTTTCCGCATCATGGGCCTGACGCATTTCTTCGATAACGAGGTTGGTGGTTCCGCCCACGGCCTGGAGAAGGGCGGTCTGACCCCCTTCGGCCGCCGGGTCATAGCCCACCTGGAAGAGAAGAAGATGCTGGTGGACCTGGCCCATGCGTCCCGTGCGCTGATCGACGACGTGCTGAACATGGCCGAGCGTCCGGTGCTGGTGTCCCACACCGGTGTCGAAGGCACCTGCCCGGGCACCCGGAACCTCAGTGACGCACATGTTCAGCGCATTGCCGCCACCGGCGGGGTGATCGGCATCGGCTACTGGGACACCGCAGTGTGCGAGACCTCGGTGAAAGCCATCGTCACGGCGATTCGCTATGTCGCCGACAAGGTGGGCGTGCGACACGTAGCGCTGGGTTCGGACTTCGACGGCGCCGTGCACACCCCGTTCGACACCAGTGGCCTGGCGCAACTGACCCAAGGCCTCAAGGACGCCGGATTCAGCGAAGCGGACATTGCCCTCATCATGGGCGGAAACGTTCGCAGGTTGCTGCTGGAGACGCTTCCGTAGTCCAAGTCAAGCCCTTGAATGCCCGCAGCTCTTCGCCCTGCGGGCATCTTGCTTTACACTGGCGGCCGTTCATTCCTTAATCAATCGACGAGACCACCGTGCTCAAAGCACTCAAGAAGATTTTCAGCAAGGGTGAAGAGCCGCAGGCCGGCCCCACCCCAACCGCTCCAGCCCCCGCCCGTACCGACAAGGAAGAGCGTCCGGCCAAACCGAAGAAAGCGCCTCACGAAGCAGGCGAAAAGGCCGAAGGCTCCAGCGAACGCCCGCCCCGTGGCGAGAAAAAGCCCCGCAGCGACAAACCCAAATCCGACAAGCCGCGTCGTGAGCGCCCGACCAAGGCTGCGCGCCCTGTGGATAACTGGAAGCTCGAAGACTTCGTGGTGGAGCCCCAGGAAGGCAAAACCCGCTTCCACGACTTCAACCTCGATCCGAGCCTTATGCACGCCATCCACGATCTGGGCTTCCCCTACTGCACCCCGATCCAGGCACAGGTCCTCGGCCACACCCTGAAGGGCAAGGATGCAATCGGCCGTGCCCAAACCGGTACCGGCAAGACCGCCGCCTTCCTGATTTCCACCATTACCCAGCTGCTGCAGACCCCGCCACCGAAAGAGCGCTACATGGGCGAGCCGCGCGCGCTGATCATCGCGCCGACCCGCGAACTGGTAGTGCAGATCGCCAAGGATGCCCAGGCACTTACCAAGCACAGCGGCCTGACCGTGATGAGCTTCGTCGGCGGTATGGACTTCGACAAGCAGCTCAAGCAACTGGAATCGCGCTTCTGCGACATCCTGGTCGCCACCCCCGGCCGGCTGCTGGACTTCAACCAGCGCGGCGAAGTGCACCTGGACATGGTCGAAGTGATGGTGCTGGACGAAGCCGACCGAATGCTGGACATGGGCTTCATTCCGCAAGTGCGCCAGATCATCCGCCAGACTCCGTTCAAGGGGGAGCGCCAGACCCTGCTGTTCTCGGCCACCTTCACCGAAGACGTGATGAATCTGGCCAAGCAGTGGACCGTCGACCCGGCCATCGTCGAGATCGAGCCGGAAAACGTTGCCAGCGAAACCGTTGAACAGCACGTCTACGCCGTGGCTGGCAGCGACAAGTACAAGCTGCTCTACAACCTGATCGCCCAGAACGACTGGACCCGCGTCATGGTCTTCGCCAACCGCAAGGACGAAGTGCGCCGTATCGAGGAACGTCTGACGAAGGACGGCATCAGCGCCGCCCAGATGTCCGGTGACGTGCCCCAGCACAAGCGCATCAAGACCCTGGAAGGCTTCCGTGAAGGCAAGATCCGCGTACTGGTGGCCACCGATGTCGCCGGCCGTGGTATCCACATCGACGGCATCAGCCACGTGATCAACTTCACCTTGCCGGAAGATCCGGACGATTACGTCCACCGCATCGGCCGTACCGGCCGCGCTGGCGCCAGCGGCACCTCCATCAGCTTCGCTGGTGAGGACGATGCCTTCGCACTGCCGCCGATCGAGGAGCTGCTGGGGCGCAAGATCAACTGTGAGATGCCTCCGGCCGAACTGCTCAAGTCGGTGCCGCGCAAGCACCACTGAGGTTCAGTGGAGTGGGAAAAGGCGAAGCCAGGTGCTTCGCCTTTTTCTTTGGGGGAGGGAGGGGGAGACCTGCGTTCTCCTTGGCGAATGAATTCGCCCCTACAGCGCTCCTGCCTTCTTCCACGCCAGGTAGCGGCTCACCAGCTGGGGTCCCAGCTCGCTGGGGCGCGCGTCCAGTACCGGCACGCCGTGGGCTGCGAGGCGTTCATGCAGGCTGTTGCGGGCATTCAGGTAGTCCACTGTGCCGCAATAGGCGAGGGCGTCATCGAAGCCCTGGACCGGGGTATGGCGCAGGCTGTCGAGGACTTCCTCACGCAAGCTGACTACCAGCAGTCGGTGTTGGCGACCGAGGCGTTTCACTGCGTTGAACAGTTCAGTGTCGTCCTCATCGCGCAAGTTGCTCACCAGTACCACCAGTGCGCGGCGCCGCTGGCGTGCCAGCAGCACGTCCGCAGCGGCGCTGTAGTCGGCTGGGCGCAGGGTGCTGTCCAGGTCGTAGACGCCATTGAGCAGCACATTCAACTGCGCCGGCCCCTTCACCGGCGCCACGAAGCGATCACGTTCGGCAGCGAAGGTGGACAGGCCAACCGCATCGCCCTGGCGCAGCGCCACATAGCTGAGCAGCAGGCTTGCGTTGAGGGCGTGGTCGAAGTGCGAGAGATCGCCGTCCTGGCTACGCATGCGGCGACCGCAGTCGAGCAAAAAGACGATCTGCTGGTCACGCTCGTCCTGGTACTCGCGGGCGATCGGCGTGCGTTTGCGCGCGGTGGCCTTCCAGTCGATCTGGCGCAAGGTGTCGCCGTCGCGGAACTCCCGAAGCTGGTGGAATTCAAGGCCCAGGCCGCGGCGCGGTCGCTGGCGCACGCCGAGTTGGCTGAGCCAGTCGTCCACGGCCTTCAGTTGCGCGCCATAGAGGCGCGCGAAGTCCGGGTAGACGCGTGCTTCACCGGGCAGGTCGAGCACGCGCTTGTGCCGCCACAGGCCCAGCGGACTGGGCAGTTGCACTTCGCAGGCTGGGAAGTGGAAATGGCCGCGCTTGACTGGGCGCACCCGATAGCCGAAGTCGGTGTGCTCACCCGGGTGCAGAGCTACGCGCTGGGGCAGGGGCTCGAACTCCATGGCGGCCGGGACCTGGTCGAACAGATCGATTTCCACGGAGCGGCCATAGCCGTGATGGAGGGTCAGTCGGACATCGCTCCAGCGTCCCAGTGCCAGATTCCCCGGAAGGTTACGCTCCAGGCGCGGTGATGGCAGGCGGCGCAGCCAGGCGCAATCCAACAGGCCAAGCAGGATGAGGGCGCAGAGTAGACCCCACCAGAGCAGGTTCAACTGCTCGGGCAGCTTGATGCCCAACGCTGGCAGCGTGCCGAGCAGCAGGGCCAGGCCGAAGAGCCCGGCCACCAGCACCAGCAGTGCGCGGGAAGGCTTCATAGGCGCGGCGCCGGTACCTGATCTAGGAGTTGCTGGAGTACCTGATCCACCGACAGGCCCTCGATATCCAGTTCCGGCGAAAGGCGTACGCGATGGCGCAGTACCGCCAGGGCACAGCCCTTGATGTCGTCCGGCAGCACGAAATCGCCGCCGCGCAGCAGTGCGCGGGCACGGCCACCGCGGACCAGGGCGATGGAAGCGCGCGGTCCGGCCCCCATGGCCAGGCCAGGCCAGCTACGTGTGGCGCGGGCCAGGCGCACGGCGTAGTCCAGCACCTGGTCGTCCACCGGCAGATCGCTGGCGATCCTCTGCAGAGCCAGGACGTCACGGGCTTGCAACAGGGTGCGCAACGGCGCCACTTCGAGCATATCGGCGCGAGCCGAGCGGGTGACCTGGCGTACCAGGTTCAGTTCTTCATCAGCGGCCGGGTAATCCATGCGCAGCTTGAGCATGAAGCGGTCCAGCTCGGCTTCTGGCAGGGGATAGGTACCTTCCTGCTCGATAGGGTTCTGCGTCGCCAGCACGAGGAAGGGTTGGGGTACCGGCAGGGCGCGGCCTTCCAGGGTCACCTGGCGTTCCTGCATCACTTCCAGCAGCGCGGCCTGGGTCTTGGCCGGGGCACGGTTGATCTCGTCCGCCAGTAGCAGGTTGGTGAACACCGGTCCCTTGCGCAGCTTGAACTGCTCGCTCTGCATGTCATACACGGCGTGGCCAGTCACGTCGCTGGGCATCAGGTCGGGGGTGAACTGGATACGCGAGAACTCGCCGCCGAAGCAGCGGGCCAGGGCGCGGACCAGCAGCGTCTTGCCGAGGCCCGGCACACCTTCCACCAATACGTGGCCGCCAGCCAGCAAGGCAGTGAGCACATCGTCGATTACGGCGACCTGGCCGATCACGGCCTTCTGCAATTCCACGCGCAACGCCTGGGCCAATTGGCTGGCGCGCTGACGCTGGATGGCGGCCGAGGGCGCGGAAGCGCTGCTGGCTTCGGTTTGCGACGGATCGGAAATCTCTTCGCTCATAGGGCATTCCTGAGGGTTTGCAGGTGGGCGACCTGGCGGGTGAAGTCGGCGGCGGTAAGCCGTTGCTTGGGCAGCGGCCGCATGGCCTGGCTAATGGCGCTGGGCGGCAGACGGGTCAGGCGGCCCAGCACCTGCCACTGCTCGGCCACGGGGAGCCGTTCGAATCCGGGGTGACGATGACGGGCGCGGCGCTGGATATCACGTTGCAGGCCTTGCAGCAGGCTGGACTGGCCACTGCGACGGAGCAGGAAGTCGGCGCTTCCGCGCAGGTGTTCTTGCAGTTGCCGGCGCGCGCGGCTGGCTGGCGCCTGCAGCGGCCCCTGGCGTTGGCCAACGTGCCAAAGCAGCAGGACGACGAACAGGGCGAGGGCCACCAGGGCTTCGGGGAAGTTCTGTCCGAGCAGGGTGACCAGGCTGTCGCGTTCGGCGCGGTAGAGCAGGGTGACGGTGCTGTCCTGGGTCAGATACCAGAGCAGCCAGGCGTTGTCGTACTCGTCGATATCGCGGTTCTGCCAGATCCAGCCGTCGGTAAGCACGGTGACCAGACCGTCGCCGTGGTCCAGCTGCAGCATGTGCGTGGCCTTGGCGCTGTTGGCCCAGGCATGGGCGCGGTTCTGGCTGTCGTAGAGGTGGAATTCAGGGTCGAAGCCGGCGTAGGCCGGTGCCTGTTCATTTTCCAGATAGAGCTTGGTCAGCTCGGGGAACGGATCTCCCTCTGCGAGCTCCTGGTCGTCCTGGGGAGAGACAGAGGCCGCAGCCTGTTCCTCGGTGCGGTTGTCCTCAGGCGCCTCGGGCTCAGTGCTTTTGTCTTCGTCGAGCTCCTTGGCTTCGAATTGCTGGATGCCCAGCCGATCCGCCAGCAGGTCGCCGCTCTTGCCGTCGCTTTCGTCATAGATGCGCTCGGCGATGAACAGTAGGTGTCCGCCCTTGCTCGCCCACTCCAGCAGGCGGTCGGCCTGGCGTGGCGTCATGCGTGAGCGGCTGCCGAGCAGCAACAGGCTGTGGCCGGCACTGGGCAGATTGTCGAGTACTTCCAGGCCGTTCGCCCGCACTACTTGCAGGCCCTGCTTGCGCAGGAAGTGCTCGGCGGCGAGGTACGGATTGCCCAGCACTTCCGGCGCGGGGCCGTGTTCGACGATGTCCTGATAGGGCTGCAGACGCCCACCGAGATGGATCGCCAGCAGGCCCAGTAAAAGGAACAGGCCGGCGCAGATCAGGAAGCGCAGGCGCGGTTTCATGTTGCGGCTCCGGCGTTGAACAGGCGACGCCAGCCATCGCAGAGGCCTTGGCGCAATTCGCTTGCGGGCAGGCGGTGGCCGTAGGCGAGGTTCTGCCAGTGCCCGGTGAGGACCTGGCTGAAACCTTCCAGCTCGGTGTTGTCCAGGCGACGCACCAGTTGCAGCACTTCACCTTCGGTATGGGATTGCTTGAGCGGCAGGCGGAAGTCGTGCAGCAAGCGGCTCAGCAGGGCGCGATAGAGCAAACCGAGGGCTTCGCGGGGTTGGCTGGACCAGAGGCGCTCGGCCTCCGCAGCGACATCGTCCGGAAGGCTTTCCGGCGCCAGCTCCAGACCGAACAGCACTGAAGGCGCTACGCGTGTGCGGTGCTGGGGCAGTCCCAGTCGTCCGGCGAAGGTGCTGAGCCAGTCGCGGTAGCGCCAGAGCAGCAGGGCCAGAAGGCTGATCAGCGCACCCCAGAGCAGTACCTTGATGACCAGGGCAAGTGTGTCCAGGCTCTTGGCGTACTCGGCCAGCTTGAACAGGCTGCGGATGAACTCGGCCCAGCCTTCGACGTCTTCGGGCTTCAGTTCCTTGTCGGCGGCCTCCTCGCCCAGACGCCAGCGAGTGACGGTTTCCCGGTTCTGGAAGGGCGGATTGTCCAGCAGGGCGCCAATGTCTTCCTTCGCGGCCTTGCCGGTCAGCGACTGGTGGGTGAGGCGTTCGGCATCGGGGCCATCGAGGAAGGCCTGGGGTGCAAGGCACAGGGCCGGCGCGTCATCTGCCATGGCCGGTTGCGGCAGCTGGCTTAGCAGCAATCCCAGGCCCAGCAGAAGCGCGTAAGCGGTACCGGTCAGGCGCTGGCGCATGCGGCGGAACTGCAATTCGATGTCCCAGCCTTCCAGGGACGTTCGACGGTTCAGGTACAGGGTGAAACCGCAGGCGACGTAGACCGGTCCCCAGATCACCAGTACCAAGGCATAGAGGCTGTTGGACAGGTGCTCCAGCCAGAGCCACTCGCCCGAGGCCATTTCCAGAAGCTTCTGCCAGTCCCAGTCGATCACCACCTGCTGGGGCAGCATCAGGTAGAGCAGTGTGATGAAGCCGAACCAGAGGGCGGATTCCAGATGCACGCCGATCACCGTCAGCCAAGTGGCACCGCCCGCGTTGCGTTGCCCCAGGACCACCAGGCGCTGGCTGCGTGCCTGCCCGGAAAGTCCTTCCAGTTGCAGCACCGGCAGATCGAAACTTCGGGTGGTGCTGAGGCGCCGCCAGGTCAGGCTGGCGAGCAACTGCGGCTTGAGCAGTCGCGGGTATGCGCGCAGGGCCTGCCTGAGGGTCGGTGTGTCGCCAAACAGGGCGCGGGAGAGAATGTACAGCGGCAGCCGTTCATAGGCGGGCTTCAGCAGCCAGAAAAGGAAGACCGCCAGGCCCGGATACTTCCAGCAAACCAGCGTGAGGAGGCCGAACACCGGCAGGGTCACCAGTGCCCAACTGGCCATCAGCAGGCCGGCATGGCGACGCGCCAGCAGTACGCCGAGGTCCATGGCCTCCCAGGCGCTACGCGGACGGATAGTGACGCTGGCGTCAGTCAGGCGCATGAGTCCTCCTGCCCACCAGCCCGAAATAGAGCGCGACCAGCAGCCAGAGGCAGGCGCCAACCCAGTATTTCACCTGGGGCGTGACCAGGGTCATGGAGGACCAATAGGCTTCGATGAAAGCAGCGATCACCAGCAGCAGTATCACTCCGGCTACCAGCTGTACGCTGCGTGCACCGGCCAGGCGCAGCGCTTCGCCGCGGGGCAGACGGCCTGGCGCGAGCAGGGCCCAGCCCAGTTGCAGGCCGGCGGCACCGGCGAAGGCGATGGCGGTGAGTTCGAACGCACCGTGACCGATGACGAAGGACCAGAAGGTTTCGCCGAAGCCGATCTGAGTCAGGTGCCCGGCCACCGCACCTATGTGGAGGCCGTTGAACAAAAGGAAGAACAGGCTACCGACGCCGAAGAGCAGGCCGCCTGCGTAAGTCTGAAAGGCGATGCCGATGTTGTTCATGATGTAGTGGCCGAACATCATCCAGTCGTCCCCGGAGTCTCGTTCGCTCATGGGGCCGATGCGTCGGGCGTCAGGGTCGTACATGGACTCCATCGACGACACCTGCTCCGGATCCAGCACGCTGTAGACCAGATCCGGCCAGTTGTGCACCAGCAGGCCCATCAACAGCAGGCTGCCATAGAACAGCAGGCAGGCGGCAGCGATGCTGCGCCACTGGCTGCGCACCAGGCGCGGGAATCCGCCCAGCAGGAAGCCCAGCAGGCGCGCGCCGAGGTGGCTGCGATGGCGGTAGAACTGCTGGTGGCCGCGCATGGCCAGTTGGTGCAGGTGCTCCACCAGGTGGCTGCTATAACCGCGCTCCTGGGCCAGTGCCAGCTGTTGGCAGACCTGCCTGTAGTCGGCGGAGAAGCTTTCGCAGGCGCGAGCATCGGCCTTGCCACGTTCGAGGCGATCGAGCAGATCGGCGAAGGCTTTCCAGCCAGCCTGATGCTGGCGTTCGAAGAGATTCTGTTTCATGGCGTGCTCGATCCCAGCAGACCAGGGGCGATGCCGTTGATGCGGGCTTGGGCCTGCTGCGGCAACACGTTCAGCGGCGCGGCGAGGATGCCGGCGAGTTCAGCGCGGCGGGCCGGTGATAAGTCGGCCTGGCGTTCGGCGAATCCCAGCAGGGCGCGCTGGTCGGCGAGGGTCAGGTCGAATGGTGCGCGCTCAGGCTCGGCATCTGGTAGTTCGGGACGCTGGGTCTTCTCGTCGCGATAGACCACCAGGCTGCCGGCGGCGATATCACCCAGGCGCTTGAACGTTGGATGCAGGAGGCAGCTGAGGGCGCCCAGGGTATAGGCGAAGGGCAGCAGATCGACGAAGCGCAACAGGTTTCGCACCAGGGAGGCGGACCAGCCAATGGGAGTACCGTCGTCATGCACGACACGCAGCCCCATTATCTGCTTGCCGGGCGAGCGGCCCTGGTTGAGTACTTCGAACAGCACCATGTACCACCAGTTGAGCAGGAACATGAGGATCAGGCCGAGGCCGAAACCGAGTTGTCCGAGCAGGGCCAGGGCAATGAACAGCACCAGCATGATGGCGCCACGAATGGCCAGGTCGATGGCATAGGCAAGAGCGCGTGGCAACAGGCCGGCCGGACGCAGAATCAGGTCGATGCCTTCCGGTGTTTCCACCTGGTAGCGGGTGTCCAGCGGTTGGGCCTGGGAGTCGGCAGGTTGGGGACTGGCTCGGTTTGCGGGCATCGGCTGGGCGCCAAGGGGAAAGCCAGATGCTAGCGAGCGGCCGGTATCCAGGCAACCTGGCCGAGAAGACTCAGCCCGCATGCTGTGAAAGATTTGGAGTTTTCGACGGAGCGCATGGCACGCAGGTGCGTGCGCGAAGTGCGAGAGGCACGGGCATGGGGCAGTCCTTGGCGGGGGGCGATCGTCCAGTGGCGGCGATTCTAGGCACGCCGGAAACCGCCCAGCAAGTCGTTGGATGGCGAAGTTTCACCGCCCGTTCAGCGCCTTTGCCATACACGTCCCGGTGATAGACTGCCCAGCTCACGAACAAGGGGGACGCCGTGACTTCCAGCATTTTCTGGCACGACTACGAAACCACCGGCATCAACCCGCGGTGCGACCGGCCACTGCAGGTAGCCGGAATTCGGACTGACGAGGCGCTCAACGAGATCGGCGAGCCGATCAACCTCTACTGCAAGCCCAGCGATGACATCCTGCCCCATCCGGCCGCTTGCCTGGTCACCGGCATCCTGCCCGCTACCCTGGCGGCGAAAGGGTTGGGCGAAGCCGAGTTCATGCATCGGGTACATGCCGAATTGGCCCTGCCAGGAACCTGCGGCGCCGGCTACAACACCCTGCGCTTCGATGATGAAGTCACCCGCTACAGCCTCTATCGCAACTTCTATGATCCTTACGCTCGCGAGTGGCAGGGCGGTAACAGCCGCTGGGATCTGATCGACCTGGTACGTACTGCCTATGCACTGCGTCCAGAGGGCATCGAGTGGCCGCAACAGGACGGTCGCGTCAGCCTGCGGCTGGAGCTGCTCACTGCGGCCAACGGCATCGACCATGGTCAGGCCCACGATGCACTTTCCGACGTCCGCGCGACCATTGCCCTGGCACGCCTCCTGCGCGAGCGCCAGCCGAAGCTGTTCGACTATCTCTACCAGCTGCGCAGCAAGCACAAGGTCCAGGAGCAGGTGCGGCTGCTGCAACCTCTGGTGCACATCTCCGGGCGCTTCTCCGGTGAGCGACATTACCTGGCAGTGGTGCTACCCCTTGCCTGGCATCCGCGCAACCGCAACGCGCTGATCGTGTTGGACCTGCAGTCGGAGCCGGGCCCGCTGCTCGAACTGGATGCGGAAGTGCTGCGCCAGCGCCTCTATACCCGACGCGATGACCTGGCTGAAGGCGAACTGCCGGTGCCACTGAAATTGCTGCATATCAATCGTTGTCCGGTAGTCGCTCCCCTAGCGGTGCTGCGCGAAGCTGATCGGCAGCGCCTGGGCGTTGATCTGGAACTCTGCCAACGTCGTGCCGCGTTGCTCACCGAGCAGGCTGTCATCTGGCAAGAGAAGTTGCCGGTTATTTATGCGGAAGAGGAATTCTCTTCGCCGGATGATCCGGAGCAGCAGTTGTATGACGGATTCCTCGGTGACCGTGATCGTCGCCTGTGTGAACAAGTGCGGCTCGCCGATCCGCAACGTTTGTCTCGCGAGAATTGGCCGTTCGATGACCCGCGCCTGCCTGAGTTGCTGTTCCGTTACCGTGCAAGAAACTTCCCTGAAACTTTGTCGGAATCCGACCGCTCACGATGGGAGGCGTTTTGCAGGAATCGGCTGAATAGCCCGGAATTCGGGGCGCCTAATACCATGGAGAGTTTTTTCAAGGCGCTGGATGAGTTCCAGCTCAAAGCTGATCCGGCACAACAGGTGGTGTTGCTGGAGTGGCGTCGATATGCCACGGAACTGCGGCATCGCTATCAGTTGTGAAAACGCCCCGGGTACTTCCGGGGTTTACCCGCGCCAATAAAAAACGCCAGCAGATGCTGGCGTTCTTTATTGCTGAAGGCTTAGCCCAGGATGGTGGCCCAGCTTTCAACGGTGTCAGCGCCCCACTTGGCTTTCCACTCTTTCAGAGTCTTGTGGTTGCCGCCTTTGGTTTCGATGACTTCACCGGTGTTCGGGTTTTTGTACTGCTTGACCTTGCGGGCGCGCTTGCTGCCGGTGGCAGAAGCTTTCGCGGCGCGCGGGGCCTTGGTGGAGCGGGCATCGGGATCGAGCAGGGCAATGATGTCGCGCAGGGACTTCTGATATTCGCCCATCAGAGTGCGCAGTTTGCCTTCGAACTCAAGTTCTTTTTTCAGCTTGTCGTCCTGGGACAGGTTCTTCAGGCGCTCCTGGAGCTCCTTGATGGCTTCTTCCGTTGCCCGGTATTCGTTGATCAGCGACATGTCGGCGTCCCTTGTTGGAATCGTACGTTGACTTGCGATTGCGAAGTGTCATCAATAATAGACAGCGATTATCTGCAAGTAAATAAGCAGGAAAACTTTTGTACGCATTGTCGGCGACTTCTTCTTTCATACTAGTCCGCCGGTCGCTCAAGTGCGTAATTGCGCTTCGTACACTCGCTATATCGATGTCCGCTTACGCCCCTTAGTTGTGCGTCGCGCTTTTTTTACGATGGCCGGCAATCCGCTGTAACCCACGTGGTTACTGAAGTTTTTGCGCGTAGTGGCTAGAATGGCCGCCTTTGTGAAGTCTCTGGAGTGTTCCCAAATGCGCACATTTCGTCTGGTGATTGCCTGTCCGGACGGCGTCGGCATCGTAGCCAAGGTCAGTAACTTCCTGGCTACCTACAACGGCTGGATTACCGAGGCCAGCCATCATTCGGATAATCAGAGCGGCTGGTTCTTCATGCGCCATGAAATCCGTGCCGATTCCCTGCCTTTCGATCTGGATGGTTTCCGCCAGGCGTTCGCGCCCATAGCCCGTGAGTTCGCCATGGACTGGCGGGTGACCGACTCCGAAGTGAAGAAGCGCGTCGTGCTGATGGCCAGTCGCGAGTCCCACTGCCTGGCCGACTTGCTGCACCGCTGGCACAGCGGTGAGCTGGATTGCGAGATACCCTGCGTGATCGCCAACCACGATGACCTGCGCAGCATGGTGGAGTGGCACGGCATTCCTTATTTCCACGTACCGGTGGATGCGAAGAACAAGCAGCCGGCCTTCGATGAGGTTTCGCGCCTGGTGGAGGAGCACAATGCCGATACCGTCGTGCTTGCCCGCTACATGCAGATTCTCCCGCCGGAACTCTGCCAGCGTTATGCCCATCAGGTGATCAACATTCACCACAGCTTCCTGCCGTCCTTCGTGGGGGCCAAGCCTTACCACCAGGCTTCACTGCGTGGTGTGAAGCTGATCGGCGCCACGTGCCACTACGTCACTGAAGAGCTGGATGCCGGCCCGATCATCGAACAGGACGTGGTGCGAGTGACCCATCGCGACAGCGTTGAAGACATGGTTCGCTTCGGCAAGGACGTGGAGAAGATGGTGCTGTCCCGTGGACTACGCTATCACCTTGAAGACCGGGTACTGGTGCACGACAACAAGACCGTCGTGTTCAACTGACGACCTTGGCGGGCATCCGCTCCGGTCAACCGGAACAGGAGCCCGCCCATGCTCAAATCCATAAAGGTGCGCGACTACATGACCCGCCACCTGGTGACCTTCAGGCCCGACACCGATCTTCTCCTCGCCATCGAGCGGCTACTGGAGCATCGGGTATCTGGTGCGCCCGTGGTGGACTCGCAGGGCCACCTGATTGGCATGCTCTCGGAGGGCGATTGCCTGCGTGGCATACTTTCCGGCGCGTATTACGAAGCGGCGATTGGCAATGTCGGCGGATATATGTCCACCCAGGTGGAGAGCGTTTCGCCCGAAGCCGACATCATTGATGTCTGCCAGCGCTTCCTGCGCGACAAGCGACGGCGTTTTCCAGTAGTCGAGGAGGGGGTTCTGGTCGGCCAGATCAGTCGCCGCGATGTGCTGCGCGCGGTGAAGGGCTTTGCTCAGCATGACCCTGAACAACCACCGGAAGTCTGAGGATCGCTGCCATGGCTGACCCACGTGACCGAGCCACCTCCAGTCCACCGCCTACGCTTGGCGAAGGCTGCGTGCGGCGTTATGACCCCGATGAGCTGAGCGAGGAAAACGGCACCGAGTTCCCAGGGGCCGCCGAGTTATGGCGAAAGACGCAGGAAGTGGAAGAAGAAGCGAAGAAGGCGCCATAGGGCGCCTTCTTCGTTTGGGGCGTTAATCGCCCTCTCTCCGAAGAGGAGAGAGTTGGGGTCAGATCCGGAAGCTGCCCACCAGTTGTTGCAGACGCGCAGCCTGCTGGTCGAGGTCGGCACAGGCGCGCAGGGTGGCCTGGAGGTTTTCCACGCCTTCCTGGTTGAGGGTGTTGATCTCGGTGATGTCCATGTTCAGCGAGTCGACCACGGCGGTCTGTTCCTCGGTGGCGGTGGCCACCGACTGGTTCATGCCGTCGATCTCGCCGATGCGATGGGTCACGCTGCCCAGGCGCTCGCCGGCCTGGTTGGCGATTTCCACGCTCTGCTCGCTGTAGCGCTGGCTCTCGGTCATGGTGGTGACCGCTTCGCGGGCGCCGACCTGCAGTTCCTCGATCATCTGCTGGATTTCCTGCGCCGACTCCTGGGTGCGATGCGCCAGGTTGCGCACTTCATCGGCCACCACGGCGAAACCACGGCCGGCTTCCCCGGCGCGGGCGGCCTCGATGGCGGCGTTGAGTGCCAGCAGGTTGGTCTGTTCGGAAATGCCTTTGATCACTTCGAGGATTTGGCCGATGTTCACCGTCTTGCTGTTCAGCGTCTCGATGTTGCCGCAGGAGGCGCGGATCTTCCCGGACAGTTCGTTCATCGCGGAAATGGTGCGCTCCACCACCTGACGGCCATCCTCGGCGAGGGTGCGTGCGGAGGACGCCTGGTGCGAGGCATCGGCGGCGTTGCGGGCGATTTCCTGGGCGGCGGCGCCCAGTTCATTGATCGCCGCGGCGACGCTGTTGGTGCGGTTGGCCTGCTCGTCGGAGTTGCTCATGGATGAGTTGGAGGCGTTGAGCACGAGCTTGGCCACCTGGTTCACCTGATTGGTGGCCGAGGACACTTCGCGGATGGAGCCGTGGATACGCTCGACGAAGCGGTTGAAAGCACTGGCCAGTTCGCCGAACTCATCCTGGGTATGGATCGCCAGGCGGCGAGTCAGGTCGCCTTCACCCTGGGCGATGTCCTGCATGGCGCGACCCATGATGTGCAAGGGCTGCATCAGCACACGGATCAGCATGCCGAGCAGGATCATGATGATCACCACTGCGATCACGGTGGCAATGATGGCCGATGCACGGAACTCGCTGAGCATGCTGTAGGCCTTGTCTTTGTCCACCGAGACACCGATGTACCAGTTAACAGAAGGCAGGCCCTTTACCGGGGCGAAAGTGAGGATGCGGGTGCTGCCATCCAGTTCGACTTCGCTGAAACCGGTGCTGATGGCAGGCGTGTTCTGCGGATAGATGTCCCGCAGGCTTTTCATCACCATGTCCTTGTTCGGATGCACCAGGATCTTGCCGTCGGAACTAACCAGGAAGGCGTAGCCCATGCCGTCGAAGTCCAGCGCGTTGATGATCTGCACCAGCGTCTGCAGGCTCAGGTCGCCACCGGCTACGCCGAGGGACTGGACCGGTGTGGCAATGGTCATGATCAGCTGGCCGGTGGCTGCGTCCACATAGGGTTCGGTGAGGGTGGTGCCGCCAGCGCTCTTGGCGCCCTGGTACCAGGGACGCGTGCGCGGGTCGTAGCCCTCAGGCATTGCGCTGTCCGGGCGCATGGTGAATTGCCCGTCCTGGGTACCGAAATAGGTGAACGCAAATGTCGAGCTCAGTGCCCGCTGTTGCAGCAACGCAGGTACGGCCTCAGGTGAAGAGTTGGCAGCCAGGGATTCGGCCACGCTTTCCACCAGCAGAATCCGGCCCGATAGCCAGTTCTGGATATTGCTGGCGGTGACATCGCCCATTTCCTGCAGGTAGTTTTCCAAATCGTCTCGGAGCGCATTCCTTTGCAAGTAATCGTTGTACAGGGTGAACAGCGAGAAGGCTGCAATGACCACCAGCGAGGCGGCGAGCAGAATCTTGTGGCTGAACCTGAGGTTTTTGATCATGTTTGCTTGCGTCCGGTTGGGTCAGGCACCAGTCTTTATGGCACGCGAGTGCTGAAAAACTGAGTAGAAACGTCGGTTTATATATCGGCGGGAATCAATGAAAGCTTTAACCGAGGAAGGCGAAATGCCCGATCAAAGTTCCCTGATTCTCGGCGCTGGCCCACAGGGCAATGCCGTATCCCAGGCCATGAAACTGGCCAATCGCCACGGGCTGATCGCTGGCGCCACTGGCACCGGCAAGACCGTGACCCTCCAGCATCTGGCCGAAGTCTTCAGCGATGCCGGTGTGGCGGTGTTCGCGGCGGATATCAAAGGTGATCTGTGCGGTCTTGGCGCAATGGGCAACCCCCAGGGCAAGGTGGCCGAGCGCATCGCCTCCATGCCCTGGCTGGGCCACCGGCCCCAGGCCTACCCGGTAACGCTCTGGGACGTTGCCGGGCAGTCCGGCCATCCGCTGCGTACCACGCTCAGCGAGATGGGGCCGCTGCTGCTGGGTAACCTGCTGGAACTGACCGACAGCCAGCAGGCCGCGCTCTATGCAGCCTTCCAGGTGGCTGATCGTGAGGGTCTGCTGCTGCTCGACCTGAAGGATCTGAAAGCCCTGCTCAACCACCTCAAGGATCACCCGGAGCTGCTGGGAGAGGACCGCGCCCTGTTCGCGGGTTCCTCTGCCCAGGCACTCCTGCGGCGCCTGGCCACCCTGGAACAGCAGGGCGCCGAGGCACTGTTCGGGGAGCCGGCACTGCAACTGGAGGACATCCTCCAGCCGGATCGAGACGGCCGTGGGCGCATCCATCTGCTGGATGCCAGTCGTCTCGTCCATGAGGCTCCCAAGGTGTACGCCACTTTCCTGCTCTGGCTGCTGGCCGAACTTTTCGAGCAACTGCCCGAGCGTGGCGATGCCGACAAACCGGTGCTGGCGCTGTTCTTCGATGAAGCGCATCTGCTCTTCACAGGTACCCCGAAGGCCCTCCAGGAGCGCCTGGAGCAAGTGGTGAGACTGATTCGTTCCAAGGGCGTTGGCGTGTACTTCGTCACCCAATCCCCCAGCGATCTGCCGGATGATGTGCTGGCGCAGCTCGGCTTGCGCATCCAGCATGGCCTGCGCGCTTTCACCGCCAAGGAACAGAAGTCGCTACGCGCAGTGGCCGATGGTTTCCGCCCCAACCCGGCGTTCGACGCGTTGGCTGTGCTCACTGAACTGGGTATCGGCGAGGCCCTGGTGGGCACCCTGGAAGAAAAGGGCACGCCGGCCATGGTCCAGCGCGTAGCCATCGCTCCGCCGCAGTCGCGAATCGGTCCGTTGAATGACAGCGAACGCGCCGCACTGGTGCGGAGTTCGCCCCAGGCCGGTCGTTACGATAAGCCGATCGATCGCGAGTCCGCCTATGAAATGCTCACCGCCCGCGCAGCCCAGGCGCCCGTCGAAGAGCCGGAGCAGACGGGCGGCAAGGCTTCGGCCAGCCAGCCTGGCGTGGGAGACCTCGCCGGTGAGCTGCTGGGTTCCTTCGCCAGCCAGGCGATGAAGACGGCGGTGCGCCAGGCGGCCAATCAGCTCGGCCGGCAACTGGTGCGCGGCCTGATGGGATCGTTGCTGGGTAGTAGCAAGCGCCGTTGAAGGGAACTCATTGTGGGAGCGAATTTACTCGCGAATGAATTCGCTCCCGTAGTTGAAGAATCAGGAACGAAAAAGGGCGCCACAAGGCGCCCGTTTTTCATGCTCGTCCGAATCAGACGATGAAGGTGATGGCCAGCCAGAAGAGGGCGGCGGACAACACGATCGTAGTCGGCAGGGTGAGTACCCAGGCCATCAGGATGTTGCGCACGGTACCGCCTTGCAGGCCGCTCTTGTTGGCGACCATGGTGCCGGCGACTCCGGACGACAGCACGTGGGTGGTGGACACCGGCAGGCTGTAGACGTTGGCCAGGCCGATGGCGCAGGCAGCGGTGATCTGCGCGCTCATGCCCTGTGCGTAGGTCATGCCGTGCTTGCCGATCTTCTCACCGACGGTGCGCACCACACGCTTCCAGCCCACCATGGTGCCGATGCCGAGCGCCAGGGCCACGGCCAGGATCACCCAGAACGGCGCGTACTCGGTGGTGGCGGTCAGGTCCTTGCGCAGCTTCTCCAGGTCGGCCTTTTCACGGGCCGGCAGCTCGGAAAGCTTGCCCACTTTCTTCGCGGTGTCGTCCAGGCAGAGCAGGTAGCGGCGTACTTCCACGCGGGTTTCGTCGCTCAGGTCCCGGTAGTTGGCAACGCCGTTAAGCTTGTCCAGCAGGGCGGCGATGGTCGGCTCGGTCTGCTTCGGATCGCAGCGATAGAGCTGCGGCATCTCGCTGCCATTGCTCTTGCCCAGGGCCAGCATTTCACCAAGGGTGTTGGTATGACGCTGGTAGAACTGGCTCAGGTGGGTTGCTGCGTCGCGGGTACGCTCGATCTGGTAGGTGGTGCTGTTCAGGTCCAGGACGAACTTGGCCGGCACGATACCGATCAGCACCAGCATGATCAGGCCAACACCTTTCTGGCCGTCGTTGGAACCGTGCACGAAGCTCACAGCCATTGCGGAAAGCACCAGTACCAGGCGGTTCCAGAAGGGCGGGTGCTTCTTCTCGTCAAGTTCCTTACGGGTTTCCGGCGTCTTGTGCATCTTCGACAGCGGATACAGCCATTTCAGGCTGAGCAGTACCAGGGCGGCGACCAGGAAGCCCGCTGCCGGCGAGAAGATCAGCGACAGGCCGATGTCGATGGCCTTGCCCCAGTTCACGCCTTCGGCCAGCGGCACATCGGTGAGCACCGCGTTGGCCAGACCGACACCGAGGATCGAACCGATCAGGGTGTGGGAGCTGGAGGCCGGAATACCGAAGTACCAAGTGCCCAGGTTCCAGGCGATGGCCGCGGTGAGCAGGCTGAACACCATGGCCAGGCCATGGCCGGTATTGACGTTGATCAGCAGTTCCACAGGCAGCAGGTGGACGATGGCATAGGCCACGCCGACGCCGCCCAGCAACACACCGAGGAAGTTGAAGACTCCCGAGAGGAACACCGCCCGGTAGGGCGACATGGCCTTGGTGTAGATGACAGTGGCCACCGCGTTGGCGGTGTCATGGAAACCGTTGATGAACTCGAAGGTCAGGACGAATGCCAGGGCGAGACAGAGGCTCAGCACCAGCCAGGCATCTAGCCCGCTGAAGAGATCGAACATGAAAGTTGTGTGACTGGCTCATGAAGGGGCCGCGATTATGCCAGAAAACCGGTCGTCGCCCAGACCCGGGCGTCGAGCGGTCCCTGGTATCCCTGGCAGAAGTTGTCGCAAATCAATACGAAAGTTCCCTCGGCTGGCCGGGTGCGACAATTTGTCAGGGTTCCTCTCTGAGCTCTTTCTCGATCTTCTCCAACTCTTTTTCGAAGCTCTTGTCGAGCAGGCTGGGCTTCTTGCGCCAGGGCTTGCGTTCGGGGTCCCTTTGCGCGGCATAGGTGGTTACTTCGCCGCCGTATACATCCTTGTAACGTTGCGCCTGGCGCTCGAGTTCGGCGCGCAGTTCGTCTTTCGTCACGTGGTTAATCCGTTTCTCTGATTAATGGTCTTCAGCTGCAGCGGGCGATCTAGAGGCGTCTGCCTCCTAAGCGTCGGTCACCCGATAGAGACCGTCGTAGCGGTCTTCTTGTAGGACAATGTTCGGTTCTCGCAACTACTGGGGACTTACCTACGCACTACGGAAAGACCCTGCGAATGTTCTGGGAATAGAAGTCGATTTCTGTAAAGGCCCAGACGGAACATTCCCGAGTATAACAAGCAAACGGGAAAGCTCCATTATTGGAGTTCCCGTTCGAGTGAGAGATATCTGCGTTTGCGGAATCAGGAGTTGCCTAGTAGAGACCTGATTATCCTGCCGAGAGTTTCCATTGCCTGTTCACTGGAATTGCTCCAGGGATGGCCATAGTTGAGGCGGGCGCAATGGCCGAAACGCCGTGTTGCCGAAAAAATCGGCCCCGGCGCGATGCTGATGCCCTGCGCCAGGGCGAGCTGGAACAGGCGCAGTGAATCCACCTGTTCGGGGAATTCCAGCCAGAGGAAGTAGCCACCTTCCGGGCGGCTGACGCGGGTCTCCTCGGGGAAGTGCCGTGCCACCGCCGCAAGCATCGCATTGCGCTGGCTTTCCAGGGCATAGCGCAACTTGCGCAGGTGGCGGTCATAGCCGCCATGTTGCAGGTAGTCGGCGATGGCGGCCTGGGCCGGCACCGAGGCGGAGATGCTGGTCATCAGCTTCAGTCGCTCGATCTGTCCGGCGAAGCGTCCGCCTGACACCCAGCCCACCCGGTAGCCGGGAGCCAGGCTCTTGGAGAAGGAACTGCAATGCATCACCAGGCCTTCGCTGTCGAAGGCTTTGACCGGCTTGGGTGCGTGCTGGCCGAAGTACAGCTCGGCGTAGACGTCGTCTTCGATCATCGGTACCTGATGTTTGGCCAGCAGGGCCGCCAGTTGGCGCTTTTTGTCTTCGGAAAGACTTGCCCCCAGAGGGTTCTGGAAGTTGCTCATGAACCAGCAGGCCTTGATCGGCAGCCGCTCCAGGCTGTCTTCCAGCACTTGCAGGTCGATGCCATCGCGTGGGTGGACGGGGATTTCCACTGCTTTCAGCTTCAGCCGTTCGAGCACCTGGAGGCTCGCATAGAAGGCCGGTGCCTCGATGGCGACGAGATCGCCTGGACGCGCCACCACCTGCAGGCAGAGGTTCAGCGCTTCCAGTGCGCCATTGCAGATCACCAACTCCTCGATGGGCAACGGCAGGCCGCCGACCATGTAGCGCAAGGCGATCTGCCGACGCAGGGCATGGTTGCCCGGCGTCATGTCGGCCACCGTCGAGCGCGGGTCCATCTCCCGCACCGCGTGAGCCATGGAGCGGGCCAGGCGTTGCAGGGGGAACAGTTCCGGGCTGGGGAAGGCCGAGCCGAAAGGCACGGTGTCCGGGTCTTTGATGGAGCTGAGTACCGAGAACACCAGTTCGCTGACGTCCACCTCGGTGGTCGCGGCTTCCCTCGGCCCGGGCTGGGGCTCCGGAAGCGGGCGGCGCACGTGCTCGCAGACAAAGTAACCGGAGCGTGCACGGGCCATGATCAGCCCGCGACTCTCCAGTAAGTAATAGGCCTGGAACACGGTGGAAGCGCTCACACCGTAGGTGCGGCTGGCGTGGCGCACCGAGGGCACTTTCTGTCCCGGGGCAAGCACCCCGGTGCGGATCAGTTCGGCGATCTCGTCGGCGAATTTCTCGTAGCGCTTCATCTTTTCCTGGTTGGGCAGCGGCCAGTTGGTGCCCAACTCTAAGCGCTCGGCGCGTGCGCCGCCATGATCCCAGGCCATGCTTCAGCGCCTCGGACTGACGAAGGTACTGTTGGCGCTGGTCTCGGTGGTCGGGTCGTCCAGGCTGCGTACCACGAAACGCAGCGGGCGAGAACCGGCCGGGCCGCTATCGTCGGTGTGCGCCACCGAGACAGGTAGCGAGAGAATCTCGCCAGCGCCGATGCTTACCTGATGCTCGCCTTGCAGGCGGAAACCAGGGGCATCCGCCAGCTCCACCACATAGCGCTGCTCCCGCTGGGTCTTGTTGATCAGCTTGAGGTTGTAGATGTTCTCGATCTCGCCGACGGCGTTCTCGCGGAACATGCCGCGGTCCTTGATCACGTCGACCGACAGTTGTGGACGAGTGGCACCCAGCCAGAAGAGGGCGATGATCATCAGCATCAGGGCAATGGCATAGCCGATCAGACGCGGGCGCAGCAGGTGGGTCTTGCCACCT
The DNA here is from genome assembly GCF_036328175.1 of Pseudomonas sp. JS3066. NCBI lineage: Bacteria > Pseudomonadati > Pseudomonadota > Gammaproteobacteria > Pseudomonadales > Pseudomonadaceae > Pseudomonas > Pseudomonas sp. JS3066. Next base: position 761,094 of record NZ_CP143312.1, read on the forward strand.
TCCAGCGCGCGCTCCGAGCTGTAGCCCACCAGGCCGCGGGCGTAGCCCATGCGATCCATGATCGAGTCGCAGGCGTCGATGCAGGCGGCGCAGCCGATGCAGGCGATCTGCAGGCCGTCGCGGATATCGATGCCGGTGGGGCAGACCTGCACGCACATCTGGCAATCGATGCAATCCCCCAGACCCTGGGTTTTCGGGTCGCTGCCTTTCTTGCGCGGGCCACGGGACTCGCCGCGAGTGGCATCGTAAGAGACGATCAGCGTGTCCTTGTCGAACATCACGCTCTGGAAGCGGGCGTAGGGGCACATGTGGATGCACACCTGCTCGCGCATCCAGCCTGCATTTATATAGGTGGCGGCGGTGAAGAAGATTACCCAGAACAGCGCAGTCCCGCCGACCTCCCAGGTCGCCAGGTTCGCCACCAGATCGCGTACCGGGGTGAAGTAGCCGACGAAGGTAATGGCAGTAGCCAGGCTGATGGCGAGCCAGAGACCGTGCTTGGCGGAGCGGCGCAGCAACTTGCCGGCGCTCCAGGGCGCGGCGGCCAGCTTGATGCGCTGGTTGCGGTCGCCCTCGGTGATCTGCTCGCACCACATGAAGATCCAGGTCCAGACGCTCTGCGGGCAGGTGTAGCCGCACCAGACGCGACCGGCGAATACCGTGATGAAGAACAGGCCGAAGGCGCAAATGATCAGCAGCCCCGAGAGCAGGATGAAATCCTGGGGCCAGAACGTAGCGCCGAAGATATAGAACTTGCTGTCTTCCAGGCTCCACAGCACCGCCTGGCGACCGTCCCAGTCGAGCCACAGGGTGCCGAAGAAGAGCAGGCACAGCAGGCCCGCGCCGAGGCGGCGCAGGTCACGGTAGAAACCGGTGAAGCTACGTGTGTGGACAGGTCCGTTGGAGGCAGAAAGGGGTTTGCTTGCTATCGGCGGCAGGTTAGGGGTGACCTCTATTACCTGCGCTGGAATTCTCTCGCTCATGATCAGTGCCCATCAGGCTGTTACGGCGAGACGGACTATAGGAATGCACTGATGGGCAAAACAGATTCAGATCAGCCGGTAAAAACCATATCAGATTGGCCGTAAGGGGACGCCAGGCCGCAAGGCGCGTGGCATGGGCACCTTGCGACGGAATGCGTTGCAGCTGTGCGACATCCAGTCGCGGGCCGTTGGGGGAGTCCAGCGCCGTGCGTGATTCTGATCCGCACGGACGCCCGGGCTGTACTGTCAATGCAACATCGAACCGATGCTTGCCACCGGTATGGCGCAGCTTGGGTAAGCGGGCGGACAGTACTGGGTCACGGCCAGAGGTTGTGGCAGGGGGCGCATCAGTATTGCGGCGTAGGCAGCACCGAAGGCGCAGATGATGACGGCGAGAAACAGCTTTCTTCTTGTTTTCATGGTCATGCCTCTGCAACGGAGGGACATCTTGTTATGGGGCAAGACTAGGAACCGCTGCGACAAACCGCCTCGTCCGAATGGACTAGATGCTGGGACGAACTGCTGAGTGCCATGAAGAGCGCGGCAATGGCGCGCGCTTCCTGCAGCTCACCCGACGCCACCAGTGCCGGCAGCCGTGACAGGGGTACCTGCATGACCTCCAGGGGTTCCGGTTCATCGCCTGTGGCCATGCAAGGTTGCAGCTCCTCCGCCAGCACCACGCTGCAGCTATGGCACAGGTGCCCGGGAGCCAGGGTCAGTACGCCCAGCTCGCGGAGGCGTCCGGCGCGTAGGCCGACTTCCTCCATCAGTTCGCGATTAGCAGCTTGCAGCGTGGTTTCGCTGGGCTCGACACCGCCCTTGGGCAGGCCAAGCACGCGTTGTTCGACGCCGACGGCATATTCGCGAACCAGCAGCACGTGGTGGGGATCGGGCAGTGCCACCACCAGTACCGATTGATAGTCGGAGCCGCGCAGGCGCTCGTACACCCGCTGCTGGCCGTTGGCGAATTCCAGGTGCAGGGCTTCGATCTGGAACCAGTCGCTCCTGGCCAGCAGTTCGGTTTTGACGATAGTGGGTAGGCTGCGCATGGCGGGCTCCCGTGGCGGACCCAATAGAGCGTCGCGCGCATCGGTGCTAAGGGCATCGTCTGGATGGACTAAGTCACAGCCAGGGCGAGGGGTTGCGGGTGGTGCTGTAGGAGCCAGCTTGCTGGCGAACGGCCGCGAGCGGGAGTGTTCGCGAGCAAGCTCGCTCCTACGAAAGGGCATGGGCCCGACCGCTCACCCCAGCGTCGCCACGCTGCGCAGAATCAGTCGTACCAACATGGTCTGGCGCGTCACTCCGGTCTTGGAGAAGGTGGAGCGCAGGTGCGCCCGTGCCGTGTTGCGGCTGATGCCCAGGGCGTCGGAGGCCTCATCCAGGGTCAGGCCGTTGGCCAGCAGCATGGCCAGTTGGGCTTCGGCCGGGGTCAGGTCGAACAGTGCCTTGACGATCTCTTGGGGTGCGCTGGATTCCTGTTCCGGATCGCTGATGAAGATCACTACCGACGGGCACTGCTTGCCTTCGTTCCAGGCCGACAGCGGCACCGAACGCACGATGATGCCGAGGTCCGACTTGCCGGACGGCCGCTGCACCCGCAAGGCCTCTACCACCGATGGCAGGTTGTTTTTCTGCGATTGCAGGGCCTGCTTGACCAGGCGGCGGAACTCCTGGGTATCCCGTGGGTTGCCCACCTGCAAACCATCGTTGACCAGCTTGAGGCCGTCCTTGTCCTGCAGAAGGCGTTCGGCCACCCGGTTCGTCTGCAGCACCTTGCCGTCCTCGTCGAGGATGATGGTGCCCACGGCGAGCTGGTCCACCGCGCCGGCGTACAGGTTGCGCTCGGTCTCGATGCGGTTGAGCTGCATGTGGATCTTGATCGAGCGCTCCAGGTGCGGGATGAACTGTGCCACCAGCGCCTTGTCGTCTTCAGTGAATTCCGCGTCCTCGCGGCCCCGGCTGACGCGGATGCGGCATTGCGCACCGTCACTGGTCCGGATATCGGCGCCGAGGATGTGGAACACCCCCACTGGCTCCAGGAAGCTCTTGAAGAATTCCGACTCTTCCCACTCCGTGCGCGAGAGGAATTCGCTATTGGTCACTACCTGCCGGTTGGGCAGACCGACAAAGGGGTCCAGTGCGAAGAAGTGCTTGTTGTAGGACGCGGTGACCTCGGAGGAGCTGCCCGTGGTGTTGACCATCAGGCCTTCGGCGTTCTCGCTCGGTGGCCGCAGGATAAAGGTGACGTACTTGCTCTGCAGGTACTGGTTCAGCTGATTGAGAAAGGTTGCCCAGGGGATGTCTTCCAGCGGTCCCTGATAGAGGTTGCCGAGCATCCCGCTGAATTCATCGAGCGTGAGATTGTGTGCCATGTCTGAACCGCTTTTTATTTTTGTAGGGAGCTTCTTACAGACTAACGGGATCATTCATCAAGACTGATCGTCTCCCACTGATCGGGAGACGATCGATCCCTACCGGACTCAGGCGGTCTCGGTGATGTCCAGAACAACGAAGGAGCGTGGCTCGACGAGACTTGCGGGCAGCTCGGCGATGTCGGTGTAGAACTGGTCGTACCACTTGCGCAGCTGATAGACCGGGCCGTCGCCGTCGCACAGCAGCGGGTTATCTACACGGGTCTTGCTGTGCCATATGGCCACGTCTTCATAGAAGGCGGCCTGGGCCTGCTGCACGTAGGCCTTGGCCATTTCGCGGTTCTGCTCGTCGGTCAGGCCGGGAACCTTCTTCACCAGTACGCCGTAACGCAGGGTGAAGCTGTTCAGGTCGATAGGGACGTGGCAGTTGAGCAGGATCGAGTGGATTTGCACGCCGTCCATGGCCCCAGTCATCTCGGTGATCTGGTAGGCCGGGCCGTAGTAGGTGGCCACCGTGGTCAGCTCGCTGTCGCCGGACAGGCGTGCGCTGCTGCCGCGCATCACCTGCACTGCCATGTGGCGCTCGAAGGTGTTGCTGAAGTGGTTGAGGTCGGTGCCGTGCACCGAGTCGAAGTGAGCCATGTCGGAGATGTTGTCGATCAGCTCGCGGCAGTTGGTGTCGATCTTCAGCTCGGCTACTTCCCAGTCCGCCCATTCTTCGCTGAAGCAGGCGTCGATGCGCGGGATGGCCTGTTCTTCGATCGGCGCATTGCCTTCCGGGTCGTTCCAGACGAACACCAGGTTGTTCTGCTCCGACACCGGCCAGGACTTGATCTTCGCCCGCGGGGGAATGCGCTTGGCGTAGGGAATGTCATCGCACACGCCGTCGGCGCGCCAGCGCCATTCGTGGAAGGGACAGCGGATCGCGTCGCCCTCGACACAGCCCTGGCTCAGGTCCGCCCCCATGTGCGGGCAGAAGCCGTCGAGGATGCGGATCTGTCCATCTTCCCCGGCGAAGGCCACCAGGCGGGTGCCGAACACATCCAGACGATGCGCCTTGCCATCACGGTACTGCGCGGCCAGGCCCAGGCAATGCCAGCCGCGTGCGAAGCGGGGTTCCAGCTGCTTGGCTTCGATTCGGTGCAGGGTACTCATCTTCTTGTTCTCCCATCGGGGTTCTCGAGGGCTGCTTGCGGCTCAGGCAGACCGGCGCAGCGGATGCACTGACCGGATTCTGCGGTGCCAGCATTTCCCGGCATCGTCTGATCGGACGATGGCCCTGGCCGGCGCCACGGTTTTACTGCGGGCGGGAGCAACGACCAGGAGTACCCGAGGGTGATCCACATACTCGATGAAATTCCGCTGGCCGCGGCGCGTCTCGCGCCGGTGCTGGAAGCGCTTGAGCGTCTCTACCTGCCGGCCTGCGCCGCACGTGGTCTGACCCTGGAACAGCGCTGGGTTTCGCCGCCGGTGGTGGTGCCGGGGCAGATGAATACGATCTGGCTGCTCTGGCAGGTGGCCGACGTGTGGGCCTACTACGCCATGCGCAGTGCGGCCGGCGATGAGGTGCGTGCCTTCTGGGACCTGGTGGAAGCGGATTGCGATGGACGGCGCCGTCACGTACTCGGCCCGGCGGGGCACCCCCTGGAGGCGCCCGATGTGGAGTGAGACCCTGCAACTGACCCTGGCTCAGGACTCTGATCCGGCTGCCGTCGAATACCATCTGCGCGAGAGTCTCCAGGCGTTGCCCGGCCTGCTGCATCTGGGCTTTGGTGCGAACCTGCCCGGTAGCTGGGGCGCCGCCGATTGCACCCTCGACCTGGCGTTCTCCGAGTCGGCCCCCACTGACCTCGACGATATCCTCGGGCGTGTTCCCGGCTTGGCTGGCGTCCAGCGTGTTCGCTACCAGCGCATCGGTGGCGGGCTCAGGAAGCCGACCATGGCCAGCGGCATCTGGCGCACGCTGCTACTTCGGGTGCGGCCGCAGGCAACCACGCAACAGCGTGCGGCGCTGGAGCAGGACTTGCTGCGGATGCCTGCCTACATGCCCGGCATCCGTAACTGGCAGCTTTCACGAGTGCAGTCTCCGGGACGCTGGACCCACGTCTGGCAGCAGGAATTCGCCCGGGTCGACGATCTGCTCGGGGAGTACCTCAGCCACCCCTATCACTGGGCCTGGGTGGATCGCTGGTTCGATCCGGATTGCCCGGACTGGACGGTAGACGCCATCGCCCATGTCTTCTGTCCCTTCCAGGCAAGCCTGCTTGGCAGGGTTGCCCCTTTTACAGACAACTGACCGGGAGACTCGCATGCGCGCAGTGGTCATCGAACGCCTTGGTGGAGCCGAGGTGCTGCAAATGATGGAAGTCGAACGCCCCCGGCCCGGTCCCGGCGAGGTACTGGTGCGGGTGGTTTGCGCTGGCGTCAACCCGGCGGACTGGAAGTGCCGCGAGGGCTACCTGGGAGGATTCCTCGACTATCGCTTCCCTTTCATCCTTGGTTTCGACCTCGCAGGAACAGTCGCTGAACTGGGTGAGGGCGTGGGCGACCTGACGCCGGGCAGTCGGGTGTTTGCCCAGAGTGATGTCGGCGCGGGCAAGTGGGGTTCCTACGCCGAGTACGCCTGCGTATCCCGCGCGTCCCTGGTACCCATGCCCGAAAATCTCGGTTTCGCCGCTGCGGCGGCCGTGCCCACGCCGGCACTGGCGGCCTGGACCGGCCTGCTCGAAGAGGGCGCCCTGCGTCCGGGCCAGACTGTGCTGATCCACGGTGGCGGAAGCGCGGTAGGTGGCTTTGCCATCCAGTTCGCCCGCTGTGCCGGGGCCCGCATCGCGACTACCTGCAGCGCAGCCAACGCCAGCCAGGCATGCGCCCTGGGTGCCGAGGTCGCCATCGACTATCGCGCTGAAGATATCCACAAGGCACTTGGGCGGTGGGCACCGGAAGGGGTCGATCTGGTACTCGACTGCATTGGCGGCGGCAGCCTGACAGGCGCGCTCGACCTGTTGCGCCCTGGTGGTGCCCTCGTCGCCATCCTCACCCTGGCGCCGGGCGATGCCGGTCCCGACCATACCGAAGCGGCCCGGCGTGGGCTTCGCACCGCGGTGGCCTACAGCCGCATGCCCAGCGGCGAACTGCTGGGGCGCATCGCCAGCCTGCTGGCCGCTGGACGGGTGCGGCCCCCGGCCTTGGACCTGCTACCGCTGGCGGAGGTGGCCAATGCCCACGAGCGCCTCAAGCAGGGCCGCGTGCGGCGCAAGCAGGTTCTGCAAGTCGCCGAGTGAGTGACGCCCTCGTCCGCTCGGACGATGGATTGGCCAGCCGAAGCGGCTCTACTGGCTCCGACAACAACTAGAGCGAGGGGCGTCAGCCATGCGAATCGAACAGGGCCAGGTGGCGGTGATCACGGGTGCGGCCGGCGGCATCGGCCGCGGCCTGGCGGAAGAAGGGGGCGCGCGCGGCCTGCGCCTGGTGCTGAGCGACGTGGACCCGCAGCGTTTAGCGGCCCTGGCCGGACAACTTCAGGCGCAAGGCGTCGAAGTAGTCAGCCGCGAGGCCAACGTAGCCGATGCGTCCCAGGTGGATGCTTTGCGCGATCTCGCCGTCGAACGCTTCGGCGGCGTCGATCTGCTGTTCAACAATGCCGGCGTCATTCAGACCGGCTTCAGCTGGGAGATCGAAGCCAGTCGCTGGCAACGCCTGCTGGATATCAACCTGGGGGGCGTGATCAACGGCATCCGCAGCTTCGTCCCCCTGCTGCTTGGCCAGCAGCGCCCGGCTCAGGTGGTCAACACCGCGTCCCTGGCCGGACTGGTTTGCAGCCCCATGCTCGGCCCCTACACCGTGAGCAAGCAGGCGGTGGTGGCGCTGTCGGAAACCCTGCACTACGAACTGGCTGCGTTGCAGTCACAGGTCAGCGTGGCCGTGCTCTGTCCGGGCCCGGTAGCCAGCGACATCATGGCGTCCAACCGGACTGCCGGTGCCGCTAGTGGCCAGCTCGATGCGTTGCTCGACAGCAGCATCCGCCAGGGCATGGACCCGCGCGATCTTGCCCGCGAAGTCTTCGCCGGCATCGAGGCCGGACGCTTCTGGCTGCTGCCCCACAAGAATTTCAAACCGGCGCTGGAACGGCGCCTCACCAGCATCCTCGACGAGACCAACCCGGTCTTCCAGATGGCCGAAGCCTAAGGACCGCATCATGCCCCTCGATCCTCAGATCGCCGCCGTACTCCAGCAATTCAGCGGCATGCCGCAACCGGACTACAGCCAGCTCGATCCGGTCCAGTACCGGCAGTTCTGCGACAACCTGATGCCGCCGATTCCCGGCGAGCGCCTGTTCGAGGTGCGCAACCTGGGCCTGGCCGGGGCCGAGGGCGAGCTGGACGCGCGCCTTTACCGACCTGAAGACCGCGATGATCTGCCGCTGCTGGTGTTCTTCCATGGCGGCGGCTTCGTCATTGGCAACCTCGATACCCACGACAACCTGTGCCGCAGCCTGGCGCGCCTGTGCAACGCGGTGGTGGTGTCGGTGGCGTACCGGCTGGCACCGGAAAGCCGCTTCCCGGCGGCGCCCTACGACTGTTACCGCGCCACCTGCGACCTGGTGGAACGGGCCCGCGAACTGGGCTTCGATGCCAGTCGCCTGGCCCTGGCCGGAGACAGCGCAGGGGCCAACCTGGCCATCGCCGTGAGTCGCCTGGCCCAGATTCGCAAGGGCCCGCGTATCGCCTGGCAGTGCCTGTTCTATCCGGCCACCGATGCCCGTTGCGATAGCGCGTCCCATGCAGCCTTCGCTGAGGGCTTCTTCCTCACCCGTGAACAGATGCGCTGGTTCTGGAGCCAATACCTGCCGCGCGCCGAACTGGTCGACGACGCCCTGGCATCCCCAGTGCGCGCCGAGGACCTGGTCGGCCTGCCGCCTACCACGCTGATCAGCGCCGAGTACGACCCGCTGCGTGATGAAGGCGAAGCCTTCGCCCAGCGCCTGCAACAGGCCGGGGTGCAGGTCCGCATGGAGCGTTGCGAAGGCATGATCCACGGGTTCATCAGCATGGCCGCGTTCGTCGGACGGGCCCAGGCCGCGCTGGAATCCGCCTGTGCCGACCTGCGTCGCGCATTGAACTAGAAGGAGCGCCCATGGACAGCCCACAGCGACTGATCGAGGCCATGGCCAGCGGCGCAATGCTCGTGGTGACCGATGACGATGAAGGTGAAGGCTCGCTGGTAATTTCTGCCGGCCGGGCCGATGCCGCTGCCATCAACTTCATGGCCCGCGAAGCGCGTGGGCTGATCTGCCTAGCGCTCACCGAGGAGCGCTGCAAGACCCTCGGCCTGGAACTCATGGTGCCCAACTCACGCGCCCGCCACGGCATGGGTTTTACCCTGTCCATCGAGGCACGTACTGGGGTTTCCACCGGTATCTCCGCTGCCGACCGTGCACGCACGATCGAGGTCGCGGTGGACCCGGCCAGCAGCGCCAGCGACCTGGTGCAGCCCGGCCACATTTTCCCCCTGCGTGCCCAGCCGGGCGGGGTGATGCAGCGTGCCGGACATGTCGAAGCCGCGTGCGACCTGGCGCGCCTCGCCGGCCTGATCCCGGCCGCCGTACTGGTCGGCATCCTCGACGAAGACGGTGAGCCCGCGCGTGGCCAGACCCTGCGTGAGTTCGCGCAACGGCACGGTCTGCCGCTGGGCAGCGTGGCCGACCTGATCCACTACCGCATCCTCCACGAAGGCACTATTCGCCGCTCGGGCGAATACCCAATCCAGACCCGTCATGGCGAGTTCCGCGTCATCACCTACCTGGACGACTACCAGGGGCAACTGCACCTGGCCCTGGTACGCGGCGAAGTCCACCGCGACCGACCGGCACTGGTGCGGGTACAGGCCGCGGAAACCCTGAGGGACCTGCTCGATAGCCACCCTGGGCAGTGGAACCTTGACCGTTCGCTGGCGAGGGTGGCAGAAGAGGGCGCCGGCGTCGTGGTACTGCTGGCACAGCAGGAAACGCCGGCCGCGTTGATCGAACAGCTCCAGCAGGGCACGCACAAGCCCCGCCCGCCAAGCTTTCCCCAGCGCACGCTGGGAATCGGTGCACAAATCCTGCGGGATGTGGGCGTTCGCAAGATGCGCCTGCTGAGTTTCCCGGTGAACTACAAGGCGGTGTCTGGCTTCGAGCTTGAAGTCGTCGAGTTCGTTTCCTTGGATCAGGAGCAGGCATGAACCCGCACCTCGACTGTGTGTTGCAACCGGCCCGGCTTGCCGGGCTTCAACTGCGCAACCGACTGATCAAGACGGCCACCTTCGAAGGCATGTGCCCCGGCGGGATTCCCGGCGACGACCTGATCGAGCATCACGCGGCCATGGCTCGCGGCGGTGTCGGCCTGACCACCGTGGCTTATTGCGGTGTCTCGCCCGACGGACTCACCTTTCACGACCAGATGTGGATGCACGCCGGCATCTTCCCGCAGCTGCAGCGCCTGACCGCGGCGGTGCATGCCGAAGGTGGCGCGATTTCCGCCCAACTCGCCCACTGTGGCTACTTCAGCCGCAATCGCCCGCTCAACATTCCCCGGCCTCGCGGTCCGAGCGCCTGCATCAACCAGTACGGCCTGTTCTCCGGCATTCCCTTCGGAGGTGCCATGGGCATCGTCGACATCGGCCGAACGGTCGCTGAGTATGCCGCGGCAGCCGGGTTGGTCCGCGATGCCGGCTTCGATGCCATCGAAATCCACATGGGGCATGGCTACTTGCTCAGCCAGTTCATCTCGCCAGCGTTGAACAAGCGTCGCGACGCATACGGCGGCGCGCTAGAAAACCGCATGCGCCTGCCACTGCAGGTGCTGGCGGCGGTGCGTGGCGAGGTGGGACGCGATTTCCCAATTCTGGCCAAGCTCAATCTCAGCGACGGATTTGCCGGTGGCCTGCAGATCGAAGAGTCCTGCCAGGCGGCGCGTCTGCTGGAGGAGGCGGGACTGGACGCCATTGTCATGAGCGGCGGGTTGGTCAGTCGCACACCGATGTTCCTCTTTCGAGGCGCGAGCCCGCTGCCGCAGATGGTGCCGCTGGAGAAGAACCCTTTGCAGCGCACAGCGATGAAGTGGTTCGGTGGCGCCAGCTTCCCGGACCTGCCATTCGAAGAGCTGTACTTCCTCGAGCTGGCCCGGCAGATGCGAAGCGCGGTGAGCATGCCACTGGTGTATCTCGGCGGCGTCACAAGTGGCGAAGGCATCTCTCAGGCGGCGCAGGAGGGATTCGACTTCCTCGCCCTGGGACGTGCCTTGCTCAATGACCCGCACCTGCCGCAGCGCCTTCGGCATGAAGGCTCGAACTGGCGTAGCGCCTGCACCCACTGCAACCAGTGCGTAGCCAGCATGGCGTTGCCGGGTGGGATTCGCTGCGTGCTGAACCAGTCGGCAGCCTTCCTATAGGGGTGAATTCATTCGCCAACCGGTCCTTAGGACCGGCCCGGTACTTTCCGGGGACGCTTCGCATCCCTTGGCGAATGAATTCGCCCCTACAGGGATCGTGTGCCCATCAAGTATCCAACCAGAAGGAACACCCATGACTCGTGAAGCATTCCCCGATGGCGTCGCCCTGGTAGTGGGCGGCAGTGGTGGCATGGGCCAGGCGATCTGCGAGCGCCTCGCCGAGGCCGGAAGCGATGTGGTGCTCACCTACCACCGCAACGCCGAACGCGCGCAGTCCGTGGTAGGCGCGGTAATGGAGCGCGGTCGTCGTGCCGAGGCGGTGCAACTGACCCTGGGCGATGAAGCGGCCGTTGCCGCGACGCTGCGGCAGCTCACCGCCGGCCGGCGTATTCATACCCTGGTGATCGCCTCCGGCTCCGACATCAGTCAGCCGCGCATCGGTGATCTCGACCTCGCGCAATGGAAACGAGTGATTGACGCCGACCTCAGCGGTTTCCTCAACCTTGTGCTCTGCCTGCTGCCGCATATGCGCGATCAGGGCGGTGGTTCGATCGTGCATATCAGCTCCGCCGGGCTGTTCCGCTGGCCTGAGGGTGACGTGTTGTCGGTGGCGCCGAAGGCTGCCATCGAGTCGTTGATCCAGGGGATCGCCAAGGAAGAAGGCCGTCATGGCATCCGCGCCAACAGCGTGGCCATCGGCGTGATAGACGCGGGAATCTTCCACCGTCTCTGGGCGGACGGCACCTTTGACGAGCAGTGGAAGGACGCGGTACAGGGCAAGCTCTGCGTCAAACGCTGGGGCATGGCAGAGGAGGTGGCCGAGGCAGTGGCTTTCCTCGCCTCCAATCGTGCCGGCTACACCACAGGCCAGGTGCTGGCGGTGGATGGGGGATACGGGGTCTGACGCTTGAGGCGTTGGGCTTGCTGTAGGGTGGGCCACGCTCTACCGGTCCACCATTCGTGATTCATCCGGACTCCGCTGGTGGATGTGTACGGCGACATCCACCTTACGCACGTTGCGAGTGTACGTAGGTTGGTGCAGAGCGCAGCGAAGCCCAACGTGGCTCGGTATCAGGTCCGCACCGTTGGGTTTCGCGTAGCTCAGCCACAACCTACGGGTCGTACAAAAAAGCCCCGCATTCGCGGGGCTTCTTTTCGATCACTGGAATCTCAAGGCTTCAACCCGCCCAGCATCAGCTTCGCCTGAGCCTGTACCAGCGGCGAGGCGGTGTAGTTGCCGTCGATGGGGGTGATCACCGCCTTGCCGAGGGACAGCTGGTAAGAGTCGCCCTGCTTCTGTTCGGTAGTCGGTGCGGGTGGCGGCACGAGGTTTACCCGTACGACGCCGTCAGCGCCCTGCTGGGGGGCGAAGACCACATTTCCCCAGTCGCTGATCGGGGCGAAGGCCACGCCCGTAACCTCGCCTGACTCCAGCGCCGGGTAGTTGATGTTCAACCCGGTATTGCCCGGCAGGCCAATCACGTTGGTTTCGCAGTAGGGCTTGGCCTTGCCATGGCTCTTGTCGCAGATGCGTTTCGCCTCGGCGCCGATGGCGGCCGCGCGGTTGATCACGCGGACCGCGAAGCGTGCGGTGTCGTCCATGGCGTTCAGGGTTTTCTGGTAGCCGGCCTGCGGGTTCTGGGCGATCAGTTGCAGGTCGATGGCGGTGGACACGGCTACTGCTGGCACACCCTTGAACATGGCACGGACGGCGGCGTTGACGGTGCCGGACATCTGCGTCAGCGGTCCGACGTTGTCACCGAAGTTGGTGCCGGACACCACCAGGTCAGGGCGGTTGTCCTTGAGCAGCAGGTCAAGGCCGACGTTCACCGCGTCCACAGGCGTACCAATTGCAGAGGTCTTTCCGGCTGGCGGGACATAGCCGGCCGGAGCACCGACGCAGTATTTGTCCTGGGCAAGTTGGGTAATGGCGACCGGCTGGCCTGGTACCACGACGCTGGCAGCGCCGATGCCGCTGCTGTCGTTCTGCGGACCGACGAGGGTTACCTGGTGGCCGGCGGCGACCAGCGCCTGGTAGACGGCGTCGATACCGGGCGCGCGGCAGCCGTCGTCGTTGGTCAGGAGGATGTTCAGGGCGCTGGCCTGTGCGGACAGGCCAAGGGCGGCCAGGCAGATGCCGGCGCTCAACAGCGTTTTCATTGTTGTTTCCTCGTGAGGTGGGGCTGTTTGGAAAAAGCTGACCCTAGGGTCGATTTGTTACAGGCTTTCGAGGGTGCTGTTGCAACTGCTGCCGGGCGGCGGCGCCATTGCGGCTCCGCCACCCGGCATGCCTGGGATCAGCGACCCTGCTTGCGCAGGCTCGCGACGGTGAAGTTGCTGGCGTCGAAGTCGCTGGCGTTGAGCTTCGGCGCGTCCTGGTCGTTGATCAGGCGATCGGCCAGGTAGGAGCCGGCGATCAGGTCGTGATAGACCGCGACGCGGGCGTGGAAGCCCTGCAGCTCATAGGCGTAGATCGAAGCCTGCATGTTGGTGCGCCAGAGCTGGCCCTTGCCGTCGTAGTTGTCGGCCAGGGCGGCGGCCCAGGTGTCCTCATCGAGGTACATCACGCGCTTGCCGTAGACGTGGCGCTTGCCGGGCTTGAGGGTGGCTTCCAGCACCCAGACACGGTGCTTCTCATAGCGCATGTATTCCGGGTTGATGTGGCCGCTGGTGGACAGCAATTGGTCGAGCTTCACGGCCGGGTCATCGAGCCGGTAGTTGTTGTAGGGGATGTACAGCTCCTTCTTGCCCACCAGCTTCCAGTCGTAGCGGTCGGGGGCACCGTTGAACAGGCGGTCCTCGTCCATCACGCGGAAGCCGCCGGCGCCGTATGGGGTGTCATAGGCCACAGTGGGTGCGCGGCGCACGCGGCGGTTGCCGGGCAAGTACTGCCAGCTCTGGCGCGGTTGGGCCAGGGGGTCGGTGAACTCGTTGCCAAGGAAGATCTCTCCCCGCTTCCGGGTGGGTTCCATGGTGGTGATCATGAAGTGCGCCTGGATGCCGTTGAACCCGGTCGCGTTGCCCTTGGGATCGGTCCAGGGCGAGAGGATCTTGTAGTTCACCAACTCGAACTGGCGGTTACCGTTGGCCAGGGTCAGGGCCATCTTGTAGGTAGCGTCTTCCTTCCAGGCCACGGTGTGGAGGTTGTGGTTCCACATCAGCTCGTAGCCATTCTTCGGGATGGGGAATGGCGCACCACCGTAGGCGTTGGCCACTCCGTTGCCGTCATTCACGAGCTCGGCGTTCAAGGCATTCTGCTTGATCGCATCTTCCACCCACTGGGCGTAGCGGAAGTCCCGGTGACTCGGGTAGACCGGCATCTTGAAACTCTGTGGATAACGCTGGAACAGCGCCTTCTGCCCGTCCGAAAGCTGGTCGGCGTACTGCGCCATGTTCTGCGCGGTGATGGTGAACAGGGGCTGTTCGCCAGCGTACGGGTCAGGGTGCTTGTTGCCACTGCCGGCAAATTGCACCTGGGGCGGTGCACCGCGCCACTTGCCGCTCCAGGCGGGAATGCTGCCGTCGGCGTTGCCGGCTTTCTCTGCACCGGTGGGGGTCAGCTCCTGGCCCAGGCGTGCGGCTTCTTCCGGACCGACCTTGGCCAGGGCAGGAGCGCTGGCGATGCTGGCAACGAGCAGGGCGCCCAACAGAGGGGCGGGGTTTTTCATGAACATGTGCAAGGCTTCCGTGAGGGTTGCGGGGAAGCCCTGGCCCCGCCGTCTTGCGCGGCACGGGTGCCAGGGAGGGGCTCGGCTTATTTGCCGAGCTTGCGCAGGTTGGCGGCGGTGAAGTAGCTGGCGTCGAAGGCCGCGTCGTTCAGCTTTGCCGGCGTCAGGCCATTGACCAGACGGTCGGCCAGGTAAGAACCGGCGATCAGGTCCTGGTACACCGCCACGCGGGCGTGGAAGGCCTGGATCTCGTAGGCGTACACGGAGGTTTGAGTGTTGGTGCGCCAGAGCTGGCCCTTGCCGTCGTAGTTGTCGCCCAGCGCGGCCGCCCAGCTGTCCTCGTCGAGATAGAACACGCGCTTGCCATAGACATGGCGCTTGCCCGGCTTGAGGGTCGCTTCCAGTACCCAGACACGGTGCAGTTCGAAGCGCACGTAGTCGGGGTTGATGTGGCCGGTGGCGCCGGTGATTTCACTGGCGGGCAGGTCCGGGTCGTCGAGGACGTAGTTGTTGTAGGGGATGTACATCTCCTTCTTGCCCACCAGCTTCCAGTCGTAGCGGTCTGGGGCGCCGTTGAACAGGCGGTCCTCGTCCATCACGCGGAAGCCGCCTGCACCGTAGGGCGTGTCGTAGCCGATGGTGGGTGCGCGGCGTACACGGCGGTTGCCGGGCAGGTACTGCCAGGCCTGGCGCGGCTTGGCCAGCGGATCGGTGAAGTCGCAGCTGAGGATGATTTCGCCCTTCTTGCGGGCCGGCTCCTGGGTGCTGATCATCGCGCACGCCTGGGTGCCGTCGAAGCCCTGGACGGAACCCCTGGGATCATCCCAGAGCGACAGGATCTGGTAGCCGACCTTCTCGTTCACGCGGCTGTTGTTGGCCAGCACCAGCGACATGTTGTAGGTGGCCTCTTCCTTCCAGGCACGCGCCGGCAGGTTCTGGTTCCACATCAACTCGTAGCCATTCTTCGGGATCGGGAAGGGCGAACCGCCGAAGGCATTGGCCACGCCATTGCCGTCGTTGACCAGTTCGGCGCTGAGCGCGTTCTGCTTGATGTTGGCTTCCACTACGGGTGAAAAGCGGAAGTCGCGATGGCTGGGATATACCACGATCCGGTAGGTGTCCGGGTAACGCTTGAACAGCGCCAGTTGGCCGTCGGATAGCTTGTCCTTGTACTGCTCCACGTTGGCCGCGGTAATGGTGAACAGCGGCTTCTCGCCCGCATAGGGATCGGGGCGCTTGCTGCCGGTGCCGTCGAATTTCACATGGGGTGGGGCGCCCAGCCATTTTCCGCTCCAGGCGGGAATGCTGCCATCGGCGTTACCGGCCATCTCGGCGCCCATGGGGGTCAGGTCCTTGCCCAGGCGGGCGGCTTCTTCGGGGCTGACCTTGGCCAGCACGGGAGTGCTGGCCAGGCTGGCGGCGAAGAGGGCGATGAGGAGCGGTTTGTTGTTGTGCGCTTGCATCTCGTCTCTCCTGCTGCGGTGGATCAGAAGCTGTACTTGGCGCTGAGGCCGAAGTTGTCGCGGTCAGCCAGAGGGGTGTCGCCGGCGTCGCCGAGGAAGGCGTTGTAGCGGGCCTCGACGGTGAAGTTGTTGAGGTAGCGCCAGGTGGTGCCGATGCCGAGGCGGTCGTCGCCTTCGCCCATGCCGAAGCTGCCGGCCATGGAGGAGTCGCCGCCGAGCGACTGGCTGTAGATGAGCGGAACGGTTAGGTCCCAGCCTTCGAAGATGTTCAGGTACTCAAGCGACAGGTTGAGGGTGTAGCCCCAGGCCTTCTTGTCGTTGTAGAGCTCGTCGGTGTTGTTGGTGGTGATGGGCACGGCGCCGCCGAAGCCGTCCGGTACGAAGACGTTGAAGCTGGGCGCGCGGTCGTTGTCGAGCACCTCGTTGTAGCCAACCTCACCGGTCAGGGTGGTGTTGTCGGCGAAGGGCTGGTCACCGAAGGAATGGATGAACGACACCTGCGCCTGCAGGGTCTCGGCGCGCACCGCGTGCGGTGTCAGGCCGGTATCCACCAGCACCGGTTGGCCATCGCGGTAGCTCACTTCACCGCTCACGTTGGTCTCGCCGAGCACAGTGGAGAAGCTGGCGCCATAGAGGTCGATGTTGTCGAAGTAGCGCACCTGGTACTGGGCGGAGTTCCAGTTGGTGAGGAAGTCCAGGGTCGGCGCCTTGTCGTGGAAGCGGATGTAGTAGAGACCAAATTCGGTGTTGTTCAGCGACTCGGCGACGTAGGTCATGGCCACGCCGTACTGGCCGCTGTCGCTCGGCTTGTCGTCGCCGATCCGGCGGGTCAGGCCGAAGGCGTCGGTGAAACCGCCTTTATCCATCTGGTCGGTGACCGAGAAGAAGCTGCCGACACCATCGATCTCGGTCTTGTCCCAGTCGTACTGGTAGTAGGCCTGCAGGCCGAGGTTGTCGGTGAGGCTGAGCTGGCCGAAGAGCTGGCCGACCGGCAGGAAGATTTCCTTCACCTCCACGCCAGGGGTATTCACCTTGGTGCCATCGGCCGGGCTCATGGCTGAGGAAATGCCGTTGGCGATGAACAGGCTCTCGCCCCAGCTCACCACCTGGTCGCCGAGGCGCAGGTTGAGGTCGTGGCCGCCCATGTCCCAGGCGCCGTAGAGGTAGGAGTCGAGCAGGCGGACGTCCTTGCCGTGCTGGTCGATGGTGTCATGGGGGAAGTGGTTGGCCTGGGAGCAGCCGCCGCCAGCGAGGCAGTTGGAGGTGCCGGTGCCGTTGTCATTGCTGCGGTTGTAGACATCGTCGTAGAAGCCGCTGGCGCGCATGAACAGGCCGAAATCGCTGCGCCAGTTGAAGTTGGCCTCGGTGAGGAAGCTGGCGCGGTTGGTGATCAGGCTGCCCTTGTCGAAAGCGTTGTTGCCGTCGTCGATGTTGGCGATGTTCGGGTTCGGGAAACCGTTGGACAGCGCGTGATCGCGGGACTCGGTACGCCAGGCGAGGGCGTAGGTGAGGGTCGTGTCCCAGGAGATTTTCAGGTCATCGTTGGGCTGGAAAGCCAGAGCGTGACCCTGGCCAGCATGGCCGAGGGCAAGGCCCAGGCAGGCAAAGCGGATCGCGGAGTGAAGCGGCGCAAGGGGATGCCCCTTTGTTGTTCTTATCATGATGTCGCTCTCGGCGTGTCTGGGCACAGCTCGTTCCGCCAGGCCCAAGATTGAGTTGAGTGTGGCGGGCTGACTATGTGGTCACCGAGAGGGCGCAACATCGTCCGAAAAGACTAAGCGGAACGGCCCGGCACAAGGTGTCTACCGCTAGTCCCAACGGACGATGTTGCTGCAAGGAGGGCTGTCGAGAATCCGGCTGGATTGCGCATACAGAACAACAAGGGAGTAACCCGATGAACGCCAACAGCCTGCAGTGGGACGACAGTTGCGACGTACTGGTGGTTGGGTCAGGAGCCGGCGCCATGACCGCTGCGCTCCGTGCCCGAGACCTCGGTTCGAAGGTGCTGGTGGTGGAGAAGAGCGACCGCTACGGCGGCACCTCGGCCGTATCCGGTGGTGGTATCTGGATACCCTGCAACCACCGCATCGAGGCCCTCGGCGGTGAAGACTCGGCCGAAGAAGCGATCGCCTACATCCGCGCCGTGACCCATGGCGAGATCGATGACGGACGCATCGAGGCCTACGTGGAACAGGGGCATCAGGTGGTACGCTACCTCGAAGCCAATTCGCGGGTGCGATTCGAGGCCCAGCCACGTTACGCCGACTACTACCCGGAAGTCCCCGGCGGCAAGCCAGGCTACCGCTCCATGGACCCGCTACCCTTCGACGCACGCCTGCTGGGGGACGAGTTCGCCCGTATGCGCGAGCCTTCTCCCGGCACCCTGATGATGGGTCGCATGGCCATGACCATGAAGGAAGCGCAGGTGCTGTTGTGCCGCGGCCCTGGCTGGTTCGGCCTGACCTTGAAGATTCTCTGGCGCTACTGGCGCGACCTGCCGGGACGACTGCGCTCGAAGCGCGACCGTTTCCTGACTCTTGGCAACGCGCTGGTTGCCGCCTTGCGCCGTTCCCTGCTGGACCGCGACGTACCGCTCTGGCTCAACTGCCGGCTCGAGCGCCTGATCGAGGAAGACGGCCGCGTGCTGGGCGCCGAAGTGATCCGTGATGGCCGCCACCTGCTGATTCGTGCCCGTCGTGGTGTGGTGCTCGGCGCTGGTGGTTTCGAGCGCAACCAGGAGATGCGCAGCCAGCATCATCCGCAACCCTCCCGCAGTGCCTGGAGCGCCACGCCGCCGTACAACACCGGCGATGCCATTCGTGCTGGGCAGGCACTCGGCGCCGCCACCGCGTTGATGGACCACAGCTGGTGGGCGCCCACCACCCATGTCGAAGGCGAGGAGAAGCAGCGTGCGCTGTTCGTCGAGCGCACTCTGCCTGGCTGCATCATGGTGGATGCGGCGGGGCAGCGCTTTGTCAATGAAGCCGCGCCCTACACCGACATCGTCTATGCGATGTACGAGCACGACAGTGAAGGCGCCCGCAGCGTGCCTTGCTGGCTGGTATTCGATGCCGAGTTCCGTCGCAAGTACCCCTGCGGTGCGCTGTTGCCGGGCTACGCGATGCCGGATAGCCGTTTGCCGAAGCACTTGCAGGGCTATTTCTACAAGGCCGATAGCCTGGTGGAACTGGCCGGGCAGATCGGCGTCGATCCCGCCGGGCTGTTGCGAACAGTTGAGCGCTTCAACCCGATGGCCGAGGCCGGGCGGGATGAGGACTTCCACAAGGGCGACTCGCTGTTCGATCGCTACTACGGTGACCCAACTGTGCAACCGAATCCCTGCCTGGCGCCGCTGCTGCAAGCGCCTTACTACGCCGTGAAAGTGGACGCCGGCGACATCGGCACCAAGGGCGGCTTGCTCACCGATGTGCACGCCCGTGTGCTGCGAGAGGATGGAAGCCCCATCGCCGGGCTCTATGCCATCGGCAACACCGCCGCTTCCATGATGGGCCGCACTTATCCCGGTGCCGGCTCCACCATCGGCCCGGCCATGGTGTTCGGCTTCCTCGCCGCCAGTCATATCCACGATGCGGAGCAGGAGGCTGTAGGGGCGAATTCATTCGCGAAACAGGCCGCGGGTCTGCCCTCCTGATTCAGGGAAGAACGAATTCTCACTACTCCCCGTAGCGTGTGCTGCGCACACCGAAACATCCGCACGGGGCTTCCGGTGCGCATGGCGCACCCTACCCATTCGGGAGAATCCCATGACTGCAAGCAAACCCCGTATCGCCCTGGTCACCGGCGCAAGCCGTGGCGTCGGCAAGGGCATCGCCATCGCCCTGGGCGCCGCCGGTATGACCGTCTACCTCAGCGGTCGCTCCAGTACCGAAAGCGCCAGCCGCCTGCGCGGCCAGCTGTTGCCCGGCAGCCTGGCGGAAACCGCCGAAGCAGTGACCCGGGCTGGCGGCCAGGGCATCGCCGTGCCCTGCGATCATCGCGATGACGAACAGGTGCACGCACTCTTCGCCCGTATCGAACGGGAGCAGGGTCGTCTCGACCTGCTGGTGAACAACGCCGCTTTCCTCCACGAGAACCTGATCGACCCCGGCCCTTTCTGGGAAAAGCCCCTGGAACTGGTGGACATCCTCGATGTCGGCCTGCGCTCCGCCTACATCGCCAGCTACCACGCGGCGCCATTACTGGTGAAGAACGGCCACGGCCTGATCGCCTTCGTCTCGTCCTACGGCGCCGGCTGCTATATGCACGGCCCGGCCTATGGCGCGCAGAAGGCGGGTGTGGACAAGTTCGCGGCAGATATGGCGGTGGATCTCGAAGGCACGGGCGTCAGCGCGGTTTCCCTGTGGCTCGGGCCGCAGCGAACCGAGCGCACCGCAATCGCCGGTGCCGAACGGGCCGACCAGTACGAAGCCTTCCTGGCCGTGGCGGAAACCCCTGAGTTCAACGGCCAGGTGATCCATGCCTTGCTGAACGACCCGCAGCTTTCCAGCCTCTCCGGACAGACCCTGGTGACGGCGGAGTTGGCGCAGGGCTATGGCATCAGTGAAGCCGAAGGGCGCCAACCGCCGTCCTATCGGGAGATGCTCGGCAGCCCTCGTGTGCAACATCCGGCGCGGGTGATTTGAAGCGGGATTGCAAAAGGGGCGGCCGAGGCCGCCCCTTTTTTCTTCCAGTGGCTCAGCCCCAGTGCGCCTGGCCACCATCCAGCGGAATGGTTGCACCGGTCAGGTAGCGGGCCTGGTCGCTGACCAGGAAGGCCACGGTGCGGCCAATATCGTTCTCGCAATCGCCGACCCGGCCCAGGGGAATGCTGTGAACGAACGCTGCCGCTTCATCCGGGTAGGCGTCCATCCAGCCGCGCAGACCGGGCGACAACGCAAGCGGCGCGATGACATTGACGCGGATGCCATCCGGCCCCCATTCACAGGCGGCACCACGGCTGAGCACGCGAATGGCCTCTTTCGTCGCGGCGTAATGTCCGTAGCCGGAGGCATCCCAGCGGACGGCGGCGGAAGAGGCCAGGTTGACCACTGCGCCGTCGCCCTTCAGATGCGGGTAACAGGCGCGCATCAGGCGCACGGTTGCCATCGGACCAGAGTCGAGTCCCTTGCTGAAGTCCTCGTCTGTGACCTCCAGAATACGGCCCAGCGGAATGATCTGCGCGTTGTTCACCAGGATGTTCAGGCCGCCGAAAGCGTCCACTACCTGGGCGACACAGCGTTCGATATCAGCGGGATCCGTTACGTCGCAGGTCACCGCCAATCCCGTACCTCCGCGCTGCGCGATCTGTGCGCAGGTTTGCTCCAGTGCGGCGATGGTGCGTCCTGCCACTGCGACGCGCGCGCCCTCGGCTGCCAGTGCCAGGGCTATACCCTGGCCGACGCCCTGGCCACCACCGGTCACCAATGCGACCTTGCCTTCCAGCATTTTCATCGGTTGTCTCTCCTGAGAGTCTTCAATGGGGACTGCACAGGGGAACCTCCCACCGATACCAGGAGGTTGCATCGTCCGCAGGGACTAGCGATCGCGTCAGCCGGCGCGAAGTTCGCGAATGCCCTTGCCCAGGCGCTTGCGCAGCAGGGTACGCAGGGTCACGCCGTCGGCGTAGCCCACCAGTCCGGCGACCTGGTCGACGCTGTGCTCACTGGTCTTCAGCAGATGCACGGCGCGTTCGATGCGCAGGTCCTGCACATAGGCCAGGGGCGTTTTGCCCAGCACTTCGTGGATGCGCCGGGCGAGGGTGCGCTTGCTGGTGGCCAGTTCGCCAGCGGCGACGTCGAGGTTGAACCCTTCCGCCAGGCGGTCGCGCACCCAGCGATCGAAGCGCTGCACCAGCGGGTCGGCGTGAGCCAAGTGGTCGGAGAGGGCATAGGCCGATTGCGACGGGCGTGAGTCGACGATCAGGTAGCGCGCCACCAGGGCGGCCAGTTCCGGGCTGGTCTGGCGAATCAGCCAGAGGGTCAGGTCCAGATGGCTCAGCGCGGCGCCGGCGGTGACCCACTGCCCGGAGCTGACGATCATTCGCCCGGCATCGAGTTGCACCTGTGGATAACGTTGCCGGAAAAGCGGCGTCAGCCACCAGGTGGTAGTGGCCTCATGGCCGTCCAGCAAGCCGGTTTCCGCCAGCACGAAGGTGCCGATGCAGGCAGCGGCAATGCGCGCCCCCCCTTCGGCCCAGGCGCGCAGGGCGGCGACCGCAT
Source organism: Pseudomonas sp. JS3066 (assembly GCF_036328175.1). Lineage (NCBI taxonomy): Bacteria > Pseudomonadati > Pseudomonadota > Gammaproteobacteria > Pseudomonadales > Pseudomonadaceae > Pseudomonas > Pseudomonas sp. JS3066. Next base: position 783,228 of record NZ_CP143312.1, read on the forward strand.
CGGCTACGTCTGGACGCGCCAGGGCCTGTTGCAACGGGTCGGGCATCTTGTAGCCCATGGCCGGAACGATCACCCATTCCGGTACCGGACAGTCCGTCACCAGGCGCACGGGAACGCCGAACCCCAGCGAGCTGTTCACCTGGGGCCGCACGCCCGCCAGGGCCACCTCGAACTGCGGGCAGGGCAGACCATGCAAGGTGGCCAGCTCGTTGGCGGTGGTCAGTGCATCGAGGACGGCGGCCAGACCTGTATCGAAAACCCCTTCAAGGGCGAGGACGGTGATCTTCATGGCGAGATCGCTACCAAAGTTGTCAATCGCGCCAGTATTGCAGAGGCCCGACAGGCCATAAAGTGAGCTCCACCCACCTTGCTGCGGAGACTCATCATGTACCGGAAGACCCTTATCGCCGGTTGGGGCGACATGGACTTCAACTCTCACATGCGCAACACCGCCTACCTCGACAAGTCCGCCGACGTGCGCATGATGTATTTCTCCGATCGCGGCTTCCCCATGTCGGAGTTTTGCCGTCTGCGCCTGGGGCCGGTGGTCATGAAGGACGAGATCGAGTACTTCCGCGAATTCCATCTGCTGGACGAAATGGACATCAGCATGCGCTTGTCCGGCCTGTCCGAGGACGGCAGCCGAATGATGCTGCGCAACGAGTTCTATCGAGGCAGTACGCTGGCGGCGCGGGTCACCTCCACGGCCGGCTGGTTCGACCTGGAGCAACGCAAGCTGGTGGTTCCGCCACCCGCACTGCTGGAGGCGCTTCAGGCCCTGGAAGAGAGCGAGGATTTCCGCGTACTGCCTGGCAGCAACCGCTGAGGAGGAGTGGAAATGAGCATCAGCATCGTTCAGCTGGGAACCGCGCGGGCGGACGGCGAAGGCCTGCGCATCGGCACCGTGCGCAGACCTCCACGGGGGGTACCCAAGGCCGAATTCGCCAGCCGCGACTACTACGACACCTGGTTGCCGCTGCTGGCGCCCAGCGCCGAGTTGATGGCCGAGGGCAAGGCCGCTGAAAGCGATGCCGACTGGGCCCGCTTCGCCAAGCGCTACCGCGCCGAGATGGAGGGCGGGGAAGGGGCGCGGGTGCTTGACCTGCTGTCAGCGCTCTCCCACAGCAGCCACTTTGCGGTGGGCTGCTACTGCGAAAATGAGGCACGTTGCCATCGCTCCGTGCTGCGTCAGTTGCTGGCCGAGCGCGGAGCCTCGATTCGCTGAGTCTGGCGGCGATTTTCGGCGAGCATTTCCCGCTGGCAGTCATTCGACCAAAGGCGCAAAATCGCGCCCCGACGACGGAAGGCGCTGAGTATTTGGCGCCTCCGTTCCTATACTTCGCCGGTATGGGTCCTACTTTTCATCTCTCTCATTTCCTACATTTTCGTTACTGGACGCATCGTGAAAATTCGCAGTTCGATCGCCAAGCTGTTCGTCCTCGGTTCCTGCCTGTTCGTGCTTGCAGGCTCGCCAGTTCAAGCCCAGGAGGCGCCTCTGCCGGTTCGCGACCCGGCACAGTTGCACCTGGCTTCCGGCAGCGTGATGCTGCTTGACCTGAATACCGACAAGATTCTGTATTCCCGAAATTCCAATCTGGTTGCCCCCATCGCCTCGGTGACCAAGCTGATGACTGCCATGGTCGTGCTGGATGCAAAGCAGCCGATGGACGAAGTCATCACCGTGACTATCCGCGACAACCCGGACATGAAGGGCGTGTATTCACGGGTGCGTGTGGGCAGCCAGGTGAATCGCCACGACATGCTGCTGATGACCCTGATGTCTTCGGAGAACCGTGCTGCCACTGCCCTGGCCGCGGCCTATCCGGGCGGCTATTCGGCGTTCATCAAGGCGATGAACACCAAGGCCCGTGCCCTCGGTATGAGCAGCACCCGCTATGTCGAACCCACCGGCCTGTCGCTGCACAACGTGTCCAGCGCCCACGATCTGGTGCTGCTGCTCAAGGAAGCGCGCAAGTACCCGATGCTGAGCAAGCTCAGCACTACCCCGGAAAAGACCATCACTTTCGTCAAACCGCGCTACAGCCTGGGTTTCCGTAACACCAACAACCTGGTCCGCAAGCCTGGCTGGAGCATCCAGGTGACCAAGACCGGCTTTACCGATGAGGCTGGCCACTGCCTGGTGATGCTGACCCAGATGAATGGCCGCCCGGTGGCCATGGTACTGCTGGATGCCTTCGGCAAATACACCCACGTGGCCGATGCCACGCGCATGCGCCGCTGGCTGGAAACCGGCAAGAGCGGCCCGGTGCCGGCGGCGGCGAAGAACTACCGTCAGTACAAGGACAGTCAGATTCGCGAGGCGACGGTGCAGACGGAGGTGAAGAACTGAGGTTCTGCGGGACCATGGAAAAGCCAGCCGTGAGGCTGGCTTTTTCGTTTTGCGCAATCGTTAGGCCAGGGCCTCGCCGGCAGTGACGGTGGCACGCTTGTTCACCGCACGGTGCAGCAGGCTGGAAACAAGGAAGCCGATTACCGCGAGCACGCTCATCAGGCTGAACACGTAGGTGTAGCCCTGTTCGCCCGGGTAGTGGTCGAGCAGTGCACCGTAGATGACGTAGGCGAACATCCCCGGGGCGTAGCCGATCAGGCAGCCGATACCGAAGGCGGACCCGGTGATGCGGGATGGGATACCCACTTCGCTCATCGGGGCCCAGAACACGCCGCGCATGGTGAAGACCACCAGGGCGAAGCTCAGGGTCGCGGCCATACCGGCATAGATGAAGCTCTCGCCACGCGGAATGCTGAGGATCACCGCCATCAGTGGCAGCAGGGCGAGGAAGGCCCACTTCAGGTAGCGGCTCGGACTCTTCAGGCCCTTGTCGGCCAGGAAGCCGCCAGCCGGTCCGCCCAATACCTTGAGGAAGTACTGGTTGATGATGCCGTAGGCACCGACCAGGGCTACCGGCAACTGGTACATGTCCTTCAGGTAGGGGATGAAGTAGGTCAGGCCGCAATAGACGATGTAGACCATGAAGACATTCAGGCTCACCAGCCAGATGCCCGGCACGCGCACCGCCTCCAGCAGACCAGCGAGACCGACGGGGTCACGCGCGGTGTTGTCCTGACGAGCGCCGCGCAACAGGAACAGGGTGAGCAGGCCGACGCTGATGTCGATGACGGAGTAGAACAGGATCGCCGCTTTCAGCCCGGCGGCACCGGAGCCCAGGGCGATGAATACGCCCAAGGCGGCGAACGCCACCAGGGTGTCGACCACGCCGCGGCCACCTTCGAGGAAACCGAACATGCGTCCCTGTTCGCCGTCGTCACCGAGATTGCGAACAGCTTTCAGCAGCGACGGCCAGAACAGGCAGTCGGCGCACACCGCCAGCAGCGCGAAGACGATGAGCAGGTGGTTGTAGCCGGGGAAGCTGGCCAGGTACAGGCCCAGGGCGCCGGTGCCGACCAGCCCGAGTGGGATCAGCTTGCGGGTTTCGAAACGGTCGGCGAGGAAGCCGCCTACCACGAACAGGGCGGTGGCGACGATGGCGTTGGCGCTGAGCAGGGTGCCGATCTCGGTGTGGGTCAGCCCCATGTGCTCCTGCATCGGGATATAGAACGCGTCCTTGAGACTGGACAGTTTGTAGATGGTCCCGCCGCCAAGGACGAGGACCAGGAAGCGGAGCCACTTGGCTTTAGCCTGTGCTGTCATTGTTGTTCTCCACAGTTTCCGGGTTACGGGGAGCCGTCGGGACGGCCGGTCAGGTTCGTTCGGCGTCGGCCAGGGTCAGCTCGGCCAGCAGGCGGAGTTCGTTCAGCAGGCCGCGGACATGGCGCACCTGGTTGTTGGCCCAGCGGTGCTCGTCGGCCAGCATTCGCTCCAGGCTGTAGCCCGGCGGCAGCGGCGTTTCGCTCATCTCGCGATAGGGAATGAAGGGGTCGGCGTCTTCGCTGGTCTGACGGAAGGCCGGGGCGATGTAGTGGTTTTCCTGCTCCAGGATGAAGGCCACCACCTGCGGTGCCGATTCACCCAACAGCAGCAGTTCCAGCAGCATGCGCGCGCCGGGCAGCTGGTCCTCGGCGCTGCCCTGGAGCACACCGTAGTGGCCGAAGCCTTTCTGCTCGGGCACCACGCGTACGCCCTTGAGGTGAACCTGGCGGATGAAGGGCGCGAGGTTGGCGAGTGCCGGCAACGGCTGTTCGCACGCGTTGATCATGTTGCCGAAGTCGAACAGGGCATTTAGCCGCGGGTGTCCGACGCGGCGCAGCAGCGTGGCGATCTCGTCGCTCTTGAGTTCCTCGTGCTGCTCGAAATCGAAGTTGAGATCATGTTCGTCGGCCAGTCGTGCCAGGCGCCGCAGGTCGTCCTCGATAAGGTCCATGACCCGCGAAAGGTGACCCTCGTAGCGGGAATAGACACGGATGTTGCGGCTGCCGATGGCGCGGGCCACGGCCACGGCCTGGTCGACATCTTCAGGCAGGGTGCTGCTGATCTCCACGTGGACGTCCAGACCCAAGGTGCGGGCCTTGGCGGCGAAGGCGGCGAGGCGCTCAGACGACATCTGCGAGAGGCTGTTGTGTTCGCCATCCAGCAGGTGCAGGGAGAGCCCATCGAGTTCGTGCCGATAGGCGAAGTCGAGCATGTCTTCGGGGCTGACCCGGCCCTGGGTAAGGTTGGTCAGCAGGGGATAGCCGTGGGCGAACAGGCGCAGGCTGTCGAGGCGCTGCAGCAGACGGCGGGCGAGGTCGGGGGTGAGCGGCGGAGGCTCGGAACCAGCCCCTGCGTTATGGCTCAGCAGGGCGGCGAATCGGGCTTGGATAGCATTCATTATTGTCATTCCTGATAGCGACGCCGGGGTGGCCGGCGATGCCTTTATCGCTCCGGAATGGTGCTATCCCTATAGCCATTTTCCTTTTGTTGTTATGACCACTTTGGTAGCCCGTGTGGCGATGCTCAAACCTTCATCCCGAGGGCGCGCAAGGCGCTGGCGAACTCACGGACGCGCTGCTCCGCCTGCTCCTCCGGGGTGGCGGCGAAACCCAGCAGCAGTCCCGGTGGCAGGTATCGGCGGATGCAGTAGTCGCGCAGGGCGTAGGTGTAGACCTGGTGATCGGCCAGCCCCCGTGCCAGGGCGTCGTCGTCCACCGATTCGTCCAGCCAGCCGATCAGGTGCAGGCCGGCTTCTACCGGGTCCACCCTGAGGAACCCACCCAGGTGGCGCTGCAGTGCCTCCACCAGGCTGGCCTGGCGTGCCTGGTACAGACTGCGCATGCGGCGGATGTGGCCTAGAAAGTGCCCGTCCTGCATGAAGTCGGCGGTGGTGGCCTGATGCAGTGTGGAGGGGCTGCGGTCCATCACCGCGCGGATGGCGCAGAAGGGTTCGACCAGCGCCTCGGGAAGAATCACGTAGCCAAGGCGCAGCGAGGGGTAGAGCACTTTGCTGAAGGTGCCGACGTAGATGACCTTCTGCCATGGGTCCATGGCGTAGAGCGCCGGCAGCGAGCGACCGACGTAGCGGAACTCGCTGTCACAGTCGTCTTCGACTATCCAGCCCTGGCCGCGTCCAGCCCAGTCGATCAGTTCCTGGCGGCGCGCATAGCTCATGGTGGTACCCAGCGGGTGCTGCCGAGAGGGGGTGGTGAAGGCCAGGCGCGCGTCCGGGCATTCGCGCAGTCCCTGCTGCACGTCCAGTCCCTGCTCGTCGATACGCAGGGGCACCAGTTGGCAACCCAGGGCCTGGAAGGCGATACGCGCGGCTATGTGGCCGGGGTCTTCCATCCATACGCTGTCGCTGGGGTTGAGCAGCAGCATGCCCAGCAGGTTGAAGGCCTGCTGGGCACCAGAGGTGATCACGACCTGATCCACGCTGCAGTCGATGCCGCGGGCGTCGAACACGTATTCGACTATTGCTTCGCGCAGGCGCTGCAGCCCCTTCAGTTCGCCGTAGCCCAGTTGCGCCTTGCTCGGCTTACGCAGGTGACGGTCGACCAGGCGCTTCCAGACAGGCATCGGAAAGGCATCGTAGGCCGGGTGGCTGGGCAGGAAGGAGGTCGGGCAATCCGCCGCCCAGGCGTTGTAGGACACTCCGCCAAAGTGCTCGCTGCGCATGGAATGCACCGCCTGGCTCAGGCTCGACAGGCGCGGTGGTTTACGCGGGGCGTCGGCAGCGGCGTCACGGCCCTCCCATTCATCGCTTACGTAGGTGCCGGCTCCGGTGCGCGGTGCCAGGAAGCCTTCGGCGGTGAGCTGGTCGAAGGCATTGAGCAATGTGATGCGCGACAGCGCCAGCTCCTTGCACAGGGTTCGTGTGGAGGGCAGGCGGGTACCACCTGGCAGCCGCCCGGAGAGGATCTGCTTGCGCACTTGCAGGTAGAGCTGACGATAGAGCGGCACCGCGCTGGAACGGTCCAGTTCGATGCCGGAGAGCAACATGCCGCCGGGGGTCTTCATTCGGGTCCTGCCTTCTGCACGGAGTGCGCCGGGCGCCTATTGTGCGCGCCGGTGCTGGCTGCGGGGAGGTATCAAGGGTTGCCGATGAGGCGATGCGCCAGTCGTTGCTGGATCGCCTCGGCCTGTTCGCGGAAGAGTTGCATCGCCGTGTCGACCAGGGTCGAAGCAGGGCGGAACTCGGGGCGGATGAGTTGCACACGGAAGGGCACCGATACGGCGAGGCGGCGCATTTCCAGACCCCGTCCGGCTTCATCGAGGGCGCTCAGCGGGTTGACGATGGCCAGGCCCAGTCCCTGGCGCACCATGGCGCAGACCGAGGCGGCGGTGCTGGTTTCAACGACCAGGCGGCGTTGCACACCGGCGGTGACGAAGTGCGTATCCAGACTCTGGCGATAGATGTCCAGGCCCGAGAGGCTGATGAACGGCTGGTCATGGAAGTCGGCCAGGTCCAGCACCGGCTTCTGTAGCAGACGGTGGCCAGCGGGGAGGATGCATACCATGTCAGCTGCCAGCAGGGTGCTGCCCTGGGTGCCGCGCGGCACCAGTTCGGTTTCCAGGAGGCCGAGGTCGTGGCGCTGGCCGCTCAGGGACTCCTCCAGTAGCGGTGACTCTTGTGCAGCGATGCTCAGGCTGACGCCGGGGTGGCGTTCCTGTAGCGCCTGGGCAAACGCTGGCAGCAGGGTCTGGGCAAACACCGGCAGCCCGGTGATGGCCAACTGGCCCTGGTCGTAGCGCCGAATCGCCTGGGCCGCACCGGCGATGCGTTCCAGGCCGGTGTAGGCACGCTGCACCTCGTCGAACAGCGCCAACCCCTGCGCAGTGGGAGACAGGCGCCCGCCTTCGCGATCGAACAGACGGAAGCCCAGCAGGTGCTCGAAGCGTGCCAGCTCGCGGCTCACGGTGGGCTGGGAGGTGAACAGCAGGCGCGCTGCGCCGGTGACGCTGCCGGCAGTCATCACGGCGCGGAAGATTTCGATATGGCGGAGGGAAAGGTCCATGGGCGGTACCGAGTGGTTTGCATATCAATAATGAATCGAGTTGTGATGAATTGGTATTTTTATGAATCAGTACGGCTTGCGATCATGGCGGCATCTCGATTCCGGAGGCCGCCATGCGCCCGAACATTCCCGCCGCTACCCTCGCCAACCTCGTCCGTGAACACGGCACCCCGCTGTGGTGCTACGACGCGGCTGTGATCCGCGAGCGAATCGCCCAGCTCAAGGGCTTCGATGTGATCCGTTTCGCCCAGAAGGCCTGCTCCAACCTGAGCATCCTGCGCCTGATGCGCGAAGAGGGTGTGCAGGTGGACGCGGTATCCCTCGGCGAAATCGAGCGCGCTCTGCTGGCGGGCTACTCGCCCAAGGGTGAACCGGCGGGCGTGGTGCTGACCTGCGACCTGCTTGACCGTGCCACCCTCAAGCGCGCCGTTGAACTGGGTATCGAGGTCAACGTCGGCTCAATCGACATGCTCACCCAGCTCGGCCAGGCAAGCCCCGGCCATCGCGTGTGGCTGCGCATCAACCCCGGCTTCGGCCATGGCCACAGCCAGAAGACCAATACCGGCGGCGAGAACAGCAAACACGGCATCTGGCACAGCCAGCTGGACGCCGCGATGGCGGTGATCCGTGATTACGGTCTGGTTCTGGTGGGCCTGCACATGCACATCGGCTCCGGTGTGGACTACAGCCACCTGGAAGAGGTTTGCGGGGCAATGGTCGGCGCGGTACGTGACCTGGGTTGCGACCTGGAAGCCATTTCCGCCGGTGGCGGCCTGTCCATTCCCTATCGCCAGGGCGACCCGGTGGTGGACATTCCGCGCTATGCGGAACTGTGGAACCAGGCCCGTCGCGAGATCGAAGGCATCGTCAAGCATCCGGTGCGCCTGGAATTGGAACCGGGTCGCTTCCTGGTAGCCGAGTCCGGCTGTCTGCTCAGCGAAGTGCGCGCGGTGAAGGATGTGGGCAGCAACCACTTCATCCTGGTGGATGCCGGCTTCAACGACCTGATGCGCCCGTCCATGTACGGCAGCTTCCACGACATGAGCCTGCTGGATGATGCCGGCAACCCGGTTACCGCCCCGCAGCGCCAGACGGTGGTCGCCGGCCCGCTGTGCGAATCCGGCGACGTCTTCACCCAGCACGACGGTGGCCTGGTGGCGCCGCGCGCCCTGCCGGCGGCCCAGGTTGGCGACCTGCTGCTGATCCACGACACCGGCGCCTATGGCGCGTCGATGTCATCCAACTACAACAGCCGGCCGCTGCTGCCGGAGGTGCTGGTGGATGGCGAGGAAGCCCGCCTGATTCGCCGCCGCCAGCCCCTGGCGGACCTGCTGGCGCTCGAGCAGTTCTGAGTGTTCTGCCCCCCTCTCCCTCCGGGAGAGGGGGGCAGGGTGAGGGTTTTCCCGCCACGCGGAAGTATCCGAGGCAGAATGCGTTGGGCTTCGCTGCGCTCTGCGCCAACCTACGAACCTTCCCGAAGGCGTCTGCAACCTCCACAATGCCGCGCCATGACCTTCGATTCCCCACTCGCCGCCTACCATCACGCCCTCGAGCAGGGTGGTTTCCTGCCTGACCCGGCCCAGCGGCGCGCGGTCGATTGCCTACAGGCCTGTCATGAGGCGCTGCACCACGCCGGCGAGGTAACAGGCGTCTATCTCTGGGGGCCGGTAGGGCGCGGCAAGACCTGGCTGATGGACCGCTTCCACCAGAGCCTCAGGGTCCCGGCACGGCGTCAGCATTTCCATCACTTCATGCGCTGGGTCCATCAGCGGCTGTTCCAGCTCACCGGCACGCCGGACCCGCTGCAAGCGCTGGCCCGTGAGTTGGCGCAAGAGGTGCGGGTGCTGTGCTTCGACGAGCTGTTCGTCAATGACATCGGCGACGCGATGCTGCTTGGCCGCTTGTTGCGGGCGATGTTCGATGAAGGCGTAGCCATGGTCGCCACCTCCAATCAGCCTCCGCAGCAACTCTACGCCGATGGCTTCAACCGCGAGCGTTTCGTGCCGGCCATCGACGCCATCGAGCGGCACATGCAGGTGGTGGCAGTGGACGGCGGTGAGGATCATCGCCTGCACCCGGGTACGGCCCATCAGCGCTACTGGGTGGCCGAGCCGGGCAAGCCCGGTTTCCTCGCCGAAGTCTTCGAACGGCTCGCAGCGGGGCAGGGCAGTTCCAACCAGCCGGTGGAGCTCGGCCATCGCCCGATACCGGTGGTGCGCCAATGCGCGGCGGCGGTCTGGTTCCGCTATGAAGACCTTTGCCAGCAACCGCTGGCGGCCCTGGATTTCATCGCCCTGTGTGACCGCTTCCCGGTGATTCTGCTGGGGGATGTGCCCAACTTGAGTGCGTCTCGTCGCGAAGGGCGTATCGCCCGGGGTACCGAAGATGGTGCGGAACGGGTCGACGCCGGCGACCGCGAATTGCCGCAGTTGTCGGTGCATGACGACGGCGTGCGCCGTTTCATCGCGCTGGTGGACGAGTGCTACGACCGCCGGGTGCCGCTTTACCTCGAGGCGGCCGTGGCCATGGACCGCCTCTACACCGAGGGCTATCTGGAGTTCCCCTTCCGCCGCACCCTGAGCCGGCTGAAGGAGATGCAGTTGGCGCGGTTCTGACGTCCGGTACTACTTGAGCTGATCCTTAACCACTTCCAGGCCTGCGTTGGCGCACTGTTAATCCAGGTGCCCGCCAGGCGCGCCGCCCACGCCCACGGCACCGATCACCTCATCGCCCACTTTCACCGGTACGCCGCCGCTCACTACCAGGAATCCGTCGATCATCGGCAAGTACTGGGCCGCAGGACTCTTCTGCACGTTCTCAAGCATTTCGGTGGTGCTGCGCTTGGTCGAGGCGGCGGTGTAGGCCTTACGCCGGGCAGAGTCGAGGGTGTGCGGGCCCGCCTTGTCCGTGCGGAGGATGGTGCGCACACTGCCGGCGAGGTCCATCACTGCGGCCGTGACGTTGTAGCCCTTGGCGGTGCAGGCCTGCACCGCGGCATTGGCGATGTCGCTGGCGATCTTGAGGGTCATGTTCTTTTCGCTGGCGACTTTGGCATGGGCGCTCAGGCAGGCAGCAAGACCACCAGGGCGAGGTACTGGAGTGATTTCATGGCGGGTTCTCCTGTCGCGGCACGCATGAAACCTTTGCCTTTGGCCGGGAGACAGGGACGGCGAAACGATGTCGTCAGGTAGGCGCTGGCCGAGGGTTACAAGCCTCGCCAGCCTTCTTAACATTTGTTAATGCCGCCTTTGCGGCGGCCCCCAAGAATCGGCGCACAACAACGCGCAGGTCCAGGAGGCCGCCATGTCCAGCCAGATTCCCACCACTGTCTACGAACTATTGCAGGCCTCGGCGGCCGCTCACCCGGAACGAATGGCGCTGACCTTTATCCACAACCTCGGGGAGGAGATGGGCGAGCAGGACCTGAGCTATTGGGCATTCTTTGACCAGCTCAATCGCAGCGCGCGGATGCTGCTGGACCTGGCCGGCACGCGCAGGCCGGTGATCACGCTGCTGCTGCCGAACATACCGCAGAGCCAGTGCCTGCTGTGGGCCGCCGCCAGCGTCGGCATCGCCAACCCGATCAACCCGCTGCTGAGCGAAGAAGCCCTGGCCAGCCTGATGGACAAGGCCGGCACGGATCTGTTGGTGGCGCTCGGTCCGGTGCCGGGCTCGGACCTGTGGCAAAAGGCGCTGGGCGCTTCGTTGCGCTTGTCGAAGCTACCCAGGTGCGTGTCGGTACTGGTACAGGGCGGCGAGTTTTTCTACGACCAGTTGCTCGAACGCTACTCCGGCGCGGCATTGGAGCCGGCACTGCTGCCTCGGCCAGACGACATTGCCGCCTACTTCCATACCGGCGGTACCACGGGGGTGCCCAAGCTCGCCCGGCAGACCCATGCGAACCAGGTAGCCGCCGCTTGCGCCTATCGCGCCTGCATGGAGGCCGGCCCTGAGGATGTGGCGCTGAACGGTTTGCCGATCTTCCACGTAGCCGGTGCCCTCGTGAATAGCCTGGGCGGCCTGGCCAGCGGGTTGCGCGTGTTGCTGCCGACACTGGGCGGCTTCCGCAATCCGGAGGTGATCCGCCAACACTGGCGTCTGGTGGAGCATTACGGCATCACCCTCAGTGGCGGCATTCCCACCTCGGTGGCGGCAATGCTGGAAGTCCCGATCGACGGGCACGACATCAGCAGTCTGCGTTTCATGCTTTCCGGCGGCGCACCGGTACCGGCGGCCCTGTGCGAGAAGGTGAAGGCACAGACAGGGCTGGAGCTGTACCAGGCCTACGGCATGACGGAATGCAGCGGCGTGATCGCGTTGCCCAATCTGAGTCGTCCGGCGATTCCGGGCAGTGCCGGGCATGTGGCGGCGCCAATCGAAGTGCGGATCGACGGCGGGGAAATCTGCGTGCGCGGCCCCACGGTTTTTCCCGGCTACCTGGGGCAGGACCGGTCGCCACTGGAGGGAGGCTGGTTGCGCAGTGGCGATCTGGGGCACCTGGACGAAAACGGCAATCTGTTCATCACCGGGCGTGCCAAGGACCTGATCATCCGCAGCGGCCACAATATCGATCCGGCGCTGATCGAGAACTGCCTGGAAAGCCACCCGGCAGTCTCCATGGCTGCTGCCGTGGGCATGCCCGACGAGTACGCCGGCGAGCTGCCGGTGGTGTTCGTGCAGCTGCGCCAGGGTCAGGCGGCCAGCCTCGACGAACTGCAGCGGTTCGCCTTCGAGCACATCGCTGAACGTCCGGCCTGCCCGAAACGGATATTCCTGGTGGATGCCCTGCCGGTGACGGTGGTGGGGAAGATCTACAAGCAGAAGCTGCGGGAGCTGGCGGCAGCCAGCGTTTATCGCGATCGGGTTGGCAGCGCCTGCCCGACCCTGGGTTGCGAGGTAACCCAGGGCGCCGATGGCAGCCTGTGGATAAGTCTGGCGGATGTACCTGCTGGGCAGCGTGAGTTCTGCGTTCAGCGGGCCGAAGCGCTGGGACTGCGAGTGCGCGAGTCGCTCAGCCCGCCCGTTTGCGCTTGACCCGTGAGAAGGACACCGGGTCCATCCCCAGGTAGCTGGCCAACTGGTACTGCGGCACCCGGTCCAGCAGCCAGGGCTCGTTATCCAGCAGCCACTGGTAGCGCTGCTCGCCATTGCGAGTGAGCAGCAGTGCCTCGCGGTCCTCGTTGCGCAGCATGATCTGCCGGGTTACCAGGTCTTGCATCTGCTGCAGCTGCGGGAAGCGCTTGCCGTACTGGTCGAGTATCGCCAGGGGCAGGCTCGCCAGCCGGCACCTTTCCACCGCGGCAATGCTGTAAGTGCAGGGTTGCTGCTTGAGGTGGGCGCTGAGAGAGCCAATCAACTGGCCTTCGCGGAAGAAGGTCTTGTTCCATTGGCGGCCTTCCGGGGACAGGTAGTAGTAGCGCGCCACGCCGGAGAGGATCACGTAGAAGTGGGTGGGACGCTCGCCTGCGCGGATGATCGGTTGATCATGGTCGTAGTCGCGCAGCTTGAGCACCTGCAACAGGCACTCCTGCAGCGCCGGGTCGGCCATGCCGTGGGCGTGGAAGATGTCCTGCAACTGGAGCTGGATGTCGGCGGGGATCATGGGGGGCTGGCCTGGAGGTACTGAACTCATCTAAGCACAGGCGGGCGCTCGGCTCCCAATCCGCAATTGCCCGTCGCCTCCGTGTGCCTGACACTAGACTCCTTTTTTCAGCCCCAACCAAGAAGGAACTCTCCCGTGTCCCCACGCGAACAAGACAGCTGGGCCCAGATTTGCCTGGCCGCCGGACTCGATCCGGAAAAGCGCCTGGCTGCCCGCGAGGCCGTGCTGGGTCATGCCGATGCCCTGGATTGCTCACTCTATCGTCCCGACGAGAACGACCTGGACGCGGAAGAAGAAGACCTGGGCGATGCGCGCATTCTCTTTACCGGTGCATTCAAGGCTCCGGCTGAATGGAGCGCGCAGGACCGCGAGGATTACTTCGGCGACATCGATCCCGCCTCGTTCGTCACGGCGCTGATCGAATGCCAGGCCGATCCGTCGACGCGTGATTTCTTCCTCGCCGATGCCGGTGACTTCGTCGCGGTGGTCGCCGCTTCCGGCGAGGTACAGATGTTCTACCTCTACGACTGCAACGAAGACGAAGAAGGCATGCACTGTGTGCTGGTGCGTGAGGACGAGGAAGACTGATCTGCCGTCCGGCTCATCGCGAATCTATTCGCTCCCACGAACGGAGATCGCCTTCAGCGCAGGTTCACGTGCCGGCTGATCAGTGCCCGTAGCGCGGCCGGCTTCACCGGCTTGGCCAGATAGTCCAGGCCGGCGGCGTGGACTTCGGCCACCAGCTCGGCGCGGCCGTCGGCGCTGATCACCACGCCGGGCAACGGTTCACCCAGGCGGGTCCGCAACCAGGCCATGAGTTCGGTGCCGGTCTCGCCTTCATCGAGGTGGTAGTCCACCAGCGCCAGTTGCGGCCGCACTTCCTCGGCCAGCAGGTGTTCGCATTCCAGGCGGTTGCGCGCCGTCCACACCTGGCAGCCCCAGCGTGACAGCAGGCTGTGCATGCCAGTGAGGATGCTGTCCTCGTTGTCGATGCACAGTACCTGGGTGCCGTTGAGCGTCTGGCCGTTGGCTTCGGCCAGTTTCTGCACCACAGGCGAGGGTTGCTGAACGCGCGCCAGCGGCACGGTGACGCTGAACACGCTGCCCTTGCCCGGCCAGGAGCGCACTTCCAGCTTGTGGTCGAGCACGCGGCAGAGGCCGTCGGCGATGGCGAGGCCCAGCCCCAGGCCTTTCTCGGCGCGGGTCTGATGGCTGTCCAGGCGCTTGAACTCCTCGAATATCACCTTGCGCTTGTCTTCCGGGATACCGGGGCCACGGTCCCAGACCTCCAGGCGCAGATTGTCGCCGTCGCGCCGGGCACCCAGCAGGACGCGTCCCTTGGCGTAGCGGAAGGCGTTGGTCAGGAAGTTCTGCAGGATTCGGCGCAGCAGTTTCATGTCGCTTTCCACGCGCAGCTTGCTGCCGCGCAGGCGGAAGTCCATGTGCTGCTCCTGGGCCAGCACCTTGAACTCGGCGCCGAGGGTGTCGAACAGCGAAGCCAGCGGGAAAGCGGTACGGTCGGGAGTGACTCGGCCGCTCTCCAGGCGCGAGATGTCCAGCAGGTCGGTGATCAGGTCCTCGGCCGAGCGCAGCGAGCTGTCCAGGTGGTTGACCAGTTCGCGGGCCTCGCGGGGCAGGACCTCCTGCTGGTGGCCAAGGGCGGCGGAGAACAGTCGCGCGGCGTTGAGCGGTTGCATCAGGTCGTGACTGACGGCGGCGAGGAAGCGGGTCTTGGACTGGTTGGCCGCTTCCGCCGTGCCTTTGGCCTCGATCAGCGCGTGGTTGAGTTGGGAGAGTTCCAGCGTCCGTTCGGTGACCCGTCGTTCCAGCCCTTCGTTGGCATCCTTGAGGTCCTGTTCGGCCTGGCGATAGGCGGTGATGTCGGTGAAGCTCATGACGAAGCCGCCACCGGGCATGGGGTTGCCGATCAGTTCAATGACCCGGCCATTGGGGAACAGGCGCTCCGAGGTGTGCGGCCTGCCCTGGCGCATCCAGAACAAGCGGCGAGCGACATGGGATTCCACCTCGCCGGGCCCGCAGAGTCCACGTTCGGCGTTGTAGCGGATGATGTCGGCGATGGGGCGGCCGACGCTGATCAGGCCTTCGGGATAGTCGAACAGCTCCAGATAGCGGCGGTTCCAGGCCACCAGTCGCAGCGACTGGTCGACGACGCTGATGCCCTGGGTGATGTTCTCGATGGCGCCTTGAAGCAGGGCTCGGTTGAACTGCAGCACCTCGGACGCCTCGTCGGCGATGCGCACAACGTCCTCCACCTGCATCTCGCGGCCTTCGATGGCCGCCTTCACCACGGCCCGCGCCGACGAGGCGCCGAGTACGCCGGCGAGCAGGCGTTCGGTGTGGGTGATCCAATCCTGGTTGGCGTTCTGCGCCGGGTTGAAGCTGATGCCCAGGCGATAGGCGAAACGGATGAAGCTCTGCCGCGCGCGCTCTTCACCGACGAAGCGCGAGGCGAGCATCAGCAGGTCGTCCACCTGGACCGCCAGCAGGGTGCGGGAACTGGCTCGTGCGGAAACCTGCTGGCCGACGAAGCGGCTGGCCTGCCAGTGCTCGGACACGCGGGTGCGGGAGAACACCGACACCCAGGCGAAGAGGATCCAGTTGCCCGCCAGCGAGATCACCACGCCCTGGGTCAGGGGTTCGATGGGCAGGTTCAGGGGGTTTTCCATCATCCAGGAGAGGCCGGGGAAGTTTTCCAGCGGCCAGCCGAGGCCGCGAGCCATCACCGGCAATACCAGGGTGTAGGCCCAGAGGGCAGCGCCGGCAGCGAGGCCGGCGAACACGCCACGGCGGTTGGCCTGCTTCCAGAACAGCGCGCCGATCATGGCCGGGCCGAGCTGGGCGATGGAGGCAAAGGCGATCTGGCCGATGGTCGCCAGGCTCGCGGTGGAGCCCAGCAGGCGGTAGCTGACGTAACCCAGCAGGATGATCACCACGATGCTCACCCGGCGTACCGAGAGCATCCAGTGGCGGAACACTTCGAACGGGCGTTCGGCGTTCTGCCGGCGCAGCAGCCATGGCAGCAGCATGTCGTTGGAAACCATGGTGGACAGGGCCACGGCTTCGACGATCACCATGCCGGTGGCGGCCGACGCACCACCGATGAAGGCCAGCAGCGCCAGGGCCGGGTGCGCCTCGGCCAGCGGCAGGCTGATGACGAAGGAGTCCGGGATCACACCGCTGGGCAGCAGCATCTGCCCGGCCAGGGCGATGGGCACCACGAACAGCGCCGCCAGGGCCAGGTAGATGGGGAACACCCAGCGTGCCTGGCGGAGGTCACGCGGTTCGATGTTCTCCACCACCGTCACGTGGAATTGCCGGGGCAGGCAGATGATCGCGAGCATCGCGACGCCGGTCTGCACCAGCAGCGAGGACCAGTCCATGGATTGCGACCAGTAGTGCTCCAGCTGCGGAGCGCTGCGGGCACGGGTGAACAGGTCGTCGAAACCGTCGAACAGGCCGAAGGTGACGTAGGCGCCCACTGCGAGGAAGGCCAGCAACTTGACCAGGGACTCGAAGGCGATCGCCAGCACCATGCCGCGGTGGTGTTCAGTCGCGTCCAGGTTGCGGGTGCCGAAGAGGATGGTGAACAGGGCGAGCACCAGCGACACGATGAGCGCTGTGTCCTGGGCGCGGGTGCCAGAGGATTCGGCACTTGGGCCGATCAGCAGGTTCACCCCGAGGACGATGCCCTTCAGCTGCAGGGCGATGTAGGGCAGCACGCTGACCAGGCAGATCAGAGCCACCACTACCGCCAGGGCCTGGGATTTGCCATAGCGCGCGGCGATGAAGTCGGCGATGGAAGTGATGTTCTCCTGCTTGCTGATGATCACCATCTTCTGCACCACCCAGGGCGCCAACAGCAGCAGCAGGATGGGGCCCAGGTAGATGGGCAGGAAGTTCCAGACCTGACCGGCGGCCTGGCCGACAGCGCCAAAGAAGGTCCAGCTGGTGCAGTACACCGCCAGGGACAGGCTGTAGACCCAGGCGCGCATGCGCGGCGACAGGGGTGTGCTGCGTCGGTCGCCATAGAAGGCGATGGCGAAGAGGATGGCCATGTAGAGGAAGGCGACCGTGGCGATCAGCCCGCTGGACAGCGACATTGCAGCTCCGGATGGTGCGGTGGCGGGGCATGCCCGCGAGATTTCGACTTCCAGCAGTTTCGCACCAAAGTCGGCAATTCGTCAGGCCGCTGCTACCAAGGTCGCAGGCGCTATTGAGCCCCCGCACCGGGGCTGCTAGCGTGCTCCATTGCCCGCGCAGTTTTGTTTGTCTCGCGTGGGAACCTGCACGGCACTTCCGCTTGGCGCGACGTTCTCATCCGGCAGGGTTCTTTCGCCTGAGGAGGGCGCAGATGTTCAATCCACAACCGGTCATCCTGCAGCGCGGCGCCTTGCGCCTCGAACCGCTGGCAGAGGCCGACATCCCGGCGCTGGTTACCCTGGCTGAGGCCAACCGCGAAGCCCTGGCCTACATGAACGGCCCCCTGCGACCCGACTGGTATCGCCACGCCCTGGCCGACCAGCGGGAAGGGCGGGCGGTGGTCTTCGCCATTCGCCTGGGTGACAACCTGGTAGGCACCACGCGTTTCTCCGATTTCATGCCCAACCTGCCGGCCGCCGAGATTGGCTGGACCTGGCTCGCCGCCGGTGAGCACGGCAGTGGCCTGAATGCCTCGATCAAGTATCTGATGCTGCGCCATGCATTCGAGGAGTGGCAAGTGGTGCGGGTGCAACTGAAAACCGCCGCCAGCAACCTGCGCTCCCAGCGCGCCATCGAAAAGCTCGGCGCCCAGCGCGAGGGCGTGCTGCGCAACCATCGTCGCCTGGCTGACGGCCGCCTTGACGACAGCGTGCTATACAGCATCACCGACCACGACTGGCCGGGAGTGAAGCAACGGCTGGAGGCGCTGTTCAGCGCATAACCTTGGGCGAGCATAGGGAAGACGCGCATTTCTGGCAGGCGGGCCATCTGGATGGCCTGGAGCTGCTGTCTGCTCGCTACATCGAACATCGCTTCGCCCCCCATGTACACGACGGCTATGTGATCGCCGTGGTGGAGGCAGGGGCCGAGCGCTATCGCTATCGCGGCGTCGATCACCTGGCCGGTGCCGGCAGCCTGGCGCTGATCAACCCGGATGAGGTGCACACCGGTTCCAAGGGACACGACGACGGTTGGCGCTACCGGGTGTTCTATCCGGATATCGCGTTGGTACGCAGCGCCCTGGAGGAGCTCGAGCTTCCTCTGGCTGGCATGCCGGCCTTTATCGGCAGCGTTCATCACGATCCCGACCTGGTCCAGATGTTCACCCATCTGCATCGGCTGCTGGAGGCAAATGCCAGTGCCCTGCAACAGCAGACTGCCTGGCGCGAGGCCCTGTTGTCGCTGTTCCGTCGTCATTCCAGGCTGCCCGAGCCCGGCGCCCCGGGCCGTGAGCCTCTGGCTGTGCTGCGTGCCAAGGAACTGCTGCGTGAACGCCTGGCCGAGCCGCCGTCCCTCGAGGAACTGGCCACTGCCGTGAAGCTCTCGCCATTCCATTTCGCTCGTACCTTCCGCCGCGCCACCGGCATGCCGCCCCACGCCTGGCTCAAGCAGCAGCGCCTGGATCAGGCCCGTGCCCTGCTCAAGGCCGGTTGCGCGCCAGCCGGTGTGGCGGCACAGCTGGGGTTCGCCGATCAGAGCCATCTGACCCGCCAGTTCAAGCAGGCTTATGGCGTTGGGCCGGGCGAATATCGCAACGCGTGCGCAAGATCGTTCAAGACGCACTGATGGCCTGACGCTAGCCTTTCGGGACAAGGAGGCCACATGTCCCGTATCACTGAGTTCATCCACGGCGCCCGCGACATCGTTCCGATGATCGTTGGCGCGATTCCGTTCGGCATCATTTTCGGCACCCTGGCCGCGGGCGCCGGCTTGTCCGCCTGGCAGACCATCGGCATGTCGCTGCTGGTGTTCGCCGGCTCGTCCCAGTTCATCGCCATCACCCTGCTCAGCGGGGGCGCCGGGATGGCCGTGGTGCTGCTGACCACCTTCGTGGTCAACCTGCGCCACGCCCTGTACAGCGCAACCCTGCAGCCGTACGTGCGCCACCTGCCGACGCGCTGGCGCATGCCTCTGGCGTTCTGGTTGACGGACGAGGCCTTCGCGGTGGTCCAGCATCGTTATGCCGAGAAGGACGACTCGCCGCACAAACACTGGTACTTCTTCGGCGGGGCCCTGGCCATGTACCTGAACTGGCAGCTCTGCACCCTGGTGGGCGTGCTGTTTGGCCAGGCGGTGCCCAACCTGGCGGCATGGGGCCTCGATTTCGCCATGCTCGCCACATTCATCGGCATCGTCGTGCCCATGCTGCGCAACAAGCCGCAGGTGGCTGCCGCGCTCGTGGCCGGCGCCGTGGCGCTGATCTGTCATGGCCTGCCCTACAAGCTGGGCCTGATGGCGGCTGCCTTGAGCGGCATCGTCGTCGGGGTGGTGCTGGAACGTCGTTATCGCCTCGACCTGCTGGGGGAGGGTATCTCATGCAAACCTGGAGCCTGATCTTCGGCATGGCGGTCATCACCTTCGCCATCCGCTACAGCCTGTTCGCCTGGCCGAACCTCAGTTTCCCGCCGGTGGTGCGCCAGGGCCTGCACTACGTGCCGACCGCTGTGCTCACCGCCATCGTCGTGCCGGGAATGCTGATGCCCGACGGCCAGCACTTTCACCTGGCGCTGGACAACGCCTACCTGCTGGCCGGGCTTGGTGCAATCCTGATTGCTGCCCTGAGCCGCCACCTGCTGGCGACCATCCTTGGTGGGCTGGTGCTGTTCTTCCTGCTGCGCTGGGTGCTGGGGCAACTGCCGATGTAGGGGCGATCTTAATCGCCAAGCGGACAGCAGGTTCGCCCTTTGACTTTGCAGGGGGCAGCCTCGCCGCCCTTGGCGAATGAATTCGCCCCTACACAGACGGTCTTTTGCGAATTCGCACAAACAACCTTCTGGCCAATGTGGCTTTCCGCCATAGTCCTGCAGTCCAATCAGCGACGTGCGAATTCATGCGCACGGGGCCGTATCCCTGCTAATGACCAGGTACCAAGGAAGATGAGCCAACACTCGCAATTTGCCCTGCTGGGCACACGGCGATTCCTGCCGTTCTTCGTGACTCAGTTGCTCGGCGCGTTCAACGACAACATCTTCAAGCAGTCGCTGATTCTCGCCATCCTCTACAAACTCGCCATTTCCGGCGACAAGAGTGTTTTCACCAACCTCTGCGCGCTGCTGTTCATCCTGCCGTTCTTCCTGTTTTCCGCACTGGGCGGACAGTTCGGCGAGAAGTTCGCCAAGGACGCGCTGATCCGCGCCATCAAGCTGGCCGAGGTCGCCATCATGGCGGTGGGGGCCCTGGGCTTCTTCTTCGACAGTCTGCCGCTGCTGTTCCTGGCGCTATTCGCCATGGGCACCCACTCGGCGCTGTTCGGCCCGGTGAAGTACTCGATCCTGCCGCAGGTGCTGCGTGAGGACGAACTGGTAGGGGGCAACGCCCTGGTGGAGATGGGCACCTTCCTGGCCATTCTCGCGGGCACCATTAGTGCCGGCCTCATGATGTCCGTCGAGCGCTACGAGCCGATCGTGGCCTGCGCCATCGTGCTCACTGCCAGTCTCGGCTACCTGGCCAGTCGCGGCATTCCGCGCGCAGCGGCAGCGCTGCCGGGGCTCGCGCTCGACTGGAACATCTTCCGCCAGTCCTGGCAGATCATGCGCCTGGGGCTTGGTCAGCGCCCTTCGGTATCGCGCTCTCTGGTGGGTAACTCCTGGTTCTGGTTCCTCGGGGCCGTCTACCTGACGCAGATCCCGGCCTATTCCAAGGAGCTGCTGCACGGCGACGAAAGCGTGGTGACACTGATCCTCACGGTGTTCTCGGTGGGGATTGCATTGGGCTCGATGCTTTGCGAGCGCCTCTCGGGCGGCAAGGTGGAAATCGGCCTGGTGCCCTTCGGTTCCATTGGCCTGACCCTGTTCGGCCTGTTGCTCTGGTGGCATTCCGGTGAGTTCCCGCAAGGTGCGACGCCGCACGACTGGCTGGCGCTGCTCAGTCATGGCCAGTCCTGGCTGATCCTTGCCGACATCCTCGGCATCGGGCTGTTCGGCGGTTTCTACATCGTGCCGCTCTACGCGCTGATCCAGTCGCGCACGGCGGAGAACGAGCGCGCGCGGGTGATCGCCGCGAACAACATTCTCAACGCGCTGTTCATGGTGGTCTCGGCCATCGCCTCGATCCTTTTCCTCAGCGTCGCCGGGCTGTCGATCCCCGAACTGTTCCTGGTGGTGTCGCTGATGAACATCGCGGTGAACAGCTACATCTTCAAGATCGTCCCCGAGTTCACGATGCGCTTCCTGGTCTGGCTGCTTGGCCATTCCATGTATCGCGTAGAACACAAAGGCCTTGAGGCGATTCCCGAGGAAGGGCCGGCGGTGCTGGTGTGCAACCACGTGTCCTTCGTCGATGCGTTGCTGATTGGCGGCGCGGTGCGGCGCCCGGTGCGCTTCGTCATGTACTACAAGATCTACCAGCTTCCGGTGCTGAACTTCATCTTCCGCACCGCCGGTACCGTGCCGATCGCGGCGCGCCACGAGGATCTGCTGGTCTACGATGCGGCCTTCAAGAAGATCGCCGAGTATCTGCGCAATGGTGAGGTGGTATGCATCTTCCCCGAGGGCAAGCTGACCGGCGACGGCGAACTGAACGAGTTCAAGAACGGCATCGAACGTATCCTCGAGGAGAACCCGGTGCCGGTAATCCCGATGGCGCTGCAGGGGCTTTGGGGCAGCTTCTTCAGCCGTGATCCGTCCAAAGGACTCTTCAAGCGCTTCTGGTCACGCATACGCCTGGTGGCGGGGGCTCCGGTATCGCCTGAGTTGGCCGACAGGCAGAGCCTGCAGTTGCAGGTGGCCGAACTGCGAGGCGATGCCCGCTGAATGAAAAAGCCCGCCGAATGGCGGGCTTTTCCGTTGTAGGGGTCAGTGGCTGAGCTTGAGGCCGATCAGGCCGCCGATGATCAACGCGACGCTGAGCAGGCGTACCAGCGCCATGGATTCGCCGAACAGGATGACGCCGGCGATGACAGTGCCGACCGCGCCGACCCCCGTCCAGATAGCGTAGGCAGTGCCCAGCGGCAACTCTTTCATGGCCAGGCCAAGCAGGCCCAGGCTGATGAGCATGGCGATGACGGTGAGGGCCGTGGGTAGTGGCTTGCTGAAGCCGTCGGTGTACTTCAGGCCGACGGCCCAACCCACCTCGAACAGGCCTGCGAAGAAGAGAATGATCCAGGACATGGTGACCTCCAGTTGGACGACAGATTGAAATGGGGCCGTCCCCGTCGATCACTCGCAGAGTGGTAAGGTCGTCCTTACGTTGCGCAGTATTTTGCACATCCTGGCCGGTTGGACAAGTCCGACCGGCCAGGTGGGATGGGGTTACTCGCGTTCCTTCCGGGGCTCATCCATGCGCCGGAACACCGCAGCCAGCAGCGATCCTGAGAGGTTGTGCCAGACGCTGAACAGCGCGCTGGGCACTGCGGCCAGCGGCGAGAAATGCGCGGTCGCAAGGGCCGCGCCGAGTCCCGAGTTCTGCATTCCGACTTCGATGGAGAGCGTCTTGCGCTGGGCCAGCGGCAGGCCACAGAGGCGGCCCGCCAAGTACCCCAGGGCCAGACCGAGCCCATTGTGCAGGACCACTACGGCCATGATCAGCAGGCCGGATTCGGCGATCTTCGCCTGGCTGGCGGCTACGATCGAGGCGACGAGCGCGACGATGCACACCACCGATACCAGCGGCAGCACGTCGACCGCCAGGCGGACGCGTTCTCCCAGCAGCCGTTGGGCGACCAGTCCGAGCGCAATGGGCAGGACCACCACCTGCAGGATGGACGTGAACAGGGCGCCGAACTGGACCGGCAGCCACTCCGTGGCCAGCAGCCAGATCAGCGCCGGCGTTACCAGCGGGGCGAGTAGCGTAGTCGCAGCGGTAATGGCTACCGACAGGGCGACATCGCCACGGGCGAACCAGGTGATCACGTTAGAGGCGGTGCCGCCTGGGCAGCAGCCCACCAGGATGACGCCGACGGCGATCTCTGCCGGTAGTTGCATCAGCTTGCAAAGCAGCCACGCCAGTCCCGGCATGATGATGAACTGCGCCAGTACGCCGATCAGCACCCGCAACGGGCGTCGCAACACCTCGCGGAAGTCTTCGGTCTTGAGCGTCAGCCCCATGCCGAACATGATCAGGCCGAGCAGCGGGACCAGCCAGTGGATGACCGGCAGGAACCAGGCGGGCTGGTAGAAGGCCAGTACCGCGAACAGCAGGATCCAGAAGGCAAAGGTGTTGCCGACGAAGCGACTGAAAGTGACGAGGGCGTGCATGGCGCCTCCTTCTCTCCGTTGTGAAAGCGCCGGCTCGGGACCGGCGCTCGGAGGGGTCAGACGCCCTGCGGAATCTCTTCGCCGCCCAGGGCTTCGAAGAGCTGCGGGATGAACTCCACCAGAGTCAGCATCATCAAGGTGAAGCTGGCGTCGAGTTGGCTCAGGGAGTCATCACCACCATCCTGCTCGGCCTTCTCTTGCAGCAGATCCTCGAAGCGCAGGCGCTTGATCACCAGCTTGTCGTCGAGGATGAAGGACAGCTTGTCTTGCCAGGCCAGGGAAAGCTGGGTGACCAACTTGCCGGAAGTCAGGTGCAGCTGGATTTCGTCGCTGGTCAAGTCCTGGCGCTTGCAGCGCACCACGCCGCCGTCTTCGTCGGTGTCGCGCAGTTCGCACTCGTCCAGCACGTAGAAGTCGCTGGCCGCTTCCTGGGTCTGGACCCACTGGGTGAGGGTAGCGGTGGGGGCGATCTTCACTGAAGCCGGACGCACCGGCAGCGAACCGATCGCTTCACGCAGGGTGGAAAGCAGGTCTTCGGCGCGCTTCGGGCTGGACGCATCGACCAGGATCAGGCCCTGGGCCGGCGCGATAGCTGCGAATGTAGCGGACTTGCGGATGAAGGCGCGCGGCAGGAAAGTCTGGACGATCTCGTCCTTCAGCTGGTCGCGTTCCTTCTTGTAGACCTTGCGCATCTGCTCGGTCTCGATCTGGTCGACCTTTTCTTTCAGGGCGTCACGCACCACGCTGCCGGGGAGGATGCGTTCTTCCTTGCGCGCGGCAACCAGGAAGAAGCCTTCGCTAACGTGCACCAGTGGTGCATCCGCGCCCTTGCCGAACGGCGCCACGAAACCGTAGGTGGTCAGCTCCTGGCTGGCACATGGCCGTGCGGGCTTGGTCGCCAGCGCGGCTTCCAGCGCCTCGGCATCAATATTCAGATCCTGGGTGAGGCGATACACAAGCAGGTTGCGAAACCACATAAGGGGAAAACCTCCGGACACAAAGCGCGCATTATTCTCATCGGGAGGCGTCGGGCTCAACCCTGAGCTAAGCCTTTGGAAGGCCTGATAATTTTTTTTCAAAAGGGACTTGCCAGAGGCGGGATACCTCTCTAGAATGCGCCCCACTTCGAGAGTGAAGGGTGATTAGCTCAGCCGGGAGAGCATCTGCCTTACAAGCAGAGGGTCGGCGGTTCGATCCCGTCATCACCCACCAATCTCGCAGTTACGCGCAGCGGTAGTTCAGTCGGTTAGAATACCGGCCTGTCACGCCGGGGGTCGCGGGTTCGAGTCCCGTCCGCTGCGCCATATTCGAAAGCCCTCAGGTAGTAATGCCTGAGGGTTTTTCATTTAGTGTGTGACCCTTCATTGGGCGCATATTGGGGTGATTAGCTCAGCCGGGAGAGCATCTGCCTTACAAGCAGAGGGTCGGCGGTTCGATCCCGTCATCACCCACCAGTTTCAAGGTTACGCGCAGCGGTAGTTCAGTCGGTTAGAATACCGGCCTGTCACGCCGGGGGTCGCGGGTTCGAGTCCCGTCCGCTGCGCCATACAAAAGCCCTCAGGTAGCAATGCCTGGGGGCTTTTTCTTTGCCTGTCGAAAATCCCCGGCAACACTGCAGTCAATGCTTACGTGATGCCGCGCAAGCTGCTGAACTTATTGCAGACTCTCCGTTCTTATTGCCCATAGCCACCTCTCGCGGCGGCCTGCTAAGCTCGCCGCTCCATCGTATTGCCATCATGGCGACAGACAAGGATTCAGCATGAAACAACATCGGTTGGCGGCCGCTGTGGCCCTGGTGGGCCTGGTTCTCGCGGGCTGCGATTCGCAGACCAGCGTTGAACTCAAGACTCCGGCCCAGAAAGCCTCCTACGGTATTGGCCTGAACATGGGCAAGAGCCTCGCCCAGGAAGGTATGGACGACCTCGATCCCAAGGCTGTCGCCCAGGGCATCGAAGATGCCATCGGCAAGAAAGAGCAGCGCCTGAAGGACGAAGAGCTGGTTGAAGCCTTCGCCTTCCTGCAGAAGCGTGCCGAAGAGCGCATGACCGCGCTGAATGCCGAGAACGCAAAAGCCGGCAAGAAATTCCTCGAAGACAACGGCAAGCGCGAAGGTGTTGTGACCACCGCTTCCGGCCTGCAGTACGAGATCGTCAAGAAGGCCGAGGGTGCCCAGCCCAAGGCGACTGACGTGGTGACCGTTCACTACGAAGGCAAGCTGACTGACGGTACCGTCTTCGACAGCTCCGTCCAGCGTGGCAGCCCCATCGACCTGCCGGTCAATGGCGTGATCCCGGGTTGGGTCGAAGGTCTGCAACTGATGCACGTGGGTGAGAAGGTCAAACTCTTCATCCCCAGCGAGCTGGCCTATGGCGAGCAGAGCCCGAGCCCGGCCATTCCGGCCAACTCGGTTCTGGTGTTCGACCTGGAACTGCTCGGCATCAAGGATCCGGCGGCCGCCGACAAGCAATAAGCGGCAGTTGCCTTCGCGTGAACGCCCCGTCTCGACGGGGCGTTTTCGTTTCCAGCGCCAGTCTCATCTGAGCCTGAAGTCGACTTTTCAGTCACATCGGGAGTAGAGCGTCGAAAAGGTGTTACGGTTATGCACATGACCGGGTAACCACGATTGTGCTCGGTGCGACTTGCAGTCGCATTGCAGACCGTCTGGTCAAATGATTGATTTTCCTGGCCTTTTGGTAGTGGGCAAAATTTGCCCGATCTGTCGCGGAGCCGCATGACATGGGCCTTTTCCCTGTAATGTGGAAAACTGTTAACAAGGTTATCCACAGATTTCGTGGATAACCGCGCCAAGCCCTCTAGGCCAGGCTTCTGCCGAGGAGTAGCCGTGAAAGCACCCTGGAATTTCCAGCGTTACCTGACCCTGGCGCAGCGTTTCCTCGCCGGTGGGCGATTGCCGTCACTGCTGCTGGCGGTATCGCGCAAGAGCTCGAGTCAGAGCGGCCGGCTTGGTGCGGTGAAGGATGACCTGCGACTGTTACTGTCCCTCGCCAATGCCTGGCTGCGCGGTGAGTACCGGCAGATCAACCCCAAGGCGTTTCTCGCCGTGGTGGGAGCCTTGATTTACTTCGTCACGCCGCTCGATGCGCTGCCGGATTGGCTGGTAGGCATGGGCTTTGTCGACGATCTGGCGGTGCTGGCGTGGGTCCTGAAAACCTGGGGTGGCGAACTGGATGCCTTCCGTGCGTGGCGCGATGGACAGACGCCGGCTGTACGAGCAGCCCTGGAACAGTTGCCGGCGCCGGATTCTCAGCGATCCTGAAGTCCCGCGCGCTGTTGCTCGCCCTGTAGCAATGATTCGATTTCACCACTGTCCCTCAGGCGTTGCAGGGCGGCGTCCAGTTGTTCGGCCGGTATCGGCAGCTGACGGCCATAGGCGCAGTGCAGCCGGTAGCGTTCCACTACCCAGGGACTGAATACCAGCGGGGCGTCGGGTCGCACGGCCAGTTCATAGGCAAGGGCGCGGCGCATATCGATGATGGCGTCCAGTCGCTTGTGGCTTAGCAAGTTCAGGCGGGTGTCGAGATCGCGCACGTCCTTGCGTTCCACGTCGTTGTTCGCGAAGGCTTCCATCAGCGGCATGCTGTAGGCGAAGCCCAGGCTGGTACCCAGTACCTTGCCCTTGAGGTCGGCAAGGCTGGCGATGCGCGGGCTATCACGATGCTGAAGGAGGGCGTCTTCCTCTTCGAACAGCGATGGCGACCAGTGATACGCAGCTGCGTCCACCATCCATTCCGGATTCGAATTGCAGATCAGGTGGATGCGCCCGTTCTTCAGGGATTCCTCGATGCGCTTGTTCGGCGTTTCGATGAAGCTGACTTTTATGGACAGGTCTTTGGCGATGCGTTCGCCCAGATGACGGATGAAACCGCCGAGCAGGGCATGGTCGCTTACCTGTGCGTAGGGCATGCCATCGGCCGGGCCAAAACCCCAGCGCAACTCCTCGCCCAGTGATAGTCCGGGCCAGAGGCTGACAAGTATCCAGAGAACTATAAGAAAATGCCGCGTCACGAGCCTTCCCCCGCCAGGTGGACGCAGTATAGTTCACCCTCTGCGGGCCCTCGGCCTGATAATATGGCCGCCTGCATGGAGGTGCTGAAGCAGTCGGCACTGCGTTCCACGGGGAGCTTCAATGAGTGTGCAAGTGATCATGCGTGACGGCCAGGCGGAGTACGCGGTACTGCCCTGGTCCGAATACCAGGCGCTGCTGCGCGCCGCCGGCCAGGCCACTACGGAGTCGGCCACCGAACAAGCCAAGGTTGCGCTCGGACAACTGAAGTCGCTGCGCGAAGCGCAAGGCCAGAGTCTGGAGCAATTGGCCCGCACCGTGGGGATCAGCCCTCACTACCTCGGGCTGATCGAAAGCGGCGAACGCGAGCCCGACGAAGCCATTAAGCGTAGTCTGGCGCGTGTCCTCGGCGTATCCGGCTGGGAGTCCGGATCTTGAGTCTGCGAATCAGCCGCCAGCACTGGCAAGCCTTGTTGGATGAACTGGAAGATGCTCGCCGCCAGCGTCACCTGCTGACCTACCGCGCGTTGATCGAGCGCCTGCAATTGCCGTCCCCGGCGATGCAGACTCTCACCGCGGCCCTCGAACACCTGGCCGCCCTCGATGCACGCGCCGAGCGCCCGTTGCGTAGCTCCCTGGTGATCAGCCAGGGCGCCAGCCGCCTGCCGCGTACCGGCTTCTTCGAGTGTGTGGAACGCCTTGGCCGCTTCGCCGGTCCACCGGATGGCACCGCTGCCGCGTCCTGGCATGCGGCTGAAGTGGCACGGGTGTTCGAGTTCACCTACCCCGAGGAGCAGTGATGCTCTGGAAGCTGCGGGCTCGGCTCGGCTACCTGGTGGCACGCCGGCTCATGCGCTTCCCCAAGCTGGTGGCCCATCCGCGTGCCTGGCAGTGGATGCAAGGCCAGTTCGCGCGCATGGCTGCTTTGGGCGATGTTCCTGCACAGAGCTTTTACGGCCATCTCCTGCTGCACCGGGGACATGGCTTCGGCGCGCGGGAAGAGGGTATTCGCCTGCTCCGTCTGGCAGCTCAGGCCGGAGATGGCAAGTCCGCCTATCAGCTCGGTGTGCTGAGTCTGGCCGGCGATGCCCGCCAGGCTCCGGATGCCGCGGAAGCTGCACGCTGGTGGAAGCTGGCGGCCGATGCCGGTCATCCACTGGCGGCGCGAAAGCTGGTCGACCTTTACCGCGACGGCGGCCCGGGCCTGGAGCCCGATGGCGATTCGGCCAGGCGCGCTGAGCAGCGCGCAGGTGAGCTCGGTCTCTGACTCATTGGGGGATTGACTCCGCCCCTGATGAAACCGCTTCGATGATGTGCAAGCTGTAGCCTGGCATTGTCTTGGCGTGGCGTTTGGCCTCCGAGGCGAGCCCCGCCAGTTGCGAGGCATCAAGCCGCACGCAGTCTTCGGCCTTGAGTGTTACTACACCGATGGACAGCGACAGCAGCGGATACTCCTCGCGCTGGCCGTGGCGATTGTGGGCAACGAAGCAGCCCGCCTCCAAATGATCGTTGCGGTAGAAGCGCCGACACTGACCCTGGAAGTCTTCCAGCAGATGGTTGAGCCGCATGCGCCAATCGTCCGATCCCAGTACCAGCATGAAATCGTCACCGCCGATATGACCGACGAAGTCCCGTGCCGGGTCCACGCGCTCGCTCAGGCACTGGGCCAGGCACAGCAGCACCTCGTCGCCCTTGGCGTAGCCATAGAGGTCGTTGAAGGGCTTGAAGCTGTCGATGTCTACGTAGCAAACCACCGCCTGACGGCGTTGTTGCAGCAGGCGTGTCAGGCATTGCTGGATGGGCACGTTGCCCGGTAGCAGGGTCAGTGGATTGGCATGGCGGGCTTGCTGGATCTTCAGTTCGGTAATCAGCTTGAGCACGTCGATCACCCGTCCGAGGCCCCGGTAGCGACCGTCGAGAATGATGATGAAGTCCTCTTCGATACGTTGCCGCGCACGGCTGGTGATAAGGCGGCTGACCTGTTGCAGCGACTGCCCCATCTCCACGGCGAGGAAGTCTGCGCTCATCAGTCGATTCACCGATTTCCGGGTGAACAGGTCAGTAGCGAAAGGACGCAGCAGGGCTTCGGAGAGCAGATGACGATGCACGATGCCAACCGGGCGCTGATGGGCGTCCAGCACAGCCAGCGAGTTGAGGTTGGCCTGGGCCCGGAACGTTTCCAGCACCTCGTGGATGGGCGTGTCCTCATGTACCGCCAGCTGTTCGTTGAGTAGTGCGCAGAGGTCGCGGTTCTCCTCGTTCATGCTGCTGAGCGATTCCATTGTCGGCAACAACGCGCGGGCGTCTCGCGAGGGACGTTCCTGGGGGCGTCCAAGCAGGTAGCCCTGGACCAGGTCGACCCCCATTTCCGCAAGCACCGCGAGCTCTTCCGGCAGTTCGATACCTTCGGCGATGACCTGGGCCCGCGAGGCTTTTGCCATCTTCAGGATAGACTCGACGAACTCTCGCTTCACCGCGTCCTGGTGGATACCGTCGATGAAGTGGCGGTCGATCTTCACATAGTCCGGGCGCAGTTCGGACCAGAGGCGGAGGCTGGAATAGCCTGCACCCAGATCGTCGAGGGCGATGGAGAAGCCCATGGCGCGGTAATGGTGCAGGGCGGTATCGAGCAGGTTGAAGTCTTCGGTCGGAGTTTGCTCCGTCAGTTCGATCACCACCTGGCTCGGAGGGATACCGAAGGCTTGCAGCATCTTCAAGGTGCGGCCTGGCTGGTGCGCCGGGTCCAGCAGGGACTCCGGAGACACGTTGAGGAACAGCAGGCCATCGAGCTTGAGGTCCTTGAAGCGGTGGCACGCAGTCTTGCGGCAGGCCATTTCAAGTTCGCTCAGACGTCCGGCGTGGCGCGCCACCGCGAACAGGGTCATGGGGGAGTGCAAAGGGCTGTTGGAGGGGCCGCGGGTCAGCGCCTCGTAGCCGAGGATGCGTCGCTCCGACAGCGACAGAATCGGCTGAAACAGGCTGTGCAAGTCGCCGTGAGCGAGGATCAGGCCCAGTGCGCTCAACTGCTCGGTGACGGTCATGCTGTTACTCGTGAAAAAGAAAGGGGCCGCAATTGCGGCCCCCGGATTTCACGACAGTTGTGTGACGGCGTTATGACATCATTTCAATGTTTCGCCACAGCTGCGTTCAGACCCAGATAGTCCAGCAGGATCTGCCCGGTTTCAGTCAGGTAGGCGTCGTCTTCCGGCTTGGTCTTTTCCTCTTCTACCGGTGCGGCGTCTTCGTCTTCCGGCTTGAGTTCCTTCAAGAGTTCCTCGCCCTTGGCCTTGCGACGGGTGTTTTCCATCGCCAACTGCTTGGCTTCAATGTCGGACTGCTGGGCGCGACGCTTGGTCTCATTGAGGCTGACCTCAGTCTCCTTCAGCAGTTTCTGGGCCAGCGCCAGGCGCTCACGGCTGTAGACGAAGTCCGGATCCTGCGCGGTGCGCGCATCGTGGCGAGACTTCAGCTCAGCCAGGAACGGCTTGAACGGGTCCAGTTCAGGCTTGATGGCCGGACGGATGCTGTCCCAGGGCATGGCCTCTGGCAGGGCGCTTTCACCGATCTGCTTGGTATCCACAACCGAGGGGTACTCGATGTCCGGCAGCACGCCCTGGTGCTGGGTGCTCTGGCCGGAGACGCGGTAGAACTTGGCCAGGGTCAGCTTCAGCTCGCCGTGGTTCAACGGCTGGATGGTCTGCACGGTGCCTTTTCCGAAGGTCTGGCCACCGATGATCAACGCGCGGTGATAGTCCTGCATGGCGCCGGCGAAAATCTCCGAAGCCGACGCGGACAGGCGGTTGACCAGTACGGCCATCGGGCCGGTGTAGTAGGCGCCGGTGTTCTCGTCGGCCAGCACGTCGACGCGGCCGTCGCTATTTCGCACCAATACGGTCGGGCCCTGGTCGATGAACAGGCCGGTCAGCTCGGTGGCTTCCTGCAAGGAGCCGCCGCCGTTGTTGCGCAGGTCGATGACCACGCCGTCGACTTTTTCCTTCTGCAATTCGCCGAGGAGTTTCTTCACGTCGCGGGTGGTGCTCTTGTACTCGGGGTCGCCAGCGCGGAACGCCTTGAAGTCCAGGTAGAAGGCCGGTACCTCGATCACGCCGAGCTTGAACTTGCTGCCTTCATGCTCGAGGTTGAGTACGGATTTCTTCGCAGCCTGTTCTTCGAGCTTCACCGCTTCGCGGGTGATGGCGACGATCTTGCTGGTCTGGTCGTTTGGCGCGTTGCTGGCCGGGATCACTTCCAGGCGAACCACAGAGCCTTTCGGGCCACGGATCAGCTTGACCACTTCGTCCAGGCGCCAGCCGATCACGTCGACCATTTCGCCATTGCCCTGCGCGACGCCGACGATCTTGTCCGCCGGTGCTACCTGCTTGCTCTTCTCGGCCGGACCCGCCGGGACCAGGCGCACCACCTTCACGTACTCGTTGTCGCTTTGCAGCACGGCGCCGATGCCCTCGAGGGACAGGCTCATGTTGATGTCGAAGTTCTCCGCGTTGTCCGGGGAGAGGTACTGGGTGTGCGGGTCGTATGTCTGGGCAAAGGCATTGATGTAGGCCTGGAACACATCCTCGCCACGGGTCTGCTCGAGGCGGGAGAGCTGGTTCTTGTAGCGTTTGACCAGCAACTCCTGGATGGCCTTGGGTTCCTTCTTGGCGATCTTCAGGCGCAGCACTTCATCTTTCACGCGCTTGCGCCAGAGGTCGTCGAGGGCGGCGCGGTCCTTGGCCCAGGGCGCCTTCTCGCGATCGATCTCCAGGCTTTCGTCGACATTGAAGTCGATCTTGTCGACGCCCTTGTCCAGCAGCGCCAGGGCGAAGTCCAGGCGCTCCTTGAGTCGGTCCAGATGACGTTTGTAGATGATGAAGCCCGGCTCCAGGTCGCCGCTTTTCAGCAGGTCGTCGAAACGCGTGCGCCATTTGTCGAACTCGGCGATATCGCCGGCGGTGAAATACATCCGTGCCGGGTCGAGCAGCTTGAGGTAGCCCTCGTAGATCTTCACCGAGCGCTCGTCGTTGAGCGGCGGCTTGTTGTAGTGATGACGCTTGAGCAGCTCCACTACATTGAGGCTGGCGATCACCTGTTCACGGTCGGGCTGAATGGAGTCCCAACTGTTCGGGGCGGTAGGGGCGGCATGCAACGGCAGGACGCTGACGCTGAGGGCCAAGGCAAGGGCAGAACTGATCAGGGAGCGCTTCATGCTGATTCGACGTCGGGACAGGTGATAACGCATATTAGGCCGTATTTGAGGGCGCCGGGTTCCATTGGCGCAACGCGAAGGCCCAGCAGGTCGCCGGGCCAGGTCCAAGCTCACTATGGAGGCACCGTGAAGGCATTGCAAGGCGTCGAAGGGCGCGTGGAGTGGGGGGAGCGGGCCAGCCCGGCCTGTGATGTGGGGCAAGTGCGGATTCGTGTGGCCGCCGCCGGTCTGAACCGAGCCGACCTGTTACAACGTGCGGGACTATATCCGCCGCCGCCAGGGGCCAGCGATATCCTGGGGCTGGAAGCCTCCGGGGTGATCGCCGAAGTGGGCCCGGGCAGTGGTGCCTGGCAGGTAGGTGACCGTGTCTGCTGCCTGCTCGCCGGGGGGGGCATGGCCGAGGAAGTCGTGGTGGATGCGCGCCATGTGCTGCCGGCGCCAGAGGGGCTATCCCTGGCCGAAGCCGCCGCGTTGCCCGAAGTCTATGCGACCGCCTGGCTCAACCTGTTCCAGCTGGCCGCTCTCAGGCCGGGCGAAAAGGTGCTGCTGCATGCTGGCGCAAGCGGCGTCGGCTCCGCCTCCATCCAGCTGTGCAAGGCTTTCGGCAATCCCTGCTGGGTCAGTGTGGGGTCGGCCGAGCGCCTGGCCTATTGCGAATCCCTTGGGGCCCAGGGCGGTGCGCTGCGTGGCGAAGCTCTGGAAAGCCTGCGTGACTTCGCGCCCTTCGACGTGATCCTCGATCCGGTGGGGGGCAACTATGCCAGTCTCAACCTCGCCCTGGCTGCCACCGATGGCCGCTGGGTGAACATCGGCCTGATGGGCGGACGCAAGGCCGAGCTCGACATGGCTCTGCTGCTGGGTAAGCGCGTGCAACTGATCGGGTCCACCCTGCGCAGCCGCGACGAGCAGTTCAAGGCCGATCTCATCAGCGAATTGCGCCAGCACGTATGGCCGCTGTTCGAGGAGGGCCGCCTGCAACCGAGATTGGAACGAGCCTTCCCTGCCAAGGACGCCGAGGCGGCTTTCGAAGCCCTGGCGAGCAACCAAGTGGAAGGAAAGCTAGTGCTTGTGCTGGACGAAAGCCTGGTTTGACGTCCCTTTCCTCGACGCTCAAGCCCCCGTGGTCCGGGGCGTCGAGGAGTTGCATTGAGGTAATCAATCGTTCTGATGGGGTCATTCAATATGCTCTTTTTGGAATAACCCAATAGTCTTTGTCGGGTAAATTTCTAACCCAACGAGGACGTTGCGATGTCTCTGATCAACACCGAAGTCAAACCGTTCAAAGCCACCGCCTACCACCACGGCAAGTTCGTCGAACTGACCGAAGCCAACCTGAAGGGCAAGTGGTCCGTATTCTTCTTCTACCCGGCCGACTTCACCTTCGTCTGCCCGACCGAGCTGGGCGACCTGGCTGACAACTACGCCGAGTTCCAGAAGCTGGGCGTGGAAATCTACGGCGTGTCCACCGACACCCACTTCACCCACAAGGCCTGGCACGACACTTCCGACACCATCGGCAAGATCCAGTACCCGCTTGTTGGCGACCCCACCTGGGTTCTGTCCAAGAACTTCGAAGTACTGATCGAAGAAGCAGGCCTGGCTGACCGTGGCACCTTCGTGATCGACCCGGAAGGCAAGATTCAGATCGTTGAAGTCAACGCTGGCGGTATCGGCCGTGACGCCCAGGAGCTGCTGCGCAAGGTCAAGGCTGCCCAGTACGTTGCCGCTCACCCGGGCGAAGTCTGCCCGGCCAAGTGGAAAGAAGGCGAAGCCACTCTGGCTCCTTCCCTCGACCTCGTAGGCAAGATCTAAGAATGGGCGGAACGCTGCTGCGCTAGGCATTGCTGCGTTGAAATCAGGCTCGGGCTGCTCATTTACAGCTCGTAAACTCCGCGCCCTCGCCTGATTTCGCCTTGCACTGCCGTCGCTCGCGACGTGTTCCATCCCATTTCGCTTCTTGCTTCGGCGGATGGCCTTGCCATCCGTCTGCATCACCCCTCATCCCGTTTCGGGCGGCTGGCGACGGCCGCCGAGGGGTGACTCATGCCCGCAATAAAGGAATTCGCACATGTTGGACGCCAATCTTAAAACCCAGTTGAAGGCCTACCTCGAAAAGGTCACCCAGCCGTTCGAGATCGTCGCGTCCCTCGATGACGGCGACAAATCCCGCGAATTGCTCGGGCTGCTGCAAGACATCGTCGGCCTGACCGACAAGATCACCCTGAAGACCGATGGTAGCGACGCCCGTCGTCCGTCGTTCTCCCTGAATCGCCCTGGCGCGGACATCTCCCTGCGCTTCGCCGGCATTCCCATGGGCCACGAGTTCACCTCGCTGGTGCTGGCCTTGCTGCAAGTGGGCGGTCACCCGTCCAAGCTCGGCACCGACGTGATCGAGCAGATCAAGTCGATCGAAGGTGAGTTCGCTTTCGAAACCTATTTCTCGCTGTCCTGCCAGAACTGCCCCGACGTGGTGCAGGCGCTGAACCTGATGGCCGTGCTCAACCCGAACATCCGCCACGTCGCCATCGACGGCGCACTGTTCCAGGATGAAGTCGAGCAGCGCCAGATCATGTCTGTGCCCAGCATCTACCTGAACGGCGAACTGTTCGGCCAGGGCCGCATGGGCGTGGAAGAAATCCTCGCCAAGATCGACACCGGCGCCGCCGCTCGCGATGCCGAGAAACTGAATGCCAAGGCGCCTTTCGACGTGCTGGTGATCGGCGGTGGCCCTGCTGGTGCTTCCGCAGCCATCTACGCGGCGCGCAAAGGCATCCGCACCGGCGTTGCCGCCGAGCGCTTCGGTGGCCAGGTGCTGGACACCATGGCCATCGAGAACTTCATCTCCGTTCAGGAGACCGAAGGCCCGAAACTGGCCCGCGCCCTGGAAGAGCACGTCAAGCAATACGACGTCGACATCATGAACTTGCAGCGCGCCAGTGCGCTGGTCCCGGCCAAGGCTGAGGGCGAGCTGCATGAAGTCAAGTTCGAGAGCGGTGCGTCGCTGAAGGCGAAAACCGTGATCCTCTCCACCGGCGCCCGCTGGCGCGAAATGAACGTGCCCGGCGAGCAGGAATACCGCGGCCGTGGCGTGGCCTACTGCCCGCACTGCGACGGCCCGTTGTTCAAGGGCAAGCGTGTGGCGGTGATCGGTGGAGGCAACTCCGGCGTGGAAGCTGCTATCGACCTGGCCGGCCTTGTTGCCCAGGTCACCTTGATCGAATTCGACGACAAGCTGCGTGCTGACGCCGTGCTGCAGAAGAAGCTGGCCAGCCTGCCCAACGTCAACGTCATCAAGAGCGCGCTGACCACTGAAGTGAAAGGCGACGGCCAGAAGGTCAATGGCCTGGTCTACAAGGACCGCACCACTGACGAGCTGCGCACCCTGGAACTGGAAGGCATCTTCGTGCAGATTGGCCTGCTGCCCAACAGCGAGTGGCTGAAGGGCGTTGTGGAGCTGTCCCCGCGCGGCGAGATCATCGTCGACGCCAAGGGGCAGACCAATATCCCCGGCGTGTTCGCTGCGGGCGATGTGACAACCGTTCCGTACAAGCAGATCGTGATCGCCGTGGGTGAGGGCGCCAAGGCGTCGCTGGGGGCCTTCGATCACCTGATCCGTACGACCTGATTTACTCAGCGTGGTGTGCTGATATGGCGGAGGCCCGAAAGGGTCCTCCGCTTTTTTTATGTCCGTGTGGCTTCCCTGTATCCTTCGCGCTTTCGTTCCTCAAGCGGCAGGGCTCTTCTCGTGAAACAGCAACTTATCGAATTGATCGCGGCAATCAGCTCCGGCTGCATGGCCGAGGATGAGATCGAACGCGTCGCCTCTGAGGCGTCCCAGGCTTACGCCGATGCGGACGCCTTCCTCGCCGCCAACCCCGATATCAACTACGACGACAGCTTCCCCATCCCCCTCGGCGAGTGGGTGGTGGTGGGCAGCCTACCGGATACCGTGCTGTTCCAGGCAGACAGCTACGACCAGTTGTTCCAGCAGGTGGTGGATTCGTTCGGTCCGAGCGTGAATTTCGTGCTCAAGCCCAAGCAACTGGTGAAGGTCGAGCCACTCAAGGCCCTCAACCGCATCCAGGTTCAAATGGGCAGTCTCTACCCGGAAAAGGGTGGCTACGTGCTGGTGGATTTCAGCGAGCCGCTGGATGACGAACTGCAGTGCGTACTGGTCTACAAGAACGATCTGGAGAAGGTCATGCAACTGGCCGTGGACGTCGGTATTTACGCCGCCCCGGCGTACGAGGCCCTCAAGGCCGCGATGGAGGAGGGCGACGACTGAGTCGTCGCCGACAGGCGCCCCTTTCGCTCCAGGAGAGGGGCCGGGGGTGAGGGAGCGTCACCCCGTGCCGTCGTTACAGCTGATAGCCGTAAGACTTGATCACTTCCGCAGCCTTTGGCCCCTTCAGGTAGTCCACCAGTGCCTTGGCGGCCGGATTGGCTTCGCCCTTCTTCAGGATCAGTGCGTCCTGCTTGATCGGCTCATGCATGTCGGCCGGCACGATCCAGGCGGAGCCGCTGGTGATCTTGCCGTCCTTGTACACCTGGGACAGGGCGACGAAGCCCAGCTCGGCATTCCCGCTGGAAACGAACTGCAGGGCCTGGGTGATGTTCTGGCCTTCCACCAGCTTGGGTTTGACTTCAGAGGCCAGGCCCAGCTTGTCCAGCACCTGGGTGGCCGCCAGGCCGTAAGGTGCAGTCTTCGGATTGGCGATGGACAGGTGTTTGTACTGGCCGCTCTTCAGCACATCGCCCTTGGCGTCCACATAGCCGTCCTGCGCCGACCAAAGCACCAGGGTGCCGATGGCGTACGTGAAGCGTGAGCCAGGCACCGAATCGCCTTCTTTTTCCAGCTTGGCCGGAGTGGTGTCGTCGGCCGAAAGAAAGACCTCGAAGGGGGCGCCATTCTTGATCTGGGTAAAGAGCTGGCCGGTGGCACCGGAGGCGGCGACCAGTTTGTGGCCGGTATCTTTCTCGAAGTCCTTGGCAATGGCCTGGATCGGCGCGGTGAAGTTGGCGGCGACAGCCACCTGGACTTCCGCGGCCGACGCGCTGCCCAAGGCGAAAGCTACGAGCGCGGCGGCGGCGCGGGAAAGGTGATGACTCATGAGACGACTCCTTGGTGAAGTGCTGAGGTTCTTGTTTTAGCGTTATGTATATATCTATATAGCGATTGCGACGCATTGTTGGGATTGGTTGACTTCAAAGTCAAGTTTCTGTTTGATCTGCACCGCCCGCCAATCTGCTTCGGTGACCTTTTGATCAGGTCGATGATGTTCGCCTAGCGCTATATACAAAATAATACAGCGATGTGCGATTGGTTTCGGGAGGACTTCAAGACCCAATGCATCGGAGTACAGCAATGAAACGCTCTCATTTCGCCCTGGCCGTCGCCCTCGGCGTGCTGGCCCAGCAGGCCGCCGCTGGCGGTTTCATCGAAGACAGCAAGGCCAGCCTGACCCTGCGCAACTTCTACATCAACTCGGACAACCGCCAGTTCGCCGACGCGCCGTCCAAGCAGGAAGAGTGGGGCCAGGGCTTCCTCTTCAACTACGCCTCCGGCTACACCGAAGGCACCGTCGGGGTTGGCGTCGATGCCCTCGGCCTGTTGGGCGTGAAGCTGGATTCCGGCAAGGGCCGCCACTACAACCCGACCAGCGCCAGCTACGGCGGCACCGTGTTCCCGACCGACAACGACGGCCGCGCCAAGGACGATTTCGGCAGCCTCGGCGTGACCGGCAAGGTGCGCATTTCCAAGACCGAAGCGCGTATCGGCACCCTGCTGCCGAAGCTGCCGGTGGTGACCTACAACGACGGCCGCCTGCTGCCGCAGACCTTCGAGGGTGGCCAGGTGACCTCCAGCGAGATCGCCGGCCTGACCCTGGTCGGTGGCCAGCTGGAACACGCCAAGGGGCGTAACTCCAGCGACGCCCGTGGCCTGTCGATCGCCGGCGCGAACAACGCCCGCAGCGGCCAGTTCGTCAACAAGTTCTACTTCGCCGGGGGCGACTACAAGGTCAGCGACAACCTGCTCGCGCAGTACTACTACGGCAACCTGGAAGACTTCTATAACCAGCACTTCCTCGGCCTGACCCACAACTGGGCGCTGCCGGTGGGCGCGCTGAAGTCCGACCTGCGCTACTTCTACAGCGATTCCGACGGCAAGAACGCCAGCGTGGCCGGCCGCCGCGAAGGCTTCCGCAGCTCGGGCAACTGGGCGGCCAACGACCCGGACCGCTATGAAGTGGACAACCGCACCTGGAGCGCGCTGTTCACCTACACCCTCGGCGGCCACGCGGCCAGCCTGGGCTACCAGCAGGTCTCCGGCGACAGTGCCTTCCCCTTCCTCAACCAGGGGGATGGCGCCACCGCCTACCTGATCACCGACCGCCAGATCGGCAAGTTCCTCAGCGCCGGCGAGCGCACCTGGGTGGCCGAATACGGCTACGACTTCGCCAAGCTCGGCGTGCCGGGGCTGAAGGCGGTGGGCACCTACCTGAAGGGCAGCAACATCGAGACCCAGGGCAGCGACCAGGGCGAGTGGGAGCGCGACTTCCGCCTCGACTACGTGCTGCAGGACGGTCCGCTGAAGGGGCTCGGCGTGTCCTGGCGCAACGCCGCACTGCGCAGCGACGCAGCCCGCGACCAGGACGAGAACCGGCTGATCCTGAGCTACACCCTGACCTTGCTGTAAAGCGCCCTGGGGCCTGTGGGAGCGATTTCAATCGCGAATGAATTCGCTCCTACAGGGATGGTTCCCATGTCAGGCCTCAGCACGGAC
Organism: Pseudomonas sp. JS3066; assembly: GCF_036328175.1. Taxonomy (NCBI): domain Bacteria; kingdom Pseudomonadati; phylum Pseudomonadota; class Gammaproteobacteria; order Pseudomonadales; family Pseudomonadaceae; genus Pseudomonas; species Pseudomonas sp. JS3066. The sequence continues at coordinate 822,666 of NZ_CP143312.1, forward strand.
GACTCCCTCTCCCGTTTGCGGGAGAGGGTTGGGGGGAGGCAAATAAGGCCCGCCCGGAGCTTCGTTGTGTTGGGCCTTGCAGGCTCGGGCCAACCTACGGGGCTTCTGCGCGGTCCTTGGAAAATGAATTCGCCCCCACGCACGGTCAGCGCCAGTCCAGAATCGGCCAGCCGGCTTGCTCGGCGTGGGTGCGCAAAGCCGCGTCGGGGTTGACCGTATGAGGGTTGGCTACCAGCGAGAGCAGCGGCAGATCGTTGCGCGAATCGGAATAGAAGTAGGCGCCTTCCAGGTTTTCGCCCTGTTCTTCCAGCCAGGCATTGAGCCGGGTCACCTTGCCTTCACGGTAGGTGAGCACGCCGCGGGTGCGGCCGCTGTAGCAGTCGTGTTGTTCCTCCAGGTCGATGGCCAGGACTTCTTCCACGCCCAGGCGTTCGGCGATGGCGCTGACCAGAAAATGCGCCGAGGCGGAAATGATCAGGATGCGATCACCAGCGGCACGGTGCCGGGCCAGGCAGCGCATGGCATCAGAGTGGATCAGGGGCTCGACCACATCCTCGACGAAGGGACCGACCACGAACTCCACTTCCTCAGCGGTGCGGCCCACCAGGGGCGACAGGCTGAAGGCCATGTAGTCCTCCATGGCCAGTTTTCCCTCGGCATACAGCGCCATGAGTTCATGGTCCTTGCGGACGAAGGATTCCCCATCGACCCAACCCAGTTCGGCCATGTGGGCGCTCCACAGGCTGGCGCAGTCGCCGTCTATCAGGGTGTCGTCAAGGTCGAAGATTGCCAGGGCCATCAGGCCACCTCCCGGATTGCGTGATCGTCTATTCGAAGGCCGATGCGTTGGCCTTTGCGGTGCAGATCTTCGGCGGAGCGGTTGAGTACGTCCACCACCAGTTCCACGCCGCGTGCCTCGACGCGATATCGCACTACATTGCCCAGCAGGCTGTGGCTGCGCACTTCGGCCTCGATGCCGCCTTCACGGCTCAAGGCGATGGCCTCCGGACGAATGGCGATGCGGCTGTTGAACGTACGTTGCAGCAGGCGGCTGGCGGCATCGGCGTCGAGCAGGTTGTAGTTGCCGATGAAGCCGGCGGCGAAGGCGTCCACCGGCGCGGTGTAGAGGGTTTCCGCATCGCCGCTCTGGACGATGCGTCCAGCGTTCATCAGGAAGATGCGGTCCGACAGGGTCAGGGCTTCTTCCTGGTCGTGGGTGACGAAGATGGTGGTCAATCCCAGCTCCTGCTGGATGGCGCGGATCTGCTCGCGCAGGTGCTTGCGGATGCGCGCGTCCAGCGCCGACAGCGGCTCGTCCAGCAGCAGCAGTCGCGGGCGGGTAACCAGCGAGCGTGCCAGGGCCACGCGTTGGCACTGGCCGCCGGAGAGCTGGTGGGGGTAGCGCGTTGTGAAGTCCGACAGCTCAACCATGGCCAGCACTTCGTCGACTCGGTGCTTGCTGTCGGCGGCGCTGACTTTTTGCATGCGCAGGCCGAAGGCGACGTTCTGCTGTACGGTCATATTGGGAAACAGCGCGTAGCTCTGGAACACCATGCCGATGCCGCGCTTCTGGGGTGACACGGGCACCAGGTCCTGGCCGTCCAGCAGGATCTGCCCGCCATTCACTTCGGTCAGGCCGGCGATGCAGCGCAACAGAGTGGATTTGCCGCAGCCAGAGGGGCCGAGCAGGGTCACGAATTCGCCCTTGCCGATTTCGCAATGGATGTCGCTGAAGATGACGGTCTGGCCGTAGTTCTTGTGCAGGCCACGGATGGAAAGAAAACTCATGCGTTGTCCTTGTTCAGACGGTTGGCTGCCCAGGTGAACAGCAGCACGAAGAAGAAGTAGGAGATCACCAGGGCGCTGTTGAAGTGGCCACTGCTGTTGCGCATGTTGTTCAGGTAGACCTGGAGGGTCTCGTAGCGGGTTCCCACCAGCAGGTTGGCGAAGACGAACTCGCCGAAGAGGAAGGAGAACGACAGGAACAGCGAAACCATCAGGCCCTTGCGCAGATTGGGCAGCACCACCAGGAAGGCGGCCTTCCAGGTGCTGGCGCCGAGCAGTTGGGCTGCGTCCATCAGGTCGCGCAGGTTGATCGCCTGCAAGTTGTTGGTGATGGCGCGGTACATGAAGGGCAGGGCGATGGTGAAGAAACAGCCGATCAGGATCCAGGGCGTGCCGACCATGGCCAGTGGACCGGAACCATAGATCTGCAACAGCCCCACCGAGGACACCACCGGCGGAACCGCGAATGGCAGCAGGATGAGTATGTTCATCAGCCCGTCGAGCCGTGGGAAGTGGTAATGCACCACGAACAGCAGCGGCAGGATCAGCACCACCGACAGCGCCAGGGCTCCGAAGCACACCAGCAGCGACTGACCGAAGGCGGTGAGGAACCGGGCGTCGCTCCACAATGCCAGGTACCACTTGAGCGTCAGCCCGTCCGGCAGGATCGTCGCCGACCAGCTGGTGGAGAGCGAGTAGAGCAAGGTGCCGGCCAACGGTAGCAACAGAATCAGGAACAGTATCCAGACCACCGCACGATGGTAGAGGCCGCCGTTGCGGAGTTCAGCGCGCGACATGGTAGCTCCTCTTCAACAGCCACTGATGGACCACGGTGATCAGGGCCATCAGGCCCACCAGCACCATCGCCAGGGCGCTGGCCAGATTGGGGTTGAGCGCGATATCGCCAGCGACCATGGCCGCGATGCGGATGGTCAGCACGTTGAAGTTGCCAGTGGTCAGGGCATAGACGGTGGCGTAGGCGCCCAGGGCATTGGCCAGCAGGATGACGAAGGTGCCCAGCAGTGCGGGCGTCAGCACTGGCAGGCCGATGTGTCGCCAGAACTGCCAGGGGCTGGCGCCCAGCAGGGCGGCCGACTCGCGCCAGTCCTCGCGCAGGGCGTCGAAGGCTGGATAGAGCAGGAGCACGCCGAGGGGAATCTGGAAGTAGGTGTAGAGCACGATCAGGCCGGCCTTGGAATAGAGGTTGAAGTCCTCGATCACCCCTGACTGCTTGAGCAGGATAGTCAGCGCGCCGTTGAAGCCGAGCAGGATGATGAAGGCGAAGGCCAGTGGCACGCCGGCGAAGTTGCTGGTCATGTTGGAGAAGGCCATGACGAAGTCGCGCAGCTTCGAATCCACCTTGCGCAGCGAATAGCTGCCGATCACCGCGATTACGATGCCGAACAGGCTCGACCAGAACGCGATCTGCAGGCTGTGCTTGATGGCCTGCAGGTAGAACTTGGAGCTGAACACCTTGGCGTAGTTGGCCAGGCCCCAGCCTTCCGGTGTGTTCAGGCTGTGGATAGCAACCCAGGCCAGCGGCGCGATCTGAAACAGGATGAAGAACAGGGCGAAGGGCAGCAGGCAGAGCAGTGCCAGCCATTTGCCCCGGTTGGTTGAATTCACTTCAGCAGCTCCCGGCAGACCGGCTTGTCGTGGGATGCGCCCAGCAGCTCGCAAACGGTGCCGCACAGTTCGGTCTGTTTCGGCTGCGCCGTGGCGTCCAGGCTGAAGGCATCGCCCAGCACGAACAGCGGAACTTCGCGCTCTTCGGGGAGCAGGCCGTTGTGGGAGCGGTCGTTGTTCATGCCGTGGTCGGCGGTTACCAGCACCTGGTAGCCGGCGTCCAGCCAGCGTTGCAGGTACTCGGCCAGCAGGATGTCGGCGACCCGCGCGCTGTTGCGGTACTGCGGCGAGTCCAGGCCGTGCTTGTGGCCGGCGTCGTCGACATTCATCGGGTGCACCAGGAGGAAATCCGGGTTGTGGCGCTGGCGCAGGCTTTCCGCGTCGGCGAACAGGTGCGAATCCGGGTAATGATCCGCGTAATAGAAGTGGCCGTTCTGGATCGGCAGCTGCGGCGCTTCTGTGTGGCGGTCGCGGGCGGCATTGAAGGGCGAATTGTTGTACAGCTCGCTGACCCAGTGGTACGCGGCGGCGGCAGTGCTCAATCCGGCGGCGCTGGCGTAGTGAAAGATGCTGCGCTCCTTCGACAGACGCATGACATCGTTATGGACGATGCCGCTCTCGATCGGTGGTACGCCGGTAAGGATGCATTCGTAGAGCGGGCGGGACAGTGCCGGTAGCTCGCACTGGAGCTTGTAGAGCACCGCCTTGCCGGCGCCGCACCAGGCCTGAAGGTGACCCAGCGCATGCCGGGCCACCTCGTAGTTCAGGCCATCCAGCAGGACGAGGATGACTTTGTTCTTCATTCGACTTGCCTCTGGAGACAGGCGGGCGCCGCAGGGGCGCCCGGCCATGACTCACTCCATCTCGATGATCACGTGCTCCTGCCACAGCTGCGGCAGGGCTTTCGAGGTTTCTTCCCAGGCCTTGGCATCCTTGATTGGCTGGACCTTGGCGTACTGCTCGTTGGGCAGGAGCTTGGCCTTGACCTCAGCCGGCAGGGTCAAGTGTTCGGCACGGATCGGACGGGCGTTCCCCTTGGCCAGGTTGATCTGGCCGGCGTCGCTGAGGATGTACTCGCGGGCCAACTTCGCGGCGTTGGGGTTCTTCGCGTACTTGTTGATGATGGTGGTGTAGCCGGAAATCACCGAGCCATCCGAAGGGATCAGCACTTCGAAGCGGCTGGGGTCGATCTGGTCGCGGTAGGACAGGCCATTGAAGTCCCAGACGATGCCCACTTCCACCTCGCCCTTCTCCAGGGTCTGGATGGTCGGGTTGGACAGCGACAGGCGACCCTGTTTGGCGATCTCGGCGAAGAAGTCCAGACCCGGCTGGATGTTCTTCTCGTTACCTCCGTTGGCGATGGCAGCGGCGAGCACGCCATTGACAGCCTGGGCGGCGGCGCTGACGTCACCGATAGCGACCTTGTACTTGCCTTGCTTCAGGTCGGCCCAGGACTTGGGCGCTTCCTTCACCAGTTGCTTGTTGACGATGAAGGCGATGGAGCCGGTATAGGCCAGCATCCAGTGGCCGTCGGCATCCTTGGCCCAGTCGGGGATCTGCGCCCAGGTGCTGGGCTTGTAGGGCTGGGTCACGCCCTGCTGGACGGCGATGGGGCCGAAGGCAGCGCCCACGTCGCCGATATCGGCGGTGGCGTTGTCCTTCTCGGCAGCGAACTTGGCGATTTCCTGGGCCGAACTCATGTCGGTGTCGACGTGCTTGAGTCCGTACTGCTTGTTCAGGTCGATCCAGGTGTCCTTCCAGTTGGCCCAGCTGTCGGGCATGCCCACGCTGTTCACCGCGCCTTCCTTGCGCGCAGCTTGTTCGAGACTCTTCAGATCTGCGTCGCTTGCCATCGCCTGGGTCCCCAGGGCGATGGCCGTTCCCATCAGTGAAGCCAGCAACAGGCGTTTCATGTGAAGCTCCTTAGCAGGTTTGGAGGTTGGTCTAGATCAGCAAGACCCAGGCCAAATCTAAAAGCCTTGGATGACGGTTTGATTTCAGGGTCGCCGCCCGGTCTGGCGGCGGCAGACGCCTGAAAAGCGTAGACCATGGCCCAGTGGCTGATTCACAGGGTTGTCGCGATTGGCGATGGCATGGCGCATGCAGGCGCGCCTGACTGTCATCCCGCAGTCATCTAGGCTGCCTAGGATGGCCGGCAAGCCCGGCCATGACGCACCCAAGTGGTGCTGGTCTATTCCAGATTGGAGTTTTTCGATGCGCGATGAGGCGCCCCGCACCCTGACCGCCATCTGTAGTGCGCTGCAGGAACAGATCGAACACGGCTTGCTACCCCAGGGCAGCAAGCTGCCGGCCGAGCGCAAGTTGAGCGAACTGTTTGATACGACCCGCATCACCTTGCGGGAGGCGTTGGGGCAACTGGAGGCCCAGGGGCTGATCTACCGCGAGGAACGACGTGGCTGGTTCGTCTCGCCGCCCCGCCTGCTCTACAACCCACTGGTGCGCAGCCACTTTCACGCCATGGTGGCCGGGCAGGGCCGGGTTCCGGCGACCGAAGTGCTTGGGGCACGGTTGATTCCGGCCAGTGTGGAGATTTGCGAATTGCTGGAGTTGCCGGCACTGTCCAGCGTCTATCAAATACGCCGCGCGCGTCGTGTCGACGGACGCCTGGTGCTCTATGTGGAGCACTACCTCAATCCAGCCTACTTCCCCGGCATCATCGATTTCGACCTGACCCGCTCACTGACCGAGCTGTATGACGATCAGTACGGCATCCGCTATGGCCGGGTGCGCTTCGACATGGTGCCAACCGCTCTGCACCCGGAGGCTGCGGCGCCGCTGAAAGTGTCAGCCGGCAGTCCGGCGCTGAGGATCACCCGCATCAACCGTGACCAGCATGGCCGGCTGATCGACTGCGACCTGGAGTTCTGGCGGCACGATGCGATTCACGTGAGCGTCGAAGTGCCGGAGTGAGGGCACTGTAGGTTGGCTAGGGGAACGAAGCCCAACATTTCGCGGCTGATGCCGGAAATCGTTGGGCCTCGCTGCGCTCGGAGCCAACCTACGGGGCGGCTGCGCCGCCCTTGGCGAATGAGTTCGCCCCCACAGAAGACGGCGGCACTTGTAGGTTGGTTAGAGGAACGAAACCCAACGATTCGTGGCTGATGCCGGAAATCGTTGGGCCTTGCTGCGCTAAGAACCAACCTTACGGGGTGAGGTGATCACCCCTCAGGCGTAGTTCTCGGGGGAAAGCTTGCGCTCGACCAGCTCTATGAGGATATGCACGACCTTGATGTGCAGTTCCTGCACACGGTCGGCGAAGTCGCCGCCGGGCGCACAGATGCACACATCGGCCAGGGTCTCCAGGGCAGAACCGGGCTTACCCGTGAGGGCGATCACTTTCACACCGAGGGCGCGGGCGGCTTCGGCGGCCTTGATCACGTTGGGGCTCCGGCCACTGGTGCTGAACGCGAGCAATACATCGCCTTCGCGACCGTGGGATTCGATATAGCGGGAGAAGATGTGGTCGTAGCCGAAGTCATTGGCCACGCAACTGATGTGGCTGGCATCGCTGATGGAGATGGCAGCGACGCCAGGGCGATTCTTGCGGTAGCGGCCCGTCAGCTCCTCGGCGAAGTGCATGGCGTCGCACATGGAGCCACCGTTGCCGCAGGAAAACGCCTTGCCCTTTTTCTCGAATGATTCGACCAGGAACTCCGCCGCACGCTCGATGTTCTTCAGCGTCTGCTCGTTGGCGATGAAGTTGTCCAGGGCGCGCCTGGCTTCTTCCAGGGTGTTGCGAATATGGCTGAGCATACGGGTATCCCTCCTGCTCAGGGCAGGTCGTGGCTGGAATAGAAAGCGGCCAGCACCTTCACCAGATGAGCCAGGTCGTGACTGCCGGCCAGTTCGCGGATGGAGTGCATGGCGAAGGTGGGCAGGCCGATGTCCACGGTGCGGACGCCGAGCTGGCTGGCGGTGATCGGACCAATGGTAGAGCCGCAGCCCATGTCGCTGCGGGTCACGAAGCTCTGTACCGGCACTTCGTTCTCCAGGCACAGGTGGCGGAAGAAGCCGGCGGTTTCACTGTTGGTGGCGTAGCGCTGGTTGCTGTTGACCTTGATCACCGGGCCGGCGTTGAGCTTCGGACCGTGGTTACCGTCGTGCTTGTCGGCGTAGTTCGGATGAACGCCATGGGCGTTGTCGGCGGAGACCAGCAGCGAGCGCTGGATGACGCGCGCGAAGGCGTCGCCTTCGGGCAGCACGCGGCGCAGGATCTGTTCCAGCATCGGGCCGTCGGCGCCGCAGGCGGAGCAGGAACCCACTTCCTCGTGGTCGGTGCAGACCAGTACGCAGCTCTCGTCGGCCTCGGCGGCCAGCAGGGCTTGCAGGCCGGCATAGCAGGACAGCAGGTTGTCCAGGCGCGCACCGGCGATGAAGTCCCCGTCCAGGCCGATGACCGCAGCGCTCTGGGTGTCGTAGAAGGACAGTTCGTAGTCCAGTACTGCGTCTGCGACCACGCCGTGTTCCAGAGTCAACTGCTCGGCCAGCAGGTCGCGGAATTCGCGGGCCTGGCCGGCAGCGAGCTGGGCGAGGATCGGCGGCAGCTCGGTCTGGGCGTTGATGGCCCAGCCTTGATTGGCCTCACGGTTGAGGTGGATGGCCAGGTTGGGAATCACGGCGATGGGCGCCTGGAAGTCCACCAGTTGACTTTCCACCATGCCGGCGGCGCGATAGGTGACGCGGCCGGCGAGCGACAGGTCGCGGTCGAACCACGGGGCCAGCAGGGCGCCACCATAGACTTCCACGCCCAGTTGCCAGAACCCCTGCTTGTGCAACTCCGGGTTCGGCTTGACCCGCAGGCAGGGGCTGTCGGTGTGGGCGCCGACCAGGCGCAGACCGCCTTCCAGTACCGGGCGTTTGCCCAGCTTGATGGCGACGATGGAGGAGTCATTGCGGGTGACGTAGTAACGGCCGCCGCTTTCGATACGCCAGGCCTCGCGTTCGTCGAGGCGCACATAGCCGGCGGCTTCGAGCCGCTTGGCCAGGCTGCGGGTGGCGTGGAAGGGGGTGGGCGAGGCCTTGAGGAAATCGATCAGGCCCTGGTTCAACTCTTCGCGCATTGGGGGACTCCAGACAGCAGTGGCGCGAGTTTATCCCATCGTCCCCGGGGATTAGGAGGGCGAGCAGCGGTGATTTTTCCTAACAGGCCGATAGTGAGGGAAGTTGCGTCAGTTGTGGGAGCGAATTCATTCGCGATTGGAATCGCTCCCACTGGATGGAATGTCCGATCAAAGGCGCCGGGCGACTACCGAGAACAGGTGCCAGTGCTTGTTGCGGCCTTTGGCAGTGATGCCGTCTTCTTCTTTCTCTTCGAGCATCAGCACATCCCAGCCCGAAAGCAGTTCTTCCAGTTGCCGGCGGCGCAGGATGGTGATGCCGTTGTTGGCCCAGTCGTCCCGCTCGCCGAACAAGTGGCCAGCGAACAGGCCGCCAGTCGGCAGGGCGCCGCAGATCGCTTGCCAGAGGGAAGGAAAGGCCTCGGGCGGGCAGAGGGGCAGAGCGAAACTCGAATTGACCAGGTGCGCCGCCGGCAGCGGCATGGTTTCGAAACGGCAACAGCGGCTCTGCAGTCGCTGGCGCCGTTCGTCGTCCACCTGGGCTTCGAGGCGGGCCAGTGCTTCGGGCTCGGCATCCACGGCCAGCACCTGCCAGCCACGCCTGAGCAGTTCCAGGGTATCGCGTCCGGCACCGCAGCCCAGGTCCAGTGCGTGGCCGGGCGGCCCGTCCCAGAGTTCCAGGGCGGTGCGCAGGGTGACGCGGGCAGGTTGGCCTTCTGTGGCGTTGTAGAACTCGGTGAAGCTCATGGTTTTCCCGAACTGCAGCCTTTTTCTTGAGCCTAGGTCAGAACGGCGCCGGACACTCGAATCTCAGGCGCTCACCCGTCTGCGGATGGGTAAGGCACAGCATGCTGGCATGCAGGCACAGGCGGTCATGGGCGGCCAGGGCCTCGGGGTTGGCATAGAGGCGGTCGCCCAGAAGTGGGTGGCCGATGGAGAGCATGTGCACGCGGAGTTGGTGCGAGCGGCCGGTGATGGGAGTGAGTTCGACGCGGCTGTAATGGCCGCAGCGCTCGACCACCTGCCAGAAGGTCAGGGCATGGCGGCCCTGCTCGAAGTCCACCACGTGGCGGGGCTTGGTTGGCGGGTCGTAGCGCAGGGGGAGTTCGATGCGGCCACTGTCCAGCTCCGGTTCGCCCCAGCATAAGGCTGTGTAGGCCTTCTCGGTCTCGCGGTCGTGGAACTGCCGGGACAGTTCGCGATGGCTGTCGGCGTCGCGGGCCAGCACGATCAGGCCCGACGTTTCCCAGTCCAGCCGGTGGACGATGCGCGCCTCCGGGTAGCCATTCTCCTGCAGGCGGGTGATCAGGCAGTCCTTGTTGTCGTCGGCCCGGCCGGGCACGGACAGCAGCAGGGTCGGCTTGTTGACCACCAGCAGGGCATCGTCCTTGTGGATGAACTCGATCTGGGAAAGCGGCATGGATTGGGGCGTCCGAAAAAGCAAACGGCGGCCGAGGCCGCCGTTATTGCACAACTGCGTCGATCAACGATCGGGCAGGGTGATGTTCAGTTCCAGGATGGAGCAGCTGCCCTGGTTCTCCAGCATGACCTGAACTTGTTCCTGGTCGATGTTGACGTACTTGCGAATCACGTCCACCAGATCTTTCTGCAGGGCAGGCAGATAGTCGGGTTGGCTACGCTGGCCACGTTCGTGGGCAACGATGATCTGGAGTCGTTCCTTAGCGATCGAAGCGCTGTTCTGCTTCTTCCGCTCGCGAAAGAAGTCGAAAATGTTCATTCACGGCCTCCGAACAGGCGTTGTAAGAGTCCCTTCTTCTGCACGTCGAGGAAGCGATGGGGCAGCTCCTTGCCGAGCAGGCGGTCGACGGCATCGCTGTACGCCTGGCCGGCGTCGCTCTGGTCGTCGAGGATGACCGGAATACCCTGGTTGGAGGCCTTGAGTACCGCCTGGGATTCCGGGATGACACCGAGCAGGTTGATGGCGAGGATTTCCTCGACGTCTTCGACGCCGAGCATTTCGCCCTTGGTGACGCGCTCGGGGTTGTAACGGGTCAGGAGCAGGCGTTCCTTGATCGGGTCTTCGCCCTTCTCTGCGCGGCGGGACTTGCTGGCCAGCAGGCCAAGCATGCGATCCGAGTCACGCACGGAGGAGACTTCCGGGTTGGTCACGACGATCGCCTCGTCGGCGTAGTACATGGCCAGGTGGGCGCCTTTCTCGATACCGGCCGGCGAATCGCAGACCACGTATTCGAAGTTCTGCGACAGTTCCTCGATGACCTTGCCGACGCCTTCGAGGGTCAGAGCATCCTTGTCGCGAGTCTGGCTGGCAGCCAGGACGTAGAGGTTTTCCAGGCGTTTGTCCTTGATCAGGGCCTGGGTGAGGGACGCTTCGCCATTGATGACGTTGACGAAGTCGTACACCACGCGGCGTTCGCAACCCATGATCAGGTCCAGGTTACGCAGGCCGACGTCGAAGTCGACGATGACGGTCTTGTGACCGCGCAGTGCGAGACCGGTACCGATTGCGGCGCTGGTGGTGGTTTTACCCACACCACCCTTGCCGGACGTGACAACGAGGATCTTGGCCAAGGTGATTCACCCCAAATGATAAGAAAATCGGGAAGTTATCGGCCCGATCGAGCCATTCCTCTTCCCTTTCAGGTCCCTGAAAATTCGCGGCAGTATCCGTTAAAGGCGGGTGATGTTCAACACGTCACCCGACAGGCTGACTTGTACCTGCTGACCCCAGAGCGGGTCGCGCCGCAGGTCGTCGGCAACCTTGTACTGACCCGCCACCGAGACCAGCTCGGCGGCCAGTTGACGGCAGAAAATGCGAGCTTTGGTATCGCCCTTGATCCCTGCAAGTGCACGACCGCGCATGGGACCGTAAACATGGATGTTGCCATCGGCGAGAAGTTCCGCGCCGGGGCTGACCGCAGCCAACACTACGAGATCGCCGCCCGGAGCATACACCTGCTGGCCACCGCGCACCGGAGTAGTGATGACCTTTGTCGGTTGCACCTCGGGTTTGGGCGGCTCGACAGGTTTCTCGACTTTCTTCTTGGCCTCGGGTTCTACCGGGTCGATGGGGCGCTCGCGGGCGCCGGACGGCGGCAGGACCGGGATGTCCAGGGCATCGGCGGCGGCGATATGCTCTTCGCGGCTGGCGCGGATTGCCAGGGTGCGCAGGCCATGGCGGCGGCAGATTTCCAGCAGCGCGGGCAGGTCCAGCGGCTGCTCGCCGTCTGGCAGCTTGTCCAGCGCCATGACCAGCGGTGTGTTCTGGAAGAAGTTGGGCGCCTGGGCGACTTTCTCGTCCAATTGCCGATCGAGTCGTTCGAGGTCATTGTGTGCCAGCTCCATCACGGTGATGGCGAGCATGCTGCCCTTGAGCTGGAACACGGGGTCTTGGTCGAGAAGGTCAGCTTGGCTCATGGTCTGCCTGCGGTCGTGAATGGCGAGGACTTATAGCGAGATCGTCCGGCGCTAGCAAGCCGGAAGGGGGCGGCGCATTTGGAGTAGAATGCGCGGTTTTCTCGCTCAAGCGGATTCAGAGATGGATAGACCTCAATTTCGCCCACAGTTCCTCCAGCCGCGCTTTTGGCCGCTGTGGCTGGGACTTGGCGTGCTGTGGCTGATCACTTTGTTGCCCTATCGGGTGCAACTGGGGATGGGGCGCGCACTTGGGGCGTTGATGCTGCGTGTGGCCGGTTCGCGAAGAAAGATCGCCCGGCGCAACCTTGAGTTGTGCTTCCCGGAGCTGTCCAGCTCTGAGCGGGAGCGTCTGCTGCGGGAGAACTTTGCTTCCACCGGTATTGCTTTCTTCGAGATGGCCATGAGCTGGTGGTGGCCCAAGCCCCGTCTGGCGCAGCTTTCTCATATAGAAGGGCTGGAGCACCTGCAGAAGGCACAGGCCGAAGGGCAGGGGGTGATCCTCATGGCCCTGCACTTCACTACCCTGGAAATCGGTGCCGCGTTGCTTGGACAAGTGCACACCATCGACGGCATGTACCGTGAGCACAAGAACGCGCTGTTCGATTTCATCCAGCGTCGCGGCCGTGAGCGCCACAACCTGGATGCCACCGCCATCGAACGCGAGGATGTGCGTGCCATGCTCAAGGTTCTGCGCGCTGGTCGCGCAATCTGGTACGCGCCGGACCAGGACTATGGCCGCAAGCAGAGCCTGTTCGTGCCTCTGTTCGGCATTGAGGCCGCTACCGTTACTGCCACCACCAAGTTCGCCCGTCTGGGCCGGGCCATCGTGCTGCCCTTCACTCAGCGCCGCCTGGACGATGGCACCGGCTACAGGCTGGTGATTCATCCGCCGCTGTCCGACTTCCCTGGTGAAACCGAAGAGGCCGACTGCCTGCGCGTCAATCAGTGGGTCGAAGATGCCGTACGCGAATGCCCTGAGCAGTACCTCTGGGCCCATCGCCGCTTCAAGACCCGGCCGGAAGGCGCGCCGAAGCTTTACTGAAAGCTGAACCTATACTCGGAAAATCCCGCCCGGAGAGCAGTCCATGGATGCCAGCGCCGCCACCACGAAGCCTGTAACAGGGCTGATTCTTTCCGGTGGAGGTTCGCGGGCGGCCTATCAGGTTGGGGTGCTGGGCGCCATCGCCGACCTGTTGCCGGATGCCGCGCGCAACCCTTTCCCCGTGATCGTCGGCACCTCGGCCGGCGCGGTGAATGCCGTCGGCCTGGCCTGTGGCGCACTGCACTTCAGCCAGGCCATTCGTCGCCTGAACGCAGTCTGGCAGGGCTTCCGTTGCGGGCAGATCTATCGCAGTGACTGGCCCGGCGTTCTGCACCAGAGCTCGCGCTTCTTCGGCCATAACCTGCTTGGTCTTGGCCGCGACATCCCCGCGGCCCTGCTGGACAACGCTCCATTGCGCGAACTGCTGGAACGCGAGTTGGATTTCTCCGGCATTTCCGCCGCCGTGCGCACCCGTCAACTCCGTGCCGTGGCGGTGACCGCCTTCGGTTATGAGTCCGGGCAGGCGGTGACCTTCTACCAGGGCCGCGCCACCATCGACCCCTGGTTCCGCCATCGCCGTGTCGGCGTGCCGACACGGCTAGGCGTCGAGCACCTTATGGCCAGTGCGGCAATTCCGGTGCTTTTCCCCGCGGTTCGCCTGGGGCGTGAATACTTCGGCGACGGCGCAGTACGCCAGACGGCGCCAATCAGCCCGGCCTTGCATCTGGGGGCCAACCGGGTCCTGGTGGTCGGGGTTAGTGGCAACCCGTTGGGCATGAACCCCAATCAGGAAATCCCGCAGCCCCAGAGTGGCCGTCCGCCATCCCTGGCGCAGATCAGCGGACACCTGCTGAACAGCACCTTCATCGACAACCTCGAAAGCGATATCGAACTGCTGGAGAGGATCAACCACATGAGCCGGGCCATTCCGGCGGAGTTGAGGCCGCGAAACCTCAGTTCGGAACAGGTGGACGTGCTGGTGATTTCCCCGAGCCGGCCACTGGATGAAATCGCTGCCCGCCATCGACGCGAAATGCCGCGCGCCATCCGCACCTTCCTGCGCGGACCGGGAGCGACCAGGGCGAGCGGGGCAGGGGTGCTCAGTTATCTGCTGTTCGAGCCCGGCTATTGCAATGAGTTGATCGAACTGGGATACCAGGACGCCATGGCCAAACGCGCCGAACTGCAGAGCTTCCTCGGATTGGAGACGGCGCCGGTACACCCGCAGGTGCTCCCGGCGCTCTGATCCGACGCAGGTTACTCGCCGAAGCGTCCGTCGCGGTAGTCCCGCAGTGCCTGCTCGATTTCTTCACGGGTGTTCATTACGAAGGGGCCGTACTGGACAATGGGTTCGCCCAGCGGACGGCCCGCCAGCAGCAGGATCCTGGCACCAATGTCGCTGGCCAGTTCCAGTGCGCCTTTTTCGGCGAGGCGTACCAGTCGACCCTTGCCGATGGCCTGTCCATTGACCGTTACGTCGCCCTCATAGACGTAGAGCATCACCCGCAGGCCATCGGCGAGGTGTGGCGCCACCCGGCTACCGGCGGGCAGGTCCAGGTCGAAGATGTGCGGTTCACTGTGCGGGCGCTGTACGGCTCCGTCCTGGCTGGTCTGGCCATCGTCGAAGCGGCCGGCAATTACCAGCGCCTCGACGCCTTGTTCAGTGCGTATCCGTGGAATCTCAGCCGGATCGAAGTCGCGGTAGCCAGGATCGCCCATCTTGTCCTTGCCCGGCAGGTTCAGCCAGATCTGGAAACCGCGCATTACGCCTTCCTCCTGCTCCGGCATTTCGCTGTGGATGATCCCGCGCGCCGCGGTCATCCATTGCACGCCGCCGTTCTGCAGCAGACCGCTGTTACCCAGGTGATCTTCATGGCGCATGCGTCCTTCGATCATATAGGTGATGGTCTCGAAGCCCCGGTGCGGGTGCGGCGGGAAGCCGGCGACATAGTCGTCCGGGTTGGCCGAGCCGAACTCGTCGAGCATCAGGAAGGGGTCGAAGCGCGGGACGCCCTGCTCGGCGAAAACACGGGTGAGGTTGACCCCGGCACCGTCGGATGCGGGTTGGCCGGGGCGTTGTTCGAGAATCTGGCGATAGCTCATCTGAACCTCCTCAAGGTTGGAATGAGCGCGATGCTACGCCTGATAATTGAATCAATGGTGCGGCTTTTTTCTTTGTTCCTATCTTTTTTGTCGATATTTCTGATTTCCTGTGGGGGCGAATTCATTCGCCCCCACAGGTGCCGAGGCCGGCGACCTACTCAGCAATCTGCAACTTGCGCGACTGGGTGTAGACGTAGCGCAGCTTCTCGTACTCGAAGGGGGTATTGAGCTGGCCATAGCGGAAGTTGGTGGTGTAGCGCTTGTCCACCATCCGCAGCGCCGTGATTTCTGGATGGTCGCTGCTGACTTCCGGCACATTGAGGAAGTTGATCTGGTAGTCGGCCACGTAATCCACCACCAGCCCACCGGTGTCCCGCAGGTTGGATGGACCGAGGATCGGCAACATCAGGTAGGGGCCATCACCCACGCCGTAGTAGCCAAGGGTCTGGCCGAAGTCCTCGTTCTGCTTGGGCAGCCCCATGCGCGTGGCTGGGTCCCAGAGACCGACTACGCCGATGGTGGTGTTCAGCAGCAGGCGCCCGGTGATTTCCATGGAACGTTGGCCCTTGAGCTGCAACACGCTGTTCAGCAAGTTGGGAATATCGCCCAGGTTGCTGAAGAAATTGCTCACACCGCTGCGCACGAACCCTGGCGTGACATACCGGTAGCCGTGCACAACGGGCAGGAACACCCATTCGTCGAACCGGTAGTTGAAGTGGTAGATCCGCCGATTCCAGGGCTCGTAGGGGTCGTAGACGTTCAATGCGTCCAGGGTCGAGCGCTCGAACTCGCGCTGGTCGAGGCCGGGGTTGAACTTCAGGTCTTTGAGTGGCTGGGTGAAACCGTCCTGATCGGGTTCCTGGGCCCAGGCCAGGCCGCTGGTCAATAGCAGGGCGACGAAGAGTGCTTTCTTAGCCACGGAAGAACTCCAGCATGGCGTCGCCGTTGACGCGGTAGTTGAGGTTGCCGCAGTGGCCGCCGTGGGGATAGACGGTCAGGCGGTCGCCCATGGTGCGACGCAGGAAACCCAGGTCGCCCGGGCCGAGGATCAAGTCATCGGCGTTGTGCATGACGGCGATCTTGCTGTTGCCTTTCAGGTAGTCCTCCAGGGCATAGAGGCTGACCTGGTTGATCAGTTGGGTCAGGCTGCCGCCGTCATAGCGGGCGCGCCAGTAAGGGATCAGCTGCTCTGTGATGTAGCAATCGAAGTCGCACTGCAGGGCGCGCTTGTAGAAAGGCGTCAGGCTGGTGCCCTCGCTGATCGGGTATTTCACCGGCGTGATCAGGCCGCGATGGTTGATCAGGTCCGAGGTGAAGGCGATATCCGAAGATGAGAAGCGGAACGAGGTGCCGATCAGCATTGCCATTTGTTCATTGGACAGCCGCTGCTTGGATTCCTGGAAGTCGAACATCAGCGCGTCGTTGAGATCGATGTAGCCCTTCTGCTGGAAGTAGCGGGTCAGTTTGCCGAGCACCACCTGATAGAAGGTCGTGTTGTCGTCGACGCCTTTCACGCGGGTTTGCACCAGACGGTCGAGGTTGGTCACCGAGGTGTAGAGATTCACCGGTGGATTCAGCAGCAGAACGCGCTTGAAGTTGAAGCTGCGACGGGTCTCATCCAGGTGGCTGACGAAAGCTGCCTGCAGGGCGCCAAGGCTGTAGCCGGTGAGGTAGAAGTCTGTGACCTCCAAGCCCGGATGCTGCGCGCGCACGGCCTGCATCACCCGGTAGAGATCGTCGGCATCCTCGGCTGTAAGTCCGGGCGTGGCGTGGCGCGAGGCAGCGGCCATGAAGTCGTAGCTGGTGGGCGAGGACAACTGCACAACGTGGTAGCCGGCGCCATAGAACAGCTTCTTGAGGCTCTCGGCGTGGGTGCTGGTGTAATTACCGCCGGTGCCGGCGATGACGAAGACCAGCGGGGCGGAGCCTTTCTGCTGGGCGAGGCGGTAGCGCAGTTTCTTCACCGACCAGAAATTGTCGGGTAATTCGGTCTCACGCTCTGGGCGCAGCTTCAGATCGTAGTCAGCCTGGTCGATGTCTTCGTCCGCTGGCACTTTGCTGCGCAAGTCCGGCGGCGTCGTAGCGATGGTCGCTTCGAATGGGTTGCTGATCGGAAAGCCGTAGCTTGCCGCATCCAGGTCCGTGGCCAGCACGTGGGCACAGAAGGTCAGGCTGCCCAGCAGGGCGGCGAGGCGAAGACGGAGCATAGGAAGGGTCCCTGTACAGTTTCTGCGGAGGCCCGATCCCGCAGTTGTGTGCAGGCTCCAGCCTCTCCCCTGGTCCCGCCCCGTTCAGGGCTGCCGGGCCATGTTCCTTATAAGAGAACGTGATGAGTGAATACCGAGCCTATGACAACTGCAAGTTCCGAGAGTGCGGGCCGTATGTCAGTCCAGGTTGTTACTGATGGTTGGAAGGTCCTTGCATAGCGTGGGCGTGGGGGTATCCTTGGCGCCGCTTACCCATTCGGAGATCACCATGTCCAGCCGTTCGTCCCTCATCCTGCTGCTGATCCTGCTGCCGCTCTGGCTGGCCGCCAGCTACGGCGTTCGTTTCGTCCTGATGGAGGACGGCCAATGGGTCGGGTTGTGCGTTGATGAGGCTCAGCGCTGGGAATGCCAGGTTCGCGCAGGCCTGGGTCTGTTGATTCATTTCCGCGTGATCGCCTGGATCGGTCTGGGCGCCGCTCTCGTCGCCTTCTTCGTCCGGGGTCGCGCCGGTTGGCTCCTGGCCCTGTTGGCCCTGCTGTTCGCGCTGCCGGCATTGGTGCTCTATACCGCCAGCCTCGCCGTGTTCGCCTGCGTCATCGCCGGCCTGCGTCTGGTGCGGCGCCAGCCTGAGCTGGTGGCGGCAAACGCCTGAGTTTTCCAGCACGCAGTAAAAAAGGACGCCTTGGGCGTCCTTTTTTGTTTCCGGTGAAGGATGAATGTCGTGCCTCTGGGAGCGATTTCAATTGCGAATGAATTCGCTCCCATAGGGGCGGACCACGTCCCGGATCAACCGCGAACCCGCAGGCTGCGCCACAGGGCGCCCAGCAGCAGAGCACTCACGACGGCCCAGCCGATGGCCTGGACGTTGCCCAGGGTTTCTTCATAGAGCTGGGGCACGATGCCGGCGCCGACCAACACCGCCATCAGGGCGATTTCGCGGCGCGGGGCGGCTACCGGGCGGAACAGGTAGACCAGGGCCGGTAGCAGCAGGGCGGCGCTGGGGAAGCTGCGGTAGCGGGCGTCGAATACCAGCGCCAGCATCAGCACCGCGCCGGCGAAGCCGGAGGCTAACAACCACCAGCCGCCACGGGCTTCCAGCCAGTCGAACAGGCGGCTGCGTACCCCGCCACGAGCCGACAGCGCCATGGCACCGTGTGCCAGGACCATCAGGTTGAGACCGACCAGGAAGGCTGCCCAGGCCCATTCGCCGACGAAGCGGCTGGTGACCCGTGCCATTTCGCCCCAGAGGCCGATGCACGCCGCACCGGTTGCCGCCAGCAGCGGCAGCACCAGTGCTGCGCGCGCGGAGGCGGGTCGGCCGGCAAGCGCCAGGGTCGCGAGGAAAATCAGGCCGGAAACACCCAGCCACATGGGCCAGTAAGGCAGATTGGTGACCGGGCCGGCGAGCACGCCTTTCTCCTGGCGGTCGGCGTCGAACAGACCCCAATAACCGCCCACCGCACCTTCGCTGGCGCGCTTCCAGGGTTGGTCGAAGGCCTCGATCAGGTTGTAGCCCCAGCCATTCTGCTCGGCCATGGCGACGAATCCACGGATGAACTTGGCTTCGTTGACCCGGCTCGGCACGGCGGTTTCGCGCTGTCGGCCTTCGCTGGGCCAGCCGGTTTCGCCGATGAAGATGTCCTTGGGAGCGAACTTGTTGCCGAATACCTGGCGGATTTCGCCGACATGGCGCAGGGCCTGGTCGATGCCAGCGGGATCGTCTTCCCAGTATGGCAGCAGGTGGATGGTGAGGAAGTCCACCGCCGGCGCTACCTCCGGATGGCGCAGCCAGAATTCCCAAACGTCTGCGTAGGTCACCGGTTGCTTCACCTGGGCCTTGACCTGTCCGATCAGCGTGGCCAGTTGCGCGCCGGTGACTTCCTTGCGCAACAGCGTCTCGTTGCCCACGATCACCGACTGCACCACGTCCGGGTTGGCATTGGCCGCCTTGACCAGTGCGTCGATCTCTTTCTGCGTATCCACCGGGTTGCCGTTCACCCAGGCGCCCAGCATCAGCTTGAGGCCGTGCTTGCGCGCCAGCTCAGGGATGGCTTCCAGACCGGTCATGGAATAAGTGCGCACGCAGTGGAAACGGGTCGCCAGCAAGGCCAGATCGGCATCCATGCGCTCGGGGCGTAGCACGAAGGGCTGGTCGAACGGTGATTGGTCCTTGTCGAACGGGCTGTAGGAGGCGCACTGCAGCTTGTGGCTGGGGGTGGCGGCATCCGGCAGGATCACCGGCTTGCCAAGGCCGTACCAGAGGCCGGCAAGGGCGAGCGTGGCAATCACGAAGGAAAGCAGGTAGGGGAGCGCAGGGAAGCGGTCGTTCTGACTCATGGCTAAGGGTGCTTGCGTGGGGGGCAAAGCCGCGCATCTTAGCGGATTAGCCCCCCACACTCCTACGGCGGCAGCCGGAAAATCCGCACAGGGGATTTCATGAGGGTTAGAAAGAGTCCGCGATCTCGCGAGTTAGAGATCGCGGCGTCATGCGTGGTGGTGCAACCAGGCGTGCTTCGGTATTTCCTGGGTCGGCTTGTCGGCCTTTTCGAAGCGCTTCCAGAATTTCTCATGGAAGTAGAAACCTACCGAGTTGCACAGCGGCTCCACCGCCGCGACCAGGCCGCCGACCGTCATGCTGCCGGTCAGGGCGTACGCCACGCTGAAGGCGATGCAGAAGTGCATGATGGTGAAAGTCACGGTCTTGAGCATGGCGCACCTCGATAATGAGAATGATTATTCGGTGAGCTCAGGCTAGGTCCATTGCGTTATACATGGAAATGTTCATCCAGCATGGCGTTGATAGTTTTGCTGTATGGATGGAGTACGACCTTGGTCGAGAATCGCCCCGAGTAAGACTAAGGTCGTCTGTTGCGCATGTACGGCCGTTCTATTGTTGGCTCACCAGCAACCCGCGCTGTGGAGGACAACAATAATGAACGACAGCACCTACAAGCGGATTCAAGAGAATCCGCGCTTTCAGGAACTGGTGTCCAAGCGAGAACGCTTCGCCTGGATACTCTCTGCCATCATGCTCGGCCTCTATCTGGCCTTCATTCTTCTGATCGCCTTCGAGCCGCAGTTGCTCGGCACTCGCATCAGCACTGACTCTCCTGTCACCTGGGGTATCCCGATCGGTGTCGGTCTCATCCTGTCCGCCTTCGTGCTGACCGGTATTTACGTCCGCCGTGCCAACGGCGAGTTCGACCGTCTGAACGCGGAAATCCTCAAGGAGGTCCAGTAATGATCGCGCGCATCCTTGCCGTCCTCGGCCTGATGGTTGTGGCGCCGGCCCTCTGGGCTGCCGGTGCCATCGAGGGTGATGTCCAGCGGCAGCCGCTGAACACCTCGGCCATCGTCATGTTCGTCGCCTTCGTCGGCGCCACCCTCTACATCACCTATTGGGCCTCCAAGCGCAGCAAGTCGGCCTCCGACTTCTACACCGCCGGTGGCAGCATCACCGGTTTCCAGAACGGCCTGGCAATCGCCGGTGACTACATGTCGGCGGCGTCCTTCCTGGGTATTTCCGCCCTGGTGTTCACCTCCGGCTACGACGGCCTGATCTACTCCATCGGCTTCCTGGTGGGCTGGCCGGTGATTCTCTTCCTGATCGCAGAGCGGCTGCGCAACCTCGGCAAGTACACCTTCGCCGACGTGGCTTCCTACCGCCTGAAACAGAAGGAAATCCGCACCTTGTCCGCCAGCGGTTCGCTGGTGGTGGTGGCCTTCTACCTGATCGCCCAGATGGTGGGTGCCGGCAAGCTGATCGAACTGCTGTTCGGCCTCAACTACCACGTGGCCGTGGTCCTGGTCGGTATCCTGATGGTGCTCTACGTCCTGTTCGGAGGCATGCTGGCTACCACTTGGGTACAGATCATCAAGGCCGTGCTGCTGCTCTCGGGCGCTTCCTTCATGGCGATCATGGTGCTCAAGCACGTCAACTTCGACATCGCCACCCTGTTCAGCGAGGCCATCAAGGTCCACCCGAAAGGCGAGGCCATCATGAGCCCCGGTGGCCTGGTGAAAGATCCGATCTCTGCGATCTCCCTGGGTCTGGCACTGATGTTCGGTACCGCCGGCCTGCCGCACATCCTGATGCGCTTCTTCACTGTCAGCGACGCCAAGGAAGCCCGTAAATCGGTGTTCTATGCCACCGGCTTCATCGGCTACTTCTACATCCTGACCTTCATCATCGGCTTCGGCGCCATCCTGCTGGTCAGCACCAACCCGGCCTTCAAGGACGCCACCGGCGCACTGCTGGGCGGCAACAACATGGCGGCGGTACACCTGGCCAACGCCGTAGGCGGCAGCCTGTTCCTGGGCTTCATCTCCGCCGTGGCCTTCGCCACCATCCTCGCGGTGGTTGCCGGCCTGACCCTGGCTGGCGCTTCGGCTGTGTCTCACGACCTCTACGCTTCCGTGTTCAAGAAGGGCAAGGCGAGCGAGAAGGACGAGCTGCGCGTATCGAAGATCACCACCGTGGTGTTGGGCTTCGTGGCCATCGGCCTCGGCATCCTGTTCGAGAAGCAGAACATCGCCTTCATGGTGGGTCTGGCCTTCTCGATCGCCGCCAGCTGCAACTTCCCGGTGCTGATCCTCTCCATGTACTGGAAGAAACTGACCACCCGTGGCGCCATGATCGGCGGCTGGCTGGGCCTGATCACCGCCGTTGCGCTGATGGTTCTCGGCCCAACCATCTGGGTTCAGATCCTCGGCCATGCGACCGCGATCTACCCCTACGAGTACCCGGCGCTGTTCTCCATCATCGTTGCCTTCGTCGGTATCTGGTTCTTCTCCATTACCGACAAGTCGGCAGCCGCAGACGAGGAACGTGCGCGCTTCTACCCGCAGTTCGTACGTTCCCAGACCGGTCTGGGTGCCAGCGGTGCGGTAGCCCACTGATCCACGACTCTTGCGCCACAAAAAGGGCGGCCTTCGGGCCGCCCTTTTCATTTGAACTTCGGAAACCACCTACCTAGAACCTGGTCATGAGTCACCGGAGCCGAAATGCTCCGATTGGCACTTTGTGCAGGAGCGAGCTTGCTCGCGAAAGACCGTGCCCGGACTATTCGCGAGCAAGCTCGCTCCTACAGGTCCAGTGGTGAGCCAGACGCAGAATGGCTGGCTAGATCATCCCGAGCAGTAGCAGCACTACCACAATGACCAGAAGCACCCCGACCATGCCGGATGGGCCGTAGCCCCAGTTACGGGAGTGGGGGAAGACTGGCAGGCCGCCAATCAGCAGCAGGATCAGGATGACGAGCAGCAGAATGGTGATCATGGGCAATGTTTCCTCGGTATCTGGGATTGCCAGGGGCACGTCGCGTTATGGTTGGTGGCAAATTGATGCGCCTGTAATAACCGACTGACCACCTTTCGTGATGGTTCAAGGAAAACGACTTTGTGGATGCCAAGCCATGAGTTACCGGATCGCCGCTGACGCCGTATTGCTGCTGCATCTGGCCTTTATCCTCTTTGTGGTGTCGGGCGGATTGCTGGTGCTGAAATGGCCGCGCCTGGCTCTGCTGCACCTGCCTGCGGTGGCCTGGGGAGCCACGGTGGAATTTCTCCATCTGATCTGCCCGCTCACGCCGCTGGAGAATCGTCTGCGCCTGGCGGCTGGAGAGCAGGGGTACAGCGGCGGGTTCATCGAGCACTACCTGGTACCGATGATCTACCCCGCCGGGCTGACGCCGGGCATCCAGCTCTGGCTCGGGGCATTCGTGCTGCTGCTCAACCTGGTGCCGTACGGGCTGCTGGCGAGGCGCCTGATCCAGCGCCGCTAGCTGCGTTTGCCGTCATCATTCAGCGCCGTGATTCAGGGGTGGCTGCACTATTGCCTTCGCTACACTGCGGTTCATCTACCGCACAAGCAGAAAGGCACCTCACCATGCACAACCGCATCATGATTACCGGCGCCGGTTCCGGACTCGGTCGCGAAATTGCCCTGCGCTGGGCGCGCGAGGGCTGGAAGCTGGCCCTGTCCGACGTCAACGAAGGCGGCCTGGCCGAAACCCTCAAGCTGGTCCGCGAAGCCGGCGGCGATGGCTTCACACAGCGCTGCGACGTTCGTGACTACAGCCAGCTCACGGCCTTTGCTCAGGCCTGCGAAGAGAAGCTGGGTGGCATCGACATCATCGTCAATAACGCCGGCGTCGCTTCGGGCGGCTTCTTCGAAGAGCTGTCGCTGGAAGACTGGGATTGGCAGATCGCGATCAACCTGATGGGCGTGGTCAAGGGCTGCAAGGCCTTCCTCCCGTTGCTGCAGAAGAGTAAGGGACGGATTGTCAACGTCGCCTCCATGGCGGCGCTGATGCAAGGCCCGGCCATGAGCAACTACAACGTCGCCAAGGCCGGCGTGGTGGCCCTGTCCGAAAGCCTGCTGATCGAACTCAAGGAAGAGGGTGTCGGCGTGCACGTGGTCTGCCCGTCGTTCTTCCAGACCAATCTGCTGGACTCTTTCCGCGGACCGACCCCGGCCATGAAGCAACAGGTGGGCAAGCTGCTGGAAAGCTCTCCGATCAGCGCCACCGACATCGCTGACTACATCTTCCAGGAAGTCGCTGCCGGCACCTTCATGATCCTGCCCCACGAACAGGGCCGCATGGCCTGGGCCGTGAAGCAGAAGAACCCCCAGGCGCTCTACGACGAAATGGCCAGCATGGCCGCGAAGATGCGGGCCAAGCATCACGGCAACGCGTAAGGATCCTTATCTCGCAAGTTCAAAGCGAGGCTGTCCGTTCGGTCAGCTTTCGCGCCGCTCGGGGTTGCCCGGCGGCGGATCGGGGGAGTAGGGTTGCTCCCCCGGCCTGACCGCCAACCCGGATGGTTCCACCGTGAAACCCCTTTCCCGTGCGCTGCTGATGCTGGCGCTGGTACTGGCCGCAATCAATCTGCGGCCCGGCATCACTTCCCTTGCCCCCCTGATCGAGCGCATCGCCCAGGAACTGGCGCTCAGTCGCAGTCTGATCAGCCTGACCACGGCCCTGCCGGTGCTCTGCATGGGCTTGCTCGCGCCCCTGGCGCCACGGCTGGCAGTGCGTTATGGCCTGGAGCGGGTGATCACGGCGTGCCTGGGCCTGATCGGCGTTGCCTTGCTCGCCCGCCTGGGCAGCCATGCCAGCGGCGTGCTGATCGGTAGTGCCGTGGTGATGGGGGCAGGTATCGCAGTGGCCGGACCACTGCTGTCCGGTTTCATCAAGCGTCATTTCCATGATCAGGTCGGTCGCGTGGTCGCCTGGTACTCCCTGAGCATGACCATTGGCGGGGCCGCCGGTGCGGTGCTGACGCCACCGGTTACTCAGTTACTGGGGGATCAATGGCATTTCGGATTGGCTTTCTGGGCCCTGCCGGCGCTTGGCGCACTGTTGCTCTGGCTGGCGGTGCCGAATCGCGCTGAAACCGCGAGCGAAGCGGGGCAGGGCGGATTGCCCTGGGGCGAACCGCGAGCCTGGCTGATTACGGCGTTCTTCGCCCTACAGGCTGGCTTGTTCTATGCCCTGACCACCTGGCTGGTGGCCCGCTACCACGAGGCAGGCCTCAGCCTGTTACGCAGCAACAGCCTGTTCAGTCTGTTCATGCTGGTAGGGCTGCCCAGCGCCTTCATCCTGCCCTGGCTGGCCCAGCGCTTCGACAACCGCTACCAGTTGCTGCTGGTTTGCGGCCTCGTCAGCACCGTCTGCCTGGGGATGATCTGCTTCCAGCCGGCACTGCTGCCGGAAGTCTGGGCCGCCTTCCTGGGCCTGGGCCTCAGTGGCTCGTTCGCGCTGTCCCTGGTGCTGCCGCTCTATGAGGCGCACACACCGCTGGCGGTGAGCCGCTGGACCGCGATGATGCTGTTTGCAGGCTATGGGATGGCCAGTTTCGCTCCGGTCCTGGCCGGTTTTGGTCGTGATCTGGCGGGTAGCTACCAGGCGCCTTTCATGGTCATCACAGGGCTTGCCCTGGTGATGTGCGCGCTAGCCTGGCTACTTGGCCGCAGACCGGCTTGAAGACTTCGACGCAATTCCTTTCTCCCGTGGCAGTCCTGTGTTAGAAGGCTGCCACTGTTTTACTGGAGTGCCCGCGTGGAGTCCGAATCCATCGTCTATGGTTGCATCCGCGACTGGCCGTCGCTCGATGATCAGGAACACCGCCTGCGCCGCGAGACCAACCGCCGAGTGCTGGACAGCCTGCCCAGCGGTGAGGCCTGGCCGTTCCTTGGGCGCGATATGTTCTCCTGCTGCGAACAACCTGGCGAAGGGCTTTTCCGTACCCAGGTGATCCACTTCGGTGCCAGCTACCCGGCGGTTGAATACGAATGGAGCCTCTGGGTGAAGGCGTTTGAAGCGTTGCTCAAACAACTCTACTGGAGCAGCGCTGTGGTCCATCTGGAAACCGAACTCAACGGCATCCACACCTTCCGCTGGGAAAGCGAGCAGGGCTTCCACAGCCCCCAGGAAGACAACCTGCGCGTGCGCTGCGCCTGGGAGCGTGAAGGCGGCGTGCACGGCTGAAGCCAGACCGGGCGGGCTCCACTCGCGGGGAAAACATCGATGCTCAACTACCTCTGGTTCTTCCTCGCCGCCCTCTTCGAAATCGGCGGCTGCTACGCCTTCTGGCTCTGGCTGCGAATGGGCAAGAGCGCCTGGTGGGTCGTTCCCGGCCTGCTCAGCCTGACCCTCTTCGCCCTGCTGCTGACACGTGTGGAAGCCGCCTACGCTGGTCGCGCCTATGCGGCCTATGGCGGCATCTACATCGTCGCTTCGCTGCTCTGGCTTGGCGTCGTGGAGCGTACCCGGCCGCTGGCGAGCGACTGGTTGGGGGCTGCCCTCTGCGTAATGGGCGCGACCATCATCCTGCTGGGGCCGCGCTTCTCGCAAAGCTGATGGACGGCCAGGGATGGGTTTGATGAATCGCGCCTGACCGCTTCGTTTCTGCCCTGTACTGTTCATGATGGCGATGACCTGTGGCGTCGGCCTGGTCATTGCCTGGCTGCTCTGCGAGCTCGGCACCGAACTGATCGCCTGCTGCTCCGTTCGAAGATTCTTCCAACCTTTTATCTGCAGTCACTGTCGAATCGCTCAAGGCCGTCCGGAAACGCGCTTTGCAGTGGCGGATCGGCTTTCCCGGTATCGACCGTCCTCAGGTGGAGGATGCTGAATGAAATTGCCGTCATCAGGGACAGTGGCGTGTGTCCTGGCGGTGCTTTCATCGCTCCTCCTGGGTTGCACTTCATTGCCTCGCATCAATCCCGATATGGCTCATTCACCAGAGACGCCGGTACAGGTCGACGGCGCTCATGGCCCGCTTTCCGAGGCGCGCAGCAAGGCCGTTCTCGAACGTCTCGAGGCCTCCGGGATGGAGACCAACATCTTCGACCTGCACCTGGCGATCGAAGAGACCCTGGTGGGTAGCCCGCTGACGGCGGGGAACAAGGTGGAGCTTTTGCAGGACGGGCCGGACACCTATGCGTCCATGTTCGAAGCGATCGAAGGTGCCCGCGATCACATCAACATGGAAACCTACATCCTGGAAGGCGATGAAGTGGGGCAGCGTTTCGCCGACAAGTTGATCGCCAAGCAACGCAGTGGCGTGCAGGTCAACCTGATCTACGACAGCGTCGGCACCCTTGGCACTCCACCGGAATACTTCGAGCGACTGCGCCAGTCCGGCATTCGCCTGGTGGAGTTCAATCCGGTCAATCCGATGAGCGCCAAGGCCGGCTGGGAACTGAACCAGCGGGACCACCGCAAGCTGCTGATCGTCGACGGGCGTATCGCCATTCTCGGCGGCATCAACATCAGCAGTGTGTATTCCGGTGGCTCCTTTGGCTCCAGTACCCAGGTGCCGTCGGATGGGGAGCTGCCCTGGCGCGATACCGACCTGCGCATCGAAGGCCCGGTTGTCGCTGAGCTGCAGAAGCTCTTCATCGGCACCTGGGACCAACAGAAGGGTGGAACCCTGGTGCCCCGCCACTACTTCCCGCCGATTCAGCCCATGGGCAAGGAAGTGGTGCGCGCCATCGGCAGTTCGCCCGAAGAACCCTACAGCCAGATCTACGCAACGCTCATCTCCGCACTGCAAAGCGCGCAGAGCGAAATCTGGCTCACCAGCGCCTACTTCGTGCCTGACCCACAGCTGCTCGACGCCCTCAAGGCGGCGGTGCGGCGCGGCGTCGATGTACGCCTGGTGGTGCCCAGCAGTACCGACTCATGGCTGGTATTCCATGCCGGGCGGGCCTACTACAAGGAACTGCTGGAAGCGGGGGTGCGCCTCTACGAGCGCAAGGACGCACTGTTGCATGTGAAGGCTGGGGTGATCGACGGTGTCTGGTCCACCGTGGGTTCCACCAACCTGGACTGGCGCAGTTTCCTGCACAACCACGAGGTCAACGTGGTGGTGCTGGGGACGGATTTCGGCGAGCGGATGCGAGGCGCCTTCCTGGAGGACGTGAAGAGTTCGCACGAACTGACCCTTGAGAGCTGGAAACGGCGCCCCATCCGCGCCCGCGTGAGTGAACGTATCGGGCGCGTCTGGGAATACTGGCTCTAGGCCTTTGAGCGGTCAGGGCTGTTGGTCAGAACGTCCGGCCGACTGTTGCCAGGCGCAGATGTCCAGGCTGGCGCCGCGCTGCAGCAAACGTTGGGCCTGGTCCGAATCCACCAGTTGGGAACGGCCCTTGCTGCACAACAGAATGCGTCTTCCCTGATACGCCAGGTCCGAGAGGATCTGGCCCCAGTGCCGATACTGGACATCGTGGCCTTCGCCCGCGTAGAGGCGTTCGGCGGCAACATTCGGGAAGCGGCTTTTCCAGAATTCAGCATGGGCGGGGGTGACCGTGGTATCGGCGAGTCCGTAGTAGAGGAATACCGGTGCGTAAACGGCGGAAAGGTCGGCTATCGGCTGTTCGCAATACAGGCGCAGTTCATGGGTCAGGGGGGCCATGTCGAAGCCTTTGGATCCTTTCGCGTAGTAGAAGCGTGCACCTTCATCGGCGGCTTCGTCGAGAAAACCATGGATACGGTTCACCGCGGTGTTCGGTCCCAGATCCCACCAGACCGAGGGCACATCGTAGTGGCCGGCAAGATAGGCCTCGGCTACCTGCTGATCGCTCAGGGCGCAGCGGGCCGGAGTCGCCATCACCCCTTCCGTTTGCGAGAAGGCTGCCGCCATGTGCACCGAGCGTACGCGAGGTGCCAGGCTGGAAGCGATTTGCGCCACGTAGGGACCACCGCCGGAGATTGCCACCAGGGAGAAGCGCCTGACATTCAGGTGATCGAGCAGGGCCGTTACTTCTTCGGCGTACGACTGGTAATTGCCTGAGGGGTCGAACTCGGTCTGGCCGAAGCCATTGCGTTCCAGGGTGATGAAGCGCAAGTCCAGTTGCTCGCGCAGGCTGCGCAGGAAGTCGGTGAGGGCAAGTACCCGTCCGCTGGTGCCATTGCCGCCGACCAGCACCACGGGCAGGCCATCTCGCGGGCCTTCATCCAGGTAGTGGAGCGTCTTGCCCTTGCCATCGACCCAGCTCTGCATCTCCGGTCCCATGGAGTCGAACGTGTTCTGGACCTGAATGGGCCCGGATGCCTGCGCGGCCCCAACGGCCAGCATCCAGGAGAACGCCAACGCCAATCCATTACGGTAAACGCTCATGTGTACCTTCCTTCTTGTTGTTGGTGGTCCTGCTCGCATTTTCCCGGGACTGGGAGTGCGGGCAGGCCAAGTCTAGGGAAGGGCCGATGGCAATCTTTGATGCAGTTCGACGCTTTGTTGAAGTGGACCGACGTTTTCGGTGGGTAGATAAGAGGTGGATCAGGTGGGCGAATCACCCGGCCGAAGCCCTTCTTCCCGAACGCGATGGAAGGCGGCTTCATGCAGCGCCTGGGCATCCGCCAAGAGCATCCCGAGGGCCGATGCCAGCCGCGCAGTTTCCTGGGCCAGGGCGCCGTTGCGGCTACCTGACTCGATGATCCGCAGCAAGTCGCCAAGGGCGCTCATGCGTTGGTTGGCCGCTTCGAACAGATGGCATGAGGGCGCGCGAACGTTGATGAACAGGACGTCTTCGTAGGGCTGGGATGGCGGCGGGAGGGGGGTGAAACCGGTGACTGGCAGTCTGCGTGTTGGGCAATGGGCAACGGGGCGGGGCTCTGTCTGCATTGCGTGTGGGGTGTGCATATCCTTGCTTCCTCGCGTGATAGAGGCGCCGCTCCTTGCTGTCACGACTCATAAGGGCGGCGGGCCGTACAGGGGTCGCAAACCGGTTACGCGAGGAAAACCCGGCAAGGCCTAAGCCTTCCCTGCACGGCCCACCATACGGCAATTACGCTTGGGGTAGGACGTGGCCTGCGTGAGGTTCGGGTTGCGACTCCCGGTCGCGGTTCCAACCGCGATGGCTGGGGACTCTAGCGAGGGCCGTTGTAGGCGCTCAAGGGTGATGTTTTGTGCGAAATTTCCTATCGAAAGCACCTGGTGGAGCAGCAAGATGATCGGTGCGGGCAATCTGTATCGAGGGGGCGCGGCTATGGCGCGATCTAGAGCGATTGCGCAAAATTTCGGCGATTTTACCGACGAAATGCCCGTTGTTTTTCTGAGTTCTGTCATCATTTCGTAGCAGAGCTTCTACACTCTGACCTCAGAGTCTATTGGTGCTCTGTGCTTTGTTTGGGTCGCCCCGTGGCGGCCTTTTTTGTGCCCGCCGTTCATGTGGCTGACCGACCTGTCGCTGGTACGGAATTATCGCCACTTCATCGCCTGCTGCGTCATATTCAGTAATGGATCACTTCATATATATCAATCAGATAGTCAATGCGATTGGGCAATTCTGACGATTGCCAGTCCTTTGACGCTGCCCCGCGCGCCATCTACTACTGACTTACGCCCCCAAATGCGGGGGAGAGGTTTGAATTCCGGCTAAGTTGCGCTGAAAAAAACGGCTATTGCCGTGATTCTGCCGGATTCTCGCGCTATTTGGATGGGGCATGTGCAGGCGGGGCAGGGCAATGGACGATCCGGCAAAGAAGGCCTTTCCGTCAGCTCCAGCCGCGCGGTTGGGAACCCTCAGCATTCGGCTGGCGTTCTGCATACTGCTCGCCTTGCTGGCCACCCTGGTTGCCGTTGCCGAAACGTCCCGCCTTGACGACAAGTGGCTGGAGCCGGCGCGCTCTCGATTGCTGGAAGACAAGCAGGGGATGCCGTTCTTTCCGCATCGGGCCAACACACCGAACAACGTCGTGCTCAACGCAGGGGACTTCGATGACGCGCAGGTCTGCGGCGCCTGCCATGACCAGATCTATCAGCAGTGGCGTACCTCGATGATGTCCCATGCCTGGGAGGAACCGATCTACCGGGCATTGCTGAAACACGCCAGCGAGGCCACCGAGGGGCGTGTGGATAACTTCTGCACCGGCTGCCATACCCCCATCGGCCTGACCACCGGACAGATCAACTCGACGGTCAATCGCGCATCGGTAGAGTTCACCGCCGAGCACAACCCCATGCCCGGCGTGGATTGCGAGACCTGCCACAACATCAGCGCTCGCACCGGCCTGGATAACGGGGCATATGTCCTGAGTCCGCGCGCCCATGGCAAGCCAACCAAGTTCGGCCCGCGCAGCGACGCCACGTCGCCCTATCACGACACCGTTTACTCCGATCTGCACACCCGTTCCGACTTCTGCGCCACCTGCCACAACGTCACTCATCCCTTCAGTACGGTGGCCGTCGAGCGGACCTATGACGAATGGCTGGAGAGTCCCTACAGCTTCAGCGGTCAGACCTGCCAGAGCTGCCACATGCCGGGCTTCGCCGGCAAGGCGGCGATCATGGGCCCCGAGCGCGCGGATGTCGCGTCCCACTGGTTCACGGGCGCCAACGCGGCGGTGCTGGAGTACCTGGGCCAGAAGGATGCGGCGCAGCGCGCCCGCGAATACCTGGCCAAGGCCGCGGAGATCAGTTTCGAGTCGGTTCCCGGGCAGCTGGTGCCGGGCCAGGAAGCGTCGGTGCGGGTGAAGGTCGCCAATGTCGGGGCCGGGCACAAGCTGCCCACGGGATTTCCCGAAGGTCGCGAGGTCTGGATCGACTTCCATGCCGTGGACGCAGCCGGCCACAAGTTCTACCGCTTGGGTGCGGTTCGCGAGGGCGCCACTGAACCTGACACCCGCAACTTCAAGGTTCATCTGGGCGACAAGGATGGCAAGGAGCTGGACATCGAAGTCTGGAACGCCACGCAGATCCTCTCGGACAACCGCATCCTGCCTAAAGGCTACGATGTCCGCGAATTTTCCTTCGTGGTGCCGGCGGACGCGGTTGGTCCCGTCACCCTGACGGCAGAGCTGAACTACTGGCCATTCCCGCAGCGCCTGGTGGATTACCTATTGGGTGCGAACAAGCTGAAGGTGGAAGTGACGCGCATGGGGCAGGTGGTGCGCGAACTCCCGCTGGGGCCGCCCGTGCAAGCCGCGAAATTGTGAAGATCGAACCTGCTCTTGTGGAGGGGCCATTCGGCCTTTCAGGGAGCAGCTGCGCTGCCCTTTGCGAATGAATTCGCCCCTACAGTGGTCGAGCGATGGGCTACTCCTCCAGCCACTCCTTGGGCACGTCGAGCTTGAGCATCAGCTGGCAGAGCTGGCTGTCTGGGTCATAGACGATTACTGCCTCGCCTTTCTTCAGCGCCTTGCGCACACGCTCGACGCGGGTCTCCAGCGGGGTATCGTCGCCATTGTCGGTGCCTTCGCGGGTGACGAAGTCCTCGATCAGACGGGTCAGGGTTTCGGCTTCGAGCAGGTCAAAGGGGATGAGCATCGGGGTATCTCCGGCGGGGGCGGAATGCTAACGCCGCCGCCGGGCGCCGTCATCCATCCACGCTCTGGCGCTGGATGAAACGTTCGAGGGTGGCGAACAGCAGGGCGCTGTCCAGGGGTTTGCCGAGGAAGTCATCCATGCCGGCGTCGGCACCGGCCTGGCGATGTTCCTCCAGAATATGCGCAGTAAGGGCGACGATGGGCACCGGCAGCCAGTTGCGAGCGTGTTCCAGTCGGCGGATCTGCCGGGTGGCTTCGAAGCCGTCCATTTCCGGCATTTCGCAGTCCATCAGGATCAACTGGATACCTTCCGGATCGCGCTGGTACTCGTCCACTGCTGCCACGCCATTGGCGACGGTACGTACCAGGTAGCCGCGCTTCTTGAGGAAACCCTGCACCACCATCTGATTCACCGGATTGTCTTCGGCCACCAGGATGCAGGGTGTCGCGCTCACCCGGCGACGCTCCTCCTGCTGCTGGGTCCGTTCTTCGAGGCGCCGCTCGCGGTAAAGCTCCTGCAAGGTGTCGCGCAACTGCGCCAGGGTCAGCGGCTGGGCCACGGCCCGCAGACGCAGGCCGGCGCCCGCGGGCAGGTTCTGACAGTACTCCGGCGGACAGATCAACATGATGCGCTGGCCGTGCTCGAGATGAGGCCGCAGCCTGTCCATCCAGCGTTCAGGGTCGCCGGGCCAGGGAGACTGCAGCACCAGCAGCGGCGGTACGGCGAAATCCTCCAGATGCTGGATCAGCCTGTCCGGATCCTGGCAACGTTCGCAGCGCATGCCCCAGCGCCCGAGCAGGCGCCCCAGGGCATCCAGGCCGAGCGCGTCCTGACAGGCGAGCAGGGCGGTGCGGCCATCGAGCAACCGGTTCAGTTCATCGGTCCTGAATTCTCCGGGCTGCAAGGGTATATCGAAGCTGAAGCGGGTGCCCTGGTGCAGCGTGCTCTGCACTTCGATGTGCCCGCCCATCATTTCCACCAGCTCCTTGCTGATGGCCAGGCCCAGACCGCTGCCGCCATAGCGGCGGGTGGTGCTGGAGTCGCCCTGGGCGAAGGAGTCGAACAATTGGCTCAGGGCTTCGGGACGGATGC
Source organism: Pseudomonas sp. JS3066 (assembly GCF_036328175.1). Classification (NCBI taxonomy): domain Bacteria; kingdom Pseudomonadati; phylum Pseudomonadota; class Gammaproteobacteria; order Pseudomonadales; family Pseudomonadaceae; genus Pseudomonas; species Pseudomonas sp. JS3066. Next base: position 855,770 of record NZ_CP143312.1, read on the forward strand.
CGATGCCGCTGTCGCTGACGCTGAACACCAGGCGCGAATTGCCATCGGTTCTGCGGCGTAGAGAAAGGTGGAGGGCGACATGCCCCTCGGCGGTGAACTTGAGGGCGTTGCCCAGCAGGTTCATCAGGACCTGCTTGAGCCGCGTCGGGTCGCCGAGGATGCGCCGGGGGACGCCGGCGTCCAGGCTCAGGTGCAGCCCCAGTCGCTTGTCCATGGCCTGGGCGGTGAACAGCCCGAGGGTTTCCGACACCAGGTCTTCCAGATCGAACTCGATGTGCTCCAGTTCCAGCTTGCCGGATTCGATGCGGGCGAAGTCGAGGATGTCGTTGATCACCGCCATCAGCGCCGTGCCGGAACTGGAGATGGTGTCGACGTAGAAGCGCTGGCTGCGGTCCAGCGGGGTTTCCTTGAGCAGCTGCAGCATGCCCAGCACGCCATTGAGCGGGGTGCGGATCTCATGGCTCATGGTGGCCAGGAAACGACTCTTGGCCTGGTTCTCGAAGTCTGCCTGCTCGGCGGCCTGGCGTGAGCGGAAGCCTTCTTCCTTGAGCGTGTTGATGCGGTCGGCCAGGCCGATGGACAGGGTGATCAGTTCGATGGTGACGCCGATCTTCACTACCGTCGCGCCAAACAGTCCGAGCACTTCGACGCCAAGGGAACCGGTGGTGATCTGGATGAAGGCGAACAGCAGCACGCCCCAGGCGAGGGTGTAGTAGGAGCCGTAGCGCAGACCCTTGCGCCAGACATAAAGGCCGGTGAGCAGCAGGAAGGCGGAGATGCCCGACACGGTGAGGCTGGCAAGGATGTTCCAGCTCTGCAGGCCGATCAGCGGAGCACTCAGCAGTGCCACCAGAGTCGCCACCATCAGCCCCCGCAGTACCTTGTCCAGGCGAGGGAAGTGCAACCCGGTGTGGAGGAAGCGACGGCTGAACTGCAATGCCGTCAGGCAATGCAGGTACATGAAGATGTAGATCGCCACCGATTGCAGCACAACGTGGTCGGGCAGCAGTTTGAACAGCATGCCGTCGAAGCAGGCGGCGAGCAGGCCGACGTTGAGGTTGTAGGCCAGGTACCAGAGGTAGGCCGGCTCGCGTAGCGACAGGTAGAGGAACAGGTTGTAGAAGAACATGGCAAAGAGCACGCCGTAGAAGGCGCCGTTGAACCCCATGAGGTTCTCCTGGGCCGCGGCGCTGGCGCCGAACGTGCTGAACACCAGCGGCACGAAGATGGTGCTGGTGCTTTCCACCCGCAGGATCAGCGTGCTCTGCCCGGGCTCGACGTGCAGGGGGAACCAGAAGTTGCGCACCTGCACCGGACGCTGGGAGAAGGCGAAATGGTCGCCGGTCTCCTGCGCCTGCACCCGGCCGTCGGGGGTGAGGTAGTAGAGGCGGATGTTATCCAGCAGCGGGTAGTTGGCTTCCAGGTAGCCGTCCAGCGCATGGGCGCGGCTGTTGTCCAGATGCACCTTGAACCACCAGACCGAACGGTTCTTGCCGAGGTTGGCCTGCTCGCCGCGAACCTGCTGGAACGCCGGGTCGGGGAGCTTACGTACCTGTTCCAGGTCGAGTTCGCCCCTGGGGTCTTCCAGGTAGCCGACCCAGTGGCCGAGGGAAAGGCGCAGCTGATCCTGATCGAGAGGCGCGGCCTCCAGTGCGAAGGCGGGCCGGCAGACCAGGAGCAGGAGCAAGGCCAGACCGAGTGCGACAGTTTTCACACAGCCTGAGAGGTGAAGCATGGGTGACCACCCGCGTTGTTATTCGTCCTTTGTCCCTCTACGAAAGGTAGCCGAGGGGCGGCGATGCCAGGCAGAAATCGATGTTCGACACGGCCTCACCGCACCCGCGTAGCCTTCGTATTGAGCATAGGTGGCACTTTGCTCCTGGCGGGTTCGCCCTTCAAGGGCCGGCGTCACCCTTTCCTACGAGACTTTCCACGGTCGGGACGCGTGTCTCGCTCTCCATCTGCGCGTCATGCTCCAACTGGTGGCTGAAAGGTTCGAGGGACTGCTGGCTGGTGACCGCGTCGGTGGCGAACACCGGCGGGCTCATCAGGTAGGCACCGAGCAGCCGGGTCAGGGCCTCCAGGCTGTCGATATGAGTGCGCTCGTAACCGTGGGTCGCATCGCAGCCGAAGGCCAGCAAAGCGGTGCGGATGTCATGCCCGGCGGTGACCGCTGACTGTGCGTCGCTGTGGTAGTAACGGAACAGGTCGCGGCGCAGCGGGATGGAATGCTCATCGCCCAGCTTCAACAGGTGCCGGGAAAGGTGGAAATCGTAGGGGCCGCCGGAATCCTGCAGGGCCACGCTGACCGCGTGTTCGCTGGAATGCTGGCCGGGGGCGACCGGGGCGATATCGATGCCGACGAACTCGCTGACGTCCCAGGGTAGCGCTGCAGCGGAGCCGGAGCCGATCTCCTCGGTGATGGTGAACAGCGGGTGGCAGTCGATCGGCGGCACCAGCCGGGCTTCGGTGATGCCCTTGAGCGCGGTGAGCAGGGCGGCGACGCCGGCCTTGTCGTCCAGGTGGCGCGCGCTAATATGGCCGCTCTCGGTAAATTCCGGCAGGGGGTCGAAGGCAACGAAATCGCCGATCGAGACACCCAGGCTTTCGCAATCGGCGCGCGTGGTGCTGTAGGCATCCAGGCGCAGTTCGATGTGGTCCCAACTGATCGGCAGGCTGTCCACTTGGGTGTTGAACGCATGTCCTGAAGCCAGCAAGGGCAAGACGCTGCCGCGCAACACCCGGCTGTCGCAGAACAGGCTCACGCGACTACCTTCGGCGAAGCGGCTGGACCAGCAACCCACGGGTGCCAGGGCGAGTCGGCCGTTGTCCTTGATCTCGCGGACGATGGCGCCAATGGTGTCCAGATGCGCCGACACGGCGCGGTCCGGACTGTTCTGGCGGCCCTTGACCGTGGCGCGGATAGTGCCGCGACGGGTCAGTTCATAGGGAATGCCGATCTCATCCAGGCGCTCGGCAACGTAACGCACGATGGTGTCGGTGAACCCCGTGGGGCTGGGAATGGCCAGCATCTCCAGCAGGACCTGTTGCAGGTAGGCGAGGTCGGGTTCGGGGAGTCTCTTGCTCATGACATCTCCTTTCTGAGGCCAAGGCGCGACTTGATCGTGGGAGCGAATTCATTCGCGAATGAGTTCGCTCCCACAGGTTTCAGGCCAAGGGCACTCGCGTCAGCGGGAACAGCAAGTCGATGAAGCGCTCCGCCGTGGGCTGCGGCTGGTGGTTGGCAAGGCCAACCCGTTCGTTGGCTTCGATCAGCACGTAGTCCGGCTGGTCGGCGGAAGACACCAGCAGGTCCAGGCCGACCACCGGGATTTCCAGCGTGCGCGCGGCAAGGATCGACGCCTCGGCCAGGGCCGGGTGCAGGGTCGCGGTGACGTCTTCCAGGGTGCCGCCGGTGTGCAGGTTGGCGGTGCGGCGCACGGCCAGGCGGGTGCCGGCGGGCAGTACATCGTCATAGGTGTAGCCGGCGGCTTGCAGGGTGCGCTCGGTTTCGGCATCCAGCGGGATGCGGCTTTCGCCCTGGGTGGCGGCCTGGCGTCGTCGGCTCTGGTGCTCGATCAGCAAGCGCAGGGATTGCTGGCCATCGCCCACTACCTCGGCAGGACGGCGGATAGCGGCAGCCACCACTTCGTAGTTGATCACCACCACTCGCAGGTCAAAGCCCTGGTGGCAGCTTTCCAGCAGCACGCGGCTGTCGAAATGCTCGGCCCTGGCGATGGCGGTCTTCACTTCGTCCAGGGTGCGCAGGTCGACGGCCACCCCCTGGCCCTGCTCGCCATTCACCGGTTTGACGACGATGCTGCCGTGCTCGGCGAGGAATTCGGTGTTCGCCTCATCGCTGGTGGCCAGGCGCTGGAACGGCTGCCGGATACCCACGCGGGCCAGCGTGCGATGGGTGAGGTGCTTGTCCTGGCAGAGGGTCATGCTCACGGCACTGGTGAGATCGCTCAGGGATTCACGGCAACGGATGCGCCGGCCTCCGTGATTGAGGCTGAAAAGCCCACCCTCGGCATCGTCTACCTGCACTTCGATGCCGCGACGCAGGGCTTCGTCGACGATGATGCGCGCGTAGGGGTTGAGCTTTTCTTCCGGACCGGGGCCGATAAACAGGGTTTGGTTGATGCTGTTCTTGCGCTTCACCGCGAAGGTGGCCAGCTCGCGAAAACCGAGTTTGGCGTAGAGCGCCTTGGCCTGGGCGTTGTCGTGCAGCACCGACAGGTCGAGGTAGTTGAGCTCGCGGCTCATGAAGTGTTCCACCAGATGGCGTACCAGGGCTTCGCCGACGCCGGGGCGGCTGCACTGCGGGTCCACTGCCAGACACCAGAGGCTGGAGCCGCACTCCGGGTCGTGAAAGGCCTTGCGATGGTTGAGGCCCATCACAGCGCCTATTACCTGGTTGTCGCGTTCATCCTCGGCCAGCCAGTAGACCGGCCCGCCAAGGTGGCGTGGGGTGATGGCGTCCTGGTCCACCGGCAGCATGCCGCGACAGCGGTAGAGCTGGTTGACTGCCTGCCAGTCGGCCTCGCTCTGTGCGCGGCGGATGCGGAATCCGCGGAAACCCCGGCGTGCGGGGCGATAGTCGGAGAACCAGAGACGCAGGGTGTCGGAGGGATCGAGGAACAGTTGCTGGGGAGCCTGGGCCAGCACTTGCTGGGGGGCGGCGACATAGAGGGCGATGTCACGTTCGCCGGGCTGTTCGGCCAAAAGCTCGCTGGCGAGACTGGTCGGGTCGGGAAAGGTGTGGCCGAGCAGCAGACGACCCCAGCCGCAGTGGAGTATCTGCGGTTCATCGTGTGGCTCCTGGTGACCTTCGGCCAACTGGGCCTGAAGGCGCTGGTAGGAGGGCGCCTGGCCACGCAAGAGACGCTGGCTGTGCAGGGTATGGGCTTTCATTGATTCAGAGTCCCTGTTGGTTGAGCCAGAGATTGAGAGCAGCCATCTGCCAGAGCTTCGAGCCTCGCAGCGGGGTGATGTCTTCCGTGGGGCTGGCAAGCAGACGCTCGAGCATCGCTGGCTGGAACAGACCGCGGTCCTGGCTCGGGTCCAGCAGCAGCTCGCGCACCCAGTCGCGGGTCCGACCTTCCAGGTGCTTGAGGCCGGGCACCGGGAAATAGCCCTTGGGCCGGTCGATCACTTCATGGGGAATGACCTTGCGCGCGGCAGCCTTGAGCACCGCCTTGCCGCCATCGCCGAGCTTGAAACGGGAGGGAATTCGCGCCGAGAGTTCGGCCACTCGGTAGTCGAGGAAGGGCACGCGCGCTTCCAGCCCCCAGGCCATCGTCATGTTGTCCACTCGCTTCACCGGGTCGTCCACCAGCATCACGGTGCTGTCCAGGCGCAATGCCTTGTCGACGGGGTCGAGGGCGCCGGGTTGCTCGAAGTGCTGGCGTACGAAGTCGCCGGCCAGGTCATTGGTGAGCCAGGCCGGCTGTACCGTGGCCTGGTATTCGGTGTGGGCGCGGTCGAAGAAGGCCGCCCGATAGCGGTTGAACGGATCCGTGGTATCGGCCAGGGGCGGGTACCAGTGGTAGCCGCCGAACAGTTCATCGGCACCCTGGCCGCTCTGAACTACCTTGCAGTGCTTCGACACTTCGCGTGAGAGCAGATAGAAGGCGATGCAGTCGTGGCTGACCATGGGCTCGCTCATGGCCGTGAAGGCTGCCGGGAGCTGATCCAGCACCTCGCGCTCGTCGATTCGTAGTTGCTGGTGGCGAGTGCCGTAGTGGCGGGCGATCAGGTCGGAGTACTCGAACTCGTCGCCGCGCTCGCCACCGGCATCCTGGAAACCGATGGAGAACGTAGCGAGCTGCTCCACGCCGGTTTCTGCCAGCAAGCCCACCAGCAGGCTGGAGTCCACTCCGCCGGAGAGCAGCACGCCGACCTCGCGGGCGGCGCGTTGGCGAATCGATACGGCATCGCGCAGGCTGGTCAGCAGACGGTCGCGCCAGTCATCCATGCCAAGGCCTTGTTCGCTCTCGTGCGGACCGTATTCCAGCTGCCACCAGATGCCCTGGCTGCAGTTGCCGTCGGCGTCGATCTGAATCCAGCTGGCCGGTGGCAGTTTCTCCACACCCTTGACCAGGGTGAGGGGCGCGGGCACCACGGCATGGAAGTTGAGGTAGAAGTTCAGCGCTTGCGGGTCCAACCCGTTATCCAGGTCGCCGCCCTTAAGCAGCGCCGGCAGGCTGGAGGCGAAGCGCAGGCGCTGGTGGTTGCGCGCCAGGTACAGCGGCTTGATGCCGAGGCGGTCGCGAGCGAGGAACAGGCGCTGTTCGTCGCGTTCCCAGATGGCCAGGGCGAACATGCCATTGAGCTTGGGCAGCATGTCCTTGCCCCAGGCGTGCCATGCCTTGAGCAGTACCTCGGTGTCACCGTCAGAATGGAAACGGTAACCCAGGGTCAGCAGCTCCTTGCGCAGCTCGGGGTAGTTGTAGATGGCGCCATTGAACACCATGGCCAGGCCCAGTTCGGGGTCCAGCAAGGGCTGCCCGGAGGCCTCGGCCAGGTCCATGATCTTCAGCCGTCGATGGCCCAGGGCGATCGGTCCCTGGCTGTGCACGCCCCAGGCGTCTGGGCCACGGGGTGCGAGATGGTGAGTGATCTTGTCGAGGGCGGCCAGATCGGCCGGTTGTTTGTCGAAACGAAGTTCTCCAGAAATGCCGCACATAAGTCCTTACCGGTGTTGCCGTTGGGGAGTTCGTGCCGACTTTTGCAGAAGGCACTAAAGGGTCCGACCCCTGTGCAGTTCTGTGAGTTTTATATCGTTTGGTTATATAACTTGGCCTGTCAGGAGAGAAGTTTCTGGGCGGCCAAGGACAGGCTGACTGCCACTAGCATCACCGCGAATAGCCGTTGCAGGGTGGCGCCGCGCAGGCGCGTGGCCAACTGGTTACCGAAGAGCACGCCGACCGCACCGCCGGCCGCCAGACCGCCGAGCAGGGCCATGGGGGGCTGGGCACCGGTGAGGTAGAGGAGGAAGCCTCCACCGGAAACCAGCGCAATCACCGCCATCGAAGTAGCGGTGGCGGCCAGCATCGACAACGGCGTGTACCAGAGCAGCGCCGGTACCACGAGGAAACCGCCACCCACACCCATTACCCCGGACAGCAGGCCGACGCCGGCACCAATCATTACCAGCGGAGCAATTCGCAACGGGCCGGCATTGCGCTTGGGAAGAGACGCGCCGCGCCACATGCGCCATGCCGACCAGAGCACCAGCAGGCAAAAGCCGAGAATCAACACCGTCTCCGGAATGTAGTGGCCCAGCCACTGACCGACGGCATTGCCGGGCAGCCCGCTGATCGCGAGCAACAGCACTGGGCGCCAGGACACAAATCCCTGGCGCGCGCGTGGAATGGCGCCGATGGCTGCGGACAGGGCGACCGCGCCCAGGCTCACGCCGATGGCATCGCGCAGTGGCAAGTGCAGGCTGAGCAGCAGGGGCAGCGCTACCAGCGAGCCTCCGGCGCCGGTCAGGCCCAGCAGCAGGCCGAGCACGCTACCGATTGCCAGGGCTTCGATCAGGAGCAAGTCCATGCTCAGGCGTTCCCGCCGCGGATCAGGCGGCGCAAAGCGAAACGGTTGGGATGACAGGCCTCGGCCACGGCTCGGGGAACCGGTAGCGGCTCGTCATCGAGCCAGGCAGCCAGCAATTCACCGGAAAGTGGAGCGGTAATCAGCCCGCGTGAGCCGTGGGCACTGTTCACATACAGGCCGTCGAGCCAGGGCGCGGCTGCTTCCGGCACCTGGCGCGCGTCCCTGGCCAGCACCGCATAGGCCTCAGCGAAGGCCTTGGCATCCGCCAGCGGACCGACGATGGGCAAGTAGTCCGGCGTGGTGCAGCGGAAGGCGGCGCGGCCTTCCAGGCGCTCCGGTTGGAGTTCGGCTGCGTGCAGGCGGCGTCCCAGGTCGGGGGAAATCTCTTCCAGCAGTTCCAGGTTGCCCGCATGTTCCGCAGCGGTCGGCTGCAGGTCCGTGCTGTGGAAGTCGAAACTGGCGCCCAGGGTGTGTTCGCCATCACGCGGCGGCGCCACATAGCCCTCGGCACAGAGCACGGTGCCAAGCCCCGCGCTTTCAGCGGTGGCTGTCAGGCGACTGATCTGGCCGCGGATACGCTTGAGCTGCAGCCCGGCAGCTTGTGGAAAACGCAACACTTCGGCGGCACTGGCCAGCACCACCACTGGCGCGGAGGCCAGGGTGCGCTCGCTATTGCGGGCGTGCCAGAGACCGCCTTCCTGACGCAGTTCCAGGGCTTCGGCATGAGTGACCAGATGGATATTCGGATGCCCGGCCAGCAGTTGGCAGAGAGCCGGCGGGTGGACCCAGCCGGCCTCGGGATAGAACAGGCCCCCGGCGGGCAGGCTGACTCCGGACACAGCTTCCGCCGCAGCTTGGTCGAGACTGTGCAGCAGGTCGGCGGGGAAGGCTTCGGCCAGCTTGGCCTGGCGCTGTGCTTCCTTGTCGTCGAAGGCCAGTTGCAGTACGCCGCAGGCCTGCCAGTCGTAGCCCTGTTCCAGCCGCTGCAGCAGTCGGCGGGTATGGCCGAAGCCACTGAGGATCAGCCGTGAAAGTGCCGTGCCATGGGCGGATAGCTTGAGGTAGAGCACCCCCTGGGGGTTTCCCGAGGCCTCGCGGGCCGGGGCGTCGTGGCGCTCCAGAAGGGTTACCCGCCAGCCACGGGCCGCCAGACTGGCGGCGCTGGCGCAGCCGGCGAGCCCTGCGCCTATCACCAGTGCCTCACGGCACTCTGGTACGAAACGCGGGCGGGCGAACCAGGGTTTGCTGGCATCGATGCTGGCAGGCCCCTCGAAGCGGCCCTGGCTCATTTCCCATTTCTTGCCGAAACCGGGTGTGCGCTTGATGGCGAAGCCAGCCTCCTTCAGTGCGCGGCGTACGAAGCCGGCGGACGTGAAGGTGGCGAGCGTGGCGCCGGGGGCGGACAGGCGCGCCAGTTGGGCGAAGAGGCTGGGGCTCCACATCTCCGGATTCTTCGCCGGGGCGAAACCGTCGAGGAACCAGGCGTCGATGCGTGCGTCCAGTTCGGGCAGGCAGTCCATCGCATCCCCCACCAGCAGGGTCAGCACGACACGGCCTTGGGCCAGGTTGAACCGCTGGAAGCCGGGATGCACGGCAACGTACTGATCGATCAGTTCAGTGGCCAAGGGGGCCAGTTCCGGCCAGAGGGCCAGGGCGCGTTGGAGGTCATCGCGGGAGAGAGGGAATTTTTCCACGCTGACGAAGTGCAGCCGAGCGTCTGCGGGGGCGTGATGCTCGAACAGCTGCCAGGCGCAAAGGAAGTTCAGTCCTGTGCCGAAGCCCGTTTCGCCAATGCAGAAACGCCCACCGGCCGGCAATTCAGTGAAGCGCCGGGCGAGGTCGTTGCCATTGAGGAAAACATGGTGGGTTTCGTCGATACCCGAGGTCGGGGAGAAGTAGACGTCATCGAATTCCCGCGACAGCGGTTGGCCCTGTTCGTCCCAGTCGAGTTGGGCGTGGTGGAAGTCGGACATGGAGGTTTCCGAGACTGCGAAGCGCGAATAGTAGCTGATCGGAAGGCCGCTTCGGTTTGATCCGAAACAGCGGAGCGCGTCGATGCAAGGGTAGGAGCGAGCTCTGCTCGCGAATCGGTTCATCGAGATTTTCGCGAACAGAGCTCGCTCCTTCGTGAGTCTGTCCGCTACCTTTTCCCAATCAAGCCAAGGAGGTCTGCATGTTCGAATCCGCCGAGATCGGCCATTCCATTGACAAGGATACCTATGAAAAAGCCGTGCTCGAGTTGCGCGAGGCCTTGCTGGAGGCGCAGTTCGAGCTGAAGGAGAAGGCGCGATTCCCGGTGCTCATCCTGATCAATGGCATCGAAGGCGCCGGCAAGGGCGAGACGGTCAAGCTGCTCAATGAGTGGATGGACCCGCGCCTGATCAACGTCGAGAGCTTCCTGCGGCCGACTGACGAAGAGCTTTCCCGCCCGCCGCAATGGCGCTTCTGGCGCAAGCTGCCGCCCAAGGGACGGATCGGCATCTTCTTTGGCAATTGGTACAGCCAGATGCTGCATGCCCGGGTCGAGGGCGATATCAAGGACGCCCGCCTGGACCAGGCTATCAATGACGCGGAAGACTTCGAGCGCATGCTTTGCGACGAGGGGGCGCTGATCCTCAAGTTCTGGTTTCACCTCTCGAAGAAACAACTCAAGGAGCGCCTCAAGGCTCTGGAAAAGGACCCCCAACGCAGCTGGCAGATCAATCCCCTGGACTGGAAACAGAGCGAGGTCTACGACCGCTTCGTACGCTTCGGCGAGCGTGTACTGCGCCGCACCAGCCGCGACTATGCCCCGTGGTACGTGATCGAAGGGGTCGACCCGAATTACCGCAGCCTCAGTGTCGGCCGCATCATTCTCGAAGGGCTGCAGGCTGCGCTCAAACAGGATTCCGGGCGCAAGCCGAACACCCGCGCGGCGCCGCTCATGTCCAGCCTGGACAGACGCAGCCTGTTAGACAGCCTCGACCTCTCGCTCAAGCTGGACAAGGACGACTACAAGGAGCAGTTGGCCACCGAACAGGCCCGCTTGAACGGTCTGCTGCGGGACAAGCGGATGCGCGGCCACGCGCTGATGGCGGTATTCGAGGGTAACGACGCGGCCGGTAAGGGCGGCGCTATCCGCCGCGTGACCGGCGCGCTGGATCCACGGCAGTACCGTACGGTACCGATTGCGGCACCCACCGAAGAAGAACGAGCTCAGCCCTACCTCTGGCGCTTCTGGCGGCACGTGCCGGGTCGCGGCCAGTTCACCATCTTCGACCGCTCCTGGTATGGCCGCGTACTGGTGGAACGGGTCGAGGGATTCTGCTCCCAGGCGGACTGGATGCGTGCCTACAGCGAGATCAACGACTTCGAGGAACAACTGCACAACTACGGCATCGTGCTGGTGAAGTTCTGGCTGTCCATCGACAAGGACACCCAGATGCAGCGCTTCAAGGAGCGTGAGGAGGTGGCCTTCAAGCGTTACAAGATCACCGAGGAGGATTGGCGCAATAGGGACAAATGGGACCACTACGTCGACGCCGTCGACGACATGGTCGACCGTACCAGTACCGAGATCGCGCCCTGGACCCTGGTGGAGGCGAACGACAAGCGCTACGCCCGGGTAAAGGTTCTGCGCACCATCAACGATGCGCTGGAGGCCGCCTTCAAGAAGGACTGAGCAGAGGATGGGCGCGCATACGCGGGGTGAATGATCGTGGTGCCAGAATATGGGCCGGAACTATTCTCGCCCCCACTATCCCTCCCAACTGGAACGAGGTGCGTCATGCGTGAAGTGGTGATCGTCGACAGCGTGCGGACTGGCCTGGCCAAGTCCTTCCGCGGCAAGTTCAACATGACCCGGCCGGACGACATGGCCGCCCATTGCGTGAACGCACTGCTGTCGCGCAACGATATCGACCCGGCGCTGGTGGACGATTGCGTGGTCGGTGCTGGCTCCAACGAAGGCGCCCAGGGCCACAATATCGGCCGCAACGTGGCAGTCCTTTCGGGACTGGGCGTCGGCGTCGCCGGTATGACCCTCAACCGCTACTGTTCCTCGGGTCTGCAGGCCATCGCCATTGCTGCCAACCAGATCGCTTCGGGTTGCAGCGACGTGATGGTGGCCGGCGGAGTCGAGTCCATCACCCTGACGCTCAAGAGCATCAACCAGGACAACTTCGTCAACCCGCGCCTGAAGCTCGAACACCCCGGCATCTACTACCCCATGGGGCAGACCGCCGAAATCGTCGCGCGCCGTTACAACGTCACCCGCGAAGCGCAGGACCTCTATGCCCTGCAAAGCCAGCAGCGCACTGCTCGCGCCCAGGCCGCGGGGCTGTTCAACGATGAAATCGTGCCAATGAGCGTGAAGTACTTTGTCGAGGACAAGGCCACCGGCCAGAAGAACATCCTGGACGGCGTGGTGGATCGCGACGACTGCAACCGCGCCGACACCACCCTGGAAGGCCTGTCGTCCCTGAAACCGGTATTTGCCGAGGACGGTTCGGTGACCGCCGGCAACTCCTCGCAGCTGTCCGACGGTGCCTCCATGACCCTGCTTATGAGCCTGGACAAAGCGCTGGAGCTGGGCCTGAAACCGATTGCATACTTCCGCGGATTCACCGTTGCCGGTTGCGAACCTGACGAAATGGGCATCGGGCCGGTGTTCTCGGTGCCGAAGCTGCTCAAGGCCAAGGGCCTGACTGTCGACGATATCGATCTGTGGGAACTGAACGAAGCCTTCGCTTCCCAGTGCCTCTATGCCCGTGATCGCTTGGGGATCGACAACGAGAAGTACAACGTCAATGGCGGCTCCATCTCCATCGGCCACCCATTCGGCATGACCGGTTCACGCCAGGTCGGCCACCTGGTGCGCGAACTGCAGCGTCGCGACAAGCGCTTCGGCATCGTCACCATGTGCGTCGGCGGCGGCATGGGCGCCACCGGGCTGTTCGAGGCTTACCGCTAAGGCCTGGGCTCGCTGTCGGGGCAACCTGTGGGAGCGAATTCATTCGCGATTGAAATCGCTCCCACAGCGGCAGGAAGCCAGACGGAGTCGACCAAACAAGAAAAACCCGCGCCTGGCGCGGGTTCTTTCATTGCGGGGTACTCATCGGCCCCGAAGCGCGAGGAGGGCGTTGGATTGCTGGATGCGGCGGATGTACAGCGAGATTTCCCGCTCCGCATCCACTCGTGTGAAATAGGGCCCCTCCAGCGTTCCCTCTCGGGTGGAAAAGAAGTACTGACCGTTCACGGCGCTGACCCGCTCACTCCGATAGTGGGTGTTTGAGGCCACGTCGCACGCACGTCGACCGAACATCGGACCACCTCCGTCATGCATTGGCTATTTGAGTCTAATCAGCGCTGGCGCGCTTGCTCCGGGGTTCGACAGGCGGCTGCCGGAACTGGGGCCGGTGCGACAGGTACAGTTGTGTCACCGACAGGACCGAAACTGTTCCTGTGCCCTGGAACCCGACCCTTCTAGAATGGCCTCTTCCATTTCGCCTGCTGCCGGCGCCGGCGGGCTCCTCCTGAGGTCCCCATGCATATCTCCTCCGGCCGTTGGGTCTACGGCCTGTTCCTTGCCCTGGTCACGGCTGTGCTCTGGGGCGTCCTGCCCATCTGGCTGAAGGAAGTCCTGCAGAGCATGGACCCGGTGACTGTCACCTGGTACCGCCTGGTCGTCGCGGGCTCGTTGTTGTTCCTCTACCTGGGCGCCAACCGCAGGCTGCCGGCCATTCGCCCGCTGGGTGCGCGGGGACGCTGGTTGGTGGTGCTGGCGGTGGGAGGACTCACCGGCAACTACGTGTGCTACCTGATCGGCCTGCGCATGCTGAGCCCAGGCACCACGCAACTGGTGATCCAGGTAGCGCCCATCCTGTTCCTGCTGAGCAGCCTGTTTGTCTTCAAGGAGAGCTTCAGCCTTGGGCAGGCATTCGGCCTGGTGGTGACGGTGCTCGGCTTCGGCCTGTTCTTCAATCAGCGACTGGAAGAACTGCTGACCTCCATGAGCGAGTACACCCTGGGCGTACTGGTGATCCTGCTGTCGGCCTTCGTCTGGACCTTCTATGGCCTGGCTCAGAAGCAATTGCTGAGTCACTGGAGCTCGGCGCAGGTGATGATGGTGATCTACCTCGGCTGCGCCGCCTTGCTGACGCCCTGGGCGCACCCCATGGAACTGTTCAACCTCAGCCCGCTGCAGGGCTGGCTGCTGCTGGCCTGCTGCTTGAACACACTGGTGGCATACGGTGCTTTCGCCGAAGCCCTGGCCCACTGGGAAGCCTCGCGGGTCAGTGCCACCCTGGCCATCACCCCGCTGGTGACCTTCGCCAGCGTCGCCGCCTGCGCGGCACTCTGGCCGGATCATGTGCAGCCGGAAGAAATCAACCTGATCGCCTATGCCGGCGCGTTGTTCGTCGTGCTGGGTTCGGCCCTCACCGCATTGGCCCCTTCGCTGGTGCGCAGCTGGCGCGCGCGTCGTCAGGCGGCATTGGTGGGCGGGGAATAATGGACGCTGGGAACGGATTCATTCGTGAATGAATTCGCTCCCACTTCCAAAGGCAGCAGGAGCCTAGCAGCGGGTGCCGAGCGTTTCCGCCTTGCGCAACCAGGTCTGGCGCTGCTCCTCCGAGGAGGGGCGCACCGGGGAGAACTCGGTCAGGCGGCGCGTCTTGATGCCGCAGAAGCCGAGGATCGTGCGCACCATCTGCCTGTGCGCCGGCGCGCCGTAGATCCAGCGGAAGTACCAGGGCGGTGTATCCAGGGTCACCAGCAGGTCGGCGGTTCGCCCGGTCAGCAGCTTGTCCCAGGCCTGTGACTGACCGCGATAGCGGAAGGCGAAACCGGGCAGGAATACGCGGTCGAAGAAGCCCTTGAGCAGCGCCGGAAGGCCGCCCCACCAGACCGGGTAGACGAACACCAGGTGTTCCGCCCAGTGGATTTGCCGCTGCGCTTCGAGCAGGTCGGGCTCCAGGTTCTGGCTCTGGTCATAACCCTCGCGCAGCACCGGGTCGAAATGCATCTCGCCGAGCTTCAGCAGGCGTACCACGTGACCCTCGCTGCGTGCACCCTGTGCGTAGGCTTCGCTCAAAGCATGGCACAGGCTGCCGCCCTTGGGCGTGCCGAGGATCATCAGGATGCGCTTGCCATCACCTTCCAGCGGCGTGGCGCCGTGCTTGACCGTCTCAACCATGTTGACCGGCCTCCAGCATGCCTTCCGGCCTCACCCAGGCGTCGAACTGCTCTTCGGTCAGGTAGCCCAGCGCCAGAGCCGCTGCACGCAAGGTGGTCCCTTCCGTGTAGGCCTTCTTGGCGATCTGCGCAGCCTTGTCGTAGCCAATGTGTGGGTTGAGCGCGGTGACCAGCATCAGGCCGCGTTCCAGGTGGTCGGCCATGCGTGCTGCATCCGGCTCCATGCCGGCCACACAGTGCTGCTGGAAGTTTCGGCAACCGTCACCGAGCAGGCGAATGGACTGCAGCAGGTTATGCACGATCACCGGCTTGAACACGTTCAGTTGCAGGTGCCCCTGGCTGGCGGCGAAACCGACGGTGACGTCATTGCCCATCACCTGGCAGGCCAGCATCGACAGCGCCTCGCACTGGGTGGGGTTGACCTTGCCGGGCATGATCGAGCTGCCCGGTTCGTTCGCCGGCAGGCGCACTTCGGCCAGGCCTCCACGTGGACCGGAGCCCAGCAGGCGCAGGTCGTTGGCGATTTTCATCAGGGCCACGGCCAGGGTCTTGAGGGCGCCGGAGAGGTTCACCAGCGGCTCATGGCCGGCGAGGGCGGCGAACTTGTTCGGTGCCGAGACGAAATGCAGCCCCGACAGCGCCGCCAGCTCGGCGGCCATGGAATCGGCGAAACCGTGGGGGGCATTCAGGCCGGTGCCTACGGCGGTACCACCCTGGGCCAGTTGCAGGATCGCGGGCAGGGCGGCGCGAATGGCCTTCTCCGCGTAGTCGAGCTGTGCGACGAAGGCGGAGAGTTCCTGGCCGAAGGTGATCGGCGTGGCATCCATCATGTGTGTACGGCCGGTCTTCACCAGGTGCGCGTGGCGCGCCGATTGCTCGGCCAGGCCACCGGAGAGTTCGGCGATGGCCGGCAGCAGCTCCTGCTGCACCGCCTTGGCGATGGCGATATGCATCGCGGTGGGGAAGCAATCGTTGGAGCTCTGGGCGAAGTTCACGTGGTCATTGGGGTGGACCGGGCTCTTGCCGCCGCGCTGTCCGGTGGCCAGTTCGTTGGCGCGGCCGGCGATCACCTCGTTGACGTTCATGTTGCTCTGGGTTCCGCTGCCGGTCTGCCAGACCACCAGGGGGAACTGGTCGTCATGCTTGCCGGCCAGCACTTCGTCGGCAGCCTGTTCGATCAGCCGTGCGACGTCCGGCGGCAGGTCGCCGTCGCGGCCGTTGACCCGCGCGGCGGCTTTCTTGATCAGGGCCAGGGCGTGCACCAGCGCCAGGGGCATGCGTTCGCCGCCAATGGCGAAATTCTCCAGCGAACGTTGGGTCTGGGCGCCCCAATAGGCGTCGTCGGCGACTTCGACTGGCCCCAGGCTGTCGGTTTCTGTGCGGCTCATTTGGGTTGGCTCCGGCTATTGATTCCGCAGTTTAGGCTCTCTCTCCCGCACTCGGTTCAACCGTTCGGGCAATTACCAGCGCGCGTGGGTGGCCCCCAACCAGCCGAGGGCGTTGGTCACTGGCACGCATTCACCATCCGGGCTGCGCAGCACGCCGTCGAAGCGGCCGAACCATTGCCGCGTGTTGGCATAGAACAGCCCCAGGCGCGGACGGGCCTGGTGCAGCTGTCGCGGCGTGAATGTCAGCTCTACCCGGCGACAGGCGGTGGACAGGCGCCAGGGCGCCAGGGGGTTGTTCGGTGCCTGTTCGATCTGCACGGGACGGTCGAGCTTGGACAGGCTGCCGCCGAACCAAAGGGCGTTCTCGGTCAGGCCGCTCGAGTCGGTCCAGCCGGCACCGAAATTACCGGCGATACCACCTGGGGCGGCGAAAGCGGCGCGGGTCCATTGGCTATGGAAGGGCCAGACGCCACGGCCGAAATCGAGCGCGGCGAAGCTATGGCCGGTAATGCAGTCGTAATGCCGTGTTCCCAGTTGCACGCTGCCGCTGGCGGGCAGGCCGAGTTGGCGGCTGCTGGCATGGAAGCAGCCGCCGGGGAGGGGGGCGACCAGATTCACAGAATCCAGATGAGCCGGACGCAGGACATCCAGGGCGACGTGCAGCGGCTGGCCTCCAAGGTCTGGCGCTTCCACTCGCAGGCTCAGGCGGCCGGGGTGCTCGTCGACGCGGATCTGCAGATGGGGATGATCGAAGCTGTGGCTTTCCAGCGGCGTATTCGGAAGGCGGCAGCCGAGGGCGAATGGCCGCAACTGGGTATGGGCGACCGCCTGGCCAGTATCGAGATCGAGGAAGTACGCGGCGCCGTAGCCCAGGAGATCCAGGTCCGCGAGGGTCAGCGAGAGCATCCAGCGCGGGGTGGTGATGCACCAGTGGTTCCAGCGCTTGCGACGACCGAAGTTACCGGGGATCGCGCAGTTCAAGCGTGGTCGACTTGACCAGCCGACAGCAGCGGGCGCGAGTTTGCCGCGGGCATCGCAGAGCGCGGGAATTCCCGGCGGCAGGGTGGATATATGGCTGTTCATCGGGCACGTCCATGTGTGTGCGAAGCCTGGGCACTTCAGTTTCTCGACGAAATCGGTCTGCGCTTGGTGACTTTTCGTACGGAACTTGTTGAAACTGATTGCACCTCATCGGAAATTCCGTCGATGGGGCCGGCAGATTTCCTAGTCGCCAAAGCATGCCCAGTGGGCGGAAGCATGAGCAAGTGATGGCATTTTGACAACATCTTCGTGGAGTGCGGTATTGCACATTTTTGCCACACGGTTGTCGAAAAAAGCCGCTGCTTGAGCCCGATCTCCGCTTGAGCGCAGAATGACCAGCCCCGGGGCAGCACCCCGTCATCCGAGCCCAGACAAGGAAACCCAATGACCAAGCTTCGCGTTCTCTGCACCGCCGTACTGCTGGCTTGCGCCAGTGGCCAGGTCCTGGCCGATGCCGCCAGCCATGCCGCCGATGCCGAGCGCTTCCTCAAGCTCGCCCGTGCCGACAAGCTGACCGTTCCGGTCTATGCCCAGGTGCAGCAGATGTTCGAACAGCGTTTCCAGCAGACCCAGGCGCCCGCGAGCAAGAAGGCCACCCTTGAGAGCTATCAGGCCAAGGCCAATGCTGCCCTGGACAAGGCCGTCGGTTGGGACAAGCTGAAGCCTGAACTGGTGAAGATCTACACCAGCAACTTCAGTGAGAGCGAACTGAAGGAACTGATCACCTTCTATGAATCCCCCCTGGGCAAGAAAGTGCTGGAAAAGATGCCGTCTCTGACCCAGCAATCCGCCCAGCTCACCCAGGGCCGCCTGGAAGCCGCCGTACCCGAGGTCAACAAGTTGCTGAGCGACATGACCAGCGAACTGGCGCCCCAGGACAAGAAGAAGCAGTAAGCGGAGTCGATCGATGTCCATGCGTGACCGCATCCTGAACGCCTTGCAGGCCCTCGAACCGCAGCACCTTGACGTGCTGGACGAGAGCCACATGCACAGTCGTGGCCTGGAAACCCATTACAAGGCGGTGATCGTCAGCCCGGTTTTCGCCGGGCTGAATGCCGTCAAGCGCCACCAGAAGGTCTACGCCAGCCTCGGCGACCTGATGGGGCAAGTCCATGCCCTGGCCCTGCATACCTACACCCCCGAGGAGTGGGCCGCGCAGGGCGCCGCGCCGGATTCGCCGACCTGCCGTGGCGGCAGCAAGCACGATCACTGAGTAAAGCTGTCTGAGTTGCCAATACCGTGTTGCGTCTGGTCGCGGCGGCCTCGCCGAGGTTTTCGAACTTCCATTCGGCGCCTGAGACCATTTCACGCAGCCTCCGGCCCGCGGCTTTTTGATAGACTTCGCACAGCGCCGGCCCAGCCGGCGCTGTCGTTTCTGTCACCCGGTCCGCCCTTTACGCGGGCGACCACTGGAGGAAGTACCGCATGACCCAGATCGTTGTTGCGGCGCTGTACAAGTTCGTCACCCTGAAGGACTACGTCGCGCTGCGTGAACCCCTGCTCAAGACCATGCTCGACAATGGCGTCAAGGGTACCCTGTTGCTGGCTGAGGAAGGCATCAATGGCACTGTGTCCGGCACGCGTGAAGCCATCGACGCGCTTATTGCATGGCTCAGGATCGATCCGCGCCTGGTGGACCTGGACCACAAGGAGTCCTACTGCGATGAGCAGCCCTTCTATCGCACCAAGGTCAAGCTCAAGAAGGAAATCGTCACCCTTGGCGTGCCCGGCGTAGACCCTAACCAGAATGTCGGCACTTACGTCGACCCCAAGGACTGGAACGCCCTGATCAGCAACCCCGAAGTGCTGCTGATCGATACACGCAACGACTACGAGGTGGCCATTGGCACCTTCGAGGGCGCCATCGACCCCGAGACCAAGTCGTTCCGCGAGTTTCCCGACTACATCAAGGCCAACTTCGACCCTGCGGTGCACAAGAAGGTCGCAATGTTCTGCACCGGCGGCATCCGCTGCGAGAAGGCTTCCAGCTACATGCTCGGCCAGGGCTTCGAAGAGGTCTTCCACCTCAAGGGCGGCATTCTCAAGTACCTCGAAGAAGTGCCCCAGGAAGAAACCCTGTGGCGTGGCGACTGCTTCGTCTTCGATAACCGTGTCACCGTGCGTCACGATCTCTCGGAAGGGGATTTCGACCAGTGCCATGCCTGTCGCAACCCGATTTCCGTGGAAGATCGCCGGTCGGAGCATTACGCCCCCGGCATCAGCTGCCCGCACTGCTGGGATAGCCTGAGTGAGAAGACCCGTGCCAGTGCCATCGAGCGGCAGAAGCAGATCGAACTGGCCAAGGCCCGCAATCTGCCTCACCCGATCGGCCGAGACCCGCGTCAAGCCCTGGAGGACTGAGCTTGCCTAACGCCCGCCTGCTCTATGTGATGGACCCGATGTGTTCCTGGTGCTGGGGCTTCGCCCCGGTGGTCACGGCGCTCGCCGAGCAGGCTGCTGCAGCCGGAATTCAGCTGCACCTGGTGGCCGGTGGCCTGCGTACCGGCCAGGGCGCTGCACTGGATGCCCAGACCAAGCGCTACATCCTCGAACATTGGCAGGCGGTCAACCAGGCCACCGGGCAGCCCTTCCGTTTCGAAGGCGCTATGCCCGACGGCTTCATTTACGACACCGAGCCGGCCTGCCGCGCCCTGGTGGTTGCCCGCTCCCTGGCGCCGGAGCTGGCCTGGCCGCTGGTGAAGCGAATCCAGCACGCCTTCTACGCGGAGGGTCGCAACGTGACCCAGGCCGCCGTCCTGGTGGAGTTGGCCGAACAGATCGGCATTCCGCGCATCGAGTTCGCCGCCGCTTTCGATGCCGCCACCAGCCATGAGGCGACGGTCGCCGATTTCACCTGGGTGCAGGACCTCGGTATCGCCGGCTTTCCTACCCTGCTGGCCGAGCGTGACGGCCAGCTTGCGCTACTGACCAACGGCTACCAGCCACTTGATGAACTCGCGCCTTTGCTGGGCCGCTGGCTGGAGCGGGGTGCCCATGCCTGATCGCCTGAGCTGGGCGGAAATCCGTCGTCTGGCCCTGCACCACAAGAGGGCCCTCTGGCTGGCCAATCTGGTCGCCGTGCTGGCCACACTCTGCAGCGTGCCCATTCCATTGCTGCTGCCGTTGCTGGTCGATGAAGTGCTGCTGCAGCGCGGCGATGCTGCCCTGCGCTTCATGGACAACTTCCTGCCCCAGCCCTGGGAAAGCGCCGTCGGCTACATCGGCCTGATGTTGGTCGTGACCCTGCTGCTGCGTGGCATGGCCCTGGTGTTCAACGTGCTGCAGGCACGCCTGTTCGCGCGACTGGCCAAGGACATCGTCTATCGCATCCGTACCCGCCTGATCGAACGCTTGAAACGTATATCCCTCGGCGAATACGAGAGCCTCGGTGGTGGGACCGTCACCGCTCACCTGGTGACCGACCTGGATACCCTGGACAAATTCGTCGGCGAGACGCTAAGCCGTTTCCTCGTGGCAGTGCTGACCCTCACCGGCACGGCAGCCATCCTGGTCTGGATGCATTGGCAGCTGGCGCTGCTGATCCTGTTGTTCAACCCGCTGGTGATTTACGCCACGGTGCAACTGGGCAAGAAGGTCAAGCACCTCAAGAAGCTGGAAAACGACAGCACCGCGCGCTTCACCCAGGCGCTCACCGAAACCCTGGAAGCCATCCAGGAAGTGCGTACCAGCAACCGCCAGGGCTTCTTCTTCGGCCGCCTCGGCCAGCGCGCCCAGGAAGTCCGTGACTATGCCGTCGCGTCCCAGTGGAAGAGCGACGCAGCGGGGCGCACCAGTGGCCTGCTGTTCCAGTTCGGTATCGATTTCTTCCGCGCCGCGGCCATGCTCACGGTGCTCTTCTCCGACCTTTCCATTGGCCAGATGCTGGCGGTGTTCAGCTACCTCTGGTTCATGATCGGTCCGGTGGAGCAGTTGCTCGGCCTGCAGTATTCCTACTATGCAGCCGGCGCCGCGCTCGGCCGGATCAACGAGCTGCTGGCCCGTGCCGACGAGCCCCAGTACAACCCGAGCGTCGATCCGTTCCGGGGCCGCGAGACCGTGGGGATCGAAGTGAAGGGGCTGCGCTTCGCCTATGGCGATGAACCGGTGCTGGATGGCCTCAACCTGTCCATTGCCCCTGGCGAGAAGGTCGCCATCGTGGGCGCCAGCGGTGGCGGCAAGAGCACCCTGGTGCAATTGCTGCTGGGGCTCTACCAGCCCCAGGCCGGGCAGATCCGCTTTGGCGGCAGCCGGCTGGACGAGATCGGCCTGGCCGAAGTGCGCGACAACGTCGCGGTGGTCCTGCAACACCCGGCGCTGTTCAACGACAGCGTGCGCGCCAACCTGACCATGGGCCGCGAGCGCAGCGACGAGGCCTGCTGGCGCGCCCTGGAAATCGCCCAGTTGGCCGAAACCATCCGTAACCTGCCCATGGGGCTGGACAGCGTGGTGGGTCGATCCGGCGTGCGCCTTTCCGGCGGCCAGCGGCAGCGGCTGGCCATTGCCCGCATGGTGCTGGCCCAGCCGAAGGTGGTGATCCTCGACGAAGCCACCTCAGCCTTGGACGCCGCCACCGAGTACGCCCTGCACCAGGCCCTCGGCACCTTCCTCAACGGACGCACCACCCTGATCATCGCCCACCGCTTGTCTGCGGTTAAGCAGGCCGACCGGGTGCTCGTGTTCGACGGCGGCCACATCGCCGAGGACGGCGACCACCAGCAGCTCATCGCTGAAGGTGGTCTCTACGCCAAGCTTTACGGGCACCTGCAACAGGGCTGAATGGTGGGAGCGATTTCAATCGCGACTGAATCCGCTCCCACGCCCAGGCTGAAGAAGGCGACGCCAATCGGTAGCAGTAGGGTGCGCCATGCGCACCGGTTCGGCGTCACAAGCGGAACAGTCGTGGGGCCTGACATTGCTGGTGCGCTCGGTGCACCCGAACCGCAACGCCCATCCTCTTAGCCGTACTTCACTGCTTCCAGAAACACCACGCGCTGACCGATATCGTGGAATACGCGCGCCGAGGCGATCTGGTTGTAGTCGACGCCGTCCAGCAGGCTGAGCATCTGCACGTCGTGGCGGTATTGCGGGCGCCAGTCCAGCAGCCCCTCAAGGAAGCCAATGCCGTTGACCCCGGGACGGAAGTTGGCCAGCAACAGGCGTCCGCCCGGCCGCAAGGCCTGGAACAGCCGATTCACCAGGCGCTCGCTACGGCGGTCATCCAGCAACTCGGTGACTCCGGCGGAGTACACCAGGTCGTAGCCCTCGAATCCGCATTCGCCTGCCAGCAACTGGTCCAGAGTGCCGTGACGCGTGAGTACGCCCAGCGCGCCATAGCTCCTGCGCACGGTTTCCAGGCGCGCCGCATCGTCATCGAACACCATCATTTCGCCGAAGCGTCCATGGCGCAGTTCACGGGCTAGTTCCGCCTCGCGGAAATGACCGCCAGAGATGCACAGCATGCGAGCCGCCTTGCCGGCGCGCAGGCAGGTGTCATCCAGGGCGCGGGCCAACATGCGCCGTCGGCAGCGCAGGGCACGGGCCGCAGGTGCGCCGGTGGCGAAGTCGAACAACTGGCGGGTGCGCTCTTCCGGCAGGGTGCGCAAAGCGTCGGATTCCACGCCATAGAGATAGTCCTGCAGCAAGGCGTTGCCGCAGCGCAGACTTGGGCTCGGCAATTTACGGTAGGGAAACGGCAGGATATTGCTCGGTGGCGGCTCCGCCTCGCGGGGAGGCGTCGGCTTCTCGAGGCGCAACTGCTCACGTTCGGCCCTGATTTGTTCCAGCTCGTCGTGAAGTCGCCGTTGTTGTTCTATGCCTTTGTTCAACTCTTCCGGATCACTGATCTCTTCCACTTGCCATCTCCTCTGGCCAGACGTGGATTCCTAGACCCGTCACGCGGGATGAAGGCAGGTATTCACTTCGAGTTGAACCTTAGTTGATGGCTATCTGCCTGCAATCATCCATATAGATGAAATCGTGCTTTCGGCACGACTGGACAGCACTATTCAGAGCCCTTGCAAGCGAGTGAGGAGGGTGACCAGTTCCGCCTGGCGTTCTGTTTCGGTCTTGCGGAAAAGTGCGCGCAGTTGCGTGCGCACGGTGTTGATCGAGACGTTGAGTTTCTCGGCGCACGCCTCCGGTGTCAGTCCCTGGAGGAGCAGTTCGGCCAGACGCTGCTCAGCTGGGCTGAGCTGGAACAGATCGGCGAGCCACTGGCTTCCTGGCCGGTTTTCCAGCAGTGCCAGCATTGCCAGGGGACTGCTGTGTCGGGGCGCCAGCCCGGACGCTTCGGGGACCGGCGTCACCAACAGGCGAGCGGGTGGATCGCCGGCCAGGTTCAGCCAACCAGCGCGGCGCTTGCCGTCGGACCCGGTAGCTTGGCGGATGAGCGCTTGCAGGCGCCCGTCCAGAGTCTTGCCATGCAAGCGTCCGTGGCGGTCCTGCAGAGCGAAGGCCGCCTGGCCTATGCGTCGTTCCGCCTCGCGATTGCAGAACAGTACCCGCCCCTCGCCATTCAGCAGCCAGACGGGCGCTGGATGGCGCTCCAGCAGCAGGTCGCGGCGTGCCACGTCCAGCTTCAGCTCCTGGAGTCGATTGCTCATCCGTGCCGCACGCAGCAGGTGAGGGCTCAGGCGTTGCAGTAGGTCGCGCTGCAGCATCTCCGGCAAAGCCGCTCCCACCGCAGTCAGGAGCGACAGGTAGATACCCGAGCCATCCTGCTCGTGCAGCTTGATGCAGGAGATGTTGTTCATGCCGAAGGGGATGTGAAACTCCTGATAGTACGGGTCGCGGCGAATGCGCTGCGGGCCGAGGTCTTCCAGGTCGTGATACCAACTGCCCACCGGGCGCGGTACCAGCACCGCCTTGGCCGGGTCGTATTGGTGGTAGTAAGCGTTGTACGCCTCGACGCTGGCCGGGTCGCACAGATTGATGGCGGTGACCTGCGGTCGCTGGTCGCGCTGGTCGACGAACAACAGGGCACCCATCTGGTGGCCGGTCGCGCTCGCCAGCCCCTCCAGCAGCGAGCGCCACGCGCCCTCGTCGAGGACGCACTCGTAGCAAAGGTTAACCAGGTTGTCGTACAGGTCGTTCAGGTGCGGCATCAGGCAGCTTCCCTGCGAGGATTGGTGGCGCATTGCTTTCATATGGCACAGGCCAGAACTTCTTGCCTATCGCCGCTGGTCGGCCAGGAGGAATCGCACCTGGAAGCCTGGATGAACGCTCCGTCAAGAAATCCTTACGCGAGTGGTGCGCCTGGCAGGCGGTATCGACACACCCGGGGTGGCGTAAGGAAAACTTTCCGGATCGACCGTTCGGCGCCGCGCCAAGCGCAATCTCGCGCCTTGTTCGCCAGGCGCTGCCAGAGTGAGATGGCGCAAACAAAAAATCGGCCCGACGCCATGAATACTGAACTCACCCTCTACGGGTACTGGCGCTCCAGCGCTGCGTACCGCGTGCGTATCGCCCTCAACCTCAAGGGCCTGGCCTATCGCCAGGAACCCGTGCACCTGGTCAAGGATGGTGGCCAGCAGCACCAGGCGGCCTATCGCGATCTCAACCCCCAAGGCCTCCTGCCACTGCTGGTGGATTCGGGTAATGCTGGTGGCGAAATCCGCATTGCACAGTCCCTGGCAATCCTCGAATACCTCGATGAAGTCTTTCCCGTACCGGCGTTACTGCCGGCTGATCCGGCCCAACGTGCGCTGGTGCGTTCCCTCGCCATGCATATCGCCTGCGACGTGCATCCGCTGAACAACCTGCGCGTGCTGCAGTACCTCAAGGCCGAACTGGGCGTGGCAGACGAGGCCAAGGACGCTTGGTACCGCCACTGGGTCGCCCTCGGCCTAGCGGCTGTGGAAAAGGGCCTGGAGCCCCTCGGCGGCAAGCTCTCCCTGGGTAGCCGGCCGGGTTACCTGGAGGCCTGCCTGGTGCCTCAGGTCTACAACGCCCGACGCTTCGACTGTGACCTGTCGGCCTATCCGCGCATCCTCGATATCGCAGCGCGCTGCGACGCCCTCGAAGCATTCAGGAATGCTGCTCCGGAGGTACAGCCAGACGCGCAGTAAAGGTTTACCCACCTGCCTTGCAAACCTCCGCCGGACCACAAGTCCGGCGGGTGAAATCCCGTCACGACAACAACAAAAGGTGACGCAATGAGTGACATGCAACACTCAGGCGAGCTGAAACGCGGCCTGAAGAATCGCCACATCCAGTTGATTGCCCTCGGTGGCGCCATCGGCACCGGTCTTTTCCTCGGCTCCGCCGGGGTGCTCAAGTCCGCCGGTCCTTCGATGATCCTTGGCTATGCCATCTGCGGATTCATCGCCTTCCTGATCATGCGCCAGCTCGGCGAGATGATCGTCGAAGAGCCGGTTGCCGGCTCATTCAGCCATTTCGCGCACAAATACTGGGGCGGATTCGCCGGCTTCCTTTCCGGCTGGAACTGCTGGGTGCTCTACATCCTGGTAGGCATGAGCGAGCTCACCGCTGTGGGCAAGTACATTCATTACTGGTGGCCGGAAGTGCCCACCTGGGCCACCGCCGCGGTGTTCTTCCTGGTGGTGAACGCCATCAACCTGGCCAACGTGAAGCTGTTCGGCGAAGCCGAATTCTGGTTCGCCATGATCAAGGTGGTCGCCATCGTCGGCATGATCGTCCTGGGGTGCTGGATGTTGTTCAGCGGAAGCGGCGGCGAGCAGGCGGCCGTGAGCAACCTCTGGGCCCATGGCGGCTTCTTCCCCAATGGCGTCAGCGGCCTGGTGATGGCCATGGCCTTCATCATGTTCTCCTTCGGTGGCCTGGAAATGCTTGGCTTCACCGCAGCTGAGGCGGACAAGCCCAAGCAGGTGATCCCGAAGGCGATCAACCAGGTGATCTACCGCATCCTGATCTTCTATGTCGGTGCACTGGTAGTGCTGCTCTCGCTGAGCCCCTGGGATGCGCTGCTGGCATCCATCAACAGCGCCGGTGACGCCTACAGCGGCAGCCCCTTCGTGAAGATATTCGCTCTTATCGGCAGCGATACCGCCGCTCACTTGCTGAACTTCGTGGTGCTCACCGCCGCGTTGTCGGTCTACAACAGCGGTACCTACTGCAACGGCCGCATGCTGCTGGGCCTGGCCGAGCAGGGCGACGCCCCGCGTTCCCTGGCTAAGGTCGACAAGCGTGGTGTACCGGTACGCTCGCTGCTGGTGTCGGCCGGGGTGACGTTCCTGGCCGTCATCGTCAACTACGTGGTACCGCACAATGCCCTGGAGCTGCTGATGTCTCTGGTGGTGGCTGCCTTGGTGATCAACTGGGCGATGATCAGCTACTCGCACCTGAAGTTCCGCCAGCGCATGGACCGGGACGGTGTCCGCACCGGCTTCCGCGCGCTCTGGTTCCCCATGGGCAACTACCTGTGCCTGGCCTTCGTGCTGTTCATCCTCGGCATCATGCTGATGATCCCGGGCATCCAGGTGTCCGTGTACGCCATCCCGGTCTGGCTGCTGGTGATGTGGGGCTGCTACCGCCTGAAGCTGGGCGGCAAGGCCCAGGCCAGCAAGGTCGCTGGATACGAGGCGGGTTGATAATCCGTTGCTGCCAAGAAAACCCCGGCCAAGTGCCGGGGTTTTCTTTTGGTTGTTCACGGTGTGAGTCGGCTTGGAGATTGGTTTCCAGTTCATTGCCGAGCGGGCTTCGGCTTTCTGTTTCGCCTTTCCGGGCGAGTCACTTTTGCCAATCGCGGCAAAAGTAACCCCAAACGCTTGCCCCACCA
Source organism: Pseudomonas sp. JS3066 (assembly GCF_036328175.1). Classification (NCBI taxonomy): domain Bacteria; kingdom Pseudomonadati; phylum Pseudomonadota; class Gammaproteobacteria; order Pseudomonadales; family Pseudomonadaceae; genus Pseudomonas; species Pseudomonas sp. JS3066. Next base: position 882,686 of record NZ_CP143312.1, read on the forward strand.
TCCGGCCCGACTTCGTCAGGTGCCCTCCCTTCCATCGTTGCGCCGGGGGCACGGAGAGAGAGGCCATCCATGGCCCCGCACGCCTCTCGCGGCATTCATGCCGCTCGTCCCCCTGCACAACGATTCCGCTCGGCCACCTGAAGGGGCGGAGTCGCTGCCTCACCTCGAGTGCTCAGTTTCAGGCCGCTGTCTGCTTCAGAAATGTGGCGCGAGTCACCCCTCGCCCTCCGGGAGAGGGCGGGGGTGAGGGTGGTTCCAGTTCAGCGCGGAGGGGCAGAAGATGGGGCGTCGACCTCAGATCTGAAACCGCGCCACCGACGATTGCATCGAACTGGCCACGGCATCCAGGCGGTCGGCGGCCTGGGCGAGGTCCAGCATTGCCTGACTGTTGTTGCGCGACATCTGGGCGATCAGTTCGACGCGCTGGGCTACTTCGTTACTGGCCTTGGACTGCTCGCCGATGGTGTGGGAAATCTCCTCCACCACTTCTGCGGCACGGTGAGCGCCGCTGCGAATCTCGCTGATCGACTCGCCCGCCTGGCGCGCCAGGCCGACGCCATCCTGCACCCGCTCCACGCCTGTCTGCATGCTGTCCACCGCGTTCTGGGTGGACTCGCGGATGCGCTGGATCATCCCGGTGATTTCCTGGGTCGACTGCGCGGTGCGCGCCGCCAGGTTGCGTACCTCGTCCGCCACCACGGCGAAACCCCGCCCGGCTTCCCCGGCGCGGGCGGCCTCGATGGCGGCGTTCAGCGCCAGCAGGTTGGTCTGTTCGGCGATGCCTTTGATCACCTGGATGATGGAGTGGATCTCCTCCGACGACTGGCCCAGCGCGGTGATGGTGCTGGAGGACTGGTTGACCGCGTCGGCAATGCGGTTCATGCCTTCAACCACCCCGAGGATCACCTTGCCGCCACTGCCGGCGAGGTCTTCCGACTGGGCGGAAATATTCTGCGCATTGCGCGCGTGTTCGGCGATCTGGCCGATGTTGGTGATCATCTGTTCCATGGCCGCGGCCATGCTGGTGGCACTGTCGGATTGCTCGCTGGCGCCATCCACGATGCTTTGCGAGGTTTTGCTGAGACGGTGCGCGGTGCCGCGCAGCTCTTCGCTTTCGCTACGGATGGTGGTGATCATCTGGCGCAGGTTGACTTGCATCTCGGCCAGCGCCCGCTGCAACTGGCCGGCCTCGTCGTCGCTGTCGATGCTGACCTGGGTGAGCAGGTTGCCCTGGGCGATGGCTCGCGCCACGCCGACGGTCTTCTCCAGCGGCCGTAGCACGGCGCGCATCAATTGACTGGTGACCACGCAGAGCAGGCCGATCACCAGCAGGATGCCGCCGACGAGCCAGGCGGCAGCACTGCTGACGGCAGCTTCGCCGTCGGCGCGGGTCTGGGCCGCGTGGGATTCGATCTTGCTGCTGAGGGCTTCGTTCTTCTCTTCCAGCTCGCCGAAACTGCGCTCGAAGGAGGGCAGTTCGGCACGGGCCGCCTGCGGATCGCGCAGGGCGAGATTGACGATCCGCTCGGCTTCGCCGATGTAGCTTTCCAGGGCAGGCTGGGATTCGGCGATTGCGGTGCGGATGTCCGCCGTGAGCGGCAGCTTGGCATTGTCGCCGAGCGTGCGGCGGAACCATTCACTGTGCTCGCGCAGGTCATTGCGCACCTGATCGGCGCCGGCCTGGTCACCCGGCTGCACCACCAGGGCGGCCAGAACGTCCGCGCGCAGGGCGTCATGCATCATGTCGCCCTCCAGATGATTGCGCAGTGCGCTGACGCTGAGCTGGTTCTCGGCCAGAGCGTCGGCCAGCTCGGTTTGTCCCCAGTAGCCGATGCCACCCAGGAGGGCGGCGGCCACGACGCTGATTGCCCCGGAGGCGACCATTTTCTGTCTTATTTTCATGTCCTGTACCCGCTGGATTGGCCCGATGCTGGCAAGGGTAGTCCAGCAACAAGTGGCGCTGGAGAGTTTATCGGCCGCTGTGCGAGCGTCATGAGAGAGGCGCGACTCAGTAAATTCCCTAGCGCTGCAGCATTCCCGCCCAACTGGATAAGGGAATCACCTGATCCTCATGCCAGATCCGCTGCCATAGCAGCTTCAGGCGCGCCAGGTCGCCCCGGCTCGTCGGCCAGCGCCGCGCTTGCGCCACCGGTTGCCAGCGGCCGTCGCGTTGCTCCGCGAGGATGAAGCGGAAAGGATGGAAACCGGTCATGCCCAGGCGGAGGTCGGTGACCACCAGCATCTGGTCGATCTGGTCGTAGCGCAGGATGCCGTGGGTAAACCAGGCCAGGCGTACGTGTTGTGGCGAATCCCGAAGGCGCCGGGCCAGGTCGGTGCCGCGGGGGATGCGCTCGAGCCTGGGCGGCTCATGGTCGAACCAGCTGACCAGCGCTTCGTGATAGTCCTCGCCGTCCAGCACGGTGACGCGCCAGAGCAGTGTGTTGAAGGGCGTCGGGGCGCTGAAGATGGCCTGCGGACGGATGCCTTCCCGTTCCAGCACCTCATGAACCCGCTGTTCGGCCATGAACTTGCCGCCCAGGCTTGAAAGCAGGTAGAGGCTCGACAGTGCCAGCGCCGCCACGGGCAGGCGAGGGGTGCGCCCGCGCAGTCCGAATAGCAGTCCACCGATCACCGCTGCGAAAAGGGGCAGGGTGTACAGCGGATCGATGATGAAGATGCTCGACCAGGCGATGGGTGGGGTCTGCATCGGCCAGAGCAGTTGGGTGCCATAGCTGGTGAAGGCGTCCAGCAAGGGATGGGTCACCAGCACCAGCCAGAGGGTGAGGAACAGGCGTTGGGTGGAATACCCCGGATTGGGGCGCCATCGTCGTACCAGCAAGGTCAGTAGTGCCGCCAGGGCACTGAGCACGAAGATGGAGTGGCTGAAGCCACGGTGGTAGGTCATCGCCGCCACCGCGTCCGTGTAGCGGATCACCACGTCCAGGTCCGGCAAGGTGCCGAGCATGGCGCCATAGAGCAGCGCCTTGCGCCCCTGCCAGCGTCCGAGCAGCGCGCCCTGGATGGTAGCGCCGAGCACCGCCTGGGTGAGTGAGTCCATTGCCGTCTCTCGAAGGTGATCCGCCGGCTAAATTACTGCGCCGACAGCCATCCCGGCAGCGGGAAATTCCCACCAGATTTTTCGAGCGATGGAGAAGAGTTGAGTATTGGCTTCGGAAGAGAGTTCAAGCGCCCTGTTCCCTTCCTGGCGCGGGACGGGACGCACCAGGAAGGGAGGGTGTTGCAGGCCGATTACTCGTACACCACGCGTTGATGGTGGATGCGAGATTGATAGCGATTTGAGGATTTCATGGCCGGTTCAGCCGCTTCTCTGGCTGCGCCTGAACCGGCCGCAGTTGGTTTTTCCTCGACCAACTGGGCGAAACGCTCGCTTTCGTCTTCGGTCGTCTGCTGGCGCACTTGATATTCCCGGTACTGGATGAGGCGATCACTGCCTCCTTCAGCTGTGGCCTGGAAAGAAGTCAGCGCGACAAGAGAGAACAACAGGCTGGAGAAGGCAGTGGTGCAAATTGCGGATTTCATGTTTCTTCCTCGTTTAAACACTTGAACAACCCCCGATGCCGGATGTTAAGGAAGAACTAAAACGTCGCCAGTACTATTTTGTGGTGCCTGACAAATGGCAAATTTAAAGATGATTGGTAGTTTTATAAGGTGCTGATTGGCATGGAGTATTCCGTGGTTAATGCTCTTTTTAAGTGCATGTAACGGACTGTTTGTATGTATGTAATCGGCTGTAATTGAATTGTTTCTGTCGGGTTTCATTGAAACACTTCAGAAACAAAACAAGTTCAATGAAAGAGGATGTTGGTCCGACTTTTGATCGGCATCGCCGGCTGCAATTCAATGCCGCCATGAAATACGCGCTCGCGTTCCAATCGATGAGCCTTGACGCAAACGCCAGAGCCCCGTCCCACGCGCCTTTCGCGCTAGTCCCATTGGACGATGTCCACCTCCTGACCTGCGGATTTAATCCCTCCCCATAGTGCCCCGTGCCCCGAGTACGCGGCGATAACGACAATGAGGAGGACCGCATGGATATCCGTGGCCTGGGTTACGTCACCGTAGCCTCGACAGACCTGAAGCGCTGGGGCGATTACGCCACCGGGGTGCTCGGCATGATGGTGGATGCCGTAGCGGGCGAGCGGCTCTACCTGAAAATGGACGAACGTCCCTACCGCATCCTGGTTGAGCGCGCCGACCATGACGGATATGGCGCCTGCGGTTGGGAGGTCGCCGGCAAGGCTGCCTTCGAGCAGGCCATTGCCGAGCTGCAACAGGCCGATGTGGAAGTCCAGCGCGGTAGCGCGGCCGATGCCGTCAGCCGCAAGGTGCAGGAACTGGCGCGATTCGCTGATCCGGACGGCAACCGTCACGAGCTGTTCTGGGGTCCGCTGCAGGACTTCGCTCCCTTCATGTCCCCGGTCGGTGTTTCCGGCTTCGTCACCAGCGACCTCGGCATGGGCCATGCCGTACTGCCGGCACCGGCCTTCGACCGCTGCCTGGATTTCTACGAGCGCGTCATGGGCTTCGGCCTTTCCGACCTGATGAAGGTGCGCTTCACCCCCGATCCGGCCGAACCGGAAAAGCGCATCCACTTCCTCCATTGCAACAACGGCCGCCACCACTCCCTGGCGCTGTTCGAGTGTCCGATCCCGTCGGGCTGCGTGCACCTGATGGTGGAAGTGCACGAACTGGATGACGTCGGCCGCGCGCTGGACCGCATGCACGCCAGCGGTGTGAAGCTCTCCGCCACCCTCGGTCGCCATACCAACGACGACATGACCAGCTTCTACATGCAGACCCCGGGCGGCTTCGACCTGGAGTACGGCTGTGGCGGCAAGGTCATGGACTGGGAGCGCCATACCCCCTTCGAGAGCACCGTGGTCAGCCACTGGGGCCATGACTTCAGCGTCGGCCGTCAATAAGGAGCCGCCCCATGGACAAACGCATGACCGCTGCCGACGTGGTCGGACAGCTACGCGACGGCATGACCATTGGCATCGGCGGTTGGGGCCCGAGGCGCAAGCCCATGGCCCTGGTCCGCGAGATTCTGCGCTCCGGCCTCAAGGACCTCACGGTGGTCGCCTATGGCGGCGCCGACGTCGGCATGCTCTGTGCCGCCGGCAAGGTGAAGAAGCTGGTCTACGCCTTCGTCTCGCTGGACTTCATCCCGCTCGAACCCTACTTCCGCAAGGCCCGCCAGGAAGGCGCCGTGGAAGTGATGGAGATCGACGAAGGCATGCTACTGCTCGGCCTCAGGGCCGCCGCCATGAACGTGCCGTTCATTCCCACTGCCGTGGGCCTGGGCACCGACGTGCTGAGCATCAACCCGGAACTGAAGCTGGTCAGTTCCCCCTACGACGACAGTCGCGACTGGGTTGCCATGCCCGCGCTGAAGCTCGATGCGGCGCTGGTTCACGTCGACCGCGCCGATGTCCGCGGCGTCTGCCAGATCGCTGGTCCCGACCACTATATGGACGACCTCTTCGTGCGTGCCGCACAGAAGGCTTTTGTCAGTTGTGACGAGCTGGTCGACAGCGCCTGGTTCCATGAGGACCCGGCCCGCGCCCGCCAGGTGTTCTGGGAACGCAACCGCACCAGTGCCGTCGTTCATCTGCCAGGCGGCGCCCACCCGTCGTCCTGTGCGCCGCTCTACGGCTTCGACACCGCTCACTTCAGGGCCTACAACGCCTCGGCCGCCGAGCCAGAAGGCTGGCAGGCCTACATGGAGCGTTACGTGAACTGCGGGGAAGCGGAGTACCTCGCGCGTGTAGGTGGCCTGGACGCCATCCGCCAACTGCCGCTCCCGGTTTTCTGAGGACGCTGAGATGACTGCCACCAAACAACCCTACAGCCTCGCTGAACTGATGATCTGCGCCGCCTCCGAAGCGTTCGCCGGTGACGGTGAAGTGCTCGCCACTGGAATCGGCGTGCTGCAGCGCCTGGCCGCGTCGCTGGCGATGCTCAACTGCAATGCCGAACTGATGATGACCGACTCCGAAGCCTTCATGGTCGCCGAGCCGGTGCCGGTCGGGCCGCGCGGCGGCTACCAGCCGAAACTCGACAGCTGGATGGGCTTTTCGCGCATCTTCGACAATGTCTGGAGTGGCAAGCGCCATGCCCTGGTGGGACCGGTGCAGATCGACCGCTTCGGCCAGGCCAACATTTCCTGCATCGGCGAACACGCCAAGCCCAAATCGCAGATGCTCGGCGTACGTGGCTTCCCCGGCAATTCCATCAGCCACGCGAACTCGTTCATGGTGCCCAGCCACAACAAACGTGTGTTCGTCGATGGCGAAGTGGATGTGGTGGCCTCCGTTGGCTACAACCCCGAGCGCCTCGCCCGTGGCTGGTCGCTGGACGAGATCGATATCCGCATGATCGTCACCGACCTCTGCGTGCTCGACTTCCAGGGTCCCGGTCGGCAGATGCGCATTCGCTCCCTGCACCCCGGTGTCAGCGTGGAAGAGGTACAGGCCGCCACCAGCTTCCCGCTGCATGTGCCGAACGCGATTCCCACCACTGCCGCACCGACCCTCGAGCAACTGATCCTCATCCAGCAGCTGGACCCGCACAACCTGCGCGCCAGCCAGCTCAAGGACAATCCGCCGGGCGTGCGCGCCCGGGCCATGACCCACTGAGGCGGAGCCGCCCACATGAGCCACGAACAGGCCGCAGAAGCAGACGTGGTGCAGTACGAGGTTCAGGGCCCGCTGGCCCTGGTCACCATGCACCGCCCCGAGTATCACAACGCGCAGAACTCGCGCATGACTTACGCCCTGGACGCCGCCTTCCGTCGCGCCTGCGATGACGACGCGGTCAAGGTCATCGTCCTGCGCGGTGCCGGCAAGCACTTCTCCGCCGGGCACGACATCGGTACGCCTGGTCGCGACGTGAACCAGAGCTTCGAACGCACCAGCCTCTGGTACGACCACGTGAACAAGCCAGGCGGAGAGTTCCTCTACGCCCGCGAGCAGGAGGTCTATCTCGGCATGTGCCGGCGTTGGCGCGACATGCCCAAGCCGACCATCGCCATGGTGCAGGGCGCCTGCATCGCCGGCGGACTGATGCTGGCCTGGGTCTGCGACCTGATCATCGCCTCGGAGGACGCCTATTTCGCCGATCCGGTGGTGCGCATGGGGATTCCGGGGGTCGAGTACTTCGCCCACGTGCACGAACTGAATCCGCGCATCGCCAAGGAGTTCCTCTTCCTCGGCGAGCGCATGGGCGCCGATCGTGCCTACCAGATGGGCATGGTCAACAAGGTGGTGCCACGCGACGTGCTGGAAGACGTGACCCTGGACGTAGCCCGGCGCATCGCGCAGATGCCGCGCCTGGGCCTGCAACTGACCAAGCAGGCGGTGAACAACGCCGAGGACCTGATGGGCAAGCGCGCCACCATGGACATGGTGTTCGGCCTCCATCACTTCGCCCATGTGCACAACGAACTGGTCAGCGGCGACAAGCTCGGCGGCTACGACGCCCGCGGCATGGCGCAGTCCCAGCGCAACTCATCGGAGGCGTGATGGCGATTTCACTCGATACTCGCCTGACCCGACTGCTGGGTTGTCGCTATCCGATCATCCAGACCGCCATGGGCTGGGTGGCCGATCCGAAACTGGTAGCGGCCACCGGCAACGCCGGCGGCTTTGGCTTCCTGGCCGGCGCCACCATCGAACCGCAGCGCATGGAAGCCGCCATCCTCGAAACCAAGGCGCTCACCGATCAGCCATTCGGCGTCAACTTCCACATGTACCAGGCCAATGCCGGCGAGATCGTCGAGCTGGTGCTCAGGCACGGTGTGCGTGCGGTGAGCTACAGCCGTTCGCCCGGCAAGGCGATGATCACCCGCCTGAAGGATGCCGGTGTGGTTTGCATACCCACGGTGGGTGCGCTCAAGCATGCAGTGAAGGCGGTGGAGATGGGCGCCGACGCCGTCACCGTGCAGGGCGAGGAGGGTGGTGGCCACACCGGCTCGGTGCCCACCTCGATTCTGCTCGGCCAGGTGGTGGACGCCGTCGATGTTCCGGTGGTCGCCGCCGGCGGCTTCAAGGACGGGCGCGGCCTGGTCTCGGCCCTGGCGCTCGGTGCCGAAGGCATCGCCATGGGCACGCGCTTTTTGATGAGTGCCGAAAGTCCTGTGCCCCCGGCCACCCTGGATCGCTACCTGAAAGTCCGCGACCCAGCCGCCATCATCATCAGTCGCGCCATCGATGGCATGCCGCAACGGATGATCCGCAACGAATTGCTCGACAGCCTGGAACGCTCCGGCGGCCTGAAACGCCTGTTGCTGGCCCTGCGCAGTGCACTGGCCTACCGCCGTCACAGCGGCGCGAGTATCGCCCAGCTGCTGGGCAGCGCGTTGAAGCTCGGCGGTAGCGACGGTCTCAGCGCCGCGCAAATGCTGATGGCCGCCAACGCGCCGATGGTGATCCAGAAGGCCATGGTCGAGGGCCTGCCGGCGGCAGGCGTACTTCCCGCCGGGCAGATCGCCGCCAGCATCGACAGCCTGCCGGGCTGTGCCGAACTCATCGAATCCATCGTGCAGCAGGCCGAGCAACGGCTCGCCGAGCTGTGCCGCCGCGTGACCGACAAATCGAACAACTAAGGGGTAGCCGGATGAGCAGTCCATTTCACGTGAGCATCGATAACGGCATTGCCGAGATGGTCTTCGACCATCCGCCGGTGAACGCCTTCGACAGTAAAGGCTGGGCGGCCATCGCCGCCGAGCTCGAGCACCTGGGCGAGTCGCCCGAGGTTCGGGTCATCGTCATTCGCGCCGAGGGCCGGGGGTTCTGCGCTGGCGTCGACATCAAGGAACTGGCAGCCGACGGCAACCTGATAGTCGCGGTGAACAAGGGCAACTACGACAGCTTCAAGGCCGTCCACCGCAATCCCAAGCCAGTGATCATCGCTGTGCACGGTTTCGTCCTCGGTGGCGGCATCGGCCTGTGTGGCGCGGCGGACATCCTGGTCGCCTCTGACTGCGCGCGTTTCGGCGTACCCGAGGTGGACCGTGGTGCCATGGGCGGCGGCGCCCACCTACAGCGCCTTTTCCCGGTGCAGAAGGTGCGCCACATGTACTTCACCGGCGAGATGATCGACGCCGCCGAGGCCTATCGCCTGGGTGCCGTGGAACGTGTTGTACCCCGCGCCGAGTTGCGCGAGGCGGCCCTGGAGATCGCCCGCAAGATCGCCGCCAAGAGCCCGGCCATGATCGCCCTGGCCAAGGAGGCGCTGACCGGCATCGAAGACGGCAACCTCGAAGACAAATACCGCTGGGAGCAGGGCTTCACCCTGCAGGCCTACCGCTCGCTGGATTCCCAGGAAGCCCGCGATGCCTTCGTCGACAAGCGCACCGCCACCTTCAAGGGATGAGCCCATGGACCTGACCTACACACCTGAACAGCAGGCCTTCCGTGAGGAGGTCCGCGCCTGGCTGGCGGCCAATGTGCCGGCTGAACCGCTGCAATCCTTCGACTGCGAGGAAGGCTTCCGCCAGCACCGCGTCTGGGAAGCGAAACTCAACGAGGGTCGCTGGGGCATGGTGACCTGGCCAAAGGAACTCGGTGGACGCGGCTGCGACCTGATCCAGTGGTTGATCTTCGAAGAGGAGTACTACCGCGCGGGCGCACCGGCACGGGTCAACCAGAACGGCATCTTCCTGCTCGGCCCAACCCTGATGGAGTTCGGCACCGCCGCACAGCAGGAGCGCTTCCTGCCGAAGATGGCCACGGGCGAGGAAATCTGGGCCCAGGGCTGGTCGGAACCCAACGCCGGCTCGGACATGGCTGCCATCCGCTGCCGGGCCGAGCGCAAGGGCGACGTCTATGTGATCAACGGCCAGAAAACCTGGTCCACCCGCGCCGTCTGGGCCGACTGGCTGTTCGGCCTGTTCCGCAGCGACCCGCAATCCAGCCGCCACCACGGACTGACTTTCATCCTCCTGCCGCTGAACAGCCCCGGTATCACCGTGCGCCCGATCCCGCAGCTCAACGGCCTGCCGGGCTTCGCCGAAATTTTCTTCGACGACGTGGAAGTGCCTGTGGATAACGTGCTGGGCGGGGAGGGCATGGGCTGGCACGTGGCGATGTCCACTGCCGGCTTCGAACGCGGCCTGATGCTGCGCTCGCCGGCCCGCTTCCAGGAAACCGCGCGGCGCCTGGTGCAACTCTACCTGGCCAACCGGGAACAGGCGGACCTGGACCCGGCCATCGGCGAAGCGGTGATGCGGGCCTGGATGGACGCCGAGGCCTACACCCTGAACACCTACATGACGGCGTCGCGGCTGGTGAAGGGCGGCAAGATCGGTCCGGAATCCTCCACCAACAAGATCTTCTGGTCCGAACTGGACCAGCGAATGCACGAGACGGCGCTGTCGATCCTCGGCCTGCGCGGCGAGTTGCTGCCGGAAGCACCGGATGCGGGTGATGTCGGGCACTGGCTGGACGGCTTCCTGTTCGCCCAGGCCGGGCCCATCTACGCCGGCACCAACGAGATCCAACGCAACATCATCGCCGAGCGCATGCTCGGCATGCCGCGAGCCTGAGGAGCGCGCCATGGACTTCACCTTCAGCGATGACCAACTGCTGTTCCAGGACAACGTGCGCGCCTTCCTTACCAACGAAGTGATCCCGGAGCGCATCCGCGAGTTATGGCAGACCGGGAGCGGCCGCAGCGACGAACTCTGGGGCCAACTTACAGAACTCGGCCTAACCGCCCTGACCGTGCCGGACGGCTTCGGCGGCCTGGACATGAATGAGCTGGACTTCATCCTCCTCGCCCAGGAGTGCGGCTACGCCGGCCTGCCCGAGCCCCTGGTGGACACCATGCTCATCGGCGTGCCGCTGCTTGCCGCCCTGCCGAACCAGCTCGACCTGCAAGGCGAATGGCTGACCCGAATCGCCGAAGGCAAGGCCCGCCTCGCCGTCGGCGAGCCGGGCAACCCTCTGGTGGCCGACGCCCATGTGGCCGGTCTGCTGTTGCTACCCCACGGCGATGAAGTGCACGCCGTGTTGCCCGAGCAGGTTCAGCTTACCCGCAACGAATCAGTGGACCCGAGCCGGCAGCTGTTCCGCGTCGACTGGAAGCCGACCGCGGGGACCCGCGTGGCCGAAGGCGAGCAGGGCAGGGCACTTTGGGCCGCCGCGAAGAACCGTGGGGCGCTGGGAACCGCCGCCCAACTGCTGGGCCTGGCAAAGCGCATGGTGGATTTGGCGGTGGACTACAGCTTCGAGCGCAAGCAGTTCGGCAAGCCGGTGGGTTCCTTCCAGGCGGTGAAGCACTTGATGGCCAACGTCGCGGTGCAGATCGAGTTCGCCAAGGGCCCGCTCTACCGCGCCGCCCATGCCGTCGCGCAGAACCTGCCGGAGCGGGACGTACAGGTTTCCCACGCCCGCATCGCCTGTACCGAAGCGGCACTGCTGGCCGCCAAGAACGCCATCCAGACCCACGGCGCCATGGGATACACCTGGGAAGTGGACCTGCAACTTTTCATGAAACGCGCCTGGGCCCTGGACAAGGTCTGGGGTGATCGTGGCTGGCACAAGGCACGGATTCGCCAGGCGCTGTTCTCGGGCACCGTCCAGCCGGGGGCGGGGAATACGTTCTGATTGATAGCGCCCTCTCCCCCGGCCCCTCTCCCTGAAGAGGAGAGGGGTGACTCGCGCCTGCCATACCGTGCACGGACAGCCCCCTCTCCCTTCAGGGAGAGGGCTGGGGAGAGGGCTACCGACTTCAACCTTACAAAGAGACCACCTAATGCCCGAAGCCTACATAGTCGACGCCCTGCGCACGCCCACCGGCCGGCGCAAGGGTGGCCTGAGCCAGATCCACGCCGCTGACCTGGGCGCCCACGTATTGCGCGAACTGGTCGCCCGCAACTCCATTCCCGACGCCGACTACGACGATGTGATCTTCGGTTGCGTCGACACCATCGGCCCGCTGGCTGGGGACATCGCCCGCACCTGCTGGCTTGCCGCCGGCCTCGACCAGGCCGTGCCCGGCACCACCATCGACCGCCAGTGCGGTTCTTCGCAGCAAGCGGTGCACTTCGCCGCCCAGGCCGTGATGAGCGGCACCCAGGACGTGGTTATCGCCGGTGGCGTGCAGACCATGACGCAGATTCCGATTTCTTCGGCCATGACCGCCGCCGAACCGCTGGGCTTCACTGACCCATTTTCCGGCTCCGAAGGCTGGGTGAAGCGCTATGGCAAGGTGCCGCCGACCCAGTTCCGCTCTGCGCAGATGATCGCCGAACGCTGGGGCCTGTCCCGCCAGGCGCTGGAGGCCTACGCCCTGGAATCTCACCGCCGCGCCTTGCGCGCCATCGAGCAGGGCCGTTTCGCCCGCGAGATCGTGCCACTGGCCGGCGTCGAGCACGACGAAACCCCGCGCCAGACCAGCCTGGACAAGATGGCCGAGCTTGAAACCCTGTTCGGCTGCGACCGCGTCACTGCAGGGGTTTCCAGCCAGACCTGCGATGGCGCCAGTGCGCTGCTGGTGGTCTCCGAGGCGGCGCTCAAGCGCTACAACCTCACACCCCGTGCGCGCATCCACCACATCAGCGTGCGTGCCGACGACCCCGTATGGATGCTCACCGCGCCCATTCCGGCCACCGAGTACGCGCTGAAGCGTGCCGGCATGAAGCTGGACGACATCGATCGGGTGGAAATCAACGAAGCCTTTGCCTCGGTCGCGCTGGCCTGGCTGAAGGAAACCGGCTACCCCCATGAACGCACCAACGTCAACGGTGGCGCTATCGCCCTCGGCCACCCTCTGGGCGCCACCGGCACCCGGCTGATGTGCACGCTGCTGCACGAGCTGGAACGCAGCGGCGGCCGCTTCGGAATGCAGACCATGTGCGAAGGCGGTGGGCAGGCGAACGTGACCATCATCGAGCGCCTTTGACCTCGCTCCCCTCTCCCCCGGCCCCTCTCCCTGAATAGGAGAGGGGAGCAACGCAGTCTGTGCCGAACTCGACCACTGCACGGACCGCCCCCTCTCCCTCTGGGAGAGGCTTGGGGTGAGGGCCGTCACCACCATTCGAACTCACCGGAGAACCCCAAATGCCAATCTGCCAGAACCGCTCCGTCATCATCACTGGCGCCGGCGGCGGGCTGGGCCGTGCTTATGCACTGGCCTTCGCCGCCGAAGGCGCCAACGTACTGGTCAATGATATCAACCTGCCGGCCGCCGAAGCGGTGGTCGCCGAAATCCGCGCCAAGGGCGGCGAAGCTGTCGCCAGCAACGGCGATATCACCAACTACGCCGCTGCCGGCGAAATCGTGCGCCAGGCCATCGAAGCCTTTGGCGACCTTCACGTGCTGGTGAACAACGCCGGTATCTGCCGCGACCGCATGTTCGCAAGCCTCACCGAGGCCGACTGGGACGCCGTGATGGCGGTACACCTGAAGGGCCATTTCTGTCTCGCCAGCCATGCCGTGAAGCACTGGCGCGAACAGGCCAAGGGCGGTGTCGCGGTCAAGGCCCGAATCATCAACACCAGTTCCGGCGCCGGCCTGCAGGGTTCCATCGGCCAGTCCAACTACGCAGCTGCGAAAGGTGGCATCGCTTCCCTGACGCTGGTGCAGGCGGCCGAACTGGCGCGCTACGGCATCACCGCCAATGCCCTGGCCCCGGCCGCCCGCACCGGCATGACCGAGGAAGTGTTTGCCGAGGTGATGAAGAGACCGGACGAAGGCTTCGACCACTTCGCCCCCGAGAACGTCGCCCCGTTGGTGGTGTGGCTGGGCTCCGAGGACTCGCAGGCCATCACCGGGCGCATGTTCGAAGTGGAAGGCGGCAGGCTCTCGATCGCCGACGGCTGGCGCCGTGGCCCCGAGTTCGACAAGGGCGCACGCTACCAGCCGGAGGAAGTGGGCGGGGTGGTCGAACGCCTGCTCGCCGAAACGGTGCCGGCGCAGAAGGTGTACGGCAGCTGAGCCCCGCACGTCCCTGCTGCTTTCTTTTCTTTGTGGGAGCGAATTCATTCGCGATTGGCCGTGCAGCGGCCTCTGATTCTGCTTGGCGAATGAATTCGCTCCCACACCCTCCTTCAACCCTCCTGCCTGCTTCGTCCATCCGGACGATTCCCCGCCTTCCGCAACTCGCCAGACTCCTTTCCAGCCCTGGAATCACAAGAAGGCAGCGTTATGGAATTCGCATTCAGCGATGAGCAGGAGATGATCCGCGAGTCCGCCGAGAGTTTTCTCGCGGATGTATCTGACTCCGCCGCCGTGCGTGCGGCGATGGCCAGCGATCTAGGCCACGACCCGGTGCTCTGGCAGCGCGTGTGCAGCGAGATGGTCTGGCCGGCCATCCACATTCCCGAAGCCTATGGTGGCCTTGGCTTGGGCTTCGTGGAACTGGCGATCCTGCTGGAGCAAATGGGGCGTCGTCTGTTCTGCTCGCCCTTCTTCGCCAGCGCCTGCCTGGCCACCCCGGCCCTGCTGCTGGGAGGGAGCGAGGAGCAGAAAGCGAAATGGCTTCCGCAACTGGCCGAAGGCCGCCTGACCGCCACCCTGGCGTACGCCAGCAATACCCGTAACGGGCTGGATTCGGTACAGGCCAGCGTGCGCGACGAGGGTAAAGGCTTTGTCCTCGACGGCAAGTTGCGCCAGGTGATCGATGGTCACAGTGCTGGTCTGCTGGTCGTGGCGGCACGGGGTAGCGAGGGCATCGGCCTGTTCGCCATTCCGGCGGACACGCCCGGCATCAGCCGCAAGCTGGTTCCGACATTGGACCAGACCCGCAAGCTGGCCGAAGTCGAACTCAACCACGTGTATGTCGGTGCCGATGCCGCGCTGGGCACGCCGGGGCAGGGCGGTGAGTTGCTGGAGAAAATCCTGCAACTGGCTTGCGTGGCCCTGGCCGCCGAGCAGACTGGCGGCGCCCAGCAGGCCCTCGACCTGACGCTGGCCTATACAGCTGAACGGCAACAGTTTGGTCGCGCCATCGCCAGCTTCCAGGCCATCAAGCACCGCGCCGCCGACATGATGCTGGAGGTGGAGTGCGCGCGATCGGCCGCCTTGTACGCCGCTTGTGTGGCCGAGGAAGTCCTGGCCGGTAATGGCGATCCCGAAGTCGCCGCCGAACTGCCTCTGGCCGCTGCCCTGGCCAAGTCGCGTTGCTCTGAGGCGTTTTTCCATTGC
This sequence comes from Pseudomonas sp. JS3066, assembly GCF_036328175.1. Lineage (NCBI taxonomy): Bacteria > Pseudomonadati > Pseudomonadota > Gammaproteobacteria > Pseudomonadales > Pseudomonadaceae > Pseudomonas > Pseudomonas sp. JS3066. Next base: position 897,856 of record NZ_CP143312.1, read on the forward strand.
GCGGCGGAATCGATCCAGATGCATGGTGGCGTCGGCTTCACCTGGGAGTACGACCCGCACCTCTACTTCAAGCGCGCACGGGCCAGCGAGGCCCTGTTCGGCGCGCCGTCCTGGCACCGCGAGCGCATCGCCGTGGCCCTCCTTGGGGAATACGCATGAAGATCAGTTTCAGTGAGGCGGACGAAGCCTTCCGCCGCGAGGTGGCCGGCTGGCTGGCGGACAATCTCCGGGGCGATTTCGAGCCGCTGCGCTTTCGCGGTGGGCCGGGCGATGAGCACAGCTTTCCCGAGGAGCGCAAAGCCTGGGAGCGCAAGCTGGCCGAAGGTGGCTGGACCTGCGTGGGCTGGGCGCCGGAACATGGCGGGCGTGGCCTTTCTATCAATCAGCAGGTGATCTTCCACGAGGAGTACGCCCGCGCCGGTGGCCCCGGCCGCATGGGACACATCGGTGAAGGCCTGGCAGGGCCGACCATCGCCGCCTTCGGCACCGAGGAGCAAAAGCGTCGCCTGTTGCCGGGGATAGTCGCGGGCACCGAGTTCTGGTGCCAGGGCTACTCCGAGCCGGCCGCAGGCTCGGATCTGGCCAATGTGAAGACCCGCGCGGTGCTGGAGAACGGCCAGTGGCGCATCAGCGGTCAGAAAGTCTGGACCTCGCTCGCCCACGAATCCGAATGGTGCTTCGTCATCGCCCGTACCGAGGCGGGCAGCGTTGGCCACCAGGGGCTGTCATTCCTGCTGGTGCCCATGCACCAGCCGGGTATCACGGTGCGCCCCATCGAGCAGCTCACCGGTACCTCCGAATTCAACGAAGTGTTCTTCGATGACGCGCTGACCGACGCCGATAACATCCTCGGCGTGCCGGGCGATGGCTGGAAGATCGCCATGGCCCTGCTGGGCTTCGAGCGTGGTGTCTCCACCCTCGGCCAGCAGATGCTGTTCCAGAACGAACTGGAAGAGATCATCCAGATTGCCCGCGCCAACGGTGCCGCCCGTGACCCATTGCTGCGTCAGCGCATCGCCGAAGCCTGGGGTGGGTTGCGCATCCTGCGCTACAACTCCCTGCGCATGCTCTCCGGTGCACAGGATGGCGCGCTGCGTCGCGAGGCGATGATCTACAAGCTGTGCTGGGCCAATTGGCATGTCGAGCTGGGCAAACTGGCCATGGACGTCCTCGGCCCCGACGCTGAATTGCTGGAGGGCGCGCCCTATGAACTGGGCCGTCTGCAGTCGATGTTCCTCTTCAGCCGCTCCGATTCCATCTACGGCGGCACCAACGAAATCCAACGCAACATCATCGCCGAACGCGCCCTGGGCATGCCCCGCGAACCGCGCGTGCGCGCCTGATCCGAGGACCTTGCATGACCATTCCAACCTACGTTCCCGGCCACGGCCTGCTGCGCGGCAAATCGGTTCTGATCACTGCCGCGGCTGGTGCTGGTATCGGCTTCTCTGCCGCCTTGCGCGCTGCCGAGGAAGGCTGTCGCGCACTGATGATCAGCGACATCCATGAAGGACGCCTGCAGGAGGCGGTGGCGAAAATTCGCGAGGCCACCGGACTCGATCAGGTCCATGGCAAGGTCTGCAACGTCACCATCGAGGAGCAGGTGCAGGCCCTGGTCACGGCGGCCGAGCGCGAGCTGGGCGGAGTCGATGTGCTGATCAACAATGCTGGCCTGGGTGGATCGCGCCTGCTGGTGGAGATGAGCGATGAGGAATGGAACCGCGTCCTCGACGTAACCCTCACCGGCACCATGCGCATGACCCGCGCCATGCTGCCGAAGATGATCGAGCGCCAGGCCGGTGTGATCGTCAACAACGCCTCGGTACTCGGCTGGCGCGCGCAGAAGGAACAAAGCCACTACGCCGCCGCCAAGGCCGGTGTCATGGCCCTGACCCGCTGCGCAGCGGTGGAGGTGGCCGAACACGGCATCCGCATCAACGCGGTGAGTCCGAGCATCGCCCTGCATGACTTCCTGAAGCGATCCGCACCCAAGGAGTTGCTGGACCAGCTCGCCTCCCGCGAGGCCTTCGGCCGCGCCGCAGAAGTCTGGGAAGTGGCCAACGTGATGATGTTCCTGGCCAGCGACTACAGCTCCTACATGACCGGCGAAGTGCTGTCGGTTTCCAGCCAGAGGGCCTGAGCATGAAGGTGATCTTCGAAACCCCGGCTGCATTGCTGGAGCGGGTGGGCGAACAACTGGGTCACAGCGAGTGGTTGAGTGTCGAGCAGTCGCGCATCGACCAATTCGCCGAAGCCACCGGCGACCACCAGTGGATCCACGTCGACCCGGTTCGCGCCGCCAGCGGCCCCTTCGGTGCCTGCATCGCCCACGGCTACCTGACCCTGGCCCTGGTCAACCTGTTCCTGCCGCAGATAGTCGAGGTGCGCGGCATCTCCATGGGGGTGAACTACGGCTGCGAGAAGGTCCGTTTCCCCAATGTGGTCCGCGCCGGCAACCGTGTGCGCGGCAGTGCGCAACTTATCGCCGCCGAAGCCGTGAAGGGCGGAGTCCAGGCCACCATCCGCATCAGTGTGGAGATCGAGGGGGAGGATCGTCCGGGCTGCGTGGTGGACACCATCAGTCGGTATTACCCGGCGTGATCTGAGGTGCGCTTTTCCTGTGGGAGCGAATTCATTCGCGAAAGGGCAGCGCAGCTGCCCCCTTCAGGCCACGCAGGGCAGACCTGCGGTCTGCATAGCGAAAGAATTCGGCCCCACAAAGTCTCCCCTTGCCCCGCGCGAATCCAGAGGACAACAGAATGAAAGAAGCCGTAATCGTATCCACCGCCCGAACCCCCATCGGCAAGGCCTTCCGGGGAGCGTTCAACGACACCGAGGCGCCGCTGATGGGCGGCCATGTAGTGCGTGAGGCGCTGCGTCGCGCCGGCGTCGAGCCAGGGGAGGTGGATGACGTGATCATGGGCGCCGCCGCGCAGCAAGGTACCCAGGCATACAACCTCGGTCGCCTCTGCGCGGTGGCCGGCGGGCTGCCTTCCAGCGTGGCCGGCATGGCGGTAGAGCGCCAGTGTTCGTCCGGTCTGATGAGCATCGCCCTGGCGGCCAAGGGCATCATCTGCGACGAGATCGACATCGCCATCGCAGGTGGCCTGGAGTCCATCTCCCTGGTGCAGAACAAGCACAAGAACAGCTACCGCAACCAGTCCGAAGCGGTGCTGGCGCAGGACCCGCGCGCGTATATCCCGATGATCGAGACGGCGGAGATCGTCGCCGGGCGCTATGGCATTTCCCGCGAGGCGCAGGATGAGTACAGCTACCAGAGCCAGATGCGCACGGCCTTGGCGCAGAGCGCAGGGCTGTTCGATGTCGAGTTGGCGCCGTTGGCGGTCCGCAAGCTGGTAACGGACAAGGCCACGGGTGAGAGCCGCCACGAATCAGTGACCCTGACTCGCGATGAGTGCAATCGCGCCGACACTACCCGCGAAAGCCTGAGCGCCCTGGAACCCGTATGGCAGGGCGGTCAATGGTCCGGCGCCGGGCGCTTCATCACCGCCGGCAATGCCTCGCAGCTATCCGATGGCGCCAGTGCCTCGTTGCTGATGAGCGCGCGCGAGGCCGAGCGCCGGGGCCTGGAGCCCCTGGGGCTCTATCGTGGTTTGGCGGTGGCGGGCTGTGACTCCGACGAGATGGGCATCGGCCCGGTCTTCGCTATCCCCAAGCTGCTCAAGCGCCACGGCCTGACCATGGATCACATCGGCCTGTGGGAGCTGAACGAGGCGTTCGCCTGCCAGGTGATCCACTGCCGCGACACGTTGGGCATTCCCGACGAGCGCCTGAACGTCAACGGCGGCGCCATCGCCATTGGCCATCCCTTCGGCATGTCCGGCGCACGCATGGTCGGCCATGCGCTCATCGAAGGTAAGCGCCGCGGTGTGCGCTACGTGGTGGTGAGCATGTGCATTGGTGGTGGCATGGGCGCCGCCGCCCTGTTCGAGACCCTATGAGGAGCATCTGATGATCAGTCCGCAACAGGTACAGGAAACCATGGCCCGCTACGTCGAGCTGGTGGACGCCTGCGATATCGATGGCATCGTCGCGCTCTACGCCGCCGATGCCACGGTGGAAGACCCCGTCGGCAGCCCGCCCCATGTGGGCATCGAGGCCATCGACCGCTTCTACCGCGAGGGGCTGGGCCGCGCCAACGCCCGCGCCCGCCGCACGGGTCCGGTATCTGCCAGCCACGCCGGCAGCGGCGCGGTGCCGTTCTGCGTGGACCTGGTATGGAACGGCGCGCCGTGCTCCATCCAGGTGATCGATGTGATGGAGTTCGACGCCGAAGGCCGCATCCGCTCGATGAAGGCCTTCTGGGGCGAGGCCAACCTGGTGGCGAGGAACGCGTCATGAACCTTGAACAGCGCATCGCGCGCCTCGAAGCGCTGGAGGCTGTTCGTCTGCTCAAGCACCGCTATCTCAACGCCTGCGATCTGAAGGACGTGGAGACGATTCGTGCCTGCTTTGCCGAGGGGCCGATCACGATCGACTACGGCCCGGTGGGCACCTTCCAGGAGCGTGACAGCTTTGTCGCGCTCTACCAGTCACTGGCCTGCAACGAACGGGTGATCGACCTGCACCACGGCGCCAATCCCGAACTGGAACATCTGGTTGACGACGAAGTCGCGGGGCGCTGGGCGCTCTACTACTTCAATGTCGATGCCGAGACTGGTGCTACGCGACAACTGGGCGGGGTTTACCAGGATCGCTATCGCCGCATCGGCGGGCAGTGGAAGATCGTCGAGACGGTGTTCCGGGCGCATTCGATGGTTGAAGGCGGCTCGACATCCTCGTAGGTTGGCGCCGAACGAAGCGAGGCCCAACATCGTCAGGTCGACCCGGGTGATGTTGGGCTTTTCAAGCGCAGCGCCAACTTACAGGCGCGCGTTCAATTTGCCCCCGCCTGCTCCAGAAACGCCGGCTTCTCTCCCCCGCCATGCACGCAGATATCCGCGCCGCTCACGTAGCTGGAAAGGCGCGATGCCAGGTACAGACAGGCATCACCAATGTCCTCGGGGCTCGCCATGCGCTGCAGCGGAATTCCCGCCGCTACCCGTGCCACACCCTCGGCATCGCCGTAATGCAGCTCTGACTGTTCGGTGAGGATCAGCCCCGCCGTTATGGCATTCACCCTGACTTTGGGCGCCCATTCCACCGCGAGCGAGCGGGTGAGGTTGAGCAGTCCGGCCTTGGCCGCACCATAAGCGGCGGTGCCAGGGGAGGGGCGGGTGGCGCTGACGCTGCAGATGTTGACGATGGCGCCGCCCTCGGGCTGGGCCTGCATCACCCGGTTGGCCAGTTGGCAGAGGTTGAGCGGCGCCAGCAGGTTGAGACGGATGATGGATTCGGAGAAGCGCGGCGAGGCCGTGGCCGCCTCGGCATGGGGTGCGCCGCCAGCGTTGTTCACCAGTACGTCGAGCCGTCCGAAGCGCTCGACGATGTTGTACAGCATGCGTTGCAGCTGCTCGATATCGCGCACGTCACACGGCAGGAACAGAGCCTCGCGGCCTGCGTGACGGGGCAATACGTCCGGGGCATTGCGGCCGCAGATCACCACCTCGGCGCCACCGGCGAGAAAGCGCTGGCTGATGCCCCGGCCCACACCCTTGCCGCCACCGGTTACCAGAACCACCTTGCCGCTGAAATCCAATGCATCGCCCATGGTCGTTTCCTCTGAAATGTCGATGGGCAGAGGCTAGGGCGGGCAGGACGGGCCGCCTACGTCCGGGAGGACTAGGGCTTCCACGTTTGGGGCCCATTTCTGCAGGGGCGAATGAATTGGCTCTTTCTGCATGACGTGTTGCAAGTAGATGCATGGCCTGTAGGCGCTGGCTTGCCAGCGAATGGCCCCGTTTCGCTGGCAAGCCAGCTCCTACAAGGCTCTTGGCCCGATTGTAAATCGCTCGCAAAAGCTAACGCTGCAATAGCGAATGCGTTCGCACCTACAAGTACTTCATCCCAACCCGGCGCAGTGTCTGCTAGTCCTCTCGGACGATGTTGGCCTGCCGGCCCGCCCGAATAATCCCGGCAAACAACAAGCCGAGGAGAGTCCCATGGACGCGCGATTGCCAGGGCGTTTCGTCACGCTGCCCGATGGCCTGCGACTGCATTACATCGAGGCGGGAGAAGGCGAAACGGTGGTGTTCATCCATGGCAGCGGCCCCGGCGCCAGCGGCCATAGCAACTTCAAGCAGAACTATCTGGAATTCGCTGACGCCGGTTACCGCGTCATCGTTCCCGACCTGCCGGGCTATGGCGCCTCTGACAAGCCGGAAACCACTTACAGCCTGGACTTCTTTGTCGCCGCCCTGACCGGCCTGCTGGACGCCCTGGATATCCAGCGCTGCGTGCTGGTGGGCAACTCCCTGGGGGGTGCCATCGCCATCAAGCTGGCGCTGGATGCGCCCAAGCGCGTCAGTCGCCTGGTACTGATGGCACCCGGCGGGTTGATGGAGAAGGAGCAGTACTACCTGCAAATGGAAGGCATCCAGAAAATGGGCGCGGCTTTCGCCAATGGCGAGCTGAACGATGCCGATGGCATGCGTCGCCTGCTCGGCCTGCAGCTCTACGATGCCTCGCTGATCAGCGACGAGACCGTCAACGAGCGCGTTGCGGTGGTCCAGCAGCAGCCGCGTTGCGTACTCAGCACCATGCAGGTGCCGAATATGACCGGGCGCCTGTCCGAGCTGACCTGCCCGATCCTCGGTTTCTGGGGCATGAACGATAAGTTCTGCCCGTCTTCCGGTGCGCAGACCATGCTGGAAAACTGTCGCAATGTCCGCTTCGTGATGCTCAGCGAGTGTGGGCACTGGGTGATGGTGGAACACCGCGAGCTGTTCAATCGCACCTGCCTCGGCTTCCTCGCGGAGGGGCGGCCATGAGCGAAGTCCGGCAACGTGAATTTGGCGAGGAGCTCTACCAGGCCCTGCTCGCCGGTCGCACCCTGGCGCCGCTGACCGAGCGCTGGCCTGAGATCACGATCGAAGACGCCTACCGCATTTCCCTCTACAGCATCGAGCGTCGTGTGGCGGCGGGCGATGCCATCGTCGGCAAGAAGATCGGCGTCACCTCCGAAGCCGTGCAGCGCATGCTCGATGTGCACCAGCCGGACTTCGGTTTCATCACCCGTGACATGTGGTTCGACGACGGCGACAGCATCTCGCTGGCCGGGAACCGCCTGATCCAGCCCCGCGCCGAGGGCGAGATCGCCTTCAAGCTCAAGCACGATCTGATCGGTCCGGGCGTCACCGAGCAGGACGTGCTCGATGCCACCGAGTACGTGATGCCCTGCTTCGAGATCGTCGACTCGCGCATCCACGACTGGAAAATCCGCATCCAGGACACCGTGGCCGACAACGCCTCCTGCGGTGTCTTCGTACTCGGCCGCGAGCAGGTGGACCCGCGCGAGCTGGACCTGCCCAACCTGCGCATGAGCGTATTCAAGAACGGCACGCAGATCAGCCAGGGCCTGGGCTCGGCTGTGCAGGGCAATCCGCTTACCGCCGTGGCCTGGCTGGCCAACACCCTGGGCGCCTTCGGCATCCCTTTCAAGGCCGGGGAGATCATCCTCTCAGGCTCCCTGGTTCCTCTGGAGCCGGCGCGTGCCGGCGACCAATTCGAACTGACCATCGACGGCCTGGGCAGTGCCCGGGTGTCCTTCCGCGACTGACTCCGGGGGAATGAACATGAGCAAGAAACTCAAGGCGGCCATCATCGGGCCGGGCAATATCGGTACCGACCTGCTGATCAAGATGCGTCGGTCGGAATGGATCGAACCGGTATGGATGGTGGGTGTTGACCCGACCTCCGAAGGCCTCAAGCGCGCCGCCGAGTTTGGTCTGAAGACAACCTCAGACGGCGTCGACGGTCTGTTGCCGCATGTGCTGGACGACGATATCCGCATTGCCTTCGATGCCACCTCGGCCTACGTCCACGCCGAGAACAGCCGCAAGCTCAATGAGCTGGGCGTGATCATGATCGACCTCACCCCTGCGGCCATCGGTCCGTACTGCGTGCCGCCGGTCAACCTCAAGGAGCACGCCGAGACGCTGGCGCTCAACGTCAACATGGTCACCTGCGGCGGACAGGCCACCATTCCCATGGTGGCGGCGGTGTCCCGCGTGCAGCCGGTGGAGTACGGCGAAATCGTTGCCACGGTGTCGTCCCGCTCGGTGGGGCCGGGTACCCGGCAGAACATCGACGAATTCACCCGCACCACCGCCGGTGCCGTGGAGAAAATCGGCGGCGCCAAGCGCGGCAAGGCCATCATCGTCATCAACCCGGCCGAGCCGCCCCTGATGATGCGCGACACCATCCATTGCCTCACCGAAGGCGAGCCGAACCAGGCGGAGATCCGCACCTCGGTGCTGCACATGGTCAAGGAAGTGCAGCGCTATGTGCCGGGCTACAAGCTGATCAACGGCCCGGTGTTCGACGGTCGCAAGGTGTCGATCTTCATCGAGGTCGAAGGCCTGGGCGACTTCCTGCCCAAGTCCGCCGGCAACCTGGACATCATGACCGCCGCCGGTCTGCGCACCGCCGAGATGTTCGCCGAAGAAGCCCACAAGGGCGCCCTGCAATTGCCCGTCCGTTGAGTGGAGATACCCCATGAACCTGCAAGGTAAGCACGTGCGCCTGCACGACATGAGCCTGCGCGACGGCATGCATGCCAAGCGCCACCAGATCAGCCTGGACGAGATGGTCGCCGTGGCCACCGGCCTCGACGCCGCCGGCGTGCCGCTGATCGAGATCACGCATGGCGATGGCCTGGGCGGCAGCTCGCTGAACTACGGTTTCCCGGCCCACTCGGACGAGGAGTACTTCGATGCGGTGATCCCCAAGCTCAAGCAGGCCAAGGTTTCGGCCCTGCTGCTGCCGGGCATCGGCACCGTCGAGCACCTGAAAATGGCCCATGACCTCGGCGTTTCCACCATCCGCGTCGCCACCCACTGCACCGAGGCGGACGTCTCCGGCCAGCACATTGGCATGGCGGCGAAGATGGGCCTGGACACGGTCGGGTTCCTGATGATGGCGCACATGGTCAGCGCGGAAAAACTCCTGGAGCAGGCGAAGCTGATGGAGAGCTACGGCGCCAACTGCATCTACTGCACCGATTCGGCGGGCTACATGCTGCCGGATGAGGTGACCGAGAAGATCGCCGTGCTGCGTAACGGGTTGAACGCCGGCACCGAAGTCGGTTTCCACGGCCACCACAACATGGGCATGGCCATCGCCAACTCCCTGGCTGCCATCGAGGCGGGTGCCGCGCGTATCGACGGCTCGGTAGCGGGCCTGGGGGCTGGTGCCGGCAACACCCCGCTGGAGGTGTTCGTGGCGGTGCTGGCGCGCATGGGCGTGGCTACCGGCATCGACCTCTACAGGATCATGGACGTGGCCGAGGACCTGGTGGTGCCGATGATGGACCAGCCGATCCGCGTCGACCGCGATGCCCTGACCCTGGGTTATGCCGGGGTCTACAGCTCCTTCCTGCTGTTCGCCAAGCGTGCCGAGAAGAAATACGGCATCCAGGCCCGCGAACTGCTGGTGGAGCTGGGCCGTCGAGGTACGGTGGGCGGGCAGGAAGACATGATCGAAGACCTCGCCCTGACCCTGTCGCGTCAGCGTGGGGTGTTGCCGACTTGAGGTATCGAGGTTAAGTCGGGCTTCCCTCTCCCCGGCCCCTCTCCCTGAAGAGGAGAGGGGTGACTCGCGCCTGGCACTCACCGCCCATCCTGCAAGGACCGCTCCCTCTCCCTTCAGGGAGAGGGCTGGGGAGAGGGGGCTCAACCCGTACAGAGCCCTCACACCCGATTCCCACTCCCCCGTCTCCGGGCTTGCGCCAGCAGCGCCGGCCCGATCTCTTCCAGTGCCAGCACCTCTTCCGCAGCACCAATCTCCGCCGCTTCCCGAGGCATTCCGTAGACCACGCAGCTGGCTTCGTCCTGGGCGACGGTGTAGCCGCCGGCCTCGCGGATTTCCAGCAGGCCACGGGCGCCATCCTTGCCCATGCCGGTGAGCAGGGCGGCGATGAGGTTGCGCCCGGCGCAGCGGGCGGCACTGTTGAACATCACGTCCACGGCTGGGCGGTGGCCGTTGACCGGTGGCGCTTCGGACAGGCGCGCGACGTAGTTGGCGCCGGAGCGCGCCACCTCCATGTGCAGGCCTCCGGGCGCGATAAGGGCGGTGCCGGGAAGGATGCGGTCGCCATCGCGGGCCTCGCTGACGCTGATGCGGCAGAGCTTGTCCAGACGCGCGGCGAAGGAGCGGGTAAAGCCTGCAGGCATGTGCTGGGTGATGACCACGCCTGGGCTGTCCGCTGGCAGGCCCAGCAGCACTTCCTTGATGGCTTCGGTGCCGCCGGTGGAGGCGCCGATGGCGATCAGCTTTTCAGTGCCGACGATGGGCAGGCCGCGTTCGACCGGGCGCTCCACAGCGATACGGCGGATAATTCTCGCGCGTGCGGCCACCTTGAGCTTGGCGCGGATTTCTTCGGCGTAGGCTTGCATGCCTTCGGCGATGCCCAGCTTGGGCTTGGCGACAAAATCGATGGCGCCCAGCTCCAGGGCGCGCAGGGTCGCCTCGGAGCCGCGCTCGGTCAGCGAGGAGATCATCACCACCGGGGTGGGGCGGCCCTTCATCAGTTTGTCGAGGAAGGTCAGGCCGTCCATGCGCGGCATTTCCACGTCCAGGGTGATGACGTCGGGCGAGTGCTGTTTGATCAGATCGCGGGCGACATAGGCGTCGGGCGCCACGCCCACCAGTTGCAGTTCGTTGTCGGCGCGGACGATCTCACTGAGCAGGCTGCGGATGAGCGCCGAATCGTCCACTACCAGCACCTTTATGGGCACGTGCTCACTCCTTGAACAAGTCGTATGGCCCCAGCGCCTCCCCGCGCTTGAGGTAGAGGATGTATTCCAGTTCGCGTTGCAGGATGGTGTCGTTGTGCAGGCTCTTGAGCTTCTTCACCAGCACCTTGCCGCTAGAGGGGAAGATGTAGACCTTGCGCGCTTCGGCTCCCATCACGTCCTCGGCCAGCAGGGGAATGCCTTCGGTGTCCAGGTAGCTGTGGACGAACTCCACGGTGCGCAGTGTGGCGTCGAAGCGCAGCAAGTCATTGGGCAGGTTGCCGGCGCCAAATACCTTGGCTGCCAACTGATGCCGCCGTGCGCCCTGGCGCAGCATCTCTTCGCTGAGTTGCTCCATGATGCGCACCCCGTGGTGGGTGGCAGCGCTGGCCAGGCCGCTGCCAGGGCCGGGTTCTGGCAGGAGGAACTGGTTCATGCCGCCGACGCCGCGCTGCAGGTCGAAGAGGCACACTGCGACGCAACTGCCAAGCACTGAGACCAGCACCTGGTCCTCGGTGGTGGCGTAGAACTCGCCAGGCAGCACCTTGACCGCCGGCAGCTGGAAATCGGGATCGAAGTAGCGGGTTGCGGCAATGGCGCCTGCAGTTTCCCCTTTCATGATGAGGCTCCCGGTACAGGCTGGTAGACGGTGCGGCTGACCAGTTTCACCACATGGTTGGCCTGCACGAAGCTTTCCGAATGTCCGGCGAAGAACAGGCCGTCTGGCCGCAGCAGTCGCACCATTCGCTCCAGCAGCCGTACCTGGGTGGGCTTGTCGAAATAGATCATGACGTTGCGGCAGAAGATGGCGTCCAGTCCGCCGCTGAGATGCCAGTCGGCATCCAGCAGGTTGATGCGGCGGAATTCCACCATCTGCCGCAGCTCGGGCACTACCCGCGCGAGACCGGCATTGGCTCCAGTGCCGCGCTGGAAGTAACGCTTCTTCACGGCAGGGTCCAGTTGCTCGAGACGCTCCACCGGGTAGACGCCGCGCCGTGCGGTTTCCAGTACGCCGGTGTCGATGTCCGACGCGATGATCTGCACGCCCTGCGCTCGCTCACCCAGGGCCTGGTGCAGGGCGATGGCCATGGAGTAGGGCTCTTCCCCGGTGCTGGAGGCGGCCGACCAGAAGCGCAGCGGCCGGCTCCGGCGCGAGGGATCCTTGGCCAATGCAGCGAGTTGGTCGAAGTGGTGCCGTTCACGGAAGAAGGCGGTGATGTTGGTGGTCAGCGCATTGATGAAGGGCTGCCATTCCTCGGGATGATGGTCGAGGTAGGCCAGGTAGCTGGAGAAGGTGCGCAGTTCGAGTTGGCGTAGGCGCCGTGCCAGTCGGCTGTAGACCATCTGCTGCTTGCTGGTGGCCAAGCTGATGCCGGCACGACGATAGAGCCGCTCGCGCACCTGCTCGAAATCGCGGTCGTTGTAGCCGAACTCGTGTTCGCCCAGGACGTGCGCATTCATTGCGTTACCTCAATGACCCCCGGCGCCAGGGCGCCGGGGGTTACGGGACTAGAACTCTTCCCATTCCTCTTCTTTACTGCGCGCGCTTCGCCCTGCACGTGTCGGGCGTGCGGCCTGGGGTTGGCGTGCGTTGCTGCGGGCAGCTGCGGGCTGGCCAGCGTGGGCCGGGTCCAGCTTGAATACCGCAACCGACTGCGCCATCAGCCCGGCCTGCTCCTGGAGGGCCTCGGCGGCTGCGGCGGCCTGTTCCACCAGCGCGGCGTTCTGCTGGGTCATCTCGTCCATCTGGTTGACCGCGCCGTTCACTTCCTCGATGCCCCGGCTCTGTTCGGTGGAGGCGGCGGCGATCTCGGCCATGATGTCGGTGACCCGCTTGATGGCGATCACGATGTCGCTCATGGTCTGGCCGGCCTGGGCCACCAAGGTGTTGCCGTTCTCCACCTTGCTCACCGAATCGGAGATCAGTGTCTTGATTTCCTTGGCCGCCGCCGCCGAGCGCTGTGCCAGCGTGCGAACCTCGGCGGCCACCACGGCGAAGCCGCGACCCTGCTCACCGGCACGCGCCGCTTCCACCGCGGCGTTGAGGGCGAGAATGTTGGTCTGGAAGGCGATGCCATCGATGACGCCGATGATGTCGGAAATCTTCCGTGCCGAGTCGTTGATGGCGGTCATGGTGCTGACCACCTTCTGCACCACGTTGCCGCCTTCCGTGGCCACTTCCGAGGCATTCACCGCCAGGGAGTTGGCCTGGCGCGCGTTCTCGGCGTTGAGTTTCACCGTACTGGTCAGTTCTTCCATGCTGGAGGCGGTTTCCTCCAGGCTGGAGGCCTGCTGTTCGGTGCGGGTGGAGAGTTCGGCGTTGCCACTGGCGATTTCACTGGCGGCGGTGTTGATGGTGTCGGCGGACTCGCGGATCTGTCCGAGCATGCGCGACAGGCTCTGCGCGGTTTCGTTGGAGTAGTCCTTGAGTTCGCCGAAGGTGCCCTGGTAGTCGGCACTGATGCTTTGCGACAGGTCGCCCTGGGCGAGTGCGCCGAGCATCCGCGAGACGTCCTTGAGGCCCTTGTCGGCGGTTTCCACCAGGCTGTTCAGGCCGGTAGCCAGGTTGAGGATGAAGCCGCTCTTGCCGCTTTCATCGATGCGCTTGGAGAAGTCACCCGCTGCGGCTGCGCCGACCAGCGCCGCGACCTCACGTTCGACCTGCACCTCCAGGGTCCGGTCGGCCCATTCGACTACCGAGCCGAGGCGTTCACCGGCATCGCTGATGACCGGGTTGGCCACCAGGCCGAAGGTCCGTCCGCCCACGTCGATCTGGGTGCGGAAGGTGCTGGTGAAGGTGGCGAGCAGGCGCTTCTGGTGCTCGGGGTTCTTGTGGAACTGGTCGATCGAACCGCCCAGCAGCTTGTTCACGGAGAACGACGGCAGTGCCTTGCGCAGGTCGGCCTCGGCGTTCTGCAGCATGCTGGTGACGGTCTTGTTCATGTAGATGATGTTGCGTTCGCCGTCGGCGATCATCACGTTGGTACTGCAGTTGTCCAGCGCACTCTTGATCCGGGTGTTCTCAGCGGCGGCCTGGGCCGCAGCCTTGAGACGGTCGCGCACACCGTCGATGGCGTCGGTGATCTGCGCCTTCTTGCCCGGCAGGCGCTCCATGTCCTTGCTGAAGTCGCCACGGCCATAAGCGGTGACCACTCCCACGACCTGCATCTTCACCGCGATATGGGCGGCCACCAGTTCGTTGACGCCCTTCGCGATGCGCGCGTGGGTACCAGTGAAGCGGTCTTCCGGTATGACCTGGTCGATCCAGCCGTCAGTGTGCTGGCGGGTCATCTCCACCAGTGCCTGGCTCAGTGCCTCGGTGCTGGCACTTTCTACGTGCTGTTGGCGCAGGCCCTTCTGCAAACGGGCGAGGCTGTCGTAGACCGATGTCCAGATCGGGTCGTCACCGGCGCCGATGGATTGGTCGAGATTACCCTCGGCCAGGCCCTGGATCAGGCTGGCCAGGTGCTGCGCGCGAAGCTGTGCTTGTGCTTTTCCGTTGAACAGTCCCATGGATTATCCCCTTGCGTGTCAGGCTGCGGCTGCTTCGACCAGGGCCATTTCGCGGCTGGTCATCAGCTTCTCGATATCCACCAGGATCAACATCCGCTCGGCCGCGGTGGCAAGGCCCAGCAGGTACTCCGTATCGAAACTGGCGCCGAACTCCGGCGGCGGCTTTATCTCGTCACCCGACAGGGCGATCACGTCGGACACCGAATCCACCACCACACCGACGATGCGTCGGCCGATGTTGAGGATGATCACCACGGTGAACGGGTCGTAGGTGACGTCGGCGAGGTTGAACTTGATGCGCAGGTCGACGATGGGAACGATGGCGCCGCGCAGGTTGATCACGCCCTTGATGAAGGCCGGGCTGTTGGCGATGGCGGTCACCTGGTCATAGCCGCGAATTTCCTGCACCCGGAGTATGTCGATGGCGTACTCCTCGCGACCGAGGGTGAAGGTCAGGTACTCCTGGGCCGGCTGTCCGGCCTGTTCCGCACTAGGTGAGTTCATGCAGTACCGCTCCTTGTTGTTGGGCCAGGCCCGGCAGGGCGTCGACATCCAGGATCAGGGCGACGCTGCCGTCGCCCATGATGGTGGCGCCGGCGATGCCTTCGATCCGGCGGAAGTTCTGTTCCAGGCTCTTGATCACCACCTGCTGCTGGCCCACCAGGTCATCCACCAGAAGGGCGAAGTGGCGCCCGTCGGCTTCGAGGATGACCACGATGGACTGCTCGGCCGGCAGCGGCGGGGTGGATTCGCCCAACAGGTCGTGCAGCGAGAGCAGCGGCAGGTACTCGCCGCGCACGCGGATCACCGCGCCTTCCTCGCCCCCCAGGCCACGGATGTCCTCTGCCTTGGGCTGCAGCGATTCGACGATGTAGGTCAGTGGTATCACGTAATGGGTGCGCGCCACGGCGACGATCAGGCCGTCGAGGATGGCTAGCGTCAGCGGCAGGCGGATGTTGATGCGGGTCCCCAGGCCCGCGGCCGAGTCGATGTCGATGCGCCCGCCCATGGCCTGGATGTTGCGCTTGACCACGTCCATGCCGACGCCGCGTCCCGAGAGGTCGGTGACTACTTCGGCAGTGGAGAAACCGGGCATGAAGACCAGTTGCCAGACCTCGGTGTCACTCATGCCGTCGTGCACCGCCAGGCCCTTCTCGCGGGCTTTGGCGAGAATGCGCTCGCGGTTCAGGCCACGGCCGTCATCGCTGATCTCGACAACGATGCTGCCGCCCTGGTGGAAGGCGCCCAGGCGCACGGTGCCGCTGGCCGGTTTACCGGCGGTCAGACGTGCCTCGGGTTGCTCGATGCCATGGTCGATGCTGTTGCGCACGATGTGGGTGAGCGGGTCGCTGAGGCGCTCGATGACCCCTTTGTCCAGTTCCGTGTGTTCGCCCTGCAGCACCAGTTCCACTTGTTTGCCGAGGCGCGATGAGGTGTCGCGCACCAGGCGCGGGAAGCGGCTGAAGATGAAGCTGATGGGCAACATGCGGATCGACATCACCGATTCCTGCAGGTCGCGGGTGTTGTGTTCGAGCTGCGCCAAGGCCTGGTGGATACGCTCGTGCTGACTCGGGTCGAGCGCACCGCCGAGCTGGCCGAGCATGGCCTGCGTGATGACGAGTTCGCCCACCAGGTTGATCAGGCTATCGATTTTCTCGACGCTGACACGGATCGAGCTGGACTCGTTTTCGCTCGTTGCAGGTTTGCTGGCGGGCGCTGCAGCTGCAGGAGTCGGCTTAGGCGGGGAGGCGATGGCCGCGGCGGGTGCGCCAGGGGCTTCATCGAAAAAGCCGAAGGCGCCGGATGCGTCCTGGGTAGGCACGCCAGGCGCATCGTCGAAGAAGCCGAAGTCGTCGGCGGCCGCTGATTCGGGCAGGCCGGGTGCGTCATCGAAGAAACCGAAATCCGCCTCTTCGACAGGCGTCGGCGTGGTGTCCAGCAGCCCGCGCAGGCGGGTCACCGTTTCTTCAACCGGCACGCTCGGGTCGGGGCACTTCTGGCGGTGGGCATCCAGCAGACGCATCAGCACGTCGCGGGCTTGCAGGAACAGGTCGACCATTTCCGCACGCAGAGCCATCTGGCCGCTGCGGATTCGGTCGAGCAGAGTTTCCAGCTCGTGGGTCACGGCGGTCAGGTCATCGAAGCCGAACATGCCGGCCGAGCCCTTGATGGAATGCGCGGCGCGGAAGATGCCGTTGAGTTCTTCCGCGTCAGGCTGCTGCAGGTCGAGACCGAGCAGCAGTAGTTCGAGGCTTGCCAGGTGTTCTTCTGTTTCCTCGAAGAAGACCTGGAGGAACTGATTCATCCCTTCACTCATGGGAGGCGCCTTGTGCTGGGGTCAGGGGAGGACCTTGCGGGTGACTTCCAGCAGTTTTGGCGGATCGAAGGGCTTGACTAGCCAGCCAGTGGCGCCGGCGGACTTGCCTTGCTGCTTCATGCTGTCACTGGATTCGGTGGTCAGCATGAGGATGGGGGTGGCGCGGTAGCCGGGCAGACCGCGCAGACTGCGAATCAGGCTGAGGCCATCCATGTTGGGCATGTTCTGGTCGGTGAAGACCAGGTTGTATGCCTTGCTCTGCGCCTTGCCGAGGCCATCCTTGCCATCTACCGCCTCGTCCACGAGGTATCCGGCGGCTTTGAGAGTGAAGCTCAGCATCTGCCTTATGGATGCTGAGTCGTCAACGATCAGGATCTGCTTGCTCATCAGTGCCGCTCTCCTTGCCGCTTTTTTCTGGGGTGATGCCTCTTTTTCCTTGTAGGGGCGATTTCATTCGTCCCTACAGAATCCCGCCGCGCTGCATGGCTACTGGCCATGCTTATGTGTAGATGGGCGCCTGTTGAGCGTCCAGCTATTGACGTCATCCGTTCGTCGCGTGGATGGGCGGCGAATGCATGACGCCTATCGATTCAAAAAAGCTCCACCTCGCCGGCACTTACGCTGCTCTGGGCGACGGGATTGGCGACAGGTTTGCGCAGCTCGAGGGTTTCCTGGTCGACGCATTCGGCCCACTGCTCCGGCGTCACTGTGCGCAGCCCGCCGAGCCCCGCGGCGAATCCACCAAGTTTGGCGAAATGCTTGCGCATCTGACCGATCAGCTGGCTGCTCATGTCCTGGAACTGCAAGGCGGTAATGGCCTGGTCGACGCCTGAACCCACCTCCAGAGAAATGCGATCCAGTTCCTGGATCACTTTCAGCGTGTGCCGGTTCAGGCCTTCCAGGTCTTCCAGCATGTGGTGCAACTGCTGTTTGGATTCCAGGGCAATTCCCATGTCCTTGTCTGCCAACTGGGAGATGGCCGACTCGGCGTCCTGGATTTCGCGGTAGACCACGTCCACATGCTTGCGAATCTGCTCCGAGAATCCGGTGGAGCGGGTGGAGAGGGCGCGTACTTCGTCGGCGACCACAGCGAAGCCACGACCGCTTTCACCGGCGCGGGCGGCCTCGATGGCGGCGTTCAGCGCTAGCAGGTTGGTTTGTTTGGCGATGGCGTCCATATCGTGGGTGGATTTAAGGATATCGGCGATTTTCTGTGTCACCCGGTCCATGCGCTTGACCAGTTCCTGGGAGGTCTGGCTGGTTTCCAGTGTGGCCTCGACGAACAGGCCCAGGGTGTTACGGGTGGTGGAGATGAACTCCTGGAAATTCATGCCGTCATCGGTGCCCTGCTGGTTGCCGTAGCGCTCGATCAGAGAGTGGGAATGGGCACGCTGCTGGTCGATGCGGGCGGCCAGGCCCTGGAAGCTGTCGCCCAAGCGAGCGATGGCGTCCTGCAGCAACCCGTCGACCTGCCCAGCATGTGCCTGCAAGGTGCCAAGGTGTTCGTCCACGGCATTCTGGGCCTGCTGCCAGTCGGGTGCCACGATGGGGTGGGTAGTGGCCTGCGTGGCACGTGGGCGCGACTCTCGCTGCAACCAGGTCAGCAGCAGGCTGGCCAGCCAGCCTCCACCCAGGACCAGCCAGACCGGCAGGTCAACAGCGACCATGCCGGCACAGGCCAGCCAGATCAGGGAGTGCAGGGCCAGGCCCTTGATTGGGTTGGCGGACGACGGATGCGACATGGAGCACTCCCTTGCCAAGGTTGTCTGGCTGATGGCTTCTGAAAAGGCCATCGGCAACGCTGGTTAAAACTAGAGGGTTGCGGTGTGCTGTCAAATGGCTATCCGTCGGATTCGTTTGCCTTTCAACCCGCTGTTTCAGCCTCCTCTTCGGGCGGGCTGAGATAGCGATGGGCGCCGCAACGCAGGCAACGCTGGCAGATCATGGGAACAGCGCCGACTTCTGTACGAAAACCTTCGGTCCATTGGCAACCGAGCAGGAAGCAACGAATACGCATGACTCCTCCCGGGGGCGCACCCCCTGGTTCGATCCGGCAGTGGTGGGATGAACTGCACTCGCCTTGTTCTTGTTGGAGGCATGGGGCGCCGTGAAGGATCGGCCGACCGCTCTAGAGTCGGCAACCTAAAAGGGCGAGCGGTGGGGCCGTTGGTCGGGGAAGGGAGGGAGCAGGGAAGGGTTACGCTGCATCCACGCGCGGTCGGCGCGGATGCTCCGGTTTCAGGTAATGAGCCAGACGCGCTTTCTGGCTGGGGCTCATGAACAGACCGAGCTTGGTGCGGCGCCAGAGGATGTCCTCGGCGCTTACCGCCCATTCCTGCTGGCAGAGATAGTCCACTTCGCGGGAATAGAGGCCGGCGCCCAGATGCTCGCCGAGGTCAGCCAGTTCCCGTACGCCGCGCAACAGATGCCAGCAACGGCTGCCATAGAGGTTGGCCCAGCGTCTGGCGATATGCGTGGGCAACCAGCCGAAGCTCGAGCAAAGGGCTTCCACCAGGGCGCTGCGGCATTCCATCTTTTCGCCGCCGGGCAGCGGCGCGCTGGCGGTCCAGGCGCCCTTGGCGAAGGGGAACCAGGGCGTCAGTTGCTGGAGGGCGGTCTCGGCCAGTTTGCGGTACGTGGTCAGCTTGCCGCCGAACACCGAGAGCAGGGGAGCCTCGCCGGGATGGGCTGAGAGGGCGAGGGTGTAGTCGCGCGTCACCGCTGACGGATCGTCCGACTCGTCATCACACAGCGGGCGCACGCCGGAATAGCTGTGGAGGATGTCCTGCTCGCTCAACTGGTGCTTGAAGTGGCGGTTGACAACGTCCAGCAGATAGTGGGTTTCTTCGGCGGTGATCGCCACTTCCGCCGGGTCGCCGTGGTATTCGCGGTCGGTGGTGCCGATAAGGGTGAAACGCTCCAGGTACGGAATCGCGAAGACGATACGGCGATCCTCGTTCTGCAGGATGTAGGCCTGCTCGCCGTCGTGCAGGCGCGGCACGATGATGTGGCTGCCCTGGATGAGACGGATGCCATAGGGCGTCGCCTGCTTGAGGTCCTGCTGGATGAAGCGCGCCACCCAGGGGCCGGCGGCGTTGACCAGGGCACGGGCGCGGATCGACAGCAGGCTGCCGTCGACGCGTTCCAGGTGGATATGCCAGAGGCCCTTGCTGCGCCGGGCGCTGACGCAGCGGGTGCGGGTATGCACATGGGCCCCGCGCTCGCGGGCGGCCATGGCGTTGAGTACCACCAGGCGCGCGTCGTCGACCCAGCAATCGGAGTATTCGAAACCCTGGGTGATTTCAGCCTGCAACGGGCTGCCGGCGCCGAAGCGCAGGCTGCGGGAGGCGGGTAGGCGCTTGCGCTTGCCGAGGTGATCGTAGAGAAACAGGCCGGCACGGATCATCCACGCCGGCCGCAGGTGCGGCCGGTGCGGAAGAATGAAGCGCATCGGTTTGACGATGTGCGGCGCCTTGGCAAGCAGCACCTCACGCTCGGCCAGGGCTTCGCGCACCAGGCGGAACTCGTGGTGTTCCAGGTAGCGCAGGCCGCCGTGGATCAGTTTGCTGCTGGCCGAGGAGGTGTGCTGGGCGAGGTCGTCCTTCTCGCAGAGGAAGACCGACAGGCCGCGTCCGGCCGCATCAGCGGCAATGCCGACACCGTTGATGCCGCCGCCGACGATTGCGAGGTCATAGACTTCCGCGATGGGAGAATGGTTGTGGTTCATTGGCAGGCACCAAGGTCGAAACCGAACTTTCAGTGTTCATTTTCGAAAATAGCCTAGATGAGCGCGTACGAAATGACTAGCCCAATGCGCGAAATCGCGCCGGGTGGTCATGGAAAATTCACACAGGGGAAGAGCAGCTCAGACCCGGTCGAGGTGCACCTTGTGCTCGGCGAGCAGGCGGGTCAGGGCGGGGGAGGGCTGGTGGTCGGTGAACAGCCGGTCCACCAGGGAAATGGCGCCCAGGCGTACTACGGCGTTGCGACCGAACTTGCTGGAGTCGGCGGCGAGGAACACCTGGCGGGCGTTCTCGATGATGGCTTGGGAGACGCGCACTTCCTGGTAATCGAAGTCGAGCAGGCTGCCATCTTCGTCGATCCCGCTGATGCCTACGAGTGCGTAGTCCACTTTGAACTGCTGGATGAAGTCCACCGCTGCCTGGCCCACGATGCCACCGTCGCTGCGCACTGTGCCTCCGGCCACCAGTACTTCGAAGTCCGGCTTGTCGGCCAGTTGCGCCGCCACGTGCAGGTTGTTGGTGATCACCTTCAGGCCCTTGTGGCCCATCAGTGCGCGGGCGATGGCTTCGGTGGTGGTGCCGATATTGATGAAGAGCGAGGCGTGGTCCGGGATGTATTCGGCCACTGCATCGGCGATGCGCTGTTTTTCGTCGCGGTTCTGCCCGGCGCGCATGGCGTAGGCGGTGTTCTGGGTGCTCGAGCCTTCGCTGGCAGCGCCGCCGTGGGTGCGTCGCAGCAGGCCGTGTTCGGCGAGTTGGTTGATATCGCGCCGGATAGTCTGCGGGGTGACGCCGAAGGCCTGGGCCAGTTCGTCGATGCTGACGTAGCCACGCTCGCGAGTGAGGTCGAGGATGTCTTGTTGTCGTGGGCCCAGGATCATGCTGGCTCCTTGTTTTGCGCGGCATTATAGCGGCGGGCTGTCGAATCACCGCTTTTCCGTTAAGGTACGCCGAATCTGCCGCAGGATTTTCACAATCGAACATGACTCCCGCCATCGATCTGCTGAAGAAAGCCAAGGCTGAGCACAAGGTGCACAGCTATCACCACGATCCCAAGGCGCCGTCCTATGGTCTGGAAGCCGCCGAAAAACTCAACCTGGACCCGGCGCGGGTATTCAAGACGCTGCTCGCCGCCACCGAGAAAGGCGAATTGCTGGTGGCCGTCGTGCCGGTGGCCGGCAGTCTCGACCTCAAGGCCCTAGCCCATGCTGCCGGTGCGAAGAAGGCCGAGATGGCCGACCCCACCCAGGCCCAGCGCTCCACCGGCTACCTGGTGGGCGGCATCAGTCCGCTAGGGCAGAAGAAGCGCCTGCGTACCTTCATCGATGGCACTGCGCGGAACTTCGAGAGTATCCATGTCAGCGCCGGTAGGCGCGGGCTGGAGGTCGAACTTTCCGCCGATACCCTGGCGACTCACACTCAAGGCCAGTTCGCCGATATCGGTCGCCCCTGAACCCAGAACAAGAACAAGGAAGCATCGCCATGGCCCAATACCTGCTCGCCATAGACCAGGGCACCACCAGCAGCCGCGCCATCGTATTCAGCGCCCAGGGGCTGCCAGTGGCGCGCGCCCAACAGGAGTTCAAGCAGTACTTTCCCAAGGACGGTTGGGTAGAGCACGACGGTGAGGAGATCTGGCTTACGACGCTCAAGGTCTGCCGTGAAGCCATAGAGCAGAGCGGGCTGAATCCGGTCGAGATTGCCGCCATCGGCATCACCAACCAGCGTGAGACCACGCTGGTATGGGATGCGAAGACCGGTACTCCGATCCATCCGGCCATCGTCTGGCAGGACCGTCGCACTGCGGATTATTGCTCCGCGCTCAAGGCCGCCGGCCATGAAGCCGACGTGGCCAATCGCACAGGACTTCTGATCGACCCCTACTTCTCCGCCACCAAGCTGCGCTGGGTGCTGGAGAACGTGCCAGGGGCCCGTGAGCGCGCTGAGCGCGGCGAGCTGCGCTTCGGCACGGTAGATTGCTTCCTGCTTTGGCGCCTGACCGGCGGCAAGGTGCACCGCACCGATGCCACCAACGCCTCACGTACGCTGCTATTCAATATCCACAGCCAGCAGTGGGACGCAGAGCTGCTGCGTCTGTTCGACATCCCCACCAGCCTGCTGCCGGAAGTACTGGACTGTGCCGCCGAGTTCGGCGATACCGACGCCGCGTTGCTCGGTGCCAGTATTCCCGTGCGCGGCATGGCGGGCGATCAGCAGGCGGCGTTGATCGGCCAGGCCTGCTTCCAGCCGGGCATGGTGAAGAGCACGTACGGCACCGGCTGCTTCATGATCCAGAACACCGGCGACCAGCCGGTGGTTTCCCGCAACCGACTGCTGACCACCGTTGGCTACCGACTGAATGGCAAGGTGAGCTATGCGGTGGAGGGCAGCATCTTCGTTGCCGGAGCCGCCGTGCAGTGGCTGCGCGACGGCATCAAGCTGATCAGCCACGCCCGTGATACGGAAGCCCTTGCCGAGCAGACCGGCGACGCCTGTGGTGTTTACCTGGTGCCGGCCTTCACCGGCCTCGGTGCTCCGTACTGGGACCCGCGCGCCCGCGGTGCAATCTTCGGCCTGACCCGCGATACCGGTATCAAGGAGATCGTCACCGCGGGCCTGCAGTCGGTCTGCTACCAGACTCGTGACCTGCTGGAAGCCATGGCGCAAGACGGCGCTGCCGCGCCCAGTGCCCTACGGGTGGATGGCGGCATGGTGGAGAACAACTGGGTAATGCAGTTCCTTTCGGACATCCTCGGGGTCCCGGTGGAGCGCCCGGAGGTGACGGAAACGACGGCTCTGGGTGTGGCCTATCTCGCAGGTTTGCAGGCGGGGCTCTACCGCGATCTGGACGAAGTGGCCAGCCACTGGCATCGTCAACAACGTTTTGTTCCGCGCATGGCCGACGAGCACCGCAAGAAGCTCTACGACGGCTGGCTGGATGCCGTGCAGCGGGTGCGCAGCGGCGCATGACAGGGCTGCATGGATGCTGGGAGGCGGAATGGGGAGAGGGCGAGGGTCGCTGAAACGCGGTTGGCAGGCTCTGGCCCTGCTGGTCGCATCTTTGCTCTTCCCATCGGCCCACGCCGAAACCCTGGTGATCGCCGGGGACATCTGGTGCCCGATCAATTGTGAGCCCGGCTCCCGAAAGCCGGGCGTTTTCGTCGAGCTGGCGCAGGAAATCTTCGGAGAAGCAGGCATCGACGTGGAATACCGCCTGGTGAACTGGGCGCGCGCGGTGCATGACACCCGCAACGGCCGGCTGGACGCCCTGATCGGCGCCGGCATCCAGGACGCTCCCGACTTCGTCTTCACCGCCACACCGCCCGGCGTGTCGCGCATGTGTTTCTACGTCGCACCCAACAGCCAATGGCGCTACCGCGGATTGGAGTCGCTAGCCAATGTCCGGCTGGGAAGCATCAACAGTTACAGCTACGGCCAGGAACTCGACACCTATATCCGCATAAAGCGGGACGATCCGGCGCGGGTGCAGGTTGTGTCCGGCGACCAGGCCCTGGAAATGAATGTGGAGAAAGTCCTGCTCGGACGCATCGATGCCACCATCGAGAACGCCTGGGTAATGGATGCCTGGCTTGCCGAAAGTGGTCAACAGGGCAAGCTGGTGAAGGCCGGCTGCCGCTTGCCGGACGTGCCCATCTTCCTGGCGTTCTCTCCAGCCCTCAAAGGCAGCGCACGCCATGCCGCGCTGTTCGACACCGGGCTCAAGCGCTTGCGTGAGTCCGGGCGAATGAACGCGTTGCTGCAGCGCTATGGCCTGCCTCCGCTAGACTGATCAGGCTGTTCCACCGATATCGACCGGCCACTGTATCGCGCAAGGAGCGCTGGTGGCTGGCATGCTTGTGTTGCCCCCACCCCACATCAAGGAGCGAGTCATGCAGCTGGACTTTCATCAGGTCGATGCCTTCACCCAACGGCCTTTCGGCGGCAACCCGGCGGTGGTCTATCGCCTCGACGCCTGGCTCGATGACCAGCTCATGCAACGCATCGCCTCCGAGCACAATCTGTCGGAAACCGCATTTCTGGTGAAGGAGGGTAGTGCTTGGCACATCCGCTGGTTCACACCCAAGGCCGAGGTGCCACTCTGCGGCCACGCTACCCTGGCCAGCGCCCATGTGCTGTTCGATCTCTACCAGGAGCCGGGCGACCGCCTGGAATTCACCAGCAAGTCCGGCGAATTGCGTGTCACGCGCGAAGAGGAGGGACGTCTGGCCCTGGACTTCCCTGCGCAGGTGCCACAAGAGGTGGGCGTCACCCTTGACCTGGAACACGCCCTCGGCATTGCCCCGGTGGATGCGCTGGGCGCCAACTTCCTGATGGCAGTACTGGAGTCGGAGCAGGACGTGCGCGCGTGCGCACCGGACTTCAAGGCGCTGGCCAAGCTGCCTTGGTCAGGGGTGATCGTCACGGCGGCGGGGATTAAACATGACTTCGTTTCGCGCTTCTTCGCCCCGGTGATCGGGATCGAGGAAGACCCGGTGACCGGTGCTGCCCACTGCGCCCTGATTCCCTACTGGGCCAATCGCCTCAACAAGAGAGTGCTGCGGGCCCAGCAGTGCTCCGCACGAAGCGGCGAGCTCTGGTGCCGCCTGGACGGTGAGCGGGTGAGTATTGCCGGGCATTCGGTGCTGGTGGCCAGCGGGCGGCTTTGGGTGTAGGGCGACCTCTGTCAGAGGCAGCTGTGCTGTTCTTGCTGTTGAGATCGCCCCTACAGGTTTCAGAGCGCGCCGCTGATGCGACGCACGCCGGATTCCTGGGGGGTGAAGTGGGCGGCGACGCTGCCCTGGGCGGGGAAGACCACCAAGTGATCGGCGGCGATGCGGATGCCGACCTCCTGGCCTGGCTGGTGATCGGCGTGGCTGGGAAAGATCGATTCCAGCTGGCTGCCGGTGGTCAGTTGCAGGCGATAGAGGGTGGCGGCGCCGAGGAACGTCTTGCCGATGACGATGGCGCGTAGCTCGCTCTCCGGTGCATGGACTATGTCATCAGGGCGTAGCAGCACGTCGACTGCGGAGCCTTGCGGCAAGGTGTAGGCGCGATTGCCACGGATTATGCCGAGTTCGGTGGTCACGGCATCGGCTGAAATAAGCTGGCCGCGAATGAAGTAGCCCTGGCCGACGAAGCTGGCGACGAAGGGAGTCAGGGGCTCGTGGTAGAGGTTGTAGGGGGTGTCCCACTGCTCCAGCAGGCCATTCCTGAATACACCAACCTGATCGCTGACGGCGAAGGCTTCTTCCTGGTCGTGGGTCACCAGAATGGCACTTGTGCCGCGTACCTTGAGGATCTCGCGGACTTCCTGGCTGAGGCGCCGACGCAGCTCGCCATCGAGATTGGAAAAGGGTTCGTCGAGCAACAGCAGGCGCGGTTCCGGCGCCAGGGCGCGGGCCAGCGAAACGCGCTGTTGCTGGCCGCCGGACAGTTCGTGGGGATAGCGTTTGGCCAGATGGTTCAGCTTCACCAGTTCCAGGAGTTCACCGACCTTGCGTTCGCAGTCGGGCTCCTTGCGGATGCCGAAGGCGACGTTGTCGGCCACGGTCAGGTGAGGGAACAGGGCATAGTCCTGGAACACCATGCCGATTCGCCGCTTCTCCGGTGCCAGGGTGAAGCCGGCGCGCGAGATGACCTCGCCGGCCAGCTGGATTTCGCCTTCCAGTACCGGTTCGAAACCGGCGATGGCGCGCAGGGTCGTAGTCTTGCCGCAACCCGAAGGGCCGAGCAGGCAGCCGATGTCACCGGCATTGAGATGGAGGTTCAGGCCTCGCACAACCTGCTGTTCGTGATAACCGCAGCTGAGGTTGTGGAGGCTGAGGAGCAGTTCGCGAGTCATGCGTGATGGGCGTGTTCGACCAGCAGTTCCAGCAGGGCCTTCTGGGCGTGAAGGCGGTTTTCCGCCTGGTCCCAGGCTACCGAGCGCGGATCATCGAGCAGATCTACGCTAATCTCTTCGCCGCGGTGGGCCGGCAGGCAGTGCATGAATATCACGTCGTCCGCGGCCAGGTCGAGGAGCGCCTTGTTCACCTGGTAGGGGGAGAACAACGCCAGGCGTCTGGCGGTTTCTTCCTCCTGGCCCATGGAGGTCCAGACGTCGGTGCTGACCAGGTGCGCGCCGGCCACGGCTTCGCGCGGGTCACGCACGACCCTGACACGGTCTCCGGCCTGGGCGAGGAATTCCGCGTTGGGCTCGTAGCCTTCTGGGCAAGCGACGCGCAGCTGGAAGTCGAACTGGATCGCTGCCTCAATATAGGTGTTGCACATATTGTTGCCATCACCGATCCAGGCCACGGTCTTGCCCTGGATGCTGCCGCGATGTTCGAGGAAGGTCTGCATGTCTGCCAGCAATTGGCAGGGGTGCAGGTCGTCCGACAGGCCATTGATGACCGGAACCCGCGAGTGAGCGGCGAACTCGGTGAGGGTGCTGTGGGCGAAGGTCCGGATCATCACCGCGTCGAGCATGCGCGACATGACGATTGCGCTGTCGCTGATCGGCTCGCCTCGACCGAGCTGGGTATCACGCGGGGACAGGAAGATCGCCTGGCCGCCGAGCTGGATCATGCCCGCTTCGAAGGAGAGACGGGTACGGGTGGAGGCCTTCTCGAAGATCATGCCCAGTACGCGGCTTTTCAGGGGCTCGTAACGCACGCCTCGGTTGCGCAGATCCTTCAGCTCGGTGCCTCGACGGATCAGGCTGTTCAGCTCCTGGGGAGTGCAGTCCATCAGGGAGAGAAAATGCCTAGCGCTCATGGTTACTACCTTTCTTCTTTTGTCACTGGCCGCGTGTCCTGGCCGGGTATTGCGGGAACAAAGCAGGCGGGACGCGCGGTCGAAGCCGCACGTGGCGACGATTCTAGGGAAAGGCGCGATCTTATAAGGAAATGTCGCGGTTTTCCAATACGTGCCAGAAACCTCGTCGTTCGTGGCTATACGCCTGGCGCCCGGGGCTTTACGGCGCAATCCGGTGGACCGCTCTGGCGTGCTGTTTGCGTGAGGTCGGGCGTTGTACAACGGCCCTGGGACCGGCGGCAAATGTCCATCATTCCAGATTGTTTCGGCACAGTCGCTTGTCTAAGGTGAGCGCAGGCACGGGCAGTGAGGAGTGTGCGGATGGCTGGAACCGGTCCGGAACCCGTTCAGGGCTACCAGGGAACGCGACGTTCACTGTGGTTGGCGTACGCGCTGCTGCTGTTGGCGGGTCTGGGAGCCATCCTGATGAACCTGGCCCAGGTGCTGGATTCCAAGCAGGTCTACCTGAGGGAAGCGGACAAGGCCAACGCCAACCTGGCCTATTCCATTGCCCAGCATGGCCAGGAATCCATCAAGGAGGCCGATATCATCCTCGGTGGCCTGGTGAATCTGCTGGAGCGGGGGGAGAGCAGTCCCGAAACCATCAATCAGTTGCTGGTGACCTACAAGCAGCGAGCCTCGCAACTGGCCGGACTGTTCGTCTATGACGCCGAAGGGCGTTGGCTCTACTACACCAATCCGCCGCCAGCAAACGACGCGAACAACTCGGATCGCGCCTACTTCCAGCATCACCTCCATTCCGTGAGTCGCGATACCGAAGTGAGCAACCCGATTCGCAGCCGTTCCACCGGTGAGTGGATTCTACCGGTGTCGCGCCGCTTCAATGACAGGGACGGTCGTTTCGCCGGGGTAGTGCTGGCGACCATCCGCATCGATCACTTCCGCGAGTTCTACAAGCACTTCGACATGGGCGTGCAGGGTTCCCTCCTGGTTGCCATGAACGACGGCACGATCGTCTACCGCCGGCCTGAAACCTCCGGCGCTACGGGCGAGAGCATGGCCGGCAGCTACATGTTCCAGTCTGATCTCAAGCGTTCGCCAGTGGGGCTGGGGGCGAGCATTTCCGTGCTCGATGGGGTGGACCGCATCTACGCGTACCGCGCCCTGGATCACTTCCCGCTGGTGGTGGCGGTGTCCATGTCCCGCCAGGAAGTGCTGGCCGAGTGGGGGCGAAAGACTGCGGTGGTCGCCTGCCTGGTGGCGATGCTGGTGCTGGCGCTGATCCTTGTCGGCGGTGGATTGGCTACGCGGATGCGCAAGCGTATGGCTGCCGCCCAGAGCATTGCGCGGGAAAACCGCGAACTGTTCCGTCTAGCCAACCGTGACAGCCTGACCGGCATCTCCAATCGACGGCAGTTCGATCAGGCCTTGCAGGTCGAGTACCACCGCGCCGCTACGGTTGGCTCGCCACTGGCGCTGGTGATGATCGACGTTGATTTCTTCAAGGCCTACAACGACCGCTACGGCCACCAGGCAGGCGACGTCTGCCTCAAGGCGGTGGGCGACGTGCTACGTCGTTTCAAGGTGCGCGCCGGAGACACGGTGGCCCGTTATGGCGGCGAGGAGTTCGCCGTACTGCTGCCCCATACCGATGTCGCCGGCGCACGCTTGGTGGCGGAGCGGATTCGGCAGGCGGTCTACGAGCAGGGCCTGGTGCACTCCGGCAATCCCTTTGGCGTGGTAACGGTGAGCGTGGGCGCGCACAGTGAGGTGCCGGCGCAGGACGACCGCCCCGAACACCTGCTGGAGCAGGCCGATGCAGCACTCTATCGGGCCAAGAGTGGGGGGCGTAATCGGGTCTGCCTGGCTGAGCCTACGCCCTGAGATATGGGCCTACTCCATCTACCGCCACTCGGCGGGAAAGTATCTGAAGGTCTTTTCGGAACGCGTGAACTGATGCCGCGTGAAGCGGATTGATAGGTTTGCGCGTCCCCGGATTCGGGTGTTTTCCGGGGACGGCTACCGCGCATGGAAATCCAGCGGAGCCGTTCAGACTTTCTATGATCCATGGAGATCGCAATGAAGAAGTTCCTTGTACCCACTGCCCTGGCTGTCACCTTCGCTGCCATGACCGGCTGCAGCAGCTACAACGTCAGCCAACCGACTTCACCGCTGAACGGCAACGTGAAGACCGACCTCAAGGCCGATATCAAAGTGGGCGAGCAAATCACTGGGCAGTCCGAGGTGAACATCCTGTTCAGCTTCCTGCAGTTCGGTGGGGACGCGGAGTTCGCTGATGGCGTGGCCTATGGCGGCGACAGTGGTGGCGGCCTGCCTTTCGGTCCGGACCCCATCTCCGCCGTCAAGTCTGCTGCGGCCTACAAGGCTGTCAAGTCTTCGGGGGCAGACCTGATCGTCGCTCCGCGCTACGAGCTGAGCGTGAAGGATTACGTCGTATTCAAGAAGGTGACCGCCAAGGTGACCGGCAACAAGGGCACCATCCAGTCCATCCGCTGACGGGGCTGGTGAATCGGCAGGCATGATGCCTGCCGATTCACGGCGATGACGCTGCTGGCCGAGCGGCACTTCTGGTTCCATAGTCTCGTTCTTGCGACCTGACCGGTCGTCTCGAACAAGAATGAGGCCAGGCAATGACCAAGACCCTTCATCACCGTGCGTGCCATCTCTGCGAGGCCATCTGCGGCCTGACCATCGAGACCGAAGACCAGGAGGATGGCAGCCGGCGCATCCTTTCCATCAAGGGCGACGCCCAGGACAGCTTCAGTCGAGGCCATATCTGCCCCAAGGCGGTGGCTCTGCAGGACATCCAGAACGATCCTGACCGTATTCGCCAACCCATGCGCCGAGCCGGCAACGAATGGTTGCCCATCGAGTGGGATGAAGCCTTTGCGCTGGTGGCCGAGCGTCTGGCGGATATCCAGGGACGTCATGGCAACAATGCGGTGGCCGTCTATCAGGGCAACCCAAGCGTGCACAACTATGGGTTGATGACTCACAGCAACTACTTCCTCGGTTTGCTCAAGACCCGCGGACGCTTTTCGGCGACTTCGGTGGACCAGTTGCCCCATCACCTGATCAGCCAGCAAATGTACGGTCACGGCTTGCTGATTCCGATTCCGGACATCGATCAGACACAGTTCATGCTTATCCTGGGCGGCAACCCACTGGCTTCGAACGGCAGCATCATGACCGTGCCGGATGTGGAGAAGCGCCTGAAGGCGCTACAGGCGCGGGGAGGAAAACTGGTGGTAGTCGACCCCCGACGCAGCGAAACCGCGGCCATGGCCGATCAACACCTGTTCGTGCGTCCGGGGCAGGATGCGGCGCTTCTGTTCGGCTTGCTCAATACCCTGTTCGAAGAGCGCCTTGGTCGCGCCACCCATCTTGAGATCGAAGGTCTTGAACAGGTGCGGGAGGCCATCGACCGATTCACGCCAGAGGCCATGAGCCAGCGTTGCGGCGTTCCGGCAGAACACATTCGCCAACTGGCCCGGGACTTCGCTGCGGCCGAGAGTGCGGTTTGCTATGGCCGCATGGGCGTATCGACCCAGGCCTTCGGCAGCCTCTGCCAATGGCTGATCCAGCTGATCAACCTGGTTACCGGCAACCTGGATCGGGTGGGTGGTGTGCTCTGCACCGAACCGGCGGTAGACCTGGTAGCCGCCACGTCGGGCGGTCATTTCAATCGCTGGCAGAGCCGGGTATCCGGCTTGCCCGAGTACGGCGGAGAGCTGCCGGTAGCGGCACTGGCTGAAGAAATGCTCACTCCTGGCGAGGGGCAGGTGAGGGCGTTGGTGACGGTTGCCGGCAATCCGGTGTTGTCCACGCCCAACGGTCGTCAGCTGGAACAGGCGCTGGATGGCCTGGAGTTCATGCTCAGCATCGACCTCTATATCAACGAGACTACCCGCTATGCCGACCTGATCCTGCCGCCCACCTCGCCCCTGGAGCACGAGCACTACGACACCACCTTCAACCTTTTCGCCGTCCGCAACGTCACCCGCTTCAACGAGTCCGTACTGGCCAAGCCAGCGGGGGCGCTGCACGACTGGGAAATCTTCGTCGGGCTGGCCAAGGCCTTTGCCGCTCGCACCGGTATCGAACTGAAGCCCACCATGGCCCCCGAGCAGATGATCGATCTGGGGCTGCGTGCCGGTGCCTATGGTGACCGCTCCGAGCTCAAGCTTTCCGTGGCGCGGTTGCGGGAACATCCCCACGGCGTTGACCTCGGCCCGCTAAAGCCCAATCTGGCCGGTCGGCTGAAGACGACCAGCCGCAAGGTCGAGGCAGCTCCGTCGATTCTCCTGGCCGATCTCGAACGCTTCGCGGCACAACCCACTCCCCGGGAGGGCGAGCTGGTGCTGATTGGTCGCCGCCATGTGCGCAGCAACAACTCCTGGATGCACAACTACCACCGCTTGGTGAAAGGCAAGCCGCGTCATCAGTTGCTGATGCACCCGCGCGACCTGGAAGCACGTGGACTGGTAGATGGGCAACGGGTAAGGGTGCGTTCGCGGGTTGGGATGATCGAGGTAGAGGTAGGCGCCAGCGAGGACATGATGCCGGGCGTAGTCAGCCTTCCCCATGGTTGGGGGCATGCACGGCCCGGTGTGCGCATGGGCATCGCCAGCGAGCAGCCGGGCGCCAGTGCCAACGATCTGACCGATGAACGCCAACTGGATGCGGTTTCTGGCAACGCCGCACTCAATGGCGTTCCTGTGGAAGTGGTGGCCGCCTGAAGACAAGGGAAGCCCGAGCGCGCCGCTCGGCTTTCCGTTACAATGCCGCCATCCTGCCGACTTGCCAGTCGGAAAGTTCAGCCGAGGTGCCCAATGGATATCATCGAAAC
Organism: Pseudomonas sp. JS3066; assembly: GCF_036328175.1. Lineage (NCBI taxonomy): Bacteria > Pseudomonadati > Pseudomonadota > Gammaproteobacteria > Pseudomonadales > Pseudomonadaceae > Pseudomonas > Pseudomonas sp. JS3066. The sequence goes on from NZ_CP143312.1 coordinate 929,908, forward strand.
CATCAAAGAGCAGATCGCCAACAACACTGTCCTGCTGTACATGAAAGGCTCGCCGAACGCTCCGCAGTGCGGCTTCTCGGCCCGCGCCGCGCAAGTCCTGATGGCTTGTGGCGAGAAGTTCGCTTATGTCGACATTCTGCAGAATCCGGAAATCCGCGCGAATCTGCCGAAGTACGCGAACTGGCCGACCTTCCCCCAGCTGTGGGTAGGCGGTGAACTGGTTGGTGGCAGCGACATCATTACCGAGATGTTCGAAAAGGGTGAGCTGCAGACCCTGGTCAAGGATGCCGTGAGCAAGGCCAGCGCCTGATCCGCTCCGGATTCGAAAAAAGCCCCGCAAATGCGGGGTTTTTTTTGCTTATCGTTAGCTGTTCGGGAAGATACTGGCTTCTCAAATTGAGAAGGCATCTTGATGTTGAAAGTTACTCATTCATGTCGGTCCGTTTTTCGATAGTTAATAGTGTTCCGGATTCGAGGAGAATGATTTGGCGGTGCATCAAATTAAAAAGCCCCGCATTGGCGGGGCTTCTTTTTTGTCGGCGGATTACTCGTCCATCTGCGACTGCAAATAGTTCTCCAGGCCGACTTTGTCGATCAGGCCCAGTTGGGTTTCCAGCCAGTCGATATGTTCTTCCTCGGACTCGAGGATTTCTTCCAGCAGTTCGCGGCTGCCGTAGTCACCGACGCTTTCGCAGTAGGCAATAGCCGTCTTCAGGTCCGGAACGGCTGCCAGCTCCAGCTTGAGGTCGCTGGCCAGCATCTCCTTGGTGTTCTCGCCGATCATCAGCTTGCCAAGGTCTTGCAGGTTGGGGAGGCCCTCGAGGAAGAGAATGCGCTTGATCAGCTTGTCCGCATGCTTCATCTCGTCGATGGACTCGTGGTACTCGTGTTCACCCAGTTTCTTCAGACCCCAATCTTCGTACATGCGGGCGTGCAGGAAGTACTGGTTGATCGCAACAAGCTCGTTTCCGAGGATCTTGTTGAGATGCTGTATGACTTTCTTGTCGCCTTTCATGTGGAATCCTGCCGTAGGAAGAGTGGATGGTTAAGAAATTCTGATCCTCGCAATTTATTGTGTCAAATCTAAGTTGTTGAATTACAAATGAATTTGAATATTAATAAGAATGTTTTACTTCTACATTTGAACTCTAAAGTATTGAAAATCAGGCACAAAAAACCGGACGCTGCGGTCCGGTTTCCTGTGATTCCGCCGAATGGTCAGGCGATGGCGTATGCCGCGGGGAAGGCGAGGGCCGCCTGGCTGCTCTGCACCTCGGCCAAGGTCTCCTTGACCACCTGCTTGGCCAGGCAAGCACACTTGCCGCATTGGGTGCCCACTTCCAGCGTGTTGCGTACTTCGCGATAGCTGCAGCAGCCTTCATAGATGGCTTCGCGAATTTGACCGTCAGTGACACCTAGACAGAGACAGACGTACATAGCACTCAGAACTCAGGGGAGTGGTTGGATGAGGGGATACTAATAGTAATGAGAATGATTGTCAAAGATTTGCCTGGAACGCCCGGGCCAGAGGTGTTCCCGCGTAATTCGGCGGTCAGCGGCGGACGTTGACCCGCCAGTCGAAAGCGGTGGGCGGGGTTAGCCGTCGAGTGTATTATTGCCCGTCCTTTTGGAAGCGGGTGTCATGGCGTCGCCACATTGGTCGGCCAGGCTGTGACCCCGACCCCACTGACTACTCATGACAACTCAGGAGACATGGAATGAGCGTACTCGTAGGCAAGCAGGCTCCGGACTTCACCGTTGCCGCCGTTCTGGGCAATGGCGAAATCGTCGACAGCTTCACCCTGTCCGAGGCCATCAAGGGCAAATACGGTCTGGTGTTCTTCTACCCGCTGGACTTCACCTTCGTCTGCCCGTCCGAGCTGATCGCCCTGGACCACCGCATTCCCGAGTTCCAGGCCCGTGGCGTGGAAGTGATCGGCGTGTCGATCGACTCCCACTTCACCCACAACGCCTGGCGTAACACCCCGGTAGACAAGGGCGGCATCGGCCCGGTCAAGTACACCCTGGCTGCCGACATGAAGCACGAAATCGCCAAGGCCTACGACGTCGAATCCGAAGACGGCGTGGCTTACCGCGGCGCTTTCCTGATCGACAAGAACGGCGTTGTGCGTTCCCAGATCGTCAACGACCTGCCGCTGGGCCGTAACATGGACGAGCTGCTGCGTCTGGTCGACGCCCTGCAGTTCACCGAAGAGCACGGCGAAGTCTGCCCGGCCAACTGGAAGAAAGGCGACAAGGGCATGACCGCTTCTCCGGAAGGTGTTGCCCAGTACCTGGCCGAGAACGCTTCTTCCCTGTAAGCGTTTCCAGCTAAAGAAAAAGCCCGGCATATGCCGGGCTTTTTCATGTCTGGAGTTTCGATGGGGACTCAATCGTCGTCGTCGATCCAGCCGCCCATTTCCTTCCAGCGGTTGACGATGCCGCAGAACAGCTCGGCAGTCTTCTCGGTGTCGTAGCGCGCCGAGTGTGCCTCGCGGCCGTCGAAATCGATGCCGGCGGCCTGGCAAGCCTTGGCCAGTACGGTCTGACCGTAGGCGAGGCCAGCCAGGGTCGCGGTGTCGAAGCTGGAGAAGGGGTGGAATGGATTGCGCTTGAGAGCGGTCCGGTTCACTGCAGCATTCAGGAAACCGAGGTCGAAGCTGGAGTTGTGGCCGACCAGGATGGCGCGCTTGCAGCCATTGGCTTTGATCGACTTGCGCAGGCCACGGAAGATTTCCGTCAGCGCGTGCTCCTCGCTCACCGCCATGCGCAGTGGGTGATCCAGCTTGATCCCGGTGAACTCCAGCGCGGCCTGTTCGATATTGGCGCCTTCGAACGGCTCGATGCGGAAGAAGTGGGTATGGTCCGGGTAGAGGAAACCCTGCTCATCCATCGCGATGGTGGTCGCGGCGATCTCCAGCAAGGCATCGGTCGCGGCGTTGAAACCGCCGGTCTCCACATCTACCACCACCGGCAGGTAACCACGGAAGCGCGCTGCCATGGGGTGGCGCGGGCCGGAGGGCAGGCTGCCGTCCAGTTCGTCGTCGTAAAGGTCCTCGCTCACGCTTGTTCCTCCAGCAGGCGCCATTGCAGCTTCTCGCCAGCGCGCAGCGGTACCACCACCTGCTCGCCCAGCGGCAGGGTGGCGGGGGCGGTCCATTCTTCGCGGACCAGGGTGATGCGGTCGGTGTTGCGTGGCAGGCCGTAGAAGTCCGGACCGTGGAAGCTGGCGAAGGCCTCCAGCTTGTCCAGCGCATTGCGCTGCTCGAAGGCTTCAGCATAGAGCTCGATGGCGGCATACGCGGTGTAGCAGCCGGCGCAGCCGCACGCGGCTTCCTTGGCGTGCTTGGCGTGGGGCGCCGAGTCGGTGCCGAGGAAGAACTTGGCGCTGCCGCTGGTGGCAGCGTCCAGTAGTGCTTCCTGATGTACGTTGCGCTTGAGGATCGGCAGGCAATAGAAGTGCGGACGAATGCCGCCAACCAGCATGTGGTTGCGGTTGTACAGCAGGTGGTGGGCGGTGATGGTGGCGCCGACGTTGGCCGAAGCCGATTGCACGAACTGCACCGCGTCGCCGGTGGTGATGTGTTCGAACACCACCTTCAGGGTCGGGAAGCGCTCGACTACGCGGGTCAGGTGTTCGTCGATGAATACTTTCTCGCGGTCGAATACGTCGATTTCGCCACGGGTCACTTCACCGTGGACCAGCAGCAGCATGCCGACTTCGGCCATGGCTTCCAGGGCCGGGAAGATCTTGTCGACGCTGGTGACGCCGGAATCCGAGTTGGTGGTGGCGCCGGCCGGATAAAGCTTGGCCGCGTGCACGAAACCGGAAGCCTTGGCCGCACGAATGTCCTCCGGGCTGGTGCGATCGGTGAGGTACAGCACCATCAAGGGTTCGAAGTGGCTGCCCGCCGGACGGGCGGCAAGGATGCGCTGGCGATACGCGTCGGCTTCCTCGGCATTGCGAACCGGAGGTACCAGGTTGGGCATGATGATGGCGCGGCCGAAAGTACGGGCAGCATCCGCAACGGTGTGGGCCAGGACGGCACCATCGCGCAGATGGATGTGCCAGTCGTCGGGACGCAGGAGGGTCAAACGGTCGGACATGAGGGGCTTCCAGGCGGGCAGAACTGGGCGGACATGCTACCGGAAAAGCCCTGCAGGGGCACGCAGGGCCTAATCCTCGGGCGAGTGCGCAGGTAAATCCGCGCTCAAGTTTTGTCGAGCGCCACCGATATCCAGCAGGAACGCCGTAATTCCCCGTGGAGCCAGCCGTGCGCCAGCGTTATCTCGCCATCCTGAGTTTGCTCGCCAGCCTGCCGGCCATGGCCATCACATTCCAGACTCGCCTGGAGAAGGTGGAGTGGAAGGTCGAGGGTGACAAGTTCGAATGCCGCCTTTCGCAATCCATCACGGACTTCGGTGCGGGTGAGTTCGTGCGTCGTGCCGGCGAGCAGGCCACTTTCCGCCTGAAGGCTCACGAACGCTGGATGGGGGCGGGGTCAGCGACCTTGCTGGCGGCTGCAGCGCCCTGGCAGCCGGGCAGGGGCGATATCAACCTTGGTGTGGTCAGCGTCGGCGGCGGTGAGGTGCCCTTCAACAGTTCCCAGCAGCAGGCCGGGCGTCTGCTTGCCGGCCTGATGGAGGGCCGCAGCCCTCTGATACGCCATCGCACCCTGCAGGGCGGCGACGCCATGGAAGTGCGCCTGCTGCCGGTGAAATTCAACCAGGCCTACCAGGATTATCTCGCGTGCACCGCCAAGCTGCTGCCGGTGAACTTCGACCAGGTCAAGCATGTGCAGGTCGGCTTTCCGGGGGGCGGCATGGAGCTGGACGATATCGCGCGGGCGAAGCTGGAAATCATGCTCGACTTCATCAAGGCTGATCCAAGCGTCAATCACATCGAGATCGATGGCCATTCCGACAACAGCGGCAATCGTCTGACCAACCGCGACCTCTCGCGCCGCCGCGCCCTGGTGGTGTACGACTACTTCAAGGCCAACGGTTTCCCCGAGGCGCAAATGGTCATGCGCTTCCATGGTGAGCGCTATCCGCTGGCGCCGAACAACAGCTCGGCCAACCGGGCCAAGAATCGCCGGGCCACCGTGCAGTTGTCGCGCGTCGACCTGCCTGTGGAGGCGCCGGCCGCAGCGCCCGCTCCTGCTCCTGCTCCTGCTCCTGCTCCGGCGGAGGCGCCGGATCCCGTCAAGCCTGGCGTTCCCGACGCCGCTCCGACCGGCCCGGCTCCCGCTCCGGGCGTCCAGGGTGCTGCTCCCGCCCCCAAGGCCCCGAGCGGTTCCTGACCCTGCCGCTCGTCGCACAGTCGACAGATTCTGTCGCCTCGTCGTCATAAGCTGTCGCGCCACTGTAATTTGACCGCCAGGGTCAGTAGAATCACGGGTTTTTCGTACAACCCCCGTGGAGTTGATGGCATGGCGGACGTGAAGAAGGTTGTCCTGGCTTATTCCGGTGGCCTGGACACCTCGGTGATCCTCAAGTGGCTGCAAGATACCTATAACTGCGAAGTAGTGACCTTCACCGCTGACCTCGGCCAGGGCGAAGAGGTCGAGCCGGCCCGCGCCAAGGCCCAGGCGATGGGCGTCAAGGAAATCTACATCGATGACCTGCGCGAAGAATTCGTTCGCGACTTCGTATTCCCGATGTTCCGCGCCAACACCATCTATGAAGGCGAGTACCTGCTGGGCACCTCCATCGCCCGTCCGCTGATCGCCAAGCGCCTGATCGAAATCGCCAACGAGACCGGCGCCGACGCCATCTCCCACGGCGCCACCGGCAAGGGCAACGACCAGGTGCGTTTCGAACTGGGTGCCTATGCACTGAAGCCGGGCGTGAAAGTGATCGCTCCCTGGCGCGAGTGGGACCTGCTGTCCCGCGAGAAGCTGATGGACTATGCCGAGAAGCACGCCATCCCGATCGAGCGCCACGGCAAGAAGAAGTCCCCGTACTCCATGGACGCTAACCTGCTGCATATCTCCTATGAAGGCGGCGTGCTGGAAGACACCTGGACCGAGCACGAAGAAGACATGTGGAAGTGGACCACTTCCCCGGAAAAGGCGCCGGATACCCCGACCTACATCGAACTGACCTATCGCAATGGTGACATCGTCGCCATCGACGGCAAGGAACTGACTCCGGCCCAGGTGCTGACCGAGCTGAACCGCGTCGGCGGCATCAACGGCATCGGCCGCCTCGACATCGTCGAGAACCGTTATGTCGGCATGAAGTCCCGTGGCTGCTACGAGACCCCCGGCGGCACCATCATGCTTCGTGCCCACCGCGCTATCGAGTCCATTACCCTGGACCGCGAAGTCGCGCACCTGAAAGACGAGCTGATGCCGAAGTACGCCAGCCTGATCTACACCGGTTACTGGTGGAGCCCGGAGCGTCTGATGCTGCAGCAGATGATCGACGCCTCCCAGACCAACGTGAACGGTGTGGTACGCCTGAAGCTTTACAAGGGTAACGTCATCGTGGTCGGTCGCAAGTCCGACGACTCCCTGTTCGACGCCAACATCGCCACCTTCGAGGACGATGCCGGCGCCTACAATCAGGCCGACGCCGCTGGCTTCATCAAGCTCAACGCCCTGCGCATGCGCATCGCTGCAGGCAAGGGCCGCAAGCTGTTCTGATAAGCTTGTCAGCATGAGCCTACGAACCCCGGCCACGAGCCGGGGTTCGCATTTATAGCCCGGCAAAACGGGCAACCGATGAGGAAGCAACGATGAGACTGCTGCATACCATGCTGCGCGTCGGCGACCTGGACAAATCCATCGCCTTCTACACCGAAGTGCTAGGCATGACCCTGCTGCGTCGCAAGGACTATCCGGACGGCCAGTTCACCCTCGCGTTCGTCGGCTACGGCGACGAAGCCCACAACAGCGTGATCGAACTCACCTACAACTGGGGTGTGGATAAATACGAGCTGGGCACTGCCTATGGCCACATCGCGCTGGAAGTGGACGATGTCTACAAGGCCTGCGAGGACATCCGTGCCCGTGGTGGCAAGATCACCCGTGAGCCGGGGCCGATGAAGCACGGCACCAGTATCCTGGCCTTCGTGGAAGATCCCGACGGCTACAAGATCGAATTGCTGTCGCCCTCTCGCAAGGACTGAAGCTCTGTGCTGATATGAATCCGGGGCGTCTTCGCTCCGGACTGGAGGCGTGGGTCTATGGAAGGTTCCGCTGTCAGCTATGAACGCAATCTCGAATGCCTGGTACGGGCCATTCAGGAATTGTCCCTGGCCCGCGATCTCGACCGTATCGCAGAGATCGTGCGCAGCGCTGCGCGGGAACTGGTAGGGGCGGATGGTGCCACCTTCGTCCTGCGTGACGGTGATCGCTGCTTCTACAAGGATGAGGACGCCATCTCACCGCTGTGGAAGGGCCTGCGCTTTCCCATGGAAACTTGCATCAGCGGCTGGGCGATGATCAACCGCGAGCCCGCAGTGATCGAAGATATCTACCAGGACCCACGCATCCCCCACGACGCCTACCGCCCCACCTTCGTCAAAAGCCTGGTGATGGTGCCCATTCGCAGCATGGCCCCGGTGGGGGCGATCGGCACCTACTGGGCCACCCCGCGCATGGCGAGTGTGCGGGAGGTCGGTCTGTTGCAGGCCCTGGCGGACTCCACCTCGGTGGCCATGGAGAATGTCCAGCTCTACAACGAACTGGAGCAGCGCGTCATCGCCCGTACCCAGGACCTGGTCGCCGCCAACCGGCTGCTCTATGACGAAGCCTGCGAGCGCGAGCGGGTCGAACAGGACATCCAGCGCTTCTCCATGACCGATGAGCTCACCGGCCTGCACAACCGTCTCGGTTTCCTGCACCACGCCGCCGGAGAACTGGACGCCTCACGCCAGCGCGACACACCTTGCCTGTTGCTCCACCTGCTGGTTGGCAGCAACGACAGCGGGCCAGGTGAGAGCCTGCCGCTGACTGCCGCTCGCATGCTTCGGGCGCAGTTCCGGCGCGGTGACCTGTTGGCGCGCCTCGGGGGCGGGGAGTTCCTTGTGCTGACTTCCGGTTATGGCGATCCGAATGCCGTCCTGCAGCGCCTGCGTGCTGGCCTTGGTGCTTTCAATCGCGCGACTGAGCAGAGCCTGACCCTGCGAATCGGCCATGCCGAATCCTCGCGAGCGCAGGACCTTGAGCAACTCTTGTTCGACGCGGACAACGCCCTGCACCGCAGCGGACCGGGGTGGGGTTAAGCCTGATTCTGGCTGGCTACGCAGCTTCGCTATATAGTTCGCAACACAGCGAAAAGTGATCATTCGGCCAACCCATGAGCTTTCCCCTCGACCGTACCGATCTGGCCGCCATCTGGCTGACCCTGGAACTTGCCACCCTCACCACGCTGCTCCTGCTCGTGGTGGGCACTCCTATCGCCTGGTGGCTGGCGCGCACCCGTTCACGCCTGAAGGGGACAGTCGCAGCCGTGGTCGCCCTGCCGCTGGTGCTTCCGCCTACGGTCATCGGTTTCTATTTGCTCGTCAGCATGGGACCCCACGGGTTCATCGGCCAGTTCACCCAGAGCCTAGGCCTCGGCACCTTGCCCTTCACCTTTGCCGGCCTGGTGGTGGGTTCGGTGATCTATTCCATGCCCTTTGTCGTGCAGCCCCTGCAGAACGCCTTCACCACCATCGGCCAACGTCCGCTGGAAGTAGCCGCCACACTGCGAGCCAGTCCTTGGGACACCTTTTTCTCGGTGGTCCTGCCGCTGGCCAGGCCAGGTTTCGTCACCGCGTCCATCCTCGGCTTCGCCCATACCGTGGGTGAGTTCGGCGTAGTGCTGATGATTGGCGGCAACATTCCGGAGAAGACCCGCGTGGTCTCGGTGCAGATCTTCGATCACGTCGAAGCCATGGAGTACGCCCAGGCCCACTGGTTGGCCGGCGGCATGCTGTTGTTCTCCTTCCTCATCCTGCTGGCGCTGAATACCAGCCGACGCCTGAAACCCGGCTGGACCTGACTTATGCAACAGATTCGCGCGCGATTCCGCCTGCGCCATCCGGACTTTGTCCTGGAGACCGATCTCGAACTGCCTGGCCGTGGCGTCAGCGCCCTGTTCGGCCACTCCGGATCGGGCAAGACCAGCCTGCTGCGCTGCATCGCGGGCCTGGAGCGCGCCGCCGAGGGCTACCTGGAGATCAATGGGGAGGTCTGGCAGGACAGTGCCCGTGGCCATTTCCTGCCCACCCACAAGCGCCCCCTGGGGTATGTGTTCCAGGAAGCCAGCCTGTTCGAACATCTCTCGGTCCTGCGTAATCTGGAGTTCGGCCAGCGGCGCATACCCGCGCGGGAGCGCCGTGTCGCGTTGGAGCAGGCGGTGAAACTGCTGGGTATCAGCCATCTGCTCGAGCGCATGCCGGACGGTTTGTCCGGCGGCGAGCGCCAGCGTGTCGGCATTGCCCGTGCCCTGCTGACCAGTCCGCGCCTGCTGTTGATGGATGAGCCCCTGGCGGCGCTGGACCTCAAGCGCAAGGGCGAGATCCTGCCCTACCTGGAGCGCCTGCATGACGAGTTGGACATCCCGGTCCTCTACGTCAGCCATTCGCCGGATGAAGTGGCGCGCCTGGCCGACCACCTGGTGCTACTGGATAACGGCCAGGTGCTGGCCAGCGGGCCGCTGGAGCAGACCCTCGCCCGCCTGGATCTTCCCACCGCGCAGGAAGACGAGGCCGGTGTGGTGATCGAAGGGCGGGTGCAGGGTTTCGATGCCCAGTACCAGTTGCTGACCCTGGCGTTGCCCGGTAGCTCTCTCAGCGTGAGGGTGGCCCATTCGCCGGTTGCCGAAAGCCGCTCCCTGCGCTTCCGGGTGCTGGCGCGGGACGTCAGCCTGAGCCTGGAGAAACAGCGCGACAGCAGCATCCTCAACCTATTGCCGGCACGGATGGTGGAAGAGTCTCCGGCCGCCAATCCAGCCCACGTGCTGGTGCGTCTCGATGTGGATGGCACGCCCATGCTGGCGCGCATCACCCGCTTCTCCCGTGACCAGCTTGGCCTCTACCCTGGCCAGACCCTCTGGGCGCAGATCAAGTCGGTGGCACTGCTGGCTTGAAGGCGGGGAGGGCGGGGCCTGGCAGCCCCACCCTGTTTGACTCAACGTGCCGGCTCGCTCTCCAGCGCTGGCGTCGACAGTTTCCACGCGTCCCCAGCAGGGGCCTGGCCGCGGTCGTAAGGCTTGAGTACGAGCATGTAGAGCAGGCCGATTGCAATGATTACGGCCGCTGTGACGACGATTCCGTAATTGACGTACCACGGCGCGTCCGGAGTGCGCGGCCAGGACATGTTGACGATGGCCAGCACGCCGTAGATCAGGGCCGCAATGTTGACGACCCAACCCCAGTTGCCCAGGGTGAATTGCCCGCTCGGTTGCCAGCCGCGGACGCGAGCGAACAGCGCGCCGCCAACGATCATCTGGAATGACAGGTAGATGCCGATCGCGGCGAAGGCAACCACCGCGGCGATGGCATTCTGCAAGAAGAAACCCGCGCAGACGATGGCGGCCGGCAGCAGGCCGCAGACTACCAGTGCAGCGGCCGGTACATGGGTGTTGGGCGACAGACGCTTGAGCAGCGAACTGCCCATGACCATCTCGTCACGCGCATAGGAGTACAGCAGCCGGCTTGCTGCGGCCTGCAGGCTCAGTACGCAAGAGACGAAGGAAACGATGATCACCGCCATGACCAGTCGCGACCCGAGAGGGCCGAAAGCGTTGTTGAGGATGGTGGACATCGGGTCGCTGTCTTCGCCCGAAATCACCTTGGCCATGTCCGGCACCGCGAGGATCAGCGCTATCGCCGCAAACATGGCAGCGCCGCCGCCGATATAGACGGTCATGCGCATGGCCTTGGGAATGCGCTTGCTGGGGTTCGGTGTTTCCTCGGCAACGTCGCCGCAAGCCTCGAAGCCGTAGTAGAGGAACATGCCGGCCAACGACGCCGTGAGGAACGCGGGCCAGTAGCTGCCGTCGATGCTGATGTCGAACGTGTTGAACAGCACGCTGATAGGTTGGTGGCGCTCGAAGATCAGCAGGTAGCCACCGATTACCAGGGCGCCCAGCAATTCGCAGATGAAGCCGAACATCGCCACACGGGCCAGTAGTTTCGTGCCGCTCAGGTTCAACAGGGTCGCTATCAGGGTCAGGCCAAGGGCGATCAGCGTATTGGTGACGGCCGTGGGCTCGAAGCCAAGCAGGTTGGCGATGTAGGGGCCGGCACCGAGGGCGACTGCAGCGATGGTCACGCAGAGCGAGACGGAGTAAAGCCAGCCCACCATCCAGGCCCAGCGCTTGCCCACCAGGCGCCGTGCCCAGGGATAGACGCCACCGGAGATGGGGAATTGCGAAACCACTTCACAGAACACGAGGCACACCAGCAACTGACCGATGCCCACCAGCAGGTAGGACCAGAACATCGGTGGGCCTCCGGCCGCCAGACACAGGCCGAACAGGGTATAGACCCCCACCACCGGGGACAGGTAGGTGAAGCCCAGGGCAAAGTTCTCCCAAAGGCTCATGCTGCGTTCGAAGTTGGACGTGTAGCCCAGGGCGCGTAATTGCTCCGCGTCCCGGTCAGCCACTGCAGCCTTGCTGGGTGCATTGCTCATCGGTCGGTTCCTTTATTGGTTTTGTATCGGTATCGAACAAGAAGCGGTGGTAAGGCGGCCGCGCGCCGCCGGTGGTCTCTTCGTTGAGGGTGGCAACCGGACCTCTCCCCGTCCGGTTGCCACCTGCCATAGGTCAGAGCTTGATCCAGGTCGCTTTCAGCTCGGTGTACTTGTCGAAGGCGTGCAGCGACTTGTCGCGGCCGTTGCCGGACTGTTTGAAGCCGCCGAAGGGCGCGGTCATGTCGCCGCCGTCGTACTGGTTGATCCAGACGCTGCCAGCGCGCAGGGCCTTGCCGACCAGGTGGGCGCGGGACAGGTTGCTGGTCCACACCGCCGCGGCCAGGCCGTAGATGGTGTCGTTGGCGATGGCGACCGCTTCTTCTTCGCTGTCGAAGGCGATGACCGAGAGCACCGGGCCAAAGATTTCTTCCTTGGCGATGCGCATGGCGTTGTCCACGCCGTCGAAGATGGTCGGCTCGACGTAGGTGCCGCCGGTTTCTTCCAGCACACGTTTGCCGCCAGCCACCAGCTTGGCACCGTCGGCGTGGCCGGATTCGATGTAGCCAAGCACGATGTCCAGTTGCTGGCTGTCCACCAGGGCACCGACGTTGGTCGCCGGGTCCAATGGGTTGCCCGGCTTCCAGGCCTTGATCGCCTCGACCACCATGGGCACGAACTTGTCCTTGATGGAGCGCTCTACCAGCAGGCGCGAACCCGCGGTGCAGACTTCGCCCTGGTTGAAGGCGATGGCGCCGGCAGCGGCTTCGGCGGCGGCCTGCAGGTCAGGGGCGTCAGCGAAGACGATGTTCGGGCTCTTGCCGCCGGCTTCCAGCCAGACGCGCTTCATGTTGGATTCGCCAGAATTGATCAGCAGCTGCTTGGCGGTGCGGGTGGAGCCGGTAAAGACCAGGGTGTCGACATCCATGTGCAGGGCCAGAGCCTTGCCCACACTGTGGCCGAAGCCTGGCAGCACGTTCAGCACGCCAGCCGGGATGCCGGCATCACAGGCCAACTGGGCCAGGCGAATGGCGGTCAGCGGGGAGCGTTCGGACGGCTTCAGGACCACCGAGTTACCGGTAGCTAGCGCAGGGCCTAGCTTCCAGCAGGTCATCAGCAGGGGGAAGTTCCACGGCACGATGGCGGCAACAACCCCCACCGGCTCACGGGTCACCAGGCCCAGTTGGTCATGAGGCGTTGCGGCCACTTCGTCGTAGACCTTGTCGATGGCTTCGGCGCTCCAGCGAATGGCGTCTACCGCGCAAGGAAGGTCAACGTTCAGCGAGTCGCTGATCGGTTTACCCATGTCCAGGGTTTCCAGCAGGGCCAGTTCCTCGGCGTGGGCATCGATCAGCTCGGCGAAGCGGATCATCGCCTGCTTGCGCTCGACCGGTGCCAGGCGAGACCAGAGGCCGGAGTCGAAGGTTGCACGGGCTGAGGCAACTGCCCGCATCGCATCCGCCTCGCCGCTACTGGCGACCTTGCAGAGCAGGCGTCCATCGACCGGGCTGATGCAGTCGAAGGTATCGCCGCTGGCAGCTTCCACATACTCACCTTGGATGAAGGCGCGGCCTTCGATTCTCAGCCGGCTGGCGCGTTCTTCCCAGTCGGCTCGGGTCAGTTCGGTCATCGCGGGTGTGCTCCTCTGGAGAATCCCGGCACGGCTAGCGACAGTCAGGGCTGCCAGGGCGTGCGTGGGGCGGTTTTGGCGGGTAGGTTGCTAAAACATTTAAAACCATATCTTATGTTTTCGGTCCTGCCAATACAGCGACATCCTGGTGGGGTTTCTGTCGATTGTTTGCCGTATTTACCCGAGTCTTGACCGCTTTAGAGTCAGTCTTTCTTCAGGTTTTGATTGAAAGATATGAAAATAAATTTTTAATTGCGGCCTGTCCGGCGCTGGCCATAATGGCCCGCAGCATCACCCGCCATGGGTGTGACTCACGCACGTGTACCAAGCCAGGGAGGTATTCGGCTTAGCCGCCTATGAACGAGTTGAAGAACGTCCGACCTGCCAATTTCATGCGCCTGCGCCAGGAAGGGCGTACGGAGGAAGTGGCGCGTCGTTTGATCGAGCTGGTCGAACTCGGGTTGTTCAGTGAGGGCGAGCAACTGCCCAGCGAGAGTGACTTGGCCACCCAGTTCGGGGTCGCGACCGTCACGCTGCGCGACGCCCTGGCGAGCTTGCGCGAACGTGGCGTGATCGAGACTCGCCGGGGACGCAATGGTGGCAGCTTCGTCTGTGCACCGCCTGCTACCAAGGACGAGGCGTTGTTCGCTCAGCTCAAGGCCATGAGTGCGCTGGAGTTGCGCGACCTGTGCGATGAGCATGTGGCGATTTCCGGCGCAGCCGCAAGGCTGGCCGCGCAGCGCTCGTCGGCCCAGCACCATGCCCGCCTGGAGGTCTATATCGACGCGCTGCGCCAGGCATCGTCGCGTCAGGAGCAGCGTCGCGCCGACGCGCGCTTCCACCTTGAAGTGGCCGTTGCCGCGCAATCGGTGCGCCTGACCCATGCAGAAATGAACCTGCAGGCCGAACTGGGAGAGTTGTTGTGGCTATCTCCCGATGGCCCTCTCGCTGTCGAAGGCCTGGTGCTGGAACATCGAGCGATCGCCGACGCCATCGTCGCTACTGATGCGAACCTGGCCGGCGCGCTAGCGGAAGCGCATGTGACGCGGGGAATCAAACGCCTGATCAATCTGCGTTTGCAGCTGCTCAGCGCAGAGATCTGAATGGCACGGCACTTGCTCGGGATTTCGCCGGTAATGCGTTGCGACGTGGCGGCAAGCGCGACATGAACTCATCCGAAACTGAATAACAAGAGCCAGACGAGGCCCAGGCTATGTACCGAGATGTGCAGGTGGATCAGCTCAGCGAGTGTGCAGTTCACATCAATGCTTCGATCGGTAACCTGTTTGCACAGTTGAATCTGCTGGCCGAGGACGTAGTCGCGATCTGGAAGCAATTGCAGGCTGAGGGTCGCAAGCCCACTACCCGGGATCTCTGTGCCTTGCGTCCGGCGATCCAGGCCCGCTTGCAGCAGGAGCGCAACTGCATTCACGGCACCGGAGTGGTGCTGGAACCGGGCGAGCTGGCTGATCAGGAGATGCACCTGGAGTGGTGGTGCAGAGCTCCGGCGGGCAAGGTCACGCCCATGCTGCTCAACCTCAATCGACGCAGCGAGAGCTTCTACAACTATCAGGGCATGCCTTGGTTTTCCCGGCCTCGGGAGACAGGCCAGCCCTGGGTCGAGGGGCCGTTCGTCGATCTCTATGGCGCCGACCAGTACATCATGGCCTTCTCCGTACCTATCCACGTCGACGGTCGATTCGTGGGGGTGGCGGCTGCGGACATCGCCCTGCACGAGTTCGAGCGAGTACTGCTCGCCGGGCTGATGCGCACGGACAAGGAAGCGCTGATCGTAAACGCCGAAGGCCGAGTAGTGGCCTGCAACACTGCTAACTGGCTGGTGGGCGATATGGCCAGGCAAGTGTTTGCGCGTGACGACAACCGTTCACGGGTCCTGCCGTTAGCGGAGTCATCCGCGCAGTGGTCGTTGATCGAGAGGCCCATCAGCCGCTACATCGAGGGCGCCGCCTGAGGCGGCACCTCCCAGCACGCTCGCGAGCACTGACCTAGAGCACACTTTGGTTGCCTGATGGCTCTACACACACGCAATTGCGCCCCGACTGCTTGGCGCGATACAGGCCCCGGTCAGCGCGGCCGATCAGGCTGTCGAGGGCGTCTTCCGGGTGCATGTCGGCCAGGCCGATGCTGGTGGTCACGTGGAGGTTCACGCCCTTGAACGGGTAGCGCTGGGCGGCTACTTCGAGGCGAACCTTCTCCGCCAACTGGTGGGCCGTGGCGCTACCGGTGTCCTTGAGCAAAATGATGAATTCCTCGCCGCCCCAGCGACAGATGATGTCCGCTTGGCGAAGGCTGTCGCGCAGGTTCTGGGCGAAGCCCTGCAGCACCTGGTCGCCGGCCTGGTGGCCGTAGGTATCGTTGAGCATCTTGAAGTGGTCGAGGTCCAGCAGCAGGGCTGCCAGGGGTTTGCGCTCGCGCCGGGCCTCCTGCAGCGCCTGGCCGGCGAGTAGCTCGAAGCCGCGCCGGTTGGGAAGCCCGGTCAGGCTGTCGGTGGTGGCCAGGGCGGCGATGCTGCGCTGGTAGCGGCGCATCAGGCGGATTACCAGCACCAGGATGATGCTGGTCACGATCAGGCAGATCAGCAGGTTGAGGTAGAGGGTGTTGCGCAGGCCGGTGAGCAGGCCGTCTTCGTGCTTGTCGACGAACAGGTACCAATCCAGTTCGGGAATGTAACGCACGTTCAGGTAATGGTCGCGACCACGTTCGTGATACGCGAACTTGCCGGTCTGCGGGCGCCCCAGCCGGGCCTGCAGTTCCTCAAGCCCCGGTACGTCGGCCAGCGACTGACCGACCCGCGCGCCCAGAGGACCACCATCGGCACCGGTCAGGACGATGCGTCCGGTGGTATCGACGAAATAGACACTGCGGTCGTAGCGGCGCTGGTATTCGTCTATCAGCTTGATCACCGCGTCCACCGTCAGGCCGACGCCGGTGGCGCCAAGGAACTTGCCGTCGTAATCGAACACCTTGTAGTTGATGAAGATGGTCAGCCGGTCCTGGTTGGCCATGTCCACGTCGACATTGATCTCGTACGGCTCCTTCATGTCCCGCACACGGAAGTACCAGATGTCACGCGGCTCCTTAGGGTTCACCTGCTTGAGCACGCCCTTGGTCTGGTAGTAGGTGAGGGTTCGGTCGGAAATGAAGAAGGAGGTGAAGGCACCATAGTGCTCCTGCACTTCACGCAGGTAGCGGGTCATGGGCTCGACATTCTTCTCGCCTTGCATCACCCAGTCACGCACGAAGGTATCGCGGCTCATCATCGAGGAAATCAGGATAGGCCGGACCAGGTCCTTCTGGATTTCCGAATAGACGTTGTCCGAGGTGAGCGGCAACTCGGTGTTGACGATGCTGCTGCGAATGGACTTGAGCGATGCCTGGTAGCTGACCAGCGAGGTGGCCAGGAATCCGCCGCCGAGCAGCAGTACCAGGGCGAGAACCAACAGGCGGTGGCGTTGCTTCGTGACTTCGGGAAACGGCATCGGACTACTTGACCTCAGGCTAGTGGCGCAATGCTAGCGTTCGTCGACGAGATCGTCACGGACGGGTACTTGACGCCAGGCTATCGGCGTCTTCAGGTGTTGCTTGACGACCGCCACGCGGAAACTCCGGGGCCGAATCAATCCAGGGTTCCAGGCGCTGACCGATGCTGAGCCAGAGCCGGAAGCGCGGAGGTACGGCGCCGTTAGGGTCGCGCACTAACTCCTCGTCCAGCGGCTTGCGCCAGGCATGGGGCACGTTGATCTCGGAGATACGCAGGCTGCTGATCTGGCCGGTGAGGCGTCCGTCGCGAACCCATGCACTGACGTTGCCGGGCACGATGGCGTAGCGGCTGCGATCGGGGTAGCGGCCCCGCAGGGCCTCGCGGTCCAGTCCCGCATCCACCGCGAACAGGCGGCTTTCGCGTCTCTCTTCCTGTTCAACATAGTCGCGGGCCGCGCGTTCGGCGTCCTCTCGACGCTTGTCTGCGGGCGCTGCGCGCAGCTCGCTCTCGGCGGTCTGCTGTCGCTGCAGGGCGCGCTCAAGCTCGGCCTTGCGTGCAGGGCCATCGAGCTCGAGCACCACCAGCACCCCGCGATTGCGGTTGTCGAAGCGCATCTGTTCGCGGTCGCCAACCGTGAAGCCAAGTTTCAGCAGCGCGGACTCATCGAGCAGCAGGCGCTCGTAGCGGTCGTCACCCTTCGGGTCGCTGGGGCGTCGCCAGTCCAGGCGTAGGGCCAGGCCGCTGTTCTCGCGCATGGTCCAGTCGAGGGAGCGGCGCAGTTCGCGTTCGGAAAGCAGCAGGCGGCTGTCCGGCTCGCCGCCGCGATTGATCCACACGCCACCCAGGGTAATGGCATTGGTGAGTCCGATCAGCGCCAGGCCGCCCAGCAATGCGGTACGCATTTTCATGCTCGCTGGTCTCCCTTGTGGGCTCGGCGCAGGCGGCCGAGCACCAGTAGAAGCAGCACGGCGACGAGCCCCACGACGAGGAAGAACAGGTACTTCGGCATCACCTCCCACCACCAGTCGAACAGTTTGATGAAGAGGAAGAGCACGAAGAACAGCACGCCGGTGTGCATCACTTCCGGCCAGTCGCGGCGGTTGCCGAGCCAGATAGCCAGCGCGGCGCCAACGAAGCCGACGAGCTGGTAAAGGCTTTCCACAGCATCGCGGGACCAGGGCAGGTAACTGCCGTACGCCCAGTTGGCCAATATCAGCACCGGCACGAACAGGCCGAGCATGCCCATGACCCGGTAGATCGCCGCGAAGCCACTGTAGCGCGCCTGGGAGAAGAGCTGCGGTAGCAGGAAAATCAGCAGTCCAGCGGGCAGCAGGTGTTCCGGACGTTCAGTGCAGTCCAGCCAGTAGAGGCCGCTCCAGCTTGTCAGCCGGGTGGCGATCAGGGCCATGATGCAGCCGAGGCCCGCACCGAGCAGTAGACGAACCTCGCAAGCGTAGGCCAGCAGCAGGGCGTAGGCGGCCCAGGGCAGCAAGGCCTTGTCGCTGGGCGTGATGTTGAAGATCTGACCCAGCATGACCACGTTCAATACGAAGCAGGCGAACGCCAGGACCGCCGTCAATTTGGTGAAGTAAGAGGTCTGGTCACGCTGGCGCAGCAGCAGGGTCAGTAGAAGGCTGCCCAGGGAAAAGCCGACGAGGATGCCTACCTGGGCGGTTTCCGGGAACAGCCCCCAGAACTGGTAGAAGAAGAACAGCAGGCTGGCCGCCAGCGCCAGAGCGCCCAGCAGGGACGCGATGCGCATGCCGAGGGACAGGCGCCGGGCCTGGGCGTCCGGATCTATGTCGAACGTGTCGCGGTAGTTCGCCAGCAACTGGCGATGGTGTTCGCCGAGGCGGTCGATCTGTTCGGGGGAGAGCAGCAGCACCTGCTCATCGTGCAGGCGTTCGACTTCCCGGCAGAAGGCCTGGATATCGTCGGCGCGGTGTTGTGCCTGGTCGCGGCTGAGCGGCGGCATTGCGGGTCCTTTTGCGTGCGGTGCCGCTTGAACTCTAGGTGTGCGGATGGGGGCCGGCAATGAGCACTGCATATATCTGTAGGGGCGAATGAATTCGCCCCTACAGATAAAACATCCCGGTGACCTCAGGCCTCCTCCATCACCACCACCCGTTGCCCGGCGCGTACCGGCGAACCCGGCTGCACCCGCACTTCACGCACCACGCCGTCGCGGGGAGCGATGAGGGGGATTTCCATCTTCATGGATTCGAGGATCACCAGGATGTCCCCGGCCTTCACGCTGGCGCCTTCTTCCACCTGCACCTGCCAGAGGTTGCCGGCGATATGACTTTCCACCGCGTGCTGGCCGGCGCTCAATGGGGTGTCTTCACCCAGGTCGGCGGCGATCTCCTCGCTGTCGAAATGGGCCTGCCCGGAAGCGATCCAGCGCTCCCGCTCGGCATTGAAGGCAGCCTGCTGCTGGCTGCGGAAGGCGGCGATGCCCTCGGCCTCGCGTGCGAGGAACGCCTGATAGTCGGCCAGGCAAAGCTCGCTCTCCTCGATGCGCAGTGGATAGCGGCCGAGGGGGAAGTCGCGGCGAATCTTCAGCAGTTCTTCGGCTGAGACGGGGTAGAAGCGGATCTGGTCGAAGAATCGCAGCAGCCAGGGCTTGCCATCGAAGGCTTCGACGTCGCGGTAGCGGTTCCACATCTGCAGGGTGCGGCCGACGAACTGGTAGCCGCCGGGGCCTTCCATGCCATAGACGCACATGTAGGCGCCGCCGATACCCACCGAGTTCTCGGCGGTCCAGGTGCGCGCCGGGTTGTACTTGGTGGTCACCAGGCGGTGGCGCGGGTCCAGCGGCGTGGCCACCGGGGCACCGAGGTAGACGTCGCCCAGGCCCATCACCAGGTAACTGGCATCGAACACGGTGCGCTGCACTTCATCCAGGTTCGGCAGGTCGTTGATGCGGCGGATGAACTCCAGGTTGCTCGGGCACCAGGGCGCATCCTTGCGCACGGTGGTCATGTACTTCTCGATGGCCAGTTGGCAGGCCGGGTCGTCCCAGGAAAGCGGCAAATGGACGATGCGCGACGGCACTTTCAGGTCGCCGGCGGCACAGACGCCATCCCAGAGTCCGGCGATGGTCTGCAGCAGCGTATCCAGGGGCAGCGTTTCCGGCTGGTAGTGGACCTGCAGGGAACGGATTCCCGGTGTCAGGTCGATCACGCCATCCAGGGTACGGGCCTCCAGTGCCTGCATCAGCGCATGGGCGCGGAAGCGCAGCACCAGGTCCAGCTCCGGCGCGCCGATCTCCAGCAGCAGGTGGGTGTCACCGGAGAGACGGGCGACCAGACGTTTGTCGGACTGGCCGAGGTCGAGCACGATCGGTGAGCTTGTAGGAGCGAGCTTGCTCGCGAATTCGACGCTGGGATGTTCGCGAGCAAGCTCGCTCCTACGCAGCAGTGTCCGAGCCAGTTCACGTGCCTGCGCGATGCTCACCGCCACGAACCTTACCTTGTCCCCGGCCTTCAACTGCCCGAGCTGCCAGAGGTCCGCTTCGATAATCGTCACCGGGCAGACGAAGCCGCCCAGGCTGGGGCCGTCCGGGCCAAGGATCACTGGCATGTCGCCGGTGAAATCCACCGCGCCGATGGCATAGGGATTGTCGTGAATGTTGGAAGGATGCAGGCCGGCTTCGCCGCCGCTCTCGCGCACCCATTCGGGCTTCGGCCCGATCAGGCGCACGCCGGTGCGGCTGGAGTTGAAGTGCACTTCCCAGTCGGTGGCGAAGAAGGTGTCGATGTAGGCCGGGGTGAAGTACTCCGGGGCTCCGTGGGGGCCGTAGATCACCCGCAGCGTGCGCACCTCGGGCAGTTCAGTGTGCAGTTCCAGCGTCTGGCCAGCGCTGTGGTCAGCTAGCTGCGGGAGGTGCAGGACATCGCCGGCACGCAGGGCGCGGCCGCCGTGGCCGCCGAACTGGCCGAGGGTGAAGGTGCTTTTGCTGCCGAGATAATCCGGCACTTGCAGGCCACCGCGTACGCAGAGGTAGCTGCGCGCCCCGGCTCCGGCGATCGTGCCAAGCGCAAGGGTGGCGCCGGCTGGCACGAACAAGGCGGTGTCCATCGGCTGCGGCTGGCCGTCGAGGGTCAGCGGAATCGGCGCGCCGGTGACTGCCACCACGGCGTCGGTATTGAAGCGCAGGGTTGGGCCGCTCATGGTGACTTCCAGCCCGGCCTCGCCCTCGGCGTTACCCAGAAGACGATTGCCCTGGCGCAAGGCGCGACTGTCCATGGGGCCGGACGGCGGCACACCTACCGCCCAGTAACCGAGTCGGCCGGGGTAGTCCTGCACCGTGGTCTGGGTGCCGGCGCCGAGCACTTCGAAGGTGTTCGCGCGATAGCTGAGCCCGTCCAGGCAACGGGTCCAGGGCGAGCCGCTGGCAAAGGGCGCATCAGCCAGGATCTGCCGCAGGAAACTGCGGTTGGATTCCACGCCGTAGAGCGTAGTGTCGGCCAGCGCCTGGTCCAGCTCGTTGCTGGCTTGCTCTCGGCTCGGCGCCCAGCTGATGAGCTTGGCGATCATCGGGTCGAAGTAGGGGGGGATTTCGCAACCCGCCTCCACCCAGGTGTCGATGCGCAGGCGCTTGCCATCGGCCTTGGGGAAGGCGACTGCGGTGAGCAGACCGGGGCAGGGCTGGAAATCGCGGCCAGGGTCTTCGGCATAGAGCCGAGCCTGGATGGCATGCCCGCTCGGGGCGAGGCTCGCCACTAGGTCGGCCAGGGGCGGCAGGGTGCCGGCGGCCAGCTCGATCATCCAGCGAACCAGGTCGACGCCCCAGACCTGTTCGGTGACACCGTGTTCCACCTGCAGGCGGGTGTTCACTTCGAGGAAGTAGAAGCGCTCGGCCTCGCTGTCGTAGACGAACTCCACGGTACCGGCACTGCGGTAGCTAACCTCCTTGGCCAGCTTGATAGCGGCGGCGCATAGCTCGTCAGCCATGCCGGCGGGCAGGTTGGGTGCGGGGGTTTCTTCCAGCACCTTCTGGTTGCGACGTTGCACCGAGCAGTCGCGCACGCCCAGGGCGATAACCTCGCCGCGGCCGTCGCCGAATACCTGTACTTCCAGATGGCGTGCGCGCTGGATGTACTTCTCGATGAACACGCCGGAGTCGCTGAAGTTGTTCTGCCCGAGTCGCTTCACGGCCTCGAAGGCCTCGCTCAACTCTGTGGCCGAGCGGCATACGCGCATGCCGATGCCTCCGCCGCCGGCCGTGCTTTTCAGCATCACCGGGTAACCCACCTGTTCGCCGGCGGCGAGGGCCGCGGTGAGGTCTTCCAGCAGTTCGGTGCCTTCGAGCATCGGCACGTCGTGCTGTTTGGCCAGGGCGCGGGCCGTGTGCTTGAGGCCGAACACGCGCAGCTGCTCAGGCGTCGGGCCGACGAAGGCGATGCCGGCGGCCTCGCAGGCTTCGGCGAAGGCGGCGTTTTCGGAGAGGAAGCCGTAGCCGGGGTGGATGGCCTGGGCACCACTGCTGCGTGCGGCCGCGAGGATCTTGTCGACCACCAGATAGGTGTTGGCGGCCGGACCGTCGCCCAGGCTGATCGCCTGGTCTGCCTGCTGGATATGCAGGCTGGCGGCGTCGGCTTCGGAATACACGGCCACGCCACGGACGTCGAGCTGGCGCAGGGTACGCAGGATGCGGCAGGCGATGGCACCGCGGTTGGCGATCAGGAGTTTGTCGAACATTGCAGAACCCTCGAAAGGGGTGACGGGCCGTCCCGTCTTATTCGTCTGCACCACGGTCGTCCGTGGCTGGAATTTCGGTGTCGTCCGTAGGAGCGAGCTCTACTCGCGAAAGGCTTCGCCAGCAGAGCTGGCTCCTACTGGTCCGGCTTCGAAGTGGGGGAATTCAGGCACTGCCCCGACCGGCTCTGGCAGATCAGGAACAGCCAGGCGCGCAGGCGTTTCAGTCCCATACCAGCACCTCGGCGGGAGTGGGGTTGTAGGCGTTGCAGGGGTTGTTCAGCTGAGGGCAGTTGGAGATCAGCACGATGATGTCCATGTGCGCCTTGAGCTCGACGTACTTGCCAGCGGCGGAGATGCCGTCCTCGAAGGTCAGGCCGCCTTCCGGGGTGACCGGTACGTTCATGAAGAAGTTGATGTTGGCGCTGATGTCGCGCTTGGTGAGGCGGCCGTCGTGCAGGCTGGCGCGCAGGAAGTTATCGCGGCAGCTGTGCATGTAGCGCTTGTCCAGGGCGTAGCGCACGGTGTTGCTTTCCTGGGCGCAGGCGCCGCCGAGGGTGTCGTGGCGGCCGCAGGTGTCGGCGGTGAGAGTCAGCATCGGGTTGCCGAGGTTGGAATAGAGCACGCTGCCGGCGCTGAGGTAGACGCGGTTCTGCCTACGAAGGGTGCGCTGCACGTCGTAACGCTCGCGTGGGTTGCGTGCGCTGTAGAAGAGGGTGTCCACCGCCTGGTTGCCTTCCAGGTCCAGCAGGCGAACGGTCTGACCGGCCTTCACTTCGGTCATGAAGGGTTCGCCGGCGGCAATGACGGCGCGGTACACGGCAGCTTCGGAATGTTTTTCGCTGTGGGTCAGGTGCATGTCGGTGGCCCTCAGATGTACAGGCGTTCGGTGTTGTGGAAGCCGCGACCGTTCTCCGGGCGCGAGGTGCGGCAGAGCAGGGTGATGCCGTCGCTTTGTACTTGCTGCCAGGTGAGTTGCACCGGCTTGGGTGCGTATTCCGGAGCAGGGTCCATGGGGTGCTGCAGGGCGGTGAGCACCACCAGCGTGTCCATGGGCGCGTAGAGCTCGATGTAGTCACCGGCCTTGGAGTTGCCCGGCTGGAAGTGGAAGCAGCCGTCGCTGTCCACGGTGACCTTGCTGAACAGATTCAGGCACATCAGCAGGTCCTGCAGGTTCAGGTCCCACTTGCCCATCTCCACCAGCAGGTTATCCACACCGTTACGGAAGAAGCCGTTGCGCAACTCCTGGTAACGCCCGGCACCGTACTTTTCCTTCACTTCATCCGCGTTGAGCACGCCGCCGAAGCTGTCGTGCCAGCCGCAGGTGTCAGCGGTGATGGCGGCCAGTACCCGACCCATGTCGGAGTAGAGGCAGTGGCCGGCGGTGAGCTTGGCGGTGTGTTGGCACTTGAGGCTGTCTGGCAGGTTGAGGCGCTCGCTCTTCTCGGAGGCGTTGAGCAGCAACAGGCTGACGTTGGCGCCGCCTTCGATATCGGTGATGCGTAGTTGCTGGCCACGCTTGAGTACGAAGGAGGTGTGGCCGCCACCGGGGACGGTTTCTTCATAGAGGGTCGGGCTCAGGGCCAGGGATGCGGTCATGGGCAGGCTCCTTGTCAGTGGGCGATGGCGGGCTGCAGGGCGGAGGTGACTCGCTCCGGCAGGGCCTCGACCGCCGCACGGGCGGCACGGCGGTCGCTGTTCAGGGGAATGTCGTAGGTCACGCGCGCGCCGAAGGCGTAGGGGGCGTGTGGGTCCTGGCGCACCTTGTCGAAAACCAGCAACCGGGTGCCCAGGCTGAAGCCTTCAGAGAGGTCGTGGGTGACCATGAATACGGTCAGCCGGGTTTCGTTCCAGAGGCCGAGCAACAGCTCGTGCATGTCCTTGCGGATGCCTGGGTCGAGGGCGCCGAAGGGCTCGTCCAGCAGCAGCACGCGGGGTTTCATGATCAGCGCCTGTGCTATGGCCAGGCGTTGTTGCATGCCGCCGGAAAGTTGGCTGGGGTACTTGTCCAAGGCATGACTCAGACCGACCTTGGCGAGGATCGCGGCGGCCTCCTCGCGGGCGGCGCGCTTGGCGCCGCCGAACAGCCGGCCGAGCAGGGGCGAGCGAGGCAGTTCCAGGCCGAGGGCGACGTTGTCCAGCACACTCAGGTGGGGGAACACCGAATAGCGCTGGAACACAACGCCGCGGCTGGCATCGGGCTCGGCGGCCAGGGGTTTACCGTCGAGCAGGATGCTGCCGCGGCTGGGCGTTTCCTGGCCCAGCAGCATGCGCAGGAAGGTGGATTTGCCGCAGCCGGAAGCGCCGACCAGGGTGCAGAACTCGCCTTCATTCACCGACAGGTCGAGGTTCTCCAGCACGACCTGGTCGTCGTACTCCTGCCAGACATTGCGGACGCTGATGAAACTCATGCCTTGGCTCCTTCGTACCAGGGGAAGGCCAGCCGGGTCAGCTGGCGCAGGCCCAGGTCCATCAGCCAGGCGAGGAAGGTGATCCACACCACGTAGGGGAGGATCACGTCCATGGCCAGGTAGCGGCGGACCAGGAAAATGCGGTAGCCCAGGCCATCGGTGGAGGCGATGGCTTCGGCGGCAATCAGGAACAGCCAGGCCGAGCCCAGCACCAGGCGCAGGGAGATGAGCAGGCGCGGCATCAGTTGCGGCAGCACCACCCGCAGGATCAGCGTCCAGGTGTTGGCACCGAGCGTCTGTGCCTTGATCAGCAGTTCACGGGGGATTTCCCGCGCGCGCTGCTCCAGGTCGCGGGCGATGCAGGGGGCCACGCCGATGACGATCAGCATCACCTTGGACAGCTCGCCCAGGCCGAAGACGATGAACAGGATCGGCAGGATCGCCAGTGGCGGAATCATCGACAGCACCGTCAACAGGGGCGACAAGGGGGCACCGAACAGCGGCAGGGTACCGGCGGCGATGCCCAGTGCCAGGCCCAGCAGCGCGGCGATGGACAGCCCCAGCGCCAGGCGTTTCAGGCTTGAGGCGGAGTCCTTCCAGAACAGGTAGTCGCCGCTGCGCTTGTCTTCGGTGAACGCCAGGCGTTCCACGGCGTCGGCCATCTGTGCCGCGCTGGGGAGCAGCTTGTCGTTGGGATTCTCCGTCAGCCGGGCCGCCGAGCCTGTGAAGTAGGCGAACAGCAGCAGGGCGAACGGCAGCAGGACCAGGATCAGGCGTCCGGCGCGGTCCGGTTGGCGGTTGATCAGGCGCATGGCGGTTACTCGGTTCGGAGAGGCGGCGTAGGTTGGTCCGAGGTACGAGGCCCAACATTGCGGTGTTGGGCTTCGCTCAGCACCAACCTACGGACGAGGACCGGAGGTCAGAGCTTGCCGTCGGCAGCCATCTGCACGTAGGTCGGGTCGAAGCGCAGTTTCACGTTGCCCTTGTCACCGGTGACCACGCCCTTGGCGAAGCTCATGCCGACGGCGCTGGCATCCTTGGCGCCTTCGCCCAGCAGGCCGTGGTGGAAACTGAAACTGGCCACCTTGTCCATGGTGGCCGGCAGTTTCGGGCTGGTGACGAAGGCCAGCGCATCGGCCGGGGTGTGGAACAGGCGGGTGGCGTCCAGTTGCGCCTGGTAACCGGCAAGGTCGGTACCGGAGGCCTTGGCCATGTGCTCCAGGGCAGCGGCACTTTCTGCATTACCGGCCTTCATCAGGGCGACGATCTCGAACCAGGCGCCGGTGAGTGCCTTGCCCAGGGCCGGGTTGTCCTTCAGGGTCTCGGTGTTCACCACCATCATGTCCATGATCTCGCCGGGCACCTTGCTGGAGTCGAACACCAGGCTGGTGTCGGGCTTGGCCTTGATGTCGGCGAGCATTGGGTTCCAGGTGGTCACGGCCTGGACCTCGGCGGTGTCGAAGGCGGCGGCGATGTCGGCGTCGGAGGTGTTCACCACTTGCACGTCTTTCTCGGAAAGGTCGGCGCGCTCCAGGGCGCGGGCCAGCAGGTAGTGGGACACGGACAATTCCACCAGGTTGATGGGCATGTCCTTGAGGTCGGCCAGGGTCTTGCCTTCGCCCTTCACCACGACGCCATCGTTGCCGTTGGAGAAGTCGCCGACGATCAGCGCGGTGCTATCCACGCCACCAGCGGCGGGAATGGTCAGGGCATCCATGTTGGTCATGGTGCAGCCGTCGAACTGGCCAGCTGTGTACTGGTTGATGGATTCGACGTAGTCGTTGAGCTGGGTGACCTTGATTTCGATGCCGTACTTCTTCGCCCACTTGTCGACGATGCCTTTGGTGGCGCCGTACTCCCAGGGCATCCAGCCGGCGTAGATGGTCCAGCAGACGTTGAAGCTGTCTTTCTGGGCGGCGGAGGTGTTGAAGCTGAGGGCGGCGGCGAGACCGGCAACGGCGAGGGCGAACAGACGAGACTTGCGCATGGAGGACCTCCAGTTCGGTTTAGGGCGGGCGGAGCTGCGCGGCACTTCCCTGTAAAGGGGCGCGTTCTCCCGGGCTTTTGTCCCGCCGTGTAACCTCGCTGGAGGTCGCCAGCTCTCGGACCAGTCATCCGCTTTCGCGGACCGGAACCCTAGCCAGCCATTGCATATTGTGGTGCCGCGAACCCGGTCGCCCGAGTAGCTCCTGCACGACATTGCCAAAGCGAAGGGCGTGCCAAGATTGCGCAACGCGTCTGGCACGGGGCTTATGGGAATTCGCGTGTCGTTCCAGGCCAGGCGGGGTGCCCGCTGATGGGGCGTGCGGCGTCAACTTGGTGCGCGGCAACAACTGGTAAAGGATTTTTCCGACAGGCAGCGCAGGCTGTTCTGTAGGACCGGTTGTCCAACGCAGTGGGAGCAATCCCAGGCGCCGACATCTGTCTGCGTCGCCCCTCGCGGTCGAAGGAGGCCGCCATGTCCTACCGATCATTCTTCCTTGCCGTACTGACCCTGACCCTGGGCGGCTGTGCCGTCTATGACTACGACAACGACTACTACGGTCGCCGCTACTACGGCGACGACGACTACCGTGTGCACCGTTACTACCACGACTCACCAAGGACGACATACCGCATCGTCGATCAGCGTTACGACGATGGTTACTACGAGCGCCGCTATTACGACCGCCGCAACTACGATGGCCGCAAGTACGACGGCCGCAAGGACTACTACAAGTCCGACAAGCACCGTTACGACAAGCGCTATTACGACGACCGCAAGTACCGTAACGACCGGCGCTACTACCAGCAGCCCCGGGACAATTTCCAGGAACGTCGTCACGACTACACCCCGCGGCTGCAGACCTGGGGCCGCAATGACCGCCAGCCGGGCTATCGTCCGCCGACCAATCATCAGAACGACTATCGGCGGAACAATTACCGCCAGCAGTACCGGGTGCAGCCGGGCTACGAAGCACGCCCGCACAACAATCCCCGCTACAACAACCGCGGTAACTGGTCGATGGAGAACCGGCGCTAGCCGGAAGGAAAGCGGCTGTCCTCTTCCAGCAAGAGATCACGCATTGCCCGCGCAGCCGGAGACAGGCTGCGCGCGGCATGACTGACCACGCCGTAGGCCGATAGGGTCCTGGTGCTGGCAAGGGGCTCCAGCACGGCCAGTCGACCAGCCATCACGTCTTCGGCGACCACATCCCAAGGCGCCATGCTGACCACGTCGCTGTCGGCGACTACCGCCTTCAGCACCATGAAGTTGTCGCACTCGATGCCCAGCGGTTTTTCGTTGCCCGCGAGCTCGCCGATTGCCCGCGCCACTTCCATCGGCAGTTGCGTACCGGCCAGTGCATAGCGGGCCAGGTCGGTCAGCCGCACCTGATCCTGCTCGAGCAGTGGATGGTCAGGGCGGCAGAACAGGGTGCCGGGATGGCGGCGCAGGGGAATGATGTCCAGCAGGGGATCGCCGTCGAACTCGCGGATGTCGGCGACGAACATCTCGATGGCGTCATCCAGCAGTTGGCGGCGCAAGCGGTGCCAGTTTTCCAGGCTGAGCTGCACTCGCACCCCCGGATGCTGGCTGGCGAACCGTCCCAGGGCGCGTGGCACGAGGCGTGCGGCGGGGTAGGGGCCTGCACCCAGATGCAACTCGCCGCTGTCGAGGTTTTCCAGTTGGGCCACGGCGCTGTGCAGCGCACGGCTGCCGTCCAGCAGTCTTCGGGCATGCTCCAGCACCAATCGGCCATGGGCGGTCAGGCTGATCTGCCTTGGCCCTCGGTCCAGCAGGCTGCATCCCAGGTTCGCCTCCAGTGCCTGGATGCTACGGCTGAGTGCTGGCTGGCTGAGATTGACCGCTTCTGCCGCACGGGCGAAATGGCCGTATTCGGCAAGGGCAACGAAATGGCGAAGCTGTCGAAGGTCGTTCATGCGCGCTGTGCATCAATTATTGAAGAAGAATGCATTGGAATTATTAGCAGGCCCCTGCCAGCCTGTCTCGGCCTATAACAACAATCCCCGAGCGAACCATGCGCATCTCCACCCGATTCAGCGGCCTGCTCCTGGCTGCCGCACTGCCCCTGGGCGCCGACGCAGCACTGCCGGAAGAGTCCATTCAGCCCAGCATCAACGCCGAGCTGGCCGAGCACACCAGGCACTTCAACGAGAAGGTCTACAAGATCGCCGACAACGTGTACTCGGCGGTGGGCTGGAACCTGGCCAACAGCGTGATGATCGATGCTCCCGAAGGCCTGATCATCGTCGACACGGGCGAGTCGGCCGAGCAGTCGCGCAAGGTCCTGGCGGAGTTCCGCAAGATCAGCGAAAAGCCCATCAAGGCCATCGTCTATACCCACTTCCATCCCGACCACATCAACGGTGTGAAAGGCTTCGTCAGTGAAGAGCAGGTGAAGAGTGGTGAGGTGCAGATCTATGCCCAGGAAACCCTGCTGGAGAACGTGGTCACCCAGGGTGCGCTGGTCGGCCCCATTCTCGGTATGCGCTCGGGTTACAGCTTCGGTGCCGCTCTGCCGGACAGCGACAAGAAGGATATGAACGCCGGGCTCGGCCCGCTGGCACATGAGGGCAAATCCACCTTCATCGCGCCCACCATCACCTTCAAGGACAAGCTCGACACCACCATCGCCGGACTGCCGGTGCAGTTCCTCCACGTACCCAGCGAAGCACCGGACGAAATCGTGCTGTTCCTGCCGCAGAACCGCGTGCTGATCAGCGCCGAGGTGACGCAGGGACCGACCCTGCCGAACATCCATACCCTGCGTGGTACCAAGTTCCGCGATCCGGTGGTGTGGGTGAACAGCCTCGACAAACTGCGCGCCTACCAGGCCGACTTCATGGTTCCGCTGCACGGCCAGCCGGTGTCCGGCAAGGACAAGGTGGAAGAGGTGCTGCGTATGACCCGCGACGCCATCGCCTATGTCCATGACCAGACCGTGCGCTGGATGAACAAGGGCCTGACGCCCGACGAGCTGGTGGAGAAGGTCAAGCTGCCGCCTTACCTGGCGGGCTACACGCCCTACCTACGCGAGTACTACGGCACCGTGAAGCACAGCGTGCGGCAGATCTATCAGGGCTACCTGGGCTGGTTCCAGGGCGACCCGGTGGACCTCGACCCGATTCCACCGGTGGAGAAGTCCAAGCGCCTGGTCGCCCTGATGGGTGGCCGCGAGAAGGTATTGATGGCGGCTGGCGAGGCCTATCTCAAGGGTGACTACCAATGGGCCGCCGAGCTGGCGAGCCACGCGATCCACATCGATCACGACGACCAACTGGCCCGCGAGATCAAGGCGCGCAGCTTCCGTCGCATGGGTTACGCCAGCATGAACATCAACTGGCGCAACTGGTACCTGATGAGCGCCATGGAACTGGAAGGCAAACTGGACGGCGACGCTGCACTTCAATTGTCCCAGGGCATGCGCAACGCCTTCCTGTCCGACGACATGCTGAAGAACCTGCCGGCGCGCATCTTCCTGCAGAACTGGGTGACCCGAATCGATCCGGAAAAGAGCGCCGACGTGAACCTGACCCTGGGCTTCGTGTTCCCCGACATCAAGGAAGAGTGGGCGCTGGAAGTGCGCCGTGGCGTAGCCGAGTTGCACAAAGGCATCCCCGAAGGCACCACGCTCAAGCTGACCTTCGACAAGACCTATCTCGATACCGTCATCAGCGGCCAGAACAGCCTGCTCAAAGGGGCCGTATTGGGGGATGTGAAGGTGGATGGCAACCTGATGGACATCAAGACCTTCCTCGGTTGCTTCGACTTCGAGGAAGCCCCCATCGCCCTCACTGTACGTTGAGTGACCGCGCCAACCGAAAGTGCGGAGAGCCGCAAGGCACCAGGCGGCACACTGGCCGCCTGGTCCGCAAACTTCGGAGGCACCATGCACCTGTCATCCTTCCTCAAGGGCGCCCTGGCCATGTTCTGGCTGGTGGCGCTGCTCAATGTGATCTATCCCTTTGGCGAACCCTTGCACCGGCCATTGCTGCTGGCGGCGGGTCTGGTGCTGTTGGCCCACGTAGGCGAGGCGGCGCTGTTCAATCGCAAGCTGAAGGCACGTCCCTTCCCTTGGCTGGAACGGCTGCAGGTTCTGCTGTTCGGCTTCCTGCATCTGCGCGGTCTGCGCTGAATCCACCGACGAGGTTCGACAGGTAGGGTGCGCTGTGCGCACCCTACGCGCTGTCGTCTGCTGTGTAGCGGCAGAATGCCATTGTTTTTTTCAGGGCCAGCCCGCACCATTCGCGCCGTGTTCCATGGGGCCCCGATGGCCTCCTAGACGGGATGGTGGATGTTCCAAGGTTGCGTTCAGGCCTGGCGTACGCGCAGGGGGTGGCGGATGCCGGCCCTGGTCGCGGCGTTGCTGCCAGCGCTGCTGGCTGGAGCGTTGCGGGCGGACTGGGATTTCACCCTGATCAGCCAGCGTGCCGAATCCCTCTATGGCCCCCTCGGCCCCGGCAAGCAACGGATAGACGACTGGCAGGCCATGCTCGGGCGCCTCTCCGGCGTCGACGAGAAGAAGCAACTGGAAGAAGTGAACCGCTTCTTCAACGCCAAGCTGCGCTTTCGTGATGACCGCGAACTCTGGGGTGAAACCGATTACTGGGCGACGCCCGTGCAAGCCTTGCGTATAGGTGCCGGCGATTGCGAAGACTTCGCCATCGCCAAGTACTTCAGCCTGCGTCAACTCGGTGTGCCCAGCGAGAAGTTGCGTATCACCTACGTCAAGGCCCTGCGGCTGAACCAGGCGCACATGGTGCTGACCTATTACGCCACGCCCGATGCCATGCCGCTGGTGCTGGACAACCTGGTGGGCGTCATCCGTCCCGCCAGTCAACGCGCCGACTTGTTGCCGGTCTACGCCTTCAACGCCGAAGGCCTCTGGCTTGCCGGCAAAGGCAGCGGCAAGCAGGTGGGCGACGCCAAGCGCCTTTCGCGCTGGCAGGAATTGCTCAAGAAGATGAAGGCCGAAGGCTTCCCCGTAGAACCGGCCCGATAGGAGTCGAGATGTCTCTGTTCAAACAGTTGTTGATCGCCATCTGCCTGTTCCTGGTCGTCGCCTTCAGCGGCAGCTTCATGGTCGGCCTGGAGAGTTCGAGAGAGCAGTACGTCAACCAATTGCGCTCTCACGCCCAGGATGCGGCGACTGCCCTCGGCCTGTCGCTGACCCCGCATATAGACGACCCGGCGATGGTCGAACTGATGGTCAGCTCCATCTTCGACAGTGGCTATTACGAGAGCATCCGGGTGATTGACCTGGAAAGCGGCAAGGTCCTGGTGG
Source organism: Pseudomonas sp. JS3066 (assembly GCF_036328175.1). NCBI lineage: Bacteria > Pseudomonadati > Pseudomonadota > Gammaproteobacteria > Pseudomonadales > Pseudomonadaceae > Pseudomonas > Pseudomonas sp. JS3066. The sequence continues at coordinate 962,067 of NZ_CP143312.1, forward strand.
AGCGTACCGGCGTGCCCGATGCCGTGGGCGCCCAGGTGCCGCAGTGGTTCGTCGACCTGATCGGCCTGCGCTCGGCTGGTGGCGACGCCATCGTCAGCCGTGGCTGGCAGCAGGCCGCACGGGTGGAAGTGCAGAGCCACCCTCTGTTCGCGCTGTCCCGGCTCTGGCAGAGCGCATTGGGCAGCCTCGGCTGGTTACTGGTTTGCGGGCTGGTCAGTGCCGGCCTCGGCGCCTTCCTCCTGCGCCGCCAGCTCAAACCGCTGGATTACATGGTCGAACAGTCCCACGCCATTTCGCGCCGCGAGTTCCTCAGCCTGCCGGAACTGCCGCGCACCCCTGAGTTGCGTCGCGTGGTACAGGCGATGAACCAGATGGTGGAGAAGCTCAAGGCACTGTTTCAGGAACAGGCCGAACGCAGCGAGCGCCTGCGCGACGAGGCCTACCGCGACAACCTCACCGGCCTGGCCAACCGCCGCTATTTCGAGATGCAGTTGCAGGCGCGCCTTAGCGCCGAGGACCACGCCAGTGCGGGTTACCTGTTCCTGTTGCGGGTGCATGACCTGGCCGGCCTGAACCAGCGTCTGGGTGGCCAGCGCACCGACCAGTTGCTGTTGGCGGTGGCCGAGCTGTTGACCCAGGTGGCGGCGGGGCAGGGCGCCGGCCGGTTGGTTGCGCGCAGTCGGGGCGGCGATTTCGCCCTGCTGTTGCCCGGTCTGGTGGCGGAAGAAGCCGAGCAGCTGGCGCAGCGCCTGGATGCCGGGCTGGCCAATCTGGTGACCACGGGCTCGGCCGATGCGTTGCCCGTTGCCCATATGGGACTGGTGCCGTTCAACCCGGGTGAAGCGCTGTCCGACCTGCTGCGCCTGGCCGACGAAGCCCTGGCCAAGGCGGAAAGCCAGACCGACCGGACCTGGGCGACGCTGACCCAGGGCGAAGCGCCCAGCGTGGGTGATGAACGCCACGCCTGGCACCAGATGCTGGATCACGCCCTCAGCCAGCGGCAGCTGCAGCTCTATTTCCAACCAGTGGTGGACAGTCGTGATCGTGCGCGGGTGTTGCATTACAAGGTGTTGTCACGCCTGCGCGACGAGCACGGTGGGAACATTCCGGCCGGACGTTTCCTGCCCTGGCTGCAGCGCTTCGGCTGGATGGCGCGCCTCGATCTGCTGATGCTGGAGCTGGTGCTGCAGCAGATGGCCAGCCATGGCGAAACCCTGGCGCTCAACCTTTCCGGCGCATTGCTGCGCGAGCCACAGGCGCTGGACAAGGCCTTCGAGCTGCTGCGCAAGCACGCCCAACTGGGGCCGCGCCTGGTGCTGGAGCTGGGAGAGGATCAGCTGCCCGAGCAGGCCACGCTGGAGCAACTCACCCGACGCCTGCGCGAGCTGGGCTTCAGCCTCAGCCTGCAGCACTTCGGCGGCCGCTTCAGCATGATCGGCAACCTGGCCCGCCTGGGTCTGGCCTACCTGAAAGTGGACGGCAGCTACATTCGCGCCATCGACCTGGAAGCCGACAAGCGTCTGTTCATCGAGGCCATGCAGCGTGCAGCGCATAGCATCGACCTGCCGTTGATTGCCGAGCGCGTGGAAACCGAAGGGGAACTGGAGGTGTTGCGGGCGATGGGTATCCAGGGCGTGCAGGGTCAACTGTTCGGTGCGCCGGCGCCCTGGCGTTGACGGTGGGTTGAGTTCAGGAGGATGTTCGTCGGGTCGAATTCGAGCCTGGGGCGCTGCGTCCCCAGGACGTCATCTACAACCAGAATGCTCCGAGTGCCAGGATGAACCTGGCGTTTCCGTAGGAGCGAGCTTGCTCGCGAAAGGCCGGACTCAGGAGCTTCGCGAGCAAGACCGCTCCTACAAGAACGGTGCTGCGTGGAGCGTGCGGGGATTTCGCGAATGAATTCGCTCCCACGAAGAGCGGGTAGTCGTGCGGTCCGGCTCAGATCAGTCCGGAGCCCAGCTCGTCGTCTTCTTCGACGATCAGCCGAGAAATGCCGCCAAGGGCCTCACGCGCCTGGTTCCGGCTGAGCAGCTTGGATTGTGCGGCTGGTGGCAGGTCGGTGATGCGGATCACGCCCTTGGCCATCAGCACTGTGATCAGGTCGTCGAGTACCCGGATCATGTCCAGGTCGCTCTGTTTCAGCTGCAGCAGGCTGCTTTGCATTGCCAGGTTGGCGTACCAGGCCTGGATCTCCTGGTCGTCGGCCGGCAGGCTGCCGGTCATCTCATCGAATGCCGCGGCCTCGACGCGAACCAGGCTTCCTTCTTCGTCGCGCTGGATATAGAGCATGGCGAGTCTCCCTTCAGGAATGCCGCGAGCATGAGGGCAGATGCCCCCGGTCCGCAACCACCTCGGTGGCTGCGGACCGGAGAACATCAGTTCTGGTCCACCTTGATGGTCGGATCAGCACCCGCGATCAGGGAGTTGATGGACGAACCACTGAGCTGGGCTGCGGCGCCCTCGAGGGTGATGGACAGGTCGGCGTGGCTGGCGACAGTGCCTCCGGCGTCGTTCAGATGGCCGTCCTTGCTGACCAGCAGTGTGGCGTTGCCGGTGCCGGCATCGACGATCAGCTTGAGGAAGTTGTCGATGGTGGCGCTGGTTTCCCCTTGCAGCAGATCGCTGAGGTTGAGCTTGTCGCCCTCGCTCATCTTGAAGTCCTTCACCACATCCAGGTCCGGACTGCCTGTGCTGCCCGCGTCGCCGGCCTTCCAGACGAAGGTGTCGGCGCCCGCACCGCCCCACAGGGTGTCACTGCCTTTGCCACCGGTCAGGGTATCGATACCGGTACCGCCGAACAGGATGTCGTTGCCGTTACCGCCGATGAGCTGATCGTTGCCACCCTGGCCATAGAGGATGTCGTTGCCGTCACCGCCCTGGATCAGGTCGTTGCCGCCGCGGGTGTCGCCATCCACGTTGAAGGTGGAGTGGTTGCTCTTGATGTAGCTGTACAGCTCATCCGAGGTGGCGACGTGGCCGTTCTTCAGTTCAAGGAAGCTCTGCAGCGCCTTCATGCCCGAGCCAGCCGGGAGATCGGCAGGCTTGGCCGGGTTGCCGTTGATGCCCCATGGCAGGTAATCGGTGTTGATTGTGTCACCGAAGATGATGTCATCACCTGCGCCACCGTTGATGGTGTCGTGCCCCACGGCCACCGGCGTGGTGCTACTGGAGCCGCCGTTGAGTGCGCTGGTCAGGTCACTGGCCTGCTGCACGATGTCGACCTGGCCGGTGGGGCCGGTGACGGTGTTCTGGCTGGTGACAGTGATGTTGTCGATACGCACGACGGCGTCGTTGCCGCCACTGCTGGCATCGTTCAGCAAGTACTCGATCTTGTAGGTGCCGTCGTTCAGTACCTTGGATTCGATTGTCGCGAGTGTGCCAGTTGTCCGGCTACCCGAATCTTCCATTGTCCAGGTCGTGGTGCCATTCGCTGCCGTGACTTTCTTCCAGAGGGTCCAGCTGAAGGTATCGCCGCTGTTGAACACCGTGCCCTGGTAGCTGAACGAGAGTTTGCCGGCATTGTTTGCGCTCACGCTGAACTCGGGGCTGGTGGCGGTCGTGGCAACGTTGTTGTTGGAATCGGTGATTCGCAACTGATCGTTGTCGCGCGACACAGAGCCGCTGCCGGTGGTGCTCCAGTTGCTGGCCCTGTTGATACCGCCGTTGCTGTCGAAGTTGGCGATGACCGTGCTGGTCGTGCCGAAGTTCAGCGTGCTGTTACCGGTCACGCTGGTGTTGTCGAAGAACTTCAGATAGTTCTCGTTGACGCCCGGGCCGATACCGATGGCGCGCACGGTGCTGAGGCCACTCAGGCTACTGAATGTGGCGATGGACTGAGTGAGTACGTTGTAGTCACTGCTTGCACCACTATTGGTGGTGGTGGGGTCGCCATCGGTAAGGAACAGCGTCAGTTTCTGGTAGTTGTTGTTTTGGGCTTGGAACCAACTCGTGGCTTCTTCGAAGGCGTCCTGGTAGTTGGTACTGCCAGTGGCGCTGAGGCCCTCCGTCTGGCTGCGACCGATTGCCGATAGCAGTTGCTCGATGTTGCTATCACTGAGATCCGTGATGCTGACTTTGGTAGAGGCTGAACCGGCGAAACCGATCAGGGTGATGTTGATATCCCCATCGTGGTTCTTCAGTTGGTTGGCCAGGTTCAGGAGGGCATCCTTGACCAGCTTCATCCGGGAATCGTTGTAGCTGACACCGCTTTGTCCCTGCAGGCTGTAGGCCATGCTGCCGGAGGTATCGACGATCAGCGCGACGTTGTAGTTGGTGCCCGGCTGGGTCGTGGTCAGGGTGCCACCGACGTCGCCGAGGATCACGTCATCGCCGCCACCACCGACGATGTCGTTGTCACCGTTCGGATTGGTGGGCACTTCGACTCGACCAATGTTGATGTTGAAGTCGTATTGGCCGGAAGTGTTCACACCGCCGTTGGTGGTACCGCCGCTGTCCTGCACGGTGAACTGGAAGCTCGTCAGGTTGCCCGTAGCGCCTGGCTGGTAGGTCAGTTTGCCCTGGGCGATATCGCTGGCACTCACCGATGTGTTGGCGCCGATGGCCACACCGTTGAGCAGCAGCGTGCCGCCGGCCGGCAGCGCCTTGATGATCACGTTCTGCAGCGTGTGGGTCTGCCCGGTCGCGGCATCGATGCTGTCGCTGAAGCTGAAGTCCGCCACCTTGAAGGTGTAGGTGTTGCCCGCGTTGACGCTGGCCGAAGCGTTGGCCGAGGTTGGCGCATCGTTGACCGGGTTGACCGTGATGGTGCCCTGGGCCGGCGTTGCGTCCTGCAGGCCAGCGTTGTCCACAGCGCTGTACTGGAAGTTGGTGTTGCCGTTCCAGTTGCTGTCCGGACGGAAGTAGATGGTCGCGCCATTGCTCACAGCCGCGATGACGCTGGCCGCCGTAATGGCGATGGTGCCGGCTGCATCGCTGTAGAAGGTCCCGTGCTGCGGCAGCGAGGTGATCTTGAAGCTGGCGATCGTACCTTCGATGTCCGAGCCGCTCAGGCTGATGGCAATCAGGCTATCTTCATTGCCAGTGGTACTGGAAGTGCCGGTTTCCGGTGCGTCGTTAACCGGGTTGACGGTGATGGTACCGGTGGCCGGAGTGGCATCTGCCAGGCCGCTGTTGTCGGTGGCCGTGTACTGGAAGGTGTTGGTGCCGCTCCAGTCTGCGTTGGGCTTGAAGTAGATGGTTGCGCCGTTGCCTGTGGCCGCGATGACGCTGGCGAGGGTCAGCGGGTTGGTGGCGGCGGCATCGCTGTAGAAGGTGCCATTGGCCGGCAGCGAGGTCAGCTTGAAGCTGGCGACGGTGCCGTCGACGTCCGAACCACTGAGGTTGACGGCAATGACGGTGTCTTCATTGCCAGTCGCACTGGCGGCGTTGGTTTCTGGCGCGTCGTTTACCGGAGTCACGGTGATATCCAGCGTGGAGCTGCTGCCGGTATTGGTGACGTAGGTGACCTGCGGTACCGAGCCGTTCCAGTTCTGCGCCGGGGTGAAGGTGTAGTCACCGTTGCTGCCAAGGGTGAAGGTGCCCACGTTGGCGATGGTGGCGGACTGGCCAGCGGTGAAGCTGCCGGTGACGCCCGCGACGCTGAAGCTGGCGACAGTGAGGGTGTTGTCCACATCGCTGTCATTACCCAGCACGTTGCCGGTGGCCGGATTGTCCTCGGCCACGGTGTTGGTGTCGGGCACCATGACCGACGCGTCGTCCACCGGCGTCACGGTGATATCCAGAGTCGAGCTGCTGCCGGTATTGGTGACGTAGGTAAGCTGCGGCACCGAACCGTTCCAGTTCTGCGCCGGGGTGAAGATGTAGTCACCGTTGCTGCCAAGGGTGAAGGTACCGACGTTGACGATGATGGCGGACTGGCCAGCAGTGAAGCTGCCGGTGACGCCCGCGACGCTGAAGCTGGCGACAGTCAGGACGTTGTCCACATCGCTGTCGTTACCCAGCACGTTGCCGGTGGCCGGGTTGTCTTCGGCCACGCTGTTGGTGTCGGGCGTCAGGACCGAGGCGTCGTTCACCGGAATGACGTTGCCGAAGCTCAGTTCGGCGGTATCGGTGGCGGTACCGTCGGTGACGGTATAGGTCGCGGTCGGTACCGGGCCGTTGTAGTTCAGTGCCGGGGTGAAGGTGAAGCTGCCGTTGGCGTTGATCACCAAGGTGCCGACACCGGTAAGAGTGGCAGTCTGGCCAGCCAGGTAGGTACTGCCCCCGACCTCGAACTGGGTGACTGTCAGGGTGTCGTTGTCGATATCGCTGTCGTTGGTCAGGACATTGCCGGTGGCCGGGGTGTCCTCGGTTACCGCGATCGGACCGTCGTTGGAGGCGACAGGCGCGTCATTCTCCGGGGTGACGGTGATATCCAGCGTGGAGCTGCTACCGGTATTGGTGGTGTAGGTGACCTGCGGGACGTCGCCGTTCCAGTTCTGCACCGGGGTGAAGGTGTAGTTGCCGTTCGCCGCAATGCTCAGGGTGCCGACACCGGCGATCACCGCGCTGGAACCGGCGGTGAAGCTGCCAGGCACGCCATTGATGGTGAAGCTGGCAACGGTGAGTGTGTTATCCACATCGCTGTCGTTGCCCAGCACGTTGCCGGTCGCCGGGTTGTCTTCGGCCACAGTATTGCTATCGGCAACCAGCGCGGAAGCATCGTCCACCGCATTGACCGTGATGGTGCCGGTGGCTGGCGTGGCATCTTCCAGGCCTTGGTTATCCACCGAGGCGTACTGGAAGGTGTTGCTGCCATTCCAATTGTTATTCGGCACGAACGTGAGGCTGGCACCGTTGCCGGTGGCCGGAACGATTGCACCAAGGCCAAGGACGACACCGTTGAGCATCAGGGTGCCGTCAGTGGGCAGTGTCTTGATGACAAAGTGGTCGACACTGCCATCGATGTCCGAACCGCTGAGGTTGACGGTGATCGGGTTGTCTTCGTTGCCCGAGCCCGCGGCTGCATTGGTTTGCGGCGCGTCGTTGACCGGCGTCACGGTGATGTCCAGCGTCGAATCGCTGCCGGTGTTGGTGGTGTAGGTGACCTGCGGGACGTCACCGTTCCAGTTCTGCGCCGGGGTGAAGGTGTAATCACCATTGCTGCCGAGGGTGAAGGTACCGACGTTGGCGATGGTGGCGGTCTGGCCGGCGTTGAAGCTGCCAGTAACACCGGTCACGGTGAAGCTGGCGACAGTCAGGACGTTATCCACGTCGCTGTCGTTGCTCAGCACATTGCCGGTGGCGGGGTTGTCCTCGGCCACGCTGTTGGTGTCGGGCGTCAGGACCGAGGCGTCGTTCACCGGAATGACGTTGCCGAAGCTCAGCTCGGCGGTGTCGGTGGCAGTGCCGTCGGTGACGGTATAGGTCGCCGTCGGTACCGGGCCGTTGTAGTTCGGGGCCGGGGTGAAGGTGAAGCTGCCGTTGGCGTTGATCACCAGGGTGCCGACACCCGAGAGGGAGGCAGTCTGGCCAGCGGTGTAGGTGGTACCGCCCACTTCGAACTGGGTGACGGTCAGGGTGTCGTTGTCGATATCACTGTCGTTGGTCAGGACATTGCCGGTGGCCGGGGTGTCCTCGGTTACCGCGATCGGACCGTCGTTGGAGGCGACAGGCGCGTCATTTTCCGGCGTGACAGTGATGTCCAGCGTCGAATCGCTGCCGGTGTTGGTGACATAGGTGACCTGCGGCACCGTGCCGTTCCAGTTCGCGGCCGGGGTAAAGGTGTAATCACCATTGCTGCCGAGGGTGAAGGTACCCACGTTGGCGATGGTCGCGGTCTGGCCGGCGGTGAAGCTGCCGGTAATGCCGGCCACGCTGAAGCTGGCAACGGTGAGCGTGTTATCCACATCGCTGTCGTTGCCCAGCACATTGCCGGTGGCCTGGTTGTCTTCGGCGACGCTATTGGTATCCGCCACCAGGACGGACGCATCGTCCACCGGGGTAACGGTGATATCCAGAGTGGAGTTGCTGCCGGTGTTGGTGGTGTAGGTGACCTGCGGGACGTCGCCGTTCCAGTTCTGCACCGGGGTAAAGGTGTAGTTGCCGTTAGCGGCAATGCTCAGCGTGCCGACACCGGCGATCACCGCGCTGGAACCGGCGGTGAAGCTGCCGGGGACGCCATTGATGGTGAAGCTGGCAACGGTGAGGGTGTTATCCACATCGCTGTCGTTGCCCAGCACGTTGCCGGTGGCGGGGTTGTCCTCGGCGACGCTGTTGGTATCCGCCACCAGGACGGAAGCATCGTTCACCGGAATGACGTCGGCGAAGCTCAGTTCGGCGGTATCGGTGAGGTTGCCGTCGGAGACGGTATAGGTCGCGGTCGGTACCGGGCCGTTGTAGTTCAGTGCCGGGGTGAAGGTGAAGCTGCCGTTGGCGTTGATCACCAGGGTGCCGACACCCGAGAGGGAGGCAGTCTGGCCAGCGGTGTAGGTGGTACCGCCCACTTCGAACTGGGTGACGGTCAGGGTGTCGTTGTCGATATCACTGTCGTTGGTCAGGACATTGCCGGTGGCCGGGGTGTCCTCGGTTACCGCGATCGGACCGTCGTTGGAGGCGACAGGTGCGTCATTCTCCGGGGTGACGGTGATATCCAGCGTGGAGCTGCTGCCGGTGTTGGTGGTGTAGGCGATTTGCGGGATGTCACCGTTCCAGTTGGCGACCGGGGTGAAGGTGTAGTCACCATTGCTGCCGAGGGTGAAGGTACCGACGTTGGCGATGGTGGCGGTCTGGCCGGCGTTGAAGCTGCCAGTAACACCGGTCACGGTGAAGCTGGCGACAGTCAGGACGTTATCCACGTCGCTGTCGTTGCTCAGCACATTGCCGGTGGCGGGGTTGTCTTCGGCCACGCTGTTGGTGTCGGGCGTCAGGACCGAGGCGTCGTTCACCGGAATGACGTTGCCGAAGCTCAGCTCGGCGGTGTCGGTGGCAGTGCCGTCGGTGACGGTATAGGTCGCCGTCGGTACCGGGCCGTTGTAGTTCAGCGCCGGGGTGAAGGTGAAGCTGCCATTGGCGTTGATCACCAGGGTGCCGACGCCCGTGAGGGTGGCAGTCTGGCCGGCCAGATAAGTGCTGCCACCGACTTCGAATTGAGTGACGGTCAGGCTGTCGCCATCGATATCGCTGTCATTGGTCAGGACGTTGCCGATGGCCGGCGTGTCCTCGGTGACCGCAATCGGGCCATCGTTGGAGGCGATAGGCGCGTCGTTCACAGGCGTGACGGTGATGTCCAGCGTCGAGCTGCTGCCGGTGTTGGTGGTGTAGGCGATTTGCGGGATGTCACCGTTCCAGTTGGCGACCGGGGTGAAGGTGTAGTTGCCGTTAGCGGCGATGGTCAGGGTGCCGACGCCGGCGATGACGGCGCTGGAGCCCGCGGTGAAGGTGCCGGGCACGCCATTGATGCTGAAGCTGGCGACGGTGAGGACGTTGTCCACATCGCTGTCGTTACCCAGGACGTTGCCAGTGGCCGGGTTGTCCTCGGCCACGGTGTTGGTATCGGCGACCAGGACGGAGGCATCGTCCACCGGGGTGACGTCGGCGAAGCTCAGTTCGGCGGTGTCGGTGAGATTGCCGTCCGAGAGGGTGTAGGTCGCCGTCGGTACCGGGCCGTTGTAGTTCAGCGCCGGGGTGAAGGTGAAGCTACCGTCGCTGTTGATCACCAGGCTGCCGACACCGCTGATGGTGGCGGTCTCGCCTGCCAGATAGCTGCTACCGCCGAAGCTGAAGCCGGTGACGGTCAGGGCATTGCCTTCCGGATCGCTGTCGTTGGTCAGCACATTGCCGTTGACCGGGGTGTCTTCGGTGATCGCGATTGGGCCGTCATTGACGGCGATTGGCGCATCGTTGACCGCATTGACCGTAATGGTGCCGGTGGCTGGAGTGGCGTCTTCCAGGCCGTCGTTATCCACAGAGGCGTACTGGAAGGTGGTGGTGCCATTCCAGTTCGCGTTGGGGACGAAGGTGAGGCTGGCGCCGTTGCCAGTGGCCGGAACGATTGCGCCAAGGCCGAGGGCAACACCGTTGAGCATCAGGGTGCCGTCGGCGGGCAGGGTCTTGACGACGAAGTGAGCGACGTTACCGTCGATATCCGAACCGCTGAGGGTGACGGTGATCGGGCTGTCTTCGTTGCCCGAGCCGGCTGCCGCGTTGGTTTCTGGCGCGTCGTTGGCCGGCGATACGTTGCCGAAGCTCAGCTCGGCGGTGTCGGTGAGGCTGCCGTCGCTGACGGTGTAGGTCGCACTGGGCACCGGGCCGTTGTAGTTCTGCGCCGGGGTGAAGGTATACGAACCATTGGCATTGATCACCAGCGTGCCGACGTTGGTGATGGTGGCGGTATCGCCGGCCTGGTAGGTGGTGCCGTTGACCACGAACTGGGTAACAGTCAGGGCATCGCCATCAGTGTCCGTGTCATTGGTCAGGACATTGCCATTGACTGGAGTGTCTTCGGTGACCGCAATCGGACCGTCATCAGCAGCGATGGGTGCGTCGTTTTCGGGATTGACGATGGAGAAACTGAGCTCCGCGGTATCGGTGAGGCTTCCATCGGAGAGGGTGTAGGTGGCACTCGGCACCGCGCCGGTGTAGTCCAGGGCGGGGGTGAAGGTGAAGCTGCCGTCGCTGTTGATGACCAGGCTGCCGACACCATTGATGGTGGCGGTCTCTCCGGCCAGATAGCTGCTACCGCCGAAGCTGAAGCCGGTGACGGTCAGGGCATTGCCTTCCGGATCGCTGTCGTTGGTCAGCACATTGCCGTTGACCGGGGTGTCTTCGGTGATCGCGATCGGGCCGTCATTGACGGCGATTGGCGCATCGTTGACCGCATTGACCGTAATGGTGCCGGTGGCTGGAGTGGCGTCTTCCAGGCCGTCGTTATCCACAGAGGCGTACTGGAAGGTGGTGGTGCCATTCCAGTTCGCGTTGGGGACGAAGGTGAGGCTGGCGCCGTTGCCAGTGGCCGGAACGATTGCGCCAAGGCCGAGGGCAACACCGTTGAGCATCAGGGTGCCTTCGGCGGGCAGGGTCTTGACGACGAAGTGAGCGACGTTACCGTCGATATCCGAACCGCTGAGGGTGACGGTGATCGGGCTGTCTTCGTTGCCCGAGCCGGCTGCCGCGTTGGTTTCTGGCGCGTCGTTGACTGGCGATACGTTGCCGAAGCTCAGCTCGGCGGTGTCGGTGAGGTTGCCGTCCGAGAGGGTGTAGGTCGCCGTCGGTACCGGGCCGTTGTAGTTCGATGCCGGGGTGAAGGTGAAGCTGCCATTGGCGTTGATCACCAGGGTGCCAACGCCCGTGAGGGTGGCAGTCTGGCCGGCCAGATAAGTGCTGCCACCGACTTCGAACTGAGTGACGGTCAGGCTGTCGCCATCGATATCGCTGTCGTTGGTCAGGACATTGCCGATGGCCGGCGTGTCTTCGGTGATCGCAATCGGGCCGTCGTTGGCCGCCAGCGGTGCGTCGTTTTCTGGGGTGACGGTGATATCCAGCGTCGAACTGCTGCCGGTGTTGGTGGTGTAGGTGACTTGCGGGACGTCACCGTTCCAGTTGGCGACCGGGGTGAAGGTGTAATTGCCGTTAGCGGCGATGGTCAGGGTGCCGACGCCGGCGATGACGGCGCTGGAGCCTGCGGTGAAGGTGCCGGGTACGCCATTGATGCTGAAGCTGGCAACGGTAAGGGTGTTATCCACATCGCTGTCGTTACCCAGCACGTTGCCGGTAGCCGGGTTGTCTTCGGTCACGGTGTTGGTATCGGCAGCCAGGACGGAAGCATCGTCCACCACATTGACCGTGATGGTGCCGGTGGCCGGAGTGGCGTCTTCCAGGCCGTCGTTATCCACGGAGGCGTACTGGAAGGTGGTGGTGCCGTTCCAGTTGGCGTTGGGGACGAAGGTGAGGCTGGCGCCGTTGCCAGTGGCCGGAACGATTGCACCAAGGCCCAGGGCGACACCGTTGAGCATCAGGGTGCCGTCGGTGGGCAAGGTCTTGATGACGAAGTGACCGACATTGCCGTCGATATCCGAACCGCTGAGGGTGACTGTGATCGGACTGTCTTCGTTGCCCGATCCGATTGCCGCGTTGGATTCCGGCGCATCGTTGACCGAATCGACCGTAATGGTGCCGGTGGCCGGAGTGGCGTCTTCCAGGCCGTCGTTATCCACGGAGGCGTACTGGAAGGTGGTGGTGCCGTTCCAGTTGGCGTTGGGCACGAAGGTGACACTGGCGCCATTGGCGTTGGCTAGCACGACCGAACCGATCACCAACGGCACGCCGTCGAACATCAGGGTGCCGTCGGTGGGCAGGGTCTTGATGACGAAGTGGTCGACACTGCCATCGATATCCGAGCCGCTGAGGTTGACGGTGATCGGGCTGTCTTCATTGCCCGAGCCGCTGGCGGCGTTGGTTTCCGGCGCGTCGTTCACAGGCGTGACGCTGATGTTCAGCGTCGAGCTGCTGCCGGTATTGGTGGTGTAGCTGACTTCCGGCACCGCACCGTTCCAGTTCTGCACCGGGGTGAAGGTGTAGTTGCCGCTAGCGGCGATGGTCAGGGTGCCGACACCGGCGATGACGGCGCTGGAGCCCGCGGTGAAGGTGCCGGGCACGCCATTGATGCTGAAGGTGGCGACGGTGAGGGTGTTATCCACATCGCTGTCGTTGTTCAGCACATTGCCGGTGGCCGGGTTGTCTTCGGCCACGGTGTTGCTGTCGGCGACCAGGACCGACGCGTCGTCGACCGGGATGACGTTGCCGAAGCTCAGCTCGGCGGTATCGGTGGCAGTGCCGTCGGTGACGGTATAGGTCGCGGTCGGCACCGGGCCGTTGTAGTTCGGCGCCGGGGTGAAGGTGAAGCTGCCATTGGCATTGATCACCAGGGTGCCGACACCGGTGAGGGTGGCGGTCTGCCCAGCGGTGTAGGTGGCGCCGCCCACTTCGAACTGGGTGACAGTGAGGCTGTCACCGTCGACATCGCTGTCGTTGGTCAGGACGTTGCCGACTGCCGGGAGGTCCTCAATCACTGGAACCGGGCCGTCGTTGCTGGCCAGCGGTGCATCGTTCGCCGGAGTGACGCTGATGCTTAGCGTGGCGCTGCTGCCGGTGTTGGTGGTGTAGGTCACCTGCGGTACTTCACCGTTCCAGTTGGCAGCCGGGGTGAAGGTGTAGTCACCGTTGCTGCCGAGGGTGAAGGTACCCACGTTGGCAATGATGGCGGTCTGGCCGGCAGTGAAGCTGCCAGTGATGCCAGCCACGCTGAAGCTGGCGACGGTAAGGGTGTTATCCACATCGCTGTCGTTGTTCAGCACGTTGCCAGTGGCCGGGTTGTCTTCGGCCACGGTGTTGGTATCGGCAACCAGGACGGAAGCATCGTCCACCACATTGACCGTAATGGTGCCGGTGGCCGGAGTGGCGTCTTCCAGACCGTCGTTATCCACGGAGGCATACTGGAAGGTGGTGGTGCCGTTCCAGTTGGCGTTGGGCACGAAGGTGACACTGGCGCCATTGGCGTTGGCTGGCACGACCGAACCGATCACCAACGGCACGCCGTCGAACATCAGGGTGCCGTCGGTGGGCAGGGTCTTGATGACGAAGTGGTCGACACTGCCATCGATATCCGAGCCGCTGAGGTTGACGGTGATCGGGCTGTCTTCATTGCCCGAGCCGCTGGCGGCGTTGGTTTCCGGCGCGTCGTTCACAGGCGTGACGCTGATGTTCAGCGTCGAGCTGCTGCCGGTATTGGTGGTGTAGCTGACTTCCGGCACCGCACCGTTCCAGTTCTGCACCGGGGTGAAGGTGTAGTTGCCGCTAGCGGCGATGGTCAGGGTGCCGACACCGGCGATGACGGCGCTGGAGCCTGCGGTGAAGGTGCCGGGCACGCCATTGATGCTGAAGGTGGCGACGGTGAGGGTGTTATCCACATCGCTGTCGTTACCCAGAACGTTGCCAGTGGCCGGGTTGTCTTCGGCCACGGTGTTGCTGTCGGCGACCAGGACCGACGCGTCGTCGACCGGGATGACGTTGCCGAAGCTCAGCTCGGCGGTATCGGTGGCAGTGCCGTCGGTGACGGTATAGGTCGCGGTCGGCACCGGGCCGTTGTAGTTCGGCGCCGGGGTGAAGGTGAAGCTGCCGTTGGCGTTGATCACCAGGGTGCCGACGCCCGCGAGGGTGGCAGTCTGGCCGGCCAGATACGTGCTGCCGCTCACTTCGAACTGAGTGACGGTCAGGGTGTCGTTGTCGACGTCGCTGTCGTTGGTCAGGACATTGCCAACCGCCGCGAGGTCCTCGATGACCGGGACCGGGCCGTCGTTGCTGGCGAGCGGTGCGTTGTTCACCGGGCTGACGTTGCCGAAGCTCAGCTCGGCGGTATCAGTGGCCGTGCCGTCGGTGACGGTATAGGTCGCGGTCGGCACCGGGCCGTTGTAGTTCTGCGACGGAGTAAAGGTGAAGCTGCCGTTGGCATTGATGACCAGGGTGCCGACGCCATTGATGGTCGCGGTCTGGCCGGCCAGGTAACTGGCACCGCCGAAGCTGAAGCCGGTAACTGTCAGGGTATCGCCGTCGGCGTCGCTGTCATTGGTCAGCACGTTGCCGGTGGCCGGGGTGTCTTCGGTCACGGCAATCGGGCCGTCATTGCTGGCGACCGGTGCGTCATTGACCGGGCTGACGTTGCCGAAGCTCAGCTCAGCGGTATCGGTGGCGGTACCGTCGGTGACGGTATAGGTCGCGGTCGGCACCGGGCCGTTGTAGTTCGGTGTCGGAGTGAAGGTGAAGCTGCCGTCACTGTTGATCACCAGGGTGCCAGCGCCGCTGAGGGTGGCGGTCTGGCCGGCGGTGTAGGTGGTCCCGCCCACGGTGAATTGGGTGACGGTGAGGGTATCGCCTTCCACATCGCTGTCGTTGGTCAGCACATTGCCGATGGCCGGGGTGTCCTCGGTGACCGGGACGGGGCCATCGTTAGTGGCGACCGGAGCATCGTTCACCGGCGTGACGCTGATGTTCAGTGTCGAGCTGCTGCCGGTGTTGGTGGTGTAGCTGACCTGCGGTACCGCGCCGTTCCAGTTGGCATTCGGCGTGAAGGTGTAGGTGCCGTCGGCATTGATCACCAGGCTGCCGATGCCATTGATGGCCGCAGTCTGGCCGGCGCTGAAGCTGCCGTTGATACCCGCCACGCTGAAACTGGCGACAGTCAGGACGTTATCCACATCGCTGTCGTTGCTCAGCACATTGCCGGTGGCCGGGCTGTCTTCGGCCACGGTGTTGCTATCGGCGACAAGGACCGAGGCGTCATTCACCGGGGTGACGTCGGCGAAGCTCAGTTCGCCGGTATCGGTGGCGGTACCGTCGGTGACGGTGTAGGTCGCGGTCGGCACCGGGCCGTTGTAGTTCGTCGCCGGGGTAAAGGTGTACGTGCCATTGGCATTGATCACCAGGGTGCCAACGCCACTGAGGGTGGCGGTTTGGCCGGCTGAGTAAGTGGTCCCAGCCACGGTGAACTGGGTGACGGTCAGATTATCGCCGTCGGTATCGCGATCGTTGGTCAGGACATTGCCGGTGGCCGGAGTGTCCTCGGTCACCGCGGTCGGGCCATCGTTGGCTGCAACGGGGGCGTCGTTCACCGGATTCACGCCGATAGTGACGACGATTGTGTCGGTGCCGCCTTTGCCGTCATCGACAATTACGGTGAAGGTATCGGTGCCGTTGAAGTTCGGGTTGGGCGTGTAGGTGTAGGAACCGTCCGGGTTGATCACAACGGTGCCGTTGCGCGGAACGTCGCCGGGCGTGTAGGTGAGCGGGTCGCCGTCGGGGTCGGTGGCGCCCAGTTGCCCCTTCACTGGGGTGTCTTCGTCGGTGGTCAGGCTGGCGTCCTGGCCTTGCGGGGACGCGTTGGGGCTGTCCGGCAGTTCAGGGGTGGGCTGTTGGCCGTCATTCGACGGAAGCGTGGCATCTACAGTCGGTGTGTTGTCCTCTTCCGCCAGCACTTCTCCGGCCAGTGGCTCGATTCCCGTGGAGAAGCCAATGGTCGGGTCGACGCGGTCGGCCGTCGCATCCAGCATCACGAAACTGTGGCCGCCACCAGCGGCACCACCGCCAGCGCCACCAGCGCCCGGGCCGGCCGCGGTGGCTTCGAGTTCCTTGGTCGGGTCGACACCCGCCTCGATGGCCTTCTGCAGTTGCGCAACGTCATCGGCGGGCGTCGGGGAAGCAGCCTGGGCAGGCTGTGTTTCGACGCTGGCGACGGCGTCGGACTCGCTCCATTGCGTGTCGCGGCCCAGATCGACGGTGCGGCCGTCAGTGAGCTCGAGAGTCACCATCCCCTCGATGCCCGTCTGTAACTGGTCACCCTTGAATAGGCGGTCACCTTCTACGAGCAGGCGCTGGAACCCTTCCGGGGACATTGCGAAAACCTGGCCAACAATGCTTTTGACGATCGCAATAACACTGCTCATGGGGTGACTCTCCTGAATTGGCTTTCAGCTGGCTTGTCGTCACTGGAGTCGAATAACGAGGACTTTGCGCAGGACTGACATTCCCTATCTATATTTAATGCATGGCGAAAAGGTGGCGCCAATATATTGGCTTATTACAATTGGCTATTGCATATATGCCAAAGTATTGACCAATTGACTTCCATCCTAAACAATCAATTCCATGCTGTCACTTTGATATTTGCTTCCTCATCTGGCAGCTTCTGATGTGATGTGATTCACGAAACCTGGCCTGGGCAGGAAGCAAGCTCCGGTGAAGTTTCAGGACCTCCAATTCAACGAAAAGGATGCCAAGAACATGCGTCTGAGACTCTCCACCTTCCTCCCATTTGCCCTGGCGGCGAGCCTTCCCGTACAAGCACAGAGCCTTTCTGAAGCCATGCAGCGTGCCATGGATGTGCATCCGGAAATCCAGGCAGGGGTCAACAGTCGTCTTTCGGCTGACAAACAACTGAAGGCGGCCAAGGGCGGCTACCTACCGTCCGTCGACCTGCTGGGCGGCTATGGTCGCGAAAGCACCGACAACACCACGACCCGCGCCACTGGAAACGACCACTGGAAGACCATGACCCGTGGTGAGTCCAGCCTGCGCCTGCAACAAATGGTGTTCGACGGCTTTGCCACGCAGAACGAAGTCGGCCGCCAGCAGGCCACCGTGAATTCCCGTGCCTACTCGCTGCTCGGGACCTCCGAGCGCACCGCGCTGGACGTGGCCCAGGTCTACATAGATGTGCTGCGCCGTGAAGAAATGGTGCGACTGGCCCAGGCCAACCTGCGCAGCCACGAGAGAATCTTCGATCAGATCAGCCTGCGCAGCGAGCGCGGGGTAGGGCGTCTGGCCGACCAGGACCAGGCGGAAGCACGTCTGGCCCAAGCCCGTAACAACCTGATCACAGAGCAGACCAACCTCAGCGACGCCCGCACCAACTACTACAGCGTCGTGGGCATGGACCCGGTGGACCTGAGCGAGCCGGCCGGCCTGCCGGGGCAATTGCCGGAATCCCTCGAGGGCGCCCGCCAGACCCTGCTGGCCAATAGCCCGATCCTGCGTTCCGCCGAGTCCGACGTCGCTGCTGCCGAGAAACAGTACGATGCCGCCAAGTCCTTCTTCTACCCGCGCTTCGACGCGGAATTGTCCCGCGGAGCGGACAATGATCTGGACGGTGAGAACGGCCACGTCAACGAGTGGCAGGCGATGTTGCGCATGCGTTACAACCTGTTCGCTGGCGGTAGCAACAAAGCGGACCTGGAGTCCAAGGCCTATCAGGTCAACGAAGCGCTGGATATCCGCAACAACGCCCTGCGCGTGTTGAACGAAGAGCTGGGCCTGTCCTGGAACGCTCTCGGCAATGCTCGCGAGCAACTGCCGATCGCCCAGCAATACGTCGACTACAGCACCCGTGTGCGTGAGTCCTACCAGCAGCAATTCAGCATCGGCGAACGTACCCTGCTCGACCTCCTGGACAGCGAAAACGAGCTGTTCACCGCCTCGCGTCGCCTGGTGGACCTGCGTTACACCGAGCTGTTTACTCAGTACCGCATCAAGGCGACCATAGGCGAGTTGCTGAAGAGCCAGGGAGTGGTGGCACCTATGGCCACGGTCGTGCAGACCGAACTCAAGCCAGAAGCAACGCTCCCCGGCCTGAACTAGGTACCTGATTCGGATCCGCATGGCGCAGCGGGGAGTTCACCTCCCTCCTGCGCCGCCGGCATCCGGCCTGGGACCTGATACCCGTAGAACCCAGAGCAGAGAATCCAGGCGTGGATCCAGAAGTCAGTCGAGTTCACATCAATACCGATCCCCGCGGTCAGCATGACGATCCTTTGCTCGACTCGTTGCTGTCCCTTTGTGTCCTGCACAGAAAACCTGCCAATCGGGCCATGCTCACCAGCGGCCTGCCGCTGCCCAAGCAACGCCTGACCGCCGAGCTGCTGCCTCGCGCCGCAGCCCGCGTCGGCCTGCAGGGCCGCTTGCTGCAGCGTCGTCTGGAGCAGATTCCGAAGATCGCCATGCCGGCCTTGCTGCTGCTCAAGGAAGGCCGTTGCGCGGTGATGCTCGGTTGGGACGACGACGGCAGTGCACGCCTGCTGCTCAGCGAGAGCGACGGTGGCGAGGTGAAGGTCACTCGCGAGCTGCTGCAGGAGGACTACAGCGGCCAGGTGTTCTTTGCCCAGCCGCAGCACAAGTACGACCTCAACCAGGGCAGCCTCATCCCGCGCACCAAATCCTGGTTCCGCGACACTCTCAAGCGCTCGCGCTGGCTCTACACCGATGCGGTTGCCGCCAGCCTGCTGATCAACCTGATCGGCCTTGGCGCTCCGCTCTTCGTGATGAACGTCTATGACCGCGTGGTGCCCAACCAGGCCGTCGCCACCCTTTGGGTGCTGGCCGTCGGTATCTCCGGCGCCTACCTGTTCGACCTTTTGCTCAAGACCATGCGCGGCCTGTGCCTGGATCTGGCCGGGAAGAAGACCGACCTGATCATTTCCGCGACCCTGTTCGAGCGCATCGTCGGTATGGCGATGAAGTACCGACCGGCGCGGGTCGGCAGCTTCGCCCAGAACATCCACGAGTTCCAGACGCTTCGGGACTTCCTGGCCTCACTGACGATGACCAGTGTCATCGACCTGCCGTTTACCCTGTTGATCCTGCTGGTGATCGGCTTGCTCGGCGGTCACCTGGTGTGGGTGCCGATCCTGGCGTTCCCGCTCGCCATGGCTATCAGCTGGCTGTTGCAGAAGCCGCTGGTGGCGACCATGGATCGCACCATGGCGCTGGCCGCCGAGCGCCAGTCGAGCCTGATCGAAACCCTCGCCGGCCTCGATGCGGTGAAGGTCAACAACGCTGAAAGCGACCGCCAGTACCTCTGGGAACAGACCATCGGCACCCTGGGCCGCCTCGAGCTACGGGTGAAGATGCTCTCCAGCCTGGCGATGAACCTGACGCTGATGATCCAGCAGCTGGCGGGCGTGGTGATGATCGTCGCCGGCGTCTACCTGATCATGGCCGGCGACCTCAGCATGGGCGGCCTGATCGCGTGCTACATGCTCAACGGCCGTGCCCTCGGTCCGCTGACCCAGCTTTCCGGCCTGCTGACCCGCTACCAGCAGGCACGCCTGACCATGAAGTCCGTGGACCAGATGATGGACCTGCCCCAGGAACGCCAGGAAAGCGAACAGCCGCTGGTACGTTCAAAGCTGCAGGGCAGCCTCGAACTGCGGCAGATCAACTTCACCTACCCGCATCAGCAGACGCCTGCGCTCAGCGAGGTCAACCTGATCATCCGCCCGGGGGAGAAGATCGGCATCATTGGCCGCAGCGGCTCGGGCAAGAGTTCCCTGGCCAAGTTGATTGTAGGCCTCTACCAGGCCGACTCGGGCAGCCTGCTGGTGGACGGCACCGACATCCGCCAGCTGGACGTCAGCGAGCTGCGCCACAACGTCGGCTATGTACCCCAGGACATCCAGCTGTTCAGCGGCACCCTGCGCGACAACCTCATGTCCGGCGCCCGCTATGTGGAAGACGAGCTGGTATTGCAGGCAGCCGAGTTGTCCGGCGTGCACGAGTTCGCCCGGATGCACCCGCAGGGCTATGAGTTGCAGGTCGGCGAGCGTGGTCAGAACCTCTCCGGCGGCCAGCGGCAGAACGTCGCCCTGTCCCGCGCACTGCTGCTGGATCCGCCAATCCTGCTGCTCGACGAACCAACCAGCTCCATGGACAACCCTGGCGAAGAACGTCTCAAGGAACGTCTATCCGCGGTAATCGCCAACAAGACCCTGCTGCTGGTCACGCACCGTGCCTCGATGCTTTCGCTGGTGGACCGTCTGTTGATCATCGACCGTGGCCGGGTCATCGCCGACGGCCCGAAGGAAGCGGTCATGGAAGCACTGAAGAAGGGGCAGATCAGTGTCGCATAAGGGTTTCGGCGCACTGCGCCAGTACTTCAAGGGTGGCGATTCGCTTTCCGATCAGCCGCTGCCGGAGGTCAACAAAGCCCTGGTGGAGGATGCGCCGCGCGTGGTGCGCCTGACCATCTGGACGCTCATCGGCTTCACTCTGTTCATGCTGCTCTGGGCGCACTTCGCCCAGGTGGACGAGGTCACTCGTGGCGAAGGCAAGGCGATTCCATCTTCCAAGTTGCAGAAGGTGCAGAACCTGGAAGGCGGCATCGTTTCCGAACTGTTCATTCACGAGGGCCAGGTGGTGGAGGTCGGTGATCCGCTGCTGCGCCTGGACCCGACCCGCTTCGAGTCCAACGTCGGTGAAACCGAAGCTGACCGCAACGCCATGCAGCTGCGGGTGGAGCGCCTGAGCGCCGAGGTGGACGACCGCCCGCTGCAGATTTCCGAAGAGCTGCGTAAGCTCGCGCCCGAGCAGGCGAACAGTGAAGACGCCCTTTACCGCAGCCGCCAGCAGCAACTGCAGGAGGAGGTGGCCGGACTCGAAGAGCAACTGGTGCAGCGCCGCCAGGAGCTGCAGGAGTTCATCTCCAAGCAGGGCCAGTACCGCAACAGCTTGCAGCTCCTGCGTCAGGAAATCGCCATTTCCGAGCCACTCGTGGCCCAGGGGGCGATTTCCAAGGTGGAGGTCCTGCGCCTGCGCCGCGCCGAAGTGGAGAATCGCGGCGAGCTGGAAGCTACCAGCCTGGCCATTCCCCGTGCGGAATCGGCGATCAAGGAAGCCGAGCGCAAGATCGCCGAGACCCGCTCGCGCTTCCGCAGCGAGGCGCTGGCCCAGCTCAACGAGGCACGCACCGAGCTGAACAAGGCCAATGCCACCGGCAAGGCCCTGGAGGACCGTGTCAAGCGCACGCTGGTCACGTCGCCAGTGCGGGGTATCGTCAAGCAGTTGCTGGTCAACACCATCGGTGGTGTGATCCAGCCGGGCAGCGACCTTGTGGAAATCGTCCCGCTGGACGACACGCTGCTGGTGGAAGCGCGCATCCGCCCGCAGGACATCGCCTTCCTGCACCCCGGGCAGAGCGCCATGGTCAAGTTCACCGCCTATGACTTCACCATCTACGGTGGGTTGACTGCGGACCTCGAGCAGATCGGCGCGGACACCATTACCGACGATGAAGGCAACAGCTTCTACCTGATCAAGTTGCGCACCCAGAAAAGCCATCTGGGAAGCGAAGAGAACCCGCTGTTGATCATCCCTGGCATGGTGGCCTCGGTCGACATCATGACCGGTAAGAAGAGCATCCTGAGTTATCTGCTCAAGCCCATCATCAAGGCCCGCGCCGAAGCGTTGCGGGAGCGGTGATCGACCTGTAGGAGCGAATTTGTTCGCGAATGAATTCGCTCCTACAAGGAAGGTATCGCTGACTCACTCCGCGAACAGCTTCTGCACCACCGAGAAGTCCTTCTTGCCCTTGCCCTGCTTGAGCAGCAGGCGATAGAGCTGCAGCGCCAGAGCGCCCATCGGAGTGCTGGAGAGGCTGACCTGTGCCGTCTCCTGGGCCAGCCCAAGGTCCTTGGCCATCAGTTCGGCCATGAAGCCGCCATCGTAGTCCTTGCTCGCCGGCGCGTTGGGCATCACCCCCGGCCAGGGGTTGTAGCGTTCAAGCACCCAGTTGCCGCCCGAACTCTGGCGCATGATCTCGGCCAGCACGGCCGGGTCCAGGCCATTGGCCACGCCCAGGGCCATGGACTCCGCAGTGCCGATCATCTGCACTGCCAGCAGCTGGTTGTTGCAGACTTTGGCCACCTGGCCGGCGCCGTCGGGACCCGCGTGAAAAATGTTCTTGCCCATGGCCTGGAACACCGGTCGTGCTTTCTCCAGCGTTGCCGCCTCGCCGCCCACCATGAACGTCAGGGTGCCAGCGGCGGCGCCTGCGGTGCCTCCTGACACCGGAGCATCCAGCAGTTCGATACCCTTGGCCTTGGCGGCTGCGTGTACCTTGCGTGCGGATTCCGGGGCAATGGTCGAGCATTCCAGCACTACGCTGCCGGGGGCAATGGACTCCAGCAACCCCCCGCTACCCAGCAGCAGACCTTCCACATGTTTGCTCGCCGGCAACATCGTGATGACGACTTGGGCGTCGCTGACCGCGTCACGAGCGTCTCGGGCCGACTTGGCGCCCTCGGCCGCCAGCTCGTCGACGGCGGCCTGAACCAGGTCGTAGACGCTTAGCTCGTGTCCAGCCTTGAGCAGGTTGCGGGCCATGGGCAGGCCCATGTGGCCAAGTCCGATAAAGGCGATCTTGCTCATCGTGTTTCTCCTTGGCCCGACGCGTGTGGCGTCGGGCGAGTTGTCAGAGATCGTCCAGCGGATGCCGGCCTTCCCACACCGGCTCGAAATGGGCCTCGATCACGGCACGGGGAATGGCCGTCACATCCGGCCAGTGCCAGCGCGGGGCGTTGTCCTTGTCGATGAGTCGGGCACGCACCCCCTCGGGAAACTCCGGATGACGGCAGCAATTCAGGCTCATGGCGTATTCCATGCGGAACACTTCAGCCAGGGAGAGGTGCTTCGCCCGGCGTATCTGTTCCCACACCAGGTGTGCGGTGAGCGGGCAGCCGCCAACAAGGGTCTTGGCGGCACGTGCCAGTGGCACGTCGCTGTCATGCTGTAGAGCGGCAATGGCCTTCCAGGCAGCAGGCAGGTCGGGCACATCCAGCAGCTCGTCGATACGCTGGCGCCGTGGCAGCCACTGGGCCTCCGGCAGGTGGCCGCGGGCTTCGTGCTCCAGCGCCTTGAGCAGGCTGTTGAGCTGGGCTTCGGGGTGGTCGCGCCAATTGAGCTGGATCAGCCCTGCAACCAGGGCATCCTGCTGATCTTCCAGCAGGAAGCGGTCGGCAAGGTCGAGGTCCAGGGCATCGCGGGCGTTGATTGTGCCGGCACCGAGGCCGAGGAACAGGCCGAGCTTGCCCGGCAGGCGGGCGAGGAACCAACTGCCGCCCACATCGGGATAGAGACCGATGTTGATCTCCGGCATGCCCAGGCGACTGGAGGGCGTGACGATGCGGATGGATGCACCCTGCATCAGCCCCATGCCACCGCCCAGCACATGGCCGTGTGCCCAGCAGATCAGCGGTTTGGGGTAGGTGTGGATGCGATGGTCGAGCCGGTATTCATCAGAGAAGAAGCGGCCCGCCAGTGGCGGCACCACGCCGGGATGCTCGCGGCACGCATCCACCAGCTTACGGACATCGCCACCAGCGCAGAACGCCTTGGGGCCGTTGCCGCGGAGCAGTACGCAGACGATTTCCGGGTCATCGGCCCAGGCGCGCAGTTTCGCGTCCAGAGCCTCGATCATCGGCAGGGAAAGGGCGTTGAGGCTGGTTTCGGCGTCCAGGCTGGCGATGCCGATGCGTGCACCGTGGAGGCCGCTGCGTTCTTCGAAACTCACATTCATGATCGTTCTCGTCGGGCTCGAGGTCATTTATTGCGCCAGTGCGGGTCGCGCTTTTCCAGGAAGGCGTTGACGCCTTCGCGGGTGTCCTCGGCATCGAACAGGTCGACGAAGCGCTCGCGTTCTTCCGACAGCCAGCTGTTCGGCCCACGCTCCCGCGCGCCCTGGATCAGCGGCTTGATGGTGCGTACCGCGACAGGGCTCTGGCGCGCCACCTTGGCGGCGAGCAGCAAGGCAGTGCCACGGGCTTCGCCGCTGTCCACGACCTGCTCCACCAGGCCGATGCGCAGGGCGGTTTCGGCATCCACGCGCTCGCCGCAGAGGATCATGCGCTTGGCCCAGCCTTCACCCACCGTCCAGGACAGCGCCTGGGTGCCGCCCGCGCAAGGCAGCAGGCCAACAGCGGCCTCCGGCAACGCCATCTGCGCCTGGCGTTCGGCAATGCGGATATCGCAGGCCAAGGCACATTCCAGGCCGCCACCCATGGCATAGCCGTTGATTGCAGCGATGGACACGCCACGAAAATCCCGCAGGGCTTCGAACGCCTCGCCGAAGCGTCGGGCCATTTCGCGGGCACGGGCCTTGTCGCCATCGGCGAAGAGATTGAGGTCTGCCCCGGCACTGAAGAACTTCGGCCCCTGGCCGGTTACCACCAGCGCGTAGATCTGGTCGTCGTGGTTGAGGTGCGTGATCAGTTGCTTGAGACCGATCAGCGACTCACGATCCCAGGTATTGGCCGGCGGATGGTTGATGGTAATGAGTGCGGTGTGGCCGTGTTTTTCCACCGTCAACTTGTGGGTCAGGTCGAAGATTCCGGGCTGGTAGGGTTCAACGGCAGTAGACATGTGCATCTCCTTACAGCAGGCGGTCGATGGCTCCGCCTTGTTCCAGTAAACGGCGCGCCACAATGACGCGCATGATCTCATTGGTGCCTTCGAGTATCTGGTGCACCCGGGTATCCCGTACCCAGCGCTCCAGAGGATAGTCGTTCAGATAACCGTAGCCGCCATGCAGTTGCAGGGCCTCGTTGCACAGCTCGAAGCACTGGTCGGTGGCAAAGCGCTTGGCCATCGCGCAATAGAGGCTGGCCTCGGCGTGACGCTGGTCCAGGCGGTAGGCGGCCAGGCGCACCATCTGCCGACTGGCGGTGAGTGCCGTGAGCATGTCGGCCAGCTTGAACTGCAATGCCTGGAAGTCGGCCAGAGGCTTGCCGAACTGCTTGCGTTCCTCCACGTAGCGCAAGCTCTGTTCCAGTGCCGCCTGGGCGGCACCGAGTGAGCAGCTGGCGATATTCAGACGACCGCCGTCCAGGCCTTTCATGGCATAGACGAAGCCCTGGCCTTCCGGGCCTATGCGATTTGCGGCAGGAATGCGCACGCCTTCGAAGGTGATGGTGCGGGTGGGCTGGGCACGCCAGCCCATCTTGTCTTCGTTGCGGCCGTAGCGGATACCTTCGGCATCGGCCGGCACCAGGAAGCACGAAATGCCCTTGGCGCCATCTTGTCCGGTGCGCGCCATGACAATCAGCACCTGTGTACTGCCAGCGCCGGAAATGAAGCATTTGCTGCCGTCCAGCACATAGTGGTCGCCATCGCGGCGAGCGCGGGTACGCAGGTTGGCTGCATCGGAGCCTGCGTCCGGCTCCGTCAGGCAGTACGAGGCGAGCAGTTCGCCGCCGATCAGCCCTGGCAGCCAGCGTGCCTTCAGCTCGGCATCACCGAAGGACGCGAGCATCCAGGTGGCCATGTTATGGATGGTCAGGTAGGCGGTGGTGGCTACGCAGCCTGCCGCGAGCTGTTCAAAGATCAGCGAGGCACTGAGCCGGGAAAGGCCCAGACCGCCATCTTCTTCAGCGATATAGAGCGCCAGGAAACCCTGTTCCGCAGCGCGCCGTATCACCTCCAGCGGGAAGTGGTGGTTGCGGTCCCAGTCTGCGGCAAAGGGCATCAATTCGTGGCGGGCGAAGGCGCGGGCGCTATCCACCAGCAGGCGTTGTTCTTCTGTGAGGTCGAAATCCATATGTCGTCTGCCTTTGCTCGGTCCCGGGCGATGCTGGGCACCGCTTGGCGAATGAGTTTGCCGCTACTTCAGCTGGATGGTCAGGTTCGGGCCGGTGACCGGACTGTCATCGAACCAGCGGGAGGTGACCGTCTTGGTTTCGGTGTAGAAGCGCACCGCCTGCTTGCCGTAGGCGTGCAGGTCGCCATAGAAAGAGCCTTTCCAACCAGTGAAGGAAAAGAACGGAAGGGGCACGGGGATGGGGACGTTGATCCCCACCTGTCCCACTTCAACCGCATGCTGGAAGTGCCGCGCGGCGCCGCCGGAACGGGTGAACAGACTGGTGCCGTTGCCGTAGGGATTGGCATTCACCAGGGTGATGGCGTCTTCCAGGTTGTCCACTTCCATGCACACCAGCACCGGGCCGAATATTTCCTCACGGTACAGACCCATCTTCGCGGTTACGCCACGGAAGAGGGTGGGGCCAAGCCAGTTGCCGTTTGGATAGCCGGGCACCTCGCACTGCGAACCGTCTAGCAGGCATTGCGCACCTTCCGCCTTGCCTTCGGCGATCAAGCGCAGGACGCGTTGGCGAGCCTGCTGGCTGATCAAGGGGCCGAAGGCGGAATGGGCGTCCTTCCAGTGGCCGGGACGCAGTTCAGCCATCTGCGCGGCCAATTCCGAGATCCACTCACGCGCCTCGCCAACGAAAATGGCCACGCTGATGGCCATGCAGCGCTGGCCAGCGGCGCCACAGCTCGCACCTATCAGATTGCTGAGCACCTGGTCCTTGTTGGCGTCGGGCAGCACCACCATGTGGTTCTTGGCGCCGGCAAAGGCTTGCACCCGCTTCAGGTGCGCAGTGCCGGTTCGGTAGATGTGCTGGCCCACTGGAACCGAGCCGACGAAGGAAATCGCGCGCACATCGGGATGGGTGAGCAGGGCGTCCACCTGTTCGCGTCCGCCATGGAGCACTTGCAGCACACCTTTGGGGGCGCCGGCTTCGATGAACAGCTCGGCGAGGCGGTTGGGCGTCAGCGGGTCCTGTTCCGAGGGCTTGAGGACGAAGGTATTGCCGCAGGCGATGGCAAGCGGAAACATCCATAGCGGGATCATCGCCGGGAAGTTGAAGGGGGTGATGCCAACGCACACGCCCAAGGGTTGCACCCAGCTGGCCGTATCGATTTCGCGGGCGACGTTCTCCACCGTCTCGCCCATCATCAGGCTGGCCACGTTGGCGGCGTGCTCGGCCACCTCGATGCCCCGCCAGACATCGCCCTTGGCATCGGCGAAGGTCTTGCCGGTCTCGCTGGCCAGCAGCTCGGCCAATTCGTCGTGATGCTCCTTGAGCAGTTGCTGGTAGCGCAGCATCAACCGGGCGCGCTCGGGGACCGGCACTTCGCGCCAGGTTAGAAAGGCCGCCTTGGCACTGGCGACAGCGGCCTCGATTTCCTCCGCGGTGGCCTTGGGGGCCAGGGCAAGGACTTCCTGGGTCGCCGGGTCGGTGATTTCGATCAGTTCGCGGGCGCGGCTGTCGCGCCACTCACCGTCGATCAACTGCGGAATTGTCCGGGGCATCTGGTCCTCCACCCGTGAGACGGGACCTTGTTGTTTCTTGCCCTTATAGCGGCCGCCGATACAGATGTGGATTGACGATCTTGGTGGTTGGATGGACGATCTTGGCATTGCAGGCCACTACAAGAACCAACATGAGCCGCACCGTCGAAACCTCCAACTGGCCTTTGCCGGCAAACGGCGTGCGCTTCACCACGCCGCCGCGCTTGCGTCGCCTGCTGGCCCGCCACCCGCTGACTTCCGCCTGCTACCCGCTGGCCCTGGGCTATTACCCAGAGGCGCTGGGACACCGCATGGAACGCCATCAACCTGAAGACAATCTGCTGATCTACTGCCGATCCGGGCAGGGCTGGCTGGACTGCCGGGATGGACGATTCGAGGTGGGCGGTGGAGACCTGTTGCTGCTGCCCAAGGGGCAGGTCCATGCCTACGGCGCGGATGCGCAGCGGCCCTGGAGCATCTACTGGGTGCATTTCGAAGGCGAATTGGTAGAGGACTACCTGCGCCCGCTGGGCAAGTCAGTGTTGCGTCGGATTGGTGTGCAACCGCGGCTGCTGGCGGATTTCGACGCCTTGCTGGGATTACGCAAGCAGGGTCTGAACCTGCCGCACTTCATCCATGCAGCGCACCAGTTGCAGACCCTCCTGACTTCACTCGCGGTGCTGCCGGTGCGGGGGTATCTCAAGTCAGGCCGGGTATTGGACGTGGACGCGGTGCAGGCGGTAATGCGCGCCCATCTGCACGACAGCCTCAATCTCGATCAGCTGGCGGCGCAGTTCAAGCTGTCGCGCTTCCATTTCGCCAAGACCTACCGCGCCCTGACTGGCCATGCGCCGATCCAGGACTTCATCCAGCTGAAGATGGCCCACGCCTGTCGTCTGCTTGATGAGGGTGACCGAGGCGTGAAACAGATCGCTGAGCAACTGGGTTACGAGGACGTTTACTACTTCTCGCGGCTGTTTCGGAAGGTTGTGGGCATGGCGCCCAGTCACTACCGTGTGTTGCACCGGGGCTAAACCGCGATGGACTCCTGTAGGGGCGATTTCAATCGCCAAGCGGACCACCGGTTCGCCCTTGGTGCTTGACGGGGGGCAGCTCAGATTGGTTCCGATGGTGGAAAAAGAGCGCCAGGCGCCCTACGTGCGCACCCTGCAAACGCCTCAATCCGCTTCCGGTGGCCGACCACCCAACAACTTGAGCCATAGCGCCACCACCTCGGCCAGCTCGGCGCGCAGCACCTGGGGCGTCGGTAGGTCCATGCGCTGGTATGCCGGTAACCGCGCCAGGCGGTCGTCGTTACGAGGTTCTTCCAGCAACTGGCTGGCGACCTGCACCACATCGGCCAGGTCGACTGCTCCCTTGTGCTGGCGACACCAGTCGCGGCGCAGGCGTGCACAGTCCTGAAGACTGGCGGGCAGTTTCCAGGCAATGAGCAGCAGCACGCCCACTTCGGCTGAGAGTTGTTCGCAGAGCCGCTGCAGGTCGACTTCCAGGCGCGATACCTGAGGCCATCGGTGCAGCTCCTCGAGGAGCGGCAGGCTGCCGATGTCCTGCAGCAGACCCGCCAGCAGGGCATCTTCTTCTTCCAGGTGGGGCAGGTGCTGGGCCAGGCCGGCGCTGACGGCGGCTCGTTGCAGGTTGAGGTGCCAGCGCTTGTTGAAGACTTTGCGCAGGCTGGGTTCCTTGCCATCGAACAGCTGATGCAACTCGAAGGCCAGTACCAGGTTGGAGAGGCGCTTGCCATCCAGTTGCCTGACCACGTCCAGGAGCCGCGCTCCAGGTTGGATATGGCCGAGCAGTGGCAGAGACGCGAACTCCATCAGGCGTTCGGCCAGGGAGGGATAAGTCTCCAGCAGGGCACTGGCCTGCTCGTGGGAAGGGGCGTCACCGGTCAGCAATTGGCGCAGGCGCAGGGAGGCCTCAGGCATCGACGGCAGCGCGCCGGCGTCCTTGAGAAAGCGCTCGTAGAGCGCAAGTTTCACCGTGTCGTGGCGATTGTCCATGTGGGCTTGCTCCGGGCGTCCTTGATTGACAAGGGTAGTGGGCATTTCTTAGGGTGCCCGACCATCGGGCGGGAAGCGCCCCGGCAACCGCCACGGAACTGATAGAGCAATGACTGAAAGCGACGACCGGATCAAGCTCGAAGAGAGCTGGAAAGAAGCCCTGCGGGATGAGTTCGAAAAGCCCTACATGAAGGCCCTGGGCGACTTCCTGCGCCAGGAAAAGAATGCCGGCAAGGTGATCTTCCCGCCGGGGCCGCTGATCTTCAATGCGCTGAACTCCACGCCGCTGGAACAGGTGAAGGTGGTCGTCATCGGCCAGGACCCATACCACGGCCCCGGCCAGGCTCACGGCCTGTGCTTCTCGGTACAACCGGGCGTGCCTACGCCGCCGTCCTTGCAGAACATCTACAAGGAGCTCAAGCGCGATCTGAACATCGAGATTCCCTCCCACGGCTACCTGCAGTCCTGGGCGGAGCAGGGCGTGTTGCTGCTCAACACTTCCCTCACCGTCGAGCAGGCTCGTGCCGGCTCCCACGCCGGTGCCGGTTGGCAGCCCTTCACCGACAAGGTCATCGAAGTCGTGAGCCAGAGCCGTCCGCGCCTGGTGTTCCTGCTCTGGGGTTCCCATGCACAGAGCAAGGAGCGTCTGATCGACCCCACCAAGCACCTGATCCTTAAGTCGGCTCATCCGTCGCCGCTGTCGGCCTACCGGGGCTTCCTCGGCAATGGCCATTTCAGTCGCTGCAACAAGTTCCTTGCCCAACACGGACTGGAACCGATCGACTGGCGCCTGCCCGACCTCTGAGATCGGGCGTTCATCGCGGGTAGCACTCCAGCCCCTTGAGGTCGGAAATCATTCCGCCAATGTATTCGCGCAGGGCATTGCGTTGGCGCTCGTCGGCGCTGTTGAACAGGTCGGCGAGCAGCTGCGCAAGGGATGTCTCCGCTGCCGGATGCGCCTTGCGGTAATCCGGCGTCCAGAAGTCATCCGGCTCCTGCAGCAATGCGGTCAGACGTGCCGGGAAGTTCGAGGCGTGTCGACCGTACAGGGCGTTGCGCAGCTCCTTCTGCCAACTCTCGCGGTTCTCCGCCCAGATGCGGTTGTAGTCGCCCTGGCGCCTTGCCCAGGTGTCGATTCGCGCTTGCTGGCTCGCCCGTAGCGGCCCCATCCATTCTTCGACGCGCTCTCGCATCCGTAGCGACCTTGCCGTCACCTGATCCTTAAGGGACGGCGCGACATGTTCTTCGCGGAGTTCCGCATTGCGTTCGTCCATCGCCACGTAAAGTTCGCCCATCTGCTTGGGTGAGAGGCCCTTCGCCAGGCCCAGCACCGTGGGGGTGACCTGCACGGCGATGTTGTTTACGGATTCGCGCACCTGCGCGAATTGGCCTTGCAGGTCAGTGACGGTCAGTTGCGGACGCTGACTCAGCTGGTCCAGTTGTTCCAGCCAGGCGACGTATTCCGGCAGTTGAGTGCTGCAGTGCCAGGCGAGGTGCTTTTCCAGGCGCGGCGTCATCCAGGCTTGCTGGCTGTCGTCGAGGGTGAGGTAGTTGCTGATCCACCAGGGGATGACCAGGTCGAGATTGCGGTAGGCCAGGTCGAGGCGGCTGCAGGCGGCCAGCAGCCCGATGGCTACGGCGAGCAGCAGATAGCGAAATGGGTCGGTACGTCCGGACATGAATGGCAGCCTTGGCGACCAGCGAATAATAGAGGAGAGCATAGGCGCGCCCCATTTCCAGTGGACCGGTGCCTGCAATCGAATGTTGCAGAAGAATAAAAAAGGCCCGCACAAGGCGGGCTAAGCGTGGGTCTCTTGCTTCTGCCAGTGTCGGAATACCGGCTCGGCGAGGAACAGGACCAATAGCAAGCGCAGCACCTGCAGGGCGGTGACCAGCGGCACCGAAAGCTGCAGGGCCTCTGCGGTCAGGCTGAGCTCGGCGATACCACCCGGCATCATACCCAGCATCAGCGAGCGATGATCGAGCCCATCCAGCCAGCCGAGCAGTTCGGCCGCCAGGGCGGCAAAGGCCATGCCCAGGGACGTGGCGAGTAGCGTTCGGGCTATGAAGGAGGGCGCGCGGCGGAAGAATGCGCGGTCGAAGTGGCAACCCAGGGCACTGCCGATCAGCCATTGGCCGAGCTGACTGGCGCCCTCCGGCAGGCCCAGTTGCAGGTCGAAGCCGATGCTCATCGCTGCGCTGACCAGCAGTGGGCCGATCAGCCAGGGATTGGGCTGGTGAAAGCGTTGCATCAGCATCGCCAGCAACGCCCCGCCAGCCAGCAGAAGGGCCAGCCAACCCCAGTCGACCTGTGCAACCGGATGCTGCACGGCCGGGACGCCAACGAACAGCTGGAACAGCGCTGGCACGCTCAGCACCACCAGAAGCAGACGCAGGCTCTGGCCAGCGGCGACTCGACTGAGTACTGCACCGTTACGCTGGCCGAGGTTGACCATCTCGCTGGCACCGCCCGGCATGCTGGCGAAGAACGCAGTCGCGCGGTCCTCGCCACTGCGCAGCATGAGGCTGATGCCGATGACGCTAGAGAGGGTGGTGGCCACGGCACCGACCAGGATGATCGCGCTATTGGCCAGCACCTGCTCGATGACCGCCGGGGTGAAATGCAGGCCGATGCCGACGCCGACGATCCACTGCCCGCATTTGCGGCCGCCGGGTACTTCTGTCAGCGGCAGGTTGCCAATACAGCGCGCAGCGATCACCGCCAGCAGTGAGCCCACCATCCAT
Organism: Pseudomonas sp. JS3066; assembly: GCF_036328175.1. Taxonomy (NCBI): domain Bacteria; kingdom Pseudomonadati; phylum Pseudomonadota; class Gammaproteobacteria; order Pseudomonadales; family Pseudomonadaceae; genus Pseudomonas; species Pseudomonas sp. JS3066. The sequence goes on from NZ_CP143312.1 coordinate 994,218, forward strand.
GGCAACGGCCAGCCAATCAGGCTGGCCAGCCATCCGCCGGCGGCGCCCACCAGCGGCGTCAGCAACCACTTAGGCATGGGCCAGCTTCGCCCTGGCGCGGCGTGCGCGCATCCAGCGGATGCCCGGCAGGGCCAGCATGATCGCAGTCAGCACCCAGAGGGCGATGGTGATCGGGCTGCTCCAGAGGATGCTCAGGTCGCCATCGGTGATGGAAAGTGCGCGGCGCAGGTTGGATTCCATCAGTTCACCGAGGACGAAGCCGAGAATCAGCGACGACAGCGGGAAGTCCATCTTGCGCAGTAGATAGCCGAACACCCCGAGGGCGGCCATCAGCACCAGGTCGAAGGTGGTGCTGTGCACGGCGTAGACGCCGACCACGCTGACGATGGTGATCGCCGGCACCAGGATCCAGGTCGGCACGCTGAGCATGCGTGCGAACAGGCCCACCAACGGGATGTTCATCACCAGCAGGATGACGTTGCCGATGAACAATGAGGCGATCAGGCCCCAGACAACATCGGGCTGCTGCTCGAACAGCAGCGGGCCGGGCGTGATGTTGTACAGGGTCAGCGCGCCGATCATCACGGCGGTGGTGCCCGAACCCGGTACGCCGAGGGTCAGCATCGGGATCAGCGAGCCGCAGGCGGAAGCATTGTTGGCCGCTTCCGGAGCTGCGACACCACGCAGGTCGCCTTCGCCGAAGCGGCCGGAGCTACCTGCCATGCGCTTCTCGCTCATGTAGGTGATGGCGCTGGCGATGGTTGCGCCGGCGCCAGGCAGCACGCCGATGACGAAGCCAGCCAAGGAGCTGCGCACGCTGCTCCACCAGGTGAAGGTGAACTCCTTGAAGTTGAACAGCATGCGTCCGCTGGCCTTGACCGCCTGTTGGCCGGTGGTGGTGTGTTCGAGCATCAGCAGCACTTCACTGACGCTGAACAGGCCGATGACCACGATCACGAACTGGATACCGTCAGAGAGACCGACGCTGTCGAAGGTGAAGCGGTACACGCCGGTGGTGGCGTCCACGCCGACCGTGGCCAAGCCGAGGCCGATCAGCGCCGAGAGCAGGGTCTTGACCGGCTTGTCGCCGACCATGCCGCCCAGGCAGGCGATGGCGAAGACCATCAGCACGAAGTACTCCGCCGGGCCGAAGGCTACCGCCCAGTTGGCCAGGATCGGCGCGAAGAGCACCACGCCCATGGTGGCAATGGTGCTGCCGATGAAGGAGCTCATGGCCGACAGCGACAGGGCAATGCCGCCCTTGCCCTGGCGCGCCAGGGGGTAGCCGTCGAGGGTGGTCATGATGGCGGCGGCGTCGCCCGGTACGTTGAGCAGGATGGCCGAAATGCGCCCGCCGTACTCGCAGCCCAGGTACACGGCGGCCAGCAGGATCAGCGCGGTTTCCGGCGGCAGGCCGAGGGCGAAGGCCAGTGGCAGCAAGATCGCCACGCCGTTGATCGGCCCCAGCCCTGGAAGCAGGCCGACGACGGTACCGACGAAGGCGCCGAACAGCGCCACCAGCAGGTTGATCGGGCGCAGGGCGACATCGAAGCCCTGGGCCAGGAAGTTCAGGGTTTCCATCTCAGTTCTCCAGGAATGCCAGCAGGCCCAAGGGCAGCGGGACATCCAGCAGGTAGTCGAACAGGCCGTAGAGCAGCAAGCCCATCAGCACACCGCTGACCAGGCTGGCCAGTGGTCGCCCCATGAACAGCAGGCCGAGGCCGAAACCGACCAGGGACGTGCTGACGACGAAGCCCAGGGGTTCGAAGAGCAGGGCGTAGGCGAACAGGGCGAGTACACAGAGGGCCACCTTGCGCGCCAGTGGCCAGGAAATCGGCAGACTGTCGGCATCGCCCGGCTTGTAGATCAGCCATAGCGCGGCCGTGACCATCAGGAACAGCAGCAGCAGGGGGTAGGCACGCGGGCCGACCGGGTCATAGCTGAAGGGGGCCTGGAAGCCCCAGGCGACCACGGCGAGCACGGCGCAGACGAGCAGCCAGACCGCAGCGAAGATTCGTACGTACATGGCGGTTTACCTAGGAGTCATTGATCTCCCCTCTCCCAATGGAAGAGGGGCCGTGGGTGAGGGGATCGACCGCATCACCCGATCTTCAGGGGAGGGCTACTGCGCCAGGCCGAATTCGCCTGCGAGTTGCTTGTACTGCTTCACCTGGTCGAGGACGTAGGCCTTCAACTGTTCGCCGGTGAGGCTCAGGGGGAACAAGTCGCGCTGTTCACGCAGCTTGCCGAACTCCTCGCTGGCCAGGAGGGTGTCGAACTGCTGCTTCCACCAGTTGAAGTCCTCGTCGCTCACTTCCGGGCCCATGTAGAAGCCGCGGATCACCGGCCAGACGATGTCGAACCCCTGTTCCTTGGCAGTGGGAATCTCCGCCAACTTGCCTGGCAGGCGCTGATCGGACAGTACCGCGAGGATTCGGATCTTGCCGGCGGCGAGCTGCGGTGTGATTTCGCCCAGGCCGCTGCTGGTGACCTGTACGTGGCCACCGAGCATGGCGGTAAGGGTCTCGCCACCGCCCTCAAAGGCCACGTAGCGCAGCTTCTGCGGGTCGATACCGGCAGCGCGGGCGATCAGCGCCGTCTGCATCCAGTCCTGGCCGCCAATGGTGGCGCCAGCGCCGAAGACGATGGCGGCCGGGTCTTTCTTCACCGCTTCGACCAGCTCGGCCAGGGTCTTGTAGGGTGAGTCGGCGCGTACGGAGATTGCGCCGTAATCGGTGCCGATGCCTGCCAGCCAACGCACCGCGTTCTCGTCATAGCGGCCGAACTTGCCTTGGGCGAGGTTCAGCAGGGAACCGGATGAGAATGCGGTGATGGTGCCGGCGTCCTTCGGTCGCTGGGCTACCACTGCGTTGTAGGCCACGGCGCCGACGCCGCCTGGCATGTAGGTCACTCGCATGGGGGCCTTGAGCAGGCCTTCATCCTTCAGACCACTCTGTGCCAGCTTGCAGGTGAGGTCGAAGCCACCGCCGGGTTTGGCCGGGGCGATGCATTCGGGACGCTTGGGCTCGGCCATCAACTGGGTGGACAGCAACAGGCCGGAGGTGATCAGGGCGATGCGGGAGAGGGCGGTTTTCATCGGGGGTTCTCCTGTGGAGTTTTATTGTGGTTCACCAGATCGGCAGTGCGTAACTGACGATCAGGCGCAGTTCATCCGCATCGCGGGCCAAGGTGGAGCGGAATCCTGCGTGGCGGGCGCGGAAGGTGAGGTTCTTAAGGCTGCCGCTCGGCACCACGTACTTGAACTCGACATCGCGTTCCCACTCGCGGCCTTCTTCAAGGCTGTTGGTGACCTCGGCGTTGTCGCTGGTGATGTAGCGGGTCATGAAGCTCAGGCCCGGCACGCCCATGGCGGCAAAGTCCAGGTCATAGCGGGCTTGCCAGGAGCGTTGGTCGGCATTGGCGAAGTCGTTGATCTGCACGAAGTTGATGAGGAACGGGTCGCTGCCGTCGATGTAGGCGAAGCCGGTGTCGCCGCTCATGCGCTGGTAGCCCAGGCCGAACTTGTGGCTGCCCTGGCCGTAGCTGACCATGCCGTTGAGGGCGCGGTTGTCCACCTTGCCGGCCTCGGCTCGGCCGACGTCAGCGCTGATGGCATAGCGCAGGTCGGCACTCAGGGTGCCCGCGCCGAGGGGCTGGATGGCCAGCAGGCCAAAGAAGTTCTGGCGGTAGACGTCGTCCAGTTCGGCGAAGTAATAGCGGCCGGTGAACTGCTTGTTGAAGGCGTAATCGGCGCCGGCCAGATCGAAGTGATCCCCAGTGGCGGCTGCGGCGAAGCGCTTGTTCTTGTTGCTGATGGCCAGGTCTTCGGAGTTGGTGGAAGCGCGATCCTTGACCTCCGACAGGCGCCCGCCGGTGAAGGTCAGGTTGCTGATCTCCTTCGAAGTGAGCAGCCCACCCTCGAATACCTGGGGCAGAATGCGGCTGTCGCTGGCTTTAACAACCGGCAGCTCGGGAATGTGCGTTCCCAGCCGCAGCTCGCTCTTTGAAGCGCGGATTTTCGCGGTCAGGCCGAGCTTGCTGTACTCGTCCGGGGTGCCGCCGTCGTCCTGCACCGGAAGCAGGTCCGTGCCGCTGCGGCCGGGGCCTGAGTCGAGCTTGATACCGAGCATGCCAAGGGCGTCGAGGCCCACGCCGACCGTGCCTTCGGTGTAGCCGGATTCAAGATTGAGGATGAAGCCTTGCGCCCATTCTTCGCGCTTGGACTGGCCACTGCCATCGCGAAAGTCGCGATTCAGGTAGATGTTGCGGGCTTCGAGGGTCGCCGAGCTGTCCTTGAAAAACTCGGCATGGGCCTGGGTGGCCAGGGTGCAGCCAGCGATGGCGAGACTGAGGGTGCGAACAGGCGCATGCGCCTGCCGTGCGGCAGTGAGCATCGAGTGGTCTCCATTGTTGTTCTTGTAAGCCGGCGCAACCACGGGCCGACTTTTATTGGGTGGTACTTGCCACCCTGTCGCGATGCTATGCAGTGAAACTTTCGCCAGCCTTTCAGCGTGAAAGAAAGTCGTCATGTCGTTCACAGAGGCCGGAGCACCGTTAAACTTCTGAGCGATCGCTGCCATTTCGGAGAATTTGTCGTGCGCATCCTGTTGGTCGAAGACCATCCACAGTTGGCTGAGAGCGTTGCCCAAGTGCTCAAGGGCGCGGGTTGGACGGTGGACGTATTGCACGACGGCGTCGCCGCCGACCTGGCACTTGCCAGCGAGGAATACGCGCTGGCGGTGCTGGACGTTGGCTTGCCGCGCATGGACGGTTTCGAGGTGCTGGCGCGTTTGCGCGGACGCGGCAAGACGCTGCCGGTGCTGATGCTGACCGCCCGGGGAGAGGTGAAGGACCGGGTCCATGGCCTGAATCTCGGTGCCGACGATTACCTGGCCAAGCCTTTCGAACTGACCGAGCTGGAAGCGCGGGTGAAAGCGCTGCTGCGCCGTAGCGTTCTCGGTGGCGAGCAACAACAGCGCTGCGGCGTCCTGGTGTATGACCTGGGCACGCGGCGCTTCAGCCTGGCGGACGAAATCCTCAGCCTGACCTCACGGGAGCAGTCTGTGCTGGAAGCGTTGATTGCCCGGCCGGGGCGAGTGATGAGCAAGGAGCAACTGGCTTCCCAGGTATTCGGCCTCGACGAGGAGGCCAGTCCCGACGCAATCGAGATCTACATCCATCGCCTGCGCAAGAAGCTGGAGGGCAGCGCAGTGCGTATCGTGACTTTCCGTGGCCTGGGCTACCTGCTGGAGAGCCAGGATGCGTGAAGCCGGCAGCCTGCGCGGACGGCTGCTGCGGCGCTTGGCGTTGATGCTGGGTGCGTTGCTGCTGATCGCCAGCCTGAGTTCCTACTGGAATGCCCGCGAAGCCGCCGATACTGCCTACGACCGCACTCTGCTGGCTTCGGCGCGAGCCATCGCCGATGGCCTCTACGAGACCGATGGTCGCCTGAAGGCCGACGTGCCCTATGTGGCGCTCGATGTCTTCGCGTACGACAGCGCCGGCCGCATTTTCTACCAGGTGATCGACCCGGACGGGAAGCTGGTTTCCGGCTACGACCACCTGCCGGCACCGCCGCCGGGTACGCCTCGTACGGACGATTACCCGGCGCTGGCGCGCTTCTATGATGCCGAGTACGAAGGCACAGGCGTGCGGGTGGTAAGCCTGCTGCAGCCGGTGAGCGAGCCCAGGCTGAATGGCATCGCGGAGATCCGCGTGGCCGAAACCGAAAGCGCACGGGAGCGCCTGGCGAGGGGGCTGCTGGTGGATAGTCTGTGGCGCCTGGTGTTGCTGGTAGTGGCGGCGCTAGTGCTGGTCTGGCTGGCGGTTAGCGCTGCGCTCCGGCCGCTGAACAAGTTGCGCCTGGCGGTGGAAGAGCGTCAGGTGGATGATCTTCGCCCGTTGCCGGAAGTGGCGGTACAGCGCGAATTGCGTCCACTGGTGGATGCGCTGAATCAGTTCACCGAACGTCTGCGCGGGCTGTTCCAGCGCCAGGCGGACTTCATTGCCGACGCTTCCCACGAATTGCGTACGCCGCTGGCCGCCCTCAAGGCCCGGGTGGAGTTAGGCTTGCGTGAGCACGAACCGGCGGTTTGGCGCTCGACCCTTGAGGAGGCGGCGCAGAACACCGACCGCCTGACCCACCTGGCCAATCAGTTGTTGTCCCTGGCACGTATCGAAAGCGGTGCGCGGGCCATTGCCGAAGGCGGTGCTGAGCGCATCGAACTGGGCCAACTGGCCCGGGAACTGGGCATGGCGCTGGCGCCCCTGGCGCACGCACGTGGTATCGCACTCGCCCTGGAGGCGGAAGATCAGGTCTGGGTAATGGGCGAGCCGACCTTGCTCAATGAACTGCTCTGCAACCTGGTGGACAACGCACTGGCCCATACGCCCAAGGGCGGCAATGTGATCCTTCGGGTGCGTTCTCCTGCTTTGCTGGAAGTCGAAGACGACGGCAGCGGTATTCCACCGGAGGAGCGCGACAAGGTGTTCCAGCGCTTCTATCGCCGCAATGCCCAGAGTGGCGGCGCAGGGCTGGGTCTGGCCATCGTCGGTGAGATCTGCCGCGCCCATCAGGCGGAGATCAGCCTGCACGATGGCGACAGCGGCGGATTGAAGGTACGGGTGAGTTTCCCTCCGGCCTGATTTGGTATCGAGGCTAAACCCCTGTGGGGGGGAACTCATTCGCCAAGGGCGGTGCAGCTGCCCCCCTTTAGTTTGCTGGGCGAACCTGCGGATTGCTTGGCGATTGAAATCGCCCCTACATTCAAGGCGCCAGGCTCAGCGGCTGCTGGACTTCCATCAGGTACTGGGCAACCTTGCCGCTTTCGCGCAATCGGGCCAGACCCTGGTTGAAGCGGACGATCAGCTCGGCATTGCCGGGCACCTCGCGGGAGAGCATCAGGTGCAGGCTGTCGCTGCGCAGCGGCAGCGGATGGAAGCTCATTTGCTTGCGATCGGTGGAGCTGAACCTGTCATTGAGCAGGGCGAAGGCGACCACCTTGTCCATGGGAAATGCGTCGAGCCGTCCGGCAAGCACCATGCGCAGGCCCTGTTCCTCGCCGCTCAGGCGCTTGACCTGGATCTGGCCGCTGCGCTCGGCCTGCTGGAAGGTCGTCCCGTAGTCATAGCCAATTGCGCCGCCCAGGCGTACTCCCTTGAGGTCGGCGATGTGTGTCCAGTCGAGGGGGCGATCCTTACGGTGGAAGAGGTAGTAGCTGCTTTCCACGACCGGGTCACTGATGAAAAAGCGTTGCTCCCGTTCCGGGCTGCGCAGCCAGACGGCGGTGCCGGCGCGCTCGCCGCGTTCGGCCAGGTGCATCGAGCGGGCCCAGGGATAGAACTCCCACTGCACCTTGACGCCCTCCAGGGCGAACGCTTCTTCGACTATGCGCGATGCCACGCCCTGGTGAGGTAGCTTGGCCCCAAGGTAGGGCGCCCATTCGCCGTTGGTCAGGCGAAGCTCTTCCGCGGCGGCGAAGCAGTGGCACAGCAGGCAGAGGGCGAGAAGGAGTACGCGCATCCGGATCCATCCAGCGACGTCAGAAGAAGGCTGAGTCTAGCGCCGGATGGATGAATGCGCGTGGGTGTTTACTGGAGCATGCCCATGGCCGCTTCCATGGCGGCAGAGAGGTCTTCGTCAGCCTGCATGTCGACGTTCGGGTCGAGGCCGAGCTTGGCGAAGGCGGGCACATTGGCCCAGTCCAGCTGGGTGTAGGGATGCTCGCTGCCGAGGTAGCTCTGCAGGGTGGCGACCTGGACGATGTCGATGTAGTCGACGCGGGCCGAGTTGCGGCTGAAGTCCAGGTATTGGCTGGGAACCGCGGCGATCGGCTCGGGGAATTCCCAGGCGCGCAGGATGCGGTCGCCGATGAGCGGGTGAATACGCTCGATCACGTGGTTGAGGCTGATGGAGTCCGCCAGCAACTCGTTGTGCTCTTCGGCATAGGTGAGGATTGGCAGTACGCCAATCTGGTGCACCAGACCGGCCAGGGTGGCCTGGTCGGGCATCAGGCGGGTGTAGTGGCGGCAGAGCACGTGGCAGATTCCAGCGATTTCAGTGCTCTTGTTCCAGACCTCGCGCATCTTGCGGTCGACCACATCGGTGGTGGCCTGGAACATCTGCTCCATGGCCAGGCCTGTGGCGAGGTTGCTGGTGTAGTTGATGCCGAGACGGCTGATAGCCATCTGCAGGTCGGTGATTTCCTTGCTGGTACGCAGCAGCGGGCTATTCACCACCTTGATGATTCGGGCGGTCAGCGCGGCGTCGTTGCCGATGACCTTGGCCAGGTCCTGGATGCCGGAGTTCGGGTCTTCGGCAGTTTCGCGCACCTTCAGCGCCACTTCCGGCAGGGTCGGCAGCACCAGTTCATCGCATTCGATGGCTTTGGTGAGGTCTTGTAGGACTTTGTCGGCAAGCTTGCTCATTGAATGTCTCGTCAGTGGCCGGAAGGGGGAGGTGATGTACGAAAAGTGCCTGCGCTCAGTGATGCTGCGTTGAAGTCGGTCTCAGAAGGCTCATTTACAACATGCAAACCGTGCTTCTTCGGCCGACTTCGCCTTGCCTGAGCTCGCTCGGCGGCCTTTCGTACAAACCTAGCGTTGAATTTCGCGGTCGGCGTCCAGGGTATAGGGCAGGTCGAGCAGGTTTAGTGCCGGGCCATCGGCGGTGCCGAGGTGGATGCGGCCATCGCTCACGGCGTCTTCCTGAAGCACGGCGAGCAGTTCGCAGCCGTTCGGCGCCGGGGCTGCCAGCACCACTTCGCCCACGGAGCTCTGGTGTACCGGGGAATAAAGTTCGGCGCCGGCCTGGGGCAGCTCGCCCGCGGCCAGAGCCAGTCGGTAGAGGCGGCGCTTGAGTTTGCCCAGGTACTGCATGCGGGCAACGATTTCCTGGCCCGTATAGCAGCCTTTCTTGAAGCTGACGCCGCCCAGGGCCTGGAGATTGATCATCTGCGGAATGAACTGCTCGCGGGTGGCGCCGAACACTTGGCCAATGCCAGCGCGCACCTGGGCCAGCAGCCAGGCATCCAGCGGCGCTTGCGGCAGCTGCGCAGCCAGGCGGGCTTCCAGAGTGGCGGCTTCGGCTTTGGGCGCCCAGAGCTCAACGCGGCCGTCGGCCAGGCGCACGGCAATCAGCTTGCCCTCACGGGCGACGCTGTCGGAGGTCTGTGGCAGGTCGAGACCCAGGGCAAGTAGCACCCCATCCCCCTGGCTGAGCCCAAACCGTACCCAGTCAGCGCTTTCGTCGGTCAAGGTGGACTTGGAGAAGACGGCATATTTCTTCAGGTCGGCCAGTTGGGTTTCGACCAGCTCGTTGGCCATGGCCAGGAGAAGACCCTCGCCTTCGATGAGGATGCGGAAGCTGGACGTCATCCGGCCCTTTGGCGTGCAACGGGCGCCCAGGCTGCTGGTGGCCTGGTCCAGGTAGTTGAGGTTGCAGGTAACCTGGCCCTGGAGGAATTTCGCGGCATCCACGCCGCGGACGGCGAGCAGGCCTTCATGGGTGAGCGGACAGAAGAATGCTGAGTCGGCCATTGCGGATCGCTGGATAAAAGTCTGGGGCGCCATCATAGAGTCCCGCCGGTGGCTTGTCAGCGGGTGCCCGGGGCGGCGGCTGTGGTTATAATGCGCGCCTCATTCCTGGAGGCGCTGTGATGGCCGACTCAATTGAACTGAACCGACTCTTCTGGCACAGCCGTCGCGGCATGCTTGAACTGGACGTGCTCCTCGTCCCCTTCGTGAAGGAGGTCTATCCGAGTCTCGACGCCGAAGACCAGGCCCGCTACCGCAAACTGCTGGAATGCGAAGACCAGGACATGTTCGGCTGGTTCATGCAGCGCGGTGAGCCGGAAAATGCGGATTTGCGCCGCATGGTTCGCATGATTCTGGACCGTGTCCAGCCCAAGTAACGCCTTCGAATGCCACTGGCGCCCGTCGCGGCGCCTGCTGGTGCTCTACCTGATCCTGTCATTCCTGGCCGTTCTGGCCTTGTCGCTTGCCGACATACCGCATTGGGCGCGGATGGGCGGCCTTCTTGCCTGCGTGGCTCACGCAGCCTGGTGCCTGCCCAGGCAGATTCTCCTGACGTCCCCCAAGGCTTTTACCGGATTACGCCTGAACGACGATGGCTGGCAGTTATGGCGAGCTGTGGATGGCTGGACGCCGGTGCGCTTGCGCCCTGACAGCATGGCGTTACCGCTGGCGGTGATCCTGCGCTTTCGGGTTCCAGGAACGCTCCGGAGCGGTGGTTTATGCATTCCGGCGGATGCGCTCGATCGGGAGCAGCACCGCCGGTTGCGGGTGAGGCTGGGATTCAGTCGCCGAAGGTGGACGGAGCCAGGATAGTGTCCCTGGCTTCCGGAAGCAGGTCCGGATAATCCAGTGTGTAGTGCAGGCCACGGCTCTCGTGGCGTTGCATGGCAGAGCGGATGATCAGTTCCGCCACCTGCGCCAGGTTGCGCAGTTCGATCAGGTCGCGGCTGACTTTGTAGTTGCTGTAGAACTCGTCGATTTCACTGAGCAGCAGGCGTACCCGGTGCTGGGCGCGCTGCAGGCGCTTGTTGGTACGCACGATGCCCACGTAGTCCCACATGAAGCGCCGCAGTTCGTCCCAGTTGTGGGCGATGATCACGTCCTCGTCCGAGTCGGTTACCTGGCTGGCGTCCCAGGTCGGCAGGTTGGTGGGCATTTGTACAGCCTCCAACTGGCCGAGCATGTCTTCCGCTGCCGAGCGGCCGTAGACGAAGCACTCCAGCAGGGAGTTGCTGGCCATGCGGTTGGCACCGTGCAGGCCGGTGAAGCTGGTCTCGCCAATGGCGTAGAGACCGGGAATGTCAGTGCGCCCGAACTTGTCCACCACCACGCCGCCGCAAGTGTAGTGGGCCGCGGGAACTACCGGGATGGGCTCGCGGGTGATGTCGATGCCGAAGTCCAGGCAGCGTTCGTAGACAGTGGGGAAGTGGCTCTTCACGAACTCGGCTGGTTTGTGGCTGATGTCCAGATAGACGCAGTCCACGCCGAGGCGCTTCATCTCATGGTCGATGGCCCGGGCCACGACATCGCGCGGGGCCAGTTCGGCACGCGGATGGAAGCGCTGCATGAAGCGCTCGCCGTTGGGCAGCTTGAGCAGTCCACCCTCGCCCCGTACCGCTTCTGTGATCAGGAAACTCTTGGCTTGCGGGTGATAGAGGCAGGTGGGGTGGAACTGGTTGAACTCCAGGTTGCCTACCCGGCAGCCGGCGCGCCAGGCCATGGCGATACCGTCGCCGCACGCACCATCGGGATTGCTCGTATAGAGGTAGACTTTGGCGGCGCCTCCGGAGGCGAGCACCGTGAAGCGGGCGTGAAAGGTATCCACTTCACCATTGTTGCGGTTCAGTACATACGCGCCCAGGCAGCGCTGGCCCTCGCGGCCGAGCTTGCGCTCGGTGATCAGGTCGACGGCCACCCGTTGCTCCAGCAACTGGATGTTGGGCCGTTTCTTGGCCTGTTCCAGCAGCGTATTGAAGATGGCGGCGCCGGTGGCGTCGGCGGCATGGATGATGCGCCGATGGCTGTGACCGCCTTCGCGGGTCAGGTGGAACTCGAAGCCGCCGTCTTCGCGGGCGCTTTCGTCGTCGCGGGTGAACGGCACGCCCTGGTCGATCAGCCATTGGATGGCCGCGCGGCTGTGTTCTACCGTGAAGCGCACGGCGTCTTCGCGACACAGGCCGGCACCGGCCACGAGGGTGTCCTCGACGTGGGAGTCAACGGTGTCGGTATCATCCAGCACGGCGGCGACACCACCTTGGGCCCAATAGGTCGAACCATTGCTGAGATCGGCCTTGCTCAGGACCACGATGTTCAGGTGCGAGGGCAGGGTAAGGGCCAGGGTCAGGCCGGCGGCGCCGCTGCCGATGACCAGTACGTCATGCTGGAAATGTTGGCTCATGTCGGTTCCCGCGAAAAAAGCGGCGGCTAGTATATAGCTGGGGTGGACGGCACAATAGCGCGCTTATGACCATGCATGGTGCTACGGAACTTTTTTAGTCGTTCGGGTTCCATTCAGGGTCACCATTTTGAAGAGACGGTGCTTGCTTACACTCATGCAACGAATGCACTTGAACTGTGCAACCCGGATGCCTGTAGATCAAGCGACTTATATTCGGCGCAGCACGGCCGCGAGCCCTGCTGCGTCATTCCGTGCAGATGAAAAAACAATCTGCAGGAAGCTTGCTTGGAGGGGAGAACTTTTGCGCAACGCCCGAGTCTATTTTGGCAAGCCGATCCACTGGCTGGCGCAACACCCCTTCGAGATCGATGAGGAGTGTTCATGCTAACCCAGGAAGAGGATCAGCAACTGGTCGAACGGGTGCAGCGAGGCGACAAGCGGGCTTTCGATCTGCTGGTGCTGAAATACCAGCACAAGATTCTCGGGTTGATCGTGCGGTTCGTGCACGACGCCCAGGAAGCCCAGGACGTAGCCCAGGAAGCCTTCATCAAGGCTTATCGTGCGCTCGGAAACTTCCGCGGCGACAGTGCGTTTTATACGTGGCTGTACCGTATCGCCATCAACACGGCGAAGAACCATCTGGTAGCGCGTGGCAGACGCCCGCCAGATAGCGATGTAAGTGCTGAGGACGCCGAGTTTTATGACGGCGACCACGCCCTCAAGGATATCGAGTCGCCAGAGCGAGCCCTGCTCCGCGACGAGATCGAGGCCACAGTGCACCGGAGCATCCAGCAACTGCCAGAAGACTTGCGTACGGCGTTGACCTTGCGTGAGTTCGACGGACTTAGTTACGAAGACATTGCGAGTGTCATGCAGTGTCCGGTCGGTACTGTGCGATCCCGCATCTTCAGGGCGCGGGAAGCCATCGATAAAGCCTTGCAACCTCTGTTGCATGGAACCTGAGACAGCGGCGACAGCCAAGAGGGGAACCGCCATGAGTCGTGAAGCTTTGCAGGAATCGCTGTCCGCGGTGATGGATAACGAGGCGGACGAACTGGAGCTGCGTCGAGTTCTCGCCGCCAGCGAAGATCAAGAGTTGCGGGCAACCTGGTCGCGTTACCAGATTGCTCGGGCCGTGATGCACAAGGAGCTACTGGAGCCGCGCCTGGACATCGCAGCTGCCGTATCGGCTGCCCTGGCCGAGGACGCCGCGCCGCCGGTCAAGGTGGTTCGGGGGCCATGGCGTAGTCTGGGTCGCCTTGCTGTTGCCGCATCGGTGACTGTGGCCGTGTTGGCAGGTGTGCGCCTGTACAACCAGGACGAAGCCGCAGGTACCCAGCAACTGGCGCAGCAGCAAGCTGGCCAACCCGCCATGGTCATGCCGCAGGCCCAGCAAGGTGCCGTGCTGGCTGGCTATAGTGAGGATGCCCAGCAGGTGCAGCAGCCCATCGGCGCGACCCAGTCGTCTTCTGGTTGGCATGAGAAGCGCTTGCCGGCTTACCTGCGGCAACACGCGCAGCAGGCGGCCATGAGCGGTAGCGATAGTGCTCTGCCATACGCCCGCGCTGCCAGTCTGGAGAGCCGCTGAGGAGGAACATGCGCGCACTACCGGTAATCATCTTGCTTGGCGGCTGGTTGGCTCAACCAGCTCTAGCCGCCGACGCTCAGGACTGGCTGCAGCGCCTCGCTGACGCGGAGCAGCGCCAGAGTTTCCAGGGAACGTTCGTCTACGAGCGAAATGGGAGCTTCTCCACCCATAAAGTCTGGCATCAGGTCCAGCAGGGTGGGGAGGTGCGCGAGCGTCTTCTACAGCTCGATGGGCCGGCCCAGGAAGTGGTGCGGGTTAATGGCCGCACCCAGTGCATGGGTGGTTCCCTTTCCGATCAGTTGTCCGATGGCCAAGTCTGGCCTGCCAGGGCGCTCGACGCCAAGCAGCTTTCCGAATGGTATGACCTGCGCCTGGCGGGTGAGTCACGTGTAGCCGGGCGGCCGGCCACGGTGCTGACCCTGACCCCGCGTGATCAGCATCGTTATGGCTTCGAGTTGCATCTGGACCGGGATACCGGCCTGCCGCTCAAGTCCCTGCTCCTCAGCGACAAGGGGCAGCTTCTGGAACGCTTCCAGTTTACCAACATCGATACCGCTGGGACTCCGGCTGATGCCGATGTGCAGCCCAGCTCCGCTTGCAAGGCTGTACGGCTCACCGAGGCGCCGGGCGATAAGCCGGCCCACTGGCGTTCCGAATGGCTGCCGCCGGGATTCAGCCTCTCCAGTGCCCAGGAGCGTCGTAGTCCGGTGTCCTCCGACTCTGTGTCCAGCCTGCTCTACAGTGACGGGCTGGCGCGCTTCTCGGTATTCCTCGAGCCGCTGCATGGAGCCGTCGTCGAAGATGCGCGCAGTCAGCTAGGGCCGACAGTCATGGTGTCCAAACGGGTCAGTACGCCAGATGGCGACGTTATGGTGACCGTAGTCGGTGAGATTCCATTGGGAACGGCCGAACGGGTTGCCCTGTCCATGCGGGCAGCGGAGGCCACTGCGACACAATGATCCCTGCTACAGGATCTGCGTCCGAATTGCAGTGCGGGAGCCCAGGCTCCCGCCTTGTCTTTTTCACGATGTTCCACCGGGCCTGGAGCTGATGCTCCCGGCCTGTTTTGCTTTTGTGTTTCTGTTTTGCTCGCAGGGCCGGGCGGCCCGGTGAGTTCATACCACTCGTTATGCGACGGGAGCTGTATGTCGATGCTTAACCTCAAATCCTGCATGACCGCCGTGGCAGCCTTGCTGCTGCTCGGTCAAACCCTCGTGGCCCGTGCCGAACTGCCGGACTTTACGCCTCTGGTCGAAGAGGCGTCCCCGGCAGTCGTCAACATCAGTACCCGGCAGAAACTGCCCCAGCGCGGTGCGGCCGGTGCCCAGGTAATGCCTGACCTGGAAGGCCTGCCGCCCATGCTGCGCGAGTTCTTCGAGCGCAACATGCCGCAAGTGCCGCGCAATCCCCAGGGTGGCCGCCAGCGCGAGGCGCAGTCCCTCGGTTCCGGATTCATTATTTCCAAGGACGGCTATGTCCTGACCAATAACCATGTGGTGGCTGATGCCGACGAGATCATCGTGCGTCTGTCTGATCGTAGTGAGTTGGAAGCCAAGCTGATCGGTGCTGATCCGCGTACCGACGTGGCGCTGCTGAAGGTCGAGGGCAAGGATCTGCCAATCGTGAAGATCGGCAAATCCGACGAGCTCAAGGTGGGAAGCTGGGTGCTGGCCATTGGTTCGCCCTTCGGCTTCGATCATTCGGTGACCGCCGGTATCGTCAGTGCCAAGGGGCGCAGCCTGCCGAACGAGAACTATGTACCGTTCATCCAGACCGACGTAGCCATCAACCCGGGTAACTCCGGTGGTCCGCTGTTCAACCTGGATGGCGAAGTGGTCGGCATCAACTCCCAGATATTCACCCGCTCCGGTGGCTTCATGGGGTTGTCGTTCGCCATCCCGATCGACGTGGCCATGAGCGTGGCCGACCAGCTCAAGTCCGAAGGCAAGGTCAGCCGCGGTTGGCTGGGCGTCGTGATTCAGGAAGTGAACAAGGACCTGGCCGAATCCTTCGGCCTGGACAAGCCGGCCGGTGCCCTGGTTGCCCAGGTCCAGGAAGGTGGTCCGGCGGCCAAGGGCGGTCTGCAGGTTGGTGACGTCATTCTCAGCATGAACGGCCAGCCCATCGTGGTTTCCGCCGACCTGCCGCATCTGGTGGGTAACCTCAAGCCGGGTAGCAAGATCAAGCTCGATGTAGTGCGTGGCGGTAGCCGCAAGTCGCTCGACATGGCCATTGGCGCGCTTCCGGAGGATGGCGATGGAATGGCGGCCGCGACCGGCGACGGCGTCGAGCGCAGCAGTAATCGCCTCGGTGTGAGCGTGGTCGAGTTGACCGATGAGCAGAAAAAGTCCCTGGATATCCAGGGCGGCGTAGTGATCAAGGAAGTCCAGGATGGTCCGGCTGCCATGATGGGGCTGCGTCCGGGTGATGTGATTACCCACCTGAACAATCAGGCCATCACTTCTGCCAAGGCGTTCACCCAGGTTGCCAAGGACCTGCCGAAGAATCGTTCGGTGTCCATGCGTGTCCTGCGTCAGGGGCGCGCCAGCTTCATTACCTTCAAGCTGGCCGAGTAAAGCAGTTGCAGTAGGAGAGGGCGGCCATTGGCCGCCCTTTTTCGTTTCTGCCTTCCGCCGCATGGGCGTGACGGGTAGGTCGCCGATCAGGTAAACTCCCCCGCTATTTTTCGGCGAGCAACCTGCTTGCGGCTTCTTTTGAGTGTTGACCTGTGAGTGACCTGAGTCATATCCGCAATTTCTCCATCATCGCCCACATCGACCATGGCAAGTCGACCCTGGCTGACCGCTTCATCCAGATGTGCGGCGGCCTGTCCGATCGCGAGATGGAGGCCCAGGTACTGGACTCCATGGACCTGGAACGCGAGCGCGGCATCACCATCAAGGCCCACAGCGTCACCCTGCACTACAAGGCACAGAACGGTAAGACCTACCAACTGAACTTCATCGACACCCCCGGCCACGTGGACTTCACCTATGAAGTCAGCCGTTCCCTGGCTGCCTGCGAGGGCGCGCTGCTGGTGGTGGATGCCGGCCAGGGTGTTGAAGCCCAGTCCGTGGCCAACTGCTACACCGCCATCGAGCAGGGCCTGGAAGTGATGCCCGTGCTGAACAAGATGGACCTGCCCCAGGCCGAGCCGGAGCGGGTGAAGGAAGAAATCGAACACATCATCGGCATCGACGCCACCGACGCCGTTCCCTGCAGCGCCAAGAGCGGCATGGGTGTGATCGACGTGCTGGAGCGCCTGGTGGAAGTGATCCCGGCTCCGGAAGGCGAGATCGACGCACCGTTGCAGGCCCTGATCATCGACTCCTGGTTCGACAACTACCTGGGCGTAGTCTCTCTGGTACGCGTCAAGCATGGTCGTGTGAAGAAGGGCGACAAGATTCTGGTGAAGTCCACCGGCAAGATCCACCAGGTGGACAGCGTGGGCGTATTCACCCCGAAACACACCGAAATGGTTGACCTCAAGGCCGGTGAAGTAGGTTTTATCATTGCCGGTATCAAGGACATCCTGGGTGCACCGGTAGGCGATACCCTGACCCTGTCCAACACTCCGGACGTGGACGTTTTGCCTGGCTTCCAGCGCATCAAGCCGCAGGTTTACGCCGGTCTGTTCCCGGTCAGTTCCGACGACTTCGAGGACTTCCGTGAAGCTCTACAGAAGCTGACCCTGAACGACGCGGCCCTGCAGTACGAGCCGGAAAGCTCCGAGGCCCTCGGCTTCGGTTTCCGCATCGGCTTCCTCGGCATGCTGCACATGGAGATCATCCAGGAGCGCCTGGAGCGCGAATACGACCTGGACTTGATCACCACCGCGCCGACCGTGGTCTTCGAGATCGTGCAGAAGAACGGCGAAACGATATACGTCGACAACCCGTCCAAGCTGCCCGACCTCGCCTCTATCGCCGAAATGCGCGAACCCATCGTCCGCGCCAACATCCTGGTACCTCAGGAGCACCTCGGCAACGTCATCACCCTGTGCATCGAGAAGCGTGGCGTCCAGCGCGACATGCAATTCCTCAGTTCGCAGGTCCAGGTCTGCTACGACCTGCCGATGAACGAGGTGGTACTCGACTTCTTCGATCGCCTGAAGTCGGTAAGTCGTGGCTATGCGTCGCTGGACTACAGCTTCGATCGTTTCGAACCGGCTAATCTGGTGAAGCTGGATGTGCTGATCAATGGCGAGAAGGTCGATGCCCTGGCACTCATCGTGCACCGCGACCAGGCCCACTACAAAGGCCGCGCGCTGACCGAGAAAATGAAGGAACTGATTCCGCGGCAGATGTTCGACGTCGCGATTCAGGCAGCGATCGGTGGACAGATCGTTGCACGGACTACCGTAAAGGCGCTCAGGAAGAACGTTCTGGCCAAATGCTACGGCGGTGACGTAAGTCGCAAGAAAAAGCTGCTGGAAAAGCAGAAGGCCGGTAAGAAACGGATGAAGCAGGTCGGCAGCGTGGAAATCCCGCAGGAAGCCTTCCTTGCTGTGCTCAAAGTGGATAGTTAGGGTCTATGTCGATCAATTTCCCGCTGTTGTTGGTTATTGCCGTGGCAGTTAGCGGCGTCCTCGCGCTTGTCGACCTTGTTTTGCTGGCTCCGCGCCGGCGCTCAGCGATTGCCGCCTACGAGGGGCAGGTCAACGAGCCCGATCCGGACGTCCTCGACAGGCTGAACAAGGAGCCGCTGCTGGTGGAGTATGGGAAGTCGTTCTTCCCGGTGCTGGCCATCGTGCTGGTGCTGCGCTCTTTCCTGGTCGAACCTTTCCAGATCCCATCAGGCTCGATGAAGCCGACTCTGGAAGTGGGCGATTTCATCCTGGTCAACAAGTTCGCCTATGGCATCCGCCTGCCCGTGCTGGATAACAAGGTGATCGAAGTGGGTGACCCACAGCGCGGGGATGTCATGGTGTTCCGTTACCCCAGCGACCCGAACATCAACTACATCAAGCGTGTTATCGGCCTGCCGGGTGACCGCATCGCCTACAGCAGCGACAAGCGCCTGACCATCAACGGTCAGCCGGTCGCCGAGAAGCTGCTGGGCGAAGAGCCGGGCACCCTGGGTAGCGCCATGCTCTACCAGGAGAAGTTGGGCGAAGCCGAACACCTGATCCGCAAGGAAATGAAGCGCTACCGCATGGAGCCGGGCCGCGAATGGGTGGTGCCCCAGGGGCATTACTTCATGATGGGCGACAACCGGGACAACTCCAACGACAGCCGCTACTGGAACGATCCCCGCATTCCGAAAGACCTGCTCGGCATGGTTCCGGACCGGAATATCGTCGGCAAGGCGTTCGCCGTGTGGATGAGCTGGCCCGATCCGAAACTGCGAAACCTGCCAAACTTCTCTCGAGTAGGCCTGATTCACTGACACAGGCCCCTCGCCATCGCGGTTTTGCGGCGTTGTTCATGACAGCGCCGCAGTCGCTATATAGTCTTGCTTGCGGGCCAACCGGCCTCCAATAAAAACAGACATTGAGGTCGATCATGACGTTCGCGCGTAAGCAGAAGGGTATGTCGGTTATGGGCTGGCTGCTGGTCCTGGCCGTAGTGGCTTTCCTGGCCAGCACCGCTTTCAAGGTCATCCCGCATTACCTGGATTTCTTCTCCCTGGAGAAGATCATCACCTCGGTGGAAACCGAGAAAGCCCTGGAAATCAGGACTATTCCCGACTTCTATAGCCATGTGTCCAAAGGCATGCAGGTCAACGGCATCCGAGACCTGGACCTGGACAAGGCGTTGAAGGTGACCCTGGAAAACAACGAGTTCCAGGCACACCTGAAGTATGAAAAACGCGAACCCCTGGTCGAGAACCTCGATCTGGTGGTGCGCTTCGACAAAGAATTCCGTGTGCGAGCCCAGTGAGCGTATCCCTCAGCCGTCTCGAGCGTAAGCTCGGCTATACCTTCAAGGACCAGAGTCTGATGACTCTGGCCCTGACCCACCGCAGTTTTGCGGGGCGCAACAACGAACGCCTCGAATTCCTCGGCGACGCCATTCTCAATTTCGTCGCTGGCGAGGCGCTGTTCGAACGCTTCCCCCAGGCCCGCGAGGGCCAGCTGTCGCGTTTGCGCGCACGGTTGGTGAAGGGCGAGACCCTGGCGCTTCTTGCTCGTGGTTTCGAACTGGGCGAGTACCTGCGCTTGGGTTCGGGCGAACTGAAGAGCGGCGGATTTCGCCGTGAGTCGATCCTCGCCGATGCACTGGAAGCACTGATCGGCGCCATCTACCTGGATTCGGGAATGGAGGCCGCGCGTGAGCGCGTACTCGCCTGGCTGACCAATGAACTGGAAGGCCTGACCCTGGTAGATACCAACAAGGATCCCAAGACCCGCCTGCAGGAATTCCTGCAATCGCGAGCCTGCGAACTGCCACGTTATGAAGTGGTGGATATCCAGGGTGAACCGCACTGCCGAACCTTTTTCGTCGAGTGCCAGGTCACCCTGCTGAATGACAAGACCCAGGGCCAGGGCGCCAGCCGCCGTATCGCCGAACAGGTGGCTGCGGCCGCCGCCCTGGTCGCCCTCGGCGTGGAGAATGGCAATGACTGATATCGATACCCCCCGCTGCGGCTATGTCGCCATCGTCGGCCGCCCCAATGTGGGCAAGTCCACGCTGCTCAACCACATCCTCGGGCAGAAGCTGGCGATCACTTCGCGCAAGCCCCAGACCACCCGCCACAACATGCTGGGTATCAAGACCGAGGGTAGTGTCCAGGCGATTTACGTCGACACCCCCGGCCTGCACAAGAAGAGCGACAAGGCGCTGAACCGCTACATGAACCGCAGCGCCTCGGCGGCGTTGAAGGACGTGGACGTGGTCGTCTTCGTTGTCGACCGTGACCGCTGGACCGAAGAGGACCAGTTGGTACTGGAACGAGTGCAGTATGTGCAGGGCCCGGTTCTGCTCGCCGTGAACAAGACCGACCGCATGGACGAGAAGGGTGACCTGATCCCGCACCTGTCCTGGCTCCAGGAACAGCTGCCGAATGCCGAACTGGTGCCGATCTCTGCTCTCCAGGGCCACAACCTGGATACCCTGGAGCGTCTGGTGGCCGAGCGTCTGCCGGAGGGCGACCACTTCTTCCCGGAAGACCAGATCACTGATCGCAGCAGTCGCTTCCTTGCCGCAGAGCTCGTTCGCGAGAAGATCATGCGCCAGCTGGGCGCCGAGCTGCCCTACCAGATCACCGTGGAAATCGAAGAGTTCAAGCAGGAAGGCCATGTCCTGCATATCCACGCCCTGATTCTCGTCGAGCGCGATGGCCAGAAAAAGATCATCATCGGCGACGGTGGTGAGCGCATCAAACGCATCGGCCAGGATGCCCGCAAGGACATGGAAACCATGTTCGACTCCAAGGTCATGCTCAACCTCTGGGTGAAAGTGAAGGGCGGCTGGTCCGACGACGAGCGTGCCCTGCGTTCCCTGGGCTACAACGACCTCTGAGCCTCTCCATGATCAGTGCGGCGCTACCGGCATTCGTCCTGCACAGCAGGGCCTATCGGGAAAGCAGCGCGCTGGTCGACTTCTTTACGCCCGAAGGCCGTCTGCGCGCCGTACTTCGCGGTGCCCGCGGCAAGGCCGGTACCTTGGCGAGGCCATTCTTGCCGCTGGAAGCCGAGTTTCGTGGTCGGGGCGAGCTGAAGAACGTTGGCCGACTGGAGAGCGCCGGCATCCCTAACCTGCTGGCCGGCGAGGCGCTGTTCAGTGGCCTCTACCTCAACGAGCTGCTGGTTCGCCTGTTGCCGGCCGAAGACCCGCAGCCGGCGCTTTTCGAGCACTACGCCGTTACCGTCCAGGCGCTGGCCGCCAACCGTCCGCTGGAACCTCTATTGCGCGCATTCGAATGGCGTCTGCTGGACGAGCTGGGCTATGGTTTTGCCCTGGATTCGGACCTCGCCGGGCAACCCATCGCGCCAGAAGGCATCTACCGCCTACTGCCGGATGCCGGACTGGAACCGGTGGGGCAGTTGCAACCCGGCCTGTTCCAGGGCCGCGAACTCCTTGCGCTGGCTGAAGCCGACTGGAGCGCCCCAGGCGCCCTCGGTGCGGCCAAGCGCTTGATGCGCCAGGCCCTGGCACCTCATCTGGGCGGCCGGCCGCTGGTCAGCCGCGAGCTATTCATGACGATCAAGGAACCTCCCCGTGACTGAAGCCAACCGCGTACTTCTGGGCGTAAACATCGACCACGTCGCAACCCTTCGCCAGGCCCGTGGTACCCGTTACCCGGACCCGGTGAAGGCAGCGCTGGACGCTGAAGAGGCTGGCGCCGACGGCATCACCGTGCACCTGCGTGAAGACCGCCGTCACATCCAGGAGCGCGATGTGCGCCTGCTCAAGGAAGTTCTGCAGACCCGCATGAACTTCGAGATGGGGGTGACCGAAGAAATGATGGCCTTCGCCGAAGAGATTCGTCCCGAGCATGTCTGCCTGGTGCCGGAGACGCGTCAGGAACTGACCACTGAAGGTGGCCTCGACGTTGCAGGCCAGGAGGCACGCATCAAGGCTGCGGTAGAGCGCCTGGCCAAAATTGGCAGTGAGGTTTCGCTGTTCATCGACGCCGATCCGCAGCAGATCGAGGCGGCCCACCGTGTTGGCGCCCCGGCCATCGAGTTGCATACCGGCCGCTATGCCGACGCCCATAATCCGGAAGAAGCCGCTCGCGAACTGCAGCGCATCCAGGAAGGCGTGGCGCTGGGCCTCAGGCTCGGTCTTATCGTCAATGCTGGCCACGGCCTGCATTACCACAATGTCGAGCCGGTTGCGGCCATTCCTGGAATCAACGAACTGAACATCGGCCACGCCCTGGTGGCCCACGCGCTGTTCGTTGGCTTCAAGCAGGCGGTGGTCGAGATGAAGCAACTGATCGTTTCGGCCGCCCCCAAACGATAAAAGGCGTCTCCGGAAGCCGGGCCGGCGGTCTGCTCGGCGAATGAACTCGCCCCCACAGGATTGCGTTTCTGTGGGGGCGAATTGTTTCAGCCGCATCGTTTGGGAGAGGCTTCAATCGCAAACGATTTCTTTCCCACACATCGAGAGCGTCAAGGCTTGCGCGCGATCAGTACGGCGCGTGCGGGTGCCGGCAGGCCTTCGATGGTGCGGCTATGATCAGCAGGGTCGAGGAACTCGGGCAGCGACTGGAAACGCATCCAGTCGGTACTGCGCTGTTCTTCCACGCTGGTGTAGCTGACATCCACGCAGCGGACATCCACGTAGCCCGCGCGGCGCAGCCACAATTCCAGCGCCGGTACCGACGGCAGGAACCAGACGTTGCGCATCTGCGCGTAGCGGTCCTCGGGCACCAGCACTTGCTGGGCGTCACCTTCCACCACCAGGGTTTCCAGCACCAGCTCGCCATTCCTGCGCAAGCAGTCCTTGAGGTCGAACAAGTGGTCGATGGGCGAGCGGCGGTGGTAGAGCACGCCCATGGAAAACACGGTGTCGAAACCTTCCAGCTTCGGCGGCAGGTCTTCGAGCGCCAGGGGCAGGTGCCAGGCAGGGAGCTCTGGGAGAAAGCGCTTCATGGCGAGGAATTGGCAGAAGAACAACCAGTTCGGATCGATACCCACTACGCTGTCGGCGCCGGCACCCAACATGCGCCACTGGTAGTAGCCGTTGCCACAGCCGACATCCAGCACGCGGCGCCCGCGCAGGTCCAGATGGGGCGCTACCCGTGACCACTTCCAGTCTGAACGCCACTCGGTATCGACGTGTACGCCGAATAGTTCGAACGGGCCTTTACGCCATGGAATCAGTCCCTGCAACGCGGACTTCAGTGCGGCGCGAGTCGCTTCGTCACAGGGGCCGTCGAGCAGGAAGCGCTGCGCCAGCTCCACCTGCTGTGGCTGTAGTGGCGGTAGTGCGTTGACCGCAGCGCCCCAGCGTTCAAGGTCGCCGTGGCCAACCGCCAGCCTGGCATCGAGTTGTGCGGGCAGGTCGGCTGCCCAATCCTGCAGGGGAGTGCCCGCCAGCTTTTGCTGCAGGGCATCGAGGTCCAGCGTACGAATCATGGCAGGGCGATCAGCGAGGCGAAGTTGAGGCACTGGAACCAGGGCACGACCTTGGAAAACCCGGCGGCCAGCAGGCGCTCGCGGTGTTCTTCCAGGCTGTCCGGGTGCATGACGTTTTCCAGCGCGCTGCGCTTCTGGGCGATTTCCAGCTCGCTGTAGCCGTTGGCACGTTTGAAGGCGATATGCAGTTCGGTGAGCAGTTGGTGCTCTTCGGTGTCTTCGAAGCGCAGCTTCTCGGAGAGGATCAACGCACCACCCGGAAGCAGCGCCTTGCGGATGCGGCTGAGGAGTTCGATGCGGTGCTCGCGGGGTACGAACTGCAGGGTGAAGTTCATCGCCACCAGTGAACAGGGCTGGAAATCCAGGGCAAGGATATCGGCCTCGACCACATCGACCGGCAGCAACTCCTGGAACATGGCGTCCTGGGCGTGCAGGTATTCGCGGCAGCGTTCCACCATGGCGCTGGAGTTATCCACAGCGATGACCTTGCACCCGTCGGTCTTCACGTGGCGGCGCAGCGCCTGGGTCACTGCACCGAGGGAACTGCCCAGGTCATAGAGCGGAGTGCCGGGCTTGGCGAACTGCGCCGCCAGCACACCAATGTTCTCGACGATGGTGGGGTAACCCGGTACCGAGCGCTTGATCATGTCCGGGAAGACCCGGACCACGTCCTCGTTAAAGGCGAAGTCGGCGACTTGGGCCTGGGGATTGGCGTAGATGCGATCGGGACGTTCGGTCACGGGCCGGTACCAGCAATGGAAAAGGCCGGCATTCTAACGAACTGTGCGGCGCGGCCAAACCACCCTCACTTCAGCTGATCGGAAAAGAACTCGCCCGCGCCTTGCAAGGGGCCCAGCGGATTGCGCTTGACTTCATGCCGGCGGATGTTCGGCTCGCCATTGCTCACCTTGTGCACCAGCGTGTCATCCACCAGCACGAACACCGCACGGAAGATCCAGCCCTGCAACTCCCGATTCTTGCGGAAGTTGAATACGTCTGCCCAGAAGCTGCCGACTCGCTGGGTATCCGTCTTGGTGAACTCGAACGCGTAGCCGATGCAGCGATCCTTGGCTTCCAGGCACTTCATCAGGCCTTCAGGCAAGTAGTCGATGGGCACGTTCGGCTGGACGAACATCAGGCGCACATCGATGAAGGAAAGCATCTTGCCATTGCCCTGGATCAGCGGATCGAAGCCCAGGGAAAACAGCTCGGGGCGTGTTGTCTTGCCCGGTACGGCCTGCGAATAACGGATCTCTGCATCGGTGTAGTCCCTGAATGGCGACAGGACTTCGGCTCGCTCGCTGGGCAGCAGGCTACCGCAGCCTGCGAGAAGAACCGCACAGCAAAGCAGGCTCCACAGTCGTACCAGGCTGCCCATCACACGCTCCCTATTTGAGTGTCCGCCTATTTGCTATAGCCGATTTCCGGGGAGGGTGCCGATGGAATTTTCGAGGATGGTATCTCGTTGGAAAATGCCGCAGCGGAGGCCGCGATTCCGAGCTGGCCCAGCCAGTAGCTGAGAATGATGAAGTAGCTCGCGCCGTCGAATGGCGAGACGAAACGGTTGATGCCGATGAGGCTGTCGGAGAGTACGAATAGTGCTGCGCCACCTGCCGCCAGCACTGCCGACCTGCGGTCGAGTTCTGCACCCAGGCGGGCCAGGGCACGCCAGAGCATGGCGCTGATGGCGATGGCGTAGCAGGCCACCGGAAGGAGCAGGGCGCCCAGGCCGCCAGAGGCGAGCAGTGCGAAGATGCCGCCTCCGCAGCCTGCCGCTACCAGCAGGGCGAGGGGCGCCAGTCGGC
This sequence comes from Pseudomonas sp. JS3066, assembly GCF_036328175.1. Lineage (NCBI taxonomy): Bacteria > Pseudomonadati > Pseudomonadota > Gammaproteobacteria > Pseudomonadales > Pseudomonadaceae > Pseudomonas > Pseudomonas sp. JS3066. The sequence continues at coordinate 1,019,570 of NZ_CP143312.1, forward strand.
GGCTTTGCTGTAGGTAGGCGCACAGGTAGGCGAGGTGGGCGAGCAGGAAGGCGCCAAGACCGAAGACGAACAGGTCGGCGGGCCATTCCAGCAACATGTCACCGAGAAGGGACAGGAGCAGGCCGATACTGATCCAGCGGCGATACGGCCCGGCCGGAGCACGGCGCAACCAAAGCAGCAGAGCGACGATAGGGACCGGTTTGCTGGCCAGGCACAACCAGTCCAGTTCAAGTGCTACACCGACGAGGAAGGACAGCGCCCCGGCCAGTCCGAAGATCAAGGTTCCCATGAATGCTCCTGCGAATCCGTCAGAGCAGCACTATGGAAAGGCAGCACGGCGCTCGCCAGGCGGCGGACGCCATTGGTGCAGTCATTTGGCGCTATTTGACGCTGATCTGGCAGTCGAAGGATTCGGCCGGCGCCACGTCGGTCTCCCAGGGGCGCTGGTAATCCAGGCGGAGGCGGCCCTCGCCGGGCTGGCTGGCCTTGAATCGCCAGGTGGATTGCCCGGCGCTTCCAACCAGGCCCGCGTCTTCGGGTGTCGAATAGACCTCCGGGCCGAGGCTTTGCAGCACGTTGGCGGCTGCGTCGCGGACTACCCAGCGAAAGCCGGTGGTGGGATTGCTGGGCAGGGTCAACACCAGCGGTTGGCCCTGGCTGAGTGACAGTGGGCAATCATCCTGCTGGTCCTGGAGTACTACCGGGCCGGTCTTCTGTTGGGCGCAGGCGGTGAGCAGGAGGAGTCCCAGGGGTAACAGCAGGCGAGGGGAGGGAACGAAGGACATCGGCGGCTCCGTCGGTCAAGGGCGGGGCCAGCATAACGGCTGACTTCGCCCTTGCGTAGGCTCCGAGAAGAAATCTTGGGGAAGGGACGCGGCTTCCCCTGGCTTGGAGAAGCCTGCGGGAGCGAATTCAATCGCGAATGAATTCGCTCCCGCGGACCGGACGCACAGCCTCAGTCGAACAGCACCTTCGCCACGTCCCCGAAGCGTCTGGCGAAGTGCACCGTCAGGCCGTCCTTTAGGTAATCCGGCAGCTCTTCGAAGGCACCGCGGTTGGCTTCGGGCAGGATCAGCTCGAAGATCTTCTGCCGGCGCGCGGCAATGACTTTCTCGCGGACTCCGCCGATGGGCAGCACCTGGCCGGTGAGCGTCAGCTCGCCGGTCATGGCCACGCCTTTCTTCGGCGCCTGGTTGCGCGCCAGGGAGAGCAGGGCGCTGGCCATGGTGATACCGGCGCTGGGGCCATCCTTGGGTGTGGCGCCTTCCGGCACGTGGAGGTGGACGAACGCCTGGTCGAAGAACGTCGGGTCGCCGCCATAGCGTTTCAGGTGCGAGCTGATGTAGCTGTAGGCGATCTCGGCCGATTCCTTCATGACGTCGCCTAACTGGCCGGTGAGCTTGAAGCCCCGGTTCAGCGTGTGAATGCGCGTCGCTTCGATGGGCAGGGTGGCACCGCCCAGGCTCGTCCAGGCCAGGCCGGTGATCACGCCGATACCCGTCAGCAGCTGTTCCCTGCGGAACGGCGGCAGGCCGAGGAAGCTTTCCAGATCCTTTTGCCCGACCTTGATCCTCGCCTCGGGCTCCTCCAGCAGTCGCACCACGGATTTGCGAATGATCTTGCCCAGCTGCTTCTCCAACTGGCGTACGCCGGCCTCTCGCGCATAGCCGTCGATCACGGAGGTCAGGGCGCCGTCAGTGATCGACAGGCGATCCTTCGGCACGCCGGTACGTTCCAGCAGGCGTGGCCAGAGATGGCGCTTGGCGATGGCATGCTTCTCTTCGGTGATGTAGCCGGAGAGGCGAATAGTCTCCATACGGTCCAGCAGCGGGCCGGGGATGGAGTCCATGGTGTTGGCCGTGCAGACGAACAACACTTTGGACAGGTCCAGGCGCAGGTCCAGGTAGTGGTCGAGGAATTCGACGTTCTGCTCCGGGTCGAGTGTCTCCAGCAGCGCTGAAGCCGGGTCGCCCTGGTAGCTGGCACCGAGCTTGTCGATCTCATCGAGCATGATGACCGGGTTCATCACCTCCACTTCCTTTAGCGCCTGCACCAACTTGCCGGGCAGGGCGCCAATGTAAGTGCGGCGATGGCCCTTGATTTCGGCCTCATCTCGCATGCCGCCGACGCTGAAACGGTAGAAGGGGCGACCCAGCGATTCGGCGATGGACTTGCCAATGCTGGTCTTGCCCACGCCGGGCGGGCCGACCAGCAGCACAATGGAACCCGAGATTTCACCTTTGAAGGCACCTACGGCGAGAAATTCGAGGATGCGGTTTTTCACGTCGTCGAGCCCAGCGTGGTGCTTGTCCAGCACCCTGCGGGCGTGCTTGAGATCGAGCCTGTCCGCCCCGTAGACGCCCCAGGGCACCGACGTAGCCCAGTCCAGGTAGTTGCGGGTGACTGCGTATTCCGGCGATCCGGTTTCCAGGATCGACAGCTTGTTCAGTTCATCGTCGATGCGCTTCTTCGCCTGTTCCGGCAGCACCTTGCCTTCCAGGCGCTGGGTGAACTGCTCGCTGTCGGCACTGCGGTCATCCTTGGTGATGCCCAGCTCCTGCTGGATCAGCTTGAGCTGCTCCTTGAGGAAGAACTCGCGCTGGTGCTGGCCGATCTTGCGATTCACCTCGGCGGACAGTTCGCTTTGCAGTCGCGCCATTTCCACTTCCTTGCGCAGCAGCGGCAGCACCTTCTCCATGCGCTTGAGGATGGGCACTGTGTCCAGCACTTCCTGCAGTTCACGGGCGGGCGCCGTAGTCAGTGCGGCGGCGAAGTCCGTCAGAGGCGACGGGTCGTTAGGGCTGAAGCGGTTGAGGTAATTCTTCAATTCCTCGCTGTACAGCGGGTTGAGCGGCAGCAGTTCCTTGATCGCATTGATCAGCGCCATGCCGTAGGCCTTCACTTCATCGCGAGGGTCCTGCGGGCTATGTGGATAATCGACTTCCACCAGATAGGGCGGGCGATGGCGCTTGAGCCAGCCGCGGATGCGCACGCGCGATAGCCCCTGGGCCACGAATTGCAGCTTGCCGCCTTCGCGGCTGGCGTGATGTACGCGCACCAGGGTTCCGTGTTCCGGCAGGGTGCTGGGGTCGAAATGACGTGGATCTTCCGGCGGGTTTTCCATGAAGAACAGCGCCAGGCAGTGATGATCTGTCTTGGATACCAGTTCGAGGGTTTCCGCCCAGGGTTCTTCGTTGACGATTACCGGCAGTACCTGGGCCGGGAAGAACGGTCGGTTGTGAATGGGGATGATGTAGACCTTGTCCGGCAGGGTCTGGCCAGGCAGTACCAGGCCTGTCCGCTGGCTGGAAGTGGCTTCTTCGACGATGTCGGCGTTGATGTCCTGATCGCTCATGGGGGCACCTGGCTATTGGCTTACCCAGGCTAGATGGGGCAAGGCGATGGCCTTTTCAACCACCCAAAGCCACGGCCTTCTGCCGTGCGGCGCTGTGCAACCCCGGTTGCACCAGCTAGAATGCGCAAATTTTGATCAAATCGCACCATGCTCGAAGCCCGCCTCCTGCGCCTGGACGATCAGGCCCATCACCACGCCCACGACCACCACCAGTTGGTGATGTCCCTTGCCGGTCGCGCCGAGTTCGAGGTGGACGGCCGCGGTGGCGAGGTCTGCCGGATGCGTGCCTGCCTGGTGCCGGGAGATGCCGGGCACGGGTTTGCAGGTGTGGGCGAGAATCGCATGCTCATCCTCGATCTGGATGAGCACGGCACTTCGGCCGAAGACCTCGAGTTGCTTGGGCGCCTTTTCGAGACGCCGCGTTATCCGGAACTGGATGCGGACTTCCAGAACCTCCTGAGCTATGCCGGCGCGGAGCTGGCGCGTTACGGCAGCGATCCGCTGCTGGCTCGCTCCCTGGGCGGCCTTCTTTTGCGTGCGCTGTACCTGCGCCTGTTCGGGGATGTGCAGCGTCGCCCGGCGGGGAGTCTCGATATCGAGCGTCTGGACGACTTTATCCAGGGCAATCTGTCGCGACGGATCAGCGTGGCGGAACTGGCCCAGGTCGCCTGCCTGAGTCCGAGTCATTTCCATGCCCAGTTCAAGGACAATCTGGGCCTGACGCCCCACCAGTACCTGCTGAAAACCCGTCTCGATCGCGCCGCACGTCTGTTGCGCGAAAGCGAACAACCCCTGGTGCGGATCGCCGAAGAGTGCGGCTTCTCCAGCCAGAGTGCGTTGACCACCGCCATGCGCCGCTACCTGGGGCTCACGCCCAAGAGACTGCGCGGCGGCAAGTAGCTCCCTCCTGTCGCGGCGGTCGCATTCATCCGAGCCCGCCATCGATCAGTTTTTCACCGGTTAGCTGCCAAGAGTTGCACCCTTGCCAGGGTGGGCTCTATCAGGTTGTACCTTTTGGGCAACCCATTGTTTCGTGTGGACATTGGTGAAATTCGCAGGATGTCCTATTCATGGGCTTGCAAACAGGTTGCACCTTTTGGCGGAAAGTTCCCTGAATCAGAGGATCTGGCAAAGGAATCAGAGAATCCTAAAAGAAAGGCGCAGTGCCATATCTCTAAATTCCGCACTCGCCTTGCGGCTGCCCAGAGCTCGAAGCGTTCTTGCGGGCTGGAGAGGTTGTACTAGACCGAAGTAGTAGCGAATCCAGAGAGGAGGGCGTGATGTCGAAAGCGATTCACGCCTACTCGAGCGGAGCCAGGTATTCCCTTGCTCCTGCTTACCTTTGGCTGCTCGTGGCCAGTCGGCCCAGTCCTTTCGCTGGCCGCGCTTTGAGCGGCCATTGCGAGGCAACCAGGCGTTACCACTGATTCGCATGGTGGACCGAGCCTCCAGAGGCACGGTGCGCTGTCGCATTGGCAGGGCCGGACGCCCTGTGATGATTGCCCGATCGGGATTACCTCGGCCCCATGGCTGGCGTGGTCGGGAAGCAAACCGGTAGCCGTCACAAGTGGCCGCCAAATACCAACCACGGAAGCGGACTACCCGCCGCCTCCGAATAAAAACAATCGAGCAGGGGAGACCCCCATGAGTATGAGCAACCCGATGCTGATCACTTTCGTGATCTATATCGCGGCCATGGTGCTGATCGGCTTTGCCGCCTATCGCTCCACCAACAACCTTTCCGACTACATCCTCGGTGGCCGCAGCCTCGGTAGCTTCGTTACCGCACTGTCCGCCGGCGCCTCCGACATGAGTGGCTGGCTGCTGATGGGCCTGCCGGGTGCCGTCTACCTCTCCGGTCTCTCCGAAAGCTGGATCGCCATTGGCCTGATCATCGGCGCCTACCTCAACTGGCTGCTGGTTGCCGGCCGTCTGCGCGTGCAGACCGAACACAACGGCAACGCCCTGACCCTGCCGGATTACTTCACCAACCGCTTCGAAGACAACAGCCGCATCCTGCGCATCTTCTCCGCCGTGGTGATCCTGGTGTTCTTCACCATCTACTGCGCCTCTGGCGTTGTCGCCGGTGCCCGCCTGTTCGAGAGCACCTTCGGCATTTCCTACGAAACCGCCCTGTGGGCCGGTGCAGCCGCGACCATCTGCTACACCTTCGTCGGTGGCTTCCTGGCTGTGAGCTGGACTGACACTGTGCAGGCCAGCCTGATGATCTTCGCCCTGATCCTCACCCCGATCATCGTGATGATTGCCACCGGCGGCATGGACACCACCTTCGCTGCCATCGAGATGAAAGATGCCGCCCACTTCGACATGCTCAAGGGTGCCAGCTTCGTCGGCGTGATTTCCCTGCTGGCATGGGGCCTGGGCTACTTCGGTCAGCCGCACATCCTGGCGCGCTTCATGGCTGCTGACTCCGTCAAGTCCATCCCGAATGCCCGCCGCATCTCCATGGCCTGGATGATCTTCTGCCTGGCCGGCGCCGTGGCCGTGGGCTTCTTTGGTATCGCCTACTTCTCCGCTCATCCGGACCAGGCTGGTGCCGTTACTGCCAACCACGAGCGCGTGTTCATCGAGCTGGCCAAGATCCTCTTCAACCCGTGGGTCGCTGGCGTGCTGCTGTCCGCTATCCTGGCTGCCGTGATGTCCACCCTGAGCTGCCAGCTGCTGGTGTGCTCCAGTGCCCTGACCGAAGACTTCTACAAGGCCTTCTTCCGCAAGAACGCCAGCCAGACCGAGCTGGTGTGGGTAGGTCGTGCCATGGTGCTGCTGGTGGCTGTGATCGCTATCGCCATCGCCGCTGACCCGGAAAGCAAGGTGCTGGGCCTGGTGTCCTATGCCTGGGCTGGCTTCGGCGCTGCCTTCGGTCCGGTAGTGATCCTGTCCCTGGTCTGGAAGGGCATGACCCGTAACGGCGCTCTGGCCGGTATGATCCTGGGTGCTGTGACCGTTGTCCTGTGGAAGAACTTCTTCGGCTGGACCGGTCTGTACGAAATCGTTCCGGGCTTCATCCTCTGCACACTCGGCATCCTGATCTTCAGCCGCATCGGCAACGCCCCGTCTGCCGCGATGATCAAGCGCTTCGACGAAGCCGAGAAGGAATACCAGGACGCCCACGTCTGACACTGTGCGGCACGCGGCCGGTCGTCCGTGTGCCGTGCTCCGGGTTGATCCCGGGCTCTCACCAACGACCCGATAGTGCTTCACCGGCCCATGTCCCTGGATATGGGCCGGTTTTTTTGCCCGTGGAAAGGTGAGGGCGCTCCTGGTCGGCTCGTTCGCCAGGCCTCGGCACTACGCGATTCTCGCTGCTTCGACCATAGTCCGGGTTTGGTAAGACCATGGTCGAATGGCCCTACAGAAGGGCGGGGGATACAAAAGGCGCCATACAAAAACAACTACCCACCGAGGTAAGACCCATGAGTGCTGCTTCTCTGTATCCGGTCCGCCCTGAAGTGGCCGCCCAGTCCCTCACCGACGAAGCGACCTACAAAGCCATGTACCAGCAGTCGGTCATCAACCCCGATGGCTTCTGGCGTGAACAGGCCAAGCGCCTCGACTGGATCAAGCCCTTCACCAAGGTGAAGCAGACTTCGTTCGACGACCACCATGTCGACATCAAGTGGTTCGCTGATGGCACCCTCAACGTGTCCGCCAACTGCCTGGATCGCCACCTTGCCGAGCGTGGCGACCAGGTTGCGATCATCTGGGAGGGGGACGATCCCTCCGAGCATGAGCACATCACCTACCGCGACCTGCACGAGCGCGTCTGCAAGTTCGCCAACGCCCTGCGTGGCCAGGATGTGCATCGCGGTGACGTGGTGACCATCTACATGCCGATGATCCCGGAAGCCGTGGTCGCCATGCTGGCCTGCACCCGTATCGGTGCCATCCACTCCGTGGTGTTCGGTGGCTTCTCCCCTGAAGCCCTGGCCGGTCGCATCATAGACTGCCGTTCCAAGGTGGTGATCACTGCCGACGAAGGCTTGCGCGGCGGCAAGAAGACCCCGCTGAAAGCCAACGTCGATGACGCGCTGACCAACCCCGAAACCAGCAGCGTGCAGAAGATCATCGTGGTCAAGCGCACCGGTGGCGATATCAAGTGGAATCAGCATCGCGATGTCTGGTACGAGGATCTGATGAAGGTGGCGGGTAGCACCTGCGCGCCGAAGGAAATGGGCGCCGAGGATCCGCTGTTCATCCTCTACACCTCCGGCTCCACCGGCAAACCCAAGGGTGTACTGCACACCACCGGGGGCTACCTCACCTACGCTTCGCTGACCCATGAGCGTGTATTCGATTACCGCCCGGGCGAAGTGTTCTGGTGCACCGCCGACATCGGTTGGGTCACCGGCCACACCTATCTGGTGTACGGTCCGCTGTCCAACGGCGCAACGACTGTCATGTTCGAAGGCGTACCGAACTACCCGGACATGACCCGCGTCGCCAAAATCGTCGATAAGCATAAGGTCAACGTTCTCTACACCGCCCCCACCGCTATTCGCGCCATGATGGCCGAGGGCAAGGCTGCGGTAGCGGGCGCCGACGGCTCCAGCCTGCGTCTGTTGGGTTCGGTGGGTGAGCCGATCAACCCGGAAGCCTGGCACTGGTACTACGAGAATGTCGGCCAGGGCCGCTGCCCGATCGTCGATACCTGGTGGCAGACCGAAACCGGCGCCTGCCTGATGACCCCGCTGCCGGGCGCCCACGCCATGAAGCCGGGCTCCGCTGCGCGTCCGTTCTTCGGCGTGCAACCGGCGCTGGTGGATAACCTTGGCAACATCCTGGAAGGCGCGACCGAAGGCAACCTGGTGATCATCGATTCCTGGCCGGGTCAGGCGCGCACCCTGTACGGCGATCACGACCGCTTCGTCGACACCTACTTCAAGACCTTCAAGGGCATGTACTTCACCGGCGACGGCGCGCGTCGAGACGAGGACGGCTACTGGTGGATCACCGGTCGTGTGGATGATGTGCTCAACGTCTCTGGCCACCGCATGGGTACCGCAGAAATCGAGAGCGCGATGGTCGCCCACCCGAAAGTTGCCGAGGCTGCGGTGGTGGGTATGCCCCACGACATCAAAGGGCAGGGCATCTACGTTTACGTCACTCTGAATGCGGGAGAGGAGTCTTCCGAGCAACTGCGTCAGGAACTGAGGAACTGGGTGCGCAAGGAGATCGGTCCGATCGCGACCCCGGACGTAATCCAGTGGGCTCCGGGCCTTCCGAAGACCCGCTCGGGCAAGATCATGCGCCGTATCCTGCGCAAGATCGCCGTTGCCGAATATGATGCCCTCGGCGACATCTCCACTCTGGCTGATCCCGGCGTGGTGCAGCACCTCATCGATACTCACCGCACCATGCAAGCTGCCTGATCGGGGCTTGTCGCAAAACCCCGCTCTGGCCACAAGCCGGGGCGGGGTTTTGCATTTTTACGATGGGGGACATGAGGGGCTGCAGAAATGCAGCGCGATAACCGATCGGCACTTCTTGGGTAGCGCATCAATCTCTCGTTGTAATTACCGATTTCTTATCGGGTTTCAGGTGGGGGCGGGGAGCTTGGGTAACAGTCCTGGTTACGAGATGCACCAAACTGGTTCCATTGGGAACGTGTCGCGCACTTTCAGGGCTTTTTTCGCGGCTCTGAAAACTATGTGAGTTTCGCCAGGTCCCGGAATAGAAGGTTTCTGCTTTTTATGGTCCGATAATTGCCTTTTAAACAGGTTCTGTGCGTTATCTTTTCGGCACTTTTCTCTGTGCCTGTCAATGCTCTTCTGAGCCCTCTCCAGTGCTTCTGTAATTTGTTGTCGCATTGAAGAAATATCGACTTCGGGGCTGTGGCTAGAATGCCGCACACCCAGTCGGAGCCTTTTGCCCACGGCATTCAGCCAGCAAAGACGACGACTCTTTCTACAATTCGTGGACCGTCTGGGCGAATCTCACGCTGCCAACAGAAGCCATATCCCTTTGAAGGAGTCATAACATGAAGAAGATTGCACTTCTCGGCGCCATGGCGCTGTCCCTGTTGTCGCCGTTGGCCGCCATTGCAGATGACGCCAAGCCGCTGCGCATTGGTATCGAAGCCGCTTACCCGCCCTTCGCCTACAAGACTCCGGAAGGAAAGATCACCGGCTTCGACTACGACATCGGCAACGCTCTGTGTGCAGAGATGAAAGTCGAGTGCAAATGGATCGAGCAGGAGTTCGACGGCCTGATCCCAGCCCTGAAAGTACGCAAGTTCGACGCCGTACTTTCCTCGATGACCATCACCGAAGAGCGCCTGAAGTCTGTGGACTTCACCAAGAAGTACTACCACACCCCCGCTCGTCTCGCGATGAAGGAAGGCACCGTCATCAATGACCCGCTGACTGACCTCAAGGGCAAGAAAGTCGGTGTGCAACGTGCTTCCATCTACGATCGCTACGCCACCGACGTTTTTGCACCGGCCGGTGTCGAAGTGGTTCGCTATAGCTCGCAGAACGAAATCTTCCTGGACATGAACGCCGGCCGCCTCGACGCCACTCTGGCGGACGTGGTGAACATCGACGACGGCTTCCTCAAGACCGACGCCGGCAAAGGCTTCGCCCTGGTAGGTCCGGCCTTCAGCGAGAAGAAGTACTTCGGTGAAGGCGCTGGCATTGCCGTGCGCAAGGGCGACACGGCCCTGGCCGAGAAGATCAACACTGCCATCGCCGCCATCCGCGCCAATGGCAAGTACAAGGAAGTGCAGGACAAGTACTTCAAGTTCGACGTCTACGGCGAGTAATCGCTTTTCCCTGAAAGTGGCACAAACTTCACATAGCGGTTTGTGCCACTTTTTCGTTGTGGCGGTGCCGCCCGGAGCATCCCGGCGCGCTGCATGAGGATCTGAATCATGCTCAACGGCTACGGCTCGACCATACTCGATGGTGCCTGGCTCACCCTGTTGCTGGCCCTGTCTTCCATAACCATGGCAGTGGTACTCGGCCTGATCGGTGCCGCCTTCCGACTGTCCCCGATCAAGTGGCTGTCCCTGCTGGGCGAGACCTACGCCACTGTGATTCGTGGCATTCCCGACCTGGTGCTGATCCTGCTGATCTTCTACGGCGGCCAGCAGATCGTGAACGTCGTCGCCCCCATGGTCGGCTACGACGACTACATCGATCTGGATCCTTTCTGGTCCGGCGTCTTCACCCTCGGCTTCATCTTTGGCGCCTACCTTTCGGAAACCTTCCGGGGCGCCTTCATGGCGATCCCGAAAGGGCAGGGCGAGGCGGGTATGGCCTATGGCATGAGCGGTGCCAAGGTGTTCTTCCGCATCCTCGTGCCGCAGATGATCCGCCTGGCGATTCCCGGCTTCACCAACAACTGGCTGGTGATGACCAAGGCCACCGCGCTGATTTCGGTGGTCGGCCTGCAGGACATGATGTTCAAGGCCAAGAGTGCAGCGGATGCGACCCGTGAACCCTTCACTTTCTATCTCGCGGTTGCCGCGCTCTATCTGGTGCTGACCAGCGTCTCGCTGTTGGCGCTGCGGTACATGGAGCGACGTTACTCGGTGGGCATCAAGGCGGCTGAACTATGATCTTCGACTACAACGTGATCTGGGAGAGCCTGCCGCTCTACTTCGGCGGTGTGCTGGTAACCCTCAAGCTCCTGGCGATTTCCCTGGCGCTGGGCCTGACCGCAGCTGTGCCGCTGGCGCTGATGCGGGTTTCCAAACAGCCCTGGGTGAACTTGCCGGCCTGGCTCTACACCTATGTGATCCGTGGCACCCCGATGCTGGTGCAGCTGTTCCTCATCTACTACGGGCTCGCCCAGTTCGAGGCCGTGCGTGAAAGCGCGCTTTGGCCCTATCTGTCCAATGCGACCTTCTGCGCCTGCTTGGCTTTCGCGATAAACACCAGCGCCTACACCGCCGAGATTCTTGCCGGCAGTATCAAGGCCACGCCGCATGGCGAGATCGAGGCAGCCAAGGCCATGGGCATGTCCCGCGGCAAGCTCTACCGCCGTATCTTGCTGCCGTCGGCCCTGCGTCGTGCGCTGCCGCAATACAGCAACGAAGTCATCATGATGCTGCACACCACCAGCCTGGCGTCCATCGTCACCCTGATCGACATCACCGGTGCGGCGCGTACCGTGAACTCGCAGTACTACCTGCCGTTCGAAGCCTTCATCACTGCGGGTGCGTTCTACCTGTGCCTGACTTTCGTTCTGGTACGCCTGTTCAAGGCGGCCGAACGTCGCTACCTGGCCTATCTGGCCCCGCGCAAGGCCTGATCCATGCAACGTATCGACCATGAATTGCCCTGGGGATGCCTGGGGACCCGCCGCCAGCTGACGGTTTTCCGTTTCGGCAGCGGCGAGCGCAAGGCCTACATCCAAGCGTCCCTGCATGCTGATGAGCTGCCGGGTATGCGAGTGGCGGTGGAGCTCAAGCGCCGCCTGTGCGAGCTGGAAGAGCAGGGTCGCCTGAAGGGCCTGATCGAGTTGGTGCCGGTGGCCAACCCCGTCGGCCTTGGCCAGCTCGTCCAGGCTGCCCAGCAGGGTCGCTTCGAGCTGGGTAGCGGCAAGAACTTCAATCGTGATTTCGCGGACCTTGCCAGTCTGGTGGCAGAGCACCTGGACGGCCGTCTGGGTAGCGACGCAACTGCGAACGTGGCGCTCATCCGCGAGGCCATGGGCGAGGCGCTGGCCGCGTTGCCAGCGGCGGGTTCAGAGCTGACAGGTATGCAGCGTCTGTTGTTGCAGCATGCCTGCGACGCCGACCTGGTGCTGGATCTGCACTGCGATTTCGAGGCAGCGGTGCATCTCTATTGCCTGCCGCAGCACTGGAGCGAACTGCGTTCGTTGGCTGCTCGCCTGGAAGCCGGCGCGGTGCTGACCGCCGAAGATTCCGGCGGCAGTTCATTCGATGAGTCCTGCTCGCTGCCCTGGTTGCGACTGGCCCAGCGTTTCCCCGAAGCGTCGATTCCTCCAGCTTGCATGGCGACGACCGTGGAGCTGGGCAGCATGGCGGATACCGACAAGCCGCTGGCCGAGGCTCGCGCCGAAGCCATCCTGGCCTTCCTTGCCGACCAGGGCCTGATCACCGGCCAGTGGCCGGTGGCCCCGCAGGATTGCTGCGAGGCGACGCCGTTCGAGGGAGCTGAATATCTCTACGCACCGCACTCAGGGGTCGTGAGTTTCCTCCAGAGCGCCGGTGCGAAGGTCAAGGCTGGCGATCCGCTGTTCGAGGTGATTGACCCGCTGGAAGACCGTCATGCGGTGGTTTGCGCGTCGGTGGACGGCGTGCTGTTTGCGCGTGAAAGGATGCGATTTGCGCAACCTGGACTTTGGCTGGCCAAGGTGGCCGGCCGTGAACCCATTCGTCAGGGACGCCTGCTGAGCGACTGAGCCAAACGAGACCGAAACCATGTACAAACTGGAAGTCCAAGATCTGCACAAGCGCTATGGCAGCCACGAAGTCCTCAAGGGCGTGTCCCTGGCGGCGAAGGCTGGCGACGTCATCAGCATCATCGGCTCGAGCGGCTCGGGCAAGAGTACCTTCCTGCGCTGTATCAACATGCTGGAGCAGCCGCACGGCGGCAAGATCCTCCTCAATGGAGAAGAGCTGAAGCTCGTGGCCAACAAGGACGGCGGCCTGAAAGCGGCCGATGCCAAGCAGCTGCAGCGCATGCGTTCGCGCCTGGCGATGGTGTTCCAGCATTTCAACCTCTGGTCGCACATGAGCGCCTTGGAAAACGTCATCGAGGCGCCTGTGCATGTGCTCGGCGTGCCGAAGAAGGAAGCCATCGAGAAAGCCGAGCATTACCTGGCCAAGGTGGGTGTGGCTCATCGCAAGGACGCCTATCCGGCGCACATGTCCGGTGGTGAGCAACAGCGCGTGGCGATTGCCCGTGCCCTGGCCATGGAACCGGAAGTGATGTTGTTCGACGAACCCACTTCGGCCCTGGATCCGGAACTGGTAGGCGAGGTGCTGAAGGTCATGAAGGACCTGGCCGTGGAAGGCCGCACCATGGTCGTGGTCACGCACGAAATGGGCTTTGCCCGTGAGGTGTCCAACCAGCTGGTGTTCCTGCACAAGGGCCTGGTGGAAGAGCGCGGTTGCCCGAAGGAAGTGCTGGCAAACCCGCAATCCGATCGCCTCAAGCAGTTCCTTTCCGGCAGTCTGAAGTGATCTCCGCTACGGCGGCCTCGGGGCCGCCGTAGCGCATTCGAATCCCTGATTCGCCTTGTCTCTTTCCTTTCTCCGGGGTCTGCTAAGCTGCCTGCCATGACTGCCCATCGAATCGCTTTTCTCCTCTGGCCTGGTACCAAGGCGCTGACCCTGGCGCTGGCCGAAGAAGCTCTGCGCGTTGCCCAGCGACTACATCCGGAAGTGGTTTACGACATGTCCTTCCTGCAGGCCGAGCCCGCCCCCGAGGGGAACTGGCGCCTGCCGGGCGACGCCTGGGTCGGCAAGCTCGATGGCCTGCATCGCCTGTTCCTGGTGGCCGACGAGCCGCCGGCACAGACTTCACCTGCACTCTCTGCTGCGCTCAAGCAGGCGGTACGTGCCGGTTGCGTGGTCGGTGGCCTCTCCGCTGGCGTCTATCCGTTGGCGCAGCTGGGTCTTCTGGATGGTTACCGTGCCGCAGTGCACTGGCGTTGGCAGGACGACTTCACCGAGCGCTTCCCAAAGGTCATTGCGACCAGCCATCTGTTCGACTGGGATCGTGACCGTCTGACTGCATGTGGTGGGTTGGCGGTGCTTGACCTTTTGCTGGCGGTACTGGCCCGAGATCACGGCGCCGAGCTGGCCGGTGCGGTGTCCGAAGAGCTGGTTGTGGAGCGCATCCGTGAGGGTGGCGAACGCCAGCGCATCCCTTTGCAGAATCGACTGGGCTCCAGCCATCCGAAGCTGACCCAGGCCGTGCTGCTGATGGAAGCCAATATCGAAGAGCCGCTGACCACCGACGAAATCGCTCAGCATGTCTGTGTGTCCCGTCGCCAGTTGGAGCGCATCTTCAAGCAGTACCTGAATCGCGTACCCAGCCAGTACTACCTGGAGCTGCGCCTGAACAAGGCCCGGCAGATGCTGATGCAGACCAGCAAGTCGATCATCCAGATCGGCCTGTCCTGCGGCTTCTCTTCCGGTCCGCATTTCTCCAGCGCCTACCGCAATTTCTTCGGTGTTACCCCGCGCGAAGACCGCAACCAGCGCCGCGGCGCCAGCCCCTTCGAGACCCAGCAGCCGACTCCTGTGGCTGAGCGGACCTAAGAAAGCAATTCCTTCCGTTGTGGGAGCGAATTCATTCGCGATTGCAGGACACAGTCCTGCTCATGAAGTGGCGGCGCATCTGTCGCGGTCATTTCGCGAATGAATTCGCTCCCACAATTCCTCCTGCGATCCTTTGCTCAATACCCACCAGTCACCCCGTGGAGAAATTTTCCCCACGGGTGCGTAGCGGTGGCGATCAGCGTTTAAACTGCGCCTTCCCGACGCTTTCTGTCGCATTTCCATAAGCGCCGGTTTTAGCGGGGTTGGCGCTGTAAGAAGTTGTCGCATGGCGGCAATGCCAACCCAGAATCAGTCCCTACAATCCTTTCATCACTAGCCGTTCATGGCAGGAGAAACTGATGTCCGTTGAGCATGCGCAGGTCGAGCGCGCCGATTTCGACAAGGTGATGGTTCCCAACTACGCCCCCGCCGCTTTCATCCCGGTGCGTGGTCAGGGTTCCCGAGTCTGGGACCAATCCGGTCGCGAGCTGATCGATTTTGCCGGCGGTATCGCAGTGAACTCCCTGGGGCACGCGCACCCGGCGCTGGTCAAGGCGCTGACCGAGCAGGCCAACAAGATCTGGCACGTCTCCAACGTCTTCACCAACGAGCCGGCCCTGCGCCTGGCCAAGAAGCTGGTGGATGCCACGTTCGCCGAGCGCGTGTTCCTGGCCAACTCCGGCGCTGAAGCCAACGAAGCGGCTTTCAAACTGGCCCGTCGTTATGCCCATGACGTCTATGGCCCGCAGAAACACGAGATTATCTCCGCTACCAACAGCTTCCACGGTCGTACCCTGTTCACCGTGACCGTGGGTGGCCAGCCGAAGTATTCCGACGGCTTCGGTCCGAAGATGGAAGGCATCAGCCATGTGCCCTACAACGACCTGGAAGCCCTGAAGGCCGCCATCTCCGACAAGACCTGTGCCGTGGTCCTGGAGCCCGTGCAAGGCGAAGGTGGTGTACTGCCGGCCGACAAGGCCTACCTGGAAGGCGCCCGCAAGCTGTGCGACGAGCACAACGCGCTGCTGATCTTCGACGAAGTGCAGAGTGGCATGGGTCGTACCGGCCATCTGTTCGCCTATGAGCACTACGGCGTGATCCCGGACATCCTCTCCAGCGCCAAGAGCCTGGGCGGTGGTTTCCCTATCGGCGCCATGCTGACCACCAGCGAAATCGCCAAGCACCTGTCCGTGGGCACCCATGGCACCACCTATGGCGGCAACCCGCTGGCCAGCGCTGTTGCTGAAGCGGTGCTGGACGTGATCAACACCCCGGAAGTGCTCAGCGGCATCAATGCCAAGCATGACCGTTTCAAGGCTCGCCTCGAGGCCATCGGCACCAAATACGGCATCTTTACCGAGGTTCGTGGCCTGGGCCTGCTGATTGGCGCCGTTCTCTCCGAAGCCTGGCAGGGCAAGGCGAAAGACGTGCTTAACGCAGCCGAGAAGGAAGCCGTGATGGTCCTCCAGGCCAGCCCGGATGTGGTGCGCTTCGCACCCAGCCTGGTAATCCCGGATGCGGACATCGATGAAGGTCTGGACCGCTTCGAACGCGCCGTCGCCAAGCTGACCCAGGCTTAAGTCTCTGCTGGACGCAGTGCAGGGAAAGCGCTGCGCTGCGATCCCAGGGATGGAACAGATTCATGTGTGAGTGCGGGCCATAGGGGCCCGTCTTTTCTCTGGATGGAACCACTGGTTCGTTCGGAGTCTTCAACAAGAAAAGGAGTGACCCCCATGTTGGTGATGCGCCCCGCGCAAATGGCCGATCTCGCTGAAGTTCAGCGCCTGGCCGCGGATAGCCCCGTGGGTGTCACTTCGTTGCCGGATGACGCCGAAGTGCTGGGCGAGAAGATTGCCGCGTCCGAGGCGTCTTTCGCCGCCGAAGTGAGCTTCAATGGCGAGGAGAGCTATTTCTTCGTCCTGGAAGACAGCAAGACCGGCCGTCTCGCCGGTTGCTCGGCGATCGTTGCCTCGGCCGGTTTCTCCGAGCCCTTCTACAGCTTCCGTAACGAGACCTTCGTCCACGCTTCTCGCTCGCTTTCGATCCACAACAAGATCCACGTCCTGTCGCTCTGCCACGACCTCACCGGCAACAGCCTGTTGACCAGCTTCTACGTCGAACGCGACCTGGTGAACACCTCCGTTGCTGAACTCAATTCGCGTGGCCGCTTGCTGTTCATGGCGAGCAACCCGGAGCGCTTCGCCGATGCCGTGGTGGTGGAAATCGTGGGTTACAGCGATGAGCACGGCGAGTCGCCGTTCTGGGACGCTGTGGGGCGCAACTTCTTCGACCTCAACTACACCGAGGCCGAACGCCTGTCGGGCCTGAAGAGCCGCACTTTCCTTGCCGAGCTGATGCCGCACTACCCGATCTATGTGCCGCTGTTGCCGGATGAAGCCCAGGAATCCATGGGCCAGGTGCACCCACGTGCGCAGATCACGTTCGACATCCTGATGCGCGAAGGCTTCGAGACCGACAACTACATCGACATTTTCGACGGTGGTCCGACCCTCCATGCCCGAACCTCGAGCATCCGTTCGATCGCCCAGAGCCGCATGGTTCCGGTGAAGCTTGGCGACCAGGGCAAGGGCGGTCGCCAGTACCTGGTTTGCAATGGCCAGCTGCAGGATTTTCGCGCGATCGTCGCCGAGCTCGACTGGGTTCCCGGCAAGCCGGTGGTGTTGGGTGAGGAAGCGGCCGAAGCGCTGGGTGTTGGCGAAGGCGCCAGCGTCCGCCTGATTGCGGTTTGAGTCTTTGACCCTCCTTCCGCCGGGAGGAGGTGGCCCTGGTTGGGCCGGATGAGGGCACTGCTCTCTCCCTGGCTCCCTTCCCGGACGGAAGGGGGCGCAATTTCTGGAGGCACTATGATCGTTCGTCCCGTACGCAGCGCCGACTTACCGGCCCTGATCGACCTGGCGCGCAGCACCGGCGCAGGCCTGACCACGCTGCCGGCCAATGAGGAGCGCCTGGCGCATCGCGTCGGCTGGGCGGAGAAGGCTTTCCGTGGAGAGGCCGAGCGTGCCGACGCGGACTACCTGTTCGTTCTCGAGGACGACGATGGCACCGTCATTGGCATTTCCGCCGTGGCAGGCGCCGTGGGTCTGCGCGAGCCCTGGTACAACTACCGGGTCGGCCTGACCGTCAGCGCCTCGCAGGAACTGCACATCCACCGGCAGATTCCCACCCTGTTCCTGGCTAACGACCTGACCGGCAACTCCGAGCTGTGCTCGCTGTTCCTCCATGCCGGTCACCGCAGCGGCCTGAACGGTCGGTTGCTGTCCAAGGCGCGCTTCCTGTTCATCGCCGAATTCCCGGAGCTGTTCGGTGACAAGGTGATCGCCGAGATGCGCGGTATGTCCGACGAACACGGCGTTTCCCCGTTCTGGGAAAGCCTCGGACGGCACTTCTTCAAGATGGAATTCTCCCGCGCCGACTACCTCACCGGCGTCGGCAACAAGGCCTTCATCGCCGAACTGATGCCCCGCTTCCCGCTGTATACCTGCTTCCTCTCCGAGGCAGCGCGCAACATCATCGGTCGCGTGCACACCGACACCGAGCCGGCGCTGGCCATGCTCAAGGGCGAGGGCTTCAGCTACCAGGGCTACGTCGACATCTTCGATGCCGGTCCCGCCATCGAGTGCCAAACGTCGAAGATTCGCGCTGTGCGCGACAGCCAGAGCCTGGTGCTGGCCGTCGGTACGCCAGGTGATGACGCTACGCCTTTCCTGATCCATAACCGCAAGCGCGAAGACTGCCGCATCACCGCTGCACCGGCCCGCCTGGCCTCGGGAACGCTAGTGGTCGACGCACTGACGGCCAAGCGCCTGAAGCTCTCGGCCGGTGCCTCGGTTCGCGCTGTTCCGCTGTCGGCCAAGGAGTCCGTTTAAATGAGCACTCATTTCATTGCTGGTAACTGGCAGGCAGGGCAGGGCGAGGCTTTTGATTCGCTGAATCCGGTGACGCAGTCGGTCGTGTGGTCCGGCCAGGGCGCCAACGCCGTCCAGGTGGACGAAGCGGTCAAGGCTGCCCGTGCAGCGTTCCCGGCCTGGGCACGGCGCTCGCTGGAAGAACGAATTGCCATTCTCGAACAGTTCGCCGTGGCGTTGCGCAGCCATGCCGACGAACTCGCCCGTTGCATCGGCGAAGAAACGGGTAAGCCGCTGTGGGAGTCGGCCACCGAAGTGACCAGCATGGTCAACAAGGTCGCCATTTCCATCCAGAGCTACCGTGAACGCACCGGCGAGAAAAGTGGCCCTCTGGCTGACGCTACGGCGGTGCTGCGCCACAAGCCCCACGGCGTGGTCGCGGTGTTCGGTCCCTACAACTTCCCCGGCCACCTGCCCAATGGCCACATCGTGCCTGCGCTGCTGGCCGGCAACGCGGTGATCTTCAAGCCCAGCGAGCTGACCCCGAAGGTCGCCGAGCTGACGGTGAAATGCTGGATCGAGGCTGGCCTGCCGGCCGGCGTGCTCAATCTGGTGCAGGGCGCCCGTGAAACCGGTGTTGCCCTGGCCGGCAATGCGGGGATCGACGGCCTGTTCTTTACCGGCTCCAGCCGCACCGGCAATCTGCTCCACCAGCAGTTCGCCGGCCGCCCGGACAAGATCCTCGCCCTGGAAATGGGCGGTAACAACCCGCTGGTGGTGGATCAGGTTCAGGATGTGGATGCCGCCGTCTACACCATCATTCAGTCGGCCTTCATTTCTGCCGGCCAGCGCTGCACCTGCGCCCGTCGCCTGCTGGTGCCCGAGGGTGCCTGGGGCGATGCCCTGCTGGCGCGCCTGGTGAGCGTCGCCAGTACCATCAAGGTCGGCGCATTCGATGCCCAGCCCGCACCTTTCATGGGCTCGGTGATTTCCCTGGATGCGGCGCGCCACCTGCTCAAGGCCCAGGACCACCTGATCGCGGGCGGTGCCTCGGTGCTGCTGGCCATGTCCCAGCCGCTGGAGAACGCGGCGCTGCTGACTCCGGGCATCCTCGATGTGACCGCCGTGGCTGAGCGTCCGGATGAAGAGTTCTTCGGACCGCTGCTGCAGGTGATTCGCTACAGCGACTTCGATGCGGCGATTACCGAGGCCAATGCCACCCAGTACGGCCTGGCCGCCGGCCTCCTGTCGGATTCAGCCGAGCGTTACCAGCAATTCCTGATCGAGAGCCGTGCCGGCATCGTCAACTGGAACAAGCAGCTGACCGGTGCCGCCAGCAGCGCGCCCTTCGGTGGCGTCGGCGCCTCCGGCAACCACCGCGCCAGCGCTTATTACGCCGCTGACTACTGCGCCTACCCGGTAGCCTCGCTGGAAAGCGAAACCCTTGCCCTGCCTGCAACCCTTACCCCAGGAGTCAGCCTGTGAACGCCTATGAAGTGAACTTCGACGGACTGGTCGGCCCGACCCATAACTACGGTGGCCTGTCCTACGGTAACGTCGCCTCGCAGAGCAACAGCCAGGCGGTTTCCAACCCGAAGGAAGCGGCGCTGCAGGGCCTCGGCAAGATGAAGGCGCTGATGGAAATGGGCTTCAAGCAGGGCGTGTTCGCTCCGCAGGAGCGCCAGGACGTCGACGCCTTGCGCAGCCTCGGTTTCACCGGTACCGATGCTCAGGTCATCGCCCAGGCTGCGAAGGAGGCCATGCCATTGCTGGCCGCTTGCAGCTCCGCGTCCAGCATGTGGACCGCCAACTCCTGCACCGTCAGCCCCAGTGCCGATACCGCGGATGGCCGTGTGCACTTCACTGCTGCCAACCTGAACTGCAAGTTCCACCGTTCCATCGAGCATCCGACCACCAGTCGCGTGTTGGGCGCGATGTTCGCCAACGACAAATACTTCGCCCACCATGCCGCGCTGCCAGCGGTAGGCCAGTTCGGCGACGAAGGCGCGGCCAACCACACGCGGTTCTGCAAGGGCTACGGTGAGGCAGGCGTTGAATTCTTCGTCTTCGGCCGCAGCGCCTTCGACACCCGTTTCCCGTCGCCGCAGCGTTATCCCGCGCGGCAGACCCTGGAAGCCTGCCATGCGGTCGCCCGGCTGCACGGGCTAGGGGCGGAAGGTGTGGTCTACGCTCAACAGAACCCGGCGGTTATCGACCAGGGCGTGTTCCATAACGACGTGATTTCTGTGGGTAACGGCGAAGTGCTGTTCTATCACGAGGATGCCTTCCTCGAGACCGACAAGGTGCTGGCCGAGCTGGATAGCAAGCTTGGCAAGCGTGGTGGTCGCTTCCAGGCGGTGCGCGTGCCGCGCAGTGCGGTGGGAGTGGAAGACGCAGTGCGTTCCTACCTGTTCAACAGCCAGCTGCTCACTCGCGCCGATGGCAGCATGCTGCTGATCGTGCCGGAGGAATGCCGTGGCAATGCCAATGTCTGGAACTACCTGAACGAGCTGACCTCGGGGCAAGGTCCGATCCGCGAAGTGAAGGTCTTCGACCTCAAACAGAGCATGCAGAACGGAGGTGGCCCGGCTTGTCTGCGCCTGCGCGTGGCACTGAAGGAAGACGAACTGGCCGCGGTGAACCAAGGGGTGATCATGACCCCGCAACTTCACGCCAGCCTGACCACCTGGGTCGAAAAACACTATCGCGACCGCCTCAGCGAGTCCGACCTGGCTGATCCGCAATTGCTGGTGGAGTGCCGGACGGCATTGGATGAACTGACGCAGATCCTTAAACTGGGCGCTGTTTATCCCTTCCAGCTCAACTGAGAAACCTGAAATGTCCGACGCCCTGCAACTCATCCTCGAAGATACCGACGGCACCCAGCTCGAAACTTCTTGCACCCGCTTCGCCGTCGTCTGGCAGGGCAAGGAAGTCTGGATCCAGCAGGCCGGCAATGGCCAGCTGCTGATTGGCGTGGACGTGGAGGAGGGCGACACCGAGTACGCCAACCTGCTGCTGCGCCCGCTGGCCACCAATCTGGTCAGCCTGCAACTGGAAATGGAACCGGCCGACGCCGACGATGATGACCATGTACATGGTCCCGACTGCGATCACGATTGAGGTAACAGGATGCTAGCCCTCGGAAAACTGCTCGAACTGACCCTCGCCGGCCGAGAGCCGACCGAGAAGATCCAGCTGACATCCGGGGGCGTGCGTCTGCACTGGCTTGGGGAGGGGGCGCTGGACGTCACCCCGCCGGCCGCCGAAGACAGTGGGCTCGACCTGCTGCTTTCGGCCGGGGTGCATGGTAATGAGACCGCTCCGATCGAATTGCTGGACCGCCTGGTCCAGGCCATCGCACGCGGCCAGTTGAAGCCGCGTACACGCATTCTCTTCCTGCTGGGCAACCCTGAAGCCATTCGTCGTGGCGAACGCTTCGTCGAGCAGGACATCAACCGTCTGTTCAACGGTCGGCACGCCGAATCCAGTGGTTTCGAAGCCATGCGCGCCGGGGAGCTGGAGCGCTACGCGGCTGCCTTCTTCAGCAAGCCCGACCGCTTGCGCCTGCATTACGACCTGCATACCGCCATTCGTGGGTCGAAGATTGAACAGTTCGCCCTCTACCCCTATGTCGAAGGTCGCGAGCATTCGCGCAGGGAACTGGCGCGCCTGCGCGCTGCCGGCATCGACGCCGTGCTGCTGCAGAACAAGACTGGCATCACCTTCAGCTCCTACACGTACGCGCGACTGGATGCCGAGGCCTTTACCCTGGAACTGGGCAAGGCACGTCCGTTCGGCAGCAACGAGGAGGTCAACCTCGACCGGCTCGAGGCGCGTCTGCATGGGCTGATCGAAGGGTGCGAGCCAGAGGCTGATGGTGAAAGCCTGGACGGCCTGCAACTGTTCTCGGTATCGCGCGAGATCATCAAGCACAGCGAGTCCTTCCGCCTGCACCTTGCGCCGGATATCGAGAACTTCAGCGAGCTACCCGTCGGTTACCTGCTGGCTGAAGACATCGCCGGTACCCGCTGGGTGGTGGAAGAGCAGGGGGCGCGAATCATCTTCCCCAATCCCAAGGTGAAGAACGGCCTGCGTGCCGGCATCCTGATAGTTCCGGCCGACGTCTGAGAACCTGTCCACGATCTGCTGCGCGTCGGTTCGTGAACAGGTGCTGCGCCTTTCTTTCTTTCTTTCTTTCTTTCTTTCTGTACCTGTACCCGCCTGGTGCCGGCATTTAGGATCGGGTCCTTCGCCCATCCAAGGAGCCCGGCATGAGCCTGATCGATCTGCGTAGCGACACCGTCACCCAACCCACGCCCGGGATGCGCGAGGCCATGCAGCGCGCCGAACTGGGCGACGACGTCTATGGCGAAGACCCGACTGTCAACCGCCTGGAAGCTACGCTGGCCGAACGCCTGGGCTTCGAAGCAGCGCTCTTCGTGCCGACGGGAACCATGAGCAACTTGCTGGGCCTGATGGCCCATTGCGAGCGCGGCGACGAGTACATCGTCGGCCAGCAGGCGCATACCTATAAGTACGAAGGCGGTGGCGCCGCCGTATTGGGTTCTATCCAGCCCCAGCCCATCGACGGCGAGGCTGACGGCAGCCTGGACCTCTCCAGGGTCGAAGCTGCCATCAAGCAGGACGATTTCCACTTCGCACGCACCCGCCTGCTGGCGCTGGAAAACACCATGCAAGGCAAGGTGCTGCCACTTGATTACCTGGCCGCTGCCCGCGAGTTGACTCGTCGTCGTGGTCTGGGCCTGCATCTGGACGGCGCCCGGTTGTACAACGCTGCGGTGAAGCTGGGAGTGGACGCCCGCGAGATTACCCAGCACTTCGACTCGGTATCCGTTTGCCTGTCCAAGGGCCTCGGGGCACCGGTGGGTTCGGTGCTCTGTGGTGGCGCGGCGCTGATCGCCAAGGCTCGACGCCTGCGCAAGATGGTTGGTGGTGGCATGCGCCAGGCCGGTCTGCTGGCTGCGGCCGGTATTTATGCACTGGATCAGCAGGTGGAACGTCTGGCGGAAGATCACGCCAATGCTGAGCGCTTGGGGGCGGGCCTGCGTGATCTGGGTTACAGCATCGAGCCGGTGCAAACCAACATGGTCTACGTGCAGATCGGTGATCAGGCACGCGCCCTGGGCGACTTCCTCGCTGCTCGCGGCATTCGCGTCAGCCCTGCCGCGCGCTTGCGTCTGGTGACTCATCTGGACGTGCAAGCCGCCGATGTTCCCCGTGTGATCGAGGCTTTTGCCACTTTCCGGCAAGGCTGATCGGATGGCGCGCATAAATAGCCGCCATCTATCGCACAAAGAGACTATCCCGCTGGCGCAGGGCCGATATAATGCGGCCCTTTGCCGGTGATTCGTATGCCCGTCGCCAGACGGCTTCGAGTTTCGCGCGCAATGTGGGAAACAGGCGTTAAATGCCGGGATATTCTTGAGAACCTGCTGCTTTTTCGCCGATTTCCGCTTGCCGCCCTTCGCCGATAACGATTAGCACCCGCCGTCGTGGCCGCAGTTTCCGTGGAAGAACCTATGAAAAGCGCAGAAATCCGTGAAGCCTTCCTGAGCTTCTTCGAAGAGAAGGGGCATACCCGTGTCGCTTCCAGCTCCCTGATTCCGGGCAACGACCCGACCCTGCTGTTCACTAACGCGGGGATGAACCAGTTCAAGGACTGCTTCCTTGGCCTGGAGAAGCGCGCCTACACCCGTGCCACCACCAGCCAGAAATGCGTACGTGCCGGCGGCAAGCACAACGACCTGGAAAACGTCGGCTACACCGCGCGTCACCATACTTTCTTCGAAATGCTGGGTAACTTCAGCTTCGGTGACTATTTCAAGCGCGACGCCATTCACTACGCGTGGGAATTCCTCACCGGCGACAATTGGCTGAAGCTGCCGAAGGACAAGCTCTGGGTCACCGTCTACGCCAGTGACGACGAGGCCTACGAAATCTGGACCAAGGAAGTCGGTGTGCCGGAAGAGCGCATGGTGCGCATTGGCGACAACAAGGGTGCCCCTTACGCCTCCGATAACTTCTGGGCCATGGGCGACACCGGTCCTTGCGGTCCGTGCACCGAGATCTTCTTCGACCACGGCCCGGAAATCTGGGGCGGCCCGCCCGGCTCCCCGGAAGAAGACGGCGACCGCTACATCGAGATCTGGAACAACGTGTTCATGCAGTTCAACCGCACCGCGGACGGCGTGATGCACCCGCTGCCGGCGCCGAGCGTGGATACTGGCATGGGCCTGGAGCGTATCAGCGCCGTGCTGCAGCACGTGCACTCGAACTACGAGATCGACCTGTTCCAGAGTCTGCTGAAGGCTTCCGCTGAAGCTATCGGTTGCGCCAACGATGACGCGCCCTCGCTGAAAGTCGTGGCCGACCACATCCGTTCCTGCTCCTTCCTCATCGCCGACGGCGTGCTGCCTTCCAACGAAGGCCGTGGTTATGTACTGCGCCGCATCATTCGCCGCGCCTGCCGTCACGGTAACAAGCTGGGCGCCACCGGAGCCTTCTTCCACAAGATCGTCGCAGCTCTGGTGGGCGAGATGGGCGAAGCCTTCCCTGAGCTCAAGCAGCAGCAAGCGCATATCGAGCGCGTGCTGAAGACCGAGGAAGAGCAGTTCGCCAAGACCCTGGAGCAGGGCTTGCGCATCCTCGAACAGGACCTGTCCGGTCTTTCCGGCACCGTGATCCCGGGTGATGTGGTGTTCAAGCTGTACGACACCTACGGCTTCCCCATGGACCTGACCGGTGACATCGCCCGTGAGCGCGGCCTGACCCTCGATGAGGAAGGCTTCGAGCGCGAGATGGAGAAACAGCGCGAGATGTCCCGCGCCTCCAGCGCCTTCGGCATGGATTACAACTCCCTGGTCAAGGTGGACGCCGATACCGATTTCACCGGTTACGTGTGCACCCATGGCGACGCCAAGGTGGTTGCCTTGTTCAAGGAGGGCCAGGCAGTCGAGCTGCTCGCCGAAGGCGAAGAGGGCGTGCTGGTCCTGGATCGCACTCCGTTCTATGCCGAGTCCGGCGGTCAGGTGGGCGATTGCGGTTTCATTGCCGCCGCCGGCCTGCGATTCGACGTGCGCGATACCACCAAGGCTGGTGGCGCCTTCCTGCACCACGGCGTGGTCGACCATGGCGCCCTGCGCGTCGGTTCTGCCGTCACTGCTCAGGTGGATGCCACCGTTCGTCAGGCGACTGCACTCAACCACTCCGCTACTCACCTGCTGCACGCTGCGCTGCGCCAGGTGCTGGGTGATCATGTCCAGCAGAAGGGCTCGCTGGTCGACAGCCAGCGCCTGCGCTTCGACTTCAGCCATTTCGAGGCTATCAAGCCCGAGCAGCTGAAGGCTCTGGAAGACATCGTCAACTCCGAAATCCGCAAGAACAGTGAAGTCGAGACCGAAGAGACCGACATCGACACTGCCAAGGCCAAAGGCGCCATGGCCCTGTTTGGTGAAAAGTATGGCGATCAGGTGCGCGTACTGACCATGGGTGGCGATTTCTCCGTCGAGCTCTGCGGTGGTACTCACGTATCCCGTACCGGCGACATCGGCCTGTTCAAGATCACCAGCGAAGGCGGTGTGGCTGCTGGCGTGCGTCGTATCGAAGCCGTGACCGGCGCTGCTGCCCTGGCCTACCTCAACGGTGCCGAAGAACAACTCAAGGAAGCCGCGGGCCTGGTGAAAGGCAGTCGCGACAACCTGCTGGACAAACTGTCCGCCTTGCTGGAGCGCAACCGTCAGCTGGAAAAAGAGCTGGAGCAGCTCAAAGCCAAGGCGGCCAGTGCTGCCGGCGACGATCTGGCTTCTTCGGCCATCGACGTCAAAGGTGTGAAGGTCCTGGCGGCGCGCCTGGACGGACTGGACGGCGACGCGCTTTTGGCGCTGGTCGACCAACTCAAGAACAAGCTCGGCCGCGCGGTGATCCTGCTCGGCAGTGCGCTGGAGGGCAAGGTGACACTGGTCGCCGGTGTCACCCAGGACCTGACCGGCCAACTCAAAGCCGGCGATCTGATGAAGCAGGCCGCGGCGGCGGTCGGTGGCAAGGGTGGTGGCCGCCCTGACATGGCGCGTGGCGGCGGTACCGACGCTGCGGCCCTTGAGCAGGCACTGGCCCTGGCTGCACCGTTCGTCGAACAGGGCCTCTAAGGCCCGCCACCAACGGTCCGCCCCACGCCCGGCGGGCCTTGGCAGTGTTCTGCGTTGATTGTTTAATGGGCGCCCTTCACGGGATTAGGCGGCTTTTGAAATGGCTTTGATCGTACAGAAGTTTGGGGGGACCTCGGTCGGCACTGTCGAGCGCATCGAGCAGGTGGCCGAGAAGGTGAAGAAGTTCCGCGAAGGCGGCGATGACATCGTGGTCGTGGTTTCCGCCATGAGCGGCGAAACCAACCGTCTGATCGATCTGGCCAAACAGATCAGCGAGCAGCCGGTACCGCGCGAATTGGACGTAATGGTCTCCACCGGCGAGCAGGTGACCATCGCCCTGCTGGCCATGGCGCTGATCAAGCGCGGCGTGCCGGCGGTTTCCTACACCGGTAACCAGGTGCGCATCCTTACCGACAGCGCCCACAACAAGGCGCGCATCCTGCAGATCGACGACCAGAAGATCCGTGCCGACCTCAAAGCAGGTCGCGTCGTCGTGGTTGCGGGCTTCCAGGGTGTGGATGAGCACGGCAACATCACCACTCTCGGCCGTGGCGGTTCCGACACTACCGGCGTAGCCCTGGCAGCGGCCCTGAAGGCCGACGAGTGCCAGATCTACACCGACGTGGATGGCGTCTACACCACTGATCCGCGCGTGGTGCCCCAGGCCCAGCGCCTGGACAAGATCACCTTTGAAGAGATGCTGGAAATGGCCAGCCTCGGCTCCAAGGTGCTGCAGATCCGCTCGGTGGAGTTCGCCGGCAAATACAATGTCCCGCTGCGCGTGCTGCACAGCTTCCAGGAGGGTCCGGGCACCCTCATTACCCTTGATGAAGAGGAATCCATGGAACAGCCGATCATCTCCGGCATCGCCTTCAATCGCGACGAAGCCAAGCTGACCATCCGTGGCGTGCCGGACATCCCCGGCGTGGCCTTCAAGATCCTGGGCCCGATCAGTGCCGCAAATATCGAAGTGGATATGATCGTGCAGAACGTGGCGCACGATAACACCACCGACTTCACCTTCACTGTGCACCGCAACGACTATCAGAACGCCCAGCGCGTGCTGGAGCAGACCGCCAGCGAACTCGGCGCCCGTGAAGTGATCGGCGACACCAAGATTGCCAAGGTCTCCATCGTGGGTGTTGGCATGCGCTCCCATGCCGGCGTAGCCAGCCGCATGTTCGAAGCCCTGGCCAAGGAAACCATCAACATCCAGATGATCTCTACCTCGGAAATCAAAGTGTCCGTGGTCATCGAAGAGAAGTACCTCGAACTGGCGGTGCGTGCACTGCACACTGCGTTCGAGCTAGACGCCCCGAACCGACAGGGCGAATAAGGCAATTTTCAAAAGGCGCGGCTCACCCCGCGCCTTTTGTCGTTTTTGGCTGCTACGGTGGAACTTTCCTTTTGCCGGGGCTGGTCAATACTTGGGTGTAAGCTCCAGCCGTATTCCGTGCCGGGGCCGTAACCATTTCTTTTTTGCAGACTGTTGTCCCGAAACGAATCCGTAAGGAGAAAGGAATGCTGATTCTGACTCGCCGGGTCGGAGAGACCCTGATGGTGGGTGACGATGTCACTGTGACCGTGCTTGGGGTGAAAGGTAATCAGGTGCGCATTGGTGTCAATGCTCCCAAAGAGGTTGCCGTGCACCGTGAGGAAATTTACCAGCGCATACAGAAAGAGAAAGACCAAGAACCAAGCCACTAATTTTTCTGCAATTTTTGGCTTTGCAAACGGGGAAAACATGGTTATCATGCGCCCCGTGTTGCGGAGAGGTGGCCGAGTGGCCGAAGGCGCTCCCCTGCTAAGGGAGTACACCTCAAAAGGGTGTCGGGGGTTCGAATCCCCCCTTCTCCGCCATATTTCGTGTTGTAGGGTGGTTGGTTGCTAGATCGTTAAGTTATTGAAACTTCTCGAAAAAGCAGTTGACCAAAGCAAGAAAATCCCTATAATGCGCGCCCACAACGCACTCATAGCTCAGCTGGATAGAGTACCCGGCTACGAACCGGGCGGTCGGAGGTTCGAATCCTCCTGAGTGCGCCATTTTCAAGACTCGTGGCGTAGCCAGAGTCGTGAAAAAACCAGCGGTGATCTGGTCTAAAAACACCAACTGCGCACTCATAGCTCAGCTGGATAGAGTACCCGGCTACGAACCGGGCGGTCGGAGGTTCGAATCCTCCTGAGTGCGCCATACCGAAAGGGCCTGCAGAAATGCAGGCCCTTTTCTTTTGCGCTTCTACTTCCCCGCTATCACGCATCCCTCGGCATTGAACGCAACCTGGTAGCTGACGCCCTTCTTAGGCTTGTAGTGGTAGCGCAACTTGCCACTGCTTCCGCTAATTCGGTCCGGCTTGCCCAAGGCGCTCTCGACATCTGAGCGGGTCATGCCGCTGCGAATCTGCTTGCGGATAATCGCCTTGCGCCGATCCTGCGGCGAAATCACGTTGCCGCATACCTCCTCCCGCTCACCGACCACTACTATTTCCTGAGGAAGTTCGGGGTTATCCCATTTCTGAATCGGAAAGTACGACTCACCCAGTTCGCCCGGTATCAGTTCGCTACTCAAGATGTTTGGCGTCCTGGTGCGATGTTGCTCGGCATGGCTGCCCACTGGACAGCCGTGCTGGTTGAAGCTGACGTTGCCCTCGGCATCGCTGCAGCGGAAGACAGATGCCGCGTTCAATGGGGGCTGTGGCCAGCAGGGCAGGGCGGTGACGATGAGGATCGAGAGTCGTTTCATGGCGCCTTCTCCTTGGCATGGGCTCTCGAGGGTATCCGCTGAATCTCCACGCGTGCGCGTGTCCTACAGATGCGTGCCGACGTCGCAGGAGGGTGAAGGCAATCCCAGCTTTGCGATGCAAGCGATTGTTCTTTCCATGATTTTGTAACGCGTGAGTCTAACGGCGGTGTTATCATTGCGCGGTCAGCCCCGCCGGGGCATTCGGACAACCATCATGGACTTACCCAGTAGTTACTCAGAATCCCGATTGCACAATCGCGAAATGACTGTTTGACCCCTTCTGGCGTGCTCTGCCACTGGGGGTGGAGCGCGCTATATGACTGAAGTAGAAGCCAAAAAGCCGCAAGAGAGCCTGCAGGACCGTCTGGCCCAGGTTATCGAACTGCTGCATCGCCACAAGCTGGTGGAAGACCTGACGCATCGTCAGGAAGGCCAGCATCGCGACCTCGTTGAAAATCTCGTCCACCGCCAGAACCTCGCGGAACTGCAGCGCAAGCTGGACGAGTTGCACCCTGCCGACATCGCCCACATCCTCGAAGCCCTGCCGCTCCAGGACCGTCTGACGGTCTGGCAGCTGGTCAAGGCTGAGCGCGACGGCGACATCCTCCTTGAAGTGTCCGATGCGGTCCGCGAAACGCTTATCGCGGACATGGACAATCACGAGCTGCTCGCGGCTGCCAAGGAGATGGACGCCGACGAGCTGGCGGACCTTGCGCCCGAGCTGCCGCGGGATGTGATCCATGAGCTGATGGACTCCCTCGATGCGCAGCAGCGCGAGCGTGTTCGCTCCGTGCTGTCGTACGAGGAAGACCAGGTCGGCGCGCTGATGGATTTCGAGATGGTCACCATCCGCGATGATGTGGCCCTCGAAGTGGTGTTGCGTTACCTGCGCCGTCTCAAGGAGCTGCCCGGCCACACCGACAAGCTCTTCGTGGTGGACTACGATGGCGTCCTCAAGGGCGTTCTTCCCATCAAGCGTTTGCTGGTGAATGACCCGGACAAGGAAGTGGCCGAAGTCATGGCCACCGACCCGGTGAGCTTCCACCCGGATGAGGATGCTTACGATGCTGCCCAGGCGTTCGAGCGCTATGACTTGGTATCGGCACCGGTAGTGGACAAGAACGGCAAGCTGATCGGTCGTTTGACCATCGACGAAATGGTCGACCTGATCCGGGAAGAAAGTGAGACCGAAGTGCTCAACATGGCCGGTCTGCGCGAAGAGGAAGACATCTTCGCCTCGGTCTGGAAGTCGGTCGGTAACCGCTGGGCCTGGTTGGCGGTCAACCTGGTCACTGCGTTCATCGCGTCCCGTGTGATCGGTTTGTTCGAGGGCTCCATCGAGAAGCTGGTAGCACTCGCGGCACTGATGCCGATCGTTGCTGGCATCGGCGGCAACTCGGGCAATCAGACCATCACCATGATCGTCCGCGCCATGGCCCTGGACCAGATGGGCCCCGGCAATACTTCGCGCCTGCTGCGCAAGGAGCTTGGTGTAGCCCTGATCAACGGCCTGATCTGGGGTGGGGTGATTGGGGCGGTTGCCTACTATCTATATGGCAACTGGTCGTTGGGCGTGGTGATGACGGGGGCGATGACCCTCAACCTGCTGCTGGCGGCGCTGATGGGGGTACTGATTCCCATGACCCTGACGCGCATGGGGCGCGACCCGGCGATGGGTTCCAGTGTGATGATCACGGCCATGACTGATAGCGGCGGCTTCTTCATCTTCCTTGGCCTGGCCACCCTGTTCCTGCTCTGAGATCGAATGAACGAAGAAGCCGCCTCCGCAGGGCGGCTTTTTCGTTAGTGCGACTGTCCCAGGCGGGGCCCTTCCGAATCGAAGGCATGAAAAAACCGGCAATAGCCGGTTTTTTCATTCAATGCGGGGAGCTTCAGGATTCCTCAGCCGCCAGTTCCGCATCGTGGGCAATCAGGGCAACCAGGGCATTCTGCTGGCGCCGCGACAGCTGACGGAAGCGCTGCAGCAGCTCGCGCTCATGCAGGGTCAGCTCTGGGCTGTCCAGGCGCATGGAAACGCCTTCGTCCAGCGCGCCTTCCTGGAGCATGCTCTGCTCGAGGCGGGCGATGATCTCGGAGTTCATGCTGCGATGGTGGTTGCGGGCCACGACAGCAATGCGCTCTCGCATACCCTCGGGGAGACGAACGACGAATTTGTCAGCCGTGCGACTGGAATAGATAGCCTGTTTCATAGGGCGCATACATTCAACCGGTTAGTTCAGGAAAGCGATGCTGGCAATGAGCTGCAAGATTGTCACCGGTTTGACTGTCCTTAGCAGCAATTGTTCAACCAGTTTCGCGATTCGAATCGGTATGACCCTAAGGTCAGCAAAACGTTTCCTTGACGTCAATTTGGTGTCGGATTGTGATCATTATAGCGGCTTTTGGCCAGCACCAATTGTCCGAATTGCGAGTGGCTGAACAATTTCCAGACAATTCCAGGATGCCTCTTCCAGCGCTCTAGAACCTTCATTGACCACGGTCCGACAGCCGCATTGCCCCTCGAAGCCCCATTCAAGGTCCATGAAGGCATCATGATGCTGTCTGGCCATCATGCTAAAGGGTAGCTGCAGTTGTCAGACCACGCCCTATGCAAAAGAATCCTTTGCGCTGTCATAAAAGCGGTTCAAAATTTTCGCGGTGAATTTCTTCGAATCCCGGCTGTGATCCTTGGCCACTAGCATTCCTCCAGGTGTTCCCATGAAAGGCAGGCTCATCTACCTGATAGGCCCTTCCGGTTCCGGCAAAGACAGCCTGCTCGATGCCGTGCGTGAGCGCTCGGACGCGCAGGGCTGCCGCGTAGCGCGCCGGGTCATCACCCGTTCTGCAGAAGCCAAGGGGGAACTCGCCGAGGCGGTCAGTCCCGAGGCCTTCGCCGAGCGTGAGGAGCGTGGCGAGTTCGCCATGAGCTGGTACGCCAATGGCCTGTCCTACGGGATTCCCCGGTTGATCGACGACTGGCTGGAAACAGGCGACGACGTGCTGGTCAACGGTTCCCGTGGCTACCTTCCCGAAGCCCGTCGGCGCTACCCGCACCTTCTGGCTGTGCTGTTGACGGTCGAGGACGATGTACTGCGTCGACGCCTGCATACCCGTGGTCGTGAATCGGCGGAGGAGATCGAAGCTCGCCTGGCCCGCAACACCGGGTTCGCCGACACCCTGCTCGCTGGCGAAAACGCCGACCTCTGCCTGCTGGATAACTCCGGCTCCATCGCCGAGACCTGCCAGCGCCTGCTGCAGCTCATCGAAGAACACCGCCCCGTCGCCTGGCCTGATTCGGCCTAATCCTCAATCCAGCGGCAGCTCCGTTGTGCGCTTGACCTCGCTCATGGCGATGTTCGAGTGCGCCTCCAGCACATGGGGCCGCTGCAGTAGCTGGTCCCGCAGGAAGCGCTCGTAGCTGGCGATGTCCTTGGCCACCACCTTCAGCAGGTAGTCCGAGCCACCGGCCATGGTGTAACACTCCAGCACTTCCGGATAGCCGACGATGGCCTCCTCGAACTCCGTGAGGTTGTTGCGGCCGTGGGCGGAGAGCTTGATGTTGACGAACACCGTGATCGAGAAACCCAGCAATTTGGGATTGAGCAGGGCCACCTTGCGTTCGATCAACCCGTCTTCCTGCATGCGATGAATTCGTCGCCAGCATGGTGACTGCGACAGCTCCACCCTTTCGGCCACTTCGGCGGCGGAAAGGTCGGCGTCATGCTGCAGTAGGCGCAAGATCTTGCGGTCAATGGGACTCAGAGGGTTCTGCATGAATCAGTCCGAAAACTTGTTTTTGTTGGAAGGATCATGCGCAAGTCTGGCGTTGAAACCCGAAAATAGAAAGAAAAAATCAGCACCGTCCGGTCATAGTTTTGGCATGCGTCCGACGCAGCGATCCTGCTTCGGGCTGAACAAAGGATGGCACCCACCGTTGCCATCAAGGTCGCCATAAAAATAAAAGGAGCGCCCACATGTCTCTGGCCGAGATCCGCCTGGATGACAAATACCGCCTCGAAACCGGTCACCTCTACC
The DNA here is from genome assembly GCF_036328175.1 of Pseudomonas sp. JS3066. Lineage (NCBI taxonomy): Bacteria > Pseudomonadati > Pseudomonadota > Gammaproteobacteria > Pseudomonadales > Pseudomonadaceae > Pseudomonas > Pseudomonas sp. JS3066. The sequence continues at coordinate 1,052,991 of NZ_CP143312.1, forward strand.
TCACCGGCACCCAGGCGCTTACCCGCCTGCCGATGCTGCAGAAGCAGCGGGACAAGGCTCACGGCCTGAACACCGCCTGCTTCATTTCCGGCTACCGCGGTTCGCCGCTCGGCAACCTCGACAAGAGCCTCTGGGAAGCCAAGTCCTTCCTCAAGGAAAACCACGTTCACTTCCAGCCCGGCGTCAACGAAGAACTGGCGGCTACCGCCTGTTGGGGCAGTCAGCAGACCAGCCTGTTCCCCGGTGCCAAGTACGATGGCGTGTTTTCCATGTGGTACGGCAAGGGGCCGGGCGTGGATCGCTGCGGCGACGTCTTCAAGCACGGTAACTCCGCCGGCGTCTCGGCCCATGGCGGCGTCTTGCTCCTGGCCGGTGACGACCACGGTTGCAAGTCCTCCAGTATCGCCAACCAGAGCGAGCATGCCTTCATTGGCGCCTCCATCCCGGTACTGAATCCGGCCAACGTCCAGGAGATTCTCGACTACGGAATCATCGGCTGGGAACTCTCGCGCTACAGCGGTTGCTGGGTGGCGCTGAAGACCATTGCAGAGAACGTCGATTCCTCCGCGGTGGTGGAAGTCGACCCGTTGCGCGTGGAAGTGAAGATTCCGCAAGACTTCGTCCTGCCGGAAGATGGCGTGCATATCCGCTGGCCGGATCCGCCCCTGGCGCAGGAAAAGCGCCTGAACATGTACAAGATCTACGCCGCCCGCGCCTTCGCCCGCGCCAACAACCTCAACCAGGTGATGCTCGACTCGCCGACCCCGCGCCTCGGCATCATCACCACCGGCAAGTCCTACCTCGACGTGCGCCAGGCCCTGAATGACCTGGGCCTGGACGAAGAACTCTGCGCCAAGGTCGGCCTGCGGGTGCTCAAGGTCGGCATGAGCTGGCCGCTGGAGCCTGTCTCCGTCCACGAGTTCGCCCAAGGCCTGGATGAGATCCTGGTGGTGGAAGAGAAGCGCAGCGTCATCGAAGACCAGGTCACCGGCCAGCTCTACAACTGGCCAGTGGACAAGCGCCCGCGCGTGGTGGGCGAGTTCGACGAGGAGGGCACTTCGCTGCTGCCCAACCTCAGTGAACTGACGCCGGCCATGATCGCCCGCGTCATCGCCAAGCGGCTGGCGCCGATCTACTCCAGTGAGCAGATCGAGTCCCGCCTGGCCTTCCTCGCCGCGAAGGAAAAGGCCCTCGCCGAGCCTAAGCACACGACCACGCGCACCCCGCATTTTTGCTCCGGCTGCCCGCACAACAGTTCCACCAAGTTGCCGGAAGGCAGTCGCGCCCAGGGCGGCATCGGTTGCCATTACATGACCCAGTGGATGGACCGCAACACCGATACCTTCACCCAGATGGGCGGGGAGGGCGCCACCTGGATCGGCCAGGCCCCCTTCACCGACACCCCGCACATCTTCCAGAACCTGGGTGACGGCACCTACTTCCACTCCGGTCAACTGGCCCTGCGCGCGGCCGTCGCCGCCGGGGTCAACATCACCTACAAGATCCTCTACAACGACGCCGTGGCCATGACTGGTGGCCAGCCCATCGACGGCGAACTGCGCGTCGACCAACTCAGCCAGCAGGTCTTCGCCGAGGGTGTGAAGCGCATTGCCCTGGTCAGCGACGAGCCAGAGAAGTATCCGACCCGCGCCACCTTCGCGCCCATCGTCACCTTCCACCATCGTCGCGAGCTGGATGCCGTGCAGCGCGAGCTGCGTGAGTTCAAGGGCGTTTCGGTGCTGATCTACGACCAGACCTGCGCCACCGAGAAGCGCCGCCGCCGCAAGCGCGGCAAACTGGTCGACCCGGCCAAGCGCGCCTTCATCAACCCGGCCGTATGCGAAGGCTGCGGCGACTGCAGCGTCAAATCCAATTGCCTGTCCGTGCTGCCCCTGGAAACCGAACTGGGGCGCAAGCGCCAGATCGACCAGAACGCCTGCAACAAGGACTTCTCCTGCGTCGAAGGCTTCTGCCCGAGCTTCGTCACCGTGCATGGCGGTAGCCTGCGCAAGCCGGAAGCCGCGGGTGCCAAGGCGCTCTTCGTGGCCCTCCCGGAACCGCGTCAGCCGAGCCTGGACCGTCCCTGGAACATCCTCCTGCCGGGCGTCGGCGGCAGCGGCGTGACCACTGTCGGCGCGCTGCTGGGCATGGCTGCGCACATCGAAGGCAAGGGTTGCACCGTCCTCGACCAGGCCGGCCTTGCTCAGAAGTTCGGTCCGGTGGTTACCCATATCCGGATCGCCGCCAAGCAAGACGACATCTATGCCGTGCGCATCGCCGCCGGCGAGACCGACCTGCTTCTGGGGTGCGACCTGGTGGTGGCCGCCAGCGAGGAAGCCCTGGCCAAGCTCAACGACCGCATCGCCCACGCGGTGGTCAACAGCCATGAAGCCGCGACCGCCGAGTTCACCCGCAACCCGGATGCCCAGGTGCCGGGCGCTGCCATGCGCGAGGCCCTGGTGGAAGCGGTAGGTGTGGCCAAGACCCACTTTGTCGACGCCACCCGCCTGGCTACCCGCCTGCTGGGTGACAGCATCGCCACCAACCTGTTCATGCTCGGCTACGCCTACCAGCGCGGCCTGGTCCCGATTTCCGCCGAAGCCATCGACAAGGCCATCGAACTCAACGGCGTATCGGTCAACCTCAACCAACAGGCCTTCCTATGGGGACGCCGTGCCGCCCATGACTTGGCGGCAGTGGAGAAGCTGGCCAAGCCAGCCGAAGTAGAAGCCCCGCGCTGCGAGACGCTTGAAGAGATCGTCCAGTACCGCGCCGACCACCTTCGTGCCTACCAGAATGCCGCCTACGCCGAGCGCTACCGTGCCCTGGTGGAACGCGTGCGCAAGGCCGACATCGGCGAAGACAAGGCGCTGACCCTCAGCGTTGCGCGCTACTACGCCAAGCTGCTGGCCTACAAGGACGAATACGAAGTGGCGCGTCTCTACAGCGATGCCACCTTCCGCAAGCAACTGGACGCCCAGTTCCAGGGTGACTACCACCTGGAGTTCCACCTGGCGCCGTCCTGGCTGGCCAAGGCTGACCCGGTGACTGGCGAACCGCGCAAGCGTCGTTTCGGGCCCTGGATGCTCAAGGCCTTCGGCGTGCTCGCCGGCTTCAAGTTCCTTCGAGGCAGTGCGTTCGACCCCTTCGGCTACAGCGAAGAGCGCAAGCTCGAGCGCGACCTGATCGCGGAATACGAAGCCACGGTTGACCTGCTCATCAAGGAGCTGAAGCCGAGCAACTACGCCGCCGCTGTCGCCCTCGCCGAACTGCCGGAGCAGATCCGTGGCTACGGCCCGGTCAAGGAGCGCGCCCTGGCCAAGGTCCGCGAGCAGGAGAAGCAGCTCCGCGCCCGCCTCACCGCCAGCGAGATCCAGGTGCTGCACCTGTTCGACCCGGCTGCCTGAAAAAGCCCCTCTCCTTCCGGGAGAGGGGTTGGGGTGAGGGAAGCTCGAGTTGTCTCGCGTTCCCCTCATCCGTCACTTCGGGCCACCTTCTTCCAGAGGGAGAAGGGATTGATCAATCCCCCTACGTTGCCAACAAGAATTCAGAGGAACCCCCATGTCCGTCTTCACCCATGTCGAGTTCGATGATCACGAGCAGGTGGTCTATGGCCACGACAAGGCCACCGGTCTCAAGGCGATCATCGCCATCCACAACAGCAACCTCGGCCCGGCCCTGGGCGGCTGCCGCATGTGGCCCTACCTGAACGACGAGCAGGCGCTGCGCGACGTACTGCGGCTGTCCCGCGGCATGACCTACAAGTCCGCCCTGGCCAACCTGCCGCTGGGCGGTGGTAAAGCCGTGATCATCGGCGACCCGCACCGCGACAAGAGCGAAGCGCTGTTCCAGGCCATGGGCGATTTCGTCGACAGTCTGGGCGGCCGCTATATCACCGCCGCAGACTCCGGCACCGGTGTCACCGAGATGCGCATCATGGCCGAGCGCAGTCGCCATGTGGCGGGCTCCGGTACTCGCGAAGCCCTGGGCGGCGGTGTGCGTGACGGCAACCCTTCGCCATCCACCGCCTACGGCACGTTCGTCGGTATCCGCGTTGCGGCGAAGCACCGCCTCGGTCGCGACGACCTGACCGGCCTGCGCGTAGCCATCCAGGGCGTCGGCCAGGTGGGCTTCAGCTTGGCGCAGTACCTCAAGGAGGCCGGTGCCCAGCTCTGGGTCTGCGATATCCACGAAGCCAACGCCCGTCGCGCCGCCGAGCAACTGGGTGCTCAGGTGGTAGGACAGAATGAAATCTACGGCCTCGATGTGGATGTCTTCGCCCCTTGTGCCATGGGCGGCATCATCAACCTGCAAACCCTCGAAGCCCTGCGCGCGCCGATCATCGCCGGTGCCGCCAATAACCAGTTGGCCGACGCGGGCCTCGCCGAGGAGCTGCGTCGTCGCGGTACCCTCTACGCACCGGACTACGCCATCAACGCCGGCGGCATCATCGACGTCTGGTACGAGCGCAGCAACGGCAGCGAAGCGGCGCTGCGCCAGCATGTCGAAGGCATTGGCGAGACCCTGCGGGAAATCTTCGTGCGTGCCGACAGCGAAGGCCGCACTACCACCGCCGTGGCCGACCGCCTGGCCGAAGAGCGCTTCGGTCGCTGAGCTGAATGCCTCGCGGGATACTGGTCCCGCGAGGCATGACAAATGGCGCGGACGTCGCTAACATGCCGCCCGTCCTCCGGACCTCGCCAGCAACTGGCGAGCCCCGCGTCCCAGTAGCTCAATTGGATAGAGCATCCCCCTCCTAAGGGGAAGGTTGGTGGTTCGAACCCACTCTGGGACGCCATTTTTCCCGCCTGATCGTAGCTTTCCGACCGTTCTCGACCGCTGGCCGCCTGCGCTTGCGACCCTCCGTGCGCCACGCTTGACTGAATGTTGGGGGCTCACCTCACGGGAGAACTCAGATGCTCAGACGCTTGATCCCCTTGGTAATGGTGGCGCTGTTCATCGCGATCAGTGGCTCGTCCTGTAACGGCGTCGACGATGGCGGTGGTGGTTCGCAGCAGAGCGAGCCAATGGGCAGCGGCGGCTACTAACGCGAACAGGCCCCGCTGACCTACGGGGCTTCTTCGTCGTCGCGCCATCAGCGCGTCAGGGGCAGGGCCGCGCCGATCAGTGCGAACAGCGTCCCGCAGCCACGGTTGAAGCCCTTGCCACCACGCTCCAGCCACGGTCGGATCCTGAACGCCAGGCGCGCCAGGAGGTATTCCACCAGGAACTCCACCGCCGCGAAGGTCGCCGCCATGACGATGAACTGGCTGACTAGCGAGCGCTGCAGATCGATGAACTGTGGCAGGAAAGCACCGTAGAAGAGCAGCACCTTGGGATTGGCCAGCGCCGACAGGAACCCCTGGCGGAACAGGTTCGACAGCGGCGGTGTGCCGGTTCCGGTCAGCGGATTCAGGTGCAGGGCGGGGGCTCGCCAGAGCTGGAAGCCCAGCCACACCAGATAGGCGCCGCCAACCCACTTGAGCACCGTCAGCGCGGCCGACGAGGCCTCCAGGAGAGCGCCCAGCCCGAACATTGCCAAGGCGATCAGTACGCTGAAGCCGGAGACGCTGCCGGTGATGGTGAACAGTGTGCGTTTCGAGCCGTGCAGTGCCCCGTGAGTCAGGGCAAGCAAGCTGTTCGGGCCGGGGGTGAGCGCCAGGCCGATGGTGGCGATGAAGTAGATCAGCCAGGTGTCCGGAGCCATGTGCCAGTCCTCGTGAAAACCTGCGGCCAGTCTAGGGGCGGCTCGTCTCGGAGTGAGGTATTTTCTAGACATTGTTTAGCAGTTTATGGACATGCCCTCATGCACGCAGACGCCAGCCAACCGGATGTTCGCTTCCTCCTGCTGCCCCTTCCCGAATTCAGCCTGCTGCCATTCGGTGGCTTCCTGGACAAGCTGCGCTTCACTGGCGACGACGAAGATTACAGCCGGCAGCGCTACTGCAGCTGGACGATTCTCGGCCTCGAGCACGGGCACGTGGTTTCCAGTAGCGGGGCGGCCGTTCAGGTGGAGGCCAGTCCGGAGCAGGTCGCGCTGGCCGACTACGACTACCTGGTCGTGTTCGGGGGGCGACGTGCCGGCGCGACCGAGGCCCTCGCGCCAATTTACCGGCCATTCCTGCGCAAGGCCGCCGCACAGGGCGTGAAGCTGGTGTGTATCGATAACGCCTGTTTCCTCTTCGCTGCCTGCGGTCTGCTGGCCGGCCATAAGGTGGTGGTGCACTGGCGGCATGAAGCCGAGTTCCGCGCCTCCTATCCTCGCATCCAGCTACAGCACGAGCAGCTCTACTGCCTCGATGGCGATCGCATCTCCTGTGCAGGTGGTGCTGCGGCCATCGACCTGGCGGTGGAACTGCTGTCGCGCGGCTGCGGCCGAATCAAGGCGCTCAAGGGACTGGCCGACATGCTGGTGGATGAAAGCCGCAGCAGCGAACACCTGTTGCGCTCGCGAGAGGCCGCGACGGTACATGGGCGGCACGTCGATCGTGCCATCGCACTGATGCGGCAATGGATGGCGTCCGCAACCGGTGCCGACGCGCTGTCGGAAGTGGTGGGAGTCAGTCGCCGTCAGCTGGATCGATTGTTCCAGGCCAGCCACGGCGTGACGGTAAAGGCCTACTGGACCGAGATGCGCCTGAACCATGTGAAATGGCGGCTGCTGAATTCCGATCACAGCCTGGCGCTGATCGCCGACGAAATCGGCGCGGTGGATACCAGCCACCTGGCCAGGTTGTTTCGTACGCGCTTTGGCATTTCACCTGCCGCTTTCCGGAGGCAGGAAAGGGCAGTGGAGCGCCTGTCGTCTGATCGCTGAACCGAGGATCAATGCCAAATTTGCGCCCCCAGGAGCCGTTGGAGTCCGGAGCGTATTGCTGCGCTATCGCGATCACTTCCTGATCCTTCTCCGTTGAAACCGCAAGCACTGACCGCTGCAACGGCTGTGCAGCCCACCCGGCGGCAGGCAGAATGCCCGCATTCCACCGCTCCGAGGTCCACCCCCCATGCTCAGCGCCGAGCTCAAGGCCTTCTACATGGTTGCCCGCCTGGGCAGCATTACCCAGGCGGCGAAGAAGCTCGGTCTCAGCCAGCCCACGGTGACCACGCAGATCCGCAACCTGGAAGGCCAGTACGGCGTCGAGCTGTTCCATCGTGGCGGGCGCCGCCTGACGGTGAGCGAGGAGGGGGCGAAACTGTTGCCCATGGTCAAGGTGCTGTTGCAGCAGGAAGCCGATATCGAGTTCTTCCTGCGCAATTGCGGACAGATGCAGGGCACCCTGCGCATCGGCGCCACTGCGCCTTACTACATCCTCGACCTGGTACGCAGCTTCCGCGAACGCTTCCCGCAGATCGATGTTTCCCTGGATATCGGCAATTCCCAGCAGGTGATCGAAGCCCTGGAGGAGTACCGCGTCGATCTTGCCGCGTCTTCCCAGAAGCTGGATGACGCCAGACTGACGCGCATGGTGCTGGGCAGCGATCCGCTGGTACTGGCGGTTCACCGGGAGCATTCCCTGGCACGGCGCAAGTCGGTCGGCCTCGAAGATCTCCGGGGCCATTGCCTGTTGATGCGTGAGCCAGGCTCGACCACTCGCCAGCTCACCGAAGACATGCTCAGGGATGCCGGCATTTCCATCGGCCCGCTGCTGGAGATCGGCAGCCGCGAATCCATCCGCGAAGCGGTGATCCGAAACCTCGGCATCAGCATCATCGCCCGCCACGAAGTGCCGGATAACCCCGAACTGCGGGTGATCGCGCTCAAGGGCGCACCGCAGATAGACGAATACCTCTACTGCCTCAAGGAACGCCGCCAGGCGCGCTTGCCCGCAGCGTTCCTTGCCGTAGCGCGGGATACGGCTGACCAGTCATAGGCTGCCCTGTAGGAGCGAATTCATTCGCGAAGCGGGCCGAAGGAGCGTCCTGCTTGCCTGGAAGACTCGGGCAACGGAGCTGCCCTTCGCGATTGAAATCGCTCCCACGAGGATTGCGCAATCGCCGATCCGGGGCCTATCCCAAATCCACCAATGCCACTATCGGCGTAATTTGCCCAATCGCCATCTGACGTTCGCATTGCCTCCCTAGCATCCACCTCGTCGAGCCGTGCACCCGTGCACGCCAACTGCTTAACGAGGTACCGCCATGACCCCAGCCGATCACCACGCCACCCATATGCGGGTGCGAGATATCCACAAGCGCTTCGGCCATTTCACTGCGTTGGGCGGTGTTTCCCTGGATATCGCTGCAGGTGAACTCGTGTGCCTGCTGGGACCGTCCGGCTGTGGCAAGACGACACTGCTGCGCTGCATTGCCGGCCTGGAGCAGCAGGACAGCGGCACGCTCCACATCGGCACACGGGATATCTCACGCCTGCCGCCCCAGGCCCGTGACTACGGCATCCTGTTCCAGTCCTATGCGCTGTTCCCGAACCTGACGGTGGAGCAGAACATCGCCTATGGCCTGTCCGGCAGCGGCCGCGAGCAGGTGCGTGCCCGCGTTGCCGAGATGCTGGAGCTGGTGGGCCTTGCCGGCAGCGAGAAGAAGTTCCCCGGCCAGCTCTCCGGTGGCCAGCAGCAGCGCGTGGCCCTGGCCCGAGCCCTGGCTCCGGCGCCGTCCCTGCTGCTGCTGGATGAGCCGATGTCGGCGCTGGACGCCCGCGTCCGCGAGCATCTGTGCACCGAGCTGCGCCAACTGCAGAAGCGCTTGGGCATCACCACGCTGATGGTTACCCACAACCAGGACGAGGCCATGCTGATGGCCGACCGAATTGCGGTGATGAACCAGGGCCGCGTTGAACAATACGGCACGCCCCAGGATATCTATCGCCAGCCCGCCACACCCTTCGTTGCCGAGTTCGTCGGCCAGGGCAACTGGCTGCCCTTCGACTCGCGCCAGGGCGGTCACGCCCGTGTCGGCAACATGCACCTGCGCCTTCCTGAAACCGCCGGCAGTGTCGCGCGCGGCCGCCTGTTCTGTCGCCCCGAGGCCATCGCTATCAATCCCGCCGAGCAGCAGGACAATCGCTTCCGTGCCCAGGTGCGGGAGATCACCTTCCTCGGCAACCGTTGCCGCATGAGCTTCGAGCTGGAGCAACTGCCGGGCCATCCGCTGCTGGCCGAGCTGGGCCCTGAAAGCCTGCCGCGCCTCGGCACCCCGGATATCTGGGTGGCGCTTCCGGCGCACAGCCTGCAGGTGTTCGCCTGAGATGGATGCCGTGATCAAGCTGGACAAGATTCCGGCCAGGGCCACCGCGCGTGGTGACCTGCTCGACCGCCTCTTCGTGATCGGTGGTAAATACCTGTTCCTCGGCCTGCTGATTCTCGCTGTGCTGCTGCCGCTGCTGGCGATCTTCTGGCGGGGCTTCAGCGCAGGGGCGGGGCAGGGGGGTGGTCTGTTGGCGGCGAAGGAACTGCTGGCCAGCGCCAACTTCCATTGGCTGCTGGGAAACAGCCTGAAGGTGGCTCTGAGCGTGGCCGCCATCGTGGTGCCCACCGCCTACCTGTTCGCCTATGCCCTGCAACGCACGTTGATTCCGGCCAAGGGTCTCTGGCGGGGAATCTCCCTGCTGCCGTTGCTGGCACCGTCAATGCTGCCGGGCATCGCGCTGATCTACCTGTTCGGCAACCAGGGACTGCTGCGCGACTGGCTACCGGACAACATCTACGGCTTCTGGGGCATCGTCCTCGGTGAGGCCATCTACACCTTCCCACATGCGTTGATGGTGTTGCTCTCGGCGCTGTCGATGGCCGATGCGCGGCTGTTCGACGCCGCCGCCAGCATGGGCGCCGGTCCATGGAAGGCCTTTCGCAGCATCACCTGGCCGGCGACGCGCCAGGCTGCGTTCGCCGCCTTCTGCCTGGTGTTCACCCTGACCATCACCGACTTCGGCGTGCCCGTGGTCGTCGGTGGCGACTACCAGGTGCTGGCGCTGGAAGCCTACAAGGCCGTGGTCGGCCAGCAGCAGTTCGGCCGTGGCGCTCTGATCGGCATGGTGTTGCTGCTGCCGGCACTGCTCAGCTTTGGTGTCGACGCCTGGTTGCGTCGTCGCCAGGGCGAGGCCATGAGCGGCCGGGCCCAGGTCTTCCACCCGACACCGTCGAAGGTCCGCGATGCCTGCTTCCTCGCCCTGGTGCTGGCGGTCTGCGCAATCCTCCTGCTGGTGCTGGGCATGGCGGTGTATTCGTCGCTGGTGAAGTTCTGGCCCTACAACCTGTCGCTGTCGCTGCGTCATTACGCATTCGAGGAAACCGCCGGTGGCGGCTGGCTGGCCTACCGCAACAGCCTGACCCTGGCCAGCTGCACCGCGATCTTCGGCAGTGCGCTGATCTTCACCGGCGCCTACCTGATGGAGAAGACCCGTGGCCAGCAGTGGCTCAACCAGGCGCTGCGCCTGCTCAGCTTCGTGCCCATGGCCGTACCCGGCCTCGTGCTCGGCCTTGGCTACGTGTTCTTCTTCAACCTGCCAGGCAACCCGCTGCACGCCCTCTACGGCAGCATGACCCTGCTGGTGATCTGCTCCATCGCGCACTTCCTGACGACTGCGCAGATGACCGCCACCACCGCGCTGCGCCAGCTGGATGGCGAGTTCGAGGCCGCCGCGCTGTCGCTCAAGGCTCCGCTCTGGCGCCACTACCTGCGGGTGACGGTGCCGATCTGCCTGCCGGCGCTGCTGGACATCATCCGCTACCTGTTCGTTTCGGCCATGACCACGGTGTCCGCCGCCATCTTCCTCTACAGCCCCGACAGCATCCTCGCCGCCGTGGCTGTGCTGAACATGGACGATGCGGGCAACGTCGGCGGCGCGGCCGCCATGTCCACCCTGATCCTGCTGACCTCCGCCACGGTTTCCCTGCTGCTGGCCTGGGCTTCGCGCGGCCTGCTGCGCCGCTCCCAGGCTTGGCGCCAGGGCACGCCGGGCACCCACTGAACAACCACAACCCCAAGCAATCCCGACAAGGAGCTTTCCATGTTCAAACGCCTCGCTCTCGCCGCCGCCGTAATGGCCGGCTTCAGCCTCCAGGCCCAGGCCGCCACCGAGCTGACCGTCTACACCGCCCTGGAAGCCGAGCAGCTGTCGGCCTACAAGAAGGCCTTCGAAGCGCAGAACCCGGATATCGAGATCAAGTGGGTACGTGACTCCACCGGCATCATCACCGCCAAGCTGCTGGCCGAGAAGGATCGTCCGCAGGCCGACGCCGTGTGGGGCCTGGCTGCTTCCAGCCTGGCCATCCTCGATGCACAGGGCATGTTGCAGAAGTACGCGCCCAAGCATCTGGAGACCATCGGCGCCAACTATCGCGACGCTGCCAATCCGCCGGCCTGGGTGGGCATGGACGTATGGGCCGCCACCATCTGCTTCAACACCGTGGAAGCCGAGAAGCAGGGCCTGAGCAAGCCCAATAGCTGGGAAGACCTGACCAAGCCGGAGTACAAGGGCAAGATCGTGATGCCGAACCCTGCGTCCTCCGGCACTGGATTCCTCGACGTCAGCGCCTGGCTGCAGACCTTTGGCGAGAAGCAGGGCTGGACCTACATGGATGGCCTGCACCAGAACATCGGCCAGTACGTCCATTCCGGCTCCAAGCCGTGCAAGCTGGCCGCCGCCGGCGAGTTCCCCATCGGTATCTCTTTCGAATACCCGGCCGTGCAGCTCAAGCGCCAGGGCGCACCGCTGGACATCGTCCTGCCGAAAGAAGGCCTGGGCTGGGAAATTGAAGCCACCGGTATCGTGAAAGGCACCGACCAGCTTGAAGCGGCCAAGAAACTCGCCGACTTCTCCGCCAGCCCGGCGGCCATGGAGCTGTACAAGGAAAACTTCGCCGTACTCGCCGCCCCCGGTATCGCCAAGCCGCAGACCGAACTGCCCGCCGATTACGAGCAGCGCCTGATCAAGAACGACTTCGCCTGGGCTTCGCAGAACCGCGACCAGATTCTGGCCGAATGGCGCAAGCGCTACGACGGCAAGTCCGAGAAGCTGCCGCAGTAACTCCGCAATCATCCCCTCGCTCGAACCTTCCCCTCTCCCTCGCTGCTTTTCTCCCTCTGGGAGAGGGCTGGGGTGAGGGGGCGGGAAGGCACGGGCTTTCAAGGAGAACCCCATGCCCCTGCAAGACACCGATATCGCCATCGTCGGCGCCGGCATCCTCGGTCTATCCCACGCCTATGCCGCCGCCCGCCGCGGACTGCGCGTCAGCGTCTTCGAACGCAGCGCCACCCCGCTGGGCGCGTCGGTGCGCAACTTCGGCCAGGCGCTGGTCACAGGCCAGCCGCCGGGCCCCATGCATGCGCTTGCCCGCGACAGTCGCGAAATCTGGGCCGGTTGGGCCGAGGCCGCCGGCTTCCAGATCCGCCGCAATGGCTCCCTGCTGTTCGCCCGTACCCGCGCCGAGGAAGAGTTGCTGGACGCCTTCTGCGAAGTGCGTGCGCCCGAGCACGGCTATCACGTGGAACTGCTGCGTGGCGAACGTCTGCACGACCTGTACCGGGGCCAGTTCAGCCACCATCGCGCTGCGCTGCTGGGCCTGGACGACCAGCAGATCTACTCCCGCGAGGCTGTTCCCGCGCTGGTGGATTACCTGCGCCGCGAGCACGGCGTCGAGTTCCATTTCTCCACCCTGGTGCGCGATGTCGAACCCGGGGTTATCCACAGCACGAAAGGCAGCTGCCGCGCGGAGCAGATCGTCGTCTGCTCGGGGCATGACTACCAGACCCTGCTGGCCGAGCAGATCGCTTCACTGCAACCCCAGGTGTGCCGCCTGCAGATGCTGCGTGTTCGCCCGGAACAGGATTTTGGCTTGAATCAGGCGGTGCTCACGGGCCTCAGCTGCGTGCACTACGGCGCGTTCGCCGACCTGCCGGAAGCCGAGGCCATTCGCGAGCAGATCCAGAGCGAGCAGCCGGAGCTGGAAGAGCACGGTATTCACCTTTTGGTCAGCCCGACGCCCCATGGCGAGCTGATCGTCGGCGATTCCCACCACTACGGCACAGATGCTTCGCCCTTCAACGCCGAAGCGGTGGACGAAATCATGCTGGAACTGGCCGAACACACCCTGGGTACCCGCCTGACCGTGGTGGAGCGTTGGCAGGGCGTCTACGGCGCACGTGGGCCGGGGCCCTTCTCGGTGCTCAAGGCCGCGCCGGGAGTGACTGCCGTGTTGATGCACAGTGGCGTGGGCATGAGCGTCGGACCGGCACTGGGTGAGCGGACCATGGCGGGGTTGCTGTCGTAGGTTGGTCCGAGGAACGAGGCCCAACGAATGAGCGCTGATCGTTGGGTTTCGCTTCGCTCTACCCAACCTACGAAAAGCGTTTCGGCCTTCTGGATTTCAATCCAGCCGCTTGTGCACCCGCATTACTGCGAAGGTGAGCATCACCAGGGTGAACACCAGCAGCACCACCAGTTCCAGCCAGAGATCGGCAAGGCCTGCGCCGCGCAGCATGATGCCGCGGGTCAGACGCAAGAAGTGCGTCAACGGCAGGATTTCGGCGATCCACTGCGCCGCCTGCGGCATGCCGGCGAAGGGGAACATGAAACCCGACAGCAGGATCTGCGGCAGGAAGGTGAAGAAGGCCATTTGCATGGCCTGGAACTGGCTGCGCGCCAGGGTGGAAATGAATACCCCCAGGGTCAGACTGGCGAAGATGAACACCAGGGACGCGCCATAGAGTTCCAGCAGCGAGCCACGCACCGGTACCTCGAACAGCCACAGCCCCACCAGCAGGATCACTGTCACCTGCACCAGGCCGATGCCGACGAAGGGCAGGACCTTGCCCAGGGTCAGCTCCCAGGGTGAGAGCGGTGTGGTGATCAGCAGTTCCATGTTGCCGCGTTCCCGTTCGCGCACCAGGGCGATGGCGGTGAACAGCACCATGGTCATGGTGAGGATCACTCCGATCAGCCCCGGCACCGTATTCAGGGGCGCCAGGCGTTCGGGGTTATAGAAGTTCACCACCTGCACGCCGGTCAGGTTCGGCCAGCCGGGCAGAGGGTAGGCCGCCAGTTGGCGGGCCGAGGCCTGCACGACCTGGTCCGAACCATCCACCACCAGCTGCAGTGGCGGGCGGTCCTTGCGTTGCAGACGTGCTTCGAAGTCCGGCGGCACCACCAGGGCTGCACTGATGTTGCCTTCGCGCAGCAGCTTGTCCAGCTCTTGCGGCGTGGCGAGCTGGTAGCGGAAATCCAGCACCTGGCTGGCGCCGAGTTCGGCGATCACTTCGCGGGAGCGGGCGGTGTCGGCCTGATCCAGCACGGCGGCGTGCAAGCCGCGCACGTCCATGTTGATGGCGTAGCCGAAGAGCACCAGTTGCATGATCGGGATGCCGACGATCATGGCGAAGGTCAGGCGGTCGCGGCGCAGCTGGCGCAGTTCCTTGAGGACGATAGCCCCCAGGCGGCGCAGGTTCATGACGAGGCTCCGGCCCGTTCCAGCGGGCGGTGGGTGACGGCAACGAAAACATCTTCGAGGTTGGCGTCGGTGGGCTTCACCTCGGCCTCGACGCCCTGGTCGACAAGGCGTTGGGCGATGCGTTCGCGAGCATCATCGACGGCGCTGAGCACGCGCAGCGTGGCACCGATCTGGGCCATGGCGATGACTTCTTCGGCACCTTGCAGGGCGCGTTGGGCCTGGCGTGGCTGTGCGCATTCCACCAGCAACGGGCGTCCTGGCAGGGCAGCCATCAGATCGGCGGGGCTGCCGTCGGCCACCAGGCGTCCGGCATCGAGGATGCCCAGACGGGTGCAGCGTTCGGCTTCATCCATATAGTGGGTGGACACCAGCAGGGTGGTGCCGGCTTCGGCCAGTTCGAAGAGCGAATCCCAGAATTCCCGGCGTGATTGCGGGTCCACGGCGCTGGTGGGTTCGTCGAGGAGCAGCAGGTCGGGCTTGTGCAGCACTGCGCTGGCCAGGGCCAGGCGCTGTTTCTGGCCGCCGCTCATGGTGCCGGCGAGCTGCTTGCGGCGATCCGCCAGCCAATAGCGCTCCAGCAGTTCATCGATGCGCTGGCGAGCTTCGCGGCGATCCAGGCCCTGGACGGTAGCGAGGAACTCCAGGTTCTCGCCCACCGTCAGGTCTTCGTACAGAGAGAACTTCTGGGTCATGTAGCCGATGCGGCGTTTCAGTTCCTCGGCGTCCTGCGGGATGCGGCAGCCGAGCACTTCGATCTCGCCAGCGCTGGGCAGAAGCAGGCCACAGAGCATGCGGATGGTGGTGGATTTGCCACAGCCATTTGGACCGAGGAAACCGAACACTTCGGCGCGGTTGACGTGCAGGTTCAGCCCATCGACGGCAGTGAGCTGGCCGAAGCGCTTGGTCAGGCCGCTGGCGCGGATTACCGCTTCATCACTGCTCATGGCTCACTCGCTCCGCCCGCACCGGCAAGCCCGCGGGCAGCTTGCGCGCAGCCTCGCCTTGCAGCACCAGTTCGGCGCGGTAGACCAGGCGGCTGGCGTCGTCGCCGGTCAGGGCGAAGTAGGGGGTGAAGCTGGATTCGCTGGCGATGCTGCGCACGGTGGCGTCGAAAGGTTCGGCCACGCCTTCGACCTTCACCTTGAGCGCATCGCCGATGGCGATCTGCGTACGTACCGAGGCAGGCACGTAGACCCGCGCGTAGGGCGCCTCACCCACCAGCAGGCTGACCAGCTCGGCGTTCAGTGGCGGTTGGTCGCCAGGCTTGAAGGGGAGGGTATCCACCCGGCCCTCGCGGGGGGCGCGCAGGCTAAGGTGCTCGCGGGTGACCTGCAATTGCGCCAGCCGGCCCTGGGCGGCCTGGAGCAGGGCGGTGGCCTGTTCGATCTGTTCCGGACGGGTGCCGTTGGTGAGTTCGCGCAGCTGGGCGTCAGCATTGTTCACGGCAGCATTGGCCTGGTCGCGGGCGGCGCGGGCGCGGTCGAGCTCGGCAATGGCGACCTGGCGGCGCTGATAGAGAGCGGCGATGCGCTGGAAGTTTCGGTCGGCGTCGGTCAGCTCCGCGCGATTGCGGGTGAGGGTGGCGCGGGCGGCGTCCACGGTCTCGCTACGGGCGCCATTGCTGAGTTCGTCAAGCCGCGCCTTTGCCTGGGCGACGTCGCCTTGCGCTTCCTTGAGACGGGCATCGAGACGACGCGGGTCCAGTTCCAGCAGCAGTTGGCCCTGCTGCACCTGATCACCCTCGGCCACACGCCAGGCGAGGATGGTTTCCGAGGCTTCTGCGGGCAGCCCGATGCGGTCCCATTCAAGGGTGCCGAGCAGCGGCTGTTGAGCGGGGTCTTCGCAGCCACTGAGCAGGGCGAACGCCAGCAGACAGGGAAGCAAGTGTTTCATGGCTTCACCTCCAGGCCGCGCTCGAGCAGGGCCATGATGTGTTTCACCATGGCTTCGTCGCCCAGTTCCGGCGTGGCGAAAATGCCGCGCCAGATCTGTCCGGCGGCGTAGGGCAGCATCACCAGGCCGACCAGCGAAACCACCAGCAGGCGAGGGTCGACGTCCGGGTTGAGACGTCCGCCCGTTTGTGCCGCAGCGAAGCGCTGGGCCAGCAGCAGGGGCACCATCGGGGCGAAGCGGGACGTGAGCATTTCGCGCAGCGCACCGCCTTCGCAGAGCACTTCACGGACCCAGAGCGGCGGCAGCCAGGGATTCCTGCTGAGGTTGGCGCTCATGCCGCGAACGAAGGCGCCGACCAGTTCCATAGGATCGTCACCGACCTGTTGCAGGCGTTCGCCCATGCCCTGGAACAGGGGCAGCAGGCGCTCCTCGACCACGGCTTCGACCAGGCGCTCCTTGTTGCCGAAGTAGTAGTTCACCAGGGCGGGCGTCACGCCAGCCTGCTGGGCAATGCCCCGCAGGCTGGCAGCATGGACGCCGACATGGGCGAACGCATCGGTGGCGGCGTCCAGCAGGCGTTCGCGCTGGAGCTGGGAATCGCCCGTGGGGCGGCCGGGGGAGCGAGGGCGGGTCACGGTAAGTATCTCCGGACGAGAAGGGATGGGTTTATTTAAATATGCATTTAATTAATTAACAACGAGCAGCCGACGAACGCGAAGCGCCCACTGGACGAGATTTTGTTAGCAAGCTATCAATATTCGCGGTTATGGCCTGCCGATTCTGGCGGGCTATCTTCAGTTTCTACGGATCATCCTTGGACCTAGCCCGTGCGCGATTCCCTGCGTGCCTTCCTGGCGCCTGACATTCCGGCGCTGCAATTCGCAATCAAGACTTTGCTGGGAGGCGGCATTGCCCTCTGGTGCGCCTTTCGCTTCGATCTTCAGCAGCCGCAATGGGCGCTGATGACGGCGTTTATCGTGGCTCAGCCGTTGTCCGGGATGGTGGTGCAGAAGGGCTTGGCGCGGCTGCTCGGCACTTTGGTCGGCACGTTCATGTCAGTGGCCATCGTCGGCCTCTTCGCGCAGACACCCTGGTTATTCCTGCTGGCCCTGGCCGCCTGGTTGGGCATCTGCACCGCCGCCTCGACCATGATGCGCAGTGCCTGGTCCTATTCCTTCGTGCTGGCCGGTTACACGGTCGCCATCATTGGCCTGCCCGCCATTAGCCACCCGCTGGCGGTGTTCGACCAGGCCGTGGCGCGCTCCACGGAAATCTGCCTCGGCATCATCTGCGCCACCCTTACCAGCGCACTGCTCTGGCCGCAGCGGGTGGAACGCCAGCTGGCGCGCCAGGCACGGGACGCCTGGCAATGCGGCATCCAGGCGTCGATCTCCGCCTTGAAGGGCGAGCGACAGGAGCGCCAGGGCTTGCTGGGTGTGCTGGGGCGCATCGTTGCGGTGGATGCGCAGCGCGAGCACGCCTGGTTTGAAGGCAGTCTTGGTCGCCAGCGTGCGCTGGCCTTGCAGGTGCTCAGTCGCGACTTGCTCAGTCTGCTACGTCTGGCTCGCGGTGTAGCGCGCCAGTGGCGTCAGTTGGACGAGGACGAGGCCGATGGCCTGCGGCCCTGGGTGGAAGAGGTCGAACAGACCCTGGCCGAACCTGATGTGGCGCGTCTGGATGCGTTGCGCGAGCGGCTGCTGTTGGCGTCTGAGGACGAGACCCTGACCACTGTCCAGCAATACTGTCTGGGTCGCATGGCGGTGGTCATGCGCCAGGCCTCGGAGGCGGTTGGTGCCATGCATGCAGTGGAACGCGGCGAAGCGCCCGCGGAGGCACCACCGCCGCTGTCTACTCACCGGGATGTTCAGACAGCCGCCATCTATGGCCTGCGCAGCGCCCTGGCCTTCCTCGGCCTGTCGGCTTTCTGGCTGGCCACCGCCTGGACCTCCGCGGTCGGCGCGCTGACCCTGACTTGCGTGATCTGTGGCCTGTTCGCCAGTCGCGAGAACGCGGAGCAGATCGGCATGATGTTCCTGCACGGCATCGTCTATGCGCTGCCCGTGGCCTTTATCGTTGGACAGGTGTTCCTGCCCCAACTCAGCGGCTTTGCGATGCTCTGCATGGCGCTCGGTGTACCGCTGTTCTTCGGTGCGCTGGGTATGGCCAAGCCTGCGCTGGGTGCCACGGCTACCTCCTTCTGCCTGCATTTCATCGTGCTCTGTGCACCACAGAACCTCATGCGTTTCGATGTCGGGCTGTTCTTCAATGAGGCGATTTCCATGCTGCTCGGAGTCGGCTTCGCGGTGTTCACCTTCCGCCTGATTCCACTGCGCAATCCGGTGTGGCACGGCCGGCGGCTGCTCAAGGCGAGCCTGAGTGATCTGGCACGCCTGACCGGAGTGCGCCTGGCCGGGGCGGAGAACTGGTTCGGCGGACGCATGGCCGACCGCTTGCTTCAACTGGCGCGGCTCTACCCGGTGCTGCCGGAACAGAGCCGCAGCCGCTGGGACGATGGTATCGCCAGCCTGGACCTGGGCGACGAACTGCTGCACCTGCGGCGCTGCCTGGCCGCGGCTGACAGGCCGCTGGGCGCATCGGAGGACCGCTTCATGCGGCAACTCGAGCACGTCGTGCTGCAAGGCCCGGCACCGGGCCGCGCCCAGGCCCTCGACGAGCCCGTTGGAGAGTTGCTGGAGGCTCTGCGGGGGGCCGGGAGGAGTATCGACCGTCGCCTGGCCCAGGCGGCATTGTTGCAGCTGCAGCAGAGTTGGCGGCAATGGTGTGAACAACAGGAGGCGAGCCATGGGCTTGCGTGAATGGTCCCTGGGGGGCGTGCTGCTCAGCCCCTTTCTGCTTTATGCGCTGCTGGCCCTGCTGGTAACCGGCGCACTGCGAATCGGTCTGGCTCGAGCCGGGTTGGCGCGCTGGATCTGGCACGAAGCGCTGTTCGACTGTGCCTTGTATGTCTGTGTGCTGGCGGCGCTGGTAGCGCTGACCGGGCACTCGTGAAGGAGATGAAGATGCGTTCCACGCTGCGCGTAATGGTAACCCTGGCCCTGGTCGTGGTGGCCATCGTGGCCGGCTATGGCCTCTGGCAGCACTACATGCTCGCACCCTGGACCCGCGACGCGCGCGTGCGCGCCGACGTGGTGGTGATATCGCCCGATGTGTCCGGCTGGGTGATGGAGCTGAAGGTCCAGGACAACCAGCAGGTCAAGGCCGGCGACCTGTTGCTCAGTATTGACCGAGAGCGCTACCAGGCGGCGCTGGAGAAGGCCCGCGCGGTAGCCGAGACCCGCCAGCACCAGCTGCGCCTTCGCGAGCACGAGGCCTCCCGTCGTGAGCACCTGGGACCCCAGGCGATCAGTGCGGAGCTCAAGGAGAACGCCCTGATCACTGCGGAAGTGGCCCGTGCCGAATTCCGCGAAGCCCAGGCGGAGGTGAGAGTGGCCGAGCTCAACCTCACGCGCAGCGAGTTGCGTGCGCCACGTAGTGGGCAAGTGACCAATCTGCGCCTGGCCCAGGGCAACTACGCGAGCGCCGGGCAGCCAGTGATGGCGCTGGTGGATGACGGTTCGTTCTACGTCCAGGCCTATTTCGAAGAAACCAAGCTGCCGCGCATCAAGGTAGGCGCTCCAGTGAAGGTCTGGTTGATGAGTGCAGGGGAGCCGCTGACCGGTAAGGTGGAAAGCATCAGCCGTGGCATCACCGACCGCAATGCCATTCCCGATACCCAGTTGCTGGCGAACGTCGAACCCACCTTCAACTGGGTGCGCCTGGCCCAGCGGATTCCGGTTCGGATCAAGCTGGACAAGGTGCCGGATGATGTGACACTGAGCGCCGGGATGACGGCCAGCGTGACGGTGGCTGAGTAGGGCAGGGCTGGCACAGACCACCCCCTCTCCCTCTGGGAGAGGGTTGGGGTGAGGGCAGCGTCAGGCCAGCTCGGTGCCTACCCCTTTCGCGAATGAATTCGCTCCCACAGGGACAGTGCCCAAAAAAAGCCCGGAGTCATCCGGGCTTTTTCATGGCAGCTGCATCTTCAGCCGATGGTGATCGGCGGCAGTTCCGGCAGTTCCACCGACAGCTGCTGCTTCGGCGCGAGCACCTCGGCTTCGCCGTCCACGACCTGGTCCGAGTTCTGGTTGAACACGCGAGTGGCGATGCGTACGCGGTTCTTAGGCAGCTTCTCCAGGATTTCCAGCTCGACGGTCAGGGTGTCGCCCAGTTTTACCGGACGGGTGAACTTGAGCTGCTGGCCGAGGTAGATGCTGCCCGGGCCAGGCATTTCGCAGGCGATGGCGGCGCTGATCAGGGCGCCGGTGAACATGCCGTGGGCGATGCGCTCCTTGAACATGGTGCCGGCAGCGTACTCGGCGTCCAGGTGCACCGGGTTGCGGTCGCCGGAGACGGCAGCGAACAGCTGGATATGACGCTCTTCGACGGTGGTGGAGAAGGTGGCTTTCTGGCCGACTTCCAGGGCGTCGTAGGTGAAGTTGGTTACCTGGCTCATGCGGACTCCTTGGCTTGCGTTTTGTGGTGCCGACTGTGGGCAAGGGTCTGCTCCAGCCAGTCGATCAAGTCTTCGATCACTTCGTCGCGGTTGCTCTCATTGAGCAGCTCATGACGGGCGTCAGGGTAGATGTTCAGCTGCACGTCCCTGATACCGGCCCGGCGCAATGCCGCGGCAAGATCCTGCAGACGCCGGCCCTCGCTGACCGGGTCGCGTTCGCCGCCGATCACCAGCAGCGGCAGATCGGGGTCGATCTGCGCCAGGTGTTTCGGCGGGGTGATGTTCTGAAGCCCGCCAAGCAGGTCGAGCCACAACTGGTTGGTGCAGCGGAAACCGCAGAGCGGGTCCTCGACGTACTTGTCCACTTCAGCCGGGTCGCGGCTGAGCCAGTCGAAGGCCGTGCGGTTGGGTTTGAAGGCCTTGTTGAAGGAGCCGAAGGAGAGGAACTCGATCAGCGCGCTACGGCCTTCCTTGCCCTGGCGCCAGCGCTCGAAACGGGCCACCAGTGCAGCCACCTTGTACAGCGCGACGGGCTGGTAGTTGGAGCCGGAAAGAATGGCGCCCTGCAGACTGCAGCTGTGCTGCATCAGGTAGGCCTGGCCGATATAGCTGCCCATGCTGTGGCCAAGGAGGAAGATCGGCACTTGCGGGTGCTGTTGGCGGATGTGGTGATTGAGGCTCGCCAGGTCGCCAATGACCTTGCTCCAGCCTTCATCCGCCGCGTACTGGCCGAGAACGCCATGCTCGGCGCTGCGTCCATGACCGCGCTGGTCGAGGGCGTAGAGCTCGAAACCGACGGCTACCAGCGCCGCACCCAGACGGGCATAGCGGCCGCCGTGCTCGGCCATGCCGTGGGAGAGCATGACTACCGCCCTGGGCGGGGTCTCGCCGGACCAGTGATTGACGTACAGGGGCGCGCTATCGCTCGCGTCTAGCCAGAAGGCGTCGTGGCGCATGGCCGATCCTTTTGCCGGGGATTCGGCGCATTGTGCACGGGGGCGAAGGTGGCGCAAAGCCTGCTCAATTGGGCGGGACGTTGTGGCGTTCGAGGATGCGCATGTATTCGCCGCTGGCCAGCAGTGCCCTGAGGCCGCGCTCATAGATTTGCGCCCAGTCCGGTTGTCCGGCACGCGGCGCGTTGAATCCCGCCAGCAGAGGGATGCGTTCCAGGGCCGGCGGCTGCCATTGGAGCTTGCCGCGCAGGTGCTCGTCCGTGGCGATCAGGTACTGGCCGACGGCTCGCTCCAGCAGAACCAGGTCGAAACGTCGGGCATCCAGCTTGCGCAGGTTGGAGATGTCGTCCACCGCCTCTTCAGCACTGAATCCCGAGCGCAGCACACGGGTCGGGTAGCCGTAGCCCCTGACCACGCCCACCTTGCGTCCCTTGAGTTCGGAGAGGCTCTTGAAGCTGACAGGCGTGTCCTTGCGTACGAAGAATCCCAGTTCGCTGTAGAACAGCGGGCGCGAAGCATGGAGGTTCTCCTCCACCACTTCACGCGGCCAGAGGGCCAGGGCGCCCTGGTAGTGGCCGCTGTGCAGGGCTGCACGTACGCGGGCCCAGGGCATGAAATCCACCTGGACCTTGTAGCCCTGGGTGGCGAAGGCGCGGGTTGTGAGCTCGATGATGCTGCCGCCTTGCGGCAGGGACTGTGAGCAGTAGGGCGGATATTCCAGGGTCGCCAGACGGAGGTCGGCCCGCACGCCGCAGCTGAGGAACAGGCAGGACAGCAGCGCACACAGGGCCAGAGGGAAACGCATGGGTGATATGTAATCCGGATGTCATGTTCTTGTTCTGATGCTAGGCGAATCTAACTGGACTATCGGTAAGATTCACGCGGTCAATGACACCCCGTCGCATATTTGCGCTGCGCTTCGGAGCTGCTAAGTTCCCGGCAGCCCCGCAGTGCGGGCCAGACTATTTCAGGGCTTCGAGGATAAGAACAATGCAACCTGATTTCTGGAGCGACAAACGCCCGGCCGGCGTGCCCAACCAAATCGATCTGGCCGCCTACAAGTCGGTGATCGAGGTCTTCGAACGATCCTGCAAGAAGTTCGCTGACCGCCCGGCCTTCAGCAATCTGGGCGTGACCCTGACCTACGCCGAGCTGGATCGCCTGTCCGCAGCCTTCGCCGCCTACCTCCAGAAGAACACAGACCTTGCACCCGGCGACCGCATCGCCGTGCAGATGCCCAACGTGCTGCAGTACCCCATTGCCGTGTTCGGCGCCCTGCGCGCCGGCCTGATCGTGGTCAACACCAACCCGCTCTATACCGCCCGTGAGATGCGTCACCAGTTCAAGGACGCCGGGGTGCGTGCGCTGGTCTACATCAACCTGTTCGGCAAGCTGGTCGAGGAAGTCCTGCCCGACACCGAGATCGAGTACCTGATCGAGGCGCGCATGGGTGACATGCTGCCAAGCCTCAAGGGCTGGCTCGTCAACACCGTGGTGAAGAAGCTGAAGAAGATGGTCCCCGACTATCACCTGCCTCAGGCCGTCTCCTTCAAGGACGTGCTGAAGCAGGGCCAGGGTCATGGCTTGAAGCCGGTGCGGGTCGGCCTGGAAGACATCGCCGTGCTGCAGTACACCGGCGGCACCACGGGCGTGGCCAAGGGCGCGATGCTGACCCACGGCAACCTGGTGGCCAACATGCAGCAGGTCGACGCCTGCCTGTCACAGCACGGCCCGGATGGCGCGCCGCTCATGAAGCAGGGCCAGGAAATCATGATTGCGCCGCTGCCGCTGTACCACATCTATGCCTTCACCGCGAACTGCATGTGCATGATGGTCAACGGCAACCACAACATCCTCATCACCAACCCGCGCGATATCGGCGGCTTCATCAAGGAGCTGCAGAAGTGGCGTTTCTCTGCGCTGCTGGGCCTGAACACCCTGTTCGTTGCGCTGATGGACCACCCCGAGTTCAAGAACCTCGACTTCTCCAACCTCAAAGTCACCAATTCCGGCGGCACCGCCCTGGTCAAGGCTACTGCCGAGCGCTGGCAGGCCATGACCGGCTGTTCCGTGGTGGAGGGCTATGGCCTGACCGAAACCTCCCCCGTGGCCAGCACCAATCCCTACGGCAGCCTGGCTCGCCTGGGGACCGTGGGCATTCCGGTACCGGGCACCGCGTTCAAGACCATTGACGATGCGGGCAACGAACTGCCCTTGGGGGAACGAGGCGAGCTGTGCATCAAGGGGCCGCAGGTGATGAAAGGCTACTGGCAGCGTCCCGAGGCCAGCGCCGAGGTGCTGGATGCCGAAGGCTGGCTGAAGACTGGCGACATCGCGGTGATCGATCCGGACGGCTATGTGCGTATCGTCGATCGCAAAAAGGACCTGATCATCGTTTCTGGCTTCAACGTCTATCCAAACGAGATCGAGGACGTGGTGATGGCCCACCCGAAGGTGGCCAACTGCGCGGCCATCGGCGTACCCGACGACAAGTCCGGTGAGGCGGTAAAGCTCTTCGTGGTGCCGCGCGAGGGCGGCGTCAGCGTCGAGGAGCTGAAGGCCTACTGCAAGGAAAACTTCACGGGTTACAAAGTGCCCAAGCACATCGTGCTGAAAGAAGCCCTGCCGATGACTCCGGTGGGCAAGATCCTGCGTCGCGAACTGCGCGATATCGCCTGACCGAAAGGGCAGGGCGGGTCTTCCGTCCTGCCCTTGTTCTTCCCGCCTCCTCTTCACCCCGCATTTCAGCACGAACCGCCTGTCCGCCCGGTCAATCTCCCCCCTCAGAACCCGTGAAAGCCCCGAAATACGCCGTTTGTCGGCTAATTAGAGTTCAGACTCCAAAAATGACCAGATGCACTGAATTTGGTCATTTTTATTACTGGTAAGGGCTGGTTTGGTGCTGGTGAGGCTCTGGCAAAGCTGTTAATCTCGGCGCGTTTTTTTGCCCGCACGGGCGCACAATTGCACAGAACACAACAAACAACTGCCCCTCGGAGGGTAGTGAAATCAGCTGTTGCTTAGGAGTGGGCCTCCATGACCGATAACTTCTGGAAGGACAAATATCCAGCGGGTGTACCTGCCGAGATCAATGCCGACCAATACCCCAACGTCCAGGCGGTATTGAAGGAGTCCTGCCAACGCTTTGCCGACAAGCCCGCATTCAGCAACCTGGGCAAGACCCTCACCTACGGTGAGCTCTACGAACTTTCCGGTGCCTTCGCCGCCTTCCTGCAGAACCACACCGATCTCAAGCCTGGCGACCGCATCGCCGTGCAACTGCCGAACATCCTGCAGTACCCGGTAGTCGTCTTCGGCGCCATGCGTGCCGGTCTGATCGTGGTCAACACCAACCCGCTGTACACCGCGCGGGAAATGGAGCACCAGTTCAACGATTCCGGCGCCAAGGCCCTGGTCTGCCTGGCCAACATGGCTCACCTGGCTGAAGAAGTGCTGCCCAGGACCGGCGTGAGACACGTCATCGTCACTGAAGTCGGCGACCTGCTGCCGACCTTCAAGCGCCTGCTGGTCAATGCCGTGATCAAGCATGTGAAGAAGATGGTGCCGCCGTTCAGCCTGCCCCAGGCAGTCAAGCTCAACGATGCCCTGGCCAAGGGCCGTGGCCGTGCCGTCAACGAAGCCAGCCCGCAGGGCAGCGACATCGCCGTGCTGCAGTACACCGGCGGCACCACCGGCGTGGCCAAGGGCGCGATGCTGACCCACCGCAACCTGATCGCCAACATGCTGCAATGCAAGGCGCTGATGGGCGCCAACCTGAACGAAGGTTGCGAGATCCTCATCACCCCGCTGCCGCTCTATCACATCTACGCCTTCACCTTCCATTGCATGGCGATGATGCTGACCGGCAACCACAACATCCTCATTTCCAACCCGCGCGACCTGCCGTCCATGACCAAGGAGCTGGCGAAGTACAAGTTCACCGGCTTCGTGGGCCTGAACACCCTGTTCGTTGCCCTGTGCAACAACGAGGACTTCCGCAAGCTGGACTTCTCCGCGCTGAAGCTGACCCTGTCTGGCGGCATGGCCCTGCAACTGGCCGCCGCCGAGCGCTGGAAACAGGTCACCGGCTGCGCCATCTGCGAAGGCTATGGCATGACCGAGACCAGCCCGGTGGTATCGGTGAACCCCTTCCAGAGCATCCAGATCGGCACCATCGGCATTCCGGTGCCCTCTACCCTGTGCAAGGTGGTGGACGACGAAGGCAACGACGTTGGCCTGGGCGCGCCCGGCGAGCTGTGCGTGAAGGGCCCGCAGGTGATGAAGGGCTACTGGCAGCGCCAGGAAGCCACCGACGAAATCCTCGATGCCGACGGCTGGCTGAAGACCGGCGACGTTGCGGTGATCCAGGAAGACGGCTTCATGCGCATCGTCGACCGCAAGAAGGACATGATCCTGGTGTCCGGCTTCAACGTGTACCCGAACGAACTGGAAGACGTGCTGGCGACCCTGCCGGGCGTGCTGCAGTGCGCCGCCATCGGCGTGCCGGACGAGAAGTCCGGCGAGGCGATCAAGATGTTCGTGGTCGCCAAGCCCGGCGTCAGCCTGACCAAGGAACAGGTGATGGAGCACATGCGCAGCAACGTCACCGGTTACAAGGTGCCGCGCGCCATCGAGTTCCGCGACGCGCTGCCGACCACCAACGTTGGCAAGATCCTGCGCCGCGAACTGCGTGACGAAGAGCTGAAGAAGCTCAAGGCGAAGCAGGAGAAGGCCCAGGCCTGATCCCCATCGCTCCTGACAAGGCCCCGCACTCGCGGGGCCTTGTCGTTCATGGCGTCCCATCGACGGCATTCGGGCCGGTCGCTACATTGGCGATCTCTCTTTTGCGCTGGAGCCGGCAATGTCATTGCCCGACCTCAACCTGCTGGTGGCCCTGGATGTTCTGCTCGACGAGGGCAGCGTGGCCGGCGCCGCACGGCGCATGCACCTGAGTGCGCCGGCCATGAGCCGAACGCTGGCGCGCATTCGCGATGCGGTGGGCGACCCGATCCTGGTGCGTGCCGGGCGCGGCCTGGTGCCTACGCCACGCGCACTGGAACTGCGCGAACAGGTGCGTGAGCTGGTGGAGCAGGCCAGCGGACTTTTCCATGCCCGTGATGTGGACCTTTCGAGTCTTGCGCGACAGTTCAACGTGCGGACTAATGACATCTTCATGGTCTGCTATGGCGGCCGGCTGTTCGAGCTGATGCGCCAGGAAGCGCCCGGCGCGGTGCTGCGCTTCGTTCCGGAGATCGATGGCGACGACGATGCCATGCGCGCCGGCCGCATCGACCTGATCGTCGGCGCTTCCGACAAGCTGACGCCCGAGATCAAGTCCCAGGGCCTGTTCGAATGCCGTTTCAACGGCCTGGTGCGCGAGGGGCATCCGATCTTCGACGCACCCATCACAGCGGAGCGCTTTGCCGCCTTCGACCAGATCAGCGTTTCGCGCCGAGGCCTGGCGCGCGGGCCCATCGACCAGGCGCTCGCTGATCGGGGGCTTTCACGCCGAGTCGGGCTGATCTCCCCGAGCTTCTTCTCGGCGGTGCTGGCCCTGCACGATTCCGATCTGATCCTCCCCATGCCCGACCCGGTGATCTCGGTGTGTGAGCGGCTCGGCCTGCCACTGCGCTCGTTTGCGATTCCCTTGCCGCTGGAATCGGTGCGGGTTCGCCAGTCCTGGCATCCGCGTTTCGACAACGATTCAGCCCATCGCTGGCTGCGCCGCCTGATCAAGCGCTGCTGCGAAGAGGGCCTGCGCAGCTAGTGGGGATACGTGCGTATAACGCACTGATTCATTCGCATAATTGCAGTTATCGGCATGGCAGGAGCACAAATAGACTCAGTCTCGTGCCTGCAATCCGGTAACCTGTCATGTCCGTTTACTCCACCTCTCGCGCCGGCGGAAAGGCGTCCAGATGAACGCCTCCCTGGCCATGCCGCTGCCGGTCGCAGGCCCTGTGGCGGCGCCTGTCGCTACTCCCTTCACCCCACGCCTGGTGGTCGGGATGCTCGGCGTCCTGCTGGCTGTCCTGGTCTCCGGCTTCAATGAAAACGTGATCAAGATCGCCCTGGCGGATATCCGCGGCGCCATGGGCATTGGTCGTGACGAAGGGACCTGGCTGGTGGCGCTCTATGCGGCGCCCTCGGTTTGCGCCATGGCCTTCGCGCCCTGGTTCGCGGTGACCTTGTCCCTGCGTCGCTTCACCCTCTGGGCCATCGCCGCCTTCATGCTGCTCGGGCTTTTGAGCCCGCTGGCGCCGAACCTGCAGAGTCTGATGTGGCTGCGCGGCCTGCAGGGGCTCGCCGGCGGAGCCTTGCCGCCGATCCTGATGACCGTGGCGCTGCGCTTCCTCCCCGCCAACATCAAGATCTACGGCCTCGCCAGCTACGCCCTCACCGCGACCTTCGGCCCCAGCCTCGGTACGCCGCTGGCCGCGTTCTGGGTGGAGTTCGTAGGTTGGCGCTGGGCCTTCTGGCAGATCGTTCCAACGAGCTTGCTGGCCATGGCCGCTGTGGCCTGGGGGTTGCCCCAGGACCCGTTGCGCCTGGAGCGTTTCCGTCAGTTCAACTGGCGGGGCCTGGCGCTTGGCTTTCCCGCGCTGTTCATGCTCGTGGTCGGCCTGGTGCAGGGCGAGCGGCTGGACTGGTTCGAGTCATCTTTGATCCGCGTCCTGCTCGGTGGCGGCAGCGTGTTGCTGGTGTTGTTCCTGCTCAACGAATGGAGGCACCCACTGCCGTTCTTCAAGCTGCAACTGCTCAAGCTGCGCAACCTCAGTTTTGCGCTGTTCACCCTGGGCGGGGTGCTGTTCGTACTGCTGGCGGCAGTGATGATTCCCTCGAACTACCTGGCCCAGGTGCAAGGCTATCGGCCGTTGCAGACCGCGCCGGTCATGCTGGTAGTGGCCTTGCCGCAACTGCTGGCGCTGCCGCTGGTGGCGGCCCTGTGCAACCTGCGCTGGGTCGATTGCCGCTGGGTGCTCGCCTGCGGCCTGGTCATGCTCGCCTGTTCCTGCTGGTTGGGTTCGCAGCTGACATCGGCCTGGATCCGCGACGATTTCTATCTGGTGCAGGCGCTGCAGATCTTCGGCCAGCCGATGGCGGTGCTGCCCTTGCTGATGTTGTCCACAGGCAGCATCAAGCCCACCGACGGACCTTTCGCCTCGGCCTGGTTCAACACGGTCAAGGGATTCGCCGCGGTGCTTGCCGGCGGTGTGCTGGAGGCGCTTGCGACCCTGCGCCTGCATCTCCATTCGACGCAACTGGTCGACCGCCTGGGCAATAACCCGCTGGTCGAGGGAGGCGTTGAAATCGCCCGCCGGCTGCATCTGCAGGCTCTGGTGCTGACATCCGCTGATCTCTACCTCTGCATGTCCGCCGTGGCGGTCGCACTGCTCCTCATCATTCCCTTCGTGCCCACGCGCATCTATCCGCCGCGCGCCCCGACCTGACCGGAGTCGATCATGAACCAATCCCGCATTCTCAAACCCGTTATCCCGGTCGCCCTGCTGGTGGGCGCCGGCCTGCTGGCCTGGGGCACCTGGCACCTGCTGGGCGAAAGCACCGACCAGTACACCAACGACGCCTTCGTTCACGCTGACTTCACCTTGGCGGCACCGAAGGTGCCAGGCTTCATCCGCGAGGTGCTGGTGGAGGACAACCAGATGGTGAAGGCCGGACAGCTGCTCGCTCGCATCGATGACCGCGACTACCGTGCCGCCCTGGAAGGCGCGCGGGCGAAAGTCGCCAGTGCCCAAGCGCAACTGGAAAATGCCGGGGCCACCCTGGAGCGGCAGGATTCGCTGATCGAACAGGCCCAGGCGACGCTGGAGGCTGACCGCGCCGAGCGTGTCTTCGCCCAGCATGAACTGGAGCGCTACCAGAAACTGGTAGGACGTGGTGCCGGCACACTGCAGGCCGCGCAGTTGGCCCGCAGCC
The DNA here is from genome assembly GCF_036328175.1 of Pseudomonas sp. JS3066. Taxonomy (NCBI): domain Bacteria; kingdom Pseudomonadati; phylum Pseudomonadota; class Gammaproteobacteria; order Pseudomonadales; family Pseudomonadaceae; genus Pseudomonas; species Pseudomonas sp. JS3066. The sequence continues at coordinate 1,082,690 of NZ_CP143312.1, forward strand.
GTTTCGACAGCGTGCTGGCGCGACAGGCCGAACACAGCGCCGCGTTGCTCGCCACGCGCAAGCAGACCGACATACTCACTGCCGAACGCGATGCTGCGCAGGCTGCACTGTCCAGCGCCCAGGCGGCATTGCGCCAGGCCGAGCTGGACCTTTCCCATACCGAGCTGCGGGCGCCCATCGATGGCATGGTCGGCCGCCGCGCCGTGCGCGTCGGCGCCTTCGTCAAACCCGGCGATGCGCTGTTGGCGGTGGTGCCGCTGGAGCGTGCCTATGTGGTGGCCAACTTCCAGGAAACCCAGCTCACTCACGTGCGCCCGGGGCAGGAGGTGGAGATCGCGGTGGATACCTTTCCCGGCGAATCCCTGCGTGGCCGTGTGGAAAGCATTGCGCCAGCAACCGGCGTGACCTTCGCCGCCATCGCGCCGGACAACGCCACCGGCAACTTCACCAAGGTAGTGCAACGCATTCCGGTGAAGGTCGTGCTGGATGCCGGCCAGCCCCTGCTTGGCCAGCTGCGCGTGGGAATGTCAGTAGAGGCGAGCATCGATACGCGCAGTGAACCCGAGGCGGTAGCCGAGGTGCCCCTGTAGGAGCGGGCTTGCCCGCGAAGCTTTTGAGCGCATCCTTTCGCGAGCAAGCTCGCTCCTACACAGACGCCAGCCTGCTGGGAAATCTGCGACAATTCCGCCCTTGCCGAAAACGACAGCAGAATCAGCGGAACCGATGAGCGAGCAATCTCCCAGCGCCGAACAACTCCTGAAACGCCTCGACCAGGCCATGGGCGCCGACCGCCATCGCCTGCGCCGACAGCTCCACGAGCTGCGCAAGCATCCGGACGACGCCAAGCTGGCGCAGTGGGCCGAGCGCTTCCAGGCTTCCATCGCGCGGGTCGAGGCGCGGCGCGCCAGTGTGCCGGTGATGCGCTACGACGACGCCCTGCCCATTGCCGCCAAACGCGACGAGATCAAGGCGGCGCTGGAAAAGCACCAGGTGCTGGTGATCGCGGGTGAAACCGGCTCGGGCAAGACGACCCAATTGCCGAAGATCTGCCTGGAAATCGGCCGTGGCACCCACGGTCTGATCGGCCACACCCAGCCACGCCGGCTGGCGGCGCGTAGCGTGGCGACACGCGTGGCGGAAGAGATCGGCAGCCCGCTCGGCGAGCTGGTGGGCTACCAGGTGCGTTTCGAGGACCAGTCCAACGAGCGCAGCCTGATCAAGCTGATGACCGACGGCATCCTGCTGGCTGAAACCCAGCATGACCGCTTTCTCGAACGCTACGACACGATCATTGTCGACGAGGCCCACGAGCGCAGCCTGAACATCGACTTCCTCCTTGGCTACCTCAAGACCCTGCTGCCACGCCGCCCGGACCTCAAGCTGATCATCACCTCGGCCACCATCGACCTGGAGCGCTTCTCGAAGCATTTTGGCGATGCCCCGATCATCGAGGTTTCCGGCCGCACCTATCCGGTGGATACCTGGTACCGGCCGCTGGCCGCCGAGGTGGACGAAGACGGCGAAGCACTGTTCGACGACCTGTCCGTGGACCAGGGCATCCTCCGTGCCCTGGACGAGATCACCGCCCATGAACGCGAAGTGGGCAAGCGCCCCGGCGACGTGCTGGTGTTCCTCCCTGGCGAACGGGAAATCCGCGATTGCGCAGAAGTGCTGCGCAAGGCCAACCTCAGGCACACCGAGGTTCTGCCGCTGTACGCGCGGCTGACGCCGGCCGAGCAACAGAAGATTTTTGCCCCCATGCCGGGCCGCAAGATCGTGCTTTCCACCAACGTCGCGGAAACGTCGCTGACGGTACCGGGCATCCGCTATGTGATCGACAGTGGCACCGCGCGCATCAGCCGCTACAGCTATCGCGCCAAGGTCCAGCGCCTGCCGGTGGAAGCGGTGTCCCAGGCCAGCGCGAACCAGCGCAAGGGCCGCTGTGGCCGTGTCGAACCGGGTATCTGCGTGCGGCTGTACAGCGAGGAGGATTTCATCTCCCGCCCGGCCTTCACCGACCCGGAGATCCTGCGCACCAACCTCGCGGCGGTGATCCTGCAGATGCTCCACCTGCGCCTGGGCGATATCGAGGCCTTCCCCTTCATCGAGCCGCCGGACGGCAAGGCCATCAAGGACGGCTTCACGCTGCTGCAGGAACTCTCGGCGGTGAACCGCGAGTGCCAGCTCACGCCCATCGGCCGCCAGTTGGCGCGCCTGCCCATCGACCCGCGCCTCGGTCGCATGGTGCTGGAAGGCGTTCGCCAGGGCAGCCTGGACGAAGTGCTGGTGATCACGGCCGCGCTGTCGGTGCAGGACCCGCGTGAACGCCCCCTGGAGCGCCAGCAGGCCGCCGACCAGGCGCATGCCCAGTGGAAGGATGTTGACTCCGATTTCGCTGCCCTTATCAACCTCTGGCGCGGCTTCGAGGAACAGCGCCAGGCGCTGGGCTCCAACGCCCTGCGCACCTGGTGCCGGAAGAATTTCCTCAACTACCTGCGCCTGCGCGAATGGCGTGACGCCCACCGCCAGCTGGTGCTGATCTGCCGTGAGCTGAAGCTCTTCCCCGAGGCCGGCAGGAGCCAGCTTGCTGGCGAATCTGGCAAGGCGCGGAAGGATTCCGCCGTTCGCCAGCAAGGGGGCTCCCACAAGGCGGAGACGCCCGAACGCAGCATCGACTACGCCAAGGTGCACAAGGCGATTCTCTGCGGCCTGCTGAGCCAGATCGGCCAGAAGACCGAGGACGGCGACTACCTGGGCGCCCGCCAACGGCGTTTCTGGATCCACCCCGGTACCGCAATCGCGAAGAAGCGCCCGCAGTGGATCATGGCCGCCGAACTGGTGGAAACCACCAAGCTGTTCGCGCGCATGGTGGCCAAGATCGAACCGGACTGGCTGGAGCCACTGGCCGGTCATCTGGTGAAGAAGAATCACCTGGAGCCCCATTGGGAGAAACGTCGCGGACAGGTCGTGGCCTTCGAGCAGATCACCCTCTACGGCCTGATCATCGTTGGCCGTCGCGCTGTGCACTACGGCCCGGTGGACCCGGAGGTCTCCCGCGAGTTGTTCATTCGCGAAGGCCTGGTACGTGGCGAGATCAACAGCAAGGCGAAGTGCCTGACCGCCAACCGCCAATTGCTGGAGCGGCTGGACGAACTGGAAGCCAAGGCACGCCGCCGCGACATCCTTGCCGACGAAGAAACCCTCTTCGCCTATTACGCGGCGCGCCTACCGGCAGACCTCTACCAGACGGCCAGCTTTGATAGCTGGTATGAGCGCGAGCGGGCGAAGAATCCGAACCTGCTGATCATGCGCGAAGAAGACGTGCTGGCCCGCGAAGCCAGTGAAGTCACCGCCGCGCAGTACCCGGACAAACTACGTCTGGGCGAACTGGAACTGCCGCTGTCCTACCACTTCGAGCCCGGCCACGTCCGTGACGGCGTGACCCTGCGAGTGCCCGCGCCGCTTCTGCCGCAGCTGCCGCCGGAGCGCCTTGAGTGGTTGGTGCCCGGCCTGCTGGAAACCAAGTGCGTGGCGCTGGTGCGCAACCTGCCCAAGGCCATCCGCAAGAACTTCGTGCCGGTGCCGGACTTCGTGAAAGCGGCCTTGGCCAAATTGGTGTTCGCCCAAGGCTCGTTGCCGGAAGCGCTCGGCCGTGAGCTGCAGCGGATGACCGGTGCTCGCGTGCCGGAAGAGGCCTGGGTCGAGGCGGCTGCCCAGCTGGAAGGCCACCTGAAGATGAACCTCGAAGTGGTGGACGCCCGCGGCAAGTTCCTTGGTGAAGGCCGTGAACTGGCCGAGATCACCGCGCGCTTCGCCGAAGCCAGCCAGGCTGCCCTGGCCATTCCGCAGGCGCAGAAGGAACAGAAGCCGGTGGAAGCCAAGGGCTTCGCCCAGGTCGCGGAGAAAACCCAGCAAAAGGTCGCCGGTCTTTCCATGACGGTGTACCCGGCACTGGTAGAGGAGGGCGGCACCGTCAAGGAAAGCCGCTTCCCGACCCAGGCCGAAGCCGAGTGGCAGCATCGCCGCGCGCTGCAGCGCCTATTGCTGCAGCAGCTTGGCGAAAGCGCCAAGTTCCTCCGTGGCAAGCTGCCGGGTCTTACCGAACTTGGCCTGCTGTACCGCGACATGGGACGTGTCGACGCGCTGGTGGAGGACATCCTCCTGGCCAGTCTGGACAGCTGCATCCTCGATGGCGAAGCCAACCTGCCCCGTGATGGCGCGGCCCTGGCCTCGCTCGCCGAGAAGAAACGCGGCGCCTGGGCCGAGCACGCCGAGCGGCTGGCGCGACTGACTCTGGACATCCTCAAGCTCTGGCATGCCCTGCAGAAGCGTTTCAAGGGCCGGATCGACCTGGCGCAGGCAGTGGCGCTCAACGACATCAAGGCGCAACTGGGTAATCTCGTCTATCCGGGCTTCGTTCGCGAAACCCCGGCGGAGTGGCTGAAGGAACTGCCGCGTTACCTCAAGGCCATCGAGCAGCGCTTCGACAAGATTGCCGCACAACTGCAACGTGACCGTGTCTGGTCCGGCGAGTTGGCTGGCTACTGGGAGCAGTACCAGGCCCGCCTGGCCAAGCACGCCCAGGAGGGTAAGCGTGATCCGGAGCTGGTGCTCTATCGCTGGATGCTGGAGGAATACCGCGTATCGCTGTTCGCCCAGCAGTTGGGCACGAAGATGGCGGTATCCGATAAGCGTCTTAATAAACAGTGGAGCCAGGTAGAAGCGTGATGAGCGAGCCCTTCGAAATACGTCCGATGATCCCCGAGCAATATCGCCAGCAGACCCAGCGCATCACCCTGGTCATCGCAGGCCTGTTCATTGCCCTGGCGCTGCTGTTGTCCACTTTTTGCGTGCAGGTGTTTGGTACGCCTGGTGGCGACAATTTCCGCTGGAACCTGATTGGTGTGCTGGCCGGCCTGGCGCTCACCGTCGCCTTCGTGCGCCTTCAGCTCTGGCCACGCCCGTGGATGGCTCCGGCCGTCTACGGCTGGCAGCTCAAGCGCAATCTGATGCGCGTGACCAATGTCATGCACAAGGTCAAGGCAGGGGTGGCGGCCGGCGATCCGGCAGCGATGAAGCTGCTGCGCTTCTACCACCTGGGCCTGACACAGATGCACCAACTGGATGGCAACAGCGCCGACCTCAGCCACCATGTGCACGAGATCGACCGGCACCGAGAAGCGATGGAAGTGCAAGGACTGCCGGTGGAGCAGAACCGCCTCGATCCGGTCTGGCTGGAAGCGGTGAAGGGGTACGGCAAGTAGTTTCCAGAACCCGCTGAGCCAAGCTGCTGACCGAATTCTGCGGATATTTTTGGTTTCGCCTTCCCAGGTAAGTCCCTTTTCCAAACGTTGAAAAGGAAGCAAAAAACTTGCCCCTGCATTCGGCCCCGGCTTCGCCGGGGTTCCCTCCCTTCATCGTTGCGCCGGGGGCGCGGTGCGAGGGGGCTCCATGGCCCCACTCGCCTCTCGCGGCATCCATGCCGCTCGTCCTCCTCCGCAACGATTCCGCTCGGCCTGCTGAAGGGGCGGAGTCGTTGCCCCGCCTCTGTTGCTCACTATCAGGCACGTTTCGGCTTCAGGATGGCAAGGGCCTCGCTAGCGCGAGTCACCCTTCGCCTGGCTGCGGGAGAGGGGGCGGGCCGCGTTCGGAAGAGGGTTTCCTCAGGCTGGCGCAGATTGGCAATCGCTAACGCTGACAAGGCCGTCGCTAACGCACCCCCAATCGCAAGCTGTACTCCGCCACCGCCTTCTCGTCCGCCGCGACCCGCTCCGGCAGGAACTCGCGAAGGAACTCGACCCAGGTACGGATCTTCGCATCGAGGAACTGTCGCGACGGATAGAGCGCGTAGATGCCGAGGGGGAAGAGGCTGTGGTTGGGCAGCACGCGGACGAGGCTGCCGTCCTTCAGGCCGCTGATGGCCGAGTACACCGGCACCACGCCCACACCTATCCCGGCCCTGATGGCTTCGGTCATGGCATCGGCCGTATTCACCTGGAAGGGCGTCTGGTTGACGCTGACCATCTCCTGTCCGTCGGAGCCTTCGAACAGCCACTTGTCCAGGGACATCACATTGTTAACCAGGCGCAGGCAGCGGTGCTTCGACAGCTCCGAAGGCATGCGCGGCGCCCCATGCTTCTCGATGTAGCCGGGGGAAGCGCAAAGCACGCTGTAGGTGGTGCCGAGCTGCTTGGAAATGAAGCCCGAGTCCGGCAGTTCCTGGGCGATCACCACGGAGATGTCGTACCCCTCGTCGAGGATATCGGTGGTGCGGTTGGCCAGGGTCAGGTCGAAGCTCACGTCCGGGTACTTCTCGCTGTATCCGGCGATCGCCTTGATCAGGTAGTGCTGACCGATGCCGGTCATGGCATGCACCTTCAGGTTGCCCACCGGGCGCGCATGGGCCTCGCTGGCCTCGGCCTCGGCTTCTTCGATGTAGCCAAGGATCTGTTCGCAGCGCAGCAGGTAGCGCTGACCGGCCTCGGTCAGGGCGATGCGGCGTGTAGTGCGGTGCAGCAGGCGCGTGCGCAGGTGGGTTTCGAGAGTGGCGACTGCGCGGGAGATGTATGAGGTCGTGAGATCCATGCGCTGGGCAGCGGCGGTGAAGCTGCCGGTTTCCGCCACACAGACGAAGGCGCGCATGTTGAAGAGGATGTCCATGGAGGGTCCTGGCCCGGAAGGGAGGCAAATTTTGTCACGAAGTATGTCCCCGGATTATGGCTGATTCAGTACACAATCCTTCATCTATCCGTCGCCTTATCCTTCACCCTGGCTGCCCCTAGAATCGCCGCCGATCCAGGCCCTGTCCCTGGCTACCCAGCATTCAGGATATGCCGCAGTGCACCGCAATCCTTGGTCCGGTTTCGCCCGCGCCAGTCTGTTCGCCGCCATTTCGTTCCTCTCCGCTTGTATCGATAGTCAGGGCATAGCGCCCCAGGCAGAACGCCTGGATGCTGCCCAACTGGACCCCGGCTCGGCCATTCGGCGCGCCGAGCGTGACGCCGCCTGGCCCGACACCCAATGGTGGCGCGCCTATGGCGACCCGCAGCTGGACGCCTGGATGGAGCAGGCGCTTGCCGGCAGCCCCAGCCTGGCCATTGCCGCTGCCCGTGTGCGCAAGGCCCGGGCGCTGGCCGGGGTGGTGGAGTCCGCTGAACAGCCCCAGGTCGCCTTCGATACCAATCTGCAGCGCAAGCGCTGGCCGGCTGACAACTTCTATGGTCCCGGCGATCTTGCCCGCAGCACCAGCTGGAACAACGCCAGCCTGCTGGGCTTCTCCTACGACCTCGACCTCTGGGGCCGCGAGCGTAGCCGCAGTCACCAGGCGCTGGACCGGGCCCGAATGGCGGTGGCCGAAGGGCGCCTGGCGGCGCTGGAGCTTCAGGGCAACCTGATGCGCAGCTACGTCCGCCTGGCCCTCTTGCATGCGCAACAGGACATAGCCCAGGCCGCTCTTGCACAGCAGGAACAAATCCTGCGGTTGGCCGAACAGCGCCTGCGCGACGGTATCGGCACCCGCCTGGAAGTCAGTCGTGCCGAAGCGCCATTGCCGGAGTCCCACCGGCAGATTGACGCCCTGGATGAATCCATCGACCTTGCCCGCAACCAGCTTGCCGCCCTGGCCGGCAAGGGGCCGGGGGAGGGCGAGCACCTGCAGCGTCCGACGCTCGATCTGCAACAGCTGCCCGGCCTTCCCGCGCAACTGCCGCTGGAACTACTCGGTCGTCGACCGGACCTGGTCGCCAGCCGCTGGCAGGTGGCGGCGCAGGCGCGCGGCATCGAGGTCGCCAAGGCGGGCTTCTACCCCAACGTCAACCTGCTGGGCGGTATCGGCACCAATGCCACCCAGGGCGGCGTGCTGGATTTCCTGCGCTACGACAAGCTCACCTACAACCTTGGCCCGGCCCTCAGCCTGCCGGTGTTTGATGGTGGGCTACGCCGTGGCCAGTTGGGCGCTGCCGCCGCCGAGTACGACATTGCGGTGGAGCAGTACAACCGGACTTTGATCGGTGCGCTGCAACAGGTGGCCGATGCCCTGGTGCGCATCAGGTCGCTGCACCAGCAGCAGGCACTCGCTGCTGAAGCGGTGGCTGCCGCGCAAAAGACCTGCGACCTCGCGCTGCTGGCGCAGAAGCGCGGCCTCACCGGCTTCGACGCCGTGCTGGAAACCCAACCCGTCCTGTTCCAGCGCCAGCTCCGGCAACAGCAGGTACGCGCGGAATTGCTCGGCGCCCAGGCCGACCTGCTGCTGGCCCTTGGTGGCGGTGTGCTGCCCGAGCCCGGCGGCCCCGACGCCGCAACGCTGGCGCCGCAGGAACCTCGCCTGCGTTTTCTCCCCAAGTCCTGAGGACCCGACATGGTTCGAACCTTCAACCGCGCGCTGGTCGATTGGGCGCGCAGTGACGGCCTGACCTGGGCCTTCATCTTCAAGGCCCTGCTCACCGCCTTCCTCGCCCTCTGGCTGGCCTATCGCCTGGAACTGCCGCAACCGGGCACCGTGCTGGTGACCGTGTTCATCGTCATGCAGCCGCAGAGCGGACAGGTCCTGGCCAAGAGCTTCTACCGCATCATCGGCACCTTGCTGGGGGTGGCCGTGATGGTGGCGCTGATCGCCCTGTTCAATCAGGAGCGGGTGCTGTTCATGCTCTGCCTGGCCATCTGGATCGGCCTGTGCACGGCCGGAGCCGCGCGCTACCGGGATTTCCGTGGCTACGCATGCGTACTGGCGGGCTACACGGCGGTGATGATCGGCCTGCCGGCCACCTCGCACCCGGACGATGCCTTCATGCTCGCGCTCTGGCGGGTCCTGGAGATCAGCCTGGGCATTCTTTGCACCGGCCTGGTCAACGGCCTGATCCTGCCGCAGAGCACCAGTACCGACCTGCGCAACACCTTGCATGGACGTTTCCGCGACTTCGCCGCTTTCGCCTGCGAAGGGCTGGCCGGCGGCCTCGATACCGGACGCTTTGATGCCAGCAACGCGCGCTTTGCGGCCGCCGCCGTGAATCTCGAGAACATGCGTAACGCCACCGCCTTCGAAGATCCGCACATGCGCATGCGCAGTGGGCGCCTGGCGCGCCTGAACAACGAATTCATGGTGCTTTCCACCCGTTTCCATGGCCTGCACCAGTTGCTGCGGCGCCTGGCCAACTCGCCTGCACCAGAGGTGGGAGCGAGCTCTGCTCGCGAAGGCTCGGAGTCGATGGAGTTCGCTAGCAGAGCTGGCTCCTACGGGAGCATGGTGCTCGACGCTTTGCAGCCTTGCCTCGCGGAAGTTTCACGGCTGCTCGCGCCGCTGCGTGACCGCCTGAGCAGCGAGGCTGACGCGGCCCAACTCGCCATCCGCCTGGAGGCCTGCAAGCAAGAGCTGATGCAGTTGATCCGTAGCGGTCGCGCGCAGCTTGCCGTGCAGCAGCCCAGTGAAGCCCAGAGCCTGGATTACGACACGGCTGCCGAGCTGCTCTACCGCTTTGCCGATGACCTGCACAGCTACGCTCAGACCCATGCCTCGCTGTTGGATGACCACCATGCCCGCGAGCAGTGGAAAGAAAGCTTCCGACCCCGCGCCAACGCCGTGGCTGCGGCCGTGGCGGGACTGCGCAGCAGCCTGCTGATCCTGCTGCTCGGCGCCTTCTGGATGGCCACCGCCTGGCCCAGCGGCGGTACCTTCGCCATGACCATCGGCATGGTTTCGGCGCTGGCATCATCCTCGTCCAATCCTCGGCGCCTTTCACTGCAACTCACCCTGGGTGCCAGCGCGGGCGCTTGCCTGGGCATCTTCATGACTTTCCGTGTCCTGCCCGAGATCGACGGCTTCGCGTTGCTCTGCTGTGCCCTGGCGCCGGTCGTCGCGCTGGGTGCCTACCTGCTGGCGCGACCGCAACTGGCAGGTGCCGGGCTGGGCCTGCTGATCTGGTTCTGCATGAACTCCATGCCGGCCAACCAGACACTGTTCGACCCGCACCGGGTGCTCAACGAATACCTGGCCTCGGTGATTTCCATGGCGCTGGCGACCGCGGCCGCCGCGGTGCTACTGCCGCCCAACCGGCCCTGGCTGTGGCGGCGCCTGGAGCGCGACCTGCGCATGTGCGTGGTGCGTGCCGTGAGCGGTCGGATGAAGGGGCTGGTGTCCGGTTTCGAAAGCGGCACCCGCGACCTGTTGAATCAGGCCTACCTGTATTCCGCCGGACGCCCGGACGTGCAGCGCCAGTTGCTGCGCTGGATGTTCCTGGTGCAGGAAGTGGGGCATGCAGTGATCGAGATGCGCCTGGAGCAGGCGCGCCTGCCGGCGCTCTCCTGCTATGCCGAATCCATGCCCTGGCGCAATGCCATCCGTGCCATGGGCCGGGCACTGATCCGGCTGTTCATCCAGCCTTCGGAAACCAACCGCCAGCGCGCTCTGTTCGCCGTGGAACAGGCCATCGACAGCGTGCGCAGCACCGCCGAGCCATGCGCGCCGCAGTTCGAAACCTCGCCCCTGCGACGCTTGCAGAGTTACCTGCACTTCATCCGTACTTCGCTGCTGGACCCTCAGAATCCGCTGGGCGGCGATGCAGCGACGACGTATCCGCAAGGAACCGTCCATGCCGCGTGAAATCGCACTGCACGGTGTCTACCTGCCGAGCCTGACCCTTTTGTTCCTGGTGGCGTTCCTGCTCGGCTGGGCGCTGGATCGACTGTTCGCCTGGTGTGGCCTCTACCGCCACGCCTGGCACCCGGCGCTGCTCCGTGTCGGCCTGTTCACCTGCCTGTATGGCGCCCTGGCGCTGACCATCTACCGTTGAGGCTTCCATGTCCCTGAAACGAATCATCAGTGTCGGCGCGACCCTGCTCATCCTCGCGCTGGCGGTCGTGCTGGTGCGCACCCTCTGGCAGCACTACATGGACTCGCCCTGGACCCGCGACGGTCGCGTGCGCGCCGATGTGATCAACATCGCCCCGGACGTGGCCGGCCTGGTGGTGGACGTGCCGGTACGCGACAACCAGCAGGTAGAGGCCGGTGACCTGCTGTTGCGCATCGACCCGTCCCACTACGCAGTAGTAGTGGAGCAGGCCGAAGCCCTGGTGGCGGCCCGCAAGGCGGCGCTCGCCATGCGCAAGGTCAATGCCGACCGCCGCGCCGAGATGGACGACCTGGTGGTATCCCGCGAGAGCCGCGAAGACGCCGGCCACCTGGCCGCCGCCGCCCTGGCTGAATACCAGGAGGCTGTCTCCGCCCTGGATGCCGCCAAGCTCAACCTGGCGCGAACCGAAGTCCGGGCGCCGGTGGCTGGGCATATCACCAACCTCAACGTCTACAAGGGCGACTTCGCCGAGCGCGGCGAAGCCAGCATGGCCCTGGTGGACGAGCAGTCCTACTACGTCAACGGCTACTTCGAAGAGACCCGCCTGCCACGCATCAAGGTAGGGGATCTTGCCGAACTCAGGCTGATGAGCGGCGAGCGCCTCACCGGGCGAGTGGACAGCATCGCCCGTGGCATCTACGACCGCGATAACCCGGAAAGCCGCGAGCTGATCGCCGACGTGAACCCGACGTTCAACTGGGTGCGACTGGCCCAGCGGGTGCCGGTGCGCATCCACCTGGACGAGGTTCCCGAAGGCGTGCTGCTGGCTGCCGGCATGACCTGCACCGTGGTGATAGGGGAGAAGGGCGCCAGGCCGGAAACTACCGGCTGGCTCGATGGATTGCTGTTCGCACAGTAAACAGTCCTTGTTGTATCCGGCGCTGTTTGTGAAGTTTCCCGAATATTAAAATTATCCCGCCTCCCACGATGAGGCACTTGCTGCCGTAAACATCACCGAAAGGTGTTGCGCTGTACCTTCGGCCAGTTCGTGGAGAGCTGGCCGAAGTTCCAAACTCCAAGCACTCGGGAAACAATCCAATGAAAGCTCTTGCCTTGCTGGTTCTTGCCGGCATGTCTGCCTTCGCCTTGGCTGAAGAGCCGGCAGAATCCACTGTCGCCGGGGAACCCGTGATCGAGCAGTATCACTACGGGATGGAACTTGATATCGCCAAAGTTCTTTCTCGAAGTGAAATTTCCGATGTCTGCGGCGTGGTTCCGGCCTATATGACCTACGAAGATCATCAGGGCAAAGTTCATCGCCTGGAATATGTGGTTTTTGGCCAGGGTTGCAGTAACGGTTGATTGGCAGGATGTCATTCATCAAACCGAATTATCACTCTGCAAGCAGAATACCGAGCCCGCTTACCCCTCCTGCGCCTTCAGGAACAGGCGGAACAGCTCCGACTGAGACTTGATCCCCAGCTTGCTGTAGATGTGCTTGCGGTGGACCTTCACCGTCTCGGCGGAGATATCCAGCTTGCGTGCGATCTCCTTGCTCGAACAGCCGCTCAGCATCAGGCGGCCGACCTCCAGTTCGCGGGCGGTCAGGGCGCTTTCTACCTTCTGGCCGGCGGCTTCCAGCTGTTCCTGCCAAGCTGGGGCGGGTGGAGGCGGGTTGGCCATCAGCTCTTGCTCGAAAGCCAGGCGCTGGCGCATCAGACCGGCAACCCAGGGCTGGATCAGGCCGAGCAAGGCGATTTGCTCCGGGCTGAAGCGCTGCCGCGAGCCCAACGAAAGGCATAGCGTCCGCCCGCCATCGAGCGGCACGTTCAGCTGCACCTCGTCGGCTACGACGTTGAGCCGGAAGTAGCGCTGGTAGTAATCGGTCTGCTCGAAGCATTCCGGCGCCACGTCAGCGAGACGGAACAGGCCGCCGGTGTTGTGCTCGCGGCTGGCGATGTAGAAGGGGTCCAGCAGGTAAAGGCCGCGCAGGTAATCCTGGAACAGCGGGTCGGGTCCGCCATCCGCGCCCGGACATTCGGCGAGCACCTGGGGGCGTCCATGACTGAAGAGCAGGGCGACCCAGCTATCGAAAGACACGTACTGCTCCAGCTGGCGAACCAGGGCGATCCAGAAGCCTGGGCGATCGAGCTGTTCGATCAACCGCCCGACGGACTGGTGCCAGGCGATGTCCTGCAAGGTAAGACTCATGTTTCTACCCCCGATGGGTTACCACACCCGCGTAATTACTCCAGGCCCTGTCGCGTTCCATACTCCGGACATGCCAGGGCGGGTGCAGAGCATTCTGACGTCTGCTCGCCCGCTGACAAGAACCAGGAGCACCCATGAAGGTCGAACTCGTCCAACTCGCCGGCCGTGACGGCGACACTGCCTACAACCTCGAACGTACCCTCCAGGCCATCTCCGCCTGTGCTCCGGGTACGGACCTGGTGGTTTTTCCGGAAACCCAATTGATGGGTTTCCCCACCGAAGCCAACGTCGCCGCCGTTGCCGAGCCGCTGGATGGCCCCAGCGTGCAGGCCGTCCAGCGCGCTGCGCGTGAGCGCAATGTGGCGGTGGTCGTCGGAGTGGCGGAGAACGATGCCGGAACCTTCTACAACACCACGCTGCTGATCACACCGGACGGCATCGCCCTGCGCTATCGCAAGACTCACTTGTGGGCATCGGATCGCGGCATCTTCACGCCCGGGGACCGTTACGCCACCGCGCTGTGGAAAGGCATTCGCGTCGGCATCCTGATCTGTTTCGACATCGAGTTTCCGGAGAGCGCCCGCGCCCTTGGCCAATTGGGTGCAGAGCTGATCCTGGTGACCAATGGCAACATGGACCCCTATGGCCCCACCCACCGTACCGCGATCATGGCCCGTGCCATGGAGAACCAGGCATACGCCGTGATGGTGAACCGCGTGGGCGAGGGTGATGGCAGCCTGGTGTTCGCGGGTGGCAGCGCGGTGGTCGACCCCTTCGGCCAACTGCTCTGCGAGGCCGGGCGGGAGGAGTGCCGGCAGATCGTAGAACTGGACATGACCCGACTCGAATCTGCGCGCCGCGACTATCGCTATCTGGACGAGCGCCGGTTCGTGCTGCCGGGCGAGCGTATCGACCACGCAGACGGTCGTCGCGAGCTGCTGATTTCCTGACCCCTTTGGCCGCCCCATCCGCAGGGCGGCCGCTTCACGCCGACTTCGGCTCTGTCACAACAACCAACAATTCGGAGTAGCGGTAATGGCTCATCTTCAGCGCACCTTGTCGCTGGGGTCGGTGGTGCTTTTCGGCATCGCCTACATGACCCCGATCATCGTTCTTGGCACCTTCGGCATCCTCGCCGACACCACTGGCGGTGTGGTCCCGGCCGCCTACGTGGCGGCTTCCGTGGCCATGCTCTTCACTGCGTTCAGCTATGCCCGGATGGCCGCTGCCTTCCCGGTGGCCGGCTCGGCCTACAGTTATGTCCGCAAGGCCATCAACCCCAAACTGGGGTTCCTTGCCGGCTGGGCGGTATTGCTGGATTACCTCTTCTTGCCGATGGCCATCTGGTTGATCGGTGCGGCGTACCTGCACTCGGCGTTTCCCAATGTGCCCCAGCCCGTCTGGGTGCTGGCGTTCATCGGGGTGACCACTGCGATCAATGTGGTGGGATTGCGCCTGGCGAAGAACGTCAACGGCGCACTGATGCTGGTGCAGTTCCTGGTATTGGTCGCCTTCGTCGCGCTCTGCGTGCACTACGTGCTGGGTGATGCGAGCAAGCCGCTGTGGTCGCTGGCCCCCTTCATCAAGGAGGGGATGCAGCTGCCGCTGATCATGAGCGGCGCGGCCATCGCCTGCTATTCCTTCCTCGGCTTCGATGCCGTGAGCACCCTGACCGAGGAAACCCGCGACCCGCGTCGCACCATCCCCAAGGCAATCCTGCTGATTACCCTGATCGGCGGGCTGATCTTTATCACCACCTCGTACTTCGTGCAGCTGGCGCACCCGTCGACCGAGTTCCAGAGCGCCGATTCGGCGGCCTACGAAATTGCCCGCAACATCGGCGGCGATGTGTTCGTCTCGATCTTCCTCATTGGCCTGATCGTCGGGCAGTTCACCTCGGGCCTGTCGGCCCAGGCCAGCGCCTCGCGCCTGCTGTTCGCCATGGGGCGCGACGGCGTGCTGCCGCCATCCCTGTTCGGTCGCCTGAGCGAGCGCTTCGGCACGCCGGTTGGGAGCATCGTGCTGTGTGGCGTGGTAGCCCTGCTGGCGCTGCAGATGGACGTGACCACGTCCACGTCCTTCATCAACTTCGGCGCCTTCCTGGCATTCACCCTGGTGAACCTATCGGTGATATTCCACTACTGGCTCAACGGTGATCGCCGCGGCCCGCGCGAGCTGGTGCAGTTCCTGCTGTTCCCGCTGACAGGTATGGTGGCGACCCTCTGGCTGATGGTCAGCCTGGACCACCTGGCAATCATCCTCGGCCTCTCCTGGCTGGCGCTGGGGGTGATCTACCTCGGCTGGTTGACCGGTGGCTTCCGACGCCAACCACCTGAACTGAGCTTCGAAGAGGCCTGATGCGTCAACGGGCGGACGTCGGACGTCCGCCCGCTCCACTTGCCGGGCTGCAGTGCCGGGGATATTTTCGTTAAAATATTCACGATACTTCCCGGACCACAGCCGCCATGCCCGAAACCCGCCCCTCCCTGACCCTCACCCTGTTGCAGGCGCGCGAAGCGACCATGAGTTTCTTCCGTCCCCTGCTCAACCAGCACGACCTGACCGAACAGCAATGGCGGGTGATCCGCCTGCTGCGCCAGCACGGTGAACTGGAGAGTTACCAGCTTGCCGACCTTGCCTGCATCCTCAAGCCGAGCATGACCGGCGTGCTGGCGCGTCTGGAGCGTGATGGCATGGTGGTGCGCCGCAAGGCCCCGCAAGACCAGCGCCGTGTGTTGGTGAACCTCACCGAAAAGGGCCAGCAGTGCTTTGTCTCCATGAGCTCGGGGATGGAAGCCAATTACCAGAAGATCCAGGATCAGTTCGGCGAGGCGAAGCTCAAGCAGCTCTTCGAATTGCTCAACGAGTTGAAGCAGATCAAGCCCTGATCGCACCAACGGCATCCTAGGGGATATGCCGGGTGTGCAATGCACCCGGCGCGCCATGAAAAGTGCAATCGAGAGACCGTAACGTCCATTTTTGGGGCCTACGCCCCGTCCCATAATCGCCCTGCATTCACTTCGGTTACCCGTTTCAGGCTCCGGCGTCTCGTGCCGTTACGCATCGAGATGAGCCATCCGCCTGGCCTTTTCCAAGTACTAACAATAAGCAGGGCCTCGACATGAAAAAGCCAAATCCACTGCTCGATGACCTCAGGGCGATCCTGCCGGCCATCGCAGCCAACGCCGCCAGGGCCGAGCAGCTTCGCAAGGTCCCGGACGAGAACATCGCCATCCTCAAGGGCATTGGCCTGCACCGCGCGCTGCAACCGAAGAAGTACGGCGGCATGGAAATCTCCCTGCCGGAGTTCGCCGATTGCGTGGTTGCCCTGGCCGGTGCCTGCGCCAGCACTGCCTGGGCCTTCAGTTTGCTGTGTACCCACAGCCATCAGTTGGCGATGTTCTCCGCACGCCTGCAGGAGGAAGTCTGGGGCGAGGATTCCGACGCCACTGCCAGCAGCTCCATCGCACCATTCGGCAAGGTGGAAGAGGTCGAGGGCGGGGTTCTGTTCAGCGGCGAAATGGGCTGGAGCAGTGGTAGCGACCATGCCGAGTGGGCCATCGTCGGCTGCCGCCGCAAGAGCACCGAAGGCGAACTGGTCTACTGCTTCGCCGTACTGCCGCGCAGCGACTACGAGATCCGCGACGACTGGTACGCCGCCGGCATGAAGGGCAGCGGAACCAAGACGCTGATCATCAGGGACGCCTTCGTGCCGAACTACCGCATCCAGGCGGCCAAGGACATGATGGAGGGCCGTTCCGACGGCTTCGGCCTGTACCCGGACAGCAAGATCTTCTACGCACCCTACCGTCCGTACTTTGCCAGCGGCTTTGCTGCCATCAGCCTGGGCATCGCCGAGCGCATGCTGGAGGCTTACAAGGAGAAAACGAAGAACCGCGTGCGCGCCTATACCGGCGTGAGTGTGGGAACCGCCACGCCGGCGCTGATGCGCCTGGCCGAATCCACCCACCAGGTCGCCGCCGCCCGCGCCTTCCTGGAAAAGACCTGGCAGGAGCACGCCGAACACGGTGAGCGCCACCAGTACCCGAGCCGTGAGACCCTGGCCTTCTGGCGCACCAACCAGGCCTACGCGGTGAAGATGTGCATCCAGGCCGTGGACCGTCTGTTCGAGGCCGCCGGCGGTACCAGTTGGTTCGAGAACAACGAAATGCAGCGCCTGTTCCGCGACTCCCACATGACCGGCGCCCATGCCTACACCGACTACGATGTTTGCGCGCAAATCCTCGGCCGCGAGCTGATGGGGCTGGAGCCAGACCCCAGCATGGTCTGAGCCCGGCTCTCCATCCCCTTGCGTGCGGGGCGGCCTCGCGCCGCCTCGATCCTCTACTCACGCGCGGCCGTCCCGGAAGGCGGCCGCCAGGAGTTGCGTCATGTCCTCTCAAGAAACTCTCTTCGATTCCCGTGCCTTCCGTCGCGCCCTGGGCAACTTCGCCACCGGTGTCACGGTGGTGACCGCCACTGCACCTGATGGCACTCGCGTGGGTGTCACCGCCAACAGCTTCAACTCGGTGTCGCTGGAGCCGCCGCTGATCCTCTGGAGCATCGACAAGCGCTCCAGCAGCCTGGCCGTGTTCGAGCGGGCCAGCCATTTCGCGGTGAACATCCTCGCTGCCGACCAGATCGACTTGTCCAACCAGTTCACTCGCCCGCGTGATGACAAGTTCGAGGGCGTGGCGGTGGAATCCGGCGTTGGTGGCGCGCCGCTGCTGCCCGACTGCGCCGCGCGTTTCGAATGCGAGATGCACCAGTGGGTGGAAGGCGGCGACCACTGGATTCTCATCGGCAAGGTGGTCCGTTTCGATGATTTCGGTCGCTCGCCGCTGCTGTATCACCAGGGCGCCTATTCGATGGTCCTGCCGCATACCCGCATGACTCGAAAGTCCGAGGGCCAGCCCGCTTCCAGCGCTTTTCAGGGGCGCCTGGCGCACAACCTCTACTACCTGATGACCCAGGCGGTACGTGGCTACCAGGCCGATTACCAGCCGAAACAGCTGTCCACCGGCCTGCGCACCAGCGAGGCGCGGATGCTGATGGTGCTGGAGAATGACGCCGGCATGGGGCTCTCTGACCTGCAGCGTGAAGTGGCAATGCCCATGCGCGAGATCGAGGAAGCCGTGGCCATTCTCAAACGCAAGGGGATGGTGGTCGATTCCGATGAGCGCTACGTCCTGACACCGCTCGGTGTGCAGCAGGCGGAGGAACTCTGGCGTATCGCCCGTGAGCAACAGGAAAAGGTCTTCGCGCAGTTCAGCGAAGAGCAGCAGGCGACTTTCAAGGCCATGCTCAAGGCGGTGATTGCGCTGGGTTGATCGAGCATCCGTGCAGTGAAAATGGCGCCCAAGTGGCGCCATTTTCGTTTGCGCGTGAAACCAGCTCCTGATGACGTGGTCATCAGTCGTCGGCTTTCGAGTCAGCGAACCAGCAGGTTGAGGCAGGTGCCGTAGGGTGCGCCATGTGTCCCGGCTGAACACACAGCGCACCCTACGATGGGGACCGCACTCCACGCCTATCGGAGCCCAAAAACAGGCACAAGAAAGCCGGCTGCTTGAGCCGGCTTTCTGTCATGACCGGGGCAATCAGTACACGCCGCCTCCGCTCACCGGCGCCGCAGTGCCCTTGAAAGTCGCGGCCAGGCCCTGCAGGCCACGCATCAGCACCGTGGTATCCACGCCAACAGCGACGAAGGCGGCGCCCAGTTCGATGTAGCGGCGCGCCAGGGCCTGGTCGGCAGAGAGGATGCCGGCAGCCTTGCCGGCGTTGCGGATGCGCACGATGGCGTCCTCGATGGCGGCCTGGACCTCCGGGTGACCGGGGTTACCGCGATGCCCCATCGCGGCGGAGAGGTCGGCCGGGCCAATGAACACACCGTCCACGCCTTCCTCCGCAGCGATGACATCCAGGTTGGCCAGACCGTCGAGGTTCTCGATCTGCACCAGCAGGCACATCTGCTCGTCGGCGTGATTCAGATAGCCGGGAATGCTGTTCCAGCGGGAGGCTCGGGCCAGGGCGCTGCCCACGCCCCGAACGCCAAACGGCGGGTAGCGCATGGCTCGGACCAGCTCGGCGGCCTGCTCGGCGGATTCCACCATGGGCACCAGCAGGGTCTGGGCGCCTATGTCCAGTAGCTGCTTGATCAGCACCGTGTCGCCGATGGGCGGACGGATGATCGGCTGGGACGGGTAGGGCGCAATGGCCTGGAGCTGGGCGAGCAGACTGCGCAGGTCGTTGGGGGCGTGTTCACCGTCCAGCAGCAGCCAGTCGAAGCCAGCGTTGGCCGCCAGTTCCGCGCAGTAGGCATCGGCCAGGCCCAGCCAGAGGCCGATCTGCGGCTGGCCGGATTGCAGGCGCTGTTTGAAGGTATTGATCGGCAGGTCCACGGAGGACTCCTTGGCAGGCATTAAATGTAGGAGCCAGCTCTGCTGGCGAATGCTCTTTGCCCGGGCACTTCGCGAGCAGAGCTCGCTCCTACGGTTCAACGGTGGGTGGTGGTCAGACGAAACGGCAGGCGATAGAGCCCAGCTGGTCGTAGTCGACGTGGAAGGTGTCGCCGGGATTGGCCGCCACCGGACGGGTGAAGGAGCCGCCGAGGATGATCTGCCCGGCTTCCAGGGTGACGTCGTAGGGCGCCAGCTTGTTGGCCAGCCAGGCCACGCCCTTGGCCGGGTGGTTGAGCACGGCGGCGGAAACGCCGGATTCCTCGATCACGCCATTGCGGTAGAGGATTGCCGGCACGCGGCGCAGGTCGATCTCGGTCGGGCGCACGGCGCGCCCACCCATCACCACGCCGGCGTTGGCGGCGTTATCGGAGATGGTGTCGAACACCTTGCGGGTGACCTTGGTGTCGGGGTCCACCTGCTGGATGCGCGCGTCGATAATCTCCAGCGCTGGAATCACCCACTCGGTGGCCTCCAGCACGTCGAAGACGGTGCAGTTCGGGCCACGCAGGGGCTTTCCGAGGATGAAGGCCAGCTCCACCTCCACACGCGGGACGATGAAGCGCTCGAAGGGAATGTCGCTGCCTTCCTCGAACAGCATGTCGTCCAGCAGTGCGCCGTAATCCGGCTCGGTGATGTTGGACGACACCTGCATGGCGCGGGAGGTGAGGCCAATCTTGTGACCCACCAGCTTGCGACCGTCCTTGATTTTCTGCGCCACCCAGGCGCGCTGGATGGCGTAGGCGTCGTCAATGCTGATGGACGGGTAGTCGAGGGAGAACTGACGCACCTGCTCGCGGGAGCGCTCGGCGGCGTCGAGGCGAGCGGCGGCCTGTTGGATCAGAGTAGTGTCGAGCATGACGGGGCTCTCTAGCGGGGATTGACGAGATCGGCGGGAGTGCGAAGCACCAGCGCGGCGCCGAAGGCGATAAGTACGGCCAGGACGAACAGCGCGAGACTGGCGCTCTGGGTGGTGTCGCGCGTCCAGCCGATCAGGTAGGGCGCGAGGAAAGAGGCAATGCTGCCGAAGGAACTGATCAAGCCGATTCCGGCAGCCTGGGTGCGGATGGAGAGAAAGGCCGGCGGCAACTGCCAGAACATCGGCAGGGCAGCACTGGCGCCCATGCCGGCGATAATCAGCCCGGCCAGCACCGGGACGGTTCTGGTGGGTAGCAGCCCGCTGAGGGCAATGCCTGCGGCGCACATCAGTAGAGGCACGCACAGGTGCCAGCGGCGCTCGCGGTGGCGGTCCGAGGAACGGCCGCAGGCCAGCATGAAGCAAACACCCGCCAGATAGGGTATGGCGCTGAGCAAGCCAACCTGGCTGTCGCGGGCGACGCCGGCACCGTGGATCAGGGTGGGCATCCAGAAGGCCAGGGTATTAACGGCCAGCATCACTGCGAAGTAGATGGCCACCAGGAGCCACACCCAACGATCGCGCAAGATGCCAGCGAAGGAGGTGATGGGCTTGCGCTGCTCCTCGATCGTCATGTCCTCCCGCAAGCAGCGCTTCTGTTCCTCGCTCAACCACGCAACCGCATCAAAGCGCTCCGGCAGGTTGAACCACACAACCAGGCCAAGGAGGATCACCGGGGCACCTTCGAGCAGGAACATCCACTGCCAGCCGCGCAGGCCAAGATGGTCGTGGAAGCCTTCGAGTATGGCGCCAGACAGCGGCCCCCCTATTACCCCGGCCATTGGCACGGCGATGGCGAACAGGGCGGTAACCTGGGCGCGCCGGCGGGCTGGGTACCAGCGGTTGAGGTAAACCAGGATGCCGGGGAAGAAACCGGCCTCGGCCACGCCAAGAAGGAAACGCAGCGCGTAGAAACCGGTGGCGTCCTGGATCAGGAACATGCCGGTGGACAACAGGCCCCAGACCACCATCAGGATGGCAATCCAGCGACGCGGGCCGACCCGTTCCAGAGCGAGGTTGCTGGGCACGCCAAACAGGGCGTAGGCGACGAAGAACAGGCCGGCGCCGAGGCCGTAGACGGTGTCGCTGAACTGCAGGTCAGCGCTCAGCTGCATCTTGGCGAAGCCGATGTTGATCCGGTCAAGGTGGGCGAACAGGTAACACACCAGCAGCAGGGGCATCAGCCGCCAGGTGACGGCGCGATGGGTCGCATCACGGGCTGCGTTTTCGGCGTCGGCAGGACAAGCAGTATTGACTGTGCTCATGGTCTTGTACTTTTTGTGAATGAGGCAGAGCGGCGGAAGGTGGGGCGACTTCAGCCGCCCTGGCCCTTCAGGAAGGCATGCACGTTGTTGAGCTTGTAGTTGAGCTCGGCATCCAGCTCGGTCATCTCGAAGGAGAGGGCCAGCAGACGACGCGCCTGGAGCTCGGCGAAGTGCCGGGTGATCGTCTCGAACAGCTCGTCGGCCACCTTGCGCCGGGTCTCCAGGTCACGGCCGGCACCGACCTTCAGGGTCATGTGGACGAACGCGTAGTCGTGCTTTCCGTCAGCCATGCGCCAGGTATCCAGGCGTATGGCGCGGCTGCGGATGCCTCCGAGGGGAAAGACCCCCGAGGCGCCCAGGCAGGCGTGGACCTTCTCGAAGAGGCCCGGCAGGTCCGCCTCGGTTTCGATGTTGTGGGTGTACTCGGCGATGAAATGTGGCACGGCGGGGCCCTCAGAGACGGCTGTTAGAGGCGACGCCGGCCGGATTCGAGGCTTGGGCCGCGGGGATGGCGGAGCCGTCCTGCGGCGTGACCGGGAAGATCGCGTTGATCTGGCCGGTGCCGGAGGAGCCGAAGTAGGGGGTGACGACTTCGGCCTTGCCGTCGTACTTCGACCAGCCCAGCGCGCCTAGCAACATCGCGGTGTCGTGCATGAAGCCTTCGCCGTGGCCCTTGACCGCGTACTCCGGAAGCATGGCGCAGAAATCCTCCCACTCGCCGCCTTCCCACATCTGCACGACGCGGTGGTCGAGGTTTTCCAGGAAGGGGCTCCAGACCCTGGTGGCAAAGTCCGGGGCCTGACCGTTCTGGGCGAAGCGGTGGGACAGCGAACCGCTGGCGAGGAAGGCGACGTTGCCGTCGTAATGGTCTTCCACGGCTTTGCGCATGGCCCAGCCGAGACGGGCGCTGTCGTTCAGGTAGTGGGAGGTGCACAGCGCCGAAACCGAGACCACCTTGAAGTGGCGGTCGGTGTTCATGTAGCGCATGGGCACCAGGGTGCCGTACTCCGGCGCCAGGGTAGTGGCGTCGTGGGCCATGGTTTCCACGCCGAAGCGATTGCACTCCTCGGCCAGCAGGCGGCCCAGTTCGGGATTGCCCGGGAAGCCGTACTCCATGTTGGCGATGAAGTGCGGCAGCTCGTTGCTGGTGTAGAGGCCTTCGAAGTTCAGCGCGCAGTTGATGTGGTAGTTCGCGTTGACCAGCCAGTGGGTATCGAACACGACGATGGTATCGACGTTCAGCTCGCGGCAGCGGCGGCTGATCTCGAGGTGCCCGTCGATGGCGGCCTGGCGAAAGCCCTGGCGCGGGCCTGGCAGTTCGGACAGGTACATGGAGGGGACGTGGGTGATCTTGGCAGCCAGAGCAAGTTTGCCCATGACGGTAACTCCTCGTGTCATTCCCCTCTTGGGGAACCTTGTTATCGGGTCGGTTGCACGCCGGCACGGGGAGGGGAGCAGTGCTCCCCTCTTCATGGATTAGCAGTTATCTCACAGGCCCCAACGGGGGATGTGGTGGCTGCCCATGGAAATGCATACGTTCTTGATCTCGGCGAAGACCTCGAAGCTGTACTGGCCGCCTTCGCGACCGGTGCCGGAGCCTTTCACGCCGCCGAAGGGCTGGCGGAGGTCGCGTACGTTCTGGCTGTTGATGAAGACCATGCCGGCCTCGATGCCACGGGCCAGGCGATGGGCCTTGCCGATGTCCTGGGTCCAGATATACGAGGCCAGGCCATATTCGGTGTCGTTGGCCAGGCGCAGGGCTTCGGCTTCGTCCTTGAATTTCATCAGGCAGACCACCGGGCCGAAGATTTCTTCCTGGGCGATGCGCATGCGGTTATCCACATCGGCGAACACCGTGGGCTGGATGAACTGGCCACGGGACAGGTGCGCCGGCAGGTTGGCCGGTCGCTCCAGGCCGCCCGCGAGCAGGGTGGCGCCTTCCTCGATGCCGATGCGGATGTAGCCGGTGACCTTGTCGTAGTGCTGCTGGGTGATCATCGAGCCGACCTGGGTCTTCGGGTCCTGCGGGTCGCCGACGATCAGGCGTTTGGCTCGGGCGGCGAACTCGGCGACGAATTGGTCGTAGACGGACTCCTGGATGAATATCCGGCTGCCCGCGGTGCAGCGCTCGCCGTTCAACGAGAAGATGGTGAACAGCGCGGCGTCCAGGGCGCGGTCGAGGTCGGCGTCATCGAAGATCAGCACCGGGGACTTTCCGCCCAGTTCCATGGAGTATTTCTTCAGGCCGGCGGTCTGCATGATCTTGCGCCCCGTGGCGGTGCCGCCGGTGAAGGAGATCGCGCGCACGTCCGGGTGACGAACCAGGGCGTCACCAGCGGTGGCGCCGTAGCCCTGCACCACGTTCAGCACGCCTTTCGGGATACCGGCTTCCAGCGCCAGACGGCCCAGTTCATTGGCAGTCAGAGGCGACAGCTCGCTCATCTTCAGCACTGCGGTGTTGCCCAGCGCGAGGCAAGGCGCGGTCTTCCAGGTGGCGGTCATGAAGGGCACGTTCCACGGGGAGACCAGGCCGCACACGCCTACCGGCTGGTAGAGGGTGTAGTTGAGCATCTGATCGTCCACCGGGTAGCTGTGGCCGTCCATGCGGGTGCAGACCTCGGCGAAGAACTCGAAGTTGTGCGAGGCGCGGGGGATCAACACGTTCTTCGTCTGGTGAATCGGCAGGCCGGTGTCCAGGGTCTCCAGTTCGGCCAGGTGCGGTACGTTCTGGTCGATCAGTTCACCCAGCTTGCGCATCAGCTTCGCGCGCTCTTTCGCAGGGGTGTTGGCCCACTTGGGGAACGCTTCCTTGGCGGCGGCCACGGCAGCGGCGATTTCCTCGGCACCGCCGCTGGCGACTTCGCCAATGGGGTCCATGGTGGCGGGGTTGTAGTTGACGAAAACTTCTTTGCTCTCGACTTCCAGGCCGTTGATCCAGTGCTTGATCATGCTGCTCATGCCTCTTGTTGCTTGCGGGCGAAGAAGGCCTCTTCGCTGACGATTCGGTTGACCAGGCGGCCCACGCCTTCGACTTCCACCACCACTTCATCGCCAGGCACCACGTCGGCCAGGCCCTCCGGCGTGCCGGTGGCGATCATGTCGCCCGGCTGCAGGGTCATGAAGCTGGAGAAGTATTCGATCAGGGAGGGGATGTCGAAGATCATGTCCGCGGTGGTGCCTTCCTGCTTCAGCTCACTGTTGATCCAGGTGCGCAGCTTGAGCTTCGAGGGATCGGGCACGTCGGCGGCGTCGACTATCCACGGGCCGACCGGAGTGGTGGCGTCGCGGTTCTTCACCCGCAGGTTGGGCCGGTAGTAGTTCTCCAGGTAGTCGCGGATGGCGTAGTCGTTGCACACCGTGTAGCCGGCCAGGTAGGCGAGGGCGTCCTCGCGCTTCACATTGCGCGCCGGCTTGCCGATCACCGCCACCAGTTCGCACTCGTAGTGCATGTAGGCAACGTTGTCCGGGCGCCAGGTGACTTGGTTGTGGCCGGTATAGGTGCCCGGCGACTTGATGAAAGCCAGTGGTTCGGTGGGCGCCTTGAAGGACAGCTCGGCGGCGTGGTCGGCATAGTTCAGGCCCAGGGCGAACATGCTGCCGGTGGCCGGTGGCAGCCACTCGACCTGGTTTTCACCAAGCAGACGGCCATCGGCGAGCCGGACCGCATTTTCGCCTTCCACGGTAACGGCGTGGACTTCGCCCTGGTAACGGATGCGTGCGTGTTTCATCTCGGGCTCCTTATTCCGCAACCACGGTGTTGGCGAGGCGGCCAAGGCCGCTGATTTCCACTTCCACGAGGTCACCGGGATGCACGTCGACGCGACCTTCCGGGGTGCCGGTGATCAGCACGTCGCCCTCGTGCAGGGTCATGAACTCGCTGATTTCCTCGATCAGTCGCGGGATGCCGCGCACCAGGTTTGCGGTGCTGTTCTCCTGACGCAGTTCGCCGTTGACGAACAGCTTCAGGGTCAGCGCGTGCGGGTCCTGCACGTCGGTGGCGGGAACGAATTCCGGGCCGATGGGGCAAAAGCCGTCGCGGCACTTGGCCTTCACCGCCGGGCGGTAGTAGCTCTCTTCCGGCAGGCTGAACTCGTTGACGATCACGTAGCCGGCCACATGGGCCATGGCGTTGGCCTCGGATACGCGGCTGGCGCTCTTGCCGATCACCACGCCCAGGGCTGGGCCCGGCTGCAGGCGTTCCACGCCTTTCGGGTAGACCACCTGCTGGCCGTGGCCATTGCGGGTATTGGGCGTCTTGATGAACAGAACTGGTTTGACCGGCGGCTTCTGGTAGGGCGGCTGCTGGAATTCGTCCAGACGGCTTTCCAGCAGGCCCCGGTAATTCAGCGCAACGCCGAACAGGGTACCGGTGGCGACGTGGTCGAGTGCGGGGCGCATGGTCGTCTCCTGTGGATAAAAAGCGGGTGGGGCCGTGACAGGAGCGCCACCCGTAACGAGGATTTCGTTAATGTGTTAACGTTATATTTAACATGTTAATGATCGTCAAGCCTTGCGTCTTCGCCTTTCGTCATCGAAGGTGTGCGAAGGCAGCGGAGAAAGGTCGCCATGGCAGAGCGCCAGCCCATTCCCAACATCAACATCGGCCAGGTCTACGACCAGCGTTACGCCGATGCCGAGGTGCACTACGAAGCCCTGGGCAAGCTGGCGGACTTCTTCGGTCGCAACATGCCGGTGCACCGCCACGACCGTTTCTTCCAGGTGCATTACGTGAAGAGCGGTTCGGTGCGGGTCTACCTCGATGAGCAGCAGTACCGCCAGGAAGGGCCGCTGTTCTTCCTCACGCCACCGACCATTCCCCATGCCTTCGTCACCGAGCAGGACGCCGATGGCCACGTACTCACGGTTCGTCAGCAACTGGTATGGCCGCTGCTGGAAGCTGAGCAGGGTCTGGCCGATGGCCCGCAGATTGCGCCGGTTTGCGTAGCCTTTTCGGAACTGGGGCAGGAGTATCGCGAGGAGGTGCAGCGTCTCGACCTGCTGTTCGACCAACTGCGCAGCGAGTTCACCGCCAGCCGGCCGGGGCGCGAGGCCAGCCTGTCGGCGTTGACCCGGTTGATCTTCATCAGCCTGTTGCGCCTTTCGGCCCGTTCGCTGAAGGCGCAACCGGCACGGCATGAAGACTTGCAGGTGTTCCACCGTTTCAACGGTTTGATCGAGTCGCACTACCGCGAGCACTGGTCCCTTGGGCAGTACGCGGAGCAGATGGGTGTGACCGAGGCGCGCCTGAACGACATCTGCCGACGCATCGCTGACCTGCCGTCCAAGCGCCTGATCCACGACCGGGTGATGCAGGAGGCCAAGCGCCTGTTGTTGTTCACCGGCAGCTCGGCCAATGAGATCTGCTACCTGCTGGGCTTCAGGGACCCGGCTTACTTCAGCCGCTTCTTCGCCCGTAACGCCGGCATGACTCCGGGCGAGTACCGCCAGCGCCGCGCCGCCGACAAGGAAGATGCGTGGCGTTGATTCATCTGCCACATGGAAGGACGGCGTTGGGGTTGAGCTGTAGGTTGGGTAGAGGCACGAAACCCAACGAGCGAAACCATGCTCAACACGGCTGGTAGTTCGATGAAGCTACGACGCTATCTCTGCGTTGCAGGCCGGTCGGTTGAGTCGGCGTTGGGCGAGTCTATGCAACACATCGATCCGACAGCATGGGGATCAATGGTCCTCCGTCGGCGAGTCGGCAATCTCCCGGCCCAGCCGACGCTGGCGCGGTAGCAACCAGGCGCAATAACCGAGCAGCAGCACCCCGGCGCTGGCCATGGCCCAGGGGGCGCCAAGATGTTCGGCCAACACTCCCACCAGCAGGCCACCAATGGCGTCGAAGCCGAAGCGCGTCGAGGTATAGAGCGATACCACGCGGCCACGCAGATGCTCCGGGGCAAGGCTCTGCAGGAGGATGTTGGTGCCGACGTTGCAGTTGGTGATGGCGAAGCCGAGCAGTGCCATGGCCAGCAGCGAGATCACCAGTCGTTCGCTGAAGGCGAATGCCAGCAGGCCGGCACCGCCAGCCATGGCGCAACCCATGAT
Organism: Pseudomonas sp. JS3066; assembly: GCF_036328175.1. Classification (NCBI taxonomy): domain Bacteria; kingdom Pseudomonadati; phylum Pseudomonadota; class Gammaproteobacteria; order Pseudomonadales; family Pseudomonadaceae; genus Pseudomonas; species Pseudomonas sp. JS3066. Next base: position 1,110,372 of record NZ_CP143312.1, read on the forward strand.
GGTGTTTGCCAGCCCCGCAAGGCCGCGACGATTGGCGAGGAACAGCGTACCGAGCAACGAGCCGAGCCCGGCGGCGCCCCAGAGCCAGCCAAGGGTGCGCGCGTCGCCAGCGAAGATGTCCTTGGCGAACACCGGCAGCAGCACTGCATAACTGGAAGCGGTGAGGTTGACCACCAGTACACTGAGCATCATCAGGCGAATGGTCGGCCGTCCGGCAACATACGCAAGCCCTTCGCGGAATACGTCTCCAGTGGACCCGCTGGCACGCGGTGTCGGCGCCATGCGGATGATCAGGAGTCCAACGGCCAGGCCGATGTAGGAGAGGGCGTTGAGGGCGAAGCAGGCAGCTTCGCTGGTGAACCCCAGCAACAGTCCGGCCAGCGGCGGGCCAATGAAGCGCGAACTGTTGAAGAGCATCGCGTTCAGTGCAAGGGCGTTCGGCAGATCCTGCTTGCCGCTGACGAACTGGCTCAGCAGGGACTGCCGCAATGGTGTGTCGAAGGCATTGAGCACCCCCAGCAGCGCGGCCATGGCGACGATCAGTACGGGGCCGATGCTGCCGGTCGCAGTCAACAGCGCGAGGCTGAGGGCCTGGAGTCCAAGCAGCCCCTGGACGCCGATCAACAGGCGGCGCTTGTCATGCCGGTCGATCCAGGCGCCGGCCAGCGGGCCTACGAGCAATTGCGGCAGTAAAGACGCAAAGGTGGTGATGCCCAGCAACGCGGCCGAACCGGTCAGGCGGTAGATCAACCAGGCCAGCGCGACCTGCTGCAACCAGCTACCCAGGGTGGAGATGGCCTGGCCGGCGAAGTACAAGCGGAAGTTGCGATGGCGCAGGGCGCGGATGGCGACGGGCCAGGGGCGAGGATCAGGCATTCGGATAAGTGCGGAAAGCGGCGATGGGGAAAGGTTAATATATTAACTTAATCCGGGTTTGCCCGGGCCTGCTCGTGGCGACTGAGGTGCGGAATCTGACCTTGAACGGTCTGTTCTATATCGATAAGTCATTGATATTTATTAGGTTAATTGACCATTAACGGCGTCGATGTTCTCTATCGGGAGTGATCACTTTTTAATCGAATCTCCATCCGTAATATGGGCTCCGTACTCAGTTTCCAGCCCCCATCGAGGAGCCCACGATCATGAAAACCCAAGCCTTCGCCGCCCTGTTCATCGCCAGCCTGAGCACCAGCGTCTTCGCCTTGCCGTCCGACTTCCAGCCGGTGTTGGGCGAGTCGAAGGAAGGCGCCTACATCCAGGTTGTCGATCCGGTTGCAGTCGAAGGCAGCTCCATGGTCCTGGATCGCGTGGCCGAAGGTGGTTCTGATCGCACTGGTGCCAACCGTATCGCCGAAGGTGGTTCCGACCGTACCGGTGCCAACCGCATCGCCGAAAGTGGCTCGGATCGCACCCATGGCTTCCGCGTAGCTGAAGGCGGCTCCGATCGCTCCAAGGCACTGCGCGTCGCCGAAGGTGGCGCCGACCGTCTGCCGCAAGCCCAGCGCATCAGCTGATCGCAATTCGCTGCAAGTCCTCAAAGCCCGGCAGATGCCGGGCTTTTTGTTTGTGGGTGCAAATTCATTCGCACATGGCCGCACAGCGGCCCGTAGGTTGGTCCGGGATACGCTGGTCGAGCGGGGCGAGGCCCGACGAAGCAACGCTCCACCCCGCACCGTTGGGCTTCGTTCCTGTGCCCAACCTACAAGGGCGGCTTCATCCGCGTCATGATCAGAACAGGCTCAACCGATCCTGTCCGTAGTTCGCTATATGTACCGTCGCCAGTAGGTTGTTGGCCGGTGCCGCCGCTGGTAATCAGCACGGCGAGGCCTTTCACAGCGGGTACTCCGTACGACTGAGCGCGCTGCAATGGGAACTGATCGGGACGTGCGACAGCTGGCCAGAATCGCCGCTGGCGTAGCCGAGGATCTTGCCGTCGCTGCGATGGTTCTCCAGTTCGATCAGGACCAGGCCAAGCGTCGGGACGATCTTTTCTCCATCGCATGTTTCCAGTGGGTTGGGGTGTGTCGATGGTGGGTGGGATAGGGGCGGTTCGGTATCAGCCGGATGTGGGAGCCGGCTGGACTACGCTGGTCTGAACGTCCCCATGCAAACGAGGTGTACGCCATGCACTTAGCAAGACCCCGGCTGCTCGACAAGGTTACTGTCATCAGCGGTGGTGCGGGTGGCTGTGGTGAAGCCGCCAGTCGTCTGTTCGCTGCCGAAGGTGCCAGGGTGGTGATCATCGACCGCAACGGTGATGCCGCCGAGGACCTGGCCCGGCAGATCAAGGCGGCCGGTGGTGAGGCGATTGGCATCGGCGCCGACGTTTCGAAGGCCGACCAGGTGAACGCGGCCGTGGCGAAAGCGGAGGCGACCTTCGGTGGCGCGGATGTGCTGTTCAATCACGCCGGAACCCTGATCGTGAAGCCGTTTCTCGACGTTGAGGAAGATGAGTGGGACTGGCTGATGGCGGTCAACGTCAAGAGCATGTACCTGATGACTCGTGCCGTGCTGCCGCAGATGCTCGCCAAAGGCAAAGGCAGCATCGTCTGCACCTCGTCCATTTCCGCCGAATACGCGACGCCTGGCGAAGTGGTCTACAACGCCACCAAGGGCGCCTGCCAGATGTTCGCCAGGGCCATCGCAGTGGAGTTTCGTGACCGGGGAATCCGCTGCAATGCGGTGGCGCCGGGCTTCATCCGCACGGCTCATGGCGTTCGCGAGATGAAGGAGTTGCAGGCTATGGGCGTGGACGCCAGCGAGGCGGCCATCGCGTTGCAGCAGGGGCGTTTGTGCGAGCCGGAGGAAGTGGCCCGTGCCGCGTTGTTCCTGGCATCGGACGAGGCATCCTTCGTCAGTGGGGCGCATCTCTTTGTGGATAACTGCTTCTCCTCTGTCTGAGGACTGGCGCAAGCAACTGGAAATCATGGGCCTGAAACTGGTCGTCGACCCGGTAGAAGGCGAGGAAGGTGGCCGGGACGGCCTTGCTGAAAGCCGTCAGGCACTGCTGGTCGAAGTTGTCGCTCATGGTTGGCTCCCGACGGGGGACGGAGCGCGGAATTCCGCGCTCCGGGTCGAGCTTACCGATGCGCTTCCTGGAAGCCGATCGCCAGCGCATTGACGATGGTATCGATCTGCTCCTGCTCGATGACCAGCGGCGGCGACAGGATGATCTTGGTGCCTACCGGGCGCACCATCACGCCGTTGGCGCGGGCGATTTCGGCGACGCGGTTGGCGTAACCGCCCATTGGGTCGATGGGCTCGCGGGTGGTTTTGTCGCTCACCAGGTCCAGCGCCACCATCAGGCCCTTGCCGCGCACTTCGCCCACGGCGGCGAAACGCTCGGGGAAGGTGGCCAGGCTTTTCAGCAGGTAGTCGCCCTGTTTCGTTGCGTTGGCCGGCAGGTTTTCCTTCTCGACGATGTCCAGGTTGGCCAGCCCGGCGGCGCAGGCCACCGGGTGCCCGGAGTAGGTGTAGCCGTGCATGATCGCGCCGGTGAAGTTGCCGTTGTTGGCAAAGGCCTGCTCGATGCGCTCATTGACCACGGTGGCACCCAGCGGGATGTAACCCGAGGAGATGCCCTTGGCCAGGCACATGATGTCGGGTTTGACGCCCCACAGGCGGCTGCCGAACATCGAGCCTGAACGACCGAAGCCGGTAACGATCTCGTCGGCGATCAGCAGCACGCCGTACTTGTCGCAGACCTTGCGGATCAGCGGCCAGTAGTTTTCCGGCGGCACGATCACGCCGCCAGCACCCTGGATCGGCTCGGCGATGAAGGCGGCCACGGTGTCCGGGCTCTGGAACTGGATCTCCCGCTCCAGCAGGTCGGCGCAGATCTGTGCCAGTTCTGCCGGGTCCTGGCTGTAGGGGTTGCGGTAGAGCCAGGGCGTATCGACATGGAAGCAGCCCGGCAGCAGCGGCTCGTAGTTGCGGCGGAATACGGTGTTGCCGTTGACCGAGGCGCCGCCGAAGTGGGTGCCGTGGTAGCCCTGGCGCAGCGAGATGAACTTGGTGCGGTCGGCCTGGCCCTGCAGCTTCCAGTACTGGCGGGCCAGCTTCAGCGCGGTTTCCACGGCATCCGAGCCGCCGGAGCTGAAGGCGACACGGCGCATGCCTTCGGGTTCAAGCATGCCGATCACCTTGGCGGCCAGTTCTTCGGCGCGGGGGTGGCTGATGCCGTCGAACAGTTGGAAGTATTCCAACTCGTCGAGCTGGGCGGCGATGGCCGCCTTGATCTCCTTGCGGCCGTGGCCGACGTTGACGTTCCACAGGCCGGCGACGCCGTCCACCAGACGGTTGCCCTTGTCATCGAAGACGAAGCAGCCCTCGCCACGGAGGATGCGGATGGGCTCGCGCTGCTTCATTTCGTTGGGGTGCAGCATGGGGTGCCAGAAGGCATTGTCGCGGGTGGTCATGTGAATTCTCCTCCAGGCCTTGTACGAAAAGTGCCTATGCATCGGTGATGCTTCGTTAAAAGTCGGCTCGCCTGACCGTCGCTCGACGACTTTTCGAACATCGCCAAGGGCAGCGGTGCAAGCTGCGTGGCTACATTTGTGCCTCAAGCCGCCGCTGATTACTTGCACCTGCCTGCCAGCGGGTTTGCCTTTTCCTGCCAGTGTGCCTGGCAGCCATTGGCAAGTCCGGCGGCAGCCAGGATCAAGATCGCGCCACGGGCCTGGCGCACAGTGCCTCTCGACTATCCGAGATACCCGGTCGCCCCAGCGGCCGAGCGAGAAGAGGAACCGAGATGAGCATTGCCCTTGACCCCCGCGTGACCGCCTTTGTCGAGGCCCGCCACGGCCTGTTGATCGACGGCCAGTCCCGTCCTGCTCTGTCCGGTGCCGAGATGCCGGTGCATAACCCGGCTACGGGCGAAGAACTGGCGCGGGTGGCGGTGGCCGGCAAGGCCGATGTGGACCTCGCAGTGGCCGCGGCGCGCCGTGCCTTCGATGGAAGTTGGGCGGCACAGCGCCCGGCCGACCGAGAACGCCTGCTGCTGAAGTTGGCCGACGTGCTGGAGGCCCACGGCGAAGAGCTGGCGCAGCTGGAAACCCTGAACAATGGCAAGTCCATCAACCTGTCGCGCGCCATCGAAGTGGGGGCAGGCGTGGAGTACACCCGCTATATGGCGGGTTGGGCCACCAAGATCGAGGGCAAGAGCCTGGATGTCTCGATCGGAGCGATTCCCGGCGGCAAGTTCCGCGCCTACACGGTGCCGGAGCCGGTGGGGGTGGTGGGGGCCATCGTGCCCTGGAACTTCCCGCTGATGATGGCCTTGTGGAAGATCGTGCCGGCCCTGGCCTGTGGCTGCACAGTGGTGCTCAAGCCAGCGGACGAAACCCCGCTTACTGCCCTGCGCCTGGGCCAGTTGTGCCTGGAAGCGGGCATTCCTGCCGGCGTGGTGAACATCGTCACCGGTGTGGGCGCCGAAGCGGGCGCCGCGCTGGCGGCCCATCCGGGGATCGACAAGCTGGCGTTCACCGGCTCCACCCCGGTGGGCAAGCTGATCGGCCATGCGGCGGTTGAGAACATGACCCGCTTCACCCTGGAACTGGGCGGCAAGTCGCCGGTGATCGTGCTCGACGACATCGCTCTGGATAACGCCGCTGCTGGTGCCGCCGGGGCGATTTTCTTCAATCAGGGCCAGGTCTGTACCGCCGGTTCGCGCCTCTATGTGCAGCGCAAGTCCTTCGACCAGGTGCTGGAGCGCCTGCAGGGCATCGCTGGCTCCCTGAGCATTGGTCCGGGTCTGGATCCGAGCGCGCAGATCAATCCGCTGATCTCCGCCAAGCAGCAGCACCGGGTGCTGGGCATGATCGAGAGCGGTCGTGCCCAAGGCGCCAGTGTCATCTGCGGTGGCGAGGCCCATGGCGAGCGAGGCTTCTTCGTCAAGCCGACGGTGATCGCCAACGTGCGCTCGGACATGCAGGTGGTGCGCGAGGAAATCTTCGGTCCGGTAGTGGTCGCCACCGCCTTTGACGAAATCGATGAAGTGGTGCACCAGGCCAACGATAGCCCCTACGGCCTGGCGGCGAGCATCTGGTCCAACGACCTGAAGCAGGTCATGGGCCTGATCCCGCGCCTGAAGGCCGGCACCGTGTGGGTCAACGCCCACAACCTGCTGGACCCGTCCATGCCTTTCGGCGGCTTCAAGCAATCCGGCATCGGCCGCGAGATGGGGCACGCCGCCATCGAAGCCTTCACCGAAAACAAGTCGGTCTGCATCGCCTACTGAGTTCCGTACCAGGAGCACACCCGTGCGGGCGTCGCTCCAAAGACCTTTCGCCTGCTGCGGCGAAGCCGGGCCCTTGTGGAGGCCCGGCCTTTTACATGCCTTGAACCAAACAACGACAACATCCGCCTTCGAGGTTCACCACCATGTCCATCAACGCAAGACTCACCGCACACCTGGATCGCGGTACGGTCGGATTTCCCACCGCGCTCGCCAGCACCATCGGCCTGATCATGGCGAGCCCGGTGATCCTCACCGCCACCATGGGTTTCGGCATCGGTGGCAGTGCCTTCGCCGTGGCCATGCTGATCGCCGCCGTGATGATGCTGGCGCAATCCACCACCTTTGCCGAGGCGGCATCGATCCTGCCCACCAGTGGTTCGGTATACGACTACATCTCCTGTGGCATGGGGCGCTTCTTCGCCATCACCGGCACCATTTCCGCCTACCTGATCGTGCATGTGTTCGCCGGCACCGCCGAGACCATCCTCTCCGGGGTCATGGCCCTGGTGAACTTCGAGCACCTCAACACCCTTGTCGAGTCCGCCGGTGGCTCCTGGCTGTTGGGTGTCGCCTTCGTGATTACCTTCGGCATCCTCAATGCGTTTGGCATCAGTGTGTTCAGCAAGGCCGAAGTGATCCTCACCTTTGGCATGTGGACGACGCTGATGATCTTCGGTGTGGCTGGCCTCATTGCCGCGCCCAGGGTGGAGCTGGACGGCTGGTTCGGCGCCTCGCTGATCGGTACTGACCTGACCACCATCCTGTCCCTGGTGGGCATGGCGATGTTCATGTTCGTCGGCTGCGAGTTCGTCACCCCGCTGGCTCCGGAAGTACGCCGTTCGGCCCGGACCCTGCCGCGCGCGATGGCCCTTGGGCTTCTGGGAGTGGCGTCCTGCATGTTCATCTACGGCGCGGCCATGAAACGCCAGGTGGAAAACGTGCTGCTGGACGAAGCGACCGGCGTGCATCTGCTGGACACGCCCATGGCCATTCCTCAGTTCGCCCAGGCCGTGATGGGCGATATCGGGCCGATCTGGCTGGGTATCGGCTTCCTGTTCGCCGGTGCCGCCACCATCAACACGTTGATGGCCGGCCTTCCGCGCATCATGTACGGCATGGCCGTCGATGGCGCGCTGCCCAAGGCCTTCACCTACCTGCATCCGCGCTTCAAGACCCCGCTGTTGTGCATCGCCGTGGCGGCAGCGATTCCCTGCATTCACGCCTGGTGGCTGGGTGGCAATACCGATGACATCTTCAATCTGGTTCTGGCCGCCGTCTGCGCCTGGAGCACCGCCTACCTGGTGGTGACCCTGTCGGTGGTGATGCTGCGCATCCGTCGTCCGGACCTGCCGCGCGCCTATCGCTCGCCCTGGTTCCCGCTGCCGCAGATCGTCTCCAGCGTCGGCATTCTCATCGGTCTCTGGTACATCACGCCGCCGGGCATGAACCCCCGTGACGTGTACATCCCCTTCGGCGTGATGTTGGGCCTTACCGCTGCCTATGCGCTGTTCTGGACGCTGGTGGTTCAGAAGGTCAATCCGTTCCTTCCGGTTCCGGTGGAAGAAGTGCTGGAAAAAGAGTTCAGCCACGAACCTGTTGCCCACGCCGTGGAGAATTTCAGCCATGTTTCCAAGCCTGTCTGAGTACTGGCGGCGGCCGCCTCCCGGCTACCGGCCGGGGGCGACGCTGTTGAAGGTGATGCGCGACCTGCAAGGCTTGCGCGCCGAAACGCTGGAGGGGGCGGTCACGCGCTTCTCCAGCGATGACGGGGACCTGGTTTTCGATGTTCGTGAACGGGTCCAGGCGCAGTTCCTCATGCACCTGGTGCTCACCGAGTTCGTCTTGCAGGTCCCTTCGACCGGAGTGGGACCAGTGCGTATCGAACTGAGCCATCGTGGGGCGATTCGCCGCCAAGGAGTCACCTGCAATGTGCGTGCAGGCGATGCACGCGCGCTGGGCGAGTTGCTGGGGCGCCTGGAAAGCGACCAGGTGTTGCGGGCGGCACTGATGCCGCTGGATTTCAAACGTCTGGTGATCGAGCGGGAAGGGCGGCAGTGGAGAGTCCGCCTGGAACACATGGGGGCCAGCGAAGTGGTCAACCGGATGCCCGGCTTCCGCCGCTATATCCGTCTCGTGCCTGAACAGCGGCAGTTGCTGTTGCAGGCGTTGCGCGCATTCAAGGACGTTCTTGGTAACCACTGAACGAGCTGGACGGGTACACCTCTTGCTTAGGCATTAGCGATCTATTCGGGCCTGGCAGCTTCCTTGTCGGCAAAATAGATAACATGTTAATAATGTCGCCATAACAACAATGTGGCGTCAGCCCGATCCGGAGGTTCCCGATGGTTGCCCAAGCTGTCCGCTCCCATGATTTCGATTCCTGGCTCCGTTCTCTGCAAGGCGTTTGCGGCCGTTTCGAGTCGCGTCCCGCACTCAGCCATGGGCTGTTCATCGGTGAAATCTCCCGCCAGGACCTTGCCGGCCTGGAAGTCGCCCAGATCCGCACCAATGCCGGCATGATCAGCCGGCAGCGCACCTCAATCGACCACGACGATGACCGCCACTGTTTCCTGATCGTCCAGCGCAGAGGTCGTGCGCAATTGCGCCAGAATGGCGAAAGCGTGGAGCTTGCTCCGGGTGAGATGGCCTTGATGGACTCGGCCCGCGGTTGCGAGATCGTCCCCCACGGGCTGATCGAACACGCCTCCTTCCACCTGTCCCGCGAGGATGTCTGCCGCCATTTGCCGGAAGGCCGGCCGACCTTCGGCAAGCTCTCCCAGCACTGCGCCAGCGGCCGGGTCTTGCGAACCCTGGTGGAGCAGATATGCGGCGGTGAGCTTGACCATTGCGCTGGCCTCGAAGAGGGCGAGGCTCTGCAGGAAGCGCTGATCGCCCTGTTGGCGCCGACCCTGCGCCTGCAACCCGGACAAACCACCAGCGAACAGGATGGCTGCCACAATGCCGGCCTGCGCAGCATGGCCCAGCAACTGATCGACCAGTCCCTGTCAGAGCCCGGACTGACACCGCTGTCCCTGGCCAGGCAACTGAACATCTCCGTGCGCCAGCTCTACCGGCTGTTCGAGGACCAGGGCGACAGTGTCTGCCGGTTCATCCAGCGCGCTCGCCTGAAACGCAGCGCCGCTGACCTTTCCAATCCGCGTCTGCGTAATGAGTCCATCACCGACATTGCCTTTCGCTGGGGCTTTACCGATTCGGCGCATTTCAGCCGGACCTTCAAGAAGCACTTCGAGCAGTCGCCGCGGGATTACCGCGCAAACGCGTTCATCGGTTGAGGTGGCGGTTCTGTAGGAGCGGGCTTGCCCGCGAAGCTCTTCCGGCGCAGTTCTCGCGAGCAAGATCGCTCCTACCGGGCAATCCTCTGTTTCAACTTCCGCGCCACGCCGCGCACGCCCGGCTCGTAAACGTCCCGCTCAACCGCCGCCAGGGCCAGCCCCAGGACCTGTTCGGCGATCAGTTCGTGCTGCTGGTACATGGAGTTCACCGGTAGCGGCAGGAAGTCCAGCAACTGGGTATCGCCGAAGGTGCCCACACGCATCCCCTGCGGCCAGGCGCCGTGTTCGCGCAGGGCATCCAGCACGCCTGCCAGCAGGACGTAGGCGGTGGTGATCAGCACATCCGGCAACTCGCCCTGTCCGAGCAGGTCGGCCATCAGGCGCTGGCCGCACTCGCGACTGAAGTCTTCGCCCTGGAGTTCCAGCACTTCGCACTTGAGCCCTTTCAAGGCGTCATGGAAGCCCGCGCTGCGTTCGGCGCTGATGGGCAGGTCTGGCCGCGCACCGAGCAGGGCGACGCGGCGGGGAGCGGGGCTCAAAAGGCTGCGGGTGAGCTGCAGGCTGGCCTGGCGGTCGTCGCTGACCACCGCACAGAAGCGCGCCGGATCGCGCACCCGGTCGACAGCGATCACCGGCAATCCTTCGTCCAGCAGACGAGCGAGGCTGTCGTCTTCCGGCGGCAGGCAGCTGGCGACTATCAGCGCATCGCAGCGCCGCGCGCGGAACAGCTTGAGCAGCTGCCGCTCGCTTTCCGGCTCGTCGTCGGAACTGGCGATCAGCAACTGATAGCCCCGCGCCCGCGCGGCCTGTTCGAGCAGCTTGGCCAGGCGTGCGTAGCTGGGGTTTTCCAGGTCTGGAAGGATGAAACCCAGGGTGCGCGTCTGTCGGCTGCGCAGGCCGGCGGCCTGGGGATTGGGCTTGAAACCATGCTCATCCACCACCGCCTGCACGCGCTCCACGGTGGCCGGGCTGATGCGCTTCTCCTCGGCCTTGCCGTTGATCACGTAACTGGCGGTGGTCACCGAAACACCGGCCAGGCGGGCGATATCGCTGAGTTTCAAGTTCACGACTCCTGTTATGCGGATGTGTTTCATCGGGCGGGCTTCAAGAATCGAAGATTATCGAGTAACGTGCCAGTTCAGTTTAGTGAAACGATTCAGCAAGCGCTCTGTCTACGCTTTGACCGATCCAACCGACGTTCGGTGGCGCTGCTGATGGCAAGTGACAACGATAAGAAGGGCGCAAGGCCCGAAGAGGTGATGCGATGCTCGAACTGACCGCAGGGCAGATTTCCATGGGCCTGGTCGCGGCGGACAAGGCGGGTGCGTTGCGCATGCTCGCCGAGCTGCTCGAGGGCGATGGCCTGGTGGCGGCGGGGTACCTCGCCGGTCTCGAGGCTCGCGAGGTCCAGGGCTCCACCTTCCTTGGCCAGGGCATCGCCATTCCCCATGGCACGCCGCAGACCCGCGAGCTGGTATTCAGCACCGGCGTGCGCCTGATGCAGTTCCCCGAAGGGGTCGACTGGGGCGGTGGACAGATCGTCTACCTCGCCATCGGCATTGCCGCCAAATCCGATGAACACCTGCGCCTGCTGCAGATCCTCACCCGTGCCCTGGGTGAAGCTGATCTCGGCAGCGAATTGCGACAGGCGCAAACCCCGGAAGACATCCTCAAGCTGCTGCAGGGCGCTCCCCAGGAGCTGGCGCTGGACGATCAACTGATCGGCCTTGGCGTGGCAGTGGAAGACTATGACGAGCTGGTGCTGCAAGGCGCTCGCCTGTTGCGTCGCGCCGAGTGCGTTGGCGGCAGCTTTGCCGCCGCGTTGCTGCAGGGCGAACCGCTGCCCCTGGGCGAGGGCCTCTGGTGGCTGCACAGCGACCAGGCAGTGCAGCGTCCCGGCCTGGCCTACCTGACGCCGGAAAAACCCCTGCGCCTTCTCGACCAACCCCTCAACGGACTGTTCTGCCTGGCCAGCCTGGGCGACGCCCACCTGGCGCTGCTGGAACGCCTATGCGCCCTGTTGATCGAGGGGCGGGGCCGCGAGCTCGCCCGCGCCACTCAACGTCGCGCGGTACTTGAGGTCCTGGGTGGAGACATCCAGCCCGACTGGCCGAGCCTGCGTCTACCCCTGGCCAACGCTCACGGTCTGCACGCGAGGCCGGCCAAGGAACTGGCGCAACTGGCCAAGACCTTCGATGGCGAGATTCGTCTGCGGCTTGCCGACAGCGCCACGGCCGCCGTGTCCGCCAAGAGCCTTAGCAAGCTCCTGAGCCTGGGCATCCGCCGTGGTCAGCTCATCGAGGTCATTGCCGAACCGGCTATCGCCGATGCCGCTTTGCCGGCGCTGAAAGCCGCCATCGAGCAGGGTCTGGGCGAAGAGGTCGAACCCTTGCCGGTCAGCGAGCAGGCCACTCCGGAGGACGAAGCGGAGGCGCAACCCATCGCCGCCCCGACGCCTGGCAGCCAGCTCCACGCAGTACCCGCCGCCCCCGGTATCGCCGTTGGGCCTGCACATATCCGTCTGCACAAGGAGTTCGACTATCCGCTGCGTGGCGAGTCCCCCGACGTCGAGCGCTCGCGCCTGCAACAGGCCATCGGCCATGTGCGTGGCGAGATCGAGGCGCTGGTGCTGCGCAGCGAGGTGAAAGCCATCCGTGAAATCTTCATCACCCATCTGGAAATGCTCACCGACCCGGAACTGGGCGACGAGGTGGATGCCCGCCTGAAACAGGGCGAAAGCGCAGCCGCTGCCTGGCTGGCGGTGGTGGAAGGTGCCGCCGCCCAGCAGGAAAGCCTGCACGATGCGCTGCTGGCCGAGCGTGCCGCCGACCTGCGGGATATCGGCCGCCGCGTGCTGGCCCAGCTCTGTGGCGTGGAGGCGGCCTCCGAGCCGGACGAGCCCTATGTCCTGGTGATGGACGAGATGGCGCCTTCCGACGTTGCGCGCCTTGACCGCGACCGCGTGGCTGGCATCCTCACCGCCCGTGGCGGTGCCACTTCCCACAGCGCCATCGTCGCCCGTGCCCTGGGCATTCCCGCACTGGTTGGGGCCGGAGCCGGTGTACTGCTGCTGGAACCGCTTACACCGCTGCTGCTGGACGGCCAGCGCGGCCGACTGGTCGTTGCTCCCGATGCCGAACAGCTGCAACGGGCCCGTCAGGAGCAGGAAGGGCGTCAGCGCCGCCTGCAACTGGCCGATGCCGACAAGCTGCAACCGGCCCTGACGCGCGATGGCCACCGGGTGGAAATCTGCGCCAACCTGGGCGACTGCGCGGGAGCCGCCAAGGCGGTGGCGCAAGGTGCGGAAGGCGTCGGCCTGCTGCGCACCGAGTTCATCTTCATGGCTCACCCGCAGGCGCCCGACCTGGCCACCCAGGAAGCGGAGTACCGCCGGGTATTCGACGCTCTCGAGGGCCGCCCGCTGGTGGCCCGTACCCTGGATGTCGGTGGCGACAAGCCATTGCCTTACTGGCCGGTGCCGGACGAGGAGAACCCTTTCCTTGGCGTGCGCGGGGTGCGCCTGACCCTGCAGCGTCCGAAGCTGATGGAGACCCAGTTGCGTGCGCTGATGCGTGCCAGCGAAGGGCGGCCGCTGCGCATCATGTTCCCCATGGTCGGCACGGTCGAAGAATGGCGTCAGGCCCGCGACATGGCGCTGAAAGTTGCCGCGGAGATTCCCCAGGCCGACTTGCAACTGGGGATCATGGTCGAGGTGCCGTCCGCGGCGCTGATTGCCCCCGTGCTGGCCCGCGAGGTGGACTTCTTCAGCATCGGCACCAACGACCTGACCCAGTACTGCCTGGCCATCGACCGTGGCCACCCGACGCTTTCCGCCCAGGCCGATGGCCTCCACCCGGCAGTGCTGCAACTGATCGCCCTCACGGTGCGCGCAGCCCACGCCCAGGGCAAATGGGTGGGCGTGTGCGGCGAGCTGGCGGGCGACCCGCTGGCGGTGCCACTGCTGGTGGGGCTGGGCGTGGATGAATTGAGCCTGTCCACGGGTGGCATTGCCGAGGTCAAGGCACGGGTGCGCGAGTTCAACCTGAGTGCTGCCCGTGAGCTGGCTGAAGGTGCACTGACCCTGGAAAGCGCGGCGGCGGTCCGCGAACTGGGGGAGCGTTTCTGATGGCTCGCATTCTCTGCATCACCCTGAACCCCGCCCTCGACCTGACCTTGCGCCTGGATCGCCTGGAACCCGGCCGGGTGAATCGCAGCCTGGCCCAAGCCAGCCATGCTGCCGGTAAAGGCGTGAACGTCGCCCAGGTGCTGGCTGACCTCGGTCACGACCTGACGGTGTCCGGCTTTCTCGGCGCGGACAACGCAGAAGCTTTCGAGGCGTTGTTCGCCCGGCGTGGTTTCTCCGACGCCTTCGTTCGTGTACCGGGGGAAACTCGCAGCAATATCAAGTTGGCCGAAGCCGACGGGCGCATCACCGATATCAATGGCCCGGGTCCGATGGTGGATGCCTCCGCCCAGGCTGCGCTGCTGTCGCGACTGGATGCCGTCGCGCCGGGGCATGATCTGGCCGTGGTGGCCGGCAGCCTGCCTCGAGGTGTGGCGCCGTGTTTTCTCGCCGAACTGATCACGCGGCTCAAGGGGCATGGCCTGAAAGTGGCCCTGGATTCCAGCGGCGCAGCCTTTCGTGCCGGCCTGCAGGCCGCGCCCTGGCTGATCAAGCCGAACACCGAAGAGCTGAGCGAACTCTGTGGCCGGTCGCTGACCGATATCGCGGCACAACGCGAAGAGGCTGGCCAGCTACAGGCACAGGGGATCGAGCAGATTGTGATTTCCCAGGGCGCAGACGGCGTTAACTGGTTCGGCCCCGGTTTCGCCCTGCACGCCCAGCCGCCAAGGGTCAGCGTGGCCAGCACCGTGGGTGCTGGCGATTCCCTGCTGGCCGGCATGGTTCACGGCCTGCTCTGGGACTGGCCAGCCGCTCGCGCCCTGCGCCACGCCACCGCCATCGCCGCCCAGGCGGTGACCCAGGTGGGCTTCGGCATCAGCGATGCCGCGCAACTGCAACAGCTCGAAGGCGCCGTAGAGATCCGGGCGCTGGAAGAACAACAAGAGGTGTCCCGATGAAACTCGCCATAGTCACTGCCTGCCCCAATGGCATGGTTACCAGCGTGCTCTGTGCGCGCCTGCTGGACGCCGCCGCACAGCGCCTGGGCTGGAGCACCAGCGTCGAAATCGTCGACCCGCAGCACCCGGAAAACCAGTTGTCGGCCGCTACCCTGGAAGCCGCCGACTGGGTGCTGGTAGTCAAGAGCGGTGCACTGGACCTGACCCGCTTCACCGGCAAGCGCCTGTGCATCGCCAGCCCCGCCGAAGCCCTGCGTGACAGCGAGTCCTTCCTTCTGCGCGCCGCCGTCGATGCGCGGGAGCAGCCGGCCGAAGCACCGACTGCCGCTCCCGTCGCGGGTTCACGGCCACGCATCGTCGCTGTCACCGCCTGCCCGACCGGTGTGGCGCATACCTTCATGGCGGCTGAAGCGCTGAAGCAGGCGGCGCAGCGCCTGGGCATCGACCTCCAGGTGGAAACCCAGGGCTCGGTAGGCGCCCGTGATCCGCTGACGCCCGAAGCCATCGCCGCCGCCGACGCCGTGCTGCTGGCTACCGATATCGAAGTGGACACAGCCCGCTTTGCCGGCAAGAAGGTCTTTCGCTGCGGCACCGGCGTTGCCCTCAAGCAATCCGAATCCACCCTCAAGCGTGCCCTGAGCGAAGGCCAGTTGCTGGACACCAAGGCTGGTACTGACGCCCAGGCAGGCAAGGCCAAGGCCGAACCCAAGGGCGCCTACAAGCACTTGCTCACCGGCGTCTCCTACATGCTGCCGATGGTGGTCGCGGGCGGGCTGTTGATCGCCCTGTCCTTCGTCTTCGGCATCGAGGCGTTCAAGGAGGAGGGCAGCCTCGCTGCCGCACTGATGCAGATTGGTGGCGACGCGGCCTTCAAGCTGATGGTGCCGCTGCTGGCCGGCTACATCGCTTATTCCATTGCAGACCGTCCCGGCCTGGCGCCAGGCATGATCGGCGGCCTGTTGGCCAGCATCCTCGGCGCCGGGTTCATTGGCGGCATAGTCGCGGGCTTTCTCGCGGGCTACTCGGCGCGGGCGATCAATCGCCATCTGAACCTGCCGCAGAGCGTCGAGGCGCTGAAACCGATCCTGATCATCCCGTTGCTCGCCAGCCTGTTCACCGGCCTGGTGATGATCTACGTGGTGGGCAAGCCTGTGGCGGGAATGCTCGCCAGCCTTACCCACTTCCTCGACAACATGGGTACGTCCAACGCCATCCTCCTTGGCCTGCTGCTGGGCGGGATGATGTGCGTGGACCTCGGGGGGCCGATCAACAAGGCCGCCTACGCGTTTTCCGTGGGGCTGCTGGCATCGCAAAGCTATGCGCCGATGGCCGCCACCATGGCCGCCGGCATGGTGCCGCCCATCGGCATGGGCATCGCCACCCTGCTGATGCGTCGCAAGTTCGCCCAGGGCGAACGCGAGGCTGGCAAGGCGGCGCTTGTGCTGGGGTTGTGCTTCATCTCCGAAGGCGCCATTCCCTTCGCTGCCAAGGACCCGTTGCGAGTGATCCCGGCCAGCATCGCCGGCGGTGCCCTGACCGGCGCGTTGTCCATGTACTTCGGCTGCAAGCTGATGGCACCCCATGGTGGCCTGTTCGTGCTGCTGATCCCCAACGCGATCAACCACGCGATGCTTTACCTGCTGGCGATAGTCGCCGGCAGTCTGGTGACCGGAGTGATCTACGCGCTGCTCAAACGTGGAGCCGAGCAGGAGCTGGTGCTGGAGTCGCAGCGCGTGGCCTGACCCCTGGTCGTGCACCGCGCTCAGGCCTTGCCGTAGTCCCGCTCGACGTGGGCCACGCGGGTGCGGAATGCCCGGTACCACTCTTCCCGTCCACGCCGCTGCGCCTCACGGTGCTCGGCCTGGAGACGCCAGGTGCGGATGTCTTCTTCGCTGCGCCAGTAGGACACGGTTATCCCCAGCCCGTCGGCACCACGGGCGGATTCCACGCCAAGGAAACCGGGCTGGTCACCGGCCAGTTCCAGCATGCGCTCGGCGGTGGCGGCGTAGTCCTGCTCGGTCTCACTGCGCAGCGAGGTGAAAATCACTGCGTAGTAGGGCGGCTCCGGCGTCTGGGCAATCATCGGGCATTCTCCTGGCAGGCATTGACGAAGGCGTGTACCAGCGGTGGCAGGCGGCCGATCAGCGCAGCACGTTCCGGCTGGAAGAGGGTGGCGATGAAGAACGGGTGGTCGTCCAGTTCCACTGCGCGCACGGCCCCGGCGGGGTCCTGGGCGGAAACGCGCAGCGGACCTTGGGTGAGGGCTTCGCGGAAAGTCGGGTTGAGTCCATATCCGCAGAAGTAGCCCTCGAAGGCATCCTCGGCGCCGTAGGCTTCGGCCACGCGCGAGCCGGGGGTCAGTCGCACGCGCTCCAGGGTATCCCGCAGGGCGCATGCAAGTGGGCTGATGACGGCGCGCGATGCATGGGGGACTTCTTCGGCGTGCTCGGCATCGGACCAGCCCAGCACATTGCGCGCGTACTCCAGCAGCGCGTGCTGGAAGCCACCGCAGGTGCCGAGGAATGGCTGGGCGTTGCGGCGCGCGTGGGTAATCGCTTGCAGAGCGCCTTCGGTGCTGCGGTAAGGAGTGGCGGGAATGCACCAGAGGCCATCGAAGCTGTCGAGCCGAGTCTGGCCAATGCGTTCCGTAGCCAACCAGATGCCTTTCACGTCTTTCCCGGTGGCCCGTGCGGCGAGCTCAAGGGCGTGGGGAATGGCACGGTGTGCGGTGATGTTGTCGTCCCTGTCGCCAACCAGGCCGATGCGCAGTTGCTTCATCTCTGTCCTCCATTGCCAGGCGCGGCTTGCGCCCGCTCCGGTCGACTATATAGTTGCGAAAAGGCAATCAATATTGGCGATTTGGCAAGGTGGGATTGCAGTGACGCAATACAAGATCGACCACGCCGACCTGGCCCTGGTCCTTGCGCTGGTTCGTGGTGGCACCCTGGCTCGGGCCGCTGAGCAGCTCAAGGTGGATGTCTCCACGGTATTCCGCGCCCTCCGGCGCCTGGAACAGGCGCTCGGCAGCGTGCTGTTCGAGAAAAGCCGCGCCGGTTACCTCCCCAACATGGCGGCGCAACTGCTGGCACAGCAGGCCGAGCTGGCGGAGAAGGCGCTGGAAGCGGCGCGATTGGGCCTGGAGCAGGGTAGCGAGGCTGTCAGTGGCACCCTGCGCCTGACCTGCACCGACGCCGTACTCCACGGGCTGCTGTTGCCCGCACTCGCGCACTTCATGCCCGCTTATCCCGCGCTGGAACTGGAGCTGACCACCTCCAACGACTTCGCCAACCTCAGCCGCCGCGACGCGGATATCGCCCTGCGCCTGACCACCTCTCCGCCCGGCCACCTTGTGGGCCGCTGCCTGGGCCCGGTGCCCTACGTCCTCTGCGCGGCGGATGCATATCTGGCGCGCTGGCCCGAACGCGATCCGACGCGCATGGCCTGGATAGCCCCTGACGATTTCCTGCCCAACCATCCCAGCCTGGTCTGGCGTCGCCAGCGCTTCCCCGACGTGCAGCCCATGCATCGCTGCAACAGCATGCTGTCGGTGGCGCAACTGGTGCGTGCCGGCCTCGGTGTGGCGGCGCTGCCGGAATTCCTGGTGCGTGGCGAAGCGGGACTCACGGTTCTCGAAGGCGACCTGCCCGGCTGCACCAGCGCGCTCTGGCTACTGACCCGGCCGGACTGTCGTGCGCTGCGTTCGGTCATCACCCTGTTCGAAGAGTTGGGGCGACACATCCGGCTGCCAGGCGTCGCGGCGCAGAGCGGCTAACCTTGTTCTGGCAATGCTGCCCAAGTGCCAGTCCACCTGCCTGCAAGCCCCGGGAGGGCGCTATGTTCAAAGCCATACTCGCCATCATCGTCATCGCGTTACTCGGCGTGCTGGGGTACGCCGCGATC
Organism: Pseudomonas sp. JS3066; assembly: GCF_036328175.1. Lineage (NCBI taxonomy): Bacteria > Pseudomonadati > Pseudomonadota > Gammaproteobacteria > Pseudomonadales > Pseudomonadaceae > Pseudomonas > Pseudomonas sp. JS3066. The sequence continues at coordinate 1,128,885 of NZ_CP143312.1, forward strand.
AGCCCGGATCATTTCCGCATCGAACGCACGACCACCATCGCGGCGCCACCGGAGAAGGTCTTCCCGCTGATCAACGACTTGCGCCAATGGACGTCCTGGTCGCCCTGGGAAAAGCTCGACCCGGCACTCAAGCGCAGCTACAGCGGCCCGAAGGAAGGCGTCGGCGCCGCGTATGCCTGGCAGGGCAACAACGAGGTGGGCACCGGGCGCATGGAAATCACCCAGAGCGAGCCGGCCTCGAAGGTGGAGATCAAGCTGGACTTCCAGATGCCCTTCGAAGCCCACAACACCGCCGAATTCATGTTGCAGCCGCAGCACGGCGGCACCCAGGTCACCTGGGCCATGTACGGGCCTTCGCCCTATACCCATCGCCTGATGCAGGTGTTCTTCGACATGGATGACATGGTCGGCAGCAAGTTCGACCAGGGCCTGGTGAACCTCAAGGCCGCCGCCGAGAAATAACCTGAAACGGACCGCTCGGCTCGTCAGCGGGCCGGGCGGCCAGGCAGAGCTATCCTCAATTCCTCCCCCGTGGGGGCGAATTCATTCGCGAATGAATTCGCCACGACATTTTCTCGCGCCGCTGTCGATTCCCGTTGGCGCCGAACGACCAATGGGTGTCAGTACCCCGCAGCCACCCGAGGAGCCCATCATGAAATACCTGTGCCTGATCTATATCGAAGAAGCCAAGCTCGCCACCCTGACCGACGCCGACTACCAGGCGATCGCCAGTGAGTGCGTGGAATACACCGAGCAACTCGCCGCCAGCGGCCACTACCTGGCGTCCAATGCGCTGGAGTCGGTACGGACCGCCACCACACTGCGCCTGCAGGGCGGTCGCGTATCGATGACCGACGGCCCCTTCGCGGAAACCAAGGAGCAGCTCGGCGGCTTCTACCTGATCGAGGCGCGCGACCTCAACGAGGCGCTGCAGATCGCCGCGAAGATCCCGCCGGCACGCCTGGGCTGCATCGAGGTGCGACCTGTGCGCGAGCCCGAGGTCCGGCCGACCCTGGGTGCCGTTTCCTGATGCAACGGGGAGCCTGATGGACGAGGCCGAACTGCACAAGCGGGTCGAGGCGATCTATCGCAGCGACTCGCGCCGCGTCCTCGCCACGCTGATCCGTCTGCTGGGGGATTTCGACCTGGCCGAGGAAGCCCTGCACGATGCCTTCATCGCCGCCGTGCAGCAGTGGCCGCGGGACGGCATTCCGACCAATCCGCGCGCCTGGCTGGTTTCGGCCGGCCGCTTCAAGGCCATCGACGGCCTGCGCCGGCGCGCCCGCTTCGACGCGTCGAAGCGTCACCTGCTGGCCGAACTTGAAGAGGCTGCCAGTGAGTTCGAGGAGGGCGAGGATGTGGAGGACGACCGTCTGCGGCTGATCTTCACCTGCTGCCACCCGGCACTGCCCGCCGATGCCCAGGTACCGCTGACCCTGCGTGAAGTCTGTGACCTGAAGACCGAAGAAATCGCCCGCGCCTTCCTGAGTACGCCATCCACCATTGCCCAGCGCATCGTCCGCGCCAAGACGAAGATCCGCGACGCGCGCATTCCCTATCAGGTGCCGTCGCTGGCCGAGTTGCCGGAGCGGCTGGATAACGTCCTGCGGGTCGTCTATCTGGTGTTCAACGAGGGCTATTCGGCGTCCTCCGGCGACTCCCTGACCCGTACCGATCTTTCGGCCGAAGCCATCCGGCTGGCGCGGCTGCTGCTGGAGTTGCTGCCGGACCCGGAAGTGATGGGCCTGCTGGCGCTGATGCTGCTGCACGACTCGCGCCGTTCCGCCCGTGCCACCGACAACGGCGACCTGATCCTGCTGGATCAACAGGATCGCTCCCTGTGGGACCGGGCGCAGATAGCCGAAGGCCTCGCCCTGGTTACGCAAGCCCTGGCCAGCCGGCGCGTCGGCGTCTATGTGCTACAGGCCGCGATCAGCGCCGTGCATGCCCAGGCGGCGAGCGCCGCGCAAACGGACTGGGGACAGATCGTCGGGCTATACGATGTGCTGCAACGGCTGGTCCAGTCGCCGGTAGTGGCGCTCAATCGCGCCGTGGCCATTGCGATGCGCGATGGTCCCGAAGCGGGGCTTGCCGAGGTGGACGCCTTGTTGGATGCCGGCGAGCTCAGCGACTACCACCTGGCGCATACCACCCGCGCTGACTTCTGCCGTCGTCTCGGACGCAAGGCCGAGGCGCGTGCGGCGTACCAGAACGCACTGGCGCTGGTACGCCAGGAACCCGAGCGGCGCTTCATCGAGATGCGCCTGCATGAACTGGAGGAGTGACGTCACCGTTCGTCGATCCCGGCGAGCGCTTTGTCGAAGCCGGACAGCGGCCCACGACCAAGGGTGAACCCACCGGCAAACCGCCGACGGAACCCCTTTTCGGAACCAAGGAGACGCACCATGAGCAGCGAAACCCTCAAGGCCACCGCAGAGCTGGAAGTCCACGAAGTCTTCAACCAGTGGCTGAAAGCCGCCCGCGCCAAGAACGTGGACGCCATCCTGACCTGTTATGCGGACGACGTGATCGCCTATGACGCGATCCTCAAGTTGCAGTTCAAGGGACTCCAGGACTACGGCCAGCACTGGCGTTACTGCATGGAGATGTGTGCTGGCGACGGCATCTTCGAACCGGCCGACCCGACCATCCAGGCTGATGCCAATGTCGCCTTCCTGCACTGCCTGGTGCGCTGCGGCGGTGAGCAGGACGGGGAAGTGAAGACCAGCTGGATGCGCGGCACCCAGTGCTATGTCAAGCGTGGCGGACAGTGGAAGATCGTCCACGAGCACTTCTCTGCGCCCTTCGATATCGAAAGCGGCAACGCACTGTTCGATCTGCAGCCCTGACCGCCATCCCCCGCAGGAGCGACCTCTGCTCGCGAAGGCTCGCTCCCGCGAGGGTGGATCAGGCCGCCAGGCGTGGCGCCAGTTGCTCCAGCGTCACATGCCCCTTGAAGCCTCCATCGCTGAGCGCCGGCTCGCCGTCTTCGATGGCGCGGGCGAAGGTGATGGCCGGGTCGGCCTTCAGCTTCAGCAGGTAGCGTTGCAGGTGCGGGCACTCCCGGCCAAGGTCGAACAGCTTCATGTACTCCACCCAGCGGCTGACACCGGCGAAGTAAGCGTCCGCCAGGCTGCGTTGTTCACCTAGCAGCCAGTCCCGATCCTGCAGCAGGCCATCCAGATAAGCGCATTGCACTCTCACGTCCGCAGTGCCTTTCTTGCGTAGCACGGCCTTGGTGGTGTCATCGCCATCGGCCATCTCGTAGGCCGCCCAGAGCGGTGCGAACGAGCCGAAGAAATCAGTCACCAGGTAGGCCAGCATCTGGCTCAGGCGGTCGTATTCCGGACTGCCCTGGATCGGGCACAGCTCGCTGCCCGGATTCCGACCGGCAAGGCTGAGCAGGATGGCCAGGCTTTCACTGACCGGCTGACCGCTTTCGGTCAGGAGGGCGGGTGTCTTGTTCAACGGATTGATGCGGGCGAACAGCGGGTCCCAAGGCTGCTCCAGCATCTCCACGCGGCACAGGCGGTAGGGCAGGCCGAGCCACTCGAGGGCCACGATCGAGCCGAACGAACAACCTTGCGGTACGCCATAGAAGAGAACGGGTTCCATAGTCTTGCTCCTTGTAGTGGGGGGTGAAAGGCCTTGCTGAGCGGCCGTGGAACCACCTTAGGAGTGAATCAGGCTATATTCCGCCCTAATTAATTTCGTGCCTGGAACTTTTTTCAGGGAGCCTGGCCATGCCTAATCCAACCACCCGCATGCTCGCCGTACTCGAGCTGCTGCAGACCCACGGCCAGCTCAGTGGCAGCGAACTGGCCCGGCGACTGGAGGTGGATAGCCGCACCCTTCGGCGCTACATCGCCACCCTCGAGGAAATCGGCATTCCCCTGACCGCCGAGCGTGGCCGCCATGGTGGCTACCGTCTGGTAGCCGGTTTCAAACTGCCACCCATGATGTTCACCAACGAGGAAACCCTGGCCCTGTCCCTCGGTCTGCTGGCGGTGCAGAACCTTGGTCTGGATCAGGCGGCGCCAGCGGTGGCCAGTGCCCGTGCAAAGCTGGAGCGGGTGATGCCGGCCAACCTCAAGCCACGGCTGCGGGCCCTGGGCGAAGCCGCCACCCTGGACTTGCCGGGATCGCGCGCCAATGCCAGTGAGCGCTGGTTGCTGGATCTCGCGGCCGCTACGCAGATGCGCCAGCGGGTGCGTTTCACCTACAGCGCCAGCGATGGCGAAAGCAGCGAGCGCGAGGCCGATCCGTATGGCCTGGTCTATCGCGCCGGGCGCTGGTACATGAGCGGCTACTGTCATCTGCGCCGGGATCTACGCAGCTTTCGCCTGGACCGGATGCAGGCTCTGCTGCTTCTGGACGCCCGCTTCGAACGTCCGCATGACTTCGACGCCGCCGCCTTCCTCACCGGAAGCATCGCCCAACTGCCCCGTTCGACGGCGGTCGAAGTGCTGCTCAAGTGCGACCTTGCCCGTGCCGCCGAGGAGCTAAGCAGCGGTATGGGCCTGCTGGAGCCGCAGGAGGAGGGCGTGCTGTTGCGTACCCGCACCGACAGCATGAGCTGGTTCGCCCGACAGCTGATGAAGCTGCCTTGCGATTTCGAGGTGCGCGAACCTGAGGCCTTGCGTGAGGAAGTTCGCGCCAGTGCCTTACGGTTGCTGAGGCTGGTGGAGACGGGGACGCCCATTGGCGAATGAACTCGCCCCCACAAGTCGACGCGAGGCGCTTCGTCAGCCGTTAAACTCGGCCATTCTTTCCGCACCGAGCACACCCATGGATATCGACCTGGCGCGCACCTTCCTGGAGATCGTTCGTACCGGCAGTTTCGTCGCCGCGGCCGAGCGCCTGCACGTCACCCAGACCACAATCACCGCGCGGGTGCACAACCTCGAGCAGCAACTGGATTGCCGGCTCTTCGTGCGCAATCGCGCGGGGGCGCGGCTGACCGCCGATGGCGAAGTGTTCGTTGCCTATGCCAGCCAACTGGTGCAGACATGGGAGGCTGCCAGGCGCGATTTGCCGCTGCCCGAGGGTTTTCGCGACGTGCTCAACCTGGGCGGCGAAGTCAGCCTGTGCAGTCCGCTGGTGCTCAGTTGGGTAATCCGCCTGCGCGAGCGCATGCCATCCCATGCGGTCCGTGCGGAAGTCGGTGAGGCGGGCCACCTGCAACAGCAACTGCAGCGCGGCCTGCTGGATGCCGCGCTGGTCTACCGCCCGGATTACTGGCCGGGCCTGCAAGTGGAGTTGCTGCTGGAAGAGAAGCTGATCCAGGTGCGTTCGACGACCAATCCCGAGCCCTACATCTACAACGACTGGGGCCAGGAATTCCGCCAGCGCCATGACGCCGCGCTACCGGAAAAGGCCAGCGCCGTGCTGTCCACCAATCTCGGGCCGCTGGCGCTCCACTACATCCTCCAGTGCGGCGGTTCCGGCTACTTCCGGGCCCGCGTGGTGCAGGGGCACCTGGAGAATGGCGAGCTGGAACGGGTGGAGAAGGCGCCGGAATTCACCTATCCCACCTACCTGGTCTACTCCCGCGAGAAGGATTCCCCGGCCCTGCGCCAGGCCATCGACGTGCTGCGCGACGTGGTGACCGAGGACATCGACTGGTCCCGGCGCTGGGACCCGATCTGAGCCGATCCCGCCAAGGTCAATCCGTAGGGTGCGCCATGCGCACCAGTGTTCCAGCACGGGATTGTTGGTGCGCGCGGCGCACCCTACGGAGCTGGGCAGCGATTGTGGGAGCGAATTCATTCGCGATTGAAATCGCTCCCACAGGTGTTTGCGGGACTCAACTCGCCAGCTGCAGTACCGGCTGCTGTTGCAGGTCCTGCAGCCAGTTGCGGTAGAGCGCAGCGATCAGGTCGCTTTGGCTGATGATCCCGGCCACGCGGCCACTGTCGTCCAGCACCGGCAGGCAATGCAGGCCCTGGCCGGAAAGCAGCGACACCAACTCCACCAACGGCGTGTCCACGGTCACGCAGCGCACCGGCCGGCTCATCAGCCGCGACACGGGCGCTTCGCGGCGGGCGCGGAAGCGTTCGGCGAGGCTGCGGGGTGCCGTGCTGGCCGCGTGGCCGAGCAGGTCGGAGAGGGTCAGGATGCCCACCAGGTGCTGCTTGTCGTCCAGTACCGGCAGGGCTTTCAGATGATGCTGGTCAAGCAGGCGCCAGGCCTCGCTGACTGGGGCCTCGGGGCCGATGGTGCGCAGGTCGCGGGACATGATCCGTGCCGCTCGCAGGTCGCCCATGGTGCGGCGCAGCGCGTGCTTTTCGGCGAGCTGGAGCAGGCGCTGGAGATCATCGCGGGTGACGTCGACGAAGCTGCCGAACTCAGCCAGTGCGCGGTCCAGATCAACCTCGGCGATGCCATTGCGCTCGCCGGGCAAGGGGTCGGCGGTCAGGTGCGGGCCGCTGGCAGGGTGCGCGACCTTGCGCGGGTAGGGGACGCCGCTGAGGTTGTTGAACAGCAGTGCGGTGTTCACCAGTACCAGCGACCCCAACAGTACGGGCAACAGCAGATGCCAGCCGAGCGCGGAGAAGACTGGTCCACCGAGCGCGGCCCCCAGGGCGATGGCGCAGCTGGGGGGATGCAGACAACGCAGCGCCTGCATACCCACCAGGGCCAGGCCGAAGGCGGTTGCAGCGGCGGCCAGCGGGGGCAGGCCCCAGTGGCTGACCAGCAAGCCGATGGCTGCCGCCAGCACATTGCCGGCGACCACTGGCCATGGCTGGGCAACCGGACTGGAGGTGACGGCAAACAGCAGCAGCGCGGAGGCGGAGAACGGTGCGATCAGGCGCAACGCCAGGTCGGTACCGAAAAGCTGATTGCAAACCAGCGCGGCGAGAAAGACGGCGATGCAGCCACCAATGGCAGCGCGCAGCCACTCCCGTGGAGGGGCATTACTGGCGTCCGGCAGCAGTCGCTGCAGCCAGAGACGCAATGGGTTCTGGGGCATGGGCATGACACTAGGCAGTTGATAAAGGGAGAGGCCGGAGGCGCTGTACGGAAAGTGCCGGAGCCGGGCGGCTTTTCGTACAGACCCCTGGTCCTCTCAATCCCACCGGAGTGGGAAGCTCCATCCCTGGATATGGAAATGTTTTCTCTCGCGCACGGTTCCTCGGGAGCCTGCTTGCGCAGGCCACACCGGGCCGGGCGTCGGGGATGGGGGCATGCTAAGGGGTGAAAAAATAGAAGACTAATGAATGTTATTGCTTGTGTAGTGCAAAAAAAGTGCACTAAAGCACTGGGACCTGGAGATGAATTCCTGATTCTTTCTTCCCTTCCCAGGTGTTGCTCCAGCAACACCTGAGCAGCAAGTTGCCTGCTTAATTCAGGCTTGGCTGTTTGCTGAAATTACTAACTCGTTGATTTATAAATAAAAACAAAACTGGCACGGGTGCTGCTTTATCCCTCTGCAAGCAAGGTCGCGACTGTTCGCGGCGAAACAGCAGTGCAGAGAGCCCCATGTCGCAATCCCCGATTTCCGCCCAGTACCTCATTGGTATCCCCGACGCCCAGATCATTCGCAGCGATGCGCAAGCCATCGAAGTGGCCCATCGCGTTGCAGCCTTCCTGCTCGAGGGCGATGCCGAGCGCGATCGCACTCGCCAGGTTCCGTCAGAAGTCGTGGACGTGTTCTCCAACAGCGGCCTCTGGGGCATTACCGTGCCCAAGGTGTTCGGCGGCGCCGAGGTGAGCTACGCCACGCTGGCCGAGGTGATCGCCATCATCTCGGCCGCCGATGCGTCTCTCGGGCAGATCCCGCAGAACCACTACTGCCTGCTGGAAGACATTCGCCTGCAGGGCACCTATGAACAGAAGCGCCTCTTCTTCGGCCTGGCGTTGAAGGGCAACCGCTTCGCCAATGCCCTGTCGGAAACCGGCGGCAAGAACGTCCAGGACATCCAGACCCGCATCCGCCGTGACGGTGATGCCCATGTCATCAACGGTCGCAAGGGCTACTGCACCGGCTCGCTCTACGCCCACTGGCTGGCGGTGCTGGCCGTGGACGAAGACGACAAGGCCCAGCTGGCTTTCGTCCCGCGTGGCAGCGACGGGCTGGTGATAGTCGACGACTGGTCCAGCATCGGTCAGCGCAACACCTCCAGCGGCACGGTGCTGGCCCAGGACCTGCGGGTGCCGGCGACTAACCTGTTCCCCACCTACCGTTCCTACGAGAGCCCGACGCTGGCCGGCCCGTTCGCCCAGATCACCACCGCTGCCATCGATGCCGGGATCGCCCGTGCGGCCCTGCGCGACACCATCGCCTTCGTCCGTGAGCATGCGCGCCCGTGGATCGATGCCGGTGTGGAGAAGGCCAGCGATGACCCGCTGACCATCATCCAGGTGGGCAACCTGGGGATTCGCCTGGAAGCCGCCGAAGCGCTGCTGGAGCGTGCCGGCAAGGTAATGGATGCCGCTCGCCCGGCACCGGACGAGGACAATGTGGCCGCCGCCTCGGTAGCCGTGGCCAAGGCCAAGGTGCTGACCACCGAAGTCGCCATCGAAGCCTCCAACAAGCTGTTCGAGTTGGGTGGCACTCGATCCACCCTGGCGCGCTACAACCATGATCGCCACTGGCGAAATGCCCGCGTGCATACCCTGCACGACCCGGTGCGCTGGAAGTACCACGTAGTGGGTAACTGGCTGCTCAACGGCGTGAAGCCTCCGCGTCACGACTGGTCCTGAGGCGCGCGACATGAGCAAGCAGATCCGCCTCAACGCCTTTGCCATGAACGCCGTGGGCCACCTTTCCCCCGGCCTCTGGCGCCACCCGCGCGATCAGGCACGGCGCTACACCGATATCCACTACTGGATCGAGCTGGCGCAAACCCTGGAGCGCGGCAAGATCGACGGCCTGTTCCTCGCCGATGTGCTGGGCGTCTACGACGTCTACCAGGGTGGACCGGAGCAGGCGCTGCGCACCGCCGCCCAGGTGCCGGTGAATGACCCGCTGCTGCTGGTGCCGGCAATGGCCGCCGCTACCCGGCACCTGGGTTTCGGCGTGACCGCGTCGGTGTCCTTCGAACACCCGTACCCGTTCGCCCGGCGCATGAGCACGCTGGATCACCTCACCGGCGGTCGTGCCGGCTGGAATATCGTCACCTCCTACCTGGAGAGCGGCGCACGCAACATCGGTCTCAAGCAGCAGCTCAATCATGAGCAGCGTTATGCCCTGGCAGGGGAATACCTGGAGGTCTGCTACAAGCTCTGGGAAGCCAGCTGGGACGAGGACGCAGTGGTCGCCGACGTCGAGCACGGTGTCTATGCCGACCCGACGAAGGTGCATCCGATTGCCCATGAGGGGGCGCACTTCCAGGTGCCCGGCTTCCACCTCAGCGAGCCGTCGCCGCAGCGCACTCCGGTGCTCTACCAGGCCGGCGCTTCCAGTCGGGGCAAGGCCTTCGCCGCCGGTAATGCCGAGTGCGTGTTCGTCGCCGCGCCCACCCGCCACATCCTGCGCAACCAGGTGGCAGACCTGCGCCGCCAGGCCGAAGACGCCGGGCGCAAGGGCAGCGACATCAAGGTGTTCAACCAGCTCACGGTGATCGTCGCGCGGACCGATGCCGAGGCCCAGGCGAAGTGGCGCGAGTACCGCGAGTTCGCCAGCCATGACGGTGCCCTGACGCTGATGTCCGGCTGGACCGGCATCGACTTTGGCCCGTACGCGCCGGACCAGGTGCTGCGCCAGGTCCAGAGCAACGCCATCCAGTCGGCGGTGGATGCCTTCACGGCCGCTGACCCGAGCCGCACCTGGACCACCGCCGAGATCGCCGACTACTGCGCCCTGGGCGGTGACGGCCCGTTGCTGGTGGGTTCGCCGCAGTCCGTGGCCGATGAGCTGCAGGGCTGGGTGGAAGAGACCGACGTGGACGGCTTCAACCTGTCCAGCATCGTCGCGCCGGAAACCTTTGTGGATATCGTCGACCTGCTGGTGCCGGAGCTTCAGGCCCGTGGCCTGTTCAAGCGCGAGTACGAAGACGGCAGCCTGCGCCACAAGCTGTTCGGCCAAGGTGACCGTCTTGTCGAGCCGCATCCGGCCGCGCGATTGCGCAGGAAGGTGGGGCAATGAACGAACTGCTCGCCAACCTCGATTGGGTTGAGATCGGCCAGGCCTGCATCGACACCCTGACCATGCTCGCCCTGGCGCTTGGTTTTACCGTGCTGCTCGGCCTGCCGCTGGGCGTACTGCTCTACCTCACCGGCAAGAAGCAGATGCATGAGAAGCCTGGTTTCTATCGCTTCGCTTCGGCGGTGGTGAACACGCTGCGCTCGCTGCCTTTCATCATCCTGCTGATCGTGATGATCCCGCTGACCACGCTGCTCACCGGCACCTCCCTCGGCGTCGCCGGGGCCATTCCGCCGCTGGTGGCCGGCTGCACGCCGTTCTTCGCGCGGCTGGTGGAAACCGCCCTGCGCGAAGTGGACCGCGGACTGGTGGAGGCTACTCAGGCCATGGGTGCCAGCACCTGGCAGATCATCTGGCACACCTTGCTACCGGAAGCCCGCACCGGGTTGATCGCCGCCGTAACCGTCACCGCCATCGTGCTGGTGGACTACACCGCCATGGCCGGTGTGATCGGTGGCGGTGGGTTGGGCGACCTGGCCATCCGCTTCGGCTACCAGCGATTCCAGACCGACGTAATGGTGGTCACCGTGGCCCTGTTGGTCCTGCTGGTGCAGGCGCTGCAGACGAGCGGCGACCGTCTCGTGATCCGCTACAGCCGCCGTTGAAATCCCGCCGCAGGGCAGCCGGCTTTCGCTGCCCACCCAAGGCCCCACGTTGACCCCACGACGGCCAATCCAAATCTGCCCAGGAGCACTTGCAATGAAAAAGGCTATCGCCATTCTCGCCGCCGTCGTCGCCTTCTCTGCCCAAGCCGGCGAGAAGCTGGTGGTCGGCGCCACCCCGGTCCCCCACGCGGAAATCCTCGAGTTCATCAAACCCACCCTGGCCAAGGAAGGCGTGGACCTGGACATCAAGGTCTTCACCGACTTCATCCAGCCCAACGTGCAATTGGCCGAGAAGAATCTCGACGCCAACTATTACCAGTACCGACCCTTCCTCGATGAGTTCAACAAGAGCCGTCACACCAACCTGGTACCGGTGGTGGGCATTCACATCGAACCCTTCGGCGCGTACTCCACCAGGATCAAGAAACTCGACGAGCTGAAGGACGGCGCGTCAGTGGCCATTCCCAACGACCCCGTGAACACCGGACGCGCACTGGTGCTGCTGCACGAGGCCGGGTTGATCAAGCTCAAGGACCCGAGCAACACCCTGGCCACCCAGCGCGACATCGCCGAAAACCCCAAGAAGCTGAAGATCCGTGAACTGGAAGGCGCACTGCTGGCCCGTTCCGTCAGCCAGGTGGACCTGGCCTTCGTCTTCGCCAACTACGCCCTGGAAGCCGGCATCGACACCAACAGCGCGCTGATCGTCGAGAAGGGCAAGGACCTCTACGCCGAATTCCTCGTCGCCCGTCCGGACAACCTCCAGGACCCCGGCCTGCAGAAGCTGGCCAAGGCCCTGAACTCGCCGGAAGTCCGCCAGTTCATCGTCACCCGCTACAAGGGCCAGATCGCCCCGGCGTTCTGACTCGCGCATTGCCTCCCCTGGCGCAGATACGACCCCCTCTCCCTTTGGGAGAGGGCTGGGGTGAGGGAAACCCGACTCGCTCCATTGCTGAAGGCCATACCGCATGACAAACGAAACCGCCCACAACGCATTTCGTGATGAAGCCCCGTCACTACTCCCGGCGGCGCTGATCGAAAACGATGCACAGGCCCTGCAAGCCGCTCACGAGGTGGCGAGGCAGGCCAGGGAAAATGCCGCACAACGCGACCGCGACCGCCTGCTGCCCTGGCGCGAGCTGGAACTCTTCACCCGCCTGGGACTGGGGGGCATTCGCATTCCACGCCAATACGGCGGGCCCGAGGTGTCCCACGTCACCCTGGCCGAAGTGTTCCGCATCATCTGCGCCGCCGACCCGGCCCTGGGGCAGATTCCGCAGAACCAGTTTGGCCTGCTCAACGTAGTCGAGAACGTCGGCAGCGAAGCGCAAAAGCGCAAGGTCTTCGGCGGCATCCTCGCGGGGCGCCGGCTGGCCAATGCCGGCCCCGAGCGCAATACGAAACACACCCTGGAGATCAAGGCTCGCGTCACCCGTACCGGCGAGGGCCTGAAGGTCAGCGGCGAGAAGTTCTATTCCACTGGCGCGCTGTTCGCCCATTGGGTGGCAGTCAAGGCCATCGACGACAACGGCGTCGGCGTGCTCGGCCTCGTGGAGCGCGGTGTGCCGGGATTGCGCATAGTCGATGACTGGTCCGCATTCGGCCAGCGCACCACTGCCAGCGGCACCGTGTTGCTGGACCAGGCGCCCGTCGCTGACGACCTGGTTTTCCACAACAGCCGACTGGCCGAAGTGCCGAGCATCCAGGGTGCAGTTTCGCAACTGATCCAGGCCGCCATCGACGCCGGTATCGCCGAGGCGGCCATCGACGACACCATCGCCTTCATCCGCGAACGCTCGCGGCCCTGGGTGGATGCCGGCGTCGAACGCGCCAGCGAGGAGCTCTACACCATCGCCGAGGTCGGCCGCCTGAAGACCGAGCTGAATGCTGCCAACGCCCTGCTGGAACGCGCCGGCCAGGTACTCGACGAAGTGGCCGCCGGGCCGATCGATGACGAGGCCGCCGCCCGCGCCTCCATCGCCGTGGCCGAGGCCAAGGTGCTGACGACGGAGATCAGCCTGCTCGCCAGCGAAAAGCTCTTCGAACTGGCCGGCAGCCGCGCCAGCCTCGCCGAGTTCAACCTCGACCGCCATTGGCGCAACGCCCGCGTCCACACACTGCACGACCCGGTGCGCTGGAAGGTCCAGGCCGTCGGAGCCTGGCATCTCAACGGTGCCCGGCCGGCCCGTCATTCCTGGATTTGAGGAGTTCTCCATGACATTGCCGCAACCCGCCCCGGCCTTCAGCGTCGCCATCATTCGCGACGATGCCGAGGCCATCGACGTGGCCCGCCGCATCGCCGCCGAATTCAAGCCCGGCGCCGCCGAGCGTGACCGTGACCGTCGCCTGCCCCATGAGGAACTCGACGCCTTCAGCCGCTCCGGCCTCTGGGGCATCAGCGTGCCGCGCGAATTCGGTGGCGCTGGTGTATCGCGGGTGACCCTGGCCCGGGTCATCGCCATCATCAGCGCCGCCGACGCCTCCCTCGGGCAGATCCCGCAGAACCATTTCTACGCCCTGGAAGTCCTCCGCGTGAATGGCAGCAAGGCGCAGCAACGGCGCCTGTTCGCCGCAGCCCTGGCAGGCCAGCGCTTCGGTAACGCTCTGGCGGAAATCGGCACGCGCACCGCCAATGACCGCAATACCCGGCTGATCCGCGAAGGCGCGGGATACCGCATCAATGGCCGCAAGTTCTATTGCACCGGCGCCCTCTATGCCGACCGGGTGCCCACCCTGGTGGTGGCCGAGGACGGGCACCAGTACCTCGCCTTCGTGCCGCGCAACGCGCCCGGCCTGACGGTCATCGATGACTGGTCCGGCTTCGGCCAGCGCACTACCGGCAGTGGTTCGGTGGTGTTCGAGAACGTGCCGGTGCGCACCGAGGACCTGGTGTCCTTCCAGGATGCCTTCGAGCGTCCTACCACCGTCGGCCCCTTCGCGCAGATCCTGCACGCCGCCATCGACGCCGGCATCGCCCGCGCTGCCTATGAGGATGCACTGGAGTTCGTGCGTACCCGCTCGCGACCTTGGATCGACTCGGGGGTGGACAAGGCCAGCGACGATCCGCTGACCATCCAGGAATTCGGCCGCCTGGCGATCCGCCTGCATGCTGCCGAAGCGATCCTCGACCGCGCCGGCCGCCTGCTGGATGCCGCCACCACCCAACCTGACGCCGACAGCGTGGCGGCTGCGTCCATTGGCGTGGCCGAGGCCCGTGCCCTGACTACCGAGGTGTCGCTGGCTGCCGGCAGCAAGTTGTTCGAGCTGTCCGGCACGCGCGCCAGCCTGGCCGAACACAACCTCGACCGCCACTGGCGCAACGCCCGCGTGCACACGCTGCACGACCCGGTGCGCTGGAAGTACCACGCGGTGGGCAACTTCTATCTCAACGAGAAACTGCCACCGCGCCGGGGGACGATCTGATGGCGCGCAAGCAGATTCTCCTCAATGCCTTCAACATGAATTGCGTAGGGCATATCAATCACGGGCTCTGGACACACCCGCGCGACCGTTCGGCCGACTATCGCAAGCTGTCCTACTGGACCGAACTGGCGCAGTTGCTGGAGCGAGGATTGTTCGACGGCCTGTTCCTGGCGGACATCGTCGGCGTCTACGACGTCTACCAGGGCAACGTCGACCTGACCCTCAAGGAAAGCATCCAGCTTCCGGTCAACGATCCGCTGCTGCTGGTCTCGGCCATGGCGGGCGTGACCCGCCACCTCGGCTTCGGCCTGACCGCGAACCTCAGCTACGACGCGCCGTACCTGTTCGCCCGGCGCATGTCGACGCTGGACCACCTCACGGATGGCCGGGTGGGCTGGAACATCGTCACCGGCTACCTGGAGAGCGCCGCCCGAGCCATGGGACTGACGCAGCAGGTGGAGCACGACCGCCGCTATGACCAGGCCGACGAGTACCTGGAGGTCCTCTACAAGCTCTGGCAAGGCAGCTGGGAAGAGGGCGCCGTGCTGAATGACCGGCAGCGGCGCATCTACGCCCAGGCGGACAAGGTGCACAAGGTTCGTCACGAAGGTGAGTTTTTCAACGTCGAGGGCTATCACCTCTGCGAACCCTCGCCGCAACGCACGCCGGTGCTGTTCCAGGCGGGTGCCTCGACTCGCGGGCTGCGTTTTGCCGGTGAGCATGCCGAGTGCGTGTTCATCAGCGGCAACAGCAAGGCCGCCACCCGTGCCCAGGTGGACAAGGTACGCGCGGCGGCCCAGGCCGCCGGCCGTGATCCGCAGTCGGTGAAGGTGTTCATGGGCATCAGCGTGATAGTCGCCGCGACGGAAGCCGAGGCACGCGCCAAGCATGCCGAGTACCTGGCCCATGCCAGTGCCGAGGCGGGTGTGGCGCACTTCGCCAGCTCCACGGGCATCGACTTCTCCCGCTTCGGGCTGGATGAGCCGATCCCCTACGTGAAGACCAACGCCATCGAGTCGGCCGCCAGCAAGCTCAAGGACAACAGCCTGACGCGCCGCCAGTTGCTGGAGCAGCACGCCTTGGGTGGGCGCTACATCCTGCTGGTGGGCTCGCCCACACAAGTGGCCGATGAACTGCTCAGTTGGGTGGACGAGACCGGCCTCGACGGTTTCAACCTCACCCGCATCGTCACCCCGGAAAGCTATGCCGACTTCATCGATCTTGTTGTGCCGGAGCTTCAGGCACGCGGCGCCTACAAGACGGAGTATGCCGAAGGCACGTTGCGCCAGAAGTTGTTTGGTGCGGGTGACCGGCTGCCGGCTGACCACCGCGGCACCGCCTTTTCTGTGGGAGCGAACTCATTCGCGAATCGGTCCCTAGGGCTGACCCCGGATTCCCAGGGAAAGGCTGCGCCTTCCTTCGCGAATGAATTCGCTCCTACACACTGAATTCCACTGTCCAAGGACTACAGACATGCCCAAACACCTCCTCAAGACCCTCACCCTCGGCCTGCTGCTGGCCTCCGGTATCGCCCATGCCGCCGACTCCAAGACACTCAAGGTCGGCACCACCGCCGCCTTCGCCCCGCCGCTGGAAGTGGCGGTGGAAGAGGCCGCGAAGAAAGGCCTGAAAGTGGAGCTGGTGGAGTTCACCGACTGGAACTCGCCGAACATCACCCTCGCCGCGGGCGACATCGACGTGAACTACTTCCAACACACGCCGTTCCTGGAAAACGCCAGGAAGGAGGGCGGCTTCCAGCTCAAGACCTTCGCGCCCGGCGTGATCAACAACGTCGGCCTCTACTCGAAGAAGTACGCGGGCCTAGCTGACCTGCCGGAAGGAGCCAAGGTGGCCATCGCCAACGACCCCATCAACGGCGGTCGTGGCCTGCAACTGCTGCAGAAGGCCGGGCTGCTGAAACTCAAGGAAGGCGTGGGCTACAAGGCGACGCTGGACGACATTGTCGAGAACCCGAAGAAGATCGACATCATCGAACTGGAAGCCGTGCAGTTGGTGCGAGCCCTGGATGACGTCGACCTGGCCCAGGGCTACCCGCACTACATCCGACTTGCCGGCACCATCGATCCCAACAGTGCGCTGCTGTTCGACGGCATCGAAAACAAGGAATACATCATCCAGTTCGTCACCCGGGCCGACTACCAGGACGACGGCCGCCTGGGCGAGTTCGTGGACATCTACCAGCACTCGCCCCAGGTGCGCGCTGCACTGGATAAGGCACACGGCAAGCTCTACCAACCGGGCTGGGAATGAGGCACGGGAACGTCCCCGGAGGCGCCATGCGGCGTTGCGAGAACCGCGAAATCCAATCACATGGATGAACCATGCTCATGAATTTCGCGAACCTCGCGCCTTGCCTGGCACCACCGGGATCGCTCCTGGAGTCCGAGGATGAATCCTTGTAGGGGCGAACTCATTCGCGAATGGAGCGCGAAGCGCTACCGGGCAAGCCCTGATCGCGAATGAATTCGCTCCTACGGAAAGACAGCAGCATCACGAGAGGCCCTATATGGTCAGTTTCAATCTCAACATCAGCCTGGACCTGCCGCATATCCGCCTGCAGGGGTTGGGCAAGGCCTATCAGGGCAGCAAGGGGCCGGTGCAGGCGTTGCAGGGCATCGACCTGGAGATCCGTCGGGGTGAAGTGTTCGGCATCATCGGCCGCAGCGGCGCGGGCAAGTCGTCGTTGATCCGCACCCTCAACCGCCTGGAAAAGCCCACCAGCGGCCAGGTGGTGATCGACCAGGAAGACATCGGCCAGTTCGACGAGAAGCAGCTCGTGCTGCTGCGCCGTCGGGTCGGCATGATCTTC
Source organism: Pseudomonas sp. JS3066 (assembly GCF_036328175.1). Classification (NCBI taxonomy): domain Bacteria; kingdom Pseudomonadati; phylum Pseudomonadota; class Gammaproteobacteria; order Pseudomonadales; family Pseudomonadaceae; genus Pseudomonas; species Pseudomonas sp. JS3066. The sequence continues at coordinate 1,145,890 of NZ_CP143312.1, forward strand.
CAGCACTTCAACCTGATGTCGGCCAAGACTGTCTGGCAGAACGTCGCGCTGCCGCTGAAAGTTGCCGGCGTGCCCAAGGCCGATATCGAGCGCAAGGTCAGCGAACTGCTGGAGCTGGTAGGGCTCGCGGACAAGCGCGATGCCTATCCGGCGCAACTCTCCGGGGGGCAGAAGCAGCGCGTTGGCATCGCCCGTGCCCTGGTGCATCAGCCGGAGATCCTGCTTTGCGACGAAGCCACTTCGGCGCTGGACCCGGAAAGCACTCAGGCCATCCTGGCCCTGCTGCGAGATATCAACCAGCGGCTGGGGCTGACCATCGTACTGATCACCCACGAGATGGCGGTGATCCGCGAGATCTGTGACCGCGTGGTGGTGCTGGAGCGCGGCCAGGTGGTGGAGCAGGGCGAGGTCTGGCGGGTGTTCGGTGACCCGCAGCACGATGTCACTCGCACCCTGCTGGGCACCCTGCGTCACGATTTGCCGGACGACTTGCTGGCGCGGCTGGTCAACCAGCCTGGTGATGGCGCGAACGCGCTGCTGCTGGACCTGCACTACACCGGCGCCAGTGGCCGTGAGCCGGACCTGCTGGCCATCGCCCAGGCCCTCGGCACGCGTGTGAGCCTGGTGCACGGCGGTATCGACCGCATCCAGGGGCGCGCCCAGGGCCATCTGCTGCTCAGTGCGGCGCTGGCGGGGCAGGGTGGGCTGGATCTGCTGGAGCGGGCGCGGCCCCTGGCGGACAAGGCGGAGGTGCTCGGCTATGTCGCCCATGCTTGACCGGCTGCTACAGGGCTTCCTCGACACCCTGCTGATGATCGGTGCTTCGTCGCTGGTCGTGTTCCTGGTGGGAATACCGCTAGCCCTGGTGCTGGTCACCACAGGTCCCGGCGGTATCTTCGAAGCCCGCACGCTGAACCGTGCGCTGGGCAGTGTGGTGAACGTGCTGCGTTCGATCCCGTTCCTGATCCTGATGGTGGCGCTGATTCCCTTCACCCGCCTGATCGTCGGCACCAGCTATGGCGTCTGGGCTGCCGTGGTGCCGCTGACCATCGCCGCTACGCCGTTCTTCGCACGCATTGCCGAAGTCAGCTTGCGGGAAGTGGATTTCGGCCTGGTTGAGGCGGCCCAGGCGATGGGTTGCCAACGGCGCCACATCATCTGGAATGTGCTGCTGCCGGAAGCGCGGCCGGGCATCGTAGGTGGCTTCACCATCACCCTGGTGACCATGATCAACTCATCCGCCATGGCGGGTGCCATCGGCGCGGGCGGTCTCGGCGACCTGGCCTACCGCTACGGCTACCAGCGTTTCGATACGCAGATCATGTTGACCGTGATCATTCTGCTGGTGGTGCTGGTGACGATGATCCAGTTCGGCGGGGACCGCCTGGCGCGGTTGCTGAACAAGCGTACTTAGCGCGCCGCAGCCGACTGTTCGCGAATGAACTCGCTCCCAAAGGGAAGTGCCCGGATTGGCCTGGGCGCGGGCGGCTCCCTCTCCCTCTGGGAGAGGGTAGGGGTGAGGGATGGTGGATACCCACAAATGAAAAGCCCGGCATTTGCCGGGCTTTTTGTACGCAGGTAGGTGCGATCAGCTGATGCGCTGGGCTTGAGGCACGCGGTCGGCGCCACCTTCGGCAACGCGCAGGGCGTTGGTGCGGTCGGAGCCGCCTTCAGCTACGCGGAAGCCATGGGTGCGATCCGAACCACCTTCAGCGATGCGGTTGGCGCCGGTGCGGTCGGAACCCCCCTCGGCCACCGGTTCGATGATCTGGATGCTGGAGCTGTCCTTCGATTCACCCAGTACCGGCTGGTAAGCGGCCGGCAGGGCGAAAGCGCTGGTGCTCAGGGCGGCGATGAACAGGACGGCGAAGGCTTGGGTTTTCATGATCGTGGGCTCCTCAACGGGGCTGGAAACCGGGTACGGAGCCAATTTTACGGATGGGGCATTGATTAAAAAGTGATCACTCTCGATAGGGGCCATCGACACTGTTGATAGTGTGTGAGGGGCTTTTTAATCAGAGGGGTAAACAAGCTAGCGGGAATTTTGCGAATGAATTCGCTCCGGGGGGGGCGAATTACCCCTCTCCCTTTCAGGAAGAGGGGCTTGTGGGGGTCAATCCATCACGTCCTGCAGCACTTCATAGATGATCCCTGTGGCCACTGCGACCAGGATCAGGTCGGTGCCGGCGCGGACCCAGTCGTAGCCCTCGTAGTGCGGTAGACGGCTCACCAGTCGGCCGTCGAGTTTCTTGGCGATCCCCGGAGGTAGCGGCTTGCCGCGCGCCAGGTTCTTCTGGATGCCCGGAGGCAAGGCTTGGGTTGGGCCCCAGTAGTCGCGGTTGTCGTCGAGGATGATGCGGATGCCGCCGATATCCACCTGCGGGCCGCCGGACCAGTTGTTGCCTTGGGAACTGGACTGGCCCTTGTCGTGCCCCTTGCCTTTACCCGGGTCCGCGAGCAGGGCCGGTGAGCTGGTGATTAGGGCGATACTGGCAAGGGTGGCGATCAGGGTGCGGGTTCTGGTCATTTCCGTGGCCTCCATGAAGGGCTTTTCCCTTTGCTGATTGACTGCGAATGCAGGGATGAGTGCCGCAACTATTGCAGAAATTCCGCTGCTGCGAGCAGGCCGAAACATGAACCGGTTCAAAGCCCGGAAACCTGGCTGTGAAGGGGACCTCCACTCGTCGTCCGGAGTTGAACCGGCGCATGGTCCCGGAGTCTCACCACATATCGTGAAGAAGCCTGTGGAGGCTCCAAATTGATCAATAAGAAGACCCTGTTGGCCGCGGCCACCTGTGCGATGGTCCTTGCGGCGAGTACCGTGCTGCCAAGCGGCGTATCCCTGGTCGACTCCGCCTATGCCCGCGGCAATGGTGGCGGGAACGGCGGCGGCAATGGTGGTGGTAACGGTGGCGGTCATGGCGGTGGCCATGGCGGCGGCTTCGGTGGCGGCGTTGGTGGCGGTCATGCCGGTAGCCACGACGGCAAGGGCCACGGCTACGGCAAGAGCGCCGATCATGCAGGCAAGGCGACCCGCAATGGCGAGGACAAGGGCAACCGCTACGGCAGCCTGCGCAACGATGACAATGGCCATGGCTATGCAACGTCCGCTGTTGCCCGCGACAAGGACAGCCGCGGCCTGGCCAACGCCCGCGCCGTGTCCGAGACCACGCCGGGCGACCACAACGCCCGCGGCCGTGATCGGGCTGAAGCGTCTTCGAGCAAGAACGACGGCAAGAGCCATCGCTAAACATGAAAGGGGCAACCAATCGGTTGCCCCTTTTTCATCTCAACGTGCCGCCAGCAATACCCCACGGCATTCGCCGAAGCCGATACTGGGGTAGCCCTCCCGCTGGCAACGGGCACGCAGAATCACTTCATCCCCGTCTTCCAGGAAGGTGCGCTGTTCGCCGTTGGGCAGGCTGATGGCCTGTTTGCCGCCGAAGGTGCTCTCCAGCAGGCTGCCGAAGGCCTCGGGTTGCGGACCGGAGAGCGTGCCGGAGCCGAACAGATCGCCGGCTTGCAGCTTGCAGCCGCCTACGCTGTGGTGGGCGACCATCTGCGCCACGGTCCAGTACATGTTCTGGGTGTTGCTCAGCGCCAGTCGGTGAGGCGCCAGGCCCTGCTCGCGCATGGCTGCGGTGAGGATCAGCACTTCCAGCTCGATATCGAACGCGCCCTTGGCCTGGTCCGCTTCGTCCAGCAGGTAGGGCAACGGTTGCGGATCACCTTCCGGCCGCCCCGGCTGGGCTGTGCGGAAGGGCTCCAGGGCTTCAGCTGTGACTACCCACGGCGACACTGTGGTGCCGAAGTTCTTCGCCAGGAAGGGGCCGAGCGGCTGGTATTCCCAGGCCTGCACGTCACGGGCAGACCAGTCGTTGAGCAGGCAGTAGCCGGCGATGTGCTGCTGGGCATCGGCGATGGCGATGGACTCGCCCATCTCGTTGCCCTGGCCGATCCAGATGCCCAGTTCCAGTTCGTAGTCCAGGCGCTTGCTGGGGCCAAAGCTCGGTACTTCCTGGCCCGGCGGCATGGTCTGGCCGACAGGGCGGCGCACCGGGGTACCGGAGACGCACACCGTGGATGCACGGCCGTGGTAGCCGATGGGCACGTACTTGTAGTTGGGCAGCAGCGGGTTGTCCGGGCGGAACAGGCGGCCGACGTTGTTGGCGTGGTGGATGCCCACGTAGAAGTCGGTGTAGTCGCCAACCCTGGCCGGCAGGTGCAGCTGGCACGTGGCGGCGGACGGCAGCAACGCCTGGCCCACGGCTTCCAGGCGCTCGCGGGCACTGCTGCCTTCGGCCAGCAGGTCTTGCAGCTGGGTGCGCAGGGCGCGGCGGGCGGAGGCCCCGAGGGCGAAGAAGGCATTGAGGCTGTCACCGCTGGCGGAGAGCGCGGCTTCAGCCGCTTCACCACTGAACAGGCCGGCATCAGCGGCGACCTTGAGGTCGAAGATGGCGTCGCCGATGGCCACGCCAGCGCGCGGCGAGGCGCCAGCCGGGCTGAAGATACCGAGCGGCAGGTTCTGCAGCGGGAAGTCCGGGTGGCCGTTGGCGGAGGCGATCCAGCTACGGCGGTTGTCTGCTTGGGTCATATCAAATCCTGCCCTTGTCGAAAGTCTTGGCCATGCCGGCCCAGCATGCATCGTAGTCGCTCTGCAATTGCGGGCATTCCAGCGCGTACTGGCTGGGGCGCAGCACGCGGCTGGTCTCGAACATGAAGGCCATGGTGTTGTCGATCTTGTGCGGTTTCAGATCCGCGGCGATGGCACCGGTGGTAGTGGCGTTGTCCGGGCCGTGGGCGCTCATGCAGTTGTGCAGGGAGGCACCGCCTGGGGAGAAGCCTTCGGCTTTCGCGTCGTAGGCGCCCTGGATCAGGCCCATGAATTCGTTCATCAGGTTGCGGTGGAACCACGGCGGACGGAAGGTCTTCTCGGCAACCATCCAGCGCGGCGGGAAGATCACGAAGTCGATGTTGGCCTGGCCGTGGGTGTCACTGGGCGAGGTGAGCACGGTGAAAATCGATGGGTCCGGATGGTCGTAACTCACGGTACCGATGGTGTTGAAGCGGCGCAGGTCGTACTTGTAGGGCACGTTGTTGCCGTGCCAGGCGACCACATCCAGGGGCGAGTGGTCGAGCTCGGTGGCCCAGAGTTCGCCGAGGAACTTCTGCACCAGGGTGACCGGCGTGTCGCTGTCTTCGTAGTGGGCCACCGGGGCGAGGAAGTCGCGCGGGTTGGCCAGGCCGTTGCTGCCGATAGGGCCGAGATCCGGCAAGCGCAGCGCAGCGCCGTGGTTCTCGCTGATATAGCCACGGGCGGTGGCATCCAGCAGTTCGACACGGAACTTCATGCCACGCGGGATTACCGCGATTTCCAGCGGCTCCACGTCCAGCAGGCCCAGCTCGGTGGCGATGCGCAGTCGGCCTTGTTCCGGAACGATCAGCAGCTCGCCATCGGCATTGAAGAACACCCGTTGCATCGAGATGTTGGCGCAGTACAGGTGCACGCTGATGCCCGATGCCTGTTCGGCATCGGCGGTGGCTGCAATGGTCAGCAGGCCGTCGATGAAGTCGGTGGGAACGGCGGGGATGTCCTGCGGATTCCAGCGCAGGCGATTGGGCGTCACCGGACCCAGGCGGTTGCCAGCGATCTGGCGCTCCAGGCGCTGGTACTTCGGATGATTGGCCGAGGGCTTGATGCGGTACATCCAGGTCCGCCGGGCTTCGCTGCGCGGAACGGTAAAGGCGGTTCCGGAAAGCAGTTCGGCATAAAGGCCGTAGGGCACTTTCTGCGGGGAGTTCTGGCCAACGGGCAGGGCGCCAGGCAGCGCTTCGCTGCTGAATTCGTTATCGAAACCGGATTGGTAAGTGAGCTGCGTGGGGGAGACCATGGCGACCTCGACGTTTTTTGTAATTTGATTACGCATAACGTAATTTGAAAGGCAAAAGGGGTCAAGCTATAACAGCGCCCTCCACTCCGACCAAGGCCAGGACATGACGAACGACAACGACAGCGCAGGCGCACCGCGCCGGCAGAAGGTGCAGGCTGCGGAAGTGGGCACCGACATCCTCAAGGGGCTGGCGGAGCTGGCGCCGGCCACCTCGCTGTCGAAACTGGCCGAACACGTCGGGATGCCGGCGAGCAAGGTCCATCGTTACCTGCAAGCGCTGATCGCCAGCGGTTTCGCCGAGCAGGACGCCACCACCAACCACTATGGCCTTGGCCGCGAAGCGCTGCTGGTTGGGCTGGCCGCCATCGGACGGCTGGATGTGGTGAAAGTCTCGATGCCACATCTGGTGGAGTTGCGCGATGCGCTCAACGAAACCTGCTTCCTCGCCGTGTGGGGCAACAAGGGGCCGACCGTGGTCCACGTCGAACAGGCTTTGCGCGCGGTGACCCTGGTCACCCAGGTGGGCTCGGTGCTGCCATTGCTGGGCTCGTCCACCGGCATGGTGTTCAACACCTATCTGCCGGAAGGTGAAACAGCCTTCCTGCGTGACGAGGAAATGTCCCAGCCGGGCGCGCCCGGCAGCGCTGAATTGCAGGAGCAGATGGCACAGATCCGCGCCACCGGGATGCATCCGGTGCACGGTCTGCTGATGCCAGGGGTCAACGCGCTTTCGGCGCCGCTGTTCGCCACTGGCAACAAGCTGGCGGGCGTGATCACCGTGGTCGGCGCCGCCAGCGTGTTCCGTGCCGACACCCAGGGCTCGGCCGCCGAACGACTGCACCAGGCGGCAGAGGCCATCAGCCGGCGCATGGGTGGCCAGCAGCCGGAGTAGGGCGGTTCATTGGAGCGGCTGTAGGAGCGAGCTTGCTCGCGAATGATTCTTCGCGGACCCTTCGCGAGCAAGAACCAGGCGTCCCCCTCGCTCCTACGCGTTCTGTGACGCTTGGCTCAGCAGACCTTGGCGATGGCTGCGGCCAGGTCGGCGATGCGGCTGAAGTCCAGCCCGGCGACGTTGGCCCGTCCGGTGCTCACCATGTACACGCTGAACTCCGCACGCAGACGTGCCACCTGCTCAGGCGAAAGACCGGTGTAGGAGAACATGCCGCGTTGCTCGCCGATGTGCGCGAAGCGTTCTGCGAGGCCATAAGGCTGCAGGGCTTCCACCAGCCCGCGACGCAGGTCGGCAACGCGCGAGCGCATGGCTTCCAGTTCCGTCACCCACTGTGCCTTTAGGGCAGCGTCACCAAGGATGGTGGCGACCACCGCGGCGCCATGGGCGGGCGGGGTGGACCAGAGGTTGCGGGCGAGGAAGGCCAGCTGGCTGCGTACGTCGGTCAGCTTTTCTGCATCGGTGGCGCAGACGATCAGCGCACCGGTGCGTTCGCGGTAGAGACCGAAGTTCTTCGAGCAGGAACTGGTGACCAGCAGTTCCGGCAGCGCCTCGGCGAACAGGCGCACGGCCCAGGCGTCCTGCTCCAGGCCATCACCGAAGCCCTGGTAGGCGAAGTCGATCAGCGGCAGCAATTCACGCGCCTTGACCACTTCCAGCACCTTGCGCCAATCGTCCTGGGCAAGGTCGAAACCGGTGGGGTTGTGGCAGCAGGCGTGCAGCAAAACCACATCGCCCTTGGGCACTTGCTCCAGGGCCGCGAGCATGGCGCTCACGTCGAGGCGATTGGCCGCATCCACGTAGGGATAGTGACGGACCGCGATACCGGCACCGGCAAAGATGGTTTCGTGGATCGGCCAGGTTGGATCGCTCAGCCATACGCCGCGACCAGGCAGGTTGCTGGCGATGAACTCCGCCGCCAGGCGCAGGGCGCCAGTGCCGCCCGGCGTCTGGGTGGCGCCGGCGCGGCCAGCGGATTCCAGCGGGTTGCCGGTGCCTAGCACCAGGTCCAGCAGCAGGCGACCGAAGACCGCGTCACCGTGGCCACCGACGTAGGTCTTGGTGGTTTCGATATCCACCAGGCGCTGCTCAGCGAGCTTCACCGCACGGGGAATGGGCGTCAGGCCACGGGCGTCCTTGTAAACGCCCACGCCAAGGTCGAGCTTGGCCGGGTTGGGGTCCAGGCGGTAGGCATCCATCAGACCGAGGATGGGATCGCCGGGCACCCGGCCGACCTTGGCGAAGTGGCTCATTTACGGCCCTCTGCGCTCGCCGCCACCTGATCGGTACGGGCGGACATGATGAAGTCGTTGCGGTGCAGGCCCTTGGCCTCGTGGCTCCACCAGGTCACGGTGACCTTGCCCCACTCGGTCAGCAGCCCCGGGTGGTGACCTTCTTCCTCGGCAATGGCGCCGACGGCATTGGTGAAGGCCAGGGCATAGCGGAAGTTCTTGAAGCGGAATTCCTTCTCCAGCTGCATGACGCCGTCACGCACTTCGATGTTCCAGTCGGGGATCTGCTTGATCAGCTCGGCCAGTTCTTCGTCGGACACCAGCGGGGCATCGGCGCGGCAGGCTTCGCAATGGGCTTGGGACAGGGCGGTCATAGTCGTTCTCCAGCATTCGTTTGTAGGTTGGCGCAGAGCGCAGCGAAGCCCAGCGAGTGGACTTCCAGACGATGAATGTTGGGCCTTGTGGCCCAACCTACGAATAGATCAGGCGGCTTTCGGCTTCGGCGGGAACTTCGGTGCGTGCAGGCCCATGCCCATTGCCTTGTGCACCAGCGCCATGATGTCTTCGTGTGCCAGGTCGAACAGGCGCTTGAGATCCGGCAGCACGAAGTACAACGGTTGCAGGATGTCGATGCGGTAAGGGGTACGCATGCATTCCAGCGGGTCGAAAGCCTGGTGCTCGGGCTCACCCGACAGAGCGTAGACCGTCTCCTTTGGTGAGGAGAGGATGCCGCCGCCATAGATGCGTCGGCCCTGCGGGGTGTCCATCAGGCCGAACTCGATGGTCATCCAGTACAGGCGGGCGAGGTAGACGCGTTCTTCCTTGGTGGCCTTGAGGCCGAGCTTGCCGTAGGTGTGGGTGAATTCGGCGAACCAGGGGTTGGTCAGCAGCGGGCAGTGGCCAAAGATCTCGTGGAAGATGTCCGGCTCTTGCAGGTAGTCCAGTTCTTCCGGCGTGCGGATGAAGGTGGCCACCGGGAATTGCTGGCTGGCCAGCAGCTCGAAGAAGGTCTGGAAGGGGATCAGCGCCGGGACGCGGGCAACGCTCCAACCGGTGGTCGCCTGGAGCACCTTGTTGATCTCGCCCAGTTGCGGGATGCGGTCATGGGGCAGGCCGAGCTGCTCGATGCCGTCGAAATATTCCTGACATGCGCGGCCTTCGATCACTTTCAACTGGCGGGTGATCAGGGTGTTCCATACCTGATGCTCGGTTTCCGGATAGTGGATGAAACCGTTGGCATCGGGTTCGCGGGCCACGTACTGCGTCGTCTTCATTCGGCCTCCTGGGGATGGGGCTTCGTTGTTGTGTTGCCATATCGATAGCGCAGATGGGCCCGCAACGCAGCAGGCGCGCGGCCTGCATAGCCCCAGGTAGTGCGGTCAAAGCGTAAGGAAATTTTTACGGTGGCGGCGGGAACGCCAGGAGTCGCCTTGTCGGAGCGACGATATGTCACATATTCTTGACGGAAAAATAGGGTCGAGAACGGATTCTTTCGTCGACTAACCAAGGAAATGCCCGACCCAGGGGTGCCTGATGCGTATCAAAGTCCATTGCCAGAACCGCGTGGGAATCCTGCGTGACATCCTCAACCTGCTCGTCGATTACGGCATCAACGTCAATCGCGGCGAAGTCGGTGGCGACCAGGGAAACGCGATCTACCTGCTCTGCCCGAACATGATCAACCTGCAGCTGCAATCGCTGCGACCTAAGCTGGAAGCCATTCCCGGCGTATTCGGCGTCAAGCGCGTGGGCCTGATGCCCAGCGAGCGGCGTCACCTGGAGCTGAACGCGCTGCTGGGCGCGCTGGATTTCCCGGTGCTGTCCATCGACATGGGCGGCTCCATCGTCGCGGCCAATCGCGCGGCCGCCCAGTTGCTCGGCGTGCGCGTGGACGAGGTGCCGGGAATCCCGCTGGCGCGTTATGTCGAGGATTTCGACCTGCCGGAACTGGTACGCGCCAACAAGGCGCGGATCAACGGGCTGCGCATCAAGGTCAAGGGCGACACCTACCTTGCCGATATTGCGCCGCTACAGTCCGAGCATGACGAAAGCGAAGCCTTGGCCGGCGCGGTGCTGACCCTGCATCGCGCTGACCGCGTGGGTGAGCGCATCTACAACGTCCGCAAGCACGAGCTGCGTGGCTTCGACAGTATTTTCCAGAGTTCGAGAGTGATGGCTGCGGTGGTGCGTGAGGCCCGGCGCATGGCTCCGCTGGATGCGCCGCTGCTGATCGAGGGCGAGACCGGCACCGGCAAGGAACTGCTGGCGCGCGCCTGCCACCTGGCCAGCCCCCGCGGGCAGTCGCCGTTCATGGCCCTGAACTGCGCCGGTCTGCCCGAATCCATGGCTGAGACCGAGTTGTTCGGTTACGGCCCCGGTGCCTTCGAGGGTGCGCGGCCGGAGGGCAAGCTGGGCCTGCTGGAACTCACCGCCGGCGGCACGCTGTTCCTCGATGGAGTCGGCGAGATGAGCCCGCGCCTTCAGGCCAAGCTCCTGCGTTTCCTGCAGGACGGCTGCTTCCGCCGGGTGGGCAGCGATGAGGAGGTTTATCTGGATGTGCGGGTGATCTGCGCCACCCAGGTGGACCTGTCCGAGCTCTGCGCCAAGGGCGAATTCCGCCAGGACCTCTACCACCGCCTCAACGTGCTGTCGCTGCACATACCTCCGCTGCGCGAGTGCCTGGATGGCCTGCCGCCGCTGGTGGAGCACTTCCTCGATTCGGCCAGCCGGCAGATCGGCTGCAGTCTGCCGAAACTGGCGCCGCAGGTGCTGGACAAACTCGGCCACTACCACTGGCCGGGCAACGTGAGGCAGTTGGAGAACGTGCTGTTCCAGGCAGTCTCCCTGTGCGACGGCGGCACCGTTCGTCCCGAACATATTCGCCTGCCGGACTATGGCGCGCCGCAGCCGTTGGGTGATTTCTCCCTGGACGGCGGGCTGGACGTGATCATTGGCCGCTTCGAGAAGGCGGTGCTTGAACGGCTCTACGCAGAGCATCCGAGCAGCCGCCTGCTGGGCAAACGGCTCGGGGTGTCCCATACCACCATTGCCAACAAACTGAAGTTGCACGGATTGGGCAAGGAAGAGAGTTAGACCATCGTTGAATGGTCCGGGGAGATATCGGAGCGTAAAAAGGGTCCTGTCTGAATCTTGCGTGATGCGGACACAAGCGTTTCTGACATTCCTCTCCCGGAATGATTGGGCGGGCGACCAGATGGTCGCCCATTTTTTTGCCCGGAATTTCTGGGAGGTGCGACGGTTGGGTGTTGTCGCAGGTTGGGTAGAGGAACGAAACCCAACGACGGTGCTGCGGATCAGGCCTGGCCCCGTAAGGTGGATCTGTGACGCGTGATTTACCTGACGGGGCCAGTCTTCCGGAAATTCCAGTCTTCACGCCAGTTTCAGCAACGCCATCCCCACCAGCAGCAACCCCAATCCCAGCCAGCCACGGCCGGCCAGGCGCTGGCCGAACAGCGTCCAGCCCACCGCAACGGTGGCGAGAATGCCGAAGCCGCCCCAGATGGCATAGGCCAGTGACAAGTCGATGCCGCGTACGGCCTGCGCCAGGGCCGTGAAGGCCAGCAGGATGCAGAGAATCGCTGCGGCCCCCAGCAACCGACGACGAAAACCGTCGGAATACTTCAGCAGTACGTTGGCCAGCACCTCCAGGGCGATGGCGGCGCCGAGCCAGGCGAAATGAATCCAGGTCACGCCGTTCATGCCAGCACCTCCTGGCTGCGAGCCACGGGTGCGGCGCGGGTGCCGCATTTGATCAGCAGGATGCCGACAATCATCACGGTCAGGCCGAGCGCCTTGTACAGGCCGATGCTCTCGCCCAGCCAGGTAACGCTGACGAGAGTGATCAGCACGATGCCGATGCCTTCCCAGAGGGCGTAGGCCACGCCGACCGGCACGCGCTTGATTGCCAGCGAGAGGAAGAAGTACGACAGGCCGATCAGGCCGTACATCAACAGGTGGCCGAGCACTGGGGCGTGTTCGGCGGAAAATTTCATTGAAGTGGTGCCGACGACTTCAAAAAGGATCGCGGCCAACAGATAGAACCAGGAACGCATGGTGCCCTCCCTTGGGCATGCAGAGCCCTTCGCCCGGAGGCGAATGACGCGTTTGCAGGAAATCCTGGCCATGGCATTGCGGGGCGTACCCGACGCTTCCACGGCATGAGGAGAGGGGAGGGGCTACAGGTCGCCGGTCCAGTGGCGCTCGCGGGAAGCGAGGCGGGCGAAGTGGAAGGGGTGAAGCGATGTGTTCAACATAATGAACGCAATATTAGCCGTTCAGGTCGATAGAAGGCAAATTCAAAGGTGTGGCGGCGTGCCGCGGGGAAGGGTAGGGAGAAGTTGTGTTCATTATTTTGTTCGGTTGGCGCTGGGCACCAATCTTGTAGGGGCGAATAAGTTCGCCCCTACAAGGTGTGCCAGTCGGCCGGATCATCCCACCTCCCGACTCAGCCAGTCGAAAAAGGCCTTCACCGGCGGGTGGCGTTCGCGGCCCGGCACGCAAAGGGTGGAGTAACCCGCGCCGGTCACGCTGACTTCTGGTCGGAATGGCACCAGCAGGCCACTGGCGAGGCTCTCCGAAACCAGGATGGAGCTGGCCAGCACCAGACCCTGGCCTGCGATAGCTGCCTGCAAGGCGTAGTGTTCCTCGTCGTACTCCCGCTGCGGTGCGCTTGCCAGCAGGTGTTCCTCGCCAGCGGCCTGGCACCAGGCCTTCCAGCCCAGTTCGTAGAGCAGGGCGTTGCGCCAGCGCACAGTGATCAGTGTTGGCAGGCCGCTGCCGAGCCCGTTCACCAGCGCAGGTGATCCATAAACGCCGAAGCATTCGTCCAGCAGGCACTGGCTGTGCAGGTTGGGGTGTTCACCCACGCCGTAGCGGATCACGAAATCGACGCTGGCGTCCTGGTGCAGGTCGATCAGGCTGTTGCTGGTGTCCAGGCGCACGCTTATTTCCGGGTATTCGGCGTAGAAGCGGCCGAGCCGCGGGATCAGCCAGAGCGCGGCGAAGGCCGGTGTGGTGGATAGGGTCAGGTTGCCGCTGCTGCGTTGTGGACGTAGCTGGTCGAGGGTCTGGGTGACCTCCAGCAGGGCGCCGTGAAGGCTGCCGAACAGGCGTTGTCCACATTCGGTAAGGCGCACGCTGCGCGGCAGGCGCTGGAACAGCGGTACCCCCAGCCAGCTTTCCAGGCCGCGAATCTGGTGGGACACCGCAGTGGGCGTCACTGCCAGCTCCTCGGCAGCGGCCTTGAAGCTGGAAAGCCGTGCGGCGGATTCGAAGGTACGCAGGGCGGTCAGGGGCAGGTTGGAAAACATGAAAACTCCACGGATGAATCCAATTCATCCAAATGAATTAATCCTCATTTGTCCGAAGTGGTTGGCGTAACTAGCTTAGAGCCTGAGTTTCCGCCAATTAACGTGCTTCTGGAAGCACAGTCATCAAGGAGATTGAGATGAGTACGATTCTTTCTGTGCAGGGTAGCCCTCGTGGTGAGCGTTCCCATTCCCGTCGTCTGCAGGAGTCTTTCCTCAAGGCTTGGCAGGCGCGCCAGGGGAGCGGCCAGGTGTTACGCCGTGAAGTGGGACGAGTGGCCATTCCCGCCGTCACCGAGGGCTGGATCGCCGCTGCTTTCCATCCGGAGCCGGAGGCACGCACCGAAGTTATGAAGGCTGACCTGGCAGTGAGCGACCTGCTGGTGGATGAGCTGTTCTCCGCTGACCGCCTGGTGATCTCCGCACCCATGTACAACTTCGGCGTGCCCAGCGGGGTCAAGGCCTGGATCGACCAGATCGTGCGGATTCGGCGCACCTTCGACTTCGACCCGAACAAGCAGGGCAATCCCTATACCCCGCTGGTGCTGGGGCGCAAGGCGCTGATCATCACCACCCGTGGCGACCACGGCTACAGTCCGGGCGGCGCCAATGCCCACATGAACCATGCCGACGCCTACCTGCGCACAGTGTTGGGTTACATCGGCATCACTGACGTGACAGTGGTGGCGGTGGAAAACGACGAGTTCGGCGGCGAGGCGTTCGAGCAGTCCTACCAGCGGGCGGAGCGGGCCCTGGCGGACCTCGCGGAAACCTTCTGAGGACGCAGTCATGGCCTGGATATACCTGCTGGTGGCGGCGTTCTTCGAGGTTCTCTTCGCCATGGGCATGAAGTACGCCGAAGGTTTCACCCGGCCCTGGCCCAGCGTGCTGGTGGTGGTGGCCGCGGTGGCCGGGATCTGGTTCCTGACCCTGTCCATGCGCGTGCTGCCGGTGAGCATCGCCTATCCAATCTGGACCGCGATCGGCACCCTGGGAACGGTGCTGCTGGGTTTCCTCCTGCTGGGAGAAGCACTCACACCGACGAAGCTGGTGTCGGTGGTGCTGATCGTCGCGGGAGTGTCGGGGCTTCGGTAGGTGGGTGCCAAGCGAAGCGCGGCCCAACATCGGCGTTCGACCGGAGCCACGATGCGTTGGGCTTCGCTGCGCTCTGCGCCAACCTACGGCGGGACTGCGTCCCGCGTGGCGAATGAATTCAGCACGAAGGGTGGATGTCGCTTTTCACATCCACCAGCTTGGCCAGGTCTGACACCGATGGTGGATCGATAAGTACGAAAGGCCGTGGGAGCGAATCCATTCGCAAGGGGCTTACCGCCTGCTCACCTGCACTGCCGGCGCCAGGTCCTGGCACTGGGTGTTCAGGCCGGGGGCGAGGTAGGGCTGGAGGATGGGCGCCATGCCCTTGAGCACCTGCACGGGCAGAGCCGAGGTGAAGCTGAACTTGTCAGCCTGGCTGCCTTCGACGAAGGCGGTGAGGGTTCCGAAGTGGCGCGGGCCCAGATAGAAGACGAAGGTGGCGGTGCGGTTCATCGCCTTTGAGCTCTTCACCGTGCCCCAGCGGGTGACGGTCTGGATGCGGTTGTCGCCGGTACCGGTCTTGCCGCCCAGGACCAGCGGTTTGCCGTCGGGCAGGGTGAAGCTGCCTTGCAGGCGTCGAGCGGTGCCGCCCTCCACCACCTTCGAGAGTGCGTCGCGCAGGGTGGCCGCTACCTCCGAGGTCATGACTCGCTTGCCCTCGCTGGTCTGCTGGCCCACCAGGGTTTCGTAGGGGGTGTTGGCGGCGAAGTGCAGCTGCTCGATGCGCAGGGTGGACTGGCGCACGCCGTCGTTGAGGATGATGCCCATCAGCTCGGCGAGGGCTGCCGGACGGTCGCCAGAGCTGCCCAGGGCGGTGGCCAGGGACGGTACCAGGTGGTCGAACGGATAGCCCAGGGATTTCCAGTGCTCGTGGATATCGAGGAAGGCTTCCACCTCCATCATGATGCGGATGCGCTTGTCGCGAGCGTACTTGCGCTTGGATTTGAACAGCCAGCCATAGACCTCGCGGCGTTCGTCGCCGCTGGCCTCCACGGCCTCGCGGTAGGTCGCTTGCGGATGCGCCTGCAGGTAGCCGAGCAGCCAGAGCTCCAGCGGGTGCACCCGGGCCACATAGCCCTGGTCGTTGAGATCGAAGGCGCCCGGCCCGTAGCGGGTGTAGAGATCTTCCACGCGCTTGTCGGTCAGCGGCGGGTTGGCCTTGGGCACCCGCTCGCGCATGAACGCGGCGAAGGTGGCCAGGTCAGCCTGCGGTTGCAGGTAGCGGTGGATGGCGGCCATCCGCGCGCCCCAGGGGTTGAGGCCGTCGAGGAAGGTCGACATGCGCTGCTCCGCGTCCTTGCCCTGGTACTTGTTCCAGAAGCGGCGCAGATAGGTCTGGCTCTCACGGGACACGAACAGGTCCAGATAGCCCTGGCGGCGCGGGTCCTTGTCGTCGGACAGGAGCTGCATCTTGCCACCGTCGGGACGGTACATGTCATGCCGCACCACATCGCGCAGCAGGCGCACGAACGGCAGGTTGATGGACTCGCGCAGGGCATCGCGCAGGCTGGGGCGACGGCCGTTGTCTTCCTTGCGGAAGTTATTGAAGGCGTGCAGCCCACCACCGGTGAAGAAGGCTTCGTAGGGGCTGGCGGAGTAGGTGCGGTCCAGGGCTGCCTGGAGCATGGCGCTGAGGTTGCGATCCTTGGTCTGGATCAGGTAGTCGATGGCCCACTTGGTGATGAAGTCCAGTGGGTCGACCGGAACCTTGCGCAGTTCCGCCACCGGCAGGCCGGCGTAGCGCTCGTGCAGGGTCGCTACGTTTTCCAGGTAGGTGGCGAGCACCCGCAGCTTGGCGGTGGAGCCCAGCTCCAGCTTGCTACCTTCATTGATGTCGAAGGGCTGGTCGGTGTTGTCGGTCTGCACGCGCACGCGGTTGCCGGACGGGGTGCGCTCGAAGAGGGTGAAGCTGTAGCGCACTTCACGGGTTTTCTCCGGGGATAGCAGGCGTTCGCCATACAGCCCCACCTGCTCGGCAAAGGCCGGATCGGCCAGTTGGCGCAGGTAGTCGGTCACAGCGTTCTGCAGCTCGCTCTGCAAGGTGCTGCTGGCGGTGAGATCGAGGCGGTCGAGATCGTACAGCGGCATCTTCAGCATGCTCGAGAGGCGACTCCGGGCCACGCTGATGCCCTTGTTCGCTTCCACTGCCTGAAGCGCCGGTTCTTCCACCCAGTTGCGGAAGCGAAGCTTGGCACCCAGGGCGGCGTCGCGCAGTGGCGTGTCGATGATCCCCGCGCCAGCCAGCACGCGGATATGGCTGTCGGTGAGGGCGTTCAGCTCTTCATGGGCGCTGGACAGGTAATAGGAAGGGCGGCGCTGGGCGATGAACAGCGAGAGCACCTGGCGCATTGCCAGGCCGCGTTCGTCCAGATCGCTGTCCTTGCTCCCCAGTATCCGGTTGACCCGATTGAAATCGGCGCCGTACCAGACCCGCAATCCGTCGGCTATGCCGTGCACTTCACCATGTCCCGGCGCGGCCGAGAGCGGCACGCTGTTGAGGTAGTCCAGGACGATGCGTTCGCGCGCGGCCAGGGTTTCCGGGCCGCCCTGGTAGGCGCGCACGCTGGCCGAAACCATCTGGCGAATCTTCTCCGAGGCCGAGGCGGTACGACCGAACGGCGAATGGCGGTATTTCTCCAACTGGGTCGCCAGGGTGCTGCCACCGGCCGACTGGCCGTCCAGGTCGATGGCCTTGCCCACCTGGGTCAGGGCGGCCTTGGAGAAGCGCGGCCAGTCCACCGCCGGGTTGGCCAGTGGCGTTTCCTGGTCCAGCAGTTTGCGGTTTTCGATGAACAGCAGGCTGTTGACCAGCAGTGGTGGAATGCTCGCGAACTCCGGGTAGCGCTGCTGCGGGTAGCTGAACTGATAGAAGGGCAGGCCACGACAGTCGCAGATGCTGATGCCGGCCTGGCTCTTTTCCCGGTAGGGCGGGAACAGCCCGCGGTCGGCGTAGTTGATCAGCGCGGGGGAGAAGCGTGTCTGCTGTTCGATTGCATAGCCGCGTTTTTCCAGGCGTTCGAGCATTTCCGGCAGGGAGGCGTAGCCCAGCCGGCGGTCGAACGGGCCGTCGCCGGGGTAGCGGATGGCCTTGCTCGGGCCATCTTCGAGCTTGTAGCTGAGGGTCGCCGCGTAACGGCTAAGCTCTCGTGCCTGGAAGCGCGACGTCTGCATTTCATGAGTGGCGGCGGCAACGACGATGCCGCAGGTCACCAGGAAAATGCTCCAGAACAGGAGGCGGTGCCTGCGGCGTGGTGGCTTTTCCGGCGGAACGCCGGATTCATTGAGACTACCTGGGGGTACCTCGTTCCTGGTTTCGTCGGATTGCCATATTGCGCCCATAGTCCACCGGCCTGGCCTGTTACCGCTCTTGCTTGCAATCTTAGTAGGTAGTCGGCTGGCTGCATGGTGGAGTGGCGGCAAAAACAGGAGCGAATCAATGACAGGCGACAATCGGAAGCAACTCGACCACAGCTGGCGCGCCAACGCTTCTGGTTGGACACGTGCAGTACGAGAAAGTCGCATCGAAAGCAGGCAGTTGGCCACTGACCAGGCCATTGTCGACGCCGTCCTGGCCCATCGGCCGTTGAGGGTACTGGACCTCGGTTGCGGCGAAGGTTGGCTGAGTCGTGCGCTGGTTGCACACGGGCTGGCGGTGCTGGGGATCGATGCATCTCCGCCACTGGTGGCGGCGGCGCAGGCGGCCGGTGGTGAGTTCCGCTGTCTGGACTACACCACTTTTCAGGCCGATCCGGGCCAACTGGGCTGCTTCCATGCCGTGGTGTGCAACTTCTCGCTGTTCGAGGAACATTTGCAGCCGTTGCTGGTGGCATTGCGCGAGCAGCTCACCAGCGATGGGCTGTTGCTGATCCAGACTGTCCATCCCTGGCAGGCCCGCGGTGACCAGGGATACAGAGATGGCTGGCGCCGCGAGGATTTCGCCGCCTTCGAAGGCGAGTTCCCCGAGCCCATGCCCTGGTACTTCCGCACCCTGGAATCCTGGTGCGCGCTTCTGCTCGTCAGCGGCTACCGCATCGAGGCCTTGCGCGAACCGGTCCATCCGCATACCGGCGAGCCGCTGTCCCTATTGCTTGAGGCCAGGAAGTAGGAAAGGAGGCGCTTGCGATACCCATCGTTCGGTCGCGCTGGGTTTCGTTCCTAACGGAGCACCGCCCGACCCATCCTGCGAACTTCGCTCCACTCCCCCTTATCGGCACTTTCGTGCACCAAAAGTAGGCATGACGTTGCCTTGTCTTTGTGCAAGACTCGCCGCCGATCTCGGACGCGTCTGCGCCCGCCGGACTGTTCAGCCCCACAAGGACGGGACTTCCAGGCGGCCAAGGGTCTTACCACGACCCGGCTTTTCGGCTACGCGGCTGACTCCTCGACAACTACAAAATGAGGTACCACTGCATGTCCGTTGCTGATCATCAGCCACAACATGAATCGCTGCACCGAGACCTCGGTGAGCGTCACATCCGCCTGATGGCCCTGGGCGCCTGCATTGGCGTCGGCCTTTTCCTGGGTTCGGCCAAGGCCATCCAGATGGCTGGTCCGGCCATCATGCTGTCCTACATCATTGGTGGTCTTGCCATCCTGGTGATCATGCGCGCCCTCGGCGAGATGGCTGTGCATAACCCCGTGGCAGGCTCCTTCAGTCGCTACGCCCAGGATTACCTCGGGCCACTGGCCGGTTTCCTCACCGGCTGGAACTACTGGTTCCTCTGGCTGGTGACCTGCGTGGCGGAAATCACCGCCGTGGCCATCTATATGGGCGTCTGGTTCCCTGAGGTGCCGCGCTGGATATGGGCCCTCGCGGCGCTGATCAGCATGGGCGGCATCAACCTGATCGCCGTGCGCGCCTTCGGTGAGTTCGAGTTCTGGTTCGCCCTGATCAAGATCGTCACCATCATCGCCATGGTGGTCGCCGGTACCGGAATGATCGTCTTTGGCCTCGGCAACGACGGTATCGCCACCGGCATTTCCAACCTCTGGGAACACGGTGGCTTCATGCCCAACGGCGTGCAGGGCGTGCTGATGTCGCTGCAGATGGTCATGTTCGCCTACCTCGGTGTGGAAATGATCGGCCTGACCGCCGGCGAAGCGAAGAACCCGCAGAAGACCATTCCCCAGGCCATTGGCTCAGTGTTCTGGCGCATCCTGCTGTTCTATGTGGGCGCACTGTTCGTGATCCTCTCCATCTATCCGTGGAACGAGATCGGTACTCAGGGCAGCCCCTTCGTGATGACCTTCGAGAGCCTGGGCATCAAGACCGCCGCCGGTATCATCAATTTCGTGGTGATCACCGCCGCGCTGTCCTCCTGCAACGGCGGCATCTTCAGCACCGGCCGCATGCTCTACAGCCTGGCCCAGCAAGGCCAGGCGCCGCGGGCCTTCGCCGTCACGTCCAACGGCGTGCCGCGTCGCGCACTGCTGGTGTCCGGTGCCGCGCTGCTGCTGGGTGTGCTGGCCAACTACCTGGTGCCGGAGAAAGTGTTCGTCTGGGTAACCTCCATCGCCACCTTCGGCGCCATCTGGACCTGGGCGATGATCCTGCTGGCGCAGTTGAAGTTCCGTCGCAGCCTCACCCCCGCCGAACAAGGCAAGCTGCAATACCGCATGTGGCTGTTCCCGCTCAGCTCCTACCTGGCCATGGCCTTCCTGGTGCTGGTGGTGGGCCTGATGGCCTACTTCCCCGACACCCGCGTCGCGCTCTACGTGGGCCCGGCCTTCCTGGTGCTGCTGGTGGTGCTGTACAAGGCGCTCAACCTGGCTCCGACCAGGGCCTCGGAGCCCGTTGGCGACGCCGCCTGACAAAGACCTTCGCGATGACCATCGGGCCCGCCATGTGCGGGCCCGGTGCTTTCTCGGGGTGCTTGAAGCGACCGGCCGATCAGCGGACTATCCTTCGCCAACTGGCCATGCGCCGGTATCCCCAGGAGGTGTTCATGCTGTGTATTGCTTCCCGGCTTCTGACCGTCGGCAACTCTTTGCTTGCGAGCATCCTGATCGTTTGCCTGCTGCTGACCGGGTGCGCGGGCTTTCGTTCGGGCGTGGAGAGTGCGGCCTTCGTCGAAGACCAGGCGGCCGACGAGCGTGGCCGTATTCAACTGACTGATGTCGCGCTGACCCTGGATCTGCACAACCAGATCCAGCAGAACGATTTCCAGGTGATCCTGTTCGTGGTGCCGGTGATGTATGACCCCATCGACAAGCCACGCTATGACGAGAAGGACGGGATTCGCCTGCTGCTGGAAATCCAGCCGGCTACTGCCGACTTCCACTTTCGTCCCGAGCATGTGGTGCTAAGGGTCGACGGCCGTGTCCTTGAGCCGGCGGCGGTATCCCTGATCATGGTTCGCGATGTGGGTCAGTTCCCTCTGGACGGTTTGCAGGCGATCAACCAGTCCCCCGCCGGGCTGGACTACCGACTGGCGGTGCCACAGCGGAGCTGGCAGTTCATCCTGAAGTTCGCCGGGCCGGTACCCAAACCGTCCAGCGACATCCAGTTGGACCTTTCCCGTGCCCTCGAACGTCCCGGAAAACCGCCACTTCCGACGATTCGCTTCCGCTCCCGACCTTGGAGTCAGGGGTACACCTGATAGTGTGACCGCCGGTCCCGCGCGACGCGATTGGGCAGCTAGGCTGAAGCCAATCACTGTTTCTGGAGATCATCGCCATGGCCGGTTCCACTGCCGTTCCTTGCCTGCGTTACCGCGACGCACCCGCCGCCGTCGCCTGGCTCTGCCACACCTTCGGTTTCGTCGAGCATCTGGTGGTGCCCGAGCAGGACGGCAGCATCTCTCACGCCCAACTGAGCCTTGGCGAGGGCATGATCATGCTCGGTTCCGTGCGCGACACCGACTACGGTCGACTGATGCGCCAGCCCGACGAAACCGGCGGCCTGGGTACGCAGAGCATCTATCTGGTGGTGGCCGACGTCGATGGCGTGCATGCCCGCGCGGTGACAGCCGGCGCCACCATCGTGCTGCCCCTTAAGGATGAGGACTACGGCGGGCGAGGTTTCACCTGCCGCGACCCGGAAGGCCACTTGTGGAGCATTGGTTCGTACGATCCCTGGGCTTGAGCCGCTCGGTCCATTGCCGGAAGATCGCGCCCCAGCTGCCGGCAATCCCGACTGAACGGAATTCCGAGGAATACGCCATGCAAAGCATCACCTTCCCCGACGGCACCCAGGTGCCCGCCATCGGCCAGGGCACCTGGCACATGGGCGAGAATCGCAGTGAACGCAAGCGCGAGGTCGCGGCACTGCGCCAGGGGCTGGAACTGGGCCTGCGCCTGATCGATACCGCGGAGATGTACGCCGAAGGCGGAGCCGAACAAGTGGTGGGCGAAGCCATCGCCGGCCTGCGGGAGCAGGTCTTCCTGGTCAGCAAGGTTTATCCGTGGAACGCCAGCCGCCGGGGCACGGCCCTGGCGTGCGAGCAGAGTCTCAAGCGCCTGGGTACCGACCATCTCGACCTCTATTTGCTCCACTGGCGCGGCGAGCACCCGCTGGAGGAGACGGTGGAAGCCTTCGAGCGCCTGCGCGAGCAGGGCAAGATTGCGCGCTGGGGTGTGTCCAACCTTGACCTTGATGACCTTCACGAACTGCCCGCCGGTTGTGCCGCCACCCAGGTGCTCTACAACCCCGAAGCGCGCGGGATCGAGTTCGACCTGCTGCCTTTCCAGCGGCAACAGGGTATGCCGCTCATGGCCTACAGCCCGGTGGGGCAGGGCGGCAAACTGCTGCGTAATGCGGCGATGCAGGAAGTCGCGCGCCGCCATCAGGCCAGCACCGCCCAGGTGGCGCTCGCCTGGGCGCTGCGCCAGGACGGTGTGATCGTTATCCCCAAGGCGGTCGATCCGCTGCACCTGAAGCAGAACGCCGAGGCCCACAAGCTCCAACTCAGCGACGACGACCTCGCCCTGATCGACCACAGCTTCCCGCCGCCACGGCGCAAGCGTCCGTTGGAAATGCTCTGAGGCCTGCTGCTTCTTGTGGGAGCGAATTTATTCGCGAATGAATTCGCCCACAGGAAGGGGCTCCCAACTGCAGGAGCCAGCTTGCTGGCGAAATGGTCAGGATTCGCTAGCAAGCTAGCTCCTACATGGCGCCACTCGGCGGCGAATCCGGACTGATGGCAAGATAATTCCTCGTCCCAGATTCCTATTGTCCTACAGCTCTCATAGACTCTTGCCCACTTCTATCCAGGGATGGCCTTGATGAAACGTACGTTGTGGACGCTGTTTGGGGTGATGGGGCTGGTCGCGGTTTCCTGGGCCGAGGAACCGCCCGTGCAGGACCCGTTGCTCGATGCGCCCGCCACGGCCACGGCCACGTCCCCCGGCGGCGAAGCCCGTGGCGTCCTGCGGGCCCGCAACCAGGCAGTCCTGGCCAGTGAACTGGCCGGGCGCATCGTCGAGATGCCTTACGCCGAAGGCCAGGCATTCAAGAAGGGAGAGGTACTGGTGCGCTTCGACTGCAGCGCGTACCAGGCCCAACTGAATGCCGCCAATTCCGCCGTGCGCGCCGCCCGCGAGGAGCTGAAGAACAAACAGCAGTTGGCCGCCCTCAACTCGGTGGGCCGCTTCGAGGTCGCCCTGGCCGAAGCACGCCAGGCTCAGTCCCAGGCCGAGGCGCAGGTCTACCAGGTGCAGGTGCAGCGCTGCCAGGTCAAGGCACCGTTCGACGGCCAGGTGGTGGCGCGCAAGGTCCAACCCCATGAAAGCGTCGCCAGTGGCGCGCCGCTGCTGGACGTAGTGGACAACCGCACCCTGGAGATCCATCTGCTGGTGCCTTCCCGCTGGCTGAACAAGCTCAAGCCTGATCAGGCCTTCGAATTCGTGCCCGACGAAACCGGCCAGCCGCTGCACGCGGTGGTCAAGCGCCTGGGCGCGCGCATCGACGAAGGCAGCCAGACCCTCCTGTTGATCGGTGGTCTGCCAGCCGACGCACCGGGCCTGCTGGCTGGCATGAGCGGCACCGCGCGCTTCCCGGAGAAACCATGAACGCAGCCGCGCCGGGTGCGGCCGAGCGCGTGTTCGCGCTCTTTCTCGGGCTGCAGCAACAGGCCCGTCAGAAGGCCACTACCGAGCAGTTGGCCTTCGCCATGGTCAACGATGGCCAGGCCCTGTTCGGATTCCGTCATGCCGCTTTGCTGATTGCCGGCAAGGTGCGGGCACTGACCGGTATCAGCCTGGTGGAGCCCAACGCGCCTTTCGTGGCATTCGTCGAACGTGCCGCCGCGCAGTTACTCCGTCAGGAACGACTCGATGAAACCGCCGCCATCGATGCCGAAGCCCTCGACCAACAGTCTCGCGTCGACTGGCAGGCGCTGTCCGCCGCCCATGCTGGCTGGGTTCCACTGAAAGATCGTCAGGGTGAGGTTTTCGGTGGACTCTGGCTGGCTCGCGAGCATCCATTCAATGAAGCCGAACTGGCCCTCCTGACCCAGCTCGGCGACACCTACGCCCATGCCTGGCTGGCCCTGCAACCGCGCAAACCCTGGCGCCTGCGCTGGCCGAAGAAGAAGCTGATGGCCATCGCCGGCGGGCTCTGCCTGCTGCTCCTGGTGCCGGTACGTCAGTCAGTGCTGGCGCCCGCCGAAGTGGTGCCCCAGGGGGGCCGGGTGGTGGCAGCACCGCTGGATGGCGTGATCGCCGAGTTCCTGGTCAAGCCCAACCAGAGCGTGGCCGCAGGCGACCTGCTGGTGCGCTTCGATGCCACCAGCCTCAAGGCCCAGGCGGACGTTGCCGAGCGCGCCCTTGGTGTCGCCGAAGCCGAGCTCAAGGCCAACACGCAGCGTGCCTTTGCCGATGCGGAGTCCAGCGCACGCATCGACCTGCTGGCGGCGCGGGTGGAGCAGAAGAGATCCGAGCGCGACTATGCCCGTCAGTTGCTGGCACGTAGTGAAGTACGCGCCGAGCGCGGCGGAATTGCGGTTTTCGCTGATGCCGAGCGCCTCACCGGCAAGCCGGTGCAGACCGGTGAACGGTTGATGCAGATTGCCGATCCGGCCCAGGCCGAACTGCGCATCGAGCTGCCAGTGGGCGACGCCATCGCCCTGCAACCGGGGGCCGAAGTGGCGCTGTTCCTCGACAGCGATCCGCTCAACCGCCACAGCGCTCGTCTGGAACGTGCCGCCTACGAGGCCCAGACCACCGCCGCCGGCCAACTGGCCTACCGCCTCGATGCTGCCTTCATTGACGCCCCGCCGCGCATCGGCCTGCGCGGCACGGCCAAACTCTTCGGTGATCGCGCGCCGCTTGCCTATTACCTGTTGCGTCGGCCCCTGGCCGCGGCTCGACAGAGCCTGGGCTTCTGATGCTGCCCGCACTGCGCTCCGACCTGCAGTTGTCGCCGGCCGCCCCCGGGCTGGATGGCGCGCCGCAGTGGACCCTGGCCGACCCCCTGCGCGGTCGCTACTTCAAGCTCGGTGCGGCCGCCGTGCGCCTGCTGCGTCACTGGGCCCTGGGCGACCCGCAACGGGTGCTGGACGCGGCCAACGCCGAACCCGGTCTGCCCCTGGGTTCGCCGGAGGTGGAGGAGTTGTTGCGGTTCTTGCGAGGCCACGATCTGATCGCGGCCCTGGACGAGGAGCAGCGCGCCAGCTATGGGATGAAGGCTGTTGCCGCAAAGCAGAGCCTGTGGAACCGCGTGCTGCACCAGTATCTGTTCTTCCGTATTCCGCTATGGCGGCCCGACGCCTTCCTCAACCGCGCCTGGCCCGTACTCGAGCGTAACGGCCATTGGCTGATGCGTTGGGGCCTGCCGCTGGTGTTCGCCCTCGGCCTGTTCCTGGTGGCGCGGGACTGGCAGCGCTTCATCGCGACCTTCCCCCATCTATTCAGCCTTGGCGGCGCCCTGGCCTTTGGCGTCGCCTTGACCTTCGCCAAGCTCTGTCACGAGTTCGGCCATGCCTTCATGGCCAAGCGCGCCGGCTGCCGGGTGCAGAGCATGGGCCTGGCGTTCATGGTTCTGCTGCCGATGTTCTACACCGACGTCAGTGACGCCTGGCGGGTCAATGACCGCCGCTCGCGGTTGCTGATCGGTGCCGGCGGCGTGCTCGCCGAACTGGTGCTGGCGGTGCTCGCGCTGTTGGCCTGGTCGCTACTGCCGGACGGACCGGCGCGCACCTCGGCATTCATGCTCGCCAGCGCCACCTGGATCACTACGGTGATCATCAACCTCAATCCGTTCATGCGCTTCGACGGCTATTTCCTGCTCAGCGATCTCTGGGGAGTGGAAAACCTCCAGGCGCGAGCTTTTGCCCTGTGCCGCTGGCGCCTGCGCGAGGCCCTGTTCGGTTATGGCGAGCCGGCGCCCGAACCCTGGCAGCCGGCCATGGCGCGACGCCTGATCGTGTGGGGCTATGGCTCCTGGCTGTGGCGCGCGGTGCTGTTCTTCGGTATCGCCTTGGCGGTCTATCACCTGTTCTTCAAGGTGCTGGGCATTTTCCTGATGCTGGTGGAACTGGTCTGGTTCATCGGTCTGCCAATCTGGCGCGAGTGGACCGAGTGGTGGCAGCGCCGCGATCAGGCCGAGCCTCGCAAGGCCTTGCTGACCGCTGCCAGCCTGTTGCTGGTACTGATCCTGCTGGCGTTGCCTTGGCGCAGTTCGGTGGAGGTTCCGGCGTTGCTGGAGGCCTCGCGGGCAACCGCCCTGCACGCCCCCGTGGCGGCGCGGCTGAAGGCGCTGCATGTGGAGGATGGTCAGGCGGTGGAGCAGGGCGACCTCCTGCTTGAACTGGAGTCCCCAGACCTGGACTCCCGCCAGGCGATCGTCCGCCGCGAGATCGAGATTCTCCAGTTGCAACTGCGCCGCCAGGCGGGACGCAGCGAGACGGCCGCGGATGCCGGCATTCTTGAGCAGCGCTTGGCTGAAGCGGTGGCCGAATACCGCGGGCTGGCCGCGCAGCGCGAACGCCTGCAATTGCGTGCGCCCCAGACTGGCGTGGTGCGCGACCTGCTGCCGGACCTCACGCCAGGTCGCTGGCTCAGCCCACGTGAACCCATGGCGCGCGTGGTTGAAGCGGGCCTGCGTCTGCGCGGATATCTGGCCGAAGAAGAACTCTGGCGGGTACAGGTCGGTGCCGAAGGCCGCTTCATCGCCGACGATCCGGCGCGGCCGGCGTTGTCGGTGCGCCTGGACGAGGT
The DNA here is from genome assembly GCF_036328175.1 of Pseudomonas sp. JS3066. Classification (NCBI taxonomy): domain Bacteria; kingdom Pseudomonadati; phylum Pseudomonadota; class Gammaproteobacteria; order Pseudomonadales; family Pseudomonadaceae; genus Pseudomonas; species Pseudomonas sp. JS3066. The sequence continues at coordinate 1,172,540 of NZ_CP143312.1, forward strand.
GGATGCCACGGGCGTGGCCTATCTGGAACTGGAAGCCCTGAGTTCCGATCACCACGGCCCCATTGCCGTGCGCCGCGACGCCCAGCACCGGGCGGAGCCAGTGCAGGCCCAGTACGGTGTGCGCCTCAGCCTGCTGGACGATTCCATCCATCCGGCACAACCCCTGCGTGGCGTCGTGGTGCTGGATGGGGAGGGCCAGTCCCTGCTGGGCTTCGCCTGGAGAAGGCTGGCGGCGCTGGGTGTGAGGGAAAGCGGTTTCTGATTTCCAAGGAGCAAGGACGGTTCCATGCCAATCCCCCCATTGCCAATTTGCTCGCGCCTGCCGCTGAGGTTCGAACTGGCCCCGCTGCTGGAAGCCCTGGCGCGCATCGAGTCTGACGCGTGGCAGAGCCACTTCAATACCGGTTACTACGAAGGCGACTGGAGTGGCGTCGCACTGATTACCCCCGAGGATTCGCCCCTGCCGTTGGCGCCAGGTCTGGGCTCACCCGTCCGCAGCGCCTGGTGGCAGCGCGAGTTGGCCTGGAATGAACTGCTCGGCACCTTCCACACCACAGTGCGCAGCGCGCGCCTGCTTCGCCTGGGACCGGGGTCGCGCATCCATGAGCATCGCGACCTGGATCTGGGCCAGCCAGGCAGTGACGTGCGCCTGCACGTCCCCTTGCTGAGCCCGGTCGGCGTGGAGTTCCTCGTCGATGGCCTGCAGGTGCCCATGCAGCCTGGCGAGTGCTGGTTTCTTGACCTGTCACGCCCGCATCGGGTGGATAACCCGGGGCCAGGGGAGCGCATCCATATGGTGCTGGACTGCCAGCCCAATGACTGGATGGTTGCTGCCATCGACCAGGGGCTGCCCACCACTCCCACGCTGCAACAGGGTAGGGCGGGGCAGGACTTTGCACGATTCCGCCAGTTGGTGGAGCAGGACGCGAGCCTTGCCCAGCGACTGCGGTCGTTGACCGAGGTTCGCGACTTCTTGCGGGAAACCGTCGAACTGGCCGCCGCGTGCGGCCTGCATTTTTCCGAGGCGGACGTCCGTGCCGCCATGCGCCTGGGCAAGCAGGCGTGGAGTGAGCAATGGAAAGCATGAATTCACACGGTGATCTTCACGGCTGGCTGCCGGTCCGCGCCTGGCAACGCGACGGCGAGTGGCGCCTGGACTGGTGCTGGTTCGGCGAGCAGCGGCTTACTCGGCCTTTCTTTCGTGACGACGTTGACCTGGCTTTGCGGTTGCCTTTCAACCAGGCATTCCGCCGCGAAACAGGACTGGATGTGCTGCTGGACTGGCAAATCTCCAGTCCGGGATTTGCGCCGAGTGCCCTGATCTTTCATGCCTCCCGCTGCGGCTCGACCCTGATGGCCCAGATGCTGGCGAGCCTTGAGCGGCATGTCGTGCTGTCCGAACCGCCGCCGCTGGATAGCCTGTTGCGCGCGCATTTCCACGATCCTGCGGCTTCGTCGCAGCAGCCAGCATGGATCGCAGCGCTGATGTCGGCCTATGGCCAGCGGCGTTGCGGGGGCGAGCAGCGTCTGATGGTCAAGCTGGATGCCTGGAACGTGTTCGAAGCGCCGCTGCTACGGGACCTTTACCCGAATACGCCGCGCATCTTTCTGTACCGCGATCCGCTGGAAATCGTCGTTTCCCAACTGCGCCAGCCCGGCATGCATCGGGTGCCGGGGCTGCTCGGGCCGTCAGCTCTGGATTTCGCCGGGGAGGACATCGCGGCCATGTCGCCCCTGGAATACACCAGCCGCACGATCGGACGCATTCTCGAGCAAGGGCTCGAGCTGTGCCGAGCCCAGGGAGGCATTCCGGTGAACTACAACGAGCTGCCTGACGCGCTCTGGGACCGCCTGGCTCCCGTGTTTTGCCTCGGCGAAGCCGATACGCCGAAGCTGCGGGATATCGCGGCCTTCGATGCCAAGCAGCCGGCCATGTGGTTCACCGCTGACAGTCAGCGCAAGCGTGAAGAGGCCAGCGACGACGTGCGCGCGGCTGTAGAGCGATGGTCGGGGGATTCATACGAAGGATTGGAGCGTATTCGGTGTATAGAGCAGACACTTCATACAGAGGTTAGAAATTAGTCCTATTGATTATTAACTAAACGGTGGCTAGTGGCCTGCACCTTGAGATACTCTTCCGACGTTGATCTCGCGTGATAGCAAAATAACAGGATGCCGGCTTGCCCTGCTGGGGGCAGTCAGCAAGGACGCACGGTCTCATGCCAACTCTGGAGTTGAATCTTCGCCCCATAGCGAATGCCGACATGGCGTTCCTGCGGGAGCTTTACTCGACGACCCGTGCCGATGAAATGGCCTCCACTGGATGGAGCCAGCCCGCCATCGATGCCTTCCTCGCCCAGCAATTCGACGCCCAGCACCGTTATTACCAGGAGCACTACCACGATGCGCAGTTCTCGCTGATCTGCCATCGGAGTCAGGCCATCGGCCGGCTGTACGTCTTCCGTGGACCGAACACTCTCAATCTGATCGATATCGCCCTTTTGCCCGACTGGCGCGGGCAAGGTATCGGCACGCGCTATCTACAGGCCCTGACCAAAGAGGCGGATGAGACCGGCAAGGCGATCCGCCTTTTCGTTGAGCCTGGTAACCCGGCCACGCGTCTGTACAGCCGTTTCGGCTTCGTCGTCACGGGCAATAACCGCGTGTATCTGCAGATGCAGCGCAGCGCCAGGACCTCACTCGCACAGGAAGCTTCCGCATGAGCCTGATCCCGACTCGCCAGGATTTCGAACAGCAGCTTCATCAGCCATGGCAGCTGAGCTGGGAGAGCGGCGAAGGCGTCGCCGTGACGCTGATCGAGGTCAGCGAGGGCCAGGCGATGAACTCGCGCCATGAATGCTACAGCGCCATCTTCGCGCAGCCGGTGGGCATCCAGATGCCACAACACAGCTATCGGTTGCGTAGCCCCAGCAATGCCGAATGGACGGTGATGCTGAGTCCCATCGGGCCGGACGAGGACGGTGAACACCATTTGTTGCAGGCAGTGTTCCACTGCCGCAAGGCCCTGTAGGGCAGTCCGGATCAAAGAGTTGTCCGCGCATCGATGCGCACCCTGCCGCCTGGGCGGCATCAACAAGGAGCAACAGCAATGAGTGATCCCTTCCTCGGCGAAATCCGTATGGTCGGCTTCAACTTCGCCCCCCGTGGGTGGGCCTTATGCCAGGGCCAAGTGATGTCCATCGCGCAGAACTCCGCCCTGTTCTCGCTGCTCGGCACACTGTACGGCGGCAATGGCCAGGTCACCTTCGGCCTGCCGGACTATCGCGGCCGCAGCCCGGTGGGGCAGGGGCAGGGCCCAGGCTTGAGCCCGATCGACATCGGTGAAGTGAGCGGGACGGAGAACGTGACCATTCTCTCCAACCAGATGCCGGCCCACACCCACACCGCGACGCCCGTCAGCAACTCCATCAGTGCGTCCGGTCAGGCCTCCATTCCTGCTGCGACCACCGGCACCACCCAGGCCAATCCAGGGCCGACCACTGTCCTGGGCCCGATCGCGGCTGCCGGCCGTGCTGGCAGCCTGTACGCCACCGGTACCCCGGATACCACCCTGGCACCGTTCAATGTCAGCGTGCTGGGCGACATGCCGGGCATCAACATCGGCATCAGCGGCGGCAGCCAGCCCCTGGCGATCCGCAACCCGTTCCTGGGCACCAATTTCGTAATCGCGCTCGAGGGCATCTTCCCGTCGCGCAACTGACCCCGGCCCGCCCAGGCGGCTTGCTGGAGTTGTAACAGTACAGGGGGGAAGGCGAGGCTCGTCTTCCCCCCTAGTTGAATGGCAGTAGGAGGTGTTCCATGTGGCGGAAGAAGACTGCTCGCGAGCAAGTGGCCGCTCAGCCGGCTCGCTCGGCGCTTGCCTTGGCGCTCGAAGCCCGAATGATGTTCGACGGCGCAGTCGCTGCTACCGCGGTGGAAGCGGTGGAAGCGGCGGATGCTGCACCTGCTGCCGATGCCTCCAGTGACCAGGGTTCCCAGGCGGATGCCACCCAGCACGACAGCGCTGGCGAGAACCTGGCCGCGACGCCGTCGGGCACCTCCGACAATCGCCAGGAAGTGGTCTTCGTCGACAGCAATGTCAGGAATTACCAGCAGCTCGTCAGCGGCCTGAAACCGGGCACCGAAGTCGTGGTGCTGGATGCGAACAAGGACGGGCTGCAGCAGATTGCTGACTACCTCGACGGTCGCAGCGGCATCGATGCCATTCACATCCTAAGTCACGGTGATGTGGGCAAGATCCAGCTGGGTAACGACTGGCTGGACAGTGGCGATTTGGCCGCTCGTAGCGAGTTGCTCGATGCCATTGGCCAATCCCTCGACCAGGATGGCGACATCCTGGTCTATGGCTGCCGAGTGGGAGATGGCGGCGCGGGCATCGATTTTGTCCAGACCCTGGCCAGCTCAACTGGCGCGGATGTCGCCGCCTCGGACAATATGACGGGCGCGGCCGGATTGGGCGGTGATTGGACCCTGGAGCGAAGCCAGGGCACTGTCGAAGCCAGCGCGCTGCTTGGTCTGGAGACCTACAACGGGTTGCTGGCGACGCCCGCGGACCAGAATTTCGACGCGCTTCCTCTCGCGGGCCAGGGGAGCAACAGCGTCACGATCGGCGGGGTCACCTACTTCAATAACGACAGCATTCACATTTCGATCGTCAATAACGGTTTCATCGCGGGCGGCGCAGACCATGTCCTCGCATACAGGAGCACGGGCCCCAACACCTCTACGGAAGTCGGATTCAAGACCCAGGATGGGTCGGAATTCAAACTGAACGGTTTTGTCGTGGACCGAGGTTTTGGCACGGACAACTCGTTCACCATCAGCGCCTATCGCAATGGTCTGCTGATCGATACCAAAGTCGTCGATGTATCGTCGGGCACCGCGACCTTCAATGTCAGCGGCGACAGCAATTGGGAGTACATCGACGAAGTCAGGATCACCGGAGCTGACCTCGACGTCGACATCGACGACATCGATTTCAGCGACGCTGTTATCCCCGATACCACGCCGCCAACGGTGACGTCCGTCAGTTCCAGTACGGCCAATGGTACTTACAAAGCGGGAGACGTGATCTCTATCACCGTGACCTTCAGCGAGGTGGTCACGGTCTCCGGTACGCCCCGGCTCACCCTGGAAACTGGCGCCATCGATCGGGTCATCAACTACAGCAGCGGCTCCGGGTCCAACACCCTGACCTTCAACTACACGGTACAGGCGGGCGATACCAACACCGACCTGGACTATCTCAGCACCGGCGCCCTGGCCCTCAATGGCGGCACCATTCGTGATGCCGCCGCCAACAATGCCACCCTGACCCTGGCGTCACCGGGCGCTGCCGGCTCGCTGGGCGCCAACAAGAACATCGTGATCGACTCGGCTCCTGGCATCAGCAACGTCAACGGTGACAGTGTCGCCTGGGCAGGAGTCGGCAGCACGGTCACGCTGGATTCGGGCAGCGACGCTGCATTCAGCGATATCGAGAAGGGCGCGCTCAATAGCGGCAACGGCAACTGGGCGGGCGGGAGCCTGACTGTGCAGCGCTCGGGTACAGCCGTTACTACGGATACCTTCGACTTCAACACTGCGGGTGCGTTGTTCACGGTCAGCGGCAGCAACTTGCAGTCGGGTGGCCAGACCTTCGCCACCTTCACCTCCGCTGGCGGCGTGCTGACGATCACCTTCACCAGCAGCGGCACCACTGCCACGACCGCCCTGATCAATAATGTGGCCCAGCGCGTCACCTACCGAAGCGATACGCCGGCCGGCGACGCGACCGTCCAGTTCGCCCTGAGCGATGGCGCCTCCACCGCCACGGCGAACGTCACGGTCACCAGCGACACTATCTACGTCACCAACACCAGTGATACCGCCACCATCGGCGCCAGCGATGGCGTGGGCCTGCGTGAGGCGGTAGCCATTGCGGCAGCTGATGCAACGGGTACGCAGACCATCATTCTCGGTAGCGGCGTGGCGGGCCAGACCATCACGCTTGGCAGTGGCCTGAGCCTGGGCGAGAGCCTGAGCTTCAATGGCGATTCGGCCACCGGCCTGATCATCACTGGCAGCACCATCACCCTGGGCGGCGGCACCACCACAGGTTTCACCAACGCCAGTGGCAGCGTCACTCTCAACAGCACCCTGGCAGGCACTGGCGCGTTGGCCAAGGCCGGCGCGGGCACGCTGGTGCTTGGCTCCACCAGCAATAACGGTGGTTGGTCCGGTGCCATGTCGGTAACCGGCGGTACCCTCAATGCCGATACCGGCTCGCGCTTGTCGAGTGGGAGCCTGACCCTGGACGGCGGCACCCTGGCCATGACTGTGACGGGCGCGGCAGGGACGACCACCACGGTCGCCAACGCGGTCACCTTGGGGGCGGGCGGCGGCACGATCAGCGTCGGCGGTGGCGGCGGCGCCAATATTGCCGACTTCAGCGGCGTGATTTCCGGTTCCGGCAGCTTGACCAAAACCGCGGCGGCCATCCTGCGGCTCAGCGGTAGCAACAACTACGCCGGGACGACCACGGTCAATGGGGGCACTCTGTCTATCAGTGGCGATGGCAATCTGGGAAGCGGCGGCGTCGTCCTGAACAACATCGCCACGCTAGCGGTCACGGCCCCCACTACCATCGACAACGCCATCACGCTCAATGGCTTCGCCACCATCAACAACAGCGGAGCGGCAACGCTGTCTGGCGCCATCAGTGGTGGCGGCGACTTGAACAAATCAGGCGCCGGTACGCTGACTCTGTCGGGAACCAACAGCTACCTGGGCTCCACAACGGTGAGTTTGGGCACCCTGAGTGTTGCCGGTGATGCCAACCTGGGCAGTGGTGTGGTGAACCTGAACAGCGGCGGGGCGCTGACGGTGACCGGTGCGACCACCATCGATAACAACATTGTCCTGGGGGACAATATCTCGTTCACCAACACCAGCGCGGTCACCCTGTCGGGTGTGATCAGCGGCGGTGACAATTTCAGCAAGTTCGGGGCGGGCACCCTGACGCTCAGTGGCACAAACACTTACACCGGCACTACCGAAGTGAGAGCCGGCACCCTGAGCATTACCGGTGACCAGAACCTGGGCAGCGGCGCCGTGAGCCTGCTCGGCGGGACCACGCTGAGCATCACGGGCAACACCACGATCGACAACGCCATCGGCCTGGCCGGTACGGCCAGCCTGGCGTCCAGCGCGGCGGCCACCCTCTCCGGCGCCATCAGCGGCTCGGGCGGCCTGACCAAAACGGGCACCGGCACACTGACCCTGTCGGGAACCAATAACTACACCGGTGCCACGACGGTGTCGGCGGGCACGCTTGCCGTGAATGGCAGCACCACCAGCGCCACCACCGTAGCCAGCGGTGGAACCCTGGCCGGCAGCGGCACCCTGGGCGGCGCCGTGACCATCCAGAGCGGCGGCATTCTGTCTCCCGGCAATTCCGGCACAGGCGCGCTGACCATCAACGGCAACCTGGGCATGGCCACCGGCAGCACCCTGGCAGTGGATATCAACGGCACCACTGCCGGTACCGGCTTCGATCAACTGGTGGTCACTGGCGCAGTGGACGTTTCCGGCGCGACCTTGGCTGTCAATCACGGCTATGCACCTGGCAACGGCGACACCTACACCATCATCGCCAACGATGCCGCCGATGCCGTCACCGGTACCTTCAGCGGCTTGGCCGAGGGCGCTACCACCACCGCGGGTGGCAATAGCACGGTACTGACCGCCAGCTACATCGGCGGCACCGGGAACGACTTCACCTTGACGGCGCCGATCAACGCAGCGCCTGTTGTCGGCAGCCTCAACGGCGACAGCGTCACCTTCACCCAGGGCAGTGGCACTGTCGTGCTCGACGGCGGCAGCAACGCCACCGTCACTGACTCCGATTCACCCGATTTCGATGGCGGCAACGTCACCGTGTCCATCGTCACCAACGGCGTAGCCGGCGAGGATGTGCTCGGCATTCGCAACCAGGGCACCGGCGCGGGGCAGATCGGCGTCTCCGGCAGCAACGTGACGTACCAGGGGACCATCATCGGCAGCTTCACCGGCGGCAGCGCCGGGGCAGATCTGGTCATCAGCCTGAACAGCTCGGCCGATGCAGTGGCCGTCCAGGCGTTGATTCGCAACCTCAACTACAACAACACCAACGCCACCAACGGCATCGGCCAGGCCGACCGTACGGTCCGCATCACCGTCAATGACGGCGATGGCGCCACGTCCAGCAATGCCGATGTAACGGTCGCGGTGGTCGAGACCGTCGCGCCGGCTACCGTCAGCATCGTGGTTGCCGACACAGCACTGAGGGCTGGCGAAACCAGCACCGTCACCATCATCTTCAGTGAGGCGGTGACGGGCCTCACCACCGCCGACTTCACCGTGGCCAACGGCGCACTCAGCAACCTCAGCACCTCGGACGGCGGCATCACCTGGACCGCCACCCTGACGCCGGATAGCAATGTCCAGGACGCCGGCAACGTGATCACCCTGAACAACACCGGCTACACCGATCAGGCTGGCAACGCCGGTGCCGGCACCACAGATTCCAACAACTACGCCATCGACACTCAGCGCCCAACAGCCACCATCGTGGTGGCCGACACCGCACTGAACGCAGGCGAAACCAGCACCGTCACCATTACCTTCAGCGAGGCGGTGACGGGCCTCACCACCGCCGACTTCACTGTCGCCAATGGCACGCTCAGCAGCCTGAGTTCGTCCAATGGCGGCGTCACCTGGACCGCCACCCTGACGCCGACGGCCGATGTCGAAGACGCTGGCAACCTGGTCAACTTGGACAACACCGGCTACACCGATCAGGCCGGCAACACGGGTTCCGGCACCACCGATTCCAACAACTACGCCATTGATACCCTGCGTCCTACCGCGACCATCGTGGTGGCCGACACCTCGCTGATCGTTGGAGAAACCACCACCGTCACCATCACCTTCAACGAAGCGGTGACGGGGCTGGATCTGGCCGATTTCACCGTCGCCAATGGCAGCCTGAGCAACCTGAGTTCGGCGGATGGCGGCACCACCTGGACTGCCACCCTGACCCCGAGCGCCAACGTCGAAGACAGCGGCAATCTCATCAGCCTGGACAACACCGGTGTGATCGACGTCGCTGGCAATATCGGCACCGGCAGCACCGACTCCAACAACTATGCCGTCGATACCCAGGCTCCGTTGAACGCAGTGCCGGGCGCGCAGGTCACCAACACCGTGACTCCGATCGTGTTCAGCAGCGGTAACGGCAATGCCCTGACCGTGACCGAGGGTGGCAACCTGACCACCGTCGTTTCGGTGGCCAGCGGCACCCTCAGTGCCACCACCGGTGGCGGCGCGATCATCAGCAACAATGGCACCGGCGCCGTGACCATCAGCGGCACGGCAGCAGATATCAACACAGCGCTGGAGGGACTGGTCTACACCCCGGCAGCGGCCGGTGCTACCAGCATCAGCATCCAGTCCACCGATGCCGCCGGCAACATCGACAGCGACAGCGTCGCCGTGACCGTGAACAACAGCACCCTGCTGGTGACGTCCAACCTGGATTCCGGTGACGACCAGACCGCGTCCAGCAACATGGCGGCCGATCAGGCTGACGGCGGTGGCCTGAGCATTCGCGAAGCGCTGTTCTGGGCGCGCGCGGGCGACACCATTACCTTCGACCTGAATGGCGCGCTGGCCGGCAACCAAGGCGGCACTATCGTCCTTGGCGGCAGCCAGCTCGACATCAACTACAGCAACCTGCGCCTGGACGGTGACCTGAACGATGACGGCGTCGCCGACGTGACCCTCTCCGCCAACGGCGCCAGTCGGGTGATGCAAGTCGGTAACAGCCTCGCCGGCGTCGAGATTTCCGGCCTGGTGCTGACACAGGGCAATACGGGCGGGGGCGGCGCTGGTCTCAATATCGGCTTCGGCTCCAGCGTGACCCTTCGTGATTCGGTAGTCAGCAACAGCTCGGATAGTGGCCTCGGCGGTGGCGGCATCTTTGGGAGTAGCGCGAACCTGACGATGGTCAACAGCACCGTCAGTGGCAATACCAGCAATACGTTCGGCGGCGGTATTCGTGTGGTGGGGGCTGGCGGCACGCTGACGATGCTCAACAGCACCGTCACCGGCAACACCACCACCGGCGCTGGCGCCCACGGCGGCGGCCTCCAGTTCGGGGGTACTGGCGGTTTGACGATCATCAACAGCACCTTCAGCGGCAACGCCGCCCTTGGCGCCGGCTCGCTGGGGGGAGGTATCCGTGTCACCAGCGGTACGTCCTTCATTTACAACACCACAGTGGTCGGCAACGCCGCGTCCGGCAGCGGTGGCGGTATTCATGCCAATGGCACCGACACGCTGGTCAACACCGTGGTCGCCGGCAACACCTCCGGTGCCGGTGCCGCCGCGGCAATTGGCGGTTCGCCGCTGGCTACGGGCGGTATCGCAGACGACGTGGCCTCGACAGTCGAGACCGCCACCAACAGCTACTTCGGCAGCAACGTCAGCATCACCACTGCCAGCGGTGTACTGAACAACCAGGGCGCCGCCAACCTGCTGCTGGGTAACCTGGCCAATAACGGCGGATCGGTGCAGACCCACAAGCCCCAGGCGGGCAGTGCATTGCTCGACGCTGGCAGCAATGCCGGCCTGCCGCTCGACACCTACGACCTGGATGACGATGGCAATACCACCGAGGTGCTGCCGATCGACGCCATAGGCAACGTGCGGGCCACTGGCAGCGCAGTCGATATCGGTGCAGTGGAAGCCAATGCACCGCCGGTGCTGGGCAACGTCAATGGTGGCGGCAGCTACACCGAGGGTGGTGCGGCCATCGTGATCGATGCCGATGCCAGCCTGTCCGATGCGGACCTGGACCTGCTCAACGGTGGCAGCGGCAACTACGACGGTGCCTCCCTGGTCGTGGTGCGCAATGGCGGCGCCAATGCCAGCGACCTGTTCGGCTTCCTCGATGGCAACGGCATCACCCTGGTGGGCAGCAACCTGGTCAAGAACGGCCAGGTGATCGGCAGCTTCGACACCAGCACGAGCGGCCAACTGACCCTGACCTTCACCGACGCGAGCGGCCAGATTCCGACCACGGCGGACGTGAACCACATCCTCCAGCAACTGACCTATGCCAACAGCTCCAACGACCCGGTCGCCAGCGTCGCCCTGAGCTGGACCTTCGCCGATGAACTGGGCGCCACTGCTGTCGGCAGTACGCTGGTCAACCTGGTGGCGGTCAACAACGCACCAACCGCCACCGCCACCGGTGGCAACCCCACCTATACCGAGAATGGCGCCGCCGTCGATCTGTTCAGCGGCATCAGCATCGGCACGGTCGAAGCGGGCCAGAGCATCACCGGCCTTACCCTGACCGTCAGCAACCTCGCCAATGGCGCCAGCGAGATCCTGAGCATCGACGGTACCGACGTCCTACTGGTCAACGGCGCCAGTGGCACGACCGCCAGTAATGGCATCGGCTACAGCGTCAGTCTGGTGGGCGGCACCGCTACCATCACCCTGACCCATGCCGGTCTGAGCACTGCAAGTGCCCAAGGCGTGATCGATGGCATGACCTATCGCAATAGCAGCGAAGCGCCTGCTGCCGGCAGCCGCGTGGTCACCCTGACCAGCATTCGCGACGACGGCGGCACCAGCAATGGCGGGGTGGATACCAGCAGCCTCGCGATTGCGGCCACCGTGAACGTGGTGGCGGTCAACGATGCGCCGGTCATCACTGCACCGGGCTCCATCGGCGTCACCGAAGATGTTGCCCAGGCCCTGACCGGCATCTCCTTCAGCGACGTGGATGCCAGCACTGGCAGCCTCACCGTGACCTTCAGCGTGGCCAGCGGCAGCCTGGGCGCCATCAGCGGCAGCGGTGTGACCGTGGCCGGTTCCGGCACCGGTACCCTGACCCTCGTGGGCAGCATCAGCGATATCAATGCCTTCATCGCAGCCAATGGCGTGAGCTTCACCGCCGCAGCCAATGCCACGGCCAACGTGACCCTGACCATTGGCATCGACGATGGCGGCAATACGGGTACCGATCCAGGCAACTCCGGCACCGGCACCTCGGAAGCCAGCAGCACCACCGTCACCCTGGCGGTAAGTGCGGTTAACGATGCACCGGTCAACAGCCTGCCGGTGGGGCAGGGCGTCAACCAGGATGCGAACCTGGTGTTCAGCGCGGGTAATGGCAACCTGATCAGCATCAGCGATGTGGACGTCGGAGGTAGCACCCTGCAGGTCACCCTGACTGCGACCAACGGCCTGATTTCCTTGAGCGGTATCAGTGGTCTCAGCTTCAGCAACGGCGACGGTACCGCCGACGGCAGCATGACCTTCACCGGCACATTGGCGGATATCAACAACGCCCTGAACGGCCTGACCTTCAGCCCAACCACCGGCTACAACGGGCCGGCCAGTATCCAGATCAGCACCAGCGACCTGGGGGGCATAGGCAGCGGCGGGGCCCAGGCCGACACCGACACCCTCGCCATCACCGTCAACCCGATCAACCCGGTGATCACCGACATCGGCGTCAGCAACCCGGATGGCGGCTACAAGGTAGGCGACGTCATTACCGTCACCATCAGCTTCGACCAGACGGTGATCGTCGATACGTCCGGCGGCGTGCCCTCGCTGCTGTTGGAAACCGGCCTGCTGGACCGCGCCGCCACTTACGTTTCCGGCTCGGGCAGCAACACCCTGACCTTCAGCTACACCGTGCAGGCGGGTGACCTCAGCGCTGACCTGGACTACCAGTCCACCGGCGCCCTGGCGCTGAACGGTGGCAGCATCCGCAATGCCGGTAACGCCACCGCCATCCTGACGCTGCCGACCACTGGCGGCGCCGATTCCATCGCCGGGCAGCACGGCATCGTCATCGACGGTGTGGCGCCGCAAGTCACCAGCGTCAGCGTGCCGGCCAACGGCACCTATGTGGCGGGGCAGAACCTCGACTTCACCGTCAACCTCAGCGAAGCGGTGATCGTTGACACCATTGGCGGCACGCCGCGCATCGCCATCACCCTGGACGGCGGGGGTACGGTCTTCGCCAACTACCTCAGCGGTTCCGGCACCTCCGCCCTGGTGTTCCGCCTGACCGTCAGCAGCGGCCAGCTGGATACCAATGGCATCAGCGTCGGCGGCGCCATCCAGGCCAACGGCGGCACCCTGCGCGATGGCGTGGGCAATGACGCCAACACCACCCTCAACAATGTCGCCAGCACCACGGGTGTGCGGGTGGATGCCGTAGTGCCGGTGGTGGGCAGCGTCAGCGTGCCGGTGGGCATTCCCTACAACGCTGGCGATACCCTGACCTTCGTGGTCAACGCCAGCGAAGCGGTGATCGTCAATGGCGTTCCGCGCCTGGCCATCGACATGGGCGGTACCACGGTCTTCGCCAACTACGTGGCCGGTTCCGGTACCAGCACCCTGGTGTTCCAGTACACCATCCAGGCGGGCGACAACGACGCCAACGGCATCGCCGTGACCGGTCTGGCCAGCAATGGCGGCAGCCTGCTGGACGCCGCTGGCAACGCCATGACGCTGACGCTGAACAGCGTTGGCGACACCAGTGGCGTGATCGTCGACACCGTTGCACCCAACCCGAGCGGCATCGTCAGCGTCGATCCGTCGCCGACCAATGCCGGCAGCGTGCGCTACACCGTGACCTTCAGCGAAGACGTCAGCGGTGTGGACCTCGGCGACTTCACCCTGGTGACCACCGGCAGCGCAGGCGGCAGCCTGACCGGCCTGGTGCAGATCGACGCCCGCACCTATCAGCTCACTGTCAGCGGCGTGAGTGGCACCGGTACCCTGGGGCTCAACCTCAACGGTTTCGGTACCGGCATCGTCGACGTTGCCGGCAACGCCGTCGGCGGCGGCCTGGTCGGCGCTGTGTACAGCGTCGACCGCGATGTGCCCACCGTCACCGGTGTCAGCGTGCCGGTCGGCGTGTCCTACAACGCCGGTGACACCCTGACTTTCGTGGTCAACGCCAGCGAAGCGGTGATCGTCAACGGCGTTCCGCGCCTGGCCATCGACATGGGCGGCACTACGGTCTTCGCCGATTACGTGGCGGGCTCGGGTAGCAACACGCTGGTGTTCCAGTACACGGTTCGCGCCGGCGACAACGATGCCAACGGCATTGCCGTCACTGGCCTGGTGGCCAACGGTGCGACCCTGCGCGATGCCATCGGCAACTCGATGAACCTGACGCTGAACGGCGTCGGCAACACCAGCGGTGTGATCGTCGATACCACGGCGCCGAATGCCAGCGCGACAGTCACGCCGCTGCCCACACCCGGCAGCGTGCAGTACACCGTGACCTTCGACGAGAACGTTAGCGGCATCGACATCGGCGACTTCAACCTGGTGACCACCGGCAATGTCACCGGCACCCTGCAATCGCTGGTGCAGGTGGATAGCCGTACTTTCCTGGTCACGGTCAGCAACGTCGCAGGTGCTGGCACTCTCAGCCTCGGCCTGAACACCACCGGCACGCTGATCACCGATACCGCAGGCAACGCCATGCTCAGCGGGCTGACGGCGCAGACCTACAGCGTTCCGCAGAGCGATGGCGATCCGGAGTTCCGTCACAACCCGCCGGTCATCGTGCCGCCGGAACCGACGGTACCGTTCGACCCGGTGCAGCCCAACGTGCCACCGCCGCCGTTCACGTCGCCGCTCATTCCGCCGCCGCTGTTCGATCAGCCGACGCTGGGCAGTGGCATTCCGACCCTGGGCAATATCTTCATCAACCAGGGAGCCCTGGCGCCCAGCTTCATCGCCCAGGTCTTCGGCAGCAGCGACGGTTTTGGCGATGGCTCCGGCTCGGGCTTCCTCGGCTTCGGCGGGGGCGATGGCGGTGTGTTCGGCACCAGCAGCCTGTCGAGTTTCTTCGACAAGGACGTGCCGCAGGATTCCGAAGAAATGAAGCTGTTTGATGGCAAGCAATGGAAGGGCGGCTCCGGGGGGAGCGGCCAGGGCATCTTCGGGGCGCCCACGCTCGGCCAGCAGTTGCAGGACATCAAGGACAACGAGCAGCGTCAGGTCAGGGAACTGGCCATGGCACTGGGACAGATCCAGGTGGATCGCCCGCAGGCTTAAGAACAACGAATTAGAAATCTGTAAGTGCCGTGTCTAGGGGGCGGCCCAAGGATGAGCAAAGCAGCGAAGCTTTTCACCGTAAGCGTACTGGCGCTGGCGGTCACCGGTTGTGCGGTGACCAGCCAGCCCATCGACCGTAGCGTCAGCGAACAGCGCGCTCGCGCGGACCTGGCCACCATGTTCAAGGACCAGGAACCCCTCAGCGGACCCCTGACCCTGCACGAGGCCATGGCCCGCGCGGTGAAGTACAACCTGGAGGCACGCCTCAAGGTGATGGAAGAAGCCCTGGCCAAGCGCCAGGTGGATCTGGCCAGCTTCGACATGCTGCCGCGCATGGCCATGGAAGCCGGCTACGCTGGGCGCAGCAACGTCAGCGCCTCCAGCAGCCAGAGTGTGCTGACCAACACCCAGTCATTGGAACCGTCCACCTCCCAGGACCGCGACCGTGGCGTGGCCGACCTGACCATGGTGTGGAACGTGCTCGACTTCGGCGTCAGCTACGTCAGCGCCAAGCAGCAGGCCGACCAGCGCCTGATCGTCCAGGAGCGCCGCCGCAAGGTGGTCCACACCATCATCCAGGACGTGCGTTCGGCCTATTGGCGCGCCGTGGCGGCCGACCGCCTGCTGAAACAGATCGACAGCCTGATGGCACGCGTCGATGAGGCTCGCGCCAGCAGCCAACGCATGAGCTCGGAGCGCATCGGCGACCCGGTGCAGGCCATGAGCTACCAGCGGGCACTGATCGAAGCCACCCGACAGCTGGAAGAGCAGCGCCGCGCGCTGTCTCTGGCCAAGACCGAGCTGGCCGCGCTGATCAACCTGCCGCTGAACACCGACTTCACTCTGGCCGCCACTGACGACTATCAGGTGCCGGAGCTCAAGGTGGATATGAACCGCCTGGAAGAAGAAGCCCTGGCCAGCCGCCCGGAACTGCGCGAGCAGGACTACCAGGCGCGCATCAGCGCTGCCGAAACCCGCAAGGCCATGTTGCGTCTGCTGCCGGGCCTGGAGTTCTCCGCTGGCGGCCATTACGACAGCAACTCCTTCCTGGTGAACCAGAGCTGGGCCGACTACGGCGTGAAGGTCACCTGGAACCTGTTCAACGTCCTCTCCGGCCCGGCCGCTATCGACGTTGCCAAGGCAGGCGAGTCCGTCGCAGCCGCCCGACGCCAGGCGATGTCCATGGCGGTGCTGGCGCAGCTTTATGTGGCCAACGCCAACTTCCACGAGGCCCAGCGACAGTTCCAGACCAGCGAAGAATTGGCCAGGCTGGACGGGCAGATCGCCGAACAGCTGCGCAATCGCTACAAGACCCAGAGCATCGGCGAGCTGGACCTGATTCAGGGAGAACTGAACACCCTTCAGGCTCAGCTCAATCGCGACCTGTCCTATGCCGAACTGCGCAACGCCTATGCGCAGCTGTTCGTCAGCGCAGGCGTCGACCCGCTGCCCGAATCCCTGCCGGACGACAAGCTCGCCACCATCGCCAACGCGCTGGAGACCGGCGAATCGCGATGGGAGAGCGGGAATATCGGCGTGAAGTAAGAGGGTGGGCGCGAGTTCATTCGCGAAAAGCGTCGGCACCAAGCAGGCCGGTAACTTCCCTCACCCCCGGCCCCGCCCTGCGCCCCAGCCTGTTCGCGTCGCGTCGCGTCGCGTCGCGTCGCGTTCAGGCGTTCATCGGCAACGGACGCGGTGCTTAAGCAAGCATGCCTCTTCACCCCTGAATTGGAGAGGGATGACTCTGGGCTCACCGCAGGCGCAGTCCTGCCCCGTAGGAGCGAACTTGTTTGCGAACCCGGGGTGCCGCTACCACTAATGGGTATGTCCCTCTGCATGCCCATGCCCTTCGTCTTTAGCCACTTCCACCGCCCGTCGCTGCTGGCTACCAATTGGCGATAGCTGTCGGCATCGAGCTGCGGCAATGGCTGGAGGAAGGCCACCATCCCCCAGATGTGCTCGTCGCCCATGCTCTTGCCCCACGGGGCATGCCGTCCGGCGCGATGCCGGCGAAACTGAAACCCGGCACGCCGTATTGCCACATCGGAAAACGGCGGGTGATTACATTTCTGTCAGCTTCTCCGGCCTGCCGACCGTGGCTGGTCTATCGTTTCCAAACGGCAGCGGTAGGGCGCATGCCTTTGCCGGGTTCAAGGACAACCACTCCGTTTGCGGGAGACGCAACATGCCCAACCGCACCCGTTTCAGTGCCGTTCTGCTGGCCCTGCTGGCTTTCCCCCCAGCCTTCGCCGCCACGGACGCCGGCATCTCCGCCGCTGAAGATGGCGATGGCCCAAGCGCGGGTGTTTCCGCCGCGCCCGAATCCACGCCCGAAGCCGCACCTGCCCAAGCTGCCGCACCGGCCGCCCAACCAGCCGCGCCCCAGGCGGTGTTCAAGACCGAAGAGCTTGACCAGATGATGGCGCCGATCGCCCTCTACCCGGATTCGTTGCTGGCTCAGGTGCTGATGGCTGCCACCTATCCGGGCAATGTGGCCGATGCGGTCGCCTGGTCCAAGGCGCACCCGGACGCGAAGGGTGATGACGCCGTGAAACAGGTGGCCAACCAGCCATGGGACCCTAGCGTCCAGTCGCTCGTGGCCTTTCCTCAGGTGCTTGCCACCCTCGGCCAGGACCCTGCCTGGGTGCAACGGGTGGGGGATGCCTTCCTCGCCCAACCCAACGACGTGATGGATTCCGTCCAGCGCCTGCGTCGCCAGGCCCAGGCTGCCGGCAACCTGGAGTCCAACGAGCAGCAGAAGGTCACCGTCCAGGAGGCGCCAGCGCCGAGCACCTCCACCACCACCGTGGTGCAGCCTGCCTCGAGCAACCAGACAATCGTCATCGAGCCCAGCAATCCGCAGGTGGTCTACGTTCCCAGCTACAACCCCACTGTGGTCTATGGCACCTGGTCCTATCCGTCCTATCCACCTCCCTACTATCCGCCGCCGCCCAGTTACGGCTATCCAATCGCCACCGGCCTGGCGACTGGCCTGGCCTTCGGCGTCGGCGTCGGCATTGTCAACTCACTCTGGGGCGACTGTGACTGGGGGGGCGGCGATGTCGACATCGACGTCAACCGCTACAACAACATCAACTCCAATCGGCAGATCAACCGTAACCAGAACAAGTTCGTCCACAACCCCATCAACCGTCAGGGCGTGCCTTATCGCGACAACATCAATCGACAACAGAACGGCCTGCGCCTGAATGGCAGTCAGCAGCGCGAGGCCTTGCGTGGTTATGACGCCAACCGCACCGCCGAACGCCAGAAAGCCCGCCAGAGCCTTCAGCAACGTGGCATCGAGGCTCCGGCCCGTACCAACCAGCAGGCTCGCGAACGCGCCCAGGCTGCTACCCGTGACATACGCAACGATCCGCAGGCTCGCCAGCGCGCAGAAGGTGCCGTGCAGCAGCGTCAGCGCGCCGATGCAAATCGGCAGCAGCAGCGCCCGCGTGCGCAGAACAACCAGCAAGTGCGGCAGCAGGCACGGCAGCAACATGCCTCTGCCCGGCAAGGACCGCGCAATAACGCTTTTGCAGGAGCGCGACAGCCGTCGCAGACGCGCGCAGCGGCAAACCGGGGGCAGGTCAGCCGGGCTTCCGCTTCGCGTCCGCACCAGTCGGCCGCAGGCCGCCAGGTACAACGTCCAGCCCACGCACCGTCCCGTGGCGGTGGTGGCCGTCGGCGCTGAAAGGAGACAGCACATGATTCGTGCAATCCGCATCTTTGCAATGCTGTCGCTGGTCGCCTGCACCTTCGGCGTCAGCGCCAACGAGTACTTCAAGACCCCGGACGCAGCGGCCGAATCCTTCGTCGCTGCCCTTGGCACCGAGAAGGCCGACGCAAACCGCCTGGCCGCGTTGCTGGGCGCCAACTGGCAGGAATACATCCCCACCAAAGGCATCGAACGCAAGGATGTTGATGCTTTCCTCCGCCACTACCGCGAAAAGCACAGTATCGACACCGCCACCAAGGGGCGCGCGCATCTGGTGGTCGGCAACGATCCCTGGACCCTGCCCATTCCCATTGTCCAGGGCAAGGAAGGCTGGAGGTTCGACGCCAAGGCTGGCGGTGAGGAAATCCGCCTGCGCCGCATCGGTCGCAACGAGCTGTCGGCCATAGAGGCTGCGGAGGCTTATCACGACGCGCAGATGGACTATGCCGAAGTCGATCGCAATGGCGACGGTGTGCTCGAGTACGCGCAGCGGTTCATCAGCAGCGACGGCAAGCACGACGGCCTTTACTGGGCCGACGAAGACGGCACCGATGAGAGCCCACTTGGACCACTGTTCGGCGGCCAGACCAAAGGAGATGACTGGCACGGTTATCACTTCCGCATCCTCACTGCGCAAGGGCCCTCGGCACCTGGCGGCGCCTACGGCTACATGCTCGGCAAAGCCATGAGCCGCGGCTTCGCCCTGGTCGCCTGGCCGGCCCAGTACGGCGACAGCGGCGTGATGAGCTTCATGATCAGTCACGAAGGCCAGGTGTTTCAGAAGGACCTGGGCCCCGAGAGCGAAAAACTTGCCAAAGCCATGAAGACCTTCGACCCGGACAGCAGCTGGGATGAAGTCAAGACCGACGATACGCCTTGAAGACATCGGCCGAATCGGCTTGGAAGTGAGGCCATTTTCAGTCGCCAGGATTCAGGCAAGAAAAGAAAAAAGCCGCAGGGGCCTGATTGGCCCCTGCGGCTTTTTCAATAAGGTCGGGCGTCCTTGCCCGCCCACGCTCAGCAGGTAGCGAGCGCGGGGGTCATTCCAGCCGGAGCGCGAGTGGCGGTCCGGTTGGCGGCCCACTTCACCAGCAGGCTCATCGCGACGAAGCCGAGGCAGATGAGTACCGGGTAGGCGACCATGATTTCGGTCAGGGAGTATTTCCAGCTCAGCGGACGGGCGATACCCAGCATCGCGCCATAGAACCAGGACACCCCGGAAACGACACCCGAGAACAGCGCGAGGCTACGGGCATTGATGTCGAGCTTGAGCAGGCTGCCGGCCTTGTCCATCGCAGGCATCACCACGCTGTGCAGTACCCAGCCGTTGAGGGTCAGCAGCGCGACGACCAGGATCTTGGCCTGCAGTTTCGGGTTGAGGAAGTACATCGCGCCCTTCTGCGAGTAATCCAGCGCCAGGATGCCGATACCGGTGACCCAGAGCGCCGCCAGTGCGAGCAGCACGGTCTTCTTCAGCGCATGCAAATGTTCTTTGTCGGCAGCAGTTGAGTCACGGCCCTGGAACAGTTGCTTGATCATGGCGATATCGCTGGTCAGCACCATGCCGATGGCCACGCAGCAAGCGATGAGGTGGGCGTAGACCACGCCCATGCGAGTCAGCTCCATGGTTGCCGGCTGTTGGAACAGGGAAGCAACAAGATGAAAAAGCTCCATGGTTTACCTCTTTCTAACGATTTGAGCGGCTGTACTGATGCAACAGCGGCATTGGAATTATGGATTCGAGTGTTCGCCGTTAACCGCGAACGAGGGCCTACCATTGGCCTTTTTCAGGGACGAAAAATCCCCCGTACATGAACTCTCATGCACTGTGGAGTCGTTCCGAATTTATGTAGAAGTCAGGCGCGCCATCAGTGGTGTTGATGGCAAGTCGTGTCCTGATCGCCGGGGCATAATAATCGCAACATCCGGTTTTTGTTCAAAAAACGATCAAAACCCCGACCGGCGGCAGCGCGGGCGACGGTTATAACAGCCCTACGAAAAGTGAGGGATCGCCTCTAAACCGGTGTTTTCCGATGCACCCGAAACCCCTCTGGACACCGGCGAAATTTCCAATGTGGATGGATGTCAAATTGGTCACAAGGTGGCTTATTTGTCACTTGCGTTCGCCGGCAGGATGTGGCGGCGCGACGCGATATCCATCAATTCGCAGCCCGGAAAATTGAGCTTCGTGTCGACACCAAATGGTGGGTAGGAGGAGCGTTCGACCTGTTGGCAGCCTCCCATAGGCTGCATGGCCAAAACGCCCAAGCAGCTAGTCTTGCATTTCTGCGGTCTCCCGCCGCATTGCGCCCATCTTGGTGCACCGCCAACATCAGGCTTCGATTCCGGAGGCTCAATATGGAAGACAACGGATGGTTGCTGTTGGCTGCTGCGGGCACCTTGCTCGCCGCCGCCCTGCATTTCGGCTGCATCGTTTTCGGTTCAGCCTGGTACGACGCCATGGGGGCCGGTGAAAGGATGGTCCGCCTGTCGCGCGAGGGCCGGTGGCAGCCGACCCTGATCACCGGCGCGATCACCCTCGTGCTCGTGATCTGGGCGCTGTACGCACTGGCCGGTGCAGGCATGCTCCCCGCCCTGCCGGCTGCCCGCTTCGTATTGTTCGCGATCACTGTCGTCCTGCTGTTGCGCGGGGTGGCAGGCCTGGCCATTGCCCGGTTCAGACCCGGCTACAACGGTGCCCGCTTCTGGATCGTCAGTTCGGCGACTTGCCTGATGCTCGGCGGGCTGTACCTGACCGGGACCCTTCAGGCCTGGCCTCGGCTGTAGGTGCAAGCCGAATCCGGTAAACCCCTCACTTTTCCGCCCGCCTCACAACTGGTGGCGTCCAAGTGCTGCGTTTCATTCACGATGGTTGGCGTTCGACGCCATGACCCGCTGATACATCCGCATCATGAAACCCAACTCGAATGCCGCCCTGGCCCGCTCGCCGCGCCACTGGCTGCGTCCCTCCGCCAATGCCGCCCAAGGCGTCGCGTTCGCGCCCTGCGCAAGACAGGCTTCGGCTGTTGCCATCCCGGCCAACACTGTCTGCCGATGCTCCCAGCGCCAGCCAGCCAGAGGCAGTTCCCGGTAATGCTCAGTCGCTGGAATACGACGACTGATGGGCCGTTGCAGGGCCTCCAGCAATGCCTGGTCCTCCTCGGCAACCTGCGCCGACAGCTCGATCATCTGGTAGGCATCCAGCAGCAGGTGTTGCAGGTACCGCAGGTAGGGCTCTCCATCGGCCCGGCTCTCGGGCGTGAGCGCCGCGAGCAGGCTGTCGACGGCTGCGCTGGCTTGCACCAATCGATAGCAGCCCAACTCTCGAAAGTCCCCCGGAGGCGAACATGCGTTCACCTCCTGCACCTGCTCGCTGAAGTCGGAAAGCAGCGGAAAGTAGGCGGTACGGCTCACGTCGCCGCCTCCCTGGCCCGGTTTGATTACCCGCTCATGCGCAGCCTCGTAGAGCGACCGCGCATCTCCCAGCAACAAACCCACCGCAAAGGACAACCGCGCGGCCTCACGCTGCACGAAATCGCCGTTCTCCGCTTGCTCCACCAGTTGCAACAGATCCAGCGCTGCGGACATGCGCTGGTGGGCGGTTTCGAACAGGTGGGCATGACTGACGCCGGCGTTGAAGAACATCACGTCGGAATAGGGCTGGGAGGGAGGAGCAAAGGTCTTGAAGTCAGGCATGGCGCACCTCCAGGGCGGAGGTGGTAATTCGGGAGGTGGCGCGGAGGTGCGCGTGGGTAAAAGGTGGGTATCTGCTATCCATGGCAAGCACCTTGGTTGGGCCGTCGTTACCTGCCTGCAACCTTCCTACGGGTTGGGTGGCAGGGCCGTGCAAGGGTAGGAATACCGGCAACCAAGAACCGGATAGGCCAGGAGGCCTCCTCGCACGGCCCGCCATAGGTGTACTGGACAGCTTCAACGCCTGTTCCAGCAGCCATGTCGCGACCGTGTCTTGATTGAGTTCCGGGTTCCTACGCCCAGGTCACGGGATTGACCGTGACGAGGCGGGACTCTAAGCGGCGCGTTTGTAGGCGCTCAAGGCTAAATGTCTGTGGGAAATTTCTCTGTAGGACGGCGGGCTAGGCGCACAGGAAAGGCTGTAGGAAATGGCCTTCACCGTACGTCGCCGGGGTCAGGTCCGCCGACGCAAGGTAGTGTCCGGCCCGGATTGAAACTGGTCAAAAACTATACTGGGAGTGCGGGGGTGAAACGTGGGGGGACCATGCAGGAGGGCTCGCCATGCGTATCCTCAAACCGTTCATCTTCTTCTTGGCTTGCGCTGCCAGCGGGCTGGCCCTCGCTCAGCAACCCTGGCCAACCCCCAGCAGTTCTGGCGAAACCCTGCTTGCCTGGAATGGTGGCGGCCACGGCGGTGGCAAGCACTTCAAGGGCAACCGCCACGGCTATGGCCACAAACACTTCTACCGTCACCGCGCCTACCACAACCACGGCCCGCGCGTTATCTACGCCCCCCGCTACTACGGTGGCTACTACCTGGGCGAACGGCCCTATTACTACCAACACTACGGCAGCCCACGGATCGTGATTCAGTATTACGACCCGAGGCTGGGGATATTCATCGGGTCGGACATCGGGGGGTATTGAGCTCATACCTGAACTGCTGGTCGGCACCCGCTGGCCAGCAAGTCGTAAAGCGCGGAAATTTCGTTCGCTGAAGTTACTTCGCGGCAGCCAGGTAATGCGCAACCAGCGCATTGGCATGCCCG
Source organism: Pseudomonas sp. JS3066 (assembly GCF_036328175.1). NCBI lineage: Bacteria > Pseudomonadati > Pseudomonadota > Gammaproteobacteria > Pseudomonadales > Pseudomonadaceae > Pseudomonas > Pseudomonas sp. JS3066. The sequence goes on from NZ_CP143312.1 coordinate 1,196,144, forward strand.
TGGCCCATGCCATGTTCAGCCTTGAGCCAGGCCACCATCTCCATGTGCTTCTTTCCGTTCACCGTTTCCAGCAGATTCAGCCAGTGGGCAATCGGCTGTCCGTATTTCTTTTCGATGGAGGGGAAGTACGAGGCCGGTCCTTTTACCTTGGTGTCTTCCGACATGGTGAAACTCCTTTGAATGTTTTCGGGCGTAACTACGTTAGTTCAGGACTGAACGTGCCGCTGGAAACATGACCGGGCCACTTGCTGATCGAGGCAGGAGGAGAACGATGCGGGGGGCGGGGGAGAGCGGAGAGAGAGTGGGCGCCACCGAATGGCGGCGCCTTGGAACCATCAGTCCTGGCGGCTGGTGACTTCCAGCAGGTGATATCCGAACTGGGTTTTCACCGGGCCTTGCACGACGTTCAGCGGGGCGCTGAATACGACGGTGTCGAATTCCTTGACCATCTGGCCACGGCCGAAGGAGCCGAGGTTGCCGCCATCGCGGCTGGAGGGGCAGGTGGAGTGTTGTTTGGCGATTTCAGCGAAATCGGCGCCGCCTTCGATAGCAGCTTTGAGTTCATTGCACTTGGCTTCGGTGGAAACCAGGATGTGGCGGGCGGTGGCGCGTGCCATGGTGGGTACTCCTCATAACATTGAGGGGGCAGAGCCTAGCGGAATTGGCGGCTGATTCAAGGTGCTTGGTCGGGGGTGGGGAGTGGATAGGTCGATCCTGCGGATCGATTGGCGAATGAATTCGCCCCCACAGGTTGCTTCCCCCACCCCCGGCCCCTCTCACGGAGGGAGAGGGGCCGGGGGGAGTTGGCCGGACCCCGGTCAGGCGAAGGCGAAGTCGTCTCCCGGGGTGCCGGGGAATGTAGCTATGGGTCAACCCTCCCATTGTTAGTGGAAAGAGCAAACCTGTAAGGCTGGTGGGTGGCTGGAGTGGGCGGACACCCGGTGCTGCGCCGGGCGGGCAAGCGATATGGCGCTTCATGTCAACGCGCCCAATGGGTTCGGGCGTTGGTGCTCGGCATGTGCTCTTTTACGGTGCGGCGGCTTTGGCATGCCTTGTTATGTTTGCCCGGCTTGAGCCTCGGCGACCAGCCAGTCCACCAGTTCGAGCAGCTGCGGGCTGGGCGCCGGGCGCTCGGGGTAGACCATGAAGTAGGCGCCGCCGGTGGGGACCTTGAGGTCGAAGGGCGCCACCAGACGGCCGGTAGCGAGGTCTTCGCCGATCAGCGCCCAGTCGCCCAGGGCTACGCCATTGCCTTGGGTGGCGACGGACAGGGCCAGGTCGAGGGTGTCGAAGTGGTGCCCGCTCCCAAGTTTGTCGAGGGTGGCTCCGGCGGCCAGAAGCCAGGTTTTCCAGTCCTGGTCATCACGGGTGGGGTGAAGCAGGGTGTGCAGCGCCAGGTCGGCGGTGCTGGCCAGTGGTATGGGGCCATCCATCAACTGCTGGGAGCACACGGGCGTGAGCTGTTCATCGAACAGGTGGTGGGCGACCTGGGCGCTGCCGGGCTGGGTGCCGTAGATCACCGCGGCGTCGAATTCTTCCCGGCGAAAATCCACGCCATATTGCACGGTGGTGGTCAGCTCCACCGGCACGTCCGGGCGCTCTGCCTGCCAGCGCATAAGGCGCGGCAGGAGCCAGCGCATTACGCAGGTGGGGGCCTTGAGTTGCAGGGCTTCGCGCTTTGCGCCGACTTGTTCGACGGCCTCGTCGATCAGGATGAAGACCTGCTGAATGCGCGGCAGTAGCTCTCGCCCTTGGGTGGTGAGGCTGAGCCCGCGCGCCTGGCGTTGGAACAGTGGGTAACCCAGATGGCTTTCCAGCCCGGAAATCTGCCGACTCACGGCGCCCTGCGTGAGGTGCAGCAGTTCGGCTGCACGGGTGAAGTTGCAGCATTGGGCAGTGACCAGGAAGGTGTGCAGCGCAGGCAGGGGTGGGAGGCGTTTCATCAGGGCAGCCATGACGTGAGGACATGGCAAGTATGACGAATTTTGCCTTGTCATGGCCGCCGCCCGACGGGTCCAATTACGCATCCTACCTGCCCCAGCTCTTGCTGCCGCGCATTCAGCGGCAAGGCGCTCACTGTCACCCGCGCCGATTGCAGGTTCGGCGGCCAGAATCGACGGAATTACGCAATGCAGAACACTCTCCCGACCTACACCGAAACCCTCGCAGGCGTTTACATCGATGGTCAGTGGCTGACCGGTGGCGCCGAACTGGCGGTGATAAACCCGGCCACCGAAGCTCCACTGGCGACTATCGGCAGCGGTGATGCCACCAGTGTCGAGCTGGCTGTACAGGCCGCCAGCAAAGCCTTCCCAGCCTGGGCCCGCAGCAGCGGTGCCGAGCGCGGTGCTGTGCTGCGCCGTATTGCCGAGGGCGTGCGGCAACGCCGCGAAACCCTGATTCAGCTGCAGTCCGCCAACAACGGCAAACCGCTTTTCGAAGCTGCCATCGATGTTGATGACGTGATCGGCACTTTCGAGTACTACGCCGGCCTCGCGGAGGGTCTTGATGCCCAGCAGGACCGCCCGGTTGAGCTGCCCACCGAAGACTTCGCCGCACGACTGCGCCGCGAACCCTATGGCGTGGTGGGCCTGATCGTGCCGTGGAACTTCCCCATGGTGACCACCGCCTGGAAACTCGCCCCGGCCCTGGCCGCCGGTTGCACCGTGGTGCTCAAGCCCTCTGAAGTGACGCCGCTGCCGGAACTGGAACTGGCGCGCATCATCCACGAAGCCGGCCTGCCGGCTGGCGTGCTCAACATTGTGTGCGGCACTGGCCTGGTGGTTGGCGCGCCGCTGTCGTCCCATCCGAAGGTGGCCAAGGTGTCCTTCACCGGAAGCAATGCCGTGGGTGTGCAAGTGATGCAGCGTGCGGCGGAAACCGTGAAGGGCGTCAGCCTGGAACTGGGCGGCAAGTCGTCGCTGCTGGTGTTGCAGGACGCCGACCTGGAGCTGGCCGTGGAATTGGCGTGTGGCGGTGCCTTCTTCAACGCGGGCCAGATGTGCTCGGCTACCAGCCGCGTGCTGGTCGCCGCTCCCCTGATGGCGGATTTCCTGGCGCAGGTGCAGGCTCGCGCCGAGGCCACCAAGGTGGGTGACCCCTTCAGTGAGGATGTGGAGATGGGTGCCCTGGTGAACCAGGCGCAATACCAGCGCGTGCGTGGCCATATCGAGCGCGGCATCGCGTCCGGTGCGCGCCTGGTGTGCGGTGGCGAGCGTCCGGCGGAGCTTGCGCGCGGTTACTTCCTGCGGCCTACCGTGTTTGCCGATGTACCGCGAGACAGCGCCCTGTGGAACGAGGAAATCTTCGGCCCGGTGCTCTGCGTACGCAGCTTCGCCACCGAGGAGGAGGCTATCGAACTGGCCAACGATAGCGAGTTCGGCCTGGTGGCCAGCGTGGTGAGCCGCGACCTTGATGCCGCCGAGCGCGTGGCCAATGCCCTGCAGGCCGGCATGGTGTGGATCAACTCGCCGCAGGTGATCTTCCCGCAGACCGCATGGGGTGGTTACAAGCAGAGCAGCATCGGCCGCGAGCTCGGCCCGTGGGGGCTCTCCGCCTTCCAGGAAATCAAGCACGTGGTGCGGGCGGTCTGACACCTGCCTTCGTTGCGGGAACGATTTCGATCGCGAATGAATTCGCTGTGCCTTCCCCTGTAGGGGCGATTTCAATCGCCGATCAGGCCGAAGGCACTGCCCCACAGTGGGTTGAGAGGCCGCTGCGAACCCCATCGCGAATGAATTCGCCCCCAAAACGACCCGCATGAAACCCAACAAGGCCGCCCTCGGGCGGCTTTGTCATGTCTGCTCTCCAGCCATGCATGGAAGACATGGCTCCGATGACGAATTTTCGATTGTTGCGCTATGCGGTGCGCCGCAGGATGACCGCGCCGGGCACTTCGCTGCCGCAGCTCCATACAAGAACAAGAGGAGTCCTCAATGGGCGAGCATGATCTGAGCAGAAGAAATTTCATCAAGACGGTGGGTGTCGCTTCGGTGGCCGCCGCCACCCTTTCGATGCCCTTCATCCGGGCCAGCGCCAGCGATACCCGCTTCCAGGGCAAGACCCTGCGACTGCTGACCTGGTCGGACGACACCGGGCTTGCGGCATTGCGCAATATCGCGGCCACCTTCGAGGCCAAGACCGGCGCCAAGGTGATCGCCGACCGCACCGGCAGCACCTCGGAAATGGTCGCCAAGCTGAAGGCCGGTGGTGATCGCCCGCAGTACGACATCATCACCCTCGCCGGGGTAGGTGCCGAAGGCCTGGCCAGTGCCGGGCTGCTGGAGAAGCCTGACCTCAACCGCATTCCCAACCTCAAGGATGTGCCCGCCCAGTACCAGACTGGCGCCAACGGCCACGGCATCGGTTACCTGCTGTGGTGCAACAGCCTGGTGTACAACACGCGCACCGTGAAGGACGTGCCGGACAGCTACGCCGCGCTCTGGGACCCGACCTACGAAGGCCGTCTGTTCCTGCCGCCGCCGAACTGGACCGAGGCCATGGACCTGATCATCATCGCGGCCAAGCTGGCCGGTGGTGATGTGCATAACATCGAACCGGGCTTCAAGAAGCTGGAAGAGCTGAAGGACCGCGTGATGACCCTGGGGGAGAACCCCAACCAGATCGCCGAGCTGTTCCGCACCAACTCCCTTGACATGGGCGGCCTCTACGCCCCGGCCTTCTTCCCCAAGCAGATCCGCGATCCCGCCTACAGCCTGGGCGCCACCTTCGGCATGAAGGAAGGCTTCTACACCGACCTGATGCTCTCGGTCATGCCCAAGCACCGTCCGGGTGATACCGACCTGGCTTACGCTTTCCTCGACCATTCGCTGGACCCGCTGGTGCAGGGCAAGATGGCCGAAGACATCTTCAATGGTCCGGTCAACTCCAAGGCGATCATCTCCGCCGAGGCGCGCAAGAGCCCCTTCATCCTTACGCCGGAGCAGATCGCAGAGAAGGCGATCATGCACGACAACGCCTTCCTCGCCACAGTCCACGACCAGTGGATTCGCCGCTACACGGAAATCTTCTCTTCCTGATGCAGCCACGGCGCCTGCCGTGAGTCGCGCCGGGCGGGTGGCTTTTGGCCGCCCGCCCGGGCGCGTGGTTTCCCTGTTCTGACGAGATGAGCGAAATGGAACACATTGATCTGACCGAACCGGTCGGCGCGGCACCGCTGCCTCCGGCGAAGGCGGTTTCCCCTACTGTTCGGGCCTGGCTCTTCCTTACCCCTTCAATGCTCTTTCTGGCCGTGCTGGTGGCCGCCAGCTTGCTGGTGCTGCGCATGAGCATCGGGGATAAGGGGGCCGAGTGGAGCGGGTTCAGCCTGGCCAGCTATGCCCAACTGGCTGAGCCCTACTATCTGAAGTCCCTGTTGCTGACCCTGCGCCTGGCGCTGTTCAGCGCGCTGATCGCGGTGGCCCTGGCGATTCCGGTGGGCTATTGCATGTCGCGTTTGCAGTCGCCTTTCCTGCGCCGGGTGTTCCTGGCCGCGGTGCTCCTGCCGTTGCTGGTGAACCTGCTGCTGCAAAGCTACGGCTGGCTGGTGATCCTCGGTCCGGCTGGCATGCTCAACCAGGCCCTGATGGGGCTGGGGCTGATCGACCGGCCGGTGATGCTGCTCTACAACCAGACCGGCGTGTTGATGGGGCTGGTGCAGACGGCTTTCCCGCTGGCGGTGCTGCCGATCGCCAGCGCCATGCGCGGCGTGTCGCGCACCTACGAAGAGGCTGCCGCGACCCTGGGCGCCAGCCGCGTGCGGGTGTTCTGCCAGGTGGTATTGCCGATGAGCCTGCCGGGCATCTTCACCGGCGCCACGCTGGTGTTCGCTTACAACGCCAGCAGCTTCGTGGTGCCGCTGCTGCTCGGTGGGCGGCGCGTGCCGATGCTGGCGGTGATGGTGCATGACCAGATCGCGCCGCTGATGAACTGGCCCGCGGCCTCCGCCGCTGGCGTGGTGCTGATCGTCACCACCTTGGCAATCATGACCTTCTCCGAGTACGTCACTGGCCGTCGCCGCCGCATGCTGGAGGCTTCGCAATGAGCAATCCGTTCCGTTCCCACGCAGCGCTTCCGGGGGAAACCGGCCGCTTCGCGATGATCCTCTCCGGCGTGATCCTGCTGCTGGCGGTGCTGCCGATCCTGACCATGATCGTGATGTCCTTCAGCGGCGCGTCGAACCTTGACTTCCCGCCGTCGAGCTACAGCCTGCAATGGTACGAAGCAGCCTGGCGCACCTTCGTCTCGCCTGATGCCAGTGATGTGCTGAGCCTGGGCCAGGCGCTGACCACCAGCCTGCTGGTGTCCTGCCTGACCATGGTGCTGGCCACCCTGGTCGCGGTGCCGGCGTCCTACGCGCTGACCCGCTGCGAGTTCCGTGGCAAGGCCGTGGCGCTGCAGCTGATGTCGCTGCCCCTGGTGTTCCCCATGGTGGTACTGGGGCTGGCTCTTTTGCTGGTGTTCGACAGCCTGCCGTTCCACATGGATACCTCGCGGCTGGTGATCGCCCACGTGATCCTCGCGCTGCCCTTCGTAGTGAAGAATTGCACGGCGGCCATGGTTTCCATCGGCACCGAAGTGGAGGAGGCCGCGCAGATGCTCGGCGCGTCGCCGCTGCGAGCGATCCGGGATGTGGTGGTGCCGTTGATGCGCTCGGGCATCCTGGCCGGGATGCTGCTGGCCTTCATCGTGTCGTTCAACGAGTTCACCGTTACCTACTTCCTCTACAACATCGATGTGATGACTGTGCCGATCTGGATGTACAGCCGCACCGTGTCGTCCCTCGATCCCACCGTATTTTCCTTTGCCGTGCTGATCGTGCTGATCGACTTCGCCCTGATCTGGGCGCTTGAGAAGCTGGTTGGCGATGGCGGCGTGTCTTTCTGAGTCGAGGTGAAGCATGTCTGGACTGATTCTGCAAAATGTCGAAAAACGCTACGGCTCCATTTGCGCCGTGACCGACGTCAACCTGCACCTGCCGGAGGGCAAGCTGGTGTGCTTCCTCGGCCCCTCGGGCTGCGGCAAGACCACCCTGCTGCGAATGATCGCCGGCCTGGAGAGCCTGAGTTCCGGGCATATCCACCTGGATGGCCAGGACATCGGCTACACGCCGGCGCACCAGCGCAACTTCGGCATGGTGTTCCAGTCACTGGCGTTGTTCCCGCACATGACGGTCGGCGAGAACATTGCCTACCCGCTGCGCCTGCGCAATGTGCCCAAGGCTGAGCAGCAGGCGAGGGTGGCCGAGCTGCTGCAGATGATCCAGTTGCAGCAAATGGTCGACCGGCCGGTGTCTCGGCTTTCCGGTGGGCAGCGCCAGCGCGTGGCCATCGCCCGCGCCATCGCCTCGCACCCCAAGCTGCTGTTGCTGGATGAACCCTTGTCGGCGCTGGACGCCAAGCTGCGCGAGTCGATGCAGATCGAGATTCGCCAGCTGCAACAGCGGCTGAACATCACCACCATCATGGTCACCCACGACCAGCGTGAAGCCATGACCATGGCCGACATAGTGGTGGTGCTGGGCGAGCATCGGGTGCAGCAGGTGGGCACGCCGATCGAGATCTACCGCAATCCGGCCAATGAGTTCGTCGCCGACTTCATCGGCACCGGCAACATCTTTGCGGCCACTGCCCTGGGCAGCGGGCGAGTCGGCCTACCCGGCGGCGCAGCGATCCAGGCGCCGATCTGCAACAGCATCCAGGCCGGTGCGCCGATCAAGCTGCTGGTGCGCCCGGAGGACCTGCAGCTGTCGGCACCCCAGGCCGGCGGCGCCAACAGCGTGCCGGGTACGGTGACCTTCGTACGGGACATCGGTGCCACCATCGAGACCACGGTGGAGTGCTCCGGCGTTTCCCTCACCGCGCTGACCACGCCTTGCCAGGACATCGGCCTGGCCATTGGCAATCCGGTGTCGGTGACCATTCCAGAGCATGCCTGCCGGGTGCTTTCGGCATGAGTCAGCAGGCTTCGGCTGCGCATTGGCCTGCACCGCTTCCAGGCGCACACTGGCGGGTGAATCTGGAAGTGGAGTACTGACCATGGACCTTCAACTTGAAAACCGCAGCGCCCTCGTGTGCGGTGGCAGCTCCGGGTTGGGCTTCGGCGTGGCCGAGGCCTTGGCCAGGGAAGGCGTGCGGGTCTGCCTGCTGGCGCGCAACCTGTCCAAGCTGGAACTGGCGGTGGAGCGTATCCGCAAGGCGGGCGGCGAAGCCCAGGCGGTGGCGGTTGACCTGAACGACCTGGGCGCTGTGGACATGGCCATCGAACAGATAGTGGCGGCTGTCGGCGCACCGGACATCCTGATCGCCAACAACGGTGGGCCGCCGCCGGTCAACGCGGTGGATTTCGATCCGTCGCTCTGGCATCGCCAGCTGGATGCCATGTTGCTGAGCACCATGGCGCTGGTGAACGCTTTCCTCCCCGGCATGCGCCAGCGACGGTTCGGCCGCATCCTGATGATTTCGTCCACCAGTGTGGTGGAGCCCATTCCTGGCCTGGTGCTGTCCAGCGCCTTACGCAGCGCCTTGGCCAATTGGGGCAAGACGCTATCGGCAGAAGTGGCCGCCGATGGCGTGACGGTGAATACCCTGATGCCCGGTTCGTTCTGGACCGAGCGCACCGAAACCCTGCTGTTGCGCGCCGCAGAGCGCAGCGGCACGTCGGTATCCAGCCTCATGGCCGAGGAGCAGGCGGCGATTCCGGTGGGCCGCTATGGCGCGGCGGAGGAGTTCGGTGCGATGGCCGCGTTCCTGGCCAGTCCCTTGGCCAGCTATGTGACCGGAACGCTGATTCCGGTCGATGGCGGCGTGCTGAAAGGTTGATTGGGTAGGCCTTCGGCCGGCTTGATTAATGAATTCGCCCCTACACGAGGCACGTCCATTCCTGTAGGGGCGATTTCAATCGCCAAGGGCCGCGAAGCGGCCCCACAATTCTCACCACGCGCACGACGGCTCGAAGCTGTCGGCCCGCGCCATATCCCACATGCGTTCGTAGAAGTCCGCCTCGATCTTTTCCTTGAGCAGGTCGCCTGGATTGAGGAAAAGGTGAATCTGCGAGAACAGGCGGATTTCCTTGTCCGAAACGCGTCGCACCAGGTGGCGGGGTTCCAACTGGTTGGGGTGATCCAGGCCGGCGGCCGCGAGCATTTCGGCCAGGGCTTTCAAGGTATTGCGGTGGAACATCTGCACCCGCTGTGCCTTGTCTGGCACCACCAGGGCGCGCTGGCGCAGCTTGTCCTGGGTGGCGACGCCGGTGGGGCATTTATTGGTGTGGCAGGACTGCGACTGGATGCAGCCAATGGCGAACATGAAGCCGCGTGCGGAGTTGGCCCAGTCGGCGCCTATGGCCAGCACGCTGGCGATGTCGAAGGCGCTGATGATCTTGCCGCTGGCGCCGAGCTTGATCTTGTCTCGCAGGTTCAGTCCCACCAGGGTGTTGTGCACGAACAACAGCCCTTCACGCAGCGGCACGCCGATGTGGTCGGTGAATTCCAGAGGCGCCGCACCCGTGCCGCCTTCCTTGCCGTCGACGACGATGAAGTCGGGGAGGATGCCGGTTTCCAGCATGGCCTTGGCGATGCCCATGAACTCCCAGGGGTGCCCCAGGCAGAACTTGAAGCCCACTGGCTTGCCGCCCGAAAGCTCTCGCAGTTTCGCGATGAACTGCATCATTTCGATGGGGGTGGAGAAGGCGCTATGGCGTGAGGGGGAGACGCAATCTTCGCCCATGGGCACGCCCCGGGTGAGGGAGATTTCCTCGGTGACCTTGTGCTTGGGCAGTATGCCGCCGTGCCCTGGCTTGGCGCCCTGGCTGAGCTTGATTTCGATCATCCGTACCTGCGGACTGCGCGCCTGGGTTGCGAAACGCTCCGGGTCGAACTGGCCGTCGCTGGTGCGGCAACCGAAGTAGCCACTGCCCAGTTCCCAGACGAGGTCGCCACCGTTCTCACGGTGGTAGGGGCTGATGCTGCCTTCGCCGGTGTCGTGATAGAAGTTGCCGAGCTTGGCGCCACGGTTGAGTGCGCGGATGGCGTTGGCGCTGAGCGAACCGAAGCTCATGGCCGAAACGTTGAAGACCGAGGCCGAGTAGGGCTGGGTGCATTGGGGCCCGCCGACCACCACACGGAAGCTGGACGGGTCACTGAGCGGCGCCGGGCGCATGGAGTGGCCGATGAATTCGTAGCCGGCGCGGTAGACGTCGATCAGGGTGCCGAAGGGCTTGTCGCCGCCTTCGTTCTTGGCGCGCGCATAGACCAGCGAGCGCTGGGCGCGGGAGAACGGCAGGCGGTCGTCGTCGGCTTCCAGCAAGTACTGGCGGATCTCCGGGCGGATGCCCTCGACCAGGTAGCGGATGTTGCCGAGGATCGGGTAGTTGCGCCGCACGGCGTGGCGCGATTGAAGTAGGTCGAACACCCCCAGCGCGCTAAGTGCCGCACCCAGTAAGGTGAAAGGCCATACCCATTCGTGACCGATGAAGGGCAGGCTGAAGAGAGTGAACAGGACGCAGAAGGTGAAGAAGGCGTAGCGGCTCAGCAGCGAAAGGCTCATGCGGACTCCTTGATTGCAGGTACCGGCACAGCGTAGTGCGAATGCGCGGTAATTGCCTTGCCGGGGCTCAAGGACAAGACCTTAATCGATGTAGGTTGGTGCTGAGCCTGCGAAGCCCAACGATTCGGGATTCCGCTGGCTTCTTGTGTTGGGCCTCGCTGCGCTCGACCAGCGTGACCCGGACCAACCTACGCATTGCATTCACTTGCTCCCAAAAACGAAAAGCCCGGCATCTGCCGGGCTTTGAGGGTTCGAAGCGAGTTTTTGATCAGCTTACGCGCTGGGCTTGCAGCAGACGGTCGGCACCACCTTCGGCAACGCGGAAGGCATTGGTGCGATCGGAGCCGCTTTCGGCGATGCGGTTGGCACCAGTGCGGTCGGAACCACCTTCGGCGATGCGGTTGGCACCAGTGCGGTCGGAGCCACCTTCGGCGACGCGGTTGGCACCGGTACGGTCGGAGCCACCTTCGGCGACGCGGAAGGAATTGGTGCGGTCGGAGCCGCCTTCGGCGATGCGGTTGGCGCCAGTGCGGTCGGAGCCGCCTTCGGCGATGCGGTTGGCGCCGGTACGGTCGGAGCCACCTTCGGCGATGCGGTTGGCACCGGTACGGTCGGAGCCGCCTTCAGCAACGCGGTCCAGGACCATGAAGCTGCCTTCAGCGGCAACCGGGTCGATGGCCTGGGAGGAGGACTGCAGAGCGAAAACAGAGCTGCTCAGGGTGGCGATGAACAGTGCGGCGATGGCTTGAGTTTTCATGATCTGGGCTCCTCGAAGGGGGGGCTGGAAACTGGGTACGGAGCCAATCTTACGGATGGGGGGGTGATTAAAAAGTGATCACGCCCGATAGCGATCATTAACGCCATTGATGGTTGATTAAATTTATAAATATCAATGACTTGTGTTGTTTTGTGTCGCTCTCGAAGCAATCGGGTTCTGTTCGGCGCGTCCACAAGGGGTTAGGCAGCAGCAGGGGGCTTGGGTAGGTTGGTGCAGGGCCTGCGAAGCCTAACGATTCGGGATTCCTGATCCTATGTTTGTACGGCTTGCAGTCGCGAATGCTCCCGAATGCCGGAAAAAGAAAACGGCCCGCGAGGGGCCGTTTCTTGTACCGCGAAGTCGTCAGCCGCCGAGGTAGGCGTCGCGGACCTTGGGGTCGTTGAGCAGGTCGTCGCCGCTACCCTGCATGACGATGTGGCCGTTCTCCAGCACATATCCACGGTCGGCCAGCTTGAGCGCCTGATTGGCGTTCTGTTCCACCAGGAAGATGGTCACGCCGTCCTTACGCAGCTGTTCGATGATGTCGAAGATCTGCTGGATGATGATCGGTGCCAGACCCAGCGAAGGCTCGTCGAGCAGCAGCAGCTTGGGCTTGCTCATCAGCGCGCGGCCGATGGCGAGCATCTGCTGTTCGCCGCCGGACATGGTGCCGGCGCGCTGCTCGAAGCGTTCTTTCAGGCGCGGGAACAGGTGCAGCACCTTGTCCATCTGCTCCTGGAAGTCGCCCTTGGCGGTGAAGAAGCCGCCCATGGCCAGGTTTTCTTCGACGGTCAGGCGGGCGAACACGCGGCGACCTTCCGGCACGACGGCGATGCTCTTGCGCATGATGTCGCAGGATTCCTGGCCAACGAGTTCTTCGCCTTCAAAGCGAATGCTGCCGCTGGCCGCGCGCGGCGAGCCGCACAGGGTCATCAGCAGGGTCGACTTGCCGGCACCGTTGGCACCGATCAGGGTGACGATCTCGCCCTTTTTCACATCCATGCTGACGCTGTGCAGCGCCTGGATCTTGCCGTAGAAGGTGGAAACCTTGTCGAAAGTAAGCATGGCTCAGGCCTCCCCCAGATAGGCTTTGATCACGTCGGGGTTGTTGCGGATCTGCTCCGGCGTGCCGTCGGCCAGGGGGGTGCCCTGGTTGATCACGTAGATGTGGTCGGAAATGCTCATCACCAGCTTCATGTCGTGCTCGATCAGCAGCACGGTCACGTTGTGCTCGTTACGCAGCATGGCGATCAGCGCCTTGAGGTCGTCGGTCTCACGTGGGTTGAGGCCGGCGGCTGGCTCGTCGAGCATGAGGATGCGCGGGCGGGTCATCATGCAGCGGGCGATTTCCAGGCGGCGTTGCTGACCGTAGGCCAGGGTGCCGGCCGGGCGGTTGGCGACTTCGGTCAGGTTGACCTTTTCCAGCCAGTGGGCGGCGTAGTCCATGGCCTCGCGTTCACTCTTGCGGAAGCTCGGAGTCTTCAGCAGGCCAGCGAGGAAGTTGGTGTTGAGGTGGCGGTGCTGGGCGACCAGCAGGTTTTCCACCGCCGTCATTTCCTTGAACAGGCGTACGTTCTGGAAGGTCCGCACCACACCTTTGCGGGCGATCTTGTGGCCCGGCAGGGCTTCGATCTGCTCGCCATCCAGACGGATGCTGCCGGAGGTCGGCTGGTAGAAACCGGTCAGGCAGTTGAACACGGTGGTCTTGCCGGCGCCGTTCGGGCCGATCATGGAGACGACTTGTTTTTCCTGTACGGTCAGCCCCACCCCGTTGACGGCCAGCAGACCGCCGAAGCGCATGGTGAGACCGCTTACTTCGAGAATCGGGCGGCTCATTGTTTCAGCTCCAGGTGGGGACGTTGCATCGGCAGCAGACCTTGCGGGCGCCAGATCATCATCAGCACCATCAGAGCGCCGAACATGAGCATCCGGTACTCGCTGAACTCACGCATGAGTTCGGGGAGCAGGATCATCACGATGGCCGCAAGGATTACGCCCAACTGGGAGCCCAGGCCACCGAGCACCACGATGGCGAGGATGGTCGCCGACTCGATGAAGGTGAAGGACTCAGGCGTCACCAGGCCCTGGCGCGCGGCGAAGAAGCTGCCGGCAAAGCCTGCGAAGCAGGCGCCCAGGGTAAAGGCGGAGAGCTTGATCACGGTGGGGTTCATGCCCAGCGCGCGGCAGGCGATCTCGTCCTCGCGCAGGGCTTCCCAGGCGCGGCCCAGCGGCATGCGCAGCAGGCGGTTGATCACGAACAGGGTCAGCAGCACCAGCAGCAGGGCGATCAGGTAGAGGAAGACCACCTTGTTCACCGAGTTGTAGGCGAAACCGAAGTACTCGTGGAAGGTCTGCAGGCCTTCTTCGGCACGGCGCTCGAACGACAGGCCGAACAGGGTTGGCTTGTCGATGTTGCTGATGCCATTGGGGCCGCCGGTCAGCTCGGTCATGTTACGCAGCAGGATACGAATGATCTCGCCGAAGCCGAGGGTCACGATGGCCAGGTAGTCTCCGCGCAGGCGCAGTACCGGGAAGCCGAGGATGAAGCCGAAGAAGGCCGCCATCAGGCCGGCGATCGGCAAGCACACCCAGAAGCCCAGGCCGTAGTAGTGCGAGAGCAGCGCGTAGCTGTAGGCGCCGACGGCGTAGAAACCGACGTAGCCCAGGTCCAGCAGACCTGCCAGGCCGACCACGATGTTCAGGCCAAGGCCGAGCATCACGTAGATCAGGATCAGAGTGGCGATGTCGACTGCACCGCGCGAACCGAAGAACGGCCAGACCAGGGCCAGGACGATCAGGCCGAGAATGAACCAGCGCTGGGTCGAGGGCAGGGTCAGGAAGTTGCTGGTCTTCTTCGACATGCCCGGCAGCTTGGGCGCAGCAGCCCAGGCGCCCTGGACTTTTTCACGCATCAGTTGCCAGAAGAACATGGCCACGGCGCACGCCGCGATGGCCAGCAGGGTGGGGGTGTCGGCACCGGTGACCACCAGGCCCACGCCAACGACGCTGAGTTTCAGGCCGAGGATGGGGTAGGCGACGGCCAGCACCAGGAGGGCGCTGAAGAACGCCGTTTTGAGTCGAGTGTTCATACCTTCTCCACCTCCGGACGGCCAAGGATGCCAGTCGGCCGGAACAACAGGACCAGAACCAGCAGGCTGAAGGCCACGACGTCCTTGTACTGGTCGCCGAAGATGTCGGCGCCGAAGGCTTCGGCTACACCCAGCACCAGACCACCGAGCATGGCGCCCGGAATACTGCCGATGCCACCCAGCACGGCTGCGGTGAAGGCCTTGATACCGGCGAGGAAGCCGATATGCGGGTTGATCACGCCGTATTGCATGCCCAGCAGCACCGCGGCCACGGCGGCCAGGGTGGCGCCGATGACGAAGGTCAGGGCGATGATGTTGTTGGTGTTGATGCCCAGCAGGTTGGCCATGCGGATGTCTTCAGCGCAGGCGCGGCAGGCACGGCCCAGGCGCGAACGGGAGATGAACAGCGTGAGACCGTACATGACCAGGAAGGTGACGACGAAGATCAGGATCTGCATGTAGGAGATCACCACGCCATTCATGGTGCTCTCGCCGAACACGAAGTTGCCCGGAATCAGGTTGGGGATGGCCTTGTCCTTGGAGTCCTGAGTCAGCAGTACTTCGTTCTGGAGGAAGATCGACATGCCGATCGCGGAGATCAGCGGGATCAGGCGGTTGCTGCCGCGAAGGGGGCGGTAGGCGACCCGTTCGATGCTGTAACCGTAAGCGCTTGCAACGATGATGCTCGCGGCGAAGGCCGCGACGATGACGATCGGAAGGCTTTCCAGACCGAGCATGGTGAGCCCGGCAATCACGATGAAGGCTACGTACGAGCCAATCATGTAGACCTCGCCATGGGCGAAGTTGATCATGCCGATGATGCCGTAGACCATGGTGTAGCCGATGGCGATCAGGGCATAAGTGCTGCCAACGGTGAGACCGTTAACCAGCTGTTGCAGATAGTGGTAGAGATCAGGCATTCCCTAACTCCTCGGGCATCACGAAAAGCGGCGCTTGTGGCGCAGCGGAGCCCGTAAAACACGGATAAACAAAGCCCACTGCCTAAGCAGTGGGCTTTGCGTTCAGGCGGGAAGCTTATTTAGCTTCGGTTTTGGTGCCGTCCTTGTGCCACTCGTACACCACGAAGCTGAAGTCCTTCAGATCGCCCTTCTCGTCGAAGGCCAGGTTGCCGGTCGGGGTTGCGAAGGAGTTGGCGCGCAGGGCGGCAGCTACCTTGGCGGTGTCGTCTTCGCCGGCTTTCTTGATGCCTTCGGCAATTACTTGTACCGCGGCGTAGGCCGGGAACACGAACGGACCGCTCGGGTCTTCGTTCTTGGCCTTGAAGGCGTCTACCAGGGCCTGGTTCTTCGGATCCTGGTCGAAGGACTTCGGCAGGGTTACCAGCAGACCTTCGGAAGCCGGGCCAGCGATGGCGGAGAGCTCCTTGTTGCCCACGCCTTCCGGACCCATGAAGCGTACTTTCAGACCTTTTTCAGCCGACTGACGCAGCAGCAGGCCGAGTTCCGGGTGGTAGCCGCCGTAGTAGACGAAGTCCACACCGGCCTGCTTCAGCTTGGAAACGATGGTGGAGAAGTCCTTGTCGCCGGCGTTGATGCCTTCGAACAGGGCGACTTTCACGCCTTTGCTTTCCAGGGTCTGCTTGACGGCAGTGGCGATGCCTTCGCCGTACTGCTGCTTGTCGTGGATGACGGCAACGGTCTTCGGCTTGACGTGATCGGCAATGAAGTTGCCGGCGGTCGGGCCTTGCAGGCTGTCCAGGCCGATGGTGCGGAATACCAGTTGGTAGCCACGGGAGGTGATGTCCGGGCTGGTGGAAGCCGCGGTGATCATCAGGATGCCTTCGTCTTCGTAGATGTCGGACGCGGGCTGGGTGGAGCTGGAGCAGAGGTGGCCAACTACGTAATGGATACCGTCGTTGACAATCTTGTTGGCTACGGCAACAGCCTGTTTCGGATCGCAAGCGTCGTCATAGACCACGCCTTCGAGCTGAGAGCCGTTCACCCCGCCGGCCTTGTTGATCTGCTCGATCGCCATCTTGGCGCCGATGAACTGCATCTCACCGTACTGGGCAACCGCACCGGTCACCGGGCCAGCCAGGGCGATCTTGATGGTGTCAGCTGCTACGGAGTAGCTGGCGACACCGGCGAGAGCCATGGCGGCGAACAGTTTGGAAATCTGCTTGGTAGCCTTATTCATAGTGCTCCACTCTTGTGTTTTCGTTGTTGTTGTCCTGTTTGCCGAAGCTACGGGACAAGGTATTGCACCCCGCCAACATGCCCCGGCAACTGTACCGGAACAGTGTAGATTGCTGATTTGCGGCTTGAAAAGTCGGGTTTTGATGGCGGAATGATCTTGTGTCGCTTAATTGAAACAAACGTATAGAAATACGGCGTGTCTCGTGCGCGGCTGGCATCGTCAGGCAGGGCTTGTCTGAAAGTTGCTCGACGCTATCATTGCGCCCCCCAGTCCTTTCGTTACCAACCAACTCAAAAAAAGCCATGAACGATAACGCTAGCACCCTCTATGCCAAGCTGCTCGGCGAAACCGCCGCCATCACCTGGGAAGAGCTGCAACCCTTCTTCGCCAGGGGCGCTCTGCTTTGGGTGGATGGCGCCGCAGACCTGGTCGGCGTGGCCCTGGCTGTAGCCGAGGACGACAAGGTCCAGGTCGCGGCGCTTCTGGCCGCCGGCAAGCTCAGCAAGGTGGAAGAGTCTCTCGCCCAGGATCTATTGGCGCGCGATCCGAAGCTCTGGGCTGTGGTGGTAGCGCCCTGGGTCCTGATCCAGGAGCGGGACGAGGCGCCGATCGTTCACTGAGCCGGCGTTAACATGGAGGTCAGGGAAGGCCTCCAGGAGTGTGCTGCCCTTTTTGATCGTGCACCGGTCAGGGGCGGCCAGCGAAACTGGTGGAGCGGGCTAGACTCAACCCACCTTCTTCTTCTCTTTGATATCGACAGGGAGCGTAACCATGTTCGAACCAGGCCATGTACATCGGGCCAGCGTGCCCGGTTTTCCGGGACAGCAGTTTTCCATCGACCTCTATTACGAAGCGCGCCCGAATGCGAAGGAAGGCACCATGCTGCACTTCCGCATGGTCGGCGAAATCGAGGGCAAGTCATTTACCGAAGAGTTCGAGATGCACCGCGACACTGCGTTCAACTTCGCCAGCGTGGTTTCCAAGGTGGCGGTGAAGAACGGTCTGCACCCGAATACCACGCTGATCATGCGTAACCACAAGGAATACGACCAGATCTTCGAAGATATCCGCCGCGTGCTGGGTGCCGAACCCGGTGAGAAGGTGAACTTCGACCATCTCGAGAAAGACGGGTTCTGATCCTTGCTCCGGATGTAAGCCGCCTTGCGGTTTACACCTTTCCATCAAGGAGGCCTTTGGCCTCCTTTGTTGTTTCTGTGGGGGTGGAATCGCCCCCACAAGGCATCCACTTTGTGTTCGCACTATCTATGCACTGACCCAGCGTTGGCGCATCCAGCCGCTCAGGGCATCCACTCCCAGTACCAGAATCAGCATTGCCAGGATCACGCTGGCCGCCTGGGCTTCCTGGAACAGGGACAGGCTCATGTAGAGCATCTGCCCCAGCCCTCCGGCGCCGACGAAGCCGAGCACGCTGGCCATGCGGATGTTGTTCTCCCAGCGATAGAGCATGTAGGCCACCAGTTGCGGCCAGACCCCCGGCAGGGTGCCGTAGCAGAAGGCGGCAACTCGTCCGCCGCCATTCAGACGGATGGCTTCGGCGGGTTCGGGCGGGGTGTTTTCCAGGGCCTCGGCGAACAGCCGGCCCAGCACGCCGGCGGTGTGCAGGGCCAGGGCCAGGGTACCGGCGTTCGGACCCAGGCCGGCAGCCAGGACCATCAGCGCAGCCCAAACCAGTTCAGGCACCGCACGTAGCGCATTCAGCAGCAGGCGCGCGGTCCCTTGGGCCAGGCTGCCGAAGCGGCCGGCGGCAGGCAGGGCGATGAGCAGGCCCAGCAGCGCCGCCAGCAGCGTGCCGAGGGCCGACATCGCGAGCGTCTCCAGGGCGCCCCAGCCGATGGCCTTGAGGTGTGCGGTGGAAAAGTCCGGGTGGAGGAAGCGCATGGCGTAGCTGCCCATCTGGTGCAGGGCGTCGCCACTGACCAGGGCGCCAAGGTCGACGCCCAGCCACACGAAGGACGCGACTGTCGCCGCCAGCAAGGCGACGATCACCAGGATATTGCCCGGCATCACGCGAATCTCCCGCGCAGGAAGCGGCTGAGTTGGTCGGCCAACAGCACCAGGGCGAGGAAGGTCAGCAGCATGCTGGCAACTTCGCCGCCGGCGAACATGCGCATCGACAGGTCCATCTGCTGGCCCAGGCCGCCGGCGCCGACGAAGCCCATCACGACTGAGGCGCGCACTGCGCACTCCCAGCGGTAGACGGTGTAGGAAATCACTTCTGCCGCTGCGTTGGGCAGTACGCCATAGGCGAACGCCGCCAGACGTGGGCTGCCGGCGGCAAGCAGTGCGCGGGTGGGGCGTGGGTCGACGGACTCGAAGATCTCCGCGTAGACCTTGCCGAGCATGCCGCTGTAGGTGATGGCGATGGCCAGCACCCCGGCGGTGGGGCCCAGGCCCACGGCGCGGACGAACAGTAGTGCCCAGACGATTTCCGGAACACTGCGCAGGAAAATCAGCAGGCCGCGCACCGGCCAGCGCAACGCCTGTGCCCACCAGGCTGGGCGCCCGCCGCGGTGCAGGGCCGACAACGAAAGGGCTCGACTGGCCCAGAGGGAGGCGGGTAGGGCGATCAGCAGCGCCAGACTCATGCCTGCGGTGGCGATGGCCAGGGTTTCCAGCGTGGCGCGACCTAACAGATGAAGGAACTCCTCGCCGTGCTCGGGTGGCCAGAAGGCCGACAGGAATTGCCCCATGGTGCGGGCGTTGCCCTCATCTAGCAGCACTGCCGGGTTCAGTTCGCTCAGTTCCAGCCCAGGCCAGAGCAGCGCCAGGGCCAGCAGGGTGAGCAGTAGGCGGGGCAGCGCGGCGGGGTCGCGTGGTGTGGCTTTCAGCATCGCGGAATGTGCAGCACGGGGGCCGCTATGGGCGGCGAGGATGGGGTGTCGCCGTGCAGTTGCTCGTTGGCGTAGAGGGTATCCAGGTCAGCCTGGCTGACAGCTTCCCGCGGGAGGTCGAAGGCAACACGGCCGTCGCGTACGCCGATGATGCGCGGAAAATGTTCCAGTGCCAGCTCCACGGCGTGCAGACTCGCCAGCAGCGTGACGCCACGGCGACTGGCGTCGGCGCAGAGTACGTCGAGGGTGTGATCGGCGAGCACCGGGTCCATTGCGGAAACCGGCTCGTCGGCGAGGATCAATTCGGGTGCCTGGTAGAGCACGCGGGCGATGCCCACGCGCTGCAATTGGCCGCCGGAGAGCTGGTCGCAGCGCTCGAAGAGCTTATCGGCCAGATCCAGCCGTGCCAGGGCGGCCTGGGCGCCGGTGCTGTCCAGGGGATGCACCAGGCTGAGCAAGCCTTTGCTTAGGGACCATTGGCCGAGCTTGCCAGCCAGTACTGCGGTGACCACCCTTTGGCGTGGTGGCAAGGGCGGCGCCTGGTGCACCAGACCGATGCGCGCCCGCAGGCGCTGGCGCTCCCGCGCGGAGAGCGACCAAGGCGTCGCGCCGAGCAGTTGGAACTGCCCGGCGGCGGGTTTCAGGTTGGTGGCGAGCAGGCGCAGCAGGCTGGTCTTGCCGGCGCCCGATGGGCCGATGATGGCTACCCTTTCACCGCTACCGACAGTGAGATCGATGCCCCGGAGTGCAGGTTGGCCGTTGGCGTGGACCAGATCCACGCCATGCAGCGACAGGCTCACTTCAACAGGCCGGCCGAGCGTGCGGCTTCCTCTATGCCTTTGTAGTTCTCGGGCTTGGTCGGAATGAAACGGCTGGCGGCCTGCAGGTCGAGGATCGCCTTGTGTTCCGGATTGGCTGGGTCGAGCGCGAGGAAGGCCTGTTTGATTTTCTCGGCCAGGGCGGGGTCCAGGGTTCCGCGCACCGTCCAGTTGTAGTCGTAGTAGGTCGGGGTGGTGGCGAATACCTTCACCTTGCTGGTGTCGACCTTGCCGGCGTCCACCAGTTTCTGCCAGACGCTGGCGTTGAGCACGCCGCCATCGACCTTGCCGGCCTGGACCCAGGCCACTGTGGCGTCGTGGGCGCCGGAGTAGGCAACTCGGGAGAAGAACTGCTCGGGCACGATGCCGTCCTTCTGCATGAAGTAGCGCGGCATCAGGCTGCCGGAGGTGGAGGAAACCGAGCCGAAAGCGAAGGTCTTGCCCTTGAGGTCCTGCAGGGACTTCACTGCCGGGTCGGCGCTGATGAACTTGCTAGTGAACTTCTCGTCCTGCTCGCGTTGCACCAGGGGGATGGCGTTGCCGGTCTTCAGGCGAGTCTGGACGAAGGTGAAGCCGCCGAGCCAGGCCATGTCCAAACGGTCGGCCGCGAGGGATTCGACCACGGCCGCATAGTCGGCCACGGGAACGAACTCTACTTTCATGCCCAGTTGTTTTTCGAGGTACGCACCGAGCGGCTTGAACTTGCGCAGCAGTTCGGTTGGCGCTTCGTCGGGAATGGCCGAGACCTTGAGGACGTCGGCGGCCTGGGAAACAACAGCGGAAAAAGACAGTGCGATGCCTGCCACGAGGGCGAGAGAGCGTTTGAACATAGGATTCTCCGGTTCAATAGCGGAAAAGGCAGGCGGATTATAGTGAGCGCCCGGCGGCTTGGTAGCTTCACGTTGCTGGCCAGGCGTTTAAGATGTGCGTTTCGCTAATTGCCTGGAGCTTCGGCATGACCGATTCCCTGCCTTCCATCGCTTTCGCCGGCATCGGCCTGATGGGCCTGCCCATGACCCGCCGCCTGCTGGCCGCCGGTTACCCGCTGACCGTATGGAACCGCTCGCCAGAGAAGTGCGCGCCTCTGGTTGAATTGGGTGCACGCCGCGTGAAAGCACCGGCCGAACTGTGCGCCGAGGCGGACATTGTGATGCTCTGCCTGGCGGACACCCGCGTGGTACGCAAGGTGGTGTTCGGTGAGGGCGGCATTCTTGAAGGCGCTAAGCCGGGACAATTGCTGGTGGATTTCTCCAGCCTGGAACCTGCCGCCACCCGCGAGATGGCAGCCGATCTGGAGGCTCGTACCGGCATGCGTTGGATGGACGCGCCGGTATCCGGTGGTACGCCCGGTGCCGAGGCTGGCACCCTGGCGATCATGGCCGGCGGTCATGAAGACGATGTGGAGCGGGTGCGGCCGATCCTCGCCCACCTGGGCCAGCGACTGACCCGCATGGGTGCGGTCGGAGCCGGCCAGGTGACCAAGGTCTGCAATCAGATGATCGTGGCCTGCAACGCCCTGGTAATTGCCGAAGTGGTTGCCCTGGCGGAAAAGGCCGGTGTGGATGCGAGCCTGATCGCCACGGCGCTGGCCGGTGGCTTCGCGGATTCCAAGCCGCTGCAGATCCTCGCGCCGCAGATGGCCGCGAGCCATTTCGAACCCATCAAATGGCACGTGCGCACCCTGCTGAAAGATCTGGATACCGCAGTGCGCCTGTCTCGCGAGCACGACTCGGCAACGCCGCTCAGTGGCCTGGCGGCCCAACTGATGCGCCTGCACGGCAGTCAGGGCAATCTGGAACGCGATCCGGCTACGCTGGTGGAAATGTATCGGGAGAATCATTGATGAAGATCGCCGCGAACTTGTCCCTGCTGTTCACCGATCGCCCATTGATTGAGCGTGTCATAGCCGCCCGCGTCTGCGGATTTGACGGCGTCGAGGTGCAGTTCCCCTACGAGTTGCCGGCGATCCGCATGAAGGAAGTGCTGGAAGCAGCCGGTCTGCCGCTGGTCCTCTTCAACCTGCCGGCTGGCGACCTGATGGATGGCGGCCCTGGCCTCGCGGCCGTGCCGGATCGACAGGAGCAGTTCGACGATGCGCTGGCGCAGGCACTGAGCTACGCCGCCATGACTCGCCCGCGCTTCGTCAATGTGCTGGCAGGGCGGCAGGCCGAGGGCGTCAGCCGTGATCGAGCCTTGGCCTGCCTTGCGGCCAACCTGCGCAAGACAGCTGAAGCCTTTGCGGTGCTGCATATTGGCGTGGTGTGCGAGGCGATCAACCCGCTGGATATGCCTGGTTTCCTGATCAACACCCCGGAGCAACTGGACCGGTTGCTGCGCGATGTCGACCACCCCAACCTCAGTGCCCAGTACGACCTCTACCACATGGCCCGGCAGGGCGTGGACGCGGCGGCGGGTATTCGCCTGCTGGCTGGTCGAATCGGCCATGTGCAGTTCGCCGACTGCCCCGGCCGCGGTGAGCCGGGCACGGGCAACACCGACTTCGGCCCTGCCATGCGTGCCCTGCAGGAAGATGATTACCCCGGGTGGCTGGGAGCCGAGTACAAGCCCACCGGCGTCACTGCCGACACTCTGGGCTGGCTGCCGGACTGGAAGGCCAGGCTGGCCTGAGCCCACGAGAATCTATGTGGAACGTGCGCGAGTGGGAGCGAATTCATTCGCGATGCGAGTGGGCTGCCCGCTGGTGAACGCCTACGGGACTGCTGTGCAGTCCTTCGTGACTGAAGTCGCTCCTACAGATACCCCGATCGAATTGTTTCAGAGAGAGAACCATGACCGACCCCATACGCCTCACCCAGTACAGCCATGGAGCTGGTTGCGGCTGCAAGATTTCTCCCAAGGTGCTGGAAGTGATCCTTGCCGGCAGCGGCGCACAGAACCTCGACCCGAAACTCTGGGTAGGCAATGCCTCTAGGGATGATGCGGCGGTCTATGCGCTGGATGATGAGCGCGGCGTAGTTTCCACCACTGACTTCTTCATGCCGATTGTCGATGACCCCTTCGACTTCGGCCGTATCGCTGCCACCAACGCCATCAGTGATATCTACGCCATGGGCGGCGACCCGCTGATGGCCATTGCCATTCTCGGCTGGCCGGTGAACGTGCTGCCGCCGGAAGTCGCCCGCGAAGTGATTCGGGGTGGTCGTTCGGTGTGCGATGAGGCGGGAATCCCGCTGGCCGGTGGGCACTCCATCGATGCCCCCGAGCCGATCTTCGGCCTGGCCGTCACCGGCGTGGTGGATAAGCGCAACATGAAGCGCAATGACACCGCCACCGCTGGCTGCAAGTTGTACCTGACTAAGCCCCTGGGCATCGGCATCCTCACCACGGCGGAGAAGAAGGGCAAATTGCGCGAAGCCGACGTGGGCCTGGCCCGCGACTGGATGTGCACGCTGAACAAGCCTGGCAGTCGCTTCGGCAAGCTCGCCGGCGTCAAGGCGATGACCGACGTCACAGGCTTCGGCCTGCTTGGCCACCTGGTGGAAATGGCCGACGGCAGTGGCCTGACCGCCCGTATCGATTACGCCAAGGTGCCCAGCCTGCCGGGCGTGGAGTACTACCTGGAACACGGCTGCGTGCCCGGTGGGACCCTGCGCAACTTCGAGAGCTATGGCGACCGCCTGGCGCCGCTCGCAGAAGTGCAGAAACTTCTGCTCTGCGACCCACAGACCAGCGGCGGCCTGCTGGTGGCGGTGGCGCCGGAAGGAGAGGCGGAGTTTCTGGCCGTGGCCGAGGAGCTCGGCCTGCAACTGGCGCCCATCGGCCAGTTGCACGAGCGACAGAGTCTCGCGGTCGAGGTGTTCTGATGCGTCCGGACACCTCGAATTACCGCGAAATCTTCCTCGATGACCTGCCGATGATGGATGCCCGCGCCCCGGTGGAATTCTCCAAGGGCGCCTTCCCCCATACGGTCAACCTGCCGCTGATGACCGACATCGAGCGGCAGAAAGTGGGGACGTCCTACAAGCAGCATGGCCAGCAGGCGGCCATTGCCCTGGGCCACCAGCTGGTGAGCGGCGCGACCAAGGCGGAGCGCATCGAGGGTTGGGCTGCCTTCGCCCGCGCTAATCCACAGGGTTACCTCTACTGCTTCAGGGGCGGTCTGCGTTCGCAGCTGGTGCAGGAGTGGTTGAGGACGGAAGCGGGGATCGAGTATCCGAGGGTGAGAGGCGGCTACAAGGCGATGCGGACCTTTCTCCTGGAAACGACCCAGGACGCAGTCAACCAGTGCGATTTCGTGCTGGTGGGCGGCCTGACCGGCACTGGCAAGACCGATGTGATCGCGCATCTGGCCAACAGCCTGGACCTCGAAGGCCACGCCAACCACCGAGGTTCGAGCTTCGGTAAGCGCGCGACTCCCCAGCCCGCGCAAATCGATTTCGAAAACGCACTGGCCATCGACATCCTCAAGAAGCGCGCCGCCGGCCATGAACAGTTCGTGCTGGAAGACGAGGGGCGCATCGTCGGTAGCTGCTCGGTGCCGCTGGAGTTGTACCAGGGCATGCAGCAATACCCGCTGGTCTGGCTCGATGACAGTTTCGACGACCGGGTGGAGCGTATCCTGCGGGATTACGTGGTCAACCTCTGTGCCGAGTTCATCGCCACCCACGGAGACGAACACGGCTTCACCCGCTTCGCCGAGCGCATGCGCCAGAGCCTGGACAATATCCTCCGGCGCCTGGGCGGCGAACGTCACCAGCGGATGTCGGCATTGATGGAGGCTGCCCTCGCCGAGCAGGAAGCCACCGGCAATGTGGAGCTGCATCGTGGCTGGATCGAAGGTTTGCTGCGCGAGTATTACGACCCGATGTATGCCTTCCAGCGCGAAAGCAAGTCGACCCGGATCGAGTTCGCCGGCGAACAGGCAGCCGTCCTTGAGTATTTGCGTCATCGCCAGTCGGCGCGCCGCTGACCGCGACTTCAGGCCGGGCTGGAGTCCTTGGGGCGCAGTGGCAGCACATTGCTGCCGCTCAGTCCGTAGGAGCTACGCAGGAAGGCTTCGATGGCCTCCAGCGACTGTGGGCGACTGAGCAGGTAGCCCTGGATGTAGTCGCAGCCTTGGCCATGGAGAAACTCCAGCTGTTCGCGAGTCTCCACCCCTTCGGCCACCACGTGCAGATGCAGGGTGTGGGCCATGCCGATGATGGCCTGGACGATCTCCATGTCGGCATGGCTGCCGGGGATGTCCATGACGAAGGAACGGTCGATCTTGAGCGTATCCAGGGGCAGTCGCTTCAGGTAAGCCAGGGATGAATAGCCGGTGCCGAAGTCATCGATGGAAATGCTCACGCCGAGGCTGCGAATGCGCTCCAGCAGGTACAGCGCCTGGTTGACGTTGCACATCAGGGCGTTTTCGGTGACCTCCAGCTCCAGCCTTTGCGGCCGTAGCCCGCTTTCCTCCAGGACACGCTGCACTTCGTCTGCCAGTTCATTGCGGCTGAGGTTGAGCGCCGAGCAGTTCACCGCCACTCGCAAGTCGTGGAATCCCTTGGCGGCCAGGCTGGCCAGGTCGCGACAGGCGCGGCGCAGCACCCAGCCGTCCAGTTCGGCGATGAAGCCATTGGCTTCGGCCACACCGATGAAGCGGTCGGGAGAGAGCAGGCCAAGTTGTGGATGCTGCCAGCGCACCAGGGCTTCCAGCTTGGTTACCTGGCCGCTGTTCAGGTCCAGGATGGGCTGGTAGTTGAGGAACAGGCCCTGATCCCTGGCCAGCGCCAGGTGCAGTTCTTCCTCCAGTTGCAGCTCGAATGTCGCCTTGTGCTTCAGGTGGTGGCTGAAGAAGTGGAGGTTGTTGCGACCGCTGCTCTTGGCCTGGTAGAGCGCGAGGTCGGCGTGCTTGAGCAGTTCCTCGCAGGTCTCGCCATCATCCGGAAAGAGGCTGATGCCGATGCTGGTAGTCATGGTGACATTGCGCCCGGCCAGGGTGATGGGCTCCTTCATGCGGTGCATGATGCGTTGGGACAGCGCCTTGGCTTCCATCAGGCTACCGAGGCTGGCCAGCACGCAGAACTCATCTCCTCCCAGGCGCGCGATGACATCCTCCCGGCGCAGTACGCTGCGTACCCGCTCTGCCACGACCTTGAGCAACTCGTCTCCGGCGTCGTGGCCGAGGCTGTCGTTGACGCGTTTGAAATGGTCCACGTCCAGGAACATTACGGCCAGCGGTTGCTTGTACTGGGCGTGCTGTTGAAGCTTCTCGACGAAGAAATCGTTGAATGCACGACGGTTGGGCAGGTTGGTGAGGGCGTCGTAATGGGCGACGTTCTGCAGTTTGACCTTAACCTGCTCCAGTTCCCGCAGCAGGTTGTTGACGTGTTGCAGGTCACGTTCCTTGCGTTGCAGCTTCTTGTCGGCCCAGGCCACGCACAGGGCGAACACCAGCACCATGCCAGCGATCACCGCGAGGCTGAGGCCGAGCTGTAAGGCATTGTCGGCTTGTTTGAGGTGAAGTTCGGTGCCCGCGGGAACCGCCAGTTGCAGGGCCAGCATGCCGGTGAAGTGCATGCTGCAGATGGCGCCGCCCATGGCCAGGCTGGCGGGAATCTTCAGCAGTTGGTGGCCTTCGCTGCGCTCACGGAAGAATGCGGAAAGCAGCATGGCAGCCAGGCTGGCGGCCACGGCTACACCCACAGATACGACGACCATGACGGGGTGATAGTACTGGGTCGCCACCGAGCGGATCGCGGCCATGCCGCTGTAGTGCATTAGGGTGATGCCAAGGCCGATTGCCAGTGCCGCCGCGAGGTAGTGGCGGGGTTCGACGTTGGTCCGGCCGAGGGTGTACATGCCCACCAGTGAGGCGGAAACCACCATGACCAGCGAGAGCGTGGTGGTGGGGATGTCGTAGTCGATGGTGATAGGCGCTTCGAAGGCCAGCATGGCGATGAAGTGCATCGCCCAGATGCCGCCCCCAAGGCACCAGGCCCCAAGCCAGCACCAGCGCCGCCGGGTTTCCGGTTGCTGCGCATGGGCCACTCGTTCAGCCATGTCGAAGGCGCAGTAACCGGCGCCTGAGGCGACGAGGAAGGCCAGCAACACCAACCAGCTGTTATGGGTGCAAGCCAGGAGGATCTGGCCGTCCGCAGGAAGATCGGTACCGAAGCGCAGACCCAGCCAGTCCATAGAGGGCGTTCCCATGCAGACTATTGAATATTCGGGGGAGGGAGTGCTTGCTGGCACCGTGCCTTCAGTATAGCCAGCGGTTGGCCGCTTCCTGAGACGATCGTACCTTGGCGCTGAACGGTAGTTCGCGAGGGATGACCGGCCAGCAGGGCTGTTCGTTCCGGCAGCATCGGGTTACATAAATCCCACGAATTTTCGCAGACAGTGGCCGGCCGCACGCTCTAGATTGCAGCCTGGACCCCGGCTTGCGGTTATCCGGGCGCCTTACAACAACAACGAGACCGACTCATGCAGCAATCTCTTCAAGCGGCCAATGCCTGGCGCGTGCTCTTCCTGCTTTTTCTGGCCAACCTCTTCAATTTCTTCGACCGGACCATCCCGGCCATCATCATCGAGCCGGTGCGCCACGAGTGGAGCCTGAGCGATTTCCAGCTGGGCTTGATCGGCACTGCCTTCACCCTGGTTTATGCGATAGCTGGCGTGCCGCTTGGACGCATGGCCGACACTGGCGCGCGGAGGAAGATCATGGGCTGGGGCCTGGCGGTGTGGAGCGGCCTGACGGCCGTGAACGGCCTGGCCTGGAACTTCTGGAGCTTCCTGCTGGTACGCATGGGGGTGGGCATTGGCGAGGCCAGCTACGCGCCGGCTGCCAACTCGTTGATCGGTGATCTTTTCCCCGCCCACAAGCGTGCCCGTGCCATGGGCATCTTCATGCTGGGCTTGCCGCTGGGGCTGGTGCTGGCGTTCTTTACCATCGGTGCGATGGTGAAGGCCTTCGACAGTTGGCGTGCGCCGTTCTTCATCGCCGCTGTGCCAGGGATCATCCTGGCGATCTTCATGTTCTTCATCAAGGAACCTGCCCGTGGCGCCGCCGAGGCTGTGCAGGTGTCCACTGCAACCCCAATGGACAAGCCGCTACGCCGGGTGCTGGCGATCCGCACATTCTGGTGGCTGACCGTTGCGGGCCTGACCTACAACTTCGCCACTTACGCCACCAACTCCTTCATGGTGCCGATGCTGCAGCGCTACTTCCTGATGCCCCTCGAGCAGGCGGCAGTCGCCACCGGCATCATTACCGGCCTGACCGGATTGGTTGGCCTGACCCTGGGGGGCTGGGTGGCGGATAAAGTGCATCAGAAGTCCGAACGTGGCCGTCTTCTGCTGGCGGCATTCAGCATGGCGGTGGCGGCTGTCTGCACTGGCTATGCCCTGTTCGCCGGACGCATCGAGATCGGCCTGTTCGTAGGAGTGTTCAGCCTGGGCTGGCTGTTCGCCTACAACTTCTATACCTGCGTCTACACCGCCATCCAGGATGTGGTGGAGCCGCGCCTGCGGGCTACCGCGATGGCGCTGTTCTTTGCCGGTCTCTACCTGCTCGGCGGCGGTCTCGGCCCGGTAGTGGTGGGGCTGCTGTCGGACCATTACTCCCAGGCGGCGATGCTGGCGGCCGGTGCCAGCGAAATGAACGAGACGTTCAAGGCCGTGGGGCTGCATAACGCAATGTTCCTGGTGCCGGTGGCACTCACCCTGACCATGCTGGCGCTGTGCCAGGCGGCACGCTGCTTCGTGCGCGATGCGGCGAACATGCGCCAGGGGATGGTGGCAGCCGCGGCCTGACAGTACTCCGTAAGCAAGAAGGCCCGCATTTCTGCGGGCCTTCTTGTTAGTGTGGTTCTCTCCTGTGGGGGAGTGGACCGGCCAATTACCCCGCTACCAGCACCCGGATCGACTCCAATCGCAGCGCGGCCTTGTCCAGCAGTTGCTGGCCTTCGTCACGCTGGTGGCGGACGGCTTCCAGCTCGCTGTCGCGCACACTCGGGTTGACCGCCCGAAGTGCGGTGAGGCGGGCCAGTTCTTCGTCCAGTTCGGCCTTCAGACGGCGCTTGGCTTCGGCAACGCGCTCGGCATGGCGCGGGGCGATCTTGGCTTCGGCGGCGTTGATTTGCGCCGCGAGCACGTCGCGCTGGGCCTGGACGAATTTGTTGGCGCTGCCGCGCGGCACGCTTTCCAATTGGTCGTTGAGGGTGTCGAAGGCCACCTTGGACGCCAGGTCGTTACCGTTGCCATCCAGCAGGCAGCGCAGGGCCTTGGGTGGCAGGAAGCGGCTCAGTTGCAGGGCACGCGGGGCGACGGCTTCGCTGACATAGAGCAGTTCCAGCAGCACGGTGCCGGGCTTGAGCGCCTTGTTCTTGATCAGCGCCACCGCGGTGTTGCCCATGGAGCCGGAGAGCACCAGGTCCATGCCGCCCTGCACCATGGGATGTTCCCAGGTGAGGAATTGCATGTCCTCGCGGGACAGGGCCTGGTCGCGGTCGTAGGTGACGGTCACGCCTTCGTCGTCGCCGAGGGGGAAGCCGGCGTCCAGCATCTTCTCGCCAGGCTTGAGCACCAGAGCATTCTCGGAGTGGTCTTCACTGTCGACACCGAAGGCTTCGAACAGAGACTCCATATAAAGAGGCAGGGCGAACTGGTCGTCCTGGTCGAGAATGTCCTCGACCAGACGCTCGCCTTCGCCGGCACCACCGGAGTTGAGTTCCAGCAAGCGGTCGCGGCCGTTGTGCATTTCACCTTCCAGGCGTTTGCGCTCGGCTTCGGCTTCGCTCACCAGGGCATCCCAGGCGCTGTCATCACCCCCTTCGAGCATCGGCAGCAGACGCGGTCCGAACTTGTGCTGGATGGCGCTGCCGGTAGGGCAGGTGGCGAGGAAGGCGTTCAATGCCTGGTGGTACCACTGGAACAGGCGCTCCTGCGGACTGGTTTCCAGATAGGGCACATGGAGTTGGATGGTGTGTTTCTGGCCGATCCGGTCGAGGCGGCCGATGCGTTGTTCCAGCAGGTCCGGATGGGCCGGCAGGTCGAACAGCACCAGATGATGGGCGAACTGGAAGTTGCGGCCCTCGGAGCCGATTTCAGAGCAGATCAGCACCTGGGCACCGAATTCCTCGTCCGCGAAGTAGGCGGCGGCGCGATCGCGCTCGAGGATACTCATGCCTTCGTGGAATACGGTAGCCGGGATGCCGGAGCGCACGCGCAGCGCGTCTTCCAGGTCCAGGGCGGTTTCCGCGTGGGCACAGATCACCAGCACCTTGAACTTCTTCAGCATCTTCAGGGTGTCGATGAGCCATTCGACGCGCGGATCGAAGCGCCACCAGCGTTCGGTTTCGTCGCTGTTGTCCTGCTGGGACTGGAAGCTGACTTCCGGGTAGAGATCAGGGTGCTCGCCGATAGGCAGCTCCATGTACTCGACCGGGTTGGGCAGCGGGTAGGGGTGCAGCTGGCGCTCGGGGAAGCCCTGCACGGCGGCGCGGGTGTTGCGGAACAGCACGCGGCCAGTGCCATGACGGTCGAGCAACTCGCGCACCAGGCGTGGTGCGGCTTCTTCGTCGCCACCGGCAAGGGCGTGCAGCAGACCTTCGCCTTCTTCGCCGAGGAAGCCCTTGATGGTTGCTTCGGCCTTGGCGCTCAGGCGGCCCTGGTCCAGCAGTTCCTGGACGGCTTCGGCCACCTGGCGATAGTTGGCGCTTTCCGCACGGAAGGCCTCCAGGTCGTGGAAACGGCTCGGGTCCAGCAGTCTCAGGCGCGCGAAGTGGCTTTCCAGACCCAGCTGTTCCGGGGTGGCGGTGAGCAGCAGGACACCGGGGATGACCTCGGCCAATTGCTCCACAAGACGGTACTCAGGGCTGGCCTGCTCCGGATGCCACACCAGGTGGTGCGCTTCGTCGACGACCAGCAGGTCCCAGCCGGCGGCAAAGGCTGCATCCTGGGCGCGGTCGCTGCTCTTGAGCCACTCCAGGGACACGAGAGCCAACTGGCTGTCTTCGAAGGGGTTGCTGGCATCGCTCTCGGCGAAGCGTTCGGCATCGAACAGGGCGACCTGCAGGTTGAAGCGACGGCGCATTTCTACCAGCCATTGGTGCTGGAGGTTCTCCGGTACCAGGATCAGTACCCGGCTGGCGCGGCCGGAGATGAGCTGGCGGTGGATGACGAGGCCGGCTTCGATGGTCTTGCCCAGGCCTACTTCGTCGGCCAGCAGTACGCGCGGCGCAACGCGGTCGGCTACCTCACGAGCAATGTGCAACTGGTGGGCGATCGGCTGGGCGCGGGCGCCGGACAGACCCCAGAGGGAGGATTGCAGCAGGCGCGAGCGGTGTTCCAGCGTGTGGTAGCGCAGGGCGAACCACTTGTGCGGGTCGATCTGCCCGGCGAACAGGCGATCGTTGGCCAGGCGGAACTGGATGAAGTTGTTCAGCTGGGTTTCCGGGAGGATGCGAGGTTCGTTCTGGGCAGTGATGCCGTGATAGATCAACAGCCCATCGATATCTTCGACTTCCTGGACATTGAGCTTCCAGCCGTCGAAGTGGGTGATCTCGTCGCCCGGAGCGAAGCGCACGCGGGTCAGCGGCGCATTGCGCAGCGCGTACTGGCGGGTCTCGCCAGTGGCCGGGTAGAGCACGGTGAGCAGCCGGCCATCCGATGTCAGGATGGTTCCGAGCCCAAGCTCTGCTTCGCTGTCACTGATCCAGCGTTGCCCCGGTTGATACTGCTGCGCCATGCGTGTCTCCCTGAATTGAAAAAAGCCGCGTATGTTAACGGAACCGAAGGCGCAGGGCGACGCCGGATACGGGCCGTATATCCGCAGAAGTTTAGCGAGCGCCGGTAAAGAAACCCCCCAAGTGGCCGACAGACTGACCAAAGGAGGGCGCGATCATGTTGCCACCCATTCCGCAGGGCCTGGTCCCCGTCACGGCCCAACAGGACGTGGTCAAGCCGCGTCCTGACATCGCGCCCGTCACTCCCATGCAGGAGAGTGCGCAGGAAAGCGCCGTGAGCCTGGACAAGCGCCATCCCCAGGAGGCCGAGGAACTGCTGCGCGAAGAGCAGCGTCGTCGTCAGCGGAGAGGTTATTCGCCCCAGGAACTGGCGGCCGGAGAGGTCGCCGAGGAAGATCAGGCCGTTCTCCAGGAGCTGCCACGTCAGGGGCTATGGGTGGATGTGGAGGTCTGAGGCGCGCAGAATGAGGCGTCTTGATTCCTGAAGCCTATACCGGTGGATCTGTTCGACGATATTCCCCTTCAGTTGCCAAACGCCGAGCTGCACTACGAGCCACACTTCCTTTCTCCGGACGTGGCCAGTGACTGGCTGGCGCGTTTGGTGGCCGAGACTGCCTGGGAGCAGCCACAGGTTCATCTGCATGGCCGCTTTTATCCGGTTCCCCGATTGGTGGCCTGGTACGGTGATGCCGAGGCCAGCTACCGCTATTCCGGCCTGACCCACGAGCCGCTGCCCTGGACGCCGTTGCTGGCGGAGATTCGCGCGCGGATCGTGGCGGCGGTGGGGCAGCCCCTGAATGGCGTGCTGCTCAACTACTATCGTGACGGTCAGGACTCCATGGGCTGGCACAGCGATGACGAGCCCGAGCTTGGCAGCAATCCGTTGGTCGCCTCGCTCAACCTGGGCGGCACCCGTCGCTTCGACCTGCGGCGCAAGGGTGGCAATCGCATCGAACATTCCCTGGAACTTGGCCATGGCGCACTACTGGTCATGAGTGGGCCGACACAGCATCATTGGCAGCACCAGGTGGCGAAGACCCGTACCGCTTGCGCCCCCCGTCTCAACCTCACCTTCCGATGGATTCGCTGATGAGCAACGACGACAACCTGATCGATTTCGGCGCCGAGCGCGACAAGCGCATCCATGACGTCCACGACAAGCGTCTGAACGACATGCGCAAGGCCTTCGAACAAGCCATGCCACTGTCCAAGGGCAAGAAGCCGAAGAAACCGAAGAAACGCTGAGAACCGCTCCTTTTCCTGCCCATTGTGGGAGCGAATTCATTCGCGAATGAATTCGCTCCCACTGTTCGTTTTGCCCCTCCCGCTTCCTGCCAGATGCTCCGAAAATTGACTTGGATCAGTGCCCTGGCAGGCTTGCCGCGGGCGCTCCAGGGCTATTGATCCAGATCAATTTCTCCTCCCTGCCGTGCGGGTAACTTGAACCCATCGAAGCAACAACGCCACAACGCAGGAGGCAGATCATGTTCGTCGATACAGTGGTTCTCGCCGGTATAGGCACCGTCGGTCTCATGGTCGCTTTCTTCGCCGGTGTTGGTTACTTCATCTGGAAGGACTCGCACAAACGCAAGCCGCGTTGAGTTTTCTGGGTTTACAGGCACGCAAGGCACCTCGGGCGACTTCGGTCGCCCATTTTTTTGTCCCCACTTTTCTTCCTCCGCAGCCCGCGCCAGACTGGCGCCATGTCGATCCAGCCCCTTTCCCGCCTCAATGAACTCGACCCGCAGCAGTGGGATGCCCTTCTGCCGGACGATCAGCCATTCGTGCGCCACGCCTTTTTATCCACCCTTGAAGAAAGCGGCAGCGTGGGTGGTCGCAGCGGATGGCATCCTGCCCACCACTTGCTGCGCGGATCGAAGGGCGAGTTGCGTGCCGCGTTGCCGGCTTACCTGAAGAGCCATTCCTATGGCGAATACGTATTCGACTGGGCCTGGGCCGATGCCTGCCAGCGCGCGGGCATCCCCTATTACCCCAAGTTGTTAGCGGCAGTGCCCTTTACCCCGGTGGGAGGCGCGCGCGTGCTGGCGGTGAATGACGCCGTAGCGAGCGAACTGCTTGATGCGGTAGTCGTCGATGTAGCCACTGACAATTTGTCCGGACTGCATATCAACTTCACCGACTCTTTTGCCGACCACCATTTGCGCGGGCGCGAAGGCTGGTTGGAGCGCTTGGGTTGCCAGTTTCACTGGCGCAACCACGGGTACCGGGATTTCCAGGATTTCCTCGACGCGTTGAGTTCACGCAAGCGCAAGCAGATCCGCAAAGAACGCGAACAAGTAGCGGGGCAGGGGATCGACTTCCAGTGGCGCCAAGGCCGGGAGTTGGATGAAGCGGATTGGGATTTCGTTTACGCCTGCTATGCCAACACCTACCGGGTGCGGGGCCAGGCGCCATACCTGACGCGAACCTTCTTCAGCCTGCTGGCGGAGCGGATGCCGCAAGCCATTCACGTGGTGTTGGCGCTGCAGGCAGGCCGGCCAGTGGCCATGGCATTTTCGCTACAGGGCGGAGACACCCTCTACGGGCGATATTGGGGTTGTCTGGCGGAGTTCGACAGGCTGCATTTCGAAACCTGTTTCTACCAGGGAATCGATCAGGCGATAGCCACGGGTCTGCAGCGCTTCGATGCGGGTGCTCAGGGCGAGCACAAATTGATTCGGGGATTCGAGCCAGTGATCACCCGCTCCTGGCACTGGCTCGCCCACCCCGGCTTGCGGGCTGCTGTGGGTGATTTCCTAGTGCAGGAGCGGGTTGGCGTGCTGGCCTACGCCGAGGAGGCGCGAGGCTTGCTGCCATATCGGCAGGATTGATCAGCCGATCTGGGGGAGGTCGGGAGTGGCGGTGCTGCCACCCCACTCGAGGAAGCGGAGCTTGTGGACTTCGCCCTCGCTGTCTTCGTAGACGAGCGTGACGGGCACTACACCGGTCTTCTGGGAGGTGTCGGTGCGGTGCAGCACTTTCTGGATATCGACTTCCATCCCGTAGTGGTAATCCACCGGCGCGATGCCGGAGCCTTGATTCTGGGGGCCATCCTGGGCGAATACGCTGGGCGCGAGGCTAGTGAGCAGGGCGCTTACAACCGAGGCCATTTTCATAAGGCTTGTTTTCCTCTGTTGGGTTTCGCTTACAAGGGACTTAATCTGACCGACTGAAAACGGTTAGTTCAGCGCCCACGATCCGAGTGCCTCGTCTGAGCGTTTTTTGATCATTCGCAATTGCCCAAGCTTGAGGGGTTGCGACCGTTTGTCGCAGTTCCTGAAAAAATTGATCGTGGTCTACCTCGTACCGCGGTGCCATGTACGAGAAGCCGGGTACCCGGAGAAGGGGCGCCCGGCTCATTTTTCTCAGCTGTTGCTGGTATGGCTGCCCCATTCGAGGAAACGAACCTTGTGCAGGTCGCCCTGGCTGTCCTCGTAGACCATGGTTACCGGAACCACGCCTGCACGCTGGGTTGCGTCGGTGCGATAAAGGACGCGCTGCACGTCCAGTTCCATGCCGTAGTGATAGTCGACTGCGGGAATGCCGGCGCCTACGTCACGATGGTGGTCCTGGGCGAACACACTTGGAGCGAGGCTGGCGAGCACGGCGCTGACGGCGGATGCGATCTTCATGGGCTGATCCTCTCGGGTTCCGTGGTGGGTTTGAGGTGAAACCGGATACGGGGTCCATATGACCAGCCAGATGCGCCAGGTTGAAATCGAAGCGCCTTGTATTAGAGATCAGCCGCGTCGATGGAGCGACGCGGCTGGTACTCATTCCACGCCGACGAACCCTCCGGTCTGGTGCTGCCAGAGCCGCGCGTAGAGACCACCGCACTCCAGCAACTGCGAGTGACTGCCGCTTTCCACTATTCGCCCCTTGTCCAGCACCACCAGGCGATCCATGCGCGCGATGGTGGACAGACGGTGGGCGATGGCGATGACCGTCTTGCCGTGCATGAGCGTTTCCAGACTTTCCTGAATGGCGGCTTCCACTTCAGAGTCCAGTGCAGAGGTGGCCTCGTCGAGGATCAGGATGGGGGCGTCCTTGAGCAGCACGCGGGCAATGGCGATGCGCTGGCGCTGGCCGCCGGAGAGCTTTACGCCGCGTTCGCCGACATGGGCGTCGAAGCCGCGCCGACCGTTGGCGTCCGAAAGCTGTGGGACGAATTCGCCGGCGCGGGCCTTTTGCACCGCATCCAGCAGTTCGGCATCGCTGGCGCCGGGGCGGCCATAGAGCAGGTTGTCGCGGATCGAACGGTGCAGCAGCGAGGTGTCCTGGGTGACCATGCCGATCTGAGCGCGCAGGCTTTCCTGGGTTACCTGGGCGATGTCTTGGCCGTCGATGAGGATGCGTCCGCTTTCCAGGTCGTAAAGTCGCAGCAGCAGGTTGACCAGGGTCGACTTGCCGGCACCGGAGGGGCCGACCAGACCGATCTTCTCGCCAGGCCGCACCACCAGGTCCAGGCCCTCGATCACTCCGCTGCCCTTGCCGTAGTGGAAGGCGATGTGCTCGAAACGCACTTCGCCTCGCTCTACCCGCAGCGGTGCGGCGTTCGGGTGGTCGGTCACCTGGCGCGGCACGGCGATGGTCTGCATGCCGTCCTGTACCTGGCCGATGTTGTCGAAGATGCCGGTGACCACCCACATGATCCAGCCGGACATGCTGATGATGCGGATCACCAGCCCGGTGGCCAGGGCAATGGCGCCGACGCTGATCAGACCCTGGTTACAAAGCCACAGGGCCAGGCCGCAGGTGCTGACGATCAGCAGGCCGCCCATGATGGTCACGGTGGCGTCCATGGCGGTGATCACTCGCGCCATCGCCTGGCTCTTCCGGGTTTGGTCGCCGATGGCTTCTCGGGCGTAGTCCTCTTCCTCGCGGGTATGGGCGAAGAGCTTGAGGGTGGCGATGTTGGTGTAGCCGTCGACAATGCGCCCCATCAGCCGCGAGCGGGAATCGGAGGATTCCACGGAGCGCTGCTTCACTCGCGGCACGAAGTAGTAGAGCGCATAGAGGTAGCTGGCTATCCACAGCACCAGGGGAATCATCAGGCGCCAGTCGGCCTCGGCGAACAACACCAGGGAACTGATCGCATAGATCAGCACGTGCCAGAGGGCGTCCACCGCTTGCACCGCCGAGTCGCGCAGGGAGTTGCCGGTCTGCATGATGCGCTGGGCGATGCGCCCGGCGAAGTCGTTCTGGAAGAAGCCCAGGCTCTGTTTCAGCACGTAGCGGTGGTTCTGCCAGCGGATCAGGTTGGTCAGCCCGGGCGTGATGCTCTGGTGCACCAGCAGATCGTGCAGGCTGTTGAACAGCGGTCGCAGGATCAGTGTCACCACGGCCATCCAGGCCAGTTCTGCACCATGCCGCTGGAAGAGTTCTCCCACCGGCGTGGCCTGGACCAGGTCGACGAGGCGGCCGAGGAAGCTGAACAGTGCCACTTCGATCAGGGCAACGATCAGCCCCACCAGCAGCAGGGCGCTGAAGATCGGCCATACCTGGCGCAGGTAATAGACGTAGAAGCGCAGGACGCTGCGCGGCGGCATTTCGTCTGGCGCCTGACGAAAGACGTCGATCAGACGCTCGAAGCGTTGGAATAGCATGGCGAATCCATCCGAAGGATAAGCGGTCGACCCGGGCTTCCTTCCCGGGTCGAGAGCGTCAGAGCCGCTTGGCGGAGAGAATCACTACCGGCTGCAGCGGTACGTTCTGGAACATGCCGCGATTGCCGGTGGGCACATTGGCGATCTGGTCCACTACATCCATACCACGCACTACCTTGCCGAACACCGCATAGCCAAAGTCGCGGCTGCCGTGGTCGAGGAAGGCGTTGTCGTTGTGGTTGATGAAGAACTGGCTGGTGGCCGAATTCACCGCCTGGGTACGAGCCATGGCGAGGGTGCCACGCAGGTTGCGCAGGCCGTTGTCGGCTTCGTTCTTGATCGGGTCACGGGTGTCCTTCTGGCTCATTTCGGTATCGAAGCCGCCACCCTGGATCATGAAACCAGGGATCACGCGATGGAACACGGTGCCGTTGTAGAACCCGGCATCCACGTAGTCGAGGAAATTCTTCACGCTGACAGGGGCCTTGTCGGCTTCCAGTTCCACCTCGATTTCCCCAGCACTGGTGGTCAGAAGCACATGGGGCTTGTCGGCGGCCATCAGGCTCAGGGAGACGAACAGGGCGCAGGCGCCCAGGACGAGTTTCTTCAGCATGGGATTTGGTCCTTTTTGCGCTCCACTTCAGCAATGAAGTCGAGCAGGGTGGTGTTGAAACGTTCGGGTTGATCGAGTGGGGTGGCATGGCGGGAATTCTTGATGACCACCAGGCGCGCGTTCGGTAGTTCCTTCACATACGTCTCTTTCTTGGCGACCGGGGTGTAGTCACGGTCGGCGGTGATCACCAGTGTTGGGCACTTGATGCGCTGCAGGCGATCGCGTACGCCCCAGCCAATGATGGCGTTCAGCGCGGAAAGGTAGGCGCGTTTGTCGTTCTGCGGCCAGCGTTCTTCGATCTTGCGGCGCAGGTCAGCCTGCTCGGGCAACGGGAACAACAGGCCGCCGAGAGCCTTGGCGATGCTATCGAGGCTGAGCAGGCGCGAAAGGGTCCAGCGCTTGGCGATTTCCAGGTACTCCTTCGGCGAGTGGGGTTTCACCTCGGGACCGCTGTTGACGATGGTCAGGCTGCGCAGCAGTTCCGGGTGATCGACGGCGAGCTGGAAACCGATCATCCCGCCCATGCTGATGCCGACCAGATGCACGTCGATCAGCTTGAGGTGCTCGATCAGCGCCGTCACGTCATCGGCGAAGGCGGCGATGCTGTAGGGCTCATTGGGCTTGTCGGAGCGGCCGTGGCCGCGCACATCGATGACGATTACCCGATAGTGGGCGGCCAGGGCAGGGACCTGGTATTCCCAATCGCGGGTGCTGGAGCCGAGACCGTGAATCAGCAAGACCGGCATGCCGCGGCCGTAGTCCTCGTAGTGCAGTTGGCAACCGTCGTTATCGAAGTAGGACATGCGTGGACTCCTGTCAGACGCTGGAAAGTGGCGCGGCGAAGGGGGCGTCCAGCGGCGCGGAGTCGAAGGTCTTGATCAGTTCGACCAGGATCTGCGACGCCGGCCCCAGGGCCTTGTCCTTGTTGGCATATAGATAGAACGCGGGGTGGCGGCTACCGCCCTGTTCCATGGGAAGCGGCTTGAGCTGCCCTTCCTTTATTTCCCGTTCGATGAGATGTCGTGGCAGCCAGGCGAAACCCAGTCCGCTGCTGACGAAGTTGGCGGCCGTGGACAGGCTGCCAACCGTCCAGCGCTGTTCCGCGCCCAGCCAGCCGACGTTGCGCGGCTGGGTGCGGCCGGTGTCGCGGATTACCACCTGCAACTGGCTTTCCAGGTCCTGGAAGCTGATCTCCCGCTGCAAACGATGCAGAGGGTGGTCTGGGTGAGCGACGGCGACGAACTCCACCGAGCAGAGTCCGGCCCCCAGGTAGCCCTGGATATCCAGCGTGGTGATTGCGAGGTCGGCTGAGCCTTCCAGCAGCACTTCCTCGACGCCGGACAGTACTTCCTCGCGCAGGCGCACGCGGCAGCCCCGGCTTTGCGGCATGAAAGCGGTGAGGGCACGCACCAGGCGGGCGTTGGGATACGCTGCGTCCACCACCAGGCGCACTTCGGCTTCCCAGCCCTGCTCCATATGGTGGGCGAGTTCTTCGAGCTGGCTGGCTTGCTTGACCAGTTGCCGCGAGCGGCGCAGCAGCACTTCGCCGGCTTCGGTCAGCACCGCCTTGCGCCCTTCGATGCGCAACAGGGGCACACCCAACTGCTCCTGCATCCGCGCAACGGTATAGCTGACCGAGGATTGCGAGCGGTGGGTCGCTTCGGCTGCCTGGGCGAAGCCGCCGTGGTCCACGACCGCTTGCAGGGTTCGCCACTGGTCCAGTGTCACGCGCGGGGCTTTCATGCGGAGCTGCTCCTCTAGCTGCTTATGCCGGCAGATTGCGCGCGCTCATGGCGCTGATTCCGCTTGCGGCGCTCTGTTAAGCTGGCGTTCTCTGCACTGGAGATCGCCCATGAAAAAACTGTGCTGTGCCTTGCTCGCCGTGTTGCCAACCCTGGCTTTCGCTTACCCCATCGAAGTGGAGAAGCAGTACAACGGCGCCGAGCTCGTCTACGACACCACGGACATCGACAACAACCTGGCCGCCATCAACATCCAGAACGTCGGTGGAACCACGGCAGAGTGCAAGGTGGTGTTCGTCAACGGACCCGAGACTCCCAAAGTGCGCAAGGCTGTCATCGAGAGTGGCAAAAGCGCCTACCTGACGGCCAACTTCAACCGCGCGATTATCAAGCTGCGGATCAAGCTGACCTGCAATCCCAAGTAGTCGGGGCGCGGATTCGGGCACAGCAAGCAGCCTAGTGCCCTTCCTGCTACAAATCAAATTTCTTGATACTTAGAAGCGGATATTTACGCTTTTTAATCGATTCTTGTCGAAATAATCTGCGCCCCATCGACGCAATCAACCCCCCGATGGAGGTAGCCCCAAATGTCCCGTGTACTCGTCATCGAAAGCAGCGCCCGTCAGCAAGGTTCCGTTTCCCGCCAACTCACCCAGGACTTCATCGCCAATTGGCAAGCCGCCTATCCGGCCGATGAAATTACCGTTCGCGACCTCGCCGTCGATCAGGTACCGCACCTGGACGCCGACCTGCTGGGTGGCTGGATGAAGCCCGCGGACCAGCAGAGCGACAGTGAGAAAGCCTCCCTGCAGCGCTCCAACCTGCTGACCGAGGAACTCCTGGCTGCCGACGTACTGGTAATGGCCGCTCCCATGTACAACTTCGCCATCCCCAGCACTCTGAAGTCCTGGCTGGATCATGTGCTGCGCGCTGGCGTTACTTTCAAGTACACCGAAACCGGCCCGAAAGGCCTGCTCACCGGCAAACGCGCTTTCGTCCTGACTGCTCGCGGTGGCATCTACTCCGGCAGCCCCCTGGACCATCAGGAGCCCTATCTGCGCCAAGCCATGAGCTTCATCGGGATCCATGACGTGATCTTCATCCATGCCGAAGGGCTGAACATGGGCAACGAGTTCCAGGAGAAAGGCCTGGCTTCGGCCAAGGCGCAACTGGCCCAGGTGGCCTGATTCACCGCGTCGCTCCTCGCTCCCTCCAGGTGCGCTGACGCTCCGTGCGCGCACCTTGCCTGCCCGGCCTGATACAGGTCGGGCTTTTTTGTTGGTGTCTGGGGGAGGTCGTCGGCCTCGATGGCGAATGAGTTCGCCTCCACCGGTAGGGCGCAATGCCGTTTTCAACAATGCGGGCGGCGGCCCTGCCCGGATGGTCAGATTTCGCCCTTGATAAGCTTCCGCTCGCGGCAAGGAAGGCGTATGTTCGCCGGCTGCTTTGCGAGGCCCCAGATGATTTCGCTCCACTCCCTTTCCTGCCTGCTGAGGCGGCCATGAGGCTGTCCGGTCGAGGTGTTGCGCTGTCGCTGACGGCGTCCGTCCTGTTTGCCCTGATGCCCGGATACGTGCGGGAGCTGGCGCCGCTCGATGGCGTGCAGATTTTCGCCCAGCGCGTGCTCTGGTCGATTCCGGTAGTGCTCCTGATGCTGGCGCTGACGCGCCAGTGGTCCACCTTTGTCAACGTGCTCGGGCGTCTGCGTCGTGAACCCTTGCTGTTGGCGTCGTTGCCGCTCGCGGCGGTGCTGATCGGCCTGCAATGGGGGCTTTTCCTCTGGGCGCCCCTGCAGGGGCGGATGCTGGAGGTTTCCCTTGGCTATTTCCTGTTGCCCCTGGCGATGGTGGTGGCAGGGCGAGTGTTCTATGCCGAGCACCTTCGGCCGCTGCAGTTGCTGGCGGTGATCTTTGCGTTGATCGGGGTGCTGCACGAGTTCTGGCTGACGCGAGCGTTTTCCTGGCTGACCCTGGTCACCGCCCTGGGTTATCCGCCGTATTTCATGCTGCGTCGCTGGATGAAGCTGGATGCATTGTCCGGTTTCATCCTGGAAATGGCGGTGCTGGCGCCACTGGCCATCTGGCTGATCCTGAACTTCTCACCGCCGGGTGCTTTCAGCCAGGCGCCGCAACTCTGGTGGCTCATTCCCGGTCTGGGGTTACTGGGCACCCTGGCTTTTGCGGCGATGATGGCGTCCAGTCGACTTCTCCCGCTTGGATTGTTCGGGATTCTCAGTTACGTGGAACCGGTGCTGCTGTTCGCGGTGGCAGTGGCCTTCCTCGGTGAACCGTTCAATCCCGCACAGCTCTGGACCTACCTGCCGATCTGGCTGGCAGTGCTGCTGATTGGCTGGGATAGCGCCAAGCTGTTACGCAAGCAGGCCCGACAAGGCCTGTAGCACGTGGTCCCGCAGCAGTGGGGCGAGGTTCTCCGGTTGAGGCTCGCCGGGTTCGAACCAGGCCAGTTCTTCCAGTTCGGCCGCCGCTTCCACGCCGTGGGGCAGACGGGCGACGAAGATTTCTGCGTCCACCCAGGTGTTCGCTTCGTTGGCGGCTGGCGCGTGGAAACGGCCCAGTGGATTCAGGGCTGATGCGTCAAGTCGCAATTGCAGCTCTTCCCATAGTTCACGCTGCAGCGCCTGCAGCGGACTTTCGCCGTTCTCGCGCTTGCCGCCCGGCAACATGAACGCATGGGTGCCACGCTTGCGCACCAGCAGCAGGCGGTCTTGTGGGTCCAGCAGGCATGCGGCGGCGATATTCAGGGTGGTCATGGTGTCTCGGCTTCCGGCAGGAGTTGGTAGTGCAGCTGCACCACGCCGGTGGGAAAGCTGCGCTGCTCGCGAAGCTGGAGGCGGCGCCCGAGGCCGGTGGCGAACATCGGGATACCCGCGCCCAGAAGCAGCGGTATGAAGCTGACCACCAGTTCGTCGAGCAGCCCGGCAGAGTAGCAGGTCCCCGCCAGCGAACCACCTCCCACCAGCCAGATTCGTTTGCAGCCGGCGGTGGTCAGTTGCTCGATGGCCTGGGCTGGCGTGTCGTGGCTGATCTGCACCGCTGGCGCTGCGGGAGACATGTCGCTACGGGTCAGCACGATGCAGGGCTTGCCCGGGTAGGGCCAGTCACCGCCGAAGGCCAGGATGGTTTCGTAGGTTGCTCGTCCCATCAGCAGGCCGTCGACGCTGTCGTAGAACGCCTGGAAGCCGTGGTCGTCTCCCGAGGCCTCGATCGGTTCCAGCCAGTCGACGCTGCCATCGGGACGGGCAATATATCCGTCAAGGCTGGCGGCTACGTAGTAGATCAGCGCTGCGCGCATGACGAGGCTCCGGAAAACGAGTGGGAAAAGCCTATACCCGCTTGGCGATTCCGTCGCTGTATCGCTCGGAAATCGGGCGTTTGCTCGCAACTCCGGGTAACCTATGCAGCTGTTTACGCTTTCGATCGAGGTAGTCCTGTGTTTTCCCAATTCGCCCTGCACGAACGTCTGCTCAAGGCCGTTGCCGAACTCAAATTCGTCGAGCCGACTCCGGTGCAGGTGGCGGCCATTCCGCCTGCCCTGGAAGGGCGCGACCTGCGGGTGACAGCCCAGACCGGTAGCGGCAAGACCGCCGCCTTCGTCCTGCCGTTGCTCAACCGACTGATCGGCGAGGCCAAGCCGCGCGAACGCATCCGCTCGCTGATCCTGCTGCCGACTCGCGAGTTGGCCCAGCAGACCTTGAAGGAAGTGGAGCGTTTCTCCCAGTTCACCTTCATCAAGTCCGCCCTGGTTACCGGCGGCGAAGACTTCAAGGTGCAGGCCGCGCTGTTGCGCAAGCTGCCGGACGTCCTGATTTCCACCCCTGG
Organism: Pseudomonas sp. JS3066; assembly: GCF_036328175.1. Lineage (NCBI taxonomy): Bacteria > Pseudomonadati > Pseudomonadota > Gammaproteobacteria > Pseudomonadales > Pseudomonadaceae > Pseudomonas > Pseudomonas sp. JS3066. Next base: position 1,239,851 of record NZ_CP143312.1, read on the forward strand.
GCGCCTGATCGAGCACCTCAATGCCGGCAGCCTCGACTTGCGTGAAGTGGAAGTGCTGGTACTGGACGAGGCTGACCGCATGCTCGACATGGGCTTCGCCGAAGACATGCAGCGCATCACCGAGCTGTGCAGCAACCGCGACCAGACCCTGCTGTTCTCCGCCACCACCGGCGGCAACGCCCTGCGCGAAGTGGCCAACAAGGTGCTGCGCGATCCGCTGCACCTGCGCCTGAACAGCATCGACCAGCTCAGCGAAGGCACTCGTCATCAGATCATCACGGCCGACCATCCTGAGCACAAGGAACAGCTGGCGCGCTGGCTGCTGGCCAACGAGACCTACCAGAAGGCAATCATTTTCACCAACACCCGCGTCCAGGCCGATCGCCTGTACGGCCATTTGGTGGCTGGCGGTTACAAGGCCTTCGTGCTCCATGGCGACAAGGACCAGAAGGACCGCAAGCTGGCCATCGACCGCGTGAAACAGGGCGGCACCAAGGTGCTGGTGGCGACGGATGTCGCCGCCCGTGGCCTGGACATCGAAGGCCTGGACCTGGTGATCAACTTCGACATGCCGCGCTCCGGCGACGAGTACGTACACCGTGTCGGCCGTACCGGTCGTGCCGGTGGCGAGGGCCTGGCGATCTCGCTGATCTGTCACAACGACTGGAACCTGATGTCCAGCGTCGAGCGTTACCTCAAGCAGACTTTCGAGCGACGGGTCATCAAGGAGCTGAAAGGCACCTACACCGGTCCGAAGAAGGTCAAGGCATCCGGCAAGGCCGCTGGCGTCAAGAAGAAAAAGACCGACAAGAAGGGCGACAAGAAAGCGCCTGCCAAAACCGCCGCGCCCAAGCGCAAGCCGAGCAAGCCTCGCGAGGAATCTCGCGTGGTCAGCAACGACGGTCTGGCGCCGCTCAAGCGCAAGAAACCGGCTGCGGAGTAACGATGCGTAGGGTCGCCGCCTTGGCTTCGCTGCCCGCGGCGATCCCGGCATCGGCTGAGGTCTATCGCTGCGTTCAGCCTGATGGGGTGGTGCAGTACACCGATCGTGGCTGCGCTTCTCTAGATGCTTCGCAACCCTTGGCGAGCGGCGATCCGGGAGCTGTAACGGGATTGCTGCAGCATGCCGAATCCAGCGTTCGCCAGGTTGTTCCATGGCTGGATGGCCTCAGCCTGTGGCAGCTGCTACTGCTCACCTACGCGCTCATGAGTCTGGTCTGCTTCGTTGCCTATTGGCGCGACAAGCGATTCGCCAGGGCCGGAGCGCAACGCACTCCCGAATTCCGCCTTCACCTGTACGAACTCCTCGGCGGCTGGCCGGGCGGCCTGCTGGCCCAGAGGTTGATCCGCCACAAGAACCGCAAGGTCGCCTACCAGGTGAAGTTCTGGCTGATCGTGGCCTTGCATCTGGGATTGCTGGGGTGCTGGGCGTTGCATTGAGGCGAGCCCGGCGGACCTGCGGCCCGCTTGGCGAATGAATTGGCCCCTACAAGCAAAGCGTCGAGGTGCGGGTAAGGCACGTACCGCGCCCTCGCCCACTAGTGGGGAGAGGGCTTGGGCGAGGGGGCTTCTTAGGGCACCAGCACGATCTTCCCGTCTCGTTCGCCCGCGGCTGCTGCGGCAACGGCTTCCTTGATCCGGCTGATGTCGTAGGTCGCGGCAATTCGCGCCTTGAGCTTGCCGGTGGCTATTAGCTGGATCAGTTCGCCGAACAACTGCATCTGCTGCTGCGGGGTCGCCTGGCGGAACCAGCGAGCCAGCCAGAAGCCCTTCAGGGTCACATCACGGAACACGAAGGAACCGGGGTTCACCTGGCAGGGCTCGCCACTCATGCGACCGTAGTTCACCAGCACGCCGCCTTCGGCCAGGCTGGCCGCGAGGTGGTCCGTGGAGGCGCCGCCTACCGCGTCGATGCCCAGTTTCACCGGTGCGCCGCTCGTGGCTTCACGGACGCGCTTGGGCAGGTCGGGGCCGTCCACCAGCACCACGTCACCGCCTTCGGCCTGCACGCCGGCCACCGCCGATTCGCGGCGTACCACGTTGATGGTTTTCAATCCGCGAATCTTAGCCAACTGGACCAGGTAGCTACCCACTCCCGAGTTTGCGGCGTTCTGGATCACCCAGTCGCCCGGCTGCAGGTCGACGAAGTCGCGCAGCATCAGGTAGGCGGTGGGCGGATTGACGGTGAGCATCGCCAGTTGCTGCGGATCGGCACTGGGCAACGGGATCAGTTGTTTGGCGTCGGCGACCAGATGCGTGCGCCAGGTGCCGCAGCCCACCGGCAGCAGCACGGTCTGGCCGGGCTTGAGGCCCGTCACGTCGGCGGCCACTTCGAGCACTTCGCCAACGCCTTCGTTACCGCCGATGGCGGGCAGTGGTGGCAGCATGCCGTATTCCCCAGTGAGGGTGAGCACGTCGGACGGGTTGATGGGGGCTGCCAGTACTTTCACCAGCGCCTGGCCGGCGGCAACCGGCGGGAGTTCCAGTTCCACTGCCTCGATCACATCCTGAGGCACCGGGCCACGGGTCTTGTATTCGGCTTTGAGCATGACGCTTCTCCTGGCGGCTTGAGGGGAGGTTGAGTCTAGCCGCAGGCGGGCGAGGGCGACTGAATCCAGCATTATTCCCACGGCTGATCGGATGGCGCGATGAAGACGCTGGAGGTCGTTCTGAGGCTGGCCACAGGCAGCGCCTTTGCTAGGTTCGGCGGCGAAGCAGGATTCGGGGCTTCCTCACGCTCACGCAAATCATCGAGGGAACAAGAAGATGAAGATCGCCAAGACACTGATGTCCGTTGTGCTGTCCATAGGCCTGGCTGGAGCCGCCCAGGCCGCCACCGAGTTGAAGCACTGGCCGGAGCCGGCCGCCAAGCAGTTGGATGCACTGATCGCCAAGCATGCCAACCAAGGCAACTTCGCCGTGTTCGACATGGACAACACGAGCTATCGCTACGACCTGGAGGAGTCCCTGCTTCCGTTCCTGGAGATGAAGGGCGTGCTCACCCGCGAAAAGCTCGATCCTTCGCTCAAGCTGATCCCTTTCAAGGACGTGAAGGGCCACAAGGAAAGCCTGAACAGCTACTACTACCGGCTCTGCGAAGTGGACGATCTGGTCTGCTATCCCTGGGTCGCCCAAGTGTTCTCCGGTTTCACCCTGCGTGAACTGAAGGGGTACGTCGATGAGCTGATGGCCTATGGCAAGCCGATTCCCTCCACTTATTACGAAGGGGATGAGGTGAAGTCCATCGAGATCAACCCGCCGAAGATATTCACCGGGCAGAAGGAGTTGATGAACAAGCTCAGCGAGAACGGCATCGAGGTATACATCATGACTGCGGCCCTCGAAGAGCTGGTGCGCATGGTCGCCTCGGACCCGAAGTACGGCTACAACGTCAAACCGCAGAACGTCATCGGCGTCACCACCCTGTTGAAGGACCGCAAGAGTGGTGCCGTGACCACCAGCCGCATGCAGATCACCGATGGCAAGTATGACGAGAAAGCCAACCTAGACCTGGAACTGACCCCGTATCTCTGGACTCCTGCTACCTGGATGTCTGGCAAGTACGCGGCCATCCTCAGTTACATAGACGAGTGGAAGAAACCCATCCTGGTCGCTGGCGACACGCCGATCAGCGACGGCTACATGATGTTCCACGGCACTGACGTGGCCAAAGGCGGCATCAACCTCTGGATCAATCGCAAGGCCAAGTACATGGACCAGATCACTGCGATGCAGAAGCGCAATGCCGAGGCCCAGGCCAAGCAAGGGCTGCCGGTGACGGCGGACAAGAACTGGGTAGTGGTGGTGCCCGAAGAGATCCAGTGACAGCCAGTTCACGATCATTCTGCAGCGGCCGCCTTCGGGCGGCCGCTTCGTTTCATGCACTAGAGTCACTCCTGTCGGCTTGATTGGTGAATCTGCCTGTCCTGCCTGGACAGTGAAGCCGTGTGGCATGGCTGCTACCCTGCCGGGCCTTGCTCGAAATCCAGTCACGGAGTGATCGATGAAGTACCTGGCGCTCGCGCTCAGCCTGAGCCTCCTCGGCTTGCCATCCGCCGCCATGGCCTGGTCCAACCATGCCCTTGGCACCGCTCTGGCGCTGACCGGCCTGCCGCAGGTCAAGGACGCGCCGCCGGTGCAGGTGGAAAGCCTGGAGTCTTTCCTGGAAGAGGAGGGCGTTGCCCTGGAGCAACTGCTGGACGAGCAGGAGGAGTTCTTCCGGGAAAACCTGCCGGACTACCCGGCTCGGCCCGACGACCTGCGCTGGATCCCAACCCACGGAGGCGACCATCGCAAGGCCTTCCTGATGGCGCTGCGGGTGAACCCGGAGATCAAGCTGGCGTACTTTGTCCAGGCCCTGCCGGGCATGGACTGGAGCGGTCGGACGTCCCTCGATGCCTCTGACGTGCTGGTATTCCGCAAGCTCAGCCTGTGGCGCGAATGGCGTTTCTACCAGGTGCAGCCCGGCGAAACCCTGCCGGCCCTGGCGGTGGTCGCCAGTGCTGCCGATGAACCGGACTACGGTCACGACATCAACCTGTTCAGCGACAACCCCGGTGAAGTCGGCGCCCGCTACAACTTCGGCAAGCAGCCGTTCGGCGATGCCCGTTTCGAATACTCGTCCCAGGCGCCGTTCCACATCGGTTATTACCACGAGGATGAACTCATCTATCGGGCCGCGCCGTACCTGTCGCGCACCTACCCCGAGGTGCGGGTCTACCAGTACCTCGGACTGGCGCGCTTCGCCTTCGAGAGCGGCCACCCGTATTGGGGCTATCGCTTCCTCGGCTGGGGCCTGCATTACATTCAGGATCTCACCCAGCCCTATCACGCTAAGGCATTGCCGGGGCACGGTACGCCCCGTCTGTTCTGGATCGCCCTGAAGGCTGCGGTGGGTCTGGACAGCGACAAGCTGGCGGCCATCGAGCAGGTGGCCAACCGGCATACCCAGGTGGAGCAGTACCAGGCCGACTGGCTGCGTAAACTGCTGCGCGAAGGCAGCAACGACAACCCGTTGCTGCGCGCCTATGCCGACAACCGTACCGACGATGACTACCCGCCCTTCGATGGAGAGTCGCTGCGGTTGGTGGTGTCCCAGGAATCCTACGATGCTGCCGATGACTTCGATGAGCGCATCGGTCACTGGCTGGCGAGTGGCCAGGCGCAGTCGGGGTTCAGCCAGGGTAACCAGCTCGCGCCCCTGCCCGAGGACGTCCAGCTCAACCAGGCGCTTGTGCGGCTGATCCGCCACTTCGGAGCGCACAGCCGCAATGCCACTCGCGCGACCTTGCCCTGATCCACCTCAGAGGCGGATCACATGGCCTTCGTCGGCGGCCACCCGGCCGTGGAAGAGGTTGCCGATCAGCTCCTGAGCCGCTTCGTAGCCCTGGCCCTCGACCACCCGTAGCCAGGGGCGGGGCGAGCGACTGACCTGCTCGTAGAAATTCAGCAGCCCCTCGCCGATGTGCCGGCTGACCTGTTCCGGCCCCCACTCCGCATTGCGTTTGCGGATCTGTACCGGGGCGAAGAAGAACTCCGGCTGTGGGCCAACGGGGCAACTCAGCGCGTTGGCTTCCGGAGTCTGTGCGGAGCCTGCGAAGCAGCTGTATACGAGGCTCGATCCAAAGTGCCGGTGTACACGGGCGCGCAGTGCGAGGTCGCCGGAAAAGTCGACGTAAAGGGTGGGCTGGTCCGTCGTCAGGCTCTCCAGTTGGTCATAGGTGCAACTCTGCTGGTAACAGCCGAGGGCTTCCACGAAGTCGCTGTTGCGTGGTGACGTCATGGCTACCAACTGGCGACCGGCGTGGTGTCCAAGGCAGGCGGCGGTGCCATAGGCGGTCTTGCTGGAGGCGCTGGAAAACACCACCTGACGGGCGCCGAACAGACCGTTGTCGCCGAGGAAGTCCGCCAGCATGGACGAGGTCAGGAACAGCGGCTTGAGCAGTATCTGCAGCGCCTCGGTCTCTGGGCTGTAATAGCTATCCCAACTGCAGCGCGTGTACTGGTTGTAGGCCGAGGTGAGGTTGCGGCGGTGTTCTGCACCATCGTAGAAACCCCGCGGCGTAACCCGTTCCGGTTGCATGCGGACATGGCTGGCGATGGGGAAGTATCCATAGAAGCGCTCGCCGATTTCGATGCCCGCTGCTTTTGAGTCCAGCACGTCGGCAAAACCCCACACCGGCATGTGACCCCAGCCTTCTTCATGTGTGGGGAAGAACTGCCAGTACTGCATGGAGTCGCCAAAGGCGGCGTAGGTGATGTTGTTGGTGGTGAGGGAGAAGAGGCCCAGGCGCAGGACGATCTCGCCATCGGCCGCTTCCAGGCTTTCTTCCTTTTGCACGAGGCGTGTCTGATCAAGTGCACCCTTACGGGTGAACAGGCGTGATACTGTGCTGCAATTCGACATTTCCGGCTCCAGCGTTGGTGGTGTTGGAACAGGCTAGCAAGAGCCTTCCAGGCTCGGGTTCGGAAACCGCAAGAGATCCCCATGGAGTCCGCAAAGCCCCGCAATAAGCCGCTCAAGCGGCCCTCGCAAGCACGCGCCCGATTCACGGTTGAGGCCATCTACGAAGCCTTCGTTCGGATTCTTCGCCAACGCGGCTGGAGTGGCGTGACCACCCGCGCAGTCGCGCTGGAAACCGGCGTTGCCGTAGGCACGCTCTACGACTATTTCCCCAGTAAGGAAGCCCTGCTTTCCGGCTATGTCCGCCACCAGCTCGACCTGCTGTTGCAGCGTCTGGAGCGGGAAGTGGTGCTGGCAACGGGCGTCGACTGGCAGACCCGCGTGCGACGTCTGGTACGACTTTCTTGTGGCCATTCGCAGGAGCAGGCGAGGCCATTCTTCGATAACGAGCTGATGGAGTTGGAGCGCCTCATCGCCGAACCCTGGCACCACCAGCGCGTTTACCAGGAGCTGGCGGGCAAGTGGCGCGAAGCGGTGGCGGCCTGCTCCGACATGCCGCGCCAACCGCGTCCGGAAAGCATTGATGCGCTGTTCGTAGCCGTGTGGGGCGGGCGTCGTTACGGTCTCACTGCACAGCTTACGGCGCAGCAGGTGGAGGCCTGGTTGGTGGAAATGGAAGAACTCTGCTGCGCGCGCATCCTGATGGAAACGGCCCGTGCCGAGTCGGATTCAGCGCCACAGGTTTCGTTCTGAGTTCAGGCGGCAATCAGCATGAAAAAAGGGCAGCCAAGCCGCCCTTCCTGTGAGCCCGATTCCGCAACTCAGTGATACTGCTGCAATCGCAGTTCGGTGCTTTCCGGCAGCACCGCGCGCTCCTCACCCGGAGTCTCCAGCTCGCTCTCCATCGCATCCTGTTGGCGTGCAAGCAGGCCGAAGAGGGTGGTAATGGGGTGCAGCGGGCGCTTCTGTGCCACTTGACCGTTGCTTTCGGCGGCTTGGGTGGGCGGCGGCAGCGGTTCGGTGCTGACCCGGAAGTCGCTGATCTCGATCACGCCCCGGCCTTCGGCCAGCAGGTGGAAGGAGAAGGCTTTGCGCGCTTCGGGGTTGTCGAAGGCGAAATTGACCTTTAGCGGCTTACCCTGTTTCAGCAGGGGCATTTCCGGGATCGGCAAGGCCACGTCGCGCTCGAACTCCTTGGCCTTCAGGCGCAACTGGGCTCCCTGCTTGTCCATGCGCAGCACCTTGATTGTCATCTGCACGCTGGTGCGGCTGTCCTTCGGCAATTCCATGTACTGGGCGCCGATCAGGTTGTCGGCCCAGTCATCCTTGGCCTTCTCTTTCAGGCGAATCCGTTCGCGGGTCGCGAACTGGTATTCCTGTCCGAGGTTGCCGCCTTGCAGCGACTGGTCAAGCATTGTCGCGCGCTGGGAAATCAGGCGGGCCTTCTTGCCGCTGTAGCTGCCCTGGTAGCGGGCCTCGTCGGCGATGAAACCCTCGCTCTGGTAGCGTCGGCAGACCTGACGGAAGTCGCACTCGGTGAAGGTCTGCTTGCCGTCGTGGTAGCGCAGCTTGCCGTTGGTGTAGGACATGATCTCGCGGCCTGTCTCGTAGTCGCGGAAGAGCGAGCGACCGGAGAGGTTCTGCGGTACCCGGTAGCCGAAGTAGTCGAGAATCGAGGCGGTCAGGTCGACATGCCCGTACACGCCGCTCTTGATTGGCGGTAGCGAGGCCTGCTCGGGAGCCAGCACCAGGTTGAAACCCCACGCCGAGGCGAGGCGAACGTTCTCGATGCCGTGGGATTCATCCGAGGTGACGATCACCAGGGTGTTCTTCAGGACACCCTGTTTCTCCAGACCTGTGAGGAATGCATCCACTGCGTCGTCCAGGTAGGCGATCGCCGCCTTCTTGGCGTCCGGATAGCGCATGAGGTATTCGGCCGGGGCGGAGTAGGGCTGGTGGGTGCCGACGGTAAGCAGGGTGAGCATCCACGGCTTCTTCTGCTGGCGCAGTTGCTTCACGTAAGTCTGCGCGCCTTCGAAGAAGGCCTTGTCGTCCATGCCCCAGGGGAATTCCAGATAGGCCTTGTTGCGGAACCAGTCGCGCCCCAGAGTCTTGTCGAAGCCCATCTGCGGCATGATCTTGTCTTTGGCCATGAAGCGCAGACCGGCCCCCTGGAGGAAGTGGGTGCTGAAGCCGTGCTGGTGCATTTGCGCGGGCAGGCAGGCCTTGGCCCGGGCCGGGTTGTTCAGCAGCTCCAGGCCCTTGGGCGTGCCCGAGTCCAGTTTGCTGTAGTCGCCGCAGAGCATGGCGTACAGACCGCGGATGGTCTGGTGGCTGTGCAGCACATAGTCCGGCGTGGTCATGGCGCGTTCGGCCCAGGCGCTGAGCTTGGGCATCAGCGAATCCTGGTAGCTGCTGTTGATCGCGGCACGGTTGGCAGCGATGTAGGTGCCGGGGATGCCTTCCAGGGTGATCACCAGCACGTTGCGCGCACGACCGGGGCCTGAGAGCAGCGGCGTGCCGCCCAGGTCCAGGCGCGCCAGCCCGGCGATGTCCGGCGGAACGTCGGGCTTGTCGCCATCGAGCCAGTCCTCGACGGCAAGCTGGCCGACATTCACCGCACTGGCCATGAGCTTGTGCGGCAGGTTGAATTGTTTCCACTGGTCGGCGTCGCTGGGCTGCACGGATTGCAGGGCGACGTGCCCCATCAGCAAGGCCGCTGGCGTGGCGAACCACTTCCAGTTCAGCGGGCGGTGCCCGCGTCGCCAGCACAATAGGCAGGCCAGCAGGCTGGCACCCAGCGCAAGGCCCAGGTACGGGTGGGTGATACCGCCGCCCTGGGTGGAGTGACTGACGAACTGCGGGTCGAGCAGGTATTTGAGGTCGCTCGTTTCCGGCATGCGCCCAACGGCGCCGATCAACTCGGCATTGCCGAGGATCAGCATGCACCAGAACAGCATCAACGGGAGTGCCAGCAACAGTGAACGGCCATAGAGCAGCACGATCAGGAAGCTGCCGAACGCGAGGTCGGAGAGATAGCCGAAGGGATTGGACCAGCCCAGCCAGTAGCGGCTGGCGAGGGGAATCACCAGAAAAAGCACGCCAAGTGTTGCGAGCGAAAGGGATTGCGACAGCCAACGGCTGAATGGGCGCACAGGAACTCCTGAGATGTGACAGTGAGAATCCGTCTAGTGATGCCGGAATACATGGTCGCGCTTGCGACGACACGATTTTGAAACATCGTTGTGCTAGCGACCAGTAGACAGTTTTGCAGAATGAAAATTCAGGGAGCTTTCTACGACGCATCGGGCGATGAAAGGCTGTTTTGCCTGGCTTCGTGGTGTCTGCTCCAGACTACGCCACTCGTGGTCCGGCGGCCGGCCAGCAGGTAGAATGCCGCCTCGACTTACAGAGGTTGCGAAGATGGCACTTATCGGGCGTTTCAATTCACTTCAGGTGGCCAAGCACACCGACTTCGGGCTGTACCTGGATGGCGGCCCGGACGGCGAAATCCTGCTGCCCAAACGCTACGTGCCCAAGGACCAACCCACCGAAGTGGGTGACTGGTTGAATGTCTTCCTTTATCTGGATAGCGAAGACCGCCCGGTAGCCACCACCCTCAAGCCCAAGGTGCAGGTCGGCGGTTTCGCCAGCCTCAAGGTGGCCGAGATCAATCGCATAGGCCTGTTCCTCGACTGGGGTCTGCCCAAGGACTTGCTGCTGCCCCACTCGGAAGAGAAGCGCCCGCTGCAGGTTGGCGACTACTGCGTGGTACACGTCTACCTCGACAAGCGTACCCGCCGCATCACCGCAACCGCCCGCCTGGATCGCTACCTGGACATCACCCCGCCACACTACAAGCCTGGCCAGGAAGTTGACCTGCTGGTGGTCGAGAAGACCGACCTGGGCTACAAGGCCATCATCGACGGCAAGCACTGGGGCCTGCTGCACAAGAACGAAGTCTTCAAGTTCGTGCGCAATGGCATGCGTGAGAAGGGCTACATCCGGGAGGTCCGTCCCGATGGCAAGATCAGCCTGAGCCTGCAACCGGTGGGCGTGGAGGCGGTCAGTGGCCTCGGTGAGCAGATCATCGCCGCGCTGCGCGCGGAGGGTGGGGTGCTGAAGCTTTCCGACAAGAGTCCGCCGGAACTGATCAGCCAGCGTTTCGGCGCCAGCAAGGGCAATTTCAAGAAGGCCATCGGCGGCCTTTACAAGCAGGGTCTGATCCGCATCGAAGACGACCGTATCGAGTTGCTCTGAATTACCCGGAGGCCGCGCTTGCAGCGGCCTTGAATACAAAGCCCCCGGTCAGGAGTTCGCTTCTGTCGGGGGCTTTGCATTTCAAGGGTCTTGCAAATTGCACGCTGAAATCCCCCCGAATCGTGCGCAATGCATGGAAAAAACTGTTCAAAAAAATTGCAACCGACTGATTTATTTCGTGTTTCCGTTGTCATAGCGCTGGCATGCACGCTGCAAACTGGGTGCAGGAGCAATCATTTTTTCTGGGAGAGAAGACATGGATCTGGATTTTGACAAGCTGATCGGCGCCTTTCCGGAATACGAATTGAGCACCAAGCCTCGGCCAGATGGGGGCTTTGTGCTGACGCTGGAGCGCGAGGGGAAATTTTTCCAGCGCGTGGTGGCGGCAACGGCGCAACTGGATTGGCTGGTCAGTACGCTCCGGCGCGACCTGGCGCTGGAGCATGGTGAAGTTCCGCCGGTGGAGTCACTGAAGGTACTTCATAGGAAGCCCTTGCCGCGCTACCTGCGCGCTTGAGGCCGGTAGGCCGCGACAGGGAAATCGCGGCCGGATTCGCCAGGGATCAGGTCTCGACGCCGGAGGGTGGCAACATGGCGTCCTCTTCCTTGCCCTCATTCTTGTTCGATGGCGCACGCGGTTGCTCTTCGCGGGCTTCGTCCTTCTTCGGTTCACCCAGCAACTCCTTTGCCGAGGCCTGGGCTTCGTCCACTTGCTTGTTCAATTCGTTGACCGCTTCGCCGATGGCTTCCCGGGCGATTTCCTGGGCGGCTGCCTCGGCTTTCTCCGCCAACTTGTTGGCCGACTCCTCGGCCAGCTCGCAGCCGGCGAGGCTGACCAGAAGTCCGGCACCGAGCAGCAGGGCGGTGAGGCGGGGGGCAGGTTTCATGCGATGTTTCTCCAATTGCGACACGCGGCGGCCATCATTGCCTACGGCACGCTCTGAGGAAACTAGCGGACCGGGCGAATCTGTATACGGACGTTTCTGACCTTTCGCGCAGGGGAAAGCCCCGGGGTCCACAGCGGCGACTGATTAGAGCCCGGGGCTTGGGGTCGGCACACGCCGGCCTCGAATAGACTGACCGGCGGATTGGGTCGGGGTTCCACGCGGCAGCGCAAAGTGGGTTGTTTCACTAGGCTTAGCGAGGCAACCAACGCTGAGGCTCGGTCGAGATGGGCAAGGTCCTGGGGCTGGTCAAGTTCTGCTCGCTGATGCTGGCTCCGCTCCTGGCCCAGGCACAGGAGGTGAGCTTCGACGATATCCAGCCCATCCTCCAGGCGCGCTGCGTGATGTGCCATTCCGGCGATGGAGCTCCGCTCGGCCTGCGCCTGACAAGCCTGGAAGAACTGCTCAAGGGCAGCAAAAGTCGGCAGGTGGTAGTCAGTGGCGATCCGGCAGGCAGCGAACTGATCCGCCGCCTCAAGGGGCAGAGCCAGCCGCGCATGCCGATGACCGGGCCGCCTTTCCTGAGTGACGGCGAGATTGCGCTGGTCGAGGGCTGGATCGTCGGCGGGTTGCAGCCTGGAAGCCGGCCGGCGGATTCGATGGTCGAGCCCGCGCCATTGCAGCGTCCGTCCGAAGGGCGGCCGGTGACCTACGAACATGTGGCACCGATCTTCGCCAGCCGCTGCGTCAAGTGTCATTCCCCCTACGGCCTGATGGGCTCTGCCCCGGAAGGCCTGCTACTGAACTCCTACGCCGCCATCCTCGATCGTCACGAGCGCTTGCGCGTGGTACCAGGCGCCTCGGGAGCCAGTGAGCTGGTACGGCGGGTTCGTGGCCAGTCGCAACCACAGATGCCCTACGACGGGCCGCCCTTTCTCAGCGATGAGGAAATCCAGTTGATCGTCGACTGGATCGACCAGGGTGCCCGCGATACCAACGGCCAGCCGGCACCCAGCCCGGTGGGTTCGCGGGTGCGGCTGCAGGGCGTGCTGGGAGAGGGTTGGACCCTGGATTCTTTGCAACTGGTCGTCGGACCTGGCACTCGTATCGACAAGTCGCCAGGTGTCGGGGACTTCGTGGAAGTGCGCGGGCGTCTGGGGCAGGACGGCCAGGTGCTGGTGGAACGCATCCGTCGGCGCTGAACGCCGTCTCGAAGCCGCTTTCCCAGCGGCAGTCAGGCCTCGGAAGTGGCCAACGCCTTGCGCTGCCGGCGACCGCGTAGCAACTCGGCGCCACTGACCAGCACGATGCCACCCAGCACCAGGGTGGCGCCAATGGCGAAGGACAGGTCGATCGTCTCCCCTAGTACCAGCACGCCGAAGGTCACGCCGAACAGCGGGGTCATGAAGGACAGCACCGACAGGCGGGTCGCCAGGTAGCGGCGAAGCAGCCAGAACCAGGCCAAGTAGCTCACCAGCGCGATAACCACCACTTGGAACGCCAGGCTGATGACTGCCTTATGGGTCAGTTGCAGATCGGTCTTGCCCGTACTGAAGGCCACGACAGTGAGCAACAGGACTGCGCCGAACAATTGGTAGAAGAGTGTTTTTACCGGGTTGGCCTCGGAAAGCGACGAACCACGGATCACCAGGGTCGTGGCACCCCAGGCGACGGCTCCACACAGCGCATACGCATCACCCAGCAATACGTTGCCGGGGGCTCCGGATGGCTGGCCGAGGAAGGCCGTGGCGATGCCGCCGAAGGCCACCATCACGCCGAGCCACTGTAAGGGGGAGAGGCGTTCCTCCGGCAGCATCAGATGCAGGCCGAGGGCGGCGAACATGGGGGCCGTATAGAGGAACACCGACAGGTGCGAGGCGCTGGTGTGGTTGAGCCCCTCGCCAATGAACAGGAATTCCAAGGCGAACAGCGTGCCAACCGCGATTCCGGGCAGCAGGGTTCCATCGGTGAAGGCGCCGCGACCTTCTTTCCACAACACCAGCGCGCCCAGCACCAGGGCAGCACCGCCGGAGCGGACGGCCAACTGCAGGATGGAGGGAACGTCGTCCAGGGTCAGCTTGATCGCCACCTGCTGGAAACCCCAGCAGATGCAAAGGACGAACATCAGTCCACAGGCGAACCAGTCCAGGGGAAGGCGGGAGGGTTTCATCGTTCGACTCACAAGGCAAAGGGGCACGGCAGAGGCCGCCAATGGGCGCAGGATCGGTCCTCGGGCGCCTTGCATTCAAACGATGATTTGTCATCATGCTTTGACTTGAACTCAAAGCGAAGCCGCCATGCGTCTCCCCTCGCTCATCGCCTTGCGCACCTTCGAGGTCGCCGCGCGAAGCCGCAATTTCACTGAGGCCGCCCAGGAGCTTTCCGTAACGCCGGGAGCGGTGAGCCGACAGATCCGGCTGCTGGAGAGTGAGCTGGGCGTGAGCCTGTTCGACCGCACGCGCAATACCGTCACGCTCAATGACAATGGACACCGCTTGGCCGCCACGGTCACCCAGGCGTTCGAGTTGCTCACCCGTGGCGCGGACGAGCTGCGCGGCCAGGACGAAGGCCCCATCCACATCACCTGTGCGCCGTCCATCGCCAGCCACTGGTTGATGCGTCGACTCAACCAGTTTGCCGCCAGCAATCCGGACATCACCCTCAGCCTGGAGGCTACCGAGCAACTGGTGGACCTGGAGCGCGGCGAGGCCACCCTGGCCATCCGCTTCACCTCCACCGATATGCCCATGCCCGCCAGCGAGTTGCTGTTTCTCGAAGAATTCTTCCCCGTCTGCAGCCCGGCTTACCTGGAGCAGTTCGGCCCGATACGCGAGCCTCGAGACATGCTGGGTGCAAGGCTTATCCACACCCACTGGAAAAACTCCGCCAATCTGCATCTGCCCAGTTGGGAAGACTGGTTCTCCACGTATGTTGGCGAGCCGGGGCCGATCAAGGGGGGAATGCGATTCGGCCTGATCGGCCACGCCATCCAGGGAGCAGTGAGTGGCCAGGGATTCGCCCTGGGGTCAACTGCCCTGGCTTGCGACGATATCGCCAACGGGCGGCTGGTACTGCCTTTCGGCGAGAGGGGGCGCTTGCCGACGCCCTGGGCCTATCGGCTGGCGTGGAGTCGCCGGTCGCCACCGGCGGAAAAGGTGCGGCGCCTGATCGACTGGCTACTGGCGGAAGCGCGCGCCAGCACGGTGCCGGATCAGGGCTGAAGGGATAAGGATTGAAGCGGCGGATGACGCCGAGCGTTGCATCCGCCGTCGCGAGGAAGGTTTACATCATCTTGCGCAACTGATGCAGACGGTGTTGCAGAACCTCGGCCCAATCCGGCGTGGCCTGGCCCGTGCCAGCGGTCCTGAGCATCGGGTGGTGGCTGACGACGCGGGCGAGGATGGGCTCCTGGGTGGGTTTCACGTCGACGAAGAACACATGCTTGCCTTCGTCCAGCGTGCGCTGGAAGCGCTTAACCACGGCATTGGGTGTCTGTATTCCGAACAGGCTGCCTTCCCAGACACTGAAGCCGAACAGCGCGATCGCGAGGAAGATGAAGGGAATCCACCCGGCCGCCGTACCGGTCCAGCCACTGAGCCAGGCCACCAGCATCACCAGGGCCGCAAGTGCGAGGCCGATGCCGACACCAATCAGGCCGGAGTGCACCATGTCACGCTTCATCACGGAGGAGACATCGTGCAAGTGGTAATGCTCCAGGTCGGCATCGCGTTCGCTGAGCACGTGGATCTGCTCGTGGTCGATGCCCTGGGCCTCGAGCTCGTCTTCGACCTTTTCCAGGTCCTTGAGGTTGTCGCTGATGTAGTAGTGCCGCTGCATGGGACACCTCCCATCTGGCTGGCGCCGGGCCCCCGTCCGACCGTTACCCCCGGTTTCCGGCCGCTGCCGGCCTGTCTGGAAGTTTAGTCGGGTGAGTCTTGCTGCAAGCGGCATCCGCCCATCGGCAGGGCGGTGGCGCCGGGCGGAAGGTCTTGCACCTGTCCGCCCCGGGGCGCCCAGAGGGTCTTACTTGTTGCCGATGCGGATATGGCGGCTCGGCGCGACCTGGGCGCTGACACCCTTGGCGATTTCCTGGATCTCGCCACCCTTGTTCAGGAAGGCGGCAATCTGAGCTTCCAGGGCTTCGCTGCTGGTGGTTGCTGCCGGCGGCTTGGGGGTGCTGCTATGGGAGGTCTTGATGCGCATTTCACTTTCTCTGTACGTGGTGGCCGATGGTTGGCCATTCGGAACGACTGAAAAAAAAACCGGCCCGAAGGCCGGTTCTTTTATCGGCTTGTGCTTACAGCACTTGCACTTCGTCGGCTTGCATGCCTTTTTGGCCCTGCACAGCGATGAAGGAGACCTTCTGGCCTTCCTTCAGGCTTTTGAAACCGGCGCTTTGGATAGAACGGTAGTGAACGAACAGGTCCGGACCGTTATCGGTGGTAATGAAGCCGAAGCCCTTTTCATCGTTGAACCACTTGACGGTACCGGTTTGGCGCTCGGACATTGGAATGTCTCCTAGAAACTGAGTTATTGCTGGGCTGGACCGTTCCAGCCTGTCACTGAGTGCAGAGAGTCGGCAACCGATGAAGAAGGGACCGCTAAAGTACAGACCGTTTCCCGGTGACACATGCATCACAGCGCTCGACACAATACCTGTGCTTTCGAGGAATGCCTAACCTTTTATTCGCCAGCCGTCTGATCAGGTCGCCCAGGCAACCCTTCTGCGAACACGCAAGGATCGATCGACGAATGGCACAACATCCGCAGGTGTCGCAAATCCGTCACTCCACTCCGGGGAACTCCGCGTAGGGCATCTGCGGTGCCTGCCCTGGTGGCACGTAGGCCGGCGCCACGCTGCCGGCCGGGCCCAGGTTGCGGATGTAATGGAAGATCGCCGTGAGGTCGCGGTCCTCCATCCGGCGCAGGTTGAACCAGGGCATCGGAGGTCGCCATTCCCGCCGGGCATGTTCCAGCCACTGTGCCTCGCTGAGATTCTGCGCCACCAGGCGCAGGTTGGACGCATAGGTGGTGCCCCAGGGACCGCGCCAGCCCAGTGGGCTACCGGTCAGCCACTGGCCTTCGGCCACTTGCCCGGACGATTCCATCCAGCCTGCCGTATGGCAGTCGTTGCAGCCGGAAACCTGGATCAGGTAGCGCCCGCGAGCGACGTCATCGCTCTCGGCCATGGTCGGAAACACCAGGAAGGCGAGCGCGGTGGCGAACCATCTAATGAGACGAACGCCCAAGGCGCCGAACTGCGCCCAGGGAGTGGCGAAGGGCAGGGACATGATGGCATCCACAGGAGAAAAGCGACCCCGAAAACGATAGCAGCACCGATGTGGTTGCGATGGACGGCATCGCACCGGGCGGGTTGCTTGATCCGCATCAAGGCAATCGGGCCTTGGCTGATCGAGGGCATTCCCGATGACCTGTAGCCGCTCTGGCTGACCCTGAGCGCTTCTTGCGTGGTCTTCTTCTTCGCCTCAGAGCTGCCGCACAACAACTTCAGATTCATTGTTCGCGAAGCGCTTGGAGAGTTCGAATTCGCCCGCATCGGCGGTGAAGGGTTTGGTGTCAACCTCTGGGACATCACGCATGAAGAGGTCCAGAGGCGCATGCAGGTGCTCCTGACGACGATGCGGGAAGCACCGGCAGCCAACCCGGTGATGATTAGTGTCGACGTGGGCAGGCTGGACGCCGGCGACAGCCTCAATCAGGCGCTCATCAAGGCCGACCAGGCCCTCTACGACTCCAAGCACAACGGTCGCAACCGCTTTACCTACGCCCCCTGAGGCGCGGCCTGTTCCTGAACCACCAGTTCCAGCCACTCCATGAACGCGCGCACGCGCCGGGGGAGCCGGCGGTGGGCGTAGAGCAGGGTCACTTCCAGTGGCGGCGCCTGGAATTCCGGCAGGAACGCTACCAGTTCGCCGCTTTCCAGGAGTTCGCGCACACCATGCAGCGGCACCTGGATCAGCCCCAGCCCGCCCAGGCAGGCGGCGCTGTAAGCTTCAGCGTTGTTCACCGTCAGGCTGCCGGCCATGGGCAGGTAGTGGACCCTGCCACTGGCGAGGTACTCGAAGCCCGGGGGCCGACTGCCCAATATCGACACGTAATGCACCAGCCGATGGCCGGCGAGATCTTCCAGCGAGTGCGGTACGCCATGGGTGGCGAGGTAGGCACGGCTGGCGACATTCACCACCGGGAAGGCTCCCAGAGGGCGCGCTACCAGCGATGTGTCCAGCAGAGGCCCGACTCGCAGCACCAGGTCGAAGCCTTCGCGCACAAGGTCCACCCGGCGGTCGGTACTGCTGACTTCCAGCTCGACTCCCGGATGCAGGTCGGTGAACTCGACCAGGCGCGGCATCACCACCTTGCGTGCAAGAACAGTGGGCATGTCCACCCGGATACGGCCAGATAATGCTGTGGCGTCCTGGCGGAACAAGCCCTCCAGTTCGTCCATCTGCGCCAGCAGCTCGCGACTGCGTTCATGCAGCAGAAGACCGTCCTGGGTCGCCCGGACCTTGCGTGTGGTGCGTTGCAGCAAGCGCGTGCCCAGGAGTTCTTCCAGCGCCTGTATCTGGTCAGACACGGTGGAACGGGGCAGGCCAAGGCTGTCTGCGGCCTGGGTAAAACTTGACAGTTCGCTGACCCGTACGAAGGTTCTCAGTAGCTCCAGCTTGTTCATCCGTGTGGCGCCTCTTTCCGGATTATTCGAGTTTGCCGCTCAGTGATTCCGATAGCGGATTATTTATCGCATGTAAGCCGGACAATAAGCTCCTCACCACATCCACCACCTGCAACCAGGAGCACTGCAATGACCCGCAAGATTGCACTCATCACCGGAGCCAGCCGAGGCCTCGGCAAAAGCATGGCGCAGCACCTGGCGGCCCAGGGTATCGACATCATCGGCACCTACCACAGCAAGCTGGAGGACGCCGAATCCCTCAGCCGCGAGATCATGGACCTCGGCGGACACGCCGCCATGCTCCAGCTGGACGTGAGCAAGAGCGCCACCTTCGAAACCTTCACCGCCAGCCTGGGGCGCTTGCTGAAGACCGAGTTCGGCCGCGACAATTTCGACTTCCTGGTGAACAACGCGGGCATCGGCATCCATGCCAGCTTTGCCGAAACCACCGAGGAACAGTTCGACCAACTGGTGAACGTCCAGCTCAAGGGGCCGTTCTTCCTCACCCAGAAGCTCCTGCCTCTGATCGCCGACGGTGGACGCATCCTGAATATTTCCACGGGGCTGGCGCGCTTCGCGCTGCCGGGCTATGCCGCCTACGCGGCGATGAAGGGCGGCATCGAAGTGCTGACCCGCTACCAGGCCAAGGAGCTGGGCGCGCGTGGGATTTCCGTGAACGTGCTGGCCCCCGGCGCCATCGAGACCGACTTCGGCGGCGGCGTGGTGCGCGACAACTCCCAGGTCAATGCCTTCATCGCCGGCAATACCGCTCTCGGCCGCGTCGGCCTGCCGGAAGACATTGGCGCAGCCGTGGCCATGCTGCTCTCTGACGCGGGGCGCTGGATCAATGGGCAGCGGGTGGAAGCGTCGGGTGGGATGTTCCTCTGAGGGCGTGCGGCGCAGCGGCTCATCATGGGAGAAGGCCTCGCCCGGCAACTTGAATCGGCTCAATGCGTGCTTATTCCTTCCGGGCCTTGATCAGGAATCAATCGGACTTTGCCCCGCGATGACCTGCCTTGCCCGGCGAGGCAGGGAGGCCATACTCCTGACCACTGAGGACGTCGGCAGCCCCGGCTGCCGGGCGTTCGTCCCATGACTCGGCAATAGAGATCAGCCCGCACTGGCGTTTCCGCAACCGGAGGACGATTGCCATGCGTTCGGTTAAGAAAATCCTGGTCGTCATCCCCCTCGATTCCGAGTCCGAAGCCCTCGAGCGGGGACTGCAGATTGCTCAGAAGCTTGACGCAACCCTCAACCTTCTGCTTTGCGATCCGAGCGATAGCTCCTCCGGGGTACTCGACCAATACCTGGTCGGGCTCCTGCGCTCGGGCGTGCATGCGCGAGGTACGGTGGCACGGGTAGATTTTGATCGTGCGAGTAACGCCATCCTGGAAGCCTGTCGCACCCAATCGTGCGACCTGGTAATCAAGCAACACCGTTCCGCTGGACGCCTGAGCCAACTGCTGATGACTCCCGATGATTGGCAGCTGTTGCGCCAGGTACCCACACCGCTGCTCCTGATCCGGGGGGGACGCGTCTGGGAAGGCGGCACCGTTCTCGCTGGCATGGATGTCGAGCACCAGGACGCGGCACACGTCGCGTTGCAGGGCAATGTAATGGAACACGCCAACTTCCTCCGCGGCCTGTTCGGTGCCGCCTTGCATGTGGTGAGCGCCTATTCGCCGGCCAGGCTGCCCCAGGCCGACCCGGAGCAGACCCTCGACCAGGTCATCGCCCGCCATTGCCATGAGCAGTGCCGCTGGTTCATGGAGGAGTACGAGCTGCCCGAGCATTGCCTGCATCTTGGCGAAGGCCCGGCCCGAACATTGATTCCGCAGATTGCCCACCAACTCGAGGCGGGGCTTACCGTGCTGGGCACCGTCGCCCGTCAGGGGCTGGCAGGCGCGCTGGTGGGCAACACGGCGGAGGCCGTGCTCGATCGGTTGGAGGGCGATCTGCTGGTGATCAAGCCAGAGGCTGCGTTGGAGGAGGCGGCGCCCGACGGCCATCGCGCAGCCTGACCCAACCCATAAAACGACGCCCTCCATCAGGAGGGCGTCTTCGTTGCGCTGGAGGGTTCAAGGATTCGGCGCATGACTGCCGAGCAGGCCGGCACCGGATTTCTTGCTGCGCTTGGCAGAGCGTTTTTCCAGAAGGGTCTTTTGCGGCTTTTTCTTCGCCGCGCGTTTTGCATCGAGACCTTTGCTCATGATGGTTACTCCGCGAGAGGGTGAATGGATCAGCGCATCCCTGCCTTGAAGCGCTCAATGGCCATTACCACCTCCTGGGCTGCACGAGCCGGTTGGTTTACGGAACCGATGAAAACAGCATAGCCGCCTGGCACTCGGCTGCATGCCTTGGAAAATGTTCGACTGCTTAACACTTCATCTACCGGGCGGTGACATCGACCGGCCGCCGCCGCATCATGCGGGACCAACGCTTGCCGGCAACCGAGAGCCCAATGTCCGAACGACTGGGATACGCCGCGCAGTCCATCACCGGCTGCGTGCGTGAACACAACGAAGATGCACTGCTTTGCGCCCCGGAGCTGGGGCTCTGGGCCGTCGCCGATGGTATGGGCGGCCACCAGCGCGGCGAAGTGGCCAGCGCCGTGGCGGTTTCCACGTTGCGGGACGCAACCTCCGCCGGGCAGGACCTGGAGGCTGCGGTGCAGCTCGCCCACGCCGCCGTCGTGGCGGCAGCTGGCGGTTCTGGCATGGGTACCACCCTGGTCGCAGTGAAATTCGACGGAACGGCATTCGACCTGGTCTGGGCCGGCGATAGCCGCGCCTACCGGGTGAGCGCTGCCGGAATCGTGCGGCTGAGTCACGACCATAGCCTGGTGCAGGCGCTGGTGGACGCCGGCGAACTGACCGTACAGCAGGCTCGCCAGCATCCTCGGCGCAATGTCGTGACCCAATGTCTGGGCCAGGTGCACCAGGATCTTGAAGTCGGTCGCGTGCTGGGCACGTTGGCGCCCGGCGAATTGCTGCTGCTGTGCAGCGACGGCCTGAGCGGCGAACTGGACGACGAACAGATCCAGGCCCGATGCGCCCACGCCGAAACCCTCGACGAACTGGTCGCGCAATTGCTGGAGCAGGCGTGCGATGCCGGTGGTCGGGATAATATCTCCTGCATCGTGATCGGCCTGATGCCGCCGGAAACCTCTTTGCCTGCAAGCAGGTCCAATTCGTTCCTGAGCCGGTTGCTCAAATCCCGAAGACCCTGAACATGACTGACAATCTTCTCGATATCCCCGGCTATCTTGTGCACGGACGCCTGGGCAAAGGTGGGATGGCCGAGGTCTACCTCGCCACCCAGGAGTCCCTCAATCGCAAGGTTGCGGTGAAAGTACTGGACCGGCTGGACGACGAAGCCCTGGTTGATCGCTTCGTCAGGGAGGCGCGCATGCTGGCCTCCCTGCGCCATCCGTCCATCGTCACCATCCACGATATCGACCACCTGCCCGATGGCCGGCCCTATCTCGCCATGGAGTTCCTTGCCGGTGGCGACCTCGGCCGCCACAAGGGGCACGAGCTGGAGCCCCTGGAGGCCCTGCGCATCGTCCGACAGATCGCCAGCGCCCTGGCGGTCGTCCACGACAAGGGGCTGGTACACCGCGACATCAAGCCGGCCAACATCCTCTTTCGCGACGATGGCACGGCGGTGCTCACCGATTTCGGTATCGCCAAGGACCTCGAGCTGGATACCGAGCTGACCCAGTTCAACGTCGCCGTCGGTAGCCCTGCCTACAGCAGCCCGGAGCAGGCCCAGTGCCAGCCGCTGGACGCTCGCAGCGATATCTACAGCCTGGGCGTGATCCTCCTGGAGCTGCTGACCGGAGAGAACCCGTATCGCGGCGCAAGCTACGCCGATACCGTGCTCAACCACGTGCAGATGGACCCGCCATTGCTGCGCCGGGGGCTGTCCGACTACCAGCACCTGATCGATCGCATGCTCGCCAAGGACCCGGAAGAGCGTTTCGCCGACTGCCGGGTGTTGCTGGAAAGCCTGACCGAACTGTGCGATCTCGACCTCGATTTCACCCGCATTGCACCCGTTGTATCCGTAGGCGCATCTGCGAAAAAGTCAGCAGCACGCCAGCGCTACCGCGGCCTGCTCTGGGGGCTGGCCGGCCTCATGCTGCTGGTAGTCTCCACGGGGGGCGGTTATTACGTCGTTCTGCGCATGAAGATCGCCGACCTGCTGGAGCTGGGGGAGCAGCGACTGGCCGAAGGCAAGCTGATGGAGCCGACGGCCGACAACGCCGACTTCTACTTCCATGAAGTGCTGCGCCTGGACAACGACAATGCCAAGGCCGGTGACGGCCTGCAGCGTGTGCTTGCCGCGCGCGTCGCCAACATCCTGGCCCTGGCCGAGCAGCGCCTGGCCGAGGACCAACTGGTGCAACCCGAGCAGGACAACGCGGTGTTCTATTACCAGCAGGTGCTGACTTTGGCTCCCGGCAACGAACAGGCGCTGGCTGGGCTGGAGAAGGTCGCACAGCGCTTCGTCGATCACAGCGAAGAAGCCTACCAGCGACGTGAGTTCGCCCTCGCGCTGGAATACATCGATGCCGGACTGCAGGTCGCGCCGACGAACCCGACGCTGCTGGAGTTGCGTGCCGTTCACGACCAACGCGTGCGCAAGGCCAAGGCAGCTCGTGTGGCCGCGAGCCGCCAGACCCGGCCGCAACAGCAGGCGCGCCAGCAGGAAGAGAGCAACCCCATCAAGAAGTTCTGGAACCGTCTTTTCAACTAACTGCCAACTCCAGCAAGGTCAGGATTGCAGGCACATGGCTATCATTGCCCTGTGCCCTGCTTCCAAGGACCTCAAATGCTACGAATTCACTTCGCGGATAACCGCCAGGCGCCCATCTGGCTGGTGGATGAGCGCTTCACCATCGGTCAGGACAGTCGCAACAGCCTGGTGCTGGCGGACCCGGAGATCAGCCTGTTCCATGCGGAGATCCGCCAGGATCACGGCCAGTACTACCTGAGCGATTGCGGTACGCCTGGCGGCACCTTCGTCAATGGCGAGCGTATCGGTGCACGCTTCCAGTTGCGCTCCGACGACCTCGTGCGTATCGGCCAACTCGAACTCCTGCTGGTGGACCCGGCCAAGGCCAGCCCCAAGGCGCAAGCCTCGGCACGCTGGTTCCTGCAGGTGATCAAGGGGGAGCACGAAGGG
Organism: Pseudomonas sp. JS3066; assembly: GCF_036328175.1. Taxonomy (NCBI): domain Bacteria; kingdom Pseudomonadati; phylum Pseudomonadota; class Gammaproteobacteria; order Pseudomonadales; family Pseudomonadaceae; genus Pseudomonas; species Pseudomonas sp. JS3066. The sequence goes on from NZ_CP143312.1 coordinate 1,263,279, forward strand.
CAGAAGTACCACGTCACCGGCTCCCTGACCTTCGGGCGCTCGGTGAAGTGTGAGCTGTGCTTCAGCGATCAGGAACTATCGCGCCGGCACTGCGAGTTCTTCCTCAAGGACGATGTGCTGGAGGTCAAGGACCTCGCTTCCGCCAACGGCGTTTTCGTCAACCAGCAGAAGGTCAGCACCGCCGTGTTGCAGCCAGGTGATCAGATTCGCATGGGCTCTGTGACCCTGCTGGTGATCGGCCCCAAGGTGGCTGCACCGCAGGTGGTGGACGAGGACGCCACGCTGTTCATGCCCGTGGCGCAGATCCCGAAGGCTACGCTGCCACGCCCGGCAGCTCGTCAACAGGTGGCCAACCCACTGCGCGCGGCGGCGCAGAACAATGTCGCCCCCTCTGAAGCCGTGCGACAGTCGCCGAACAAGGTGCTGATTGGCCTGTTGGTGCTGGTGATCGCTGCAGCCGCGGCCTATGCCGGCAAGGTGCTGCTGTAGGGGCGCATTCATCCGCCAAGGGACGCACAGCGGCCCGGTAGGTTGGCGCTGAGCCTGCGAAGCCCAACGCGTCGGTTGCCTTGGGCGACGTTGGGCCGCGCAGCACTTGGCGCCAACCTACGAACGTCTGCGCGGATCAGGCGGTGATGCCAAACACTTTGGCCAGGTGCTCTTCATAGCGCTTCACATCCTCCTCGATGCTCGGACGCTTCATCACATCCACGCAGAGGAAGGTGGGCAGGGTGCTCATGCCGAGGAACTGGTTGGCCTTGTGGAAGGGGAAGTAGACGGCGTCCACACCCTTGGCCTCGAAGAAGTCGGTGGGGTCGTCAAAGGCCTGTTGTGGTGCGTTCCAGGTCAGCGACAGCATGTACTGTTTGCCATGGATGAGGCCGCCGCTGCCGTACTTCTGCGAAGCGTCCGAGCGGGTGCGGCCGTCGTTGGCATAGAGGGTGCCGTGACCGGCAGTGAACACCTCGTCCAGATAGCGCTTCACGATCCAGGGAGCGCCCATCCACCAGCCGGGCATCTGGTAGATCACGACGTCGGCCCAGAGGATCTTCTGCACCTCTTCGGCAACGTCGTAACCGGAGTCAATCTGGGTTTCCTTGATGTCGAAGCCGGCGCGGTCGAAGAAGGCCAGCGCGGCATCGTGCAGGGTGGCGTTGTAGCGGCCGTCCGAGTGGGCGAACTTCTTGCCGCCGTTGAGCAACAGAATCTTTTTCATGGCAGTAGCCTCCGTAAGTCGATGTGACGGCAGACTACCGGTCGCACCCTTGCGGAAACACCGCCCGGGGCGCAATTGATACTTGCGGTAAAGTCATGAATTGATGGGTGTGCTTTGCGGTAGGGTTGATAAAAATTACGTCACCCGCGAGGCCGATGCCATGAGCCAACCCCACGCTTTTATCCTGCATGCCCATACACGTCCCGAGAAAGCCGACGAGTTCGAATCGCTATTCCGCGCTTATGTCGAACCCAGCCGGGCGGAGGAGGGCTGCGTCGAGTACCACATGCTGCGTGATGCCCAGGACCCGAGCCTGTTCATCTTCTTCGAGGTCTGGCAGAGCCGCGCCGCCTTCGACTTTCATTGCGCGTTACCGCACATGCAGAGCTTCCACGAAAACCGCATGGACTACCTTGAGCGGGACTTCGATATCCGCGAAATCAAGATGCTCAGTCCGTCGTCCGCCAAGGCCTAGATTCCGCTGCGAATCAAACTCAGGTACTCCGGCCGGCCGCCAATGTCGTTGTGGCCGGCCCCAACGATCACTTCCCTCCGCGCGACGCCCGAGCGGAACTGGGCGAAGAGTTTTTCGCTGCTCCAGCGCGGGATGACTTCGTCGCGCTCCGCGACGATCAGCAGGGTGGGCACGGCGATGGCGGGGACGTAGCGCCAGGACTCGTACTTGTCCTGAAGCATCCAGCGCACCGGGAAGACCGGGAACTGCCGCTGGGCCAGCTCCAGGATGCTGTTGTAGGGCGTGACCAGTACCAGCCGCGCGACCCGGCGCTGGCTGGCGAGGTGAATGGCCACGCCGCTGCCCAGGCTGCGGCCGACCACGGCCACTTCGCTGTGCAAGGCGCTGACCTTGTCGAACAGCTCCAGGGCATCGTGCAGGATGGCGGCTTCCGTGGGCCGTCCGGTGCTGTCGCCGAACCCCCGGTAATGCAGCAGGTAGAGCGCGTGATCGGGAAAGGCTTCGGCGAAGTCCGGCAGGCTGCGGGACACGTCCTCGGCATTGCCGCCGAAGTAGATCAGCGCCTTGGAGCTGGCGAGCGGACGCACCGTGACGGCGATCTGCTGGTCCGTTACAGGCAGCATCAGGAGCCGGTCCGGACCGCCAATGGCACGGGGTTGCGGGAAATACAGCAGCGAACGCTGGAATGCGAACAGCAGCGTGCCGGCTCCCAGATAGAGCGCAATGGCGAGCAGGACGACGCCGATCAGGCTGCGCGGCATGCTGATGTCGGAACGCGATCGGCGATGGGGCTCTTGAACACAGTGGATGTCCTCTCTGCCGCGGGGCGGGTTCATTCACCTTAGTCGAGGCAGGCTTGCCTAAGCTGAAAGGGCATGCCCACGCGAGGTATTCCCATGGAACGCAAACACGGTCTTGAAACCTACAAGCGCCTGAAGAAACAACACCCGGCGTATTTCCAGGCGGTGGAAACCCTCGGCGCTGTGGTGCGCCAGGCCGGCCCCCTGGATGAACTCAGCCTGCAACTGATCCAGCTCGCCGCAGCAGCGGCGATCCATTCCGAAGGGGCTGTCCACAGCCATACCCGGCGGGCCCTGGAGGCCGGCGCCAGTCCGGCGCATATCCACCATGCCTTGCTCGCGCTGACCAGCACCATCGGTTTTCCTACCGTGGTCGCGGCCCTGAGCTGGGCGGGGGATGTGCTGGAAAGCGAGGAATAGGGCGCATTGCTTCAGGTAGGAGCGAGCTTGCTCGCGAAAGAGCAGACTCAGCAAGCTCGCTCCTACAAATGCTGCCTCTATGGGGTGGGGCTCACCTCCGGCTCCTGCTGCTGCAACATCCACATCTGCGCATAGGTGCCGCCGGCTTCCAGCAGCTCGCGGTGAGTGCCTTTTTCTAGCACGCGGCCGGCGTCGATCACGAGAATCTGGTCGGCATCCATCACCGTGGACAGACGGTGGGCGATGACCAGCGTGGTGCGGCCGACCTGGATGCGGTCCAGGGCGGTCTGGATGGCCTTTTCCGACTTGGAGTCCAGTGCCGAGGTGGCCTCGTCGAAGATCAGGATGGCGGGGTTCTTCAGCAGGGCGCGGGCGATGGCCACACGTTGCTTTTCGCCGCCGGAGAGCTTGAGGCCGCGCTCACCCACGGGGGTCTCGTAGCCATCGGGCAGGCGCAGGATGAAGTCGTGGATATGCGCGGCGCGGGCGGCGGCCTCCACCTCCTCGCGGCTGGCGCCGGGGCGGCCGTAGCTGATGTTGTAGTAGATGCTGTCGTTGAACAGCACGGTGTCCTGGGGAACGATGCCGATGGCGCTGCGCACCGAGCCCTGGGTCAGTTCGCGCAGGTCGTGGCCGTCGATGCGGATGTGCCCGGCATCGATGTCGTAGAAGCGGTAGAGCAGCCGGGCGAGGGTGGACTTGCCAGACCCTGAATGGCCGACCACTGCCACGGTGCCGCCGGGGGGAATCTCGAAGTCCACGCCGTGGAGTATCTCCCGGCGCGGGTCATAGCCGAAGTGCACGTTCTCGAAGCGCACCCGTGGCCGGGTGGTTTGCAGCGGGGTGGCGCCCGGCGCGTCCTGCACGTCCTGGCGCTCGTCCAGCAGACCGAACAGCCGCTCCATGTTGGTCAGCGCCTGCTTCACCTCGCGGTACATCATGCCGAGCATGAACAACGGGGCGGACAGCTGCAGCAGGTAGGTGTTCACCAGCACCAGGTCGCCGATGGTGAGTTCGCCGGCCACGACGCCCGCGGCGGCACGCCACATCATGGCCGTGACACCCATGGCGACGATGGAGGTCTGGCCCAGGTTGAGCAGCGCCAGGGACTTGGTGGCCTTGACCTTGGCGTTCTCCAGGTGGCGCAGGTTCTCGTCGTAGTGTGTCGACTCGTGGGCTTCGTTGTTGAAGTACTTCACCGTCTCGTAGTTGAGCAGCGAATCCACCGCGCGCTCATTGGCGCGGGTGTCCGCCTCCACCGCTGCGCGGTAGTAGCGGGTGCGCCATTCGGTGATGGCGAACGTCCAGATGCCATAGGCAACCAGGGTGGCGAGGGTGATGAAGGCGAAGCCCCAGTCGTACGCCCAGACCAGCACTGCAGTGACCAGCAGCACTTCGAGCAGGGTCGGGACAATGGTGTACAGCGTCCAGTCCAGCAGGTCGGAGATGGCACTCCCGCCACGCTCGACGTCACGGGCGACGCCGCCGGTGCGCCGGCCCAGGTGGAACTTCAGGCTCAGCCCGTGGAGGTGCTGGAACACCTTGAGGGTGATCTGCCGCGAGGCCCGCGCCATGACCCGGGCGAATACCACCTGGCGCAGTTCGGTGAACAGGGTGACGCCGATGCGCGAGGCGCCATAGGCCAGCAACAGGGCAACCGGCAGCACCAGGAGGCTGGGCTCGACATTGAGCCCATCGACGATCTGCTTGAGGGCGATCGGCACGTAGAGGTTGATCAGTTTGGCGGCGAAAATCAGCCCCAGCGCCAGGGCGATGCGGCCGGTGTAGGGCTTGAGGTAGGGCAGCAAGGTGGCGATCACGGCGGCATCGCCACGGGTGCCGGCCTTGCGCGCAATGGGAGCGGAACCGTCGTTCTTGTTACCGGTCGCGTCCTGCGGAGCCGGGTTGTCATCCAGGGCTGCCATCGCCCACCTGCCTTCTGTGATCAATATCTGGCGACGATACTCCAGAGCCGGGTCTGGCGCGAAGCCACCCGAGGGCTAGCGCGCGATGGAATCGGCCACCTGCTGGACCTGTTTGCGGAACCAGCGGCGCAGCCGGTCGGCGTCGGTCCGTTCATGCCAGATCTGCATAACCTCCACCCGTGGCAGCGTCAACGGCAGCGGGTGCATGCGCAGGTCGGGGTCGCGATCCACGGCTTCTTCGGCCAGTGAGCGCAGGCAGGTGAGCAGCAGGTCGGTGCCGCGAATCAGCCGGGTCGGTGCGATGAAGCTGGACAGCCCGGCGGCGACCCGGCGGCTCAGTCCCCTGGCCTGCAGGGCCCGATCCACCAGGCCATCGAGGTCACCGGTAAGGGTAGTGAGAAGGTGCTCGCAGGCGAGGAACGCGTCCAGGTCCAGACCGTTGGCCAGGCGCGCGTTGCCTTGGGAGGCCAGGACCACGAAGTCCTCGCTCAGCAGGCGCTGCTGGTGAAAGGTGCCTGGGAGGTCGGTGTAGAAGCCGGCAATCGCCAGGTCGCAGGTGCCTTTCTCCAGCTCGTCGCGAGGGAGCTGGCCACGGGTGTTGTGGGTGACCAGAACCAGGTTCGGCGCCTGGCTGCGCAGCTTCGGCAGAAGCTTCGGCAGCAGCGTCTGTTCCACATAGTCCGTGCTGTAGAGATGGAGGCGCTCGGCGCGGCCGAGGAAGTCCTGTCCGTCGCAGAGCTCGTAGAAGGCTTCCAGCTCGCCCACCAGGCGCTGCACCTGGGGCGCCAGCTCATGGGCGCGGGGCGTGGGCGTGAGACCGCGGGGGGCGCGGACGAAAAGCGGGTCGCCGAACTGGTGGCGCAGCTTGTTCAGCTTGTGACTCAAGGCCGGTTGGCTGAGGGCCATGCGCTCGGCCGCCAGCGACGCATTGCGTTCCTGGTAGAGCACGTGGAAGACCAGCAGCAGGTTCAGGTCCTTCTTGGTGATATTCATTTTTTGGATGCCAGAAATAGAAGCTTTCGAATTATCGAATCTTAGTGCCTTGCCTAGGATGGCGGCCACTGACGCGCTGATATCCAGGAGACCCCATGACCATCAGCATCTTCGCCACCATCAGCCCCAGACCCGAGCACCGCGACGCGGTGGAGCGGGCCCTGCGAGTGATGGTCGAGCGCTCCCGGGCTGAGCCCGGCAACCTGCGTTACGACCTGTTCATCCACGAGGGCGAGGTGCTGGCTTTCGACCTCTTCGAGCTATACGCCGATGAGGCTGCCGTCGAAGCCCATCGCCAGAGCGCCCATTACCAGGCGTATCGCGCCGCCACTGCCGACTGGCTGGCCGCGCCCACCCAGGTACGCCTCGCCCGTCCGCTGGACTTGGCACCGTTCAACTGATCAGGAGATTCAACATGACCAAGGTTTCCACCCTGGCGCTGGCCCTTGCCGGCGCGATGCTGGCCGGCACGGCCAATGCGGCGCCCAAGGGCGAGGTGCTGGTGCTGCTTTCCAGCGAGAACCAGTTGCCACTCAAGGACGGTAAGCAGTACCCCACCGGCTTCTACCTCAACGAGTTCGGCGTACCCGCGGACCACTTGCTCAAGGCGGGCTACGCGCTGGTACTGGTGACCCCCAGGGGCAACGCACCGAGCGTGGATAAACGCTCCATCGATCCGCAGTACTTCGGCGGAGACGCAGCGGAAATGAAGCGCATCCAGAATGTGGTCGAAGGCCTGCCAGGCATGAACGACAGCCTGTCGCTGCAAGAAGTACTCGCCGGAGACCTGGACCGCTATGCCGGGTTGCTGATTCCCGGTGGCCACGCGCCGCTGATCGACCTGGCCAACAACCCCGAAGTGGGAGCGCTATTGCGTCACTTCCACCAGGCCGGCAAGCCCACCGCTGCCATTTGCCACGGGCCCATTGCGTTGCTCTCGGCCCAGGACGATCCCGCCAGCTACCAGGCGGCCCTCGCCCGTGGCGAGAAGCCGGCGGCGAGCAACTGGCTCTACCAGGGCTACCGCATGACGATCTTCGCCGACCCGGAAGAGCAGGTATTCGAAAGCTCCCTCAACGGCGACCGCATCCTCTTCTACCCGGCCAAGGCGATGGCAGGTGCTGGCGGCGACATGGCCTACGCCACGGCCTGGAGTCCCAACGTGGTGGTGGATCGCGAGTTGATCACCGGCCAGAACCCGTTCTCCGACCATGCGCTGGCCAAGGCGTTGGTGGAAAAGCTGGGGGTGCGGAAGAGCGAGTAACGCGCTACGCCGCTCTGGCCAGTTGGCGCCGGGCACCGACTTGCCGGGCAGCGTTCCTCAATGGAGCGCCGCGCGGCAAAACCTGCTGCGCGGTGTTTCACGCCATCGGCGGCAGCCGTCGCTTCACCGGGGTTTTCTTGACGATGGCGGTGCTGGTTTCGGCATAGACGTTGATGCGGTCCAGCAGCGTGTCGAGCTGTTCCATGGAGCGCACGCACAGCCGTGCGATGAAGCAGTCGTCGCCGGTCACCTTGTCGCACTCGGTGAACTCCGGAATGTCCTGGATCTTGCGTTCCACCACCTGCAACTGGCCGGGCAGGGGACGGATTCGCACGATGGCTTGGAGCTGGTAGCCAAAGGCCTTCGGGTCCACCTCCACCGTGTAACCCGTGAGCACACCGCGTTCTTCCAGCTTGCGCAGTCGCTCCGCGACGCTGGGGGAGGAAAGGCCGCTGATCTGCGCCAGGGCCTTGAGGGAACGGCGCGAGTCTTCCATCAAGGCGGAGATCAGCAACTGGTCGATGTCGTCGGTCATGGCGGCCTCGTTAGGTGAACGGATAAAAGTGCCTTGATAGTAAAGGTAGATGGCGAAATTAGCCTTTTCTATCGCATAGAATCTGCCCGTTGTGGCTCGTCATACTGTGCGCCACACAGAGGAGCCCATCATGGACAAATCAATACATCGCGGTTCGTTGGAAATGGTCGCCGCCATGCTCATCTCCGGCACCATTGGCTGGTTGGTGATGCTCTCGGGGCAGCCGGTGCTGGATGTGGTGTTCTGGCGCTGCCTGTTCGGTGCATTGACCTTGCTGGTCATCTGCGCGGCGATGGGCTTCCTGCGCCCCGGCATCCTTACCCGAGCCACCTTCCTCCTTGCGGTACTCAGCGGCGTGGCCATCGTCGGCAACTGGGTATTGCTCTTCGCCTCCTACTCGCGAGCGTCTATCTCCATCGGCACGGCGATCTACAACGTCCAGCCGTTCATGCTGGTCGGGCTGGCAGCACTGTTCCTCGGTGAGAAGATCACCGTGCAGAAGCTGGCTTGGCTTGCCGTGTCGTTCTTGGGAATGCTGGCCATCGTCAGCGCCCACGGCGGGCAGGGCGAAAGTGGCGGTGATTACCTGGCGGGCATTGCCCTGGCCCTGGGCGCGGCGTTGCTCTATGCGATTGCGGCGCTGATCATCAAGCGGCTGAGCGGGGTGCCACCGCACCTGATCGCGCTGATTCAGGTCACCACCGGGGTGCTGTTGCTGGCGCCCGTGGCGAATCTGTCCAGCCTGCCGCAGGGCACTGATTCCTGGTCCATCCTGCTGACACTCGGCGTGATCCACACCGGCGTGATGTATGTGCTGCTCTACGGCGCCATACAGAAACTGCCGACGGCCCTGACCGGCGCACTGTCGTTCATCTATCCGATCGCGGCGATCTTCGTCGACTGGTTCGCCTTCGGCCGACACCTCGAACTGTTGCAGTGGGTGGGCGTGGCGGCGATTCTCGTTGCGGCGTTGGGGATGCAGCAGGGCTGGAACTTCAGCCTGCGCCGGGCGGTTCAAACCCAATCGTAGGCTGGCGCCAAGCGGAGCGCGGCCCAACGTCGGATTCGTTGGGCGCCGATGCGCTCAATGCAGCTCTTTCGATGCCTGGCCGAACTGGAGGTCCGCCGTATTCAGGCGTTCCAGCTCACGACGCACCATATTGGCGAAGGCCGACGGCTTGAGGTGGTACAGCTCTGTGGCTACCCAGGCGAGCCAGCGCGGGCCCATGGCGTCGCGCTGCGCCAATAGACGCAGCGCTTCGTCACGGGCCTGCCCGGCATGCTCCTCGTGGAACTGCCGGCGGCTTGCCGGATCAGTTGGCTTGCAGGCCGACATAGACGTTCTGCACGTCGTCGTGGTTGTCCAGCGCGTCGAGGAAGGCTTCCACTTCTTCCAGCTCGGCACCGGACAGGCTCACCGGGTTCTTCGCCTTGTAGCCCAGGTTGGCCGACTGCACGGTGAAGCCGAATTCCGGCAGCGCCTTGCACACGGCGTCCAGGTCAGTCGGGTCGGTGTAGAACAGGGTGGCGCCTTCATCGGCGGCTTCGAAGTCCTGGGCACCGGCCTCGATGGCGGCCACTTCCACGTCGGCATCGGCGCTGGCAGGTTCTGCCTCGATCATGCCCAGGTGGTCGAAGTCCCAGGCAACCGAGCCGGAGGTGCCCAGTTGGCCCTTGCGGAACAGCACCCGCACTTCGGCGACGGTACGGTTCACGTTATCGGTCAGGCACTCGACGATTACTGGCACGCGGTGCGGGGCGAAACCTTCGTAGAGGGTACGCTCGTAGTTGACCACTTCACCGGAAAGGCCAGCGCCTTTCTTGATGGCGCGCTCCAGGGTGTCTTTCGGCATGGAGGCCTTCTTGGCCTGGTGCACGGCGAGACGCAGCTTGGGGTTCATGTCCGGATCGGCGCCGTTACGCGCGGCGATCATGATCTCTTTCACCAGTTTGCCGAAGATCTTTCCTCGGGCGTTGGCGGCGGCTTCTTTGGGTTTGGCTTTCCACTGGGCGCCCATGGCGGCTCTCTCGCTGGTTCGTTGGGGGAAACGGGTGGCGATTCTACTGGGGCGACGGGGGAGGCTGCCAGCCAACTCGTCAGCCCGCCCGACCGTGCGGAGAATCTGGCACCAATTGGCCATTATGGTTAGATTGCATATCACCAGGCCAATAGGCGCCAGGCGGTGTAGCAGCCCCTGCGAGGCGGAGTCCGAATGCAGTTGCCCAGCAGTTCCAACGCGCCGGAAGGCGCCAGAGATGAGCGATTCGACGGCCTGGTCCGCATGGCCAGGCGACATTTCGGCGTCAGGGCCGCCCTCCTGACCACTGGCAACAGGGACCGCCAGCAGGTTTGCGCCTGTGACGGCTGGACACTGGTCGACCCATTGCCGGATGGCCACCTGCCTCTTTTTCACGTCACCCAAACCGATGCGCTGCTCGTGGTGCCTGATATCCACAGGGACGAGCACTTGCGCAATCACGACCTGGTGAAAGTCTTGCCCGGCCTGCGCTTTCTCGCTGCCTGCTCTTTGCCGGGGGCGGATGGCGCCCTGTTCGGCGTGCTCTACCTGTTGCACGACCAGCCCCGAGATCTGGATGTCGAGCAGCACCAGGGGCTGCGCGATCTCGCTGAACTTGCAGCTGGGGTGCTGGTACGTGAGGAGTCGGATCGACGGGAGCTGGAACGTCTGCAGGAAAGCGAGCGGCGCCTGGCGCCAGCCATCGCCGGAAGTGGAACCGGAATCTGGGATCGCAATGCGGTGACCGGCGAAATCCACTACTCCACCGGCTGGAAAGCCTTGCTGGGGTACGCGGACCACGAGGTCGGCAATCGCATCGAGGAGAGCTACACCCGCGTCCACCCGGACGATCTGGCTTACGTGCAGGCAACCATTCAGGCCCACTTCGAGCGACGTACCGAAGCCTACGAAGTGGAACACCGGCTGCGTTGCCGGGACGGAAGCTACAAGTGGGTGTGCAGTCGCGGCAAGGTGGTTGAGCGCGATGAGTTCGGCAAACCGCTGCGCATGGTAGGCACGACCACCGACATTACCGTCATGCGGGCACTGTCCGAAAAGATGCAGCAGACCGCTGCGTTGATGACAGACCTGACCAACGAGATTCCGGGCATGGTCTTCCAGTACCGGCGACGGCTGGATGGGCACTCGTACTTTTCCTATGTCAGCGCCGGGGTTCGCGAAATCTACGGGCTGACGCCGGAGCAACTGGAGCAGAGCGCGGACGCGCTGCACGCGATCATCCACCCGGACGACCTCGCGCTTTACCTCGGATCGCTTGAGACTTCCGCGCGGGACCTCAAGCCGTGGCACCTGGAATACCGGGTTCAGCTCCCGGGCTGTGGCGCCTCCTGGCGGCAGGGTGATGCGCGGCCCAGGCCCCTGGCTGACGGCAGCGTGCTCTGGCACGGATTTATCACCGATATTACCGAGCGAAAGCTGATCGAAGCCGAACTGCAGGTATTCGCTACCACCGATTCGCTGACCCAGCTCTCCAATCGCCGACATTTCATGCAGCAGCTCGAGAGCGAACTGGCGCGTGTGCAGCGCTCGGTCGGCTATTGCGCGGCAATCCTGATGTTCGACCTCGATCACTTCAAGTCAATCAATGATCGTTGGGGCCATTCCGTGGGAGACCTCGCGCTGCGGCACTTCTCGGCGATTCTCTGTGCCCAGTTGCGTCGCACTGACGCCGCCGGGCGTATGGGCGGCGAAGAGTTCGCGGTGGCGCTGAGCAATGCCTCCGTAGGCGAAGCCATGATCTTCGCCCAACGTGTCCAGCAGGAGCTGGACCGCACACCGCTGCCTCACGGCGACGAGCGCCTGGCCCTGGCCGTCAGCGTTGGTATTGCCACTATCCACCCCACCGATGTCAGCGCCGAGGCCACCTTGTCACGCAGCGACATGGCGCTCTATCGCGCCAAGCGGGGCGGTCGTAACCGCATCGAATGCCATTGAAAGATGCGGGCCCGTCGCGGCGACCAGGATCCTGGCCAGCTGCCGGTCCCCTCTCTCTGCAAGCTCGCGCTTCTGTCGAATGCCACCTCCTGATTTCATCTTCCCAGCTCCGCCATTCTCGGTGTGCCCAGTCTTCATGCTCTGGAGCCGGCGCACGGCTGCTTGAAAAGGGGGAACTGGAGGGCGGCATCGAGTAACAAACCCTTATTCAGGGCATTGCAGGACGAGTAACCACATGGCGGATTTTCTTTTACCTGCGCGCCGCTAATTGCCACGGAGAGTGCACAGGATGGGGCGGAATCGCGCATCATTGAGCGCAATCAGCTTGAGGGAGGTTTCCATGGAGGTCATGTCATCCGTTCTGCGCCTTGGTGTGCTGTCGCTGGGACTGGCGCTGGCCAGCACCGCGGTGGCGAGTGAGGAGACGCAACTGGTCGATTCCATCAATGTCTATCGCGGCCAGGTACAGCCTTGTGCCGGCCAGGCGTCGATGGAGCTACCCCCGCTCAAGGCTGACCCGCGCCTGATCCTGCCGGCCGGCAGCATTGGCGACCTCCAGCAAGCGCTGTCGCGAACGGCTTATCCCCTGGTCAACGTGCAGGCCATCAACCTCTCCGGCCCGCGTGACGCCTCGGCGGCCATGAAGGCCTTGAAGGAAAGCTTTTGCCAGGTGGTGCTGGACCCGCAGTTCGTCGATGTCGGTGTGAGCCGCGAGGGTCAGGACTGGCGCATCGTGCTGGCGCGGCCATTGCTGGCCGGCGGGCTGGGCGACTGGCAGGCTGAAGGGCAGAAGCTGCTGGCGCAGATCAACACCGCTCGCAACCAGGCCCGCCAATGCGGCACCCAATCCTTCGCCGCCGCACCGCCGCTGACGTGGAATGCCACCCTGGCCGGTGCCGCGCTGGAACATACCCGCGCCATGGCCAACCAGAACTTCTTCGACCACAAGGACCGCGATGGCCGTACCCCCGGCGACCGCGCCGAGCTGGCCGGCTACTCCGCCCAACTGATCGGCGAGAACATAGCCGCCGGCCTGGACACCTCCAGCAAGGTGGTAGACGGCTGGCTGGCCAGCCCCGGCCACTGCGCCAATCTCATGAACCCGCAATTCCGCGAACTCGGCGCCGCGTACGCGGTGGACCCGAAGAGTGACGCGGGCATCTACTGGACGACGATGTTCGGAGCGCAGTGAGTGCGGAGGCGGGTATCAGTTCAGGCTGTTCTTGATGCGCTCGCCGAGAATGAAAGCCTTGCCCAGGTCGGGGGCGACCACCACCGGTAGCAGCGAGTAACTGTCCTGCGGATAGTTGCCGCCGCCGCCGGCGCCATACTGAATGACCAGCATCACCTGATAGCGACCGTTTACGCCTTCCTCTTTGAGATCCGAGCCATCGGGTGCCTTGGCTATCCATGCAGTGATGGGGATTTTCGGATCGCCGTGGGGCTGAAACGCACTCGCCATATCGCCGTCATGAATCTCGACAACCGGCTCCCCGTTGCCCTCGTATTCGTAGGTGCCCTTGATGGGGGCCGGCAGACTGGGGCTCACGCTGTAATCCACACCATTGACCGTTTTAGTGAGCAGGCCATTGGCCTGAGCCGGGGCAGCAGGCGTCGCGGCCAGCGCCGGGTCGTCGGTGCTTGCGGGCGCCGGTCGGCTGGCGGCGTTCTCTCGCTCGACCTGGGCCAGTATCTCGGCGGCCTGGGCATTCACTTCTTCCTCGATGCCCATCTCCTGGATCATGGCTGTGTGCTGGGCCATCAAGGCGGCCACCTGGGCGTCTTGTGCTGCGCTGTCCGTGCTGTCGGCAACAGCTGAACTGGCCTGGGTTTCGGCCGATACCGAAGGCGCGGATTTGACGGCGGTTGTAGCGGCGGTCAGGGCTGAATGAACTTGATCTGCGGAGGGGGTCGATTGCCCTGTGCTGGTCGCTGTCGGGGGCGGGGCAGCGTGTTCAGCGGTGGGCTGCTGCGCGGCAGGTGCCGGCGGGGTCGTTTGGGCAGTCGACTGCGTGGGGGCGTTCTCCTGCGGATAGGGCGTGGAGAACAGGACTTTCGTCACCTTGCCCTCTGCGCTCGCTTCGACGATCTCATGCACATAGGCGCCATCGGGGGACTGACGGATGCGGTAGGGCGCGACACCGAGAAACAGCACGGAACCATCGGCTTCGAGCGTGCCCTCCCATTCGACGCCGTTCAGGTTGCTGATCAATTGTCCCGCGCGGGAGCCGCGGCGAACGGTGCGGCTGAACAGCACGTCGCCGGCGGAGCTTCGCGCCGTCTCGCGGATTTCCTGGCCAGGCGTGCTCCAGGAAAGCTCGTAGCCAGGTACGTCCTGCTGTTGAGGCGTGTAGCGATGCCCCACGAGTGAGGCGTACGCGCCCCACACGGCGGGGTCTGCGTTGAACTGGATACTGAAGTCCGCCGGAGGCACCGCTTGCGTGACGTTGGATTGGGGCGGCAGGGGCGCACAACCCGCCAGCAGGCTGACCACGAGCAAGAGGGCAAGGCCGGATGCAGCACGGGCCGGTAGGAAGGCCCGTAGCGATGTCGTGGTTTTCATTGTTGTTGTTTCGCTCCTGTCCATCATCGGGGATGCTCCACGCTACCCGAGTGTTTTTACCGGAGGCCTCGATGGATGGACAGGGGCAGTTCAAGGCGCAGCAAGCGCCCCTTCATCAGGCTTGCAGAGGCGATTCAGTCCTGGCCGAGATGGGCTGCGAAACCGCTCTGGCTCGGGGCGAGATCGGGGCGCAGGGTGAGGGCGGGTATTTCGTAATCGCCGGCGTTCTGTTTGCGGTAGGGGATGGGAGTCGTCTGCCAGAGCGTGTCCAGGCGCTCACCCAGTTCCTCGCGCACGGCGGCGAAGCGGGCTTCGTCCATGCGGCTGGTGCGGTAGACCAGGTAGGGCGGCAGTACATCAAAGCCAGGGTAGTGGAGGATTCCATGCTGGATGGGGAACAGCAGGTCATCAATGGGGCCGTTGATCCCGCGTGAACTGTAGTGGGAGTCCCAACCGCCGGTGGTGACGATCAGCATGGCGCGCTTGCCGGCCAGATTACCCTCGCCATAGCGATTGCCCCAACGGCTGTCGGAGTGCTCGCCCACGCCGTAGGCGAAACCATAGGCGTAGACGCGTTCGACCCAGCCCTTGAGGATCGCCGGCATGGTGAACCACCACATCGGAAACTGCAGGATCAGCGCATCGGCCCAGCGCAGTTTTTCCTGCTCACGGGCGATGTCGTCGCTCTGCCGGCCATTGGCGAACGCCTGCCGGGAGTCCCCGGACGGGGAGAACGGCACGCCCGGCTGGTAGTCGAGGTGATCATCGGCATCCAGCGTGGCCTTCCAGCCCATTGCATAGAGGTCGCTGACCTGCACCCGGTGGCCAGCGGCTTCGAGGCGTTGCACGGCGAAATCCCGAAGGGCGCCGTTGAGGGAGCGAGGTTCAGGGTGGGCGAATACGATCAGGACATTCATGGGGAAAACCTCCAGTGCGGGATGGGCGCAGGATGGTGCTCCGCCAGGTATATTGGAAATGAATATCCAGTATTCCAGGTATTGCAATGAATAATCTCAGGCGGCTGGACCTCAACCTGCTGGTGACCCTCGACGTGCTGCTGGCCGAGCACAACGTGACCCGCGCGGCGGACCGGCTGAACTTCTCCCAGCCTTCGGTGAGCGTGCATCTGGCCAAACTGCGTGAGGTCTTCGACGATCCGCTGCTGCTGCCCGGGCCACGTGGAATGCGCCCGACGGCGCGCGCCGAGGAATTGCGCGAGCCCTTGCGGCAGGCGCTGGAGTCCTTGGAACGGGCGGTGGCACCGGCCACTGCCTTCGACCCGGCCGAGGCTCAGCAGACCTGGCGTGTGGCGGCCACCGACTACGGTGAGTCGTCCATCTTGCTGCCGGCCCTAGCCGGGCTACGGGCGCGGGCACCGGGTACCCGGCTGGCCGTGGTGGAAATGGCGCCGACGCGCATCGCTCGGCAGGCGGAGCAAGGGGAAATCGACCTGGCCTTCCATACGGTCGAAGGCTCGCCGCACAACCTGCGACGCCGCACACTGTTTGCCGAACGCTATGTGCTGGCGGGTCGTATCGACCATCCGGGGCTAAAGCGACGACCGACGTTGAAACAGTTCTGCGCCCTGGAGCAGGTGATCGTCTCGCCTGATGGTGGCGGCTTCCATGGCATCACCGACGAGACCTTGGCGGAGCATGGGCTGGAGCGGAGGGTGGTGCTGTCGGTGCCGCATTTTCTCTTCCTGCGCTCTGTGCTGGAGAGCACCGACCTGGTGGCCATGCTGCCCGAGCGTCTGGTGCGGGGCAGCACCGCCCTGCAGGTAGTGGAGGCCCCCCTGGAAGTACCGGGCTACGAGATGGCCATGTTGTGGCACGAACGCTCCCATCGCGACCCGGCGCACCAGTGGTTGCGGGAGCAGATCGTTCAGGCGGTTTGAAACTTGTAGGAGCGAGCTTGCCCGCGAACCTTCTGAGCCGACCTTTCGCGAGCAAGCTCGCTCCTACACAAAGTGCAGTTATGCAATTCATTGAAGGCAGAAACGACGACGGGAGCCCTTGGGCTCCCGTCGAGGTGAATCATCAATGCGGCTGGTTCAGGGTCAGACGCATGTGGCGGTTCACATCCTTGTACAGCAGGTAGCGGAAGCGACCAGGGCCACCGGAGTAGCAGGCCTGCGGGCAGAAGGCGCGCAGCCACATGAAGTCGCCGGCTTCCACTTCGACCCAGTCCTGGTTCAGGCGATACACCGCCTTGCCTTCCAGCACGTACAGGCCGTGTTCCATCACGTGGGTTTCGGCGAAGGGGATCACGCCGCCCGGCTCGAAATTGACGATGTTGACGTGCATGTCATGGCGCATGTCGGCCATGTCGACGAAGCGGGTGGTGCTCCAGCGGCCTTCGGTATCCGGCATCACCTTCGGCTCGATGTCCTGCTCGTTGGTGACGAAGGCTTCCGGCAGCGGTACGCCATCGACTCTCTGGTAGTGCTTGCGAATCCAGTGGAAGCGAGTGTGCTGGCCGCTAGTGTTGCGCAGTTTCCAGTCGGCACCCGGCGGGATGAAGGCATAGCCGCCCGGTTGCATGGTGTGGACCTGGCCCTGCAGGGTCAGGCTCAGCTCGCCTTCCACGATGAACAGCACCGCTTCGGCGTTGATGTCCTGCTCAGGCTTGTCGCTGCCGCCGTTGGGGGCGAGTTCGACGATGTACTGGGAGAAGGTTTCGGCGAAACCGGACAGCGGGCGGGCGATGACCCACATGCGCATGTTGTCCCAGAAGGGCAGGTGGCTGGTGACGATGTCACGCATCACGCCTTTGGGGATAACGGCATAGGCTTCGGTGAACATCGCGCGATCGGTAAGCAGCTCGGTCTGTGCCGGGTGCCCGCCGTGCGGCGCGTAGTAGCTGGATTTGGACATGGGGCATTTCCTCATTGTTGTCTTGCTGCCTGGCGCGCATGGCGCCGAGGCGACAATTCGTGCAGATCGGTGCGCTCCGGGGAGGGTGCGACCGTCGCTGAAAACCACGATATCCAGTGGCGTGTTCATGCACAAATTAAATGTTGGAATCCGCCGTATTCATATTTCGAATGTGAATTCGGCCGCCGCTCAGCCTCGAGTGTCCTGGGCCAGGACCCGAGTCAGCACGCGGGCGAGCTCCTGCACCATCGGGTCCGCCGCAGGACGATGGAGCAGGGCGACTTCGAACACATCCACCGATGGCAACCCAGTGTTCTTCGGCACTACGGCATGGCCTGCCGTCACCGCGCGCAGTGGCAGCAGGCCGATGCCCATGCCGTCGGCGATGGCCGACTGGATGCCGGAGAGGCTCGAGCTGGTGAAGCTGATGTGCCAGCGCCGGCCCACGGATTCCAGGGCGCTGATCATCTCGTCGCGGTATACCCCGCGCGGCGGGAAGGTGACGATCGGCAGCGGGTCGAGGTCGATGCAGGGGTTGTTGGCGCTGTCCACCCAGCGCGTTTTCTCCGGCCAGCAGGCCACCGCCTCGCGGCTGTTCTGGCGCTGCTTGAGGAGCACCAGGTCCAGCTCACCACGGTCGTAGCTGGCGCTGAGATCACGGCTGAGACCGCTGGTGACCTCCAGCTTCACCTGCGGGTAGCGCCGGTTGAAGGCGGCCAATTGCTCGGTGGTACGCCCGGTGGCGAAGTCGTCCGGCACGCCGATGCGCACCGTCAGTGCAACCGTGGCGCCGGACAGCGCCTCGGCCATTTCGTCGTTGAGAGCCAGCAGGCGCCGTGCATAACCCAGCAGGGTTTCCCCGGCATCGGTGGGCAGCACATCTCGGTTGCCGCGTTCCAGCAAGCGATGCCCGGCCATTTCTTCCAGGCGGCGAATCTTCTGGCTGATGGTGGATTGGGTCGAATGCAGACGGGCGGCAGCGGTGGTGAAGCTGCCGCAGTCGGCCACCGTGACGATGGCCCTCAGCAGGTCGAGGTCGAACAGGCGGCTATTCGATTTTTCACTTTCGCTCATGGCGGTATCGGCTTTCTGAATGACGATTCCGCTTTTAGCAGCTCACCTTCGCCTGGGCAATCCACTTCGCGCAGAGTGCTCGGAGGCAGGTGAATGGGGCACGGTTTTAGGGGGAAACAGCGAAGGCCTGGGCACCTTGGTGCTCCAGGCCTTGGTTCCGGCAAGCTCAGCGGGATTCGATTCTGGTGAGCGAGTGGCCGGCGACGAAGATGGAGGCAGCGAGCAGTCCGATGTCCTTGAGGAGGAACTGGCCAGGCGCGACGCTGATGCCGGGGAAGCCGACGCTGGGCTCGATCACACCGGGGGTCGAGAACATGAAGCTCAGCGTGGTGCAGAACAATCCGGCGGAGAGGGCGCCGCCCACCAGCGAAAGCTTTGGCGACAGCAAGCGTCCCGCAATCAGCAAGCCGATGGACACTTCGAGGAACCCGAGCAGGGTGGAGAAGGTTCGCACGCTGAACACGTCATAGAGCCAGCCCAGTAGCGGGCTGTTGCTCACGAGTGGTACCAGTCCTTCTGCTTCGTATTGCGTGAACTTCATGCCACCGAACCAGAAGTAGATGACGGCGAGTGCGAAATAGATGCCGTAGATGCCGACCGCCGTGATGGAGGTCCCGAGCGAAAGATTGGTCGTTTGGGTGTGGTTTGCTTGGCTGGTGATATCGAGAGTTTTCATTGATCTGGCTTCCCGTAACTTGGCTAAGGGCGTCCCGGCGAATCTGATTGAGTGGCCATGGGACGAGGGTTCAACGTGCAACCTGCGTGAGAACAACCGAGTCGTTGTTCCGTGCCCCTCACGCCAGGGGCCATCAGTTTCCGATCACATTCGAGCCGTTGATGAGTCATCTCCTCCTGATCCCTCGCGGACTGCGTGGGGTGTGGAGATAGTGTTGCCGCCGGCGCTTGTCCTTTGGGTACAGAACGTACGAATTTCGATGCAGATCGTCTAAAGCCGCCCGTGATTTCCCCGCCTTTTGGTTGGAAGCTCAAACCGGCAAAACCTCCTGGCGCAGTGCCCGGCCCTGGTCTTCGCTTTCCATCAATGGGACCGGCGGATCGGCCCCGTATTGAGAGGACCATTGTCATGAATGGGCAGGACAGCGAATTGCTGGAGCGGGTATTGACGGCCCATGGCGGGCGGGAGCGCTGGCGCGAATTCACCAGGGTGGATACCAGCATCGTGACCGGTGGATTGCTCTGGGGCATGAAGGGGCTCACCCAGGACAGCGAGCCGCGCCGCATGACCGTCTGGTTGCATGAGCAGAGAGCGTCGGTGATACCGTTCGGTGCGCCGAACCAGCGCACGGCGTATGTGCCGAGCCGGATCGCGATTGAAACCACCGATGGGCAGTTGCGGGCGGAGCGTCTCGATCCTCGGGCTTCGTTCCAGGACCACGGGGAAACGACAGTCTGGGACCCGCTTCACCGCGCCTACTTCAATGGCTATGCGCTGTGGAATTACCTGACCATGCCATTTCTCTTCACGCTTCCGGGGGTGAAGGTTGAAGAGGTCGCGCCCTGGGATGAGGGCGGCGAGCAATGGCGGCGCTTGCGGGTGCACTTCCCTGGGGGCGTCGCCACCCACTGCCCGCTACAGGACTTCTATTTCGGTGAAGACTTCCTGCTGCGTCGCCACGACTATCAAGTCGACGTGAGTGGCGCATTACCCGCCGCCCAGTACGTCCACGATTACATCGAGGCCCAGGGGCTGCGCATGCCCGGCAAGCGAAGGGCCTACCGTCGCGATGCGAACAACCGGGCCATCGAAGAGCAGCTGCTGGTCGCCATCGATATCAGCGAGTTGCGCTACTCATGAGAAGTCGATGCTCTGGTCCCAGGGGTCGCTGCTCTTGCCGCGTCTGTTGGTTTGCCGGCGGTCCTCCTCGAAGCGGATGGACTCGCGGCGCTCCCCCATCTTGCGTCGATCACCGCCTTGACGCGTTTCGATCTGGAACTTCGCCTTGCCCCTTGCGGACGGCGTTGGTTCCGATGGATCGATGGGTTTCAGGCTGAGCTTGTCGAGGTTCGGTTTTTCGTTCGTATTCATCGCTTCACTCCGGTGGATCGACAACAACCAGAGGTTAGATCGGGTACTGCCCCCACACTTGGGGGATGGAACGAACGGCCATAGATCGCAGGATGGGTGGAGCTGCTCAACGTGTCTCAGGTGGCGGCGAGGGGTTGCTCGTGGCCGTCTTCGGTGACGACCCGATTGCGTCCGGTGCGCTTGGCGGAATAGGTGCGTCGGTCCGCCACCTGCATCAGTTCGTCGAGCAATTCGCCGTCTTCGCCAAAGCTGGCAACGCCGGCGCTGAGCGTCATGGGCAGCGGCCGACCTTCCAGTTCCAAAGGCGTGGCAGCCAGGCGTTCGCACAGGCTGTGGGCGATGGTTGCGGCTTGCTCGGCGCTGGTGTTGGGCAGCAGCACGGCGAACTCCTCGCCGCCCAGGCGACAGAACAGGTCTCCGCTGCGCAACCGCCCTGACAAGAGTTGGGCGAAATGGCACAGGGCCTTGTCGCCTGCCTTGTGGCCATAGCGGTCGTTGATCAGCTTGAAGTGGTCGATATCCAGGAATACCAGCGCGAGCGGTGTGCGATTGCGCTTGGCGCGGTTGATTTCGCGTTCGAATACATCGGCCAATCTCATCCGGTTGGCCAGTCCGGTCAGACTGTCAGTGGTAGCCAACTCGGTCAGGCGCTGCTCATTGCGCAGGCGGCTGCGCTCGTAGATGTGTGAGAACAGCGTTACTGACAGGGCGGCCGCGCCGAGGTTGGCGAGGATCAGGATGTTGGTCACCTGGTTGTCCGAGGTGAAGCGCTGGCTGAAGGCGAACAGACCTATGCCGATGAACAGCAGCGACCCCCACAGGCCCAGGCGCAGGCCGAGCAACAGATAGAAGATGATCGGAATGGTCTGGATCCAGGCGAATACAGAGAAGGACGTGCGCGGCTGGAAAAGGATCACCATCATCAAGGTAAAGAACGGCACGAGGTAGATGATCGTCAGCGTGCGCAGATTCTCGCTGCGGTTGATGACCAGCAGGCAGTACAGCGAGATGAAGGAGTAGGAGAGCTCTAGCACGGCGAGTATCCAGTTCTCGCGCATGATGTTGATCGCCGAGAAGCACACGCCACCGAACAGGGTGAGCCAAAGCAACGCCTTGAGCACCAGGCGCCGGTGTTGATCGCTGTGATGATGGGAACTGGACATCGAGACGTTCCTTCTTGTGGTTTTGGCGATGCTGCAAGGTGGCAAGGGTATCGTCCCGGCAAGGCGCTGTGCAGTCGTGATTCCGTTCAGGCCCGGGGTCGCAATTTTTGCATCTGGCGGGGTACTGGCCGATGGCTAGACTCTTCAGGTACACGCCTCGTCCCCTGGCGTGCCGTCGTCACTACGACCGGGCCATACCGGGAGGAGGCGGGCGTGAAGAAATATTCATCAGCAGGCATCTCGCGGCGACATTTTCTCGGCGGCGGCGCGGTGCTGCTGGGAGGCGGGTTGCTGGCAAGGTCTGTCTTCGCCGAGCAGGGCTGCCCGGTGACCCAGGGCGATATTCTCGGCCCCTACTACCGCTTCGGTGCGCCGTTCCAATCGAAGCTGGCTGGGCCAGAGGAGCCAGGGGAGCGCCTGGTGGTGACTGGTACGGTGTTCAGCGCCGATTGCCGTACTCCCATCCCGAACGCGCTGGTGGAGGTCTGGCAGGCCAACGGTGCCGGCCTGTACGACACCGAGAAGCCCGGCAACTACACCGACAAGGGCAACTTCAAACTGCGCGGCATGCTCTATACCGACGCGCAGGGCAAGTACCGCATCGAGACCGTCATGCCCGGTCGCTACCCCGTGCCGCCAAACCTGCCGGGGTTGGAAAAATACGGCGGGATCATGCGGCCCGCACACATCCACTTCCGGATCATGGAATCGCTCCATGTACCGGTCACCCTGCAGCTTTACTTCAAGGGCGACCCCTTTATTGCCGGCGACCCCTGGGCCCACGATCGCTTCACCAACACCATCGAGCTGGAACAGGACGGCGAGCTGCGGCGTGGCGTGTTCGATATCGTGCTGGCGCGGGGCTTTGCGTGACTGATGACCTGGGGACGTCCCATCGACAGGCTCACCAACCGCCCCATGCCTTGATCTTGAGCGGGCCGATCATGTCGAACAGCAGATCCAGGTCTATCGTCACGCCCTGTCCGGCCATGAACTCGACGAGCCAGTTTTCAAACCGGCCATCCTCGTACAGTGCGTTCCAGTTGCCGATCCCCTTGTTGGTCATCAAGTCGAACAGACCTGCGTAGCCAGCCTTGTCCTTGATGGCGTCGGGACTGAAGTCGCACTCGCCGAGGAACGGGCTGAAAATGCCCTTCGCGAGCCTGGTTACCCGTTCCAGATTGCGTATTCCCCTGCTAAACGCCGCAGTGTTGGCGTCGTTCTCCTTCCGGAATAGCACCAGACCCGCGCCGAAGCCGAGTGGCCGGTCGTCGTCTCCGATGACCTTCAGAAAGGAACGGAAACCCAGGTAGCGGTACTTGGCAAAGTCGGATTCCTCCCCGGAACGGTCTGCGCCAATGGTTTCGCCGAAGATGCCGTGGTGGTTCAGACGTCCCCAGACCTCGTCGTAAGGGAAGTTGGAGTCGGGGCCCTCGGTGATGCCCATGTAGTCCTTGCAGAGCACTACGTTGTAGCGGGAGGTGGTGGAGCGTAGCCAGTCGGTCGTACCCGCACAGACGAAGCAGAGCCGCTTCCTGATGTTGGGCGTTCGCGGGTCGTACACGTGGTAGCGCCGACCCGGCAACGCATTTTCCCAAAACCCTTCCTCATAGCCGTCGACAGCCAGACGGACGCCAGGCATGTGGGGGGCCGTTCCCTGGGTAAGCTCGTTGATGAGGGTGTCGTAGTTGACGCCCTTGCCCATTTCCGGATCGACGAGGTAGAAGGCGTCGCACTTGTGCCAGAACAGCCAGAGCGAACAGCCAAGGTCATTGCCCGCCGCCAGATACAGCATCCGGCGTTCCACCCCGGAATAGACGCGAAGCAAGGTATTGCGGGCCACCGAGAGCCTTTGGGTCTCCATGGGTTCTCCTCCTTGAGTGACATCCATGCGGACTCGCTGAGCTGTCCGACGCTCTATCCGCGACTCGGAAGTGTAGTCACAGCTCGCGGACTCGGATGGGACCACTCATAGGATGGCGCGGGCGGCGTCCCGCTAGGGTAGAAGCCAAACCATCGTGATTTGGCTGATGGGTACCGCAGGCTCCACCCAACCTGCGTGCTGGTTCGATGAAGCGGTCGCGGGCTGTCACACAATTACGTACCGTGGCGCTCGAACTCGAGTAGTTTGACGCCGTTTATGAAATCGAGAGTTGAACCATGGATATCTTCGACCGTTTGAAAGCCGCCGCGACAGCCGACTGGAACAGCTATGTGGATCACGCATTCGTGCGTCAGATGGCAGCGGGGGCACTGCCACAAGCTGCGTTTCAGACGTATCTGGTGCAGGACTATCTGTTCCTGATCCAGTTCGCCCGGGCCTGGGCGCTGGCCGCATACAAGAGCCGTACCCCGGCGGACATTCGGGCGGCTCAGGCGGGGCTGGCGGCAATCCTCGACGAGACCGACCTGCATGTGCGGTTGTGCGCGCGGTGGGGCCTCTCGCAGAAAGACATCGAGTCGGCGCCGGAGCATCAGGCGACCGTGGCGTATACCCGTTTCGTGCTTGATTGTGGTGCTGCAGGAGACCTGCTGGAACTTCATGTGGCCCTGGCCCCCTGCGTGATCGGCTATGCCGAGATCGGCCGCAACCTGACGCCCGATGGCGTTGCGGCGCTGGGTGATCATCCCTATCGCGAGTGGATTGGCGAGTACGCAGGCGAGGCGTATCAGGGCGTGGCCGCAGCGGCACGCAAACACCTCGACGAACTCGCGGCGCGCAGCATGACGGAGCGGCGTTTCGAGGAGTTGGTGGAAGTGTTCGCCACTGCGTCGCGCCTGGAAGCGGACTTCTGGCAGATGGGCTTGGCGAGCGCAAAAGCCTGACCGTTGCACCAGGAGGCCCAACGACTTGTCATCGTTGGGCCTCGCTTCGCTCGGACCAACCTACGGTTTAGCCAATCACCAAAAGCAGGTGTCGGAGGAGGTCCGGGCAATCGCCCAGGTGCAGCCATGCCTTGCCCTGACAGTGCAGCACTTGCAGCTGCCGCTCCTGCCACTGGATCACCTCGCGATAGGGGCGCTGGGCGTCGAAGCGTTCCTCTTCCCGCAAGCGTGGAATCATCTCGCGGGTGAGCCATTGGCGTATGCAGCGGTTTTCCGGGTGGTAGTCGAGGATCAGCACGGCGTAGACGCCGGACTCGCTGATCAATAGTTCCTGCTCGAAATCGCCATGGCTGTTGCGCATCCAGGCTCGTTGCAGCTCGTCCTTAGCCAGGTTGCGCGACACCCGTTCGGGCAGTGGCGAGTGGTTGATCAGCCGAGCGAAATCACTGCCGGCAAACCAGGGTTCCTCGTCCAGTAGTACGGCACGCAGTTGGCGCTTGTGGAGGCACATTCGGACATTTGATTAATTGAGCGTCATAAAAATGGCAATAAGTTTTTAATGTTATTGATTTCTCTATAACTAATTGATTTGTTTCCTGATATTGCTGAGTGGCACATTGCCAGACAGGCGGTCTGCCCCACGCCGGTAAAGCTGCTTTTACTGAATGATGAGACATCATTCGCTCAACAAGAAGCGAACATGCAGTGCTGAGATTTGGCGCAGGGGAGAGGATATTCAACTAACCGTGGCTAGGGCGGTAAGAGAGGGCGTGCGTTGAGGATGGGGTGATGGAACAACCAAATGCGAACCAGCAAACGGAGCAACAAGGGCAATTTCCCAGGACAGCAGAACAAGGGCGACACAGCCCGGCGAACTTTTCTCAAACTATCAGCGGCTGCCTTGGCGGCGCCATGGCTCCCGGCCAGTCAGTCTGGCCAGGCGGTCGAATGGGTGACCACGCCACAGCCGATCTTTCCGCCCAGCCCAGCGACCCGGCCCTGGATGGAGGAGCTGCCGCCGGTCATCGTGCCGGTGGCGCATACCGAGGCGTTCACTCCTGCGCCGACCATCGAGCCCAACACCGAGGCAGGCGAGGCAGGACGTGACGCGCATCAGCGTTACGAAGAGTTGACCGGTGTTCTAGGGGCTCCCGAGTTGTACGAGCTGCGCGTGGTACAGAACGCTGAATGGGTAACCCACCCCGATTTGCCCAAACAGAAAGTCTGGGCGTATCGAGGGAGCAATCCCGACGCCACCGTTCCCGCAACCATCTTCGCCACTTACGGGCATCCGGTGATATGCCGCATCTATAACGATCTGCCTCAAAATCATATCGGCTTCGGTACGCCGGAGATTTCCACTCACCTGCACAATGGACACACGCCCTCGGAGAGCGATGGATTTCCGGGGGATTACTACAGCCGGTATGAGGCGGGGCCGACGCTGAGCAGGTCAGGTTCCAGGCAGGGGAGAGGGACGTTCAAGGATCATTTCTACCCCAACATCTACGCTGGGTACGATGAGTTGCAGAACGGTATCGGTGACTATCGAGAGGCGCTGGGAACGCTCTTCTACCATGACCACACCTTGGACTACACCGCCCCCAACGTGTATCGAGGGCTGATCGGCTTCTACCTGCTGTTCGATCATATCGACTCAGGCAATGAACGCGATCCAAGCCCCAGTGCCCTGAGACTTCCCAGCCACCCTTACGACTATCCATTGGCCTTCGGCGACCGTCGCTTCACGCCGATGCCTGACGGGCAGCTGTTCTACGACCAACTCCATGCCGAAGGCGTGTTGGGCGACAAGGTGGTGATCAACGGGAAGATCGAGCCGGTACTGCGGGTTGCGGCCCGCAAGTACCGGCTGCGCTTGCTCAACAGTGGCCCCAGCCGGTTCTACGACCTCTACCTGGTGAATTCGAGCAATGTCGTCCAGCGGTTCACCTATATCGCCAACGACGGCAACCTGCTGCCCGAAGCGCTGTTCAATTTCACTCATGTCAGGCTGGGGGTGGCCGAGCGGGCCGATATTGTTGTCGACTTTTCCCGGTACCCCATCGGCACCGAACTCTATCTGACCAACCGGCTTCGCCAGGACAGTACGCGAAAGCCCAGGGACTCCAGAGCGCCCGGCACCCGCGTGATGAAGTTCATCGTTGATCGCCACCCGCCCGAGCAGGACCTCAGCCAGGTACCCCGGTTCTTACGACCGCTACCGGATATCCCTTCACCCGAAGAATTGGAGAAGCTGCCTGTAAGGCGGTGGGAGTTTGATCGGCGCAATGGGCTGTGGCAGGTCAATCGGCAACTGGTAGACGTCAACCGTCCCAGGGCGCGGGTTCGCCAGGGGAGCGCGGAAATCTGGGAGTTCGCTAGCACGGGAGGTGGGTGGTCTCACCCGATTCACTCGCACTTAGAGGAAGGGATCATGCTCAAGAAGCTGGTCGATGGCGTCCAGGTGCCGATTCCCATACATGAGCGAGGTCGCAAGGATTCCTTCGTGCTCGATCAAACCATGACCATGGTCGTGCTGTTTCGCTTCCGGGATTTCAAGGGCAAGTACGTCATGCACTGCCACAACGTGATCCATGAGGACCACGCCATGATGGTCCGCTGGGACCTTGAAGACGACCAGGACGAAGAGCCAAATGCTTAGGAGTGTCGCCTCATGAACACGAGAAGAAATCTGCTGGTAAGCGCCGGGCTCCTGGGCGTGGTTGGCGTGGGAACAGCGCTCGGCTTGAGTGTTTCCAGTGGCGGGAGGACCGATCGCCCCAACCGTACCGCCAGCCAGCTGCCCAACGTGCTGCTCACTAATCAATACGGCAAGTCAGTGCGTTTCTACGATGACCTGATTCGCGGAAAGGTGGTGGCGATCAACATGATGTACACCTCCTGCGCCGGCATCTGCCCTACCGCCACCGCGAACCTGCTGCAGGTGCAGCGGCTTCTGGGCGCGCGTCTCGGACGACAGGTGCATCTGTACTCCATCACCCTGGCGCCCGAGCTGGATACACCACAAACCCTTCGGGAGTACGCCGCGCGACATGGTGTGGGGCCTGGCTGGTGGTTCCTGACGGGGGCGCCGGCAGACATCGAGCGGGTACGTTTCAGTCTGGGCTTCTACGACCCGGAGCCGGAAGTGGATCGGGACAAGAACTCGCACTCCGGCATGCTGCGCATCGGCAATGATCGCATTGAGCGCTGGACCATGGCGCCGGCACTGGGTTCGCCCGAGCAGATCCTGGGCACTATCGATCATGTGGATCCGGAGTTTTCCTATCGGCATCAGGCGCTGCAGAGTCCAGGCTCGAGGTTCTTTACCTAGGCAAAATGAGCTGGTGCGTCATCCGTCCCGGTCAAGCAATTCACGTGTTCAGATCGGAGAGTTTGAGGGTGGCGCGCCACAAGCCCGATCAATGCCAGAGGCTGCTGGCTGCCAGTGAGATCAGGCAGTTCGCTAACTCAGTTCAGCTGCCGCACCTACGCACGTGGACAAGCCCAGGTGACGCAGCAGCGACGGAAGGATATGCGCGGCGTCCGTTCCGACGCCGCGCAGGGTGGCGGACGCGAAGTTGCGCTGTCGAGGCAGTCCCACGAAGTACAGGCCGGGCACTTCAAGCGCCATGCCTTGGCGCTGGAGGATGTGGCCGTCCTGAGACAGCACCGGTAGTCCATCCAGAAACGGCACATTTGGACGGTAGCCCGTGGCGAAGATCAGGCTATCGATTGCTTCATGTTGTCCGTCTGCCCACGTCACCCCATCAGGAACAACGGCAGTGAACATCGGCTTCCGGTGTAACAAGCCCGTTCTCAAGGCCCTGCGGTAGGTGCCGTCATCCAGTACCGGCGTGCTCTGGTCGCTCAGCCAGCGGGTCTTCTCCAGGCCTGTCCACTTCAACCAGGCGTGGAAATCGATCCCCAGGAATCGCTGGGGGACGAAGCGGATTGCCTCGCGTGTCGCCAGCGTGGTGTTGGCTACCTGAGCCAGCTCGTAGGCAATCTGCACGGCCGAGTTTGCCGCGCCGATCACTACCACCCGCTGACCTCCCAGGGGCTCGGCTTTTCGATAGTCGG
This sequence comes from Pseudomonas sp. JS3066, assembly GCF_036328175.1. Lineage (NCBI taxonomy): Bacteria > Pseudomonadati > Pseudomonadota > Gammaproteobacteria > Pseudomonadales > Pseudomonadaceae > Pseudomonas > Pseudomonas sp. JS3066. The sequence continues at coordinate 1,291,513 of NZ_CP143312.1, forward strand.
CGCTGTGCATCTGGCGGCCTTGAAAGCTGTCGAGCCCCGGTATGGCAGGGGTGTACGGGCGGCTGAATGCCCCTGAGGCAACGATGACGGCTTTCGCGCTGAAGCACTCATGCTCTGCTGACCTCACCTCGAATTCGTCTCCCAAGCGCTGCACCTGCCTCACCTCGGTGTTCTGTCGAATGGGCAGCTGGAACCGATTCGCATAGTGCTCCAGGTAGTGCACCACTTCGTCCCGGCTCGGGTAGCGCGTGGGGGTGCCAGGAAATGGCAGGCCAGGCAGAGACGAATAGGCCGCTGGCGAAAAGAGCTCCAGGCTGTCGTAGTAGTTGCGCCAGTTGCCGCCAGGGTGCTGCTGCTGATCGAGAATGAGGAACTTGAGTCCCCGCTGTTGCAGGTGCCATCCGCATGCCAATCCCGCCTGTCCTGCACCGATGACGATCACGTCCTGAGTTGAAATCTTTGTGTTCATGTATGCGTACTCATGCACCTATTGATGCAAATAGAAAGGCCTACGATCCACCAGGGCAGCACAGCGACGTAATGCCTCGGGTGTGTTGGAGGATGGTTTCCAGGCGAGTGACGATGGCCGGGCCGTCTACCTCGTAGAACACCTGCCGTCCGGCCTTAGTCGCCCGTACGATATTTGCGTCCAGAAGTACCTGGAGATGGCGGGATACCACCGAGCGTTCCTGGGGAAGGTCAGCGGCGATCTCGCTGACGTCTGCGCGGCCAAGTTGCATCACGCGCTTGAGCACGGCCACCCTGGAAGGTTCGCAGAGGGCTTTGAAGAAGGCGCCATCCAGCGACTCGATGGCTGCTTCGATGGCATGGGAGCGGGTGATAGTGGGCGTTTGCATGCCGAGAATATATGTGCACAACCATGCACATGTAAAGCTGTGACAGCTCATGAGAAGTGCGCATGGCTCCCACGCATTCCGTCCTGTAAGTCTTTACCGAATATTCGAAAAATCATATATTCGAAAAAACATATATGAACAGGGTATGGCCATGAGATCCAGGACCCGCGTGCTGTTCATCTGTGTCGCTAACGCCGCCCGTGAAATCAACGAACGCATCAAGGTGTTCGTTCTGGTGAAAACCAAACGTTGAGAGCGCCATGACCGACCATCTGACCCCGACCACCGTTTTCAAATGCCTTGCCGACGAGACCCGAGTGCGCGTGATGCTGCTCATTACCCGCGAGGAAGAACTGTGTGTCTGCGAACTCACCTGTGCCCTGGATGAGAGCCAACCGAAGATTTCTCGTCACCTGGCCCAGCTCCGCACCTGTGGGTTGCTGGCGGATCGCCGCCAGGGCCAGTGGGTGTACTACCGCCTTCATCCCAATTTGCCCGATTGGGTGCATCGCGTGCTTACCACGGTGCTGGACGCCAACAGGCAATGGCTCAGCCCTGACTCGGAGCGCCTGGAAGGCATGGGCGACCGCCCCGAACGCGTTGCTGCTTGTTGCTGAGGATTAGATCCATGACCGACGACCACATACCGAACCTCGATGCCGACCTGGTTGACCTGCCGACCCTGGACAAGCTAGGCAGCACGCTGTCGGCCACACATAAGCCGCGCATCCTGCTGCTCTACGGATCGACCCGCGAGCGCTCCTTCAGTCGCCTGTTGACGGAGGAGGCCGCGCGCCTGCTCCAGCACTTCGGCGCCGAGACACGCATCTTCGACCCGTCCGGGCTGCCGCTGCCCGATGACGTGCCGGACAGCCACCCCAAGGTGCAGGAGTTGCGTGAACTCGTGCTCTGGTCGGAGGGGCAGGTGTGGTGCTCGCCAGAGCGCCACGGTTCGATGAGCGCGGTGTTCAAGGCACAGATCGACTGGATTCCGCTGGCCATGGGCGCGGTGCGTCCGACCCAGGGCAAGACCCTGGCGGTGATGCAGGTCTGCGGCGGCTCGCAGTCGTTCAACGTGGTAAACCAGCTGCGCGTGCTGGGTCGCTGGATGCGCATGTTCACCATCCCCAACCAGTCCTCGGTGCCCAAGGCCTACCTGGAGTTCGATGAGGCGGGGAGGATGAAGCCGTCCTCTTTCTACGACCGTGTGGTGGACGTCATGGAGGAGCTGGTGAAGTTCACCCTCTTGCTGCGTGAGCGCTCGGACTACCTGGTCGACCGCTACTCCGAGCGCAAGGAGTCGGCTGAAGAGCTGTCCAAACGCGTCAACCAACGTTCCATCTGATCCAGCATTCATACGAGAGCACGAGCATGAGCATCAAAGTCGGTATCAACGGTTTCGGTCGTATCGGTCGCCTGGCGCTGCGGGCGGCCTGGGACTGGCCGGAGTTTGAGTTCGTCCGCATCAATGACGTTGCGGGCGACGCCGCCACCCATGCCCATTTGATCAACTTCGACTCGGTACATGGTCGCTGGCAGCGCGAAGCCAGCGCCGAGGGCGACGGTGTGATGATCGACGGCAAGCGCATCCAGGTCACTGCCAACAAGGCCATCTCCGACACCGATTGGTCCGACTGCGATCTGGTGATCGAGGCCAGTGGCAAGATGAAGACCGTCGCAGTGCTCCAGGCTTACCTGGATCAGGGCGTGAAGCGCGTAGTAGTGTGCGCGCCGGTGAAGGAGCAAGGCGCGCTGAATGTGGTCATGGGTGTCAACCAGCATCTGTTCGACCCGGCGCAGCATCGCATCGTCACCGCCGCGTCCTGCACCACCAACTGCCTGGCCCCGGTGGTCAAGGTGATCCACGGGAACCTCGGTATCCGTCACGGCTCGATCACCACCATCCACGATCTGACCAACACCCAGAGCATTCTCGACCAGCCACACAAGGATCTGCGCCGCGCCCGTGCTTCGGGGATGAGCCTGATCCCCACCACGACGGGTTCGGCCACCGCCATCGCTGAAATCTTCCCCGAGCTGCGTGGTCGCCTGAATGGTCACGCCGTACGCGTACCGCTGGCCAACGCATCCTTGACCGATTGCGTGTTCGAAGTGGAGCGAGCGACTTCGGTGGGGGAGGTCAACCAACTGCTCAAGGCGGCTGCCGAGCATGAGCTGAAGGGCATCCTCGGCTACGAGGAACGTCCGCTGGTGTCCATCGATTACCGCACCGACCCGCGTTCCTCGATCATCGACGCGCTATCGACCATGGTGGTCAACGGCACCCAGGTGAAGCTCTATGCCTGGTATGACAACGAATGGGGCTACGCCAACCGGGCCGTTGAACTGGCGAAGTTGGTTGGTCTGGCAGGTTAAGAGGGAGCAAACGGCGATCATGAAGGTGCTGTCAGGCCTCTCCACTGAAGTCCGCCAGTACCTGCTGGTGACCGGCAACTACTGGGCATTCACCCTCACCGATGGCGCGCTGCGCATGTTGGTGGTGCTGCACTTCCACACGCTGGGCTACACGCCACTCCAGATCGCCGCGCTGTTCTTGTTCTACGAGATCTTCGGCGTCATCACCAACCTGGTGGGTGGCTACCTGGGTGCCCGCCTGGGCCTTAACCGCACCATGAACATCGGCCTCGGCATGCAGGTCATCGCGCTGCTGATGCTCGCGGTGCCGCCGGCCTGGCTCACCATCCCCTGGGTGATGGGCGCCCAGGCGTTGTCGGGTATTGCCAAGGACCTCAACAAGATGAGCGCCAAGAGCACGATCAGGCTCCTGGTGCCGGACAGCCAGCAGGGCACGTTGTACAGGTGGGTGGCGATCCTCACCGGCTCGAAGAATGCCCTGAAGGGCGTGGGGTTCTTCCTTGGCGGGGCGCTGTTGGCCCTGTTGGGGTTCGCGGGGGCGGTACTGGCCATGGCGACGGTGCTGGCGCTGATCTGGCTCGGTAGCCTGGTCATGCTGAAAAGGGACCTGGGCAAGGCCAAGGCCAAGCCGAAGTTTCGCGACATCCTCTCCAAGAGCCGGGCGATCAACATTCTCTCGGCCGCGCGGCTGTTCCTGTTCGGTGCCCGCGATGTCTGGTTCGTGGTGGCACTGCCGGTCTACCTGAGTACGGTATTCGGCTGGGACTTCTGGCTGGTCGGTGGCTTCCTTGCCGCCTGGATCATCGGCTATGGCATCGTCCAGTCCCTCGCCCCGGCGATCACTGGCAAGCAGCATGGTCATGTGCCGGATGGCCGCGCTGCCTTTGTCTGGGCCAGCATGCTGGCAGCGATGCCGGCAGCCATCGCCATCGGCCTTTCGGCAGGCTGGTCAGCGCAGCCGGTGCTGCTTGGCGGCCTGATGCTGTTTGGGGTGCTGTTCGCGGTGAACTCCTCGCTGCACAGCTATCTGATCGTCTCCTACGCCAAGGAGGATGGTGTGTCGCTGGACGTGGGCTTCTACTACATGTCCAACGCCCTCGGTCGTTTGCTGGGCACGCTGCTTTCCGGCTGGATCTTCCAGGCCTATGGGCTGGAGGCCTGTCTGTGGGTATCTACAGCCTTTGTGCTGCTGGCTGCCCTGATTTCCATCGGCCTGCCCAGGCATGCTGAGGTCATGGATCCATCAGCCTGAGGAGTTCTTGGCGTCGCATTAGGGGGGCGACGCCGATTGAATGCCTCGCCAGTCGCTTCGATTAGCGGAAAGTGTGGTCTGTTTCGGAACTGGTGGGCAGGTAGTCAAAGAGTGATGGAGTGCCGTTGTTCCGGCAGGCATCTCCGGTCTCTGCGAGCAGTCCGCTCCTGCCCCTGGATCACTTCGCGATAGGGTCGCTGGGCGTGGAAGCGTTCCTCTTCCCGCAGGCGAGGAATCACCTCGCGGGTGAGCCATTGGCGGATGCAGCGATTCTTCCCGGTGGTAGTAGAGGATCAGCACGGTGTACACGCCGGACTCGCTGACCAGCAACTCCGGCTCGAAGTCGCCATGGCTGTTGCGCATCCAGACGCGCTGCAATTGATCTTCATCCAGGTTGCGAGACACCCGCTCGGGCAACGGCGCGTGGTTGATCAGTCGGGCCAGATCGCTAGCGGAAAACCAGGGTTCTTCATCCAGCAGCACGGCTCGTAGCTGGCGCTTGTGACGGATGAAGGTGGCGGGCAGGAGGACTTCGGCGTCCGGGGGAGGGGCGGGGTGAAACTGGGGAAACTCGGGAAACTCGGGCATATCCATTACCTCTGTGTGAGCAGCTTTCTTAAGGCTGTTGGCGTCGGGAGTTAAGAAACCCACACAGAGGCCGGGCGTATTCCCCTTACGGGTCTTGTATTAGCCCACTCCCGACAGAGCAGAGGTTTTGTGCGGGTGCGAGTATGCCGCGAGCACAAAAAAGCCGCTGAGCTTTCGGGAGCGGTTGGTCCGCTGTGTGAGTAAGCGTTTCTTAGGCGCCGGGGACAGAGGCTATGGGCAGGGTGGGGAAGCGGCAATGCAGTTGGGGTGTGGGATTTGGCTGAGTGGAGTTGGAGAAGTGTGACCCTGCAAGGGTGGATGACGCTCTTTTCATCCACCAATGCGCCGGGCTTCATCCACCCGTTCACTCCCTCCAACGCCCGCCCTCGGCGTCCGATTCATGCCCTGCCCAATCCGCCGGATAAATCCCGTCTTTCACCGCGCGATCGAAACTCGAAAACGGCCAATCCTGCGCATGCCGCACATGGCCATGCTTCACCGGGTTGAAGTGGATGCAATCGAAGTGCCGTTGGTCATTGAGGTCGTCGCGGATCAGGTGTTCCCAATAGCGCCGCTGCCAGATGCCGCGTTCCCCACGCTTTTGTTGGGTATCGGTGCGAGGTTCGGCGTTGGTCAGGCGTTTGGGGAAGGCGAACTTGATGGCTTTCCAGCGTTCGGCATAGGCCCGATCGCCGGGAGGTAAGTGAATCGCCCTGGGGGGATGATCATGCGTAACTCGGTGATTCTGATCGACCAGGTGCAGATCGAGATTTCGCAGGGCCGTGACCCGTGGAATGCGGTGCTGGATGCTGCCATCTGCCGGGCCCGCCCGGTGATGCTGACGGCGCTGGCTACCGTGCTGGCAATGATCCCGCTGACGCGCAGCGTGTTCTGGGGGCCGATGGCGATTGCGATCATGGGCGGCCTCACCGTGGCGACATTGCTGACAATCTTCTTTGTCCCAGCGCTGTATGCCGCCTGGTTCAAAGTGCGCCGCCATGCGGGTGCCGGTGACCAGCAGATGACGGCCGATGCTGCGCTCAATTCCTGAGTGACGGCGCGGCGGCATTACGCCTCAACCTCCGCGACACAGGCTGATCGGGTGTGATCAGCCTGTGTCGCCTCGAGGCCGGGGCTTGGCCGTGACATTGCTGAGTTGCGTTCGACTGGCAGCCAGCCAATTGCGGATTCCACCGATGGATGCAACGGATTGGCTAAAGCATTCAGCGGGGCTTTGCGTCGACCAATTGAATCCACAGCCGAAAGCTGCCAGTCCCGAATGTCAGCTACCGGCCGATTCTGTTGAAAAAGTGGGTGTCGTCCAGGCTCGCTCACGCAAAGCCGAATATCGCACGATTGACGTGTCGCTACGCAAAAACTGGGGCAGTTCAGTGCCGGAATTGGCTCAGATTTCAACGTAAGGAGCCTACTTTCTCGGGCAAAAATTAAGGTTGGACTTTTCCAACAGAATTGGCCAAAAGCGGACATGGCATAAGGCAGGCTGCTCCGGTTATCAGCGCACACGCGCTCATCCTAGCCCCTCCTAGCCCTCCAGATCACCGTTGCGTATGGCAAAGCTGATGGCCTGGGCCGTTGTTGCAACGCCAAGACGGCGACGCGCCGAACGCAAATGGTTTTCCACCGTACGCTCCGACAGACCGAGCGTTGCGGCAATATCCGCCTGACGTTTTCCTGCAGCAATCCACGCTAGGACTTCGCGCTCACGCTCGGAAAGTTTTCTGTATACCTCGCCCACTGGCGACTCCAGCAACCGGCGAGCGGAGAAAAACGCAGCCGTGGCCAAGATGCTCAGCGCTAGGCGAACTCGATGAGTCGCATCCACCCGCTCTCCGCCAAGGCTCATGGCACCTTCAAGCCCCAGTGGACCGAATACAGGTATTTGCAACCCATGAATGCCGGGGCCCACCGGAGTGCGAACCACCCGGTAAAGCTCGCCGCCGTTGCCCTTCACCTTGCTCCAGTAAAAGGGCTCACGGGCCTCAAGGATATGGCGCGTTACCGGACAACGCCGGACATAGGTCTGTGCGTCGACCGTAGCCTGGTCATCGAACCAGTTACCCTCGACCCAGTAGATGCGTTCGACCACTTCGTCTCGTGCCGATGTAGCGGAAAACAGGACGAAGCGGTCGTAACCAAACGGCATGGCAGAGGCGCGGACTGACTCCTGGATCACCGAAAGCGTTTGAGCACTCTCGATCGCAAGGGCGGCTCGAAATGCCGCCTCGGCCATGTCCTGAGTCACCCCGCTGCGACCTCTTTCAGCAACGCGGCGGCCGCCAGCTTACCCAGAGCGTTGCCCGCGAGCGGGCTGTCGCCGGTGAGCAGCTTCCGGTCCTGGTGTGTTGCACCCGAGATGTCCTGGTTGATGATCTCAAGACCCAGCGCCTTCAGTTCCTCCCCGAATTTCCAAGTCAGATGGCCGGGCATGTAACCGATGTCAGGGGTCTTCGCGTCCAGATCATCGGGAAACGCGCAGATCTTGTAGCCGTTGTAGATGCAGGTGTCCCGGCTTTCACCGATGCCTGCTGCGAGCAGAGCCGCAGGGCCATGACAAAGGGAGATCACGAACTTGTCGTTTGCCGAAGCCCATTGAAGGACCTTTTTCACATCTTCGCTCCTGGGCAGACCGATCAAGGCCCCGTGTCCGCCAGGAATGAACACGCCGATATAGTCGGAGTCTTCGCCCAGCTTCTGCTCGATCACATCAGCCAGTTTGAGCGGGGTCTTGAACTGGTCGCGATACTTGGCGTACTGCCCTTTCACCTCGGCGTCTTCGGAGGGCATGGCCCAGAACTCGAATTTGACCGGGTTTCCGGACAGGGTCGCGATGTCGAAGGCAAACCCGGCTTTATCCATATGGTACATGGGCAGCAATGTCTCTACGGGGTGGTTTCCCGTCGAAAACTGGGTGCCGTTGTCCGTCAGCAAATAGCGCTCATCGGCCCCGATCATCAAGACCTTCCAACGACCTCCGCGATAGGGGGTCGGATAGTCGGCTCCACTGAGGTCGGATTTGGATGACGTGAACTGGCTGAGAGAGTACGGCGAAGGGAAAAAAGCATTGTCCTCGGCCGGGTCAGGGGTCGGGCGCTTGTCGTCAGTCGGTACGGTAGTCATGATTCTTCTCCGTCGATCGGGTCGATTACCGAGAGCAATGCTAGAAAGGTGCAACACCGCCAGACAATGAGGGATTTCCCTCAACGCCTACGCTGAGCACGCGAGGCGGATGCCAATCTGAAGTTCAATCAGTAAGACTAGTCGCTCAGCCTAAAGTCCTTCAGGCTGATAGGTCTCTCGATGACGTGAAGGCTAGGCCTCCCCAAACAGTCGGGGGCAGACCGCGACAATGAGGCTGCTGAGGGGCAATTGCTTCCGCTGCTGAGAGGCAGCTCCCGGCCGATTCTGTTGAAAAAGGCGGTTCTGCGGCAGCCAGCCGGCGAGGTGTGCCAGCGTTCGAAGTGGCTACCAGCCACTCCAAGTTGCCTTTCGGCGTTTCACTGAGCCACCGGGCTCAGGTTTGCGGGTTAATTCGAGGGTTTCTGCTCGCAGTAGGCGTACCTATCCCGTGAGCGGTGGCCCTTGAGGCAAAAGCTTTGCCATGCGTCGCAGGTTTTGCACCGTCGCGGCCAAGGTGAACTCGTCAGTCGCACCCGTCAGGCCACGCAGCCGTATGTGGTCGAGTTTCATGATCCGTTTGAGGTGGGCAAAGAGCATCTCCACCTTCTTGCGCTCGCAGCGGGAGCGGAGTTATTCCGGCGTCTTGGCGATGCGTCGCGCTACGTCGCGGGCAGCTTCATGGATGCTGCGCACGACCTTGCGGATCAGCGTATTGGGACAGCACTTGGCTTTCAGTGGGCAGGTGGCGCAGTCGGCTCGGCTGGAGTGGTAGATGATGGTGTTGGCCTTGGTCACCCGCGATCTCTGTTGGGTGAAGGTGCGCCATTCACTGCGTAGCGGTTTGCCGGTTGGGCAGCGGTATTCATTGGCCTCCTGATTCCAGTGAAAGTCGTTGCTGGAGAGGCTGTCGTCCTTGCGCTCGGTCTTGTCCCACACCGGCACATGCGGCTTGATGTCCTTCTCTTCGACCATCCAGGCCAGCATCGGGACAGTGCCATAGGCGGTATCACCGATGAGCCGTTCCGGTGTGAGGTCGAACTGCGCTTCGACGCGTTCCACCATTGTTTTGGTCGACTCTACTTCAGCGGTGCGATGCGCTGGGGTCGCTTCCACATCCAGGATCACGCCGTGCGCGGTGTCGATGGTGGCGTAGGCAAAGAAGGTTGGGCCGCCTGGCGCGGCGGTCCACCGCGCCTGCGGATCGGTGAGCGAAATCTTCTTGGGCAGGGCCTCGGCCAGCGCATCCTCATCGAGGGCTTCGAGGTACTCGCGCACGGCGCGGGTGCTGAGCGCCGGATCGCGCCAATCGACCTCATCGCCCGGCACCCCGCGTTGCCGGCTGGCATCCGCCTTGATGATGCTGGCGTCGACGGCGAAGCCTTCACCTTTGACCAGCCCAGCGGCCATTCAGCGCCGGAGCACCCCATTGAACAACCAGCGGAACAGGCCGCTGTCACGGAAGCGGCCGTGACGATTCTTCGAGAAGGTCGAGTGATTGGGCACTTCGTCCTCCAGGCCCAGCCGGCAGAACCAGCGGTAGGCCAGGTTCAGATGCACCTCTTCGCATAGCCGCCGCTCGGAACGGATGCCGTAGCAGTAGTCGACCACCAGCATGCGCACCATCAACTCCGGATCAATCGACGGTCGCCCAATGGGGCTGTAGAAATCCGCCAGGTGGGCGCAGGTCACTGAGATCCAGGCACTGGTCGATGCTGCGCAGGAGGTGTTGGGGCGGGAGGTGCTCTTCCAAGTTGAACGAGTAGAACAGGCGCTGCTGTCCTCCCGGTAACTGTCCCATCATGCTGCCTGCCCCCACGCTCACTGAGCGCGTGATTTTGCCGGCGGCATGGGGCGGCAGCTACTTTTTCAACAGAATCGGCCAGAAGCGGACTCAGGCAATGCGTCGATGATTCGACTATCCGCAACCTTTCCCGCTCAGCTCCCAAGTGCTACGGAGTGCAGTGCGTCACCCGCGCCGATCACTGATGGCCCACGCTTTCCACCGCCTTGAGAATCACCGCGGCGACGTCGGCCGGTTGCGATTGCTGCGGCACATGGCTGCTGTGCAACTCGGTCAGCTGGGCGCCGATGCGCTTGGCGGACGAGCGCTGGACATCCGGGTGAATCATGCGATCTTCGCTGGCCAGTACGTACCAGGACGGCTTGGTCCTCCATGCTGCAACGGTGGTTTTGTCCTCGAATGCGGACGCACGAATCGGCCCTTGAGTCGCAGTCATCACGGCCGTCTGTTCAGCCGGTAGGTCTTGGGCGAAGTCTTTGGCCATGCCTTCCGGCGTCAGGTAGAGAAACCCGTTGGCATCGGGCTTGATCTGGCTGATGCCTGGCGGGGTCGGTGCGCCTTTGCCTTGTTCGCCACTGATCTGCCCGGCGTCGGGTGCGAACGCGGCGACGTAGACCAGCGCGCTGACGTTCTGCTGGTTGCCCGCTTCACTGATCACGGTGCCGCCCCACGAGTGGCCGACCAGCACCACTTTGCCTGGCTGGTTGCGTAGTGCGCGTTGGGTGGCGGCGACGTCATCGGCGAGGGAGGTGAGCGGGTTCTGCACGACGGTCACCGCAACGCCTTTGGCCTGTAGTAGCGGAACCACTTTGGCCCAGTCCGAACCATCGGCGAATGCGCCATGTACGATCACCACGGAAGGCAGGGTACTCTCGGCGTGGCTGACGCCTGCACTGAAGGTGGTAGCCAGGGCGAGGGCGACGGTAGCGAGTTGAGCGTTGATTGTTTTCATCGGGATGACTCCTGTGTAGGGAGCTCCAGTTTGCTGACGGGCCTGCACGGCGGGTATCGGTCATTTATCCGAGCCAGGGAGTTTTCATGGATAGCACGCATCGATACGACATTTCCTTAGGCGCGGCACTGGCGGCCATCGCCCAGGTCGGTGATCTCAGCATGGGCCAACCGCTGGGACACTCCCTACGCGTGGCTCGCCTGGCCAGGCAGCTGGCGCAAGCGAGACAGGCAGGCGCCGAGCAGATGAGGGTGGTGGAGCAGGTGGCCTTGCTGCGCTGGTCGGGCTGCACGGCCAATGCCGACGGGTTTGCCCGCCTGCTTGGCGACGATGTGGACGGCCGCCGCGCCATGCTGGACGGCACGTTGAGCGCCGCCGACATGAACGCCGTGCACAAAGCGGCGCCGCTTGCCGTGGTGCACTGCGAAGTGGCCGGCGAAATTGCCAGAACGCTGGAACTGGGCGACGCAGTGGAGACCGCGCTGTGCCGGGTATTCGAAACCTTCGATGGCAGCGGCCGGCCACTGGGGTTGACCCATGAGCACATCCCAGAGGCGGCCTACCAGGTGGTGCTCGCCGGGGATCTGGACATTCTCAGCCGCGCCCATGGGGTGGAGGCGGCGTTGAAGTGGATCCATGAGCAGGCTGACCGGCGCTACCCAGCCGCCCTCGCGGCGTTGCTGGTGAACAATGCGAAGGGCTGGTTGGCCGGGTTGGACGCCACCGCTGACACTCAGGGCGTCTCGGACAGCGAACGCCCCGTTTGCCTGAGCCTGGTGGGTGATGTGATCGATTTGAAGCTGCCGTGGCTGGCGGGGCATTCGCGGCAGGTGGCCCATATCGCCGTAGAGGCCGCTCGCTTGTGGGGCGTGGCCGAGTCCAGACGGGCGGAAATCGGTAAGGCCGCGCTTATCCATGGACTGGGCCGGGCCGCCGTTTCCAACCACGTGTGGAACACCGCCGGGCCGCTGCCCTACGGCGCTGCGGAGCGTGTGCACTTGGTGCCGTACTGGACGCACAAAGCGACTCGGTCGATCCGCGAACTGAGCGCGCCGGGCGAGATCGCTTCCTATGTTTACGAACGCCTCGACGGCAGCGGCTACTACCGAGGCACAGCGGCGGAGGCACTGTGCGCCGAGAACCGCTTGCTGGCCACTGCCGTCGCTTGGGTAGCGTTGCGCGGTACCAGGCCTTGGCGTGTCGCGCACAGCGAAGCCGATGCTGCCAGGCTGCTTAAACAGGAGGCCAGTCGCGGCGTCTTCGACGGTGAAATCTGCGATGCGGTGATCGCCGCCGCCCGTGGCGAACGCACCCTCACCCAGCCCAAGAACCCGCTGCTCACCCCACGTGAATGCCGCATCCTTCTGGAGATCAGTCAGGGCGCCAGCAACAAGGAAGTTGCGCGCAATCTGGCCATCAGCCCAAGTACCGTGCGCACGCACATGGAAAGCATCTTTCGCAAACTGGGGTGTTCCACCCGGGCGGCGGCGACGCTGAAAGGACTGACGCTGGGTTTGATTGCCTGATACCCATCGCGGACTAAACGCCCGCACGGGCCAGGGCAATGAAGGCCTTGAGCGCGGCCGACGGGTTGCGGCGGTTGGCGTAGTACAGGCACAGGGCGTCGCGCGGCGGGGTCCAGGCTTGCAGCACCCGTTCGAACTGACCCGTTTCGATTTCTTCCATGACGTCCTGCTCCATGAAAAAACCGAGCCCGATACCTGCCTGCACCACGGCCTTGGCCACGCCAGGTTCGTCCAGGGTGAGCGGGCCGCGCACATCCAGGCGGATAACCTCGCCATCGCGCTCGAACTGCCACGGGAAAATCGCCCCGTTGGGTAAACGGATACGCAAGCACGGATGCTGGAGCAGGTCTGTTGGGGTGAGCGGCCGGCCATGGGCGGCAAAGTAGGCGGGTGTGCCCACCACCGCGTAGCGTTGCGGTTGACCCAAGGCGATGACGATCATGTCGCTGGGCACCAGATTCGTCGCCCGCACGCCGAGGTCAAACCCATCGGCAACGATGTCGACAAGGCGCCCCTCTGTGACCAGGTCGACGTGTACCTGTGGATAGCGTCGCAAGAACTCCAGCACCAGTGGCAGCAGCGCAGCGCGGGCGGCGCTGGCGAACGCATTGATACGCAGCACACCCGACGGCCCGGCGTTGTGCGAGCGCACCGCGTCCAGCCCGGCACGCACATCCCGCAAGGCCGGCCCCACCTGTTCGATGAACATCTCGCCCGCTTCGGTCAGCGACACGCTGCGTGTGGTGCGATTGAAAAAGCGCGTTTCCAGGCTCGCTTCCAGCTTGGCGATGGTGTGGCTCAATGCCGTGGTTGAAATTCCGAGGTCGATGGCCGCCTGGCGAAACGACGCCCGGCGTGCAACGGCCATGACCGCTTCCAGTTCGTTGAGGCTGACGCGCGGGTCCGACATGGGATTGTCCTGAATTTTGGGATTACTCGTTAACCGTTGTCCCAGTTGAGCAAACAATTTATGGCGCGCCAACATTGCTCTCGTTCAATCCAACAACCCAAGCGAGAGGAGACAGGCCATGAACCTTGATCTGAGCGGCAAACGAATTCTGGTTACCGGTGGCACCAAAGGCGTTGGCAGCGCTGTTGTAAAACTGTTGCTGGAAGAGGGTGCCCAGGTGCTGACCTCGGCACGGCAAGCCACCGAGGACACGCCGCAGGCGGTGTTTTTCGCCGCGGACCTGACAACCGCGCAAGGTTGTGAGGCGTTGGCGGCGGCTGTCCGGGAGCGCCTGGGTGGCGTGGATATCATCGTGCACGTGCTGGGCGGCTCCACCGCTCCCGGCGGCGGGTTTGCCGCATTGGGCGAGGATGAGTGGCAGAACGAACTGAGCCTGAATCTGCTTCCGGCCGTGCGCCTGGATCGTGCGCTGCTGCCGGACATGCTGCAGCGCAAAGCCGGCGTGATCATCCACGTGACGTCCATCCAGAGCCGCCTGCCGTTGCCCGAAGCGACCACGGCCTATGCGGCGGCCAAGGCGGCACTTTCCACCTACAGCAAAAGCCTGTCCAAAGAAGTGTCGCCACAAGGCGTACGGGTGGTTCGGGTGTCGCCTGGCTGGGTCGAAACCGAAGCATCGGTGGCCTTGGCCGAGCGCCTGGCGCAGAACGCGGGCACTGACTATGAAGGGGGTAAGCAGATTGTCATGGACGCATTGGGCGGCATACCTCTGGGCCGACCGGCCAAGCCACTCGAGGTGGCCGAACTGATTGCCTTCCTGGCTTCGCCGCGCTCGGCGTCGATCACAGGCAGCGAGTTCGTGATTGATGGCGGCACGGTGCCGACGGTTTGAGTCGCCGGCAGCCATTCACTTGGGTGGGGCCACATTCATAGCTGAAATGTGTGGCATGTCGCCGAAGGGTTTTCCCTGCCTCAGCGCGCTGGGCCGCAAGCGTTGATCGGTTTGCTGGTGGTGGCGTTCAGCAAGATTAGCCAGGCCATGGAGCAGAAGCAGTAGCCTCCAAGCCCGCATGTTCCGGTCAGTGTTCTTCACTGCACCGCACGTCCTTCGAAGTGATCATCAACGCTTGCTGCGCCGTTGATGACGATCAGGCTCCGCGAGGAATGTCTGATCGCCGTCAGGTCAGAACTTGGCGCGCGGTGTTATCGATACCGCTCGTGGGTGACCCAAGATATTGCAGCCCTGGAAGGCAGCTATTGGCCGATTCTGTTGAAAAACTCGAACCCGAGCAGCGTTGCTCTGCGCTTGCCTTGATGCTGGCCTGATCCGCTGACTCGGATTGATCTGCGCCAACAGACGAGCCGAATCAGGTCATTCGATGGAGCCATGAAGGGCCCAGATGTATCCGAATGGATCAACCAGGACGCCAAGTTCCATTCCGTCTTCGGATTGATGCGTGAGTTGGTCACCTAACCTTTGAGATGCCCCGAGCTGAATCGCCCGGTTCATGACGCCACGGACATCGTCGACCAGAACCGGGATCAGAGTGCTAACACCGCCCAGTCGCCCGGGGCTGTTTGCCCAGCCGTGCCGAGGAGTTGTTTCGACTCGGGGATTGACCGAGATGACGCGGAAAACGCCGTTGCCTATTCGAATATCGACCGACGGAGGACGAGACGGCTCGATAGAAGTCCAACGCTGAAGAACCTCCGCACCGAATCCATTAACGTAGAAGTCTAGGGCTGCTACTGAATTGGGGACGAAGATGCATAGGCCTACCCAATGTCCTTGAGTTGCTGGTGCACTCGCTGCGATCAGGTCACTTGGAGTCAGATCGAACGCAGAGGCCAGGGCCATTTTCGATTCGGTGGAGCAGACTCCACTGCGCTCTATACGTTGAATGGTGCGAACACTGAGGCCTGAAATGGCGGCCAATTCATCCTGCGACCAAAATCGCTGCTGACGAAGCTGCTTGACCCTGGCTGTGTCGAATGTTGGTTGCATCCCTGACCTCCTTGTTATTCGGTGCCGAAAGGATCGCATAAGACTCTCGTCGAGAGGACGTCAGGCACACGACAGGGGCAATAGCCCGGCGGCCATGGATTTGGCTTCCCTCTCAATCCGCAGGCAGAATCGGCGAGTCGGTGGACATTAGGGCAGGCAGCATGATGGGGCAGTTACCGGGTGGGCAGCAGCGCCTGTTCTACTCGTTCAATCTGGAAGAGCACGTCCCGCCCCAACACCTCCTGCGCAGCATCGACCGGTGCCTGGACCTCAGCGATCTGCGCGTCCACTTGGCTGACTTCTACAGCCCCATTGGGCGACCGTCGATTGATCCGGAGTTGATGGTGCGCATGCTGGTGGTCGGCTACTGCTACGGCATCCGTTCCGAGCGGCGGCTATGCGAAGAGGTGCATCTGAACCTGGCCTACCGCTGGTTCTGCCGGCTGGGCCTGGAAGACGAAGTGCCCAATCACTCGACCTTCTCGAAGAATCGTCACGGCCGCTTCCGTGACAGCGGCCTGTTCCGCTGGTTGTTCAATGAGGTGCTCCGGCGCTGCATGGCCGCTGGGCTGGTCAAAGGTGAAGGCTTCGCCGTCGACGCCAGCATCATCAAGGCGGATGCCAGCCGGCAACGCGGGGTGGCGGGCGATGAGGTCGATTGGCGCGATTCGGCGCTCAGCACCCGCGCCGTGCGCGAGTACCTCGAAGCCCTCGATGAGGAAGCGCTGGCCGAGGCCCTGCCCAAGAAGATTTCGCTCACCGATCCGCAGGCGCGGTGGACCGCCGCGCCAGGCGGCCCAGCCTTCTTTGCCTACGCCACCAACTACCTGATCGACACCGCGCACGGTGTGATCCTGGATGTGGAAGCCACGCCGGCGCATCGGACCGCCGAGGTCGAGTCGACCAGGACGATGGTGGAGCGCGTCGAAGCCCACTTCGACCTCACGCCGGAACGCCTCATCGGCGATACCGCCTATGGCACGGCCCCGATGCTGGCCTGGATGGTCGAGGAGAAGGACATCGAGCCGCACGTGCCGGTGTGGGACAAGACCGAGCGCAAGGACGACAGCCTCTCCAGCAACGACTTTCACTGGAGTCAAGAGGCCAATGAATACCGCTGCCCCATCGGCAAACCGCTACGCAGTGAATGGCGCACCTTCACCCAACCAAGATCGCGGGTGACCAAGGCCAACACCATCATCTACCGCTCCAGCCAAACCGACTGCGCTACCTGTCCGCTGAAAGCCAAGTGCTGCCCCAATACGCCGAATCGGAAGATCGTCCGCAGTATCCATGAGGCTGCTCGCGACGTGGCGCGACGCATCGCCAAGACGCCGGAGTACCTCCGCTCTCGCTGCGAGCGCAAGAAGGTGGAGATGCTGTTCGCCCACCTCAAACGGATCATGAAACTCGACCGTTTACGCCTGCGTGGTCTGACTGGTGCTACTGACGAATTCACCTTGGCGGCAACCGTGCAGAACCTGCGTCGCATGGCCAAGCTTTTGCCCCAAGGGCCACCGCTCACGGGATAGGTACGCCTGCTGCGAGCAGAAACCCTCGAAATAACCTTCAAACCTGAGCCGGGACGCTCAGTGAAACGCCGAAAGGCAACTTGAAGTGGCTTGCAGCCACTTCGAAAGCAGGTGCACCTGGCTGAGCAGCTGCCGCAGAACTGCCTTTTTTCAACAGAATCGGCCGAGTGCGGCCGTCCGCTATGGGTAGGACTGCTGCCTTGGTGGCTGGCTACTGTCGGCCGAAGTCGGAGCTATTCACCAATGAAAAAGGGCCGGTGAGCATTGCCCACCGGCCCTTTCTCGTACTCCTTCGACCCCAGTTCCTTTGGGGTTAATGGTCTTGACCGTACAACGAGGCCATCCTGGGATGGCCGGCGCCGCTACCCTCCCCAGGGCATCGGCTGTGCACCTTCTCGGTGCATCCGTTTCAACATTCAGTGAAAAAGTTTCAGTGTTTGTTGAAAAACTACGTGACCCGGATTCAATCCCAGCTCAGCGCGCCGCCGGTCTGGTACTCGATGACGCGCGTCTCGAAGAAGTTCTTCTCTTTCTTCAGGTCCATGATTTCGGACATCCATGGGAACGGGTTGGTCGCGCCCGGGTATTCCTCTTTCAGGCCGATCTGGGTCAGGCGGCGGTTGGCGATGAACTTGAGGTAGTCCTCCATCATCGCGGCGTTCATGCCCAGTACGCCGCGCGGCATGGTGTCGCGAGCGTATTCGATTTCCAGCTGGGTGCCCTGCAGGATCATCTGGGTGGCTTCGTCCTTCATCTGGGCATCCCACAGATGCGGGTTCTCGATCTTGATCTGGTTGATCACGTCGATGCCGAAGTTCAGGTGCATGGATTCGTCGCGCAGGATGTACTGGAACTGCTCGGCGGTGCCGGTCATCTTGTTGCGGCGGCCCATGGAGAGGATCTGGGTGAAGCCGCAGTAGAAGAAGATGCCTTCCAGTACGCAGTAGTAAGCGATCAGGTTGCGCAGGAACTGGCGGTCGGTCTCTGGGGTGCCGGTCTTGAACTCGGGGTCGGAGATCGAGCGGGTGTACTTGAGGCCCCAGGACGCCTTTTTCGCGACGCTCGGAATCTCGTGGTACATGTTGAAGATCTCGCCTTCATCCATGCCCAGCGACTCGATGCAGTACTGGTAGGCGTGGGTGTGGATCGCCTCTTCGAACGCCTGGCGCAGGATGTACTGGCGGCACTCGGGGTTGGTGATCAGGCGGTACACGGCCAGCACCAGGTTGTTGGCAACCAGGGAGTCGGCGGTGGAGAAGAAGCCGAGGTTGCGCATCACGATGCGGCGCTCGTCTTCGCTGAGGCCGTCCTTGCTCTTCCACAGGGCAATGTCGGCGTTCATGTTCACTTCCTGCGGCATCCAGTGGTTGGCGCAACCATCCAGATACTTCTGCCAGGCCCAGTCGTACTTGAAGGGTACGAGCTGGTTGAGGTCGGCGCGGGCGTTGATCATCTGCTTGTCGCCAACCTGCACGCGCGCGGCGGAGCCTTCGAGGTCGTCCAGGCCTTCCTGGATGTCGAGGGCGTCGAGGGCCTTCTTGGCGCGGGCTACGGCGTCGGAGTCGTCGGCCGATACGGCGCGGGCGTCTTCAACGGAGCCAGCGGCTTCGTCGTCGAGCTTGTCGATGTTCTTGGCTGCGGCCTGGGCAACGGCGGGGGCTGCCTTGGCTTCGGTGGGGTCTTCTTTGTCGAATTCGTCCCAGCTGAGCATTGTTCCTCTCCTGGTCTGCGGACCGGTCTATGCCGGCCTGGGTGTTTGGGTGCGTGGATGGATGCACGCGAAAGCGTTGGATCAAGGACGGGGCGGTGGATTGCCCTGGCCTGTGCACACCCGGTTTGTGGATGTGATTGTTCGAATATCTGTGCTGCCTGAGGTTTCCCTCACCCCGGCCCCTCTACCAGTGGGAGAGGGGAGGGGAATTTCACTCCCGGTCGAGCGTGGTGCTGTGCGAGTGACCGCTAGGCGCCCGGTTGGCTGGAACCCCTGAGCGTACGTATGTACGTGATGGGGGCCGGCCAGCCGGGCAACAACGCGGACGCCGCTCAGCGACGCGCGCTTATTGGCACGCTTCGCAGTCGGGGTTATCGATGGAGCACGCGCTGGGCACCGGAGCCGGAGCCGGTGCTGCAGCCGGAGCGGCTTGCAGGGTTTCGCTGCCACCCGCCGATACGGCGTTCAGCTTGCCGGTGTTGATGGTCGACTTCTCGGTGCTGGTGGCGGCCAGGGCGCGGAGGTAGTAGGTGGTTTTCAGGCCACGGTACCAAGCCATGCGGTAGGTCACGTCCAGTTTCTTGCCCGAGGCGCCGGCGATGTAGAGGTTCAGGGACTGGGCCTGATCGATCCACTTCTGACGGCGGCTGGCGGCGTCGACGATCCACTTGGTTTCGACTTCGAACGCGGTGGCGTACAGGTCTTTCAGGTCTTGCGGGATGCGCTCGATCTGCTGCACGGAACCGTCGTAGTACTTCAGGTCGTTGACCATGACCGGATCCCACAGGCCACGGGCTTTGAGGTCGTGTACCAGGTAGGGGTTGATCACGGTGAACTCGCCGGAGAGGTTCGATTTCACGTAGAGGTTCTGGTAGGTCGGCTCGATGGACTGCGATACGCCGGTGATGTTGGCGATGGTCGCGGTCGGCGCGATGGCCATGATGTTCGAGTTACGAATACCTTTCTTGACGCGTTCGCGAACCGGGGCCCAGTCGAGGGACTCGGTCAGGTCGACGTCGATGTACTTCTGGCCACGGGCCTCGATGAGGATCTGCTGGGAGTCCAGCGGCAGGATGCCCTTGGACCACAGGGAGCCGTCGAAGGTCTCGTAGGCGCCGCGCTCGTCGGCCAGGTCACAGGACGCCTGGATGGCGTAGTAGCTCACCGCTTCCATGGACTTGTCGGCGAACTCGATGGCAGCGTCGGAGCCGTAGGCGATGTGCTGCAGGTACAGGGCGTCCTGGAAGCCCATGATGCCGAGGCCAACCGGACGGTGCTTGAGGTTCGAGTTGCGAGCCTGCGGGACCGAGTAGTAGTTGATGTCGATAACGTTATCGAGCATGCGCACTGCGGTCTTGACGGTCTTCTCGAGCTTGGCGGTGTCCAGCTTGCCGTCGATGATGTGGTTGACCAGGTTGATCGAGCCCAGGTTGCAGACCGCGATCTCGTCCTTGTTGGTGTTCAGGGTGATCTCGGTGCAAAGGTTGGAGCTGTGGACCACGCCCACGTGCTGCTGCGGGCTACGCAGGTTGCACGGGTCCTTGAAGGTCAGCCACGGGTGGCCGGTCTCGAAGAGCATCGAGAGCATCTTGCGCCACAGGTCTTTGGCCTGGATGGTCTTGAACAGCTTGATCTTGCCGTACTGGGTCAGGGCTTCGTAGTACTCGTAGCGCTCTTCGAAGGCCTTGCCGGTCAGGTCGTGCAGGTCCGGTACTTCGGACGGCGAGAACAGGGTCCACTGGCCATCGTCGAACACGCGCTTCATGAACAGGTCGGGAATCCAGTTCGCGGTGTTCATGTCGTGGGTACGGCGGCGGTCGTCACCGGTGTTCTTGCGCAGCTCGATGAACTCTTCGATGTCCATGTGCCAGGTTTCGAGGTACGCGCAGACGGCGCCCTTGCGCTTGCCACCCTGGTTCACGGCTACGGCGGTGTCGTTCACGACTTTCAGGAACGGAACCACGCCCTGGGACTTGCCGTTGGTGCCCTTGATGTAGGAGCCCAGCGCACGGACCGGAGTCCAGTCGTTGCCCAGGCCACCGGCGAATTTCGACAGCATGGCGTTGTCGTGGATCGCGTTGTAGATGCCCGACAGGTCGTCCGGCACGGTGGTCAGGTAGCAGGAGGACAGCTGCGGACGCAGGGTGCCGGCGTTGAACAGGGTCGGGGTCGAGCTCATGTAGTCGAAGGACGACAGCAGGTTGTAGAACTCGATGGCGCGTTCTTCTTTCTGCTTCTCTTCGATGGCCAGGCCCATGGCCACGCGCATGAAGAAGACCTGAGGCAGTTCGAAGCGGATGCCGTCCTTGTGGATGAAATAACGGTCGTACAAGGTCTGCAGGCCGAGGTAGGTGAACTGCTGGTCGCGCTCGTGGTTGATGGCCTTGCCCAGCTTTTCCAGGTCGAAGGTCTTCAGCTGCGGGTCGAGCAGTTCGAACTCGACGCCTTTTTCCACATAGGCCGGCAGGGCCTTGGCGTAGAGGTCGGCCATCTCGTGGTGAGTGGCGCTCTCGGCAACACCGAGGAAGCCCAGCGCTTCGGCGCGCAGGGTGTCCATCAGCAGGCGGGCGGTGACGTAGGAGTAGTTCGGCTCGCGCTCTACCAGGGTACGGGCAGTCATCACCAGGGCGGTGTTGACGTCCTTCTCGGCTACGCCGTCGTAGAGGTTCTTCAGGGTTTCACGCTCGATCAGCGAGCCGTCGACTTCGGCCAGGGCTTCGCAGGCTTCGCTGATGATGGTGTTCAGGCGGCCCATGTCCAGCGGCTGCTGGCTGCCGTCGGCGCGGGTGATGCGGATGCTCGGGTGCGGCTGGGCTACGTCGCTGGAGGCGCTGCGCTTGGAGCGCTCCTGGGCGCGGGATTCGCGGTAGATCACGTAGTCGCGAGCGACTTTCTGCTCGCCGGCGCGCATCAGGGCCAGTTCGACCTGGTCCTGGATTTCCTCGATGTGGATGGTGCCACCGGAGGGCATGCGACGCTTGAAGGTCGCGGTGACCTGCTCGGTCAGGCGGGCGACGGTTTCATGGATACGCGAAGAAGCAGCGGCAGTACCGCCTTCCACGGCGAGAAACGCTTTGGTGATGGCAACGGTGATCTTGTCGTCGGTGTACGGGACGACAGTGCCGTTGCGTTTGATCACGCGCAGCTGGCCAGGCGCAGTGGCGGCCAGATCCTGGTTGGAATCTGCTGCCTGCGGCGCTGCGGCCTGCGGGTTCTCGCGAGTGGTGTCGGTCTGCATGGGGTTCTCCATGTTCTGATTTATGTAAGAGCGCCCGAGTCGCCTTCATTCCCTTTCACAACGCGATGCGCACGGCGGGACGCCGAACGCGAAACGTGGAGCTACGAGGCAGAAGGACAGGACTCAAGTGCCTTCCTGGCCCTACAAGTCAAACGTCACGGTGTTAAACCGCCGTGACAAACACAATACCTAGTGGTGGACGCTACTCACGTCGCACCTGCTTCCGGCCCCCAGTCACGTTCTTTGTGTCCTGGGCCGGCACCGCTCGCCTGAGGCGAATGGTGGGTGAATTACCGCAAATGACGCACCGGTGGTCAGGCCCTGAAAAAGCCTTTAGCGCTTGATTCTAATTGTGTCCGGTGGTACGCCCTCACCCCAATATGTAGGGGCTGGGCTCGATGGGGGTACAAGATAATGCGCTGTTGGGGGTATTGCAAGGCGACCCACAACATCTAGCCTGTGGATAAGTTGTGGGTGATTTGTGGGTGACTGCGGAGTAACGGAGGCAAAGGCCCGGTGGCTCTAGGCTCTGCCGTTCGTCGCCGCCGAATGGGCGTTTTTCGAGGTGTGGCGGCGCTGTCGATGGCGTCGCAAGCTAACACAATATCTTGTGTTTCCGTATCTGATTGGCATGCGCTGTGCTATCGGTCCGGCATTGATACAATGCGACCCATTTCATGGTGGTCTGGACGCTGTCTACGGGAGTGAGTGGTGGAGCAAGAAGCCTGGCGAATCCTCATAGTCGAAGACGATCAGCGACTGGCCGATCTGACGCGAGAGTACCTGGAAGGCAATGGCCTGCAGGTGGCCATCGAGTCCGATGGTGGCCAGGCCGTGGCGCGCATTCTGAGGGAGCGCCCCGATCTGGTGGTGCTGGACCTGATGCTGCCGGGCGAGGATGGCCTGTCTATCTGCCGCAAGCTGCGTGGCCAATATGAGGGCCCGATCCTGATGCTCACTGCGCGCACCGATGATATGGACCAGGTACTCGGCCTGGAGCTCGGCGCCGATGATTACGTCTGCAAGCCGGTGCGCCCGCGTGTGCTGCTCGCGCGCATTCGCGCCCTGTTGCGGCGAAGCGAGGCGGTGGCCGAAGCGCCCGTGGCGGAAAACCAGAGACGGCTGGAGTTCGGCCCGCTGGTCATCGACAACGCCATGCGCGAGGCCTGGCTCAGTGAGCGCAGCATCGAATTGACGAGTGCCGAGTTCGACCTGCTCTGGCTGCTGGCGGTGAATGCCGGGCGCATCCTGTCCCGCGAGGAGATCTTCAACTCCCTGCGCGGCATCGAGTACGACGGCCAGGATCGTTCCATCGATGTGCGCATTTCGCGTATCCGCCCAAAGATCGGCGACGACCCGATGCACCCGCGCCTGATCAAGACAGTGCGCAGCAAGGGCTACCTATTTGTAAGAGAGGCTGCCGAAGGCCTCTGACGGGCCGGTTGGCGGCCCGCTGCGTCCGGGCGACAGTCCATGAATTCGATCTTCCTGCGTATCTATGGCGGCATGCTGGTGACGCTGGTGCTGGTGGCGCTACTCGGCGTGTTCACCATTCACCAGGTCAACGAGGTGCGCTCCGACCAGTACCGCGAGAGCCTGGCACGCGGCACCTTCCGCCTGATGGCGGACAACCTCCAGCCCATGAACAACGTGGAACGCCGCCGTGCGGTGGTGCTCTGGGGGCGCCTGCTGGGCATTCCCCTGGAGCTGGAGTCCATGGACAACGCGAAGCTGGACAACAGCGCACGCAGCCGTCTGGTACGCGGCCAGGTGCTGGTCGAGCAGACGGGCCCCCACGCCGCGAGAGTCTACGGCCTGGTCAGCATGAGCGAGCGATTGTTGCTGACCGGCGAGGTGGAGCAGATCAGCGAGCAATTGGCGCGGGCCACCGTCTACCTATTGATGGATGAGCTGGTGCGTTTCCCGGTGAACGAACAGCCCCAACGCCTGGCGTCCCTCAAGGAGAACAAGCAGTTCGGCTTTGATCTGCGCCTGATCCCGTTGAGGAGCGCCGACCTCGACATCGACCAGCGCCGCCGGGTGGATGAGGGCGACACGGTCATGGCCCTAGGCAAGGATGGCGATTCCATCCGTGTTTTTGCCGGCATGGTGGACACTCCCTGGGTACTGGAGATGGGCCCGCTGCACCAGATGAATCCCTATCCGCCGCAGTTGCTGGTGCTGATCGGTTTCCTCGGCCTCACTCTTATCGGTCTGACCGTCTACTTCCTGGTGCGCCAGCTGGAGCATCGTCTGATGGGCCTGGAAAGCGCCGCCACCGATATTGCCCAGGGCAAGCTGGATGCACGGGTACCGGCCAGGGGCGCGGATTCCGTAGGGCGTCTGGCAGCAGCGTTCAATGGCATGGCCGAGCAGTTGCAGCGCTTGTTGATGCTGCAGCGGGAGCTGATCCGCGCTGTATCCCATGAGCTGCGTACCCCGGTGGCGCGGCTGCGCTTTGGTCTGGAGATGATCGCCGACGCCGAGAGTGAGAGTGCCCGGCGCAAGTACATGGATGGTATGGACGGTGACATCCAGGAACTGGACAAGCTGGTGGACGAGATGCTGACCTACGCGCGCCTGGAACAGGGCTCGCCGGCCCTGCATTTCCAGCGCGTGGACCTGGATGCCCTGTTCGACCAGGTGATCGCCGAACTTTCCCACCTGCGCGCCAATGTGCGCATCGAGCGTGGCCTGTGCCTGAATGTCGGCACCGACGGCGCATGGGTCGAGGCCGAGCCGCGTTACCTGCATCGCGCCCTGCAGAATCTGGTGAGCAACGCGATGCGCCATGCCGAATCGCGGGTTCAGTTGAACTATCAGATCGGCCACAAGCGTTGCCGCATCGACGTCGAGGACGACGGCCCGGGCGTGCCGGAAAGCCAGTGGGAAAAAATCTTCAAACCCTTCATGCGCCTGGACGACAGCCGTACCCGCGCCTCCGGTGGCCACGGTCTGGGGCTGTCCATCGTGCGACGCATCATTTATTGGCACGCCGGCCGCGCGCAGATCGGTCGCAGCGAAACGCTGGGTGGTGCGCGCTTCAGCCTGGTGTGGCCGCGGCGGCAGAGCGAGGCGGAGACGTTGTAAGACGGCCCGTGGGGCCACATTCTCTGTGGGCGAATTCATTCGCCCACAGAGGTTTTTTGCCAGCGGCTCGTCTCAGGCGGCGACTGCCACCAGGCTCAGCACTCGTCCCTGGAACTCGCAGTGCCAGCCTTCGAGTTCACTTCCTGCCTTCCAATCTTCCGACAGGCCGATCAACAGCCTCAGGCGTGCTCGTGCGTTGTCGCAGCCCAGCAGTTCGGCATCGTGGAAGTAGAAACGTTTTTGCACGATGGGGTAGAGGGCCTTGAACAGGCTTTCCTTGATGGAAAAGGTCAGGGTAATGCGCTGGGCCTGCTGGTCGGGCGTAAGGCTATCAAGCCGTTGCAGTTCGGCAGGGGTGAGGATTTCTTCCGCCAGGCGCAGGGCACGCTCGGCCTTCATGGGTTCTTCCAGGTCCAGGCCCAGGCCGCGCCACTGGTTGTGATTGGCGACCAGCGCGGTGGCCAGCCCGTGGCTATGACTGATCGATCCGGTGATGCCGGCGGGCCAGACCGGTGCGCGGTCCTCCCCAAGGGCAGGCACGTCGGCACGGCCAGTCAGGGCGAGGAGGGCAGTACGGGCGCAGAGGCGGCCAGCGAGGAATTCTGTCTGCCGCTTGGCCACCGAGCGCTGGATATTGGTGGGCGCGGGGACGGCGCTGCGCGGAAAGTCGTCGGTGCTGAGCAAGTCCGGATCGAAGCGACAGGAGCGCATGACTACGCCCGGCAAGGCTTCAGAGAAGGGCCAGGTCGAGTCGAAGGGGCTGCAGCAGGCGGGGTGTTTCGGGTTCATGGCGGCATTCTGCCCGGCGCCGCTGGAATGGGCCAGCGGCCCGCGCGTTTACATATGTTTGCAAATGGCAAACAAAGCGAAACGGAAGCCCGCCCCAGGTTTTTGCCAGACTACGCGGGCGTTTCTTCTGGAACGCAGGTGAGGTTGTAGTCTGGAAACCTGGCAGTGCCGGTTCCGGACATTTTCTCTGAATTGAGTGCGGGAGCCCGGATGGGCTCCCGTTTTTTTTGTCTGCGATTCTGGGGCTGAGGGCTAAACGCCCGCCGACGAGGCCAGCGGAAAGGGCTTCAGGCGGGGTAAGAAGTTTCGTTCAGCTCAGGTTCAAGAAGGGTTCAGCGGCGGTTCAGTGGCTGGTGGGCAATCTAGCCCCCGAGTTCAGCAACTACACGACCACTCGAAAAGGAATCCCACCATGAACCGTACCTTCAGCCATATCGCCCTCGCTTCCGCCTTGGCCCTTGCTGCCGCCGGCGCCCAGGCCGCGGACAACTTCGTCGGTCTGACCTGGGGGCAGACCAACAACAACATCCAGAAGTCCGATTCGCTGAACGCGAACCTGAACAATCCCAATCTGGACAAGGTCATCCACAAGACTGGCACCTGGGGTGTACGTGCCGGCCAGCAGACCGACGGCGGCCGCTACTACATGACCTACGAGAACTTCTCCGATACCAATAGCGGCTACAAGCTGCGCCAGCAGAACCTCCTCGGCAGCTACGATGTGTTCGTGCCGGTGGGTGCATACAACACCAAGCTGTTCGGCGGTGCGACCCTCGGCCTGGTCAAGCTGGAGCAGGAAAGCAAGGCCATGAGCCGCGACAGCAACATCAACTACGCTGCCGGTCTGCAGGCCGGTATTCTCCAGGACCTGAGCAAGAATGCGTCGATCGAGGCCGGCTACCGCTACCTGCGTACCAACGTCAGCACCGACATGGGTGAACACGGAGGTCCGCGTCTGGGCTCCCTGGATCTGCATAGCAGCGGCCAGGCCTACCTGGGCGCCAACTACAAGTTCTGATGCGTTCCATGCAACGGGCCGGGCATTTGCCCGGCCGCCTCATTGATACGGAGAGCGGCCCATGAAACTGCTGGTTGTGGAAGACGAGGCGCTGCTGCGCCATCACCTCTACACCCGTCTCGGCGAGCAGGGACATGTCGTGGATGCGGTGCCCGACGCCGAGGAAGCGCTATATCGCGCGGCGGAATACAACCATGACCTGGCAGTGGTTGACCTCGGCCTGCCGGGCATGAGCGGGCTGGATCTGATCCGTCAGTTGCGCAGCCAGGGCAAGAGCTTCCCCATCCTCATTCTCACCGCCCGTGGCAACTGGCAGGACAAGGTCGAGGGGCTGGCCGCCGGGGCTGACGATTACGTGGTCAAGCCTTTCCAGTTTGAGGAACTGGAGGCACGGCTGAATGCACTGTTGCGGCGTTCTTCGGGGTTCGTTCAGTCAACGATAGAGGCGGGTCCGCTGCTACTGGACCTGAACCGCAAGCAGGCACAACTGGACGGTGAACCCGTAGCGCTCACCGCCTACGAATACCGCATCCTCGAATACCTGATGCGTCATCACCAGCAGGTCGTGGCCAAGGAGCGGCTGATGGAGCAGCTGTATCCGAATGATGAGGAGCGTGATCCCAATGTGATCGAAGTGTTGGTCGGTCGCCTGCGCCGCAAGCTGGAGGGCGGCAGCGGATTCAAGCCGATCGACACTGTGCGCGGCCAGGGCTACCTGTTCACCGAGCGCTGCCGATGACCAAGGCATGGCGGAATTTCTACCGCCCGATGGGATGGTCGCTGCGCCTGCGACTTATGCTGGGTGCCGCCGCGATGGCGGTGCTGTTCATGCTCGCATTGCTGCCAGCGCTGCGGGGCGCCTTCGTGATCGCCCTCGACCAGTCCATCGAGCAGCGGCTGGCCGCCGATGCCAGTGCGCTGATCGCGGCGGCCCGTGTGGAGAACGGTCAGCTGGAGATGCCCGACAAGCTGCCCAACGAGGAGTTCGACAACCTGGAGGCCAGTCAGCTTGGCTACATCTACGACAGTGAAGGTGCCAAGGTCTGGCAGTCCCTTTCATCGCGGGATGAGCAGGTGACCTACCGGCCGCGCTACGACGGCCAGGGCCACGAGTTTCTCAGGGTCGCGGATGCCAAGGGGCGCGAGTTCTTCGTCTACGACGTGGAGGTGGACCTGCTGCGCGGGCAGCGCGCCGCCTACAGCGTCGTCACCATGCAGCCGGTTAGCGACTACCAGTCCATGTACGACGGATTCCTCCAGCAGCTCTACCTCTGGCTGGGAGGAGCGCTATTGGTGCTGCTGGGGTTGCTCTGGTTCGGCTTGACTTGGGGCTTTCGCAGCCTGCGCGGGCTCAGTGCCGAGCTGGACCAGGTGGAATCCGGCAGCCGTGACAGCCTGAGTGACGACCACCCGCGTGAGCTGCTGCGCCTGACCAAGTCCCTCAATCGCCTGCTGGATAGCGAACGCCGTCAGCGCGAGCGCTATCGCAATTCGCTGGACGACCTTGCCCATAGTCTGAAGACGCCGCTCTCCGTGCTGCAGGGCGTCAGCGAGAACATCGCCGCCCGGTCGGACAACCGCGAGCAGGCGCGGGTGCTGCAGAGTCAGATAGAGCGCATGAGCCAGCAGATCGGCTACCAGCTGCAGCGGGCGTCACTGCGCAAGAGTGGCCTGGTACGTCACCGGGTGCGTCTGGCGCCGCTGCTGGACACCCTTTGCGATGCGCTGGACAAGGTCTATCGGGAGAAGCGTGTGCGTGTGGAGCGGGATTTCGACCAGGACCTGATGATCCCTATGGAGCAGGGAGCCTTGCTGGAGATGCTCGGCAACCTGCTGGAGAACGCGTTCCGCCTGTGTCTGGGGGAAATTCGCGTCAGTGCCCGTGTGCGCGGCGGTCATTGCGAACTCAAGGTGGAGGACGACGGCCCCGGCGTGCCGCTGGATCAGCGCGAGCGCATCCTCAAGCGCGGCGAGCGGCTGGACGCCCAGCATCCGGGGCAGGGCATAGGTACGGCGGTAATCAAGGACATCATCGAAAGCTACGACGGCGAACTGTTCCTGGATGAGTCCCCGTTGGGCGGGGCGGAGTTCAGGATTCGGTTTCCGTTGCTCTGAAATCGGCTGAAGCCCACCCTACGGCAGAACTGCGTTCTGCTTGGCGGATGAATTCGCCCCTACAGCCCATCCACATTCCGGGCCGATTTAGGTCTCCTGCGCCCGATACGCCCCCGGCGTCAGTCCGGTCCACTTCTTGAACGCCCGATGGAATGCCGATGGTTCGGAGAAGCCGAGCTGTTCGGCGATGTCCTGGATGGAGAGTTCATCCCGGCCCAGGTGGTAGATGGCCAGGTCGCGGCGCAGGTGGTCCTTCAGTTCCTGGAAGCTCGAACCTTCCTCCCGTAAGTGTCGACGCAGGGTCTGCGGGCTGATGTGCAGGTGCTGGGCCACCGCTTCCAAGTCTGGCCAGGTACGGCAGTCGCGGCCAAGCAGGCGGCGGATCTGGCTGGTCAGACTGTCGCCGCCATCGGGACGGGCCAGCAGGTCGGCCGGGGAGTGTTCGAGGAAGTGCTTGAGGGTGCGCTCGTCTTGTAGCAGCGGCATGGCCAGGTAGCGCGAATGAAAGCGCAGGCTGATGCGCGGCGCCCCGAAGTGGCGGCTGGTGGGGAAGAGCAATTCGTACTCGGCCGCGTGGGCCGGTTTGGCATAGCTGAAGGTGGCTTCCTCCAGCCGGATGCGCTGGCCAATCAGCCAACTGCCCAACCGATGCCAGATAACCAGCAGGCTTTCCACCAGGAAGTGGTCCGGGTCGCGGAGCAGCGCGTCGTCCACCGTCAGGACGGCGAAATCGCCGTCCCGTTCCAGCTGGATGCGCGGGGCATCAGGGAACAGCCCGTAGAAAAGGGTACCCCTCACGAGGGCCTTTTCCAGGCTGCGGCAATGGATGATTGCGTGGCACATCATGGCGAAGGTGCCGCGCTTGCTGCGCTGCTGGCCGAAGCCCATGTACTCGTCGTCGAGCACTTCCCAGAGCAGCTGCATCAGTCGCGCGAACTGTTCAGGAGCCACGCGGGCCCGCGGTTCGTCCAGCAGGGCCGGCTGAATGCCGGCGGCACGCAGCAAGGGGGTGCAATCCACGCCATGGTGCATGGCGCCGCACAAGGCGGCCCGGACGAAATGGCTGGCGATTGTGCGCTCGCGCATGGGGCTGATCCGTGGTCAGGGAGGCCGATGTTAGGGCGTGGCTGGAGGCGGCCACAAGGGCGCAAGTGGCGGAAATCCCCCTGGGGTCCTGGCGGAAATCCGCCCAAGGGATGCGTTGGGCTGGGTTTGTTTCTCTTTCAAGTCATTGAAATATAAGACTTTATTAAAATCAGAGGACTTGGCACAACGGCTGCTATGGAGAGAGTGCCGTCCATTCGACTGGACCGCACAACAACAAAAGTCTCCCAGACAGGGAGATATGTCGATCACAGTGACGCCAGGCCTTACGGAACAGGTCGGGATCACTTGAAAGGAACACTGCCATGTCCCGCCAACCGTTCTACAAGAGCCTGTACGTCCAGGTCATCGTCGCCATCGCCATCGGCATCCTGCTGGGTCACTTCTATCCGGAGACCGGTGTTGCGCTCAAACCCCTGGGTGACGGCTTCGTCAAACTGATCAAGATGGCCATCGCGCCCATCATCTTCTGCACCGTGGTCAGCGGCATCGCCGGCATGCAGGACATGAAGGCAGTGGGTAAGACCGGCGGCTACGCGCTGCTGTATTTCGAAATCGTATCCACCATCGCGCTGATCATCGGCCTGGTCGTGGTCAACATCGTCCAGCCTGGTGTCGGCATGCATGTCGATCCGGCCACCCTGGACACCAAGGGCATTGCCGCCTTCACCGCTGCCGGCGAACAGCAGAGCACCATTGCCTTCCTGCTCAACGTCATCCCCAGCACCATCGTTGGCGCCTTCGCCTCGGGTGACATCCTGCAGGTGCTGTTCTTCTCCGTGATCTTCGCTTTCGCCCTGCAGCGCATGGGTGACTACGGCAAGCCGGTGCTGGAATTCATCGATCGCATCGCCCAGGTCATGTTTGGCATCATCAACATGATCATGAAGGTCGCCCCCATCGGTGCCTTCGGTGCCATGGCCTTCACCATCGGCCAGTACGGCGTGGGTTCGCTGGTGCAGCTTGGCCAGTTGATGCTGTGCTTCTACATCACCTGCGTGTTCTTCATCCTGGTGGTCCTGGGCGGTATCGCCCGTGCCCACGGCTTCAGCATCCTGCGCTTCATCCGCTACATCCGCGAAGAGTTGCTGATCGTACTCGGTACGTCTTCTTCCGAGTCGGCCCTGCCGCGCATGCTGAACAAGATGGAAAAACTGGGTGCCAAGAAGTCCGTGGTCGGCCTGGTGATCCCCACTGGCTACTCCTTCAACCTGGATGGCACTTCCATCTACCTGACCATGGCTGCGGTGTTCATCGCCCAGGCTACTGACACCACCATGGACATCACTCACCAGCTGACCCTGCTGGCTGTGCTGCTGATCGCATCCAAGGGCGCCGCCGGCGTCACCGGTTCCGGCTTCATTGTATTGGCCGCCACTCTGTCCGCCGTTGGCCACCTGCCGGTTGCCGGCCTGGCACTGATCCTCGGCATCGACCGCTTCATGTCCGAAGCCCGTGCCCTGACCAACCTGATCGGCAACGGCGTTGCCACCATCGTGGTCGCCAAGTGGTGCAAGCAACTGGACGAAGACACTCTGCAGCGTGAGCTGGCTTCCAGCGGAAAGTCCGAAGCTCCTGCCGCTCCGCAGACCGCTGCCTGATCGACGACTGCTACAGCGTTCTCCTCCCCGCGAGGAGACTTTCTCAAGCCCGGCTCCCCGTAGCCGGGCTTTTTTTGTCCTGCCGAATGGCTCTTCGACTTGATCTGGGTCAAGCCCGGTGCGCTGGCGCCAAAGGAACATTCTCGCCCTTCACGGGGTGGGTGCCTGCAGGCGCTGTGCCTCTTTCTGCGCCGTTTGGTACTAAGGACAACACCATGAACAGCATGAATCTTGCCTGGTCGTCGGATTATTCGACAGGGATCTCGATCATTGACGAGCAGCACAAGCGTCTCTTCGACTACTTCGCCGAGATCGAGGAAGGGGTCGCCCGCGACGATTCGCAGGGGCTCGAACTCGTAGTGCATGGCCTGATCCACTACGCCATTTCCCACAACACTTACGAAGAGTCGCTGATGGAGCAGGCTGGATATCCGATGCTGGAGGCGCATCGGGCCACCCATGAAAGTTTCAAGGCGCGGGCCCAGGACCTGCTCAAGAAGCTTGAATCAGGTGAGGCTCCCGCCAAGGTAGCGGCCAAGGCAAGAATCTTCATCGGCCTCTGGCTGGTCAGCCACGTCAAGCAGGAAGACCAGGACTACGTGCCTTATGTGAAGAAACTTGGGCGCAAGAGCCTGATGTCGTCGCTTTTGGGCAAGCTGTCCGGTTGAATGCGTATCTGGTCGATTGAGTCAATTCGCTCTGAGCGCTTGCGTCATTGAGGGCGCAAGGCGCTGGCGCCTAACCTGCGGCACGACTTCGGCCCAGGGAGGCAACCCCATGCAGCGCATTCATTTCGAGACCGAACACAATCTGTTCCGCGAGGCTTTCCGAGCCTTCCTGCAAAGGGAAGTGGTTCCGCACCAGGACGAGTGGGAAGCGGCCGGCGTGGTCGACCGCAGCGTGTGGAAGAAAGCTGGGGAGATGGGCTTCCTGCTGCCTTGGGCGGACGAGGAATACGGTGGTTCCGGGCTCAAGGACTTCCGTTACGAGCAGATCATGTGCGAGGAACTGGCCTACATCAACGAGCCGGGCTTCATGATTCCTCTGCATTCGGCCCTCTGCGGCCCCTACATCGCCGAGTACGGCAACGCCGAGCAGAAGGCGCGCTTCCTACCGGGAATCATCCGCGGCGAAACCATCCTCGCTGTGGCCATGACCGAACCTTCCGCTGGCTCCGATCTGGCTGGCATGCGCACTACCGCAATCGACAAGGGTGACCATTACCTGCTCAACGGCTCCAAGGTGTTCATCTCAAACGGGCTGCTGGCGGACGTGGTGATCGTCGCCGCCAAGACCGACCCGGCGAACAAGCACGCCATGGGTCTGTTCCTGGTGGAGCGGGGCATGGAGGGTTTCGAGCGTGGTCGCAACCTGAAGAAGCTGGGCATGAAGAGCCAGGACACTGCCGAGCTGTTCTTCAATAACGTGAAGGTGCCGAAGGAAAACCTGCTGGGCGATGCCAAGGGTGGCTTCTTCTATCTGATGAACATGCTCGCTCAGGAGCGACTGACCAATGCCTGCGGTGCAGTGGCCGGCGCCGAGGCCGCGCTGCTCACCACCATCGACTACGTGAAGGAGCGCAAGGCCTTCGATCGGCCCGTAGCGCACTTCCAGAACACCCGCTTCAAGCTGGCCGAGATGCGTACCCAGATCGACGTCGCGCAGGTGTTCACCGACCGCTGCGTGATGGACCACAACCAGAAGAAGCTCACTCCCGAGGTGGCCGCCGAGGCCAAGCTGTTCACCACAGAACTGCTGTGCAAGGTGGTGGACGAAGGCGTGCAGTTGCATGGCGGCTGGGGCTACATGTGGGAGTACCCGATCTGCAAGATGTACGCGAACGCGCGTATCCAGCGCATCTTCGCCGGCACTTCGGAAATCATGAAAGAGATCATCAGCCGCGGGATGAAGCTCTGAGGATGGCGGGCGGTGCGCGTGGCGCACCGTACAAATGTGCCCCGTAGGGTGTGCCGTGGGCACCTTGAACAGACACTATTGAGGCAATCGTCATGACTCACGCAAAAGGCGCCATCGATGCCTGGGCCCAGCTTGCTACTGGCCGAACCCGCGAGCTGATACCCGAGGCAGTGCGGCTGTTCGAGAAGTCCGGAACCACGTCCCTGCTCGACAAGGGCCTGAGTCCCGAGCAAACCGTTGCCGAAATGGACCGTGCCGGCATCGACAAGCTGATGGTCAGCGCCTGGTGCCGTCCTGAACGCTGGGTAAGCACCAACGAAGAAGTGGCCGAATACACCCGCGCCTTCCCCGATCGCTTCGTCGGGGTTGCAGCGGTGGACATGAGCAAGCCCATGGCCGCCCTGCGCGAGTTGGACCGCGCCGTGAATGAGCTGGGTTTCAAGGCGCTGCGGGTAGTGCCATGGCTGTGGAAACTGCCGCCCAACCACCGGCTCTACTACCCGCTCTATGCGAAGTGCATCGAGCTGGACATCCCCTTCTGCACTCAGGTGGGCCACACCGGCCCGCTGATGCCCTCGGAAACCGGCCGGCCCGTGCCGTACCTGGACGAGGTGGCGCTGGACTTCCCCGAGCTGCGCATCGTCGCTGGGCATATCGGCCATCCCTGGACCGAGGAAATGATTGGCGTCGCCTGGAAGCACGACAACATCTATATCGATACTTCTGCCTACCTGCCGCGCTACTACCCGCAGGCGTTGATCCAGTACATGAAGACTTACGGCCAGGACAAGGTGCTATTCGGCAGCAACTTTCCGCAGTTGTCGCTCTCGCGTTGCATGGAGCAGGTAGAGGAGATGGGGCTGTCGGAGGATGTGAAAGGAAAATTCCTTCACGGCAACGCACGAAGAGTGTTCAAGCTCTAGAGTGATGGGCCATTGGGCAGCGAGCCGATAACAACAATAAGAGGGGCGAAGGATGAGCGAAGCATTGCCGTTGCAACGTTTCACCCACTGGGTGGCGACCACGCCAGACCGCGTCTGGCTGCGCCAGCCGGTGGCGCGGACCTGGCATCCCATCACCTGGCGCGAGGCCGACGACCGCGCCCGGCGCCTGGCCAGCGCACTGCGGGCCCTGGGCTGCGAGCCGGGCGACCGGGTGGCAATACTTGCGAAGAACTGCGCGGAATGGATCCTGAGCGACATGGCGATCATGCTCGCCGGACTGGTCAGCGTGCCGCTCTACCCGCTGCAATCGGCCGAGAGCATCGAGTACGTGCTACGCCATTCCGCATGCAAGGTGATCATCCTCGGCAAGCTGGATGATGCCGAGCGCCTGGAATCCGGCATTCCCGACAGCGTGGCACGCATCGCCATGCCCTATCCGACGCTGCGCGCCGAACATGCCTGGGGCGATTTGCTGTCGCGTTACGAACCCATGAGTGAAACCCATGAGCAGCGCCCGGACGAACTGCTCAGCATCCTCTATACCTCCGGTACCACCGGCCAGCCCAAGGGCGTAATGCAGACGGCGCGGGCGTTCGCCTTCGCCTCCAGCCGCTCGGTAGGGGAAATGGGGCTGGGGCCGGACGACCGGTTCTTTTCCTACCTGCCGCTGTCTCATGCCGCCGAACGCTTCCTGGTGCAAACCAACAGCCTCTATTGCGGCGGTGAAATCGCTTTCGTCGAATCCCTGGAAACCTTCGCTGAAGACCTGCGTCAGGTGCGACCAACCCAGTTCTTCTCGGTTCCACGCTTGTGGACGCGCTTCCAGCAGGGCGTACTGGAGCGGCTACCCCAGGGGCGACTCGACCGCTTGCTGGCCATTCCGCTGCTGGGGGCTCTGGTGGCGTGGAAGATCCGCCGCGGTCTGGGGCTGGACCGCGCGCGAGTGCTGGTGAGCGGTGCGGCGCCCATTCCGGTGGCGTTGCTGGAGTGGTATCGGCGCATCGGCCTGACTATCTGCGAGGGCTACGGCATGACCGAGAATTTCGCCTACGGCAACTTCAATCGGCCGGGGCAGGTGCGCTTCGGCACGGTGGGCCGGGTGATGCCGGACAACGACCTGCGCATCGCCGATGACGGAGAAATCCTCTACCGCAGCCCATCGCTGATGAGCGGCTACTACCTGGAGCCGGAGAAGAGCGCAGAAACCCTGCGCGATGGCTGGCTGCATACCGGCGACAAGGGGCATGTCGACGACGACGGCTACCTGCGCATTACCGGTCGGGTGAAGGACATCTTCAAGACCAGCAAGGGCAAGTACGTGGCGCCGGCCCCCATCGAGGGCGAAATCGCCAAGAATCTCTGGGTCGAGCAGGTGTGTCTGATGGGCAGCGGCCTGGACCAGCCGCTGGCGTTGATCGAGCTGAGCCCGGCCGCCCGCGAGCAGGCCCGCGCCCAGGTGGAGGCGGACCTGCTGACCACCCTCGAACAACTCAATGACCGGCTGCTGCCCCATGAGCGCGTCAGCCATCTGCTGCTGGTGCGTGAGCCCTGGACGGTGGATAACGGCTGCATGACCCCGACCATGAAGATTCGCCGCAACGTGCTGGAGGCCCGTTACGCCCCGGCGGTCGACCGTCTCGATGCACACCAGGCGTTGCACTGGGAATGACCGCCAGAACATACGCATCAGGAGTTGCCATGAAAGGCCCTTTGTCTTCGCTGAAAATCCTCGACTTCTCCACCCTGCTGCCGGGGCCCTTCGCCTCGTTGCTGCTGGCTGACATGGGCGCCGATGTGCTCCGGGTGGAGTCGCCTACGCGTACAGACCTGGTGCGTGTGCTGCCGCCCCACGACGGCGGCCAGTCCACCAGCCACGCCTATCTGAACCGCAACAAGCGCAGCATTGCCCTGGACTTGAAACGGCCGGAGGCGGTGGAGCTGGTCAGACAACTCGTGCAGGAATACGACATCGTCCTGGAACAGTTCCGTCCAGGCGTCATGGAACGGCTGGGGCTGGGTTATGAAGCGCTGAAGGCGATCAACCCGAAGCTGATCTATTTATCCATCACCGGCTATGGCCAGACCGGCCCCTATCGCGACCGTGCCGGACACGACATCAACTACCTGGCCCTGGCCGGTATCGCCAGCTACACCGGACGCCGCGACAGCGGACCGCTGCCGCTGGGCGTACAACTCGCGGATATTGGCGGCGGCTCCCTGCATGGGGTGATGGGCCTGCTCGCGGCTGTGATCCATCGCCAGGTGACAGGGGAGGGGCAGCACGTGGACGTCAGCATGACCGACTGCGCCTTCGCCCTGCACGGCATGGCGGGTGCCAGCTATCTCGGTGCGGGTGTTGAACCGGCCATGGAGAACCAGGCCCTGAATGGCGGCAGCTTCTACGACTACTACCGTACCCGTGATGGCCGCTGGTTCTCTGTAGGAAGCTTGGAGCCGCAGTTCATGCAGCAGTTCTGCGCCGCCCTTGGCCGTCCCGAGCTGGCAGCGAAGGGACTGTCGCCCAGGCCCGAAGACCAGCAGGAGCTGAAACGGGCAATCGAGATCGAATTCGAAAAGCGCGACTTCGCCGAGTGGGTCGAGGTCTTCGCCGAGCTGGACGCCTGCGTGGAGCCGATGCTGCCGCTGTCCGAGGCGGTGGATCATCCACAGATCAAGGCCCGCGGCCTGGTGGTGGAGGTTCCGCGCGAAGGCTTGCCTGCGCAGAAGCAGATCGGCTGTCCGATCAGGTTCTCTGCCGGCCTGCCCGCGCCGCGCCATGCCGGCGGCCCGTTGGGCTCGCATACCGCTGAAGTGCTGGCCGCGCTGGGGCTCAGCGCCGAGCAGATCGAGGCGCTGAAGGCGGCGAAGGTGGTGGGTTGACGGGGCGAAGCAGGAACCTTGTGGGGGGCGAACTCATTCGCTGAGGACCGCATGGCGGTCCCCGGCCTCCGGTGGGCAGGCCTTCGGCCTGCATGGCGAATGAATTCGTCCCCACAGGTCCGCCACAGGTCCTAAACCTGGCTTTGTTCCCCGCTGAACACCAGAGTCACCTGGCAGCGCCGACAGTAGTAGCGGCGCCCGCGCGTCACCAGGGCGTGGCGCTGGGCGGAGAAAGGATGGCCGTCGGGGCAGGCGCAGCGGTACAGGTAGCGCGTCACCTTGCGCCGGTTCACCTCATAGGTGTGGCAGCGGTTTGGGGGGAGTTCGTAGACCCCGCGCATGATCAGCTGCCATTCCTCGCCATGGGGTTGGATTCGGGGGCCGAACAGTTGATGGGCTACCAGGTGCGCCACTTCGTGGGCGACGGTCTGGCGCAGGAAGTCTTCCTGGTTTTCGCGGTAGAGCTGCGGGTTGAAACGCAGCTTGTTTTCGTCCAGATGGGCGACGCCGGCCTTCTGCCCGCGTAGCTTGAAGCTCACTTCGGGGCGGGGAAACCGGCATTTGAAAAAGGCTTCGGCCTGCTGATAGCAGGCCTCGACGCGGGCAAGTAGCTGCTCGGGCATAGGGCACTCCGTTGGCGCGGAATTATGCCGCAAAGCGTTTGCTGCCCAAAGGTGGTGACGCCGAGCGGTCATTCCCGGCCAAAAGAAAAGGCCGCCCGCAGGCGGCCTTCTGGTCAACGAGGGTTTTCAGCTGGTGTACACCGGCCCCAGGCCGAAGCCCCAGAGGATCACGGCGGAGGCGATCATCGCCACGAGCACCACCAGGCCCACTGCCAGCACCGAGCTGGAGAACAGGAAGCCTTCGTCTTTCGGAATGTTCATGAAAGTCGGTATGCCCACGTACAGCAGGTAGACCGTGTAGCAGATGGCTAATGTGCCTACTGTTGCGCCGAACCAGAGGTGCGGGTAGAGCGCCGCGAGACCGCCGATGAACAGCGGGGTCGCGCAGTAAGCGGCAAACACGATGCACTCGGTAACGCTAGGATTGGCGTCGTAAGTGCGCGCCATCCAGTGGATGAATCCGCCCATCACTGCCACGCCGGCGAGCATCGCCAGATAGGACATGATGGACATCTGCAACGCGCTGGCCTGGGTGAGCATCACGGGATCGCCCTTGCCCAGTACCCAGCCGACCTGGGTGGTGCCGATATAGGCAGAAATCACGGGAATTGCAGCAAGGATCAGGACGTGGGTGAGGTACATGTGGCTGACGCTTTCCTCTTCGCCACGGATCTCTTGCCACTCTTGATCGGGATGGGTGAAGAGCCCCCAAACGTGGTGGATCATGCTGAACACCTCCTCATTATTATGAGGTCGCCCCCCAGCGAAGCGCCGGGGGCGCGTAGCCAGCGCCACCCGGTGCTCGGCCGACCTATGCGACCTTATGTCGCAGTATAGGCAGGCGATTCGGCGACGCCTTAGAGCGAATCGAAGATTCAGCGTCAGCTGTAATAGCGTTGGAGTATTTCCATGGCCTTGTTGATCGATTGCAGGCGCGAGGTGCTGCCGCCGCGATCGGGGTGGTGCTGGCTCACCAACTGGCGGTAGCGCTGCTTGATCACCGCGAGGCTGAGAGGCTGGCTGCCGCTGTGCAGGCCAAACAGCTCCAGTGCCGCGAGCTTCTCCTCACTGCCCTGCATGCGGGTCCAGAAACTGGCCAGCAGGCGTTCCACATCTTCCTCGGTCGTGTGCCGCAGGTTACCCAAGTCCAGGTAATAGTCGCGCAGCGGGTCCAGCTCGCTGAGGGCCGAGGTGGCCCCAGCCTCATAGGGCAGCAGTTGCACGCACAGCGGACTGATGGCCAGCTGCGCAAGGCCGGTGCCGTTCAGCTGGTCGCGCAGGCGGTAGAGCGCGTTGAATACCAGGAAGTGCGTACGGAACAGCACCAGCTTGTCGGTAAGTTCCAAGTGCGGGATGTGGGTGGAGTGGCGGGCCTTGAGGGCCTGGATCAACTGGTACTCGCTCAGCCCCTCGGGGGCCCCGCGCAAGAGTTCGAGGAGCTGGTCGCTGAGGTCCAGGGCGGGATCGAGGTCACTGTTCATCCGCCGGAGCCTAGCACAGGGCGATGATGGGACTGGGGTCGCGCTCGCTTTGTGCGTAAAATAGCCAGCTTTTCGCATTCCCCCCGGATTTCAGAGCACCATGGGCACCCTTTCGGTCAACCAGAACAAACTGCAGAAACGCATCCGCCGCCTGGCCGGCGAAGCCATCGCCGACTTCAACATGATCGAGGATGGCGACAAGGTCATGGTCTGCCTGTCCGGAGGCAAGGTATAACCAACAAATTATTTGTAAAGCCTACAAAGCCGTAGGCATTGTCTGTAAGCCCCGCCGTCCGTCGCTCTTCCCTCCCTCTCGTTTGACAGAACTCGTTTGGGGGCTAGTTTGTAACTAAATTGGTTATTGGACTAGCTATTTTGTCAATCATGAAAGTAAAACGATACCAATTCAATTCGTTGCCCTTCGTGTCGATAGTGGACGATGTGGATTGCCCTATTGATCCGTATGTTTCCTGCTATCTCAATGGCCAGTTGTCTGCGAAGTCGGCCAATACGAGATTGAGGTACGCGAATGAACTGTTGTTCATGCTGCAGTATTTTTTGGAGAAAAATATTGATCTGCCCGCAAGGGTTGAATCCGGACAGTTTATCTCGCATAGGGAATACATGCAGTTCTATGACAGGTGCTGCTTAAGTAAGTCAATTAATGATGAAAGCCTAAATATAAAGTTTCTGGATATAAATGATAAGCAGCTAAGAAATATCATTGTTGCCAATCAGAAAGGTATGGCAAAGGTATCTAACGAGACCCTTCAAGGTCGTGTCAGACGCCTTAGGAAGTTTCTTTTATGGCTGTTTGATCAGTTTCACGAAGTTCAAGATGTTGACAAAAAAACAAATAAAAAATTTAATGGGCTAATTCACAAAATAAAATTAGATGAAGATGCGCTTGGTAAGAACGGGACTCAACAAGTTGGCGATCCTGAGGAATCGGTAATCCCGGACGACGTTTTCGTTAAGTTTTTGGAGATGCTGATTCCGTCATCTCCTAATAATCCATTTAAAGCATCCAAAGTTAGAAATTATCTGATCGTCAATTTGCTAGTCCAAGGCGGCATCAGAAGGGGTGCACTAGCAAAGCTGAAGGTCTCAGACTTCCTTTTCTGGGGGGGGTACGATCAGATATCTATCTATCGGTCTGGAAACGACCCTACAGATCCGCGCGCTGAAAAACCTGATCAAAAGACAAAAGCGCACTTCGCT
Source organism: Pseudomonas sp. JS3066 (assembly GCF_036328175.1). NCBI lineage: Bacteria > Pseudomonadati > Pseudomonadota > Gammaproteobacteria > Pseudomonadales > Pseudomonadaceae > Pseudomonas > Pseudomonas sp. JS3066. Next base: position 1,332,182 of record NZ_CP143312.1, read on the forward strand.
ACGGTTGATCCAAGTTTGATGAAGAAGGTTGAGTTTTATATTGACAACATTCGTGCTGTCTTTCCTCGTGCGAAATTTCATGACTTCGTGTTTGTGAGCGAAAATGACTCTAAAGGTACTGCAGGCCAGCCCCTTTCGTTGAAAGCAATAAATGCAATCTTTCAGAAGCTTTCCAGGGCGCTGGGCTTTCATGTGCATCCTCATTTGCTTCGTCACAAATGGAATGAAATATTTGATAAAAAGGGAGAGTTGCTCGGGGTCAATCCAGCTTTGCTTGAAGATTGTAGAAAATATGCGATGGGGTGGTCGCACAATTCGGATCAGAGTGATAATTATAATGAAAAACGAATTGCACTGAAGGCGAGAGAAATATCAAAAGCACATCAGCATAGAGTGGATCAGAAAAAATGATTCGAGAGAAAAAACGCAAAGCACTTAAGCCTGAAAAAAAAGAAATTTCTTTGGTTACGGTTAAGTCTGGTTTGACGGTTAATACCTCGGATGATGTATGGGTGTTACTCCCGAATAATGGCAAAGGAAGACTGTTGTGCGTTGACTGGGTCCATTCATCGAATATGTCAGATAATGATCGAGAGCTAATTCTGGACGTGTTTGTGCATTACATTCGTACCAGTGCTGCGAGCACCGCATCAGGCGTCGCTGGCAAAGTGAAGCCGTTTTTGATTAATGGGATTCCCTCGCTATCCAGAGTTAAGTCAATATGGAGTGGGCTGAATGCAAGCAATAAGAAAGGGCTAAATCAATTCTTTGGAACTCTGTCCAGGCAAGGTAATGCACAATTTAGTGAGTATCACAAATATACAAGCGCGAATTTGGATAAGGAGAAAGGTAATGCTCTTGATCCTTCCAGTGGGGCATTAAGCGATATTGAGTTTGATTCGTTAGCCAAGCAGGTCAATAAAAATCTACAGGAGTTCGATTGGGTCGCCGATCGAGTGCTTTCCTATTTTCAGTCACCAGGGCTCTATGGTCGTCTCAGAAATCTAGTCACTAATAAATTATTGCTTTCCGTTGTGAGACGGCCGATTCAAATCGCCATTATGAAATGGGCAGATCTTATTCCCTCTGGTGCAAGTTTTAACGACGAAGGAATTCGCGCTGCGGACGAAATTGGGACGGTGGGTGGGCAAACATTGCAGCTTAGAGTGTTTCACGCTAAGTCTAAGGGGAAGCAATATTCAAGGGAATCTCCCGAACGTTATCCAGTACATCTATCTGAATATCTCTCAAAGACGCTCACCGACTATAAAGGGATAGTCTTGGAAGGGCTTACGCTGCTGATGGAATCGGAAGGTATCGAACTGGATCAATCTGAAATGCTGAATCTAATGAAAGATATTCCTATGTTTCCAGATGTCAGCCTCTTTGACCTGCGGTTTGACTCTTTAGATTTGTTCAAGGGCCTCTTTACTCCAAGGTCTAGTGCGTACCACGTATCGGAGACAGCCGTTGCCCACGCCATGAGAGTAGTTCAAGTCACCTCTGATCGAACCTCCGACTGTATGGCTACTTCTAACAGGATTCGTCATACCGTATTAACTCGAGGCGCTCAAGATGGTCTACCCGCCGTTCAATTGGCCAAAATGACTGGTGTTACCGTGCCAGCTGCAAGGCACTACATAGACTTGGATTACATTTCCAGGCGGGAGATTGACTCAAAATTTATCGGCAATGAATTTCTGAAGAAAATTTTTAGTATTGACTTAACTGTAGTTCAAGGCGATGACGAAATTATAGTCGATAGTAAGTTCAATCCTGTTGGTGGGGCACGCAACAAGCGTTCATGCAGCACTTGTTCAACACTATTGGGGCGGCCTTTGGGGTGCTATGGATGCCCAAACTTTCGTCCAATACTCGAAGCCGATCACCAGTCGGTACTGGCAGACGCGGAGGACAAGCTTGCGGTAAACCGCAATTCCTTAGTAAATCCCCTTTACTCGCGCAGCACTGAAAAATTGGAGAGGCAGATCGCTTGGGTGAGGCTGACTATAGCGGTTTGCGATGAATATCTCGCTGGGCAGCGCGCAATCGATGCTTAATAAATACATTGACCGATTGGAACGGCTTGCCCACGAATATCGCGAAGCCGAACTAGAGCAATTTGAAGGGCCTGGCGGCAAGAAGGCGGAGTTTGATGATCTGATTTGGTACCACGTCGACCCCAATACTGGTCGCCGAACTAGATACCTGTGCGGAATACACGGGCGTAGGGGAAAAGGTAACGCCGGCAACCGGCCCACAGACTCCCTTCCTTACCCCTATAATCACCTGATAAAAGTGTGGGTTATCGAAATATCAAATACATCACTCTCCGCCAGCGAGAAGCAATCTCGAACATCGATGGCTAGGAAGTTGTTGTCGCTCATGGATGGCGACCTCTATGCCCAAACAGAATTAACAATCCGCAGCCTTAATTTGGGGAAGGCTGGTTCAGTTTGCCGCTTGCGCCATTTTCTCTCGTTCTGCTCTGGCAAGGGGTTGATGAAAAAAATAGACCTAATCGACCGTGATAAAAGAGACAGGTCGGGGCATGCTGCATTTGATAATAATCTGGAGAAACTTCCAGATATAAATGCTGTGGTTGCTCTAGGCGCCATCTTTTCAAGTGTGTTTGAATATGTGGATATACATGGTGTACTTAGTCCTGGTGAAGAGATAAATATGCGTGATGCCTTGGTAGTGGCTTTTGTGCTGCTGTCGCTGGCATCGCCTAATCGGACCTCTGCGGAAATACCGCTCCTTCCTAAACAACGACTACATTCTTTCTCTGAAGGTAATGGAGATCCTGTTTATTACCTCGATTGGACTGGAAGTAAAGGATACGGGTCCAACAAGAATCACATGCTTGCGGCGCTAGCTGAGCCGATCACGAAAGCTATGAACTTCTTTTACAAGGTATGCGAACCGGCAAGAGTTTTATGTCGATTCTACGAAAATCCCAATAAGAGCTTGAAGGCGTTGCTCGGGGAGTTCGAGATGGCACCGGAACTAGAGCGGAATTTGTCTTTGGCTCAGCAACCTAACCTTTTTACGCTGGGTTATGCGTTAGGGTTCTATGGAGTTGATGATTGCGTTCCGGTTCTCAAGGAAGGTGCTGCTCTTAATCCCATGCGCCGGCGTCAAAAAAACCGGCTCTTTGAGGACAAACCAATTTATTCGTTGCAGCTTCAAGATCAGTTGTCCACATCGCTAACTGGGAGATCGGCTTTATCAGGGTTGCCCTACTTATTTGGGTACTCCAATATCCCGAAAGTTTTTGGCGATAAGCTTATCGTCACAGTTGGAGAGGTACAGGAGTGGTGGATATCCTATTATAGAAAATTTATCCTTCCGGAATTTCCGCTTTCATTTTCAACTGGAGAGTCAAATATTAGGCTAAAGGACGCGATGTTCTGCTTTTTAGGGAGTTGGCTTTATGGGGCGTCCAGTGTTGGGAGTGGGGGGAAAGTATTTCAAAAGACCAACTATTCGGTGGTGCCATTAGCATCGCTAGGCACCTCGGTTCTTACTCGCTTGGTTGGCAAGGGGCGCTACACAACATCAATTTTTCAGGGTTACGGATTTTCGTCAGAATTAATTCTGCGACCTCATAGTCTGCGGCACTTATCTAACACCCTTGCTGATTTAAGTAGCATCCCAGTAGAGATCATTACTGCTTGGTCAGGCAGAAAGAGTTCTGAGCAAACTCATACTTACATTCATACGAGCCACGACGAGAAGGCTAGTCGAGTGAGTGCGATAATGACCCCGCCAGATATCGACAGGCGGGATATTCGAGTCGTTTCTCAAGAGCAACTTGCAAAAGCTACGAACCTGCCGGCAATACTCACCTCAACGGGACTTTGCACTCAAAACCTGAATGTGACCCCGTGCAATTATTTGAACGAGTTCGTCTCGCAGTGCTTTATGTGTCCGGAGAGTTGTTACATTGCTGGCGACGAGAAAGCCATCGATTTTCTCGAGAAAGATTTATCGTTTCAAACCTTGAGGCTAGAGTCGGTGGCGTGCGATCTGCGTCTACCAACTTCCCAGGCAATGAAAGGGTGGTATGTCATTCACTCTCGAAATACCCACATTCTATCGTTACTTATTGATTTGATGAAAAACAGCCCTGCTGGAACGATAATTCGTTACTCGAATACTAACGCTGAATTCAGCTTGACCGATTTGAGTGCAATGTTCATCGCAAAGGTTGCGTGTGCCCTCCCGGATTTTGAGGCGCGCCTGAAAGGCATCATTGAAGATAAGACTACGAGTGCAACGTCTGACACCAATCCCCAGTTACGCTCTCTTTTATCGTCTTTCGGCCTGTCTGAAGGGGAGGTGTGACGTGGTAGTACCAAAAATATCCGCTCAGCAGCAACGCAAGATAGAGATTATGCTAACCAAGTGGATAGGTAAGCTAACTTGGGAGGCCCTAGTGACAAAAGTAGAACTTGAGCTCGGCATAAAAACGACTAGGCAGACTCTATGTACTTATGTAGGAATTAACACGTCGTACAAAAACAAAAAAGCGCAGCTGCGAGGGGCAACACCCTCCCTTTACACAAAGATAACAGCTTCTGAAGTGAAGCTGGTTGAACAGATAGAGCACTTGAAGGCTGAGATTTCGGTGCTCAAAAGGAATAACGCTGAGCAACTTCGCATGATTGAGAGAATTCTTTCTAATGCGAATGCAATCCCTAATCTGGACCTCTATGCCTTGGTTAAAAAAAGACCTGAAGAGATACGATGAATCGCCTCTGGTTGCAGGCGCTGCGCCAACTTGAACACTGTGCCGGCCCTGCGTGACACACGAAACCGAAAAGGTGTGAACGGGCTGCTGCACGGTAGTGACACAAAAAAATAGGGGCTGTCAGAATTAGCCAGCCCCTTCAGTGCTCAGATAGTCGACGAGCTGTATGGCAACGTTACGTTTGCGTTGTGACGGACGGGGCGTTTAGGACAACGATATCAATGGACTCTTCTCCCAGCAAAAGGCAATAGTGCAGGGCAGAACTCAGATCCACTGAATCATAGGTTTCTTCTTTAAACCAGTTAATGTAATTGGAGTTCTCGACCTTGAATAGCGAGTGCTCTTTGTTTCTGAGCCTGTTGCTTTCTGAACGCCAGGTGTAGCTGTCGTTTGCTACCTTGTAACCTACGATGTCATTTATATTGAAATCTAAGGTTAATAGTTTGCTGGCATCGGATGTAGGGTGGATACAAATTTGTAAGCCTTTCCGGGTGTCAGAAATGTACTCTAGGGAAAACCTTTCACTAGAGTCTCCGCCAGGAAACCACTCAACGTAAACTTCGCTGTTATCTGCCATATCTCACCTTGATTCGTTCTCTTCCATCTTGAATTTCTAAGGTCGGTCTACCGTCGGTACTGTCTGGCCTAACCACGACACTTCTGCCGTCGGGTAATTTTCCAACTCGCCCGCCCGGAATATCCTTTACGTCGGTAGGGCTTAAATTGTCGAAGTCATCGTTTGCGGTATCAATTGTCCCGTCAGGCTTCACCCATATTTCGCTTGGCCCTCTGGTTCTATCTCCGGGAACAGCGCCGGGTACTGGGCAATCTTTGGTGCCTGAAGAGTCATCTACTTCGTTAGCAGCACAGGTTCCGGAGAGAATGCACCACGCTGTTATTCCTGCGGTATTGGTGGCTCCCGCTGCCCCACCGCCACCAGCACTGCAAGGAAAATGAAACTCAGCTGGGGACATCTGGCGCCCAGGGCACAGTGGATCTTGGACCATCAATCCATACTGGTCTACGAACGAGATAGGGTTAGCTACTACATAACCGAAGCTATTCAAGCCACCTTGTAGCCCAATTGGATCGCTTTCCACGTACCGCCCGGTCTGCGGGTCGTAATCGCGAAAGTAGTTGTAAACTAATCCTCGGTACGACCCCCTGACCCTTGGACTATCAATCGGCTATTCAGTCCTGAACGAAGCCTGCTGCAGGGGATTCAGAGCACCTCAGGCTCTGGTGTTTCCGGCGCATTCAGATCGGCGTAGATACTCTCTGCTAGCGCAATATCCTCATCCGTGAGGTGCTGGAACAAGCCCGTCCGCTTACGCTTAGAGACACGCCCGCTGTTCTCATAGATCACCGCGATAAGCAGCTCAAGATCCCGGTTCGACAGATCCAGCTCGCGATTCAGCTGCTCTTTGAACCTATCACGCCGGACCAGATGGTTGACCTCATCACGCATGAGCCCATCAAGAACTCGCGCAGCGCTTTTATTGACCTCGCCCTGCAGATCAGTGAAATCCAAGTGGGCGAACAGATGGGCATGCGCCTCGTCCAGCTCAGGATCGCTGGCCAAGTCCCTCCGGTGGTACTGCGTGGCACTAAGTAGCCGCCGTGACAACGCGTCGAGCGTGCCGATGTAGCTGTCCAGGTTGACCAGAAGGCCGGCAGAGATAGGCAGGATGATGCCCTGCAACTTGAGACCTTCATTGGCCAGGATGTCCTGCATGATGAAGCGGGACAACCGGCCGTTGCCGTCCATGAAAGGATGGATGTAGATGAAGCTGTGTGCGATCGCGTTTAGCTTCACTAGCGCTGGGGCCTCACTGCGCATGACGCGCTCACGCATGACGAACCATTCCTCCATCATCTCCGGCACTTTTTCCGGCGCCGGCGGGATCAGGTGGATCAGATCGCCGCGGCCGAGCCAGTTCTGCAGATGCCTGTATGCACCAATGGACGGATCGGGACGCCCCGTGCCGAGGGCTATCCGGTGGATGTCGAACAGAAACTCCTCATCCAGCGGGCGCTGGCCTGCCTGTTCCAGCACTCGCACAAAGCGCAAGATTCGATCGGGAGCTGGGCGCTCGTGCTCGATCTCGTAGGAGCTGCGGGTCTCGGTCGTCAGCAGGTATTGCGCCGCTCTAGCAATCTCGGTGACCGAGAAATCAACCATCTGGTCATGCATGCGCTCGACTATTTGCGCATTCAAAAGACTGTCGTCTGCCCAGCCCTGGCGGGAAATCAGGGCTGAAAGCTGAGGCGTTCCCAGGAGATTCATCCGCACGCGATGCCTGCGCGACATATCCTCTGGGCCGGTGAAATACTTCTCCGGTGGGAGCAGGTGTTCATACGGAATGTTCTGGGCCGCGTTGGGCAGATGCAACTGGTGGCCTGCAATGTTCTCGCAGATATACCAGAGCCGGCGCAGATAGCCGCTGGCTGGCTTCTCAGCGATTGCAGCAGCTAGATCGTCCCGGACAGCGGTAATTTGAAAGGCGCGCTCTAGGACACCCAGATTTACCCCTTCGTACGAGAGCGCAAATAGCATCTGATCGATGGGGCGGTGCTCTCTGGCGTACCCCTTGGTGAAGACCTCTACTTTGACGCCACCAGCGGACTGAGAGAGCGCTGGGCGCGAGCCTATGACACACTCATGATCAAGCGGCATGCACCGAAGATCGAGGGCGTTGATCAGCCAGCTGTATCCGGCTCGCTCAATGGGTTGCCGCATGGTGAATTTCCTATAGGCAGCGCGAGAAAATTATAATTTACACGGTCTTCTTGGAAAAACTTATAGCTAGTTGCCCGGGCCATGAGAATGACAGAGCTGGCGAAGGAGATGAGCCTGATCGCCGGCACTGCCTCAAGGTTGACTGCACACCCCGTCGCCATTAGCCTTGGCGTCAAGAATAACCCCCACGCCTCGGGCGGGACTCGTCCCGTACTGCGCACCAGGGGGTTAGTTTTTTCTGCCCCCCCTAGCGCGCATTTCCGTGATCGCGCTGCTCGCAATTCATCAGTACTTCCAAACCGACATCAGCGGCCTGAGCCCCGAGCTGCAGGGTGTGTTTTGCTGTAAACGCCTTGCAGGTCCGTGATGGTCACATGGGTGTAGATCTGGGTGCTCTCGATGCATAGGTGCCCGAGCATTTCCTGCACATAACGAATGTCCGCTCCATGGCGCAGCATGTGCGTGGCGGTGGCGTGGCGAAGAGCGTGACAGGAGCCACTCTTACCGATGCCGGAACGGCGAATGCATCGGCCAACAAGCTCAGTCAGTTTGCTGTTCTGGATGCGCTTACCTGTTTCACCGAGAAAGAGCGCTTCACCGCTGGCCATTGTAGCCAGCCGGCAGCGGAGCTCGCTGAGATACCGTTCAACCGAATCTAGGGCTCGTTGCGCAATGGGAACCCGCCGATCCTGCCTGCCTTTACCTTTGCGAACAGTGACGATCTGTTGCTTGAAATCCACGTCCCGGATATCCAACCCAGCCAGTTCGGCCCGGCGTATACCGGTCGCATAGTAGACCTCAACAATGGCTCGGTCCCTCAATTCCATCCGGCCGTTGATCGTCGTCTGATGCAGGATGGGTTCGATCTCGTCTTCGTCGGGAATCTGTTTGGGTATCTGGCGTGGCACCGTGGGCAACGGAAACTTGGCGTAGGGTTCCGACTGCAGAATTCCATAGACGTGCAAGCGTTTGAGTAGGCCAGTGACCGCCATCAATCGCATGCGTTGGGTCGAGAGCTCCAAAGGCTTCTGATCGCGGCGCTTGCGGTAGCGATACAAGTGTTTGCGGTAGCGCTCCAACACGTCCAGATCGACCTGCGAGACCTCGTAAATACCCTGCGGCTGGCACCAGAGAACGAACATCTGCAACAGCGCGGTTTTGGTGCGGGCCGTCGCATCACTTTGTCCGAGCGCCAGGCAGTCATCGATGTAGAAGGACACACACCCTGACAGGTCGGTCGGGTAAGTCTCAGCGTTCATGGTCACCTCCCTTGCTCTCCGGCAGTGCCAAGGCGTCCTCTAGCAGGCGCGATAACTGCTTTGCAGGGTCATCCACCGACGAAGCAAAACCGTTGCTGTCCAGGCCGAGAGGAAACAACACCAAGCGCGCCTCGAAGTTGCTATCAGCCAGCAGCTGGGCGATACGGCGAATCGCATCCAATTCGGAGCGTGAAGCGCCAAAAGCGATGTAAACCAGCCTGACCAAACTGCTTTGCAGGATGCTCAGATGTTCATCATCAAAGCCGGCGAACCCGAGGATGGCTGCCACGTTGCGATGCCCATGGCACCACCAAGTCAGTGCCTCGATCGGGCTTTTGCAGAGAATCAGCTCAGGAAACTCGAACAGCGCCGCCTGGTTGAAAAAGCCACGATGCTCCAGATGCCAGTGCACGTGATAGGCCGAGTTCGCCGTCAGCTTGGGTGTAATCCGACGCCCATAGCCACCAAGGATCTGCCCTCGCTGATCGAGCATCGGGAACAGCGCTGCTCCACGGAACAGTTCGTGCCCCGAGGCTCTTAGCAGACCGACACGCTGCAATGCACCTCTGACGGTTTCCTCCTCCAGGTGACCCAGTTTGCGCAACTGTAGGCCCAGGGAGCGGTCTGCAAATCCCAGACGAAAGTGGGCCAACAGATCGGGTTGATAGATGCCCCTGCGCTGCAAAAAGGCCAGGGCCTTTGAGTGATGGCGTAGGGTCTCCGAGTAGTAGTCGAGCACCTGGCTGACCACCAAGTTGTCGGCCACGCCGTCGTTGTAAGCGCAGCGAATGATGGGATGGTGGATCAGTACATCCTGGTGCTGAATCTGATGGGGTTCGTACATGACTAGTCCTCCCCACCTTCGAGACCGTGCTTCTTGCGCATGGAGTCGCCACGCATCTCGATCTTGTGTGCCCGGTGCACGATGCGATCCAGAATGGCATCCGCCAAGGTGGGCTCGTTGATGTACTCGTACCACTTGGCTACCGGCAGCTGAGAAGCAATCAGAATGGCACCTGCCCCGGTACGATCATCGACAAACTCCAGCAGATCCTGGCGGCCGATATCGGTGAGCGGAGACATGCCCCAATCGTCGAGAATCAGCAGCTGACATTTCGCGAGCCTGCTGCGAAAGCCAGACAGAGATCCGTCAGCCCGGGCAATTTCGGTTTCCTCAAGCAGCCGGCTGACCCGGTGATAGGCGACGGAGCAGCCGCGCCGAATGGCCTGCATGCCAAAGGCGCAAGCCAACCAAGTTTTACCGACGCCGGTAGGCCCGGTGATAAGCAAGTGCTGATGACGCTCGATCCATTGGCATTGCCCAAGCGACAGCAGCTGTGACTTATCCAGACCGCGGCGTGGCCTGTAGTCGATATCCTCCAGGCAGGCGTTGCGCATCTTTAACTTCGCCTGCGCCATCAGGCGTCGCTGACGACGATTGTCACGGTCGTGACATTCGGCCTCGACCAGCAGAGCAACGCGCTCGCTGAATGGCAGGCTCTGTGTGCCGGGACTTCCCAGCTGTGCAGTCATGGCGCTGGCCATACCAAATAACTTCAACGCCTGGAGCTGCTCGATGGTCTGCTGCTCATTCATGGCGGCTCTCCTCGGCGTAGTAGTCGGAGCCGCGCACATTGGCGTGGGGTGGGATCAGAGCGGTAGCGGGATGCGCGGGCCTGTGCAACTCATCCAGCCGGTGTTGCAGGATGGATCGCAAGCTCTTGATCGTCGGCGATTGGATGGCCAAGACCCTCGCGCAAGCCGCCTCGACCCTGGCATTGCCGTAGTTCTTGGCCAGGCGCTGTAGCTGCTGGCAGGCCTTGCTGCCGGCGATAGAGAAATCAGCCTTACCGTTAAACTGCGCCTGCACCACCTCCGCGGTAGCCGTACCAAGACCATAAGCCCATTCGAGGTAGTGGTGCGCGCTTCGTGAGGCATAGGCTTGGTGGGCCTCAGGGCGATGATTGGGGTTAGTTGTCGCTTCTCCTGGCGTGTCATCACGTGGGTGAATGGCTACTCGCTTGCTCAGGTGGAACAGGGAAATAGTCGAAGGGCTGACGCGGGCTTCCACTCGCTCTCCCACCAAGCGCCAGGGCACCGAGTACGCATGGTTCCGCACATAGACGTGGTAGTCCGGACCGACCTTCTGAGCAGCCATCCATTCGCCATATTCGTAGGGGGTTGGCGGCAGGGCTCTCTGCGCAGGTTTATCCAGCTCCTGGAACCGCTCGAAGCGATTGCCGGGCAGACGTTTGAAGGAGCGCCGATTCAATTTCTCCAGCAGCTCAGCCAAGGCAACATTGATCTCTTCCAGGCTGAAGAACTGCCGACGGCGGAGAGGTATGGTCACCCACTGCGTGGCTAGTTTTACTCCGAGCTCTGCTTTGGATTTGTCCTGTGGTCGTCGTACCCGAGCTGGCACCACCACGAAACCGTAATGTTCTGACAGTTCTTGGTAGGTCTTGTTGATTACCGGCTCACTGCCGGGAGTGATCACTGCGGACTTGAGATTGTCCGGAATGACCGTCTTCGGGACACCACCGTAGAACTGGAACATCCGGTTGTGTGCCTCAATCCAGTCCGGTGACTTCTGGCTGGCACAGGCATACGCAAAAAGGTAATTGGAACAGCCCTGTGCCGCGACGAAGACCTGGGCTTCACGCTGCTTACCTTGTGCGGCGTCAAACCATGGAATGGTCTGGCCGGCAAAATCCACAAAGATGCAGTCGCCTGCGTAATGGATCTGCCGCATCGTGATGTCGATCTTGCTCAGGAACTCGCGGTAGTAGTAGGTGAACTGTGAGTAGGAATAGGCCGCGGATTTGAGTTGATCGCGGTATTCATCCCAGAGCTGGATCAAGGTCTGGTGTTTGGCCTGCATCAGCTTATGGATGGCCACCCAGTCCGGCATGACCTTGCCATTTTCCTGCTGCCGAACTCCGCGAAGGCAGGTTTTCAGTTGGCGGTCATCCATGTCCTGGACGGCAGACCAGTCCCATTCGTTGGCCTGCGCGACAGACACAATCCTTTTGACGGTATTGATGGAAATGCTCGCCAACCTGGCAATCTGCCGCTGACTCATTGCCGAGCAGCAGTGGAGATGTAACGCCTTACGGTAGGTTTGAACTTGCATGGCTGTACCCTCCGCGAGCCGGCTCCAGTCATCTGTAGGGCGAGCTGGGCCGGCATCGTTAGACGCAAACGAAAAAGGGATACAGAGAGGCCCCGAAGCCAGCGCCTGCGCATTGGCTCTCGTCTTGACAGGTTGGGCTTCGGGGATAAGACTGAAGGCAGTCGGGTCTGTATTCGACTGTCACAAAAGGCCTCTGGGATAGCCGTCCCGGGGGCTTTTTCTTATCCGCGCCTCACTGCGTGGTTACGCGCGTTGGTGGCTAGCTCATCAGGGATCACCTCCATGCTCACGATTGGGTGAAACGCCGAGCGCGGCACTGAAGCGCTGCTCGGCCAGGTAGCGTGCAACGTCCTTCACCAACGCGTGCTTTCCACGCCGGTGCTCCAGGTTAAACAGAGGGACTGCGACGGTGTTTCGCATCCGCGACTGCCGGAAAGCCTCTTTCGACGTGTAGCCCAAAGCACGTAGTAGCTCATCTCCGCTCATTACGGGGCCGTAGCGGCCCAGCAAATCGCTCTCAAGGCTTTTTGCGAGCTCATCAATCAGCAGGGCTTTCTCAGCATCGTCCATCGTGACGGTTCCACGTCGTGCGTATTAAAGCGTTACCTCGTGGAGTCTATGCCACGCCCTAGATGGCTGCATTTCATCGCTTTATCGGAGGAAATCTCAGAATTTGGAAATACTGAGACTACATTTCTCTTAACACCCCGCATGGGGAAAGGGCTTCGCTAAATAGAAGTGTGTTTCGCTCCGCGAGGTGCGAAATTTTTATCTCGGCGCTTTCTATGGAATATTTTTCGATATTGCCAGAGCCTGTAAGATCAATACGCAGCAAATACTATGTCGGCGTACTTCTTCAGCGTCTCGAAATAAAGCGAGTGGCTCAAATTCCAGCGGCGCTTGATAGATTGCTGCAAATCTCTGGGGTAAACTCTTTTTTAAGATATCGCAGTGATTTGTTTAGATATTGGAATGGCGCCAATATAAAAAATCCAAGGTTTGTGTCCGAGATAAATCACGCACTACCCGGAACGGCCAGAATTTTAAATCACCCTGTGTGGAAGTTGATTTCAGAACCGATATTCGCTGAGAATGATTTAGTAAGGCTTGCCCAAGTGCTTGATCCAGGCCTTCACGGATACATCATTGAATATAATGAGCAAGACCAAGAAATTAGGTTGAAAGGTTTTTCAACGGGCAATCGCTGGATGAGGTCGGACTCTAAGTTTCTTCGCACCATAGATAGACGAGGGCTTGATGAGCTGGCCGCGCTGCTAATATTAACTAGGGCGCAGGAGATTCAAGGGAGTTACATGACGGCCTATCGCTTGAGGGAGTTGCTCACTGACTTTTTTGTGGAGATAAGCCATCTAGGAGAGTTTCAAGCAGTTGCTGCCCAGATATATCGTCAGGTTTACCAGCTATTCATTAGCGTGTATTACAAAAGTTCCAGAAGTGATTTGGGGCTCGAATTCATGCTCAAAAATAGCCGAGTAGACCTTGACTATACAGTCGGCGTTATTGAGCGAATATCATCAAGGGAACCAAGTCGGAACGATGCATACAGCAACATTCTCAGGGGACGCAGAAGTCTCTCTCGGGGAGGTAGGTGAAATTACTGTAAGTGCTAGCTACCGCTCCAGAGGAGCTCGCTACAAACTAAGCGTATCCGAGAGAGTTCTTGCCCAGCCGCTCTGCGTGATACGCTCCAGCTTCGACCCAGTTCACGAGGTTGCCCAGATGAGTAGGTTTCACCAGTCAGATAGCAGCTTTGACGAGATCGTTGAGGGCAAGGCTCGCCGGCGCGAGGAGCTGATGAATGCTATCCGATCGGCAGACCCTGCGGTCCTGGCTGAAGTTGCCGAGCGTCTCAGAGAGGCCATGCGCAACAAGAATCCTAGTCAGCGGCGCCGTAGGTTGGGCCCTCCAGCCTTCTGCAAGTAATCTGGGACAGCTAGGCCAGCCCAACAAGTTCTTTTTGGTACGTATTCAGTTCCTTAATCTAATCACTGTTTTTCAAAGACTTGCCACTTGAGTAGCTTTGGGTGAGGCTTGACCAGCCATTCCAGTGGTGACCTACTGTACACAACTAAAGTTAAAAAACTGTGGATTCTATTTCTACCACCCAAGAGGATGGAGCATGTATCAGTCCGTAGGTATCGTGGGAATACTAAAGGGTTTCGGTGCACTTGTTGCGGCAATACTTTTAGCGTTAGTAAGTATTGATAGTGGCCTTTCGGCTGGGGAGATGATTAGGAAGATTTCCTCGTCAGTTACTATCGCTGCATTTATTTTTTTGGCGCTTGGCCAGTCGCCGCTATTTCCTAATATTTGTAAACTGCCAATTATTCGAGGTTACTTTCCACCAATTGATGGTGAGTGGGAGGTAACTCTTGATTCAAATTGGGACAAGATAAAGGAAATGAAGGGAATTGCGGATGGCAAGGTAACTCTGCCTATTGAGGGGAAGGTAAAGATTAAGTCGAGACTTCTTTTCGTCCATATTAGCTTCGATGCTAACAGTCGATATTCAGGCTCTAAGACCGTTTGCGTTTCGATTAGTCGAGACCCCTATGATTCAACTATCAAGCTGAACTACATCTACGAAAATCACACTCCGACTCCAGAGGCCACTGATTCTCCAATTCATAACGGTGCAGCTCGAGTGACTATTTCTGAGGATGACGTGAATGGTCTGACCATGACCGGCACATACTGGACAGATCGTAAGTGGACTGAGGGGATGAATACCGCAGGTCGGATTACCTATCGCCGAGTGAAAAAGGCCTGAAACGAAAGCCATTTTTCAGTTCGCACTCCCGTTAGCTTTTCTCCCTTGCCGCAAGGACTACCGGTCGGTTTGATAGCCTGCAGCTCCCTCTCAATTGAATCTTCCCTTCCGCCTTGCTGCCCTGGCCGCGCGCTCAGCCTTCTGGGCTTTACCGCTCCAATTCATTTCGAAAACCCTGAAAACACCATATATAGTGCCGGCACCTACCCGCTTGATCTACATGCAGTGTCGCGCCATAATGCTGGCCGCAGTGGCAAAGTAACATTATCCGCTGTCGAACCTTTGACTGACTTCGTCCTGCGCGAATGCGGGGGAGGCTATATGCTGAATCTGAGCGCTCTGTTCTACACCACCTTGGACAACCCCAGCTTCCTGGCTGAACTCGACCTCCTCGCGCACGAGAAGGAATACATTAACCAAGCTAAGAACGAGATCCGAACGACGCTTCGAGCTAGCTTGAAGGAGTGTCTTTCCAAGGTCTTGTATGATCACGGTCTGAGCGATTTGAAGATCGAGCCAAAGTTCTACATCCAGGGCTCTTGGGCTTACAAAACTCTGAACCGCCCCCATACGACACCTCCCCAGCAATCCGATTTGGACGATGGCGTCTATCTTCCGATGAGCATCATGAAGGAGCACCAAAAGCCCAGCGTGGCCAGTGCTCTGTTCTTTGAAGCCACAGAGGCGGCACTGGCCCCGCTGGTGAAAGACAAAAAGATCTGGAGGATGTCTCCAAAACCGACCTGCATTCGCATCGAGATTTCGGATTTCGCTCATATAGATATTCCGCTGTACGCGATTCCTGATGAGGACTTTGTTCTCCTCAAGGAAAGTATGGAGGCCAGGGGTTATGCCGCGCTGACCTATGCAATGGACTCAGCAAAAGACCGTTGGACGGCGCTCCCGACTGATCATGTGCTCTTAGCACACCGTGAGGAGGACTGGATTAAGTCTGATCCTCGTGCGATGAAAGAGTGGTTTGTCCAGGCTGTGGAAGATCATGGGCCTCAGTTGCGCAGGGTTGTGCGCTACTTGAAGGCTTTCCGCGACAAGACCTGGAGTAAAGGTGGCCCTAGCTCCATCCTGCTGATGGCAGCTGCAGTATCGGTTTTTGAGCAGCGTAGAGCTCGTGATGACCAGGCATTAAGAGATGTTGTAAGGCAAATTCCAGCAGCGCTTCGTGGAGGAGTACGCAGCCCCATTGACCCCGAGATCTATCTCACAGATAGCCTTACTCCTGATGAACTGGAGGATGCTGCAGTGCAATTTGAGGCGTTCTTTAACTATCTTGACGGGGCAATCAACGCTTCGGATAAACAAACGGCCTGCAATTGGATGCGTCATGTGCTCGGAACCCGATTCCCGAATCGGGCGGATTTGGTGATTGCCGTCTCGGTGTCTGAGATCGTGCAGGCTACTCCTGCAGAACCTGGACCGCATGAGCTGGTTAAGACCACGAAGGCAGGTTAGTGCCTCATGGTTAGGGATAACGCCGAGGTGATCCCGGAGCTCCTTTTCCAACTTCAGACACTGGGCTTTAAACGCTCCCCGAAGCAAAAGATCGGGGGGCTACTTTTATTGACCGGCGCGCTCAGAACAACCGATGGTCCCGTAAACTGCATACTTGGAATTGACCGAGAGTTTCGTACTCCCCCTCGAGTTCTTCTACCAGACCTTCCCAAAAAGCTTCGTCCAGTAGCGCCTCATATCGGAGCTAGTGGTGAACTGTGCTATGTCGCGAAAGGAACATATGTCTTCGATATTCACGACCCCGTTCGGCAGACTCTTGCGCTGATAAGGCGAGCCGAGCAGGTTCTCGACGCAATTTTGAAAAATGAAATGCAGGATGATCTAACTGAGGAGTTCTTCGCATACTGGGGTGAGTGGTTCTGCTTCAATGATGTGGAGAACACCGAGACCGGTACGCTTCAAGTTTATACGCATAAATACAGGGCGGGGAATTATAACGATTACTTCCTCACGGACAACCTTGAGCGAACTTCTAAGAAGTTATCTGTGCTGGGTGGCGAATTTTCCCAGGTGAATGCTTGTGTGTTTTTGATCTCTACGAGCGCTAAACCGCGACCCTCACAGGAAAGCTGGCCGCCTAAGAACCTAGGTGAGCTGATCAACTGGCAGCGTGCTTTAGATAAGAATATTCCTCGGAAGATATTGTCTCAGGTGCAGGCGGCGTACCGATCAGCCTATCTCGGCTGCTTGATAGTGATTGCTTCGCCTGTCTACAAATACGGATTTATGGTGGAGCTACCTCCAATAGAGGTGCGCAAATCACTCAAGAGGCATTCTACGAGCTACGAGCATCTCTATCCGTTAGAACTCATTCAAGTTTCGATTGAGAGAGTTGACGATAAATATCTTACGGAGCGCAACATGCCGGGCGTTCGCAACCTCACGGGCATGAAGATCGCCATGGTTGGATGCGGTACGATTGGTGGTTATCTTTCAGAGTTGCTCGTAAAAGCAGGTGCCGGTGTTTCCGGCGGCAAGTTAACTATCATTGATCCCGATGCGTTGGGTGCAAATAACTTGGGCCGCCATCGCTTAGGGTTTGGTCAGTTGAACCAGTTCAAGGCATATGCTCTTGAGAGTGAGCTAAAGCGGGTGATGCCCTCGGCAGAGATTGAGGGTATTGCGCGAGATGTGCGTGACGTGAGCCTGCCAGAGCTTGATCTGCTTATCGATGCAACTGGTGACGAGTCTTTAGGATATTGGATCGCAGAGAAGTACCATAAAAAACTTCCGATTCTCAGTGTTTGGATCGAAGGCCCTGGAGTCGCGGTTAGGTCGTTGTTGAAGCGCCCCGGCCAAGGAGGCTGCTTCAGATGCCTGTGTGACTATGGCAAAGATGGCCAGCTCTGTTCTGTGGAGGAGGATTTGGGAGAAGTGTTCGCGGGACATGGTTGTGAAGGGCTCTACGTGCCGTTTCCTGCGACAGTGTCTGTTCAGGCAGCTTGCTTAGCCGCCGAAGCCGCTTTGGACTTAGTTAGATCCAATAGCCTGCCCTCCCTGAGAACTCGAGTTATAGCTCCTGGATTTTCTCCTGCATCGGATGACTGCTCACCAATCACAAAAGAGAATTGCCCGGCATGTTGCAGTTAACCGATTGGGCAACCGATGACCGAAAGCATCTGGTGTACATACACTCCAGCGTCTTGGAAGATATCCTCAAGTTCATTCAAGCGCGAGAGTCAGACCCAGAAGCTGGAGGGATACTTTTGGGAAAAGTGAGGGGGCCGCACCTGGAGATCATCGAGGCCACTAAACCTTCACGGTTCGATAAACGGCTCCGTTACCTATTCGAGCGCTCCCCCCACGGCCACCGACGAATAGCATTCCAGCGCTGGCGACATAGCAAGGGCGAAATTCGATATTTGGGGGAGTGGCATACCCATCCCGAGGATCATCCCAACCCATCTGGAACGGATCTTCATGAATGGAGAAAACTTGCAGTGGATAGAATTGATCAGCGTCCCGTGCTTGCCATGATTGTGGGACGCAAAGGGCTGCACGTTGAGCTTATGTTTGCGAATGGCTGTCGTACTCTTTTAAAGAATTTGTCTAGGGAAACTCCGAACAAGTCAGCGACGGGCAGCCGATTGGCGACCGAATCGATTTTTAGCCCGGTCTTCGGCGACAGACTTCACCAGAAACCCGGCTTTTGACCGGGTTTCTGCGTTTTACAGGCGCACCTCTCCCGTTTCAGCCAGCAACTCTCGGCGGGCCATCCATAGATTCGACAGGGCGAACAAGGTGACCAGTTGCGCAGTGTTCTTGGCCAGGCCCCGGAAGCGCACTTTGGTGTAGCCGAACTGCCGTTTGATCACCCGGAATGGATGCTCGACCTTGGCCCGCACCTGCGCTTTTGCCTTCTCGATCTTGCGCCTCGCCTTGTACAGGGCACTGCGTTTGCTCAGTTGTTTGTAGGTGCTGCGCCGGGCGGCGATCTGCCAGATGACCTCACGCCCGGCATGCTCGGGACGTTTCTCCACCCCGGTGTAGCCCGCATCGGCACACACCACGTTCTCCTCGCCGTGCAGCAGTTTGTCGACCTGGGTGACATCGGCCACGTTGGCCGCCGTCCCCACGACGCTGTGCACCAGGCCGGACTCGGCATCGGCGCCGATATGTGCCTTCATGCCGAAGAAGTACTGGTTGCCCTTCTTCGTCTGGTGCATCTCCGGATCACGCTTGCCTTCCCGGTTCTTGGTCGAACTCGGCGCATGAATGATCGTGGCATCAACGATGGTGCCCTGGCGCAGTGACAACCCGCGCTCGCCCAGGTGGTCGTTGATCACCGCCAGGATGCCCGCGGCCAATCCGTGCTGCTCCAGCAGGTGGCGGAAATTCATGATTGTCGTGTCTTCCGGGATGCTGCCCTGGGTCAGCGACAGCTGGGCGAACTGACGCAGCGAGGTGATCTCGTACAGCGCTTCCTCCATCGCCGGATCGCTGAGAGCGAACCAGTTCTGCAGCAGGTGGATGCGCAGCATGGTTTCCAGCGGATACGGCGGACGGCCATTGCCCGCCTTGGGGTAGTACGGCTCGATCAGCGCCAACAGCCCGGCCCAGGGCACCACTTGCTCCATCTCCGCCAGAAAGCGCTCGCGCCGGGTCTGTTTGCGTTTGCCGGCGTACTCGGCATCGGAAAAGCTCATCTGGGTCATGCGGCAGGGCTCAGGTTCTGCGGGGGCGTCATTTCAGCAGATCGGTCGGGACTTTTCCGGAGTTTCCTTAGCAGAGGCTTGAGCCGTGTGCTGGGAAACTCGCATGCACGGTTCTTAGGGGGTTGGGCGCGGGTAACCGCGTCTGACTACCCGACAACCAGATTCGGCCATGGGCGCTAGGCCGCTCGAACTGGTTGTTTGCCGGATCGCTACGCAGCGGAAAACGAGCGGCGGCGATCATGAGCCTGATCCAGTCGGCCCGCATGAACGGACATGATCCGTATGCCTATCTCAAGGATGTGCTGACACGACTGCCGACGCAGAAGGCCAGCGCTCTGGCCGAGCTGCTGCCGCACAACTGGGTATCCGCCGGCAAGGTGTAATGCCCGTTCGCTTACCGTCCTGGTAGAGCTTGCGCCAGTGAAACAATTGGTTGGGATTGACGCCGTTGCGCCGGGCCACCACTAAGACGCTTTGCCCGGACTCGAGACTCTCGCGCACCATGGCCAGTTTCTCCTCGACGCTCCAGCGGCGACGCCGCTCCTGGCCAAGCACTTCGATGGTTTTGTCTTTGCTGTTAGTCATAAACACAGCCGTTTGCCTATCCCTTATGGTAAGGGGGAAACGGTGTCCTGTGTTTCAAGGGACTCGTTCACCAGGAGACCCATCGCGGGCGAAGCCATGCGCTCATGCAGAATCGCTTCGGGTAGCAGGCTAACGATTGCCAGAAACGCTGAGGCCAGACCAATGGGGTGAAGAATCTATTAGCCGAACTGCCTCCTTCGTTACGCTCCAGCGTGTGTATCAGGAATCCTGGGAGATTAATTGATTGGACTGTGGGGTGCAGAAATAGAGCTACATTGCGTCCCATCGAGCTCGAATTTCCACACCGCACAGATCCTACCTATAACTGCCAGGTCAGAAAACCAGACAAGTCCGCTCTATCGCCTTCGCCAGCACATCCGACATTTTGTCGACCAAGGCCTCACCCTTGATGAGGTCATTTCTTACCTCGATATAGGCGTTGGGGACTCCGACCGAAATGCCATGACGATCTAAAGTGAACCAGTCATTTTCCTTGAAGCTATAAGGCTCATTATCATCCACTCGAAACACGTCTTGCTGTCCTATGGCGCTAATGAGTCGGAGCGGCAACCCGTCATCCCCCCTCCACATCACACCGACTTCGCAACTGCGGAACTTGTTGTCCCAGAGTGGCGAAAAGGAATGAATGGAGATGATTGCCTTGGCCCTTGAAAGCTCGCCCTCAACCCAATCAGCGACGGCCTTTTCCACCGGATACCGGGCTATTCTTTCCCGAGTGTCACGCTCAGCTTCACTCAAATTGATATTTCCGGGGATCGGAATACCACCCATATCGATCCGAATACAGCCAGGATCATGCTGTTTCCTGTTGTAGTCGAGAAAAAGCCGAGAGTAGTTAGAGACTATCGCAGTTGCGCCAAGCTTTCTTGCAACCGCCAACGTCAATTCCCTGGATCCGAGGTCCTGACAAAAATGGGTTTCGAGAAAGGCCTCCGGCAGCCCAAGGTTGTTCCAGGCTGCCGGAATGCGCCCTCCGCCATGCTCGCACAGCAGAACGATATCCGCGTTCTCGCCGCCCGGTGTGACCGAGACCGCGTCACCTGCGTAGCGCGCGATCTCAACCGCTTCTATCGTCACAGACGGACTCATTACAAAGCTCTCAGGTGGAACGACTTAACGTCCATAACCCCCAGAAGACCCTCTTTACCGTTGCCGCGGCCTAGGCCAGAGAGTTTCTGCCCTCCCCAAGGCAGGTAAAGGTCGGCATGGTCACAACGATTCACGAACACTGTGCCCGCATCGAGCTGATCGACCAAACCGAGCCCAGCGTCCAGATCGCTCGTCCAGACGCTAGCGGTCAGGCCAAACTTGCTGTCGTTCATCAAACGAATGGCTTCTGCATCGTCTCGCACCGTTTGAACACAGGCGACCGGACCAAAAGTCTCCTCCTGCATGATGTGCATGTCAGCAGTCACGCCAGTCAATAGAGTCGGGGCCAAATAGCAGGAGGCGTTCTCCACCGAGAACTCCAACGCGGGTTCGACATACGCCTGAGCCCCCATGGCAATGGCTCCTCGGATTTGATTGCGGATGAACTCTGCAGCCGAAGCCTTGACGACTGGGCCCACTGTGGTTGCTGGGTCCATCGGATGCCCCAACTTGTACTTCAGCATCTCATTGCGGAAGCATTCCAGGAACGGATCCCGAATTGCTTCGTGCAGATAAATACGCTCTACCGAACAGCAGGACTGACCGGCGTTTGAGAAGCAACCGTCGGCGATCTCGGCTGCTGCCGTTGCAATATCCGCATCTGGGCGGACATAGGCCGGATCCTTGCCCCCAAGCTCCAGATGCACATGAGTCAAAGTGCCTGCTGCCGCTGCGTGGACGGCAAGACCGCCACCGACAGATCCGATGAAATTCACCCCTTTGACAGAACCGGATTTAATGGCACTAGTAACTTGGTCATGACCAAGCTCAAGCACTTGGAGCACTCCGGCAGGCCCCCCAATTGCCTCATACGCCTCTTTGACAATCCTTCCAATGAGGGTCGTCTGAGCCGCATGCTTCAAAATGACTGTGTTACCGCCAAGGATTGGAGTGACGATCAGCCAGGGCAGCAGACCTACAGGGTAGTTCCAGGGAGCGATCGAAAGATGTACGCCTTGGCCACTCCGACGCACAAAACGCGTCACCTGCGTATCCGAAGGATATCGTTCGTCACCAAGCTCTTCGAGGGCCTCGATCTGCGCCAGGGTTACAGCCTTGAACCGCTGAGCCTCATTTGCCTGCGCGGCAGGCCGTCCAATCGACAGCGATACTGCCCTGGAAAGATCATCAGCGCGCTTGAGCAGTTCATCCGCAAGGGCTTCGACCAACTGGGCGCGCTCTAGTTTGGACGACAGCTTCCAGGTCTTGAATGCTGTTTCGGCAGCATTGAGCGCGGCGGCCACTTCTGCATCGCTGGAAGTGTTTCCCACCAGCAATTTTTGGCCATCGATCGGGGAAATGACATTAAAAGTGGTCACGTTTGTCTCCTTGCGGATTGTTTTTATAACGAGAATTAACTTTCTTGGATTGTGTGCTGTAACCCAAGAAGACACTGAGCTGGGGTATGGCCATCCCTGGCCAGCATGGTCTTGCCCCTCGTCGACGACGCGTACCCTCCGGCGTGCTCACCGTACGCGCCATCTCATAGCGGCTTTTGAAACGTCGCCAAGGACAGTCCCTCAGTAGCAGGGCTGCATGACCAAGATCCCGCTCCTTAGGCCAGCCCTGGCCGCATCTCCCCCTGACTCCCAAAAGAGACTATCAGACGACTTTCCCATCATGCAACATGTTTCGTTATTAGATACAATAAATCCAATTAAGAAATGAGCAAACAGAAAGACAACGAACGCAGCCGTAGCGTAGACAGGCAGTACCTGCTGCGATAAGGCTCTGACGATCGAGCTAGCGCCTGCCGGAGATCCCGCGATAGGTGTGCGGCGCCCGGATGTTGAGGATTTCGTCCAGGGAGATCGTGCGCTCCAGGTGGTCCTGCGCCGGTGATGAAGAGCCGGCGGGCACCCGAAAGGAGAAGAATGGCAGCTGGCGACCGTAAGTCACCAGGCGTGCAACCACATCAGGAATCATGGGAAACACCTGCAAATAACTGTATATAAATACAGCAATAGACAGTGAACGCTTCCTACAATGGGAACGTTGACGAGTGGGAGAAGCAGCGATGTACGGACGTTACGTCACCCCATCCGATCGGGCGATAGAAGACTATTTGCATATCAGGGCGCGAAACTCCGGAGGCTGGGTGCAGAGCTTCAACGGTGCCCCTACCACCCAGGTGCCCATCCTGCGGCTGGACCAGCAGGGCGAGTTGCAACTGATGGCTATGTCCCTGTTAGCTGTTGCTAGGGAGTCCCGGTCAGGCCTCGGGGCCTTGTAGGGTGGGCTTTAGCCCACGCTGACATCCGGTGGTGGGCTGAAGCCCACCCTACGGGCCTTTGCGCCACATCCCAACACTTAACGCAGACATAGCCCAACTGATCGCCGCGCGCTGGGGACTGATTCCCCCATGTGGAAGCAGCCGAAACCACCGACCTTCAGCTTCAATGCGCAGAGCGAGGAAGCGGCCAGCAAACCGATGTGGCGCGCGAGCCTGCGTACTCACCGCTGCCTGATGGCCGCCCAGGGCTGGTACGAATGGAACGAGCATCACCAGGTTCGGAGCCGTACGGCGCGCAAGGTGAACCAGCCCTACTACCACTACAGTCCGACAGATGCGGTCTTGGCCATGCTGGGCTGTGGTCCACCTGGATGGGGCCGGAAGGTCAGGAGGTTATCTCGTGCGCTTTGATCACCAAGGAGGCCGCCCCTTCGGTCGCCTTCGTGCACCACCGAATGCAGGTGATTCTGGCTCTGCAGCAGTTCGACCTGTGGCTGACACCTGACGCTCATAGCGAACAAATCCAGAGGTGCCATGCTGTTCAGGCGAGAGGATTTCGTCGCCCAACCGGTCTCGACCGACGTCGGCAACAACCGTAACGATTACCCCGAACTGCTGGAGCCGGTGGAAGTGATGTCAGCGGACTAGGACCGACCGCCGTCCGTCCAAGCGAATTGGGGGGCGGTGTGAACTGGCTTAATGATTTTGGACACCTCACTCGGGCGCTATGATGGCCCAAACCTGAGGTATGTCGGAATGCGTAAGTCCTACTCGAATGAATTCAAACTCAAGGCTGCCAGCATGGTGTTGGACGAGGGACAGGCTGTTCCCGAGGTCTGCGCCAGTTTGAACGTTGGCCCTACCTTGATTAGGAGGCGTGGGCCGAAGCTCTGCCCAAGAAGATGTCGCTCACCGATCCGCAGGCCCGTTGGACCACTGCGCCGGGCGGCCCGGCCTATTTTGACTACTCCACGAATTACCTGATCGACACTGACGACGGCGTGAACCTGGATGTGGAAGCCACTCCGGCGCATCGGACCGCCGACGTCGAGTCGACCAGGACGATGGTTGAGCGTGTCGAAGCGCAGTTCGATCTCACGCCGGAACGTCTGATCGGCGATACCGCCTACCGCGAACTGCTGGAGCCGGTGCAAGTGATGTCGGCGGATTATGTTCGGTCGCCATCAGCCACGCCAAGCGAATTGGGGAGGGTTGGGGAACCCTGTGGGCCTATAACGCGACCAAGGCCAGGTTTGAGTGAGCGGATGATTACATGCCTTGAATTGAGTCCCGAAGGGAGGTTCACAACAGGAGGCAGCGACTACAGCTAACCCCTGGGACAGAACCCAGAATTCGGACCTAGCGCCATCACCGGCATGGCCATAGTGGTCTTCCGGGAGAGGGCGGCCTAGGGCAGCCGCGCAAGGGTAAGGCAGGAATCTGGGACGTTCAACGGCCCAAAGGGCTGTAAGGTATACACCCCGTACTCTAGCCGTCCGAGGAACTCATCCAACAGCCTGACTCCCTCCGCACTGGCGAGCATGTCGACTGGCCGCGCACCGTCGAGTCCCAGGGCGGGTTTGTGAATCCACCGTTCAGCGGACTGTCGACTACCCAGCATGCTCTCGACACGCTTTAGCAGTTCCTCGTAACTCGTATCGAAACCTTCATTCATCACGACCTCCGCCATCGAATGGCAGCTACGCTCTGCAGAGATGGTGGGAAATGCTTCTTCGAATCCCAACACCCACCTTTATTTCGTCTTCGCCAGATATTGATTGACCCCGGGGTTTCGGGGTATCCAGGACGCTTGCTTTGAGCGTCGCTTTCAGTACTAGTAAGCCTCCTGCCACGAGAGTACTCAGGCGTCTCCCTTCGACTTTCCAAATTCTCCCGCGTAGCCCGATGGAGGTCCGGACGACGCTCCGTTCAGACACTCAACCCGCCAGGCGTTGGCCGAGCTCCTGTGCTTTGCCCCATTCCCAGCCAATGTCGGAGACTCGGTCATGGAACTGTTGCCGCCGTTGCTCTCAGATGATCTCGCGTCTTTGGGGGCGGATACTGGTCTGGCTGTTCAGCCTTGGACCGTCCGGGTGTTTTCCCCGGCGACATGGACCAAAGTCGACCGCATCCATTCGGGCATTCTGCAAGCCAGGAGCTTGATTCGCTCGTCGTGGCTCAGAGCATTAGTGATCTTGGAAACCACCTTGGCGGACAGCCCCTCTTTTCCGATGTAGTAGAGAGCAGTCAACGCCATTCCTACGTTCGTCCCTGCATGCTGCAAACGATCCCTGGAGACATGCTGAAGGCGAACGACGGCGTTGCCAACCTTCAGCTCTCGAGTCGAGCCGCTCGTGTAGTAGGTCGGCAGCATCTGCATTTGGGTGCTGAGGCCGAGCCTACGGACAGCCTCAGCACCGTGAATCTGGATCGTTTCCCCGTTCGACTTCGCGATGACGTGCATCACACTAGTCGGACTTGGGCGGACATTTCTGCCTACGTACTGGTTGTATTTCGGACGCATATAGACACCACGAACGACGCGTTCCAACTGGCCGGCCTGCACCAGTCTGGAGAGCGCCTTGTCGATTGATGCGGGGGAGCCGACCCGCGCGAAAACCGTGCGGGAGAAGGGCTTCCCCTTCTGCATGTGTTTAATTCGGTTCCAGATGGCTGCTGCGACGGACATGAGAGTCATCAAGGGTCAGGTCTTCTGACAGAAGGCGCGCATCAACGATGCCTCCAGCCCGGAAAAAGGTGTGAGCGAACAGCGCTCTATTGGAATCACTTGCACGCTACCAAACCACTCGAGCCAAACGACTCAGGAGCCGAGGTCAGAACCAAGTCAAGCTGCAGCGTTAGAGAGCAAACCAAACTCCAGAGTGGATGCGTGATGCCTTCCGGGGACTGAGTTATCTATCGAGTCGGGAGCTCAACACGGCTAAACGCCCCCGGATCACCAGTTCGCGCCTTGGATCATCGGGTGAGGTGGACTCAAGAAACTCTTCAAATTTCCCGAGACTGAACACTGTCTCGGCATCGGGATAGTGGCGAAGCAAGCGTCTGGCTTCGCCCCTGATGCTCTCCGGAAGCTCTGGATTCTTCGCCAGCTCACGCAGGAACTCTTCGGTCTGCACCAAGCTGCGGGTACGCTCATGTGGTCTAGTCAAAATGGGCACTCCAGGTGTGGGGCCAAGGTCCAAGCCACTGGACCTCCGATCACTTAAATCGCCTTGCGGATGTTCACGCTGAGCAAGGTCATCACCCCGACCTGTCCTCGCCGGGCGCTGCAGTCGCAGCATTAAAAGCAAGCCAGTAACTGCTGCCGGTAATGCTGGGAAAAGCTCACCTGATAACTAGGCTCAGTTGTAACACCCGCAAGGGAAATCATGTTCGAAGCCTCTGCTCCAATAGTCTGATCAGTGTTACCTCCAGGATTGCCACCTAGTCCATTGATAGTGCCGGCAGCATCAATCAAACCAGGCCTTGCATCTGGAGTGAAGGTTAGTGCCTGTACCGCGTTGAGCACCGCCAGGTCATCCGGCAAGTCATCCGCAATTCGCTCTGCGAAACCCTGTAAGGTCAGTTCCGCCAGCATAAACAACCATGCCTGATCATCAGGTTCGCCAGTGCGCCGAAGCACTCGCCCCAGTACTTGCCGGTAATGCAACTCGGTGCGGATGCGGCTGAGATAGCAGCACACTTGCAGCCGTGGGATGTCCGTGCCTTCGCTGATCATTCCAACCGCCACAATCCACCGGCAGGCGCCATGTCTGAACGCATTGATCACCTGCTGCGCATAGGGGGTTTTGTTGGTCACGATGCGGCAACCCTCCCCCCTGACGCCCAGGGCTTGAGCAATTTGCTGGGCGTGCTCAATGTCGGTGGCAACCACCAATCCAGCCGCATCAGGTTTGATCTGGCGAAGCTCATCCAGTTTGCTGCAGCCGAGGTCGAGCAGTTGATCGATCACCTCGTCGTGCCGCAACAGTTCTTCGTAGGTGACGGGTGATTCCCCCAACAGCTTCGCGATGCTGGGAAACATCCTCACCGTGCTATCAGTGCCCAGCTCCTCGGTGAGTTTCACCTTCTGATTGTCGAGCAGGACAATGCGAGGAGAACGGCACACGCCGTCGGTAATGGCTTCTTTCAGACCGTAGCGGTAGTCGCAGATCAGATACCCCTCGGGCGTCGAATAACGTGCCAGCGCAATGGCCCTGTCGTCCGAACGCCAGGGGGTGCCGGAGAGAGCCAAGGTGAAGGCAGCACGGTCTTGTATCCGATGCAGTATCTGTTGACCCCAGGTGTTGCTGAGCAGCGGGTCATGACCAGCACAGTGGTGAATTTCATCGAAAACCACGAGTACTCGATAGTCATCAAGAAGCTGCCAGAACCCTTCATCTCGGTATTCCATGGCCTGGTAGGTGAACGCCGCCCCCACTGCGCCTATCTGGCCGTCCAGACGCCTGCCAAGCACCGCAGCAAAGGTCGAGCGAAAGCCCTCAACAACCTGGCAGGATGGCGCAAAGCACAACACCAGATCGATCTTGCCCTGTTCAAGCAGTCTTCTAGCCAGCTCTGCCGCCATCCGCGTCTTGCCGGCCCCCGGCGTTGCCTGACAGAAGAAATGCGGCGTGACGGTAAAGTGCTCCAATGCCATGTTGATGCAGCTGAACTGCCAGTCTCGTAGCGATCGGGTCATCGTGCGGCGGCAAGCGTCTTGAGGGTCTTCTCGATAGCGCGGAGATGTCCCAGCAGACGTGAACTGCGGTCTCTAGCCTCCAGATACTCAGCTTCGACCTTGTCACGCAGTTGCGGCATATCATCCAGGAGCAGCTTGTATCGCTCGGCCTCGCCCATCGACGACAGGAAGTCCAACCGGATCTCATTATGGAGCGCTTCCAAGTGCTGCTCCGCATCAGATGAAGGTTCAAGCGGTACAGCCGCATCCTCAAGCACTGAAGACTCTTGCGTTGGCTCAGATGCAGTTTTGAGACTGTTCTCGAACCCGTTGTCGATCAGCTCCAACTGCAGATGGGGCGGAGTGGGTTGCAGGCAGTAGACCTGTCCCCGCGAACGTCGCTCCTCATCGAGTACAACCCAGCCGATGCGCAGCATTCGGCGGATTTGCTCATACACATAACGGCGCACATCGCCGATACGGAAAGTCATGCCATCCAGGCGCTTGGCGTAGGCATCACGCAGTTCACGAGTCGTGAACCGTGCACGCGCTTCCTCCTGAAGCAGCTCATACAGACGCCTGTCGAAGGTAAACGAGGCCGTTTTCATTGAGGGACCAGAAGGGCTAACGCGACAGAAATGCGGATTATAATCCGTGGCCCGTGTGTCCGCAAACGCACGATAGTGCCGACTCAAGTGAAATTGAGACGGTCATGGACAACTTGGCGAAAGCGTTAGGGGATCGCATCCGGACGCAGAGGAAGGCCTGCCGGATCTCTCAAGATGCTCTCGCGCTGGCCTGCAGTATCGACCGCAGCTACATGGGGCGAATCGAGCGTGGGGAAGTAAACATCACCGTCGAGAAGCTATATCGAATCGCCAGCGAGCTCGCCTGCGATCCGTCCTGTCTTCTGCCTCCGATGTCAGACCTGTAGCCCAGCATCTGATCGGCAGCGGCGCTCAAGAAGGCCTGCTCTGTGAATAGCTCCCCCCCTTTTCCATGGCTCCCTTTGTCTGCTAGACAGATTGACGGCAAATTGCCGCTCGTACGGTGTATTAATTGGTGTGCGTAGTACTACGCCAGGGAGGAGGCAGGTGACGATTATTCAGGAAATCTACGCGTGGTCTAAGGGGCTTCCAGCCTGGCAGCAAGACGCGGTTGTTCGACTCTACCAAGACCGTAGGCTCAGTGCCGCTGATCTGGACGACCTCTATGCATTGGCCAAAGCTGAGGTGGGGATCCTGGATCCTGATGGCCGGAAGCCCAAGAGGCTTGAGGATGCGCAGATTGCTCCGCCCGCCGATCCTGCCCGGATTGTTCAGTTGGCCGCGATCAAAGAGCTTGCAAATGTCAATGCACTGGCGAACGGTGGTAGCGTCCCGATCGCATTGGCGGGCCTGACCGTCATCTACGGGGAAAACGGGGCTGGGAAGTCGGGTTACTCCAGGGTATTCAAGCATGCGTGCCGCGCAAGAGATCGGCGCGAGCCCATACTTCCCAACGCCAACCTGGATCCCAAGACTGCCGGTGTCGCCCAAGCTGTGTTCGAGGCTGTAATCGACGGCGTGGCTACCGACCTGCCCTGGCAATACGGTGTGGCTGCACCTGAGCCGCTTTCGGACATCTCCATCTTCGATACCCATTGCGCCCGTGCCTACATCGACAACCATGGTGACTTCGCTTACGCCCCATACGGGCTGGATATCTTGGAGGGATTGGCCGGCGCCTGTAACAAGCTCAAGGCGCGTGCCACGCAAGAGAAGACGGCGAATGCTCCGAGTGACGCAGCGTATGCCGCACTTGCGAAAGAGCGGACAGCAGTCGCCACAACACTCCTCGGCATCCCGACCGAGACCAAACCTGAGCACGTTGAGGCTTTGGCCACGCTCAGCCAGATCGAACAGGATCGACTTATCCTGTTGACCAAAACCCTCGCCGAAGCTGATCCGAAGCAAAAAGCCCAGGCAATTCGCCAGAAGGCGACGCGCCTCTCGGGGTTGAAGGATCGCATTGCGGCGGCGATGGCACTGATTGACGATGAAAAAGTCAATCAGCTCAGACAGCTCATTGATAAGTCGAAAGCGGCCAGAGCTGCAGCAGAGCTGGCTGCTACCGAATTCAAACAGACTCCGGGACAACTTGCTGGCACCGGAGGTGAAGAATGGAAGGCGCTGTTTGAAGCGGCCCGAGCTTTCGCCAAGGTGAGCCACCCTGACCATGAATTCCCGGGGCTTCCTGAACACGCTGCATGCCCCCTCTGCCAGAACCGACTTGGCCAGGAAGGCGGTGCGCGTCTGATTCAGTTTGACAACTTCATCAAGCAGGCTGCCGAGAAGGCTGCGAAGGAAGCACGCGAAACTGCAGCCGCGGCCTACAGGGCAGTTCAAAAAGCCGCCTTGGATGTAATGTTCCGCGATGGCTTGGTGGAAGAGTTGACGGAGATTGATCCGGTGCTCGGAGCCGAATGTTCGTCGATGCAGGAGTGCCTGAACACCCGTCAGAATTTGGTGTTGCAGGCAGCTGCGGCCGAACTCCAGTGGGAGGGAGTACTGCCGTTGCCGGCCGACCCACGGCCGGGTTTGGCGCGCATCATTGAAGGTCTACAGGATCAGGCTACGGCGTTAGAGGCAACGGCCGATGAGAAAGTCCGGGCTGAAATGACGACGGAGAAGCGAGAGCTTGATGCACGGATACGTCTGGGCGAGGCCAAGGCAGCTGTCTTGGAAGCAATTGCCAAGCATGAGGTCTGTCGCAAGCTTCAGGCATGCATTGATGGTTTGGACACCCGAGCCATTTCCAAAAAATCCACCGAGCTTTCGCGGACAATGGCCAGCCAGGAACTGGCGGACGCTCTCAACGAAGAACTCAAACGCCTCAAGGTGCACCAGCTTCAGGTGGTGATGAAACCAGAGTCTCCAGGGGGCAAGACCCAATTCAAGCTGGTCTTGCAATTGCCTGGTGGCGGAGCACCTGCAGCCATCCTCAGTGAGGGGGAGCAGCGAGCAATCTCCATTGCATCCTTCCTTGCGGAGATCAAACTTGGCAAGGGGCGTGGCGGGATTGTGTTGGACGACCCAGTTTCATCGCTCGATCACCGACGCCGTTGGGAAGTGGCCGAGCGTTTGGCTCTTGAGTCACTCACCCGACAGGTGATTATCTTCACCCACGACATCTACTTCCTTTGCATCCTAGAGCAGAAAGTCGAGGAGTTTGGAGCCACGCTGACCAAGAACTACATCCGCAGAACCGCGCAGGGGTATGGTGTGCACTCGCAGGATCTGCCATTCGACGTTGTGGGCACCAAGGACCGTCTGGCCAGGCTCCGACAAGAACTAGTAGAGGTTCGCAGAGCACAAAAGGATGGGGATGATGACAAGCATCGTCGCCTAACTGCTGCTTGCTACGGTCGGCTACGCCTAGCTTGGGAGCGGTGTGTCGAGGAGGTGCTGTTGAACGGAGCGGTCCAGCGGTTCGGCGAGGGGGTGTCGACACAGCGACTCAAGTCCGTCGTTGTGACCGACGACGACTACCGGGAAGTCGAGACTGGCATGTCCAAGAGTTCCAAGTTCGAGCATGACGCGGCGACGGCCGTTGGAAGGCTCCCCATGCCAGAACCTGACGAACTGGAGCAGGACATCGAGAAACTGTCGGCATGGAGGGTTGCTTTGGACAAGCGCTTGAAAGACACAGCCAGAGCCAGAGGCTGAGTTCCGCACGCAGTCGACGCAGCTCGGCCTGCAGATCTTCTTCTTACTGCCGCCGTTCCTGGGGCTTGCTATAGCGCTTGGTCCAGGCATACAGGCTGTGCGCCGACGTGCCCAACCGAGCTGCCACCTTGGCAACGGAAAGGCCTCGCTCGGTCACTTGCTTGGCTGGTTCAATCTTAAATTCGTCGGGGTTACGCAGGTTGCTAATGGCACCTGCTATTGGGCCTCATTATGAGGCTTGGAGGTGTCTACGAAACCAGATGTGGGGGCCGGAAGATTTAATATGACCTGCTGTTCTGTATTGACACCTTGGGCCGGAAAAGGTTGAACGCTCTGCTGCTAACATCCACTACTTGAATGTGCGAGAGCCCCATGCACCTACGCCTGCCCCTAACATCTCTGACGAAGCTTTCTGTCAATAGAACGGATATAAAAGTAGCTAGCTAGGGAAACTCCGGAAAAGTCCCGACCGATCTGCTGAAATGACGCCCCCGCAGAACCTGAGCCCTGCCGCATGACCCAGATGAGCTTTTCCGATGCCGAGTACGCCGGCAAACGCAAACAGACCCGGCGCGAGCGCTTTCTGGCGGAGATGGAGCAAGTGGTGCCCTGGGCCGGGCTGTTGGCGCTGATCGAGCCGTACTACCCCAAGGCGGGCAATGGCCGTCCGCCGTATCCGCTGGAAACCATGCTGCGCATCCACCTGCTGCAGAACTGGTTCGCTCTCAGCGATCCGGCGATGGAGGAAGCGCTGTACGAGATCACCTCGCTGCGTCAGTTCGCCCAGCTGTCGCTGACCCAGGGCAGCATCCCGGAAGACACGACAATCATGAATTTCCGCCACCTGCTGGAGCAGCACGGATTGGCCGCGGGCATCCTGGCGGTGATCAACGACCACCTGGGCGAGCGCGGGTTGTCACTGCGCCAGGGCACCATCGTTGATGCCACGATCATTCATGCGCCGAGT
Source organism: Pseudomonas sp. JS3066 (assembly GCF_036328175.1). Classification (NCBI taxonomy): domain Bacteria; kingdom Pseudomonadati; phylum Pseudomonadota; class Gammaproteobacteria; order Pseudomonadales; family Pseudomonadaceae; genus Pseudomonas; species Pseudomonas sp. JS3066. The sequence goes on from NZ_CP143312.1 coordinate 1,364,889, forward strand.
TCGACCAAGAACCGGGAAGGCAAGCGTGATCCGGAGATGCACCAGACGAAGAAGGGCAACCAGTACTTCTTCGGCATGAAGGCACATATCGGCGCCGATGCCGAGTCCGGCCTGGTGCACAGCGTCGTGGGGACGGCGGCCAACGTGGCCGATGTCACCCAGGTCGACAAACTGCTGCACGGCGAGGAGAACGTGGTGTGTGCCGATGCGGGCTACACCGGGGTGGAGAAACGTCCCGAGCATGCCGGGCGTGAGGTCATCTGGCAGATCGCCGCCCGGCGCAGCACCTACAAACAACTGAGCAAACGCAGTGCCCTGTACAAGGCGAGGCGCAAGATCGAGAAGGCAAAAGCGCAGGTGCGGGCCAAGATCGAGCATCCATTCCGGGTGATCAAACGGCAGTTCGGCTACACCAAAGTGCGCTTCCGGGGCCTGGCCAAGAACACTGCGCAACTGGTCACCTTGTTCGCCCTGTCGAATCTATGGATGGCCCGCCGAGAGTTGCTGGCTGAAACGGGAGAGGTGCGCCTGTAAAACGCAGAAACCCGGTCAAAAGCCGGGTTTCTGGTGAAGTCTGTCGCCGAAGACCGGGCTAAAAATCGATTCGGTCGCCAATCGGCTGCCCGTCGCTGACTTGTTCGGAGTTTCCCTAAGGCGCCATTGGCACCCGGTTATACATCGTCGACATTGGCAAATTGCACATCCCTTGGGCAACGCAGGTGGTAGATCTCAAGATTAGCGGCCGCATCCGTTCCACCATGACTCAGCTTCACAACATGGCGGCTATGCCATGGTGTGTCTTTGGTGACCGGTTGAAGGCATGCGCAGCAGCGGCCACCTTGCTGTAGCCACACCCGATACAGCTTGGCTCGACCCTTTGGGGAGATAAGCATTCTTTTGCCCCATCGGGATTCGAAGTACTCATCCCATGCGGGGTCGTGAGGGTTGGCAGCGGCCTTGATCTTGATATGTCGCACAATTGGCGTGTCCGAGGCGTCCAATAACGTGTACTGACGCTTCCGACCATCGGCGGATTTTTCAGCACATGAGAACACCCATCGACGCGCCCCTTGTACTTTGAAATACCGATCCTTCACCCACCGGCGTGTCTTGCGAGGGTGGCGACGTACCGCCCATTGCCAGAGCATTTCCCACACTGCGCTGTCCACCTGGTTGAAGACCTTCTTGGCGACGACATGGCTGTGATAGTTCGCCCAGCCCCGTAGAACCGGGTTGAGCAAACCTATCAAATTTGTCTGCCGTGTCGTTCTGTTCGCCTTGATCAACTCTCGTAGCTTGGCAAGGTGAGCGCTGATGTTCGCCTTTGACGGCTTGATCAGTAGCTTGCCGTTGTACTTGCGCACGTTCCAGCCGAGAAAGTCGAACCCGTTCCCTATATGCGTGATTTTGGTCTTTTCCTGAGAGAGCACGAGACCGCGCTCTGCCAGAAATTCAACCACGGCAGGGCGAACTTCATTTTCGAGCCACTCTTTGGAGTACCCCGTGATGATGAAATCGTCCGCATACCGTACCAATCGCAGCTTCTTACCTGTCCATTTGGCGGCAGGGAACTTCTTCGCCAGCATCGTTTCCAGCCCGTCCAACGTCATGTTGGCCAACACCGGAGAGATGATGCCTCCTTGCGGTGTTCCGGCGTGGCTGGGGAACAGCTTGCTTTGGTAGACATAACCGGCCTTGAGCCATTTCCGTAAAATCGCCTTGTCCATAGGGATGTTGGCGATCAACCAGTCATGGCTGATATTGTCGAAACAGCCTTCAATGTCGCCCTCTAACACCCACTCCGCATTTGCTCTTCGTGACAGCACACCAAAGCACTGCGCTGCGGCATCCGCTGTTGAGCGTTCCGGTCTGAACCCGTAAGAGTTCGGATCGGCGGTGGTCTCCGCGATGGGTTCCAGAGCCAGCAAATGCAGCGCCTGCATGGCCCGGCATTTCATGGCGGGTATCCCGAGAGGTCTCGTCTTACCGTTTTTCTTCGGAATAAGGACTCTCCGAAGCGGAAGCGGCGAGTAGCCTCGCCTCTTCAACGACGTAATCGCACCGATCTTGGCCCTGGGCGTATTCCAAGTAACCTTGTCGACCCCAGGAGTGTTTTTGCCTTTGTTTTCAGACACCCGTTTCACGGCCAATGCCTTGCCACAGAACGAGTGAGTCAGCAGCCATTGCAGGGCTTTCGCCTTGTTATGCCTGCCGTCTTGTACGGCCTTCACAATACGCGCTTGCAGCCCTCTGACACGACGCTGTACGGCAATCCAATCGATGCTGTCCCACGACGTGCCGGAAGGTGCACACGCGAATACTGCTGCGTTCATTTGCTCTCCCTCCGTTGAAAGGGTTCTACACACTCTCTTGTGATGAGAGACCATGAGGACGTCAGCCCGCTTTCGCGTAAGGTAATGTTTCAACCTCTATCCAGCCCGTTACAGGCTGGCGTTCGCTTTTTCCTCGTTCCTTCGCCCGCACCGCCATGGGCAGTTTTTGCAAACTGCTTTCCCAATGGGAGCGATACGGGATTTCCACGTTCCGCTTACTGAAGTACGTCGGGTTAGGTGCCTGCTATCGACCGGGAGGCATGTGGGTCACGAACGCGTAGTCGAAAGACGCTATTCCCACCTCCATTACCGTTTTGGTTCGAGCGTGTAAGCCATTTCCGCTCGCTCAACTTAACGATCGTTGCGCAGATTCACATGCGTTCACCATACCGACTATCTAGCCCTCGTCCGGCTATGGCTGCCAGAAGGGTACGCCTCTCACGATTGGTACCCCGCACCTTGCGGTGCCTCGTTCCATTGTCGAAGGCGCTCTTGATTCAGCCTTCTAGATTCACCCGGTGACACGGGTGGTTCCCGCCGGGGGGGGGAACAACTTCATTAAGCGACTTCGTGTCGCACCTCGACCGGATTATTGTCGATGGGAACAGCACCATCCTCGACATAGCGAGTCAGTGCCAGCCAGCGTTTGAGGCTGTAATCCAAGGCTTTCGCCGTTGCTGATCCGTTGGGCACCAGATCACGCTGGGCCAGCATCCAGTCATGCAGCGCGTCGAGGATCGGCGAAGCTTTTTCCTGCCGTATTCGCCCGCGTTCTTCATCGCTCATGTCGCGCACTTGGCGTTCGACTTCGTACAGCCCAGCGATCGAGTGCAGCGCCTGTTCGGCCAATTGGCTTTTGTTCGCCGCGTGCAGATCGAAGAACTTGCGCCGGGCGTGGGCCATGCAGCCGATTTCGGTGATGCCTTGCTCGAAACCGGCCTTGTAGCCAGCGAAGTCGTCGCAGACCAGCTTGCCATTCCACTGGCCAAGAAAATTGCGCGCATGCTCGCCGGCACGGCTGGGGCTGAAGTCGTAGACCACGGCCTTCAGGTCGGCGAAGGGCGTGGTGCTGTAAGCCCAGACGTAAGCCCGATGGGTTTTCTTCTCGCCCGGGGCGAGCATTTGTACCGGGGTTTCGTCAGCGTGGATCACGCGTTGGCCCAGCACGGCTTCGCGCAGCGCATCGACCAGCGGCTGAAGCTGTACGCCGGTTTGCCCGACCCACTGCGCCAGCGTCGAGCGGGCGATAGCGAGACCGGCACGACCAAAAATCTTCTCCTGCCGGTACAGCGGCAAGTGATCAGCGAATTTGGCCACCATCACGTGAGCCAGGAGGCCGGCGGTGGGGATGCCCTTGTCGATCACCTGGGCCGGCACTGGTGCCTGGATCAGTGTTTCGCACTGGCGACAGGCCCATTTCCCACGTACGTGCTGTTCGACGGTGAACACGCCCGGCGTGTAATCCAGCTTTTCGCTGACGTCTTCACCGATGCGTTGCAGCTGGCAGCCGCAGGCGCACTGGGTGGTGTCCGGTTCGTGATGGATCACGGTGCGCGGGAATTGCGCTGGCAGCGGTGTGCGCTTGGGCTGTTGGCGTGGCTCAGGCGGGACGGTCGGCGGGTTCACCGCCTTCAGCTCGGCCTCGATGGCGGCGATGTCCGTGTCGAGCAGGTCATCCAGCAGGCTGCCCTGGTCAGGGCTCAGTTGCTCGCTGCGCTTGGCGAACTTGTGCCGTTTGAGCAACGCGATTTCGTGGGTGAGGTTCTCGATAACCGTTTGGTCGCGGTGGATCTTCTTACCCATCATGTCGACCTGCGTGAGCAGATGCGCGGCCAGTGCGCGCAGCTGTTCAGGTGTCAGTTGGTCGAGGTTGGGCGAGGCAGTCATGCCGCTGATTGTGCCAGAGCCGGCGGTCAGCGGAGATACACCGATGGGCTAATGGCCGGTGCTACAGCACTGTGATCGCGCCGGCTGCGCCGACCCGCTGCCAGGGTAGACCCAGTACCAACGCCTGAAGTTGCTCGGCGTCCAGCTCCACTTCGGCGCCGTGCCGGATGCCTGGCCAATGAAACTTGCCCTGGTTCAATCGCCGCGCGGCCAGCCAGATACCCACGCCGTCATGCACCAGGACTTTCATGCGGTTGGCGCGGCGGTTGGCGAAGAGATAGGCGCAGTGCGGCTTCGCCGCACCGAACACCGCGATCACGCGGGCCAGCGCGGTTTCAGTGCCAGCGCGCATGTCCATCGGCTCGGTAGCGAGCCAGATAGCGTCGATGCGAATCACTGCATGAGCCCGCGTACAAACCGGGCGCAGCCTTCAGGTTCGGAGGCTGGCCATTTCACCGTGACCGATTGCTCGCCAAGCGGTAGCTCGATAATCACCGATGCTTCAGCCGGCCGTTTAGGCGTAGTCCTCACTGGAACGAACGACGGCAACGCCGCTGGTGGCTGATCTCGGTAAAGCGGTAGCCACTTGCGAATGACGTTGGCGTTGATGCCGTGACTGATGGCAACGCTGGAGACGGTCGCACCGGGTTGCAGGCATTCCTGAACAACCTGGGCCTTGAACGGTTTGGGGTAAGAGCTTCGTTGGCGCATGGAAATCCCGGCGATAAGGGCTATCGCGTCCGCTTAAAAATACGCGGACACCATCGCCCTTAATGCTGGAGTTCGGAAGGTGACTTGGCTGGACGCTTACCCAGGACGGCAGCCTGTCGGCGGTCAGTGCCGGCGAAGCGGTGGTGCCCGCTTCCGAGTTGGCCGATGCCCTCAAGCAGATTCGCGAGCTACAACGGATGCTGGGCAAGAAGACCATGGAAGCCAAGATCCTCAAGGAAGCGGTGGAGATCGCCCGCTCGCGAAGATAATGGCTTGCGCACTCACCCTTGTTGCCGGAGGACGACCAATGAAGGCGGTCAGTGAGAGTCTCGGTGTACCGCGCTCGCAATTCACGGCTCGACTCAATCAACTCGCTCCAGGGCCGCAGCCCCGTCGGCGCCGGACGGTCAACGATGCAGCCCTGGTCGAGCAGATCTAGCAGGCCGTCGGCGCGTTGCCCAGCTATGGCTATCGTCGGGTCTGGGGGCTGTTGCGTCGGCAGCACGAGCAGCAGGCCCTGCCTCCGGTCAATGTGAAGCGAGTGTATCGCGCATGCGTGACCACGACCTGTTGCTGGAACGCCGGCGCAAGCAGCCGGGTGTGGCGCGGCGTCACCAAGGCCGGGTTGCCGTGGCGACGAGCGACACCCACTGGTGTTCGGATGGCTTCAAGTTCCGCTGCGAGGATGGCGAAAAGCTGCGGGTGACCTTCGCCCTGGACTGCTGCGACCGCGAAGCCATCAGCTGGGTGGCCAGCCCAAACGGCTACCGCGGCGACGATGTCCGCGGCGTGATGCTGGAGGCCATCGAGCAACGTTTCGGTGGCGAGTTGCCGGCATCGCCGGTGCAATGGTTGAGCGATAACGGCTCAGCCTATACCGCCGACCAGACCCGCGCCTTTGCTCGGCAGATCGGCCTGCTGCCCCTGACCACCCCGGTGTGCAGCCCGCAGAGCAACGGCTTGGCTGAACGCTTACCTTAGGGAAGGGCAGATGGTTGCCCATATTGCGGAGTCATCCTTCTCGGTCTTGTTAGCTAAGGCGGATGCTGGTCGAGCGACTCGCGTCGCACGAAATATTCTTCAGGTACTAGGCGAACCCATTGAGCTATCCGACTTGCTCTTGGAAGTTGACTGCAGCATCGGTATTGCCTTGTATCCTGGCCATGGAAGTGATCCTGATGCACTGCTTAGGCGAGCCAATGTTGCGCATTATGGAGCACGCCAAGCAGCGAGTAAAACAGCTATATACGCTGGATCACTTGATAGTGACAACGCCCACCGGCTGAAATTGATGACGGAGCTACGGCGTGCTATCAGTCTTGATGAGTTTTTCTTGGTTTTTCAGCCAAAGATGAAAATGGGGACGCGGAGAATTTGTGGTGCTGAGGCGCTGACTCGATGGAGGCACCCAGTTCACGGATTAATGAGTCCTGATCAGTTTATTTATTTTGCTGAGAAATCAGGTTTGATTACGCGCTTAACCTACTGGGCTATAGGTGCGGCTTTACGTGAGGGGTATGTGTGGAATAGTTCTGGTGCGGCTGTTCCAATTGCAGTTAATCTGTCATCGCATGATCTTCGTGATACTAACCTAATGGCGCATATATCAGAGTCATTGGAAACTTGTGGCGCTCTTCCTGGCTGGATACAGTTTGAATTGACCGAAAGCATGTCTCATGGAGGATATAAAAAATTCTCAAGCGGCTCTAAAAAATCTTCGTGATCTTGGCTTTAAGCTTTTTATTGACGATTTTGGGGCTGGATACTCTTCTCTTTCGTATCTTAGGAAGTTGCCGGTTGACTATATAAAGATAGATCAATCGTTTGTGATGAGTCTAGGTCGTGATGATGACTCTGCCGCAATTGTTCGATCAACAATTGACCTTGCTCACAATCTAGGACTTGAAGTCGTGGCTGAAGGGGTTGAGTTCGAAGTTGCGATGGGAATGCTTGCAGAGTGGGGGTGTGAGGAGGTCCAAGGATATTGCATCAGCAAGCCTCTTCTGGGAGGTGACTTTCAGGAGTGGAAGCAAAACTTCCACTGAGTTCTGCCTGTGACGAACTATGAGGCTCATGTTTTATAAATAGGCGAAAGATATTCCAAGGTTATAGTTCTAGAAGTTTGCAGTTAAGACGGTTTGGAGTATGAAAGCATTTCCTGGATTTTCTGGGTGGCTTCGCGAGTTCGTCCTGCCAGTTTCTTAACTTCATCCGCTACGACAGAAAACCCTCGTCCCACATCACCAGCACGAGCAGCCTCAATTGCTGCATTTAGCGCCAACATATTGGTTTGGTCTGCGATGCCTTTGATCACTCCTACAACTTTTGAGATCTGCCCATAGGTCGCCTGAATATTCTCTAGCTCTCTTGCGTGCATAGCTTCGGCGAGCTTCTCATCTGAGATGTCTCGCAGTGCTCCAATGATGCGCCAAAGATTACCATCTAGATCTTTAACTCCTCGACCTGTTTCGCGATACCAAGTGTCACCTTTTACTTTGTGCCGCATCCGGTACTCAACTACGTAGGATGACTCAAAGTCTCCAATTTTGGCGTAGTCCTCTAGAGCTTTTATGACTCTTCTAAGGTCCTCTGGATGAACGATCGAAACGTAGCTGTCCCAGCCGTCAAAAAAATCGTTTATTGAATAGCCAATAAGCTCTCTGAATTGTTTGGAAAATCGCAGCTCGTTGGCTGGGTTATCTAGGTCTCCATCTGTTACGATAAGCTCCCAGCACCCTTCGGTAAGTGTTTGCTTGGTGAGGTCCCAGATTCTCTCTTCTACTTTATAAATCTCAAGCTCGTGGCCGATTTCATCAGCTAGTGACTTGGCTGATGATAGTTCATGACGGAGATCAGAGATTTCAGTTTGGGCGTTAAGCAAGCAGTCCTTGAGGTCGGCGATCAAACTGTTGCTCGTGGACTCCGGCACGCTCAATACACTACTTGATTGAATGTCGGTCAGTTTTGTTTGGAGATTCTCCAGGCTTTCAATGAGGTTTGGGTATTTGTTAATTAAGCCGTTTGCATCAACGTGGCGTGGCTGCCCACTAAGTAGTGTGCATAGATGGCTTGTAATCTCGTCAGAAAGTTTTTTGACTTTTCTGCTAAAAAGCATATTCCTTCCTCAACAGAATCAGTTCTTGTATTGCGTGGGGTTAGTAGTTAATGCTAAAGTCGGCGAAAATCTGGATTAGATAATCTAGGATGGAAGTGTGAGGGGTTGGAGTTTCCTGCTTCTGTGGTAGAATTCTATCGTCAATCATAACCCCTATTTCAAAGCTTCCAATGATGTTGTGCATTTCTAATATCCTTTGCTTGGTCTTGTTTTGGTTTTAGATGGAGTTTGTGATTAGCTCAGATGCTCTCGAGTGATTGGGCCGACTGGTCTGTACTGGCCCGATGAAGGAGCAAGATTAATTGAGGTAATTTCTAGTTGGCGCGGTGGCTTGTTTCATTGCCAAATCTATTTATTAATGGGTAGTTGCTCGCCGGTAAGCGCTCGGGTCGTGACCAAACTACAACCGCGCCTGTAATAATAGTTACAATGATTGTCGCCAATAGGAGCGGTTTATGGATGCTAAGCAACACAATCGCCATAGACGACAGCATGCCAACGCTGGCCGTCCACTTTGAGTTGCGGTCGATCACTCCACCCTGTTCCCAGTTACGTAAGCGCTCACCGAACTGCGGGTGCTGCTCCAGCCAGTGGCGTAGCCGGGGCGAACAACGGGAAGCACTCCATGCCGCGGTCAGAACAAATACAGTGGTGGGCAACCCTGGCAAGAGGGCACCCAGCACGGCTAAAGCGATACTGATCCACGTAAGCACCAGCCAGAGCTGGCGAAGACGATGAGCTTGCTTGTCGCTGCACTCTTGTCTCTGTTTCATAACGTTGCCTCACCAAGCAGTTAATACCTTCAGCTGGCACTAATCGTTTTTGGGTCCGTTAATGGACTGGTCCAAAAATTCTGGATCCTTGGACGTCTGGACCCACTGCACTGAACGTTGTGGCAATTACCGCTATCCGTAATACATCGCAGCGCGAATACCCTCTGAGCTACTCGTGAGCGGCCAGGCGCATTCCTACCCTGATCCTTGTCTGTGCGGGGAATGGCAGAAGTCATCCCAGGCTGGATGAACCGTAGCATGAGTGTTTCCAAACGCGCAACATGTTTCTATAATGAAAATTAGACGGCGGGTAAGCCCGCTGATTGGGGAACCTGAAGCCTGATGGTGGATAGGGTGGCAATGTGCAACTAATTGAGCGGAGAAAATGCAATGGCTGAGCTGAAGAACGACCGCTTGCTTCGGGCGCTGCTGCGTGAGCCGGTGGATGTGACGCCGGTGTGGATGATGCGCCAGGCGGGCCGCTATTTGCCGGAGTACCGTGATACGCGGGCAAAAGCTGGTGACTTTCTAAGCTTGTGCAAAAATCGAGAGCTGGCGTGTGAGGTAACGCTCCAGCCGCTGGAGCGCTACGACCTTGATGCGGCGATCCTTTTTTCCGATATCTTGACCATCCCGGATGCAATGGGCCTTGGTCTCTACTTCGAAGAGGGGGAGGGGCCGCGGTTCAAGAAAACTATCCGGACAGAAGCGGACGTGGCTGAGCTCGCGGTGCCGGATGCGACCACTGATCTTGACTATGTTTTGGCGGCGGTGAAGGAGATTCGCAGTGCTCTAGCAGGTAGAGTGCCGCTAATTGGTTTTTCCGGCAGTCCGTGGACCCTGTCGACCTACATGGTTGAGGGGGGCTCCAGCAGAGATTTCCGGCATATCAAAAAAATGATGTATGCCACGCCGGAGGTAATGCATGCGCTTTTGGATAAGCTTGCGCAGGCCGTAATCGGCTATCTGAATGAGCAAATCCGTAGCGGAGCTCAGGCTGTGCAAATCTTTGATACCTGGGGCGGCGTCCTTAGTGGCCCGCTGTATCTGGAGTTCTCGCTACGGTACATGAAGCAGATCGTCGATGGTCTGATTCGTGAAAGGGAAGGGCGGCGGGTGCCAGTGATCCTATTCACCAAGAACGGTGGCCAATGGCTGGAGGCTATGGTGGAAGCCGGGGCTGATGCGCTGGGGCTAGACTGGACCTCCGACATTGCTGATGCGCGTCGTCGTATTGGTGATCGGGTGGCACTGCAAGGGAACCTGGACCCCAGTGTCCTTTATGCTCCGGCGATGCGGATCCGAGCGGAGGTGGCCGATATTCTCGCCCGCTTCGGAAGCGGCAGCGGGCATGTGTTCAATCTGGGACATGGCATACACCAATATGCCGACCCGGAGGTCGTCAAGATATTCGTTGATGCAGTACATGAGCTGAGTGTTCCGTATCACTGATTTTGCCTAGCCTCAGAGATCGAAATCGCTCCAATGACGCATGCTTTTCTAGTCGGATCAGGGGAGAGGCTTCGATTTCCTTGATGGTCCACTGCACCGCAACATGCCAGCGATATCGCGAGGTCCTCCCGGATTCTGATGCCTAAGCTCTGTACGAAAAGTTCTGCCATAGGCATCGCGGTGTGTAAGTCAGCGTGACCATCGCAGCGACGCTTCTGGCTAACTGCTCGTAGCGGGTGTTGAATCCCTGGTTGTCCATCAGTTGGCCAAGCATCCACTTGATGACGCTCTGCTGCCGTTACTTCCGATGATCAAACAGCCGTGGTAACTCCGGCTCTGGCAAATGCTTCATGGTGCGTTTCGGCCTGCAGGGAATGTGACCTTGCTCCAGCAGAGGTTGAGCCTAAGCAACGTCGCTGGCTTGTTTCGGCAGCAACGGACGGCGCAGAGGCACGCAGTGGGCATCGCGGCTCCTTTGAATCTTGGTGGTCAGGCTGTTTTGGTTTCGTCCACATGCTTGGTCTAGCGGTACTTACTGCCTCCTTTATTCCGGCGCCATACGAAGTACGAGTTACGGGCACCGCCATGGATTTGATCATCTAGGAGTTCACTTCAATCAGCCCTTCCTGATTTGGCCGAGCATGCAAACGCTTGAGCGCTTGGTCAAAGGTGCTCTCGTCTCGCCAGCCACGGAAACACCGATAGACCGTCGACAAAGCTCCGACGCGCTCCGGCAGGTGGCGCCAGGCTTGCGCCGGAGCACAGGATTCAGAAGATGCCGCAGTATGCGGTCGCCCCATCTCCTGCTTCGCGGAAACCAAGCCCGCGAATGACTGCCAAGCGGCATTGGCGTAGTGGTGCCTGGCCTATGTGGGCCCCAGCACGCTCCGGTGACTTGCAAATCGCTGCAGATCTTCCGGCAGCTGCAGGCCACTGTGCTGGACGGATTGATTAGCCGGTGACCTATCTCTTCCTCTCCTCAGATACCTAATCACCGGATGAGCATATACGGGACCTCTACCCGAGAGAGGCAGGCCGCTGCTTCTTGCTCAAGGGAGGTGCCGACCGGTGGGCTGATGCCGAGCGCTTCATCCCAATCCGCACCTTGATGTCCCCATTGAGCTGAGCGCAAGCGGCAGAAGTTCACAGCTATTAGGACCAAATTTCTTGGTCATTGGGGCCTCCCTTCCTGATGTTTCACATGGTTAGGACGGGCTTCTCTTCGCCGCCGAACCCTGAAAATACCCCGCATTTCCTGGCTTAACTCATTGATTTTAAAGCAATAGCTTTCTGTGTTTACGAATGTCTCCAAAAGTTCTTGCTGGGAAACATGTTTCGAATTAGGATACACAAAAGCGACAACAAAGGTGGTTGGAACATGAGCAACGCCAAAGAATATGACCTGGTAATCGTTGGTGCGGGCCCGATCGGTCTGTACGCGGCCTACTACGCTGGTTTTAGGGGGCTCAAAACGGCCCTGTTTGACGGGTTGCCGCAGGTCGGCGGGCAGGTGGCGACAATGTATCCGGAGAAGCTGATCCATGATGTTGCGGGGTTTCCCGGCATCAAGGGGGGCGACTTCGTGAAAAACCTCCTGGAGCAGTCGCAGCGCCAGGATTACGACCTCTATCTCTCTGAGCTGATTGTCGGTCTGGAAATCCTCTCGGACGACACCTTCAGCATTACGACCGACCGGGGAAACCATTACACCGCAAAGGCTGTGGTTATCGCTGCTGGTCTGGGGAAGTGCACGCCTCGTTCGCTTCCTGCTCTGGAGGAAGTTAACTCTCCCAACATCATGCATTTCGTACCTGATCTGTCGGTACTCGATGGCAACGATGTCGTCATTGCTGGTGGTGGCGACAGTGCCGTCGACTGGGCAATCGCTGCGGCGCCCCGCGCTAAATCGGTCACTGTTATTCACCGTCGTGCACGTTTCCGAGCCCACGAAGCAAGTGTGAATGAAATGTATGAAAGTGGTGTGCGTGTTGTCGCTCCGGGCGAGGTTGTCGCGTACCACGAAGAAAATGGCCAGGAGTTTCTTGAACTTTGGAGTGGGGATAATAAAGAAATCCTGAACTTTGACAGTTTTGTCATGGCGCTGGGTTTTCACTCTGATTTGGGACCGATGGAGAGTTGGGGCCTCGGGATAGAGGGCTTCCGAATTCCGGTTAAGCCAAATATGGAAACCAAAATGTCTCGCGTTTTCGCCATTGGCGATGTCAGCGAGTATCCAGGCAAGGTGCGTTTGATTGCGGTCGGTTTTGGCGAGGCGGCAATCGCGGTCAATCACGCTGCTGCCGTAATTTCGCCAGAACTCTCGGTGCTGCCCAGCCATAGTACGAATGAGGTGAACTAATGCCTTACGTCATTTCTGATCCGTGCATACAAAGCAGAGACCAAGCATGTGTCGATGTTTGCCCGGTGGATTGCATTTATGAAGCTGAGGGGCGTCTCTGGATTCAGCCCGATGAATGTACTGAGTGTGGCGCTTGCGAATCGGTCTGTCCGGTAACGGCTATTTGCTATGTCGACGCAGAAAGTGATGACCAGGACTTGCGAGAAGCCCGTGAGTTCTTCAGTACAGTGTTGCCCGGGTGCGACGGCCCGATTGGTAGTCCTCGAGGCGCTCAAAAGATCGGTCAGATCAAAAGCGATCACCCAAGAGTTCTACAATTAATTAAAGGCTTGGAATAGATCTCGTTAGTTCTTGCCCAGCCTAATACGATGCGAAGCCTTGACAGTAACAGGTGATAAAAATGAACGAAGAAAACAAGAAACAGATCCTGCAAGTCCGAGAATTCATTGAGAAGCACAATGTCGACACAATTAGGCTGGGGGCGGTCGATATAGATGGAGTCTGGCGCGGTAAGCAAGTCGGTTCTGATTATTTTCTGAACAAAGCGGCTATTGATGGGACCAATATCTCTAATATTTTGTTTGGATGGGATGTTGCCGATCACTTGGTCGATGGTTTGGAATTTACTGGCTGGGATTCTGGGTATCCGGATATCGCCCTAATCCCCGATCTTTCGACTCTCTCGCTGGTCCCTTGGCAGGCAAAAACTGCATCCGTGCTTTGCGATATTCAGCATCTCAATGGCGAGCCGCTGAATCTCTCGCCTCGGAATCTTCTTCGTAAAGCCACCGAAAAAGCAAAACAGCTTGGTTACAAGTGCTACGCGGCGTACGAGTTTGAGTTTTATCTGCTGAACGATTCTATCGCGAGTATTTCGCAAGATCAGTGGCGCAGCATTAATCCGGTGGAAAAGAGCGGTCACTGCTACAGCATGCTTCATCACTCTAGTTCTTCGGACATCATGGGTGAAGTTCGCAAATACATGCGAGATGCGGGGATCGTATTAGAAGCGACGAATAGTGAGCACGGCCCAGGTCAGTACGAGATCAACATCAAGTATGACGATGCACTTAAGGCGGCGGATGATGCAATTTTTGTCAAGAACGGCATCAAGGAGATTGCCGCAAAGCATGGCATGACAGCGACCTTCATGGCGAAGCCTAATGCAGAGTGGTCCGGTTCTTCCGGCCATGTCCATATGAGCCTGACGGACCTAGCAGGTGTTCCGGTATTCGCTAACCCCGAGAATCCATCTGCGCTGTCGGAGGTTGGTTACAACTTCCTTGCTGGCATGGTTGCGCTTGCCCGAGAAATGTCGGCGATCTATTTGCCGAATATCAACTCCTACAAGCGGACGGCTGGGGCATCTTGGGCGGGCGGTAATTCGTCCTGGGGATTCGACAACCGCACTGTGTCGCACCGTGCGATCACATCCGCCGGAGCGGCCGCTCGGGTCGAGAATCGGATCCCGGGGGCCGATACCAACCCTTATCTGGTTGTTGCGGCAAGCCTACTGTCGGGGCTCTACGGCGTTGAGAACAAACTCAAGCCTAAAGATCCCATCCTTGGTAACGCTTATAAAGTATCGCCGGAACTCGCACGTCCGCTCGCGACGTCATTGGAAGAGGCTACCAAGATCTTCCGCGATAGCGAAATGGCGCGAGTTATTTTCCCGGAAGAGTTTGTTGAGCACTATGCCCAGATGAAAGTGTGGGAAGTCAAGCAGGCCAATGGATATGTGAATAATTGGGAGTTGGCGCGTTACCTCGACATTATTTGATGGGGCGCCCAGGTGCCTGACCTTCAAAAATAGAAGGCGAATATTGAAAGATTAAATAAAGGATATAGTTATGAAAGACGTAAATGAAGTGGCGAGGAATTTCGATTTTCATGGTGAGGCACTTGATGAGATTTTCGAAACCTATTCCACCCTTCGTAACGGGTGCCCGGTGGGTCGCAGTGAAAACTACGGTGGTTTCTGGTTTCTAACCAAGAGCGACGATATTTTCGCCGCGGAGCAAGATCCGGAAGCCTTTTCGGTATATCCCTCTATGATGGTTCCGTCGGTTTCGGAGGGGATTCAGCTTCCTCCAATCGATATCGATCCGCCGGAGCACACTGCTTACCGCCGTATTCTCCTGCCGCTGTTCACGCCGCAAGAATTGAAGAAGCTCGAACAGCCTATTCGGGATACGGCACGAAAATTGGCTGAGGATTTCGTAAAGGAAGGCTCAGGCGCTGACGCGTCCTACCATTATTCTCGGCCGCTCCCAACTATCATTTTTAGTCGTCTTGCGGGTTACCCTGAGAAGGATTGGCCGAAATTCGATAAATGGGTTGACGACATCATTTATGAGCGAGTCGAAAAACCAGAAGTCGCACTTCAGGCCAGTAAAGACGTCTTCAGCTATTTTGAGAACCTGCTCGATAACTGGAAAGATGACGGCGAGTCGGCCAATCTGATGGACTATCTCTGCCGAGCCAAGATCAACGGTCGCCCGCTCACCAGAGACGAATTACTGCGCTATTGCTATCTCCTCTTTCTGGCTGGCCTGGATACCACTGCTTGGTCTATCCGAGCTGGTCTTTGGTATCTGGCAAACAATCCAGAAGATCAGCAGAAGCTCCGCGATAACCCTGAGCTGATCCCGTTGGCTTGCGAAGAGTTTCTGCGGACTCTATCTCCTGTTCAGGTAATGGCACGAACTTGCCTGAAAGATACCGTTATTCGCGGTCAGGATATCAAGGCGGGTGAGCGTGTAATGCTCGTTTTTGGCGCTGGTAATCGAGATGAGGAGATTTTCCCGAACCCGGACAAGATTGATATTGAGCGGCAAGAAAACCGGCACCTGGCATTTGGTGGTGGTATTCACCGGTGTCTTGGCTCGAACCTTGGGCGCCGAGAACTCGTAGTAGGTATTGAGGAGTTCCTGCGTGCTGTTCCCCAGTTCAAACCCGCCGATCCGTCCGAGAAATGGCACGGTGTTGGGCCCTTGAAACTCGCTTTTTAAAAACGGGAGAAGAAGCATGAAAGTAACTGTTGATAACAATCGCTGCCAAGGTCATGCACGTTGTGTCTATTTCGCCCCTGAAGTCTTTGAAATTGACGACGAGGGTTATTCCCGAGTGAAGGCCGGTTACGAAACTGTTCCGGTTGAGCTCCAGGAAAGCGTAAAGAAGGCATGTGCCAATTGCCCTGAACTCGCAATCAAAATTTCATGATCTAGACGCAAGGGGGAGGATCCATGGAAAAGCTAAGAATTCTTATTTGTGATGGTAATACTGAGGCCGATCGTGCCTCTTTCAAGAAGCATCTCGGGTGCGCTCCAGGCAAGCATTTCGAGCGACTGCTGAAGCATTACAATCCGCAAATACAGACCGATATTGCATTTCCTGCGGATCCTGGCCCCCTTCGGATTCTTCCTTTAGGAGTCTATGACGGCATCCTCTTTACGGGCTCCAATTCTCACATATACGAGCGAGAGCCGGGAAATTTACGGCAGATAGAGTTTGCCGAGGCAGCATTTGCTTCGGGTACTCCTATGTTTGGTGTCTGCTGGGGATTGCAATTGGCAATTGTTGCAGCAGGAGGGGAAGTGCTTCCGAGCCGTGCTGCGGATTGCTCGTGTGAGACCCCGTTTGCCTCGGGAATTGAGTTGACCCAGTATGGAAGTTGCCACCCAATGCATACTTCAAGGAAAAATGGTTTTGACGTATTTTCTTTTCATTCGGATGAGGTGACTCGACTTCCAGATGGAGCAATTGTTACTGCTCGAAATCAACGTTTTATTCAAGCGGTTGAGATTAATCATGGAAGGTCCACATTCTGGGGAGTGCAGTATCACCCAGAGTTGTCGGGATTGGATCAAGCTGGATTCCTTAGAGAGAGCGCAATATCA
The DNA here is from genome assembly GCF_036328175.1 of Pseudomonas sp. JS3066. NCBI lineage: Bacteria > Pseudomonadati > Pseudomonadota > Gammaproteobacteria > Pseudomonadales > Pseudomonadaceae > Pseudomonas > Pseudomonas sp. JS3066. The sequence continues at coordinate 1,381,418 of NZ_CP143312.1, forward strand.
CTCGTAGAGGATGGTCGTTACGAGTCTCTCGGTCATGTTGAGCACGCAGCTAAAGCAGTGTCAAGATTTGAGGCTGGCGCCGAAATTCCAGAGGAGGATTTGATTCATTTTGAAGAAATTAAGATTAGCTCTTTCGAGTTTAGGCCACTTGAAATCTTAAATTGGTTCGAGCATCTCGTAATCCCAACTGCGAAACGAAGATTTGGTTGGGATGGAGGCTGGAGCCAGAAGTAGTAATAGATAGAACTTCTCAAAGAAGTTGTGTTAACTGTTAGCAGGGGAGAATAAAAATCATGACGTCGCCTGTATCAACACAACTCAAGGGAAACCTTGGGCCGATTGGGATAGCCTTGATGGTGGTTGCTACCGCAGCACCGTTGACTGTGATGGTTGGTGTGAGTCCGTTGATCATTGGGCTCGGGAATGGTATCGCGGCACCCATGGATGCACTATACGTGGGGGTCGTGATGCTTCTCTTTTCCATTGGTTTTGTCTCGATGTCTAAATATATTGAGAATGCTGGAGCGTTTTACGCCTACATACTCAAAGGAATGGGACGTGTAGTAGGATTGGGGGCTGCATCGCTCGCAGTGATGTCTTACACGCTGATCTTGATTGCGCTTGAGGCGTATATCGGAGTTGCGTTGAGTGACGCGCTATCAGGTCTTTTGGGTATTTCACTACCTTGGTGGTTGTACACCATTGGTATTGTGGCGTTCGTAGGATTTTTGGGCTATCGGAACGTTGAGCTAAGTGCCAAGGTTCTTGGGGTAGCGCTTATATTGGAAATTGGTGTAATCCTAATTCTCAATCTATCGGTTATTGGGACTGTTGGGGTGGCGGGTATGGATACTACGCCCTTTGAGATTTCTGCCTTCCTGTCAGGTTCCCCTGGCTTAGGTATTCTTTTCGCGATTTTCGGTTTCATCGGATTTGAGTCGACAGTGGTATACCGAGAAGAGGCGCATAATCCTGAGCGTTCGATTCCTCTTGCTACATATATCGCCGTTATATTTATCACGCTTCTCTATTTTATTTCCTTGTGGTGCGTGGTTGTCGGCGTAGGCATGGATGATGTTGTCCGGATTTCGACGGAAAATGCCGGGAGTATGTATTTAGATCTATTGACTAGGTACCTCGGGCATGTGATGCACGATCTGGCTCAAGTGCTGCTAATAACCAGTCTTTTTGCCGTGGTGATTTCCATTCACAACATCGTCGCGCGCTATAAGTATGTCCTTGGAAGTTGCGGCGTGCTAATGGCCCAACTCGCAAAGGTGCATGCAACCCATGCGTCACCTTATATTGCATCGGCAGTACAGACTTTTGTATCGGTTAGTCTCCTGCTTGCAGCTGCAATTATGGGGTTCGATCCCGTAACAGAAATATACGCGTGGGGAGCTGCCGCTGGTACTTTGGGTTACATGATTATCGTCGCCCTGGCGTGCTTTTCGATAATCTGCTTCTTTGCTCGACGTCCGGAACCGTCAAGTACTTGGGCAACTAAGATCTCTCCTGCATTATCCTTTATTGGTCTGATTGGTTTTCTCTACATCGCTTTCAGTAACCTGTCTGCGCTTACTGGAAGTGTTGGATATAATAAGGTCAATGTAACGATAGTCGTAATACTCATCGTCGCTTTTGTGGTGGGGAGTGGAGGGGCCGTAATCATGAGATTGAAAGCGCCACGTCGCTTTGCTGCCATACTTAATCATATGAATTAAAACATTGGTAGGATTGCTGACCTGCTTTTATAAGGGGAGGCAGGTCAGTCAATTATTTTCCGCTTTGCGCATTCGCCTAAATCGAAATTATCCGGTGATGATATGGAAAAAGCGACAACAAACTTGGTTGGTGCCGCCTACTGGCGGGATCGTGCTGACAGCATCCAGCTCGAAGGTCGATGCCTAATCGATGGAAAACTGGTTGAAGCGCAGTCGGGACATACTTTCGATTGTGTGTCGCCGGTAGATGGGCGTTTTCTGACAAAAGTATCTGCAGGCGGCGACGCAGACATCAACAGAGCTGTTGCTGCTGCGCGCCTTGCATTTCGCGATCGGCGTTGGTCGGGGCAATCTCCGGTTGCCCGCAAGCGCACTCTCCAGGTGTTCGCTGCGCTAATTCGCCATCATCGAGATGAACTGGCGCTCTTGGAGACGCTCGATATGGGTAAGCCCATTACTGCATCGCGCAGCGTTGATGTCGAGGCAGTGGCGAATTGTTTCGAATGGTATGCGGAGGCAATCGATAAACTTTATGAGCAGATTGCGCCAACAGCAGCGACAGATTTAGCGCTCATCACCCGGGAGCCACTGGGAGTAGTAGGCGCTATCGTGCCATGGAACTTTCCTATGCTTACCGCCGCGTGGAAGACTGCACCGGCACTGGCAACTGGGAACTCTGTAGTCCTCAAACCAGCTGAGCAATCACCTCTGACAGCCATTCGCCTAGCCCAACTGGCGCTGGAGGCGGGCATTCCCGAAGGGGTGTTCAACGTTGTGCCCGGACTTGGTGGGGCTGCCGGCAAGGCGCTCGCCTGCCATATGGATGTTGATGGTGTTTTCTTCACTGGATCCACGGCGACCGGGCGACTTCTCACTGAGTACGCTGCGAAGAGCAACCTCAAACGAGTTTGTCTGGAGCTCGGAGGCAAGAGTCCAAATATTATTCTCGCCTCTTACGGCGACATTGAAAAAGCGGCTGTGACCGCAGCCGAGAGCATGTTCAACAACCAGGGCGAGGTATGCATCGCTCCATCTCGTTTGATAGTTGAACGCTCAATCCATAAACAGGTTGTAGAGATTGTTGCCGAAGTCGCAAAGCGGCGCCAGCCTGCGGACCCGCTTGACCCGGCCACGCGGATGGGGGCGCTAGTGGATGCCAATCATGCTGATCGTGTGATGGGATTCATCGGACGGGCAAAAGCGGACGGTGCAACACTCGTAGCGGGCGGGGCGCGTGCGCTGACTGAAACCGGCGGTTCCTATGTTGTGCCAACTGTCTTTGACAACGTCTCCAACGGGATGGAGATTGCTCGAGACGAAGTTTTCGGTCCCGTGCTGTCGGTGATTCCTGTCGCCAATGTGGACGAAGCGGTTGCAGTTGCCAACGACAGCCCCTATGGGCTCGGGGCGGGTGTATGGACAGACCGTTTATCCGATGCGCATAAGATTTCCCGTGAATTGCGCGCGGGTGTTGTGTATGTCAACTGTTACAACGACTGCGACATCACCACGCCTTTCGGGGGAGTCAAGCAATCGGGTAATGGGAGGGACAAGTCCCTTTATGCCCTTGATGAATACACTGAACTGAAGACTACCTGGATCAAGTTGTAAGGATGAGCAATCTACGGCCTGCGCGATCTGAGATAAGCTTGGGCCGTATACCTATAATTTATCGCTGCATCGTCAAATCAGAGTTTAAATATCATCATGTCGCGGTTGTTAACTTCAGTTTAAAGATTGATAGGTTAATGAGGGTATCCAGAGCATTTATGCTGTCGGAAAGCTCGCCGTGCGTCCCTACGTTACTTACTGTATCGCAATGATACTGATTCCCCCGCGGGTAACAGGCGTAGGCCAGCCCCGGCTTGGTTTGAATCGCCCCTAGTTTCGTAGACACCTCCAGGCCTCATAATACGGCCCATTAGGGAAACTCCGGAAAAGTCCCGACCGATCTGCTGAAATGACGCCCCCGCAGAACCTGAGCCCTGCCGCATGACCCAGATGAGCTTTTCCGATGCCGAGTACGCCGGCAAACGCAAACAGACCCGGCGCGAGCGCTTTCTGGCGGAGATGGAGCAAGTGGTGCCCTGGGCCGGGCTGTTGGCGCTGATCGAGCCGTACTACCCCAAGGCGGGCAATGGCCGTCCGCCGTATCCGCTGGAAACCATGCTGCGCATCCACCTGCTGCAGAACTGGTTCGCTCTCAGCGATCCGGCGATGGAGGAAGCGCTGTACGAGATCACCTCGCTGCGTCAGTTCGCCCAGCTGTCGCTGACCCAGGGCAGCATCCCGGAAGACACGACAATCATGAATTTCCGCCACCTGCTGGAGCAGCACGGATTGGCCGCGGGCATCCTGGCGGTGATCAACGACCACCTGGGCGAGCGCGGGTTGTCACTGCGCCAGGGCACCATCGTTGATGCCACGATCATTCATGCGCCGAGTTCGACCAAGAACCGGGAAGGCAAGCGTGATCCGGAGATGCACCAGACGAAGAAGGGCAACCAGTACTTCTTCGGCATGAAGGCACATATCGGCGCCGATGCCGAGTCCGGCCTGGTGCACAGCGTCGTGGGGACGGCGGCCAACGTGGCCGATGTCACCCAGGTCGACAAACTGCTGCACGGCGAGGAGAACGTGGTGTGTGCCGATGCGGGCTACACCGGGGTGGAGAAACGTCCCGAGCATGCCGGGCGTGAGGTCATCTGGCAGATCGCCGCCCGGCGCAGCACCTACAAACAACTGAGCAAACGCAGTGCCCTGTACAAGGCGAGGCGCAAGATCGAGAAGGCAAAAGCGCAGGTGCGGGCCAAGGTCGAGCATCCATTCCGGGTGATCAAACGGCAGTTCGGCTACACCAAAGTGCGCTTCCGGGGCCTGGCCAAGAACACTGCGCAACTGGTCACCTTGTTCGCCCTGTCGAATCTATGGATGGCCCGCCGAGAGTTGCTGGCTGAAACGGGAGAGGTGCGCCTGTAAAACGCAGAAACCCGGTCAAAAGCCGGGTTTCTGGTGAAGTCTGTCGCCGAAGACCGGGCTAAAAATCGATTCGGTCGCCAATCGGCTGCCCGTCGCTGACTTGTTCGGAGTTTCCTTAGGAGGTGCCATGAGCAACCAGCGTTACCCCGAAGAATTCAAGATCGAAGCGGTCAAGCAAGTCACCGAACGCGGTTTGCGCGTTGCCGATGTGGCGGAGCGTCTAGGCGTGCCCGCGCACAGCCTGTACGCCTGGGTAAAGCGCTACAGCAAGCCCCAAGCACAGCGGCAGCAGGTAGATGATCAGCAGGCCGAGCCGAACAAGGTCTGGGTCACCGACATCACCTACATCCGCACCTATGAGGGCTGGTTGTACTTGGCAGTGGTGCTGGATCTGTTTTCGCGCCAGGTAATCGGATGGGGATGTGCAGCGACCTGGCCATCGATGCGTTGCTGATGGCGGTGTGGCGGCGCAAGCTCAGGCAGGAAGTGATGATCCACTCCGACCAGGGCAGCCAGTTCAGCAGCTCGGACTGGCAGAGCTTCCTAAAGGCCAACAACCTGATCAGCAGCATGAGTCGACGCGGTAACTGCCACGACAACGCGGTCGCGGAAAGCTTTTTCCAGTTGCTGAAGCGGGAACGCATCCGACGGAAAACCTACGGCACCCGCGAAGAAGCCCGCGGTGATGTGTTCGATTACATCGAGATGTTTTATAACCCCAAACGCCGGCACAGCAGCGCTATGCAGCTATCGCCAGTGGAGTTTGAAAAGCGCTATTTCCAGAGCTTGGAGAGTGTCTAGGAAAGCCAGGGCGATTCAAGCAGCAAGCTGCGCCTCTGGGCGGCACGGGGCCTGAGGAGGGATTGCCCGTACTCAGCCCAACGGGAGGAAACACCCAGTGGTCGCTAAATCACTGTGTTAACCATGAGGACGTTGACCGGACCGTCTACTGCTACGTAGGCATGTGGCTGCTCTGAATCGAACAAAATGCTGTCGCCTGCACCGAGCGTTACGGGGTCGTAATATGCGCTAAGCAGCTGTAGCTTGCCCGAAACGACAAAGATGAACTCTTGTCCCGGGTGCTGCCTCAATCCCCCAACTTCGTCGAGGTTCGATGCCGTGATTGTCACGTTCCAGTACAAGTTATGATCTTCTTTGAAGTCTGAACACAGGCTTTCAAGATGCATGCCCGGCGTGTTCTGAGCGGCGCCGGAGTGCTTCCGCGTAATGGTTCGTCGCCCCGTCGCTTGGGGTTTGCCTGTGGAAAGAAATTTAGATGCTGGTACCTGCAAGATATCTGCGATCTTGAGGGCGGCCGAGACAGTGAGCTTTGCTTTTCCGGTTTCAACCTTGGACAGTTGTGAGGCCGAAACGCCAAGCTCACGGGCAAGCGACCTGAGGCTGATCCCCTTCAAGGTGCGCTGATTTCTGATTTCGTTCTGAATAGACACGTTGAGGTGTTTCCTTTTTGATGTGTTAGCGGAAGGCACGTGTACCCTTTCGTATGCCCTTATAGCACAGTGTGTCTATTTTGAACACATCGTTGTCTTTTCTTGACAATTATTCCTTTTCGGATCTTCTGGTAAGGATGGGAAAGGAGACTCATCTGCAGCAAGAGTAAATGGCTCCTAGGCTGCAAAATGCCTGATTTGAGTTCAGCGGTCTTTTCACTCAGGCGGTTCGCAGCATCACTTCGCGCAGCAGGTGAACTAGAGCGTCAATGCGTTGCTTTTCGGTGATCAACGATTGCGTGCCGCAACTCTAGGCTGGTGAGTCTTGATTTTTTTGAGGGGGAAACCCCGGCGGGAAGCGCCGGGGTTTCTAATTGCTCAGTATTTGAGCATCAGACCACCGTCGACGATGAGGTCGGTACCGGTGATGTAGGAGGCTGCGTCGGAGAGCAGGAACATGGCGGCATTTGCCATATCGTCAGGAGCGCCTACGCGCCCAATCGGAACGTAGTTACCGGCATTCTTGACCTTATCTGCGGTATCCCAGCGCGCCTGCATAGGGGTTTGGGTGATACCGGGATAAATGGTGTTGGAGCGGATGCCTTCAGCGGCGAGTTGCATGGCGATCGACTTGGAGATCGCGGGGATGCCAGCTTTCGATGCTGCATAGGCGTCCTGTGGCGCGGTATCACCACGCAGGCACTGGACAGTGGAGAAGTGCACCATCGAACCGCCACCCGATTTCCGCATGTAGGGGACTGCTGCGCGAATGGTGTGGACCAGGGATTTCAGGTCGATGTCCATGACCTGATCCCAAACGTCAAGGTCGATGTCGAGCAACGACACGTCCTTACCGAACCAGAGCACACCGGCGATGTTGGCCAGGTAGTCGATACGGCCAAACTTGTTGAAGGCGGCACCTACCGCTTCGTTCACGAAGCGCACGTCAGTCAGGTCACCTTGTGCATAGATGAGCTTGTCGCTTGCTTCCAGTTCCGCCGGCTTTCCCTTCACGTCGATCGCTAGCACGGACGCACCGGCTTCGAGCATTTTCAGGGAAAGCGCCAGGCCCATGCCGCCGCCGGCACCGGTAATGACGGCTACGCGACCAGTGAAGTCATATTTGATCATGTGAACTCCCGCTTGCTTGTTGTTTTGAACTCGTCCGCCTGAAGTAGTGCGTACTGTCTCTTTAGGTTGCATGTGTCCAAAAAGGAAACATGTGTATTTATAGGGCACGACTTATCTGTTGTCAACACGGCTGGCTTCCTTGAGATTTCCTTGAATGGTTCGATCAGGAATCGCAGTCGATGCCCGCAAGCAGCTGAGATGCGGGGCTAGCAGCAACGCAGTCTCTGCGTCCCCTTTTGGGTGGAGGGCGCTTCAGTCCTTTAGTCGTTTCTGGTGCGTAAGGCCGTCTCTAGGGAGGCGGACTCCGAAAAGCTCCATCTCTCTGGAGCCCGAGGGGGTGAACAGATCGTTCGCTGATCTGGACGAATCTCCTAGGTGGGGCGTTGATGCCGCTGCACCAGCGTGCTGGCCTGGTGATCTGAGGGGTTTAGGTCGAGCGATTAGCACGTCAGCCAAGCTGGCAGTTGATGGAAGGTGAAAGTCCCTGTGGGAAGTGTCATGACGAGACACCGCGACCTCGAGTCAGGCACCGGCCATCGCGAGGTGTTCGGTGAGCGGTTTGCGAACGTTCCGCACGTACGGATTTGCACGGGGTGCAGGGGGCTCAATCCGGCCGCCACTGAGGGCCTATTCGTGTTGCTTCCGCTAGCGGCGGAGACTCTGACCATCGTGCCTTCGGGGATGCGGCTACGTTTCGGCCTAAGTCTGATTTCTTTTGGGAAACATTGTTGCCAAAATGGAAATCTAAGAGTTAAATAGAAACGATGATTGGGATTCGATCACCTGCTTCACAAGCCAAGTCGGACCGGCAGAACGCAGAAAAATCCAAACGACAAACGGGAGCGCCCCCCACAAATGCCAAGGCCAGTTGTTGCCATACCCGCATGTATTCGTGAGCTGGAAAATACGGCTTGGCACTGCGCGCAAACTCAATATGTTCGTGCAGTAACCAAGGTCGCCAACCTCATGACCCTCATCGTTCCCGCGCTCGTCGAGGGCAATGATGCCGATGCCCTGCTCGACCGAGTCGACGGACTCATCGTGAGTGGGTCGGCAACAAATGTTCATCCGTCTCTCTATGGCGAAGTGGTAGAGGAGAACGACGGGCCGTTTGATCAGGCGCGTGATGCAACCAGCATCCCTCTTATCCGCGCTGCCATCGAGCGCGGGATGCCGCTGCTTGCAATTTGCCGGGGCATACAGGAGCTGAACGTCGCACTAGGCGGAACGCTCGGCCGAGATATCCACGAAAATTGGGGCATATTCGATCATAGGTCGCCTGAAGGTTCTCGCGACGATCGATTCGCCATTCGCCATTCGATTTCCATCGAGGAAGGCAGCTGCATCGCCGGAGTGCTAGGCAACAATAAAGCCATGGTCAATTCGCTGCATCGACAGGCAATTGAGCGCCTGGCACCCGGCCTTGTCGTCGAGGCTAGAGCCGAAGATGGCACGATCGAGGCCGTGTCTGTTAAAGGCGCACGTGGCTTTGCCTTGGGCGTCCAGTGGCATCCCGAATATTGGGCAGAAACCGACAGCTCTTCGCAGAAGCTGTTCGAAGCATTCGGAGATGCAGTGCGTAGCTATCAGGAAGCAAAAGCCACCTAACGCTTTTGCTGTCGTGCAAATAGCACGCCCCAATCGCCAAAGCGACACCCAGCTCAAACTCACCCACATGCATCAGGAATAAGAACAATGCGCGCCGCCGTCTATGAAACATTCAAGGGCAAAATTACCGTTCAAACCGTGCCGGATCCGGAAGTGTATGAATTCGGTGCCGTCATTGAGGTCAAGGCGAGCGGAGTCTGCCGAAGCGATTGGCACGGTTGGGTCGGCCACGACACTGACATCGTGCTTCCACATGTTCCCGGCCATGAGTTCGCGGGAGTTGTCGCTGCCGTTGGACTCGGCGTAACGAAGTGGAAAGTGGGTGATCGCGTCACCATGCCCTTCATGGGCGTATGTGGATCATGCGGAGAATGCTCGTCGGGTAACGAGCAAATGTGCGATCACCAGTTCCAGCCTGGCTTTAAACACTGGGGCTCGTTTGCGCAATATGTTGCTATCGATAAGGCAGATCAAAATCTCGTTGCGCTGCCGGAGGCAGTTACTTTCACTACTGCCGCTGGGCTAGGCTGCCGCTTCGCCACTTCCTTCCGCGCCATGGCCTTCCAAGCACGGATCGAGCCCGGCCAGTGGGTCGCCGTGCACGGCTGCGGCGGCGTTGGCCTATCTGCAATCATGATTGCCGAGGCGCTGGGCGCCAATACCATTGCTATCGACATTGCGGATGACAAGCTGGACCTGGCTCGTGCACTCGGCGCCGCCAGGACAATCAATGCCAGGCAGATCGACAATGTACCAAGTGCGATTGCTGACTTGACCGGTGGCGGTGCACATGTGTCGGTCGATGCGCTGGGTAGCGTTGTAACTTGCAGAAACTCTATTGAAAGCCTTGCGAAGAGAGGGAAGCATCTTCAGGTTGGCCTGCTGGCCGGCGATCAGGCTCTGCCGGCCATTCCCATGGGACGCGTCGTGCTCAAAGAGCTCCAGCTCCTGGGCAGCTATGGGCTGCAGCCACACAAATACGGTGACATGCTGGCCATGATCGAGGCTGGTAAGTTGAAGCCGGAAAAATTGATTGGGCGGACCATTACTCTAGAAGAGGCCACAACCGTTTTACCCAAGATGGATAGCTTCCAGGAACGAGGGGTGGCGATCATTGATCGTTTTTAAATCTGCTTAGTGCATAACGCGACTGGCTCTTGACGTAGTTGGAACTGCCCCTACGCACGAACTGGAACTAGGAAGGATCTGATGGCTTCAGTTTCCGAGCGTACTTACTCATCGATTAGCCATTAAGCTGATCGGGTAGAGGGCGTCAGGCGGTTGAGGTAGGAGTCAGTCTGGATCGGAGCGTCGATCAGCTTATGCCGGTTTTCCATAGCATGACAGGCCGCTAAGAGTGAACAGCTCCAGCATGTCGTCAGCTGATCGTCCGTATGGTCGCTCAATCTCATTGCGTACTCAATAAACTATGACAGCACTGATTTCCTCCTCCAATCATACACTCCCGGTCGTCCACCACGCTCGCGGCGTCTTCATCTATGACAACTCCGGCAAAGGCTACATAGATGGATCAGGCGGGGCAATGACAGTTTCGATTGGCCATGGTGTGCCGGAAGTTCTGACAGCCATGAATCGCCAGGCGCAGCAAGTTTGTTTCACCTATCGGACACATTTTACGAGCGTAGCTGCAGAAGAGCTGGCGGCAGAAATAGTCGAGCTAGCGCCTGGTGATTTGAACAAGGTCTTCTTTGTTAATAGCGGATCCGAAGCCACTGAGCTCTCCATGCGAACTGCCATTCAATACTGGCGGGAGCGGGGCCAACCTAAAAAGACGAAAATCCTGGGCCGAGCCATCAGCTATCACGGCATGACGATGGGCTCATTATCAATGTCCGGACACGCTGCGCGCCGCGGGGACTACTCCAACCTGCTCCATCAATTTGCCGTTGCGCCGCCGCCCTATGCCTATCGCTACGAAGTGCCAGATGATGGCACGTTCGGTGCGTCGGTCTGGGAGAGAATCATTCAGGAGCAAGGTGCGGACACCATTGCAGCTGTGATAGTAGAGCCCATCGTAGGTGCGGCTGGGGGCGCATTGACGCCACCGATTGGATACCTCAAAGCGCTACGTGAAATTTGCGATCGGCACAGTATCCTGCTCATCTCCGACGAAGTGATCACAGGTATGGGGCGCACAGGCAAGTGGTTCGGGTGTGAGCACGATGGGATTGTTCCTGACATCATCGCTACCGGGAAAGGTATGAGCTCCGGCTACACGCCAATGGGCGGTGTGATCATTCGCGACGGCATCATGGACGTGCTGGGTGAGAGGGTAAAACTGTTCGGCCACACTTTCAGTGCCAACCCGCTGAGTGCCGCGACTTGCCTGGCTGTGATCCGCTACATGGAGGAGCACGCGATCCTTGACAATGTCGCAGCGCGGTCGGTCCAGCTTGAATCTGGACTGAAGGGTCTTTCGGTTCGTTATCCTTGGATGGCCGACGTACGCGGGCGCGGCCTTCTTTGGGGCTTCGAGTTCGTCAAGGACGCCACCACGAAGGAGCCGATTGACTCGGCTCGGCAACCGAACCTGCGCTTTACGCAGCACTGCTTCGACGCTGGTCTTATTGCTTATCCGGCCGGTATAGCGCCGCTCAACAACTCGGCACTTCTCGCCCCACCTCTCGTCATCTCGGCCAGCGAAACTGAGGAACTGCTGTCCCGCTTGGAAATCGGTCTGAAGAGATTTGGTAACGAAATGGGACTCCCAGTATAAAGCGATCCAACGCCGAGTAGCGCTCAGGGAAATTGCGAGCGAGCGCAGACTAACAATAGCTATACACGATTGCTCGATTCGACAATTGCCTCCGATTAACACAGAAACCTGACTTTTGGTTGGGCTTCTGCGTTTTACAGGCGCACGTCTGCGGCGGCATCGGACAAGCAGAACCACGGACTGAGCGCATTAATAAGCGGATGCCGGCCACATTAGGATTTACGGTCTTTTTTCTCTTGATGCGTGGCGTATTTGTAAGCAAATTTTCTCAAAGCCCATATTTTAGTTAGGTTCTGGTGTTTTCCGGAACACTCATCGAGACAGTGCTGGGCTTCTATTATTCAGTTCGCAATCAGGCCATCTAAAAAACCAAGCCCCTTTGCTATGTATGGCTACCCAGTAGTCTCGTTTGTGAAGCCATTTTTAGTGCTAGTCGGGGGCTACAGGCTGCTTTTGGCCCAGTCCGTGTAAAAAACATTGGCATCGACCTCGCTGAGATTTGAGGGAGTCAAACTCAGCAGGGCTAGCCATGAAGCGTTTCATCCAGGGAGAACATCGAGGCCAAAGCACGCTGCTGCCCGAGAGCCTGGATGACTACGTCGCGGACACCAATCCGGTGCGCGTGGTCGATGTATTCGTCGATGAACTCGACCTCGGCCGACTCGGTTATGACGGGGGCGTCCCCACAGAAACCGGTCGGCTTGCTTACCATCTTGCCGTCCTGCTGAAGATCTACATCTACATCTACATCTACATCTACACCTCAACCGCATCCAGTCCACTTCACGCATCCTAGCTGCCGCTATAGCCAGCCCTGATCGAGCAGCAGTAAAGAGTGCGTTCGAAGTCCTGATGGGTATGACGATGAACGACCTTACCGAGATCGAGGCTGCGCTGAAGGCTTGATCTCCACGGACTGGAGCCTTACCAAATGGCTGATGCGGGCCTGTCGCCATCGGCGTCTCTGGGGCATCTGCGGACCCCCTAGCTAGCCCAAGTCCGTGCTGTCGTCTTCCGCTGTGGTGCCTCGGTCAGGCGGAACGTAATCGTTGGTCAGAGTCTTCTATAAAACGCAGGCACGATCTTGTTATGATATAGCTAGGCCAAATCTCGGTAGGTGATGTTGCTGTAAAGATTAATTTTAGGGTGTCTATCGGACTTTAAGTGCTTGGCCTCAACATTACACTTTGCTACAGGTTTTTTAGCGTCCGATTTTGATAGTGTTCAGCTGTCTAAAGTCTTCGCATGTAGCGTGGGGTGTTCAAAAGTAGGTCAAATATTTATAGTGAATGGGCTTTGTAAAGCTACTAACCGGAAACTAGATTTCATGATGATGGGCGAACAAGCATCACAGATGAACAAGGCTGCGGAGCTTCGTCGTAAAAAGCTGCGCGGCAATGTGGGTAAGGCTGTTGTCGATTACGCGATGATCGAAGATGGCGACAAAGTTATGGCATGTGTAAGTGGTGGCAAGGATTCATTTGTAATGCTTGATGCCTTGCTGCATCTGCAGCGAGTTGCGCAAATAAAATTCAGTGTTGTGGCAGTGAATCTTGACCAGAAGCAACCTGGTTTTCCGGAGCATGTATTACCAGATTACTTTGAGAGTAGAGGGATTGATTACTACATAATTGATAAGGATACTTACTCTGTTGTCAAGAGCAAGATTCCGGAAGGTAAGACGACTTGTTCTCTTTGCTCGAGGCTCAGAAGGGGCACGCTGTATAGTTTTGCCGAGGAAATTGGAGCCACTAAATTGGCGCTCGGCCATCATATGGATGATATGGTTGAAACTTTGTTTCTAAACATGTTCTTCCAGGCACAGATGAAGGGGATGCCTCCTAAGCTTCTTAGTGACGACAAGAGGAATATAGTGATCCGGCCGCTCGCCTACTGTCGCGAGAAAGACATAGCAAAGGTTGCTGCCGATAGCGCATATCCGATCATTCCATGTAATCTCTGTGGCTCACAAGAGAATCTACAAAGGAAAAAAATCAAATCGATGATTGCGGAGTGGGACTCGGTAAATCCTGGCTGCGTGGAAAATATCTTCCACAGTTTACAAAACGTAAGCCCCTCCCAGTTGGCCGATCGCAGTCTATTCGATTTTGTAGATCTATCCATTGACAGATCGGATGCCCGGCCACCATACGAATTCGAAGCAGCCGAGGTTTCATCATCCAGTGTGGAAGGCCGGATTGATGTCGTTCGAATTTTGTAAAGGTTGAAAGTGGTTTTTTAGGGGGGGCTGAGGGTTTTTGGGGCTCATGAAGGCGATAAATTTACATTTTCGACTTTTTCTGTAAACCATGTTCGCTATGTAAATTCTTTTCAATCAATGGGTTACGACTATGGGTTTGCTATCTTCGGTGGATTCCTTGAGGTATAAGGCAAGGACAGCTACACCATGCTGGACGTGCTGCTGTACCTGCAGAAGGTCGCGCCGATCAAGTTCGAGATCGTGGCCGTGAACATGGACCAGAAGCAGCCCGGCTTCCCCGAGCATGTCCTGCCGGCCTACCTGGAATCCATCGGTGTGCAGTACCACATCATCGAAAAGGACACCTATTCGGTGGTGAAGGAGAAGATTCCGGAAGGCAAGACCACCTGCTCGCTCTGCTCGCGCCTGCGTCGTGGCACCCTCTATACCTTCGCCGACGAGATCGGTGCGACCAAGATGGCCCTGGGTCACCACCGCGACGATATCCTCGAGACCTTCTTCCTCAATATGTTCTATGGCGGCACCCTCAAGGCCATGCCGCCGAAGCTGCGTGCCGACGACGGCCGCAACGTGGTGATCCGTCCGCTGGCCTACTGCAATGAAGCCGATATCGAGGCCTACTCCATTCTCAAGGAGTTCCCGATCATCCCGTGCAACCTCTGCGGCTCCCAGGAGAATCTGCAGCGTCAGGTGGTCAAGGAAATGCTCCAGGAGTGGGAGCGTAAGTCGCCGGGGCGTACCGAGATCATGTTCCGTGCCCTGCAGAACGTAGTGCCTTCGCAGCTGGCTGACCGCAACCTGTTCGACTTCGCCAGCCTGCGCATCGACGAGACCGCGGCACCGCGTACGCTGGACGTGATCAACATCTGATCGTGCCCTTGCAGGAGAAAGGTTGCTCGCGAAGGTTCGCCAGCAAGCAGGCTCCTACAGGGAATCGTTTCCGCATCGAAAGGACAACGCATGCGCGACTACCGCTGGCTCCACGAATACTGCCTGAACTGCTTCGGCTCGGCCGAGGCCCTGGAGGCACGCTTGCCGCAGCCGCTCGGTGACGCCGAATTGCGTGCGCTCAGCGATGACCGCTATCTGTCGCTGATTGCTCTTCGCGTCTTCCGTGCGGGCTTAAAGCACAGCCTGGTGGACGCCAAGTGGCCGGCCTTCGAACTGGCCTTCTTTGGCTTCGATCCGCAAAAAGTAGTGCTGATGGGCGCCGAGCATCTGGAGCGTCTGATGCAGGACGCGCGACTGATCCGCCACCTCGGCAAGCTCAAGAGCGTGCCGCGCAATGCCCAGTTCGTGCTGGATGTGGCTCGGGAGAAAGGCAGCTTTGGCGCCCTGATCGCCGACTGGCCGGTGACCGATATCGTTGGCCTGTGGAAGTACCTGGCCAAGCATGGCAACCAGTTGGGCGGGCTGTCGGCGCCGCGCTTCCTGCGTATGGTCGGCAAGGACACCTTCATTCCGACCGATGATATGGTCGCGGCCCTCAAGGCCCAGGACATCATCGATAAGGCGCCCACCAGCCAGAAAGACCTGGCCCAGGTCCAGGCAGCTTTCAACCAGTGGCATGCCGAAAGCGGTCGCCCGCTCTGCCAGCTTTCGTGGATGCTGGCCCACACCGTCAATCACTGAACCGTAACGGGCGCTCGGCGCCGGCCGACAGAGGAGGGGAGCATGTCGGATATCCAGCACGTGGCATCAGCCATCAAGGCGGCCGAGCGAATCCTGGTGATCACCGGAGCCGGGCTGTCAGCTGATTCGGGGTTGCCCACTTATCGTGGATTGGGCGGGCTCTACAACGGCGTCACGGAGGAGGGGTTGCCTATAGAGGAAGCACTCTCCGGGCCGATGCTGCGGCGCAACCCGGCGCTCTGCTGGAAGTACCTCGCCCAGCTCGGCCGCGCCTGTCTGGGCGCCCGGCCGAACGCCGGTCATGAAGCGATTGCACAGTTGCAGCGGCTCAAGCCCGAATGCTGGGTATTGACCCAGAACATCGATGGCTACCACCGCCAGGCGGGCTCGCCGCCGGAGCGGCTGATCGAGATCCACGGCGAGCTGTCGCCGCTCTACTGCCAGTCCTGCGGGGCGGAAAGTTCTGACCTTGCCCGACATCTGGCAGGAGAAATGCCTCCCAAATGCCATGAATGTGGTGGTATTCTCCGCCCACCCGTGGTGCTGTTCGAAGAAATGCTCCCAGAGCAGGCCATCGACAGTCTCTACGCCGAGCTACGCAAGGGATTCGATGCGGTGATCTCGGTGGGAACCACGGCGAGCTTTCCTTACATCATCGAGCCCGTCATCCGCACCCGCCAAGCAGGCGGTTTCACCGTGGAAATCAATCCGGCGCTCACCGACCTGAGCCCCGTCGTCGATGTCCACCTCAGAGGAAAGGCCTTAGATGTTTTGCAAGGACTGCTGAGTCACATTTCGGGCGATTAAATTTGCAAATGGATTTGATAGAGGGCATAGTCGCGCCTTCATCAGAAATCATTCGACACGGTCGTGCCCATGCTGAAGCGCTTCGCACCCCTCGTGCCTCTTACCTTCGCTCTGTTTCTCGCCGCTTGCGCAGGCAATGTGCAGCAGCAACCGCAATCCCAGGCCCAGGCCCCCGTAGCCGACGGCGCACCCGATTCGCTGCTGGCGGATCGTGGGCCCACCGCCCTGGATCTTGCCAACCTCACCGACGACGAGCCCTACCAGATGCCGTCCCTGGCCGATGGCCTGCTTGAGCGCGGTTTCGAGCTGGTGGGTACTCCGTACCGCTTTGGCGGCCGTTCTATGAAGACCGGCTTCGATTGCAGCGGTTTCGTCGGTTACCTGTTCAAGGAAGAGGCTGGTATCCAGCTGCCGCGTTCCACTCGCGAAATGATCAACCTGGATGCTCCGGTGATCGCTCGTAGCGAGCTGAAGCCCGGCGACATCGTGTTCTTTAACAATCGTGGCCGTGGCCGCGTCAGTCACGCCGGCATTTATATCGGCGATGACCGTTTCATCCACTCCAGCAGCAGCCGCAGCGGTGGTGTCCGCGTCGACAGCCTCGACGACCGCTACTGGAAGGCCAGCTACATGGAAGCCAAGCGCGTCCTGGCCATGAATACCCCGACTCGCCACCCGCTGCATCGCTGATCCAGTCGGATTCGAGTCGAAACAGCCGAGGCGGCCCTTAGTGGCCGCCTCGGCTTTTTTCTGTCCGGGGTTTACCTGAATGCAAAAAAAATCGCTTTCCGAGTGTGGTCAGGGAACTTTTTCTGTTCGGGTGTGTAGCTTTCTCTTGCAATATCACTGTGAGATCAGCAAATTAGCGTGCATTCCTCAAGTCAGGACTGACTTGCCATGCTCGCACCGAACCGCCTCGCCATTCTTGCCCTGGCCTCGTTGCTCACCGCTTGTGCGAGCAAGGCGCCGCCGCCTTACTCTCCTCCTGTCATTGCCGCGCCCTCCCAGCAGTTCTCCCCTGCGGCTGAAGACGTGCTGTTCCGAGCCCTGGGCCTGGTGGGCACGCCCTATCGCTGGGGCGGCAACACCCCGGACAGCGGTTTCGACTGCAGTGGCCTGATCGGCTACGTCTACCGCGACGCCGCGGGCATCGCCCTGCCGCGCTCCACGCGCGAACTGATCTCCATGCGTACGCCCAGCATCAGCCTCAATGCATTGCAAAGCGGCGATCTGGTGTTCTTCGCCACCAATGGCGGCGGGCAGGTCAGCCATGCCGGCATCTACGTGGGTGAGGGGCGCTTCGTACACGCGCCGCGCACGGGCGGAACGGTGCGTCTGGACAGCCTGTCGAACAGCTATTGGCAACGCAGCTATCTCAGCGCCAAGCGCGTAATCTTCGATCCACGCCTGGCCCAATCCCACTGAGGTTGTCATGACCAACCGCACGCTGAACCTCGACGACGCCCTTTACGGCTACCTCCTCGATGTTTCGCTACGGGACACGCCGCTGCTGCAGCGGCTGCGCGCCGAAACCGCCGCCATGCCCATGGCGCGCTGGCAGATCGCGCCGGAGCAGGGCCAGTTCATGGCCTTGCTGGTCAAACTCACCGGCGCTCGTTGCATTCTCGAAGTGGGCACTTTCACGGGTTACAGCGCCCTGTGCATGGCCGCGGAATTGCCCGTTGACGGCCGGATGATCTGTTGCGACCTGCCAGGTGACTACAACGCTATCGCTCGTCGCTATTGGCAGGAGGCGGGGCTGGCCGAACGCATCGAACTTCGCTTGGCGCCGGCACTGGATACCCTGGCGAGCCTGGAAGATGGCAGCCTCGACCTGATCTTCATCGACGCCGACAAGGCCAACTATCCGGCCTATCTGGACGAGGCCCTGCGCCTGGTGCGCCAGGGCGGGCTGATCCTCTTTGACAACGTACTCTGGAGTGGCCGCGTGCTGGAGTCCGAGCCGGACGACGTCGACACTCGTGCCATACAGGCCCTGAACCTGACCTTGAAGACGGATGAGCGTATCGACCTGTCGCTGCTGCCCGTGGGCGATGGCCTGACGCTCTGCCGCAAGCGCTGACGGGCATGCCCGAACCGATCCGCCTGCCGCCCCAGCCCGACGCCTGCGAGTTGTGTGGCCGGGCTGCCGCGCTCACCCGTCATCACCTGATCCCCAAGGCTCTGCACGACAAGCCCTACGTGCAAAAGCGCTACGCGAAGAACGAGCGCATCACCGCCACCCTCTGGGTGTGCAGGCCCTGCCACAACCAGATCCACAAGCTGTTCAGCGAGAAGGAGCTGGCCCTGAACTACAACAGCCGGGAGGCCCTGATGGGTGACGAGCGCCTGCGCACCTTCGTCGACTGGCTGGCCGCCAAACCCGCCGGCTTCAATCCGAGGCACTGAATGGCACGTGTCCGCTAGCATTTGACGCTACCCCGCGCACCCTCTAACCTTCGCCGCTGCCTCAGGTGCCCCTCGGCTATTGCTGAAGGGGTGAAACAGGGAAGCCGGTCCATTCCTTCGAAGAATCCGGCGCTGCCCCCGCAACGGTAGGCGAGTAGAACGCCGCAATCGGCCACTGTGCCCCAGGCATGGGAAGGCGCGGCACGGGAGTTTCGGCTCCACTCGCAAGCCCGGAGACCGGCCTGTCGCAAGCAGGGCATCGCGGAGTCGTCCGCATGCAGTTCCCTTTAGAGATGTCGCGCGGGTGGCACGACGGAGATCCATACCTTGATTCGCAAGCCTTTCATCAGGCCGGCGGCGCTTGCGCTGCTCGGCAGTTCCTCCATTTCTCCCTTGCTGGTTGCAGCGCCCCTGACGCTGGACGAGCAAGTGGTTACCGCGACCCGTAGCGAACGACCGGTGCGCGCCAGCCTGGCCGCCAGTACGGTGATCGACCGCGAAGAGATCGAGCGCAGCCAAGCGCGTTCGGTGCCTGAGCTGCTGCAAAAAGTCCCGGGCGTGACCCTCAGCAACAACGGTGGCCCTGGCAAGAACACCACATTGTTCATGCGCGGCACCGAATCCGACCACGTGCTGGTGATGATCGATGGCGTCAAGGTGGGCTCGGTCAGCGCCGGCCTGACGGCCTTCCAGGACCTGCCTGTCGAGCTGATCGAACGAATCGAAGTCGTCCGTGGGCCGCGCTCCAGCCTTTATGGCTCCGAAGCCATTGGTGGCGTGATCCAGATCTTCACCCGCAAAGGCGGCAAGGAAGGGTCCAAACCTTGGTTCTCCGCCGGCTATGGCACCCATGACAGTTACCAAGGCAGCGCCGGCGTGTCCGGTGGCGATGGCAAAGCCTGGTACAGCCTCGGCGTTAGCAGCCAGGACACCGACGGCATCAACGCCAAGAAACCGGAAAGATTCGATCCCACCATCTACGAGCCCGACAGCGATGGGTACCGGAACATCTCCGGCAACCTACGCGCGAGCTATCGATTCGATAATGGTCTAGAGCTGGATGGCACAGCGCTGAGGGCCCAGGCGCACAACGATTACGACGGAATCTACGACGAAATCGACGACGATTCTGATACCGTCCGCAGAGTCGGTTTTCGCTCCAATTCTGATGTGGAGCAGACTGTGCTCGGCGGTCGGGCTCGGTACTCGCCGCTTGAGCCCTGGACCGTCACGCTTCAAGTCGGCCGGAACGATGACAAGTCCAAGGATTATCGCGATGGGGCCTTTGATACTCGTATCGATACACGCCGCGACAGTGCGGCGTGGCTGAACGATTTCACGCTCGCCGATGGCCATGTCCTGACGGCGGGCGTGGATTGGCAGCATGAGCAAGTCAGCAGCACTAAGACTTTTGGCAGAGACTCGCGACTGAACAGAGGCTGGTTTGCCCAGTATCTGGGCGAACACGGGCGCCAGGACTGGCAGCTCAGCCTACGCCGCGATGACAACGAGCAGTTCGGCACCCACGACACCGGTAATGCCGCCTGGGGTTATGCGCTAACCGAAGAGGTGCATTTCAGCCTGAGCTACGGCACCGCATTCAAGGCGCCCAGCTTCAATGAGTTGTACTACCCCGGCTACGGTAATCCGAACTTAGATGCTGAAACCTCGGAAAGCTTCGAAGCCGGTCTTGCTGGGCGGCATGGCTGGGGTCATTGGTCGGCCAACCTCTTTCGCAACAATGTCGATGATCTGATCGCGTACGACAGCACGATCAGAGGCCCGAGCAACATTGGCAAAGCGCGCATCGATGGCCTGGAACTGGTATTGGGTGGCCTGTGGCTGGGGTGGGACTGGAACGTCAACGCCACCTTTCTCGACCCGCAGAATCGCGAGTCCGGTGCCAAGTCTGGTAATGATGTGCCGCGTCGTGCACCAGAGGTCTTCAATCTTGACCTCGATCGCCGCATTGGGCGCTTCGGCCTCGGCGCGACCCTGCATGCCGAAGAGCGGCGTTTCGACGACGTTGAAAACAACGATCACCTGGCCGGCTACGCCACCGTCGACCTGCGCGGTGAGTACTGGCTGACCGAGGAGTGGCGCCTGCAGGCCAAGGTGACCAACCTGCTGGATGCCGACTACGAAACCGCGCTGGACTACAACCAGCCGGGGCAAGCTGTTTACTTCACCGTCCGCTATCAAGCCCTGTGACGAGGTACTCACGATGACCGAATCCGCAGACCGCGACGCCCGCCACAAGGCGCGCATGCAACGCAAGAAGGCCGTGGTCGACGAAAAGATCGCCCAGGCCCAGGACGAGTACGGCCTGCTGCTGGTGCACACCGGCAACGGCAAGGGCAAGAGCAGTTCGGCATTCGGCATGGTCGCCCGTGCCCTCGGCCACGGCCTCAAGGTGGGCGTGGTGCAATTCATCAAGGGCGGTATGTCCACCGGTGAAGAGAATTTCTTCCGTCGTTTCCCAGAAGAAGTCAGCTACCACGTGATGGGCGAGGGCTACACCTGGGATACCCAGGATCGCCAGCGTGATATCGAGAAGGCGCGCGCCGCCTGGACGGTCGCGCGCGGACTGATGGACGACCCGCAGATCGGCCTGGTGGTACTGGATGAGCTGAACATCGCCCTCAAGCATGGCTACCTGGAGCTGGACGACGTGTTGCGCGACATCGAGTCCCGCCCCGAACACCAGCATGTCGTCGCCACCGGCCGGGGCGCGCCCCAGGGCCTGATCGACGCCGCCGACACCGTTACCGAAATGACTCTGGTCAAGCACGCCTTCAAGTCCGGTGTGAAAGCCCAGAAGGGTGTGGAGTTCTGATGTCAGGCACTGCCACTGTTTTTACCCCCTCTCTATTCAGGGAGAGGGAAGGGGAGAGGTTTTGCCATGTCTGACCTCACTCGGAGCTGCCCCGCACTTCTGATCGCCGCCCCGGCCTCCGGCCAGGGCAAGACCACCGTCACCGCAGCGCTCGCTCGCCTGCACGCCCGCGAGGGCAAGCGGGTGCGGGTGTTCAAGTGCGGGCCGGACTTTCTCGACCCGATGATCCTCGCCCGCGCGTCCGGCGCACCGGTCTACCAGTTGGACCTGTGGATGGTGGGCGAGGCGGAAAGTCGCCGCCTGCTTTGGGAAGCTGCCGGAGAGGCTGATCTGATCCTCATCGAGGGCGTGATGGGCCTGTTCGACGGCTCGCCGTCCGCCGCCGACCTGGCTCGCCATTTTGGTGTGCCGGTACTCGGCGTGATCAATGGTGCCGCCATGGCGCAGACCTTCGGTGCTCTGGCTGTGGGCCTGGCCACCTACCAGCCGGACCTGCCCTTTGCCGGTGTGCTCGGTAATCGCGTCGGCAGCCAGCGCCACAGCGACCTGATCCGCGACAGCCTGCCGGACTGGATTCGCTGGTATGGCTCGCTGCCGCGCAGCGCGGATGTGGAGCTGCCCAGTCGCCACCTGGGGCTGGTGCAGGCCGAGGAACTGGCCGACCTGGATGCACGCCTGGACGCCGCCGCCGACGCCCTGGCCGCCAGCGCAGAAGTGGCGCTACCGCCATCGGTGAGTTTCGCCGCACCCGAACTGCAGTCGCTCGGCAAGGAACTGGCCGGCGTGCGTATCGGCATCGCGCGGGATACCTCCTTTGCTTTCCTCTACCAGGCCAACCTCGACCTGCTGCAGCAGCTTGGCGCCGAACTGGTGTACTTCTCGCCACTGGCCGATGAGTGCCTGCCCGAGGTGGACAGCCTGTACCTGCCGGGCGGCTACCCCGAGCTGCATTTGCGCCAGCTGGAGGGTAACCGCGCCATGGCTGAGGCCATCCGCGCGCACCACGGCGCTGGCAAACCGATCCTCGCCGAATGCGGCGGCATGCTTTACCTGCTGGACGCCCTGACCGACGCAGGAGGTGAATGCGCCGAGCTGGTTGGCCTGCTGCCCGGCCGCGCCACCCTGCAGAAACGCCTGGCGGCCCTGGCTCTGCAGGAAGCGCCCCTGCCGGAAGGCAACCTGCGTGGACACACCTTCCATCACTCCTTGCTGGATTCCACCCTGGAGCCCCTGGTTCGCGGCCTCTGTCCGAACGACAAACCGGTGGCAGAAGCCGTGTTCCGCAGCGCAAGACTCACCGCCTCGTACATTCACTTCTACCTGCCGTCCAACCCAAGGGCGGCGGCGGAGCTGTTCAGACCATGAGCGAACACGCCTTCAGCCCGGAAGAGCGCGCGGCGGTCTATCGCGCCATCGCCGAGCGCCGTGACATGCGCCACTTCAGCGGCGGCGAAGTGGCGCCCGAACTGCTGGCGCATTTGCTAGAGGCCGCCCACCAGGCTCCCAGTGTCGGGCTGATGCAGCCCTGGCGCTTCATCCGCGTCACCTCCAGTGAACTGCGGGAGCGCATCCATGCCCTGGTGGAGGCGGAGCGGGTGCGCACGGCCGAGGCCCTGGGCGAGCGCTCCGACGAGTTCATGCGGCTCAAGGTGGAAGGCATACGCAATTGCGCCGAACTGCTGGTGGCGGCGCTGATGGACGGCCGCGAGGCTCACGTGTTCGGCCGTCGAACCCTGCCGGAGATGGACCTGGCCTCGCTTTCCTGCGCCATCCAGAACCTCTGGCTGGCGGCCCGCGCCGAAGGCCTGGGAATGGGCTGGGTGTCGCTGTTCGAGCCGGATGCCCTCGCCGAACTGCTGGGCATGCCGGCGGGCAGCAAGCCTGTTGCGGTGCTTTGCCTTGGCCCGGTGAATGCGTTTTATCCGGCCCCCATGCTTGCGCTCGAGGGCTGGGCCAAGCCACGTCCGCTGGCGGATCTGGTATTCGAGAACCAGTGGGGGGAGCGCCCATGAGCCTGGGTTTCCTCACGCTCGGCGCCGTGGCGCTGGATGCCCTGTTCGGTGAGCCCAGGGGCTGGCACCCGCTGGTGGCCTTCGGCAGGCTCGCCAACCGCCTGGAGCAACGCTTCAACACGGGCGGGCGTGGCTGGCGCAGTCATGGCGTGAGTGCCTGGGTACTTGCCGTGTTGCCGCTGACCTTCGCTGCCTGGCTGCTTTCGGAACTGCCCTATATCGGTTGGCTGGTGGGCGTCATTGCGCTCTACGCCGCCATTGGCCTGCGCAGCCTCAACGAGCACGCAGAGCCGGTAGCCAACGCACTGCAAGCGGGGGACTTGCCGGAAGCACGCAAGTGCGTCGGCTACATGGTCAGTCGCGAAACCCGCGAGCTGGACGAAGGGGCCGTGGCCCGCGCCGCTACCGAGTCGGTGCTGGAGAACGGTAGCGATGCCGTGTTTGCCGCGCTGTTCTGGTTCGCGGTCGCCGGTGCGCCGGGCGTGGTGCTCTATCGTCTGTCCAACACACTGGATGCCATGTGGGGCTACCGCAATGCACGCTTCGAGCGCTTTGGCTGGGCGGCAGCGCGCATCGACGACGTCCTCAATTACATCCCGGCGCGGCTGGTGGCGCTGACCTACGCCCTGCTCGGCAAGACGGCACTGGCTCTGCGCTGCTGGCGCCGGCAGGCCCCGCAGTGGGACAGTCCCAACGCCGGCCCGGTGATGGCTGCCGGCGCGGGCGCTCTGGGCGTAGCCCTGGGTGGCCCGGCGGTCTATCACGGCGAGCTGCATGAGCGCCCGGTGCTGGGTGAAGGTCCGCAGGCCCGCGCCGAGGATATCCGCCGCGCCATGGACCTGGTGCGCCAGGGCGTGTTGCTCTGGCTTGTGGTGCTGATCATCGGAGGCTGGCTCCTTGCTTGAACATGGCGGACGACTTCGCGCGGCGGCGCGGCGTTACGGAATTGCCGAAGCGGGCTGGCTCGATCTTTCCACCGGCATCGCCCCCTATGGTTGGGAATTGCCGGCCATTCCGGTCGCGGCCTGGGCGCGTCTGCCCGAGCTGGAGGACGGCCTGGAAGACGCGGCCCGGCGTTACTACGGCTGCGAGTCGCTACTGCCGGTGGCCGGTTCCCAGGCCGCGATCCAGGCATTGCCGCGCCTCCGTGAGCGCAGCCGGGTAGGGGTGATCTCGCCTTGCTATGCCGAGCATGCCCATGCCTGGCGCCGTGAGGGTCACGAACTGGAGGCGCTGGATGCGCAAACCGCCGAGCGTGAGCTGGAACGTTTCGACGTGGTGCTGGTGGTCAACCCGAACAACCCCACTGGCGAGCGACTGACGCCGCAAACCCTGCTGGGCTGGCGCGCTCGTCTTGCCGAGCGGGGCGGCTGGCTGCTGGTGGACGAAGCCTTCATGGACTGCACGCCGCAGCAGAGCCTGGCGAGTCATTGCCCGTTGCCGGGGCTGGTGGTGCTGCGTTCCTTTGGCAAGTTCTTCGGCCTGGCGGGAATCCGCCTGGGCTTCGTCCTGGCCGAAACAGCGTTGCTGGATCGACTCAACGAATGGCTCGGCCCCTGGGCGGTCAGCGGTCCGGCCCGGGCCCTGGCCAAGGCGCTGTTGCAAGATGAAGCGGGACAAACGGTTCAGCGGCAAACCTTGCTGCGCGATGGTTTGCGTCTGGAAACGTTGTTGCGTGATTGCGGCCTGCCTCCCGCTGGCGGCACCGCGTTGTTCCAGCGCCTGCTCCGCGACGACGCTTTGGCCCTGCACGAATTTCTCGCCGCTCGCGGCATTCTTACCCGGCTTTTCACCTCGCCACCCAGCTTGCGCTTTGGTCTGCCGCCGGACGAAGCCGGCTGGGCACGCCTCGGCCGGGCTCTGACAGATTTTTCCAAGGAGCGCCCATGACGACCCTGATGGTGCAGGGCACCACGTCCGATGCGGGCAAGAGCACCCTGGTGACGGCCTTGTGCCGCTGGCTCAAGCGCCGGGGCATCGCGGTGGTGCCCTTCAAGCCGCAAAACATGGCGCTGAACAGCGCGGTGACCGCCGACGGTGGCGAAATCGGTCGTGCCCAGGCGGTGCAGGCCCTGGCCTGCGGATTGGCGCCGCATACCGACATGAACCCGGTGCTGCTCAAGCCCAATACCGATATTGGCGCCCAGGTGATCATCCATGGCCGCGCCGTCACCAGCATGAATGCGGTCGCTTATCACGACTACAAGAAGGTCGCGATGGCAGCGGTGCTTGAGTCCCACCAGCGCCTGAGCAGCCAGTATTCCGTGGTGATGGTCGAGGGTGCCGGCTCCCCGGCGGAGATCAATCTGCGCGCCAACGACATTGCCAACATGGGCTTTGCCGAAGCGGTCGACTGCCCGGTGATTCTGGTAGCCGACATCGATCGTGGTGGCGTGTTCGCCCATCTGGTGGGCACCCTGGAGCTGCTGTCGGAAAGCGAACAGGCGCGGGTGAAGGGCTTCGTCATCAACCGCTTCCGGGGTGATATCGCCCTCCTCGAGCCGGGCCTGGACTGGCTGGAGCAACGCACCGGCAAGCCGGTGCTCGGCGTTCTGCCCTACCTCACCGACTTCCACCTGGAAGCCGAGGACGCCATCGACCAGCGGCAGTCCGCCAAGACTGGCGATGTGCTGCGGGTTGCGGTGCCGGTGTTGCCGCGCATCAGCAACCACACGGACTTCGATCCGCTGCGATTGCACCCACAGTTACAGCTCACCTTCGTCGCCCCCGGCCAGCCCATTCCGCCAGCAGACCTGATCATCCTTCCCGGCTCGAAGAGCGTGCGTGCCGACCTTGCACGGCTGCGCGAGCACGGCTGGGATCAGGCGCTGCAACGTCACTTGCGCTATGGCGGCAAGGTGCTCGGAATCTGCGGCGGTTTCCAAATGCTCGGACGCACCATCGTCGACCCTCACGCCCTGGAAGGTCCGGCAGGGGAGAGCGTCGGCCTTGGGTTGCTGGACATCGACACGGTGCTGGAGCCGGAGAAGCAGCTACGCAATGTCTCTGGCACCCTCCGCCTGGAAGACGCGGCGGTGAGCGGCTACGAGATCCACGCTGGCGTCACCACCGGCGTTGGCCTGGAAAACCCCATGGTGGTGTTGGACGACGGCCGCACCGATGGCGCCCGCAGTGTCGACGGCCAGATCATGGGCACCTACCTGCACGGGTTGTTCGAATCCTCCGCCGCCAGTGCCGCCATCCTGCGCTGGGCCGGTCTCGCCGCTGTCCAGGCGGTGGACTACAACGCACTACGCGAGCGCGATATCGAACGCCTGGCAGACCTGGTAGAGCAGCACCTGGATACGCGGAGGCTGCAATTACTGTGCGGATTGTCCCTGTAGGAGCCAGCTTGCTGGCGGACCTTCGGCGCAACCTTCGCCAGCAAGCAGGCTCCTACGGCCGTGCTCCCTATCCAGGGCCAGCCCCACGAACGACGAGGTTTAACGATGCTTGAACTCATCCTCGGCGGTGCCCGCTCCGGCAAAAGCCGGTTGGCGGAAAAGCTCGCTGCTGAAAGCGGCCTCAAGGTCATTTATATCGCCACCAGCCAGCCGCTGGACGGCGAGATGAGCGCGCGTGTCGCCCATCATCGTGCCCGCCGTCCGGAGCACTGGGGGCTGGTGGAAGAACCGTCGCAACTCGCTCGAGTGCTGCGCGAGAGCGCCGCCGACGATACCTGCCTGCTGGTTGACTGCCTGACGCTCTGGCTGACCAACCTGCTCATGCTGGACGATCCGGCGCGGCTGGACGAAGAGCGCGAAGCGCTGCTCGGTTGCATCGCCGGGCTTCCCGGTCGCGTGCTGCTGGTAAGCAATGAAACCGGCCTGGGCGTCGTGCCCCTGGGCGAGCTGACCCGTCGCTATGTCGACGAGGCCGGCTGGCTGCACCAGGCCCTGGCCGAACGCAGCGAACGGGTGATCTTCACCGTCGCCGGCTTGCCCATGATCCTCAAGGGAGATTCCCTATGACTCCGCTGCACTGGTGGCAGGCCCCCTGCCAGCCCCTCGATCCCATCGCTCGTGCCAAGGCCCAGGCCCGGCAGGATCAGCTGACCAAGCCCCGTGGCGCCCTCGGTCAACTCGAGGACCTCACCATCACGCTCGCCGCCCAACAAGGGCGCGAGCGGCCGTGCATCGATCGCCCCTGGTTCGCGGTCTTCGCCGGTGACCACGGCGTGGTGGAAGAGGGCGTGTCCGCCTATCCACAGGCGGTGACCGGCGAGATGCTGCGCAACTTCGTCCGCGGCGGTGCCGCCATCAGCGTGCTGGCCAAAAGCCTCGGCGCAACCCTGGAACTGGTGGACCTGGGCACAGCGTTGCCATTGGAACCCCTGCCGGGTGTGCTGCACCTGCACGTGGGCGCCGGCACCGCGAATTTCGCCCGCGAACCGGCAATGACCGCCGCCCAGTGCCTGATCGCCCTGCAAGCCGGCCGCTCCAGCGTCGAGCGCGCCTTGGGCGCGAGCGCCGATCTTTACGTCGGCGGCGAAATGGGCATCGGCAACACCACCACCGCCAGCGCCCTGGCCTGTGCCCTGCTGGACCTGCCCGCCACCGCGATGGCTGGCCCAGGCACCGGTCTCGACGGCAAGGGAGTGGCCCACAAGATCCAGGTCATCGAACATGCCCTGGCGTTGCATCGCGAAGGCTGCGACAGCCCGCAGGAAACCCTGCGCCGCCTCGGCGGCTTCGAAGTAGCGGCGCTGACCGGCGCCTACCTCGCCTGCGCCCAGCTGGGCCTGCCGGCGTTGGTGGACGGCTTCATCTGCAGCGTGGCGGCGCTATGCGCCGTGCGCCTGAACCCCGCCTGTCGCGAGTGGCTTCTGTTCTCCCATCGTTCCGCCGAGCCGGGTCACGTCGCCGTGCTCGAGGCACTGGAGGCTCAGCCGCTACTGGACCTGGGCCTGCGCCTGGGCGAAGGCAGCGGGGCCGCCATCGCACTGCCGCTATTGCGCCTGGCCTGCGAACTCCATGGCGGCATGGCGACCTTCGCCGAAGCTTCGGTTTCGGACCGGCCGGAATGAAGCTCGACCTCCTGAGGCATGGTGAAACCGAACGGGGCGGCGGCTTTCGTGGCAGCCTCGACGACGCCCTGACCGACAAAGGCTGGACGCAGATGCGCGCGGGCATCGTCGGCGCCGGGCCATGGGACGTGCTGGTGAGTTCGCCCCTGCAACGTTGCGCCGCGTTCGCCTGCGAGCTGGAGCTGCAGCTTGGCCTGCCGCTGCATTTCGATTCCGACCTGCGCGAACTGCACTTCGGTCAATGGGAAGGCCGCAGCGCCGCCGAATTGATGGAGGATCACGCCGAGGGGCTTGGCCAGTTCTGGAATGACCCCTATAGCTTCACCCCGCCGGACGGTGAAACCCTGCTGGACTTCGAGGTTCGGGTGCTGGCTGCCGGTGAGCGTCTGCTGGAGCGCTTCGCCGGAAAGCGGGTGCTGCTGGTCACCCATGGCGGTGTGATCCGCATCCTGGTGGCCCGCGCCCGGCAGTTGCCGCGCACCGGGTTGATGCAGGTGGAAGTGGCCCATGGCGAGCTGTTCCGCCTGACCTTCGACGTACACGGTCTGCGGGAGCGCCCATGACGCCCCTGCTGATCGCCCTGCAATTCCTCACCCGTCTGCCCGTGCGTCTGCCGGGTATGCCGGAGCCGGCGCAGATCGGCCGGTCGCTGCTCTGGTATCCCCCGGTCGGATTGCTGCTCGGCGCACTGCTGTTGGGCGGTGCCTGGCTGCTGGACGGGCATCCGCCGCTGTTGTCGGCGGCCCTGTTGCTGGCACTCTGGATCGGATTGTCGGGCGGCCTGCATCTGGACGGATTGGCGGACACGGCCGATGCCTGGGTAGGTGGCTACGGCGACCGCGAACGCACCCTGACGATCATGAAGGACCCACGCAGCGGGCCGATCGCGGTGGTGGTGCTGGTGGTGGTGCTGCTGCTCAAGTTCGCTGCATTGACGGCCCTGTTGCAGGCAGGGCAATGGCTGCCCCTGTTGCTGGCGCCCTGGCTGGCGCGAGGGATGTTGCCCCTGCTGTTCCTTACCACCCCTTACGTCCGTCCCGGCGGCCTGGGACAGGCGATTGCCGAACATCTCCCGCGCCGCGAATTGCCGATGTGGTTGGCGGTTCAGGGGGCACTGATTCTGCTGCTGGGCTGGCCCGCCTGGATCGCCCTGGTGGCGGCGCTGGCGCTGTTTGGCTGGCTGCGCGGGCGGTTCATGCAACGCCTGGGTGGCACGACCGGGGATACGGCGGGAGCGATGGTGGAGTTGGTGGAGGTGGGGGTGTTGGTGGGGGTGGCGTTGTTCGCCTGATCTGCCCTCTCCCCCGGCCCCTCTCCCTGAAGAGGAGAGGGGCCGGGGGAGAGGGGATTGCCGGGAAATGCTTCCTCCGCTGCCAATCGGATGGCTTCGAGCACGGCTTCAGTTTCCTGCAGCACTTCGTGGTTCCAGAACCGCAGGACCCGGAATACCCGCACGACGAACCAGGTGTCTCGCGCTTCATTGGACTTACTTTCCGGGTGCTGCCCGCCGTCCACTTCAATCACCAGCATCCGTTCCTGGCAGATGAATTCGACGATGTAGGGTCCAATGGGTTTCTGCCGCCGAAACTCCATTCCGAGTAACCGCTTTGCGCGCAGATGCTGCCAAAGCCGCTGCTCCGCATCCGTCTGTTCTACCCGAAGCCGCCTGGCAAACTCGAGCCTTTCCATGGCCTTTCCTCTGATGTGGAAAGGCTCGATCTTCTATGCAATCAGCTTCGTTGCCTTCCGAAAATTCCCCGCGATTCCCCCGATCTCACTCAAATACAAAATGCTCGCCCGCCAGTCCCATCACCGTCCCAGTCGGCTTCAGCATGGCCGTCGCGTGCCCTTTTGCGCGAGGTAGCAGGCGGGCGAAGTAGAAGTCGCTGGTGGCCAGTTTGGCGCGGTAGAACTCGGCGGAGTCCGCGCCACCTTCGCGCAGCCGCACGCGGGCCGCGCGCTCTTGCAGGGCCCAGGCATAGGCCAGGGCGGCGTAGCCGGAGTACATCAGGAAGTCGTGGCTGGCGGTGCTCACCAGGTCGCGGTCCTTGCGGGCGCGCAGGGCGATGCGCAGGGTCAGCCAGTTCCATTGCGCGGCCATCCTGAGCAGCACCAGGGCTCGTCCGCGCATGGCGGGTTCGGTCTTCAGCAGTTCGATGGCGAAACGGGCGAGCTCGCCTGTGAAGTCACGCACGGCCTTGCCTTGGGTCATCAGCAGCACCTTGCGGCCCAGCAGGTCAAGGGCCTGGATGCCGGTGGTGCCCTCGTAGAGGGTGGCAATTCGGGCGTCGCGGACGATCTGCTCCATACCGTGTTCTCGGATGTAGCCATGGCCGCCGAACACCTGCATGCCGAGGTTGGCGCTTTCCAGGCCCAGCTCGGTCAGGCAGCCCTTGAGAATCGGCGTGAGGAAACCGAGTTTGTCATCCCAGTGGGCGTACTGCCGTTCGTCCTTGTGCAGGATGCCTTCGATCATGCGGTCGGCGTACTGGGTAGCGAGGTAGACCAGCGCACGGCCACCTTCGGCCACGGCTTTCTGGGTCAGTAGCATGCGTCGTACGTCGCCGTGGACCATCAGTGGGTCGGCGACGGAGTCGGGTTCCTTGGTGCCGGACAGGGCGCGCATGGAGCGGCGTTCGCGGGCGTAGGCGAGGGCTCCCTGATAGGCCAGTTCCGCGGTGGCCACGCCCTGGATGGCAGTCCCGATACGGGCGCTGTTCATGAAGGTGAACATACATTCGAGGCCCTTGTTCGCTGGACCGATGAGAAAGCCGGTGGCACCGTCGAAGTTCATCACGCAGGTGCTGGAGGCCTTGATGCCCATTTTCTTCTCCAGCGCCCCGCAGCTCACCCCGTTGCGCTCGCCCAGGCCGCCATCGGTGCCGGGAAGGAACTTGGGCACGATGAACAGGGAGATGCCGCGCGTACCTTTCGGCGCATCCGGCAGTCGGGCGAGCACGATGTGCACGATGTTCTCGGTGAGGTCGTGCTCGCCCGAGGAGATGAAGATCTTGGTGCCGGTCAGGGAATAGCTGCCGTCGGGATTGGCATCGGCGCGGGTCTTCACCTGGCCAAGGTCGGTGCCGCACTGGGGCTCGGTCAGGCACATGGTGCCGCCCCAGCGGCCTTCGGTGAGAGGCACCAGGTAGGTCCTTCTCTGTTCCTCGGTGCCGTGCTGCATCAGGGTGTTCATGGCGCCGAGGGAGAGGCCCGGATACATGGAGAACGGCCAGTTGGCGGTGCCGAGCATTTCCTGCTTAAGAGCACCAAGGCTCATCGGCAAGCCCTGGCCGCCGTATTCCACCGGGTGCGACAGGCCTTGCCAGCCGCCGGCGACATAGGCGTCGTAGGCTTCCTTGAAACCCTTGGGTGTGCGTACCTCGCCGTTTTCCAGGTGGCAACCTTCCTCGTCGCCGCTGTGGTAGAGCGGGGCGATCACTTCTTCGCAGAGCCGTGCGCATTCGCCGAGGATGGCGTCGACCATGTCAGGGGTCGCTTCGCCGCCATTGGCCAGGGCGCGGTAGTGGGCGGGAAAGTCGAAGACTTCGTTGAGCAGGAAGCGCGTGTCGCGCAGCGGGGCTTTGTAGCTGGGCATGGTGACCTCGGCGTGCGTTGATGGCCCGGTTTATACGGGGCAGGCCACGCGAGATCCTTGGCAGCGGCTACGACAGCCTCTGGCAATTGGGACAATCACCTTCGGCCAGCGGGCGTCGAACGGCAGGCTTGGATTGACGATCAGGCAGTTGCGGGTATATACACGTATCCCATGTTGCCGACCCAATGCCTCTGTACCAAGCTGCGCCGCGTCACGCGAAGCGTGACCCGGCTCTACGACGATGCTCTCGAGGGCGTTGGGGTGAACGTCGCCCAGTATTCGCTGTTGAAGAACCTGGCGCGGCTGGATCAGCCCAGCATCACCAGCCTGGCGGAAGCCCTGGGTCTGGATCGCAGCACCCTCGGGCGCAATCTGAAGGTGCTTGAAGGCAAGGGGCTGGTGCAGTTGGAGGGCGGTGAGGACCAGCGCAATCGTCTGGTTTCGCTAACCGCTGCCGGGCACGCCAGGCTCGATGAAGCGCTGCGGGCCTGGGAACAGGTACAGGTGCAACTGGGGCAACGCATAGGACTGGAGAAGCGAGCGGCGCTGATGGCGCTGCTGGATGATCTGGAACACATCAGCTGATTCTTTCGATGGAAAGCGGGTATGTACCCGTAAAGGATTTTCTATGACATCGGTATGGCGTACGAGTGGCTGGGTTCTTCTTGGGGCGTCACTGATCCTGGCGCTTTCCCTGGGCATTCGGCATGGCTTTGGCCTGTTCCTGGCGCCGATGAGCAGCGAGTTCGGCTGGGGCCGCGAGGTATTCGCCTTCGCCATCGCCCTGCAGAACCTGATCTGGGGTCTGGCGCAGCCCTTCACCGGGGCTCTGGCCGACCGCTTCGGCGCGGCGAAGACGGTGATCGTGGGCGGCGTGCTCTATGCCTTGGGCCTGGTGCTGATGGGGTTCGCCGATTCGGCCCTGTCGCTGTCGTTCAGTGCCGGTCTGCTCATCGGTATCGGCCTGTCGGGCACCTCCTTCTCGGTGATTCTCGGCGTGGTAGGGCGCGCCGTGCCTGTGGATAAGCGCAGCATGGCGATGGGCATCGCCGCAGCCGCCGGCTCCTTCGGCCAGTTCGCCATGCTGCCCGGCACCCTCGGGTTGATCGGCTGGCTAGGCTGGTCGTCCGCGCTGTTGGCGCTGGGCCTGCTGGTGGCGCTGATCGTGCCGCTGGTAGGGCTACTCAAGGACAATCCGCCGCCGCCCCAGGCCCATGAACAGAGCTTGGGCGAAGCCCTGCGCGAGGCGACATCGCATAGCGGTTTCTGGCTGTTGGCCCTCGGTTTCTTTGTCTGTGGCTTCCAGGTGGTATTCATCGGCGTGCATCTGCCGGCCTACCTGGTTGACCAACACTTGCCAGCTTCGGTGGGCACCACGGTGCTGGCGCTGGTAGGGCTGTTCAACGTGTTCGGCACTTACATCGCCGGCTGGCTGGGAGGCCGTCACGCCAAACCGAAGCTGCTTACCGGGCTTTACCTGCTGCGTGGCGTGGTGATCGTGGCGTTCGTCTATTCGCCGCTGAGCATTTGGAGCGCCTATGCCTTCGGTATGGCCATGGGGTTGTTGTGGCTGTCTACAGTCCCCCTGACCAATGGCACGGTCGCGACCCTCTTCGGCGTGCGCAACCTGTCCATGCTCGGTGGTATCGTCTTCCTGTTCCACCAGCTCGGCGCCTTCCTCGGCGGTTGGCTGGGTGGCTACCTCTATGACCACACGGGCAGTTATGAACTGGTATGGCAGATTTCCATCTTCCTCAGCCTGCTGGCCGCCGTGCTGAACTGGCCGGTGCGCGAACAGCCGGTGGCGCGCCTTCAACCCGCCGGGGCCGCATGAGCCTGTACCTGGGCTGGGCACTTGGCGCCCTGCTCGCGGGCTCGCTGCTGGCCTTGGGCTGGTGGGGCTGGGAGCAGGGTGGGCTGGCGTTGATGCAGCTGGGCTTCAATTGCTAGGCGCTGCACTTGGCAGTAGCTTAAGCGGATCAATCGACCTGCGCCGGAGTCCGCCATGAAAGCCTCGCCCATCCTCTTCCTGTCGCTTGCCTTGCTCGGCGGCCAGGCCATGGCTGCCGAATGTCCTTCGCTGCTGCAGCACGAGCTGCCGCAACTTCGTTCCAAGAACACCATCGACCTTTGCCAGCGCTTCGCCGGCAAGCCGCTGGTGATCGTCAACACCGCCAGTCACTGCGGTTTCACCCCGCAGTTCAAAGGGCTTGAAGCGCTCTACAAGCGCTATAAGGACCAGGGGCTGGAAGTGCTCGGCGTGCCTTCGGACGACTTCAAGCAAGAAGCCGCCAGTACCGAGGAAACCGCCAAGGTCTGCTACGTCAACTATGGTGTGACGTTCGCCATGACCCAGCCGCAGCACGTCACTGGTGACGAGGCGACACCGCTTTACAAGGAACTGATCGCCCAGTCAGGGCAGAAACCGCGCTGGAACTTCTACAAGTACGTGGTGGATCGCCAGGGCAAGGTGATTGCGCACTTCTCCAGCCTGACCAAGCCCGACGACCCTGATCTGCTGAAGGCCGTGGAGCAGGCGTTGGCAAGCCGGCCGTGATTGGCGAACCATGAAAAAAGCCCGGACAAGTCCGGGCTTTTTTGTGGCGCTGATTCCTGCTTAGAAGCGGTAGGTCAACTGCGCACCCAGGCCGTGGGCACTGTTCTGGAAGGTGGCGCGATAGGCCCCTTTGGAGGCGCTGACCTGATTGATGTCGGCGTCATCTTCCTTCAGGTAGGAGTAGGCCACGTCGACGGTCACGTCGTCGTTGGGGCTCCAGGCGGCGCCCAGGCTGAAGATCTTGCGATCATTGGTCGGGATGCGCGGCGAGCGGTGCTCATTGCGGGCCGGGGACTGGTCGTAGGCGAGACCTGCACGGAGGGTCCACTGCTGGTTCAGCTTGTAGGCCGCACCTACGGCGTAGGACCAGGTATCACGCCAGTCCTGCTCTTCGGTGATGGTGCCGAGGGCCGGTGCCAGCAGTCCGCGAACCCCCTCGTTATCCACCTTGATTTCTTCCAGGCGGCTCCAGCGGGTCCAGGTGCTGCCGGCGTAGAGGGTCCAGGCGTCGTTCAGGTCGTGGGTGACGGAGAAGTCGACCGATTCCGGGGTCTCCAGGTCCAACGAGGCATCGTACTTGCCGGCGGAGCTGGCCAGTACCGGGCCACTGCCGGAAACGGTGGTGTCGCCCTTCAGCTTGTAGTCCACCTTGGAGTGGTAGGTCAGGCCGAAGCGGGTGCGCGGGTCCAGCTCGAAGAGGATGCCAGCGTTGAAGCCCAGCGCGGTGTCGTCGCCCTTGACCTTCACGCGGCCGTCGTTGCGGCCCGGGGACAGCGGGTTGAGCACGGAGGAGGTCAGCTCGCCGTCGATGCGGTTGATGGTGGGGCCGAAGCCGACGGACAGCTGGTCGTTGATGCGATAGCTGACGGTGGGCTGCAGGGTGATCACGCGCACTTCGCTCTTGTCGCCGTAGTAACGGCCGGCGAAACCGGTTTCGTAGTCGGTGATCAGGCCGAAGGGCACGTACATGCCGAGGCCGAAGGTCCAGTTGTCATCGATCGGCTTGACGTAATAGCCCATGGGAACGCCCACGGTGGGAACCATGTCGCCATCGTTGCTGCCACCGAAAGTACCGCGAGCGTCGTCGATATCGGTCTTCGCGAAGATGGCGGCGGCGCCGACGCTGACCTGCTCGCGCTTCAGGCGCGACATGCCGGCGGGGTTGCCGTACACGGTGGTGGCGTCGTCGGCGGAGGACGAACGGCCGGCGAAGGCGGTGCCCATGCCACTCACGCTTTGCTCGTTGAGGGCGAAGCCAGCGGCCAGGCTGTAGCTGGAAGCGGCGCTGACGGCCAGGGCGAGGGCGGTCTTGAGGACTCTGCTTATCACGGTGAACTCCTGATCGGTCGTGCAAAGGGCGGCACGCTAACAGGAATCCACCGGCCTGGCCAGCTTGGAAAAGTACGGCAATAAGTATTGTAAGATTGTCGAACAAAAGGCAAAACGATGGCATTTTCGTCGATCGTGCAGAGCGCTTGGTACGCTTGTTCCTGACTGGTTGGTCAATGATCAGGCGACCTGGCAGAGCCCTCCGACATGGCGCTGCCAGGCGTCGATGAACTCCCGTGGACTGCCGTCGGGCTGGAAGACCTGGCGCCAGATCATCGCCATGCCGATCAGGTCATCTGCGGCGGGAAGTACTAGAACGGTCGATTCCACCAGCATCCAGGCGATAGCAGTGGCGTAGCGCAGGTTGACGATCAGTTCCAGGTGCGGAGCGGTGAGAAAGGCATGCTGGCTCGCCAACCCGCGTACCTGGCTGGCGAGTTCCGGGTCATGGGCCAGGTGCTGGTCCCAGAGTTGCTGGTGGCGTTCGTCGCTGATGCGGTAGAGGCCGCGTCCCGCACCGCAGTCCAGGGCAGCGCCGAGGGCGGATTGGCAGGCGGCGGCGCCCAGCAGCAGGCTTTCGGCGGTGGGGGAGGGGCGCTGCAGGTAGAGCAGCGTCGGTCGTATCACATGCTGGCGGAGATCGCTGGCGGCAATTCCCATATGGCCCTCGCGAAAGGTGCCGGCGGGGCCGGGGCGTTTTGGCAGCTTCTCATCGTTCTAGGAAAGAGCCCCACCGGGAGCGGAGTTAGCCGCTCGATTTGAAGTCTAGTGCGATATTCCTGCTGTAAAGGCCTGTTTTTAAACTGTTTCAGGCTTCTGGTTATTGTCTATATAGCTGCCTGTGATTAAAAAACATCCAGCGCACAAGGGCCGCCAGGTCCCTTGTGCGCTGGCATTCAGGGCTTATTCGCCAGTGGCCAGCGGCCGCGAAGGCTGAGTGATCCACTCGCTCCAGGAGCCGGCGTAGAGCCGTGCGAGAGGGTAACCGGCGAGGCTCAAGGCGAAGAGGTTGTGGCAGGCAGTGACGCCAGAGCCGCAATAGGCCACCAACTCGTCCAGTGGACGATCACCGATCAGGGTGGCGAAGCGCTGCTTGAGGGCGTCGGCCGGGAGGAAGCGACCATCGCTGCCGAGGTTATCGGTGAAGGCGGCGCACTGGGCGCCCGGAATATGGCCGGCGACCGGGTCGATGGGCTCCACTTCTCCCTTGAAGCGGGGTAGCGCGCGGGCGTCCAGCAGGGTCAGATTCGCATTGCCCAGGCGCTGCTGGAGGTCGTCGGCGTCGACCAGCAGGCTGGCGTCGGGTTGCCCGGAGAAAGTGCCGGCCTGCGCCGTTGGTGTTACGGCGGTCAGCGGCAGTTCTGCATCTCGCCAGGCCTTGAGGCCGCCATCCAGGAGGAATACGCCGTCGCGTTTGCCCAGCCAGGCCAGTAGCCACCAGGCGCGCGCGGCGAATGCGCCGGGGCCGTCGTCGTAAAGCACGATGGTGCTGTCGGCAGCGATGCCCCAGTCGCGCAGTTTTCCGGCCAGAGCCGTCGGGTCCGGCAGCGGATGGCGGCCGGTCACGCCACGGATCACTGGGCTGGAAAGGTCACGTTCCAGGTCGGCGAAGCGGGCCTTGGGAATGTGGCTCTCGTTGTAGCTGCGCTGGCCGTAGGCCGGATCGTCGAGGGAGAAGCGGCAGTCGAGGATGATCAGGCCCGGTTCATCCTGGCGGGCACTGAGTTGGGCAGGGCTGATGAGCTGTGCGAGCGACATGGCGGGTTCCTTGTCGTGACCATTGTTGTGGCAAGCATCATAAGGACGCCCGCACTGGCTGTCGCGCGCTATTGGCGGCGGCGCGGAGCCCGCGCCGCCCGCGGGGTCAACGGCAGATGGCGCGAAGACGCTGGAAGCCAGCGTCAAGGTCGGCGATCAGGTCGTCCGGATGCTCCAGGCCGATGTGCAGGCGTATCAGCGGGCCGTCGGCCTTCCAGGTCGTCGCGCTGCGATGGGCGCTGGGATTGGTCAGCAGGATGAGGCTCTCGAAGCCGCCCCAGCTGAAGCCCATGCCGAACAGGTTCATGCCGTCGAGCATGGCGCGCACGGCTTGCTCTGGCATCGCCTTTAACATCACTCCGAAGAGACCGCAGGCGCCGCTGAAGTCGCGTTTCCACAGCTCATGGCCGGGGGCGCCGGGTAGGGCGGGATAGAGGATGCGTTCCACTTCCGGCTGCTCGGCCAGCCACTGCGCGACCTTTTCCGCGTTGCGCTGGTGGCGTTCCAGGCGCGTGGACAGGGTACGCAGGCCGCGCAGGGCAAGGTAGGCATCGTCGGCGCTGACCGACAGGCCGAGCTGCTTGTAGAAGCCGCGCACCTGGGGGAACAGCGCCTCGGTGGTCATGATTACGCCCATCAGCACGTCCGAGTGGCCGACGATGTACTTGGTGGCGGCGTGGATGGAGATGTCTACGCCGTGCTTGAAGGAAGCGAAGTGCACCGGGGTGCCCCAGGTGTTGTCGAGCATCACCAGGGCACCGTGGGCATGGGCGACCTCGGCTATGGCCGGCACATCCTGTACCTCGAAGGTCAGGGAGCCAGGAGATTCGAGGAACACCACACGGGTATTCGGACGGATCAGCTCGGCTATGCCGCCGCCGATCAGCGGGTCGTAGTAGGTGGTCTCGATGCCGAAGCGCTTCAGGGTTTCGTCGCAGAAGGCGCGAGTCGGGTCGTACACCGAATCGGTCATCAGCAGGTGGTCGCCGGGCTTGAGGGTCGCCAGCAGGGCGGTGGTAAGGGCGCTCAGGCCGCTGGGGGTGAGCATTGCCCCGAAGGCGCCTTCCAGGCCCGCCAGGGCATGTTCCAGGGAGCGGGTGGTGGGGTTGCCATGGCGTCCGTAGGTATTGAGGGTGCCGCTCTGCGCGTGCAGGGCTTCCACGGTGGGGAAGAGCAGCGTGGAGGCGCGATAGACCGGTGTATTGACGGTGCCGCCGACCCGGCCCCGTTCGCGACCTTCATGGGCCAGGAGTGTTTCAAGGTGCAGCTTGCGGTCGTCCACCTGGTGTTTCCTCTGATTCCGGATAGCGAAAAGTATGCGCCTGCCTGGCGATGGCGGCGTCTGGAGTGGAAGAAAGATTACGGGTGGGGGCGGGGAAATTCTTTGCTTTGATTTGCGAGAGTAGGTTTTTGTGTAGGAAATAAATCTACAAAGTAGGAGAATTTGGAAAAATATTTCCTGCCATGCATCCGGATCGGGAAGGCAACCTTCGTTCTACAGCGCCAGGTGGCCGAGCGGCAGTGCCGTGGTGTGCTTGATCACTTCCATGGCGAAGCCGGAGCTGACGTCGGATAGGTCCGCGACGCGGATCAGGCGCTTATATACCGCGTCGTAACCCTTGATGTCCGGTACCACGATTTTCAGCAGGTAGTCGACATCGCCGGTCATGCGGTAGATCTCGACGATCTCGGGAATGTCGCGGGTGCCTTCGATGAATTGTCGGGTCCAGTCGTCGCTGTGGCGGCTGGTGCGGATAGTGACGAATACCGTGACCCCTAGGTTGAGCCGCTCGGCATCGCAGAGCGTCACCTGTTTACGGATTACCCCGTCCTCACGCAGTTTCTGCAGGCGTCGCCAGCAGGGCGTGGGGGAAAGATTCACCGCTTCGGCGAGCTCCGCAAGGGAGATGGAGGCGTCCTGCTGCAGGAGTTCGATGATCTGCAGGTCTTTCTTGTCCATGGGGGCGGGTCCGTGGCGGAGGCGTTTGGTCAGGAGGCTGGCGTGCCAAGTGTGTCGAAACGATGACAATCGGCATCATAAGGTCACCCGCGCATGAAGTCGCCCGGGGAGAAGATGGGAGAGCTAAATGCCAAGCCTGCAAATTCTGAGTGAACGTGCCTCGCTGATCCGCCGTCTGGGCGTGATCCTGGGGACTCTTTCGGTGGTCTTCTACTACTGCTGCCTTGTGCTGATGCGCGCGCCGCTGGGGCGCCTCGACCGCGCCTGTGTGGACCGCTATACCCGTGCCATGTCACGCCTGCTTCTGCGCCTGGTGCGCATGGACCTGTCGGTGCACGGCGCGATACCTGATTTCAATGATGGCCGCCGCTATCTGGTTCTTTGCAGCCATTCCAGCCATTACGACATTCCGGCCAGCTTCGTCGCGCTGCCGGGGTCGATCCGCATGCTGGCGAAGAAGGAACTGTTCCGCATTCCCTTCCTCGGCCCGGCCATGCGTGCGGCGGAATTCCCCTCCATCGATCGGCACAACCGGCGCCAGGCCCTGGCTGATCTGGCCACCGCTCGGCAGATGATGGAAAGCGGCATCGTCCTCTGGGCTGCGCCCGAGGGCACCCGATCCGCCGATGGCCGTCTGCTGAAGTTCAAGAAGGGCTGCTTCCATCTGGCGCTGGATACCGATGCGGTGATCATTCCCGTGTCCATCCGCGGCATCCACCGCGTGCTGCCGGCCCGCACCTTCCGCCTGAACCTTGGGCAGAAGGTGGAAGTGCACGTGGGCGAGCCCATCGATGCCAGCCGGTACGGCCCGGAGCGGCTCGGTGAGCTGATGGCCGAGACTCGCGAGCGGATGGAGGGGTTGCTGGGGCAGCAGCTCGGTGACGCCACGAATCCTGACGGGGTGACTTCTTATCCACCTCCGGCGCGAACCTTGTAGGAGCTGGCTCGCCAGCGAAACGGGGTCATTCGCTGGCAAGCCAGCTCCTACGGGCAATGCAGCTGCTTGCAATATGCAATGCAGACATAGCCATTTCATTCGCCAAGCAGTGCAAGGCTCGCCTCGGTGTTCAACGAATCTTCAATTTCCCGATCCGGTCATTGTCGAGGCTGCCGAAATACAGGTAGTCCCCCACCGGCTTGACCGACGTCACCATGCGCAGGTGGGTGCCGCTGGTGTCGTGCAGGCTATGGACGATCTCGCCCTTCTCGTTCAGTTGGATAGCGAAACCGTAGGACACCGGTTTGGGCCAGAACATGCGCGGCAGCTTGGCGATCTGCGCCTTCAGCCAGGGCTGGGTATGGAGGAAGTCGGCATCGGACTTGCGCGGGGTGGGCAGGGCGACCCAGAAGGTGCCTTGGTGATCACCTTGCAGGTTGTCCGGAAGGCCCGGCAGGTTGTCGATGAACACGTCATGGGTGCCGGCCTTCTCGCCGCTCAGCCAGTAGCGGGTGATGCGATAGCGATAGGTTTCGTTGACCAGCACGAAGTCCTCGTTGGCGGACAGCGCCACGCCGTTGGCGAAGTACAGGTCCTTGAGCAGCACTTCGGTGTTGCCTGTGGCCGGGTCGAAGCGCATCAGCCGGCCGTGGGGGCGGGCCTCGAGCAGGTCGAGCAGGTAGTCCGGTTGCTGGAACTTGCTGGAGGCGTCGGTGAAGTAGATGCGGCCGTCCTGGGCGATATCCAGGTCGTCGGTGAAGCGGAACGGCACGCCTTCGGCCTCGGTGGTCAGCACGCTGATCTTGCCTTGCGGGTCGATGCGCAGCAGGCCCTTGTAAGCGTCGCCGACGATCAGGTTTCCGGTTGCGTCGAAGTCCATGCCCAGGGGGCGGCCGCCGGTTTCGGCGAAAGTTTCGATCTCGCCTTTGTCGCTGATACGCACGATGCGGCCGTCATGCAGGCCGGCATAGAGGCGTCCCTGGGGATCGATGGCGGTGTCCTCCGGGCCATGAATCTGACCCTGGGCAATGAGCTCGGCCTTCATCAGTGTGTCGTTGGGTTCCAGTACGCCGGTCATGGTCGGTGCCTTGGGGGCCTCCCATGCCTGCGGATCGATGGGGGAGGGGGTAATCGCGAGATAGACCGTCAGGGCGACGATCAGCAGGGCGAACACGCCCAGCAGCTTCTTCATCTTCTTGTATCCATTGAGGTGGGATGGCGGCCGGAGCCTTGTTCTTCTGCGCGGGCTTTTTTAGCAGTCGTCTGCCACAGGCGCCAGGGCTGAATGTTGCCGCATTAGACAGAGCGCAGTTGACAGTGCCGGGGCCGCCTGCGCAGTATCTGGCCCTCGCTGCACTCACCCGAGCATTCAATGCCTGCCATCGCCTTCTTCGCCGCTTCTGCCCTGGTCTTCCCGGCCCAGGCGTCGGCTATTGGCGTTGCCGCAGGTAAATCGAAGAAACAGTCGCTCATTTGACCGGGGCGCGCTGTCCCGTCAGATGGGCTGACAGGACAGTAGGCGCGAAGTAGGTCGATCCTCCCTCGAATTTCCTCCCTGTATCCCTCCGACGGTGACTTTGACGGTCAGCCAATGGAGATCTGCAATGCCTGTGTTTTCTGGAATCTGGGTTGCCCTGGTAACCCCCTTCAACGATGGCGCCATCGACTTTCCGGCCTTGCGCCGCCTGGCCCGGCATCTTCTGGGCGAAGGCGTCGCCGGTCTGGTGGCCTGCGGCACCACGGGAGAGGCGGCCGCGCTGTCGAAGGTGGAGCAACTGGCGGTGCTGGATACGCTGCTGGAAGAAGTGCCTGGTGACCGACTGGTAATGGGGATGGCAGGAAACAACCTGGCGGAGGTTCTCGAGTTCCAGAGCGAGGTGCAACGGCGGCCAATCGCCGGCGTGCTGGTTCCGGCGCCTTATTACATCCGTCCATCCCAGGACGGCTTGTTGGCCTGGTTCGGTGCCATCGCCGATGCCTCGACCGTGCCGGTGATCCTCTACGACATTCCCTATCGCACCGGCGTGCGCATGGAGCTGGCGACCCTGCGCCAACTCGCCCGCCATCCCCGCGTGGCAGCCATCAAGGATTGCGGCGGCAACCCGGAAACCACCCAAGCGCTGATCGCCGATGGCGAGCTGGACGTGCTGACGGGCGAAGACGGGCAGATCTTCACCACCCTTTGCATGGGCGGCCGCGGTGCGATCTGCGCATCGGCGCATATCCATCCGCGACAGTTCGTGCACATGGCCGAATGTATAGGCAAGGGTGAACTCGAGGCCGCGCGCGCGATCTTCCAGAAATTGCAGCCGCTGATTCGCCTGGCCTTCGCCGAGCCGAATCCGGCGCCGGTGAAAAGCCTGCTGGCGATTCAGGGGTTGATCCAGGATGAGTTGCGCCTGCCCATGCAGCGCAGTTCCGAAGCCTTGCGCCAACGCCTCGGCGCCGAGCTGGCCTAGGCGTTTGCCCGCCCCGCGCAAATGGCAGCGGCGGGGCGGGGGCGATGCAAGGCGCGAAGCGAGCACGCTGCGCGATATATACTGCGCGCCACTGATTCAAGGAGAGCCCTGTGGCCATCGACATTATCTGGATCCGCGACGACGCTGCGCTGGCCAAACACTGCGCCGAGTGGCGGCGCCTGCCCTTCGTGGCCCTGGACACCGAGTTCATGCGGGTCGACACCTTCTATCCCAAGGCCGGCCTGGTGCAGATCGGTGACAGCGAGCGGGCGTACCTGGTCGACCCATTGCTGATTCGGGACTGGTCGCCTTTCGCCGAGCTGCTGGAAGATCAGGCGGTGCTCAAGGTGCTGCACGCCTGCAGCGAGGACCTGGAAGTCTTCCTGCGCCTGACCGGTGCCATGCCGCAGCCTCTGCTGGATACACAACTGGCTGCCGGCTATCTCGGCATCGGTTATTCCATGGGCTATTCGCGTCTGGTGCAGGCGGTGCTCGGCATCGACCTGCCCAAGGACGAAACCCGTTCCGACTGGCTGCAGCGACCGCTCACCGACATGCAGGTGCGCTATGCCGCCGAGGACGTGCAGCACCTGGCCGAGCTCTATGCCGCCCTGAAGCCGCGCCTGACCGAGCCCAAGCGTGACTGGGTGCTGGAGGATGGTGCCGAACTGGTGGCCAACCTGCGTCGAGAAATCCTTCCTGAAGAGCTCTATCGCGAGGCCAAGCTGGCGTGGAAGCTCTCCCGCGCCCAACTGGCCGTACTTCGCGAGCTCTGCGCCTGGCGCGAGATCGAGGCCCGCCTGCGCGACCAGCCGCGCAACCGGATCCTGCGCGAGCACAGCCTATGGCCGCTGGCGCGCTTCCAGCCGGACAACCTCGTGGCGCTGGCGCGAATCGACGACATGCACCCGCGTACCGTGCGCCAGGACGGCAATACGCTGCTCAAACTGATCCGCGATGCCGCCGAGACACCGCCTGACCAGTGGCCCGAGGCACTGCCCGAGCCGTTGCCGCCCGAGGCTTCGGCGCTGCTGAAAACGCTGCGCGCTGTCGGCCAGGCCGAGGCAGAGCGCCTGGGGATGGCTCCTGAACTCATGCTGCGCAAGAAACACCTGGAGGCCCTGTTGAAAACCGGCTTCCCCAACGGCCCCTATACCCTGCCTGAAGGGCTGCGTGGCTGGCGCCGTGAGCTGATGGGCCAGGCCCTGCTGGATACCCTGGCCGCGGCCGGCCAATGAACCTTTCCGCCGTG
This sequence comes from Pseudomonas sp. JS3066, assembly GCF_036328175.1. Classification (NCBI taxonomy): domain Bacteria; kingdom Pseudomonadati; phylum Pseudomonadota; class Gammaproteobacteria; order Pseudomonadales; family Pseudomonadaceae; genus Pseudomonas; species Pseudomonas sp. JS3066. The sequence continues at coordinate 1,425,838 of NZ_CP143312.1, forward strand.
CCTCTCGCACGGCCTGCCCCACGAGCCCGATCATGAAACGTATCTGCTCCATCTACAAAAGCCCGCGCAAGAACGAGATGTACCTCTATGTCGACAAGCGTGAAGCCCTGAGCCGCGTGCCCGAAGGTCTGCTCACCGCCTTTGGCGCCCCGCAGCACACCTTCGACCTGGTGCTCAGCCCCGAGCGCCAACTGGCCCGTGAAGACATCGGCAAGGTGCTGGAGAACATCGAGAAGCAGGGCTATCACTTGCAGATGCCGCCGGCCCAGGATGAGTACATCGAGCACCTGCCGGAAGAACTCCTGCGGATGAACGACCCCATCTGATGAAGATCCTCATCGCCGAATCCGAGTTCGCCCTCTACGCCGACCTGCTGCGCACCGAGTCCGGTCTGCAGCTTCACGGCGGCAGCGAGGTGGAGCGCCTGCAGGACGCCGCGCGCGAGTGCACGGTGTGGCTGGGCGAGCCCGACCTGATGGCTGAGCTTCTGCGCAAGGGCTGCAAGCCGGAGTGGATGCAATCCACCTGGGCCGGCATCACCCCGCTGCTGGCCACCGACCTGCCCACGGATTATCGGCTGACCCGTGCCGTTGGCATCTTCGGCCAGGTCATGGCCGAGTACGTGCTCACCTACCTTCTTGCTCACCAGCGGCAGCTCTTCTCGCGGGTTGCCGCACAAACCGAGAAGCGCTGGGACAACCGCCTGCCACGCAGCCTGGAGGGCAAGCGGGTGCTGATCGTCGGTGCGGGGGACATCGGGCAGAGCGTTGCCGGGTTCCTCGAACCCTTCGGCATCGAACTGCATGGCATCGCCCGCGAGCCGCGCCAGTTCGAACCTTTCGAACGGGTCTCCGGCATGGAGGCACTGGCCGAGCAGGTGGCCTGGGCCGACTGCGTGGTCAACCTGCTGCCCGACACCCCGGCTACCCGTGACATCTACGACGCCAGAATCTTCGCCTGCATGCAGCCGACCGCGTTGTTCATCAACGCCGGACGTGGTGTGGCGGTCGTTGACCATGACCTGGTGGCGGCGCTGGAGGCCGGCCAACTGGCCGGGGCGGTGATCGACGTCTGCCGCGAAGAACCCTTGCCCGCCTGGCATCCGTTCTGGGGCGCGCCCAACCTGCTGGTCACCGGCCACAGCTCTGCACCGACGCTGCCCAGTGCCATGGCCCGGCTGTTCGTCGAGAACCTCAGCCGCTATCGCTCCGGCGCGACCCTGCGCGGACAAGTCAACTTCGAGCGCGGCTACTGACGAGCCGCGCGTCAGCTCTGCTTGGCCGACACCCTGGACGCGACTAGAATACCGCCCCCCGAACCAACCCCCCCGCATACCATGGCCGCCAAAGTCGAACCCTTCTGGAAGCGCAAGACCCTCGAACAGCTCGATCAGGAGGAGTGGGAATCCCTCTGCGATGGCTGTGGCCTGTGCTGCCTGCAGAAGCTCGAAGACGAGGACGACGGCAGCGTCTACTACACGCGTATCGCCTGCAAGTTGCTGGATCTCAATACCTGCCGCTGCACCGACTACGCTAATCGTCGTCAGTTCGTTGCCGACTGCATCCAGCTCACCCCGGCCCAGGCCGACGAGTTCCGCTGGTTGCCGCCCACTTGCGGTTACCGCCTGGTGGCCGAGGGCAAGGACCTGCCGCCGTGGCACCACCTGATCTGCAATGACCCCGAAGCGGTGCACAAGGCAGGTATTTCCCAATCCGGTCGCATGCTGAGCGAAAGCAGCGTGGCGGAGGATGATTGGGAGGACTACCTGATTTTCCGCGCCGGCTAGCAGGCGGTTGAAAACGGGCCGACTCGCTCACTTTTTCAATGAGCCGCCGGGCCGGTCATGGATCAAACCGCCGTCTTTCGAGTCTCAGGGACTGACCGTCACACCCACCAAGGAAGCCATCCTCGATGTCCGCCCGTTCCCAGCTTCTGCTGTCCACCGTCCTGCTGACCCTGAGCGCCCCGTTGTGGGCGGCCAAGAAGGTCGATCTCGACTATCAGGTTCGCTTCTTGCCCGAGAGCGACCAGGCCGAAGTCAGCCTGGTGCTGGAGAAGGGCGACGGCGTGCGTGGACTGCGTTTCGACCTGGGTGACAAGGGCTACTACAGCGACTTCAAGGCCAGCGGCGACTGGAGCCAGGAAGACCCCGGCCATGGCACCTGGATACCCGGAAAGGGCAAGGCCAGCCTGAGCTACAAGGTACGCATCAGCCATCCTCGTGGCGACGGCCGCTTCGATGCCCGCATGACCCCCGACTGGGCGCTGCTGCGTGGCGACGACCTGGTGCCTGCCGCACGCCTGGACCTGGCGGACGGCGTCGACTTGGTGGCGCGCCTGCAGTTCGATCTGCCCAAGGACTGGGAATCGGTGGAAACCGGTTGGCCGCGCATCGGCAAGAACCGTTTCCGCATCGACAACCCCGAGCGCATGCTCGACCGTCCCACCGGCTGGATCCTGGCCGGCAAGCTGGGAAGCCGCCGCGCCACGCTGGGCAATACCGACGTCACCGTGAGCGCTCCGGTGGGCGAGGGCATGCGGCGCATGGACATCCTGACGATGCTGACCTTCGTCTGGCCCCATGCCCAGGAAGTTTTCCCCCGCGAGCCGGGCAAGTTGCTGATCGTCGGCGCCAACGACCCCATGTGGCGTGGCGGCCTGTCGGCACCCAACTCGTTATTCATGCACTCGGCGCGTCCGCTGGTGAGCGAGAACGGCACCAGTTCGCTGGTGCATGAACTGGTGCACGTACTTAGCCGCATAAGCGATACCGACCGCAGCGACTGGATCAGCGAAGGCGTGGCCGAGTACTACGCCATCGAACTGATGCGCCGCGCTGGCGGCCTGGGCGACGATCGCTACGAAGCCATTCGCAAGCAACTGCGCCAGTGGAGCAAGAAAGTAGACAGCCTGCGCGGCGAACACGCCAGCGGCCCGGTCACCGCACGCGCCGTCCTGCTGCTTCAGGACCTGGACAAGGAAATCCGCCTGCGCACCGACGGCCAGCGTTCCATGGACGATGTCGCCCGTGGCCTGATGCGCCTGGACAAGGCCAGCACCAAGGACTTCATCGAGATCAGCGAGAACATCATGGGCGGCGCGTCGGACGTGCTGGATACCAAACTGTTGCGTTGATTGTTGCTTTACATCGTGGGAGCGAATTCATTCGCGAATGGCCGTGCTTGGCGCAGCCTGTATCGCGAATGAATTCGCTCCCACAAGTGCCCCCTCGCGGGATGCCTATATCTCCCCCCGTCGACCGCTCAATAGTTCCAGAATGGCGGCCGCCGTCGCCTCGGACGATGCCGGGTTCTGCCCGGTGATCAGGTTTCCGTCGGTGACCACATGGGGCTGCCAATCCGCCACCTTGGAGTAATGGCCGCCTTTCTCCTTCAGCGCGTCCTCCAACAGGAAGGGCACTACCTCGGCCAGGCCAACGGCGGTTTCCTCGGAGTTTGCGAAGCCGGTTACCGCGTTGCCCTGTACCAGCGGCGCGCCGTCCGGTGCCTTGGCATTCAGCAGTACGGCCGGCGCGTGGCACACGGCACCCACCGGCTTGCCGGCGGCGTAGAAGCTTTCGACCAGCACGATGGAATGGAGGTCGTCCACCAGGTCCCACATCGGGCCATGGCCGCCAGGATAGAAGAGGGCGTCGTAGTCAGCCGGCGCCAGCCCGGCAAGCATGTGGGTATTGGCCAGCGCACGGCGCGCTTCGTCATCCTCGCGGAAGCGATGGGTCGCTTCAGTCTGCGCCTCCGGGTCGTCGCTCTTCGGGTCCAGTGGTGGCTGCCCGCCCCTGGGCGAGGCCAGTACCACCTCGGCGCCCGCGTCGCGAAATGCGAAGTAGGGCGCGGCGAACTCCTCCAGCCAGAATCCGGTCTTCTTGCCGGTATTGCCCAACTGGTCGTGGGAGGTCAGTACCATCAGGATCTTCATCGTGATCTCCTTGTGGACTCGGTTACGAACGGCCCAGCGGGCTATTCCTCGCGCTTCAACAGGTCGCCAATGTCGGCGAATGCCTTGTAGGTGGCACGCGGCCCTTGCCGCGCACCGGGTTTCTCATCGTTTTGCCACTGCTGGTCGGTGTAGCGGGCGTGCTCGTTGTCATGGCAGTAGAGACAGAGCAGCTCCCAGTTCGAACCATCGGGCGGGTTGTTGTCATGGTTGTGATCGCGGTGATGCACCGTTAGTTCGGAGAGGCGCTTGCCACTGAACTCGCGACCGCAGCGGCCGCATACCCAGGGGAACAGCTTCAGTGCCTGCTCGCGATAGCTGTGTTCGCGCCGTTTGCGCTCGTCGGCGAGCAGCTTGTCCAGCTTGTTTGCTGAGGGGGGCGTACTCATCGCCAGCTCCTGTGCCTGCATCTGAGAAAAGTCTAGTTCCGGGCGCGGTCGATCGCCGACAGCCCGTCGCATGGGGGAACACCCCGGCGTGCGGGGATTAGACTGATCAGGGTGATGAGCAGGAGGCCGGCACGATGATCCGTTCCCGAGTTCCACTACTGCTGGCGCTGGCGCTGGCCCTGATGACCGGTGCGGCAACGGCACAGAACCCACCTCTGCTGCGGGCGCCGCTGCAGGCGCCGGCAGGGGCGCCCGGTACCGTCAGTCCGCAGCCTTATCCCCAGGTGGTGCCGCGCGCGGTTACCAGCCCCGCGCCGCAGAGTGGCAGCCCGCAGATGATGAAGCGGCCGGACCAGGAACAGCGCCTGCGCGAATCCATGGAACAGCGCGATCAGTCGATCCCGGTGCTGGAGCAGCAACTGGAACGCAACTCCAGGGGACTGGGCACCGGCACAGGTAATCCCTGATTACTGCGGGAGCAGGCCAAGCACCTTCAGCAGGAACGCATATTCCAGCGCAACATCGCGTAGCGCCTGGTAGCGGCCGCTCATTCCGCCATGTCCGGCACCAAGGTCGGTCTTGAGCAGCAGGGGGTTGCCATCGGTCTTAGACGCGCGCAGGCGGGCGACCCACTTGGCCGCTTCCCAGTACTGCACGCGGCTGTCGTTATAGCCAGCCACCACCAGCATCGCCGGATACGCCTGGGCGCGAACGTTCTCGTAGGGCGCGTAGCTCTTGATGCGCGCGTATACCTCCGGCTCATTCGGGTCGCCCCATTCGTCGTACTCGGTCACTGTCAGCGGCAGATCGGGGTTCTGCATGGTGTTGAGGACGTCGACGAAGGGGACTTCGGCGATGGCCGCGCCGAACAGGTCGGCGCGCAGGTTGAGCACGGCGCCGATCAGCAGGCCGCCAGCGCTGCCGCCGCTGACCGCCAGTTGTGCCGGGGTTGTGTAGCCCTCGGCGATCAGGTGCTCGGCGCAGGCGATGAAGTCGCCAAAGGTATTGGCCTTGTGCTCCAGCTTGCCGGCGCGGTACCAGGCCTCGCCCAGTTCGCCTCCGCCGCGCACATGGGCGATGGCAAAGACGAAGCCGCGTTCCAGAAGGCTGAGGCGCGCATGGGAGAACCAGGGATCGAGGCTTTCGCCGTAGGCGCCGTAGCCATAGAGGTAGAGCGGGGCGGGCATGCCCAGGCTGTCGCGGCGGGCAACCAGGCTGATGGGAATGCGTGTGCCGTCCGCCGCCGTGGCCCAGAGACGCTGGCTGACGTAGGCGTCCGCATCGAAGGGACCCTCTACCGGCGTTTCCTTGAGCACCACCTGCGCTCCACTGGCCAGGTCAAGCTGGCGGACCTGGGCTGGGCGATTCAGTGCCTCATAACGCAGACGAATCACCGGGCTGTCGAACTCCAGTGTGTCCTGTACGTAGAGGCTGTAGGCGGCGTCCGGCAGTTGTAGTGGGTAGGGTGCGCCGCCTTCAGGGTGCACCTGGATCAATGGCAGGCCACCTTCACGCAGGCTGAGGGTGTAACCACCGGCATTCAGGCTGACGCCTTCCAGCATGCGTGTTTCGTCGTGGGCGATCAGTTCCTGCCAGTGGCTGCGGGCGGGCGCGGCCTCCGTCGCCTTGTACAGGGCGAAGTTGATGCCGGTCTGGTTGCTGCGGATCAGCCAGGTCCACTGTCCGTCCAGCTTGCCGTGGTCCGCGTAGTACTCGTGGTCCTCTTCGCGGGGTGCCAGGCAAGTCCAGGCACCGCTCGGGGTATCGGCATCCAGCACCCAGGTTTCGCTGGTGGTCTTGCTGTTCAGCAGCAGGATCAACTGGCGCTCGGAGCTGGCGCGATAGCAGTGCAGGAAGAAGCGCCCGTCGGCCTCCTCGAAGACCTGTTCGGCGCTGGCTTCACCCAGGCGGTGGCGGTGCAGGCGATGCGGTCGGTGGGTTTCGTCCAGTTCGCCGAAGAACAGCGTGGCGCTGTCGTTGGCCCAGGTCATGCTGCCGTCGCACTGCTCGAAGGGCAGTGCGGTCACTTTTCCCGTACCCAGGTCCTTGACGAACAGTTGGTAGATTTCGTCGCCGCTGGTATCCAGGCTGTAGGCCAGGCGCGAATGATCCGGGCTGACGCTGAAGGCGCCGAGCGAAAGGAACCCGCCGTTCGCCAGCAGGTTCGGGTCCAGCAGCAATTCCTCGGCATCTTCGTCCAGGATCAGCGAGCCGTCCGCTGGACGCGGACAGCGGTAGTGACGGGGGTACTCGTCGCCAGCGGTGGTGCGCTGATAGTAGAGCCAGGGGCCCCAGGGCACTGGTAGCGACAGGTCGGTCTCGCGGATGCGACCCTTGATTTCCTGGAACAGCGCTTCGCGCAGATCCTTCTGTTCGGCCAGCTCGGTTTCCAGCCAGGCGTTCTCTGCTTCGAGGTGGGCGAGTACGTCGGGCGCGTCGCGTTCCTCCAGCCAGCGGTAGGGGTCGTCACCGGGTTCGATACGGGCGATGGGGGCTTGGGGCATGGGCACTCTCGAGGGCAGGCGGTACGGCGACGGCAGGAGCGCCGGAACCGCGAAAAGCGTTTATCATAAGCGCCCTTTTGCCAGCCTTGCCACGGACGCCAATGACTGAAAACGACTACCTGCTCGCCTGGGCCGCCTACGGAGTCGCCGCGCTCGGCTGTCTGCTGGTCTGGTTTCGCCTTACCGGCTGGATGTGGCGCTGGCTGCGCGAGCCGCTGCGCCTATTGGTAGCGGTGTTGCTGCTGACACCGACCATCGTCGACCCGGGCAAGGACCTGTTCGCCCCGGCTGTGGCCATCACTGCGCTCGACGTGGTCTTCAAGGTCGGCAACAACGCCTGGAAGGCGACCCTCGACCTGACCATGTACAGCATCATTGCCCTGGCCTTGTACCTGGTATTCGCCGGTATCCGCTGGCCCATCGAGAACAAGCTCAAGGCGCGCCGCGCCGAGCGAGAAGCCGCCCAGCAGGCCGCTGACGAGCCGACCTTGCGTGAGGTGATGCGCGATAGCCGACCTGACGCGGACACCCGCCTCGACCAGAATGGCGACCGCCGACTGCGCATCGAGCCCCGCCTCTGACCTGCCGGACCTTGCGACTCGGCCACAGGGCGTTCAGCATGGGCCACCCCGGCCTGGAGCGCTCTGATCGACTTCCCGGCCCGGGAAGTATTTCCAATCTCCAGAACGCCTGACGCCAGAGTCCTGAACCATGTGCGAATTGCTCGGCATGAGCGCCAACGTCCCCACCGATATCGTTTTCAGCTTCACCGGCCTGATGCAGCGCGGCGGCGGCACCGGCCCGCACCGCGATGGCTGGGGCATCGGATTCTATGAAGGACGAGGCCTGCGCCTGTTCCAGGACCCGTCGGCGAGCGTGGAGTCCGAAGTGGCGCGCCTGGTGCAGCGCTACCCGATCAAGAGCGAAACGGTGATCGGCCACATCCGCCAGGCCAACGTTGGCAAGGTCTGTCTGTCCAATACCCATCCCTTCGTGCGTGAACTCTGGGGGCGCAACTGGTGCTTTGCGCATAACGGCCAATTGGCCGGTTTCGAACCGCCAAAGGGCTTTTACTGTGCAGTGGGGGATACCGATAGCGAAGCCGCCTTTTGCGACCTTCTGAACCGCGTGCGCGGTGCTTTCCCCGAGCCGGTGATGGCGGAAATTCTCCTGCCGGTGCTGATCCAGGCATGCTTCGAGTATCGCCAGAAAGGCGTATTCAACTGTCTGCTCAGTGACGGCGACTGGCTGTTCAGCTTCTGCTCCACCAAGCTCGCCCACATCACCCGCCGAGCGCCCTTCGGTCCGGCACGCCTGAAGGACGCCGACCTGATCGTGGACTTCCAGGCCGAAACCACGCCCAACGACGTGGTCACGGTGATCGCCACCGAGCCCCTGACCGACAACGAAACCTGGAACATCTACCAGCCGGGCGAGTGGATCCTCTGGCGCCGTGGCGAGATCGTCACCCAGGGCCGGGCCTGACGCGGAGAATCAGGGAATGTTGCGAAGCTACCTGCGACTGGTCCTCTTCACTCTCGGCCTGCTGATCGGCGTACAAGTGCCAGGTTTCATCGATGACTACGCCAAGCGCGTTGACGCCCATCGACTGGAGGCGGAACAGGGGCTCAAGGGGTTCCGCGAGACCGCACAGCGCTTTTTCCAGGGCGACCTCAACGTTCTGGTGGAGCATTACCGCGCAAGCACGGACGAGGTCATGCGCAGCGATGCCGACAGCGTCGCCCACCTTGTAGCTCGCAATGACCTCATGCAACGGGAATGGCAGGCTCTGCAAGGCCCATGGTACCAGCGCGCCTGGCATGTCCTGGCCACTGCAAACCCCGAACTGCGTCAGGAAACCCTCGCGGTCTACAGCTACCAACTCCTGCTCAAGCCCGAAGCCATTGCCTGGGGCCTCAGCTCTGGAGTGCTGCTGGCCTGGGTGGTGGAAAGCATCCTGCTGCTCATCGGTGCCGCAGCCGGTGTGGGCCGCAACAGGAAGGTGCAGCAGCGGCACAGGCTCTGAGCCCTGCACACATTCGGACGATGGGAGCGATTTGAATCGCGAATGAGTTCGCTCCCGCTGCCAGCATGTAGCGGTAGGGTGGACTGCGCACCACCCGTCCACCATTCGAGGCCCGCTGTAGCGCTGCTGGTTGCGGGCTTGTCCCGTCCGACAAGCAAAGGTCAACGCTGCATCGGCTGACTAATGCCGGTGGTCGCCTGTACGCAATGCGAACAAGGCGAATTCGTAGATGATTCCCAATTTGATTTAATATGCCCGTCCTTTAGATTGAGGCCAGCCTTTCATGGATGCTCTCTCGCATGCCTATGACCGTCTGGCCGAATGGGTGATCGACCCGGTCGTCCAGCAATTCGCCGGCATCTTCGACCTGAATGGCCGCTTCGGCGTGCTGTTCCTCGGCATTTCGTACTGCATCGCCTATGCGCTGTTCCGCTTCAGGAAGCACCGTGGCCTTACCAAGGCGAACTCCTTCTGGCAGTTCATCGGCGGTCGCCAGGTGTACTTCCACCGCTCGGCGCTGCTCGACTACCGCTACTACTTCGTCCGCGGCATCCTCAAGGTCGCCGTGGTCCTACCCATAGTCGGGCTGGTCGACCCGCTCATACTCCGTTCTGGAGACTACGTCGCCTTCTTTACCAACCTCTGGGGGGCGCGCCCGCAACTGGGCGAGAACCTCGGGCTTTCCCTGCTCTTCGGGCTGGGCGTATTCCTGGTGAAGGATTTCGTGCACTACTGGGCTCACCGGGCCTTTCATTCCCGTTGGCTCTGGGCCTTCCACAAGGTTCACCACTCGGCGCCCGTGCTGGTGCCGGCGACGGCGAGCCGCGTCCACTTCGTTGAGAAGATTGTCGAGAAAGTGGCCACCGGCGTGGTCCTGGGCGTCTACATTGGCGCCTTCTGGTACACCTGCGGCGGCGAGATCAGCCGCTACACCTTGTTTGGCGTCACCTACCTGGTGTTCATCTGCAATGCCTTGGCGGCGAATCTGCGTCACAGCCACGTCTGGCTGTCGTTCGGTCCCGTGGTCGAGCATGTGCTGAACAGCCCGGCCCAGCACCAGATCCACCACAGCGACGCGCCCCGGCATTTCAACAAGAATTTCGGCACCAACCTGTCGATCTGGGACTGGATGTTCGGCACGCTCTACGTCACCACCTCCAGGCCTGAGGATCTTCGCTTCGGCACCCTGGAAAAGGACCACGACCGCTACCTGACGATCTACAGCCTGATCGTTACTCCATTCGTGGATACCGCGCGCAGGCTCGCGAGGGCGAAGCGCCCGCAGCGATCTCCGCTGCGCAATGGCTGAGCCGGGGCGACGCCTTTGGCTGACTCCGCTGGGCTCCCGCGTTGCTCAAGACTCGCGACTATGGGCCGAGGCAGCCAGTTGACCGGTGTCCACCCGGACGAATACGGAATCGCCAACGGCGGTCAGCAACTCTCCCGCATAAACCTCGCAGATCACCCGGGTCTTGCGGCCCGCTTCGCCCTCCAGCCGGGCGCGCAGCAGCAGCGGCACGCCCATGGGCGTCGGCTTGATGAACTTGATGCCGAGATTGCCGGTGACGCACTCGATGCGCGGCAGGCTACCGGGCTCGCGGCCCTCGGCGCGGTAGTGGTAGGCCATGGCGGTCCAGTTGGAGTGGCAGTCCACCAACATGGCGATCAGCCCGCCATACACCAGGTCCGGCCAGCCACAGTACTTGGCATCCGGCATGTGTTCGGCCACGACGTGTACGCCGTCCTCGTGCCAGTGGCTCTTGATTTGCAGTCCATGATGATTGCGACCGCCGCAGCCATAGCAGACGCCGTCCGGCGCGGCGGTGTCCTGCAGGGAGATGTCTTGCATGATCGACTCGTTTCGAAGGAATACGCGCCAAGCCTAGCGGCTTTGGCAACAAAGCAGAACGGGCCCCGCAGGGCCCGTTGCTCATTTGGACAGAAACTTCATCCCGTCCTCCAACCCCTGCAGGGTCAGTGGGAACATCTGCTCGTTGATCAGTTCGCGGACGATGTTGGTGGAGGAGGTGTAGTTCCAGGTGTCTTTGGGGTAGGGGTTGATCCAGATGAGCTTCTTGTATTTCTCCATGAAGCGTTTCATCCAGACGTAGCCCGGCTCTTCGTTCCAATGTTCGACGCTGCCGCCGGCCTGGGTGATTTCGTAAGGGGCCATGGCGGCGTCGCCGACGAAAACCACTTTGTAGTCGGGACCGTACTTGTGCAGCAGGTCGAGGGTGGAGGTGCGCTCGGAGGTGCGACGCAGGTTGTTTTTCCACACTGACTCGTAGATGAAGTTGTGGAAGTAGAAGTACTCCAGGTGCTTGAACTCGGTCTTGCAGGCGGAGAACAGTTCTTCGCAGACCTTCACGTGGGCGTCCATGGAGCCGCCGATATCCAGCAGGAGCAGCAGCTTCACAGTATTGCGGCGTTCCGGGCGCATCTGGATGTTAAGCAGGCCGGCATCCTTCGCGGTGTGGTCGATGGTGCCTTCCAGGTCCAGTTCTTCTGCCGCACCTTCGCGGGCGAACTTGCGCAGGCGGCGAAGGGCGACCTTGATGTTGCGGGTACCGAGTTCCACTTGGTCGTCGAGGTTCTTGTACTCACGCTGATCCCAGACTTTGACGGCCTTGCCCTGGCGCTTGCCGGCATCGCCCACGCGAATGCCTTCGGGGTTGAAGCCGCCGGAGCCAAAGGGGCTGGTACCGCCGGTGCCGATCCACTTGTTGCCGCCGGCATGGCGTTCCTTCTGCTCTTCCAGACGCTTCTTGAACTCTTCGATCAGCTTGTCGAGGCCGCCCAGGGTCTGGATTTGCGCCTTTTCCTCGTCGGTCAGCATGCGTTCGAACTCCTTGCGCAGCCATTCCTCGGGAATCAGCGCCTGGAGGTAGTCGTCGAGCTTTTCCAGGCCTTTGAAGTAGGCACTGAAGGCTCGGTCGAACTTGTCGAAATGGCGTTCGTCCTTGACCAGCACCGTGCGGGCGAGGAAGTAGAACTCGTCCATGTCGGCGAACACCACGTTGTGCTTCAACGCGTTGATCAGGTCCAGCAGCTCGCGGACCGAGACCGGCACCTTGGCTGCGCGCATTTCGTTGAACAGGTTGAGCAGCATGGCTGCACCCTCGTTGTTTATCTGTAGGGCCTCAGGAGCGGGGCTCCTGGGGCAGGCCGTCGGCGATGGCGTACCAGTCGGCCTTGGATTCCGAGTAGATGTGCTTCTGCGGGATGGGGCTCAGCGGTGAATCCAGCGTGCCCAGCGTGACGCCAACCCAGTCGGGGTTGGCGCTCTGGCTGTACCACTGCAGGGTCGACCCACACTGCCGGCAGAAGGTCCGGGTCACGCCGGGAGAGGAGTGGAACTCGCCAACCATGTCCTCGCCTTGCACCCAGCGGAAGCTGTTCCAGTGCACGGTGAAGTAGGTGCCGAAGGCCGCACCGTGGCCCTTGCGGCATTGGCTGCAATGGCAATGGGTGGCGGATTCGATGGGCGCGTCGATCTCGTATTTCACTGCGCCGCACAGGCAACTGCCGTGGTGCATGGCTTCAATCTCCTGCGTTCGGCCGGGCTTCCTTCATCCCGACCCTCTCCGGAGGGAGAGGGGGGAATCGGCACTCAGCGGCTGGCGCGGCGGCTCATGAAGGCCAGTCGTTCCAGCAGTTGCACGTCCTGCTCGTTCTTCACCAGGGCACCAGCCAGCGGCGGGATGGCCTTGGTGGGGTCGCGTTCGCGCAGCACGGCTTCGCCGATGTTGTCTGCCATCAGCAGCTTCAGCCAGTCCACCAGTTCGGAAGTGGAAGGCTTCTTCTTCAGGCCAGGGACCTTGCGCACATCGAAGAACACGTCCAGGGCCTCGGCCACCAGCGAGTTGCTGATGTTCGGGTAGTGCACGTCGACGATTTTCTGCAGCGTGTCGCGGTCGGGGAAGGCGATGTAGTGGAAGAAGCAGCGGCGCAGGAAGGCGTCCGGAAGTTCCTTCTCGTTGTTGGAGGTGATGATGATGATTGGGCGCTGCTTGGCCTTGATGGTCTCGTTGGTCTCGTAAACGTAGAACTCCATCTTGTCGAGTTCTTGCAGCAGGTCGTTGGGGAACTCGATGTCGGCCTTGTCGATTTCGTCGATCAGCAGGATGACGCGCTCTTCGGATTCGAACGCCTCCCACAGCTTGCCTTTCTTGATGTAGTTGCGAACGTCGTGGACCTTGTCGGAGTCCAGCTGGGAATCGCGCAGACGGCTCACCGCGTCGTACTCGTACAGGCCCTGGTGAGCCTTGGTGGTCGACTTGATGTGCCAGGTGATCAGCTTGGCGCCGAAGGCGGCGGCCAGTTGCTCGGCCAGCATGGTCTTGCCGGTACCCGGTTCACCCTTGACCAGCAGCGGGCGCTGCAGGGTGATGGCGGCGTTCACCGCGAGCTTGAGGTCGTCGGTGGCGACGTAGGACTGGGTGCCTTCGAACTTCATCAGTAAATCCTCGGACGTAAGACTCCGGTTGGAATACCGGACGGTTCAGTATTTGGGAAAGAGCTGACTATAACGCGCGCACGAGTCGACTGTGAACGCAGAAGCTTCATTCAGTCACTGAATGGCAGGAATGCCCTCGAACCGGCTTGGCGGGGCGCTGGACGCTCCAATGTCACGGCCTTAGGCTTGGGCACTTTTCCGCCATGACAAGGATTCCGCCATGAGCCGTATCTACGCCGATAACTCGCAAGCCATCGGTAACACCCCGCTGGTTCGCATCAATCACCTGGGCCCGCGTGGCGTGACCATCCTCGCCAAGATCGAGGGCCGCAACCCCGCGTATTCGGTGAAGTGCCGCATTGGCGCCAGCATGATCTGGGACGCGGAGGCCTCGGGTCGACTGAAGCCCGGCATGACGCTGGTGGAGCCCACATCCGGCAACACCGGTATCGGCCTGGCGTTCGTTGCCGCCGCGCGTGGTTACAAGCTGATTCTCACCATGCCGGCCTCCATGAGCCTGGAGCGTCGCAAGGTACTCAAGGCACTGGGGGCCGAACTGGTGCTGACCGAGCCGGCAAAGGGCATGAAAGGTGCTATCGAGAAGGCCAACGAACTGGCGAACGCCAACCCCGGGCAATACCTGCTGCTGCAACAGTTCGAGAATCCGGCCAACCCGGCCATCCATGAGAAGACCACGGGCCCGGAAATCTGGAACGACACCGAGGGCGCGGTGGATGTGCTGGTGGCGGGCGTGGGCACCGGCGGTACCATTACCGGCGTGTCGCGCTACATCAAGCAGACCTGCGGCAAGCCAATCCTGTCCGTAGCGGTGGAACCGGTGACTTCTCCGGTTATCAGCCAGACCCTGGCCGGCGAGGAAGTGAAGCCAAGCCCGCATAAGATCCAGGGCATCGGCGCCGGCTTCGTGCCGAAGAACCTCGATCTGGCCATGGTCGATCGCGTCGAGCAGTGCACCGATGACGACGCCAAGGCGATGGCTCTGCGCCTGATGCGTGAGGAAGGGATTCTTTGCGGTATCTCTTCCGGTGCTGCGATGGCCGTCGCTGCGCGCCTGGCGGAACGCCCGGAAATGCAGGGCAAGACCATCGTCGTGATCCTGCCCGACTCGGGCGAGCGCTATCTCTCCAGCATGCTGTTCGATGGCCTGTTCACCGAGCAGGAGCTGCAACAGTAGGTTGGTCCGAGCTTCGCGAGGCCCAACATTCAGGCTTTGGGCCTCGCAGTGTCGGGCTTCGCTGCGCTCTGACGTAACGCCGCCTGCACCAGCCTACGTCTGCGCAGGTTCATAGCTCCCCGACTCATAGCTCACTCCGTGGCGCACGCGAGGCGGGCCATCGCCTTCGTGCAGCATGGCCAGGTTGTCGATGATCGCCTTGTCCGCGATGGTCAGGCGGTCGAGCATCCGCAGGTGCTGCAGCCAGTTCTCCACCACCATGGTTTCCTGCCACAGCTCCGGTTCGCTGGCATCGCGATAGAGCGCCCAGCGTTCGGCGCCGTTGCGCAGACGCAGACGGCGAAGCGGGCGGCTGGCGCGGACGAAGTCGCGGGTGCGTTCCTGGGGAATGCGGTATTCGATCGTCACCAGCACGGAGCCCCGATCCGGATCGAATGAGAAGCTCGGTTGGCCAGGCTGCGGGCTGTCGGCGTGGGCGATGCTGGAAGCGTCCAGCTCCGGCAGGCGGCGTGGGTAGAGCAGGAAGGCGCAGGCGATCATCAGGCAGCCGGCGCTGAACAGTGCTCCCTTCACACCCATGCTTTCCGCCAGGTGGCCCCAGAGGTAAGAGCCGAGCGCCAGCCCGCCATAGATCGCCGTCTGGTACAGCGCCAGGGCGCGGGCCTTGACCCAGTCCGGCACCAGAATCTGCACCGCCGAGTTATAGCTGGCCACTGCTGCGATCCAGCAGATGCCGCCCAAAAGCAGGGCTGGGAAGATCACCCAGAGGCTGTCCAGCGAGCCTAGCGCCAGCATCACCACGCCAAATAACAGGCCGGCCAGGCTGATCAGCTTGCTGGTACCGATCAGCAGGCGTCCACGGTTGACCAGCAGGCTGCCGCTGATGGCGCCAACTCCAAGGGCGCCGAGCATGTAGCCGTATACCGTGGCGTCGCCATCCGGGTTGCGGTGCGCCAGCAGCGGAAGCAGTGCCCAGACGGCGCTGGCGGAAATGCCGAAAGAGAACGAGCGCAGCATGACCAGGCGGGTGACGCTGGAGTACTGGGTGAAGCGCAGGGCCGCTACCACGCCCTGTATCAGGCCTTCGGGTGGCAGGGAACGAACGGGAATGCTGCGGCGCCACTGCCAGATCGCGCCGATCAGGCCCAGGTAGCACAGGCAGTTGAACAGGAACACCCAGGCCGGGCCCACGGCGCTGAGCATCAGGCCGCCCAGGGCTGGGCCTGCGGCGCGGGCGACGTTGTAGTTGACGCTGTTGAGCAGCACCGCATTGCCCAGCATTTCTCCTGGCACCTGCTCGCTCACCGCCGCCTGCCAGGCCGGGATGGTGATGGCGCCGCCAATGCTGATCCAGAGGATGGAGACGATCAGCAGGATCGGGTCCAGATAGCCGAGGAACGCAATGGCGCTGAGGAAGATGGCGCCGCTCATCTCGAAGCAAAGTCCGGCGAGCATGATCTTGCGCCGGTCGTGGTTGTCTGCCAGCACGCCTGAGAGGATCGACATGAGCACAAGGGGCAGGGCCGAGGCGACCTGAATCATCGCGACCAGCAAGGGACTGGCGTGCGCCTCGGTGACCACCCAGGCGGCGGCCACCGACTGCGCCCAGGTACCCAGGTTGGCGAACAGGTTGGCGATCCAGATGATGCGGAAGGCGGCAATGGTGAAGGGACTGAACAGGCCCTTGCGTGGAGTGGCTTCGGGTTCGGCGTCGAGGGGGAGATCGTTCTTCGGTGAGACGGACTGGAGCATGGCGACCATCCTTGCGCTGCACGGCCCCAGGCAGGCGGGCCGGTCAAGGCAGAAGTGTAGACGCCGCCAATGGCCTGGTTTTGCTCCAGGTCAGGCTTCCTCGCGGGCACGCTGGGACTTGCCGCGCATTGTCACTGGTGGCGGTGATGGAGAAGCTGGAAGCCCCGCACGACGGGGTCTCGATCCACAAGCAGCCAGGACAAAAAGACAATGACACGTTCCTTCGCGCCCCTCCTTCTGACGCTGGCCATGTCCGCCGCCGCCCAGGCGGCCGATACGGTGAAGATCTACAACTGGAGCGAGTACATCGCCCCGGACACCGTCGCCAACTTCAGCAAGGAAAGCGGCATCCAGGCCAGCTACGACGTCTATGACAGCAACGAGACCCTCGACGGCAAACTGATGACCGGCCAATCCGGCTACGACGTGGTGGTGCCCTCCAACCACTTCATGGCCAAGCAGATCCAGGCCGGCGCCCTGAAGAAGCTGGACAAGAACCAGCTGCCCAACTGGAAGAATCTCAATCCGGTGCTGCTCAAGGCGCTGGAAGTGAACGACCCTGGCAACCAGTACGGCTTCCCCTACCTCTGGGGCAGTACCGGCATCGGCTACAACGTCGACAAGGTCAAGGCCGTGCTGGGCGACAACGCCCCGGTAGATTCGTGGGACCTGTTCTTCAAGCCGGAGAACATGGAGAAACTCGCCAAGTGCGGCGTCGCCGTACTCGACAATGGCCCGGAGCTACTGCCCATCACCCTCAACTACCTGGGCCTGCCGCACCACAGCCAGAAAGCCGAGGACTACAAGACGGCGCAAGCCGAGCTGATGAAGGTGCGCCCGTACATCACCTACTTCCACTCCTCGAAGTACGTCAGCGACCTGGCCAACGGCGACATCTGTGTGGCCGTCGGATTCTCCGGCGACATCCTGCAGGCCGCCACCCGCGCCAAGGAAGCCAACAACGGTGTGAATATCCAGTACTCGACGCCGAAGGAAGGCTCGCCGATGTGGTTCGACATGGTCGCCATGCCCGCCGATGCGCCCGATGAAGCGGCTGGCTATGCCTTCCTCAACTACCTGCTGCGTCCGGATGTGATGGCTGGCATCAGCAACTCGGTGCACTACGCCAACGGCAATGCCGCGGCCGACTCTCTTGTGGAAGCCGAAATCAAGTCCGACCCGGCCATCTACCCGCCGGCCGACGTGATGAAGAACCTCTTCGCCCTGGAGTCCATGCCACCGAAGATCGATCGCGTACGGACCCGTGTTTGGAGTGCGATCAAGACGGGGCGTTGATCCTGCCAAGGTGAATGTGTTGGGGGATTCACCTTGTAGGGGCGAACTCATTCGCCCCTACAGAAAACTATCCCGCCGATTTCACCGCAGCCGGCACCGGCGCCGGCTTGAGCACCAGCCACAACGCCAGGGCGATCAGCACGCCGCCTTGCAGGTGCGCCATCGACACCGACTCATCGAGCAGCAGCACGCCCCAGAACACGCCGAACGGCGGGATCAGGAAGGTCACGGTCATGGTCTTCACCGGGCCGACGTTGGCGATCAGTCGGAAGTAGAGGATGTAGGCGAACGAGGTGCAGATGAATCCCAGAGCGGCCAGGGCCAGCCAGGTGACAGGTTGCAGGAGGGGCGCCAGCGGCATGCTCGGCGCATCCCAGGCGAACACCGGCACCAGGCAGAGAGTGGCGCCGATCTGGCAGCCGAGGGCGACCATTCCGCTGTCCATGCCGCCCGCTTCGGTAATCCAGCGCTTGGTCATGAAACCGGCGAAGCCGTAGCAGGTGGTGGCCACCAGGCAGGCGGCCGCACCCCAAAGCAGCTGGGCATCGAAGGCCACGGGGCCGGTGCGGGTCAGCACCGCTACCCCGGCCAGGCCCATCAGTACCCCGAGGGCTTTTGTGCCGGTGAGCTTCTCGCTGAAGAACAACGCCCCGATCAGAACACCCATCAGCGGCGTCGTTGCGTTGAAGATGGCCGAGTAGCCGGCCGGCAGCACTTTTGCCGCCAGGGCATACATGGCCGCCGGAACCCCGGAGCTGACGATGCCGATTATCAGGGTCTTGCCCAGCTTGCCGCGAAAGTCCCAGTTGCTGCGCAGCACCGCGAGGAGCACGGCAAGACCGATAGCCGACAGCAGTACCCGCAGGAAGGCCGTGGGTAGCGCTCCGATTTCCGGCACCAGCATGCGGATGAACAGGAAGCTGGCACCCCAGATGGCGGCGAGGCTCAGCAGGCGGACGAGATCGGCGGGTTTCATGACAGGCTCCAGGCATTGGAGCCGGCACGATGCGCCGCCTCGGGTGGCGGCGCAATCTACAACTTGCTTTCAAATTGGCGGAACAGTTTGGGGATGTACCGGCTGGGGGGCGCTCCCTTTGTAGGGGCGAAATCATTCGCCAAAGGCAGCGTAGCTGCCTCCTCCGTCGGACTAGGGCGAACCTGCGGTACGTCTGGCGATTGAAATCGCCCCCACAAGAGCCATCAGAAGGTCTTTCTCGCGCTGGCCACCCAGGTTGCAGTGCACACGTCGGTGAATCCGTAGTTGCTGGCGCATTCGGACTCGGACAGGTCGGTGTCGATGTAGGACAGACCCCAGGTAACCCCTAGGAAGTCCCGGGTCAGCTTCGCCTCCCACTCGTGGTAGCTGTCGGTGCTGTCGCCACCGGTGGACCAGAACATCGGGTCCTTGAAGTCCATGCGCCCGTAACGCAGTTCCAGCTCGACCTCCAGGGGCAGGCTGGTCTGGTAGCCGGCATAGCTGTAGAGCGCGTCCTGGTCTTCGCCGAACACGGTCGATGCGTCGTTGGAGTAGAAGGCGGCGAGCTTGAAGCCATAGGCACCGAGGATGGCGTAGACCTCGCTCTGGTTGAACTGGCTTTCCTTCGGATAGCTGTACTTGATGTAACCGAGGTCCAGGTTCACCTCGTCTGTAGCCTGCCAGTACCAGCCGGCGTAGTAGTCCACTTCCTGGCGGGTCTTCAGGCCGAAGCCGTAGTCCACGTTGGAGGTCCAGGCACCTGCATAGAGGCCGCTGGAGTGGAGCAGCGTCGCGCCGGCCTGGGCGGCCGGGTCGTTCTGGGTCTGGGAAATGCCACGGGTGCGGTAGTCGCTGAGCACGGCCAGGTCGACTTGCACGGAAAAATCATCGTTCAGTTGCAGGGCCTGGCAGGCGAGCGGGGCCAGGGTGAGGGCGAGGAGCGTGATGCGGCGCATGGTGATACCCGTTGTTGTGATTGTTCTGGCAGATGCGGGCAAGGCTCCGCCCGGCCCCCGCCTTGGGGCGGGAGCAGAGCGGGGAGCGGGTGGTGCTGGTTGTCAGAGCGCCGCGTCGAAGACTTCGCGGCCGCCGAAGTAAGTCTTGAGGACGCGGGTTTCGGCCAGGTCCTTGTCGTCGACGCTGAGCACGTCGCGGTCGAGGATGATGAAGTCGGCCTGCTTGCCGGGCGCGAGGGAACCGATCTGTTGTTCCAGGCCGATGGTGCGGGCGGCATTCAGGGTGTAGGCCTGCAGCATCGTTTCGCGGTCGATGCGCTCGTCGGCGTTGAGCACGCCCTTGGGCCCTTCACGGGTCACTGCCTGGTAGATGGCCTGCCAGGGATTGGGCGAGGAAACCGGCCAGTCGCTGGCGCCGGCAATGGTCGCGCCCTGTTGCAGCAGCGAGTGGGCCGGATACTGATAGCGGAAGGCGAACGCGCTGACGTAGGGCTTGACCAGGTCCAGGGTGTAGTCGTCGCCTGAGGCCCACAGCAGTTGCATCGAGGCAATCACGTTCAGCGGCTTGAATCGCGCGAATTCCTTGGGGTTTACCAGTTGCAGGTGGGTAATGGAGTGGGTGACGCCGCTCTGGCGATCCCTGCGCGCCTGCTCGATGCCGTTGAGGGACTCGCGCACGGCGCGGTCGCCGATGGCATGGATATGCACCAGCCAACCACGGGCGTCGGCTGCGCTGACCAACTCACCGAAGTGCGCCGGGTCGATCAGCAGCTCGCCTTTCTTCTGCGAGTTGTTGTACGGATCGATCAACGCGGCGCTCTGGGCCGGGTACTCCAGCACGCCATCGGCGAAGACCTTGATGCCGGGCAGGCTCAGGTTGGGGATGCCCTGGAACTGCTTGCGCACCTTGTCGAGGGTATCCAGATCGGCGGGACGGCTCTTCGGGTTGGCCACCAGCAAGGCGGCGACATGCGCGTTCAGCTCACCCTTGTCGGCCAGCGCCTTGTACACCGGCAACACGCCGACGGTCTTTTCCGTGGGCTTGAGGGCGAACACCGCTTCGCCCGGCGCAGCGTTGGCTGCCGGGTCCATCCAGGCGGTGATGCCCTGGCTGTTGTTGTATTTAACGGCGGCCTCGCCAGCTCGCAGCATTTCTTCTGCACTGGCCGACGGCATGGAGGCGGCAATGCGGTCCCAGCCGGCATCCACCGCGAAGCCGTTGGGTTTGCCATCCTTGTCGATGCCCAGGGTGCCGCGTTCGGCTTCGGGCAGGGAGGCGACCAGCTTCGCGTCGATGCCGGCGCGATCCAGCATGGCCTGGTTGGCCCAACCGGTGTGATGATCGCTGCCGCTGAACACTACCGGCACTTTTGTCCATTCGCCGTTGTTGAAAATGCGGCGAAATTCTTCCGCACGGCTCCAGTACGCCGAACTCATGCCCGCGATGTTCAGCACATCGCCATGGCGGGCACTGCCATCGTCACGCCAGGTTCGCAGGCGTTTTTCCAGCTCGGCAGGTTCCACCACCTCGTCTTCCATGTTCGCGGAGGTCATCTCCAGGCCACCGAAAATGGCATGGGAATGGGTGTCCACCAGTCCCGGCAGCAGGCGCTTGCCGGCCAGGTCGATGATTTTTGTGGACGCATCGGCCAGCGCCTTGATCTCGGCGTCGCTACCCACCTTCAGCACCTTGCCGTCCGCCACCGCCATGGCTTGCGCAGAAGGCTTGGAGGGATCGGCGGTGTAGAGCTTGCCATTGAGTAGCACCAGGTCGGCGGCCGCCATGGACTCCATCGAGGAAAAAGCCAGCGCCACTGCCAGCAGGGTGGGCTTGAAACCTTTCATTGGTGAACCTCTTGTTTTTATTGATCTGGCAGCGAGACTAGCGACTCGACAGGGCTGGCAGAACGCCCGAAACGTGCAAAACCTTTTTTCCTGAATGGAAAAACCATGGACAAGTTCGGTGCCATCACCATGTTCGTCGCCACGGCGGAGTTCGGTAGTTTCAGCCGCGCCGCCGAGCAGCTCGGCAAGACTCCCTCGGCCCTGACCAAGGCCGTCAGCCACCTGGAAGAAGAGCTCGGCGTGCGGCTGTTCGAACGCAGTACCCGGCGCACCGTGCTGACCGAAGCCGGGCGGGTCTACCTGGAAACCGCGCGCCAGGTACTGCAGCGCCTGCATGAGGTGGGGGAAGAGGTCGGCCAGTTGCAGCACGGTCTTTACGGCAGCCTGCGATTGACTGCGCCACTGGCTTTCGGTCGCGCTTTTCTCGATGAGGTCTGCGCGGGGTTCCTTGCCGAGTACCCGCAAATTCGGTTGCGGGTGGATCTTTCCGACTCATTCATCGATCTCGTCGATGCGGGCTACGACCTGGCCTTGCGCGAAGGACGCGGCGACCAGCCCGGGCTGATCGCCAAGATTGTCGGGCGCAACTGCCTGGCCTTGTGCGCCAGCCCGACTTACCTGGCCCGCAATCCGGTACCGGTAACCCCGGCAACCCTCGACCAGCACGACTGGTTGCTCTACCGGCACGCGGCGTTGAGCCGAACCTACTGGTGGGTGGAGAAGGACGGCCAGCGGCTTAGCCTCCTGCAGCCCGCCGCACCGCGTCTGGAGAGCGACAACTACGACCTGTTGCTGGCCAATGCGCTGGCTGGCGGCGGACTGTTTCACGCACCTCTGTGGAGTGGCGCCCCTTACTTCGCCGATGGCCGCTTGGTGCGGTTGATGGCCGACTACGAGATCGACCCGGACGCCTTTGGCCCGCAGATTCTCGCGGTCTACCCCAGCCATCGCCGTGCCACCGGCAAGGTGCTGGCGTTCATCGACTATCTGGCGGGCTTTCTGGAGCAGCGTGGGCTGGCGTGAACGGTTGAATACGAATTGCCGCTGGGGGCGGAGGATGGGATTCGCAAAGGTGGAGCATGCTTCACCGATCCTCCATTGGAGTCTGGTGCGGAACTGATGGCGGCAATGAAGAGCGATCTTCGCCCTGCGCACTGGTTGTAGGAGCGAATTCATTCGCGAAGGGCAGCAACGTTGCCCCATTTGGAATTGAGGGGCAGACCTGCGGCCTGCTTCGCGATTGAAATCGCTCCTACAGGGAGACCTCACCCTGACCTAGAAACGCTTGCTCACACTCGCCACCCAGGTCGAGCTGCACACATCGGTGAAGCCGTAATAACTGGTGCATTCGGACTCGGACAGGTCGGTGTCGATGTAGGCGATGCCCCAGGTGACACCGACAAAGTCGCGGGTCAGCCTGGCTTCCCACTCGTGGTAGGCATTGGAGCTTTCGCCGCGGGCGGACCAGAACAGCGGGTCCTTGAAGTCGTTGCGCCCGTAGCGCAGTTTCAGGCCCACATCCAGGGGCAGGGCGTACTCGTAGCTGACGTAGCTGTAGAACGTGTCCTGCTTTTCGCCGATCAGGTTCTTTGCGTCGTTGGAGTACTGGGCGCCGAACTTGAAGCCGTAGGCGCCGAGGATGGCGTAGGCCTCGCTCTGGTTGAACTGGCCTTCCTTCGGAAAACTGTACTTGATGTAGCCGAGGTCAAGGTTCACTTCATCGGTGGCCTGCCAGTACCAGCCGGCGTAGTAGTCCACTTCCTGGCGGGTCTTCAGGCCAAGGCCAAAGTCGACGTTGGAGGTCCATATCCCGGCGTACAGGCCGCTGCTATGGAGCAGGGTGGCGCTAGCCTGGGCAGCCGGGTCGTTCTGGGTCTGGGAAATGCCACGGGTGCGGTAGTCACTGACCAGCGCCAGGTCGACTTGCAAGGAAAAATCGTCGTTCAGTTCTATGGCCTGGCAGGCGAGCGGAGCCAGGGCGAGCGCAAGGAGCGTGAAGCGTTTCATCGAGGGTTTCCCGTTGTTGTGATTGTTCGGGCAGACGCAGGCAAGGCTCCGCCCGCCCCGCCAGATGGCGGGGACGAATGCGGAGCAGGTGGTTTCTTGTGTTTAGAGGGCGGCGTTGAAGACTTCGCGACCGGCGAACCAGGTTTTCAGTACCTGGGTGCCCTGCAGGGCTTCGGGTTCGACCTGGAACACGTCGCGGTCGAGGAGGATCAGGTCGGCCTGCTTGCCGGGCGAGAGCGAGCCGATCTGCTTTTCGAGGCCAATGGTGCGGGCAGAGTTGAGGGTGTAGGCCTGGAACATGGTTTCCCGGTCGATTTCCTCGGCGGCGTTCAGCACGCCTTTCGGACCCTTGCGGCTGACGGCCTGGTAGATCGCCTTCCAGGGTTCCGGCGTGGTTACCGGCCAGTCGCTGGCGCCGGAGATGGTGGCGCCGTTCTTCAGCAGCGAACGGGCCGGGTACTGGAACTGGAAGGCCATGGCGCTGATGTAGGGCTGCACCAGGTCGATGCTGACCTCATCGGCGCTGGCCCAGTAGAGCTGCATGGAGGCGATCACATCCAGCGGCTTGAAGCGCGCAAACTCCTTCGGGTTGACCATCTGCAAGTGGGTGACTGAATGGGCGATGCCGCTCTGGCGGTCTTTACGCGCCTGTTCGATGCCATTGAGCGACTCACGCACTGCGCGGTCGCCGATGGCATGAACATGCACCAGCCAGCCGCGGGCGTCGGCCGCGCTGACCAGATCGCCGAAGTGCGCCGGGTCGATCAGCAGTTCGCCACGTTTGTTCGAGTTCTTGTAGGGATCGAGCATCGCGGCGGTTTGTGCCGGGACCTCCGCCACGCCGTCGGCGAAGACCTTGATGCCGGGCAGGGTGAGGTTGGGCACGCCCTGGAATCGCTGGCGCACCTGGTCGAGAGTGTCCAGGTCGGCCGGCTTGCTCTTCGGGTTGGCCACCAGCAGGGCGGCGACGTGGGCCGTAAGCTCACCCTTTTCCGCCAGCGCCTTGTAGGCCGGCAACACGCCGAGGGTCTGGGCGGTGGGCTTGAAATCGAACAGGGGCTCCCCCGGCGCGGCGTTGGCCGCCGGGTCCATCCACGCGGTAATGCCCAGGCTGAGGTTGTAGCGCAGTGCCGAGCGCGCGGCCTTCAGCAGTTGCTCGGCCGAGGCGGGTGGGAGTTGCGCCATCACCGGGTCCAGCCCGGCATCGGCAAGGAAACCATTGGGGCGGCCATCGGGATGGTGGCCAATGGTGGCCTGTGCTTCGCCCTTCAGGCCTTTCACCTTGGCCGCATCGATGCCGGCGCGCTTGAGCATGGCCTGGTTGGCCCAGCCGGTGTGATGGTCCCAGCCGAGGAAGAAGATCGGCACGTCGGCCCATTCGCCCCGGTTGAAGCGCTGTTCCAGTTCAGCCACTTGGCTCCAGGCAGCTGACGGCAGACCGCTGACACTGAGCGCGTCGCCATGCCGCGCCTTGCCGTTGTCGCGCCATTGGCGCAGGCGCTGCTCCAGTTCCGCCACGGGAATCAGCTGGCCGCCCATGGAGGCCGAGTCCAGTTCCAGGCCGCCGAAAATCGCGTGGGAGTGTGAGTCGATGAAGCCCGGCATGAGCACTTTGCCGCCGAGGTCCATCACCTGGGTGCCGGACTCCTTCAGGCGCAGGATTTCGGCGTTACTGCCGACGGCGCGCACCTTGCCGTCTTCCACGGCCACGGCCTGTTGCAGGGCCTGGCCGGGTTCGGCGGTGTAGACCTTGGCGTTATGCAGGATGAGATCGACCGCCGCGAAGCTTTCCATCGAGGAACAAGCCAGTGCGACGGCCAGGAGTTTAGGGGCGAAGGTTTTCATCAGGTGATTCCGGTTCTTGTTGGTCTGCCGGAGAGCCTAACCAAGCCGGTGAAGCGGCAGAATGCTATGTTCTCGCACAACTTTTGTGCCGATCCGGAACAGATCAATGGACAAGCTCAGCGCGCTCAACATGTTCGTCGCCACTGCCGAGTACGGCAGCTTCAGCCGTGCCGCGGAGCAGATCGGCAAGACGCCGTCCGCGCTGACCAAGGCAGTGGGGCACCTGGAGAGCGAGCTGGGCGTGCGCCTGTTCGAACGCACCACCCGTCGCATGGCGCTGACCGAAGCCGGCCACATTTACCTGGAAGGTGCCCGGCAGGCGCTTATGCAACTGCAACTGGCCGGGGAAGAAGTGGACCAACTGCAGGACGAATTGCGCGGCACCCTACGCCTCACGGCGCCGCCGTCCTTCGGCCCGGCCTTTCTCAGTGAGGTGTGCTGCCGCTTCATGAGCGAACATCCGCAGGTGCGCCTGGACGTGGACCTGAACGACGCCTTTGTCGACCTGATTGACGGCGGCTACGACCTGGCCCTGCGCGACGGGCCCACCGACCTGCCTGGGCTGATCGCCCGGCCGTTGACCAAGAACCGCATCTACCTCTGCGCCAGCCCCGCCTATCTGGAGCGCAAGAGGCTTCCCGTGTCGCTGGACACCTACCAGCAGCATGACTGGCTGATCTTCCAGCACCCGCTGCTCAATCGACACTACTGGTGGCTGTGGCGTGGTGAGGAACGCATCCGTGTACCGCAGCCCACGCCGCGAATGACCAGCGACAACTACGACTTCCTGCTCGCCTGCCTGCTAGGCGGTCATGGGTTGCAGGTGGTGCCGCAATGGAGTGCGGCACCCTACCTGGCCAGTGGCCAACTGGTTCGGGTGATGTCCGACTACGAGCTGGAACCTGACGCCTTCGGGCCCTGGGTCCATGTCCTCTATCTGGCCCATCGCCGTCGCACCCGCAAGGTGCGGGTGTTCATCGAGATGGTGGAGGCCTGCCTGCGGGAGAGGGGAATCGCCTAGGTAGGCGAGAGGACTCCTCTAGGGGCGATTGCAATCTCCAGGCAGGCCGCAGGTTTGCCCTATACCGTCGCTAGGGGCTGCTACGCCGCCCTTGGCGAATGAATTCGCCCCTACAACGGGCACTTTTTTCTGGCTAAGCTCGGCTTTCCCGTTTCCGCAGCAGAGAAATCACCATGGCGCAGCAATGGCCGGCCGAAGGCATCGCCCGACTGATCCTCGATGGTTTCGATGATTACCGTGAGCATTTCCGCCAGATCACCGATGGCGCCCGTGCCCGATTCGAGGAGGCACAATGGCAGGCAACGCAGTTTGCGGCGGCCGCGCGGATCGCCCTCTACGAAGTGAAGGTTGGCGAAACCAGCGAGCGGCTCCGTGGGGCCTATGCGATGGACGAGTTGCTGGATGTACAGCTCTGGCCCCTGGTGAAGAGCGCCTACATCGGTCTGATCGACGTGCGCTTCGACGATGAGTTGTCCGAGACCTGGTACAACTCGATTTTCTGCAGCCTGTTCAGCCATGACCTGATCAGCGACGGCTGCATGTTCATTCACACCACACGGCCTTCCTTGCGCGTACATGAACGCGCGCCCCAGACCCGCAGCTATCGCCCCGAGGGCCGGCTGCATGCGGCGCTGTCGGCGATACTCGACGACTTCCGCTTCGATGTGCCCTACGACGACCGCGCCGGCGACATCGAACGCCTCGAAGCCCAATTGCGCGAGAACCTGCCGGACTGGGTGTGCAAGGACCCGGAGCTGTGCATCGAACTCTTTGCGTCCCCGCTGTACCGCAACAAGGGCGCCTACCTGGTCGGCCGCATCTATACCCGCGATGAGCAATGGCCGCTGGTAATCCCGCTGCTTCACCGCGAGGGGCGTGGCATCCAGGCCGACGCCATGATCACCGACGAAGCCGAAGTGTCGATCATCTTCTCCTTCACCCGTTCCTACTTCATGGTGGATGTCGCCGTGCCGGCCGAGTTCGTCGGCTTCCTCAAGCGCATACTGCCGGGCAAGCACATCGCCGAGCTGTACACCTCCATCGGCTTCTACAAGCACGGCAAGTCGGAGTTCTATCGTGCGTTGATCAACCACCTGGCCAACACCGACGACCGCTTCATCATGGCGCCCGGTGTACGCGGCATGGTGATGAGCGTGTTCACGCTGCCGGGCTTCAATACCGTGTTCAAGATCATCAAGGACCGCTTCGCCCACGCAAAGACGGTGGATCGCAACACCGTGATCGAGAAGTACCGCCTGGTGAAGAACGTCGACCGGGTAGGGCGCATGGCCGATACCCAGGAGTTCGCTGACTTCCGCTTCCCCAGATCCAAGTTCGAGCCGGAATGCCTGGCCGAACTGCTGGAGGTCGCGCCGTCCACCGTGGCGCTGGAGGGCGATGTGGTACTGATCCGCCACTGCTGGACCGAGCGCCGCATGACCCCGCTGAACATCTACCTGGAAAGCGCCAGCGATGCCCAGGTGCACGAGGCGCTCTATGACTATGGCCTGGCAATCAAGCAACTGGCGGCGGCGAACATCTTTCCCGGCGACATGCTGCTGAAGAACTTCGGCGTCACCCGTCACGGCCGCGTTGTGTTCTACGACTATGACGAAATCTGCTACCTCACCGAGGTGAACTTCCGCGTCATTCCGCCACCGCGTTATCCGGAGGACGAGCTTTCCGCCGAACCCTGGTACTCCGTGGCGCCGAACGATGTGTTCCCCGAGGAGTTCCCGCGCTTCCTTTTTGCTGATATCGGCCAACGCCGCCTGTTCGCCAAGCTCCATGGCGACCTCTATGACGCCGAGTACTGGAAGACCCTGCAGGTGGCAATCCGCTCCGGCAAGGTGATCGACGTTTTCCCGTACCGGCGCCAGGAGCGGGAACTTACCGAGGCAATCCAGTAAGGATCATGGTCGAGCACACGTTCTCCCGCGCCACCTGGCTCAACTCCCTGCACATGTCGGCGCTGACCGCCGCGCTGTTGCAGGAGGAGGGCATCGAAACCGCCGATGTACTGGCCGGCAGCGGCATCAGCGAGCAGGACCTGCTCGAGTTGCAGCGGCTGATCAATCCGGAACAGGAGCAGCAGGTCTACGCCAACGCCGTGCGCCTGATGCCGCGCCCCGCTCTGGGTCTGACCCTCGGACTGCGCACGCGCATCTCCGCCTATGGCCTGCTCGGCTACGCGATGCTTTCCGCACCGACCTTCGGCGATGCCTTGCGCGTCGGCCTCAGTTACCCGGTGCTGCTGGGCACCTACTTTCGACTTGCCCTGGAGCAGGACGGCGACACTGCGTGGCTCAGTGCCTGTGGCTACAGCGAAGATGAATCCCTGCGGGCGTTCAACACCGAGGTGTGCCTGGGCTCGCTCAAGGTCACTTTCGCCGACCTGTTGGGGCAGTCTTTGCCACTGCGCGCAGTGCAGCTGGATTACCCCGCCGGCAGTGGCATGGTGCGACCCTATGCGCGTGGCTTCGGCTGCCCGGTGAGCTTTGGCGCCACTCGCAGCGCCATGGGGTTCGATGCTGCCTGGCTGGCACGCCGCCTACCGCTCGCCGACCCGGTGACCCACAAGGAAATGCTCGAACAGTGCCGCCGACAGAATGTCGAGTTCGCTGCCCGCCGCGCCTGGCTGGAACGCGTTCGCGGCCTGCTTGCCGCGCGTCTGCAGGACCCGCCAGGGCTGGAAGAGCTGGCCCGGCAGATGAACTGCTCCTCGCGCAGCCTGCGCCGTCACCTGGCCCAGCAGCAGACCAGCTACCAGCAACTGCTGGACGAACTGCGCTTCACCCGTGCCAAGGAAATGCTCCAGCAAGGTGACATGCCCATCTACCGCATCGCCGAAGAACTCGGCTTCAGCGAAACCGCCAGCCTGCGCCATGCTTTCCAGCGCTGGAGTGGGCAGCCGCCGAGTCATTTCCGGGGGTAGATGGGGGAGCAGGGTTCAGCGCCGCACATTCAAGACATCAGGCGCGAGTCACCCCTCCCCACTTCAGGGTGAGGGGATGGGAGAGAGGGTGTCCGGCCAGGAAAGTTGGCCATATCAATCCCCTATTGGCCGTCCTTGCCACTGCGCAAACACCCCCGGTTCCGCACAGAATCCCCCCATCAATAACAAGACCGATAAGGTGCCTCCCATGCTGACAGTCTATAGCGACGATCACCGTCTCCATTTCGGCCAGTCTGAACTGGTCGACGGCAAGCTCCAGCCCTGCTTCGAAATGCCTAGCCGCGCAGACACCGTGCTGGCGCGGGTCCGTCAGCAGGAAATCGGCGAAGTGATCGAGCCGAAGGACTTCGGCCTGGAGCCGGTCCTGCGCGTGCATGACGCGGCTTATGTGGAGTTCCTCAAGGGTGCCTGGGATCGCTGGGCCGCCGAAGGCCATAGCTGCGACATGCTCCCCACCACCTTCCCGGCACGCCGTCTGCGCCGCGATGGCCCCATCCCCACCGCGCTGCATGGCCAACTCGGCCACTACTGCTTCGACACCGAAGCGCCGATCACCGCCGGCACCTGGCAGGCCGTGTACAGCTCTGCCCAGGTGGCGCTGACCGCCCAGGACCACATGCGCCAGGGCGCCAACACCGCCTTCGCCCTCTGCCGGCCGCCGGGCCACCATGCCGGCAGTGATTTCATGGGCGGCTACTGCTTCTTCAACAACGCCGCCATCGTCACTCAGGCCTTCCTCGACCAGGGCGCGAAACGAGTGGCGATCCTCGATGTCGACTACCACCACGGCAACGGCACGCAGGAACTGTTCTACGACCGCGCCGATGTCCTGTTCGCCTCGATCCATGGCGACCCGCTGGTGGAGTACCCCTACTACCTGGGCCACGCCGACGAGCGCGGTGAAGGTGCGGGCGCAGGCTTCAACCTCAACTACCCGTTGCCCCACGGCACCGACTGGGACGGCTGGTCCGCCGCCCTCGACGACGCCTGCCGAAGGATCGCTGCCTACGCGCCGGATGCCCTGGTGATCTCCCTGGGCGTGGACACTTACAAGGACGACCCGATTTCCAAGTTCAAGCTGGACTCGCCGGATTACATCCGCATGGGCCAGCGCATCGCCGCCCTCGGCCTGCCGACGCTGTTCATCATGGAAGGCGGCTACGCGGTGGAAGCCATCGGCGTGAACGCGGTGAACGTCCTGCAGGGCTACGAAGGGGCCGCGCAATGAAGACTCGAATCCTGCTGGCCGGTGCCTTGCTGGGCGCCTCGCTGAATGCTGCCGCCGAATCCCAGGTGCGTATCTACAATTGGTTCGACTACATCGCTCCGGATACCCTGAAGAATTTCCAGGCCGACAGTGGCATCAAGCCCCAGTACGACGTGTATGACAGCAACGAAGTGCTGGAGGCCAAGCTGCTCTCCGGCCATTCGGGTTACGACCTGGTGGTACCCAGCGACAGCTTCCTGCCCAACTACATGAAGGCCGGCGTGTTCCAGCCTCTGGACAAGAGCAAGTTGCCGAACTGGAAGAACCTCAACCCGGCGCTGCTCAAGGTCCTGGCCGCCAAGGACCCGGGCAACCAGTACGTGATGCCGTACATGTGGGGCACCAACGGCATTGCTTACAACGTCGACAAGGTGAAGGCTGTGCTGGGCGAAAACGCGCCGGTGGATTCCTGGGAGCTGATCTTCAACCCGGACAACCTGGCCAAGCTCAAGCAATGCGGCGTTGCCTTCCTCGACTCGCCCACCGAAGTGATTCCTGAAGTCCTGCATTACCTGGGCCTGTCGCCCAACAGCCGTAATCCCGAGGACTACCAGAAGGCCGAGGAACTGCTGGTCAGACTCCGGCCGAACATCACCTACTTCAGCTCGTCGAAGTTCGTCACCGACCTCGCCAATGGCGAGGTCTGCGTGGCCCTCGCCTGGTCTGGCGGTGCGATGCAGGCGGCCGCCCGTGCGCGGGAAGCCGGTAACGGCGTGAAGGTGGAGTACCGCATCCCCAAGGAGGGCACCGCGGCCTGGTTCGATGTGCTGGCGATTCCGAAGGATGCGAAGAACGTCGAGCAGGCCCACGCCTTCCTCAACTACCTGCTGCGTCCTGAAGTGGTGGCGCCGATCTCCGACCACGTCGCCTACGCCAACCCGAACCAGGCGGCAGACTCGCTGATCTCCGCCGAGCTGCGCGACAACCCCAACGTCTACCCGCCGGCGGAGGTGCAGGCCAAGCTGTTCTCGGTGGAGATGCTGCCGCCGAAGCTGGAGCGCATCCGTACCCGCACCTGGACCAAGATCAAGACCGGGACCTAGATACTCTCCTCGTTGGTGCCTGCCTTTTGTGGGGGCGAATTCATTCGCGAAGGGCTGCGTAGCAGCCCCTCAACCTCAATGGGGCAGCCCTTCGGCCTGCTTGGCGAATGAATTCGCCCCCACAGGTTTCCGACCCCAGGTCCCTATCATCAATCCCCCCGCCAGCATCAGCCCCGCGCCGGCTACATAGAGTGCCGGTTGCAGCCCGCCGGAAAGGTGGCTGCTCAAGGCCGCCAGCAACGGGCCTGCCAGTTGGCCCAGGGCGAAGGCAGCGGTCAGCAGGCCGACATTGCGGGCGTGGCCATGCGGGTCCAGTTCGCGCGCTTGCTGCATCACCAGTTGCATGCCGGCGAGGAAGGGGCCACCACTGAGGATCACTCCCAGAACCAACCCGGCCATGCCCGGCAGAGCGCAGGCCAGGGTACCCGCAGCCTGCAGCCAGAGCGCGACTACCAGCCAGCGGCGGGTGCCACCCGGTCGCTGACGGCGCTGGCTGACCAGCAGAACACCGAGTGCAGCCGCCAGGCCAAAGGCAGGCCAGAACAGGTCCGCCTGCCATTGCCCGTGAAAACGCGCGGCAGCCATCTGCGAAAGAAAGGTGGCGGGAATGATGTAACCCAGGCCTACCAGGCCATAGGCGGCGAGCAGGGTATACAACGTGCGTGGTCGTTGCCGTGCGGGTTGTTCGGTCACAGTCGTGGCCGGCTGCTGATGTGGTAGCAGCGGCTGGACAATCAGGGTGAGCACCAGGGCGAGGCCACCGAAGGCGAGCCAGATAGCGGTGGAGCCCCGGCCTTGCAGGTTCAGTTCAAGGGCCAGGAGCCCGGTCAGCATCACTCCGAAGGCGGGACCAGCGAAGACCAGGCTGCCCAGGCGCGGCCGATTGGCTTCGGCGGCTATACGCTGGCTGAGGCCGGTGACTACCACCAACACCCAGGCACTGCTCACGCCCAGGCCGAAGCGCAGCAGCGCGTGGGACCAGAAGCCGTCGGCCGGCACTGAAACCAGTGTCAGCAATACGGTGGCCCAGAGCCCCAGGACCAGGCGCAGTCGTGCCTGGCGCGACGAGCTGGAGCGGAAGGCGTCCAGGGCGCCGACCAGATAGCCCAGGTAGTTGGCGGCCGCCACCAGGCTGGCGCCGGTCAGGCTCACCTGACCTTCGGCGATCAGGTGCGGGAGCTGCGGAGTGAGGGCGAAGCGGCCGACCCCCATGGCCACCAGCAGGGCCGTGAAGCAGGCAATTAGTCGGATCAGCGGGGACATGGAAAGGGCTCCGAAGCAGATCATCGGGATTCCATCCTAAGTACTGGTGTTGTTCATGAGAAACGAATAAAAAAGAATGCAGTTGTTCTCTTTTATTGAATGGTGAATTCATGGAACTCAGCCAGCTCCGCATCTTCCAGGCCGTGGCCGAGGAGGGCTCCATTACCCGCGCCGCGTCCCGCCTGCACCGGGTGCCATCCAACCTCTCCACGCGCCTCAAGCAGCTGGAAGAGAACCTGGGGGTGGAGCTGTTCCTGCGTGAACGGCAGCGGCTGACCCTGTCGCCGGCGGGCAAGGTGCTGCTGGGATACGCCGAACGCATGTTCGCCCTGCAGGCGGAAGCCGAGGCGGCCTTGCGCGGCGGCGAGCCAGCGGGGGATTTCGTCATTGGTTCGATGTTCAGCACGGCCGCCATCCACTTGCCGCCCATGCTGGTGCGCTACCACCGCACTTGGCCGGCGGTGAACCTGCAAGTGCAGACCGCTCCCAGCGGTGAACTCCTGGATGGCCTGTTGGGCGGTCGCCTGGATGCTGCCTTGGTGGACGGCCCGGTGGAGTTCGCCGAGCTGGATGGGTTGCCGATGTTCGAAGAAGAGATGGTGCTGATCACCGAGGCCAGCCACGGTCCGGTGCGCTCGGCCGAGGATGTGGCAGGGCTGGAAGTCTATGCGTTTCGCCAGAGTTGCTCCTACCGCAGACGCCTGGAGGGCTGGTTCGTGGCTTCACGGGTGCCGATGTCGCCGCCGATGGAAATCGAGTCCTACCACAGCATGCTGGCCTGTGTAATCGCTGGCGGCGGCATTGCCCTGGTGCCACGTTCGATGTTGAACAGCCTGCCGGGCAGGGAAGAGGTGCGGGTGCATGAGTTGGGCGCGCCATTCGATCGCGCCACCACCTGGCTGATGTGGCGCAAGGGCATGCTTGGGGCCAACTTGCGCGCCTGGATCGACCTGCAGCAGGAGCGGCGCGATGGGTCATCGTCGCCGATTCCAGTGTAGGGTGCGCTGTGCGCACCGATGCATCTGCTCGCCGGCAATCTGGTGCGCGTAGCACCCCCTGCGTTGAGTTATGGATGGGTAGTCCACGAGCGAAGCGATATCCATCGGCATTTGCATTCGGGAGGCATGATCGTATGGAAGATGCTTGTAGGCGCCGTCCCTTGTACCGTTCAGCGGTTTGATTCAGATCAGTAGGAAATTTCCGGGTGAGCGTATTTTGGATCTTGCCCGGAGCAACTAAGCTCCAGACAAGGGTGGTCCAAGAAGCAAGGGCCACCCGACCAACTTCCGGGAAAGGGGGTCAAGCATGAAGAAGCGGCTAGATGCGTGGATGTGGCAGTTGGGTGTCGCGCTGGGCCTCATCGAGGCACCGCGCCTGCAACCCATTCCGGTCCGTAGTGAAGAGCAGCGCCGTCTCGCCGAGCAGCGCCGCCCGAAAGGGTAACCGGCTTACTCGTGTGCCTTGAGCCAGTTGTTCGCCAGCTGGCGCAGGCGCTCACCGGAAAAGCTGGGGAAATGACCGCCATGCACGGTGCGCACCGGAAGGTCGCGCAGCCGTGTAAGGCTTTTCGCGTAATCCTCAAGATTCGAGTGATAGGCGTTATCGATCAGCGGACCGTCGTAGACGATGTCGCCGCTGAACAGCGTTTGCGTCTTCGCTTCCCACAGGCTGATGCCGCCCGGTGAATGACCGGGGGTATGCAGCACCTCCAGGACCCTGTCACCCAGGTCCAGCACATCGCCCTCATCGATCAACCGCGTTGCCGGAGCCGCCTTCACACGGTACTCCGCGTAGCACAGCGGACAATCGGGGTGCGCCTCGAACATCTCATCACCGACGTAGTCCGCCGACAGGGTATTGGCCCCGGTGGGGGCGGCGAGGATGTCCGCCTCCGCCGGGTGCACCAGGCGCTCGGGGAACTCGTGGTGGCCGGCGATATGGTCGAAATGGGTGTGGCTGGCCACCGCCAGCAGCGGCCGCTGAGTGAGCCAGGGCAACTGCTCGCGCAGGCTGACCAGACCGGAGCCGGAGTCGATCAGCACATCCTTGTCGCGGCCCTGGATATGCCAAAGGTTGCAGCGGTAGAACGGCCGCACGTAGGGCTCGCTGATCAGGCTGATGCCGTCGTAGCAGTGCTCGACTTCGAACCATTGGTCGCGGCGGACGATTTTCATGGGGTGCTCCGTGCATTGATTGCCTAGGGGCTGAACCTGTAGGGGCGAATGAATTCGCCCCTACAGGTTAGGTTCTCTCGGCCCCGAATAAAAAAAGCCCCGGTCGGCGGGGGCCGGACCGGGGCCGGAAATGCCGCCTCCGGGGAGAGGCGGCAGTGCAAGTCAGGCCAGTTCGCTGGCAGTTTCCGAGCGACGGGACAGCAGGCTGATCACAACGAAGCTCACCGCGCCTACAGCCAGGCTGTAGTAGATCGGGGTGTTGGCTTCGAGGCCGTCGGTGAACATGAAGATGCAGGCGGTGACGCTGCCCAGGATCATGCTGGCGATGGCGCCGGCGGTGCTGGCGCGCTTCCAGTAGATGGCGCCCAGCAGCGGAATCAGCATGCCGCCGACCAGCAGGTTGTAGGCCAGGGTCAGAGCGCTGATCACGTCGCTCACGACCAGGGCGATGCCCAGTACCACGACACCCAGCAGCAGGGTGAACAGGCGGTTCTTGTGCGCGTCGCCTTCGTCATCGGCCTTGCCACCCAGCAGCGGCCACAGGTCCTGGGCAGCGGTAGTGGAGGCGGCCAGCAGGCCGGCGCTGGCGGTGGACATCAGGGCGGCCAGGGCAGCGGCGACTACCAGGCCACGGATGCCGTCCGGCAGGGTGGTGTCGACGATGGTGGCGAAGGCGTTGTTGACGTTGTCCAGGTCAGGCAGCAGCACCTTGGCGGCCATGCCGATCAGGGCGCCGGCCAGGCCGTAGAGCACGCAGTACACGCCTGCGGCGGTACCCGCGACCTTGGCGACGTTCTCGCTGCGAGCGGTGAACACACGCTGCCAGATGTCCTGGCCGATGAAAATGCCGAAGAAGTAGATCAGGAAGTAGGTGATGATGGTGTCCCAGCCGATGGCGGTCAGGGAGAAGTAGCTTTCCGGCAGCTTGGCCACCAGAGCATCCCAGCCACCCGCGTCGCTCATGGTCATCGGCAGCAGGATAAATACCAGGCCGATGGTCATGATCATGAACTGCACGATGTCGGTCAGGGTCAGGGACCACATACCGCCGATGGTGGAGTAGGCAACCACGATGCCGCCGCCGATCAGCACGGACACCCAGAACGGCAGGCCGAACAGGACTTGCATCACGGTGCCGATGGCGATGGTGGAAGTGGCGCCGATCATCAGCGCGTACACCAGCATGATGGCGGCGCTGGCATGGCGAGCGGTCGGGTTGTAGCGACGTTCCAGCACCTGGGTCACGGTGTAGATCTTCAGTTTCAGCAGCGGCTTGGCCAGGAACAGGCTGATGCCCATGATGCCGAAGCCGAGGCTGGCGCACAGCCAGAAACCGGAAATGCCATGGACGTAGCCCAGGCGAACGGTACCGATGGTGGCGGCGCCGCCGAGTACGGTGGCAGCCATGGTGCCGAGGTAGAAGCCCGGGCCAAGGTTGCGTCCGGCAACCAGGTAGTCTTCACGGGTCTTGGCGCGGCGCATGCCGTACCAGCCCAGTGCGAGCATGGCAGCTACGTATAGGAGTACTACGAAAATATCCAAAGCCATTACAGGTCTCTCTTTCTATTGTTGTTGCCGCGACTTTGAGGCCGCGACAGGTGTTGCAAGGCGCGCAACGCTTCACACTGCGCCTCTTGTATTCGTCTTAGTCCTTGTATTCCGGGCAGTCCCTTTCGAGCTTTCTCAGCCAGGCTTCCCAGACCAGCTGGCGTTGCCATTCGCAGGCCTGGAACTGTTCGCAGGCGTGCACGCTGAGCTCGTTCGGCATCTCGCGGATGCCGCGCAGTGACGAGGCGGCGACTTGTATCTCGCACGCCTTGTTCAGGTAGTACATGACGTAGAAGGCATCGGCGACACTGGCGCCGACGCTGAGCAGCCCGTGGTGGCGCAGCATCAGGGCGATGTTGTCGCCGAGGGAGTCCACCAGGCGCTCGCGCTCACCCAGGTCCAGGGCAATGCCTTCGTAGGTGTGGTAGCCGACCCGCTGATGGAACTCGGCGCTGATCTGGTTGAGCTGGGCCAGGCCGTTGTCCGAGGCGGCCACCGCCATACCCGCGAGGGTATGGGTGTGGATCACGCAGTGGGCATCGGCGCGGGCCATGTGCACCGCGCTGTGAATGGTGAAACCGGCGATGTTGTAGTCGGCGTTGCCTTCCAGCACGCGGCCGTGCATGTCCACGACTATCAGGTCGCTGGCGCGGATTTCCTCGAACATCAGCCCGAACGGGTTGATCAGGAAGCGCGGCTCCACGCCCGGCAAGCGCACCGAGAAGTGGGTGTAGAGGGTGTCATCCCAGTCGAACAGGGCGGCCAGCCGGTAGGCGGCCGCCAGGTCACGGCGAAGGATGGCTTCGTTTTGTGCGTTCATCAGTGACGGATCTGCGAGAGGAATGCGCGGGTTCGCGGATGCTGCGGGTTATCGAAGAACTCGTTCGGGGTGGCGGTTTCCACGATCTGGCCCGCGTCCATGAACACCACACGGTCGGCCACCTTGCGGGCGAAGCCCATCTCATGGGTCACGCAGAGCATGGTCATGCCGTCCAGGGCCAGCTCGGTCATCACTTCGAGTACTTCGCCGACCATTTCCGGGTCCAGCGCCGAGGTGGGCTCGTCGAAGAGCATGACCTTGGGGTTCATGCACAGGGCACGGGCAATGGCCACCCGTTGCTGCTGGCCGCCGGACAGTTGGCCGGGCTTCTTGTGTGCCTGGGAGCCGATGTGCACCCGGTTCAGGTAACGCAGGGCGAGTTCCTCGGCCTGCTTGCGGCCCATGCCTCGCACCTTCATCGGGGCCAGGGTGCAGTTCTCCAGCACTGTCATGTGCGGGAACAGGTTGAAGTTCTGGAACACCATGCCGACTTCACGGCGCACGTGGTCGCTTCCGGATTTGGTGGAGATGTCCTGGTCCTCGACCGTGATGGTGCCGCTGTCATGGGGATTGAGGCGATTGATGCAGCGGATCAGGGTCGACTTGCCAGAGCCCGACGGGCCGCAGATGACGATCTTCTCGCCCTGGCGTACCGACAGGTTGATGCCCTGCAGCACCTGGAAATCGTCATAGTGCTTGCCGACGTTCTGCAGACGAATGATTTCGTTCATGGCGGGCTCCTCAGATACGGCGCATACGAGCCAGGGTGCGTTGCACCAGGCCGACGGATTTGCTGCTGGCACCACCCTGGGCATCCCAGGACAGGCGTCGTTCGAGGCCGCTTTGCATCCAGGTCAGGGTGTAGACCATGACGAGGTAGTAAACGAGGGCGACGGCGTAGTACTCGGAGAACTGGAAGGTGGTGGATACCGTCTGCGAGGTGACCGCCATCAGTTCCTGCAGGGAGATGACCGAGGCCAGCGAGGTGATCTTCAGCAGGGTGATGAATTCGTTAGCCGTTGGCGGCACGGCGATGCGCGCGGCCTGGGGCATGATGACGTAGCGGAAGGTGTGCCAGCGCGACAGGCCCAGGGCGTGGCCGGCGGCGTACTGCCCCTTGTCGACGGCCTTCAGTGCAGCGCGGTTGATTTCCACCTGGTAGGCGGCTTCGTTGAGGGACAGCGCGATCCAGGCGGCGATGAAGGGGGTGAACCACTCTTCACGGAACACCGGGAAGAATTGCGGCAGTGCGTTCCACACGAACAGCAGTTGCAGAAGGGTCGGCGCGCCACGGAAGACGCTGAGAACCCCGCGCAGGGTGCTGCGCCAGACGCTCGGCGGACCGTCCAGGGCCAGGGCGCAGGGAATGGAAATCAGGATGCCCACCGAGTGGGACACCAGCGCCAGGATCAGGGTGATGCAGGCGCCGCGGAAGAAGTGCCAGGACGTCAGGGCGTCCCAGAAGACAGTCACATCGAAGTTCATGTACGTGTCCTGCGTGAATGGAAGCGTGCCTTCGCACCCTCTCCCGCATACGGGAGAGGGGCGGGCGGTTGGCCTTGCTTACTGCGCGGCGGTTTCCAGGTTGGCTGGATCGAGCTTCCATTTCTCGGCGATGGCCTTGAGGGTTCCATCGGCCTTCAGTGCAGACACGGCGTCCTGAACGGCCTGCTTGTCTTCCGGGTTGGGGCGCATGTAGGCGCCGAAGATGTCCTTCTCGGGGAATGCGTAGAGGGTCTTGAACTGGCCCGGGGTCTGCAGTTCGCGATACGCAAGCTCGGTGTCCTGGGACAGGCCGGCGGCGGCGCGGCCGACCAGGACTTGCTGGGCGACGTCACTGCCTTTCGGGTAGGTCTGCAGCACGGCCGGGGTCTTGCCGGCGGCCTTCAGGTCGGCGTTGAGCTTCTCCATGATGGTCACGTAGCGGGTGCCGGATTGAACGGCCACCACCTTGCCGGACAGGTCGTCCAGACTGTTCAGCTTGAGGTCACCCTTGCCACTGCCGAAGACGATGGTGGCACTGGCCAGGTAAGGCACGGCGTTCAGCTTCTGGACTCGCTCCGGAGTGATCAGCGTACCGCTGATGACCGCGTCGCAGCGCTTGGCATCCAGGCCCGGAAGCAGGCCGGTGAACTCGGTGACGATGAACCGCGGCTTGACGCCCCAGTGCTTGGCCAGCGCGCGGATCAAATCCGCGTCGAAACCGCTGGGCTCGCGGTCACCGGTCTTCTCGAAAAACTCCAGCGGCGGGAAGGTCGGGTCGGAACAGACCTGGAAGCTTCCCGAACTCACGAACGAAGGTTTGCCGTCAGCGGCCATCGCGCCACCGCTCAGGGTGGCGGCGAAGAGGCCCGCGAGGGCAAACAGTTTCAGCGGACGATTGGTCATCGTGTAACTCCTTCAAGGCGTTTTGCAGTGGTTGTTGTTGTTAGGCAGTCGCAAAAAAGATGGAGCTGTTTCTTCGTTGTTACGCGGCTTCAGGGGAAACCTGAGCGGATACTTGGGAAGTCTTGCCCGAGGGGACCCAACGCGGACCTTTGGGACCGTAGACGGCGGCCGGTTCCGGGAAGATCGCCAGCAGTACCAGGTACAGCAGGGCGGCCGTGCCCAGAGTGACCGGCAGGCTGAT
This sequence comes from Pseudomonas sp. JS3066, assembly GCF_036328175.1. Lineage (NCBI taxonomy): Bacteria > Pseudomonadati > Pseudomonadota > Gammaproteobacteria > Pseudomonadales > Pseudomonadaceae > Pseudomonas > Pseudomonas sp. JS3066. The sequence goes on from NZ_CP143312.1 coordinate 1,465,760, forward strand.
ATCGATGCCACCGGCCAGCTCGCCAAGCGGGCCGACGAACTGGCCCGGGAGGTTCACAAAGCATAGGCCGACCACGGCGCTCGGGACCCAGGCGCCCATGCCGCGCCAGTTCCAGCCGTTGGTGAACCAGTAGCGGCCACCGGACTGGCCACGGGTGAAGACTTGCAGGTCGTCCGGGCAGTAGAAACCGCGGCGGATGATCAGGCCGAGGATCATGATCACCATCCAGGGGCTGGTGCAGGTGATGATCAGCACGGCGAAGGTGGACACGCTCTGCACCAGGTTGAAGGCGAAGCGGCCGACGAAAATGAAGCCGATGGACAGCACGCCGATCATCACGGTGGCCTGCACGCGGTTGAGCAGGCGCGGGAAGACCGAGGACATATCCAGGCCGGTGCCGTAGAGCGAGGTGGTGCCGGTGGACATGCCGCCGATCACCGCAATCAGGCACACCGGCAGGAAGAACCAGGCCGGGGAAACGGCCAGCAGGCCGCCGACGTAGTTGTTCTGGGCGATGTAGTCCGGGGCCTGCACGGCAACGATGGTCGCGGTGACCAGGCCGAACAGGAAGGGGATCAGGGTGGCGAACTGCGCGGCGACAACCGCCAGCATGATGCGCTGCTTCGAGGTTTCTCGCGGGATGTAGCGCGACCAGTCGCCCAGGAAGGCGCCGAACGAGACCGGGTTGCTCATGGCCAGCAGGGCGGCGCCGATGAAGGCGGCCCAGAAGCCTTCCTGGCCGAGGTTCACGGAACCGGCGTAGGCAGCGTCGAATGGACCGGCGAAGGCGAAGATGCCCAGCAGGAACATGACGCTGGCGGCCCACACGGCAACCTTGTTCACCAGCAGCATGAAACGGAAACCGTAGATGCACACCACCAGCACCAGCACGGCGAACAAGCCATAGGCCAGGCCGAGGGTCAGGTCGGTTTCCGGAAGGTCGAACAGGCGTTTGGCGCCGCCCACCAGGGCGTCACCGGAGCTCCAGACCGACAGCGAGAAGAATGCGATGGCGGTGAGCAGGGAGAGGAAGGAACCAACGATACGACCATGCACGCCGAAGTGAGCGCCCGAGGACACCGCGTTGTTGGTGCCGTTCAGCGCGCCGAATACGCCCATGGGAGCGAGGATCAGCGAACCTACCAGCACGCCCAGCAGGATGGCCCAGAAGCCGGCCTCGAAAGACAGGCCGAAGAGCACCGGGAAGCTGCCGAGCACAGCGGTGGCGAAGGTGTTCGCGCCGCCGAAGATGAGGCGGAACAGGTCCAGGGGGCCGGCATCCCGTTCATGATCGGGAATCTGCTCGACACCATGTGTTTCTATTCGGGTGACTGCGTGATCGTTTTTGTTGTTATGCATTTCTTACTCTCCCAGGGAACCTCGTCAGGTCGGGGGCAGATGCTCCGGCATAGCCGACAAGTGCTCGTGACAGGCCAACCAGCGGCCGCTTTCTTGTTGCCGACGGAAAACGATGGTTTCCCGCTCGCGGCTTTCTATTTCTTCACCCTGGATGCGCAGGCGTGTGGCGACGTCGTGGTAGAAAATCGCCACGTCGCCCTGCAGGCTCACCACGGGGTTGATGGATTCGCACGCCAGCACCTCGAAACCTTCGCGCTGCCAGCTTTCCCACAGCTCGCGATAGGCGGCGCGGGTCGGCAGCGGCTTGTCGCAGGTGTGGAAGACGAAGCTGGCGTCTTCGCTGAAGGCGGCGAAGTAGGCTTCGGTATCGTTCGCGGCGAAGGCGGCCACCAGCATGCTGGCGGCCTCCAGGACGTGTTGCTTTTCGCTCATGGCCGGACTCAACGACGCTCTACGCCCGGCAGGATGCAGAGCATTTCGTAGAGCAGGTTGGCGCCCAGCAGCGAGGTATTGCCGGTGGTGTCGTAAGGCGGGGAGACCTCGACCAGGTCGCAGCCGATGACGTCCAGGCCCTGGCAGCCACGGATGATTTCCATCGCCTGGATGGTGGTCAGGCCACCGATTTCCGGGGTGCCGGTACCGGGCGCCCAGGCTGGGTCGATGCCGTCGATGTCGAAGGAGAGGTAAACCGGGCCGCCGCCAACTTTCTCGCGGACTTCAGCCATCAGCGGAGCCAGCGACTGGTGCCAGCACTCTTCGGCCTGCACCACGCGGAAGCCCTGCTTGCGGCTCCAGTTGAAGTCTTCGGCGGTGTAACCCTGGGCACGCAGGCCGATCTGCACAACACGATCGCAATCCAGCAGGCCTTCTTCCACGGCACGGCGGAAGGTGGTGCCATGGGCGATCTTCTCGCCGAACATGTGGTCGTTGACGTCGGCGTGGGCGTCGATGTGTACCAGGCCCACCTTGCCGTGCACCTTGTTGATGGCACGCAGGATCGGCAGGGTGATGGTGTGGTCGCCGCCCAGGGTCAGCGGAACGATGCCGTGGCCGAGGATGCGGTCATATTCCTGCTCGATGATGCGCACGGCTTCGAGCAGGTTGAAGGTGTTGATGGCCACGTCGCCGATGTCGGCCACGTTGAGCGAATCGAAGGGGGCAGCGCCGGTCGCCATGTTGTACGGGCGGATCATCACCGATTCGGCGCGGATTTCACGCGGACCGAAACGGGTACCGGAACGCAGGGAAGTACCGATGTCCAGCGGAACGCCGACGAAAGCGGCATCCAGGGCATTGAGTTCTTCAGAGGATTGGATGTGCGGCAGGCGCATCATGGTGGCGATACCGCCGAAACGGGGCATCTCATTGCCGCCCAGGGGCTGATGGAGTTTTTTGTCCACGGGGTGGCCTCACGGTTGTTGTGGTTGTAGGTAGTGGGCGGATTCTGGTGACAGTGCCATCAGGGAAAAATCGCTGGCGGCAAATAATTACTTCAAGGATTTCTAAACTATCGGGAGCGGGTAAGATGGCCGCTTGCCGACAGGGGCGTGGTTCCTTGTAGGGGCGAATTCATTCGCCAAGGGCTGCGCAGCTGCCCCGATCGGCTCCAGGGAAGGGGCAGGACTGCGTCCTGCTTGGCGAATGAATTCGCCCCTACATCGTTCGTTTGCACCTGGAACCGAGAGTGCCCCCCATGTCCACCGCCATGCCCGACCTGAAACTCCTGCGCATCTTCGCCAGCGTGGTGCGTAACCAGGGCTTCGCCGCCGCGCAGCAGGAGCTGAACCTCTCGACTTCGGCCATCAGCACCTACATGAGCCAGTTGGAAGGGCAGGTGGGCCTGACCCTCTGCCATCGCGGGCGCGGTGGGTTCAGCCTGACCAGCAAAGGCGAGCTGTACTATCAGGAAACCCTGCGTCTGTTGGGAGAACTGGAAAGCTTCGAGCGCTATTCCGCGTCCCTCAAGGGCGAGCTGCGCGGCACGCTGAACCTCGGGGTACTCGACTCCACAGTGAGCGATCCGGCATTGCCACTGGCCGAAGTGATCGGCGCCTACAGCCAGGAACACGCGGCGGTGCACTTGCACCTCTCGGTGATGAGCCCCTATGACCTGCAACTCGGCGTGCTGGATAACCGCCTGGACCTGGCCATCGGCGCCTTCTCCACGCGAATGAACGGCCTGGTCTACCAGCCGCTCTATCGCGAACAGCACTGGCTCTACTGCAGTGAACGCCACCCGCTGTACAACGAGCGGCGCATTCCCGCTGAACTCATCACCCAGCAGCGTATGGTCGGGCGCGGCTACTGGAGCCAGGCGGAACTGGCGCGCCATGGTTTCAAGCACAGTGCGGCGACCGTGGAGTCGATGGAGGCGCAATTGATCCTGGTGCTTTCCGGCGCCTACATCGGTTACCTGCCGGAGCACTACGCGCAACCCTGGGTCGAACAGAAGAGTCTGCGAGCACTGCTGCCGGCGACCTTCGGCTACCAGGCGCCGTTCTCCATGATCCTGCGCCGGGGGCGGGCCAAGGAGCCGCTGATCCTCACCTTCCGCGACCTGCTGCGGGCGCAGTTGAACCTGCGTTGAGTTTCACGGATTTATTGCGACGCGCATCACATTGTCGTGGGGGTGACCTCACAGTTCTTGTGGGTTTTCGTGTTCGCCGTGCTAGACCTCTTTTACCGGGACGAGTGGCAAAGCGCCCATTCACAAGGAGATGTCAGCCATGCGTCAGAATCTGCCCGTGAGCCAGCGGGAGCGTACGTTCAGCGCCGATGAAAGGCTGATATCCACCACGGACCTCAACAGCAAGATCACCTACTGCAACGATGCCTTCGTCGCCATCAGCGGTTTCACCCGCGAAGAACTGATCGGCCAGCCTCACAACATCGTTCGCCACCCAGACATGCCGCCGCCGGTGTTTGCCCATATGTGGGAGACCCTCAAGCAGGGCAAGCCCTGGATGGGGCTGGTGAAGAACCGTTCGAAAAACGGCGACTTCTACTGGGTCAGCGCCTACGTCACACCTGTCTACGAAGAGGGCCGGATGATCGGTTTCGAGTCCGTTCGCTCGGTGCCCAGCCGCGAGCAGATCGCTCGGGCCGATGCGCTCTATGCCCGTTTGCGGGCTGGCAAGTCGCCGGTGCCGCAACTGGAATACTGGAGCTACGACTTCATGCGCTCCTGGCCGGTGATACTGGCCACCCTGGTGCTCTTGGGCGGCAACCTGTCGCTGCAGGGTTGGCCGTCGCTGCTGTTGACCCTGGTGACAATGCTCGTGCTCGGCTCCTTCCAGTTGTATCGCTATCGGCAGACCATCCGCCGCACGTTGGCCGGGCATCCCAAGGCCTTCACCAGCGGCCTGGTGGCCCTGACCTACACCGATAGCCGGGGTGCCCAGGCATTGCTGGACATGGCCATGATCAGTGAAGAGGCGCGCCTGCAGACGGCCCTGACGCGCCTTGAAGATGCCGGCGAGAGCGTCAAGCAGCGAGCTGCCGAGGCCGCGCGCCTGTCCCGCTCGGAAGCCGAGTTGCTGGAGCAGCAGCGTAGTGAGACGGATCAGTCGGCCACGGCCATCAACGAGATGGCAGCGACTATCCAGGAGGTTTCCCACAACGTCAGTCACACCGCCCACGCCGCCGAGGAAGCCGAGCGGCTGGCCCGTCAGGGCAACGACCTTGCCGGCGAAAGCCTGGATGCCATGCGCCACATGGCCGAAGCGGTGAGTGAGATCGGCCGTGCAGTGCATGATCTGGCCGAGTCCACCCAGTCCATCGGCAGTGTGGCAGACGTGATTACCGCCATTGCCGAACAGACCAACCTGCTGGCGCTCAATGCCGCCATCGAGGCGGCGCGGGCGGGTGAGCAGGGCAGGGGGTTCGCCGTGGTGGCGGACGAGGTACGTACCCTGGCCTCACGCACCCGCCAGTCCACCGAGCAGATCCACGAGATCATCGCGTCACTGCGTGCCGGTGCCGATCGTGCGGTCGCCACCGCCAGTCGTGGTGAGGTCATCTCCCGCGACAGCGTGAACAGCGTGCAGGCTGTGCGCGAAGCCCTGGAAGGCATCAGCCAGGCGGTGACCCGAATCACCGGAATGAGCCAGCAGATGGCCGCCGCTTCCGAGCAGCAGAGCCATGTGGCCGAGGACATCAGTCGGCAGATCACCCGCATCGCGCAGCTCTCCGACCACAGCGCGGGACAGGCCCAGGAAGGCGCCGCCATCAGTCAGGATCTGGAGCGCATGGCTGACTACCTGCACAGCCTGGCGGAGCGGTTCAATCGGTAGGCCGGTGCAGGTGGGTTCCTTGTAGGGGCGAATTCATTCGCCAAGGGATGCACAGCATCCTCTGCAATTCCGCAGGCCGGCCCTGCGGTCCGGTCGGCAATTGATATGGCCCTTACAGCATGTCGTCCGGATGCCCTGTGGCAGAATGCTCCTCTCAGGAGATCCTTCATGCCCCGCCCGCACTGCCCCCGCTGCCAGCGCCCCGAAACCCATTGCCTGTGCCCGCTGATTCCGCATCTGCCCAGCCGCACCCGGGTGCTGTTGTTGCAGCACCCGAGCGAGGTGAACCATGCCCTGAACACCGCGCGCCTGGCGGCCCTTGGATTGGCGAATGCGGAGCTGCGCGTGGGCGAGCGATTCATTGATCTGGCCGAGACACTCGCCGATACCCGGTACCGCGCCTGCCTGCTGTTCCCCGGCGATGATGCCCGCCCTGTGGCCGAAGTGGCCGACGACGATCCGCGTCCGCTGCTCCTCGTGGTGCCCGACGGAACCTGGCGCAAGGCGCGCAAATTGCTCTACCTCAACCCCGAACTCGAAGCGCTGCCGCGTGTGACGTTGCCGGTCGGGCTGACCTCCCGCTACCGCTTGCGCAAGGCACCGATGGCCGGGGCGCTGTCCACGATCGAAGCCATCGTTGCCGCCCTCGACATCCTCGAAGCGCCGGCGCGTTACGACAACCTGCTGCGACCGTTCGATGCGCTGATCCAGGGGCAGATCGAGGCGATGGGGGAAGAGACCTTCAGGAAGAATCACGGCTCATGACGAGCGCCGATCCCGGTCATTGGCACGGCCTGCTTCATGTAGGAGCGAATTTATTCGCGAAGGGCCGCGCAGCGGTCCGTGGTTCCGCATCGCGAATGAATTGGCTACCACAGGAAATTCGTACGGTGGATGACGCTCTTTTCATCCACCAGCGGTGTTCAGCTCAGCGTCGAATGGTGGAAATGAAAAGCGACTTCCACGCTACAGTTCGTTCACGGCCTAGCGCTCGCGCATCGCTTCCTGACGGGCTTTCAGCACCGGCTTGAGCAGGTAGTCCAGCACGCTCTTCTGGCCGGTGATGATGTCCACCGTGGCGACCATGCCAGGGATGATCAGCAGCGGGTGATCGTCCTTGCCCAGATGATTCTTCTCTGTGCGCACCTGGATCAGGTAGAAGCTCTTGCCTTCCTCATCCTGGATGGTGTCGGCGCTGATCAGCTCCAGCCCAGCCTTGAGGCCGCCGTAGATGGTGTAGTCGTAGGCGGTGAACTTGACCATGGCTTTCTGGCCAGGGTGCAGGAAGGCCACGTCTTGCGGGCGGATGCGCGCCTCGATCAGCAGGCTGTCCTCCAGCGGCACCACTTCCACCAGATCGCTGCCGGGCTGGACCACGCCGCCGATGGTGTTGACCTTTAACTGCTTGATCACGCCATGCACCGGCGATACCACTGTGGTGCGACTGACGCGGTCGTCGATGGCTTTGCTGTTGGACGTGATCTTCGACAGTTCGGTGCGGGCTTCGTTGAGTTCCTTGAAGGCGTCGGAACGGAAGGACAGCCGGCTTTCTTCCATCTTCCGCTCGATCTCCGACACGGCCGATTCGGCGCGGGGAATGGCCAGGTTGGTGGCTTCCAGTTCGCCACGGGTTTCCACGGCGCTGCGCTGCAGGCGAAGGATTTCCACCTGGGAGATGGCACCGGCCTTCACCAGCGGCTGGGACATGTTCAGCTCCTGCTGAATCAGCCCGAGGCTGGAGCGGTATTGCTGGCTCTTGGAACGGAATTCGGCCAGTTCCTGTTTCTTCTGCCTGAGTTGTTCGCTGAGGATGCGCTGTTCGCTTTCCAGGCGATCGGTGCGTGCCCGGTAGAGGGACGTCTCGTCCTCGGCCAGTTGCGGTGCGTCGCGGGTAATCTCTTCGGGCAGTGCCATCTCACGACTTTCGGCCTCCGCTGAGAGACGTTCCACCTTGGCCATTAGCGCAAGGCGGTCCGCTTCGCTCTCACCCTTGTTGGACCTGAAGCGGGTGTCGTCCAGACGCAGCAACACGGTGCCCTTGTCCACTACCTGGCCTTCGCGCACGAGAATCTCGGAGACGATGCCGCCCTCGAGGTTCTGGATGATCTGGACCTTGCTGGAGGGGATGGCCTTGCCTTCGCCCGTGGTGACTTCATCGAGCACGGCGAAATAGGCCCAGACCAGCGCCACCAGCAGCAGGGTGCAGGCCACCCAGACGGTGACGCGGGTCGCCCGCGGCGAATCCTCCGCCATGGCGCCGGCCACTTCCGGCATGAACTCGGCGTCGCTGCGATCGCGGCGGCCGAAGTAGCGGTTGGGTGATTCTGCGCTGGCCATGCTGTGTCTCCTCAGGCGTTGCCCTGACCGATGTGGCCCTTGCGCAGGGCTTCGATCACCGTGTCCTTGGCCCCGTCGGCAACGATCTGGCCGTTGTCGAGCACTACCAGGCGATCCACCAGAGCCAGCATCGAACTGCGATGGGTGATGAGGACCAGCGTCTTGCCAGCCGACCAGGTCGACAGGCGCTGGCGCAGTTGTTCCTCGCTCGAGTTGTCCATCGCGCTGGTAGGCTCGTCGAGCACCAGCAGCGACGGGTCGAGCAGCAGCGCGCGAGCCAGCAGTACGGCCTGGCGCTGGCCGCTGGAGAGCAGTTGGCCGCGTTCGCCCACCGGCCGGTCATACCCTTGCGGGTGTTGCCGGGCGAGCTCGGCGACGCCGGTCACTTCCGCCACTTCCAGCATGCGCTCGTCATGGACGTGGCGTGCACCCAGGGTCAGGTTGTCGCGCAGGCTGCCAGCCAGCAGCGGCAGGTCATGGCTGACGTAGCCTATCTGCTGGCGCAGGTCGCCAATATCGGTCTGCCGCAGGTCGATGCCATCCAGCAGCAATTGGCCTTCGTCCGGCGCATAGAAACCGAGGACCAGGCGCGCCAGGGTGCTTTTGCCCGAACCGCTGCGGCCGATGATGCCGACACGTTCGCCAGCGGCAATGCGCAGACTGATCTTGTTCAACGCCGACGCGGCCTGCCCCGGATAGCGGAACTCGACATGGCGCACTTCCAGGTTGCCCTTGAACGTCTGGTGTTCCAGCGGCTGTTGGGTGGCCTCGCGCTCCTGTGGCAGGGCCATAAGCGCGTCCGTGGACTTCATGGTCAGTTGCGCCTGCTGGTAGCGGGTGATCAGTCCGGCGATTTGCCCGAGGGGCGAGAGCACGCGGCTGTTGAGCATGTAGCAGGCCACCAGGGCGCCGACGCTGAGGTTGCCGGCGATGATGCTGTAGACACCGGCGACGATCATCGCCAGGCCGGCGAACTGCTGCATGCACAGGGTGCCGTTGGTGGCCAGTGCGGACAGGAAGCGGGCGTGGCTGTCGAGTCGGGTCAGGGCGCCGTGAGTGTGCTCCCAGCGGTGCTGGCGCTCGCTTTCGGCGCCGCAGGCCTTGAGGGTTTCCAGGCCGGAAAGGGTTTCGATCAGCAGCGCCTGGCGTTCGGCGCCCAGGGTGAGGCTGCGTTGCACCGTGTCGCGCAGGCGCGTCTGGATGATCCAGGCGAAGATCGCGGTGAGCGGAAAGGCGAGAATCGGGATCACCACCAGTGGCCCACCGAGCAGGCCGATCACCAGCAGCATCAGCACCGAGAACGGCAGGTCGATCAGGCTGGTGAGCGTCACCGCGGTAAGAAATTCCCGCAGCCCCTGGAAGTCATGGATGCTCTGGGCGAACCCGCCGATGGTGGCGGGCCGTGCCTTCATCGACATGCCGATGATGCGCTCGAACAGCGTGGCCGAGAGCACCACGTCGGTCTTCTTGCCGGCGCTGTCCAGCAGGTTGGCGCGCAGCACCCTCAACAGAAGGTCAAAGCCGGTACCGATCAGCAGGCCGATGGTCAGTACCCAGAGGGTTGCGGTGGCCTGGTTGGGTACCACGCGGTCGTAGGTCTGCATCACGAAAAGCGGCACCAGCATGCCCAGCAGGTTGATCAACAGGCTCGCCAGCATGGCGTCGGCATAGAGCCAGCGGGACAGGCGAAGAGTGTCGCGGAACCAGGATTTCACCCGTGGCACCAGCGGTGCATGGGCTTCCTCCAGTTCGTGGCGCGGACGCGCGAACAGGGCCTGGCCGCCGTACTCCAGCGCCAGGATCTCGCGCGGCACCCATTGCTCACCGCCGTCGGCTTCGCATGGCAGGATCAGTGCGCGCTGGTCATCGAGCCGGGTCAGCACTGCACTTCGGCCGCCCTTGAGCAGCAACAGTAGCGGCAGGTTGAGTGGCGAGATGGATGCAAGTTCGCGACGCAGCAGGCGCCCTTGCAGGCCAGCGCGAGCAGCCGCGCGAGGCAGCAATTCGGCGGACAGGCGCTGGCCCGGCAGGGGCAAGCCACTGCTCAGACTGGAGCGGCTGGCCGGGCGGCCGTGCAGGCGACAGAGGATCAGCAGGCCGTCGAGCAGCGGATCGTCATGACCCTGGCGCGGGTCGCGGGGACTGTCAGTCCGCTCCATGGTGGTCATGGTCCTGAACTCCCATGCTGGCTCACTTCATGTCCGGCAGCCGGGCTTCGCTCTTCACTTCGGAAAGGGCGACGGCTTCGGCCGGGACAACGACTTTCTGGCGACGCAGCAGGTCGCCCATGGCCGAGATCACCCGGTACATGGAGAACTCTTCGGTGTAGCGCACTTCCACGTAACGGCGGTTGGCGGTGAAGAGTTCGTTCTCGCTGTCCAGCAGGTCCAGCAGGGTGCGCTGGCCAAGTCCGAACTGCTGCTGGTAGGCCTCGCGGACACGGGCGGTGTAGTCGGCGTAGGCGCGGGCTTCCGGGGTCTGCTTACGGGCGTTTTCCATGGCGTTCCAGGCCAGCGAGAGGTTCTCGTTGAGCACCCGCAGGGCGTTGTTGCGGATATCCATGGACTGGTTGATCTGGTGCGCTGCTGCCTGCAGACGGGACTTGTCACGCATGCCGTTGAACAGGTTGTAATTCATCACGACGCCGGCCCGCCAGGTGTTGTAGTGGCCCTCGTCGCCTTGCACGTTGTCGTCGGCGGTGGTGGCCAGCTCGGCATCGAGACGCGGGTAGAAGGGCGCCTTGGCCGATTCGTACTGGCTCTCGGCAGCCTGCACATCGGCCTGGGCCGATTTCAGTAAAGGGTTGCTATCCATTACGCCCTGGCGCGCGGCCAGCAGGTCGGTCGGCATTTCGCCCTTGATGCTGGTTGGTTCCACCAACTCGTCGGCGGGAACGCCGACGGCGCTGTAGAAATTGGCTTCCGCATCGGCCAGGTTCACTTCCTCCGTGTAGAGGTTGTTCTTGGCCAGGGCCAGGCGCGCTTCAGCCTGGTCGAAGTCGGCTGTGCTGCCCACGCCGCGTTCGCTGCGCAAGCCGATCTGGTCGTGGATGCGCTCGTGGGCCATCAAGTTGTTCTTTGCCAGGATCACCATCTCGCGGCGCTTGAGCACCTCCAGGTAAACCTCCACGGTGCGCAGCGCCAGGCTTTCGGCGGTACCCAGGGTGAAGTAGGCACGGGAGTTGACCACGGACTTGGTGCGCGCCACCTCGTTGGGCGTGTTGAAACCGTCGAACAGCATTTGCCGCAGCCTCAACTCGGCATCGCGGAAATTCAGGGTTTCCTTGTTGTGATCGCCGAGGGCACGGGTTGTCGGGTTGTCGGTTTGCTCCCGCCCCACACCGGTTATCAGGTCGACGGTCGGTAAGTACCCACCTTTGGCGACTTTGGCTTCTTCATCGGCGACCAGTCGATTCTGGGCGCTGGCGAGAAGCTCGGGGTGCTTGTCCAGAGTGCTCTGGATGGCGTCCGTGAGCGTCATGGCGTGGATTTGCGTGGTTGCCATGGCAAGCAGGATGCCGGACCACAGGGGGGTGAGAGTGCGCATTTCTTGTCGTTCTCCTTGTTAATACATTGCGTCCTGGCGCCGAAAAATTGGCGAAAATCCATATGAAACCGTTTCAGGCTTGTAACATCAGAGCTAAGAACAACTTTCAGTTTGGCTAAGAAGAATTTTTCACAACCTTTATCAGGAAAAATTCTTATGCACTCGTCGGAAATCCAAGACATCTTTTTGCCAGCAGATCGCATGTTTTGGGCCTTTCCGGACCCACCTGCGGTTGCGTAATGCGGTCAAGCACAAATCAAGAAACTCAGGGCGGGGTAAGTCCGGCGTAAATGGCCGTCGGCGGGCTGCGTGACGTTTTATTGACATTGCGTGGTTTTTTTGGCTTTTCCCGCTTCCGCTGATGCTTCTTCTCGTTCCCGTAGTTTTGGTTCGGACGTGCTGTGACCCCTCATTGACTGGGAACGGCGCTGTCCGTCTGGCAGCACGCGGTGCGGGAGGAAGGAGTCATGGCTGGATCAATCGGGGTCGTTCGGCAGGTCGTAGGGGAAGTCTTCGCAGTCGCTGCGGACGGTTCGCGCCGCTTGCTCACCGAAGGCGACCGGGTTTTCGCGGGTGAGCAACTGGTCACTGGCGCCCAAGGCGCGGTGGCCGTGGCTCTGGCCAACGGCCAGGAACTGGTGCTCGGCCGCGACAGCAGCATGCCGCTGAACAACGCGCTGCTGGCCGGAGCACCCGATGCGACCCAGCCCGGCACTGACAGCGCACCGGCCACTCCCAGCCAGCAGGACCTGACCGACGTCGAGAAACTCCAGGCCGCTATCGAAGCAGGCGTCGACCCGACCAAGGCCGCCGAGGCCACTGCAGCTGGTCCCGGTGGCGGCGCTGGCGGTGGTAACGCTGGTGGCGGCCACTCCTTTGTGCTGCTAGGGGAAACGGCCGGCAGCGTCGACCCCAACATCGGTTTCCCCACAGGTCCCATCGCCTTCGCCGTGGAGTTCCCGCAACCGGATACCGGAATACCTGACATCCCGCTGGTGGTTCCAGCAGTTGTGCCGGTCAACGGCGTACCCACTGCCGTGGTTGACACCCAGAGCGTCAGCGAAGGCCAGGACGGTGTGCAGGGCAATGTGCTGGACAATGACGATGGCGGTCCGGACCTGCCCACCACCTTCATGTCCTGGCAGGCCCCCGGCGCCATTGGAGGCCCCGGTGGCAGCTTGTTGCTGAACACTCCCTATGGCGTAGTGACCCTGAACCCCGACGGCAGCTACAGCTTCGTACTGAACAACGGCACCCCGGCGGTGGAGGGGCTCGCGGAAGGGCAGAGCGTCAACATCAGCGTTGGCTACGGCATACAGGACAGCAACGGTGACCAGAGCACCGCGAACCTGATCATCACCATCGTCGGCAGCAATGACATTCCCACGGTGGAAGTGAGCTTCCCTGACGCCGAGGGTGGTGTGGCCCAGGTCTTCGAGAAAGGGCTTGCGGACGGCAGCAGCGCGGGTGACGGCAGCACGGTCACCACCGGCAGCTTCACCGTGGCCGACTCCGACGGCCTGGCCAACCTGAAGACCCTCAGCGTCGGCAGCCTGACCGTGGACCTCACCACCAACGGTTTCGCCAGCCTGGTGGGACAAAGCTTCACCACCGCTCATGGCACCGTATCGATCACCGGCTACAGCGATGGCAGCTACAGCTTCAGCTACACCCTGACCGGCGCGACGGCCGATGCCGCCGGTCCGGAGACGGACGGCTTCCTTATTAATGTGGGCGATGGGCTGGCTACTGCCTCGGCCAGCGTGAGCATCGAGATCGTCGACGATGTGCCAACCGCCACCCCGGACAGCGGCAGCCTCACCGAGAATGGCGAGCCGTCGAGCCTGTCCGGCAATGTGCTGGACAACGACACCGGCGGTGCCGACCAGCCGAAGGCCTTCACCAGCTGGAACGGCGTGGCCGGTGCTACGCCCGGCGAAGGCGGCAGCCTGCTGGTGAACACCCCCTACGGCGTCGTCAGCCTGAACGCCGACGGCAGCTACAGCTTCGTGCTGGCCAACGGCTCGGCGGCAGTGGAGGCCCTGACCGAAGGCCAACAGGTGACCCTGCAATACGCCTATTCGATGCAGGACGGCGACGGTGACCCGAGCAACTCGACCCTGACCATCACCATCACCGGCAGCAACGACATCCCCACCATCGAAGTCAGCAGCCCCGATGCGGAAGGCGACCTCGCCCAGGTATTCGAGAAGGGCCTTACCGGTGGCAGCAGCGCGGGTGACGGCAGCACGGTCACCACTGGCAGCTTCACCGTGGCCGACTCCGACGGCCTGGCCAACCTGAAGACCCTCAGCGTCGGCAGCCTGACCGTGGACCTCACCACCAACGGTTTCGCCAGCCTGGTGGGACAAAGCTTCACCACCGCTCATGGCACCGTATTGATCACCGGCTACAGCGATGGCGCCTACAGCTTCAGCTACACCCTGACCGGCACGACAATCGATGCCTCTGGTCCGGAGACGGACGGCTTCCTTATTAATGTGGGCGATGGGCTGGCTACTGCCTCGGCCACGGTGACTATCGAGATCGTCGACGATGTGCCAACCGCCACCCCGGACAGCGGCAGCCTCACCGAGAATGGCGAGCCGTCGAGCCTGTCCGGCAATGTGCTGAACAACGACACCGGCGGTGCCGACCAGCCGAAGGCCTTCACCAGTTGGAACGGCGTGGCCGGTGCTACGCCCGGCGAAGGCGGCAGCCTGCTGGTGAACACCCCCTATGGCGTCGTCACCCTGAATGCCGACGGCAGCTACAGCTTCGTGCTGGCCAATGGTTCGGCGGCGGTGGAAGCCCTGACCGAAGGCCAACAGGTGACCCTGCAATACGCCTATTCGATGCAGGACGGCGACGGTGACCCGAGCAACTCGACCCTGACCATCACCATCGTCGGCAGCAACGACATTCCCACCATCGAAGTCAGCAGCCCCGATGCGGAAGGCGACCTCGCCCAGGTATTCGAGAAGGGCCTTACCGGTGGCAGCAGCGCGGGTGACGGCAGCACGGTCACCACCGGCAGCTTCACCGTGGCCGACTCCGACGGCCTGGCCAACCTGAAGACCCTCAGCGTCGGCAGCCTGACCGTGGACCTCACCACCAACGGTTTCGCCAGCCTGGTGGGACAAAGCTTCACCACCGCTCATGGCACCGTATTGATCACCGGCTACAGCGATGGCAGCTACAGCTTCAGCTACACCCTGACCGGCACGACAATCGATGCCTCTGGTCCGGAGACGGACGGCTTCCTTATTAATGTGGGCGATGGCCTGGCTACCGCCTCGGCCAGCGTGAGCATCGAGATCGTCGACGATGTGCCAACCGCCACCCCGGACAGCGGCAGCCTCACCGAGAATGGCGAGCCGTCGAGCCTGTCCGGCAATGTGCTGAACAATGACACCGGCGGTGCCGACCAGCCGAAGGCCTTCACCAGTTGGAACGGCGTGGCCGGTGCTACGCCCGGCGAAGGCGGCAGCCTGCTGGTGAACACCCCCTATGGCGTCGTCACCCTGAATGCCGACGGCAGCTACAGCTTCGTGCTGGCCAATGGTTCGGCGGCGGTGGAAGCCCTGACCGAAGGCCAACAGGTGACCCTGCAATACGCCTATTCGATGCAGGACGGCGACGGTGACCCGAGCAACTCGACCCTGACCATCACCATCGTCGGCAGCAACGACATTCCCACCATCGAAGTCAGCAGCCCCGATGCGGAAGGCGACCTCGCCCAGGTATTCGAGAAGGGCCTTACCGGTGGCAGCAGCGCGGGTGACGGCAGCACGGTCACCACTGGCAGCTTCACCGTGGCCGACTCCGACGGCCTGGCCAACCTGAAGACCCTCAGCGTCGGCAGCCTGACCGTGGACCTCACCACCAACGGTTTCGCCAGCCTGGTGGGACAAAGCTTCACCACCGCTCATGGCACCGTATTGATCACCGGCTACAGCGATGGCAGCTACAGCTTCAGCTACACCCTGACCGGCACGACAATCGATGCCTCTGGTCCGGAGACGGACGGCTTCCTTGTTAATGTGGACGATGGGCTGGCTACTGCCTCGGCCACGGTGACTATCGAGATCGTCGACGATGTACCGCAAGCCAAGGCCGATAGCGCCTCGGTCAGCGAAGGCGCAAGCGTGACCGGCAATGTGGTTACGGGCGCAGGGCTGGGGTCGGTGGCCGATGCCTTTGGTGCCGATGGGCGCCCGTCGCCGACCACCGGTGTGGTGGGCGTGCGTGCCGGTGGTGACACTTCGACACCGATTGCCGGCGGTGTGGGCGACAGCATCACCTCCGCCTTCGGCACCCTGGTGCTGCATGCCGACGGCAGTTACACCTACACCAGCCACGCCAATAGCCTGGCTCAGGCCGGCACGGTGGATACTTTCACCTACACCATCGTCGACGGCGACGGCGACTTCAGCACCACGACCCTGACCATCGATGTGTCCAACATCACCGTGGTGGGCGGCGTACAGGCTGGCTCGGACGATGATGTGCGAGAAGCCGCGCTTGGCTTCGGCAGCGAGCCGGCCAGCAATGACGAATTCGCCAGTGGCAGCCTGGTCGCCAATGGTGGAAACGGGCCCTACAGCTTCAGCCTGGGTGTTGGCGCCGGCAACGGCCAGTACGGCCAGTTGGTGGTCAACAGCAACGGCTCTTACACCTACACCTTGCTCTCCGCACCCAAGGTCAACCCCGGTAACAACGGCAACAACCTGCAGTTCACCGAAACCTTCACCTTCCAGGTGGTCGACGCCAACGGCAACACCGGCACCGGAACGCTCACCATCGACATCGTCGACGATGTGCCCAGTATCAGCGTGAAGGGGACGGAAGGATTCGATCTGCAGGTGGACGAAACCACGCTCGGTGTCGCCGACAGCAGCAACTTTGCTGGTGCCTTCCTGCCGGTCTTTGGTGCCGACGGTGCAGCCCTCAGTAATCCCATCACCTACAGCCTGGAAGTGAAGTCACCAGGTGTGGACAGTGGCCTGCGGGACACCGCGACGGGTAACAGCATCCTGCTGTTCAAGGAGGGCACGGATATCGTCGGGCGCGTGGTCGGCGGTGGGCAACTGGCCTTCCGCCTCAGCGTGGCTGCGGACGGCACGGTTACCCTGGAACAGTCGCGGGCAATCTTCCATACCCCCAATACCGGCCCGGACCAGGCCGTCGGCCTGTCTGATAGCGACCTGATCACCCTGACCGCCACCATCACCGACGGTGACGGCGACAAGAACAGCGCCTCCCTCGACCTGGGCAACGCCATCAGCTTCAGGGATGACGCACCCAATATCGATCCCTATGTGAAGGTCAGCCTCGACGACGACGCCCTGCCTCACGGCAACCCCTATGGTGTGGGCGACAATTCGCCGGATACCAGCAATACCAGCGGCATCATCGCCCATGACTTCGGCGCTGATGGCCCCGGTGGGATCGAACTGCAGGCCAGCGGCGCGCCCTACGGCTTCACCTACGTGGAAGTCGCAGGTGGCCTGGTGATCAAACAGGGCGACGTGACCGTCATCACCATCACCCTGGATAAGCTCACTGGCGCCTACAGCGTTACCCAGAACGCACCGATCATGCATCCCGAGGGAGATGACGAGAACGACCTGACCTTCGAGGTCGAGTACAAGATCGTCGACCGCGATGGCGACCGTGCTGGTGGTTCGCTCTACATCAAGGTGGATGACGACTCGCCTGTGGTCAGCACCAGTCCCGTGGTGCAACTGGATGACGATGCCCTTCCAGGTGGCAACGCTTATGGCATTGGCGACGTCTCGCCGGATACCGCGAATGTCACCGGCACACTGGGGCACAGCTTTGGCGCGGATGGCCCCGGTTCGGTCACGCTGCTAACCAGCGGCGCGCCCGCTGGGTTCAGCTATGAGAAGAGCGGCGACAATCTGTTGATCAAGCAGGGCGGCCTGACCGTCATCACCCTGGCCCTGAACTGGGCGACCGGTGCGTACAGCGTCGTTCAGAACAACCCGATCATGCATCCGGACGGGTATGACGAAAACGATCTGAGCTTCAGCATTGCCTACAAGGTGACGGATGCCGACGGCGATAGCGCCACGGGTAGCCTGATCATCAATGTGGACGACGATACACCCAAGGCTTATGCCGACAGCGCCAGCATCGTTGAAGGCAGCGTCTCCGCTACGCTGGGCGGCAATGTGTTGGACAACGATGCCGGCGGTGCCGACCAGCCGAAGGCCTTCACCAGCTGGAACGGCGTGGCCGGTGCCACACCGGGGGATAACGGCAGCCTGCTGGTGAACACCCCCTATGGCGTGGTCACCCTGAATGCCGATGGCAGCTACAGCTTCGCGCTGGCCAATGGCTCGGCGGCGGTGGAAGCACTGGCCCCGGGTGAGCAGGTAGTCCTGCACTACGCCTACAGCATGCGTGATGCCGATGGTGACGCCAGCGATTCGACCCTTACCCTCACGATCATTGGTAGCAACGACACACCCACGGTTGAAGTCGCTTTCCCGGAAGTCCAGGGGGGCATGGCCCAGGTTTACGAGAGGGGCCTACCGGATGGTTCCAGCGCCGGGGATGGCAGCACCCAGGTCAATGGCACATTCAGCGTTGGCGATCCGGATGGATTGGGCGATCTGAAGTCCATGAGCGTCGGCAGTCTCAATGTCGACCTCACCACCAGCAGCTTCAGCAGCCTGGTGGGGCAGGGCTTCACGACCGACCACGGCACGGTGCAGATCATCGGCTACAGCAGCGGCACTTACAGCTTCAGCTACACCCTGACCGAAGCCACCACCGATGCGGCCGGTCCGGAGACGGATGGCTTCCAGGTCAGCGTGAGCGATGGTGTGGCCAGCGCCTCCGCCACCGCGACCATTGAGATCGTCGATGACGTACCCAACGCCAACCCGGACAGCCGTGGCCTGACCGAAAACGGCAGCCCCGCGAGTGTCAGCGGCAATGTGCTGGACAACGACGTCGGCGGTGCCGACCAGCCGAAGACCTTCACCAGCTGGAATGGCGTGGTAGGTGCCACACCTGGGGATAACGGCAGCCTGCTGGTGAACACCCCCTATGGCGTGGTCACCCTGCATGCCGATGGCAGCTACAGCTTCGCGCTGGCCAACGGCTCGGCCGCGGTGGAGGGTCTCGACCAGGGCGAGCAGGTGACCCTGCAGTACGCCTACTCCATGCGGGACGCCGACCAAGACCCGAGCAGCTCGACGCTGACCATCACCATTACTGGCAGCAACGACATCCCGACGGTCGATGTCAGCACGCCCAGTGCTGGCGGCGACCTGGCCAAGGTCTATGAGAAAGGTCTGCCGGATGGTTCCAGCGCCGGGGATGGCAGCAACATCACCACCGGCAGCTTCACCGTCGCCGACTCCGATGGCCTGGCCAACCTGAAGACTCTCAGTGTCGGCAGCCTGACCGTGGACCTCACCACCAGCAGCTTCAGCAGCCTGGTCGGTCAGAGCTTCAGTACCGACCACGGCACGGTGCAGATCACCAGTTACAGCAACGGCACTTACAGCTTCAGCTACACCCTGACCGAAGCCACCACCGATGCGGCTGGTCCGGAGACGGATGGCTTCCAGGTCAGCGTGAGCGATGGTGTGGCCAGCGCCTCCGCCACCGCGACCATTGAGATCGTCGATGACGTACCCAACGCCACCCCGGACAGCCGTGGCCTGACCGAAAACGGCAGCCCCGCGAGTGTCAGCGGTAATGTGCTGGACAACGACGTCGGCGGTGCCGACCAGCCGAAGTCCTTCACCAGCTGGAACGGCGTGGTAGGTGCCACACCTGGGGATAACGGCAGCCTGCTGGTGAACACCCCCTATGGCGTGGTCACCCTGCATGCCGATGGCAGCTACAGCTTCGCGCTGGCCAACGGCTCGGCCGCGGTGGAGGGTCTCGACCAGGGCGAGCAGGTGACCCTGCAGTACGCCTACTCCATGCGGGACGCCGACCAAGACCCGAGCAGCTCGACGCTGACCATCATCATCACCGGTAGCAACGACATCCCGACGGTCGATGTCAGCACGCCCAGTGCTGGCGGCGACCTGGCCAAGGTCTATGAGAAAGGTCTGCCGGATGGTTCCAGCGCCGGGGATGGCAGCAACATCACCACCGGCAGCTTCACCGTCGCCGACTCCGATGGCCTGGCCAACCTGAAGACTCTCAGTGTCGGCAGCCTGACCGTGGACCTCACCACCAGCAGCTTCAGCAGCCTGGTCGGTCAGAGCTTCAGTACCGACCACGGCACGGTGCAGATCACCAGTTACAGCAACGGCACTTACAGCTTCAGCTACACCCTGACCGAAGCCACCACCGATGCAGCTGGTCCGGAGACGGATGGCTTCCAGGTCAGCGTGAACGATGGTCTGGCCAGCGCCTCCGCCACCGCGACTATCGAGATCGTCGACGATCTGTCCAAGGCTAAGGCTGACAGTGCATCGGTCAGCGAGGGCGGCAGCGTCAATGGCAATGTCGTCAGTGGTGCCGGTCTGGGATCGGTGGCCGATGTGTTCGGTGCCGATGGGCGTCCGTCGCCGACCACGGGCGTAGTGGGGGTGCGTACCGGTGGCGATACGACGACCGCGGCCTCCGGCAGTGTCGGCGTGCCCATCGATACTGGCCTGGGTACCCTGGTGCTGCATGCTGACGGCAGTTACACCTACACCAGCCATGCCAACTCGGTGGGCCAGGCTGGCGCAGTGGATACCTTCACCTACACCATCGTTGATGCCGATGGCGATCTCAGCACCACGACTCTGACCATCAATGTGTCCAACTACACAGTGGTCGGTAGTGTTCAGGCCGCCTCGGATCAGGATGTGCGTGAAGCCGCTCTGAGCTTTGGCAGCACGCCGTCGAGCAATGACGAATTTGCCAGTGGCACTCTGGTGGGCAGTGGCGGCAACGGGCCCTACAGTTTTAGCCTGGGTGTCGGGGCGGGCACCGGGCAGTACGGCCAGTTGGTGCTCGACAGCAACGGCTCGTACACCTATAGCCTGCTCTCCGCGCCCAAGGTCAATCCGGGCGATAACGGCAACAACCTGCAGTTCACCGAGACCTTCACCTTCCAGGTGACCGACGCCAACGGCAACACCGGCACTGGCATCCTGACTGTCAGCATTGTCGACGATGTACCTGATATCAGCGTGGAAGGGCTGGGTGCGCTGGGCGTGCAGGTGGACGAGACCGTCCTGAACCTCAATGCCAGCACCAGCTTCGCCGGGGCCTTCACGGCGGTATTCGGCGCTGACGGTGCGGCCGCCAGCAACGCCACCACCTATAGCCTGGACGTTAAGTTGCCTGGCGTGGACAGCGGCCTGCGGGACACCGCGACGGGCAACAGCATCCTGCTGTCCAAGGTTGGCTCGGACATCGTCGGCGTGGTCAGCGGCGGAGGACAGGTCGCCTTCCGCCTGAGCGTTGCCGCCGACGGCACGGTAACCCTGGACCAGCAGCGCGCAATCGTTCATTCGCCGGACAGCGGCCCTGACCAGGTGGCTGGCCTGTCCAGTGCCGACCTGATTACCCTGACCGCCACCATCACCGATGGGGACGGCGACAAGGACAGCGCGACCCTCGATCTTGGCAGCGCCATCAGTTTCCGCGACGACGCACCAGCCGTGTCCAGCAACGTCGTGGTCCAACTGGACGACGACGCCCTTCCTGGCGGCATCGCAGATGGCTCCGGCGACGACCCGGATTCGGCGAA
Source organism: Pseudomonas sp. JS3066 (assembly GCF_036328175.1). Taxonomy (NCBI): domain Bacteria; kingdom Pseudomonadati; phylum Pseudomonadota; class Gammaproteobacteria; order Pseudomonadales; family Pseudomonadaceae; genus Pseudomonas; species Pseudomonas sp. JS3066. The sequence continues at coordinate 1,487,033 of NZ_CP143312.1, forward strand.
TACCACAGGCAGTGTCGGGTTCGACTTCGGTGCCGATGGTGCCGGCGATGTTCAGTGGCTGACCATGGGGGCTCCCGACGGCTTCACCTATCTGAAGTCCGGCACCACGTTGCTGATAAAGCAGGGCACCACCACGGTCATCGAGGTGACCCTGAACAGCTCCACTGGTGCATATGGTGTGACCCAGCTCGCGCCGATACAGCATGCACTGGCTGGTGAGGAGAACGACCAACTGTTCACCCTGACCTACAAGGTCACTGACAAGGACGGCGACTCCACCAACGGCACCCTGGACATCAAGGTCGACGACGATACGCCGCAGGGTAAGAGCGACAGCGCCGATGTGGCCGAGGGCAGTGGCCAGGACTTCAACGTGGTATTCGTGCTGGACTTCAGCGGCAGCATCGACAACACCGAGCTGAACACCATGCTGAATGCGGTGCGCAATGCCGGGCAGGCGCTGTTCGGCACCACCGATGGCGATGTGCGTATCCAGCTGGTGGCGTTCTCCGGTACCGCCGCGTCCTACCCGGTGGTGACTGATGTCACTGCCTTCACTAATCTGGTGAACAGCCTGAATCCGGCGGAAGGCGGTGCACGTCCGTTCTCCGGCAACACCGACTTCACTGCGGCCATCCAGCAGACCATGGCGGTCTATACGCCCTTGTCGAGCTGGAGCAACCAGGTCTTCTTCATCAGTGATGGCAATCCGAACGAGCAGACCGGTCCGGGCGACACATCCCTGACCTCGGCGGTGGCGACCCAGTGGAACAGCTTCGTCGATAACAACGGCATCAACGTCACGACCATCGGTGTGGGCAACGGTATCAATACCCCGCGACTGCAGGATGTGGACGTCGATGGCTCCGGCGCTCCCATCATGGTGAGCGCCTTCGAGGACCTGGTCGAAACCCTGGCCAGCCAGATCGTCGGCGGGGTGGTGTCCGGCAACGTCCTGCTGGGTAGCGACAACGCAGTGGGTGGCGGTGATGACGATGCCTTCGGTGCTGATGGCGCGGGCCGTATCCAGTCCATCCAGATCGGCGCCACCACCTACACCTGGAATGGGGCCAGTACGATCAGCCTGAGTACGGGAGGTACGCTTTCCGGCAGTCTGCTGAATGCAATCACCACACCCGGTGGCGGCAAGCTGAGTTTCGATTTCACCACGGGTGCGTGGACCTACGTCGCACCGAAGAACGTGGCCGCCGACACCAGTGAGAGCTTCACCTACAACATCATCGACAAGGACGGCGACCCGTCGAGCGCCTCGCTGACGGTGCGGATCGAAGACGCTTCGCCGGTAATCGGTCGAGTAGACGAGGATGAGCTGCCCAGTGGCATCACCGACGGTGACGCCCAGGCCACGGTGGTCACCGGAAACCTCGGCGAACTGCTGGTCGGCACTCCGGTTGGTGCGCAGTTCAGCGTGGCCGCGACCCCGCAAGCAATGCCCGTGCTGACGTCCGATGGTGTTGCGATCACTTACTCACGCGTGGATGACACCTTGGTTGCCAAGGCGGGTGCCGATACCGTGTTCACGTTGCAGGTGGCCAGCAATGGTGTTTACACCTTCTCCCTGTTGGGTGCGCTCGATCATCCCAGCGGCGCAGGTGGCGATGACCAGATACTGACTCTCAACCTGACGGGGGCGCTGCAGGCCAGCAACGGCAGCGGCAACCTGCCGTTGGCCGGCGACCTGCTGATTCAGGTGGAGGACGACATCCCCGCCATCCTGCAGACCTCGAATCTGGTGTTCTCCAACGGCGACAGCGTAGCCGGTGCTTCGGGTGTGTTCGTCTACAGCACTGGTGGAGACACCCGTGGCAGTGGGCCCTTCTCGGCATCTGACTCGGACTTCACAGCCATCAGTCTGAGCGGCACCGTTGGGGGCGTGGCGATTTCGTCCAGCGCAGTGACTTGGGTGTCCGAGTCGGCCACCAGTGCATCCTTCGACATTACCTTCAACTACGCTCCGAACCCGGCCAGTCCGGGAACGCTGGAACAGGCCAATGGCACGCTGACTTTCGACAAGGTCAACGGCACCTACAGTGTCGCGATGGATGAACCGATCCAGGGGTTCACCATCTTCAAGACCAGCACCTCATTGAGCATTACGGGCTATGAGGTCAACAGCACGGTTCCGGATTCGACGCAGCCGGCGGTCGCGGTGGTGGAGCTGGATAACGACTTCTTCGTGCAGTACACCAGCTATGCCGAACCTGGCGGCGGTACCGGCAGCAACAATCTGCTTGCCGGGACATCCACCACCTCGACCTTCACCGATGGTGAGCTCTTCAGCCAGGCCGCTTCCTGGGTCAGCGTGAGCAATTCGGACAACGGCGTGGCCGGGGACACGCTGGGCAAGGGTGAAGTCCTGGACCTCAACTTCTACACCAGCAACCCGAAAGGGAACCTGGGTGTGGAACCCAGCGCCCGGGCCGAAGGTATGTTCCTCAAGTTCGATGGGGTGAACGGAGAAGACCTGGTCGTGGTGCTCAAACTGGTCGGTGCCGGTGGTGCGAAAACTACCCGCGCGCTGGTGGTGAGCAGTGCTGACATCATGACGGCCAACAGTGTGGCGCTGGCGGCCTATGGCATCGTGCTGGACAACAATGACGGTGCCATCGTCATCGAGAAGAGCGACTTCAATGCTCCGGGCGAAAACTGGCAGATCTACGGCGCGCAAATCCTCACCAGTGTCGAAGGCATCAGCTCGTCGGCCGCCATCAACTTCAACTCCACCATCGGCGCGGGTGGTGCGTCGGATGTGAGCGACCGGGTGACGTTCACCTCGTCGGCAACTGACAACGATGTGCTCAAGGTGTCCGACGTGGGCTTCATCACGGCGGAAGCCAATACGCTGGATACCAGCCTGAACTTCCAGGTGGGCGTTCGCGATGCCGACGGTGACACTTCGCCAACCCAGGCACTGCAGGTGGACCTCGAGGCCAGTACAAACTTCGTCGGTACGGCCAGCGACGATGTGATCCAGGGTACGAGTGGTAATGACCATCTGACTGGGCTGGAAGGGAACGACGTGCTGGTTGGAGGTGCCGGCAATGACATCCTCGATGGCGGCTTGGGTACCGACACCGCGTCGTACTTCAATGCGGCCTCCAGTGTAGCGGTGAACCTGGCTCTGACCGGCCAGCAGAACACCGGCGGCGGTGGCCTGGATACGCTGATCGATGTCGAGAACCTGCTCGGCTCGCGCTTCGATGACGTGCTAGCCGGGAACAGCGGCAACAACGTGCTTGCGGGGAACGGCGGCAATGACCAACTGAGTGGTGGCGCCGGGGCGGACACCTTCAAGTGGCTGCCTGGCGAAACCGGCATCACCACCATCAACGATTTCACGCCGGGGGTGGACAAGCTGGACCTGTCGCAGCTGCTGACCGGTGAACACAGCAATGTGGGTAGCCTGGACGACTACCTGACCATGGCCTTCGGTGCCAACACCACCATCACGGTGGACAGCAACACTGCCGCAGCCGCAGGCGGCACCGGCCAGACCGTCGTGTTGCAAGGCGTGAACCTGATGGCGGCCTATGGGGCGCCGGATGCTGCGTCGGTGATCTCGCACATGCTCGATGATGGCTCGCTGAAGGTGGACGCCTGAATGTAATCGGGGCCCGTCTCGGGGCGGGCCTGAATCTGGAGTGGAACAGGGGAGGGACCTATGGTTTTCGTACAGCGTGATGAGAAGGGTCGGGTGCTGCGGGTGGAGCACGAACCCTTCGACAACATGACCCAGAGCATGCCGGCGAACGATCCGGAAGTGCAGAGCTGGTTCGCCAGCCGCAGCCTGCACGACCATCTGCTGTCCTTGCAGCACTCCGACCTGGAACTGGTACGGGTGGTCGAGGACCTTGTGCAGGTGCTGGTGACCCGCGGCGTGATGAGTTATATCGACTTGCCCGAAGCCGCGCGTCGCAAACTCCAGCAACGTGCATACGCCCGTTCGCAGGTGGTGGATCTGGGGGCGCTGGTGCCGGACGATTCGCTATTGCCGTATTGAGCGGTCGCCGCCGAATTTGTAGGAGCGAGCTTGCTCGCGAACAGTCCGAGCGCGATCTTTCGCGAGCAAGCTCGCTCCTACAGAAACACCCACTCACTCATGCCATGGAGCCGGTGCGCCGATCAGGCGGCCCATGGCGCCCTGGATTCCCAGTTCCCGCAGCACATCCAGTTCGCCCTGCGTTTCCACCATCTCCGCTATCAGCGGCAGGTCGATGCTGTTGGTGGCGCGGAACAGGGCTTCGATGAACAGGCGCTTGTCGCTTTCCTGATCGATGGCGCGAATGTAGGTGCCGTCGATCTTCAGGTAAGCCAGGCCCAGGTGGGCGAGGTTGCCGATCAGGCTGAAGCGTCCGCCGAAATGCTGCAGACCGACGCTGTAGCCGGTTTCACGGATCGCCTGGCAGACCTGGCCGAGTTCGTTGGCCGGTGGTAGGTGGCGTTCGTCCAGCTCCAGGGTGAGCAGTGTCGCCTGTTGTGGGTGGGCCTTGAGCAAGGCGAGCAGGCGTTCGCGGTGTTCTCCCGGCTGCAGGCTGACAGCGGACAGGCTCAGGGCGATGGGCGATTGCGTTTGCTGAAGGTGTGCCAGGCAATGCTCCAGCATCGCCAGGTCGAAGCGCGCGGCCCAGCCGAGGCGTTCGATCCAGGGCAGGAAACGACCTGCGGGCACCGCTTCACCCTGAGGGTCGAGCAGTCGCGCCAGCACTTTGTGGTGCAGGCTTTCAGCGGTATTGGCGCACAGGCTCACGGGTTGGAAGTAGAGGCGCAGCTTGCCCTTGTTCAGCGCCTCGTCGATCCACGCCCGCCAGTCGTGAAGGCTCTGTCCCGGCGCGACGTCGAAATCGTCCAGGCGCACCCAGGGGCGTTCCGTGCTCTGCGCTGCCTGGGCCAGGGCCTGGTCGGCGCGGCCCATGACGCGCTGGATGTCTTCTCCCGGCCGGTAGGCGGCGATGCCGAGCAGGGCGACCGGGCTGCGGTCACTGGCGCCGATCGCATGCAGGTTTTCCAGCTGGGCGGCGAGTGTTGCGGCCAGTTGCTCGGTGTCTTCGCCGGTGACGCCGGGAGAGAGCAGGGCGAATTCGCCGCCCCGGCTGCGCGAGGCCAGCCATTCCGGATTGCCTCGCTGTTGCACCAGGTTCTCGAGGATTTCCCCGACATCGCGGATAAGCGCGTCAGTACGCTGGCCACCGAGGCGCTGGTTGAGCCCACCAAGGTCGTTGACCCGCAGCAATAGCAGGTAGCCAGCGGCGTTCTGGTCATTGGGGACCAGTTGGTTGGCCAGGCGGATATCGAACTGCCGACGGTTGGCCAGGCCCGTGAGGCTGTCCTGATAGGCTTCTTCGCGAAGGCGTTCACTGCGCGCGGCTTCTTCGGCGAAAAGGTTGCGCAGCTTGTCCACCATCTGGTTCATCGCCAGCACTACGCGGCGCAGTTCCGGCGTACGGGGCACCTTGGGCAGGGCGAGGAATTCGCGACGGCTGATGGCTTCGGCCTGCTGCACCATGTTGTCCAGCGGCCGCAACTGGGTGCGCAGCAGCCAGCCACCGGCCAATGCGCTGACCAGGCCGCAGAGCAGCAGCCAGGCCAGGCTGCCAATGGCGCTGTCCCAGAGTTTGGCCAGGGCGAATTGCGGGTGGCTCAGCACTTCGACCCGCGCCGCCTGCTGCCAGCCACGCATGATCAGCGCGTCGCCACCCTGCGGTCGCAGGTTGACCAGATGGGCGAACCAGTTGGGTACCTGATCGCTGCTGGTGGTGGTACGGCGCTCGGCGATCACACCTCCATCGGGAATACGCACCACGCGAATGCTGGCGAAGTAGCCGCTATCGAAAATCGAACTGACCATCAGCTCGATCATCGCCGGATCGTCTACATGGGGCGTCATCGACAGGCCGAGCGCGGTGGCAGCGTCCTGGGCATGGGAGCGCAACTGGCTGAGCAGCTGTTCGCGGGAGCTTTCGACTCCCGCGAGGAAACTGCCGGCGAAGGCCAGTGCCAGCAGCAGGCAGATGGCCAGGAACAGTTGCTTGAGTAACGACATGGGCTAACCCTCTCCTATGGCGAAGCCTTCGGCTCTCATTTTTTTCAGCAGGTCCTGCCAGCGCGACAGTTTCTTGGTGTCGCCGGCACGCTTGGCTCCGGTGTAGAGGCCTTCGGCGTTGAAGGCGTACACCGGCAGCAGGTCGGTGCGCTGGGACGCTGGACGTATCTCGCCGATCAGGTTGTCCAGTACCAGGGGATCGGCGGTGGGGGTCTTGTAATAGGTCAGCACCATGTGCGCCTGGTTTTGGCGCAATGCCTTGACGTAGGTGATGCGTAACTTTTCGGCGGGTATGCCGAGGCGGCGCAGGGTGAAGTACTTGGCGATGGAGTAGTCCTCACAGTCGCCGGCACCCTTGACCAGCGCCTCGACAGGGGTGGCCCAGTAGTCGTTCTCGCGCCAGGTGCGGATGTCGTCGCTGAAGCGGAGCTGGCGGTTGAAGAAGCGGTTCGTGGCCGTGAGCTTCTCGGCCTCGGGCAAGTCGACGCTGGCCTGGATCAGCTCGCTCCAGGCGACGATGCGGGCTTTCGCCGGGCCCAGGTCGCCATAGCGTTTGGTGGCGTTCTGCAGGATCAGCTCGAAGTCCCAGTTGGCCAGCACGCTGGCCAGGCAGAGCAGCAGGCCAACGAGCAGGCAGCTGCCTTGCCATGCCAGCCACGAGGGGTGCCGCAGTCCGATTGCCGCCCACCGTTGCCGCATCAGCCGTCTCTCCGCCCAGGATGCTCAGAGTCTAGGCGGGAATCGATGATTTGCCGGGGCTGGTGTCAGTGGCTGCGCAGGGTTTTCTGGCGAAGGATGTAGATGCTCACCAGCACTGCGCTGGTGAGCATGAAGCCGCGCGCCCAGGGCAGGGGCACGAGGAGGCAGGAGAGGGTGATGCTGACCCACATCAGAAGCAGGGCATAGACCTTGCCCTTGAGGGGTATGCCCTGGCCTTCCAGGTAGTCGCGTATCCAGGGGCCGAGCTTCGGGTGTTCCACGAGCCAGAGGTAAAACCGCCGCGAGCTGCGTACAAAGCAGGCAGCGGCGAGCAGCAGGAAAGGCGTAGTGGGCAGTACGGGCAGGAAGATGCCGATCACGCCCAGGACGACGCTGAGCCAGCCGATGATCAGGAGGATCATGCGCAGCGCCGGGTGGCGCTGCTGCTGGATATCGCTATGCGCCATCCGCGCGGCCTTAGTGGTGGCGGGGCTTGAGCAGGGCAGGCTTTTCTTCCGGGGCGTTGCAGAGCAGGAACAGGGCGGTCAGCAGTTCAGGAATCTGCTCGATCATCTCGTCCACCAGGTCGCGATCCTTGGCGATGTCGGCAAATTCGGGCTGCTCGTCGAACAGGCCGGAACCCACCATGATCGGCAGCAGCAGTTCGCTGACTTCTTCCTCGGCGCTTTCGAACCAGGTTTCCTCGCGCAGGAACACGCCTTCCATGAAGCCGATGCACCAGCCGCGCAGGTCGGAGTCGTCCGGGTCCTCGCCCAGGTCCAGGTCGCAGGGCATCTCGGGGTCTTCATCGCTGGCCAGTTGACGGGCGATGTGGGCCTTGAGGGCCAGCAGGGTGGATTCGATCTCTTCGCGCTCGGCGTCGCTGCGGTAGTGCGGCGGCTCGGCGAACAGGGCGTCGATCCACTCGCGCTCGGGCACCTGGTCCGGGCAGATACACAGGGCGGTCAGGTAGCCATGGGTGGCCACATAGTCCAGAGCCTCCTCGTGCAGGTCATCGGCGTCGAGAAAAGCTTGCAGGCGGGACAGTTGCTCAGCGAAGGACATCGTGGGACTACCTTGAGGAATAAACGACGCTGGATTCTAGTCTAGTGCGAGGTTGGCGGCAAAAGGCGTGGGCGATGGGCGTGGCCATCTTGCCGGCGTGGCTGACGTATAATGCGCGGCTTGTTCCGGAGACCCCCATGCTCGACCAGGCACTGCGCATACTCAAAGACGTATTCGGCTACGACGCATTCCGCGGCAACCAGGCCGCGATCATCGAACGTGTGGCCTCGGGTGGCGATGCCCTGGTGCTGATGCCGACCGGCGGTGGCAAGTCGCTCTGCTTCCAGGTGCCGGCACTGCTGCGCGAAGGCCTGACGGTGGTGGTGTCGCCGCTCATCGCGCTGATGGAGGACCAGGTCGCCACCCTCGACGAACTGGGCGTGCCGGCCGTGGCGCTGAACTCCATGTTGTCGGCCGAGGCCCAGCGGGATATTGCCGAGCGTATTCGCCGCGGCGAGATCAAGCTGCTCTATCTCGCCCCCGAGCGCCTGGTGCAGCCGCGCATGCTGGCGTTCCTGCAGCGCCTGCAGATCGGCCTGTTCGCCATCGACGAAGCTCACTGCGTGTCCCAGTGGGGGCATGACTTCCGTCCGGAATACCTGCAACTGGGCCAGTTGGCCGAACTCTTCCCCAATGTCCCGCGCATGGCGCTGACCGCGACGGCCGACATGCGTACCCGTGAGGAGATGGTCCAGCGGCTGCACCTGCAGAACGCCGAGCGTTTTCTCTCCAGCTTCGACCGGCCGAACATCTTCTATCGCATCGTCGCCAAGGATCAGCCGCGCAAGCAGTTGCTGGGATTCCTCGCCGAACGTCGCGGCGATGCCGGCATCGTCTACTGCATGTCGCGCAAGAAGGTGGAGGAAGTGGCCTCCTTCCTCTCCGAGCAGGGCTTCCCTGCGCTTCCTTATCACGCGGGGCTGTCCAACGACCTGCGGGCTTATCATCAGAAACGCTTCCTCAATGAGGAAGGGCTGATCATGGTCGCCACCATCGCCTTCGGCATGGGCATCGACAAACCCAACGTGCGTTTCGTCGCCCACCTGGACCTGCCCAAGTCCCTGGAGGCCTATTACCAGGAAACCGGCCGCGCCGGTCGCGATGGCCTGCCGGCTGACGCCTGGATGGCTTATGGCCTGCAGGACGTGCTGTTGCTCAAGCAGATGCTGAGCAACTCCGAGGGCGACGAACGTCACAAGCGCATCGAGCAGCACAAGCTGGATGCCATGCTGTCCCTGTGCGAGGAAACCCGCTGCCGCCGCCAGGCGCTGCTGACCTACTTCGATGAAGTGCTGCCACAGCCCTGCGGCCACTGCGACATCTGCACGGACGGCGTACAGACCTGGGATGCTACCGAGCCGGCACGCATGGCCCTGTCGGCCATTCACCGCAGCGGCCAGCGCTATGGCGTCGGCCACCTGGTGGACCTGTTGCTGGGGCGTGACAACGAGAAAGTGCGCTCCTCCGGCCATCAGCATCTGTCCGTGTTCGGCATGGGCAAGAACCTCTCCGAAGGCGAATGGCGCACCCTTTACCGTCAGTTGGTCGCCCGTGGTTTGGCGGATGTGGATCTGGAGGGCTTCGGTGGCTTGCGTCTGACCGAGGCATGCCGCCCGCTGCTGCGGGGTGAAGTGCAACTGGAACTGCGCCGCGACCTGTCGACCAAAGCTCCCAAGCCGGCTGCCAGTGCCGCCAGCCAACTGGTGCGTGGCGAAGAGCGCGAGCAGTGGGAAGCCCTGCGTGCGCTGCGTCGCAAGCTGGCGGAAGAGCACAGTGTGCCGCCCTACGTCATCTTCCCTGATGCGACCCTGCTGGAAATGCTCCGCAGCAAGCCGCGCAGCCTGTCCGACATGGCACAGGTCAGCGGCGTTGGCGCGCGTAAGCTGGAGCGCTACGGGGAGGCTTTCCTCGAAGTGCTGAACGGTGTCGCCGAAGCCCCGCGGGCTGTCACCGACCTGCGGCATGAGCTGGTGAGCCTGGCGCGTGCGGGCATGACCCCGGCGCAGATCGCCCGCCAACTCAATTGCAGCGAAAAGAATGTCTACAGCCTGCTGGCAGAGACCATCGGCAACCAGCAATTGAGCCTGGAGCAGGCGCTGGACCTGCCGGAGGACCTGCTGGGTGAGATCCAGGACGCCTTCCTCGACGGCGAGGGCGAGCTGCCGCCAGTCGCGGAAGTGGCACAGGTGTTCGCCGGTCGCGTGCCCGACGGCGTGCTGCATTGCGTGCGGGCAGCCTTGCAGGCGGAATTCGAGAACTGAGTCGAGCGGGCAAGGCGAACCGTGGGGCCGGTCACGGTGCGCCGAAAAACTGGCGGTGCAAAACGACGAACTTGTGACGCAGTGCACGACCGGCTAATGTGCGTCAGAGGCCTCCGACAGAAGAGGTAGTTGTGTCCTACAGCAATACTGCCTGGCTAAATGACGTTCGCCCCAATCCCTATGCCGATCAGCTCGAGCTGGGGTTTCGGCATCTGCGCTTCACGCGCTCATTGGAGCGCGAGTATCGCGACTATTTCCTCGAAGAGAATTTCGATCTCAAACGCATTGCCCTCAGCGTCGGACTGTTGATCTGGCTGGCGTTCGCCGTGCTCGATTTCTACCTGATCAGCAGCGAGGAACGCTGGTGGATGCTGGCGGTTCGCCTGGGTGTGCTGGGATTGCTTCTGGTCTGCGGCGTGCTGATGCTCCAGCGCCGCCAGCGCCACCTGCTGGCGCCACTCAGCCTGGTCTGCATCGGCTCCCTTGGCATAGGTGCGGCGGCGGTGGTGGCCATCGCCCATCGCAGCGATCCGTCCTTTCCTTATGAGGGCTTGCTGCTGGTTTGCATGGCGGCCTATTTCCTCGTGGGGCTACGTCTCGTGGAGGCGCTGGGGGTTTCCCTGGTGATACTGCTGGCCTATGTCGGGCTGGAGCTCTGGGCCGGGTTGACCTGGCCAAGACTGGTGAACAATCTGCTGTTCCTGCTGTTCGGCAATCTGGCCGGCGCCGTCGGTTGCTACCTGCTGGAGTTCAAATCTCGCGAGCATTTTCTCATCAGCCGCCTGATGCGGGTGTTGGCCGACCACGACAGCCTCACCGGCCTGTACAACCGCCGTAGCTTCAATCGCCAGCTCGAACGGTTGTGGCGGCAGGCCCAGCGGGAGCAGCACGGGTTGGCGCTGCTGCTCTGCGACGTCGATCACTTCAAGGCCTACAACGATCGCTACGGCCACCAGGCTGGCGACCAGGTGCTGCAACAGGTGGCGCGCGTACTTGAAGAAACCGCGCGTCGTCCGCTCGATATGGCGGTGCGCCTGGGGGGAGAGGAATTCGCCGTGCTGCTCTACGACATCGACGAACAGGACGCGCGTCGCTGCGCCGAAAAGCTGCGTGCGGCCCTGGAGGGTCAGTCCATCCGGCATGAAGCCTCTCCTACCGCGCCGGTGCTGACCATGTCCATTGGCGTGGCCTGCATTCATCCGCTGCCGGGTATGCCATTAGGCAAGCTCTACGAGCTGTATGAGTATGCCGATCGGGCACTGTACGAGGGCAAGGCATTCGGCCGTAATCGGGTCGTGGCATAGATAGTCGCTTCCGATGGCGCGCGTCGTGACTGTCCGGCGCGGCGGCCGGTGCTAGCATCGCCGCTCCTCCCGCTTCGAGCGATCCGCATGGACAAGCTGATCCAGGCCGACGGCCAACCGCACTACGGCATCTTTTCCGCTGCACCGGACCTCATCAACTACCGCGATTTCGACTTCCGCTCGCCCATGGGGCGTCGCCTGGGGGCTCTGGCGAAATGGCGGCGCTTCCACCAGTTCCAGTACTTCGGGTTGCTCAGCGACGAGCTGATCGGCGGGTGTGCCCTAGCCAATCTGAGCCTGGTGGGCGTTGGTTTCGTCTATCTCTTCCACCCGGCCAGCGGACGCATGATCGAGCGGCAGTTCAAGTTGCCGCTGGGGTTCGGGACCACCTTTTCCCAAACGCCGGATGACGGCGTGTGCGAACTGCGCCAGGGACGCAACTTGCTGCGCCTGGAGAACCGCGCGGATTCGGCACACAAGCGCCTGCTGGTGGAGCTCGACGACGGCACCCGCATCGACGCCTGGTTCAGTGAACGGGAGCCTGGCTTCCAGCCCATGTGCATCTGCACGCCGACGGCTGCGAATGGTTGGGTCTATGCGCAGAAGGTGGCGGGTGTCGGCTGCCAGGGTCAGGTGAGCAGCACCCTGGGCAACTTCGATCTTGCGCAGATCGGCGCCTTTGCCCATCACGACTGGTCGGCGGGCTACATGCGCCCGGAAACCAATTGGAACTGGGCCTGCCTGTCCGGGCTGGCCAATGGTGTGCGGGTCGGTCTGAACCTCTCCTGTGGGGTGAACGAGACCAGCTTCACCGAGAATTGCTTCTGGTTGGACGGGGAAATGCTCAAGGTCGATACGGTGCGCTTCAGCTTCGATCGCAAGCGGCCGCTAGGGACCTGGGGCATGACCTCTCACGATGGTCAGGTCGAGCTGACTTTCGAGGGCGAGGGGCTGCACGAGGAGCGCTTGAATCTGGGTTTCATTGCAAGCAATTTCAAGCAGGTCTTCGGTCGCTTCAGCGGCACCCTGCGCCCGGCGGGGCGCGCGCCAGTCCAGATCGAAAGAATGTGGGGATTCGTCGAGGACCAGTATGTGAAGTGGTAGGGGCGGGGGGCTTGCTCGCGGCTTTCGGCTATGGTTAGCTGGCTAATTATTAGTATAAGAAGTCCGAGTCATAATCGATGTCCTACCCCGATCAACACCGTTTCGCCATGCAGCTCGCGCAGATGTCCCGCGCATGGCGCGCAGAACTTGACCGCCGTCTGGCTGGCATGGGCCTATCCCAGGCGCGCTGGCTTGTGCTGCTGCACTTATCCCGTTTTGAAGAGTCCCCGACCCAGCGCGAGCTGGCCAAGAGCGTCGGCGTCGAAGGTCCGACCCTGGCCCGTCTGCTGGACAGCCTTGAGGCCCAGGGCCTGATCCAGCGCATGGCCGTCGTCGAAGACCGGCGGGCGAAGAAGATCGCCTTGTGCCCACCGGCCCGCCCCCTGATCGAGAAGATCGAAGCCATCTCCAGCCAATTGCGCCAGGAGCTCTTCGACGGCATCGACGATGAAGAGCTGCGCCATTGCCAGCAGGTTCACGCACGGATTCTGGCGAACCTGGACCGCCTCTGATGGGGCAGGATCTGGAAGCGCTGCACCAGCGCTTCGGCGCACGCTATCCGCAATGGCTGTTGGGCCTGTTGATGCTCGGCAGCATGGCGATGATTCTCGCTTCCACCAGCATCAACGTCGCACTGCCGGCGATCATGTTCGACTTCAACGTCGGACGGCCGCTGGCTCAATGGCTTTCAACCGGGTTCCTCGCCGCGATGACGGCTGGTTTGCTACTGGCCGCCTGGTGCCAGTCTCGGCTGGGCGCGCGGCGTACCGTGCAGCTCGGGCTTGGTCTGTTCAGCGTAGCGTCATTGCTGGCGCTGGTTGCGGATGCGGCCTGGCAGCTGATTGCCCTGCGCATTGTCATGGGCGCCTGTGCCGGCATCATCCAGCCGTTGGCGATGGTACTCATCTTTCGCGTCTACTCCGAAGGCGGTCGTGGCCTGGCGCTGGGTATCTATGGCTTGGGCATCATGGTGGCGCCAACCCTCGGACCAACCGTCGGTGGCTATCTGATCGATCACTTCGGCTGGGGGGCGGTGTTCTGGCTTCCCTTGCCGCTGTGCCTGTTGGCCTTACTCGGGGCCCAGTGGCTGATGCCCAGCGTGCGCGACCGCAATACGCCTGGCGTGGATCTCCGCGCCTTCATCTTGCTCAGCGTTGCGCTCTTCGCCCTGCTTGGAGCCTTGGCCGAGGCTCAGCGTTTCGGCTGGATGGCGCCTAGCGCCTGGGTGCCAGGACTTCTAGGCCTGGGATGCGCTGTGGCCTTCCTGCGGCGCAGTCGTGCCTGCGAGCGGCCGCTGCTGCCATTGCAGCTTTGGCGTCATGCCGCGTTCCGCAAGGCAAGCTGGGTCGCACTGGTGCTCGGGCTGGGGTTGTACGGCTCCACCTACCTGATTCCTCTCTTCCTGCAGACGGTGGAAGGGTACAGTGCCGGCAAGGCGGGTCTGCTCCTGCTACCAACCGGCGTGGTGCTGGGGCTGGCGTCTTTCGTCGGTGGCTGGGCCAGCGACCGCCTCTCGGCAGCCTCCATGCTGGTATTCGGCCTATTGGTGTTCGCGGTTTCGTCAGCTGCCTTGGGACTGGCTGGGCAAGGTGCTGCATTCCTGGAGCTGTGCGGGTGGGCCTGTGTCGGCCGCCTCGGCCTCGGGTTGCTCCTGCCCGCCATGAGCACGGGAGCGTTGGATGTCCTGAATGCAGAAGAGCTGGCGCTGGGCGCCGGCGCGATCACCTTCGTCCGCCAACTGGGTGGCGCCTTCGGGGTCAACCTGCTTACCTTCTTCCTGGAGTGGCGCCATGCTGCCGAGGGGGGGAATGCCGCGGCTGAGGCACTGGCGTTTGAACAGAGCTTCTGGCTGGTTGCGCTACTCTTCCTGTTGGCGGTGGTGCCTGCCTGGGGCGTGCGCTCTGCAAGGGTATGAGCGTGCAAATCGCACGATAAAATTTTTGTCAAGACCCTCGCGAATTCTTTCCTATAGTGGAGTAAGCTACAGAATAAGTTTGTGGCCAGCTGCCATTATGCTGGGTGAGGGAGCAGGACGCCCGTCATGTCTGGTGTTGCGTGGGATGGATAAGGAGTAGCATCCCGCTATCATTGTGGTTTGAGGTCAACGAGTTTTCGCGTCACTTCGAGGATGCCCGGGCGGGACATCAGAGGTGCATTTCGCGGATGTGCGTGACCGGGGAGGACGTATGGCGAGGGTTCACAAGCTCCTGCTGACACTTGCTTCAGGCTCTGCACTTTATTCAGGCCTGGTGCCAGCACTGGGGCTAGGCGAAATCACCTTGCATTCCGCCCTGAACCAGCCACTGGATGCCGAAATCGAATTGCTCGAAGTCGGCGATCTCAACGACAGCGAAATCAAAGTCAGACTGGCCTCGGCCGATGACTTCGAGCGTGCCGGTGTCGACCGCTTCATCTTTCTCAACGACCTTCGCTTCAGCCCGGTGATCCGTGGCTCGGGCAGCCGCATCCGCGTGGTTTCCAACCAGCCGGTTCGCGAGCCCTACCTGAATTTCATCGTCGAAGTGGCTCGCCCCAATGGCAAGTTGCTGCGCGAATACACCCTGCTGCTGGATCCGCCCGGTTCGGCCTACACTGCAAGCACCGCACCGGTTACACCGGTCCGTGAGGCAGTTTTCGCAACTGCTCCGGTCGCAAAGGTACAACCCAAGCCAGCACCCGCCGCCACCCAAGGCAGGCAATACAAGGTTGTACGGGGTGACAGTCTCTGGGCGATCTCCAAACGCCTCAGTGCGGGCAGTGGCATGAGCCAACAGCAAATGCTGGATGGCATCTACTCCCTCAATCCTCAGGCATTCCCGGATGGTGATCTTAATCGCCTGCATGCCGGCCAGTCCTTGCTGCTGCCGGATAGCGTTGTGCAGGCCAGCGTTCCTGTTGCAGCAGCGCCGGTCGCTGTGCCGAACCAGGCTCAGGCACCGGAACCGGTGGTCGCCGCTCCGTCCGGATCGACACTGGACGAACTGACCCAGGCCCAGCAACGAGTGGATTCCAGCATCGCCCAGGGCGAAGCCGAACGCGCAGAACTGCGCCAGCACATCGCCGAACTCCAGGCCAAGCTGGATGCTATGCAGCAGCAATTGAGCGGCAGCGACCAGCAGATGACCTCGCTGCAGCAGCAAGTCCAGCAGATCACTACTGCCCCGGTGGCAGGTGAGGCTCCGCAAGCTCAGCCAGTACCCGCTCCTGCGATCATTCCTGCCGCCCAGGCCACGGAACGGACTGTGCTGGCGCCGGTGCAAACAGGCAGTTCCGGTATCAGTCCAGTCTGGTGGGCGATCATGGTGTCCGGGCTGGTGCTGTTGTTCCTTCTGGATTGGGTGCTGCTGCGCCGCTCCCGTCGCGAGGCCCAGGAGCAGGAGCTGGAAGAAGCCCAGACCACCGGAAAGGCCAAGGTGGCCTTCCAGCATCGCCACGAAGAGGTACAGCCAGTTGCCCCGGTAATGCCGAAACTGGTGCCGGTCGCAGCCGTTGCAGCATCGCCGATGGTCGTCGCGATGCCCGCTGCCAAGCTCAATCCCGATGCACTGGAAGGCGCCAACATCTATATCGCCTATGGCCGCTGGCGCGAAGCCCTGGCCGTGCTGCGTCCGGCCGTTGCGCTGGAACCCCAGCGCCTGGATCTGCGCTACCGCCTGCTGGAAGTGCTGGGCGAGTTGCGTGACACGGTTGCCTTCACCCTCGAAGAAGCTGCCCTGCGAGACCTGCATGCCGATGCAGGGCGCCTGGCTGCTATTTGTGCCCGTTATGCAGACTTGGGTGCGGTGGCTCCGAGCGAGCCGGTGTTCGTACTGGATGAAGCAGCTCCGGCTCTGGCCGAGGCCAGCAACGCGCACATCGAGAGCGCGCAATCCGATTTCGATGGCTATCCGCTGGATGCCGATTGGGAGCAGGTCAGCCCGTTCAAGACGGCCGAGCCCAAGCGCAAGGCAACTGTGGTCCAGGCCTTCGCGACCGTGGAAGACGACCTGGGCTTCCCGACCAATCTCCAGGAGCTGCCGGAAGTCTTCGAGTTGACCCTGGACGCAGATACCCTGAGCCCCTTCGGCGAGCTGCCAGAGCTGCCACAGGCCGAGAACCTGGACGAGCTCACGGCCGAGTTCGTCGATCCGATGGTCAGCCTGGAAGAACTGGACATGCTGGATGCCCGTCAGGAGAACCTCACCAAGCTGAACCTGGCGCTTGCGTACATCAAACAAGGCAATATCGAGGCGGCCTGCAGCATCCTCAACGAGGTCATCAGTGAAGGTGACGACCAGCAGAAACAGGAAGCGCGTGACTTGCTGGCGAAGATCGCCTGAAGCGTTTCAGAACCAATGAAAAAGCCCGGCCACAAGCCGGGCTTTTTCTTTTTGCGGCCGGCTCATCCAGCCAGGTTCCAGCTACAAGGTTCGCGACGGCGCAGGTTGTGCCAGCCCCATCATTCGCTTGGCCACCAGCACCAGCCAGCATGCAAGGATAAAGGGAGCGGTCATGGCTGGCAGGCCAAGGGCGGCGAAACCGGGTTGAAGGGCAATGCCCAGTAGGATGCCGGCCAGTGCGCACCAGGGGCGACGCAGATCTTTGCCCAGTGCAAGGGCGATCAGCGCTCCGTTGAGGCTGAACAGTCCAACCAGCACCGCCTGCATCGGCATTCCCTGGAGAAGCGCCAGGACCAGCGCAGTACTGGATCCCAGCAGCGCCCAGAGCCCCACTCGCCATCCCGCTAGGAAAAGAGCTCCCAGTACCAGCGCGCCGGCTGTTGGCTGGTCGAGAAAAATCACCTGGCCGATGCCCCGGATGATCGCCATAGGCGTGTCTATCCACCCGGAATGCAGCGTAGTGCCAGCGGTGGTAGTGGGTGTCAGTTCCAGCGGTCCTCCCAGGGCCAGCAGTATCCAGCCGAGACCGACGAAGGGTGCGGTATAGGCGGGAAGCCAGTTGTGCTGGCGGACTGCCTTGAGCAGGGCGTTGAGCAGCAGGCTGGACAAGCCGCTGGCGCAGAGGATCAGCAGCGCCAGGTAGAGCGAGGGTTCGAAGCGCGCACTCAGTAGCAGGCCAAGCAGCACACCGTTGTAGCCGTAGAGCCCGGCCTCGATGTCGTCGGGGGCATAGCGGCGGCGTACTGCGGTGAGCCAGGAAGCAGCTCCGCCGAGCAGGGCGCCGCCCAGCAAGTTGGGAGCGCCCACCGCGATGGCAAGCAGTATCAGCGCGCCGCAACCGGGGTGGCGCTGGAGGAATATCTGGCTGAAACCGTTCAACTGGGCAGAAGCCCAGCTACGGACTTCGGGTCGTAGGGGCAGTCGGTACATGGCAGCTTGAAAAAAAATGAGGCGCCCCGGTAGAGGGCGCCGATTAACTGGCGGTAGCCAGATGGGATTTCTGTTATCGCCCGGCATCGAAGCCGGTGCGTGGAGCGCGGGTTCTCTTCGGAAACCGTCGCTCCGGATGTTTCACATCAATTCAAGGTCTCGATCCGCAGACTGTTGGTGCTGCCCGGCTGGCCGAAAGGCACGCCCGCGGTGATCACCACGGTATCGCCACGCTTGGCCATGCCTTGGGCCTGGGCAATCTCCAGTGCAGTGCTGGTGACTTCTTCGACCTTGTGCAGGCGTTCGTTGACGACCGAGTAGATACCCCAGGCCACGGTCAGGCGACGTGCGGTATGGAGATTCGGCGTCAGGCTGAGGATCGGCGCCTTGGGCCGCTCGCGGGAAGCGCGCAGGCTGGAACTGCCGGACTCGGTGTAGTTCACCAGTGCGACTACCGGCAGGATGCTGCTGATTCGGCGGATGGCGCAGCTGATGGCGTCGGACGCGGTAGCTTCGGCCTGCGGGCGGCTGACATCGAGCTGGTTCTGGAAGTCCGGGCCGTTCTCCACCTGGCGAATGATCTTGCTCATCATCTGCACGGTCTCCAGCGGGTAGTCGCCGGAAGCGGTTTCAGCGGACAGCATCACAGCGTCGGTGCCCTCGGCCACGGCGTTGGCGACGTCGGTCACCTCGGCGCGGGTCGGGGCAGGGGAGAAGCGCATGGATTCCAGCATCTGGGTGGCGACTACAACCGGACGGCCCAGTTGGCGGCAGGTGCGGATGATGTCTTTCTGAATGCGCGGCACATTCTCTGCCGGCACTTCGACGCCCAGGTCACCACGGGCGACCATGATGGCGTCACAGAGGCGCGCGATCTCTTCCAGATGCACGACGGCCGAGGGCTTCTCGATCTTGGCCATGAGGAAGGCGCGGCCCTTGATCAGCTCACGAGCTTCGATGATGTCTTCAGGGCGCTGTACGAAGGACAGGGCGACCCAGTCCACACCCAGGTCCAGACCGAAGTCCAGGTCGCGACGGTCCTTGGCGGTCAGCGGCGAGAGCTGCAGCACTGCTTCCGGCACGTTGACGCCCTTGCGATCGGACAGTTCGCCACCGGCGATCACAGTGGTTTCCACTGCATCGGCGTGACTGGCGGTCACTTGCAGGCGCAGGCGACCGTCGTCCAGCAGCAGGTTCATGCCGGGCTCCAGGGCTTCGATGATCTCCGGATGAGGCAGGTTGACTCGGCGAGCGTCGCCGGGAGTGCTGTCCAGATCCAGGCGGAAGGCCTGACCACGCTCAAGGTTGACCTTGCCGTCGGCGAAGCGGCCGACGCGCAGTTTCGGGCCTTGCAGGTCCATCAGGATGCCGATCGGGTAGTTCAGTTGGCGCTCGACCTCACGCACCCACTGATAGCGCTGGGCGTGATCGGCGTGCTCGCCGTGGCTGAAGTTCAGGCGGAACAGGTTGACGCCGGCTTCCACCAGTTGGCGGATGTCGTCGATGCCTTTGATCGCCGGACCGAGGGTGGCGAGGATTTTTACTTTCTTGTCAGGCGTCATTTTCAGGGCTCTCGAGAATCAGGATGGCGCGGAAGTCGTTCACGTTGGTACGGGTCGGTTCAGTGACGATGAGGTCACCGAGTGCGGCGAAATACCCGTATCCGTTGTTGTTGTCCAGTTCGTCGCTGGCGGACAGATCCTGCCTGGCGGCGCGGGCGTAGCTGCAGGGAGTCATGATGGCGCCGGCATTGTCTTCGGAACCGTCTATGCCGTCGGTGTCGCCGGCCAGGGCGTAGACGCCCGGCAGGCCCTTCAGGGCATTGGTCAGGCTCAGCAGGAACTCGGCGTTACGCCCGCCCCGGCCACTGCCGCGTACGGTCACAGTCGTTTCGCCGCCAGAGAGGATCACGCACGGCGGCTTGATCGGCTGGCCATGCAGTACGACCTGGCGGGCGATGCCGGCATGCACCTTGGCGACTTCGCGGGATTCGCCTTCCAGATCGCCGAGGATCAGCGGGGTGAGGCCGGCGGCGCGGACTTTCTCGGCGGCGGCATCGAGGGACTGCTGGGGGGTAGCGATCAACTGGAAGTGACTGCGGGACAGGCAGGGATCACCCGGTTTGACGGTTTCCGAGCGCGGGTCCTGCAGCCAGGCGTGCACGTGGCGTGGTACGTCGATTTCATAGCGGGCGAGGATCGCCAGGGCTTCGGCTGAAGTGGTCGGGTCGGCTACGGTGGGGCCGGAGGCGATCACGGTGGCCTCGTCGCCCGGTACGTCGGAAATCGCATAGGTATAGACGGTTGCCGGCCAGCAAGCCTTCGCCAGGCGGCCCCCCTTGATCGCCGAGAGGTGTTTGCGCACGCAGTTCATCTCGGAGATGGAGGCGCCGGACCTCAGCAGGGCTTTGTTGATGGCCTGCTTGTCCTTGAGGGTCAGGCCCTCGGCGGGCAGGGCGAGCAGCGAGGAACCGCCGCCGGAGAGCAGGAAGATCACCCGGTCGGATTCGTTGAGGTTGCTCACCAGTTCGAGCACACGCTTGGCGGTTTCCAGGCCGGCGGCGTCAGGTACTGGGTGGGCGGCTTCGACCACTTCGATCTTCTTGCAGTTCGCGCCATGGCCGTAGCGGGTTACCACCAGGCCGGAGATTTCACCCCGCCATTCCTGCTCGATAACCTCTGCCATGGCCGCGGCTGCCTTGCCGGCGCCGATGACGATTACGCGGCTGGAACGGTCGGCGGGCAGGTGGTCGGCCAGGACCTGGCGTGGATGTGCGGCGGCGATGGCAGTGGCGAACAGGTCGCGCAGGAAGGCTTTGGGATCGAGGGACATGGCAGGCTCCGTGGCGCTGGATTCTTGTTGGAACTTGCTCAAGATCGGCTGCGCGTCGGAATAACTGCGTTGAGAGATGACTCCGGACTGCTCATTTACGGCTCGTAAACTCCGCGTCTCCAGCCATTCTCGCCTTGTTCTTCTCTAGCTCGCTCGATCTTGAACAGGTCCTTTGTAGTCTGTCTGCCAGGCATCTGCATACCTGGCCTTCAGGCCGATTACAGTCCCGAACCGCCGCACGCAGCGGTTCGGGACTGGAATCGACCTTCCTGGTCGTTGGCGCCGTGTCACCGCGGACCAGGAGGGTCGAAAGGGGGTCGTAGGACGGGGAAAGCGGGCGCTGGCCATCGCGGGAGCTGCCGGCTCGATGGGCAGCGCTGACGCTCAACCCGTCCTACGAAACATCACTCCTCGCGAATCGAGAAGTTGGACATGTGCTCCAGGCCCTTGATCAGGCCGGAGTGGTCCCAGTTGCTACCACCAAGGGCCGCGCAGGTGCTGAACACTTGCTGGGCATTGGCGGTGTTCGGCAGGTTCAGGCCCAGTTCGCGGGCGCCGGACAGTGCCAGGTTCAGGTCCTTCTGGTGCAGGCTGATGCGGAAGCCCGGATCGAAGGTACCCTTGATCATGCGCTCGCCGTGGACTTCCAGGATCTTGGAGCCAGCGAAGCCACCCATCAGGGCTTCACGTACCTTGGCCGGATCGGCGCCATTTTTGGCGGCGAACAGCAGGGCTTCGGCTACGGCCTGGATGTTCAGGGCAACGATGATCTGGTTGGCCACCTTGGCGGTCTGGCCGTCACCGTTGCCACCCACGCGGGTGATGTTCTTGCCCATGGCCTGGAACAGCGGCAGGGCGCGTTCGAAGGCATTCGGGCAGCCACCGACCATGATGCTCAGGGTCGCGGCCTTGGCACCTACCTCACCGCCGGATACCGGGGCGTCCAGGTAAGCGGCGCCAGTCGCCTTGATTTTCTCGGCGAAGACCTTGGTGGCGGTGGGGGAGATGGAGCTCATGTCGATCACGACCTTGCCGGCGCCAACGCCTTCAGCCACGCCGTCCTTACGGAACAGGACGTCGTCGACCTGGGGGGTGTCCGGCACCATGACGATGATGAATTCGGCTTCCTGGGCAACCTCTTTCGGGTTGGCCAGGGCGACGCCGTTGTCACCCAGCAGGTCGGCCGGAGCCTTGTCGAAGTGCTCGGAGAAGAACAGGGTGTGGCCGGCTTTCTGCAGGTTCTGAGCCATGGGCTTGCCCATGATGCCGGTGCCGATGAATCCGATCTTGGCCATGTGGATTACCTCTTTTTTAGATGGCGTTATGGGTTTTCAGCCAGCCCAGGCCGGCAGCGGTGGTGGTGGCCGGCTTGTATTCACAGCCGATCCAGCCCTGGTAGCCGATGCGGTCCAGGTGCGCGAAGAGGAAGCGGTAGTTGATCTCGCCGGTGCCCGGCTCGTTGCGGCCAGGGTTGTCGGCAAGCTGCACATGGTTGATCGCGGCGAGGTTGGACTCGACGGTACGCGCCAGGTCTCCTTCCATGATCTGCATGTGGTAGATGTCGTACTGCAGGAACAGGTTGGCGCTGCCGACCTTCTCGCGAATGGTCAGCGCCTGCTTGGTGTTGTTCAGGTAGAAGCCGGGGATGTCGCGAGTGTTGATGGCTTCCATCACCAGCTTGATGCCGGCTGCCTGGAGCTTCTCCGCGGCGAACTTGAGGTTTTCAACGAAGGTGTTCTCGACGGTCGCGCAGTCGTAACCCTGCGGACGGATGCCGGCCAGGCAGTTGATCTGGGTATTGCCCAGTACCTTGGCGTAAGCGATGGCCCTGTCCACGCCAGCGCGGAACTCTTCCACGCGGTCAGGGTGGCAGGCGATGCCACGCTCGCCTTTGCCCCAATCACCGGCGGGCAGGTTGAACAGCACCTGTTCCAGCTTGTTGGCGTCCAGACGTGCGCGGATTTCCTCTACCGGGAAGTCGTAGGGGAAGAGGTATTCGACACCGCTGAAGCCGGCTTCGGCGGCAGCGGCGAAACGATCCAGGAAGTCCACTTCGGTGAACAGCATGGACAGGTTGGCGGCAAAACGGGGCATGAATGTCTCCTTCTGGTTCCCCTCTCCCGTGGACGGGAGGAGGGGAGGTGAAAGCCCCTCTCCCACCACGAATAGGAGAGGGGAAGACGGCAATCAATCCAGCAGCGAGATGGCGGTCGGAGCGTCGGCGCCAGACTGGGCCAGCTCCTCGAACTCGTTGATGGCGTTGATCTCGGTACCCATGGAGATGTTGGTGACACGCTCCAGGATGACCTCGACCACGACCGGCACGCGGAACTCTTCCATCAGTTGCTTGGCCTTGGCGAAGGCTGCCTGCAAATCGTTGGCGTCGAACACGCGAATCGCCTTGCAGCCCAGACCCTCGACCACTGCGACGTGGTCCACGCCGTAGCCGTTGAGTTCCGGAGCGTTGACGTTCTCGAAGGACAGCTGCACGCAGAAGTCGATCTCGAAGCCGCGTTGCGCCTGACGGATCAGGCCCAGGTAGGAGTTGTTCACCAGTACGTGGATGTAGGGCAGGTTGAACTGCGCACCCACGGCCAGCTCTTCGATCATGAACTGGAAGTCATAGTCGCCGGACAGCGCCACGACCGGGCGGGTCGGGTCGGCCTTGACCACGCCTAGGGCGGCCGGAACGGTCCAGCCCAGCGGGCCCGCCTGGCCACAGTTGATCCAGTGGCGCGGCTTGTAGACGTGCAGGAACTGGGCACCGGCGATCTGCGACAGGCCGATGGTGCTGACGTAGCAGGTGTCCTTGCCGAAGAACTCGTTCATCTCTTCGTACACGCGCTGCGGCTTGACCGGCACGTTGTCGAAGTGGGTCTTGCGCTGCATGGTGCGCTTGCGCTCACGGCAGGATTCGACCCAGGCGCTGCGGTCCTTCAGCTTGCCAGCGGCTTTCCACTCGCGGGCGACTTCCAGGAATGCGTCGAGTGCGGAGCCCGCGTCGGAAACGATGCCGAGGTCCGGGGTGAACACGCGGCCGATCTGGGTAGGTTCGATGTCCACGTGGATGAAGCGGCGGCCCTGGGTGTAGACGTCGACGGAACCGGTGTGGCGGTTGGCCCAACGGTTGCCGATGCCGAACACCAGGTCGGATTCCAGCACGGTGGCGTTGCCGTAACGGTGCGAGGTCTGCAGACCACACATGCCAGCCATCAGCGGGTGGTCATCAGGGATGGTGCCCCAGCCCATCAGGGTCGGGATGACCGGTACGCCGGTCAGTTCGGCGAACTCGACCAGCTTGGCAGAGGCGTCGGCATTGATGATGCCGCCACCCGCTACGAGCAGTGGACGGTCAGCGTCGTTCAGCATGGCCAGGGCCTTCTCGGCCTGGATGCGGCTGGCGGACGGCTTCAGCACCTGCAGCGGCTGATAGGCGTCGATGTCGAATTCGATCTCGGCCATCTGCACGTCGAACGGCAGGTCGATCAGCACCGGGCCCGGACGGCCGCTGCGCATCTCGTAGAAGGCCTTCTGGAACGCATAGGGAACCTGGCCCGGCTCCAGAACGGTGGTTGCCCACTTGGTGACCGGCTTGACGATGCTGGTGATATCGACGGCCTGGAAGTCTTCCTTGTGCAGACGGGCACGCGGAGCCTGGCCGGTGATGCAGAGGATCGGGATGGAGTCGGCGGATGCCGAGTACAGACCGGTGACCATGTCGGTGCCGGCAGGGCCGGAAGTGCCGATGCAGACGCCGATATTACCCGCGTTGGTGCGGGTGTAACCCTCAGCCATGTGCGAGGCGCCTTCGACGTGACGGGCCAGTACATGGTCAATGCCGCCGATCTTGTTCAGGGCTGCGTACAGCGGGTTGATGGCGGCGCCGGGGATGCCGAACGCGGTGTCGATGCCTTCGCGACGCATCACCAGGACGGCAGCCTCGATTGCTCTCATTTTGGCCATGTTTTGTGCCTCTTTCTTGTGAAAATTGTATACAAGCGACGTGGCTCGATTCTATTCATCGTCTGACTGAAGGGTCAAGGCCATTTGTGAGGCTAAAGGTCGCAGGGCGACGACTCTTTTAAAACGCCCGTTTCATGGGCGTCTCCAGCCATAGTCAGAACGCTGATGGAAATACTGTATACAAAAAATGTAATGATTGTATCTATCTATTGATTTTTTTGTGTTCGGTGGGATAGTGAGATACAGCTTTCGGATGCGTCGCAGGACGGGCTGGAGAATGCCCGCGTGGATACAGGAGTGCGCCAACCCTGGCCCGGACGACGCCGCACAAGGTTCAACCACTCACGAGGAACGCTTGAAAATGACCACCCTGACCCTGGAAACCGCTGTGAGCATTTCCAATCACGCCCTGGCCGTTGGTCGGGAGCTGCGCACCGCGCCGCTGACGATTGCCGTGCTGGATGCTGGCGGCCACCTGATCACCCTGCAGCGCCAGGACGGCGCCAGCATGCTTCGCCCGCAGATCGCCATCGGCAAGGCCTGGGGTGCTGTGGCCCTGGGCAAGGGCTCGCGCCTGATCGCTGCGGACGCTCAGCAGCGCCCGGCCTTCATTGGTGCGGTGAACAACCTGGCCGATGGCAATCTGGTTCCTGCGCCGGGCGGTGTACTGATTCGCGACGGCCAAGGGACCGTGATCGGCGCCATTGGCATCAGCGGCGATACGTCGGATATCGACGAGCAATGCGCAGTCAGTGCCGTGGAATCGGCCGGCCTGAAGGCGGACGCCGGCGCGGCCTGACCGTCAGCAGGGGGCTGCGGCGCAGCCCTCGGTGAATGAGTTCGCCCTCACAGGGTTGGTGCCAACCGGTACCTGTCCTGTGGGGGCGAAATGCTTTTTGTGGGGGCGAATTCATTCGCCAAGCAGTCAGAAGGACTGCCATATCCGGATTATCGGTGTGGAGCGGAGAGGGGTAGGGGGCCGCTGCGCAGCCCTTGGCGAATGAATTCGCCCCTACAGGGTTCCGGTGGTGTCGGTATCAGGCGCTCTTCGCCTGAACCTTCTCTTCCACTTCGCAGCCCTTTATCACCAGGCGGATGATGGTTTCCGCGGCGGCGTCGTAGTCGGCGTCGCTGAGGCTGGATTTACCGGTGACGGTGGAAATCTGCCAGTCGAAGTCAGCGTAGGTCTGGGTTGCGGCCCAGATGCTGAACAGCAAGTGGTGGGGGTCGACCTTGGCCATCAGGCCTTGGTCGATCCAACCCTGGATGCAATCGATGTTGTGCTTGGCCTGCAGGTTGAGCTGCTCGGTCTGTTCCGGCGAGAGGTGCGGCGCGCCATGCATGATTTCGCTGGCAAACACCTTGGATGCGTAGGGCAGGTCGCGGGAGATGCGGATCTTCGAGCGGATGTAGGCCGTGAGTACTTCGTGTGGATGGCCGGCCTGGTTGAAGGGCGCGGACGCCTGCAGGAGCGGCTCGACGATGCTCTCGAGAACTTCGCGGTAGAGGTTCTCTTTCGACTTGAAGTAGTAGTAGACGTTGGGCTTGGGCAGGCCGGCCTTGGCCGCGATGTCGCTCGTCTTGGTGGCGGCGAACCCTTTATCGGCGAATTCCTCGCTGGCCGCGCGCAGGATGAGGTCTCTGTTGCGCTCGCGAATGCTACTCACATCGGCTCCTTTATTGGCTCACCGAAGCGCCAGGAAGGCCGGTCGGAGAGAGGTCGCGCATGGTATCACCGGCATCAAAGGGCTCTCAAGCGAGCCACTGGATGAATTTCCTGTATACAAAATAACTTGATTCTGTTTCCATTCTGCATCCGTCCATGTCATCGGTACCCTGTCCGGTGCGTGTTGCGGCAGACTTCACCCATGCAAGACAACCACTTGCTCGACCCCTTCGGGCGTCGAATTTCCTATCTGCGCCTCTCGGTCACTGACCGATGCGACTTCCGGTGCACCTACTGCATGAGCGAGGACATGGTCTTCGCTCCCCGCGCGCAGATTCTCAGCCTCGAAGAGCTCTATGCGGTCGCCGATGCCTTCATCGGCCTCGGTGTGAAACGCATCCGAATCACTGGCGGCGAGCCGCTGGTGCGCAAGGGGCTGACATCTCTTCTGGCGCGGCTCGGTGCCCGCGAGGAACTGGAAGACCTGGCCATCACCAGCAATGGCTCCCAGCTCGCACACATGGCCGCCGACCTTCGTCGAAGCGGTGTCACCCGTCTGAATATCAGCCTCGACTCCCTGCAGCGCGAGCGCTTTGCCGCTTTTACCCGGCGTGACCGCCTCGACCAGGTGTTGGCAGGGATTGAAGCGGCGCGCAAGGCGGGCTTTCGCCGGATCAAGCTGAACACGGTGGTGCAAAAAGGCCGCAACGATGATGAGGTACAGGACCTCGTCGCCTTCGCGGTCGAGCATGGGCTGGACATCAGTTTCATCGAGGAGATGCCCCTGGGCAGCATCTCCAGCCACGAGCGCAAGGTCACCCTGTGCACCTCGGAAGAAGTGCGTGAGCGCGTTGGCGAGCGCTTCCAGTTGCTGCCCAGCAGCTATCGCACCGGCGGCCCGTCGCGCTACTACCAGGTAATCGGCACTGAAACCCAGGTCGGTTTCATTTCGCCCCATAGCCGCAACTTCTGCGGCGACTGCAACCGTGTGCGCGTTACAGCCGAAGGCAAGCTGGTGCTTTGCCTGGGGCACGAAGGCGCCCTGGACCTCAAGGCACTGATCCGTCGCCATCCCGGAGACCGGGAAAGGCTGCGTGTGGCGCTGATCGATGCCCTCAGGCTCAAGCCCGAACGGCATCACTTCGACGCCGCCGAGCAAGTGCAAGTCGTTCGCTTCATGAGCATGACCGGCGGCTGACCGGAACCCTTTCCCAAGCTCCAAGCTTTATGTACGCCGCGCGTAGGGTGCGCCGTGCGCACCGAAACCCCTCTGTCCGTATAACGGTGCGCATGGCGCACCCTACAAGGAGAGCCGAATGGCAAAGACACTCTTGATCAAGAACGCCGACCTGCTGGTGACCATGGATGGCCAGCGCCGGGAAATCCGGCAGGGCGGGATGTTCATCGAGGACAACCGCATCGTGCAGGTCGGGCCGAGCAGCGAACTGCCGCAGTCCGCCGACGAAGTGCTGGATATGAAGGGCAAGATCGTCATTCCCGGCCTGGTCAACACGCACCACCACATGTACCAGAGCCTGACTCGTGTGGTACCGGCAGCTCAGGATGGCGAGCTGTTCAACTGGCTGACCAACCTCTATCCGATCTGGGCGCGACTGACCCCGGAAATGATCGGCGTTTCTACCCAGACCGCCATGGCCGAGCTGATTCTTTCCGGCTGCACCACCTCCAGCGACCATCTCTATATCTACCCCAACGGCTGCAAGCTGGATGACAGCATCCACGCCGCCGGGGAGATCGGCATGCGCTTCCACGCGGCTCGCGGCAGCATGAGCGTCGGTCGCAGCCAGGGCGGTTTGCCGCCGGACTCCGTGGTGGAGAAGGAAGCGGACATCCTCAAGGAGTCCCAACGCCTGATCGAGGATTACCACGACGCCTCCCACGGCTCGATGTTGCGGGTCGTGGTGGCGCCGTGCTCGCCATTCTCCGTGAGCCGCGACCTGATGCGTGAAGCCGCCGTGCTGGCACGCCACTACGGTGTCTCGCTGCACACCCACCTGGCCGAGAACGTCAACGACATCGCCTACAGCCGCGAGAAGTTCGGTATGACTCCGGCCGAGTACGCCGAGGATCTGGGCTGGGTTGGTCACGACGTTTGGCACGCCCACTGCGTGCAGCTGGACGAACACGGCATCGAGTTGTTCGCGCGGACCGGTACCGGCGTTGCCCACTGCCCCTGCTCGAACATGCGCCTGGCCTCCGGTATCGCCCCGGTGCGCCGTATGCGTGATGCCGGCGTGCCGGTTGGTCTGGGTGTGGACGGTTCCGCCTCCAACGACGGTGCCAGCATGATCGGCGAGGTACGTCAGGCCCTGCTGCTGCAGCGGGTCGGTTTCGGTCCGGACGCCATGACTGCGCGCGAGGCCCTGGAAATCGCCACCCTGGGTGGCGCGAAAGTGCTCAACCGAGATGACATCGGTGCCCTGGCGCCGGGCATGGCGGCCGACTTCGTCGCCTTCGACCTCAATCACATCGCCTATGCAGGCGCGCTCCACGATCCGCTGGCGGCGCTCGTGTTCTGCACCCCGACCCATGTGTCCACCAGTGTGATCAACGGCAAGGTGGTCGTGCGTGATGGCCAGGTGGTGACCGTGGACCTGCCGCGCGTATTGGAGCGCCACAACGAACTGGCGCGCCAACTGGTGCTCGGCGAGTAACCCACAACCGGGAGCGGGCCATCCCGCTCCTGTCTTTCCCGCGCAATGGAAAACAAGGAGGAGGTCATGAAACCTCGGGTTTTCGGCTGGCTGGCTGCCGGCCTTCTGTCCGCGAATGGCGCCCTGGCGCAGACCTACGTGATCGGGGTCGAGCAGCAGTCCTTCCAACCCCACTACTGGGTCAGCGACCAGGGTGAGTACCAGGGCTTTGCCCGCGACTTGCTGGATCTGTTCGCGCGCAGTGCCGGGCTGGATATCCAGTATCAGGCGCTGCCGGTCAATCAACTCACCAAGCATTTGCTCAATGGCAGCATCGATCTGAAGTACCCCGACAACCCCAACTGGGCGGGCGATCTGAAGAACGGCAAGAGCATCAGCTACAGCCAGCCAGTGGTGGAGTACGTGGACGGTGTTCTGGTTGCGCCCAAACGCCAGGGGCAGGGTGTGGACCATCTGGCCAGGCTGGCGGTGGTGGACGGCTGGACGCCCTGGACCTATCAGGACCGCATAGGCGCGGGGCAGACCCAGGTGGTTCGCAGTACGGACCTGGGGCAGATGATCAAGCAGGCCATGAAGCAGGAAGCTGACGGTGCCTATTACAACGTGGTGGTGGCCACCTACTACCTGGACAACATACGTGCCCGACCCGGGGCATTGGTGTTCGACCCGAAACTTCCCCATACCCGCGGCACGTTCAATCTCTCCAGTCTCAAGTACCCGGAACTGATCGCACGCTTCGATCGCTTTCTCGCAGAGCACCGCCAGGAAGTGGATGCACTCAAGGCCCGCTATCAGGTGGAAGCCAACCTGGACTCCGAATACCTCGGGATGGAGCAGTGGAAGATCGATTTCCTGAAGCGCCAGAAAGAGAAGGGAAACCCCTGACGCCTTCCGAACCGGAAGCACCATTCCAGAGGCGCTCCGTGTCTTCTGCGCGAAGATCGCCTGAAATTTTGTACACAATTCTGAAAGAAACTGTTGTTTGAGATGTTCACAGAGTGTATATAATTCGGAAAACCTGACCGCCAGATCAGCTTTTCCTGATGAAGCAACTGCATGAGGGGGCTCACCGCCACCCTGTAAGCCCACGACCGACAAAAACAATAGGCAGGCTTTACCCATGAGTTCATTCGACCTCCGCGAGGTTCGCTACAACCTCAGATGCGGTCCCGACCGCCAGCCGCAGGCGTGGCGATCCCGTTTTTCAAGTCCACACCCTTTGCTTGCGCATCCGTCCGCTATCAGTGCCCTGGCAGCTGACCTTGGCAGCCTGTTCGGCGTCGGCCAGTCGCCCACGTATGCGGGCGTAGACGAACTCGCACTCCTGTCCTCGATTGCCGAGGCCAGACGGAACTCCCTGGACGTAGCCAAACAGCGCAACGCTGAAGACAGCCCGTCCGGCATCGCCCGCCAATACCGCCTCGGCCTGATCGGCTGACGCACGGCGCGCGCAACTCCCTCCAATCCCGAACCTGCCTGCAGCCTGCCCGGAAACCGGGGCGGGCTACGGGTGGGTGCGGGGCGGAAAAACCTGAAACCCACTAAAACAAGGGAAAAACCATGAATGCCAAGTATCTGCCGCACTGCCTCGCCCTCTCGACCGGCCTGCTCGGGGGCGGCCAGGCTATCGCCGGTGACCTTCTGTTCTGGCAGAACAACAGCCTGACCTACCTCTACGGTCAGAACTTCAAGGTCAATCCGGAAATCCAGCAAACCGTCACCTTCGAGCACGCGGATGGCTGGAAGTACGGCGATAACTTCTTCTTCGTGGACAAGATCTTCTACAACGGCGAAAAGGATGCGCAGGTGGGTGACAACACCTACTACGGCGAATTCCAGCCGCGCCTTTCCCTTGGCAAGATCTTCGATCAGAAGATCCAGTTCGGTCCTGTAACCGACGTACTGCTCGCCATGACCTACGAGTTCGGCGAAGGCGATGTCGAGTCCTACCTGATCGGCCCAGGCTTCGACCTCGCCATTCCCGGCTTCGATTACTTCCAGGTCAACTTCTACAACCGCACCACCGATGGCAGCCGTCCCGGCGACAACGTCTGGCAGATCACTCCGGTCTGGAGCTACACCATTCCGGTGGGCAACTCCGACATCCTGATCGACGGTTTCATGGACTGGGTCGTGGACAACGACGAAAACAGCCGCGGCACTTACCACGCGAACCTGCACTTCAATCCGCAGGTGAAATACGACCTGGGCAAGGCCATGGGCTGGGGTGAGAAGCAGCTGTACGTCGGTTTCGAGTACGACTACTGGAAGGACAAGTACGGTATCGACAACGACAGCTTCCTGGGTGACGTCATCCTCGATGGCACCGACCAGAACACCGCCAGCCTGCTGGTCAAGGCGCACTTCTGATTCACCGGGAAAAAGACCGGGGGAGGCGCAATGCGCCATCCCCGCGGTTGAAAGGGGAGGAGAGCCAATCCATGGCACAAGCCTTTCGCAGCAGTGTGGGAGCCGGATCGATCGCGATGCGGGTCTGCGGATTTCCCGGTGTAACGGACCGGGAGCCGCTGTACAGCCCGTCGCGAATCAACTGGCCCTCACGGCGACTGGCCTCCCTCCGGGTCGCAAAGGGGATTGAACGCCTTACGGCGAGACTCGGTTCAGAAGGTGAATTCCAGATTCACCGTCGGCGTCGAGGTGCGGCTGCCACGCCCACCGTCGACGCCGAACTTGTTGTGCCAATACTCGTAGCCGACACCCAGCCACAGGTTCGGCTTGCGCTTGGCGCCGGGCATCGCGGCGACCATGAGCGAGGTACGCATAAGGGTCTCCGGGGCCGTGTCCTTGTCGAAGTAGTCTTCGCCCTTTTCGCCGACGTAGTTGACGAATCCCTGGAACTTGGCGTCGTGGTCGCCGAGCTGGAAAGGCTTGAGCCAGGTCAGGTTGACCATGTAGGTGGCGTCGAAAGTGTGGTCAGGATGCTTGGCGCTGGGGATGCCCGAGTGGTTCTTCTCGCGGTAGTACATCAGGCTCAGGTCGAGAACGGCGGCGCCGTTGAACTTGAGCGTCGGGCCGAACACCAGGGCTCGCTTATTGGCCGAGGCCAGGTTGTTGTTGCGGTTGGCGTCGAAGCCGAAGGTGAAGGCGTAGTCCTTGATCAGACCCGTGCCCAGCGGCTGGTCGAACACCCGTGAAGCGTATAGCTGGTGACGATAAACCGCGTAGACCTCACTGCCGCCATGATCAGTGCCTTTGCGCGGGTCGCGGCTGTCGGAGAGAAACACATCCAGGTTGAAGAAGTTGCTGCCGTATTTGTAACCATCGGCGTGGGTAAAGCTGTAGATGCGTTTGGCGAACTTGTTCGGGTTGTTCGGGTTGGTGAACTGCTGGCCATAGCGGAAACCAACGCTGTTGTTCATCCATTCGAAGATCTTGCCGTCCTCGGCGGCGAAGCCGGTCTGGCCAGTGGCCAACAAGGCGGCGCCAAGCGCCAGGCTGGTGTAACGACGCATTCGGGTACTCCTTCTTTTTGTTGTTGAGCTGAAAGCGGAAAAGACCTGTCCTTAACGGCAGCGCGCGAACGCGGCCGTCACCGGGGTTAGGGTTAAAAGAGCCCGCCGGGTAGGCGGGCTTTGGAGTTCCGGCTGCACCTCATGGGGACAGCCGGATGGGAGCAAATTCAGTGCGCAGCGCAGTGCCGGCTACGTTCCTTTTCACCCAGGATGTTGAACAGCAGGTTCAGGGTGAGGGCACTGACAGTGGCCATGGCGATGCCGCTGTGCGTGATGGGCTCCATCCAGTGGGGAAGTTGGGCGAAGAGCTCGGGGCGTACCACCGGTGCCATGCCCATGCCCATGCTCACCGCGACGAGCAGTTGGTTTCTCCGGTCGCTGATGTCCGCCTCGTGAAGGATCTTGATGCCGGTAGCGGCCACCATGCCGAACATCGCCAGACCGGCACCACCCAGTACCGCAGGCGGGATCGATGCGACCAGGAAGGCGGCTTTCGGCAGCAGGCTGAGGCCGATCAGGAAGGCACCGGCGGCGACCGTCACGTAGCGACTGCGTACACCCGTCATCTGCACCAGGCCGATGTTCTGGGCGAACGAAGAATGGGTGAAGGTGTTGAAGAAGCCCGCCAGGAAGGAGGCGCCGGCGTCGCACATCAGGCCACGGCGCAGGGCATTGGGACAGACTTCGCGACCGGTGATCTTGCCCAGGGCCAGGAACATGCCGGTGGACTCGACGAAGATGATCACCACCACCAGACACATCGACAGCACTGAGGCCAGCTCGAACTTCGGCATGCCGAAGTGCATGGGTTCCACGAGCTGGAACCAGGGCGTTTCCTCCAGCCCGTTCAGGTCGACCATCCCGCAGGCGCCGGCAAGGGCATAACCCAGGGCCATGCCGATCAGTACCGAGACATTGACCCAGAAGCCCTTGAGGAAACGGTTTACCAGCAGGATCGTCCCCAGCACCAGAGCGGCGATGGAGAGGTATTCCAGGGCACCGAAATGGGTTGCCGCGTTACCGCCGCCGGCCCAGTTGACTGCTACCGGGAAGAGCGTGAGGCCGATGGAGGTGATCACGGTGCCGGTCACCAGGGGCGGAAAGAAACGCACGATGCGTGACATGAAGGGGGCGAGCAGCAGGCCGAAGAAACCCGCAGCGATGGTGGCACCGAAAATCCCCTGGATACCGACGCCGGGCATTCCGGCCATCACCACCATGCTGCCGACGGCAGCGAAGCTGGCGCCCATCATCACCGGCATGCGGATACCGACCGGGCCGATGCCGATGGACTGGACGATGGTGGCGATACCGGCGACCAGCAGGTCGGCGTTGATCAGGAAGGCGATTTCTTCACGGGAGAGACCGGCGGCCTGGCCGACGATCAGGGGCACGGCAACGGCGCCACCGTACATAAGCAGGACATGCTGGAAGCCGACAAGCAGCAATTGCATCAGGGGCAGGCGCTGGTCAGCGGGCGAAAGGGCGATTTCTCGCTCTGTCGGAGTGGTCATGCAACACCTCGGGCGCTTTTGTTCTTGTAAGTCGCTTGGCAATGCCGCGCCTCGTGGGGGCGGCCTGCCGGGGTATTCATGTTGCAAGCCGGGAGGGTGACTCCCGGCCGGGGTCGTGCGGGTACTGCGAGGAAGAAAAAAAGCCCGCCTGGGGGCAGGCTTGAAAGCGGGTAAAGCTTGGGACATCACCCGCCGTGGTCGTGCGCGAGGTCCCGGGTTATCAGGAGCCTCGCCGTTGCTCAGTTGGTCTTGGCGCCCTGGGCGATCCAGCGGCCGATCAAGTCACGCTCTTCCTGGGTCATCTGAGTGATGTTGCCCAGCGGCATGATCTGGCTGGCGACTGCCTGAGCCTGGATCTTCGGTGCGAGCATCTGGATCTGTTGCGGGGTGTCGAGCATCACGCCGCCCGGCGCCGAGGTGAACATCGGGCTGCTGGGCTTGGCGGAGTGGCAGACGGCGCAACGTTCCTGGATCACGCTGTGGACCTTGCCGAAGTCATTGCCGGTAGTGCTGGCCTGGGCCGGTTTTTCAGCCGGTTGTGCAGGAGCGGCGGCGGTGCTGGTGGTGGGAGCGGCTTGTTCCTGATGAGCCGGCTCAACAGCCAGGCTCGGTTCGGCGGCCTTGTAGTTCGGCGCGGTGACGAACGCCAGGCAGATCATGCCCAGGGCACCGGCCGGCAGGGTCCAGGCGAACTTGTTGCTGTCGTGGCGGGTGTTGAAGTAGTGGCGCACCAGTACCGCGATCACCGCGATCCCGGCCAGGATCAGCCAGTTGTACTGGCTGCCGTAGGTGCTCGGGAAGTGGTTGCTGATCATGATGAACAGCACCGGCAGGGTGAAGTAGTTGTTGTGGCGCGAACGCAACAGGCCCTTGGCCGGCAGGACCGGGTCCGGGGTGCGGTTTTCTTCGATGGCCTTAACCAGGGCGCGCTGTGCCGGCATGATGATGCGGAACACGTTGCCGACCATGATGGTGCCGATCAGGGCGCCGACATGGATGTAGGAACCACGGCCGCTGAACACATGGGTGAAGCCCCAGGCAGCGCCGATCACCAGTAGGAACAGGACGAGGCCGAGCAGGGCAGGGGTCTTGCCCAGCGGCGAGTCGCAGAGGAAGTCGTAGATGAACCAGCCAGCGATCAGCGAGCCGATGCCGATGGCGACGGCGGCAGCCGGGGCGATGTCCACGCCGGGTGCGATCAGGTACAGGGTCGGGTTCATATAGAACACCACGGTCAGCAGGGCGACGCCCGACAACCAGGTGAAATAGGCTTCCCATTTGAACCAGTGCAGGTTGTCCGGCATTTTCGGCGGAGCGAGCTTGTATTTCTCCAGGTGGTAGATGCCGCCACCGTGGATGGCCCAGAGGTCACCCGACAGACCGTCGCGCGGATTGGCGCGATTCAGGTTGTTCTCCAGCCAGACGAAATAGAAGGATGCGCCGATCCAGGCGATACCGGTGATCATGTGAACCCAGCGAATGCTCAGGTTCAGCCATTCGGTCAAATGTGCTTCCACAGTGTTTACCTCTTTTCCCGCTGACCAGCACGCCGATCATTGGGCTTCTCTTATTAGTGGTGGGGGTCGAGGAGGAGCTGCTCGTCCTCAGTGAAGAAATGCTCATCGCAGTTGTTGCCAGAACCGCTGCGATCAACCACCAGGAAGTCATCCCGCTTTTCGATCGTCAGCACCGGGTGGTGCCAGACGCCGCGATGGTAATTAACGCCCTGCCTGCCATTGGAGAGGAAGGCACGGACCAAACCCGGTACAGGTACATCGCCAAGTGGCGCGACCACGACCAGAAAGGAGTTGCCGAGCAGCGGAATGAAGGCCTGGCTGCCCTGCGGATGTCGTTCCAGCATGCGGATGCGCAGAGGCATCTCAAGGGATTCGGCACTGAAGATGCTGATGATTGCCTTGTCTTCCGGCTGGGCGGTTTCGACCGTCGCCAGCTTGTGATAACGGCGGGTGGAGCCGTTGTTGATCATGAAGTACTCGCTGCCATCGGTTTCGATCACATCTCCGAACGGGGCGAAGGCTTCTTTGGTCAGGGGCTCGATCTTCAGGGTTCGCATGGCTGTTCTACTTGTTCGTTGCTGGTTCCCATCCCCCGAGAGGGAGGGGCCGGTAGGGGAGGTAGTGATTCCATCCTCCCCCCTGGCTCTCCTCTGCGGCGGAGAGCCGATGGGCGGGCCGTGGCCTGCCCGGTCTTGAATAGGGGCGGTGCGACTGCGGCTTACATTTGCTGCAGGCGGAACAGCGCGATCTTGTTGATCTCGGCCAGCGCCCTGGAGAATTCGGCTTCGGGAGAGTTGTGGATTCGCTCCTCGAAGGCCGCCAGGATCTGGTGCCGATTGCTGCCTTTCACCGCCATGATGAAAGGAAACCCGAACTTGGCCTTGTAGGCGTCGTTCAGCTCGGTGAAGCGTGCGAACTCTTCAGCCGTGCATTCGTGGATTCCGGCACCGGCCTGTTCGCTGGTGCTGGCTTCGGTCAGCTCGCCTCGGACCGCTGCCTTGCCGGCCAGGTCCGGGTGAGCGTTGATCAGCGCCAGCTGGGCTTCATGGCTGGCACTGAGCAACAGGTCGGCCATGCGCTGGTGCAGGCCATCGATTTCGTTGATGCGGTCGTCCCGGCCGAGGTCGAAGGCTTTCTCGGCGACCCAGGGCGAGTGCTCATAGATGTCGGCGAAGGCTTCTACGAAGGCATCGCGGGACAGGCTGGATGGAGTCAGGGTCTGGAAGCGGCTCATTTCGCTTGCTCTTTGAAAGGGTGGGTGGCGTGCCAGTGGCGTGCGATGTCGGCGCGGCGGGCGAACCAGACTTGATCGAAGCCTTTCACGTAGTCGATGAAGCGTGCCAGGGACGCGAGGCGCGCCGGACGGCCCAGCAGGCGGCAGTGCATGCCGATGGACAGCATCTTCGGCGCGCCGGCGGCACCTTCTGCGTAGAGCACGTCGAAGGCATCCTTGAGGTATTCGAAGAAGTCATCGCCCTTGTTGAAACCCTGCACCTGGGTGAATCGCATGTCGTTGGTGTCCAGGGTGTAGGGAATGACCAGGTGCGGTTTTTCCGCGGTGCTGGCGGCGTCCCAGTAGGGCAGGTCGTCGTCGTAGGTGTCGGAGTCGTAGAGGAAGCCGCCTTCCTCCATCACCAGGCGACGGGTGTTCGGGCCAGTGCGGCCGGTGTACCAGCCTACCGGGCGTTCACCGGTCAGTTCGGTGAGAATGCGGATGGCCTCGAGCATGTGCTCGCGCTCCTGGGCCTCGTCCATGTACTGGTAGTCGATCCAGCGATAGCCGTGGCTGCAGATCTCGTGGCCGGCCTCGACCATGGCGCGGATCACATCCGGATGACGCTGGGCAGCCATCGCCACGGCGAAGATGGTCAGCGGGATGTCGTGTTTCTTGAACAGGTTAAGCAGGCGCCAGACGCCAGCGCGGCTGCCGTACTCGTAGAGGGATTCCATGCTCATGTTGCGCACGCCCTGCAACGGTTGGGCTGCCACCATTTCGGACAGGAAGGCTTCGGATTCCTTGTCGCCATGGAGCACGTTGCGCTCACCGCCTTCTTCGTAGTTGAGAACGAAGGACAGGGCGATGCGGGCTTCGCCAGGCCAGTGCGGATGGGGTGGGTTGTTGCCGTAACCGATCAGGTCGCGTGGGTACTCAGCGCTCACTGCAGTCTTCCTTCTCGTCTGTTGAATCGATCAGCGACAGCCCGGGAAAATGGTGCGCGACCGTGGATGGGGTGATTGTATACAAACTGTCATGCGTTTTGTAAATCAAAAATTCGCTGAATTCGTCAACCGGGGTGGTAGCAAGAAACCTGCCCATATGGTCAGGTGTCGAGGAGCAAAGGCCCGGAGGACGGTGGCTACATGAAAATCCCCTGCTAGCGCGGATCGGCAATGGTTGATCCGAATTTGATGTTATTATTGTGTACAATTTTTTTGATTTATGTCTTACATTCTGTGGGGCGCATGTTATTCTGCGCACCGTACAGGGGCCTAGGCCCCTGACCACGCACCTATATGAACAAACAGAGGAGGTGTGGCGTTCCGATCGCGGCCAGAGCAACGGCCCGGTGGACGCCCAGCGAGCAATGGGACGTTTGACCACGCATGTACTGGATGCCGCCCACGGCTGCCCTGGCCGTGACATCAAGATCGAGCTCTACCGCGTCGAGAGCGCAGGCCTGGAGCTGGTTGCCACTACCACTACCAACGATGATGGCCGCTGCGACGCGCCCCTGCTGCAGGGTGCCGATTACCAGAGCGGCGTCTACCAGATCCATTTTCACGCTGGCGACTATTACCGCGCCCGTGGCGTGAAGCTGGCCGAGCCGGCTTTCCTGGATGTGGTCGTCCTGCGCTTCGGCATTTCCTCCGAGCAGGATCACTACCACGTCCCGCTGCTGATCTCCCCCTATAGCTACTCCACCTACCGCGGTAGCTAGTTCACCTTTCTCGTTACCCTCGACTCACTGGAGTCTTTACGGCCCGTTCACACTGCGGGCCTTTTTTATGCCTGCAAGAAACTGCGGCGTAAAAAAAAGCCCGGCACAAGGCCGGGCTTAAGCGCATCACGGGGAGATGCGCAAGGGAGCAATAAACGACAAGACAGAAGCGGTGAGCCAGCCCCGAAGGGGGCTGCGTAGGTGCATGGGCGAATGTCGGATCAGGGAAGAGTCTAGGCGGCAACTGGCATGTTGTTGGCCAGTGGTCGTAAATCGCTTCGCTCCGTCGCCGTCAGACAACGCGGCGGTCCCGCGTCGAGCTCTGGAAGCCAGCACTCCGGGATGGCGCTGCATGAGTCCCCTTTGGTCGCGCTATCGATTGCCCTGCAGGAGCGCGCTCGTCATACACGGCTCGCGCTCGAACTGTTCGCGAGCAGAGCTCGCTCCTACGGGAAGTATCGGGGGGGAGCGAGTAGGGTAGCTGGCACATGACTGCGCCTTCTCTATACAAATGAAAAGGCCCTGGCGCAGAGCGACAGGGCCTGGTGAAGCGGTGCCTGTGATTACAGGAAGATGAACTTGGCCACGAAGATGGCGCACAGCGCATACAGGCTCACCGACACATCCTTGTACTTGCCGGTGAAGGCCTTCATTGCCACGTAGGTCACGAAGCCCAGGGCGATGCCGTCGGCGACCGAGAAGGTCAGCGGCATCA
The DNA here is from genome assembly GCF_036328175.1 of Pseudomonas sp. JS3066. Taxonomy (NCBI): domain Bacteria; kingdom Pseudomonadati; phylum Pseudomonadota; class Gammaproteobacteria; order Pseudomonadales; family Pseudomonadaceae; genus Pseudomonas; species Pseudomonas sp. JS3066. The sequence goes on from NZ_CP143312.1 coordinate 1,526,130, forward strand.
TGATCACAGTGACGATGGCCGGGATGGTCTCGGTGTGTTCCTTCCAGTCGATGTGGGCCATGCCGCCCATCATCAGCATCGCAACGTAGATCAGGGCACCCGCGGTGGCGTAGGCGGGGATCATGCCGGCCAGGGGCGCGAAGAACATGGCGGCGACGAACAGGATGCCCACTGTCACGGCGGTCAGGCCGGTGCGGCCACCAGCGGCCACGCCTGCGGCACTTTCCACGTAGCTGGTCACCGGCGGCACACCGAGCACGCCACCGAACACGCTGGAGGCACTGTCCGCCTTCATGGCCCGGGAGAGGTTCTCGATGCGCCCGTCTTCCTGCACCAGGTTGGCACGTTGGGCCACACCCATCAGGGTGCCGGCGGTGTCGAACATGTGTACGAAGAGGAAGGCGAGGATCACGCTCACCATGGTCACATTGAACGCGCCGGTGATGTCCATGGCCATGAAGGTCGGGGCCAGGCTCGGGGGCATGGAGAACACGCCGCCGAACTTGACGATGCCCAGGCCAACACCGATCAGGGTAACGGTGAGGATGCTGATCAGGATGCCGCCGAACACGCGGCGGTACTCCAGTACGGCGATCATCAGGAAGCAGATGGCGGCCAGCAGCGGACCGGGGGAGGTCAGGTCGCCGATGTGCACCAGGGTCGCCGGATGGGCGACGACGATGCCGGCAGTCTTCAGGCCGATCAGCCCGAGGAACAGGCCGACACCCGCGCCCATGGCAAATCGCAGGCTGCTCGGAATGCTGTTCAGCAGCCATTCACGAATGCGCGAGAAGGTCAGGATCATGAACAGCACGCCGGAGAGGAACACCGCCCCGAGGGCGATTTGCCAGCTGTAGCCCATGGTGTTGACGACGGTGTAGGTGAAGAAGGCGTTCAGGCCCATGCCCGGGGCGAGGCCTACCGGCCAGTTGGCATAGAGGCCCATGAGGAGGCAACCGAAGGCTGCGGCAAGGCAGGTGGCAACGAAGGCTGCGCCATGATCGATCCCGGCATCGGCCATGATGTTCGGGTTGACGAAAATGATGTAGGCCATGGTGATGAAGGTGGTCAGTCCGGCAGCCAGTTCGGTCTTCACGGTGGTGCCGTGAAGGCTGAGCTTGAATAGACGTTCAAGCAGACCGTTGGCGGGCGGTGTTGCGGCGTACGTTCCTTGTTCTTGTTGTTTGATGCTTTCCACAGCGTGGTACTCCTCATCTCTTTTGTTTTGTTCACCCAGAGCCTGGAGTTGGCTCCGGACTAACTGAGGCGGATGGCGTGAGTGGTGCACTTCCTCCAATACTTGACCGCTGGGTCAGGAAGTCACGGCGCGATTATGCCTTTGTATACAAAAAAAACAAATAATGTTTTCAATGTTCGAAAAAACGCACCAATCCGTAAAGCTGACTCATTGGTTAGGTTTTGTTGCGACAATTTGCAGCCTAACGAACTACTCAAGTCGTTTAAAAACAAAGAGTTATGAGAATTTGCGAATGAGGGATGGCTGCCTGACGATGGCGTCGAAAGCACGAAATGGCACCGTGCGAGACGCGCTTATGACAAAAAAATGTAGGGAAACCGCTGTATTGAGGCTCTAGCCGATCCTCGACACGCAAATCGAGAACTGCTGGAAAAACCTGTGCAACCGGTCAGGAATGGGGTTCGAGCTGCGGCGAAACTGTTCAAGGTGCGATGATTGTGTACAATATCATTCGCTTTTTCCCTGATTTCCCTCGCTGATCCACCCGTTCAGCCCGGCGGAAAGGGGCAAAAAGGGCCCTGGAAGACCGCCGACCCCCTTTGACGCGAGCCCCCATGAACGAACAGTTGCAGCCACTCAAGAAGCAGCCGCGCACCGCCAAAAGCACCCGCAGCGGCACCCAGGACGACATCGTCTACGCACATATTTTCGATGCCATTCTCGAGCAGCGCCTCGCGCCCGGTACCAAGCTGAGCGAAGAAGCCTTGGGAGAGATTTTCGGCGTCAGCCGCACGATCATTCGTCGTGCCCTCTCGCGACTCGCCCATGAAGGCGTAGTGCTGCTGCGGCCGAATCGTGGCGCCGTAGTGGCCAGTCCCAGCGTCGAGGAAGCCCGGCAGATTTTCTACGCCCGCCGTCTGGTGGAGCGTGCCATCACCGAGCTCGCGGTAGAGCACGCCACTGCCGAGCAATTGCAGGAACTGCGGCAAATGGTCCTCGAGGAGCAGGCCTGCTTCTCCCGTGGTGATCGTGGCGCCGGTATCCGTCTTTCCGGCGAGTTCCACCTGAAACTGGCCGAGGCGGCGAAGAACGCCCCGCTGGTGAGCTTCCAGCGCAGCCTCGTGTCCCAGACCTCGCTCATCATTGCCCAGTACGAAAGTGGCAGTCGTTCGCACTGTTCCTTTGATGAACACAATCGCCTGATCGACGCTATCGAGTCCCGCGACGCAGAGCGCGCCGTGATGCTGATGATGCATCACATGGATCACATCGACGACAAGCTGAACCTGGACGAAAGCGGTGCTTCGGACGACCTGCACGCGGTGTTCTCGCACCTGTTGCAGACCAAGAAGAAGCCCGGTCGCGGCACGCCCCGCAGCGCCTGATTCCGGCTCGGAAAAGAAAGCCCCGCAGATGCGGGGCTTTTTGTTTTGGGGGCTGGCGGGCAATGAATTGTGCCGTTTTCGTCGCGAATGAATTCGCTACAGGATTACGCGCCAATGCCACGCTGTTGGAGAGCGAATTCATTCGCGAATCCGGAGCCCAAAAGAAAACCCCGCCGAAGCGAGGTTCTCTCATCGCGCTGCCCCTCAGCTGCGTTGATGCACGCTGCGGCCGGCTGCAAAGGTTTCCTTCACGGTACGGTCGTCACCGAGGATGGTCAGGGCAAACAGCTTTTCCGGAAGGCTCCGGGCCTGCTGCATGCGGTAATCCAGTAGCGGGGTGGCCTTGTAGTCGAGGACCACGAAATCCGCGTCCTTGCCGGCCTGGAAGTTGCCGATCTTGTCGTCCAGGTAGAGCGAGCGGGCGCCACCCAGAGTGGCCAGGTAGAGGGATTTGAACGGGTCGAGCTTCTTGCCCTGGAGCTGCATAACCTTGTAGGCCTCGTTCAGTGACTGCAGCTGGGAGAAGCTGGTGCCGGCGCCGACATCGGTGCCCAGTCCCACACGTACGCCGTGCTCTTCGAGTTTCTGCAGGTCGAACAAGCCGCTGCCGAGGAACATGTTGGAGGTGGGGCAGAAAGCTACTGCTGAGCCGGTTTCCGCCAATCGTTTGCACTCGTCGTCGCAGAGATGCACGCCGTGGGCGAACACCGAGCGCTGGCCTATCAGCTTGTAATGGTCATATACATCGAGGTAGCCCTTGCGCTCGGGGAACAGCTCCTTGACCCATTCGATTTCCTTGCGGTTCTCGGACAAGTGGGTGTGCATGTACAGGCCCGGGTACTCAGCGTACAGCTTGCCGGCCAGCTCCAATTGCTCCGGGGTGCTGGTGGGGGCGAAGCGCGGGGTTACCGCATAGTGCAGTCGGCCCTTGCCGTGCCAGCGCTCGATCAGCTCCTTGCTGTCGGCGTAGCCGGACTCGGCGGTGTCGGTGAGGTAGTCCGGGGCATTGCGGTCCATCAGCACCTTGCCGGCGATCATCCGCAGGTCGAGCGCTTGCGCAGCCTCGAAGAAGGCGTCCACCGATTCCTTGTGCACGGTGCCGAACACCAGCGCAGTGGTAGTGCCGTTGCGCAGCAGTTCCTTGATGAAAATGCCGGCGACGTCAGCGGCATGGGCCTTGTCGGCGAACTGTTTCTCGGTGGGGAAGGTGTAGGTGTTCAGCCAGTCCAGCAGTTGCTCGCCGTAGGAGGCGATCATGCCGGTCTGCGGGAAGTGGATGTGGGTATCGATAAAACCGGGAGTGATCAGGGCATCGCGGTACTCGTGCACCTCGACGCCGGCGTCCAGGCCCGGCAGCATGGACTTGGCGTCGCCCAGGGCCTTGATGCGGCCGTCTTCCACCACCAGCAGGCCGTCCTCGAAATACTGATAGGACTGCTCGACGCCGACCAGGGCGGGGTCGGCGATGCTGTGCAGGATGGCGGAGCGGTAGGCGGTTACGTGGCTGGTCATGTCAGTCTCGTTCGTTAGCGTTGCGATTCTTGCGTTCTCGCCTGAGGGAGGGGCCGGAGTAGGGGGCGCCCTGTCACGCGGCTCGCCCTACCCGGCATTACGCGTCACCTTCTCCCGATGGGCGAAGGAAAATTTCAGGCCTGTTCCCGGCGCGAGGCGGGGACCAGCTTGGCGACCGTTTCGCCTTTCTTCACTTCGGCACCGAAGTTGGCGTTATAGGTGGCGACGACTTCTCCGGCGATCGATATGGCGATCTCCACCGGCAGTTTGCCTTTGACCTCTTGTATGCCCATCGGGCAGCGCATGCGTTGCATGGTTTCGGCGGCGAAGCCGCGTTCGCGCAGCCGATGCTCGAACTTGACGCGCTTGGTCTTCGAGCCGATCAGGCCGAAGTAGGCGAAGTCATCGCGCTTGAGGATCTCGGCGGTCAGTTCAAGGTCCAGTTGGTGGTTGTGTGTCATGACGATGAAGTAGCTGCCCTTGGGCATCTCGTCGATCTCGTCGATCACTTCCTCGTTGACCACTTTCTCCACGCCAGACGGAATCTGCTCGGGGAATTCGTTTTCCCGCGAGTCGATCCAGCGCACTTTGCAGGGCAGGCTGGCAAGCAGCGGAACCAGCGCACGGCCGACATGGCCGGCGCCGAATACGGCGATATGTGCCTGGGGCTGGCCCATGGGTTCGAACAACAGTACGGTGGCGCCACCGCAGCATTGGCCGAGGCTGGCGCCCAGGCTGAAGCGCTCCAGGCGCGTGTCCTGGCTGCGATTCTCGAGCATCTCGCGGGCGATCTCCATCGCCTTGAACTCGAGATGACCGCCACCGATGGTCTCGAAGATCCGCTCGGCGGTGACGACCATCTTCGAGCCGGCGTTGCGCGGAGTCGAGCCACGCTCTTCGATGATGGTCACCAGCACGCAGGGTTCACCACGGTGCTGAAGGTCGGCGAGGGCGCTGATCCAGCTCATTTGCTCAGTCTCCAGCTACGCAGTGGCCTGGTGGTCCGCGACAGCCTCCAGTCGTCCTTGGGACGAACCGGGGCCGGCAGCGTTTCCAGCAGCACGGCATCGCCGTCCTGCTGTTTGGTCTTCGTTTGATCGGTGGATGTTGTCATTGTTCTGCACCGTTTTTTCTATGTAGGAGCCAGCTTGCTGGCGAATCGCTTTCGCCAGAAAGCCGGCTCCTGCGGGTTACGCGAGCTCGGTCTCCGCCTGGGCGGCGGCCTGAGCCGGCTGTTGGAGTTTGCGCATCTGCTCGACGCCCCAGAGAACCCGCTCGGGAGTGGCCGGCGCATCGATGTTCGGCTGCACCTTGTAGTCCCCCAGGCTCGCCACGGCGTCCTTGATGGCGCACCAGACGGCAATGCCGAGCATGAAGGGCGGCTCGCCCACGGCCTTGGAGTGGAACACCGTCTGTTCGGGGTTCTTGCGGTTTTCCACCAGTTTCACCCGCAGGTCGATGGGCATGTCGGCGATGGCCGGGATCTTGTAGCTCGCCGGGCCGCTGGTCATCAGCTTGCCCTTGGCGTTCCACACCAGCTCTTCCATGGTCAGCCAGCCCATGCCCTGGACGAAGGCACCTTCAACCTGGCCGATGTCGATGGCCGGGTTCAGCGAGGCGCCCACGTCATGCAGGATGTCGGTGCGCAGCATCTTGTACTCGCCGGTCAGGGTGTCGACGATGACCTCGGCACAGGCCATGCCATAGGCGAAGTAATAGAAGGGGCGGCCGGAAGCTTTATCGCGGTCGTAGAAAATCTTCGGCGTGCGATAGAACCCGGTGCTGGAGAGCGAAATCTGGTTGAAGTAGGCGAGCTGGATCATTTCCTCGAAGGAGAGGAAGTGGTCGCGAACGCGTACCTGGTCGTTCTTGAACTGCACGTCCTCGGTGGTCGCCTTGAAGTAATTGGCGAGGAACTCCACCAGACGACCCTTGATGGTTTCAGCGGCGTTCTGCGCTGCCTTGCCATTCAAGTCAGTGCCGCTGGAAGCGGCGGTCGGCGAAGTGTTAGGCACTTTGTCGGTGTTGGTCGCGGTGATCTGGATGCGCGAGATATCCACCTGGAAGACTTCGGCCACCACCTGGGCGACCTTGGTGTTCAGGCCTTGGCCCATCTCGGTCCCGCCGTGGTTCAGGTGGATGCTGCCATCGGTGTAGATGTGCACCAACGCACCGGCCTGGTTGAGGAAGGTGGCGGTGAAGCTGATACCGAATTTCACCGGGGTCATCGCCAGGCCTTTCTTCAACACCGGGCTCTTGGCGTTGAAGGCGCGGATTTCTTCGCGGCGCTTGGCGTACTCGCTGCTGGCCTCCAGCTCCTCGGTCATCTCGGCGAGCATGTTGTGCTCAACGGTCTGGTAATAGTGGGTGACGTTGCGCTCGTCCTTGCCGTAGTAGTTCAGCTTGCGGACTTCGAGCGGGTCCTTGCCCAGATGGCGCGAGATCGCATCCATGATCTCTTCGATCGCGACCATCCCCTGCGGGCCGCCAAACCCGCGATAAGCGGTGTTCGAGGCGGTGTTGGTCTTGCAACGGTGACCATTGATAGTGGCGTTTTCGAGGAAATAGGCGTTGTCCGAATGGAACATCGCGCGGTCGACGATGGAGCCGGACAGGTCGGGCGAATAGCCGCAGTTGCCCGCCAGTTCCAGCTGGATGCCGCTGAGCAGACCGTTGTCGTCGAAGCCCACGTCGTATTCGACATAGAAGGGGTGACGCTTGCCGGTAATGGTCATGTCTTCCATGCGTGGCAGGCGCATCTTGGTCGGGCGACCGGTCAGGTGTGCGATCACTGCGCACAGGCAGGCCGGGCCGGCAGCTTGGGTCTCTTTGCCGCCAAAGCCACCGCCCATGCGGCGCATGTCGATGACGATCTTGTTCATCGGCACGCCCAGTACCTCGGCCACCAGCTTTTGCACTTCGGTGGCGTTCTGGGTGGACGTGTAGACGATCATGCCGCCGTCTTCGGTGGGCATGACGGAGGAGATCTGGGTCTCGAGGTAGAAGTGTTCCTGGCCACCGATGTGCAAGGTGCCCTGGATGCGGTTCTTCGCCCCGGCCAGCGCGGTGGCGGAATCACCACGCTTGTGTTGGTGGCTGTCCAGCACGAAATGCTTTTTGCGCAGCGCGTCGACTACGTCCAGTACGGGTTCCAGGTCCTCGTACTCGACAATCGCGGCCATGGCCGCCTTGCGGGCGGTTTCCAGGCTGTCGGCGCCTACGGCCAGTACTACCTGGCCAACGTACTCGACCTTGCCGTCCGCCAGCAGCGGGTCGCCGGCGACCACCGGGCCGATGTCCAACTGGCCGGGCACATCTTCGGCAGTGATAGCGATGGCCACGCCCGGGAACTGGTAGCAAGGGCTGGTATCGATGCGGGTAATGCGCGCATGGGCGCGATCGCTCATGCGTGCATAAACGTGCAGCTGGTTGGGGAATTCCAGGCGGTCGTCGACGTACACGGCTTCACCCGAGACGTGCTTGGGCGCGCTCTCGTGCTTGACGCTGCGGCCCACGCCGGTGGTGATGTCGGCACGGAACAGCTCCGCCAGTTCTTCCTGGGTCTTGTGATGGAAATGGTTAGACATAAGCGGTCACCCGGGTTTCGACTTCTGGGGATTGCAGCTCGAGGAAGAACTTGCGCAGCAGGTTCTGGGCGGTCAGCAGGCGGTATTCCTTGCTGGCGCGGAAGTCAGAGAGCGGGGTGAAGTCCTTGGCCAGGGCCTCACAGGCGCGCTCGACGGTACCCGGGTACCAGGCGGCGCCGATCAGGGCCTGCTCACAGGCGCTGGCGCGCTTGGGAATGCCGGCCATGCCACCAAAGGCGACGCGGGCCTTGCGCACGACACCGTTTTCGATCACCAGATTGAAGGCTGCGCAGACGGCGGAAATGTCGTCGTCCAGGCGCTTGGACACCTTGTAGGCGCGGAAAGCCTGGTTATTGCGGGCGCGCGGCACGCGCACTTTCTCGATGAATTCGGACTCCTGGCGGGCGGTGACCTTGTAATCGAGGAAGTACTCGTCCAGCGGCAGGATGCGGGTCTGGTTGCCCTTGCGCAGGACGATCTCGGCGCCTAGGGCGATCAGCAGCGGCGGGGCATCACCAATGGGCGAGGCGTTACCGATGTTGCCGCCCAGGGTGCCCTGGTTGCGGATCTGCAGGGAGGCGAAGCGGTGCAGCAGTTCGCCGAAGTCCGGGTACTCGCGGGAGAGCGTTTCGTAGCAGTCGGACAGCGGGGTAGCGGCGCCGATCTCGATGAAGTTGCCGTTCTCCTCGATGCGCTTCATGGACTCGATATGGCCGACGTAGATCATCACCGGCAGTTCACGGTGGAACTGGGTGACTTCCAGGGCCAGGTCGGTGCCGCCGGCCAGCAGGCGGGCCTGCGGGTTGGAGACGTAGAAGTCGGCCAGGTCGGCGACCGTCAGCGGAACCAGGCAGCGCTTGTCACCGCTGTTCAGTTCAGCGGTATCGCGCGGTGCAATGGACTTCAGCTGGGCAACGGTCTGGGCTTCGGCGGCATCGAACTGGTCGGGCTGCTTCTGGCAGCAGGCCTGTTCGGCGGCGTCGATGATCGGGCGGTAGCCAGTGCAGCGGCACAGGTTGCCGGCCAGGGCTTCCATGGTCTGGGCCTTGTCGAAGCCATCACTGTTCTTCTGCAGGGCGAACAGCGACATGACGAAGCCAGGGGTGCAGAAACCGCACTGGGAACCGTGGCAATCCACCATTGCCTGCTGCACGGAGTGCAGTTGACCACGGTGCTTGAGGTCTTCGACGGTAATGAGTTGCTTGCCGTGCAGCGAGGATACGAAAGTCAGGCAGGAGTTGAGCGTGCGGTAACGGACGCGATCACCGTCAAGCTCACCGACAACCACGGTGCAGGCGCCGCAGTCGCCCGAGGCGCAGCCTTCTTTGGTACCGGGTTTGCCGACATGCTCACGCAGGTAGTTGAGCACCGTGACATTAGGATCGAGGGCATGCTCGGTGCGCAGCTCCCGATTGAGTAAAAACTGGATCAAGGACGACCTCCAGGCACTTTATTGTTTTTACGAGGGCTCGTATGACGGCAAATTTAGAGAGGTCTGACTTTTGGGTCAATAAATATTTGACTCGAAAGTCAGGAAATCTTCATCTGTTTCGGTTATTAGCACGCTGCGTCCGCTCTGTCTCAGGGCGCAGGCGCATTTCGTGCCACCTGTCTTAAGTGTAGGTAAGGGCCGGCAGGGTGCTTTTCGTAGGGGCGAATTCGTTCGCCATGCAGGCAGGAGGCCCGCCCTTGAGTCGGGTGGGGCCGGTCGGTGGCGATTGGTGAGTGAATTCGCCGCTGCGAGAGCTGCTGTCTCCTTGTGATAGACTGCGGGCCCTGTCCGCGTCCTGCGGCAGAGTCGGAAATTTCCCCTGTTCGCTCTTGCACCCACTGCCCGTACCCGTAGTACTGTCAGCGCCTGAGCTTTGGCGCGGGAAAGCTCCAGCGCAGCGCACAATGTTCCCCAGTTCAAAGGAAAACCATGACGTTCAAGGCACCGGACAGCCTCTCCGAGCAGATTGCCCAGCATTTGGCCGAGCGCATCATTCGCGGCGAGCTGAAAGAACGTGAGCGCATCCAGGAACAGAAAGTCACCCTGGCCATGAATGTCAGCCGAGGGTCGGTACGCGAAGCGCTGCTGATCCTGGAGCGCCGTCACCTGATCACCATCCTGCCGCGTCGTGGCGCCCAGGTGTCCGAGTTGACCCAGCAGCATGTGCGCAGCCTCTATACCCTGGTGATGGAGCTTTACATCCTCCTGGGCTACGCGGTTGCCGAGCACTGGCGTAGCGAGGAAGACCTCGCGCCGTTCCGAGCGATCCAGCAGCGCCTTGTCGAAGCGCGTCAGCGGGAAGACATCCTCGCGTTCGTCGACTCCAGCTTCGCCATCATGCAGGCGGCTTATCCCTTCGCCGACAACCCGTACCTGCAACAGACCCTGGACAACCTGCAGCCGGCCATCGCCCGCACCTACTACATGGCCCTGGAGCGTCGTCGCGGCCAGATGGGCAACCTCGGCGCGGTGTTCGATGACCTGCTGCTGGCAGTGATCGCCCGCGACCAGGCGAAGATCCGTGAAGTGCTGCTGGGTTACGGCAAGCAGAACTGTGAGCTGGTGCTCGCAGCCCTGGCCGAACGTTGAGCGGAGCACACCGATGCGGCTGAAGTGCATCAAGCTAGCCGGATTCAAGTCCTTCGTGGACCCGACCACCGTCAGCTTCCCCAGCAATATGGCCGCCGTGGTGGGGCCCAATGGTTGCGGCAAGTCGAACATCATCGATGCTGTTCGCTGGGTAATGGGTGAGAGTTCGGCGAAGAACCTTCGTGGCGAATCGATGACCGACGTCATCTTCAATGGCTCCAATACGCGCAAGCCCGTCGCCCAGGCCAGCATCGAGCTGATCTTCGACAACTCCGACAACACCCTGGTGGGCGAATACGCCGCCTTCGCCGAGATTTCCATTCGCCGCCGCGTCAGCCGCGACGGCCAGAACACCTACTTCCTCAATGGTACAAAGTGCCGCCGCCGGGATATCACCGATATCTTCCTCGGCACAGGTCTCGGCCCCCGCAGCTACTCGATCATCGAGCAGGGGATGATCTCCAAGCTGATCGAAGCCAAGCCTGAGGACCTGCGCAATTTCATCGAAGAAGCCGCCGGCATTTCCAAATACAAGGAGCGCCGTCGCGAGACAGAAAGCCGAATTCGCCGCACCCAGGAAAACCTCGCTCGCCTGACCGACCTGCGCGAGGAGCTGGAGCGCCAGCTGGAGCGCCTGCACCGGCAGGCCCAGTCCGCCGAGAAGTACCAGGAGTACAAGGCCGAAGAGCGCCAGCTCAAGGCCCAGCTCGCCGCCTTGAAATGGCGGGCGCTGAACGAGCAGGTTGGCCAGCGCGAAGCGGTAATCGGCAACCAGGAAATCAGCTTCGAGGCCTTGGTGGCCGAGCAGCGCAACGCAGACGCCAGCATCGAGCGCCTGCGCGATGGACACCACGAACTGTCCGAACGCTTCAACCTGGTGCAGGGGCGCTTCTATTCCGTGGGCGGCGATATCGCCCGTGTGGAGCAAAGCATCCAGCACGGCCAGCAGCGCCTGCGGCAGTTGCAGGACGACCTGCGTGAGGCCGAGCGCGCCCGCCAGGAAACCGAATCCCATCTGGGCCACGACCGCACGCTGCTCGCCACGCTGGGCGAAGAGCTGGACATGCTTGGCCCTGAGCAGGAAATGAGCGCTGCCGCGGCCGAAGAGGCTGCCGCCCAGCTCGAAGAGTCCGAAACCGGCATGCACGCCTGGCAGGAGCAGTGGGATGGCTTCAACCAGCGCAGCGCGGAGCCGCGTCGCCAGGCGGAGGTCCAGCAGTCGCGCATCCAGCAACTGGAGCACAGCCTGGAGCGCCTGCTGGATCGCGAACGTCGCCTGAATGACGAAGCTTCCCAACTGGCGGCCGACCCGGAAGATGCCGCAATCCAGGAGATGCTCGAGGAGCTCGCGGTAGGCGAGATGCGCCTGGAGGAGCTCCAGGCTGCCGAGCAAGGTTTGATGGAGCGCCTGGAGGCTCTGCGCGAAGAATTGCAGCAGGCCAGCCAGGCCCAGCAGCAGGCCCAGGGTGAACTACAGCGCCTGAATGGCCGTATCGCGTCGCTGGAAGCCCTGCAGCAAGCCGCGCTCAACCCGGGAAAGGGCGCCGCCGAATGGTTGCGCGAGCAGCAACTGGCAGAGCGCCCGCGACTGGCTGAGGGCCTGCGGGTGGAGCAGGGCTGGGAGCTGGCGGTGGAAACCGTACTCGGCGCCGATCTACAGGCAGTGCTGCTGGATGATTTCAATGACCTCGACCTGTCCGGCTTCAGTCAGGGCGAGTTGCGTCTGGCCAGCGCTGGCAAGGGCGGGGCACGAGTGCCTGGCAGCTTGCTGGACAAGGTCGAGACGTCGGTGGACCTGGCGCCTTGGCTGGCAAAGGTCCTGCCGGTGGAAACTCTGGAGCAGGCACTCGCCCGTCGCGGCAGTCTGGGAGACGGCGAAAGCCTGATCAGCCGCGATGGTTACTGGGTCGGGCGCAACTTCCTTCGGGTACGCCGAGCCAGTGAGGCAGAGAGTGGCCTGCTGGCGCGTGGCCAGGAACTCGAGCGTCTGCACGCCGAGCGCGAAGAGCGTGAAGCCGCCCTGGAACAATTGGACGAGCGCCTGCAGCAGCTTCGCGACGGCCAGCGCCAACAGGAAGAGTCCCGCGAGCAGCAGCGCCGCCAGTTGCAAGACGAATCTCGCAGTCTGGGTGAGCTCAAGGCTCGACTGTCCGCTCAGCAGGCGAAAGTCGAGCAGTTGGCGCTGCGTCGCCGCCGCCTGGAGGAAGAACTTCGCGAGCTGGGTGAACAGCGCGCCCTGGAGCACGAGCAACTGGGTGAGGCTCGCCTCACCTTGCAGGATGCGCTGGACGCCATGGCCAGCGACACGGAACAGCGGGAAAAATTGCTGGCCGAGCGCGATGGCCTGCGTGAACGCCTCGACCGTATCCGCCAGGAGGCGCGTCAGCACAAGGATCACGCTCACCAGTTGGCAGTGCGCGTCGGCTCGCTCAAGGCACAACACGACTCCACGCGTCAGGCCCTCGAGCGCCTCAGCCTGCAGTTCGAGCGCCTCAATGAGCGTCGCGAGCAACTCAGCCTCAATCTTGAGGAGGGCGCCGCGCCGCTGGAGGAGCTGCGTCTGAAACTGGAGGAGCTGCTGGAGAAGCGGCTGGGCGTTGAGGAAGAACTGAAGCTGGCCCGGCTGGCCCTGGAAGATGCGGATCGCGAACTGCGCGACGCCGAGAAGCGCCGTACTCAGGCCGAGCAGCAGTCTCAGCTGCTGCGCGGCCAACTGGAACAGCAGCGTTTGGAGTGGCAGGCGCTGACGGTCCGTCGCAAGACTTTGCAGGACCAGCTCCATGAGGATGGCTACGACCTGCATGGGGTGCTCGCGACCTTGGTTGCCGATGCCAGCGAAAGCGCCTGGGAAGAGGAGCTCGAGCGACTTGCCGCGCGTATCCAGCGTCTCGGCCCGATCAACCTCGCCGCCATCGACGAATACCAGCAGCAATCCGAGCGCAAACGCTACCTGGACGCGCAGAACGATGACCTGGTAGAGGCCCTGGAAACGCTGGAAAACGTCATTCGCAAGATCGACAAGGAAACCCGTAACCGCTTCAAGGAAACCTTTGACCAGATCAACGCCGGGCTGCAGGCGCTTTTCCCGAAGGTATTTGGCGGCGGCCATGCCTACCTGGAGCTGACGGGCGAGGACCTGCTGGATACCGGGGTGGCGATCATGGCGCGTCCACCCGGCAAGAAGAACAGCACCATCCATCTGCTGTCCGGCGGCGAGAAAGCGCTCACCGCGCTGGCGCTGGTGTTCGCTATCTTCCAGCTCAATCCCGCCCCCTTCTGCATGCTGGACGAGGTGGATGCGCCACTGGATGACGCCAACGTGGGTCGTTACGCGCGTCTGGTGAAGGAAATGTCCGAGAAAGTGCAGTTCATTTATATCACCCACAACAAGATCGCCATGGAAATGGCCGATCAGCTGATGGGTGTGACCATGCACGAGCCCGGTTGCTCGCGCCTGGTGGCGGTGGATGTGGAGGAGGCAATGTCGATGGTAGAGGCCTAGTTGCCCGGCGGATGCGAACTCCGGGTACGACCGGAGATCAAATTCGCGTTGGCTTCGGAGTAAGCCTCTATCAGAGGTTTCTCTGCTGGGCTGGTCGTGCTAGCTTTATGCCCAATTTTGTCGCACGTGGAAAACGCCATTCAGAACATGGAGTTGGGCGCCACGTTTCAGGGGACGGGATGTCCTTTCTTCACCATCGTTTGTTTGCATTTTCACTAGGGGACACAGGACTACATGGATATCGGTCTGCGCGAGTGGCTGATCGTCATTGGCATCATCGTAATTGCCGGCATTCTGTTCGATGGCTGGCGCCGCATGAGTGGTGGTAAGGGGAAACTCAAGTTCAAGCTGGATCGCAGCTTCTCCAATGCCGCGGATGACGATGAAGATCCGAACCTCCTCGGCCCGTCACGGGTCAAGGATCGCTCACATCAGGAGCCTTCCCTGGATGAGGAAGACCTGCCTTCCCTGAGCGCCCGCGAGGCCGGGAAACGCCGCGGCGAGCCGCAGCAGGGCGACCTGAACCTCGACGAGCCGGTGCCGACCCTGCTCAACCCCGTCGATGAAGGCAAGAAGAACGGCAAGGCCCATCCGCAGATGCAGGCTCAGGAAGTTCCGGTCGAGGAAGTCCTGGTCATAAACGTCGTTGCCCGCGACGAAGCTGGCTTCAAAGGCCCGGCCCTGCTGCAGAACATTCTGGAAAGTGGCCTGCGCTTCGGCTCCATGGACATCTTCCATCGCCACGAAAGCATGGCCGGTAATGGCGAGGTGCTGTTCTCCATGGCTAACGGCGTCAAGCCCGGCACGTTCGACCTGGATGACATCGACCACTTCAGCACTCGCGCCGTGAGCTTCTTCCTCGGCCTGCCGGGTCCACGGCATCCGAAGCAGGCCTTCGATGTAATGGTTGCCGCCGCGCGCAAGCTCTCCCAGGAGCTGAATGGCGAGCTGAAGGATGACCAGCGCAGTGTGATGACTGCGCAAACGATTGAGCATTACCGCCAGCGCATCGTCGAATTCGAGCGCAAGCACCTGACCCAGAAGCGCTGATCCGTCGCGCAGTCAACGAAAGAGCAGCCCCGGCTGCTCTTTTTGTTTCAAGAGAAAGAGCTAGAACCATGACCGATGCCCAAACCGCCGCCGAACGCATCCTCGCGCTGCGCGCCGAGCTGGATGCGCACAACTACCGTTACTACGTGCTGGACGAGCCGAGCGTGCCCGATGCCGAGTACGACCGTCTGTTCCGCGAACTGCAAGCCCTGGAGGCTGAACATCCCGAGCTGGTGACGCCGGATTCCCCGACCCAGCGGGTCAGCGGCGCGGCCTTGTCGGCCTTCGGTGAAGTGCGCCATGAGGTGCCCATGCTCAGCCTGGGCAACGCATTCGAAGAGCAGGATCTGCAGGATTTCGATCGCCGCGTGCGCGAGGGGCTGGGTGAGCTCCTGCCGGGTGGCGACCTGTTCGGGGATGGTCCGCAAGTGGAGTACACCTGCGAACCCAAGCTGGATGGCCTGGCGGTGAGCCTGCTCTACGAGAACGGCGTGCTGGTGCGTGGCGCGACCCGTGGCGATGGCACCACGGGAGAAGACATCAGCAGCAACGTGCGCACCATCCGCAATGTGCCGCTAAAGCTGCAGGGAACTGGCTGGCCGGCCGTCCTGGAGGTGCGTGGCGAGGTCTACATGTCCAAGGCCGGCTTCGATGCGCTCAACGCACGCAACCTCGAACTGGGTGCCAAGACCTTTGCCAACCCGCGCAATGCTGCGGCGGGCAGCCTGCGTCAGCTGGACTCGAAGATCACCGCGAGTCGCCCCCTGGAGTTCTGCACCTATGGGTTTGGGCGGGTCGAGGGTGAGCTGCCGGACGATCAGTACGCCGTTCTCCAGGCGCTCAAGGGTTGGGGATTGCCCATCAGTCGTGAGCTGAAGCTGGTGAAAGGTGCTCAGGGTTGCCTGGATTACTACCGCGACATCGGCGAGCGCCGTGACGGCCTGGCCTATGAGATAGATGGCGTGGTCTACAAGCTAAACAACCTGGCCTGGCAGCGGGAGTTGGGTTTCCGCGCCCGCGAGCCGCGCTGGGCGCTGGCCCACAAGTTCCCGGCGCGCGAAGAGCTCACTGAACTGCTGGGCGTGGAATTCCAGGTTGGCCGTACCGGCGCCGTAACGCCGGTCGCGCGCCTGAAGCCGGTGCAGGTGGCCGGTGTCACCGTGTCCAATGCCACTTTGCACAACATGGATGAAGTCGAGCGCCTGGGCCTGATGATCGGCGACACCGTGATCATCCGTCGCGCGGGCGACGTGATCCCGCAAGTGATGCAGGTGGTACTGGAGCGGCGTCCGGCCGATGCGCGTCCGGTGCATATCCCTGAGCAATGCCCGGTCTGCGGTTCTGCGGTGGAACGCACGCAGCTCATCAAGCGTGGCAAGGGCAAGGAGACGACCAGCGAAGGTTCTGTGTATCGCTGCGTCGGTCGTCTGGCCTGTGGCGCCCAGTTGAAGCAGGCGATCATCCACTTCGCCTCGCGCCGAGCCCTGGACATCGAGGGGCTGGGTGACAAGATCGTCGAGCAACTGGTGGACGTTGGCCTGGTTGCCTCGCCGGCTGATCTCTACACCCTCAAGTACGAGCAGGTGGTGGAGCTGGAAGGTTTTGCCGACCTTTCTACCCGCAATCTGCTGGCCGCAATTGCCGACAGTCGCAAGCCGCCGCTAGCGCGCTTCATCTATGCACTGGGTATTCCTGATGTGGGTGAGGAAACTGCCAAGCTGCTGGCTCGCGCCCTGGGGTCCCTTGCGCGTATCCAGCAGGCCCTGCCGGACGTACTCACCTACTTGCCGGACGTGGGGTTGGAAGTTGCCCACGAAATCCACGCGTTCTTCTCCGATGACCACAACCAGAAGGTGATTCGCAGCTTGCTGGAGCGTGGCGTCGAGTTGCAGGAAGAGGGCGGTCTCAGCCCGGAATTTGCCGCCTGTGCCACCTTTGCCGGCTTCATCGAAAAGCTCAATGTCTCCGGCATTGCCAGCACTGGCGCGAAGAACCTTGCGGATAAGACCGGCAGCCTGGAAGGCCTCATAGTCCTTAGTCGCGACTGGCTGGACCTGAGTGTGATGAAGGGCCTGAACGAAAAGGCCAAGCAGGCGCTGCGCGAGTACTTTGCCGTCGACGAGAATGTCCTTCGCGCCCAGGCAATCGAAGCCCAGTTACGTGAATTCGGCATGCACTGGGATAGCGAGAGGAAAGCGGTGGAAGGACTGCCTCTTGCCGGGCAGACCTGGGTGCTCACCGGCACCCTGGAAGTCATGAGCCGGGATGTGGCCAAGGAAAAGCTGGAGGCGCTGGGCGCCAAGGTGGCGGGTTCGGTGTCGGCGCGTACCCACTGCGTGGTGGCCGGTCCCGGTGCCGGCTCCAAGCTGGCCAAGGCCAATGAGCTGGGGGTCCGGGTGCTGGATGAGGAACAATTCCTGGCAGAACTGGCCAGTTTGAGCTGATCCGTACTTCCGGGCATGAGAAGGGGCGGGCCAGATGGTCCGCCCCTTTTTTATTTACTTGTTGACCGCGTCAGTCAGGGCCTTGGCCGGAACGAACTTGACCACCTTCTTCGCGGCGATCTCGATGGCCTTGCCGGTTTGCGGGTTGCGGCCGGTGCGGGCCGGACGCTCGCCTACCTTCAGCTTGCCGATGCCCGGCAGGGTGATCTCATCGCTGTTCTCCAGGGAATCGCTGACGATCTCGCTGAGCTGTTCCAGCATGGCGCGCACGGCGGCCTTGGTGGTGTCGGTGGCTTCTGCGATGTCAGAGATCAGCTGGTCTTTGGTGAGTGCCATGGTGTTGCTCCATTCAATAAGTGTCTGGCTTGTGGCCGGGCCGGTCGCGCCGGCCCTGATGAGACCAGCGGAGCGACTGGAAGTGCGGCACGGGTTGTAGCTGCGAGCCGCGACCGCTGGGCAAGCTAGCACAAAAGGGCCAGTGAGCCTGTGCTCGATGCCCGGCTTTGCGTCGATTTGACGCAACCTGCCGTCGGTCTCGGCAGCCGACGACAGGTCGTCACTGGCATCTCTGGACCAACGTCTCCAAATCTCGAAGTCCGCAGCGTCGCTCGTGGGCCCTGAACTCTCTTGAGCGACTACGCTTGCCCTAGATGTAACAAGCGCTAAGGAGAGCCGCCATGCTACGTGCCTTTGCCAACCTGGGTTTCCGCTGGAAAGTCGCCTTGCCGATCCTGGTGCTGGCCCTTCTCATGGTGCTGGTAGGCGGTCTCGGTATGCAGGGAATTGGCAAGGTGGCCGACTCGAGCAAGCGACTGACCAATCGTTACCTGCCTGCCATCAGTCTGCTGCTCAATGCCGACCGCGATCTCTACCAGGCCTTCATCGCCGAGCGCAGCTTACTGGACGAGGCGGCCGGTGAACACGCACAGGCACTCAAGGCCGGCCATGCCGAAAATCTGCAGCAGGCCTATGACCGGGTGCACAAGTACGCCGCGATGGATTCCAGTCCCGAGGCCCAGCAATTGGTGGCCCAGTTCGATCGTGGCTACTCCCAGTGGAAGGCGACTTCGCAGCAGGTGGTGAGCCTGTCTGCCCAGGACCCGTTTGCGGCCAGTGCTCTCAGTTTCGGTGACAGCGAGCGTCAGTTCGCGTCCATGCGCGATGCCATCGACAAACTCGGAGAGTTGGAAGACAAGGCCGCCAACGTCGAAGGGCAGGCGGCTATCTCGCAGGGGGAGGCCCGCACCTGGCAGCAGGGGCTGGCCATCGCCTTCGGCCTGGTTCTTTGCGTCGTGTTAGTCATCGGCTTCCCGATGCTGGTGACCCGGCCGTTACACAACTTGCTGGAGCGCATCGAGCAGATTGCCGATGGGGACGGCGACCTTCGTGTGCGCCTGGAGGTCTTGTCGCGGGACGAGCTGGGCAAGCTCAGCCAAGCCTTCAACCGTTTCCTCGACAAGCTTCAACCGCTGATCCGTGAAGTCAGCCGTGTGACTGGAGAAGTAGCCGATTCGGCGCGCAGCCTGGCCGGGCTCGCGGCGGCGAACGATCGCCTGATCAGCAGCGAGCATGCTGCCGTGGATCAGGTAAGCACCGCCGCCACTGAAATGAGCGCGGCCGTTCACGAAGTGGCGCGCAATGCCCAGAACGCGGCGGATGCGGCGCGTTTCGCCGAGGAGCAGTCCCGGGAGGGAGCGCAGGTGGTAGGGGCTACTGTCGCCGTCATCCGCCAACTGGCGATGGAGGTGGAGAACGCATCTGCAACCATCAGCACGTTGGAGCAGGAAACCGCCAACATCGGTGCCGTACTCGCGGTAATCAAGGGCATCGCTGACCAGACCAACCTGCTAGCGCTGAATGCCGCCATTGAAGCCGCGCGGGCCGGCGAGCAAGGACGGGGGTTCGCCGTGGTTGCAGACGAGGTGCGAGCCCTGGCGGCCCGGACGCAGGATTCAACCAAGGACATCCAATTGATGATCGAGCGTCTTCAGGCTGGCGTGCAGGAAGCAGTCAAGGCCATGCGCACGGGTAGCCTGAAAGCGAGGGACAGCGTAGAGCGCGCGGCTGGTGTCGACCAGGCGCTGACGGATACTGGCGACTCGGTTCAGCGGATCAACGACATGGCGGCTCAGATCGCCACTGCCTGCGAAGAGCAGAGCAGCGTTACCGAAGAGATCGCCCGCAATATCAGCGATATCCGCGACCTCTCCAACGAGGCTGCGCAAACCTCGGAACAGAGCACCCAGGCCAGCCAGCACCTTTCCCAGCTTTCCAGCGGCCTGGCCCAGTTGGTGGGGCGCTTCCAGGTCTGATTCGCAAGTGCTTGTAAGGAAACCGTTTTTAGCGGTTGTAAGTTGGCGAAGAGCCGGTACAATGGCGCGGCTCGCCGATCTGGCGAGCTGTGTGATGGTGGCCCTGCCGGTCCCCCCGCAACGATCAGCCGTGAACCCGGTCAGGCCCGGAAGGGAGCAGCCGCAGCGGTGAAATCGTGTGCCGGGGTGTGGCTGGTGGGGTCACCTCCAATCTCCCCAGTTACCAATTTTCATTGGTAGCGCGCCAGAATCTCATCGATCTCCCCTGATTCCTTCATCTGCACCAGCGTGCGGAGGATGCGTTGCGCCGGAATCGCAGGGTCATTTCGGATCAGGCAGCCCACCGGTTCTTCGTCCAAAGTGCCGACGCTCACCAGACGGTCCGAGTCTGGTAGGTCGCGATTGAACCAGCCCAGTGCCAACTCATTGCTTACTGCGTACTTGTAGCGGCCGGCCAGAAGCTTCTGTAGCACCAACTCCTGGTTGCGTGCCTCATCGCGCAGCAGGGAGCCGCGATCGAACAAATGCTGCAGGCGCGGATAGGCGTAGCCCAGCACGGTGCCGACGCTCTCCCCCGAAATGGCGTCGGGGCTGGCCAGGTGTTCGCTTCCCTGGCGCGACACGATCAGGTCGCGCTGGTAGAGGAGGGGCACGCTCCAGAGGAATTCGGTGCTGTTGGTGATCCACTTCGGGCTGACGTAGCAGCGCACGTCGATCTCTCCCTGTTTCAAGGCCAGTTCCACGCGGTTGCGGGGAAGGACCTGGATCTGTGCGGGGATATCGAGGCGTTGCGCCAGACGATTGATCAGGTCGTGGAGAATGCCGCCTGTCAGATGGTTGTCCTTGAACTCGGCCAGCGGCATGGCCCAGCTGTCAACCGCCGAGAAGCGCAGGACGGCCGGCACAGCGTTGCCGAAGGAGCTCCAGCAGAGCAGAAGGGCGAGGACAAATGAGCGCATCAGGCTCCCTCGTCTGGGTGGGCGGTGCCTCACAATGCCTGTTGCCGAGCGGATTGAACAGGGCGCCGTTCGCATCGGATGCAATTTGCGCATCGCTCCGCTAGCATTAGCTCCTTCTGCTCTCCAGACGCGATGGTTTTCAATGAGTTATCAGGTCCTTGCACGTAAATGGCGTCCGCGCTCGTTCCGCGAAATGGTCGGCCAGACCCATGTGCTGAAGGCTTTGATCAACGCCCTGGACAATCAGCGCCTGCATCACGCGTACCTGTTTACCGGTACGCGCGGCGTGGGCAAGACCACCATCGCGCGAATTCTCGCCAAGTGCCTGAACTGCGAGACCGGTATCAGCTCCACGCCCTGCGGCCAATGTTCGGTGTGCCGGGAGATCGATGAGGGGCGTTTCGTCGATCTGATCGAAGTGGACGCCGCAAGCCGCACCAAGGTGGAGGACACCCGCGAGCTGCTCGATAACGTGCAGTACGCGCCTAGCCGCGGTCGTTACAAGGTCTACCTGATCGACGAAGTGCACATGCTCTCCACGCACTCGTTCAACGCGCTGCTGAAGACCCTTGAAGAGCCGCCACCCCACGTCAAGTTCCTGCTGGCCACCACCGACCCGCAGAAGCTGCCCGTTACCATTCTTTCGCGCTGCTTGCAGTTTTCACTGAAGAACATGCCGCCGGAGCGCGTGGTCGAGCATCTGACCCACGTACTCGGGGCCGAAAACGTACCCTTCGAGGCTGATGCGCTCTGGTTGCTGGGCCGCGCCGCCGATGGCTCGATGCGTGATGCCATGAGCCTCACCGACCAGGCCATCGCCTTCGGTGAAGGCAAGGTGCTGGCCGCCGATGTGCGCGCCATGCTCGGTACCCTCGATCATGGCCAGGTCTATGGCGTACTCCATGCGCTACTGCAGGGTGATGCCCGTGCGCTGCTGGAGGCCGTGCGTCAGTTGGCCGAACAAGGGCCGGACTGGAATGGCGTGCTTTCCGAAATGCTCAATGTGCTGCACCGAGTGGCTATTGCCCAGGTGTTGCCGGACGCTGTCGACAACGGCCAGGGCGACCGAGAGCGCGTACTGGCGCTGGCACAGGCTCTTCCTGGCGAAGATGTGCAGTTCTATTACCAGATGGGGCTGATCGGCCGTCGCGACTTGCCGTTGGCACCCGATCCCCGTAGCGGCTTCGAGATGGTGCTGCTGCGTATGTTGGCCTTCCGTCCGGCAGATGCCGATGGTGCACCCCGGGTCCAGCTAAAGGACCCGGGGATCAGCCAGGCCACGGTTGATCCCCAGACGAACCCAGTGGCCGGAGCCGCCTCGCCGGCTTCGGTAGCCATTGCCGCGCCGCAGCCTGTTCCCGTTCAGGTTTCCGCACCAGTGGTTGCCCCTGCTCCAGCATCAATCCAGCCTGTTGCGGCCCCGGCCCCGGTCGTTGAGGCGCCTGCGCCTGTTCCGGCAGTCGAAACGCCTGCTGCGGCTGCGGTCGAGGAAGTTGTTCCTGCGAATGTTGTCGAACCCGCTCCCGAGCCGGTTGCAGAGCCCGTGGTGGAAGAACCGGTAGCTGTAGTCGAGAAACCTGCTGAGGTGGTTGACCTGCCGTGGGAGGAATCTGCGGTCCCGGTCGCTTTCGCGGCAGTGGTCGAGCCCCCGGCTGATCCCGAGCCGGCGCCTGTGGTCGAGACCGTTCCGATTGTTGACGCTGCCGTTGTCCAGCCAGTGGCTGAAGCCCAGGCTGCTGCGCCTACTGACGAATCTGACGACGAGCCGCCGCCCGGCGACTACGACGACTACTACGAAGGCGACGCTGACAGCATTGCCTACATGGAAGACTTCGGGCCGGCGGAAGAACCCGTCGCAGCAGTCGAGGTGCTGCCCGCGGCGCAGCCGGCCACCGGCCTGGCGGCCGAATGGCTGGACTTGTTCCCGCGCCTGGGGCTGTCGGGCATGACCGGCAATATCGGCGCCAACTGCACCTTGGTGGCGGTGGAGGACGATGTCTGGCGCCTGCACCTGGACCCGGCGCAGAGCGCGCTGTTCAACGCGAACCAGCAGCGCCGCCTGAACGATGCGCTGAACCAGTACCACGGCCGTACCCTGAAACTCGAAGTTGAAGTGCGTCGTCCTGAGCAGGAAACCCCGGCCCAGGCTGCCGCACGCAAGCGCGCCGCTCGTCAGCGGCAGGCCGAAGAGGCCATTGCAAGCGATCCGCTGGTGCTGAAAATGATCGAACTGTTCGGTGCCCAGGTGCGCGCCGACACCATTGAACCCCTTGACCGCTGAGGACAATCACCATGATGAAGGGTGGTATGGCAGGCCTGATGAAACAGGCCCAACAGATGCAAGAAAAGATGCAGAAGATGCAGGAAGAGCTGGCCAATGCCGAGGTTACCGGCCAGTCCGGCGCCGGCCTGGTGAGCGTGGTGATGACTGGCCGTCATGACGTCAAGCGCGTCTCCCTGGATGACAGTCTGATGCAGGAAGACAAGGAAATCCTGGAAGACCTGATCGCTGCTGCGGTGAACGACGCCGTGCGCAAGATCGAGCAGAACAACCAGGAGAAGATGGCAGGCATGACTGCGGGGATGCAGTTGCCCCCCGGCTTCAAGATGCCTTTCTGAGTGAGTGACGCCCAGCCGGCACGCGTTACTGCGTTGCGCTAGGCGCCGGGCATCCTCGTTAACAGACGTAGACTCCGGTGCCTGAGGCCGCTCGCGCCTTGTGCCGCATATCATCTGGTCGCCCCGGTCGATGCTGCCGGGCGGCACTGGAGTTTCTCCAATTTATCCGCACCTCGAGACGCCAATGAGCTTCAGCCCGCTGATCCGCCAACTGATCGATGCCCTGCGCATTCTGCCCGGCGTGGGCCAGAAGACGGCCCAGCGCATGGCGCTGCAGATGCTGGAGCGTGACCGCACTGGCGGCTTGCGCCTGGCTCAAGCGCTGACGGCTGCGATGGAGGGTGTTGGGCATTGCACGCAATGCCGCACCTTGAGCGAGGAAGCGCTCTGCCCGCAGTGCGCTGATCCACGTCGCGACGATTCCCTGCTCTGTGTGGTGGAAGGTCCTCTGGATGTCTTCGCCGTGGAGCAGACCGGCTATCGCGGTCGCTTCTTCGTACTCAAGGGGCATTTGTCGCCCCTGGATGGTCTGGGACCAGAGGCGATTGGCATCCCGGAGCTGATGGCGCGCATCGAAGCGGGCCAGTTCGTCGAGGTGATCCTCGCCACCAACCCTACGGTGGAGGGCGAAGCCACCGCCCACTACATCGCCCAGCTGCTGGCACCCAAATCCATCATGGTCTCCCGTATCGCCCATGGCGTACCGCTGGGCGGCGAGCTGGAGTTGGTAGACGGCGGCACCCTGGCCCATGCGCTCGCAGGGCGTCGTCCTATCGGGCTTTGAGTTTGGGGGGGCGCGGCTGATACGGCCGCGTCGATGGCACAAGTCTCGCCTTGAAAACCAAGCAAGCGCTCGGTAAGTTCGTTCGATCTTACCGGGGAGTCTTGCCATGTCTGCCTACCAGGAATACTTCGACGAATCCCATCAACTGGTCCGGGATTCGGTGCGTCGTTTCGTCGAGCGGGAAATCCTGCCCCATATCGCCGAGTGGGAAGAGACTGAGGAGTTTCCCCGCGAGCTCTACCTCAAGGCCGGCACCGCCGGCATCCTCGGTATCGGTTACCCGGAAGAGTTCGGCGGCAGCCATGAAGGTGACGTGTTCGCCAAGGTGGCGGCCAGTGAAGAGTTGATGCGTTGCGGTTCCGGCGGGCTGGTGGCTGGGCTGGGTTCGCTGGATATCGGCCTGCCGCCGGTTATCAAGTGGGGGCGCGCCGAGCTCCGCGAGCGTGTCGTGCCTGAGGTACTGGCCGGCGAGAAGATCATGGCGCTGGCAGTGACTGAGCCTTCCGGCGGTTCGGATGTGGCCAATCTCAAGACACGTGCTGTGCGCGATGGCGATTTCTATCGCGTCTCCGGCAGCAAGACCTTTATCACCAGCGGTGTGCGCGCCGACTACTACACGGTGGCAGTGCGTACCGGTGGCGAAGGTTTTGGTGGGGTGAGTCTGTTGCTGGTGGAGAAGGACACTCCGGGCTTCACCGTCGGCCGCAAGCTGAAGAAGATGGGCTGGTGGGCCTCAGACACTGCCGAGCTGTTCTTCGACGATTGCAAGGTCCCGGTGGAGAACCTGATTGGCATGGAAAACATGGGCTTCGCCTGCATCATGGCCAACTTCCAGAGCGAACGCCTGGCGCTGGCCATCATGGCCAATATGACTGCGCAACTCGCATTGGAGGAGTCGCTCGGCTGGGCGCGCGAACGCGAAGCCTTTGGTAAGCCCATTGGCCGCTTTCAGGTGCTTCGCCACCGAATGGCGGAAATGGCCACGCAGCTTGAGGTATCCCGCGAGTTCACTTACCGCCAGGCGGCGAAGATGGCGGCGGGAAAGAGTGTGATCAAGGAAATCTCCATGGCGAAGAACTTCGCCACCGACATCGCCGACCGCCTCACCTATGACGCTGTGCAGATCCTGGGCGGCATGGGCTATATGCGCGAAAGCCTGGTGGAGCGGCTTTATCGCGACAACCGGATCCTTTCCATAGGCGGCGGTACGCGGGAGATCATGAACGAGATCATCGCCAAGCAGATGAACCTCTGATCCGAACCGGAACTTCCGAAAGGGCGTTCCGGTTTTCTTTGGCTGAGATATATTACGAGCGACATTCAATATATTCGTGCGATCCAGGAGATGACCCTATGAGCGATCTGTCCCGAGAAGAGAAACTTCAAGTCTGGCTGGCAGCAGAGGCTGAGATTCGTGCCCGTTTGAAACCCGGCACCATGAGCATTGCGGAGGTGGCGATGCTCAGTCCTCTGGAGTTCTTCGATGGTATCGGCCGTGGAGACTTGCCAGCGCCGCCCATCGGCGAGCTGATGGGGTTCGTGCCTGTCGAGTGGTCGAAGGAGCGCTTCGTCTTCCAGGGAGTGCCGCAGATGCAGCACTACAATCCGATCGGGTCGGTGCATGGTGGCTACGCCGCGACCTTGCTGGATTCGTGCATGGGTTGCGCCATTCACGCCAACCTGGAGAAAGGGCAGGGCTATACGACCACCGACTTGCGTATCAGCTATGTCCGTGCCTTGACCACAAAGACTGGTCCGGTGCGTGCCGAGGGGCGGATCATCCATGTCGGTCGCTCTACCGCGTTGGCCGAAGGGCGTATCTATGACGTGGATGGCAAGCTCTATGCGACTGGCTCCACGACCTGCTTGATCCTGGGTGGCAAGTAGCTCCTGCGATGACCTGTAGGGGCGAATTCATTCGCCAAGCAGGCCGAAGGCCTGCCCTGGCGGGCAAAAAAGAAG
This sequence comes from Pseudomonas sp. JS3066, assembly GCF_036328175.1. Lineage (NCBI taxonomy): Bacteria > Pseudomonadati > Pseudomonadota > Gammaproteobacteria > Pseudomonadales > Pseudomonadaceae > Pseudomonas > Pseudomonas sp. JS3066. The sequence goes on from NZ_CP143312.1 coordinate 1,552,025, forward strand.
GGGGCACGCTTGTGGCGTGCCCCCCGTTGCCGTCAGCGATGACAGCCAACCGTCGAAGTGAGATGGGCGAAGTCGCCCGGTAAGGCGGTTCGCCTGGAGGTCAGGCCTCCGGTGTTGCGACCGCCGCCCGCCTTGTGAGCGCGCGACGGGTGAAGCCGGGCCGCGCCCGAGGGCGCGGCGGTGTGTCAGCCGATGGTCATCAAGCTGGCGTTGCCGCCAGCAGCGGCAGTGTTGACGCTGATGGCGCGTTCGATCAGCAGGCGCTCCAGCGGTACCGCGGTCTCGCCGCGGGACAGGCCCTGGACGCCGATGATCGGGCCCTTGCGGGAAGCGACTTGCCGGCAAACGGTACCCAGTTGGTCCGAGTCGCCATGGTGGAGAACCGCATCGAACACCACTTCCGACTGTGTCCAGTCGGCTACCAGCTGGATGCGGGCCTGCACGGCCTTCGGTAGGGCGGCGCGCAGTTTGCCGGTCAGCTCGCTGGTGGCCCAGAGTGCGCTGCTACCAACGGCCAGTGTCGCGGCCAGCTGGGTAAGCAGGTCGGTTTCGTCATCAGCCAGGCAGAGCACAGCCTCGCGCGGCAGCAGCACGTAGGTGTTGCGCTCGCCGGTCGGGCCGGGAAGCACGCGGCTCAGGCCACTCTGGGACTGCTCGGCGAAGCTGTCACAGACATTGGCCAGACCATCCTTGCCGTTCTTCGCGGCCCAGGCCTTGAGGGCTTCCAGGGGGTTGCCCTGACGATCCTGCAGGGTGTTGCGCTGCTGGGTGTCGGCGACATTCTGGCCATCCAGGCGCTGGAAGGTGCGGCTCACGCCATCTGCCGGACGAGTGGCGAGCAGGCGGTACATGTACAACGGGCCGCCGGCTTTCGGACCAGTGCCGGACAAGCCTTCACCGCCAAAGGGCTGCACGCCGACCACGGCGCCAACCATGTTGCGGTTGACGTAGAGGTTGCCTGCGTGGGCCTTGTCCACCACCTTGGCGATGGTTTCGTCGATGCGGGTGTGCACGCCGAGGGTCAGGCCGTAGCCGGTGGCATTGATCTCGTCGAGCAGGGCGTCCATGTCCTCTCGCTTGTAGCGCAGCAGGTGCAATACCGGGCCGAAGATTTCACGCTCCAGGTCGGCGAGGCTGTCCAGTTCGATCAGGGTCGGCATCACGAAGGTGCCGCGCTGCATCACATCACCCTCGGTGCGGGCGATCTGGAACACGCTGCGGCCTTTGCTGCGCATGGCCTGGATGTGCTTATCGATGTTGGCCTTGGCCTCGGCGTCGATGACCGGGCCGATATCCACGTTCAGGTGTTCGGGGTTGCCGATGCGGCACTCGGCCATGGCGCCCTTGAGCATTTCCACGACGCGGTCAGCCACGTCTTCCTGGACGCATAGCACGCGCAGTGCGGAGCAGCGCTGGCCGGCACTGTCGAAGGCGGAGGCGATCACGTCCGTCACCACCTGCTCGGCAAGGGCGGAGGAGTCCACGATCATGGCGTTCTGGCCGCCGGTTTCGGCGATCAGCGGAATCGGGCGACCCTGCGCGTCCAGGCGGCCGGCAACGTTGCGAGCCAGGATGCCGGCCACTTCGGTGGAGCCGGTGAACATCACGCCCTTCACACGCTCATCGCTCACCAGGGCGGCGCCTACGGTGTGGCCGAGGCCCGGCAGCAGCTGCACCACGCCTTCTGGAATGCCGGCCTGGAGCATGATGCGCACGGCCTGGGCGGCGATCAGCGGGGTCTGTTCGGCAGGTTTGGCAAGCACGGTGTTGCCGGCGGCCAGCGCGGCGGCTACCTGGCCGGCGAAGATCGCCAGAGGGAAGTTCCACGGGCTGATGCACACCACCGGGCCCAATGGGCGGTGGGTATCGTTGGCGAAGTCGTGGCGGGCCTGGGCGGCGTAATAGCGCAGGAAGTCAACGGCTTCGCGCACTTCGGCGATCGCGTTGGCGAAGGTCTTGCCGGCTTCGCGGACAAGGATGCCCATCAGCGACTGCATTTCGCTTTCCATCAGGTCGGCGGCGCGATCCAGGGCGGCGGCGCGCTCCACTGGCGGGGTGGATTGCCAGATCGGCGCAGCGGTGATGGAGGCCAGTACGGCATTTCCGACGTCTGCAGTGGTGGCGTTCTGCACGTGGCCAACCACATCGCGGTGATCCGCCGGGTTCAGCACGGGTTCAGCCACGCCTTCGCTGGTCGGGCAGCCGAGCATGGGCTGGGCGCGCCAGTCGGCATGGCCGGAGCTCAGCAGGGCGCTGGATAGCGAGGCCAGGCGATGTTCGTTGGCCATGTCGATGCCGCTGGAGTTGACGCGGGCTTCGCCGTACAGGGCCTTGGGCTGCGGGATGCGCGGATGCGGCAGGCCAAGGGCGCCTTCTACGCTGGCCATGGATTCGGCACTGGTCACCGGGTCTTCCACCAGATCCTTGATGGAGATGCTGTGGTCGGCGATACGGTTGACGAAGCTGGTGTTGGCGCCGTTTTCCAGCAGGCGGCGAACCAGGTAGGCCAGCAGGGTTTCATGGGTGCCGACCGGTGCGTAGATACGGCACGGGCGGTTCAACTTGCCGTCGGCGACCTTGCCCACCACTTGTTCGTAAAGGGGTTCGCCCATGCCGTGCAGGCACTGGAATTCATACTGGCCCGGGTAGTAGTTCTGGCCGGCGATCTGGTAGATGGCCGACAGGGTGTGGGCGTTGTGGGTGGCGAACTGCGGGTAGATCGCGTCCGGAACGCCCAGCAGCTTGCGGGCGCAAGCGATGTAGGAAATGTCGGTGTACACCTTGCGGCTGTAGACCGGGAAGCCTTCCAGGCCATCAACCTGGGCGCGCTTGATCTCGCTGTCCCAATAGGCGCCTTTCACCAGGCGGATCATCAGGCGATGCTGGCTGCGGCGGGCGAGATCGATCACGTAGTCGATCACGTATGGGCAGCGCTTCTGGTAGGCCTGGATGACGAAGCCGATGCCGTTCCAACCCTTCAGGCTTGGCTCGAAGCAGAGGCGCTCGAGCAGGTCGAGGGAGATTTCCAGGCGGTCGGCTTCTTCGGCGTCGATGTTCAGGCCGATGTCGTACTGCTTGGCCAGGAGGGTCAGGGACAGCAGGCGCGGGTAAAGCTCGCCCATCATGCGCTCGTACTGGGCGCGGCTGTAGCGCGGGTGCAGGGCCGACAGCTTGATGGAGATGCCCGGGCCTTCATAGATACCGCGGCCGTGGGAGGCCTTGCCGATGGCATGGATGGCCTGCTCATAGGAGGCGTAGTAGCGCTGGGCGTCTTCCTCGGTCAGCGCGGCTTCGCCGAGCATGTCGTAGGAGTAGCGGAAGCCCTTGGCTTCGAAGTTGGTGGCGTTGGCCAGCGCCTCGGCGATGGTTTCGCCGGTGACGAATTGCTCACCCATCAAGCGCATGGCCATGTCCACGCCCTTGCGGATCACCGGCTCACCACTCTTGCCGATGATGCGGTTCAGCGAGGACGACAGGCCGGCTTCGTTGTGGGTGGACACCAGCTTGCCGGTGATCAGCAGACCCCAGGAAGCGGCGTTGACGAACATCGACGGGCTCTGGCCCAGGTGCTGCTGCCAGTTGCCGGTGCTGATCTTGTCGCGAATCAGGGCGTCGCGGGTGCCTTTGTCCGGGATTCGCAGCAGGGCTTCGGCCAGGCACATCAGCGCCACGCCTTCCTGGGAAGACAGGGAGAACTCCTGCAGCAGGCCCTGGACGATACCGGCACGACCGCCGGCGCTCTTCTGGTTGCGCAGCTTCTCGGCGATACCGTAGGCCAGCTTGTAGGCGGCGTCGGACATCTCGGCGGGCAGGCGCGCCTGCTCCAGCAGCATGGGCACGGCTTCCTGCTCGGGGCGGCGGTAGGCGGCAGTAATGGCCGCGCGCAGCACGGACTGCGGCAGGATGCTTTCGGCGAATTCGAGGAACGGCTGATGCGTGGATTCGGGCAGGGCTTCGAGGGCGTCGTGGTCACCTTCGGCCAGACGCTGGGCGATGCCTTGGAGTTCCGGCAGGGTCATGCCGCTTTCCAGTGCCTCGAGGTAGCTGAAGATCGCTTGCTTGATCAGCCAATGCGGGGTGCGCTCGATCCTGCGCGCAGCTTCCTTGAGACGATCGCGGGTAGCTTCGTCCAGTTTCACGCCAAGGGTGGTGCTCGTAGCCATTTCTTGTCCTCTTCTCGGCCGTGGTCGCACGGCATTAGCGGCGCAAAGAGTAGCGATGTCCTACAAGGGGTGCAACCTGGTGCAACCAAAGGTCGTAAGACTGGCGGTATTCTCCTGATGAAAGGTCACATTGATGACTCGGAAAAGTTGCACCTGATCGCTGCCGAGGCACAGAAGTACTGGCGTTCAGCAGGGTATGAGCGGCTGTAGAGGGAAGGGTGCAACCCAGGTGCAGCCGGTTTCGGTCCTACCTGGAAAGCATAGGCTGCCCTCGGTGGATGCCGAGGGCGGCGACGGATGGCAGGGTCGTCAGGCCCTGGTGGCCTGGGCAGCCTCTACCTGGGAGAGGAGGGTGGCGCGGGCACTTTCGAGTATGCGGTCTGACAGTTCCTCGCTGGCCACGCTGCGGGCCAGTGTCAGAGCGCCCACCAAGGTAGACAGCATGGTCAGGCTCTGCTCAGCACTGCCGGTTTCCTTAGTCACCAGTTCCAGCAGGTTGTTCAGCACACTGTCGGTGATGGCGCTGGCATTGCCGCGCTGTCCCAGTTCCGCCGACATGGTGGGCAGCGGGCAACCTTGTTCGGGGTGGGCACGATGCTGCGGGGAGAGGTAGCGCTCGAAGAAGGTCTTCAGCGGCTGGTCCTTGGCGAATGCCTTGACCCATTGGGCGTTGGCGTCGTTCGCTGCTGCCTGGAGGGCCTCTTCCACCAGGGCATCCTTGGATTTGAAGTGTGCATAGAAGCCGCCGTGGGTCAGGCCGAGGGCCTTCATCAGCGGTTGCAGGCCGGTGGCGTCGATGCCTTCGGAGCGAAAACGACGGGACGCCTCGGCGACGATGCGTTTGTGGGTTTCGGCTTTGTGATCTTCGGGGTAGCGCATGTCGGTCGCCTCGTTCGCAAGATTGATATGGCGATTGTAATTCACATCCCTTGTCGCGCTAGCGGTAATCGACCACGGCACGGACGAGGTGCCGTGGTCGATCGATCAGACGCGCTCCAGAAGGGTGGCCACGCCTTGGCCGCCGCCAATGCACTGGGTGGCGACGGCGTATCGGCCACCGGTGCGTTTGAGCAGGCTCGCAGCCTTGCCGGTGATGCGCGCGCCGGTGGCGCCCAGCGGATGGCCGATGGCCATGGCGCCGCCGTCCAGGTTGACCTTGGCCGGATCGAGATCCAGCTCGCGTATGCAGGCCAGGGCCTGACTGGCGAAGGCTTCGTTGATTTCGAACAGGTCGATGTCACCGATCACAAGGCCGGTGCGTTGCAGCAGTTTGCGGGTGGCATAGAGCGGTCCCATGCCCATGATTTCCGGCGGGCAGCCAACCACGGCAACGGCCTTGATCCGCGCCATGACGTCCAGGCTCCAGCGCTTTGCGAAATCCTCGGTGCAGACGAATACCGCCGCTGCGCCATCGGTCAGGGGCGAAGCGGTGCCGGCGGTTACGCTACCGCCGAAGGCCGGCTTAAGTTGCGCCAGTGCTTCCGGGGTGGTCGCCGGACGGATGCAACCGTCTTCGTTTACCAGACCGTCGGGCGTTTCGATGGCGATGAGCTCGTCCTGCAAGCGGCCTTGTTCCCGTGCCTGGGTAGCCTTGCGGTGGGACTCCACAGCCATGGCCTCCTGGTCGACTCGGGAAATGTCGTAGCGCCCGGCGACCACTTCAGCGGTGTGACCCATGGCCATGTACGCCTGTGGGTAGCCGTCCACCAGCTTGGGATTCGGTGAAATGTTGAATCCGCCCATGGGCACGCGGGTCATCGACTCCACGCCGCCACAGATAAAGGCCTCGCCCGCACCCAGCATGATCTGTCCGGCGGCGAAGTGGATTGCGCTCATGGAGGAACCGCAGAAGCGATTCACCGTGGCACCGGCGACGGTTTCCGGCAAACCGGCGAGGAAGCCGGTGATACGCGCCAGGTTCATGCCTTGCTCGGCTTCGGGGTAAGCGCAACCTAGGATCAGGTCCTCGATTTGCCGGGGATCGATATCCAGGCGATCCACCAGGCCCTTCACCACCTGGGCCGCGAGGTCGTCCGGGCGGAGGTTGATCAGTCCGCCTTTCTTGGCGAAGTGGAAAGGCGAGCGGGCGTAACCGGCAATGACGATGGATTGCATGGAGGGCTCCTGTGGGAGGGCGTTGGCCTCGATGCGTTAAATGATATGCGTAATTCAAAAAGACGTACATGATGGTCGTAATACAAATTTGCTATGACGACGATCGGTCAACCAGAAGCCAGGGCTTGCTCGGTTTTCACCGCATTGATGAAGGCTTGCATGGCGGAGGGATTCGCCCCGGCAATCGCCGGGGCTTTTTCAGGCTGACGCCAGGGCCAGGTCGGCCAGTACGCCAGTGAGGATGAGACGGAAACCGTCAAGCATGTCGAACATGGGAGGCTCCTGGTGGTTTGCAGCGTGGGTTAATTCCTGTGGGGGCGATTTCAATCGCTAAGGGCAGCGTAGCTGCGCCAGGGTTTCTCTGGGCAGGCCTGCTCAGCGACTTGAGTGGCCCCACAGGATCTCGGTCAAGGACAGCGCAGCTGCCCCCGGTTATTTCCGGTTGGGCCTGGCGCCCCAATCGCGAATGAATTCGCTCCCACAAGGCGCTGGCCGAAGCCAGCCCATTAATGCTTGAACATCACGTGGCGAATGGCGGTGTAGTCCTCCAACCCATACATGGACATGTCCTTGCCGTAGCCGGAGTGCTTGACGCCGCCGTGGGGCATTTCGCTGACCAGCATGAAATGAGTGTTGACCCAGGTGCAGCCGTACTGCAGGCGCGCGGACAGGCGGTGGGCGCGGCCGACGTCGGCGGTCCAGAGGGAAGAGGCCAGGCCGTAGTCGGAATCGTTGGCCCACTCCAGCACCTGCTCCTCGCTATCGAACTCGGTGACCGAGACCACCGGGCCGAACACTTCGCGGCGGACGATCTCGTCGTCCTGGCGGGCGCCGGCGAGCACGGTGGGCTGGAAGAAGAAACCCGGGCCGTCGACACGCTTGCCGCCGGTGACCACCTGGATGTGCGGCACGGCGGCAGCGCGCTGGACGAAGCCCTCGACGCGCTCCAGGTGCTGCTCGGTGATCAGCGGGCCGAGTTCGGTATTCGGGTTGTCCTGCAGGCCGGTCCGGATGCTGCCGACGGCTTCGCCGAGCTTGGCGACGAACTTCTCGTAGATGCCTTTCTGCGCGTAGATGCGGCAGGCGGCGGTGCAGTCCTGGCCGGCGTTGTAGAAGCCGAAGGTGCGGATGCCTTCCACGGCGGCGTCGATGTCGGCGTCGTCGAAGATGATCACCGGGGCCTTGCCGCCCAGTTCCATGTGCATGCGTTTCACGCTGTCGGCGGTGCCGGCGATGATGCGCGAGCCGGTGGCGACCGAGCCTGTGAGGGAGACCATGCGCACCTTCGGGTGGGTGGTCAGCGGTTCACCGACGCTCGGGCCGCGGCCGAAGACCATGTTCACCACGCCGGCGGGGAAGATCTCGGCGATGAACTCGGCGAGCTTCAGGGCGGTCAGCGGGGTCTGCTCGGAGGGTTTCAGTACCACGGTGTTGCCGGCGGCCAGGGCCGGGCCGAGTTTCCAGGCGGCCATCATCAGCGGGTAGTTCCACGGCGCGATGGAAGCGACCACGCCGACCGGGTCGCGGCGGATCATCGAGGTATGGCCGGGCAGGTACTCACCGGCGGCGGAACCGCTCATGCAGCGGCTGGCGCCGGCGAAGAAGCGGAACACGTCGGCGATGGCCGGCAGTTCGTCGTTCAGCGCGGCGGCGTAGGGCTTGCCGCAGTTCTGCGATTCCAGGCGGGCCAGTTCTTCGGCGTGGGCGTCGATGCGGTCGGCGAGCTTGAGCAGGAGGGTGGAGCGGTCTTTCGGCGAGGTCTGCGACCAGGCCGGGAAGGCGGCGTCGGCGGCGCGCACGGCGGCATCGACCTGGGCCGGGCTGGCCTCGGCGATTTCCACCAGGGCGGTGCCCAGGGACGGGTTGAGCACGGCGAGGCTGGGGCCTTCGCCGGCGACGAGCTGGCCGTTGATCAGGAGTTTGGTTTGCATGGGGTGATCCTTGTTCGGTTCTAGCCCCTCTCCCGGAGGGAGAGGGGAGGAAAGCGAGGGAGGAGGGGCGACGGGTTGGCTTACTGCGCCGGAACGCCAGCTACGTCAGCGGCCTTTGGGACGGGATTGGAAAACTTCCAGGCGTCGCCGGCTGGGGCGGTGCCCTTGTCGTAGGGCTTGGCCAGCAGCATGTAGAGGAAGCCCGCGCCCATCACCACGACAGTGGTCAGGATCATCGAGTAGTTGATGTACCAGGCGGCATCCGGGCTGCGCGGCCAGATCATGTTGACGATGGCGCCAAGGCCGTAGATCAGCGCGGCAACGTTCACCAGCAGGCCCCAGCCGCCAAGGCTGAACTGGCCGCTCGGGCGCCAGCCTTTGGCTCGAGCGATCAGGGCGGCAATCACGATCAACTGGAAGGCGACGTAGATGCCGATGGCAGCGAAGCCGACGATGGTGGCCACGGCGTCAGCCATGAACAGGCCGAGGCAGACGATGGCCGCCGGAACGACACCGCTCACCACCAGTGCGAAGGACGGCACCTGGTTGGCGGAAAGGCGCTTGAGCAGGTTGCTGCCGACGATCATCTCGTCACGGGCATAGGCGAACAGCAGGCGGCTGGCGGCGGCTTGCAGGCTGAGCACGCAGGAAATGAAGGACACCATCACGACAGCCATTACCAGCTTCGAACCCACCGGGCCGAAAGCATTGGAGAGGATGGTGGAAACCGGGTCGGTGTCTTCGCCGGCGATGACCTTCTGCATGTCCGGTACCGCGAGGATCAGTGCCAGGCAGGCGAACATGGCCGCGGCGCCGCCGATGTAGATGGTCATGCGCATGGCCTTGGGGATGCGCTTGCCGGGGTTGGGCGTTTCCTCGGCCACGTCACCGCAGGCCTCGAAGCCGTAGTACTGGAACAGACCCGCCAGGGATGCTGCGAGGAAGGCCGGCAGGTAGGAACCGTTGACGTTGATCTCGAAGGTATTGAACAGCACGCTGAACGGCTGGTGGCGTTCGAAGATCAACAGGTAGCCGCCCACCAGGATGGCGCCCACCAGTTCGCAGAGGAAACCGAACATGGCCACGCGCGCCAGCAGCTTGGTGCCTACCAGGTTGAGACCGGTCGAGAGCAGGATCAGCACCAGGGCGATGTAGATGCTGGCGTTTGCGCTGGACTCGAAGCCGAGCATCGCGGCCAGGTAAGGACCAGCACCGACGGCCACGCCGGCGATGGTGGCGCACAGTGCCCAGGCGTAGACCCAGCCCACCATCCACGCCCAGCGCTTACCCACCAGGCGACGTGCCCAGGGGTAGACGCCCCCGGAAATCGGGAACTGCGAAACCACCTCACCGAACACCAGGCACACCAGTAACTGGCCGAGGCCGATCAGCAGGTAGGACCAGAACATCGGCGGGCCACCTGCCGCGAGGCAGAGGCCGAACAGGGTGTAGACGCCGACCACCGGCGACAGATATGTGAAGCCGAGGGAGAAGTTCTCCCACAGGCTCATGCTGCGGTTGAAGTTGGAGCTGTAGCCGAGCGCACGCAGTTGCTCGGCGTCCTGATCGATCGAAGCGGTTGCACGCGTCGCAGAAGACCCACTCATATTGTTTTTTCCTCATTTGAATGGCAGTCGTTTGCATGGCCAGCGGGGCAGTGCCCGCTGGTGCTCATGGAAGAGCCTTTGTTGTTATGGATGAAGCGTGAAGCGTGAAGCGGGTTCAGGCGGATTTGGCCGCCTGCTCGTCGCGGCCGTCGTCGAACTGCGATAGCCACTCGACGGCGGCGTCGCGGTAACGGGTGAATCCCTTGTAGTCCACGAGTTCCTGATTGAGGGACTTGAGCACGCGGTGCATGCGCTTGGCCCAGGCCGGGTTGGTGGCGATGTCTTCCAGGTTCAGCAGGTAAGTGCGGATCGGGAACACGATGGCGTTGCTGCGCGGCAAGCGGTGCAAGGGTTGTAGTTCGATGCGCAGGTAAACCAGCTTGCCGGCGTTCTCTGCGGTCACCGTGGTGCGGTCCGGTGCCCAGTCCGGCAGGCTTTCGGCGGATACGTCCAGGCGCGGGTTGACGGTCAGCGACCAGTTCAGGCGGCGCACCGGATGGCCGCAGCGCAGGCGCAGAAGGAACTTCAGTGCGCGGTCGAGCATGCCGGTCTCTTTCACCAGTGGCACCGGGCCGTGGAACTCGTGCCAGGCCATGCCGAGGTTGAAGCGCAGCGAATAGTCGGCCCGCTGGGTGGCGATGCCTGCGCCCCAGTACAGGGTCCCGTCGCGCTCTTCCTGCAATACCCAGTCGCCCTGGGCCTGGCGGGTGATGTACTCCATCGGCTCATAGGGCAGGGTGGCCGGGTCGCCGAAGGTGAAGGTGTCGTCAATGTTCAGGAGCTTGTTGGTCCAGTGCCAGCGAGTGCCGTCCTTCTCCAGCGTGAAGTATTCGGGGTAGTCGCTGGCGTAGGACTCCATGATCAGCTCGAGCAGGTCCCACTGGGCTTCCATCATGTGCGGCGCCGATACGTAGTGCATGCCCGGGTCTTTTTCCAGGGTGAAGGCTCGGTCGCGGCATTCGCTGATGTAGTGCTCGTCGATGTCGAAGACGGCCTTGAGCGCTGCCTCGCCCACCGATACGTGGGGCTCCAGATTCATCGAGTACATGTACTCGTCGTCCGGGAAGGGGAAGGGCGCGCGGGCAATGCACTCGGGGCTGTTCGCGTAGGTGTAGTCGTCGCGGTAGGTTTCGTCGGGTCGGAACTGGATGGTCATGGTCGTTCTCCGTTCAGCAGTCGATGACCAGCCGCGAGCACTTGGCGCGCGACACGCAGGGCATGATTTTCTTGTTCGCGGCCTTGTCCTCGTCGGACAGCCAGTCGTCGGTGTGGAGGATTTCGCCGTCCAGCTCCAGCACATTGGTTTCACACATGCCGCAGGCGCCGCCGCGGCACAGGTAGGGGATCTCGTGGCCGGCGGCCTCGGCGGCCTCCAGCAGGCTCTGGTCGGGAGAGACTGTGAGGGTGGCGCCACTGCGCGCCAGGGTGACGCTGAAGCTCTCGCCGATGCTGCCCTGCTCCAGGAACCGCTCGTAGTGGATGTGGCTGTCGGTCCAGCCTTGGGCGCGGGCGCTGTCGATGGCGTCCTGGATCATGGATTCCGGACCGCAGACATAGAGGTGGCTACCCAACGGACGGTCCGCGACCACGGCGGCGATATCCAGGCGCTGATCGATGTCATTGCGGTACAGGCGCACCGCGTCACCGTATTCGCGCACCAGTTCTTCGCCCAGGCGCGCGTGTTCTGCGCCGCGCACTGCCAGATGCACCTCGAAGGGCGTTCCGCGCAGGCGCAATTCGGCCAGCTGAGAGCAGACCGGGGTTATGCCCACGCCGCCGGCGATGAACAGGTGCAGACGGGCGTGCTTGCTCAGCGGGAACAGATTCACTGGGCGCAGGATTTCCAGCACATCGCCCTCGTTCACCGCTTCGTGCATCCGCAACGAGCCGCCACGGCCTTCCTCGACCCGGCGTACGGCGATCTGGTAGGCGCTGGAGTCGTACGGCGAGCTCATCAGCGAGTAAGCATTGCGGTAGGCGCCTGTCTCGTGTGGGATCAGTACCACCACGTTGCTGCCGCCAGAGAAGGGCGGCAGGTGCGCACCATCGGTGGAAACCAGGGTGAATCGCTTGATCTCGGGGGTGACGGCTTCGATGCGGGCCACCCGCACGTTCAGGGTTCCGTTGCTCAGGCTCATGTGTCGAGCTCCTCGGCGGCCGGCAGTTCGCCGGGGACTTCGGCATCGGCCTTCACGGCCTGGAAGGCGGCGAGGCGGCGGGAGTAGTGGTCACGTACCACCAGCATCCGGTTGCAACTGGGGCACTGGAATACGCGCTGGGTGACGTTCTCGGTGTAGCTGTCGCAGTGCACGCACCAGACTCGGCGGACGAAGCTGCCGGCGTGTTCGCGGAGCACTTCGTCGCCGTTCATGTCGTAGCGGGTGGCGACCTGCATGGCGGTGCCGATAAAGCTTTCCGAACCGGAGAGGTAGAGGCGGGTGCCCATGCGGGCATCGCCGAGGATGTGTTCGAGTTCGTCCACCAGCGCCTGGTTGCTGGAATAGACGCGCAGTTCGGCGACGTCACGTTGTTCCAGCTCGGCGAGGAAGTCCTGGCCGGAGAAGGATTCCTGCGAGTAGAGCAGGGTGATGTTGAGGCCCTGTCCGGCCATGTCGTCCAGCAGGCGCAGCAGGGCGCGGCCGCCACTGCCCTGGCCGGCGACCAGGTGATGGGTTCCGCCGGGAAGAGGACGGAGTTGGTCGTATACCGGCCGGCTCTTGATACCTGTGATTAGCATTGTTGTTTTGCCTCCAGAGCTGCCGGGTCTCTCGGACCCGGCTTCTATGCGATGACCCACTCAGGTGGATGGGTGCCGCTAGCTGGAGCACGCGCCGTGCCAACTTAGTAACATGTTGAAAATAAAGAAATTTTACTTTTTGCGTGTTGCCTGGTGTAGGCAGAAATGAAATGCCTTGTTGGCATTCTTGCAGCGCTGCGCGGAAACGCCGGGATGGCGAAACGGCAGCATTGGGCACATCCCTGTGCCGGCGGGATCAGTCGCGTTGCAGCTTGCGGATCAGGGTGCCGATGTCGATGCCGAGCTGCTGGGCGGCCTTGCGCTTGCTGCCCTGGTTCTGGACAGCCTGCAGAATGAGCTGGCGCTCGAAGCGTTGCACCTGGGCCTTGAGATTGCCGCTTGCTTCCTCGCCGGGCGGCGCAATGCTCTCCGCGTCTACCCGCGCCGCTGCGGGGCGGACGAATACCGGGGCGATGAGACCCAGCAACTCAGGCGGCAGATGATGTTCCTGGGCCTCGTCGTCCGCCAGCACGGCCAGACGTTCGAAGACGTTCACCAGTTCGCGGATGTTGCCGGGGTAGTCGTAGTTCATCAGTCGCTGGCGGCAGCCACCTGAGATTCGCAAGGTTGGCTGGCGGTCGCGGTTGATACGCATCAGGAGGATGTCCATGAGCACCGGAAGGTCTTCCAGGTGCTGGCGCAGCGGCGGGATTTCCACCGGGAGCACCGCCAGGCGGTAATAGAGGTCGGCGCGGAATTCGCCGGTTTCCACCAGGCGTCGCAGGTCCTTGTTGGTGGCGGCGATCACCTGTACCTGGACCGTCTTGGAGAGCGGCGAGCCCACCGACTGGATGCTGCCGTCCTCGAGGAACTTGAGCAGCTTGGCCTGCACATGCAGCGGGATTTCGCCTATCTCGTCGAGGAACAGCGTGCCGCCTGAGGCGCTCTCGATGTAGCCGCGCTTACCGCCCTGCAGGGCGCCGGTGAAGGCGCCGCGCTCGTAGCCGAACATCTCGGACTCGAACAGGCTTTCAGGAATGCTGCCGCAGTTGACGTGTATGAACGGGCGGTCGCCCCACCCGGCGGCGCGGTGAATGTGCCGGGCGATGGCGGTCTTGCCGACGCCGGGTTCGCCCAGCAGGAGCAGTCTGGCGCGGCGGCGGAAAGCGCGCACGCCGGTATCGGCAATGCTGGAAAGCAATGGTGAAAGGTGCAGGGCGTTGTCCTGCGGGTCGCCAAGACCGTTGTTCTCTGCTGGAGCAAAGGATTGCGGGGATGTGCGGCGCTGGCTCTCGCGGCCTTCGAAGTCGCGTTGAACCAACAGCGTGTAGGGCTTCTCGTAGGCGCCGGTGGGTACCGCCTGGGTACTGGTGAGGAACATCCGGCCGTCTCGGGAGCGGGTCAGGGCACTGGTGGCGCCACGGCCGATGGCCTGCTGGAAGTCGTCGAAACCGAGTGCCGAGCGTTGGAAGAACTCGGCGTTGGGCAGGCCCAGCGCGTCCTGGCGGGACAGGCGGTTGACCCGTTCGGCTGCAAGGTTGAGGAAACGTACCCGCGATTCACCGTCGCAAAGGATGATGGCCTCGCTGAAACTGTCGAGCAGTGCGTGCAGGGCCGGTGTTTCCAGGAGTGCCGAAAGCACTTCGCTGCTGACGCTCACCGAAGAGCGCATGCCCATTTTCAGGGACGGCAGGAGATTCTTGTCGATCATGGATGCAACTCGTCGCTATGCCGAAGGCCACGCTCGGCTGCACGCAGTACCGCTACTTTCCAGGCCACGCCCTCTTGCATGAGTACGCGCGAGCAATGGACGTTGAACAGTTGCGGCCGGCCGCTCAGGTCGGGCAGCTGCAGGCTGTGCCAGGTGCGTTCCGGCAGCGACTGGTCCAGCAGGGCGTGGGCGATGTTGGTGCCTTGGGTGATGCCGAAGGTGTTCTCGAAGGCGGCGTTGCGCCATTGCGGCTGGAGCGCTTCGTCGATCACCACCACCGCGTCGGGCACCGCGTCGAAGACCCGGCGCAGCGCGTCGATGCGTTGCTCGGCGTCGTGCTGCATGCGCAGCTCCTGGCTGACGTCGCGGATGCTGCCCCACATACGCAGCAGGCGGCCGTTGTGGATGGCGGCGCGCACATCGTTCTCCACATAGGCGGGGGAGCCATCGTGGCGGCGGTCCACCGACAGGGCACCATCGACGCAGAAGCCGGTTTCCACCAGGCGCCGCACGAACTCTTCGTTGGCGGGGCTGCGTGGCCAGTAGAGGCGGACCGGCTGCTGGTTGAAGTCGACGTCCGCCGGCATCTCGTAGACGTCTGCCATGGCGCGGTTGCACATGCGCCAGTAGGAACGGTTCTCGAACACCTGACGGACGATCTCGTCGGGTGTCTGGTTGATGTCCACCGCCTCGGCGAACTCGATGCACCAGTACGCCACCTTGGCGCTGTAGAGCATCTGGCTCATGACTTCGTTGGCGTTCTGCAATTCGTTCACGCGGCGGGTGAGGGCGCCGAGCGGCATCTTGATCAGGTGCAAGCGCGGCGCTGGCACCGTGCGCCATTCCAGGATGCCGCTGGCCAGCACCGGCAGGAGCCCACCGCTGTGGCGTATCAGGTTGAGTTCCAGGTCCTGGATGCGCTCGTCGGCGGGCGGATTGGCGAAAAGCTGGTGCAGGGCACGTACCGATTCGGCGGTGTAGATTTGCTCGATGCCCAGCCCCGGGAGTTCATCCGGCGCGTAGCCGAGCTGATCGCTCAGGCTGGGAGAGATATGCAGCAATTGGCCGCTGACCGAGAGGGTGGTGGAAAGCAGCAGGCCGCGTTCGGCCAGCAGGTGTAATGGGTCCATGTCGATTCCAGATGTGCTGTGCGGGATTCGGACTTACGCCCGCACATTGCGTGCCAGCCGCCATGGACAGTTGGCGCGGGGCCTGCAGCTGAATGCGAGGTGCGAGTGCTGCATTTTTACAGCGCCTCATCGCATGACCACAGCACCTCCGGTCGGCTGATGGAAGGCTTGCCATCCCGGTTCGGCATGCATGCCGGCCGGCTCTTGAGTCACGCACGCTTAGCCGATATCTTGAGTCGCCTAATCATTAGTCTGCTACCAAGCCCTTCCCCGGCAGACGCCCCGGACCCCTGATGAGCTCCCATAGCCCCTTGTCGCAACGCATCGACCAGCCGCTGAAAGGCATCGTGCTGGTCTGCCTGGCTACTTTCCTGTTCTCCAGCCACGACGCGATTTCCAAGTACCTGTCGGCCTTCTACCCCATCGTGATGGTGGTCTGGGTGCGCTATCTGGTGCACACGCTGCTGATGGCGGGCTTCCTGCTGCCGCGCGAAGGCACCCGGGTACTTCGCACCAAGCGCCCGATGCTGCAGATAGCACGAGCGCTCTGTCTGATCGGGGTGAGCCTGCTGTTCACGACCGGTCTGCGCTATATCCCGCTGGCCGAGGCGACCTCGGTAATCTTCCTCGCGCCACTATTGGTCACGATGCTTTCGGTACCCCTGCTGCGCGAGCGGGTTTCTCGCGGGCAGTGGGGGGCGGTGCTGGTGGGATTCGCTGGAGTGCTGCTGATCGTGCGCCCAGGCGGTTCGCTGTTCACCCCGGCCGTTCTGTTTCCGTTGGCTGCGGCCGTGTGCTTTGCCTTCTACCAATTGCTGACGCGCATTCTCACCCGCACCGACAGCTCAGCCACCAGCAACTTCATCACCGGCCTGACCAACACGCTGATCATGAGTGCTCTGGTGCCGTTCTTCTGGCATCTGCCGGACAACCTCAGCCATGGTTTGTTGATGCTGGCCCTGGGCACCTGTGGCATGGGCGGGCACATGCTGCTGACCCAGGCGTTCCGCCACGCGTCGCCGCCGCTGCTGGCGCCCTTCGGTTATGGACAGATCGTTTTCGCCGGCCTGCTGGGGTTGCTGCTGTTCAACCACGCGCCGGATCAGATCGGCCTGCTCGGCATCGCCATCATCGTCGGCAGCGGTCTGTTCATGGCCTACGCGCAGAAGCGCTAGCAACTGGCTAGGCGCTTTCCGTCTGGCGCGAGTCCACATAATCCTTCAGCCACCGCAGCACTTGCACCGGCTCCCAGCGGGCCGGGTCGAACAGGGCGTAGGCCTGGCCCTGGTAACCCACGACATCCAGTTGCCGGTGATAGCCGGCACGCTGGAACAGAGCCTCTATCTCCGCCAGGCAGGTGTTGAAGTGCAGTCGACCGAAGGGCGTCTTGCCATCGGTCACCAGACCTTCCAGGCGTAATTCTTCCACCGCTTCGCGGATTTCTTCCGGGGCCATGCGGCTCACGGTGTATTTCAACTGGCGTACGTCCAGCATCGGGTCTTCCTCGGACGGATTCAGTGCAGCCGCCGGCTGGCGAACAAGGGCTGCACCTGGCCACGGGGTGGGAAGGGCAGCGGCAGCTGGTAGGGCAGCGGAACGTTTGATGGAACAGGTTGCTCGGGTATGGGCAATCGGATCGGGGCTGATACAGGCATAGGACTTTTCCTGGATTACTGTATATTTATACAGATATCAGTTGCCGCCGTCTGATGGCAACCAAACCAAAGGAAAAATCTGTTGTCAGTCATTTCCCCCTGACGCAGTACCCGGGAAGAAGAAGCCTGATGATTCGCTCTATCCTGCTGTTTTGCCTGTTGTTTTCCGCAGCCACCGAAGCCGCCGCACCGCGCACGTTCAACGAAGCCAAGAAGGCCGCCTGGAAGCTCTACGCCACGCACCCGGTGGAGTTTTATTGCGGCTGCCGTTACCAGGGCAATCGCGTGGATCTGAAAAGCTGCGGTTACGTGCCGAGGAAGACACCGCAGCGGGCCCAACGCATCGAGTGGGAGCACATCGTGCCGGCCTGGGTGATCGGCCATCAGCGCCAGTGCTGGCAGAAGGGCGGGCGCAAGAACTGCGCGGAGAATGATCCGACCTATCAGCGTGCCGAGGCCGACCTGCACAACCTGGTGCCGAGCATCGGCGAGGTGAACGGCGATCGCAGCAACTACAGCTTCGCCTGGCTGCCGCAGAAACCGAGCCAGTACGGCGCTTGCCCCATGGTGGTGGACTTCAAGGCGCGCAAGGCGATGCCGCGCCAGCAGATCCGCGGCATGATTGCGCGGACCTACTTCTATATGAGCGACCGCTATGGCCTGCGCCTCTCCAGCCAGGATCGCAAGCTCTACAACGCCTGGAACCGCCAGTACCCGGTGGAGGCCTGGGAGCGCAACCGCAACCAGCGCGTGGCCTGCGTGATGGGCTACGGCAATCCGTTCGTGGGCAAGGTGGATATGGGTGTTTGCCGGCGATAGCTAAGCGACTCGGCGCCCAGGGCGACCTTGTGCACACCCAGAGAATTCGTGGTGTGCGCCATGCGCACCACTGAGCCGGCATAAGGGCCAGCGGTGCGCGCGGGGCACCTCACGTTCGTGGCTCTAGCTCCCACCAGCTGGGCAGCAGACGCTGCACCTCCGGTCGCGCAAAGCGGTCGTCGATCAGGTGCAGTACGCCCCTGTCCTCGGTCGTGCGGATGACGCGCCCGGCCGCCTGTACCACTTTCTGCAAGCCTGGGTAGAGATAGGCGTAGTCGTAACCGGCGCCGAACTGCGCGGCCATGCGCAACTTCAACTGCTCATTGATAGGGTTCAGCTGTGGCAGGCCAAGGGTGGCGACGAAGGCGCCGATCAGTCGCTCGCCGGGCAGGTCGATACCTTCACCAAATGCACCGCCTAGCACGGCGAAACCGATGCCTTGGCCGCCGGCCTCGAAACGCTCGATGAATGCCTGGCGCGCTCCTTCGTCCATCTGCCGTGCCTGCAGCCAGATGGGAGCCTGCGGATGTTCGCGGGCGAACAGGCTGGCGACCTGCTGCAGGTAGTCGTAGCTGCTGAAGAAGGCCAGGTAGTTGCCGGGGCGTTCCGCAAACTGCCGGGCCATCAGTCGTGTGATGGGGGCGAGCGACGCGCTGCGGTGTTGGTAGCGCGTGGATACGTCGGCGGCAATCCGAACCTGGAGCTGTTCGGCGCTGAAGGGGGAGTCCACTTCCAGCCAGGGTGTGTTGGGCGCCAGCCCGAGCAAGTCGCCGTAATAGTGGCGCGGGTTGAGGGTGGCCGAGAACAGCACGGTGGAGTGGCTGGCGGCGAACCGCGGACCAACGAACGGCGCGGGTATCAGATTGCGCAGGCACAGGCGTGACAGGCTGGCCCCGCCCTTGCCAGGTCGCTTGCTGAGGTCGAACAGTGAATGGCTGCCGAATTGCTCGGCCATGCGCCCGAACTGCATGGCTTCGAAGTAGAAGTCCTGCAGGGCGGCATCCATGGCGGTGGGGTTTTCGGTGAGGTAGTCGGTTATCGCAGTGACCGCGCCCTGAAGTGCGTTCAGCAGCTTTGTCGGAGGCGAGTCATAGGCGCGGTAGTCCCCGGCCTGTTCCCTGTTGAGTTCACTCCAGGTGCGGCCCACTCGTTCCAGGGGTTTTTTCAGCACGGCCGGGGAGTTCTTGCGCAAGACCTTGAGGCTGAGCTGGTCGAGCTCGGCCGAGTACATCTTGCGCGCCCGCTCCACGAGATTGTGGGCTTCGTCCACCAGCACCGCGACACGCCATTGGTTGGCGTTGGCCAGCCCATGGAGAAGGGCGCTTGAGTCGAAGTAGTAGTTGTAGTCGCCCACGACCACGTCGCTCCAGCGCGCCATCTCCTGGGCCAGGTAGTAGGGGCAGACCTGATGGGCAAGCGCCACTTCGCGAATGGCTTCGCGGTTGAGCCAACGGCGCTCGGCTGCAGCCTTGCGAGCGCCTGGGAGGCGTTCGTAGAAGCCGCTGGCAAGGGGGCAGGACTCGCCGTGGCAGGCATTCTCCGGGTGTTCGCAAGCCTTGTCGCGGGCGACCAGTTCCAGCACTCGAAGGGGCTCGGCATCGATCTGGCGCAGGGCATCGAGGGCCAGTTGGCGACCGGGTGTTTTCGCCGCGAGGAAGAACACCTTGTCCAGCCCTTGGCGCGGAACCGCCTTGAGAAGGGGGAACAGGGTGCCGAGGGTCTTGCCGATTCCGGTGGGTGCCTGAGCCATCAGGCAACAGCCGGTGCTTGCCGCCTTGTACACGGCCTCGGCGAGCTGGCGCTGGCCCTGGCGGAATCCGGAATGGGGAAAGGTCAGGGCTTCGAGAGCGGTGTTGCGCGCCTTTGCATGGGAGAGTTCCTGTTCCCCCCAGGCGATGAAGCGTTGGCATTGGGATTCGAAGAACAGTCGCAGGTCCTCGGCCGTGTGGTGTTCGGTGAGCAGGGTTTCCTTCTGGCTGCCGATATCGAAATAGACCAGCGCCAGTTCGATCTCCGTCAGCGACTGCTGCTGGCAGAGCAGCCAGCCGTAGACCTTGACCTGGGCCCAGTGCAAGTGCCGGTGGTTATCCGGCATGCGCTGGAGATCACCGCGATAGGTCTTCACTTCTTCCAGGCGATTCAGAGCCGGGTCGTAACCGTCAGCGCGACCGCGCACTCGCAGCGGGCCGAATTCACCACTCAAGGCCACTTCCGTCTGGTAACCCTCGCCACGACGGCTGGCCACCAGCGCGTGACCCGCGATGCCTTCCTGGGCCGTGGGCGTCGGGGTGAAGCGCAGGTCGAGGTCGCCTGTCTTGGCGGTGAACTCGCAGAGCGCGCGTACGGCGACGCTGTAGCTCACGTCAGGCGTCCGCCCACTGCACGTAGCAGACTTCCACCGGAATCCCGTGCTGGGCGCAGAACTCCAGCCAGCGCAGCTGGTTGTCCTGCAGGCGGTCGCCGGGGCCTTTCACCTCTATCAGACGATAGCGGCGTTCGGCCGGCCAGAACTGGATCAGATCCGGCAGGCCAGCGCGGTTGGACTTGATGTCGGCGAGGATGCGCTGGAAGCAGGCTTTGAGCTGCACGGCCGGCAGGCAGGCCAGGGCCTGGTCGAGCAGGTCTTTGTCCAGGTTGCCCCAGTAGACGAAGGGCGACAGTACCCCCTGTTTGGCGGCGAAGGTCCGGCGAATGCTTGTCTGGTAGGCATCGCTGTCCAGTTGCGCCAGGCAGGCATCGAACATTTCCGCCCGGCGCGCACGGAAATCAGGGCTGAGCAGGTCCGCCGGACCATTGTGGAAGGGATGAAAGAAAGCGCCGGGCAGCGCGGCGAAGATGGCGTCCCAGCACAGCAGGCCGAACAGCGAGTTCAGCAAGGTGTTCTCCACGTAGTGCACGGGCGCGCCGTCGTCGTTGAAATGCAGCAGCACGGCATGCTCCACCGAGAGCGGTTCAGGGGGCTGCGGCAACACGAGGTCGATGCGCTGCACCGTTGTGCGGCCGACAGATGGCTCTTTTGGCAGCGCGAGTTTCCGGCGCAAGCGCGGCAGGATGCGGGTCAGGTGCTGCTGCTCCTCCTCGCTCTCGGGCGCCCCACTGGCGAATTGCGCGAGACTGAACGCATCGTCATGGGCCTCCAGGCGTTCGAGCACGCGGATGCGCCGCACCCGCGCCCCTGGATAGTCGCAAAGGCCGTACAGGCCCAGCGCCGCTTCAAGTAGCGCGCAGCGCTCGCAATGCTGGCCGACCTGGAACAGCAGCTTGCGTCGACGTGCATCCAGCCAGGGGTTGGCGTGGGGCTCGGCGGGCAGTTCAGGCAGCAATTGCTCGATTGCCTCGCCGTCTTCGAAGCGTTCCCGCAAACGGTGCAGGTAAAGGTAGTAGTCGAGGTCTGCGCGTTCGCGAAAACCTCTCGCCGAGGTGTCGATCTCCACCTTCTCGTACTGGTAGATGCCCAGATCAGCGAGGACGAACTCGGACCAGTCCTGGTAGAGGTTGCCGAAGAACATTAGCCTCAGGCGGTCGCAGATATCCATCAGTCCGAGGGCGTAGACGCAATCGCTGCTGGCCGGGCACCAGAGCGCAAAGGTACGGCCTTCATTGTATTGAGTTAGCAGGTTTTCCAGGCGCTCCGCCTTGCGCCCCGGCGCTTTGCCGAAGCAGGCATCCACTTCGCCCAGCGTAAGCAGTCCGAATAGCTGCGCCAGGTCCAGTTCCGGCGCCGCATCCAGCCAGCCAAGCGCCAGTAGCGGCAGGGCCGCCGCACGGGTATCGCCTATCTCTGCGTAGTTCAACTTGCTGGCTCGGAACAGTGTGCCCTTGCGCATCACCATGCGAACCAGTAGCGCCTGGGAGGCGCGGGGCAGGGCGCGGAAATTCTCGATGAACGTCTGCTCGTCTCCGTCGAGGAGGTCGTGATAACGCTCGCTGATCCAGTCCAGCAGGGTGTGGAAGTTGAGCAGGTAGTAGAACGGATCGTCGAGGGTGGCGGGCATGGTGAGGGAGGCAGACTGGACTTTTACTGTGGATATATACAGATATCAGGCGCGACGGGGGCGCGGCAAATGCATTTCGATCAGTGGGTCCCAGTTGGCGGCAGCCAGTCTCCCAGTTCTGAAATGCTGCGCCCTTTGAGCGAAACGACACTATTTATTTTGTCGCGCCTGAAGCTAAAAAACCTATATCCAAAGCCTTCTGGCGCGCGGGCCGGGCGCTTTTCGTGCTGGCAGCTTTTTCCTAGCCAGCGACTACAAAAATCATAATTTCGCGATTGCCTCGCTCTGAACAGAATGCGGCCAACACCCCCACAGTTAGCCGCATCAGCAGAACAAGAATGATCAGAGTCAGAGGAGGCAAGCGATGACCGACCTGAACCAGACCGCGTTTCAGAAGTACGCGGACAAGGCAGTTGAAAGAATAGAGATCGATACGCTGGTTGTTGGTGCCGGTCAGGCCGGCGTGGCCATGAGTGAGCACCTGACCAAGCTCGGGGTACCGCATCTGGTACTGGAGCGCAATCGAATCGCGGAAGCCTGGCGCACCGGGCGCTGGGATTCGCTGGTGGCCAATGGGCCGGCCTGGCACGACCGCTTCCCCGGGTTGGAATTCGACCTCGATCCCGACGCCTTCGCTCCCAAAGAGCAGGTTGCAGCTTACTTCGAAGCCTACGCCAAGCAGTTCGATGCCCCGATCCGCACCGGCGTGGAAGTGAAATCAGTGGTGCGCAATAGCGACCGTCCGGGGTTCACCATCGAAACCTCCGAGGGTGTGATCCAGGCAAACCGAGTGGTGGCCGCTACCGGGCCTTTCCAGCGCCCGATCATTCCGCCGATTGCGCCGACCAATGCAAGGGTCACGCAGATTCACTCGGCCCAGTACCGCAATCCGCAGCAACTGCCTGAAGGCGGCGTGCTGGTGGTTGGGGCCGGGTCCTCGGGCGTGCAGATTGCCGATGAGCTGCAGCGTGCCGGCAAGCAGGTCTACCTTTCGGTCGGGCCGCATGATCGTCCGCCGCGCGCCTATCGCAACCGTGATTTCTGCTGGTGGCTTGGCGTGCTCGGTCTGTGGGACGCGGAGGCCGCCCAACCTGGCAAGGAACACGTGACCATCGCCGTGAGCGGGGCCCGTGGTGGCCATACGGTCGACTTCCGTGGACTGGCCCATCAGGGAGTGACGTTGGTTGGGCTCACCAAGTCGTTCGATGGCGACGCGGTCACCTTCCAGGCAGACCTTGTGGAGAACATCGCCCGCGGTGATGAGAACTACCTGTCCCTGCTGGATGCAGCGGACGCTTACATCGAGCGCAATGGACTCGACCTCCCGGAGGAGCCCGAAGCCCGCGCTACTTACCCGGACCCGGAATGCATGAGCAATCCGATTCTCGAGCTGGACCTGGCGAAGGCAGGGGTTACCTCGATCATCTGGGCAACCGGTTACGCGGTCGATTACAGCTGGCTGAAGGTCAATGCCTTCGACGCCAAGGGCAAGCCGCAACACCAGCGCGGTGTGTCGGCCGAGCCGGGCGTTTATTTCCTCGGCCTGCCGTGGCTTTCCCGTCGTGGCTCCACCTTTATCTGGGGTGTTTGGCACGACGCCAAGCATATCGCCGACCACATTGCTACCCAGCACAAGTATCTCGCCTACCGCGATGCCTCTCAGCGCCAGGCGAAAGACTGAGCGAAAACGTTTCCGTGCAGGCGACTGCCGCTATTCGTGTGTTCAAACAATCAGATTTCTGGAAGTGATTCGATGCCTACCCATACTCGCATTCGCATGTTCAATACCAAGGACACCTATCCGAACCAGTCGCTGGACAACGACCTGTGCCAGGCCGTGCGTGCCGGCAACACCGTCTATGTGCGCGGCCAGGTCGGTACGGATTTCGAAGGTCGACTGGTCGGCCTCGGCGATCCGCGCGCCCAGACCGAGCAGGCGATGAAAAACGTCAAGCAGTTGCTGGAAGAGGCGGGCAGCGACCTGTCCCACATCGTCAAGACCACCACCTACCTGATCGATCCACGCTACCGCGAGCCGGTCTACCAGGAAGTCGGCAAATGGCTCAAAGGCGTATTCCCGATCTCTACCGGGTTGGTGGTTTCGGCCCTGGGCCAGCCCCAGTGGCTGATGGAGATTGATGTGATCGCGGTAATTCCGGACGACTGGCAGTCGGCACAGGCATAAGGAGCAGGACCATGACGTTCTCTATCATCGGACGCTGCCCTGAAACGGGTCAGCTCGGCATCGCCATCAGCTCGTCGAGTATCGCGGTCGGCGCCCGTTGCCCCTGGGTGCGGGCCGGGGTTGGTGCGGTGGCGACCCAGAACGTCACCCTGCCGGCCCTGGGGCCGCAGATTCTCGATCTGCTCGACGCGCAGCAACTGGAGCCTGCGGCAGCCCTTGATCGGGCGCTCAGCACCAACGGCTGGAGCCAATATCGCCAGGTCACGGTGATCGATAGCCAGGGCCGCACCGCGCTGTTCAGTGGTAGCGAGGCTCTGGGCGTTCACAACGCGGTTGCTGGCGAGCAGTGCGTCGCAGCAGGGAATCTATTGTCTGCAACCCAAGTAATTGAAGCCATGGTGCAGGCATTCGAGTCTGCACCCGGGCTTCTCGCGGACCGTCTGCTGGCGGCCATGCATGCCGCGATGGCCGCAGGTGGCGAAGCGGGTCCGGTTCACTCTGCAGCACTAAAGGTGATGGGTGATCTCACTTGGCCGCTCGTCGATCTGCGGGTCGACTGGGCGGATGAGGATCCCATCGGCCAGCTGGAGACGCTCTGGCGGGCCTATCGGCCGCAGATGCAGGACTATGTCACCCGTGCGCTGAATCCGACGGCGGCTCCCAGCTATGGGGTGCCGGGTGATGAGTGAAGTGTCCAGTCGCGATCTGCTCGAACGACTGATCGGTTTCGCTACCGTCAGTCGGGATTCCAACCTGGAGTTGATCGCCTTCATCCGCGATTACCTGGCGGGGCTCGGCGTGGAAAGCGAGCTCTTCTACAACCTGGAGCGCACCAAGGCCAACCTGTTCGCCACCATCGGTCCTCGCGACCGAGGTGGCGTTGTGCTTTCAGGTCATACCGACGTAGTGCCTGTGGAGGGGCAGGCCTGGACGGTCGAGCCGTTCAGGCTGACGGAGAGGGAAGGGCGCTTGTATGGGCGCGGTACGGCGGATATGAAAGGCTTCATCGCCTCCGTCCTGGCCGCAGTACCAGCCTTTCTGGAGCAGCCGCTGACGCTTCCGGTACATCTGGCCTTCTCTTATGACGAGGAGGTGGGCTGCCTGGGTGTGCGGCCCATGCTGGCGGAGTTGGAGAAGCGTCCACATAAGCCGCGCTTGTGCCTGATCGGCGAACCCACGGAGTTGAAGCCGGTGCTAGGCCATAAGGGCAAGCTGGCCATGCGCTGTCAGATTCAAGGTGCCGCCTGCCATTCCGCCTACGCGCCCTATGGCGTGAATGCCATCGAGTACGCGGCGCGGCTGATTGGCAAGCTGGGCGAGATTGGCGCGGATCTGGCCCGGCCGGAACGCCATGACGAGCGTTTCGATCCACCTTTTTCCACGGTGCAGACTGGCACCATCAAAGGCGGACGGGCGTTGAATATCGTCCCGGCGGAATGCGAGTTCGACTTCGAGGTGCGTGCTCTGCCGGGATTCGATGCGCAGCAGGTGGCCGATGAGCTGCAGGTTTATGCCGAGGCCGAGCTGGCACCGCAGATGCGCAGGGTACAAGCGAACACGGGCATCAGCCTGAGGCCATTGAGTGCCTATCCGGGGCTGGCCACTCCGCCCGACAGTGAAGCAGCTCGTCTGTTGGCACTTATCTGTGGTTCGGCGGAGTTCGGCACAGTGGCATTTGGCACCGAGGGCGGGTTGTTCGACCAGGCCGGCATTCCAACTGTCGTCTGTGGCCCGGGCAGCATGGATCAAGGCCATAAGCCCGACGAATACGTCAGCTTGGAACAGCTGGCGGAGTGCGACTTGATGCTGCGCCGCCTGGCGCTTTATCTGCAGCGCGAAGACCGCCTGCTGTAGACTGCCGCACCCCTATCTATATGGCTGGGCTGCGTGATTGACGGGCGTCAACCCCATTGCTACCATTCCAGCCCTTATGTTGGATCGATTCCTCCGTCCGGAGGTTGAAAAAGCCAATGTCAACCCCGAGTTTTGCGTCGGTTTCCGCATTCGCGGAAGACGACGCCACCGGGGCGGCGCGGGATACCAGCTTCGATCCCCGTCGCTTCTATTGATGACTTGACCGCATTGGCTGGAGTGCGGAATAGGGCCTTTCCTGGCCTTTGACTACAGGTATGAACATGAGCGAAAGCTTTGCAGAACTTTTTGAAGAAAGCCTGAAATCCCTCGACATGCAGCCGGGTGCCATCATCACCGGCATCGTGGTCGACATTGATGGTGACTGGGTCACCGTCCATGCTGGCCTGAAATCCGAGGGCGTCATCCCGGTCGAGCAGTTCTATAACGAACAAGGCGAACTGACCATCAAAGTGGGTGACGAGGTCCACGTTGCGCTTGACGCGGTGGAAGACGGCTTCGGTGAAACCAAGCTGTCCCGCGAAAAAGCCAAGCGCGCCGAGTCCTGGCTGGTTCTGGAAGCCGCCTTCAACGCCGAAGAAGTGGTCAAGGGCGTTATCAATGGCAAGGTCAAGGGCGGTTTCACCGTCGACGTCAGCGGCATCCGCGCGTTCCTGCCGGGCTCCCTGGTCGACGTGCGTCCCGTACGCGACACCACCCACCTGGAAGGCAAGGAACTCGAGTTCAAGGTCATCAAGCTGGATCAGAAGCGCAACAACGTTGTCGTTTCCCGTCGCAGCGTCCTGGAAGCCGAGAACAGCGCCGAGCGCGAAGCTCTGCTGGAATCCCTGCAGGAAGGCCAGCAAGTCAAAGGTATCGTCAAGAACCTCACCGACTACGGTGCGTTTGTTGACCTGGGCGGCGTAGACGGCCTGCTGCACATCACCGACATGGCTTGGAAGCGCATCAAGCACCCGTCCGAGATCGTCAACGTTGGCGACGAGATCGACGTGAAGGTCCTGAAGTTCGACCGCGAGCGCAACCGCGTCTCCCTGGGTCTGAAGCAACTGGGCGAAGACCCATGGGTTGCCATCAAGGCTCGTTACCCGGAAGGCACTCGTGTGACCGCCCGCGTAACCAACCTCACCGACTACGGCTGCTTCGCCGAGCTGGAAGAGGGTGTGGAAGGCCTGGTACACGTTTCCGAAATGGACTGGACCAACAAAAACATCCACCCGTCGAAAGTCGTTCAGGTTGGCGACGAAGTGGAAGTTCAGGTTCTGGACATCGACGAAGAGCGTCGTCGTATCTCCCTGGGCATCAAGCAGTGCAAGTCCAACCCGTGGGAAGACTTCTCCAGCCGCTTCAACAAGGGCGACAAGATCTCCGGCACCATCAAGTCGATCACCGATTTCGGTATCTTCATCGGCCTGGAAGGTGGTATCGACGGTCTGGTTCACCTGTCCGACATCTCCTGGAACGAAGTTGGCGAAGAAGCCGTACGCCGTTTCAAGAAGGGCGACGAGCTGGAAACCGTCATCCTCTCCGTTGATCCGGAGCGTGAGCGCATCTCCCTGGGCATCAAGCAACTGGAAGACGATCCGTTCTCCAGCTACGCCTCCATGCACGAGAAGGGCAGCATCGTTCGCGGCACCGTGAAAGAAGTTGACGCCAAGGGTGCTGTAATCAGCCTCGGCGGCGAGATCGAAGGTGTTCTGAAGGCTTCCGAAATCAGCCGTGACCGCGTTGAAGACGCTCGCAACGTGCTGAAGGAAGGCGAAGAAGTCGAAGCCAAGATCATCAGCATCGACCGTAAGAGCCGCGTAATCAGCCTCTCCATCAAGTCCAAGGACGTTGATGACGAGAAGGACGCCATGAAGGAACTGCGCAAGCAGGAAGTCGAGTCCACCGGCCCGACCACTATTGGTGACCTGATCCGTGCTCAGATGGAGAACCAGGGCTAATCACCCTGCTCCATTAGCAAAAAGGGCGGCCTAGGCCGCCCTTTTTGTTGTCTGCGTTTTCTCTTCTGGCGTCCGGGCTGTTCAAAGCCTGGCCGGCGTGCTAAAAACTCATAGAGCTGATCTAGCCGCTTGAATTAGAAGGGAAAACCATGACCAAGTCGGAGTTGATCGAACGAATCGTTACCCATCAGGGCCAGCTTTCATCGAAGGATGTTGAGCTTGCCATCAAGACTATGCTCGAACAGATGTCCCAGGCCTTGGCGACGGGGGATCGAATTGAGATTCGTGGGTTTGGGAGCTTCTCTCTTCATTTTCGCGCGCCTCGAGTCGGGCGGAATCCCAAGACTGGTGAGTCAGTGCGTCTGGATGGAAAATACGTGCCCCACTTCAAGCCGGGTAAGGAACTCCGGGATCGGGTCAACGATTGATCTGTAATGCAGTTCGTCGGTTAGGTCGTAAGTGTTGTCTGCTGTTTTGAACCTCGCACCTTCTCGTGAGTCTGTTTCGCTCGTGCGAAAGTCTCTGTTGGATTGCTGGGGTTTTCACGGCTTGAATAGCAGTTGGTGCTTGCATCCTGACTGCAGCTTGGCAGAATGTGCGTCTTCAGTTGTCTGGCTTCGCGCGCGTGGCTTTGCTGCAGGGAGGCAGTCAGTATAAGTATTCTAAAGATACGGAGTTTCAGTGGAAGATAGTTCTAATTCGTATTTTGCGCGTCAGGCAAATGAAGTTGATCTTCTTGAGTTGCTACAGTCTCTTTGGGTTAACAAGTTAATAGTGGTGGCTTTTGCTGTTGTTGCAACCGCTTTGGCTACTATTTATGCGTTTATCAGTAAGCCTGTATACGAGGCTCAAGTTTACCTTCTGCCGCCTTCCTTGAGTGATATTGCTCCATTGAGCCTGGCGCGAAATGAGATGCAGCTCAAGCCATTCAAGGTTGAGGATGTCTACTCCGTCTTCACGCGGAATCTGCAGTCTGAAGATTCGCTGCGTCGATTCTTCAAAACCGTTTATCTTCCGTCATTGAACGAAGCTAGCGTTCAGGGTCGCTCTCACGCTGATCTTTTCCGTGCGTTCAACAGGACATTCCGCGTTATTTCACCGGACCGAACTCGTCCGGATCGCTTCGCTGTTGCTGCTGAGGGGCGAGAACCACTTCAGATAGCGGGATGGGTGAAGAGCTACATTGATCAGGTGGCCAGTCAGTCACTTCAGCAGGCGATCAAGGATGCTAACCAGGAAGTCGATGTCGCGGCGAATAACTACACGCGGCGAATCAGTTCACTGCGCGCCAGCGCCAAGGCGCGTCGTGAGGACCGGATCATTCAGTTGCGCGAAGCGCTGCAGGTGGCTGAGGCGGTGGGGCTGAGCAAACCACCGATCATCGGCGGCCAGACTCAGGAACAGATGATGGCCATCATGGACGGTAGCCTGACCTACATGCGTGGCGCGAATGCTATTCGCGCGGAGCTCAAGGCGCTCGAATCGCGGGCTTCGGACGACCCTTTCATCCCGGAGCTGCGTGAGTTGGAACAAAAACGCAATCTTTACGCGAGTCTCAGGGCTGACCCGTCTAATGTTCGGGTTTTCCAGCAGGACGGCGAGGTCGTGGTGCCTGACGAACCGATCAAGCCCAAAAAAGGGCTGATCATCATCGGTGGCGCCTTTACTGGTGTGGTGCTAGGGGCTGTTGTGGCCCTGCTGGCGTTTGTGCATAGGCGTCGAAAGGCTTTCGCGTGAATGCAGCTAGTTTTGAGCGTGGCGGAAAGTGTTTCATTTTCTGGAATTAGATTACTGGTCCAGCAAACGAGTATATATGCTCTTTGATGGTTCGCATGTGGGGCTGGATCAGTATTGAGTACGAATTCTCTGGAGTCTTATTTGATGTCTGGCATCAAGCAGGAAACTATTTCAAGATTCAAAAAGAAAGAGGCTGTCATCGGTATCGTTGGCCTCGGTTATGTCGGTCTGCCGCTAATGCTGCGTTATAGTTCCATCGGCTTTCGGGTGCTCGGTATCGATATCGATGAAAGCAAGGTAGTCAAGCTGAACGCTGGGCAGAGTTATATCGAGCATATTCCTGCTGAGAAAGTTGCGGAAGCTCGTAAGGGCGGTTTTGAAGCGACCAGTGATTTCTCCCGCGTTGGCGAGTGTGACGCGTTGGTGCTTTGTGTTCCGACTCCCCTGAAC
The DNA here is from genome assembly GCF_036328175.1 of Pseudomonas sp. JS3066. Classification (NCBI taxonomy): domain Bacteria; kingdom Pseudomonadati; phylum Pseudomonadota; class Gammaproteobacteria; order Pseudomonadales; family Pseudomonadaceae; genus Pseudomonas; species Pseudomonas sp. JS3066. The sequence continues at coordinate 1,582,075 of NZ_CP143312.1, forward strand.
AAGTATCGGGAACCGGACATGAGTTTCGTCATCAATACCACAGACGCACTCAAGCCTTACCTGCGGAAAGGCCAGGTTGTCTCCCTTGAGAGCACGACTTACCCCGGCACCACTGAGGAAGAGCTGCTGCCGCGTGTACAAGAGTGCGGTCTGCACGTGGGGGAGGACCTATTCCTGGTCTACTCGCCGGAGCGTGAAGATCCGGGTAACCCGAACTTCGAAACCCGCACCATTCCGAAAGTAATCGGGGGGCACACTTCCTCTTGCCTGGAGGTGGGCATTGCTCTGTATGAGCAGGCGATTGACCGCGTGGTCTCGGTGAGTTCCACCAAGGCTGCGGAAATGACCAAGCTGTTGGAGAACATCCACCGTGCTGTGAATATCGGTCTGGTCAACGAGATGAAAGTTGTGGCTGACCGCATGGGGATCGATATCTTCGAGGTTGTGGACGCGGCGGCGACCAAGCCATTTGGCTTCACCCCCTACTACCCAGGCCCGGGACTTGGGGGGCACTGCATCCCGATTGACCCCTTCTACCTGACCTGGAAGGCCCGTGAGTATGGTTTGCACACCCGTTTCATCGAGCTCTCGGGTGAGGTAAACCAGGCTATGCCGGAGTACGTTGTCAGTAAGTTGATGGACGGCCTGAATGATCGCGGTCGTGCGCTTAAGGGCAGCCGAGTGCTGGTTCTGGGCATTGCCTATAAGAAGAACGTCGACGACATGCGCGAATCGCCCTCAGTCGAAATCATGGAGCTCATCCAGGCCAAGGGCGGTGTGGTTGCTTACAGTGATCCGCACGTACCGACCTTCCCGAAAATGCGAGAGCACCACTTCGAGCTTTCCAGTGAACCGTTGACTCCAGAGAATCTCGCCAGCTTCGACGCTGTTGTTCTGGCTACGGATCATGACCGCTTCGACTACGACCTCATCAGTCAGCAGGCCCGCTTGCTGGTCGATAGCCGTGGCAAGTATCGCGCTCCGCAGGCGCACATCATCAAGGCCTGATTTGGCTGGAGATTCGGATTTGAAACGTTTTGCCCTGATTGGTGCAGCAGGCTATATCGCCCCCCGGCACATGCGTGCAATCAAGGACACTGGCAACGAGCTGGTGTCTGCCTACGACATCAACGATTCGGTCGGTATCATTGATAGCATTTCGCCTCAAAGCGAATTCTTCACTGAGTTCGAGCGCTTCTACGACCACGCTTGGAGCCTGAAGCGCAGCCAGGAAACCTCGCTGGATTATGTCGGCGTCTGCTCCCCCAACTACCTGCACCAGCCCCATATAGCAGCCGGGCTACGCTTGGGGTGCGACGTGATTTGCGAGAAGCCTCTGGTGCCTACACCTGCCGACCTTGATGAACTGGCGCGGGTGGAGTGCGAGACTGGACGTCGCGTATTCAACATTCTGCAGTTGCGTCATCACCAAGCAATTCTTGCTCTGAAGGACAAAGTGTGCAGCGGCTGCAGCGAACACAAGTACGATGTCGAACTCACCTACATAACTTCGCGCGGTAAGTGGTACATGGAGAGTTGGAAGGGCGACCCGCGCAAGTCTTTCGGTGTAGCCACTAACATTGGTGTGCACTTCTACGACATGTTGCACTTCATCTTCGGCAAGCTGCAACGCAATGTCGTGCACTACAGCGATAACTTCAAGGCAGCTGGTTACCTGGAATACGAGCAGGCTCGCGTACGCTGGTTCCTGTCGATCGACGCGCGCGACTTGCCGGATGCTGTGAAGGGCAAGAAACCGACGTATCGCTCTATCACCGTCAATGGCGAAGAAATGGAGTTTTCTGAAGGCTTCACCGACCTACATACCATCAGCTATCAGGAAATCCTGGCAGACCGGGGCTTCGGAATTGACGATGCTCGCCATTGTGTTGAGACGGTGAACACCATCCGTTCCGCCGCCAAGAGCACTGCGCAAGACAACGAAGGTCACCCCTTCCTCCAGTCTCTTGCGCGCTGAGGCCAATCATGAGCTATCAGGTACATCCCAGCGCCATCGTCGACGATGGCGCGGTGATCGGTGAAGGCTCCCGTGTATGGCACTTCGTGCACGTCTGCGCGGGAGCGCGGATCGGGCGCGAGTGCTCGCTCGGCCAGAACGTCTTCGTCGGCAACAAAGTTGTGATCGGCGATAAGGTCAAGATCCAGAACAACGTGTCCGTCTACGACAACGTCATCCTCGAAGATGGCGTGTTCTGCGGGCCGAGCATGGTCTTCACCAATGTCTACAACCCCCGTTCGCTGATCGAACGAAAGAGTGAGTACCGCAGCACTTTGGTCAAGCACGGTGCGACCCTGGGCGCCAACTGCACCATTGTGTGCGGCGTGACTGTCGGCGAGTTCGCATTTGTCGGCGCCGGGGCTGTGATTAATAAGGATGTGCCTGCTTATGCCTTGATGGTCGGCGTGCCGGCCCGCCAAATTGGCTGGATGAGTGAGTTTGGCGAACAACTCGACTTGCCCCTGGAGGGGGAGGGCGAGACCCTCTGTGAGCATACGGGCGCTCGCTATCTGCTCAAGAGCAAACAAATCACCAAACTGGACGTGTAGTACATGATCGAATTCATCGACCTCCAGGCCCAGCAGGCCCGTATAAAGGACAAGATTGACGCCGGTATTCAGCGTGTCCTGGCTCATGGGCAGTACATCTTGGGCCCAGAAGTGGCAGAGCTGGAAGAAAAGCTTGCCGCCTTCGTCGGAGTAAAGCACTGCATTTCCTGCGCCAACGGCACAGATGCCTTGCAGATCGCGCAAATGGCGCTAGGCATCGGGCCAGGTGATGAAGTCATCACGCCTGGCTTCACGTATATCGCCACCGCCGAAACAGTGGCGCTGCTGGGGGCCAAGCCGGTGTACGTGGATATCGACCCGCGTACCTACAATCTCGACCCGCAGCTACTGGAAGCCTCGATCACCGAGCGAACTAAGGCCATCATCCCTGTCTCCCTCTATGGTCAGTGCGCAGATTTTGATGCGATCAACGCCATCGCAGCGAAGTACGGAATAACGGTGATCGAGGATGCTGCCCAGAGCTTCGGGGCAAGCTACAAAGGCCGGCGTTCTTGTAGCCTGAGCCGCATTGCATGCACCAGCTTTTTCCCGAGCAAGCCTCTAGGCTGCTATGGCGATGGCGGTGCAATCTTTACCAACGACGATGAGATTGCCGTGGCTCTGCGGCAGATCGCGCGTCATGGGCAAGACCGCCGGTATCACCATGTCCGCGTAGGTGTGAACAGCCGCCTGGACACCCTGCAGGCCGCGATCCTGTTGCCCAAGCTGGAAATCTTCGAGGATGAGATCGAACAGCGCCAAGTGGTAGCCGGATACTATGATCATGCGCTGAACGAGGTTGGTATCACCTCTACACCCTATGTAGAGCCCTACAATACCAGCGTTTATGCGCAGTACTCGGTAAGGGTTGAAAACCGTCAAGAGGTGCAAGACCGCCTGAAAGGTGCGGGTATCCCAACAGCTGTTCACTATCCCATTCCTTTGAATAAGCAACCGGCTGTTGCGGACAGTTCGGTTTCCCTGAGTGTGGGAGACCGTATTGCGAACGAAGTGATTAGCCTGCCGATGCATCCCTATTTGCAAGAATCGGATATGGAAAGAATTGTTCGAGCGCTGGCTTTTTAGTTGTCACCTGGGTTGGACGGATGATGCTTTTATTAAAGGGTGGTCCGTTTAGTTGTCGTCAGGGTAAGCGTCATTATGTCTATAGTGGAGTGTCTTGGTTAAGCTTTCCATTAGGGATGAATGTTATGAGATGGGCAGCGGCTTGAATAACAAAAGTTTTTTCAAAAATGTCCGTTCGGTTTTGTTGGGAGGGCTTGGCGCTCAGGCGATTTCGCTTGGCGTGATGTTGATTGTCGTAAAGCTTTATTCCCCTTCGGAAGTTGGGCTTTTTTATGTCTGGATGTCTTTTCTGGCCATCCTGGAGGTGCTGGTCACGGCTCGTTATGAGTCGGCTTTCTTCAGTATAAAGAATGAGGATGAGTCATATGTGATAGGTAAGTTGATTGTCTATATCGCACTCTGGCTTTCCCTTGTAACTTTTCTCCTGCTAACGCTGGTGAATGGTTTTACGAACCTGCTACCGAGGCCAATTCCTGAATTTATGCTGGGGCTTGCCTTGGCTATGCTTGGTATGGGGTTGAATAAAGCCGTTCTTTCGTTATTGGCACTGTTGAGCCAATTCAAGCGGTTAGGTTTGGCAAAAGTCATTCTGGCTGCAAGTATTGCCGTCGCGCAGATTGCCGCTGGTCTTTTGGCCTATGGTGTAGCAGGGCTTATCTATGGCCAGGTTGTAGGCATCCTGTTGGCGACTTTGTGTGCTTTCCTCTGGCTGGATAAAGCATGGCTTTCTTCACTGTGGAAAACCTCTAACAAAGACATGCTTGCTTCTTTTCGCCTATATTCCAACTTTCCTAAATACTCTCTGCCTGCGGACCTGATCAATACCATCGCCAATCAGCTTCCTTTGATTCTGATTGCCTCTCGTTTCGGTGCGGAAGCAGCAGGTTGGTTCGCGTTGACCTTGAAGGTGCTTGGGGCACCAATTTCTTTGTTGGCGACGTCGATTCTTGATGTATTCAAGTCTCAGGCTGCAAAGGACTATAGAGAATTTGGTAACTGTCGCCATATATTTCTGCAGACCTTTAAGGTCTTGGCTGCGTTAGCTGTTTTGCCATTTGTTGTGTTGTGGTTTACGAGTGAGTGGCTATTTACGATTTTATTCGGCGCTGAATGGGCGGAGGCTGGTCATTATGCGGCCATTCTGGTTCCATTCTTCTACTGCCGCTTTGTTGTAAGTCCATTGAGTTATACCCTTTATATTGCCCAGAAGCAAAAGCTGGATCTAATCTGGCAGTCTTGCCTGTTAGTGATTTCATACGTGACATTTAGCTATTCGAACAGTGCTGTCGCGGCATTGAGTATCTATGCAATGGCGTATGCGGCAATGTATGTGATTTATTTCTTTTTGTCCTATTATTGTGCTCGGGGGCGCGTGGCATGATAGTTGTTGTCGATTATGGTGCGGGTAACATCGCCTCGGTTATGAATATGCTGAGGAAGGTGGGCGCCAAGGCCAAGGTTTCCAATGCGGTGGCTGATATTGCCGCGGCTGATAAACTAATTCTGCCTGGTGTCGGTTCGTTCGATGCGGGAATGTCTAAGCTGAGCAATTGCGGACTCATCGATGTCCTGAACACTCAGGTTCTGGAATTGAAAAAGCCAATTCTCGGTATTTGCCTGGGAGCTCAGATGCTAGGTAAATCTAGTGAGGAAGGTGAGTTGCCTGGCCTTGGTTGGGTCGATATGGATATTGTTCGGTTCGAACCCAGGACTGGCCGAAAGGTGCCCCATATGGGCTGGAATTATGTCAAGGCAACGCTCGAACATCCGATATTAGACGGTCTTGACGAGGCGTTCCGCTTCTACTTCGTTCATGGCTATTACATGCGCCCGAACTCGTCAGGGCTCACCTTGTTAACTGCCGATTACGACCAGGAATTCACAGCCGCGGTGGTAAAGAAAAATATCGTTGGTGTCCAGTTTCACCCGGAAAAGAGCCATAAGTTTGGTATGGCGTTGCTTAAAAACTTCTGGGAGAAATGTTAATGTATCGGAGTCGCATCATTCCTTGCCTTCTCCTCCAGGATAGAGGGTTGGTAAAAACCCACAAATTCAAAAATCCGGTTTATGTGGGGGATCCGGTCAATGCGATCAAGATCTTTAACGACAAAGAGGTCGACGAACTCGTTTTGCTCGATATTAAGGCCTCTGAATTGGGGCGTGAGCCGGATTACGAACTGATTGCCGAAGTCGCGGGTGAATGTTTCATGCCGATATGTTATGGCGGCGGCATTCGCAGCTTGGAACAAGCTAGAAGGATTTTTTCTTCCGGGGTCGAAAAAATCGCCCTGAACAGCGCTGCTCTACAGGATGTAAAACTCATCAGTCAGATTGCCGCTGTCTATGGCAGCCAAAGTGTCGTGGTGGCAATCGACTGCAAGAAGAGCTTGTTCGGCAAATATCACGTCATGAGTCATTCAGCTTCGAAAGACATGAAAATTGTACCAGCCGAATGGGCGCGTACGGTTGAAGCGGCTGGAGCGGGTGAGATTTTTTTGAATTCGATAGATCGTGACGGCACGATGCGCGGCTACGACTTAGAACTAATAGAGAGTGTGACCCACTCGGTTTCTATTCCCGTCGTCGCTTGTGGGGGCGCCGGCTCCTTGGCTGACCTTGCCGAGCCCATCAATAAGGCTGGAGCATCGGCTGTGGCCGCCGGCAGTCTATTTGTATTTCATGGTAAGCATAAAGCTGTGCTGATTAACTATCCTACGCATGACGCCATGAGCGGCTTGCTGTCGTCGAGGGAAGGCAAATGAGTAATTACCGAGTCTGTGTCCGTTGTGTCATGGATACAAGTGATCCGGAAATCAGCTTCGATGAGAGTGGCGTGTGCAACCACTGCCGTGATTTTGATCAGATCCAATCCAAACAGTGGTTCCCAGGGGATTCCGGGAAAGAGCGCCTGCAAGCGATCATCCAGAAAATCAAGGATGAAGGAAAAGGCAAAGAGTACGACTGCATTATCGGCCTGAGCGGTGGCGTTGATAGTTCCTATCTGGCAGTCAAGTTGAAAGAATTCGACCTGCGCCCATTGGTAGTTCATGTGGACGCAGGTTGGAACAGCGAGTTGGCAGTTAGCAATATTGAGAAGGTCGTCAAATATTGTAATTATGATTTGCATACCCATGTGATGAATTGGGAAGAAATGCGCGACTTGCAATTGGCCTATTTGAAGGCTGCGGTCGCGAATCAGGATGTGCCTCAAGATCATGCCTTCTTTGCTAGCATGTATCACTTCTCGGTTAAGAATGACATCAAGTACATTTTGAGTGGTGGTAACCTAGCAACTGAAGCAATTTTCCCGGCCGCCTGGCATGGTAGTGCTATGGATTCTATCAATCTGAAGGATATTCATAAGAAATACGGTTCGCGACCTCTGCGCGATTACAAAACCATCAGCTTCTTTCAGTATTACTTCTGGTACCCCTTCGTTAAGGGTATGCGTACTGTTCGGCCGCTAAATTTTATGGATTATAATAAAGATGACGCGGTGAAGTACCTTCAGGATGTAGCGGACTACCGTCCTTATCCACGTAAACACGGGGAATCCGTATTCACCAAGTTTTTCCAGAACTACTACCTGCCGGAGCGATTTGGCTACGATAAGCGTCTGCCGCATCTGTCGAGTTTAATTGTGTCCGGGCAAATGACTCGCGAAGAGGCTCTGGGAAAACTTGCTGAGCCACTTTATGATCTGAATGAGCTGGAATCGGATATCGAGTATTTCTGTAAGAAGCTAAGGATCTCCAGGGCTGAATTCAACTCCCTGATGCATGCATCTGTCCATGAAGCCACGGATTTCAAGAACTGGAAGGGTTTGCATAAATTTGCCAAGACGGCTCAGTTCGCTCTTCAAAGAATCACCGGCAAGCAGTTGAATGTCTATTCCTGAAAGACGGCGCTTGAATATTACTTGTTAGCTAGAGGAAGCGGTTTTGAAAAAAGTCATTACAATCGTCGGCGCCCGTCCTCAGTTTATCAAGGCGGCCGCAGTTTCACGGGCGTTTCGTAGTAATGAGCTATTCGACGAGCGGATACTGCATACTGGCCAACACTTCGACTCCAATATGTCAGATGTTTTCTTTGACGAACTGGATATCCCGCGGCCTCATTTCCATCTAGGGATAGGTGGTGGTGGGCACGGACAAAACACCGGGCGCATGCTGGAAGCCATTGAGACGGTATTGGTGAGCGAGCGCCCCGATTGGGTACTTGTCTATGGCGACACGGACTCGACACTTGCTGGCGCACTCGCGGCCGTCAAGTTGCACATCCCATTAGCGCATGTTGAGGCTGGGCTTCGCTCTTTTAACAAGCGTATGCCGGAAGAGATAAATCGTCGTCTCACCGACCATGCCAGTGATCTTCTGCTCGCGCCGAATGCAGCGGCGCTCAAAACACTGGCAAGTGAGGGGATCAGCGGACGTCATGTAGTGAACGTGGGCGACGTAATGTATGACGCTGCGCTTATTTTCGGTGAAAAAGCCGAGGCGAAAAGCAACATTCTCAATATTCTCTCTCTGCGTCCGCAGCAGTATATCCTTGCGACTGTCCACCGCCAGGATAATACGGATACACCAGAGCGTCTGCGCAATATATTTTCCGGTTTCGCTGCCGCTCCTTTGCCTGTGGTGCTCCCGCTTCACCCTCGTACCCGGCAGCGTATCAATTCCTTTGATATAGCCATTCCCGGTAATGTGAAAGTTGTGGATCCGCTTGGCTATCTAGATATGGTTATGCTAGAGAAGAATGCGGCGTTGGTGGCCACAGACTCGGGTGGGGTGCAGAAGGAGGCTTATTTCCACCGAGTTCCCTGCCTGACATTGCGCGATGAAACGGAATGGACCGAATTGGTCGAGCTGGGCTGGAATACCCTTGCTTCACCGTCGCGTAGCGACTTGGCGTCTGTGTTTGCAGCTTCCTATACGCCCGGGGTTACAGGTGCAATGCCGTATGGTAATGGCGCTGCCGCCGAAGCCATTCTGCATGAGCTTGCTTGCTACAGTTAGAGGTGAATGCTGTGAGGGGGCTGTCACTAGGTTTACGTTCTGACGGATTGTTGGCTATTGCCTTGCTGAGTGTGATTGCGAAAACCTGTGTTGATTATTTCTTGTTCGCAGTATCTCCAGTGTTTGGCATATATGGCGTAGAGGTAAAAGGTTCGTTTTTTTCCGACATATACTGGCTTTCCTGGGTGAGCTATATTTTTGTCATGCCCGCTTATTTCTTGTTTATAAGTGGGCGTGGCGATATTTTCGATTTCGCGTTAAGTTTTCTGTTTTTTTCGATATTTCTTCCTTTGCTCTCTTTGTTCTGGATTGAGCAAGGGGATCTTTCCTATTTATCATTTTGCTCGATTTTTTGGTTCCTTCTATTCCTGGCGCTAGCTTTGCTTCCCGTGACTCGTACTGTAGTGCGGAATGATAATGTGGCAAGTAGGGTGGAAGGCTTTCTGGATTGGTTTTTCCTGGCGGTTGTTGTTTTGCTGGGCGGCTCGTTGCTGTTGAATTTCAGCATTTTCTCCGGATTTGGGTTCGACTCGGTTTATGAGCGACGGAAAGCCTTCACTGCTTGGCTGGGGGGTGGGCTTAGTTCCTATCTCTATGCCTGGTCGGTGTATGTCTTTGGAGTCTATCTGGTTTTTGTCAGCAGACGAAAGTTGTTCAAGCTTGTTGGGCTTCTTTACGTACTGATTTTTTATGCTGTAGCGGGTGATAAGGTGTACCTGTTTCTGCTGGCACTGGTTTTTTTCCTGAGGATGACCCCGCTGTTGGGCGGTGCATCTCTGTTGTTGTGTGGCTTCATTTTCTTGAGTCTATCTGGGGTGGGCTTCTTCTACTTGCTTGGTGATATCTGGGTGCCCACGATCGTTCAGCGCTTCCTGGCGTTGCCTGTCGATATATCATTTAATTATGTTGAATACTTCAAGAGTGAGCCGCTGCTCTATGCTTACAGTTTTCTGTCTTCTTTGTTCGATTATAGCTATTCTGATTTGCCTGCAAAGTTAATTGGTGCTGAGTATTATGTCGTGGGCGACAATGCTACCGTAAATTTTTTGGCTGACGCATATGTGAATTTAGGGTGGGTGGCTATTGCCCCCTTGCTGTTTTTCTTTGTTTCGTTGCGCGCTATTTTACGCAGCTCAAAATATTTGGTTCTGATAGTGCCGGTGTTTACTCAGGCTCTCGACACGCCGTTGCCCACTTTGCTCTTGACTGGCGGAGGTGGACTCATGATTATCATCTGTTACATGTTGAGTAAACATTCTTTGCGTCAGGCAAGAGGGGCTGGATGCCAGGCTTTGAGCTCTTGTGCTTGATGGTTGAAGTGTGGCAAGGGAATATTAATTCGCTCAATCTCAAGAATTATAATTGCTGTATTGAGTGTGATAGTGATCCAGTATTAGAGGTTTTTTGTGAAGCGAGTAGCCCATTTGACATCAGTCCATCCGCGTTATGACGTGCGGGTTTTCTGGAAAGAATGTAGGACGCTGGCGGCAGCGGGTTACGCTGTATCTCTGATTGTGGCCGATGGAAAAGGCAACGAGGAAAAAGACAAGGTCAATATCATTGATGTGGGCGCGCATACCGGCGGACGCCTTTCTCGTATGACCAAAAGCACCAAGCGGGTTTTCAGGAAGGCGCTCGAGCTCGACGCTGACTTGTATCATTTGCATGACCCTGAGCTACTACCGATTGCCATGAAGCTCAAGGCCAAGGGAAAGAGAGTCATATTTGACTCTCATGAGGACTTTCCCGCCGATATCATGAGTAAGCCTTACCTGGGGCGTGTTGGGCGTATAGTCGTTTCTACGCTGTTCGCATCGTATGAAAAGCGTGCCTGCAGGAAGCTCAATCATATCGTATCGGCAACTCCTGCAATCAGGGAAAAATTCCAGCGGATCGGCTGTAAGTCTTTGGACGTGAACAACTATCCCATGCTTGAAGAGTTGGAGGAGTTGTTGCCCTGGAGCCAGGATCGCGCCGCAGTTTGCTACATCGGCGCAATGACCGCAATTCGTGGTGTTCCGGAGTTGGTCGATGCAATGTCGCAAACAACTACTCCGGCTCGACTGGCGTTAGCGGGCAGCTTTACCGAGGCGGCTACGGGCGAATATTGCAAGAAAAGCCAGGGGTGGTCGTCAGTAGACGATCATGGTTTTGTCGGGAGAGAGAAGGTGAGAGAGATCATGAGTCGCTCCGTTGCGGGCGTTGTGACATTTCTGTCTGCTCCGAACCATGTCGATGCGCAACCGAACAAAATGTTCGAGTACATGTCTGCAGGGATTCCCGTTATCGGTTCGAACTTCCCGCTGTGGCGAAGCATCATTGAGGGAAACAAGTGTGGTGTTTGCGTAGATCCCGCCGACCCGATGGCTGTCGCGGCTGCTATCGACTATCTGTTCATCCATCAGGCTGAAGCGAAGGCCATGGGTGAAAACGGGCGAGCGGCCGTATTGGGGCGATATAACTGGGATGGTGAGGGCAAAAAGCTGATCAGTCTCTACGAGGACGTTCTCGGTAAATGATCATGAGCGGTGACCTCCCAAAAGTTAGTGTCATTATCCCAAGTTATAACCACATTGATTACGTCGAGGCCGCGATCAGTAGTGTTGCCTCCCAAGATCAGGCAGGATTCATTCTGGAGCTAATTGTAATTGATGATGGCTCTACCGATGGTAGCGTTGAGCTCTTGCGCGGTCTTCAAGAGTCTGGAGTTTACAATTTCAATCTTGTCCTGAAGAGCAATGAAGGCCTCTGCAAAACGCTTAATCGCGCAGTTGTCGAGCACTCCAGTGGCGAGTATGTAGCTGTCATCGCGTCAGATGATATGTGGGCGCCTGGAAAGCTGAAGCAGCAAATCAAGCATATAAAGTCAACACCGACTAGCGAGCTTTGCTACAGCAATGCCCGCACTTTCGGTCGTGACAGCATTGAGCGAAAGGCGTCTCGCAGGTTGTTTTCCGGCGATGTCAGGGCGATGCTTACGTTGTACAACTTCGTTCCTGCCGGAACGATTTTCTTTACCCGTAATCTCTATGACACTGTCGGCGGATTCGATGAAACCGGCTTGCGCCTAGAGGACTGGGACTTTCTCCTCAGGGCATCTGCGGTCACGGACTTCTGTTTTTTGGATGAAGAACTGCTTCTCTATCGCCTGCACGATGAGAGTTCGATCGCGAAGATGCGTGAACGTGGGATCCTTTTTCAAGAGAAGATGAAAGTCTTGAGAAAGAATAGGCTCATATTGAACCCTGTCTTACGCTTTGCCTCGATCTGTTTGCATTTTTCGCTGGACTCATTGCTTCGGCCTCTGATCTACAGGCTTCGTGGCAACAATCGAGTTCGGTGATGTTCCTCGTCCTGAGGTCAGCATCCACCGATTAGCCGGCGGCTAATGGCAGTTTATTTTGTCGGTAGCTTGAGAGTCATCGACGGCCGGCGTGCTTGGGCGTGGTAGGCTGCGTGCCCAAGCTTCAGTGTCGTGTCATGAGGATGTGTACCTGCCTGATCCGTGCCGGTGAGGTGGGTTGGGCTCCCCTCATCTGAAAGGGAATGCTTTGTCTAGGTCAGCCTTGCGCCGACCACATTCTGTAAACGGGCCTGTGCCAGTGCGGCAACGTGGGCCTCTACTCGTAGTACTCTTGAAGGAGCGTTTTGCATGACGCTGATTAAATGGGCGGAACTGGTCGCCATTGGAGATGGGCGAGGTCAGTTGGTTTCGCTCGAAGAGCACAAGAACATTCCCTTCGAGATCAAGCGTGTCTACTACATGACTGATCTCAAGCCAGGTGTTCCCCGCGGATTTCACGCCCACCGGCATTTGCATCAGGTTGCGGTATGTGTAGCCGGCCGCTGCCGCTTCATCCTCGATGATGGTGTTACTCGCGAGGAAGCGTGGCTGGATTCGCCGACCAAGGGGTTGATCATCGGGAACATGGTTTGGCGGGAAATGCACGACTTCAGTGAAGACTGCGTGCTGATGGTCTTGGCCAGTGAGCACTATGACGAGGCTGACTACATCCGCAAATACGAGCATTTCCTGGAGGCAGCCAAGCATGGCTAGCATTCACCCGTCCGCTGACATCGCCGCCGAGTCGACAATCGGCGAGGGCACTCGAGTTTGGCAGTTCGTTGTAATCCTGCGCGGCGCAAGGATTGGAGGTAACTGCAATATATGCGCCCATTCGCTCATCGAGGGAGACGTAGTCATCGGTAACAACGTGACGATCAAGTCCGGTGTCTTTCTCTGGGACGGCACTCGTATTGAAGATGACGTGTTCATTGGACCGAACGCGACTTTCACCAACGATCCGATGCCGCGATCGAAAGTGTATCCCGACGCCTTTTCGGGCATCACTGTCCGTCGGGGGGCGAGCATTGGTGCGAATGCGACTCTGTTGCCAGGAATCACCATTGGTGAACACGCGATGGTTGGCGCCGGCGCTGTGGTGACAAAGGATGTTGATGAGTATTCCGTAGTAGTTGGAAACCCTGCACGGGTTGTCAGGAAACTGAGCGATGATTAAGTTTTTGGATCTCCAGAAAATCAACCACGAGTTTCGAGAGGAACTCCTGGCTGCTTGCGCGAGCGTTATTGATTCGGGCTGGTATATCTCGGGCGGCGGTCTGGCTGCATTCGAGCGAGATTTCGCTCGCTATTGCGGTGCTGAACATTGCATCGGCGTCGCGAACGGTCTGGATGCGCTGGTGCTCACTCTGCGGGCGTGGAAGGAATTAGGGCGCTTGAAGGATGGGGATGAGGTAATCGTCCCCGCCAATACTTACATAGCGAGCGTACTAGCGATAACCGAGAACCGCCTGGTGCCGGTTCTAGTCGAACCGGATGAACACAGCTACAACCTGAGCCCAACCAAGGTCCGGAGCGCAGTTACCGAACGAACGCGCGCAATCCTTCCGGTCCACTTGTATGGGCGCTTGGCCGACATGCCGGAACTCATGGCTATCGCAGACCAGCACAACCTGCTCGTATTGGAAGATTCCGCGCAGGCGCACGGAGCGAGTATTGGCGGGCGTCGAGCGGGAAGCTGGGGTCATGCGTCCGGATTCAGTTTTTATCCGGGGAAGAATCTGGGGGCCTTGGGAGATGCGGGTGCAATAACGACAAATGACGCCAAGTTGGCGGAAGTGCTTTGTGCATTGCGTAATTACGGTTCCCACGAGAAATACAAGAACCTCTACACAGGAGTAAATAGCCGCTTGGACGAAATCCAGGCCGCTATGCTCAGCGTCAAGCTCAAGTATCTGGACGAACATGTTTCCCGTCGCCGTCATATCGCTCGCGCCTATTTGGACGAAGTGAAGAATCCAGCTGTTCAGTTACCGACATGGGAAAATACAGAACAGCACGTATGGCACCTCTTTGTCGTGCGCAGTTCGCGTCGTTCTGAGCTTCAGGAGCATTTGACTGCGGCGGGTGTGCAAACCCTTATCCACTATCCTATCCCACCTCACAAACAGGATGCGTATCGAAACTACTCGAGTCTGAGTCTTCCGTTGACGGAAAGAATTCATCAGGAGGTTCTCAGTCTACCCATGGATCCCACACTGAGCATGGACGAAGTGGGGGGCGTGATCGATGCTCTCAATTCGTTCAAATAATTGCAGCGGGATGACTGCATGACGACGATGAAAGTACTGGTCACTGGCGCGAATGGATTCGTTGGGACAGCACTGTGCCAGCGTTTGGCGCAGGACCAGCATTTCGTTCACGGATTAGTCCGAGAGACGCGAACCGCTATCCCTGAGGTCACCTACCACGTAGGCTCACTAGCGGACCATGACGTGTTGCGTGCTGCCTTGCGAGGCACTGATTGCGTAATTCATCTGGCGGGGCGCGCCCACGTAATGCGGGAGGATAGTCATGAACCTCTCGCTGCCTTTCGTGAGGTCAATCGCGACGCCACGCTCAGTCTCGCGCAAATTGCCAAGGATGAAGGAGTAAAGCGCTTCGTTTTCATCAGCTCGATTGGTGTAAATGGTGGCGAAACGAGTGGTACTGCGTTTAGCGAGAAGTCTCCACCTGCACCCCATGCGGACTACGCGCTTTCGAAGCTGGAGGCCGAGGACGGGCTGCGCGCGCAACTCGATGAGTCCCCTATGGAGCTAGTGATCATTCGCCCACCCCTGGTTTATGGCGTTGGCGCTCCTGGGAACTTCGGTCGTTTGCTGAGGTTGGTTTCTCTAGGAATCCCGTTGCCGTTCGGAAGGATAAGCAATCATCGCAGTATGGTTTCCCTGACCAACCTGGTTGACTTCATCATTCTATGTAGCACGCACCCCAAGGCCGCTGGTGAATTGTTCCTGATCTCCGATGGATGCGATATTTCAACACCGCAGATGATGCGTGCGTTGGCGCGTGGGATGGGGCGACGCCAAGTGTTCTTGCCAATCCCCGAGGTGTTGTTGATCGCTGCTGCCAGGGCACTCGGTAAGGAATCGATGTACAAGCAGTTATGTGGGTCACTTCAAGTAGACTCCGCAAAAGCGCGCGCACTTCTGGGGTGGTCCCCCTTGAGCGATACACAAGATGAGCTGGAAAGAATTGGACGTTTCTACGTTCAGGGGCGGTTCTGAATTCTAATTAGCCATGAGTACGAAATTTCGGCATGCGCATTTTGCTGACTGGATCCAGTGGATTTGTTGGGGCCTCACTGCGTAAAGAGATTCTGTTGCGCTCGGATTGGGACGCAATCTTTCCATGTCGTGAGATTCATGGGGCAATGCAGGAAGACCCCCGTTTCCCTTTTTTAGGGGATCTTCGATTCGATACGGACTGGGGGACGTACTTGGGGGATGTGGACGTTGTGGTTCATGCCGCTGCACTGGCCCATGCAATTGGCTGCGACATGCAGCGGCGAATTGATGATTTCGAAGCGGTCAACACGCATGCGACCCTTGCTTTGGCTCGGCAGGCGGCAGAGGCAGGTGTCAAGCGATTCGTCTTCCTTAGTACGGTGAAGGTTCTAGGGGAATATTCCATCAGGAACTCGCCGTTCCGGCCGGATAGCGTGCCAAACCCGGTGGGACCTTATGCCGCTTCGAAAAGGCGGGCGGAAGAGGGGCTGCTTGAAATATCCCGCGAGACAGGTCTGGAAATAGTGATAATCCGTCCGGTGCTGGTTTATGGCACAGGAGTTGGGGCGAACTTTCTCAGAATGATTCGTTGGGTAAGCAAGGGTGTGGCTTTGCCGTTGGCCTCTGTTGATAATCTCCGAAGCTTCGTGGCCTTGGAAAATCTTGTAGATCTTGTCCTTACCTGCGTGACTCATCCGGCTGCAGCCAATGAAATCTTTCTGGTAAGTGATGGCCGGGATGTCTCGACGCCCGAGTTACTGCGTAAAATCGGGTCGGAGCTGGGCTGTTCAGCGCGCTTGTTCCCCGTGCCAAAAGGGCTTTTGCGCTTTGGTGCTGGACTCACTGGCAATACCGCCGAACTTGAACGCCTCTGTGGCACGCTGCAAGTCGACATCAGTAAGACCAAGAGCCTTTTGGGCTGGTCTCCGGTGATCGAGTTTGACCAAGCACTGCATCGGACCGTACGTCACTATCTGGAACATCAATCCAAATGACCATACTGTGGTTGCTGCCTGTCGTAGGCGGCCTGGCGCTTCTTTTGACTGGCGTTTTGCGTCAGTACGCACTTTCTCGCAGCATTATCGATATTCCCAATGCGCGTAGTTCGCATTCCGTGCCCACTCCACGAGGAGGGGGCGTAGCAATTGTGTTGGCCTTCCTTTTAGTGCTGCCCTTGCTGGCCGTGTTCGGGACCATACCTTGGTCTGCTATGTGGGCGCTAATGGGGTCGGGTGTGGCGGTAGCTCTTATCGGATTTCTGGATGATCACGGCCATATTCCAGCTCGCTGGAGATTGCTAGGGCACTTTCTGGCCGCGCTTTGGGCTTTGTTCTGGCTCGGCGGCTTGCCTCCCCTGGAGTTATTCGGATTGCGCCTTGAGCTTGGTTGGGTCGGCAACGTAATCGCGGCTTTCTATCTTGTGTGGTTGTTAAACCTCTACAACTTCATGGATGGGATCGACGGTATTGCCAGCGTCGAAGCGATATGTGTGTGTCTGGGAGGGGCGCTGCTCTATTTGGTGAGCGGGCACGCGGCTATGATGGCCCCTCCACTGATGCTGGCCATGGCTGTAGCAGGATTTCTCTACTGGAACTTCCCGCCAGCCCGAATATTCATGGGGGATGCGGGAAGTGGATTCCTGGGAATTATTCTGGCCGGAATGTCCTTGCACGCGGGTTGGATCCAGGCAGAGCTTTTCTGGGGATGGGTGGTACTGCTTGGTGTATTCATCGTTGATGCTACCTGGACCCTGATCCGGCGACTCTTGCGTGGAGACAAGGTGTATGAGGCTCATCGCAGCCATGCTTATCAGTACGCTTCACGCCGGTTTGGTCGACACCTGCCGGTAACGCTGGCGGTTGGGGCGATCAATCTATTCTGGTTACTGCCTGTCGCTCTGCTGATCGTACTCGGCAAGGTGGATGTGTCGTTGGGGTTGGTACTTGCGTATGCACCTGTCGCCGTCCTCGTGGCCAGGTTCGATGCGGGGAAGAAGGAGCACTGATGCTGCTTTGACCCATGCGGTGGCTATGCTAACCGGGGGCGGGTGACCATAGGTAAGCGAGTCGCACGTGCTATTGTCTCTGGTCCCACGCGACGCTGGGGGCAGTGCCAAAGAGTTTTTCAGCACCACATGGTTGCGGATGGATGGGGCGAGGTTTGTAAGGGATGGGAGATAAGATGCGTACTTGGTTGGTGGCGTGGCCGCGCAGATATAAACGCTTGCTGCAGGTTGCTGCGGACGTCGTTCTGGTATTTGCTGCGCTGTGGTTTGCATTCATCGTCCGGCTGGGTATCGACAACCCCATTAATCCGTTTGAAGAGCATCTTTGGCTGTTTGCCACTGCACCACTTGTTGCAATCCCAATCTTCATCAAGTTTGGAATGTATCGCGCCGTGATGCGCTACTTCGGGAACGATGCGCTTATCACGATCATCAAGGCTGTTACCTTGTCGGCCTTGCTTCTGGCGTTGGTCGTGTACTGGTACCGAGAGCCGCCTGCCGTGGTGCCTCGATCCATTGTTTTCAATTATTGGTGGCTGAGCCTGATTTTCATTGGCGGGCTCCGTCTGGCTATGCGTCAGTACTTCATGGGCGACTGGTATGTGGCTAGCCAACAGGTCCCGTTCATCAACAAGTCAGACACCTTGCCGAAGGTCGCCATTTATGGTGCTGGTGCCGCCGGCAATCAGCTGGTAGCAGCTTTGAGGATGGGGCGGGCGATGCGGCCTGTGGCGTTTATCGATGACGATAGCAATATCGCTACTCGGGTGATCGCTGGGTTGCAGGTGTACAAGCCCAAACATATCCAGCAGATGATCGACCAGACTGGGGCTGAAGAGGTCTTGCTGGCTATTCCGTCTGCTTCCCGGGTGAGACGGCGCGAAATCCTGGAAGAGCTCGAGGGATTCCCGCTGCACGTGCGCAGTGTGCCCGGCTTCATGGACCTGGCCAGTGGGCGGGTGAAAGTCGACGACATTCAGGAAGTGGACATTGCCGACCTGCTTGGGCGAGATGCGGTACCGCCGCGGCAGGAGCTGCTTGAGCGCTGCATTCGCGGGAATGTCGTGATGGTCACCGGTGCCGGTGGATCCATTGGATCCGAGCTCTGCCGGCAGATCCTCGGTTCTGGCCCCAGAACGCTTCTGCTGTTCGAGCATAGCGAATTCAACCTCTACAACATCCAGATCGAGCTCGAGAGACGTCTCCTGCGCGAGTCGCTGAATATCAAGCTGGTCCCGATCTTAGGATCGGTCCGTAATCTGGGGCGTCTTGTCGATGTCATGCGGACGTGGAAGGTAGATACGGTCTACCATGCGGCTGCCTATAAGCATGTCCCCATGGTTGAGCACAACGTGGCCGAAGGTGTGCTCAACAACGTAATGGGTACGCTGTACACCGCTCAGGCCGCAGTTCAGGCTGGAGTGGAAAATTTTGTGTTGATCTCGACGGACAAGGCAGTCCGGCCGACCAATGTAATGGGTAGCACCAAGCGTCTCTCCGAAATGGTCCTGCAGGCGCTCAGCGGCGAGTCGGCGCCCGTGCTCTTTGGTGACAGCGGCGCGGTTCACCGGGTTAACAAGACTCGGTTCACCATGGTGCGCTTCGGCAATGTGCTGGGGTCTTCCGGTTCGGTAATTCCGCTGTTTCGCGAGCAGATCAAGCGCGGCGGGCCGGTTACTGTTACGCATCCCAATATCACGCGCTATTTCATGACCATCCCGGAAGCTGCCCAGCTGGTGATCCAGGCGGGATCAATGGGGCAGGGGGGGGATGTCTTCGTGTTGGATATGGGGCAGCCCGTAAAGATTGCTGAGCTCGCGGAGAAAATGATTCATCTGTCCGGCCTGACGGTTCGGTCCGACAGAAGCCCCAGCGGCGATATCGCAATCGAGTTTACTGGTCTTAGACCTGGCGAGAAGCTTTACGAAGAGTTGCTCATTGGAGACAACGTCAGCCCGACCGATCACCCGATGATCATGCGAGCGAATGAGGAGCATCTTCCCTGGGAGGCCTTCAAGCGTGTGCTCACTGAGCTCTTCGCTGCCGTTGAGGCCGATGACTACGTTCGTGTACGCCAACTCCTACGCGAAACTGTCAACGGTTACACCCCTGAAGAGGAAATCGTTGACTGGATCCATCAGCAGCGGCGAATTGAGCCTTCTAACTCCAGGCATTAGTTTGTGTCGGGCGGTTTATGGATGTACCGCCCTTCCCCTTACTGATGACAAGGAGTGTTAACGATGTTTCGTGTTCGTATTGCCTCGCTATTTCTTGTTCTCTGTTCGCTTTGTCTCGGCTATACCCAGGTTGCGGCAGCAGCGAAGGCTGCGCCTGCAGTGGTAGCTGAAAGTTCTTCTAGCCAGGCCAAGCTGAACATCAACTCTGCGGATGAGTTGGCGTTGCAGGACTATATGATCGGAATCGGCGCAGCGAAGGCCAAGGCGATCGTGAAGTATCGAGAGGAGAACGGTCCTTTTTCCTCGGTGGATGACCTTCTCGAGGTTAAAGGTATAGGCGTCAAGACTCTGGAGAAGAGTCGTGACAAGCTGACCGTCGAGTAACGATCAATCGACATTAAGAGCCGGCCTTTCGAGGCCGGCTTTTTTGTTGGCGTCAGGTGGCGTCAGGTGGCGGCGGGTATGTGGGGGGAGCTCAGCGCGCTTCAACATGGCCCGGAAGGGTAGAGGGCCGAAGGCTCGAGTCACCTGGGGCGCAGTTCCTGGTGAGAGTTCATCGCCCAAAAGAAAAAGCCCTCGGCATGTGCCGAGGGCTTTTAATTTGGCTCCGCGACCTGGACTCGAACCAGGGACCCAATGATTAACAGTCATTTGCTCTACCGACTGAGCTATCGCGGATCGGATGCGCGTATCTTACTGATTAGAAAGGAGAAGTCAAGCAGCTGCTTGAGCTTCTCCATTTCCGTCTCAGAGTACCTGGGTAATCGCGCGGGTGATGCTTTCCAGGTTGCTGTTGTTCAGCGCGGCAACGCAGATGCGGCCGGTGCTGACGGCGTAGATGCCGAACTCGTTTTTCAGGCGTTCCACCTGCTCGGCGGTGAGGCCGGAGTAGGAGAACATGCCGCGCTGGCGAGCCACGAAGCTGAAGTCGCGCTTGGCACCCTGTGCAGCCAGTTGCTCAACCATGGCAAGCCGCATGCTGTGGATGCGGGTACGCATTTCAGCCAGTTCAGCTTCCCACATGGCACGTAGTTCCGGGCTGTTCAGCACGGAGGCAACCACGGTAGCGCCATGGGTGGGCGGGTTGGAGTAGTTGGTACGGATCACGCGCTTGACCTGGGACAGGACGCGGCCAGCCTCTTCCTTCGAGCCGGTTACCACGGACAGGGCGCCTACGCGCTCGCCGTAAAGCGAGAAGGACTTGGAGAAGGAGCTGGAGACGAAGAACTGCAGGCCGGATTTGGCGAACAGGCGTACCGCGAAGGCGTCTTCCTCGATGCCGGCGCCGAAGCCCTGGTAAGCGATGTCGAGGAACGGCACATGCTCGCGCTCGCGCAGGACTTCCAGAACGGCTTTCCAGTCTTCCAGTTCGAGGTCCACGCCGGTCGGGTTGTGACAGCAGGCGTGCAGTACCACGATGGAGCGAGCGGGCAGGGCCTTGAGGTCTTCCAGCAGGCCGGCACGATTCACGCCGTTGGTGGCTGCGTCGTAGTAACGGTAGTTCTGCACCGGGAAACCGGCGGATTCGAACAGTGCGCGGTGGTTTTCCCAGCTCGGATCGCTGATGGCGACAACGGCATTGGGTAATAGGCGCTTGAGGAAGTCGGCGCCGGTCTTCAGCGCGCCGGTACCACCTACGGCTTGGGTGGTCACAACGCGGCCTTGGGCCAGTAGTTCGGAATCAGCGCCGAACAGCAGCTTTTGCACGGCCTGGTCGTAGGACGCGATACCCTCGATCGGCAGGTAGCCGCGCGGGGCGTGCGCTTCGATGCGGGCCTTTTCCGCTTCAGCTACAGCGCGCAGGAGCGGGATACGGCCTTGCTCGTTGTAGTAGACGCCCACGCCCAGGTTGACTTTGTCGGCACGGGTGTCGGCGTTGAACGCTTCGTTGAGACCCAGGATAGGATCGCGCGGAGCCATTTCGACGGCAGAAAACAGACTCATGATGCGGCAGCTCGGAGGAGGAAGGTGAGGATGGGATGCAACCCCGAACGATGTGCGCTAGGGGTTGCGCAATCGGGCCGGTATTATAGCGGCCCAGACAGTTTGCGGCGACATCGCGCGCAAGCTTTCCGCCAGGTATGACGCCCGTTCTGCCCAGGTGTCACATCCAAA
The DNA here is from genome assembly GCF_036328175.1 of Pseudomonas sp. JS3066. NCBI lineage: Bacteria > Pseudomonadati > Pseudomonadota > Gammaproteobacteria > Pseudomonadales > Pseudomonadaceae > Pseudomonas > Pseudomonas sp. JS3066. Next base: position 1,603,629 of record NZ_CP143312.1, read on the forward strand.
GTCGAGGTCAGCATGTCGGAGTTCCAGCTTGTAACCCGTTTCAAGCCTGCCGGCGACCAGCCGGAGGCCATTCGCCAGATGGTGGAAGGGCTGGAAGCGGGTCTTTCGCACCAGACGCTACTGGGGGTTACCGGGTCAGGAAAGACCTTCAGCATCGCCAACGTCATTTCCCAGGTACAGCGCCCCACACTGGTGTTGGCGCCCAATAAGACATTGGCTGCGCAGCTGTATGGCGAGTTCCGCGCCTTTTTTCCGAACAACTCCGTCGAGTACTTCGTTTCGTACTACGACTATTACCAGCCGGAAGCCTACGTTCCGTCCTCCGATACCTATATCGAGAAGGACGCCTCGATCAACGACCATATCGAGCAGATGCGTCTGTCCGCGACCAAGGCCCTGCTGGAGCGCTCGGATGCGATCATCGTCGCCACCGTCTCGTCCATCTACGGTCTGGGTGATCCGGCGTCCTACCTGAAAATGGTGCTGCACATCGATCGTGGCGACCGTCTCGATCAACGGACCTTGCTGCGCCGCCTGGCTGAGTTGCAATACACCCGCAATGACATGGACTTTGCCCGCGCAACCTTTCGTGTTCGTGGCGATGTCATTGATATTTTCCCGGCGGAATCCGATCTCGAAGCCATCCGTGTCGAGCTGTTCGATGATGAGGTTGAAAACCTTGCGGCGTTCGATCCACTGACCGGTGAGGTTATTCGCAAGCTTCCGCGCTTCACCTTCTATCCCAAAAGCCACTACGTGACGCCTCGCGAGGTGCTTCTCGAAGCGGTGGACAAGATCAAGGAAGAGCTCCAGGAGCGTCTGGAACAGTTGCGCTCAGCCAATAAATTGGTGGAGGCGCAGCGACTGGAGCAACGGACCCGTTTCGATCTGGAGATGATTCTCGAGCTGGGCTACTGCAATGGCATCGAGAACTACTCGCGCTATCTCTCTGGCCGTGCTCCGGGTGAGGCGCCGCCGACGCTCTATGACTACCTGCCAGCGAATGCGCTGCTGGTGATCGACGAATCCCACGTTACGGTTCCCCAGGTCGGCGCGATGTTCAAGGGCGACCGATCGCGTAAGGAAACCCTGGTGGAGTACGGCTTCCGGCTGCCGTCTGCGCTGGACAACCGCCCACTGCGTTTCGATGAATGGGAAGCAATCAGTCCGCAGACCATTTTCGTTTCTGCCACGCCGGGCCCTTACGAGGGTGAGCATGCCGGTCGGGTGGTTGAGCAGGTGGTGCGGCCGACAGGGCTGGTGGACCCTGAGGTGGAAGTACGTCCCGCAACCACCCAGGTGGATGACCTGCTCTCCGAAATTCACAAACGCGTGGCAGTAGAAGAGCGCGTGCTGGTTACCACCCTTACCAAGCGAATGGCGGAGGACCTTACCGACTATCTCGCTGACCATGACGTAAAGGTGCGTTACTTGCACTCGGATATCGACACCGTGGAGCGGGTGGAAATCATCCGGGACCTGCGTGTCGGTGCGTTCGACGTATTGGTGGGGATCAACCTGCTGCGCGAAGGCCTGGATATGCCGGAGGTCTCGTTGGTGGCCATCCTGGATGCCGACAAGGAAGGCTTCCTGCGATCCGAGCGTTCGCTCATCCAGACCATCGGCCGTGCGGCGCGCAACCTGAACGGCAGGGCGATCCTGTATGCGGACAACGTCACCGGGTCCATGCAGCGTGCACTGGACGAGACTGATCGACGCCGGAGCAAGCAAGTGGCCTTCAACGAAGCCCACGGCATCGTGCCGAAGGGCGTGAAGAAGGACATTCAGGACATCCTCGAAGGTGCGACCGTGCCGGGCTCGCGCAGCAACAAGCGCAAGGCCATGGCCAAGGCGGCGGAGGAGAGCGCCCGCTATGAGGCCGAACTGCGTTCGCCCAGTGAGATCACCAAGCGCATTCGCCAGATGGAAGAGAAGATGTTCCAGTTGGCCCGCGACCTTGAGTTCGAGGCGGCGGCCCAAATGCGCGACGAAATCCAGAAGCTGCGGGAGCGCCTTCTCAAGCTCTGAATGGACAAGGGCGCCGCATTGCGCCCTTGCTCTTTGTCTTCAGCGTCTACCGAAAATGATCATCACGACGCCAGCCAAAGTCGCCAGGCAGGCGAGCAGCGCAGCGGCCTCAAGTCGTTCTCCGAGGATCACGAATCCGAGCAGGAGTGCCACTACCGGATTGACGAAGGCGAAGGTCGAAACCAGGCTCGGTTTCACTTCCCTCAGCAGCCAGAAGTAAGCGGGATAGACCCCCAGGCTGACCGGCACCACCAGATAGGCCATCCAGAACCAGGCATCCAGGCTCACGCTGGACAGGTTCACCTCGTGCCAGTCCCCGCGCCAGAGGCCAAACATCGCGAGGATCAGAGTGCCTGTCAGCATCTGCAGGCTTAGGCCCATCCAGCTCGAGCGGAAGGGCGGGCGTTGGCGCAACAGCCAAGCGCCGACCGCCCAGAGGAGGGTGGCCATCACTACCAGTCCGCCGGCGAACCATTGATCGAAGCCCGCTCCACCTCCCAGGCCCTTGCCCATCAGCATCACGATGCCGCCGCTGGCGAGTGCCAGGCCGCACAGGACCCACAGCGGCGGGCGACGGTCGAGCAGCCACTCCAGGGCCACGCTCCAGAGGGGGAGGGTGGTGTAGAGCATCGCCAGCATGCCGGTGGGCAGAAACTGGTTGGCATAGATCAGCGCCCCCTGGCCAACGGCAATCAGCAGGACCCCTCCGACCAGGGCGCCGCCGAAGTCGCTGCGCTGGATTTGCGCCTTGCCGCTGGCCATCACCCAGCCCAGGGCCAGGGAGCCCGCGAACAGGAAGCGCAAGGTGGCGATGACGAAGGGCGGAAGCTCGCGGAGGAGGAAGTGGTTGGCCAGATAGGTGGTGCCCCAGCCGATATAAATCATGGCGAAGGCACCGATCAGGAGAAGGGTGCGGCGGGATGAAGCGTGGGAAGACATGTACAGCCTGAAGCGAAGCGCGCCGATTGTCCGGCGCGGGATTAGTGGGCGGCGGCGCTGGCGCCGCCGGTAGCGCCGACGGGCAGGGCGCGGGTGAGCAGCACAGCGAGCATGCTGACGCCGAGGGCGATGCCGATGAAGTGGAAGGCGTCATTGTAGGCCATGATGGCGGCCTGCTGGTGTGCGATCTCGCTGAGCTTGCCGAGAGCCGCTTGCTCGCTGCCAAGTTTTTCCGTCAGCAGCGCCAGGCGCTCGGCGACCTGTGGGTTGCTCGGCACCAGGGATTCACGCAGGTAGTCGAAGTAGACTTTGGCGCGAGCGTCCAGCAACGTGGCGAGCAGGGCTATACCGATGGCCCCGCCCAGGTTGCGCAGGATGTTGAACAGGCTGGATGCAGAGCCGGCGTCCTGCGGCTGGATATAGGCGGTGGCAATCAACGACACCGTTACCATCACCAGTGGTTGGCCGAGGGCGCGAATGATCTGGATCTGGTTGAACTGCGGCCCTGCGAAGTCCGGGTTGAGCACGCCAGAGGCGAAGCTGGCATAGCCAAAGAGGCCAAAACCCAGGGCGCAGAGGAATTTGGGCGGGATCACCTTCATCAGCTTGGGGACCAGCGGAATCAGAAACAGCTGCGGGACGCCCATCCACATGATCACTTCACCGATCTGCAGTGCGTTGTAACCCTGTATCTGAGCCAGATACAGCGGCAATACATAGATCGAGCCGTACAGACCCATGCCGAGGCCGACGCTCGAAATACTCGACAAGCCGAAGTTGCGGTTCTTCAGGATGCCGAGGTTGATCAGCGGATTGGGGCGCGAGACCTGGAGGATGACGAACAGGATCAGGCTAACCAGCGCAATGCTGCCCAGGCCGACAATCAGGTCCGATTCCAGCCAGTCCTTGCGGTGCCCCTCTTCGAGAAACACCTGCAGGCAACCGAGGCCGACACCGAGCGTCACGATGCCGGCGTAGTCGGTACGCTTCAGCAGTTCCCAGTGCGGTGCTTTCTTCTCCAGACCGTAGAGCAGGCCAGCAATCATCAGCAGACCCGGTGGAACGTTGATATAGAAGATGTACTCCCACCCGAAGTTTTCCGTCAGCCACCCACCCAGGGTTGGGCCGATGGAAGGGGCGAATGTCGCCGTGATGGCGAACAGCGCCATGCCTTTGGCGCGGTGATGCTCCGGCAGCTTGATCAGGGTCAGGGTGAATGCCAGCGGGATCAGCGCACCACCGGTGAAGCCCTGCAGCGCCCGGAAAGCGATCATGCTTTCCAGGCTCCAGGCCAGTGAGCAGAGCAGCGACGAAATCAGGAAGCCGATGGAGACCCAGACCGCCAGGCGCCGCGCAGAGAGCAGCTGCACCAGCCACGCGGTGAGCGGAATCATGATGATTTCGGCCACCAGGTAGGAGGTGGAAATCCATGAACCTTCTTCGAGGGTGGCGGAGAGCGCGCCCTGGATGTCCTTGAGCGAGGAGTTGGTGATCTGGATGTCCAGTACCGCCATGAAAGCGCCAAGCATGGCGCTCATCACGGCTATCCAATCGCGTCGAGTCGGTTCGCCAGTGGGGCGAACCAGTACGTCACCCGCCATGGTTCTCGGCCTTCAGGCGTACTTTGACCAGAACGGACATGCCGGGCCGGATGCGGCCTTTGAGCGGGTTGTCAGCGGCGAAAATCAGCTTCACCGGAATACGCTGGACCACTTTGGTGAAGTTGCCCGTGGCGTTATCCGGCGGAAGCAGGCTGAACTGTGCGCCAGAAGCGGCGAAGAGGCTATCCACGCGGCCTTCGATGGGGGTGTCCGGGAAGCTGTCGAACACCAGTTCCGCGGTCTGGCCCGGCACCATGCGTTCGATCTGGGTTTCCTTGAAGTTGGCCTGGACCCAGATGTCTTCGTCCGGTACCAGGGACAGCAAATGAGCGCCCACCTGTACGTACTGGCCATTACGCGCAGCGCGTTGGCCAACGCGGCCGTCGATGGGGGAATGGATTTCAGTACGGCTGAGATTCAACTCTGCCTGGGCGACCTCGGCACGCGCGGTGGCGATCTGCGCCTGCAGGCGCTTGATCTCGGCGTTCAATGCATCCACTTGCTGGCGCTGTGCCTTGAGGTCGGCCTCTGCCTTGGCAACCTGGGAGCGGGCGACGCGGGAGTCGGCGGACAGGGTGGTAACGCGCTCCTCGGAGACGTAACCAGGCTTGCGCAGGGTCTGGGCGCGGGATAGGTCGATCTGGGTGCGGCCAAGGGTGGCCTGGGTGGCTGCGACGTCAGCCTGGCTGGCGGCGATCAGGCTGGACTGCTGGACCAGTTTGCTCTGCGCCTGGGCCAGTTCGGCTTCGCGCGTATCGAGCTGGGCCCGGGCCCGCTCCAGCGCGAGCTTGAAGTCGTCAGCGTCGAGTCGCACCAGGACATCGCCTTTCTTTACTTGCTGGTTATCGCTGACCAGCACTTCGTCGATGCGCGCACCCAGTTGGCTGGAGACGCGGGTGATCTCGCCCTGAACGTAGGCGTTGTCAGTGGATTCGACGAATCGGCCGATCAGCAGCCAATGGGCGAAGAGGCCAGCGGCGACCAGGACCACCAGAGCAATGAAGATGAATAGGCGGCGTTGCAGTTTGGCAGGCATGGAAAGTGTGACTCGAAGTCTTTGCAGAATGTTGCGAATCTAGCAGTGTTCCGTGCTCGCCAATAGCCAGTACAATTCAGAAACTTTGTTGCTTATAGGGAACAATAATGGGGCTGGATGATGCGCTGATCTTCACTCGCGTAGTCGAGTGCCACAGCTTCACCCAGGCTGCGCATAGCCTGGGTATGCAGAAATCGACCGTCAGTCGCCGTATTGCGCTTCTGGAAGAGCGGCTCGGCGTGCGTCTGCTCAATCGTACGACTCGCAAGCTGCGCCTGACCGAGGTCGGGCTGGCTTATTACGAGCGGTGCCGCCAGATCATGCTGGATTTCGCTGAGGCCGAGCAGGCGGTCATGCAATTGCAGCAGGAGCCCTCCGGCCTTTTGCGCGTTACTGCCCCTATCGAATTTGGCCAGCTGTTCCTCGGCAAGGTGCTGGGCAGTTTCATGCGCCAGTACCCACAGATCACTGCTGAGGTCGAGATCACGTCGCGCAATGTCGATCCGCTGGAAGAGGGCGTGGACATTGCGATCATGATCGGCCAGCCGCAGGACTCCACACTGATCGCTCGCAAGCTGTTCGAAAGCGGTCGTCGGCTTTGCGCCAGCCCGGCCTACCTCGCTGCCCATGGCACGCCGCGCACGGTAGAGGCACTGGCCGGCCATCGTGCCGTCCTGCTGCCTCAGGACTCCCAGCGCTACTGGATGTTGCAGGGTGAAAGCGTGCCCTGCCAGCGCGTCCTTTATTGCAACAACATCACTTTCGCCCGCGAGGCAGTATTGGCAGGCGCTGGCATTGCAGGGTTGCCGTTGATGTTCACCGAGTCCGCTGTGCAGCGTGGCGAGCTGATCGAGCTGCTACCCGAGGCGCGACTGCCAAGCGGTGAGATATATGCCGTCTATCCGTCGCGGCGCTTCCAGGCGATGAAGGTCAAGGCGTTTCTCGACTTCCTGATGCGCAGCCTGCCGGTACAGGAAGGACACTTGCTGGAGCCGACGGCGGCCAGCCTGATAAGATCGCGCCTTTGATCCACCTTGAGTTTCGAGACCATTCCATGACCACCGTCCGTACCCGTATCGCGCCGTCGCCCACCGGTGACCCGCACGTGGGCACCGCCTACATCGCCCTGTTCAATCTGTGTTTCGCGCGCCAGCACGGCGGTCAGTTCATCCTACGTATCGAGGACACCGACCAGCTGCGCTCCACCCGCGAGTCCGAGCAGCAGATCTATGACGCTCTGCGTTGGCTCGGTATCGAATGGGATGAAGGTCCGGACGTTGGCGGCCCACATGGTCCGTATCGCCAGAGTGAGCGTGGCGAAATCTACAAGAAGTACTCCCAGGAGCTGGTGGACAAGGGCCACGCGTTCCCTTGCTTCTGCACTGCCGAGCGGCTGGACAAACTGCGCGCCGAGCAGACCGAACGCAAGGAAACCCCGCGCTACGACGGCCATTGCATGCATCTCGCCAAAGATGAGGCAGAAAAGCGCATTGCCGACGGTGAACCCCACGTCGTGCGCATGAAGGTGCCGAGCGAGGGTGTCTGCGTGGTCCCGGACATGCTTCGTGGTGATGTTGAAATCCCGTGGGATCGCATGGACATGCAGGTCCTGATGAAGACCGATGGCCTTCCGACCTACTTCCTCGCCAACGTGGTGGATGACCACCTGATGGGCATCACCCATGTGCTCCGTGGCGAAGAGTGGCTGCCCTCGGCGCCCAAGCTGATCAAGCTCTATGAGTACTTTGGTTGGGAGCAGCCCAAGCTCTGCTACATGCCGCTGCTGCGCAATCCGGACAAGAGCAAGCTGTCCAAGCGCAAGAACCCCACCTCCATCACCTTCTACGAGCGTATGGGGTTCCTGCCCGAAGCGATGCTCAACTACCTGGGGCGAATGGGCTGGTCGATGCCGGACGAGCGCGAGAAGTTCTCGCTGGCTGAGATGGTCGAGCACTTCGATCTGTCGCGTATTTCGCTCGGTGGTCCGATCTTCGACCTGGAGAAACTCTCCTGGCTGAACGGCCAGTGGATCCGGGAGCTGCCGGTGGAGCGTTTTGCCGCCGAGATACAGAAATGGGCGCTCAATCCCGAGTACCTCATGCGTATCGCGCCGCACGTGCAGGGCAGGGTGGAGACTTTCAGCCAGATTGCGCCTTTGGCCGGATTCTTCTTCTCCGGTGCGGTGCCGCTGGACGCCAAATTGTTCGAGCACAAAAAGCTGAGCCCTGACCAGGTGCGCCAGGTCATGCAACTGGTTCTGTGGAAGCTGGAATCCTTGCGTCAGTGGGAAAAAGACCGCATCACCGGCTGCATTCAGGCCGTTGCCGAAAGCCTGGAACTCAAGTTGCGAGATGTGATGCCGCTGATGTTCCCTGCCATCACGGGGCAGGCCAGTTCGGTTTCGGTGCTGGACGCCATGGAAATCCTGGGGGCTGACCTCAGCCGCTTCCGTTTGCGTCAGGCCATCGAGCTTCTCGGCGGTGTGTCGAAGAAGGAAACCAAGGAGTGGGAGAAGCTTCTCGCGGCCATCTCCTGATGGCCCTTCGGTCGGTGCGGGGAAGGTCCTGTGCTGACCGAGGTCGGGTAAGTGTTTGTTCTTCCAGATAAAAAAGTTCGGTTCGTAGAAAAAATATTGTTGACAGCAGGAGGGGGCGCCCCTAATATGCGCCCCGTCCTCGCGATGGGGCTATAGCTCAGCTGGGAGAGCGCTTGCATGGCATGCAAGAGGTCGACGGTTCGATCCCGTCTAGCTCCACCACTCTTTCCGAGTGGGTCGCGAAAAGGCATGAAGGTTTCGTCCCCTTCGTCTAGTGGCCTAGGACACCGCCCTTTCACGGCGGTAACAGGGGTTCGAGTCCCCTAGGGGACGCCATTTTCCAGCAGCATCGGTCAGTCGGTGCAGCCGAAGCAATTCGGGGCTATAGCTCAGCTGGGAGAGCGCTTGCATGGCATGCAAGAGGTCGACGGTTCGATCCCGTCTAGCTCCACCAAATACGATGCGCCACGCATCGCAAGGGTCAGTCCGAGGGTTGGCCCTGTTGTTCGAAGGTTTCGTCCCCTTCGTCTAGTGGCCTAGGACACCGCCCTTTCACGGCGGTAACAGGGGTTCGAGTCCCCTAGGGGACGCCATTTTCCAGCAGCATCGGTCAGCCGGTGCAGCCGAAGTAATTCGGGGCTATAGCTCAGCTGGGAGAGCGCTTGCATGGCATGCAAGAGGTCGACGGTTCGATCCCGTCTAGCTCCACCAAATCGATGCCATGCGCATCACTCAGGGCCAGCCTAAGCGCTGGCCCTGCTGTTCGAAGGTTCTGTCCCCTTCGTCTAGTGGCCTAGGACACCGCCCTTTCACGGCGGTAACAGGGGTTCGAGTCCCCTAGGGGACGCCACTTTCAATTTCCCGCTTTGCGGGCTTTTCAAGGGTCATTCCAGCTTGGGATGGCCCTTTTGTTTTTCTGCCCTGTTTTTTCAGTACCGACGAATGGTTTCGCGATCGGCTTGCGTTTTTGTATTACACAAATAATATTATGAGTGTAATTCAACTGGAGGCTGACATGAGCGAGAAGAAAGCCCAGACCCGTGAACGCATCTTGCAGGCCGCCGCTTCGGCCATGCTGCAGCACGGTCCGCAGGAGCCGGGTGTAGCTGATGTAATGGGTGCTGCCGGATTGACGGTGGGCGGTTTCTACGCTCATTTCGCCAGCAAGGATGCCCTGATGCTGGAAGTGTTCGAGCAGCTGTTGCGTAAGCGTCGCGATCTCATGGCTTTGATCGATCAATCCCTTCCTGGCGCGGAAAGGCGTGCTCTCGCCGCCGGCTTCTATTTGTCGCGCAAGCACCGGGATGCCACGCGCTCAGGTTGCCCACTTCCCAGTTCCTTGAGTGCGATGGCGCAGCTGCCGGGTGCGTACCGGGAGTTGCTGGTGGGGCACCTGGAAGTACTCAGTGCCAGGATGTGCGACAGCCCTGAGGAGGTCGACATGGCGCTCGCTGATATCGCGCTCATGGTGGGCGGATTGGCTTTGGCGCGGGCCCTGGGTGAGGGTGATCTATCCGATCGAGTACTGCGTGCCGCCAAGTCGGCGGTCATTTGAGGAGTCTGATGATGAATAGCCTGAGCCTCATTCGCGGCGTAAACGCTACCCTTGGCCGTCTGGCGCCGCGGGTCGTAGCCCGCCGCATGCGTCGCCAGTTCATGACTCCCCGCAACCTGGCCCCGCGGGAATGGGAGATGCAGTTGCTCGGCACCTCAGAGCGGATCACCTTGCGCTTTGGTCTTTCCGCGCTGCGCTGGGGAAGCGGTCCAACGGTCTTGCTGATGCATGGCTGGGAGGGGCGTCCGACCCAGTTCGCCAGTCTGATCGAGGCGTTGGTAGCGGCCGGCTATGGAGTGGTGGCGCTGGATGGTCCTGCCCATGGGCGCTCGCCCGGACACGAAGCGAATGTGGTGCTTTTCGCCCGGGCATTGCTGGAGGCCGCAGGGGAGTTGCCGCCGCTGCATGCGGTTATCGGGCACTCCATGGGCGGTGCGAGTGTCCTGCTGGCCAGCCAGATGGGCTTGCGTGCCAAGGCTCTGGTGAGCATCTCCGCTCCCAGCCGAATCCTTGGGCCATTACGTAGCTTCGCCCGTTTCATGGGGCTGCCGCCAAAAGCACGAGCTCATTTCGTCAATCAGGTGGAACGGCACGCGGGCATCTCCGTTGCCCACCTCGACGTGGAGCGTTACCAGATGGATATACCCGGTCTGGTAGTGCACGCCGAGGACGATCCGCTGGTGCCGGCCGCGGATAGCCAGGCCATCCACGATGCCTGGTTCGACAGCCAATTGCTCCGACTGGAGCAAGGAGGCCACCAGCGTTTGCTCGCCGATACCCGCGTGATCCAAGCCGTGCTAACTCTACTGGCCCAGGTTCGGGACGCCCGCCTCGGAGCAGAAGCTCTGCGTTGAGGCTGGCAGGTGACCTGCCGACAGTGCTCTACTTCCAACGTTCACCGACCCGTTCTGTTCGCTTGCGAGAATGAGCTGGGGACTTTGCAATGTGGAGAGCTGACATGAGCCTGACGATGGATGTGGTGCTGCAGCGGGCGCGACCGGTTCTGCCCGTACTGGTGATCGAAGATACCGGGTTGGCCCTGGACCTCGCCGGGGCGCTGAGCGCGGGGGGGGTCGAAGTGCTGGAGGTGACCCTGCGTACGCCGCGGGCGCTGGACGCGCTGGCGGCGATCCGCAAGGAATTCCCGGACCTGCTGGTGGGCGCCGGTACCTTGATCCATACCGAGCAATTCCTCGAGGCTCGCGACGCCGGAGCGCATTTTGCCGTCAGTCCTGGATGTACCGAGCGCCTCGCGGCTGCCGCCGAAGACTCCGGCCTGCCGTACCTGCCTGGCGTGATGACGCCCTCCGAGGTTCTGCTGGCGCTCGAGTACGGCTATCGCTCCCTGAAGCTATTCCCGGCCAATGGCAATGGCAGTGTGAAGATGCTGAAAAGCCTCAAGGGGCCGTTTACCGGCATCCGTTTCTGCCCGACCGGCGGCGTCACCCCGGACAATCTGCCCAGTTTCCTGCGCCTGCCCAATGTGGCCTGCGTGGGCGGCACCTGGATCGCGCCTTCCAGCCTGATCCGTGCCCGCGCCTGGGACCAGATCACTCAACTCGCCACAGAGGCCCGCGAACTGGCCAGCAACCTGGAGCAGCATTCATGAACTGGGACATGCCCACTCCCTTCGTCATCGATATCAAGGTGGCTGCCGAAGACATCGATGGCCTTGGTCACGCCAACAACGCCGTGTATGTCAGTTGGTTGGAGCGTTGTGCCTGGCGGCATTCCCAGAATCTTGGGCTGGACCTGGCCGAATACCGCAGACTCGACCGCGCCATGGCGGTGTTGCGGCATGAGATCGATTACCTTGCTGCAGCCTATGAGGGCCAGGAGCTGCAGATGGCGACATGGATCGTGGAGTCGGACCAACGCCTGAAGATGGATCGGCGCTTTCAACTGATGCGGCCGGAAGATGGCGCCACCCTGTTGCGGGCGAAAACCACCTTCGTCTGCATCGAACTTTCCTCGGGCAGGCCGAAACGCATGCCGACCGAGTTCGTCGAGGGCTATGGCCAGGCGCTGCAGCCGCCTTTTCCGCTGGAACTCTGAAGCTCAGTCCGCCGCCGGAGCGAGGAGCACCTCGTGCTGGTTCTGCACGATACGAAAATGACGGACTTCGCCAGGCTGGAAGATGGCCGACTGCGGGTCGCCGGCAAGCAGCCCGGAGCAGTAGCCGGCCCCGTTCTGCGCCACTCTCAGCGCGACCTCGCCTGCAGGTACCGGGATACTCACCGACTGGCCCGGCGCTATTTTCGCCACGAGTTCGTTCTGTACGTAAAGGTCGATGTCGCATGCGTTCGGGGTGTTCTCGTCACGACTGACCAGAAGCTCGCCGATGGCGTCCGGCGCCGGTTGCAGCGCAGGTGACATAATCGCCTCGCTGGCGGCGAAAACTGCCGTGGCGGCCAGCGTGAGTGCGGCAAGGACGGGTACGAGCGAATTCATCGTGGCGTTTCTCCTGCGCTGAATCGGTGAAAGTTCGACCACCAGTCCAGCCGGATGCTCCCCGGGATATTCGCCGTCCGTCATGCTGCGTAAACTACGCGCCTTTTTCCTGTGAGCCTGTAATCCATGCAAATCGCCCTGGCCCCGATGGAAGGGCTGGTCGACGAAATCCTTCGCGATGTGCTGACCCGTGTCGGTGGCATCGACTGGTGCGTGACCGAATTCATCCGGGTTTGCGACCGTCTGTTGGCGGCCAGTACCTTCGAAAAGTTGGCCCCCGAGCTGGCCGATGGCGCGCGCACCCGCGCCGGTACGCCCATGCGCGTGCAATTGCTGGGTTCCGATCCGGTCTGCCTGGCGGATAACGCAGCCTTTGCCTGCGAGCTTGGGGCACCGGTGATCGACCTCAATTTCGGCTGCCCGGCCAAAACCGTGAACAAATCGCGGGGCGGTGCGGTCCTGCTCAAGGAGCCCGAACTGCTCCATGCCATCGTTTGCGAAGTGCGCCGCGCCGTGCCCACGGATATCCCGGTGACAGCGAAGATGCGTCTCGGTTTCGACAGCCCCGACGGCGCCCTGGATTGCGCGCGCGCTCTGGCCGATGGCGGTGCCCAGCAGATCGTGGTGCACGCGCGAACCAAGGTCGAAGGCTACAAGCCTCCAGCGCACTGGGAGTGGGTGGCGCGGGTGCAGGATGCGGTCAAGGTGCCGGTCTTCGCCAATGGCGAGGTCTGGACCCTGGCTGACTGGCGCCGCTGTCGCGAAGTGAGCGGGGTGGAAGACATCATGCTTGGCCGAGGTCTTGTGTCGCGACCCGACCTGGCTCGACAGATTGCGGCAGTGCGCGCCGGAGAGCCGGTGGTGGAAATGACCTGGGCGGAGCTTCAGCCGATGCTCCAGGACTTCTGGCTCCAGGCCAGGCGCAAGCTGGCTCCGCGCTATGCGCCGGGGCGCCTGAAGCAATGGCTGGGCATGCTCACCCGCAGCTATCCCGAGGCGGTCGCGTTGTTCGCAGAGGTTCGCCGGGAGAATGACTGCGCCCAAATCGACGCCTTGCTCGGAGTTCCGGACCTGCAGAGAGAGTGGGCTGAAGCCGTCTGAGCCTCAGCGGCCGCCCGAGACATCGAGGAAGCTGCCGCTGGTATAGGACGCTTCCTCGCTGGCCAGCCAGAGGATCGCTGTAGCCACTTCCTCCGCTTCACCGCCTCTCCCCATGGGCACCGACTGGCGCACGCGCTCGACACGGTCCGGTTCGCCGCCGCTGGCATGGATCTCGGTGTGGATCACTCCAGGGCGCACTGCGTTGACGCGAATCCCTTCTCCCGCCAGTTCCTTGGCCAGCCCCAGGGTCATGCTGTCGATGGCCCCCTTGGCGGCGGCGTAGTCGATGTACTCGTTGGGAGCACCAATGCGCGCGGCGATGGACGACAGGTTGACGATGGCGCCGCCCTGGCCGCCATGCCGGGTCGACATGCGCTTGATGGCTTCCCGGGCGCAGAGAAAGCTGCCCACTACATTGGCCCGCAGCACCCGCTCGAAGCGAGCCACGTCCATATCCTCCAAGCGCATCTGGCGCTCCAGCATACCGGCGTTGTTGACCAGCACATCCAGCCGCCCGAACTCTCGGTCCAGGCGGTCGAACATTTCCAGTACCTGGGATTCATCACCGACATCCGCGCACAGGGGAAGCGCACGGCCGCCAGCGGATTCGATTTCGCGTGCCAGGGTTTCAGCCGCTTCCCGCTGCTGTCGATAGTTGATGCCCAGGGCGTAGCCGCGTTGTGCGGCGAGGCGGGCCGTGGCGGCACCGATGCCACGGCCAGCACCAGTGATCAGCATGACTTTCTGCATGGGATTTCCTTGGGGGCTTGAAATGCTTTCGGCTGTCCTTATCTAGGGTACTGCGGGACGCCGAAGTCGGGTCCCGCACTTGAACCACTTGCTGATTATTCAGGAGATTTTCATGAGCACTGCATTTTCCCTCGCCCCTCTGTTCCGTCATTCCGTGGGCTTCGACCGTTTCAATGACCTGTTCGAATCCGCCCTGCGCAATGAAAGTGGCAGCACCTATCCGCCCTACAACGTCGAAAAGCACGGTGACGACCAGTACCGTATCGTCATCGCCGTGGCCGGCTTCCAGGAAGAAGACCTGGAGCTCCAGGTCGAGCGCGGCGTGCTGACAGTGGGTGGCGGCAAGCGTGAGAAGAGCGACGAATCCGTCACCTATCTGCACCATGGCATCGCCCAGCGTGCCTTCAAGCTGTCCTTCCGCCTGGCCGACCACATCGAAGTCAGGAATGCTGGCCTGCAGAATGGCTTGCTGAACATCGACCTGGTGCGCGTGGTGCCAGAAGAGGCCAAGGCCAAGCGCATTCCGATCAACGGGCAGCACGCAGTGCTGGAGAACTGATCTCCTGGCATCACCCTGAAAGGAAGAGGGCGCCTACGGGCGCCCTTTTTCATGCCTGGTTTCAGGCGGGCGGAGGTCGTTGCTGGCTGTGGGCCAGTAGCGCGCGGAACTCCGACAGCGGCACCGGCTTGCTGTACAGGTAGCCCTGGTACAGGTGACAGCCCTGTTGCTCGAGGAATGCCAATTGTTCGTCGCGTTCCACCCCCTCGGCGATAATTTCCAGCCCCAGGCTGCGTGCCATGGCGACAATCGCACGGATGATTTCGGCGTCGTTGGGGTCCTGGGTGGCGTCGCGAACGAATGACTGATCGATTTTGAGCGCGTCGACCGGTAACCGCTTCAGGTAGGTCAGGGACGAGTACCCGGTGCCGAAGTCATCCATCGCGAAGCTGGTACCGAGCTTCTTCAGGCGTCGCATCTTGCCAATGGTGTCCTCGATGTTCTGGATGACGATGCCCTCGGTGACCTCCAGTTTCAGTAGCTGGGCAGGTAACTGGCTCCGTTGCAGGCTGCGTTCGACCCGCTCGACGAAATCGCTCTGGCGGAACTGCCGTGGGCTGATATTCACGCACAGGCTGAATTCACCGGCTTCGACCAGGCCCTCGGCCGTCAGCTGCTCGCAGGCGTTGCACGCTTCATCCAGTACCCAGGCACCCACTTCGAGGATCAGGCCGCTTTCCTCCAGTACCTGGATGAACTGGCCGGGCGACTGCTGGCCCAATGTCGGATGCTGCCAGCGGAGCAAGGCTTCTGCCCCTACCACGCGGTTGTTGCGGGCATCCACCTGGGGCTGGAAATGCAACTCGAACTCCCCGCGGGCCAAGGCCTGGCGCAGGTCGTTCTCCAGGCGCAAACGTTCGCTGGCTGCTTCCTGCATGGTGCTGCGGAAAATCTGGATGGCGTTCCGTCCGGAATCCTTGGCGCGATAGAGAGCGATGTCGGCACGTTTGAGCAGATCCGCCGGGCTGGCCCCGTGGTCCGGGATCAGGGCGATGCCGATACTGGGAGTGACCTGGAGACGGTGTCCGTCGAGCAGCATGGGTTCAGCCAGCAGCTTGCGCAGCTTGTCGGCGATCTCGCGAACCTGCCGGGTGACTTCCGACCGCTTGCCTTCGAGTCCGGTGAGCAGCACCACGAACTCGTCGCCGCCCAGGCGCGCTACGGTGTCTTCCAGTCGCACACTGGCTTCCAGGCGGGCCGTGACCATCATCAGTACGGCATCGCCGACGGGGTGGCCGAGCGAGTCGTTGATGTGCTTGAAGTGGTCGAGGTCGAGGAAGAGCAGGGCGCCACGCATGTGGTGGCGCTGCAGCAAGGCGATCTGCTGGGTCAGGCGATCGGTTAGCAGGGCACGGTTGGGCAGGTTGGTCAGCGGATCGTGGTAGGCCAGGTGCTGGATCTGTGCCTGGGCGTCCTTGAGCGCACTGATGTCCCGTGCAGTCAGCAGCAGGCAGGGCGTGCCGTCCAGCTCGATCTGCTCCACCGAGACTTCCACCACCTTCTGGCTGCCATCGCGGTGCTGGCCCAGCATCTCCAGGTGGTGGACGCGGCCATTGCGTGTGATCAGTTCAATCAGGTGCTCGCGTTCTGCTGGATCGGCCCAGATGTTCATTTCGCTGACGGTGCGGCCCAACACCTCGTCGGCACGGTAGCCGGTCAGGCGGCTGAAACCTTCGTTGACCTCGATGTAGCGGCCGGATTCGCGCTCGGTGATGGTGATGGCGTCGGGGCTGGAGTGGAATGCCTTGGCGAACTTCTCCTGGCTGGCCTTGAGTGCGGCCTCAGCCTGTTGGCGCGCGGTGATGTCCCGGAAGGTCGTGGTGATGCAAAGCTGGCGTTCGACGCGTATGAAGCGGCTGGAGACCACGCACGTCAACAGGCGGCCATCGCGGGTCAGGAAGCGCGCTTCCACGTTGTCCAGGCCCTGGTCGCGCAGCAACTGGCCGAACAGGCTCGAGCGCTGCTCCGGGTCTGCCCAGAATTGAATGTCCGGAGCGCTGCGGCCGACGATCTGCTCAGGCTGCCAGCCGAACACCTCGCTGAAGCTCGGGTTGATCTCGATGAACAACCCGTCGCGGATTCGCGAAACGCAAATGGGGTCGGGGCTGGCCTGGAACAGGGTGACGAACTTCTCTTCCGAGGCCGCCAGGCGTTGCTCGCGGCGGACCCGTTCGCTGATGTCCATGAGGATGCCGGTCATCCGCTGTGGCCGGCCCAGCTCGTCGCGATAAAGCTTGGCGGTGCTCTCCAGGTAATGCACTTCGCCGTCGGCGAAACGTGTGCGATAGGTCACCTGGTAGTCGTTCTCGTGACCCTCCAGAAGTCCCTGGTAGGCACGGCGCATGCTCTGGCGGTCTTCTTCCGGTACGCATACGAAGAAGTCACGAAACTCGCCTTCGAAGGGTTCCTTGGCCAGGCCGTGCAGGGCCGATGCGCGGGCCGAGCCGTACAGGGTGCCGTTGGTGATGTGCCAGTCCCAGGTGCCCAGGTCGGCGGATTCGAGCGCCAGGTTGAGGCGCTCCTGGCTGTCCTTGAGGGCCTGTTCCTGGGCACGCTGGCGGGTGACGTCGCGGACGGTCAGCACCAGGCAGGTGCGGCCATTCAGTTCGATCTCCTCGCCGTAAAGCAGGCAGATGGCATGGCTGCCATCCCGTCGCCTGAGATTCACTTCCAGTTCATCGAGGCGGCCGTCGCGCTGCAGGGTTTCGAGCATTGCATGACGTTGCGCCGGGTCTTCCCAGATACCCAGTTCCAGGGAGCTGTGGCCGATGGTTTCTTCCTGGCTCCAGCCGAACTGACGCTCGAAGCCGACATTGATCTCCAGGAACAGGCCACTGGCGCGATCGGTTATCACCACGGCTTCTGGCGTGCTGCGGAAGGCTTTGGCGAACTTCTCTTCGCTGATGCGCAGCGCATTCTCCGCGCGCTTGCGTTCGGTGGTGTCGAGGAAGGTGCTGATGAGGTACGGCTCGCCTTCCAGTTCGACGTATTGGCTCGAGAGCAGGCCATCGAGGATGCGGCCGCTGCGGGTGCGCAGCTTCACTTCCTGTGCAACCGGCGAGCTGCTGCCACGGGCATTGCAATGCAACCATTCGCGCTGGCTGAGATCCTCCCAGATGCCCAGGTCCAGGGTGGTACGGCCAATGGTTTCGCTCACCGGCCAACCCAGCACGTCCTCGAAATGCTGGTTGGCTTCGACAATCCGGCTGTCGCTGAGGCGAACCAGTAGCACCACGTCCGGACTCAGGTGAAAGAGGCTCGAGTAGCGTTGTCTCGAGTTGACCAGTTCCTGGGCGCGTTGCTGCTGTTGTGTGACGTCCCTGATGACGCCAACCATGCGACGTTTCCCGTTACCTTGGGGTTGCAGACTGCCATTGATTTCCAGCCAGTGCAGGCTGCCGTCGGGCCAACGGATGCGGTGGCGCATAGCGCGTTCCGCCTGGCGCCCGGCGAGAGCTTCCTGGAACAGGCGCAGCACTTCGACGCGATCGTCTTCGGGAATCAGTTGTATGTAATCAACGGGTTCGCTGAGCGGCTGGCGCGGGTCCAGCCCGAATAGTGCCTGGGCACCTCGTGACCAGCTGACCTGGCCGGTATCGATATCCCACGACCAGGCGCCAAGTCGGGCGCCGTTCAGCGCTGCGAGCAGGCTGGTGGCGTCCTGCCAGGATTGCTCGAATGCGACAGGGTCAAGGGCAGGAATATGGGGGAATGGAGGATTCGGCTCACTGGCTTTGCGCATGCGCGCCCCTTTCCGGCGATAGGGCAGATGTTCGGGTCGGTGAACTGCAGGGACGCCCCTGACGCTTTCCCGACCCTTTTCTTATGCTGTGCGCGTCAACTTATCCTTTGCCTTCACAGATACGCAAGGTCGTCGCGTTGCGCATCCAGCAGCGCCATGAAGGCTTTGGCGGCGTTGGAGAGCGTGCGCTCGGTGTGCAGGATGTAGCCGAGCTGGCGTGAAAGCTGGATGTCCTGCAGGGGCAGACGTACCACGGAGTCGTCAAGCATGGTACGCGGCAGCACGCTCCAGGCGATGCCGATGGAAACCATCATCTTGATGGTTTCCATGTAGTTGGTGCTCATGGCGATGTTCGGCATCAGGCCTTCGGCCTCGAACATGCGGCGGACGATGTGGTGAGTGAAGGTGTTGCCGCCCGGGAATACCGCCGGATGTCGTGCTACGTCCGGAAGGAAGATGGTCTTGTCGCGGGCCAGCGGATGTTCCGGCGCTGCGACGAAATCCAGCGGGTCGTTCCAGACCGGCACCGCCTGCACGGGCAATGCGGTTTCAGGTGCGAGGGTGATCACGGCCAGCTCCACTCGGCCGTGGAGGATTTCCTCATAGGCCACTTCCGAGTCGAGGAACTGGATGTCCAGGGCGACTTGCGGATAGGCGCGGGTAAAGGCGCGTAGCAAAGGCGGCAGTCGGTGCAGGCCGATGTGGTGGCTGGTGGCCAGCGTCAGGCGGCCGCTGATGTCACCGGAAAGGTTGCTCAGCGCGCGGCGAGTGTCGTCCAGCACGTTGAGGATCTGGTAGGCACGCGGGAGTAGGGCGCGCCCGGCCTCGGTCAGGCTCACTTCGCGACCCAGGCGGTCGAACAGACGCACGCTGAGTTGCTGTTCCAGCGAGGCGATGCGCTTGCTCACCGCAGGCTGGGTCAGGTGCAGGCGCTCACCCGCTTCAGAGAAGCTGCCGGTCTCGGCGATGGCGATGAAAGCATTGAGGCTGGCCAAATCCATATCTGGACTCCGTGGGTTGCTGGCGCCGGTAGTATCCGCATTCCTTGATGGAATGCTTTAAATAAAAAATATGAATTTGAGTTATTCGATGCAAGCCCCTACGATCGTCCCCACAAGCAAAAGGGGCTTTTCGACCCCTGCGCACAGAAACAAGCTGACGAGGACCTGACGATGGCCGGCAAGACGCTCTACGACAAGCTCTGGGATGCACACGAGGTGAAGCGCCGCGACGATGGTTCGTCGCTGATCTACATCGATCGTCACATCCTTCACGAAGTGACCTCGCCGCAGGCCTTCGAAGGGCTGCGTCTGGCGGGCCGCAAGCCGTGGCGCATCGACGCCAACATCGCGACTCCCGACCATAACGTGCCGACCACCCGCGCCGAGCGCCAGGGTGGCCTCGAAGCCATCGCCGACGAAGTGTCGCGCATCCAGGTCAAGACCCTGGACGAGAACTGCGATGACTTCGGCATCCTCGAGTTCAAGATGAACGACGTGCGCCAAGGCATCGTCCACGTGGTAGGCCCGGAGCAAGGCGCCACTCTGCCGGGCATGACCGTGGTCTGCGGCGACTCGCACACCTCCACCCACGGCGCTTTCGGCGCGCTGGCCCACGGCATCGGCACCTCAGAGGTCGAGCACGTGCTGGCCACCCAGTGCCTGGTGGCGAAAAAGATGAAGAACATGCAGGTACGCGTGGAGGGCAAGCTGCCCGCCGGCGTCACTGCCAAGGACATCGTGCTCGCCGTGATCGGCAAGATTGGCACCGCTGGCGGCAACGGCCATGCCCTGGAGTTCGCCGGCAGCGCCATCCGTGACCTGTCCGTCGAAGGCCGCATGACCATCTGCAACATGTCCATCGAGGCCGGTGCCCGCGTCGGCCTGGTGGCCGTGGACGAAAAGACCATCGCTTATGTCGAAGGTCGCCCGTTCGCGCCGAAAGGTGTTAATTGGGACAATGCCGTGGCTGCCTGGCGTGACCTGGTTTCCGACGCTGATGCGCATTTCGACACCGTGGTCGAGCTGCGCGCCGAAGACATAAAGCCGCAGGTGAGCTGGGGCACTTCGCCAGAAATGGTGCTGCCGGTCGATCAGCGCGTGCCGGATCCAGCCGCTGAAGCTGATCCGGTCAAGCGCGGTTCCATTGAGCGCGCCCTGAAATACATGGGGCTCGCCGCCAACCAGGCGATCACCGATATCCAGCTGGACCGCGTATTTATCGGTTCCTGCACCAACTCGCGTATCGAAGACCTGCGCGCCGCCGCTGAAGTGGCCAAGGGCCGCAAGGTCGCTGCCACCGTCAAACAGGCGCTGGTGGTGCCGGGCTCCGGCCTGGTCAAGCAGCAGGCCGAACAGGAAGGCCTGGACAAGATCTTCCTTGAGGCGGGGTTCGAGTGGCGCGAGCCGGGCTGCTCCATGTGCCTGGCGATGAACCCGGATCGCCTGGAGAGTGGCGAGCATTGCGCATCCACCTCCAACCGCAACTTCGAGGGGCGTCAGGGCGCTGGTGGCCGTACCCACCTGGTCAGCCCCGCCATGGCAGCCGCTGCCGCGGTGACCGGCCGTTTCGTCGATGTTCGCGAGTTGCTCAAGTAAGGAAGGAGAGTCGAGATGAAAGCCTTTACCCAACACACCGGTCTCGTCGCTCCGCTGGATCGCGCCAACGTCGACACCGATCAGATCATTCCCAAGCAGTTCCTCAAGTCGATCAAGCGCACCGGCTTCGGCCCCAACCTGTTCGATGAGTGGCGCTACCTGGATGTGGGGCAGCCGAACCAGGACAACTCCAAGCGTCCGTTGAACCACGACTTCGTGCTGAACTTCCCGCGTTACCAGGGCGCCAGCGTGCTCCTGGCCCGTGAGAACTTCGGCTGCGGCTCCTCTCGCGAGCACGCACCCTGGGCGCTCGACGAGTACGGATTCCGCGCGATCATCGCGCCGAGCTACGCCGACATCTTCTTCAACAACAGCTTCAAGAACGGTCTGCTGCCGATCATCCTGAAGGACGAGGAAGTCGATGAACTCTTCCAACAGTGCGAGGCCGCCGAGGGCTACCAGCTCACCGTTGACCTTGCCGCGCAGACAGTCACCCGCCCGGATGGCAAGCAGTACAGCTTCGAAGTGGACGCCTTCCGCAAGCACTGCCTGCTCAATGGCCTGGACGATATCGGCCTGACCCTGCAGGACGCCGAAGCGATCAAGGCCTTCGAAGGCAATTACCGCCAGGGCAACCCCTGGTTGTTCCGCGACGCCTGATATCCAGGAGCACGAAGTGAACGATAAGGCCCATGCGCAGGTCGTCCAGAGTCAGTTCGGTGAGCAGGCCGCTGCCTACCTGAGCAGTGCCGTACATGCCCAGGGCACCGAGTTCGCCCTGCTGCAGGCTGAAGTGGATGGGCGAAGCGATGCGCGGGTGCTGGACCTCGGCTGCGGTGCTGGCCATGTGGCCTTTCATGTAGCGCCGCTGGTCGGCGAAGTCGTTGCGTACGACCTCTCCGGGCAGATGCTTGACGTAGTGGCGAGTGCCGCTGCCCAACGCGGGTTCGGTAATGTGGTTACCCAGCAAGGGGCGGCCGAAATGCTGCCCTTCGCTGACGCCAGTTTCGATTTCGTCTTCAGCCGTTATTCGGCGCACCACTGGAGCGATGTCGGTGTAGCCCTGCGTGAGGTGCGCCGTGTCCTGACGCCGGGCGGCGTAGCTGCCTTCATCGACGTCGCTTCGCCGGGGCGCCCACTGCTGGATACCCACCTGCAGGCCGTGGAAGTGCTGCGCGATACCAGCCATGTGCGCAACTATTCGCCCGCAGAGTGGCTGCGCCAGGTGTCCGAGGCCGGCCTGGCGACTCGTAGCCATACCCGCCAGCGGCTGCGACTGGAGTTCACTTCCTGGGTCGAGCGCATGCGCACGCCGATGGTGTTCCGCGAGGCGATCCTGGCGCTGCAGAAAGCAGTGGGTGATGAGGTTCGCGAGTATTTCGAGATTGCGGCAGACGGCTCCTTCAGCACCGATGTCGTGGTGCTCTGGGCCGAACGCTAGAACGAATTGCATGGCGCGGAGTGCGCCTAACGAGAGGAAAGCATGAGCAAGCAGATTCTGATTCTTCCTGGCGACGGTATTGGCCCGGAGATCATGGCCGAAGCGGTCAAGGTGCTGGAAGTCGCCAATGACAAGTTCCAGCTGGGCTTCGAGCTGACCGAGGATGTCATCGGCGGCGCAGCCATCGACAAGCACGGCGTACCCCTGGCCGACGAGACACTGGAGCGTGCGCGCAAGGCCGATGCCGTCCTGCTGGGTGCCGTGGGCGGCCCGAAATGGGACAAGATCGAGCGCGACATCCGTCCGGAGCGCGGTCTGCTGAAGATCCGTTCGCAGTTGGGCCTGTTCGCCAACCTGCGTCCGGCCATCCTCTATCCGCAACTGGCCGAGGCCTCCAGCCTCAAGCCGGAAGTGGTTGCCGGCCTGGATATCCTCATCGTTCGCGAGCTGACCGGCGGCATCTATTTCGGCCAGCCCCGCGAGCAGCGTGTTCTGGAAAACGGCGAGCGTCAGGCCTATGACACCCTGCCGTATAGCGAAAGCGAAATTCGCCGTATCGCGCGCGTCGGCTTCGACATGGCCCGCGTGCGGGGCAAGAAGCTGTGCTCGGTGGACAAGGCCAACGTCCTGGCTTCCAGCCAGCTGTGGCGCGAAGTCGTCGAAGAGGTGGCCAAGGACTATCCGGACGTTGAGCTCAGCCACATGTACGTCGACAACGCCGCCATGCAACTGGTGCGTGCACCCAAGCAGTTCGACGTCATGGTCACCGACAACATGTTCGGCGACATCCTGTCGGATGAGGCTTCCATGCTCACCGGGTCCATCGGCATGCTGCCCTCCGCCTCGCTGGACTCGAACAACAAGGGCATGTACGAACCCTGTCATGGGTCGGCACCGGATATCGCCGGCCAGGGCATCGCCAACCCGTTGGCGACCATACTTTCCGTATCGATGATGCTCCGCTACAGCTTCAACCAGACCGCTGCTGCCGACGCCATCGAGAAGGCCGTCAGCCTGGTGCTGGACCAGGGGCTGCGGACGGGCGATATCTACTCCGCTGGTGCGACCAAGGTCGGTACCCGCGAAATGGGCGATGCTGTGGTCGCGGCACTGCGGAATCTGTAATCTGTCGGGCCCGCTGGAATACCAGCGGCCCACTTTTTCACGAAAGGTGTAGTTGTCATGAAGCGTGTAGGTCTGATCGGTTGGCGCGGCATGGTGGGTTCCGTGCTCATGCAGCGAATGCTGGAAGAGCGGGATTTCGACCTGATCGAGCCGGTGTTCTTCACTACTTCCAATGTCGGTGGCCAGGGCCCTGCGGTCGGCAAGGACATTGCCCCGCTGAAGGACGCCTACAGCATCGACGAGCTGAAGACCCTCGATGTGATCCTGACCTGCCAGGGTGGCGACTACACCAACGAGGTGTTCCCCAAGCTGCGCGAAGCAGGTTGGCAGGGCTACTGGATCGACGCTGCTTCCAGCCTGCGCATGCAGGATGACGCGGTGATTGTGCTCGATCCGGTAAACCGCCGGGTCATCGACCAGCAACTGGACGCCGGTACCAAGAACTACATCGGCGGCAACTGCACCGTCAGCCTGATGCTGATGGCTCTGGGTGGCTTGTTCGAAGCCGGCCTGGTCGAGTGGATGAGCGCCATGACCTACCAGGCTGCCTCCGGCGCCGGCGCGCAGAACATGCGCGAACTGATCAAGCAGATGGGCGCGACCCATGCGGCGGTGGCCGACGATCTGGCCAACCCGGCCAGTGCCATCCTCGACATCGATCGCAAAGTGGCTGAAGCCATGCGCGGCGAAGATTTCCCTACCGAGAACTTCGGTGTGCCCCTGTCCGGCAGCCTGATCCCGTGGATCGACAAGGAACTGCCTAACGGCCAGAGCCGCGAAGAGTGGAAAGGCCAGGCCGAGACCAACAAGATCCTCGGTCGCTTCAAGAGCCCGATCCCGGTGGATGGCATCTGCGTGCGCATCGGCGCTATGCGCTGCCACAGCCAGGCACTGACCATCAAGCTGAACAAGGATGTGCCGATCGCCGATATCGAAGGCATGATCAGCCAGCACAATCCCTGGGTGAAGCTGGTGCCGAACCAGCGCGAAATCAGCATGCGCGAACTCACTCCGACCGCCGTGACCGGTACCCTGACCGTTCCGGTCGGCCGTCTGCGCAAGCTCAACATGGGCTCGCAGTACCTTGGCGCCTTCACCGTCGGTGACCAGCTGCTGTGGGGCGCAGCCGAGCCGCTGCGCCGCATGCTGCGCATCCTGCTGGAGCGTTGATGGATCGCAGGGTGCCGATGAGGCTCGTCGGCACCCTCTGACCCTCGATTGCCTGCGTGCGGGGTGACGGTTAAAGTGCCGCTCCTCGCATCGCCAGAAGTATCCCCCCCCATGAGCCAGACCCTCGATATCGCCGTGATCGGCGCCACCGGCACCGTTGGCGAAACCCTCGTCCAGCTCCTCGAAGAGCGGGATTTTCCGGTCGGAAACCTTCATCTGCTTGCCAGTGGCGAATCCGCCGGCTCATCGCTGCCTTTCAAAGGGCGCAACCTGCGGGTGCGGGATGTGGCCGATTTCGACTTCTCCCAGGTGCGCCTGGCTTTCTTCGCGGCTGGTGAGGCAGTGACCCGCAGCTTTGCTGCGCGCGCGACGTCCGCGGGATGCTCGCTGATCGATCTGTCCGGGGCCCTCGATCCGGTCAAGGCCCCTGGCCTGGTTCCGGAAGCCAATCCGCAGTTGCTCGATACGCTCTCGGCGCCCTATCAGTTGAGCAGCCCCAGTGCCTCGTCAGTGGCGCTTGCCTGCGTGCTGGCGCCGCTCAAGGACCTGCTCAAGCCACAGCGCATCAGCGTGATGGCCAGCCTGGCGGTTTCCTGTCGTGGCCGTGAGGGCGTAACCGAGTTGGCGCGCCAGACAGCCGAGCTGCTCAATGCGCGACCACTGGAACCGCGCTTTTTCGATCGCCAGATTGCCTTCAACGTCCTGGCTCAGGCCGGTGCACCGGATGCCGAAGGGCATGCCTCCCTGGAGCGTCGCCTGGCGAGCGAGATCAAACAGTTGCTCGGCGAGCCGGATTTGCGTGTGTCCGCCACATGCGCCCTGGCACCAGTCTTCTTTGGAGACAGCCTGGCAGTATCGGTCGTGGCAGAGCAGCCGGTGGATGTCGCCAAGGTGCGCGAGCGGCTCGGGATTGCGCCGAGCGTCGAGTTTGTGGAAGAAGAAGGTGATTATCCGACCGCTGTCGGCGACGCCGTAGGACAGGATTCGGTATATGTAGGCCGGGTTCGAGGTGGGTTGGATGACCCGTGCGAACTCAATTTGTGGATTGCTTCAGATAATGCAAGAAAAGGCGCTGCGCTCAATGCTGTGCAGTCGGCCGAGTTGTTGATAAAACACTATCTGTCAAAGATACTTACCTGAAAATTTGTAGAAATATTCTAGCTTGACAATACTGGCTTGGCCTTATCGTTGATGGGGAGCCGCCGTTTCGGCGTGCGCAGGCAGCGACTTAAGACCCTCCTCTCGCGCAGCGAGAAAAAAGATAAAACAAGGGAATCACTCTATGGTTCGGGTTCGCAAACTTGTGCTGGCAATCGCGGCTGCATCCGCGCTGACTTCGGGTGTGGCCAACGCCCTGGGACTCGGGGAAGTCACCCTGCGTTCTTCCTTGAACCAGCCACTGGATGCGGAAATCGAGCTGCTGGAAGTGCGTGACCTGGCGTCGGCCGAGGTCAAACCGATCCTGGCATCGGCCGAGGAGTTCTCCAAGGCGGGTGTCGACCGTCAGTATTTCCTGCAGGACCTCAAGTTCACCCCGGTGGTCAAGCCCAACGGTCGCAGCGTTATCCGCGTGACTTCGAGCAAGCCGGTCCGCGAACCCTATCTGAACTTCCTGGTCGAGGTGCTTTGGCCCAATGGCCGCCTCCTGCGTGAGTACACGCTGCTCCTCGATCCGCCGCTTTACTCGCCGCAGGCTGCCGCCGCTGCCGCGCCGAAGATCCCGGTTGCCGCTCCGGCTCCGCGTCCCGCGGTAGCCCCGTCCCCAGCGCCAGTTCGCAGTGCCCCGGCAACTTCCAGCGTCGCGCCGCGTCCCAGTGCTCCAGCGCCGGCTCCTGTCCCCGCTCCTGCGCCGGCGGCCAAGGCGCCAACCGACCAGTACCGCACCACATCCCGCGATACCCTCTGGGAGATCGCTGAGCGCACACGTGCCAGTGGCTCGGTGCACCAGGCCATGCTGGCCATCCAGGATCTGAACCCCGATGCCTTCGTCGATGGCAACATCAACCGCCTGAAGAGCGGCCAGGTACTGCGTCTGCCCGATGAAAAGCAGATTGCCAGCCGCACCCAGGCCGAGGCTATTTCCCAGGTACAGGCGCAGAACACCGCCTGGAGCGAAGGTCGCAGTCTGGCCGGGGAGGGCAAGCGCCAGCTTGACGCCACCAAGCGCAGCAGCGCGGACGTCGCTCCGGAGAAAGTTGAGACCCAGGACAGTCTGCGCCTGGTTTCCGCTGCGAGCGGTAAGGCTTCCAGCGGCAGCGACAAGGGCGCCAACGGCGAAAGCAAGGCGCTCAGCGACAAACTGGCCGTTACCCAGGAGAGCCTGGATTCGACTCGCCGCGAGAATGATGAGCTGAAGAGCCGCATGACCGATCTGCAGAGCCAGATGGACAAGCTGCAGCGTCTGATTCAGCTCAAGGATGATCAGCTCGCGAAGCTGCAGTCCAACATGGCCAACCAAGGCAAGCAGGCTCCTGCTGCCTCCGCAACTGCCGCGCCCGCCGCGGTAGCCGCAGCCCCGGCCCAGCCTGCCGCAACTCCGGCCCAGCCGGCTGCCGCTGCGCCGGCACAGCCTGCTCAACCGGCGGCAGCGAATCCGACGCCAGCCCCGGCCCAGCCTGCTGCTCCAGCAGCCGCTGCTCCGGCCCAACCGGCAGCTGCCGCTCCGGCACAGCCCATCGCACCGACCCAGCCGACTGCACCTGCCCAGCCTGCAGCACCCGCCGCAGCGCAGCCGCCCAAACCGGCGGAACCCGCCAAGCCGGCCGCGCCAGTCAAGCCTGTGCAGACCGCACCGGCTGCGCCTGTGGTCGAACCGCCGCAGTCCAGCATCATCGACGATGTGCTTGCCAACCCCATGCTGCTGCTCCTGGCGGGTGGCAGTGCGCTCGTGGCCTTGCTGGTTCTGCTGATGGTGCTGTCGCGCCGCAATGCCTTGAAAGAGGCCGAGCTGCAGAACGGTCTTGCCGCGCAGGACGACGAGAACAGTTTCGACGGTGATCTCGATCTGAAGGACGACGGTTTCTCTGGCCTCGATAGTCCGGATCTGGACGCCGCGGTTGCCGACGCGCCGGATGCTGCTCCCGCCAAGGCCGACGAGCGTGTCACCGCGCAGACTGGCGACGTGATCAGCGAGGCCGACATTTACATCGCCTACGGCCGCTTCAACCAGGCTGGCGAGCTGTTGCAGAACGCCATCAATGATGAGCCGCATCGCAGCGATCTTCGCCTCAAGCTGATGGAGGTCTATGCCGAACTGGGAGATCGCGAAGGTTTTGCGCGCCAGGAAAGCGAGCTCCGCGAAATTGGCGGCGCGAACGGCGAAATCGAGCAACTGAAAGGCAAGTACCCAGCCATGGCCGTTGCCGCCGTAGCAGCCAGTGCGGCTGCGGGGCTGGCTGCGGCAGACGATCTCGATAGCTTCAGTCTCGATGACCTGACCCTCGACGATGTTCCGGCAAACGCGCCGACAGCTGGCAGCGCTGATCTGGACGACGCATTCGACCTCAGTCTGGATGATCTGGATTCCGACCTCGATCTGGAGCTTGCAGACGAAAAACCGACCGTCATCCAGCCGGCTGCAGCTCCGGTCGATGATCTGGGGCTGGACGATCTGGAGCTCGACCTCCCAGCCGCGCCGGTCAAGGCCGAAAGCGATCTGGATTTCGATCTGGATATCGGTGGTAGCGACGAACTGCTGACTGGCGACGAGAGTCTGGAACTCAGCGACGACTTGGCTGACTTCAGCCTGGATCTGGAGCCGACTACCCAGCCGGCGACGGCCGATGAGGAAGATTTCCTGCTGAGTTTGGACAGTGACCTCGACACGCCGCTGACTGCCGAAGCACCCGCTCCGTTAGCAGAAAAGGAAAGCGAAGGTCTGCTCGGTCTGCCGGCTGATTTCGACCTCTCGTTGCCCGACGAGCCGATTGCCGAGCCGCTGGCTGACAATGACAGCTTTGCCGCGCAACTGGACGAAGTGACCGCCGAGCTGGATCAGCTCTCCGACAGTCTGCAGAAGGCGCCGGAACCCGAGCCGGTTGCCGTACTGGAAGATGAGACGGCAGACCTCGGCCTGGGGCTGGGCGAGGAGGACGACTTCGATTTCCTCTCCGGTACCGACGAAACCGCGACCAAACTGGATTTGGCTCGTGCCTATATCGACATGGGTGACACTGAAGGCGCTCGCGACATCCTCGACGAGGTGCTGTCCGAGGGTAGTGACACCCAGCAACAGGAAGCGCGCGAACTGATCGCACGACTCAGCTGATAGATGACAGATGTAGTACCCGCAGCGGCAGCCAATTCGGCTGCCGCTGGCATTTACAGAATTGCCCTTGGCGTTGAATACAAGGGTTCGCGATATCGCGGCTTCCAGCGCCAGATCGACGGGGTTCCTTCTATCCAGGGCGCGCTGGAGAAAGCCCTTTGCCGTGTGGCGGGTGGTGCCCCGGTGACACTCTCCTGCGCCGGACGTACCGACGCCATGGTTCATGCCAGTGGCCAGGTCGTGCACTTCGATACACCCGTCTCGAGGTCTGCGCTCTCCTGGGTGATGGGGGCTAACGCGAACCTGCCGCCGGATATCAGTGTTACCTGGGCGCGGGAGATGCCGAAGAATTTCGATGCCCGCTTCAGCGCCATGGCCCGGCGCTATCGCTATGTGATCTACAACGACGAGATTCGTCCGGCGCACATGGCTGAGGAAGTGACCTGGAACCACCGCCCCCTGGATGTCCAGCGTATGCGCGAGGCTTCGCGCTGCCTGGTGGGAACCCATGACTTCAGTGCGTTTCGCGCCAGACAGTGCCAGGCGAAATCGCCGATCAAGACGGTGCATCACCTTGAGCTGATTGAGCACGGACGCCTGATCGTGCTCGATATCCGCGCCAATGCATTCCTCCACCACATGGTGCGCAATATCGCCGGGGTGCTGATGACCATCGGTGCCGGCGAGCAGCCGGCGGAGTGGGCGGAGCAGGTGCTGGAGGGGCGGATCCGTCGGGAGGGCGGCGTGACAGCGCATCCCTATGGGCTCTATCTGGTGCGTGTCGAGTACCCCGAAGAGTTCGAGCTCCCCCAGCGTTACCTGGGGCCGCACTTTCTTTCCGGTTTGCCGGATTGCGCGGGCTGACGCTGCGTCAGGCCTTTGTTAACATCCGTGGTCTTTAGCCTTCAGGTGCCCGCATCTTGTCAGCCGTTCGCATCAAAATCTGCGGTATTACCCGAATCGAGGACGCCCTGGCTGCGGTTGCTGCCGGGGCGGATGCCATAGGTTTTGTGTTCTACGCCAAGAGTCCGCGCGCCGTAACTTCTGCCCAGGCGGGTGCCATCATCGCTGCGCTGCCGCCATTCGTGACTACTGTCGGGCTCTTCGTCGACATGCCGCGGGCTGAGCTGAAGCAGTTGCTGGAAGTGGTGTCCCTTGACCTGTTGCAGTTCCACGGAGATGAAAGCCCGGCGGACTGCGCGGGCTAC
Source organism: Pseudomonas sp. JS3066 (assembly GCF_036328175.1). Taxonomy (NCBI): domain Bacteria; kingdom Pseudomonadati; phylum Pseudomonadota; class Gammaproteobacteria; order Pseudomonadales; family Pseudomonadaceae; genus Pseudomonas; species Pseudomonas sp. JS3066. The sequence goes on from NZ_CP143312.1 coordinate 1,633,735, forward strand.
GGTCGCCCCTACATCAAGGCGCTGCGGGTCAAGCCGGGTGATGATGTTGCGGCGGCGATCGCACGCTACCCCGACGCATCCGGTGTTCTGCTCGACACCTATGTCGCGGGCACCCCTGGTGGCACCGGCGAAGCCTTTGACTGGAGCCTGGTGCCCCGGAATGCGGCAAAGCCGGTGATTCTCGCTGGCGGTCTGACCCCCGAGAATATCGGCGAAGCGGTGCGCCAGGTTTGCCCTTATGCCGTGGATGTCAGCGGTGGCGTCGAGGCCAGCAAGGGCATCAAGGACGCAGCAAAGATTCAAGCCTTCATCCAACGGGCACGTGCCTGACATGCAGATCGCGGAAGATTTCGCGTATTTGCTTGCTGGCGCGTCTCCTGCATATGTGACGGACAGCGCGTCGCTGCCGTCCATAACCGAGTTGCCCAGTCAGGCGAAGCCTGTCGGGTCACGCGGCAAGGCTGCGTCGATCGGGCCTGTTTTTTTAGAGGGTGGTGGTGAGGCCATCACCAGGGTGATCCCCGGTTACATGCTGAGTGCCGGGGTCGCAACCATGAATTCGCTCAAGGACATGCGCGGGGCTATGAACCGCTAGCGCGTGTTCGGGCCTGAAAGCTGTGGAGAACTAGAGCATGAGCAACTGGCTGGTAGACAAGCTGATCCCTTCGATCATGCGTTCCGAGGTGAAGAAGAGCTCCGTTCCGGAAGGCCTCTGGCACAAGTGCCCGTCCTGCGAGGCGGTGCTTTACAAGCCCGAGCTGGAAAAGACGCTGGACGTCTGCCCTAAGTGCAACCACCACATGCGCATCGACGCGCGCACTCGCCTGAACATCTTCCTGGACCCGGAAGGTCGCGAAGAGATCGGGGCTGACCTGGAACCGGTAGATCGCCTGAAGTTCCGTGACAGCAAGAAGTACAAGGACCGCCTGGTAGCCGCCCAGAAAGATACCGGCGAGAAAGATGCGCTGATTGCGATGAGCGGCACCCTGCACAAGATGCCGATCGTGGCTTGCGCCTTCGAGTTTTCCTTCATGGGGGGCTCGATGGGGGCCGTCGTCGGTGAGCGCTTCGTTCGCGCCGCCAACGTTGCCCTGGAAAAGCGTTGCCCGCTGGTCTGCTTCTCCGCCTCCGGTGGTGCGCGGATGCAGGAAGCCCTGATTTCTCTGATGCAGATGGCCAAGACCTCCGCAGTCCTGGCCCGCCTGCGTGAAGAGGGCATCCCCTTCATTTCCGTACTGACCGACCCGGTCTACGGTGGCGTTTCGGCCAGTCTGGCGATGCTTGGCGACGTGATCGTCGGCGAGCCGCGCGCCCTGATCGGCTTTGCCGGTCCGCGCGTGATCGAGCAGACCGTGCGCGAGAAGCTGCCGGAAGGCTTCCAGCGCAGCGAGTTCCTGCTGGAGCACGGCGCCATCGACATGATCATCCCACGCGCAGAGCTGCGAGAGCGCCTTGGTCGGCTGCTGGCGCAGATGCTGCGTCTACCTTCCCCGGCTATCGCATGACCCAGAAAACCCTTGCCGACTGGCTTTCCTATCTTGAACAGCTCCACCCCACAGCCATTGACATGGGGTTGGAGCGTAGCCGCGAAGTTGCCGAACGGCTGGGCCTGACCCGGCCGGCTCCGAAAGTGATCACGGTCACCGGCACTAACGGCAAGGGTTCCACTTGCGCTTTCCTGGCCGCGCTATTGCGCGCTCAAGGGCTCAGGGTTGGTGTGTACAGCTCGCCGCACTTGCTGCGTTACAACGAGCGCGTCCAGTTGAACGGCCAGGAGGCTACCGATCAGGCGCTCTGCAATGCGTTCGCCGCGGTAGAAGCCGCGCGCGGCGAAATCTCTCTTACTTATTTCGAAATGGGCACCCTGGCAGCCTTTTGGTTGTTCCAGCATGCAAGCCTCGATGCCGTGGTGTTGGAAGTTGGCCTTGGCGGTCGCCTGGACGCAGTGAATCTGGTGGATGCCGATCTCGCTCTGGTGACCAGCATCGGCCTGGATCACGCGGACTGGCTCGGCGACACACGGGAAAGCGTGGCCTTCGAGAAAGCAGGCATTTTCCGCGCGGGCAAGCCGGCCCTGTGTGGCGATCTGGACCCGCCTCAACCGCTGTTGGACCAGGCGCATGCGCTTGCCGCGCCGCTGTTCTTGCGCGGAAGAGAATTCGACCTGGCGCAGGGCGATGGCGGTTGGCACTGGCGTGGTACCTGCGCTTCCGGGCAGGTGCTGGAACTGCATGATCTGCCTCTGCTCGACTTGCCTATGGAAAACGCCGCTCTGGCACTTCAGGCCTATGCGCTGCTGGGCATGCCCTGGCAGCCGGAAGCCCTCCAGGCCGCGCTGATCGGTACGCGGGTCACCGGAAGACTGGATCGCCGCAACCTCGACTGGCACGGCAAGAGGGTTTCCCTGCTGCTGGATGTCGGTCATAACCCCCATGCGGCCGAGTACTTGGCGGCACGCCTCGCTGCCCGCCCGGTTGCCGGCAACCACCTGGCTGTTTTCGGTCTGCTTTCCGACAAGGATCTTCCCGGCGTTCTTGGCCCCCTGAGCGCGCGACTGGCCCACTGGGCTGTGGCGCCATTGCCCACCCCGCGTAGCCGTCCCGCATCGGAACTGCAGGCGGCATTGACGAACCTTCACGCAAGCGTCAGTGTCCACGAAAATATCGCCGCAGCTCTCGAGGCGCAGTGTGAGCGGGCGTCACCGGACGACGAGATTCTGGTGTTCGGTTCGTTCTACAGTGTGGCTGAGGCGCTGAGCTGGCTGGATAACCAAGCAGCGGGGGAGTAGGGGAAATGGCTGTAATGGACAAGGGACTCAAGCAACGTATCGTCGGCGCTCTGGTGCTGGTGGCGCTGGCGGTGATCTTCCTGCCCATGCTGTTCAGTCGCGAGGACGAGATGCGCCAGGTGGTGGTCGAGGCTCCGCCCATGCCGAAGGCGCCGGAAATGCCGCCGGTGGAGCTCGAGCAGGTCCAGGTGCCGGAGCCGCAAGCTCTGCCTCAGGAGCCTGTGCCGCCGCTGGAGCCTGTCGACGACGCACTCGCTTCGGCTATGCCTCCGGCCGAGGAGGCCGCACCGACAGCGCCCGCCCAACCGACCGCACCTGCCGTTCCGGTTCCTGCGCAGCCGCAACCTGCGGCACCAGCTCAGGCTAAGACACCGGTGCCCGTGCCGGCTGCTCCCATTGCGGCGGTCAAGGCCGAAGAGAAGCGTCTGGATCTCAATGGCTTGCCGGTCAGTTGGTCGATCCAGCTCGCCAGCCTGTCCAGTCGCGCCAGTGCCGAGAACCTGCAGAAGAACCTGCGTACCCAGGGCTATAACGCCTACATCCGCAGCGTGGAGGGCATGAACCGAGTGTTCGTCGGCCCGGTAATCGAGCGTGCCGAGGCCAATCGCCTGCGCGACCAGCTCTCCCGTCAGCAGAAGCTGAACGGCTTCATCGTCCGTTTCCAGCCGGAAAAGACCTGATAGAGCAGGTTAATCGAGCCCTTTCTGCTCCGCGGGTTACCGGAGTGGAAGGGCTCTGCTAAAATGCAGCGCCTTTTCTGTTTGTGGGCCGCATCGTGGCATTCACCTGGGTCGATTGGACGATAATCGCCATCATCGCCGTTTCCAGTCTGGTCAGTTTGAGTCGGGGCTTCGTCAAGGAAGCCCTCTCGCTCCTGACCTGGATAGTCGCAGGTGTTGTTGCCTGGACCTTCGGCGGCGCCTTGTCGCTGCACCTCACTGAATTCATCGAAATGCCTTCGGCGCGCATCATCGCCGCATGCGCCATTCTCTTCATCGCCACCTTGCTGGTGGGTGCCTTGATCAATTTCCTGATCGGCGAACTGGTCAGGGTTACCGGTATGGACGGCACTGACCGCGTGCTGGGCATGGCCTTTGGCGCCGCCCGTGGTGCGCTGCTGGTTGTGCTGCTGGTCGGCCTGCTTAGCCTGGCACCGGTGCAACAGGATCCCTGGTGGCAGCAATCTACGCTGTTACCGCATTTTCTAATGGTCGCTGACTGGTCGAAGAACCTTATTCTGGGCTTCACCAGTCAGTGGCTCGCGAGCGGCATCAGCTCACCCAGCTGATGCGTCGCAACTGGAAGCATGCTCGTCCATGCCCAAACGGCCTGGACGGGTACTTGATTAGCCTGAACTACTAGCAGGGGTTGCGTCACATGTGTGGCATCGTCGGTATCGTCGGTAAGTCGAACGTCAATCAGGCGCTGTATGACGCGCTTACCGTGCTTCAGCATCGCGGCCAGGACGCTGCCGGTATTGTGACCAGCCATGATGGCCGGCTCTTCCTTCGCAAGGACAACGGTCTCGTCCGTGACGTCTTCCAGCAGCGCCACATGCAGCGCCTGGTCGGCAGCATGGGCATCGGCCACGTGCGCTATCCCACTGCCGGCTCCTCCAGCTCCGCAGAGGCCCAGCCGTTCTACGTCAACTCGCCTTATGGCATCACTCTGGCGCACAACGGCAACCTGACCAACGTCGAGCAACTGGCCAAGGAAATCTACGAATCCGACCTGCGCCACGTGAACACCAATTCCGACTCGGAAGTGCTGCTCAACGTGTTCGCCCACGAGCTGGCTCACCGCGGCAAGCTGCAGCCTACCGAGGAAGATGTATTCGCCGCGGTTTCCGGCGTGCACGCGCGCTGCAAGGGTGGCTACGCCGTGGTTGCGATGATTACCGGGTACGGCATCGTCGGCTTCCGTGATCCCCATGCGATTCGCCCGATCGTCTTCGGTCAGCGCCACACCGACGAAGGCGTCGAGTACATGATCGCTTCCGAGAGCGTGGCCCTTGATGTGCTGGGCTTCACCCTGATTCGCGACCTGGCCCCGGGCGAAGCGGTTTACATCACCGAGGAAGGCAAGCTGTTCACCCGCCAGTGCGCGGCTGATCCGCAGTATTCCCCCTGCATCTTCGAGCATGTATACCTGGCCCGCCCGGACTCCATCATGGATGGCATCTCCGTCTACAAGGCGCGTCTGCGCATGGGCGAGAAGCTTGCCGAGAAGATCCAGCGCGAACGTCCCGAGCACGACATCGACGTGGTGATTCCGATTCCGGATACCAGCCGCACCGCTGCCCTGGAGCTGGCCAATCACCTGGGTGTGAAGTTCCGCGAAGGCTTCGTGAAGAACCGCTATATCGGCCGTACCTTCATCATGCCGGGCCAGGCCGCGCGCAAGAAATCCGTGCGCCAGAAGCTGAACGCGATCGAACTGGAATTCCGCGGCAAGAACGTGATGCTGGTGGATGACTCCATCGTTCGCGGCACCACCTGCAAGCAGATCATCCAGATGGCCCGCGAAGCTGGCGCCAAGAACGTTTACTTCTGCTCCGCCGCTCCGGCGGTGCGCTATCCGAACGTGTACGGCATCGACATGCCCAGCGCCCACGAGCTGATCGCCCACAACCGTTCCACCGAGGAAGTGGCCGAACTGATCGGTGCTGACTGGCTGGTATACCAGGACCTGCCGGACCTGATCGACGCAGTGGGTGGCGGTAAAGTGAAGATCGACCACTTCGACTGTGCGGTCTTCGACGGCCAGTACATCACCGGCGACGTGGATGAGCACTATCTGAACAAGATCGAGCAGGCCCGTAACGACGCCAGCAAGGTCAAGGCCCACGCGGTCAGCGCCATTATCGATCTGTACAACAACTGAGTCGCGCGTCTGGCGGCGAGTCGTAAGTCTGTAGCCCGGATCGCATCCGGGCTTCGTTTCTGAAGAGGTAGGGATATGACGCAGGAATGGGAAGCCGGAAGGCTGGACAGTGACCTGGAAGGCGCCGCCTTCGAAACCCTGGCCGTGCGAGCTGGCCAGCGCCGTTCGCCGGAAGGTGAGCACGGCGAGGCCATGTTCCTGACCTCCAGCTACGTGTTCCGCACTGCCGCCGACGCTGCTGCGCGTTTCGCCGGCGAAGTCCCGGGCAACGTCTATTCGCGCTACACCAACCCGACCGTTCGGACCTTCGAAGAGCGAATCGCTGCCCTTGAAGGTGCCGAACAGGCTGTGGCTACCGCCTCTGGCATGTCGGCGATCCTCGCCATTGCCATGAGTCTGTGCAGCAGCGGCGATCACGTACTGGTCTCCCGTAGCGTGTTTGGCTCCACCATCAGCCTGTTCGAAAAGTACCTCAAGCGCTTCGGCATTGAAGTCGACTATCCGGCGCTGTCCGACCTGGATGGCTGGAAGTCCGCGATTAAACCGAACACCAAGCTGCTGTTCGTCGAGTCTCCTTCCAATCCTCTGGCCGAACTGGTGGATATCCCCGCCCTGGCCGAGATTGCCCACGCCAAAGGCGCTCTGCTGGTGGTAGACAACTGCTTCTGTACCCCAGCCCTGCAACAGCCTCTGAAGCTGGGGGCCGACATCGTCATGCACTCGGCCACCAAGTACATCGACGGCCAGGGACGCACAATGGGCGGTGTGGTCGCCGGTCGCGCCGAGCATATGAAGGAAGTGGTGGGTTTCCTGCGTACCGCGGGCCCGACCCTGAGCCCCTTCAATGCCTGGGTGATGATGAAAGGTCTGGAAACCCTGCGCGTGCGCATGCAGGCCCATTGCGCCAGCGCTCTCGATATCGCCCGGTGGCTGGAGCAGCAATCCGGTGTCGAGCGCGTCTACTACTCAGGGCTGGAAAGTCATCCGCAGCACGAGTTGGCCAAGCGTCAGCAGAAAGGCTTCGGCGCGGTAGTCAGCTTCGAGGTCAAGGGCGGGAAGGAAGCGGCCTGGCGTTTCATCGACGCCACCCGGATGATTTCCATCACCACCAACCTGGGCGACACCAAGACCACCATCGCCCATCCGGCCACCACTTCCCACGGGCGCCTTTCGCCTCAGGAACGGGCCAATGCGGGTATCAGTGACAGCCTGGTCCGCTTGGCCATTGGCCTGGAAGATGTGGCGGACCTCAAGGCCGATCTGGAGCGTGGGCTCGCCGCCCTGTGATCGATTGGGCCTTGCAGGCGACTGCGCCAAATAACGGCAAGGTCGCCCTGGTTACCGGCGCGGCGCGCGGGATCGGTTTGGGTGTATCCGCCTGGCTGATCGCTGAAGGCTGGCAAGTGGTGCTTGCCGACATCGACCGCGCCCGTGGTGCTCGGGTAGCCAAGGCATTGGGTGAGAATGCCTGGTTCGTCGGCATGGATGTCGCCCATGAAAGTCAGGTGGCGGTGGGCGTGGCTGAAGTGCTCGGGCAGTTCGGCCGCCTCGATGCCCTGGTCAGCAACGCTGCTATTACCGACCCCCACAATCCGCCGCTGGAGAGCCTAGAACTGGCCCGCTGGAACCGCCTGCTGGCGGTCAATCTGACGGGGACCATGTTGCTCGCCAAGCATTGTGCGCCATACCTGCGAGGACATAAGGGCGCCATTGTCACGATCGCCTCTACTCGTGCGCATCAATCGGAGCCCGACAGTGAGGCCTATGCCGCCAGCAAGGGCGGCCTGTTGGCGCTGACCCATGCGCTGGCCATGAGCCTGGCGCCCGACATCCGGGTCAACGCCGTGACGCCCGGCTGGATCGACGCCCGCGACCTGTCCGCCCGCGAAGAAGCACCCCTCTCCCAGTCGGACCACGAGCAGCACCCGGTGGGCCGTGTCGGTCTGGTGGAAGACGTTGCTGCCCAGGTGGCTTGGCTGCTGTCGGAGAACGCCAGTTTCGTTACCGGTCAGGAGTTCATGGTCGATGGCGGCATGACGCGCAAGATGATCTATCTCGGCTGATAGGCAATCGGGCTGGAAAGAAGAGGGCGGCTACACCTCGAAGGTGGGCCGCCCATTTTTGTGCCTGGCTGCCTGAAAGAAGGACTCGCGTCGGGGCTGAATCACGAGCCCCTGAGCATCACGGTTTGCGCAGGTCGACCGCCGGAGTCTGCGGGTTGTCGAACAGTTGCACCGGCTCTCGCGGCAGGATGGAAGGCCGGCCTTCCTTGTCGTGTTCGCCGACGATGCGGATATCGTTGTATTTCTTCCCGGACAGGGCCGCGATGCCGGCGCGGTCGCGGACCACGGTCGGGCGCAGGAACACCATCAGGTTGCGCTTCACATGTGTGTCCTTGGTCGAGCGGAACAGTCGGCCAAGGATGGGGATGTCGCCCAGCAGCGGCACCTTGGAATCGGTCTGGGTAATGTCGTCCTGGATCAGGCCGCCCAGCACAATCACCTGACCGTCTTCGGCGAGGATGGTGCTCTTGATCGAGCGCTTGTTGGTGATCAGATCCACCGCTTGTGCGGTCAGGGTGGCGGAGGGAGCGATGGAGGAGATTTCCTGCTCGATCTCCAGGCGCAGAGTGGCGCCTTCATTGATGTGCGGGGTCACCTTGAGGGTCACGCCGATGTCCTGGCGCTCAATGGTGGTGAAGGGGTTGTTGGCGCCTGATGCGTCAGTGGTGAAGGTGCCGGTCTGGAAGGGCACGTTCTGGCCTACGAGGATCTCCGCCTTCTGGTTGTCGAGCGTCAGCAGGCTGGGCGTCGACAGCAGGTTGCTCTTGCTGTTGGCCGAGAGGGCGGTGATCAGGGCGGCGAAGTTGTCGGTACCAATGCCGATGATGGCGCCATCGGGCAGGGTGTCGGGAATCTCGTCGTCGCGGATGGCGTTGAGCACGGTGCCCACCGAGAGGCCGGTGTTGCCGAAATTCACGCCCCCCAGGCCGCCGGTGCTGCCGCGTGCATCCACCGCCCACTGCACGCCCAGCGCGTCGGTGATGTCGCCGGATATTTCGACGATGGCCGCTTCGACCATCACCTGGGCGCGGGGTACGTCGAGCTGGCGGACGATATCTTCCATGGCCGTTACCACATCCGGCTCGGCCAGCATGACCAGCGCGTTCAGGCTCTCGTCAGCGCGGATCAAAATGTTCTGTGGCTTGCCGCCTGAAGCGGCGCCGCCCCCTTCACCGCCCCCTTCTTCGCTCTTCAGGCCTTCGGATATTTCGCCGAGGGTTTCCGCGAGCGCCTTGGCGTCGTTGTGGCGTAGACGGATCACCCGTGTATTGGCCGAACGCGAGGTAGGCGTGTCGAGGGACTGCGCCAGGGCAGCCAGCTTCGCCCGGGCAGACGGTGGGCCGAGGATGATGAGTCGGTTGGTGCGGGCATCGGCTATCACCTGGGTGCCCGACGTCCCCTTGGATTGACCACGGTTGAGGGACGCGTTGAGCACTTCGGCGGCGTCCATGACCCAGGCGTGCCGGAGGTTGAGCACCGTGTAGTCACGGTCACCCTTCTGGTCGAGTTGGCGCATCAGGTCTTCGATACGCGCGATATTGGCCGCGCGGTCGCTGATGATCAGGGCGTTGGCCGAGGTCACAGCCGCCAGGTGGCCGTACTGGGGAACGAGCGGTCGAATCAGTGGGATGAGTTCGGTCACCGGGGTGTGCTGCACCTGGATCACCCGGGTCTCCAGGCTTTCCGCGCCGGCACGGCTGCTGGCGGCCTCCGCCTTGGCTTCGGCGTTGGGGATGATGCGTGCCTGGTCGCCCTGGGCGACGACGGTGAAGCCGTGGGTTGCCATCACTGAAAGGAACAGCTGATACACCTCGTTGAGCCCGAGTGGTGCCTTCGACACAACGCTGACCTGGCCCTTCACTCTCGGGTCGACGATGAAGGTCTCGCCGGTGATGTCGGCGATCTGGTCGATGAACTCGCGGATATCGGCGTCCTTGAGGTTGATGGTCCAGCCGTCCTGCTGCTGCTGTTGTGCACTGCCAGGAGCGGCGGCCGGCTGTGCGGCGAGCAGGGACAGGGGCGCGGTCAGCATCCCGGCGGCGATCAGGGCGAGCGTGAGGCGCGAGAAGGTCAGGGGCATCGTGTCATTCGCTTTCCTGGGACTGTTCGGCGGAAGGATCGGAGACGGTGTTTTCCGGGTCTTCCATCTGTTGGCGCAGCTTTTCCATGCGCTCGCGCAATTCCGCGGCGTTGTCTTCCTGCAGGCCGTTGAGTTCGTCGATCACTGCGGCAGAGGGCTCGTCAGGGACGCCACCGACAGGGGTGAAGCGTGAGCGCGGTTCCGGGAAACTGAGACTTTCCAGGCGACCGTTGCGTTCGATCTCGACGCGATTGCGATACACCGCGTGTACTTTCACCCCGCTGGTGATCTCGTCACCGGCGGTAAAGCGACGCGGCTTGCCACCTTCGTACTGGATGATGGCAATGGACTTGTCCGGCCCGGCATGGACGAAACTGCCGAGCAAGGTCAGGCGCAGATTGGTAGTGGGGGGCGGGCCGCTTGGCTGGACCTTCGGCGCCGGGCCGAAGAGGGGCTCCAGGTTCTGCAGCGGCTGGCTGGTGGCACGCGGTTTTCCCTGCTGTTCGGGCGCCTCGGCTGGAGCATCCACCAGGCGCAACCACTCACGGGTCTGCCAGGCGAAGCTGGCCCCCATGACAAGCACCAACAGCGCACCGACAAGTGCAGGCGCGTGGCGTTGCAGCCAATGCACGGAATCCGAGGCTTGCAAGTGGGTCCAACTCCTAATGGGGCTTTTTTCTGGTTTTGTTTTTGGCAAATCTGCTTTGATCATAGCAGCGACTTTGCCGGCGATGGTCGGCCGTTCGGGTGATGTTGCGACACGGTCGCTGTGCTAAAGATATATGTGAATTTTTACGGCTTTAGGTGGTTTTGTTCACAAGCATCATAAGAATCGGACAGCGGCTCTGCACATTCGTCAGATTGCCCTGCAATACTTCTTTCTGGACCCACCTGAAATAGGCGCCCACGGATGAACCCTCCACTCGTTGAAGCCCCTCTGCGACGGCTACCGTTCGGATTCGCCAAGCGACATGGTGTGTTGTTGCTCGATGGTGTGGAGCCCTGCCTGGCACACCGCCCGGGCGTCGAACTGGTAGCGCTGGCCGAGGCGCGTCGATTCGCCGGGCGCAGCCTGCCGATGAAACCGCTCACCGGTGAGGCCTTCGAGCAGGCCTTGGCGCAGACCTATCAGCATGATTCCTCCGCCGCCATGCAACTCGCCGAAGACCTTGGCGGAAGCCTCGACCTTGCGGCCCTGGCCGAGCAGATTCCGGAAACCGAGGACTTGCTGGAGCAGGAGGACGACGCGCCGATCATTCGCTTGATCAACGCCATCCTCGGCGAGGCGATCAAGGAAAACGCCTCCGACATCCATCTGGAAACCTTCGAGAAACGCCTGGTGGTGCGCTTCCGCGTCGACGGCATACTTCGTGAAGTGCTGGAGCCCAAGCGTGAGCTGGCGGCCCTGTTGGTGTCGCGGATCAAGGTCATGGCGCGCCTGGATATCGCCGAGAAGCGCATTCCCCAGGACGGCCGCATTTCCCTGCGGGTTGCCGGACGCGAAGTCGACATCCGTGTTTCCACATTGCCGTCGGCCAATGGCGAGCGGGTGGTGTTGCGTCTGCTGGACAAGCAGGCCGGCCGCCTGACCCTGCAGCATCTGGGCATGAGCGATCGCGATCGCCACCAGCTGGAAGACACTGTGCGCCGCCCTCATGGCATCCTGCTGGTCACCGGCCCCACCGGTTCGGGCAAGACGACCACTCTCTACGCCAGCCTGGTCACGCTGAACGACCGCACCCGCAATATCCTTACCGTCGAAGACCCCATCGAGTACCACATCGAGGGTATCGGCCAGACTCAGGTCAACCCCAAAGTGGACATGACCTTCGCCCGTGGTCTACGTGCCATCCTGCGCCAGGACCCGGACGTGGTGATGGTGGGTGAGATCCGCGACCAGGAGACTGCCGAGATCGCCGTACAGGCATCGCTCACCGGTCACCTGGTGCTTTCGACCCTGCACACCAACAGCGCGATCGGTGCCATCACCCGCCTGGTGGACATGGGGGTCGAACCCTTCCTGTTGTCATCGTCCTTGCTTGGTGTGCTGGCCCAGCGCCTGGTGCGGGTGTTGTGCCCGCATTGCAAGGAGTCCTATCAGGCTGACTCCGCCGAGTGCAAGTTACTCGGTGTGGACCCGGGTAGCGCGCCGACCCTGTATCGCGCCCGTGGTTGCACGGAGTGCCACCAGCAGGGTTATCGCGGGCGCACCGGTATATACGAGCTGGTGGTGTTCGACGATCACATGCGCAGCCTGATTCACAGCGTTGCTTCAGAGCAGGAAATGATCCGCCACGCCCGGCTGTCCAGCCCAAGCATTCGCGAGGACGGCCGACGCAAGGTTTTGCTCGGGGTCACCACGGTGGAAGAAGTTCTGCGGGTCACCCAGGAAGAGTAAATGGCCGCATTCGAATACCTCGCGCTCGACGCCAAGGGCCGCCAGCAGAAGGGCGTGCTCGAGGCGGACAGCGCTCGCCAGGTGCGCCAGCTGCTGCGGGAGCGCCAGCTGGCCCCGTTGGAAGTGCGCGCGACCCGTGTCCGCGAGCAGGCCGAGCGTGGCCGCTTCAGCCTCTCGCGTGGCCTTTCCGCGCGTGATCTCGCCCTGGTGACGCGACAGCTCGCGACCTTGGTGCAGGCGGCGCTGCCCATCGAGGAAGCCTTGCGGGCGGCAGCCGCGCAGTCCAGCAGTTCGCGCATCCAGTCGATGTTGCTGGCGGTGCGCGCGCGGGTGCTGGAGGGGCACAGCCTGGCCAGCAGCCTGCGGGAGTTTCCATCGGCCTTCCCTGATCTCTATCGCGCCACGGTGGCGGCTGGGGAGCATGCAGGTCACCTGGGCCCGGTGCTGGAGCAGTTGGCCGACTACACCGAGCAACGCCAGCAGTCGCGGCAGAAGATCCAGCTGGCGTTGCTCTATCCGGTGATCCTGATGTGTGCGTCGCTGGCGATCGTCGCCTTCTTGCTGGGCTTCGTGGTGCCGGACGTGGTCAAGGTGTTCATCGATTCCGGACAGACCTTGCCTTTGCTCACCCGAGGGCTCATCGCGTTGAGCGATCTGGTCAAGCATTGGGGCTGGCTGATGTTGCTGGTGTTGGTCGCGGCCATCGTCGGTGCACGTTGGGCCTTGCGTGACCCCAACATCCGCCACCGCTGGCATGCCATGGTGCTGCGCATCCCGCTGGTGGGGCGGCTAGTGCGCGCCACCGATACGGCGCGCTTCGCGTCCACCCTGGCGATCCTGACCCGTAGCGGTGTGCCGCTGGTGGAGGCCCTTGGCATCGGTGCCGAAGTGATCGCCAACCGTGTGATCCGGGCCCATGTCGTGCTGGCTGCACAGAAGGTCCGCGAAGGCGGCAGCCTGACCCGCGCCCTGGAAGGCAGCGGCCAGTTCCCGCCGATGATGCTGCACATGATCGCCAGTGGCGAACGCTCTGGTGAGCTCGACCAGATGCTTGCCCGCACAGCGCGCAACCAGGAAAACGACCTGGCCGCGAGCATCGCCCTGCTGGTCGGGCTTTTCGAACCATTCATGCTGGTGGTGATGGGGGCAGTGGTGCTGATGATCGTGCTCGCCATCCTGCTGCCTATCCTTTCTCTCAACCAACTCGTGGGGTAATCGCGTGAATCTGCGCCGTAGTCAGTCGGGCTTTACGCTCATCGAAATCATGGTGGTGGTGGTCATCCTCGGCATTCTTGCCGCGCTGGTGGTGCCGCAGGTGATGAACCGTCCCGACCAGGCCAAGGTCACCGTGGCCAAGGGCGATATCAAGGCCATTGGCGCCGCCCTGGACATGTACAAGCTGGACAACTTCGCCTATCCCAGCACCCAGCAGGGTCTCGAGGCCCTGGTGAGCCGGCCTTCCGGCAACCCGCCGCCGAAGAACTGGAATAAGGACGGCTACCTGAAGAAGCTGCCAATCGACCCTTGGGGCAACCCCTATCAGTACCTGTCGCCCGGTAGCAAGGGTACCTACGATCTCTATTCCCTGGGGGCCGATGGCAAGGAAGGCGGTAGCGACAACGACGCCGACATCACCAACTGGGACAACTGATGAGAAGCGGGCGGCAGGGTGGCGCTGGTCGGATGTCCGGTACCTTGGCGTCCGCGGGTTTCACCCTGATAGAAGTGCTGGTAGTGATGGTCGTCATTGCCTGCCTCGCGGGTCTGGCGGTAATCAGCTCTGGTGTCGCCGGCCCCGCTCGTGAACTCAACAACGAAGCGGAGCGCCTGGCGGGCCTGATCGGCGTGCTCGCCGACGAGGCCGTGCTGGACAACCGCGAGTACGGCCTGCGACTCGAGCGCGACCGTTACCAGGTCTACTACTACGACGAATCCAGTTCGCGCTGGCAGCCCATGTCCGATGGCGCCCGCCAGTTGCCCGAGTGGGCCGAGCTGACCTTCGAACTGGACGGCGAGCCCTTGGTGCTGCCGGCGCCTGCCAAGGACGAGAAGAAGGCGAAGGATGCCCAGCCGGTACCGCAATTGATTATTCTCTCCAGTGGCGAGCTCAGTCCATTCCGCCTGGTAATGGCCGAGCGGCGCAAGGATGGGCGGCGCCTGCAGCTTTCCAGCGACGGCTTTCGCCTGCCCCGCGTGGAGAGCCTGAGTGGCAAAGGGCGCGCTGGATGAAGCACAGTCGCGCCTTCACCCTGATCGAGGTGTTGGTGGCCCTGGCCATCTTCGCAGTGGTAGCCGCCAGCGTGCTCACTGCCAGCGCCCGCAGCCTGCAGATCGCTTCGCGCCTGGAAGACAAGACCCTGGCGATGTGGATCGCCGACAACCGCCTGACGGAGTTGCAGTTGCGCCAGACGCCGCCGGGCAATGGCCGCGACCAGGGTGAACTGGACTACGGTGGGCGGCGCTGGGAGTGGTTGAGCCAGGTCGAGGGGACCAGCGACCCGGCACTGCGGAGAGTCACGCTGTGGGTCGCACCCAAGCCCCTTAGAGGTATCGGCGGCAAACTGGAAGACCGCGCCGCTATACGCCTGGTGGGCTTCCTCGGGAGTACACCATGAAGCGCTCCGCAGGCTTCACCCTGCTGGAGCTGCTGATCGCCATCGCCATTTTTGCGCTGTTGGCCATCGGTACCTGGCGCATGCTAGGTGCGGTCCTCGACAGCGATGAGGCGACCCGTTTACAGGAGCAGCAATTGCGGGAGCTGGTGCGGGGCATTTCCGCCTTCGAACGCGATGTTCGCCAAGTGATCTCACGGCCGATACGCGATGCCTACGGCGAATCACGGGCCGCGCTGCTGGGTGAACAGTCCGGCGACGGCGACAGCCTGGAACTCACCCGGAGCGGTTGGCGCAATCCTACCGGCACGCAGCGCTCGCGCTTGCAGCGGGTGCGCTGGCAGCTTTCCGGTGAGCGCCTGGAACGGCGTTACTGGACGGTCCTAGACCAGGCGCAGGACAGCCTGCCGCGGGTTCAGAACGCCCTGGATGGTGTGACCTCCATGAAGCTGCGCTACATGGACGACAGTGGCGACTGGCAAGACAGCTGGCCGCCTGCCGGGCTGTCCGACGATGAGCGTCTGGATCGCCTGCCGCGCGCGCTGGAGATCACTTTGCAGCATCGCCGCTACGGCGAATTGCGCAGGGTCTTGCGGCTGGTGGAAACCCCGCCGCGCCAGGTGCCCCAGGCAGGCGGCGAGCAGCAGAGTCCTCAGGGAGAGCAGGACAACCAGCAGGATGACGGACAGGAGCGGACGCAATGAAGCGCCAGACAGGCGTTGCGCTGCTTACTGTGCTGCTGGTTGTGGCGGTGGTCACTGTCGTCTGCGCTGGCCTGATCGCCAGGACCCAGCTTTCCATCCGCTCCAGCGGCAACGAGCTCCATACCCGTCAGGTGGCCCAGTACGCGCTTGGCGGCGAGGCGCTGGCGGAAGCCATCCTGGTTCGTGACCTGCGCCAGGGCGATCCGCGTACGCCGGTGGATCACCTCGGCGAGGCCTGGGCGCGTCCCCTGAGCACTTTCCAACTGGACGACGGCGGCTCGCTCAGCGTGCGTATCGAGGATCCGAGCGGGCGCTTCAACCTCAACAGCCTGGTGCGCGATGGCCAGCTCAACGAACAGGGTATTCGCCAGTTCCGGCGTCTTCTGCTGCGCCTGGGAATCGAGGCGCCCTATACCGAGCGGCTGGTGGACTGGCTCGACCGTGACGAGGAGCCCTTCGGGCCAAATGGTGCGGAAGATAACCAGTACCTGCTATTGCAGCCGCCTTACCGCGCGGCCAATCACGCCATGAGCGATGTTTCCGAGTTGCGCCTAGTGTTAGGCATGACGGAGTTGGACTACCGCAAGCTGCTGCCTTTCGTGGCCGTGCTGCCGTCTGATTCCACTCTCAACGTCAACACGGCCAGTGCCCTCGTGCTATCCACCCTGGCCGACAACCTCGACGCTGACAGCGGCGGGCTGCTGATGGCGGCTCGAGGCGCCACGGGCTTCCGCAGCATGGATGCCTTCCTCGGCCAGCCGGCCCTCGCCGGGATGGGGTTGGAGGCGCAGGGACTGGCGGTGGGCAGTCAGTATTTCCAGGTGATCAGCGAGGTACGCCTCGCCGGTCGCCGCCAGGTTCTGGTCAGTACCCTGCAGCGCGGCAGTGACGGCAAGGTACGGATTCTTTCTCGTGATCTCGGGCAAGGCGGTTTGCCGCCGGCGCCCGTCAAGGAGCCGCAGTCATGACACAGGCTTGCATCTTCCTCCCGGTGGCCGCCTGCACGCAGCTGGATGCCGAACTGGAGGTGCTGCTCTGGCAAGGAGGCACGGGCCGTCGCCTGCCGTTTGCCGGGGCGTTGGAAGAAGTGCTTTCGCCCTGGCGCCTGATTCTGCCGGTGGAGGCCGTGACCTGCTGCGCGGTCCGGCTGCCTACGCAGAAGGGGCGCTGGCTGCGTCAGGCGCTGCCATTCGCGGTGGAGGAGATGCTTGCCGAGGAGGTCGAGAGCTTCCATCTGGGGCTCGGTGGTGCTCTGGTCGATGGTCGGCATCGGGTATTTGCGGTGCGCCGCAGCTGGCTGGCGGGATGGCTCGATCTGGCTGGCAAACTCGGGACGATGCCCGCATCCATCCAGATAGACGCCGACATGTTGCCGGAGCAGGGCACCCAGCTGCTCTGGCTGGACCAGCGCTGGCTGCTGGGGGGCGAGGGGAGTGCCCGACTTGGCTTCCTGGAACAGGACTGGCCGCATCTGCGGGATGTCTGCCCGGCACCGCGCAATGGCCGCGCTCCCGTCGAGCGCCAATCCCTCGAGGGCGTGGATGACTGGCGCGATGAGATGGATGCCTATGGCTGGTTGGCGGAGCAGAAGGGCAGCGATCTGGCCCAGGGTGAGTTCACCCTGAAGGAAGAGCGGAAACGCTGGTCGCGCTGGAAGCCGCTGCTCGGACTGGTCGGTCTGTGGCTGGTACTGCAATGGGGCTTCAACCTGGTCCAGGCCTGGCAGCTGCAGCGCCAGGGTGACACCTACGCCGATGCCAACGAAGCGCTCTATCGCGAACTGTTCCCCCAGGACACCAAGCTGGTGAATCTGCGGGCGCAGTTCGATCAACACCTGGTCGAAGGCTCTGGTGCAGGTCAGAGCCGCTTGCTCGCATTACTTGGCAAGGCGGCCGAGGCACTGATTGCCGAAGGTGCTCAGGTGCGGGTGCAGCAACTGGATTTCAGTGAGATACGGGGTGATCTGGCTCTGCAGGTGCAGGCTCCGGGCTTCGACGCCCTGGAGCGTCTGCGCGAGCGCCTGATCGGAAGCGGGCTTTCCGTGCAAATGGGGTCGGCCAGCCGTGACCAGAGCGGCGTCAGCGCGCGCCTGGTGATAGGAGGATGAAGATGCTCGATGCAATCAAGGCGCCGCTCCGCTCGCAGTGGCAGGCTTCCTCCCTGGCCCCGCGCTGGCGCGCCTTGCCGGCACGGGATCGCATGGCATTGCTGTGGCTGGGCATATTCCTCGGCATGGTCCTGCTCTACCTGCTGCTCTGGCTGCCAGCGGAACGTCGCCTGGCCAGCGCTCGCGAGTACTTCGAAACCCAGCGCGGGATGCACGCCTATCTACAACTCCATGCGCCCGAAGCGCGTGCGATACAGAGTCAGCCGCAAAGCAAGGTTGATCCGGAGCGCCTGCAGGGACTGGTGACCGCCACTGCTGCCGAGCAGGGACTGGCTGTCGAGCGAATCGACAGCGACGCCCCAGGGGCGGTGCAGGTGAACCTTCAACCGGCGGCCTTCCCCAGCCTGTTGCGTTGGCTGGGGGTTCTGGAAGGGCAGGGCGTTCGCATCGAAGAGGCCGGGCTGGATCGCACCGAAGATGGCCGGGTGACGGCGCGGGTATCGCTGAAGGCCGGGAGCTGATCCTGCGCCAGTCCGGTGCGCTTGCCCTGCTCTGGTGCGCATCGAGGCGATGGCAGGCGGGGCGGGAAATGCCATTCGAAGAAAAAATCCATACAGGGTGTTGACTTAGCGGAGGCCTCTGCGTAAATTGCGCGCCTCGCAAGGCCGATGGGTGATTAGCTCAGCCGGGAGAGCATCTGCCTTACAAGCAGAGGGTCGGCGGTTCGATCCCGTCATCACCCACCAATCTTGCGAATTTCGGACGTAAGTCCGGCCGACGCGCAGCGGTAGTTCAGTCGGTTAGAATACCGGCCTGTCACGCCGGGGGTCGCGGGTTCGAGTCCCGTCCGCTGCGCCATATTTCCCATGTTCGAGTTGCTCGGGCGTGAGGCAGAAAGTCCCGTTGGGCCTATCTGCCAGACGATGCAAAGGTTCCAGCGGACGCAAGTCCAACCGACACGCAGCGGTAGTTCAGTCGGTTAGAATACCGGCCTGTCACGCCGGGGGTCGCGGGTTCGAGTCCCGTCCGCTGCGCCATATAGAGAAGCCCTCAGGTAGCGATACCTGGGGGCTTTTTCTTTGCCTGTTCGTTTATCTCTCCCCATGGCCACCCTCTCGGCCCTCCTTGGTTCCCATGACGAAGGCAGGGGTAATTTTCCGGTCACCTGCGCTCGTTACCTTATTGGCATGGACTTTGTTTCCTAACTCATATCGCCACCAGGAGGAACAGCCAATGGACGATTACCAGGAAGAGATTCTCGACTTTCACGCCAGCGAGCAGGACTCGGTCGAGCCGGCTGAAGACGCTACCGAAATGTGATCAACCTGCCTGGCGCTGGGCGCGGCGGAACTCGCCCGGTGTGCTGCCACTCCAGCGCTTGAAGGCGCGCTGGAAGGCTTCGGCCGAGGCAAACCCCAGCAGGTAGGCGATCTCACCAAAGGCCAGTTCCGTATCGCGGATATAGGCCATGGCCAGGTCGCGGCGCGTTTCGTTGAGGATGGCGCGGAATTGGGTGCCTTCTTCGGCCAACTTGCGGCGTAGCGTCCAGCTCGGCATCTGCAGCCGCGCCGCCACTTCTTCGAGGTCCGGCTCGCGCCCGTGCAGCAGTGGTCCCAGCAGTTGGGTAATACGCTCGCGCAGGCTGCGGGTTCGTGTCAGCTGCTGCAGCTCCCTCTCACAGATATCCAGTAATTGTCGCCAGGTGCTCGGGCAGTGTTCGCTGCCGCGCAGTGCCAGGGTGTCCTGAGACAGTCGAAGCTGGTTGGCGCTGGCCTCGAACTCCACCGTGCAACCGAAATGCTCGGTGTAGCGCTCGGCATATTCCGGTGCCGGAAACTCGATCTCCACCTTCTCTACTCGGATGCCCATTCCAGCCAGTTGGCTCAGGTGGCTCTGCCAGCCGGCCAGTACCGAATCCACGACGAAGCGGTTGTAGGCGTTGTAGGGGCTGATGGAATAGAAGCGCAGCCAGGCACCCTTGGCGTCCTCGTGGAAGCTCGACTGTCCGCGATAGTTACTGGCGTAGAGCAGTTCGAATCGGGTCAGGGCACGGGCCGCTTCGCGCAGGTTGGGTGCCTGTTCGGCGCAGACACCCGCGAGCCCGAGCTGGCTGAGTCGGCTGAGGCGGCCCATGGCCAGGCCCAGGGCGGGATTGCCGCTGAGCTGGATGGCGGCGTGGCCGAGCCGCATGAAGCGCGGGATCGACAGTCGCCCATGGGGTTCGGCGAAACGCGTGGCGTCCAGGCCGAAGCGTTCCAGCAGGTCCGTCGCGCAGTGACCGGCCTGCTCCAGCGCCGCTGCCATGCTGAGTACGGAGCTCACGGAGAGATCGCCCAGTTTGACGCGTTGCGTTTTCATCGCGGGCTCAACCAGGCATTCAGCAGGTGGCTGCCCGGCGATTCGCTGGCTTGCGAGACCTGGGCGGGTGTCAGTTCGCTGCCCGCTGGTGCGTTATGCAGCCGCCATAGACGACCGCGCAGGAACAGCGCCTCGCTGGCGCTGGTCTGGCCGTCGCTCAGTGTCACCAGATTCTGCGGATACCCCTGGCTCCAGCTGCGGGCAATGGTCACCTGGCCGCCGGCGGTTTGCAGCTTCTGGCTGGATTCGCCCCTGGCGCTTTGTGGCCAGGGCTGGCTGAAAGGCTCGCCAAGCAGCAGGCCGTCGGGGGAGAAGGCCAATGCGACGTTGTAGAGCGCGCCGTGGCCGCTGCGCAGCTTGCCGTCCTTGAGGTAAGGGGAGGGCAGGAGGATGGAGCCGGCGAGAATGGTGACCTGGTACTGGCCAGCCAGACGGCCGAACATCTTCTGGTAGTCCCGCGCCATGCGACGGGCCTTGGCCCGCAGCAGTGCCTCTTCCAGGTCCTGCCCCTGGAGGAACAGGCGTCCCAGGAGCGTCGGGTGGCTGAGGGTGAGCAATCGGCCACCTTCGGCGAAGGTTCGAGCCTGGTAGAGGCTGTGCTTTTCGTCCCGCAACAGCATCCAGGTACCAATGTGGTCGGGCAGGGCGACTACGGTTTTCTCGTTCAGCAGGCCCAGGGCACGGGCCTGGTCAAAGGCAGCGACGAGCTTCATGCGCAGGAGATCAGGGTCGCGGTAGTCGCTGGGGTACAGCGCCGGACGGATCGCCAGCAGGTTGCCGCTTGCACCGGCCGTTCCCACATTGCTGGTGAGCGTGGCGCGCAGATCGGAAAGATAGTGGGCGTGCGGCCGTTCGCCGGTCCATACCGCATAGGCAGTCAGGCAGCTCACCAGGATGGCGGCGATCAAGGGCGTCAGCAGCTTGCGCATGGAAAATCCGAGTCAGGGGAATGCCGATCAGGGTAGGGGACGCACTGCCGCTTGCCAAGGGTGGCTGTCAGTTTGGATCAGTAACTTGTCAGTTCTGATCATTGAGCGGGCCATGTCGGCTCTTTATCTTCTGCCCCATAACCGACCCCGGCCCCCTGAAGCCGAGGCATTCCGTGAATAGAACCGCCTGTTGTGGAGGAACCATGACCGCCACCCGTTACCCGCACCTGCTTGCCCCGCTCGACCTGGGCTTCACCACTCTGCGCAACCGCACCTTGATGGGCTCGATGCACACCGGCCTGGAAGAGAAACCCCATGGCTTCGAGCGCATGGCGGCCTACTTCGCCGAGCGCGCCCGTGGTGGTGTCGGCCTGATGGTCACCGGCGGCATCGGCCCTAATGCCGAAGGTGGCGTCTATGCCGGTGCGGCCAAGCTGACTACCGTGGAAGAGGCCGAAAAGCACAAGATCGTTACCCGCGCGGTGCATGAAGCGGGCGGCAAGATCTGCATGCAGATCCTCCATGCCGGCCGCTACGCCTATAACCCCAAGCAGGTAGCACCGTCGGCCATCCAGGCGCCGATCAACCCCTTCAAGCCCAACGAGTTGGATGAAGAGGGCATCGAGAAGCAGATCCAGGACTTCGTCACCTGCTCGATGCTGGCCCAGCAGGCCGAGTACGACGGCGTCGAGATCATGGGTTCCGAGGGGTACTTCATTAACCAGTTCCTCGCCGCCCACACCAACCAGCGTACCGACCGCTGGGGTGGCAGCTACGAGAACCGCATGCGCCTGGCGGTGGAGATCGTCCGTCGCGTTCGCGAGGCCGTAGGCCCGAACTTCATCATCATTTTCCGCCTGTCCATGCTCGACCTGGTGGAAGGTGGCAGCACCTGGGACGAGATCGTCACCCTGGCCAAGGCCATCGAAGCCGCTGGCGCGACCATCATCAATACCGGTATCGGCTGGCACGAGGCTCGTATCCCGACCATCGCCACCAAGGTACCGCGCGCGGCCTTCACCAAAGTCACCGCCAAGCTCAAGGGTGAGGTGAAGATCCCGCTGATCACCACCAACCGCATCAACACACCGGAAGTGGCCGAGCAGGTACTGGCTGAAGGCGACGCCGACATGGTGTCCATGGCTCGTCCCTTCCTCGCCGATCCGGATTTCGTCAACAAGGCCGCCGAAGGCCGCGCCGACGAGATCAATACTTGCATCGGCTGCAACCAGGCCTGCCTGGACCACACCTTCGGCGGCAAACTGACCAGTTGCCTGGTGAACCCGCGTGCCTGCCACGAAACCGAGCTGAACTTCATCCCGGTTGCCCAGGCCAAGAAGATCGCCGTGGTTGGCGCCGGTCCTGCCGGCCTCTCGGCCGCCACCGTTGCCGCCGAGCGTGGCCACAGCGTGACCCTGTTCGACTCCGCCGCCGAGATCGGTGGGCAGTTCAACGTGGCCAAGCGTGTGCCGGGCAAGGAAGAGTTCTTCGAGACCCTGCGCTACTTCAAGCGCAAGCTTGAAACCACCGGGGTCGACCTGCGCCTGAATACTCGTGTCTCGGTCGAGGACCTGGCCAAGGGCGGCTTCGATGAAATCATCCTCGCCACCGGCATCAGCCCGCGCACCCCGGAAATCCCCGGTATCGAGCATTCGAAGGTGATCAGCTACCTGGACGCCATTCTCGAGCGCAAGCCGGTGGGCCAGAAGGTTGCCGTCATCGGCGCTGGCGGTATCGGCTTCGACGTTTCCGAGTTCATCACCCATCAGGGTGAGTCCACCAGCCTCGATCGTGCCGCCTTCTGGAAAGAGTGGGGCATCGACGGCGCCCTGGAGGCCCGTGGTGGTATCGCCGGGATCAAGGCGCAGCCTCATGCGCCGGCGCGCCAGGTCTTCCTGCTGCAACGCAAGAAATCCAAGGTGGGTGATGGTCTCGGCAAGACCACCGGCTGGATCCACCGTACCGGCCTGAAGAACAAGCAGGTGCAGATGCTCAACTCGGTGGAGTACCTCAAGGTTGACGATGCTGGCCTGCACATTCGCGTGGCCGAGGGCGAGCCCCAGGTGCTGCCGGTGGATACCGTGATCGTCTGCGCCGGCCAGGACCCGCTGCGCGAACTGCAGGATGGCCTTGTCGCCGCCGGCCAGAGCGTGCACCTGATCGGCGGTGCCGATGTGGCTGCCGAACTGGACGCCAAGCGTGCCATCAATCAAGGCTCGCGCCTCGCTGCCGAACTCTAAAAGCCAGAACAGGGTTTGCTGCGCGTCGGCTCTGCTGTGTTGAAAACCGCCTCGGAATGCATATTTACCATTCGTAAACTGCGCTTCCTAGGCGGTTTTCGCCTTGCGACCTGCTAGCTCGCGAGATCCTGTCCGGGCTTCGTCCGCCTCGCCGCCCGGTTCGCGCCGGGCGGCACTTCCCTGCAGCTCCAACCACGTCACACTTTAGCCTTGCCGCCGGTCCGACAGGCCCCGGCGACCGGGCTCTGCCAACCCAGTCACATTGCTCGGCGCCTAATATCCCCTAGACTTTTCTAAAGTCCGGATTAGTGTGTGCGGACGAAAACCGAACACCCCCAACAATGCCCGCAGTGAGTCACCGCGCAGAGCCAGAGGTAGAGCGATGAGCATGCTGAAGAAGCCGCAACTGGTGGAAGCCGTCGTGTTCTTCAACGACCGTGGCATCTGCAAGCAGATGCTTCACTCGGAGTTTGAAGCCATCCTCGACGGTGTGGTCGGTTTGCCTGAGTTCGCCGACCGCCAGATGCAACTGGCTTACGTGATGATCAACCCGCGCATGCAAGTGCGCGCGGTGGTGTTCTTCTACCTCGACTTCGATGAAGACGGCCGAGCCGATACCGGCTGGAACCTGCCGTTGCGGCAGCTGGCCGAGCGCGCAGGGCGTGGTCCCGACCTCGGCGCCGGCCCTATTCGCCTGGCGTGCCGCAGTCAGTGTCCGGTGTCCTGGCAGCAGATGCATCTCTGGGACCCCAGCCTCAATTCCGACCGCAATGACCTCGCCCTGCTGCGTGACGCCGTCAAGGGCAACAGCCTAGGCCTGCTGGTGGAGGAGGAACTGCCCACGGTCCTGGATGCCGAGAAGCTCCAGGTGGCATCGGAAGACAGCTGGTACGCCCCGCCGGAAATCACCAAGGAGATGGCCGAGCAACTGGCGGAGAAGATGGAGAAGGAGCATCGCCTGAAGACTGCCCAGTTGGTCCGCCAGCAGCGCCTGCGCCTCAGCTCCCTCAGCCAGCAGAACGAAGAGGCCATTGCGCGAATGCGCCATGCGGCCGACCAGAGCAGCTCGGCCCTGCAGGATCAGATTCGCACCCTGCAGCACGCCCTGCGCCAGCAGGAAGAGGTCAACGCGGGCCTGCAAGCCAAGCTTGATGGCGAGCTGGAGCGCTTCCAGGCCAGCCGTGAGGAAATGAACGTGCAATTGCGTGCACTGGAGCGCCACGGCCGTACCGAAGCGGACATCCTCCGCGCGCAATTCGAAGGCGAGCTGCAGGCGCGAGTCGCCGCCGCCGTGGCCGAGTACCGCGAGCAGTTGGCGATTCGTGATGTCGAACTGGCCTATCGCGACCAGTTGGACGCACAGCTGCAGGCCGAGGTCAATCGCCTGCGCCAGGAGTGCGATGCGCTCGAAGGACAGTCCGGGCAACTGATGCTGGAACGTCTGGCCCAGTTGGGCGTGGTCTTTGTGGTCTACCATCCGGGCGCTGGGCACCTGACCATTCCGCTGACCGACATCGCCCGCTACCAGGAAAATCCCCAGGCCTACGCCGCGGCCAAGTGCTTCGTGTCCGAGAACCAGTACCGCCAGTGGTTGGCTCATTACCAGCAGCCCACCTGCGAAGCCAGCCTGCCAAACGGCGAGCGTTGCAGCATGCCCATCGATCGCATCGAGGCACCCAGTCGCTTCGTTTCCGGCGAATCCAATTGCTGCCCCCGTCACCGTGCGGGTGGGCGACTGCGGACCGCAGGTTGAGCGAAACCGTACGCGAGCCTGCTTTACCCTAGCGCCCCCGAATGGCCGCCGACGGACCCGACCTTGCCCCTGACCCTGCCTGACTGGAATCCCCGCGCCACTCTTGAGCCTCTGTGCCTGCCTTGGTTGACCGCAGCCGAGTTGCAACTGGCCGTGCTACGCCTGGATGCAGTAGACCCACTGGTGTCTGGCAACAAGTGGTTCAAGCTGGCGCCCTACCTGGCCAAGGCCGGGCGCGAGGGTGCTGAAGGTGTGATCAGTCTGGGGGGCGCGCACTCCAACCACCTCCATGCCCTGGCGGCGGCCGGTGCCCGGTTCGGGTTTCCCTCGGTCGGTCTGCTTCGTGGCGAACCCCAGGACACGCCAACCGTGCGCGACCTTCAGCAATTCGGAATGCAGCTGCACTGGCTGGGGTATGGCGGCTACCGGGCGCGCCACCGGCCAGGATTCTGGGACCCGTGGCTGGGGCGTTATCCGCGCTACCAACCGGTGCCCGAGGGCGGTGGAGGGCTGATGGGGGCCCAAGGATGCTTGGGGCTGGTGGGGATGATTCGCCAGCAACTGGCCGACCTGGGATGGAGCGACTACCACAGCCTCTGGACGGCCGCAGGCACCGGCACGACTCTCGCCGGGCTGGTGCTGGGCGAGGCAGGCGAGCACCCGGTAATCGGTGCCCTCGCGGTACCGTCCGACCACGGCGTGGCAGAGCAAGTGAGCGCCATCCTTACCGAGGCCGGGTGCGCCGACGGGGGCTACCGCCTGATCGATGCCAGCCAGGGGGGATTTGCGCGGCTGGATGCGGTGCTCGCCCGCTTCCTGCTGGACAGCGAAAGGGATGGCGGCCTGGAACTTGAGCCCCTCTATACCGCCAAGGCTCTGCTGGCAATCCACGATGAAGCACAGGCTGGCCGGATTCCTCGCGGCAGCCGCCTGGTGCTGCTCCACACTGGTGGTCTGCAGGGCCGCCGCGCCCTGCATTCCGATTTGTTGCGACTGGCCGGCTACACTGATCGGGCAGTGGAAGCACAAGGATGACTCCATGAGCGAACCCCTGAATCCCCAACAGCTGCGCAGCCTGGTCCCGCTCAATGCACTGAGTGACCAGCAGTGGCGTGAGCTGCGTCCGCAACTGGTACCCCAACCCCTGCTCGCGGGACAGTTGCTGTTCCGACGGGGCGACCAGGCCCGCCTGACCTGGTACCTGTTGTCCGGCGAGCTGCTCCTGCGAGATGCCGAAGGTGCAGAGACGCGTCTGGAGGCGGGCAGCGAAGCCAGCTGCCATCCCATTTCCCCCACCTTGCCACGCCTGCACGAAGCGCTCGCCTCGCGAGACTGCTCGCTGCTGGGCATCGACAGCGCCACCCTGGCGCGCCAGTTGACCTGGAGCTCGACCCATCTGGATCTGCTGCTGGACCTCAGTCCGGAAGGCGAAGGCGAGTGGCTCGAAACCTTGCTCGCAAGCCCGTTGCTGGCCAAGGTTCCACCGGCCAACGTGCGCAGCATGCTGGAGCGTCTGCGGCGAGTGGAGCTGCCGGCGGGAAGCCGTGTGATGAGTGAGGGGGAGGAGGGCGACTGTTGCTACTTCCTGCAGTCCGGCCGGGCGGAGGTCATCCGTGGAGAGGGCGGCGACCGGCAACTGTTGGCTGAACTGGACGTGGGAGCGTGCTTCGGCGAGGAAGCCCTGCTGGGGGATTGCCCGCGCAACGCCAGTGTCACGCTGCTGGAAGACAGCATCCTGCAGCGGCTGGACCAGGCCGACTTCCTCGAACTCCTGAAGGCGCCGGTGGTGGATGAGGTCAGCCTGGGCGAAGCGGTCCGCCTGCTGGGCGGCGGCGGCCAATGGCTGGATGTGCGTCTGCAGGAAGAGTACGAGCGCGCCCATGCGCCCAAGGCGCTGAACATGCCACTGCACCTGTTGCGCCTGAAGGCGCGGTTGCTGGATGGCGGTGGCACTTACCTCTGCTATTGCGACAGCGGCAAACGCAGCGCCAGTGCAGTGTTCACGCTTTCCCAGCTGGGTATTCGCGCCTATGCCCTGCGCGATGGCCTGGATGCCTTGCCGGCATTGCAGCGCGATGCGCTGATCAGCGAGACCGGGGCAGGCTACCTGGCGCGCTCGGGAGGGCGGGTCGAACGCAGCCGTTGATCGGTCGCGCACACAAGTTTCCAACCCCAAAACTGGGTCTTCAAACTTCGCTGGAAAAGTTGCGACGAGTAACTTTGTAGTTCGAGAAAGTTGTCGCCGGCCTTGCCCTATCGCATAACTTCGAAACTCTGGCGGAAATTGGAGGTATCAGTTTCCCACCCACTTTCGGGTCACCACACTCGGTTTAACTTTCCGACTATCGACTTGATACTGTTGCGCCGCCCCGCCCCCTCAACAACGCTGAGGTCGCGGATGCCCCGTTCCCCTGGAGCGAGCCGCTTCCGCAGGTGCGGCGCCATCGCCTGAATCATCCGGGGGCTTTTCGGACACGGTTCGGGCACTGCAATCCGAACTGTTGCCGCCGCTTTCCCATTACTCGTTTGCACTTGGGCAACTTCCCGAGGGTGCCTCCTCGTGACCAGCTCCCAGGCATTTCTACGGCTGAAACTTCACCAGCATAGAAGGGCAATGTCATGCGCAAAACAGCCACAACAGTCGCAGTTTCGCTGATCCTGGGCGCTGGCCTGCAGCCGGTCCGGGCAGCGCTTTACGCGGTCGATCAGAACGCTCCCATCCACGCCAACGGCTTCTTCGCCGCGTGGTACCAGGACACCCACGGACGCGCCCTGGACCTCTGCCTGTCCAGGGCGCAAAGCTCCAGGGTGCCGGGCAACTACATGTGTACGCTGCTGCCCAGTCCCGGAGTGTTCGATGACACCCGGCCGATCAACTTTCCGAGTAACTTCCCCGATGAAGCCTTCTGGTTCACAGGGGAGACCAGTGTTGCTGACGCCGCCAGCGGGGTTGACCTGCTGTACGTCTCAGCGGTCGAGGCAGCCTTCAACGGCGAAGTGCCGGCGAACGACGACCAGGTCAGTTTCGCCCGTATCCGCATCCGTGTGACGGTACCCACCGCCGGCACTTATACCGTGACTCACCCTTACGGGGTTGAGGTATTCCAGGTGGATGCGCCCGGCACCCGCGCCATCAACATGACTCGTGATATCGGCATCGGCGCACCGGGCGATTTCAAGGGGGCGCTCAAGGGCGATGTCGGCCCATTCCTGCGCAGCGTCAATGGACCCTATCAGGAGGCCAATCCGGATACCGGCCTGCTGGAAACCTTCATCGGTGATCCCAACCTGACCGAGGCGGTTACAGGCAGCCCCTTCGGCACCAACTTCGTACGCATCGAAGGGCCAAACGGCCTGAGGCTCGAATCACGACTGTTCTCGGTTTCCGGCA
This sequence comes from Pseudomonas sp. JS3066, assembly GCF_036328175.1. Taxonomy (NCBI): domain Bacteria; kingdom Pseudomonadati; phylum Pseudomonadota; class Gammaproteobacteria; order Pseudomonadales; family Pseudomonadaceae; genus Pseudomonas; species Pseudomonas sp. JS3066. Next base: position 1,662,041 of record NZ_CP143312.1, read on the forward strand.
AGCTCTCCAGCGTCCAGCTGCCGACGCCCCTGCAGGTTTCCCGCAGCACCTATTCGCGCGGTGAGAACGGGGCGGGGCAGGCACAGCAGGACGTCTTCGTCCAGGCACCGCCACCCGGCGCCAGTGCCAGTTTCACCGACGCCGGCGGCACTGCCGCGGCCATGCAGGGCACCGCCCTGGGCGCCTGGTATGGCCAGTCGCCGCGTGATCCGGGGGGCGCAAGCAGCGTGAGCATCACTGCCGACAACTCGGCCGTGGTGCCGGGCAGTCTGCCTACCAGCAAGAACAGTGCACTGGTTGATGTGGTGAGCATCAGCCGCGCCGAGTACAGCCTGGGCAACAACACCCTGACGGTTGAAGCCGTTTCCAGCGATCGCACCGGCCAGCCGGGCCTGACGGTCGAGGGCGTCGGCGGGCTGGTGGGCGGGCGTCTGCAGCAGGTCGTCACGCCCATTCCCCCCGCGCGGGTCACGGTGGTGTCCGCCAACGGCGGCCGCGACACCGAAGACGTGCGAATCCTTCCCTGAGCGCCAATCCCAGATTGCTATGGAGACTGTCATGCATAAGTGGCCAGTAGTTCTTGCGATGGTTGTGGGGGTTGGCGCCGCTGGCGCCCAGGCCCAGCTCGCGGCTGTCGACCCCGGTCCCTATACCGCGGCGACCGGCGGCTTTCCCCTCTGGTACCAGGACCGCACGGATTCGGACGCGGCGAAACTGAAGCTCGAGCTGTGCCTGTCCAAGGTTCAAAGTTCGCGTGCGCCGGGCAATTTCATGTGTACCCTGCTGCCCAATCCCGGCATCTTCGACGAAACCAAACCGATCGCTTTCCCTGGCAACTTCCCGGATGAAAGCTTCTGGATGCTCGCGGAAGCCGAAATCGAAGATCCAGGCAATGGCATCGAGATGGAGGCCTACGTTGCCGGCATCGAGGCAGCCTTTGCCAGCGAGGTGCCACGCCAGGGCGACCAGCAGAGCTTCGCGCGTATCCGCATCCGGGTGAACGTGCCGGTGGCCGGCACCTACCGGGTCATCCACCCTTATGGCGTGGATACCTTCAATGTCACTGCACCCGGCCGCCGGGCCATCAACCTGACCCGCGATATCGGCATCGGCGCTCCGGGCGATTTCCGCGGTGCCCTGGCTGGCAATGTCGGTCCCTATCTGGTCAGCCGTAATGGTCCGTACCGGGAAACCGACCCTCAGACCGGGCTGGTGGAGACCTTCATTGGCGACCCCAACCTCGCCGAGCAGGTTACCGGCAGTCCCTTCGGCACCAACTTCGTGCGCATCGAAGGGCCCGGTGGGCGGGTGGCGCAGACCAACCTGTTCAGTTTGTCGGGCAAGGTCCTGAGCAGCCGTGCAGGCACGTCGCTGGAGGTTTCCCGTGCCAGCTACACCCGCAGTGCCGGTCGCACCTGGATTTCGGTGTTCGGCAATTCCACCACGGGCGCCAGCCTTTGCTTCCGTGAATCCATCGACCTGGTTGGCGATCCGCCGTCACCTTGCCAGTTCCAGATGACCGGCAGTGGCAGCGGTACGTTCTTCGGCCAGGACACCAGTCCTGCGAGCCTGCCTCCGCAGGTGGTGGTGACGGCAACCGACAGCAGTGGCATCACGGCACCGACTACCCTGAGCCAGCCGCTGACGGACCAGGTGGAAATCAGCAATGCGCGTTACTCGGCGGTCGATCGCACGCTGACCATCGAAGCGCGATCCAGCGACGAAGTGCAGGTGCCGGTGCTGGCCGCGGAGGGTTTCGGTGCCCTGACCCGGATTGCCGGCAGCCAGCAGCGCCTGATCGCTGGAGAGGTAGCGCAACCGCCAGCCTATGTGACGGTGAAGTCTGCCGCCGGTGGTGCCGATACCGAACCGGTCCTTGTGGTCGGTGCTCAGGGCGGTCCGGCCAACCAGCCGCCGGTAGCGGTTGCCGATTCCGCGGGCACCGCGCTGGGTACGCCGGTCAGTATCAACGTTCTGGCCAATGACAGCGATCCGGAGGGCAACGTGCCGCTGGCCATTGCCAACCTGACCCAGCCGGCATCCGGCACAGGTAGCGTGACCGCCAACGGAGCCGTGGTGACCTATACGCCGCCGGCTGGCCTTGCCGGCCCGCTGACCACCACCTTCAGTTATCAGGCTCGGGACAGCCTGGGCGCGCTTTCCGCCCCGACGACCGTGACCGTGAACGTGGCCGGCAACCAACCGCCGGTGGCGGGCAATGACTCGGCGAGCACAACGGCGCCGAACCCGGTGACCATCAACGTGCTGGCCAACGATAGTGACCCGGAGGGCAATGTGCCTCTGGCCATTGCCAACCTGACTCAGCCGCCGTCCGGGCAGGGCAGCGTCACCAGCAATGGCACCAGCGTCACCTACACGCCGCCGTCGGCCCTGGCGAATCCGCTCAGCACCAGCTTCACCTATCGCGCACGGGACAGCCTGGGCAACCTCTCTGGGGTCGCGACCGTCAGTGTGTTGGTCGCACCGGTACAGATGCCAGCGGAAACCCTGGGCATAACCTCGGCCACGGTGCGCGCCACCGGAGGACTGGGCGGTCTGGTCTCGGGAGTCCTAGGCATCCTGGTACCGTCGGTACGGCGCTATGACTGGGATATCAGTGGCACCACCTCCCGCCCTGCTGGCAACAGCATCCGGGTAGAAGTGACCAGCAGCGGCGGCGTGACCTTGCTGGGCACCGCGGTACCGGCGGCCAACGGCACCTGGCGGGTGACGGTGAGCAATTCCAGCATCGCCCCTGGCAACAGCCCCAGCGCCACTGCGCGATCGGCCTTGGGCACCGTGCGGACCAGCCCTGTGGTCGTGCAGTAACCAGGAGCTGGCAAGCGCCCGCAGGCCATCAGGTCTGCGGGCGTTGTGCTTTGCTGGCGTTCTTGCAGGACAGGTTGCGCCTTGCCGGATTACAGCGGTTCGAGCGGCCAGCGATCACTGACCAGGAAGGCGCGATCGGCTTCTTTCCAGCGACCGTCGCCATCCGCAGCCAGGCGTACCAGCAGGCGAGCCGGGCTATCCGACTGGAGCTCTTCGCGCCACTGTCCGAAGCGTTCTGTCGTCCAGCATTCGTCGGCTTCGCTGATCGCCGGGGACAGCCAGGATTGCCGAGGCAGGGGCTGCCAGGGTCCCTCGGCCTGGCCGAGAAAGTCCTCGAGGTCGCTGTGGCGCAGCCAATGCCCGCGCAAATGGCCCGGATTGGCGCCTTGCGGTGCGGTGCAGTTGCCCGGCCAGGGGTAGAAGAAATAACCACCCAGCCAGAGCTCAGCGCTGGCCGGCTGCGCGTTCAACTGATCGAGAACCTGGCGGCTTTCGGGGCTCGACGACAGGGGCAGCTGGTGCTGGCTGAGGTGTTCCAGTTTGAGGTCGAGACGGTCGTGGCTGCCTGGCCCCAGCCATTCGGATGGCTTGCCGCCATCGCCGTGGCGCGGCCCCAGGTAGAGCTTGATCGCCAGCTCGAGGTGATGCACGCCTTCGTCGTCCCGCAGCAGCAGGTCGAGCTCGCCCAGGGTCTGGCCAGCGATGCGGATTGGCAGGTTGGCGGCCAGCAGCTCCACATCCGGCGCCTGGGTCAGGGCGAATTGCCACAGGCGTTCGTAGTAGAGGCCGAGGCGCCGGCTGGCGGCATGTGCCAGCCATTGGTCGAGAGACTCGGGCTGGCGGTCCAGTGCACGGAGCCAGTCAGCGAGGCATTCAGGACGACTGGCCCAGCCGCTCGCGCTGAGGGGATGGCGCTGGCGCCAGGGCGTTTGCGCCAGCAGCGGCGGGGAAACCAGAACCCACGCCAGGTCGCGTACACCGGCGTGGCGCAGTTGACGGGGCAGGTCGGTCAGCGATTCGAAGGCGTGCATGCTGCGAGCATAGCCGAAGGCGGTTTGCCGCTGTCCGCTGCTATCCCCCATAATTTCGCCATTCCTCACCCGCCAATGCCGCCCTGGAGCCCCATGGAGCAATTCCGCAATATCGGCATCATCGGTCGCCTGGGCAGTTCCCATGTGCTCGACACCATTCGCCGGCTGAAAAAATTCCTGCTGGACCGCCATCTCCACGTCATCCTCGAAGACACCATCGCCGAAGTGCTGCCGGGCCACGGCCTGCAGACGTCTTCACGAAAAATCCTTGGTGAGGTCTGCGACCTGGTGATCGTCGTCGGCGGAGACGGCAGCATGCTCGGCGCCGCACGGGCCCTCGCGCGCCACAACGTGCCGGTACTGGGGATCAACCGTGGCAGCCTGGGCTTCCTGACCGACATACGCCCTGACGAGCTCGAGGTGAAGGTGGCCGAGGTGCTGGACGGCCGCTACAGCGTCGAGACGCGCTTCCTGCTTGAGGCCGAGGTACGCCGCCACGGCGAGGCCATTGGCCAGGGCGACGCGCTGAACGATGTGGTGCTGCACCCCGGCAAGTCGACGCGGATGATCGAGTTCGAACTTCACATCGACGGCCAGTTCGTCTGCAGCCAGAAGGCCGACGGCCTGATCATCGCCACACCCACCGGCTCCACCGCCTATGCGCTATCCGCGGGCGGCCCGATCATGCATCCCAAACTCGATGCCATAGTTGTGGTGCCCATGTACCCGCACACCCTGTCCAGCCGGCCCATCGTGGTGGACAGCACCAGCGAGCTGAAAATCGTGGTCTCGCCCAACCTGCAGATCTACCCGCTGGTGTCCTGCGACGGCCAGAACCACTTCACCTGCGCGCCCGGCGACACCATTACCGTCGCCAAGAAGCCGCAGAAACTGCGCCTGATCCACCCGCTGGACCACAACTACTACGAGGTCTGCCGGACCAAGCTGGGCTGGGGCAGCCGACTAGGTGGAGGCGACTGATGAGCCTCGATCCCGGCCGTGGCTACGATCTGATCGGTGACGTCCATGGTTGCGCCCACACCCTGGAGCGTCTGCTTGACCGCCTGGGCTATCGCAAGCATGGCGATGTCTGGCAGCACCCGAAGCGAATGGCATTGTTTCTCGGCGATATCATCGATCGCGGCCCACGCATCCGCGAAGCGTTGCACATCGTCCACGCCATGGTGGAGGCCAGGCAGGCCCTGTGCATCATGGGCAACCATGAGTACAACGCGCTCGGCTGGAGCACCCCCGCGTCGCCCGGTAGCGGTCGGCATTTTGTCCGTGAGCACACGCCGCGTCATACCCGGCTGATCAAGGAAACCCTGGAGCAATTCGAAGGCCATCCGGCGGACTGGCGGGACTTCCTCGGCTGGTTCTACGAACTGCCGCTGTTCCTGGACGGCGGTCACTTCCGCATGGTCCATGCGTGCTGGGACGGCGAGCTGATCGCCGCCCTGCGCGAAATGCATCCGAACGGGCGGGTCAACGAAGCCTTCATCAAGGCTGCGGCCGACCCCGCCAGTTTCGCCAGCCGCGTATTCGACCGCCTGTTGCGTGGCACCGACCTGCCGCTGCCCGGTGGCATGACCCTGACCGGCAGCGACGGCTTCACCCGCTCGGTGTTCCGCACCAAGTTCTGGGCTGAAGACCCGCAAACCTATGGTGACGTGGTGTTCCAGCCTGACGCGCTGCCCGAACAGGTGGCCAGCCAACCACTGTCCAAGGCGCACAAGTCGCGCCTGCTCAGTTATGGTCCGCAGGAGCCCTTGCTGTTCGTCGGCCACTACTGGCGGCGCGGTCGGCCGGCGCCGATTCGCGGCAACCTTGCCTGTCTGGATTACAGCGCGGTGATGTACGGCAAGCTGGTGGCCTATCGGCTCGACCAGGAAAGCCGGTTGGATCCGGACAAGTTCGTCTGGGTCGAAGTGGAACGCCCCGAGGCTCCCAATGAGCGCGATTGAAGTCTTGCGATTGCCCCTGACCGTGGATCTTTCCGGTTTCATTGCCTTGTTGCAGCGCCTTAATGTGCCTTATCGCGTCAGCGAGGAATCCGGCGAGCAGGTGCTCTGGGTGCCGGGCCAGCAACTGGCGGAACAGGTGCGTGGGCTCTATGCGCGCTTTCCCGACGGCGACCCGCACTTCCAGCTTCAGCATGAAACGCCGCAGGATGCCCCCCGCGCGGGCTTCGTCGCCCAGATCATGGCCAGCCCCATTACCAGCCTGGTGCTACTGGTCACCCTGGTGGTCGCAGCGCTCACCAACCTGGGTGACAACTTCTCGGTCATTCGCTGGCTGAGCTTCCAGGACTTCGAGGTCCAGGGCGATTACATCTATTTTTCGTCCCTGGATGAGGGCCTGGCGGCAGGGCAGTGGTGGCGGCTGGTGACGCCGATGCTGATCCACTTCGGCATTCTGCACCTGGCCATGAACGGCATGTGGTTCTGGGAGCTGGGGCGCCGCATCGAAGCGCGCCAGGGCGGTCCGGTGCTGCTGGTGCTGACATTGGGCTTCAGCCTGGTGTCGGACTACACCCAATATCTCGTCAGCGGCCCGTCGCTGTTCGGTGGGCTGTCCGGTGTGCTCTACGGCCTGCTGGGGCATTGCTGGGTGTTCCAGCGCCTGGCGCCGTGTCCGGCTTACCGGCTGCCGCCAGGCGTGATGGCGATGATGCTGATCTGGCTGCTGGTGTGCTTGTCCGGATTGATCACTGCCCTGGGGTTCGGAGCCATCGCCAACGGCGCCCATGTGGGCGGCCTCGTCGTCGGTTGCGCCACTGGACTGATGGGTGGTGCCCTGGCTCGCCTGCGCCGGTAGAATGCGCAGCCTGTCCCATTTCCCCGTGAGTGGCCCATGTCGTCGTTTGCCCATCTGATCAGCAACATCACCCAGGATGTCTACGAAAGCCTCAAGCTGGCCGTGGAGATCGGCAAGTGGCCGGACGGCCGCAAGCTGACCCAGGAACAGAAAGAACTGTCGCTTCAGGCGGTAATCGCCTGGGAGCTGAAGCACCTGCCGGAAGAAGAACGTACCGGCTACATGGGTCCGCAGGAGTGCAGCTCCAAGTCCGATCCCATCCCCAACATCCTGTTCAAGTCGAATTCGGTTCACTGATGCTGGAACTAGGACGCGGCGCACTCAGCAAGATGTCGGTGCGCCTTGAGGCCCCGGTGCAATACGGCTTCCGCCTTGGCGAAGCCGATATCGCGGTGAATCCCCTGATCGGCAGGCAGTTGCGCCTGGAGTTCCTCGGCGCCATCCACTGCACCCACTGTGGACGCAAGACGAAGAAGAGCTTCAGTCAGGGCTACTGCTACCCCTGTTTCACCAAGCTGGCGCAGTGCGACAGCTGCATCGTCAGCCCGGAAAAGTGCCACTTCGACGAGGGCACCTGCCGTGAGCCCGAGTGGGGCGAACGCTTCTGCATGACCGACCACGTGGTCTATCTGGCCAACTCCTCGGGCATCAAAGTGGGCATCACCCGCGCCGGTCAGGTGCCGACCCGCTGGATCGACCAGGGCGCCAGCCAGGCGCTACCGATCGTTCGCGTGGCCACCCGCCAGCAGTCGGGCTTCGTCGAGGACCTGCTGCGCAGCAAGGTGGCCGACCGCACCAACTGGCGGGCGATGCTCAAGGGCGAGGCACCTTCGCTGGACTTGCCGGCTATTCGCGATGAGCTGCTCGACCAGCTTGCCGATGGTATTCGCGCCTTGCAGGACCGCTTCGGCTTGCAGGCCATCCAGCCAGTCAGGGATATCCTGCCCATCGAGATCAGCTATCCCGTGGATGCCTACCCGACTAAGGTCGTCAGCTTCGATCTGGACAAGACGCCGGTGGTGGAAGGTACGCTGCGGGGCATCAAGGGCCAGTACCTGATCCTCGATACCGGCGTGATCAATTTGCGCAAGTACACGGCCTACCAATTGGCCATCAGCGCCGCATAGCTCCCGCCATGAGGTCGGAGGGGGAATAGTCCATACTCCGACCTTGACCCTTTCATCATGCGCGGCCCAGGGTTTCGGGGCCGCCCCGCACGCGAAGAGACGACCATGCGCACCGAGCAACCGAAAGTCATCTACCTCAAGGACTATCAGGCGCCCGACTACCTGATCGACGAGACCAACCTGACCTTCGAGCTGTACGAGGATCACACCCTGGTTCACGCCCAGCTGGTGATGCGCCGCAACCCCGAATCCGGCTCAGGTCTGCCGCCGCTGGTGCTGGACGGCCAGCAACTGGAGCTGCTGTCGCTTTCCATGGACGACCGCGAGCTGGGCGCCGCCGATTACCAGGTGGATGACAGCCATCTGACCCTTCAGCCCGTGACAACGAGCTTCACCCTCGATAGCACCGTGCGCATTCACCCGGAAACCAATACGGCGCTGGAAGGCCTGTACAAGTCCGGCAAGATGTTCTGCACCCAGTGCGAGGCCGAAGGCTTCCGCAAGATCACCTACTACCTCGACCGCCCGGACGTGATGAGCAAGTTCACCACCACCGTGAGCGCCGAGCAGCACCGCTATCCGGTGCTGCTGTCCAACGGTAACCCGGTGGCCAGTGGGGCGGAGGAGGGCGGTCGTCACTGGTCGACCTGGGAAGACCCGTTCAAGAAACCGGCTTATCTGTTCGCTCTGGTGGCGGGCGACCTCTGGTGCGTGGAAGACGTCTTCAACACCATGAGCAAGCGCGACGTGACCCTGCGCATCTATGTCGAGCCGGAGAACATCGACAAGGTGCAGCACGCCATGGACAGCCTGAAGAAGTCCATGCGCTGGGACGAAGAGGTGTATGGCCGCGAATACGATCTGGACATCTTCATGATCGTTGCGGTTAACGACTTCAACATGGGCGCCATGGAGAACAAGGGGCTCAACATCTTCAACTCCAGCTGCGTGCTGGCCAAGGCGGAAACCGCCACCGATGCAGCCCACCAGCGTGTCGAGGCCGTAGTGGCCCACGAGTACTTCCACAACTGGTCGGGCAATCGCGTGACCTGCCGCGACTGGTTTCAGCTGTCGCTGAAAGAAGGCTTCACCGTGTTCCGTGACGCCGAGTTCTCCGCCGATATGAACTCGCGCACCGTCAAGCGCATCGAGGACGTTGCGTTCCTGCGTACCAATCAGTTCGCCGAAGATGCCGGCCCGATGGCCCACCCGGTGCGCCCGGACTCCTTCATCGAAATCTCCAACTTCTACACCCTGACCGTCTACGAGAAGGGTTCGGAAGTGGTACGCATGATCCATACCCTCCTGGGGGCCGAAGGCTTCCGCAAGGGCACCGACTTGTACTTCGAGCGCCATGACGGCCAGGCAGTGACCTGCGACGATTTCGTCAAGGCGATGGAAGATGCCAACGGTGTCGACCTTTCCCAGTTCAAGCGCTGGTATAGCCAGTCCGGTACGCCGCGCCTGCAGGTGGAAGACCGCTACGATGCCGCCACGAAGACCTACAGCCTGACCTTCCGTCAGAGCTGCCCGGCCACCCCGGGGCAGAAGGATAAGCAACCCTTCGTCATTCCCGTGGAGCTGGGGCTGCTGGACGGCCAGGGCCGCGAGCTGCCTCTGCGCCTGCAGGGAGAAGACGCGGCCCAAGGGTGCAGCCGCGTGCTGGCCCTGGGCGAGGCGGAGCAGACCTTTACCTTCGTCGACGTTCCCGAGCGCCCACTGCCTTCGCTGCTGCGAGGCTTCTCCGCGCCGGTGAAGCTCAGCTTTCCCTACAGCCGCGACCAGTTGATGTTCCTCATGCAGCACGACTCCGACGGATTCAACCGTTGGGAAGCCGGCCAGCAACTCTCGGTGCAGGTGCTGCAGGAGCTGATCGGCCAGCATCAGCGCGGCGACAAGCTGGTACTGGATCCGCGCCTGATAACTGCCTTCCGCACCCTGCTTGAGGATGAGTCGCTCGATCAGGCGATGGTTGCAGAAATGCTTTCCCTCCCGAGCGAGGCCTATCTCACCGAGATCAGCGAAGTGGCTGATGTGGATGCCATTCACGCCGCTCGAGAGTTCGCGCGCCAGTCCATCGGCGGAGCCTTGTTCCAACCGCTGCTGGCCCGCTTCCAGGCCAATCGCGCGCTGTCCCGCGAAACCGGCTACGTGGCCGAGGCGGCGCATATCGCCCGTCGCACCCTGCAGAACATTGCGCTTTCCTACTTGATGCAGAGCGGCAAGGCGGAAGTGCTGGAGGCCTGCCGGGAGCAGTTCAGCGATTGCGACAACATGACCGAGCGCCTGTCGGCCCTGGCCGTGCTGGTCAACTCGGGCTTCGAAAAAGAGAAGGCAGAGGCGCTCGAACGCTTCGCCGAATACTTCAAGGATGATCCGCTGGTGATGGACCAGTGGTTCAGTGTGCAAGCCGGCTGTGGTCTTCCAGGTGGCCTGGAACGGGTCAAGGCGTTGATGGAGCACCCGGCCTTCACCCTGAAGAACCCGAACAAGGTGCGTGCCCTGATCGGCGCCTTCGCCAACCAGAACCTGGTGAACTTCCACCGGGCCGATGGTGCCGGCTACCGTTTCCTCGCTGACCATGTGATCACGCTGAACGCCCTCAACCCGCAAATCGCTTCCCGCCAGCTGGCGCCGCTCACCCGCTGGCGCAAGTACGACGCCGCTCGCCAGCAGCTGATGAAGGCCGAGCTGGAGCGCATCCTCGCCTCTGGCGAACTGTCCAGCGATGTCTTCGAAGTGGTTAGCAAGAGCCTCGCCTGACGCTCCGCTGACAGCCTGCGAAAGCGGGCTGTCATCCCTCTGAAGTCTCTTCCTCAAGAAGTGTTACCGGTTAGCTCCGGTAACACTTTTTTGTTACTCAAGGAAATGAATCGGGCCGCTGTTATGCGCAAGCAGTCTTAAAAGCCCATAAATGGCTTGACCAGACAGCTTTTGGTATGAACGTACATGCCCTTCAAGTGTGATCTTGAGTGACAAATCGAGCCAGATCGTCCGACAAGATCGGACAGAAAATTCAAATTTGATCAGTGGATGATCAGTCACTTGTTTGACTGAAATTTGTCGCGAGACTCGTGGAACTTTTCTGACGCTCAATTGCGAATTGGCACCATGGTTGCAACGCCGCTGACGATTTGGCCCCGTTTCGGTGCAATCGAAGCGGGGTGCGCTCTGCGCTGGGGATTTCCTGCCGAAGCCAAACAAAGCCGCCAAGCGGCTGGACAAACAAGCCCGCATGACGGGCTGCCAATAACAAAGTGATCAGTCCACGGAGTAAGACTCGATGGAGCTCAAGTCCCGCAAGCCCACGTTGCGTTTCGCACCGGCCAAGGCAGGTTTCGCCTTCGCCGGTATCCTGCCGCTCCTGGTAGCCGCCCAGGCCCAGGCGGTGGAGTTCAGCTTCGCCAACGACGAAATTTCCGGTTCCCTGGATACCACTGTTTCCTACGGCCAGCTGTGGCGCGTACAGGGCCAGGACAAGACCAACAACGACATCAACACCAACGACGGTAACCGCAACTTCGATACCGGCCTGGTCTCCGAGGTCTACAAGATCACTTCCGACCTGGAAGCGACCTACAAGAACTACGGCATGTTCGTGCGTGGCACCGCTTTCTATGACACCCAGATCATGGACAAGCGCAACGACTACCTGGACAACAACAACCCGGTCCAGCCGAGCCAGAACTTCCCGAAGGACGACAGCTTCACTTACGAAACCCGTCACAAGGCCGGCCGTGACGCGCAGATTCTCGACGCCTACCTCTATGGCAACTGGGACGTGGCCGACATGCCGGTCACCGGCCGTGTTGGCAAGCAGGTATTCAACTGGGGTGAGGGCATCTTCTACCGCGGCGGCGTGAACACCACCAACCCGGTGGACGCGGCCAAGTTCCGTCTGCCGGGCTCCGAACTGAAGGAAGTGCTGGTGCCGGTGGAGGCCCTGAGCTTCAACGTCGGCCTGACTGAAAACCTGTCGATGGAAACCTTCTACCAGTGGAACTGGAAAGAGTCGGCCATCGACCCGGTAGGCACCTTCTACTCCGAGACCGACCTGTTCGCTGATGGCGGCAATACCGCGTACTCCACCCAGCGTGCCCTGCAACCGCTCGCTCCCCTCTACAGCGGCCTGAGCGCTGCGGGTATCGGTGGTCTTCAAGGCGGCCGTAACGTGGACGCCAATGGCGTGATCAAGGTGGCCTCGATCGGCCCGGACATCAACGCCAAGAACGACGGTCAATTCGGCGTGGCTCTCCGCTATATCGCTGAAGAACTGAACTCCACCGAGTTCGGCTTCTACTTTGTCAACTATCACGCCAAAGAGCCGACCATCGCGGCCAACCTGGGTGATTACGCGGGCCTGAACCTTGCCCAGATCGCTGGCGCTGCTTCTACCGCGATCGCTCCGCAGGTTCAGCAGGCAGTTGCAGCCCAGGCGGGTATCTCGGTCGCTCAATTGCGCGCAGTGCTGGCCAACCCGGCCCTCAACCCGGCCCTGGCGCGTGCTTACTCCAACGCGCTGACTACCGCCGCTACTACCGCAGCCGGCGGCCTGGCGACGATGGATGTGGCGAACGCCGTGCAAGCACAGCGTGAATACGCCGAAGACATCCGCATGTACGGCTTCAGCTTCAACACCACCGTGGGCGACGCTTCGGTCTTCGGTGAGTTGGCCTACCGCCCGAACCTGCCGATTGGTATCGCCACCACCAACGACCTGCTGGGTGATCTGCTGCTCCAGGCGCCGCAACTGGCGTCCGGACGTACCGTCAACATCGGCGGCCAGGACGTGCAGCTGGGTGATTCGATCCACAACTCCGAGCGCGTAGAGGCCTTCAACACCTCCCTGGGCACCATCTACAACTTCGGCCCGTCGTTGTCCTTCGACTCCCTGATCGGCGTGGCGGAGCTGGCTTCCGAGCACCTGCGCGGCAGCGACCTGCAATACACCGCGTTCAACGGCCAGAAGCGTTACTACTCCGGCCGCGGCAACAACTCCTACGTGTCCGGCGGCGAGCGTGACGATCAGGTCAATAAGAACGCCTACGGCTACACCCTGCTGGTATCCGGTACCTGGAACGACGTCTACGCCGGCGTGAACATCTCCCCCTACGTCGTCTACAAGGACGACTTCGAGGGCAACTCCTACCAGACCGGCAGCTTCATCGAAGGTCGCAAGGCCTACACCCTGGGCGTCAAAGCGACCTACCTGAACAGCCTGGAAGCCGAACTCCAGTACACCGAGTTCTACGGCGGCGGCCAGAACAACTCGGTACGTGACCGCGACAACATCGGCGTCAACGTCAAGTACTCGTTCTAATCCCAACAAGAACAATACGGGCGCCCCGGGGCGCCCGATACAGACTCATCACGGAGAACCCACATGCTGAAAAAGCTTTCGCTGATTAGCGCCGCGGTTGCCCTGGCGCTCTCCGCCAGCAGCGCCCTGGCCTCGGTTTCGGCCCAGGACGCCACCAAGCTCGGCGCCAGCCTGACCCCCTTCGGTGCCGAGAAGGCCGGCAACGCTGCCGGCACCATCCCGGCCTGGACCGGTGGTATTACCCAGGCTCCGGCTGGCTACAAGTCCGGCCAGCACCACCCGGATCCGTTCCCGGAAGACAAACCGCTGTTCACCATCACCAAGGCGAACCTGGACCAGTACAAGGCCAACCTGACACCCGGTCAGATCGCCCTGTTCAATGCCTACCCGAACAGCTTCCAGATGCCAGTGTACCAGACCCGCCGCTCCGGTTCTGCGCCACAGTGGGTGTATGACAACACCGTCAAGAACGCCACCACCGCCAAGCTGCTGGACGGCGGCAATGGCTTCTCCGATGCCTATGGCGGCATCCCGTTCCCGATCCCGCAGAATGGCGTCGAGGCCCTGTGGAACCACATCACCCGTTATCGCGGCTCCTACATCGTGCGCCGCGCTTCGGAAGTGGCCGTGCAGCGTAATGGCGACTACTCCCTGGTGACCTCGCAGCAGGAAGCCCGGTTCAAGTACTACAACCCGCAAGGTACTTACGCCGACCTGAACAACATCCTGTTCTACTACCTGTCCTTCACCAAGAGCCCGGCTCGCCTGGCTGGTGGTGCCACGCTGGTCCACGAAACCCTCGACCAGGTGAAGGAGCCGCGTCAGGCCTGGGGCTACAACGCCGGCCAGCGTCGCGTGCGCCGCGCACCGAACCTTGCCTACGACACCCCGATCGCTGCTGCCGACGGCCTGCGCACCGCCGACGACACCGACATGTTCAACGGGGCTCCGGACCGATACGACTGGAAGCTGGTAGGCAAGAAGGAAATCTACATCCCGTACAACAACTACAAGGTTTCCAGCCCTGAGGTTAAGTACAAGGACCTGCTGCAGCCCGGCCACCTGAATCCGGCCCTTACCCGCAACGAACTGCACCGCGTGTGGGTCGTGGAAGGCACCCTGAAGGCGGGCGCCCGCCACATCTACTCCAAGCGCACCCTGTTCCTCGACGAGGACAGCTGGCAAGCCGCGGTGGTTGACCAGTACGACGGCCGTGGCGAGCTGTGGCGCGTATCGGTTGCCTACCTGAAGAACTACTACGATCTGCCGACCACCTGGTCCGCACTCGACGTGTTCCACGACCTGCAGGCCCGTCGTTACCACGTGCAGAACCTGGACAACGAAGAGCCGACCACCATCGACTTCACCCAGGCCACTCCGGACGATGGCTACTTCAAGCCATCCGCCCTGCGTCGCCGTGGTACTCGTTGATCGCTTAGAGCTCCAGGAAGAAGGCCGCTACTTGTAGCGGCCTTTTTCATTCTCGTCGGCGATTTTGCAGGCGATAAGCCTGCATCAGAATTGCCCATTGCCTCAGGCGCAGGTCGCCGGGAGGTGTCCGCCTGGGCATTGCCAACCAATTGCAAACGGACGGTTCTGCCAGCGCTGCGTCGATTCGATGTTCCGTCAATGATCGCCGCGCCAGAGCAGTTCGCGCCTCGGTTACACAGCGGCACCTGCGCTTAACAAAACATAACGTCCCGCCGATTGTGCAGGCTTTCCAAAGCTGGCTAGGATTAGTGCGCTGCCTGCCCTGGGCAGCATCCACCTATAACAAAAAGGGGAAAGGTGTATGAGTGAGCCCGTCATGCGGCGCACCCCGTCAGGCCTTGCAGTGGAAAATCTCCACAAGCCGACGTTCCGCTTTCATTCGCCGCTGGCCAAAGCGCTCTCGCTGTTCAGTGTGCTCTCCGTCCTTGCTGTAGCCGCTGCGCCCATCACCGCATCCGCGCTGGCCGCTGATGCGCCGGTCCTCTCCATCGAATCGCCCAAAGCCGTGAGCAGCCTGCTGCTCGACGTCGCCCATGCCGGCAAGCGCCTGGTTGCCGTTGGCGACCGCGGCCACATTCTCTATTCCGACGACAACGGCAAGTCCTGGACCCAGGCCAAGGTGCCTACCCGCCAGATGCTTACCGCTGTCTATTTCGTCGACGACAAGCAAGGCTGGGCCGTTGGCCACGACGCGCAGATCCTCGCCAGTGTGGACGGTGGCGCAACCTGGACCCTTCAGTTCGAAGACCTGCAACGCGAAGCGCCTCTGCTGGATGTCTGGTTCAAGGACGCCAGCACCGGCTTTGCAGTGGGCTCCTATGGCGCCCTGCTGACCACCCGTGACGGCGGCAAGAACTGGGAAGACGTCAGCGACCGCCTCGATAACGAAGACCAGTACCACCTCAACGCCATCACCGCGGTGAAAGACTCCGGCCTGTTCGTGGTAGGGGAGGCGGGCAGCATGTTCCGCTCCGCCGACTGGGGTGAGACCTGGGAACGCCTCGAAGGCCCGTACGAGGGCTCGCTATTCGGTGCACTCGGCACTTCCGAGCCGGGCGTGGTGATCGCCTACGGCCTGCGTGGCCACCTGTTCCGTTCTGCGGACTTCGGCAGCACCTGGGAAACCGTGCCGCTGAAAGCCGGCAACGGCGAACTGGAGTTCGGTCTGTCCGGTGGCGCACTGCTGCCTGACGGTAGCCTGGTGGTGGTCGGTCATGGCGGCAGCGTGCTGAAGAGCACCGACAATGGCCGCAGCTTCGCCGTGGTGAACCGCAGCGATCGCATGTCGCTGGCCAGTGTCATCGCCGACGAGAAAGGCAACCTGATCCTGGTGGGACAGGGCGGTGTACGCGTAGCGTCGCCGACCGGCGCCGAGCTGGGCCAACTATAAGAAAGGCGGAGAATTTCGATGAGTACCCATCACCAGGACAAGGCGACCTTTCTGGAGCGCCTGATCTTCAACAACCGGCCGGCGGTGATCATCATCTGCCTGCTGGTCAGCATCTTCCTCTTCTGGCAGGCCATGCACGTACGGCCCTCCACCAGCTTCGAGAAGATGATCCCGCTGCATCATCCGTACATCCAGAAGATGCTGGAACACCGCAATGACCTGGCCAACCTGGGTAACACCGTGCGTATCTCGGTGGAAGCGGTCGACGGCGACATCTTCACCAAGGAGTACATGGAAACCCTGCGTCAGATCCATGACGAGGTCTTCTACATCTCCGGCGTGGACCGTTCCGGTCTGAAGTCCCTGTGGAGTCCGAGCGTTCGCTGGACCGAAGTGACCGAAGAAGGCTTCGCCGGTGGCGAAGTCATTCCGCAGACCTACGACGGCTCGCCAGCCAGCCTGGAAGAGCTGCGCAACAACGTGCTCAAGTCCGGCCAGATTGGCCGTCTGGTGGCCAACAACTTCAAGTCCAGCATCGTCGATGTGCCGCTGCTCGAGTCCTATCCGGACCCGAACGACCAGGGCAAGCTGATGAAGCTCGACTACCGCCAGTTCTCCCATGAGCTGGAAGAAAAGATCCGTGACAAGTACCAG
Source organism: Pseudomonas sp. JS3066 (assembly GCF_036328175.1). NCBI lineage: Bacteria > Pseudomonadati > Pseudomonadota > Gammaproteobacteria > Pseudomonadales > Pseudomonadaceae > Pseudomonas > Pseudomonas sp. JS3066. The sequence goes on from NZ_CP143312.1 coordinate 1,678,700, forward strand.
GCCCAGAACCCCAATGTGAAGGTCCACGTAGTGGGCTTCGCCAAGAAGGTGGGTGACCTGATCGACGGCCTGATCATGGTGGTGATGTTCTTCGGCATCGCCTTCTTCATCACCCTGGTGCTGCTCTACTGGTTCACCTGGTGTATCCGCAGCACCATCGCCGTACTTTCCACCACGCTGGTGGCGGTGATCTGGCAGCTGGGTCTGATGCACACCGTGGGCTTTGGTCTCGACCCGTACTCGATGCTTGTGCCCTTCCTGATCTTCGCCATCGGTATTTCCCACGGCGTGCAGAAGATCAACGGTATCGCCCTGCAATCCAGTGACGCCGACAACGCCCTGACCGCCGCGCGGCGCACGTTCCGCCAGCTGTTCCTGCCGGGCATGATCGCCATCCTCGCTGACGCAGTGGGCTTCATCACCCTGCTGATCATCGACATCGGCGTGATCCGCGAGTTGGCCATCGGCGCTTCCATCGGTGTTGCGGTGATCGTCTTCACTAACCTGATCCTGTTGCCGGTTGCGATCTCCTACGTCGGCATCAGCAAGAAGGCCATCGAGCGCAGCAAGAAGGACGCGGTGCGCGACCATCCGTTCTGGCGCCTGCTGTCCAACTTCGCCCATCCGGTGGTGGCTCCGATTTCCGTGGTCATCGCTTTGATCGCCTTCGGCGGCGGCCTGTGGTACGGCCAGAACCTGAAGATCGGCGACCTCGACCAGGGTGCGCCGGAGCTGCGTCCGGATTCGCGCTACAACCAGGACAACAACTTCATCATCAACAACTACTCCACCAGCTCTGACGTACTGGTAGTCATGGTCAAGACCGGCCCGGAAGGCTGCTCCACCCATGAAACCCTGGCGCCGGTGGACGAGTTGATGTGGAAGATGGAGAACACTCCGGGCGTGCAGTCCGCCATCTCCATGGTCACCGTCTCCAAGCAGGTGATCAAAGGGATGAACGAAGGCAACCTGAAGTGGGAAACCCTTTCCCGCAACCAGGACGTGCTGAACAACTCCATCAGCCGCGCCGAAGGCCTGTACAACTCCGATTGCTCGCTGGCCCCGGTACTGGTGTTCCTCAACGACCACAAGGCCGAGACGCTCTCCCGTGCCGTGAAGACCGTGGAAGAGTTCGCCAAGGATCACAACAAGGATGGTCTGCAGTTCCTCCTCGCCGCCGGTAACGCCGGTATCGAAGCAGCCACCAACGAGGTGATCGCCCAGGCCGAACTGACCATCCTGATCCTGGTGTACATCTGCGTTGCCGTGATGTGCCTGATCACCTTCCGCTCCATCGCTGCCACCCTGTGCATCGTACTGCCGCTGATCCTCACCTCGGTGCTGGGCAACGCGTTGATGGCCTGGCTGGGTATTGGCGTGAAAGTGGCAACCCTGCCGGTGATCGCGCTGGGCGTGGGTATCGGCGTCGACTACGGCATCTATATCTACAGCCGCCTGGAAAGCTTCCTGCGTGCTGGCCTGCCGCTGCAGGAGGCCTACTACGAGACCCTGAAGTCCACCGGCAAGGCCGTGCTCTTCACGGGCCTTTGCCTGGCCATCGGTGTCGCCACCTGGATCTTCTCGGCCATCAAGTTCCAGGCTGACATGGGTCTGATGCTCACCTTCATGCTCCTCTGGAACATGTTCGGTGCCCTGTGGCTGCTGCCGGCCCTGGCGCGCTTCCTGATCAAGCCCGAGAAGCTGGCGGGCAAGGTCGGTGGTTCGCTGCTGGCCCACTGAGCCTGATCGTTGAATAAAAAACCGCGGCCCTGGCCGCGGTTTTTTTATGGGCTTTCGAACGTAACGAGTCGGCGAATGAGTGCGCTCGCACAGGGTATGCGCAGAGCTGCCGTCGTAGGGTGCACCATGCGCACCGATTGCGGATTCAGCTCTCGCGCCGGTCTGATCGCTGGTGCACGCGGCGCACCCTACCTGGGTGGCGAGTGAGTTCGCCCCTACAAGGGAAGTTCGAGGCTGCAGAGGGGGTCTAGGCAATCCGTAGGTTGCGGCAGAGCGCGGCGAAGCCCAACGATCGCGGTCGAGTCCCCACGTTGGGCCTCGCGGGCTCGTACCAACCTACGGAACGAATTCGTCCCAACAAGGTAAGCGCGAGGCTCCAGGCGTCAGCGCGGATACAGCGGCGGCAGTTGGCTCGGTTCGCCAGTGGCCAGTTGTTCCAGCTGGGCGGCAGGCAGGGCGCGAATGGCTTTCCAGAGGTCTTCGCCCTGCCAGTGCAGGCCGGCTTCGCTGTAGAGCGCGCCGTTGAGTCCGTCCATGGCATCTGACAACGGTACGAAGCGGGCGGCCATGTCAGCGAGGGTTTCCGGCTGCTGGCGAGCCCAGTTGTCCAGGGCCTGGCGTGTCGCGTGGGGATCGTTGGATTGGCAGGCACGGCGCAGTTCGTCCAGCAGGGTGCGTGGGCTGGGACCGGCCTGGATCGTGGGCAGGATTGCTGGTTGGCGACGCGCGCGCCACCACAGGCCAAAGCCCAGAAGGGTAGTGCAGGCGAGCAGCGCGCAGGCGAGCTGCCAGGGCCAGACGAGCGCCTGGCCGATCGCATTGCCGACCTGCGTCCCAACCGATAGCGCAGGCGCTGTTTCGAGTTCGGGATTGCTGGCGACCTCCAGGGTGCGTGCAGGAATTTCGCTGCGCTCCAGGCGGTTGTCGCGGGTATTCCACCAGGTCACGGTCACTGCCGGCAGGTCCAGGCGGCCGCTGGTGGTGGGCACCAGCGCTTCGCGCTCTTCGCGGCTACCGATGATTCCGCGGTCGTCGATCTTGTTGCCCATCTGCGGCTGGTCGGGATAGCGGCGCAAGCCTTGGGCCTGTGTCGCCGGCAATGGCGGGATCTGGGCGCTGGAGAGGCCCTCTACATTGAGTAGCAGGCTGCGAGTCAGCGAATCACCGGTCTGCGCGCTGGTCGGATCGGGGCTCCAGGATTCGGTCAGGGTCAGATTGCGTGCCGGCAGCCAGGGTGCGTCGGCAGGATACTCGGAGGGCTTGGGCATGACGGTGAGGGGTATGCGCGGCGAGTTCACCCGCGTCAGCTTGCCGGGGCGCGGGCCAAAGGGTTGGTAGCCGGTATCGCTGCCCGGATCGACCAAGGTCGCGCTGAACACCTGCGGGGGAATGTTCAGAACACCGCTCTTCTGCGGAAAGACGGCGTAGCGCACTTCGATCACACCATGGCGAACGCCGTTGATCTCCTTCTCATATGTGCGCGGATCACCCAGCTGCTCGACACGGGCGTCGTTCATCTGCAGCGGGCTGAGGCTGCTGTCATCGTAGAGGGACACCGAATGGTAGATGCGCAGGGTGAGGATGGCCTGCGCCTGTACATAGACACTTTCCTGGTCGAGGCTGGCGTCGATGAAGACCGGGGCCAGATTGCTGCTGCCGGATTTCTCGCTTTTCTCGGCTTTTTGCACGTGCAGGGTGATCGGGGCACTGTGAACATCGCCCAGCTTCAAAGCCGGGATGGTGACGAAGCCGGTCTGCTTCGGCTGCAGGGTGATGATCCAACGGGTGGCGCGGTCGTTCTTGCCGTTGAAGGTGCCGAGCTGGTTGATCTGACGGGTGGCGAGAACTTCGAAGGTGTCGTTCAGGGGCGTCAGGTCCGGTTTGCCGAACAGGGTCGGGTCGGAAGACTCAAGGGTCAGCTCGACGGTTTCACCTTCGCTCAACCGCGTGCGATCGACGGTGGCGGTGAAGCCGGCGGCCAGGGCCGTCAGCGCCATCAGGCTGAGAAGTAGGGTGCATAGCAGGCGCGTCATCACTGTTCTTCCTGGCGCTGTTGCTGTTCGTACCAGAACTTGCGGCGCAGCAGCTCGGCCGGGTCGTCCGGAATCTGCCGAAGCCATTGTTCGAGGGCCTGGCGACGTTCGTCGCCCAAAGGCTCGTTGCTGGCGGATTGGCTTTGTGTGGTGTTCTGGGAGAGCGCCTGTTCGGCGGTGCCGCCCTGGCCCGGCCGCGTCGACCCACCTGGTTGGGCTTCACCGCCAGCCTGCTGCTGGGCGTTCTGCTCGGCACTTTGTTCGCCCTCCTGTTGTTTCGCAGCATTTGCCTCGCGGCCCTGGCCAGTCTGCTGCTTTTCACTGTTCTGCGCTTCCTGGTCGCCAGCTCTGCTCTCGGCCTCGCGCTGACGCAGCAGGTCTTCCACCAGCGTCTTGTTCTTTGTTGCTGCCGCCAGGTCCGGCTGGCGTTGCAAGGCCGAATCGTAGGCATCTACCGCCGCTTCAAGTTCGCCGGCTTGGGCCAGGGAATTGCCGCGGTTGTAGTGGTCGGCCGCCGTATCGCCCTGGGCGAATCGTGTTGCGGCCTCGGTGTAGTCGCCAGCCTGATAGAGGGCAATACCCTGCCAGCGTGGATCGCTGAAGCGCCTGGCCGCCTCGGCTGGTTGCTGGGCTTCCAGCAGACGTTGGCCTTGTTGGTCCGGACGCAGCCAGAGGTCTTCGAAATCCATGGCGAGGCTTGGGCGGGGAAGCACCAGCAGCAATGGAAGGCAGAACAGCCAGCCACGGCGGCCCGCGCAGGCAGCGATGAGCAGCAGCGGCAGCAGCAACCAGTGGCCCTGATCAGCCCAGGCCGCAAGGCGGGCGATCTCGCCGCTCTCGCGCAGGCTACTGGGGCCATCGAGCAGTTCCAGGCTACGCAGATCACCTTCATCAAGTCGGACTTCAGCGTAGCGGCCGCCCAGGTTTGCGGCGAAACGGCGCAGTTGGGAACCGTCGAGCTTGGGCAGAAGGATGGCGCCCTGATCATCCTTTAGGAAGCCGCCTCCCTCCTGAGCGATGGGGGCGCCGGCTGCCGTGCCGATACCCAGAATGACCAGGCGCTCTGCGCGTGATCCGAGGGCCTTGCGGATACCAGCCTGCTCCTCGTCGTCGAGTCCGCTGGTAATCAGCAGAAGGCGTCCCTGGCCCTGTGCGCCCTGTTCCAGCAGCGTCAGGGCCTTGGCGACGGCAAGGTCGGCACGGTGCCCCTGCTGCGGCATGATCGAGGGCTTCAGGGAGTCGATCAGGTTGAGGCTGGTCATCAGGTCGTCGGAGAGCGGAACCAGGCTGTGGGCACTGCCGGCATAGACGACGATCGCCGTCTGCGCGTCGCGGCGCGCGTCCAGCAGGTCACGCAGCTTGCGTTTCGCCTGCTCCAGACGGCTCGGCGCGATGTCGCTGGCGAGCATGGACGGCGTCAGTTCCAGCATTACCACCAGTGGGTCGGCGCGCTTCTGCGTGCTCTGCTCCATCTGTTGCCAGGTGGGACCGAGAAGGGCCAGCAGGCACAGCAGCCAGGCCAGACCAAGGGCAAGCCAGGGCAGGCGGTTATTGCGTTGGCTGCCGCCGCTCAGTAGCCAGGGCTGGAAGGCACGTGGCAGCAGTTGTTCCCAGCGGCCGCTGCGCCGCTCGCGGTGCCAGAGCTGCCAGAGCAGCCAGCCCAGCAGCGGTAGCAGAAGCAGCCATATAGGGCGCAGCCAGTGGGGCCAGAGCTCCATCATGGGCGCCTCCGTAGCCATTGGGGTCGCTGCTGCAGGGCGTGGGGCCAGAGTACTCGGCAGACCAGTAAGACGCTCAGCAGCAAGGCCCCGGCCAGGGGCCAGCTGTACAGGGAAAATGCCGGACGAGCCTGGCTGGCTCGCTGGGTCACCGGCTCCAGGCGATCCAGGCTTACTTCGATTTCTTCCAGTTCCTTGCTATTGCGTGCGCGGAAATACTGACCGCCAGTCTGTTCGGCGATCGCGGTCAGGGTCGGCTCGTCCAGATCCATGCTTGGATTGAGGCCGAGGATTCCCAGTACATCACTTTGCTCCGGATCGGCGCCGATGCCGATGGTGTAGATCTTCACCTTCTCTTCGGCAGCCAGGCGCGCGGCCGTCAGCGGGTCAATCTCGCCACCGGTGTTGGCGCCATCGGTGATCAGCACCAGCACGCGGCTGTCAGCTGGCCGCTGGCGCAGGCGTTTAACCGCCAGGCCAATGGCGTCGCCGACGGCAGTGTTCTTGCCAGCGATGCCGATCAGGGCCTCGTCCAGCCAGGTGTGCACGGTTTGTCGGTCGAACGTCAGGGGCGCCTGCAGGTACGCCTGGCTGCCGAACAGGATTAGGCCGATGCGATCGCCGCGGCGGCCGTCGATGAACTCGCCCATCAGGTGTTTCACCAGGGTGAGTCGGCTGACTTCTTCCTCTTCCCATTGCATGTCGGCGTAATCCATGGACCCGGACACATCCACCGCCAGTAGCAGGTCGCGTCCGCTGGTGGGCAATGGTTGCGGCTCGCCGACCCACTCCGGGCGAGCGGCGGCGCAGAGCAGCAACAGCCAGAGCAGGGCGAAGGGCGCCTGTTGACGCCAGGCCGGCAGGTTGGCGCGGGCGCGCCGGCCCACCAGGCCTTCGAGGTCGGCGAGGAAGCTCACCTTGAGCGCCGCTTCACCGCTGTCTGCCGGCGGCAGTAGCAGGCGCAGCACCCAGGGCAGCGGGGCGAGGAGAAAGATCCAGGGCCAGGCGAACTCAAACATGCTTGCGGATCCAGGTCTCGACGGACTGGTAGAGGCCGGCGATGGCCTTGTCGTCCAGTTTGCACTGCGGGCGATAGGCGCCTTCGACCAACAGCATCCAGCGTGTCAGGCCAGCGGCCGGGCAGCGGTTGTCGAGATAGGCCAGCCAGGCGCGACCGCTGAGGGTGTGGCTCTGGTCTCCGGGGTAGTGCATGCGGCACAGACGTTTGAGCAGACCGTTGAGTTCCTGCAGCCAGGGGCCGGCAGGTGCGCCGTCGTAGGGTTTTGGCAGGCGCGCCAGTTCATCCAGGGCGGCCTGGCGCAGAGGGTCCAGGGGTTGTTCGGCTTCTTCCGCGGCTGGGCGTGTCCGGAGTCGCCACCAGCGCCAGATAGCCCATGCCAGCAGCGCGAGCAAGGGCGGCAGGCACCACCAGCCGGGTGCCGGCGGCCACCAGGGAATGGGCGTTGGCTCGATAAGGGGTTCCAGTCCGTCCAGTGGGTTCATTGCTTGCCGCCTCGGTGCTGCAAGTAGTCGCGCAGTTGATCGATCATGCCTTCCTGGGTGGACAGCGGCAGCAGCAGAACGCCGAGTCGCTGGGCGAGGCGCTCCCAGCGTGCCACTCGGGCCTCACCCATCTCGCGATAGGCCTGGCGCAGGTCGCTGGCGTGGGTGTCCAGTTCCAGCTGTGCACCGTGTTCGGCGAAACGCAGCAGGCCGGCAGCCGGCAGCGCATGGTCCAGCGGATCGGAAACCGGCATCAGGATCAGGTCGGTGTGACGAGAGAGGAGACTGATCTGCTGCTCGGCGGTATCGGAAAGGGTGCGCTCGTCGCAGAGAATCACCACCAGGCTGCCCGGGCGCAGTACCTCGCGGGCGCGGCGCAGGGCCAGGCTGAAACCTTCGCGCTGGGCACCGCCCGGACTGCCGAGGGCCTGGTTGGCACGGGCCAGGCGGTTCAGCAATTGCAGGAGGCTCTGCTTGCTGCGCCGAGGTTTGATTTCGTGGTGGTCCTGGTCACTGAACACCAGGCCTCCGACCCGGTCGTTGTGGGCCAGGGCGGCCCAGCCGATGAGGCTGGCGGCCTGCGCGGCGAGCACCGACTTGAACACCAGCCCGGTGCCGAAGAACAGCCGCTGGCTTTGCTCGACCATGATGAACACCGGCCGTTCGCGCTCTTCGTGGAACAGCTTGGTGTGGGGTTCCTGGGTGCGTGCGGTGACGCGCCAGTCGATGGTGCGAACGTCGTCGCCTGCCTGGTAGATGCGCACCTGGTCGAAGTCCACGCCACGGCCACGCAGCTTGGAGTGGTGCAGGCCGATCAGTGGACTGCGCCGGGCGGGGCTGGAGAACAGCTGCACTTCCCGAACCCGATGGCGCATGTCGATCAGTTCGGCCAGGTCTACGTGCACGCCTTCCGCGCTGGCAGCCGGTGGGGCGAAGCCAGCAGTCGCCGGACGGCGCTTCCTGATCCGGAATCTCCAGGCCGCCGCTTTCAGGCGCATCAAGCCACCGCTACCACATCCAGGATGCGCTGGATCACCCGGTCCTGGTCGATACCGGCAGCTTCTGCTTCGAAAGAGAGAATCAGGCGATGCCTCAACACGTCGAAGAGCACCGCTTGGATGTCCTCCGGGCTGACGAAGTCGCGGCCTGCCATCCAGGCATGGGCGCGGGCGCAGCGGTCCAGTGCGATGGAGCCTCGTGGGCTCGCGCCCCAGGCCAGCCACTCGGCAAGCTCGCTGTCGAATTTGGCTGGGGTGCGGGTGGCCATGACCAGGTGCACCAGGTATTCCTCCACCGCGTCGGCCATGTAGAGCCCGAGGATTTCCTTGCGCGCGGCGAAGATCGCCTGCTGGCTGACCTGGTGTTCGGCACGCGTCTCGCCATGCAGTGCCTCGCCGCGGGCCTGCTGGAGAATCTTGCGTTCCACCGACGCGTCCGGGAAGCCGATCCGTACGTGCATCAGGAAACGGTCAAGCTGGGCTTCAGGGAGGGGATAGGTACCTTCCTGCTCGATCGGGTTCTGGGTTGCCATAACCAGGAACAGCGGAGGCAGGGCGTAGGTGGAGCGGCCGATGGATACCTGGCGTTCGGCCATGGCTTCCAGTAGGGCCGACTGCACCTTGGCCGGTGCACGGTTGATCTCGTCCGCGAGCACCAGGTTGTGGAAGATCGGCCCCTGCTGGAAGACGAAACTTCCGTTCTCAGGGCGGTAGATCTCGGTGCCGGTGATGTCAGCCGGCAACAGGTCCGGGGTGAACTGGATGCGATGGAACTCTGCTTCCACGCCGTCGGCCAGATCCTTGATGGCCTTGGTCTTGGCCAGGCCGGGCGCGCCTTCCACCAGCAGGTGGCCGTCGGCAAGCAAAGCGACCAGCAGGCGATCGATGAGTTTTTCCTGACCGAGGATTTGCGTGGAAAGGAAGTTTCGAAGGGTGACTAGCGCTTCACGGTGTTCCATCGATGGACTCGTTGAGCTGGGGAAAAGAGAGCTGTAAGCCCTCCGGTGTTGATGCATAACTTTAATCCAGACCAGGGGAGGCGGCCTAGAAGAGCCTGAATTCAGGCGTTGGTTCCGTGACAGGGCCGGATATTTGGTCTCTTCGCTGGTTCGCTCCAGTGCCTCTGGATGGGCACTTGTACATTGGTATAGGCGGACGCTGATTGAACGAATATGTCGCAGCACCGTAAGCGCGCTGCATTGCTCCCTCGTTAAGCTTTCGCGGCAATGGTGACCGCCGGGTCGCAGTTGTTTCCCGGCGCTTGCCCGGAGCAGGGTCGCACTGCCCGGATCGACCTGTGGCCCTTTCTCCGCCTCTTAAGCGTTCTACGCTTAACCCCAACAAAACGAGCCTAGCGGAGCACAACCATGGCGTTCTTCACGGCGGCCAGCAAAGCCGACTTCCAGCACCAACTGCAAGCGGCCCTGGCGCAGCACGTCAGCGAACAGGCATTGCCACAAGTTTCCCTGTTCGCCGAACAATTCTTCGGCATCATCGCGCTCGACGAGCTGACCCAGCGCCGCATGTCCGACCTGGCCGGCTGCACCCTGTCGTCCTGGCGCCTGCTGGAGCGCTTCGACCCCGCCAGCCCTGAAGTGCGGGTATTCAACCCCGACTACGAGAAACACGGCTGGCAGTCCACCCATACCGCCGTGGAAGTGCTGCACCCCGACATCCCCTTCCTGGTGGACTCGGTGCGCATGGAGCTTAACCGTCGCGGCTATAGCATCCATACCCTGCAGAACAACGTGCTCAGCGTGCGTCGCAATGCCAAGGGCGAACTGCAGGAAGTCCTGCCCAAGGGTACCCAGGGCAAGGATGTGCGCCAGGAAGCGCTGATGTACCTGGAAATCGACCGCTGTGCCAACAACGGTGCCATGAAGACCCTGGAAAAGGCTCTGTTGGAAGTGCTTGGCGAGGTTCGCGTGGCCGTGGCGGACTTCAAGCCGATGAAGGCCAAGGCCCAGGAGCTGCTGGCCTGGCTGGACAAGGCCAAGCTGAAGGTCGATGGCGAAGAGCTGAAGGAAGTGAAGGTGTTCATGGACTGGATCCTGGACGACCATTTCACCTTCCTCGGCTATGAAGAATTCACCGTGGCCGACGACAAGAACGGCGGTCACCTGGTTTATGACGAGAAATCCCTGCTGGGGGTTTCCAGGCTGCGCCGTGCGGGCCTGAAAAAGGACGACGTGCACATCGAGGCCGAGGCGCTGGAGTACCTGCGCGAGCCCAATCTGCTGTCCTTTGCCAAGGCAGCCGAACCGAGTCGCGTGCACCGCCCGGCTTATCCGGACTTCGTCTCCATCCGTGAGCTGGATGCCAAGGGCAAGGTGGTAAAGGAGTGCCGCTTCATGGGCCTCTACACCTCCTCGGTGTACGCCGAAAGCGTCGAGCATATTCCCTACATCCGCCGCAAAGTGGCGGAAATCCAGCGCCGTTCCGGCTTCGATGCCAAGGCTCACCTGGGCAAGGAACTGGCCCAGGTCCTGGAAGTACTGCCGCGTGACGACCTGTTCCAGACCCCGGTGGCCGATCTGTTCACCACCGCCATGTCCATCGTGCAGATGCAGGAACGCAACAAGATCCGCCTGTTCCTGCGCCGTGACCCCTATGGCCGCTTCGCCTATGCGCTGGCCTATGTGCCGCGCGATGTGTACTCCACCGAGACGCGCCTGAAGATCCAGCAGATCCTGATGGATCGCCTGCAGGCCACCGACTGCGAGTTCTGGACCTTCTTCTCCGAATCCGTGCTGGCGCGCGTGCAATTCATCCTGCGCCTGGACCCGAAGATCAAGCTGAACGTCGATATCGCGCTACTGGAGAAGGAAGTCATCCAGGCTTGTCGCTCCTGGAAGGACGATTACGCCAGCCTGGTCAACGAAAGCTTCGGTGAAGGACAGGGCACCCGTGTCCTGGCCGACTTCCCGAAAGGCTTCCCGGCCGGCTATCGCGAGCGCTTCGCCCCGCACTCGGCGGTGGTGGACATGCAGCACCTGCATAGCCTGTCCGACGAGCGCCCGCTGGTGATGAGCTTCTACCAGCCGCTGGTCCAGGGCGAGCAGCAGCTGCACTGCAAGCTCTACCACGCCGACACGCCGCTGGCGCTGTCCGATGTGCTGCCGATCCTGGAGAACCTCGGCCTGCGCGTGCTGGGTGAGTTCCCCTACCGCCTTGCGCGCCAGGACGGCCGCCAGTACTGGATTCACGATTTCGCCTTCACCAGCGCCCTGGGTGATGAGGTGGACCTCCAGGAGCTGAACGACACGCTGCAGGACGCCTTCGTCCATATCGTTGGCGGCCACGCCGAGAACGATGCCTTCAACCGCCTGGTGCTGACTGCCGCCATGCCGTGGCGCGATGTTGCCCTGCTGCGTGCCTATGCGCGCTACCTGAAGCAGATTCGCCTGGGCTTCGACCTGTCCTACATCGCCAGCACCCTGCTGAACCACGCCAACATCGCCAAGGAGCTGGTGCGTCTGTTCAAGACCCGCTTCTACCTGGCGCGCAAGCTGGCGGCAGACGATCTGGAGGACAAGCAGCAGAAACTGGAGCACGCCATCCTCAGTGAGCTGGACAACGTTGCGGTGCTCAACGAAGACCGCATCCTGCGTCGCTACCTGGACCTCATCAAGGCGACCCTGCGCACCAACTTCTACCAGCCCGACGCGGCCGGCCAGAACAAGTCCTACTTCAGCTTCAAGCTGAGCCCGCGCCTGATTCCGGAAATCCCGCGTCCGGTGCCCAAGTTCGAAATCTTCGTCTATTGCCCGCGTGTCGAGGGCGTGCACCTGCGCTTCGGCGATGTGGCCCGTGGCGGCCTGCGCTGGTCCGATCGCGAGGAAGACTTCCGTACCGAGGTGCTGGGCCTGGTGAAGGCACAGCAGGTGAAGAACGCGGTGATCGTGCCCATGGGCGCCAAGGGCGGCTTCATCCCGCGTCGCCTGCCGGTTGGCGGCACCCGTGACGACATCCAGAACGAAGCCATCGCCTGCTACCGCATCTTCATCTCCGGTCTGCTGGACGTCACTGACAACCTGAAGGAAGGCAAGGTGGTGCCACCGGCCAACGTGGTGCGCCACGACGCCGACGACCCCTATCTGGTAGTCGCCGCCGACAAGGGCACCGCGACCTTCTCCGACATCGCCAACGGCATTGCCCAGGACTATGGCTTCTGGCTGGGTGACGCCTTCGCCTCCGGCGGTTCGGCTGGCTACGACCACAAGGGCATGGGCATCACTGCCAAGGGTGGCTGGGTGTCGGTGCAGCGTCACTTCCGCGAACGCGGCATCGATGTTCAGAAGGATCACTTCACCGTGATCGGCATCGGTGACATGGCCGGTGACGTATTCGGCAACGGCCTGCTGCTGTCAGACAAGCTGCAGCTGGTGGCCGCCTTCAACCACATGCACATCTTCATCGACCCGAACCCGGACGCGGCGTCCAGTTTCATCGAGCGCAAGCGCATGTTCGATCTGCCGCGCTCGTCCTGGGCCGACTACGACACCAAGCTGATCTCCGAGGGAGGTGGCATTTTCCTGCGCAGCGCCAAGAGCATCGCCATCAGTCCGCAGATGCAGCAGCGCTTCGAGATCGAGGCCGACAAACTGACCCCGACCGAACTGCTCAATGCTCTGCTCAAAGCTCCGGTCGACCTGCTCTGGAACGGCGGCATCGGCACCTACGTCAAGGCCAGCAGCGAGAGCCATGCCGATGTGGGCGACAAGGCCAACGACGCGCTGCGCGTGGACGGCCGCGAACTGCGCGCCAAGGTGGTGGGCGAGGGCGGCAACCTCGGCATGACCCAACTGGGTCGCGTCGAGTACGGCCTCAATGGCGGCGCCAGCAACACCGACTTCATCGACAATGCCGGCGGCGTGGACTGCTCGGACCATGAGGTCAACATCAAGATCCTGCTCAACGAGATCGTGGCCAACGGCGACATGACCGGCAAACAGCGCAACAAGCTGCTGGCCGAGATGACCGACGACGTGGGCAACCTGGTACTGGGCAACAACTACAAGCAGACCCAGGCGCTGTCCCTGGCACAACGCCGTGCCCGCGAGAAGATTGGCGAGTACAAGCGCCTGGTCGCCGCCCTGGAATCCGCCGGCAAGCTGGATCGCGGCCTGGAGTTCCTGCCTTCGGACGACGAGCTGAACGAGCGTATCGCCAATGGCCAGGGGCTGACCCGTCCCGAGCTGTCGGTGCTGATCTCCTACAGCAAGATCGACCTCAAGGAATCGCTGTTGAAATCGCTGGTGCCGGATGATGACTACCTGGCTCAGGAGATGGAGACTGCATTTCCGGCGCGCCTGGCCGAGACCTTCGGCGAGTCCATGCGCCGCCATCGTCTGAAGCGCGAAATCATCAGCACCCAGATCGCCAACGACCTGGTCAACCACATGGGCATCACCTTCGTGCAGCGTCTGAAGGAGTCCACTGGCATGAGCGCGGCCAACGTGGCTGGCGCCTATGTCGTGGTGCGCGATGTGTTCCGCCTGCCGCATTGGTGGCAGCAGATCGAGGCGCTGGACTACAAGGTGCCGGCCGAGCTGCAGCTGACCCTGATGGATGAGCTGATGCGTCTGGGACGCCGTGCCACCCGTTGGTTCCTGCGCAGCCGTCGTGAAGACCAGAACGCAGCGCGCGACGTGAACCACTTTGCTCCGCGCGTGGAGGCCCTGGCCGGCCGCCTGGACGAGCTTCTCGAAGGCCCGTCCCGCGAGCAGTGGCTCGCACGCTTCCAGTCCTACGTGGAAGCCGGCGCACCCGAGGACCTGGCCCGTGTCGTGGCTGGTACCAGCCACCTCTACACGCTGCTGCCGATCATCGAGGCATCGGATGTCACCGGCAAGGACACCGCCGAAGTGGCTACCGCCTACTTCGCGGTGGGTGGCGCGCTGGATCTGTCCTGGTACCTGCAGCAGATCACCAGCCTGCCGGTGGAAAACAACTGGCAAGCGTTGGCGCGGGAAGCTTTCCGCGACGACCTGGACTGGCAGCAGCGGGCCATCACCATCTCCGTCTTGCAGATGAACGAAGGTCCGGCGGACATCGAGGAGCGTGTGGCTCTGTGGCTGGATCAGCACCGCGCCCTGGTGGAGCGTTGGAAGGCCATGCTGATCGAACTGCGCGCCGCCACAGCTACCGACTACGCCATGTACGCAGTGGCCAACCGCGAGCTCATGGACCTGGCCCAAAGCGGTCAGCACGGCATCTGCATCCCGTGATGACCGTGGCTCCGTAGACTCTTTGTGCTCTCAGCCCCGCTCATGCGGGGCTTTTTTTCGCCCGGAGAATCGCGAGGCCTAGCGATTAACGCCGGTTCTGCGTTTGTTGACACTCCCAATCGGTGGGAGCAATATTTCTAAATCGTACACGATTGCATCGCGCACGATTAAAGTCTCAGGCAAATATCTAGCGAGGAAATCGCCATGATCCATTTCCCCAACGCAGCCCGTCAGTTCGTCGAGTCCGGCATCCCCGGAATCCGTGTTGCCTCCATCTGGGGTGAAAATGGCAACGGTTCGGACTTCATTGAATTCAAGGCTGGCGCCGTCTTCCCGTGCCATGACCACGAAGGCCCGGAGGAAATCCTCGTGCTGTCCGGCCGCATCCGCTTTGGCGACCTGGCTCTCGCGGCGGGTGACTACATGCGGATTGGCCCGGACGAGGAGCATGACGCTGAGGCCCTGGAGGACTCACTGTTCTTCCTCGCTCACCTTGGCGGCGCAATCATCAAGGAATGAGGGGGCAGTAGAAGGGGGCAGGCTGAATTCCTGTCCCTTTCATCTGCCACGAGGCAATACTCTGCGGCACAGTTCCTGCCCCGCGATCCAGAACATTTCTGGTCATTCGGGTATTGGGTAGCCCAATATTCAGCCAGGTTTCAGGTGAGGTTGGATCATTCATTCCGACGCGTTGAGCGGGTCACCTTCGTATGGCCTGCGTGGTCGGTCATAGTCCGGATCATTGGGGGCGTTCGGTTTTTGCCAGCCGTCCGGCTGTTCTTCTTTCCGCTTCAGTTTCGTCTTGCCTGAACTTTTCTCCTCCTGCCCTGGCCTCTAGGTGGCGGAGGAGGTTTCTTGGACGGGCGACCCTCAGGCCAATGCCCGCAGGTATTTCACGACATCCGCTGCGCCGGCCAGGCGAAGGCCTTCGCCGAGGGCGGTAGCATCGGCGTGCTTCTTGGGTAGCAGGATGAATTCCGGGGCTCCGGCATGACGCAGGATGGTCAGGCGGGAATAGGGGATGCCGCCATCCAGCAGCAGGCCCATGAAAGAGGGGTCGCTCCAGGCCTGCACCGGCATGGCCAGGACATGGTAACGGTCGTCCAGCAGATCAAGGCCGCCGTCGTCAATGCGGTAGTCGATGATCTCGGCGGGGAGCGTGGCTTCCAGCTCGCGCAGGCGTGCGTAGGCGATGGAGGCGGCAAACGCTTCGGAATGCTGGTCGCCGTTCCAGAACACTCGCTTGCCGCACCAGTTGGCCCGGAAGAGGCTGATGGGTGAGCCGGCGAGGAAGCGTGGCAACGGCAGGCTGATGGCCTTGATGAAGTCCTTGTAGCTGATGATGCGCACCTTGCGGCTGTGCAGGCCGCTCAGGTAGTCCTCGAAGCTGGCAGTGGGGAGCGGTTCGTTGTCGTGGCCGCAGAAACCATCGACCTGGCGCAGGTCGAAGCTGGAGAGGTGCTGCTCGCTGCGCTTGATCACGCCCACCAGCACGGCATGGGCTTCGGCCTTGTCTTCCTGGACGGGGCCTGACAGCGCGCTGCGCGGCAGTTCCACCAGGCGTTGCAGGGGCGGGCTTGCCTGCCACCAGATGGTTTCCTGGGGGGGCGGCAGTTGCTGGAATGGCAGATGCAGTTGACTGGCGCGTTCGAACACTCGGCGCGACGCTTTACCAAGGCCAAAGCGCTGGGCGATTGCAGCCAGGCGGGCGCTCAGTGGTGGTGGCTGCATCTGACTCATGGCCTGAATACTCCTCGGTCACGGCTGGCAGTGTGGCAGAGGCTTGCCGGCCGCGCGAACCGGGTGTCGGACAATTCCGCTTGGCGGGGAATCAGGGCGAACGGACGGTGTGGCAGAATTCTGCTCTTCATTGTCGAGGACGCCTCCATGCCCAGCGTGGTGCTGGATATTTCCCTGACTGCGGACGAATTCGTCGCAGTCTATCAAGGTCGGGCCAACCGTGTGTTGCTACGTAGTCGCGATGGCCGGAAGGTCAGCCTGCCTGCCCATCATCTGCGCCCACATCTGGGTCACGCCGGGGTTCGTGGCACCTTCGAGCTTGAATTCTCGGCAGATGGCAAGCTCATGAGCCTGCGTCGCCTCGCCTGAAGGGGGCGGCGCAGCTATAATCGCCGGCCCATATCGCCGATCGATGCCCGACCGACCATGTACAAACTGGCCCGCGAGCTGCTCTTTTCCCTGTCCCCGGAAACCTCCCACGAACTCTCCATCGACCTGATCGGAGCCGGTGGCCGACTCGGCCTCAACCGACTGCTGACCAAGGCACCGGCAAGCCTGCCAGTGAAGGTGATGGGGCTGGAGTTCCCCAACCCGGTTGGCCTGGCCGCCGGCCTGGACAAGAACGGTGACGCCATCGACGGCTTCGCCCAGCTTGGCTTCGGCTTCGTCGAGATCGGTACCGTGACGCCGCGCCCGCAGCCGGGCAATCCCAAACCGCGGTTATTCCGTCTGCCCCAGGCCGAAGCCATCATCAACCGCATGGGCTTCAACAACCTGGGCGTCGACCATCTGCTGGCGCGGGTGCATGCCTCCCGGTATGACGGCGTACTGGGCATCAATATCGGCAAGAACTTCGACACCCCGGTAGAGCGGGCGGTGGACGACTACCTGATCTGCCTGGACAAGGTTTACGACCACGCGAGTTATGTGACGGTCAACGTCAGCTCGCCGAACACCCCCGGCCTGCGCAGCCTGCAGTTCGGTGACTCGCTGAAGCAATTGCTGGAGGCCCTGCGCAACCGCCAGGAGGCCCTGGCTGCCCAGTACGGCAAACACGTGCCGCTGGCCATCAAGATCGCCCCGGACATGAGCGACGAGGAAACCGCAATGGTGGCCAAGGCGCTGTTGGAGTCCGGCATGGATGCAGTGATCGCCACCAACACCACCCTCGGCCGCGAAGGCGTCGAAGGGCTGCCGTTCGGCGACGAGGCGGGTGGCCTGTCCGGTGCTCCTGTGCGTGACAAGAGTACCCAGACGGTGAAAGTGCTGGCCGGTGAACTGGGCGGTCGCCTGCCGATCATTGCTGTCGGCGGTATCACCGAGGGGCGTCATGCGGCGGAGAAAATCGCTGCCGGTGCAAGCCTGGTACAGATTTACTCGGGCTTCATCTACAAGGGGCCGGCACTGATTCGCGAGGCGGTGGATGCCATCGCTGGTCTGCCAAGGAACTGAGCACAAATAAAAAGGGCTCCCGCTTGGGAGCCCCTGGGCTTGCGCCCGCCGCCCGGATGGGGCGTGCTTGGTGAAGTCGGTGTGATCCTGTGTCAGCCGACGGCGTGGAGTTCGTTCAGTCGATGAATGCCGGCTGCGCCGGTGAGGCCATCCCAGTTATCGCCACGGCCTTCGCGCCAACCATTGATCCAGGCTTGCCGTGTGGTGGGATGGGTGAAAGGACAAAGATCGCGGGATTTGCCGTTGATGCCGTGCTGATAGCCGCGCAAAAATGCTCGTTCCATCGGATCACGCTTAAGTCTTCTCATAGGGTGTAGCCCTCATTTGTTGACTGTTATGTCCATTGGTTCCAATGGCGGAACCGCGGCAGAAAATGCTCTGCCTTCGACGACGCGTTGCCGGCGTGACGCGCCTTCATCCCGCCGCCATTGCGGCGGCGGGTTAAGCTGAGTTCTAACCAATGCCCTCTGGCCTGTGAATGATCGTTTTGTCATAAGCACGTAACTTGAAGGTGGCAATGGCCATAAGCTGACGGAAACGTTTTTTGCCACTTTTCGGTCTAAGCCCCGTGGCTTCGGGGCTGGCCAGAGCAGTGATGTCGTAGTGCCATTTGGTTTGGCGCGCGAGTCAGACAATTTTTCATTCCGACGAAGGGCCGTTCCGCGACCTTTGGTCACACATTTTCTTACCGCACAGATCAGGTTCTGTGCCGCTGATGGCCTGCAAAGGCCCTGGATTCCACAATGTCGGATCGCTACGAACTTTTTCTCACCTGCCCGAAGAGCCTGGAAGGCCTGCTGGTCGAAGAGGCTACACAACTCGGCTTGCAGGAGGTACGCGAGCAGGTTGCTGCAGTGCGCGGCAAGGCTGACCTGGAAACCGCCTATCGCCTGTGCCTCTGGTCGCGCTTGGCCAACCGAGTGCTGCTGGTGCTCAAGCGCTTCCCGGTACAGAACGCTGAAGATCTCTATCACGGCGTGCTGGCGGTGGACTGGCACGATCATCTGATGCCCAGCGGTAGCCTGGCGGTGGAGTTCAGTGGCCACGGTTCGGGCATCGACAACACGCATTTCGGTGCGCTCAAGGTCAAGGACGCTGTGGTGGACAAGCTGCGCAATGCCGATGGAGTGCGCCCTTCCGTGGACAAGGTGAACCCCGACCTGCGCATCCACCTGCGCCTGGAGAAGGGCGAGGCGATCCTGTCCGTCGACCTGGCCGGCCATAGCCTGCACCAGCGTGGCTATCGCCTGCAGCAGGGGGCCGCACCGCTCAAGGAAAACCTGGCGGCTGCCATTCTGATCCGCTCAGGCTGGCCAAGGATCGCTGCTGAAGGTGGGGCGCTGGCCGACCCCATGTGTGGTGTTGGCACCTTCCTGGTCGAGGCGGCGATGATGGCGGCCGATATTGCGCCCAACCTCAAGCGCGAGCGCTGGGGGTTCACCAACTGGTTGGGCCATGTCCCGGCGCTGTGGAAGAAGCTTCACGAAGAGGCGCGTGACCGCGCAGACGCCGGCCTGGCCAAACCGCCGCTGTGGATTCGTGGGTACGAGGCGGACCCCCGCCTGATCCAGCCTGGGCGCAACAACATCGAACGCGCCGGCCTCAGCAACTGGGTGAAGATTTATCAAGGCGAACTGGCCACCTTCGAGCCGCGCCCGGACCAGAACCAGAAGGGCCTGGTCGTCAGCAATCCGCCCTACGGCGAGCGTCTTGGCGACGAAGCCAGCCTGCTCTATCTCTATCAGAACCTCGGTGAGCGCCTGCGCCAGTCGTGCCTGGGGTGGGAAGCGGCGGTATTCACCGGTGCGCCGGAGCTGGGCAAGCGTATGGGCATCCGTAGCCACAAGCAGTACGCGTTCTGGAACGGCGCCCTGGCGTGCAAGCTCCTGCTGCTCAAGGTGTTGCCGGAACAGTTCGTGACCGGTGATCGTCGGGCGGCCGCGGAGGGCGAGCGTACCTCCGTGCGCGCGGAGCCCGCGCGCCTCTCCGAAGGCGGCCAGATGTTCGCCAATCGATTGCAGAAGAACCTCAAGCAACTGGGCAAGTGGGCGCGCAAGGAGGGTATCCAGTGTTATCGCCTGTATGACGCGGATATGCCCGAGTATGCCCTGGCGGTCGACCTCTATGGTGATTGGGTGCACGTGCAGGAGTACGCACCGCCTCGTTCCATCGACCCTGAGAAGGCTCAGGCGCGCCTGCTCGATGCGCTGGCGGCGATTCCCCAAGCGCTGGACGTGGACCCCTCCCGCGTGGTGGTCAAGCGGCGCGAGCGCCAGAGTGGAACCCGCCAGTACGAGCGCCAGGGCAGCGAAGGGCGCTTCATGGAGGTGAGTGAAGGTGGCGTGAAGCTACTTGTGAACCTCACCGACTACCTGGACACCGGCCTGTTCCTCGACCATCGCCCGATGCGCATGCGCATCCAGCGCGAGGCCGACGGTAAACGTTTCCTCAACCTCTTCTGCTACACCGCCACGGCAAGCGTTCATGCGGCCAAGGGTGGCGCGCGTAGCACCACCAGCGTGGACTTGTCGAAGACCTACCTCGACTGGGCGCGGCGCAACCTGTCGTTGAATGGTTTCTCCGACAAGCACCGGTTGCAGCAGGGCGACGTGATGGCCTGGCTGGCAGAAGATCGCGGGGAGTACGACATGATCTTCATTGACCCGCCGACCTTCTCCAACTCCAAGCGCATGGAAGGGGTGTTCGACGTTCAACGTGACCATGTCCAGTTGCTGGACCTGGCCATGGCGCGGCTGGCGCCAGGTGGCGTTCTGTATTTCTCCAATAACTTCCGCAAGTTCCAACTGGATGAGGGCCTTGTGTCCCGCTACGCGGTCAGCGAGATCAGCGCCGAAACCCTGGACCCGGATTTCGCCCGCAATGCAAAGATCCACCGCGCCTGGCGCCTGACCACCCGTTGATTCAGCTCGGGTCGCCAGGGACTGAGTTCCGGGATCGGACTTTCACCTTGAGTGGCCCTCGCGGCGCGGCAGTACCTGTCGGGTCAAGGGGGCCTATACCGATCCGGCATGGTGCATGACGGCCCGGTAAATCCCGTTGGACCTGGCTCGGGTGCAACGGGAAATTTCTTTACCGCCGTGCCGCTCCCACTACAACGCCCTCCTGGCAGTCCTCCGAAACGCTCTCCTTCGTTGCTTCCAGCCAGCTCCGGCTGTCCGGCGTTTGTCGTGGGCGGTCGGCCTGCCCCCGCTTGCGCCTAGGCAAAGTGCCACTACCTAGCTATGTTCATCCTCACAGGGACGGTATTTCCACACCCAGATTCGAGAAGTGAGCATGCAGTCGCTTGCGACGGAAAAACTGAACCTGTCGGCTTTGCTGTCCGGCCGCCCCCTGGTGTGGCTGGTTTGCCTGCTGGCCGTATTCGGCGGTGCTGCGCTCACCCTCCTGCTCAGTCAGGCAGTGCGCAGCGCCGAAGAGGAACAGCTGCGAGAGCGCTTCAGCCTCGCTGCCACCGAGCGAATCAGCCGCATTCAAGAGCGTCTGGACGGTCAACTCAAGGAGTTGGATGCTGTCCAGCGTTTCTTCGGCAATTCCGATGAAGTCACCCTCAGCGAATTCCAGGGCTTCGTCGGTCCGCTGTTGGGCGACACGCTTGCCTACTCCTGGGTACCTCGAATTGTCGGGGGCGAGCGCGAGAGCTTCGAATCCAAGGGGCGGGCGGAAGGTATGACCGGTTTCGCCATACGTGACCTGAAGGGCGACGGCCTCGTACCCAGCCCGACACGCGACGAATACTTCCCGGTTTATTACAGCGTGACGTCGCGCATCGACCAGGTGCCGCTGGGGATGGACCTGAATTCCAGTCCACAGCGACGAGCCGCCATCGCCAAGGCGCGTAAGACGCACAGCGTGACCGTCACTGAGCGGTTGCGGGTGAGGGGTGTCGTGGAGCGCGAAGCCAGCGGCGTGGTCATGCTGGCGCCGGTGTATGACGGCAATCTGCCGAAGGACTCCGGCCTGCGCGGCTTCGTGGCATCGGTGGTCAGCCTCAACCTGGAGATGGAAGCGGCTATCGCGCCGGACAACCTGGCGAACCTGGCGATGCGGGTGAGCGACGTTAGTGAGGATGGCCGTGAACAGCTGATCTACCAGAGCGCCGAGGTGCCCGAGAGCGACTTGTACCTGCGCCGCGTGGTGCCGTTTGGCGACCGCCGGTATCTGTTGGAAGTGGTGCCGAGTGCTGCCTTCCTGGCCGGGCCGCCGCTCTCTACCGCCAAGCTGGTAGCGATCAGCGGCCTGGCGTTCACCCTGCTGCTGGCGGGCTATCTCCTGCTGATGGTCAACCAGCGGCAGAACGCCCTGGCCCTTGTGGCACAGCGCACGATGGAGCTACGCGACCGGGAGATCGAGCTGCAGCTAAGCGAAGAACGCTGGAGCTTCGCCCTGGATGGCGCCGGGCACGGAGTCTGGGATTGGGAGCCGCAGAGTGGGCGAATATTTCTCTCTCGCGGCTGGAAGAGCATGCTCGGTTATGCCGAGGAGGATGTAGGCGACAGCCTGGAGGCGCGAGCTCGCCTGATCCACCCCCAGGACCAGCCTCAGGCGCGGGCAGAGCTGGAACGGCACCTGCGAGGTGCCAGCACCGTCTACCAGAGCCAACATCGCATGCTGCACAAGGACGGTCGCTGGCTCTGGATACTGGATCGGGGCAAGGTGGTCGATCGGGACGCCGCCGGCATGCCCCTGCGGATGATCGGCACCCAGACCGACATCAGTTCCAGCAAGGCGGTGGAACTCCAGCTGGCCATGGCTCACGGGCAGTTGCGCAGCCTGCTCAATGCCGCGACGCAGGTGGCCATCATCAGTACCGACATGCGCGGTTCCATCCTCCAGTTCAACGTCGGCGCCGAGCGCATGTTCGGTTATCGCGCGCTGGAGATGATTGGCCGGCATCCGGTGGTGCTGCATGTCGAAAGCGAAGTGGAAGCGCGCTGCCGCGAGCTGGGACGACAACTCGGCAAGCCGGTTCCCGACTACCAGGCCTATGTGGAAGAGGTGACTGCTGGCGACCGCTACGACGAGCACGAGTGGACATTCCAGCGCCGCGATGGCAGCCGGCTGACTTGTAGCCTGATCCTGACCGGCGTACGTGACGAACGCGATGTGCTGGTGGGCTACCTCGGCGTGGCAATCGATGTGACCGAACGCAAGCATGTACAGCAGGCGCTTGAGGCGCGCGATCGTCTGCTGGAGAAACTCAGCGCACGCGTGCCCGGTGTGCTCTATCAGTTCCGCATGGAGCCGGGCGAGCATTTCAGCTTTCCCTACACCAGCGCTGGAATCCTCGAAGTCTTCGAAGTCGAATCGGAAAGGGTACGGGACGATGCGATGTGGCTGTTGGAGCGCATTCATCCTGATGACCTTGAACGGGTCCAGGGTTCGATCCGGCGTTCAGCGGCAGCCCTCGCACCATGGCGCGAAGACTTCCGGGTGTTGTTGCCGCGCAAGGGCCTGCGTTGGCTGCGGGGGGAATCGGTACCCGAGCGTGGCGAGGATGGTGTTTTCCTGTGGCACGGCTACATCACCGACATCACTGGCCTCAAGCTGGTGGAGCAGGAGTTGCGCGCGCTCTCGGTCACCGACGCCCTGACGGGTGTCTATAACCGGCGTTACTTCCAGGAGCGGCTGGACCTGGAAATCGCCAGGGCCGAACGCCGCGAAGGTCCGCTGGCGCTTGTGATGCTCGATGTCGACCACTTCAAGCAGATCAACGATTGCCATGGGCACGAGGCCGGTGACCGGGTACTCAAGACCCTGTGCATGCGGGTTGGCGAGCGTCTGCGACGCATCGACGTGCTCTGCCGGCTGGGTGGCGAGGAGTTCGTCGTGCTCTGCCCGGATACGAATGTCGACCAGGCCTTCCAGGTGGCCCAGGCACTGTGGCAGGCGCTGTCACGGGAGAACATAGCGGGCGTGGGGCCGGTAACGGCCAGTTTCGGGTGCGCCGGCTGGCGTGAAGGGGAGACTGCGGATGACTTGCTGCGTCGGGTTGATGCTGCGGTGTACGCGGCCAAGGAGGCAGGGCGCAATCGGATCCAGATAGCCGACTGACGAGTTGGCCGCCCGAGTGGGCGGCCATTCGGAGTTCAGTTGGCGCCAGCGACGCTCTTGGGCTGGCGATAGAGGTCCACCAGCACCTGGTCGAGGATCGCCGAGGCGCCCCACGGGCGCGCATCGTTGAGGATGGCGACCACTGCCCAGGTATGGCCGTTGCTGTCTCGGCTGAAGCCGGCGATTGCACGCACGGTGTTCAGCGTGCCCGTCTTGATATGAGCTTCACCTTCCAGGGCCGTGCGGCGCAGGCGCTTGCGCATGGTGCCGTCCATCGCTACCAGCGGCAGCGACGAGATGAACTCGGCGGCATAGGGGCTCTGCCAGGCGGCCTGGAGGATAGTGGCCATTTCGCGCGCACTGACCCGCTCATGGCGGGACAGGCCGGAGCCGTTCTCCATTACCAGGTGGGGGGCGGTGATGCCCTTTTTCGCCAGCCAGTTGCGGACCACCCGCTGCGCGGCCTTGGCATCGTCGCCATCGGCGTCGGTGCGATAGCGCGCGCCGATGCTGAGGAACAGCTGCTGGGCCATGGTGTTGTTGCTGTACTTGTTGATGTCACGAATGATCTCAACGAGGTCCGGAGAGAAGGAGCGTGCCAGCAGCTTGGCGTCCTTGGGAACGTCGCCTTGGCGATCCTTGCCGTTGATGCTGCCGCCCAGCTCCTTCCAGAACGCACGTACGGCGCCTGCCGCGTAGCCCGGATGGTCGAGCAGGGACATGTACGTCTGCGCGCTGCAGCCTTCCGGCAGCTTGCCGCTGGCGATCAGGGTGGTGCCATCGAACTGGGTCACCGGGTTGTAACGCACATCGGGCCAGGAGGGGCACTTGGCGGCCTTGGTCACCTGCAGTTTGTTCTCGATGCGGATGCTCTCGATCGGAGGCTCCATGGCCAGGTTGACCTTGCCGCCCTCGGCGCGGGCGATCAGGCGCACCGCCTTGAGGTTGACCAGCAGCGAGTCGGGGCCGACCAGGAAGGGCTTGTTGTCGTCACCGCCATCATCATTGAAGGCGGGTAGCTGCGGGTGGATGAAGTAGCCGCGATCCAGCACCAGGTCGCCGGTGACCTGGCGCACGCCGTTGGCGCGCAAGTCGCGCATCATCAGCCAGAGCTTTTCCATGTTCAGCTTGGGATCGCCGCCACCCTTGAGGTAGAGGTTGCCGTTCAGCACGCCATCCTTCAGCGTTCCGTCGGTGAAGAATTCGGTCTTCCACTGATAGGTGGGGCCGAGCAGCTCCAGGGCGGCATAGGTGGTAATCAGCTTCATGGTGGAGGCCGGATTCACCGACACATCGGCGTTGACCAGAGTCTGCGCGCCCGGGCCGGTAAGCGGCAGGGTCACCAGGGACAGCGAGTTGGAGGAGATCTTGTTGGCGGTCAGCGCCTTCTGCACCTTGGCAGGCAGGCTGGTGTTCACCTGTGCGGCGGAGGCAGGTAGCGCACAGGGCAGGATCAGGGCAGCAAATGCAAGGGTACGAATGGATTTGAACATTAAAGATTGCCCTCCTGGCGAGGGCGGGTAACAAAAATGGATGACATGGCAACTGTTCCCATGAGGGGGCGGGAAATCGGCGCATTATGCCGTAACCCTGTCCCGACTGTGCGAGTTCGCTACTCATTTCGTCAGCCAGTGCAATCACATACGCGCAGCGGGCGGGCAAGTTGCGACGGAAGCTGCTAGAGTGCCGCCCGTCATTTATGCCGAGGAACTGCCTTATGGCCACCAATCGCTCCCGCCGCCTGCGCAAGAAGCTTTGCGTCGATGAATTCCAGGAACTGGGTTTCGAACTCACCTTCAACTACAAGGAGGGCCTGGATCTGGAAGCGGTTTCGGCATTCTTCGAGCGTTTCATCGACGAAGCGGTCGAGGGCAATGGTCTGGGCTTCATCGGTTCCGAAGACTACGGTTTCGTTTGCCTTGGCAAGCGTGGTTCGGTAACCGCCGAGCAGCGTGACCTGGTCGAAGCCTGGCTGAAGAAGGGCCACGCTGAGCTGGCCGGCTCCACTGTCAGCCCGCTGATCGACGTGTGGTACCCGGAAAATCCCGTCAACGCCTGATTGGGTTGAAGGATGGAAAAAGGGCGCCTGGTGGCGCCCTTTTTTTGTTTTCTGCGAATTGCTGCACGGGCGATTTCAATCACCAGGCAGACCACCGATCTGCAGGGGCTTCATCTGGGGGCAGCTTCGCTGCCTTGTCGAATGAACTCGCGGCGTGTGCCGCCCGATCAAGCCAGCCCTGCTTTCGTCAACACGTCCGTCTCGTCCACTTGGTCGATCTGTTCCGGCTTCAGGAAGCGCTGCGCATAGTCCATGTAGACCCCGGAGCGGATGAACAGGCCGAACAGGTCGGGGTCGATGTGGGCATTGCGGCACATGCCGATCATGATGCCCAGCGCTTCGGAGAGAGTCTTGCCCTTCTTGTAGGGGCGGTCTACGGCCGTCAGCGCCTCGAAGATATCGGCGATCGCCATCATACGTGCCGGCAGGCTCATCTCTTCGCGGGTCAGGCGTTTCGGATAGCCAGTCCCATCCATCTTCTCGTGGTGCCCGCCAGCGATCTCCGCGACGTTCGCGAGATGGGCAGGGAAGGGCAGGTGATTGAGCATCAGGATGGTTTGCACGATGTGGTGATTGATGATGTAGCGCTCCTCCTCGGTCAGCGTGCCACGTCCAACGGAAAGGTTGTGCAGCTCGCCACGATTGAATTTGTGTGCAGGCACCTGCAGCTTGAAACCCCAGGGATTGTCAGGGGGAAGCAGCTCACTGGCAGGGCGCTCGATCACGTGGTCGGGGCGGTCGGCCAGGAGATTCTCTTCCACCGGCAGCGGCTGCGGCGGGGTTCGGGCCAGGCGCTGGGCCTCCTCCCAGGACACGCCCAGACGATTGTCCAGAGTGCGCGTCCAGGTGCGTGCGGCGATGTTCTTCAAGCGTGCCTGGTCCGCATCCGCCATGGCTTCGCCGCCCAGGTTGCAGCGGGCGATGAAGGCGAAGTCATCGTCCAGCGCGACCAGTTCGTCATCGCGTAGCCGTACTTGCCCGGCCTCCTCGGCGCCTTGGGCGATCGCCTGCCAGTAGCGCACCCAGGCGTCACGCTTGAGCACCTCGAAGCGGGTGCGGATCTCATGGATGCGATCGTTCAGGGTTTCCAGCTTGGTGGCCTTGTCCACGACGTATTCCGGGGTCGTGACTTTGCCGCAGTCATGCAGCCAGGCGGCAATATGCAGCGCTTCCCATTCTTCATCCGTGGGGTTGAACCCGCGGAATGGTGTCTCGTTGCTGGCGGCGGCGGCGCGCGCCAGCATCAGCGTGATTTCAGGCACTCGCTGACAGTGTCCGCCGGTGTAAGGGCTCTTGGCGTCAATGGCGCCGGCCATCAGTTGGATGAATGCATCCAGCAACTGCTTCTGCTTCTCCAGCAGCCGCTGGCTTTCAATGCACAGCGCGGCGACACCGGAGATGGCTTCGACGAAGGCGATGCGCTCCGGCCTGAGGATGGCGGGGCGCGACTCCTTGCCCGTGTCGCGGTGCAGCAGGACCAACACGCCGATGGTGACACCCTGGCGGTTGTGCAGGCCGGTGCTGACCAGATGTACGCGAGGGCTTTCCAAGGTTTTCAGCAGGTCACGGTAGGCGCCGGCCTGGTCATAGCCGAAGGAGCAAACCTGGCTCGGGCCGCCGTGGGATGGAAGGTCCAGCCAGTGCGGCAGGGCCGGGCTCTCAAGGCCGAAGCCACGAATACCGTGTGATTCCAGATCCTGCTCCTGATCGTTGAGGAACAGACCGTGAGGCTCCAGGCGGCCCTTCTGGTTGTCGATCAGATAGATCAGCCCGCCGGAGGCTTCGCTGATGTCGACAGTTTCGTCGAGGACGCGTCGCAGCAAATTGTCGAAGCGGGTTTCGGCCGATAGGCTGGAGGCGATTTCCAGGAAACTGGAAATGGTTTCTTTCATTCGCGCCGTGGCGACCGCCAATTGGTCGACTTCCAGGATCGGCGAGCGGCCCATGGCGGGCAGGCTGAAGTTGAAGCTGCGAATGGCTTCGGCCTGGGTGACCAGGGCTCGCAACGGTTCGACCACAACGCGCGAGAGCAGGATACCGAGCGGGATGCACAGCAGCAGGATGGCCAGGGTCAGCATCGCGCTCTGCCAGCGGATGCGATAGGCATCATCCAGCAGTTCGTCCTCAGGAGCGAGAACTGCCAGCTGAAGGCCTTTCGGACCGCCCTCCTTGAGGTGCTGGCGGGCGAGGACCCAGCGTCGGTCACCGATCTCCAGGCTGGTGCGCAGGGCATCCTGGCCGGAAAGGCCGATCAGCGCCGCGAGCGGGGGACTGAAATCCTTCACTTCACCCAGCTCGGGCGCGCCGTTGAGACGCCTGACCAGTTTGCTGGTGTCGGGATAGGCCACGGCGCGGCCGTCAGGCTGGTAAAGCACTACCTCGGTGGAGGGGGTGACTCGGTGATTGGCCAGGGTGGCGGACAGGTCTTCCAGGGTCAGGTCGGCACCTATCACCGCGTCGCCGCCGCTGGGGCGGGCCAACGTAGTGCCGACAGCACCGCTGGAGAAAAACACGTAGGGTGCCGTGGTGATCGCACCATCCTGTTCCAGGGCACGGTAGTACCAGGGCCGGCCACGAGGGTCATAGCGTTCGTTGAGCTCCTCGCGGCTGGTGATCTGGTTGAGCTGGTCGTCGAAGAAGAAAGTCAGCGAGCGCGCCGTGGACTGGTTGTCTCGCTCGATGCTCCACACCTGGAAGGCTGCAGTCGGCGGTGCTTTGAACGCTTTCTTCAGGGTTTCGCTGCGCAGGTGGCGGACCATGAAGAAGTCGCCATCGTCATAGCCGAGATACAGCGATGCGAGTTTGGGGTTGTCCTTCAATGCCTGGGTCAGGGGTTTGAGCAGGGCGTTGAGGCGATCTGTGCTGTCCAGAGACTGGTCTGTGTCGCTCAGGGCCAGCAGGTTGAGCAGATGGTGGATCGGCTGGTAGGTGTGCTGCAGATCGGTTTCCACCTCCGCGCTGATGCGGTCGAAAAGCTCATCGCTGCTGGACAGAATGATCTGGCTGGTCTGGCGGTAATTGAACAGGCCAAGGACCACTCCGGTGATAAGCAGCAGCAGGGTAAAGAGCGCACTGATGTGGACGTGCAACGGAAAGCGACGCTCAGCGAACTTTTGCGGCATTGCGGAAGCTCCTCGAGCCCTGTCCCTGGTGGCCTACAGCAGCATAGATGAGGCTCGTTGCGCGCGTCGTGCAAACTGCCATGAAGGGCAAAATTGTCAGCTACAGAAGGGGAGGTGCCGGGAAACTGCGAAAGCCCGGCGATCCCGATTGCACCCGGGGCCATGGATTTGGCGATCACCGGGCGGGAACCGAACTGTCTTTCCTATCGAAATTGGCCCGCAGCTGTAGGACAGGACGCAAGCTAAGGTAGGTCCTGTCCTGAATGGCGCGACCGGTGCCGTTCAGGGGTCGACAGTGCAACGAGCTTCTCTATCTTGGCAGCCACCAAACCGCGCCAAGGGGGCGATGCTGTGAGCAAACTGGTCAATCTGGACGATTTCCTCGAGCCGGGAAGCGAGTCCGCCTACAAGGTAATGATCGTCGACGATCACCCGGTGATCCGCCTCGCCGTCAGGCTTTTACTGGACCGCGAAGGCTACGCGGTAGTGGCAGAAACGGACAACGGCGTTGATGCAATCGCGCTCGCGCGGGAGCACCAGCCAGACATGGTGATACTCGATATCGGCATTCCAAAGCTCGGCGGTCTGGACGTCATTGCCCGGCTCCACGCCTTGGACCTGCCCCTGAGGGTGCTGGTACTGACCGGACAGAACCCCAACCACTACGCCACGCGATGCATGCAGGCAGGTGCGGCGGGTTTCGTCTGCAAGGAGGGCGATCTCGCCGAGGTCACCGCGGCGGTTCGGGCGGTCCTTTCCGGCTACAGCTACTTCCCGAGCGATGTGATCAAGTCCGGCAAACGGCAGATCGGGTTGCCCGATGAAGTCGAGATGATCGGCCGCCTTTCCGATCGGGAGTTGGTGGTGCTCAAGTTTCTCGCCAATGGTCTCAGCAACAAGGAGATTGCCGAGGAGATGTTCATCAGCAACAAGACCGTCAGTACCTACAAGACGCGCCTGTTGCTCAAGCTCAACGCCCGGACGTTGATTGAGCTGGTGGAGTTCGCCAACCGCAACACCCTGATCTGACGCATTCATGCGCTTAATCTACCTGCTGGCAGGCCTCCTGCTCGGAGGCTCGCTCCTGCCCTCGATCAGCCTTGGCGACGATAATCTTTCCCTGGAACTGTTGGGGCGGTCCGAATCCAGCAGCCTGGTAGTGTCCATGACAGAGGATGACCAGCGCTGGTTGAAGGAAAAGCGCGTGTTGCGGATCGGCACCAACGAACCCGATTTTCCTCCCTTCGATATCACGGCGAGCGGCCAGGACTACGAAGGGGTGACTGCGGACTTCTTGCGGCTGATCACCCAGGCCCTCGGGGTCAAGGCCGAGGTATTGCGTTTCCCTGACCGCGAGGCGGCTCGCGAGGCGCTGCGCAACGGGAAGGTCGACCTCCTGGGCAACAGCATGGAAGGTGACGCTGCCAGTCCTGGCCTGATCCAGAGCATCCCTTACATGCATCATCAGCCGGTGATGGTGACGCGCATAGATGATCGTCGTGCGGCCAGCGGCAATCTTCGCGACTTGCGCCTCGCCTATTCAGCGGAGGGGCCGAGCCTGGAAATGCTCCGCCAGCTCTACCCCGATGCGCGTCTTATCCAGCACAGCTCGGTGCGCAGAGCCTTGCAGTCAGTCGCATTCGATCAGAGCGATGTTTTCATCGGCGACGCCGTCGCTGCCAACTACCTGATCAGGCAGGGCTACCTCATCAACCTGCGCATGACGAACTTTGCCGGATTCGACGGTGTTGGCGTCTGCTTCTCCATGGCCAAGGGTAACGAGCGGCTGCAGCGAATTTTCGACAGCGCCATCGCCGGGATCCCGGATGCCGCTCGCGTAGGTATTGCGAAGCGTTGGGGCGGCGGTGCGGGGATGTTCCTGGACAACCTTCGTCCCCAACTTACCGAACGCGAGTTGCGCTGGATGGCGCAGCATAATCCCGCACGGCTGGTGGTCGATGAAACCTTCGAGCCGCTGACCTTCTTCAGCCGGCAGGGCCGCTTCCGTGGGATCGTGCCGGATCTCCTGGAGTTGATCCGGCAGAGGACCGGCCTGGAGTTCGAAGTCAGCGCCAGGTCCACCGCCAGGGATATGCTCGCGGACTTGCGGGAAGGGCGCGTCGACATGGCCGCCACGCTGTTCTCCACACCCGAGCGCAGCCAGTTCCTTGGCTTCACCCGACCGTACTACAGCACCAGCAGCGTTCTGGTGGTAAGGGCTTCGGATAGCGCTCCGCAAGGGCTTGGGGAGCTAAATGGGCGCACCCTGGTGGTTCCTGCCGGGCATTCGCTGATCCCGTACATTCGCGAGAACTACCCCAAGCTAGAGCTGCGAGAAGTCGAAACCGGCATCGAGGGTCTCGCGAACGTCGCGGAGGGCAAGGCCGATGCAGCGGTGCATGCTATGGCGTCGTCCACCTTCCTTATCAATCGATACTATCCCGGGCAACTCCGGATCGCCGACACCATCGGCCGTGATCCGGGCCGCTTCGCCTTTTCGGTATCTCGTGATGCGCCCGAACTGCAAAGCATCCTCGAGAAGGCGTTGTTGTCCGTATCTCCAGATGAGCTGGGCAGCATCATCAACCGCTGGTATACCAAGGCCGAAGAGCCTGCGAGCAGCTGGATCGAGTACCGGGCGCGGCTCTACCAGATCGGCTTCGCTTTTCTGCTGGTGGCGATAGTGTTCGCTTCATGGGCGCTGTATCTGCGTCGTCAGGTGTGGCGGCGTGAGCGGGAGGAACGTCGCCTCAACGACCAGTTGGCATTCAAGCGATCACTTATCGATGGGATTCCCTTTCCCCTATCAGTGCGCGGTCTCGACGGCTGTACCATCACCTGCAACCGCAGTTTCATCGACGCCATTGGTTTACCACGCGCGGCACTGATTGGTCTGCGTCTGACGGAAGTGCCTGGCCTCGAGGCAGACGCCGTAAAAGAGCTCGAGGTGCTGGAAGGGCTGAGTCGGCTCGCGTTGGAAAATGGCGAGGCGCTGTTCCGCGACTATCAGCTGCACTTGGGCGGCATTCCCCTGGAAGTTTCGTACTGGGCCATTCCCTATCGCGATGCCCTGCAGAGGATTCGTGGCCTGATCTGCGGCTGGGTGGATATCACCGAGCGCAATCGCCTGATGGATGAACTGCGCCAGGCCAAGGAGCAGGCTGAATCCGCCAACGTTGCGAAGAGTCGCTTCCTCGCCACCATGAGCCACGAAATCCGCACCCCGTTGAATGCCATCATCGGCATGCTCGAGCTTGCCTTGAAGCGTGAACGTCTCGATCGGGAAGCGATTCTGGTGGCGCGAGAGTCGGCTGATTCCCTGCTGGCGCTGATCGGCGACATTCTCGACATAGCCAAGATCGAGTCCGGGCGCATGACTCTGGAGCCACGTCGCGAGTCCCCCCGCGCACTGATCGAATCCGTGGTCCGCGTGTTTGATGGATTGGCACGGCAGAAGGGCCTGCGACTGTCATTGGCGCTGGACCTCCAGTCCCGGGACGATGTGATGGTGGATGCTTCCTGCTTCAAGCAGATCTTGTCGAATCTGATCAGCAATGCGATCAAGTTCACCGACAAGGGCACGGTTCGCGTTCGTCTGCAGGCCTGCTGCAAAGCTGATGAGCATCTGCAACTGACCGTGATAGTGGAAGATAGTGGCATCGGTATCGCCGAAGAGGACCAGCAGCGCCTGTTCCAACCGTTTACCCAACTGGCCGGCGGCGTGGGTGCGGGGCAAGGCGGCACTGGCTTGGGCTTGAGCATCTGCCGGCGACTGGTGAAGTTGATGGAGGGAAGCATCGAACTACGCAGCCAGCTGGGTGTTGGCACGTGTGTTTCCATGAGTTTCTGTCTGCCACGTCTGACCCCGCTGCCACCAGTGGCGGAGCTGGATGGTGTCCGGGAACTGCCTCCGGGGGCTTTTCGCGTGCTGGTGGTGGACGATCACCCGGTCAACCGAATGATGCTGGTACAGCAACTGGAGCTCCTGGGGCAGTTTGCCGAACAGGCCGAGGATGGCGAAAAGGCCCTGGTTGCCTGGAGTGCTTCGGATTTCGACCTCGTCATTACCGACTGCAATATGCCGGTAACGGATGGCTATGAACTGACTCGAAGCATTCGCGAAAGGGAGCGCGCGCGAGGCGTGCATCCCGGACTGATCATCGGTCTCACTGCCAACGCCCAGCCGGAAGAACTGGCGCGTTGCCGCGAAGCTGGCATGGACGATTGCCTGTTCAAGCCCATTGGCCTGGAAGGTCTGCAGCGCTATCTCCAGAGTCTGCTACCCAAGGGCGAACCATGTAGCGATGATCAGCCCGTCCGCCTGGACCTTGGTCTGCTGGAGCGCGCAGCGGGCGGCTCGCCGGAAGTGACCCGCATGCTGCTGCAGGAGTTGCACCGCGCCAACGAGGTTGACGTCGAGGAGATGGAGAACCTTCTGCAGGCTGAGCGCTGGAACGAGCTGGAGCGCCTGGTGCACAGGGTCAAGGGCGCAGTGGAGTTGATCGGTGCCGAACCGCTATTGGCCCTTTGCATGGCCTACAGCCGAGCCCATGACAACGGCGCCGAGCACGCCGAGCTGCTGCACCTGGCCCGTGCGGTGTGCAAGAACCTGGGCCGCGTCCAGGGCGAGTTGGAGTGTCTCCTGCAGGAGTGACGACCGGGGCTACTCGCCCTGACGTGCCATTTCCATTGAAGGTGCTGGTGCGGTTCCCCAGTGCAGACGGGCACGAAAGGCGAGGTAGGCGACCAGCATCGCAAGCCCGGCACCCAGCAGGGAGTTGTACAGGCGCAGTTCGGGGAGATGCCAGTCGCGGGACAGGCTCTCCGCCAGCAGCACGAAGCACACGGTAGTCTGCACCACGAACAGTCCGTAATGCTGGGCGATGAACGCCCGGCTGAAAAATATCAATGGCAGCAGGCAGGCTACCAGCAGGGCAGGGCTCTGCAACCAGCTCCCCACCCCGATCAGGATCAATGCGCCCACGAGGCTTCCCACGCAACGTTGGATGCCACGTTGCAGGCTACTGTTGAGGTCCATCTGGATCGTAGTCAGCACCGTCAACGTCAACCAGTAGCCACGCGGCAATCCGGTCAGGTTCACCGCTAGCCCGGCAAGTGCGCCGGCAAGGCTGCAGGCCAGGGCGTGTATGAACCAGAGGCGATGGGACATGCGTTGCGCAAGGCGACGCGCCACCTTGGCGAGGTTGCCTGGGCTGGGTAGCAGTGGCCACAGTCGCAGCCCGTGATAGGCCCGCAGCGCGAACGCCAGCAACATTACCCACAATCCCCCTATGGCGAACAGCGCGCCCACTGCCATGCCATTGTTCAGGTTGCCGAGACCCGCCTGGCCCTGGCCGAGGCAGAGGCACACAGCGAGCCCGGCTCCCAGCTTGCCAAGCTCGTTGCCGAAACGTTGCAGAGCGGCCATCAGGAGCCCCATCAGGGCGAAGCTGAACAGACTCAGCAGCGGATGGCTGGCCACCCAGAAACCCATCCCCGCGGCGAGCGCTCCCAATCCGGTAAGCAGCGTCATGCGCAGCATGCCCAAACGGTGCAAGGGGTTGGCCAGCGAAGCCTGGAAGGCTCCAGTGGCAGCCCAGAGAAATCCTGTGTGACTGGTGAACAGGCCCAGCACCAGAGGCAATCCACAGCCCAGTCCCGCCATCAGGGCGGGTCCCCACGCTGGTGCGCCAGCGTGCCAGTGCAGGCTCTGTTTGAGCAACGTACGCATCAAGCGTCTCCTGAGGGCGCTGGGTCAGGTCGGACTGGATCGGCCGGTCATTTCTCGGGCCATTTCGGTTGCGTAGCTGTCGGTCATCCCGGCAATGAAGTCGATCATTCGGATGAAGGCCTGATACAGCGGCCAGGAAGGGTCAGGTGCATTGTTGCCGAGCAGGTCGAGGATGCGTTGATTCTTGAATGACGGCGTGCGCCCGCCATGTTGCTCCAGCGCGGCGCCACAGAACGCGTTGAGGAGGATTTCCAGCGTCGTATAGGCGCCGATTTCGTGGAGTGTCTTGCGCTTGTCCTGGAAGATTTTCTCGCGGGCGATGGCCTTGGCGCGGAGCACGCAACGCTTGGCCGCGCCGTGCATGTGTTCCACCAGGTCGCCTTGCAAGGTGCCGGCGAGCAAGGCGTCCTGCTGTTCGACGAAGGCGCGCGCGGCGGCATTGGTCAGGTGTTCGATCGCCTTGCCGCGCAGGATGGCCAGTTTGCGCCGACGGGAATCCTTTGGTCCGAGCTGGCGATAGGTCTCCGGCAAGTCGTCGCCCACCAGGCCCAGCAGCAGGGATTCGACTTCCGCATAGTCCAGCAGCTCCATCTCAAGACCGTCTTCCAGGTCGATCAGGCCGTAGCAGATGTCGTCCGCAGCCTCCATCAGGTAAACCAGTGGATGGCGAGCCCAGCGATGTTGGTCGAGGCGCGGCAACTCCAGCTTGGCTGCGATCTGCTCCAGCAGCGGCAGCTCACTTTGGTAGCAGCCGAACTTGTGCTTCTTGTAGCCCAGTGCCTCGGCGTGGCGCGAAGTCCAGGGGTACTTGATGTAGGTGCCGAGAGTGGCGTAGGTCAGGCGCATGCCGCCGTCGAATTGGTGATACTCCAGCTGGGTCAGCACGCGCATGCCCTGGGCGTTGCCCTCGAAGCTGAGGAAATCAGCTCGCTCGGCTTCGCTCATGGCGTCCAGCCAGCCCCGCGCCGCCGCCTGTTCGAACCAGTGGCGAATGGCGTCTTCTCCGGAATGGCCAAAAGGCGGGTTGCCGATGTCATGGGCCAGGCAGGCCGACTGGACGATGACGCCGAGGTCCGACGGCTCGCACCATGTCGGCAGTGAATCTCGCAGGGTCTCGCCGACGCGCATGCCCAGGGAGCGCCCCACGCAACTTACTTCCAGCGAATGGGTAAGGCGTGTGTGGATATGATCGTTGCTGGAGACCGGATGCACCTGGGTCTTGCGCCCGAGGCGGCGGAAGGCGCCGGAAAAGACGATGCGGTCGTGGTCTTTGTGGAAGGGGCTACGGCCCAGCTCATCGGTGCTGTGCACCGGTTTACCAAGGCGTTCGCGGGTGAGCAGGGTCTGCCAGTCCAAGGCCTGTCCTCGCCGTTCTGTGGCCGAAGATCCTACTCTACCCCAAGCGATTACCGGCGACTCAGTCCATTGCCAGGCCGGCGGCATCCACATCCACCAGCAGGAGACGGCGGCCGTTGTCGATGAACTGTCCGGCCGTCAGGCAGTACTGGTTGGTGGTGGCGTCACGGTAGGTCGTGGACAGGGTCAGACGGCGCTCTTCCCAGCCTTCGGCCAGAAGTTGATAGAAGTAGGGCCGCCAGGACCAGTTGTGACCCCGGTAGCTCGCGTCCTCCTGCCAACCACCAGGCTCCCAATGCAGATTGGGAGTGATCTGTGTGCCATTACGATCGCATTGGTAGATGCGCAGCAACCAGGGGTAACCCTCCGGGCTGGCCAGGCTCGACGCCGGCGCTCCGCTTTCGGCCCAGTCACGTAGCCGTGCCATCAGTTGGTTGAGGCTGCGGCGCAGCCTCATGAGACGTGCGCGTTCGGCCAGCTTGCTCTGTACGTAGCGGTCGCGGAGCAGGGCGAAGCGCTGGACGAAGGCATCTTCCTCGAAGAACTCCAGGTGCGGCGCGGCAAACAAGTAGCCCTGCACGTAGCGGGCGCCGCACTCCAGGGCGAAGTCCAGTTCGGCTTCCGTCTCCACGCCTTCGGCGATGATCCAGCAGCCGGTCTTTTCGGCCATTTGCGCAAGTGCCTTCACCACTTCACCGCTGGGCCCGCCACGGGCGGCGGCCTGGAACAGACGCATGTCGAGTTTGAGAATGTCCGGTTGCAACGCCAAAACCCGATCAAGCTGGGAATATCCGGCGCCGAAATCGTCGATGGCAATTCGCGCGCCGGCCTCGCGATAGCGTGCCACCACGTCCGCCAGGCGCTGGCTGGCGCCGCCAAACTCGGTGATCTCGAAAACGATGCGTTCGGCCGGGACGCCGAAGCGCTGCAGTTGCTTGAGGCTGGGCAAGGGTTGGCCCGGACGCAGACGGCTAATCCAGCGCGGCGAGATGTTCAAACTGAGGAACCAGTCTGGCGGGGCCTCATGCAGGCGCCGCAAAGCGTCTTCCCGCAGCTGCCGGTCGAGCCGGCGCAGAGCAGCCGGCGAGATTCTGGTATCAACGAACAGCGGTCCGACCGACTGCAGGCTGCCGTCCGGCTGGCGCAATCGCCCCAGGGCCTCGACGCCGGCGATTAGCCCTGTAGCAGTATCGATGAAGGGCTGGAAGCAGGCGAGCGGTTGCCCATCGATCACGGTGACTCCTTAGTGGACGGCCAGGGGGCGGCGCGGTGCGCAGGGTGTTGCCCATTTCAGGTGCGACGGGCCGCTCACCCGTAGCAAGAATGTGGCCAGTTGCCTTCCCCGGCTGGTGTATTACCCCGGCCCGCTTCGCGGCGGGTTCTTCAACAGGGCCAGCAACAACGGGTATAGCGCGCTGCCCAGGCGCAGGCCGCGCCTCAGGCTGCCTTTGCGGGCGGCGAAAAAACCCAGGACAGCCACCGCCGCCATGCCCCAAAGCGGGGCGTGAGGGATGTCCAGCTGGCGGGTGAACTCACGTGCCTGGCGCAATGGCTGAGTCAGCAGCAGGGATTCGTGGCGCAGTTCCTGGCGCTGCATTTCAAGGCGTAGGCGTACCAATGCCTTGCGCATGTCACGACGGGATGCATTGCGGGGCAGTTCCGGCAGGCTCATGGCAACAGGCGCTCCCGGTCACGGGCCAATTCTTCGAGCGTTGCGCTGAAGGGCGATTCTTCGTCGTCTATCGCTGTCCGCAGGCGCACGCCACAGTAAAGCGTGGCGAGCAGGTAGAAGAGGCAGAGTCCTCCGAGCGCTTCCAGGCGCCAGTTTTCCCAAAGCAGCACGATCAACAGGCCCGAAAGCCCGATCAGCAGCAGCAAGGCGAAAATCAGCGTCAACCCCCCGAGCAGCAGCAGGTGGAGGCTGCTGGCCTTTTGTTCCTGCAGTTCTATCCCGAACAGCTCCACATGGCTGTGCAACAGGTTGAGCAGGGAGGCGCTCAGGCGTCTTGGCGAGGGACCGCGTTCCGCCTCCTGGGCGGAAGGGTTTTCGTCGCTCATGGTCAGCGCCTTGCAGCCAGCAGGCCGAGCAGAAAGCCGATGCCGGCGGCGAGGCCGACGCTCTGCCAGGGATGTTCCTGTACGTAGTCTTCGGTGGCCTGGACGGCGGCTTCGCTGCGTTCGCGCAGGTTTTTCTCGGTATCGCGGAGGGTTTCGCGGGCGCGTTTGAGGCTTTCGTGGATCTGCAGGCGAAGCTCATCTGCTTGTTCGCCTGCCAGGCTGGCGGTGTCCTGCAGCAGCTTCTCAGTATCGCTGACAAGGGTCTGGAAGTCGGCCAGCAATTCGTCCTGGGTAGTTGTGGCGGTCTTACGGGGCATGTCGATTCTCCTTGTAGGACTCAATGCCTAAGAGTAGGTGCCTTCGGCCAAGGTTCATCCGGAATTTCCAATCGGATTGCTGGTATAGCGCTTGCATCGGGCTGGTGCGCGGTTGTGGCGAAATGCTCCGCATCGGGGCGGCCTGGAAGGCTCGTCGATACGCGGAGCAAGCGCACAACCTCATGAAAATCAAAGAGAAACGCAGTCAGGAAGAATTCCTGCGCTGGCCTGCCTGCACCAAGTCTGGATCCTGGTTGGATCCGTGGCGGTGCAGCACGGCTTCAGGATGGTGCGCAGAAATCCCTGCTTGAACTGCTTTGGTGCTTTTTTCCTCGCTGCCGGAGTCGTCTTCGCCAATGGAAAACCTCAACAGTGCCGTGGAGACTCTCATCCACGGCTCTAACACCTTGTTCATCCTTATGGGCGCCGTCATGGTGCTGGCTATGCACGCGGGTTTTGCCTTCCTCGAGGTCGGCACCGTGCGCCAGAAAAACCAGGTCAACGCGCTGTCGAAGATCCTCTCCGATTTTGCCGTCTCGACCCTGGCTTATTTCTTCATCGGCTACTGGATCGCCTATGGCGTGACTTTCCTGGAGCCGGCCAGCGTACTCGCCGCCGACCACGGCTATGCCCTGGTGAAGTTTTTCTTCTTGCTCACGTTCGCCGCGGCGATTCCGGCCATCATTTCCGGCGGCATTGCCGAGCGTGCACGCTTTTGTCCGCAGCTCTGCGCCACGTTGCTGATCGTTGCCTTCGTCTATCCCTTCTTCGAGGGGCTGATCTGGAACGGTAACTTCGGTCTTCAGGACTGGCTGAAGGGCAGCTTTGGCGCGAGCTTCCACGACTTCGCCGGCTCGGTGGTGGTGCATGCCGTGGGCGGTTGGCTGGCTTTCGGTGCCGTAGTACTGCTGGGGCACCGTAACGGGCGCTATCGCGAAGGCCGCCTGGTGGCATTCGCACCCTCGAACATCCCGTTCCTGGCGCTCGGGTCGTGGATCCTCATTGTTGGCTGGTTCGGTTTCAACGTGATGAGCGCACAAACCTTGCAGGGCGTCAGCGGCCTGGTGGCAGTGAACTCACTGATGGCCATGGTCGGCGGCACCGTCGCAGCGTTGCTGGTGGGGCGCAACGACCCCGGCTTCCTGCACAACGGTCCGCTTGCCGGCCTCGTAGCGGTCTGTGCCGGCTCCGACCTGATGCATCCAGTCGGTGCGCTGGTGACTGGCGCCATCGCCGGCGGCCTGTTCGTATGGGCGTTCACCGCTACCCAGGTGAAATGGAAGATCGATGATGTGCTCGGTGTCTGGCCGCTGCATGGCCTTTGCGGCGTCTGGGGCGGCATCGCCTGCGGCATCTTCGGTCAGGAGGCTCTGGGTGGCCTTGGCGGCGTCAGCCTCGTGAGTCAACTGATCGGCACGGGCCTTGGCGTGCTGGTGGCGCTGGTGGGGGGCTTCGCGGTCTACGGTCTGCTCAAGGCTACCTGGGGTATCCGTCTGAGCCAGGAAGAGGAGTACTACGGCGCAGACCTGTCGATACACAAGATCGGTGCGACTTCGCAGGACTGATGTCCGCTTCACCTGCGAGTCCTTGCAGGTTGGCCCAGGCGGCACTCCGCCGAGGTACGTGAAGCCAGACGTGCAGTCCCAGCCATGACTTGCACGCTGCCAACCTACGGGAGCTCAATGCCGGAACATGAAAAAGCCCGCCGATTGGCGGGCTTTTCTGTTGGAGCGGAATTACCAGAGCGGCAGCACGTAGCTGAGGATCAGGCGATTCTCGTCGATGTCACTGCCGAAGTTGGTCGAACGCACGGTCGCGTTGCGCCATTTCACGCCGAAGTTCTTCAGAGCGCCTTCCTGGAACACATAGGCGATGTCCATGTTGCGCTCCCATTCCTTGCCTTCCTCGCGGCCTGCGCCCAGGTCGATGTTGTCGCCGGAGAGGTAGCGGGTCATGAAGGTCAGCCCGGGGATGCCGATGCTGGCGAAGTTGTAGTCGTAGCGGGCTTGCCAGGATTTTTCATCCTTGTTGGCGAAGTCGCCGATCTGCACGTAGTTGACCAGGAAGGGGTCGGTGCCGTTGATGTAGGCGAAGCCGGTATCGCCACTCATGCTCTGGTAGCCGAGACCGAAGGCGTGGCCGCCGAGGGCATAGGTGAACATGGCGCCGAAGGCCTTGTTGTCGACGTTGCTGGTGCCTTCATCGGTGGAGCGGGCATAGCGGATATCGCTCTTCAGCGACTGCTTGTCGCCCAGCGGCAGTAAATGCAGGGCAGTGAAATAGTGCTGCTTGTAGAACTCGTCGAGTTCGCCGTAGTGGTAGCCGGTGGCGAGATTGTCGGTCCACTTGTATGTGGCGCCGCCAAAATTGAACTCGTCGCTGGTGGTGCCCCTGCGGAAGGTGATGGCGCGGGCGGCGCCGCTGGCAACTGTCATGTCCTCGTAGTTTGAGGAGTCACGCTGGTTGACCTGCTTGAGCTGGCCGCCATCGAAGGTGAGGCCGTCGAGCTCCATCGAGTTCAGATGGCCGCCCTTGAAGGTTTGTGGCAGCAGCCGCGAATCGTTGTACTGGACGACTGGCAACTTGGGCAGCAGGGTACCGACCTTGAGAACGCTCTTGGAGGCGCGCAATTTGGCGGTCAGGCCGAGCTCGCCATATTCGTCCTGGGCGCGTCCGGTTTCCCGGTCGCGCTTGAGCAGGCCGGTATTGCTGCGGTCCGGGCTGGAGTCGAGCTTGACGCCGAGCAGGCCAAGGGCATCGACGCCAACGCCCACAGTGCCCTCGGTGTAGCCGGATTCATAGCGAAGCAGAAAACCCTGGGCCCATTCTTCAGCCTTGGACTGGGGAGCGTTGTCCTGGCGAAAGTCGCGGTTGAAGTAGAAGTTGCGCAGCTCCAGGCTGGCCTTGCTGTCCTTGATGAACTCGGCCTGGGCGATGCCCGGCAGGGTGACACTGGCGCCGAGCGTGGCCAGGGCCACGGCTCGTGCAAGCGAGGTATTGCTCATTGTTATTGTCTCCTCGTTGGATTGCAGGTCGGTCGGGTCGTCCTGTTACAACAATTTGACTAAAGCATTTCGTT
Organism: Pseudomonas sp. JS3066; assembly: GCF_036328175.1. NCBI lineage: Bacteria > Pseudomonadati > Pseudomonadota > Gammaproteobacteria > Pseudomonadales > Pseudomonadaceae > Pseudomonas > Pseudomonas sp. JS3066. Next base: position 1,719,908 of record NZ_CP143312.1, read on the forward strand.
ACATTTCCTGTCTGTTAGACGATGGTCTGCAGCTCACTGCACCCACTGCGGGTAGTAACCGAGCACGTCCTGCACCTTGGCGTCGTGAGCAGGAATCACAGTGAGCCCAGGTTCGCTCTGGAGCAGTTCGTGAACCTTCTGCAATTGGGCGCGCGTGGCTTCGCGGTCGTTATCGACCATCCTGCGGCTGACCCAGAATTTCTCCTTCGGCCCGGTAAAACCTTCCAGGCGCCAACTGGCGTCACCGGTGAAGAAGAAACGCCGTCCATCTTCAAGGGTCAGGAATAGGCCCACCGAACCCGGTGAGTGGCCGCTCAGCGGCACCAGTACCAGACTGCGATCACCGAAGAGGTCGAGGCTTTCCTCGAAGCCCATGAAGGGAATGGGCAGGAAGGTGAAGGGGTGCCATTTGACGCCGTGGGTGAACTGACTGGGCAGTATTGCCGGCGGTGTTGCGATTTCGGTGAACTCGATCTCTTCGTAAGGCGCCCAGACTGGCACATCGGGGAAGTCCACCAGTGCCGAGGCGTGGTCCCAGTGGGCGTGACTGAGGATGATGCGGTCCACCTGGATACCATCGCGATCCAACTGGTCGCGGGCCGGGGTCACGGCGCCATACTGCATCAGGGGCTTGTCCCACCAGGGCATTTCGCTGGTGAACTGGCTGTCTACCTGTCGGCCTAGGCCTGTGTCGAACAGCAGGGTAGCGGCGTGATGCTGGATCAGCACCGCCACGTGGTTCGCCTTCACCTTCTCGGTCCATTTGCCGTCCGCCACGGTGAAGGCGTCCAGGGTTTCGGTTTCCGAAGTCTTCACTAGGGCAAAACGCAGGCCATCGGCCTGGGCAATCGCGCTGAAGGTGCCAAGCAGAATGAGCAGGAAATACGAACGCAAGCGCATTTGATCAGTGTCCTTGGGGCAGGAAAGAAGAGGGGGGCGCAGCTTCTGAAGCCAATGGCAGGCGATTGCGGCCGAGGTGGAATGGGCTGTTCATTCTGTCCTCCGAGCCCCTTGGAAATGAGGTAGGTCGAGGTAACCGGGCAAGGCGCGGATCCGCGCGAGCCAGCTATTCAGGTACGGATAGGGCGCGAGCTCCAGCCCGCCTTCTTCGGCCATGGCCAGGTAGGGGTAAACCGCCACGTCGGCGATGGTGGGCTGCTCACCGACCAGCCAGGTGCGATTGGTCAGGTGCGCGTTCACGAGTTCCAGGACCTGCCGGCCACGCGCCTGGGCGTCCTCCAGATCCACCTGCCGGCCGAACTTCAGGCCGATTCGTGCACGTGCCACACCGTTATGGATTTCGTTGGCGGTGAGGCTCAGCCAGCCAGCGATCTGCGCCTGGGCGACGGCGTCCAGCGGGTACCAGTGCGCATCTGCATAGCGTCGCGCCAAGTAGACAAGTATCGCTTGGGAGTCGACCAGCGGCTGACCGTTGTCCACCAGCACCGGGACCTGGCCTCGTGGATTCAGCGCGAGGAACTCCGGGTGCTTCTGCGCGCCGTGGGGCAGGTCCACGGTCAACAGTTCAGCCGGTTGACCGATCAGGCCGAGAAACAGGCGGACCTTGTAGCAATTGCCGGAGAGGTAGAAGTCGTGAAGTTGCATGGCGAGTCCCTCGCGTTGGTTGGAATGCGCTGGATGGTAGACAGACCTGTCTGTATATTTCAAGGGCGAAGCATGCGACATCCCTGGCTTCACGTCCCACGTCATTTGAGCCAATCCAACGGGATGCGCATAATGCGCCGGTTCAGGAGGCTGCAATGGCATCGAGCAAACGCGATCAACTGGTCAACACCGCCATCGCGCTTTTCTATCGCGAAGGTTTCCACGCCACGGGTATCGACCGCATCCTGGCCGAGTCCGGCGTGGCCAAGATGACCCTCTACAAGCATTTCAAATCCAAGGACGAGCTGATCATCGCGGCCCTGGAATCGCGCTTCGCGCCGGCAGCCGAGCGCATGGCATCGGCGTTTGAGCATTTGCCGCCGCGGGAGGCGATCCTGCGGGTTTTCGATGGCCTGGCCGAGTGGCTGAGACAGGAACCGTTCTGCGGCTGCGCCTTCATCAATGCGGCGGGCGAATTCCATGATCGGGACCATCCTGTGCATCGTCTGGCGGCGTCCTACAAGCTCGCTACCCAGCGTTACTTCCGAGATGCGCTGGCACGACTGGAGGTTGCCCAGCCGGAGCGTCTGGCCCGCCAACTCCAGTATCTGATGGAAGGGGCGATCAGCATGGCCCACATCGAGGGGCCGAGCGAGCAGGCGCTGGAGGCGAAGGACGCAGCTGATCAGTTGATGCGCGCCGCTGGCATCTGACTCAATCCGCTCGTCGACAGCCGCTCAAGTTCTTCCGCCTGCGGCCGCCAAAGAGGGGACGCCGCCGACTCCGGACTCCCCGATATGAATGCCCTGGCTCCTTTCGCTTCGTCCACTCAACGTTCTACTGTTTCCGGTATGCCCGCTGCCCTGGCGCGAAAGCAGGTGAATGCGCAGGAAACGCTGGCTCGCCGCCTCGGCGAGCAATTGGGGCTGGAACCGGGCGCTCTGAGCGACAAAGCATCCAAATACACCCCCGAGAAAGTCGCGGACCGCGTGCTCGGTTTCATCGACCAGCGCCTGCGCAGTGAGTCGGCCAATGGCGCCGACACAGCCAAGCTGCAGGGGCTGCTCGACCAGGCTCGCGCCGGGATTCAGAAAGGCTTCGATGACGCGCGCAAGATTCTCGATGGCCTGGGTGTGCTCGGCGGCAAGGTGGCCGAGGATATCGACGACACTTTCGACCGCATCCAGGACGGCCTGGATCAATTGCAGAAGACCTACCTGCAGCCAGCGACTACGACCGAGCCGGGCGGCGCGGTGGCAGTCGCCGGCTATAGCGAGCGATTCCAGGCACAGGCGGAAACCTTCGACCTGGAAGTGAAGACCCGTGATGGGGACAAGCTGCGCATCTCGATTGCCCAGGCGTCGGCCAGCTACTCCCGCAGCACTCTGGCAGCAGCCAGCGATGGCAAGACGTCGCTTCTGGTTGGCAGCAGCCATTCCTCCAGCCTGCAGATCGGAGCCTGGCAGATCGAGATAGAGGGAGATCTGGATGACGAGGAAAAGGCCGCGCTGAGCGACCTGCTCGGCCAGGTCCAGGACATCTCCAGCAAGTTCTACTCCGGCGATCTGGCCGGCGCTTTCGACCGGGCCATGGCGCTGGATATGGATGGTGAACAACTGGCGTCCATGTCCCTGCACCTCACCCAGACCAAGGTCATGCAGGCCGCTGACGCATACGGCGCAGTCGCCCAGCAGGGTGGCCAGGCGGCCAGCGCGGTCAATGGCAACCTCAAGGACTACGCCAACAGCCTGCTGGACGCCTTGCGCAGCGCCGGGGAACTGGCCGAAAACGGCCGCGACACCCTGAAACAGCTGCTCAAGGGTGGTTTCGCCCTGGACGAGCGCTTCGATTCAACTCAACTGGCCAAGGCCGAGGCCCTGAACAATCGTCTGCTGGATGGTCTGCAACCCTTGCTAGACAAGGGCCAGGGCAAGTCCACCGACGCCTGAGCGCGTGCTAGACTTCGCGCCTCGATGATCTTCGAGGCGCATCGCCATGCTTCCTGAATGCCAACTCTTCGGCACCCTCGGTTGCCACCTCTGCGAGGTAGCCGAAGGCGTGCTCATGCCTTTCGTCGAACGCGGCCTGATGGTGGAGTTGGTGGACATAGCTGACCGCGAAGAGTGGGTCGAAATCTATGGTCTGCGCATTCCGGTTCTGCGCCGTTGCGATACCGGCGGAGAGCTGGGGTGGCCCTTCGATGCGACTGCCGTAGCGGCCTTCCTGTCCTGACGGCTATTTCCTGACATAGCTCTTCCGGCCGCTTGGTGTCAGGCAGTAGTGCCCGCCACGCGGACCGATGCAGATCGTTCCGCTTCCACACAGACACTGCCCATCCTCCACCATCCGCGTGGCGCTCCCGGCTGCCGGCTGGCCAAGCATCGCGCCGCAGTTCTTTTTCGAACCGCTGATGGAACCATCATTGCAGACGAAGAGTTCGCCATCGCAACGGGCGATACCGCCTTTACTGCCGGACATGGCGTATTGGCGGCACTGACGTTCAGGGCGGAGGCAGATAGCAGGACGATGGAGAGGAGTGCAATGCGCACGACCGCTTCCCTGGCGATGGGAGAAACCGGCTGATGATAGGGCGGTGCTGGCGATTTGGCATCTGCACTGGGAAAGCTGCCAAAGAAAAATCGCAGGCAATAAAAAACCCGCCTTCAAGGCGGGTTTTTCGGGGTTTGGTCGGAGCGACTGGATTCGAACCAGCGACCTTCTCGTCCCGAACGAGACGCGCTACCAAGCTGCGCTACGCTCCGTTGTGTGGCGCGCATTCTACAGAAAAACTTTTGGCCTACAAGGGGTTAGCGAGAAATTTTTTATTTTCTCTGCATCGCGGCGCGGGAGGCTAAGAATGACGCGGGGTTGCTGCGGGAGGGTGAAGGCCCGCTTCGCTGGCAGTGCGCGAGCGGGCCGTGGGAATCAGAGTTCCTTGATGGTGCGGACCTGATCCTTGTTCACCTTGGCACGCTTGCCGTCCAATTGTTCGAACTCGTAGAAACCCGAGTCGTCGTCAAATTCGGGTTTGTCCACGGCCTGGATTTCACGCCCGTCATTCAGGGTGATCACTGTCGGCGAAGAACAGCCGGCCAGAGTGAAAAGACCCATTGCGAGCAGGAAAGCGGGGACTATCCGCTGGTTCATCGTCATCTCCTTGATGATTACGCTGGTTGTACGGAGCTTCTGACGAAGAACTTCCTGGCAAAGTTCCAGAAATCTGACTCAGTTTCCGGGGCACGAGGGGCCTAGCAGATCGGGTGTATTCAGGTTGGCTAGCCGTGGATCGCCTTCCGGGCAGACCACTGCGACCGGGTCCAGTTGCCTGAGAATGCGCTGTGGGCTGCGCTCTCCGGCCTGCCAGCCGGCTTCCAGTATCGGCAGTACCCTACGGGGTAGCACGCAGAACAGCGGCTCCCAGAGTTCACCCTGGCGGACCATCACCGGACGCTCGCAGGCGGCGGCGAGAAGGCTGGCAATCAGCGTGTCGTCCACCTGAGGGGCGTCGCAGGGGAGTATCAGCACCTGATCGTGATGGGCCACCGCCAGACCCGCACGGATGCCGGCCAGCGGTCCCGGATAGTCCGGGCTGTCGTCCTGTACCAGTTGGTCGGCCCAGGCTGCGTATTGCTCGGCGTTGCGATTGCAGGAAATGATCAGGTCGTCGGTAAGGGGGCGGACCCGTTCGTGCAACCAGGCGATCAGGGGGCGACCGCACCACTCGACCAGGCCCTTGTCGCGGCCGCCCAGACGCTGGCCGCGACCGCCGGAAAGCAGCAGGACGGAGCAGTGCGGCAAGGGTTGGTCGGTCATCGAAAGGTCTCCGGGGCGGCGCTGTGATATAACACCGGGCATTCACACCTACAACTGGAAGCCTGCCATGAGTCACAAGGCCGAGGCGGTGTTCGTGCCGCTCAATATCGCCGTTCTAACCGTCAGTGATACCCGCAGCCTGGAGACCGATACCTCCGGCCAGCTCTTCGTCGACCGCCTGACCGCCGCCGGGCACAACCTGGCCGCGCGCGTGCTGCTGAAGGATGACCTGTACAAGATCCGCGCCCAGGTCGCCACCTGGATCGCCGACGATCAAGTGCAGGTGGTGCTCATCACCGGCGGTACCGGTTTCACCAGCCGTGACAGCACTCCCGAAGCGGTGGCCTGCCTGCTGGACAAGCAGGTGGACGGCTTCGGCGAATACTTCCGGCAGATTTCCGTGGCAGATATCGGCACCTCGACCATGCAGTCCCGCGCGCTGGCCGGGCTGGCCAACGGCACGCTCGTATGCTGCCTGCCGGGCTCGACCAATGCCTGCCGAACGGCCTGGGACGGCATCCTCGCCGAGCAACTGGATAACCGCCATCGTCCGTGCAACTTCGTACCGCACCTGACTCAGGCCAATGCTTGCGAGAGCCGCGGATGAGTGGATGCGACCATCCCGGCCTGATGCCGGTCGAGGACGCCCTGGCGCGCTTGCTGGCGTTGGCGGTGGCTGCGCCGATCGATGCGTGTGAAACCGTGGCCCTGGCTGAGGCCGACGGCCGCGTACTGGCCGAACCGCTGGTGGCCGGTCTCGACCTTCCACCGTGGGACAACAGCGCAATGGACGGTTTTGCCCTGCGTTTGGCCGACTGGCAGGGCGAGCCTCTCATAGTGAGCCAGCGCATTCTTGCCGGCAGTGCACCGGAGCCGCTGAAACCTGGCACTTGCGCGCGCATCTTCACCGGTGCGCCGCTGCCCGAAGGCGCGGACCTGGTGGAAATGCAGGAGAACGCCGAAGTCCTGCCCGATGGCAGGGTGCGTTTTCTCGAGCCGCTTAGAGCAGGGCAGAACGTCCGTCCACGCGGCCAGGAAACCCGCACTGGCGATAGCGTATTGCCCGCCGGTACGCGACTTGGCCCTATAGAAATGGGGCTGTGCGCTTCCCTGGGTGCTGCAGAGTTGCTGGTGCGCCGTCGTCCCCTCGTGGCGGTGATCTCCACCGGCGACGAACTGGTACCGCCCGGCCAGCCGCTGGGACCGGGGCAGATCTACAACAGCAACCGCAGTCTGCTGATCGCCTGGCTCAAGCGTTTGGGGTGTTCGGTCGTGGACGCCGGCATCCTCGCAGACGATCTGGAGCTGACCCGCAAGGCGCTGGCCGAGTTGGGGCAGGTGGACCTGATTCTCTCCACCGGCGGCGTTTCCGTGGGCGAGGCGGATTTCCTGGGTGAGGCGCTGCGCGAAGCGGGCGAACTAGCACTGTGGAAACTGGCGATCAAACCAGGGAAGCCCCTGACTTTCGGGCACTTCCGCGGCGTACCGGTAATCGGCTTGCCGGGTAACCCGGCATCGACGCTGGTGACTTTCGGCCTTTTGGCGCGGCCCTACTTGCTGCGTCGTCTAGGCGTCGAAGAGGTGGAGCCGCTCGGGTTCGTGGTGCCTGCCGGCTTTACCTGGAAGAAGCCGGGTAATCGTCGCGAGTACCTGCGAGCACGGCTGGAGAACGGCCGCGCGGTGATCTACCCGAACCAGAGTTCGGGTGTGTTGCGCAGTGCCGCTTGGGCAGAGGGGCTGGTGGAAGTGCTGGAAGGCACCACTTTGGCCGAGGGCGATACCTTGCGCTTTATTCCGTTGAGTGAGTTGCAGGCCTGACTGCTCTGGTTGGTCAAGTCCCTACAGGATTGATCCCCTATAGGCTGTTCACGCCTGCCTCTTCGCCTCCCGATACTCCCCTGGCGTCTGCCCGGTCCAGGTTTTGAAGCTGCGATGGAAGGAGCGGGATTCGGTGAAACCCAGGTAGCAGGCGATGTCCTGGATCGGCAGGTCGCTGCGCAGCAGGTAATGTTCGGCCAGTTCGCGGCGTAGTTCATCGAGTATCTGCTGGTAGCTGGTGCCGGCTTGCTGCAAGTGGCGCTGCAGGGTGCGGACCGTCATGTGGAATTTTTCCGCCACCCGTTCCTTACGCGGCAGGCCATCCTTGAGCAGTAGGCGCAGCGCATTCTTGACTCGCTGCGGAAGCGGCTCGTCGTCATCCAGCCCCGCCATCAGTGCCAGTGCATGTTCTTCCAGGGTACGCAGCAGGTTGGCATCGGCCTGACGTAGTGGCACGGCGAGGTATTCAAGGGGTACCAGCAGGGCATTGCAGGGCTGTTCGAAACGCACTGGGCAGCCGAATACCTCTTCATAGTCTTCGATGCGGGTCGCCTCGGGTTGGGCGTGTTCGAACCACACTTCCCTCGGCGAGCGCTGCATGTCGGCGATCCAGCGGGCGTAGAGCAGCCAGGAGGCGAGCACGTTTTCCACCATGTGGCGGCGAATGGCCGGGTCCTGGTGGCGGCAGTTCCAGATCATCCGCACCAGGTCGTCCTCGGCCTCGATGCGGCTCACGCCCATGTCGCCCACCAGCTTCTCGTAAGGCGCGATGCGGCTCATGGCCTCGCCCAGGGTGGCGCAGTTCATGGTGATGTAGCCCAGCACGCTCCAGGAACCGGGTTGCACGTAGCGCGCTGAGTGCAGGCCGAAGAGTGGGTCACCGGATTCCCGGATCAGATGGTCCAGCAGACGTTCGTGGGCTTCACTGGGCAGGCGTCGGCCGTTGTCCGCGAGGTCCTCCGGGCTGAGCCCGGCGGCAGCGAGGACGGAGGCCTGTTCCAGGCCAAGCTGTTCCGCGTGGCGCAGGTACTTGAGAAGGGCGGGAACGGAGGTATAGCCGAGGGCGTGCATGCGTTTTCTTGTTATGTCCTGATTGGCGATGGCCACTGTCCCGATCCGACAGTGACGCCTTTGGGCGGCTGGCTAGTATAGGCAGCCATCGAAGACCTACGAAATAACCCGAACAAGGAGAACGGCATGCGACGCTGGAACGGCTGGGGCGATGAGGCGACGGTGGTGGAGCTGCCGGCCAATGGAGCGGCCTTCCTGGCCGAGCGCATCAGCGCGGGCCAGCCTCTGGCTGACGCAAGTCTGCAGCAGGTGCTGGCTCGTGTACCGGCTTCGCGCCTTGTGGCACATCCGCTGATCAGCCTGGATGCCGAGACTCGCGTGCGCCACGCCCGTGGCCAAAGCCTGCCGGACTGGCTGGCAATGCGCGAGGGAGACTTCGGCCAGTTCCCAGATGGCGTGGCCTTCCCAGAAACCCCGGAGCAGATCCGCGAGCTGCTGGCCTTGGCGGCCGAACGCGACCTGATACTGATTCCCTATGGCGGCGGCACGTCGGTGGCGGGCCATATCAATCCTCAAGCCAGCGAGCGGCCGGTGCTGACGCTCTCCCTGGCGCGCATGAACCGCATGCTGGAGCTGGACGAGGAAAGCCAGATAGCCACCTTCGGCCCCGGCGCCAACGGACCGCAAGTGGAAAGCCAGCTTCGTGCCCGTGGCTACACCCTTGGTCATTTCCCGCAGTCCTGGGAGCTGTCCACCCTTGGCGGCTGGGTGGCGAGCCGTTCAAGTGGCCAGCAATCCCTGCGTTACGGGCGCATCGAGCAGCTGTTTGCCGGAGGCACGCTGGAGACCTTTGCCGGCCCCATGGAACTGCCCACCTTCCCGGCGTCGGCTGCGGGCCCGGATCTGCGCGAGATGGTGCTCGGCTCAGAAGGGCGCTTCGGGGTGATTTCCGAAGTGCGGGTGCGGGTCACTCCGCTGGCAGATCAGGAGTCCTTCTACGCGGTTTTCCTCCCCAGCTGGAGCCAGGCCCTCAAGGGTATTCGCCGCCTTGCCCAGGCGCGGGTGCCGCTGTCCATGCTGCGTCTGTCGAATGCTATCGAGACGGAAACCCAGTTGGCCCTGGCTGGCCATCCGGGGCAGATTGCACTGCTGGAAAGGTACCTGGCGCTGCGCGGGGCGGGCGCCGGCAAATGCATGCTGACTTTCGGCGTGACTGGCAACCGCTTGCAGAACGCCACATCGCTGAAGCAGGCCAGGCGCCTGTTGAAGGCCTTCGGTGGTGTATTCACCGGCACCTTGCTGGGCAAGAAGTGGGAGCACAACCGCTTCCGTTTCCCCTACCTGCGCCACGCGCTGTGGGGTGCAGGCTATGTGGTGGACACCCTGGAAACGGCCACCGACTGGGTTAACGTCGACAGTCTGCTCGGCAAGATCGAGGCCAGTCTGCGCAATGGCCTGACGGATGAGGGCGAGCGGGTCCATGTGTTCACGCACCTGTCCCACGTTTATGGCGAGGGTTCGAGCATCTACACCACCTATGTCTATCGTCCTGGTGCGAGTTACGCTGACGCCCTGGCGCGCTGGAGCAAACTCAAGCGCGTCGCCAGTGAGGTGATCGCGCAGAATCGCGGCACCATCAGCCATCAGCACGGCGTTGGCCGCGATCACGCGCCCTGGCTGCCGGCGGAGAAAGGGCCTCTGGGCATGTCCGCCCTGCGCAGCCTGGCGCAGCACTTCGACCCCGAGGGCCGTCTCGCCCCCGGCGTGCTGTTCGAGGATTGAACATGGCCGCCTGGAACGCCGGTTGGCGCGCCGCAGCCTTGCCGGAACTGGCCAGCAGGGAATGGGACCTGATCGTGGTCGGCGGCGGCATATGCGGCGCCGGAATCCTGCGGGAAGCGGCGAGGCGCGGTTGGAAATGCCTGCTGCTGGAGCAGCGGGATTTCGCCTGGGGGACGTCGAGTCGCTCCTCGAAGATGGTCCACGGCGGCTTGCGCTACATCGCCAAGGGCCAGTTCGGCCTTACCCGCGCCTCGGTGCGAGAACGCCAGCGTCTGCTGGCTGAAGCGCCGGGACTGGTGGATCCGTTGAGTTTCGTCATGCCGCACCGCGGCAGCTTTCCGGGGCCGCGCGTATTCGGCGGTCTGCTGGCGGTCTATGACGCCCTGGCCGGGCGCCGCAACCACCTGTACTACCCGCTGCAGCAGCTGCGCTATCTGGTGCCCGGCCTGGACGAAGGCGGCCTTCAGGGCGGCACCCGTTTCTTCGATGCGGTAACCGACGACGCCCGGTTGGTAATGCGGGTGCTGGGAGAGGCCCGTGCTGAAGGCGGCGAGGCCCTGAACGGCATGCGTGTGGTGAACTTGCGACGGGAAGAAGGCAGCGTGACCGGCCTGGAGGCCGAGGACCTGGAAAGTGGTCAACGACTCACTTTCCGCAGCCGTGCGGTGGCCCAGGCGACGGGAGCCTGGGCTGATCGTCTACGTACTGTGCAGGGCACGGAGCACATCCGTCCCTTGCGCGGCAGTCACCTCCTGATTGCGGGGTGGCGTCTGCCGTTGGCCCATGCGATCAGTTTCATGCACCCCACGGACGGTCGGCCGGTATTTGTCTTCCCTTGGGAAGGGGCGACTGTGATTGGCACCACCGATCTCGATCACCGGGAAGAGCTGGACCGGGACGCACGCATCACTGAGGCGGAAGTCGACTACCTGCTGGAGGCCTGCGCCTTGCAGTTCCCCGCTGTGCGGATCGGCCGTGACGATGTGCTGTCCACCTGGGCGGGTGTTCGGCCGGTGGTGAGCGATGGCGAGGCACGGCTGAGACCGTCGGATGAGAAACGCGAGCATGTCCTCTGGATGGAGCCCGGCTGCGTCACCCTGGCCGGCGGCAAGTTGACCACCTTCCGTTTGTTGGCGCTGGAGGTGCTGCATGCCTGCGCGGGCTTCGTCGGCCGGACGCTGGAGGAGGGCGATGGCCCGGTCTTCATGCCTTGTGCAGCTCCGGACGCTGCGAGCCTGTCGCCAGCCCAGCGTCTGCGTCTGGCAGGCCGGCATGGACGAAGTGCCGCCGAGCTGGCTCGCTGGGTCGCGAAGATCGGCAATGGGCGCGTCGGAACCACGAATACGCTCTGGGCCGAACTGGCCTGGGCGGCGGAGGGTGAATTGGTCCTGCACCTGGATGACCTGTTGCTGCGCCGCACGCGCCTCGGTCTGTTGCTGCCTGAAGGTGCCCGCGCGGAGTTGCCGCGCATCCGCTCGCTGTGTCAGCCGCTGCTGGGCTGGGACGATTTCCGCTGGGCAGACGAAGAGGCGGCTTACCTGGCGCTCTGGCGTCACTGCTACAGCCTGCCCGAATAACAACAACAAGGACGCATCGTGAGCGAAAAGAGCTATCTGCTGGCCATCGACAACGGCACTCAGAGCGTGCGCGCCCTGCTGTTCGACCTGCAAGGCAATCTGGTGGGCAAGGGCAAGGTACCGCTGGAGGCCTATTACTCCAGCCAGCCCGGCTGGGCCGAGCAGGACCCGGACTACTACTGGGACAGCCTGGGTGAAGCCTGCCGACTGTTGTGGGAATCAGTGGATATCGACCGCAGCCTGATCCGTGGTGTCTCCCTGACCACCCAGCGCGGGACAGTCATCAACGTCGACGACGAGGGCCGGCCGTTGCGTCCGGCCATTCTCTGGCTCGACCAGCGCCAGGCCGAGGTGAAGGGAAGAATCAAGGGACCATGGGGCTGGTTGTTCAAGGCGATCGGGCTGGAAGGTACGGTGGACTACTTCCGCGCCCAGGCGGAAGCCAATTGGGTTGCGCAGAACCAACCGGAGCTCTGGTCCAGGACCCACAAGGTCCTGCTGCTGTCTGGCTTTCTCAGTCACCGTTTGTGCGGTCGCTTCGTCGATTCCGTGGCATGTCAGGTCGCCTACCTGCCGTTCGACTACAAGCGCTTGCAGTGGGCGCCGTCGCGTGACTGGAAATGGCAGTCCATGCCCGTGCGCCGCGAGCAGTTGCCGGAACTCTTCAAGCCCGGCGAGCGCCTGGGTAGCATCACTGCCGAGGCCAGCCGCCATACCGGTATTCCGGAAGGTCTGCCGCTGATTGCCGCTGGGGCTGACAAGGCCTGCGAAGTAATTGGCGCTGGCGGGGTGGAGCCGAGCGTGGCCTGCCTGTCCTACGGTACGACCGCGACCATCAACACCACGCGGCGCAAGTACCTGGAAACCATTCCACTGATCCCTCCATATCCGGCGGCGATTCCCGATCACTTCAACACCGAAGTGATGATCTATCGGGGATTCTGGATGGTCAGCTGGTTCAAGCAGGAGTTCGGCCTGCGCGAAATGCAGCGGGCGAAGGAGCTGGGGGTAGAGCCCGAGGCGTTGTTCGACGAGTTGGTCAGCAGCGTGCCGCCTGGCTCCATGGGGCTGATGTTGCAGCCGTATTGGTCGCCGGGCATCCGCGAGCCGGGTCTGGAAGCGAAGGGATCGATCATCGGCTTCGGCGATGTCCATACCCGCGCGCACATCTATAGGGCCATCCTCGAAGGCCTGGCCTACGCACTTCGCCAAGGCAAGGAACAGATAGAGAAACGCTCCGGCACGGCCATCACGCGTCTGCGGGTATCAGGTGGAGGTTCCCAGAGTGATGCGGCTATGCAACTGACCGCCGACATCTTCGGCCTGCCGGCCGAGCGGCCGCACGTATACGAAACCTCGGGGCTCGGTGCGGCCATCGATTGCGCGGTGGGCCTGGGTTTGCACCCGGATTTCCCGGCGGCCATCCGTGCCATGACGCGTGTGGGCCAGGTGTTCCAGCCGGAACCGCAGGCACAACGCACCTACGAGCGGCTGTACCGGGAGGTCTACCGGGGGATGTACAAGCAGCTGCGGCCGCTGTACCGGAAGATTCGCGACATCACCGGCTACCCGGCGTAGGGCAGCCGCAGTAGCGAATTCATTCGTGAAAGGGCCGCATCGCGGCCCCCGGCTAGCTCCCTCGCCAATGAATTAACCTACACAAAGTGCTGTGTACCCATTGATGGCGATGGGGAGTGTCAGGCCACATCCACCAGGACGATTTCGCTGTCCTCGCTGGCGGTAAAGCTGAGCACTTCCACATCGTGTACTGCCACGCCATCACGGGCTTCAGCGGCAACGCCATTCACTTCGTATCGGCCCTTGGCTGCCACCAGGTAGGCCTTGCGGCCTTTCTCCAGGCGGTACTCGGCGGTCTGGCCGGCTTTCAGGGTCGCGGCGGCGAGTCGGGCATTGGCGCGGATATGCAGGGCGTCATTACCTTCGTCAATGCCGCTAGCCAGGGTGACGAAGCTACCTGCGCGCTCGCCCTTGGGGAAGGGACGGGCACCCCAGGACGGCGCGGCGCCGTACTCGGTGGGCATGATCCAGATCTGAAAGATCTTGGTGGTTTCGTCCTCGAGGTTGTACTCGCTGTGGGCGATACCGGTACCTGCGCTCATCACTTGCACGTCGCCGGCTTCGGTACGGCCCTTGTTGCCCAGGTTGTCCTGGTGGGTGATGGCACCCTCGCGGACGTAGGTGATGATTTCCATGTCCTGGTGCGGGTGCGGCGGGAAGCCGCTCTGAGGTGCGATCTCGTCGTCGTTCCACACCCGCAGTTGGCCCCAGTTCATCCGCTGGCTGTCGTAGTAGCTGGCGAAGGAAAAGTGATGACGAGCGTTTAGCCAGCCGTGGTGAGCTCCACCCAGTTCAGCGAAGGGGCGTACTTCGATCATGTTCGGTCTCCTGTCTGCTCGCGGAGGGAGTTCTCCGGGAGGAATGGGTGGCATGATCAATCATCATATAACTGTGTAAAAGCGCAATTTGTTCGCCTTTCGTATCTATTAGTTCGATTTAATTGGCATTGGGTCAATCGCCAGTGACGTCACTGCGGAAGCCTTGCGGTCCTATACTCCGGCCATTCCTGATCGACGGAGGTGATCATGGGCGAGCGCAAAGCCTTGCTGATCCTGCATGGCAAGCAAGCAACGAACGACGACGTGAGGTCTGCCGTCGAAGCCCGTCGGAATGACGGGTGGGAGTTGGCGGTGCGTGTCACCTGGGAAGGCGGTGATGCCCGGCGTCTGGTCGGGGAAGCGTTGGCAGCGGGCTATCGGACCCTGATCGCAGGAGGCGGTGACGGCACCCTGCGCGAAGTGGCCGAAGCCATCGTCCAGGCCGGTAGCGATGCCAGCCTGGCGCTGCTGCCCCTGGGCACGGCCAATGATTTCGCTCGCGCCGCCGGCATACCTCTTGAGCCCGGCGATGCGCTGGCGCTGCTGGACGTCGCGCCACGAGCCATAGACCTGGGCGATGCCGACGGGCATCTGTTCCTCAACATGGTGACAGGGGGATTTGGCTCGAAAATCACTGCCAACACCTCTGAAGACCTGAAGAAGGTGCTCGGTGGAGCGGCTTATTTTCTCACGGGCCTTACCCACTTCTCCGAGGTGCACTCGGCTCTGGGCAGTTTTCGCGGCCCGGATTTCTCCTGGGAGGGCGAGTTCCTGGCTCTCGGAATCGGTAACGGGCGTCAGGCCGGCGGTGGCCACCCTTTGTGTCCGCAAGCTGTGGTGGACGATGGACTGCTGGATCTCTGCATCATCCCGGCGCCCCAGGACGTGGTGGGCACCCTGACAACTCTGCTCTCCGGCGGCATCCTCGGCCTGGAGGCGGTTTCCGTGAGCGCACGTCTGCCGTGGGTGGAGGTGGAAGCCACGGAAGGGCTGGACCTGAACCTTGATGGCGAACCGCTGGAAAGCTCGCGTCTGCGCGTTTCCGCGCGAGTTGGGGCGCTGCGGGTGCATCTGCCGGAGAGTTCTCCGCTGCTACTGACAGGCTAGGCGCCGGAGCACTGGCGCCAGGGGATTGGCTGCGGCATGATGGCGCGGTGCCATGCCTTCAGTTTTTCGGCAATTTGCCGAAACGCTGCCATGGCAGTCCTGCCCACACCGCATTCGTAGCAGAGGAAGTTCCATGGCCGGCATTCTCGACACCGTCGATCAACGCACCCAACTGGTGGGTGAAAACCGGCTGGAAATCCTGATGTTCCGCCTCAGTGGCCGCCAGCTGTTCGCCATCAACGTGTTCAAGGTGCAGGAAGTCCTGCAGTTGCCGAAGATGACGCTGATCCCGCAGCGACATCCCTTTGTGTGCGGTGTAGTCAACCTCCGAGGCCAGACACTGCCGGTGATCGACCTATCCCAGGCCATTGGCATGCGACCACTGGTACCGGATGAGCGCAGCACCATCATCGTCACCGAGTACAACCGCTCGGTACAGGCGTTCCTGGTGGGTGGCGTGGACCGCATCCTCAACCTCAACTGGGAATCCATCATGCCGCCGCCCGGAGGCGCGGGTCGCCAGCACTATCTGACGGCGATCACCAAGGTGGATGAGCAGATCGTCGAAGTCATCGACGTGGAAAAGGTGCTGGCCGAGATCGTGCCCATGAGCACACGCGTATCCGCTGATCGCCTGGGCAACCCGCTGTTGCAGATGGCTGTGGGGCGTGAGGTGCTTCTGGTGGACGATTCCAGCGTAGCTCTGACGCAACTGCGGGAGACCCTTTCGCAGCTTGGCATGCGCATGCACATGGCCAGCGATGGCCTGAAAGCATTGAAGATGCTCAAAGCCTGGGCCGACAGTGGCGAAGACATGACCGAGAAGCTGCTGATGATCTTCACCGACGCGGAAATGCCAGAGATGGATGGCTACCGCCTGACCACCGAGATTCGCAACGATCCGCGCCTGCGCGACCTCTATGTGGTCATGCACACGTCGCTGTCCGGCAGTTTCAACGATGCGATGGTGAAGAAGGTCGGCTGCGACAACTTCCTCTCCAAGTTCCAGCCCGACAGGCTGGTGGATGTGGTGATGGACCGGCTCAAGCGCGATCAATGAGCTTGAGGTGAGCGGGGTTCGCTGCGTATAAGGTGGGTTTCGCTCGAACGCTGATCAGGAAGCCGGCCATGTTGCGTCTCTCCTCCCTCTATCGATACCCCATGAAATCCGCCATTGGCGAACCCCTGCAGAAGGCCCAGGTGGACGCCTTGGGCTTGGCAGGCGACCGGCGCTGGATGCTGGTGGATGCCGAAAATGGCCGCTTCCTGACCCAGCGCGCCTTTCCTCGGATGTCCCAGCTTTCGGCACGGTGGAACGATGCCGGCGGCTTGACCCTGAGCACCGCGGGGCAGCCGACCCTGGAAGTGCTGTTGCCCGATCCCGACGGCAATCTGCGCGGTACCTTTGTCTGGGGTGCTCCGATGCATGTGCCGGACGCCGGCGATGAAGCGGCGCAATGGCTCAGCGATTTCCTCGGCAAGGCGTGCCGCCTGGTCCATGTACCAGAACACCGTGCGCGGGACATTCCAGGCAGTCTGTTGCCGGAAGAAAAGGTGGGTTTTGCCGACGGTTTCCCGCTGCTGCTGATCGGTCAGGCCTCGCTGGAAGACTTGAGCGAACGGGTAGGGCGGCCCTTGGAGATGCTGCGTTTTCGCCCGAATCTGGTGGTGGAGGGCAGCGCGGCCTACGCCGAGGACGGCTGGAAGCGCATTCGCATCGGTGGCATCGAGTTCAGTGTCGCCAAGGGCTGCAGCCGCTGCATCCTGACCACCATCGATCCGGCGACCGGAGAACGCAACGCCGACCGTGAGCCACTGACGACCCTGAAGACCTATCGCGAGCGCGAGGGCGAGGTCTACTTTGGACAGAATCTGATCAACCGCGCTACCGGGGTGCTGGAAGTGGGGATGGAGATCGAAGTCCTCGAGTAATCTGATTTCGAGCCAATGAGAAAGGGCGCCGATTGGCGCCCTTTCTCATGTCTTACTGGTCGTCGAAATATCGCTCGTGCCAATCCACCAGAGGCTGCGGAGCGTTCAGCTTGTGCCCGTAGATCACCGAGTAGGACAGCACGTTCTGCACATACTGGCGGGTTTCGTCGAAGGGAATGGTTTCCACCCAGACATCGTAGGACAAGTGGTCGGCGCCCCGCAGCCACTGGCGAACCCGGCCGGGGCCGGCGTTGTAGGCGGCCGAGGCGAGCACTCGGTTGCCGTTGAACTGGCCGTGGACCTGACTCAGGTAGGCGGCGCCGAGCTGGATGTTGACGTCGGGGTTGAACGCCTGCTTCGGCGAGCCCAGCGGAATGCCGAACTTGCGCGCGGTTTCCTTGGCGGTGCCCGGCATCAGTTGCATCAGCCCCATTGCGCCGACGCCGGAGCGCGCGTCGGCCATGAAGGCGCTTTCCTGGCGGGTGATGGCGAACACCCAGCTGGAATGCAGACCGCGAATCTTCGCTTGCTGGGTCAGTGCCGAGCGGTGGGCCATCGGGAAGCGGATATCCAGGTCATCCCAGTACTGGGCCTGGCTGATGGTGCGGATGGCCGGGAAGTACCATTGCAGGTCATAGGCGATCTTGGCCTGGGCCACCATCTCGTCGCGGTTGAACAGGCGGCTGACGTGGTACCACTCGCGGCGGCCGTTGACGATCTCGCCGCGGTCATGGAACTCCAGCGCACGGCGGATGCCTGCGGTGTTGCGCACCTTCTGCATCACCTTCGGGTCGATGGCCAGAGGCTTGTTGTTCAACTGATAGGGTGCCTGGATACGGTCGGCGGCCATGAAGCCGTAGAAGTCACGCTCTCGGGCAACCGGTTGGAACAGCGGGACCGGTTGCTGGCTCTGGGGCTGCGCCAGTTGCAGGCTGCGGGCCTGCCAGTAGCGCCAGCGGTTGGTCTTGGCCAGGTCTTCGGGCATCTGCCGGGTCAACTGGTAGGCGTCGTCCCAGCGACCCAGTCGCAGTAGCAGGCGCGCGCGCCATTCGCTGACGGTGTTGTCGCGCAGTTCGGGGTCGTAATGAGTCATGACCTTTAGTGCGCGGGAGTCGAAGCGCTTGGCCAGGGTCAGGCCGATTTCGCGGGCGATGGCCACTTTCTCTTCCTTGGAGAAGGGCAGGCGCGCTGCATAGACATCCAGCAGGCTCAGAGCCTTCTCCGGGTCCTGGCGTGCCAGGCGGCGCAAGCCGAGACCTGCGGCATCGGCCGTGTGGCGATCGGCGGGTGCGAAACGGGCAGTCTGGCTCAATATCTGCGGCTTCTGCGCCACTTCCACCATCAGCTTGCCCTGGGTGCCCAGGCGCGGCATGGTTTTCACCAGGTGGTTGGCCAGGCCATAGTTGCGGGCTTCAGCGGCCAGTTTGGCGCGCTTCCAGCGCAGCTCCTCGGTCAGTTGGCCCTCGGCGCTCCACATGCCGAACAGCACATCGCAGGCTTCGGGCTGGGACTTGCCCACCAGCCAGAGCTTCTTGGCCGAGGCATAGCCTTCTTTCTTCATTCCGTGCTTGAGCTGGTACTGGCCGAAAAGGCAGTCGAGTTCAGTGAAATTGAGCTTGGGGTCGTAGTAATTGACGAACGTCTGCCACTCGCCCCGCTCGGCCAGCCAGCGCAACCAGCGCAGCTTCATCCAGCCGGCTTGGGGAAGGTCGCCATGCTCGGCGAGGAATTTCTCTATTTCTTCGTTGCTCGCCCATTTCAGACGGGCGGTCAGCTCGTCGTATGCCAGGTAGGGCTCCAGCGGGTAGTCGCGCAGGGCATTGGCGTAGCGCTGGTAGGGGCCGGAATCACCCTTGGCCAGTGCGCGCTTGGCCTCGTCGTACATCAGCCGCTGCTGCGCGAGGGGAACCGAGGAGGCCTGAGCGACTTGCAGGCCGACCGTAGAAAGGAGCAGACAGGAAAACAGGCTGAGCAGACGACCGCGCATGACACTTCCGAGGCAGATATATCGTTGTGAATGCCCATTTCGGGGCATCGAATAGCGCCTAGCTTAGCTTCTGGGGCGGGCCGGTTAAAGCATTGCGCCAGCAAGGGAAACCGGCGGTAAAAAATGCCCGAGAGACGGTGTGGCAAGTCGGGTAGAATGCGCGCCCTTATCCCGGAGGCCCCACATGACGCTGCTCAAGTTCACCGACGTATCTCTTGCCTACGGCGCCATGCCGCTGCTGGATAAGGTGTCCTGGCAGATCGCCCGTGGCGAGCGCGTTTGCATCATTGGCCGCAACGGCACAGGCAAGTCGAGCCTGCTGCGCCTGGTCAAGGGCGATCAGTTCGCCGATGACGGTGAAATCTGGCGCGCACCGGCGCTGAAGATCGGCGAATTGCCGCAAGAGTTGCCGCTTGCTGACGATCGTACCGTTTTCGACGTGGTCGCCGAGGGTCTGGCCGGTGTCGGCGCGCTGTTGGCCGAATACCATCACCTCAGCCAGCACATCCAGTCCGAGGCGGACCTGACCAAGCTGGCCCACGTCCAGCAGGAACTCGAAGCTCGCGACGGCTGGCGCCTGCAGCAACTGGTAGATAGCACCCTGAGCCGCCTGCAGCTGCCGGCGGACAAAACCCTGGCCGAGCTTTCCGGTGGCTGGCGCCGCCGCGTGCTGCTGGCACAGGCGCTGGTGGCCGAGCCTGACCTGCTGCTGCTCGACGAGCCCACCAACCATCTGGATATCGGCGCCATTGCCTGGCTGGAAGAGGCCCTGCTGGGCTTCAACGGTGCAGTACTGTTCATCACCCACGACCGTTCCTTCCTGCAGAACTTGGCCACGCGCATCCTGGAACTGGATCGCGGCCACCTGATCGACTGGAACGGCGACTACGCCAGCTTCCTGGTCCACAAGGAGCAGCAACTGGCGGCGGAAGAGACGGCCAACGCGCTGTTCGACAAGCGACTAGCGCAGGAAGAAGTATGGATTCGCCAAGGCATCAAGGCGCGTCGTACGCGTAATGAAGGTCGCGTACGCGCGCTCAAGGCTATGCGTGCCGAACGTGCCGATCGTCGCGAGCGTCAGGGCAAGGCCAGTTTCCAGCTGGAAACCGCCGAGAAGTCCGGCAAGCAGGTCATGGTGGCCGAGAGCGTCGGATTTGCACATCCGGGCGGCGAACCGCTGATTCGCGATTTCAACCTGGTGCTGCAGCGCTCCGACCGTATCGGCCTCCTTGGCGCCAACGGAACCGGCAAGACCACGCTGCTCAAGCTGCTGCTCGGGGATCTGCAACCCACCAGCGGCAGCATCGAGGTCGGCACTCGCCTCGAAGTGGCGTATTTCGACCAGTTGCGTCACCAGCTCGATCTGGAAAAGACCGTAATCGACAACCTCGCCGAAGGTCGCGAGTTCATCACCATCGAGGGCCAGAACCGTCATGTGCTGAGCTATCTCGGAGACTTCCTGTTCAGCCCTCAGCGCGCTCGCACACCCGTGAAGGCGCTGTCCGGAGGCGAACGGGCACGTCTGTTGCTGGCAAAGTTGTTCAGCAAGCCGGCGAACCTGTTGGTATTGGACGAACCAACCAACGACCTGGACGTGGAAACCCTGGAATTGCTTGAAGAAGTGCTGCTGAGCTTCCCTGGCACCGTGTTGATGGTCAGCCACGACCGGGCCTTCCTCGACAACGTGGTCACCAGCACTTTGGTGTTCGAGGGCGAGGGTCGGGTTCGCGAGTATGTGGGCGGTTATCAGGATTGGTTGCGCCAGGGCGGTTCGCCGCGCCTACTGGGCGTTGGGGAGGGGCGAGAGGCCAAGGCCGAGGCTCCCAAGGCCGCAGAACCCGCACCCGTGGTCAAGGCGACCGTCGCTGAGGCTCCGAAGCAGAAGCTGAGCTATAAGCTCCAGCGCGAACTGGAAGCGATTCCCGGGCAGATCGAAGCCCTGGAGGCTGAGCAGGCGAAGCTGCAGGAGGAAATTTCCGACCCGGTATTCTATCAGCGCCCGGCGGAGCAGACCCGCGTGGTGCTGGAACGCCTGGATGGCTTGCAGAAGGAACTGGACCGCCTGATCGAGCGTTGGGCGGAGCTGGAAGACAGTTGAGGAAGTGAGCCGGAGAGCCCATGGCCATCGAATACCGCATCAGCCTGGATGACCTTCATGAGTTCAGCTATCGCATTGAGCTGGATCGTGAGTACGACCCGGAACGCGCTGCTGGCGCGCCGAAGTGGACGCGTCTGGAGCACCAGCAGTGCAGCAACTGCCCGTTGCGTCAGGAAACCCACAGCCATTGCCCGGCAGCGGTGGACCTGCACCGGGTGATCGAGGACTTTCAGGGCTTGCCGGCGTTCAAGAAGGTGCAGGTCTGGGTGCGTACGCCAGAGCGTGAATACGCCAAGGTGGTTGGGTTGGAGGAGGGGCTTCGCGCCCTGCTGGGGGTCATCATGGCTACCAGCGCCTGCCCGGTGCTGGGCAAGCTCAAGCCGATGGCGCATCAGCACCTGCCATTTGCCAGTAATCAGGAGTTCATCCTACGGGCCGTTTCGCTCTATCTGGCACGTCAGTATTTCAACCTTCGGGAAGGGCGCCATGCAGACTGGGAGTTGAAGGGGCTGGTGCGTCTGTTCCAGCAGCTACAGCTGGTGAACCAGGCCTTCTGGCAACGTATCCACGATACTTGCGAAGGGGACTCCAATCTCAAGGCCTTCCTGACCTTCTTCTCCATGGCCTCCAGCATGACCTACTCGCTGGAAACCCAGTTGCAGAAGATCCGGCCGCTGGTGATGAGCGCGGGCGAGGGCTTTGACTGACGCCCGCGCCCGCTGGGTCGAGTCGTTTTATTCAGGCTTCTTCAGGCGGACCGCCAGTACGTCGCAAGGTGCGCCGTGGAGCACATCGTTCGCGGTGGAGCCGAGCAGCAGAGCAAGGCCGTGGCGGCCATGGCTGCCGACAACGATCAGGTCGCAGCCCTGCTCCTCGGCGAGGCGGTGGATTTCCTGGCGTGGCTGGCCGTAGGCCAGGTGGCGCTGGTCGGCGCTCAGCTCGGAATAAATGCCGGCGAAGCCCTGCAAGCGCTCCCGAGCCTGTTCGAACTGCTGTTGCTGGAGCATGGACAGGTCCATGGGTACGTCACCACCGAAGGCCATGGCCATCGGTTCGACGATATGCACCAGCGACAGCTTGGCATTGCTGGCTTGGGCCAGCGCTTGGGCGCGACGCACCACCGGATGGCATTCATCGGTCAGGTCTACGGCGACCAGAATGTGCTGGTAGGTCATGGGTGACTCCTCCTTAAGGTTGCGCATGATCACAAGTATGGCTTTCCGGAACGTTTAACACAGGCTTTTGAGCGGGATAACCTTTATGACCATCTGGATCGTCCTGTTGCTCCTACTGGCGATGCTCAGCCCGCTGGTCTGGCTGGTGCCTTCCAAAGGGCAGCGCGGGCGTATGGAGCTGCGCCTGCAGGCACGGCGGATGGGGTTGTCCATGCAGTTGTCGCGCCAGGAGTGGCCGCACTGGTTGGTCCAGGAGCCGCCGCATTCCTGCGCCCAGTACCATCGGCCGCGTCTGCGCGGGCGCGAGGCCTGGTGCTATTGGCAGAACGAGCCGGGCACCTGGGTGAACCAGTGGCGCGAGCCGTGCGAGGACGCGGCGGTGCTGACACATCTGGCTGGTTTGCCGAAGGATGTCTACAAGGTCGAAGCGAGCTCGCAGATGATTGCCCTCTACTGGGGGGAGCGGGGAACTGCGGAAGACCTGCAGCGCATCGCCGAAACGCTGAAGGCGCTGGCCTGAGGTCAGGGCGCGACGGTGTTGCCGTCGCGCAGGTTGCCGGTCTCAGCTCTGGGCGGCGGAGTAGCGGGCGGAGATGTCTTCGAGGCCGTCGATGATGCGGTCCGAGTACTTGTTGATGAGGAACGGCACGCTGTTTTCGTTGTAGTTCTTCAGCGATTTCTCGATGTAGCGCCATTTGGTGCTGATGCCATCCAGCGCCTGGCGAATTTCCGGAGTGTTCTGTGGCGCCTGCTCCAGGCTGATCAGCTGGTTGGCAAACTGACCGGCCAGCTCGTCGATGCCCTTGCCGCCATTGCTGCCAATGAAGCTGCCACCGATGGACGCGCTACGGGAGGCGTAGTCCACTGCGATGGTCTGCATCAGCAGGCTCTGATCTCGGCTGCGCTGGGTCAGGGGCGGAACCTGGGTCGAACCCTCCTGCTGGATCCTGGCGTAGAGCTCGTTCGAGAGGTCCATCAGGCGCTTGTTCCGCTCGGTCAGGTCGGCCACCGGTTGCAGGTCGGTATAACCTTGCTGCTTGAGTGAGGTGACCAGACCGGTCAGCTCGCTGTGGTAGCTCTGCCATTCCTGGGCCAGCTGGGCGCGCAGGGCCTTCGATGCTTCCCCGGGCATTTCGCCCAGTTCCTTCAGGTGCGTATCCGCCTTCTGCACCGACTCGTCGATCAGTCGCGCGTAGCGCTGATCACCTTCCATGCCGTTGTACATATAGAAGTCGCCAAGGCTGCGCTGGGCGGCGAGGCGCATCTGATGGAGCTTGAGCAGGCTGTCCGCCGGGGACGCTTGAGCAGAAGCTAAAGCGGGAAGGGTGAGCAGGGTACCCAGCAGAATGGCAAGCAGACGGCTCGTCATTGGTACTACTCCGTGGGCCATTGGCCTCGATTGTTGTTGTTTTGGCGTTCGAATCCTGGCGGATCGAGTGGCACGAATGTACCTGTGAGGCAGGCAATTTGCCAGCGGCCTTCTGGCAGCTTTTCCGCCAAGCAGCAGTGGTCGTGATGAGACGCAATCAATTGAGTGAATCTGTGTCATTTGTCTTGCCCGACTTGCGGCAAGGCAGGTGACAGAGCTGTTTTATCGTGGCCGACCGGTCACGCTGCGCGATTGACAAGCGCAGACTTTTCCCTGAATCTGCGCTCACCCAAATCAAACGGGCGTATGAATCAAGCGTTTGTCTTGTCTGACGCTTCCGATGAAGCCCGAATATCGCGTCGGTGGGTGTGCCGGATCGATCAGGACTATGCTCCGGCAGCGCCGGAGGCAAGTCCGCCGGTCGGCTCCGATGCGTACAGTCCAGTTTCCCAAACCGTGGAGATCAGTTGATGATTTACGAAGGTAAAGCCATCACGGTTAAGGCTCTTGAGGGCGGTATCGTCGAACTGAAATTCGACCTCAAGGGTGAGTCCGTCAACAAGTTCAACCGCCTCACCCTGAACGAACTGCGTGATGCAGTTGCAGCCATCAAGGCCGACGCTTCGGTCAAGGGCGTGATCGTTAGCAGCGGCAAGGACGTGTTCATCGTCGGCGCCGATATCACCGAGTTCGTCGAGAACTTCCAGCTGCCCGACGAAGAGTTGGTGGCCGGCAACCTCGAAGCCAACAAGATCTTCAGCGCGTTCGAAGACCTCGAAGTTCCCACCGTTGCCGCGATCAACGGCATCGCCTTGGGTGGCGGCCTGGAAATGTGCCTGGCAGCCGACTATCGCGTGATGAGCACCGTTGCCAAGATCGGCCTGCCGGAAGTCAAACTCGGCATCTATCCGGGCTTCGGCGGCACTGTGCGCCTGCCGCGCCTCATCGGTACCGACAACGCGATCGAGTGGACCGCTTCCGGCAAGGAGAACCGTGCCGAGGACGCCCTGAAAGTTGGTGCCGTCGATGCTGTTGTCGCTCCCGCCCTGCTGCAGGCTGGCGCTCTGGACCTGGTCAAGCGTGCCATCTCCGGCGAGCTGGATTTCAAGGCCAAGCGTCAACCCAAGCTTGAAAAGCTGAAGCTCAATGCCATCGAACAGATGATGGCCTTCGAAACCGCCAAGGGCTTCGTTGCTGGCCAGGCCGGCCCGAATTACCCAGCTCCGGTCGAAGCCATCAAAACCATCCAGAAAGCTGCCAACTTCGGCCGCGACAAAGCTCTGGAAGTGGAAGCCGCCGGCTTCGTGAAGCTGGCCAAGACTTCGGTCGCCACTAGCCTGATCGGCCTGTTCCTGAATGACCAGGAACTGAAGAAAAAGGGCAAGCAGTACGACGAAGCTGCCAAGGACGTGAAACTGGCTGCCGTACTCGGCGCTGGCATCATGGGTGGCGGCATCGCCTACCAGTCCGCTTCCAAGGGCACTCCGATCCTGATGAAGGATATCCGCGAAGAGGGTATCCAGATGGGCCTGAACGAAGCGTCCAAGCTGCTCGGCAAGCGCGTCGAGAAAGGCCGCATGAAGCCTGAAAAGATGGCTGAAGCGCTGAATGCGATTCGTCCGACCATGTCCTACGGCGACTTCGGCAACGTCGATATCGTGGTCGAAGCTGTCGTCGAGAACCCGAAGGTCAAGCACGCCGTGCTGGCCGAGGTGGAAGGTCATGTTCGCGAAGACGCGATCATCGCTTCCAACACCTCCACCATCTCCATCAGCTACCTGGCCCAGGCCCTGAAGCGTCCGGAGAACTTCGTCGGCATGCACTTCTTCAACCCGGTGCACATGATGCCGCTGGTTGAAGTGATTCGTGGCGAGAAGTCCAGCGAAGTGGCTGTTGCCACTACCGTTGCCTACGCCAAGAAAATGGGCAAGAACCCGATCGTGGTCAACGACTGCCCCGGCTTCCTGGTCAACCGTGTGCTGTTCCCGTATTTCGGCGGTTTCGCCAAGCTGCTGGAATTCGGCGTCGACTTCGTACGCATCGACAAGATCATGGAGAAGTTCGGCTGGCCCATGGGCCCGGCCTACTTGTCCGACGTGGTCGGCATCGACACCGGCCACCACGGCCGCGATGTGATGGCCGAAGGCTTCCCGGATCGTATGGCCGTTGAAGGCAAGACCGCCGTTGACGTCATGTACGAAGCCAAGCGCCTGGGTCAGAAGAATGGCAAGGGCTTCTACGCCTACGAAACCGACAAGCGCGGCAAGCCGAAGAAGGTTACCGATCCGGTTGCCTACGAAGTGCTGAAGTCGATCGTCAAGGAGCAGCGTGAGCTGACCGACGAAGACATCATCAACTTCATGATGATCCCGCTGTGCCTGGAAACCGTGCGCTGCCTGGAAGATGGCATCGTATCGACCGCTGCCGAGGCCGACATGGGCCTGATCTACGGCATCGGCTTCCCGCCCTTCCGTGGTGGTGCGCTGCGCTACATCGACAGCATCGGTGTGGCCGAGTTCGTGGCCCTGGCCGACAAGTACGCCGACCTGGGCGCGCTGTACCACCCGACCGCCAAGCTTCGCGAAATGGCCAAGAACGGCCAGAAGTTTTTCGGCTAATTGAGCGAGAGTGAAGAATATGAGCCTGAATCCTAGAGATGCAGTCATTGTCGACTTCGGCCGCACCCCGATGGGTCGCTCCAAGGGTGGCATGCACCGCAACACCCGCGCCGAAGATATGTCGGCGCACCTGATCAGCAAGCTGCTGGAGCGCAACACCAAGGTCGACCCGGCGGAAGTCGAGGATGTGATCTGGGGCTGCGTTAACCAGACGCTGGAGCAGGGCTGGAACATCGCACGCATGGCGTCGCTGATGACCCAGATCCCTCACACCAGCGCCGGCCAGACCGTCAGTCGTCTGTGCGGTTCCTCCATGAGCGCCCTGCACACCGCCGTGCAGGCCATCCAGACCGGCAACGGCGACGTATTCGTGGTCGGCGGTGTGGAGCACATGGGCCACGTCGGCATGATGCACGGCGTTGATCCGAACCCGCATATGTCCCTGTATGCCGCCAAAGCGTCCGGCATGATGGGCCTGACCGCCGAAATGCTCGGCAAGATGCATGGCATCAGCCGTGAAGCCCAGGATCAGTTCGGTGTGCGTTCGCACCAACTGGCCCACAAGGCCACCGTCGAAGGCAAGTTCAAGGATGAAATCATCCCGATGCAAGGCTACGACGAGAACGGCTTCCTGAAGGTGTTCGACTTTGACGAGACCATTCGTCCGGAGACCACCCTGGAAAGCCTGGCCAGCCTGAAGCCAGCGTTCAACCCGAAAGGCGGCACCGTGACTGCGGGTACTTCCTCGCAGATCACTGACGGCGCTTCCTGCATGATCGTGATGAGCGCCCAGCGTGCCCAGGACCTGGGTATTCAGCCGATGGCCGTAGTACGTGCCATGGCGGTTGCCGGCGTAGATCCGGCGATCATGGGTTACGGCCCCGTGCCGTCCACCCAGAAGGCGCTGAAACGCGCTGGCCTGACCATGGACGACATCGACTTCGTCGAACTCAACGAAGCCTTCGCTGCTCAGGCCCTGCCGGTGCTGAAAGACCTCAAACTCCTCGACAAGATGGAGCAGAAGGTCAACCTGCACGGCGGTGCAATTGCCCTGGGTCACCCGTTCGGCTGCTCTGGTGCCCGTATCTCCGGTACCCTGCTGAACGTGATGAAGCAGAACGGCGGTACTCTGGGCGTGTCCACCATGTGCGTGGGTCTCGGCCAGGGCATCACCACCATCTTCGAGCGCGTATAAGCGCACGCAGGATGAGAAAACCGGGGCCCAGTGCCCCGGTTTTTGCTTTCATGTGGAGATACTTCGCAGGAATTTTCGTGTAAGGGCTGGCTTCGAGTCGCATCACGCGGCACCATGCGCAACCTTTGCGGGCTAGCCTGCATTCATCACTGTGAGGCAATCATGAGCCTGCAACCGGGTCTCTATCGTCACTACAAGGGTCAGCAGTACCGTGTCATCGGTATTGCACGACATTCCGAGACGGAGGAAGAACTGGTGGTCTACCAGGCCCTCTATGGCGAATTCGGCCTTTGGGTGCGACCGCTCAGCATGTTCACCGAAACGGTTCAGGTGGACGGCGAGCAGATTGCGCGCTTCGCCTTGGTGAGTGCGGAGCCGGACCTATTTCCTCAGCCCTGAGGGGCGGCGAGGACAGCCGGGGCGCGCTTGACCGCTTCGCACTGGCCACTATATATAGCGGTGCCGCGACGGGCGGCACCCGCCTTTTACATTCTTCAATCAGGAACACACCGATCCATGGGCAAATCGCTGGTCATCGTGGAATCCCCGGCCAAGGCCAAGACCATCAACAAGTACCTGGGCAACCAGTACGTGGTGAAGTCGAGCATCGGCCATATCCGTGACCTCCCTACCAGCGGTTCAGCCAGTACCGCCAAGGAGCCGGCCAAGCGCGGAAAGACTGCTGGCGAAGCGCCGGTCCTGTCCGCCAAGGAGAAAGCCAAGCGCCAGTTGGTTGCTCGCATGGGCGTCGACCCAGAGCACGGTTGGAAAGCCAAGTACGAGATCCTGCCCGGCAAGGAGAAGGTGATCGACGAGTTGCGCCGCCTGGCCAAGGATGCCGACACCATCTATCTCGCAACCGACTTGGACCGCGAAGGGGAGGCCATTGCCTGGCACCTGCGGGAATCCATCGGTGGTGATGACAGCCGCTACAAGCGCGTTGTGTTCAACGAGATCACCAAGAAGGCCATTCAGGAAGCCTTCTCCCAGCCCGGCGACCTCGATATCAACCGCGTGAACGCCCAGCAGGCCCGTCGCTTCCTCGACCGCGTCGTGGGCTACATGGTCTCGCCGTTGCTCTGGCAGAAGATTGCTCGTGGCCTGTCTGCCGGTCGCGTGCAATCAGTAGCGGTGAAGCTGGTGGTGGAGCGCGAACGCGAGATCCGCGCATTCGTTCCGGAAGAGTACTGGGAAGTGCACGCTGACCTTGGCACCGCCAAGGGCGCGAAGGTGCGTTTCGAAGTGGCGCGTGAGAACGGCGAGGCCTTCAAGCCGCTGAACGAATCCCAGGCCATGGCGGCGCTGGAGAAGCTCAAGGCTTCCAGTTACTCCGTTGCCAAGCGCGAAGACAAGCCAACCTCCAGTCGCCCCTCCGCGCCGTTTATTACATCCACCTTGCAACAGGCCGCGAGCAATCGCCTGGGCTTCGGGGTGAAGAAAACCATGATGATGGCCCAGCGCCTCTACGAGGCCGGCTACATCACCTATATGCGTACCGACTCGACCAACCTCTCGGCCGATGCCATCACCATGGTGCGTGGCTTCATCGAGGGGGAATTCGGCCAGAAGTACCTACCGTCCAAGCCAAACGTCTATTCCAGCAAGGAAGGCGCTCAGGAAGCGCACGAGGCCATTCGCCCGTCCGACGTCAATCTGCGTCCCACTCAGTTGTCTGGTATGGAGCGTGATGCCGAGCGCCTGTATGACCTGATCTGGCGCCAGTTCGTGGCCTGCCAGATGCCGCCGGCGGAATACCTGTCCACCAGCGTCAGCGTCACTGCCAGCAAGTTTGAGCTGCGTGCAAAGGGGCGCATTCTCAAGTTCGATGGTTACACTCGCGTCCTGCCACAGCAGAGCAAGCCTGGCGAGGATGACGTACTCCCGGAAATGAGCGAGGGCGAACTGCTCAAGCTACTCAACCTCGAGCCCAGCCAGCACTTCACCAAGCCGCCGGCGCGGTACTCCGAGGCCAGCCTGGTGAAGGAACTGGAAAAGCGGGGCATTGGTCGTCCGTCCACCTACGCGGCAATCATCTCCACCATTCAGGAGCGCGGCTACGTAACGGTGCACAACCGTCGTTTCTACGCGGAAAAGATGGGCGACATCGTCACCGAGCGGCTGAACGAAAGCTTCGCCAACCTGATGGACTATGGCTTTACCGCCGGCATGGAAGAGCATCTGGATGACGTAGCCCAGGGCGAGCGTGACTGGAAGCATCTGCTGGACGAGTTCTATGGCGACTTCAGGAAGAAGCTCGAGCTGGCGGAAGGCGCTGACAAGGGCATGCGTGCCAACCAGCCAACCCCGACCGATATTTCCTGCCGTGACTGCGGTCGCCCAATGATGATCCGTACCGCTTCTACCGGCGTGTTCCTTGGTTGCTCGGGCTATAGCCTGCCGCCGAAAGAGCGTTGCAAGGCCACCATCAACCTGGTGCCGGGCGATGAGATTGCCGCGGACGACGAAGGTGAGTCGGAGTCCCGCGTATTACGCGGCAAGCATCGTTGCCCGATCTGCGCCACTGCGATGGACGCCTATCTGCTGGATGAAACCCGCAAGCTGCATATCTGTGGCAACAACCCGGATTGCTCAGGCTATGAGATCGAGCAGGGCCAGTACCGCATCAAGGGGTATGAAGGTCCGAGCCTGGAGTGTGACAAGTGCGGTAGCGAGATGCAGCTCAAGACGGGTCGGTTTGGCAAGTTCTTCGGTTGCACCAACGCGAGCTGCAAGAACACCCGCAAGTTGCTGAAGAGCGGTGAAGCAGCGCCGCCGAAGATCGATCCGATCCGTATGCCGGAATTGAAATGCGAGAAGGTCGATGACATCTACGTGCTGCGTGATGGTGCTTCCGGCCTGTTCCTGGCAGCCAGCCAGTTCCCGAAGAATCGCGAAACGCGCGCCCCCTTGGTTCAGGAGCTGATTCCGCACAAGGACGAGCTGGATGCCAAGTATCACTACCTGCTGGATGCGCCGAAGAAAGACCCGGAGGGGCGCCCGGCGGTGATCCGCTTCAGCCGCAAGACCAAGGAGCAATATGTGCAGACCGAGGTCGAAGGCAAACCAACCGGTTGGCGCGCCTTCTTCGATGGCGGCAAGTGGAAGGTCGAAGACAAGCGCTGACCGCCCCTAGCGCGTCCGTTTACGGGCGCGCATATACTGCCGGGGTCACCTGTGGAGGGCGCCGTCATGGCCCATGAGCTTTATACCCGCACCAACCAGAAAATCTTCTTCGCTGGCCTGTCGCTGGAGTCCTGGAGCAAGGCGGAAGAGGGCAAGGCCATGAATGCCCAGGCGTTGGTGCAATCCGAGCGCGAGGCGGTACTGTTCCACCTCTACGGTGCGCTTCTTGGCCTGTGCCACGAAATTGCCGGTTACTATCGCCTTCCAGAAGCAGGTGCGCCGCGAGTCGAGTTGCTACTGACGCCGGAAGTCCTGGCTGCTGCGCCTAGTCCTGAGCTGGCTGAGTTGGTGGAGTTGGCCCAGCAGCGTGAAACATGGCTGGCTGAGCTGCTCTTTGCTTATCGCGCATTATTCCAGCCACCTCAGGCGCCGAAGCAGGCAAAGATCGACCCGACTCTACCGTTGATCACCGCAGTCAGCATAGATGAGGAAGAAAAGCCGTTGTCGCGTGAAGTCCTGGAATCATGGCGGCAAAATCTGAAATCGCTTGCGTTGCGCTTCCGGGAAACACTCAGCGAGTGCTGATTTGATCGACGGGCTAGGGCGTGCTGGCGGCTGGCTGCTACAATGGCCGCCTTTCGTGGAGATATGAACTTATGCCTACGTCCTTTCTGGAAATAGTCGAACTGCCTGACGGGCGCATCATTCTGCGCCGGGCTGAGGACGAGGAGGCGTTGGTTACGCTGGACTTCTCCGCCGATGCCAAGGCTTTCCTTCAGGGGCATCACCTGGAAGTCGCCAAAGCCATGCTGAATGTCGGTGTTCAGATGGCTGGCCGACTGGCTGAAGGAGAGATGGACCACCAGGATGGTCCGCGCGTCCTGCATTGATCTCTGGGGCCAGATCTTCCGCTGATCCGGTTACCGTCTCGTGTCAGAGGGGCGCTGCGATCATCAGGGGCCCAGAAACCTTTCATCCCAGTAGAACGTTCAGGCTTTGCGCGTCGCCTTGGCGTGCAGCTTGGGCCAGTTGGCGTTTGGCCCGTTGTCCCAACTGAAGCCAGCTCACAACCGTATGGCTGCGGCCTAGGCGCAGGGCTTCGCAAGCCAGCTCAAGAGCACTTTGCTCTCCGCGTGGTTGCAGGATCAGGATGCGTTCGCGGTTGAGGCCGGACTCGCGCAGCCAATCCCGGGAGAGGCCAGCGGGGGCGCCGATCAGTGTCAGCCAGCGTGCGTCTTTCTCTTCACTTAGTTCCCGCAATATCGAGGCGAGCAGGCTGCGGCAATGCCCGGCAGCGCCGCGCAGCGACAGTTCACTGAACGCGTCTGGTTCTTCCTTGCTGGTTTCTTCGACCACATCGGTCAGCAGCGGCGCCACGGGATTGGCCAGGATGGCCTCGTGGAACAGAGGGAGCTGTGACCGACCAAGCGACTGCGGGAACTGCATAGGGCCTCCTTTAACGGCGGATCACGCCGACACTCAAACCTTCGATCACCAGATCCTGTTCATCCAGGTTGACTTCGATTGGGGCGAACTCCGGGTTCTCGGCAATCAGCCAGACCTTTTCGCCTTCACGCTTGAAGCGCTTGACCGTGACTTCTTCGCCCAGGCGAGCTACGACAACCTGGCCATTTCGGGCTTCGCGGGTACTATGGACGGCGAGCAGGTCTCCGTCGTAGATGCCGATATCTTTCATCGACATGCCGCGAACGCGCAGCAGGTAGTCGGCTCGGGGATGGAAGAAGTCGGGATTGATGCGGCAAGATTCCTCGATGTTCTGCTGCGCGAGGATTGGCGCGCCTGCAGCGACGCGGCCAATCACCGGCAGTCCATCATCTTCGCTGTTGCCGGGCTCGAAGCCGGGGATGCGAATGCCGCGGGAAGCACCCGGGGTCATCTCAATCGCACCTTTTCGTGCCAGCGCCTTGAGATGCTCTTCGGCGGCGTTGGGTGACTTGAAGCCAAGTTCCTGAGCTATCTCCGCTCGAGTCGGAGGGAAGCCATTGTCTTCAAGGCAGCGCTTGATGAATGCGAGAATCTCAGCTTGGCGGGGCGTCAGTTTCAGCATGGAGGCGCTCTGTTTTTTTATACAGTTGCTGGGATTATATACAGTGATTTGGGCTTGGCAATGCTTCTTTTTGTGGCGAAGGAAGAAGAGGGAGGAATAATCGAGACACCCCTTTGGCGCACTGCCCGGGAGAATGACCGTTGCGTCAGATAGTGGTGAGGTCGACTTGACAATCTGACCGGATGAAACGTATGTTTCAAACAAGTGTTTGTCAGGCGGAGGAGCCATGGCCCAGTCGGAAACCGTAGAACGCATTCTGGATGCTGCGGAACAGCTGTTCGCGGAGAAGGGCTTCGCCGAGACTTCGTTGCGCCTGATCACCAGCAAAGCTGGGGTCAATCTGGCGGCGGTGAACTATCACTTCGGTTCGAAGAAGGCGTTGATTCAGGCGGTCTTCTCGCGTTTCCTTGGCCCCTTCTGTCAGAGCCTGGAGCGAGAGCTGGATCGTCGCCAGGCCAAGGCCGAAAACAAGGCCAGCCTCGAGGAGTTGCTGGAAATGCTCGTCGAGCAGGCCCTTGCGGTAAAGCCTCGTAGCGGAAATGACCTTTCTATCTTCATGCGCTTGCTCGGTCTCGCATTCAGTCAGAGCCAGGGGCACTTGCGCAAGTATCTGGAAGAGGTTTACGGCAAGGTCTTCCGTCGTTACATGCTGCTGGTAAATGAGTCTGCACCAAGGGTTCCCCCGTTGGAGCTGTTCTGGCGGGTGCACTTCATGCTTGGCGCCGCGGCATTCAGCATGTCTGGGATCAAGGCGTTGCGTGCCATGGCGGAAAACGACTTTGGCGTGAATACCTCGATCGAACAAGTCATGCGACTGATGGTGCCCTTCCTGGCGGCCGGCATGCGTGCCGAGACCGGCGTTACCGACGAGGTGCTGGCGAGCGCAATGCTGAAACCACGGAGCAAGGCCCCGGCAGCCCCCGCCAAGGCTTAAAACCATATGGGCGCGAGCGGGCTGATCGGCTAAGCTTGCGGCCCATGCAATACCTTGATCTTCTGCATATCTCCATCGCTGACCAGCAGCTCTACGGCTTTGCCGACGGGCAGTTGGTGCTGCGCATGTCTGTCTCTACCGCGCTCAACGGTGCGGGTGAGACCAATGGCTCCAATTGCACGCCCCGTGGACTTCACCAGGTTCGCGCGAAGATTGGCGGCGGTCTGCCCTTGGGGGCGGTGCTGCGTGGTCGGCGCTGGACTGGTGAGGTCTGGAATGTCGAGCTGCACGGGCGTTTTCCGGGAAGGGATTGGATACTGAGTCGCATTATGTGGCTCAGCGGTCGAGAGCCAGGTCGCAACCGCCTTGGTAGTGTCGACAGCTTCCGCCGCTATATCTACCTGCATGGCACGCCAGATACCGAGCCAATGGGCGTGCCTCGTTCCCATGGGTGCATTCGTCTGCGCAATACGGATGTGCTGGAACTCTTCGATCGAGTGCCCGTCCACTGTGCGGTACGCATTGACGAAGCGCCCTGCCCGGACTGGGCGGCGGCGCAACTCTCTTAAGGATTATTAATGCAAGGTTCCCTGATGCTGGATATCGGCGGCACCTGGTTGACCGCTGAGGATCGGCAGATCCTCCGACAGCCAGAAGTTGCCGGTCTGATCATCTTCGCCCGCAATATCGAAAGCCCGCGTCAGGTACGCGAGCTTTGTGCGTCCATCCGTGCCGTTCGTCCGGACCTGATTCTTGCCGTCGATCAGGAAGGCGGCCGCGTACAGCGCCTGCGACAGGGTTTCCTGCGCCTTCCCGCGATGCGGGCCCTGGCCGACAACGACAACGCGGAGCAACTGGCTGAACAGTGCGGCTGGTTGATGGCGACCGAAGTACTGGCGGTAGGCTTGGACATCAGCTTTGCCCCGGTGCTGGATCTCGACCACCAGCGCAGCGCTGTGGTGGGGAGTCGTGCGTTCGAAGGCGACCCCGAACGCGCTGCGCGTCTGGCTGGTTCGTTCATCCGTGGGCTGCGTGAGGCCGGCATGGCTGCTACCGGCAAGCACTTCCCTGGACACGGCTGGGCGGAGGCCGATTCTCATGTGGCGATTCCCACGGACGAGCGCAGCCTTGAGCAGATTCGAGCGAGCGACCTGATCCCCTTCGCCCGCCTTGCGTCCGAGCTGGACGGCATGATGCCCGCCCACGTCATCTACCCGAAGGTGGATAACCAGCCGGCTGGTTTCTCCCGGCGTTGGCTGCAGGAAATCCTGCGTGGGGAACTGAAGTTCTCCGGCGTCATCTTCAGCGATGACCTGTCCATGGCCGGTGCCCATGTGGTGGGCGACGCCGCCGAGCGCATCGAGGCAGCCCTGACCGCGGGTTGCGACATGGGGTTGGTGTGCAACGATCGCGCAGCCGCCGAGTTGGCCCTGGAGCGCCTGCAGCGCTTGGGAGCGACGCCGCCGGCCAGCCTCGCGCGCATGCGCCGCCGCGCTTTCCCCGGTACCGAATACCGCCAGGACCCCCGCTGGCTGCAGGCGACTGCAGCATTGCGTGAAGCCCAGTTGATCGATTGAGGAACCGACATGACCGTCTACGCCATCATTGGTGGTACAGGCCTGACCCAGCTCGAAGGCCTGAGCATGAAAGCGCTGCTGCATCCTGACACGCCTTACGGTGCACCCTCGGCCGGTATCGTTCGTGGTGAGTACGCCGGGCACGATGTGTTGTTCCTCGCTCGCCATGGCCACCCGCATCGCATTCCGCCGCACCAGGTGAACTACCGGGCGAACCTCTGGGCCCTCAAGCATGCGGGCGCCCAGGCGGTGATCGCGGTGAACGCGGTGGGCGGCATTCATCCGGCCATGGGCAGCGGCCACCTTGTGGTGCCGCATCAGGTGATCGACTACACCCACGGTCGCGTCGGTACTTTTTTCGAGGGTGACCTGGACCACGTCACCCATATCGATTTCAGCCACCCGTATGACGAAGTGCTACGCGGCCAGTTGCTTTCCGCACTGAATGCCTGCGATTTCCCGCATAGCGATTTCGGCGTCTACGGCTGCACCCAGGGGCCACGCTTGGAGACCGTTGCCGAAATCACCCGCCTTGAGCGCGATGGCTGCGACATTGTCGGCATGACCGGCATGCCCGAAGCTGCGCTGGCTCGTGAGTTGAACCTGCCCTATGCGTGCCTGTCTCTGGTGGTCAATCCGGCTGCCGGAAAGTCCGAAGGCATTATCACCATGGCCGAGATCGAAGCCGCTCTGGCCGCGGGTATCGGCAAGGTTCGCAGCGTCCTGGCCCACGTGCTGAAAGCCTGACGTGTCCTGTCCCGCAGCAGGCATCTCGGTGTGATGCCTGCTGCGGTGCTCCGGTTCAGACAATTCGGGGCAGGGGGGCGAAGAGGGCGTCGATGTCCTCTTCCGCCAATCGCCAGCCATCCTTCTCGCGGCCGTCGAGAATCCCTCTTGCGAGCGCTGCCTTCTGCGCTTGCAGTTGCTGGATCTTCTCCTCCACGGTCCCGCGCGAAATCATCCGATAGACAAACACCGGCTTGTCCTGGCCAATGCGATAGGCGCGGTCTGTCGCCTGGCGCTCCACCGCCGGGTTCCACCACGGATCGTAGTGGATAACCGTGTCGGCGGCAGTGAGGTTAAGGCCAGTTCCGCCAGCTTTCAGACTGATCAGGAACAGCGGCACTTCACCGTTCTGGAAGCGTTGTACGGGCGTCCGGCGATCACGGGTGTCGCCGGTGATCTGCACATACTCGATCGCGCGTTTGCGCAACTCATCCTCGATCAGCGACAGCATGCTGGTGAACTGCGAGAACAGCAGCACCTTGCGGCCTTCGGCGATCAGTTCTTCGAGCATTTCCATCAGGCTATCCAGCTTGCCCGAGCTGCTGCCTCGCGAGCGAGTGCCACTTTCCTCAATCAGTCGCGCGTCGCAGCACACCTGGCGCAGCTTCAGCAGGGCCTCGAGGATAACGATCTGGCTGCGGGCCAGGCCCTTGCGGTCGATCTCGTCGCGGACCTTGTGATCCATGGCCAGGCGCACTGTTTCATAGAGGTCGCGTTGGCGGTCGCTGAGTTCGACCCACTGGGTGATCTCGCTCTTGGCCGGCAGTTCGGTGGCCACGGCTTCCTTGCTGCGGCGCAACAGGAAAGGCTTGAGGCGGGCATTGAGGTGTGCCAGACGGGTGGCGTCGCCGTGTTTCTCGATGGGCGTCCGGTAGTTGCGTAGGAAGCCCTGGCTGTCGCCCAGCCAGCCGGGCATCAGGAAGTGGAACAGCGACCAGAGTTCGCCCAGGTGATTTTCCAGTGGCGTGCCGGTAAGGCACAGGCGCTGGTGGGCTTGCAGTTGGCGTGCCGCTTGGGCTGCTTTGCTGGCGTGGTTCTTGATGTACTGCGCTTCGTCGAGGATCAGGGCGTGCAACTGCAGTTCAGCGAACTGTTCCAGATCCCGCGGGAGAAGGGCGTAAGTGGTCAGCAACAAGTCATGCTCGGCCATCCGCGCGAAGGCTTTCTTTCGACTGGGGCCATGCAAGGCGAGGACGCGCAGGTCCGGCGCAAAGCGTGCAGCCTCGTCCAGCCAGTTGGGGATCAGGCTGGTGGGCATTACCACCAGGGCCGGGCGGTCGAGGCGGCCGGCTTCCTTTTCCAGCAGAAGATGGGCGAGGGTCTGCAGAGTCTTGCCCAGACCCATGTCGTCACCGAGGATGCCGCCGGCTCCGACTTCTCGCAGGGTTTGCAGCCAGGCCAGACCTTCGAGTTGGTAGTGGCGCAGTTCGGCATTCAGGCCCTTTGGCGGGCTGCAGGCGGCCTTGCTGCTGTCGCGTAGTTTGCGCGCCAGATCTCGAAGTTCTTCACCGCCCTGCCAGTGCAGGTCCAGCCCTTCGAGCTGGCTCAGGCGCGCAGCGTCGGGGCGTGCCAGGCGCAGGGTCTGGGACGGGTCCTGGTCGCGTTGGTAGAGCTCGCCCAGCGTTGTCAGAACGGGCTTTAGTCGAGAGAAAGGCAGCATAACCTGCAAGGGGCGCCCATCCGCCGCGCGGGTGGCATCCAGTTGCAGGCGTAGTTGTTCGTCGTCCTTGCGGCGCTGGAGGTTCTGCGGGTCGAGCAGCTCGGGATTGCGCTGAATCAGGCGCAACAGTACCGGAAGCAGGCTGATTCTGCGGCCTTCGACGACAATGCCCAGTTCCAGGTCGAACCATTCACGGCCGGGCGCTTCTTCCACTTCGGCGTACCAGCCCTCGACTTGGGACAGGTCGAACTGGAAGCCGGGACGAATATCGATATGCCAGCCCTGCTCGCGAAGAGCCGGCAATTGCTCGCGCATGAAATGCAGCCATTGCTCATCGCTGGGTAGCTCGAACATCTCGGCGCTGTTGGCGGGCAGCGCCAGGCTCTGCCGCAGGGCTTCCTTGAAACCGTGCTGGCGTAGAACATCCCGCAAGGCCTGCTCGGCTTTCGGGTGGCGTGAGATGGAAAGGCGTTCGCCATTGGTGCGGTGATGCAAGCGCTCCGGTTTCGCCGTCTTGCCATGGGTGTGGGCGCCGCCGTAATCGAACACCAGTCCGGCGCGGTGCTGCTGGCTGCCGACCATGCGCCCGCTGCGCAGGTCGTACTGGCTCTGCGCATGGCTCCCGAGGATCAGGTGCGGAACGGGTTGGAGGTCATCGATCAGGCGTTCGCTGGGCGGAGTATTGGCTTGCCAGCCGGACGCGGGCTGGGTGAGCAGATGGCTTATGGCGGCAACGCAGTGCTTGCAGTTGAAGCCCACTGGACAGCTGCAACGGCCGACGATGCCCAGTCCCTGGGGGGCTAGGCGGATCAGCTGGGTATAGAAGTGACCTTCGGACCCTTCACAGCTGGTTTCGATGGCCTTGTCGCTGAGGCTGAGTAGACGGATGCGGTTTTCCGTTGCGTATCTGAGACCACGGGAAAGAGCGCCTGGATCGAAATCCAGGCGCCAGTCCAGTTGCCTCAGTTGGTCGAGCAGGGCACTCATGGCGCCTTAGAGGGGGCTGATGCGGATCAGGATGCCCAGGTTGCCGTGGTCGAGGTAGGTGAGCTCACCATTCTTCAGGCGGGTGCCCTGGCGCAGGCGCTCGCTGCTGCTGATGAGGCCGCTACTGTCGAACTGGTTGATCCAGAAGTCGGCCTGAGCATCGACGCTGCGATCGAGGGTTAGGGCCAGCGTGCCTTCGACTGGGAAATGCCCCAGCTGTTGCTCGCCGGAAGTGACCGAGACCTTGTTCTCCATGGCCGACAGGTTCTGTGACCATGCCTTGTGCAGCAGGACCTCGTAGCCGGCGTTGGGGTTCAGCTTGGCTGCTTCACCATCCAGTGCGGTGCCGCGCTCGCTGCCGGAGATGGACTGGCTGCCTGTCGCCCAATCGTCCGGAGCCGGCTGGCTGGCGGGGATGGGGTCGCCGGCCTGGCGGAAGATGATCATCTCCACCGAATAGAGGCCGTCAGCGAAGGCTGCCGGGGCCAGAAGGGCGAGCAGCAGGGCGAAGTTACGGATGGCACGCATGGGTTGTTCCTTATAGGGGCAATCATTCCGCAGACTACTGCGGGGTCAGGCGTTCGAACAGGGCTTCAAGGGTGTTGAAGCGTTCTTCCGGGCGCTCCATTGGCACCTGGAACTTGAACAGGGTGGCGCCTTCGAACTTGTAGCGCTTGGGTTGGCCCTGGATCAGCTTGATCAGCACCAGCGGGTCGACGCTGGTGGTGGCGTCGAACTCGATGCGGCCACCTTGCGGGCCTGCATCGACTTTCTTGATGCCGAGCTTTTCCGCCTGCAGCTTGAGTAGGGTCAGGCGCACCAGGTGCTTGGTCGGTTCAGGCAGCAGGCCGAAGCGGTCGATCATCTCCACCTGCAACTCCTTCAGGCCATCTTCGTCGGCCGCCGAGGCGATGCGCTTGTAGAGAATCAGACGAGCATGCACGTCCGGCAGGTAATCCTCGGGGATAAGCGCCGGCACGCGCAGGTTGATTTCCGGTCCGCCGCCCAGAGGTTGCTCCAGGTTCGGCTGCTCACCCTTGCGGATCGCCTTCACCGCACGTTCGAGCATTTCCATGTAGAGGGTGAAACCGACCGCCTGGATCTGTCCGCTCTGGCCGTCGCCAAGGAGTTCGCCGGCGCCACGGATTTCCAGGTCGTGAGTCGCGAGGACGAAACCGGCACCCAGGTCCTGGGCGTTCGAGATGGCCTCCAGGCGCTTCTCGGCGTCCGGCGTCATCTGCTTGCGCGGCGGCGTCAGCAGGTAGGCGTATGCCTGGTGGTGGCTACGGCCGACCCGCCCGCGCAGCTGGTGCAGCTGGGCCAGGCCAAACTTGTCGGCGCGCTCGATGACGATGGTATTGGCACTGGGTACGTCGATACCGGTTTCGATGATGGTGGAGGCCACCAGTACGTTGAAACGCTTGTGGTAGAAGTCGCTCATCACCTGCTCGAGCTCGCGCTCGCGCATCTGGCCGTGACCGACTGCAATGCGAGCCTCCGGTACCAGTTCAGCCAGCTCGGCGGCGCATTTTTCGATGGTCGCCACCTCGTTGTGCAGATAGTAGACCTGACCACCGCGTAGCAGCTCGCGAAGCAGGGCTTCCTTGATGGCGGTGTTCTGTCGCTCCATGACGAAGGTGCGTACCGACAGGCGGCGTGCCGGCGGCGTGGCGATGATCGACAGGTCGCGCATGCCCGCGACAGCCATGTTCAGGGTACGCGGGATGGGCGTGGCGGTGAGGGTGAGAATGTCGACTTCGCTACGCAGGGACTTCAGCTGTTCCTTCTGGCGCACGCCGAAGCGGTGTTCCTCGTCGATGATCGCCAGGCCCAGGTTCTTGAAGCGCACATCGTCCTGCAGCAGCTTGTGGGTGCCGATGATGATGTCGATCTTGCCTTCGGCCAGCTGCTGCGCCGCGCCTTCCACTTCCTTGGCGGACTTGAAGCGGCTCATCACTTCCACGGTCACCGGCCAGTCGGCGAAGCGGTCGCGGAAGCTGTTGTAGTGCTGCTGGGCGAGAAGGGTAGTGGGCACCAGCACCGCAACCTGCTTGCCGCTGTGGACGGCGACGAAGGCCGCGCGCATGGCCACTTCGGTCTTGCCGAAGCCGACGTCGCCGCAAACCAGGCGGTCCATGGGCTTGGGAGCCAGCATGTCGGTCAGCACGGCCTCGATGGCGGACTGCTGGTCCGGGGTTTCTTCGAAGGGGAAGCCGGCGGAGAAGGTGGCGTAGTCCACCGTCGGGTCCTTGAACGCATAGCCTTCGCGGGCGGCGCGACGTGCGTAGATGTCCAGCAGTTCGGCGGCAACGTCGCGCACCTGCTCGGCGGCCTTGCGCTTGGCCTTCTGCCAGGCTTCGGAGCCTAGTCTGTGCAGGGGCGCAAGGGCATCGTCGCTGCCGGTGTAGCGGGCGATCAGGTGCAGGCTGGCGACCGGGACGTAGAGCTTGGCTTCCTCGGCGTATTGCAGGGCGAGGAACTCGGCAACCTGGCCGTCGATCTCGAGGGTGATCAGCCCCAGGTAGCGGCCCACGCCGTGATCGATATGCACGACGGGAGCGCCTTCGCGCAGCTCGGCCAGGTTCTTGATCACGTTGTCGCCGGCATCGCCGCGACGTTCGCGACGGCGGCGCTGCATCACGCGCTGGCCAAACAGCGGGCTCTCGGCGATCAGTGCAAGGCCCGGGTCGTCCAGCAGCAGACCTTCATCCAGTGGTGCGATGGTGATGGCCAAGCGCTCGGAGCTGGCGACGAATTCCGGCCACCCCTCGACTTCCAGCGGGCGCAGTTTCAGGCGTGCGAGCATCTCCAGCAGTACTTCGCGGCGACCAGCAGATTCAGCACTGAACAGCACTCTGCCGGGGAATTCGTCGATGAAGCGGCGCAAGGCTGCCAGGGGTTCGGTGGCCTTGGCCTGGATCGCCAGGTCGGGCAAGGCGCGAGCGGAGAAGCGCTCGCGGCCGACGCCGGGCTCGACGTCCTCCTGGCTCAGGATCAGGCGGGGCGAACCCTTCAGGCGGGCGAAGCAGTCTTCCACCGGCAGAAACACTTCGGCGGGCGGTACCAGAGGGCGTTCCGGGTCGACACGGCGTTCTTCGTAGCGGTTGCGTACGTCGCTCCAGAACTGCTCGGCCGCCTGCTCGATACCTGGCAGGGAGAACACCTGAGTGTCCGCTGGCAGGTAATCGAAGAGGGTTGCGGTCTCTTCGAAAAACAGCGGCAGGTAGTACTCGATCCCCGCGGGGGTAATACCGCTGGCCAGATCCTGATAGATCGGGCAACGGCGGAAGTCGACGTCGAAACGCTCGCGGAAGCGGCCGCGGAAGTCAGTGACCGCCTTCTTGTCCAGCGGGAACTCGCGCGCCGGCAGTAGGCGGATGGACTCCACCTTGTCCACCGAACGCTGGGTTTCCGGATCGAAAGTGCGCAGGGTTTCGATCTCGTCATCGAACAGGTCGATCCGGTAGGGCAGGTCGCTGCCCATGGGGAACAGGTCGATCAGCGCGCCACGCACGGCGAACTCGCCATGCTCGTAGACTGTGTCCACGCAGCGATAGCCGGCCGCTTCCAGGCGCAGACGCATCTGTTCCACATCCAGTTTCTGGCCGACATCCAGTACCAGGCTGGAGCCGAGCAGGAAACGAGTTGGCGCCAGACGGTGCAGGGCCGTGGTGATGGGGACCACCAGTACGCCGCGCTTGACCCCGGGCAGCCGATAAAGCGTATCGACACGCTGGGAAATGATGTCCTGGTGCGGCGAGAAAAGGTCGTAGGGCAGCGTTTCCCAATCGGGGAAATGCAGGACATCGAGGTCCGGGGCGAAAAAACCCAGTTCCTGCTCAAGTCGCTCGGCCGTTTGGCTGTCAGCGGTCAGCAGCAGGGTGAATCGCTTACCGGCGCTGGCGGCTTCGGCGATGGCCAGGCTCAGTGCGGCACCGGGCAGATTGCCCCAGTGCTGCTTGCCAGCGGCGGAGGGGAGGGGCGGGAGGCGCAATACGGACACGGGCAAGAGGCTCCGGTCGGAAAAAGATCGGCGGATTGTAACTATCCCGACTAGCGGATGTCAGTGTTGGGGCCGCTGCTGATTGCCGGCGCCTGCGTGCGCCGTCATAATGTAGCCCCTTTTTTCATCCCCTACATGTGGAAGGTACTGCCCGTGACTCAGAAGCCCGACCAGTGTCTCGGTGAATGGATCGATCGTGAAGCCCTCGCGGAAGCCATGATTCCGATGATTGGCCAGCTGTATCGCAACAACAATGTTGTGACTTCGATCTATGGCCGTGGCCTGATCAACCGCTCCGTGATTGCCATTCTCAAGGCTCACCGCTTTGCCCGTCACCGCCTGGCGGGGGAAGCTGAGCTGTCGGTTCACGAAACCTTCCCGATCCTCAAGGCCATGAGCGAGCTCAAGCTGGGCAGCGCTTCCGTGGACCTGGGCAAGATGGTTGCCAA
Source organism: Pseudomonas sp. JS3066 (assembly GCF_036328175.1). Taxonomy (NCBI): domain Bacteria; kingdom Pseudomonadati; phylum Pseudomonadota; class Gammaproteobacteria; order Pseudomonadales; family Pseudomonadaceae; genus Pseudomonas; species Pseudomonas sp. JS3066. The sequence goes on from NZ_CP143312.1 coordinate 1,762,978, forward strand.
GTTCAAGGCTGAAGGCAAAGGCCGCAGTATCGAGCAGTTCACCAAGGACGAGCTGGCCGATGTGGTTGGCAAGCAGAATGGCGGCGCCCGCGAAGGCACCGACGTTGTCCTGTACGGCTTCGGCCGCATTGGTCGCCTGCTGGCCCGCATCCTGATCGAGAAGACCGGTGGTGGCGACGGCCTGCGCCTGCGCGCCATCGTTGTCCGCAAGGGCGCCGAGAACGACCTGGTAAAGCGTGCCAGCCTGCTGCGCCGCGACTCCGTGCATGGCCCGTTCGACGGCACCATCACCATCGATGAGGCCAACAACACCATCACCGCCAACGGCAACCTGATCCAGGTGATCTACTCCAACGACCCGGCGTCGATCGACTACACCCAGTACGGCATCAAGAACGCCCTGCTGGTCGACAACACCGGCAAGTGGCGCGACGCCGAAGGCCTGGGCCAGCACCTGAAGTGCCCCGGCGTCGACCGCGTGATCCTGACCGCTCCGGGCAAGGGTGCGCTGAAGAACATCGTCCACGGCATCAACCATGGCGACATCACCGCTGACGACAAGATCGTTTCGGCCGCTTCCTGCACCACCAACGCCATCGTGCCGGTGCTGAAGGCAGTGAACGACCAGTACGGCATCGTCAACGGCCACGTCGAAACCGTTCACTCGTTCACCAACGACCAGAACCTGATCGACAACTTCCACAAGGGCAGCCGTCGTGGCCGTGCCGCGCCGCTGAACATGGTGATCACCGAGACCGGCGCCGCTACCGCTGCCGCCAAGGCTCTGCCGGTTCTGAAGGGCAAGCTGACCGGTAACGCGATCCGCGTCCCGACGCCGAACGTCTCCATGGCCATCCTGAACCTGAACCTGGAAAAGGCCACCAACCGCGAAGAGATCAACGAGTACCTGCGCCAGATGGCCATGCACTCGGACCTGCAGAAGCAGATCGACTTCGTCGCTTCCCAGGAAGTGGTCTCCACCGACTTCGTCGGCTCCCGCCACGCCGGTGTGGTAGACGCCGAGGCCACCATCTGCAATGACAACCGCGTTGTCCTGTACGTCTGGTACGACAACGAATTCGGTTACAGCTGCCAGGTGGTTCGCGTGATGGAAGACATGGCCGGAGTCAACCTGCCGTCTTTCCCGCGCTAAGCGTTTGAAAATGAAAAACGGGAGCTCTCGGGCTCCCGTTTTTCATTATTGGGTCTGTAATCGGATAACAAGAATCGCTTGGGGATTACCCAGATGGAAGGACATCACCTTCACCAAGGGCCGCTCAAAAGGGGCCTGAAAAACCGCCACATCCAGCTTATCGCGCTGGGCGGAGCTATCGGAACCGGCCTGTTCCTGGGGTCGGCCGGGGTGCTCAAGTCGGCGGGGCCGTCGATGATTCTCGGCTATGCCATTGCCGGATTCTTCGCTTTCCTGATCATGCGCCAGCTGGGCGAGATGATCGTCGAGGAGCCGGTTGCGGGTTCCTTCAGTCACTTCGCCCACAAGTACTGGGGGGGGTACGCGGGGTTTCTCGCCGGCTGGAACTACTGGGTGCTCTATGTCCTGGTGGGCATGGCCGAACTAACGGCGGTGGGCAAGTACATCCAGTTCTGGTGGCCGGAAGTACCGACCTGGGTGTCGGCCGCGGTGTTCTTCGTACTGATCAACCTGATCAACCTCGCCAACGTGAAGGTATTCGGCGAGGCGGAGTTCTGGTTCGCCCTGATCAAGGTGGTGGCCATCATCGGCATGATCATCCTGGGTATCTACCTGCTGGTCAGCGGAGAAGGCGGGCCCCAGGCCGCGGTGGACAATCTCTGGAGCCATGGCGGTTTCTTCCCCAACGGAATCGAAGGTCTGGTGATGGTGTTGGCCATCATCATGTTCTCCTTTGGTGGCCTGGAGCTGGTGGGTATTACCGCCGCCGAGGCCAGCGAGCCGAAGAAGGTGATTCCCAAGGCCATCAATCAGGTGATCTATCGCATCCTGATCTTCTACATCGGCGCGCTCAGCGTGCTGTTGATGCTCTATCCGTGGGACAAGCTGCTGGAAACCCTGGGCGCCGCTGGCGATCCGTATAGCGGTAGCCCCTTCGTGCAGATCTTCTCGTTGATCGGCAGCGATACTGCAGCACACATCCTCAACTTCGTGGTACTGACCGCTGCGCTCTCGGTCTATAACAGTGGCGTCTACTGCAACAGCCGGATGCTCTACGGCCTGGCGGAGCAAGGCGATGCGCCCAAGGCGCTGATGAAGGTGGACGACCGTGGGGTGCCGGTGCTGGCCATCGGGGTTTCCGCCTTGATCACGCTTCTTTGTGTGGTGGTCAACTACCTGGCGCCGCAAAAGGCGCTGGAGCTGCTGATGGCTCTGGTAGTGGCGGCGCTGGTGATCAACTGGGCGATGATCAGCCTGTCGCACCTGAAGTTCCGCAAGTCTCTGCAGTCGCAGGGTATTCAGCCGTTCTTCAAGGCACTCTGGTATCCGGTAGGCAACTACATGTGCCTGGCCTTCGTGGCGCTGATCCTCGGTGTGATGCTGATGATTCCGGGTATCAATGTCTCGGTCTACGCCATTCCGTTCTGGCTGGCGCTGATCGGCGTTTGCTACTACTTCAAGCGCACCGCCGAGCGTGCTGTCGCCCACTGATGCGGAATGCGGAACGAAGAACGGGAGCCAACGGCTCCCGTTTTTCATTGTATCCACGCGCCGATGGGGGGCGTGCGTTACGGCAATGTCCAGTGCGAATGAGATGACCCACGATTCAGTAGTGGACGACCTGTTGCTCGTTGTTTCCTAAGTCTATGAAATGAAAGGGCTCAAGTGGCGACGGTAGGGCTGGCTCTCTATAATCCGCTGCTTAATCGTTCGGGATGTAGTGCGTCCGTACCTGCTCAGGCAGGTGCGACGGTGTTCTATCGGGCTATCGAGCCAAGGCATTTCGAGCAGAATTCCTGTTTCAGGCGAAACCTATGATCAGAATCAAGCGAGGGCTGGACCTGCCAGTGGCGGGTGAGCCGGCTCAACGAATCGAGGCTGGGCGCCCGGTTCGGAGCGTTGCCGTCATCGGCTTCGATTACCACGGCATGAAGCCGACCATGGATGTTCAGGTGGGGGACCGGGTCAAGCTCGGCCAGCCGCTGTTCTCCGACAAGAAAACACCCGGCGTGACCTATACCGCGCCAGGTGCCGGCCTAGTGAGCGCCATCCACCGTGGCGAACAGCGCGTGCTGCAATCGGTGGTGATCGATCTCGACGGCGATGACGAGGTTTGTTTCGAGCATTATTCCGCCGAAAGGCTCGACCAGCTCGACCCACAGCAAGTGCGTCATAACCTGGTTACCTCCGGTCTCTGGACCGCCTTTCGTACTCGGCCCTTCAGCCGCGTGCCAGCTATCGATGCCACGCCCAGTTCCATCTTCGTCACCGCCATGGATACCCATCCCTTGGCCGCCGATCCTGCTGTCGTGATCGCCGGGCATGCCGCGGACTTCGAGCACGGCCTGAAAGTCCTCTCCAGGTTGGCCCGCATCTTTCTCTGCAAGGCAGAAGGCGCTGCACTGCCGGGTGAAGGCCTGGCCAAGGTTCATCGTGAGTCGTTTGCCGGCCCGCACCCCGCCGGGCTGCCAGGAACCCATATCCACTTCCTCGATCCGGTCAGTGTGAGCAAGAGCGTCTGGCACATCGGTTATCAGGACGTGATTGCCATCGGCAAACTGTTCACCACCGGCCGCCTCTGGGTTGAACGCGTGATTTCGCTTGCCGGCCCTGTGGTGGAGAAACCGCGTCTGGTGCGAACACGTCTGGGGGCCAGCCTGGATGAGCTCACCGCTGGCGAGCTGCAATCCGGTGCTAACCGCGTGGTTTCCGGCTCCCTGCTGGGTGGCCGCACATCCCGTGGTGCTTGCGCCTATCTCGGTCGTTACCACCTGCAAGTTTCCTGTCTGCGCGAAGGTAACGACCGCGAGCTATTGCACTACCTGCGTGCCGGGATGAACAAGCATTCGGTGCTGAACATCTTCGTTTCCAGACTGCTGGGCAGTCGCAAGTTCGCATTCAGCACCTCTACCAACGGCAGTCCGCGCGCCATGGTGCCGGTGGGCAACTACGAGGCGGTGATGCCCCTGGACATCCTGCCCACGCAGCTTCTGCGCTACCTGATCGTCGGTGACACCGAAATGGCGCAGAAACTCGGTTGCCTGGAGTTGGATGAAGAAGACCTGGCCCTATGCAGCTACGTCTGCGCCGGCAAGTATGAATACGGCCCCATCCTGCGGGACAACCTCAGCCGTATTGAGAAGGAGGGCTGACATGGGCCTGCGTAAATTCCTCGATCGGATCGAGCACAACTTTGAGCAGGGTGGTCGCTATGAAAAGTGGTACGCACTGTACGAGGCGGTAGACACCTTCTTCTATCGCCCCGCCAATGTGACCCGAACCACCGCCCATGTGCGCGACGGCATCGACCTGAAACGCATGATGATCACCGTCTGGCTCTGCACCTTCCCGGCGATGTTCTTCGGCATGTGGAACGTCGGCTACCAGGCCAACCTGGTGTTCGCGCAAAGCCCAGACCTACTGGCGGCCCAGGAGGGCTTGCGCTTCGCGTTGATCGGAGCCCTGGCCGGGTTCGACCCGAACAGCCTGTGGGACAACTTCGTCCAGGGGGCCGCCTGGTTCCTGCCCATCTACGCCGTGACCTTCATTGTCGGCGGCTTCTGGGAAGTCCTGTTCGCCTCGATCCGTCGCCATGAGGTGAACGAAGGTTTCTTCGTCACCTCCGTGCTCTTTGCCCTGACCCTGCCGCCAAGCATTCCACTTTGGCAGGTCGCGCTGGGTATCAGCTTCGGCGTCGTGCTGGGCAAGGAGGTCTTCGGCGGTACCGGAAAGAACTTCCTAAACCCGGCTCTGGCAGGCCGCGCCTTCCTGTTCTTCGCCTACCCGGCACAGATTTCCGGTGACGCGGTCTGGACCGCTGTGGACGGATTCGCCGGCGCCACTTCGCTGAGCCTCGGTGCCGCGGGCGGCGTCGACAATATCGTCGGCCATGGCATCAGCTGGATGGACGCCTTCCTCGGCACCATCCAGGGCTCCATCGGTGAAACCAGCACCCTGGCCATCCTGATCGGTGGCGGCGTGTTGCTGGTGACCCGCATCGCGGCTTGGCGAATCGTTGCTGGTGTGATGCTGGGCATGATCGCCACCAGTTGGCTGTTCAACGCCATCGGCTCGGACACCAATCCAATGTTCGCCATGCCCTGGTACTGGCATCTGGTTCTGGGTGGATTCGCCTTCGGCATGATGTTCATGGCCACCGACCCGGTGTCTGCCTCCATGACCAACACCGGCAAATGGCTGTTCGGTGCACTGATCGGCCTGATGGTGGTGCTGATCCGTGTGGTCAACCCGGCCTTCCCGGAGGGCATGATGCTGGCGATTCTCTTCGCCAACCTGTTCGCGCCCCTGATCGACCACTTCGTGGTCCAGGCCAATATCAAGCGGAGGCTGGCACGCAATGGCTAACCAGAAGGAATCCACTGTCCGCACCCTGATGGTGGCCCTGGTGGTCTGCCTGGTGTGTTCCGTGTTCGTGGCAGGTGGCGCCATCGCGCTTAAGCCCATCCAGGTGGAAAACCGCGAGTTGGACAAACAGCGCAGCATTCTGACCATCGCGGGTCTGGCGCAGCCGGGCATGTCTGCCGATGAGGTCAAGAAGCTCTACGCCGAGCGCATCTCCGCCAAGGTTGTTGACTTGAACAGTGGTGACTATGCCGCCGATATCCAGGCCGCCGGGTTCGACCCGCTGAAGGCCGCCAAGGATCCGAAGCTGTCCGATGCACTGTCGGCTGAGCAGGACACCGCCTCTATCAAGCGTCGCGAGCGTTTCTCCACCGTTTACCTGGTGGAGCAGGATGGCAAGTTGCAGACCCTGATCCTGCCCGTGCGTGGCTACGGCCTCTGGTCGACCCTGTACGGCTTCCTGGCGCTCAAGGGTGACCTCGATACCGTGGTCGGCCTGGGTTTCTACCAGCATGGCGAGACCCCGGGTCTGGGTGGCGAAGTGGACAACCCGAAATGGAAGGCGCTGTGGAATGGCAAGAGCCTGTTCGACGAACAGGGCCAACTGGCTGTCCAGATCATCAAGGGCAGTGTCGACGCGCAGTCGCCGAACGCCCGACATCAGGTCGACGGCCTGGCCGGCGCCACGCTGACCAGCAAGGGCGTCAACAATCTGCTGCATTTCTGGCTTGGCAAGAACGGCTTTGGTCCGTTCCTGGCCAGGCTGAGCGACGGGGAGGCATGAGCATGGCGCAACCCACTATCCGGTCGGTCCTGCTGGACCCGATCCTGCACAACAACCCCATCGGCTTGCAGATACTGGGGATCTGCTCGGCGCTGGCGGTCACTTCCAACCTGAAGACCGCGCTGGTGATGTCCATCGCCCTGACCCTGGTGACCGGCTTCTCCAACCTGTTCATCTCGATGATCCGCAGCCAGATCCCCAGCTCGATCCGCATGATCGTGCAGATGGTGATCATCGCCTCGCTGGTGATCGTGGTCGACCAGGTGCTCAAGGCCTACGCCTTCAGCCTCTCCAAGCAGCTGTCGGTGTTCGTCGGCCTGATCATCACCAACTGCATCGTGATGGGCCGCGCGGAAGCGTTTGCCATGGCCAATCCGCCACTGCTGTCCTTCTTCGATGGCATTGGCAACGGCCTGGGCTACAGCGCCATGCTGATCGTCCTCGGTGTCATTCGCGAATTGCTTGGCGCCGGCAAGCTGCTGGGCTACGAGGTCCTGCCGGTGATCAACGACGGTGGTTGGTACCAGCCCAATGGCCTGCTGCTGTTGCCACCCTCAGCCTTCTTCCTGATCGGCTTGATCATCTGGGCGCTGCGTAGCTGGAAGACCGAGCAGAAGGAGGCTCCGTCCTACAGGATCGCGCCCCAGGTATCCAACAAGGAGGCCTACTGATGGAGCACTACCTCAGCCTGTTCGTGAAGGCCGTGTTCGTCGAGAACATGGCGCTGGCCTTCTTCCTTGGCATGTGCACTTTCATCGCCATTTCGAAGAAAGTGGAAACCGCTATTGGCCTGGGTATCGCGGTGATCGTGGTGCAGGCCATCACCGTGCCGGCCAACAACCTGCTTTACAGTCTGCTGCTCAAGGATGGTGCCCTGGCCTGGGCAGGTCTACCGGACGTGGACCTGTCATTCCTTGGCCTGCTCAGCTACATCGGCGTGATCGCCGCCATCGTGCAGATCCTCGAGATGCTGCTCGACAAATATGTGCCCTCGCTCTACAACGCCCTCGGTGTGTTCCTGCCGCTGATCACGGTGAACTGCGCCATCATGGCCGGCTCGCTGTTCATGGTGGAGCGTGATTACAACCTGGGCGAGAGCGTGGTCTACGGCGTCGGTTCCGGCTTCTCCTGGGCCTTGGCTATCGCCTTGCTGGCGGGTATCCGCGAGAAGCTGAAATACAGTGATGTCCCCGAGGGCCTGCAGGGCCTCGGCATCACCTTCATCACCATCGGCTTGATGTCGCTCGGCTTCATGTCGTTTTCCGGTGTGCAGCTCTAAGGAACGGACATGCTGAGTTTCGAAATCTTCCTCGCCATCGGCATGTTCACCGCCATCGTCCTCGGGCTGGTGGTGATCATTCTGGCGGCCCGCGCCAAGCTGGTGTCCAGCGGCGACGTGAATATCGTGATCAACGGCGAGCGGACCATCACTGTGCCCGCCGGCGGCAAGCTGCTGCAGACCCTGGCATCCCATAACGTCTTTTTGTCTTCCGCGTGTGGCGGCGGCGGTACTTGTGCCCAGTGCAAGTGCGTCGTCGAGAGCGGCGGTGGGGAAATGCTGCCCACCGAGGAGTCCCACTTCACCCGCCGCCAAGCAAAGGAAGGCTGGCGCCTGTCCTGCCAGACCCCGGTGAAACAGGACATGCATATCGAGGTGCCGGAAGAAGTCTTCGGTGTGAAGAAGTGGGAGTGCACGGTGGAGTCCAACCCCAACGTGGCTACCTTCATCAAGGAGCTGACGCTGCGCCTGCCGGAAGGCGAGAGCGTGGACTTCCGCGCTGGTGGTTACGTACAGCTGGAATGCCCGCCACACCAGGTGGCCTACAAGGACTTCGATATTCAGCCCGAATACCGGGGCGACTGGGACAAGTTCAACCAGTGGAAGTACGTATCCAGAGTCGAGGAGACGGTGATCCGCGCCTACTCCATGGCCAACTACCCGGATGAGAAGGGCATCGTCAAATTCAACATCCGTATCGCCTCGCCCCCGCCAGGCAAGGATCACTTGCCGCCTGGGCAGATGTCTTCCTGGGTCTTCAGTCTCAAGCCAGGCGACAAGGTTACCGTTTATGGCCCCTTCGGCGAGTTCTTCGCCAAAAACAGCGAAGCGGAAATGGTCTTCATCGGTGGTGGTGCGGGCATGGCGCCCATGCGCTCGCACATTTTCGACCAGCTCAAACGCCTGGGTTCAAAGCGCAAGATCAGCTTCTGGTATGGCGCGCGTTCCCTGCGCGAAGCCTTCTATACCGAGGAATACGACCAATTGGCCGCCGAGAATCCGAACTTCCAGTGGCACCTGGCGCTGTCCGACCCGCAGCCGGAGGACAACTGGAGTGGGCTGAAGGGCTTCATCCACAACGTCCTTTATGAGAACTACCTCAAGGACCACCCGGCCCCCGAGGATTGCGAGTTCTACATGTGTGGCCCGCCGATGATGAACGCTGCGGTGATCAAGATGCTCACCGACCTCGGCGTGGAGCGGGACAATATCCTGCTGGATGATTTCGGTGGCTAGGCCGATCGCGCTGATGTTCTCGGCCAGTCTCCTGCTGGCCGGGTGTGGCGATAGCCTGGAGCAGTTCAGCGGCCCCACCATGGGCAGCAGCTACTCGGTGAAGTACGTGCGCAACGCTTCCGGCCCTTCGGTCGAGCGGGTCCGCCACGAGGTGGAAGGCATCCTGAAGGAAATCGACCTGCAGATGTCCACCTACCGCGCCGACTCCGAAGTGGAGCGTTTCAACGCCTTGCCGGCAGGCAGCTGCATGGCACTGCCTGCCCCGATGCTGGAGCTGGTGTCTTTCGCCGGCGACCTGTCAAAGGACAGCAATGGCGCCTTCGACATGACGGTGGAGCCGCTGCTCAACCTCTGGGGGTTCGGCCCTCAGTCACGTGGCGAGCAGGTACCCAGTGCCGTAGCCATTGCTGCCGCGAAGGCCAATGTCGGTCATCAGCACCTGTCGATTCGTGGTCAGGAGCTGTGCAAGGACGCACCGGTGCAACTGGACTTCAACAGCATCGCCGCTGGCTATGCGGTTGATCGCGTGGTGACACATTTGGGTGAGCTGGGTGTCGGCAGTGCGCTGGTGGAAATCACGGGCGAGTTGAAGGCCTTCGGCCGCAAACCCGATGGCTCGCCCTGGCGCATCGCCATCGAAGCACCGCGGGATGATCGGCAGGTAGCGCAGAAGATCATCCAGCTCGATGGGGTCGGCGTTTCCACCTCGGGCGACTATCGCAACTATTTTGAGAAGGGCGGCAAGCGTTACTCCCACACTCTGGATCCGGCAACGGGGGCGCCGATCAGCCACAACCTGGCGGCGGTAACCGTGGTGGATGAGTCGGCGCTGAGGGCGGACGGGTTGTCCACCTTGCTGCTGGTACTGGGGCCGAAGGCGGGGGAGGCCTATGCTGAACGCCATGGCATCGCCGCCTTCTTCGTGATCCGTGAAGGACAGGGCTTCGTCAGCCATGGCAGCAGCCGCTTCCGCGAGCTGCTCGAGCAAGAGGAGAAGTGAAGATGACCTTCGTGCTGGTGTTCCTGATCATGCTGCTGGTGGTGCTGGGCATGGCCGTCGGCGTGATCATGGGTCGCAAGCCCATCGCCGGTTCCTGTGGTGGAATCGCCAACCTGGGCATCGAGAAGGAGTGCTCGATCTGTGGCGGCAATCGCGAGAAATGTGAGGAAGTGCGCCGCGAGGGCGATGTAGTGGATTCAAACCTCGCCTACGACGCGACCAAGCGCTAATGTGCAGCGCCAGGCGCCTGGACTAAGCTGCACGCCAGTTCAGGGTCCCTTCCAGGATCGCCGAAACAGGTTCCGATTTCCGCGGTGGCGACTGCCGCGGACCTTGCCGGGGGCGCCAAAGGGCGCCCCGGCCCGTTATGAGGAGTAAGCATGGCTGTCTACAACTACGACGTAGTGGTGCTGGGTTCGGGCCCGGCGGGGGAAGGTGCGGCGATGAACGCCGCCAAGGCAGGGCGCAAGGTAGCGGTGGTAGACAACCGCCCGCTGGTTGGCGGCAACTGCACCCACTTGGGCACGATTCCGTCCAAGGCGCTACGTCATTCCGTTCGGCAGATCATGCAGTACAACACCAACCCGCTGTTCCGCCAGATTGGTGAGCCGCGCTGGTTCTCCTTCCCCGACGTGCTGAAGAGTGCCGAGCGGGTTATTTCCAAGCAGGTCGCCTCGCGCACCGGCTTCTATGCGCGCAACCGCGTCGACGTATTCTTCGGTACTGCCAGCTTCCATGACGAGCAGACCGTGGAAGTGGTCTGCGCCAGTGGTGTGGTGGAAAAGCTGGTGGCCAAGCAGGTCATCATCGCCACCGGCTCGCGCCCTTATCGTCCGGCGGATGTCGACTTCAACCACCCGCGCATCTACGACAGCGATACCATCCTCAGCCTGACCCACACGCCGCGTCGAATCATCATCTACGGAGCCGGCGTGATCGGTTCCGAGTACGCCTCGATCTTCAGCGGCCTGGGTGTGCTGGTGGACCTGATCGACAACCGCGACCAGCTGCTCAGCTTCCTTGACGACGAAATCTCCGACGCCCTCAGCTACCACCTGCGCAACAACAATGTGCTGATTCGCCACAACGAAGAGTACGAGCGCATCGAAGGATTGGAGAACGGGGTGATCCTGCACCTCAAGTCCGGCAAGAAGATCAAGGCCGACTGCCTGCTGTGGTGCAACGGTCGTACCGGCAACACCGACAAGCTGGGCCTGGAGAACATCGGGATCAAGGTCAATAGTCGTGGCCAGATCAACGTTGACCAGTACTACCGTACTGAAGTCAGCAACATCTTCGCTGCCGGTGATGTGATCGGCTGGCCAAGCCTGGCAAGTGCTGCCGCGGATCAGGGCCGCTCGGCCGCCGGCAGCGCCGTTGAAAATGACAGCTGGCGCTTCGTCGATGACGTACCGACCGGCATCTACACCATTCCGGAGATCAGCTCGATCGGCAAGAACGAGCGCGAACTCACCCAGGCGAAGATCCCCTACGAAGTGGGCAAGGCTTTCTTCAAGGGCATGGCGCGTGCGCAGATTTCCCACGAGCCGGTGGGCATGCTGAAAATCCTGTTCCACCGCGAGACCCTGGAAATCCTCGGCGTCCACTGCTTCGGCTACCAGGCCTCCGAGATCGTCCACATTGGCCAGGCGATCATGAACCAGAAGGGTGAAGCCAACTCCATCAAGTACTTCATCAACACTACCTTCAACTACCCGACCATGGCCGAAGCCTATCGGGTGGCTGCGTTCGACGGCCTTAACCGGCTTTTTTGAGCGGCACCGGCCGGGCGCCTGAGCCGGCCGGGGAGGACCCTCTCGGCGATACGCACCTATGGCGCTGGCCGAACCGGGAGAGCTTCTGATCAGGTGACGCCTAAACGAAAAAACCGGCCTTTATGGCCGGTTTTTTCATGGGGGACTGCCTGAGCTTGAAGAACCATTCAACCGTGGCACGCCTGCTGTAGGGTGCGCCATGCGCACCGGTTCGGCCTCAGTGGAGCGACAGTCGTGGTCCAGGTGCCGCTGGTGCGCGCGGCGTACCCGACAAACTTGTCGGCATAGTCATTTCAATCGCGAATGAACTCGCTGCAGCCGGGCGGCTTCAGCGTATCCCAATGGAGGTGCTTGCCAGGCCTGGGAAGTCGGTGATGATGCTGTCCACGCCGAAGTCGGCGAGGCGGCGCATCAGCGCTGGTTCGTTCACGGTCCAGACCGAAACGTGCAGACCTTCCTTCTGGGCTTTCAGCAGACGCTCCGGGGTACAAAGCGTCCAGTTCAGGGCCAGCAGGTTGCAGCCGTGGTGCTTGGCCACCTTCAGCGGGTCGAGCCAGGCGTACTCCGCCACGAGCCCGCGAGACAGCTTTGGCGTCAGTCGGTTGAGGGCGCGCAGAACCTCGCGGGAGCTGGAAGTGACCGTCACCTTGTCCACCAGTCCGTGACGCTCAGCCAGCTCCTGGATTGCCAGCACGGTCCGCGCGGCGCGAACCCGCGAAGCGCTCTTCACTTCCAGTTGCCAATGATCGAAATCACAGTGCTCGAACAGGCTCGCCAGGCGCGGGATGGGGCAGGGCTGGTGCCAGCCTGGTCCGCCCAGGCGGGCGTCATAACCTTCCAGCTCTTCGGCGTCATGCTCCGCCACTTTGCCCCGACGGCCGGTGGTGCGCTTCAGGCTGGGGTCGTGGATCACCATCAGCTCGCCGTCTCGGGACAGGTGCAGGTCCAGCTCGCAACGCTTCACGCCGTGTGACAGGCATTGCTTGAAGCTGGCCAGGGTGTTTTCCGGGCATTCGCCCTTTGCGCCTCGATGGCCGTAGATCAGGGTCACGTTTATTCCCTTGGTGCTCTGGGTTGATGGTGTCGAACGCTGTCGATGACTCGTCCGCTTTCGAAATAAACCGAGAATTCGCGGTAGTCCCAGCGACTGATCGGTGGCTTGCCTACTGCGGGGTGTTCTTCGTCAGGAAGGCCGAAGCGCTCCAGTACCGCGCCCTGGCTCTCACCGCGCACAGGCAGCGAGAGGCCCAGGTCGCCTTGCTCTCCGACAGGAATCTCGATGGTTTCCGCGCTAACGGGCAGTGCGAGGAGGAGGCAGGTCAGCAGCAGTCCGGTACGCTTCATGCGCGGGTCTCAGGTGGAAGGAGAGGAACGTTCGCGGGCCTGGCGTCGCTGCTGGGCCTGTTTCTGAAGTATGTGGCGCGCCAGCAGCTGGCGCTGGGCGTCGGTAAGGTCATCGAACTCGGTGCCGATATCGAACTGGCCGTCATCGCGGGGCTGGTTGTGGATGACCGTGGCATTCAGCAAGAGGCCAAGGGCCTGGGGCATCAGCACCATCTTGATCGCCAGGTGGGTGCCGGTTTCGATGGGCTGGTCGCTGGTGAAGCCAAGGCCGCCTTCTGACAGGGTCACCTGGCGTGCTGGGCCGATGTCGCGCAACAGGCTCTGCGCAAGGGCCTGGCCAAGCAGGTCAATTCGCTTGTTGATGACCTTGAGGTAATTCGCCAGGGTTCGATCGCGCTCATGGATATGCCGCAGCAAGTGCTGCGATTCGAAGTCCATCAGATGCAATTCGCTAAGCAGTCCGAACAGTTGAGAGCCGCTGTCCGCGCCGCTTTCATCAGCTGTTTCGCCCTGTTTCAGCGGGCGAAATTCCAGTGCGATCGAATCTTCGATGCGGTAGTATTCGCGGCGGTCATCCGCGTCTCGTGTCGACATGGCGAACCCATGGCAGCGGTGGTGGTCGAAGAGCTGTTCCGTTTTGCAAGTCCGTTTGCGTCGCCCGGAGCGCCGCGACAGACCACGAACAGAATTTGAGTGTAAACGCTGCTCGCCAAGCCCCGCCACAAGGACGTCCCTTCTTTCGCCAGCGAACTCCACTTCCATGTTCAGACCGCTGTCCCTGTACATAGGCGCACGCTACACGCGCGCCAAGCGCCGCAACTACTTCGTCTCCTTCATTTCCCTGACCTCCATGATCGGCCTGGCACTCGGTGTGCTGGTAATGATCCTGGTGCTGTCGGTCATGAACGGCTTCGACTATGAAATGCGAACCCGTGTGCTGGGCATGGTGCCCCACGCCACCGTGGAGTCCGCGGTGCCGATCAATGATTGGCGCAAGCTGGCAGAAGGCGTGGCCCGGCATTCCGAAGTGAAGGCCGTTGCGCCTTACACCCAGGTCCAGGGCCTGCTGACTGCCGACGGCAAGGTACAGAAGGTGCTGGTCAACGCCGTGGACCCGCAGGAAGAACCCAAGGTTTCCATCATCGGCAACTTCTTCCGGGAGGGCAGCCTCGGTGCCCTGAAACCGGGCGAGTTCGGCATCGTCATTGGCGATCGTGCGGCCAGCAAGCTTGGCGTCGGTATGGGCGACAAGGTCACTTTCGTGCTCCCGGAAGTTGCCGTGACCCCGGCGGGGGTCTTCCCGCGGATGAAGCGCTTCACCGTGGTCGGCATCTTCCACGTTGGCGCGGGTGAGCTGGATGGCTTCCTGGCCATTGCCAACCTGTCCGATGTCGCCCGCCTCAAGCGTTGGCAGCCGGACCAGGTTCAGGGGCTGCGCCTGAAACTCGATGACCTGTTCCAGGCGCCGCAAGTGGCGTGGCAGATCGCGGGCGAATTGAAGGGCGAAGATTTCTATGCCCGTGACTGGACCCGTACGCACGGCAACCTCTACCAGGCGATCAAGATGGAAAAGGCCATGATCGGCCTGCTGTTGCTGCTGATTGTGGCTGTCGCTGCCTTCAATATCATTTCAACCCTGGTGATGGTGGTGACTGACAAGCGCGGTGACATTGCCATTCTCCGGACATTGGGTGCCACACCCAGGCAGATCATGGGCATCTTCATGGTCCAGGGCACCGTGATCGGTGTTGTCGGCACGCTTATTGGCGGCGTGCTGGGCATTCTCGCGGCATTGAACGTGAGCGATGCCATCGGCCTGCTGGAGCGCCTGCTGGGACACAAGTTCCTCAGTGCCGATGTCTATTTCATCGATTATCTGCCATCCCAACTGATGGCCGAGGACGTGGTGCTGGTCTGCTCGGCTGCGCTGGTCCTGAGTTTCCTCGCCACCCTTTATCCCGCCTGGCGTGCCGCGCGCACCCAGCCAGCAGAGGCTTTGCGCTATGAGTAACAAGGCTGTCCTGAGTTGCCGCAACCTGGGCAAGAGCTACGACGAGGGCCCGCAGTCCGTCGAGGTGCTGTCTGGCGTCCAGCTGGAACTGCATCCGGGAGAGCGGGTGGCCATCGTGGGTAGCTCCGGCTCCGGCAAGAGCACGCTGCTGAACATGCTGGGTGGACTGGATACCCCGAGCAAGGGCAGCGTCTGGTTGGCCGGCGAGGAATTGTCCGCGCTCAGTGAAACTGCCCGCGGCCTGCTGCGCAATCGCGCTCTGGGGTTCGTCTACCAGTTCCACCATCTGCTGCCAGAGTTCACTGCGCTGGAGAACGTCTGCATGCCGTTGCTGATCGGTCGTACTGCAATCGCCGAGGCGCGCCAGCGTGCCACCGCGCTGCTGGAGCGCGTTGGACTGGGCCATCGCCTGTCGCACAAGCCGGCCGAGCTTTCCGGTGGTGAGCGCCAGCGGGTGGCCATTGCCCGCGCCCTGGTCAACAACCCAGGTCTGGTGCTGCTCGACGAGCCCACCGGCAACCTCGACCAGCACACTGCGCATGGCATCCAGGAGCTGATGCTGGAACTGAGCCGCTCCTCGCAGACCGCCTTCCTGGTGGTGACCCACGACCTGCAGCTTGCCCGCCAGATGGATCGGGTGCTGCGCCTTGAAGAAGGCCGACTGGTGGCTGCCTGAGATGTTCAGACCTCTCCCGATCTTTATCGGCACGCGCTATACGCGCGCCAAGCGCCGTAACCACTTCATTTCCTTCATCTCGCTCACGTCGATGATCGGTCTGGCACTGGGCGTGCTGGCCATGATCGTAGTGCTCTCGGTGATGAACGGATTCCAGAAGGAAATGCGCTCGCGCATCCTCGGCATGGTGTCACACGCTACCCTGAGTGCCGATCAGCCCCTGGCCGACTGGCGCCGCGTGTCCGACGCCGCAATGAAGCACCCGGAGGTCGTGGGCGCGGTGCCCTTCGCTGAGCTGGAGGGCATGCTTTCCTACAAGGGAATGATGCAGCCGGTGCAGATCAATGGTGTTGACCCGCAGGAAGAGACCAAGGTTTCCATCATCGGCAAGCACATGGTGCAAGGGAATCTCGATGCCCTGAAGCCGGGCGAGTCCGGCATCGTGGTCGGCGAAATTACTGCGCGGCGTTTCCGCCTCAATGTCGGCGACAAGCTGACCCTGATCGTCCCTGAAGTCAGCAATGCACCAGGCGGTATTACGCCGCGGATGCAGCGCCTCAATGTGGTGGGTGTATTCAAGGTCGGTGCCGAGCTGGACAGCTCCCTGGCGCTGATCAACATCGCCGATGCCTCCACCATCCAGCGTCTGCCGGAAGGGCAGGTGCAAAGTGTGCGCCTTGCCCTGAAGGACCTGTTCCTCGCACCTGAAGTGTCGAAACAGATTGCCGCCGAGCTGGGGCAGGGTTATCGCGCCGATGACTGGACCCATACGCAGGGCAGTCTGTTCAGCGCCATGAAGATGGAGAAGACCATGATCGGCCTGCTCCTTTTGCTGATTGTGGCCGTGGCTGCGTTCAACATCATCGCCACCTTGATCATGGTGGTCGCCGACAAGCGTGCGGATATCGCCATCCTTCGCACGCTGGGAGCGACGCCGCGCCAGATCATGGCGGTGTTCATGGTTCAGGGCAGCGTGATCGGCTTCATCGGCACGCTGATCGGCACCGTGTTGGGCATCATCACGGCGCTCAACGTCAGCCAGTGGATCGCTGCGCTGGAGCGCGCCAGTGGCCGGCAGATATTCAGTTCAGACGTCTACTTCGTCAGTTACCTGCCGTCTGAGCTGCAATTGGGGGATGTTCTGCTGATCTGTGGCGCGGCCCTGATCCTGAGCTTCCTGGCCACCCTCTATCCCGCCTGGCGTGCCGCCCAGACCCAGCCAGCCGAGGCCTTGCGCTACGAGTAGGGGGCGCTCCCCGCAATAGAAAACGCCGCATTCAATGCGGCGTTTTCGTTTTAGCGGCTGTTTTCGCGCCGGGCCTTCTGGCGTTTGCGCCAACTGTGCCCGACCCACCAGCGCCAATAAAGCATGGTCAGCATGTAGGCCAGTGCGCCGATCAGGATGCCGCAGACCACCGATCCTAGGAGGAATGGTTGCCAGACCGAGGAAAGCTCCTGCGTGATCCATTCCCAGGTCAGTTCCTCGGGTAGGGCGCGCGGAGAGATCTGCATGATCCACGCCCCCATCTTGTAGGTGCAGTAGAAAACCGGCGGCATTGTGATGGGATTGGTCAACCACACGAGACCCACCGAGATCGGCAGGTTCGCACGGACCATGATGGCCAGGCCGGCTGCCAGCAGCATCTGCATGGGAATGGGGATGAACGCGGCGAACAGGCCCATGGCCATGGCGCGGGCGACCGAATGGCGATTGAGGTGCCAGAGGTTCGGGTCGTGAATCAGGGTGCCGAGAAAACGCAGGGACTTGTGTTCCCTGATGGTGTCCGGGTTCGGCATGTAGCGTTTGAATATACGACGCGGCATGGGCGGTCTCTGGCCGACGAAAGCGCCGGGTATTATGCACACCCGGAAATGACATCGCCGGGTCAGTTTGTGTCGGCAAGTTTAAACGGAACTGCGCCGCCTGGATCGCGACGTGCAGGGCTGTAGGGGACGTCGCCGCAGTCTCCGTCCCAGGGAAGGGAAGTCGGATGCCCATGGTTTCGGGGTTGGCCACGCTTGCCGTAGGCCTTCTTTTATTGCGCTGGATGCCTGTCTTGCCGCCTGTCTGGTGGCTCCTGCTCCAGTTGATTCTCGGATTCGCGCTGCTGGCGTCGCGTGCCTGGCGCAGCGGGCTGTTCCTGCTTGGTCTCGGTTGGGCTTGCATGAGTGCCCAATGGGCGTTGGACGACCGGTTGGAATCGCGGTTGGACGGCCAGGTGCGCTGGTTGGAAGGAACCGTGGTCGGCCTCCCCAGCACGGCTGATGGGGTGGTGCGCTTCGAGCTGGCGGCGCTCCATTCCTCCCGGGCGCAATTGCCTGGCAGGTTGCGGCTGTCCTGGCATGGCGGCCCGCGTGTGTTTGCCGGCGAACGCTGGCGGCTGGCTGTTCGCCTTAAACGACCGCGTGGTCTCGTGAATCCCGCGACCTTTGACTACGAGGCGTGGCTGCTGGCACGGCGCATAGGGGCAACCGGCTCGGTCAAGGCCGGGGAGCGACTGGAAGCGGCAAGCGGCCCTGTCGCCTGGCGGGACTCCTTGCGTCATCGTTTGCTGCAGGTGGATGCCTGGGGACGGGCCGGTGGGCTAGCCGCCTTGGTGCTGGGCGACGGCTCCGGCTTGCAGGATCGGGACTGGCGCCTGTTACAAGACACGGGGACCACGCACCTGATGGTGATTTCCGGTCAGCACATCACGCTATTCGCGGGTGTCCTTTACGGCCTGGTGGTGGTGCTCGCTCGAAACGGACTCTGGCCTCGGTCGCTGCCCTGGCTACCCTGGGCTTGTGCCATGGCTCTCGCCGGTGGGCTCGGATATGGCGTGCTGGCAGGATTCGATGTGCCGGTGCAGCGAGCTTGCGTGATGCTTGGCGTCGTCTTGCTCTGGCGTTTGCGCTTTCGCCACCTGGGATTCCTCACGCCTTTGCTGGTGGCGCTGTGTGCCGTATTGCTGGCTGAACCATTGGTAGTGCTGCAACCGGGATTCTGGCTTTCCTTTGGTGCTGTGGTCCTGCTGGTGCTGGCCTTTGCCGGGCGGCTGGGGGCATGGCGCTGGTGGGCGACCTGGTGGCGAGCTCAGTGGGTCATGGGTGTGGGGTTGGCGCCTCTGCTGCTGGCCCTGGCCTTGCCCATCAGCCTCAGTGGCCCTCTGGCGAACCTGCTGGCGGTGCCCTGGATCAGCCTGGTGGTGCTGCCGCTGGCGCTGCTAGGCACATTGCTACTTGGCATTCCCCTACTGGGGGATGCATTGCTCTGGTTGGCCGGTGGTGCCCTGGAGTTGCTGTTCCAGATACTGGCCTGGACGGCGACGCAGGTTCCCGCCTGGATTCCTACGCAAGTTCCGTTCTGGGGTTGGATCCTTGGAACGCTGGGTGTACTGCTGCTGATTGCCCCGGCTGGCGTGCCGCTGCGTGCGCTGGGGCTGGCGCTGCTATTGCCCATGCTGTTCCCGCCGCAGGAGCGCCCGGCACGTGGTCAGGCCGAGGTTCGGGTGCTGGATGTGGGGCAGGGCCTTTCGGTGCTGGTCCGCACTCACGAGCATGCGATGCTCTACGACGCCGGTCCGCGCCGGGGCGACTTCGATATCGGCGAGCGTGTGGTAGTTCCGACCCTGCGCGGCCTGGGGTTGTCTCGGCTGGATCTGTTACTGCTCAGTCATGCGGATTCCGATCATTCCGGCGGCGCCCTGGCCGTAAGTCGGGGGTTGGCGGTGGCGCGGGTGCTGACTGGTGAGCTGGAGCGGCTGCCATCCGAACTGGGCGCCGAGGCCTGTCCGGCTGATCTGGCCTGGACTTGGGATGGCGTGAGATTCCGAATCTGGCAGTCGCCACTGACAGGCGATAGCAATGATGGCTCATGTGTGTTGTCGGTCGAGGCCGCTGGTGAGCGCATCCTGTTGAGTGGCGATCTCGGGGCTCGCGGTGAAGCCGCCTGGGTCGCCAGTGGCCAGCCACTTGCGGCGCGCTGGCTGGTGGCGGGCCACCATGGCAGCCGAACGTCCTCCAGTGGCGCGTTCCTGCATGCCGTGGCGCCTGAGAAAGTGCTGATTTCCCGAGGCCACCTGAACCCCTACGGCCATCCCCATCCGTTGATCGTTTCGCGAATCGGCGCGCTGCCCGCCGAGATCCATGACACGGCGAAGCAGGGTCATTTGCTGCTGCGTCTGGGCGCTGGCGTCGAGCCGGAGAGCGAGCGAGAAAAGTCCGTATTCTGGAGGGAAAAATGAGAACGGCGACGGTCGGCGGAGGCCCGCCCCTATGCTAGAGTGGCGCCACTTTTCCGAAGGGGATTTCCTACCGTGTGGGAGTTGGTCAAAGCCGGCGGCTGGATGATGCTGCCGATCATTCTGTGTTCCATCGCCGCCACCGCGATCGTTGCCGAACGCCTGTGGACCCTGCGCATCAGCCGCGTGTCTCCGCCGCACCTGCTGGGCCAGGTCTGGCGCCAGATCAAGGACAAGCAGCTGAACAGCCAGAAGCTCAAGGAGCTGCGCGCCTCTTCGCCGCTGGGTGAGGTGCTGGCTGCGGGCCTGGCCAACTCCAAACATGGCCGCGAAATCATGAAGGAGTGCATCGAGGAAGCTGCCAGTCGGGTCATCCATGAGCTGGAGCGCTACCTCAATGCCCTTGGCACCATCGCTGCCATGGCGCCGCTACTCGGCCTGCTGGGTACCGTCTTCGGCATGATCGATATATTCGGCGGCTTCATGGAGAACGGCATGGCCAACGCGCCCGTGCTGGCCGGCGGTATCGCCAAGGCGCTGGTGACCACTGCTGCAGGCCTGATCGTCGCCATTCCGGCTGTGTTCTTCCACCGTTACCTGCTGCGTCGTGTTGACGAGCTGGTAGTGGCCATGGAGCAGGAAGCGATCAAGCTGGTGGAAGTGGTCCAAGGCGATCGCGAAGTGGATTTCGCAGAGGAAGCCAAAGCGTGAAATTCCGCCGCAGGGCGGGCAATGTCGCCCGCGAAGAGGTGTTCCTCAACCTCACTTCGTTGATCGACGTGATCTTCGTGCTGCTGCTGTTCTTCGTGGTGACCACCACCTTCAGCAAACCCAATCAGCTGAAAATTGAACTGCCCGAGGCCGTGAGCGGCACGCCTCCCGAGGAAACCGAGCTCAAGACGCTGGAGCTGAGCATCGCTGCGGACGGCCAGTACTCGCTCAACGGCCAGAACCTGGTGAAGAGCGACCTGGCGACCCTGATCGCTGCCCTGGGACGCGAGTCGGAAGGCGACAACAGCCTGCCGCTGGTGATCACCGCTGATGCGCGCACTACTCACCAGTCAGTAGTCACCGCCATGGATGCCGCCGGCAAGCTGGGATTCAGCCAGTTGCGCATGACCACCATCGAGGCCGACGCGGCCAAGAAGCCCTGATGGCCTTCTCTGAGCGCCTGCTAGACGCCTGGTATCGAGGTCATCCGGCACTTGGCTTGCTGAGCCCGCTGGAGTGGCTCTATCGTCGAGTCGCCGAGCGCAAGCGCGCATCCTTCATGGCGGGGCAGGGCAACAGCTATCGCCCGCCTGTTCCGTTGATCGTCGTCGGTAACATCACCGTTGGTGGCACCGGCAAGACCCCGATGATTCTCTGGCTGATCGAGCACTGCCGGGCGCGCGGATTGCGCGTCGGTGTGGTCAGCCGCGGCTATGGGGCCAAGCCGCCGCAAATGCCTTGGCGGGTGCGGGCGGAGCAGGGGGCCGAGCAGGCCGGCGACGAACCGCTGCTGATCGTCCAGCGCAGTGGTGTGCCACTGGTAATCGACCCGGACCGTTCCCGTGCCGTGCGGGCCCTGCTGGAGCAGGAAACCCTCGACCTGATCCTCAGCGACGATGGCCTGCAGCACTACCGCTTGGCGCGCGATCTGGAGTTGGTGCTGATTGACGCAGCCCGTGGGCTCGGCAATCGCCGCTGCCTGCCAGCCGGCCCCCTGCGCGAGCCGCCGGAGCGTCTGGATTCGGTGGATGCGGTCCTGCGCAATGGCGCCGAAAGCGACTCCGCCGAAGGTTTCTCCTTCAAGCTGCAACCGAGCGAACTGGTCAATCTGCAGACTGGAAAGCGTGTCGGACTGGACCATTTCGCGCCTGGGCAGGCCATACATGCGGTGGCCGGCATAGGCAACCCGCAGCGTTTCTTCAGAACCCTGGAGGCGCTAAACTGGCGCCCGATCCCGCACCCATTCGCCGATCATGCTGTCTATAGCGCGCAAGCCCTGGCTTTCACACCGTCGCTGCCGCTGCTGATGACCGAGAAGGATGCTGTGAAGTGCCGGGCCTTTGCCTCCGCCGACTGGTGGTATCTGGCGGTCAATGCCGCGCCTTCGCCGGCATTCGTCGCCTGGTTCGACGGGCAGCTGGCCCGCCTTCTGCCAAGCCGCTTCTAACCCAAGGTAGCCCTTCGGCTGCCGCCTCAAGGATTCACTCATGGACCCGAAACTCCTCGATATCCTCGCCTGCCCCCTGTGCAAGGGCCCGCTGAAGTTGGCCGACGACAAGAGCGAGCTCATCTGCAAGGCCGACGCTCTGGCCTTCCCGGTACGGGATGGCATTCCGGTGATGCTGGAAGGTGAAGCCCGCACTCTCAATGTCGATGAGCGTCTGGACAAATGACCCAGGCCTTCACCGTCGTCATTCCCGCCCGCTTCGCTTCGACACGCCTGCCCGGAAAACCGCTGCAGGACATCGCCGGCAAGCCGATGATCCAGCACGTCTGGGAGCAGGCTCGGCACAGCGCAGCGCAGCGCGTGGTGGTAGCCACTGACGACGCGCGGATCGTCGAAGCCTGTCAGGCCTTCGGTGCCGAAGTGCTACTGACCCGTGCGGACCACAATTCCGGCACGGACCGCCTGGCCGAAGTGGCTAGCCAGCTCGGTCTGGCCAGTGATGCCATCGTGGTGAATGTGCAGGGTGACGAGCCGCTGATCCCGCCAGCCATCATCGACCAGGTGGCTGCCAACCTGGCCGCTCATCCGGAAGCCGGCATCGCCACACTGGCCGAACCCATCCAGGATGTGCAGGCACTGTTCAATCCCAATGTGGTGAAGGTTTCCTCCGATCTCAACGGCCTGGCCCTGACTTTCAGTCGCGCGCCGCTGCCTTGGGCCCGGGACTCTTTCGCTGTCAGTCGCGACCAGTTGCCGGCCGGGGTGCCGTATCGCCGCCATATCGGCATTTATGCCTACCGCGCGGGCTTTCTCCATGACTTTGTCGCCTGGGGCCCGTGCTGGCTGGAAAATACCGAATGCCTGGAGCAGTTGCGCGCGCTCTGGCACGGGGTGCGTATCCATGTCGCTGATGCCCTGGAAGCGCCGCCTGCCGGCGTCGACACGCCGGAAGACCTCGAGCGCGTTCGGCGCTTGCTGGGGGGCTGATGCGCGTTCTCTTCGTTTGCCTCGGTAATATTTGCCGGTCTCCCACTGCCGAAGGCGTGCTGCGCCACAAACTGCGTGAGGCTGGTCTCGCCGAGCGGGTGTGGGTGGACTCCGCCGGCACTGGTGACTGGCATGTGGGCAAGGCGCCGGACGCCCGTACCCGCGTGGCCGCCCAACGCCGTGGCTACGACCTTTCCCAGCAGCGCGCACGTCAGGTTGGCCGGGGGGATTTCGGCGACTTCGACCTGATCCTGGCAATGGACGAGAACAACCTGGCCAATCTGCGCCGACTGTGTCCCGGCGATTCTACGGCCGAGTTGGACCTGTTCCTCCGCCGTTACCAGCTGGAGCTGGATGAGGTGCCTGATCCGTATTACGGCGGAGAGGAGGGCTTCGAGCAGGTGCTTGACCTGGTGGAGCGGGCCTGCGATGCGCTGATCGTTGAAATCAAGGGGCGCCTGTGAGTCTGGTCCTGCACGAAAATCTGTCCTTGAAGCCGTACAACACCTTCGGCGTCGACGTGAAGGCACGGCTTTTCGCCGAGGCGCGCGACGATGCTGGCGTGCGTGAGGCCATCGATCTGGCGGCTCAACGCGGCCTGCCTCTGCTGGTGATCGGTGGCGGCAGCAATCTGCTGCTGACCCGTGACGTGGAGGCGCTGGTGCTGCGTATGGCCAGCCGAGGTATTCGTATCCTGGCCGATGACGGTGTGACTGTACTGCTGGAAGCAGAGGCGGGCGAGCCGTGGCATCCGCTAGTGCTCTGGAGCCTGGAGCAAGGCTTGGGCGGGTTGGAAAATCTCAGTCTGATTCCTGGCACTGTTGGCGCTGCGCCCATGCAGAACATCGGTGCCTATGGCGTCGAGCTGAAAGACGTCTTCGCCGGGCTCACCGCCCTGGATCGGCAAACTGGCGAGTTGCGAGAGTTCGATCTGGATGAGTGTCAGTTCGCCTATCGCGACAGCCTGTTCAAGCGCGAAGCGGGCCGATGGTTGATCTTGCGGGTCCGTTTCAAACTCAGTCGCTCGCCTCTGCTGCATCTGGATTACGGCCCGGTACGTCAGCGCCTGCAGGATGAAGGCATCGGCTCGCCATCGCCCAGCGATGTCAGCCGCGCCATTTGCGCAATTCGTAGCGAAAAACTGCCCGATCCCGCCCTGTTGGGCAACGCCGGCAGCTTCTTCAAGAATCCGTTGGTTGATGCCGAGCTGGCTCAGCGTCTGCGTGGCGAGTATCCCGATCTGGTCGCTTATCCGCAGGCGGATGGGCAGGTGAAGCTGGCCGCTGGCTGGCTTATCGAGCGTGCCGGCTGGAAGGGTTTCCGCGACGGCGATGCCGGTGTGCACCGTCTTCAGGCGTTGGTGCTGGTGAACTACGGCGCCGCCACCGGTCATCAGCTCCATGGGCTGGCCCAGCGCATCCAGGCGGATATCGTGGCGAAGTTTGGCGTAGCGCTGGAGATGGAGCCGAATCTGATATGAAGTTCTGCTCGCACAAATAAAAAAAACCGGCCAACTGGCCGGTTTTTTCATTCTGGGCCTCGGGAGCGAGGCTCCGCCTTAGCGATACTCGCAGAGATAGGCGGTGTCCTGAGCCACTTTCAGCTGGAACTTGCTGTTGGCCGGCACGGTGAACTGACTGCCGGCGGCGAAGGTTTCCCAGTTGTCGCTGCCCGGCAGTTTCACGGTCAGTGCGCCGGCGATGACATGCATCACTTCCAGCTGGCTGGTGCCGAATTCGTACTCGCCTGCGGCCATCACTCCGATGGTGGCCGGGCCTTCGGTCATGCCGAAAGCGATGGATTTGACGGTGCCGTCGAAGTATTCGTTGACCTTGAACATGCTGGGCTCCTGGATGGGGTCTGAAAGGGCCCGACAGTATGCCCAACGAGAATTTCAGCGTCACTAGCTCCGGCGCATTCAGGCGGGTAGCACGAGCGGAAGCAGGCGGGCGGTATTACGGGCGTCTTCGAGGGCGCGGTGCTGCTGACCCTGGAAGTGCAGCCCTGCCAACTGCAGGGCCGTGTGCAGGCCAACTGCGTGTTTGAGCTGGCGCGCTTCCGCAAAGCGCTGCTTGAGATTCACGTGAGGAGCCACGGCCAGCAGGCTGTCGAGTCCATGCCGTTGCCATTCTTTCTCCAGCTGGCGGCGGTCATAGTCGCCCCAACTCACCCAACCCACCAGGCGCGGGCTGTGATGGCTGAGCCAGCGCTCGAAGGTCTCCCATACCTGCGGCAGGCTGGCGGCTCCATCCACGTCGGCCTGGCTGATGTGGGTGAGTTGGCGGCAGAACCCGGTCAGGCAGGGGCGGCGTGCAGGTCGTACGAAACGTTGAAAGTGGTCGACCTCATGTCCGTCGGCGCGGACGACGGTCGCTCCGATCTCGATGATCTCCATTTCTTCCAGGGGCCACCCGCCTTCTTCGGTAGTGGCTTCCAGATCGATTACCAGCCAGTGCGGCATGGGGTTCTCCTTGGCAAGGGGCGGTCGGGGCCAGCCTGGAGCGAGTATGGTGGCGCTTTCGCGGGGCGGCAAACTGCGTGTTAGGCTTTTCCGCAGGTCGACGAAGGAGAAGAACAATGGCTGAAGTAGCGTTCATCGGTTTGGGGGTCATGGGTTTCAACATGGCCGGACACCTGGCCTGCGAAGGGCATTCGGTACGGGTCTACAACCGGTCGCCGGGCAGGACCACGCTGTGGTGCGATGAGTTCGGCGGCGATGCCTTCGCCACGCCTCGTGAGGCGGCAGAGGGCGCGGAGTTCGTGATGGTCTGTGTTGGCAATGACGATGATTTGCGCGCTGTCCTGCTTGGGGCGGATGGCGCTTTCGCCGGCATGGCACCCGGCTCTATCCTGGTGGATCACACCACGGCTTCGGCGGATGTCGCGCGTGAAATGGCCACCCTGGCGGCTGAGCGGGAACTGGGTTTCCTCGATGCCCCCGTTTCTGGCGGTCAGGCTGGCGCTGAAGCGGGCATGCTCTCGGTGATGGTGGGTGGCGAGCAGGTGTTCTACGACCGCGCCGCGCCGGTGATCGACAGCTACGCCAAACTGATTCGACGCATGGGGCCCGTGGGCAGCGGACAACTGACCAAAATGGTTAATCAGATTTGCGTCGGCGGTCTGCTGCAAGGGTTGGCCGAGGCGCTGCACTTCGCCCAGTGCGCCGGGCTGGATGCACAGGGCGCCATGGAAGTGGTCAGCAAGGGGGCTGCGCAGTCCTGGCAGCTGGAACACCGACACCAGACCATGCTGGATGGCAAATTCGATTTCGGCTTCGCCGTGGACTGGATGCGCAAGGACCTGTCCATCGTCCTCGACGAGGCGGCTCGCAACGGCGCGCAATTGCCTATTACGGCACTCGTCGACCAGTTCTACGCTGAGGTCCAGGCCATGGGCGGTGGGCGCTGGGATACTTCCAGCCTGATCGCCCGATTGAAGAAACCCGCGTAGTGCTCGAACGCTAGGACGCCGAGAAAAGGTCTGCCTAGGAAGAAATCGGCGAGGACGTGGAGTTAACGACTGTTAATGAGCAGTCTGAGTCGATTTTTGGCGACGCATGGTCGAAGCGCAGGCGAGCCTAGCTGCGGAAAATGAAGTAGACCGCGCCTAGCAGACACAGCCCCGCCCAGAGATAGTCCAGCTTCAGCGGCTGCTGCATGTAGAGCACGCTGAAGGGGACGAAGATCGCCAGGGTAATCACTTCCTGCATGATCTTCAGTTGGCCGACCGAGAGCTCGGTATAGCCGATGCGATTGGCCGGCACCATGATCAGGTACTCGAACAGCGCGATACCCCAGCTGATCAACGCGGCAATGATCCAGGGCTTGGTATTAAGGGTCTTTAGATGGCCATACCAGGCGAAGGTCATGAAAACGTTGGACAGGGTGAGTAGGGCGGCGGTCTGCATCCATACCGGCATGATGTGGGGCTCTGTGTCGTTGGAAGCGTGCAAGCCTAATGGGTGTTGTTATTCAAGGAAAGGGGCGGGCCATGGGGTTTCGGCGTGGGCTGGGTTTCTTCGCACTGCTGCTGCTCGCGGTGGCAATTACAGTTTTGCGTGGTCTCGATGCCTGGCGCACGAAGCCGGTGATTGCGGAGCTGCATCTGCCGCCGGCCTTCATGGTGGCGCGCGACTTCGATTTCGGTCGCTACAGGCTTTCCTGGCGTGGTTCGGGGTTCGGGGTCTACGCGCAAAAACGGCCGGAAAAAACGCTCTGGGCTGCTGAGGGTGGTTTTCTAGCGGCTGGTGTGGGGAGAAAGGCACCGTCCCTGCTGCAGCAAGAGCTACTGTGTCGCGACCAGAGTCTGGAGTCAGTAGAGCGCTTGGGTGACAGGCTGCTGCTGAAGGGGCATCTGCGCTGTGCAGATGGCAGCCTGAGCGGATACACGTTGTCCCTCGAGGATGATGGCGAGCGCGGGTTGCTGCTGAAGGTGACGCTGGGCGAGCCGAAGCTGAACCGGCTTTACCTGAGCTGGCGGCGGGACTTGGGGGAGCGCGTTTATGGCTTTGGCGAACTCTCCGGTGCGTACGACATGTCCGGTCGACGCCTGGTGGTGCTGTTGAGTGGTGATTCAGATGTAGGGGAGGGTGGTCGGAGCATCATTGCGACCCAGGCGTTTTACCTGACGTCAGGCTTGCGGGCTTTTCATAGCCAATCTGTGGCCTATCAGGTGTTCGACTTGCGAGATCCCCAACGCATAGGACTTGAAGTGCACGAAGGGCAACTGAGCGCACGTATCTACAAGGGCGAAACTCCACAAGAGCTTCGTGCGCACCAGGCGTCGGTGGTTGGGGTCATGTCCACACCGGCTCCGTCCAAGTAAAATGCGCGTTTGTTCCAGCATTCCTGCCGTCCGAGGTCGTTCGCCATGCTCTGCCGCCCAGGCTGCGGTGCTTGTTGCATTGCACCATCCATCAGTTCCCCGATTCCTGGCATGCCTTCGGGAAAGCCAGCCGGAGAGCGTTGTCTGCATTTGTCCGTCGAGAATCTCTGCCAGTTGTTCGGCGATCCTCGCCGTCCGGCTGTCTGTGGTGCTTTTGATGCAGATCCGGAAGTTTGCGGTGATAGCCGCGATGAGGCGATTCGCCTGCTCGGCTGGCTGGAAGAGGCAACCTCGGCCGCTTGATTTATTCGGCCGGCCCATCGCCGGTACTGTCCGAACAAGGAGAAATCATGAGATTCAAGTTTGTGGCGTTCTGCGCCTTGGGGCTTCTGGCGGTCTCAGGTGCTCGTGCCGAGGACTGGAAGCTGGCTAAGGACGAGGAGGGCATAAAGGTTTTCCTCAGCGAGGTGCCGGGATCCAGGTACAAGGCCTATCGCGGCGTCGTGACCATGAAGACGGATATCGCAACCTTGCGTGCCTTGCAGGAGGATGTCTCTGGATCCTGCGCCTGGATTCATGAGTGCAAGGACCAGAAGCTGCTCAAGAGTGACGGGGCGCAGAGCTGGACTTACACCCGATTCAATACGCCCTGGCCGGTAACTCCGCGGGATTCGGTGTTGCACGTCACTTCTGAGTTTGGGGCAGACGGCAGTGTCACGCGCTTACTGGAAGGCGTGCCCAAGTACCTGCCTGAGACAGATGGTTATGTCCGGGTGACCCAGGTGGATGGTTTATGGAAGCTTGTGCCTAAAGAAGCGGGGGAGGTGGAGGTGACTTACCAGGTGCATACCGAACCGGGTGGCAGCGTACCTTCCTGGTTGGCCAACAGCTTTGTGGTCGATGCACCGTTCAATACCCTCAAAGCGATGCGCCAGCGGGCGGAAAAGCGCTGAAAGGCTAGACGAAGTCGAAATAAAAAAGGCTGCCCATCGGCAGCCTTTTTTATTATGCGGTCGGCCTTACTTGCGGCCATCCAGCGAGACGAAGTCGCGCTTTTCGTAACCGGTGTACAGCTGGCGCGGACGGCCGATCTTGTACGGGCCGGAGAGCATTTCCTTCCAGTGCGAGATCCAGCCGACGGTGCGAGCCAGGGCGAAGATCACGGTGAACATGCTGGTCGGGATGCCGATGGCCTTCAGGATGATGCCTGAGTAGAAGTCGACGTTCGGGTAGAGGTTGCGCTCCTTGAAGTAAGGATCGTTGCGCGCAATCTCGTCGAGCTTCATTGCCAGCTCCAGCTGCGGGTCGTTGATGCCCAGCTCGGCCAGAACCTCGTCGCAGGTCTGTTTCATGACCTTGGCGCGCGGGTCGAAGTTCTTGTAGACGCGGTGGCCGAAGCCCATCAGTTTGAACGGGTCGTTCTTGTCCTTCGCCTTGGCGATGAACTTGTCGATGTTCGAGACGTCGCCGATCTCGTCCAGCATGCTCAGCACCGCTTCGTTGGCGCCGCCGTGCGCCGGGCCCCAGAGGGCGGCGATACCGGCAGCGATACAGGCGAAGGGGTTGGCGCCGGAGGATCCAGCCAGGCGTACGGTAGAGGTGGAGGCGTTCTGCTCGTGGTCCGCATGCAGGATGAAAATGCGGTCCATTGCCTTGGCCAGTACCGGGCTGATCGGTTTGATCTCGGCCGGGGTGTTGAACATCATGTGCAGGAAGTTTTCCGCGTAGTTCAGGTCGTTACGCGGGTACATCATGGGCTGGCCCATGGAGTACTTGTAGGCCATTGCCGCGATGGTCGGCATCTTGGCCACCAGGCGCATGGCCGAAACTTCGCGGTGCTGCGGGTTATTGATGTCCAGGGAGTCGTGGTAGAAGGCGGAGAGGGCACCGACTACGCCGCACATGATTGCCATGGGGTGGGCATCACGGCGGAAGCCGTTGAAGAAGCTCTTCAACTGCTCATGAACCATGGTGTGGTTCTTGATGGTGCCAACGAACTTGGCCTTCTCTTCAGCGTTCGGCAGTTCGCCGTTCAGCAGCAGGTAGCAGGTTTCCAGGTAGTCGGACTTCTCTGCCAACTGCTCGATCGGATAGCCACGGTGCAGCAGTACGCCCTTGTCGCCGTCGATGTAGGTGATCTTCGACTCGCAAGAGGCGGTCGACATAAAGCCAGGATCAAAGGTGAAGCAGCCCGTGGAGGTCAGGCCCCGCACATCGACTACATCGGGTCCCATGGTTCCGGACAGAACGGGCAGCTCTACGGGGGCTGCGCCCTCGATGATCAACTGCGCTTTTTTGTCAGCCATAGCGGCCTCCTAGTTATGCTTGAAATCATCAGACAGCCCCCCACGCAGGGCCCGGGACACTATAGAGGTATAAATTCGAATGTCAATTTGAAGAAACCCATGCGCCAGTGGGGTTTGCGTGGGTTTTTCGGCGCAAAAAGTGGGGCTATTTACGCCTTTTATATAGGCAGCGCAATCCGCTTTTAGGGGCAGGCGTTTGCATTGTCATTAGTCAGCTAACTGTCTATACTCAGCGCCCGATCGCCAGGGGCCCTGGGCCCATATTCTGGAGGTCGGCACTCCCTTTGGTGAGGGGTACCTGATCAGTGCACTTCCCGACAACTTGCCCTGTTTGTTAGGGGCCTCAGTGTGAAAAAAAAGCCGTGAATAGCCAACGACCTGTAAACCTAGATCTCAGGACCATCAAACTCCCCATCACTGCTTACACGTCCATCCTGCATCGTATCTCTGGCGTCATCCTCTTCTTCGGCATTGCCGTGCTGCTGTTCGCACTCGACAAGTCGCTGAGCTCCGAGGAAGGCTTCGAGCAGGTCAAGGCGTGCCTGACCAGTCCGCTGGCCAAGCTGGTGGTTTGGGGCCTCCTGTCCGCGTTGCTTTACCACTTGGTCGCCGGTGTGCGCCATCTGGTAATGGATGTGGGCGTCGGCGAGACGCTCGAGGGCGGCAAGCTGGGCTCGAAAATCGTCATCGTAGTTTCTGCGGTGCTGATCGTGCTGCTGGGGGTGTGGATATGGTAACCAACGTTACGAACTTCTCGCGTTCGGGTCTTTATGACTGGATGGCCCAGCGTGTTTCTGCGGTCGTTCTCGCGGCTTATTTCCTTTTCCTGCTGGGCTACCTGCTGTTCAATCCGGGTCTGACCTATGCCGAGTGGCACGGTCTGTTCTCCCACACCGCGATGCGCATCTTCAGCTTGCTTGCCCTGGTCGCCTTGAGCGTCCACGCCTGGGTCGGCATGTGGACCATCTCCACCGACTACCTGACGCCGATGGCGCTGGGCAAGGCGGCGACTGTCGTGCGTTTCCTGTTCCAGGCGGTATGCGGCATTGCGATGTTCGCGTTCTTCGTCTGGGGCGTGCAGATTCTCTGGGGTGTGTGATCCATGTCTAGCATTCGTACTCTTTCTTTCGACGCCATCATCGTAGGTGGCGGCGGCGCCGGCATGCGTGCTGCGCTGCAACTGGCCCAAGGTGGTCACAAGACCGCCGTGGTGACCAAGGTCTTCCCGACCCGTTCCCATACCGTGTCCGCCCAGGGCGGCATCACCTGCGCCATCGCTTCGGCCGACCCGAACGACGATTGGCGCTGGCACATGTACGACACCGTCAAGGGTTCCGACTACATCGGTGACCAGGACGCTATCGAGTACATGTGCTCCGTGGGTCCGGAAGCCGTGTTCGAGCTGGAACACATGGGCCTGCCGTTCTCCCGTACCGAGCAAGGCCGCATCTACCAGCGTCCGTTCGGTGGCCAGTCCAAGGACTTCGGCAAGGGTGGCCAGGCTGCCCGTACCTGCGCCGCAGCCGACCGTACCGGTCACGCCCTGCTGCACACCCTGTACCAGGCGAACCTGAAGAGCGGTACCTCGTTCCTCAACGAGTGGTACGCGGTTGATCTGGTGAAGAACCAGGACGGCGCAGTGGTTGGCATCATCGCCATCTGCATCGAGACCGGCGAAACCGTTTACATCCGTTCCAAGGCCGTTGTTCTGGCCACTGGCGGTGCAGGTCGTATCTACGCCTCCACCACCAACGCCCTGATCAATACTGGCGACGGCGTGGGCATGGCCCTGCGTGCTGGTGTGCCGGTCCAGGACATCGAGATGTGGCAGTTCCACCCGACCGGTATCGCCGGTGCAGGCGTGCTCGTGACCGAAGGTTGCCGCGGCGAGGGTGGTTACCTGATCAACGCCCATGGCGAGCGCTTCATGGAGCGTTATGCTCCGAACGCCAAGGACCTGGCTGGCCGCGACGTGGTCGCCCGCTCCATGGTGAAGGAAGTGATCGCCGGCAATGGTGTGGGCCCGAACAAGGACCACGTACTGCTGAAGCTCGACCACCTGGGTGAGGAAGTTCTGCACAGTCGCCTGCCCGGCATCTGCGAGCTTTCCAAGACCTTCGCGCATGTCGATCCGGTCGTCGCACCGATTCCGGTTATCCCGACCTGCCACTACATGATGGGCGGCGTTGCCACCAATATTCATGGCCAGGCCATCACTCAGGACGCCAACGGCAACGACACCATCGTCGAAGGCCTGTTTGCAGTGGGCGAAGTGGCTTGCGTATCGGTACACGGTGCCAACCGTCTGGGCGGTAACTCCCTGCTCGACCTGGTTGTATTCGGCCGTGCTGCTGGTCTGCACCTGGAAAAGGCGCTCAAGGAAGGTATCGAGGCGCGCGGCGCCAGCGAGACCGACATCGAGCAGTCGCTCAAGCGCCTGTCCGGCGTCAACGAGCGTACCAGCGGCGAAGAAGTTGCCCCGCTGAGGCGCGAGCTGCAGCAGTGCATGCAAAACTACTTCGGTGTATTCCGTACCGGCGAATACATGCAGAAGGGTATTGCTCAGCTGGCTGAGCTGCGTGAGCGCATCGCAAACGTCAAGATCAACGACAAGTCTCAGGCCTTCAATACCGCGCGTATCGAAGCTCTGGAGCTGCAGAACCTGCTGGAAGTCGCCGAAGCGACCGCGATCGCTGCGGAAGTCCGTAAAGAGTCCCGTGGCGCCCATGCCCGCGAAGACTTCGAAGACCGCGACGACGAGAACTGGCTGTGCCACACCCTGTACTTCCCGGGTGATAAGCGCGTTACCAAGCGCGCCGTCAACTTCGCGCCGAAGACCGTTCCGGCGTTCGAACCCAAAGTACGTACTTATTAAGGGTGGCCGACATGTCCAAGACTCTTACTGTCAGCGTCTATCGCTACAACCCGGAGCGCGATAGCGCTCCGACCATGCAGGATTTCCAGGTCGACACCGACGGCAAGGACGTAATGGTCCTCGACGTACTGGCGCTGATCAAAGAGCAGGACGAGGGTTTCTCCTACCGTCGTTCCTGCCGTGAAGGCGTCTGCGGTTCCGACGGCATGAACATCAACGGCAAGAACGGCCTGGCGTGCATCACTCCCCTGTCCGCCGCTGGACTGAAGGGCGGCAAGCTGGTGATTCGCCCGCTGCCGGGCCTGCCGGTCATACGTGACCTGGTCGTCGATATGAGCATCTTCTACAAGCAGTACGAGAAGGTGAAACCCTTCCTGCAGAACGACACTCCGGCTCCGGCCATCGAGCGTCTGCAGTCCCCGGAAGAGCGCGAGAAGCTCGACGGTCTGTACGAGTGCATTCTCTGCGCTTGCTGCTCGACCTCTTGCCCGTCCTTCTGGTGGAACCCTGACAAGTTCCTCGGTCCCGCCGCACTGCTGCAAGCCTATCGCTTCCTGGCTGACAGCCGCGACAACAAGACCGAAGAGCGACTGGCTGCGCTGGACGATCCGTTCAGCGTGTTCCGTTGCCGCGGCATCATGAACTGCGTGAACGTTTGCCCGAAGGGACTGAACCCGACCAAGGCGATCGGTCACGTGCGTAACATGCTGCTGCAAAGCGGTACCTGATTCGATTGCTGTACCCGCAACACCTGCGACACCGGCCTGGCCGGTGTCGCAGTAAAACCAGGAACGCAGCTCACAAAGCCGTGTTCCTTATTTGAAAAATATATAGATGACCAGCAGGGGCAACCGGGCTGGTGCCCGGACTATCTGCGGGATCCTTGGTGGCTTTACCGAAGTCGCTGTGCCAGGACTTTTAAGCCCTAGTGGTGTCCATGCCGATGGTGTCCCCTTATCGAGGGTGACAAAGCATGCAAGAAAGCGAAATGCAGCGCATGTGGAACAGTGCCCACCTATCCGGTGGTAACGCTGCATATGTGGAGGAGCTCTATGAGCTCTACCTGCACGATCCCAACGCTGTGCCCGAAGAGTGGCGCACCTACTTCCAGAAGCTGCCGACCGACGGCAATCTTGCCACCGACGTTTCGCACTCCACCATCCGCGATCATTTCGTCCTGCTCGCCAAGAACCAGCGCCGCGCTCAGCCGGTTTCCGCTGGCGCTGTAAGCAGTGAGCACGAGAAGAAGCAGGTAGAAGTCCTGCGCTTGATCCAGGCTTTCCGCATGCGCGGCCACCAGGCATCCAAGCTCGATCCGCTTGGTCTGTGGCAGCGTCCGGTTCCGGCTGACCTGTCGATCCGTCACTACGGACTGACCGATGCCGACCTCGATACCACCTTCCGTACTGGTGAGCTCTACATCGGCAAAGAAGAGGCTACTCTGCGTGAGATTCAGCAGACCCTCAACGAGACGTATTGCCGCACCATCGGTGCCGAGTTCACCCACATCGTCGATTCCGAGCAACGCAAGTGGTTCCAGCAGCGTCTGGAGAGCGTGCGCGGCCGTCCGGCGTTCTCGCCGGAAGTCCAGAGCCATCTGCTCGAGCGTCTGACCGCTGCCGAGGGGCTGGAGAAGTACCTGGGCACCAAGTACCCGGGCACCAAGCGTTTCGGCCTGGAGGGTGGCGAAAGCCTGATCCCTCTGCTGGACGAGATCATCCAACGCTCCGGCTCCTACGGCCTGAAAGAAATCGTCATCGGCATGGCTCACCGCGGCCGTCTGAACGTATTGGTCAACACCTTCGGCAAGAACCCGCGCGACCTGTTCGACGAGTTCGAAGGCAAGAAGACCGAAGGCTTGTCCTCCGGTGACGTGAAGTACCACCAGGGCTTCTCCTCCAACGTCATGACCCCGGGCGGCGAAGTTCACCTGGCGCTAGCGTTCAACCCGTCCCACCTGGAAATCGTTTCCCCGGTGGTCGAGGGTTCCGTTCGTGCCCGCCAGGACCGTCGCCAGGACAAGAGCGGTGACAAGGTTCTGCCGATTTCCATCCACGGCGACGCCGCTTTCGCTGGTCAGGGCGTGGTCATGGAAACCTTCCAGATGTCGCAGACCCGTGGCTACAAGACGGGCGGCACCATTCATCTGGTGATCAACAACCAGGTTGGTTTCACCACCAGCCGTCCGGAAGACTCGCGCTCCACCGAGTACTGCACCGACGTCGCCAAGATGATCCAGGCGCCGATCCTGCACGTAAACGGCGACGATCCGGAAGCCGTACTGTTCGTTACCCAGTTGGCTGTCGATTACCGCATGCAGTTCAAGCGTGACGTGGTCATCGACCTGGTCTGCTATCGCCGTCGTGGTCACAACGAAGCCGACGAACCGAACGGTACCCAGCCGCTGATGTACCAGCAGATCAGCAAGCAGCGCACCACTCGTGAGCTGTACGCCGACGCCCTGAGTTCGTCCCGTGTGCTCGACACCGCCGCCATCCAGGCCAAGGTCGACGAGTACCGCACTGCCTTGGACAACGGCCAGCACGTGGTCAAGAGTCTGGTCAAGGAGCCCAACAAGGAGCTCTTCGTCGACTGGCGTCCGTACCTGGGGCACGCCTGGACCGCGCGCCACGACACCAGCTTCGAGCTGAAGACCCTTCAGGAACTCTCCGCCAAGCTGCTGGAGATTCCGGAAGGTTTCGTGGTCCAGCGCCAGGTCGCCAAGATCCTCGAAGACCGCCAGAAGATGGGCGCCGGTGCGATGCCGATCAACTGGGGCTACGCCGAGACCATGGCCTACGCGACCTTGCTGTTCGAAGGCCATCCGGTCCGTATCACCGGCCAGGACGTCGGTCGCGGCACCTTCTCGCACCGCCATGCGGCGCTGCACAGCCAGAAGGACGCCAGTACCTACCTGCCGCTGCAGCACCTGTTCGCTGACCAGCCGAAGTTCGATCTGTACGACTCCTACCTGTCGGAAGAGGCCGTGCTGGCATTCGAATACGGTTACTCCACCACCACGCCGAACGCGCTGGTGATCTGGGAAGCCCAGTTCGGTGACTTCGCCAACGGCGCCCAGGTTGTGGTTGACCAGTTCATCACCAGCGGCGAGCACAAGTGGGGTCGTCTGTGCGGCCTGACCATGCTGCTGCCGCACGGCTACGAAGGCCAGGGACCGGAGCACTCCTCCGCGCGTCTGGAGCGCTACCTGCAACTGTGCGCCGAGCACAACATCCAGGTTTGCGTACCGACTACCCCGGCGCAGGTCTACCACATGCTGCGTCGCCAGGTGATCCGCCCGCTGCGCAAGCCGCTGGTTGCCCTTACTCCGAAGTCCCTGCTGCGCCACAAGCTGGCCATCTCGACCCTGGAAGATCTGGCGGAAGGCTCGTTCCAGACCGTCATTGGCGAGATTGATGCGATCGAGCCGAAGAAGGTCGACCGCCTGATCCTGTGCAGCGGCAAGGTCTACTACGACCTGCTGGAGAAGCGTCGCGCCGAAGGCCGCGAAGATATCGCCATCGTGCGTATCGAGCAGCTGTATCCGTTCCCCGAGGACGATCTGGCCGAGGTTCTGGCTCCGTACAAGAACCTCAAGCACATCGTCTGGTGCCAGGAAGAGCCGATGAACCAGGGCGCCTGGTACTGCAGCCAGCACCACATGCGTCGCGTCGCGGCAGCCCACAAGAAAGGGCTGTTCCTCGAGTACGCGGGTCGTGAAGGTTCTGCAGCTCCGGCTTGCGGCTACGCCTCCATGCACGCTGAGCAGCAGGAAAAACTGCTGCAAGATGCCTTTACTGTTTAACGCCTTCGCGCTGAAGAAACCGAATTAGATAGGAACCCTGAATAATGGCTATCGAGATCAAAGCCCCCACTTTCCCGGAATCGGTTGCCGACGGCACCGTGGCTACCTGGCACAAGAAGCCGGGCGATGCGGTCAAGCGTGACGAACTGATCGTCGACATCGAAACTGACAAGGTGGTCATGGAAGTCCTCGCTGAAACCGATGGCGTCCTGGCTGAAATCGTCAAGAACGAGGGCGACACCGTGCTCAGCGGCGAGCTGCTCGGCAAGCTGAACGCCGGCGCCGCTGCCGCCGCCCCGGCCGCTGCTGCTCCGGCAGCCGCTCCCGCGGCCCAGGCTGCTGCTCCGGCAGCAGCTGCTGCCGACGACGCCATCCTTTCCCCGGCCGCCCGCAAGCTGGCTGAAGAGAACGGCATTGACCCGAACAGCATCGCCGGCACTGGCAAAGGCGGTCGCGTGACCAAGGAAGACGTGGTTGCCGCTGTCGAAGCCAAGAAATCCGCTCCTGCCGCTGCCCCGGCCGCCAAGCCCGCAGCCCCGGCTGCCGAGGCTCCGGTCTTCGCCGCTGGCGACCGCGTCGAGAAGCGCGTACCGATGACCCGCCTGCGTGCCAAGGTCGCCGAGCGTCTGGTCGAAGCCCAGTCCACCATGGCCATGCTGACCACCTTCAACGAAGTCGACATGACCGAAGTCATGGCGCTGCGTTCGAAGTACAAGGACCTGTTCGAGAAGACCCACAACGGCGTGCGCCTGGGCTTCATGTCCTTCTTCGTCAAGGCCTCCGTCGAGGCGCTGAAGCGCTTCCCGGCGGTCAACGCTTCCATCGACGGCAACGACATCGTCTACCACGGCTATCAGGACATCGGCGTAGCCGTTTCCAGCGACCGTGGCCTGGTGGTTCCGGTCCTGCGCAATGCTGAGCTGATGAGCCTGGCCGAAGTCGAGAATGGCATCGCGACCTTCGGCAAGAAGGCTCGTGAGGGCAAGCTGTCCATCGACGAGATGACTGGTGGCACCTTCACCATCACCAACGGCGGCACCTTCGGCTCGATGATGTCGACCCCGATCGTCAACCCGCCGCAGGCCGCCATCCTTGGCATGCACAACATCATCCAGCGCCCGATGGCCATCAACGGTCAGGTTGTTATCCGCCCGATGATGTACCTGGCTCTGTCCTACGACCACCGCCTGATCGATGGCAAGGAAGCTGTAAGCTTCCTGGTGACCATCAAAAACCTGCTGGAAGACCCGGCTCGTCTGCTGCTGGACATCTGATCAGCAGTCTCTCTTTACGGCGGCCCCCCTTACAGGGGCCGTCCGGTTTCATATGAGAAGGAATGAGTTATGACCCAGAAATTCGACGTGGTAGTGATTGGTGCGGGCCCCGGCGGCTACGTTGCCGCTATCAAGGCAGCTCAGCTCGGCCTGAAAACCGCCTGCATCGAGAAGTACCAGGACAAGGAAGGCAAGACCGCACTGGGCGGCACCTGCCTGAACGTCGGCTGCATTCCGTCGAAGGCGCTGCTGGACAGCTCCTACAAGTACCATGAGGCCCACGAGGGCTTCAAAATCCATGGCATCGAAGCCAAGGGCGTCACCATCGACGTTCCTGCCATGGTCGGTCGCAAGAACACCATCGTTAAGAACCTGACCGGCGGCGTCGCTACCCTGTTCAAGGCCAACGGCGTCACCCTGCTGGAAGGCCACGGCAAGCTGCTGGCCAACAAGCAGGTCGAAGTCACTGGTTCCGACGGCAAGGTGCAGATCGTCGAAGCCGAGAACGTGATCCTCGCTTCCGGCTCCAAGCCGGTAGACATCCCGCCGGCCCCGGTTGACCAGGACGTGATCGTCGACTCCACCGGTGCGCTGGACTTCCAGGCCGTTCCGAAGAAGCTGGGCGTTATCGGCGCCGGCGTCATCGGCCTTGAGCTGGGTTCCGTCTGGGCTCGCCTGGGTGCTGAAGTGACCGTCATCGAAGCACTGGACAAGTTCCTCCCGGCCGCTGACGAGCAGGTTTCCAAGGAAGCCCTGAAGGTCCTCACCAAGCAAGGCCTGAAGATTCGTCTGGGTGCCCGCGTGACCGGTTCCGAAGTGAAGAAGAAGCAGGTCACTGTGAACTTCACCGACGCCAACGGCGAGCAGAAGGAAACCTTCGACAAGCTGATCGTGGCCGTGGGCCGTCGCCCGGTAACCACCGATCTGCTGGCTGCCGACAGCGGCGTTACCCTGGACGAGCGCGGCTTCATCTTCGTCGATGACCATTGCAAGACCAGCGTTCCGGGCGTTTACGCCATCGGCGACGTGGTACGTGGCGCCATGCTGGCCCACAAGGCCTCGGAAGAGGGCATCATGGTCGCCGAGCGCATCGCCGGCCATAAAGCCCAGATGAACTACGACCTGATCCCGTCGGTCATCTACACCCACCCGGAAATCGCGTGGGTCGGCAAGACCGAGCAGACCCTGAAGGCCGAAGGCGTTGAAATCAACGTCGGCACCTTCCCGTTCGCCGCCAGCGGTCGTGCCATGGCTGCCAACGACACCGCTGGTTTCGTCAAGGTGATCGCCGATGCCAAGACCGACCGTGTGCTGGGCGTCCACGTAATTGGCCCGAGCGCTGCCGAACTGGTCCAGCAAGGTGCCATCGGCATGGAATTCGGCACCAGTGCCGAAGACCTGGGCATGATGGTCTTCTCGCACCCGACCCTGTCCGAAGCGCTGCACGAAGCGGCCCTCGCTGTGAATGGCCACGCCATCCACATCGCCAACCGCAAGAAGCGCTGAGCAAGACCTCCTGCACAGACCGCGCAAGTGGCCAGTGCAGGATCCGGAACCACGGCGGGTTGCCCGTCGTGAGTTGCGGCCGACAAGGCAGCAGCTCACCGCGGAAAGCCCGCCGGACTGCCTTCAACTGCAGTCACAGGTGGCGCGGCACCACGAATGCAGCGCCGAAATGCGCAATACCTAAACGAAGACGGTAGACAAGCATGAATCTCCACGAGTATCAGGGTAAGCAGCTGTTCGCTGAATACGGCCTGCCCGTATCCAAGGGCTTTGCCGTAGACACCCCGGAAGAAGCCGCAGAAGCCTGCGAAAAAATCGGTGGCAGCGAATGGGTTGTCAAAGCTCAGGTCCACGCTGGCGGCCGCGGTAAAGCGGGCGGCGTGAAGCTGGTCAAGAGCAAGGAAGATGCCAAGGCCTTCGCCGCCAACTGGCTGGGCAAGCGCCTGGTGACCTATCAGACTGATGCCAATGGTCAGCCGGTCAGCAAAATCCTGGTTGAATCCTGCACCGACATCGCCAAGGAACTGTACCTGGGCGCCGTGGTAGATCGTTCCAGCCGCCGTATCGTGTTCATGGCTTCCACCGAAGGTGGCGTGGACATCGAGAAAGTAGCTCACGACACCCCCGAGAAGATCCTCAAGGCCACCATCGACCCGCTGGTCGGTGCTCAGCCGTACCAGGGCCGCGAGCTGGCATTCCAGCTGGGCCTGGAAGGTGACCAGGTCAAGCAGTTCACCCACATCTTCGTTGGCCTGGCCAAGCTGTTCCAGGACTACGACCTGGCCCTGCTGGAAGTGAACCCGCTGGTAATCAAGGCAGACGGCAACCTGCACTGCCTGGACGCCAAGATCAATATCGACAGCAACGCCATGTACCGTCAGCCCAAGCTGCGCGCCATGCACGACCCGTCCCAGGACGACGCTCGTGAAGCCCATGCGCAGAAGTGGGAACTGAACTACGTAGCCCTGGAAGGCAACATTGGCTGCATGGTCAACGGTGCCGGCCTGGCCATGGGTACCATGGACATCGTCAACCTCCACGGCGGCAAGCCGGCCAACTTCCTTGACGTTGGCGGCGGCGCGACCAAAGAGCGCGTGACCGAAGCGTTCAAGATCATCCTCTCCGACAGCAACGTGCAAGCCGTTCTGGTGAACATCTTCGGCGGTATCGTCCGCTGCGACATGATCGCCGAAGGCATCATCGGTGCCGTGAAGGAAGTAGGCGTGAAGGTTCCGGTCGTGGTTCGTCTGGAAGGCAACAACGCTGACCTCGGTGCCAAGGTACTGGCCGAGAGCGGTCTGAACATCATCGCGGCGACCAGCCTGACCGACGCTGCACAGCAAGTCGTCAAGGCCGCGGCGGAGGGCAAGTAATGAGCGTCCTGATCAACAAAGACACCAAAGTCATCTGCCAGGGCTTCACCGGTAGCCAAGGTACTTTCCACTCTGAACAAGCCATCGCCTACGGCACCAAGATGGTTGGCGGCGTGACCCCCGGCAAGGGCGGCACCACTCACCTGGGCCTGCCGGTGTTCAACACCGTCAAGGAAGCGGTTGAAGCCACTGGCGCCGAAGCTTCGGTGATCTACGTTCCGGCTCCCTTCTGCAAGGACTCCATTCTGGAAGCGGCCAACGGCGGCATCAAGCTGATCGTTTGCATCACCGAAGGCATTCCGACCCTCGACATGCTGGACGCCAAGGTCAAGTGTGACGAGCTGGGCGTACGCCTGATCGGCCCGAACTGCCCGGGCGTGATCACTCCCGGCGAGTGCAAGATCGGCATCATGCCGGGTCACATCCACCTGCCGGGCAAGGTAGGCATCGTGTCGCGTTCCGGCACCCTGACCTATGAAGCCGTGAAGCAGACCACCGATGCCGGCTTCGGCCAGTCCACCTGCGTGGGCATCGGCGGTGACCCGATCCCGGGCTCCAACTTCATCGACATCCTGAAGCTGTTCCAGGAAGACCCGCAGACCGAAGCCATCGTCATGATCGGCGAAATCGGCGGTTCCGCTGAAGAAGAAGCTGCTGCCTTCATCAAGGCCAATGTCACCAAGCCGGTGGTGTCCTACATCGCTGGTGTGACTGCACCGCCCGGCAAGCGCATGGGCCACGCCGGCGCCATCATCTCTGGTGGCAAGGGCACCGCGGACGAGAAGTTCGCCGCCCTGCAGGACGCTGGTGTGAAAACCGTGCGTTCCCTGGCCGACATTGGCAAGGCCCTGGCCGAGCTGACCGGCTGGGAAGTCAAGAACGCCTAAGGCGACTTGATGCTCCCAACAAAGGCCACCCTCGGGTGGCCTTTGTCGTTATGGGTGCAACCTTTTCTCGAGAAAGTGCAACCGCCTGTCGGGCAAGCGACAGAAACGGTTGCTACTCCGACAACCTGATCCACGTCAGGCGTTGCACCCGGTAAAATCAGTAGGGTTGCAACCGTGCCGCTCACCATGCTCCACAAGGGCGAAGGTCGGGCACTAGCGATCAATCCCAAACGGATGGATGACGTTTCCCCCGACCCAATCGGGAAACCCCTTCGGTAAACCCTGTTTCAGCGATGTGGTAATTCCCCAATGAAATCCTTGAAAGGCCAGGACATCCTGGCACTTGGCTTTATGACATTCGCCCTGTTCGTCGGGGCCGGCAATATCATCTTCCCTCCTATCGTTGGCCTGCAGTCCGGTCCCCATGTCTGGATGGCGGCCCTGGGCTTCCTGATCACCGCGGTTGGTCTTCCGGTCGTGACGGTGATCGCACTGGCCAAGGTCGGTGGTGCCATGGACTCCCTCAGCAGCCCGATCGGAAAAACGGCCGGCGTATTGCTGGCGGCAGTCTGCTACCTCTCGGTTGGCCCGCTGTTCGCGACTCCGCGTACCGCCACCGTTTCCTTCGAAGTGGGCCTGGCGCCCTTGACCGGCGATACACCGGTGGCTTTGTTCGCCTACAGCCTGGTCTACTTCCTGGTGGTCCTCGCGGTTTCCCTCTACCCGGGCCGCCTGCTGGACACTGTTGGTCGCGTGCTTGCGCCGATGAAGATCATCGCTCTGGCTATCCTCGGCATTGCTGCGTTCATGCTGCCGATGGGTGATATCGGTGATGCCACCCCGGCCTACCAGGCCGCCCCGTTCTCCCAGGGCTTCATCAATGGCTACCTGACCATGGACACCTTGGGTGCACTGGTGTTCGGTATTGTCATCGTCAATGCCATCCGCTCTCGTGGCGTCGAGTCGCCGCGCCTGATTACTCGCTACGCGATCATCGCTGGCCTGATCGCCGGTGTGGGCCTGGCGCTGGTGTACATCAGCCTGTTCCGCCTGGGGGCCAACAGCCATGGCATCGCCGGTGAAGCCGCCAACGGTGCAGCGGTGCTGCATGCCTATGTGCAGCACACCTTCGGCAACCTCGGCAGTACCTTCCTTGCACTGCTGATTTCCCTGGCGTGCCTGGTAACGGCGGTCGGTCTGACCTGCGCTTGTGCAGAGTACTTCAGCCGCCTTCTGCCGCTTTCCTACCGCAGCCTGGTAATCATCCTGGCCGTCTTCAGCCTGCTGGTATCTAACCTCGGCTTGACCAAGCTGATCCAGGTTTCGGTGCCGGTGCTCACGGCGATCTATCCGCCGTGCATCGTGTTGGTCGCGCTTAGTTTCTGCTGGGGCCTGTGGCACTCGCCGGGTCGCGTGGTGGCGCCGGTGATGCTGGTGTCGCTGCTGTTCGGCCTGATCGACGCGCTCAAGGGTGCTGAGCTGGCCGGCTGGATGCCGCAGTGGCTGTCCCATCTGCCGCTGTCCGAGCAAGGCCTTGCGTGGTTGCTGCCCGCTGTCGCCGCATTGGCCGTGGCCAGCTTCTGTGATCGCCTTCTGGGTAAGCCGGTGGAAGTGGCCGCCTGAAACCGTCTCCGCGAGAAAGGCCGCCTCAGGGCGGCCTTTTTGTTGCCATAAGCATCCATTAGAAGCTGCAGGGACGTGCTTGCGGGTCGCTATAATCGGTCGTGTTCTTAAAAGGAATTCGCATGTCCACGATCCTGCGCAATTGGCCTCACTTGGTGGCCATCCTCTGGTTCATCACCTGTTGGGTGGGATACACCCGTTACGCCATATGGAAGGGGAGGGATACCGCCTGCCTGGCGTCGGTCCTTCACCTTTATCGAGAGGACTGGATGCGCCGTCTGCTGCTACGTGACAACCGCATCGCCGATGCCAGTGTGATTGGCAACCTGGAGCGCAACGCGTCTTTCTTCGCCTCCAGCACCTTGATCATCCTGGCCG
Source organism: Pseudomonas sp. JS3066 (assembly GCF_036328175.1). Taxonomy (NCBI): domain Bacteria; kingdom Pseudomonadati; phylum Pseudomonadota; class Gammaproteobacteria; order Pseudomonadales; family Pseudomonadaceae; genus Pseudomonas; species Pseudomonas sp. JS3066. The sequence goes on from NZ_CP143312.1 coordinate 1,806,814, forward strand.
GCATCCTTACCGTGCTGGGATCCACAGACCGTGCTGTATCGGTGCTGGCCGACCTTCCGTTCGTGCAGCCCGCCAGCCGCGGCATCTCCGAACTCAAGCTGCTGGGCCTGGCAGTGGTTTTCGTCTATGCCTTCTTCACCTTCAGTTGGTGCATGCGTCAGTACAACTTTGCCGCCATCCTCGTGGGATCGGCGCCGATGATTGGTGAGAAGCATGTCAGCGAACAGGAAAGAAAGGCCTTTGCAGAGCGAACTGCCCGTGTCATTTCGCTGGCGGCAAACCAGTTCAACTTCGGCCTGCGCAGCTACTATTTCGGCCTGGCTATGCTGGCGTGGTTCATCAATCCCTGGTTCTTCGTGATTGTGACCACCGGCGTTGTACTGGTGCTGTACCGGCGCGAATTCCATTCCGATGTGCTGGATGTGATGGTCTATACGCCGACCCAGGCGCTGGAAGCGCCCAAGGAGAAAGTCGAATGAGTATTCCGTTCTGGTGCCTGTTCTTTGCCGCCTTGCTCATCTACCTGGCGAAGATTCCTGTGGCCAAAGCCATGCGGGAGGAGGGCAGGGGCTACGACAATCATCACCCGCGCGCGCAGCAGGCACGGCTTACGGGTTTTGGCGCACGAGCGGTGGCGGCGCATCAGAACAGCATCGAGATGTTCCCGCTGTTCGCCGCGGGTGTGCTCATGGCGCACGTCACCCAGACCCACGGTTGGTTCGTCGACCTGCTGGCGATCATCTTCATCGTCTCGCGGGTCCTGTACCTGTTCCTCTACTGGAATGACAATGCCAGCCCGCGCAGCCTGGTCTGGGCCGTCGGCCTGATTTGCTGCCTGTTGCTGATGCTCAGCCCCGCGCTTTGATACCCTTGGATACGACAAGGCCCGCACAAATGCGGGCCTTGTGGTTTCTGCTGCCGGGAGCTTACTGGCTCTTTTCCTCGGTCGGCGCGGTGTCCGGAGCGGCCGGAGCAGGTTCGCTGGGAGCCGGTGCGGCCTCGGGAGCCGGTGCCGGAGTCGGCGCGGTTGCCGGTGCGCTCGGCTGGGATTCGGTTGCCGGGGCAGCCGGTGCCTGAGCCTCTTCCTTCTTGTCGCAGGCGGCGAGACCAAGGCTTGCAGCCAGGAGCAGGGCGAGAGACAGGGTTTTCTTCATCATTGAGCCTCCATGTGTGGCTTTTCCTCATCGATAGCCGTTGGAGTTTATGACCGGTTTCTAAGTTCCGCACTAATTGCAAAAAGCATGACTGGGCGGTCTCCCACGGCGGAAGCAGGTGGGGCAGGGTATGATTCGCCTCCTTGCTCATATTCCGCCAAGGTTGCAGTCATGACGGACAACACCCTCATCGAACGGGCGCAGCGCTTTCTTGCCGTGCTGCGCCATTGCCAGGTGCTCGGTCTCAGCGTGCACGAAGCCACTCCCCAGGGCCTGACCCTGCGCCTACCCTACAGCGCGCAGATCATAGGCAATCCGGAAACGGGCGTGATCCATGGTGGCGCTATTACCACTCTTATGGACACCACCTGCGGCATTTCGACCGTTTGCGTGCTGCCGGAGTTCGAGATCTGTCCGACCCTGGACCTGCGCATCGACTACATGCATCCGGCCGAGCCGCACAAAGATGTCTTTGGCTTTGCCGAGTGCTACCGGGTTACTCCCAACATCATCTTCACCCGAGGCTATGCCTACCAGGACGACCCGACCCAGCCCATCGCCCACGTGGTGGGCGCATTCATGCGGATGGGTAAGCCCGGACAGCTGAAGCAGGGAGGTGCGGCATGAGCCTCGATCTGAATGCCCTGGTGCGCGAAGCCCACGAGAAGAACGATTACGACTCGCTGGTGTGCCTTATTCCCTACGCCAAGCTGATCGGCATGGAATGCCTGCGCCTGGGGGATGACATGGTGTTCCGCCTGCCGGCGAACAAGGACAACATCGGCAATCCGACCCTGCCAGCTATCCATGGCGGTGTGATCGCCGGCTTCATGGAGCACGCCGCGATGCTCCATCTGCTGATGTTCATGGGCACGCCACATATGCCCAAAATCATCGACTTCTCGATAGATTACCTACGCGCCGGGCACTATCGTGACACCTACGTCCAATGCCAGGTCTGGCGACAAGGCCGCCGTGTCGCCAACGTCGCCATTACTGCCTGGCAAACCACCCAGACCGAACCCATCGCCACCGCGCGCGCCCACTTCAAGGTCGACGAATCCTGAGGCGTGCCAGGCGCGTCCGGTCGCTTACAAGGAAAGCCCGATGGTTGCGTTACTCATACTTGGTGGCCTGCTGCTGATCATCATCGGCCTCGTCTGGCTGGTGATGCTCGCGTTCGGTACCAGCCTCTTCTGGGGCTTCGGTAGCCTGCTGCCGCCGGTGACGGTGGCCTACGTGCTCTACCATTGGCGAACCGCGCGAAAGGCCGTGGCCTTCGGGGCCATGGGCTTCATACCGTTTGTGGTGGGCCTGACCATGCTCGCCGCGCAGGACCCGGAGCGACTGCAGGCGATCTTCAGCTTGCGCTGGCTGGCTGACGAGCAGCAGACGGTTTCCGAGCTGGATATCCGCATCAAAGGCGAACTCAACGGGCAGCGCTTCGCTCCGCTTCAAGCCGAACTGGTGGATGGAGTTCTCAGCCTGCGTGAGGGCCAGGACTTCTACGCCCGTCGCGAGCTCACCATCCGTGTGGGCAACCAGCCGCAGGGGGCTCTGCGCCTGGATGTGCTGCCCAAAGATGCCGGCCCGCAGCCGGAAGTGGAAATCAGTTGGCTGCTGCCAGAGCAGGAACTGCCCGAAGCCCGGCGCATCCCCCGCGGCTACACGCTGCACCTCGATCTTCAGCCGGTCGCACCGAATCGCTTGGCGGGTGACTTCCACCTGGTGCTACCACCGAAATTCGCGACCACGCTTTCCGGCCACCTTGAAGTCTTCACCGACCGCCTGCGCTACCGCGACGGCCTGGTGGATACGACCTTCGACTCGCGCGATACGCTGGCCTATGTGATCCGCGATTACTTGCAACGTCGATTCGTCACCCGCGATGTCGAACTGGCCCAGCTGCCATCCGTCAGCCTGCCGGCACGTGAGTTGGACGTCGAGGTGGAAGCTCGTGTCGACGGCCAGAGCCAGCACCTGTCACTTCAGCTGGTAAAGAGCGAGAGCCGGGGCTGGCGCGTGGGTCGTGACAGTTTCCCGCCGTTGGCAGTGTCCAGCGCAGACGCCCAGGCGTCGGGCGAGGCGCAGGAGCCTGCGCCACAGGCGGACAGCGCGGGTCCGTTGGATCGCCGCCTGCGCTTCTCCCTGCAACGCTTGCTGAGCGACCCCGGCGAGTACCAGGAGCTCAGCATGCGCGTGTACACGGTACGCGGTAGCACCGCCGAAGGCCGCTTCGCCGGCCTGGATCGTGACGGCCGCGTCCTGATTCGTCGCAACCTCGGTGGGGCAGGGGCTGCCAGCTTCAGCTTCGATCTCGACGAGGTATCCCACGTCGAGCTGCTCGAACCCTGAGTCCGGACGGAAGCGCCGCTCTGGCGAGCATCGCTGGCCAGGCTGGGCACCGCTTGCGGGCATGCCGAGTGACACCCAGCCTGTGATGTATCGAGAGCGAGGTTCCTTCCGCTTTCGCTAAGCACTTGAAATCCTTGTCTAAGGCCCCATCTGGATGTGATCCGCCGCTGTAAGCGGCTCTAGCCATCCACGTGGAGTAAGACGACCATGAGTGTGGAAACTCAAAAAGAAACCCTGGGCTTCCAGACCGAGGTGAAGCAACTGCTTCACCTGATGATCCATTCCCTGTATTCCAACAAGGAAATCTTCCTCCGCGAGTTGATTTCCAACGCCTCCGACGCAGCCGACAAGCTGCGCTTCGAAGCGCTGGCAACGCCCGCGCTGCTGGAAGGGGGCGCCGAGCTGAAGATCCGAGTCAGCTTCGACAAGGAGGCTCGCACCGTCACCCTAGAGGACAACGGCATCGGCATGAGCCGTGACGAGGTGATCGCGCACCTGGGCACCATCGCCAAGTCCGGGACTGCCGACTTCCTGAAGAACCTCTCCGGCGACCAGAAGAAGGATTCCCACCTTATCGGCCAGTTCGGCGTGGGCTTCTATTCCGCGTTCATCGTTGCCGACAAGGTCGACGTGTTCACCCGTCGCGCCGGCCTGGCTGCCACCGAAGGTGTTCACTGGTCGTCTCAAGGCGAAGGCGAGTTCGACATCGCCACCATCGACAAGGCCGAACGCGGCACCCGTATCGTCCTGCACCTGAAGAGCGGCGAAGAAGAGTTTGCCGACGGCTGGCGCCTGCGCAACGTCATCAAGAAATACTCGGACCACATCGCCCTGCCCATCGAGTTGCCGAAGGAGCATCACGGTGAGGATGCGCCGGCCGAGCAGGAGTGGGAAACCGTCAACCGCGCCAGTGCGCTCTGGACCCGTCCGCGCACCGACGTGAAGGACGAGGAGTACCAGGAGTTCTACAAGCACGTCGCCCACGACTTCGAGAATCCGCTGTCCTGGAGCCACAACAAGGTTGAGGGCAAGCTGGAATACACTTCGCTGCTCTACGTCCCGGCCCGTGCACCGTTCGACCTCTATCACCGCGAGGCGCCGCGTGGTCTGAAGCTCTACGTGCAACGCGTGTTCATCATGGACCAGGCTGACCAGTTCCTGCCGCTCTACCTGCGCTTCATCAAGGGCGTGGTGGACTCCAACGACCTGTCGCTGAACGTTTCCCGCGAAATCCTGCAGTCCGGTCCGGTGATCGACTCCATGAAGTCGGCGCTGACCAAGCGTGTGCTGGACATGCTGGAGAAGCTGGCGAAGAACGAACCCGAGCAATACAAGGGCTTCTGGAAGAACTTCGGCCAGGTGCTGAAGGAAGGTCCGGCGGAGGATTTCGCCAACAAGGAGAAGATCGCCGGCCTGCTGCGTTTCGCTGCCACCAGCGACGATTCGGGCGAGCAGAGCGTTTCCCTGGCCGACTATATCGGTCGCATGAAGGAAGGCCAGGACAAGATCTACTACCTCACTGGCGAGAGCTATTCGCAGGTGAAGAACAGCCCGCACCTGGAAGTCTTCCGTAAGAAAGGCATCGAAGTGCTGCTGCTCACCGACCGCATCGACGAATGGCTGATGAGCTACCTCTCCGACTTCGACGGCAAGGGCTTCGTTGACGTCGCACGTGGCGATCTCGACCTCGGCAAGCTGGACTCGGAAGAGGACAAGAAGGCCCAGGAAGAAGTCGCCAAGACCAAGGAGGGGCTCATCGAGCGTCTCAAGACCGCGCTGGGTGAAGAAGTCTCGGAAGTGCGCGTGTCGCACCGCCTGACCGACTCTCCGGCGATCCTCGCCATCGGCGAACAGGACCTGGGCCTGCAGATGCGCCAGATCCTCGAAGCCAGCGGCCAGAAAGTACCGGACTCCAAGCCGATATTCGAGATCAACCCGGCCCACCCGCTTATCGAGAAGCTCGATGGCGAGCAGGACGAGGACCGCTTCGGCGAGCTGTCGCACATCCTCTTCGACCAGGCTGCCCTGGCCGCAGGCGACAGCCTGAAGGACCCGGCTGCCTACGTGCGTCGCCTGAACAAGCTGCTGGTGGAGCTCTCCGCTTGACTGTTGGAAGGTAAGGAAAAGGCCCGCAAATGCGGGCCTTTTCTTTGTCCGGGATTAACGCCGGCTCTTCTTGGGTCGAGTTCACTCGCCAACCGGATCGCAGGTACGACAAGCAGCGTCTTGGTGTAGCTGCGTCGCCCTTGGCGAATGAATGCCACACATCGGGCCAGGCTGAAATTCCAGGCAATGAAAGCGGTAGGACGGTTTGCGCCACAGGACTGTCTAACCTTGGTCATTTCCCCAGGAAAGGAGAGCACTCCATGAACCGTTTGCTGCTTTCTTCGCTGTTGTTCGCATTCACCGGCCCCGCCTGGGCGGCTATGGTCACCCAGGCGGTTCCCTATGAGATCGATGGCAAGGCCTTCGAGGGCACGCTGGTCTACGACGATACCGTGAAGACGCCGCGACCCGGCTTGATGATGGTGCCCAACTGGCTTGGAGTGACGCCGGCTGCAGCTGAACAGGCCAAGGAGATTGCCGGACAACGCTATGTGATCTTCATCGCCGACATGTACGGCAAGGGCATCCGACCGAGCAATCCGGAAGAGGCAAAGGCTGCGGCTGCTGCCGTGCGTGGCGATCGTCCATTGATGCGCAAGCGCGCCCAGGCCGGTGTGGAGGTACTCCGCAAGCAGGGCGAGAAAGTGCCGCTGGACGTGGCGAGCCTCGGTGCGATCGGGTTCTGCTTCGGTGGTGGCAGCGTGCTTGAACTGGCGCGTTCAGGGGCTCCGCTGAAGGGCTTCGTATCCTTCCATGGCAACCTCGATACCCCCAATCCGGCCGATGCCCGCAATATTCGCGCACCGGTGCTGGTGCTGCATGGCGCCGACGATCCAGCGGTACCCAAGGATCAGGTGGATGCCTTCAGCGCCGAAATGACGGCCGCGAAGGCAGACTGGCAATTGGTCAGCTACGGCGGTGCGGTGCATTCCTTTACCGATCGCGAGGCCAATGTGCCGGGTCGCAATGAATACAATCCCAAGGTCGCCGCACGGGCCTACCAGGCCATGAACGACCTGTTCGATGAAGTCTTTACCGGAGCAAGGTAATCCATGACGCAAATCCAGTCCCGGTCGCTTGGCTATACCGTCGATGGCCTGGCATTCGAAGGCTGCCTATTGTTCGACGCGGCTGACATGGCCCCGCGTCCCGGGCTGTTGATGGCGCCCAATTGGTTCGGTGTCAGCGATGGTGCGCGCGAGCTGGCCAGCCAGGTGGCCGGCCGGGGTTTTCGCGTGTTGCTGGTCGATATTTATGGGGCGACGGTGAGGCCGGCGAGTACCGCGGAGGCCAGCGCCGCCATGCTGCCGCTCAAGCAGGATCGCGCGTTGCTGCGTCGACGCCTGCTAGTGGCCCTTGACGCTTTGCGCAGCCAGGAATTGGCGCCGGCGGATGGCACACGGCTGGCGGCTTTCGGTTTCTGCTTTGGCGGCACCTGTGCGCTGGAGCTGGCCCGGGCTGGAGCGCCGCTCAAGGCTGCCGTGTCATTTCATGGCGCACTGGATACCCCGAACCCCGATGATGCCCGCAATATCCAGGGCGCCGTGCTGGTGCTGGATGGCGCCCAAGACCCGCTGGTACCCCGTGAGCAACTGCCGGCGTTTGCCAGGGAGATGGGGGAGGCGGGCGTGGATTGGCAATTACTGAGCTTTGGCGGCGCGGTGCATTCGTTCACCGATCCTGCCGCCAACAACCCGGGAACCGCGCAGTACAACGAAAAGGTATCGCGGCGCGCATTCACCGCAATGTATGCGCTGCTGGACGAGGTCTTCGTTTAGGGGCGAGGCCCAAACAGGTGCAGGGCGAGCCGATCAGCGCGGCAGTTCGATGCGGCTGGTCTCGCCCGGCACGGTCGGCCAGTCGCCGGCTGCCCAACGGCTGCGCGCGTTTTCGATCAGCTCGGGGCTGCTGGATACGAAGTTCCAGTTCATCCTCCTCGGACCATCCAACGGAGCACCACCGATCATCACCAGTTGGCAGCTGCTACATGCGGCAAGCACAAACTCCTCGCCTTCGGGCAAAACCACCAGGCTGCGTGGCTCCAGCGTCTGCTCGTCCAGCAAGGCTTCACCCTCCAGCAGGTACAGCGCGCGCTGGGGATGTTCGCAAGGGATGGTCAGCGTGGCGCCGGCTTCCAGTTGCAGATCGGCGTAGAGGGTAGGGGAGAGCACCGGTACGGGTGATTCCAGGCAGAAGCCCGTTCCGGCGATCAGGCGTATACGCGCGCCGAGTGCTTCCTGTTGAGGCAGGCTGGATGCCGGGTGATGGCTGTAGCTGGGTTCGCAGTCCTCGAAGGCCTTGGGCAGGGCCAGCCATACTTGAAGGCCATGGGCACGGGAGCCGCTGGCCAGCAGGTTCGCCGGCGTGCGCTCGACATGGGCGACGCCGCGGCCGGCCGTCATCCAGCTGACATCGCCCGGTTTCACCAACTGGTCAGACCCCAGGCTGTCCTTGTGTTGTAGTTCGCCTTCGAACAGGTAGGTGAGGGTGGACAGGCCGATATGCGGATGCTGGCGCACATCCATACCCGTCCCCGGCGCATAGTCGGCCTCCAGCATGTGATCGAAGAACACGAAGGGTCCGACGCTACGGCACTGGGCCGAAGGTAACGGACGGAGGATGGGTTGCCCGGCGACTTCTTCGGCGCGGGGTCGGATGATGAGGATGCTCATGCTCAGGATTCCTACAGGGTTTACTGACTGAAGTCGCCTTCGGCAAGGCGCGTTGCGATGCTTACTTCCACCTGGGTCATCAGCTTGTGTACCGGGCACTTGTCAGCGATACGCAGCAGGGTGGCGCGCTCCTCATCGGTGAGGGCGCCGCGCAGGGTCAACTTCACATCCAGCCGATAGTGGCCCTTGCGTTCTTCGCTGTCGTCGCGGGTAACGTCGACGTCCACCCCCGTCAGCGGGATGCCGTTCTTCTGGGCGTAGTAGGTCACGGTCAGCGCCTTGCAGCTGCCCAGGGCTGCATCGAAGTAGTCATGCGGCTCAGGGTCTGCACCTGCGCCACCCAGCTCGGTCGGCAGGTCGGTGAACAGAGGTGCCTTGCCGTCCAGTTCGATGCGCTGGCGGGTGCCGATGGCGGAATCACGGGTGAGACGGATAGTCATGGAGGGCCTCCTGGCCGATGGACGGATCGAGTCCCGGCTAGGCTAACGCAAAGGGCGACGGCCGGCAGCAGGGCACGCGCGTTGAACGCACGCGCACCGAAGCCGGTCTACAGTCGCTCAGCTTTTCCGGAGGAAGTGTCTTGTACCGACTGAGGACCAGTCTTGCCGCGCTGCTGCTGGCGGTCACCATGCCGGGCGAAGCGCGTGAGTATCGCTTCAGCGATGCCCATCTCCATTACGTGGATTTCTTCCAGGAAAGCGATGGAATGAAGTCATTGGTGAAGGCGATGGACAAGGCAAACATCGACCATGTGATGATTTCCGGCATTCCGGTGGCCAAGAAGTGGCACGAGGACGAGCCCAAGCGGCCGCGTTACTACGCCGGGGACGATGCCGGTGCCTACTGGTACAGCGCCACGGATGTGCAAGTGGCCGCTGCGGTGAAGCAACTGCCCGCCGAGCAGCGCAAGCGCTTCCACCCTTTCCTGAGTGGCTTCAACCCTAACGACAAGAATTCCGATGCGCACATTCGCCGAATGCTGGAGCTGGACCCAGGGCTCTGGCAGGGCATCGGTGAAGTGTTCACCCGTCACGACGACCTCACGGCCCTGATCGATGGCGACACGCCACGCGCCAACAATGAGGCCATGACCCGCATCTATCATCTGGCGGCCGAGTACGACCTGCCGGTGCTGCTGCACTCGAATATCACCTCCAAGCGCGAGCGCAACCCGCTCTACTTGCAGGAAGTGGAGGAGCCACTGCGCAATCATCCCCATGTGCGCTTCATCTGGGCCCATGCAGGCTCCAGCATGGAAATACACCGTCACCAGACGAAGATGGAGTTCCTCCTGCCCACTCTGGACCGGCTTCTCGGGGCCTATCCAAACCTCTACATCGACTTGTCGTGGAGCGTGCTGAAACCCTATCTGCTGGACACCGACGGCAAGCCGGTTCGCCGTTGGCTAAAGCTGGTGGAACGGTATCCGGACCGCTTCATGCTGGGCTCGGACGTGGTGGGGCGTTTCGACGGGCTGGGTGAGTACCTGACGGCCTACGATGTCTTTCTCGACGCCTTGCCAGAGGCGGTGGCGCGCAAGGTGGCGCGGGACAATTTCCTCGCCGTACTACCAGCCAGGCACCGGAGCGATCGCACGCAGTGAGCCTGTCACAAGGATGTCATGGGCACGTCATAACCTCGCGCCACCGCAAACAAGGAGCGCGACATGATCCCCTTTCGAATGACAGCACTCGTGGCCCTCGGCCTGGCCTCCGGCGTTGCCCTGGCTGATGTGCGAGTGGATGGCCCGGTGGAGTACGGCATCTTCGAATCCCAGTACCAGGACTACCAGCCGGGCGAGCGCGTGCTGACTCGCAGCAACCAGACCATCGAGCAGACCGACGAAATCCCGGCCAAGCTCGGTACCAAGTTCGGCATGCGCTACACACTGCTTGGCAAGCAGGAAAAGGACGCACCGCTGACCCTGCTCTACCTCACCCCCGGCGTGGTCACGCCGGATGGCAAGCGCCACGACAAGTTCGTGGTGGAGCAGAAGATGGCACCTGGCGCACCCACTGACGTGATGGCCTTCGAGTTCACCGAGCATTATGAAGTGGTGCCGGGTGAGTGGCGCTTCATGGTCTTCCAGGGGGACCGCCTGCTGGCCGAACAGAGCTTCACCGTCCGCTGATTCCGCGTGCGTCGCCGTGGCGCGCTATAGTCGCTGGGTCTGAAGCAGGCGCGAGGCGCGGGCCCATGGCCGAACAGATCAGCATTCTGGTGGTGGATGACGACGAGGCGATCCGCGAGTTGTTGCTGGATTACCTCGGCGGCCAGGGCTACCAGGTCCACGCCGTGGCCGACAGCCGCCAGATGCGTGCGCGGCTGGCCGAGGCGCTGCCCGACCTGGTGCTACTGGATGTCGGGCTGCCCGGCGAGGATGGCCTCAGCCTTGCGCGCTACCTGCGCGAGCATCACGACTTACCGGTGATCATGGTGTCCGGTGCAGGCACGCCGCTGGATCGCATCGTCGGCCTGGAAGTGGGCGCTGACGACTACGTGGCCAAACCCTTCGACCCGAGGGAGCTGCTGGCACGGCTCAAGACCGTGCTACGGCGCTATCGCCGTGCCCCTGCACCTGCGGCCATGCCCGCCACGGAAAGCGACAATCCCTGCCTGCAACTCGGCCTCTGCCGTCTCGACCTGCAGAGCCGTCAGCTGTTCAATGCGGCGGGCGAGGAAATTCCCCTGACCGCCATGGAGTTCGACCTGCTCCAGGCCTTCGCCCAGCGGCCCAACCGTCCGCTTTCCCGCGACCAGTTGCTGAATCTGACTCAGCATCGCGACTGGAACCCCTTCGACCGCTCCATCGATATTCGCATTGCGCGCCTTCGCCGTAAGCTGGAAGCGGACCCGGACAAGCCGCAGATCATCCGCACCGTACGTGGCGTGGGGTACATGTTCGTGCCGGGCTGAAACCACAATTCGCCCCCACGTCAGCGCTTTGTTTCAATTGTTTCAATGGTCTCGGATGCCCTCCGGAGAGGGGCAGGCTGTCTCTATACTCAGGCAGTCCGCTTCCCCCGGAGGGCCCACCGGTGAGCCAGCCATTGACCCGTCACTTCACCATCAGTGCCGAAGAGCATCACCTGCGACAGATCGTCGATAACAGCAGCGCGGTGATCTATGTAAAGGACCTGGACGGCCGTCTGGTGCTGGTCAACCGGTCGTTCGAGCGCCTGTTCAAGGTGCGTGCCGAACGCGTGCTGGGGCACACCGATCACGAATTCTTCCCCAAGGAAATTGCCGACGTTCTACGGGCCAACGACCTGCGGGTGATCCAGCTTGGCCATGAGCTCGAGTTCGAAGAGCAAGTGCCAATGGGCGGCAGCATTCGTACTTACCTGTCGAACAAGTTCCCGCTGTTCGATAGCGAGGGGCGGGTCAGCGCCATCTGCGGCATTTCCACCGACATCAGCTCGCGCAAGAGCCTGGAGGAAGTCCTGCGCTTCGTTGCCCTGGGTGTGTCCGCCGCGACCGGTAATGAGGTGTTCGAGGCGATCGCGCGCTACATGGTGCGCTCGCTGAATGCCGACTTCGCCTTCGTCAGCCGCATCAGCGACGAGGGACCGCATCGCCTTACCACGCTCGCGCTCTACTACGAGGGCAAGCTGCACCAGAACGCGACCTATGACTTGAAGAGCACGCCCTGCGCCGAGGTATTCGGCCGCAGTTTCCATTTCGTGCCCCGCGACTTGCGCAGCTCCTACCCCGGCGATGAAGTACTGGCCTCTTTCGGCGTCGACAGCTACGCCGGCTTCCCGCTTTTTGCCAGTGATGGCCGCCCGCTGGGGTTGATTGCCGCGGGGCGCACGGGACCGATGAGCGACCGCGACAAGGTGGAGTCGGTGCTGCGCATCTTCTCGGTACGGGCTGCGGCAGAGATAGAGCGCCTGGAGGCCGAGGCCAGCTACCGGGCGATCTTCGATACCTCGGAGGACGCCATCTTCGTCCACGATATCGAGAGTGGCGGCCTGGTGGACGTAAACCCCAAGGCATGCCGTGCCTATGGCTACAGCTACGAGGAAATGCTCAAGCTGGAGATCGACGCGTTCAGCGCCGGCTATTCGCCCTATACCGGCAAGGAAGCGGCCGGCTACCTGGCCCGTGCCGCTGCCGGCCAGATGCAGCGTTTCGAATGGCACCGGCGCAATCGCGACGGGAGCCTGCACTGGGATGAAGTGCTGCTCAAGCGCGTGGCCATCGGCGGCATAGACCGCATCCTTGGCATCACCCGCGAAATCACCCAGCGCAAGGAGGCCGAGCAGGCCTTGCGGGCCAGCGAAATTCAGTATCGGGCCATTACCAATACCGCCCTGGACTGCTTCATCAGCATGGACGAGGCCGGTCGGGTGCTGGCCTTCAACCCGGCGGCCGAGCAGTGCTTCGGCATCAGCCGCGAACAGGCGCTGGGCCACTCGCTGCTGAAACTGATCATCCCGCCACGTTTCCGCGAAGCCTACGAGCACGCTCTGGAACACTACCTGCAGACCGGGCACGGTGCCTTCCTCGGCAAACGTATGGAAGTGATGGCCCAGCGTGCCGATGGCCGTGAGTTCGCCGCTGAACTGGCTCTGACCCAGGTGCCAGGAGATGAGGGACCACGTTTCATCTGCTATCTGCGCGACATCACTGAACGCACCCAGGCCGAAGAAGAGCGCGCCCGGCTGGAACAGCAGTTGCGCCAGGCCCAGCGCATGGAGGCCATTGGGCACCTCACGGGAGGTATTGCCCACGACTTCAACAATCTGCTGACCAGCATGCTCGGCTATACCGTGATGGCCCAGGAGTTGGCGGAGCAGGGCGGCGACGAGCGACTCGGCAAATACCTGTCGCGGGTGCAGCGCTCGGCGGAAAAGGCTCGCGACCTGATTCAGCAGATGCTCACTTTCAGCCGTGGCAGCCGCGGCAAGCCGCAGGTGGTGGCGTTGGACCTCCTGCTGGGGAATTTCATTCGTCTGGTGGAGTCGACCTTGCCGGCGACCGTCGAGCTGGAGGTGAAACTGGACCACGACCTGCCGCAGGTGTTGGCGGACCCGGTGCAGCTGGAGCAGGTGCTGATGAATCTCTGCATCAACGCCCGGGATGCCATGGGCAGTGTCGGCCAATTGCGGGTGAGCCTGTGCCAGCAGGAGCTGGAGGGCACCTGCGCTTCCTGTCAGCAACGAATCAAGGGTCCCTACGTTGCGCTCACCGTGAGCGACAGCGGGCCGGGAATCGATCCGGCGTTGCGGGCGCAGATATTCGAGCCGTTCTTCTCGACCAAGGCCAGTGGGCAGGGTAGCGGCATGGGGCTGTCCATGGTGCATGGCATCGTCCATGAGTACGGTGGCCATATCCATCTGGACAGCGCACCTGGGCAGGGCGCCACCTTCAGGGTGCTGATGCCAGCCCACGGCCCAGCCGTCGCCGCGGACACGACGAGTGCGCCGACAACTGAGCGCCCGCTGTTGCGGTCGGCTCTGAGCGGACGCGTGGCGGTGGTAGACGACGACGCCACGGTGGCCGAGTTCATGGGAGAGCTGCTGGAGGGCTGGGGGCTGGAGACAAGTATCTTCTGTGACGCCGAGCAAGCCAGCCAGCTGCTCTGCGCCGACCCCTACGCCTGGGACTTCGCCATCCTCGACCAGAGCATGCCGCGCCTTTCCGGCCTGCAGCTCGCAAGGCGCCTGCTGGCGTCCCGCGCGGACCTGCCCATCGTGCTCTATACGGGGTTCAGCGACTCGTTGCTGGAGAGCGAGGTGCAGCAGCAAGGGGTCAAGGCATTGCTGACCAAGCCCCTGAACCAGCAGCGCTTGCATCAACTGTTGCATGCCTGGCTGGGAAACCCGGGGAGCGGATACAAAGCGGAAACAAACTGAGCGCTGTCAGCCATAGGGCTGATACAGGCCGGGCCCAAGCTGGTTTCCAAGGCGGAGAGTTGTCGCCGACCAGAACCCCAGGCAGGAGCGCATCATGTTCACCTACTTCAAGCGCGTTTCGATTTTCTTCTACGGCCTGATCAGTTACCTGATCTTCTTCGCCACCTTCGTCTACTCCATCGGCTTCGTTGCCAACTTGCCATTTGCTCCGCGCACCCTGGATGGTGATCCGCGCTTGCCGTTCTGGGCCGCCCTTGGAATCGACGTACTGCTGCTGGCCATCTTCGCCGTCCAACACAGTCTGATGGCCCGCCCGGCCTTCAAGGCCTGGTGGACCCAGTGGATTCCGCCTGCAGCCGAGCGCAGCACCTACGTACTGTTTTCCAGCCTGGCGCTGATCATGCTGTACAGCTATTGGCAGCCCCTGGGTGGCGAGATCTGGAACATCGAGAACCGCTCCGGTCGTCTGGTGCTGGGCGCCACCTTCGGTTTCGGCTGGGCGTTGGTGTTCTACGCTACCTTGCTGATCAACCACTTCGATCTTTTCGGACTGCGCCAGGTCTGGCTGAACCTGCTGGGCAAGCCCTACACGGCGCTGGAGTTCAAGATGCCTGGTGCCTACAAGCTGGTGCGGCATCCGCTGTACCTGGGATGGTTCCTGTGCTTCTGGGCGACGCCGACCATGACTGCGACCCATCTGCTGTTCGCGGTAGTGACCAGCATCTACATACTGGCCGCCATCCAACTGGAAGAGCGCGACCTGCTGCGCGAGCATCCCGAGTACGCCGACTACCGGCAGAAGGTGCCCATGTTGCTGCCGCGCGTCGGTAGCCGTGACAAAGCGAGCGACGGCCGCGAGGCGGCCTGATCACAGGGAAATGAAAAGGGCGCCTTCGGGCGCCCTTGTGGTGTCCGGCTCAGACTACGAATTTCCCGATCATGCCGTTGAAGTCCAGCGCCAGGCGAGAGAGCTCCTGGCTGGCCGCGGAAGTCTGCTGCAGCGCCTGCATCAGTTGGGCGGACTCCTCGCGACCACGGGTGTCAATGTCGCCTGTAAGGTCCCCACAGGCCACCATCCCGGCATTGAGCACGGCATCGTCGAACTTAGCTACGCGAGTGTGTAGGCGATGGTGCTGTTCAACGGTGGGGCGGACAGAAAGGAAAAGGCCCGTATCCGGTGGGATACGGGCCTTTTCGGTACCGCAGGAGCCGTCAGCCGTTGAAGCGGCGCAGCACCAGGGTGGCGTTGGTGCCGCCGAAGCCGAAGCTGTTGGACATGACGGTGTCGATCTGAACGTTCTCGCGGGTCTCACGCAGGATCGGCAGATCGGCCACTTCCGGGTCGAGCTCGTCGATGTTGGCGGAACCGGCCATGAACTTGCCTTCCATCATCAGCAGGCAGTAGATCGCTTCCTGTACGCCTGCTGCGCCCAGGGAGTGGCCGGAGAGGCTCTTGGTGGAGCTGATGGCAGGGGCCTTGTCACCGAACACAGCGCGTACGCCGCGGATTTCGGCAACGTCGCCCACCGGAGTGGAAGTGCCGTGGGTGTTCAGGTAGTCGATCGGCGTGTCGACGGTGGACAGCGCCAGCTGCATGCAGCGGATGGCGCCTTCGCCACTCGGGGCAACCATGTCGTAGCCGTCGGAAGTCGCGCCGTAGCCGACGATTTCCGCGTAGATCTTGGCGCCACGCTTGAGGGCGTGTTCCAGCTCCTCGACCACCACCATGCCGCCGCCGCCGGCGATGACGAAACCGTCACGCTTGGCGTCGTAGGCGCGGGAGGCCTTCTCGGGAGTCTCGTTGTACTGGGTGGACAGGGCGCCCATGGCGTCGAACAGGCAGCTCTGGCTCCAATGTTCTTCTTCACCGCCGCCGGCGAAGACCATGTCCTGCTTGCCCAGCTGGATCTGCTCCATGGCCTGGCCGATGCAGTGTGCGCTGGTGGCGCAAGCCGAGGAGATGGAGAAGTTCACGCCCTTGATCTGGAAGGGAGTGGCCAGGCACGCCGAAACAGTGCTGCCCATGGTGCGGGTCACACGGTATGGGCCGATGCGCTTGACGCCCTTTTCGCGCAGGGTGTCGATGGCTTCCATCTGGTTGACGGTGGAAGCGCCGCCGGAGCCGGCGATCAGGCCCACGCGCGGATTGGAGATCTGCTCGGCGGTCAGGCCGGCGTCTTCGATGGCCTGCTGCATGGCCAGGTAGGCATAGGCAGCGGCATCACCCATGAAACGGAAGAGCTTGCGATCGATCAGCTCTTCCAGGTTCAGGTTGACTGAGCCGGACACCTGGCTGCGCAGTCCCATCTCGGCATAGGACGGGTTGTGGCGAATACCGGCCTTGCCGGCGCGCAGGTTGGCGGAAACAGTGGCTTTGTCATTACCCAGGCAGGAAACGATGCCCAGGCCAGTGATCACGACGCGACGCATGCGGATGTCCTTCAGAAGCTGTCGGTAGAGGTGAACAGGCCAACGCGCAGGCCTTCGGCGCTGTAGATCTCGCGGCCGTCGACGGCAACGGTGCCATCGGCGATGCCGAGGATCAGCGAACGATTAATAGTGCGCTTGATGTGAATGTTGTAGGTGATCTTTTTCGCGGACGGCAGCACCTGGCCGAAGAACTTGACTTCGCCGGAGCCCAGGGCACGGCCACGGCCGGGGTTACCCTGCCAGCCGAGGTAGAAACCAACCAGCTGCCACATGGCGTCGAGGCCGAGGCAACCGGGCATGACCGGGTCGCCTTCGAAATGGCAGGCGAAGAACCACAGGTCCGGGTTGATATCGAGCTCGGCGACGATCTCGCCTTTGCCGTACTTCCCGCCGGTTTCGCTGATATGCACGATGCGATCGATCATCAGCATGTTGGGGGCGGGCAGTTGCGCATTACCAGGGCCGAACAGCTCGCCGCGACTGCAGCGCAGGAGGTCTTCCCGGGTATAGGCGTTTTGTTTGGTCATGCGAGCTCCTCAATGGTCCCCGTCTGGCACAGGGCTTTGCATTCATCCTTCTGCCGTGGCCTTTGTTGGGGGCGTCGGACGACAGACTAGTCATAGACTGTTGCGTTGCGGTGAAAGTCACAGAGTGGCGAGCACAGTCGTGCACCTGAGTGACAAAGGCCTGCCGCAAGGGCGTGCCAGGGACATCCCGCTCGCAAATCGTGGAGCACTTTAACATCCCGGAACACTCGACGAATGTCTGGAAACGGCACCAACCGTTTTAGTCCGACGGCCTGCTCAGCCAGCGCTGCATTACTCGCAACAGATCAGCGCGCTTGAAGGGCTTGGCCAGGTAGTCGTTCATGCCCGCCGCCAGGCAGGCTTCGCGGTCGCCCTGTAGGGCGTTGGCTGTCAGGGCGATAATTGGCAGCGTTGCGCCACCATTCATCTGGCGAATCTGGCGTGTAGCTTCGTAGCCGTCGAGCACAGGTAGGCGGCAGTCCATGAGAATCGCCGAATAGTGGTGACGTGAAGCCTGGTGCACTGCCTGGGCGCCATCGCCAACCAGGCTGACCTGATAGCCCAGGCTGCGCAGCATGGCCTCGATCACCGTCTGGTTCACCGGGTTGTCTTCCACCAGCAGGACGTGCTGACCAGTGCCTTCGCCATGCTCCTGCGTCTGATTGGTCAGGGCTTCCGCGCCCTGGGGGCGGAATGGCAGGGGAATTTCCAGGGTGAAGGTCGACCCTGAACCTTCGTGGCTTTCGGCCCTCAAGGTGCCGCCCATGCGCTCGGCAAGGGTACGTGCGATGGGCAGGCCGAGCCCCGTGCCGCCATAGCGACGGGAAATTGAGTGATCGGCTTGTTGGAAGGCGTCGAACATATGCTCCAGGCGATCCGGCGGGATGCCGATACCGCTGTCGTGCACCGCGCAGGTGAGCCAGAGCACTTCGCTGTCCAGTGCCTGCCAGCGTGTTTCCACCCTGATGCCGCCTTCTTCCGTGAACTTGAGGGCATTACCTACCAGGTTGACGAGAATCTGCCGCAGTCGCGTCGGGTCGCCGTGGGCTTCGACACGCTCCAGACCGTCCTGGGTGTCGAGGGTCAGGGTCAGCCCGCGCTGCTGCGCACTGTGTTGGAACACCTGTACTGATCCCAGGATCAGATCCAGCAGGTTGAACGGGATGCGCTCCAGTTCAAGTGCGCCGCGTTCTATGCGAGAGAAGTCGAGGATGTCGTTGATCACCTTCAACAGGTGCTCCGTGGACTCCGTGGCCAATGCCGCGTACTCGGCCTGCTCCTCGGTCATCTCGGTGGTTTCCAGTAACTGCAGCATGCCCAGGACACCATTCATGGGAGTGCGCAGTTCGTGGCTCATCATCGCCAGAAAGTCGGATTTGGCGCGGTTCGCCATCTCCGCCTCTTCGTGCGCCTTGATCAGTTGGCCCATGGCCTGTTGCTGTTCCTGGCTGGCCTTTTCAAGGCCGCTGGCCAGATTGTTGATATGCCGGCTGAGGTCGCCCAGTTCGCTGTCATCCACTACGGGCAGGCTGGCGTTGTAGTTACCCTCCTGAATGGCCTTGACCGCGTCCCCCATCGCACTGATGGGCTGCGACAGGCGTGTGGCCAGTCGGCGCGCTAGAAGGAAGGTGAGCAGGAGAGCGATCAGGGCCAGCACCGTCGCTTTGAGGAGGATTTCCTGCTGGCGACTGCTGAAGGCGTCGTTGGACATACCGACGACGACACGGCCCAGGTAATTGCCGTCATTGCTACGGCCGTCTCCATTGGCCAGGGTGCGCCGGGCCTGAAGGTGCATCTGCTGCTGGAGGATGGGCGCGTGGAACACTTCCACCTGGGAGCCGGTCTTTTCCAAGCTGTCCTGTTGTTCCAGGTACACCAGGATGTTGTCGGCGCGGTCGCGCACTTCGAGGAAGCGCACATGGGGCGTACCCAGGCTGGCCTGGAGAAGGCCTTCCAGGACCTCCAGGTTCCCTGTGACAACGCCGTACTCCGCCGCCGGGGCGAGCTGGCTGGCGATTAGTTGGCCGGTGTGGTTCAGCTCCTGGCGCAGGTCCTGGAGGCGAGCGAAGGTGAAGAAGCCGGTGAGCAGCAGGGTCAGCAGCAGGGCCGGTCCGAGGCTGATCAACTGGGTGCGGGTATGGATGTCCCAGCGGCGCCGCAAGGTCATAGGCGCGACTCTCCGTCGGCGGCAGGAGAGTTCGGGAGTCTGGGGGAGGGTCGGCACATCTTCCTTTTGCCTCGATGCGGGGTCGTCCATGAAGCGGAACTATGCAGGAACTTTAGTCCCGATATGCCCCAATGCTGGGGGAAATTTAGATATCCGGAGGATGCCAGGGAACGAATAGGGTTCCCTTGACGCCAAAAAAACTGCGGCATCTTAACCGAGGACGATTGCTTTGCCAGTGCAATGGCTCTGGATAGAGGCTGGCTGGGCGGCGGCGCCTCCGTATAATGCGTGAATTCGCCACTCCAATGGCCTACATGGATCCGTTATGACTGAACAGCAACCCGTCGCGGTGCTAGGCGGCGGCAGCTTCGGCACCGCCATTGCCAATCTGCTGGCCGAAAATGGCCAGCGCGTGCGCCACTGGATGCGCGACCCGGATCAGGCCGAGGCGATCCGTACACAGCGCGAAAACCCGCGCTATCTCAAGGGCGTGAAAATCCTGCCCGGCGTTGAGCCGGATACGGACCTGTCCGCGGTCCTCGCCGATTGCGAGCTGGTCTTCGTTGCCTTACCGTCCAGCGCGCTGCGCAAGGCTCTGGAGCCGGTGGCCGGCCAACTGGCCGGCAAGCTGCTGGTCAGCACCACCAAGGGCATCGAGGCGCAGAGCTTCAAGCTGATGAGCCAGATTCTCGAAGAGGTGGCCCCGGATGCACGCATCGGCGTGATCTCGGGTCCCAACCTGGCCAAGGAAATCGCCGACCATGCGCTGACCGCCACCGTGGTCGCCAGTGAGGACACCGAGCTGTGCAAGCGGGTGCAGTCCGCGTTGCATGGCCGTACTTTCCGCGTCTACGCCAGCCAGGACCGCTTCGGCGTCGAGCTGGGCGGTGCGCTGAAGAACGTCTACGCCATCATTGCCGGCATGGCCGCCGCGTTGGATATGGGTGAGAACACCAAGAGCATGCTGATCACCCGCGCCCTGGCGGAGATGACCCGCTTCGCCGTCAAGCTGGGTGCCAATCCCATGACCTTCCTCGGCCTTGCCGGCGTCGGCGACCTGATCGTCACCTGCTCCTCGCCCAAGAGCCGCAACTACCAAGTCGGCTATGCCCTGGGCGAGGGCCTTTCCCTGGAAGACGCTGTCGCGCGCCTTGGCGAGGTCGCCGAAGGCGTCAACACGCTCAAGGTACTCAAGACCCGTGCAGAGGAGCTGCAGGTCTACATGCCGCTGGTCGCTGGCCTGCATGCCATCCTTTTCGAGGGGCGTACGCTGGCTCAGGTGATCGAGTTGCTGATGCGCGGCGAGCCCAAGACGGACGTAGATTTCATCCCAACCTCGGGCTTCTAGGCCCAGGACCATCACCGCTTCGGACAAGGAGATTCCCCATGAGTGAAGAGCGCGAAGACCTGCAACGCGAGCACATCCTGCTGCGCGTTCTGTGGATGCTGATCTTCGTCATCGTCTGGCAACTGGCCGAGATCGTGCTGGGCGCCGTGGTTCTGCTGCAACTTGGCTACCGTGCCTTCTACGGGGCGCCCAATGCGGGGCTGCTGTCCTTTGGCGATAGCCTGAGCCAGTACCTGGCGCAGATTGGCCGCTTCGGCACTTTCAATACCGAAGAAAAGCCCTGGCCCTTCGGCGACTGGCCCGCGGCTCGTGCTCCCGAGGGCGAGACGCCGCACGCGGTACCGCCCGCGGCCCATCCGGTACGTGACGAAGAGCCCAGGCTATGAGGCTCTGGCTCCTGCGTCATGGCGAGGCCGAACCCCGTGCCCGAACCGATGCGGAGCGCGAACTCACACGCCACGGCCGCAAGGACGTGCTGCACAGCGCCGCCCAGCTTGCCGGGCGACCGCTGAGCGCGATTCTCGCCAGCCCTTATGTGAGGGCGCAGCAAACCGCCGAACTGGTTCGTGATGCGCTGGGATTCAGCGGTGCCGTTGGCACCGCACCCTGGCTCACACCCGATAGCGATCCGCGCGAGGCGCTGAATTTCCTCGCTGAACGCAGCGAGCAGGATCTCCTGCTGGTCACCCACAATCCCTTTGTCAGCGACCTGGCGGGCTTGCTGATCCACGGCCATCGCCAGGAGCCCTTGCCCATGGGAACGGCCAGCCTTGCCGAGCTGGAGGGTGATCTCCTCATCCCCGGACTGATGTCACTGCGCACCATCCATCACGTTCGCCATCACTGACGATTCGCAACATTTCTTAACTTGCGCCTCCTCCGGGTGCGTGGAATAGTCGCCCAAGCAAGTGCTTGGTTGTCCCCCACAAAAAGAACAAAGGAGGAGGCCCTGTGGCTGATGCAGTCCGTTTGCCGCTTGAAGTTTTTTTTGAGCGTGAAGCTCGTCATCCGAACAAACGCTATCTGGTCCAGCCACTTGGTGGCGGCAGGATCGAGGAGCTGACCTGGGCCGAAGTGGGCGAACAAGCCCGCCGGGCCGCCAGTTGGCTCCGCGGTCGCGACCTGCCCCAGGGCAGCCGCATTGCGATCATCTCCAAGAATTGCGCTCACTGGATCGTCGCCGACTTCGCCATCTGGATGGCTGGCCACGTATCCGTTCCTCTGTATCCCAACCTCACAGCCGAATCGGTCCACCAGGTGCTGGAGCATTCCGAGTCGGCGCTGGCCTTCATCGGCAAGCTCGACGATTGGCCAGCCATGGCCGGTGGTGTGCCCGAAGGCGTGCCGACCGTTGCATTGCCGATCCACCCCGAAGGCACCTTCGATTTCAGCTGGGCCGACCTGCAGGCCGTCAACCCGATCCAGGACAGCCCCAAGGGTTCTGCAGACCAACTCGCCACCATCATCTATACCTCCGGCACCACGGGTACGCCCAAGGGGGTGATGCACAATTTCAGCAACTTCGCTTTCGCCGCCAACCATGGAATGAACCTGTTTCAGACCGGCGAGGAAGACCGATTGCTGTCCTACCTGCCGCTATGCCATGTGGCAGAGCGCATGTTCGTCGAGATGGGGTCGCTCTACGCCGGGCAGACGGTATTCTTCGCCGAAAGTCTGGAAACCTTCCTTGAGGACCTGCGTCGCGCACGGCCTACGGCCATTTTCGGCGTGCCGCGGATCTGGACCAAGTTCCAGATGGGTGTCTATTCGAAGATGTCGGCACAAAAACTCGATCGCTTGCTCAGGCTCCCCGTCATTGGTCGTATCGTCGGACGCAAGGTCCTCACTGGCCTCGGTCTTGATGCCGTGCGAAACGCCCTGTGCGGAGCCGCACCGGTGCCCGGTGCGCTGCTGAACTGGTACCAGCGCCTAGGCCTGGAAGTGCTGGAGGTCTACGGCATGACCGAGAACTGCGGTTACTCCCACCTGTGCCGCAAAGGTGAGGTGATGCCCGGTTGGATTGGCCGCAACAGTCCCGGCGTGGAAGTGCGCATCAGCGAAGACGGTGAAGTGCAGGTGCGCAGCGGTGCCACGATGCAGGGCTATTTCAAGGACCCCGCGAAAACTGCCGAAACCATTACCGAGGACGGCTACCTGCGCACCGGAGACAAGGGTGAGCAGGACGCCAAGGGCAACCTGCGCCTGACTGGCCGCATCAAGGAAATCTTCAAGACCAGCAAGGGCAAGTACGTGGCCCCGGCACCCATCGAGAACCGCCTGGCGGTGCATCCGCGTATCGAGCAGGTCTGTGTGGTGGGCGATGGGTTGCCCCAACCCATGGCGCTCTGCGTACTGTCCGAAGTAGGGCGGCAGGAGGCGGCCAACAGCGCCCGCTCAGAACTGGAGCTCAGCCTGCGCAGCCTGCTGGAAGAGGTCAACGGCGATCTCGACAAGCATGAGCGCCTGCATGGGCTGGTGCTGGTCAAGGACATCTGGGCGGTAGACAACGGTTTCCTGACTCCGACGCTGAAGATCAAGCGCAATATCGTTGAAGACGCTTATGGCAAGCGCTTCCCGGAATGGCTGGAACGCCAGGAAGCGGTGGTCTGGCACGAATGATCAAGTTTGGCCGGGACACCGCTCCCGGCCCTCCACAAGGAGCGACCCAATGGGCCTGTGGCGACAATCCCCCGATCTTGCACACCTCAACGAATCCCTGAAGAACACCATTGGCGAAGGCCTGGACATCCGTTTCGAGTCCTTCGACGACGAATCCTTGACCGCCAGCATGGTGGTCGATCAGCGCACCCACCAGCCATATGGCCTGCTGCATGGCGGCGCGTCGGTGGTGCTGGCGGAAACCCTCGGTTCCACTGCCAGCTTCCTGTGCATCGACGCCAGCCGCTACTACTGCGTCGGCCTGGAGGTCAACGCCAACCACTTGCGTGGCCTGCGCAGCGGCCGGGTCACCGCGGTGGCCCGGCCGGTGCATCTCGGTCGTACTACCCATGTCTGGGATATCCGACTGGCTGGCGAGGACGGCAAGCCCAGCTGCATTTCCCGCCTGACAATGGCCATCGTTCCCCTCGGCTCCGAGCCGCCGCGGCGCGGCTGACATGTAGGAGCGAGCTTGCTCGCGAAAGTTCGTGCTCGGGCTGTTCGCGAGCAAGCTCGCTCCTAAAGAAAGTCCGGCTTCATGCAGCTAGTCGGTGCATTTCAATCGTCACTGCTACAAGGGTGGATGACGCTCTATTCATCCACCATCGGAGCATGGGCGGGCATCGGACGGTGGAAATGAAAAGCGATTTCTACCCTATGGCATTTCGGGCCAATACTTCCGCAATTTTGTCCAAGAAGCTCACGGCGCCACGGAGTAAAGTGGCGCCCATGGACCAGACCAACCACATCCCCAGCTGCCTGCCGGGCGTCCGACTGATCGACGCCCAGTACCAGCACTTCGCCTTTCCCCGGCACTTCCATCTGGAGTACCACCTGGGACTGGTCGTGCGCGGTCGGCAACGCTACCTGCACCAGGGTGAAAGCCATCAGGCCGACACCGGGGACGTGTTGTTGATGGCGCCGGAGCAGATCCACGATGGCGCCGGCGTCGATGGCCAGAGCTATCAGATCCGTGTGCTGGCTTTCGATCCGCAATGGCTGGACGACGCCAGCCGCAGTCTCAGCGATGAGCGCCAGGGTGCGCCGCGCCTGACCACCAGCATCCTCCGGGACGCCAACTTGCGTGGCCAGTTGCAGGACCTGCACGGCGCGTTGCTGCAAGGGTCACGACTGGAGCAGGAAGGCCACCTCTGGCCAGCCTTGGCCAATCTGCTGGGACAGGGCTCCACCCTGCGAGTCCGTGAGCCGGAACATGGCTTTGATACCCGCACCTGGTCGCGCTTGAGGGAGTGGCTGGAGTCGCGCCTCGATTCACCGCCCTCTCTGGAAGAGCTGGCCCTGTTCTGTGGACTCAGCCCCTGGCAGGCATTGCGCCGCTTCAATCGCCAGTGCGGCCTGCCGCCTCACCAGTGGTTGACCCAATTGCGCCTGGAACGTGCGCTGCCTCGGGTCCTGCGTGGCGAGAGCCTGAGCGAGGTGGCCCTGGATCTGGGTTTCTACGACCAGGCGCATTTCTCGCGATTGTTCCGCCGCAACTACGGCGTACCACCGGCGAAGCTGCGCAGCCGCTGATCCACCGCCCCCGCTGAATTCCCCCAATATCCTGGAGATTCATCCATGCAGGAGACTTCCGTCTTGCTGTCGCTGGCGGCCGTGTTCGCCGTCGCCCTGGTCAGCCCCGGCCCCGATGTGGCCCTGGTGGTGCGTACCGCCATGCATGAAGGGCGTCGCGCCGGCCTCCTGAGCGCCCTGGGCCTGGCCTGCGGCATCCTCGTCCACGGCATGTTGGTGCTGACTGGCGTTGCCCTGCTGGTGAGCCGCTCGCCGATGCTCTTCGACCTGCTGCAGCTGATCGGCGCGAGCTATCTCGGCTGGCTTGGCATCGGGGCAGTGCGCGCCTGGTTCCGACGCGGACAGGGCGGCGGGAGCTTCGAGGGCGCGTTGTCACCTTCGGCTCTGGGCCCCTGGTTGCGCGGGCTGGCCACCAACCTGTTCAACCCCAAGGCGCTGGTGTTTTTCCTGGCAATGCTGTCCGGGCTTATTCCGGCGGATATGTCCTTCGCCGGCAAGGTCGGGGCGGCCGCGATTCTCTTCGGCATGGGGCTGGCCTGGTTCAGTGGCCTTGGCCTGGCACTCACCCGCGGTAGCAACCAGCAACTGCTGCTGCGCGCAGCGCCCGCCATCGATCTGGCCTGTGGCCTGGTCTTCCTGCTGGTGGCCCTGGGGTTGGCGGGCAGGCTGTTGGCACCGGGTCTTTGGCAATAGCGCCATCATCACTGGCGGTTACAGTCATTGCCGAGCGAGCGGGGCTGCCGGAAAATCCCGGCATTCTCCGACGAGCCGGATGCCATGCACACCATCTTCTTCGCCCATGCCAACGGCTTTCCTTCGGCCACCTACGGCAAGCTCTTCGCCGCCCTGGCGCCGGACTTCCGCGTTGAACACCTGGAACAACACGGCCATGACCCACGATTCCCGGTGAACGACAACTGGGAAAACCTGGTGGACGAACTCATCCATCACCTGGAAGCGCGCGGCGAGCCGGTCTGGGGCCTGGGGCATTCCCTGGGCGGCGTGTTGCACTTTCACGCGGCCCTGCGTCGGCCGGAGCTCTACCGCGGCGTGGTGATGCTCGATTCCCCAGTGCTGACCCTGGCTGACCGCATCGTCATCCGCGCGGCCAAGCGCTTCGGCTTCATCGACCGCATCACCCCGGCGGGCCGCACCCTTGGTCGCCGCGAGGAGTTCGGCGACTTCAGCGAGGCGCGCGACTACTTCGCCGGCAAGAACCTGTTCCGCCGCTTCGATCCGGATTGCCTGGATGCCTACGTCCAGCATGGCCTGGCTCGGCAGGGCGAGTCGCTGCGGCTGAAGTTCGACGCCGCCACCGAGATCAGCATTTACCGCAGCGTGCCTCACCGCACGCCCGGCCGTCCGCAACAGCTCAAGGTGCCCGTGGCACTGGTACGTGGGCGTCACAGCAAGGTGGTGATGCCGCACCATGCGCGACTGGTGAAGCGGGTGCCGCAAGGCGAATACCTGTCGCTGCCCGGCGGGCACATGTTCCCGCTGGAGCGACCCCAGGAAACCGCCGACCTTCTCAAATCCGTATTCGGCCGCTGGGACGGTCGTTGCCAGGAGGCCAGTGCATGACTGCCCAGGTCGAAGAAATCCGCCTCAACCTGCCCCATATCGAGCTGGCCGCTCACCTCTATGGCCCGGAGGACGGCCAGCCGGTGATCGCGCTGCATGGCTGGTTGGACAACGCCAACACCTTCGCCCGACTGGCGCCGCGTCTGCAGGGGCTGCGCATAGTCGCGCTCGATTTTGCCGGTCACGGGCTGTCGGCCCACCGGGGGCCGGGGGCGAGCTACCTGTTGTGGGATTACGCCGCTGACGTGCTGCTGGTGGCCGAGCAACTGGGTTGGGAGAAATTTTCCCTGCTCGGGCACTCCATGGGCGCCATCGTTTCGGTGATGCTGGCCGGCGCCATTCCCGAGCGGATCAAGCACCTGGCCCTGATCGATGGCCTGATGCCCTACACGGGCGAAGCCGAACAGGCGCCGGCCAAGCTGGGCGAGGCGCTACGCGCGCAACTGGCGCTGGTAGGCAAGCGCAAACCGGTCTACGCCGCGATAGACCGTGCCGTCGAGGCGCGCATGCGCGGTACGGGCGGTGTCAGCCGCGAGGCCGCCGAACTGCTTGCTGAGCGGGGCCTGATGCCGGTACCAGGCGGTTACACCTGGCGCACCGACAGCCGCCTGACCCTCCCGTCTCCGCTGCGCCTGACCCGTGCCCATGCATTGGCCTTCGCCCAGGCGGTGAAGTGTCCAACCATGCTGGTGCTGGCAGAGCAGGGCCTGCTGCATGTGGAGCCGAAGTTCGCCAGCCTTCTGGAGCAACTGCCCTTTGCGGTGCATTGCCTACCCGGCAAGCATCACCTGCACTTGGATGACGAGGCTGGCGCCCAGGCCGTAGCAGACTGTTTCAATCCCTTCTTCGCCATTCCTTGACTTGCACCGGCCAAGCGGGAAGGCTGGCCGCTTTTGGTCAGGGAGCAGTGGGATGGTCGATCGGCCTGGAACCACAGTGCGGCGCGGCATGATCCGTGGCGAGCGGCAGGAAAAGGTCGGGAAGCTGGTCCAGACTGCTCACTCCGGGACATATCGATAAGGATGCGCATGCGCCTCACCCTAATTGCCGGTCTTCTACTGGCAGCATCCGTGCAGGCAGCCGACCTGCCTGAAAGCCACGACCTGGCGGCATTGCCGCGTTTCCCCCATGCCGAGATCACCGACTTCCGCGAGAACCCGGACCAGGAGCGAACCTATCCGCAGAGCTCCATCCGCCGCATCAGCAACCAATTGCGCATGGAGCGCAAGATCGATGCGGAGGGCCGCCAGACTTCTGTAACCTACCGCCTGCCCACTGACCACAGCTCCTTCGATGCTTTCGACCGCGCCCGCCGCGACCTGCTCGCTGGCGGTGCCGAGTTGCTCTATTGGTGCCAGGGTCGCGATTGTGGCTCCAGCAGCCTCTGGGCCAACGCCATCTTCGGCAACTCCAAGCTGTATGGCCCGGACGAGCAGCAGGCCTACCTGTTGCTGCGCCTGGCTGAGCCGCATCAGGACAGCCTGCTTGCTCTCTACGGCATCACCCGGGGCAATCGCCGGGCCTACCTGCACGCCGAGCAGCTGGACGCCAACGCCCCCTTGGGTGAGTTGCTGCCAACCCCCGATACCCTGATGCGTGAACTGAAAAGCAGCGGTGAGCTGCACCTTGCGCGTCTGCCTGAGCAACCCTCGGATGCCTGGGCGACCCTGCTTTCGCGCTGCCTGAACCTTGATAGCACCCTTCGCATCAGTCTGGCTGGTGCGGGTGCCGAGGCCTGGCGCGAGGCGTTGGTGGGGCAGGGTGTACGCGCCGCGCGCCTGGAGCTGGGCGAGGGCAAGGGACCCGGTCTGCATCTGAATCTCCTGCGCTGAGTATCTGTCTCTATGCTTGTTCCTGCCGGCCGCGAGATGCGTGACGGCAGGCACGGCCTTTCCTTTCTGTTCGCCGGAGTGATTCAGGGATGTTGAACAACGATCGCCTATTGGTGCAGATCCTCCTGCTCGCTTTGCTTGGTGCCAGCCTCTGGGTGCTTGCCCCCTTTGTTTCTGCGCTGTTCTGGGCCGCCGTGCTGGCCTTTGCCAGCTGGCCGCTGATGCGCCTCTTGAGCAACCTGCTGAAAGGACGCGAGTCCGCGGCTGCCGCCTTACTCACCGCAGGTTGGGTGCTGTTGGTGGCGCTGCCGCTGGCGTGGCTGGTGGGCAACCTGGCCGAACATGTGCGCGATGCTACGGAGCTGGTGAAGAACGTCCAGGTGGAAGGCTTGCCGCCGCCACCGGACTGGTTGCAACAGGTGCCGTTGGTGGGTGAGCGCCTGGTTCGGGCCTGGCGCTCCATCGACGCCCAGGGCGCGGCCTTCTTTGCCAGCCTCAGGCCTTACATGGGGCAGGCCGGCAACTGGATTCTCGCGCGCACTGCTCAGATCGGCGGCGGCATGGTGGAACTGGTACTGAGTCTGGTGCTGGTGTTCTTCTTCTACCGCGATGGCCCGCGCATGGCGCTGTTCGTCGAGCGGGGCCTGGAGCGATTGATTGGTGATCGCGCTGAACACTATCTCGCACTGGTGGCCGGCACCGTGCAACGCGTGGTCAACGGCGTGATCGGTACCGCCGCCGCCCAGGCTGTGCTGGCGCTGATCGGTTTCTGGATCGCTGGTGTACCCGGTGCGCTGGTGCTGGGCATCGTCACCTTCGCCCTCAGCCTGATCCCCATGGGCCCGCCGCTTGTCTGGGTACCCGCAACGGCCTGGCTGGCCTGGCACGGTGACTATGGCTATGCGGTGTTCCTCGGCATCTGGGGCATGTTCGTCATCAGCGGCGTGGACAACGTGCTGAAACCCTACCTCATCAGCCGTGGTGGCAACCTGCCGTTGGTGGTGGTGTTGCTGGGCGTGTTCGGCGGAATCCTGGCCTTCGGCTTCATGGGGCTGTTCCTCGGCCCAACGCTGCTGGCGGTGGCCTACAGCCTGATCTCCGACTGGATCGGCGATGCGCAACCGCAGGTGGTGGTTTCCGCAGAGGCCCAGGAAAAGGAAAACCGGCCCTCCTGAGGAGCGGGGCGGCTCGCTGCGCGTTGAGCAATCCGCGGTGAGTCAGTCTGTCCGCAGCCCTTCGCCGCCCATGAAGGATCGATCCACCAGGCGAATGCTGTCTCGTCCGCCGCGTTTGGATTCGTAGAGCGCGGCATCGCCTTGCTCGATCAATGCCGCCAGGCTGGTCGGTGGCTGGTCGAACAGGCTGGCGCCGATGCTCAGGGTTACTGCCTCGGGTGTGTCGAAGTTCCGCGAGGCTGTCGCGTGGAACTGCTCCCGCAGTCGGTTGCCCAGCTCGAAGATGCGTTCACGTGAGGCACGGCTCAGCAGGACGACGAATTCGTCGCCGCCCAGCCGCGCGGCAAGCGCTCGTTCGGGCAGTAGCGAGCGGATTATCTCGCTGAGCGCCACCAGCAACCGGTCTCCCGCACCATGGCCGTACAGGTCGTTGACCAGTTTGAAATTATCGATATCGATCAGTAGCAATGCACCCGGCTGAGTGCCGCTGACCTCTTCAAGCAGGCGCGGTGCGCGCGCTTCGAGGGCGCGGCGGTTGTAGAGGGCGGTCAGCGGGTCGCGTGCGGCCAGCCGTGCTATCCGTTTCTCTCGCCGATGACGTTCGGTGCCGGTCATCGACAGGGCGATCAGCATGATCGCCATCGCGCCTTCGACCAGCGAGATCTGGATGATCTCGCCACGGAAGGCGGCGAGATCCACCAGCGTGCCAGGAACCACGGCCGTCAGAGACTTGGCCAGGTAGAAAATGCCGTGGGCCAGCAACACGTAGCGCAGCTGCACCGCGCCTACGCTCAGCGACTTGCCGTGGGGACGCAGGAGTGCGCTGGCCCTGAGCGCCAGCAGGGCGACCAGCAGCGAGTTGGCCAGGAACATGATCTTCGACCACAGCGGCCCATCCGGCAGCAGCAATAGGGCCGCCCAGGTGACGAAGATCAGGTACCAGGCCCGGGACAGCCGCGTCCCGGTGAAGCGCGCAACCCCCAGCAGGAACAGCCAGTGGGCGATCACCAGCAGACCGTTGGCGAACCAGATGCCGATGAACAGGAGACCGTTCCCGCGCAGCAGGGCCAGTGTCGAGCCAATGGTGATGGTGGCGAAGCCGGCGCTCCAGAACAACAGAGTGGGTTCACGAACGCTGCCCCATTCGACCGCCAGGTACAGGGCGGCGGCAGCTGCAAGGGCGATTGAAAGGGTCAGCATCGTGGGCGGATCGAGCGGCATATCCGAAGTGGGCTGTATGGCGGTTGAAGCCCACGATTGTAAGCGCTCGGTGCGACCTTTCGCAGCGTCCTCCCGGCTTTTCCGGACGAGGATGAGGTCGGGTCAATCATTAGCCCGGGGTTCCCGTCGGATGGGGCGGGTGAGCCGGCCACCCTGAAGGTGGCCGGCACCTTTCAGGCCGACAGACTCAACTGGCTGCCGACGCGGCTACTGCTGTAGCCGGAGCCGGCTTCGTACTGCTTGAGCAGTGCCGCCACCAGGCGGCCGTAGTCCGGGTCGTCAGTGCTTGCCGTCGACCCCTCCGACTAATCGAACTGCATGCCCTCCGATCCCCGGCCCTGCGGTGGAGGCGACGGTGCGAGGAAGGCGGTTTCCTCCTGGCTGAGGCTGCCGTCACCGTTGGCGTCCAGCAGGCTGGAGAGTTTTTCCTGGGCCTTGTTCTGTCCCGAAGCGCCGCAGTCTTGCGAGCGCGCCGAGGATGAGGTCGAACTGGTGGCGTAGTTGTAGCTGCCGTAGTTCGAGTAACTGCCGACTCCACTGATCATGGGGTTACTCCTGTGCAGGTTGGCGGAACCGGAAGGGGTCTTCCGGTTCTGGCTGTCTCGGCGGGCCAGTTGTCCAGGCGATGTGCGTGTTGTATCGGAGACTGACAAAGGCACATGGGTGCGCTGCGCGCTCTGGTGCGCATGGTGTTCCTGCCGGTCAGCGGAGGGGCAAGGTCAATCTCGCCAGCAGTCCGCCGGCTTCAGGCGCCAGCAACTCCAGGTCGCCACCCTGGCGCCGTGCAGCATCGCGGGCGATGGTCAGGCCCAGGCCGATGCCTCCGGAATTGCGATTGCGCGAGCCTTCCACGCGGTAGAAGGGCTCGAACACCGCTTCGCGCAGCTCGGCGGGAATACCCGGGCCGTGGTCGCACACGTCGATACGTACCTGTTTCTGGCCATCCTCCAGCCGGAGATGGGCGTGGCCTGCGAAGCGCAGCGCGTTGTCCAGGCGCCAGGCGTCGAAGCGGATGCTATTGCGGCTTTCGGTGCGCGGCGCGCGGCGCGTCGCGATCGTCGCGCACACGGCGAAGGATGGTCTGGATGCGCGCCACCAGTTCGCGCGGTTCGAACGGTTTGGCCATGTAGTCGGCGGCACCCATTTCCAGCCCGATGATTCGATCCGCCGGTTCGCAGCGGGCGGTGAGCATCAGGATCAGAATGTCCGACTCCGCCCGTAGCCAACGGCAAAACGAGAGGCCGTCCTCGCCGGGCTGCATCAGGTCCACGTCGAAGCGTTCCTCGGCCAGGGCCTGGCGCATGCCCTGGCCATCGTCCACGCCTATCGCCTCGATGTTGAAGCGCGCCAGGTAGCCACAGAGCAGCTCACGAATGGGCGCGTCATCGTCCACGATCACCGCGCGGACGCTCCAGCGGTTCCGGGTGAAGGGCGTGCCCGAGGCGGAAGTCGATTGCATGGTGAAGCTCATGGCGAGGAGAGGGTGGGCAAGTGCCAGCCCGGGAATCACAAGGGAGGCTGCTAACGCGAGCGGGGCACGCTAGCCATCGGTGGGCAAGGTGGCGCAGCAGGGTATCGGGGGCGTGTCGGGTTTGTATCGGGGTGGATACAAAGTGGTATGCAGACCCCTCACATCCAGCGAGATGCGGCTTCCCTCACCCCATCCTCTCCCAGTGGGAGAGGGGTTGTTCGTGCAGGTGGTTGGCCTGGCGTCACCCCTCGCCCTTCGGGAGAGGGGCCGGGGCCGGGGGCGAGGCCTGCCGATCTCATGCACGGTTCTCAACAGAACTTCTTTACGCATTCTTGATGCCCCGCAGTCCTCCCCGGACTCGTTCCTTTACGCCCCCCCTTCCGACAATGGCTCCACGGCGGCAAAGACCGCATCT
Source organism: Pseudomonas sp. JS3066 (assembly GCF_036328175.1). Classification (NCBI taxonomy): domain Bacteria; kingdom Pseudomonadati; phylum Pseudomonadota; class Gammaproteobacteria; order Pseudomonadales; family Pseudomonadaceae; genus Pseudomonas; species Pseudomonas sp. JS3066. The sequence continues at coordinate 1,839,320 of NZ_CP143312.1, forward strand.
AGGAGTACAGGCAATGAGCATTCTCGACGGGGTGTCCCTGGTCTTGGCCATGGGACTTTTCATCTATCTGCTGGTGGCGCTGCTGCGCGCCGAGCGCGGCTAGGAGGCCACATGCAACTTCAGGACATCGGCCTCATCCTGGCCTTCTTCATGCTGGTGCTGGTACCGGCACCTTTCCTTGGGCGCTTCTACTACCGGGTGATGGAAGGGCAGCGTACCTTCCTGACTCCGGTGTTCGCGCCCGTGGAGCGTTTCTGCTACCGCATTGCCGGCGTCGACGCCGAGCGTGAACAGGACTGGAAGGGCTACTGCGTGGCCCTGCTGGCCTTCAATCTGGCGGGGTTCGTGCTGCTGTTCGCCATCCTCATGCTGCAAGGCGCGCTGCCGCTCAACCCGCAGAAGCTTCCCGGCCTGGAGTGGAGCCTGGCGTTCAACACGGCAGTGAGCTTCGTCACCAATACCAACTGGCAGGCCTACAGTGGCGAGGCGGCACTGAGCTACTTCAGCCAGATGGTCGGCCTGGGCGTGCAGAACTTCGTCAGTGCCGCCGTGGGGCTCTGCGTGCTGGTGGTGTTCGCCCGTGGCATCAGCCGCCGCAGCACCGATCGCCTGGGCAACTTCTGGGTGGATCTGACCCGCGGCGCCCTCTACGGCTTGTTGCCGCTGTGCCTGGTGCTGGCGCTGTTCCTGGTCTGGCAGGGTGTTCCGCAGACTTTCCTCGACTATGCCCATGCGGTGACCCTGCAGGGCGCCGACCAGACCATCCCGCTGGGCCCGGCGGCCAGCCAGATCGCAATCAAGCAATTGGGTACCAATGGCGGCGGCTTCTTCGGCGTCAATTCGGCGCACCCGTTCGAGAACCCCACCGCCTGGAGCAACCTGCTGGAGATGGCTTCCATCATCCTGATCCCGGCGGCCCTGGTGTTCACCTTCGGCTACTACGTGAAAGACCTGCGTCAGAGCCGTGCGCTGCTGGCCAGCATGCTGGTGCTGTTCGTCATCGGCCTGGGCGTGACCCTCTACAGCGAATACCAACCGAACCCGGCCCTGGCCGCGCTGCCCATTGAGCAGACCGGTTCCCTGGAAGGCAAGGAAAGCCGCTTCGGCATTGCCGCGTCGGCGCTCTGGGCGGTCACCACCACGGCTGCGTCCAACGGTTCGGTGAACGCGATGCATGACAGCTTCAGCGCGCTGGGCGGGATGGTCCCGATGTTCAACATGATGCTCGGCGAGATCGTCTTCGGCGGTGTCGGTGCAGGCCTCTACGGCATGCTGCTGTTCGTATTGATCGCCGTGTTCCTCGCCGGCCTGATGATCGGCCGCACGCCCGAATACCTCGGCAAGAAGCTGGAAGCCCGCGAAGTGCGCCTGCTGGTGGCAACCCTGCTGGTGATGCCGGTGGGCGTGCTGGTGTTCTGCGGCCTGGCCATCAGCCTCGCCGGCCCGGCGGCGTCCATCACCAACCCGGGCGCCCATGGCTTCAGCCAGGCCCTATATGCCTACACCTCGGGTACCGCCAACAACGGTTCGGCCTTCGCCGGTTTCGGTGCCAACACGCCGTTCCACAATGTGCTGATCGGCCTGGCGATGATCCTCGGTCGCTTCGGCTACATCCTCCCGGTACTGGCCATCGCCGGCAGCCTGGCGATGAAGAAACGCGCACCGCTGGGAGCCAACAGCTTCCCCACCCATGGTCCGCTGTTCGTCACCCTGCTGACTCTGACCATCCTGCTGGTGGGTGGCCTGACCTTCCTGCCGGCTCTGGCCCTCGGGCCGATCGCTGAACACCTTGCGCTGATCCAGGGCTTCTAACGGAGAAAATCATGAATGCCCCCATCCAGGCGCTCAAAGGCGCCAAGCAGCAACCCAGGACTTCCTTCGCCGCGCTGTGGAAACCCGCGCTGCGCCAGGCCTTCGTCAAGCTCGATCCGCGCCAGCTGGTGCGTTCCCCGGTGATCCTGGTGGTCGAGCTCACCGCTGTGCTGACCACCATCCTGTGCCTGATCCCCACTCCGGCGGTGAGCACTGGCCTGGCTGTACAGATCGCGCTCTGGCTGTGGTTCACCGTGCTCTTCGCCAACTTCGCCGAAGCGCTGGCGGAGGGCCGTGGCAAGGCCCGTGCCGACAGTCTGCGCGCCGGCAGCCAGGGCCTGACCGCGCGCCGCCGGAAAAGCAATGGCCAGCTCGAGACCGTGTCGGCGGCCAGCCTGCGTCGTGGTGATATCGTGCGCGTTGAAGCCGGTGAGCTGATTCCGGGCGATGGCGAGGTGATCGAGGGGATTGCCGCGGTCAACGAAGCGGCCATCACTGGCGAATCGGCTCCAGTGATCCGTGAGTCTGGCGGCGACCGTTCCGCCGTCACCGGCAACACCCGCATCGTTTCCGACTGGCTGTTGGTGAAAATTACCGCTAACCCGGGCGAGTCGACCCTGGACCGGATGATCGCCCTGGTAGAGGGCGCCAAGCGCCAGAAGACCCCTAACGAAGTGGCTCTGGACATCCTGCTTATCGGCCTGACCCTGATCTTCCTGCTGGTGGTGGCCACCCTGCAGCCGTTTGCCCGATTCGCCGGTGGCGACCTGCCGCTGGTCTACCTGGTGGCGCTGCTAGTGACGCTGATCCCCACCACCATTGGTGGCCTGCTGTCGGCTATCGGCATTGCCGGCATGGACCGCCTGGTGCGCCTGAACGTGATCGCCAAGTCCGGCCGTGCGGTGGAAGCCGCCGGCGACGTGCATGTGCTGCTGCTGGACAAGACCGGCACCATCACCTTCGGCAACCGCCGTTGCAGCGCGATGATCAAGGCCCCGGGCGTCGGCGGCAAGGAACTCTCCGATGCCGCGCTGCTGGCTTCCCTGGCTGACGAAACCCCGGAAGGCAAGTCCATCGTGGAATACCTGCGCGCGCTGCACTCCATGCAGGAGCCGGCCCGCGAGGAAATCCAGGTCATCCCATTCACCGCCGAGACCCGACTCTCTGGTGCCGACTGGGCCGGCCGCAGCTACCGCAAGGGCGCGGTGGATGCGGTGCTCGCCTGGGTAGGCATCGGCCGTGAAGAGGTGCCGGCCCCGTTGGCTCGCGAGATCGAGAAGATCGCCCAGAGCGGCGGTACGCCTCTGCTGGTGGCGGCCGACGGCAAGCTGCTGGGCGCCATTCACCTCAAGGACGTGGTCAAGCCTGGCATCCGCGATCGCTTCGCCGAGTTGCGGCAGATGGGCATCCGCACCGTGATGGTGACCGGCGACAACCCGCTGACCGCCGCTGCCATCGCCGCGGAAGCCGGTGTGGACGACGTGATCGCCGAAGCGACGCCGGAGAAGAAGCTGGCGCGCATTCGCCAGGAGCAGGGCGAGGGCAAGATGGTCGCCATGTGCGGCGACGGCGCCAACGACGCGCCAGCACTGGCCCAGGCCGACGTTGGCCTGGCCATGAACGATGGCACCCAGGCCGCCCGCGAGGCCGCCAACCTGGTGGACCTGGATTCCGACCCGACCAAGCTGCTCGACGTGGTGCAGGTGGGCAAGGAACTGCTGGTCACCCGTGGCGCCCTGACCACCTTCTCGGTGGCCAACGACGTGGCCAAGTACTTCGCCATCCTTCCCGCGCTGTTCGCCGGAATCTACCCGCAGCTCGGGGTGCTCAACGTGATGCAGTTGGCCAGTCCGCAGAGTGCGATCCTCTCGGCCATCGTGTTCAACGCGCTGATCATCATCGGCCTCATCCCCCTGGCCCTGCGTGGGGTTCGGGTGCAGGCCAGCGATGCTGCCAGCCTGTTGCGCCGCAACCTGCTGATCTATGGCCTGGGTGGCATCGTCGCACCCTTCGTCGGCATCAAGGTGATCGACGTCCTGCTCAATGCAGTAGGACTGGTTTGAACATCCCCCTCTCCCTCCGGGAGAGGGGCCGGGGGTGAGGACTTCTCGCCCCCCAGCAAGACTTAGATTTCCTGCGAGGAACTGAATATGCTTAGCCAACTCCGCCCCGCCCTGAGCCTTCTGGCCCTGATGACCCTGATTACTGGCGTCGCCTATCCCCTGACTGTCACCGGTATTGCCCAGTTGGCCTTCCCCGAGCAGGCCAATGGCAGCCTGGTGCGCGATGCCAAGGGCGAGGTACGCGGCAGCAGCCTGCTGGCGCAGAACTTCGAAGGCCCGCAGTGGTTCCAGCCGCGACCCTCGGCCGCCGGCTTCGCCACCGTGGCCAGCGGCGCCAGCAACCTGGCACCGAGCAACCCGGCCCTGGCCGAGCGCATCAACAAGGAGGCGCACCGCCTGGCCACCGAGGGCCATGGCAAGGTGCCCATGGCCCTGGTGACCACCTCCGGCAGCGGCCTGGACCCGCACCTTCCGCCGAATGCCGCGCGCTTCCAGATTCCGCGCATCGCTGCCGAACGCGGCCTGCCGACAGATATGCTGGAACGCCTGGTGGAACAGAACACCGAACGGTCCCTCGTGGGCCCTGAAGTGGTCAACGTGCTTGCCCTGAACACTGCGTTGAATGAGATGACTCGATGAGTGATGCCCAGCGCGCCGACGCGCTTCTGGCCGAAATGCCCCGTGGCGGGCGTGGTCGCCTGAAGGTTTTCCTCGGCGCAGCACCCGGCGTGGGCAAAACATACGCGATGCTCCAGGCCGCCCAGGCGCAATTGCGCCAGGGCGTCGACCTGCGCGCGGGCGTGGTGGAAACCCACGGCCGCGCGGAAACCGAAGCCATGCTCGCCGGGCTGCCGCAACAACCGCTGCGGCACTTCGACTATCGCGGCGTGACGCTCACCGAGATGGACCTCGATGGCATCCTCGCGCAACCACCGCGTCTGGTTCTGGTGGACGAACTGGCCCACACCAACGCGCCTGGCAGCCGCCACGCCAAGCGCTGGCAGGATGTGCAAGAGCTGCTCGACGCCGGCATCGACGTCTACACCACGGTCAACGTCCAGCATCTGGAGGCCCTCAACGACCAGGTGCATGACATCACTGGCGTGCATGTCCGCGAGACATTGCCGGACTGGGTATTGCAAGAGGCCGACGAAATACTCCTGATCGACCTGCCGCCGCGCGAGCTGCTGGAGCGCCTGCGCGAAGGCAAGGTCTACGTGCCTGAGCAGGCCCGAGCCGCCATTGACGCCTTCTTCTCCCAGACCAACCTCACCGCGCTGCGCGAACTGGCCATGCAGACCGCCGCCGCACGGGTGGATGCCGACCTCAACCGGCGTTACCGCCAGCGCGGCCTGGAAGCGCCCGCCGTGCGCGGCCGCTTGCTGGTGGGTATCGACGGCGACCACCAGGCCGAACGCCTGGTGCGCCACGCCAGCCGGGTTGCCGAGCGGCGTCACCTGCCCTGGTCGGTGGTGTATGTGGATACCGGCGGCGCCCGTTCCGAAGAGGTGCGGGCGCGCCTGCAGGGTGCCCAGCAACTGGCCGAGCGCCTGGGTGGCGAAGTGGTGACCTTGCGCGCCGAGTCTGTTGCCAAGGCCTTGGTGCAACACGCTGACGAGCGTCGTGCCAGCCTGCTGCTGGTAGCGCGCAGCCGTCGGCGCCTGCGCCGTCGCCTGCTCGGTCGCGGTCTGGCGGAACGCCTGCTGAGTCTCGCCGAGGGGCTGGAAGTCAGCGTGCTGGACACCGAGGCCGACCGCCGTCCGTCCAGTCCGCGTGCCAGTCATCCCTCCCGCCTGCTGGACTACGGCCTGGCGGTGCTGGCTGCAGCCACAGCCAGCGCGTTGGCCTGGGCGGTGTCCCATACCCTTGAGCTGCCGAACATTTCCCTGGTGTTCCTTGCCGCCGTACTGCTGGTGGCGGTGCGCAGCAGCCTGGGGCCTGCGTTGGTATGTGCCGGGCTGTCCTTCCTGGCCTATGACTTCCTGTTCATTCCGCCGACCTTTTCGTTGACCATCGCCCGCCAGGAAGACGTCCTGACCTTACTGTTTTTCCTGCTGATGGCCGGGGTGACGGGCAACCTGGCCTCGCGCCAGCGCCGCCAGCTCGATGCACTGCGCGATACCCAGTCGGAAACCACTGCGCTGCTCGACCTCTCACGCAAACTCACCGCCGCCACTGATCGCCAGGCCGTGCTGAACGTAGCCGTGCAGCAATTCGGTGCCTGGACCGACGTAGAGGTCTGCCTGCTGTCGCGGGGCCGCGATGGTGTCTGGAAGGTGGAGGCCGGCGCCCACCGCCTGCTGGGCGACCAGGAGCGTGCCGCAGCCGAGTGGTCCTGGCAGCACGACCAGCCGGCAGGCCCCGGTACTGACACCCTGCCCGGCGGGCGCTGGTGGTGGCTGCCGCTGTCGGGAGAGGAAGGGCCGCTGGTGCTGCTTGGTATCAGCCCGCGCGACGAAGTGCCGCTGCCGGCGGGCAGGCGTCGGCTGATCGCCGCCCTCGGCCAGCCCCTGGCCCAGGCCCTGGCCCGTGCACAGCTGGCCGAAGAGTTGGAGGCCGCGCGCCTGCACGGCGAAACCGAACAGTTGCGTAGTGCCTTGCTGGCGTCGGTTTCCCATGACCTGCGCACACCGCTCACGGCCATGCGTGGTTCCATCGACAGCCTGCTGGCCCTGGGTGAAGCCATTCCCATGGCCGATCGCCGGGAGTTGCTGGAGGGTACCCGCGACGAAGCCGAGCGCCTCGATCGCTACATCCAGAACCTGCTGGACATGACCCGCCTGGGGCACGGTGGTCTCAAGCTCGCACGCGACTGGGTGGCTCCGGTGGACATTGTCGCCAGCGCGTTGCAGCGTCTGCGCCCGGTTCTGGCACCGTTGCAGGTGGAGACCCGGGTGCCGGAGCAGTTGCCGTTGCTGTATATACATGCGGCCCTGATCGAGCAGGCGCTGGTCAACGTGTTGGAGAACGCTGCGCGTTTCTCGCCCAGTCAGGGGCAGCTGCGGATCGCCGTCGAGGCCGACGACGCCGAGTTGCGCTTCTCCGTCAGCGACCAGGGGCCGGGCATTCCGCCGGACGAACGCGACAGGATCTTCGATATGTTCTATACCGCTGCCCGAGGTGACCGGGGCGGACAGGGCACAGGCCTCGGCCTGGCGATCTGCCAGGGCATGGTCGGCGCCCACGGCGGCCGTGTGAGCGTAGGCGAAGGCCTGGACGGCCGCGGCGCGACCCTGACCCTGCACCTGCCGCTGCATCCGCAGCCGCAGTTGGAGGAAGAATGATCCCCGCTCGATACCAATCCCGTAGGAGCGAATTCATTCGCGAAGCGGGCCGCAGGACCATCTTGCGGGGCTGGGAATCACGGACAGCGGTGCTGTGCTTCGCGAATGAATTTGCTCCCACGGAAAAGCAGTCCGCAATTGAAATGGAAACTACGAACGCGTCATGACAACCAACCAGCCGACCATTCTGGTCATCGATGACGAAGCGCAGATCCGCAAGTTCCTGCGCATCAGCCTGGCCGCGCAGGGCTACCGGGTGCTGGAAGGCGCCAATGGCCGCGCAGGATTGGAGCAGGCGGCGCTGGCCAGGCCGGACCTGGTGGTGCTCGACCTGGGCCTGCCGGATATGGACGGCCAGGACGTGCTGCGTGAGCTGCGCGAATGGTCCCAGGTGCCGGTGCTGGTGCTTTCGGTGCGCGCCAGCGAGGGGGAAAAGGTGCTGGCCCTGGACGGCGGCGCCAATGACTACGTAACCAAGCCCTTCGGTATTCAGGAGTTTCTTGCCCGCGTGCGCGTGCTCCTGCGCCAGGCAGGGCCGGGCGAACAACCGGAGGCCAGCGTTGCCAGCGGCCCGTTGCAGCTGGACTTCGCCTATCGCCGGGTGACCCTCGAAGGCGAAGAGGTTGGGCTGACGCGCAAGGAGTACGCGGTGCTCGCGCAGCTGGCACGCCACCTCGGTCGGGTGGTCACCCAGCAGCAACTGCTCAAGGACATCTGGGGCCCGACTCACGTGGAGGACACCCATTACCTGCGGGTGGTCGTCGGCCATCTGCGGCAGAAGCTCGGCGATGACCCGGCCAACCCGAGATTCATCGTCACCGAAGCCGGTGTCGGCTATCGCTTGAGGGAAGCCTGAACAGCCTCCTTCACTGTGTCGTCCTGGCCACGGCGTGCGTCCAGAGCTGCATGAGCGCGCTGGCGCTCCCCCATTGGAAGGATCGGAATGCAGCAGCTGTTGAACGAAATCCTCGACGAAGTCCGTCCCCTGATCGGCCAGGGCAAGGTCGCCAGTTACATCCCTGCGCTTTCCTGCGTCAGCGCGGACCAGCTCGGCATCGCCGTCTACAGCAACGAAGGCGAGCTGTTCTACGCCGGTGATGGCCTGACACCGTTTTCCATCCAGAGCATCTCCAAGGTCTTCAGCCTGGTGCAGGCGATCCAGCATTCCGGGGAGGGCATCTGGCAGCGCCTTGGACATGAACCTTCCGGGCAACCATTCAATTCCCTGGTACAGCTGGAATTCGAACGCGGCGTACCGCGCAACCCTTTCATCAACGCCGGTGCCCTGGTGATCTGCGATATCAATGAATCGCGCTTCGCGGCGCCGTCGTTGTCGATGCGCGATTTCGTCCGGCGGCTGTCCGGCAACCCCCGCGTGGTGTCAGACGAAGTGGTGGCGCGATCCGAGTACCAGCACCGCGCGCGCAACGCCGCGATGGCCTACCTGATGCAGTCCTTTGGCAACTTCCACAATGACGTGGAGGCTGTGTTGCACAGCTACTTCCACCATTGCGCCATTCGCATGAGCTGCGCCGACCTGGCACTGGCCTTCAGCTTTCTTGCCAATAACGGCGTCAGCCCCCACAGCGGCGAGCAGGTGGTCAGTCCGCGCCAGGCCAAGCAGTTGAACGCCATCATGGCCACCAGCGGTCTCTACGACGAAGCCGGCAACTTCGCCTATCGCGTTGGCCTGCCGGGCAAGAGCGGAGTAGGGGGCGGGATCGTCGCGGTGGTGCCGGGGCGCTTCACCGTCTGCGTCTGGTCGCCGGAACTGAACGAAGCCGGCAACTCCCTGGTGGGTATGGCGGCGCTGGAGAAACTGTCCGAGCGAATCGGCTGGTCGATTTTCTAGCGGGGCGGAGGGGGCGGGTAGATATCTGCAGGGGCGAATGAATTCGCCCCTGCAGAAGAGCAGATCGAGCTTCCCGATCAATTCCCCTGCTCGTACCGTTCCAGTGTTTCTCGGGCGATCTGCCTGCCTAGCTGGATCAGCTCCGGCGCCTTGTAGAACTCGAAGAAACGGCACACCCGCTTGGGCACGTTGATCAGGATGTCCGGCGGGTAGCCGGCGATCTTGTATTGCGCGAGCGACGTCTGCATCACCTCGAAGCTCTGGTTCACCAGGTCCAGCAGGGAGGCGGGGCCGACGCTGGCGATCACATGTGAGCCGCTGGCGGATCTGGGGGCGCCTTCGGCCTCCGGTGCGGCCGCTGGCTGCTGCATTTGCGGTGCGGCGCTCTCCAGCCAGGGATTACCGCCGGGCAGGCTCTCCGGGTCGAGCACGCCGTGTGCCTCAGGACCGGTGCGCTTGAAGAAGGACAGGCGTGAGCTGACGGATTCCATCAGCAGGTCGATGCGGCCCTTGATCGCCGGGGGGCGCTCGATTACCGGCAGTTGGTACTCGCGCTGGGTGGTGGCGTTGAGGTTGACGGCGATGATCAGGTCGCAGTGACTGGACACCACCGGAACGATCGGCAGGGGATTGAGCAGCCCGCCGTCCACCAGCATGCGACTACCCTGGACTACCGGGGTGAACAGGCTGGGAATGGCCGCCGAGGCACGCATGGCCTGGTGAAGGCAGCCTTCCTGGAACCAGATTTCCTGCTGGTTGGTGAGGTCGGTGGCGACTGCCGTGTAGGGAATCGACAGGTCTTCGATGTTGATCTCGCCGACGATCTCGCGAATACGGCCGAAGACCTTTTCGCCGCGAATGGCGCCCAGACGGAAACTCACATCGAGCAGACGCAGCACGTCCAGGTAATCGAGGCTTTCGGTCCAGTCACGATAGTGATGCAACTTGCCGGCGGCATATATGCCACCCACCACGGCGCCCATGGAGCAACCGGCGATGCAGGCGATCTCGTAGCCGCGTGCCTCTATCTCCTCGATCACGCCGATGTGCGCATAGCCGCGCGCACCCCCCGAACCCAGCACCAATGCCACGCGCTTGCTCATGCATAACTCCCCCGACAACAGTGCTTTGACGATACGCCGGTGGCAAGGCCGTCGCCACCTGCCGATCAGTCCACGGAGTTGAATCTTCCGGGTACCTAACTGCCTTTCGACCCACTAGAATTTGTCGATCTTCACCATTGGAGTTTTATCCATGAAAGCTTGGATCAGCGTGCCTTTGATCGCTTTGTTGCTCGTCGGTTGTGCCGGTAAGACGGCCCATCGCAGCAGTTGTGCATCGGAGCTCGACGCGGCCTGGAAGGAACTGGACCTGGCCAAGGCCGAAGGGTTCTCCGGCACCGTGAGTTACTCCAAGGCGCTGAGCCTGCTTACCGCCGCCAAGACCCAGCAGCAGTTCGAGGCGTTCGAGGGCTGCACCAACAAGGCCGAGAAGGCACGCTTCTACATCCAGGAGTCGCGCGCCGGCCGCTGAGTCGGTCTGGACTCCACCCCGCCGAAAAGTCATTGCCGACCGGACGATTGCGATCGGCAATGGTACATCTGTCCCAATTTCCCGCTTCCACGGCTCGTGATGCCATTCCCGTACGGGCAAAGGCGGACTAGCATCTCCCGGCACGAAACGGGAGATAACAATGCACAACAATTCCCAGCGGTCGGCACCCTTGCATGTGCTGATCATCGGCGCCGGTTTTGGTGGCCTGGGCCTGGCTATCCAGTTGCAGAAGGCAGGCTTCAACGACTTCCTGATCCTGGAGAAGGGCAGCGAGGTTGGCGGCACCTGGCGTGACAACAGCTACCCCGGCGCGGCCTGCGATGTGCCTTCGCACCTCTATTCCTTTTCTTTCGAGCCCAAGTCCGACTGGTCGCGCAAGTTCGCCCCGCAGGCGGAAATCTTCGCCTATCAGCGCCATTGCGCCGACAAGTACGGCCTGCGCCAGCACATCCGCTTCAATTGCGAGGTGGAAGGCGCCGAGTTCGATGTATCAAGCGGCACCTGGCAGGTACGGACCCGCAATGGCGAAAGCTTTCGTGCCAGGGCGCTGGTCAGTGCCTGTGGCCAGTTGAACCGGCCGGCACGGCCACGCATTGCAGGGCTGGATGGCTTCAAGGGCGAGTTGTTCCATTCCGCCCGCTGGAACCATGACTACCCGCTGGAGGGTAAGCGGGTAGCGGTGATCGGTACGGGCGCCAGTGCCATCCAGTTCATCCCGCAGATCGCTCCCAAGGTGGCGCGCCTGTCGCTGTTCCAGCGCTCGGCGGCCTATGTGATACCCAAGCCGGACCGTGCCTACCGTTCCTGGGAACTGGCACTGATGCGACGCTTGCCATGGCTGCAGAAGTTCGACCGGATGCTCAAGTACATCCAGCACGAATCGCGGGTGCTGGCGTTCTCGGTGTTCCCGCCGCTGATGAAACTGATGCAATTTCGCTTCCGCCAGCATCTGAAACGCGGTATCGCTGACCCGGCCTTGCGCCAGCGACTGGTGCCGGACTATCCGCTGGGCTGCAAGCGCATTCTGATTTCCAACGACTTCTACCCGACCCTGGCACGGCCGAACGTGGACGTGATCGATTGCGGCATCCGCGAAGTGACGGCAGACGCCGTGGTGAGCAGCGATGGCCAGCGCCATGAGGTGGACGCCATCATCCTCGGCACCGGTTTCACCGCGACCGACTTCCTTGCGCCGATGAGCATTCGCGGGCTGGGCGGACGTGACCTGAACGAGGCGTGGCGGAAGGGCGCGGAGGCCTATCTCGGCGTCAGCGTCAGCGGCTTCCCGAACTTGTTCATTCTCTACGGACCCAATACCAACCTGGGCCACAACTCCATCATCTACATGCTGGAAAGCCAGTTCCCCTATGTGCTGGACGGCATACGGGCGCTGGGCGATCTCCGCTACCTGGACCTCAAGCCCGAGGTGCAGCGCCATTTCAATCAGCGCCTGCAACAGGACGTGCGCCACACCGTCTGGGAGCAGGGCTGCAACAGCTGGTACAAGACCGCTGACGGCCGCAATACCAACAACTGGCCGGGCTTCACCTTCAGCTACCGCCAACAGACCCGTCGCCTGGAGTTGGATCTCTATGAATGCACCCGTTGAATTCACCGCCCCCGAGCCTGGCCAGCCGCTGCTGCGCGCGACCTTGCGCGGTGCTCTGCGCCTGCTGTTCCGTGGTCTGATGCGGCCGCCGTTGCCCGTACAGATGCAGCGGCTGGTGCTGCGCCTGCTCACCGCGAGCACCCTGGCGCCGCGGGGGGTACTGCGCGAGGCCGGGCTGTTGGGGGGCCGGCCCTGCGAATGGCACCGGCCCAAGGGCGGCAGCCATGTGGTGCTGCTCTACCTGCATGGCGGTGCGTTCATTACCGGTTCGCCCGCGACCCATCGCGCCATCACCGCGAGCCTCGCCAGGCGCGCGGGTGTTGCTGTGTGCGCGCAGGATTACCGACTGGCGCCGGAGCATCCGTTTCCTGCCGCCAGGGAAGACGCCGTGGCTGCTTACCGCGAGCTGCTGGAAGCCGGCTATCCGGCTTCGCGCATCATCATCGGCGGCGATTCGGCAGGCGGTAACCTGACCCTGCTCACCGCATTGGAAATTCGTCGCCAGGGCTTGCCTCGACCGGCGGGGTTGATCTGCTTTTCTCCGGTCACCGACCTCAGCGGTACGGCCCAGCACAATCCGCCGGCGGGCGATCCCCTGATCCACCCGGCCTGGGTGGAGCAGGCGATGGACCTCTATTGCCCGCCGGGGCTGGATCGCCGTGATCCGGCCCTGTCGCCACTGTTCGCCGATCTAGCCGGGCTGCCACCGATGCTGGTGCAAGTGGCCGAGGACGAAGTCCTGCGCGATGACAGCCTGCGGCTGGCCGAACGGGTACGGGCGGCGGGTGGCTGGGTGCGGCTGGAGCGCTATCCGGGGCTCTGGCATGTGTTCCAGGCCCATACCGGGGTGCTGCGTACCGCCGACCAGGCGCTGGCCAGTGCCGCCGACTTCATCTGCAAGCATGTGGAAGAGGAGGCCTGAGATGGACAACATCCTGATTACCGGCGCCGCCTCCGGTATCGGCGCGGCGACCGCCCGTCTGTTTCACGAGCGCGGCTGGCAGGTCGGTCTGATCGACCGCGATGCCGATGCCCTGGCCACCCAGGCGGCGGCATTGGGCGGCGTCTGGCACCAGACCCTGGACGTGACCGACCTGGTTGCTGTGAAGAGTGCCCTGGCTGACTTCTGCGGCCGCCACGACGGCCAGTTGCGCCTGCTCTTCAACTGCGCGGGCGTACTGCGCTTCGGGCATTTCGAGGAGATCGACATGGCTGAGCACGCGCGCATCCTCGACATCAACGTGCTGGGGCTGGTGCAAGTCACCCACGCGGCCTTTCCCTACCTCAAGGCAACCCGTGGTGCGCAGGTGATCAGCATGGGCTCTGCCTCCGGGGTGTACGGCACGCCGCACATGGCCAGTTACTCGGCCTCCAAGTTCGCGGTACGCGGCTTCACCGAAGCGCTGGAGCTCGAATGGCGCCGCCATGGCATTCGAGTCGGCGACCTCATGCCGCCTTTCGTGCGCACGCCCATGGTCAGCAGCCAGCGCTTCGAACCGCCGGTGCTGCGTCGCCTGGGGGTGAACCTGAATGCCGAGGACATCGCCCAGGCCGCCTGGCAGCAAGCCCAGGGCGCGACGGTGCATCGGCCGGTGAGCTGGCTGTTCCGCCTGATGTACGGCGCGGGACAGGTTTCGCCGGCCTGGGTGAACCGGGGGATCATGAAGCTGCTGAGCGGGGCTTGAGCGAGCGGAGTGGCCGTGGGAGCGAGCTCCGCTCGCGAATAGCTCCAGCGCGATGTTTCGCGAGCAGAGCTCGCTCCTACAGTCTCATTGCCACCCCGAATCGAGGATGCACGTCATCACCCCCGTCTTTGCCGGCTGGGCGAGCACTTCAGTGCAATCCGGGCATTGGGCAGTCTTGCAGAGCGAATGGCCAATTTGTTGGCGGATAAGGCCTGAACGCCGCCTGTCGCCACTTTTGTGACAATTTGTCCAGCTTTCCGGCAGACCGGGCGCGGTGGCGCTACCCTGCAAAATGAAAGCTGAAAAGATCACTCCACGAGTGAGTCAGTGGCCGGGTCCGCGCGGGGCCTGGTCAGGGTTTGGCGCTGTGTCTGCAGAGTCGACCCGGGGGCGGCACCGCATGGTGTCGCGAAGCCCATTCCAGCGGCTTCTCGAAAAAAGCGGTAAGAGCGGAACACTCATCCATCGCTAAGAGGAGGTCGTTTCATGAGCACAGCCTTCCACGATGATGTCAGCACCAGTCTGTTGCGCCGCATGAAAGAGGGCGGATTCGACTTCGCCCGTGTTCATCCGATTGAGTTCTACGCCATTTTCCCCGACGAGGACCGGGCGCGAACGGCAGCGAAGAATTTCCGTGGTGAGTCCTTGAATGCCCAGGTAACTGTGCGCGCCGATGGCGCCTGGCACCTGCAGGTGAGCAAGGTGATGTACGCCACCCACGCGGGAATTGGCGATTTCGAGCACGACCTGGAGGCCCTGGTGGTCCCACTTGGAGGTGTGCTCGATGGTTGGGGCGTGACTCAGGAAGTCAACGTCAACCAACCTTGAAACCAACCCGGTTCGTGGCGGCGCGCCTGCTGCGAACCGGGCATTCCGGACAATTTTCCGGCTGGTTTTACTTCCCCCCTCTGGCTCGGGTATTTCCAGCAAAAACATAGACTTCCTTTACTCGACCGCGGCATGGCCTTTGCCTCAGACTCCGTCAACGGAGGGGACCCCATGACCGACATCCTGATTCTTACCCACGCGGATTTTTGCCCACCCGGCCACCTGGCCACTGTCCTGGACCGTGAGCAACGCGACTTCACCTTATTGCGCACGGACCTGGGCGAATTGGATGGCTACGACCTTGATCGACCCAAGGCGGTCGCGATCATGGGCGGGCCCATGAGCGTCAACGACCCGCTGCCCTGGATCGGGGCGGAAATCGCAGCCTTGCAGCACTTCATTGCCCGCGATGTGCCCATGATCGGCCATTGCCTGGGTGGCCAGTTGCTGGCTCGTGCCCTGGGCGCATCGGTCCATCGCATGCCGTACACCGAGATCGGCTGGCAACCGCTGGAAAAACGCACCCTGGCCAGCGAAAGCCCCTGGCTGGAGCATCTGCCGCGGGAGTTTTCGATCTACCAGTGGCACAGCGACACGTTCGACCTGCCCGAAGGTGCTCAGTGGCTGATGGACAGCCCCTGGTGCCCGAATCAGGGCTTCTCTTGGGGTAACAAGGTCCTGGCGTTGCAAGGCCATCCGGAGATGACCGAGGACCTGGTGCGGGGCTGGTTGACCGACTGGGCGCATCTGCTCGACGAAACCCAGGCCAGCCAGCAACCCAGGACGCGCATGCTCGATGACCTTCCAACCAAGGTGGCGACGCTCAATCAGGTAGCCGAAGGGTTCTATCGCCGCTGGTTGAACCTGGCGTTCGGCTAGGACGCCGTGCTTGCTTTGGTGCGAGCGAATACATTCGCGATCCGAGCCGTAGGCTCAAATTTGATAGGGGCAGCTTCGCTGCCTTTCGCGAATGAGTTCGCCCCCACAGGGTGTTCCTGCATTCGATCAGTGCCGAATCATCACATGCCGCACCACGGTGTAGTCCTCCAGTCCGTACATGGACAGATCCTTGCCATAGCCGGACTGCTTGAAGCCTCCGTGGGGCATTTCGTTGGTGAGCATGAAGTGCGTGTTGATCCAGGTGCAGCCGTACTGCAGCCGCGAAGCGACGGCGGCGGCGCGGCCCACGTCGCGGGTCCAGATCGATGAAGCCAGCCCGTAATCGGAGTCGTTTGCCCAGCGCACCGCCTCGTCCACGTCGCTGAAGGGCGTGACCGTCACCACCGGGCCGAACACCTCACGCCGGACAATCTCGTCATCCTGCTTCGCGTGGGCGACCACCGTGGGTTCGTAGAAAAAGCCGCTGCCGGCGACCGGTTTGCCACCCGTGGCGATCTGGATGTGGGGCAGGGTGCTGGCACGCTCGACGAAGCCGGCCACGCGCTCGCGCTGGCTCTGGGTGATCAGCGGACCGAGTTCGGTTGCCGGGTCGTGCTGCAGGCCGGTCTTCAGGCTGGAGACGGCGTTGGCCAGATCGGCCACGAAGTTGTCGTAGATCTTCCTGCCGGCGTAGATGCGACAGGCCGCGGTGCAGTCCTGGCCGGCATTGTAGAAGCCGAAGGTACGGATGCCCTCGACCACATCGGCGATGTCCGCGTCGTCGAAGACGATCACCGGTGCCTTGCCACCCAGTTCCATATGGGTGCGCTTCACGCTGTCGGCGGCGCTCTTGATGATCGCCTTGCCAGTGCCCACCGAACCGGTCAGCGACACCATGCGTACCAGTGGGTGCGACACCAGCGGGTTGCCCACACTGGGGCCGCGGCCGAGGACGATGTTCACCACGCCCGCGGGCAGCAGTTCAGCGATGAATTCGGCCAGGCGCAGGGCGGTCAGAGGCGTCTGTTCCGAGGGTTTGAGCACCACGGTGTTGCCGGCTGCCAGCGCCGGTCCCAGTTTCCAGGCGGCCATCATCAACGGGTAGTTCCAGGGCGCGATGGAGGCGATCACGCCCACCGGGTCGCGTCGGATCATCGAGGTGAAGCCCGGCAGGTACTCGCCCGCCGCCGATCCGGTCAGGCAGCGGCTGGCGCCGGCGAAGAAGCGGAACACATCGGCTACCGCCGGGATCTCGTCGTTCAGCGCGGCGGTGTAGGGTTTGCCACAGTTGTCCGACTCCAGCTTCGCCAGCTCTTCGGCATGGCCCTCGATCTTGTCTGCCAGCTTCAACAGAAGGGTGGCGCGGTCGCGCGGCGAGGTCCGCGCCCAGCCTTCGAAAGCCGCGTCGGCGGCACGGACGGCCGCATCGACCTGGGCTTCGCTGGCCTCGGGAATTTTCACCAGTACGGCACCCGTGGCGGGATTCAGGACATCCAGCGCTTCGCCTTCGCCGGCGGCGAACTGGCCGTTGATCAGCAGTTTGGTTTGCATGGTGGGGCCTCGTTCGGTCTAACCCCTCTCCCTCTGGAAGAGGAGGTGGGAAGAGGGGAGAAAAAGTCGAATCACTTTCCACCCCCGGCCACCGCCTCGGTTCCCCGTGTCAGGTAATAGGCACCGAGGATGGGCAGCATGGTGGCGAGCATCACCAGCAGGGCGACCGCGTTGGTGACCGGAACATCGCGGGGGCGGCTGAGCTGGCTGAGCAGCCAGAGGGGCAGGGTCTGTTCGTGACCGGCGGTGAAGGTGGTGACGATGATCTCGTCGAAGGACAGCGCAAAGGCCAGCATGCCGCCGGCCAGCAAGGCGGTAGCGATGTTTGGCAGGATGATGTAGCGGAAGGTCTGCCAGCCGTCGGCGCCCAGGTCCATAGAAGCCTCGATCAGGCTGTGGGAGGTGCGGCGGAAACGCGCGATTACGTTGTTGTAGACGATTACCACGCAGAAGGTGGCGTGGCCGACGACGATGGTGAAGATGCCAGGTTCGATGCCAAGGGTCTTGAAGGCCGAAAGCAGCGCGATGCCGGTGATGATGCCGGGCAGGGCGATGGGCAGGATGAGCATCAGGGTGATGCTCTCCTTGCCGAAGAAGTCGCGGCGATAGAGCGCAGCGGCGGCCAGGGTGCCGAGAATCATGGCCAGGGCGGTGGCCAGGCAGGCGACCTTCAGGGACAGGACGATGGCCTGCAGCACATCCTCGCGACCGCCCACCACGGCAAACCATTCCAGGGTGAAGCCCTGCAACGGGAAGCTGTAGGACGACTCCTCGGTGTTGAAGGCGTAGAGGAGGATCACCAGGATCGGGAAATGCAGGAATACCAGCCCGCCCCAAGCGGCCAGGCGCAAGCCCCAGGACGCTTTTTCAGAGTGCATCGAAGGCTCCCAGCCGTTTGGCGATGGAAAGGTAGATGGCGATCAGCACGATCGGCACCAGGGTGAAGGCCGCCGCCAGCGGGATATTGCCCACCGAGCCCTGTTGCACGTAGACCATGGTGCCGATGAACAGGCCGCTCGGCCCTACCAGCTGCGGAATGATGAAGTCGCCCAGGGTCAGGCTGAAGGTGAAGATCGAACCGGCCACCACGCCGGGGAAGGCCAGCGGCAGGATCACTTGGGCGAAGGTTTGCCGGGGCCTGGCACCGAGATCCGCCGAGGCCTGCAACAACGATGGCGGCAGGCGCTCCAGGGACGCCTGGATCGGCAGGATCATGAACGGCAGCCAGATGTAGGTGAACACCAGGAAGCGCCCCAGGTGCGAAGTGGACAGCGTGTTGCCACCCACTCCGGGCACGGTGAGCAGGCTGCCCAGCAAGGTTTCCAGATGGAGTTGCTGGATCAGCCAGTAGAAGATGCCGCCCTTGGCCAGGATCACAGTCCAGGCGTACGCCTTGACGATGTAGCTGGCCCACATGGGCAGCATCACGGCGATGTAGAAGAAGGCTTTCTCTTTCGGCGAGGCGAAGCGTGCCATGTAGTAGGCGATGGGAAACGCGAGTACCGCGCTGGCCAGGCTCACGGCGATGGCCATGGTCAGGGTACGCAGGATGATGTCGTAGTTCGCCGGATTGAACAGGGCTACGTAGTTGGCCAGCGTCAGGTCCGGCGTCACCGCCATGGTGAAGTCGTCGAAGGTGTAGAAGCTCTGCCAGAGCAGCGCGAACAGCGAGCCAATGTAGATCACGCCGAACCACAGCAGGGGCGGGGTCAGGAGTAGCAGCAGGTACAGTGTGGAGCGGCGGTAGAGCAGGTTGGAGATGCCCCGCAACGGTCCGCTTCGATGATTGGCGATGACAGCGCTCATGGCCTACTCGCTGAGCGCGACCATCGCGCTGCGGGGCCAGCAGGCCTGCACTTGCTGGCCGGGCTGAGGGCGGTTGATGTCCGACTCCTCGCCGTTGGGCAGACTGACGGCCAGGCGTCCACCGCCGTCCAGGTTGAGTTCGTAACGGCTGCTGGCACCGAGGTATTGCACGTCATGCACGGTACCGCTGACTTGCAGCTCGCCATTGCTGGCATTGCCGAAGCGCACATGCTCGGGCCGCAGGGAGAAGGCACCGGCATCGCCGGTCAGGCGTTGCGCCAGGTCGCCATGGAGCACATTGGCGGTGCCGACGAACTCGGCGACGAAGCGGGTGAGTGGTTTGCGATAAAGGTTCTGCGGGCTGTCCACCTGCTCGATGCGGCCCTTGTTGAACACCGCCACGCGGTCGGACATGGACAGCGCCTCGCCCTGGTCGTGGGTTACGAAGATGAAGGTGATGCCGAGCTGGCGCTGCAGCTTCTTCAGTTCCACCTGCATCTGCTCGCGCAGCTTGAGGTCCAGTGCACCGAGGGGTTCGTCCAGCAGCAGCACGCGCGGGCGATTGATCAGCGCGCGGGCAAGGGCCACGCGCTGGCGCTGGCCGCCGGAAAGCTGCGCCGGCTTGCGGTCGCCGTAGCCGGGCAGGGCGACCATGGCGAGCGCTTCTTCGGCACGGGCCAGGCGCTCGGTCTTCGCTACGCCTTTCACCTTGAGGCCATAGGCGACGTTGTCGCGCACGTTCATGTGGGGGAACAGGGCGTAGTCCTGGAACACGGTGTTCACGTCGCGCTCGTAGGGCGGCAGGCCGGCGGCCTCTTCACCGTGGATGCGAATGGAACCCGAGGTGGGTTGCTCGAAGCCGGCGATCAGGCGCAGGCAGGTGGTCTTGCCCGAGCCCGAGGGGCCGAGCATGGAGAAGAACTCGCCGTCGCGGATCTCAATGGACACCCGGTCGACTGCCTTCACATCACCGTAGTGGCGGCAGACATCGGTGAACTGGACGGCTGTGGTCATGGATAGGGCTCCAGTGAGCTTTACTCCCTCACCCTCCGGGAGAGGGCTGGGGAGAGGGCAACACCGCGCGGTGCCTGGCTACCCTCACCCCCAGCCCCTCTCCCAGAGCGAGAGGGGAGCTTTCATCGTGCTACGGACTGGACTGAGCGAGCGGCCTGAAGGCAAGGCGCCCCGCAGCGAGGCGCGAGACATATCTTCTGGCAGGCGACGCGCCGAGCGAGGACGCAACGCAGCCATCAGGTCGCGCAGCCAGTTCAGCGCCCGCCCATGATCGCGATATAGTCCTGCGTCCACCGGCTGTACGGCACGAACTTCCCACCCTGGGCTTCCGGGGTTTTCCAGAAGGCGATCTTGTCGAACTGGTCATAACCGTTGGTGGCGCAGCCACCGGGGCCGAGGAGTTCGCTGCTGGTGCAGCCCTTGGCAACAACGGGCAGCGAGCCGAACCAGGCGGCCAGGTCACCCTGGACCTTGGGTTGCAACGACCAGTCCATCCACTTGTAGGCGCAGTTCGGGTGCTTGGCGTCCACGTGCAGCATGGTGGTGTCGGCCCAGCCGGTGACCCCCTCTTTCGGGAACACCGTTTCCACCGGTTGCTTCTCGGCCTTCAAGGTATTGGCCATGTAGCCCCAGGTGCTGGAGGCGGCCACGCCTTCATTCTTGAAATCGCTCATCTGTACGGTCGCGTCATGCCAGTAGCGGTGCACCAGGCTGTGCTGCTTGCGCAGCAGGTCGAGCGCCGCGGCGTACTGCTCTTCGGTGAGCTGGTAGGGGTCCTGGATGCCCAGTTCCGGCCTGGCGGATTTCAGGTAGAGGGCGGCGTCGGCGATGTAGATCGGGCCGTCATAGGCCTGCACGCGACCCTTGTTGGCCTTGCCATCGGCCAACTGCTGGGGCTCGAAGACCACGGCCCAGCTATCCGGCGCCTGCTTGAACAGCTTGGTGTTGTACATCAGCAGGTTCGGCCCCCATTGGTACGGGGTGCCATAGTGCACGCCTTTCACCGTGTGCCAGGGCGCGTCCTGGAGACGCTCGTCGAGGGTCTTCCAGTTGGGGATCAGATCCGGGTTGATCGGCTGGACCCGTTTGCCGAACACCAGGCGCAGCGAGGCGTCGCCGGAAGCGGTGACAAGGTCGTAGCCGCCCTTGGCCATCAGGCTGACCATCTCGTCGGAGGTGGCGGCGGTCTTCACGTTGACCTTGCAGCCGCTGTCTTTCTCGAACTGAGTGACCCAGTCGTAGTTCTTGTCCGACTCGCCGCGTTCGATGTAGCCGGGCCAGGCGATGATGTCGAGCTGGCCTTCACCCTTGCCGAGCTGCTTCAGCGGTTCGGCAGCCTGGGCAGAGGCGATGAGGCAGGCGCAACTGACGGCGAATGAAAGGAAGGCTGGTTTGAACGAAGGCATTGTCGACTCCTGTTGTACATGACGTGCGGAGCCTGTTCGGCGGAACTACATGCCGTTGGCGATGCGATGAAAGCGCGCCGAAAAATACGGCCGCTACTCGCATTGAGCAGCGTAGTTCGGGGCTTTGGGGCTGACAAGGAAGGGGGCTTGGGAGTGGTGCGAGAGGTGTGGGAGCGAATTCATTCGCGAAAGGGGGAGCGCAGCTTCCCCGCGTGAACAAGGCAGATCTTCGATCTGCTTCGCGAATGAATTCGTGCGGTTGCACCCTCAGAAATGGATGGTCGCTTCACCCTTGTGCCAATTGCAGGGGCACAGCTCTTCTGTCAGCAGCGCGTCGAGCAGGCGCAGGGTTTCCTGCGGGTTACGACCTACCAGCAGATCGTTCACCGAGACATGGCGGATGACATTGTCCGGGTCGATGATGAAGGTCGCGCGCAGGGCCACGCCTTCGCGCCGGTCGATGATGCCCAGGGCGTTGGTCAGTTCGTGCCGGATGTCCGCCAACCAGGGAAAGCTCAGCCCTTTGAGGTCCTTGTGGTCGCGGCGCCAGGCGAGGTGGACGAACTCGCTGTCGGTGGAGGCCCCGATCAGCTGGGTGTCGCGGTCATTGAATTGCTCCAGCAGGTCCGCGAACGCCTTGATCTCGGTAGGACAGACGAAGGTGAAATCCTTGGGCCAGAAGAACAGCACCTTCCATTTGCCGAGGAGGCTGTCCTGATTGACGCGCTTGAAAGCGCTCTCCGGGGTGGCGGCGTGTTCCGAGTCGTGGTCTACCGCCAGCAGGTTGAACGCCGGCAGTTTGTCTCCGATGGTGAGCATGGCAGGTTGCTCCGGGCAGGAGGGGGCACTGGAATGGAGCAAGTATGGAAGGCTCCCGCGACCTTGGAAAATGCGTCCGGGCAATGGCGACCATAGGAAGCTGGCTATGACCTTAGGTCGGAGGGTTATAGGACAAATTCCAAATCGCAACATATACATAGAACAATCGATCCCAAGGGCCGCACGAGGCCGGGCTAGACTGTTCGTTCCAGGGATGGCGGTTCCTTCGGGACAACCGGGGGAACACCTCGCCGTCGCATTCCGTCCAACCCTGTACCGCCGCCAAATAGGGCGACATGGTCAGTTCGGTTCCGCGAGCTGCACCAGTCTGGGGCGCTACGACTGCGCGTGTGCTGCAAGTTATTGAAAGGCAAGCGGTTGTTGCGATGGCACGGGGCTTGCGACTGCGTATTCGCCCGTGGTGACAAGGAGTTAGGCATGTCCCGCACTTTTTATGACGAGATGTATGACGCGAGTGGCGAGTGCCGTCCGCATTATCGGGAATTCGCCCGCTGGCTGGCCGACACCCCCGAGGAGCTTCTGGCCCAGCGACGCCGTGAGGCTGACCTGTTGTTCCACCGAGCCGGTATCACGTTCACTCTTTACGGCGATGAACAGGGTACCGAGCGCCTGATCCCCTTCGACACCATTCCCCGTGCCATTCCCATGAGCGAATGGCGGGTGGTTGAGAAAGGCTGCATTCAGCGTGTGAAGGCGCTGAACATGTTCCTCGCCGACCTCTATCACAACCAGCGGATCATCAAGGCCGGGATCATTCCTGCCGAGCAGGTGCTGGCCAACGAGGGCTACCAGATCGCCATGCAGGACCTGGATCTGCACCGCGATATCTACGCCCATATCGCCGGGGTCGACCTGGTGCGCGATGGTGATGGCACCTACTACGTGCTGGAAGACAACCTGCGCACCCCGAGCGGTGTCAGCTACATGCTCGAAGACCGCAAGATGATGATGCGGCTGTTTCCTGAGCTCTTCGCCGCCCAGCGCGTCGCCCCTATCGATCACTACCCGAACATGCTGCTGGACACGCTGAAGAGCTCCAGCCCGCTGGACAACCCCAGCGTGGTGGTGCTGACGCCGGGGCGCTTCAACAGCGCCTACTTCGAGCATGCCTTCCTCGCTCGCGAGATGGGCGTGGAGTTGGTGGAAGGGGCTGACCTGTTCGTCCGCGACGACCGGGTGTTCATGCGGACCACCGCCGGCCCGCAACCGGTCGACGTGATCTACCGCCGGCTGGACGATGCCTTCCTCGATCCGTTGGCGTTCAACCCCGAATCCATGCTTGGCGTGCCCGGCCTGCTGGCCGCCTACCGCTCCGGCAACGTGGTTCTGGCCAACGCCATCGGCACCGGCGTGGCGGACGACAAATCCATCTATCCCTACGTCGGCGACATGATCCGCTTCTACCTGGATGAGGAGCCCATCCTGAAGAACGTGCCCACCTGGCAATGCCGCAAGCCTGAAGAACTGTCCCATGTGCTGGCCCATCTGCCCGAACTGGTAGTCAAGGAAACCCAAGGCTCCGGCGGCTACGGCATGCTGGTGGGGCCGGCCGCCAGTGCCAAGGAAATCGAAGCCTTCCGCGAGCGCCTCAAGGCCCGCCCCGAGGCCTACATCGCCCAGCCCACGCTGTGCCTGTCCACCTGCCCGACCTTCGTCGAGAAGGGCATCGCCCCGCGCCACATCGACCTGCGGCCCTTCGTGCTCTCCGGGCGGGAAACCCGACTGGTGCCCGGCGGCCTGACCCGCGTGGCGCTGCGTGAAGGCTCCCTGGTGGTGAACTCATCCCAGGGTGGCGGTACCAAGGACACCTGGATCGTGGAGGACTGATCATGCTGAGCAGAACTGCCTCCGAGCTTTACTGGATGTCGCGCTACCTGGAGCGCGCGGAAAACCTGGCACGCATGCTGGAAGTCAGTTATTCGCTGTCGCTGATGCCCCAGGACGGCCGTGGCGATGGCCTGGACGAACTGGCCATGTCGCTGCTAAGCACCGGCACCCTGGAGCTTTATCAGGAGCGACATGGTGAGTTGAACGCCGGGCGCATGCTGCACTTCTTCGCCCTTGACGCAGACAACCAGGCGAGCATCTTCAGCTGTCTGCGCGCGGCCCGGATCAATGCCCATGCCGTGCGCGGGCGGATCACCGCCGACATCTGGGAGAACATCAACGCCACCTGGCTGGAGATGCTGAACATCTCCAACGAGGGTCTTGGCCGCTACGGAATCAGCCGTTTCTGCGAGTGGGTAAAGGAGCGCTCGCACCTGTTCCGCGGCGCCAGCTACGGCACCATCATGCGTGGCGAGGCCTACTGCTTCATTCGCCTGGGCACCTTCATCGAGCGCGCGGACAACACCCTGCGCCTACTGGACTCGCGCTACGAAATGTTTGGCGAAGAGTCAGAGGAGGTCAGCGACAGTTCCGCACGCGGCTACTACCAGTGGAGCGCCTTGCTCCGCGCCTTGTCGTCGTTCGAGGCCTACACCGAGGTGTATCGGGGCTCGCCCGATGCCCGTCAGGTTTCCGAGCTGCTTCTGCTTCGCGCCGACGTACCGCGTTCGCTGCGCGCGTGCATGGAAGAACTGAACGACATCCTCGCCCACCTGCCAGGAGACAACGGTCGCCCGGCCCAGCGCCTGGCCGCGGAATTGGACGCGCGGCTGCGTTACACCGCCATCGACGAAATCCTCGATGAGGGCCTGCACACGTGGCTCACCGACTTCATCCTGCTGGTCCGCCAACTGGCTCGGGCCATCCATAGCTCGTATCTGGAGGCTGTATGAAACTGTCCATCCGCCACGACACCACTTACCGCTACGACGACCAGGTCCGCGCGAGCATCCAGTACCTGCGCCTGACTCCCCAGGAAAACGAACGCCAGCACGTGCTCAGTTGGCAGTTGACCCTGCCGCGCCCGGTGCGTGCGCAGGTCGACCCCTTCGGCAACATCTTTCATGTACTGACCCTGGACGAGCCCCATGACTCCATCGTCATCAGCGCCCGTGGCCAGGTGGAGATCGACGAGAAACGTGAGGCCGAGCACGACAAACACTCGGCCTTGCCATTTCTGCGTTTCACCCGCCTGACCACGGCAGACGACGCCCTGCGGGAGTTCGCCGCGCTTGAGTGCGGGAACCGTCGTGATCGGGGTGGACTGATCGACCTGATGGAAGCGCTGCATGCGCAGATGCCCTTCAAGAAAGGTGTGACCCGCGTCGACAGCACCGCCGCCGAAGCCTTCGCCGGTCGTGCCGGAGTCTGCCAGGACCATACCCACGCATTCCTGGCCTGTGCCCGCAGCCTGGGCATTCCGGCGCGCTTCGTTTCCGGTTACCTGTACCAGGGCAATGACCAGAACCTCGCCAGCCACGCCTGGGCCGAAGCTTGGCTGGGCGATGCCTGGTACAGCTTCGACGTGACCAACAACCTGGCCCGCCCCGAGCGTCACCTGAAACTGGCGGTGGGACTGGACTACCTGGATGCCTGTCCGGTGCGCGGCATGCGTCGCGGCGGTGGCGGCGAGCAGATGCACGCCAAGGTGGACGCGCCGCCGTTGCTGGTGCAGGTGCAGTAACGCGAGCTTCCCGGCGTTCCGCGAGACCGGCCGCCCCTTTCTGCCAGCCCGCCAGGGCCGGCGGCCGGACATTCGACGCGGAGAGTCTCAACAAGGAGAACCGGCATGACCTATTGCGTCGCCATGCACCTGACCGACGGCCTGGTGTTCGTATCGGACTCGCGAACCAATGCGGGCATCGATCACATCGCTACCTTCCGCAAGCTCTATACCTTCGGCGTTACCGGCGAGCGGCTGATCGTCCTGCAGAGCGCCGGCAACCTGGCTACATCGCAGTCCGTGGTCAACCTGCTCAAGCAACGCATAGGCGGTCCGGGACCGAATCTGAACACCGTGCCCACCCTCTACGACGCCACTGCGCTGGTGGCCGAAACCATTCGTGAAGTCATCGCCCGCGATGGTGCTCCGCTAGCGGGCAATACCGACCTGACCTGTTCGTTCCTGGTGGGTGGGCAAATCGCCGGCACCCCGCCGGACCTCTACAGCATCTATCCGCAAGGCAATTTCATCCAGGCCACTGTGGACACCCCCTTCCTGCAACTGGGGGAGAGCAAGTACGGCAAGCCGATCCTCGACCGCAACCTGGAATTCGACACCAGCCTGGAAGAGGGCCTGCGCTGTGCCCTGGTGTCGTTTGATTCCACCATCCGCAGCAACCTATCCGTAGGCATGCCACTGGACCTGCTGGTGTATCACCGCGACAGCCTGATTCTTCCCGCCGGCTACCGGGTGACCGAGGAAGACAAATACTTCGTCGACATCCGCCGCCAATGGGCGGAAGGACTGCAAGCCCTGATCAGCGAATTGCCACCGCCACCGGTGGAATACAACGTGTGATCGGGGAGACCTTCGGCCTCCTTGGCGAATGAGTTCGCCCCTACGGGGACTGCGCCGAACTCACCTGCGGCACGATATCTACCCCTTCTCCCGCTGGGAGAGGGCTGGCGTGAGGGCGGTTGGGCAATGCAGGCACCCAACCTTCACCTGTAGGAGCGAATTCATTCGCGATAGCAATCCCCCCAGAAGCAGCCAGCGCTACAGGAAACCTACGGCGCCACCTTTCTCCCCGCCATGTGCTTCAGGTAGCCGATCAGCTGCCCGAGCTCTTCATCGGTGATGGCTTCTTTAGAGAAGCCCGGCATTTTGCCCTGGGGCCAGCGACGCAGGCTCTGTGGGTCGCGGATGTAGCGGGGGAGGAAGTCGCCGGCGAGGTATTCGGTGGGGTTATGAGGGATGTTCAGGTCCGGGCCGAACTGGGCATCACCCGCGCCGTTGAGGCGATGGCAAGCCAGGCAGTTTTTCTGGAACTGGTCGAAGCCGGCCTGTACTCCGGCGTCGGCGTTGTCGGCCGGGAGCAGGGCCGGGAAGCGCTCGGCCACGGAAGGCAGGTAGCGGATGCGTGCTATCTGGAAGGGCCATTGCTCCGGGCCGATGCGAGCGGCCTTGGGGTTGGTCCAGACCAGATAGAAGGGCCCGGCGCTGGGCTTGCCGGCAGCCAGCGGCGGCCATGGTTTGGCCGGGTCTTCGATGGCCAGCCAGGCGCGGGCGCCCTTGCTGTTCAACAGCGGAGCTGCAGCTAGTTCGGCGGCGAAGCCATCCAGCGCCACGGCCTGCAGGTGTTCGTCCGGCTTCACGCCTTCCAGCAATGCCGATAACGGCACGGCGCGGTAGCGCATGGACTTCTTGTAGGAGACGTCATCGACAATGGTCACCTCCTGCGCTTGCGGATGGGCGAGCAGGGCGGCGGTATCCCAGGTGCGGGTGCCGCCGGGCATTTCCAGGGTCAGCTCGGCGGCGTGGAGCGGGGTGAAGCAGAACAGCAGGGCGAGAAGCGCATGGCGCATCGATCAGTCCTTGTGCAGGGCGGTTTTCAGGTCCAGGTAGCCGCCGCCATTGATCACCCGGCTGTAGCCCAGGTCCTTCAGGCTGTCCTGGGCGATACCGGAGCGGCGGCCGCTGCGGCAGTAGAGCACTATCGGGGTGTCCTTGTCCGGGGCGACCTCGGCAATTCGCTGGCTGATAGCTTCGTAGCCGATGTTGCGCGCGCCGGGAATGGTGCCTTCGGCCACTTCTTCGGGGGTTCGCACGTCGATCAACACGGCATTGGGTTGGCGCATCGCTTCGACGGCGGCGGCCTGATCAGTATCACCGGCGACGGCCGGCAGGCTCAGGGCAAGGGAGAGAGCAGCAAGCAGGGTACGCATGATGGCGGCTCCTGAATAAGGCGTGTCCCCCGAACCTAGCACAATTGATCGGAGGGGGCGCAGGCCAGTAGGATCGCGGTTTTCCGTCATAACCAGAGCTTAGTTCGACGCGCTGTTCGGCAGTCGGCAGCTTTTAAGGAGTGGCCATGCTGGCCGAGTTGTTCGCGGTCATGGCGCCGGTGCTGATCGCTGCCGGTCTCGGTTACGGTTGGGCCCGGTCGGGGCAGCCTTATCCCACGGAGTTCATCGCTCGCCTGGTGCTGAATATCGGCACGCCGAGTCTGGTGCTATCCACGCTCAGTCGCACCGAGATCGACCGCCACGCCTTCGGTCAGCTGGCTATCGCCTGTGTGCTGGTGATGCTCGTCATGGGGTTGATCGGCAGCCTGTTGAGCCGGGTGTTCCGCCAGGACTGGCGCATCCTGGTGCCGGCTTACCTGTTCCCCAACTCCGGCAACATGGGCCTGCCGATTGCCCTCTATGCCTTCGGTGAGAAGGGGCTGGCGCTGGCGGTGGCGTTCTTCCTCGTCCTCTCGGTGGGGCATTTCAGCCTGGGCTTGCTGCTCTCCGGTACCGAGCGTTCGCCGAAAAAGCTCCTGGTCAACCCGATCATCATCAGCCTTGCCCTGGCCCTGCCGTTGGTGATCTGGGACATCCAGTTGCCACTCTGGCTGGCCAACACCATCGGCTTGCTGGGTGGCATGACCATTCCCTTGATGCTGCTGACCCTCGGCGTGTCCCTGGCGAGTATTCGCGTTCATCACCTGGGCAACGGCATGCTTCTAGGTGCCTTGCGCATTCTGTGCGGAGCAGCCGCAGGGTGGCTGGTGGGCTGGATGCTCGGGCTGACGCCGCTCGCTCAGGGGGTACTGGTGATGCAGTCGGCGATGCCAGTAGCGGTTTTCAACTACCTGTTCGCGGTGCGCGCAGGGAGATCGCCTGAAGCGGTGGCGAGTCTGGTGATGTGCTCGACGCTGCTGTCCTTCGTGCTGATTCCGTTGCTGCTGGCGTGGTGGTTACCCGCGCTGCGTTGACCGCAGGGGCGGTACGCAGCACAGGACTACCAGTTGATGGGTAACAATTGACGATCAGCTGACCAGCCGGGTCAGGTTGGGAAGGATGAGAATGACGGTGGTGGCAAAGACGATAAGGCTCGCCTGCCGCATTTTCGGCTGCTTGAACATGGCCAACTGCCTTTTTTGTTGTTGGAGGTGCGTCGGTCTGGGCTCCCTACGGCCGGCCCGTAACCTCACCTTCCTCCGTGGCTTTTGACAAATCACCACTCCGGCAAAACCCGGCAGCGGCTGCTTGCATTTCAAACTCTAGGGCCGGCATCACATTCCGCTTATACCGGTTGGTAACTAGTGCGCTGCTGCTAGTAATGCGCGGCTATTGAGGGTGGCTGATCGCTATCGACCAGCCCCGAAGCCAGACACTTCCCTTTCGCCTTCGCCAGCAACTGGCCATCAGCCGACCGTTCGTCTGAGCGCAGCGGTCAATGTGGCTGAGCTTTTCCGTCATTGAGCCAATGGCCTATAGCGATAAGGTAGCCACAGCCTGCCAGGACACCGGTGGTCGACACACAAGAACAACGGGCACCAGCGGTGCCGCCTAGCTGCCTCAAGAGGACGCCATGACCGAAGCATTCATTTACGACGCGGTGCGTACACCCCGCGGCAAGGGCAAGAAGGACGGCGCTCTGCACAGCGTCAAGCCGGTCAACCTGATTGCCGGGCTGCTCCGCGCCCTGGCCGAGCGCAACGACCTGGATACCAGCCAGGTTGACGACATCGTCCTCGGCTGCGTGACGCCGGTGGGCGACCAGGGCGCCGATATCGCCAAGACCGCAGCGCTGGTTGCCGACTGGGACGAGACCGTTTCCGGCCAACAGATCAACCGTTTCTGCGCTTCGGGCCTGGAAGCGGTGAATCTGGCTGCGATGAAGGTGCGTTCCGGCTTCGAGGATCTGGTGGTGGCCGGCGGCGTGGAATCCATGTCCCGTGTGCCCATGGGGTCCGACGGTGGTGCCTGGGCCATGGACCCGGAAACCAACCTTCACACCAGTTTCGTGCCCCAAGGCATTGGTGCCGACCTGATCGCCACCCTCGAAGGCTTCAGCCGCACGGATGTCGATGCATTCGCCCTGCGCTCCCAACAGAAAGCCGCGCGTGCCCGCGCCGAAGGTGCGTTCAGGAAATCCCTGGTACCGGTCACCGACCAGAACGGCGTCGTCCTGCTCGACCATGACGAGTTCATTCGCGGCGACTCCACCCTGGAAGGCCTGGGGGCGCTCAAGCCAAGCTTCGAAATGATGGGGCAGATGGGCTTCGACGCAACCGCCCTGCGCAAGTACAGCCAGGTCGAGCGCATCGAGCACGTGCACACGCCGGGCAACAGCTCCGGCATCGTCGACGGCGCCGCCGCCATGCTCATCGGCTCAGCAGCCAAGGGCAAGGAGCTGGGCCTGAAACCCCGCGCGCGCATCGTCGCCACCGCGGTCACCAGCACCGACCCGACCATCATGCTCACCGGCCCCGCGCCGGCCACTCGCAAGGCGCTGGCCAAGGCCGGCCTGAGTGTGGCCGACATCGACCTGTTCGAGGTCAACGAAGCCTTCGCCTCGGTGGTGATGAAGTTCATGAAGGACATGGGCGTGCCGGACGAGAAGGTCAATGTCAACGGCGGCTCCATCGCCATGGGCCACCCGCTTGGCGCCACCGGCTGCGCCATCCTCGGCACCCTGCTGGACGAACTGGAAGCGCGCAACCTGCGCTACGGCCTGGCGACGCTGTGCGTCGGCGGCGGCATGGGTATCGCAACGATTATCGAGCGAATCTGATCCGACTGTAGGAGCGAGCTCTGCTCGCGAATAGTGCCCCTGTGAGGGGTGTTCGCAAGCGGAGCTCGCTCCTACGGCGACTGCGAATGGGACATAAGAAATGACTGACGCCATCCGTTACGAAAAAGGCCAGGACAACATCGTCGTCCTGACCATGGACATGCCGGGCCAGAGCGCCAACACCATGAACGCGGTGTACCGCGAAGCCATGGCCAAGGCAGTCGAACGACTGGAAGCCGAGAAGGACGCGATTGCCGGTGTGATCATCACGTCGGCCAAGAAGACCTTCTTCGCTGGCGGCGACCTCAATGAGCTGATCAAGGTCACCAAGGCCGACGCCAACGCCTTCTATCAGATGGTGCTGGGCCTCAAGGGCCAACTGCGCCGCCTAGAAACCCTCGGCAAACCGGTGGTGGCTGCCATCAACGGCGCTGCCCTGGGCGGCGGCTGGGAAATCTGCCTGGCCTGTCATCATCGCATCGCCGTCAACGACAACAGCGTGCAACTCGGCCTGCCTGAAGTGACCCTCGGCCTGCTGCCGGGCGGCGGCGGCGTGGTGCGTATGGTGCGCCTGCTGGGGATCGAGAAGGCGCTGCCGTACCTCGCCGAGGGTCGCAAGGTACGCCCGGAGCAGGCGCTCAAGGCCGGCCTGATCCACGACCTGGCACAGACCCCGGATGAGATGCTGGCCAAGGCCCGCGCCTGGATTGCCGCCAATCCCAAGGCGGCGCAACCCTGGGACACCGCCGGCTATAAGATTCCCGGCGGCACGCCGTCCAGCCCCAATGTGGCGCAGATGCTCGCCATCGCTCCTTCTGTCCTGCGGGACAAGACCAAGGGCTGCTTCCCGGCGCCGGAGAAGATCATGTGCGCGGCAGTCGAAGGCGCCCAGGTGGACTTCGATACCGCCCAACTGATCGAGGCTCGCTATTTCACCGAGCTGACCACCGGCCAGGTGGCGAAGAACATGATCGGCACCTTCTGGTTCCAGCTGAACGAAATCAACGCTGGCAGCTCGCGGCCCAAAGGCCCGGCGCCCTATGTGACGAAGAAAGTGGGTGTGCTCGGCGCCGGCATGATGGGGGCGGGCATTGCCTACGTCTCCGCTATCGCCGGTATCGAGGTGGTACTGAAGGACGTATCGCTGGAATCTGCGGAGAAGGGCAAGGCCTATTCCCAGGGCCTGCTCGATCAACTCGTCAGCCGCGGCCATATGGCGGCGGAGAAGCGTGATGTCATCCTCGCCCGAATCAAGGCCACTGACAGCGATGCGGATTTTGACGGTTGCGACCTGATCATCGAGGCCGTATTCGAGAACCGTGAGCTGAAGGCCAAGGTCAGCGTCGCTGCCGAAGCCGCGGCGTTGCCGGATGCGGTGATCGCCTCCAACACCTCGACCCTGCCCATCACCGGCCTGGCCCAGGCGGTGTCCAGGCCCGAGAAATTCATCGGCCTGCACTTCTTCAGCCCGGTGGATCGCATGCCGTTGGTGGAGATCATTCGTGGCGAGAAAACCTCGGATGAAACCCTTGCGCGCGGCTTCGACTACGTCCTGCAGATCAAGAAGACCCCCATCGTCGTCAACGACAGCCGTGGCTTCTTTACCTCTCGCGTATTCGGCACCTTCACCAATGAAGGGATCGCCATGCTCGGCGAAGGCGTTTCCGCCGCGATGATCGAGAACGAGACGCGCAAGGCCGGTATGCCAGTAGGGCCTCTGGCGATTTCCGATGAAGTCTCCATGAGTCTGATGACCCACATCCGCAACCAGACCGCTGAAGACCTCAAGACCGAGGGCAAGGCGATGCCGCAGCATCCGGCCTTCGCCGTGATCGACCTGATGGTCAATGAGTACAAGCGGCCGGGCAAGGCAGCGGGTGGTGGTTTCTACGATTATCCAGTGGGCGGCAGGAAGCAGCTCTGGCCGGAGTTGAAGACACGCTTCGAGAAGGCCGACAAGCAGATCCCGCAGGAAGACGTGCGTGATCGCATCCTGTTCATCCAGGCTATCGAGACCGTGCGTTGCGTGGAGGAGGGCGTACTGCTGTCGACGGCGGATGCCAACATCGGCTCCATCTTCGGCATCGGCTTCGCCGCTTGGACCGGGGGCGTGCTGCAGTTCATCAACCAGTACGGCCCGCGCGACTTCGTCGCCCGCGCCCGCTATCTGGCCGAGCAATACGGCGAGCGGTTCGAGCCGCCAGCGCTGTTGCTGGACAAGGCGGCCCGGGGCGAGCACTTCTAGTTTCCAGCTTCGTATAAAAAAACCGGCTCGATAAGAGCCGGTTTTTTTGTTCGCGGTGTGGATTCACACCTTGGCGAAGCGGCTTTCCAGATAACGGATGATGTCGTTGGACTCGTACATCCAGCGGCTCTCGCCGTTCTCTTCAATCCGCAGGCAGGGCACCTTGACCTTGCCGCCACCGGCCAGCAGGGCAGCGCGATGGGTTTCATCATTCTTCGCGTCGCGAAGGGTGATCGGCACGTTCAGCCGATGCATGGCGCGGCGGGTTTTCACGCAGAAGGGGCAGGCGTTGAACTGATACAGCGCGAGGCTGGCGGCCTCTTCAGCGACCCGGGATTGCGATTCCGGGCTGCGGCGCTGCTTGCGCGGACGGGTGATGAAGTCGAGGAAGATGATCAGCTGGCCCAGGCCGACTCGTAATGCCTTGATGAACACGGTGGCGCACCCTTGAGTGGAAAAACGGGGCGGCAGTTTACCGGAACTTGCCGGGTTCAGCCGACATTCACGCCAGAAGGCTGCTGTAGCACTTCAGGGAGTTGACGTCGAACGCGGCCGGCAGCTGCAGTTCACGCTCGGTCGGCGGATTGCCGGATTGCACACCCAAGGCGCGTTCGTTGGCAATGGCGCGGGCGATGTTGTGGTTGGCCTCGATGTTCTTGGCGACAGCACCCACCGAACCGTGCGCGCAGCCGATCAAGGAAAAGCCATTGGTCATGAATGCCAGGGCGGCAAGGAAATAGAGTCGGTTCTTGTGCTGCTTCATCGTCGTCGGCCTGTTCCTGGTATCAGCCTTGGGTCTTGCCGCTGGGCTTCTTCTGGCTCGCCAGCAGCACGGGAATGCTCTGGCTGAGTTGCTGGTAGAAGCTCATGGAGCCGTCTGTCGGGCTCACCCCGATGCGGCCGCGCTCGTAACCGAAGCTGACAGCAAGGACCACCATCACCACGACGAAATACAGGCCGAGGCTGGCGAGGGCGCCATTGCGTGCGTATTTGATGGTGAGGTTGCTCATGACTGGACTCCGCGACCGGGGGGACTGGGTGGTGCGTAGAGTCGCGAAAATCCTTTCGATGAAAAAACGACCTTCAAGCATGGTAAGTATCGACGGGACCAATAGTTCCCGAGGGCGGCGTAAATTTTACTTGACGTGTCCTGCGAGCCCCCGAATTAGAGCGGCGCCGTGTTGCGGCCGCGGTGGGAGAAGCGGGGCGTCTGCAGCAGCCTATCGCCCCGTTAGGCGCTGGCTATCGCTGGGCGGATCAAGCGGTATTTCAATCACATCTTCTCTGTGTTAAATAAAACGCACATTTCCCCCACATAGAGCCTCTCTGCATTTCAGGAACCATGAGCTAATGCCACTTCGCATCTGCATTCTCGAAACTGACATTCTCCGCCCCGAGCTGATCGACCAGTACAAAGGCTACGGCCTGATGTTCGAGCAGCTATTTTCCAAGCAGCCGATTCCCGCGGAGTTCAGTGTCTACAACGTTGTGCAGGGGCATTACCCACCCGAGGGCGAGAAGTTCGACGCGTACCTGGTAACCGGCAGCAAGGCAGACTCCTTCGGAACCGACCCGTGGATTCTGAAGCTCAAGGAGTTCCTGTTGGCGCGCTACGACGCCGGCGACAAGCTACTGGGCGTCTGCTTCGGTCACCAGTTGCTGGCGCTGTTGCTGGGCGGCCGTACCGAGCGTGCCACCCAGGGCTGGGGTGTGGGCACCCATAGCTACCAGCTGAAACAGAAGCCGGAATGGATGACCCCTGCGCTGGACGATTTGACGTTGCTGATCAGCCATCAGGATCAGGTCACCCAACTGCCCGAGAATGCCACGCTGCTGGCCTCCAGTGATTTCTGCCCGAATGCGGCTTACTCCGTTGGGGATCAGGTGCTGTGCTTCCAGGGGCATCCGGAGTTCGTCGCAGACTATTCCCGCGCCATTCTGGACCTACGCCAGGACTTCCTGGGCGATGAGGTCTACAAGCAGGGCGTGAGCAGCCTGGATCGCAACCATCAGGGCGCCGCTGTCGCCGAGTGGATGATGCGATTCGTCGCTCGCGACCGCGCAGCCTGATAGCCGTTCGGCAGCAAGATAAGCCCGCCAATGGCGGGCTTTTTCATGGAGTGGAGTCAGGTGTCGCGCAGGTCGGCTTCTACAACCATCCGTAGTACTTGAAGCTGGCGTACAGCCCGGTACACCCGGTTGCCACAACGCCCAACACACCGAAATAGCCGTAATGCCAGTTCAGTTCTGGCATGTACTGGAAGTTCATCCCGTAGATACCGGCAATCGCCGTCGGGAATGCAAGGATGGCGGCCCAGGCGGCGAACTTGCGCTGCACCACGCTTTGCCGCGACGACTCCAGCAGCAGGCCTATTTCGATGGCGTGGTCGGCCATTTCGCGCAGGCCGGTCAGGTCTTCCAGCAGCCGATTGACATGGATTGCGATGTCGCGGAAGTACGGACGCATCTGCTTGTCGATGAAGGGAAAGTCCAGGCGCTGCAGCTCTTCGCAGATTTCCCCCATGGGGCCGATGTAACGACGCAGGCGCAGCAAGTCGCGGCGCAGGCAATGGATGCGCTCGACGTCGGCCTTGCCCAGCGGCCGTTCCAGGACGGCCTGCTCGATTTCCTCCAGCTCCGAGTGGAAGCTGTCCATCAGGGGGCGGTAGTTCTCCATTACGAAGCTGAGCAGGGCGTAGAGCACAAAGTCCTCGCCATGTTCGAGCAGCAATGGGCGTGCCTCACAGCGTTGGCGAACGCGGGAGTAGGGCGCGGATTCGCCATAACGGGCACTGATGATGTAGCCCTTGCCGGCGAACAGCTGGGTTTCGATGAACTGCAGCTCGCCTTCCACTTCGATGGGCGAATAGACCACTAGGAACAGCGCATCTCCGAAGGTTTCCAGCTTGGGCCGGGTGTGGCGGGTGAGGGCGTCTTCAAGGGCCAGTTCGTGCAGGTCGAACTGCCGTTGCAGGTTGCTCAACTCCTCTGCACCGGGATCGTGCAGGCCGATCCAGACGAAATGCCCCGGTTTGCTGGCCCACTGCAAGCCTTCGTCGAGGGTTATGTCGGTGACTTTCCGGCCTTTGGCATATACAGCGGCGGCAACGACTCGACCCATGGTTCAGCGGTTCCTTCATCCGTTGGTAGGAAATCTGTGGCGGAGATTATCGCGCCTGATCTTCTGAGTCTTGCCGAACGCCGAGGTTCTGCAATGGCATGACTAGAGCGATTGCTCTAGATTGTTCACGCCTCTCGACCAGAACAAGGAGAACAAAGTGACCGAGGCCTTTCGCTTTTCCGCGGGGCGATTCCACTGCCCCTATCGCGTATATCGCTCCGCCGTGCCCGGCCCCGTGCTGATCCTGCTGCCAGCCATGGGCGTTGCGGCGCGCAAGTACGAAAACTTTGCCCTGGGCCTCGTCGCAGCCGGCAACCAGGTGCTGGTGGTGGATTGGCCGGGCCAGGGGGAAAGCGGCCCGCGACCGAACCGTCGGCTCGACTATGGCTACCGCGACCTGATTGACGAGTTCGTGCCGAGCTTGCTGGACGCCGCAAGGGAGCACTTTCCCGATGGGCGATTGGTGCTTCTGGGCCACAGCCTGGGCGGGCATGTCGCTACCTTGTTCGCTGCGGCAAATCCACATTCCGATGTGGCGGTGGTGGGCGTGGCTTGCGGGAATATCCACTACCGCAACTGGGAAGGGCGGCAACGCTTGCTGACCCCGTCGGTGGCCCTGTGCTTCAACCTGCTGACGGCCCTGTTCGGCTACCTGCCCGGAAAGACCATCGGCTTTGGCGGCCACGAAGCGCGCAGCCTGATGCGCGATTGGGGGCGGGTAGCGTGGACTGGCAGCTTCGATCACCTCGGCCTGGGCCTGGCTCATCCACGCAGTAACCCGATACCGTCTCTGTTCATCGGCATTCACGGCGACCCCTTCGCACCGGAAGCCTCGACCCGCGGTCTCGCGGCCTTGCTCCAGGAGCGGCCCGAGATCCGAATGCTGCGCTCCCCGCGGCCTGCTTCTGAAAATCCGCACAGTGCCTGGTTGCGATCACCGGCGACGGTAATCGAGGAAGTAATCGGCGGTATGGCGCAGTTTTCAAGCAAAATCACCGCCGGTCAGCTCGCCTGAAATATTCTGTTACGTTCTCCGGTGTTCGCGGCTAGTGTTCAGGACGTAGTCGAGAGCAAAAAGCGGAGGCGCGTCATGGGGCTGAAGAAGTACGTGTTGGCGGTAGCGATCTGCTCGGTACTGAGCCTGTCGTTTACCTTCGTGCCGGGCGATCTTTCCAGCTCATCGGTTGCCTGCGCCAAGGATGGAGGCGGCGGTGGTGGGGGAGGCGGCGGAGGAGGTGGCGGTGGCGGCGGTAGTGGCGGCGGTAGTGGTGGCGGTGGTGGACACGGAGGCGGCAGCGGTGGTGGCCATGGTGGCAGTGGCAGTGGCAGTGGCAGTGGTCACGGCGGCAGCGGCCACAGCGGAGACGGTGGCGGCCATTCCGGAAATAGCGGCCAGGGCAGCTCCCACAGCGACCGTGGTGCTGACGATGGCGGCCCCCATGGCGTTGGACATGGCGCGGACGACGGAGCTGACCACGATGTCGGTGAAGCCCATGGCGTTGGTCATGGTGCAGATGACGGGGCTGGCCATGACGTCGGCGACGACCATGGCCAACATGCCGGTGGCGAGCCGGGAGACGACAACGGCGGCAACCTTTGACAGACCCAATGAAAAAGCCCCGCGATGCGGGGCATTTTTGTGACCGGGCGTCAGGCCAGGTGCTGCTGGTCCAGCACGATAGCGGCGTCCAGGGTCTCCAGAAGTGCCTTGCGTACCTTGAGCTTGGTATTGCGGTGAGCGGTCATGTTGATCTTCTTCAGCTGCAGAGCGGCGGCTCGCGCGGTCTCATGCAGTTGCTCGACGGGCACGACCTTGTCGAGGAAACCGGCATCCAGAGCGCCTTGCGGGTCGAACATCTCACCGTTGATCACCGAGCGGTGGAACGCGGACTTGCGCAGGCGATCACGGGCCAGCTCGATGCCGACGTGGTGCATGGTCATGCCGATCTGTACTTCATTCAGACCGATGCTGAACGGGCCTTCGACGCCAATGCGGTAGTCCGCCGACAGCAGGATGAACGCACCTTTGGCAACGGCATGACCCGGGCAGGCGACGATGACAGGGTAGGGGTGCGCCAGCATGCGACGCGCCAGGGTGGAACCGGCAGCGACCAGGGCAACAGCGTTCTGCGGACCGGAAGTCATTACCTTCAGGTCGTAGCCGCCGGACAGAATCCCCGGCTGGCCGGTGACGATCACGATGGCGCGATCCTGTTCGGCGCGATCCAGCGCGGCATTGAAGGCGGCGATCACATCCGGGGAGATGGCATTCACCTTGCCGTTACTGAGAGTCAGGGTGGCGATGCCGTCTTCGAGTTGGTAGGAGATCAGCTCACTCATGGCGGGTTCCTTGTTAAGAAGTGGATCGACGTTACTCAGCGCCACTGTGGAGGTAAAGGACTGAGACTGACCGGCGAGTCACCCTGTGCTTCAGCCGCGCGCGAACGCGTTCCAATCCACCCGTTAGCCTCTTGACAGCAGAAATGGAAATTGGCATGCGAAAGCTTTTTTCATAAACGCATGAAATTTATGAAAAAAGTGTTTGCATTCCGGAAAACACTCCACTAAATTAGCGCACCTCGACGGGGCCAACGCCTCGAAGAGATTCCGGTGAGGTGTCCGAGCGGTTGAAGGAGCACGCCTGGAAAGTGTGTATACGGGAAACCGTATCGTGGGTTCGAATCCCACCCTCACCGCCACTTTCCGATTCAAGCAAACCCCTGATATTCCTAGAGAAGTCAGGGGTTTTTGCTTTCTGCAGTTCGCGTTTTGGTCAAGTTTGGGCACGCTGCCTAGGATATTGCGGAGTGCTAACTTCACGCTCTCCTGCTTCTGATCGCATTGTCGCGCTGCACGACCGCCGGGGTGAACGCGTGCAATTTCCCTATTTCGGTGAATTGCTTGCGTAGGTCGTCGATCGCCGGATCGATCAACTCTACCAGTCGGACTCGGCTCCACTGCTAAGGAACCTTGAACTCCGACTCCACCCTGGCCGTCCCCATATCCCTTCCCACGTCATTCCCGCCCAGTACGATGAACGGAGCATTGAGTTTCGGGGGTTTCAGTGCATGCAGGTGATCTTCTGACGCTTGGAGGCTCCCTCCCTCTGGCCTGAAGACGTCAGCTAGCGCACGGCAGATCCTTCGCCATGCTGGCGCCATAGCTTGAACTGGTCTTTGCTGGAATTCCGGCATTTGCCGGTAACAGGAGGTTGGGAACATGAATAAGGCACTGCTGGCAGTTGCATTGCTCGCTGCATCCGAAGCGGCGAGCGCAGGGATACCTCTGTTGAATGCAACTTGCCCGGGGAACATCGAGGTTCATGCTGACCAGGGCGGTCCGATTTACATCAATGGAAAGGAAGGTAAGTTGAAGAAGTTCAACGACAACTACTTCGAGGCAAAGGGCAGCAACGTGACGATCTCACTGAGCATCAATCCTGATGGCTCGCCAGACGTTTCGTACACTGGCCCGGGTAAGGCGAATGGCGTTTGCGAGATCAAGCAGAGTTGATTCAATGTCGCGCCCGCGCGCTGCGCCAACGCATCACTTTGATCGGGTAGCCCAACCTCAGCAGCGCCGGGAAATCGCTCAGGCGTAACCAGATCGTGTCCTGCCAATGCAGTAGTTCCAGGTTTCGATCCTGCCGCGGGATCGTCCCTCGATAGTGGCGCTGTCCGTCGAAGCATTCCTCCTGCCGCAGACGCGGAGTCACGTGCCGGGTGATCCAGTGGCGGATTCCCCGATTCTCCGGGTCGTAGTGGAGGATCAGCACCGCATAGACGTCGGATTCACTGATCAGCCATTCCTGCCCGAATTCGCCATGGCTATTGCGAATCCAGACGCGTTGTAGCTGGTCCTCGTCCAGTTTGCATTGCAACCGTTCTGGCGAGAGCGTGTGATGGATCAGGCAGGCATCAGGACTTCGGCGTGCGGGGGAGTGACGGGGCGCTGGCGCGAGAGCCCAAGGATGGGGCGGGAAAGCGGTAACGCTGTTGCATTGTCGGATCTGGCTAATTCAATCCTGCGCAATGCGCGACTGGACGGCTTTGTGTAGGAGCAAGCTTGCTCGCGTAGACCGGGCTCAGAAGGTTCGCGAGCAAGCTCGCTCCTACATGCAAAAAGCCCCTGATTTCTGGCGAGATCAGGGGCTTTTCCATCGCTTGCAAAAAGTGGAGATCGACTTCAATCAGAACTTCACCTTCACCCCGATCATCCCTTCGAGTCCTTTGCTCTCGTCGTCCAGTCCTTTCTGGTAGCCCGCGGAGAAGGTCAGAGAAGTGTTCTCATCGACCTGGTGGTCGACGCCCAGGTTGACCTCCAGCGAAGAGCCACCCATGTCGGAGGCGAAGGGCACCTTACCTTGCGCGGAGGAGAATTCCGTTTTCGGCTGGCCTTTGAATTCGTGCCAGATGCTCGGTCGTATCCAGGCATTGGTGCGCTGGACCTCGCCCTTGTCGTTCTCGCGGAACCAGTCCTTGTCGATACGTACCCCGAGGCGGCCGGTGAGGGAGTCGACATCGTCGAATTCGACGTCGGCGGCGGCATCCTGGCTGTCTTCGAGTTTGAACTTGCTGATGATCAACTGGGCTTGAGGTTCGATCTTCAGGGTCTTGTCATCGTTGACGGCGAACGGGTACCCAGCTTCCAGGGATGCCGTGACACCTTTACCCGTGGTTTTCAGCTCGGACATGTCTTCGGACTGCGCGTCGACGTCAATGTGGCTGAACTGCAGCACGCCATCGAGGTACCAGCCTTCCGGTCCGAAGTGGGTCCAGTAGCCGCCCACGCCATACCCGCGCAGATCGTTGCTGCCGGCCGCCTCGCCATCCGAGTGAGTGACGCCTGCGGACATCTTGCCGGCGAAGAGGGAGAGCCCGAGTTGATCGGTGCTTCCGTCCGTATCCTCGAAGCGGAGGAGATCCAGGCCAACCTGGAAGGCTTGTAGGTGGTAGTCGTAGGCTGCGCCGTTGGCCAGCTCATTATCTCCCCGGCGATAGATCAGCCGTCCCCAGCCGAGCGAGGGGCCGTACTCCTCGACATCTTCGCCTGGCAGGGGATCTACGGCACGGCGAACTTCCTCGCCAACGCGCTCATGCAGGGTATCCACCATCGCATGGCCAAAGTGCAGCGCCAGGTTCGGTATGGCGCTGTAGAGCGACGTTTCGGCGCGATAGTTGGGTACCTGGGGAGGAAGCGGGCGGTCCGGGACACTGGGATCTTCCGCATCGACAGGATCGACAGGGTCGACTGGATCTACGGGGTCGACCGGGTCCACAGGATCGACCGGGTCCACGGGGTCGACCGGATCCACGGGGTCGACCGGATCCACGGGGTCGACCGGATCCACGGGGTCGACCGGATCCACGGGGTCGACCGGATCCACGGGGTCGACCGGATCAACCGGATCAACCGGATCAACCGGGACCGCATCCTTGGTCGAGCGCAGGTACCAGGCGTTTGCATTGCTGTCGTCCAGGCTGGAGCGATACAGGGTGTATTCATACGGACCAGCCTTGACGCGGTGCAGCAAGCGGAAGGCGTCGGCGTCCGTGGTCGCTTGGTTGATCGCATCCACGACCTTGATGCCGTTGCCCTGGGTCAGGGCCCCTGGACCGCCCGCGTTCCTGATCCACAGGTTGCTGCTGCCACTGGCCTTCCCACCGTCGATAACCAGTTGATCGGACGGTGAGTCGTCGTCGTACAGGTAGGTATTCAACGCAAGGGTGGCGTTGTTGCCCTGGTAGTCGTTGACGGTCAGCTTCTTGTACAGGCCGCCAATGGGGGCGCTGAAGTCGATCAGGCTGGTGTCTGTGTTCAATGCGCTCAGGTTCGAGTCACCGGTCAGGTGCCAGATGCTGGCTTCGCGCAGGGTCACGCTGGAATGGCTACCGGCCGCCGTGGCAGCCGAGCCGGTCACTATCGAGCCCGAGAGATCGAGGGTGGCCCGGCCAGTGGCATCGAACGATTGGCCAATTCCCTGCCATTGTCCCGTACCCATGTCCGGTAGCGAGCTACCGTCGCTGGCCACTGAGCTGTCGACGTTCAGCCATTGGCCGCTGCCGCCGACGATCGAGCTCTCCAGGGCGATGTCGGCGACGCCGGCGACAGCGATGCCGGCGCCATCACGGTTGTTCAATACAGCATTGCTGAGGTCGAATTCACCCTTCTGTGCCTCAGTACCTTGCGCGTACAGCGCTGAGGCGTGATCGCCGGTAACCGTGATGAGCACGTCGGTACCGTTGACGCTGCCGCCATTCTTCGCCACCGCGCCGTGACCGGCGTTGCCAGTGGTGGTGATGCCGACCCGGTCGAGTTCGACCGTGCTGCCGTTGTTGGCGATGGCGCCCAGCGCACCGATGCCGCTGCTGGTGACCACGCTGTTGTCGGCCGACAGAGCAGCACCGGACTCGGCCCGTAGGCCATGGGATTGCAGCCCCTCGGTGTGCACGCTGGCATTGGTCAGGTTGAGGGTGGCGGTTTCGTCCTGATAGCGCCGGCTGACCAGGGCGCCGGCGGCGTGATCGCCCAGGGTTTTCACCGTCACGTTGTTGGCGTCCAGGCTCACCTGGCCGGGTTTGATCGAGCCTATGCCGGCGTACAAGCCGACCGAGTAAGTGCCTTCGGTGCGTACCGAGACATCGTCGAGGAGCATGCTGCCACCGTCGTCGACCGCCGCGCCGTATGCCTGGGAGCCCTGGGTCACCACGCTGGTACGGGTGGCGCTGAGGAGGGCGCCCGGATTGCGGGACGCCAGGCCATGGGGAAAGGTCAGGTTGGACGCCACTGGTGAACCGTTGCCGGTGGTGGTGATCGAGCTGTCGCTGACGGTCACGATGGCGCCGACGTCGGCGAGTACGCCCATGGCGTTGTCGTTGCCGTGGGTAGTGACGGTGACGTTGTTGACGCTGATGGTCGATTGGCTGCCGGCAATCGCGGTCGAATAGTTGCCATCGGTGGTCACCGAGCCCTTGTCGATGCTGAGGGTCGCGCCATCCTGCGCTCGCACGCCGGTGCTGCTGCCCTGGGTGGTATGCACGTCGCTGCGGGACAAGGCGAGACTGGAGCCTGCCCCTTCCACCAGCACGCCGGGTGCCCAGGGGCCGACGGCACCGAGCGGTG
The DNA here is from genome assembly GCF_036328175.1 of Pseudomonas sp. JS3066. Lineage (NCBI taxonomy): Bacteria > Pseudomonadati > Pseudomonadota > Gammaproteobacteria > Pseudomonadales > Pseudomonadaceae > Pseudomonas > Pseudomonas sp. JS3066. The sequence continues at coordinate 1,882,605 of NZ_CP143312.1, forward strand.
CGGTGACCAGGATGCGGCTGTCGTCGACTTCGCCGGTAGCACCTGCTTTCAGGTAGACGCCCATCGAGCGTGCGCCTTCGGTGGTGAGGTTGCTGTTGGCGACGCGAACATGGGAGCCGACACCTTCGCCGGACACACCATGGCCAAAGGTGCCCTGGGTCGAGAGCGTCGAGTTCTCCACGACGATGCTGCCACCGTCCATGGCACGAGCTGCTGCCGCCGGGTTGGCGATGCTGCCGCTGCCAGCGATGGTCAGCGTGCTGGCGTCCAGCACCACGCTGCTGCCGGCACCTTCCGCGCGTGCTCCTCCCACGTTGACGCCCAGCGTACTCAGGTCCAGGTTCGAGCCGAACACCTGGCCACCCGACAGCGCGTGCAGTGCCGCGGTCGTGGCGGTGGTGGTCGCGCCGCTGACGACTTCTACTGCACTGTTGCTCAAGATGATCCGGCCGTCGTCCTCGGCGCGCGCGGCGCTGGCACTGCTGCCGCCGATCGACATGGCAATCCCGTTGCCCTCGATCCGGGTGTTCGCGCCGCTGGCCAGAAGGCCATGGCTCAGGCTCAAGGCCTTTTCGCCATCGACGGGAGCAGCCGTGGACACGCCGGCACCGCTGGTCACCACCTCCGTGCCGCTGCCCAGGACGACCGTGGCGCCGTTGCGCGCCCATACGCCAACCGAGCCTTTTCCGGACGTTCCGATGCGCCCTCCGTCAATGCCGACGCTGCTGCTATCTACCAGGATGCCGTGACCGTTGCCGCCCGACGTGTTCAGGTCGGTGCCGCTTATCTCGACGCTGGCGCCATCTTCGACGCGCATGCCATAGGCCGATCCACCGCTGGTGGTTACCGTGGCATCGCTGGCGATGAGCCGGCTGCCCTCGCCGGTCACCTGCACACCGTGACTGCCACCGGTGGCGGTGCTGCGTGCGCCGCTGGTGGTGACGTTCACGCCATCGGCGAGGCGTGCTGACGCGCCGTCTTCCACCTTCACGCCCACCGCGCCCCATGACGAGGTGCTGATCGCGCCTCCGGAAATATCCGCCGAGGAGCCAGGACCGGTAATGACGACGCCTCGATTGTTGTTGCCCTTGGCGCCACCACCGATCAGTACGCTGGTATCGGTCAGCGTGACCGAGCCTCCGGCGTCCACGATCACGCCGGTCATGTCGCTGGCGGTGATCACGGCGCCAGCGCCGGTTTTAGGTTCCAGCACGACGCTGCTGCCAGCAATGCCGACATGGCCGCCGTCAGTGGCATGCACGCCGATCTGGTTCCTGGCCTGGGTCGCGTTGAGGGCGCTGCTCTCCACCCGACCGGTAGCGAAGCGGATGTCTTCGCCAGCGCCGGCCTCGATGCCGGTGGTGGCGGCCGCGCCCAGCTTGATCGCCTGATCGGAATGGCTGCCTGAACTCGTGATACCCACCGCACCTGCCGTGGTCAGGGTGATGGGCGCTGGCGCACCGAGCAAGGTGCGGGCCATGAACACCTGGGGAGCTTCATGCGCGGCCTGCATTGCCACGTCCAGGTAGGACGGCGGCATTTGCCCGGCGTCGGGCTGGCTGTCGAGGTCCAGGCTCGCTGCCGAAGGCCGGTTCAATTCCTCCGGCTCGGTGGTGAGCAGAGTATCCATGGCCTCGGCTTCCGCGATGCGGATACTGAACAGCGTGGCCAGTCCCACGCTGATGACATGCGCCAGCTTGTTGCGGCGCAGATCTTCGAGAACGATCGGGGCACTCTGGCGGCGTTGCTTTTTCATGATGATCTCCAGGACGCAAGGGGTTTGTCTGGAGATCAGTATTTTCTTAGCTACCTAACGAATCCGTAGGATCATGTCTCGAACCTTGTAGGAGTAATCCCAATTAAGTGCGGTGATCTAGTCTAGGACGAGGCATGAACGAAGGAACGTAAGGTGAGCCGGATCCTGATCGTCGACGACCAGCCACTGTTATGCAGGGCCTTGAAAGCGCAGATCGAGCAACTAGGTCACGAAGTGCTGGCCATTGCCGACTGCGGCTCACAGGCGCTGGCCATGGCCCGGGAACTGCGCCCTGACCTGGTCATTCTCGAATTGGCGATTCCGCGACATGGCGGCCTGGAGCTGGTGCGCCGGCTTCGCGCCCATGACGAACAGTTGAAGGTCGTGGTTTTCAGCGCCCAGAGCGTCCGGCAGTTTGCGCCGCGCTGTCAGGCCCTGGGGGCATCGGGCTTCGTCAGCAAACAGGACAAGCCCGCGGAACTGAACCTGGCCATCAGCGCCGCATTGCGCGGGCGCAGCTACTTTCCCCGGGTCCTCGAGGCGGGTGGAGAACCGCAGCCGGACGAGCTTGGACAGCTCTCGGCGCGGGAACTGACGGTTCTGCATCATCTGGCGCAGGGGTATTCCAACCAGCAGATCGCCGACGAGTTGGTCCTCAGCTTCAAGACTGTCAGTACCTACAAAACGCGACTTCTCGAGAAGCTGCACGCGGGCTCCCTGGTGGAACTGGTCGAGATTGCGCAGCGGAATGGCCTTTCCCGCCCGGATTCCCAGAGCGTCGACCTGGCTCCGGCGCCCAGCGAATGGGCCAACGAACTGGAGCGGCTGCGACCGCTGGTCGATGACTCTCCCTACGCGATGTTCGTGCGTGATCGTGAGGGGCGACTGTTGCTCTGTAATCAACGCTTTCTCGATTACTACCAAACAACACCAGAACGGGTCGAAGGCACCCGAATCGGCGAGGGAGGGTGGTTCACGCCCGAGCTTGGTGCCCGTGTCCAGCGGCGCTACCTGGGATTGATCGAAAACGGGACATCCTTTAGCGGCGATGGAATGGTCGAGATATTTGGGCAGAAGCGGTTGATACACGCCTGGCTTTTCCCTTTTCGCAATGCGCAAGGACGCATTCTCGGCATGCTCGGCGGTGTGGTCGATCTCAGCGAGCACGACCTCCTGGTGCAGGAGCTGCGTAACGCCAAGGAAGAGGCCGAAGCCAGGCACAGGCATGATGTCGAGTTGCTGCGTAGCCTGGCCGCTGATCTCCAATCCGGCCTGGACCTGCTGCCGAAGGCCGGGAGCTCTTCACCCATTCACAGGCTCGCGGCGAGGCTCAGGCTTTTCGCCGATATCGCCGCCGGCGGCCTGACCCTTTCGCCTTCCCCATGCTCACCAGCCGACCTGGTCCGGCAGGGGGTGGAGGCCTGGAAAGCTACCGGCGAGCGCCCGGGCATCCAGGTCGATCTCAGCTGTCAGGAGTCGTTTCCTGACGTCTGGGTGGACGAGGAGCATTTCCTGCACCTGATCGACGTGTTGTTGAGCTACGCCGCCAGGCAGAGTCCACAGCGGAGTATCCAGATCAGCCTGCGAGGTACGGTGGCTCCTGCCGGGATAGTCGACCTTGCGCTGCAGGTGTCCGCACCTCCGGCCGTGCCAGGTCGCAGAAGAAGGCCCCATGACATCGAGCGACGTCTTGCGGAGCAACTGACGACCTTTATGGCTGGCCGCTACAGCGCCGAACCAGAACAACTCGTGCACCTGTCACTGCCCCTTGCTAAGCAGTGTTAGGGGCGGTTCACCGACGCTTCGGGGCTTGCATAGTCGGCACTTGTAGGAGCGAGCTTGCTCGCGAACTTCCTGAGCCGGCCTTTCGCGAGCAAGCTCGCTCCTGCATAAAACTCGGCCGTATCCGCGCCTACCTCCCATCGGTTATCCATTTCCCACCCCATTGGGGGTGGGGAAAGACGCTTGCATCCTGAATAGGCTGTCAGTGCCCATGACTCCGTCGAGTGATGGGCATGTTCAGAGAGGTGAGTGTTGTGAACCGCAGTCTTTCCACGTTAACCGGCAGGAGCCGCAAGCTCGATGGTGGTGCCGTGTTCGGCAGTACGCCACGACGTGCCTGGATCGAGTGGATGAGCCCTGACTACGACAATCGGGTTGAAATGGCGAGTCGTGCGTTGCTGGTTCAGCAGGACGGTTTGAACATCCTGGTCATGGCCGGGACCGATGCGCTGCTGGCGCCGCCGCCGCGCACTTGCCGTTGCCAACCTCAGGCCCAAGGCCTGCTGGACAGCCTCGCCCGACATGGTCTTGGAGAGGGGCAGATCCATGCTGTGGTGCTGACCCACCTGCATGCGGTGCTGCCCCATGATGTGGAAGAGGCGGTGCGCGAGGGCAACGCCCCCAGGCTGTTGTTCCCCGTGGCGCGCTACCTGACCGGACGGCGCCACTGGCTGCGGGCCCGGCACCCGCACCCCCGCGACCGCGCGCTGTTCGTACCGCAGATCATTCGCCAGCTGGAGGGCAGTGGCCGCATGAAGCTGCTGGACGAAAAGAACAGCGACTTCCTGGGTGACGGCTGGCGCTTCCACGTCAGTGACGGCTACACCCCCGGCCAGTTGCTGCCGGAAATCGATATGCCCGGTGGCCCCATCGTATTCGCCGGCGACCTGGTGCCCGCCATGCACTGGCTCAGGCTGGACCTGACCACTGCCTTCGACCGCAACCCGGAATGCCTGATCGACGAAAAGGAACGCCTGCTCGACCACCTGGTGGCCATCGGCGGGCGGCTGTTCCTGCCACGCGATCCCGGCGTCGCGATGATCAAGGTCATGCGCGACCGGCAATCGCGCTACCAACCCTTCGACCATCACGCCGATCTGCATCGGCTGGATAGTTGATACCCCTTTAACCGACCCCTTCGAGGGAAATGGGGACGCTCTGTCCCGTTCAACAGGAGCCCTGGATGAAAGTACTGGCTGCGGTAAAGCGCGTGGTCGATTTCAACGTCAAGGTCCGCGTCAAGGCGGACCAATCCGGCGTCGATCTCGCCAATGTGAAAATGGCCCTGAATCCCTTCTGCGAGATTGCTGTGGAAGAGGCTGTGCGCCTTAAGGAACAAGGCATCGCCACGGAAGTGGTGGTGGTGACCGTGGGAACCAGTGGTGCCCAGGAGCAACTGCGCACCGCCCTGGCCCTGGGCGCTGACCGCGCCATCCTGGTCGAGTCCTTTGAGGAGCTGAACTCCCTGGCAGTCGCCAAGCTGCTGAAGGCCGTGGTCGAGAAAGAGCAGCCGCAGCTGGTCATCCTCGGCAAGCAGGCTATCGACAGCGACAACAACCAGACCGGCCAGATGCTCGGCGCCCTGACTGGCTACGCCCAGGGCACCTTCGCTTCCAAGGTCGAGCTGGCGGGCGACAAGGTCAACGTCACCCGTGAATCGACGGCGGTCTGCAGACCGTTGCGCTGAACCTGCCGGCGATCGTCACCACCGACCTGCGCCTGAACGAGCCGCGCTACGCGTCGCTGCCGAACATCATGAAAGCCAAGAAGAAGCCGCTGGACGTGGTTACCCCGGATGCCCTGGGTGTTTCCACTGCCTCCACCGTGAAGACCCTGAAGGTTGAAGCCCCGGCCGCCCGCCAGGCGGGTATCAAGGTCAAGTCTGTGGCTGAACTGGTCGAGAAACTGAAGAACGAAGCGAAGGTGATCTGAGATGGCAATCCTGGTAATCGCTGAACACAACAACAGCGCGCTGGCCGCCGCCACCCTCAACACCGTGACCGCCGCTCAGAAGATCGGTGGTGATATCCACGTTCTGGTCGCAGGCCAGGGTGTCGGTGCTGCTGCAGAAGCTGCCGCCAAGGTTGCTGGCGTATCCAAGGTGCTGGTCGCCGACAACGCCGCCTACGCTCACCAGCTGCCGGAGAACGTCGCTCCGCTGATCGCGCTGCTTGTTAAAGAACAGGGGGGCAAGGGCTACAGCCACGTGCTGGCACCCGCCACTACCAACGGCAAGAACTACCTGCCGCGCGTGGCGGCTCTGCTGGACGTCGACCAGATCTCCGAGATCATCGCCGTTGAAAGCGCCGACACCTTCAAGCGTCCGATCTACGCCGGCAACGCCATCGCCACCGTGCAATCCAGCGCGGCCGTGAAAGTGATCACCGTGCGTACCACCGGTTTCGACGCCGCTGCCGCTGAAGGCGGTTCCGCTGCCGTTGAAGCCGTGGGCACTGTTTCCGACGCCGGCAAGTCCGCCTTCGTCGGTGAAGAGCTGGCCAAGTCCGATCGTCCGGAACTGACCGCTGCCAAGATCGTCGTTTCCGGCGGCCGTGGCATGCAGAACGGCGACAACTTCAAGCACCTGTATGCCCTGGCCGACAAGCTGGGCGCTGCCGTGGGTGCCTCCCGTGCCGCCGTCGACGCCGGTTTCGTACCGAACGACATGCAGGTCGGCCAGACCGGCAAGATCGTCGCGCCGCAGCTGTACATCGCCGTCGGCATCTCCGGTGCCATCCAGCACCTGGCGGGCATGAAGGACTCCAAGGTCATCGTCGCGATCAACAAGGACGAAGAAGCCCCGATCTTCCAGGTGGCCGACTACGGCCTGGTGGCGGACCTGTTCGAAGCCGTACCGGAAATCGAAAGCCTGCTCTGAGACTCATCGGTAATGCGAAAAGCCCGCTCATCGAGCGGGCTTTTTGTTTGTGGGGGCAGGACTGCGTCCTGCTTGGCGAATGAATTCGACCCTACACGTCCGCGCCAGGTCGGGCTAGAAGTCACCCCTCTCCTCTTTAGGGAGAGGGAAGGACGGCCTCGATCGGTCTCGTAGCTTGCGGCTGAGCTACGCGAAGCCCAACGGTTCGGGGTTCACCGCTGCGATGTTGGGCCTCGTTGCACTCGGACCAACCTACGAGGTCGGTTTTCCGAGGCGCTGGGCGGGAATGCAGATGAGCAGCAACAGACTGCCGAACACCAGCAGGATGGCGATCAGGTCAAACGCCAGGTAGAGGCTGCCAGTTGCGTTTTTCACCGCGCCCACCGCCGTCTGGCTGAGCACGCCGGCCAGATTGCCGATGCTGCTGATGATGGCGATGCCGCCGGCTGCGCCGGACTTGCTCAACAGGGCCGGTGGAATGGTCCAGAACAGCGGCATGGCCGACAACGCGGCGGCGGCGCCCAGGCTCATCAGCGCCATGGAAAACACCGCATGCCCATGCGCCAGGTCCAGCAGGCAGAAGCTGGCGGCGGCCACCAGCATGGTCAGGCCCAGGTGCCAGCGGCGCTCCATATGGCGATCCGAGCTGCGGCCAAGCAGGTACATGGCACAGAGACCGCCAAGGAACGGCAACGCCGTGACCAGGCCGATCAGCTTGAGGTCTTCCAGCCCGAAGCCGCGCACAAGAGTCGGCAGCCAGTAGGACACGGTGTTGGCGCCGCTGTAGATGCAAAAGCACACCAAACCTGCCACATAAAGCTGCGGGTCGCGCAATACGTCTGCGATACCGTGGTGCTTGACGGTGCCCGTCGAGTCGTTGGCCAGCGCCTGCTGGAGCTGGTGTTTCTCCTCATCGTCGAGCCATGTGGCCTGTTCGGGGCGGTCAGTCAGCCAGAAACGTCCGATCACCCCCAGCAGCACCGCCGGCAGGCCAGTGAGAATGAACAGAACCTGCCAGTCGCGCAGACCGAGCCAGCCGTGCAGGTGGGCCATGATGGTTCCTGAAAGTGGGCCACAGACCATGCCCGCGACCATGCCGGCCATGAAGAACGACGCAGTGATGCGCCCGCGCTGGGCTGCGGGGAACCAGTAGGTGAGGTAGAGGATCAGCCCCGGGAAGAAGCCCGCCTCGGCTATACCCAGCAGGAAGCGCGCAGCGATCAATTGGTTAGGTGTGGTGACGAAGGCGGTAGCGACGGTGATCAAGCCCCAGAGGATCATGATCCGCGTCAGCGTGGCGCGCGCCCCGACGCGCTGCATGTAGAGGTTGCTGGGCACCTCGAAGAGGATATAGCCCAGGTAGAAGATGCCAGCTCCGATGCCGTAGGCGGCATCGCTGAGGGCGATGTCCTCTGCCATGCGCAGCTTGGCGAACGACAGATTCAGACGGTCGATGGCATTGATGATGAAGGCCAGCATCAGGAAGGGCAGCAGTCGCCAGATGACCTTGCCATACAGGCGTTTCATCTGGACGCAGGGAAGGGTGGAAGGTGCCATGAGTGGCTGGGTGGCATCGCTCATTGAAGCGCTCCTGGGGTCGCCTGATTGTTGTTGTAGAGGCTGTGCGGCGAGTATAGGGATGGAGTCATGGCCCAATGTTCCGTGTTTTTGAGTTGATCCAACCTATTGATTAATATCTGAAATTCGTTTGCCTTGCGGCGGTGTGGCGATAGCTTTCCGGTTTCCAGCGGGGAGCGCGGCACTCCCGTTGCGCGATAGCGCCGTATCAGTTGGCAGGAGGAGATTGCCCCCCCTACAAACAAGGGGGGGAGCCCAGCTGACGCGAGGGTACCCTTCCACAAGTCCGGTCAGATCCGTCGCCGTGGTCCACCCATAAGGAACCCGTATGCGCTATTCCCTCCTTGTCCTCGCTACTGCCATTTCCCTGCTCGGCGCACAGTCGTGGGCGGCCGAGACCGCACCGGCCAGTCCTGTGACGGCCGCCATGAATCGGGAAGTCCTGAAGAAACTGCCGTTCGCCGACCGCGCCGACTTCGAGTCCGCGCGCCGCGGCCTGGTGGCGCCCTTCGAGGGGGAGATTCGCAATGCCGATGGCAAACCGGTCTGGAACACTCATGCGTATGACTTCCTGCAGCAGAAGGATGCCCCGGACACGGTGAACCCGAGCCTGTGGCGAATGGCGCAGCTCAACGCCAATGCCGGTCTGTTCCAGGTAACCGAGGGGTTGTACCAGGTGCGCGGCCTCGACCTGGCGAACATGACCATCATCGAGGGCAAGGACGGGCTGATCATCATCGACCCGCTCTATGTCACCGAGACCGCCAAGGCCGGCCTGGAACTCTACTACCAGCACCGTCCACGCAAGCCGGTGGTGGCGGTCATCTATTCCCACAGTCATGTCGATCATTTCGGTGGCGTGCGCGGTGTGGTCGACGAAGCTGACGTCAAGGCCGGCAAGGTCCGCATCTATGCTCCGGAAGGCTTCATGGAACACGCCATCAGCGAGAACGTCCTGGCCGGCACCGCGATGTTCCGTCGCGGCATGTTCCAGAGCGCTGGTACGGTGCCGAGAAGCGAGCGCGGCCAACTGGATACAGGGATCGGCAAGGGCGCTCCCGTCGGTGGCACCATCAGCCTGATTCCGCCGACCGACCTGGTCGTCCAGCCTCTGGAAAGCCACGAAATCGCTGGCGTTCAGGTGGAGTTCCAGCTGACCCCCGGTACCGAGGCCCCGGCGGAGATGAACCTCTACCTGCCGCAGCTGCATGCCCTGTGCATGGCCGAGAACGCCACCAGGACGATGCACAACGTCCTCACCCCGCGCGGCGCCGAAGTCCGTGATGCCAAGTCCTGGTCGCGGTTCATCGATGACAGCCTGGTGCGCTACGGCGACAAGGCCGAGGTGATGTTCGCCCAGCACAACTGGCCGACCTGGGGCCGCGAGGGCATCCGTACGCTGCTGGCCGACCAGCGCGACATGTACGCCTTCATCAACAACCAGACGCTGCACCTGCTGAACCTGGGCCTGACTCCACTGGAGATCGCCGATGCGGTCAAGAAGCTGCCGGGCGAACTGGACCGCAAGTGGTACACCCGTGGCTACTACGGCACCCTCAGCTTCAACACTCGCGCCGTCTACCAGCGTTATCTCGGTTTCTACGACGGCAACCCGGCCAACCTCGATCCGTTGCCGCCAGTGGAGTCCGGCAAGCGCTATGTGGCAGCCCTGGGTGGGGCAGACAAGGTGCTGCAACTCATGCGTGCCGCGATGGAGCAGGGCGACTATCGCTGGGCCGCGCAGTTGGGCAACAACCTGGTCTTCGCCGATCCGGAAAACAAGGCCGCCCGAGAGGCCCAGGCCGACGCCCTGGAGCAGTTGGGTTACAGCAGTGAGTCGGCGATCTGGCGCAACATCTATTTGACCGGTGCCCAGGAACTTCGCCAAGGCGCCCCTGAACAGGGTGGCAGGGCCATTGCTGACCTCGTAACGGCAGCGACGCCCGCCATGTTCATGGACGTGCTGGCCGTGCGCCTGGATTCGGACAAGGCTGCGGGCCATGACATGACCCTCAACTGGTACTTCGAAGACCTGGACCAGCATTTTGCCCTGACCCTGAGCAATGGCGTGCTGACCTACCGCGAGAACACGAGCCATTCCAAGCCGGATGCCACGGTGAAAATGAGCAAGGCTGTGCTCGACCGCATCAGCCTGCGCCAGCTCGACTTCCCCACCGCGCTGAAACAGGGCGACATCAAGCTCGAAGGGGATGCCGCCCGCTTCAAGGCGCTGCTGGGCATGCTCAGCAGCTTCCAGCCAACCTTCAATATCGTGACGCCTTGATCGCATGACACGCCGGGCTGGCCGTTCCTCCCGTGACGTTCCAGTCAACGGCAGCGCCTTGCGCGTTGAGGTCCCTGCCCGGCCGCGCAAGCTTCCAAAGCAGGCGCGCTCGGTCGCACTGGTCGACGCCCTGAAAGCAGCTGGGCGCGACATCCTCGAACGGGAAGGGCGGGAGGCGCTGTCCATCTATCGCCTTTCCGACTACTCGGGGGTGGCGATCAGCTCGATCTACGAATACTTCCCCACCATCGAGTCGCTGATCGGCGCCATCTTCGAGGACTATCGGGCCGATGCCCGCCGCGACGCGATCGCCAGCATCCAGTCCTTGCCACCGTCGGCGACGCTCTACGACGGCATCGAAGGACTTCTGCGCAGCGGACTCGCCGCCCTGCATCGCTGGATGCAGATCGACTCCGAACTCAGCCTCAAGGCCGCCTACTACGGCGAGCTGGTCCGGCTGGAGATCGTCAAGCCCGAGCGTTTCTGGATTGCCACGGTGATTCCCGCCCTGGTGGAGCGCTTCTCCGACGAGGTACTGGTTCGTGATCGCGAGAAGGCCGGCTTCCTCGCCTACCAGGCGGTTACCGCCTTGCCCCGGGCGCTGCTGATAGAAAAGCCGGAATACCTGGTTGAGCCCGACACTGTTCGTCTGCTGGCGCGAATGCTCCACGCGCTGCTGACCACGACAGATGCGGAATAGCCCTTTCCAGCTACCTGTATTTTTAATAAAAATCCTTTTATATCAAATAGATATAGATTTATTTACGGCTGCGGAATCCGGAAATGATTTCGCCCATTCGCCCCCTAAACTGGCCCTGCCATTTAGGCCGTCCCGTCCGGATGGCCAGTATTCAGCGCTTCCTTTACCGACAACTGGTCAGGACGCGAATGGGTGAATCGAGGAGACCGTCCCGTGACAAGAACAACAGAAGAACAGGTCGAACTGCTGCTGACCGATCCGGCGGCCCTGGCCGACCACTCCTTGCAGAACTGGATCCAGTTGCCGCGCGAGCAGATCGACACCCTGCAACTGGCTGGCCTGAAGCGCCGCTTCACCGAAATGCGCGAGCGCATCCCGGTACTGAAGAAACTGGCGGACGCCGAAGGCGTTGAGCGCATCGAGCAACTGGACGACGTGGTGCCGCTGCTGTTCGAGCACACCATGTTCAAGTCCTACCCGCCGTCGCTGCTGGAGAAGAACAACTTCGCGGCGATCAACAAGTGGCTCGGCAAGCTGGTGACGCCGGAGCTCGCGGAGAAGATCGCGGCCGTCGACGTCAGCGCCTGCAAGGGCCTTGACGGTTGGTTCGAGACCATGGATCGCGATGTCCCGGAACTCTGCCTCAGCCACACCTCCGGAACCTCCGGCACCCTGTCGTTCCTGCCCTGCAGCGTGCGCGAGTTCGAGAAGGCCTCGCAGGTGCGCCGGCTCTACGCCTGGAACATGAAGGGCCCGGACACGCCGAACCCGGACATGCACACGGCCTACCCGTACTACCGCAAGGGCTACCTCAGCCACCTGCGTGGGGTCGGTTCGTTGGTCAAGGTCCTGCTGCCGGACGAGTCCCATTTCCATCCGGCCTATCCCTCCACGCTGTCCAGCGACGTGTTGCACCTGGGCGCCAAGCTGCGCGCGGCCCACGCCAAGGGCACCCTGGACCGCCTGGTGATCGCCCCGGAACTGCTGGCCAAGAAGAAGCTTTTCGACCAGCAACAGGCCGAGATGCCGCAGCATCTGTCCGCCTTCTTCGACGACATCGCCACTCGCCTCAAGGGTAAGCGCGTCTACATCGGCGGCACCTGGAACCTGCTGCACAACATGGCCAAGGCAGGCCTGGAACGTGGCCTGGAAGGCGTCTTCGACCCGGACTCCTACATCATCACCACGGGCGGCGCGAAGGGCGTGGTGCAACCTGAGGGCTGGCGCGAGGAGGTCATGCGTTTCACCGGCGTCAAGGCACTGCACGAGTCCTATGCGATGTCGGAAGTGGTCAGTGGCTCGCACCTGCGTTGCGATCAGGGCAACTACCACTTCGCACCTACCGCCATTCCCTTCCTGCTCGATCCGGAAACCAGCAAGCCATTGCCACGCTCGGGCTGCCAGACGGGCCGCGCGGCCTTCTTCGACCTGGGCGCGGACATCCACTGGGGCGGTTTCATCACCGGCGACGAGATCACCGTGGAGTGGGACAGGCCTTGCACCTGCGGTCGCCACAGCCGCTATGTGGTCGGTGCCATCCAGCGTTACAGCGAGAAGAACGGCGGCGACGACAAGATCACCTGCGCCGCATCCGAGCAATCCCACCGGGAAGCCATGGACTTCCTGAATACCCTGGAGGGCTGAAGCCATGACCCATCCCATTGCACCGATGATCCTTCGCGGCGAAGTGATCACTGACAACCTGATCGAAGTGGGCGGACGCGGCGGCGACCTGGCCTTCCTCACCCCTGACGCGCACAAGTACATCGACCGGCTGCCGCTGGGTAATCCGGCGAAACTGGCCGACCTGTATGAGCTGAGCTTCGGCGACATCCTCGACTACGCCGTCGAGCTTGGCGGGTGCCTGGCCTTCAACAGGAACCCGTACCTGCAGGAAGCCTGCGAGCTGTCCTACCTGACCGCGCCCACCACTCCGAGCATCGTCAAGGGCTCCTATATGGGCCTGCAGAACATGCTCTCGCGGGAGTTCATCACCGAGATGGTGGAAAGCACGGTGGGCGTGAAGTACCTCGAAGGCTGGGTCCCGCAGACCCTGCTGGATGGCACCGAGCTGGAAGTCCGCTGCTTCGGCGCGCGCACCCTGCACATCGTCGCCGGCAACGCTGTGTCCCTGTCCCTGTGGACCATCATTCGCAACATGGTCCTGCGCAGCGACGCCATCATCAAGGCACCGTCAAACGACCCGTTCACCGCCCTGGCCATCGCCCGCACCATGGTCGACATGGCACCGGACCACCCGTTGACCAAACACCTTTCCGTTGCCTACTGGAAGGGGGGCGACCAGGCGCTCGAGCAGCGCCTGTACCAGCCGCAGAACCTGGAGAAGATCGTTGCCTGGGGCGGCTTCGCTTCGATGAAGCACGTCACCCAGTACGTCCAGCCGGGCCTGGAGCTGATCTCCCTGGACCCGAAGCGCAGCGCCAGCATCATCGGCGAGGACACCTTCGCCAGCGAAGCCAGTATGCGCGAGGCGGCAGTACGCCTGGCTTCCGACATCGGTGCGATCAACCAGAAAGGCTGCGTGTGTGCGCGGGTGATCTATGTGCAGAGCGGCACCGATGCGGACGGGCTGGAGCGGCTGAACACCTTCGGCCAATACGTCTACGAGGCCATGGTGGGACTGCCAAACACGCTCAGCACCACGCCCAAGTCCTACGACATGAACCTCAAGGCCCACGTCGACGCGCTGCGCCTGGATGACGAGTGGTACAAGGTGATCGGCGGCCAGGCCGGGGAGGGCGCCATCATCTGCTCGCAGATTCCCGAGCCGGTGTCCTTCTCCACCCTGCTGGACGACCGCACCGCCAACCTGGTGCCGGTGGACGAGCTGAGCGAAATGCTCGATGCGGTGGACGCCTACACCCAGACCGTTGGCATCTACCCGGAGAGCGTAAAGGACCAGCTCAAGGATGTGCTGCCGCTCTATGGCGCGCAGCGCATCGTCTCGCTGGGCTATGCGGCAGCCATGAAGTTCGCCGCCCCGCAGGACTCCATCGAGCCGATGCGACGCATGGGCAAGTGGATTTCCAACCAGATCGCCTCGCCGGAAACCAGCCCGGCGCCCTGGCTGCGCCCCTCCATCTGATACCACGCGCCCTGTTTCGGCAGGGTGCTCCACCGTTTATCCGTGACATCCGAGGAAGCACCCATGACCACCTGCATCGGCTATGGAGCCCATGAGTCCCATGCGCAGCTGAAGCCGCTGAGCTTCGAGCGCCGCGCCCTGCGCGACGACGACGTCGCCATCGAGATCGCCTATTGCGGCGTCTGCCACTCGGACATGCACTACGTGCACAACGACTGGAACAGTACCCGCTTCCCCTGCGTGCCTGGCCACGAGATCGTTGGACAGGTCACCGCCGTGGGGCCTGCTGTAACTCGCTACAAGTTGGGCGACCGGGTCGCGGTCGGCTGCATGGTGGACAGCTGCCAGCAATGCGCGGCCTGCGAGGCGCAGGAAGAACCCCATTGCAGCCACGGCATGACGCCCACCTACAACGGGCTGGACCGTATTAGCGGCGAGGTCAACTACGGCGGCTATTCCCAGCACATCGTGGTTCGCGAGCAGTTCGTGCTACGCATGCCCGAGGCACTGGACCCGCGCTTCGCCGGCCCGCTGCTGTGTGCCGGTATCACGGTGTGGACGCCGCTGCGCGAGCATGGCGTTGGGGCGGGCACCCGCCTGGCCGTGGTCGGCCTTGGCGGGCTGGGTCACATGGGGGTCAAGCTGGCCGTCGCCCTGGGGGCTGAGGTCACGGTCATCACCACCTCGCCGGGCAAGGCCGACGACGCCCGGGCACTGGGGGCGCACCATGTGCTGCTGTCCACCGACCCGCAGGCGATGAAGGGGGCGGCGAGCAGCTTCGATCTCATCCTCGACACCATCCCGCGCACGCACAACGTCAACCCTTACCTGATGCTCCTGGGTCGTCACGGCAAGCTGGTGCTGGTGGGCGCCCTGGAACCGCTGGAACCGATCCATGGTGCGCTGCTGGCGATCAACAACCGCTCCATCGCCGGCTCGCTGATCGGCGGCCTCACCCAGACCCAGGAACTGCTGGACTTCTGTGCCGAACATCAGGTTCTGCCGAGTTGCGAGATGATCGATATCCAGGACATCAACACGGCCTTCGAGCGCATGGAACGCAATGACGTGAAGTACCGCTTCGTGATCGACATGGCCTCGTTGAAAGGCGTCTGACGGCGACCAGTCGCACCGCCCCGACCGCTGTGTCGGGGCTCTCCGCGTGATGCAGGGCCTGCGCCCACCCCAAAGGGGAGGGGTCATGTGTTCCTGGAACGGGCATAACCTGTCAGGGACGGTTCACGACGGAGAAAAACAACAATGCGTTCATTACGTCTGGCGCTGGCCTGCGGCGCCTTCACCACTTCCTGCCTGATGGCTGCGCTTGTGCCATCGGTTGCCCATGCCGCCGATCCGCAGGCGCCCATGTACTCGGACCGGGACGTGAGCGATGCGTACATTTACCTGCTCGGGCGCCTGCTTGTGCTGCGCCAGCAGCAACTGGACTTCCAGCAAGGCATGCGCTGGAACCAGCTGGTGCACCGCAAGCCGGGCGCCGTGGACTGGCCCAATCCCAACCTGGACGTGGCTTATTCCGAAGCCTGGGTGGCGTTGGATGAACGCAGCTGCACCCTGGTCAGCGTGCCGAAGATTTCCGAACGCTATTACACGGTGCAATTCCTCAATGGCTGGGGAGAGACCCTGGCCAACATCAATGAGCGCACCTTCGCGAAGCAGCCCAGCGGAGACTTCGCGGTCTGCCTGAAGGGCGCCAGCGTCACCCTGCCGAAGGGCGTCCAGCGCGTGGACCTGCCGACCCGTACCGCACGGGTGCTGTCGCGGGTGGAACTCGGCGCTGACCCGCAGCAGGCAGAGCGCCTGCAGCAGCAGTTCAGCATGCGCCCCAGCGGCTCGCCTCAGCTTCCCGAGGTGCCCGAAGTGCCCCTGTTCAGGTTGCAGCAACTGCCGGGCGTAGAGGCATTCGACGTCGCCGAGATGGCGCTGGAAGAGCCGGACCTGAATCCCAGCATGGAGGCGCTGCAGGCCCGCGTGCATGCGCTGGCCAAGCTGGCCAGCGATCCGGCGCAGCGCACGCGTCTGGATGCGGTGATCCGGAAGCAGGCCTTCACCGCCCTGGCCAAGGCTGCCCCGACCCTCGGTCCCGGCACGGTTCTCAACGGTTGGGTACGACCAGCCGTATCCGGCGCCTACGGCAGTGACTACCTGACGCGCACCCTGGTCAGCCTGGGCGGCATCTGGGCCAACACCCAGCAGGAGGTCAATTACTTCCGTGGGGCCGTGGACGACCATGGCGAAGTCCTCGATGGTAGCCGCAGCTATTCCCTGACCTTCCCCCGCGACCAACTACCGTCTGGCTTCGCGCGCTATTTCTGGTCGATCACGGCCACCGATGCCAAGACTTTCAAGGTACTGCCCAACGCGCTGGGGCGCTTCCAGCTCAATAACCAGTCGGCCCTGCGCTACAACGCGGATGGCTCGCTGACCCTCTACTTCGGCCCGCAGCCGCCGGCGGGTGTCGCCGAGGCGAACTGGCTGCCAACCCTGGCAGGGCAGAACTTCCGGCTGATGTTCCGCTACTACGGCGCCAAGGGCGCGGTGGCCGGCGGACATTACTTCCCGCCGGCCCTGGCCAGGCTCTGAGGTGAATTCGATGAGAACTGGAATGATGTACGAACTCAAAGTGATCCTGACGGCCCTCGGGCTGCTTGCGGCCTGCTTGCCCGTTGCGCGCAGCGAGGAACTGGCAGAGGCCGGCGTGCGCGTGACCGCGGACAATTTCGTCCGTGCCGAGACTGACCGTTACTTCGGCCTGACCGTGCAACGGGGCGGGTTCGGCAAGTTCGCCCATTGGCGCGAGCTGGTTCCGGTTGGCGCCGCCACCGTGGTGCGGCCGAACCGCGACACCCTCTATTCCACCGCCGTCTTCGACCTCGACGCGGGTCCCGTCAGCGTGTCCCTGCCCGATGCCGGCCCGCGTTTCATGTCGCTGGCGATCATCGACCAGGACCATCACGTCACCGAGGTGCACTACGGCGCGGGGCACTACAAGGTCGACAGGGCGGAGGTGGGGACCCGCTACGTGCTGGTGGGCGTGCGCACCCTGGTCAACCCTGCGGACCCGGCGGATTTCACCCGCGTTCGGGCATTGCAGGACGCCATCACCGTGGAGCAGCCCGGCGGACCGGGGCGCTTCGATGTCCCCAACTGGGATGAAGCGAGCCGTGCCAAGGTACGGAAGGCGCTGGTTGGGTTGGGGGAAACCCTGGATGACTCCCGTGGCATGTTCGGCAAGGACGGCGAGATCGACCCGGTGCGCCACCTGATCGGCAGTGCTACCGCCTGGGGCGGTAACCCGGCGAAGGACGCCTACTATCAGATCGTCACCCCCGAGCAGAACGACGGCCTGACTAACTACCGGCTGGAGGTGGGCGCGGTCCCGGTGGGCGCCTTCTGGTCCATCAGCGTCTACGACCAGGCGGGGCGCTTCCAGAGCAATGCCCTGGAGGCATACAGCCTCAGCAGTCTGACTGCGAAGAAAGGCGAGGGCGGTATCACTTCCGTAAGCTTCGGCGGTTGTACGCCGCAGGTGGAGAATTGCCTGCCGATCATGCCCGGCTGGAACTACATGGTGCGTTTCTACCTGCCCGACAAAGCGATCCTGGACGGCAGCTGGAAATTGCCTGAAGCGCAACCTGAATCCTGAAAGTACCAAGCGGCGGCCAATTGGCCGCCGCTTTTTCTTCCCGTCCCGAAGGGGCAGGACTGTGCCGAAGGTGGGCCGGGAGTCACAGGCGCCCTGATGCGATACAGATGTCGCTAGTCTCGGTTTCGTCTGCTGCATCGCCCACTCATAAATGGGGGGGAGTGTCGCCTGTGATCGCGTCTAAGGTGCTCCAGCGGTTCCCACCTTTCCGGACAATTCGCGAGGCGTCCCATGCGCACCTTGGCGTTCAACACGACCAAATCCATCCTCATTGAATGCGGTGCTTCGCGCCGCCTGGCAGCCCCTGTACGAAGCATGGGTTGCCAATCGGTACTCATCGTCACGGACCCTGGAGTCCTGGCGGCGCGCCTGCTGGACTCGGTGCTGATCGAACTGGAGCGCGAGGGGCTGCAGGTGACGGTCTTCTCCGAGGTCCAGGCCGATCCGCCCGAGTCGGTGATCCTCGCGGCGGCTGCGGCCGCCAGGGCCAGCTCAGCAGACTGCGTGATCGGCTTCGGCGGCGGCAGTTCCCTGGACGCCGCCAAGCTGACCGCCTTGCTTGCGCGTAGCGATGAGTCTCTGGCCGAGATCTATGGCAGCAATCTGGCCAAGGGGCCGCGCCTGCCGCTGATCCTGGTGCCGACTACGGCGGGCACCGGTTCCGAGGTCACGGCCGTGTCGGTGGTGACCACCGGCGCCGGTGAGAAGAATGTGGTGGTTTCGCCGCTGCTACTGCCCGACCTCGCCGTGCTGGACGCCGAGCTGACCCTCGGATTGCCGACAGCCGTCACCGCTGCCACGGGCATCGATGCGATGGTCCATGCCATCGAGTCCTATACCAGCCGGCACCTGAAGAACCCGATTTCCGATTGCCTGGCCCGTGAGGCCCTGCGCCTGCTCAGCGCCAACCTGCATGAGGTCTGTCGCAACGGCGCCAACCTGGAGGCGCGGGAAAACATGCTGTTGGGCGCCTGCCTTGCCGGCATGGCGTTCGCCAATGCTCCCGTGGCGGCGGTCCATGCACTGGCCTATCCGCTGGGGTCGCGCTTCCACATTCCTCACGGACTGTCGAACTCACTGGTGCTGGAGCCGGTGCTCCGCTTCAACCTGGAAACGGTCGCGCCGCTGTATGCGGAGCTGGCGGATATCGTCCTGCCTGGTCTTGGCGGCGACGCGTCGGCGAAGGCCAACGCGCTGGCTGACTACCTGGGCGGCCTGGCCGGTGAGCTGCAGTTGCCGACGCGCCTGCGGGAACTGGGCATCAGCCAGGCCGACATCGAGGACCTGGCCAGTGATGCCGCCAGGCAGACCCGCCTGCTCGGCAACAACCCCAGGGAACTGGTCATCGACGATATCCGTTCCATCTACGAGAAGGTTCTATGAGTCACGCACGTCCCACCCGCAGCCAGTTCTGCCACTTCACCAGCATGCCCAGCCGTTGGGGCGACCATGACTCCTATGGGCACGTCAACAATGTGGTCTACCACTCCTACTACGAGTCCGCCGTCAGCCTGTTCCTGGTGGAGCAGGGGACCCTGGACATCGCCAGCAGCCCGGTCATCGGACTGATCGTGGAGAATTGCTGTACCTACTTCTCGTCGATCAGCTTCCCGGACTGCATCACCATCGGCATGCGGATCGCGAAACTGGGCAACAGCAGCGCTCGCTATGAGCTGGCGCTGTTCCGTAACGACGAGGAGGAAGCCTCCGCGGCGGGGTACATCGTCTACGTGTACGTCGACCGGGCCAGCAACCAGTCGACCACCATTCCCGACCATGTGCGATCCGCGTTGCTCAAACTGGTGGATTAGTGCGGATCGACGCTACGACGCCATGCCCAGTCGACTGCCACGGCATCGGCTGGTGGGCTTTTGTAGGGTGGGTCACGCTTCATCGACCCACCAGAGGGAGTGACCGGGGGCACCGAACAGCGACGAAACGAGCGACGCGTCAGGGCTCACCGGACAGCGGAATGGCGAGGCTCAGCCAGAGGTTCCAGCCTTCCGCGCGATTGCGCGCGTCGAACTCGTGATAGCCCTTGAGATTGGCGTACCAGAGGTCCTTGCCCACCTTGAAGAAGTGGCCGACCTGCGGACCGACGGCGCTGACCCGGGACTTGAAGTCCCCCAGCACCGCACCGCTGCCGGAATCGCCCGTTACCTGGTGATAGACGTAGCCGACGAGGCCCAGATGGGTGCTGTCGGTGACGAAGTGCGATGCGCTCCAGTCCAGGTGGGCATCGATGCCATTCTGGTAGTCGAGATCACTGTTCTCCCAGTTGTAGGTGAGACCTGTCACCACGGAGAACTCGTTGCGCTTGTCGAAGTAAGTGTAGCCGCCGCCGGCATCCAGCGCGGCGTGGCCAAGCCCCAGGTTGACCAGGCGATCGGGGTCGTAGGCACCCACCGGCAGGTTGCCCATGCCGTAGACCATGAAGTTGTGTTCGCCATGGTTCCATTTGAGCGTGCCCATGGCGAACAGGTCGCTGGAGCCCTTCAGGCTGTCGTTGACCTGGGTGGAGAGCGTGCGGCCGCGCGGGCCGGTCAGGGTGGTCTCGACATCGACCTCCGAACGTCCCAGGCCGACGAGCAGACCGAGGGACGCCTGGGCACCCAGCACGGGCTCAGCGAAGGTGTAGTTCGGCCCACCGAACAGCAGGTCGGCCTTGGCATCCACGCCGGCGGCTATCTGGCCACGCCCACCCCTTGGCAGAGGCTCGCTCGCGCCGATGTCCGCGCTGACGTGGTAGTAGATCAGCGGAAAGGTCCAGCCCGGCGCGGTGGGTACTGCCGCAAGGGCTCCGAACTGGCCGGGAAGCCAGAAACCGATCCCGCCTTCATCCGCCGATGTCATGGTAGATGGCAGGGCTACGGCCATCGCCAGCAGCATGCGAGGTAATGATTTGAGCACTTCTCTCTCCAGGGGGCGACTCGCTTGCGATTAGCAGTGCCCCGGACAGGCGTCCGGGGTTCCTACCCTTACAAACTCCCCACCAGTTGCCCGCCATCCACCGCCAGCACCGACCCGGACATGTAAGCACCGGCTTCGCTGGCCAGCAGCAGGAAGGGACCGTCCAGTTCTTCCAACCGACCGAGGCGGCGCATGGGCACCGCGGCGCGGATGTAGGCCTGGCCTTTCTCGCTGTCGAAGTAACCGTCGGTCATCTCGGTCGTGAAGTAGCCCGGGGCGATGGCGTTGACACGGATGTTGTAGCGCGCCAGTTCCAACGCCAGGGACTTCGTCAGCTGGACCACGCCGGCCTTGGCCGCGCAGTAGTGGCTGTAGCCGGTGCCGACTCGCAGACCGAGCATGGAGGCAATATTTACGATGCTTCCTGGGCGCTCGGCACGCGCCAGGCGCTGTGCAGCACACTGGGCGACGCGCCAGACGCCGTCGAGGTTGGTCGCGAGCATGGCGCGCCAGTCTTCTTCACTGATTTCCAGCACGCGCAGACCGCTGCCGATGCCTGCGTTGTTGAGCACCACATCCACCGGTCCGAAAGTCGCTTCGGCGGCATCGAAGGCAGCTTCCACACTGGCGCGGTCGGTGACGTCCATGGCCACCGGCAGCGCCTGGCCGCCGTCACGGCGGATGGCGTCGGCCAGTTGTTGCAGGCGCTCGACGCGACGCGCTGCCAGGACCACGCGCGCTCCGGCACGGCCGGCTACGCGAGCGAGGTGGGCGCCGATACCACTGGAGGCGCCGGTGACCAGCACGGTGCGGCTGGCCAGGGAGAAGGGGGCGAAGACACTCATCAGAACACCTCGAACAGGCCGGCGGCACCCATGCCGCCACCCACGCACATGGTGACCACGACGTATTTCACGCCACGGCGTTTGCCCTCCAGCAGGGCGTGACCGACCATCCGCGCGCCGCTCATGCCATAGGGATGGCCGATGGCGATCGCGCCACCGTTGACGTTGTAGCGCGAGTCGTCGATGCCCAGCCTGTCGCGGCAGTAGATCGCCTGGCAGGCGAAGGCTTCGTTGAGTTCCCACAGGCCGATGTCGTCGACCTTCAGGCCGTGCTGCTTGAGCAGACGGGGAACAGCGAGCACCGGGCCGATGCCCATTTCTTCCGGCGCGAGGCCGGCGACGGCCATGCCGCGATAGGCCCCCAGCGGTTCCAGGTTGCGCTGTTCGGCGAGGCGGCCGTCCATCAGCACGCAGGCGCTGGCGCCATCGGAGAGTTGGCTGGCGTTGCCGGCGGTGATGCAGCCACCTTCGATCACCGGCTTGAGCCGGGACAGGTCATCGAGCGTGGTCTGCGGACGATTGCCCTCGTCCTGGGCAAGGGTGAGTTCTTCGAAACTGACGGCACCGCTGGCCTTGTCGACGATTTGCCGGGTGACCGTCACTGGGACGATCTCACCCTCGAACAGACCGGCGCGCTGAGCTGCCGCGGTACGCTGCTGGGACTGCAGGGAGTAGGCGTCCTGGGCCTCGCGGCTGATGCCGTAGCGCTCGGCCACCAGCTCGGCGGTCTGCAGCATCGGCATGTAGGCGTGGGGCATCAGCCGCAGCACCTGCGCATCGTGCTGGCTGCCGACCCATTCCATGTGACGGTTCTGCACCAGGCTGATGTGCTCCTGACCGGCGCCGATGGTGACCTGCATGCCGTCGACCATGATCTGTTTGGCGGCGGTGGCGATGGCCATCAGGCCCGAGGCGCACTGGCGGTCGAGGGTCTGGCCGCTGACGGAGATCGGCAGGCCCGCGGCCAGCACGCTCATGCGGCCGAGGTTCCAGCCGGCAGTACCGGCCGGCATGCCGGTGCCCATGACCAAGTCCTCGATTTCTCCGGCCTCGATGCCGGCACGCTCGACGGCGGCGCGAATGGCGAAAGCGGCCATGGTGGGAGCAGTGGTTGCATTGAAGGCACCGCGAAATGCCTTACCGATGGGGGTGCGCGCGGTGGAAAGGATGACGGCTTCTTTCATGGTCTTGTCCTGTTGAAGGTGTGGGCAGGCGCCGATAGGGACTCAGCGCCTGCCAGGTGCAATCAGATGCGCTCGATTCGGGTCTTGCCGGCTGCCACCAGGCGTTCCAGCAACGGCGCCGGCTGGAACCACATCTCGCCATATTCCCCGAGGGCCTGGCGGTAGTGGCGGATGCCGGCCAGTACCTTGTCCAGACCCAGCTGCTCGGCGTAGTGCATGGGACCGCCCAGGTGCGCCGGGAAGCCGTAGCCGTTGATCCACACCAGGTCGATGTCGCCAGCGCGCAGGGCGATGCCCTCGTCCAGCAACTGGATGCCCTCGTTGATCAGCATGAACAGGCAGCGGTCGTGGATTTCCTGCTCGCCCATGGGGCGACGGGGCACGTGCAGCTCGCCGGCCAGGCGTTCGGCCAGCGCAACCACCTCGTAGTCGTCCTGGCGATTGCGACCTTCGTATGCATAGAAACCGCGACCGGTCTTCTGGCCGAAACGGCCCAGGGCATAGAGCTCGTCGCCGAGACGGCAGTAGCTTTCGTCATGGGCGAAAGCGGCGCGGTTGGAGTCGCGAACCAGGAAGTTCACGTCGACGCCGGCCAGGTCGAGCATGCTGAAAACGCCCATGTTCAGGTCGAGACCGGTGAGTACGCCATCCACCTGCGCCGGCGTTGCGCCCTCCAGGACCAGGCGATGGGCTTCGCGGGCGTAGGGTTCGAGCATCCGGTTGCCGATGAAGCCGAAGCAGACGCCGGACACCACGGGCATCTTGCCGATGGTGCGACCCATCTTCAGCGTGGTGGCCAATACGTCCGGCGCGGTTTCACGCCCACGCACGACTTCCAGCAGGCGCATGACGTTGGCCGGGCTGAAGAAGTGCAGACCGATCACATCCTGCGGACGAGACGTCACCGCAGCGATCTGGTCGACGTCCAGCGACGAGGTGTTGGTGGCGAGGATGGCGCCGGGTTTGCACACCCGGTCCAGGGTGCGGAAGACTTCCTGCTTGATCTCCATTTTTTCGAACACCGCTTCGATCACCAGGTCGGCGTCGGCGAGGTCGGCATAGTCGAGCGTGCCGCCGAGCAGGGCCATGCGCTGCTCCAGCCTGGCTTCGGTCAGCTTGCCGCGCTTGACGCTGATCCCGTAGTTCTGGCGGATCTGCGCCAGGCCGCGATCGAGGGCCTCGCCCTGGCGCTCCAGCAAGGTCACCGGAATGCCGGCATTGGCGAAGTTCATGGCGATGCCGCCGCCCATGGTGCCGGCGCCGATCACCGCTACCTTGCGAATCGGGCGGAGCAGGGTGCCGCTATCGATCCCTGGCACCTTGCCAGCCTCGCGCTCGGCGAAGAACACGTGGCGCAGGGCCTGGGACTGGACCGAGGCTTCTGCCTGCTTGAACAGCGCTACCTCGCGGGCCAGACCTTCCTCCAGCGGCAGCAGGCAGGCGGCTTCAACGGCCGAAAGTACCAGTCGTGGCGCCAGGCGGCTCTTCCAGCGCGGCTCGTTGTCCTGGCGGTAGCGTGCGAGGAAGTCATCAGGCAGGCCCTCGGCCGGTGCCGGGAAGGGCTCGGCGGGCCTCGCGGGTGCCAGGTTGGCAACCAGCTCTTGGGCATAGGCGCGGGCCTCGTCGAGCAGCGTCTCGGCATTGGCCGAAAGCCGGTCGAGGATGCCCAGGGCGAGGGCGCTTTCGGCACCGACCGGGGCGCCCGAGAGCATCATGTCGAGTGCAGCTTCGGCACCGATCAGACGGGGCAGGCGCTGGGTACCACCGGCACCGGGGAGCAGGCCGAGGTTGATTTCCGGGAGGCCGACGCGGGTTCCGGGCTCGCCGATGCGGTAGCCACAGGCCAGGGCCAGTTCCAGACCGCCGCCAAGGGCGAGCTTGCCGATGGCGGCGACCAGGGGCTTGTCCAGTTGCGTCAGGCGCACGAGCAGGGACGGGAGATCGGGCGTGGCGAAGGACGCGTCGCTGCCGAACTCGCTGATGTCGGCTCCGGCGCTGAACAGGCCGTTGGCGCCATGGAGGACGAGCGCCTTGACCGACGGGTCGGCCGCTGCGCGCTCGCAGGCCTCGAGAACGGCCGCACGCAGGGGCTGGCCAAGGGCATTGACCGGCGGACGGGCGAGGCCGATCAGGGCCAGGTTGTCTTCAACCTGATAGGTAACCAGGGCGTTCATGGTTGCTCCTTGTAAAGGGTTGGAGGTCGGAAGGCTGGTCAGAACCATTGGTCCTGCATGTCGAAGCTGCTGCGATTGCCGGCTGCCAGCAGGCGCGCCTGCGCATCAATGGACGCCAGCTCCCAGTCCATGAAGTAACGGGCGGCTTGTAGCTTGCCGAGGTAGAAGTCCGCCTCGCTGCCGGCCGCGTCGGCATCGAGGGCGCGGCTGGCGACCAGCGCCATGCGCAGCCACAGCCAGCCCACCAGCACGCGGCCGAACAGGTCGAGGTAGGGGGTGGCATTGGCCAGGCCGAGATGGGTGTCGGCGGCGACCTGGTCGAGCAGGCTTTCGGTGACCTCCTGCAGTCGGCCCAGCGCGCCGGCCAGCACGAAGGCGAGCGGGGCGCAGCGGTCGTCGTGCCCGGCGTCCTTCAGGGTGTCGCGCACGCGCTTGAGGAACATGCGATATCCGGCGCCGCCGTTCTGCTGCAGCTTGCGGCCCAGCAGGTCGATGCCATGGATACCCTCGGTGCCTTCGTGGATGGGGTTCAGACGGTTATCGCGGTAGTACTGTTCGAGCGGGTACTCACGGATATAACCCGAGCCGCCAAGCACCTGGATGCCAATGTCCGAGGCCATGACGCAATACCTGGATGGATAGGACTTGACCATGGGAATCAGCAGGTCGAGCAGTTCCCCGGATTCGCGCCGCAAGACGGCGTCGGGAGCGGTGTGGGCATCCTCGAACAGGCTGCTGGCGTACAGGCACAGCGCGAGGCTGCCTTCGGCGTAGACCTTCTGCTGCAAGAGCATGCGACGTACGTCGGCGTGCTCGACGATGCTTACCTGCGGCGCCAGCGGGTCCTTGGCGCCCGGCAGGCGGCCCTGAGGCCGTTCGCGGGCATAGTCCAGGGCGTGAATGAAACTCTGGTAGGCCAGTGCAGAAGCGCCGAGTGCCACACCGATTCGCGCCTCGTTCATCATCTGGAACATGTAGGACAGACCCTTGTTGGCCTCGCCCACCAGGTAACCGACCGCGCCGTCCCTCTCGCCGAAGCTCAGCACGGTGGAGGTGGTGTTGCGGTAGCCGTGCTTGTGAAGCAGGCCGGCCAGGGCCACGTCGTTGCGCGCGCCCAGGCTGCCGTCGTCGTTGACCAGGAGCTTCGGTACGAGGAACAGCGAGATACCGCGTGTGCCTGCTGGCGCACCGTCGATGCGGGCCAGCACCATGTGCACGATGTTGTCGGTCAGCGAGTGGTCGCCACCGGAGATGAACATCTTCTGGCCGTGGATGCGGTAGCTGCCATCGGCGGTCAGGCGGGCACTGGTGCGCAGGTCGCCAAGGGCGGAACCCTGGCCGGGCTCGGTCAGTGCCATGGTGCCGCTGAAACGGCCATCGAGCATGGGCGGCAGGAAGCGCTCGCGCAGCGCATCGCCGGCAAAGCTCTTGACCAGGTTGGCGGCACCGATGGTCAGGAACGAATAGGCCACCGTGGCGATGTTGGCGGCATTGAAGTAGGCCATGCTCGCCCGCAGGATGACCTCTGGCAGCTGAAGGCCACCGTCCTCGGCATCGTGGTGGGCGGCGAGGAAACCGGCCTGGGCGAAGGCGTCCCAGGCGATCTTGGTTTCCGGGATGAGCGTTACCTTTTCGCCGTCGAAGGTCGGCTCATTGGCGTCGCCCTTCTGGTTGTGCGGGGCAAAGTATTCGGCGGCGATGCCGCGTGCGGTTTCCAGCGTAGCGTCGAATACCGCACGATCATGGTCTGCATAGCGGGGGCGCAGCAGCAGGGCCTCGGTATCGAGCAGCTCATAGAGCTGGAAGCTCAGTTCGCGTTCGTTGAGGAGCGAATCGGTCATCTCGTTCTCTTGTACTGGTTGGCCGGCGGACGGCCAGGGGAGTGGGCTTTGCCAGTAAATCGAATTGCCGATGATGCCGCCCCCACCCTTATGGAGTGGGAGCGGACGAGGCACGCGGGTGCGCAGCCGATTCGCCTGCGCCTACCCGCTTCGAGGGGGCGCGGAGGGCGGAGGGCACCCTAATGTGTTGCGAAGGGCGTCCGGCCGGTCGGGGCCCGTACAGCCAATCGCATCCAGGGGTATTTCCATGATTCCGCGCACCCTCTTCGATCATGAGCATGAAGAGTTCCGTAGTACCGTCCGCCGCTTCCTGGCGGAGGAGTGCACGCCGTTCCATGAGCAGTGGGAGGAGGATCATGTCGTCCCCCGCGAGATCTGGAAGCGCGCCGGCGAACTGGGCATGCTCAACGCCACCACGCCTGAGGCCTATGGCGGCCTGGGGCTGGACCGGCGCTTCTCGATGATCGCGGTGGAGGAGGTGGCCCGCGCCGGCGTGTCCGGACTGAGCGGCTTTAACGTGCATGACATCTGCGCCGGCTACCTGATCAACTTTGGCACCGAGGCGCAGAAGCACGAGTGGCTGCTGAAAATGGCCAGTGGCGAAGCCATCGCCGCCGTTGCCATGACCGAGCCCGACACCGGTTCCGACTTGCAGGCGGTCAAGACCCGGGCGGTGCTGGACGGCGACGAGTACGTCATCAACGGCGCCAAGACCTTCATTTCCAACGGCACCAACAGCGACATCATCGTGGTGGTCGCCAAGACCGGGAACAGCGGCAAGGGCTCGCGGGATATCTCGCTGATCCTGGTGGAGGCCGGCCGCCCTGGCGTCAGCAAGTCCAAACCGTTGCGCAAGGTCGGCCTGCACGCCCAGGACACCACCATGGTGTTCTTCGAGGACGTCCGCGTGCCGAAGGCCAATATCCTCGGCGGCGAACCTGGCCAGGGCTTCTACCAGCTGATGAAGGAATTGGCCTGGGAGCGCCTGAGCATCGGTATCGTCGCCATCGCTGCAAGCCAGGCGGTGCTTGAACAGACCATTGCCTATACCCGTGAGCGCAAGGCGTTCGGCAAGCCGATCATCGAGTTCCAGAACTCGCGCTTCAAGCTGGCCGACCTCAAGACCGAGATCACCCTGGGGCAGACCTATGTCGATCGCTGCATGGAGCTGATCCTGGAGCACCAACTGACCCCGGAAGCGGCGGCCGCGGCCAAGCTCTGGTGCAGCGAGCTGTACTCGAAGGTCGTCGACCAGTGCGTGCAGTTACATGGCGGCAACGGCTACATGCTCGAATACCCGGTCGCCCGCCACTACCTGGACAGCCGCGTCAACCGCATCTACGGCGGTGCCAACGACATCATGCGCGAGCTGGTGGCGCGAACCCTCTGATACGCTTCGGCGGTCCCGCCCTGGTACCGCCGTCCCACCCCCTCGGTTGGAGGGGGCGGCTCCCTCTCTTTCCCCTCCACCATCTATTGCAGGAACGGTTGCCCGGATGCCCGGTGCTGCTCTATGGCGGCCGCTGACCTGAGGCTAAGCTTCGGGTAAAACGGCGGCTGGTCACTTGGCCGCACCCACCCTGATTCCAACCCGCACATGCCTGTCCCGCTGCATTTCGGTAGGCCATTTGCGAATCGGAGACCCGGTCTGGACATGCACACAGACAAACTGCTCGTATCGACGAAGTTCGCGCCGCCGCGCATTGGCACCCAGACCATCCTGCGCCAGCGCCTGCTGGAGGACCTACAGCGTATGGCGCAATGCCGCGTCGGCCTGGTCACCGGCAGCCCCGGCTTCGGCAAGACCACGCTGTTGGCCCAGTGGCGGCAGGAAATGATGCGTACCGGTGCGGACGTGGCCTGGCTTTCGCTCAGCACCGATGACAAGCATCTCGCGATTTTCTTCGCTTACCTGCGAGCCGCACTGCAGCGCCTGGGAATTCCGCTGGATAGCGGCATTCCGCCAGAAGGCACGCGGCCGGAGTTCATCGATGGCGTGGTAGCGGCAATAGTCGAGGGTGCGGCCAGCATCAACAAGGAGCTGTACCTGGTCATCGATGACTACCAGCATGTGGCGGACCCGCGCTCTCATCAGCTCGTGCAGAAGCTGCTGGACCATAGCCCGGACAACCTGCATTTCGTGATTTCTTCCCGCGTCGGACCACCACTCAGTTTCAGCCGGCTGCGCCTCAGCGGCCAGCTGGTGGAGCTGGACTGCGCCTCGCTGCCCTTCGATCTGGCGGAAACCCGCGCATTCCTCGAGCAGAGCCTGGCGGCGCTGAAGCTCAGCCCGGAGGAGTTGCACCAGATCCACCAGCTCACCAGTGGCTGGCCGGCCACCCTGCAGCTGGTGGTCATCCTGCTGCGCAGCGACCCCGCGACGCGCGACGCCTTGAGGGAAATGGGCTGGCGTTCCGACGACCTGCAGAGCTACCTGGCCGAGAACGTGATGGTGCACCTGCCGGCCGAGCTGTCGTCGTTCATGGAGGACGTGAGCATTCTCCGGCGATTCAATGCCTCGCTGGCGGAGGCGGTAACCGGTTGCGCGTCGGCGCAGGCCATGCTCAAGCGGCTGGATGAGGAGAACCTGCTGATCTTCCGCGTCGAGGCCGACGACCGCCAACCCTGGTATCGCTTCCACGCCCTGTTCGGTGATTTCCTTGCCACGCGGCTGCTCCGCCGTGATCGGGCGTCCCAGGATCAACTGCACCGGCGTGCCGCGCACTGGTTCGCCGAGCGCAAGTTACTGGCCGAGGCCGTGCGCCACGCGACCCAGGCGGGTGACCTGGACTTTGCCGCGCAACTGGTGGAAGGGGCGGCCCCGGCCACCTGGAGCCTCGACCAGTTGAGCCCTCTGCTACGCCTGCTGGACCAGTTGCCGCAGGACATCCTGTTCTCCCGGCCGAGGCTGTTCTTCCTGGGTTGCCTGGCGTACGCGCTGACTGCCCGTCCGGGCAAGGCCGAGGCCTGGATGGAGCAGTTCAAGCGCAGCGGTGCGGCACAACAGGCCGACGAAGCCTACCGTCTGCCGCTGGTGCAGGCGGCGATCGAGGTGCAGCGCGATCGCAGTGAACCGATCATCGGTCTGCTGGAAAGCTTTCACGCCTTGCCGGATGACTACACGGTGACCCGTTATGGCGCCCCGGCACTGCTGGCCATCGCCTATTCGGCGGCAGGAAGGCATGAGGAGGCGCTGCGCTGCCTGGACGAGAATCCCATTCCCGAAGCCGAGCGGGATGCGGAAATGGCCCTGGTGGCCGAAGGGGCGAGAACCACCTGCTACCTGCAGGAAGGCCGCATCCGGGAAGCCGAGCGTATTGGTTCGGCGCAACTCTCCCGTGCCGTGGCGGTCCACGGCCACCGGGCGGCGAGCGCGTACCTGGGCGCCGCGACCCTGGCCGAGGTGTATCGCGAGCTGGACCGCATCGACGAGGCGCGGGAGATTCTCGCCAATCGCAGTGGCCTGCTGCAGTGGACCATGCCCGACACCATGATGCATGCCACCATCTGCCGTGCACGCCTGGATCTGCTGCAGGATTCCGCCGCGGTGGCCATGGCCTTCCTCGAACGCCAGGAGCGTCACTTCCGCAGCATCGGCCAGGACCGCGCGCTGGTGCATTGCCTCACCGAGCAGTCGCGCATCGCCCTGCTGGAGAATGACCGTACCTACGCCGCCGAGCGCGTCGCCCGGCTGGAACCGCTGGCACTGCAATACCGGGAGGCCCGGGGATTCCAGGCAGAAATTCCGGCGTTGGCGGCGCTGGCGCGTGCACGCCTGCTGCTGGCCACCAACTACCCGGACAAGGCCCTGGCGGACCTGGAAATCCTTCACGAGTACGCGACCCGGTTCCGCCGCGGACAACTGTTGGTCACCGGCCAGTTGCTGATGGCCATCGCCCGTTCCGACCTGCTGCAGCCGGAGCGGGCGGAGGAACACCTGATCGCTGCCCTGGCCCAGGGTTGCCGACTGGGGCTGGTGCGCACCTTTGTCGATGAGGGTGAGGTGCTGCGCAAACTGCTGGCAAGTCTGGCGACCAGACCGTTGGGCAACGACGAAGGCGCTTATCTGCAACAACTGCTGGAGCGCTTCGGGCCAGGAAATGTGGGGCGCACCAGTGAGTCGTCGTCGAACAGCGCACCGTCGATGCTGACGCCGCGTGAAGTGGCGATCCTGGAGCTGATCAGCCAGGCAATGTCGAACAAGCGCGTGGCCCTGACCCTGAACATTTCACTGGAAACGGTGAAATGGAACCTGAAGAACATCTACGTGAAGCTCGGCGTTTCCAGCCGCTATGACGCGGTGTCCTGGGCGCGCAAGCACGGCTTGATCGAGTAAGGGCGAAATCACCAGCGGCGCGGCGTCGTGGACGTTGCGTGGACGCCACTACCTCCGGCCACTGGCATTTCGCTGGGACAGCATAGGTCCGGCGTCCGCGTCGCAAACCACTCTATGCGAGGGGGGGCGACCGGAGTGCCAAGGCTTGTCCCCACATCGCAGCCGGCCAGTCCGAAATGGCGGCTGAAGGGGCCGCAATCCCCCCCTCCCTGAGGGGGCTGACCCCGAAAACCTCCTCCTATGATCGATCCAGAGCCGCCCGCAAGGGTGGCGGAACGATAGAGCCGAGGAGAACCCCCCATGATTCCGCGTACCCTGTTTGACCACGAGCACGAGGAGTTTCGCAGCACCGTGCGACGCTTCCTGGCGGAGGAGTGCGCTCCCCGGCTGGAGCAGTGGGAAGAGGAGCACCGGGTTCCCCGCGAAATCTGGAAACGTGCCGGCGAGCTGGGCATGCTCAATGCCACCACTCCGGAAGCCTATGGCGGCCTGGAACTGGACCGCCGTTTCTCGATGGTCGCCACCGAAGAGATCTACCGCGCGGGCCTGGCATCCGGCCTGATCGGTTTTGGTGTGCACGACATCGTCGCCGGCTACCTGGTGAACTTCGGCAGCGAGGCACAGAAGCAGGCCTGGCTGCCGAAGATGGCGGCGGGCGAGGCCATCGGCGCCGTGGCCATGACCGAGCCGGATACCGGTTCCGACCTGCAGGCGGTCAAGACACGCGCGGTGCTGGACGGTGACGAGTACGTCATCAATGGCGCCAAGACCTTCATCTCCAATGGAACCAACTGCGACATAGTCGTCGTCGTTGCCAAGACCGGCACCTCGGGTAAGGGCGCCCAGGATATCTCGCTCATCCTGGTGGAAGCCGACCGTGCGGGCTTCAGCAAATCCAAGCCGCTGCGCAAGGTCGGCCTGCACGCCCAGGACACCACCATGCTGTTCTTCGAGGACGTACGCGTGCCCAGGGAGAACTTGCTGGGAGGTGTCGAAGGGAAGGGCTTCATCCAACTGATGAAAGAGCTGGCCTGGGAGCGGCTGTCCATCGCCATCAGCAGCGTCGCCGGTGCCCAGGCAGTGCTGGAGAGCACCCTGGAATACACCAAGGGCCGCAGCGTGTTCGGCAAGCCGATCTTTGCCTTCCAGAACACCCGCTTCAAATTGGCCGACCTGAAGATGCAGCTGGCGGTGTCGCAGAACTACGTCGACCGCTGCATGGAGCAGTGCCTGGCGCGCAGCCTCAGCCCCGAGGCGGCCGCCGCCGCCAAGCTGTGGTGTTCCGACCTCTACACCAAGGTAGTGGACGAGTGCGTCCAGCTGCACGGTGGCAACGGCTACATGCTCGAGTACCCGGTAGCCCGCCATTACCTCGACCACCGCGTCCTGCGCATCGCCGGCGGCGCCAACGACATCATGAAGGATCTGGTCGGGCGCACGCTCTGATCCGGGTCGCAGAGGAATACGCAATGGAATATCTGATCCCCCGTACCCTGTTCAGCTCCGAGCACGAAGAGTTCCGTCGCGCCTGCCGTCGGTTCATGGAGGAGGAGGTCGCGCCCTTCCATGCCCAGTGGGAGAAGGACAAATGCGTCCCTCGAGAGGTCTGGCGCAAGGCCGGTGAGCTGGGAATGCTGCTGCCTTCCATGCCCGAAGAATACGGTGGTCCTGGCGCCGACCGGCTGTTCGACATGATCTTCGCCGAGGAATTCATGCGCGTGGGCGCCACTGGCCTGATCGGCTTCGGCGTGCACGGTCTGGTCGCGTTCTACATCCTCAACTACGGCACCGAGGCGCAGAAGCAGGCCTGGCTGCCGAGAATGATCGCAGGCGAGGCGGTCGGCGCCATTGCCATGACCGAACCCAACACCGGTTCCGACCTGCAGGCGGTCAGGACCCGCGCCGTGCGTGAGGGCGATGAGTTTGTCCTCAACGGTTCCAAGACCTTCATTTCCAACGGTGCCTCCTGCGACCTGGCGCTGGTGGTGTGCAAGACCGGCAACAGCGGTAGCGCCAAGGACATCTCGCTGGTCATCGTGGAGAAGGAGCGCGAGGGTTTCGCCCGTTCCCAACCACTGGAGAAGATCGGCCTGCACGCCCAGGACACCAGCATGCTGTTCTTCGACGACTGCCGCGTGCCGGCCGAGAACGTCCTCGGCGGGATTGAAGGGCAGGGCTTCTACCAGCTCATGCACGACCTGGCCTGGGAACGCATCATCGGCGCCGTGGGCTTCCAGGCCCAGGCCGAGGCGGCCCTCGAGCACACGGTCGAGTACACCCGCACGCGCATGGTCTTCGGCAAGCCGGTGCTCGATTTCCAGAACTCGCGCTTCACCCTGGCGCAACTGAAAACCGAAGTGCAGATCGGCCGCTCCTGGATCGACAGCTGCATGGAACTGCTGCTGCGTGGCGAACTGAGCGCAGAAACGGCGGCGGTGGCCAAGTACTGGACCGCCGAGCTGAGCAGCCGGGTGGTCGATGCCTGCCTGCAGCTGCACGGCGGCAACGGCTACATGACCGAGTACCCCATTGCGAGGCTCTACCTCGATACGCGGGGCAACCGCATCTGGGGCGGCACCAACGAAATCATGAAGGAGATCATCGCCCGCACCCTGTGAGGGCGACCTTCAGCCTAGCTGCGGCCGCAATCGGTATCCGCGCCGGCTCGTCCACCTGGACGGCCGGGCGCCGGTGCCCTGTGTCGCGATAACAACTATCTCTTCAGGAGAGGAGCCCTAACGTGTCTCAAGAAATTCGCTTCGACGGCAAAGTCGCCATCGTTACCGGCGCCGGCAACGGCCTGGGTCGTGCCCACGCCCTGCTGCTGGGTTCCCGTGGAGCCAAGGTCGTGGTCAACGACCTCGGCGTGACCACCGCTGGCCTGGGCAGCTCGTCCGCCGCGGCCGACGCCGTGGTCGCCGAAATCCGCGCCCTGGGTGGCGAGGCCGTGGCTGATTACAACTCGGTGACCGAGGGCGAGAAGATCGTCGCCACCGCCCTGGAGGCATTCGGCACCGTCGACATCCTGATCAACAACGCCGGCATCCTGCGCGACACCTCGTTCCACAAGATGACCGAAGAGCAGTGGGATCTGATCCAGGACGTACACGTGAAGGGCGCCTTCCGCCTGACCCACGCCGTCTGGCCGATCATGCGCGAGAAGGGCTACGGCCGCATCGTGATGACCGCCTCCGGCGCCGGCATCTTCGGCAACTTCGGCCAGTGCAACTACTCGACTGCCAAGTCCGGCCTGATCGGTTTCACCAACTCGCTGGCCATCGAAGGCGCGAGCAAGAACATCCGCGTCAACACCATCGCCCCGATCGCCGCCTCGCGCATGGTGATCGCCAGCGGCATCTTCCCCGAAGAGCTGCATGACAAGCTGAAGGTGGAAGACGTCGCTCCGCTGGTGGGCTGGCTGTGCAGCGAGGAGTGCCAGGACACAGGCGGCCTGTTCGAGGTCGGTGGCGGCTTCCACGCCAAGTACCGCTGGGAGCGTTCCTACGGCCGTTTCCTGCACACCGACTCGCTGAGCCCGGAACTGGTGCGCGAGAACTGGGAACGCATCACCCGCTTCGACGACAAGAGCGTGCATCACGCCAATGGCGGCGAAGGCTTCAAAGAGCTGTTCGAGCGCATGGCCGGCAACGCCATCGGCGGTAACCAGTATGTCGACATGGAAGTGGCCGCCAACGCCGTCGCCACCCTGGAAACCGAATACACCCAGACCGACGCCGCGCTCTACGCGCTGGCCGTGGGCGCCGCCAAGGACCCACTGGACCGCACCGAGTTGCTCTACATCAACGAGTTCAAGGGAGAAGAGTTCCGCGTGCTGCCGACCATGGCGGTGCTGCCGGCGACCCAGGTGTTCCTCAAGGCGATCCTGGCCGGCAAGCCGACGCTAGAGGGTCTGGAGCTGCCGTTCGCCAAGGGCCTGCACGGCGAGCAGTACACCGAGATGTACCGCCCGATGCCGCCCAAGGCCAAACTCAAGCACACCATGCGTCTGAAAGAAGCGCTGGACAAAGGCAAGAGCTCGGTCAGCGTGCTGGAAATCCACACGACCGACGAGAACGGCACCCCGCTGTACTACAACGAGTTCACCAGCTTCTACACCGGCACTCCGGGCGCTGGCCTGAAGCGCGTGCCGAGCGTGGCGGCCGCTCCGCTGCCCGAGCGCGTGCCGGACGCGGTGATCGCCGAGCAGACCGAGGTCAACCAGGCCCTGCTGTACCGCCTGTGCGGTGACTGGAACCCAATGCACGTGGATCCGGACTACGCGGCCAAGGCCGGTTACGAGAAGCCGTTCCTGCATGGCCTGTGCACCTTCGGCTACGCCGGTCGCCATGTGATCAAGGCGTTCTGCAACAACGATTCGCGCCTGTTCAAGAGCATCCGCGTGCGTTTCGCAGCCATCGTGATGCCGGGCGACACCCTGGAAACCCGTATGTGGCGCGAGTCGCCGACTCGCGTTGTATTCGAGACCCGCGCCGTTGAGCGTGACGTAGTAGTGCTCAAGGGCGGTTCGGTCGAGATATTCGAGCAAGTGCCGGCCTGACCCCTTGGCCACCTGCCGCTTCCGAGCCCCGGAAGCGGCAGCTTTCTATTTCAGGAGAGCACGATGCAACGTTGCGTCAATGTGATTGGCGTAGGCATGTCCCCCTTCAGCCCGGCCTCGCTGAGCGCCAACCCGACCGCCCTGGTCGGCGAGACGGTACGGCAAGCGCTGGCGGATGCAGGATTGTCCGCGCGGGATATCGGAACCGTCTTCGCCGCCTCGGGACTGATGGATGGCGGGACCTTGCAGCGGGCTCTCGAGCAGACGGGGCTGGGGCACGTACCGCTCCAGCAGTTGCCGAAAGGCGAGGAAAGCAGCACTCTCCTGTACCACGCCTGCCAGGCTATCGAACTGGGTCTGACCGAGTGCGTGCTGGTACTGGGTGTGCAGGGCGCACCGGCACCGCTGCCGGACCTGGGGGCCATGTTCGAGCGCCTCGGTGCGACGGCGCGGGCGTACATGGCGCGCTACCAGACCCGGCGAGAAACCTTCGCCATGATTGCGGTCAAGGCGCGTCAGCATGCCGAGTTCAACCCCCTGGCCGTGTTCACCTCCGCGCTGACCCTCGATGACGTTCTGGACGCCAGCACCATCGCCGAGCCGCTTACCCATCCCCAGTTCGCCTGGCCCACCTCCGGCGCTGCGGCCGTTGTGCTGTGTTCGAGCGAGCTCGCCAGTCGCCGTGGCAATCGTCCTGTCGTGCGGATCATCGCCCAGGCCTGCGTTTCGCCTGTTCAGGTGTCCGGTTTCGGTCCGGCATCAGCCTTCGCTTGCACCGGCTACGAGGTCAACGTCGCCGCCGCGCGGGAGCTGTATGAGCAAGCGGGCAGGGGGCCGCAGGAGATTGAGGTGTGCGAACTGCACGACAGCAGTACCCTCAACGAGCTACTGCTGTATGAGGCACTTGGCTTCTGCCCCGAGGGAAGCGCCGAGAAACTGGTCGAAGATGGCGACAACACCTATGGTGGCAACCTGGTCGTCAATCCTTCCGGGGGCCTGCTCTCGCTGGGCCAGGCACCGGCGGTGAGTGGGCTGGCGCAATGCATCGAGCTGGTGCATCAACTGCGTGGCAACGCCGGCCGGCGTCAGGTTGCCGATGCGCGCATCGCCCTGCAGCACCAGACCGGGGCAGACGGCACGGTGGTAACCACCCTCTATCAGCGCGAGTGAGCCGACGCGGCGCTTTTTTCGCCGCCCAACAGAACAATTTCAATGGGTGGTACACCACCCTTCAGACGCAGGACACGCCATGAACAAGAACAATGAGCACCCTACGCTGTTGCACCGCTTCCTCCACTGGGAGGGCAGCACGCCTGATGCCATCTACCTGACCCAGCCCCTGCCGGACGGCAGCGTGGTCGACTACAGCTGGCGCGAGGTCGGCGACCAGGCCCGGCGGATGGCCGCCTACCTGGTGTCCCTCGACCTGCCACCGCGATCCTCCATCGGTATTTTCGGCAAGAACACGGCCCACTGGATCATCGCCGACCTGGCGATCTGGATGGCTGGGCATATCAGCGTTCCGCTGTACTCGACCGCCAATACCGACACCGTGGGATACGTGCTGCAACATGCCGAGGTGCGCTTGCTGTTCGTCGGCCGACTGGATGGCGATGCCGCCGGCTGGGGCGCCGTGCGTGCAGGGGTTCCCGCTGGACTTCCATTGATCGACCTGCCGATGTCGGCCTGTGGCGAGGGTGAATCATGGGAGCGCATCGTGGCTGCCGCCACTCCGCTGGAAAACGTGGCGCTGCCGGAGCCGGGTGAGCTGGCAACCATCATTTACACCTCTGGCAGCACCGGTAATCCCAAGGGCGTCATGCACAGCTTCGGCAGCATGTACAACGCTCCGGCAGTGACCGGCTGCATGTACGACAAGGGCCGGGGGCCGCAATCAGGCGACCGCCTGCTGTCCTACCTGCCACTTGCCCATACCGCCGAAAGGGCTGTGGTGGAAGCCGTGTCGCTGTTCAGCGGCTGCCGGGTGTTCTTCAACCTTGGCCTGGAAACCTTCAGCGAAGACCTGCGTCGTGCGCGGCCGACCATCTTCCTGTCCATGCCGCGCCTGTGGGGCAAGTTCTACCAGGGCATCAACGAGCGGATTCCGGCGGCTGTCCAGGCTGCCGCTTTCGCCGATCCGGTGGAGGGCGAACTGATGAAGGCGCAGATCCTTTCCGCGCTGGGCCTGGACCAGGTGCACACCGGTCTGTCCGGCTCCGCACCCCTGCCGGTCAAGGTTATGGAGTGGTACCGCCAACTGGGGCTGGAGCTGCTCGAGGGCTACGGCATGTCGGAAAACTTCGGCACCTCGCATTTCAGCCTGCCGGGGCAGGTGCGCGTCGGCTACGTTGGCGCCGCGATTCCGGGCGTCGAGTGCCGCATCGGCGACAACAGTGAAATCCTGGTGAAGAGTCCCGCGCAGATGCTGGGTTACTACAAGCAGGCCGAGCTGACCGCCGAGAGCTACACCGCCGATGGCCTGTTCCGCACCGGCGACCGTGGCGAACTGGACGAACAAGGGCGCCTGCGTATCACCGGCCGGGTCAAGGAACTGTTCAAGACTGCCAAGGGCAAGTACGTCGCCCCTGTGCCGATCGAGGCCAAGCTCGGCAACCATTCGCGCGTCGAGGCCTCCTGCGTGACAGGCGTCGGTCTGCCGCAACCGCTGGCACTGCTCAACGTGTCGCCGGATACCCGTGCCACCCTGGCCAGCGCCGAGGGTCGTGATGCGGTGGCCACCGAGCTGGAGGTGTTCCTCGCCGAGGTGAATGCTCAGTTCGAGCCCCACGAGCAGCTGGCGTGCCTGGTGGTGGTCCGTGAGCCCTGGAGCATCGCCAACGGCCTGCTGACGCCGACCCTGAAGATTCGTCGCAACCTGATCGAAGACCGCTACCAGGAGATGGTCGAGGTCTGGGCCGAGAGCGGCTGCAAGGTGATCTTCGAGTAAGGTCCGGACAACGAAAAAGGCCGATCCGGATTCCGGATCGGCCTTTTTTGCGTTTGCAGAAATGGCCGGGGATGCGTAGCCCGGAGGGAATCCAGGCTACCTACCGAACCCTATGATCGCCGAGCAGCCCGCTTCTTCGTCACGGGTTTTTCGACGGCCTCGGCCAGTGCCTGCATTTCCTCGTATGAGTCCTTCAGGCATTGCGCAAGGAAGTCCGGGTCCGGCACTACGTTGGGCGAGCTGGTCAGCGAGACGAACATCTTTCCGCAGTAGCTGGTTGGGTTCCAGATCAGCGAGAGACCATCTACCAGCGGCCCGACGCCGCACCAGTAGACCAGCTTGGCACCGAGCATGTAGAGCGGCACGTTGGGGCCGGGAACATTGGTCACCATGCAGTTGTGCAGGATCACCGGGCCCTTGCCGCCGATGCCCATCAGGGTGGCCAGGCGGCCGGCGAGGCCGAGGGTGGCCGGCGGTGCGAATTTCTGCAGGTTGGTCAGGTCCTCGGCACCGATCCCGTCCTGGATCGCCTTGGACTCCGACGTGGCCGTAAACACTGCTTCCAGGCGCTGAAGCGGGTCGTCGATATCGGTGCGCAAGGGGAAGGTGACCATCGAGATGGTATTGCCGCTGGCTGCGGCTTCCCCGCCCTGGCGGGTATTGACCGGCGCCAGAGTCACCAGTGACTTGTCCGGCAGTTCATTGTTCGCCTCCAGGTAGCGGCGCATCGCTCCGCCGATGATGGCCAGAATTGCATCGTTGACCGTCGCCCCCGGCACCAGGGCCTTGATCTGCTTCACCGTTGCGAGGTCGAGGGTGACCGAGTTCCAGACCCGGCCGGCGGTGACATTGGTATTGAAGCGGGTGCGCGGTGCGCCACCCCCGGGGGCGAGCACCGAACGGGCCATTGAACGCAGGCCGGCTATTGCCAGCTTGGGCAGCACCCGGGCCAGCGGCCGGGCCATCCGCGCCGAGGCCGAGATGTTGTCGGTGAGCATGCGGTTCACCGTGTCCAGCGGTCCCCAGAGCGGCCGGCGTGGGTTTGCCGGCGGCCTGTCGGGGACCACCGCGACGGGTCTGCCCTGGGCGCCGGCGATGTCGTGCAGGGCCCAGGTCAGCTCCGCCGCTGCAGTGCCATCCATGGCAGCATGGTGCGACTTGGTGAGGATGGCGAAGCTGCCCTTTGGAATGCCCTCGATGTTGTCCAGACCTTCGATGACGTACATCTCCCAGGGCGCGCGGGCCAGGTCAACCGAGCGGGCGTGAATGCGCGAAACGAGGATACAGAACTGCCGCCAGTCGCCAGGTTTGGGCAGGGCGAAGTGGCGGACGTGGAAGTCGATGTCGAACAGATCGTCTTCCACCCAGTACGGATAGCCGAGACCGTAGGGGACCTGGACGATCTTGCGACGGAACACCGGCGAAACATCCAGGCGATCGGAAATATGCCGGACGATCTCGCGGAACCCGAGGCGCTGTCCTTCCACGGTGGACTGGTCATAGATGTAGATCATGGTGCAATGCGAGGCCGCATGGGGCCTGTCGACATTCAGGAACAGCGCATCTTGCCCGCTGAGTTTGCTCATCGTTGGGGTACCCGCAAGGTGGTGGCTGAGGTTGAACCATCGGCTGGATCAATCGACCTGGCGAACGAGGCCTCCGGCCTCTCTTCACTCAGGTACGCCATGTTCGTCGCTCACAGGTGCAACACGTCCCCCCTTGTTTGGGGGGACATGCACGCTCGGCCTGCCTCTAACCTGTCGGCACCGTAGAACGCCCTGGTGCTGGTCGGCGGGGCGATGGGCTGGACTTTGCCGGGAGAATCCGCGTGTTGAACGAAGAGAGGTGTGCAGGCGAGAGGGTGGCAGACCGTTCGCGCAGCCCTTGGTGGGAACGGCTGCCGGAGGATTTCTGGCTGCATGCGGACGGGACGGCCCTGGACTCCATGCATCCATTGAAGGTCCGCGGCACCGCAGCGGTCGAGCGGGCCATGCGTACTTCTCTGTCGACCACGGTCGCCGCCGCGGTGCTGGCATCGCTGAAAGGCAGCAGCCGCATGCAGGAAGAATTCGACGCCTTGCGCTTCTACGAACCGCTGGCGCGGGGAGGGGATGCCTCACGGGTATTCCTGCCGCCGCCCAAGGACATCGTGGTCGAGGCACAGACACTGTCGGGGGACGGGATCCGGCGTTTCCAGCTGAGCTTCGCAAGCCCCTTCCAGCCTTTGAACCCGTACGCGCGTCCGCGCTTCGCTGCCATGCAGCGCAATACCCGCGCCCATGCCCAGCACTGGTGCCATGGCGACCGGCCCAGGCCGACATTGATCGTTATCCATGGCTTTGCCGCGGACCCGCATTGGCTTAACGCCCACGCGCTGTCGCTGGCCGATTTCTACCAGCGCGGCTACGACATCCTGCTATTCACCTATCCGCACCATGGTCGGCGCGCCGAGCGTGGCTCCTGGTTCAGCGGGCAGGGCCTGTTCGGCAGTGGCCTCGTTTCCTTCAACGAAGCACCCTTGCATGCGATCCACGACCTGCGCGTGTTCATCGACTATCTGCAGGGGCGGGGAGTCGAGTATATCGGCGTGGCGGGCATCTCCCTCGGTGGTTATACCGCGGCGCTGCTAGCGGCTGTCGACGATCGTCTGGCGTACTGCGTTCCGATCGTGCCGGCGGTCAGCCCGATCGACGCGTTCCTCGAGTGGCAACCCACCGGCCTGCTGCTGTCACGATTGATGCGCAGCCAGGGGGTGGGCGTCGCTGAGATGCGCGGCTTGCTGGCGGTGCACAACCCGCTGACTTACGCCTCGCCCCTGGACGGTCGGCGCATGCTGATCATCGGTGGTGCCGGTGACCGGGTGACCATGCCGCGCCACCTGCGCCTGTTGCAGCGGCACTGGCCGGGCAGCGCGCTGCACTGGTTCCCCGGCAACCACATCCTGCACCTTGGCCGCAGGGATTACCTGGAGCGCATGGGCGAGTTGATGGATCAGTACTCCGGGATGTAGCGCGGCGCTGGTTGCGCAAGCCTCCTGTTCGCGAGGGCCGGGGGCTTTTCTTTGTCTTCCGATATGGGCCCCAAACACTCGAACTGTTCGCGAGCAGAGCTCGCTCCTGCATGGGCGCGGCGCGTGGGCTTCAGGATGGTTTGGGCGTCGCCGGCGCGAGTCGCCCCTCGCCCGCCTGCGGGAGAGGGGCTGGGGGAGAGGGCCGCGAGCCTCGAGCAGAAGCCTGTTTAGCC
Source organism: Pseudomonas sp. JS3066 (assembly GCF_036328175.1). Lineage (NCBI taxonomy): Bacteria > Pseudomonadati > Pseudomonadota > Gammaproteobacteria > Pseudomonadales > Pseudomonadaceae > Pseudomonas > Pseudomonas sp. JS3066. The sequence goes on from NZ_CP143312.1 coordinate 1,924,391, forward strand.
GGGTTGTTCGCGAGCAGAGCTCGCTCCTACATGGGCGCGGCGCGTGGGCTTCAGGATGGTTTGGGCCGGCCGGTGCGAGTCACCCCTCGCCCGCCTGCGCGAGAGGGGCTGGGGGAGAGGGGCAGCGCGCCTGGCGCCGAAGCCTCTGCCGAAGAATGAACAACGCCCCGCAATTGCGGGGCGTTGTTCGTGCTTCAACCCACGAGGTCAGCGAATACCCGCGTTGCGCAGGGCGGCGGGAGTGAACTCGGACATCTTGGTGCGTTGGCCGTACTGCGGTGCGAGCTTCGATTCGTTGCTCATGGCGGCGACTATGTAGCGGCCGGCGATCAGGTCATAGAAGCCCTGAGCCGCGGGGGCGTTGAGGCCCTTTTCATAGTTGGTGTAGGTGTAGTTCTCACCTACTCGCCAGAGCTGGCCGCGACCGTCGTAATGGTCGACTTCGGACAGCACCCAGGTGTCCTCGTCGAAGTACATGTCGCGCTTGGCGTAGATGTGCCGTTCGCCCGCTTTCAGGGTGGCCTGCACGTGCCACACGCGGTGCAGCTCGTAGCGGGTCAGGTCCTGGTTGATATGGCCGGGTTTGACGATGTCGGCATACTTCAGGTTCGGCGACTGCAGCTTGTAGTTGTTGTAGGGGATGTAGATTTCCTTTTTGCCGATCAGCTTCCAGTCATAGCGGTCCGGCGAGCCGTTCATCATGTCGGCGTTGTCGGAGGTACGCATGCCGTCGGCGGCCAGGCCTGGGGCATCGTAGGCGAGCTGGGGCGCGCGGCGTACGCGGCGCTGGCCGGCGTTGTAGGTCCAGGCCTTGCGCGGGTCCTTCACCTGGTCGATGGTCTCGTGGGCCATGGACACAGTACCGGCCAGGCGTGCCGGCGCGTTGACCGCGAAGATGTAGTAGTAAAGGACGTTCTTCGCTTCCTCCGCGTTCACGCCGTCCATGAACTGCGGGAAGCTGTTCTGGTCCTCGGTTTCGACAATGGTGTACGCGCCATCGACCTGTGGCACCGCCTGGACCGCCCAGCGGTGGATGTTGTCGCCGCGATAGCGAGTCACGTGGTTCCAGTAGACCTCGACGCCATTCTTCGGAATCGGGAAGGCGTAGTAGCGCGAGTCGGAGAAGTTGCCCAGGCCGTTGCCATCGCTGACCAGTTGCACGCCGGTGGCGCTCTTCTTCGCTGCGTCATAGATGTTCGACGGTGCCCAGGCGGTGCGGTGGCTCGGGTACACCGGGATCTTGTAGGTGTCGGCGTAGCGCTTGAGCATCGCCAGCTGGCCGGGGGTCAGCTTGTCCTTGTACTGCTCGGCGTTGGCTGCGGTGATAGTGAACAAGGGCTTCTCGTCCTTGAACGGATCGCCAAGGAAACCCTTGGCGTCCACCGGTGCGGCGCCTGGCTTGAGGCCGCCTTCCCAACTCGGGATGCTGCCGTCGGCGTTGCCTTCCTTCTGCGCACCCAGAGGGGTCAGGGTGGTGCCCAGCTGAGTCGCTTCCTGCTCGGAAACAGCGGCCATGACACTGGTGGCCAGCAGCGACAGCGCCAGGACGCCGGTTTTGATGATCATGCTTGCTTTCATGGAAATACCCTCTGCCGGTTTCGGCTTAGAAGTTCACGCCGAAGCTGAGCGAGACGAAGTCACGGTCAGTGCTGGTGTTGAAGTTGCCGCCGAAGAAGTCGGTGTAACTGAGGCTCGCGGTGTAGGTGTTCAGGTAGTCGGCATCGAGCCCGACGCTGACGGCCTTGGCACCTTCTTCGAAGTTCGGCCCCCAGCCGTCCACGTCATGGGACCAGGCCAGGTTGGGCGAGAGGTTGATGCCGGCGACAACGTTCGGGTAATCGAGCTTGGCGCGAACGCGATAGCCCCAGGAGTCCGTGGTGTAGAAGCCGTGGCTGTTGCATTCCTTCTGGGGGTTGGTCGAAGTTGCGCAAACAGTGGTGTTCTGGGTGCCGGGGAACTGACCCGCACCATAGACCGGGCTGCGGCCGAAGCGGATATCGGTGCCGTCGGCGTCGCCCAGGCCGTTGATGCGGTTGTAGCCGACTTCACCCACCAGGGTCAGGCGGCTGGCGCCCATGACCTGGTCGAAGAACTGAGTGGCCGTCACCTGCGCCTGCATGACCGGCATGCGTTTGTAGCCAGGCAGGTCACCGCCGAGAACCCGCGCCGTTTCGCCGCTGGTGAAGACCGGGGAGGTCTGGGTGCGGAAGTCGGTGTCCGTGGACTGGATCGCAGCCAGGTTGAGGTCAGCGGTGTTGATCTGCAGCGGCATGTTCGGCCGGTAACTCAGCTCGCCACCCACGGAGGTCGCACCCACGGTGGTCTGGAAGCTCAGGCCGTAGAGGCGGATGTCTTCCGGATAGTCCACGAAGTAGCGTGCGGCACGAACCCGGTTGAACTGGTTCTGCACAGCGGCGACCTGGCGGGCCGCGGCGGGCAGGGCGCCGATTTGTGCCGCTGTGATCGGTGCGACGGTGGTCTGCTTGAAGCTCAGGTAGGGGTTGCGGCTGTGGTAGTTCATTGCATAGAAGCCGAACTCGGTATCGTTCAGCTCCGGCACGAACCAGCGCAGGGCAACGCCGTACTGGCCGCTGTCGCGCGGGTCGTTGTCTTCCAGGCGCGGCATGTAGACGTCATCCACCACTGCGTTGGTGAGGATCTGTGCGGCGGTCGCGGTGTTGTTGGCGACGCCGGGGGCGAGGTCCGGGCCGGCGAACACCAGGCGGTCGTTGCAGCCCTGGGGCAGGGGATCGGAACCGAAGAAGGTGCCGCAGTTGTCGACCACCGAGTTGTCCCACTCCAATTGGTAGAAGGCTTCGGCGGTTAGGTTCTCGGTCAGGCCCTGGGAGATGTAGAACATGTTCACCGGGATCAGGCCTTCCTTCACCTCGGCACCCGGACGGCGCAGGGCGGCGACGTCGATGGGGTTGATGCTGTTGATCGAGTTGCCGATGAAGGTGCTTTCGCCCCAGCTCACCACCTGCTTGCCCAGGCGCACGTTGCCGGCCAGGTCTCCCAGGCTGTAGTTGTGGTAGACGAAGGCATCGAGGAACTCGGCGCCGGAGGCCTTGGCCAGGTCGTCGCGGCCGCTGTCGTCGATATCGTAGAACAGGCGGTGCTCGTCCTTCAGTTCGAAGTCGTACCAGTACTTGCCACGCACGAACACGCCGCTGTCGCCGTACTTCAGCTCCAGGTCATGCACGCCCTTGAAGATCTTCGAGAAAGTCTCGCCTTTCTTGAAGTTCTTGCGGTTGTCGTCGGCGGTTCGGGTGGCGGACTTACCACGCAGCCCCTGAGTGTTGGCAGAGTTGATGAACATCGGGTCCGGTCCGCGGACTGCCCAACTGGCGCCGACGGAAATGGACGAGTCGAATTGCCCTTCGATTTCCCCCAGTTGGAAGCTGACCGCGCCTGCGTTGGCGCAGGTGCCGAGGGCGACCGCAGCCGCCAGCAACCGGGGAGGGAAGGCCGCCAGGCCGCGAGTGGAACCGCTGGCCGGCGTGCGCTGAATCAATGAGGTTGCATGTCTTGCCTGTGTCACGTGTTGGTTCCTCTGTGGAGTCTTTCTTGTTTTTTTTCAGGACCGCAAGCACACGCTATCCCCGACGCCCCCTACCCATCCCCCTCCAGTAGGGGGGGATTTTTCCCTCCCGTCGCACCCCTCGACATCCCCCCTTGGCCGCGCATGCCCACGCCCCCTCCACGAGGGGGGGCGTGGCTGTTCGTCGCTGCGCAACCATCGATCCAAGGGGTGCTGCATTTGCCATCTGGCGCAGAGCGCAGCCCAGACCTTGTCACCTGACCTTGGAGAAAGTGATGTCGCAGAAAGTCTATGTTGCCGGTGTCGGCATGATCCCGTTTGCCAAGCCCGGCCAGAGCGGTACCTACATCGAGATGGGTGCGCAAGCCATCCGCCTGGCGCTGCAGGACGCCGGACTGGACTACGGCAAGGTCCAGCAGGCCTATGCCGGGTACGTCTATGGCGACTCCACCAGCGGCCAGTCGGCCCTTTATGAAGTGGGTCTCTCCGGCATCCCGGTGATCAACGTCAACAACAACTGCGGCAGCGGCTCCACCGCCCTGTACCTGGCGCGTCAGGCGGTGGAGAGCGGCGCAGTGGATTGCGCCCTGGCCTTCGGCTTCGAACAGATGCAGCCCGGCGCCCTGAAGTCTCACTGGCTCGACCGTCCGATCACCTATGGCAAGGGCCACGAAGTGGCGGACGCGATCTTCCCCCAGGGCCGCGACATGCCCGACGCCCTCAAGTTCTTCGGTGGCGCCGGCCTCGAACACATGCAGAAGTACGGCACGAAGATGGAAACCTTCGCCGCCATTCGCGCCAAGGCTAGCCGCCATGCCGCCAACAACCCGCTGTCGGTGTTCAAGAAGGTGGTGACCACCGAGGAAGTGATGGCCGACCAGGTGATCTTCCCCGGCGTGATGACCCGCCTGATGGCGTGCCCGCCCACTTGCGGCGGTGCCGCGGCCATCGTGGTGTCCGAGCGCTTCGCCAAGCAGCACGGCCTGCGCACCGACGTGAGCATCCTGGCCCAGGCCCTGGTGACCGATAAGCCGGAAGCCTTCGAGCCGCCGTCGCTGATCAGCATCGTTGGCGTCGGCATGACCCGCCAGGCCGCCACCGAGGTCTACGAGAAGGCCGGCGTCGGTCCGGAAGACATCCGTGTCTGCGAACTGCATGACTGCTTCGCCCACAACGAACTGCTGACCTATGAAGGCCTGGGCTTCTGCCCGGAAGGCGGCGCCGAGAAGTTCGTGATGGACGGCGACAACACCTACGGCGGCCAGGTGGTGATCAATCCGTCCGGCGGCCTGCTTTCCAAGGGGCATCCACTGGGCGCCACCGGCCTTGCCCAGTGCTATGAGCTGACCCACCAGCTGCGCGGCACCGCCGGGGCCCGCCAGGTGGAAGGTCTCCAGCACGCCCTGCAACACAACCTGGGCCTGGGCGGCGCAGGCATCGTGACCCTCTTCGGTCGCGGCTGAAGACAGTGCGCGCCCACATGGGCGCGCGTTTCAACTCACTCGAGGACTCCATGACATGGCAGACAAGAGTCTGATCGGCCGTTCCCTGGGAGTGACCACCGCCGACGTGGAGAAGGGGCGCCTGCGCTTCTTCGCCAAGGCCATCGGCGAGACCGATCCGGTCTACACCGATGAAGCCGCCGCCAGGTCCGCCGGGCACCGCGCATTGCCGGTACCACCGAGCTTCCTGATGTGCCTGGAAGCCGAAGGGCGCGACACCGACCACATAGTCGAAGACATCTTCGGCTTCGACCTTGGACGCATCCTGCATGCTGAGCAGAGCTTCACCTATCACGGCATGGCCTACGCCGGGGACGTGCTGACGTTCGATACGCGGGTGGTGGATGTCTACGAGAAGAAGGGTGGAGCGCTGACCTTCGTGGTCCAGGAGACGCGGGTCACCAACCAGGACGGCCGGCACATCGCCGACATCCGTTCCTCTCTCGTGCAGCGCTGAGGATCGTGCAATGAGCCTTCCCCTGTTTGACGAGTTGCAGATCGGCGCCGAGCTGCCGCCGCTGACGCTGCCTGCGGTCAACCGCACCACGTTGGCCCTGTACGCCGGCGCATCCGGTGACCACAACCAGGTGCATATCGATCTCGACTTCGCCCGCAAGGCGCGCCAGCCCGATGTGTTCGCCCACGGCATGCTCTCGGTGGCCTATCTCGGCCGCCTGCTCACCGGCTGGGTGCCACAGACGCAGGTCCGCAGCCTGACAGTGCGCTTCACCGGCATCACCCAGCTTGGCCATGTCCCTACCTGCAGCGGCAAGGTCATCGAGAAATTCGAGGCCGATGGCGAGCGGCGCGTGCGTCTGGCGATCCGCTGCGGCAACCAGTACGGCGAAGAAAAACTGATCGGCGAAGCCGTCGTGGCCCTCGCCTGAACCCCACAGGAACAAGGAACAACCCATGAAGAAACTCGAAGGCAAAGTCGCCCTGGTCACCGGCTCCGGTCGTGGCATCGGCCGCAGCGTCGCCCTGAAACTGGCTGCCGATGGCGCTCGCGTGGTGGTCAATGACCTGGACGCCGGCCCGGCCGAAGAAGTGGTCGCGGAAATCCGCGCCACCGGCGGCGAAGCCGTTGCCTGCGTCGGCAGCGTCACTGCCGTCGACTTCGCCGACCGCTTCGTGAAGACCGCGGTGGACAGCTACGGCGGCATCGACATCATCGTCAATAACGCCGGCTACACCTGGGACAACGTGATCCAGAAGATGAGTGACGAGCAGTGGTACGCCATCATCGACTGCCACATCACCGCGCCTTTCCGCATCCTGCGTGCCGCCCAGCCGATCATCAGTGCCATGGCCAAGAAAGAGGCCGCCGAGGGTCGCGTGGTCAACCGCAAGGTGGTGAACGTGTCCTCGGTATCTGCGAGCGGAAACCCGGGCCAGGTCAACTACTCCACCGCCAAGGCCGGCGTGCTGGGCATGACCAAGTGCCTGGCCAAGGAGTGGGGGCGCATGAAGGTCAACGTCAATGCCGTCGCCTTCGGCCATATCGAGACCCGCCAGACCCAGCCGGTGGAAGGTGATCCGAACTACATCAACATCGAAGGCCGCGAAATCAAGGTCGGCATCAGTCCGGCCATCGTCGAGCAGTCGAAGACCATGATCCCGCTGAGCCGTCCAGGCACACCCGAGGAAGCGGCAGGCGCCATCTACCTGTTCTGCATTCCGGAATCCGACTACGTCTCTGGCCAGGTCCTGGTCTGCGGCGGTGGTCTGGGCAACGTTTGAGGTGACTGACGGGGCGCTTAGGCGCCCCTTCTTCCAAGAGGGCCGTTGCATGGAAGAGAAAACCGTCAGCCGTCGTCTGTTGCACACCCGCCAGGTGACCTGCACCGGTTACGAACGAGACGACGGGCTGTTCGAGGTCGAAGGGCGGTTGCTGGATACCAAAGGGGTGGACACGGAATTCCCTTATGGGGTCGTTCCTGCCAATGGCGTACTGCACCAGATGCTTATCCGCATGACGCTCGATCGCAAGCTGGTGATCCAGCGGATCGAAGCCGTTTCCGAACGGGCACCCACTCCGGTATGCGGTCATATCAACCAGGCCTACGCCGCATTGGTGGGCATCAGCATCGGCCCGGGGTTCAGGAAGCGCGTGGCCGAACGGGTTGGCGGGATGAAGGGCTGCACTCACCTCACCGAGCTCCTCGGTCCCATGGCCACTACCGCCATCCAGACCCTGGCGCCTGTGTTGCAGAAGCGCCTGCGCGATCGCGCCGCCCGCGATCCCGACTTCGAGATGCCCACCCACTGGGCCATCGGTACCTGTCATGCCTACCGGCCGGAAGGCGATGCAGCACTCCGCGTCCGTGAATGGCGGCCTACCGATAGCTGGCCAAAAAACTGAAAGGTCGGGGCGCTTGCGCCCTGTCGTTTCGCCACCAGGAGTTCCTCGTGAGCAAGAACAACCTCAGGCGCGCCCTCGTGGTCGCACTGCTTGCATTCCTCACCCATGCCTCCGTATCCAGCGCAGCCGCTCTGACGCCGGCCGAGGCGCGGGCCATCGCCAAGGAAGCCTACATCTACGGTTTCCCCCTGGTGGACAACTACCGCGTGCAATACACCTACTTTCAGGACCAGCAGCACCCGGAGTTCAAGTCGCCCTGGAACACCCTGCACAACACCGCGCGCATCTACACGCCGGACGACAGGGCCTATCCGACGCCCAATGCCGACACGCCGTACTCCCAACTTGGTGCGGACCTGCGCCGCGAACCGTTGGTGCTGACGATGCCAGCGGTGGCGAAAGGGCGTTATTACTCGGCGCAGTTCGTCGACGCGTACACCCATAATTTCGGTTACGTCGGCAGCCGGACCACCGGTAACGGCGGCGGCACCTTCCTGCTCGCCGGGCCGGACTGGCAGGGCACGGTCCCGCCCGGTATCGACCATGTGTTCCGTTCCGAGACCCAGTTTGCCTTCGTGTTTTACCGCACCCAGCTGAAGGGCCCGGACGACCTGGAAAACGTGAAAAGGGTGCAGGCCGGTTACAAGGTACAGCCGCTGTCCGCATTCCTCGGCCAGTCGGCTCCGGCCGCGGTAGCTGCCGTCGACTTCCGCGCGCCGCTAAGCGCCGAAGAAGAGCGCAGCAGCCTGGAGATCTTCAACCAGTTGAACTTCGTTCTCGGTTACTGCCCGATCCATCCTTCCGAACGGAGCCTGATGGAGCGCTTTGCCCGGCTGGGCATCGGCCCCGGCCTGACCTTTGACGGGCAGTCCCTGCCTGCGGATATACGCGAAGCCATCGCGGCTGGCATTGCTGACGCCTGGCGGGACTTCGAGGCCCTTGGCCAGCGGGTCGCGCGAGGCGAAGTCTCCACGACGCGTTTCCTCGGTAGCCGCGAATTCCTCGGCAACAACTACTTGTACCGGATGCGCGCGGCGGTCACCGGCCTCTATGGCAACGACAAGGAAGAGACCATCTATCCGCCGTTCTACCTCGACGCCCAAGGGCAGAAACTGGATGCGTCGCGCCATCGGTATACCTTGCGTTTCGCCCCTGGCCAGCTACCCCCGGTCAACGCCTTCTGGTCGCTGACCCTGTACGACGCTTCGCGACTGCTGGTGGCCAACCCACTGCAGCGCTACCTGATCAATTCGCCGATGTTGCCGCAACTGAAGCGCGATGCCGATGGCGGCCTGACCCTGTACATCCAGCACCAGTCGCCGGGCAAGGCCGATGAGGCCAACTGGCTACCCGCGCCGGACGGCCCGTTCTATATCGCCGGCCGTCTGTATTGGCCGAAGCCCGAAGCCCTCGATGGCCGTTGGAAGGCACCGAAGATCCAGCGCGTCGACTGAGCTACAGGGTTCGCCTGACCAAGCCGCGCGAAATCCTCTAAGGCCGCGGGCTTCTCCCTGATGGGGAGAGGCCCGTTTTTTGGTGCGACGCGTGGGCCAGGCCTTTGTAGGAGCGAGCTTTGCTCGCGAAAGTTTGTGCTCGGGCTGTTCGCGGGCAAGCCCGCTCCTACAGGTGCGGTGGGTGAATAAGGTGCCGGGCTTGGGTCAGAAAAAAAGGCCGTCACAAGGACGGCCCAAAGCTCCGTTCCGGCGGTCGACACCCGCCGGCCCCTTTCCGCCGCCCGCTTGGGGCGGGCGGCGGAATCTCAGAGCAACGAATCTTCCATCTCCAGAACCACGTCGCCGCCCTGGATCACGATCCGCGACAACCCCTCGGCACGTGGCAGCAGATGCTCGGCGTAGAAGCGTGCGGTCTGCAGCTTTCCGCGATAGAAGTCCTGGTCGGTGGTTCCCGCTTTGAGCTGGCCATGGGCGGCAAGCGCCGAGCGGGCCATCTGCCAGCCACCGGCCACGGTGCCGAACAGCTCCAGGAATGGCACAGCCCCGGCCAGAACGCGAGGCGCCTGGCCGTTGAAGTTCGCCACGATGAACTCCACCGCTGCGTTCAGCGCTACCACGGCGCTGGCGAGGGCGCTGGCAATATCCTGCAGCTGCGGGTCATCTGCCCAGACAAGACGCTCCATGACGTAGCGCATCCGTTTTGTCACCTGCCCGATGGCCTTGCCGCCATCACGGGCTATCTTGCGGCCGACGAGGTCGGACGCCTGGATGCCGGTGGTGCCTTCGTAGATGGTGGTGATGCGTGCATCGCGCAGATGCTGGGCGGCGCCGGTTTCCTCGATGAAGCCCATGCCACCGTGGATCTGCACGCCGAGGGAGGCGATGTCCACTGCATTCTCGGTGCCGCAACCCTTGACCACGGGGATCATCAGGTCGACGAAGGCTTGCCATTCCTCGCGGCGTGCCGGGTCGGGATGGCGTTCGGCACAGTCCATTGCTGCGGCGACTTCGCAGGCGATGGCGCGCATCGCCTCGGTGCGGGATTTCATCGACAACAGCATGCGACGGACATCCGGGTGGCGAATGATCGCCACCTTGTCACGACTCTTCGCGCCGGCCTCGGTGCCCTGAACACGCTCGCGGGCGTAGCCGAGTGCACGCTGGTAGGCACGTTCGGACAAGCCGACCCCTTCGATACCGACGGAGAAGCGCGCGGCGTTCATCATGATGAACATGTATTCCAGCCCGCGATTCTCTTCGCCCACCAGCCAGCCCAGGGCACCCTCGTTGTCGCCGAAGGCCAGTACGGCGGTCGGGCTGCCATGGATGCCCAGCTTGTGCTCGATGGAGGCGCAGCGCACATCGTTGCGCGCCCCCAGGCTGCCGTCGGCTTCCACCAGGAGCTTCGGCACCACGAACAGCGAGATGCCTTTCACACCCTCAGGCGCGCCCGGGACGCGGGCCAGTACCAGGTGCACGATGTTGTCGGTCAAGTCGTGCTCGCCATAGGTGATGAAGATCTTCTGGCCGAACAAACGGTACGTGCCGTCGCCCTGGGGCTCTGCGCGGCTGCGCACGGCGGCGAGGTCCGAACCGGCCTGGGGTTCGGTCAGGTTCATGGTGCCGGTCCATTCGCCGCTGATCATTTTCGGCAGGTAGGTTTCCTTCAGATGGGAAGACCCGCAGAGCTCGATAGCCTCGATGGCGCCCCGGGTGAGCATGGGGCACAGGCCGAATGAAACGTTGGCGCCGTTCCACATCTCTTCCACCAGTGCCGAGATCAGTCGCGGCAGGCCCTGGCCGCCGAACTCCGGGTGGCAGGAGAGGGCGTTCCAACCGCCTTCGACGAATTGCCCGTAGGCCTCGTGCCAGCCTTTTGCGGTGGTCACTTCGCCTTCGTGCCAGCGCGCACCCTCACGGTCGCCGACGATGTTCAGGGGCGAGAGCACGCCCTGGGCGAACTTGCCGGCCTCACCCAGGATGGCATCGACGAGGTCGGCGCCCAGGTCTTCGCAGCCGGGCAGTTCACTCACTTGTTCCAGGTATCCCAGTTCGTTCAGGACGAACTGCATGTCGCGCAGGGGAGCTGCGTATTCGCTCATGGCTGAGGCCTCAATGGGTGATTCAATAGCTGTGGAAGCCGCGGCCGCTCTTGCGGCCGAGATGGCCGGCCGCAACCAGGTCCTTGAGCAGCCGGGCGGGGCGGTACTTGGGATCACCGAAGCCGTCGTGCAGGACCTGCATGATGGCGAGCAGGGTGTCGAGGCCGATCATGTCGGCCAGGGCCAGTGGTCCGATGGGGTGGTTGCAACCCAGCTGCATTCCGGTATCGATGTCCCGGGCACTGGCGAGGCCTTCCTGGAGCACGAAAACGGCTTCGTTGATCATCGGGATCAGGATGCGGTTGACGACGAATCCCGGAGCGTTGTCGACGTTGATGGGTGTCTTGCCGACCGCCTTGGCGAAGGACTCCACTGCGGCGTGGGTCTGGCTGGAGGTCTGCAAGCCGCGAATCAGCTCCAGCAGTTGCATGGCCGGTACGGGATTGAAGAAGTGCACTCCGATGAAGCGCTCGGGGCGCTCCAATACGGCAGCCAGCTGGGTGATGGAGATGGACGAAGTGTTGGTGGCGATCACTGTGTCGGATGAAACCACTGCTTCGATCTGACGCAGGATGCGCAGCTTGAGCTCGAGATTCTCCGTAGCGGCTTCGATTACCAGGTCGGCTTCGGCCAGGCTGCTGTAGTCAGTGGTGGCCTGCACCCGTGCCAGAGTCGCTTCGCGCTCGCTCTCGCAGATCCTCGCTTTGCGAACCTGGCGTTGCAGGCCCTCGTTCACGGCGGCCACGCCTCGGGCCAGGGCAGGTTCGGTGACATCGATCAGGATGACGCTCAGGCCAGCGGAGGCACAGACCTGGGCAATGCCGCTGCCCATGGTGCCGGCCCCGATCACGCCGATTCTGTTGAGGCTCATGGAGAACTCCGGAGGTTTGCGAAATCAATCGCGCAGAGTTCAACAGAAGGTCGGCATGAATGGCCCACCCCGGAGGGGTAGGTGGGTCGGGAAGCTGCGGGTTTGGTGAGGGGGCTGAGTTGTCTCGGATTCAGACGGCTGGCTGCTTCAGGACTGCCCAGGCCTCGCAGGCGCGAGTCACCCCTCGTCCTCTGGGAGAGGGGGGGATAGGGTTGTTTCAGGCTGGCGCATTGAAGGGGCTGCGCTCGAAAGTCAGTGCACGTTGCTCTCGTCCTTGGCCGTTACCTGTTGCCAGCCACCGCCCAGGGCCATGAACAGGCCGATCTGCGCCTGGACGACCTGGCTCTGGCTGGCGGCCAGTTGTTCGGCGACTTGCGCCTGTGTGCGCTGGGCTTCCAGTTCGGCCAGGAAGGACTCGCGGCCGGCCTGGTAGAACGCATGTGTCTGCTCGGCGCTCAGCTGAGCTGAACGTGCGGTTTCGTCCAGTGCAGCACGTTGCTGCAGGGCGGCGGTGTATTGGACGAGGGCCGTCTGGGTTTCGCGAAGGGCATTGAGCACCACACCGTCGAAATGGGCGAGCGACGCCTGGGTGGCGGCCTCGGCCTGCTGCACGCGGGCACGGGCGCCGGTGGTGGGAATGTTCCAGTGGATGAGCGGGCCGAAACCCCAGTGCTGGGTCGACGGGTCGCCCATGTCGTCGAGGATGCCGATCAGGCCGGTCGAGGCGCCGATGCTGATGTCCGGGTACAGCTCGCCGGTGGCGACGCCTATGCGCGCCGTGGACGCGGCGAGCTGGCGTTCCGCCTGGCGAATGTCCGGCCGGCGCTTGAGCAGTTCGGCGCCATCGCCCACTGGCAGCGGCTGGGTGAGTTCAGGCAGATGACGGCATTCGGTGACACCACGCGGCAGCGCCGCTACCGGCTGGGCCGTGAGCATGGCCAGCTGATAAATGCCTGCCTGCTGAGCGGCCGTGTAGCGCGGAAGCGCGGCGCGCAGCGATTTGAATTGGGTGGCCGAGCGCGTCACTTCGGTTTCGTTACCGCGCCCTGCAGCGTGAAGTTGTTGGGTGAGCTCCAGGCTCTGGCGCTGCAGATCCAGCGAGTGCTGGGCGACTTCGCGTTCCTCGTTGGCCGAGCAGACCTGCGCATAAGCGCTCACCACCCGTGCCACGACGTTGATACGGACCAGGTCGGCAGCGGCCTGCGCGGCGTCGGCGTCGGCGCGGGAAGCCTCGACGCCACGCTGGAGCTTGCCGAACAGGTCGAACTGATAGGACAGGCTGGCGTTGAGGTTGGCGAAGTTCACCACCGGCACTTTTTCCATCAACAGGAACTGCTGGCCGGCAACCTGGGTGCGCTGCAGGTCGGCACTCAGTGACGCCTCGAAGCCGCCACGATCTTCCGCTTCATGCACCTGGGCGGCGGCGCGGCCGAGGTTGGCGGCGGCCACGCGCAGGTCGGTGTTGGCGGCCAGTGCCTGCTCTACCAGGCGCTCGAGTTCCGGCGCGTGGTACAGGCGCCACCAGTCTGCCGGTACCGGTGTGGAGACGACCGATGCATCGGCGGTGGCGAGTTCCCCCTGGGCGTCGACCCGTTTGATCGCGGCGTCTCCAGGCAGTGCGTAGTCTGGGCCAACCACCTGGCAGGCGGAGAGGCTCAGGGCCAGGCTGAGACTGGCTGCGAGCGGGCGGAGTCTCATGGTTTCACCGGTGCTTCGAGGATGGAGACGGTGGCGGTTCGTCCCGCCACCATGCGGAAGTCCTCCGGTACCTCATCGAACAGGATGCGCACCGGAACACGCTGGGCCAGGCGCACCCAGCTGAAGGCCGGGTTGACATTGGGCAGCAGGTTGGCGCCGCTGGTGCGGTCACGGTCTTCGATGGCGGCGGCAATGCTGTGCACGCGGCCGGTCAGGCGGCGGCCATCACCCATCACGCGGATGTCCACGGCCTGGCCGATGTGGATCTGGCCGAGCTTGGTTTCTTCGAAGTAACCGTCCAGGTGGAAAGAGCCCTTGTCCACCACCGACAGCACGTTGTGCCCGGCGCTGACGAACTCTCCTGCCCGGGGCGCCCGGTCGTTCAGGTAGCCGTCCACCGGACTGGTGATGACGGTGCGGGCGAGGTTGAGCCGGGCGCCTTCCACCGTGGCTTCGGCTTCGGACAGCGCTGCGCTGGCGCGCAGCACCGAAGAGTCACTTGCCTCGACGATTTCCTGGGCGACGAGCCGGCCCAGGGCACGGTTGCGTGCCTGCTCGCGGCGGGCCTGGGCAAGGGTTTCGCGGCGGTCGTCGCGCATGGCCTGTGCCTGTTGCAAGGCGACCTTGAATCGCTCCTGGTCAATCACGAAGAGCACCTGGCCTTTGCTGACCGGCTGGTTGTCATGGACCTCCACCTTGTCGATCAGGCCCGAGACATCGGGCGCCACCTGGACCACGTCCACACGGATATGGCCATCGCGGGTCCAGGGTGCGAACAGGTAATAGCTCAGCATCTGCCAGATCAGTACGGCGGCGACGGCAACGGCGAGCAGGGTGACCAGCAGGCGGGCGGAGGAAAACGCGAGTCGTTTCATGATTGCATCAGGATTCGGCTGAAATGTTCGAGGGTGCCCAGCAGGGCTGCGTACAACGCGATGTTGAACAGCGCGCGGTGCCAGACCAGGCGATAGACATGCAGGGCATTCAGGAGCTTCTGCAGCGGCAGGTAGACCAGGTAGGCCAGGAGCATCAGCACCAGGGCGGTGGGCAGGAAGACTCCGAAGATATTGATGTCGCCAATCACAGCGCTGCTCCGTCCAGGCCTGCGGGGATGGGTTGTTCCGCGCCTTGCACCGGTGGCGTGGCAAGTGCCGGGCGCAAGGCGGTTTCCAGCCCGGCCAGGGCATGCAGGACTGCCAGTGCGGTCTCTTCATGCTGCGGCGCGGCGGCGGCCACGGCCTGGCGGGCGTGTTCGATCAGGTTCAGCAGCGAGGGCGCTACGTCCCGGGCGACTGTGCTACGCAGGTTGCGCCGGAAGTGACGGCCGACGCCGCGCACCACCAGTTGCAGCGGCCGTTGCAGGTCCAATGGCAGCCGGCCCTGGTGGGCCTTGATGTCCAGCAGGTTGTAGGCGATGCGGAGTTCACGCTCGGCGCCGCTGCTGTCCTGGCCGCTCAGGTTCAGGCGCGGCAGGTGCTGGGCGAAACGGTCGAGCAGGCGTCCGGCGAGCCTGCGTTGGGCTGCCAGGGTGTCGGCGCGGCTCATGTCCGCGAGGTCCTGCCAGCTGGAACGGGTCATGCGCCGGGCCAGCAGTTCGGCGCCGAAGGGGCGGAAAACCAGGGTCCAGAGGAAGGCGAACAGCAGGCCGATGGGACCGGCCAGGTTGCTGTTGAGGAATACCTGTACGTTGGCTTCGTAGGCACCCTGGATGCTGATGAAGGTTGCGGTGTTCACCGCGATCAGGAGTGTCGGCAGGTAGAAACGAGGCTGCACGGTCAGGGTGCCGACGCAGATGAAGGGGCCGGCGAAGGCCAGCACCAGCAGTGGGAAGTCGTGGACGTTGGGCAGCACGAGGAACAGGTAGAGGCTGGCCAGCACCACGCTGAAGCTGGTCCAGATGAAGAAGCGCCTGATCTGCACCGCCGGTTCGTCGAGGGTGGCGAAGAAGCAGCAGGCCACAGCGGCCAGGACCACGGCGCTGGCACCGTCGGTCCATTGCAGCCAGATCCACAGCTGTGTCGCGACGAAGATGCCGAGGATGATGTAGGCGACGGAATACAGCATCAGGCCGCGGTCGAAGAAGCGCGCGCCACTGCCCAGGTGCCAGTGTCGGTAGACCGACGTCCAGGGAGCATGGTCGTCGCTGTCCAGGCGCTGATGCAGGTCGCGGCAGTCCTGCCAGAGGTCGAGCCATTGCCGCAGGCGATAGAGGCTGCTGCTAAGCAACGACTGGCCGGCATCTCCCAAGCTGCTGGCATGCGGCTGCAAGGCATCGAGCTGCCGGCGGAGTCGCGTGCGCGTCTCGTCATCCGCGTCGCCTTGTAGCCAATCGAGGCAGGCCCGCAGGCTTGGGGCAAGTCTCGCGGCCAGCCGTGGTGCCTTTTCCTGTAGGGCGATCAGGCTGTCGTGCAGGGTATCCACCGCGGGCAACAACAGGGCCATGCGTTCACGAAGCTCACGGGCGTTGCGCACGACGCGAGGGTGCGCTCCCTCGTGCGGCAGCTGGCCGATCATCAGCTCCAGGCCATTGAAGGTAGTGACCATGGCTGAGCGCAATTGCACCAGCCGCTGCAAGTCACGCGGGTGTTGCAACTGCAGGGCGCAATAGTCGCGGGCGTCGCCGAACCAGCGGCTGGAGTTGGCGGCGAGCACCGGAGCCAGCCGGCTGGGCCAGAAGAGGCTGCCGACCACGCTGGCGCAGATGATGCCCAGGAGAATCTCGAGAAATCGCGAGTAGGCGAGGTCGAAGACCGCCTGTGGGTTGTCCACCACTGGCAGGGCGATCATCGGCATGGTGTAGCCGGCCAGCATCAGCGCGTAGTTGTCGGCGGTGCGTACATGCATCGAGAGGAACAGCATGCCGCCGGTCCAGAACGCCACCACCAGGCTCAGCAACAGGGGTTGCTGGGACAGCAGCGGCACGATGAACACGGCGGCGCTGGCGCCGAGCAAGGTGCCGAGCGCGCGGTACAGGGCTTTAGCGCTGGTGGGGCCGACGAAGGGGTTGGCGACGATGTACACCGTAGCCATGGCCCAGTAGGGGCGGGGCAGTTGCATGTACAGCGCGATGTACAGCGCCAGCATCGAAGCGGCGAAGACCTTGATCGAGTAGAACCAGTCGCGGGCGGGAGGCAGGTTGAGCACGATCAGTGGGCCTGGCTGAACTGGTCGAAGGCGTCGAACACGCGCAGGGCGGCCTGCAAGTCGGCAGGCGACAATTGCGCCAGTGCCTGGCGGCGCAGGAGGATCAGTTCGTTCTCCAGCCTCTCGCTGAGCTCGCGTCCGGCGCTGGTGACACTAAGGGTCTTCGCACGGCGGTCGCTGGCATCTTCCTGGCGTTCGATCAGGCCTGCGTTGCACAGCTGATCGAGCAGGCGCACCAGGGACGGACCTTCGATACCGATGGCCTGGGCCAGTTGCACCTGGCGCACGCCACCGCCCAGCCGGCCAATCATCAGCAAGGGCCCGCAACAGGCCTCGCTGATTCCGAACTTCGACAGGTTGGCCTGGCAGATGCGGCGCCAGTTGCGGCCACTGATGACCATGCGGCTGCTGACTTGCAGTTGAAGGGCTCCGACAGACATATATAAAGAGTGCTAGCTATCTATTAGGATGCTATCTAATCATTCGGTCGAATGCGCTTCAAGGGTGAAATCACGCAACAGTGTGTTTTGCTTCCGATGCTTGCGCGAACGCTCATTGCTACCCATAGGGGCGGCGGCCGAACGCTCTGCCACGGGCCTTTTCCTGGTGAACCAGTAATTTGCAGACAGATACCGCCATGCCAACTTCCCTATATTCAGTTCAGCAGTTCCGCGTGCTTGCACGGATTGACGCCTGGAAAGCTTCTCGTGCCATGTCGGGCGGGGTGACCGCGAATCACGGGAGGAGCGGGGTATGAATCGCAACGAACTGCGCAAGGCCGACATCAACCTGATGGTGGTGTTCGAGACGTTGATGCAGGAGCGCAATGTCACCAAGGCCGCGGAGAAGCTCTTTCTGGTCCAGCCCACCATCAGCGCGGCCCTGAATCGCCTGCGTGCGCTGTTCAACGACCCCTTGTTCGTCCGCGTCGGCCACCGCATGGAGCCAACTGCCCGGGCCGAGATGATCTCCCGGCACTTGTCACCGGCGCTGGATGCCCTGTCCGTGGCGCTCAGCCTGACTCACGAGTTCGACCCGTCCACCAGCAACATGACTTTCCGCATCGGGCTGTCGGATGACGTCGAGTTCGCACTGTTGCCGCCAGTGCTGCGGGCGTTGCGTAATGAAGCGCCGAACATCGTGATCGTGGTGCAACATGCCAACTATTGGCGGATTCCTGAGCTGCTGGCCAATGGCGAGATTACCGTCGGCATCGCCCAGACCCGCGACTTGCCGGCCAATGCCAGGTGCAAGCGCCTGCGCCGCGTCTACCCGAAAGTGCTGCGTGCGGACCCGGGCGACGCGCTCCTGACCCTGGATGAGTACTGCGCCAGGCCCCATGTCCAGGTATCCCACACGGCCAGTACCCACGGTTTGGCGGACGACTGGTTGCAGTCGATCGGACGCACGCGCCGGGTGGTGTTGTCGGTTCCGCAGTTCAGTGCCTTGCCGGCCTTGCTGGCGGACACCGATCTGCTGGTCAGCCTGCCTGATTACATCGCCGAAGCGATGGCCGCTTCCGGCCAGCTGCGTTACGAGTCGCTGCCCTTCGAAACACCCGAGCTGGACCTGGATATGGTCTGGCTCAGCATGCTGGACAGTGATCCGGCGGAAAGCTGGCTGCGCCAGCGCTTGCAGGACTTGATGGGGGAGGGCGACTGAAGGCCGTCCCGGGAGCGGGCGCGGGCGGTTGCCGGCGCCGATAATGACAAGGCGAGCCATTGGCTCGCCTTGTCATCATTCTTCGGGTTTCTTCGCCTGGGGCTTGGACCACTGCGACTTCTGACGTCCCGTATTCCATCCGGTCTTGCCGGTGGGGACCTCTGTGATCTCGCCGCCCTTCGACAGAAAGGCCCTGGTCTGCTCGTCCAGCTCGGACCTGGCACGGTTTGTTGGGTTATCAGACATGAGAGCACCTTTGATTTGTGAGCGCTCGAAAGCGAGGCCTACCCGTGACTATACAGGCTCGCCCTCCGGCCAACCCGCTATTTCGGCCGGTTGGCCAACGCGCCGGGTGCCGAGCCGCCAGAAAAAACTTTCCAATCTCGCCGAACCCTGTATTCTTCGCCCACTGCCTGCTCAGTCTTGCGGCACCGGCTTGATGTTCTGTCCTTTCGATGTTCCATCTCCTCGGCACCCTTCACTACGCATACAGTCATGGCTGGGCTTTCGCCTGACCGCTATTCCTACACCTTGGAGACAACATCATGGCAACTCGCCAGAACGGTACCGTTAAGTGGTTCAACTCTGAAAAAGGCTTCGGCTTCATCACCCCCGAGCAAGGTCCGGACGTGTTCGTTCACTTCCGCCAGATCGAAGGTGATGGCTACAAATCCCTGGACGAAGGTCAGCGCGTAAGCTTCCTCGTCACCGACGGGGCCAAAGGCCCTCAGGCTGAGCAGGTTCGCCCGCTGTAACAGCCGCGTCGAAAAAAAGCCCCGCGCCGTGCGGGGTTTTTTTTTGGCGGACGGAGACCTTCGGTCCGATATTGGATCGAAAGGAAGCTATTCGGGTTCTGCAGGTAGATAGTGGACTTTCCGCAACTGAGACTCGATCCGCCGGAGGTCACCATGTACAGACGAGACTTCCCGGAACACGCCGCCTGGCCCGAAACGCTCATCAATGGCGACCATGTGCTGGCCTTCATCGCCATTGCGCGGAACGGCAGCGACGACGAACCCTTCTTCTATCGCGTCTACGACGGCGCTTACTTTGCGCGCCAGTGCGACGCCCTCGAGGCCGCCAGGGATGCATTGAGCAAGCTCCTGCGCATCGACGAGCACCATCGTCCGGTTTTCAGCTCGGCGGAATGCTGAGCACCGACGTCGGTACCGCCGGGCTAAGCCACATTGGCGGGAGCGCAGCCTCGGCGCTATAGTCCGCGACCTTTCGATTTCCACATCTGGTGCGGTGCTATGGACGACGATCTCGACCTCCACGAACCCGAGCACGATCATCTGCTCGACAACGACGATGACCTGGATGACGAGTGCTTCGACGATGAAGACGCCGATCCGCTCGACGCCGTGGAAGGGGAGTGCGATTACTGCGGCGAACTGACCGAACGCACGGATCGGCGTGGCCAGTTCGTTTGCGGGGACTGCGCTGACTTCGATTGAAGTCAGGCGAAATGCTCGCCCTGGTCCAACACGGCCAGAGCCCATTCTTCCTGCCCTGGCTCCACCAGCGCGGCGACTCGCCAGGTCCTGACGCGGCCAACGTCTACGTGGATGAACCCCTTGGATGGATAGAAGCCCACGCCACCGGCGCCGAGGGCGCGGACCAGCCTGCCCAGACGTTCGACGCTGACGCCGGGAATACGGATGTCGGCGGCCATGCCACGGATGTGCAGGGACTGCCGGGCGGCGCCTTCCAGGGTGGCGTTGTGCTGCGGGGTGCGATAACCGCTGCTCACCAGGATGCGGGTGGGGAGCTTGTTGATGCGAAGCCAGGCCTGGATGAGGAAAAGCAGGTCGAGCAATTTGACGTTGATCTTCACCGTGCTCTTGTACTTCACGTCTCGCAGGATGCGGCAGCCCTGACGATAGCCTTCCAGGTCCCAGCCCTTGCCCTTGCGGAAGTAGCAGAAGGTGGCGACTTCTCCTGCGGCCGGGCGTTCCAGGCGCAGGTGGCGATCACGATTGAGCATGCGTGCGTGGAGGTTGCGGGGGCGCAGCGTCACCTCGATCCGGCTGGCCAGGGCGTCGCCCGCGACAAGGGCCGCGCCGAATGCTGCGAAGGCCTTGAGTACCTGGCGTCTGGAGATTCCGGGAGAGGAGGCAGCCATGGGCGACCGCTCGCTGGGAGATCAGGGTGATCGACTATACACCCGGTCGCGAAAACTGCAGAAGATTGCGGAAAAAGCCCCGCATCGCGGGGCTTTTTCGTTATTCAACGGTGGCCTTTCCTGTGCCCGTCCCGGTCTCGGTCATCGTGGTCCCGGTGGCCGTCCCAGCCACCACGGTGATCGTCGTCATCGTAGTGATGGATGATGCAGCCGCTGTTGCTGGCGAGTACGACGGCCAGCAAGGCAATCTTCACGACTTTGGCAATCATGCGCGTTACCTCTCGGGCATGAGGGATCGGATTCCCCATGTCCTTGAGACAGGTAGCTGGAGAAAAGGGTCGATCAATCGCCCGGTTTTTCCAGTCGCCGGGCGATCTGCTCCAGCAGAACCAGGTCCTGTTCGACCAGGCGGCCTTCGCTGGCTGCACGGGTGAGGCGGTCGAGCACCTGGCGGGAGCGTGGACTCAGTGTCTGTTCCGGGCCGTAATGGCCGTCTTTCGATTCGGCAATCTGCATGACGGGATTGAGCAGGTCGTTGAGCGATACCTCCAGCGCCTTGGCGATGCGTTTGAGGTCTTCGAACGAGGGCTCGCGGGTATCCCGCTCGTAGTTGCCGATACGGGATTGTGATTCCCAGCCGCACTCGTTGGCCAGGGCCTGCTGAGAGAGTCCTTTCAGCTTTCTGTAGTGCGCGATGCGCGATCCAAGCGTGTTCATGCCGCGAATCTTAATGACGGAATGAATCGTCCTTGGCTCACTTATCGTGTTTGCATGGTGTGCAAAACGTGATTATGGTAGTCCGCAATCAACGGATTGCCAAGGGCGCTCAGGGATGATGGGGAAAACCCGCAGGGGCGGGACCGGTTCACCACCAGGGATACCAGCGCCCGGTAGCGCAGGCTGCTCGGGACGCGACGGGCCTGGTGCCGCAGGTCGTGATGCGGCGTGGCGGGACCGGTCGAGAGTTTGTTGCTGGTTCTGGGCCACAGGGCCGCCTGCGTGACGGCGCCTTACTGTCTCTGGTTGCCCCCTGTCCGTGCGAGCGGGCAGGGGGCTTTTGCGTTCAGCCTAGGCGGAAGCGGTTGACCTCTGTCTGCAGTTCGCCGCCGAGGCGGGCGAGATCGACACTGGCGGCCGAGGTTTCCTCTGTGGCCGCTGCGGATTGCTCGGCCACGTCGCGAATGCTGGTGACGCTGCGGTTGATTTCTTCGGCCACGGCGCTTTGCTGCTCGGCGGCGGTGGCGATCTGCTGGTTGAGCTGCTGGATATTGGAGACCGAGTCATTGATGGCCTCCAGCGCAGTTCCGGCCTCTTTGGCAGCGTCCACCGTATGGCCGGCCTGGGTGCGGCTTCTGCCCATCATGTCCACCGCGCCCTGGGCGCCGTCCTGCAAGGTGCTGACCAGCTGCTCGATCTGCGTGGTGGATTCCTGGGTCCGGCGGGCGAGGGCGCGCACCTCGTCTGCGACGACCGCGAACCCGCGCCCGGCATCTCCCGCCCGGGCTGCTTCGATGGCGGCATTGAGGGCGAGCAGGTTGGTCTGCTCGGCGATGCTTTTGATCACGTCGAGCACGGTACCGATGTTGGTGCTGTCGTGCTTGAGTCGCTCGATGGCTCCGGCGGACTGCTCGATTGCCTGGGCCAGGTGTTCGATGCGCTCGATGGCCTGCTGCACGACGGCGGTGCCGTGCTGTGCCTGGCGATCGGCGTGGCTGGCGGAATCGGCCGCGGATTCAGCGTTACGGGCGACGTCCTGGACGGTGGCGACCATCTCATTCATGGCGGTGGCCACCTGCTCGGTTTCCATTTTCTGCTGGGTCACGCCGGCGCTGGTCTGCTCGGTCACGGCGGACATTTCCTCGGCGGCCGTGGCCAGTTGTTCGATGCCGCTGCCGAGGCGCCTGAGTAGGCTGCGCAGGCTCTCGGTCATGTCCTGCATGGCCTGCATCAGTTGACCAAGCTCATCCTTGCGATCGCTGCGGATATCCGAGGTCAGGTCACCGGCAGCCACCTTGCGGGCTTGCTGAACGGCCTGGCGAAGGGGGGCCACGATCAACTGGGCAATGATCAGGGCGGACACCAATCCGACCACGAACCCGATGGCGGCCGCCGTGACCAGGATGGTCTTGGCCTGGCGCGCGTCGGCTTCGAGCAATTGCATCTGGATGCTCAGTGCGTCGGTGGAGGAACCGGAAATACCCGAGGCGCGTTTCGTCAGCGCGGACTCGGAGTCGGCATGGAGCTGGATGCTTTGGCGCAGGTTGGCGAATTCGCTGCGGTAGCGTGCGATCTGTTTGCGCGCTGAGTCCAGGTTTTCCTGGGCTGAGGGTTCGCTGATGCGTGAGGCGAGGTCGCTGGTGCGGCTCTCGAGGCCGTCGAACAAGGCGTTGAGCTTGTCGGCGTACTGCGCATCGCCGCGCATGACGAAGTCTTTTTCGTGGCGCCGTGCGCTAAGGACGTCCTTGGCCATGCCCGACGCATGGGTCGCGGTTTCCAGCGCGCGAATACCGTCCTCGTCGCCGCTCTGCCGGATCTGCTGCAGGGCTTCCTGGGTCAGGTGCTGCTCCAGTTCATCGAACTGCTTCAGCGCCTCGCGGGCAGCCTGCTCCATATTCTGTTGGGCACTGCGTTTGTTCTTCTCCATTTCCGCCAGTCCCGTCAGGTTCTGCTGGTACTGGCCGAGATCCGTCTGGATCTGCTTCATCAGATCGATGGTGCGGGGAATGGTCATCACCTTCAGGGTGTTGTCGGCGATGCCCTGGATCTCTCCGATGATCTGCAGCGCGTTGCCGATGGCCTGTTCGTCGCTGCGGATGATGAAGTCCTTCTCGTGCTGCCGGACCTGGTAGAGCTTGGTATCGATGTCGTTGACCCGGAGCAGGATGTCGAATCGGTGCAGTGCACCTTCCAGTGCGCGCCAGCTGGTCCAGGCCACCAGCAGGGTGATGGCGAGGACCAGGCCGAATCCGGTGAGCAGCTTCTGGCGGACGCTGAGGTCGTTGAAGAAGCGTTTGATCGAACTGTTCATGGCAGACGCCTCGTATCGAGTGGGCGAAGGGGAGGCAGGGGGCGAGCGAAGGCACTGCAGGCGGGGGAGAACATCGCTTGACTTCCTGTCAGGGGGGGCGCCATCCACGGCTAATGGCTATGAGCCACCAATCTAGACGCCCCATTTCGGTGCTGTCCAGTCGGAGGGCCAATTGCTCTTGTGGATAGCCACTATTGAGGCAACTGATTTCTGTTGGTCGAGCCATCGCCATAGTCTTTACACCATGCAAAAGCGATGGAGGTGAGGCGATGTCCCACGTTGATGTCATGTCCCTGGTCGGTACTGCGGTTCCGGAAACTCTCAGGGCCGCTGGCCATATGGCCTGCTGGTTTGTGGTAGTGGACGGCGTGATGCGTTCCGGTCCCTTCACCTCCCGTGACGCGGCCGGCGCCAATCAGGCGATCTGGCAACTGGAACTGGCCCGTCGCGAAAGCAGTCCCTATCGATTGGCGGCTTGAGCCACTCGCTCCACGCAAACCCTTTTCGGCACCATGCTCCCCTTGGCCCGCCTTGATGGCGGGCATTTTGTTCTTGTGTCTCGCGTCTTGGTTAAACTGCGGTTTTTCCTGGGAATCACGCATCGTGAAGTGGGACATCTTCTGCAACGTCGTCGACAACTTTGGCGACATCGGCGTGACCTGGCGCCTGGCTCGCCAACTGGTGGCCGAGCACGGCCAGTCGGTGCGCCTTTGGGTGGATGAACCTGCCGCCTTCGCGCCGCTTTGTCCTCAAGCCGATCCAGAGGCGGAGAGCCAATGGCAACACGGCGTGGAAATCCGTCACTGGCGCCAGGATTGGCAGCCGGTGGAGGCGGCGGACGTGGTGATCGAAGCCTTCGCCTGCCAGCTTCCCGACCCGTACCTGACGGCCATGGCCGCGAGGGCGGACAAGCCCCACTGGTTGAATCTGGAATACCTCAGTGCCGAGGACTGGGTGGCCGGATGCCATGGCCTACCGTCCTTCCAGGCCAATGGCCTGCAGAAGGCTTTCTACTTTCCAGGTTTCATCGAGGGCACCGGCGGCCTGCTGAGGGAGTCCGGGCTGGTTGAACGACGCCAGGCATTCCTGGTCGATCCCGACGCGCGGCGGACCTTCCTGGAAGAACTGGGTGTTGCGCACGAGGAAGGCGCGCTGCTGATTTCGCTGTTTGCCTATGAGAACGCAGCCCTGGCCGGCTGGCTGGACATCCTGGCGGCGGGTGATCAGCCGGTGCAACTGCTGGTGCCCGTTGGTCGGGTACTGGCCGATCTGGCTGACTGGCTTGGCGAGGAACAGCTGACGGCGGGCACCGGATTCCGTCGCGGGAAACTGGCGATCCAGGTGCTGCCTTTCGTCAGCCAGGACGACTACGACAAAATCCTTTGGTGCTGCGATTTCAATGCGGTACGCGGCGAAGACTCCTTCATCCGCGCCCAATGGGCGGGGAAGCCGCTGCTCTGGCACATCTACCAGCAAGAGGAGGGCGCCCACTGGGACAAGCTGGAGGCGTTTCTTACCCTCTATTGCCGCGACCTGTCGCCGGCCGCAGCTGCTGCGCTGGCCCAAAGCTGGCGGGCCTGGAACAAGGGAGAGGGGATGGGCGAGGCCTGGAATGAGCTGTTGGCGCAATGGTCGGAAATCAGCCTGAAAGCCGAGCAGTGGTGCCTGCTGCAGGCATCGCGTGCGGACCTCGCGACGGGTCTGGTGCAGATTTGTACAAAACCGCTATGATACGCGGCCAGTTTTTTGTCACCCATCCACATCGGATATTCGTATGAAAACCGCTCAAGAGTTCCGCGCCGGCCAAGTTGCCAACATCAATGGCGCTCCCTGGGTCATCCAGAAGGCCGAGTTCAACAAGTCCGGCCGTAACAGTGCTGTCGTCAAGATGAAGCTGAAGAACCTGCTGACCGGCGCCGGCACCGAGACCGTGTTCAAGGCCGACGACAAGCTGGAGCCGGTCATCCTTGAACGCAAGGAAGTGACCTACTCCTACTTCGCCGATCCGCTGTACGTGTTCATGGACACCGAGTTCAACCAGTACGAGATCGAGAAAGCCGACCTGGAAGGCGTGCTGACCTTCATCGAAGACGGCATGACCGACGTCTGCGAAGCCGTGTTCTACAACGATCGCGTGATCTCGGTTGAACTGCCGACCACCATCGTTCGCCAGATCGCCTACACCGAGCCGTCCGTCCGTGGCGACACTTCCGGCAAGGTCATGAAGACTGCTCGCCTGAACAACGGTGCCGAGCTGCAAGTATCCGCCTTCTGCGAAATCGGTGACTCCATCGAGATCGATACCCGCACCGGCGAGTACAAGTCCCGCGTCAAGGCCTGAGCCTTTTAGCGAGACAAGAAAAAGCCCGGCATACGCCGGGCTTTTTCGTTTCTGTAGTTCTTACTTCAGGTGCTCCTTGATCGCCTCGCCGGCTTGCTGCATTGCTGCGCGGGTGCCCGGGACCTTGGCCAGCACGTTGAGCAGGCCGAAGTCGTGGATCATGCCGTTGTAGCGCACCGAGGTGACCTCGACTCCAGCGGCGTCGAGCTTGCGGGCATAGGCTTCGCCTTCATCGCGCAGCACATCGAATTCGGCGGTCTGCACCAGTGCCGGCGGCAGGCCTTTCAGCTGTTCGGTCGAAGCCTGAAGCGGCGAGGCGTAGATTTCGGCCCGCTGTTTCGGGTCAGTGGTGTAGCTGTCCCAGAACCACTTCATCATGTTGCGAGTGAGGAAGTGGCCGTTCTCGAACTGGTTGTACGAGGCGTTGTTGAAGTTCGAGTCGGTTACGGGCCACAGCAGGGCCTGGAAGCGGATCTTCGGCGTGCCCTTGTCCTTGGCCATCAGGCTGACCACGGCGGCCATGTTGCCACCGACACTGTTGCCGGCCACCGCAAGGCGTTTGCCGTCCACACCGATCTCTTTGCCGTGCTCGGCCACCCATTTGGTGGCAGCGTAGGCCTGGTTGATGGCGGTCGGGTATTTCGCCTCGGGGGAGGGCGTGTAGTTCACGTAGACCGCAACTGCGCCGGAGTTGGCCACCAGGTCTCGGATCAGGCGTTCATGGGTCGGATAGTCGCCCAGTACCCAGCCGCCCCCGTGGAAGAACATGAACACGGGCAGTTCACCCTTGGCGCCTTCAGGGCGGACGATTGTCAGGTCGATCTTCTGGCCTTCGGCTTCGATGGTCTTCTTGCTGACATCGGCTTTCGGCAGTTCCAGTTTCACACTGGCCTGCGCACCTACCAGCACCGCGCGGGCATCCTTGGGTGCCAAAGTTTCCAGGGGCTGGCCACCACCGGCTGCCAAGGCTTCGAGGAAAGCCTGGGTGTCATGTTCGACACCCGGGCTACCGGCGGCGAATGCGTGGCTCACGGAGAGGGCGAGAAGGCTGCCTGCAACTACGGTGCTGATCGATTTCATGGCGTATTCCTCTATCTGGATTAAGTTTGCTGTATAAAAGTTTGCGCGCTAAATAAGTGCTTGAGGCAGAAATTAATCCTGATTTATTTAGTGCGCAAGATAATTATTGGAAGACTTTGGAATAACGCCTGAAGGAAATGGGAATAAGGCCGTCAGACGGCCTTTCCCAGACTGTTGCGCAGGGACACGAGGTCATCCTTGAGGACACCCAGCTGATCTGTCGTGCGCTCGGTAGCCGCGAGAATACAGGCGGGCACCTTCTTGGCCTTCTCCTGCAGGGCACGGCCTTGCTCGGTGAGGCGCAGTTCCACCACACGCTCGTCCTTGCTGCTGCGAGTTCGGGTGATGAAGCCTTCGGCTTCCAGGCGCTTGAGCAGCGGAGTGAGGGAGCCCGGATCAGTGAGCATCCGGTTGCTGATTTCTCCGACCGTGATGCCGTCGCCTTCCCAGAGCACCATCATGGCGAGGTATTGCGGGTAGGTAAGGCCCAGCTCCTGGAGCAGCGGCTTGTAGACCTTGGTCATCATCAGCGAAGTGGAATAGAGGGCGAAGCAGAGCTGGTTGTCGAGCATCAGCTCCTTGCACGGGGGAGTGGACATGGTCGGTCTCCATAGGCAGTGATGGTGACCAATTTAGCGCGCAAGCCTTTCGTGGGCAAAATTCATTCTTTCCATCACCCTGCAAGACGGTCTTGTGTAGGCCACAATTTCCCGGTCGATCACTGCAAGGACTGCATCATGGACAACCTGCAAAACCCTTATCAGGTGCCCCAGGCGGAACTCACCGTCAACAGTGCCGCCGAACCGCTGCTTGCTTCACGCTGGACACGCCTGGCGGCTGCGTTGATAGATGGTCTGATCATGAGTCTGGTAACCGTGCCGGTGGCCTACTTCTCCGGCACTTTCGCCGCCGCCCAGCAGGGCATCGAGCCCAGCCTGGGCCAGCAGTTGCTGAGCCTTGTAGTCGGGATCGCAGTGTTCTTGCTGGTCAACGGGCATTTCCTCAAGAACTTCGGCCAGACGCTCGGCAAGCGCCTGCTGAAGATCGCCATCGTCAATCTCGACGGCCAGGTCCCCGAACTGGGCAACCTGCTGCTCAAGCGGTATCTGCTCTGGTGGTTGCTGGCCTATATCCCGGTCGTGGGCGTGTTGTTGGTACTGGTGGATTACCTGTTCATCTTCCGTGCCGATCGTCGTTGCCTGCATGACTTGCTGGCCGGTACCCGGGTGGTGCAGTTGCCGCGTTGATCAGATCCGCCCAAGGCTGCCCAAGGCAAGGTCCCAGGGCGGCACCGGGCCAAATCGATTCTTCAGGAACTCCAGCAGTAGCCGACTGCGCGAGCTGGCTTCCCCTTCCAGGCGCAAGGCGTAGATGCCGCTGGGCTCCGGCGGAGGCAAGCCGTCCTCGCAGAACAGCGGCACCAGTTCGCCGCGCACCAGGTGTTCGCTGATCAACCAGGTCGGCAGGTGGGCAATTCCGTGCCCCGCGACGGCACTGAAGAGCAGGGTCTCGGCATTGTTCGCGGTCATCCGCATGCGTCCGGGGCGAATGTGCTGCAACTTGCCGTCCACCTCGAAGCGCCAGGCATAGGGCGGTGCCAGGGCGTCCCAGTCGAGGCCGTCGTGGTCGGGCAGTTCGCGCGGGTTCCGGGGAATGCCGCGTCGGCGCAGATAGTCCGGGCTGGCGCAGAGAATGCGTACCAGTGGCGCTAGCGGAGTCGCGACCAGGCGGGTATCGGCAAGCGGGCCAATGCGCAGTACCAGATCCACCTGGCCGAGACTCTCGCCGTGCATGTCGATGAAGCTGTCGATCAGTCGCAGCTGCACATCGAGGCCGGGGTAGTGGGTGAGGAACTCCGCAATGGCCGGCGCCAGGTGCCTGCGGCCGAATGGGCTTGGCGCATCGATACGGATCAGCCCCTCCGGTGCGCTGCTCAGGGATACGGCTTCGGCGCGGGCCAGGCGCAGTTCCGCAAGCACCCGCTTTGCCCGTTCGGCAAAGGCCAGGCCAGCGGGCGTCGCTTTCACCGCATGGGTGTTGCGGACGAACAGGTTGCTGCCCAGGGCGCGCTCCAGGGCGTCGATGCGTCGCGCTACGGCGGAGGGTGTGAGTGGGTGACGGCGGGCGGCGGCGGAGAAGCTTCCAGCCTCCAGGACGTCGAGAAAGAGGGCCAGTTGTTCGGTCAGGGCATCGGGGTTCATCAGATTTGCCTTTGCGAATTACGCAAAGCCATTGTGCGTTGCTGTGCGTTTCCGCGACAACCGGCGGTCGGTAGCATCTTCCCATCTGTTTGGGAGGCGTCATGGATCTTTTGGCTTTTGTACTGAACGTCGCACTGGGTGCAGTGCTCGGCACCGTGGGAGGGCTCTTCGGCATTGGCGGTGGGCTGATCGCCATTCCCGCTCTGGGCGTGCTCTTCGGTCTTGATCAGCAACTGGCCCAGGGCACCGCCCTGGTAATGGTGGTGCCCAACGTGCTGTTGGCGCTGTGGCGTTACCACCAGCGCAACCGTATCGACCCACGCTACGCGACACTGCTGGCTGCCACCAGTTTCGGTTTCGCCTGGATGGCGTCGCTGTTCGCGGTTCGAGTTGATGCGGAAAGCATGCGCCTGGCGTTCGTGGCTTTCCTGCTGGCGCTTGCCGCATACAACTTCGCGCGGATGTTCATGGCCAAGGCCCAGGCCAGTTCAGAGTTGCGCCACCCCTGGCCCTGGCTCGGGGTGTTGGGCGGTATTTCAGGCGTTGCGGGTGGTCTGTTCGGGGTCGGCGGTGCGGTGATTGCGACACCGGTGCTGACCAGCGTGTTCGGCACCAGCCAGATCATGGCCCAGGGCCTGTCCCTGGCGCTGGCCGCGCCGGGCACTGCGGTTACCCTTGCCACTTACGGCCTGCACGATCACGTGAACTGGGCGATGGGCTTGCCCCTGGCGATAGGCGGCTTGCTCAGCATCAGCTGGGGCGTGCGCCTGGCTCATGCTTTGCCGGAACGAGTGTTGCGTTCGCTGTTCTGCGTCTTCTTGCTGGTGTGTGCCGCGATGCTTGGCCTCAAGTGAGGCCGATCAATTCCGGAAACCTTCCACGATATGTTCTGCCAGGGTCTCGGTTACCGGTGATTGATGGCGTTCATTGCGCAACAGCATGATGTTGCACACCGGTAACTGCGGTAGACCTTCGGCTTCACCCAGAATGCGCATGTCGGGGGTGATCAGGCTCTGCAATTGGGCGGTGATCGCCAACCCAGCGCTGACCACGGCCATGATGGCCGACAGGCTCGGGCTGGTGTAGGCCACCCTGTACTCGCGCCCAATGGCGTCCAGGGCGTTACAGGCCCAGGCGCGGCAGAAGCATTCGGAGTTGAACATGGCGAGCGGCAGAGCCGGTTGCTCGTGGGGGTTGAAGCCTATGGCCTCGGCCCAGACGATGCGCTCCTGGCGCAGGAACTCGCCGATGTCGTCGCCCGGCTTGCGGGTCACGATGGTCAGATCGAGGTCCTGGCGCTGCAGCAACTGGGCGGAGGAGTCGCAGTGCACCTCCACTTGCACCAGCGGATAGGCCTGGGCGAAGCGCGAGAGAATTCCAGGCAGGAAGCGCATCACATAGTCGTCCGGCGTGCCGATGCGCACCGAACCCACCATGTGCGGCTGGCGCAGGGTGTTCATCACCTCGCCGTGTAGCTTGAGAATGCGCCGCGCGTAGCCCAGCAGTATCTGCCCTTCGGCGGTGAGCCTGACCTGGCGGCCGTCGCGCTCGAACACCGCACGCTGTAGTACATCTTCCTCCAGCCGCTTCATCTGCATGCTCACGGCCGATTGGGTGCGATTGACCATCTCTGCTGCGCGGGTGAATCCACCATAGTCGGCGATGGCGACGAAGGTACGCAGCAGTTCGGTATCAATGGCTGGGTAGTTCATTCATCAAATCCTGAGATGTGCTTCATAAGAAACATTCGTTGGATTGATCTTAGTCCTGGTTGGAAACTGGCGCCATCCCCACTGGGAGGACACCAAGATGAAAGGTCAACACGGTTTTATCGGTACTTCGCATCACGCCGGTTTCGAACCTCATCGGGAAAGCTGGCTCGCCGCTGCCTGGCGCATGGTCAGGCGCTGGGAGCAACTGGCGTATGAGCGTGATCAACTGTCCAGGATGAGCGACGAGATGCTCAAGGACATTGGTTTGTCCCGCGCTGACGTCATGGAAGAAAGCGAGCGTCATTTCTGGGAAGACCCGCTGAAGAAGTGAAGCCTCGATGCGGCCCGCCAACGGTGAAGCGAAGGGCGGGCCGCACATTTGCTGATAGGGAAAGGAACTCATGTCGAACACTCACGAACTTGCCCAACTGAACATAGCCCTGATGAAGACGCCCCTGGACTCCCCTGGCATGGCTGATTTCGTCGCTAACCTGGCGCCGGTCAACGCCCTGGCCGAGCGTTCACCGGGCTTCGTCTGGCGGCTGCAGGACGAGGAAGGTGATGCCACTGCCATTCGCCCCTTCGGTCCTGAGGTGCTGGTCAATCTGTCGGTCTGGCGCGATGTCGCCAGCCTTACCGACTTCGTTTACCGTTCGGCCCACGTCGAGATGCTGCAACGCCGCAAGGAATGGTTCGAGCGTGCCTCCGGTATGCACCAGGTGCTCTGGTGGGTTCCCAAGGGACATCGCCCCGATGTCCGGGAAGCGGCGGCGCGTCTGGCCCGGTTGCGCGAACACGGCCCCACGCCGGAGGCCTTTACCTTCCGCCAGACCTTCCTCGCGCCGGACGAATCCGTACCGTTCGTACCCGCGGAACTGGAGCGCGAAAGCCAGGCGGGCTGATGCTACTGTGAAGCGTCTTCCCCTTGCCGGCACGGAGCCCTATGACGCTGAGTCTTTCCCTTCCCGAAGCCCGTCGCCTGGCCTTGGCTGCGCAGGGTTTCGCCCGTGCGCCACGCGGCGCCATTCGACATCGGCAATTGCAGGCGCAGCTGGAGTCGCTGGGGGTGGTGCAGATCGATTCGGTGAACGCCTTGGTGCGCTCGCACTATCTGCCGGCCTTTTCCCGCCTCGGCCACTACGATCGTGAACTGCTGGACGACCTCGCCTGGGGCAAGCCTCGGCGCCGGGCGTTGTTCGAGTATTGGGGCCATGAGGCGTCGCTGTTGCCGCTGGAACTCTATCCGCTGATGCGCTGGCGCATGCGCAGGGCGGCCAATGGCCGGGGCATCTATCAGCAGCTGGCGCGTTTCGGATTCGAACAGCGGGAAGTGATCCAGCGCGTCCTGCAGTCGGTGCGCGAGCAGGGCGCTCTTGGCGCTGGGGCGTTGAGCACGCGCGAAGAGCGGGCTGGGCCCTGGTGGGACTGGAGCGCGGAAAAGCATGCGATGGAATGGCTGTTCGCCGCTGGCGAGGTGACGGTAGCCGGGCGCCGGGGTTTCGAGCGTATCTACGACTTGCCGGAGCGGGTGATTCCCGCCGCCATTCTCAGCCAGGCCGAGATGCCCGAGGCTGAAGCGCAGCGACAATTGCTGCTGCGTGCGGCCCAGGCGCTTGGCGTGGCCACCGAGCGTGATCTGCGGGATTACTACCGTCTGGATACCGGCGACAGCCAGGCGCGCCTGGCTGAGCTGGTGGAGGACGGAGCGTTGCAGCTGGCTCAGGTCGACGGCTGGAAGCAGCCCGCCTATTGCCTGGGTGACCCCAAGGTGCCGCGCAAGGTGAAGGCCAGCGCACTGCTGTCACCTTTCGATTCGCTGATCTGGGAGCGGGGACGTACCGAGCGCCTGTTCGACTTCCGCTATCGCCTGGAAATCTACACGCCGCAGCACAAGCGCCAGTACGGCTACTACGTGCTGCCGTTCCTGCACGACGAACGCCTGGCTGCCCGCGTCGATCTGCGTGCCGAACGCGCCCAGGGCCGCCTGGCGGTGCATGCATTGCACGAAGAGGAGCGCGGTCTCAGTGAAGCCGGCATGCAGGCCTTGGCCGACAATCTGCAGGGCATGGCGTTGTGGCTGGGATTGAACGAGGTAGCAGTCACCTGCCGGCGGCCGGGGACGCTGCGGTTGCAGGCATCTCTGTCCAGGCTGGTGAGCTGATGGTGTTTTGTGGGGGCGAATTCATTCGCTATCCAGGCAGGTGGCACGGGCTGCGTTGCAGCCCTTGGCGAATGGATTCACCCCCACAGGAAGAGCGCAGTCCTAACGGCGTATCTGCTTCAGCGTCTCGGCGATCAGGAAGGCCAGTTCCAGGGATTGGTCGGCATTCAGGCGTGGGTCGCAATGGGTGTGGTAGCGGTCGGAGAGACCGTCTTCGGTGATTGGACGGGCGCCGCCGATGCATTCGGTGACATTCTGTCCGGTCATCTCGATATGGATGCCACCGGCGTAGGTGCCTTCGGCGCGGTGCACCTCGAAGAACTGCTTCACCTCACCGAGAATGGCGGCGAAGTCGCGGGTCTTGTAGCCGCTTGAAGCCTTGATGGTATTGCCGTGCATGGGGTCCGAACTCCATAGCACCTTGCGGCCTTCAGCTTCGACAGTGCGGATCAGGCGTGGCAGGTGATCGCCAACCTTTTCCGCGCCCATGCGCACGATCAGGTTGAGACGGCCGGGGTCATTGTCGGGGTTGAGGATGTCGATCAGGCGAATCAGGTCGTCGCTGTCCATGCTCGGTCCGACCTTGACCCCGATGGGGTTGCCGACGCCGCGTAGAAATTCCACGTGGGCGCCTTCCGGCTGGCGGGTTCGGTCGCCGATCCAGAGCATGTGCGCAGAGCAGTCGTACCAATTGCCGGTGAGGCTGTCGCGGCGGACAAAGGCCTGCTCGTAGTTCAGCAGGAGTGCTTCGTGGGCAGTGAAGAAGCTCGCTTCGCGCAATTGCGGTGCGCTGTCCAGGCCGCAGGCGCGCATGAAGGCCAGGGTTTCGTCGATGCGATCGGCCAACTGGCTGTACTTCTCGGTCAGCGCCGAGTTGGCGATGAAATCGAGGTTCCACTGATGCACCTGGTGCACGTCGGCGAATCCGCCCTGGGCGAAGGCGCGCAGCAGGTTGAGGCTGGCGGTGGCCTGGTGGTAAGCCTGCAGCAGGCGTTCCGGGTCCGGCACGCGGCTGGCGGCGTCGAAGCCGATGCCATTGACGATGTCGCCACGGTAGGCGGGTAGGGTCACGTCGCCTTGCGTCTCATTGCCGGAGGAGCGCGGCTTGGCGAACTGTCCGGCCATGCGACCGACTTTCACCACCGGGCAGCCGGCGGCGAAGGTCATGACGATGGCCATCTGCAGCAGCACCTTGAAGGTGTCGCGGATCTTCGCGGCGGAGAACTCGGCGAAGCTTTCCGCGCAGTCACCGCCCTGTAGCAGGAAGGCACGCCCCTCAGTCACCTCGGCAAACTGGCGGCGCAACTCGCGCGCTTCACCGGCGAACACCAGCGGCGGGTAGCTCGCCAGGGTTTGCTCGACATGCGCCAGTTTCGCGGCGTCCGGGTATTCGGGCTGCTGCTGGATGGGTTTTTCCCTCCAGCTTTCAGGGCTCCATTCTTGGCTGCTCATCAGGGTCTCGATACGGCTGCTTGCGGTAGATGAGCCATGGTACCCGAAAGGCCCCGAAGCGGCGCTAGGCACGCCAGCAGAGAAGCACGCCGCAGAGGCACAGCAGCAGGTGAATGGCGGTGCGGAAATGCGCTTCCGCCAGGCGCTTGTGCAGGTACTCCCCGACCAGCATCCCGAGTACCAGCAGCGGTGTATAGAAAACGACGCGAGGCAGCGCCGGCGTCAGGCTGCCATCGATGAGGAAAGCCAGGGTCAACAGGCTGTTGAGGCCGAACCAGACGCAGAGCAGGGTGGCGCGCAGCCGGGCCTTGTCCAGCGCGGTAGCGGCCAGGGCATGTACCAGCAATGGTCCGCCGGAAGCGAACAGGCCGTGGCTGATGCCGGCAGCGCCGGTTTGCAGGCGCGTCATCCAGGCCGGAGTGCGGCCCTGGGGAGCACCCTGGAGCAGCCCGCGCAGGGCGAACCAGAGTATCAATACGCCGAAGCCCAGCTTCATCGCCCCCTCGTCAAGCCAGGGTCGCAGTCCGTAGCCGACGAGGGTGCCGGCAAGCATGCCCGGTAGCACCGTGACCAGCAGCAGCCGCCATTGCACCAGGCGTCGATGGCGCCAGGCGAGAAACCCGCTCATGAGGATGTTCAGCGGTACCAGCACCGGAAGCAGTTCCTGGATCGGCAGCAGCAGGGCGCCCAGGGATAAGGCGACGATGGTGCTGCCGAAGCCGGTGATGGCTTCCAGGGTGTAAGCAAGCAGGATGAAACCGCCAAGGACCAGCCAGGCGAATTCCATCAATCCAGTTCCCCGACGAAACGCTGACTCATCTGCCGATAGTAGAGGGCCGGCGCCAACCTCCAGAGCAGGCTGGCGAGCCAGCTCCCGCGGTCGGGGAACAGTCGCTGCTGGCGGGTGTTCGCGCTCTTGAGTATCTCCCTGGCCATCCAGTCGGCGCTGCGCACCTTGCCCACCGTCGAGCGCGCGTGTTGCGCGGGACGACCATCGCCCCCGAGTGCGTTGCGTTCGATGGGAGTATCGAGAAAGCTGGGATAGACCATCAGCAGGCCCACGCCGTCGCGGGCAATCTCTGCGCGCAGCACTTCGAACGCCTGGGTCAGGGCGCTTTTGGCGGCGCAGTAGCCGGCGCGGCCGAGCACCGGCATCCAGCCTGCCATCGAGCCAATGGCAATCACTTGACCACGGCTGGCGCGCAGCAGCGGAAGGGCGGCCAGCGTCAGCTCCAGCGGCGCGTGGTAATCCACCGCCATCACTCGGCGCAGAACCTGTGGTGCGGTGTGGATGGTCGGCGAACGATGGGTGATGCCGGCATTGTTGATGAGCAGGTCAAGGCGGCCGAAGCGTTGGCGGCAGATGTCGACAAGCTGCCCGTGAACGTCGCTGTCCGTGATGTCGCCGGCCACACCCACGACGCGCTCGTCACCCAGTTCTGCGACTCGTGCAGCCAGTCCGGCGGCATCGAGGTCCGTCAGCAGCAGTGCGTTGCCAGCCGCGTGACAGGCGCGCGCCAGTTCCCAGCCGAGGCCGCTGGCGGCGCCGGTGATCAGGACGACTCTCATTATTCGCCTCCGCGTCAGGCCAGGTTCTGGGCGGTCATGGGCTGGCTGCTGGTGGCCAGGTCCTTGCGCAGTTCTGCGGTGTGCATGGCGATGGTGGCGCGGTAGCTGTCCTTGTGGACGTAGTAGGCCATGCGTTCGAGTTCCAGGTACTGGTATCCGCCGTCCAGGCGCAGTCCGGCGCGCTCGCGCTTGAACTGTTGGAAGGATCGGGCCGACGGGCTGCCGGATTGCAACTGGCGAATGTACAGGGCCACCAGCTCGGCTTGCTCCGCGCGGCCCTGCCAACCCAGGCCGGAGGCCTCGACCATGCCCATCATGAACAGGTCGTCGTACTCGGGGTGGAAGATGTTCAGGTAGAGCTGCGGCGCACCGGCGCGCTCAGGCCAGTTCAGCTCGGCGCGCTCGATGAAGGGGTAATCCAGCTTGTAGCCGGTGGCTTGCAGGATCAGGTCGTACTCGGCTTGGCGACCGTCGCTGAAGGTCACGCTGCGGCCGTCGATTCGGGAAATGTCCGGGCGCGCCTTGATATCGCCATGGCCCAGGTGGTGGAGCACCAGGGAGTTCATGACTGGGTGGGATTCGTAGAGCCGGTAGTCGGGGTCGGGCAGACCGTACTGTGACGGCTTGCCAACCAGCGCGCGGACGAGCAGTCCATCGACCAGTTGCTTGAGCCGGCGGGGGAGCTTCACGGCGCCGCCGAACGTATCGGTCGGGCGGCCCAAGATGAACTTGGGCAGGAAGTAGTAGCCGCGGCGCACCGAGAGGTCGACCGAGGTTGCGCGGTGCACGGCATCGACCGCGATGTCGCAGGCGGAGTTTCCGCAACCCACCAGCAACACGCGCTTGCCGTCGAAAATCGCCGGCGAGCGGTAATCCGCCGAGTGCAGCAGTTCGCCGTCGAACTGGCCGGGCAGGGCGGGGCGATTGGGTGTGTGCAAGGTGCCGTTGGCGATCAGCACGCCGTCGAAATGATCTTCACGGCGCTGGCCATCCGTTTCGCTGACCAGTTTCCAGCCCTGTTCCTGGCGTTCCAGGCGAAGCACGCGGGTGTTGAAACGGAAATGCTTGTAGAGGTCAAAGTTTTTCGCGTAATCACGGAAGTAGCGGCGCATCTCGCTGTGGTGCGGATAGGGCGCCACCTCGGCATCCATTGGGAACTCGGTGAACTCGGTGGTGCGCTTGGAGGAGATCAGGTGCGCCGAGTCGTACATGGTGCTGTGGGGGTTGTCGATGTCCCAGAGGCCGCCGACATCGCCGTTCAGTTCGAAGCCAATGAAGGGAATGCCGTGTTTCTGTAACTGGCGGGCGCTGCACAGGCCCATTGGGCCCGCGCCGATGATGGCGTACATGCTGGGTTCGACCTCTGCGCTGTTATTCTTGTGCGGTTTTCGCCCTTGGGGCGTGCGGTTCGGATTATGCCGGGAGCACCTGCTCCGGCTTCAATGGCAATAGGCGCCGGTGTTGCGCCGGGTTGGTGCGAATTGTCAGCGCCGGCCTTGAAGGAGTGATGACTTGATGTCCGAGGAGCGCCTGCTCGCGGAAGTGCATGATGAATTCGGCGTGATCCGCGTCTACGAAGTCGGCCCTTATCGCATCCTCGAATTCGGCGAAGCGGTGGAGCAGAGCTGCGTGTTCACGGCCGATCCGGCCTGGCTGGAGTACGACTACACCCGCGCCATGCTGCTGGGCGCACTCTGTCATTCGGCACCGGAAAACGCATTGTTCCTCGGCCTTGGGGCCGGGACGCTGACTCAGGCCTGCCTGAAGTTCCTGTCGCTGGAAGATGTGGAAGTGATCGAGCTGCGCGCGGATGTGCC
Organism: Pseudomonas sp. JS3066; assembly: GCF_036328175.1. Lineage (NCBI taxonomy): Bacteria > Pseudomonadati > Pseudomonadota > Gammaproteobacteria > Pseudomonadales > Pseudomonadaceae > Pseudomonas > Pseudomonas sp. JS3066. The sequence goes on from NZ_CP143312.1 coordinate 1,962,213, forward strand.
AAGGCTGGCCATGGAGTATCTCGGCCTGACCGACGATCCCCGCCTTTACGTGCGTATTGGTGACGCCCTTGAATTGCTCGACAGCGCGGAGCCGGCGGACCTGATCTTCGTCGATCTCTACACCGACCACGGACCGGGCGTTGGCCACCTGGCGTGGAACTTCCTCGGCGCCTGTCAGAAACGCCTCAGCCCCGGCGGCTGGCTGGTGATCAACCAATGGGCGGCGGAGGACGGCAAACCCCTGGGTGCCGCTCTGCTGCGCGGGCTTTTTCATCGCCACTACTGGGAGTGCCCGGTGAAGGAAGGCAATGTGGTGCTGTTCGTGCCAGCCGACCTGGATCAGGTGCTGGATCGTGACGCGCTCCAGGCGAAAGCCGAGGCTTTGGCGCCGAGCCTGGGGTACTCACTGCAATCGCTGCTGGATGTGGTGAGGCCGGCGAGTTGAAACCTCGGGTGGATGGGGTGATGAGGTAGGAGCGAGCTTGCTCGCGAACAGCCCAGGCACGATCCTTCGCGAGCAAGCTCGCTCCTGCAGAATGTTGGTTATTTCCCCTTGAATTTCCCCTCCCGCTTTTCCAGCATCGCGCGCAGGCCTTCCTTGGCATCCTCGGTGGCCAGGAGTTGTTGTGCCGTGGCCTGAAGAGCGGCGGCCGCTAATTTCTCGCCGTCATCCAGAGTCTGGTGCGCCGACGCCAGGGTGGCACGGATGCCCAGTGGCGCCTGGGCCGCCACGCGCTCGGCGAGCCAGATGGCGCGAGGCAGCAGGTCTTCGCTGGCGAGAACTTCCTGCACAAGGCCCAGGCGATAGGCTTCGTGGGCGTCGAATTCGTCGCCGGTGAGCAGCCAGCGCATGGCGTTGCCCCAGCCAGCTATCTGGTGCAGTCGCAAGGTGGCGCCGGCGAAGGGAAAGATGCCGCGCTGTACTTCCATCTGGGCGAAGCGAGTGTTGCTGGCGCAGAGATTGATGTCGGCCGCCAGCATCAGTTCGATGCCGATGGTGTAGCAGTAGCCTTGCACCGCGACCATCAGTGGCTTGGTCAGGCGTGGGCCACCGAAGGTGCCCCAGGGGTCGATGGCGCCTGTCGGTAGCTGCCAGCCCTGCCTGAAGGTGTCACCGACACTGGCCAAGTCCAGCCCGGCGGTGAAATGCTCGCCATGGGCGAATACCAGCGCGCAGCGAGCATCGTCGTCCCGTTCGTACTCGCCCAGGGCCAGTACCAGATCATCCAGCATCGCCTGGTCGAAGGCATTGCGCTTGGGCGTGCGGTCAAGGCCGATCAGCATGATGTGGCCGCGCTTCTCACGACTGACGCGGCCGGCGGAACTGGTGGACATGGATGGCTTTCCTTTGTGGGAGTGGAAACTGGGCAGGTGGGATATAGACCCGCGTAAAGGGCTTGTCCATTGGCCCGAACCGTCTGGCGGAGCAGTTGCGGAGGTGTAGAAAAATCTGCACGCTGGCGAGATATTTCCTGTATGATGCGCGCCGGCCAACTGACGGCCCCGTTCAAGTACTGCGTTTTTTTCCGAGGCACTTTGCCTTCGGCTGCAAGTCCGCGCAGCGGACTACCCTTGACGATTCATCCATTCCCAATAAAGCGATCACGCAAATTCTCTACCAGGCTGCCAGGGTGACCCACAAGGTCCTTCACGGCATGTGCAGCCATGGAACAAGGGTCTTTGCGGATGCACACGAGGCAGACCCATGACCCAGGAAATCGGCACTTTCGCCGCGCTCGGCATTCATCCCAACGTACTAGCTGCTATTGCCGCGGTTGGCTATGAAGAGCCGTCCCCCATCCAGGCCCAATCGATTCCGGTAATCCTTGCCGGTCACGACATGATTGGCCAGGCCCAGACCGGTACCGGCAAGACTGCAGCCTTCGCGCTGCCGATCCTGTCGCGCATCGATCCGGCCAAACGAGAGCCGCAGGCGCTGATCCTGGCACCGACCCGCGAGCTCGCACTGCAAGTTGCCACCGCTTTCGAAACCTACGCCAAGCAGATGCCAGGCCTGAACGTGGTCGCCGTATACGGCGGCGCGCCCATGGGGCCGCAACTCAAGGCCCTGCGCCAGGGTGCCCAGGTAATCGTGGCTACCCCCGGCCGTCTGTGCGACCACCTGCGTCGCGATGACAAGATGCTCGCCACCGTGCAGCAACTGGTGCTGGACGAAGCGGATGAAATGCTCAAGCTCGGCTTCATGGACGACCTCGAAGTAATCTTCGAAGCACTCCCGGAAAGCCGCCAGAGCGTGCTGTTCTCCGCGACCCTGCCGCCGTCGATCCGTTCCATCGCCGAGCGTCACCTGCAGAACCCGCAACACGTCAAGATCGCCGCCAAGACCCAGACCGTGGCGCGCATCGAGCAGGCTCACCTGATGGTCCACGCGGACCAGAAGACCGCAGCCGTCCTGCGTCTGCTGGAAGTCGAGGAGTTCGACGCGCTTATCGCCTTCGTGCGTACCAAGCAGGCCACCCTGGACCTGGCCAGCGCGCTGGAAGCCAAGGGCTACAAAGCCGCCGCGCTGAACGGTGACATCGCTCAGAACCAGCGTGAGCGGGTGATCGAGTCGCTGAAGGATGGCCGTCTGGACATCGTGGTCGCCACCGACGTTGCCGCTCGCGGTATCGACGTGCCGCGCATCACCCACGTGTTCAACGTGGACATGCCCTACGATCCGGAATCCTACGTGCACCGTATCGGCCGTACCGGCCGAGCCGGCCGTGACGGTCGCGCGCTGCTGCTGGTGACCCCGCGCGAGCGCCGCATGCTGCAAGTGATCGAGCGTGTGACTGGCCAGAAGGTCGCTGAAGTGCGCCTGCCCAACGCCCAACAGGTTCTGGACGCGCGCATCAAGAAGCTCACCACCAGCCTCAATCCGCTTGTGGCCGATGCTGAAGCCAGCCACGGCGAGCTGCTTGATCGCCTGATCGCCGATATCGGTTGCAGCCCGCGAGCCCTGGCCTCGGCGCTGCTGCGCAAGGCCACCAATGGCCAGGCGCTCAACCTTGCCGACGTCGAGCGTGAGCAACCTCTGGTGCCGAGCTCCCAGCCGCGTGAGCGTCGCGAGCGTGACGGTGGCGAGCGTAGTGAGCGTGGTGAGTACCGCGAGCGCCGTGCGCCCATGCCGCTGGCCGAAGGCCGTGTGCGTTGCCGTACCGCCCTGGGTACTCGCGACGGCATCGCCGCGAAGAACCTGCTGGGTGCCATCCTCAATGAGGGCGGCATTGCCCGCGACGCCATCGGTCGCATTCAGATCCGCGAAACCTTCAGTCTGATCGAACTGCCGGAAGAAGGCCTCGATCGCCTTCTGGGCAAGCTGAAGGACACGCGAGTCGCCGGCAAGCAGCTGAAGCTGCGTCGCTATCGCGAAGATTGATTCGCATAGCCGTAAACAGGAAAGCCCCGCATTAGCGGGGCTTTTTTGTGTCCGTTGTTGAGTTATCGATTCTATTTAGGGGCGAATTCATTCGCCCCTAAACAGAGCATCGCCGTTCAGTCGAACCGATAGATATCCATCCCTAGGGCTCCCAGCGTGAAGCCGCTGTGCACCAGGCCGAAGCGGTCGCCAGCGCCTCGGGCGAAATAGAGCGGCAGCAGGTGCTCGTCCCGTGGGTGGTTGCGTGCGGCATGGGGCGCCAGTCTACGGTAGTCATGCAAGGCTGCTTCATCGTCGGCTGCGAGGTGCGCCACCATCCAGTCGCGGAATTCCTTTGCCCAGGGCTTGATAGCTTCGGGGCCTGCATGCCAGTCCAGTTCGCCCAGGTTGTGGGTGATGCTGCCAGAGCCAATCAGCAGGATTCCGCGTTGGCGCAGGTCTGCCAGTGCATGGCCGACGCGAGTCTGAAAGGCAGGGCCAAGACGGCTCGGCAATGACAGCTGGACCACCGGAATAGCGGCATCCGGATACATCAACGACAGTGGGACCCAGGTGCCATGGTCGAAGGGGCGTTCCGCGTCGATGCCAGCAGGGAGAGCGGCCTCGGTCAGCAGGCCGGCGATTTCTTCGGCCAGCTCGGGCGCTCCGGGCGCTGGGTATTGCACGGCGTAGAGCGGCGGTGGAAAGCCGTAGAAGTCGTGCCAGGTTTCCGGGTGCGCAGCGCCGCTCAACAGCAGCTGATTGCTTTCCCAGTGGGCGGAAACCACCAGGATCGCCTTGGGGCGGGGCAGCGCGTCAGCCAGGGCTTTGAGTGCAGGGCCGCTTTCGCCGGGCTCCAGGGCGAGCATGGGGGAGCCGTGGGAGATGTAGAGGCTGGGTAGCATTTCGGAATTCCTCCGGTAGGATTCCGGCATCATCCGGGCTGGATATATGGATATCCAGCATAAATATTTGAGCGATTTGATCGAATTGATGGAGGTTTCATGGACGAGCAGTTCTGGCAGTCGCGCTGGGCGCAGAATCAGATCGGTTTCCACCTGCGCGAGATCAATCCCTATCTCGAGCGCTACTGGCCGAAGCTGGGTCTGGCGCAGGGTTGCCAGGTGCTGGTGCCGCTTTGTGGTAAGACCCTGGACCTGGTCTGGCTGGCAGGGCAGGGCCACAAAGTGCTGGGTGTCGAGCTGGCCGAGCGTGCGGTGGAGGATTTCTTTACCGAGCAGGGGCTGACCCCCGATGTATCGCAACAGGGCGCGCTGCGCCGCTATAGCATGGGTGACATCGAGATTCTCCAGGGTGACTTCTTCGCCGTCACCGCTGCTGATGTCGCCGATTGTCAGGCACTCTACGATCGCGCTGCGCTGATTGCGCTGCCGCCCTCGATGCGTGATGACTATATGGCGCACCTGCATCGCATCCTGCCCGCGCGCTGTGACGGACTGATGGTGACGCTGGACTACGAGCAGGCGCGCCTCGAGGGTCCGCCGTTCTCGGTGCCCGAATCCGAAGTGCACAGGCATCTGGCGGCGAGCTGGGAGGTGGAGATGCTGGAGCGCAACGACGTGCTGGAGAAGAACTGGAAGTTCGCCTCTCGCGGGCTGGATAGCCTGCATGAACCGGTGTTCCGTCTGAGACGCAGATAACCTTTCGCTGCGTGTTCACGTTGGGGCACGAAATGCTGGCCTTCGCTAAGCCCAGCCACAACCTTCGGTTCGGAGCCAGCCCGCAGGCAAAAAAAGGGCGGCCAATTGGCCGCCCAAGTCAGTGTGATTCGTTTCAGCCGCGGCGGCGCAGGGCCTCGATGCGGTCTTCCAGCGGCGGGTGGCTCATCAGCAGGCCGGCGAGGCCATGCTTCAGGCCGCCGTTGATGCCGAAGGCAGTCAGGCTGTCAGGCATTTGTACCGGCACGCCTTGCTCGGCGCGCAGGCGCTGCAGGGCGCCGATCATCGCGTTGGTGCCGGCCAGGTTGGCGCCGGCTTCATCGGCGCGGAATTCGCGGCGGCGCGAGAACCACATGACGATGATGCTGGCGAGGATGCCCAGGACCAGTTCAGCGAAGATGGTGGCGATGAAGTAGCCGATGCCCGGACCTTCCTCGTTCTTCAGGATCACCTTGTCGACGAAGTTGCCGAAGATGCGCGCGAAGAACATCACGAAGGTGTTCACCACTCCTTGGATCAGTGCCAGGGTGACCATGTCGCCATTGGCGACGTGACCGATCTCGTGGGCCAGCACGGCCTTCACTTCGTCGGGGGAGAATCGCTCCAGCAGGCCTTGGCTCACGGCCACCAGCGCGTCGTTCTTGTTCCAGCCGGTGGCGAACGCGTTCGCTTCGTATGCGGGGAATATGCCGACTTCCGGCATCTTGATGCCGGCTTCGCGGGACAGTTGTTCGACGGTCTGCAGCAGCCACTGTTCGTGGCGAGTGCGCGGCTGGGTGATGATTTCAGTGCCGGTGCTCATCTTCGCCATCCACTTGGAGATGAACAGCGAAACCAGCGAGCCGGCGAAACCGAACACGGCGCAGAAGACCAGCAGGCTGCCGTAGTTCTGGCCGGTGAAACGGTCTACGCCCAGCAGTTTCAGCGTGATGCTGGCAATCACCAGGACTGCAAGGTTTGTGGCCAGGAACAACAGAATGCGCATCATGATTGGAACAATCTCCTCACGGCGGAAAGCGGTTTGGTATGCGGGGTATATAAGGGGCGGCCCTGGCGTATTCAACCGGGGACTATTTCAAACTATGTCGCCTGAAGCCTTCGCACTGCTATCGAAGATTAGCCGAGTCAGGTGCACGAGGCGTTCGCTGTCGGAACTGCGGAGTGCCTCGCGCAATTGCTGCGCAAGGCTGGCACGGACCCGCAGGATGCTGATCGGCAGGTTTTCCGCATTGTCCAGCGCGTCGGGCAGGGCGCGGGAGAGCCGAAGAAAGCCTTTCTCGGTGAGCACCGCCTGGTCCAGCGCTTCGAAGTGAATGGTGCTGTCGAAGCGCAGGTAACCCTCATCCGCGAGCCAGAGGAGGGCGCCCAGGCAGCTTTCGTGGCGCTTGCTGGGCAGGCCGAATTCATCCGGCTCGGATGGGCCGATCAGGTCTTCCACATAGAGCGCGACCCGCCTTGGAAAGGCCTGATACAGCTGTAGCAGGCCGGTGGCGCAGTCCTTGTAGAAGTCGTCGATCTGCAAGTCCATGGGACGTTACTGACGGTAGGACTTGAGGAAGCTGCCGATACGGCCGATCGCCTGCTCCAGGTCGTCGACGCGGGGCAGGGTGACCACGCGGAAGTGGTCGGGCCACGGCCAGTTGAAGGCAGTGCCCTGGACGATCAGCAGCTTCTCGGAGAGCAGCAGGTCGAGAACGAACTTCTCGTCGTTGTGGATCGGGCAGACCTTGGGGTCGATCTTCGGGAAGGCGTAGAGCGCGCCCATGGGTTTCACGCAGCTGACACCGGGGATGTCATTGAGCAGCTCCCAGGCACGGTTGCGCTGTTCCAGCAGGCGGCCGTTAGGCAAAACCAGGTCATTGATGCTCTGGTAGCCGCCGAGTGCGGTCTGGATCGCGTGCTGGCTCGGCACATTGGCGCACAGGCGCATGTTGGCGAGGATGTCGATTCCTTCGATGTAGCTCTGGGCTTTCTGCTTCGGGCCAGAGATGGCCACCCAACCAGAACGGAAGCCGGCCACGCGGTAGGACTTGGACAGGCCGTTGAAGGTCAGGCAGAGCACGTCCGGCGCCAGGGAGGCGGTGGAGATATGAACCGCTTCGTCGTAGAGGATCTTGTCGTAGATCTCGTCGGAGAAGACCACCAGGTTGTGCTGGCGCGCCAGTTCCACCATGCCCTCGAGGACTTCCTTCGAATACACGGCGCCAGTGGGGTTGTTCGGGTTGATGATCACCATGGCCTTGGTGTTCGGGGTGATCTTGGCCTTGATGTCATCCAGGTCCGGCCACCAGTTGGCCTGCTCGTCGCACAGGTAATGCACCGGCTTGCCACCGGCGAGGCTCACCGAGGCAGTCCAGAGCGGATAGTCGGGCGCCGGGATCAGGACCTCGTCACCGTTGTTCAGCAGTGCCTGCATACACATCACAATCAGCTCGGACACGCCATTGCCGAGGTAGATGTCCTCGATGCCGATGCCTTCCACCTGCTTCTGCTGGTAGTACTGCATCACGGCCTTGCGCGCACTGAACAGGCCCTTGGAGTCGCTGTAGCCCTGGGCGGTCGGCAGGTTGCGGATCACGTCCTGGAGGATTTCCTCCGGGGCTTCGAAACCGAACGGCGCCGGGTTGCCGATGTTCAGCTTGAGGATGCGGTGGCCTTCCTCTTCCAGGCGTTTGGCGTGCTTGAGCACCGGTCCGCGAATGTCGTAGCAGACGTTGGCGAGCTTGTTCGATTTGCTGACCTGCATGATGCGTAACTGTCCCGAGGTGAAAAGAGTCGCGCGAGGCGACGGGGATCGATGCGCCTTGGCAGCCTGTAACGCCGCTGCCAGACTGGCGTCTGATGAATCGCGCATGATACGTGCGGCCCGTTGACCCGAAAAGGTCGGGACCGGGCTTTTTTAACACTGCCGAGGACTGTCATGGACAAGCTTGAGAAACCCCTGGAAAGCTGGCGCGAGGAGCTTTCCGAAACCCAGTTCCACGTTTGCCGCCTGGGTGGCACCGAGCGTGCATTCACTGGCGAGTACTACGCCACCAAGACCCCGGGCATCTATCACTGCTCCTGCTGCGGCGAGGCGCTGTTCGACTCCGATGCGAAGTACGACTCCGGAAGCGGTTGGCCGAGTTACTTCCAGCCGGTGAGCAAGGACGTCATCACCGAGCGCGAGGATTTCAGCCACGGCATGCATCGCATCGAAGTGCGCTGTGCCCGCTGCGATTCCCATCTGGGACACGTCTTTCCCGATGGTCCGCGACCCACTGGCATGCGTTACTGCATCAATTCGGTGTCGCTGAAGCTCGAGCCACGCTGAACGCTCATCTGGAAAGGCTCGCCATCTAGCGGGCCTTTTCATAGTAAAAATAAATTGCACGCAATTTAATTGAGAGCTACTTTTTGCTGGATTTCTTCCTGAGCAGGTTCCAACCATGAGCGACAAGATTCTCGATATCCCCGTTACCACCATCAAAGGCGAGCAGAAGACCCTTTCGGACTTCGGCGGCAAGGCGCTGCTGGTGGTCAATACCGCAAGCAAGTGCGGCTTCACCCCGCAATACAAAGGCCTGGAAAACCTCTGGCAGCAGTACAAGGACAGGGGGCTGGTAGTGCTGGGCTTCCCCTGCAACCAGTTCGGTAAGCAGGAGCCGGGTGACGAAGGCGCCATCAGTGAGTTCTGCGAGCTGAACTTCGGCGTCAGCTTCCCGCTGTTCAAGAAGATCGACGTGAACGGCTCGAATGCCCACCCGCTCTATGTGCAACTGAAGAAGCGTGCGCCTGGCCTACTGGGTAGCCAGGGCATCAAATGGAACTTCACCAAGTTCCTGATCAGCCAGGATGGCCAACTGATCAAGCGCTTCGCGCCGACCACCAAGCCGGAAGAGATCAGCACCGAGATCGAAGCCCTGCTGAAATGAACGCACCATCGATCGAGCCCGAGCTCCTGCTGGACAACCAGCTGTGCTTCAAACTCTACGCAGCGTCCCGTGCGGTGATCCGCGGATACCGGCCGCTGCTGGAGTCCCTTGGCCTGACCTACCCGCAGTACCTGGCCATGCTAGTGCTTTGGGAGTGGCACGCACGTCCGCCCGAGCAGCCCACGGTCAAGGCTCTTGGCGAGCGTTTGTTGCTGGATTCGGGCACCCTCACGCCGTTGCTCAAGCGCCTGGAGCAGCTCGGTCTCGTGCGTCGTCGTCGTGCGGCTCATGACGAACGTGAAGTGCACCTGGCGTTGACGGAGGAGGGGATTGCCTTGCGGGAGAAGGTGATGCCCCTGCGCGATGAGCTGATCTGCTCCAGTGGTCTGGATCTCAATGAGATGGCCGAATTGCGTGCGCGTCTCGGCGAGTTGCTGGGTCAGCTCATGGGGTTGCCTGGGTAGCCGGCAACCACGTGTCGAGCAGGGCAACCAGCTCTTCGCGGCGGAAGGGCTTGGCCAGATAGTCGTCCATGCCGGCGGCGCGGCAGCGTTCGCGCTCGTCCGGCAGGGCGTTGGCGGTCAGGGCTATGATCGGCAGGTCGTGCCAGCGCCCGCTCTGGCGAATACGCCGGGTGGCTTCGTAGCCATCCATCACCGGCATGTTGCAGTCCATTAGTACCAGGTCGACGGTCGTTTGCTCCAGGCGGCTCAGTGCCTCGGCTCCGTGGCCCGCCAGCAATACCTCGCAGCCCAGTTTGGCCAGCATGCCCTTGGCCACGAGCTGGTTCACCGCGTTGTCTTCCACCAGCAGAACGCGTGCATGGCGAAGCTGTGGCTCTTCCGCTTGTGCGGCAATGGCCGGCGCATCCTCCGGGAGTTTCAGCAGTACCCGTTGAAGCGCCTGGTGCAACGCCGCGCGTGACAAGGGGCGCGCCAGTTGATGCAGCGGCGTCAGGGTCGCGGCCCGCGGCGGTGGCAGGAAACTGCCGTAGCCGGTTACCAGCAGGATCGGAATCTGCGCGCTACGGCGTACATGCTCCAGGCAATCTGGGTCGTCGCTGATCAGCAGGTCCGCCTGCACGTCTGCAAGGTCGGCATCTCTGTCGCGCCGCTCGAACTTCAGGCCCCAGAGCGGGAGCCAGATGCCCAGCAATTCCGCCAGGCCGCTCTTCGCGCCGCACAGGGCGACGACTTTGCCTTGCATGGGCGAGCGTGGCTCAGCCGGGCTGTGCTCCACCAGCGGCAGCTCGGCACTGAACATGCTACCCACGCCTTCTTGTGATTTGACGTCCAGTTGCCCTTGCATGGCTTCGCAGAGATGGCGGGTCAGCGCCAGGCCCAGGCCCGTGCCGCCGAATTGCCGGGTAATGCCGGCGCTACCTTGTGAAAAGGGCTGGAACAGCTTGGGCAGGGCTTCGGCGGAGATGCCGATGCCCGTGTCGCGCACGGTGATCAGAACGCCGCCGGGACTGGGGGCGGCGCGCAGGTCGACGCGGCCGAATCGGGTGAACTTGAGGGCGTTGGACAGAAGGTTGCTGATCACCTGGCGCACCCTTGTTGGGTCGCCGACCACCAGTGATGGGAGCTTCGGATCGATCAGGCAGGTGAGTTCGACGCCGGGGGCAGTGTTCTGCGACAGGAGGTTGGCGGTGTCTTCCAGCAGCGTGCCCAGGTCGAAGGGAATCTGTTCCAGCTCCAGTTGGCCGGCTTCGAACTTGGAGAGGTCGAGGATGTCGTTGAGCAGTTCCACCAGCACGCTGCCGGAATCGTGGGCAATTTGTAGCTGGCGGCGTTGCTCGTTGTTCAGCGGACCGTCGAGGGCCAGGTCGAGCATGCCCAGCAGGCCATTGAGCGGAGTGCGGATCTCGTGGCTCATGTTGGCGAGGAAGGCGGCGCGGGCCTTGGCCATTTCCAGAGCGGTGCTGCGCGCCACCTCGAGCTCCTGGTTGTAGCGGCTGAGGCGGCTGTTGGCAGCCTTCAGCTCGGCGGTGCGTGCCGAGACGATGTCTTCCAGTTCGGCCAGGTACTGGTTCAGGCGCTGGTCCGCATCGCGCCGCTGCTGCATCTCGGTCGCCAGGCTGGCCAACTGGCGGTTGATGACTTCCACGAGCACGCCGATCTCGTCGTGCTCGTGGCCGGGCGGGTAGGGCAGCTTGGCGTCCGGCGAGGCGCGCGGGTCGCGCTCGCTGAGCCCGCGAATCAGCTCCACCAGGGGCTTGGTCAGCATGCTGTAGAAGAGCACCAGGAGGATCAGCGACAGCAGCAAGCTGCGCACGAAGCCGCTCAGCAAGGTGATCATGGCGCGGCGCAGGAAGTGGTTGCCGAAGGCGAAGGTGTCCACTTCCAGACGGAGCACGCCCAGGGTCTCATTGGGCGCGTGGACGATGTAGAGGGGGTCCTCGAACTCGCGACGTTCGCCGAACAGGTAGTCACTGAAAATGCGGAAATCGCTTTCGGCTCGTGGCCGGCCCACGCTGGCGAGCATCGCCCCGTTGTTGTCGACGATCTCGGCGCGGATCACCGCGGGCGAGCGCAGCAGGCCGAGCACCAGTTCCTGGGCCAGTTCGGCGTCGATGTTGTAGGCGATGCGCGCGGCGGGGCTGTGGGCGATTTCGAGCAGGGCTTTGATCTCGCGATCGATCGACTCGTTCTCGTTGAAGTAGTCGCTGGCGACCTGAACGATGCTGAGAACGGTACCCAGTAGGAACGCCACCAGCACCGTCAGGCTGGCCTGCTTGAACGACAGCCGTTGTGTCAGCGGAATATCCATGGGACGTGGGATTTGGCCTTGTTCCGAGGGCTTGCCAAGCATAGCCTATCCGGTCTGCCGGCAGCGCCTGAAGACTGCGGCTGAACAAGGAGTTGAACGTGGATTCCCGTCTGTTTGAGATTCTCGAGCGTGCCGATGCGGTACTGGCCCGCCTCGAACCCCTTTTGCCGGTGCCTCGCCCGGTGATCGACTGGCAGAAGAGCCTGGCTGCGCGCTGGCATCGCGATGGTCGCAGTGGCTACCTGCAGCCGCTGGACGTGAGCCTGGACCTGTCTCTTGCCGACCTGATCGGTATCGACAAGCAGCGCGAGCAACTGGCCGCTAACACCCGTCAGTTCGTCGATGGCTTGCCGGCCAACCACGCGCTGCTGTGGGGCGCCCGCGGAACCGGAAAATCCTCGCTAGTGCGCGCATTGCTGGCCGAGCACGCCGGTGCCGGCCTCCGTCTGATCGAGATCGAACGTGACCACCTGGCTGACCTGCCCCGTGTGGTGGAACAGCTGGCCAACCTGCCGCAGCGCTTTGTGCTGTTCTGCGACGACCTGTCCTTCGAGGCGGGCGAGGGCGATTATCGCGTGCTGAAGAGCGTGCTGGACGGCTCCCTGGAGCGTGCCCCGGACAACGTACTGCTCTACGCCACGTCCAACCGTCGTCACCTGGTGCCGGAGAAGCAAAGCGACAATGAACATTGGCAGATGGTCGATGGCGAATTGCATCCCAACGAGGCGGTCGAGGACAAGATTGCACTGTCCGACCGTTTTGGCCTCTGGTTGTCCTTCTATCCCTTTACCCAGGACCACTTCCTCGCCGTAGTCCGTCACTGGATCGACGTGCTGGCCGAACCCGCGGCCCTGGAGTGGGAATGGAGCGAGGAACTGGAAAAACTGGCGATTCGCTGGGCCCTTGGGCGCGGCAATCGTAACGGCCGCTGCGCCTATCAATTCGCCCGCCACTGGGTTGGGCTTGCTTTGCTGGAGTCTTCCAAATGATCGATCTGCAACAGGCCGGAAGCGGCCTTTCCGGCTATGCGCTGCTGGCCGCACAGCTGGAGTCTCTGTTGGCTGACGAGCGTGATTTCATCGCCAACAGCTCGCAGTTCTCCGCATTTCTCTTCAATGAACTGCCGGACCTGAACTGGGCGGGCTTCTACCTCAATCGTAATGAAGAGCTGGTGCTCGGCCCGTTCCAGGGCAAGGTCGCCTGTGTTCGCATTCCCTTCGGCAAGGGCGTGTGCGGCGCGGCGGCGCGTACTCGGGAAACCCAGCGGGTAGAGGATGTACACGCCTTCCCGGGGCACATTGCTTGCGACAGCGCATCCAACAGCGAGCTGGTGATTCCGCTGGTCAAGGATGGCCGCCTGATTGGCGTGCTCGATCTGGATAGCCCGAACCTGGCGCGTTTCAAGGAAGAAGACCAGGCCGGTATCGAGCAGTTGGCAGCGATTTTCCTGCGCCTGACTGATTGCTGATTGCCGTGCAATGAAGAAGCCCGGACGTGTCCGGGCTTTTTTTCGGCTTGTCGTGCTCGTGATATCAGGCGCGACCAGCAAGCTTGGCGAGGATCTTCTGTTCGCCCGGCAATACCGCTTGGACCGATTCGCGCGCGGCAAGGCGCTCATAGTGCGCCGCCAGACGCGGCCAGCGTTCGGCTTCCAGGCGTTCGCCGCCGTGCTCCATGTTGATCAATTGGGTGGCGAAGGCGAGGTCGGCCATGGTCAGTTGCTCGCCAACGAAGTATTCGGCGTCGCCCAGGGACCTTTCCAGGTAGTCGAAGTGGGGCGGCAGCTTGTCGACGAGTGCGGCTTGCACCGTGGCCTCGTCACAGGATTGGCCCATCGACGGTTTCAGCGTGCGATTGCGGAACACACCGAAGGTGGCCAGGGGCGCCAGTTCATAGTCGGAATATTTTTCCAGCCAGCGCACCCGGGCGCGTTCTTCGGCGTCACGGCCATATAGAGGTGCAAGGCCGGGGTGCTTCTCTTCCAGGTATTGGCAGATCACGCTGGAGTCGGCCAGGGTGGTGTCGCCGTCACGCAGCGCGGGAATTCGGCCCAGCGGACTCAGTTCGCGGAACCAGCTTGGCTGGCTGAACGGCGAGACTACCTCCAACTGGTAATCCAGGCCTTTCTCCAACAGATAAAGGCGAACCTTGCGCACGAAGGGGGACAGCGGGGCGCCGTAAAGGGTCAGGCTCATCGGGAGGTCCTCGTCTGAGCGAATCAGTCGTAGATGTTCTTCTTCTTCCAGGTGTCTTCGTCATCCAGTGACTTCAGACCTTCGGTGAGTTCGCTCGGTTCGTCGGCGCTGGGTTGGGCGTTCTCCAGTACAAGGGCGTTGGCTCGGGCGAGCTGCGCCTTCATCTGTTGCAGGCGATCCTGGTAACGGGCGGGGTCTGGCTGCTTCTGCAGGTACTGGACGCCTCGCTCGAAGGCGAGACGAGCCTGGCGCGGCTGGTTTTCCTGCAGGGCCTGGAGGCCTAGGTTGGTGAAGAACTCCACGTGCAGCTGCACGAGCATGTCGCGGATATCCCGGACCCGGCTCTTGGCTTCGTTGGCGGGCAGTTGGCCATCCTGGGCGGCACGGGTGATCTGGCCGTGGAGGCTTTCCAGCTGGAAACGGATTTCCTTGGCCTTGGCTTCGGTGAGGATCTTTTGCGGCGGATTGTTCACCGGGATGGACTCGCCCTGGCTGACCAGCGCGCGAAGCTGCTCCAAGCGCGTCTTGAGGGCGTTGTCGCCCTTGTCCACTTGCAGCAGGCGCTCGCTGAGCTGTAACTGCAGGCGAGTCAGCAGCAGTTTGAGGTCAGGGGAGACCATCTGGCCGGGGAGAGTTTCGGAAAGGTCTGCGCAGCGGCGGATACGGTCGCTGAGGTCGGCTTTCAGGCGGGCCTTCTCCAGCTTGCTGTTTTCCACCATATGGTTCACGTAGCCAATTACGATGAGGATGACGATACCGACAACGATCAACAGGGTGATCACGAGTGGCGACATCTGCAGGGCTCCGATGTTCTTGTAAGGTGCGGCTGAGTGTAGAGGCTTGCCTCCGGCGCTCATAGAGGCGGATCAAATTTTGAGCAGAAGTCTTTGATTTTAAAAAGTTTTTGATAGGGGGTTGACGGGTGTTCATGGCCTCCATAGAATGCGCGCCACTTCGACGCGATGCCCAGGCAGCGCAGAGAAGCCGGAAGAAGCATGAAAGCTGTTGTAAGTTCCGGGCCGCGTCCCCTTCGTCTAGTGGCCTAGGACACCGCCCTTTCACGGCGGTAACAGGGGTTCGAGTCCCCTAGGGGACGCCATATTTGCGGGAATAGCTCAGTTGGTAGAGCACGACCTTGCCAAGGTCGGGGTCGCGAGTTCGAGTCTCGTTTCCCGCTCCAGATTCAAAAGCAGAGCCAATGCCCTGCTTGCCCAAGCCCGATAAGGGTTGAGGGACGCACCGAAAGGTGCAGGCTGTAAAAGTTGCATGCGGGAATAGCTCAGTTGGTAGAGCACGACCTTGCCAAGGTCGGGGTCGCGAGTTCGAGTCTCGTTTCCCGCTCCAATTTCAGTCCCCTTCGTCTAGTGGCCTAGGACACCGCCCTTTCACGGCGGTAACAGGGGTTCGAGTCCCCTAGGGGACGCCACTTTGTGTCAAATGCGGGAATAGCTCAGTTGGTAGAGCACGACCTTGCCAAGGTCGGGGTCGCGAGTTCGAGTCTCGTTTCCCGCTCCAGTTAAACGAAAACGCCGCTCATTCGAGCGGCGTTTTCGTTTTTGCGTTTCCGATTCAGGCCAGGTCGTGCTGGCGAGTCGAGGACTTGTCGATGGCGCGTTCGGCCATCTCCTTCAGCTGCTTCATGGAATCGACCGATTCTCGGTCGATCTTGCTGCGCATCACCAGCCAGTTCGCGATCTGCATGGCCAGCCCGGAGAAACCGTACTCCAGGGTGCGGACGAACCGCGTTCCGCTGCCGCTACTTTCGCATTCGTAGGTCAGCACCAGTTCCAGCCCATGGGTGCCTTTGGCGGTGGCACGCCAGAGCCGGCCGGGGCTGTACTCGGTCACATCCCAGCTCAGGTGTCCTGCGCGCCCGCCTGCGTGGATGTCTTCCTCGAAATGGCTGCCGGCTGGCAGTGGTCCGGCGGGCCCGTCCACGCGAAGGGAGGAGGGATGCCACTCGGGCCAGCGAGTGGCGCTACTGGCGTAGGCCAGGACCAGTTCCGGGCTTAGGGCGATTTCCACTTCGTGCTGCATTCGGGTCATGGAGTTCTCCTGTTCCAGTGGTTCCCAGTGCAGGCTGCCCTTGAGCCAGTCCATCAGCGGGAAGACGAGGTTGAAGTTGTGGGTCTGCATCAGGTCGCGGCGGTGGTGAAGCTCGTGCAGCCTGCGCATGTGGCTGATCCATGGCAGGCGCGAGATGGGGTGGTTGGCGGGCAGGTGTTCGCAGGCGTGGAAGACCTCGTAGCTCAGGTATCCGGCCAGCAGCGTGGTGGCGAAGAGTGCGGCGACGTTGGTGTTCACGAAAGACAGCAACCACCAGGCTGCAAACAGGCCAATGCTGTAGAAGACGATAAGCCAGGCAGGAAAGAGGATTACCCGCCAATCGCGGGCGGAATCCCAGGTCATTTTTCCGGCAATGAAGAAGCTGTGGTGATCGCCGGTGTGGCGCTTGTAGAACATCGAGCCGGCGCGAGTCTTGTGGTGCCCGAGGTTTTTGTGGATGGAGTACTCACCCCAGTTGAAGAACACCAGGGCGGCCGGCACTACCAGCCACTCCCAGGGCTTCACGTCGCTCAGGCTGCCGATGAAGAAGGCCAGGCAGGCCGCGCCGTAAAGCAGCACGAAACCACCATGCAGCCAGACGTTGTAGAGGGGGTGGATGCCCGCACGATAGCGGTCGCGAAAGGCCTGGGTGTCGTGGCTCATGGCTGCTCCGGCAGTCTTGTTGACATATCAGGGAGCATAGTGGTGAATACTTTATTCCGATAATGGATAGTCGAAATGAGCATTATTCATGATCCTGAATTTGCGCCGCATCGACCTGAACCTGCTGCTGGTGTTCGACGCCCTGATGCAGGAACAGAACCTGTCGCGGGCCGCCACGCGTTTGCATATGAGTCAGCCTGCAGTGAGCAACGCCCTGGCGCGGTTGCGTAGCCAACTGGGCGAGCCGTTGTTCAAGCGCACTGCGCGCGGCATGTCGCCTACCGCCCATGCCCAGGTTCTTTATGCGCCGGTGCGCCAGGCGCTGAACCTGCTGCAACTCGGGCTGGGTGCCCAGGAGGTCTTCGATCCTTTGGCTGAGCACTGCTTCCGGCTGTCGATGAACGACTACGCCCAGGCCATGCTGTTGCCGGCGTTGCTGGAGCAACTGAGGCACGAAGCGCCGCGGGTAGTGTTGGAGGTGCAGGACGATGAAGCCCAAAGTCTGGTGACACGGCTGGCGACCGGTGAGCTGGACCTGGCCATCGACTACCTCTACTTCGACAACCCGGATCTCTGTTACCAACCCCTGATGGAAGAGGAGCTGGTGGTGATAGGACGGGCCGGGCACAAGGCTTTCGTAGGTGGGCTCACTCGCGACGGCTATCTGGGCAGCCAGCATGTGCTGATACTGCCCCGTGCCGGCCGTGGCTCGCCGCTGGAGATAGTGCTCGGTTCGGCGAAGATCAAGCGTCGGGTGGGACTGCAGGTGCCCCACTACCTGTCGATTCCGCCCATCGTGGCGCGCTCTGACCTGCTGGGCACCGTGCCACGCCGGCTAGCCGAGCACTTCGCCGCCATCTACGCATTGGAAATAGCGCCGCTGCCGGTGGAGACGCCGTCCGTGCAGGTGAGTCTGATCTGGCACCGTCAGCAGGAACTGGCGCCCGGGCTGGGCTGGTTGCGCGAACAACTGGCGCAACTCGGCGCGACGCTCGCCAGTGGTGCTACCTGAGTGTCGCCGATCTACCCTCCAGTGGTGCGCAAGGAGTGGTTTCAGCAGGTGGGCCGACGGGCGGTTCGGGGTGCTCTAGGCTCCCGGCGTCAGCGCGATCTGGCTGGTCTCCGCTGCCCGTAAAACAAGTTAGCTAGCGAACGAATTGGGATTAGGGCTGGTCCTATCTTCCGAATTGATCATTGGCCCGTAGCCATTTGCGTACTCGTGCGTGCTGCAGTCAGCCGCCTTGATCGGGCCTTCTTTGAGCTTTTCGCTTTGCCTTGTTTGTTGTTCGGAGTTTGATTATGAAAAAAGTTATCGCCCTTGCTTCCGCCCTGACTATCGTCCTTTCGGCCACTTCCGCCATGGCTGCCGGCGGCGGCGATCGTACGACTCAACGCTGGCAGGCGCGTCTGGCCAAGGTCCAGCTGGAGCAGAAGCAGCAAGAGTCTGTGGCTGCAAAACAGCGCGCGGAGCAGGCCCGCCAGGGTTGATCTGAAGCCGCGGCCAAGCCTCCGCGCATTTACTCACTCGATGAAGAAGGCCCGCCCGGCAATGCTGAGCGGGCCTTTTTTACGTCTCGAATCTGTCGAGCCTAGAGGCCTACTCGCGCGGGCGGCGCAATAGAGGCCAGCATCCAAGCAGCGTGGGAACCCCCAGGCCGAGCCAGGCCAGGGCGTCCCACGAGCCATCGCCCAGCAGGGCGCTGAACAGCCCCAGGGCGCCGAGCAGGCCGATGATCAGGGGCAGGGTGAAGGTGGACTGTCGCCAGTTCATGCCCTGGCCTCCTCGGATGCCCGTGCCCCGGTACTGCGCCGCTGGCGTACCCACCAGAGATACAGGCCGCTGCCCAGCACGATGATTGTGAGAACGTCGAGCGCAGCCCAGAGCACTTGCATCGGGAGGCCGCCATAGTCGCCAAAATGCAGGGGTTGGGACATCGCCAGGGCATCCATGTACCAGGGCCGTTGCGCGACGGCGGTGACCTCCAAGGTTCGTGCGTCGATCAGCACTGGCGTCCACAGATGGGCCGTCAGGTGAGCGCTGCCGACCATGAACACCGTGTAGTGATGCTCGCTAGAGAAACGCGTGCCGGGGAAGGCGATGAAATCCGCCTGCATGCCGGGCAGCGCTTTAGCGGCAATCGTGAGGACGTTGTTCACCGGGGCGCGTTCGGTCAGTGGCGGCGCATTGCGGTAGGGCTCTACCAGGGCGGTCAGTGTGTCGTGCCGCCAGGCGCTGATCAGCAGGTCGGCGCAGGCGCTGATGACGCCGGTGACTCCCACCACCAGGGCCCAGGTCAGGGTGACGATACCAATCAGGTTGTGCAGGTCCAGCCAGCGGGTGCGGGTTGAGCGGTGGTGGCGCACCTCGGCGAACTTGAGGCGGCGCATGAATGGTGCGTACAGCACCGCGCCGGAAACAATGGCGACGACGAAGAGGACGCCCATGAACGCCAGCAGCAACTTGCCCGGCAGCCCGGCGAACATGTCCACGTGCAGGCGCAGAATGAACATCAGCACGCCGCCGTTGGCCGCCGGCATGGCAAGCGCCTCACCGGTGCGGGCGTCGAGCATGAAGGTGTGAGAAGAGTTGGGCTCGGTGCCGGCGGTGGCGGCGGTAATGGCGACCACGCCGTTGGGCTCGTCTTTTTCATAGCCCACGTACTGCACCACCTCACCGGGGCGGTGGCGCTGGGCAGCCTCCACGAGTTGCTGCAACCCGAGATGCGGCGTATCCGGAGCCATCTCGCGGAGTTCGGGCGCTTCGCCCAGGAGGTGCTCCAGTTCGTGGTGGAAGATCAGCGGCAGGCCGGTGAGGGCCAGCATCAGTAGGAAGACGGTGCAGATCAGGCTGGTCCAGGTATGGATCACGGACCAGCGCCGGATGGTGCGGCTTTGCATGGCGATTCCCGAATCAGGGGCCGCCCCGGAGGGCGGCCGTGCTTCGTCAGAACTTGTAATTCACACTGCCGACCACGGTGCGTTCGTCACCGTAGTAGCACCAGTAGCCGTCGCAAGTGGACAGGTATTCCTTGTTGAACACGTTCTTCGCGTCCACTGCCACGGATAGGCCGCGCATCGAACTGTTCAGGCGGCCCAGGTCGTAGTGCACCGAGGCGTCGTACACAGTGTAGGAACCGGTGTGGCCGAGCCAGGTGTTGGCGGTGTTGCCGTAGCTGTCGCCGACATAGCGCACGCCACCGGCAACGCCGAAGCCGTCGAGGATGCCGCTGTGCCAGGTGTAGTCGGCCCAGGCGGTGGCCTGGTTGCGCGGTACCTGGGCCATGCGATTGCCCTTGTCCACGCCTTTCTGGATTTCGCTGTCGGTGTAGCTGTAGGACGCCACCAGTTTGAGGTTTTCGGTGATGTCGGCAGTGGCTTCCAGCTCCAGGCCGCGAAGCTTCAGCTCACCGATTTGGCGTGTCACGCTGCCTTCGGTGACGCTGACATTGGTCTGGGTCAGGTCGTATACGGCGGCGGTCAGCATGGCGTCGGTGCCGGGCGGCTGGTACTTGATGCCGACTTCGTACTGCTTGCCCTCGGTGGGTTCGAAGGACTGGGTGGTGCTGACCGTGGCGCCCATGGAGGGCTGGAAGGACTCGGCGTAGGAGATGTACGGGGTGATGCCGTTGTCGAACAGGTAGCTCAGACCCACGTTGCCGCTGAAGGCCACATCGCGCTGGGTATTGGTGATGTCGTTCTGGTTGAAGAACTCGGTACCGGTATGTACCCAGTCTTCGCGGCCGCCCAGGGTCAGGCGCCAGTTATCGAGGGCGATCTGGTCCTGAATGTAGAGGCCGGTCTGGTAGGTCTTCTGGTTGTAGTCCTGGAGGGTGAAGTAGGTGACGTTCGACAGGTCGGCGCCATAGATCGGGTTGTTGACGTTGATCGGCGGCACGCCAAAGCCATAGAGCCAGCGGTAGTTGCTGTTGGAACGCTGGTGGTCGAGTCCGAGCAGCAGCGTGTGGTCCAGTTCGCCAGTGCTGAAGTCGGCCTGGAAGTTGTTGTCCACGGCGAACTGGCTGATGTCCTCATCGACGATGCCGGATTCACGGCTGACGTTGCCGTCGGCGTCGACCGTGTTGAAGGTGGAGACGTTCACTGCCTGGAACTCCAGGTCACTCTTGGTGTAGCGCAGGTTCTGGCGGAACTGCCAGACATCGTTGAAGCGATGCTCGAAGGAGTAGCCCAGCGCGTAGTAGGTGCGGTCGTAGAAGTCCCAGTCCGGCTCGCCCAGGTTCTTGTGGTGCGAGATCTTGCCGAACGGCGAGTCGATCTTGGTGCCCTGCAGAGGCAGGAACTGGCCAGTGATACCGGTATCGTCGCGGGTGTACTGCGAGAGGAACGTCAGCCTGGTGTCGTCGTTGATGTTCCAGGTCAGGCTCGGCGCGATGTTGTAGCGCTTGTCCGGGATATGGTCGACGGGCGAGTTGCTGTCGCGCACGGTGCCACTCACGCGATAGAGGAACTGCCCCTCGTCGTCGATCTTGCCGGTGCTGTCGAAATTGATTTGCTTGTGCTCGTTGCTGCCAGCCTGCAGCTCAACCTCGTTGGCCTGCTCGGCCTGGGGGCGGCGGCTGACCATGTCCAGCAGGCCGCCGGGCGGAGTCTGGCCGTAAACGGAGGATGCCGGGCCGCGCAGAACAGCGATGCGCTCCAGGTTCCAGGGCTCGATCTTCGGGTTGGCGAAGGAACCCACCGGCAGGGGCAGGCCGTCGAGGAACTGGGTCGGCACGAAGCCACGCACCTTCAGCCAGTCGGCGCGGGAGTCGGAACCGTAACCGCTGCTCATCACGCCGGCGGTGTAGCGCAGCGAATCGTTCAGGCTGAGGGTGGGGCGCGAGTCGAGCTGCTCACGGGTGATGACCGAGATCGAGCGGGGAATTTCATTGATCGCCGTGTCGGTCTTGGTGCCAGCGGCGGTGCGCGTGGCCACCATTCCGGTGGTGGGGTCCCAGGCGGTTTCGTAACTGCGGTTACCGTCGATGTTCACATCCGGCAGGCTCATCGCCTCGTCGGCCACGGGCGCCAGGCTGTAGCTATCGGAACCGTTCTGCACCAGGCGCAGGTTGCTGCCCTGCAGCGCCACGGACAACGCCTGCAGCGGACTCAGGTCGCCTTGCACGGAGGGGGCGGTCTTGCCTGCGGTCAGGGCGGGATCGACGCTCAGAACGATGCCGGCATCGGCCGCGATACGGTTCAGGGTACTCGCCAGCGGCGCGGAGGGCAGCTGATACGTTTCTGCCTGGGCCTGGCTGGCCAGGCTGCCGACTGTGATGGCCAGCGCCATCAGGGTGTGGCGGAAGGTCGCGGAAGCAAGTTGCATTGCGAATATCTCCTAAGTGAGAAATCGTCTCAATGCCTTCTTGCCGAGCGAGAATCGAAAAGTGACAGGGGGACGCCAAAAACTTTTCTCCCCGTCCCTGGGCGTGATTTTTCGAGGTGGGCAGCGCGGCTCTGCCCACCTTGCGGTTTTCAGTCCTTCGCGGGTACCACGCGTGTCCACCAGTGACCGATGCGTTCGATGCTCACGGGGAGGCTGGGGGGCAGGGCGGCCAGGGCCTTGTCGCTTTCGTTGAGCGGGAAGACGCCGCTGATGCGCAGATTGTCCAGGCCCGGGTCCAGGCCCAGATAACCGCTGTGGTACTCGCTCAGGGTGTCGATCAGCTGGGGCAGCGGCATGTCCTCCGCTACCAACAGTCCGCGGCTCCAGGCCTCGGCGCCAACAGGAGCAGCGCGCGTGGGCCCAAGGTGCTCGCTATCGATCCAGACCTGTTCGCCAGCGCGGACCACGCGCTCGACCGAGCCGTTGTGCGGTCTTGCCGCCACGGCGGACTCCAGCACGATCAGTTGGGTCGCCTCACCCGTGCGGCGCACCAGGAAGCGAGTGCCGAGAGGCTGCAGGCGGCCCTGGCTGGTCTCGATGATGAAAGGGCGCGGGTCGTCGTGACCGGTCTTCACCAGGATCTCACCCCTGCGCAGGTAGAGGCGACGCTGTGGTCCGTCGAAGTCGATATCCAGGGCTGTACGGCTGTTGAGCTGCACGAGGCTGTTGTCCGCCAGGCGCAGTTCGCGGTGCTCGCCGTTGGCCGTCATTTCATCGGCCAGGTAATCGCCCAGTGGGCGCTGCTGGGCCAAAAGGCCGAGTCCAAGGCCCACTGCGAGTACGAGAGCCAGGGCGTTGCCTGAGAGGCGATGCAGGCTGCGCCGTCGTACGCCACCGCCGCGCAACAGCGCGCGACGGGCGTGGGCGGAGGCTGCTGCTGCCAGTTGCTGATCGATGCCGGAAAGTTGTTGCCACACTTGGGCATGCTCCGGGTGGGCACCTAGCCAGCGGCGGAATTCATGCCGCTCGCGGTCGGTCGCCTCACCGGAATCCAGACAAAGCTGCCAGGCAATCGCCTCGTCCAGCGCACGCGCGGATACCCGGCTCATGCTGGCTCTCCGTAAAGCGCGATGTAGCACTGGCGCATACCCTGGGCCAGGTACTGGCGAACCCGTGACGGGGAAACGTCCAGGCGTTCGGCGATCTCGGCGTGGCCCAGGCCGTCGAGGCGGTTGTAGAGGAACGCGGCACGCGCCTTGCTGGACAGCTGGCCAAGCAGACGATCGATTTCACGCAGGCTTTCCAGGATCAGTGCCTGTTCCTCGGGGCTTGGGTGCAGGTCCTGCGGAGCCTGGGCCAGTTCGTCCAGGTAGGCGCGTTCCAGGTCATTGCGACGGAATTGATCCACCAGCAACCCGCGGGCAATGGTAGCCAGCAGGGCACGGGGTTCACGGGGAGGTTGCAGGTCGGTCCGTGCGAGCAGGCGGACGAAGGTGTCCTGGCTCACGTCTTCGGCGCGATGGGGGCATTGCACCGTCTTGCGAAGCCAGTGGAACAGCCAATCACGATGGTCTCGGTAAAGCAGCCCTACCAGTTGCGGATTTGCGGAATTACCGACCGACACGCTGACCTCATTGAGAAGTACTTGAAAGAGTGTTTACGAATGATTCGCAATGATGGCAGAGGCTGGCACCTTGCCGCAATTGTGTCGGGAAGGCGGGCGATGGGTGGCGAAATTCGGCGCGAAGATGGGGCGGCAGAGAGTGCCGCCCCGGCAGGTGTCAGTGCTTGTTGCTGTCTTCCGGCAGGGCCAGCAACCGCTTCTCCAGGTTCCAATCGAACGGCTCGCCGTTCTGTTCGGCTTCGTAGCGGCGCTCATCGAGGCGCTGGAACAGGTCGATTTCTTCGTCGGGCATGAAGTGCAGGCAGTCGCCGCCGAAGAACCAGAGGAGATCGCGTGGGACCAGGTGGGCGATCTGCGGGTAGCGATGGAAGACCTGGCTGATCAGGTCCTGGCCAAGGTACAGGCTGCCTTCCGGGTCGCGCGGGAGCTCGCCCATCAGGTCGTCGAAGCGCTCGACGAAGAGCGCATGGTTCTCCTCGGGAACCTGCTCCGCCTCGCCCAGGGCGACCAGGATGCCGCGCAGGTGCGCGAGCAGGGCGAGATGGTGGTCGAGATAGGGATTGGACATGGCGGACTTTCCTGAAACTGGATCGGGCGCGGGAGTATAAGGCCCGCCGCGCCGGCTGTCCTGCCTGCGGGCTCAGCGAATCTTGCCCGCGCTGGGCGCGAGTTCGTCCTTGCTGAAATCGTCGACGTCTATGACTCGCCGCTGTGCCGCCTCGAGGGCACGCAACTGCGTGGCTCCGGCGGCATCGATCAGTCCCGCGGCCAAGGCTGCGTCCACCAGGGACTCATCCGTGGCGGGTTTCAGGCTGCCCGCCTTGACCGCTTGTTGCAGCTTGCGCTGCGAGGGCTGGCAGTTGTCGGCCAGGTCGACAGCCTGCTGCAGCGCGCCTACTGGGTCTTCGGCGGATTGCGGGCGGTAGCAGCCTGCGAGCAGCTCCTCCAGCGCCGGATCTCCCCGGTCGCGGCCGATCACTCCGGCGACTTCGGCGTCCAGCTCATCCGAGGGGCCGGGATGGCGACGGCCGAGGGGGAACACCAGTACTCGCAGCAGGCCGCCCATGAAGGCATTTGGGAAGTTGTCGAGCAGTCCGTCCAGGGCCTGCTCGGCCTTGCCCAGGCTTTCCTCCAGTGCCCAGCGCACCAGTGGTTGCAGGTGTTCGGGGTAGTCGCGGTCGTGATAGCGCTTGAGAGCCGCCGATGCCAGGTAGAGGTAGCTCAGGGCGTCGCCCAGTCGCGCGGAAAGCCGCTCACGACGTTTCAGCTCGCCGCCAAGCAATAGCATGCTGCAGTCGGCGAGCAGGGCGAAGGCAGCTGCCAGCCGATCGAGGGCGCGGAAGTAGGGACGGCAGAGATTGTCGCCGGGCGCGTCGCCAAGACGGCCAAGGCTGAGACCGAGCAGCAGGCTGCTGGCTGCGTTGCCCACGGCGAAACCGATGTGCCGCAGTAACAGTTGGTCGAACTCCTCCAGCGCCTGGTCACGATCTTGGCGGCCGGCCAGGGCCATTTCCTTGAGCACGAACGGATGGCAGCGGATCGCGCCCTGGCCAAATATCATCAGGTTGCGCGAGAGGATGTTGGCGCCTTCGACCGTGATGGAGATGGGCGCTCCCTGCCAGGCGCGCCCCAGGTAGTTGTTCGGCCCGAGGATGATGCCCTTGCCGCCATGTACGTCCATCGCGTGGCCGATGCATTCGCGGCCGCGCTCGGTCAGGTGGTACTTCAGGATGGCCGACAGCACCGAAGGCTTCTCGCCCAGATCCACCGCGCTGGCAGTGAGGATGCGCGCGCTGTCCATCAGCCAGGCGTTGCCGGCAATACGCGCCAAGGCTTCCTGAATGCCTTCGAAGGCCGCCAGGGGTACGTTGAATTGTTCGCGTATGCGGGCGTACTGGCCCGTTACCAGGCTGGTGAACTTGGCGGCACCGGTTGAGGCGGCGGGGAGGGAAATGGAGCGGCCTACCGACAAGCAATTCATCAGCATCATCCAGCCTTTGCCGAGCATGGCCTGGCCACCGATGACGAAGTCCAGGGGCACGAACACGTCCTTGCCAGAGTTCGGCCCGTTCATGAAGGCCGCGCCCAAAGGCAGGTGGCGCCGGCCGATCTCCACGCCGGAGGTATCCGTCGGGATGAGCGCGAGGCTGATGCCAAGATCTTCTTCATCGCCCAGCAGATGGTCCGGATCGTGGGCCTTGAAGGCCAGGCCCAGCAAAGTGGCTATTGGACCGAGCGTGATGTAGCGCTTTTCCCAGGTCAGACGCAGTCCGATCACGTCCTCTCCCTGCCACTGGCCCTTGCAGACGATGCCGACGTCCGGCATGGCACCGGCATCCGAGCCGGCGAGTGGCCCGGTAAGGGCGAAGCAGGGAATGTCCTCGCCGCTCGCAAGACGTGGCAGGTAGTGCCGGCGCTGCTCGTCAGTGCCGTAGTGCAGCAGCAGTTCGGCGGGGCCGAGAGAATTGGGCACCATCACGGTCGAAGCCAGGTCGCCGCTACGCGTCGCGAGTTTCATTGCAACCTGGGAGTGGGCGTAGGCGGAAAAGCCCTTGCCGCCGTACTCCTTCGGGATGATCAGGGCGAAGAACCCGTGCTTCTTGATGTGCTCCCAGGCCTCAGGCGGGAGGTCGAGCTTCTGGCCGATCTCCCAGTCGCTAACCATGGCGCAGAGATCTTCCGTAGGACCGTCGAGGAAGGCCTGCTCCTCTTCGGTCAACTGCGGGCGAGGGGAGTCCAGGAGCTTGCGCCAGTCTGGACGTCCGCTGAACAGCTCGCCGTCCCACCAGACGGTGCCGGCCTCGATGGCGTCGCGCTCGGTCTCGGACATGGGCGGCAGCACTCGCTGGAACCAGGAAAAGAGCGGTGAGCTGAGCCATTGCCGACGTGGCCCGGGCAACGCCAGGGGCAGCGCGACAGCCAGCCAGAGCAGCCAGAACACCAGCAGCAGCCAGCCGGGTGAATGGCCGAACAGCCCCATCAGCACCAGATAACCGGCCACCAAGGCCAGCGCGGGCAGGGGGGCTATGCGGCGGTGGGCGAGATAGGCGACGCCCAGGCCCAGGGCAAGTATCCAGAGCAACAGCATGGTCGATCCTCCTTGATGGCGGCGAGGGGCCGTCACGAGACTAATCGCCAACCATGGCCATGGCGACAGGAACGGCGAGCTTGGCCGGTATGTCGTACCCGGGGCGGCGGGGCGCTGGATAGACTTGCGACTTACCCGCAGGAGAACACGCCATGCAGCACTTCCTGGAGCCCGGCCGCTTTGTTGATAGTGACCACACCCTGGTGGTCGAGTTCGCGGAAATGCACCGTGGGGCAAGCCGCGACCCAATCGATCAAGCTGTCAGCCTGTACCGCGCGGTGCGCGACGAGATCCACTACAACCCTTATGTATTCAGCCGGGACCCGCAGACTCTGAAGGCCAGCCATGCTCTGGGGGCGGGCGAATCCTACTGCGTGCCCAAGGCGATCCTGCTGGCGGCATGCGCGCGGCATTGCGGCATCCCTGCACGCATTGGTCTCGCCGACGTGCGCAACCACCTGGCCACGCCCCGACTGCTGGAGCTCCTGCGCAGCGAGGTGTTCGCCATGCACGGTTACACCGAGCTGCACCTCGACGGCCGCTGGGTCAAGGCCACACCGGCTTTCAACCTGGCGCTGTGCCGGCTGTTCAAGGTGCCTCCGCTGGAGTTCGACGGACGCCAGGACAGCGTTTTCCACCCCTTCAACAGCCAGGGCGAGCGCTACATGGAATACCTGGCGGACCACGGCCAGTTCGCTGACCTGCCTGAGCAACTGTTCTTCGATCACCTTGCCGAGGTTTATCCGCACCTGTTCTGCGAGGGCGCGGCCTTCCTGACCGGCGACCTGCATGCCGAGGCTGGCGCAGCGAGCTGACGCACAGTTTCATGAGTAAAGTTTGCCGGGCGCTTTGCCATTACCCGCCCTGCCAGTAGCATCGTCGCATTGCACAGGGAGCGACGAATGCGAACCAAACTGGATGCCTGTCTGCACGCGGTCAATCAGGTAGTGCTGGGCAAGGAAGCACAGGTACGCCTGGCCCTGACCTGCCTGCTGGCCCGTGGACACCTGTTGATCGAAGACCTGCCCGGTATGGGCAAGACCACCCTGGGCCATGCCCTGGCCAAGGTGCTGGGGCTGAGCTTCCAGCGCATCCAGTTCACCTCGGACCTCCTGCCCGGTGACATCCTTGGCACCTCGGTGTTCGACAAGGACAGCAGCCAGTTCGTCTTCCACCCGGGGCCGGTGTTCGCCGAGCTGGTGCTGGCCGATGAGATCAACCGCGCCACTCCCAAGAGCCAGAGCGCGTTGCTGGAAGCCATGGAGGAAGGGCAGGTGACCATCGAGGGGGCCACGCGCCCGCTGCCGGAACCCTTCTTCGTCATCGCCACGCAGAACCCGGCCAGCCAAGGCGGTACCTTCGCCTTGCCGGAGTCGCAACTGGACCGCTTCCTCATGCGCCTGTCCCTCGGCTATCCGGCCAGGGCGGCGGAGAAGGCATTGTTGCAAGGCGAGGCGCGGCGTGAGCTGCTGCCGCGCCTGGAACCCATTTTCACCCACGCCGAGCTGGGGCTTATCCAGGCCGAAGTGCCCAAGGTGGTGGCTCGCGACGCGCTGGTGGATTACGTGTTGCGCCTGGTGGATGCCACCCGCAGCCAACCGCAGTTCGCCTGGGGGCTGTCGCCCCGCGCCAGTTTGGCGTTGCTCTCCGCTGCGCGTGCCTGGGCCCTGTTGGCAGGGCGCGATTATGTGATACCGGAAGATGTCCAGGCGGTTCTGCCTTCGGTAGTCGGCCATCGCCTGCGCGAGCGCGCCGATCCATCCGGACATGGCGGTGGCGCGCTGGTGCAGTGGCTGCTGCGCGAAGTGCCGGCTCTCTGATGCTGGAAGTCCAGGTCGATCGCTGGCTGGCGCGCCGCATCCCGCCAGCGAACCAGGTACGTCTCGATCAGCGACGGATTTTCATCTTGCCAACCCGCGCCGGAGCCGCTTTCGGGCTAGCCCTGGTGCCAATGCTGCTGGTGGCGATCAACTACCAGAACAGCCTGGCCTACGCGCTGACTTTCCTGTTGCTGTCGGTATTCCTGGTGGCCATCCTGCACACCTTCCGCAACCTTTCGGGGCTGAACCTCAAGGCAGCGGGTGGTGCGCCCGTTTTCCTCGGCGAGCAAGCGCACTTCCACGTCACGCTGGAAAGCAGCGGCCGGGAGCACCAGGCCGTCGCGCTGGGTTGGCCGCCCTTGCCGTTGCAGGTGCAGGACGTAGCCGCCAATGGCGCCTGCGAGGTGGAGTTGCACTTGCCTACCGGACGGCGTGGCTGGCTGCGGCCCCGACGCCTGCGCGTCGAAAGCCGTTATCCGCTCGGGTTGCTGGTGGCGTGGAGCTGGGTGGATCTGGACCAGGCCCTGTTGGTCTATCCGCGCCCGCTGGAGGGCGATCTGCCGCTGATGCCTGGCCGTGGCGATGATGACGGCGACGACGGCCAGCATGTGCTCGGTGCCGGGGCGGACGACTACCAGGGGCTGCGCGCCTACCAGCCGGGCGATTCGCGTCGCCGCTTGCACTGGAAGGCCTTTTCTCGCGGCCAGGGGCTGTTCGTAAAGGACTTCGCCGCCCTGGCCGGGCGTGATGTCTGGCTCGACCTCGATCGGCTGGACGGCGATCTGGAGCAGCGGTTGGGTCTGCTCTGCTACTGGGTGTTGCAGTTTTCTTCCCGTGGCCAACCCTTCGGCCTGCGCCTGGGGGGCCAGGAGCTGGGCGCCGACACCGGTGATGCCCACCGCGAAGCCTGCCTGCGGGCCCTGGCCCTGTTCGGGGGGGCGCGATGAAGGCCGGCCTGCCCATTACCCGGATCGGCCTGACCTGGCTGCTGGTGGCGCAGGTGCTGGTGATCCTGCCGCATCTGCCCTACCTGCCGTTGTGGATCATTGCAATGTGGTTGGGCTGTGCTGGATGGCGCATCCAGATATTCCGCATGCGTGCGCAGTACCCCAGCGGCACGATCAAGGCCGCGCTGATCCTCGCGGTCGCGCTGGGCGTATTCTTCTCCAGGGGCACGCTGGTTGGGCTGGAGGCGGCGGTCGTGCTGCTGGTGGCGGTGTTCATCCTCAAACTGGTGGAACTGCGCACCCAGCGTGATGCCTTGGTGCTGGTGCTCCTCGGGTTCTTCACGCAGGTCACCGCCTATCTGTTCAACGACGGCATGCTGGCCGGGCTCTACAGCCTGCTGCCCCTTTGCGCATTGCTGGCCTCCCTGGTGGGGTTGCAGCAGAGCCGCTTCGCTGAACGCCCGCTGGTGCCGTTGAAGGCGGCGGGCAGCCTGTTGCTACAGGCGGTGCCGCTGATGCTGTTGCTGTTCATGTTCTTTCCGCGCCTGGGGCCGCTGTGGTCGCTGCCCCTGCCGAGTGACAAGGGGGTTACCGGCCTGGCGGATGCGATGAGTCCAGCGGATATCGCCGAACTCAGCCGCTCCGGCGACCTGACTTTCCGCGCCAGCTTCGAAGGTCCGGTGCCGCCCATGAGCCAGCTCTACTGGCGCGCGCTGACCCTTGAGCGATTCGATGGGCGCCGCTGGTCCCAATCTCTCACTTCCCAGTTCGGCCAGGAGGCGGTCTGGCGTCGGGAAGGTGAGCCACTGCGCTACAGCATTGTCATGCAGCCCAGCGGCAGGCCGTGGCTGTTTGGCCTGGATGTGGCCGAGACGGGCGAGGAGGGTGTGCGCCCGCGGGCGGACTTCCGCCTCGAGCGCCGCACGCCGGTCGATCGCCCGCTGCTCTACCAGGTCACCTCCTGGCCTAAGGCGGTACGCGAACCTGATGGCAACCCCGATGCCTTGCGCAGGGCCCTGCAGCTGCCAGAGGCAGGTGAATCGCGAACGCGGGCCTGGGCCGGGGAGCTCAAGCGGCAGTACGCTGAGCCGCAACAGCTGGTGGATGCACTGCTCGCGCATTTCAATCGCGAGCCTTACGTCTACACCCTGAAGCCTTCGCCGCTGGGTGAGGACAATATTGATGCGTTTCTCTTCGATACCCGCAGGGGGTTCTGTGCCCATTATGCAGGCGCCATGACCTTCGTCCTGCGAGCCGCCGGCATTCCCGCGCGGGTGGTGGCCGGGTATCAGGGTGGCGAACTCAATCCTGCCGGCAACTACGTGCTGGTGCATCAGTTCGACGCTCACGCCTGGGTGGAATACTGGCTACCGGGACGCGGCTGGATCAGCGTCGATCCAACTTTCCAAGTGGCGCCGAGCCGCATCGAGCGTGGCCTTGAAGATGCCGTGGCCAGCGAGCAGAGCTTCCTCGAGGGGTCACCCCTTTCACCTCTGCGCTTTCGACAGCTGGCCTGGCTGAACGAGGTGCGATTGGCCTGGGACAATCTCAACTACGGCTGGCAGCGCTGGGTACTGGGCTACCAGGGAGAGGCGCAGATGGAGCTTGTGCGGCGCTGGTTCGGCACCCTGGATGGGCGCTCGCTCGGCCTGGGCCTGGTCGGTGCCGGAGCAGTGCTGATGGCGCTGCTGGCCTTGTTTCTGTTCGCGCCATGGCGACGTGAGCCCGACCCCCAGTTGCGTCAGTTCCAGGTTTTCGAGCAATTGCTGGCGCGCCATGGCGTAGTGCGTGGCAAGGGCGAAGGGCCGCGCGCCTTCGCTGAGCGTGCAAGCCGCGAGCTGCCCCGGCAGGCGGCGCAGATCCGCGCCTTCCTCGCAGCCTTCGAGGCTAGCCGATATGCCAGCCAGTGGACGTCCGATCCGGCCAGGCACCTGCGCGCCCTGCGTAAGGCATTGCCCTGGCGCCTGCGCGGTGCGCGCGGATGATCCATGCTGAGTACTGCCGTAGTCGCCTGCGCGCCTGACCCCTGGAGAGCTAGAAGATGGCCGGAATGCTGGATGACCTGATCGCCCAAGTCATTGGTCTGGAGGTTCGCATGCATGCCTGTGCCGAGCGGCTGGCCGCGGGTACGGATGACGAGGCCCTGCATGACCTGCGCGTTGCAACCAGGCGCCTGCGTAGCTTGCTGCGTCCTTTTCGCGGGTTGCCGGCAGTCGACGTGCTGAACCAGGCGGCTGCCGATCTGGCAAGTCTGAGCGGGCCATTGCGGGATCTGGAAGTGCTGATCATCGAGTTGCGCAGTCACGGTCTGGATCGCCTGACTCCGGGCCGGGAACGCGCTCGGCACCTTGGCTATGCACAGTTTCTGCTGGCCCCGGAGCTCGCTCGCCTGTTCCTGGTGCTCGAAGCCTGGCCCCATCTGATGCGTGTGTACGATCGCGAGGGGCTGCTGAAGGGGTTGTGCAGGACAGTGGCCAAATCCCTTGGCAAGAGTCACCGCCGTCTCGTACAGGCGCTCCAGGATCCCGCCCACGACCGTCATCGCCTGCGGCTGCTGATCAAGCGCCTGCGCTACGGCGTGGACGCTTACCCGGACTTGATCGAGTTGTCGCCCAAGACCCGGCGGCTGCTGGTGGGTGCGCAATCCGCGCTGGGCAAATGGCATGACAACCTGCAGTGGTTGGGCCGTGCGGACCAGGAGCCTGACCTGCGCCCGCGAATTCGTGGGTGGCAGGTGGCGTTGCATGCCGCTGAAGTCCGTTCGGACCGGGTACTGGAGAAGCTGCTGCGGCGACTGGCCTGATTCGCCCATGGCGGGTATCCCATCGGCGTTGGCGCGGCAGCCTTGCGACGCGCCTTTCGAGCCTGTGGGGCAATGCCCTAAGATCGCCGACTGAGCGATTCACTACAGGGACTCCAGATGAAATTATTCTCCGAACTGATCCAGGCGGCGCGCAGCAATCCGAATGAGATCGTGGTGCCTGCCACCTGGGGACAGGGGCGGGCCGCCTTCGGTGGTGTGGTTGCGGCGCTGGCGTTCGAAGCCATGCGCGCGAAGGTCGAGCCGGGCCGGCCGGTGCGATCCCTGGCCACGACTTTCGTCGGCCCTTTGGAGCCCGAAGTGCCTGCCAGCTTCGAGGCCGAGCTGCTGCGCGAAGGCAAGGCAGTGAGCCAGGTGTTCTGCCGTGTGGTGCAGAAGGGTCAGGTAGTGGCGTTGGTGCAGGGCAGCTTCGGCGGCTCGCGTCAGTCGGTGGTGCAGATGGCCGCTGAGCCAGCACCCGACATGAAGCCCGCGGCAGATTGCTTCGAACTGCCCTTCATTCCTGGTGTTACACCGGAATTCACCCGTCACCTGGCCATGCGCTGGGCCATCGGCGGCATGCCGTTTTCCGGGAGCCGCGAACGCGACATGGGCGGTTGGGTACGTTTTCGTGGCGAAGTGGAGCGGGAGCCTGTCACCGAGGCACATCTGCTGGCCTTGGTGGACGCGTGGCCGCCGGCCACCGTACCGCACCTGCCAACACCCGCACCGGGCAGCACTTTGACCTGGACCATCGAGTTCGTGCAGCCGCTACCGAAGCTGGATACCCATGACTGGTGCAGGTATCGCGCGCGCATCGAGCACGCCAGCGATGGTTACGGCCATGCGGCGGCGGCCCTGTGGACGCCGGACGGCGACCTGGTGGCGATGAGTCGGCAGACCGTGGTGGTGTTCGGCTGATCGCCCTGTGCAGGTCGTGCAAGGAGGGTGGGGGTCATCTGTAGGGTGCGCCGCGCGCACCAGCGGAGATTGGGCCGCGATTGTCCTACCTCCGAGCGCGAGCCGGTGCGTATGGCGCACCCTGCGGCGAAACAGGACCTTTTAGTTCGGGTAGACCTCTTGATGTCCACGAGCCGGAGTCCGGGTCGACTCTGATGGCTCAGTGCTTTTTCTTGCGCCAGTTGCGCCACCATTGGCCGCTGAGCAGGAAGCGAGGGAACGTGAGGAACTGCTCCACCAGCAGTCGGCCAACGGCGTCCTTGCGGTCGCTGAAGGGTTCCGGTGCTACCGCTTCCAGCTTGTGCCCGCGTCCCTGCAGTGCCAGGGAGGCGACAATGCCGATGATTCCCAGCACGAACGGCCGAAAGCTCAGGCTGAACAGTCCGTAGACAAGGGTAATGGCCGCGACGATGAACAGCGGTACGGCAATCACATGCAGGATCAGGTTGGCTGGATGCTGGTGATTGTCGGAATAGGTCCGCCATTGCCATGCATGCAGGTTGGGAAGTCGTTTGCCCATGTCCGGCTCCTTGAGGGGATGTCGGCAGCATAGACCGGCCCTGATGGGCCGGCGAATGCCTTCTCCCTATGGAGCGGATAGCGTGGGGCGGAACTTTCAGGCGCTTAGCTTGAGCTGGCGAATCGCCTGGGACAGCTCGCTAGCCAGTTCCGCCAGTTCATTGCTGGTGGCGGCAGATTCCACGGTTTGACTGACGGTGAGTTCGGTAACGTCGCGAATCCCTACCACGGCGCGGGTCATTTCCTCGGCCACCTGGCTCTGCTGCTCGGCAGCCACCGCGATCTGGGTATTGCTTTCGCGCATCTGGGCGACCGCGCCGGTGATGGCGGCCAGGGCGGCGCCAGCCTCTTGGGCGGCGTGCACGCAATCGTTGGCCTTGATCGAGCTTTCGCGCATGAACTCCACGGCGTCGCGAGTACCGGCCTGGAGAGCGCCGATCATGCTGGTGATCTCGTCGGTTGAGTCCTGC
This sequence comes from Pseudomonas sp. JS3066, assembly GCF_036328175.1. NCBI lineage: Bacteria > Pseudomonadati > Pseudomonadota > Gammaproteobacteria > Pseudomonadales > Pseudomonadaceae > Pseudomonas > Pseudomonas sp. JS3066. The sequence goes on from NZ_CP143312.1 coordinate 1,996,394, forward strand.
ACGCGCCTGGCCAGGTTGCGCACTTCGTCTGCCACGACAGCGAACCCGCGGCCCATTTCCCCGGCACGCGCGGCTTCGATGGCAGCGTTCAGCGCCAGCAGGTTGGTCTGCTCGGCGATGCCGTGAATGACGTTGACGACGCCGCTGATCTTCTGGCTGTCCTCGGCCAGGCGCTGAATCGTCTCCGCGGTTTGTTGCACGCCGGATGAAAGCCCAGTGATGGAATGTTCGACCCGTTCCACCACCAGTTGGCCGGCACCGGCAAGCTGATCGGCATTCTGCGATTGGTCGCGGGTGTCCGCCGCATGCTGGGCGATGTGGTGCACGGTAGTGGACATTTCATTGATGGCGGTGGCGGCCTGATCGGTTTCGCTCTGCTGGCCGAGCATGCCCTGGCGCACCTCGCCCATGCTGCCGGCAAGGCGTGCGGCGCCTTCGTCGAGGCGGGCCACGGCCTGGGCAACGGTGCCGACCACGCGTCCATAGCCGGCTTGCATGGCATTGAAGGCGTTGGCCATCTGGCCCACTTCATCTCGGCTGTCCAGCGGTACGCGGGCGGAAAGATCGCCGCTGCGTTCGACGTGGAGCATCACGTCCTTGAGGGTGTTGAGGTGGCTCAGCAGGAAACGGATCAGCAACTGTGAAGCTGCCAGCAGGGCGACCATCAGCAGGAACACGGAGATTGCGTATTCCCCAGCGCGGGCGCCCAGCAACTGGGCCATGCTCGGGCTGCTGGCCAGCACGGCGACGCGCTGACCGTCAGTGCGATCGAACACCTGGGCGCCGATGGCGGGGTTGCTGCCGAACAGACCGTCGTGCTCCAGCTCCACCCAGCCATTGGCGCGGGCCAGAGACTGGCCACCGGGTAATTGCGGGGCGCTACCTGCGTTGAAGGCGATGACGCCGGGCAATGAGGGCAGGGGCTCGGCGGTTGGCCAGGATTTCAGCAGCTGGGCCTGGGTCGCAGCAGCATTGCGAGCGTCTTCCGCGCGGCCCTGCTGCTCTAGGTAAAGTGCGTGCAGAACCAGCAGGAGGGTGGTGCAGAAGGCCACCGCATTGACGGCCCAGAACTTGTATTTCAGGGAGATATCGCGAATCCAGGTACCCATGATGTTCTTCTTATGGCTCGGACAGTATTGGCAAGGTGCCATTATTTTCTGACGGAAAATTCCTACCAGATTTGATCCGAATCAAGAAGGAACCTGATTGCCTGACTCAGTCGATGGCCGGGAGCCCGAAGAAGGCGCGTGCGCAATCAGTGGTGTGCTGGGCGAGTTCTTCATGGCTTTCGCCACGATGCAGGGCGACTTCCCGCAGGACTTCGGTCAGGAAGGCCGGTTCGTTGTGGCCGTGTTTGGGTTTAGGGCGCAGGCTTCGTGGCAGCAGGTACGGCGCATCGCTTTCCAGCATCAACCGGCCACGGGGAATGTCGCGCACCAGGGCATGCAGATGGGTACCGCGACGCTCATCGCAGATCCAGCCGGTGATGCCGATATGCAGGTCGAGGTCCAGATAGCCGTAGAGGGCGCGCTTCTCGCCGGTGAAACAGTGCACCACGGCGGCACTGAGCTGATCGCGGAACTCCCGCACGATGGCCAGCAGGCGTTCATCGGCGTCTCGCTCGTGGAGAAACACCGGCTTGCCCAGTTCGGCGGCCAGGGCGAGTTGTTCTTCGAGGGTCTTCTCCTGCTGCGGGCGTGGCGAGAAATCGCGATTGAAATCCAGGCCACATTCGCCCACGGCCCGCACTCGGGCTTCGCCCAGCAGCGCCCGGAGTTGCCGCTGGCTATCGCTGTTCCAGTTGCTGGCCTCATGGGGGTGGACACCGGCCGTACTGAACAGCAGGCGACCGCTTTCATCCAGTTGCTCAGCGACAAGCAGGGCTTTTTCGCTGTCATCCAGGCTGGTGCCGGTCAGCACCATTTGGTGAACGCCGGCGGCCTGCGCACGTTCCAGCAGGGCGCGGACGTCGCGGGCTAGGCTGGGGTGGGTCAGATTGACGCCGATGTCGATGAGTTGCATGGTGCTACCTCGGATTGGAGCAGAGCCGCGGAACAATGCTCGAAACAATTAAAAAAACCAATCTATACAGGAACTTGGCGCCTTATGTTGAAGTCAATACCACGCTTTGACTGGCGTCAGGCGCGTAGCTGTGACAATCTCCGCGCCCCTCGCTCGCCAGCCAAGGTTTCGCGGCGCAGCAACTCTACACGTTCGGGTGCGCGCTGACGTCCCGCCAGTCCCTGGAGAATTGATGACGCGACCGTTGCTGCTGCTCTGCCTGCTGGCGTTGCTGCCTTTCACGGCAAGCGCTCGCCTGGCTGGGCCGCCGGAAGTCTGGCAGCAGCCGGCCGAAGCCCGCGACTTGGCCCAGATCCGCCGTAGTGGCGTGCTCAAGGTGCTGGTGAACCAGAGCCGTAACAGCTCTGGCGAGGTCAAGGGCGAACCGGTCGGAGTCGAGTACCACCGTATCCGGGCCTTCGAGCAGTACCTCAATCGAAATGCCCGTGATGGGCGTGAAATCAAGCTGAAGATCATCCCAAAGGCCAAGGATCAGTTGCTGGCTGCGTTGCAGCGGGGCGAAGGTGATCTGGTGGCGCCAGGTGAACTGGTCAACCAGGGCATTGGCGCCAACATCAGCGCCAGTGCGCCACTGCGCAAGGATGTACCGCTGGTGTTGGTCAGCCGGCAAGGGCAGCGTCGTTACCAGCGCCTGGAGCAGTTGTCCGGTCGCAGCATCGCGTTACCGGTCGGCAGCGCCGCGGGCGAGGCGTTGCGCCCAGTGAACGAGAAGCTGGCGGCGCGCAAGCTTGCGCCCATCGTCATCGAATGGGTCGACTCGACCCTGGCGGTGGAAGATGTGCTGGAGATGGTCCAGGCCGGCATTTTCCCGCTGACGGCGGTGGAGCAGCCGATTGCCGAGCGCTGGGCCAAGGTGATGCCGAAGCTGCGCCTGGACAAACACCTGGTGCTCGACCGGCAGGGTGATATGACCTGGTTCGTTCGTCGTGATGCGCCGACGTTGCGGGCCAGCGTCGACCGTTTCCTCGATGGGTACCGCGCACCTGAAGACCAGGATGCGGCGTTCCAGCGCGTCTATCGTCGTCTCTACAAGGTCCACAACCCACTTGCCCGCACTGAGCGCCAGCGGCTCGAACGCGTGCGCCCGGTGCTGCAGCGCTACGCCGACCAGCATGATTTCGACTGGCTCAGCCTCGCGGCGCTCGCCTACAAGGAGTCCAGCCTGAATCCGGCCGCCAAGGGGGCAGGCGGAGCCACCGGGCTGATGCAGATCACGCCGGGCGCAGCGAGCAGCGTTGGCGTAGGGAACATCCACAAGCTCGACAATAATGTGCAGGCCTCAGCCAGGTACCTGGCCAAGCTGCGCCGCAGTTTCTTCTCCAGCGCGCAGCTAGATGACCGCGAGCGAATGGCCTTCGTTCTCGCTGCCTACAACCTTGGCCCGCAACGGGTCCAGGGGATGCGCGCCGAAGCCCGGCGGCGGGGACTGAATCCCAACCAGTGGTTCTTCCAGGTGGAGCGCATTGCTGCCGAACAGGCCGGGATGGGCGTGGTGACCTACGTCAACAGCGTGAACAAGTACTACCTGGCCTTCGATCGCGAGCGTTATCTACTGGAGCCTTCGAAAGCGGTCGGTAAGACTCGAAGATAATCGAATTACTCGATGAAGTCGGTGAGAATTTTCCGGTTTTAATATCAAATAATTCTACTAAGCTTCTGTTCATCGACTCCCACAACACAAGGAACACCTCGATGAGTAACCCGATCAAATCCATCCTCGCCACCAACGCTGGCTATGGCATCACCCTGCTGCGGGTCATCACCGGCCTGACTTTCATGGCTCACGGCTCACAGAAGCTCTTTGGCATGTTTGGCGGTTACGGCCTGGCGGGTACCGGGCAGTGGATGGAAAGCATCGGCCTGACTCCCGGTTACCTCATGGCTCTGATGGCAGGTAGCGCAGAGTTCTTCGGCGGCCTCGCCCTGGTGATCGGCTTGCTGGTGCGTCCGGCCGCTGCGGCGCTGATCGTTGCGATGATCGTGGCGATCTTCAGCGTGCACTGGGCGAGCGGTTTCTTCATTACCAACGGCGGTTTCGAGTACGCCATGATTCTCGCCCTGATCAGCGCCACGTTGCTGGTCGAAGGCGCCGGCAAGATGTCTCTGGACCGCAACCTGGCCAACTGAGCCAGGTACCAGGTAGTTGAAAAAGGCCCGCTTGAGCGGGCCTTTTTTGCATCTCATGGCTGCTTCTTCCTGGCCGCAGCCAATTCCGCAGCGGCCTGAAGGCGCAGGCGCTCTTGCGGATTGAATCCTTCTTCCTCCAGGCGGTTGATCGCGGCCGTTTTGTCACTCTGGCTCAGCCCTTCACTGGCCTCGATACGCCCTTTCTCCTTCAGGTAGGCCTGTAACCGTTGCTGCCATTGCAGGCGCTGTTGGTCCAGGTTTTCCAGCCGTGCCGTCGCTTCGGCGCCCACCAGTTGCTGGCGGAGCTGGCGAACTTGCTCAGGGCTGCCGCCTGCCGCCTGGAGCGCCCCGACCTGGGCCCGAAGTTCGGCCTGCAGTTGGCTCGCGGCCAATGTTTGCATCTCTTCCGGCAAGGCTGCGCGTAGTTGGTCGATGGCTGCAGCTTTGGCGGCTGGTTCCATTCCTGTGTCTCGCTGGATGGCCAGGCGCTGCAGCGTGAAGGCGTTATAGGCCTCCTCGGTAGCGAAGAAGGCCTGATGGACATCGACGCTGAAGATGCGAGCGCGCAGAGCCTGTACTGCCGCTTCGCGATGACGCAGTGCGGTGATGTCGGCGAGTAGCGGCAGGTCGCGCTCCAGTTGCACGAGTTGGCGTTTGTAATCCAGGTATTGGTCGAGCAATGCCAAGGCCTGACCTCGCGCTGGTGCTTCCAGTTGCCCGGTAATGTGGCTTCTGAGGCGCTGAATGCTGCTGACCAGCGACTCTTCACCCTGGGTGCTGAGGAAGTAATCGAAGATGCGTCGGATGTCCTCGGTAATCAGCAGGTTGCCAGCCGCGTCGAGGTGAAAGCGCCCGTCCACCTCCGTCCCCGCCAGTGATCCGAGCTGGGGTGTGGTGCTGATCGCTCCGGCCAGAGGGCTTGGCAGCGCCTGCGAAGTGGTTACGGGGGAACTGGCTGGAGCTGCACTCATTGCATGCGCTGGTAAGACGCTAGGTGAAGCAGGTGCCGGTTTGCCGCCCCATTGCAACAGGATGGCCAGGGCGCCGGCGAAGGCGATGGGGAACAGTAGCAGGAGTTTTTTCACGGGGTCGCTCGGCAGTCTGGAGAGGTGCGGGGCCCGCAGGCCCCGCGAAGCGGGCTCAGAGCCCGTCGTTCTTCAGCCGGTTGGCCTGTTGACGATAGACGGTGGTCGGGTCGGTTTCGAACAGGCTGGTCAGCCCCAGGGTCTGATTGACTTCGTCCAGGTGGTTCATCCGGTAGTCGTCGCGAATGACTTTGCCCAGGTGTGAGCTGCAGCGACCTACCAGGCCGTCGTTGGCTTGGCCATTGAATGTGAGCGAACTGGCGCCAAGCAGGGTGTCACTGACATCCAGCACGTTGGTCAGTGGGCTGGTACCGCTCCAGGAGTAGTAGCGCACACCGTTGACCTGGTAGGCACCCTCGCCGCATGCGGTGGTCGGTAGGCCCTGCGGGAAGCGTGCGTTGAACGCAGCTGCGCCCTGGCTGTTGAGGGATTCCAGGGCACCAAGGGCGTTCTGCTGGAGGTCACTGTCGCTGCCGGAGAGGAAGTTAATCAGAGTGCCCAGGCCATTGACGATGCCCGCCAGCATTACTTCACCCGCGGAACCCGGAGGCACCTGGCGGATGAAGTCGGCAGTGGCGGAACCCTTGTGGGGCGCACCGACACTGGTAGCCGAAGCGACCAGTTCTGGGCGCACCGCTGCCACGTAGCGAATGGTCGGGCCGCCATGGCTATGGCCGATCAGGTTGACCTTGGGGCTGCCGCTGATGGCGACGATTTCTTCCACCTGTTCCAACAGTTCTTCGCCGCGCGCTTCGGTGGTGTTCAGCTGGCTGACTTCCGTGACATAGACGCGAGCGCCATCACGGCGCAAGGCAGAGGGAATGCCGTACCAGTAGTCGACGCCAAGGATGCTGTCGAAACCGAGCATGCCGTGGGTCAGTACGATCGGGTAACGGGTCTGGGTATAGCCGCTGGAACCGAACCAGAGGGCCTGTGCTTGCTCGGAGGCAGCGAGTCCGGTGGCAATACAAAGGGCGAGCAGGGTCTTGTTGTTCTTCATGTGCGCTCTCGATGTTGTGCGTGGGAGGGCCTGACTGCATTCCCTGGCGTGGCCACGCCCCTCCTGGGCGTGCACTTCAGGCAGGGCGGAGCGCAGGAACCATGCCATTCGCTACAAAATTCTGGCAGATGCTCTGGGTTAGGCTTTTCGCGGATGTTTACATCCGTTCACCCTAAGATGCCGACCAGTTTCCTGTTACTCAGCGAAACGTCAGGCTGGGGTCGAAGGCCGCAACGGCCATTGCCCGAGTGAGCGATAGCGGGTGCCTTTGGCTGTGTTTTCCGAGGCGAAGAGGGAAAACTCGGTGGCTGGCCAATCGAAGGTTGGGGTGCTTGCCGCTGGAAGACGCGGGCAATGGCGAGCCAGCGTCAGATGGGGCTTGAAGGGGCGGGTCTCAAGACTGAATCCGGCGCCCAGCAAATGCTCGCGCAGGTTGCGCTCCAGTTCGGTCAGTGCAGGCGGTATCCGACTGGGTGCCATATACAGCAGACCGTTTTTCCACCGCGCCAGGCGATCCAGGTGCAGGGTGAACGCCCTCGGTTCCAGGCTGGCCGCCAGGGCTTCCAGGGCTTCCACCTGTCCACGGGGTTGCGAGCCGAGGAAGGCGAGGGTGAGGTGAAGGTTGCCGGGTGCAACGGGTTTGCCGTCAACGGGGTTCCGGGCGCGCCAGTCGGCGATTTCGTGGGCCAACTGCGGGCAGCAGGGAAGGGCGAAGAACAGGCGCAGGGGCGGGGTGCTCATGGGCGTCTCGCGGGGCGTTGTGGTCGCCTTGACAGTATTGCGCGGGCTTCTCTAGGATGTCGCCCCATGCGCCGATTTAGTCAGCTACTTGCGGGGCGCAGAAGTCTTCAGAGGCTTCCAAATACCGCTAAAACGCTGGTTCGGTGTCGCCTCTCACCGCTGCCCAGCGGGACCTTACGAGGCGGAGACATGCACCATGACCTGTCCCCAACCCCTTCTCCGGCTAGCCCCGATCACCACCGGGCTGGTTTTGCGCAATCCGCGAATCCTGCTTGGCGGCTCGCACCAGCCAACGCTCCTTCGCTATCTCGAAGGCTGGCCCAAGCGCTGGGACCGACCGCGCAACTTCCTGATCCAGTTCGCTCGCGAAGGCGAGTCATTGGCTCGCTTTGCCAGCGACAGCTTCGACATGGCCGTGATCCAGGCGCCTTCGGCGAAGGAGCTGCCGGAAGTGCTCAGCCAGTTGGTGCGCGTGGCGCGGCAAGGCCTGATCACGCTGCGCTGACTGGTGTCAGGCCGACTCGTTTTGCAGAGCTACGGATAATCGATTTCAACCACGTACCAGGTCTTTTCCCCTGTTGGGGTGCTGACGCGGACTTCGGCGTCCAGCGGCTTTCCCACCAGAGCACGGGCCAGGGGAGAGTCGATGCTGATCAGGTTCTGCTTCAGATCGAATTCGTCCGGTCCGACTATGCGGTAGCGGGACTGCTCGCCATCGTCGTCTTCCAGGGTGACCCAGGCACCGAAGTAGACCTTGTCGGGGTCGGTCGGACGTTCGCGCACCACCTTGAGGTTTTCCAATCGCTTGGTGAGGAAGCGAACGCGACTGTCGATCTCCCGCAGCATCTTCTTGCCGTAGGTGTACTCGGCGTTCTCGGAACGGTCGCCCTGGGCGGCCGCTTCGCTCACGGCTTGCGTGACCTTGGGCCGGCGTACGTGCCAAAGCTCGTGAAGCTCGGCACGCAGGCGGGCCTCACCTTCCGGGGTGATCAAGGGTGTTCCGGCGGTGCGGGGAGGGCGGTAACGGCTCATGACGGTCCTGCGGGGTTTCGGAAATCGAAGCCTATCAAGCTTCGCGCAGGACCGTCAGTGGGCTGGCGTTGAGCGCGCGACGCGTCCCCATTACGCCTGCCGAGCCAACAAGTAGGGCGCCCAGCAATGGCAGCAGGAGCAGCCAGGGGTGGGGTTGCCATTGCAGGTCGAAAGCAAAGCGATAGAGCAAGGCGCTGACCAGTTCGCAACCGAGTGCAGCGAGCAGGCCGCTGCAGGCGCCGAGCAGGGCGAATTCCGCGCGTCGTGCTTTCAGCAGCAACTGGCGCTCGGCGCCCAGGGCGCGGAGCAGGGCGCCCTGGTGGATGCGCTCGTCCAGGGTCGATTGCAGCCCGGCGAATAGCACGGCAAGGCCGGCTGCGAGTACGAAGAGCAATACGAACTCTACTGCCAGGGTGACCTGGGCGAGGATGCTCCGCAGTTGCGCGAGTATGGCTTCCACCTGCAGCAGGGTCACCGCCGGGAACGCGCGGGACAACTCCACCAGGTCGCGGTCATGCCGCGGCGGCAAATAGAAGCTGGTGAGGTAGGTGACCGGGAGATCTGAGAGGGTGTCCGGCGCGAAGATCATGTAGAAGTTCGGCTGGAAGCTGTCCCAATCCACTTCGCGCAGGCTGGTCACCTCGGCGTCGCGCTGCAGGCCGCCGACGCTGAAGCTGAGCTTGTCACCCAATTTCAGGCCAAGGCTTTCGGCAAGCTTGGATTCAACCGAAACCCCCGGCAGTGCGGATTTTTCCAGGCCGCCCCACCAGTGTCCGGCTACCAGGCGATTGTCGCCCGGCAGCTCGGCAGACCATGTCAGGCTGAGGTCTCGCTGCACGGCGCGTTCGCCTTGGGAGTCCTTACTCACCAACTGGCGTACCGCTTCTCCGTTGATGGCTGTGAGTCGACCGGGCACCACCGGGTAAAGCGGCGAAGGGTGCGGCGACAGGCTGGCGAGGCGACTGGCAAAGGCGTCCTTCTCGGCGGGCAGCACATTTAGGGCGAAATGGTTGGGCGCGTTCACGGGTAGCTGGTTCTGCCAGGTGTCCAGCAGTTCCCCCCGGAGCAGCGCGATCAGTGCCATGGCCAGGAGAATCAGGCCGAAGGCCAGTGATTGGCCGGCCGCGGCCAGCGGGTAGCGCAGGAGTTGGCCGAGACCGAGGCGCCAGGGCAGGGTTGCGTTGGCCAGGGCCTTGCGCAGCCCCTTCAGTCCAGCCAGCAGCAGACCGCCCAGCAGCAGGGCCGCAATCAGGCCGCCACCGAGCAGGGCGATCGTCAATTTCAGGTCCAGGCTCAGGCGCCACATGATCAGACCAAGGGCCAGCAATGCTGCTCCATATATAAGCCAGGCACTCGGGGGGAGTGGCAGCAGGTCGCGGCGCAGGACGCGCAAAGGTGGCACACGGCCCAGTGCAGCCAGCGGCGGCAGGGCGAAGCCGGCCAGGGCGAGTAGGCCCGTGGCGATCCCGGCGAGCGCTGGTACCAGTCCGCCGGACGGAATCACAGCCGGCAGGAGTCCAGCGAGCAATTCGAACAGCGCAACTTGTGCCAACCAACCGAGCAGGGCGCCCAGTGCGCTGGCAACGAGCCCGAGCAGCGCCAGTTGCAGGCCGAATAAAAGGAGGGCTTCGCGGCGGGACAGGCCAAGGCAACGTAGCAGGGCGCTGGCGTCGTAACGACGTGCGGCGAATCGGGCGGCGGACAGCGCCACCGCGACGCCGGCGAGCAGCACGGCGGCAAGGCTGGCCAGGTTCAGGTAGCGTTCGGCGCGACCGAGCGCCCCTCCGATCTGGCGATTGCCTTGTCTGGCATCCTCCAGGCGTTGGTTCGCTTCCAGGTCGGGTTCGATCTCCGCCCGGTACTGTGCCAGCGCTTCATTTGGACCGCTCCACAGTTCCCGGTAGCGCACCCGGCTGCCGGGTTGAACGATGCCGGTGGCTCCAAGGTCGTCCAGGCTGATAAGTACCCGTGGGGTGAGGCTGTAGAAATCGCCTGCACGGTCGGGTTCGTAGGTGAGTACGCGCGTCAGGCGCAGGGTCTTCTGCCCGACATCGATGCTGTCGCCGGGCTTGAGGTCCAGCGTTGCGAAGAGCCTTGCTTCGGCCCAGGCCTCGCCCGATTTCGGGCCGCTGCCAGTGATTTCCTCCCCGTAAGGCTGCGCGGCGCTCTTCAATTCACCGCGCAGCGGATAGGCTGCGTCGGCGGCCTTGACGCTGGAAAGCTGGATGCCGTTGTCGGTGGCGATAACGCTGGAGAACTCCACTGCGCTGGCGTGTTTCAGACCGAGCCGCATGCCTCTTTCGACCTGCTCGGCGCTGGCTGGTGATGAGCCGCTGAGCAGGAGGTCGGCACCGAGAAACTCCGTGGCACGCAAGAGCATGGCGCCATTAAGGCGGGCGCTGAAGTAGCCGATGGCACTGCTGGCGGCAACGGCCACCAGCAAGGAGAAGAACAACACCCGCAGTTCGCCGCTGTGGGCGTCGCGCCACAGCTGGCGGGCAGCCATCGCCATAAGGCGGGCGAGTGGCAGACGCCGCATCAGGGTTCCACCTGTTCGACCAGGCGCCCACCTTCGAGGCGGATCAGGCGACGGCAGCGATGGGCCAGGCGTTCGTCGTGAGTTACCAGTACCAGGGTTGTGCCACGCTCTTGGTTGAGCTGGAAAAGCAGGTCGCTGATGCGCTCGCCGGTGTGACTATCTAGGTTGCCAGTGGGCTCGTCGGCGAACAGCACATCGGGTTCGGCGGCAAAGGCGCGAGCAATGGCGACTCGTTGCTGTTCGCCGCCGGAAAGCTGGCGTGGGTAATGGTTGAGACGCTGGCCCAGGCCGACCCGTTCGAGCAGGTGGCGGGCGCGGGTGCGCGCATCCCGATGGCCTTCCAGCTCCAGTGGCAGCATGACGTTTTCCAGGGCGTTGAGGTTGTCCAGCAACTGGAACGACTGGAAGACGAAACCAACATGCTCAGCTCGAACCCGCGCCCGCTGGTCTTCGTCGAGGCTCGACAGGGCGCATCCAGCCAAGTGCACTTCGCCGGAGCTGGGCAGGTCGAGTCCGGCGAGCAGGCCGAGGAGGGTAGATTTGCCGGAGCCGGAGCTGCCGACTATGGCCAGGCTGTCACCCTTGCGGAGGTCGAGCGAGAGGTCGTGAAGGATGATCAGCTCGCCTTCCGCGCTGGGAACCACTTTGCTAAGGTTCCGCGCATCGAGAATGCTTGCGCTCATGGAGAATCCAATGCGTGCCTGGTTGTTGGGCGGCTGCCTGTCACTGTTGCTGTTGGCGCAGGAGGCCATGGCGGGGACCTTGCTGGTCGTCGGCGATAGTATCAGCGCCGCTTTCGGGCTGGAATCCAGCCAAGGCTGGGTCGCTCTGCTGGAAAAGCGCCTCGCCGAGAAGGGTTACGAACAGCGTGTGGTGAATGCTTCGATCAGTGGCGACACCAGTGCTGGCGGGCTGTCCAGGCTTCCGGCACTACTGGCCGAACATAAGCCGGAACTGGTGATCATCGAGCTTGGTGGCAACGATGGGCTACGTGGCCAGCCACCTGCGCAATTGCAACAGAATCTTGCTGCCATGATCGACAGCGCCAAGGCGCAGGGCGCGTCCGTGCTGCTGCTCGGCATGCGTCTTCCGCCCAACTACGGTGCGCGCTATACGAATGCGTTCGCCAAGGTTTATAGCAGCCTGGCGACGGAGAAGCAGGTACCGCTGGTGCCCTTCTTCCTCGATGGGGTTGGGGGCGTGCCGGAGATGATGCAGGCCGATGGCCTTCATCCTCGCGCGCAGGCCCAGCCAAGGTTGCTGGATAACCTCTGGCCAACCCTGGAACCCATGCTCTGACGCTTTTCCCGCGGCTCGCTTTCGGCTAATGTTGCGCACCCTCCCTGGAGTCCTCCATGCCGCGCCCCGCCTGGTCCCTGTTTGGCTACAAAGTGATTGAGCCCGACGAGCAGCTCGACCTGTTTGCTTGCCGCGAGGTTCGCCTGCACCTGGTAGCGCGACAGCTTGAACTGGACGGTTTTGCTGATAGGACTCTCTGTGGCGGTTTGCTGCCGGCGCAACCGCGTTGGAGTAGTCTGGAACAAGAGTTGCTACGCGATCGGCGGCTGTGCTCCAACTGCCGTTCCACTCTCGAGGCTCACCGAAAGGGGCAGCACTCGGTCTGGTCGGAGGCCTGAGGGCTCCCGGCGCGCCTCGCGTCGGTGTAGAATTCCGAGTCTTTTAATCAGTCAATTTGCCAAGGATTCCCGGATGTTGCCGCGCTTTACAGCCGTCGCCCGCTCCCTGTCAGTAGCGTCCCTGCTGGTGGCGGGCCCTGTCGCAGCCCTTGAGCTGCCCCTGCCGCCGCCCGGCGAAGATATCGTCGGCCAGGTCCAGGTGATCAAGGCCAAGTACGAAGACACGTTCGCCGATATCGGCGTTGCCAATGACTTGGGTTATCTGGAGATGGTCGCCGCCAACCCTGGTGTCGATCCCTGGCTGCCCGGTGCTGGCACCGAGGTCATCCTGCCGACTCGCTACATCCTGCCGGCGGGACCGCGCGAAGGTATCGTGATCAACCTTGCCGAGTATCGGATGTACTACTTCCCGAAAGGGCAGAATGTGGTGCATACCTTCCCGCTGGGTATTGGTCGTGAAGGCTGGGGTTCGCCCATTGCGCACACCACCATAACCGCCAAGACCTCCAATCCGGCCTGGTATCCGCCGAAGTCGATTCGCGAAGAGCACGCAGCCGATGGCGATCCGCTTCCAACCGTGGTGCCGCCAGGTCCGGACAACCCCCTGGGTCCGTTCAAGTTCAATCTGGGCGTGCCGGGCTACCTGATCCACGGCTCGAACAAGAAGTTCGGCATTGGCATGCGCGTCAGCCATGGTTGCTTCCGCATGCTGAACAACAACGTCCTGGCGCTGGCCTCCATGGCGCCGGTGGGCACTCCGGTGCGCATCATCAACGAGCCCTACAAGTTCGGTGTCAGCGGCGGCAAGATCTACCTGGAAGCCCATGCTCCTCTGGATGATCATGGCGATCCGTCGGTGGTGGACAAGCACACTGCTGTGATCAACGCGCTACTGAAACGCGAGGATCTGGTCAATACCATCCGCCTGGATTGGGATGTCGTGCGCGAAGTGGTTGCGGCCGAAGACGGCCTGCCGGTGGAAATTGCAGAACCCAACTCGGCGGTTGCGGCGAGTACGCCGAATACCGAGCTCTAAGCTACCGGTTGTTTGAAGAAGGCCCGCTGAGCGAATCGCCAGCGGGCTTTTCTTTTGCCCGTGAATTGGCGATGCATCGGCTATTGGAAGTAAGCCGGAAAGAGAAGGGGTACAAAGTGCGGGCAATAAAAAAGCCGACCCAGCGAACTGGATCGGCTCTATAGCCCGAAAGCTATTACTTGCGGCTGGCTTTTTCCAGCATACGCAGGGCGCGCTCGTTAGCCTCGTCAGCGGTCTGCTGGGCTTTCTGAGCGGCGGCCAGAGCTTCGTCAGCCTTGCGGTAGGCTTCGTCAGCACGGGCTTGAGCGCGAGCAGCTGCGTCTTCAGTCGCAGTCAGACGAGCTTCGGTTTCTTTGGATACGCTGCTGCAACCGGTGGCCAGAACTGCGGCCAGAGCCAGAGCAGAGAATTTCAGAACGTTGTTCATCGTGTTCCCCTTAAGGTGGACATTTCCATAAAGCAATTCCCCGAGCTTGGGAAATTAGCCGGCGTACATACTACCCATAACTTGTAGTAAGTAAACTGACCTTGTGCAAGGCAGGCACATTTTTTTCAGCTTGCCGGCTAGTTCACGAGCAACTAACGAGGTCGCTGATCAAAAAACAGTCAGGCTGATTGTTCTTTGATCAGTCGAAATTCCAAGTGTAGGCCTTGGTCAGCGCTGTGGGCAGCTTCCCTCCCATAATCTGACAAGCGTTACCTTGGGCTGGGTCGAGGGCGTGCTCATGCTCGAATTCTGCATTGGAAATGGAACTTTTTCAGAGGACCGTGAATTATCACCTTCTATACAAAGAGCGGTCGTAGTAGTGGCCGTGGGCCGCTGATAAGCTTGCACGGCTTCCGATATCCGTAGCGAAGCGCAGACTTCAAGGACGTCACTATGTCGAAGATTCTCAAGTGGGGAGTGCTCTCGGTTCTGGCCGTGGGGTTGATCATCAAGTTGTCACTCTGGTGGTCGGTCAGATCGATCATGGATGACGCAATCAGCAAGTTGTCGCCGGTGATGGATATCACCTATGGGGGCATTACTTCTTCCTTCGATGGCCGGGTTGGCCTCGAAAACCTTCAACTTCGCGTTCCGGCTATGGGCGACAGCCTGAACGTGCAGCAGGCCGAACTGAAGTTCAAGAGCTTGCGCGAACTCCTCAGCTTCAAGGAGCGCCTTGCCGAGGGCAAGTTCCCCGAACAGATGGCGCTCAGCCTGAAGGGCATTGCACTGGAAGTGCACGGGCCGTTCATGCAGCAGCTGTACAACACTCCGGCTGAGCGCAGTGTATTCACTGCAATGAGCGAGGTTGCGTGCGGCACAGTGCGCAACATTGGCACAGACGAACTGCTGGAGATGGGGTATCGCACCCTGGAAACCGATGCCGAGTTCTCCTATCTGTTCCAGCCGGGTGCGCAGAAACTCAACCTGAACCTGACTTCCGATACCCGGGACATGGGCGAAGTGCGTCTCAGCCTGTCGTTGTCTAACATGTCGGAGGAGCCGGGCGACCTGCGGGTCAATCCGCCGCAACTTTCCAGCCTGATCCTCGAGTTGAATGACAACCAGTACCAGCGCAAGGTCCAGGAATTCTGCGCAAGTAAGCTCGGTCAGTCACCTGATGCGTATCTGAAGACCGCGGTCCAGCAGTTCGACACCGTACTGCGGAGCCAGAAGGTCGCCCTGGGGCAATCGATGCTGGATTCTTACGGTCGTTACCTGAAGGACCCGCAGTCGCTTCGTGTCGAACTTACGCCGAGTGAGGGCATGGCGTGGGATGGCCTGCAGTTCTTTGAGGCCAAGGATGTAGTGGCGATGCTGCGTCCGGCAGTGTTGGTGAACCAGGAATTGGTGCGGCCGGTCGAATTCACTTGGGTCGACCCGACGGCAGCGCGTAATGAGCCTGTCGCAATGGAGAAGATCAACGCGGAGCGGGAAAACGATGGCGATGGACGTGCCGCGCAGCAGTATGAGTTCGTCAATGTTGCCGACCTGCCGGGATATGCCGGCAAGCGGTTGCAGTTCATCACCTTCGATGGCGCCTATTACCAGGGTGTATTACACAAGGTGGAGAACGGGAAGGCGTACCTCAGCGTACAGTTCGGTTCTGGCACGGCAGAGATGTTCCTTCGGCTGGAAAAGATCGATAAGGTACGCGTAAGGTTTTAGATCCTCAGAGGAGTAGTGATGAGCGAGGCATTGTCCATCCACCATGACCAGGCAGGTCATCAGTTCGAGACCACCGTGGACGGTCATCGTGCATACCTGGCCTATATGGACCTGGGTAAACAGACGTTGGACATTTATCGCACTTTCGTGCCGAACGTCCTGCGCGGTCGCGGGATTGCCGCGGCATTGACTGAATCCGCCCTGGAATATGCCGAGGACCACGGCTACACCGTGATCCCATCCTGCTCCTACGTCGAACGTTATATCGAGCGACGCCAGCGTCAGTCCCAGCGCAACGGCTGAGTCGAAGCGCAATGAAAAACGCCGGGCAATTGCCCGGCGTTTTCGTTTACAGCTACCAATCAGCGCTGGCGCTTGGGCAGCACATCCTTGAGCTTGGCGTGCATGCTGCGAAGGGCTTTCTCGGTGGTTTCCCAGTCGATGCAGGCGTCGGTAATGGAAACGCCGTACTTCAGCTGGTCGAGGTCTTTCGGGATCGACTGGCTGCCCCAGCCCAGGTGGCTTTCCACCATCAGGCCGACGATGGAGTTGTTGCCTTCCAGGATCTGGTTGGCAACGTTGTCCATGACCAGAGGCTGCAGGGCCGGGTCCTTGTTGGAGTTGGCGTGGCTGCAGTCGACCATGATGTTGGGGCGAATTCGGGCCTTGGTCAGTTCCTGTTCGCAGATGGCGACGCTGACCGAGTCGTAGTTCGGCTTGCCGTTGCCGCCGCGCAGAACTACGTGGCCATAGGCGTTGCCCTTGGTGGTGACGATGGAGACGCCACCTTCCTGGTTAATGCCGAGGAAACGGTGCGGGCTGGAAACCGATTGCAGAGCGTTGATCGCTACGGTCAGGCTTCCGTCGGTGCCATTCTTGAATCCGACCGCAGACGAAAGGCCGGAAGCCATTTCGCGGTGCGTCTGGGATTCAGTGGTACGGGCGCCGATAGCCGACCAGCTGATCAGGTCCTGCAGGTACTGCGGGGAGATCGGGTCCAGGGCCTCGGTGGCGGTGGGCAGGCCTTTTTCGGCCAGGTCTCGCAGCAGTTGGCGGCCGATATGCAGGCCGTCCTGGATCTTGAAGGAGTCGTCGAGGTAGGGGTCGTTGATCAGACCTTTCCAGCCGACGGTGGTGCGCGGCTTCTCGAAGTACACGCGCATTACCAGGAAGAGGGTATCGGACACTTCGGCGGCCAGGACCTTGAGGCGGTCGGCATACTCGTGAGCGGCCTTGATGTCGTGGATGGAGCAGGGGCCCACGACCACGAACAGGCGATGGTCCTTGCCATCGAGGATATTGCGGACCACCTGGCGGCCGTTGGCGACGGTATCCAGGGCTCCATCGGTCAGGGGAATTTCGCGCTTCAACTGCTCCGGCGTGATCAGGGTCTCGTTGGAGGCAACGTTAAGGTCGTCGATCTGTAAATCAGCCATCGTGCTTTTCATCGTTCAGGGTCGTCAGGTCACGGGTGCCGGCCGCCAGCGATCCCCGTTTGGCGGAGAGCACAGCAGTAAAAACGCGGCGGGGACGGGAACCTTAACGCTTTCCACGTAACCTCGACAATGGCGAATGCATGCGCCGAACGTGGAATTGGCACGAATTCAGACGGGGGCGAAGTCGGCTGCGTGCAGGGCGATCCATTCCTGCGCCACCGCTTCTGGTGCCAGGGCATGGCCAACCGTTTCCTCGCGCTGCCTGCGGTACTGTTCTATCAGGCAGATCTGCTCGACCATCCGTGCGCGGAACATGTTCTCTTCATCGGTGAACGCGATGCCGATCATGTAGTCATCGACCTGCTTGCGGCACCAGACAACGGTTCCGGAAATGCGTGCCTGGTCGCCCAGCAACGGGATGCACAGTTCGATAGAGGTGCCGCGCCGGAACGCCCGTACGGAGTTGCATGCCACCCCACCCAGGCTGATATCGTGCAGCCGCTGCAGGGGCATGTGCCTGCCCTTGCGTGGAACCAGCTCCACGGGCATTTCCGTGGGGTGACGCAGGAATTGACGCATGACCGCGAACTCCAGAAGCCTCGAACCCGGCATCGCACCAGAAACTATAGTGCCCGAGGTGGAATTGACCGACTTCGATGCCGATCACTCTCTGCTCGATCTCCCCGGCATTTCACTGGTCATTTTCACCAGTGTCGGCTGCGCCAGTTGTCGCTGGGCTCGCGAGCATCTGCCGGGAGCCGGGCTGCCGGTGGACCGATTGTGCTGGATCGATGCCGGCAATAATGGTGGGCTGGTCGAGCGCTATGAGGTATTCCACCTGCCTGCGTTGTTCGTGGTTCGAAATGGCAACTTCCATGGCGCGCTGCACTCCAGCCTGCGGCGCGACGATCTGACAAAAGCCCTGGAGCGGGTATTGGCCCGGCCGGCAGAGGAGCTTCCTTAAATGAGTACAAGCAAACCGCGTATCGGCATTATCGGTACCGGCGCCATCGGCGGCTTTTATGGTGTGATGCTGGCCCGTGCCGGCTTTGATGTGCACTTCCTGCTGCGCAGCGAATACGACGCCGTCGTCGCACGTGGTCTGCAACTGAACAGCGCGGTGCATGGCGCTCAGGCGCTGTTCCCTGCCCAGGCTTACCGTGATGCGGCTGAAATGCCCGCCTGCGACTGGTTGCTGGTAGGCGCCAAGACCACCAGCAATGCCGCGCTGTCGCCGATCATCGCCCAGGTTGCCGCGCCGGGCGCGAAGGTGGTGCTGCTGCAGAACGGCCTGGCGGTGGAGGACGAACTGCGTCGTCTGCTGCCAAGCTCGCTGCATTTGCTTGGCGGCCTCTGCTACATCTGCGTCCACCGCTCGGCACCAGGGGTGATCGAGCACCAGTCTCTGGGGGCGGTGAACCTCGGCTATCACTCTGGCCCGGCGGTCGACGAAGCGGAGCGCCAGGCGCTGACGGAGGAGGGCTCCGGCCTGTTCAAGGCTGCCGGAATCGACTCGGCGGCAGTCGCCAACCTGGACCAGGCGCGTTGGCAAAAGCTGGTCTGGAACGTGCCCTACAACGGTTTGTCGGTACTGCTGGATGCTGGCACCACGGCGCTCATGAGCAACACCGATACACGTGAACTGATCCAGGCGATCATGCAGGAAGTGGTGGATGCGGCTACTGCCATCGGGCATCGCAT
This sequence comes from Pseudomonas sp. JS3066, assembly GCF_036328175.1. Classification (NCBI taxonomy): domain Bacteria; kingdom Pseudomonadati; phylum Pseudomonadota; class Gammaproteobacteria; order Pseudomonadales; family Pseudomonadaceae; genus Pseudomonas; species Pseudomonas sp. JS3066. The sequence continues at coordinate 2,014,965 of NZ_CP143312.1, forward strand.
CCCGGACAACTTCGCCGCCAAGCTGCTGGCTTCAACCGATCGCATGCCCGACTACTTGCCCAGCATGTACCACGACTTCGTGCAGAAACGCCCGCTTGAACTCGGCGCCATATATGAAGCTCCTCTTGCTGCGGCTGCTGCAGTCGGGTTCGAGATGCCGCGTATCCGTGCGCTCTATCAGGCGCTACGCTTCATCGATGCACGCAATCAGGGTTGAGAGGACGGACCTTCATGGGCAAGGGGCTGGGTGACAAGCTGGTACTGGCGATCTCTTCGCGGGCACTGTTCGACCTGGACGAAAGCCACCGGGTCTACGAGGCAGAAGGCATAGAAGCCTACCGCCAGTACCAGATCGACCATGAAGACGAAGTGCTGGCTCCTGGCGATGCCTATCCGCTGGTGGAGAAACTGCTTGGCCTGAACGAACAGTTGGGCCAGCAGCGGGTCGAGGTCATCCTGGTGTCGCGCAACAGCGCCGACACCGGGCTGAGGGCCTTCAACTCCATCCAGCACTACGGTCTTGGCATCTCCCGCGCTGCCTTTGTCGGCGGGCGCAGTCCCGAGCCGTATCTGCGCGCCTTCGGTTGCCACCTGTTCCTGTCCACCCATGCCGAAGATGTGCGTCGCGCCCTGCAGACGGGCTACGCCGCCGCCACCATTCTCTCTGGCGGTCCGCGCCGCGCCGCGAGCAATGAGCTGCGCATCGCCTTCGATGGAGATGCGGTGCTGTTTTCCGACCATTCCGAGCGTATCTACCAGAGTGGCGGCCTCGAAGCCTTCCAGGCCCACGAGCGCGATTCGGCGCGCGAACCTCTGGATGGAGGGCCCTTCAAGCCTTTCCTTTCGGCGCTGAACCGGTTGCAGCAGGAGTTCCCGCCGGAAGCCTGTCCGATTCGCACGGCGTTGGTAACCGCGCGCTCCGCGCCGGCGCATGAGCGGGTCATCCGCACCCTGCGCGACTGGGACATTCGTCTGGATGAATCCTTCTTCCTCGGCGGGTTGGAAAAGGCCGCCATCCTCGAAACCTTTGGCGCAGATGTGTTCTTCGACGACCAGGCCGGACACTGCGAAAAGGCCCGCGATGTAGTGGCTACCGGGCATGTTCCCCACGGTGTGAGCAACGAACCGCAGTTCTGATCGGATTCCTTACGAGAGTTGCCAGCAGGCTCCGCAATCGGCCTGGAAAGCCATTTGTGGCTAGCACGCTTCAGCGCGGTCCAATGGTCTTTGTGCCGCGCCGGCCGGTCGCTCGACGACTTTTCCTACAGAACCTAAGCTCTGGTGAGGCCAGCCAAGCATGGCAGTAGGAGGCCTCATGATTCGCTCCATTCTCTATGCCACGGACCTCGGTCTCTATGCCCCATATGTTCTGCAGCACGCCTTGTCTCTCGCTCGCGCCTACAACGCCCAATTGTATGTAGTTCATGCGGTGGAGCCCCTTGGGCTGTTCGCCGAATCGGTTCTGCAGACCTACCTTGACGACGCCACCCTCAAGGAGCTGCGGGCCAAGGGGCTGGGCACCGTGATGTCGAGTATCGAGCAGCGGGTGCTGGAGGGGTTTCGCGATGAAATGGGCGAGGCGGTCCAGGACCTGGACATGATCCGCGCGGTGCGGGTGGTTCAGGGGGATCCGCCGCTGGTCATACTCGAAGAAGTGCAGAAGCTCTCGGTGGACCTGCTCGTAGTAGGTAGCCACAGCCACGGGACTTCGCTGGATACACCGCTGGGCCGTACCGCTGCCAGATTGGTGCAACTTTCAGAGGTGCCGGTGTATCTGGTGCCAATGCTCCAGCATCGCGGGCGCAACGACTTCTGATCACCGCTGGTCGCGGGTTGTGCAAAGCGCAAAAAAACGTCTAGTTTTATTCAGCAAACCATTAATATGGTTATAAACGCCGCCGACATCCTGCGGCGTAATCGCTTTGAGGATTGCCTATGAAGCTCCAGCAATTGCGCTACATCTGGGAAGTAGCGCACCACGACCTTAACGTGTCCGCTACTGCCCAAAGCCTCTACACCTCGCAGCCGGGCATCAGCAAGCAGATCCGTCTGCTGGAAGACGAGCTGGGCGTCGAGGTTTTCGCGCGAAGCGGCAAGCACCTCACTCGAGTCACTCCGGCCGGTGAGCGCATCATCACCACCGCCGGCGAAATCCTGCGCAAGGTCGAGAGCATCAAGCAGATTGCCCAGGAGTTCTCCAACGAGAAGAAAGGCACCTTGTCCATTGCCACCACCCATACCCAGGCGCGCTATGCACTGCCGCCGGTGATCGGTGGATTCATCAAGCAGTACCCCGACGTTGCCCTGCACATGCACCAGGGGACGCCCATGCAGATCGCAGAGATGGCTGCCGATGGCACTGTCGATTTCGCCATCGCCACCGAAGCCCTGGAGTTCTTCGGTGACCTGGTGATGATGCCGTGCTACCGCTGGAACCGCTGCGTCATCGTTCCCCAAGGCCACCCGCTGGCCAAGCTGCCCAAGCTGACCCTCGAAGCACTTGCTGAACATCCCATCGTGACCTACGTGTTCGGCTTTACCGGCCGCTCCAAGCTGGATGAAGCGTTCAGCCATCGTGGCCTGACCCCCAAGGTCGTGTTCACCGCTGCCGACGCTGACGTGATCAAGACTTATGTACGCCTGGGGCTGGGCGTGGGCATCGTCGCGAAAATGGCGGTGGATCCCAAGCTCGATAGCGACCTGGTGGTGCTGGACGCCAGTGAACTGTTCGAAGCGAGCGTGACCAAGATCGGATTCCGTCGCGGCACCTTCCTGCGCGGCTTCATGTGTGACTTCATCGAGAAGTTCGCCCCGCACCTGACCCGCGATGTCCAGGCCAGGGCCGTGCAGTGTCATAACAAGGCGGAGCTGGACGAGCTGTTCCACGACGTGGAGCTGCCGACCTACTAAGGGTCAGGGCAAGGAAAAAGCCCGGCTATTGCCGGGCTTCTTTCTGGGCGGTACACAGGAGTTACGACGCTGGATGCTGTTGGGTTTCTCTTTGCTCTGCCGCAACCCACCTGCACGCCAAGAGGGCTGTAGGTTGGGCTGAGCTCCGCGAAGCCAAACACCCTGCTGGGCTACGAGGATGGGTTGGAGGAGGGCTGCAACACATCGCGCAGAAAGGCGAGGAATACGGTGTAGACCTGCTCCCGGCCATCGTCGTGGCGCACCACGAAGAACGGTGCAGTGTCCACGCCGTAATGCTGCGCTGCCATCCAGCCGGCACTACCCGGGTTGCGCTCGTCGGCCACCAGGATGCGGTCTATCCGCTCCAGATGGCCCCCGCGTTCCAGGTGCACCATCACATCCCGGCATTTGCGGCAGTCCTGGCCATCGGCGAGGACTTTCTTCACCAGGGTGATGCGCATGGCTCAGGCCTTGCTGATCAGGTTGCCGGCGTGCAGGCCGCATTCCTTCTGGGTGGCTTCCTCCCACCACCAGCGCCCTTCGCGCTCGTGCTGGTTCGGCAGTACCGGGCGGGTGCAGGGCTCGCAGCCGATGCTGATGAAACCGCGCTCGTGCAGTGGATTGTAGGGAATCTCCAGCATTCGGATGTAGGCCCAGACTTCTTCGCTGCTCATCTGCGCCAGCGGGTTGAACTTGTACAGCGGCTTTTCCGGGGTTGAGAAGGCGCCGTCCACTTCCAGTACGGCCACCTGGGAACGGGTGCCCGGGCTCTGATCGCGACGCTGGCCGGTGGCCCAGGCTGTCACGGTGGAGAGCTTGCGGCGCAGCGGTTCGATCTTGCGGATGCCGCAGCATTCGCCATGACCGTCCTTGAAGAAGCTGAACAAGCCCTTTTCCTTGACGAAGGGTTCCAGCAGGCGCGGGTCCGGCGATAGCACCTCGATGGCGATGCCATAGTGTTCGCGCACCTGCTCGATGAAGCGGTAGGTTTCCGGATGCAGACGGCCGGTATCCAGGCTGAATACCTTGACGTTCTTGTTCAGCTTCCAGGCCATGTCCACGAGGACCACGTCCTCGGCGCCGCTGAAGGAAATCCACAGGTCGTCGCCGAAATGCTCGAAGGCGAGCTTGAGGATGTCCTGGGGGGACTTGCTGGCGTAAGCCGTCGCCAGTGCGACGACGTCGAAGGGGTGGCTCATCAGGCAGGCTTCCTTTTAGGGGTGGCGCTGGGCGCGCTCTATGGCGGGCATCTTAACAAAGGGGAGTTATGCTCCTAAATAACCATCAGGAAGTACCACTGCTGCGTTTGGATATAAGGGCTGCGTTGCACGGTATCTGTCGAGTCGCTAGAGTGCCGCCTCCAATCAAAAAGCCATGCGGGGAAATTGCTCGTGGAAATCGCCTGTCTCGACCTTGAAGGTGTACTGGTTCCGGAAATCTGGATCGCTTTCGCGGAAAAAACCGGAATCGAAGCGCTGAAGGCGACTACCCGGGACATTCCGGACTACGACGTGCTGATGAAGCAGCGCCTGCGCATCCTCGACGAGCACGGCCTGAAGCTCGCCGACATCCAGGAAGTGATCGCTGCCCTGAAGCCGCTGGAAGGCGCCGTCGAGTTCGTCGACTGGCTGCGCGAGCGCTTCCAGGTCGTCATCCTCTCCGACACCTTCTACGAGTTCTCCCAGCCGCTGATGCGTCAACTGGGCTTCCCGACCCTGCTCTGCCATCGCCTGATCACCGACGAGACCGATCGTGTGGTGGATTACCAGCTGCGCCAGAAGGACCCCAAGCGCCAGTCCGTGCTGGCCTTCAAGAGCCTCTATTACCGTGTGATCGCGGCTGGCGACTCCTACAACGACACCACCATGCTCAGCGAAGCTCATGCTGGTATCCTGTTCCATGCGCCGGAAAATGTAATCCGCGAGTTCCCGCAGTTCCCGGCGGTGCACACCTACGAAGACCTCAAGCGCGAGTTCATCAAGGCCTCCAACCGTCAGTTGAGCCTCTGAATCCTGCCTATGAAAAAGCCCGCGAAAGCGGGCTTTTTCATTCCCTCGCCCTCTGGAATAGGGTTGGGGGGAGGGGCCGTCTGCTGGCACGGTGCCAATTCGGTTCGCGAATGAATTCTTCCCCCACAGGTTTTAATCTCCCAACCTCTCCAGCGTCTGCATCAACACCTTCACCTTGGTGATTGACTCACGGTATTCCTCCTGCCAGTCGGAGTCGGCGACGATGCCTCCGCCACCCCAGCAACTGGCCCGACCGTCTTTCACCAGCACGGTGCGGATGGCGATGGAACTGTCCAGTTCGCCGCGAACGTCCAGGTAAAGCAGGGACCCGCAATAGATCGAGCGGCGAGTGGGCTCCAGCTCGTCGATGATCTGCATGGCGCGAATCTTCGGGGCGCCGGTGATCGAGCCGCCGGGAAAACTGCCAGTGATCAGGTCCAGTGCATCCTTGTCTGCCGCCAGGCGGCCGGTGATGGCGCTGACCAGGTGATGGACGTTGGGGTAGCTCTCCAGGGCGAACAGCTCAGGCACTCGTACCGAACCTATGGCACAGCTGCGTCCGAGGTCATTACGCAGCAGGTCGACGATCATCAGGTTCTCCGCGCGGTCCTTGCGGCTGGCCAGTAGCTCCTCGGCCTGGATGCGGTCTTCCTCCGGTGTCTGGCCGCGCGGTCGGGTGCCCTTGATCGGGCGGGTTTCCACCATGCCCTGGCTGACCTTGATGAAACGCTCCGGCGACAGGCTGAGGATGGCGCCGCCATCGTTCAGCGCCTGGTAGCCGGCGAACGGCGTCGGGCAGGCCGCGCGCAATGCCTGGTAGGCGGACCAGGGATCGCCCTCACAGTGTGCCTGGAAGCGCTGGGTGAAATTCACCTGGTAACAGTCGCCGGCCTGGATATAGGCCTGCACCCGTTCGATGGCGTCGCGGTACTGGCCCTGGTCGAGGTTGGCCTGGAAGGGCGCGTGCAGGCGGAATGGGGCGGATGCCGATTCGGCAGGCTCGCTGAACAGGGCGATCAGGCGTGCGCGCTCGGCTTGCGCAAGGCTGGGGTGGAACACCAGTTGGCTGGTGCGCAGTTGATGATCGCTGACCAGCGCCCAGGCATAGAGGCCCAACTGGGCGTCGGGCAATTGCAGGTCATCGATGGCCGCTTCCGGCAGTTGCTCCACCCTGCGGCCGAAGTCATAGGCCAGGTAGCCGATCAGGCCGCCGACGAACGGCAGTTCGATTCCCGCAGGCAGGCTCGCCTCGCCGAGGCTGGCCAGAGCCTTCCGCAGGCGATGGGCGAAGTCGTTGGCCGATTCGCCCGGCGCTGCTGCAAATGCTGCCAATGGCCAGGCGCTGAATAGGTCATAGCGTCCACGCTCGGCGACCGGTCGGCCGGCGTCCAGCAACACGGCGCCGGGGGCCTGGCGGACTCGGGCGAAGCGTTCGCAGGGAGATTCCTGATAGGGAAGAGCGTGTAAATGACAGTCAGGCATGGGGGCGGCGCGGGCTGAATGCAGGAGCGGATTCTAGTCTGCCTGCAGTGTCGATCCTAGAGCCTTTTCTGACGTTTACGTAGGAAAAACATTCTGATACTTATGTACCAATCCCACGGAGATGTACCTCCGAACCACAACGATAACGACACAGGGATTCAGGCAGTGGACGCAGTTCTCAACCCCGCAGCCGGTAGCCGCCAGCGCTCCAAACTCGTGACACCTCAGGCATCTGCCGATTATCTGCCAAGACCCCAGGTTCAGGCGGCACTGGCCGCCCATCCTCATGCTCGCCTCCTGCTGTTCTCGGCACCTGCCGGGTTCGGCAAGACCACCGCCCTTGCGGCCCTGGCCGAGCAACGCCGCACCGCCGGCAGCGCAGTGGCCTGGTTCTCCCTGGAGGCCGAGGACGACGATCCCGCGCGATTCTTCCAGCAACTGATCAAGACCCTCGGCGAAGCCGTGCCCGGCGTTGGCGACTACGCCCGCGGCTACCTGCATAACACCATGCAGGTCCCGGTCAACGCCGTGCTCGAAAGCCTGCTGGTGGACCTCGCCCGCCACAATGGTCCGCTCCTGCTGGTGCTGGATGACCTGCACCTGTTGAAAGACCCCGAACTCTTTTCCGCACTTGGCCGCCTGGTGCGCCTGGCCCCTGCCAGCTTCTCCCTGGCCGTCGGCAGCCGCTCCCTGCCGCCGCTGAGTCTGGCCACCTTGCGGGCCAAGGGCTGGCTGCTGGAGATCGGTCTCGACGAGTTGCGCCTGTCCGTCGAGGAAACCCGCGACTACCTGGCCCGTACCGGCCTGCAACTGGATGATGCAGTACTGGCCGCGCTGCACAGCCATACCGAAGGGTGGGCGATTGGTGTCCAGCTGGCGAGCCTGTGGCTCCGCCACCAACCGCAAGCCACTGAGCAGATGGAGTGCCTGGGCAGTGACCAGGCCACGGTAGGTCAATACCTGCTGGCCAGCGTTTTCGAGCAGCTGTCTGCCGATCTGCAGGACGCCTTGCTGGCCCTCGGTGTCGCCAGCCAGCTCAGTGGTGACCTGGCCAACGCACTGACCGGGCGCCAGGATGGCCAGGCGTTGCTGGAACGGCTGGAAACCATGCAGCTGTTCCTGCTGCCGCTGGATCGTGAGCGGCAGTGGTACCGCTTCCACCACCTGTTCGCCGACTTCCTGCGCAGCCGTCTCAAGACCCGTGATCCGGAGCGCCTGAAGCAACTGCACTTCAACGCCAGTCTCTGGTTCACCAACCATCACATGCAGAACCTCGCCATCGAGCACGCGAGCCTAGCCGAAGACCCGGACATGCTCGCGGCGCTGGTGGATGGCTGCGGCCTGGAACTGATCAACCGCGGCCAGTTGAACAAGATCTACCGCTGGCGGCAGAAGGTGCCGGACGATATTGCCGCGCGTTACCCGACCCTGGTACTGGCGGATGTCTGGAACCGTGCGACCGAGATGGCACTGCCGGAAGCCATCCAGATGCTCGACGAGTTGCTGGCCCGCTGGGGCGGAACCCGCGCCGAGGCGCAGATCAGCGACAAGTACCTGGCGACCCTGGCGGTAAAGGCGGCCCTCGCCCTGCAGAAGGACGACCTCGAACTCTGCGTCACCATCGCCCGCCGGGTTGAGGCGCAACTCGGGCGCAACCAGGCCTTCCTCGAAGTGGCCATCCTGGTGATTGGCGCCATGGCCCTGGCGGTCCTCGCCCAGCCGGACCAGGCCCGCCGCCTGCTGTCCCTGGCCCAGCAGCGCAACCACTTCCTCGAAGGCCGCTACCTGGACATGCAGCTGGCCAACGTCGAGATCCTCCTGGCCCTGGAACAGGGCCAGGTGCGGCAGGCGCAGATGCTCTTCGATCAGATGCATGCGCAAGTCATGCCGCACCTGGGGCAAAAGTCCCGTGCGATGGCGCTGCCGGTCATAGTCGAATCCCTGATCGCCTACCAGCAGGGGCGCCTCGACGGCCTCGAGGAACGCCTCGGCAGCGCGCTGACCCATATCGACGTCATCCGGCCGATCGACATCTATGCCCAGGGCATGCTCTTCCTTGCGCGCATCCAGCGCATGCAGGACAAGCCCAAGGAAGCCCAGGCGACCCTGGTGCTGATGCAGAACCTGGCCGCACGCAACCAGTCCTGGCGCTTCTATGCGCGAGCGGTGGCCGAGGAAATCTCGCTGACGCTCCAGGAGCCTGGCACCGATCGCATCAAGCGGGCCGAACAGCGCTTCAAGGGCGTGGATTGGAACAAGCTGGCCAGCGGCGGTACCCAGCACGGCGCCAATTCGGCGCTCTGGGTACAGGGGCTGATCCGCGTGCGCCTGCAGCAAGCCCGTGGGCACTTCAGCGAAGCCCTGCACGAGATCACCCAATTGCGCGGCAAGCTCCAGCCCAACTGGCATGGCCTGCAACGGCTGCGCCTGGACCTGCTGGCCGCCCTCAGTTACCAGCGCCTGGGTTATCAGGAGCGCGCCCAGAGCCTATTGGTGCAGTGCCTGCTCTGTGCCGAGCGGGAGGGCGTGCGCAGCCTGTTCATAGAGGAGGGCGAGGCCATCCGCCAACTGCTCCAGCAACTGGAAGCGGCCGAACGCCACCCCGCGCTGCAAGGTTTCATCCGCGACCTGCTGGCGTCCTGGCCCGGCAACGACGCACGCAAATCCCTGGATGTGCTGGAAGAAGGACTCACCGACCGTGAGCGCGAGGTGGTCTGTCTGGCCGCCAAGGGCATGTCCAACGAGGAGATCGGACAGCAGCTGGCCTTGGCGCTGGGGACTGTCAAATGGCACCTGCACAACATCTACGAAAAGCTCAAGGTGCGTAACCGGACCCAAGCGATCCGGCGTGCCCGCGAGCTGGGGCTGCTCGAATCATGACCGACCTCTGCCTGTCACGCCCGCACCAGATTCCCCTCCTGCGCACCAAGCTGTTCCCGGCCGATGCCGGTGGCCGCCCGGTACTGCCGCGCCGAGCGTTGATCCAGCGCCTGCAGGGCGCCCGCAGCCGCCGCGTACTGGTGCTCAGTGCGCCGGCCGGATTCGGCAAGAGCACCGTGCTCAGCCTGTTCCGCCAGCACCTCCAGATCGATGGCGCACATGTCGCCTGGCTGTCCTGCGATGAGGCCGACAGCGAGCCGCAACGCCTGCTGCAGTACCTGGTCGCCGCGGTGGATGCCGCATTGCCCGGCTTTGGTGGCAATACCGTTGGCCTTCTGCAGGGTGATGTGAACTGGCCCATCGAGGCGGTGATCGACGCGTTCGTCGGCGATCTGAAACGCATCGAGGGCGACCTCTACCTGATGCTCGATGACTTCCACCGCATCCGCCACGTAGCCCTCGACCAGGGGGCGCGCTACCTGATCGAGAACCTGCCGGCCAATGTCCACCTGGTCAGCAGCACCCGCTTCACACCACGGCTGTTGTTCAGCGAGGCGGAATCGCTGTTGCTGAAAGCCGAAGACCTGCGCCTGACCCTCGAAGAAACCGAGGCCTACTTCCGCGAGGTGCGCCAGTTGACGCTGGCCAGCGATGAAGTGCGCCTGCTGCACACCCGCACCGAGGGCTGGATCACCGCGCTGCACCTGGCGAGCCTGGCGCTGGCCCGGCATCCCGATCGTGCTGCCTTCCTCGCCAGCCTCAGCGGCACCGAGCGCAACATCGCCGACTACCTGACCGAGGACGTGCTCGAAAGCCTGCCGCAACCCTTGCAGCAGTTCCTCGAACAGACCTCGGTGCTCGACGACTTCTGCGCCGACCTGTGCAATGCCCTGACCGGCCGCCGCGATGGGCTCGACATGCTGATGCGGCTGCAGCGCGAGCAGCTCTTCATCATTCCCCTGGACGAGCAGGGCGAGTGGTTCCGCTATCACCATCTGTTTGCCGAGTTCCTCCAGGGTCGCCTGGCGCGCCAGACGGATCCGGCAACCCTGCTGCATGCGGCGGCGCGCTGGTGCGAAGGCCACGACATGCCGGACCGCGCCATCAAGTACGCCCTGCGTGGCCGCGATTTCGCCTTCGCCGCCGCGATGCTGGAGCGCCAGGGCGCACGGCTGATCGCCGGCAACCGGGTCTACGGCATTCTTTCGATGCTCAAGGGCGTGCCCGCCGAGGTCATTCGCGAGCACCCGGTGTTCCAGATCTTCTATGCCTGGCAGTTGGCGTTCGAGCAGCGATTCGCGGAGTCCGAAGCGCTGATCGAGGAAGTCAGCACGCGACTGCTGCAAGGGCGCGGCAAGGTGATCCATTTCGGCCTTGGCGAACTGCTGGCGGCCTCCCAGGTGCTCAAGGCCCTGGTCATGCTCTATCAGGACAAGCTGGAAGCCTGCCTCAAGGTCGCCCGCCAGTGGCTCGCCATGGTGCCGGACAACCAGCCGGTGTTCCGTGCCAGCCTGGCCTGCGTCCAGGCGGCGGCCTATGCGCTGATGGGCGAATTCGGCGAAGCCGCGAAGGCCATCGCGATAGCCCGTGACAACCTGAAACTGGTGGACAGCGAATACCTGCATGTCATGACCAGCCTGATCGAGGCGCTGATCTGCAAGGAAAGCGGCGAACTGGAACGCGGCCGGGCCATCGCCGAAACCGCCCGAGCCCGTGTGGAACGGGTGTTCGGGCGACGCAGCCGGGTAGGTGGGCCGCTGGCCCTGGCCTACGCCGACCTCCTTTACGAACAGGACCGCCAGGCCGCAATCCTTGCCGAACTGCCCCTGGCGACTACCTGGCGAGATGTAGCGACTCCGGTGGAATTGATAAGCCGTGGTCAGTTGGTGATGGCGCGGGCGCGATTCTTTGCCGGTGAACCGGAGCAGGCGCTGGCCCAGCTCGACGAATGGTTGGCTGGCCTGCAGGGTGCGGGCTACGAGCGGGTCTTCGCCCATGGAATGGCCTGCAAGGTGCAGTTCCTGCTCTGGCTGCGGCGGCCCAACGAAGCCGAGCGCATCTGCCTGCAACTGCAGCAACACCTGGCCGTGCTGCCGCTGGCGCGTTACTCCGATGCGCACACGGTGCTGGCCCTGACCGAGGCACGCCTGGCACTCACCGAGCGCCGCCCCGAGCGTGCCCAATCGAGCCTGGAGAATTGCCTCGCGCGGCAACAGGACGAACACCAGCGCGATCGTCGCCTGCGGCTGTCGCTGTTACTTTCTGTGGCGTACTGGCGCAAAGGTAACAGCGAGAAGGCCTTCGTCCTGTTCCAGAACACCTTGGAAGAGGCCTGGAATCGTGGCTACCGCCGGTTGTTCCAGGATGATGCGCTCTGGCTGTTGCCGCTCTGGGATGCCTGGCGCGCCGCCGAACCCAAGCGTGCCGGCGCCTGGCAAGGTGTGGCCGAAAGCCTGCGCGAGCAATGCCGCCGGCTCTCCGTGGATCCGGAAACTTTCGATGAAAATCAAGATGTTAGCCATCGAGAGCGCGAAATCCTGCGGTATGTCGCGGCAGGTCTTTCCAACCGCGACATTGCCCAGGCGGTGCACCTGTCAGAGGCCACCATCAAATGGCATCTGCACAACCTGTTCGCCAAGCTCGGGGTGCGCAGCCGTACCCAGGCCGTGTTGAAGGGCAAGAGTCTGGGCCTCCTGAGCGAGGCCTGAGGTGGGGAACCCCACAGCCCCTCCATCCCTTGGATGGGCTGGCAGCGGGGGAGGGGCTAAGTAGTTTTGTTCCCAGGTCGAGAAGCATGGTGCTTCACGAATCCTCGCCGGATGCGATTAAGGAAGCAGCGTCCGGCCAGGAGATCGGCGTCAGCCGGTCCAACTGCCGATGACAGGAGTCGACGGCAGGCCCCGGGGGCAACCCACCTGTGAACTTTGGAGATAAAAAGAATGAAAAGCTTCAAACAACTGGCTCTGGCCGCTGCTGTGCTCGCTGCTCCGTTCATGGCCCAGGCCGACCTCAAGGCCATGGACGATTCCGCTCTGTCCGGTGTGACTGGTCAGGACGGCATCAGCATCTCCGGTAGCTTCAACGGCTCCATCGGCAGCATCGTCTACACCGACTCCGAAACCTCCGGCAGCACCACCACCGCCGGTACCCTGCGCCTGGAAACCGTGTCCTTCACCGGCTTCGACATCCTCGACAGCGACCCGCTGAAGATCGACGTGATCGACGGTGGCGCCGGTGGCAGCGACAAGCTGCAGATCAGCCTGCCGTCCATCACCGGCCAGCTCTCGGTCGGCGCCATCCGCGTCGGCGACTCCAGCGCCGCCAGCATCGGTTCCCTGGCCATCAACAACATGAACATGTCCGGCTCCACCCTCAAGGTCTGGGGTCACTGACAGCTCGTTGATCCTGTAATCCGGAAAGCCTCGCCGACCTGGTCGGCGGGGCCTTTCCCCAAGAAAAGAGTCGAGTAGTCGGAACGGCAATGATCGAAATCCTGATTGGCAGTTTGCTCGGTCTGTTCGGCTTCACCCAGACGGTGGACACCAAGCCGCAACCGCAAGGTGCGGTAAACATCAGCCAGCCGCTCTCGCCCAATGGTCCGTACCGTGAAACGGCCGTGGTCGAGCCGATGAGCCAGCTGCAATTTCGCAACGTCATCCGTCAGGCCTACGACTACAGCTGCGGCTCCGCGGCACTGACCAGCCTGCTGGACTACTACCTGGGCCGGAACCTGGAAGAACGCCAGGTGATGGAAGGCCTGCTGCGCTACGGCGAAGCCGACAAGATCGTCGAGCGCCGTGGCTTTTCGCTGCTGGACATGAAGCGCTTCGTCGGCGCGCTGGGCTACAAGAGTGGCGGATTCCGTGCCGAATTCGGCGACCTCGACGCCCTGGAGCATCCGGCCATCGTTCCGATCCACTACGGCGGCTTCAAGCATTTCGTGGTGGTGCGCGACGTCTACAACGACCACGTATTCGTCGCGGACCCCGCACTCGGCAACATCAGTTTCACCCGTGCCCGTTTCGAGGAAATCTGGGACCAGAACGTCCTCTTCGTGATCTTCCCCTCGGGCAACGAACCGCAGAACGCCATGGCCCTCACCGAGCGCGACCTGCGCCTGGTGGACGATCGCATCGTCAGCCTATTGGCGTTCAAGGAGTTTCCGCAGATCACCAAGTTCACCCAGAACGAAATCGACGAACTGGGTTCGGGGGGCGATATCCGCTACATCCGCCGCAAGTGACACCCGCTCATAACAAGAAAGACCTGGGGATAGCACCATGGGACCAAGGGAATACGCATGGCTGGCCATGCTGGTGCTCTGTACCAGTCTGCCGCTGCAGGCCGAGGAGAGCTCGGTGGACGAGGCGCGTGACGCGCTGAGCAAGAAGGACGACGACGCCGACAGCGCCAAGGCGCTGGAAGAAGTGTTCCAGGCCTCCGAGAAAAGCTACACGCTGTTGAAGAAAGGCGAGCGCACGCTCACCTACGGTTTCGACTACTCGCTGGTGCGCGATACCCAGATCGAAACCTTCCGCACCGGCAGCAACGTCTACAGCGTGCTCAGCCAGAGCGAGGCCCAACACACCTTCACCAACTCCTTCACCTTCGACTACGGGGTGTGGGACAACCTGACCTTCAGCGTGCGCCTGCCCTTCGTCGCCAAGTACGACACTGAGCGCGACCTGAACGTCTACAGCCTCGGTGACATCTCTGCCTCCCTGCGCTGGCAGCCCTGGGCCTCGACCCGTGGCCGGCCGGTCACCACGCTCTTCGCCACCCTGGGCCTGCCCACCGGGGAAAGCCCTTACGACATCAACTCCGAAAACGACCTGTCCACCGGCAACGGCTACTACAGCCTGGGCGTAGGCGCCAACATGTCCTACGTGATCGACCCGGTCGTGCTGTTCGGCTCGGTGGGATACACCTACAACATGCCGGTGCATGACATTCACCAGATGCGCGGCGGGCGCATCCTGGAAGACGTGGAACCGGGTGACACCCTCAACTTCAGCATGGGCTTCGCCTATGCGCTGTCCTACGACGTGTCCCTGGCCACCTCGTACCAGATGGCCTACACGACCAAGCCGACATACAAGTTCCAGACCGCCAACCTGGAGGGAACCGAACAGACCAGTTCGATCATGAACTTCTCCCTTGGCCTGCGAACGTCGCCGGACTACATCATCAACGTCAACGCCGGCTTCGGCATGACCGAGGACTCGCCGGACGTACTCCTGGGGCTTTCCGTACCCCTCGACATCAAAGGCCTCAAGGCCCAGTAACCGGCGAGAGATCACCTCATGAGCACGCACCTTTCGCCGCTTGCGCGGGCGATCGTCGGGGTAGGCCTTTGCTGGGCGGGCCTGGCCCAGGCCCAACTGGCCAACGACCTGACCATCGGCAACCCCAAGGCGATGGCCATGGCCAACGCCATCACCGCCGATTCCTCCGGGATCGACGCGGTGCACTACAACCCGGCCGCACTGACCAAGCTCAAGGGCCGCCAGACCACGGTGAAGTTCCTCACCGGGGTGATGGACATTCGCGCCAAGTTCGAGGCCCCCGAGGACTACGGCTTCCTCGGCTACGACGACGACCCGGTGGCGAACTCCAGTAGCCGCACCCTGACGCCAGCCATGTACCTGCCGGGCATGGGCGGCATGACCGAAGTGCCGGTGCTGTTCGCACCGCTGGCGGGTCTGTCTATCAACCCGCCGGGCTCCAAGTTCACCTTCGCCACCAACGTCTACGCACCCATGGCCCTGGGCTACTCGCGGGACTCGGACAGCGATCCGGCGCGCTACCAGGGGCGTGAGGTCGCCTTGCAGCGCATTACCTACTTCTCGCCCTCGGTGGGCTACCAGGTGAATGACGAGCTGGCGGTGGGCCTGTCCATTGGTTTCTCCCACCAGGCCATGGCGCTCAACCAGGACTTTCGCAACCCGGGCTTCCTGACCGGACTGACCCGGCTGTTCAACGAGTTCCTCTGCCTGCCCGGGCTGGGCGAAGTCGTCTCGGGAATCATCAACGTCTGCGGCGGCAAGATCGGTCCCTTCGACACGCTGGCCAACATGGACCTGGACCTGCAGCAGTCGCTGTCGCCGACCTGGAACATCGGCTTCCTCTGGGAGCCCACCGACTGGTTCGCCTGGGGCGCCACGTACCAGAGCGAGGCGCGCATGCATCTGCAGGGCAAGTACCGGGTCGACTACAGCAAGGACTGGCAGGGCTTCTGGTCCGGCATGCAGTCCTCGCTGTTCGGCCAGGTGCTGAGCCCGCTGTTCCCCTACGGCAACGTCGACGAAGAGATGGGCAACGCGTCATTGGACATGACCTACCCGGACAACTTCTCCACGGGCATCAAGATCGTTCCATTCGACCGCTGGCAGTTCAACTTCGACCTTAAGTGGAGCGGCTACAGCGACTGGAACGAGTTCGAGATCGAGTTCGACCGCGAGCTGGACCTGCTGCGCATCGCCAAGAACTTCGGCGGCGGCAATGCCACCAGCCACAGCATCATCCTCGACCGTGGCTACCGCGATACCTGGAGCTGGGCGCTCGGCGTGCAGTACCAGTGGACCGATCGCCTGGCCGTGCGCGCCGGCTACGAGTGGCGTCCCTCGGCCATTCCGGACGACAAGGCCGACGTGCTCGCACCCATCGGTGATGCCCACCTCTATGGCCTGGGCCTGGGTTATCGCTGGGACAAGGACACCAACATCGACATCGGCTTCAACTACTTCACCACCAGGCAGAGCACCAAGGCCGACACCAGCTGCAGCCTCAACTGCACCGGTATCGACAACCTGGTCTACAACCCTTACGCCGGACAAAACGTCTCGACTTCAGTGAAGGCGTACATCCTGGCCCTGACCTACCAGACGACCTTCTGATGAAAGTGCCCATCCTGCTTATCGCCATGACTCTCGCCGGCACCGCTCACGCCAGCAGTGGCCGCTACCTGACCTGGATCGACGATCAGGGCCGCGTCCACAACACCTTCGTCGACAGCCGCTACAGCGAGCAGCAGCGCCAGGCGGCCAGGCGAGTCGTGCAGAGCGACCAGGCACGCCTGAAGGATGGCGGCGACGCACTGTGGCCCGGCAGCGCCAAGGCAGGCGAGAGCAAGCGGCGCTATTTCACCTGGGTGGATGCCAGCGGCAATCTGCAGAACAGTTTCTACGCGGCGGGGCAGGTGGATTCGGGCCATCGCGATTTCGTGCTGCCCAACGGCCAGCGCTCCGAGGAGTACGTCGACTCGGCGGTCCTCGAAGGCCGCGGCTACTCCCGGCCGGAACAGGGCCCAGCGTACTTCACCTGGGTCGATGAGCAGGGCCGCACACACAACTCGCCGGTGCCTGCCCGGGGCAAGGAGTCGGAAGCGGATGACGCGCCTCCCGGCCCCATTGCCTATACCGAAGCCCGCGAGATGGAATTCAAGCGCAAGGCCGCTTTGTTGCCATCCCTCGATGGCCAGCCCACGGCCGCCATGAAGGCCTTGCTGGAGGGCAGCGAAGAGCAGGGTGAGGCGCTTTACCAGAGCCTGGTGGAGCGCTGCTGCGGTCAGTTGGCGGACGCCGCCTTCACCGAGGTTTCAGTAGAAGAGCCGCGCTACGAGGAGCTGAACAACCTCTCGCCCAGCTTCGACTTTCCCATGGGGCGCAGCTACTACAGCGCCCTCAAGCTGCCGCGCTCCCAGCATAGCTACGGGCTGCGAATCCGCAGCTTCGCCAATCGCCAGGTGGTCTATCCCTCGCTGCTGTTCCTCGACGAAGCCAAACGGCCGACGCGGCTGGTGAGCGATGCGGTCTATCAGCTCCACGGCGAAACCTGGTACCGCTATGCCTTCATCGAAGGCACGGTGCAGGTCCGCGCCAATCAGGGCGAACGCTACGTACTGCTGCTGACCACAGACGAAGACCGCAGCGTGCAGACCCTGGACAACAAACCCTTCAAGCGCCCCCTGCAGGACCTTGCCTTGAGCGAAGCGGGCATGCAGGTGCATGAGCACAGTGACCAGGGTTCGTTCGAACTGGCCATCGTGAAATGAGGCACGGACTGCCCCCTCTACCTCTTTAGGGGCGATTTCGATCGCCAAGCAGGCCGAAGGTCTGCCGGGTGGAGTCTCGGGGGCAACTGCGTTGCCCTTGGCCAATGAGTTCACCCTTACAACGCCAGCCTCATGGCTCCACCCGCGCTATGCTGGCAATCCCTGCGACCCGAAGCGGATTTCCTGCCATGTCCGACACAAGCGCACTCTTCACCAGAAATTCCGACGCTTACCGCGCCAGTCGCCCCACCTACGACCCCGCGCTGATCGCTTGGCTCAGCCAGCAGGCACCGGACCTTTCCCTGGCTTGGGATTGCGGCTGCGGTTCCGGTCAGGCGACCGTCGACCTTGCGCGGCATTTTCAGCGGGTTGTGGGAACCGATGTGAGCGCGCAGCAACTGACCAAGGCCGAGCAGGCCGCCAATATCGACTACCGCTGCGAGCCGGCGGAGCAGACTTCGCTGGCCAACGCCAGCGTTTCCCTGACCCTGGTGGCGCAAGCGCTGCACTGGTTCGACCTGGAACGCTTCTATGCCGAAGTCCGCAGGGTCAGCCGGCCGGGCGGGTTGCTTGCGGTGATTTCCTACAACCTCACGACGATCACGCCCGAAGTGGATGCGCTGGTCAGTCACTTCTACAGCGACATCCTCGGCAGTTACTGGGCCGAGGAGCGCAAGCACGTGGAGCAGGGTTATCGCACCCTGCCGTTCCCTTTCGAGCGCATCGAGGTGCCGCCCTTCAACCTGGATGCCCAATGGGACCTGGCGCGGCTTCTGGGCTACCTGGAAAGCTGGTCGGCCCTGGCGACCTACCAGAACGCCCACGGCAACAACCCGCTCGACCCGCTACGCGAACGATTCACGCAGGCCTGGGGCGACCCGGCGAGCACCCGCCGGGTGAGCTGGCCATTGGTGGTGAATCTGGGGCGGGTGCGCTGAGCGGTGCACGGCTCCTCGCCTGTGGGAGCGAATTCATTCGCGAATAGGGCGGTTTAGCCGCCCTGGTATTCCCGGCAGTACTGCGTACTGCATCGCGATTGAAATCGCTCCCACAAGTCAATCCTCGGCCGGTCCGGGCCTCAAGCCGGCAGGCTCGCATCCTTCCCATTGTGCGAGGTGAAATCCACCGACCGGTCCACCATGTTGATCGCCGCCACCAACTGCTCAGGCTGTGAGCGGGCCGAGGCCATGGTCCATTGATCGAAGCGGTCGTTGCCGATGCGCACCATGCGGATATGGGTGGTGCGGTCGGCATCGACTACCGGGTCCGGGTCGAAGAAGCCGAGCTTGCGGCGCAGCTTCTCCAGGTCCGCCGGGTCGCCGGTGAGGAATAGCCAGCCCGGACCGACATGGTGGGACTCGGCGTATTCCCTGAGGATCTCCGGCGTATCCAGCTCCGGCTGCAGGGTGATGGAGTACATGAAGACATTCTTCCCGGCCCGGTCGCCCAGGAGCTTCTGGGTGCCGCGCAGGTTGGCGGTCATGGTGGGGCAGAGGCCGCCGCACATCGTGTACATCATGTTGAAGGTCACCACCTTGTCGCGCATGAGATCGTCATAGAGCTTCACGCGCTTACCGAGGTGGGTGTAGAGGGTGAGGTTAGGGAAGTAGCGGGCGCCGAAGCTGTCGCCCTCGGCGTACTCGGGTTCCGGGGCGGCCCAGTTGCGATCTACCAGGCCGGCGCCCAGCGCGGCCAGGCCTGTGGCAGCCACACCGGCGCCGAACAGCAGATTTCTGCGAGTGTTCATCTGGCATCTCCAGTAACGATCAAGGGTTGGCTATGGCTCAGCTGACGTTGCACCCGGCTGGCGGTTCGGGCGGCGTGTCGTCCTCGATGTCCCAGCGCATCATCATGCCGTGGTCCTCGTGGATCACGTTGTGGCAGTGCATGACGTACTTGCCGGTGAAGTCGCGGAAGCGCAGGAACACCCGAACCGCCTCGTTCTTGCCGAGCACATAGACGTCCTTGCGTCCTCGCTCGTGTTCCGGAATGGCCACCGGCACACCGTTGACCGTCTTGCTGAGGATGCGACCTTCCTCGAAGTGAATATGCACCGGGTGCTGCCAGCCGCCACTTTCGTTGACCAGCTCCCAGATCTCGCACTCGCCCTTGTCGATCTTGGCGCTGGTGTCGAGGATATTCTCCGGCTTGCCATTGACCGCCCATTCGCCGCCCTTGCGGTCGAACACCCAGCGGCGCACCTTGGCCCGTTCGATTTCCTCGTCGCACAGTGGGCGTAGCGGCCGCAGGACATCAGGCACCTGGCTCAGGTCCTGCTCCGGCGGGTCACGGTCCACCAGCAGCTTGAGCACCTTGGTGCCGGAACCGTCTACCTTGTCCGGTCCCTTGGTGGTGTCCTGGATCAGGCGGTTGGTAAGGAACAGCTCGGTGCCGACGGGGTACTTGGAGAAATCCACCACCAGGTCCGCGCGCTCGGCGACGCCCAGATGAACCTTGCCCATGTTGCGGATGGGCGCGGGCAGCAGGTTGCCGTCATTGGCGATGTAGGTGAAGGTCTGCGCCTTGCCCTTGCTGTCGTTCAGGTAGAACTCGTAGAAGCGCGACGGGCCGGCGTTGAGCAGGCGCAGTCGGTACTTGCGCCGCGCGACGCGCAGCACTGGCTCGATCTTGCCGTTGACCAGGATCTTGTCGCCCAGCGTGCCGTCCGGACTGAAACGGTCGAAGACGAGCTGACCCTTCGAATCGAAGCGCATGTCGTTGAAGCTCAGCATGTAGTCGTACGGATAGCTAGGCAGGCGCAGCGCTTCCGGGCTCGGGTCTTTCTCGTTGCCGGAGTCCAGGTGGTCGAAGATGACGTAGAAGCCGAACATCCCGCGCACCACGTTCTGCGAGGTGGCTTGCCAGGTGTGGTCGTGGAACCACAACGTGCCGAGCGCTTCGCGGTAGTCGCCGATGCCGTTCTGCATCTCGTCCAGGCCGGCGTATACGTTGGGGTAGAAGTGGTCCTTGTACTCGCCCTTGAAGTCCATGGTCAGGCCCTGCTTCTGGGCACTGAAGAAATCACCGGGAAAACCGTCACTTTCCGAAGGGCAGTGCAGATTGTGCAGGTGCACCGAGATGTACGGGACGCCGACGCCGACATGGTCCTTGGGCAACTTGCAGTGGAAGCGGCAGAGTACCGGCTGACCATAGCGGGCGAAGATGATCGGGCTGAAGCTATCCGGGGTGGAGTCGGCGGCGCGGTAGCTCCAGACCTTGGTTTCCGGCAGGTCCGGGTGCGCCTTCCACGGGCGCTCCACCACGTTGATTTCATACATCGTCGGATCGATGCCCAGTTGGTCATAGCGCTGGTGTGGTTTGCGGCCACATTCCCCGTGCTCGGCGTCGGCGGTGACGGAAGGCGGAACCACCTGCACGCCGTCCGCTCCATGCAGCACGCTGACCGGGTTCAGCGGACTCATCTGGTTGGGCAGGAATTCCTTCCACGGAGTGGTCTTCGGGCTGGCGACATCGGAGGTGTCGCTGTCCTTGGCGTGACTGTCACGTTCGGTAAGGAGCAAGGGCAGGGCGCTGGCGGCTGCGGACCATTTGAGGAATGAACGGCGGTTGGTGTTGGCGAGTGGTTGTTGGTTGCTGTCACCTGTGACATTGCTGGCGACAAGCGGAGTGCCCCTGAACAGCAAGCGAGAGATATTCACGGCTGCGGTCCTCCACAGCTTGATTGACGGTGAACTTTCGATCGCTCTGTCCGCCTCAGAAGCACCTCGTACCGGTCGGCCTTGTTGGCTCTGTAGTGATTGCCGGTCGAAGCTTGTATCGCGCTTATGAAACAGGTTGAAACAAACTTAGAGGAGGCAATTCCGCGGTGCCATCATTCATCTGGGTGAAAACCGCCTCTGGCGGACTGGCGGCTGAAGTACGGATACGAACGGTATAAAAGTACAAATGTATTAGTGACTTAGAGCGGCAAAGCCTTGGCGCTTGGTTGCTGGTGGAAAGTTGACACTTGTGGGAGGAGAGATGCACCAGGTTCCACGCTACGCGGTAGCCGAAGGGTTGGACGAGGAACGCCGGCTGCTGGAGCGCATCCAGCAAGGGGAAGGGGAATGCGGGTTGCTCCTGTGGCGACCACGGGAGGCAGCGTTGGTGATGCCGCAGCGCATGAGCCGACTGGCCGGATTCGCCGCCGCCGGGGCTGATTGCCAGTCGCTGGGCTGGCCGGTCGCGTTGCGCGACAGCGGTGGCGAGCCCGTGCCGCAATCACCGGCGGTGCTCAATGTGGCGCTTGTCTATGCCTTGCCACCCCGTGAGAGCGAGCTGACCAGGATCGAGAACGCCTACCTGCGGCTCTGCCAGCCGATGCTCGACTGGCTGGCCGGCATGGGACTCGAAGGCGGGCTGGGTGAGGTGGATGGCGCTTTCTGTGACGGCCGTTACAACGTCACCCTGGAATCGCGCAAGCTGGTCGGCACCGCCCAGCGCTGGCGACGCCGGCGCGACGATGGTCGTCATGTGGTATTGGCGCACGCCGCGGTGCTGATGGAAAACCAGCGCGAGCCCATGGTCGAGGTGGTGAATGCCTTCTATCAGGGCTGCGAGCTGGAAAATCGCTGCCGCGCCGGAAGCCATATCGCCCTGGACGAGTGCGCGGGGCAGGTATGGAGCCACCTGGATTCACTGCGTGATTGCTATCGCCGAACGCTGGCCGAGGCAGGCCTGGATCTGGAGTGAGCAGAAAGGGGAGCGGAGGCCGCTTGTCGTCAAATAGAAGTAATTCACATTCGGTAGCGACTATCGCTTGACTGAAAAATGAGAATCATTATTATTACAGCCACTGGCCTCGCGGCCAGCTGGATAAGCTGACAAGCCCAGTTTCGGACTCATCAGATTATCTCCTCATCAGGCTAATCACGGTTATTGACCCGGCAATTTGCCGGGTCTTTTTTTGACTGCGATTTCTGCGGCCGCCGAAATCGGCCTTGATGTGTGGGTGGATCACGCTTCACCGATCCACCACAGGTGCCCGTTCCGAGGTCCGCTGGTGGATGTACCGAGGCGTCGGTACACATTTGTAGGGACGAATTCATTCGCCAAGCAGGCCGCAGGTCTGCCCATCGGACTTGCAGGGGGCAGCTTCGCCACCCTTGGCGATTGAAATCGCCCCTACAGCTCTGCGGTGACCTTCGTCAACGGGGTCAATGCCCCTTCGCCTTCCTGATCCGCAGGACTATCACGCCGAGTATCAACGCCACGACCGGTGTCATCACAAGGATCGCCGCCTTCGGTGACATATCCAGGCCGAGCGTGTGCAAGCCGCCGTAGAACAGCTTGAACAGGCTCAGCAGGTAGTAGCTGATGGCGATGATCGACAGGCCTTCCACCGCTTTCTGGATCTTGATCTGGGTATCGGCGCGGGCGTTCAGGCTGCGCAGGATCTCCGAGTTCTGTTCTTCCACTTCCACCTGGACGCGTGCCTGCAGCAGGTCGCCGAGGTTGGCCACGCTCTGGCCCAGGCGTACCAGGCGCTGGTCGGTGGCGGCGCAGTAGCGCACGGTGGGGCGGAAGCGTCGTTCGATGAACACCCCCAGGCGCTGGCAATCATCGATATGGGATTCACGGAGCTCGTTGATGCGCTCGAAGACGATCTGCGCGTAGGCCTCCGTGGCGCTGAAGCGCTGGCGGGTCCGGGCGGTGCTGCGCACGATACGGGCGGAGAGGGCGGCAATATCCGTCGACAGCTCCTTGGCGCTGCCCTTGCTCTCGGCGTTACGGTCGGAAAGCCTGGCCAGTTCCTTGTCGTATTCTTTCAACTGCCCGCTCACCGCCTGGGCCACCGGCAGGGTGAGCGAAGCCATCATTCGATAGGTCTCGATTTCCAGCAGGCGGCGGATCATCCGGCCCAGGCGATAGGCGTTGAGCCGGCGGTTGACCAGCAGGATGCGGTTCACGCCGTCTTCGCTCAGGCGGAAGTCCGACCAGGCGATGGCATCGCCGCCGCCCAAGGTGGAGCCTGATGGGTCCTTGAACCCATAGGCGGAGGTGTCGCCCGCCCAGTTCGTCTCCGACTCCACCAGCACCTGGTCGGCGTTGATCAGCAGATGGCGGTAGTCGGCCACCAGGCTCTCCAGCGCTGCCGGCAGGGCCGGCCAGAAGTCGTCGCCCGCCTTGCGTGGCACCACCAGGGTGAGGGTGAAGAACTCGGTATGGCGTTCCCATTTCAGGGTGTCTTCGCCCAGTCGCAGCAAACCCTGGGAGCCATTGGTGGCCAGTGAAGCATCGGCAGTCTGGTTCAGGTGCTCGACCAGGGCGTCGCAGACGTCCTCGGCGTCGGCGAAGGCGAAGTGATAGACGTTGGCCGGATCACGAAAATAGATCGACGGCCGCGAGTGCAACTCGTTATGCAGGGCTTTGCGAAGTGGGTGCATGGAGACTTCTGCGTGCAGGGAGGTTTTCTTCCATGACGCGGCCCGGCTATGGCGCGGTCACACCCGCGCAGAAGTTGTGACAGGAGCCACCGACCAGTCGGGGCGGGTAACCCTTCAGGCCGGTGGCGACGGGGAGTGGCGGCGAAGCCGCCTGATGACGCTCCTGAGTCTTGTGGACCCCTAGGCGCGAAACTGCTGCATCAGCCCCTGCTGATGGTTGGCCAGTTCGTTGAGCTGGCGACTGACCTGGGCCGACTGCTCGGCCTGGCCGGACAGCGATTCGGTCACGTCGCGGATGGCCTCGACGTTGCGATTGATCTCATCTGCGACGCTGCTTTGTTCTTCGGCGGCACTGGCGATCTGCAGGTTCATCTCGGTGATCAGGTTGACGGCGTCGCTGATGCGCTCCAACGCGGTCACTGCCTGCTGCACCTGGCTTACGTTCTCCTGGGCCAGGCCGTGGCTGCCCTGCATCGCTTGGGTTACGTCACGGGTGCCGTTCTGCAGGTTGTCGATCACCTGGCGGATCTCTTCCACGGAGTCCTGGGTGCGTCGCGCCAGGCTGCGCACCTCATCGGCCACCACGGCGAAACCGCGCCCGGCGTCACCGGCACGTGCCGCCTCGATGGCGGCATTCAAGGCGAGCAGGTTGGTCTGCCCGGCGATGGAGAGGATCACCTCCAGCACCGAGCCGATCTGCTCGCTGCTCTGGGCCAGCGTCTGGAGCTGAGCCATGGCCTCGCTCATGTCCCGCGCCTGGGCGTGAATGGCGCTGGTGGTGCGGGTGATCACCTCCAGGCCCTCACGGCTGGCCTGGTCGGCGTTGCGCGCGGCATCGGCGGCCTGGGCCGCGCTTTGTGCCGATGCATTGGCCGTGGCGGACATCTCGTGAAGGGCGGTGGCCACCTGGTCGATCTCGCGGAACTGCTGCTGCATGCCTTCGCTTGTCTGGCGGGCGATAAGTGCGGACTGGTCGGCGGTGTCGCGGGCGTCGCGAACCGAACCCTGGACCTTGGCGATCACCGGTTGCAGCTTGTCGAGGAAGCGATTGAAGGCGAGCGCCAGGCGACCCAATTCGTCACGCCGGGCGTAGGTCAGGCGGCGGGTGAGGTCACCTTCACCTTCAGCGATGTCCTCCAGCATGCCAGCCAGGCGCAGCAGCGGGCGGGTCACGCCGCGGGCGGCCAGCCAGATCATGGCGACCCCCAGCAGGGCTGCCACTGAGCCGAGGATGAACTCCAGCGCCGAGCTTTGCAGGCGCTCGTCATCCATCTGCACTTTCAGCGCTTCGGCGGGAGCCAGCAGCACCCGCTGCGGCACGCCCAGCAACACGCCCCACGGCTTGGCGCCGGCGATGGGGGAGAGGGGCTCGAGCACGCTGATCTGCCCCTTGTCGATGAACGCGTGGGGCTTGCTGCGGCCGAGGAAATCCAGGACTTCGGTGGCCTGGTCCGGCAGCACTGCCTGCAGACGCTTGCCGAGTTGGCTTGCATCCTCGCTATGGCCGGCAACCACGCCCAACGGGCTGACGATGCTGACGTGGCCGTTGCCCTCGTAGAGCTCGCGACTGCTGGCCGCTGCATCCAGTTGCAGGCTGTCGAGGCTGATGTCGAGACCGATCACGGCCAGCACCTTGCCATTCTCCAGCAACGGGAAAGCAATGCTGGTGACCAGTCTGCGGGCGCCCGAGGACTCGTCGAAGTACGGCTCCAGCAAGCACAGCTGCCCACTGTCGCGCGGGCAGGTGAAGAAAGCGTTGAAGGGTGCGCCGCTGGGGCCGGGGGAGGTATCCGCCAGCAGTTTCTCATCGCCCGGTACGGCTTGCAGCTCGCCCGGTTTCGCTTGCAGCCAGTACAACGCGAAGCGACCGGCATCGTTGCTGCCCAGCTCATTGCGGCCGTGGAATTCGGCGTCGCGACCATCCAGTGCATCGGGCTGGAAAATCAGGAACAGGCCGAGCAGCTCGGGGCGTTGCTCGACGGCCTTGCGCAGTTCACCGGCCAGTTCGGCGCGCAGCGTTTCTGCGCTGATCTCGCCACGGGTGGCACGCTCGCGCAGGTAAAGCAGGTGTCGCGCCAGGCCGAGGCCATATTCGTGGGTGCGGGTGAAGCTGCGCTGGATCTGCAGGGCCTGGACCTTGCCCTGGGCCTGCAGATTGAGGCGTGCCGCCTCGGCCAACATGCGCCCGCTGGAATCCTTGACCCGCTCGGTGCTGGCGCGAGTCTGGTAGAGCGACAGGCCGACCAGCAGCCCCACCACCAGGATCAGGCAGAGGCTCGCTAGCAGGGTGATCTTGCTTTGGATGCTGAGGCTGGGGCTGGTCATGGGCGCGGTCGCCTGGGGAAACCGGGGCGCTGCCGCCCCGGATTGGTTCAGAAGATGGTGACAAACACCAGTTGGCTGTAGAGGTTGCTGTCGTTGCCGCCGAGCTGAGTGCCGCCTTCGTCCGCGCTGCGGTCAGGCTTGTAGAGGCCGACCACCGGCATGACGATCAGGTTTTCAGTCACCGCCCATTCGGCGTAGAGGTCCACCTCGCGGCCATCGAAGTTGCCGAGGTCGCGGTCCAGGGTGTTGAAGTCGAACCACAGCGCGCCAAGGCTCAGGTTCTCCAGCGGCGTCACCTTGAAGGCAACGTGATGAACCTGGGTGTTGGAGTTGAACGGGCCGGCATAGTTACCCGCCACCTCGCCCTGGAACCAGGTGCCGTAGCCACGGCTGAAGCCGGTGAACAGTGGGTCGTAACCTTCCGAGAAGCGGCTGTAGCGGTAGTTCACGCTCGGGCTCCAGGCCACATCGGAGAAGGTCCAGCCGGCTTCCAGGTACCAGGCGTCCTCGTCGTCGACGTTCTTCTTGTCCTGCCAGGCGTACTCGCCGGAGAGGAACAGGTTCTCTACGCCGGCATTGCCCTGGCCGCGCACGCTGTAGGTCTTCATGCCGTCGCGTTCGGCCTGGAAGGGCGAGGCGAACTCTTCATCGATATCGCGGATATCGATGGCGGTCAGGCCCAGGGTACCGGCCTCGGATACGTGCTCCAGGTTGCCCACCAGCAGTTCGGGCTTGGCCTGGGCGCGGTTGTCGGACTTGAGCCACATCAGGTCGCCGCGCAGGCCATCCTTGCCGCCGAGACGCAGTATGGCGGTCTGGTCGAATGCCTTGCGTGCCGCCAGCCAGTACGCGCCGCCACGGTTGAATTCGCCGTCGGCAAGGCCCTTGCCGAGGTTGAGGGCATCGCCATTGATGAGGAAACCGTCGCCGATCATGATGTTCTGGCGGCCGAAGGAGAAGTCCACACCGTCTTCGCCCAGAGCCTCGAACAACAGGCCGGAGCGCCAGCCGAGATAGGCATCTTCGATCTTGGTGGTGCGCTCGGAGCCATCAGTGAAGCCAGCCGCGTCGCCGTCACCCCAGGTGCCGGAGCTGAGCATGTTGAAGGCGCCATAGCTGGTGCCGGCCCCTGCCAGACCCTGGTCGAAGCTGATGCCGTACTTGGCATAGCCCTCGCGCCAGGACGACGACCCCTCGCTCTTCGAGCCAGCGATGGCGTAGTTTTCCTGGCTGTGGAAGAAGCCGTACACGGCCTCCAGGGTGGCGTTCAGGTGAGTGTCTTCGTCGGCGTAGAGCTCATAGGCACCCGCCTGGGTAGCGGCACCCACCAGCAGCGCCAGGGTGGAAAGTCGGAACAGGTTTGACCGGGACATGGCAAGGCTTCCTTCTTCTTGGTATTGGCAGCGGAGCGTTTCTGCGACCGGATACTAAGGAGTTGCCGTGCACTGGCCTTGTGCCTGCTTGCCAAGGGCTTGAGGCTGCGTGCCAGAATCGGCGTGGACCGCCGGCGTGGCGCTTGTTGTGGGGGCGAATTCATTCGCCAAGGGCGGCGCAGCTGCCCCGCTGGCTTGGACTGGCGGACCTGCGGTCCGCTTGGCGATTGAAATCGCCCCTGCAGAAAGCGAATCGTCCGAGCAGGCAAAAAAAACCGGCCCTAAGGCCGGTCGTAAACTCACGCAGCGACTCGGTTCATGCAGCATCCGGGCGCTTCAGCACCAGGGTCAGGATGTCGTAGCTGGCCACCAGCTCGCCGTTCTGGTTGGTGACTTCCACATCCCACGCCACCACGCCTTGCGGCTCGCCCTTGGGGCTCTTCTTGCCCTGGTCGATCTTGCGCTTGCAGGTCAGGCGCGCCTGGATGGTGTCGCCGATGCCCACCGGGGTGATGAAGCGCAGGCTGTCCAAACCGTAGTTGGCCAGCACCGGGCCAGGGGCCGGGGAGACGAACAGGCCGGCGGCGGCGGAGAGCACGAAATAGCCGTGGGCGATGCGCTTGCCGAACTGGGATTCCTTGGCGGCCAGCTCGTCGAAGTGCATGTAGAAGTGGTCGCCCGACAGGCAGCCGAAGTTGACGATGTCGGCTTCGGTGACGGTGCGACGGTGGGTCAGCAGGGATTCGCCGATTTGCAGTTCATCGAAGTAGCGACGGAACGGGTGTACTTCGGTTTCGACCACCTTGGCGCCACGTACGTATTCGCCGGTGACGGCGGCCAGCATGGTGGGCGAACCCTGGACGGCGGCGCGTTGCAGGTAGTGCTTCACTGCGCGCAGGCCGCCCAGTTCCTCGCCACCACCGGCGCGGCCGGGACCGCCGTGCTTGAGCACCGGCAGCGGCGAACCGTGGCCGGTGGATTCGGCGGCGGATTCGCGGTCGAGGATGTGCAGGCGACCGTGCAAGGCGGCGGCTTGCGGCACCACGCGGGCCGCGACGAGTGGGTCCTTGGTGACCAGGCTGGCCACCAGGCTGCCCTTGCCACGGGCGGCCAGGGCGATGGCTTCGTCGATGTCGTCGTAGGCCATCAGGGTGCTCACCGGGCCGAACGCCTCGATGTCGTGGGCGCCGCCTTCGGCGTGCGGATCACGAGCGCGCAGCAGGGTGGGCGCGAAGAAGGCGCCTTCGTTCACGCCTTCACCGCGCGGGGCGAAGCCGTCGCGGGCACCGAACAGCAAGTCGCTGCTGGCCAGCAGGGCGTCCAGGCGCTCGGCCACGTCGGCCTGCTGGGCATGGGACGCCAGCGCGCCCATCTTCACGCCCTCTACGGCGGGGTCGCCGATCACGACCTTGGACAGACGCTCGCGCAGACGCTCGGCTACGGCGTCGATGTGCTTGGCGGGGACGATGGCACGGCGAATGGCGGTGCACTTCTGGCCAGCCTTCACCGTCATCTCGCGGGCGACTTCCTTGACGAAGAGGTCGAACTCCGGATCGTCAGGGGTGATTTCCGGAGCGAGGATGGCGCAGTTGAGCGAGTCCGCTTCGGCATTGAAGGGGATGGAGTTGCGAATCAGGTTGGCATTCACGCGCAGCTTGGCGGCGGTGTCGGCCGAGCCGGTGAAGGTCACCACGTCCTGGCCTTGCAGGCGGTCCAGCAAGTCGCCGGTGCTGCCAATGATCAGCTGCAGGCTGCCTTCGGGAAGCAAGCCGGATTCATTCATCAGGCGCACGGCGGCTTCGGTCAGGTAGCTGGTGGCGGTAGCGGGTTTGACGATGCAGGGCATGCCGGCGAGGAAGCTCGGGGCGAACTTCTCCAGCATTCCCCAGATCGGGAAGTTGAATGCGTTGATGTGCACGGCCAGGCCGCCGCGCGGCACCAGGATGTGGGTGCCGGCGAAGGTGCCCTGCTTGCCCAGCGGCATTGCCGGGCCTTCATGGACGATGTTGCCGGACGGCAGTTCGCGAGCGCCGACACCGGCGTAGCTGAACAGGGTGGAGGCCCCACCCTCGATGTCGATCCAGCTGTCGGCACGGGTAGCGCCGCTGTGGCGCGACAGCGCGTAGAGCTGTTCCTTGTGCTCGGTCAGGTACAGCGCCAGGGCCTTGAGGCGCGCCGCGCGCTGTTGGAAATCGAGGGCCATGAGGCTGGCGATACCGCGTTTGCGGCCATGTTCGATGGCTTCGGAGAAGTCCAGGGATTCCTCGTGGGCGCGGGCGATCGTGCTGCCGTCGATGGCACTGCGCAGTGCCTGGGCGCCTTGCTGGCCGATCCAGCGACCGCCGATGAAGCTTTGCAGCGTGGGGGCGTTACTCATGAGGATTTCTCCGTGAGGGGGACGGAGCGATGGGCTCCGATGTGGGTTTCGTTTGCAGGAGCGAGCTTGCTCGCGAATCGCAGCTATCCGCGAGCAAGCTCGCTCCTACGGTTTCGGGTGCCTTACCAGAGGGCCAGGGTGTAGCCGAGGATCAGGCGGTTTTCATCGATATCGGTGGTCAGGCCATTGCCGGACCTGAAGGTGACATTGCGCCAGCGCAGGCTGAGGCCCTTCGCAGGGCCGCTCTGGATGACGTAGGCGAGGTCGCTGTCGCGTTCCCATTCCTCACCGTCGTCGCCGGTCGCGGTCTTGACGTTGCTGCCGTCGACATAGCGGGTCATGAACGTCAGCCCCGGGATGCCGAGAGCGGCGAAGTCGTAGTCGTAACGCAGTTGCCAGGCATCTTCCTCGGCGCGGGTGAAGGTGTTGAAGGTCACCAGGTTGACCACATACGGGTCGCCGCCATTGAGGAAGGGGAAGGCGCTGTCGCCGGACATGCGCTGGAAGGCTGCACTGATCCGGTGGGCGCCCTTGCCCAGGCTGAACATGCCATTGAAGTTGCGGTTGTCGATTTCACCGGCGCGCTCTACGCCATCGCCGCGGCTGTCGAAGTAGCGGATGTCGCTCTTCAGGTTGACGCCGCCTGGCAATGGCATGGTGTGCACCAGGCCGACGAACTGCTGGCGATAGATATCGTCCAGCAGGCCGTAGTAGTAGCTGAGCGCCAGTTGCGGGTTGATGGCGTAGCTGCCGCCGGCGAAGTCGAAGGCGTCGCTGGTGGCGGCACCAAAGCCGATGTCGTCGCGGCCGGAGGAGTCGCGCAGGTTGGTACGGGTCAGGCGGCCGCTGTTGAAGGTCAGGCCGGCCAGCTCCTGGCTGGTCAGCATGCCGCCCTGGAAGGTGGAGGAAAGCAGGCGGGTGTCGTTATAGGTGGCCACCGGCAGCAGCGGCTGCAGGGTGCCCAGGCGCAACACGCTTTTCGAAGCGCGCAGCTTGGCGGTCAGACCCAGCTCGCTGTAATCATCCACCGGCTCTTTCGTTACCGGGTCGAACGGCAGCAAGCCAGTGCCGCGTCGGTCGCGGCTGGAATCCAGTTTCACACCCAGTTCGCCGATGGCATCGAGGCCGACGCCGACCGTGCCCTCGGTGAAGCCGGATTCGAGGCGCGCGGTAAAGCCCTGGCTCCATTCTTCGGCCTTGGACTGTGCGGCACCGTCCTGGCGGAAGTCGCGATTGATGTAGTGGTTGCGCAGCTCCAGGCTGCCCTTGCTGTCTTCGATGAAACCCGCCAGCGCCGAGGTGGCAAAGGGCAGGGTGAGCGCCGCAAGGAGCGGCGCAGTGGTACGGCTTTGGGTCATTGTTCTTGTATCCATCGTCCGGTTGTTCAGGGCTCAGTGGCGGCTGGCGGCGGCTGCGCCGATACCGGTCATGGAGCGGATGAACTGGGCCAGGTAACGACCACGTTCTTCCTTGGCGCGCTCGGAGGCATCGGTCACCGAGAGCAGCCAGGCACTGAAGAAGGCCAGGCCCATGGAGAACAGCGCCGGGTTGGAATACGGGAACAACGCCTTGTCGTGATGCAGCACGTTGACCCAGACAGCGGGGCTCAGCACCAGCAGGACGATGGCGGACATCAGGCCAGCCACGCTGCCGGCAACGGCGCCACGGGTGGTCAGGCCTTTCCAGAACATGGAGAGGAACAGCACCGGGAAGTTGACCGAGGCGGCGATGGCCAGCACCAGGCCGGAGAGGAAGGCGATGTTCTGCGATTCGAACAGCAGGCCGAGGATTACCGCCAGAACGCCAATGCAGAGGGTGGCGATGCGCGACACGCGCATTTCTTCACGCTCGCTGGCCTTGCCCTTGCGGATAACGCAGGCGTACAGGTCGTGGGAAACCGCCGAGGCGCCGGAAAGGGCCAGTCCGGCAACCACCGCCAGGATGGTGGCGAAGCCCACGGCGGAGATGAAGCCGAGGAACAGGCTGCCGCCGACGGCGTGGGACAGGTGCACGGCTACCATGTTGCCGCCGCCGATTATGGTGCCAGCTGCGTCGCGGAACTCGGGATTTGTACCGACCATGACGATGGAACCGAAGCCGACCACGATCAGCAGCAGGTAGAAGTAGCCGATGAAACCGGTGGCGTAGAACACCGATTTGCGGGCTTCCTTGGCGTCGCTCACTGTGAAGAAGCGCATCAGGATGTGCGGCAGGCCGGCGGTGCCGAACATCATGCCCAGCCCCAGGGAAATGGCGTCGATGGGGTTCGACAGCAACCCGCCCGGCGCCATGATGGCCGTGCCCTTGGCATGGACCGAGGCGGCGGCGGAGAACATGGCTTCGGTGCTGAAGCCGAAGTGCTTGAGCACCATGAAGGCCATGAAGGTGGTGCCGGAGAGCAGCAACACGGCCTTGATGATCTGAACCCAGGTGGTGGCCAGCATGCCGCCGAAGGTCACGTAGCAGACCATCAGCACGCCCACCAGCATCACTGCCTGGGAGTACGAAAGACCGAACAGCAACTCGATCAGCTTGCCGGCGCCGACCATCTGCGCCACCAGGTACATCAGCGCCACGGTCAGGGTGCCGAAGGCTGCGGTGATGCGAATCGGGCTTTGCTCAAGGCGATAGGACACCACGTCGGCGAAGGTGTACTTACCGAGGTTGCGCAGGCGTTCGGCGATCAGGAACAGGATGATCGGCCATCCGGCGAGCACGCCCAGGGCGTACAACAGGCCGTCGTAGCCGTTCATGAACATCATGGCGGAGATGCCGAGGAACGATGCCGCGCTGATCATGTCGCCAGCGATGGCCAGGCCGTTCTGGAAACCGGTGAGGCCGCCTCCGGCGGTGTAGAAGTCGGCGGCCGAGCGGGTGCGCAGGGCGGCCCAGCGGGTGATGCCGAGAGTGAAGAGCACGAACGCCAGGAACATGTAGATGGCGTTCCAGTTCAGCGGGCGGGCTGCGGCGTCGGCTGCAAAGGCGCCTTGGGAGGCCGCGAGGCCGGCAATGAGCAGCAGGGAGGCGAGCGCTTTCATTGGCCGCACTCCTGCTTGAGCTTGTCGTTCAGCGGGTCGAGGACGCTGTTGGTGCGCTTCACATAGATGCCTGTGAGCGCGAAGGAAAGCAGAATGATGACCACGCCCACCAGCATACCCACGCTGGTAACGCCGCCATTGAGGGACTGGCCGAGCACGCCGGGTGCGAAGGCCACCAGCAGCACGAAGCCGTAGTAGATCACCAGCATGGCAGCGGTCAGGGACCAGGTCAGGCGCTGCTTGCGGCGGACCAGCTGGATGAAGTCCGGGTTCTCCCGGATGCGATCGAGGTCTTGCGGGGTCATGGTTGCTTTCTCTTTTTGTGATTGTCGAGGCGCCCATTCAACGGCCGACGGCAAGGCTGCTTGTGTTGAACGGGGTAACGCGGGTGCTGCCTTTCTAGTTTTTTTGTAGGAGCCAGCTTGCTGGCGAACGGTTTCTGCCAAACAGCTTCGCGAGCAAGCTCGCTCCTACGGGTGTTGCTTACAGCTGGTCGAAGTCGAGGACTACTTTTTCGCTGATCGGGAAGGTCTGGCAGGACAACACGTAACCAGCGGCCACTTCGTAGTCCTCCAGGGCGAAGTTGCTGTCCATCTCCACCTCACCCTCGACCACCTTGCACTTGCAGGTGGAGCACACGCCGGCCTTGCAGGAGTAGGGCAGTTCCATACCCTGGGCGTTGCCGGCGTCGAGCACGCTGACGCTGTTGCGCGACAGTTCGAAGGTCATTTCACGGCCATCGGCGATGACGGTGACCTGGCTGACAGCACTGTCGGTGGTGCGGGCGGCTTCACGGGCTTCGCGTTTGGCGTTGCTGCCAGCAGCGGCGAACAGCTCGAAGTGGATGCGCTCGGTGGGCATGCCGTTGGCCTTGAGCTGGTCACGCACCGTCTCGGTCATGGCCTGGGGGCCGCAGATGAAGGCAGCATCCAGGGCCTTGACGTCGATCCAGCGGGAGAACAGCTGGCCGCATTTGTCGGCGTCGATCCTGCCGTTGTAGAGGTCCACGTCCTGCTGCTCGCGGCTGAACACGAAGATCAGGTTGAGACGCTGCAGGTAGCTGTTCTTCAGGTCTTCCAGCTGCTCGCGGAACAGAGCGGAAGCGCTGGAACGGTTGCCGTAGATCAGCGTGAAGCGGCTGTTCGGCTCGCTTTCCAGGGTGGTCTTGATGATCGACAGGATCGGCGTGATGCCGCTGCCGGCCGCCACTGCCAGGTAGTTGCCGTGGCGCGCGGCCTCCAGCTCGACGAAGAAGTGGCCGGAGGGCGGCATCACTTCCAGGCTGTGGCCGGCTTTCAGGCTTTCATTGGCAAAGGCGGAGAAACGGCCGCCGGCCACACGCTTGATCGCCACCCGCAGCTCGCCGTCGTTGACGCCAGTGCAAATGGAGTAGGAACGGCGCACTTCCTCGCCGTCCATCTGGGTGCGCATCACCAGATGCTGGCCCTGGGTGAAGCGGAACGCCTCGGTCAGGTCGGCGGGAATATCGAAGGCGATGGAGACCGCATCGCGGGTTTCCGGGCGGACTTCTTTGATCGTCAGGCTGTGGAACTTGCTCATCTTGGTCGTCTCCGGTGGCAAGCCACTCAGATGCACTTGAAATAGTCGAAGGGCTCGCGGCAATCGATGCAGCGATACAAGGCCTTGCACGCGGTGGAGCCGAACTGGCTGAGCAACTCGGTGTGGGCGCTATCGCACTGCGGGCAGCAGACATCACCGGCGTCGCCCATCAGGCTGCGCTTGCTGGTGCTGCCGGCCGGTGGCGCAATGCCATAGGCACGCAGGCGCTCGCGGCCGTCAGTGCTTATCCAGTCGGTGGTCCAGGCAGGCGTCAGGCGACGCTCCAGCTTCGGTGCGGAAAAACCGGCACCTTCCAGAGCCTGCTCGATGTCCTGCTCGATCACCTCGGTTGCAGGGCAGCCGGAGTAGGTCGGGGTGACGACCACATGCAGGTGGCCGTCCTGCCAGTCGAGGCCGCGGACGATGCCGAGGTCGACCACGCTGACCACCGGCACTTCCGGGTCCATCACCTCGCCCAGTACCGACCAGGCGTGCGCCAGATCATCTGGCGCGCCGGCCCTGGCACCACGGTCGCTGGCGATCAGCTCACCAGGACGCATCGGGGTAGGTCCGCTGGAGTATTTGCATTTCTGCCAGCAGCAGGCCGAGGTGCTCGGTGTGCAGGCCCTTGCGACCGGACAGGTAGAAATAGCTGGCCGGCTCCGGCAGGGGCAGGGTGGCGCTGGCGAAGATGTCGGCAACCTTGGACTTCCAGGCTGCGGCGATCTCAGCCGGGTTCGGCGCGATACCAGCCTCGAACAGGCGCTGCTCCACGTCGTCGCCGTTCACCAGTTCGACGGTGAAGCGCCAGATGTCACCGATGGCCGCCAGCATGCGCTCGTGGCTTTCCTCGGTGCCGTCGCCCAGGCGTTCGACCCATTCGCTGGAGCGGCGCAGGTGATAGGTGACTTCCTTCAGTGCCTTGGCGGCGATGCCGGCGACCCGCTCGTCGCTGGACTGCGAGAGGCCATGCAGGACCTGGAAGTGCCAGGCGTCATAGAAGAACTGCTTGGTGATGGTCACGGCATAGTCGCCGTTTGGCTGTTCCACCAGCAGCAGGTTGCGGTAGGCGCGCTCGTCGCGGCGGAAGGCCAGGTGGTCGGCGTCACGGCCGTCGTCCAGCAGCTCCGCAGCGTAATCCAGCCAGTTGCGAGCCTGGCCCACCAGGTCAAGGCCGACGTTCATCAGCGCCAGCTCTTCTTCCAGTGCCGGGGCGTGGCCGCACCATTCGCACAGGCGCTGGCCCTGGATCAGGGCGCTGTCGCCGAGGCGCAGCAGGTATTGGATGAGGTCTTCGCGTTCGGTCATGGCAGCGGCCTCACATGTGGCCGACTTCGGCCGGCAGTTCGTAGAAGCTGGCGTGGCGGTAGACCTTGTCCTGGGACGGGTCGAACAGCGGCTCTTTCTCGTCCGGCGAGGAGGCGGTGATCAGCGCGGACGGCACCACCCAGAGGCTCACGCCTTCGTTGCGGCGGGTGTACAGCTCGCGGGCGTTCTCGATGGCCATGCGCGCATCGGCGGCATGCACGCTGCCGACGTGTTTGTGGTTCAGGCCGTGCTTGCTGCGCACGAAGACTTCAAAAAGGGTCCACTCGGACATTTGTTCTTCTCCTCGAGACGACTCAGGCTGCGTCGCGTTTCTGTTGTTGTTTGCGGGCGTGGGCAACTGCGGCTTCGCGGACCCAGGCGCCGTCTTCTATGGCCTTGCGGCGGGTGGCGACGCGTTCGACGTTGCACGGGCCATTACCCTTGAGCACTTCGTAGAACTCTTCCCACTGGATGTCGCCAAAGTCGTAGTGACCGCGTTCCTCGTTCCACTTCAGGTGCGGGTCCGGGGCGGTGCAGCCGAGCAGTTCCAGTTGCGGCACGGTCTGGTCGATGAAGCGCTGGCGCAGCTCGTCGTTGCTCTGGCGCTTGATCTTCCAGGCCATGGACTGGGCGCTGTTGGGGGAGTCGGCGTCGCTCGGGCCGAACATCATCAGCGACGGCCACCAGAGGCGGTTGATGGCGTCCTGGACCATGTCCTTCTGGGCCTGGGTGCCGTGACGCATCATGTGCAGGAGGATTTCGTAGCCCTGGCGCTGGTGGAAGGACTCTTCCTTGCAGATGCGGATCATGGCGCGTGAGTAGGGGCCGTAAGAGGTCCGCTGCAGCACCACCTGGTTGACGATGGCGGCGCCATCCACCAGCCAGCCCACGGCGCCCATATCGGCCCAGCTCAGGGTCGGGTAATTGAAGATGCTGGAGTACTTGGCCTTGCCGCTGTGCAGCTTGGCGATTTCCGCGTCGCGGTCGGCACCCAGGGTTTCCATGGCGCTGTACAGGTAGAGGCCGTGGCCGGCTTCGTCCTGGATCTTGGCCATCAGTTGCAGCTTGCGCTTCAGGGTCGGGGCGCGCGTCACCCAGTTGCCTTCGGGCAGCATGCCGACTATCTCGGAGTGGGCGTGCTGGGAAATCTGGCGGATCAGGGTCTGCCGGTAAGCGTCCGGCATCCAGTTCTTCGCCTCGATCTTGATCTCCGCGTCGATCTTCTCCTGGAAGGCGCGTTCTTCGGGGGACATCTCCTCCAGCGCTTTCACGCGCTTCACGCCGGTCTCAACCAATTGTGCGTACATGCCGTTCTCCAGCCATGCAGGGTTCGTGGGGTGGCTTGGCCATGGCGCTATTTTTAAATGATACGAAAACAAATATCAAACACTAAAACGTGTATCGAATATGGTTTTTGTATCGCTTCGCGGAAGGACAAGGGTGGGCTTCAGGCATAAGCCGCCTGGCAGCGATGCGTTATCTGTGGGGGCGAGTTCATTCGCGATAGGTCAGTGATAATGGGCTGGAGTCCCATTCCAGAGCGCGTGCGGCCGATAATCGCGAATGAATTCGCTCCCACAAGGACGAGGTGCGATCCTGTATCAAGTGATGTGATACAGGAAGGATCTAGCTGTTGGTTGTAATGTGATTGGTTGTTGCGCCGGGCGACAATCGAGAGGGTCGTCTAGAGTTTCAGGCGACGAACGGAGGAGGGTGGAACATGGGATGTCCGCAGGTGTGCAGCGGTGCGACGCTGCAATGCAGTTTTGGCGTGGCGCCGACGGTGCTGAATGTTCTGCCGGTGAACCGGACTATGACGGGCGGAATGCCGGCGGCGAACATCACGGATCACATCCCGCTGGTGAACATCCCTACCTTCGGTATGTGTCAGAGCCTGGCCAATCCCACCGTGGCCGCCGCCACCGCCGCCGCTCTTGGCGTATTGACCCCGATGCCCTGCATACCGGCCACGGCGGCGCCCTGGATTCCGGGCGGCGCACCGACCGTGCTGCTGGGCAACATGCCGGCGCTGGATGCCAACAGCACGCTGATGTGTAGCTGGGCGGGGGTGATCAAGATCCAGATGCCTGGCCAGGTGCAGATGCTGATTCCCTAAGCCGGCGCGAGCCCGGTTCGCGAGCAAGCTCGCTCCTACAGGCTGTGGCAGGTGCATGTAGGAGCCGGCTTGCCGGCGAATGGTCGGCCTGGTTCGCGAGCAAGCTCGCTCCTACAGGCTGTGGCAGGTGCATGTAGGAGCCGGCTTGCCGGCGAATGGTCGGCCCGGTTCGCGAGCAAGCTCGCTCCTACAGGCTGTGGCAGGTGCATGTAGGAGCCGGCTGGCCGGCGAATGGCTGGTCTGGTTCGCGAGCAAGCTCGCTCCTACAGGCTGTGGCAGGTGCATGTAGGAGCCGGCTTGCCGGCGAATGGCTGGACCGGTTCGCGAGCAAGCTCGCTCTTACAGGGATGGGCGTCAGGCTTCGGCGGGTTCGGTCCAGCGCTTCCACCACCAGAGCAGCCGCGATATGGGCTTGCCATCGGCGTCCAGCGGCCGGCCGTCTTCGGCGAAGGATTGACCCGGTTCCAGCATCTGGCCTTTCAGGTAGCGACTACGCAGGGCCACTTGGCCATTACCGTGGAAGCGCTGGTAAGGACCGTCGCGTACGCCATCGCGATACTGTTCGATCTCCGCAACGCTGCCATCCGGGTAATAGCTAGTGGCTTCGCCATGCATCAGCCCGTGGCGATAGCTCACCTTGCGTTGCAGCCAGCCTTCTGGCGCATGGAAGGTCGCCACGCCATGCAGCTTGCCGCGCAGGTAGGGCATCTGCGCCGAAACCCTGCCGTTGGGGTGGAAGAGGGTGCTCGGGCCGTTCAGCTCGCCCTGGCTGTAGCCGAGCTGCGCCTGGGGGCGACCGGCCTCCTCGATACGCACTGGCCCTTCCAGGCCACCGTCCTGCAGATTGCCCTGCATACGGCTGTCGCCACGGATGAGGTCGAGCTTGCCGGATTGCGCCATGCTCAGTTCACCTTCACCAGACCGCCTTTGATGGTCAGCATGCCGCCGCCGTCTACCGTCTGCTCGGCGCTGGCCTTGTTGGTCAGGCTGATGCCGGCGTCGTTGGTCAAGGTCGTGCCGGCCTTGTTGTCCAACGACGTGCCCGCCTGGTTGGTCAGGGACGTGCCGGCCTTCTGGGTGATGGAGGTCCCGGCCTGTGCGGCGAGGTCGGCATCGCTCTTGATGGTCAGGCTGCCGCCGCTCTGCAAGGTGAGCGTGCCGCTGACCTTGATGGTCAGGTTGCCGTCTACCGTAAGTTCGTAGTTGCCAGTCACCTTGTGGCTGTAATTGCCGCCTGTGCTGTGGGTCTGGTCGGCACCAACCTTCACAGTGCGACTGTCCTTCACATCCAGGGTGTCGCTACCGGTCTGGATGGTGACGCTGCGCTTGCCCTTCTCCAGGGTGATGGTCTCGTCGCCTTCCTTCACCGTCCGGGTGCGGGCGTTCTGCACCGTGAGGGTTTCGTCAT
The DNA here is from genome assembly GCF_036328175.1 of Pseudomonas sp. JS3066. NCBI lineage: Bacteria > Pseudomonadati > Pseudomonadota > Gammaproteobacteria > Pseudomonadales > Pseudomonadaceae > Pseudomonas > Pseudomonas sp. JS3066. Next base: position 2,054,190 of record NZ_CP143312.1, read on the forward strand.
GGCCGATGGTGGCTTTGCTGTCGTTGAGCACATTCACCTTCATGTCCTTCTGCGCCTGGAGGAACACCTCCTCGGCATCCTTCTTGTCTTCGAAGCGCAATTCGTTGAAACCGCCGCCGCCCTTGGAGGAGTTGGTCTTGATGCCGGACTGGGTCTGGTTGTCCGGCAGGGCATAGGGAAGGGTGTTGTCGCCGTTGTAGACGCAGCCGGTCACCAGTGGGCGGTCCGGGTCGCCATCGATGAAAGTGACGATCACTTCCTGCCCGATACGCGGGATGAACTGCATGCCGAAGCCCTTGCCACTCCAGGGCAGCACCACCCGCACCCAGCAGGAAGAGGTTTCATCATTCTTGCCATCGCGGTCCCAGGGGAACTGGATCTTGATGCGGCCATACTGGTCGGTCCAGATTTCCTCGCCGCTCTTGCCCACCACCACCGCCGTCTGCGTATGCATCCGCGGCTTGGGCGTGGCACGCGGGGGGCGGTAGTGGTTGGCCTTGGGAATGGCTTCGAAGCGATTGCGGTAATGCTCGTGGCTGGCCTCGTGGGTCACCGAAGTCACCACCCAGTCGATGTTGAGCGACGTATCGTCGTGCCCGCTCAAGGTGAACCAGTGTCCCGGCACCAGCCAGCGGCAGTCGCTCTCGCCGATGAAGCGCTTCTCCTGGCTACGCAGCTCATCCACCCGCTGCTTGGACAGCGCGTCGCCTCGGGCCTTGGCGGTATAGCCGCCCGGATGTTCGTAAATCGATCGCGGTCCTGCCACCGCTTCGGCCTGGCTATAGAGCGAAGTCGTGGGGGTGGTGAACTCGTAGTCGGTGGCGCTGTAGATCCCGGCCACCGCTTGCAGGCATAGCTGCCCGGAGCGCACTCCATGCAGTTCGCGCACGCCGATCCCCTGGCCCAGATAGGGCACGGTCGGCCCGTTGGGTATCTGCGCAAAGGCGTCGTTGCTGTCACCGAGCACCAGGGTGTGTTTGCCGTCCTCGTGGGTGAAGAACCAGAAGATGCCTTCCTCCTCCAGTAGCCGCGAGACGAAGGCGAAATCGGTTTCGCCGTACTGCACGCAATACTCGCGCGGGCTGTAACTGCCGCTGAGGGACAGCTTGAAATCGGTGAAACCGTGGGCCGTGAAGATGCCGGTGACGATGTCGCTGGTGGTCTTGTTCTGGAACACACGATTATTGCTGGCCAGGGTCAACCACCAGAGCCAGGGGCGCAGCACCAGTTGGTATCGCTCGGCGGTGGCGTCGGCGGGGAGCTGGTGGATTTCAGCCACCAGGGCGTCGAGGGGGCGTTGCTTGGCGTCGATGTGGAGGGTGGTGGTGAGGTGGGTGGCGATGGTGCTGGAAAGGGTTACAGGGGTGGCGCTGTGACCGAACAGTGTCAGGCCGAAAAAGTCCTGCAGATTCTCTGAGCCTGAACAGAGATCAGCCGTGAAATTGTCGATCCCTCCGACCGTAATTGTGAAATCCATTTAGTGGCCGTGTTCTCGTCAGGTGAGGGAAAACTGCGCCCATACCGGCGCGTGGTCCGATGTGTAGTGCTTGATGGACTTTATCTCCTGGGTCGTACTGATAGTCATGTCCAGAGCGTTCTGTACCGTCGTCAGCAGGTTATCCCCACCAGCGGACTGCAGTGTCAGGCCGTGATAGAAAATGGCGTCATAGGGATTGTCAGTGCCGGTAGGCTTGACCCTCAGGCTGGTTTCATTGGTGACCGCCAGATTGAATTCCGGCTGCAAGATGGTGAATACATCGTGGGTGTTCATGTTGAAGTCGCCGCAGAGTACCGTCGGAAACTCTTGAACATGGGCAAGTTGCTTTATGTAGCCAATTTCCTTGTCGCTCATTTCGCTCGGGTTGGGTGCGTGGTAGACCATCACGGCGACGATGTTCTCTGTGCCGTTCTCCCCGAACAGCATCATGGCCGGCACACGGTTCTTGAACGGCAGGATCTTCTGCTGTGCATTGGTGTTGGTAAGTGATGGCTCACTCAAGGGCACTGCCCGGTCGGAACGCCATAGAAACGCATACAGTTCACCCTTGTTGCTTTCCTTGTATGCATTCCCGCCAGACAAGCTGTACTGCCACTGCTCTCCCAGGATTTCCTTCAACTGAGCAATCGCAAGCGCTCCCTGACTATCGTCATAGGACTCGCCGAATATCGGGCTCTTTACGGACGGACGTACTTCAAGGACGGTCAGGATGTCGATGTTCCGGCTCGAAACGATTTCCGCTATCTGAACCATGCGAGCCAGTTGCTCGGACTTGTCCTTTTGGGGGTTGTAGTTAAATTGCTTGATGTTCCAACTCATGATGTTCATGTAGGTCAGCCCCGGCGGATCATCGGCTTTTTCTGTCAGTTATAAATAACGGGCAGGTTCTGGTAGGTGCTCTGATTGCCGATTTCGATTGGCCAGACCGTTGTTCGTTGTACGCGTACTTTTCTCGTGACGCCTGCGAAAAGCACCTCGGCATACAGCTCGACTTTCAGGGTGGGATATGACTGCTGGAGAAGCTTCAGATGGCCGATGACGTCGATGACCATCCACTTCTGGCAGGTTGGGCATACCTGTTGATCAACCCAGATCTTTATCTGATATGTCTGGTTCGGAAAATTTCCGATGGTTTGTTGGATATGCGCACGGATTCGTGAGGGCCATGCGGCTTTCCATGCCAGGCGCTCAGCATGTTGGTTCAGTGCAACTATTCCACCTGCGCCTGAAGCACTGGCACTGCCGTGCGGCCCGCTCCAGCCTCCGGAGCGCCGATTGCCATCGGCCTGGCCACTCCATTTTGCATAGACTTCTGCGTTCGCCATCTGAATGTTCCTTCTTTGTAGTCGTGCGCAGGCACTTGCTTGGCTTCGGGGCGTTCCGGCCGCAGCTTCTTATGGCAGGGCCTGGTTCAGGGCCGCGAACTGCGCGAAGTTGCCAGCGCTATGGGCAGCGACCATGGCCTGCGTATTGGCGTACAGGTACCAGACGTTCACATTGGTGATGTTGGCCGCGCACCAGTTGGCACAGCCGTTGTGGCCACCACAAGGAGGGAGTTCGACGAACAGATGCGGCACGTATCCACCAGCAAGATTCCCGGCGGCATGCGCCTGTCTTTCTGCATGGTGTTGGGGATTGAACAGACCGCCGACATTGATTGCGTCCGCGTCCAGGAGATGTGCCTGACTTTGCCCGAATCGGTAATCGGGAGCGCCCCACGGCCCCGGGGCGGTCAATCTGACGCTTGCGCAGCAGGACCCGTTTCCGACGCCATTTCCCGGTCCCCTGATGCTCTGGAACTGCAGAATGCAGGCCGTTGCAAGTTCCCGGACGATATCTCGATGGGCTGTCCCCACGGCGGCACTTACATGTGCGACTGGCATATATCACCTCCTGATTCAGACCGTCATTCCAACACCCACTCCGCCAATTTCCCCGTCACCTGCGCCATCAGTACGTTCTCGATATCCCGCGCTCCCGCCGAGCTGCACTTGGCGAGTACCGCCTTGACGATGGCCGGGTCGAAGTCGAACTGCTTGCCGGTGGCGGCCTTGTAGCGACCCTGAAGTTTCTCCAGCTTGGCAACGACGATGCCTTCCAGGGTCGCCTCGTCCAGCGGGCGGTACGGCACCACGGTCATGCGGGCGAGGAAGGCGGGGCGGAAGGCTTGCAGCAGGACCTTGCGCAGGCGTTCGTTGAAAGCGTCGCCCGCGAGCTGGTCGAGCGGGGTGTCGAGGACCAGTTCGGCACCGACGTTGCTGGTGGCGAGCATCACGGTGTTCTTGAAGTCCACCACCAGGCCGGTTCCGTCTTCCATCACGCCCTTGTCGAAGACGTTGTAGAAGGCTTCCAGCACATCCGGGTGAGCCTTTTCGATCTCGTCCAGCAACACCACCGAGTAAGGTCGGCGGCGCACGGCTTCGGTCAGTACGCCGCCGGAGCCGTAGCCGACGTAGCCGGGCGGGGCGCCCTTGAGCTGGCTGACGGTGTGGGCTTCCTGATACTCGGAGAGGTTGATGCTGATGAGGTTGCGCTCACCGCCGTAGAGGGCATCGGCCAGGGCGTAGGCGGTCTCGGTCTTGCCGACGCCGGTGGGGCCCACCAGCAGGAACACGCCCACCGGTTTGGCCGGGTCGGTAAGGCCGGCTCGGTAGGCCTGGATGCGTTGGGCAATGGTGGCGAGGGCAGCTTCCTGGCCCATGACCCGTTGCGCCATGCGCTGGCCCAAGGTACGCACGGCGTGGGCTTCGTCGGCGAGCATCTTGCCGATAGGGATGCCGGTCCAGCCGGCGATGACCGAAGCCACGGTCTTGGAATCGACTTGCTCCGGCACCAGCGGGTCGTCCTGGCGAATGGCATCGAGGCCAGCTTCCAGGCGCGCCAGTTCGGCGGCCAGGTGGTCGATACGGTCATCCAATTCTTCGTTGGGCTTGCTGGTGTCGACGCTGTCGCTGAGGGCGAGCAGTTCCCGGCGGGCGTCCAGCAATTCGCGCACGGCTTCACGTTCCTCGCCCCAGCGGGTTTCCAGCTCGCGGATGGCGACGAGGTTGCCGCGCGATTCAGTTTCCAGTGCGGTAATGCGCTCGCGGTGGTCGAGGCCGGTGGCCTGTTCGCGACGCAGGCGTTGCAGCTCTTCTTCCAGGGATTGCTCACGGTGGCGCAGGCTTTCCAGCGGCGGAGGCACATCGTGCTGGCCGAGGGCGACGCGGGCGCAGGCGGTGTCGAGCACGCTGATGGCCTTGTCCGGCAGCTGTCGACCCGAGATGTAGCGATGGGAAAGCTTCACTGCGTCGTGAATGGCGGCATCCAGTACCTGCACGCCGTGGTGCTGTTCCAGCTTGGCGGCGACTCCCCGGAGCATTTCCACGGCCGTGGTCTCGTCCGGCTCTTCCACTTGCACCAATTGGAAGCGTCGGGCCAGGGCCGGGTCCTTCTCGAAGTACTTCTTGTACTCCAGCCAGGTGGTGGCGGCCAGGGTGCGCAGTTCCCCACGGGCCAGGGCCGGCTTGAGCAGGTTGGCGGCGTCGCTCTGGCCTTCGGCGGCGCCGGCGCCAATCAGGGTATGGGCCTCGTCGATGAACAGGATGACTGGCTTGTCAGCATTGCGTACACCGTCGATCACACCTTTCAGGCGCTGTTCGAACTCGCCTTTGACGCCAGCGCCAGCTTGCAGCAGGCCGAGGTCGAGCACCCGCAGGCTGACGTCCTGCAAGGGTGGCGGCACGTCGCCGGCGGCAATGCGCAGGGCCAGCCCTTCGACGACAGCCGTCTTGCCCACGCCGGGGGCGCCCACGAGGATCGGGTTGTTCTGCCGGCGGCGCAGGAGAATGTCGATGCTCTGGCGGATCTCGCTGTCGCGTCCGACGATGGGATCGATGCGCCCGGCATGGGCATCGGCGGTGAGGTCCTGGGTGTACTGGTCGAGGATGGAGTCCTGGGCGCCTGGCTGGGCGGGCTTTCCCTTGGCGGCCTGGGCGGCGGCGGGTTGCTCGCGGGAGGGCTGGGTCCATTCCAGCAGGTTGCTGCGCAAGGCTTCGCGCGGAATACGCAGCAGTGACGAGGCACTGTTGAGCAGCAGGGTGCGGCGTTCGTCGCGGTCGAGCAGGGCGAGCAGGAGCAGGCCGGAGCGGATGCTCTGTTGGCCCAGCACGCTGGCATGCACCACGGCATCCTCGAGCACGCCGATGGTCTGCGCGGAGAGCGCCGGGGTGCGGGTATTGCCGGCCTTGAACAGTTCCAGCGCCTGGTTGATCTCCGAGGCGAGCGTGTCGCGCTCCAGGCCGAAACGCGGCAGCAGGCAGGCCAGGTCGCCACCTTCGATATCCAGCAGCTCCAGCAGCAGGTGCTCGATTTCCACGTAGTGGTGGGTACGTTGCAGGCAGCGCTGTGCAGCCCGTTCCAGGGCCCGGCGACTTTCCGCGTTGAGGCGTCCGATCAGGCTGCCGAGTTCCATGGTCAGGTCACCTCCGAGTGGCGCAATCGAGTGTCGATCCGTTGCAGCGTTTCGCCGTGCAACTGCAGGCCTCCACTCCAGCGCAGGCGGGGCGATTGGGTGCGGTCCAGGCACAGCGGCGCACCGGGACGGACCAGCAGGCGCAGGCTGCAGTCCAGGTCTGGGCCGAAGTAGAGCGCGGCCAGGCTTGCAAGCTGTACGTGGTCGGCGCCGGCGGGAAGAAAGTCGCGTGCACGGTCGCTGGACAGCGGGCCGAGGATCAGGCGGATACCGGCGTGTTCATCCCATACACGGGTGCCAGCGATGGCATCGCGGCCCAGGCGGAGGTTGCGGGCGCCGCGTTGCAAGCGGCTGCAGCTGGCCGGTGGGATTTCGCGCCAGCCCCCTTGGTAGGCCTCGTAGCGCACCGCGACGTTGAACTGGTGACGCACCAGTGCGGCAAAACCGGCCAGAGAGCGACGGCCGCCAGCGAACAACGCGGTGCGTGCGGTCACGGCCGCGTCCGGCAGGGTCAGGCGATTCTGCAGGGCACCGGGTAGCAGGCCGCAGAGGGCCAGCAACTGGTCCTGTGCTGGCGAGTCTTCGGGCGCGCGAAAGCCCAGCGCCAGGCGATGTTTGCCGAGCGCGCGGTACAACAGGCTGAGCAGGCGATGCTGGAACAGGTCGAGGAATTCCGCCGGGGCGTGATCCTTCTCTTTGGCGCGCTGTTGCAACCACTCCTGGTAGGCGTAGGGCAGGGGGCCGTCGGGGCCTCCGAGGCCGAACACGGGAGTGGTAAGGGTCGGTGGCTGGCCGGGCTGTTCTTCCAGCTTCTCGACCTGGCTGGCCGCGAAGGTCGGGGTCAGCGGGCCGCGCAGGCGCAAGGCTTCACCCTGGGGGGCGCTGCCCTGGCCAAGGGGGTCTGCACCAGGCCGTTCGCGCTCCAGCAGCAGGAGTGCCTGCAGGAGCTCGAACGCCTGCGGCGCTTCGCGCAGGCGCCGGCTCAGAGGGAGAGGGGCATGCCGGCCTGGGGTCGCCACGTCCTGACCTCCTTGTCGCCATCGACCAGCACGGTTCGCACGAAGCGGTTCGCGGTCGCGTAAAGGGAAAAGAATTGCGCGAGTACGGCGGAGAAGAGCACGGCGCTGGCGCCGGCGAAGTGTTGGGGATCGAGGCTGAGGCGCACTTCCAGCCCATTGCGCCACCCGCGCCAGGCATCGTCGCCGATCCTGGCGACTACCCGCTCGCACGTCAGTCGGGTGATGCCTTCGATCTGCCGGCGGACGCCACTTTCGTCGCGCAGGTTGTGCAGGTTGAGCATCTCCTGCAGGGCTTCCAGGGCCTGCGGGCCTTCCACCAGGGACAGGTGGTTGAGCGTGAGCTGCGAGACCATTCGCCAGCGCGATTCGCCGGACAGGCGCGGCAGGCTCTGCGGGGTGGGCGGGTTGCGCAGGCTGGCGCGGGCGACCGGGCCGGGGCGCTCGAAGCCCAGGCGCGTGCCAGCCGGCAGATTCTCCGCCAGGTGCCGATTGGTGCAGAGCAGCTCGGCGGTCAGGCTGTACTCGGGGGCGTCCTGTAATGGATCGAAACGGGTGTCCACCAGGCTCAGCAAAAGGTCGGTGCCCAGGCGATTGGGGGTCATGCCTTGTACCCGGCGGGCATGCCAATAGAGGCGGGCACCGGGAACGCTCGCACCATGGGCATGGCCATAGTAGGCCGGTACTGGAATCACGCCGCGCGGCGATGCAGCCCGCATGGCGCGGACGCTGTGGATCTCCACGCTGCTTTCGCGGTGGGCATCGGCGATCAGGCGATACTCGCTGCGGGTGCCGTCCGGTCGGAGCGGCTCGGAGGTGCGCGGGAACAGGTTGATGACGGGCGCACAACCCAGGCGCAAGTCGTGCTGCTGCAGGTGCAGGCGGCCCGCCGGAGCGCGGTCGAAGGCGATCAACAGCACGCAATCGCGCCCGCCCGTGCTGGGCGGCTGGATCGGGATATCGAAGAACGCGAACTTGTCCGGGAAGGTGAAGTACTCGGCCAGGAGGCGCAGGGCAGGATGCTGGCCATCTTCCTCGGGCAGTAACGCCTGGTCGTCGGCAAAGCCCACCAGCTGAGGCTCGCCGGGGCAGGGCAGCAATGGCACGCCCGGTACGCCGCAATGGATGCCGAGGGTGTGGGCGCCGAGCAGGTCGTAGAGCGCGGCGTTGGTCACCGGCGAGGCGGCGAGATGCAGGCGCAATTGGCGGATGGGCAGTTGCGCCCAATCGAACTCGCCCAGGCAGTGCAGTTCCAGGCGCAGTGCCGCGCGTGCCTCGGGGCGTCCGGTCAGGGCAACTGCCTCGTCGCCATCCAGCAGCGTCGCACCGCCGATGCGCACGGGCCAGAGCATCGCCTCTGCCGTGGTGCGCAGGTGCACGCTGGCGCCCTGGCTGGTGGTGACGAACAGCGGCGTGTCGCGTGGCATCCGGAAGCCTTCGGCCAGGCTACCCTGGGTCGGGTCCGGCTCGAACTGGACGATGGCGCAGGAGGGCAAGGGGCGCAGGGCCAACGGGTAGAGCTGTTCCAGCAGGGCATCGCTGAACTCTGCGTAGTCGTCGTCGAGGCGCCGTTGCAGGCGCGCGGTCAGTAGCGAGAAGCCTTCCAGCAACCGTTCCACATGTGGGTCCGGGCATTCGCCGGGAGACAATTCGAGGCGGCGGGCAACCTTGGGATAGCGTGCGGCGAAACTGGCGCCGGCGTGGCGCAGCCAGGTGAGTTCGCGCTGGTAGTAGTCCAGCAGCTCCGGGTCAATCGAGTCGCTCATGGCTTACCTCGAGGCCCTCGTCGTTGTTGTCGATGACAAACACCGCCGGCCAGCTGCGCTGACCACTGCGCAGACTGCCACCCAGGCGAAGACGCAGGCGCTGGGGTTGGCCGGGGACCGGTTCGGCTTCCACTTCGGTCAGTTGCAGGCGCGGTTCGAAGTGCTGAACGGCGGCACGGATTTCCCGTACCAGTTGCCGCCGGTCATCGCTGCGGCGTGCCTGGAGTGCACTCCAGTCGCCGATGCCATAGTCGAGGATGGTCAGTGGTTGCGCGCTCCTGGCGCTGGCGCGGCGGGTGTTGAGCAGCCGCGCCAGTTCCTGGCGGACGGATTCCGCCATGGCCTCGCGGTCGAAGGCCTGCGCCTCGTCCGCCTGGGCGGCAAGACGCTCGAACAGTGGCGGCAGCAGGCCGGCTTCCGACATGGCCGGGCGTCGTTACTTGACCACCTTGTTGGCCGCCAGGTCCCAGGTGGAAGCGGCGGTGCCTTCCTTGGTGCCGTCGTCCTTCTGCGCAGTGAGCTCCCATTTGATCTTGGTGAAGTTCAGCGACAGGGTTTCCACCGGCTTGCCACCGGCACCACCGCTCACGCTGACGTTGGACAGCACCACGTTATCCAGGGTGTAGACGATGAAGGGGAGGACCTTGCCATCACCTTCGGCGGCGTTGCGGCCGATGGTGATCTTCGCCGTGGTGATGGGTTTTCCGGCGCAGCAGTATTCGTTCAGCGACGGGGTGGAGGTGTCGATGAACTTGGTGACGGTGAACTCACCAATGTGCGGGCGGCCGGAAGTGCGTTCTGAGTTGCTGACGTCGTTGGTGACCTGCATGGCCACGTTGTGGCTGTAGGACATCAGTTCGATCTTGTCGGAATAGCCCTCGAGCAGACTGTCGCCTTTGATGTCGTCGCCGAGGTCGAGAATGATCGCATCCATCGATTGGAACTCCTGAATCTGGAAAATCCGAAAGAAAGGGTGGTGCCCGCCCGCCGGACTGGCCGGCGGGCGGCACGGGTCAGGCGGCTACCGGCGGCGGCAGGCTGGCCACAAGACGGATCGAGGCGGTCAGTTCCTCCAGCTGGAAGTGCGGGCGAAGGAATACGGTCGCCCGGTACGCGCCCGGCTTGCCGGCCACTTCCGAAACGTCCACCCGTGCTTCGCGCAGCGGGTACTGGGCCTTGATCTCCTGGGGGGCGTTGTCGTTGATCAGTACGTAGTCGGCGATCCAGTTGTTCAGGTAGGTCTGAACGTTGTCGCGGGTCATGAAGCTGCCCACTTTGTCGCGCATGATCACCTTCAGGTAATGGGCGAAACGCGAGGCCGCGAGCACGTACGGCAGCATCGCCGAGATGCGCGCGTTGGCGTTGGCTTCGTTGGTGTTGTACGCCTTGGCCTTGTTGGTGGTCTGGCCACCGAAGAACACCGCGAGATCGCTGTTCTTCTTGTGGCAGAGGGCAATGAAGCCGAGGTCGTTGAGTTCCTTCTCGCGGCGGTCGGTGATCGCCACCTCGGTCGGGCACTTCAGCGACAGATCGCCGGAGCTGGTGCGGAAGGTATGGGCCGGTAGACCTTCCACCGCACCGCCGCCTTCGGCGCCACGGATCGCTGCGCACCAGCCGTACTTGGCAAACGCCTCGGTGATGCGCTGGGCCAGGGCCCAGGCAGCGTTGCCCCACAGGTACCTGGAATGGTCGGTGCCGTTGACGTCTTCGACGTAGTTCATGCCTTCCACCGGCAGGGTGTCCGGGCCATAGGGCAGGCGCAGGAGGAAGTGCGGCAGCACCAGGGAAACGTAGCGCGAGTCCTCGCTCTCGCGGAAGCTGCGCCACTTGATCAGCTCCTGGCTCTCGAAGATTTTCGCCAGATCACGGGGTACGGCCAGTTCGGTGAAGCTGTTCATGTCGAACAGTTTCGGGTTGGCAGCCGCGATGAAGGGCGCGTGAGCGGCGGCGGCGACATTGGAAAGCTTCTCCAGCAGGGCCACGTCCTGGGGATGCCGACCGAAGCTGTAATCGCCCACCAGCAGGCTGAAGGGATGGCCGCCGAAGGTGCCGTATTCCTCTTCGTAGATCTTCTTGAACAGCGCGCTCTGGTCGAACTCGACGGCCTTTTCCAGGTCGGTCTGCAGGTCTTTCTGGCTGACGTTGAGCAGGCGCAGTTTCAGGCGGGAGCTGGTTTCGGTGTTCTGCACCAGCAGGTGCAGGCCACGCCAGGACGCTTCCAGTTTCTGCAGCTCGGGGTGGTGCAGGACTTCGTTGAGCTGGGCGCTGATCAGTTCGTCGATCTGACTGATGCGATCGTTGATCATGGCCACGGTGTCCTTGTCGATGGCCATGCCTTCGTCGAGAACCTGGGTGGCGAATTCCGCGAGCATGTCGCGGGCGTAATCCTGCTGGCTGTCATCGTGGGCCATGCGGCCCTCGGCGACGATTCGGTCGAGCAGAGTCAGGGTCTGCGTGGTGCTCTCGCTGTTCGCACCGGCTTCTGTTGCCATGAGCGATTCCTCCTGGAAGTCGGGCTATGGATCAGGCCTGGGGTTCGGCCGGTGCTTCGCCTTCGCCCTCGGGCGCGGCGGTTTCGGCTTCGGGACGCGCCGACTTGATCTCTTGCAGGCCTTCGGTGTTGCTCACCACTTCCTGCAGGAGCTTGTCGAGATCGTCATTGCCGTCGAGCTTGGTGAGCAGGTCGCGCAGGCGTTGGCGAGCCTCGAACAGACGGCGCAGCGGGGTGATCTGCTTGACGATGTTGACCGGATCGAAGTCGTCCATGTCCTTGAAGCGCAGCTCGACATTGAGCTTGCTGCCGTCACCGGTGATGGTGTTGTCCACCTGCAGGGTGGCGCGCGGTGCGATGGAGGAGAGGACCTGGTTGAAGTTGTCGCGGTCGATCTCGGTGAAGCGGCGCTCGATGAGTTTCGGCAGGGGCTGCTCGGGCTTGCCCGAGAGGTCGGCGAGGATGCCCACGACCAGCGGCAGTTCTTTCTTCTCGATGGCGTCGCCGATTTCGACGTCGTAGGTGATCTGAACCCGGGGCGGGCGTACCCGATCCAGTTTGTGCTGCGTGCTTTCGGCCATTTTGGTGGGCTCCGGTGCATTGCCACGAGCGCAATGCATCGGACTGGTCCTGTCATCGCACTCCCTTGCTGGATCACGACGCGACAGGGGGAAACTACACGCAAGCCTGTCCTTGGCGATCCCTCTAGTTCATCGGTCCGATGAACTACTCACACACGCTAGAACAGGTCTATAAATTTGCAAATGCAAACCAGAGTCTGACCTTCATGAAGCAAGGACGTTTCATTTCCAGTTCAAAATTGTTGTTCCTGGCCGCTGCGATCTTGCTGGGAGGATGCTCCGATCTACTCGGTCCGAAGGTCCAACTCGACGCACTGACCCTGGATGTCGCCGAGCGCGCCAACGACGACACACCCATCGCCGTCGACTTCATCGCGGTGCGCGATCCCGAGTTGCTCAAGGTGCTTTCCGGCATCACCGCACGGCAGTGGTTCGCCGATCGCGAGCAGTTTCGCCGCGACTACCGTCAGCAGTTTTCCGTCTGGAGCCTGGAGCTGGTTCCCGGGCAATTCATGGAGGCTCGCGAGTTTCCTCTGGCGGGTGATAGCGCGGCTGGACTTTTGGTCTTTGCCGGCTATAACACACCCGGTGCTCACCGCCTGAGACTGGATGAGCAGAGCCGTGCCTGGCTCCGGTTCGATAGCAGGGAAATGCGCTTGCTGAGCGAGAACGAGCAGTGACGAAAGGCCCCTGAAGCAGCAGGGCGTCGAGCTCGCGACAACGTTGGACGTCGAAGGGGAGTGGTATGAAAGTTCTGCCTGACGCGGTGTGCTGGCACGAGGGCATGCAGTTGCTGCCCCAGCATTTCCAGCTGCAAGGGTTGCGCGCGGAAGTCCTTGCCGCCCATTTCGCCCAAGCCGGCAATCCTTGGTTCTGGGGCATCTCCCAACTCGAACTCGACCCCGCTGCATTGAGCGCAGGCCTGGTGCGCGTGCTCGCCCTCGAAGCCATCCTGCCCGACGGTTTGCCGGTCAGCATCAAGCCCGGCGAGGGCGTAGTGCTGGAGCTGGACCTCAGCACCGCCATCGCCCAGTCCGCGACTTCAACCGTCACCGTGTTCCTGGCCGTCAACCCGCTCGGGCGAGGCGGCCAGGTGCTGCCGCTGCGTGGGCGCCTGCAATCGGCGGTGGGCGAGGCCGTGCCTGACCTGGCCAGCGGCGAACACCCCGAACCCATCCTGGTCTGGCGTCCGGCTGCGCGACTGGTGACTGAGATCGGTCGTGCCGATTCGGTCTGCCTGCCGCTCCTGCGGATCGCCAAGGAGGGTGGTGGTTTCGTTCGCCAGTCCTATGTGGCGCCAACCCCGCGAGTCCTTCCCGAATCCGTGCTCGGTCGTGCGGTTGCCGCCCTCTGTGCCCGCACGCGGGAGAAGTGTCTGTTCCTCGGCGGACGCCTGCGTCAGGCGGAGCAGGCGGGCAACCATGACGACATGGTGGAGATTCGCCGGCAGCTCGCCGCACTCTGGGCGCGGTTGCCGGAAGTGGAGGCGGCGCTGAACAGCCGGATCGCCGCCCCTGACCGCTTGCATGGCCTGCTCGTGGGCATGGCTGGCGCCTGGTGCGCGCTGGACCCGGTGGCCGGCGTTCCGGCCTTCGCGCCGCTGGATTACCTCGACCTAAAGCGCGGCTACGACGAAGTACTCGACTGGCTGGAGAGCGCCCTGACCCGTGTGCGGGTCGGTTATCGCTGCCTGGTCTTCGAACAGGTGGAGCAGGGCTTCGCCATTCAACTGCCGGACCTCCAGTCCCGTCGCCAGCGCCTGGTAATCGGCCTGCGCATGCCGGCTGGCGCTGGGGAGCAGGCTGCTTCCTACTGGCTGGGACAGGCCATCATCGCCGCCCAGGGTCAGGTGCCGACTCTTGCTCGCCAGCGCATGAGTGGGCTGGCGCACCAATCCATGAGCCGAGGCGAGCAGGTTGCCTACAGTGTGGGTGAGGACACCCGTCTGTTCGTGGTCCAGGCTGCCGGAGAGTGGTTCGATCCCGAGCAGAAACTCTGCATCGTGGTGCCCGGCCAGGCTGCGCTGGTAGGGCCCTGGCAAGTGGTGCTGTTCGTCGCCAACGCACACGAATTCGCCTGACCAGCCAAGGACGCGCAAATGCCGGAAAGGAGTGTGGCCCTGTATCCGCCGGAGTTCGGCGAGGCACCCCTGAGCCTCGCTTTTCGCCAGGCCTGGTTGGAATGGCGTGATGCCTGGGACGAGCTGGAAGATGCCGACGACAGCGACGGCCAACTGGTGGAGCGCACGGCCGAGACTGCCACGCGCATCGTTCGCCGCCTCTGGCGCAGCGCGTTTGCCAGTGTCGGCGAGCCGGCGGCGGCCCAGGTCAAGGCGATGGTCTACGCCTTCGTGGCGCTGCTGGATGAAACCCTGTTGTTCGGCAGTTGGGCTGGCCAGATCGCCTGGCAGGAACGCCCGCTGGAGGCGCGGCTCTATGGGTCGCGCAATGCCGGCGAGCGCGTGCCCACGGCCATTCGCAACCTGCTCAAGGAGCGTATTCCGGCCACCCGCGACCTGGCCAATGTCTACCTGCAATGCCTGGTGCTGGGCTTCCACGGCCAGCTGCGCGGTGAGCGTGGTCAGGCCATGCACGAACGCTGGCGGCAGGCGTTGTTCACCTTCGCCTGGCAGCGCGAGCCCGTCGCTCAAGGCGCACTGCAGAGCCTCGAGCGCCCACTGCGCGCCGAGCCGCTGAGCCGGCCCCTGCGTCGGGCTTTGCCGGATGGCCTGCGCCTGGGATTGGCGATTGCAGGTTTTGCGCTGCTGCTGACAGCCCTTGGGCAGTGGCTGTGGAGCGACATCCAGTCCGAACTGGAACCCGTCCTGCACCTGGCCGCCACGCTGGATGACGGGGAGCAGTCGGAATGAGCGGCTTCGCCATTGCCCTGATAGTCCTGGCGCTGCTCCTGCTGCTGGCCGCCCTCGCGGTGCTTTGGTGGTGGTTGCGCACCCAGTCCGGCGCGGCCATCCGCAGCTTCTATGCCGCCGTGCGCAAGATGGAACACGACCAGGGCAGCCAGGATCGTTATCAGACTCCCTGGCTATTGCTGGTGGGCGACCCGCGTGAAGGCGGCCAGTTGTGCCTGGACTGGCAATTGGCGCCGGCTGGGCGGGCTGCCTGGTTTGGTCGCTGGTGGCTCGACCCCGACGGCTGTCTGCTGGTGGTGCCCCAAGGCCTGTTTCTGCCGGAGGAGGGTGGAACCGTTCCGGCCTTCGCATGGCGTCGACTGCTCGGCATGTTGCTGCGCTTGCGTGGCCAGCGGCCCCTGGATGGTGTGATCTGGACCATCCCGCTGGCGCGCCTGCTGGACGATGCGCAGTTGGCAGCCGATGCCATCGCCGCGCGTCGCCGCTTCGGCGAAATGCTGCAGCGTCTGGGCCTGAGCCTACCGGTACATGTGCTGGTCACTGGCCTCGAGGAAATGCAGGGGTTTCAGGAATTGGTAGCCGCATTGCCGGAAGAAGGCCGTGAGCGCGCCCTGGGTTGGGCATCACCCTATGCCCTGGAGGCGGGCTGGCAGGGCTACTGGCTGGATGACGCCATCGACCAGGTGATCCAGGGTGTGCAGGCGGCGATCCTCGAAGTAGCGGCTATCAAGGGTGAGCTGGGAGAAGACCTCTACCGTCTGCCGGGTCAGCTGGATTGCTTGCGGGGCAACCTGCGCGCGCTGCTCGAGCCGGTATTCCAGGGTAATGCCCAGGGCGAGGCACCGCGGCTGCGGGGGCTCTATCTCAGCTCGGCTCAAGCGTTCGCCAGCGATCCCGAGTCGTGGGAGCTGACCGCCCGCGAACTGGCTCCGGCGCGCGGCGTGTTCACGCGCTCGCTCTGGCGCCAACGATTCCTCGCTGAACAGGGCCTGGCCCAGGCGGTGCCGCGCATCTTGCGCCTGCGTCAGCGCTGGCAGCAGGTAGTTGCCGGTACGGCGGCGGTCATCGGCGCCTTCTGGCTCCTCGGGATGCTCTGGGTGTGGCATGACGGCCAGCGTGACGCCCGCGAGCTGACGCGTGTGCTGCAGGTTGCGCAGAACAATCATGTGACGCTGAAGGACCCGGCGCGCAGCGCGGAGCAGGCGCGGCGTAACCTGCTGGGCTTCTGGCGCCTGTTGCAGGATGCTCCGCGCTGGCATTTCGCCTCGCTGGTCTATCCCACCTCCTGGTTTTCCTCCCTCGATGGACGCATGGACAACGTCCTCCGGTCCATGGCGCGCAGCGAGGCGATGCACCCCCTGGGACAGCTGCAGCGAGTGGAGCTGGACAAGCTGTTGGCGATCCGCGTGGGTGATCGACGCACCAGCGTCGAAGGCGAGCAGCCCGAGGATTGGCCGAACTATGTCAAGGCGCGCAAGCTGGCCTACGGCGTGTCCAGCCTGGCGCAACAGAACCGGCTGTTCGCCGACGTCCTGTCCGGTGACAAGGGCGTACTGGAACCATTGGCGCAACTGGGCAACACCGCGCTCGGGCTGGACTTGAACACGGCCGACCTGCGCCGCCGCGCCTATTACGAGCGCGTTTTGCGAGGGCTGGGCGGCCCGGGACTGGCGCCGCTCGACCTACAGCCCCAGCGCCAGGCCCTGAGCCAGCAATATCAGGCGCTGATGAAGCTCTGGCTGACGCAGTACTTCCTGGCCGACAACTTCGTTCGTCCGGCCGGGTACCTCAAGGTGCACCTCGAGAGCCTGCAAGGCGGGCAGGGCAATACACTGCCCGAGCTGGAAGAGATCAACAGCCTGATCGATACCCTCGAAGACCTGATCGCCCTGACCAACTCCGCCTGGAGCCACAGCAATGGCGAGGAGCTGGTTCCGGGTTATCGCAATCACATGGAAACTGTGCGTCAGAACAGTTTGCTGGGCCCCGCGGTGGAGCAAAACCTCGAGGCCGAAGCGGCCCGCCTGCGCAAAGGCTTCCACGGGCAGTGGATCGCCAGCATCGGCACTCGCTCCAACCTGTTGCAGCGTCAGGCGGGCGGCACGCTGACGATGCAAGAGCACATCAGCGCGCTGGCAAAGGCGATCAAAGGGCTGCTCAAGCGCGATTTCGTCGTGGTTGCCCTGCGTCGGGACGCCGCCGAGCCCGATCCGCGGACACTGCGCTACGTCGATTCGCGGGCATTGGCCCAGGCGCAGGGCTTCGTCGACAGCTATCGCGCCTTCGTCGGCCAGGAGCTGGCACTGATTCCGCCGGATTATCGCGAAGGCATGCTCAAGGCGGCTGGTGAAGCGGCGACGCGAGCCATCTGGGCCAGCCTCAGCGCTTCCGATCCGCGCCCGCCAGGCGGGGCCAGCAAGGCCTTCGATGTTCCGGTGGAACAGGCCGGCCAGGTTCTGAACGCACTGGTCGAGCTCGATCGGACCGACCTTGCTGGCGCATTGCGCAGCCAGCTGACCCGCATGGCCATGGCCGATGTCGATTCAGCTTTGGGCAGCATCGATGCCTTACCGGTATTTACCCAGCGCTTCGACATCTACCAATGGGACGGTGGCCGCAATCTCGGTCTGCAACTCTTCCGCTCCAGCGATGTGCAGGACCTGAAGAACAGCCTGGGCCAGCAGTTCGCAGTCATCCTTTCCACCAGTGAGGGCGCGGCGCCAGCGCTGACGTGGCTCCAGGAGCAGGCAGGGTTGTCTTCCTCCGAGCGGGACCGGGTGGCGCGCCTGGCTGCCCTGAGCGAGGAAATGATCAAGTACAAGGCCCAGAACCCTGCCAGCTCACCGGCGCTGTTCGAGCAACTGGTCAGCCGCGACTTCGTCGAAATGGACATGGGTTCCTGCACCCAGGTGCTGGCCACCGCCACCCTTTCCGCCGGTGTCGGCGATCTGTCCCGGCGTACCCATGTCCTGCGCGAACAGGCGTCGCAGCGCTGCAGCCAGTTGCAGCAGCAGCGTGCCGCCCAGGCCTGGAATGACCTGGCGGACTACTTCAACCAGTACCTCGCTGACCGCTTCCCCTTCGCCTACAGCCTTCAGGCCGATGATGCCGACCCGGCACGGGTGCAGCACCTGGTGGAACTGATCGACAGCCGGCTGGCGCAGGCTGAAGAAGGCCTGAAATGGAGCAACGCCAGCGATCGCCCTGCAGCGGAGGACTTCCTCGCCCGTCTGAAACAGGCGCGTAGCTGGCTTGGCCCGCTGTTCCTGCGCGACCCTTCTGGCTCCCTGGGCGTCGAGCTGGACGTGCGCTGGCGCACCGACCGCGATGACGAGCGCGGAGCGGACCAGGTAATCGCCTGGGGTCTGCATGCTGGCGACAAGCAGATCGGCTTCCCCGGCGAAGTGCAGCGTCTGCACTGGAACGTCGGCGATCCCGTGCAGCTGTTGCTGCGCTGGGCCAAGGACGGCAGCCAGAGACCGAGCATCGACCCGTTGCAGCCGAGCATGGCGGTGTCCGATCTGGAGGCGGGCTGGGAGTACCGCGGGCCGTGGGCGCTGTTGCGCCTGATGCGCTCCCATGTGGTGCTGCAACG
The DNA here is from genome assembly GCF_036328175.1 of Pseudomonas sp. JS3066. Taxonomy (NCBI): domain Bacteria; kingdom Pseudomonadati; phylum Pseudomonadota; class Gammaproteobacteria; order Pseudomonadales; family Pseudomonadaceae; genus Pseudomonas; species Pseudomonas sp. JS3066. Next base: position 2,072,459 of record NZ_CP143312.1, read on the forward strand.
GCAGCCGAGCATGGATTACACCGACTTTCCGCTGACCCTTCAGGTGCCGGTGCGCGGTACTCCGAGCGGCAACCAGCAGGCGTTGATGTTCATGCGCCTGTCGCTGATGACGCAGGGGGGCAAGCTGCCGCTGTCGATTCAGCCCCTGCCGGTGAAGGCTCCGCGCTCGCCCTTCATCAATAGCCACAGCGCTTCCCTGGTCAGCACCGAGGCGACGCCATGAACCTGCCGATGACCGATAGCCCGGCCAGCGAGCTGCTGGACCCCATTTCCGATACCGAACCCTGCGGTCCCAGCCTGCGCTACGACCCCGCCTGGGACCGTCTGCGAGAGCTGCGCCGGGAGGACGACGCCAGCCTGCCCGCGGGAGTCTGGCAAGCGGACCTCAAGCGCGGTGACTGGGCTGCTGTGGAGCACCTGGCCAGCGAGCTGCTCCGTGAACGCAGCAAGGACCTGATGCTGGCTGCCTGGTTGGGCGAGGCCTGGCTCCTGCGCAGCGGACTCGACGGCCTGGCGCCGGCGCTGGGGTTGCTCGCCGGACTCTGTGAGCGCTACCCCGACGATCTGCACCCGCAACCGGAGGACGGCGACCGTTCCTGGCGCGTGGCGCCGCTGGAGTGGATGGTGCGTCGCTACAGCGAAATCGTGCTGACCCGATGCGCGCTGTTCGGTGCCGAGCATTCCGATCTCGCCCACCTGACTCTGCACGGCTGGCAGCAACTCCAGCAACGGCAGGTGCAGGCCAGCGACAGCAAGGCGGATAAGGTCGCCGCCGAGGCGGCACGGCTGGAGCAGCGCAAGCTCGATGAAACGCTCAGGCAGATGTCACCGGCGAGTTTCCTGCGCGTGCGTCAGGGCGCGGAGGCGAGCCTGGCGGAACTCGGTCGCCTGGATGCCTGGAGCGACGGCTGGCTGGGTGACCTGGCTCCCAGCTTCGCTCCTTTGCACCAGACCCTGAACGCCATCCGCTCGCTCATGCAGGAGTTCGCCCCCATGCAATCCCAGACGCCGCCTGCCATGGAGCCAGCCTCCGAATCCTCGGCAGCTCCGATTGCCGCCGCCGCGGAGGTCGCGCCCAGCTTCAGCGGCACACCGGGTAGCCGCGAAGAGGCCTATCGCCAATTGGCGCTGATCGCCGACTACCTCGCCCGCACAGAGCCACACAGCCCGGTGCCCTATGTGATCCGCCGCGCGGTGGAATGGGGCAACCAGCCGTTGAGCAATCTGCTGGATGAGTTGATCACGGCCGATGCCGAATCCCGCCGCCTGTGGAAGCTCCTGGGTGTACTCAAGTAGGGGCAAGTGGCGCCTGGCGATTGAAATAGCCCCTACAAGGTTCGTGCACGGGGTTTGGCCTGAGCTATCAGGCAGGTCTTCGACCTGCATCGCGATTGAAATCGCTCCCACAGTTCAAGCACGTCGCCGCTGTTTTTTGTGGGAGCGAATTCATTCGCGAAAGGGCAGCACAGCTGCCCCCGTCCAACAGCTCATCACGCGCTTACCAACACCTCGAAACCGCCAAAGATCATCCGCTGCCCATCGAAAGGCATGGTGCTCGGGTCGGGTTTCATGCGCGGGTCTTCCATCGCTTTCTTCATGCCTTCGTCTCTGACCTGCTTGGACGGCCAGGTGATCCAGGAGAAGACCACGGTTTCACCTTCCTTCAATTTCACTGCCATGGGGAAGGAGGTCACCTTGCCCTCGGGTACGTCGTTACCCCAGCACTCGACGACGCTGAGGGCGCCGCATTCCTTGAAGACGCCAGCAGCCATCTCGGCCACCTTGCGGTAGGCCTCACGGCTGGCGGTGGGAACGGGTACCAGGAATCCATCTACGTAGCTCATATCCATTCTCCTTTCTGGATGGTGTGAAAAAAAGTTGTCTGTCGCATCCGGTACACGCAGGGATCACGCGCCCGATTCACTAATGAGTCGATCTAGATAGTGCCGGTTCGACAGACTCGCCAATCGAGTGGTGCTTGCGCCGACCAGCGGTCAATGCGCTGTGATGTCTTTGGGCTGGCGGAAAGAAATGCGTCTTTCGCCGATTGTTCCTGCCCATGAAAAAGCCCCGCCGAAGCGGGGCTTTTTCATTTCGCGAGGGTTACTTGTTGCGATTGTCGTACACGTGGCAGGCCTTGCCTTCGGAGCGTTTCAGTGAATAGCAGGGGCGCAGGACGATGCGCGAGCTGATGCCGATGTAGGTCTTGATGTACTTGGAAAGCTCGTTGCACAGCACCTGCTGTTGCGACTCGCCGAGGTTCTCGTGCTCGTGCTTGAGCTCGACATGCACCTCGATGCTGTCCAGGTTGCCGTTGCGGAACAGGTGGATCTCGTAGTTCTCGGAGAGTTGCTTGACCTTCAGCACCTGTTCTTCGATCTGGGTCGGGAACACGTTCACGCCGCGGATGATCAGCATGTCGTCGCTGCGGCCGGTGATCTTGTCCATGCGCCGCATGGGGCGGGCGGTGCCCGGCAGCAGGCGGGTCAGGTCGCGGGTGCGATAACGGATCATCGGCAGCGCTTCCTTGGACAGCGAGGTGAACACCAGCTCGCCCATCTGGCCGTCCGGCACTACTTCTCCGGTCACCGGGTCGATGATCTCGGGGTAGAAGTGGTCTTCCCAGATGGTCGGGCCGTCTTTGGTTTCCGCGCATTCCATGGCGACCCCGGGGCCCATGATTTCCGACAGGCCGTAGATGTCCAGAGCGGTAATGCCCATGCGTTCTTCGATGGCGCGGCGCAGTTCGGCGGTCCAGGGTTCGGCGCCGAAGATGCCGAGGCGCAGGGCCAGCTTGTGCGGGTCGATGCCCTGGCGCTCGATCTCGTCGGCCAGGTTCAGCATGTACGACGGGGTGACCATGATGATGTCCGGTTGGAAGTCACGGATCAGCTGGACTTGCTTCTCGGTCTGGCCACCGGACATCGGGATCACGGTGCAGCCCAGGCGCTCGGCGCCGTAGTGGGCGCCCAGGCCGCCGGTGAACAGGCCGTAGCCGTAGGAAATATGCACCTTGTCACCCTTGCGACCGCCGGCCGCGCGGATCGAGCGCGCGACCACGTTGGCCCAGGTGTCGATGTCGTTCTGGGTGTAGCCGACCACCGTGGGCTTGCCAGTGGTGCCGCTGGAAGCGTGGATGCGCACGATCTCGCTCTGCGGCACGGCGAACATGCCGTAGGGGTAGTTGTCGCGCAGGTCGTTCTTGCCGGTGAAGGGGAATTTCGCCAGGTCTTCCAGGGATCTCAGGTCGTCCGGGTGTACGCCTTTCTCATCGAAGCGTTGGCGGTACAGCGGAACGTTTTCGTAGGCGTGCTTGAGGCTCCAGCGCAGGCGTTCCAGCTGGTGCTGGCGCAACTGGTCGACGCTGGCGGTTTCCATCGGGTCAAGCAAGGCGGTATTGGCAATCATGTTCATGGTTCACTCGAATTATTTTTGTGCGCGAAGCCGTAGGCTTCTGAGTGCTGAGGAAGAGGATACTCCTCACCCGTTTTTCAGATCTCGGTTCTTGCGTTTCAGAGCCTTTCAATGATCAGGGCGATGCCCTGACCCACGCCGATGCACATGGTGCAGAGGGCGTAGCGGCCCTGGCGTTCTTCCAGTTCGTGCAGGGCGGTGGTGACCAGGCGTGCACCACTCATGCCCAGCGGATGGCCGAGTGCGATGGCGCCGCCGTTGGGGTTCACGCGCGGATCGTTGTCGGCCAGGCCCAGCTCACGCAGAACGGCGAGGCCCTGGGCTGCGAAGGCTTCGTTGAGCTCGATCACGTCCATTTCGGCCAGCGACAGGCCAGTCAGTTCCAGCACCTTGCGGGTCGCCGGTACCGGGCCGATGCCCATGATGCGCGGCTCGACGCCGGCGGTCGCCATGCCCACCACGCGGGCGCGGGCCTTGAGGCCGTGGCGTTCGGCCGCGGCACTGCTGGCCAGCAGCAGGGCGCAGGCGCCGTCGTTCACACCCGAGGCATTGCCGGCGGTGATGCTGCCGCCCTGACGGAAAGGCGTGCCCAACTTGGCCAGCTGTTCCAGGGTGGTGTCGCCGCGCGGGTGTTCATCCTGCTCGACGATCTTCGGCGGGCCTTTGCGCTGCGGAATTTCCACCGGGACGATTTCTTTCGCCAGTCGACCATTGGCCTGGGCGGCGGCGGCGCGCTGCTGGCTGCGCAGGGCGAAAGCGTCCTGGTCCTCGCGGGAAACGTTGAATTGCTCGGCCACGTTCTCGGCGGTCTCCGGCATGGAGTCGATGCCGAACTGGCTCTTCATCAACGGGTTGACGAAGCGCCAGCCGATGGTGGTGTCGAAGATGTCCGCCTGGCGGGAGAAGGCACTTTCCGCCTTGCCCATCACGAAGGGTGCACGCGACATGGATTCCACGCCGCCGGCGATCATCAGGCCGGCTTCACCGCAGCGCAGGGCACGGGCGGCGTTGCCGATGGCGTCCAGGCCGGAGCCGCAGAGGCGGTTCAGGGTGGTGCCGGGTACGGTCACCGGCAGGCCGGCGAGCAGGGCGGACATGCGTGCGACGTTGCGGTTGTCTTCGCCGGCCTGGTTGGCGCAGCCGTAGATCACGTCGTCGATGGCGCTCCAGTCCAGTTCGGGATGGCGCTGCATCAGCGCGCGCATGGGCACGGCGCCGAGGTCATCGGCACGCACCGCGGACAGGGCGCCGGCGTAGCGGCCGATAGGCGTACGTACGGCGTCGATAATCAGGGCGTCATTCATCAGGGGTCTCCTGCGCGAGTACCGAGCCGCGCACTTTGTAGGACTTGCCGTGGAAGAGGGCGATCAGTTGTCCGTTCTGGTTTTCGATGCGTACGTCGTAGTTGCCGGTGCGGCCGCTGCGGCTTTGCTCGACGGCCTGGGCGGTGAGGGTGTCGCCGAGGCGCGCCGGGGCTACGTAGTCGATGCTGCAACCGATGGCCACGGTGGCTTCGTTATAGGTGTTGCAGGCGAAGGCGAAGGCCGAGTCGGCCAGGGCAAACAGGTAGCCGCCGTGGCAGGTGCCGTGGCCCTGGACCATGTCGTCGCGCACGCTCATGCCGACGCGGGCCTGGCCCGGTGCGACCGAGAGCAGGCGCATGCCCATGGCCTGGCTGGCAGAATCGCGCTCGAACAGTGCGCTGCCGCAGGCTTCGGCAAGGGAAAGGGCTTCGTGGTTAGACACGGAAGTTCCTCCCTTCGGCAACCTGGCGACGCAGCAGCAGGGAAGGGCGGTAGCGCTCTTCGCCATAGGCGGTCTGGAGGTTTTCCAGGGTGCGCAGGACTTCCGTCAGGCCGATGGCATCGGCCCAGGCCAGCGGCCCTTGCGGATAGTTCACGCCGGCACGCATGGCCAGGTCGATGTCGCCAGCCGAACCCACGCCCTGCAGCACGGCATCGGCACCTTCGTTGGCGAGCATGGCCACGGTGCGCAGCACGGCGAGGCCCGGAATGTCGTTGAGTTGGCTGACCTTCAGGCCGGCGCGCTGCAGCAGCGCGACCGTCTGGTCGCGAGCCTCTCCGGACGTGCTCGTGGCGCAGGCGATGCCAAGGCGGCTGGCCTTGCTGTAATCCAGCGCGAGGTCGATCAGCACCAGGTTGATGAGGCCGTCTTCACGGGAACGCTGGCTGGCGAGACGGCCGTCGGACAGGGCGATTACTGCGTCACCTACCCGCAGCAGGCCCTTGCCGTCGCGGCGGACCACCTTCACGCCGGCGTCCACCAGACGCTGTACCAGGGGTTCGGCAACCCCCAGGCTGCCTTCCACCACGCAGGACTCCACGCTGGCGTCGCTGGTCAGCTCGGCCGGCTGCGGACGTTCGGCGCCTTCGGCATAGCTGTAGAAACCGTGACCGCTCTTGCGGCCCAGACGGCCGGCGTCCACCAGTTCCTTCTGGATCAGCGAGGGCTGGAAGCGGAAGTCGCCGTAGTAGGCGTCGAACACCGAGCAGGTGACGGCGTAGTTGACGTCATGGCCGATCAGGTCGGTCAGTTCGAAGGCGCCCATGCGGAAGCCGCCCGCGTCACGCATCAATGCGTCGAGTGTGGCGCAGTCGGCGGCGCCTTCCTGCAAAAGGCGCAGGCTTTCGGCATAGAAGGGACGCGCCACGCGGTTGACGATGAACCCGGGGGTGGAGCGGGTATGTACCGGCTGCTTGCCCCAGGCCCTGGCGGTTTCGTACAGGCCTTCGGCGAGGTCGCGGTCGCTGGCCAGGCCAGAGACGATCTCCACCAGCGCCATCAGCGGTGCCGGGTTGAAGAAATGCATGCCGACGACCCGGCCCGGATGCTTGAGGCCGGCGGCCAGGCTGGTGATGGACAGGGAAGAAGTGTTGCTTGCGAGGATGCAGTCGCTGCTGCACAGCGCTTCGAGCTGGCGCAGCAGGCCACGCTTGACCTCCAGGTTCTCGACGATCGCCTCGATCACCAGGCTGGAATCGGCCAGGGCCTCGATGGCTTCCACCGGTTGCAGGCGGGCGACGATAGCGGCGCGATTTTCGGCAGAGAGCTTGTTCTTCTCCACCAGGCGGCCGAGCTGGCGGTCGATGCCGTCGATGGCCTGGGCGGAAGCGCCAGGGCGGTTGTCATAGAGCTTGACCGGATGGCCAGCCTGGGCGGCGACCTGGGCGATACCGGCACCCATGGCGCCGGCGCCGATCACGGCGACGGTGGCGGAAGTATGAAGGGCGGGCATGGGCTCAGCGTCCTTTGAAGGCCGGGGTGCGCTTTTCCATGAAGGCGCTGACGCCTTCGCGGTAGTCCTCGCTGCGACCGGCAAGGCGCTGCAGGTCGCGTTCGAGGTCCAGTTGCTCGTCGAAGCTGTTGTTCAGGCTCGCGTTGAGGCTGCGCTTGATCAGGGCCAGGCCGTAGGTCGGCTGGGTGGCCAGGTGACGGGCGAGCTTCTGGGCTTCCTCGCGCAGGGCGGCGTCGTCCACCACGCGGTAGATCAGGCCCCACTGTTCGGCCTGCTCGGCGGTCAGGCGGTCGCCCAGCAGGGTCAGGGCCTTGGCGCGGGCCATGCCGACCAGGCGCGGGAGGGTCCAGGTACCGCCGGAATCCGGAATCAGGCCGATCTTGCAGAAGGCCTGGATGAAGCTGGCGGAACGGCCAGCCAGGACCAGGTCGCAGGCCAGCGGAATGTTGGCGCCAGCACCGGCGGCCACGCCGTTGACGGCGCAGATTACCGGCAGCGGCAGGTCGCGCAGGGCGCGGATCAGCGGGTTGTAGAACTTCTCGATGGACTCGCCCAGGTCCGGTGCGGCAGCACCGGGGGCCACATTGCGGTCGCCCAGGTCCTGGCCGGCGCAGAAACCGCGGCCTTCGCCAGTCAGCAGGAGGACGCGGACCTCGGGGTTCTGGCGCACCTGCTTGAGGGCTTCGCGGACTTCGCCATGCATCTTGGCGTTGAAGCTGTTCAGTTGCTCCGGGCGGTTGAGGCTGAGGGTGGCGACGCCAGCCTCGATGGAAAACAGGATGTGCTCGAAGTTCATGGCTTTGGCGCTCTACGGAGTTCGAAGGGGCGGACGGTCAGTGCTTACTGGCCGGTGAATTCGGGGCGGCGCTTTTCCTGGAAGGCACGGATGCCTTCGTCGCGGTCGCGGGTGCCGGCCAGCAGGGTGAAGGCGTGGCGCTCGAAGCGCAGGCCGCTGGCGAGGTCGGTGTCTTCGGCCTTGAGCAGCGCTTCCTTGGCGAGACGCACCGCCAGAGGCGCCTTCTGAGCGATGACGCGGCCGATGGCGATGGCGCGCTCGACGGTGAATTCGGGTTGGGTCACTTCGCTGACCAGGCCGGCGCGCTGGGCATGCCGGGCGTCGATGGCTTCGCCGGTGAGCACCATCTGCATTGCCAGGGATTTGCCGACCGCGCGCAGCAGGCGCTGGGTGCCACCGGCGCCGGGCATGATCCCCAGGTTGATTTCCGGCTGGCCGAAGCGGGCGTCTTCGCCGGCGATCAGGATGTCTGCGTGCATGGCCAGTTCGCAGCCGCCGCCCAGGCAGAAGCCATTGATGGCGGCGATCAGCGGCTTGCTGAAACGGGTGATGCGTTGCCAGTAGGCCAGGCGCGGGTCATTGAGGATGCCCACCAGGTCGCGCTCGGCCATTTCCTTGATATCGGCGCCGGCGGCAAAGGCCTTGCGGCTGCCGGTGATGACCACGACGCGGGTCTCGGCGTCCTGCTCGGCGGCATCCAGTTCGGCGGCCAGCTCACCCAACAGCTCGGTGTTGAGCGCGTTGAGCGCTTCCGGGCGCTGCAGGGTGATCAGGCGGACACCCTGCTCAGGCGGCAGGACAGCAAGGGTACGAGGCATTTCGACTCTTCCTCAGGTGCACGCGCGGCCCTTTGGCGAGCCGCTCTTATTAGTGGGTTCGGGTGGGGTCCCTTCCTGTGTCTGCCGCGCTGAGGGCGGGGCGACTTTGGCCGGAGTATAACCACAAAGCGATACAAAACAAGAATGTGAGATATGATTTATGTGTCTCATATCTTCTGTCTTTACTACAAAAGAACAGATTGAAAGGCCCGGTCATGTGCATGGAAAGGCCGTGGTTACTCGGGTTTATCATTGTTTAAGGGCGCGTGATACGTACCGATTACCGGTCGTCATCTGATACAGGTGCTTGAGCTTCTATGTTGCAGAGTGATGTGATACAAAATTCAGTATCTAGCGAATCGCTTTGCGCCACCTTGTGGCTTCATCTGCCCAGTTGAGGAGTTTTTCCATGTCGACCACCGCCCGCGCCGCCGCCCTCGAGCTGTTCGAGCATCATCGCGGCACCCTTGAGCGCGCCGTCCAGGCCATCAGCGAGCGCGGCTACTGGTCGCCCTTCCCGGAAAGCCTCAAGCAGTACCCGGAAGAGTCGGTAAAAGATGCCCAGGCTGCCTTCGAGTCACTGCTTGGCCAGCATTTCGTCCTGGCAGGTCCGCAATCGGTTGGTCGAGCAGGCGCCGAGCGTTCGCCCTATGGCTTCGACCTGGGTGTGACTTACGACCAGTACGACGCGGACGAGCTGCTGTCGCGGCTGCAGGCGGCGCTGCCGGCTTGGCGTGATACCGGGCCGAAGGCGCGGGTTGGCGCTTGCCTGGAAATCCTCCAGCGGCTGAACGCCCTCAGCCCGACACTGGCCCATGCCGTCATGCACACCAGCGGCCAGGCTTACATGATGGCCTTCCAGGCTGGCGGCCCTCACGCCCAGGACCGTGGTCTGGAAGTGCTGGCCTACGCCTGGCGAGCCATGGCCGAGGTGCCGGAAGCAGCGCGTTGGACCAAACCTCAGGGCAAGCAGGACCCGCTGGTGCTCGACAAGCGCTGGCACATCGTCCCGCGCGGCCTGTCGCTGGTGATCGCCTGCTCGACATTCCCCACCTGGAACACCTATCCCGGCCTGTTCGCCAGCCTTGCCACCGGCAATCCGGTGCTGGTGAAGGCACACCCCGGTTCCATCCTGCCGGTGGCCATGAGCGTCAAGGTCGCCCAGGACGTGCTGGCCGAACTGGGCTTCGATCCCGCGTTGGTGAGCCTGGTGGTGGATACGCCTGACGCTCCGGTCAGTCAGAAACTGGCCCTGGACCCGCGCGTGAAACTGGTGGACTTCACCGGTTCCAGCACTTTCGGCAACTGGCTGGAAGATAACGCCCGCCAGGCCCAGGTGTTCACCGAGAAGGCTGGCATCAACAGCGTGATCATCGATAGCGTGCGCGACATCAAGGCCGTGGCGCGCAACCTGGCTTTCTCCCTCAGCCTCTATTCCGGGCAGATGTGCACCACCACCCAGGCTATCTATGTACCCCGGGGCGGTATCCGTAACGGTGACGAGCAACTGAGCTTCGATGAGGTCGCCCAGGCACTGGCCGGTGCTGTGAAGAGCTTCCTCGCCGACAACGAGCGTGCTTGCGCGGTGATCGGTGCCATCCAGTCCCAAGCCACCGCCCAGCGCATACAGGCTTGCCGCCAACTGGGCGAGGTGCTGCTCGATAGCGAATCTCGCGAGCATCCGCAGTTCCCTGGCGCGCGCATCCACACGCCGCTGCTGCTGAAGGTGGAGGCCGCTGACCGCGAAGCCTATTCCGAGGAGCGTTTCGGCCCCATCGCCTTTGTCATCGCCACCGACGACACCGCGCACAGTCTGCGTCTGGCCGGTGAGGTGATCGCCGAGAAGGGCGCCCTGACCCTGGGTGTGTACTCCACCGACGAGGACGTTCTGGACCAAGCAGAGCAGCTGTCCCAGGAGGTTGCCGTAGCCCTGTCGGTCAACTTCGATGGCGGCGTGTTCGTCAACCAGTCCGCGGCCTTCAGCGATTTCCATGCCAGCGGTGGCAATCCGGCGGCCAACGCCTCTATCACCGACGGTGCTTTCGTTTCCCGTCGCTTCGTTACCGTGCAGAGCCGTCGCCACGGTGCGGCGTGAGCCTATAGGAAGAAGGAGCCCTGCGATGACTTGCTACAGCCTCGACGGATTGACCCCGGTGGTGCATCCCACCGCCTACGTGCATCCCAGCGCGGTGCTGATCGGCGATGTGATCATCGGCCCGGGTTGCTACGTCGGGCCCCTGGCCAGCCTGCGTGGCGATTTCGGCCGGATCATCCTGGAGGAGGGCGCCAACATCCAGGACACCTGCGTGATGCATGGCTTCCCCGAGAGCGACACGGTGGTCGAGCGCAATGGCCATATCGGCCACGGTGCCGTGCTGCACGGTTGCCGCATCGGTGAAGACGCCCTGGTGGGGATGAACGCGGTAGTGATGGACGGCGCGCGGATTGGTGCGCGCTCCTTCGTTTCCGCCACCGCCTTCGTCAAGGCCGGTTTCAGCTGTGAGGCTCAGTCGCTGGTGATGGGCGCGCCGGCGCAGGTCAAGCGCAGCCTCAGCGACGAGGAAGTGACCTGGAAGCAGGCCGGTACCCGGGAGTACCAGCTGCTGGCCCGGCGTTGCCTGGAGAATATGGTGGCTTGCGAGCCGTTGTCCGAGGTGGAGGCTGATCGCGCCCGCATAACCGATCGTGGCCTGCGTCCGAAAGGTACTTCGTCGCAATGAGTGCGGTCTTCGCACACCGGGGGTGTTCCCCGATGGTCATGCCGATGAGCCTGCGGGTATATTCGGCATCTTTTCCGTTTCCAGTATGCCCATGACTTCGCTCGTGCCCTTGGACCAACTCGTCACCCGCTTCCAGCAGCAGACGCCCATTCGTGCCAGCTCGCTGATCATCACCCTCTACGGCGATGCCATCGAGCCCCACGGCGGTACTGTCTGGCTGGGCAGCCTGATCCAGTTGCTGGAGCCCATGGGTATCAACGAACGGCTGATCCGTACCTCGATCTTCCGCCTGACCAAGGAAGGCTGGCTGAGTGCAGAAAAGGTTGGCCGACGCAGCTACTACAGCCTGACCGGCACCGGTCGGCGGCGGTTCGAGAAGGCCTTCAAGCGGGTGTACAGCTCCAGTGTTCCGGCCTGGGATGGTGCCTGGTCGCTGGTGATGCTGTCGCAATTGCCCCAGGACAAGCGCAAACAGGTGCGCGAAGAGCTGGAATGGCAAGGTTTTGGTGCGATTTCACCCACCGTGCTGGCCAATCCGCGTTGCGACCGGGTGGATCTGACTGCGACCCTGCAGGAACTGGACGCCGTTGAAGACAGCATCATTTTCGAAACCCGCTCCCAGGACGTGCTGGCCTCCAAGGCCCTGCGCATGCAGGTTCGCGAGAGTTGGAACATCGATGAGCTGGGCGCGCACTACAGCGAGTTCATCCAGCTGTTCCGCCCGCTCTGGCAAGCCCTGCGGGAGCAGGAGAACCTGCAGCCGGCCGACTGCTTTGTGGCCCGAACCTTGCTGATCCACGAATACCGCAAATTGCTGCTGCGTGACCCGCAACTGCCCGACGAACTCCTTCCGGGCGATTGGGAAGGCCGCGCGGCGCGCCAACTGTGCCGCAATATCTACCGACTCATCTTTGCCAAGGCAGAGGAATGGCTGAACGCGGCGCTGGAAACCGCGGATGGTCCGTTGCCCGACGCCGGGGAGAGCTTCTATCAGCGATTCGGTGGATTGAGGTAAAGCAGCCGCCCGGGAGGGCGGCAGTCACGGACGAGGTGAACCCGGCACTGCCGGATAACGACAAGAACAACGCCTAGCGTGAGGCTGAGAAAGCCATGATGAGTGCACAATCAGTAAGGGCAGACCGCTTCGACGAGTGGCTGCAAGGCATCAACCAGGTCTGCGGCCGTTTCGGGGCCAAGTTGCTTGGCTCGGAATTTTCCGGGGCGATCCGCGAGCACAAGGCCGGCGCCATCAAGCTGAGCTTCGTGGACGTGGCCCAAGCGCGCCTGTTCCGCACGCCCAAGGAAGTGGCGCAGAGCGAAGGCAAGCACTTCTACCTGGCCTTCCAGCTCGCCGGCCGCGCCGGTATGGAACAGGCCGGTAACAGCATCGAGCTGGCACCCGGCGACATCACCCTGATCGACTCCACGCTGCCGAGTGACTTCGTCTATCACGAGAACTCTCGCCAGTTGTCGCTGATCGTGCCGCGCCACATCGTGGAGCAGGGCCTGCGCTTCTCCGGCGTGCGCTGTGCCCAGCGCATTCCGGCCAGCTCGCCCGTGGCGGTGATGGCCAATCGGCTGATCATCGAATCGACCCGTCAGGACAGCCTCAGCCTGCCCGAGAGCGAAGCCACCCTGGAGGCAATGATCAGTCTGCTGCGCCCGGCCCTGAGCTCAGCCGAAGCCGAGCAGGATGCCCACGAGCGCCTGTTCCGCAAGACCCTGCGCTTCATCGACGAGAACATCTGCGCCGAAGAGCTTTGCCCGGAAACCATCGCTCGCGAAGTGGGGGTTTCGGTACGTGGCCTCTACCGCATGTTCGCCAAGAAGGGCCTGGTGGTGGCGCAGTACATCAAGAACCGTCGCCTGGACTTCTGCGCCGAAAGCCTCCGCCACTCTGGTGGCGAGCAGAAACTCTCCGCCCTTGGCTACGCCTGGGGTTTCACTGACTCCAGCTACTTCTCCACCGCCTTCAAGGCGCGTTTCGGCGTGTCGCCCAGCGAGTACCGCAAGCAGTACAGCCAGGCTTGAACGTTGTTGTAGGGGAGGCAGTGGCCCTGTAGGGGCGATTTCAATCGCCAAGGGCGGCGCAGCTGCCCCCAGAGAGGTTGCAGGGCAGGACTGCGTCCTACCTGGCGAATGAATTGGCTCTGTCTGCATGACGTGTTGCAAGCAACTGCACTGCCCGTAGGAGCTGGCTTGCCAGCGAATGGCCGCGTTTCGCCGGCAAGCCAGTTCCTACAACGCTCTTGGCTCGATGGTAAATCTCTCGCAACAGCTAACGCAGACATAGCGAACGAATTCGCCCCATCTACAGGTTTCCCTGCCGCCAACACCTGGCAGCCCTGCCAACACGTCTGGCACACACAAAAAAACCTCGAATCCCGTCAGCGCCGAGAATCCGGACATCGGCCCTGTTTCCGCGTGTGCCGTAGTGGCAGCGCGGGCGGGCTTGTAGATGATCGAGGTGGTGAGTAGATGCACAAACGCAATGAGGGGCTACTGTTCGGCGTGCTGTCGCTGCTGATGGCCCAATCGGTGCTGGCAGCGGACTGCGCGCCGGAACAGGTGCAGAAGGGCGAGACGCTATTCGGCAGCGACTGCTCGGTATGCCATTCGGCCAAGCAGGGTGGCCCGGCCATGATGGGCCCGAACCTTCATGGCCTGTACGGACGCACGTCCGGCAGTCTGGCTGGTTTCAGCTACTCCCAGGCGATGAAGACCAAAGCGGTGGAATGGAAGCTGGACAGCCTGGAGCAGTTCATTGCCCAACCCCAGGGCTTCGTCGCCGGTACCTACATGCCCTATGCCGGTATGGCCAGCGCTGACGATCGTCGCGCGGTCGGCTGCTTCCTGGGTGCACAGAAATGATGGTGCCGGGCAGGCGCCCGGCCCACGGTTAAAGAGGATCGAGCATGAGCAAGGTTGAAATCCTGCCGCAGGTGGCGGCATTCCTGGAGCGCCGCCACGGTTGCTTCATCGATGGCCAGTGGGTGCTGCCGGAAGGCCCGACTACCCCGGTGCTGAACCCTGCTACCGGCGAAGCCATCTCCCACGTGCCGGACGTGCCGCTGGAGTACCTGGATCGTGCCGTGCAGTCCGCCCACAAGGCGTTCAAGTCTCGCGTCTGGTCCGGCCTGCGTCCGGCCGATCGCGAGCGCATCCTGCTGCGTTTTGCCGCCCTCGTGGAAGAGAATGCGGAAGAGCTGGCCCAGCTGGAAACCCTGAGCCAGGGCAAGTCGATCAACATGTCGCGCATGCTGGATGTCGGCGCTACCGTCGAGTTCATGCGCTACATGGCCGGTTGGGCGACCAAGATCGAAGGCCAGACCATGGACGTGTCGATCCCGATCCCGCCGGGCTCGCGTTTCACGGCCTTCGCTCGTCGTGAGCCGGTGGGTGTGGTCGCCGGCATCGTGCCGTGGAACTTCCCGCTGATGATCACCACCTGGAAGGCAATGCCGGCGCTCGCCACCGGCTGCACCGTGGTCATCAAGCCCGCCAGCGAAACCCCGCTGACCGCCCTGCGCCTGGCCGAACTGGCCTTCGAGGCGGGCATCCCGGCGGGCGTGTTCAACGTCGTCACCGGCGGCGGCAGCACCGTGGGCAACGCCCTGGCGTCGCACCCGCTGATCAGCAAGGTGTCCTTCACCGGTTCCACCGCTGTAGGCAAGAGCGTTGGCGTGGCCTGCATGGAGAACATGACCCGCTTCGCTCTGGAGCTGGGCGGCAAGAACCCGATGATCCTGCTGGCCGATGCCGACGTGGAGAAGGCGGTGCAGGGCGCGCTGCTCGGCGGTCTGCTGAATAACGGCCAGGTTTGCGCCGCGGCCTCGCGCTTCTACGTGCACCAGTCCATCTACGAGGAATTCGTCCAGGGCCTGGCCGCTGCGGTGAAAGGTCTCTCCATCGGCCCGGGCATGGACCAGGAAGCGGCGATCAACCCGCTGGTGTCGTTCAAGCAGCAGCAGAACGTGCTCAAGCACATCGACTTGGCCCGCCAGGAAGGTGCCCGCGTGGTGGCCGGCGGCGAGCGCCTGGAAGGCGAGGGTTTCTTCGTCCAGCCCACCGTGCTGGCTGACGTGAACCACGACATGACCGTGTCTCGCGAAGAGGTCTTCGGCCCGGTGCTGTCGGTGATCCCCTTCACCGATGAGGACGCCATGATCGAACTGGCCAACGACAGCGTTTACGGCCTGGCGGCCAGCCTTTGGACCAACGATCTGTCCAAGGCGATGAACCTGGTACCGCGTATCGAAGCCGGCACCGTGTGGGTCAACGCCCACGTGCTGCTGGACCCGAACATGCCCTTCGGCGGCGTCAAGCAGTCCGGCATGGGCCGCGAGTTCGGCCGCGCAGTGATCGAGGCGTACACCGAGCTGAAGTCGGTCTGCATCTCCCACTGATCCAAACCCTCGATTTCCGGCGGGCGCCTTCACGCCTGCCGGTTTTTTTTGAGTGGCGCCGAACCGTTCCCCTGTAGGAGCGAATTCATTCGCGAAGAGCGACGCGGTCGCCCCCTGCAAAATCGATTGGCAGACCTTCGGTCCGCATTTGCGAATGAATTCGCTCCCACAGTGATGTGACGAGTCCGAGACGGCCGCTAAAACCCCCGCAAGTTCCCCGATCTGCACCGTTCGCACCGTCCTGGTGCGGGTAATCCTTGCACTTTCCATTCCTGAACTAAGCTTTCGGCAGTCCCCCCATCGAAGGACCGCCAGATGAGCGAACCACTCCTCAGCTTCGACGAACTCAAGAAAGCCGTAGCCAGCGGCGAGATCGATACGGTGCTGGCCTGCATGGTGGACATGCAGGGACGATTGGTTGGCAAGCGCTTCCAGGCTGAGTTCTTCGTCGACAGCGCATACGAAGAAACCCACTGCTGCAACTACCTGCTGGCCGACGACATCGACATGGAGCCGGTGCCCGGCTACGCGGCGGCGAGTTGGAGCAAGGGCTACGGTGACTTCGTTCTGAAGCCCGACATGAGCACCCTGCGTCGGGTGCCCTGGCTGGAATGTACGGCGCTGGTGCTCTGCGACGTACTGGATCATCACCACCGCGAAGACCTGCCCCACAGTCCGCGCGCCATCCTCAGGAAGCAGGTGGCGCGGCTGGCCGAGCGCGGTTACACCGGGATGTTCGCCTCGGAGCTGGAGTTCTATCTCTTCGATGAAAGCTACGACGCCATCCACAAGCGCAACTACAGCCATCCGAAGACGGCCGCGCACTACATCGAGGACTACAGCATCCTCCAGACCACCCGTGAGGAGCCGGTGCTGCGGGCGATTCGCAAGCACCTGCAAGCCAGCGGTGTGCCGGTCGAGAACTCGAAAGGGGAATGGGGGCCGGGGCAGGAAGAGATCAACGTCCGCTATGCAGACGCCCTGACCATGGCCGACCGCCACGCGATCATCAAGCACGCCTGCAAGGAAATCGCGTACCAGCAGGGCAAGTCGATCACCTTCATGTCCAAGTGGCGCTACGACCTGGCCGGCTCCAGTTGCCACATCCACAGTTCGCTTTGGGACAAGAAGGGCAAGAAGCCGCTGTTCTACGATCCCAAGGACGAGTTCGGCATGTCCAAACTCATGCGCGGCTGGGTAGCCGGGCAGCTCAAGTACGCCAGCGAGGTGACCTATTTCCTCGCGCCCTACATCAACTCCTACAAGCGCTTCCAGGCCGGGACCTTCGCACCGACGCGCGCGGTGTGGAGCCGTGACAACCGCACTGCCGGTTTCCGTCTTTGCGCCGAGGGCAGCAAGTCGGTGCGCATCGAGTGTCGTATCGGTGGTGCCGACCTCAATCCCTATCTCGCCTTTGCCGCGCTGATCGCCGCCGGCCTGGCAGGCATCGATGAAAAGCTTGAACTGGGTGCTCCATTCGAGGGGGATGCCTATGTGAATGACCAGCTCCCGGAGGTCGACAAGACCCTGCGCGAAGCCACTGCCGCCCTCAAGGGCTCGGACATGCTGCGCAAGGCCTTCGGCGACGAGGTGGTCGACCACTACGTGCACACCGCCGAATGGGAGCAGAAAGAGTACGACCGACGCATCACCGACTGGGAGTTGCAGCGCGGATTCGAGCGTTACTGACAGATTCGCTGTCCGGCAAGCGGCGGGTTCGGGCACGCTGGTTGACCGGTTTGTAAAGGGGACTGGAGCAATACGACAGGCTGTCGCAGTGCAGGCGGGGAAGGTGCCCGAACCGCCGCATGGAGCAATCCATTGCCAATCCAAACCAAAGGGCACCCAAGATGAATCCTGCAGGCCAACACGGCTCCACGCATCAGGATGATGACGTCAAGCTGTTGCACAGCATGGGCTATGCCCAGGAGCTGTCGCGACGGATGGGCGGCTTCTCCAATTTCGCGATTTCCTTCTCCATCATTTGCATCCTTTCCGGCGGCATCAACTCGCTGGCTCAGGGCACATCCGGCGCCGGCGGCGCGGCCATCGGCATCGGCTGGCCCCTGGGTTGCATGATCTCTGGTGTGTTCGCCGTGGCCATGGCCCAAATTGCCTCGGCCTATCCCACCGCCGGCGGGCTGTACCACTGGGGTTCGATCCTCGGCAATCGCTTCACGGGCTGGCTCACCGCCTGGTTCAACCTGCTGGGGCTGGTGACGGTACTGGGTGCGATCAACGTCGGCACCTATTACTTCTTCTTCGGTGCCTTCGGGCCGATGCTGGGCATGGAAGACACCATCACCACACGCATCATCTTCCTGTCGATCCTTACCGGCGGGCAGGCGCTTTGTAACCACTTCGGCATCGGGTTGACGGCCAAGCTCACGGACTTCTCGGGCTACCTGATCTTCGCCACGGCCATCGCCCTGACCATCGTCTGTCTGGTCGCCGCGCCCAGTTACGAGTTCTCTCGTCTGTGGACCTTCGGCAACTTCTCCGGCGCGGCCGGTGGCAATGTCTGGCCGGAAGTGTCCAATAGCTGGATCTTCCTCCTCGGGCTGTTGCTGCCGATCTACACCATCACCGGCTACGACGCTTCCGCGCACACCTCGGAAGAAACCATGCAGGCGGCCCATTCCGTGCCGCGCGGGATGGTGATGTCGGTGGTCTGGTCGCTGCTGTTCGGCTGGCTGATGCTGAGCGCCTTCGTGCTGATGCTGCCAAGCATGGAGCAGGCGGCGGCCCAGGGCTGGAACGTATTCTTCTGGGCCATGGACACCCAGGTGAATTCGACGGTGAAGGAACTGCTCTACCTGGCCATCTTCATCTCGCAGATCCTCTGCGGCCTGGCCACGGTGACCTCGGTTTCTCGGATGATCTTCGCCTTCGCCCGTGACGGTGGCCTGCCGGCATCCAAGGCACTGGCTTCGGTCTCGCCGACCCACCGCACTCCGGTAGCGGCGATCTGGACCGGCGCCATCCTGGCGGTTCTGTTCGTCTGGGGCTCGTCGCTGGTGTCCATCGGCGAAACGCCGGTCTACACCATCGTCGTGTCGTGCACTGTGATCTTCCTGTTCTTCTCCTTTGTCATTCCCATCGTGCTCGGGCTCTTTACCTTCGGCACTGCCAAATGGCCGCGCATGGGGCCATGGAATCTAGGGCGTGGGCTGTTTTCGCTGGTGGCGATCCTGTCGATCATCTCGATGGCGCTGATTTTCACCATCGGCATCCAGCCGCCCAATGACTGGGCGCTCTACATCACCATCGGCTTCCTGGTCCTTACGGGAATCGTCTGGTTCGCGTTCGAGGCCCGGCGCTTCCAGGGGCCGCCCATCGGCGACATGATCGCCAAGCGCCAGGCGGAAATCGCCGCGGCCGAAGCGGCATTGAACAAGTAGCTCTTGGCAGCGCCCCTGGCCCAGCGGGTCAGGGGCGCTGCACCGTCACTTAGCGGCTTCCAGGCGGATGCCGCGCACCTCGACCTCGTCGCCGGGCTTGAAATGCTTGCCCGGGGAACGGAAGCGCTGCACCGAACCGTCATCCATCTTCACCATGTAAGCCGGTTCGGCGAGACCGCTGGATTGCTGCGCGGCGCTGCCGCCAAAGTAGCCCGCGGCAGCGCCGGCCACGGCGCCAATGGGGCCACCAATGGCGCCGAGCATAAGCCCGGTCATGCCGCCGGACGTTTTGCCGACAGTGGTGTCAGGGACTTCGGATATCACTTCTGCGGCAAAAGTGACGGGCGAGGAGAGCAGGGCAAGGCACAGGGTGATGCTGGGGACTTTCATGGGGGTTCCCTTCGTATGGTGGATGGCGAAGGGGAATGGTCATTTTTCGTGCCAGTAATCAAACCCATGCAAATCAGTAGGTTGGGTTTTCAAGTGTCATTTTGACCAGGGTGCGAATGACAGCAGTCGTTGTCATTCTGACTGGGGCCGGCTTTCGTAGGGTGGATGGCGCTTTTTTCACCCACACAACGGTGTCGGACCGGGTGCCGAATGGTCGTTTGGCACCTTTGTGGGAGCGAATTCATTCGCGATTGAAATCGCTCCCACAGGAGCCCTCAGAGCTTGATCAGCACCGACTTCAGCTCGGTGTAGTGCTCGATGGCCGCCGCGCCCATCTCGCGGCCGACGCCGGAGAGCTTGTAGCCGCCGAAGGGCAGGGCCGGGTCCAGGGCGCTGTGGCAGTTGACCCAGACCGAGCCGGACTTGATGCGCGGAATCATCTTGTGTACCGCCGACAGGTCGTTGGACCAGATGCTGGCGCCCAGGCCATAGGGGTTGTCGTTGGCCATGCGCACCACCTCGTCGATATCGTCGAAGGGCATGGCCACCAGCACCGGGCCGAAGATTTCTTCCTGCACCAGGCGGTGCTGCTGGTCGACGTCGACGATCACGGTCGGCTTGACGAAGTAGCCGGGGCCGAAACCTTCGCCGCCGCAGGCGATGGTGGCGCCCAGTTCGCGGCCGAGGTTGATGTAGCCGGTGACGCGGTCTTGCTGCTTGGCGGAGACCAGCGGGCCCATCTGCACGCTGGGGTCCAGGCCGTTGCCGAGCTTCATGCCGTTGGCGATGCCCGCGATGTCGGCAATCACGTTGTCGAAGTGCTTGCGGTGCACATACAGGCGCGAGCCGGCGCAGCAGACCTGGCCCTGGTTGAAGAAGATCGCGCTGGCGGCGCCGGCGGCGGCTTCGGCGAGGTTGGCGTCGGGCATGACGATGGTCGGCGACTTGCCGCCGAGTTCCAGGGTCACGCGGGTCATGTTGTCCATGGCCGCCTTGCCGATCTGCTTGCCCACCTCGGTGGAGCCGGTGAAGGTCAGCTTGTCCACGCCCGGATGGCAGGTGAGGGCGACGCCGGCATTCAGGCCGGTGCCGGTGATGACGTTGAACACCCCGGCCGGGTAGCCGGCTTCCAGCACCAGTTCGGCCAGCTTGAGGGCGGTCAGCGGGGTTTCATCGGCGGGCTTGAGGATCACGGTGCAGCCGGTGGCGAGCGCCGGGCCGAGCTTCCAGCAGGCCAGCAGCAGCGGGAAGTTCCAGGCGACGATGGCGCCGACGACGCCGACGGCTTCGCGGCGGATGAAACCGTGGAACTGTTCGCCTGGCATCAGCGGCAGGGACGGGTCGACCGTGGTGCCTTCGATCTTGGTGGCCCAGCCGGCCATGTAGCGGAGGAAGTCGATGGCCAGCTGCACGTCCATGACCTGGGCCACGGCGGCGCTCTTGCCGTTGTTCAGGCATTCCAGTTCGGCCAGTTCCTGGGCATCGCGCTCCATCAGGTCGGCCAGGCGCCACAGCAGGTTCTGCCGCTCGCGGGGGCGCATGCGGCTCCAGGCGGAATCATCGAAGGCCTGGCGCGCGGCCTGCACGGCGCGGTCCACATCCTCGGCGGTGGCGGAGGGCACTTCACCGAGGATTTCGCCGGTCGCAGGATTACGGAAACTCATGGTGTTGCCGCTGGCGGCGTCCTGCCATTGGGCACCGATCAGCATCTTCAGCTTGCGATTGAGGAAGGCTTGGGTCTGGGGAAGGACGGGCAGGTCAGCGAGCATGGGGGGAAAGCCTCTGTTTATTGAAGTTGTACCCGGCTTTCGCAACCCCCATGCCAAGGCCGTTAATAAAACATAAGACTATGATTTAAAAAGAATTTAATGGTGTTATTCGATCGTCGTCGAAAGCCTCGCTGTTGCACTTTGAGACTCGCTGAGACGGGCCTGGAACAGTCGCAGTGTCTACCTTTACTGGATGCTGCGTGGTGCAGTCTCAGCGTGGAACAGTCTGTCGCGAAATTAGACGCCGGGGTCCACCGTCAGCATTCCCGCCAAGCCTGATTTTTAAGGCTAAATCGTTGTTATAAAAGGACTTTCATTGGCATGGCACACATTATGTATTTGCCGTGACAACTGCACCCGCTCCGCCGTGGGGTGCAAATCATAAGAACAACACCGTGGAGGTCTGACCTTGAAGACGACTCGACTCCGGCAGCACGCGGGCACCCTGGCACTGGCCATGGCGTCCCTGATGTTCGCCCAGGCCCATGCAGCGGAGGAGGGTCCTGCCCTCCTCAAGTCCAAGTGCATGGGTTGCCATATCCCCGAAGGCAACGATTCCTACAGTCGCATCAGCCACCAGCGCAAGACCCCAGAGGGCTGGCTGATGAGCATCGCGCGCATGCAGGTGATGCACGGCCTCAAGATCAGCGACGATGACCGCCGCACCCTGGTCAAGTACCTGGCCGACAAGCAAGGCCTGGCGCCGAGCGAGACCGAGGGTGTGCGCTACGCCATGGAGCGTCGGCTGAACACGGTTGAAAAGTTCGACGACCAGCTGAGTCAGACCTGCGGTCGCTGCCACTCGGGTGCCCGCGTCGCCTTGCAGCGCCGCCCGGCCAAGGAGTGGGAACACCTGGTCAACTTCCACCTCGGCCAATGGCCGTCCCTCGAGTACCAGGCCCAGTCCCGCGATCGTGACTGGCTGGACCTCGCCCTCAAGGAAATGGTGCCGGAACTGGCCAAGCGATTCCCGCTTGAAGACAAGGCCTGGGCCGACTGGCAAAAGGCCAAGCCCAAGGCTGATGCCCTGCCGGGGCAGTGGAGCTTCAGCGGCCATATGCTGACCAAGGGTGATGTGCGCGGCGTGATGACCGTGACCGCCGATGAAGGCGACACCTTCAAGGTCGAGGTGAAAGGCCAGTACGCCGACGGCACGCCGTTCAACGGCAGTGGCTCGGCCATTCTCTACAACGGCTACGAGTGGCGCGGCAACGTGAAGGTTGGCGAGACCAACCTGCGCCAGGTATTCGCTGCCCTGAACGGCGAGATGAAAGGTCGCATGTTCGAGGCCGAGCATGATGAGCGTGGCCTGGACTTCAGCGCCGCCAAGGAAGGCAGTGCCAAGCTGCTGGCCGTGCAGCCCGCCTTCATCAAGGCTGGCAGCGAAGCGGAACTGACCTTGGTGGGCAGTGGCCTTTCCGGTACTCCGGACCTGGGTGCCGGTGTCGAAGTGGTGAAGGTGCTGGAAGTCACCCCGAAACAGCTTCGCGTCAAGGTCAAGGCCGCAGCCGATGCGGCACCTGGCGTGCGCAGCGTGGCACTGGGCAAGCTCAATGGCGTCGAGTTGGCCGTCTACAAGGACATCGCCGAAGTGAAAGTGGTGCCCGAGTTCTCCATCGCCCGCGTGGGTGAGAACGGCGGCTCCACGCCCAAGGTTCAGGGCCGTTTCGAGGCCGAGGCCTGGGGCAAGGGCGCCGACGGCAAGCCCTACCGCATCGGCTACCTGCCGGCGAAATGGTCGGTGGAGCCTTTCGACGAGCGCGCCAAGGAAGACGAGGACGTGAAGTTCGCCGGCGTAATGCAGAAGGACGGTGTGTTCATCCCTGGCGGCGCCGGTCCGAACCCGGAGCGCAAGATGATGACCAACAACGCTGGCAACCTGAAGGTGATCGCCGAGCTGGAAGAAGGCGGCCAGAAGGGCGAAGGCCACCTGATCGTCACCGTACAGCGCTGGAACAACCCGCCGCTGCCGTAGCCGGCAGTGGCTCGGGCGGGTTCGTCCCGCCCGGATTCGCAACGACGATTGGGCAAATTTCCGGGAGGTCGCCATGGGCGCAATCTTGAATCTGGTCGAACGCAACCTGCACGAAGTGCGGGTGGATGCCGACCGCATGCTGTTCCACATCCCGAGCAGTTCGCTGTTCGCCGCCGACGAAATCACCGGCGGCATCATCGACGCGCTGCGCCAGCAGAGCTGTTCGTCCGAGGATCTGGTGCAACGCCTGGCCGGGCGTTTCGCCGGGCAGGACATCGATGAAACCCTGCGCGAGCTGATCGCGCTGGAAGTGGTTAGCGACGGCTCGCCGCTGACGCCGGAAATCGGCATCAGCAAGGTGGAGCGCACCGCGCTCAACACCGTGGTGCTGAACGTCAACACCGGCTGCAACCTGAGCTGCACCTACTGCTACAAGGAAGACCTCGACAAGCCTTCCGCCGGCAAGAAGATGGGCGCGGAAACCGCCGAGGCTTCGGTGGAAATGCTGCTCAAGGAGTCGCCCGACGAGGAGCGCTACAGCGTGGTCTTCTTCGGCGGTGAGCCGCTGTCCAACCGGCCGCTGATCGAGCACATGGTGGACTACTGCGAGCGTCGATTCGCCGAGGCTGGCAAGCAGGTGGAGTTCATCATGACCACCAACGCCACGCTGCTCACCGAAGAGATCATTGACTACCTCAACAAGCATCGCTTCGGGTTGTCGGTGAGCATCGATGGGCCGAAGACGGTGCACGACCGCAATCGCATCACCGTGGGCGGGCAGGGTACCTATGACGTGGTACGGCGCA
Source organism: Pseudomonas sp. JS3066 (assembly GCF_036328175.1). Classification (NCBI taxonomy): domain Bacteria; kingdom Pseudomonadati; phylum Pseudomonadota; class Gammaproteobacteria; order Pseudomonadales; family Pseudomonadaceae; genus Pseudomonas; species Pseudomonas sp. JS3066. The sequence goes on from NZ_CP143312.1 coordinate 2,096,210, forward strand.
AGGTGGATCTGCTGTTGTCGCGCTATCGCAGCCGCCCGGTGGGCGCGCGGGTGACCCTGACCCGTGGCATTACCGACGTCGAGACCATCTGGAACCACCTGTTCAACGAACTCGGTTTCGCCGAAGTCGGTTTCGCTCCGGTCACCTCCGGCGACATGGCGAACTACAACCTGACCAGTGAAGAACTGGTGGAGGTCTTCGCCAACATGAAGGCCCTCGGTCGTCGCTACCTGGAGGCGGCGTTGGAGCACCGCAACATCGGTTTCTCCAACCTGCACCAGTTGATCACCGACATCCACGAGGGCCACAAGAAGGCGCTGCCTTGCGGTGCTGGCCTGAAAATGCTGGCGGTGGACCACAAGGGCGAGCTGAACCTCTGCCACCGCTTTACCGGTTCCAGCCTGCCGACCTTCGGCAACGTGCACAGTGGCGTGAAACAGGTCGAGCTGAACGATTTCCTCTCCCAGCGCCTGGACCGCAGCGGCACCGGCTGCGACACCTGCCGCATCCGCAACCTGTGCTCCGGCGGCTGCTACCACGAGAGCTATGCCCGTTACGGCGACCCCACTCATCCGACCTATCACTACTGCGAGCTGATGCGCGACTGGGTGGACTTCGGCATCGAAGTCTACAGCCGCATCATGGCCGTCAATCCGGCCTTCATCAGCAGCTACATCTCCCCGCGGAAGGCGCACTGACATGAAACATCTGAAGCCGCTCAACAACAAAGCGCAAATGCTCGAAAAAGCCGCAGCCGAAGATCGCATCGAAGAAGTCATGGCCATGAGTGCGGTGGCCGGTTGTACCGCCACCACTGACCCGGGTTGGGAAGTGGACGCCTTCGGCGGCGTCGCCTCGCTCTGCCAGCCGATGGAAGCGGACCTCTACGGCTGCTCCGACCCTTGCTGGTGGCCGGCCCAGGTGCCCGACATGATGAGCACCTACCAGGACTGGAACGCCCAGGCGACCAACTCGCAAGAGGACTGGCGCAACCTCGGCACCGTATTCCCGAAAGACAAATGACCGGCGACAAGAACAAGAGGGGAAACCACATGAAACTCAAAGCCATCGCCAGCCTGGCGACCGCTGTCGCCGGACTCGCACTGGGCACCAGTGCCTGGGCCGCGGATGAAGCAGGCCCGGCACTGAAGTCCGGTCATGAATACATGATCGCCACCAACTACCCGAACAACCTGCACGTGGTCGATCTGGCCAGCGACAGCCTGTACAAGACCTGTCGCCTGCCCGACGCCTTTGGCCCCGGCACCGCGATGATGGCGCCGGACAAAAAGACCGCGTTCATCCTCAACAACCACTTCGGTGACCTGTACGGCATCGACCTGGACGGCTGCAAGACCGTGTTCCACGCCAAGCTGTCGCGCAATCCGGGCGAGAAGGTGCGCTCGATGTTCTCCTTCGCGCTCAGCCCCGATGGCAAGGAGCTCTACACCACGGTCAACCCGACCCAGATGATGAGCGACCACTACGTGGTCAAGCAGCCGCGCCTGGAGGTCTTCCGCACCAGCGACGGCCTGGATGCCAAGCCCGTGCGCAGCTTCCCGATGCCGCGCCAGGTCTACCTGATGCGCGCCGCAGATGATGGCTCGCTGTTCGTCGCCGGGCCGGACATCTACAAGATGGATGTGAAGACCGGCAAGTACGAGGTGGCGGTACCCGGCCGCAACTGGCAGCGCCCGCTCTACAGCGCGCCGGACGTCCTGTACTTCTGGCCGCACCAGACACCGCTCCACGAGTTCTCGATGCTCTACACCACGGCCAAGTTCAAGGACGAGAAACAGGACCTGGCCTCCGCCGACTTCATCTATGGCTTCGTCAGCATCGACCTGAAGACCGGCAAGGCCACCGTCCAGGATTTCGCGCCGCTGACCGAGCTGTACTTCACCGGACTGCGTTCGCCGAAGGACCCGAACCAGATGTTCGGCGTGCTCAACCGCCTGGCCAAGTACGACATCAAGGAGCAGAAGCTGATCAAGGCTGCGAACCTGGATCACTCCTATTACTGCGTCGCCTTCAATACCAAGGGCACCAAGCTCTACCTGGCGGGCACCTTCAATGACATCGCGGTGTTCGATCCGGATAGCCTGGAGAAGATCAAGAACATCAAGCTGCCGGGTGGCGACATGGCGATCACCACGACGCAGGTATTCGTGAGGTAAGGGCCAGACCTTGTGGGAGCGAATTAATTCGCTCCCACAGAATGGTCAAGGCCTGACCATCGGTGCCCGACGACCGAACCCATATCCGACCAATGAGTCACTAGACAGGAAAACCGGCTTTATTTACCTTTACGTTTACGTAAAGGTAAATAAAGCCCAGTACGTGCCCGGCCTCTCTGCCGTAGTTGGAGGCCAGTTGATCTGAGTCGATCCCAGCACAAAGACAAGAAGGGAAAGCCATGAATCACCAGAGCTACACCCGGGGGAGGCAGGACAAAGACCTGCTCGCCATGACCATAGGCGCGGCATTCGATGCCACCGTTGCCCAGTTCCCCGAGCGCGAGGCGCTGGTAGTCAGGCATCAGGGCCTGCGCTACTGCTGGAAGGAATTGGCCGAGGCAGTGGATCGCCACGCCCGCGCATTGCTCGCGCTGGGCCTGAACAGTGGCGACCGTTTAGGGATCTGGGCGCCCAACTGCGCCGAGTGGTGCATCACCCAGTTTGCCAGCGCCAAGATCGGCGCCATCCTGGTCAATATCAACCCGGCCTACCGCAGCAGCGAGCTGGAGTACGCGCTCAAGCAATCCGGCTGCCGCTGGGTGATCTGCGCAGATGCCTTCAAGACGTCCGATTACCACGCCATGTTCCTCGGCCTGGTGCCGGAACTGGCCGCTGCCGAGCCGGGCAGTCTGAATTGCGAGCGCCTTCCGGAACTGCGCGGCGTGGTCAGCCTGGCCGCTAACCCACCGTCTGCATTCCTGCCCTGGGCTGCACTTCAGCAGAAGGCGGGCGAGGTGAGTGACCAGACCCTGGCCGAGCGTCAGGCCAGCCTGCAGTTCGATGACCCGATCAACATCCAGTACACCTCCGGCACCACCGGATTCCCGAAAGGCGCCACCCTCAGTCACTACAACATTCTCAATAACGGCTACATGGTCGGCGAGAGCCTTGGCCTGACCGAGCAGGATCGCCTGGTGATCCCGGTGCCGCTGTACCACTGCTTCGGCATGGTGATGGGCAACCTGGGCTGCGTGACCCACGGCTCCACCATGATCTACCCGGGTGACGCTTTCGACCCGCTGACCACCCTGCGTGCCGTGGCAGAGGAGAAGGCCACTGCGCTCTATGGCGTGCCGACCATGTTCATCGCCGAACTGGATCATCCGCAGCGTGACGAGTTCGACCTTTCCAGCTTGCGTACCGGCATCATGGCCGGCGCCACCTGCCCGATCGAAGTGATGCGCCGGGTGATCAACGAGATGCACATGAGCGAAGTGCAGATCGCCTACGGCATGACCGAGACCAGCCCGGTGTCCTTGCAGACCGGCCCGGATGACGAGCTGGAACTGCGGGTTACCACCGTCGGCCGCACCCAGCCGCACCTGGAGAGCAAGATCGTCGACGCCGAGGGCAGGATCGTTCCGCGCGGCACCATCGGCGAACTCTGCACCCGTGGCTACAGCGTGATGCTGGGCTACTGGAACAACCCGCAGGCAACCACCGATTCCATTGATCCGGGTCGCTGGATGCACACCGGCGACCTCGCCTCCATGGATGAGAATGGCTACGTCTGCATCGTTGGCCGCAGCAAGGACATGATCATTCGCGGTGGCGAGAACGTTTACCCCCGCGAGCTGGAGGAGTTCTTCTTCACCCACCCGGCGGTGGCCGACGTGCAGGTGATCGGCATTCCCTGCAGCAAGTACGGAGAGGAGATCGTTGCCTGGATCAAGTTCCACCCCGGCCACACCGCCACCGAAGACGAGCTGCGTGCCTGGGCCAAGGAGCGTATCGCCCACTTCAAGGTGCCGCGCTTCTTCCGCTTCGTGGATGCCTTCCCGATGACAGTGACCGGCAAGATCCAGAAGTTCCGCATGCGCGAGATCAGCATCGAGGAACTGACCCCGACGAAGGACGGCAAGGTGACGGCGATTCGGTAGGGCCGTTGGGCAGAACTCTTCGCTCTTTTGTAGGTGCGAGTTCTTTCGCCAAGCGGGACACAGTCCTGCCATTCGGAACCCCATGGGGCAGCTGCGCTGCCCTTGGCGAATGAATTCGCCCCCACAGGTAAAGCCCCTACAATGCTGCATCGCCGGAAATCAGCACCAAGGGAGACCATGACAGGCACGTCTGCCGAGAAAGGCACCATCTCAGTCCGCCTGGTTCACGAAGCCCTGCTGGAATTGCGCCAGCGGGGCTTCGACGATTCGGGGCTGCTGCACCAGGCCGGCATCCCCGCCGAGCTGCTGGCCAAGCCCTATGGACGCGTGTCTTCGCAACTCTATGGAGCGCTCTGGCTGCTGATCGCGCAGACCATGGACGACGAATTCTTCGGCATGAATCCGCGGCGGATGAAGTCCGGCAGCTTCGCCTACATGACCCGCGCGGCGGTGAAGGAGCCCACGGTGGGCGCGGCATTGGAGTTGTCGCTGCGCCTGTTCGAGCTCATCTTCGACGGCCTCTCGCCTCATCTTGAATGTCGCGGGGGCCTGGCGGAGATCACCCTGGAGGAACCCGAAGGCCAGCAATGCCGTGCGTTCAGCTACTTCACCTTGTGGCTGATGATCCACGGCCTGATGTGCTGGCTGGCGGGGCGGCGCATTCCCATTCTCGGTGTCGACCTGCGCTGCGCGGTGCCGGACTACATCGAGGACTACCGGGTGATGTTCAGCACCAACCTGCGCTTCTCCCGCCAGCAGAGTCGCCTGCTGTTCAACGCTGACTGCCTGGAGCTGCCGGTACGCCGCAGCAGCCGCGACCTCAAACGCTTCCTCGGTGGCTTGCCGGCGAACATCCTGGTGCGCTACCGCGACCCGCAGAGCCTGGCGGCGCGCATCCGCGCCTACCTGCGCAGCATCAAGCCCGAGCGCTGGCCGGATGTGGAGGCGTTGTCCAGCCACTTCTACATGGCGCCTTCCACGCTGCGCCGCAAACTTTCGCTGGAGGGTCAGTCCTACCAGGGGCTGAAGGACCAGGTACGACGCGACCTCGCTATCGCGCGGCTGGACAACGGCGAAGGCAACTTCACTGAACTGGCCTTCGAGCTGGGTTTCGCCGATACCAGCGCCTTCTACAAAGCCTTCAAGAAATGGACCGGTTCGACACCGGGCCAGTACCGCTCATTGATCCATCCCGACTCAAGTTGAAGGTGTTATCTGCCTCTATTTCAAAGGCGCGCGACGTCCGCGCCCAATCGCCGACTCGAAGTACACAGGACCCTTGCCCATGCCCCTCAACCGACTTTCCATCCAGTGGAAGATCACCCTGCTGGCCGGCCTCTGCCTGCTGGCCATCGTTGCCGTGCTGATAGGCATATCGCTCTATCGCATGGGTGCGGGCACCGCGCTGGTCAAGGCGAACAGCGCGCAGATGCTGGAAGCGTCGGCCCGCGAGCGCATGGAGGGGGAGGGCAAGGTGCAGGCGCTGACCATCCAGCGATACTTCCTGTCGGCCTATCAGGACGGTCTCAATTTCTCCCGCCAGGTACTGCAGCAGCGGCGCCAGGCGCAGAAACTGCAATTGGACAGCCAGGCCCTGCGCGAGGACCTGCATCAGCAAGTGAAGGAAGCGCTGCAGGCCAATCCCCAACTGCTCAGCCTCTACCTGGTGTTCGAGCCGAATGCCCTTGACGGCAACGATGCGCTCTACGCCAACCGCGCCGAACTCGGCAGCAACGAGGTGGGCCGTTTCTCCACTTACTGGGCCCAGCGCGGCGGCAGCCTGAACAGCCTCGCACCGACCGAGGTGATGATCAGCGATGCCACGCCGATGCTCGATGGCAGCCCGTTCAATACCTGGTTCAACTGCCCGAAGCAGACCCTGAAACCCTGCCTGCTGGACCCGTACTTCGACGACGCCTCGGGCCAGAAGACCTTGATCACCACGCTCACCTTCCCGGTGATCGAGGACGGCAAGATGCTCGCGGTGGTCGGCATGGATATCAGTCTGAGCAATCTGCAGCAGCTGGCCAGTGCCGGTAGCCAGGGTTTGTATGAGGGCCAGGGTGCCATCAGCATCCTCAGTCCCGCCGGTCTGCTCGCAGGCCATAGCGCAGACGCCGGCCTGCTCGGCCAGGGCCTGGCCAAGGCCTACCCGAACGAAGCCTCCGTGCTGCTTGGCCTCCAGCGCGAGGGAAAGGCCCACGAACAACAGGCGAATGACCACCTGCAAGTACTCGCGCCGCTGCAGCCGATTCCGGAATCCAAAGCCTGGGCGGTACTGCTGGACGTGCCCCTGCCGACTCTCCTGGCGCCGGCCCTGGAGCTACAGAATGACCTGGACGCTCGCAATGCCCAGGGCACCTGGCTGGAACTGCTGTTCGGCATTGCCGCTGCCGTCACCGGCCTGCTGCTGGTATGGCTCACCGCCCGTGGCGTGACCCGGCCGATCCTAGGCGTGGCCAGTATGCTGAAGGACATCGCCAGTGGCGAAGGCGACCTGACCCGCCGCCTGGACTACGCCCGCCAGGACGAACTGGGTGAACTGGCCGGCTGGTTCAACCGCTTCCTCGACAAGCTGCAGCCGATCATTGCCGACGTGAAACGCTCGGTGCAGGACGCCCGCAGCACCGCCGACCAGTCCGCCGCCATCGCCAGCCAGACCAGCGCCGGCATGCAGCAGCAGTACCGCGAAGTGGACCAGGTGGCCACCGCCTCCAACGAGATGAGCGCCACCGCCCAGGACGTCGCCCGCAGCGCCGCCCAGGCCGCCGAAGCCGCGCGGGGGGCCGACCACGCCACCCAGGAAGGCCTCGGCGTGATCGGCAAGACCACCAGCGCCATCGAGCAACTGGCCAGCGAAATGAGTGCGGCCATGGAAGAGGTGCAGGCGCTGGCCAACAGCAGCGAGCAGATCGGCTCGGTGCTGGAAGTGATCCGCGCCATCGCCGAGCAGACCAACCTGCTGGCGCTCAACGCGGCCATCGAGGCGGCGCGTGCCGGCGAGGCCGGCCGCGGCTTCGCGGTGGTGGCCGATGAAGTGCGCAACCTGGCCAAGCGCACCCAGGACTCGGTGGAGGAAATCCGCCAGGTGATCGAGGGCCTGCAGAACGGCACGCGCGAGGTGGTCGGTTCGATGCACAGCAGCCACCGCCAGGCCCAGGGCAGCGTCGAGCAGGTGGAACAGGCGGTGACTGCGCTGCAACGCATCGGCGAAGCGGTGACGGTGATCACCGACATGAACCTGCAGATCGCCAGCGCCGCCGAGGAACAGAGCGCGGTGGCCGAGGAGATCAACCGCAACGTGGCGGCGATCCGCGACGTCACCGAATCGCTCTCCGGCCAGGCCGAGGAGTCCGCCCAGGTCAGCCAGGCGCTGAACCGCCTGGCCAACCACCAACAGGGGCTGATGGCGCAGTTCCGCGCCTGACCTCCCTCACCCCCACCCCTCTCCCAGAAGGCGAGGGGTGACGCGCGCCGGCGACTTCATACTCGCCAGCAACGCTCCGCTCTTCTGTCGGGGCGATTTCAATCGCCAAGCAGGCCGCAGTCCTGCCCTTCGCGAATCAATTCGCTCCCACAAGGTGCTTCTTCACCTGGTGCGATCCTGTCAAATCCGCTCATCCAGGTTGATGCCTTTCGACATTGCCGCAATCGGTCCTCGGCGCGACCATCCCGGTACTCCAACAAAAACAACCTGGGAGCCCATCCGATGCGCGATTACTTCACCGCTGCCGACGAGTTCGACTACGCCAGCGCCGCCTCCGCCACCCTGGCGGGCGATCTCGACGCCCTGAATGCCTGTGTCGAGTGCTGCGACCGCCATGCCGAACCGGGGCGCGTCGCGCTGGTCTGGGAGGGGCGTAACGGTGAGCAGGCCACCTGGACCTTCGCCCAGCTCAAGGAGGCCGCGGCTCGCTTCGCGAACCTCCTGCATGCCCGTGGCGTGCGCCCCGGCGACTGCGTTTCAGGCATGCTCCCGCGTACCCCGGAACTGTTGATCACCATTCTCGGTACCTGGCGTGCAGGCGCCGTCTACCAGCCGCTGTTCACCGCGTTCGGCCCCAAGGCCATCGAGCACCGGGTGCAGGGGGCAGGTTCGAAGCTGGTCGTCACCGATCTTGCCAACCGTCCGAAACTGGATGAGGTGGCGGACCTGCCGCAGGTACTGACTGTCGGCGACGACTTCTGGGCTGAGCTGGAACGCCAGGCGGACAGCTTCGAACCGGTCCTGCGCAAGGCATCCGATCCGTTTTTGCTGATGTTCACCTCTGGCACCACCGGCCTGGCGAAACCACTAGCCGTGCCGCTCAAGGCCATCGTCGCCTTCGTCAGCTACATGCGTGATGCGGTCGATCTGCGTCCGGACGACAAGTTCTGGAACCTGGCCGATCCGGGCTGGGCGTACGGCCTCTACTACGCCGTGACCGGTCCTCTCGCCATGGGCCACGCCACCACCTTCTACGAAGGCGGCTTCACCGTTGAAAGCACCTGCCGGATCATCCGCGAGCATGGCATAACCAACCTGGCCGGCTCGCCCACGGCCTATCGCCTGCTGCTGGCTGCCCGCGACGAGGTGGAGGCCGCGATCAAAGGCAACCTGCGTGCCGTCAGCAGCGCCGGTGAGCCCCTGACCCCGGAAGTGATCCGCTGGTTCGCCGAGGGCCTGGGCTGCACCATCCACGACCATTACGGCCAGACTGAACTGGGCATGGTGCTGTGCAACCATCACGCCCTGGAACATCCGGTGCGCCTGGGGGCTGCCGGCTTCGCCATGCCCGGCCACCGTGTAGTGGTGCTGGATGAGCAACATCGCGAACTGCCTGCCGGCCAGCCCGGCGTCCTGTCACTCGACATGCCGCGCTCGCCGCTGTTCTGGTTCCCCGGCTACCAGGGCATGGCCACCAAGGCGTTCGTCGGTGACTACTATCTGAGTGGTGACACCGTGGAGCTGAATGACGACGGCAGCATCAGCTTCGTCGGTCGTGCTGATGATGTGATCACTACCTCCGGCTACCGGGTCGGTCCATTCGATGTGGAAAGTGCGCTGATCGAGCACCCGGCGGTGATCGAGGCTGCTGTCATTGGCAAACCCGATCCGGAGCGCACCGAACTGGTCAAGGCCTTCGTCGTGCTGCATGCCGGCCACAACGCCGATGCCGAACTGGCCGACGTTCTGCAGCAATACGTGCGAAAGCGTCTGTCCGCCCATTCCTATCCGCGCGAGATCGAGTTCGTCGCGGAATTGCCCAAGACCCCGAGCGGCAAGATCCAGCGTTTCCTCCTGCGTAACCAGGAGATCGCCAAGGCCCAGGCGGCCGCCGCCAACTGAACCCCGAGGAGTAGCAATCGTGCGTATCGAGAATTCCGTTTTCCTGGTGACCGGCGGCAGCTCCGGTCTCGGCCTGGCCACTGCCCGTGAGCTGGTGGGGCAGGGCGGCAAGGTGGTGCTGGTGGACATCAATGCCGACGCCGGCAACGCCCGCGCCGAAGAACTGGGCGCCAACGCCCGTTTCGTGAAGGCCGACATCACCCGTGAAGAAGACGCTCGCGCCGCAGTGGCCGTCGCTGTAGAGGCCTTTGGCGGACTGCACGGGCTGGTCAATTGTGCTGGCGTCGCTCCGGCCGAGAAGATCATTGGGCGCAACGGCGCCCACGGGCTGGACAGCTTCGCCCGGACCATCAGCATCAACCTCGTCGGCAGCTTCAACATGCTGCGTCTGGCCGCAGAGGCCATGGCACAGGGTGAACCCAACGCCGAAGGCGAGCGCGGTGTCATCATCAACACCGCCTCGGTTGCGGCGTTCGATGGGCAGATCGGCCAGGCGGCCTATTCCGCATCGAAGAGCGGCGTGGTCGGCATGACCCTGCCAATCGCCCGCGAGCTGGCGCGCCACGGCATCCGCGTGATGTGCATCGCTCCCGGTATCTTCGAGACTCCGATGATGGCCGGCATGCCCCAGGAAGTGCGTGATTCCCTCGGCGCTTCCGTGCCGTTCCCGCCGCGCCTGGGTCGCCCGGCCGAATACGCCGCGCTGGTTCGCCACATCGTCGAGAACGCCATGCTCAATGGCGAAGTCATCCGCCTCGATGGCGCCATTCGCATGACCGCCAAGTAAGGAGAACGCCATGAACGGGGATTCCATCGTTATCGTCAGCGCCGTCCGAACCGCCATGGGCGGCTTCCTCGGTGACTTCAAGGACATGACTGCAGCGCAACTGGGCGCCGCCACCAACCGTGCCGCGCTGGAGCGTGCCGGCGTGCAGGGCGAAGCCGTGGACGAGGTCATCATGGGCTGCGTATTGCAGGCCGGCCAGGGCCAGGCCCCGGCGCGCCAGTCCGCTCTTGGCGCGGGCCTGCCACAGGGCGTGGTCTGTTCCACGGTGAACAAGATGTGCGGCTCGGGCATGAAGACCGTGATGCTGGCCCACGACCTGCTGCGTGCCGGCAGTGCCGACGTGGTGCTGGCCGGCGGCATGGAGAGCATGTCCAATGCGCCCTACCTGCTGGAACGTGCCCGCACCGGCTACCGCATGGGGCACGGCAAGGTGCTTGACCACATGTTCCTCGACGGTCTGGAAGACGCCTACGACAAGGGCCGCCTGATGGGTACCTTCGCCGAGGATTGCGCGAAAGCCTATGGCTTCACCCGCGAGCAGCAGGACGCCTTCGCCATCGCCTCGCTGACCCGCGCGCAGAAAGCCATGGCCGACGGCCGCTTTGCCGCCGAAATCGTTCCGGTGGAAGCGAAGTCCGGCCGTGATGTGGTGACCATCAGCCAGGACGAGCAACCGCCGAAGGCGCGCCTGGAGAAGATTCCTACCCTCAAGCCGGCATTCCGCGAGGGCGGCACCGTCACCGCAGCCAACTCCAGCTCCATTTCCGATGGCGCGGCGTCGCTGCTGCTGATGCGCCTGTCCGAAGCGGAAAAACGCGGCCTGACACCGCTGGCCCATGTCGCGGGTCATGCGTCCTTCGCCCAGGCGCCGAACCTGTTCACCACCGCACCGGTGGGCTCCATCCAGCGTCTGCTGACCCGCACCGGCTGGAGCCTGAACGAGGTGGACCTGTTCGAAGTGAACGAAGCCTTCGCCGTGGTGCCCATGGTCGCCATGCGCGACCTCGATATCTCCCACGACAAGATCAACGTCCATGGCGGCGCCTGCGCCCTGGGCCACCCCATTGGCGCCTCCGGGGCGCGGGTGCTGGTGACCCTGCTCAATGCGCTGACCCAATACGACCTCAAGCGTGGCGTGGCTTCGGTGTGCATCGGTGGCGGTGAAGCCACTGCAGTGGCCATCGAGCGAATCAGCTGAAGGAAGCGACCATGATCCCCTCCGAAGACGAAATCCAGATCCGCGACATGGCCCGTCAATTCGCCCAGGAGCGGCTGAAGCCGTTCGCCGCTGATTGGGACCGCGAGCACCGCTTCCCCGCCGAGGCCATCCACGAGATGGCCCAGTTGGGCTTCCTCGGCATGTTGGTGCCGGAAGAGTGGGGCGGTGCGGCCACCGGCCACCTGGCGTATGCCATGGCGCTGGAGGAAATCGCCGCTGGCGATGGCGCCTGCTCCACCATCATGAGCGTGCACAACTCGGTGGGCTGCATGCCCATCCTCAAGTACGGCAGCCAGGAGCAGAAGGAGCGATTCCTGCGTCCGCTGGCCTCGGGCGAGATGATCGGTGCCTTCGCGCTCACCGAGCCCCAGGCCGGTTCCGACGCCAGCGATCTGCGCACCCGTGCCCGCCGCGATGGCGACCATTACGTACTGAACGGCGCCAAGCAGTTCATCACCTCGGGCAACCATGCGGGGATGGTGATCGTCTTCGCCGTGACCGATCCTCAGGCCGGCAAGAAGGGCATCAGCGCCTTCATCGTGCCCACCGATACCCCCGGCTACCAGGTGGTGCGGGTGGAGGACAAGCTCGGCCAGCACGCTTCCGATACCTGCCAGATCCAGCTTGATGAGGTGCGGATTCCGGCCTCCCTGCGCCTGGGCGAGGAGGGCGAGGGTTACCGCATTGCCCTGTCCAACCTGGAGGGCGGGCGTATCGGCATCGCTGCTCAGTCCGTCGGCATGGCCCGCGCGGCCTTCGAGGCGGCGCGCGACTACGCCCATGAACGCAAGACCTTCGGCAAGCCGATCATCGAGCACCAGGCAGTGTCCTTCCGCTTGGCCGACATGGCCACCCAGATCGCCGTGGCGCGTCAGATGGTTCACCACGCCGCCAGCCTGCGCGAAGCGGGTATGCCCTGCCTGACCGAGGCCTCAATGGCCAAGCTGTTCGCATCGGAGATGGCCGAGAAGGTCTGCTCCGCGGCCATCCAGACCCTGGGTGGCTACGGCTACCTGAAGGACTTCCCGGTGGAGCGTATCTACCGCGATGTGCGCGTGTGCCAGATATACGAAGGCACCTCCGACGTGCAGCGCATGGTGATCGCCCGCAGCCTCTGAGCTTTGGGGCAGCTGCGCTGCCTTTGGCGAATGAAATCGCCCCTACAAGACTCCACATTCCTGTAGGGGCGAATTCATTCGGCAATCGGCCCGCAGCGCCAACCTCCCTTTCTCTTCAGGAATTCGATATGACCTACCAGACCCTGCTGGTGGAGCAGGCCGGCGCTGTCGGCCTGATCACCCTCAATCGCCCCGAGGCGCTGAACGCCATCAACACCCAGCTCATCGACGAACTGAACCAGGTACTCGATGGCTTCGAGCGGGACGCTGCCATCGGCTGCGTGCTGATCACTGGCTCCGCCAAGGCCTTCGCGGCAGGGGCGGACGTCAAGGAAATGGCCGAACTGTGCTTTCCCGGTACCTACCTCGATGATTTCCTCGGCCGCTGGGACCGCGTGGCGCAGCGTCGCAAGCCGATCATCGCCGCCGTCGCCGGCCACGCCCTGGGTGGCGGTTTCGAGCTGGCGCTGATGTGCGACTTCATCATCGCCGCGGACACGGCTCGCTTCGGCCTGCCTGAAGTGAAGCTGGGGGTGATTCCGGGGGCGGGTGGTGTCCAGCGGCTGACCCGCCTGGTTGGCCGCGCCAAGGCCATGGAGATGCTGCTGAGCGGACGCAGCATGGAGGCAAGCGAAGCCGAGCGTTGCGGGGTGGTTGCGCGGGTGGTGCCGTCCGCCGAACTGCTGGACCATGCCCTGGACAGCGCCCACCGCATCGCCGCGCAGTCACGCACGGCGGTGATGATGCTCAAGGAGTGCGTGAACCGGGTGGACGAAGGTTCGCTGGGGGAAGGATTGCGCTTCGAGCGGCGGCTGTTCCAGGCGGTATTTGCCACGCCGGATCAGAAGGAAGGCATGGGTGCCTTCATCGAGAAGCGCAAGCCGGAGTTTGGGCGGTGAGTCCAATCAGGGCGCAGTCTCTGTAGGGGCGATTTCAATCGCCACGCAGGTCGAAGACCTGTCCTGCAATGCCGAAGGGGGCAGCTACGCTGCCCTCGGCGAATGAATTAGCCCCTACAGGTTCTTCAGGCACGTTCCTTCTGCTCCTGCGCCGTCACCTGCTGGCAGATTTCGATGATCTGCTCGCGCATCCAGCGGTTGGCCGGGTCCTGGTCGGTGCTTTCATGCCAGTAGAGGTGAGTTTCCAGCGCGGGCACGTCGTGCACCGGCAGGTCCACGTAGTGCAGATCCTGGCGGCGGGCGAAACGTTCCGGGACAGTGATCGCCAGGTCGGTACCGTGCAACACGGTGGAAGCCATCAGGTAGTGCTGCGAGCGCAGGGTCACCTTGCGTTGGATACCCATCTTGCCCAGTGACAGGTCCACGTAGCCCAGGCCGCTGCGGCGGCTGGAAATGTGGATGTGTGACAGCGAGAGGTACTCGTCCAGGCTGATCTTGTCCTTGGCCAGCGGGTGGCCACGGCGCATGGCGCAGACGTAGCGGTCTTCCATGAGCTTGACGTGACGCACCTGCGGGTCGGTGTTCAGCGGGGCGTCCACGGCGAAGTCCAGGCGGCCTGCGGCCAGTTCCTTGGTGGTTTCCCGGCGCTTGGCCAGGAAGCTTTCGATCTGCACCGTGGGCGCCAGTCGGCGCAGGCGCTGGAACAGCGGCGGCAGGATCACCGTCTCGGTGAGGTCGGTCATGCTGATGCGGTAGGTCTTGTTCGCCTGCAATGGGTTGAAGGTGCGGCTTTCCTGTACCGAGACGCGCAACAACTGCAGGGCATTGCGCACCGGACCGATGATGTTCTGCGCCATGGGCGTGGGCACCATACCCTGGGCGGTGCGCACGAACAGCGGGTCGTTGAAGGTCTCGCGCAGGCGGGCGAGGGCGTTGGAGACGGCAGGTTGGGTGATGCCCACGATCTGGCCGGCGCGGGTCAGGTTGGCCTCGGTATAGATGGCGTCGAAGACGATGAAGAGGTTGAGGTCTACCTTGTTCAAATTCATGCCGGGCGTGCTCCTGAAAGTTGTTTTTATCAGCGGATCATATATCGGTGATGAATGTTCATAGATGCCGAAAATAGACTAGGGAAATCTTACGCCCTGTTCTAGCATCCTTACCAGACCTCACAAACAGACCCGCAAAAAGGTAGCCCCGCATGGATTTCGCCTATTCCCCGAAGGTCCAGGAACTGCGTGAACGCGTCACCGCATTCATGGACGCCTATGTCTATCCGGCCGAGCCGGTATTCGAGCAGCAGGTTGCCGAAGGCGACCGCTGGCAGCCCACTGCGATCATGGAAGAGCTGAAAGCCAAGGCGAAGGCGGAAGGGCTGTGGAACCTGTTCCTGCCGGAGTCCGAGTACGGCGCCGGCCTGACCAACATGGAGTACGCGCCGCTGGCTGAGATCATGGGCCGCTCGCTGCTGGGCCCGGAGCCGTTCAACTGCTCCGCGCCGGACACCGGCAACATGGAAGTGCTGGTGCGATACGGCAGCGAAGAACACAAGCGCCAGTGGCTGGAACCGCTGCTGCGTGGCGAGATCCGCTCGGCGTTCGCCATGACCGAGCCGGGCGTGGCTTCTTCCGACGCTACCAACATGGAAGCGCGCGCTGTGCGCCAAGGTGACGAGTGGGTCATCAATGGCCGTAAATGGTGGACCTCGGGTGCTTGCGATCCGCGCTGCAAGATCCTCATCTTCATGGGCCTGTCCAACCCGGATGCGCCGCGCCACCAGCAGCACTCGATGATCCTGGTGCCCCTGGACGCTCCCGGCGTGAAGGTCCTGCGCCCGCTGCCGGTATTCGGCTATGACGACGCGCCGCACGGCCATGCCGAAGTGGTCTTCGAGAACGTCCGAGTGCCCTACGAGAACGTATTGCTGGGAGAAGGCCGTGGCTTCGAGATCGCCCAGGGCCGCCTCGGCCCGGGTCGTATCCACCACTGCATGCGCTCCATCGGCATGGCCGAGCGCGCCCTGGAACTGATGTGCAAGCGCGCCGTCAGCCGTACCGCCTTCGGCCGTCCGCTGGCCCGCCTGGGTGGCAACGTCGACAAGATCGCCGACTCGCGGATGGAGATCGACATGGCCCGCCTGCTGACCCTGAAGGCGGCGTACATGATGGACACCGTCGGCAACAAGGTGGCCAAGAGTGAGATAGCCCAGATCAAGGTCGTCGCGCCCAACGTCGCCCTGCGGGTGATCGACCGCGCCATCCAGATCCACGGCGGCGCCGGTGTTTCCAATGACTTCCCACTGGCCTACATGTACGCCATGCAGCGCACGCTGCGCCTGGCCGACGGCCCGGACGAAGTGCATCGTGCAGCCATCGGCAAGTTCGAGATCGGCAAGTACGTGCCGAAGGAAATGCTGCGCAGCGGTCAGTGATCGCCTGAAATGAAAAGGCCCGCATTTTGCGGGCCTTTTCGTTTCTCACATCCATCGTTGATGCGCCGGTCGTATCAATCCTTCTCAGGCACCGGGTTCCTGGCCTTCAGCCAGCCCATCCGCAGGTGCAACTGGGCGGCGAATGCGCGGGCGGCCAGTTCCTCCTGGAAGGTCAGGCTGCGATGCCCAAGGCGCACCCGCCAGTAGACACGGCCGCTTTTCTCGAAGGGTTCGATCCGCACTTCATCCATGTTTCTCCAGGTCTCCCGAGGCTTTGGCCGGGCGGTCGCGTGTTTTCAACAGGGACAGGAGCACGCCGCCGGCAAGTAGACCGAAGGTTACGCCAAGGGACAGCAGCGGGGGAATCTTGCCGATGAATCCGTGCAGGAAAATCTTGCCGCCGATGAAGATCAGTACCAGGGCCAGGGCGTACTTCAGGTAGACGAAGCGGTGCATCAGTGCCGCAAGGGCGAAGTACAGGGCACGCAGACCGAGGATGGCGAAGATGTTCGAGGTGTAGACGATGAACGGGTCCTGGGTGATGGCGAATATCGCCGGGACGCTGTCCACCGCGAATACCAGGTCAGCCAGCTCGATCAGCACCAGGGCCAGGAACAACGGTGTGGCGTAGAGCATGGGCTTGCTCTCGCCAACCTGCTTCAGACGCACGAAGAAGTGCGAGCCATGCAGATCGTCGGTCACGCGGATGTGGCGGCGGACGAATTTCAGCACCGGGTTGTTGGCGAGGTCCGGGTGGGCCTCTTCCCTGGTGAAAAGCATCTTCACGCCGGTGAACAGCAGGAAGGCGCCGAACACGTAGAGGATCCAGTCGAACTCCTTCACCAGCGCGCTACCCAGACCGATCATGATGGCGCGTAGCACCACCACGCCGAGGATGCCCCAGAACAGCACGCGGTGCTGATAACGGCGGGGGATGGCGAAGAAGCCGAAGATCATGGCCATGACGAAGACGTTGTCCATGGACAAGGACTGTTCGACCAGGAAGCCGGTGTAGAACTCAAGGGCGCTCTGCGCGCCCAGCTCGAACCACACCCAGACGCCAAACAGCACACCCACGCTGAAATAGCCGCCATAGAGCAGCAGGCTTTCGCGTACCTCGATTTCGTGCTGGTCACGGTGCAGCACCCCGAGGTCGAAGACCAGCAAGGCGAGGACTATTGCGAGGAAGACGAGCCACAACCAGGTGGCGGTGCCGAGGAAGTCGGCTGTGAGAAACGCGTGCAGAGCTGCCATGAGCCCCTCCTTATGTCGTTGATGAAACGTGACTCCGACATGGCGGCTGGCAAGCCGTCAGAGGGGCCCGGCGTCACATGGGAAAGCCTACCGGTGGCCGGGTATGGGAGGAACGGAGCCGCTGTAACAATTCTTTGCCCCTTGTGAGAAATCTCCAAGAATTACATGCGAATGAATCATAAATGCAGGTGTAAACAATTACTATTCGATGGTAATTTCCGCATCCGCCGTCAGATGCGATCGCACCTGCACGGTTGACGGTGCGAATGCGAGTGACGTGCACCGCACGAAAAAAAGAAGAAGACCGTTGGTTAGCCAGCCAACAAGACAGACCATCCAAGGGGTTTGAGAGTGCAACAGCAAAATGCGTTCAATGTGACGGAAACGGCTGGGGATGCCGGTGTCGCGCGGCTCAAGCGTCATCCGTTGTCCGTGGCGATCCTGGGCGTGGCCCTGGCGTTGCAGGCAGTTGCAGTGCTGGCCGAAGAGCAGGAAGGCAACGGATCGCTGGAACTGGTGGCTACGTCCATCACCGATAACCGCCTCGGGGAAACCACCGAGGGTACCGGTTCCTACACCACCGGCTCGACGCGTACCGCCACAAAGCTGTCGCTGTCGCCTCGCGAGACTCCGCAGTCGATCAGCGTCATCACCCGTCAACAGATGGATGACCAGAACCTGACCAGCATCGGCGATGTGCTGTCGAAGACTCCCGGCATCACCATCAACAAGCTCGACAGCAGCCGCGCCAGCTTCAAGTCCCGTGGCTTCGAGATCGACAACTTCCAGATCGATGGCATCCCGGCGGCTTTCCGCTTCGGCAACGGCATCGACCAGGCGGACATGGTGATCTACGACCGCGTGGAAGTCCTCAAGGGCTCCACAGGCCTGCTCAGTGGCTTCGGCAGCCCCTCGGCCACCGTCAACCTGGTGCGCAAGCGTCCGACCAAGGAACTCTCCGGCTACATCTCCGCCGGCGCTGGCAGCTGGGATACCTACCGCAGTGAGTTCGACATCGGCGGTTCGCTGACCCCGCAAGGCAACGTGCGTGGGCGTTTCGTCACCGCCTATGAGGATGGTCATTCGTTCATGGATCACCTGTCCGAGAAGAAGCAGGTGTTCTACGGCATTCTCGAAACAGATATCTCCGAAGACACTCTCCTGAGTGCTGGCGTCAGCCGCCAGACCAACCGCCCGGATGGCTCCTCCTGGGGCTCCTCGGTGCCGCTGCTCGACAGCAATGGCAACGAAATCAACATGTCCCGTTCGCACAATCCAGGCACCAAGTGGAGTCAGTGGGACAACACCACCGACAACGCCTTCGTGACCCTGGAGCAGCGCCTTGCCTACGACTGGATGGTGAAGGCCTCGATCAGTCGCACCGAGACTGATTCGCCCATCACCCTGGGTTCGGCCGCCAGCGGCAACCCGAATCCGGTAGACGGCACTGGTATGTTCGTCTGGCGCGGCAAGTACGACTACGAGACCAGCCAGAACGCCTACGACCTGTACGCCAGCGGTCCGTTCCAGCTACTGGGGCGTGAGCATGAGCTGGTGGTCGGCCTGTCCCATCGCGACATTGAGTCGGACGAAACCAACTGGCCGTTCTTCTTCGACGCCGCGCCGAGCGTCTTTGGCTGGAACGGCGACTTCCCCGAGCCCGACTGGGGCAACCCGCAGTCCAAGGTCAAGACCGAGCTGAAAGAGTCTGCCGCCTACCTGACCAGCCGCTTCAAGCCGACCGACGATCTGTCGATCATCCTTGGCACCCGCGTTTCCAACTGGAAGCTGGACAGCACTGGCACCGACCTGACCTCGGGCCAGAGCGCCAAGTTGCAGAGCCTGCGTGAAACCGGCGTAGTGGTTCCTTACGCCGGCGTGGTCTACGACCTCAACGACACCTACTCGGTCTATGCCAGCTACACCAGCATCTTCAAGCCTCATGAGAGTGAGCAGGATGCCAACGGCAAGGCCATCGAGCCGGAAGAGGGTGATGCCTACGAACTGGGCCTGAAGGCGGAACTCTTCGACGGGCGCCTTAACGCCAGCGCGGCGATCTTCGAGGTCAAGCAGGACAACCTGGCTGAAGAAATCGGCTTCGACCTGGCAACCAACAAGTCCATTTACCGAGCGGTGCAGGGCGCCAAGACCAAGGGCTTCGAGCTCGAAGTCGCCGGCGAGTTGATGCCGGACTGGAACGTGCAGGGTGGCTACACCCACCGCATCACGCGCGATGGGGATGACGACAAGATCTCCACCACTGAGCCGGAAGACATGTTCCGCGTGTCCACCAGCTACCGCCTGCCGGGCCAGTTCAACAAGCTGACCATCGGTGGTTCGGCCAGCTGGCAGAGCAAGATCTGGAAGGACATCTGGAACCCGGCGACCAACGCCAGCGACTACGAGTACACCCAGGAAAGTTACTGGGTGCTGGATGCCATGGCGAAGTACCAGGTCACCGAACAGTTGTCCGTCACCCTCAACGGCAACAACCTCACCGACAAGAAGTACTTCAGCAACCTGGGCTTCTATGACGGTGGTTTCTACGGCGACCCGCGTAACTTCATGCTGACCACCCGCTTCGACTTCTGATGCGGCGAGGCCCCCCTCCCGTTTGGGAGAGGGGGCTCGGATTTCCTGCAGGAGCGAGCTTGCTCGCGAAAGATCGCGCTAGGACTGTTCGCGCGCAAGCTCGCTCCTACGATCCTTCTGCCTCGGTCAATACACCCAGACTTCCACTCGACGGTTGCGAATCCGTCCCTCTTCGGCCGTGTTGGCCGCCACCGGCAGTTCGTCTCCAAGCCCAGTCACATCCTTCAGGACGACGCCGCCCTTGACCAGTTCGCGGCGCACGGCCATGGCTCGCAGCTTGGACAGCAGCTCAGCCCGTTGCGGGTCGGCCTTGGGATCGCCGAAGCCTACCAGTACGACTTTCTGCTCCAGTTTGCTGGTCTGCTTCAGGTAGTCCAGCACGCGTTGCACATCGCGCTGGGCCTTGTTGTCGAGGTTGGCGCTGCCTTCCTGGAAGCGGAAATTCACCGATAGCCGCTGGGCGTTGCTGGCCAGTTCGCGGTAGTTCTCCGGCATGTCCTTTTGGGCCTGGACCTTGATTGCCTGGACCTGTTGGGCGACGAAGCCACTCTGGTCGACGATCGCCTGGCCGCGAGCGCTCTGGGCGAAGTGCACCAGCGACTTGGCCCAGCGGTTCTGTTCGCCTGGCCTCATATAAAGGAACAGGCGACGCGACAGCGGATAGTCTTCGGTGGCGATCAGCTCGGCGCTGGGGGGCATCGCCTGGGAATCACCGTCGGCGATGGCCAGGGCGCGGGCCTGGTTGATCGAGGCGAGGCCGACGAAGCCGATACCTTGCGGATCGGTGCTGACGGCGGCGGAAAGCTTGTCATTGGATTCGAAGCGCTGGGCCGTGTTGGCCAGCGTCTTGCCCTGGCGGGCCAGCACCAGTTCCTTGAAGGTGTCGTAGGTGCCCGACTGGTCATCGCGGGCATAAAGATGGATGGCGCCACCCTTGCCGCCGAGCTCTTCCCAGGTTTTCACCTCGCCGGCGAATACCGCGGCCAGTTGGGCGGTGGTCAGGGCGCGCAGCGGATTGCCCGGATGCAGGATGATGGCGAGGCCGTCGATGGCGATCACTTGCTCGGCGTACTGGCTTCGCAGGTCGCCGAAAGTGGACAGTTCCTGGGCCTCGGCATCCTTGATAGGGCGTGAAGAGGCGGCGAGGTCGGCGCTGCTGTCCTTGAGTGCGACGAAACCGGTGGACGAGCCATGGGCGGCCAGCTCCACCTGGATCTCCTTGCCCTGGGCATCATGAGCCACGATATGCACTTCGTTTTCCCGGTCGCCGGGCGTCTGGTGCACGCCGCGCAGTCCTTCCTCTTCCAGCATGCCCTTGACCAGAGCCGGGCCCAGTTTGGCACCGATCGTATTGGAGCCCTGGATGCGCAGGACGGTCTCGGGCTGGGCGGCGAACACCGACCAGGGGAAGGCATAGCAGATGAAACCGAGCAGCAACATGCTGAGGGCACGGCCCCACATGTCCTTGTCGCTGGCGGTCATGGCGCGCGGCATGGGCAGACACCTTGTACATAGGGAGTGAAAGGAGCCGCGAGATTAAGTCAGCCGGGTGACGGAGATATGACAAGGCGCTCTGCCTTGGGCCTTTTCCAACCTTGAGGCTCTTTCGCCTCGACTGCCCAGGGGTATTCCTACAACGCTATAAGTCCGTTCCTGCAACCCGGAAATCTGCCAGGGGGTAGGGTATCCCGCTGCCCGAAACGCCCCGTGAGAGGTGCTTCGAGTTGGCGCATTAAGCGCATCCCTTACTTGTTCAAGGAGTGTTTGAGATGAGTGGTTGGTTCGAGCTGCGAAAGAACACTGGTGGCACCTGGCGCCTGCGTTTGAAGGCGGCCGACGCGCAAACCCTTGTGGATACCGGCATCCATGAAGACCGTGGCACTGCAGAGGAGGCCATGGCCCGTTTTCGCGAGAATTGCGTGCATGAGGAGCGCTTCGTACGGCGCATCGATTCCAGCGGCAAGAACTACTTCAAGCTGCGCGCAGCCAACAAGGAGGTGATCGTCCGGAGCCACCTCTATGATTCGGAGCATGCCCTGCAACGGGCCATCGAAACCATCATGCGGGTAGGTGCGACCCGGATGGTGAAAGAGGCCTGAGCAAACAGGCGCTGAAAGAAGAAAGGCCCATCATCGATGGGCCTTTTTCGTGTGCGGGCTCAAGGCCGGCGCCCTGCGGCGACAGCCTGCGGGGTCAGGCCAGTTCCAGCCAGATGGGCGCATGATCCGACGGCTTTTCCATGCCGCGCAGGTCGTAGTCGATGCCAGCGTCCTTGATGCGTGCCTGCAGCGGGCTGGTGGCGAGAATCACGTCGATACGCAGGCCGCGCTTGGGTTCATCTTCGAATCCGCGGCTGCGGTAGTCGAACCAGCTGAAGCGGTCATTCACCTCGGGGTTGAGGTGGCGGAAGCTGTCCACCAGGCCCCAGTTCTTCAGGCGCGCGAGCCATTCGCGCTCTTCCGGCAGGAAGCTGCATTTGCCGGTCTTCAGCCAGCGCTTGCGGTTCTCTTCGCCGATGCCGATGTCGCAGTCTTCCGGCGAGATGTTGATGTCGCCCATCACCACCAGTTGCTGGCTCGGTTGGAATTGCTGCTCCAGCAGCACTTGCAGGTCGGCGTAGAAGCGTTCCTTGGCGGGGAACTTGACCGGATGGTCGCGGCTTTCGCCCTGCGGGAAGTAGCCGTTCATTACGGTCACCGGGTTGCCATGGGCATCGGCAAAGGTGCCGTAGATGAAGCGGCGCTGGGCTTCCTCGCCGTCGTTCGGGAAGCCCTTGAACAGGGAAATCGGCTCCTGGCGGGAGAGCAGGGCGACGCCGTAGTGCCCTTTCTGGCCGTGGTAGTGCACGTGGTAGCCGAGTTGGCGGATTTCCGCTTCCGGGAACTGCTCGTCGGCGACCTTGGTTTCCTGCAGGCCGATCACGTCCGGCTGGTGCTTGGCGATCAGCGCTTCGAGCTGGTGGGGGCGTGCCCGCAGGCCATTGATATTGAAAGAAACGATCTTCATCGCGAAGGCATCCTGGCAAAAACGCGATGCTAGCCGATGGTTGGCCGCCCGGCCAGCAGGCATGGCTGGGCCCGGAATCTGGTGCTAATTTCCTTCTTGGCCCGATAGAACCCATAACAAAAGAGGTGCCGTGAATGCCCGGTTACATCCCCACCGCGCCGGTCGAGGTGCGTCTGCTGGACGGCGGTTACGCCCGCGAAGCACGTTCCCTGCTGTACCACGCCTACCGCCATGAACCTACCTTCGCCTATCTGTTCGAGGCCGAGCGTCCCGGCTACGACCAGCGGGTACGTGCCACGGTACGAGAACTGGTGCAACAGCATTTCCTAGAGGACCTGCCGGCCATCGGCCTGCTGATCGAGGAGCGCCTGGTGGGCATAGCCCTGATCGCGCCTCCACAGCGCCGCCTGGACATCACCGAAAGCTGGGGCTGGCGGCTACGCATGCTGCTCACCACCGGATTCCGCTGCACCCGCCGCTATCTCGATTACCACGACGCTGTGCTCGCCTGCCTGCCTCCGGGGCCTTATCACGTGCTGCCGTTGCTCGGCATCCATCCGGAGTTCCAGGGGCGGCATCTCGGTGAAAAGCTGCTGGAGGCCTTGCACAACTGGTGCGCCGAGGACGATGGCTCCCAGGGGGTCGTGCTGGACACCGGCAACGTCCGTTACCTGGAGTTTTACAAGCGTCAGGGGTACGAGGAGGTGGGAGAGGTCGCCTTGGGTCCGGTGGTCGAGCATGTCTTCTTCCACCCCAATCCGCGGCCGGTGATGCGGGCTAGCGGCTGATTCGCATTTCCGACAGAAAGGGCGAAATGCCGTGGTAGGATTTCGCCCCATGAATTTCTGCCAAGGATTGCGCGGGCCGCTGCTGTTGGTCCTGCTCTGCACAAGCACTCTGGCGCTGGCCAAGGCCAGGCTGGACGTGAAAGTCGAACCTGCCAATGCGCCGTTGAAGGCCAATATCGAGGCCTATATCGGCGCCCTTGGCGACCGCAAGGAAGAAGACCTGCGACGTTTCCGGCGTTCAGCCGAGGACCAGGCGCGCCAGGCCGCTCAGGCGCTCGGCTATTACCAGGCCGAGATCGACAGCCGCGTCGAAGGTGGCAAGGACCCCGCCCTGCACCTGCTGGTGGTTCCCGGTGAGCCGGTGCGGCTGCGCAACGTAGTGGTGCGGATCGAGGGCGAGGCCGGCGCGCTTAAGGCGTTTCGCGTTCCCGATAGCAAGGCGCTGAAAACCGGTGCGCAACTCAACCACGGCGCCTACGAGGACGCCAAGAAACTGATCCAGAATCAGGGACTGCGCTACGGCTTCTTCGACGGACGCTTCAAGCGTCAGCGACTGGATATCGACCCGCGCGCCGGGGTGGCGGATATCGAGCTCATCTATGACAGCGGTCCGCGCTACAGCCTGGGTGCTGTCAGTTTCGATGGCGATACTCCATTCGATCCCGATCTGCTGGCACGTCTGGTGCCATTTCCAGCCATTACGCCCTACGACTCCGACCAGGTCGCCAAGCTCAGTCAACATCTGCAGGCCAGCGGCTACTTTGACGAGGTCCGGGTGGATGCCAGCCCGGTGAAGGGCGCCGGCCAGGTGATTCCCGTGAAGGTGAAACTGGCGACGGTGAAGCCGCGTACCGTTGGCCTGGGCATCGGTTTTTCCACCGACGTGGGCCCGCGTGCCCGTGCCAACTGGACCCGCCACTGGATCAACCGGCAGGGCCACCGCCTGGGCGCCGAGACCGAAGTGTCGCCGGTACGACAGAGCGTCGGCACCTGGTACGAGATTCCCCTGGACCCGCCGCTCACTGACACGCTGCGCTTCTCTACCGGCCTGCAACGGGAAAACCTGGTGGACGTGGACAGTCGGCGCTTCACCATCGGGGGCCAGTGGCAGTCCAAGCTGCCCAGCGACTGGCAACGGGTGGTCTCGCTGCGCTGGGAGCAGGAAACCTTCGACTTCGGCGATGGCAGCGACGACGGGCGCAGCAGCTTCCTCATTCCCGGTATCAGCTACGGCGTAACCCGCGGTGACAACAAGCTCGACCCCAATCGTGGCTATTCGCTGCAGTTCGACGTGCGTGGCGCCAAGGAGGGCATCCTCTCCGACACCGACTTCACCTATGCCAGCGCCATGGCCAAGGGGCTCTACACCTTGCCCGGTGGCCATCGCGTGCTGGGCCGGGTGCAGGCGGGCGGCATCGCCACCACTGATTTCGACGCCATCCCGCCGTCCCTGCGCTTCTTCGCCGGTGGCGACCAGAGCGTGCGCGGCTATGACTACCAGACCCTTTCGCCGGAAGACAGCAGCGGCAACAAGGTTGGCGGCCGCTACCTGCTGGTGGGCAGCGCCGAGTACCAGTATCCGGTCGCCGAGAAGTGGCGTCTGGCGGCGTTCGTCGACCGTGGCAATGCCATGGATTCCCTCAATGCGGCGATGAAGACCGGCGCCGGCATTGGCGTGCGCTGGGTTTCTCCGGTGGGGCCCATTCGCCTGGACGTGGCCAAGGCCCTGGATGATCCAGGCGGCTTCCGTATCCACTTCTCCATGGGGCCCGAGCTGTGAGGCGCAGTGTGAAGTACGGCCTTGCGGGGCTGGCCGCTGTTCTTGCGGCGGCGGTGGCGATTCCGGCAGCACTGCTGTTCACCGAAGCCGGTGGCCGCTGGGCCCTGGGTCAACTGCCGGGACTGGAAGTGGACGACTACAGAGGCACCCTGGGTGGCCGCTGGAGTGCCACCCGAATGTCGTGGCAGCAGGATGACACCGTCCTGAAACTGGAAGCGCCAATGCTGGACTGGAATCCCGCCTGTCTGCTGCGTCGCACCCTCTGCATCAACGAGCTGTCCAGCGACAGCATTCACCTCGATCTGCCTCCCACCCGGGATGTAGAAAGCGGCGGCCCCATGAGTCTGCCGGCGCTGCGTTTACCGTTGGCGCTGGAAGTCAGGCAAGTGCGAATTGGCCGCTTTCTGCTCGACGGCAATGACCAGCTGCAGCAGCTGGAGCTGGTTGCGCGATGGCAAGCGGATGGCGTGAACCTCGAACGTCTCAAGCTGCGCCGCGATGATCTGGACCTGGATCTCCACGGCAGGCTGCACCCCGAAGGTAATTGGCCCCTGGCCCTGCAGGGCAGCCTGCAGCTACCCGCGCCGGGAGAGGGACCGTGGACGCTGATGCTGAAGGCGGACGGCGAGCTGCAGTCAGCGATCCGGCTCCAGGCCGATAGCAGTGGCTACCTCAACGGCCGCCTCGACGGCGAGCTGCGCCCCCTGGCGGAGAACCTGCCGGCCAGCGCCACCCTGCGGGCCGATGGTTTCAAGGCCAGCACAGAGCTGCCGGATACCCTGACCCTCAACCAGGTGGTCCTGGACGCCAAGGGCGATCTCCAGGCGGGTTACGCCGTGCAGGGCAAGGCCAGCCTCCCGGGTGAAGGTGGCGCCGTAGCGCTGGACCTGGCTGGGCGAGTCGATGCCAACGGCGCGGACATCCAGCAGCTACTGCTCACTGGTGATGCCCAGCAGACCCTGGCGCTGCAGGGGCGGGTCGACTGGCAGCAGGAGCTGGCCATCGACAGCCGCCTGCAATGGCGTGATTTCCCCTGGCAACGGCTGTTCCCCCAGGAGCAACCTCCGCCAGTGGAGCTGCATCAGCTCGATGCCGAGGCGCGCTATGCCGCGTCGCGCTATGAGGGCAGGTTCGAAGCCAGCCTCAAGGGGCCGGCGGGCGACTTCAGCATTGGCAGTCCGGTGGTTGGAGACCTCGCCAGCGTCAACCTGCCCGACCTGCTGCTTAAAGCCGGGCGGGGGCGGGCGCAGGGCCAGGTGAAAGTTGATTTCGCCAACGGCGTAGGCTGGGACAGCCAACTGGCCCTGAGCGAGCTGGACCCTTCCTACTGGCTGGCCGAACTGCCCGGCAAACTGGCTGGCAAGCTGCAATCAAGGGGGGCTTGGCGCGACCAGCGACTGGAGCTGAATGCCGACCTCGACCTCAATGGCCAGCTGCGCGGCCAGCCGGCTGTGCTTCAGGCCAAAGCCGAAGGTGCCGGCGAGCGCTGGCTGCTCAATGCACTGCAGGCGCGCCTGGGTGACAACCGGATCGAGGGGCGAGGGCAGTTGGACCAGAAGCTCAGCGGCCATCTCGACCTGGCCCTGAATCGTCTTGGGCAGCTTTGGCCGAAACTCTTCGGCAAGGTCCAGGGGCGCCTCGACCTCGCTGGCACGCTGAAAGCGCCGCAGGGCAAGCTGGCACTGACCGGTGAACGGATGGGGCAGGGCGACAACCGCCTCGACAAGCTGAAGCTGGATGCCCAGCTCGACGCCGCCCAACGTGGCCGCGTGCAGTTGCAGGTGGATGGCCTCGCTTCCGGTGACAACGAGTTCGGCACGCTCACGGCTGACGGTTCTGGCGACCGGATACGCCAGCAACTCGAAATGAACCTCAAGGGGCCGATGCTCGATCTGCTGTTGGCCCTGGATGGCAAGCTGGACGGCGGCAACTGGCGCGGTCGTCTTGCCCGGGGGGAAGTCCAGGCCGGTGGCCAGGACTGGCGCCTGGAAGCCCCTGCGCGACTGGAGCGACTGGCCGACGGCAAGCTGAACTTCGGCGCCCATTGCTGGCGCTCGGGCCCGGCGAGCCTCTGCGGCGGGGAACAGCGCCTGATGCCTGAGCCAAAGCTGGATTACCGCCTGCGCGACTTCCCCCTGGCCAGCCTCGCGCGCTGGTTACCAGAGGACTTCGCCTGGCAGGGCCAACTCAACGGCGACCTCAAGCTCGACCTGCCCGCCAGCGGCCCGAATGGCCAGATCACCCTGGACGCCGGGAGCGGCGTGCTGCGCCTGAAGGAAGAAGATCGCTGGGTCGATTTCCCCTACCAGCGCCTGCTGCTCGATAGCACCCTGCGTCCACAGCGAATCGACAACCAGCTGAGCTTCCAGGGTCAAGGCCTTGGCGAATTGCAGCTGGATGCGCGAATCGATCCGCGTCCTGCGAACAAACCGCTGTCCGGACAGTTCCGCCTGGACGGACTGGACCTTGCGGTGCTGCGTCCCTTCGTACCCAAGGTGGAAAGCCTTGAAGGCCGCCTTGAAGGTGCCGGCAGCCTGAGCGGTACCCTGCAGGCTCCCTATGTCCTGGGCAACTTGCGACTGGCGGATGGTCGAATCGGTGGTGGCGACCTGCCCATGAGCTTCGAGAACCTGGGCCTGGACGCACGAATCGCCGGCGAGAACATGGAACTGAGCGGGCAATGGCGCAGTGGCGAGCAAGGCCAGGGCAGCCTGTCCGGCAGTCTCGCCTGGGCTCAGGGTCTGGACCTCGATCTCGCGTTGCGTGGCACTCGCCTGCCGCTGGTGGTGGAACCTTACGCCAACCTGGAAGTGGAGCCGGACTTGAACATCGGACTGTCCGGTGATCGCCTCTCCGTGAGTGGCAAGGTGCAGGTGCCGCGAGGCAAGATCAAAGTCCGCGAGCTGCCGCCGCAAGCGGTCAAGGTCTCCCCGGATGCCCGTGTGGTCGGCGAGCAGGAGGCAGAGCAACAGCCGCTGCAGATGGCCATGAACGTGGATGTGGAAGTCGGCCAGGACCGCCTGCAGTTTTCCGGCTTCGGCCTGACCGCAGACCTCCAGGGGCATCTCAAGGTTGGCGACAACCTCACTGGCAACGGTGAGCTGGTACTGAAGAACGGTCGTTATCGGGCGTATGGCCAGCGCCTCGACCTGCGCCGTGCGCGTCTGCTGTTCGCCGGCCCGCTGGATCAGCCCTACCTGGATGTGGAAGCCGTCCGCGTCATTGGCGACGTCACTGCAGGCCTGCGGCTGAATGGTCGTGCCGACGAACCCGCTACCGAAGTGTTCTCCAATCCGGCCATGAGCCAGGAGCAGGCGCTGTCCTATCTGATTCTCGGCCGGCCGATGAACACCAGTGAAGGTGACGGCAACGCCGTGGGCCGCGCGGCATTGGCCATGGGCCTTTCCGGGAGTGCTTCGTTGACCAGCGAACTGGCCCAGAGTCTCGGCCTCAAGGACCTTCAACTCGATGATGATGGCGCCCTGGGGCAGATTACCGATCGCCTGAGCATCCGTTACGGACTCGGGGTGGTGGACTCCACCAGCGTGGTGGCGCTGCGCTACGAGCTGACCAAGCGTCTTTACCTGGAGGCCGCCAGTGGCTTGGCGAGTTCACTGGATCTCTTCTACAAGCGGGATTTCTGAACGCGGCCCTTGAGATGGGCATCCAAGGGTGGATCACGCTTCATCGATCCACCATAGAAGCCTGAATTGGCAACCATTGATGGATGCAAAAAACGACATCCACCCTGCATTCATCCAGTAGTTGGGATGCGTTAGCATCCAGTCGAATTCTCCCGCGCCGGGCTGACTCAAAAGTCAGGACATTTTCCCTGACCCGTGATTAACTCAGCGCTTTACTACAACACCACCTGAAACAAGGACCCATGCAATGGCTCAAGTAACCCTCAAGGGCAATCCGATCAACGTTGACGGCCAACTGCCGCAGAAAGGCCAGCAAGCCCCGGCCTTCAGCCTGGTTGGCGGCGACCTGTCCGACGTGACCCTGGCCAGCCTGAGCGGCAAGCGCAAGGTGCTCAACATCTTCCCGAGCGTTGACACTCCGACCTGCGCCACGTCCGTGCGCAAGTTCAACGTCGAGGCCAGCAAACTGGCGAACACCGTGGTGCTGTGCATCTCCGCCGACCTGCCGTTCGCCCAGAAGCGCTTCTGCGGCGCCGAAGGCCTGGAGAACGTGGTGAACCTGTCCACCATGCGCGGTGCCAGCTTCCTCAAGGACTACGGCGTCGCCATCGCCAACGGCCCGCTGGCTGGCATTGCCGCCCGTGCCGTAGTGGTTCTGGACGAGAACGACAAGGTGCTGCATAGCGAGCTGGTAGGCGAAATCGCCGACGAGCCGAACTACGCGGCTGCCATCGCTGCCCTGTAAGGCAAGATGAAATGAAGAAGGGAGGCCAATGGCCTCCCTTTTTTCTTGCGCGCTGTGGGGTTGAGGCTGATCTGTGGGAGCGAATTCATTCGCGATTGAAATCGCTCCCACAGGGCAGGGCTACAGCGTCAGTTTCAGGTTTCTGACCAGTGCTCCCGGCAGCAGTGCCGACCAGGTCTGGCGCTCGCCGTAGGTGCTGTTGGACAAGCGCAACTGTCGCTCCTGGGTCAGCTCTTCCAACTGGTCGCCGAGCAGGTTGAACAGGCTGTCATCGAAACGCATGGTGTCCACTGGCGCCTGGATCTGGCCGTCTTCCACCCAGAATGTGGCGAAGCGGGTCATGCCGGTCATGCGTGCGGCAGGCAGGTCGGACCAGTTCAGGTACCAGAGATTGCCGATGTAGAGACCGTTACCAAGGCGCTCCAGCACGTTTTCCAGGGGAAGCGTGCCAGCGCCCATCACCAGTGACTGGGTGGCTTCGTTGGCGTCGGCGCAGTTGGCCTGCAGGTCGTATTCGCGCGCGCTGCGGGGATAGACCAGTTGCCCGGTGAGCTTGCCGCCGCGCACCAGTGACACATCGCTGCGCGGGGCTCCCTCTGGGCCGAAGGCCGGGGCCAGGGCGCCGGCAACCTGTTCGTCGAGGTTGAGTAGCGGACTCAAGTGGGCGCTGCCGTCATGCAGGCGCTGCAGAGGGCTTTCCTTGTTGGCCAGGGCGCGGGCTGAAAAACCAGTCCAGGAGAGCATGCCCAACACTTCGTCCAGGGCGGCCGGGGCCAGGTAGGCGCGGTAGTCGCCGGGGTGCAGGTGACGCACTGGCTTGCCCAGATACTCCAGTTGCCGGCGGGCATTGTCGAAGCGACTGGCAAACTCATTGGCGTCCCAGCGTGCGCCGGCGTAATCGGCCTTCACCGCCTGGTGATTGGCGTGGAACAGGCTCCAGTCGAAGTTGAAGCAGTGTGCTGCGTGCCATCCGAGGGCGCCGAAGCTATTGGCGAAACCCCGGTACAACGGGCCGGCGGCGTAGATACCCACCAGGTCGAGGCCGTTGGCCGCTTCGTCGATCCCGGCCAGCACGCTGGCGCAGTCGGGAAGGGTGGCTTCGTCTACCGAACGACGATGCCAGGCGGAGCGCTCCACTTGCAGGTAAGGGTCCGGCTGCAACTGGCAGATCACCAGGCGCAGCTGCACCAGGCCTTCGGCCAGATGCTGGCGGTCGCTTTCCGGATCGCCGGATAACGCGATGGCGATCTCCGCGCTGCGATCGTCGCGGATCAGCCGCAGGCGGCCGGTGCCCTGGGTCACGTGCCCCGCCTGGCGCACCTGGGCACGGTTGAAACGAATGAACTCGGACTCCTCGCCGCTGTACCAGAGGCTGAAATCCTCGCCGGCCTGCAGGTTGGCGTTCAGGCTTTCGGCCAGGGCGGTGAAGCGGGATTCTGCGTCAGCCATCACTGGGCTCCTCCAAAGACTTCCACTTGTCTGAAGACGCATGCGGGCGAGGCATGGCCCACGCGCACCACCTGGTTCGGCTCGCCCTTGCCGCAATAGGGCGTGCCATGGACCTCGAAGGTGCTGGCATTGCCCACTGCGGCGAGGTTGCGCCAGAACTGCGCGGAAACCCCGCGATAGTTGGGGTTCTTTACCACGCCCCGGAGTTCGCCATCCTCGATCAGCCGACCCCACTCGCAGCCGAACTGGAACTTGTTACGGGCGTCATCGATGGACCAGGAGCGATTGGTGCTCATCAGGACGCCGCGCTCGATGCCGCCGATGAGCTGGGTCAGGCTCTGGTCGCCCGGCTCCAGGTTGAGATTGGCCATGCGGTCGATGGGGGCGCGATTCCAGCTGCTCGCCCGGCTGTTGGCCACGCCCGGCAGGCCGCTGCGTTGCTGGGACAGGGCGCCGCCGAGCGGGCGCAGGAGCACGCCATCCCGGATGAGCATTTCCTTGCTTGCCAGCCGGCCGTCGTCATCGTGGCTGTAACTGGCCAACTCTTCCGGGATGCCTGGATCGAAGCTGACATTCAGCAGCGGCGAGCCGTACTGATAGCGGCCGAAGTCCTCCAGGCCGATGAAACTGGTGCCGGCATAGTTGCGTTCGTCTCCGAGGATGCGGTCAAGCTCCAGCGGGTGGCCGATGGACTCGTGGATCTGCAGCATCATCTGGTCCGGCATCAGCAAGAGGTCGGTGATCCCGCTGGGGGTATTGGGCGCCAGCAGCAGTTGCAGCGCCTCGTCGGCCACGCGCTCAGCGGCGCCGACGAAACCCAGGCGCTGCAGCACTTCGGTGCCGCCTTGCTGGCCACTGCCGTAGCCGCCGAAGCTGCGAGTCTGGCTGTCACTGCCGTCGAAAGCGGTGACGCTGATGCCGGGGTAGGTGAAGCGCAGGTCCTGCCATTGCTCGGCGCCGGCACTGTTGAGGTAGAGCTGCTCATGGCGCTGGCTGTCGAGATAGAGGCTCCAGTTGACCAGGCGCGCGTCATTGGGGATTCGCGCCGATTCCTCGGCCAGCAGTTCGAAGCGTTCGGCGAGGCTGGGGAAGGGCTGCTCCAGTCCCGGTGAACGGTAGTCCGCACTTCCTCGGGGCGACTCGAGTCGGCTCTGGTCCACCAGGGCGTAGCGGGCGATCTGCCGGGCCAGCTCCTCGGCCTTGTCCAGGGCCCGTTGCAGCCCGGAGGGGCTGAGGTCGGCAGTGGCCGCATAGGCTTCCACGCCAGCGAAGCGCACGCTGAGCATCGCCCCCATGTCCAGCCCCAGGGACGGCGGCTCGGCGATGCCGCGGCGCACCATGGCCTGTTCGGAGCTCTGGCGGACGATGCGCAAGGAATGGACCTCGGCACCTGTCCTGAGAGCGGCAAAACGCTGCCTGAAACATTCGAACACGGAACTCTCCCTGGCCCGGTGTAATCACTTGTGGCCGCAAAAGCAGGGTAATCGCAGGTCAGTAAGGATAGTTCGCTGCGTCGGGCCTAGGTAAATAGCCGGTAAATAGACTTTGCCTTCTGCTTTCAACTGCTTATCGTTCACGCTCTCGCATACCTCGACTCGAATCATGTCCCCGATCACTGAGATTTCCCCGAACTCCCGTTCCCTCCGTAACTGGCTCGTCATTGCCGTCTCGCTGTTGGCACTGCTGGTCCTGATCTGGTGGTTCTGGCCAGAAGCCGCCTCCAAAGCCGGCCACCAGAACGGCCGAGGGGGAGCCGGGCGCCCCGGATTCGGTGCCTTCTCGGGACCGGTACCGGTGCGTGTCGCCACCATCAGCCAGGGCGACTTCCCGGTTTACCTCAAGGCTCTCGGCACCGTTACTGCGCTGAACACCGTAAACGTGCGCGGTCGTGTCGATGGTGAACTGGTCAAGCTGCAGTTCGAGGAAGGTCAACAGGTCAAGGCTGGCGACCTGCTGGCGGTGATCGACCCGCGTCCCTACCAGGTCGCCCTGCAACAGGCCGAAGGCACCCTGGCGCAAAACCGCGCGCAACTGAAGAACGCCGAAATCGACCTGGGCCGCTACAAGGGCCTCTATGCCGAGGACAGCATCGCCAAGCAGACCCTGGACACCCAGGAAGCGCTGGTGGCGCAGTACCGCGGGACCATCAAGACCGACGAGGCGGCCGTGGCTTCAGCCAGGCTGAACCTCGGTTTCACCCAGGTGCGCGCGCCCATTTCCGGTCGCCTCGGCCTGCGCCAGGTGGACCTCGGCAACCTGGTCAGCAGCGGCGACACCACGCCGCTGGTGGTCATCACCCAGACCAAGCCCATCAGCGTCGCCTTCACCCTCCCCGAGGGCCAGTTGCCGCAGGTGGTCAGCCGCTTCCGTGCCGGCCAGCCCCTGGTGGTCGAGGCGTGGGACCGTGGCGACAAGGTCAAGCAGGCCGAAGGCGTGCTGCAGAGCCTGGACAACCAGATCGACACCACCACCGGCACCCTGAAACTCAAGGCGCGTTTCGCCAACGAAGACGAAGTCCTCTTCCCCAACCAGTTCGTCAATGTCCGCCTGCGCGCCGAGTTGCTGACGCAGGCGGTGCTGATTCCTTCGGCTGCCGTGCAGTTCGGCAGCCAGGGCACCTTCGCCTACGTGATGGATGGCGACAAGAAGGTCAAGGTCCGCAAGCTGGAAACCGGTCCGGACGACGGCGAGCGCACGGTGGTCAAGAGCGGTCTGCAGCCAGGCGAGCGCGTCGTGCTGGAAGGTACCGACCGCCTGCGCGACGGCAGCGACGTGGAAGTGGTGCATGACGCCGACGAGGTTCCAGTGCAGCCCACCGAGCAACTGCAGGGCGCCAAACCTGAAGGCCAGGACGCGAAAGGCGGCGTATGAACCTCTCTCGCCTGTTCATCCTGCGGCCGGTCGCCACCACTCTGAGCATGCTGGCGATCCTCCTCGCCGGCCTGATCGCCTACCGCCTGTTGCCGGTTTCCGCGCTGCCCGAGGTGGATTATCCGACCATCCGCGTCCTCACCCTCTATCCGGGCGCCAGCCCGGACGTGATGACCAGCGCCGTTACCGCGCCGCTGGAGCGCCAGTTCGGGCAGATGCCAGGGCTGACCCAGATGTCTTCCACCAGTTCCGGCGGTGCCTCGGTCATCACCCTGCGCTTCAGCCTGGAAATAAATCTGGACGTGGCCGAGCAGGAGGTGCAGGCGGCCATCAACGCGGCCACCAACCTGCTACCCAACGACTTGCCGGCGCCGCCGGTCTACAACAAGGTCAATCCGGCCGATACCCCGGTGCTGACCCTGGCCATCAGCTCGAAGACCATGCCGCTGCCCAGGCTGCATAACCTGGTGGACACCCGCATGGCGCAGAAACTGGCGCAGATCAGCGGCGTGGGCATGGTCAGCATCGCCGGCGGCCAGCGCCAGGCGGTGCGCATTCGCGTCAATCCCGAAGCCCTGGCGGCCAATGGCCTGAACCTGTCCGACGTGCGCAGCCTGGTGAGCGCGTCCAACGTCAACCAGCCCAAGGGCAACTTCGACGGCCCGACCCGCGTTTCCATGCTGGACGCCAATGACCAGCTCAAGTCCGCCGAGGAATACGCCAACCTCATCCTCGCCTACAACAACGGCGCCGCCCTGCGACTGAAGGATGTCGCCAGTATCGTCGACGGTGCTGAGAACGAGCGCCTCGCCGCCTGGGCCAACCAGAACGAGGCGGTGCTGCTGAACATCCAGCGCCAGCCCGGCGCCAACGTGATCGAGGTGGTGGACCGCATCCAGGCCCTGATGCCGTCGATCACCGCCAACCTGCCGGCGGGCATCGATGTCGTGGTCCTCACCGACCGCACCCAGACCATCCGCGCGGCCATCACCGATGTGCAGCATGAGCTATTCCTCGCCATCGCCCTGGTGGTGATGGTGACCTTCCTGTTCCTGCGCCGGATGAGTGCCACCATCATCCCGTCCATCGCCGTGCCGCTGTCCCTGGTGGGCACTTTCGCGGTGATGTACCTGGCCGGCTTCTCCATCAACAACCTGACGCTGATGGCACTGACCATCGCCACCGGCTTCGTGGTGGACGACGCCATCGTCATGCTGGAAAACATCTCCCGTCACCTGGAAGAGGGGGAGACACCGCTCAATGCCGCGCTCAAGGGTGCGAAGCAGATCGGTTTCACCCTGATCTCCCTGACCTTCTCGCTGATCGCCGTATTGATCCCGTTGCTGTTCATGGCTGATGTGGTGGGCCGGCTGTTCCGCGAGTTCGCCATCACGCTGGCGGTGGCGATCCTGATCTCGCTGGTGGTCTCCCTGACCCTGACGCCCATGATGTGCGCGCGCCTGCTCAAGCGGGAGAAGAAAGAAGAGGAGGGCGGTTTCTACAAGGCCAGCGGTGATTTCATCGACGGCATGATCCAACGCTATGGCCTTGGCCTGACCTGGGTGCTCAGGCACCAGGGCCTGACCCTGCTGGTGGCCATCGGCACCCTGGTGTTGACCGTGCTGCTCTACCTCGCGGTACCCAAGGGCTTCTTCCCGGTGCAGGACACCGGCGTCATCCAGGGCATCACCGAGGCGCCGCAGTCGGTGTCCTTCCGCTCCATGAGCGAACGCCAGCAGAAGGTCGCCGCGCTGATCCTCAAGGACCCGGCGGTGGCCAGCCTGACGTCCTACATCGGCGTCGACGGCGACAACGTCACCCTTAACAGCGGCCGCATGCTGATCAACCTCAAGCCCCACGGCGACCGCGATGTGACCGCCAGCGAGGTGATCCAGCGCCTGCAGCCCGAGCTCGACAAACAGAGCGACATCCGTCTTTACCTGCAGCCGGTGCAGGACCTGACCATCGAGGACCGGGTCAGCCGCACCCAATTCCAGTTCAGCATGGAATCCCCGGACGCCGACCTGCTCAACGAGTGGACAGGCAAGCTGGTGGACGCCCTGCGTCAGCAGCCGGAGCTATCGGACGTGGCCAGTGACCTTCAGGACAAGGGCCTGCAGGTGTACCTGAACATCGACCGCGACATGGCCGGACGCCTGGGTGTGGAGATTTCCGCCATCACCGACGCCCTCTATGACGCCTTCGGCCAGCGGCAGATTTCTACCATCTTCACCCAGTCCAGCCAGTACCGCGTGGTGCTGGAATCCGCCGCCGGCGAAGTGATCGGCCCGCAGGCGCTGCAGCAGATTCACGTCGTCACCAGTGCCGGCACCCAGGTGCCGCTCTCGGCACTGGCCACAGTGGAAGAGCGCCAGACGCAACTGGCGGTCAGCCATATCGGCCAGTTCCCGGCCGTGACCCTGTCCTTCAACCTGGCGCCTGGCGTCGCCCTGGGCGAAGCGGTGGCGGTGATCGAACGGGTGCAGCAGGACATCGGCATGCCCGAAGGCATCCAGACCCGCTTCCAGGGCGCGGCGGCGGCCTTCCAGGCGTCGCTGTCGAGCACGCTGCTGCTGATCCTGGCGGCGGTGGTGACCATGTACATCGTGCTGGGGGTGCTCTACGAGAGCTATATCCACCCGGTGACCATCCTCTCCACGTTGCCTTCGGCGGGCGTCGGCGCCCTGCTTGCGCTGCTGCTGACCGGCAATGACCTGGGCCTGATCGCGATCATCGGCATCATCCTGCTGATCGGCATCGTGAAGAAGAACGCCATCATGATGATCGACTTCGCCCTGGACGCGGAGCGGCACCAGGGCATGTCGCCCGAGGATGCGATCTACCAGGCGGCGCTGCTGCGCTTCCGACCGATCCTGATGACCACTCTGGCGGCCCTGTTCGGCGCCATCCCGCTGATGTTGGCTACCGGCTCCGGCGCCGAACTGCGCCAGCCACTGGGCCTGGTCATGGTGGGCGGCCTGCTGCTGTCCCAGGTGCTGACCCTGTTCACCACCCCGGTGATCTACCTGGCCTTCGACCGCCTGGCCCGTCGCTTCACCGGCCGCAGTGCGGCGGGGGTGGCGGTATGAGCCGCTTTTACTCCCCCTCCCCCTGGGAGAGGGCGGGGGTGAGGGCAGTCGTGCTCCGCGCGGAGGCTAGTCTTTGAACCTCTCCGCCCCCTTCATCCATCGCCCGGTCGCCACCATGCTGCTGAGCCTGGCGATCCTGCTGCTGGGTAGCGTCAGTTTCGGCCTGCTGCCGGTGTCGCCGCTGCCGCAGATGGACTTCCCGGTGATCACTGTGCAGGCCAGCCTGCCCGGCGCCAGTCCGGAGATCATGGCGTCCAGCGTGACCACGCCGCTGGAACGCTCCCTGGGCACTATCGCCGGCATCAATCAGATGACCAGCCGCACCAGCCAGGGCTCGACGCGGATCATCGTGCAGTTCGACCTGGACCGCGACATCAATGGCGCTGCCCGCGATGTGCAGGCGGCCATCAACGCCTCCCGCAACCTGCTGCCCAGCGGCATGCGCAGCATGCCCACCTACAAGAAGGTCAACCCGTCCCAGGCGCCGATCATGGTGCTGTCGCTGACCTCCGACGTGAAGGAGAAAGGTGAGCTCTACGACATGGCGTCCACCATCCTGGCCCAGAGCCTGTCCCAGGTTAAGGGCGTGGGTGAGGTGCAGATCGGCGGCAGCTCGCTGCCGGCCGTGCGGGTGGAGCTGGAGCCGCAACTGCTGACTCAGTACGGCATTGCCCTGGACGATGTGCGCAGCGCCATCGCCGCCGCCAACCAGCGTCGCCCCAAGGGCTCCGTGGAAGACGCCGGCCGCCACTGGCAAGTCGGCGCCAACGACCAGCTGGAGAAGGCTGCCGACTACACGCCGCTGATCCTCCGCTACCAGGACGGCGCCGCCCTGCGCCTGGGCGACGTGGCCAAGGTCCGCGATGCGGTGGAAGACCGTTACAACAGCGGCTTCTTCAACGACGACTCGGCGGTGCTGCTGGTGATCAACCGCCAGGCCGGCGCCAACATCATCGAGACCATCGAAAGCATCAAGCAGCAACTGCCCGCGCTGCAGGCGGTGCTGCCGGCCAGCGTCAAGCTGGATCTGGCCATGGACCGCTCGCCGGTGATCCGCGCCACCTTGCACGAAGCCGAGCGCACGCTGCTGATCGCCGTCGGCCTGGTGATCCTGGTCGTCTACCTGTTCCTCGGTAACCTGCGCGCCTCGCTGATTCCGGCACTGGCGGTGCCGGTGTCGCTGGTGGGCACCTTCGCGGTGATGTACCTGATGGGCTTCTCGCTCAACGTGCTGTCGCTGATGGCGCTGATCCTCGCCGCCGGCCTGGTGGTGGACGACGCCATCGTGGTGCTGGAGAACATCTCGCGGCACATCAACGACGGCATGGCGCCATTCAAGGCGGCGCTGCAGGGCACCCGCGAAGTCGGCTTCACCTTGCTGTCGATGAACCTCTCGCTGGTGGCGGTATTCGTCTCCATCCTGTTCATGGGCGGCATCATCGACCGGTTGTTCCGCGAGTTCTCGCTGACCCTGGCGGTGGCT
Source organism: Pseudomonas sp. JS3066 (assembly GCF_036328175.1). Classification (NCBI taxonomy): domain Bacteria; kingdom Pseudomonadati; phylum Pseudomonadota; class Gammaproteobacteria; order Pseudomonadales; family Pseudomonadaceae; genus Pseudomonas; species Pseudomonas sp. JS3066. The sequence continues at coordinate 2,134,811 of NZ_CP143312.1, forward strand.
ATCCTGGTTTCGCTGCTGGTGTCCCTGACCCTGACGCCGATGCTCTGTGCGCGTTGGCTGAAACCCCATGTGCCGGACGAAGACAGCCGCCTGCAACGCTGGAGCGAGGCGCTGCATACGCGCATGGTCAATGTCTACGACCGGACCCTGGGCGTGGCCCTGCGTCATCCGCGTCTGACCCTGGCGAGCCTGTTGCTGACCATCGGCTGCAATATCGCGCTCTACGTGCTGGTGCCCAAGACCTTCCTGCCACAGCAGGACACCGGCCAGTTGATCGGCTTCATCCGTGGCGACGATGGTCTGTCCTTCACCGTGATGCAGCCGAAGATGGAAATCTTCCGCCGCGCCGTCCTCAAGGACCCGGCCGTGGAAAGCGTGGCCGGCTTCATCGGCGGCAGTGGTGGTATCAACAACGCCTTCATGATCGTGCGCCTGAAGCCCATCGCCGAGCGCAATGTGTCGGCGCAGAAGGTCATCGAACGCCTGCGCGCCAATCTACCCAAGGTGCCCGGTGGCCGGCTGATGCTGATGGCCGACCAGGACCTGCAATTCGGTGGCGGCCGCGAGCAGCGCAGTTCGCAGTACGAGTACGTGTTGCAGAGTGGCGAACTGTCCGACCTGCGCACCTGGGGGCCGAAGGTCACCGCTGCACTCAAGGCGTTGCCGGAGCTCACCGCCATCGACGCCAACGAAGGGGAGGGCGCCCAGCAGGTCACCCTGCAAGTGGACCGCGACACCGCCAAGCGACTCGGGGTCGACATGTCCATGGTCACCACCGCGCTGAACAACGCCTACAGCCAGCGGCAGATTTCCACCATCTACGACACCCTGAACCAGTACCAGGTGGTGATGGAGGTCAACCCGAAATACGCCCAGGACCCGGAAACCCTCAAGCAGGTCCAGTTGATCACTGCCGATGGCCAGCGCGTGCCGCTGTCCAGCTTCGCCCGCTACGAGCGCAGCCTCGAAGAAGACCGCGTCAACCACGAAGGCCAGTTCGCCTCGGAGAGCATTGCCTTCGACCTGGCGCCTGGCGTCAGTCTCGACAAGGCCACCGTGGCCATCGAGAAGGCGGTGGCCGCCATCGGCCTGCCCAGCTCGGTGATCGCGCGTATGGGCGGTAGCGCCGATGCCTTCCAGAGCACCCAGCAGAACCAGCCGTGGATGATCCTCGCCGCCCTGGTGCTGGTGTACCTGGTGCTCGGCATCCTTTACGAGAGCTATGTCCACCCGCTGACCATCCTCTCGACGCTGCCGTCGGCCGGGGTGGGCGCGCTGCTGGCGATCCTGCTTACCGGTGGGGAGTTCAGCCTGATCTCGCTGCTGGGACTGTTCCTGCTGATCGGCGTGGTGAAGAAGAACGCCATCATGATGATCGACCTCGCCTTGCAGCTCGAACGCCAGGAAGGCATGGAGCCTGAAGAATCCATTCGCCAGGCCTGCCTGTTGCGACTTCGGCCGATCCTGATGACCACCATCGCCGCCATCCTCGGCGCCGTGCCGCTGCTCATCGGCGGCACGGAAGGCGCGGAAATGCGCCAGCCCCTAGGTGTCGCCATCATCGGCGGCCTGGTGCTGAGCCAGTTGCTGACTCTCTACACGACCCCTGTGGTCTACCTCTATCTCGACCGGCTGCGCCATCGCTTCAATCGCTGGCGTGGCGTGCGCACTGACGCTGCTCTGGAAACACCCCTATGAACACCGCCGCCATTTCCCTGAACCCCCTGCGCCGCGCGATAGCCCTGGCGCTCGCCGGCCTGTTGCTCGTTGGCTGTGCTATCGGCCCGGACTACAAGCGTCCGGAACAAAGCGTGCCCGTGCAATTCAAGCATGCAGAGGGCTGGTCCCTGGCCAGCCCGGCCGACCTGGACCATCGTGGCCGTTGGTGGGAGCTTTACGGCGACGCCACCCTCAACGACTTGCAGCAGCGCCTGGAAACCTCCAACCAGACCCTGGCGCAGTCCGTCGCCCAGTACCGTCAGGCGCAGGCGCTGGCCCGTGGTGCCCGTGCCTCGTTCTTCCCCTCGGTGAGCGGCAATGCTGGCAAGACCCGCTCGGGCCAGGGTGGCGGCGATAGCACCGTGCGCCTGTCCGACGGTTCAACCGTCACCAGCTCCGGTGGCGGTGGTGTGTCCAAGAGCTACGACGCCAGCCTCGGGGTGAACTGGGAGATCGACCTCTGGGGCAAGCTACGCCGCCAGCTGGAGTCCGACACTGCCAGCATGCAGGCCAGCGCTGCCGACCTGGCCGCAGCGCGCCTCAGCCTGCAATCGGAACTTGCGCAGAACTATCTGCAACTGCGCGTTCTGGATGCGCAGAAACGCTTGCTGGAAGCCACCATCGCCGGTTACCAACGCGCCCTGACGCTGACCCAGAACCAGTACAAGGCTGGCATCGTGACCCGCGCCGACGTGGCCCAGGCCACCACCCAGCTGAAGAGCACCCAGGCCCAGGCCATCGACCTCAAGTACCAGCGTGCGCAACTGGAAAACGCCATCGCCGTGCTGATCGGCGTACCGCCGGCGGAGTTCAGCCTGGCCGAAGTGGACAGCGTGCCGGCCCTGCCGAGCGTGCCCACCCTGCTGCCTTCGCAACTGCTGGAGCGTCGTCCTGACGTGGCTTCCGCCGAGCGCAACATGATGGCCGCCAACGCGCAGATCGGTGTCGCCAAGTCGGCCTACTTCCCCAGCCTCAGCCTGACCGCTGCGGGTGGTTATCGCAGCGGCAGCCTGCAGGACTGGATCACCACGCCGAACCGCTTCTGGTCCATCGGCCCGGAATTCGCCATGACCCTGTTCGATGGTGGCCTGATCCGCTCCCAGGTGGCGCAGGCCGAAGCCAGCTACGACCAGACCGTCGCGACCTACCGCCAGACTGTGCTGGACAGCTTCCGCGAGGCCGAGGACTACATGGTCCAGCTCGACGTCCTGGAAGAGGAGAGCGGGGTGCAGCAGGAGGCCCTCGATGCTGCCCGCGAGGCCCTGCGCCTGATCACCAACCAGTACCGGGCCGGTACCGTGGACTTCAACAGCGTGGTCACCAACCAGGCCACCGCACTGAGCAACGAGCGCACCGTTCTGACCCTGATGGGTACCCGCCTGACCACCAGCGTCCAGCTCATCGCGGCGCTGGGTGGCGGGTGGGATCAGGGACAGTTGGAACAGGTGGATTCGGATTCGGAAGCGACTCCCTGACGCTCCCGACACTTGGAGTGGGACACCATTGTGGGAGTGAATGATTCGCTCCCACAGGGTTACGTCTGGCCGCTCACATCCACAACCGGCACCTCACACAACACCTTCAGGCTCTCCACCAACTCATCCCCCGCACGCCCCAATCCGGTCCTCCCATACAGCGCCAGCCTCAACCCTCGGATCTCCGGCAACCCTTGCCCTTCGTCCAGCAAGCGGTGCTCCGGCCCCAGCACGCGCAGCGGCAAGAGGCTCACGCCCAGGCCAGCAGCCACTGCCGCACGCACGCTTGCCAGGCTGGCGCTGGAGTAGGCGATGCGCCAGCGCCGGCCCTGCACGTCCAGGCCATGGAGCATTTCGTTGCGGTAGAGCCCGCCAGGCGGAAACACCACCAGCGGCAGCGGTTCACGTCCGAAGACCGGTTGGCTGGCGCTGTCCACCCAGCCCAGGGGCTCCGGCCAGGACGCCAGGCTGTCACCGCCATCGCCCATACGCTTGACCAACAGCAGGTCGAACTCACCGCCCTGGTACAGCCGCAGCAGTTCCGGGCTGAGGCCGCTGGTCACCTCAAGGCGCACGCCGGGCCAGGCGGCGGAGAATTCTGCGAGCACCGGCATCAGGCGTTCAGCGGCGAAGTCCTCAGGCACCCCCAGGCGCAATACGCCGCTGCCGGGCTGGTGGCGCAGCACTTCAGCGGCTTCGTCCTGAAGGGCAAGGATGCGCCGTGCATAGCCGAGCAGTTGTTCCCCCTCGGCGGTCGCCACCACCTGGCGCTGGCTGCGGTCCAGCAGGCGGCAACCGAGGCTTTCCTCCAGCCTTCGCAACTGCTGGCTGACGGTGGATTGAGTGAGGTGCAGGCGCTCGGCGGCGCGGGTGAAGTTACCGCAGTCGGCTACGGCCACGAAGCTGCGCAGGAGGAGGGGATCGAACATTTAACTATTCCTACTGACACTGATAGGCATGGATATATTTAATTTCAGAATACCTGACCAGGTGGACATAATTTCGCTCATTCGACGAAGCGCGGAGGCGAACCATGAAAGCCCGACTCACCCACTGCCTGCTCCTCGCCACCAGCCTGCTGCTGGCGGCCCAGGCGAACGCCGATGACGCCGGCCAAAGCCTGCTTCAGGCGGCCGGGACGGGTGACCTGGTCACCGTCGACAAACTGCTGGAACAGGGCGTTTCGGTGGATGTACGCGATGCCGAGGGCAATACCCCCTTGCTGGTCGCCACGGCCGGAAATCAGGTCGAGGTGGCGCGCCGCCTGATCGAAGCCGGTGCCAACGTCAATCTGCAGAACCGCATGCAGGACAGCGCCTACCTGCTGGCCGGCGCTAGCGGCCACCAGCAGATCCTGGAACTGACCCTTGCCCATGGTGCCGACCTGCGCAGCACCAATCGCTTCGGCGGCACTGCACTGATTCCCGCCTGCGAGCGTGGCCACGTGGAAACCGTGCGCACCCTGATCGCCGGTGGCGTCGACCTCGACCATGTCAACAAGCTGGGCTGGACCTGCCTGCTGGAAGCCGTGCTGCTGGGCGACGGCGGCCTGGCCCACCAGCGCATCGTCGACCTGCTGATCGCCGCCGATGCCGATCTCGACCTGCCCGACAAGGACGGCGTTACCCCCTTGCAACATGCCGAGCAGCGCGGCCAGTCGGCCATCGCCGCCAGGCTGCGCGCCGCCGGCGCCCGCTGATTGATGGAGCAACCCATGTCTGAAGAACGCAATTACCTGGAACAGGCCGTGGAACTGGCGCGGCAGAACGTGGAGCAGGGCGGCCGTCCATTTGGTGCACTGCTGGTTCGCGATGGTGAAGTTCTGGCTCGTGCCGTGAATGAAATCCATCTGACCCAGGACCCGACCTGCCATGCCGAACTCCAGGCCATCCGCGCTGCCAGCAGGCAACTAGGGCCGCGCCTGGACGGTTGCGTCATCTATGCCAGCGGCCAACCTTGCCCCATGTGCCTGGCGGCCATGCATCTGTGTGGCGTGAGCCGCGTGGTATTTGCCGCGGCCAATTCCGTGGGCGAACCCTTCGGCCTTTCCACCGCTGCCGTCTACCAACAGATGGCCCTGCCGCTGGAGGCCCAGAAGCTGGATATCCGGCACCTGCCGCAACCGGCCATGAGCGAAATCTACGCGCGCTGGCAGGCCCTGCATGCAACGCGCTGAACGCCTTGAAAGATTCGCCGGCTGGGCACTGCTCATCGCCCTTGGATTGAACCTGCGACCTATCCTCGCCTCGGTCAGTCCGCTGCTGGCTGATATCCGCGGCGCCACCGGCATGGGCTTCCAGACTGCCGCGTTGCTGACCACCTTGCCGGTCGTCTGCATGGGCCTGGTGGCGCTGCTGAGCAACCGGCTGGACGGCCTGGGCGAGCGGCGCGGCATCGGCCTCGGTCTGGCACTGATCGCCGGCGCTTGCCTGGCGCGGCTGCTCCTCGGCCAGGCCGGGCCACTGCTTGCAACCGCGTTGCTGGGCGGCGCCGGGGTGGCGCTCATCCAGGCGTTGCTGCCGGCCGTGATCAAGCGACGTTTCGAAGGCCGCGTGGCGCTGGCCATGGGGGTCTATTCCGCATCCCTGATGGCCGGTGGAGGTCTGGCCGCGCTGTGCAGCCCGCTACTCGCCCACCGTTTTGAGCATTGGCAGGCCGGCCTTGGCCTCTGGCTGGTGCCGGCGTTGCTGGCCCTGGTGCTGTGGCTGGCGCGTCCCGTGCCGGGGCCCGCGCCGACCGTCGCAGGTAGGTCCGCGCGTTTCGCCGGCAATCGCCGGGCCTGGCTGCTGGCGCTGTACTTCGGCTTGGTGAACTGCGGCTACATGAGCATGGTGGCGTGGCTGCCAGCCTACTATCAGCAACTCGGCTGGAGCCCAACCCGCAGCGGCTCTCTGCTCGCCTTCATGACCCTCTTCCAGGTCATTGCCGCGCTGGGCATGCCCGCACTGGCGCAGCGCAGTATCGACCGTCGGCCATTGCTGTCGGTCAGCCTGGCCGCCCAGGCAGTGGGATTCGGCGGTCTGATCTGGGCGCCGACGGAGCTGTCCGCTCTCTGGGTGGCGCTGATCGGCTTCGGTCTCGGGGCCTGCTTCGCCCTCAGCCTGATCCTCACCCTCGACCACCGCCGCGACCCGCGCGAGGCTGGTCAACTGGCGGCTTTCGTGCAGGGAGTGGGCTTCCTGATCAACGCCGTGTCGCCCTGGCTCAGCGGCTTATTGCGGGAACTCACCGGCAACTTCGCCGCCGCCTGGCTGGTGCTGGTGGTCAGCGCGGTGCTGATGCTCGGGCTGACCCGGCTGTTCAGCCCGGCGAGCTACAGGCCGGTGGCGACCACAGCGCCGGTAGGCGGCACCTTCTAGGGGCGATTTCAATCGCCTTGCGGACTGCGGCTCTACCCTTGGTGACCGGTAGGGCGGATGGCCTCTGCGTCCGCCCACCAGGGAACTTGTAGGAGCGACCTTGCTCGCGAACAGGCCGAGCACGATCTTTCGCGAGCAAGCTCGCTCCTGCAGAAAGTTCAAACCCCTCCCGCTAATGGGAGCACTTCGAATTATCACAGGCAGAGCCGATGATTCGTGATCACGTCCTGAGGATGTGGTTTCCCGGGATCAGATGAATGAGCCCCTTCGGGGCCGATTGCGGCGCCGGATAACCGGTCCCGCACGGCGCGCCAACAGCGGCTATACCACTGAAAAGGCCCCACACACGGCAGCAGCCGTGGCTTCGAGGGCCTGTCCGGGAGAGCCGCATGCCAGAAACTGCCAGAACAGCCATCGTCACCGGAGCGTCCCGGGGTATCGGTGCCGCCATTGCGCGACGCCTGGCCGCCGAAGGAATCCAGGTGGTGGTCAACTACGCCTCGCGGCCGGAAGCCGCCGAACAGGTGGTGGAGGAGATCCGGCGCGCGGGTGGCAAGGCCTACCCGGTGCTGGCCGATGTCAGCGACCCGGTGGCGGTCGCCGTCCTCTTCGACCAGACGGAGATGGAATACGGCGCCATCGACATCCTGGTAAACAATGCCGGAGTGATCCAGCCCGGCCTGGTGCCGTTGGCCGACACCGAAATGGCGCTCTACGACCGGCTGTTCGCCATCAATACCCGAGGCACCTTCAACACCCTCAAACTGGCGGCGTCGCGCCTGCGCCGTGGCGGTCGCATCGTCAATCTGTCCAGCAGCGTGGTTGGGCTGAGCCTGCCGGGCTACGCCATCTATGCCGCGTCCAAGGCGGCGGTGGAAACCATGAGCGCGATCTTCGCTCGCGAGCTGCGCGGGCGGAACATCTCGGTGAACTGCGTGGCGCCGGGGCCGACCGCAACCAACCTGTTCCTGGAAGGTAAACCGGCGGAACTGGTGGAGCGCCTGACCAAGCAGGCGCCGCTGGAACGGCTGGGCAATCCCGAAGACATCGCCAATCTGGTGGCTTTCCTCGTCAGTGCGGAAGGGGCCTGGGTGAACGGACAGACGCTGCGGGTCAATGGTGGCATCGTCTGAGCGCCTGCTCACGATCGGCTGCGCGTCGGATTAACTGCGTTGCGAATGGCTTCGGGCTTGTTCATTTACAGCTCGTAAACTCTGCTTCCTAAGCTATTCGCGCCTTGTTCCTCTCTAGCTCGCGCAACCGTGAGCAGGCTCTAATGTGGAGGTCGCATGAAAGGCTACCAGCTCACCCTGTATACCCAGCAGAACCGCCGTCATCAGGGCAAGATGCTGGCTGACTGGATCGTCGCCCAGGCCATGGACATGGGCCTGCGCGGCGCCACTCTGGTTTCCGGGATCGAGGGTTTTGGCCACAGTCGGCAATTTCATTCTCACCACTTCTTCGAGATGGCCGACCAGCCGATGCTGATCCTCCTTGCGCTCTCCGAGGACGAATGCGACGCCTTGCTCAAGCGCCTGGAAGAAGAAGGCGTGACTCTGTTCTACGTGAAGGTGCCGGCGGAGTTCGGTCTACTGGGCGCAGCTGTGGATGCCTGAGCCGTGGCTCTGCGACAATCGCCGCTCTCTCTACCTGCAAGGCCACCCGATGAACCCCGAAGACCTGCTGCTCCTGGTCACCCGCGAAATGCCTTACGGCAAGTACAAGGGCCGCCTGCTCGCCGACCTGCCTGGGCATTACCTCAACTGGTTCGCCCGCGAGGGCTTTCCCAAGGGTGAGATCGGTCGGTTGCTGTTGCTGATGCAGGAGATCGACCACAACGGCCTGAAACCGCTTCTCGAGCCGCTGCGCAAGAGGCGCTGAGTCGGCCTTGGGTGCGCGGCCTAACCGCGGCGCCCGGTCAGGGAGGGCTGTTCGCCATACAGGCGCTTGTAGAGCGAGGAGAAATGGCTGGAGCTGGCAAAGCCCAGGTCCAGCGCCAGGGTGGTGATGCTCTGCAGCGGGTCTTGCTTTAGCCGGCGACGTGCCTCGGCCAGGCGTAGGGAAAGGAAGAACTGCTGCGGCGTGGCCTGGCTGATCTGCTTGAAGCAGTACTGCAAGGTGCGGTGGCTGGTGTTCAGGGCCTGGCAGAGTTCGAGCATGGACAGCGGCAGGTCGAGGTTCGCCTGCATCATCTCCACCGCCGCCAGCACCAGGCGGCGACGTTGTTCCAGTGTGCGGGGCAGGGCGCTACCGCGCTGGTTCGGACCGAGTAGCACCTCGTCCAGCCCCTGGAGCACGCAGTCGAGGCTGGACATCACGGTACGCACGCCATGCTCGGCTGAGCGCGGGTCGTATTCCGCGCGCTCGAAGGCGCCGATGGAGGCGCACAGGTCCTCGCGCAGGCGCTGCGCAGCCAGCGGTGAGATATCCAGGCGGCGCCGGCCGAGTGCCTGCTCCAGGCGTTCCTGCTCCTCGGCCCCGAGAACCCGGGCGATCAGGCGGCGATCCACTGTCAGCCCGAGCATGCCGATTTCGCCGGGGGCACAGATTTCCATTTCCTCGCCACCTTCCAGTACCAGCAGAGTGTCGCCGGCCAGGGCTCCGCCATTGAACAGCGAATCAGCGGAAACCTTCAGCGGAATGCCGAACACCACTTGGTCTTGCGGTGGCGTCATGTTCTCGTGCAGGTGCAGGTTGGAGTGCTCGTAGATGAGTGACGCCTCGACGAGCTGGATGTGCAGCAATTCGGCATGCAGCCGGCCACGTCCCAGTTGGGTGTAGTCCTGGTTCCAGCCGGCCAGTGCGCCGGCGAGCTCGTCGGAGTCGGATGCCTGGTGTCGGGCAATGCCTGTCATGTCGGGTTACCTGTCGAGCGCGGTTGGCGGACGCTCCGGGCCATCATGGCGGAGTCCCGCGCAACCGGCATTACCCTGCGCGCCAGGCGCTTGTGCATCCCTGCCAGGCGCTGCCGCGATGGATCATCGCTGGTCGAGGTAGGCCTGCGCCAGATGGCAGGCCCGCCCGATCAGCATGGGCGCCAGCTCCTCGGCTGTGCGACTTTCCCGACGGGTGTGAATCCAGCCCAGGTAGGTCATCCCGCGTAGCGCCAGGAACAGCGGCAAGGTCGCGCGGTCAGCCGCGGTCAGCGGTTTGACCGAGTGGTAGCCACCCAGCAGCGCCGCTTCGATCTCCGTGTAGCGCGGGTCATCCAGGCAGAAGTACAACGCCGTGGCGAGCTCGAACATGTGCCAACCGAAGCCGGCGTCATCAAAGTCGATCAGGTGCAGTCTGGCCTGCTCCAGCAGCAGGTTTTCCGGCACCAGGTCGGCGTGGATCATGCCGAAGTTGTCCAGGTTGCGCCCATAACGTCGCAGGTCCGCGCGTGCCGCCTGACGTGTGGCCTGCAACAGCGCGCGCTGGGCTGGTTGGAGCAGGTCCAGCTCCCAGTAGGGGCCCCAGAATGGGCGCTGGCCGATCAGGCCTTCTTCATCCCAGGCGTGGCGGCTGAAAGCGTTGGGCTGCTCCCAGCGTGCCGAACTCTGGTGGATGCGCGCGGCGACGGCACCGGTGTCGAAGAACAGGCCGGCAACGTCGGTCTGCACCGCGAGTCCGTGTTCGGCCGAGCCGATGCTGGTGCCGTTCAGCCAGCCGAGCATGTCGATGTAGCGAGATTCGCCCAGCTCGTCACTGTGAACCCGTGCCAGATGCTCACCGTGGCGGGTGCGGATGATCTGCGGTACATGGATGCCGTCGGCGGCCAGTGCCTCCATCCATTGCAGCTCGGAGCGCAAGGCTTCCTCGGAGTGGTAGCCGTCGCGATGGACGCGCAGGGCGCTGCGTTGGCCGTCGCGGCGGGTGGCGCAGAACACAGCGTTTTCACGGTACTTGATCAGGTCCAGACGGACGAAATCGCCGTCCCATTGCTCAAGGGCGGTGAACGCCAGGCGCTTCAGGCTGGCGACCTGCTGGTCGTGGTCGAAGGTGTGGAATTGGCTCATGGCACGGTTCTCAGAGTTCGCGCAGGACGCTGTCGAGGGTGTCGATGAACAGGTCCGCGTCGGCGCGGCTGAACACCAGCGGCGGGCGGATCTTCAGCAGGTTGTCGTCGGGGCCAATCTTGCTGATCAGCACGCCGCGCTCGCGCATCTGGTTGACTACGCGGCGCGCCTCGGCACCTGCCGGCGTCTTCTGCTGGCGGTCGCGCACCAGCTCGACGGCGAAGAACAGGCCCTTGCCGCGCACGTCGCCGATGATCGAATGCTGGCCCGCCAGGCGCTCCAGTCCGTTCGCCAGGTGCGCGCCAACCGCGCGGGCGTTGTGCAGCAACTGTTCGTCCTCGATGACGTCGAGCACCGCGCTGCCCACGGCGGCGGCCACCGGCGAGCCGCCGAAGGTGTTGAAGTAAAGGTTGCGCCCACCGAAGGACTCGACCCGTTCGCGGCGGGTCACCAGGCCTGCCAGGGGGAAACCGTTGCCCATGGGTTTGCCCAGGGTGACGATGTCCGGTACCGCGCCATGGGCCTGGTGGCCCCACATGTGCTCGCCAGTGCGACCGAATCCGGCCTGGACCTCATCGACGATCAGCAGGCCGCCGGCCTCGTGGACCAGCGCCGCGATGCGCTCGACGTAGCCTGTCGGAATGCGGGGCAGGCCCTCGTTGGCGAACAGGGTGTCGATCAGCATCGCCGCCAGTTGCACGCCCTGGGCCTTGAGCGAGGCAATCGCTTCGGCCACACGAGCCACGTACTGATCGGCCAGGTCTGCCGCACTGGTGCCGACCGGCGCCCGGTACAGGCAGGGAATCGGCACCGCGCGGGCGAACGGCGAGAAGGGCTCGGAACTCGGCAGCGCGGTGGTCACTTCGGCCAGGCTGGTGGTATTGCCGTGGTAGTTGTAGCTGCTGACGATCACGCCCTTGCCGCCGGTGCCCGAACGCGCCATGCGCAGCGCGAGTTCGTTGGCCTCGCTGCCGGTACAGGTGAACATCACGCAGTCCAGAGACGCATCGAAGGTGCGGGTCAGGCGTTCGGCGTAGGCGACGATCCGCTCGTTCAGGTAGCGGGTGTGGATGTTCAGGGTGGCCGCCTGGCTGGCCATCGCCTCCACCACGCGCGGGTGGCAGTGACCCACGCAGGGCACGTTGTTGTAGACGTCCAGGTAGCGTTTGCCGCTCTCATCGAAGAGCCATACGCCCTGGCCCTTCACCAGATTCAGGGGCTGGTCATAGAACAGCGGCGACTGGTCGCCCATGGCCCGGTAGCGGCGTTGCAGAAGATCGTGCTCAGACATTGTCGGGATTCTCCGTGGCGAGGGGCTTGGCAACGCGCGAGACGCGCATCAGGTAGTTGATGACCAGCACGACGGCCAGCACGGCGAGGGCGATGAGCACTTCGACTTCGAGCTGGAAGCAGGCGGCAATCACCGTCAGTGTCAGCAACATGCCGAGGCCGGCGATCACGGGGCCGCCGCGCAGTCGGAACGGGCGCGCCAGATGGGCATGGGTGCGGCGCATGCGGATGTAGGCGGCGAACAGGAAAAGGTGGCAGGTGCAGAGCAGCAGCACCACGCACAGCAGCAGTTTCTCCGGGCTGACCAGGGTCAGCGGCAGGCCGATTGCGGCCAGGGCCAGCAGTGCGATATAGGGTGAGCCGCGACGGTTGGTCCGCGCCAGTGCGGCTGGGAAGTAGCCGTCGCGGGACAGGGCGAAGAGCTGGCGGGAGGCTGAATAGACCACCGAGAAGAAGGTGGCCAGCAAGCCGCAGATGGCGCCAATGCCTACCAGTTGCGCCAGCCAGCTCGAGGCGTCGTAGCGACCGCTGTGGGTCATGGCGGCATACAGCGGGTCGGCGGCTGTGCCGACCACCTGGACCCCGGCGGCGCCCGGTGCACAGACCAGCACGGTGACTGCCGTCAACAGCAGGGTGGCGACGGCTGCGGCGATCCCGCGGGACATGGCGCGGCCGGGGTCGGCAGCTTCTTCGGCGGCGGAGCTGACCTGCTCGATGCAGATGAACATCCAGATGGCGAACGGCACGCAGGCGAAAATGCCATGGAGACTGAGGGACTCGCCGAAGCTTCCCGCGGTGCCGAGCAGGTTGCTGCTATCGAGCTGGGGCAGCATGGCGCCGCCGAATACCAGCAGGGTCACGGCGGCAATGGCACCTGCCAGCAAGGTGACACCAAGGGCTTCACCGACGCCGCGGATGTGGATGCCGATGATCAGGGCGAACAGAGCCACCTTTACCGGCCAGCCACCGAAGCCGAATACCGACTCCATGTAGGAGGCGACGAAGGTGGCTGCGGCGCCGGTGCCGATAGTCAGCGCCAGTGCGCAGGCGGACCCCACCAGGTAACCGACGAACGGGCCGAATGCGCTCTGGGCGTAGGCGAACACGCCACCGGCATGGGGCATGGCGGTGGACAGTTCGCTGATGCACATCGCCAGTCCGCAGCTCAGTGCCGCCATCAGCAGGGTGGCCAGGAGCATGTTGGCCCAGCCGTTTTCGGCGAGGCCGAAATTCCAGCCGGAGAATTGACCGGCGATCACCAGCGATATGCCGAGCCCCGCGATCTGGGGCCACCCGAGTACAGCTTTCTTGAGCATGGCGGTGCTTCCTTCTTGTTGTTGTGCCGTCGAGCAGGCGCGGGATGGCCGTGCCTGCCGGTGTGACGTTAAGGCGAGGGGAGAGGCGGCGATATCAGGAATGCGCAAAGTGGGTCGGGGGCGGACCTGCGGCCCGCTTGGCGAATGTATTCGCCCCTAAAGGCTCATGCCGGTGGTGAGTCGAGCGTCACCCCTCGCCCTTGAGGGAGAGGGACTGGGGGAGAGGGCGGGTACCCGTGACTTGGAGTCCTGGGTATTTCGCGAATGAATTCGCTCCCACAGGCAAATGCCGGTGGTGAGCGGAGCGTCACCCCTCGCCCTTGAGGGAGAGGGGCTGGGGGAGAGGGCGGGTACCCGTGACTTGGAGTCCTGGGTATTTCGCGAATGAATTCGCTCCCACAGGCAAATGCCGGTGGTGAGCCGAGAGTCACCGCTCGCCCTTGAGGGAGAGGGGGGGCCGTCCCTCTGGTTCCCGCTGGCAGTGAGCCGGGGGCAGGGGCGAAGGGATCACGACGGCGCGGTGGCGTCTTGCTGTTTACCCACGAAATGCTCACGCGTGCCAAACACCCAGTCGAACCAGGGCTTGGTTACGCACCAGTTGGCCTGGGGGTTGGGACCCATGTGGTGGTCGTAGTGCCAGGGCAGGTGCTGGCGGGCCCAGTCGGGGTGGTCGTGGGCTTTCTTGTGGGTGAAGTAGTAGTTGCCGGCGCAATACCAGAGCGTCAGGCACAACCAGGGTGCCCAGAGAATCAACGGTGCCACCAGCAGGCTGGCGACCACCAGGGCCCAGGCTTCCTTGCCCTGGGCGTGCCAGCCCAGCGGATGGCGGCGATAGCAGGGGTCGTAGAAGTTGTTCTGGCGGGCGTTGCGGTGGTGTTCGTGGAAATGGAAGCTCCAGAAGGTGCCGCGCTTGCGGCCCAGGCCGTGGAGCACGACGCGGTGGAACCACCATTCAGTGAAATTGCCGAGCAGCAGGCCGGCGGGGATGCTGATCAACGCTTCGAGGTACCAGGGCATTTTCTTCTCCTTGTTGTCGTCCCATGCAGCCCGGAGTCCGACACCCGCCCCGGGCCATCGAAACAAGGTTCGCGCCGGCGAATGATGGAGGCAGCCCGACTTTCGATTAGTGTCGACGCAGCGCCAGCACTACCAGCGCCGCCACGCAGAACGCCACACCGGCGAGGAAGGTGCTGGCGGGACCCTGGCTTTGCCAGAGCCAGCCTGCCAGCGTGCTGGCCACCAGCAGGGCGCCGCCGCTTGCCAGGTTGAACAGGCCGTACGCGGTGCCCTTTAGCTCCGCTGGAGTGGTCTCGGCCACCAGCGCCGCGAGGATGCCCTGGCTGAACCCCATGTGGAGACCCCAGAAGGCGACGCCGGCCAGCAGCAGGGTCGGGTTGTCAGCTCCCGCCAACAGCAGATCGGCGACAATCAGCAACGCCAGGGAGAAGACCAGCAGCCCGGTGGGGCCGATTCGATCGGACAGCTTGCCGGCGGGGTAGGCCGAGAGCATGTAGAAGGCTGCCATCACCACCATGACGAGCGGCACCCAGATGGTGGAGAGGCCCGCATCCCTCGCACGCAACACGAGGAATGCCTCGCTGAATCGCGCCAGGCTGAACAACGCCCCCAGGCCGACCACCCACCAGTACGCCGGAGAAAAGCTTCGCCATGCGCGAAACCGAATGGGCGAGCGCAGACGCCGGGACGGATGGGTGATGTCGGGTTCTTCTACACCGAACAGGATCAAGGCCACTGAAATCAGCGCTGGCAACACGGCGAACCAGAGCACCAGTGCGATATCACCGGCCAGCAGTATCATCAGCAGGATCGCCAGCAGCGGACCGAGAAAGGCGCCGACCGTGTCCATGGACTGGCGCAGGCCGAAGCAGGCACCACGGATATCTACAGGCGAGACGTCGGCCATCAGCGCATCCCTTGGTGCGCCACGAATGCCCTTGCCGATCCGGTCCAGCAGGCGCGCGAACAGCACCTGGTCGGCGCTGGCCGCAAGGGGAAACAGCGGTTTGGTAAGCGCCGCCAGGCCGTAGCCGAACAGCACCAGTCCCTTGCGCTTGCCGAGGAAGTCGCTGAGTGCCCCGGAGAAGACCTTGACGATCAGCGCGGTGGCTTCGGCCAGGCCCTCGATCAATCCGACCGCGAGCATGCTCGCGCCCAGGCTGCCCACCAGGAACAGCGGCAACAGGCTGTGCACCAGTTCGGAGGAAAGGTCCATGAACAGGCTGACGAAGCCCAGTACCCAGACGGTGCGTGGAATGCGGTGAGCGGTGGCGGAAGCGGGCATGTCCCTGTCCTGTCGGCACTTGCTTCAGGTTAGGCAAGAACCTGTAGGGGCGAATTTATTCGCCACCCGGGCCTCAGGTCCGGCCATCGAATGCGCAACGATCAATCCTTGTCGTCCAGTTCCGCCAATCGATATCCCACGCCATGGATGGTGTGCAGCAGGGGGCGCTCGTAGGGTTTGTCGAGCACCTGGCGCAGTTGGTGGATATGGCTGCGCAGGCTATCGCTGTCCGGGCAGTCGT
Source organism: Pseudomonas sp. JS3066 (assembly GCF_036328175.1). Lineage (NCBI taxonomy): Bacteria > Pseudomonadati > Pseudomonadota > Gammaproteobacteria > Pseudomonadales > Pseudomonadaceae > Pseudomonas > Pseudomonas sp. JS3066. The sequence goes on from NZ_CP143312.1 coordinate 2,150,511, forward strand.
CGCCCCAGAGGGCTTCCTCCAGCACTTCGCGGCGCACCACGGCCGGGCTCCTGCGCATCAGGGTAGTGAGCAGCTTGTGGCCGATGGGGTTGAGTTTCAGGCGCTGGTCGGCACGGGTGGCCTGGAGGGTGTCCAGGTCATAGATGAGGTCGGACACCTGCAGTCTGCTCTTGCGTCCGCCGTGGCTACGCCGCACCACCGCCTCGATGCGGGCCACCAGTTCGGACAGCGCGAAGGGTTTGACCAGATAGTCGTCGGCGCCCGACCTGAGGCCGGCCAGTCGATCTTCCAAGGTGTCGCGGGCAGTGAGCATGATGATCGGCGTGTCCCGCCGGGCTTCCTGGCGCAGGCGGTTGCAGAGCTGCAAACCGTCGATGCCCGGCAGCATGATGTCCAGCACGATCAGGTCGTAGTGCTGGGTAGTCGCCAGGTGCAGGCCCGACAGGCCGTCCTGGGCGCAATCGACGCCGTAACCCTTGAGCTGGAGGTAGTCCAGCACGTTGGCGAGGATGTCGCGGTTGTCTTCGATGATCAGTACTCGCACTTAGTGCCCTCGATCCTGCGCCGTGGCGCCGTTGATGTTTTTTTCACAAGCCCTTTACCAGTTGCTCACGCATGCCGGCGCAGACTTCGGTCGTCCCACTTGACCAAGGACCTTCCGATGCCCCATTCGCGTCCCTTCAATTTCGTGCTCTGGAGCGGCCTGCCGCTGGCCACCATGGCACTTCTGCTGTTGATCGACGTGCCCCACGTCGATTTCGCCCTGGCGCACCTGTTCTACGACCCGCAAAACGGTTTCATCGGTCGGCACAGCGCGTTCCTCGAGGATGTACTGCACGACCGCGCCAAGCAGGCCGTGATCCTCCTCGGCGTCCTCGCTATCGCCGGCTTTCTCGTCAGCCTGCTTCCTACCCGCCTGCGCCAGTGGCGTCGTCAGCTGGGCTATCTGGTGCTGGCCCTCGGCCTGTCCACGGCCATCGTCACGCCGCTCAAGGCGGTTACCGCCGTGCAGTGCCCCTGGAGCCTGGCGGAATTCGGCGGTGTCGAACCCTATTCGCCATTGATCGGTCACCATCCCTACGTCGACAAGCCTGGCCGCTGCTGGCCGGGTGGCCATGCCTCGGCAGGTTTTTGCCTGCTCGCCCTGTTCTTCGTCTTGCGCGACCGCCGTCCACGCTTGGCGCGGGCCGCGCTGGTGGGGGCGCTGGTCCTCGGTAGCCTGTTCTCGCTCGGACGGATGATGCAGGGCGCGCACTTTCTCTCGCATAACGTCTGGACGCTGCTGTTCGACTGGATGATCAGCCTGGTCTGCTACCGCCTCGTGCTCTATCGCCCGGAGCCGTTGGAAATGGCCGCCCGGGCGGAGGAAGCGCTGGACGTCAGTTCTTCCTGAAACGGTAGAGTTGCCGGTGCCGGTCAAACCGGCACCGCTCGCGGGTATGGGACTAACCTAACGACACAATGGTGAAAGCTGTGTGTTGATGTTTCGGGATTTCGAGGTGGTTCCTTTTCGCTGTCGGGCGGTTGCGAGGAGGCAGTGGCCATCAGCGATGCTCAGGGTTTCGTTGCAGTTCCAGCACCCGTTTGCGTCCTTGCTCGGCGACCAGGTAACGGCCTGAAGCGACCTCGACTATGGTTTGCGGCGAACGCAGGTGGGACAGCACGACGTTCAGGTCTCCCTTGGCATCGAGCAACAGGACGCGGGCCATGTGCGTGGCGTCTTCGGTGACCCACAATCCATCGTGGTTACAGAGCAGGAAACCGGGTTCGCGCAGGCCATCGATCGCCACCGGGTCCTGCCCGTCATCCTGCAGCAGGCGGACCTGGCCACTGGTTTTCTCGCTGTAGAACAGGCGGCCATCGGGACAGAAGGCGACCGCTTCGGCTTCGTCCAGGCCGCTGCGCAGCGTGGTGACGCTATCGGTTTCCGGGTCGTAACGCAGCAAGCGGCCGTTACCGTGGAGATCTTCGATTGCGTAGAGGTAGTGGCCGTCTGTGGACAGGCCTTCTACGCTGTCGGCGCTGAACAGTTGCCGGGTGCCCAGGTCGTTCATCCAGAGCACCGGGTGTTCGCCCTGTTCCTGGCTGAAGGCGATGCCCCCGCGATAGCGGGCCATGCCGTCGGGCTTGGACAGGCCGGTCTCAACTTCGCTGTTCCTGCCGCCCGATCCGACACGCAGGATACGGCCCTTGCCGTCTTGCAGTTCCTGGCTGAGGAAAAGGCCTCCCCGGTCATCGGGTATTAGCGCGCTGACTTGCTCGATACCGTCGAGGTGCACCTGATAGCTCCATCCCTGCGCGGCAACGGCGGGGTACAGGTGGTGCCAGGCAGGTATCCCTGCACCCAACAACAGGAGCAGGGCGAAGGCTCCTAGCAACCAGCGCATGGTGCGCTGGTCGAGAAGCAGGATCAGCCATTGGCCGCCGGCGCGTGAGCGCTTGCGGAAGGGAGAGCGGCGACGCGGCAGAGAGGTGGTATTGGCGGACATGGGGAGTTCCTTCGCTCAGGACGCGGAACGCAGACCCACCACTTGGCGAAGCCCAGTGCACCGAATCCATGTGGACAGCTGATAAGTCTGGATGGCGGGCTGTATTGGCGAGGTCAAAAGCCCGTGAAAAAAACGTCAACGGCTGCAACCAAGGTGTACGGAGAAGCAACTGCCCGAGTCCGGACTGGATTCCACCCGGACTTCCCAACCCTGCTGCTGGCAAATGCGCCTGACCAGCGAGAGCCCCAGGCCCAGACCTTCGCCGCGGGCCTGCTGGCCGCGTACGAAACTCTGGAAGATGCGTTCCTGCTCTTCCTCCGGAATGCCCTGGCCACTGTCTTCGACCCGGAAACCGTCTGCCGCGAGGATCAGCCGCACCGCACCCTGTTCAGTGTAGTGAAAGGCATTGCGCAGCAGGTTGGACATGACCGTGCGCAGTTGCGGGGCTTCATAGCGGTCCGCGCTGGAGCCTTCGTCGATCAGGGCGAACGCCAGGCCCTTGGCCTGGAACTGGGGCATCCACTGGCGGTACTGCTCGGCCGCGAGTCCGGACAGGGCAACTTTCTCGGCGATGCCGCTTTCCTCCTGGCCGGCTCGCGCCAGGCGCAGGAAGGTCTGCACCAGATCGTGCATGTCAGCGCTGGCGCGAGCGATGCGGGCGACCTGGGCGCGCTCGCTGGCGGTAAGTCCGGCGGCGTCCAGCAGCAGCTCGCAGGAGGTGGCGATGACCATCAGCGGGGTGCGCAGTTCATGGCTGACATCGCTGGTGAACAGCCGCTCGCGCTCCAGTGAATGGCGGAGCTGGCCGAGGGTCTCGTCGAAGGCGGCGGCGAGCCGACCGACCTCGTCGTCCGGGTAGTCGGGCGACAGCCTGGGTGCCATGGGCAGCAGCTGGTCACGATGGCGAACCTGTTGCGCCAGGCGTCGAACGGGTGCCATCACCCGGCGTGCGAGCAGGCGTCCAAGTCCCCAGGCGCCGAACACGCTGAGCAAGAAACCGGCCAGGACTACGTCGAAAAGGACCTGCTCCCGGGCCTCGAACTCGTGCTGTTCTTCCACCAGCACGTCCTCATGGCTGCCGTGGCTGCGCTTGAATACGTAGTAGGCGGCGTCGCCATCGAGCACCTCGGAGAAGCCTTCCGGCAGACCGGTGAAACGCGGTGGCAAGGCATCACGTCCGCTGTGGGAACTGAAGAAGCGGGTATTGGCATCGATACGCGCAACCGTGTCCAGCTTGAGCTCTTCGTCTATCGCATAGTCCAGTTCCCGGCCCATCTCCTCTGACACCAGGTGCTCTTCGATGAAGTGCACGATGGCGACGATTCCCAGGGAAAAGGTGCCGCCAACGATCAGCGTCATCAACACGAAGGCGAAGATGATCCGTCGCTCAAGTGGCTGCTTCCCGCCCATGGCGTCGACCTATTTCCTTGCAACGGTGAGGCCGCTGGTACGGCAGGAGGCGAACAGATCCAGGCCTTCCCGGTATTCACCGGTCTGGACCTGCAACAGACCCAGCATCGAGTGGAAGAGGTTGTCCTGGCTCAGCGGCTTGTCGCGCTCCCTGGACAGGCAGCCGGTGTCCAGGGCGAACTCCCTGCGGTAGCTGTCGGAGAACCAGGTGAGCATGGCCACGTGCTTCTGCTGGTCGGGGGCCAGCACATAGGGCGTGCCATGCAGGAAAAGGTTGTACTCGCCGAGCGATTCGCCGTGGTCGGCGAGGTAGATCATGGCCGTGTCGACCTTGTCCTGGTTCTTGCGCAGGAGATCGATCAGGTTCGACAGCACGTAGTCGGTATAGACCAGGGTGTTGTCGTAGGCGTTGACGATGCTTTCCTGGCTGCAGTCGTTCAAGGCATTGCTGTTGCACACCGGGGTGAACTTCTCGAAACGCTTGGGATAACGCTTGGCGTAGTCCGGGCCGTGGCTACCCATCTGATGCAGGACCAGCACCGAGTCGTCCTTGAGCTGGTCGATGTAGGCTTGCAGGTCCTTGAGCAGGATTTCATCGTGACACTCGCCGCCACTGCACAGGACGGGGTCCTTCAGGTGGCTGAGGTTTTCCTGGGTAACGCGGTCGCAGGTGCCCTTGCAGCCGGACTGGTTGTCGCGCCAGGTCACTGCGAGGCCCGCATGCTTGAGCACATCAAGCAGGCCTTCCTGGCTGCGGGCGCGGGCGGCGTCGTAGTCGCCGCGTCCCATGTTGGAGAACATGCAGGGCACGGAGACGGCAGTCTCGGTGCCGCAGGAACGCACGTTGCTGAAGGCGGTGACGCCTTGCTGGCCCCGGAGTAGCGGAGAGGTGTCGCGTGCATAGCCGAGGATGCCGAAGTTTTCCGCCCGCGCGCTTTCACCCACGACCAGGACTGTCAGCGACTTGCGCTGGTGGGTCTGCCAGGCCGGCGCCTTTTTCGCATCGGTGCCGATCTGGCGCAATGGCTCCTTGGCCACCACCAGTTGTTCGCGCACATAGCCAAAGGAGGCGTTCAGGTAGTTGCTGGGCACCACCAGCAGACGCAATTCGTGGTGGTTACGGAACAGCGACGCCAGGCCTTGGTAGTTGGCCAGTGCGACCACTCCCAACACAGTCAGCGAGCCGACTGCCAGGGCTAGCTTGCCCAGCAGTTCACGGCGCAGGGGCTGGTGGCGGACCGGCAATTTCCACAGCAGCCAGCTCGGCAACACACCGAGGATGAGGACGAACAGCAGCAGCTTGAAGGAAAGCAGGTCGCGAACTTCGTTGACGTCGGTTTCCGCGACGTTGCGCAGCATGTTGGCGTCGATCAGCACGCCGTACTGGCTCATGAAATAGGCGACCCCGGAGCTGGCCAGGAACAGGAAGATCAGCACCGGTTTTAAGACCCGGCGGAAGGAAAGCAGGGCGAGTACGAAGTTGAAGATGGCCAGCACCATGACGCCGAAGGCCATGCGCATGCCGAGTCCGTCGGCATCGGCCGGGACTATGGCGAAGACATGCCGCCAGAGCGGGAAGTTGTAGACCGAAAGCAGCAGGAGGCTGGCCAGGAAGGCCAGGGCTTCGGGGCGGATGGAAATGCGTTTGAACATGGGCCGCTCGCTTGGGACGTATCCCTCGTGGATACGGCGCGCAGATTAGGAACGGCGGAATCAAAACTTCGTGAAAAAAATCTGGGGAAAATGTCGAGGTTGTGAAGGCGATGTCGGGGGTGTTGTGGGGGCGAATTCATTCGCTATGGGCAGCGCAGCTGCCCTCATTCAGGCTTGAGGCGAACCTTTGGTCCGCTTGGCGATTGAAATCGCCCCCACAGATCGAGTTGGGACCGTGGCCTTACTGCGCGGCAACTTCCGGCAGCACCGGAATGTGCTCCAGTTGCAGGCGCTCACTGCTCCAGGCGCGGACCTGGTTGGTCAGCTCCAGGTCGTTGTTCAGCTTGCGCCCGTAGGAAGGAATGATCTCCTTCAGGCGGGCTTGCCATTCCGGGGTCTGGACCTTGTCCTTGAAGGTCTTCTCCAGCACGGTGAGCATGATCGGCGCAGCAGTGGACGCACCCGGCGAGGCGCCCAGCAGCGCGGCGATGCTGCCGTCGGCGGAGCTGACGACTTCGGTACCGAACTGCAGGATTCCGCCTTTTTCGGCGTCCTTCTTGATCACTTGCACGCGTTGGCCAGCGGTCAACAGCTCCCAGTCCTCGTCCCTGGCTTGGGGGAAGTACTCGCGCAGTTCATGCATGCGGTCGGCCTGGCTGAGCATCAGTTGACCCATCAGGTAGGTGCTCAGCGGAATGTTGTCCAGGCCGGCGTTGGTCATCGGGCCGATGTTGTCGGTGGTCAAGGCGCTGAACATGTCCAGCAGCGAGCCGTTCTTCAGGAACTTGGTGGAAAAGGTGGCGAAGGGTCCGAACAGCAGCACTTTCTGGCCGTCGATCACACGGGTATCCAGGTGCGGCACCGACATGGGCGGCGAGCCGACCGACGCCTTGCCGTAGAGCTTGGCCTGATGCTGGGCCACCACCTCGGGATTGCGGGTGACCAGGAACTGGCCGCCCACCGGGAAGCCGGCATAGCCCTCGGCTTCTGGAATGCCGGATTTCTGCAGCAGCTTGAGGGCGCCACCGCCAGCACCGATGAAGACGAATTTCGCCTTGACGCTGCGTACGGCCTCGTCGTTTCCGAGGTCGGCGACGACCACAGTCCAGGTGCCGTCGTCGTTGCGCTTGATGTCGCGGACTTCGTGCTTGAGGTTGAGCGAAACCTTGTCGCTCCTGGTCAGCGAGTCGATCAACTGGCGGGTGATCTCACCGAAGTTGACGTCGGTGCCGATGGCCATGCGCGTGGCGGCCACTTTCTGTTCGGCAGGACGTCCTTCCATCGCCAACGGGACCCACTTGCTGATCTGCTCATGGTCTTCGGAGTACTCCATGCCACGGAACAGCGAGCTGTGCTGCAGGGCGGCGTGGCGCTTCCTGAGGAACTCGATGTTGTCGTCGCCCCAGACGAAGCTCATGTGCGGCACGCCGTTGATGAAGGACTTGGGATTTCCCAGCACGTTGCGCTCGACCTGGTAGGCCCAGAACTGTTTGGAGATCTCGAAGGATTCGTTGATCGCCACGGCCTTGCTGATGTCGATGCCGCCGTCTGCGGTTTCCGGTGTGTAGTTCAGCTCGCAGAAGGCGGAGTGGCCGGTGCCGGCGTTGTTCCAGGGGTTGGAGCTTTCCGCGGCGACCTGGTCGAGGCGTTCGTAGATGTCGATGCTCCAGCCCGGCTCCAGTTCGTGGAGATAGGTGCCGAGGCTGGCACTCATGATGCCGGCGCCGATCAGCAGTACGTCGACCGACTTCTCCGCCTCCGGTTGCTTGGCACAGCCGAGCACCGTGAGGCACAGGAGTCCTAGGAGGAGTTTTTTCATGGGACCGTCCCTTTGCTATTTCTCGAAAAGGGCGGTGGGTAGGCAAATGCCGTGCCGTATAGGCGAAAACCCCATGAATCGATTCACTTTGCGCGATTCAAGGCTTACACGGGGGTGGGCAGGTGGCGGATATCCGCCCGATGAGTGGGAATCCCGCCCTGCTTGCGGCGGATACCCGCCAGGCACAGGGTGAGTTGCTGGTTCAGCCGCGATCGATCCGGAAGCGGCAGACCTGCCCCTGGCGCACCATGCATTCGAGGTGATCAACCGTGCCGCCGCCGAGGGTACCGATCAGCGCGAGGTCCAGCTCGCAGACCTCCGGATGCAGCGCCGCAAGGTGATGGAACACGCAGTTGTGGGCGACGATCTCGGCTTCGCCACCGGAGCGGAAGAAGACCTCGGCCTCGTAGCCGGCTTCGTGCATGTGCTGGGCGATCCGGGGCTCATCCACGACCTTCGTTTCGATCTCGCCGGCCAGACGGCGTCCGAGGCCACGCATGAGTTGGATCAGGGCGTCGTGGCCGATGAGGCTGGCCACTTCGCCAATCAGCAGGTCGGCCAGTAACTGGTACTGGCGGGGAAATAGCTCCCGGCCACGCGGGCTGAGCCGGTAGAGCTGCTCGGGGCGGCGGCCGGTAGGTCGCGTTTCGCCCCGCAGTATCAGCCCGTCGCGCTCCAGCGCGGCCAGGTGCTGGCGGATCGCCGTGCGGGTCACCGCCAGGTGGTTGGCCAGTTCGTCGATGCTCATGCCGCCCGGTTGATAGAGCAGGGCGCCGAGCAGGTCCTGTTGGGTACGTCCCATTCCTTGAAGCATCGATTACCTCGACAGACCGGAGTCAGAACTTGTCAGGGAATTGCTTGACCAGCGCAGCGGCCAAGGTATCGGCCAGTACCTGCATGTGCTGGCGCATGGCTGTCCAGGTCCTGGCCTCACCTGCGAAGTCCCCTGTGCTCAGCTCGTCGATTTGCGCCACATGGTGTCCGCCATGGGCGCTGAGCATGTTGATCAGGGCGTCTTCAGGCAGGTTCGGGTTGGCACTGGAGAGGAACTTGGCGATGCCTTTGGCATTGCGGGTGAGGTCGGTGACCGCGGCTTTCTTGCCCGCATCATCCTTGGCCACGGCCGCATCGCTGTAGTGCTTCACGGCACTCCAGTGGCCGGCCAGCAGTTCCAGCAACTGATCCGCGGCTGGCTGGCCGTAGAGCGGGGCGATGCTGTTGGCGATTGCCTTGGCGTTGTCCACCACCTGCGTGGCGGCTGCGTCGGCCTGCTTGCGCTGGCCGTCCTGATTGGCGACGACGTAGTTCCTGACCCAGAAGATGTGTTCCACCCACAGGTCGCGTAGCGCCAGTCGGGTTGTCAGTGCGGCATTGTCAGCGCCGGAGGCAGCCGTTTGTTGCGCGGCCAGGCTCCAGGTGGGTTGGACGAGTGCTACAAGCAGCAGTAAAGCCAGTGTCCTGAGTTTCATGACGGGCCCCTCGTGTTACGGATTGTCCTGCAAAATAAATTAAAGCATAAAAAAATGTCATTATTGATTTTGAGGTATCCGCTGATCGGAACCCTCAGTGCTTCTTCTGTAGCCAGTTGAGGAAACCGGTCTTTTTCACGGCCTGGGGTTTCTGCATTAACAGGTTGCGGCTGGCCTGTTCGCGGAAGGTGCGCAGATGGATGAGGGCGGCGCGGACTTCCACACGCGTATCCAGGAATTTGCTCATGGCATCACGCTCGATGCGGTAAAGCACGCAAGCAGTGAGGGCGGTGAACTGTGCCTGGGACGGTGCGTTGCAGCCGATGCCTTCCTCGCCGATGATTTCCCCCGGCCCCATGCGGCCAGCTTCTATCAGCTTCCCGGTGCTGTCCGGCACTGCGGCGGAGACCACGCCCGTACCGACGATCAGCAGCCCTTCGGCCACTTCGCCTACCGCCATTACCACCTGGCCGGCAGAAAACGCGAGCGGCGCCATGGCTTCGCTGAGTTCGTCCTTCTCTCCATGGCTGAGCGCGCGGAAGATCTTCACCTCTTCCAGCAGCAAGCGTGGCCGCGAGGAGGGCTGCGGTGCATCTTCTCCGGTGAAGGTAATGCCGGCCGCTTCCAGATGCCTGTGCGCCAGGTCGTACATCAGGTTACGCACCTCGGTCTTGTTCTCTCCGGTGCGGATGAAGCCACTGATTTCGTACTCCATGGACTCCAAGTCCGAGCCCTTGATCGCGACCTTGGGCTTGGGGTTGGTCAGCAGCGCACTGATGCTCTGGACCGCCCTTTCCAGGGCCTCCAGTACACGGCGTGGACGCACCTGGGTAGACACCTGAACGGTGATCGACACGCTGGTCAGCTCATAGGGTCGGCTGAAGTTGTGCACCTTGGTCTTGGCCGCCACCGAGTTTGGAACCACGACGGTGCTGCCTTTGTTGGTCAGCAGGTGGGTGGCGCGCCAGTCGATTTCCACCACCTTGCCTTCGGTGCCGTCGATGGAAATCCAGTCATCCAGTTGGTAGGGCTTGGTGGTGTTGAGGACGATGCCGGAGAACACATCGCTCAACGTGCTCTGCAAGGCCAGGCCGATCACGATCGCCATGACCCCGGAGGTGGCCAGCAGGCCCTTCACCGGCAGCTGCATCACATAGGCCGCGGCGGCTACCACCGCCACCAGGAATATCACCGCGCCCAGCACGTCCTGGAGCAGTCGGCCGGCATGGCCGATGCGCGGCATCAGAAGGCCCAGTACCACGGTGGCGGTGCGGGCACCAAACAGCCACCAGCCGATTTCCATCGCGGTGGCCACCAGGTTGAGCGTTGGATCCGACCACGTCGGCGGCTGCAGGGGGCTCATGCCGGCATCGATGATCACGGCGCTGAACAGCACGAACAGCAGCAACCGGCAGACCACCCGCCAGGTCTGCTGTTCGGCGGGAATGATGCGCCAGGTCGAAAGGTCGATCAGGATCAGCAGGGCGCCGAAGGCCAGGGGGTGGCTTTGAATGAAAGCGAGCATGAATTCCGTTCCGCGAGAGGGCCTGCATCACGTTAGCAGACCGCCGTGTCGACCGGTGAGCCCCTCCATCACTGGTCGTCAAAATGCATGCGGTGGCACTCAGGGCCCGCCTTCAGCGAAGGGGTTACGGCCCTCGGAAACGGAGACCAGCGGGTCGTTCGTGGGATAGCTCCACTCCTTCGGCAGCCCCTCCGAATCGGATTGCCACGCCTGTTGTGAGCTGCTTCCTCCTGCTGGCGCTCAGGGTCAATCGTCGGATGCCGTCTCACGACCGCTGACGGTGCGCTTGGTCGCTCGCCGTGGTCAAAGCCCAATGGAACAGTCCCGGAGGACGCATGACCAGGATCGCCTTGAGCCTCGCATTGTTCGCCACTTGCAGTCTCGACGTGACGGCTGCGGCCTGCCCGCCGGAGCAATACGAAGTCTGCGTGACGGATTGCGTCTGCCTGCCCGACGTACGCGGAGTGCTCGGGCCGCTACCGGGCGAGGTGAGTCGGGTGGCGTCCGGCGCCTTGCAGCAATGGTTGGTGCAGGCCAGGGCCGATGCCCTGGCCAGCGGGGTCGAGCCGATGCCCCCAGCCATCCGCGAAAAGCTGACGCCTTACTTCGACGCCGCGCTGCTGGAGGGCGCGCGCTATCGCATCGGCGACAGCAGTGAATTGGGCGCGGCCAGTGCGATGCTGCATGACCCGGATATCAAGGCAGTGACCCTTGTAGACGTCATCCTCTTTCGCGATCGCGAAGGAGCGCTGGACGATGTGGCGCTCTGGGCCCACGAACTGGTGCATGCGCAGCAGTACCGGGAGTGGGGCGTGGAAGGTTTTGCCAGCCGCTATGCCGAGGACGCCGACAGCGTGGAGCAACCGGCCTACGAGATGCAGTTCCGGGTGGCGAAGGCATTGCGGGGGAAGTGAGTTGACCGGGGCCGGATGCAGGGGCAGGCATTCTTGGTTACTTCTTTTTGGTTCGGCATCCCGACGTTTGAAAGAAGTGACTCGCCGGGGAGGGCAAAACCAGAAACATCCGCAGAACTCGGCAAGCAGCCTGGCCCAGGACGTTCTAGCAGCCCCCGGCAGACAGCATTCAATCCCGCTGCGGAATCCCCAGCCCGCGTACGACTGCCGGGCGTGCCAGGAAGGCTTCCAGCACCCGCTTCACGTTGGCGAAGCGCTCGAACCCGACGAGCTCACCCGCCTCGTAGAAACCCACCAGGTTGCGAATCCAGGGGAAGGTGGCGATGTCGGCGATGCTGAACTGCTCGCCCATGATCCAGTCCCGACCTTCCAGGCGCTGGTCGAGCACCGCCAGCAGGCGTGCCGACTCCTGCACATAGCGGTCAAGGGGGCGTTTGTCCTCGTAGTCCTTGCCGGCGAATTTGTTGAAGAAGCCGATCTGGCCGAACATCGGGCCAATCCCGCCCATCTGGAACATCAGCCACTGGATGCATTCGTAACGGCCGGCCGCGTCCTGCGGGATCAACCGGCCGGTCTTGTCGGCCAGGTAGATGAGGATCGCGCCGGACTCGAACAGGGGCAGTGGACGGCCGTCTGGTCCATTGGGGTCGATGATGGCGGGGATCTTGTTGTTCGGGTTGAGGGAGAGGAACTCCGGCGACATCTGGTCATTGCGTTCAAAGCTGACCAGGTGCGGTTCGTAAGGCAGACCCGTTTCCTCCAGCATGATGGAGACTTTGACGCCATTGGGCGTCGGCAGGGAATAGAGCTGCAGGACGTCCGGCCGGGTCGCGGGCCATTTGCGGTTGATGGGGAAAGCCGAAAGATCACTCATGAGTTGGACTCCCTGTTCGAAATAAACGGATGGGAAACCTTACTCGCCTGCTGCCGGGTAGCGAAAGGCCGAAAGCAGGCAGGAGCGGGCTCCGCTCGCGAACTTCACGGCGTCCAACCTTGAGCTTCAGTCGCGATCCGGCGCTCCCAGCGGGAACAGTGGCCGATACGGGCGCGCCTCATCTACTGCACGGGCGATCGAAGGATGCGCAAGCAAGCGTTGCCTATAGTTGCGCAGGTTGCTGAAGGTCGCATCGATCGGGTGTACCCAGTCGGCGTAGAACAGCGAGGGCGCAGCCGCGCAGTCCGCCAGGCTGAAGGCGTCGCCGGCAGCCCAGGTTCGCCCTGCGAGCTTCCCCTCGAGCCAGGCGTAGCTGCGCTCCAGCAGAGCCTTGGCGTCCGCCACCCCACAGGCATCGCGCTGGCCCTCCGAGCGCAGGCTATCGAGCACCGGCTTCTGCATGGGTGTCATCACGTACAGGTCGAAGAAGCGATCCAGCATCCGCACCTCCAACGCCATTTCCGGCTGCTCGGGGATCAGCTTCACCGGCCCGGCATGATGCTGCTGGAGGTATTCGATGATGATGCTCGATTCCATCACCGGCCGCTCGCCGTCCAGCAGCAGCGGAAACCGCTGCAACGGCCAGAGGCGCTGGAACTGCTCGGCGGTGGCCGGATCGTCCGGCGACAGCAGGCGCATCTGGAACGCTGTGTCGTTCTCGTAGAGCGCGATCAGGACCTTCTGGCAGTACGACGAGAAGGGATGCGCGAACAGTTGCAGGGACATGGGTGACTCCTGGAAAGAGGATGGCTTCGCTGACTGGTCGTTTGGCGCAGGGAGAGATCGACACATCGGGCTGTTGGTCGGTTCCTGCGCAGGCTCAGCAACAAGCTAGCGGATCTCTCCCTGGAGTGCCGCCTCGAAGAACGACGAAATCAGCAGGCTGTTGCGCCGTTCCGCCAGGCAGTAGAGGTAGGTTTCGGTGTGCACCGGATCACCCTCGATGCGGATCGGCTTGATCCGCGGGTCCGGAATGAATTCCGCCTCGGACACCGCACCCAGGCCGATCCCGCGCACCACCGCCTCGCGCAGGGCCTCGCGGCTACCGATTTCCATGGCGATGCGTGGCGTCACGCCGGCCTGCGCCAGCGCCAGCTCCAGGGCTGCGCGGGTGGTGGAGCCAGCCTCCCGTTGCAGCAGTGGCTGACCCTCGAGTTCCCCCAGCGCAATGCTGTCGCGGCGGGCGAGGGGATGGTCGTGCCGGGCGAACAGGATGATGGCGTGGCGGGCGTAGCGCACGGTGCACAGGCCCGGGTCCTCATGCAGGCCGGCGAGCACGGCTATGTCGGTGACGTACTGCTCCAGGTCGGCCAGCACCTCGGCCGAGTTGCCGACGCGGATCGACACCTCGATACGCGGATGGCGCTGGCGGTAGTGGTCGACCATTTCGATCACGTGGAAAGGGCCCACCGCGCCCAGCTTGAGCTGGCCACTGTCCAGGCGCCCGGAGTCCCGCAGCAGGTTGTGGGCTTCCAGCTCCAGGGCGGCCAGGCGCTGGGCGATGGGCAACAGCTGCTGGCCGACATCGGAGAGCTCGATGCGCCGTCCCCGGCGGTGGAACAGCTCGACATTGTGTTGACGCTCCAGGCTCTGCACCTGGGTGGTCAGGGTGGGCTGGCTGAGCCCCAGCGCGCGGGCCCCGGCGCTGAAACTTCCATGCCTGGCCACAGCGAGGAAAGCGCGCAACTTGGCGGACGACATCCATAGGTTCCTTCAATAGTTTCCTGTCGAAACCCATATTGAATTGATCGTATGACTGTCACGTGACCTTCCTAGCCTGTGCCCATTCCAACCACAACCGCTGGGAATGCCATGAAAAACCTCGCCAAGTTCCTCCGGGTCGCCGGTATCGTCCTGCTCCCGCTGGTCGCCGCCACCTCTGTCCAGGCCGCCGAAAAACTGACTATCGGCCTGATCCCCTCGGAAGATTCCCAGGCCATGATCGAGTCCAGCAAACAGGTGCTCGACCGCCTGGAAAGCCAGCTCGGCATGCCGGTGGAACCCTTCGTCGCCACCGACTACAACGGCATCATCGAGGCCCTGCGCGCTGGCAAGCTGGATGTGGCCTACCTCGGCCCGTTCTCCTACGTGCTCGCCACCACCGTGGCGGATGTCGAGGCGTTCTCCGTGGCGGTGACCAAGAAGACCGGGCAGAGCGCCTACAAGAGCCTGATCCTGGCGCGCAAGGACAGCGGCATCCGCAACCTCGCCGACCTCAAGGGTCACACCTTCGCCTTCGTCGACCCCAGTTCGGCGTCGGGCCATCTGTTCCCCAAGGCGGGCCTGGAACAGGCCGGCTTCGAACCCGACAAGCTGTTCTCGCGGGTGATCTTCTCCGGCTCCCACGACGCCAGCATCCTCGCGGTGGAGAACCAGAAGGTGGACGCCGCCGCCGTGGCCGACCGCATCCTCGCCGGGGCGGTGGCCAAGGGGCTGGTCAAGCAGGACGACTTCCAGGTGGTCTGGACGTCCCGTCCGATCCCCGAGTCCCCCATGGTCTGGCGCAAGGACATGGACCCGGCGCTGAAGCAGAAAGTGGCTGCTGCGCTGGCCTCGATCAAGGATCTGCCGTGGGGCGACCAGGGTCAGCTTGACGGCTTCCAGCCCACCAACGACGCGGCCTACGACGTGGTCCGCGAAACCGCCAAGGTCCTCGATCTCGACCTGCGGAGCATGAAATGATCAGGGTTCGCCAACTGACCAAGCAGTACGGCAGCAATGCCGTGCTGCGTGGCATCGACCTCGATATCGAGGCCGGCGAGTTCGTCGTGGTGCTGGGCCAGTCGGGTGCCGGCAAATCGACCTTGCTGCGCTGCATCAACCGCCTGGTCCAGGCGGACTCCGGCAGCCTGGAGGTGGCGGGGATCGATGCAATCGGTTGTCGCGACACCCGCGCCCTGCGCCGCCAGGTGGCGATGATCTTCCAGCACCACAACGTGGTGCCGCGGCTGTCGGTACTGAAGAACGTGCTGACCGGCCGTCTTGGATCGGTGTCTACCCTGGCGTCCGTGCTGCAACTGTTCCGTCGCGAGGACCTGGCCCTGGCGATGGACTGCCTGCAGCGGGTCGAGCTGGCGCACAAGGCCCAGGAGTGCACGGACGCGCTGTCCGGCGGGCAGAAACAGCGGGTGGGCATCGCCCGTGCGCTGGCCCAGCGGCCCAGGGTGATCCTAGCCGACGAGCCGGTGGCCAGCCTCGATCCGAAGACCGCGCGCCTGGTGCTGCAATACCTGCGCGATGCCAGCCGCGAGCTGGGTATCACGGTGGTCTGCAACCTGCACCAGGTGGACTACGCCCGCGAGTTCGGCGACCGCATCGTTGGCCTGGCCCATGGCCGCCTGGTGTTCGATGGCGACGGCGCGAGCCTGACCGAAGCCGACCTGCAACGCATCTATCCCGGCCATGCGCCGGAACCCGAGGAACTGCACGGCTCCGGGCGGGCGCAACTGCGCTATGCCGCCGGGCTGGAGGGTTGACCATGCAACGAAGCAACTACACCTGGACCCTGGACCTGCCGCAGGGCAGCCGTGGCTGGCTCGGTACCGGCGCGGTGGTGCTGGCGGTGGTCCTTGTTCTGCACTGGAGCGCCACGGGCGCGCAGCTCAGCCTCGGCAAGCTGGCTGCCGGCCTGCCGCAGATCGGTGACTTCCTCGGTCGCACCATGCCGCCGGATTTCAGCATCCTCCCCAGGCTGCTGGCGCCGGCCCTGGAAACCGTGCAGATCGCCATCTGGGGCACGCTGCTCGGTGTGCTGCTCGCCATCCCGCTGTCCTTCCTGGCCGCGCGCAATCTCACGCGCAACCGCTTGCTCTACGGCGCCACCCGGCAGTTCCTCAACCTGACGCGCAGCATCAACGAGCTGATCCTAGCCCTGGTGTTCGTCTCGGCAGTGGGCCTGGGACCTTTTCCCGGCGTGCTGGCGCTGGCGCTGCACGGGCTGGGCATGCTCGGCAAGTTCTTCGCCGAGAGCATCGAAGAGATCGACCAGGGCCCCATCGAGGCGCTCCAGGCCACCGGCGCGCGGCCGCTGCAGGTGATCGTCTTCGGTGTGCTGCCGCAGGTGATCACGGCGTGGATCGCCGTGGTGCTCTACCGCTTCGAGGTCAACCTGCGCTCGGCCACCGTGCTCGGCATGGTCGGCGCCGGCGGTCTTGGCTTCGAGCTGGTCAGCAGCCTCAAGCTGTTCAAGTACCAGGAAACCGCTACCTGCATCATCGTGATCACCTTGATGGTGATCATCGCCGACACGGCTTCCAGCCGCCTGCGCAACGCCATCCAGCGCGGCGCCTCTCACTGATCCGACATTGACCACCAGCCGCCCGGCATGACGCCGGCGCGGCCGGAGAAGGCCTGTGCGTCTGTATCGGCCTGGCCGATGCACGCCTGCAATTAATCGATTTGAGCCGTTGTCGGGCAGGGCTGACCATGCACCCACCTTCCGACAACAACAAGAAAGGAGCCACCATGACTGCCCGTTTCCATAATCCGGTCGATACACGCTTCGGCTGCGGCAGCCTCCGTGATCTCGCGTCCCTCACCGAGAACCAGAAGGTCGCCCTGGTGATCTTTCCCGAAGCCCGTGCCCTGGGTCTGCTGGGTCGCCTCCAGCTGCTGCTGGGCGAGCGCCTGGTGCACGTGGTGGAGGATGTCCAGCCCAACCCCGACGTTGCCCAGCTCCGCCACACCTACGAGCGCTTCTGGCGTGAGGCGGCTGACTGCCAGACGGTCATCGCCGTTGGTGGCGGCAGCGCCATCGACACCGCCAAGGCGCTGATCGTTGGCACTGAATCCGGCAGCTTCGACGAGTTGCTGGGGCTACTGTCCACCGGCCAGGACTTCGTGCCGGCCCGCGCCAAGTCGCTGATCGCCGCGCCCACGACTGCCGGCACCGGGAGTGAAGTGACGCCCTGGGCGACCATCTGGGATGCGGGCAACCAGAAGAAGTATTCACTGCACCTGGACTGCACCTGGCCGAAGGTCGCCATCGTCGACCCGGAGCTGATGCTGACGGTCCCTGCCGGTGTCACCGTCTCCACCGGCCTGGACGCGCTGTCCCACGCCCTGGAATCGATCTGGAACGTGAACGCCAATCCGCTTTCGGACACCTTTGCCGTGTCCGCCATCGAGGACATCCTTGACTGCCTGCCGCAGTTGCGTCGCGACCTCGGCAACAGGGAGCTGCGTTCGCGCATGGCGCTGGCGGCGCTCAAGGCCGGCATGGCGTTCTCCAACACCAAGACCGCGCTGGCCCATTCCATTTCCTACGAGATGACCCTGCGCTACGGGTTGCCCCATGGCATTGCCTGCTCCTTCACCCTGCCGCTGGTGCTGGGCCTGGCCTGGGGCCGCGACGAAGCCCGTGACCGCACCCTGCAACGGGTGTTCGGCCCTGACCTGCGCAAGGCCCAGGCGCGCCTGCGGGAGTTCCTCCACAGCCTCGAGGTGAAGACCGAGTTCGGCGACTACGGCGTGACAGCCAGGGAAGCCGAGGAGATCATCGAATTCGCCATGCAGGGCGCACGAGGCAAGAACTTCATCGGTTCGCGAGCCGCCTAGGGGCCTGCCTTCCCGATCTGAGCGCGGCTTCGGCCGCACCTTTCCTGTTGCACCGAACAAGAGTGCCGCCCCCGGCTTGACCGGAGGACCGTACAAAAGGAAAACACCATGAATCGTGCAGATACCCTGTCTGGCTTGACGATGTCCCATTCACCTTCGTTCCGTGTTGCCCAGTGGCGCATGCTGCTGGCAGCGATGTTCTGCTACCTGTTCTTCTACACCGGGCGGCAGACCTTCGGCTTCGCCATTCCCGGCATGCAGGCCGAGTTCGGCCTGAGCAAGGAAACCCTTGGCTGGGTGTCCACCGCCATGCTCTGGACCTACGCCATCGGCCAGGCGATCAACGGCAACCTCGCCGACAAGTTCGGTGGTCGCCGCATCATGAGCCTGGGGGCGGTGCTGTCCTGTGGCGCCAACTGGATCACCAGCTTCGCCAGCGGTTTCATGAGCCTGATCCTGCCCTGGGGCATCAACGGCTATTTCCAGGCCCTTGGCTGGGCGCCGGGCAGCCGCTTGCTGTCGAACTGGTGGGGCGTGTCGGAGCGCGGCAAGGTCTATGGCTTCTACGTATTCGCCGCTGGTTGCGCCTCGATCCTGTCCTATGTCACGTCCATCGTCGTGATCGAAGTGCTGCACCTGGAGTGGCGCTGGATCTTCCGTCTACCGGTGCTGCTGATGCTGGCCGGCGGCATCCTGTTCTTCCTGATCGCCCGTGAGCGTCCGCAGGACCTGGGTTTCGAGCCGCTGGCCGACACCGGTGTGGCCAACGCCGACGACAAGGACCAGGAAGTCGCGCAGGGCGAGGTGGAAACTTCTGCGCAGCGCTACAAGGCGGTGCTGAAGAACGCCAAGCTGATCATCGCCGCCGTTTCCCTGGGCTTCCAGAACGCCGCCCGCTACGGCCTGATCGTCTGGGTGCCGGTGCATTTTCTCGGTGCCGACTGGAAGAGCGGCGGCGACGGCTGGATAGATCCGAAGTGGATCACCGTGGCGCTGCCGGTGGGCATGGCGGTGGGCGCGCTGAGCAATGGCTGGGTCTCGGACAAGCTGTTCGGCTCCAAGCGCTACCAGGCGATCATGCTGTACATGTTGCTGGGCGCCGCCACCAGCCTGTGGATGTGGAGCCTGCCGGCCCATAGCACCATCGGCCTGGTGGCGCTGTTCCTCTGCGGCTTCTTCGTCTACGGCCCGGCATCGAGCTTTTGGGCGCTGTGCCCGGACCTGGTGGGGGCCAAGCGGGCGGGTACCGCGACCGGCGTGATGAACTTCTCGTCCTACCTGTTCGCGGGCCTGGCCGAGCCGCTCATCGGGCGTCTGTTGGACATCAGCGGGAATACTTCGCTTATCTTCGTCGTGGTCACCGCCGCCTGCCTCAGCAGTGCCCTGGTCGCACTGTTCGTGCGGCGCTGACCTTCACTTCCACCCATTGGCCGACGCCCGGAACTCTTCATGTACCAGTACCACAAGTGGCTCCGCTCCTTTCACGCCGTGGCCCGGACGGGCAGCTTCACACTTGCGGCGGAGTACCTGTGCGTCGGCCAGCCCACGGTGAGCGAGCAGGTCAGCTCGCTGGAGAAGCAGTTCTCCGTGGAACTTTTCCATCGCCGTGGCCGCTTCATCGAGCTGAGTGCGGCGGGCCGCGAGCTCTACTCGATCACCCAGGGCCTGTTCGGCCAGG
This sequence comes from Pseudomonas sp. JS3066, assembly GCF_036328175.1. Taxonomy (NCBI): domain Bacteria; kingdom Pseudomonadati; phylum Pseudomonadota; class Gammaproteobacteria; order Pseudomonadales; family Pseudomonadaceae; genus Pseudomonas; species Pseudomonas sp. JS3066. The sequence continues at coordinate 2,169,958 of NZ_CP143312.1, forward strand.
AGAGCGAAGCGGTGCAATTGCTGCAGAGCTTCAAGCAACGCAAGGCGGGCATGCTGCGCCTTGGCGCGGTGTCGCCGCCGATCGCCATGAGCCTGACCTACCAACTGATGCAGCGTTACCCGGAGATCGAGCTGGAGACGTCCTTCAACACCGAGGGCGAGACCCTGGAGCGGCTGTACAACTTCGACATCGACGTCGCCATTCTCGCCCTGTCGGAGTTCGACCAGCGCCTCAACACCCAGCTCTACCGCAGCTACCCGATCATCGCCGTGGTTCGTGACGATCACCCCTGGGCGAGCCAGGAACAGGTCCGTGTCGAGGAAATCAGCGGGCAGCGGCTGGTACTGCGCGAGCGCGCCTCGCGGACCCGCCAGTTGGTGGAGGAGGAGTGCCACCGGCGCGGTGTGGAGCTCGATTGCGCGATGCAGCTCAACAGCCGCGAAGCCATAGTCCACGCCATTGCCCAGGGCATCGGGATTGGCTTCGTGTCGGCGGTGGAGTATGCGCAGACGCCCGGAACGCGGCCGATCACCTTCGTCGACCACCCGTTCCACATCGACTACTACCTGTGCTGCCTGGGTATCCGCCGCAACCGGCCGATGATCAACGAGCTGTTCGACTCCAACGCGCAGCCCGACGCACCACCTCCCTGATTCCATCTGATCCCGATCAGCAACCTGCATGACTCCCGCCACTGGCGCGGAGCAGCCCCTCTCATCCCTGAAACTGGAGATCCACCATGGACTACAAGCAACCCACCCATCTGCAAGCCGTCATCCTCGACTGGGCCGGTACCGTCGTCGACTTCGGGTCCTTTGCGCCGACCCAGATCTTCGTCGAGGCCTTCGGTGAATTCGGCGTCGCCGTCTCCCTGGAAGAAGCGCGCGGCCCGATGGGCATGGGCAAGTGGGACCACATCCGCACCCTTTGCGACATCCCGGCCATCGCCGAACGCTACCGCGCCGCCTTCGGTCGCCTGCCCACCGACGATGACGTCACCGCCATCTACGAGCGCTTCATGCCGCTGCAGATCGAGAAGATCGGCCTGCACTCCGCGCTGATCCCCGGCGCCCTCGACGCCATCGCCACCCTGCGCGGCAAGGGCCTGAAGATCGGCACCTGCTCCGGCTACCCGGCGGTGGTGATGGCCAAGGTGGTGGAGCTGGCCCGCGAGAACGGCTACACGCCGGACCACGTGGTGGCCACCGACGAAGTGCCCAACGGCCGCCCGCACCCGGCGCAGTCCCTGGCCAACGTCATCGCCCTCGGCATCGACGATGTGGCCGCCTGCGTGAAGGTGGACGACACCTGGCCGGGCATCCTCGAAGGCCGCAGCGCCGGCATGTGGACCGTGGCGCTGACCTGCTCGGGCAACGCCCTGGGCCTGACGTACGAGCAGTTCAAGGCGCTGCCGAAGGACAAGCTGGACCAGGAGCGCGCGCGCATCGGCCAGATGTTCGAAGGCTCCCGCCCGCACTACCTGATCGACACCATCGCCGACCTGCCGGCGGTGATCGACGACATCAACAAGCGCCTGGCCCGTGGCGAGATGCCCCAGTCCAGCTGACAGCCTGCTGACAGATTCGCCCGGTATCCTGTCGCCGTCAGGTGACACGATTGCCGGGCGTTTCAACTCCCATACCCTGCGGTGCCGGCGGCGGCCCAGGCCACAAGCCTGTGGCTGGCCGCCTTGTCGTCACTCGATCAGTGGGGTCGATCTATATTCGCGAGCAAGCTCGCTCCTACAGGTTTGGGCGTGTGCTCAATCGTCGCGGGTCAGGACTTCCAGCAACTCGATTTCGAAGCACAGATTGGAGTTCGGCTTGATGTGGGCACCGACCTGGCGCTCACCATAGGCCAGGTGCGCGGGGACGAAGAGCTTGCGCTTGCCGCCGACCTTCATGCCCATCAGGCCGATGTCCCAGCCCTTGATAACGCGACCGGTGCCGATCACGCACTGGAAGGGTTTGCCACGGCTGTAGGAGGAATCGAACTCGGTGTCGTCTTCCAGGGTGCCGCGGTACTGGGTCGTGATCAGGGCGCCCTTGACCACTTCCTTGCCGTCGCCCAGCTGGATATCGGTTATCTGCAGTTCGTCACTCATGGGAATGTGCTCCTTGGTTCGTCGACCGGGCCCGGCCATTTGCGCGCAGCCTTTTCGCAGGATAGGGCGCACTGGTCAAGCCCAGTGGCCAGACGACAGGAAGCCGGTTTCATCGGAACTTCGTGCAACTTGCACGGGGATTGGACTAGGGACCGTGCAAGTCACCCGGAAGCGACACAGTGCGTTCGCGCCATATGCCTGATTAGCAAGGAAATTGGTGGAAACGGCGAACGGGCATGCCGAGTGCAAGAAACAGGGTCCGAACGACCCATGGTCCGACAGGAGTGTTCCGCATGAAGCTGCCATTCACTGCCTTCTATGACGCTTTCCCGCAGCATCAGGTCGACGTGAAGCCGCGACCCGACGGGTCGCTGCTGCTCACGCTGATCAGCCAGGATGGTGCGACCTTCTGCAAAGCCATCGACAACGAAGCCTTCTATAGCGACGAGCGTGTTCGTCAGGTGATCCGGGAAGTGCAGAGGGACATGAAACTGGAGGCGGGTGAGGTTCACTGGCGTGACAAGGGGATCGATTGGGTATCGCGCGAGCTGCCCACCTACCAGGGCGGCCCCATTCACATGACGGCGGCCAAGACACTAGTGGCGCGGCGCAAGCTGGCATCTGGCCAGCCTCCCCGTTGATCCCCTGCGGTCTGAAGTCCGCTCAACGCGACCAGTTTCCGTGGGCGTGCAGAGCAGCGTCGGCGTCCATTTCCAGTAGCTCGGTACGGGTATCGAGCAGGTGCGCCAGCAAGCTGGCCACGGCTTGGCGCTGAGCCGTCGAGCAATGCTGGAGCAAAGCGTTTTCCGCGCCGCCGTAGCCGAGATGGAAGACCATTTGCCAGCCATACCAGTCTATTTCCGGCGACGGCTCGGCCAACGCGAAGCGCGCCAGAGTTGGGAAGTAGTAGGCGATGCCTTCGGGCGAGCAGAAACAGATAGGGTCCCAACCGGCATTGCCAACATCCGCGTGTTGCAGTGTTTCGCGGTCACGACTGCACAGCAGCGCGTCGTGCTCTGCACATTCGCAGCAATGCTGGAAATTGGTGAAGTGCTCCGGGCGCCGGCAGTCGCCGAAGGCGGTATCTATGGCAGCGAGGATCTGGGCGTCGGTTGGCATGGAGGGCTTCGTCGGCTGTCGGCATGACGCTAGCCGGCGATTGTCGCCGAGGCAAGTGCGTCGCCTGCAGCGATCACGCCCGAGGTGATGGGGGCGGGACAAACCGCCAGACCTCGACTGAGGGCCGGCGGGTTATCGCTGTGGGCGGGATGGGGCAGGTAATCCCGCCCCGTCCCTGTGGCTTAGCCACGTTTTGCTTTTTCTGCGAGTTCCTTCTGGGCAACGGCTTCGTTTGCCTCGCGTTGCTGCTTCTCGATCTGCGCCAGGCGCTTTTCATAGCGCGAGATGGTGCGGTCGCCACCGCCGGATGCCATGGCGGAACCCGCGGAAAGGGCGACGGCCAGAAGGGTTGCGGAAGTGATGAGCTTTTTCATGGAATCTCTCCTATCGAGATCAAGGGTTGGGGTATCCAGAGCTTTCTCCGAATTCGGTACTGCCATCCTTGACGCGGTCAGCAGGCTTCCGGGGAGCCGGCTTTTCCCGGACGCCCACGGAGAGCTGAATAAAAGTCCCCGCGGCGAGGAGCTCGGACCCGCGGGGTAAAGCTGCCGGCCGGGGCAGGCCGGACAAGGGAGGAAATGATCACGCCTGAGGTTGCCAGCCGCCGCCAAGGGCCTTGTAGATGGCGACGATGCCGCGATAGACCTCGACTTCGGCCAGGGCCTGGGCGTCTTCGGCAGCCAGGCGCTCGCGTTCGGCGTCCAGCAGCACGAGGAAGTCCACGGTACCTTCGCGATAGCGGGTCGCGGCCTGTTCGGCGGCGGCGCGGGTGGCTTCCGACTGGCGCACCAGCGACACCAGTCGTTCCTGGCGTTTGCCGTAGTCGCTGAAAGCGTTTTCCGACTCTTCCAGGGCCAGCAGCACTTGTTGCTCGTAGTTGGCCAGTGCACCGTCGGCGTCGGCCTCGGCGCCACGCAGTCGGGCGCGAACACTGCCAAGGTCGAAGGCTGCCCAGGAAATGGTCGGTGCCACCGCCCAGGCTCGTGCGGCGGAGGAGCCGATCTGCGAGCCGCGTCCGGCCGTGAAGCCGAGGAAGCCCGACAGACTCACGCGCGGGAACAGGTCAGCCGTGGCCACGCCAACACCGGAGGTGGCGGCGGCCAGTTGCCGCTCCGCTGAACGCACGTCCGGACGACGACGCAGCAGCTCGGCGGGATCGCCGATGGGCAGTGCCTTGGCAATCACCGGCAGGGGCTTGGGAGACAGGTCCACGGACAATTGTTCCGGACGCTGGCCGAGCAGTGTGGCGATGCGGTTGCGGGCACGCGCTTCTTCGGCCTGCAGTTGCGGCAGGCTGGCTTCGGTGGCGGCCAGACGACCGTCAGCGCGCAGCACATCCAGCTCGCTGCCGACGCCCGCGTCGCGCAGTTGTTCGGTCAGGCCGCGGGACTCCTGCTGGTTCTCCAGGTTTTCGCGTGCAATCCGCTCCCTGAGCTGTGCGCCACGCAGGTTGCCGTAGGCGTCTACCAACTCGGCGATCAGGCTCACCTGCAACTGTTGCAGGTCGGCCTGGGCGGCGTCGGTTTCCGCTTCGCTGGCCTCGATCTGCCGTTGGATGCGACCGAACAGGTCCAGCTCCCAGGCCATGTTCAGACCCAGGTCGTAGCGTTCGGCGTTGACCCGCTCTTCTGTTACGCCAGGCTGCTGGCCTTTGCCAATTTCGGCACTGGCTCCGGCGGTGACCACAGGCAACTGGTCGTTGCCGACGTCATCGCGGATGGCGCGGGCGGCCTTGAGGCGGGCGAAGGCGATGCGCAGTTCGCGGTTTTCCTTCAGCGACTCTTGCACCAACTGGTTCAGGGTCGGGTCTTCGAACTGCTGCCACCAGAGGCTCTCGAAGCGGGTGCGATCAACCTTCACACCTTCGGAAGAGGCGAGCCGCGCGGGCTCGCTCTCCGGGGCCTTGTAGTCCGGGCCTACGGCACAGGCGGCAAGCGCCAGGGCCAGCAGAGCGGGGGCAAAAGCCTTGTGAATCATGTGTGTGCTTCCTTCAGTTGCTGGGCGCGGGCGGCCTTGCGCGCTTCGCGCTTCTCGACGAATCCGCGGATCAGGACATAGAACACCGGGGTCAGCAGCAGGCCGAAGAAGGTCACGCCGATCATCCCGCTGAACACTGCAACGCCCATGGCATGGCGCATTTCGGCGCCGGCACCGGAGGACAGCACCAGCGGCACCACGCCCATGATGAAAGCGATGGAGGTCATCAGGATCGGGCGCAGACGCAGGCGGCAGGCTTCCAGGACGGCGGCGACGCGATCCAGACCTTCTTCCTGTTTCTCCTTGGCGAACTCGACGATGAGGATGGCGTTCTTGCATGCCAGGCCCACCAGGACGATCAAGCCGATCTGGGTGAAGATGTTGTTGTCGCTACCGGCCAGGATCACCCCGGTAATGGCGGAGAACAGTACGGTCGGCACGATCAGGATCACCGCCAGCGGCAGGCTCCAGCTCTCGTACTGGGCGGCCAGTACCAGGAAGGCCAGGAGCACGCAGAGGGGGAAGATGAACACCGCGGTATTACCGGCGAGGATCTGCTGGTAGGTCAGGTCGGTCCACTCAAAGGTCATGCCGTTGGGCAGCTCTTCCTTCAGCAGTTTCTCGATCGCTGCCTCGGCCTGGCCGGAACTGTAGCCGGGGGCTGCAGCGCCGTTTATCTCGGCGGTGATGAAGCCGTTGTAGTGCATCACGCGATCAGGGCCCGAGCTGTTCTCCACCTTGACGAAGGTGGACAGCGGAATCATCTCGCCACGGTTGTTGCGTACCTTCAGCTGGCCAATCTGCTCGGGCTCCAGGCGGAATTGCTGTTCTGCCTGGACATTGACCTGGTAGGTGCGGCCAAAGCGGTTGAAGTCGTTGGCGTACAGCGAACCCAGGTACACCTGCATGGTGTCGAAGATGTCGCTGATGGCCACGCCGTGGGTCTTGGCCTTCTCGCGGTCGATGGCGGCATCCACCTGGGGCACGTTGACCTGATAGCTGGTGAACACCGACATGGGGTTCAGCTCAGGCAACTGGCGGGCCTTGGCGATGATGTTCTGGGTTTGCTTGTACAGCTCCTCGTAGCCCAGGTTGCCACGATCCTCGACCTGCAGGCGGAAGCCGCCGATGGTGCCGAGACCCTGTACCGGGGGCGGCGGGAAGATCGCGATGTAGGCGTCCTGGATATCCGCGAACTGCTTGTTCAGCTCGGCCGCGATGGCGCCAGCGGACATGGACGGGTCCTTGCGCTCATCGAAGGGCTTGAGCGGGGTGAACACGATGCCGCTGTTCGGGCTGTTGGTGAAACCGTTGATGGACAGACCCGGGAAGGCCACGGTGTTTTCGACGCCCGGATGCTTGGAGGCGATCTCGGACATGCGCTTGATCACAGCCTCGGTACGGTCGAGGGTGGCGGCGTCCGGCAGTTGAGCGAAGGCCACCAGGTACTGCTTGTCCTGTTGCGGCACGAAGCCGGTCGGGGTGCTGGAGAAGCCCAGGTAGCCGAGCACCAGCAGGCCGCCATAGACCAGCATGGCAATGCTGCTGCCACGCAGGACGCGGCGTACGGTACGGACGTAACCGCCTCCGGCGCGTTCGAACATGCGGTTGAACGGGCCGAACAGCCAGCCACCGAACATCTTGTCGAGTACGCGGGAGAAGCGGTCTTTCGGCGCGTGGTGATCCTTCAGCAGCACGGCGGCCAGGGCCGGCGACAGCGTCAGCGAGTTGAAGGCCGAGATCACCGTGGAGATGGCGATGGTCAGCGCGAACTGCTGGTAGAACTGCCCGGTGAGGCCGGAGATGAAGGCGGTGGGCACGAACACGGCGCACAGCACGAGTGCGGTAGCGATGATCGGGCCGGTCACTTCCTTCATGGCTTGGCGGGTGGCTTCCACCGGCGACTTGCCGAGTCCGATGTTCCGCTCCACGTTTTCCACGACGACGATCGCATCGTCCACCACGATGCCGATGGCCAGCACCAGGCCGAACAGCGACAGGGCGTTGAGCGAGAAGCCGAACAGGTGCATCACCGCAAATGTGCCGATCAACGACACCGGCACGGCGGCCAGCGGGATGATCGAGGCGCGCCAGGTCTGCAGGAACAGGATCACCACCAGCACCACCAGCACGATGGCTTCGAGCAGGGTGTGGACCACGGCCTCGATGGAGCCGCGCACGAAGATCGTCGGGTCATAGACGATTTCGTAGTCCATGCCCTGGGGGAAGTTCTGCTTCAGCTCGGCCATGCGTGCCCGGACTGCATCGGAGATTTCGATGGCGTTGGAACCGGGACGCTGGAATACCGGGATGGCCACGGCCGGCTGGTTGTTCAGCAGAGAGCGCAGGGCGTACTGGCTGGAGCCCAACTCGACACGAGCGATGTCTTTCAGGCGAGTGATCTCGCCGTCCTCGCCGGCGCGGATGATGATGTTCTCGAACTCCTCCTCGGTAACCAGGCGGCCCTGAGTGTTGATCGAGAGCTGGAAGCTGTTGCCGGCGTTGGACGGCGGCGCACCGAGGGCGCCGGCTGCCACCTGACGGTTCTGTTCGCGGATGGCATTGACCACATCAGTGGCAGTCAGGTTGCGCGAGGCGACCTTGTTGGGGTCCAGCCACACGCGCAGGGAATAGTCGCCCATGCCGAACAATTGCACGTCCCCTACGCCGTCCAGGCGCGCCAGCTCGTCCTTGACGTTGAGCGCGGCATAGTTGGACAGGTAGAGCATGTCGTAGCGGTTATCCGGCGAGGTCAGGTGCACGACCATGGTCAGGTCGGGCGAGGCCTTGTCGACCGTGATGCCGATACGGGTGACTTCCTCCGGCAGCTTGGGTTCGGTTCGGGTCACGCGGTTCTGCACCTGCACCTGCGCGTTGTCCAGGTCGGTACCCAGGGCGAAGGTGATGGTCAGGGTCAGCTTGCCGTCGTTGGTGGCCTGGGAGGACATGTAGAGCATGCCTTCCACACCGACGATGGCCTGTTCCAGCGGCGAGGCGACAGTTTCACCAATCACCTTGGGGTTGGCGCCGGGGAAGTTGGCGCGCACGACCACTGTCGGCGGTACCACTTCCGGGTATTCGCTGATGGGCAGCTGGAACAGCGAGATGGCACCGCCGATCAGGATCAGCAGCGACAGCACGGCGGCGAAGATCGGCCGCAGGATGAAGAACTGGGAGAAATTCATGACGTGCTACCTCAGCCGCGCGGGCCGACGGAAGTTTTGGCGCTCTGCTCAGCCACCCGTGGGGCGTTGCTGCTGTCGACCGATTGGCGCAGGCGTGCCAGTTGCGCGAGGGTGGATTCGTCAGCCATGGGGACTGACTGCGGTTCCACCGGGGCGCCAGGCATGGCGCGTTGCAGACCGTTGACGACAATGGTCTCGCCCTTGGCCAGGCCACTGCGAACGATGCGCAGGCCTTCCAGCTTCGGCCCCAGTTCGATGGAGCGGTAATTCACCTTGTTGTCGTCACCGAGCACCAGGACGAACTTCTTGCCCAAGTCGGTACCGATGGCTTCGTCCTTGATCAGCGCGGCGGGGTAGGTCTCGCTGCCAACCAGCTTGATGCGGGCGTAGAGGCCAGGGGTGAAGCGGCCGTCCTTGTTGTCGAACACGGCGCGGCCACGAATGGTGCCGGTGCGCGGGTTGACCTGGTTGTCGAGGAAGTCCAACTGGCCCAGGTGAGGGTTGCCGGTCTCGCTGGACAGGCCCATGTAGACGGGGCTGGCGGCGCGGGTGTCGGAGCCGGTCTTGCGGGCCAGTTCCACGTACTTGAGGAAGGCGCGCTCGTCAGCGTCGAAATAGGCGTAGACCTTGTCAGTGGAGACCACCGAGGTCAGCAGCGATTGGCTGGCGTTGACCAGGTTGCCTTCGGTGATTTCTGCACGGCTGACGCGACCGTCGATGGGCGCGGTCACGCGGGTGAAGCTGAGGTTGAGCTTGGCGTTGTCCAGTTCGGCCTGGGTGGCGGCGACCGCGGCCTGGGCTTCGGTGGCAGCGCTGGCGCGAGCGTCGGCCAGTTCGGCGGATATGGCATTGCTCTGGCGCAGGCGCTCACCGCGGCGGGCTTCGTTGGCGGCACGGTTCTGGTTGGCGCGGGCTTGCTGCAGCTGGGCTTCCAGGCGCTTGACCTCGGCCTCGAAGGGGCGTGGGTCGATCTGGAACAGCAGGTCGCCTTTCTTCACCAGGCTGCCTTCGTCGAAGGCCACGCGGTCGATGTAGCCGGAGACGCGCGGGCGAATTTCCACGGACTCCGGAGCTTCCAGGCGGCCGGTGAATTCGTCCCATTCGTTGAGGGGCTGTTCGATCACTTCGGCGACGCTGACTTTGGGGGCCGCTTGGTTGAGCGTGGCTTCCGGTGCCTTGCCGCAGGCTACCAGTACCACCGCCGCCGCGAGGGTAAGAGGGTAACGCCAGAGATTCTTCTGTATTGCTTCCATGGGACAGCTCCGCCAATTGGTTTTATGAATGGGCGGAGTCTGATTGCGGCGTTTCGACCAGACGAATCGAACGCCCTGAAGATGACTATTACTGGAAGTGATTGATCAGGGCGGGGTTATGGATTCGGGAACTGTAGGGGCGATTTCAATCGCCGAGGGATGCGCAGCGTCCCCTGAGAGTCTGATGGGCAGGCCTTCGTGAAATGGCGATGTCTGCGTTGCATGTTGCTGGCAGTTGCATTGCCCGTAGGAGCTGGCTTGCCTGCGAATGGCCGCGCTTCGCTGGCAAGCCAGCTCCTACAAGGCTATTGGCCAGTTTGAAAAACTCTCGCAACAACTAACGCAGACATGGCGAATGAATTCGCCCCTACAAAATGAGGGGCTTCGCGAGGCCGTTATTCCAGGCTGTCCGGGTCCCCGCAATACATTTGTATGCGTGAACGCAGCCAGCGCTCGGCGGGGTCGTTGTCCTGGGCGCCGCGCCAGGCCATGGACAGCTCGAAGGACTGGACCGGCAGAGGTGGGTCTTCGGCGCGCAGGCCCCCGGCGGCGGTCAGGGCTGCGGCCGTATAGTCCGGGACCATGGCTACCAGGTCGGTACCAGCGAGCAGGGTGCCCAGGCCGTTGAATTGGGGTACAGCGAGGACCACCTTGCGGGTTTTCCCTACCTTGGCCAGTTCTTCGTCGACGAAGCCACCCAAGTCGCCGGCGAAGGACACCAGGGCATGCGGACGGTCGGCGTAGTCGTCCAGGCTCAGTGCGCCGGGGACCGAGTCGGCGCGAAGGAGTTTGGGTTTGGAGCGACGCAGGGTCTTGCGCTTGGCGTTGGCCGGCAGCTCCTCGGTGTAGGCGACGCCCACGGATATCTCGCCGGAAGCCAGCAGGTTGGGCATCAATAGATAGTTGGTGCGTCGCACCACCAGCACCACACCGGGCGCTTCGGCGCGCAGGCGGCGAAGCAGGGCGGGGAGCAGGGCGAACTCCACGTCGTCCGACAGGCCGATCCGGAATACCGCATTACTGGTGGCGGGGTCGAAGTCGGCGGCGCGGCTGACGGCGGTAGAGATGGAGTCCAGGGCCGGGGAGAGCAGGGCGAAGATCTCCATGGCCCGGGCCGACGGCTCCATGCTGCGGCCGGTACGGACGAACAGCGGGTCGTCGAACAAGGTCCGCAGTCGGGCCAGCGCAGCACTGATAGCCGGCTGCCCGAGGAACAGTTTTTCTGCCGCACGCGTTACGCTGCGCTCATGCATGAGCGTCTCGAACACGATAAGAAGGTTGAGGTCAACTCTTCGCAGGTCGTTCCGGTTCATGGAATCATCCGTAATTAATGTGTGAAAGGTGCAGTTCCAATGACCGGTCGTCAAGGCTCACATCATCGCCGTTTATGACAACTATCAATGGCTGCAGGTGGTTTTGTAGATAAAGCCCGGATAGAGTCCGTGGCTATGAAGAGTCAACAGGCGAGGTATGTGATGTCCCGCATGATCCGTTTTCACCAGTTTGGAGGCCCAGAAGTCCTTCAACTGGACGAGATGCCCACCCCCATTCCGGGGCCGGGTGAAGTACTGGTTCGTGCCCAGGCCCTGGGTGTGGGCTGGCGGGACGTGCTCTGGCGGCAGAACCTGGCTGCCGAGCAACCTGCCCAGCTACCTTCCGGCCTTGGCTCCGAAATGGCCGGCATTGTGGAGGCCGTTGGCGAAGGCGTTGACGACCTGACCCCCGGTACGCCAGTTGCCAGCTTCCCGGCCAGCACGCCGAGCCATCATCCGGCCTGGGGCGATCTGGTGCTGATGCCACGCAATGGGCTGGTGGCCTATCCCGACGCGCTGACGCCCGAGGAAGCCGCCATCCACTACACGCCGCTGCTGATGGCCTATTTCGCCCTGGTAGATCTGGGCGGCCTGAAGCCGGGCCAGCATGTACTGGTCACCGAGGCAGGGCATTGCCTGGCGCCGCAGACGGTGCAGCTGGCCAAGGCGTTGGGTGCCAAGGTGATCGCATCGACCAGCTACCCGGAAAGCCGTGCCTTTATCAAAGGACTGGGTGCCGACAAGATCATCGTCACCGAAGAGCAGGACCTGGTCCTGGAGGTCGAGCGCTTCACCCAGGGCAAAGGTGTCGAAGTGGTCCTGGACCAGTGCGCCGGCCAGCAGATGAAGCTTCTGGGCGACGTCGCCGCGCAGCGCGGCAAGCTGGTCGTTTATGGCTGTAACGGCGGTAACGACACAGCGTTCCCGGCTTGCGCCGCGTTCAAGAAACACCTGCAGTTCTATCGTCATTGCGTACTCGACTTCACCGGTTCGCCGGAGCTGGGCATCGAGACCAATGAGGCTTCGGTCAAGCGGGCGCTGGACCATATCAACCAGATGACCCGTGATCATCTGCTGAAGCCTCCGATTGATCGCGTTTTCGCGTTCGAGGACTTCGTCGAGGCCAACCGTCACATGGAAACCTGCCCGGCAGGTGGGCGTGTGGTGATGAAGGTTGCCGACTGAGGAAGGCGGGGCGGGCCCTAGGGTCCGCCCCGAATCTGTCTTGTTGTGGAATGTTGGGCAGTGTGCCGCGCGAGGCGGCCGGATCGATAGCCGATTTCTGCTGGATTATTGCCTGATTCTCTTGAACCGCTTCCAGGTACGAGACTACCCATGCATCTCATGGGTAGAGTTGGCCCATCTTCATCGAGGGTCGAAACCATGAATGCACATGCGCTCCTTGCCGCGCAGGAATCGGATACGGCTGCGCGCCAGCAGAAGGAGCTGGTGCACTTCATTGAACGATTCGCCAGGCAAGACGGCGTCTATGAAACGGATGTCCCGGGCTTGCTGGTATATCGCACCTCCCTTCCCAGCGAGCCGCTGCACTGTCTTTACGAACCCGCCCTGGGCCTGGTGGTGCAGGGGCGCAAGAAAGTGCTGCTGGGCGAGGAAACCTATTACTACGGGCCCTCGCAGTTCCTCATCGTATCGGTCGACGTCCCGGTGATCGGCCAGGTGCTCGAAGCCAGCCCGGAAGTCCCTTTCCTCAGTCTGCGCCTTTCCCTGGACCCCAAGGAAATCAGCGCGCTGCTGATGGAGCTCGATATCCCTGCCCAGGAGCCGCGTCCTTGTCCGCGCTGCCTGGCGGTCAATGGCCTGACGGCGTCCCTGCAGGATGCCGTGCTGCGTCTGTTGCGCCTGCTGGACGCACCTGAAGATATTCCCGTGCTGTTGCCGATGATTCGCCGGGAGATTCTCTACCGCCTGCTGCGCGGCGAACTGGGCGGGCAGTTGCGCCAGATTGCCAGCAGTGGCACCCAGGGCCATCGCATCGGCCGCGCCGTGAACTGGTTGCGGCAGAACTTCCACCAGCCGCTGCAGATCGAACGCCTGGCCAATGAGGTGAACATGAGCACCTCGGCCCTGCATCACCACTTCAAGGCGATGACGGCCATGAGCCCGCTGCAGTTCCAGAAGCAGCTGCGCTTGCAGGAGGCCCGCCGGCTGATGCTGGTGGAAGCCCTGGATGCCGCCAGCGCAGGTGGCCGCGTGGGTTATGAGAGCCCATCGCAATTCAGTCGTGAATACAGCCGGCTGTTCGGCGCGCCGCCGCTGCGCGATATCGCGCGCTTGCGCCAGTCGGCGTGAATTCGCCCCGATCGGGGCGCCTGAACCATCATTGTCTTGTTCCCGAATGCCGGTTCGGCATTGCCGGCCGGTTCCCTGAACCATCCAGTCCGAGGTGGTACGCCTGATGATTACCCTGAACCTTAATGGCAAGGACGTTGAGCTCGACGTGCCTGCAGATATGCCGCTGTTGTGGGCCTTGCGCGATGTCGCCAACCTCACCGGAACCAAGTACGGTTGCGGCATGGCCCTGTGCGGTGCCTGCACCGTACACATCGACGGCCAGGCGACCCGCTCCTGCATCACCCCGGTCTCGATGGTGGTGGGCAAGAAGGTCACCACGGTCGAAGCGGTGGCTGAAGACCCGGTGGGCAAAGCCGTGCAGACCGCATGGCGCAATCTCGACGTGGTGCAGTGCGGTTACTGCCAGTCCGGGCAGATCATGTCCGCCACGGCTCTGTTGCGCGTCAATCCCAAACCCAGCGACGCCGATATCGATGCAGCGATGAGCGGCAACATTTGCCGCTGCGCCACCTACGTGCGCATTCGCGCCGCCATCCATGAAGCGGCCGGCACCCTGGCCTGAGGAGAGTCGACATGGGCACGTTCGAAACCGAAACCCGAGCCGCCAGCGGCATCCTCAATGTCAGCCGGCGGACCTTCCTCAAGGGCAGCGGCGGCCTGGCGCTGGGCATCGCCTTTGCCCCCTTGCTGAAAGGCGGTGACGCCCTGGCTGCAAGCGCCGAACCTTTCATGCCCAATGCCTTCGTGCGTATTGCCGGTGATGGCAGAGTGACCGTTCTGGCCAAGCACGTCGAAATGGGGCAGGGCAGCTACACCGGTCTTGCCACCTTGCTGGCAGAAGAACTGGATGCCGACTGGAGCCAGGTACAGGTCGAGGGCGCACCGGCCAACGCTGCGCTCTATAACAACCTGGCCTTCGGGCCGATGCAGGGAACAGGCGGCAGTTCAGCCATCGCCAATTCCTATGAGCAAATGCGCAAGGCCGGTGCCAGCGCCCGCGTCATGCTGGTGGCGGCCGCCGCCGAGCAGTGGAAGGTGCCAGCGGCGGAAATTACCGTGAGCAAGGGGGTGGTCAGCCATGCTGCCTCTGGGAAGAAGGCCGGTTTCGGTGAATTGGCCGACGCGGCGGCGCGTCAGGCTGTGCCGGCGGAGGTGTCACTCAAGTCGCCCCAGGACTTCACGCTGATTGGCAAGGAACGGCTCTCCCGCAAGGACAGCGCCGACAAGACCGACGGCAGTGCCACCTTTACCCAGGACTTCAAGTTGCCCGGCATGCTGGTCGCTGTGGTTGCCTATCCGCCGCGCTTCGGCGGCGTTCCCAAGACGGTGGATGCAAGCAAGGCCAAGGCTGTGCCCGGCGTCGTCGAGGTGGTGGAGTTCAAGGATGCTCCCCACGGCCGATCCGGCGTAGCGGTTCTGGCGAAGAACACCTGGGCGGCGCGCCAGGGCCGCGATGCGCTCGTCGTGGAGTGGGATGAAAGCAAGGCGTTCAAGCTTGGCAGTGAGGAAATCTTCTCCCGCTACCGCGAGGCCGCCGGCAAGGAGGGCCGAATCGCCGGCAAACAGGGGGATATCGCCGCGGCCCTGGCACAGCCAGCCAAGCTGATCGAGGCCGACTACGAGTTTCCCTATCTGGCCCATGCCGCCATGGAGCCGATGAACTGCCTGGTGAAGATATCCGCGGGACAATGCGATGTCTGGAACGGCGAGCAATTCCAGACGGTGGATCAGTTGGCCATCGCCAAGTACCTGGGCATCCCGGTGGAGAAGGTCAGCCTGACCCAGCTCTACGCGGGTGGCAGTTTCGGTCGTCGTGCAAACCCGCAGTCGGACTACCTCCTGGAGGCGGTGGCCATCGCCAAGGCGGCCCGGGCCAAAGGCCAGGACGTACCGGTGAAACTGGTTTGGACCCGCGAAGATGACACCCATGCAGGCTTCTTCCGTCCGGCTTATCTGCACCGGGCGCGCCTGGCGCTGGATGGCGAGGGCCGGTTGCAGGGCTGGCACCAGCGAGTGGTGGGGCAGTCCATTCTCAAGGGCACGGCCTTCGAGGGGGCGATGGTGAAGGAAGGCATTGATCACACCTCGGTGGAGGGCGCGTCCAACCTGGCCTACGCGGTGCCCAACCTCCAGGTGGAGCTGCACACGCCGGATGACATCGGCGTGCCGGTGCAGTGGTGGCGCTCCGTGGGTCACACCCACACGGCCTACGCGGTGGAAACCCTGATCGATCAGGCGGCCACGACCGCCGGCAAGGACCCTTACGCGTACCGCCAAGGGTTGCTCGGCAAGAAGCCACGCCATCTCGGCGCACTTGAGCTGGCAGCGCAGAAAGCGGAGTGGGACAAACCACTGAAGCCGGGTGCAGAAGGCGAGAAGCGCGGACGTGGAATCGCCGTGCACGAATCCTTCGGCTCCTTCGTTGCCCAGGTGGCGGAAGTGACCGTGAAGGCCGATGGCAGCTACAGGGTGGATCGAGTGGTCTGCGCGGTGGATTGCGGGGTGGCGGTGAATCCAGACGTGATCCGGGCGCAGATGGAAGGTGGCATAGGTTACGGCCTGGCTGCCGCACTGCACGGCGCAATCACCTTGAAGGACGGGGTGGTGGAACAGTCCAACTTCCACGACTTCCAGGTACTGCGGATCAACGAGATGCCAGTGGTGGAGGTGCACATCGTGCCATCGGCACAAGCGCCTAGCGGGGTTGGGGAGCCAGGCGTACCGCCGATTGCGCCGGCGGTGGCCAATGCGCTGTACGCGGCGGTGGGCCAGCGGATCTACAAGCTGCCGCTGCCGAAGCAGGTGCAGCAGGCCTGATTCAGGCGGCCTGGGCGGCGCAGATCAGTTCGCGCAGGGCCTTGCGCTCGGCAACCGGAGTGGGGGCCTTGCGCACGGCCAGGCTGCCGTCTTCCAGGCCGACTACCACTTCGGTTTCGAAGTGCAGGCGGAGTTCATCGAGGGTCACGTGGGTGACCTGATACAGGTTGTCGCTGATGCGCGGGTCGGCGGACATGGCGTTGGTCTCGTTCCGGTTGGCCGCAAGGCCGATGGAGTGATAGTGCCGCCGAGGTGTCCAGTGCGGAATTGATTGGGCGTGATGGTGAACATCACTTCTGTCGATGGCATGACCGGATCTCGAGCGCCTGGCTAGCTGCCGAACTTGTAGGAGCGAGCTTGCTCGCGAACAGTCCACACACTGTCTTTCGCGAGCAAGCTTGCTCCTGCAAAGGCTCACGCATTCGCAAGGCTGCCTACCGCTGCGGCACGAGCGTGGGATCGGACAGATGCTCCACCAGCAGGTCGTGGACGAGTCGAACCCGCGGTGATACCGGGCCTTGTTGCGGGCGGTAGATGAACATCTCCCAGGGCGGTGGCGCCTGCTCCTGGAGCACCACTTTCAAGTGGCCGGCGCGGATGTGCGGGTCGACCAGGTAACTGGGTAGCTGGCCGAAGCCGAATCCGGCCAGCACGGCTTCCAGTTCGTTCTCTGGGTCGTCGGTACAGAAAGCGGCACTGGCCGGCTGGATCTGCCTCCCCTCGGCAAACATCCAGGGCCAGACGCGTCCGGTGTTGTTGTCGATCAGCGCGGTGGTGGGCGTGTGGTGCAGCTCGTCCACCGTCCCAGGTGCGCCGAGGCGCTGCAACAGTTCCGGAGCCCCGACCACCAGTAGCGGAATCTGCGCTACGGCCCGGGCAATGTAGCGGCGGTCGCGGATGAAGCCGATGCGCACGCCGAGGTCGATCTGTTGTTCGACCGAGTCCGTGAGCTGGTCGGACAAGCGCATATCGAAATGGATGCGCGGATGCTCACGGGCGATCTTCGCCAGTACCGGGAGCAGGAAACGCCGACCTACCGAGCGTGGCGCGGCGATACCCACGCGCCCGGCCATTTCTTCTTCGCGTTTGCCGCCATGTTGCTGGAACAGCTGGTCCAGTCCGGCAAGGGCTTCACGGGCCTGGCTGACAAGCCGCTCGCCAAAGGCGGTGATCTGCACATGGCGGGTGCTGCGGTGGAACAGCGGCTCGCCGAACTGGCCTTCCAGGTCCTTGATGGCGCGAGTCACGGTCTGCGGCGAAGCACCCAGGCGGGTGGCAGCTTCGCGGAAGCTGGGCGATTCGGCGGCTACGCAGAGAATGCGCAGAAGTTCGATGCGATTGAACATGGTGTGTGTTCCGTTTTTTGGAATTTCAAAATCCTAACTATTCCATTCCGTGTCGGTAAGAGCTTTCCGATACTGGCGTCCAGTTACCGGATTCATCCTGATTCCGGGCTTCTCTGGAGTGCCCTCAATGAGCAACAACATTTCTTCCAAGGTCGTGGTCATCACTGGCGCCAGCAGCGGTCTGGGCGAATCCACCGCCCGTCACCTGGCATCCAAGGGTGCCAAGGTGGTGCTCGGTGCGCGTCGGGTCGAGCGCCTGCAAAGCCTGGTCGCCGAGATCGAAGCCAACGGCGGCGAAGCCCTGGCAATCGCCACCGACGTGACTTCGGCCGAGCAGGTGGCCGCACTGATCGAAGGTGCGGTACAGCGTTTCGGTCGCGTAGACGTGCTGGTGAACAACGCGGGACTGATGGCCATCGCACCCATGGATGAGGTCAAGGTGGACGAGTGGTCGCGCATGTTCGATATCAACGTCATGGGCGTACTCCACGGGATTGCTGCGGCGCTTCCTCTGTTCCGCAAGCAGGGCGGCGGTCACTTCATCAACGTCGCTTCGGTGGCCGGCATCAAGGTGTTCAGCCCGGGCGGCACCGTCTACAGCGCCACCAAGTTCGCGGTACGCGCTATCAGTGAAGGTCTGCGCCATGAAGTCGATGGTTCTATCCGTACGACGGTGATCTCTCCCGGGGCCGTGGATTCCGAGCTGAAGCACGGCAGCTCCCACCAGGAAAGCACCCAGGCTGTCGGCGAGTTCTACAAGATGGCCATTCCGGCCGATTCTGTGGCACGGGCGATCGCCTACGCCATTGAGCAACCGGCCGACGTGGACATCAACGAGGTGGTGCTGCGTCCCGCGGTTCAGGATTTCTGATCCCAGCCAGCAAAAAAAGGCGGCCCAAGTGGCCGCCTTTCTTTGTTTCGTCTATTTGCTCAAGAGTACCGCCAGTTCGTCGGCTTCCTCGGCCCAGTCGGAGTCATCCAGCAGGGCGTCGCGCAGGAAGCTGGACTGGGACTGGCTCCAGAATGGCGCGTCAGGCAGGGCCTGTCCCACCGCCAGACGATGCCCGGCGACAAAGCTGTCTATCTCGGACTTTCCGGAGGGCAGGCCGAGTTGATCGAAGAGGGCGCTGAGGGAGTGATGGCTGGTGTCCATTTACGTGCCTCCGGTGGGGCGTTCGACGGAAAACAAGATTTCCATCGACTATAGACCCTGTGCCGGCCAGGGCCGTCGGATGGCAGCATGTCGGCTATGGCTTGCGCTGCCGACAGTCTTGTCTAGCCTCACAAAAAAGCGCGGCTATCGAGCCGCGGGCCACCTGCATGGGGGGCGGAATGGGCATCCAGAGCGAGCAGAAACATTCATTCCGGGACCCGGTGGAGGCTACGCTGCTGGTCGCCCCTGTCTGGTCACCCGTCCTGTTCATTTTCCTTGCCCAGTTTCTCCATGAGTTCTTCCAGATCCACTGGCTGTTCAATTCCAGCTTGAGCACGTTCGGTATGTTTCTGGTGCCGGCCATTTCCGCTCTTCCACTGATCCACGATTCACCCCGTCGGCTGTCCTTCAAGCTGTTGCTTGCGGGCGGCTACTACCTGGTCGGGCTGGCGGCAACTTTCCTGATGTCCTGGGGAATGCTGCTTTATACCGGCTATACCTGATCCAGTTGCGGAACCCGGCGCGGGGCCATGGATCAAAGGTCCCGGGTCCGCATATGGCGGATCGACCCAACACGGAGCTCTCCATGTCCCCATTGAAGAAACTCGCACTCGTCGGTCTCGTGGCCCTGCCGCTGGCTGGTTGCCTGAAAGAAGAGCCCATCGACCAGGCTGTGCTGTGTACCTACAGTACCGATGCCGAGGCCAAGCTGTGCAAATCCGGCCAGATGTCCTGGTTCAAGGCGGGCAAAGCCGTCAACCAGTCCCTGCCGCTGAGCGTGGCGGCGGCCTACTGCGACTTCAATTACCAGGTGATGTACAACGAGGCCGGGGTGATCTGCGTGTTCACCGACAAACGACTGAGCCTGGTGAAGTAAGGGGAAGGGGTGACTGTGCGGCTGGAAGGGTGAGTCCCATCCCGCGGAGCGCTATGCCACGTAACCTGAAGTGATCTTTTCCGATCTCCCGAAATGAAAGAAGGCGCCACAAGTGGCGCCTTCTGCCTTTCGAGAAACTGCATACATCGTAGTTGCCTGCCTCTTGATTGCTCCGGGATCAGCTGATGCGGTTGGCACCAGTGCGGTCGGCACCACCTTCGGCTACGCGGAAGGCATTGGTACGGTCGGAGCCACCTTCAGCAACGCGCAGGGACTGGGAGCGCTCGGAGCCGTTTTCGGCGACATCGAAGGCTTTGGTGCGGTCGGAACCACCTTCGGCAACACGCAGGGACTGGGAACGCTCGGAGCCGTTTTCGGCGACATCGAAGGCTTTGGTGCGGTCGGAGCCACCTTCGGCAACGCGCAGGGATTGCGAACGCTCGGAGCCGTTTTCGGCAATGCGGTTGGTACCGGTACGGTCGGCGCCACCTTCAGCTACGCGATGGATCGAGGTGCGATCTGAACCACTTTCAGTAACGGTGACGCCTTTCGGCAGGGCAAAGGCAGTGGCAGACAGGCTGGCGATGAACAGGCTGGCAAGGATTTGCTTTTTCATTTTCGGGCACCTCGTGGAGGGTTGGAATTTGTCTACGGGGCCCATGTTACTGATGTGATTTCGATGAAGAAGTGATCCTGTGTAATGGTTACCATCGACGTTAATGATAGTTGTGGAGATATCATTAAAAACAATGGCTTAAGAGATTTTTCAGGGAGTGGTTGCGCAAAGTGGAAAGGCTTTTTCCTGAAATTGGTATAATCGAATTATGCGATTTGATATGGCTGCGGCACCCTTCAAACACCACCACTGAAGTATCAGTCTCCACTCATTCCAACCCGGTTAGCTATCTGTGATGGCTATTCCAGAGCGGCTGCGTCAGTTGTCGAACACTTCTGCTGCCTGCCCTGAAAACACTGATTGGAAGGCGGCAGGGAGGAATGCTTTTCTCGCCAGCCGGCGGGGACTAGGCTAGTGGCACTTTTCAGCAAACGGATAGTGCTATGTCCACCGAGATCCATGCCCAATTTGCCGACGCGCCACTCAATGCAATCGAGGCTCGGTTGCTCGGGAGCCTGATTGAAAAACAGGCCACAACACCCGAGTCCTACCCGTTGACCCTTAACGCCCTGGTGCTGGCCTGCAACCAGAAGACCAGCCGCGAGCCGGTAATGAATGTCACGCCCGGGCAGGCTGGGCAGTCGCTGCGCAACCTCGAGGCGCGGAATCTGGTGAAGCTGGTGATGGGCAGCCGTGCAGACCGTTGGGAGCAGCGAGCTGACAAGGCGCTGGAAGTGGTGCAGCCGCAGTTGATCCTTATCGGCCTGCTACTCCTGCGCGGCCCGCAGACCCTCGGTGAGCTGCTGACCCGTAGCAATCGCCTGACCGACTTCGACGATACCGAGGACGTCCGGCACCAGCTCGAACGCCTGATCGCCCGCGGGCTGGCGGTATTGATGCCGCGCCAGGGCGGCCAGCGGGAAGATCGCTACATGCACCTGATGGGCGAACCGGCCGATCTGGAGGCGCTGCTGGAGGCTCGTGCCAGCCAGCCGGAGCGGGGCGAGTCACGCGCCGCCGCTGATGCGCGGATCGAAGAGTTGGAAGCTCGGGTCGCCGACCTGGAAGCACGCCTGGCTCGTCTGGAAGATCGCGGCGAGTGACCCTGCGGGGCGCCGGCTGTCCGTCGATGTCGCCCCGACGATTTCCCCGCACGATTCGACCTGCGATGCTGTCGCAACCGTGAAACACCGCCCCTGAGGTATCCATGAAGATCAGCTCGGACTTCGACAGCGGCAATATCGAAGTAATTGACGCCAGCAACCCGCAACAGGTTCTGCTGGCCATGCGTCCGGACCTGAAGAGCCACCACTTCCAGTGGTTCCACTTCAAAGTCGACGGCCTGACCCCCGGCCAGCGCCACAGCTTCAGCCTTACCAATGCCGGCCAGTCCGCCTACAGTCATGCCTGGACCGGCTACAACGCCGCCGCCTCCTATGATCAGGTTCACTGGTTCCGTGTCCCCAGCAACTTCGACGACAAGGGCCTGCACTTCGCTCTGGAGCCCACCCACGAGCAGATCTGGTTCGCCTACTTCGAACCGTACAGCCGCGCGCGCCACGAATGGTTGATCAGTGAAGCCCTGGACAAGGCGGGCGCTGAGATCGTGGCAATTGGCAAGAGCATCGAAGGCCGCGAGATTCCGCTGCTTCGGGTCAGCCGCAACCCCAATGCCCAGCGCAAGGTCTGGATCATTGCCCAGCAACACCCTGGCGAGCACATGGCCGAGTGGTACATGGAAGGCGTGATCGAGCGTCTGTCGAAGCAGGGCGATTCCGAACTGGACGCGCTGCTGGCCAAGGCCGACCTCTATCTGGTGCCGAACATGAACCCGGACGGAGCCTTCCGTGGCCACCTGCGCACCAATGCCGCCGGCAAGGACCTCAACCGCGCCTGGCAGTCGGCCAACGACACGGAAACGCCCGAGGTGTTCTTCGTCCAGCAAGAGATGCGCAAGGTGGGTGTGGACCTTTTCCTCGACATCCATGGTGACGAGGAAATTCCCCATGTGTTCACCGCCGGCTGTGAGGGCAACCCCGGATACACGCCGCGCCTGGAAGCCCTGGAATCCGAGTTCCGCCAGCGTCTAGTCGACATGGGCGCAGAGTTCCAGACGACGTTCGGCTATCCCCGCGACGAACCCGGCCAGGCCAATACCACGCTGGCCTGCAATGCGGTGGGCATGGCTTTCGATTGCCTGTCCTTCACCATCGAAATGCCGTTCAAGGACCACGACGACAATCCGCACCCGCGTACGGCCTGGAACGGTGATCGTTCCAAGCGATTGGGCAAGGATGTGCTGTCGGTGATCGCCGCGATGGTCGACAAGCTGCGCTGAGACGACCGCGCAATGAAAACCGGCCCCTGATGGGGCCGGTTTTGTTTATTGCATGGGCTGGCCGGATAGGGTTTGCAGAGGGGGGCTCTGTCGAGCGCCTGTCAGGCCAATGTGGGAGCGATTTCAATCGCGAATGAGTTCGCTCCCACAATAATTGGCTGCCACAAACGGCCTTACACCCCCGACTCGTTCTGCAGGTTCGCCTGGGTGATGTTGCTGTGCTCCGGCACGCTGCGGGTCAGCCAGACGTTACCGCCGATGGTGGAGCCCTTGCCGATGGTGATACGGCCGAGGATGGTGGCGCCGGCATAGATCACTACGTCGTCTTCGACGATCGGGTGGCGCGGCTGGCCCTTCTGCAGGTTGCCTTCCTCGTCTGCGGGGAAGCGTTTGGCGCCCAGGGTCACGGCCTGATAGATGCGCACCCGCTCACCGATGATTGCCGTCTCGCCGATGACCACGCCGGTGCCATGATCGATGAAGAAGCTCTTGCCGATCTGGGCGCCGGGGTGGATGTCGATGCCCGTGGCCGAGTGGGCGATCTCGGCGATCATCCGTGCCAGCAGCGGCAGGCCGGCCGTGTAGAAGTAGTGGGCGAGGCGATGGTGGATGACTGCATGCACACCCGGATAGCAGATCAGTACCTCATCCACGCTGCGGGCTGCCGGGTCGCCCTGGTAGGCGGCCAGCACGTCGGTGTCCAGCAGTATCCGCAGCTTGGGCAGGGTGGCGGCGAACCCTTTGACGATCTCGATCGCCTGGCAGGCGATATCGTCGCCGCTGACGCCGTTCTGGCGCGCGGCATAGGACAGTTCACGGCGCACTTCGCCGGCCAGCGCGTTGAGCACCACGTCCAGGGTATGGCCGACGTAGAAGTCCTCGCTTTCCTCGCGCAGATCAGCCGGGCCGAGGCGCATGGGGAAGAGGGCGCCGGACAGGGCTTCAATGATCTGCCCGACGGTAACGCGCGACGGCAGTTCACGACCGCCACGGTCCTGCAGGCGGCCATGTTGGGCGCGCCATTGGGCACGGGCGTCGCGCAGGTCGTTGACGATCTGGTCGAGTTGCCAGTTCACCGGCTGGCAGCCGGTGGCGACATAGGGAAGTCTGTTCATTGAGGTACCTGTAAGGCGCGGTCCGGATCGCTATAGCGTGCGGAGAATTACCTGACTTCCGCAAGAGGGTGTTCAACGGAAATGCCCGTGCTCAGTCGGCGGGTACCAGTGGCGGGGTCTGTTGGCGGGGTGTCGCGGTGACGGTGCAACCGACGGACGCAAGGATGATGCAGAGGATTGCCAACCATTGCAGCAGCGAAAGCTGTTCACCAAGGAAGATCAGGCCCGAGAGAGCACCAAAGGCTGGTTCGATGCTCATCAGGGTGCCGAAGGTCTGCGCCGGCAGGCGGGTGAGGGCGACCATTTCCAGGGTGTAGGGAATGGCGGTGGAAAGCAGGGCGACGGCCAGCGCCACGGGCAACAGTTCCGGGCGCAGCAAGTCGGCGCCGGCATGGGCGATGCCAATCGGGGCGACGAACAGGGCTGCTACCAGCACCCCCAGGGCAGCGCCTTGCATGCCATGGTCGTTACCGGCACGCGCGCCGTAGAGGATGTAAAGAGCCCAGCAGACGCCCGCGCCAAGTGCGTAGGCCATGCCGGTCAGGTCCAGGTGGCCTTCGCTCTTGCCCAGCGGCAGGAGAAGCCAGAGGCCCAGTACCGCCAGGCCAATCCAGATGAAGTCGATCGCCCGGCGCGATGCGAACAGCGCCACGGCCAACGGGCCGGTGAATTCCAGGGCGACGGCGATGCCCAGCGGAATGGTACGCAGTGACATGTAGAAGAGCAGGTTCATGCCGCCCAGTGCGAGGCCGTACATGATCAGCGGCAGCAGGGAATTCTTGCTGATGCGCGCGCGCCACGGGCGCAGGATCAGCGTAAGGATGACGGCGGCGAACACCAGGCGTAGTGCTGTGGTGCCCTGGGCGCCGATAACCGGGAACAGTGACTTGGCCAGGGAGGCGCCACTCTGGATCGAGGCCATGGCCACCATGAGGACGGCAACGGGTAGCAGGGTGGAAGCAAGGCGACGCGACAGCGAGGTCATGGAGGCAGATCCGGCAAGACGGTAGGGGTGGCGTGTTTTACTGGTTATGTGCAACATAATGCGCAAAAGCCAGGGTGTGAGCAATATGTTGCCCAAGTCAGATGAGCGCCCCAACGTCCTCGAACATGTTTCTGAAAACGTTCGCCGCCTGCGTCGCGCGGCGGGGCTGAGCCAGGAAGCCCTGGCCGGCGCCGCTGGTGTCAGTCGACGCATGCTGGTGGGTATCGAAGGCGGCGATGTGAATGTCAGCCTCGCCACGCTGGATCGCATTGCCGCAGCCCTCGGCGTGCTTTTCCCGGACCTGGTGCAACGGCCGGATCGTCCCGATCGCTCGCGTATCAATGCTGTCGCCTGGGTCGGCTCCAAGCCGGGTAGCCGCGCGACCCTGCTGGCCAGTTCCGCGACGCGACACGAGGTCGAACTCTGGAGCTGGTCGCTGGAGCCCGGTGAGCGCTATACGGCTGAACCGGATGCCGAGGGCTGGCGAGAGATGATCTACGTGATCGAGGGCAGCCTCAGTGTGCTGCGCGGCGAGGAGAAGCAGCAGGTGGGCGCCGGGGATTTCCTGGTGTTCGGCAGCGACCAGCTTTACACCTATGCCAATGAAGGCGACGTGCTCGTCCGCTTCATTCGCAATGTGCTGACCTGAACCTCAGAGGTACACCAGTCACTTACAGGTACAGCGGTATCGCTTGGCTGAACCGATCCTGCACTCGGTGCGCTGCGCGCACCGGTGGTGGAGTGTTACTCCTGCTCGTCTTCATCCTCTGCATCGCCGCCGACAGCGTCCAGGCAGAGCAGGGCGTGGTCGCCTTCGGCCCCTGCAAGTTTCCAGCAACCGGTGGCGCTGTCGAAGCGCGCAGATTGCACGGCCGCCTGGGTGAAGCGCCATTCGCGGCGGGTGCGTCCGTCCATGCACGCAATGCACAGCAACTGGGCCTCGGGTTCGCCGGGCTGGCCTGCTTGCAGCGCTTCCACCAGCACTTCGTCGAGATCGAACTCCCAGGCGTGCAGGTCGTCGATCAGCAGCATATCGGCGGCCAGCAGCGCATCCAGCAGGTTTTCGTGAGTCATCAGGCGTTCATCCATCATCAATTGCGGCGGGGGCGAAATGATAAAGCAGGTGGCTGATCACTGCTCGGCCTGACTGGCCAGGTACTGCTGGTTTTCTTCGCGAATGCGCCGGGCCTCTTCGTCATAGAGGAAGGGCAGGAACATGTAACGGCGGCCTTGCGTGACGGGCGTGGCCTCGTGCAGCAGCGAGCAGGAGAACACGACTGCGCCGCCCGTGGGGGCGCAGTAGAGGCTGCGGCCGAATTCCGGGAAGCGCAGTTGGCCGCCTTCGTACTCGCCGCTGTTGAGGAACAGGGAGACGGCGAAGCGGCGGTGTGCGGTGCCCTTGGTGGTGTTGTCGCGGTGGGGGCGGAAGTGGCCGCCTTCCGCGGCGTCGTAACAGGCGACCAGGTAGCGCTCCATGCGTGTGGCGTTGAATTGGAAGGCCTTCAGCAGTTCGGGGATCAGTCGCGTGGTGATGCGGTGCATGCAGGTCTGGCGCAATTGCTCGTCCTCCAATGCGCAATCGCGGCGGCGCTTGTGTTCGTGCTTGAGGACTTCGACCGTCATGCCGTCGCGTTCGATCATATAGCCGGATTCGCTTCCGCCCTGACGCTCGTAGTAATCGATCAGTTTCTGGCACAGGGCGGGTTCGAAGATGCGCGGGATCACCAGGACCGGCGCCTGAGGCTGGGCGGTAGCCGGTGCAGGGACGGGGTCCTGCGCCTGGAGCAGGGCGAGGACGTTATCGACATGGCCTTCGCCACCCGTGGCGATAGGCAGCACCGCAATCACCCGCAGCCGCGGGTCGAGCACATAGGTCATCTGGCGAATCGCGCCATTTTCCCGCTGGACGCCGTAGAGGTTGCAGATTGTGCGGTCGATGTCCCAGAAGAAGCGAACGCCTGGCAGTAAATCGCGGATGCGCTGCTGGTCGCGGTCGCGCGGGTCGACGATGACGCCGAAGAAACTCGCCTGGTCGTCGTTGAAATGTTCGCGGCGCGCAAGCAGGTCTGTGAGTACGCGGGATGCCGTCGGGTCTGACGTCGAGCCGAGAAAGCTCAGGACGATGTAGCGTCCGGCTGCGGTGTCGAAGGTGAAACGCTCGCGGCTAGGGGTGCTGCTGGTGAACCAGGGCACCGCTTCGCCCGGCTCCACGGGTGATCTGCGCTGGGTCATGGTTGTCTCCTTTGCCTTGGTCTCAACCTAGCCCAGGTGCCGGGCGCGTGCCTCCCGGTCCGCCAGACGCGTCTTCGCAGGGCATGACCGGTGCTTTACTCATTCCCAGACGCCCAAGGAGCCAATGGATGATCCACTACTACGCGCAGGATGGCGGCGTCCTGCACGCCACTGCAGGCCAGCCCGGCGTGGCCATTCCGCCAGGCACCTTGTGGATCGACCTGATGGACCCCGAACCGGGGGAAGCGGCTTTCATCGCCGAGGCACTGGGCGTGGAGATTCCAGGCCGCGAGGCCATTGTCGAGATCGAGGAAACCTCGCGCCTCTATCAGCACGCCGGCACCCTCTACATGAATGCCACCCTGGTGAGCGGCCTGCGCGAGCAGCGGCCGATCTCCAGCGACGTGATGTTCGTGGTGGCGCCCGATTACCTGGTGACAGTGCGCTACGCCAACCTGCCGTTCTTCGAATACCTGGAGGACAAGTTCCTTCGCGAGCCTGAGACTCACGCGTCCAGCGAGCAGATATTCCTCTCCCTGTGCGGCAGTGTGGTGGACCACATTGCCGACATGCTGGAGCTGATGCAGCGTGAACTGGATGAGATGTCCGGCGCGGTGTTCAGCGAGGAGCGCGGCGCAGCGCCCAGAAGCAAGGGCAGCCGGACCGACCTGCAACAGGTGGTCAAGCGCCTCGGCCGGCACAACTCGGCGCTGGTGAAGTTGCGCGAGAGCCTGACCGGCATGGGTCGGGTAGTGGACTATTCGAATGCGTGGTCGGAGCTCTGGCTGAGCGAGCAGGGGCTGGATCGCTCGCGTTCGATCGAGCGGGACATCCGCTCCCTGGTGGATTACGTGGCAAAGATGTTCGACGAGATCGCCTTCCTCCTTAGCGCCACCCTGGGGCTGATCGACATCGAGCAGAACAGCATCATCAAGGTGTTTTCCATTGCCGCCGTACTCTTCCTGCCACCGACCCTGGTGGGCACGGTGTACGGCATGAACTTTCGCTCGATGCCGGAGCTGGATTGGGCGTTCGGCTATCCGGTGGCGCTGGGCCTGATGGTGGTATCGGCGATCCTGCCGTATGCCTGGTTCAAGTGGAAAGGCTGGTTCTGACTCAGGGCTTGCGGGTGTCCAACAGGGTGTCGGCCTCGGCGATATGCGCCTTGCGCGACTTGCGTTCGAACAGGCACAGCTCGCGGCCGCGCTGGTCTTTCATATGGGGCTGGGGGTAGCGACCCTCGAGCACCAGGGCGGTCAGCCCGAGGCGGTCATCGAAGAGCACCGGCTGGCCGGCGGGATGGACGTCCTGCAGACCACTGACGGCCTTGCAGGCACTGAGCAGGCGGGCGTCGTGCTCCTTCCAGGCCTGGTCGCTGGAGGCGTGGGCCTGGGCGGCAAGAAGTGTGGCGAACAGTAGCGGGAACGGGTTTTTCAAGGGATAGACCTCGGGCGCGGTTGGCAATCTGCTATGGACCGCTGGCGAGAGCCCGGGTTTCGTAGGTTGGCGCTGAGCTTGCGAAGCCCAACGATCGGCTGTTGGGCTTCGTTGCGCTCAGCCCAACCTACGGCTTCTCAGTAGTCGTTCTTGCAGCCGGTGCCCCAGACCAGGTACTCCAGGGTCTTAGTCTGCATCTGGCTGTCTTCGTAGGTCATGCGTGCCGGCCCGATGCCGCAGAAAGTCGACAGGTCGGTCATTTCCAGGACCCGGGCGATATCCAGGTGCACGCCGTACTCGTATTGAGTAACCGGCGGTGCGCTCTGGCCCGTATTGGCGGCAAGGGCGACGGTGGAGACAAGGCTGAGGCTCAAGGCGACTACAAGGGTTTTCATGGTGGATTCTCCTGCTGGAGAGGGAATTTGCGGGTAGTCCCGCGTCTACTGACCATCGGGCATCGAAGGGATGCCGCTGCCGGTGGTCATGCTCGAGAGCACGTCATCCCTGCGGATGAGCGCGTGGTAGAGGGCCGCCGCCAGGTGCGCCAGGATGCTGATGAACAGCAGGTACGCCAGTACAGTGTGGGCCAGGCGCAACAGGGCATAGAGCTGCGCGTCCTGCGAGACGATGGGCGGCAGTAGCAGGGACTCGTGGAGCACCAGCGGATAACCGCCCGCCGATTGCATGGCCCAGCCCACCAACGGCAAGGCGAACATCAGGGCATAGAGCAGCAGGTGCGAAAGCTTGGCGATCCTCTGCTGCCAGCCGGGCATGTCGCTGGGCAGCTCTGGCACGGGGCGGGCCAGGCGCACAGCCAGGCGAATCAGCACCAGCACCAGAAGCACCAGACCCAGAGGCTTGTGCACGGCAATCAGTAAGCTGTGGCGGGGGGACAGGTCGCCCACCATGCTGACGCCAATGAACAGCATGGCCAGCAAGAGGATCGCCATCAGCCAGTGCAGTACACGCAGCAACGGATTGAAATGGGTCGGTGCGCTCATGGCTGGGCTCCTTGCTCGGGGTGTGGCGCACCTTCACGGGTGCGGCGGTTGTAGGACACGGCATAGGCGGCCGAGCGCGCGGCGAGAATCGGGTCGTCCGAGGCCTCGATGCCGCCGGGCAACACCAGTGGGTCGTAGTTGATGTCGCGGCAGGCGCCGGTGTCCTGAGATTCGGCGCTTTCCACCACCAGGGTGCCGGCGTCCACCTGCTTGCGATCGGCCGGCCATTGGCGAGTTGCGTCGTGGGTGGGGTCCCCGAGGTCGGCCAAAGTCAGTATCAGATGCCAGCGCAGGGGGCCCTGGGAGAGGCGCTGCTGCAGGTCATGACTGAGAAACTCCGGGTCGTTACCGGCTTCGCCAATTGGTTCAAAGGGCGTCTCGGGCTGCATCGACCAGCGCACGTAGTGGCCATTATCGTCGGCATCCACCAGGCGGAAGGCATTGACGCCGTTGTAGGCGACGTTGGCGAAGCTGTTGCTGGGTTTCGCGGTCTGGGCCCATTGGCGGAAGGCAGTACTTTCCGGGTGGGCGGCGAAGAATGCCTGCATCTTTGCCGGGTCCGGCTTGCCGGTAGCGGGGTCGGGACGCGAGGCCAATACCTGTTCGTAGAACGCTTCCGGAGTGGCTACCGGCAACACTGGGAAAGAGTTCATGCCAGTGCGCCACTGCTCTCCACCGGGTAGCTGGAAGAGCAGGGCCATGCTGCGGACCGGAACGCCGGCGTCCGGTACGTGCGGATTGCTCCCGCCAATGGCCAGGCGACCGATCACCGGCACTTTGCCGGGCGCGAATACGCTGGCGCGGGACAGGCTTGTCGCTTGGCCGCTGCTCTCGAAGTGCCCGGTAATGCAGATGCCTTTCGCGTGGTTCTTGCGGTAGCCGGGAAACTTCCCGGCGTTGGCCTCGAAGGCGTCGATGATTTGTTGTGGCGTCAGACGTTCGCCGCCGATCCAGCCGGCGGCATAGGCGAAGCCTGCTGCCAGGCCGCCAATGGTCAGGCTGATCACGGCCAGCCGTGCCGCCAGGTCTAATCCCTTGGGTGTTGCCTTGCTCATGCGATACTCCCGGGCGATATGCCCTTGTCCATGAGCCGGTATGACGCAGGCGGGCGACCTTTATTCCCGGCCGGGAATAAAATCCTGCTTCGCGCGTCTACCCGTCGCACCCTTGGCAAGAGCGGCACACGAACTGGCTATGAACATGATTGAAGACGCGGAACTGCGGGAGTTGTTACAGCGACTGCGGCGTTTTGCTCTGTGGCTGACGCGCAATGCCAGCAGTGCCGACGACCTGGTCCAGGCGACACTGGAACGAGCGCTTTCCCGCTGGAGCAGCAAGGGCGACGGCAACCTGCGCGCCTGGTTGTTTTCCATCCTCTACCGGCAGTTCCTCGATGGTCAGCGCCGCGCCCGACGTCATGCGCGGCTGCTGGAGTTCTTCGGCGCGCGTAGTGAGGAAGCGCCGTCCACCGAGGACCTCGTGGTCAACCAGGCCACCCTGGAAGCCTTTGGCCGGCTGCCGGCGGAGCAGCGTGCGCTGTTGCTGCTGGTGAGCGTCGAAGGGCTCAGCTACAAGGAGATCGCTGAAACCCTGGCAATCCCCATCGGCACCGTGATGTCCAGGCTGTCCCGCGCGCGCAAGGCGCTGCGCGAACTGGCCGAGGGCGAGATGTCCAACCCTCAGCTTCGGGTACTCAAATGAACGTATTCCATCCCGGTGAAGACGACCTGCACGCCTATCTCGACGGCCAGCTGGATGCTGAGCAACGCCAGGCGGTGGAGGCTTATCTGGCAGCCAACCCTGGGGCGGCGGCGCAAGTGGAAGCCTGGCGCCGCGACGCTCAGGCGCTACGGGCGGCACTCGCCAGTCCGGGGTTGGCACCTAACCCGCGCCTGGACCCCCGGGCGATACGTCGCTCGATGCACGCGCGCAAGCAGCGGCGCCTCGCCTTGGCCGCGTCCTTCGTGCTGGCATTGGGTGCTGGTGGCATCGGTGGTTGGCAGGCACGGGACATGAGCCTCGCGGCCGCGAATCCACCCATGCAGGACGCCCTGCAGGCCCACCGGCTGTTTTCGGCGAGTCCTGTGGTCGATATCCAGGTGACCCGGCCCGGAGAACTCCAGGCCTGGCTGGACCAGCGCTTCAGCCACGCGGCGCGGATTCCCGATCTCAGCCCCTATGGCTTCAACCCGGTGGGTGGGCGCTGGCTGGTGACGGAGCAGGGGGCCGCGGCGTTGTTGCTGTTCGAGGATGGCCAGGGGCAACGGGTCAGCCTGTACCTGCGAGCGCCGGGCTCGCTCTATCCGAGCATGAAGAGGGGCCAGCGTCGCGACGGCGAACTGGAGGCGCGGTACTGGTCGAGGGATGGCTACAACTACGCGCTGGTAAGCCGCGAAGGCGACCCGCGCGGAGATGTTCTGGGCAGGGCGCTTTCGTTCTGATGGGAGGGGCCTCTGGGGGGATGAGGTCACTCCGGTAGGGTTTGCCGTGCGCACCGGCGGTGTGACGGGGTGTCGAAGCGGTTCCTGAAGTCGATGCGCACAGCGCACCCTACGGTCTGATCCTATGGGGGGAACTCATTGGCTATGTCGGTACAGGAGCCTTGTAGGCGCTAACTTGCTAGCGAAAAAGGGGCTATTCGCTGGCAAGCCAGCTCCTACGGGCAATGCAGCTTCTCGCGACGTCACAGCGACTTCAGGTATTCCGCGATATCTGCGATATCCGCCTGGCTCAAACCGAGCGACTTTTTGGTGTTGTAGGTCGCTACCACGGCTTCCAGGGTTGGAGCGGTGCCGTTGTGAAAATACGGCGGATGTTGCCAGACGCCTCGTAGCGGTGAGGTCCGATACTGCTTGGTCGCGCCACGCGAGGCATAGCTGGGAGCACCTTCGGGTTCGGGCTCGCTGACCACTTCAGCAAGGGCATGCAGTCGGGTATTGGCGTCAGTGAACTTGGGCCCGCTGTGGCAGGTAGCGCAGCGGGCAGCGCCGTCGAACAGGACCTTGCCGTGTTGCGCTGCCTCGGCATCGATGCGTGCGGGTGGTCGTGGCGCTTCCAGAGACAACTGGTACGCCTGCAGGGCCGGCAGCTTGCTGCTGATCAGATCGTCGCTGCCATTGGTGACGCTGACCCCCGTGCGTGGTTCGGTGAACGTGCCATGCCCGCCCATCTGAGTGACACCGACGTAGCGGTTCCAATAGGCAATGTTGTCGCCATCGCCGGTGAAGGTCACCCGCTTGAGGCCCGCCAGACCATAGGCAGGGGGGATGACCACGGGCCCGTTTCGGCCGTCCAGGTTGTAGCGCGGATCGTATTTGCCTTTGCCCCACGACTTGTAGACGGCTTTCTGCTCCGCGGTCAGCGCTGCCGACATTGCAATGATGGCGCCCACATCGAGGTCGCGGTTAGGCCAGCCGTCGAGCCGGTGGCCGATGCCAGGGAGCAAGGCATTATCGACGGTGGAATGGCATAACGCGCAGGTCACCCCAAGGGTCGCGATGCGGCCTTTCTCGTCGAAGGTTGCCTTTAATCCGACTACGGCGTCCTGCCGCAATAATTCGCGCGTGCCGCTGGCGAACAATGGGTTTTTCAGCACGAACTTGGTGAAATCCAGCTTGTCGAGGTCTACCTTCAGCCCCAGTGCCAAGGCTTCCACTGGCTGGATCTCACTGTCGACGATCTCGTGGAGTCGCAACGTCTGGGTCCAGTGCGTCTCGTTGCCGAAGGTGTCGAAGCGGAAGATCTGCTTGCCGGCTTCGATGGTCGCGGGATCGTTCACCCCTGTATCCGCCGTAGCGGGTTCGCTATCAGCGGTCCCCGACTCCGAATCCGTGCCGCTGCCGGCGCCGCAGCCAACCAGGGCAAGCAATGCCCACACGCATGAGCAAGACAGAAACTTCGTCATCTGTGTCCTCCCGGGCCTGCCACTCAATAGCCGTGGCGGCCCCTGGCGATGTGGCGCAATCTGCTTCCGGTCGGGGAGCGGTGCCTTGTGGCAAGCGCTTCATTAGTTGGATAAGGGCCTGGCGGATGAGTTCGACATTTTCCTGAGCTGCTGCACCGAGCATCTACCGGCTCGGGCGGAGACTGCGTTGCGACTTGGGGAGTAGCACTGGAGGCGGGTATCACCGAAGGCGCTGACCCGTAGGATGGGACGCGAAAACCCTGCGCGCGGGCTCGGCCCATCCTCCGAGGGTGAACGTGGGATCAGGCCTGCATCGCCGCACCGTGCACATCCATCGCGGCCTGGCGCAGGGCTTCGGAGCGGGTCGGGTGCGGGTGGCAGGTGAGGGCGATGTCTTCGGCCGAAGCTGAGAACTCCATGGCCACGCAGTACTCGCCGATCATTTCGCTGACGCTCGGACCAACCATGTGCACACCCAGCACTTCGTCCGTGCGCTCGTCCGCCAGGACCTTCACGAAGCCTTCGGTCTCATGGTTGATCTTGGCCCGGCTGTTGGCGGTGAAGGGGAACTTGCCGACGCGGTAGGGACGGCCTTCAGCCTTCAACTGTTCTTCGCTCTTGCCTACGCTGGCCACTTCCGGGCGGGTATAGATCACGCTCGGGATTAGGTTGTAGTTCACCTCGGCAGCCTGTCCGGCGATGCGCTCGATGCAGACGATGCCTTCGTCTTCGGCCTTGTGCGCGAGCATTGCGCCGGAGGTGACGTCTCCGATCACCCAGACACCGGGAGCCGTTGTCTGGTGGCGTTCGTTGGTGAGCACACCGCGGTTATCGGTTGCCAGACCCACGGTCTCCAGGCCCAGCCCTTCGGTGTAGGGCCTGCGGCCGATGGCGACGAGCACGTAGTCCGCTTTGAGATTCTCCGCAAGGCCGCCTGCGGCCGGCTCGATGGATAGCTCGACGCCGGTCTTGTCCGACTTGGCGCTGGTGACCTTGGAGCTGAGCTTGAAGGTCATGCCCTGTTTAATCAGGGAGCGTTGCAGGGTTTTCGCGGCTTCCTCGTCCAGGCCAGGGCAGATGCGGCCCAGGTACTCGACCACGGTCACCTGGGCGCCTAGGCGACGCCAGACCGAACCGAGCTCCAGTCCGATGACGCCAGCGCCGATCACCACAAGGTGCTTGGGCACCTCCGGCAGCGACAGGGCTCCGGTTGAATCGAGGATGCGCTCGTTGTCGATGGTCACGCCGGGCAGGGGACTTGGCACCGAGCCGGTGGCGACGACGATGTTGCGGGCCTCCAGCGTCTGCTGCTGGCCGTCGGCCGAGGTCACCACGACTTTGCCGGCGCCGTCGATGCGGCCCCAGCCCTTGACCCATTCCACCTTGTTCTTGCGGAACAGGAACTCGATGCCCTTGGTCAGCGCGGCGACGCTCTCGGCCTTCTGTTTCATCATCTGTGCGAGGTCCAGCTTGGGTTCGACCTGAATCCCAAGGGTGGCGAACTCCTTGCCGGAGGCCGCTTCATAGAGTTCGGATGCGTGGAGCAGGGCCTTGGACGGCATGCAGCCGACGTTCAGGCAAGTGCCGCCGAGGGTGTCCCGACCCTCGACGCAGGCCACCTTCATGCCCAGTTGCCCGGCCTTGATCGCCGCGTTGTAGCCGCCTGGGCCGCCGCCTATCACCACCACGTCGTACGCACTCATGGATTCACCTCGGTCAGGAATTCGTAGGGGGAAAGCAGAAGACTAGTGGACAACGGGCAGCCTTCCAGCCCGGTAATATCTCGCTTGAATTATGGTTGTAATATTATTCGTGGCGTATTCGCCGTCAAGCGCAGTTGGATCGGGGTGGTCACCAGTCCAGGCGTAGTTGGCTCTCGAAGTGGCGCGACTCGCCGCTGATGGGGTCGTCGAAGGCCAGGCTGCGGGCCAGCAACTTGAGGGGGCGCTGGTAGTCGTCCGAGCCGCCCTTGTCGGTCAGCTCCGGGTAGAAGCCGTCATTGCAGATCGGCGCGCCGAGGGCGGCCAGGTGCACCCGCAGCTGGTGCTGTTTGCCGGTGATGGGCGAGAGGTCGTAGCGCCAGAGGTCGCCATTCTTCTCCAGCACATCCAGGCGCGTGCGGGTGTTCGGCTCGCCTTCCATTTCCTGCATGCGGAAGAAGGGCTCGCCCTTGCCGAGGCGGGTTTCCCGCAGGAGTGGAAAGTCCAATCCTGGCAGGGCCGGGGCGATGGCTTCGTAGCGCTTGTGGATTTCGCGGTCGCGGAATAGCGCGTGGTAGATGTTGCGGCTGGCCGGGTTCGCGGAGAACAGCACCAGGCCGGCGGTATGGCGGTCGATGCGGTGCAGGGGAACCAGGTGGGGATTGCCCAGGCGCCGTGTCAGGCGCGCCTGGAGGGTTTCCTCGACGTACTCGCCGGCAGGCATCACCGGCAGGAAGTGCGGCTTGTCGGCTACCACCAGATGCTCATCGACGTGCAGCACCGATTCCTCGAAGGGGATGATCTTCTCGTCCTTCACTTCGCGGTAGTAGTGCACTCGTAATGCCAGCTGGTAGGGATGCGCCGGCCCAATCCGGTTGCCGTCGCCATCCGTCACCTTGCCGCTGTGCATACGCTCCACCCAGGTCTCGCGGGCGATAGCAGGAAAGCGCTCGCAAAGGCAGTCCAGCACGGTGCTCCAGTTGCCCGGGGGCAGGTGGAGGACGCTGGGGCGGATGCTCGGGTTATGGGACATGTAGTGTTTCGGCGCGTTTCAGGGGCCGGGCATTAGGCCGCACATGACTGACCGGAGTCAAAGGCAGAGGATAGAATGCACCCGCCGTGCGCCGGCGGGCAGGAGCCCCGCCGCATTTGCCGTTCCATTGCAGGCGCACGCCAGGACATTCGTTCAAAAGAGGACCGTTGTATGCACTTCAAGTCGATTTCTCTCAGTCTTGCCTTTGCCGGCCTGCTCCTGGCCGGTTGCAGCTCGACCGACAAACCAGAAACCCCCGACGCGCCTGCAGCCGAAGAAAGCACCAGCGCTGCTGCGCCTTCGCTCTCTGGCACTTGCGACAGCTCGGCGGTCTCCGCCCTGGTGGGCAAGACCGCCAATGTCGCACTGGTCGAGCAGGCCAAGCGTCAGTCCGGTGCCGAAACCGCTCGCGTGCTGCGTCCCAACCAGCCGATCACCATGGACTACAACTCCCGTCGCCTGAACATCGACGTGGACGCGACTGACGTCGTCAAACAGTTCAGCTGCGGCTAAAGCAGTCGGAGTATCGCCACGCCTGCTGCTATCACCCCGCAGGCCAGCAGGCGGATCGGTGGCGCCGGCTCCTTGAGCAGTAATGCACCGATCAGCAGCGCGAACAGCACGCTGGTTTCCCTCAATGCGGAGACCAGCGCCACCGGCGCCCGGGTCATGGCCCAGATGGCAATGCTGTAGGCCGCCAGCGACATCGCCCCTCCCGCCAGGCCGCCACGCCAGTGGGGCCCCAGTTGCAGGAAAGTTCGAGACCCTCTGGTGATAGCGATTACCACGACCATCACCAGGGCGTTCACCGAGAACAACCACATCGAGTAGGAGAGCGCATCGCCATTGCTCCGTGCCCCGGTGGCATCGGACAGCGTGTAGCCGGCGATGAACAGCGCTGTCATCAGGGCGCTGCCGACCAGCGATGCATGGAGGGGCTCCTTGCCGCGACCGCCGCGCACTGCCATCAACAAGATCCCACCCACCAGCACCAGTAGCCCCGTCAGCTCACCCAGGCTGATTCGGTCACCCAGCAGCAACACCGACAGCGCCGCCACCATCAGCGGCGAGCTGCCGCGCGCCAGCGGGTAAACCTGCCCGAGGTCGCCATGCTGGTAGGCGCGGGCCAGGTAGACGTTGTAGCCAATGTGGAAAATCGCGGAGAGCACGATCCAGGGCCAGGCTTCCAGCCTGGGCACAGCCACGAAGGGCAGTGCGAGAAGCGCGACCAGGCCGGCGGCGATCTGGATCAGGGAGGCGGTGAGGAAGCGGTCGAGACCGATCTTCAGCAGTGCATTCCAGCCGGCATGCAGCGCGGCGGCAGTAATGACCATGAGGAAGACGGAGGAATCCACGCGGGGCGATCCTTGGGCGCTGTGGGAGAGCGAGATAGTGCCACAGCGGTCGCCCTGAGCGCGGAATCTGGCACCTCACTTGTAGGGGCGAGCTTGCTCGCGAAGCGTCCGAGCACGATCTTTCGCGAGCGAGCTCGCTCCTACTGCTGTCAGATGCGGAAGCTACCCGCCAGCTGTTGCAGGCGCGCGGCCTGCTGGTCGAGGTCGGCGCAGGCGCGCAAGGTGGCCTGGAGGTTTTCCACGCTCGGATGTACAGCTTTGAGTCGGGACGTGGCGAGCATCGCGACTGAAGTCGTTCCCACAAGGGACCACCTGTGGGAGCGACTTCAGTCGCGAAAAGGGTCAGAGCTGCTTGAGCATCTCCTCCAGATGCACGTAGTCCAGATGATGCGCGGCGGCGACGCTGCCATTGGTGAGTCGCCCCTTGGCAACGTTGAGGCCATGGCGCAGGTGCAGGTCGTCTTCCAGGGCCTTGCGTGTTCCCTTCTGCGCCAGGGCGATGACGAAGGGCAGGGTGGCGTTGTTCAGGGCGAGGGTGGAGGTACGTGCCACGGCGCCGGGCATGTTGGCAACGCAATAGTGCACGACGCCATCCACTACGTAGGTGGGCTCGGCGTGGGTGGTGGCCCGCGAGGTTTCCGCGCAGCCGCCCTGGTCGATGGCGACGTCCACCATCACCGCGCCATCCTGCATGCGTGCCACCATTTCGGCCGTGACCAGTTTGGGTGCCGCGGCGCCGGGAATGAGCACCCCGCCAATCACCAGGTCCGCCGCCAACACCTGTTCGCGCAAGGCACTGTGGGTCGAATAGAGGGTTGTGATGCGATTGCCGTAGAGGGAATCCAGCCGGCGCAGGGCATCAACGCTCTTGTCCAGTACGGTGACGTTGGCCCCGAGACCAACCGCCATGGCCAGCGCATGGGTGCCGACGACTCCGCCACCCAGCACCACCACCTTGGCCGGCGCTACACCGGGTACGCCGCCGAGCAGCACGCCCCTGCCGCCTTTGGCTTTTTCCAGACAGCTGGCGCCGGCCTGGATGGACATGCGCCCGGCCACTTCCGACATGGGCGCGAGCAACGGCAGTCGGCCGTGACTGTCGGTGACGGTCTCGTAGGCGATGCAGGTGGCACCGGAGGCGATCAGTTCGTCGGTCTGGGGACGGTCCGGTGCCAGGTGCAGGTAGGTGAATAGGGTCTGCTCGGGGCGCAGGCGGGCGCGCTCCTGGGTGAGCGGCTCCTTGACCTTGACGATCAGTTGGCCCTGCTCGAAGACCTCGCCGGCGCTGCTGGCCACCTTGGCACCCGCGGCCTGGTAGTCCTCGTCGGAGAAGCCAATGGCGGCTCCAGCCTTGGTCTCTACCCAGACTTCATGCCCCAGGCGGGTCAATTCGGCCACAGATTGCGGGGTCAGGCCGACCCGATACTCGTGGTTCTTGATCTCCTTCGGCACTCCGATACGCATGGCGACCTCCAGGGTTCTTGTTGTCCTTGGAACAAGTGTAGAAACCCCGGCATAGCGGCCCCGCCGAATACGGGAGCCTTTTCAGGGAATCTCCCTGAAAAGTGCGAGGAAAACAGGGTGTGGGCCGATATCTCAATCCTTGCTGTTCTTTTGCTTCCCGTCATCGCTCATGCCACCGAGCAAATCCACTGGCAACGGGAAGACGATAGTGTTGGTCTTGTCGCCAGCGATGGCGTTCAGCGTCTGCATGTAGCGCAACTGCATGGCGCCGGCCTGGCGGCTAAGCATCTCGGCGGCCTGCATCAGCTTCTCGGAGGCTTGCAGCTCACCTTCGGCATGGATCACCTTGGCCCGCCGCTCACGCTCGGCCTCGGCCTGGCGGGCGATGGCTCGAACCATGGTTTCATTGAGGTCGACGTGCTTGATCTCGACATTGGAGACTTTGATCCCCCAGGCATCGGTCTGAGCATCCAGCGCCTGCTGGATGTCGACGTTCAGGCGTTCGCGTTCGGCCAGCATCTCGTCCAGCTCATGCTTGCCGAGCACCGCGCGCAGTGTGGTCTGGGAGAGCT
This sequence comes from Pseudomonas sp. JS3066, assembly GCF_036328175.1. Taxonomy (NCBI): domain Bacteria; kingdom Pseudomonadati; phylum Pseudomonadota; class Gammaproteobacteria; order Pseudomonadales; family Pseudomonadaceae; genus Pseudomonas; species Pseudomonas sp. JS3066. The sequence goes on from NZ_CP143312.1 coordinate 2,209,170, forward strand.
GGCTGGTGGCCATGAGGAAGTTCTCCACCTGGATGATGGCGCGCTCCGGGTCAAGCACGCGGAAGTACACCACCGCGTTGACTTTCACCGAGACGTTGTCGCGGGAGATCACGTCCTGGGGCGGAACGTCCATGACCACGGTTCGCAGGTCGACTCGAACCATTTGCTGGATGGCCGGGATGATCAGAACCAGCCCCGGCCCCTTGATCTTCCAGAATCGCCCGAGTTGGAACACTACGCCGCGCTCGTACTCGCGCAGGACACGGATGGCCGATACCGCCAGGACGATCAATAGGAACAGGAGGGTGGCAAAGCTCAGCGGAAAGGCCATGTTTCAGTCTCCTCTGGGCGGACGCTCATCCGCCGTCACGTCCAGCAGCAGTCCATTGCGTGCCAGCACGCGCACGCGCTGGCCGCTCCTCAAGGGGGCATCGCTGCGCACCTGCCAGCGCTCGCCCTGCAACTGGACCCAGCCAATGTGCGGGTCGTCCACCCCGAGATCGAGCAGGGTGGTCTGGCTGCCCACCAGTCCGGCATCGCCGCTGACCAGTGCGCGCCGCCGGGAACGAACGGCCATGGCGAGGATGGCGAAGATCACCAGTGCGCTCGACAGGGCCACGGTGATGATCAGCGAAAGCGGGATGCCGTAGCCCGGAACTTCGGTGTCGATCAGGATTACTGCGCCGACGACGAAGGCGGCGATGCCGCCGAATCCGATAATGCCGAAGCTGGGCATGAAGGCTTCTGCCGCCATGAACAGGATGCCCAGGAGGATCAGCGCGATGCCGGCGAAGTTCACCGGCAGCAGCTGCAGCGCATAGAGCGCGAGGATCAGGCAGATGCCGCCGATCACGCCGCCAACGCCACTACCGGGATTGGAGAACTCGAAGATCAGGCCGTAGACGCCGATCATCATCAGGATCAGCGCCACGCTGGGATTGGTGATGACCGCGAGGATCTGCGCGCGCCAGTCCGGCTCGTGCTGCACCAGCCGCGCACCATTGGTGGCCAGTGAGATTTTCTGTCCGGCGACTTCCAGGTTCTTGCCGTCCAGTTTGGCGAGCAGGTCCGGTACATCCCGGGCTAGCAGGTCCACTACTTTCAGGCGCTGGGCATCGGTGGCGGAGAGACTGACGGACTCGCGCACTGCGCGCTCGGCCCACTCGGCGTTGCGCCCGCGAAGTTGCGCCAGTCCGCGGATATAGGCCGCTGCATCATTGACCTGTTTGCGAGCCAGGGTTTCCTCGTTACCCGCTGGCGCGGTCTTGTCGTCTTTTGGCTTCTCGTCCTTGCCGCCGGCAGGCTTGTCGCCTTCAGGTTGGCCGGGCATGCCGCCGATCTGCACCGGTGTAGCTGCGCCCAGGTTGGTACCTGGTGCCATGGCCGCGATGTGGCTGGCGTAGAGGATGTAGGTGCCGGCACTGGCGGCCCGTGCGCCACTGGGGGCGACGAAGCTGGCCACCGGCACGGGGCTGGCGAGTATCGCCTTGATGATGCTGCGCATGGAGGTGTCGAGGCCGCCAGGGGTGTCGATCTGGATGACCACCAGTTGCGCCTTGTCTTCCTCGGCGCGTTCGATTCCCCGGGTCAGGTAGTCGGCGGTGGCAGGCCCAATGGGGCCGTCGATGGAGAGCACGCTGATGCTTCCCGCGGCCAGCAGCGTGCCGGGAGCGATCAGGGCCAGGCACAGGAGCCTGCTTAGTAGCCAGCGGATCATGGTGACCTCACGCCGTGCGTGTTCACCTAAAGCATAGTTGACGTCTTTAGTCGGGTATTTTCGACGGGAAAGCCAGGTGCAAGGGAATGCGTGCAAAGGAGATGGCTGCCTTGTGAGGGTGACTTCAGTTGCTGAGCAGGACGAAGTCCTGCCCGCCAATGTCCAGGATCGCTGAGCGGCCCATAGCGATTGAAATCGCCCCCACAAGGATCGCGCCACCCTACAACGCTGCACGGAACAGCGGCTTGCACGCCTTGGCCATCTGCTCGATATGGCGGTGGTCGGTGCCGCAGCAACCACCCATGACATTGATGTGCGGCAGGCGCTGGCGCAGCCAGGCATATTGTGCGCCAAGCTCCTCGGGGTCGCCGCTGTCAAGCGCGATGGCCTCGTTCAACTCGGCATGGCTCTTGCGCGAGGCATTGGCGCGCAGTCCGCGTATGCGTTGCACCCAGCGGCTTCCAGGAACGAGCACATCCTCGAAATGGTCAGGGTGGGCGCAGTTGATCATGTAGTAGGCCGGGTAGGAGGCCGTGGCCCTGTCGACCTGTTCGAGGGCTTCTTTCAGGTCCTGGCCGGTGGGCAGCCTGCCATCGGTTTCCACCGTGAAGGCGATAGCCACGGGCATCTGTGCCGCGCGTGCAGCAAGGGCGATACCCAGCGCTTCCTCCACATAGTTCATGGTCATGGCGGTGATCATGTCGGCGGAGGTTTCGGCAAACACGCCGATCTGCTCGCTGTGGTACTGCTGGGCCTCGTACTCATCCATGGTCTCATCGGCGATATACCCATCTCCCCGGGGACCGACACAGCCGCTTACAACCACGGGAGTGCGACCACTTTCCACTTCTCTACGTAGCTCGTCCAGGAGGGCGATGGCCTGGCGGTTGGCCTCGGCCAGTCCCTGGGGGGTGAAGCCGAGGTGACTGGCCCAGTCGGGATTGGCGCGCCAGGTCGGACTTTCCAGGATCAGGCCGGTGCCGTAGTGGCTGGCGATGGCGCAATAGGTGCGGAAGTACTTGCGCAGGGCTTCCTGGCCATCCGGGTAGTTGAGCAGCACGAAGGCTGCGAAGTCGGGGAGGGCAAGCCCCTCGTGGAAGACCAGGGTGGTCTCGATGCCACCATCGGTCAGGAATAGTTCACCCTCCAGTTGTGGCAGGGCATCGCGATATTGGGCCATGGCCTGGACTCCGTGACCGGTAGATGTTCGCTGTCCGGAGCGGGCTTCTTGGCGAAGACGGAGCGGGCAGCCGGGCTGGCCTCGGGCTGGTTCCGCGATTGATGGGGTGGCCCGTAGGCAATGCACCGGGCGGGCTGTGGGCGCCCGGCAGGTAAGAGAAAAGGCTAGCACCGCCGCGAGACGCGGCCTGGCTGGGCTGATGGGTGGGGATGGCGGAGCGTGCAGTCTTTGAGTGTGGGAGCGAATTTATTCGCGCATGAATTCGTTCCCACAGGTATGTCCTCAACGGCTGGTCGCGTCGGACGCTCCATTGCGCTCATGGCGATACGCGCTCACGGCTTCGTACACCGCCTTGCGCAGGCGGTTGATGCCGCCGATGGGGCGATGCTCCGGCAGGCCGTGCCAGGGGTTGAAGGAAAGGTTGTCACAGGCAAGGTTCTGTTCGCGGCTGTCGAAATCCTGGGCCGGAACCTTGATGGTGGCGACGGTCACGAAGGGAGAGACGGACTCGTCCCACTCGACGCTGGTGTCTTCGATCGGCATGTAGTGCTGGGCATTCTGCTTCTGCACCTGGAATGCGAAGCAGGCCGGCACACGGTCAAGGGACAGTTGCTGGTACAGGGCGTTGCGCAGGAAGTTGGGGAGCGCGGTGTTCTGTTCGGGCAGCTCATACGGCGGGCAGCTTTGCGGGTCGGGAATGACGCGGTACTTGATGTTCGCCTCGCCCAGCTTGTACGGCGAGATGGAGCTGTAGGTCGCGCTGACCGGGCTGTCCGGTGCCGGGGCCAGGGTCTTCAGGGCGATGACCAGGTGGCGGATCTCCCAGGTGCGCGGGTCCCAGCTGGGGAAGAAGGCGCCGACCTTCTCGCCGTTGGCCTGGGCGTTGAAGTTCTGCCGGTACTCGGCCACGTCACGAACGAAGAACACCGGATGGTTGAACATCACGAAGTCCTGCTCGTTGGTGTGCGTCGGGCTCTTCATCAGTTTCTCGCCGGGCACGTCGAGCAGTTTGATGGCCATGCCGCGAGCGTCCCGCGCGCTGTCGAACTGCGGGAAGGCGTTGCCATTGGACAGGCGAATCCAGGCTTCCCAGGTCTTGCCCGGTTCGGCGAAGACGCCGGCGCGCAGGCCTTGATCGAGGTCGGGCACGACGCTGACCTGCGCCTTCACGCAACCATGGGCCTTGGCGTGGGCGTCGCGCAGTACGCGGGTGTTGTCGCGGTGCTGTTCGACGATGCGGACGGCGTCGTCGATGATGGCGCGGGTCTGTGCCGCCTCATCGGCAGGGATGACCTCCTCGCTTGGCACCGGACCGGAGAATTTCCAGCCGTAATAGGCCTCGCCAGCCAGCCAGCCGACCAGGCCGACCACCAGCACGAAGAGAGTGAGCTTGCCGAGTAGTCGGCCGAGCCAGAGCCAGAAACGCTTGAGCATGGGAGCTTGGGTCCTTGTTCTGCGTGGTAGGGGCGAGGGCTCAGCCCTGGCAGTCCGGGCCGGGATTCCACGGCTTGGCCTGGACGGGGGTGAGCTGGCTTTCCTGCGTCGGGTCACCCAGCACCTTGAGGTACTCGATCAGCGCCAGTCGTTCGTCCGGGGACAGGGCGCGGCCGATCACGCCGTCCTTGCGGCAACCATCACGGAACTCGTGGCCGTGGTTGCCGTTGCCCTTGATCGAGGTATCCAGCAGGAAGCTTCCGGGGAAGGCCGTGGTCTGGAATCCGACGAACTTCGGGTCGTACTCGAAGCTGCCGACATGGAACTGACTGGCCCGCTCGGTGATGGGAGAGAGCAATTGGAACAGGGTCGGAACCGAGCCGTTGTGCAGGAATGGTGGTGTCGCCCAGATGCCATCCAGGGGGCGAGCCTTGTAGCCGCGCTTCTCCTGCACGCCGATGGGCAGGCCGAAGCCGTCCATGTTCGCGCGCTCTTCGCCGGAGATGCCGGCCTGCTTGTAGGCCTGCTCCTCTACGAAGGAGGTGATATAGGCCAGGCCCTTGGCGCTGGAAACCTTGCTGAAGTCCACCTGCTCCAGACTTGCGCCGAATAGTTTCACGTCGAGCTTGGCCAGTTGTTCGCGGGTCCAGCCCAGCTTGCTGATGTCGAAGCGGTGATCGGCGATGTTGTCGGCCGTGGTGGAGTCGGTGCCAACAATGTCGACGGGCACGATACGCATGTGCCATTCCGGGTCGCGGCCGGGCGCCATGCGTTGCTCGAGCGGCACCACGTTGGGGGCATGGCAGTAAGCGCAGTTCTCGACGAAGAGGGCGCGGCCCTGGCTCGCACGGGCCAGGTCTACCTTGCCGAAGATGGCCTCCGGCCAGGTGGGCGGGGCGAGTTTCTTCAGGGTTTCCTCGAGGGTATGGAGATCACGCACGCGCACGCTGGAGGCGTAGCGGTCGGCTTCCGGCACCTGGCCACCGTCCGCCTGGAAAAGGTGCAGGCTGGCACCCACGCCTAGCGCTTCGCCTATGTTGCGGGCCATGGGTTGCATGGCAGAGCCGTTCCACTGCACCCAGTCGAACTTCCAGATGTCCCAGAGGTGCGGGTAGCTCACCGGGGCATCGGCAATGCGGTAGTTGTCCGGGCTTATGGCGTCGCCATAGACGCTATTGGCGATACGGCCGAAGGCATCGGTGCGGCCGAAACCTTCTTCGGTGGGGTACAGCCCACGATGGGTATCGTTCCAGGCGGTGCCGAGCAGGCGGTCGAGGACTTGCTTGAACTCGCTGCGCAGTTCCTTCTTGCCCTCCGGGTAGCGCTCGCCCAGTACCTGTTCGGCGAAGCGGCTGAACTTCAGCGGGTTGTAGTAGGTGAACGCCATGCTCATGCCAAGCGCCTGGCCGAAGCTGCCGCCGCGCAGGGTCGGCACGGTGGACGCCAGGGAGTGCAGTGCAGCGCCACCGTCGATACGCACGGCCTGACCCTTGTAGCGCAACTCGCCGGTATGGCAGGCGGCACAACTGATATCCAGATACTGCGCGCCGGTTTTCTCGTCCTCGTGGCGTGCCATGCCCACCGGCAGGTTGCCGGGGTTCAGTGGCGTGGCTTTCTGTTGTGGGTCGACCAGGAAACCGAAACGCGCCAGGTACTCAGGGCGGGCGAACTTGTCCTGGGAGAAGGGCAGTTCCAAAGCTGTGAACCACTCGTAGCGCAGACCTTTAACCGTAGTGCCCTGAGGGGTGTAGTAGTAGGTCTGGCGCTCCTGGTCGCTCCACTGCGCCTGGTAGTGCAGCTGGCTGGGCACCTGGTAGGCCGGAAGGTTGGGGTTGGCGATGTAGTAGAGGACGACCGCCAGGCCGGCGAGCAGGAGAACAAGCACCAACCATAGGACACGGCGTAGGACGCGCATCAGATACTTCCCTGTAACTTGACGAAATTACCTACCTTATGCCAATCGGTAGGGGTATTGGCAAGGTGCTACTACGCAATAGTGCTAAGTCCCGCGTGGATAAAGCACGACCGCCGCGCGGCGCTTGCCCTGACCGAAGCGGCTGATGCGTTCGAACTCGCGGTGAGGCACCGGTACATGCTGGCAGTCCTGGGGGTGTCGTTGCAGGCTGCGCTCGGCGTTGGGGTCGTGCAGGTAGATGAAATTGCGGTCGCAATCGGTAACCAGGATCCAGTGTGGCGCCCGGCTGCGGCTGCGGCGATGACCATCCACCAGCACCAAAGGCTGGCCCCCTGCCTCCAGTAGCGGCTTCAGATCCAGCTCGTCGCCCAGATGCTGCTCGATGTCGGTGTCCTGCAGGGCGCTACAGAAGTCTTCATGGGCCTGGCGAATAACCTCGCGCTTGCCGGCGTTGCGCTCCTCTTCGAGAAACAGCGGGCCCCGGTCGCTCAGCTCCAGCCTGACCCGGAAGCCCCGACGCCAGGCGGCCAACGCGAGGCCGTGCGGGCTGCAGCCGCCGTGGCCGCCTTGCATATGCACGCTGCTGGCCTCGCGCCACAGGCGCAGTTCGTCCTGATGGTTGCCGGGCACGCCCCCGTCCAGTGCGCCCATGGCCATCAACAGACAGGCCGGGCCGCAGGTGAACTCGGTGGTCTGGCCGTAATACGGGACTGGCCGATGCAGCGCCTGCGGGTGCTGGACTACACGCTTCTCCATGCGCAGTGCTTCGCGATGGTCGGGGAAGAAGTCAGTGAGCAGCCCAAGGTTGCTGTAGCCGTTGCGCTCGAACAGGCTCACTGCCTGGCGGTCGTCCGGACATACCTCCAGCCGCAGGTAGGCGCAGTCGTGTTCGCGGGCACTGGCTTCCGCGGCGACCAGCAGACGCTGGCCGATGCCGTTGCCACGGGCACGCGGGTCGGTGGCGATGGAGTGCAGGCGGGCAAGGCTGCTACCCCGACGGAAGAGAGCAAGGGCATAGCCGAGGAGGGCATGGCCATCGCCCTCGGACACCACCAGGCTGGCATTGGCTTCCAGGATCATCCAGCGGAACTGCTGCCGGCTGAGGCGGGGTACCTCAAAGCAGCGACTCTCGAGCTCCACCAGTGCCGACAAGTCGTCGAGCCTGGCCTCACGCAGAAGCAGGTTCATGGCAGGGTCCTGCAAGGCAGGGAAGGAATCGCCCGAGTATTGGCCTTGATTGACACGCTGTCGAGACGCTTAAGAGGGGCCTATCCCACCTTAAGCGCGCAGCGAAATTGCGCTTATAGAGAAACGTTCCATAGAGCGTCAAAGTTCTTGCTAGCGTTACAAGTAGCGTCCACAAGCTGTTGTTTTTATTGATAAAGCAATTTTTTGGCGTCAAGGAAGGTTTATCTTGGAAGCGATCTCCTCTGCACCGAGACGTCTACTGCTGGTCGACCCATGCGATCACTGCCGGCGAATGTTGCCGCGTCTGGAAGAAGCCGGTTGGTCGGTGTCCAGTCAGAACCTCGACCAGGCCCTGGCAGCTACCTACGACATCGGGTTGTTGCGCTTGCGCAGCGACCACCTGACACGCCCGGAAGGGGTCAAGAACCTGATCAGTCGCAGTGGCACGGAATGGATTGCCCTGGTCGACCCGTTGGGCGAACCCGTGCCCGGTCTGGATGAGTTCATAGGTGAGTGGTTCTTCGATGCCCTGGCGCTTCCCGTGGACTTGCCGCGTCTGCAGGGTCTGCTGGGCCGTGCGTTCGGCATCGCCCGCCTGCGGGGCATCGGCAATCGTCGAGGCGACCAGCACGAACTGCTGGGCCAGAGCCGTCCGCTACGCGATTTGCGCAAGCAGCTGGCGCGTCTGGGACCGAGCGAGAAACCAGTGCTTATCCTCGGTGAAAGCGGTAGCGGCAAGGAGCTGGTAGCCCGCACCCTACATCGCATGTCGCGACGGGTGGCCGGCCCCTTTGTCAGTTTCAACTGCGGCGTACTGCCTGAGCCGGAAACCGCGAGCCTGTTATTCGGCCATCAGGGCAAGGTGGCGTCGGCCAATGGCGGCACGCTATTCCTCGATGCGATCCATGAGCTGCCCACTGGCCAGCAGGAGCGTTTGCTGACTTGCCTGCGCTCCCGGACCCTGCGTCACGCCGATGGGGAAGTGATGCCCCTGGATATCCGTGTCCTGGCGTCGGCGCGAGAGGAACTGGGCGAACTGGTAGAGCAGGGGCATTTCCATCCGGGGTTGCGTCAGTGGCTGGATCAGAATCGCCTGATGATCACCCCGCTGCGCAAGCGCCAGGGAGACATTGCGCTACTGGCAGGCTACTTCGCCGATCTCTACAGCCTGGAGGCGGGGCGTCGACCCAGTCATTTCAGCGAAGAGGCGCTCGCTGCCATGGTTCGCCACCGCTGGCCTGGTAATGTGCGCGAGCTTGCCAGCCGAGTCCGGCGCGGCTATGCACTGGCGGAAAGCGGGCCTATCGAAGCGGCCGACCTGGGACTGCAGAGCGCCCCGATGGATGGCGCGCTGCTAGGGACGCTGGAGGACTACAAACGCCGGGCGGAGTACCAGGCGCTGTGTGATGCGTTGGCTCACTACAGCAGCAACCTCAGCCACGCGGCCAAGGTGCTGGGGGTGTCGCGGCCGACCTTCTACAGGCTGCTGCACAAGCATCAGTTGTTGTAGGTTTCGCGATGCTCGAGCGGGTGGGGGGTGGCTTTGCCACCCTTCGCAAATGAATTCACTCCCACAAGGGCCGCACGACCCAGGGCGGCGTGATCACATGCCGTTGGCGAAGGCCGGAATGCTCATGTCGATGGCTTCGCGCACTGGCTTCAGGGCTACCGCGTAGCGCGCGAGGATGTCCAGGTCGTAGTCCATGCGGGCACGGATGCGCTGGTCGTCTTCGCTCACCGGCTCGACGTCGTTCAGCACTTTTTCCACGCCACGAACGATCAGGTGCTCCGGCAGGTAGCAGAGACGGCAGTTCTTGTAGCTGGAAGCGCGCAGCTCGCTGATGGGGTAGCCACCACCGATCCCGGAGGAGACGCCCACCAGCAGGCCCGGCTTGTGCGCCAGTTCGGCCTTGCTGGCGTAGATGAAGAAGTTCTTGATGGCCGGGCAGGCCATGCCATTCCACTCGGGGGCGATCACTACCACCGCGTCAGCGTCGCGCAGCTGCTGCTGGTATTCGCTCCAGGGACCAGTGTTCTCGGCCGGCCACAGCGGCAGCGGACCTTCGCCGAGGTCGATGATGTTGCAGGATGTGGGGCTCACCTTGTCGAGGTCGATCAGGCGCTGGCGGACGAAGCGGGCGACCTTGCCCGATTGGCTGTTTGCACGGCTGGAGCCGGCGATCAGGACGATGTTCAGCATCTGGGGGTTCCTTGTTTAGACCGCAGGCAGGCTAGCCGGGGTGCCGATCGGCGGCAAGCGATCTGACGCCAGTTTGATGTGCCGATGGTGACAGGATTCGGAAAGGGAGGAGTGCGTCCTGCTTTCGCGAATGAATTCGCTTCTACAGGATCCGAGCACATACATATCGGTGCGCACGGACAGCTCCCTCGCCCTCAGGGTGAAGGGCTGGGGGTGAGGGAAGCCAGGTGTCGCTGGGTGTTCGCAGGGCAGACCTGCGGCCTGCTTGGCGATTGAAATTGCCCCGACAGAAGAGCGGAGCGTTGCTGGCGGGTACGAAGTCGCCGGCGCGCGTCACCCCTCGCCTTCTGGGAGAGGGGTGGGGGTGAGGGAGGTCAGGCGCGGAATTGCGCCATCAGCCCCTGTTGGTGGTTGGCCAGGCGGTTCAGCGCCTGGCTGACCTGGGCGGACTCCTCGGCCTGGCCGGAGAGCGATTCGGTGACGTCGCGGATCGCCGCCACGTTGCGGTTGATCTCCTCGGCCACCGCGCTCTGTTCCTCGGCGGCGCTGGCGATCTGCAGGTTCATGTCGGTGATCACCGTCACCGCTTCGCCGATGCGTTGCAGCGCAGTCACCGCCTGTTCCACCTGCTCGACGCTGCCCTGGGCCTGGCGGTGGCTGCTGTGCATCGAACCGACCACCTCGCGCGTGCCGTTCTGCAGGCCCTCGATCACCTGGCGGATTTCCTCCACCGAGTCCTGGGTGCGCTTGGCCAGGTTGCGCACTTCATCGGCCACCACCGCGAAGCCGCGGCCGGCCTCGCCGGCACGCGCCGCCTCGATGGCCGCGTTGAGCGCCAGCAGGTTGGTCTGCTCGGCGATGGCGCGGATCACTTCCAGCACCGAGCCGATCTGCTCGCTGCTGTTGGCCAGCGCCTGCACCTCTTCCATGGCCGCACTCATTTCGCTGGCCAGTTGCTCGATGGCGCTGGTGGTCTTGCCGATCACGCCGAGGCCTTCCTGGGTGGCGTGGTCGGCCCCCCGCGCGGCTTCGGCGGCCTGGGCGGCGCTGCGGGCGACGTCCTGGGCGGTGGCGCTCATCTCGTTGGAGGCGGTGGCCACCTGGTCCACTTCGCGGTACTGCTGCTGCATGCCGGCGCTGGTCTGGCTGGCGATGGCGGCGGACTGGTCGGCGGTGCTGCGGGCGTCCTGCACCGAGCGTTTCACGTCGGCAATGATCGGCTGCAGCTTGTCGAGGAAGCGGTTGAACCAGCCGGCCAGTTCACCCAGTTCGTCCTGGCGGGCGTAGTCCAGGCGGCGGGTCAGGTCGCCTTCGCCACTGGCGATGTCCTTCAGCATACTGGCCACGCCTAGGATCGGCCGGGTCACGCCACGGGCGGTGAGCCATACCAGCAGCAGGCCGGCGACGCCGGCGACGAGGCCGATCAGCAGGCCGGTGAGGTTGGCGGTGTCGTTCTGCTGGTCGAGTTTGGCATCCAGTTTCAGGGCCGGTGCCAGCAGGACCTTCTCGGGAACTTCCAGCAATACGCTCCAGGGCGCGGCGGTGGGGATCGGCTTGAACGGCTGCATCACGCGCAGCATGCCGTCGTGCTCCATTTCCGCGGATTTGCCAGCCTGCAGATTGCTGGCAAGTTCCGCTGCCTTGTCACCGAAGGCCTTGTCCAGTTTGGCGCTGAGCAGACTGGCATCGCGGCTGTGGCCGGCGAGTAGGCCAGCTGGGCTGATGATGCTGACGTGGCCGTTGCCGTCATAGAGCTCGCGATTACCGGCCATGCTCAGTTGCTGCAGGCTCTCCAGGCTGATGTCCAGGCCCATGACGCCAACGGTCTTGCCGTTCAGTTGCAGCGGGAAGGCAATGCTGGTCATCAGTACCTGGCGGTCGCCCACGTTATCGAAGTAGGGGTCCAGCACACAGGCCTGGCCGGTTTTCATCGGGCAGGTGTACCAGGCGTTATAGGGCGCGCCGCTGGGGCCGGTGCTGCTGTCGGCGAGCAGTTCCTCGGTCATCGACTCGGATTCGAGCTTGCCGGGAGTCGGTTGGGACCAGTACAGGGAGAAGCGCCCCTTGTCGTTGCTACCGAGCTCGGCCTGGTCGACGAAGAGTTCGTCCTTGCCGTCCAGGGCGTTGGGTTCGAAGACCAGGTACAGCCCCAGGATCTCCGGATTCGCCTCCAGGCTGGTGCGCACCTGGCGGGTCAGGTCTTCGCGCAGGTCAAAGGCGTCGAGGAAGCGTTTTTCAGCCTGTTCCTTGAGGAACAGGACCTGACGCGAGAAGCCTTTGCCGTACTGATAGTTGTCCATGAAGTAGCGCTGGATGCGGATGGCCTGGAGTTCCGAACGAGCTTGCAGGCTCTGTCGGGCGCTTTGGTTGAGCATCTGGCTGCTGTCGGCTTTCACCAGGCTGGCGCTGCGCTTGGACTGGTACAGGGACGAACCGACCAGCAGGGTCACGATGGCCAGCAGGCAGAGTCCGGCCAGCAGGGTGATCTTCCACTGGATGGACAGGCGATTGAACGGCATTGGGGCTTCCTTCTGTCTCGTCGGAACTTCATTCGTTGTCGGCGCGGCTGGCGATTTCTTGACGCAAAGACGACGAATAGCCGTGCGGAATGCACGAGGGCGCAATTTGCAGGCAAGAATTATGCACACTCCGACCAATATTCCGAACGCTTTTGACAGGAGGGGCCGCTTTCGGCAGAGTGCGCGCTTTTTTTTGCGGCAGAGTCCTTGGCTGGCAAGGCTCGAAGAACCGAGGAGTGGCGATGAATGCGGTAGTGGCGGCGGTGGGGATCATGCTGGTCCTCAGCCTGTGCCGGGTACATGTGGTGGTGGCCCTGATCATTGGTGCACTGGCGGGCGGCATGGTCGGTGGTCTGGGCGTCGACGGCGCCCTGGCGGCTTTCAACAAAGGTCTAGGTGGCGGTGCCACCGTGGCGCTGTCCTACGCGTTGCTGGGCGCATTCGCCGTGGCCATCGCTCGTTCCGGCCTGGCCCACGCGTTGGCCGACAAAGCCCTGGCGCTGGTGGGCAAGCAGGAGGCCAACGAGGGCGGTGCACTGAAATGGGGCCTGGTGGCGTTGCTGCTGTGCGTGGCGATCTCCTCGCAGAACATCCTGCCAATCCATATCGCGTTCATTCCGCTGCTGGTACCGCCACTTCTATATGTATTGACGCGCCTGGCCATCGACCGCCGCCTGATCGCCTGTGTGATCACCTTCGGCCTGATCACGCCTTACATGTTCTTGCCAGTGGGGTTCGGGAACATCTTCCTGAACGAGATTCTGCTGGCGAATGTGGTGAAAAGTGGCGTGGACGTTACCGGTGTGAATGTCACCGAGGCGATGTTGATACCGGCACTGGGCATGGTCGCCGGTCTTCTCATTGCGGTGTTCATCAGCTATCGCGGCAAGCGCATCTATGACCTGGAACGCATTGCCCAGGCCGAACAGGTCAGCGTTGCATACAACCCATTGAGCCTGGGTGTGGCGGGCGTGGCGATCGTGAGTGCCTTCGTGGTGCAGCTGTTGCTGGATTCGATGATCATCGGTGCGCTGCTGGGCTTCGTGATTTTCTCGGTGTCCGGCGTGGTGCGCTGGAAAGAGACGGACGATCTGTTCACCGAAGGCATGAAGATGATGGCGATGATCGGCTTCATCATGATTGCCGCCTCGGGCTTTGCCGAGGTGATGCGTGAAACCGGTCACGTCGCGACACTCGTGGACGCCTCCGCAGGCTGGATCGGCCACAGCAAGGCGCTCGGTGCGCTGCTGATGCTGCTGGTGGGTCTGCTTGTGACCATGGGCATTGGTTCATCCTTCTCCACGGTGCCCATCATCGCGGCCATCTTTGTGCCGCTGTGCGTGCAATTGGGTTTCAGCCCGCTGGCCATTGTCAGCATTGTCGGCACTGCTGGTGCTTTGGGTGATGCCGGTTCTCCGGCTTCCGACTCGACCCTGGGCCCTACCGCCGGCCTGAATGTGGATGGCCAGCACAACCATATCTGGGACACCGTGGTGCCGACCTTCCTGCACTACAACCTGCCGTTGCTGGCCTTCGGCTGGGTTGCGGCGATGGTGCTGTAGGGCGCGCCACCGCTGGTGTTCGTTTAGTTATTTCGACTCAGCGGTCGCTTAAGGTACGAGCGGGGTTGCCGATATATCGACAACCCCGCTGTGCGTTCTGGCCCTGCTTTCCGAGGATTGCTCGATGCGTTTGACTCTGAAGACCAAACTGTTGCTGCTGGCCCTGGTGCCGGTGATCCTCTTCGCGCTCGTGCTGTCTGGCGCCGTGACCAAGGTGATCCACAGCCTGGCCGAAAACGAGGTCAAGAACACCCGCGAGCGCCTGATTGCGGAGAGTCGCCTGGAGCTCAGGAACTACATGCAGATAGCCTTGGGATCGGTGCAGGCGCTCTATGACGCATCCGCGCCCGGCGACACCGCCAGCCGCGACCAGGCAATCGCCATCCTGTCGAAAATCAAGTACGGCAAGGACGGCTACTTCTTCGGTTACGACTCGCAGGTGGTTCGCCTGTTCCGCGGCGATAGCCCGGTGGACGTAGGCAAGAGCTTCACCGGTCGCAAGGACCCGAACGGCGTTGCGGTGAACGACCGTCTGGTGGCAGTGGCCAAGGACGGTTCCAACTATGTCGAGTACAGCTCGTCATTGCCGGGGAACGAGAGCGTCCTGGTTCCCAAGCTGGGTTACAGCTATTACCTGCCCAAGTGGGACATTGCGCTGGGCACCGCAGTTAACCTCGATGGCGTGGCTGCGCAGGTGGCCGAGGTGGAAGGAGAAATCGACGAGCGCGTAAGCACTATCGTGACCAGCGTGGCAGTAATCGCCGCAGTGCTGCTGGTGATCTTCGGCCTCGTCGGCCTGGGCCTGGCCAACGCCCTGGTGCGTCCGTTGCAGCGCATCAAGGCCAACCTGGATGACATCGCTGCTGGCGAAGGCGACCTGACCCGCCGTCTGGCAGTGGACAGCCAGGACGAACTGGGTGAGCTGGCGGGCTCCTTCAACCGTTTCGTCGAGAAGATTCACGGTCTGGTGCGTCAGATCGTCGACATGACTGGCCAGCTCACCAGCCTGGTGGGCGAGGTGGCGGCCCAGGCCCAGCGTTCCGAGCAGGCCATGGAGCGCCAGCGCCAGGAAACCGATCAGGTGGCGACGGCAATCAACGAGATGTCTGCCGCCGCCCATGAAGTGGCCAGGAGTGCCCAGGGGGCCGCCGAGGCCGCGCAGCAGACCGACCAGGAGGGCCAGGCCGCCAAGCAGGTGGTAGATGGCAGCATTACTCGAATTCATGCTCTGGTGGGCGATATCCGCAGCAGCGGCGTGTCTCTGGACAGCCTGCAACAGGATGTCCAGTCCATCGTCAGCGTGCTTGGCGTGATTCGCTCCATCGCCGAGCAGACCAACTTGCTGGCGCTCAATGCTGCCATCGAATCGGCCCGTGCCGGTGAGGCGGGGCGGGGCTTTGCCGTGGTCGCGGACGAGGTGCGTGCGCTGGCTAGTCGCACCCAGCAGAGCACGCAGGAAATCCAGGGCATGATCGACCGTCTGCAACAGGGTACCCAGGACGCCGTGACGGCCATGCGTCGTTCCAGCGATGCGGGAGATACCACCAGCAGCCAAGCGAACCAGGCCGGTGCGTCGCTGGATGCCATTGCCGGGCTGATCGGGACTATCAATGCGATGAACGCGCAAATCGCCAGTGCGGCTGAAGAGCAGACTGCGGTAGCTGAAGAGATCAATCGCAGCGTCCACCAGATCGCTGTTGCGGTGGACAGCGTGGCGGAAGAAACCCGCCACGGCGCCGAGACCGCTCGTAGCCTGTCGCGACTGGGCGATAGCCTCGGCGGACTGGTTCGCCAGTTCCGTATCTGATCGGCAGATCCCTTCGTAGGAGCGAGCTTGCTCGCGAAGAGTCCGAGCGCGCTATTTCGCGAGCAAGCTCGCTCCTACTCGTGCGGCGGTGAGTCCGGGCTACGATTTTCCCGTCTGCTTCGAGATGCCCCTTATAGGGGCAAAACACGTCGGCATTCTGACCCGCGACCCTGCGGCTGACCCCGACAGGCGCCAAAAAAACACTTAGCACTTTTCCCGACTCGCTGCGGACTAACGCTGTAGGTTCTCTTCACCCTGCGGCACTGCCATGGCTTCTCAGCGGCAAATGCACAGCCGTACCCTGATCCTCCTTCTTGTGGTGGTATCGCTAGCTTTCTGCTGGATTCTGCTGCCTTTCTACGGAGCGGTTTTCTGGGCAGTGGTGCTGGCGGTGATCTTCAGCCCTTTGCAGCGCCAGCTTGCACTGCGTCTGGGTGGACGGGGCAATCTGTCGGCGATGATCACGCTGTTCCTCTGCCTGGTGGTAGCGGTGCTGCCGGTATTGCTCATCGGCCTGATGTTGGTGCAGGAAGGCGCGGACTTCTACCACCGGCTCGAGTCCGGAGAGCTGGATATTGGCGCGTACGTGAACCAATTCAGGGAGTTGCTGCCGAGATTCCTCCAGCGTCAGCTGGATCGCCTGGGCATTGGCAATTTCAACGGTCTGCGTGACCGCATCGTCAGCGGGATGCTGCAGGGCAGCCAGTTCCTCGCTACCAAGGCTTTCGCCATCGGCCAGAACACCTTCGAGGCGGTGGCGGGCTTCTTCGTGATGCTCTACCTGTTGTACTTCTTTCTCCGCGATGGCTACGAAGTAGCGCGCAACGTGCGCATGGCCATACCCCTCGGCGAGCAGCACAAGCGTCGATTGCAGATCAAATTCACCCGCGTGGTACGCGCCACGGTCAAAGGCAACATAGTGGTCGCCATTGTCCAGGGGGCGCTGGGCAGCCTGGTGTTCTGGTTCATGGATATCCAGAGCCCGGTGTTCTGGGGCGTCATGATGGCATTTCTGTCCCTGCTGCCACTGGTGGGTGCCGGCCTGATCTGGGGGCCCGTGGCGCTGTTCTTCGTGCTTAATGGAGCGCTCTGGGAAGGTGTGGGTCTGGCGCTGTTCGGCATCCTCGTGATCGGCCTGGTGGACAATTTTCTGCGGCCGATGCTGGTGGGCAAGGACACGCGCATGCCGGACTATCTGGTGCTGATTTCCACCTTGGGCGGGCTGTCGCTGTTCGGCCTCAACGGCTTCGTCATCGGCCCGCTGATCGCGGCATTGTTCGTTGCGAGTTGGGACCTGTTCACCGAGGCGGGCAAGAAAGTAATGCTGCCATAGGCGGGTGTGCTCTCCGCCAGGAACGAAAAACCCGGCACAAGGCCGGGTTTTCGTTTCTCGGGTTCCGCTTAGTTGGCCAGGGCCACCAGACCTGAGTGCTGGACCAGGTCCAGCAGCGGCTGCGGGTAGACGCCGAGGAAGAACGCCAGCAGGGCGACGAACAGCAGCATGATGCCGCCGGCACGTTGGGCCCAGTGCAGGTCGGCGTCGTGGCGACGCAGGTTCGGCTCGACCAGGAACAGGGTAACCATGACGCGCAGGTAGTAGAACACGCCGATGGCGCTGCCCAGGACCATGGCGCCCAGCAGCCACCACAGGCCGGATTGGACACCGGCGGCGATCACGAAGAACTTGCCGATGAAGCCAGCGGTGAGCGGGATGCCGGCCAGGGACAGCATCATCACGGTGAGCACGGCGGTCAGGTACGGACGGCGCCAGAACAGGCCGCGGTACTCGTACAGGGCGTCGCAGTCACGGCCGCTGTAAGGCGTGGACATCAGAGTCACCACGCCGAAGGCGCCCAGGCTGGTCAGCACGTAAGTGGCCAGGTAGACACCGATGGCTTCGACGGCCAGGCCCTTGCTCGCGATCAGTGCCACCAGCAGGTAGCCGAAGTGCGCGATCGAGGAGTAACCCAGCAGACGCTTGATATTGTTCTGCACCAGGGCCAGCAGGTTGCCGAAGAGGATGGAGGCGATGGCGATGACGGTCAGCAGGTCGTTCAGCCAGCCACCGGCGGTGGCCGG
Source organism: Pseudomonas sp. JS3066 (assembly GCF_036328175.1). NCBI lineage: Bacteria > Pseudomonadati > Pseudomonadota > Gammaproteobacteria > Pseudomonadales > Pseudomonadaceae > Pseudomonas > Pseudomonas sp. JS3066. The sequence continues at coordinate 2,226,771 of NZ_CP143312.1, forward strand.
GGACAGTTGGTACAGACGCAGCAGAACAGCGAACACGGCGACTTTGCTGGCGGTGGCCAGGAACGCCGCCACCGGCGCCGGGGCGCCTTCGTACACGTCCGGGGTCCAGAGGTGGAATGGAACCAGGGAGAGCTTGAACGCCAGGCCGATGAGCATCATGCCGATGCCGAGCTGGGACAGCACGCTGGAGGTGCCTGCAGCGGTCAGCTGGCTGAAGCTCAGGCTGCCGGCATCGGCGTAGAGCAGAGCCATGCCGAACAGCAGGAAGGCGGAGCCTGCGGCGGACAGCACCATGTACTTGATGCCGGCTTCCAGGGAACGCTTGTTGAAGAAAGCGTACGCCACCAGGCCGTATACCGGTACCGAAAGCAGTTCCAGGCCGATGAACAAGCCAGCGAGGTGCTGCGCGGTGACCAGCACCAGACCGCCAGCGGCGGACAGGAGGATCAGCAGGTACATCTCTTCGCGGTTGCCCGGATAGCCCTTGCCCGACTCACCGCCCAGGTAGGCGTGGATCAGTGTGACGCAGGCGAGGGTGCCGGCCAGGACCAGCGCCATGTAATAGGCGCCGAAGTTGTCGACCATCATCAGCGGGGTCACTTCCAGGGGAGCGACCTTGAGTGCCGGGACGATGGAAAGCAGGGCGAGGTTCAGACCGATGACCGAAAGGCCGAAGGTCCAGGAGTGGTGCCGCTTCCAGGCGATGGCCAGCATGACCACAACTATCGTGGCGCAGGTGACCAGCAGCGGTAGCAGGGCGATCAGGTGTTGAGTCGTGAATTCCATAACCTACTTACCGGGCAACGAGTTGATTGACGGCGGAATCCAGCCACTGGTGCACGCCATGCATGGTCGCAGCGGAGGTATCCAGTACCGGTTGCGGGTAAACGCCGAGCAGGATCAACAGGGCGGCGAGGCCCAGGACCATGGTCAGCTCGCGATAGCGCAGGCCTTCGTAGGCGTTTTCGTTCTTCGCCGGACCGAAGTAGGCGCGGTGGATCATGATCAGCGAGTAGACCGATCCGAACACCAGGCCAGTGGAAGCCAGTACGGCAATCCACGGCACTTGCTGGAACGAACCGACCAGGATCAGGAACTCGCCGACGAAGTTGCCGGTACCCGGCAGGCCCAGTGCGGCGGCAGCGAAGAACAGGCTGATGGCCGGCAGGTAAGGCATACGGTTCCAGATACCGCCCATCTCGCGCATGTCACGGGTGTGCAAGCGTTCGTACAGCTGGCCGCACAGGATAAAGAGCGCGGCAGCGGAGAGGCCGTGGGCGATCATCTGCACGATGGCGCCCTGCAGAGCGATCTGGCTGCTGGAGTAAATGGCGATCAACACGAAGCCCATGTGCGAAACGCTGGAGTAGGCCACCAGGCGCTTGATGTCGGTCTGGGCGAACGACAGCAGGGCACCGTAGACAATTGCGAACACACCCAGCCACTGGGCGATTGGCGCGAACTCGGCCGACGCGTTGGGGAACAGCGGCAGGGCGAAGCGGATCATGCCGTAGGCGGCAGTCTTGAGCAGGATGCCGGCGAGGTCCACGGAGCCAGCGGTCGGGGCCTGGGCGTGGGCATCGGGCAGCCAGGAGTGGAACGGCACCACCGGGAACTTCACCGCGAAGGCGATGAAGAAACCGAGCATCAGCAGGTACTCGGTACCCGGGGCGAGCTGGGCTTTCAGCAGGTCGGCGTAGTTGAAGGTCAGCACGCCGGTATTGCTGTAGTTCACCAGCACCAGGCCGAGGATGGCCACCAGCATGATCAGGCCGCTGGCCTGGGTGTAGATGAAGAACTTGGTGGCGGCGGTGATCCGGGTCTTGCCCTTGCTGCCGCTATGACCCCAGAGCGCGATGAGGAAGTACATCGGCACCAGCATCATTTCCCAGAAGAAGAAGAACAGGAACAGGTCGATGGCGAGGAACACGCCGACCACGCCGCCGAGGATCCACATCAGGTTGAGGTGGAAGAAGCCGACGCGGTTCTGGATTTCACGCCAGGAGCAGAGCACGGACAGCACACCGAGCAGGCCGGTGAGGACGATCATCAGGATGGAGATGCCGTCCAGGGCCAGGTGGATGGTGACGCCGAAACGCTCGATCCACTGCACCTTGAACTCCTCCGCCCACACCGGATCGGTGCCGGGAGCAGGGGCCAGGGTGAAGTCGCCGGTCGCCCACAGCCAAAGGCCGAGGACGAACAGCAGGGACATGGTCAGCAAGGCGATCCAGCGTGGCAGGGTGGCGCTGAAGCGCTCACCCTGCCAGCAGAGCAGGCCGCCGATGAAGGGAATCAGGATTAGCCAGGGCAGAATCATGACGGGCTCAATTCCTTAAGAAGATTCAGGTCAGCAGCACGGCGCCGAGCACGAGCACGGCTCCGCCGACGATGGATACGGCGTACCAGCGCAGCTGGCCGGTCTGGCTACGGCTGAGGGCAAAGTTGCCGCCCCTTACCACGCGTGGAACCAGGCCGATGGTGCCGTCGATGGGATCGCGACGGAGCAGGCGGCAGACCAGCAGGTAGGGTTTGACGAACAGCAGGTCGTAGAGCCAGTCGAAGCCCCAGGCGGCGTACCACCAGGCACCAAGGAAGCGGCCCGGCGCACTCTGGGCGAGTGCGCTGACGAAACGGCGCTTGCCAAGGAAGAGCAGGGCGGCCAGCAGGATGCCCGCCAGGGCGATGGCACCCGAGGCGATTTCCAGGCTGTGCTTGGCTTCGCCACCGGCGTGGCCGACGCTTTCCGGCAGTACACCGGCCAGCGGCGGGGTGATCAGTGCGCCAATGAAGGTAGAGAGCACGATCAGCACGCTCAGCGGCAGCCAGTGGGCGACGCCGTGACCAGCGTGAGCTTCGGTCTTCGCTTCACCATGGAAGGCGATGAATATCAGGCGGAAGGTGTAGATCGAGGTCAGGAAGGCGCCCGCCAGACCGGCGTAGAGCAGACCGGAGTGGCCACTGGCGAAGGCTTCCCAGAGGATCTCGTCCTTGGAGTAGAAGCCCGCGGTGACCAGCGGCAGGGCCGCCAGGGCCGCACCACCTACGATGAAGCTCGCGTAGGCCAGCGGCAGTTTCTTCCACAGGCCACCCATCTTGAAGATGTTCTGCTCGTGGTGGCAGGCGTTGATCACCGCACCCGAAGCGAGGAACAGCAGAGCCTTGAAGAAGGCGTGGGTCATCAGGTGGAAAATCGCCGCATCCCATGCGCCAACGCCGAGGGCGAGGAACATGTAGCCGATCTGGCTCATGGTGGAGTAGGCGAGGATTCGCTTGATGTCGGTCTGCACCAGGGCGGCGAAGCCAGCCAGGACCAGGGTTACGCCACCCACGATGCCGACCAGTTCGAGGATTTCCGGAGTCAGCAGGAACAGGCCGTGGGTACGGGCGATCAGGTAGACGCCCGCGGTCACCATGGTAGCCGCGTGGATCAACGCGGAAACCGGAGTCGGGCCCGCCATCGCGTCTGCCAGCCAGGTCTGAAGCGGCAGCTGGGCGGATTTGCCCACTGCGCCGCCGAGCAGCATCAGGGTCGCGACCCAGAGCCAGGCGTCACCGGCCACGTACTTCTCGGGGGCCAGCTTCATCAGTTCCTGGATGTTCAGGGTACCCAGGTGGAAGAACAGGATGAACAGCCCGATGGCCATGAACACGTCACCCACGCGGGTGACGATGAAGGCCTTGAGTGCCGCGTTACCGTTGGGCGTGTGCTTGAAGTAGAAGCCGATCAGCAGGTACGAGCACAACCCCACGCCTTCCCAACCGAAGTAGAGGAACAGCAGGTTATCGCCCAGCACCAGGAACAGCATGCTGGCGATGAACAGGTTGGTGTAGGCGAAGAAGCGGGAGTAGCCCTCTTCACCGCGCATGTACCAGGAAGCGAACAGGTGGATCAGGAAGCCGACGCCGGTGACCACGCCGAGCATGGTCAGGGACAGGCCGTCCAGGTAGAGGGTGAAGCTGGGCGCGAAGCCCGCCACGCTCATCCACTGCCAGAGCACCTGGGTGTAGACACCGCCTTCCGGCGGGGCCACGTTGAACTGCCAGATGATCCAGGCGGCGATCAGGGCCGAGAGGCCCACGGAACCGACGCCGATGACGGCGGATGTGTTTTCGGAGAAACGCCCGCGGGAGAAGGCCAGGATGAACCAGCCGAGCAGCGGGAACAGGCAAGTGAGGAATAGAAGGTTCATCCGCGCATCTCGCTGGCAGCGTCGATATCGAGGGTATGGAAGCGGCGGTACAGCTGCAGCAGGATTGCCAGGCCGATACTGGCTTCGGCGGCTGCAAGGCTGATCACCAGAATGAACATGATCTGGCCGTCAGGCTGGGCCCAACGGGCGCCGGCGACCACGAAGGCCAGCGCGGCAGCGTTCATCATGACTTCCAGGCTCATGAGCACGAAGAGGATGTTGCGGCGCACCATGAGGCCCGTGAGGCCCAGGCAGAAGAGTATGCCGGCGACCGCGAGGCCATGTTCCAGTGGGATTGCGTTCATGGCTTATTCCTTAGCTTCGTGGCGGCCGAGGTGGAAGGCGGCGACCAGGGCTGCCAGCAGCAGCATGGAAGCCAGCTCCACGGCCAGCAGGTACGGGCCGAAGAGGGCGATGCCAACTGCCTTGGCGTCCACGGTGGTGTGACCGATGGTGGCACCAGTGGCATTGCCGAACAGCACATACAGCAGTTCGGTCAGCAGAATCAGGGAGAGCAGGGCAGGGCCGGTCCAGATGCCGGGCTTGAGCCACTTCTTCTCCTGTTCTGCAATCGCAGGTCCGAGGTTCAGCATCATCACCACGAAGACGAACAGCACCATGATGGCGCCGGCATAAACGATGATTTCGAGGGCGCCGGCGAACGGCGCGCCGAGGGCGAAGAAGCACATCGACACCGCCAGCAGCGAGACGATGAGGTACAGCAGGGCATGCACCGGGTTGGTGTTTGTGATTACCCGCAGGGTGGAGACAACGGCCACACCAGCGGCGAAATAGAAGGCGAATTCCACGCGTGTCTCCTTAGGGCAGCAGGCTCTTCACGTTGATCGGCTCGGCCTCGTTCTGCGCGGCGCCTTTCGGCTTGCCGGCAATGGCCATACCCGCCACGCGATAGAAGTTGTAGTCCGGGTTCTTACCCGGGCCGGAGATCAGCAGGTCTTCCTTCTCGTACACCAGGTCCTGGCGCTTGAACTCGCCCATCTCGAAATCCGGGGTCAGCTGGATCGCGGTGGTGGGGCAGGCTTCTTCGCACAGGCCGCAGAAGATGCAGCGGGAGAAGTTGATGCGGAAGAACTCGGGGTACCAGCGTCCGTCCTCGGTCTCAGCCTTCTGCAGGGAAATGCAGCCGACAGGGCAGGCCACGGCGCAGAGGTTGCAGGCTACGCAACGCTCTTCGCCATCGGGGTCGCGGGTGAGGACGATGCGGCCGCGGTAGCGCGGCGGCAGGTACACGGGCTCTTCCGGGTATTGCAGGGTGTCACGCTTGCGGAAGGCATGGCCGAAGATCATCACCAGGCTGCGAAGCTGGGTGAAGGTGCCATGCACGACGTGGATGATTTCTTTGATCATGGTGTTTCTCCTTACTGGGCCGCGGCCAGCACGAGCGCGCCGGTCACCAGCAGGTTGATCAGGGTCAGCGGCAGGCACACCTTCCAGCTGAAGGCCATCACCTGGTCATAGCGCGGGCGCGGGATCGACGCGCGCAGCAGGATGAACAGCATGATGAAGAAGGCGGTCTTGAGCGCAAACCAGATGAAGGGGATCTGCGGCAGGATGCCGAACGGGCCATGCCAGCCGCCGAAGAACAGGGTCACGAGCAGGGCGGAGATCAGCACAATGCCGATGTACTCACCCACGAAGAACATGCCCCATTTCATGCCGGCGTATTCGATGTGGTAGCCGTCGGCCAGTTCCTGTTCCGCTTCCGGCTGGTCGAACGGGTGACGGTGAGTCACGGCGACGCCAGCGATGAAGAAGGTACAGAAGCCGAAGAACTGCGGAATGATGAACCACAGGTGTTGGGCCTGGTATTCAACGATGTCGCGCATGTTGAAGGAGCCGACCTGGGCCACGATGCCCATCAGCGACAGCGCCAGGAACACCTCGTAGGAGATGGTCTGGGCCGAGGCACGCAGGCTGCCGAGCAGGGCGAACTTGTTGTTGCTCGACCAGCCGGCGAAGAGCACCGCGTAGACCGCGATGCCGGCCATGGCGAAGAAGAACAGCACGCCGATGTTCAGGTCGGCCACGCCCCATGTGGGGGTGACCGGCACCACGGCAAACGCGATCAACAGGGCACTCATCGCGATGATGGGAGCCAGGGTGAAGATCAGCTTGTCGGCGAACGGCGGGGTCCAGTCTTCCTTGAAGAACATCTTGATCATGTCCGCGCCAAGCTGGAAGGCGCCGAACGGGCCTACGCGGTTCGGGCCGTATCGGTCCTGCCACAGACCCAACAGACGGCGTTCCACCCAGGAGAGCAGCGCACCGGTCACGACCACCCCGAGCAGGATGACGATGGCTTTGAGGACGGTGACGACGATGTCGATCAGTTCGGGCGTCAGCCAACTCATTGCGCGGACTCCTGTACGGCAGTGACGACGGCACCGGCGAAGACCGCCGGGATACCCGGCAGACCGGCAGGCAGGCCGATCAGGCCGATGCCCATTTCTTCCTTGACGGCAAGCGGCAGACGCAGGGTCTGGCCATTGACGGTCAGGGCGATAAGGGCGCCGTCATTGACGCCGAGGCGATCGGCTTCGTCCTTGGCCATGGCCACGTAGGGCTGCGGGATGCGTTCTTGCACCGGAGCGGCGCGGGAACTGTTCTCCTCGCTGCCGAACAGGTGGTGCAGAGGCACGGCCTGCCAGGTGCCCTGAGCCGGGTTGAACGCAGCATTGATGCAGAACCAGGGCAATGCCTGGCCCTTGGCTTCGATCAGGCGAACGCCCGGGTCGCCAGCGCGCAGGTGGCCACCGACTTCGTCCTGGAACTTGTTCCAGGCTTGCGGGGAGTTCCAGCCCGGAGACCAGGCGAACGGAATCTGCTGACGGTCTTCCTTGGTACCGGCATAGCCTTCCATGGAGAAGGCGAAGGCGGAGTCCTTGTCCTGGGGCTGACGCGGCTCGTGCACGCTGATATTGGCGCGCATGGCAGTACGACCGCTGTAGCGGTGCGGCTCGCGGGCGAGTTTCATCCCCTTGATGCGGAACGAAGCGCTCGGTGCGGCGTCGCGGATAGAGGCCAACAATGGGCTGCTGTCGGCGCAAGCTGCGGTGACCTGGTCCAGCTGGGTCCAGTCGACGGCCTTGCCTTGCAGAGTGCTGTGCAGAGCATGCAGCCAGCGCCAGCCTTCGCGAACGAGCATGTTGGCGTCGTAGTAGGTCGGATCGAAGACCTGGAAGAAGCGCTGGGCGCGCCCTTCAAGGCTGACCAGGGTGCCGTCGCCTTCAGCGAAGCTGGCGGCCGGCAGCACCAGATGGGCACGTTCGACGGTAGCAGTCTGCTGATGGTCGGCAACGATGACGACCTTGGCAGCGGCGAGGGCGGCATCGACCTTGCCGGCGTCGGCGCGGCGGTACAGGTCATTCTCGAGAATGACGACTGCATCGGCCTTGCCGGCGGTCAGCGCTTCGAGAGCGGCGTCGACGGATTCACCACCGAAGAGAGCCAGGCCCATGCTGTTCGCTTCTGGTACCACCAGGCTGAGGGAACCGTTCTTTTCACGGTTCTTCAGCGCGCTGGCGATGTTGGCAGCGGCTTCGATCAGGGCTTTCTCGCCAAGGGAGGCGCCGGAGATGATCAGCGGACGTTTGGCAGCGAGCAGGGCGTCGGCGATGCGCTTGACCAGCTCGGCGGCTTCGCTTTCCAGGCCTTCCACGGCCGGTGCGCTCGGGTCGATGGCGTGGGCAACAGCGAAACCGATGCGGGCGAGGTCGGCCGGGGCAGCGTGGACACTTTCAGCGGCGACGTCGTCCAGCCGGGTGGCGGCAACGCTGGCAATGAACAGCGGGTTCAGCGCGTCCTGGGCGACGTTCTGCACAGCGGCCATGTGCCAATCCTGGATCTTCATCGAGGCGGCGATTTCAGTGGCCTTGCCCTTGACGGCCTGACGCAGGGCCAGGGCCATGCGGGCTGCTGTCTGGGTCAAGTCTTCGCCGAGGACGAAGATCGCGTCGTGCTTCTCGACGTCTCGCAGGGTGGGCACCGGCAGCGGGCCGTTCTGCAGGATGTCGCGAATCAGGCGCAGGTTAGCCAGTTCGTTTGCGGCGATGCCAGAGTAGAAGTTCTCTCCACCGACCAGCTCACGCAGGGCGAAGTTGCCTTCGAGGCTGGCGCGCGGCGAGCCAATACCAATCACGCGCTTGCCTTTCAGCAGCTCGGCGGCCTTGTCCAAGGCGGCGTCCAGGCCCAGTTGCTGGTTACCCAGTCGCGGCTGGCGCGGACGGTCGTCGCGGTTGACGTACCCGTAACCGAAGCGACCGCGGTCGCAGAGGAAGTACTGGTTAACCGAGCCGTTGAAGCGGTTCTCGATGCGGCGGATTTCGCCGTAACGCTCGCCGGGGCTGATGTTGCAGCCACTGGAGCAGCCATGGCAGATGCTCGGGGCGAACTGCATGTCCCACTTGCGGTTGTAGCGCTCGGAGTGGGTCTTGTCGGTGAACACGCCAGTCGGGCAGACCTCGACCAGGTTGCCCGAGAACTCGCTCTCGAGGGTGCCGTCTTCGACGCGGCCGAAGTACACGTTGTCGTGGGCGCCGTAGACGCCGAGGTCGGTGCCGCCAGCGTAATCCTTGTAGTAACGCACGCAGCGATAGCAGGCGATGCAACGGTTCATCTCGTGAGCGATGAACGGACCGAGTTCCTGGTTCTGGTGGGTACGCTTGGTGAAGCGATAGCGACGGGCGTTGTGGCCGGTCATTACCGTCATGTCCTGCAGGTGGCAGTGACCACCTTCCTCGCACACCGGGCAGTCGTGCGGGTGGTTGGTCATCAGCCATTCGACGACGCTGGCGCGGAACTGCTTGGCCTCTTCGTCGTCGATGGAAATCCAGCTGTTATCGGTGGCGGGAGTCATGCAGGACATGACGAGGCGACCACGCTTGTCGTTCTCGTCGGTGTACTGCTTGACCGCGCACTGGCGGCAGGCGCCGACGCTACCGAGCGCCGGGTGCCAGCAGAAGTAGGGGATGTCGAGTCCGAGTGACAGACAGGCCTGCAGGAGGTTGTCTGCACCATCGACTTCGAGCGTCTTGCCGTCTACGTGGATAGTGGCCATGGTTCAGTCTTCATCTGCCCGTGTGACCGGGCTTTGGCTAATGGAATCTGCGTGCGCGCGGGGCCGTTCTTGCGGCCGCCGCTGCGCTTATTCTCTTGCCTCAGGCGCCGACGGGAATCGGGCGCGCTGCCGGAGTCTGGCTGGCGATGCCTGCCTCGAACTCCGGACGGAAATATTTCATCGCACTGCCCAGCGGCTCGACGGCACCCGGTGCGTGGGCGCAGAAGGTCTTGCCTGGGCCGAGGAAGCTGACGAGCTGCTCCAGTGTCTCCAGGTCGCCCGCCTGGCCTTCACCGCGTTCAAGGGCACGGAGGACCTTTACGCTCCAGGGCAGGCCGTCTCGGCATGGGGTGCACCAGCCGCACGACTCGCGCGCGAAGAACTCCTCCATATTGCGGAGCAGGGAGACCATGTTGATGCTGTCGTCCACGGCCAGCGCGAGGCCGGTACCCATACGGGTGCCCACCTTGGCGATGCCGGCGGCGTACATGGGAGCGTCCAGGTGTTCCGGGAGCAGGAAGCCGGTGCCGGCACCGCCGGGCTGCCAGGCTTTCAGCTTGAAGCCATCACGCATCCCACCAGCGTAGTCTTCGAACAGCTCGCGAGCAGGAACGCCGAAGGGCAGTTCCCAGAGACCGGGGTTCTTCACCTTGCCGGAGAAGCCCATGAGCTTGGTGCCCATGTCTTCGCTGCCCGGGCGGGCGAGGGTCTTGTACCAGTCCACGCCGTTGGCGACGATCGCCGGCACGTTGCACAGTGTCTCGACGTTGTTGACGCAGGTGGGCTTGCCCCAGACGCCGACTGCGGCGGGGAAGGGCGGCTTGGAGCGCGGGTTGGCGCGGCGGCCTTCCAGCGAGTTGATCAGCGCGGTCTCTTCACCACAGATGTAGCGGCCTGCGCCGGTGTGGACGAAGAGTTCGAAATCGAAGCCCGAGCCCAGGATGTTCTTGCCCAGCAGGCCGGCGGCCTTGGCTTCATCGATGGCGCGGTTGAGGTTGCGCGCTGCGTCGACGTACTCACCCCGCAGGAAGATGTAGCCGCGATAGGCCTTGAGGGCGCGGGCGCTGATCAGCATGCCTTCCACCAGCAGGTGCGGCAGCTGTTCCATCAGCATGCGGTCCTTCCAGGTGTTGGGCTCCATTTCGTCCGCGTTGCACAGCAGGTAGCGGATGTTCATGGATTCGTCGGCCGGCATCAGGCCCCACTTCACACCGGTGGGGAAGCCCGCACCGCCGCGGCCCTTGAGGCCGGAGTCCTTTACCTGCTGCACGATGTCGGCCTGGGCCATATCGGTCAGGGCCTTGCGAGCGGCGGCGTAGCCGTTCTTCTGCTGGTATTCGTCGAGCCACACCGGCTGCGCGTCTTCGCGCAGGCGCCAGGTCAACGGATGGGTTTCTTCGCTGCGGGCGATTCGGTTGGCCGGGCCAATGGAGGTGAGGGTCTTCATTGGTAGGCCTCCAGCAGCTTGGCAACGCCGTCAGGTTGTACGTCGCCGAAGGTGTCGTCGTCGATCATCACGGCCGGGGCCTTGTCGCAGTTGCCCAGGCAGCAGACCGGCAGCAGGGTGAACCGACTGTCGGTGGTGGTCTGGCCGAGGCCGATGCCGAGCTGCTTCTGCATTTCGGCAACGACGGACTCGTGGCCGCCAACGTAGCAGGTCATGCTGTCGCACACGCGGATGACGTGGCGGCCGACCGGCTGACGGAAGATCTGGCTATAGAAGGTCGCCACGCCTTCGACGTCGCTGGCGGGGATGCCGAGGATCGCACCAATGGCGTCAGCGGCGCCGTCCGGCACCCAGCCACGTTCCTTCTGGACGATCTTGAGGGCTTCGATGGACGCCGCACGCGGGTCCTCGTAGTGATGCATTTCGTGCTCGATGGCCGAGCGCTCGGTTTCGCTGAGTACGAAACGGTCGGTCTGGATAAGGGTGCTCATGATCAGCGGTCCACGTCAGCCATTACGAAGTCGATACTGCCCAGGTAGGCGATCAGGTCTGCCACCATGCTGCCGCGGATCACCGAGGGAATCTGCTGCAGGTGGGGGAAGCTGGGCGTCCGGATCCGGGTGCGGTAGCTCATGGTGCTGCCGTCGCTGGTCAGGTAGTAACTATTGATGCCCTTGGTCGCCTCGATCATCTGGAAGGCTTCGTTGGCCGGCATGACCGGGCCCCAGGAAACCTGCAGGAAGTGGGTGATCAGGGTTTCGATGTGCTGCAGCGTGCGCTCTTTCGGCGGCGGCGTGGTCAGCGGGTGGTCCGCCTTGTACGGGCCTTCCGGCATGTTCTTGAGGCACTGGTCGATGATGCGGATGCTCTGGCGCATTTCTTCCACACGGACCATGCAGCGATCGTAGGCGTCGCCGTTATGGGCCAGCGGAACTTCGAACTCGAAGTTCTCGTAGCCGGAGTAGGGGCGTGCCTTGCGCAGGTCGAAGTCGCAACCGGTGGAGCGCAGGCCAGCACCGGTGACACCCCACTCCAGGGCTTCCTTGGTGTTGTACTGCGCGACGCCGATGGTACGGCCACGCAGGATGCTGTTTTGCAGGGCGGCCTTTTCGTACTCGTCGAGGCGCTTGGGCAGCCATTCGACGAACTCTTTCACCAGGCCATCCCAGCCGCGCGGCAGGTCGTGGGCGACGCCGCCGATGCGGTACCAGGCCGGGTGCAGGCGGAAGCCGGTGACGGCTTCGATGACCTTGTAGGCGCGCTGGCGGTCGGTGAAGGTGAAGAACACCGGGGTCATGGCGCCGACGTCTTGGATATAGGTACCCAGGAACAGCAGGTGGCTGGTGATTCGGAAGAACTCGGCCATCATCACGCGGATGAAGTCGACGCGCTGCGGCACCTTGATGCCGGCGAGCTTCTCGACCGCAAGCACGTACGGCAGGTTGTTCATCACGCCGCCGAGGTAGTCGATACGGTCGGTGTACGGAATGAAGCTGTGCCAGGACTGGCGCTCGGCCATCTTCTCGGCGCCGCGGTGGTGGTAACCGACTTCCGGCACGCAGTCGACGATTTCTTCGCCATCCAGCTGCAGGATGATGCGGAAGGCACCGTGGGCGGAGGGGTGATTCGGGCCGAGGTTGAGGAACATGTAGTCCTCGTTCTCGCCGTGGCGCTTCATACCCCAGTCTTCCGGGCGGAAGCGCGCGGCTTCTTCTTCAAGCTGGTGCTTGGCCAGGGTCAGGCTGAAGGGATCGAATTCGGTGGCGCGCGCCGGGTAGTCCTTGCGCAGCGGGTGACCTTCCCAGGTGTTGGGCATCATGATCCGCGACAGGTGCGGATGGCCGGCGAAGGTGATGCCGTACATGTCCCAGACTTCCCGCTCGTACCAGTTGGCGTTGGGCCAGATACCGGTGACGGTTGGAAGGTTGAGGTCGCCCTCGGACAAGGCGACTTTGATCATCACGTCACTATTACGCTCCAGCGACATCAGGTGGTAGAACACCGTGAAGTCGGCATTCGGCAAGCCGCGGCGCTGGGTACGCAGGCGCTCGTCGACGCCATGCAGGTCGTACAGCATGACGTAGGGGCGCGGGAGATTGCGCAGAAACTTGAGGACGTCGATCAGCTTGTCGCGGGCGACCCAGATCACCGGCATTCCGGTTCGGGTCGACTGGATGGTCAGGCTTTCGGCGCCAAAGCGGGAATTGAGCTCTACGACGACGTCTTGGTCGTCAGCCTTATAAGGCGGAATAGACAGAACGGTGTCTGCAGTCATGGTCTCGGTCGCTATCGGTCAACGTAAAGAATGAGCCTGGGGTCTTCCGGAGAAGAGCAGGCTCAGACTTCGTCGGGGCTGCGCAGGTTGGTGACCTGAATACGCTGTTCGCGGCGCTTTTCTCGCTCGGAGGGCATGTCGGCGCGGTACACGCCTTGGTCCCCCACGACCCAGGATAGTGGGCGGCGCTCCTGGCCGATGGATTCCTGCAGCAGCATCAGGCCTTGCAGGAATGCCTCCGGGCGGGGCGGGCAGCCGGGAATGTAGACGTCCACGGGAAGGAACTTGTCCACGCCCTGAACGACCGAGTAAATATCGTACATACCGCCGGAGTTCGCGCACGAACCCATGGAGATCACCCACTTGGGCTCCAGCATCTGCTCATAGAGGCGCTGGATGACCGGTGCCATCTTGATGAAGCAGGTGCCGGCGATGACCATGAAGTCCGCCTGGCGCGGTGATGCACGAATGACCTCTGCACCGAATCGCGCGATGTCGTGCGGCGCGGTGAAGGCAGTGGTCATCTCCACGTAGCAGCAGGAGAGGCCGAAGTTATACGGCCACAGGGAGTTCTTGCGACCCCAGTTGACTGCTCCGTTGAGAACATCCTCGAGCTTGCCCAGGAAGATGTTCTTGTGCACCTGATCTTCTAGCAGCGGGTCGGAAACGGTCTCCCGTTCGCCGATCGGATACTGCTCGTAAGTGGCATCCGGATCGATCCGAGTAAGTTTGTATTGCATTGCCAAAGCCTCATTGTTTTAGCTTCGCCTGCCGCTTGCGACGACCTTCGGGAGCCCAATCGAGCGCCCCGATGCGCCAAAGGTAGACAAGACCTGCCAACAGAATTGCTATGAAAATGGTTGCTTCGATAAACCCGGCCCAACCGCTTTCACGGACGGAAACGGACCAAGCGAAGAGAAAGAGGGCTTCGACGTCGAAGATCACGAAAAGCATCGCGACCAGATAGAACTTTGCGGAGAGGCGGAGGCGGGCAGTGCCGGTGGGAAGCATGCCTGATTCGAAGGGGTCGTTCTTGCTACGACCGATGGCCTTGCTGCCGAGCAGGCTGGAGACGCCGATCATGAAGGCGCAGAGGCCGACGACACCCAACAGGAAAACAGCGAAACCCCAGTTGTGGGAGATGATGGCAGTAGCTTCCGACATGCCGGAACTCCTTAGTCAAGGAACGGCGTTCACTTGCGTTTAAAAGGTTTAATGCCGGGCCTCATTGAGACCCCGGCAATCGATTCGGACAATTTTATGCCCGACCGGGTGTGCAAGTAAATTTTTCAGGCCAAAAAATTGCCCGCGCAGCCGGATTTTCGACCTCTCGATCCTTTGCAAGCTAGCAACCATCGGTGTTCCAGCGTTTTCTTAGGCTATGGTCGGATTGCGGCCTTATGTCGCAGTGAGGACCCTGAAAAGTAGCAAATGATAGTCATTAGCGTTTGATTGGTGGTTAATTAGTCACTACACGTGAGTTGCTCGGTAGAACTTGGAAATTACCGCGGAAAATATGCTCAGGACATTCCTAAGTTGCTCTTCGAGCCGTTTTCATAATTGCGACAATTCCATTTATTTTTGTTCAGGCCGAATTGCGAAAGAGGAAAAAGAGGCCGGCCCTGGTGAGCCGGCCGAAATCCTTGAGGGGATTCAGAGCAGTCGACGTCCGTCTTCGCGGGTAATGATCACGGTGGAGGAGCGTGGCCGCTTGCCCGGGCCGTCTGGCCAGGTGCTGAGCAGGTTGGTGGCGGTGGACCCTTCGCCGGGGTGCTGGATGTTGACGAATAGTGTGCGGAAGTCGGGCGTTGCGCTTATGCCGGTCACCTCGGCACCCAGGGGGCCGACCAGGAAACGCTTGAGCTCACCGCTGCGAGGGTCGGCCACCAGCATTTGGTTGTTGCCGAAGGGGCCGGCGCTGAGTTGGCTGCCACTCATATCGGTCTGGATCCAGAGCCGCCCCTCGTCGTCGAACCAGAGTCCGTCCGGGCTGGCAAGGATGTTCTGCGCGCCCAGCGGCTTGCCATTGGGTCCGCGACTGTCTGTCTCGGGGCCAGCGAGTAGGAAGATGTTCCAGTCGAAACGGCTCCCGGCGTGGTCGCGGCTGTTTTCGCGCCAGCGGATGATGTGACCAAAGGCGTTGGCCGGACGCGGGTTGGCGGCATCGGCCGTGGTACGGGCCGTGTTGTTGGTGAGGGTGAAATAGACCTCGCCATTGTCCGGGTTGACTGCACCCCATTCAGGACGGTCCATGCGGGTGGCGCCGACAGCGTCAGCGGCCTGACGGGTATTGATCAGCACCTCGCCCTGGTCGGCAAAGGTGACACCCGCTGCCAGGCACGCCTTGAGGAAGTTGCGATCATTGATATCGAGTGGCAGCCAGTCGCCGCTGCCGTCGGCATTGAAGCGGGCGACATAGAGCGTGCCATCGTCGAGCAGGCGGCCGTTGGCCTGGCCAGGGCGGTATTTGTCGCGGCTGACGTACTTGTAGATGTACTCGTTCTGCGAGTCGTCGCCGGAATAGCAGACTACCGGGCGTCCGGGCTTCACCGGGGCGAAGATAAGGCCTTCATGGGCGAAACGGCCCAGTGCGGTGTGCTTGACCGGGGTGGAGTCGGGGTCGAAGGGATCGATCTCGACTATCCAGCCGAAATGGTTCGGCTCGTTGCGATAGTCGTCTTTTGCGTCGGCTGCCTTGCGAGTGGCATCGAAGCGCTCGAACTCGTCACCCGCGAGGGTTTCCCAGCCAAAGCGGCTGCTGCTGCGCAGGCCGTAGCGTTTTAGCTCGCGCGGCAGGTCGGTGTCGCGAGTGGCAAAGTAGCCGGCCCAGTTCTCTTCGCAGGTCAGATAGGTGCCCCAGGGCGTAAAGCCGTTGGAGCAGTTGTTCTGGGTGCCCCGAGTGGCGGTGCCTTGGGGGCTGTAGCGGGTTTTCAGTAGATTGTGGCCGCGTGCCGGGCCGCTGATTTGCATCGGTGTCGCGGCAGTTATGCGGCGGTTTCGACGGCTCGGCACCACTTCCCATTCGCCACGTACATTGCGACGGATTTCCACTACCGAAACTCCGTGGGCATTGATCTCCTTGCGTACTTCGTCGGCGATGGTGCGCTTGCCGTCGACGACGGTCGGGCCGTTGGGATGCAGCAGCGGGGCGTCTATGTACTCGTGATTGAGCACCAGCAGGCCGTGGTCGGAGCGCATGCCTGGCCCGCGGCGGGCGTCTATTGGGAAAAAGTGCATGCCGTCATGGTGCATGCCGACCTGTTCGGCCTGGTCCTGGGCGCTGTTGCTGGCATCCTCGGCAAAGGCCGGATAGCGGCCGGTGATTGGGGTTCCCCATGGAATGAACGCAGTGGCTTTGTAGCCCGGCGGCACGCTGATGGTATCGGCGCGGCCGGTGGGGATGGCCTCGAATGGCAGGCGAGAGCGCGGCTTGAAAGGAAAATCGCTGGTTTGGGGCTCGGCGGCCGTCGCATCGCCTGGAACGGCTGCGCCGAGGAAGGCCAGGGCGCTCATGGTGGCGCCACCGATCAGTACCTGGCGACGATTGAGGCTCCCGATCAGATCGTTGATGTGGGGATTGTTGGTGGTGTTGCTGGGCGGCTCATCGCCGTTACCAAAGAGCACGGCGTTGTCGTTGTAATCGTTCAAGGCGAGTCTCCAAACAGGCAAATCGACGGAGACCTGACGCTAATTGTCGAAAGCGACGGAACGGTTACAGCGGGATGGAGATACTGTTGCGCGGGATTTGGCGCACGTTTTCAGTTGCGTACCAGGGCTTGGTCGTCTTGCCGGATTGCGAAGATCAGCGCGCCGCCTTCAAGTTGCTTGATTACCCGGTCGCGATCGGCGCTGGACAGCACCAGGCAACCATAGCTCCGCCCCGGCACGCCGTGTTGGCGAATGAAGTCTTCCTCCATGTAAGCGTTGGCGTGGATGACAATGGCGCGTTCTTCAGCGTTGCTGTTGCTTGGCGAAAGGCCCGCCAGGCGCATCGAGCGTCCGTGGCCCGGTTCTTCGCTGTCGAACACCTGGGCTGTGCGGAACAGGCCGAGGGAGGTAGCGCGGCTACCGGGGTCGTTGGAGAAGTGGTCGGCCTTGCCGTCATGGTCCGGGTCCGAGCCCTTGCCGTGGGCGACGCGGAAATTCCCGAGCAGTGCGTGGCTATGGCTGTCGAAGAGGTAGAAGCGAGGCAGCGTGGAGGAGCGACCGTAGTCGACTACGGCGAAGTGTGGGTGCTGGCTGCTTTTCAATTCGTCGAGGATTTCGTCCAGCGATGGCTGGGAGATCAGTGTCTCCAGGTCGCCTGCGCGTAGAGCGGGGGAGATCAGTAGCAGAATCAGGAGCAGGACTCTCGGCACGGCCAGGTCTCCAAGGGATTGTTTTGACCAATTCTAAGTGGGTGCGCCAGGGAGGCAACTTCTAAGTCTTCAGCCTAATTTTGGGCTGGCCCGTCCGGCTGAAGTTCATATCGTTTCGTTGCGCCAAAGAAAAACCCCGGTGCATGCACCGGGGTTTCTGACTTGCCATGTCCGGTCGATGCGTGGTCGACCGGTGGCAGTTCCTCTTAGTGGAACTGGTTCATGGTGTTGTCTTTACCGCTCGCTTTCAGAGCTGCTTCGCCGGCGAAGTACTCTTTGTGGTTGTCGCCGATGTCGGAGCCAGCCATGTTCTGGTGCTTGACGCAGGCGATACCCTGACGCAGTTCCTGACGCTGAACACCCTTCACGTAGGCCAGCATGCCCTGGTCGGCGAAGTAGCCTTTGGCCAGGTTGTCGGTGGACAGGGCCGCAGTGTGGTAGGTCGGCAGAGTGATCAGGTGGTGGAAGATGCCGGCGTGGGCCGAACCATCACGCTGGAAGGTACGGATCTTCTCGTCTGCAACCTGGGCCAGCTCGGTTTCGTCGTATTCGACGCTCATCAGCTTGGCGCGGTCGTAGGCGGAAACATCTTTGCCTTCAGCAACGAATGCATCGAACACTTGCTGACGGAAGTTCAGGGTCCAGTTGAAGGACGGGCTGTTGTTGTAAACCAGCTTGGCGTTCGGGATGACCTGGCGGATGCGGTCAACCATGCCTTTGATCTGGCCAACGTGGGGCTTCTCGGTTTCGATCCACAGCAGGTCGGCGCCGTTCTGCAGCGAGGTGATGCAGTCCAGGACACAGCGGTCTTCGCCGGTGCCTTTGCGGAACTGGAACAGGTTGCTCGGCAGGCGCTTCGGACGCAGCAGCTTGCCGCCGCGGTTGATGACCACGTCGCCGTTCTGCAGGTCGGATGCGTTGATTTCGTCGCAGTCCAGGAAGGAGTTGTACTGGTCGCCCAGGTCGCCCGGTTGCTTGGTCACGGCAATCTGCTTGGTCAGGCCGGCACCCAGCGAGTCGGTACGGGCTACGATCACACCGTCGTCAACGCCCAGCTCGAGGAAGGCGTAGCGAACAGCGTTGATCTTGGCGAGGAAGTCTTCGTGCGGAACGGTCACTTTGCCGTCCTGGTGGCCGCACTGCTTCTCGTCGGAAACCTGGTTCTCGATCTGGATGCAGCAGGCACCGGCTTCGATCATTTTCTTGGCCAGCAGGTAGGTGGCTTCCGGGTTACCGAAACCAGCGTCGATGTCGGCGATGATCGGCACTACGTGAGTTTCGTAGCCGTCGATCTGAGCCTGGATCTCGTCCTGTTTGACCTTGTCGCCAGCGGCGCGGGCAGCGTCCAGGGCGGTGAAGAGCAGGTCCAGCTCACGGGCGTCAGCCTGGCGCAGGAAGGTGTAGAGCTCTTCGATCAGGCCGGAGACGGCAGTCTTCTCGTGCATGGACTGGTCGGGCAGCGGGCCGAAATCGGAACGCAGCGCGGCAACCATCCAGCCGGACAGGTAGAGGTAGCGCTTGTTGGTGGTTTTCAGGTGCTTCTTGATGGAGATCAGCTTCTGCTGACCGATGAAGCCGTGCCAGCAGCCCAGGGACTGGGTGTAGACGGAGGCGTCGGCGTCGTACTCGGCCATGTCCTTGCGCATGATGGCCGCGGTGTACTTGGCGATATCCAGACCGGTCTTGAAGCGGTTCTGGGCGCGCATACGGGCAACCGACTCGGGGTTGATAGCGCTCCAGCTGTTACCGTTCGCTTCTTTCAGAGCGGCAATGGCCTTGATGTCGTTTTGATAAGCGGACATGGTCAATCCTTCAAAGTGTGTATGTGGTTGAGCACCGACTTTCCCACTCAAAAACCTGCGTTCTGAAGGTTATTGCGGGTTGCTCACCGCAGCGCGTCGAAGGACCGACTGGAGAGTGATGTAGCTGGAGGAGGGGTGACTGACTGCAGACGCTCGCGAAATCGATGGGTGGTTTTGCGCTCGTCCATCACTTGCCGGTTCGTGGTAACCGTTGGGCGATTTGCCGGGCACTGCCTTCGATCTTGCGATTGTTGCGGGTGCTTCCCCGTCCCTCAGGACAACCTCGTTCCAGTCGCAACCTCGTCGCACTGCCTTATGGGCTGTTACAACACGGATCGGCTCGGCTGGTTGGCTGGGAGCGCGACCCGGAGGCCCTGTTCAGGGCCCCTGGCTAGCGGGAGCGAGGCCATCATGCTCTTTCAAACAGTCGTTCGTCAAACGTTTTGTAGTGTTTTTTTTCGACTACTACATAATACTTTAGGTGGAGACTGGTCGGTCTGAAAGTGCGCGATCAGTCGACCGCGTCGACCTTGAGTCGCAGGGTCATGTCTTCGCGGCCCTGGGTGGTGCGGCGGCGCAGGAAGCCGCTTTGGTCAGACTGGCTGTCTTCGTTCACGGCGCCGATGGTGATCCACTCGCCGAGGCGACCGCTGACCTTGGTGTCTGTGCTTTGCACGTCGATCACACCTGGCTGACTGTTGTTCAGACGGTCGCGATTGCTGCTGATGCTGACGTGCACCAGCTCACCAGTGAGGGTGGCGGTGACGTAAAAGCCGCGGGTCACGTTGCGGTATTCCGTGTTGCTGTAGACCTCACCGTAAGGTCCGCTGCTGGTGGTGGTGATGGGGACGCTCTGGCCGACCTGGATCAGCGCTGGGTAGCCCTCGGTGGTCTGCACTTGTTGCACGCCACCGCCACGGCTGTCGGTACTGCGGCGAATGATGCGCACCTGGTCACGCCCATGGACTTCGCCACGACCAGCCTGCACGTCGACGCCGCCAACACTGGCAGAACCATTGACCGCATAGCCCTGATCGCTCTGGAAGTTGCTGTCGCTGGTGTCGACACTGATCAGCAGGCGACGGGGGCGGGTGTCGAGTTGATCGAGGAGGTTGCGCAGTTCGCTGATCTTGGCCGGCTCAGCGTTGACTATGAGTTGGTTGCCATAAGCGCTGACGCGGCCTTCGTTGCCCAATACCGACTGCACCATCGGAAGGAGCTCGTCCGCCGTGCGATAGCGCAACTGGATGAGTTCCGTCGCTGCCTGCAGGGGCAGGCACATGAGCAGCAAGAGGGCAGCAAGCAACGCGCGTGACGTCATATCAGGAAGCTCCGCAAATCGGGATCGGTAATGCTCAGGTCCCAGGCCTGGTCGAAGCGGGTCTGCTGCAGCCGGGTCCTTCCGGGGTCGTTGTAGAGGGTGTAGCCGACATACTGCTCGGGCTCAGGGCGTACGAGGAGTCCGCGATCATCTGCTATCAGGTACGCCAGGTCCTCTGAAGGATGGTCGGGGTTGATCCGGCGAATCTGGAAATTGCTGGAAATGCGCCGGCTGAGACTGAGCAGGCGATGGCCCTCTTTCACCGCGCGGCTCAAGTCGCGCACGAGAATGCGCACCTGGCATTTCGGATCGCTGACCAGCAGGCGGGTGCAGGCCTGCTGGATGGCGCTGTTGTGGTAAAGCCAGGGCTCGAGGTCCGGGCTGTATAGGCAGAGCCGGCGGCGTGCCTGTTGCATCAGTGCTAGGGCGTGTGCGCGGGCCTCGTCTGGATTGCTGAAGCGTTCGAGGCGATCGTGGGTGCCGAGACTGAAAGGGGCGGGTTCCCATTCGGGCGCTTCAGCCTGCAGCGGAGAAGGGTTGTGAACGCTGAAGCGCCCCGGCGACTGGAACTCAATGGCCGGCAGTTCGACTTCGTTCTCAGTGCTTTCCGGGGCGTTTTCGTTCATCTTGGCCTCTATTGGCTTTCGCGCACCATGTCCACGTGGGGGATGCCTGCTTCGAGGAACTCGCTGCTGACGATCTTGAAACCGTGGCGCTCATAGAACGCGGTGGCGTGGACCTGGGCGGAAAGCATCTGGCGCTTCAGGCCACGTCGTTCGGCTTCGGCGATGGCCGCCTGCAGCAGGCGGTCGCCAACCTTCAGCCCGCGCCAATCCTTGAGCACCGAAACACGGCCGATGTGGCCATCGGGAAGCAGGCGGGCGGTGCCGATAGCATAGTCCCGCTCGAAGGCGAGAAAGTGCACTGCGTCCGCATCTTCGGTGTCCCACTCAAGTTCCGGTGCGACGGACTGCTCGGCGATGAATACGGCCTCACGGATGCGGCGCAAGTCGGCATTGTCCTTTTGCCAGTCGGCAACGCGGACGTGTATCTCACTCATCGGCAAACTCCAGACTTCCTTGCTTGACCAGTTCGAGAAGAAGCTTACGCCCCTCGTCATCGGCCAGCCATTGGCCGAGATTTTCCAGGTGCAATGCTTCAGCGGCGCAAATCAGCTTCAGCAATTCGCGCAGGCTGCCCGGCAGGAGACGGCTCTGGCCGCTGGCGAAAAGCACCAGGCCAACGTCGACTTCAGACCAGGCCAGGCGCGCACTGGGGTTGCGGATCAGCACCGCGCCATCTTCGATCGCGCTGAGGAAATCCTCTTCCTCCACTTCAGCGCCGGCCACCAGTTCCGGGTAGCGCGGCTCGGTCATGAACTGGCCGAACCAGGTGAGCAGCAGACGCTCGTCGCTCATGTGCTCGTTGAGCAGGGATTTGAGGCGATCAAGTGCATCGCGCTGGATCTCGTGCGGATCGCTCGTGGGGGCCGCGCCTGCATCGCTGTAGCGCTCTTCGTCCGGCATGAACTGGGCGAGGAAGTCAGTGAAGTGGGTCAGCACTTCGGCGGCGCTGGGAGCGCGGAAGCCCACGGAGTAAGTCATGCAGTCGTCTTCGGCAATGCCGAAATGCGCGAGGCGCGGTGGCAGGTAAAGCATGTCGCCCGGTTCCAGAACCCATTCCTCGCTCTGCTGGAAGTCGGCGAGGATGCGCAGGTCTGCGTGGGGCAGTAGGGCGCTCTCGGCATCGCACATCTGGCCGATCTTCCAGTTGCGGCGGCCATGGCCTTGCAGCAGGAACACATCGTAGTTGTCGAAGTGCGGGCCCACGCCGCCGCCCGGCGCGGCATAGCTGATCATCACATCATCGATGCGCCAGCTTGGCAGGAAGCGGAAGTGTTCCAGCAATTCCGCGACTTCCGGAACGAATTGGTCGACGGCTTGGACCAGCAGGGTCCAGTCGCGCTCGGGCAGTTTCTGATAAGTGTCTTCGGCGAATGGGCCGCGGCGCAGTTCCCACGGGCGCTCGCCATGTTCAAGTACCAGGCGCGACTCCACTTCCTCTTCCAGGGAAAGGCCGGCGAGCTCGTCAGGGGAAATGGGGCTTTCGAATCCGGGAATCGCCTGACGGATCAGGAGCGGCTTCTGTTGCCAGTAATCGCGTAGGAATTCACGCGCGGTAAGTCCGCCCAAAAGTTGAAGAGGAATATCAGGATTCATGTCTAAGCCTTTGAAATAAAAACGCCCGGCACAGCCGGGCGTGCACTGGTTCTAAACCGATCAGATGCGCTTGGCCTGGGCTACGGCGTTACCGATGTAGCTGGCGGGAGTCATTTTGCGCAGTTCGGCCTTGGCCTCGGCCGGAATATCCAGGCCGTCGATGAAAGTCTGCAGCGCTTCGGGGCTAATGCCTTTGCCGCGAGTCAGTTCCTTGAGTTTTTCGTACGGGTTCTCGATCGCGTAGCGGCGCATCACAGTCTGGATCGGCTCGGCGAGGACTTCCCAGCAGGCGTCCAGATCTTCAGCAATACGTTGAGCATTAAGCTCCAACTTGCTGATTCCCTTGAGGGTTGCTTCGTATGCAATGACGCTGTGAGCGAAACCGACACCGAGGTTACGCAGTACGGTGGAGTCGGTCAGGTCACGCTGCCAGCGGGAGATGGGCAGCTTGCTGGCCAGGTGCTGGAGCAGCGCATTGGCGATACCCAGATTGCCTTCGGAGTTTTCGAAGTCGATCGGGTTGACCTTGTGCGGCATGGTCGAAGAGCCAATCTCGCCGGCAATGGTCTTCTGCTTGAAGTAGCCGAGAGAGATGTAACCCCAGACGTCGCGGTCGAAGTCGATGAGGATGGTGTTGAAGCGCGCGACAGCGTCGAACAACTCGGCGATGTAGTCGTGCGGCTCGATCTGGGTGGTGTAGGGGTTGAAGGTCAGTCCCAGGTCGCCTTCGATGAATTCCCGGGCGTTGGCTTCCCAGTCGACGTCCGGGTAGGCGGACAGGTGGGCGTTGTAGTTGCCCACCGCACCGTTGATCTTGCCCAGCAGCGGTACTGCGGCTACCTGGGCGATCTGGCGCTCCAGGCGGTACACGACGTTGGCCATTTCCTTGCCGAGGGTGGTCGGCGAGGCCGGTTGGCCGTGGGTGCGGGAGAGCATCGGTACATCGGCGAAACGTACGGCCAGGTCACGGATGGCGTTGGCAAGCTGGCGCATCAGCGGCAGTACGACCTGGTCGCGGCCTTCACGCAGCATCAGGGCGTGGGACAGGTTGTTGATGTCCTCACTGGTGCAGGCGAAGTGGATGAATTCGCTGACCTTGGCCAGTTCGGGCAGCTTGGCAGCCTGCTCCTTCAGCAGATATTCCACGGCTTTCACATCGTGGTTGGTGGTGCGCTCGATTTCCTTGATGCGCTCGGCGTGCTCCAGCTGGAAGTCTTCGGCCAGTTTGTCGAGCAGAGCGTTGGCTTCAGCGGAGAAGGGCGCGACTTCCGGAATCCCGGCGTGGGCGGCGAGTCGCTGCAGCCAGCGGACCTCTACCTGGACGCGGAAACGGATCAGGCCGTATTCGCTGAAGATTGGGCGCAGTGCGCTGGTTTTGCCGGCGTAGCGGCCGTCTACGGGGGAAACCGCGGTGAGCGAGGAAAGCTGCATGAGTGCGTTCTCGGACAATCGGTCAACGAAAAGGGGCGCACATCATACATGGTTTTCTCTCTGCTCGCTGCTCAAGCGCCACGGTCGACGACACATGGCGCAGACGAGTCAGCCGCGCAGGAGTGGGTAAAGCTCGTTGAGCAACTTGCGGCGGCTGAACAACAGCTGCCAGCGGTTGCCGCCGAGCTGGCGCCAGAGACGGGCGGCGCGGATGCCTGTGAGGAGGAGGGCGCGAATCTTCGCGGCGTTGCTGGACTGCTGCAGGTGGCGCATGTCGCCGTGTACCTGGATGCGCTGGCGGAAAGTGCTCAGCGTGTCCTGGTAGAGGCTGGCGCAGGCGGCGATGACGTTGTCATGCACGAGGCCGAAGTGCTGTACCTGCTGTTGGATCTGGTCCAGGCGATTGCCGATGACTTCCAGCATGTCGCCGCGCTTGGCAAGCTGGCGCTCCAGGGTCAGCAGAGCCAGGGCATAGCGCAGGGGTTCTCGCTGCAGACTCGAGGGCTCCCGCTCGAGGGCGCTGGCCAGGGCCTTGTAGCCGTCGCGCAGGTTGATGTCGTCACCGCCGTATACGTCCAGCGTGTCCTTCGGGTCGCGGACAAGCAGGCTGCCGAGCATGCAGCCGAGTGGTGGCTCGCTGATCTGGCCGGTTTTTGCGATGCGGTCCACCAGGGCGGCCGCCTCGAAGACGGCGCCGAGTGCAACCAGTTGTTCTCGGGTCTGGTTCATGGACGTATCACCGCGGCATCCGAAGGCTCGGCGCTTTCGATCACGCCGCCACCGAGGCAGATTTCGCCGTCGTAGAAGACCACCGATTGTCCCGGGGTGACTGCTCGCTGGGCGTCGTCGAACACCGCAATGTAGCCGTCGGCGGTTTGTTCCAGGGTGCAGGGCTGGTCGCTCTGGCGATAGCGCACCTTGGCCTTGAGTTGCCGGGGTTGGCTGAGGTCGATTGGGTTCACCCAATAGATCTCCGAGACATTCAGCGAGCGCGAGTAGAGCCAGGGGTTTTCGTTGCCCTGGCCGACGATCAGTACGTTACGCGTCAGGTCTTTTGCCAGGACGTACCAGGGATCATCGCTAGCGTCCTTCATGCCGCCGATGCCCAGGCCCTGGCGTTGGCCGATGGTGTGGTACATCAGGCCGTGGTGGCGACCGATGACGTCGCCGTCGGTGGTTTCGATGTCGCCGGGTTGTGCCGGCAGGTACTGCTTGAGGAAATCGGTGAAGCGGCGCTCGCCAATGAAGCAGATTCCGGTGGAGTCCTTCTTGCGAGCGGTGGCCAGGCCGTACTTTTCGGCGATGGCGCGCACTTCGGGTTTTTCCAGTTCGCCTACCGGGAACAGGGTGCGGGCAATCTGTTCGCCGCCAACTGCGTGGAGGAAGTAGCTCTGGTCCTTGTTTGGGTCCAGGCCCTTGAGCAGTTCGGTGCGTCCGTCGGTGTCGCGACGGCGTACGTAGTGGCCGGTGGCGATCAGGTCGGCGCCCAGCGAAAGGGCGTAATCGAGGAACGCTTTGAACTTGATCTCGCGGTTGCAGAGGATGTCCGGGTTGGGCGTACGGCCGGCCTTGTACTCGGCCAGGAAGTGCTCGAACACGTTGTCCCAGTATTCGGCGGCGAAGTTCGCGGTATGCAGCTTGATGCCGATGCGGTCACAGACGGCCTGGGCATCGGCCAGGTCTACCTTGGCGGTGCAGTACTCGGTGCCGTCGTCTTCGTCCCAGTTCTTCATGAACAGGCCTTCGACCTGATAGCCCTGTTCAAGCAGGAGGAGGGCGGAAACTGAGGAGTCGACGCCGCCGGACATGCCGACTATGACGCGGGTATTGGCTGGATCACGCATGGGAATCTGCACTGGTTGTGTAAGCAAAAGCGGAATTCTAACAGAACCGGTTCGCGATCAGCGGGGCAAAGGCCCTGCTGCGTTGAAAGCAGGCTTTAGCTCACTAGATCGTAAGCAGGTTCTTTAGGCTGGAATGTTCAGGCGGCGCGGATAAGGCTCAGTGGGAAGCGTTCGCCGGCCAGGTAGTCGTCGATGCAGCGCAAGACCAGATGGCTGCGCCAGCGATCCTTCTCGGCCAGGAGCTGTTCGCGGGTCAACCAGCGCGGGCCGATGATGCCGTCGTCCAGTGATTGGTCCGGGTGGTGGCGCAGTGGCCTGGCGGCGAAGCAGACGCGCTGGTAGGTCACGCCGTTGCTGGGTGCGGTGTAGAGATAGATGCCGGTTACGGCAGTCAGCTCGACCTCCCAGCCGGTTTCCTCGAAGGTCTCTCGCATGGCCGCTTCCAGGAGGGTCTCGTCGGCCTCCAGATGGCCGGCGGGTTGATTGAACACGGCGCGCCCTTCGGCCAGTTCCTCTACCAGCAGGAAGCGGCCCTGGTCTTCGACCACGGTTGCGACGGTGATATGGGGTTGCCAGGTCATCGGAATGGCTCCGGATAAAAGGGCGACATGATAGGGCGTCGGGCGTGAAAAAAAGAAACCCCGGGCTTGGCCCGGGGTCTCCTTCGTCCTGCGGTGGCGATTAGGCCAGCAGACCGTCGATCGCAGCGTTGAAGGTGCTGCTGGGGCGCATGACCTGGCTGGTCAGCTCTGGGTTCGAGCGGTAGTAGCCGCCGATTTCCACGGCCTTGCCCTGGGCGCCATTCAGTTCGGCGACGATGGTCGCTTCCTGCTCGGTCAGGGCTTTCGCCAGCGGTGCGAAGTGGGCTTTCAGCTCGGCATCTTCCTCCTGGGCGGCCAGGGCTTGGGCCCAGTACATTGCCAGGTAGAAGTGGCTGCCGCGGTTGTCGATCTCGCCAACCTTGCGCGACGGCGACTTGTTGTTGTCCAGCAGCTTGCCTGTGGCTTCGTCCAGTGCCTTGCCGAGGAGCTTGGCCTTGGCGTTGCCGGTCTTGATCCCGGTTTCTTCCAGGGAGACGGCCAGGGCCAGGAACTCGCCCAGGGAATCCCAGCGCAGGTAGTTCTCTTCCACCAGCTGCTGCACGTGCTTCGGAGCCGAACCGCCGGCACCGGTCTCGTACATGCCGCCGCCCGCCATCAGCGGAACGATGGACAGCATCTTGGCCGAGGTGCCCAGTTCCATGATCGGGAACAGGTCGGTCAGGTAGTCACGCAGCACGTTGCCTGTCACCGAGATGGTGTCCTGGCCGCGCAATTGGCGCTCCATGCTGGTACGGATGGCTTCGTTGTAGCCCTTGATGCTGATGTCCAGGCCGGTCAGGTCGTGGTCCTGCAGATACAGTTCGACCTTCTTGCGCAGTTCACGGTCGTGGGCGCGCTCCGGGTCCAGCCAGAAGATGGCCGGGGTGCTGGACTGGCGGGCGCGGGTCACGGCGAGCTTGACCCAGTCACGGATCGGGGCGTCCTTGGTCTGGCAGGCGCGCCAGATGTCGCCAGCTTCCACTTCGTGCTGCATCAGCACGGTACCTTCGGCGGTCACGACGCGCATGGTGCCGTCGGCGGTCATCTCGAAGGTCTTGTCGTGGGAGCCGTACTCTTCAGCTTTCTGGGCCATCAGGCCGACGTTGGGCACGGTGCCCATGGTGGTCGGGTCGAAGGCGCCATTGGTTTTGCAGAAGTTGATCATTTCCTGGTAGATGCGAGCGTAAGTGCTCTCCGGCATCACCGCCTTGGTGTCCTTCTGCTTGCCATCCTTGCCCCACATCTGGCCGGAGTTGCGGATCATCGCAGGCATGGAGGCGTCGACGATCACGTCGCTCGGGATGTGCAGGTTGGTGATGCCCTTCACGGAGTCGACCATCGCCATTTCCGGGCGGTGGCTGTACACCTCGTGGATGTCGTGGAGGATCTCTTCCTGCTGGGAAGCCGGCAGCGCCTTGATCTTGTCGTAGACACTGCTGATGCCGTTGTTCGGGTTGACGCCCAGTTCCTTGAACAGCTCGCCGTACTTGTCGAACACGTCCTTGTAGTAAACGCTGACTGCGTGGCCGAACACGATCGGGTGGGAGACCTTCATCATGGTCGCCTTGACGTGCAGGGACCACATTACGCCGCTTTCCTTGCAGTCCTGCAGGGTCTGCTCGAAGAAGGTGCGCAGTTTCTTGCAGCTCATGAACATGCTGTCGAGGACTTCGCCGTCCTGCAGGGAGAGCTGCTTCTTGACTTCGACCTTGCCGTCTTTGCCGACGAATTCGATGCGTACGTCACCGGCCTTGGCCATGGTGATGGACTGCTCGCTGGAGAAGAAGTCGCCGCCACGCATGTAGTCGGCGTGGGAGCGGGAGGCCATGCTCCATTTGCCCATGGAGTGCGGGTGCTTCCGGGCGTATGCCTTGACGGCGGCGGGAGCGCGGCGGTCGGAGTTGCCTTCGCGCAGGACCGGGTTCACGGCGCTGCCCAGGACTTTGGCATAGCGGGCGCGTGTGTCTTTTTCGTCGTCGGTCTGCGGATCTTCCGGGAAGTCCGGGATGGTGTAGCCCAGCGCCTGCAGTTCGGCGATCGCGCCTTTGAGCTGCGGCACCGAGGCGCTGATGTTCGGAAGTTTTACGATGTTGGCGTCCGGCGAAGTGGCCAGGACTGCCAGGTAGGCCAGATCGTCTTCGATGCGCTTGTCGGCTGAAAGCTTGTCAGCGAAGGAGGCCAGGATTCGTCCCGCGAGAGAGATGTCGCGGGTTTCGACGTCGATGCCGGCCGAGGCGGCGAAGGCTTTGACGATCGGGAGGAGCGAGTAGGTGGCGAGCGCAGGGGCTTCGTCGGTGAAGGTGTATGTAATCTTCGGACGGTTGGACATTAACGTTTAACTCTCTTCTTTTCTGGGCGCGCACAGAGTCTCGAAGCGCATTGGTAGGCACATTCGCTCAATGTCGAAGTTGAGCTGTGTCGAGATTTGCCGCGGGGGTAATGAAGCGCCAGTAGAGCGTTGTACGGC
Organism: Pseudomonas sp. JS3066; assembly: GCF_036328175.1. Classification (NCBI taxonomy): domain Bacteria; kingdom Pseudomonadati; phylum Pseudomonadota; class Gammaproteobacteria; order Pseudomonadales; family Pseudomonadaceae; genus Pseudomonas; species Pseudomonas sp. JS3066. Next base: position 2,255,786 of record NZ_CP143312.1, read on the forward strand.
TTTGCCATGGTGGTGGTTGGGCCGCTGCGAGGACAGTGAGTCTGGTCCCAGACTGCTCGCCCTCGATGACTGTCAAGTCACGGCGCGCAGTATACCACTCCTTTAGGCGGGCTGACGCGAGGGGCTGTTTTCGACTAAGGAAGATATGGTCGATGACCGCCCAACTGGAGTAGGCTCACGAGCTGCAAGAGCGTTCTCAACCACAAACGGAGCTCAGCATGGGATACCAAAAGATCCAGGTGCCGGCAGTCGGTGACAAAATCACCGTCAATGCAGATATGTCCCTGAATGTACCGAACAACCCGATCATTCCTTTCATCGAGGGTGACGGCATTGGCGTTGATATCAGTCCTGTCATGATCAAGGTGGTGGATGCTGCGGTCGCCAAGGCCTACAGCGGCGCCCGCAAGATCTCGTGGATGGAGGTCTATGCCGGTGAGAAGGCCACTCAGGTATACGACCAGGACACCTGGCTGCCGAAAGAGACCCTGGAAGCCGTTCGCGACTACGTCGTCTCCATCAAGGGGCCGCTGACCACGCCTGTCGGTGGTGGCATCCGCTCGCTCAACGTGGCTCTGCGCCAGGAGCTTGATCTCTACGTTTGCCAGCGCCCGGTTCGCTGGTTCGAGGGCGTTCCCAGTCCGGTGAAGAAGCCCGGCGACGTTGACATGGTGATCTTCCGTGAGAACTCCGAAGACATCTACGCAGGTGTCGAATGGAAGGCCGGTAGTCCCGAAGCCGAGAAGGTCATCAAGTTCCTCACCGAGGAAATGGGCGTCAAGAAAATCCGTTTCACAGAGAACTGCGGCATCGGCATCAAGCCGGTTTCCCAGGACGGCACCAAGCGACTGGTACGCAAGGCTCTGCAATACGCCGTGGACAATGATCGCAGCTCCGTGACCATCGTTCACAAGGGCAACATCATGAAGTTCACCGAAGGTGCCTTCAAGGAATGGGGCTACGAAGTCGCGCGTGACGAGTTCGGTGCCGAGTTGCTGGATGGCGGCCCGTGGATGCAGTTCAAGAATCCTCGCACCGGCAAGAACGTGGTGGTCAAGGATGTGATCGCTGATGCCATGCTTCAGCAGATCCTCCTGCGTCCGGCCGAGTACGACGTCATCGCCACCCTGAACCTGAACGGTGACTACCTCTCGGACGCGCTGGCCGCAGAGGTGGGCGGTATCGGTATCGCCCCTGGCGCCAACCTGTCCGACACCGTCGCCATGTTCGAGGCCACTCACGGCACTGCGCCGAAGTACGCTGGTCAGGACAAGGTCAATCCGGGCTCGGTCATCCTTTCTGCGGAGATGATGCTGCGCCACATGGGCTGGACCGAAGCGGCTGACCTGATCATCGAAGGCACCAATGGGGCCATCGCGGCGAAGACCGTTACCTACGACTTCGAGCGCCTGATGGATGGCGCCAAGTTGCTGTCCTGCTCCGAGTTCGGTGACGCCATCATCGCCCACATGTGAGCCTGAAGGCGGAAACAAAAAGGCCGGTCAACTGACCGGCCTTTTTTTGCCCAAATATTTCGAGGGCTTAAACTTCTACCGTGCTGCCCTGGGGGTGGCTGATTGCGGCAGGCGCTTCGGTGGTGGCCGTGACCGGACGAATGTTCACGGCATGCAGGCCTTTCGGGCCCTGGATGATATCGAAGCTTACCGGCTGTCCAGCCTTTAGCGTCTTGTAGCCGTCCATCTGGATGGCCGAATAGTGGGCGAACAGGTCCTCATCTCGGCCTTCGGCAAGGATAAATCCATAGCCTTTGGCGTTGTTGAACCACTTGACCTTACCGCTAAGCATGCTGATATCCCTCTGCAAAGGACTCCATCACTGGAGTATCATCCACTTCGACTCCACGCCCTTAGGGCCGCCTTGGCCACGCACGTGGAACCCCTGATACCCGAAGACGGGTATCCACTGGTTGTAACACCGTTTTGCCGTTAGTCAAGGCGTTCCCGGCATCGCCTGAGAAACGGATCAAAGTCTTTCCAGCGGCCGTTTTTCACTCACCTATGACCTTTAATTCCAGCATGCATGCAAGCAGCCAGATTCGACTAACATTCAATCAGGACAGTCCGCAGCATCATGAGGACGACTCCACGGGCTTGGCAGTGCAGGAAGCCAAGCCAGCCCTGCAGGCGCCACCTATGTATAAGGTGGTCATGTTTAACGATGACTACACCCCAATGGATTTCGTGGTCGAGGTGCTCGAAACGTTCTTCGGTATGAACCGGGAACTCGCCACCAAGATCATGCTGACCGTGCATACGGAAGGTCGGGCGGTTTGCGGCGTGTTTACGCGTGACATAGCCGAAACCAAGGCCATGCAGGTCAATCAATATGCGAGAGAGAGCCAGCATCCGCTGCTCTGTGAGATCGAGAAGGACGGTTAATGCCGCCCCTTGGGTATGAGGTGAAGCCATGTTGAACCGCGAGCTCGAAGTCACCCTCAATCTTGCCTTCAAGGAGGCCCGCGCCAAGCGTCACGAATTCATGACGGTCGAGCACCTGTTGCTCGCCCTGCTGGACAACGAAGCTGCTGCAACAGTACTGCGTGCATGCGGCGCGAATATGGACAAGCTGCGGCACGACCTGCAGGAGTTCATTGACTCCACCACCCCGCTGATTCCTCAGCACGACGAAGATCGTGAAACCCAGCCAACGCTCGGCTTCCAGCGCGTTCTGCAGCGCGCGGTGTTCCACGTGCAAAGTTCCGGCAAGCGCGAAGTGACCGGTGCTAACGTGCTGGTTGCGATCTTCAGTGAGCAGGAGAGCCAGGCTGTATTCCTGCTGAAACAGCAGAGTGTGGCTCGTATCGATGTCGTCAATTACATCGCCCACGGTATTTCTAAAGTGCCAGGGCACGGGGAGCAGCACGATCACGACCAGGAAATGCAGGACGAGGAGGGTGGTGAGGCCGCCGCCTCGGGTCATCCCCTCGATGCCTATGCCAGCAACCTGAACGAACTGGCGCGGATGGGGCGTATCGATCCGTTGGTGGGGCGTGAGAATGAAGTCGAGCGCGTCGCACAGATTCTGGCGCGTCGTCGCAAGAACAACCCGCTGCTGGTCGGTGAGGCTGGTGTCGGCAAGACCGCCATCGCCGAGGGGCTGGCGAAGCGTATCGTCGACAATCAGGTGCCTGATCTGCTGGCTGACAGCGTGGTCTACTCCCTGGATCTAGGTGCACTGCTGGCGGGAACCAAGTATCGCGGCGACTTCGAGAAGCGCTTCAAGGCGCTGCTCAACGAACTGCGCAAGCGCCCCCATGCCATTCTTTTCATCGATGAGATCCACACCATCATTGGGGCTGGAGCTGCCTCGGGTGGTGTGATGGATGCATCCAACTTGCTCAAGCCCCTGCTTTCGTCGGGTGAGATCCGCTGCATCGGCTCCACTACCTTCCAGGAGTTCCGTGGCATCTTCGAGAAGGATCGGGCTCTCGCTCGGCGCTTCCAGAAAGTCGATGTGACTGAGCCTTCCGTCGAAGACACCGTAGGCATCCTCAGGGGGCTCAAGGCGCGTTTCGAGCAGCATCACCATATCGAGTACAGCGACGAGGCGTTGCGTGCTGCTGCTGAGCTGGCGGCGCGTTACATCAATGATCGGCATATGCCCGACAAGGCGATCGATGTGATCGATGAGGCGGGTGCATACCAGCGGCTACAGCCGGAGGAGAAGCGTGCCAAGCGCATTGAAGTGGCGCAGGTCGAAGACATCGTTGCCAAGATCGCACGGATTCCTCCAAAACACGTCACCAGTTCCGACAAGGAACTGCTGCGTAATCTGGAGCGCGACCTGAAGCTGACCGTGTTTGGTCAGGACGCCGCCATCGACTCCCTGTCCACTGCGATCAAGCTGTCCCGTGCCGGCCTCAAATCTCCGGACAAGCCTGTGGGCTCCTTCCTCTTTGCTGGTCCCACTGGGGTCGGCAAGACTGAAGTTGCCCGGCAGCTGGCAAAGGCGATGGGTATCGAGTTGCTTCGCTTCGACATGTCCGAGTACATGGAGCGGCACACTGTTTCGCGTCTGATTGGTGCGCCTCCGGGCTATGTTGGTTTCGACCAGGGCGGCTTGCTGACCGAGGCCATCACCAAGATGCCGCACTGCGTACTGCTGCTGGACGAAATCGAGAAGGCCCATCCGGAAGTCTTCAATCTGCTGCTGCAGGTGATGGATCACGGCACCCTGACTGACAATAACGGACGCAAGGCGGATTTCCGCAACGTGATCCTGATCATGACCACCAACGCCGGCGCCGAAACTGCTGCACGCGCCTCCATTGGCTTCACCCTGCAGGATCACTCCTCGGACGCCATGGAGGTCATTCGCAAGAGCTTCACGCCGGAGTTCCGCAACCGTCTGGACACTATCATCCAGTTTGGTCGCCTGAGCCACGAAGTCATCAAGAATGTCGTGGACAAGTTCCTCACCGAACTTCAGGCGCAACTGGAAGACAAGCGCGTGCAGTTGGTGGTCAGCGACGAGGCGCGTGGCTGGCTGGCCGAGCGTGGCTACGATGCCCAGATGGGCGCGCGTCCCATGGCGCGTTTGATCCAGGACAAGATCAAGCGGCCTCTGGCCGAAGAGATCCTCTTTGGTGAACTGGCCGAGCACGGCGGTTTGGTGCATGTCGACGTCAAGGACGAAGAGCTCAGCTTCGAGTTCGAGACAACTGCAGAGATGGCCTGACGGTCATCCACAAAAAAGCCCGGCAATTGCCGGGCTTTTTCATGACTTTCTGATCAGCGGGCGCGGTAGGTGATGCGGCCTTTGCTCAGATCGTACGGCGTCAGCTCGACGCGAACCTTATCGCCGGTGAGGATGCGGATGTAATTCTTGCGCATCTTGCCGGAAATGTGCGCGGTGACGACGTGCCCATTTTCCAACTCCACACGGAACATGGTGTTGGGCAGGGTGTCGATGACAGTGCCTTCCATTTCGAAGCTGTCTTCTTTCGACATGCAGTAAAGCCCTCGGTATTCAGAGATGGGCCCGACCACAAAGTGCGGCGGGCAAAAACGGCGTGCATTGTGCCCGAAAATAGCACTGCTCGCCAAGGGCTTCAGCTGAGCGTCACCCAGCGCTGATTGACGAAGAGTTCGATCGGGCGGTACTGGGTCTTGTAGTTCATCTTCCTGCAGTTCTTGATCCAGTAGCCGAGATACACGGCCTGTAGGCCAAGGCGAGCGCTTTCGCCTATCTGCCAGAGAATGGCGTAGCGGCCAAGGCTGCGTCTCTCCTCATCGGGATCGTAGAAGGTGTAGACCGCGGAAAGTCCGTTTGGCAGCACGTCCGTCACCGCCACGGCCTTGAGCTCGTCCTTGAGGCGGAATTCGTAGAAGCGTGAAAAGGGCAGGTCGCGGACCAGGAAGGTGGAAAATTGGTCCCGGCTGGGTGGATACATGTCGCCATCGGAGTGGCGCTGCTCGATGTACCGGACGTAAAGCGCGTAGTACTCCTCGGTGAAGGATGGGCGCACTGCGGTTACGGTCAGGTCGCCGTTACGCTTGAGGATGCGCTTCTGTTGGCGGCTGGGGATGAACTGGTCGGCGGGGATGCGTGCGGGTACGCAGGCATTGCAGCGCTGGCAATGCGGGCGATAGAGGTGGTCGCCGCTGCGGCGGAAGCCCATTTCCGATAGCTCGGCATAGACGTCCACGTCCATGGGCTGGCTGGGGTCGAGGAACAGGGTGGTGGCCTGCTCCTCGGGCAGGTAGCTGCATGGATGCGGCTGAGTGGCGTAAAACTTGAGACGAGCCAGCTCGGTCATGATCAACCCCCGGGAAATCCCTTCAGCAAGTGTATGTCAGGCTGCGGGGCTCGCCTAGGCGATCCAGTCTGCGGCGTTCGGTTGGTCGAGGTAGAGCTGCAGGTAGCGGGTAAACTTCTCGCGGCTGATCGTGCGGGCGCCAAAGCTCTGCAGGTGTTGGGTGGGCATCTGGCAGTCGATCAGCACAAAGCCCCATTGATTCAGATGCTGCACCAGTGTGGCGAAACCGACTTTTGACGCGTTGTCTGTCCGACTGAACATGGACTCGCCAAAAAACAGCTTGCCGATCGCTAGGCCATAGAGGCCGCCGACAAGTTCATCGTCTTTCCAGACCTCCACCGAGTGCGCGACGTTGCGGCGGTGCAGTTCTGTGTAGGCCGCCTGCATTGCCGGGGTGATCCAGGTGCCGTCGGTGTAATTCCGTGGGCCGGCACAGCCTTCTATGACGGATTGAAACGCCTGGTCGAACGTCACGCGAAAGCGTCCCTGGCGTAGCAGCTTCGATAGGCTGCGGGAAATGTGGATTTCCTGCGGCTGCAGCACTGTGCGTGGGTCGGGAGACCACCAGAGGATGGGCTGGCCATCCTGGTACCAGGGGAAGCATCCATGGCGGTAGGCCTGGATCAGGCGCTCTGGCGAGAGATCGCCGCCGGCTGCCAGCAGGCCATTTGGTTCGCGCATCGCTCGGCCGAGCGGCGGGAACTCGAGGGAGTCGCGTTGTAGCCAGGTAAGCATGGGGGAGGGGAGGGCGGGCCGGAGCCCGCCTTTCCTGTCAGTTGTCGTCGAGGAACTTTTCGGCGTCCAGCGCGGCCATGCAGCCCGAGCCGGCGGAAGTGATGGCCTGGCGGTAGACGTGGTCAGCCACGTCGCCGGCAGCGAACACCCCAGGGATGCTGGTGGCGGTGGCATTGCCTTCGAGGCCGCCCTGGACGATCAGGTAGCCGTCGCGCATTTCCAGCTGGCCCTTGAATAGGTCGGTGTTCGGCTTGTGACCAATGGCGATGAAGACACCTGCCAGGGAAAGCTCCTTGGTGGTGCCGTCGGCGGTGTTTTTCAGGCGCACACCGGTTACGCCGGTATTGTCACCCAGGACTTCGTCCAGAGTGTGGTTCCAGTGCAGGCGTACGTTGCCGTTTGCAGCCTTCTCGAACAGCTTGTCCTGAAGAATCTTTTCCGAGCGCAGCTTGTCGCGGCGGTGGATCAGGTGGACTTCCTTGGCGATGTTGGCCAGGTATAGGGCTTCCTCGACCGCGGTATTGCCGCCGCCAATAACGCAAACCACCTGGTTGCGATAGAAAAAGCCGTCGCAGGTCGCGCAGGCGGAGACGCCCTTGCCGGCGAAGGCTTCCTCAGAGGGCAAGCCGAGGTACTGGGCGGAGGCGCCAGTCGCCAGGATCAAGGCGTCGCAGCTGTAGGTGCCGCTGTCGCCCTTGAGGATGAAGGGGCGCTTCTGCAACTCGGCGGTGTGAATGTGGTCGTAGACAATCTCGGTATCGAAGCGCTCGGCATGCTTCTGCATGCGCTCCATCAGTGCCGGGCCGGTGAGGCCTTCGACGTCGCCTGGCCAGTTGTCCACTTCAGTTGTGGTGGTCAGTTGGCCGCCGGGCTGGATGCCCGTGATCACAACAGGCTTGAGGTTGGCGCGAGCGGCATAGACGGCCGCGGTGTAGCCCGCCGGGCCGGAGCCCAGTACGATCAATCGGGAATGCTTGACTTCGCTCATAAAAAGGCTCCATAAGTCTTTGTCACGAAAGAGAATGCATGCTCCAATTGAGCATTGCGCAAATTGTTGGCGGCTATGCTACACCGAAGCGCGAGACGTCGCCAAAACGCTGGGGCGACAATCAGTTCCCACATGGCGTCGCGCAGGCAAATCCGTACAATGGGCCGCGTTCCGAATGGGTTGGAGCTCGTAATGGCACTGTGCCTTGCAGTTTTTCACCCTCGACCGACTCTTGAACGCGCCATGGGCGCAGGAAAAGACGCGTTTTGAAGAATTCCACGACCAGAGCCCAGATTCCTGTCTGGCGCCAGCAATTGCATTATCGCCTCAAGGAAGGTGCGTTGATCGCGCTGGGGGCGGTCTGCCTCTATCTGTGGATGGCATTGCTCACCTACGACTCCTCTGATCCGGGCTGGACCCACACCAGCAACGTCGAGCAAGTGCAGAATGCGGCCGGCCGCCTGGGTGCCTGGTTCGCCGACATCCTGTTCATGGCCTTGGGCTACTTTGCCTATGTCTTCCCGCTGCTGCTGGCGATCAAGACCCTGCAAGTCTTCCGCCATCGCCACGAACCCATCGATTGGAGCGGCTGGCTGTTTTCATGGCGCCTGATCGGCCTGGTCTTCCTCGTGCTTTCTGGTGCAGCACTGGCCGATATCCATTTCCAGGACCATGCCGGGCTTCCAGCGTCTGCCGGCGGTGCCTTGGGCGAGAGCCTCAGCCATCTGGCAGTCAATGCACTCAACGTGCAGGGCAGCACCTTGCTGTTCTTTGCACTCTTCCTCTTCGGTCTGACGGTGTTTACCGACCTTTCCTGGTTCAAGGTCATGGATCTGACCGGCAAGATCACCCTCGATCTCTTCGAACTCATTCAGAACGCCGTGAATCGCTGGTGGAGTGCGCGCCTCGAGCGCAAGCAACTTGTAGCCAAGCTGCGTGAAGTGGATGTGCGCGTGAACGAAGTCGCTGCACCGGTAGTGCCGGACCGTCGCGAACAGGCCAAGGTCAAGGAGCGTCTGATCGAGCGCGAAGAGGCCTTGACCAAGCACATGACTGAACGCGAGAAGCGCCCGGCGCCGGTCATTACTCCGCCGCCGCCGCCCAAACCCGCGGAACCGAGTAAGCGCGTGCAGAAGGAAAAACAGGCGCCGTTGTTTGTCGATACCGCTGTCGAAGGCACCTTGCCGCCTATTTCCATCCTCGATGTTGCCGAGAAGAAGCAGAAGAGCTTCTCTCCGGAATCCCTGGAGGCCATGTCGCGCCTTTTGGAGATCAAGCTGAAGGAATTCGGCGTTGAAGTGATCGTGGAATCCGTGCACCCCGGCCCGGTGATCACTCGCTTCGAGATTCAACCTGCCGCAGGTGTGAAAGTCAGCCGGATTTCCAACCTGGCGAAGGACCTGGCCCGCTCCCTGGCAGTAATCAGCGTTCGCGTGGTGGAAGTGATTCCCGGCAAGACGACCGTCGGTATCGAGATTCCCAACGAAGACCGCCAGATCGTGCGTTTCTCCGAAGTGCTTTCCTCGTCCGAGTACGACGAGGCCAAGTCGCCCGTCACCCTTGCCCTGGGGCACGACATTGGCGGTAAGCCGATCATTACCGATCTCGCCAAGATGCCCCACCTGCTGGTCGCCGGTACCACCGGTTCCGGTAAGTCGGTCGGTGTGAACGCCATGATCCTGTCGATCCTGTTCAAGTCCACGCCCGAGCAGGCGCGGATGATCATGATCGACCCGAAGATGCTGGAACTCTCCATCTACGAAGGTATTCCTCATCTGCTGTGTCCGGTGGTCACTGACATGAAGGAGGCGGCCAACGCCCTGCGCTGGAGCGTTGCCGAGATGGAGCGGCGCTACAAGCTGATGGCGGCCATGGGTGTACGGAACCTCGCCGGTTTCAACCGTAAGGTTAAAGATGCCGAGGAAGCTGGTACCCCGCTGACTGATCCGCTCTATCGTCGCGAAAGCATGGAAGACGAAGCGCCTCTGCTGAAGACGCTGCCGACCATCGTGGTGGTCGTCGACGAATTCGCAGACATGATGATGATCGTCGGCAAGAAAGTGGAAGAACTGATTGCCCGTATCGCCCAGAAGGCCCGTGCGGCTGGTATCCATCTGATACTCGCGACTCAGCGTCCTTCGGTTGACGTGATTACAGGCCTGATCAAGGCCAACATCCCGACCCGCATGGCCTTCCAGGTGTCCAGCAAGATCGACTCCCGCACCATCCTCGATCAGGGCGGAGCGGAGCAACTGCTTGGCCATGGCGACATGCTTTACCTACCGCCAGGGACTGGCTTGCCGATCCGCGTCCACGGCGCGTTCGTTTCTGACGACGAAGTGCATCGTGTGGTGGAAGCCTGGAAGTTGCGCGGCGCACCGGACTACATCGAAGACATCCTTGCAGGCGCGGAAGAGGGCGCTGGCAGCTTCTCCGGTGGCGAGGGAGGTGAAGGCGGTAGCGAGGGCAGCGAAGACGACCCGCTCTATGACGAGGCGGTACGCTTTGTGACCGAAAGCCGCCGCGCTTCGATCTCCGCAGTACAGCGCAAGCTGAAGATTGGCTACAACCGCGCCGCGCGCATGATCGAGGCGATGGAAATGGCTGGGGTTGTGAGCCCCATGAACGGCAACGGTTCGCGCGAAGTTATCGCGCCGTCACCGGTGCGAGACTAATCCGAAACGGATTTTTGACGAGGAATTCCATGCGACTGATCCGCATGCTCATGGTTGCTGTACTCGGCCTGTCTGCTCTGACTGCCCAGGCTGACGACAAGGCGGCCATCAGCCGCCTGACAGAAATGCTGAACAAGGCGCAGACCATTACTGGTCGATTTTCCCAGCTGACCCTCGATGGTTCCGGCACTCAATTGCAAGAAACCTCTGGTGAGCTCTCGCTAAAGCGTCCGGGCCTGTTCCGCTGGCATACCGATGCCCCAATGGAGCAACTGCTGGTCTCCAACGGCGAGAAAGTCTGGCTCTACGACCCGGATCTGCAACAGGTGACCATCCAGACCCTGGATCAACGCCTGACCCACACTCCGGCCCTGCTGTTGTCGGGTGACGTATCGAAGATCAGCGAGAACTTCGAGATCACCCACAAGGAAGGCGGCGACGTGGTGGACTTCATTCTCAAGCCCAAGGCCAAGGACACCCTGTTCGACACCCTGCGCCTGTCGTTCCGTAACGGTGTGATCAACGACATGCAACTGATCGACAGCGTCGGCCAGCGCACCAACATCCTCTTCCTCGGGGTCAAGATGAACCAGGCGATCGATACCGCGCAGTTCAACTTCAATATCCCGGAAGGCGCCGACGTCATCCAGGAATAAGCTGCAACGCCCATGGACCTTTTCCGCTCCGAACCCATCGCCCAACCGCTGGCTGCGCGCTTGCGTGCCGCCAACCTGGACGAATATGTCGGCCAGGAGCACCTGTTGGCACCCGGCAAACCCCTGCGTGAGGCTCTGGAGCAAGGTGCGCTGCACTCGATGATCTTCTGGGGCCCACCGGGGGTCGGCAAGACGACCCTTGCCAAACTGCTGGCCCAAGTTACCGATGCTCACTTCGAAACCATCTCCGCTGTGCTTTCAGGGGTGAAGGAGATTCGCCAGTCGGTAGAAATGGCCAAGCAGCAGGCCGCGCAATATGGCCGCCGCACCATTCTCTTCGTGGATGAGGTGCATCGCTTCAACAAGTCCCAACAGGACGCCTTCCTGCCTTATGTGGAAGACGGCACCCTGATTTTCATCGGTGCAACCACCGAGAACCCTTCTTTTGAACTCAACAATGCATTGCTTTCGCGTGCGCGCGTTTATGTGCTGAAGAGTCTCGATGAAGCCGCCCTGCGCAAGCTGGTAGCGCGTGCGCTGAGCGAAGAGAAGGGGCTTGGCAAGCGCAAACTGAGCTTGCCGGACCAGAGTTTCGCCATTCTGATGTCTGCGGCCGATGGCGATGGTCGCCGACTGCTCAACCTGTTGGAGAACGCTGCCGATCTTGCCGAGGACGGTGGCGAGATCGGCGTCGAACTGTTGCAGAATCTCCTGGGGGATAGTCGTCGGCGCTTCGACAAGGGCGGCGAGGCGTTCTACGACCAGATTTCGGCCTTGCACAAGTCGGTGCGTGGGTCCGACCCGGATGCGGCGCTGTACTGGTATGCGCGAATGCTTGATGGCGGTTGCGATCCGCTTTATCTCGCTCGTCGTGTCGTGCGAATGGCCAGCGAGGACATCGGCAATGCCGACCCGCGCGCGTTGAGTCTTTGCCTGTCAGCCTGGGATGTGCAGGAAAGGCTGGGAAGCCCTGAAGGTGAACTGGCCGTAGCACAGGCAGTTACGTATCTGGCCTGTGCACCGAAGAGCAATGCGGTCTACATGGCCTTCAAGGCCGCCATGCGTGATGCCGCCGAGAACGGTTCTCTGGAGGTGCCGCTCCACCTGCGTAACGCGCCGACCAAACTGATGAAGCAGTTGGGCTATGGCGAGGAGTACCGTTACGCCCATGACGAGCCGGATGCTTATGCGGCTGGGGAGGACTACTTCCCCGAACAACTCGAGCCACGCTCATACTATCAACCAGTACCGCGTGGCCTTGAGCTGAAGATCCGTGACAAGCTGCAACACCTGAAGAGCCTCGACCGCAACAGCCCCTGGAAGCGGAGAAAGTCATGATCGGACTGATCCTGGCGGTATCCGCTGGCGGTGTGGCGGGTACCTTGCTGCGATTCGCCACAGGCAATCTGATTACTGCCTACTGGCCACGCTACTTCTACGCCGGTACCCTTGCGGTCAACATCGTTGGTTGCCTGCTAATTGGCTATCTGTATGGCCTGTTCCTCCTGCGGCCCGAAATTCCGGTGGAAATCCGCGCCGGCCTCATGGTGGGATTCCTGGGTGGCCTGACGACTTTTTCATCCTTTTCACTCGACACGCTGCGCCTGCTTGAAAGCGGCCAGCTGCCACTGGCCCTAGGCTATGGGCTGCTGAGCGTGTTGGGCGGCCTGCTCGCCACTTGGGCCGGCCTGATACTGACGAAAATCTGAGAGACGAGAACCTGACATGCTCGACGCCAAACTGGTCCGCACCCAGCCCCGGGAAATCGCGGAACGCCTTGCCACCCGCGGTTTTGAACTTGACGTAGCGCGCCTGGAAGCGCTGGAGAACCAGCGCAAGTCCGTGCAGACCCGCACTGAGCAGCTGCAGGCCGAGCGTAACGCCCGTTCCAAATCCATTGGACAGGCCAAGCAGCGCGGCGAAGACATCACGCCCCTACTAGCCGAAGTCGATCGGATGGGCAATGAGCTCGAAGAGGGTAAGCGCGAGCTGGAAAGCATCCAGGTCGAGCTCGACAACCTGCTGCTGAACATTCCGAACCTGCCCCACGAGTCCGTACCGGTAGGCGAGGATGAAGAAGGTAACGTTGAAGTGCGTCGCTGGGGCACCCCGCGTAGCTTCGACTTCGGCGTCAAGGACCACGTTGCCCTTGGCGAGCAGCACGGCTGGCTGGATTTCGAAACCGCCGCCAAGCTCTCCGGCGCCCGTTTCGCCCTGCTGCGTGGTCCCATTGCCCGCCTGCACCGTGCCCTGGCGCAGTTCATGATCAATCTGCATGTAACTGACCACGGCTACGAAGAAGCTTACACGCCGTATCTGGTCCAGGCCCCGGCCTTGCAGGGCACCGGCCAGTTGCCCAAGTTCGAGGAGGACCTGTTCAAGATCTCCCGCGAGAACGAGGCTGACTTCTACCTGATTCCGACCGCAGAAGTTTCCCTGACCAATATCGTTGCGGGTGAGATCGTCGACGCCAAGCAACTGCCGATCAAGTTCGTTGCTCATACTCCGTGCTTCCGCAGCGAGGCCGGTGCCTCGGGTCGCGATACGCGCGGCATGATCCGCCAGCACCAGTTCGACAAGGTCGAGATGGTGCAGATCGTCGAGCCATCCAAGTCCTTCGAGGCCCTGGAAGGCATGACCGCCAACGCCGAGCGTGTACTGCAGCTGCTCGAGCTGCCTTACCGCGTTCTGGCCCTGTGCACCGGCGACATGGGCTTCAGCGCCACCAAGACTTACGACCTCGAAGTATGGGTGCCTAGCCAGGACAAGTACCGCGAGATTTCATCCTGCTCCAACTGCGGTGATTTCCAGGCTCGCCGCATGCAGGCACGCTACCGCAATTCGGAAACTGGCAAACCCGAGCTGGTGCATACCCTGAATGGCTCTGGCCTTGCCGTGGGGCGCACGCTTGTTGCCGTTCTCGAGAATTATCAGCAGGCCGACGGTAGCATCCGCGTACCCGAAGTTCTGAAGCCTTACATGGGCGGCATCGAATTCATCGGCTGATTGCCATCCCCTGTATCAGCGGGGGAAATGCAAGGCCTCACCGCCCGCGTCGTAGCCTGGCTGCATGCGGGCGGTGACCGTTCAAGCGCTACCTCCAACCGTTACTGCTAAAAGGCACTGCTATGGATTTCCTCCCGCTGTTCCACAATCTTCAAGGGCGCAATGTGCTCGTGGTCGGTGGGGGTGAGGTGGCCCTGCGCAAGGCGCGTCTGCTCGCCGATGCGGGCGCCCGGTTGCGAGTAGTTGCGCCGGAAGTCGATGCACAGTTGTTGGAGATGGTGGTCCAGAGCGCCGGCGAGTCGTATCTGCGCGGCTATCAGGAAGCTGACTTGCACGCTTGTGTCCTGGTTGTGGCTGCCAGCGATGACAAGGCGTTGAACGCTGAAGTATCGGTCCAGGCCCAGGCACGTGGAATCCCGGTCAACGTGGTGGACGCTCCCAAACTTTGCAGTGTGATCTTTCCCGCTATAGTCGATCGCTCTCCGCTGATCGTTGCCGTATCAAGTGCTGGCGACGCTCCCGTCCTGGCGCGATTGATTCGGGCGAAGATCGAGACCTGGATCCCTTCTGCCTATGGCCAACTGGCTGGCCTGGCGAAGAAGTTCCGTGACCAGGTGAAAGCCCTTCTCCCTGATGTGCAGCAGCGGCGTGTGTTCTGGGAAGAGGTCTTTCAGGGGCCAGTGGCCGAGCGCATGCTGGCCGGGCAAGGCGCCGAAGCCGAGCGTCTGCTGGCCGAGCGAGTGGCTGGCGGTGCACCCAAGGCCTTGGGTGAGGTTTATCTGGTAGGTGCCGGGCCGGGCGATCCGGACTTGCTGACCTTCCGTGCCTTGCGCCTGATGCAGCAGGCTGACGTTGTACTTTACGACCGCCTGGTTGCCGCGCCGATCATCGAACTCTGCCGTCGTGATGCAGAGCGCATCTACGTCGGCAAGCGTCGTGCCGACCATGCGCTGCCTCAGGACGAAATCAATCGTCTGTTGATCGAGCAGGCCAAGCTGGGCAAGCGGGTATTGCGCCTGAAAGGTGGTGACCCCTTCATCTTTGGTCGCGGAGGCGAGGAGATCGAAGAACTGGCGGCCGAAGGGATTCCGTTCCAGGTCGTTCCAGGCATAACCGCTGCGTCCGGCTGCGCCGCCTATGCAGGCATCCCGCTCACCCACCGCGACTATGCACAATCGGTGCGTTTCGTTACCGGTCACCTGAAAGACGGAAGCTGCGATCTGCCATGGGCAGATCTGGTCTCTCCGGGCCAGACTCTGGTGTTCTACATGGGGCTGGTGGGTCTTCCGCTGATTTGCGAGCAACTCATTGCGCATGGTCGCGCTGGCGACACTCCGGCAGCTTTGGTGCAGCAAGGCACCACCAGCCGCCAGCGTGTTTTCACTGGAACCCTGGCCAGCCTGCCGCAGCTAGTGGCTGAGCATGAGGTCCACGCGCCCACCCTGGTCATCGTGGGTGAAGTAGTGACCCTGCGCGATAAACTGGCCTGGTTCGAAGGGGCTCAGGCCGGAGTCTGAGCCTTGTGCGCCACAGGGAGCGCTTTCAGGTGCCCCCGTCCGTGTGGGCGCGTGAAGTCCTGTGTCGGGCCCAACGGCACTACACCCGTGGGATTGATGGTGCGATGGCTGGCGTAATAGTGGTGCTTGATATGCGTGAAGTTCACCGTATCGGCAACGGCCGGCCACTGGTACAGCTCGCGCAGCCATCCTGAGAGGTTGGGGTAATCTTCAAGGCGTCGCAGGTTGCACTTGAAGTGTCCGTGGTAAACGGCGTCGAAGCGGACCAGAGTGGTGAAGAGTCGCCAGTCCGCTTCGGTGATCCGCTCTCCTGCCAGATAACGTCGCGATTCCAGAAGTGCATCCAACTGGTCCAGCTCATCGAACAGTGCGTGGAAGGCTTCTTCATAGGCGGCTTGTGTCGTGGCGAAGCCTGCGCGATACACACCGTTGTTGATCGCCGGGTAGATGCGCTCGTTGAGTGCGTCGATCTCGTTGCGCAGCGCTTGCGGATAGAAATCCAGAGTATTGCCGGTGAGATGGTCGAAGGCGCTGTTGAACATCCGGATGATCTCGGAGGATTCGTTGCTGACGATGCGCCCGGTCTTTTTGTCCCAGAGTAGCGGCACTGTGACCCGGCCGCTGTAGTCGGAGCTGTCCTGTGTGTAGCGCTGATGCAGGTAGTCGAATCCGTCCAGCTTGTCACCGGTTGAGCCGTAACGCGGGTCGAACGTCCAGCCCTGCTCTAGCATCAGCCAACTGACCACTGATACGTCGATCAGCGATTCCAGGCCCTTGAGCTTGCGGAAGATCAGAGTGCGATGCGCCCAGGGGCAGGCCAGGGATACATAGAGGTGATAGCGACCGGATTCGGCAGGGAACCCGCCTAGGCCTGACGGACCTGGCGATCCATCAGCAGTGATCCAGTTACGCCTGCGTGCGCTTTCGCGCTGAAATCGTCCGTCCTTGGCGGTGTCGTACCACTTGTCATGCCATTTTCCATCGATCAACAGGCCCATGACTGGTCTCCGAATTTGGGTTCGGATTCCAGTCTATCGAGAAGCGATCGATGGAAAAGCGCAAAATGATGGGATTTGATATCGACTAAATTGATATCTTGCGCTCGGCCCAGATTCTATCTGCTTCTTCGAAGGCCTCTTCGCGTTTCATGCCCATACCGCGCAGGGCGAGGGCCATGGTGGAGCGTATTGCCAGAAGGCCGTAGTCATCACCGCTCTTGCCGTGCCAGACCGCGACCAGATGGCCGGGATCCAGGCTTTCTGGCTTCACGTGCCGTAAGGGAGATAGCGCCGGCCACTCCTCATCCCAGGACTGGCCATCGTGCGTGCCATAGAGGTGGCAAGCGGTATCGGGGTTGACCTCGATCTCGCCGCCTTCTCCCTTGATCACAATGGCGTGATCGCTGAGTAGACGGCTCGCTTCGCGGTGCTCCGCCTGGTAGCCAGGATGGAAGATACTCTGCAGGCCGCAGCGGGCATTGAGCGGGTTGAGGATGCGTGCCAGGGAGTGGATGGGAGACCGCAGGCCAAGGGTGTTGCGCAGATCGATCATTCGCTGCAACTGCGGCGCCCATGCCCCCAGGGGAATGAAAGCCAGATGGCGTTCATCGAGGGCTCCGGCGACCTGATCCCAATCCCGGCAAAGCGGAATGTCCAGAAGATCCAGCAATTGCTCGCTATACATGCGGCCGGCGGTATGAGCACCACCGCCGTGCAGGACGATGCGTATGCCGCTATCGGCCAGCGCCTTGGCCGCCAGCAGGTACCAGGGTAGATGACGTTTCTTGCCGGCGTAGCTAGGCCAGTCCAGGTCCACCTCGATCCGTGGTGCCTGATTGCGTTGGCGGAAGGCTTCGGTGAAGCCGGCCAGTTCTTCGGCATTCTCTTCCTTGTGCCGCAGGAGCATGAGGAAGGCACCGAGCTGCGTGTCTTCCACGTTGCCGTCGAGGAGCATACCCATGGCTTCGCAGGCTTCCTCGCGAGTCATGTTGCGGGCGCCGCGCTTGCCTTTTCCGAGGATGCGCACGAACTGGGCAAATGGGTGTTCCGTTGGGGTGACAAGATTCATAGGCAGTTGGTCGGCTTTGGAAGTCCCGCCAGCTTGGCGGCAAGCTTGGCAGGAGCGCCTTTGAACAGGCGATTCAGGTGCAGGCTGTTACCCTTTTCCGGCCCCAGTTTCTGAGCTACGTACTTGACCAGCGGGCGGTTCGCTGGTGACAGCTGGAACTCGGCATAGAAACCGCGAAGCAAATCGAGAATCTCCCAGTGTTCCGGTTGCAGGGCCAGCTCCTCTAGATCGGCCAGCGCATTGGCAACGGCCGGGCTCCAGTCGCTCAGCTCCTGAAGGTAGCCGTCTTTGTCTAGCGGGATGCTGCGCCCGTCTATCACTAATTCGCTCATAGCCAGCTGTTCACCTTGTCATAGCGGCAGCAGAGCTCGACGAATGCCGGATAGTCCACGGTGTTCAGGCGCGCCGGAAGGGCGGCGAGGGCGCGGGCTTGCAGGTCTTCCGCAAGAGCGTGCAGGGCAATCGAGTCAGGCATCAGATCCAGCGCCTGGCGGGTCAGGCTGCCAGGTTGCAGTGCGTAGACGGCGTCGCCACTTAGTAGCAGGCCATCATTGGGACCCAGCAGGTGCAGGCAGCTTCCGAGGCGGCTATCGGAAAAGGGAGAGTGGGAGAGAACGTGCAGGGTGGCCATCAGAGTGTGAGCACCTGGTCATAACGGTCGATAAGGGAAGTCAGGGCGCTATCGTCTAGGATTTCCACTGCCAGGTTCAGGTCGGTGCCGTCCAGGCCGCGCTCCTGCAGGCTGCGTGCGGAGACGAAGAGCGACTCGACACCGAACAGCGGCAGGGCCTGGAGGTTGGCAGTAAGGTCCTTCTGTTGGAGTGTCGTCGGCTGCTGATTAGGAGCAAGCTGGAACACCCCATCATCGAGGAACAGCAGGCCAAGTGGCAGGTCGAACGCGCCGCCGGCGAGAGCTATATCCAGGGCTTCGCGCGCTCCGGGACCACTCCACGGGGCTTGGCGGCTGATGATGAGCATGGATTTCATCTCAGTTGCCTCCGAAGCTGACCAGTCGATCGGCCATTTGCGCTGCTTCATGCAGCTGCCCCAGTCCGGAAAGCTCCCAGCCTTCTGCCAGGTTGGCTGCGGGGCGTTCATAACGTTGCGCTTCTTCTGAGTTCAGCACGCCTCGACGGAGCGCTGCAGCAATGCAGACGACGCCATCCAACTGGTGCTTGTGTACGAAGGCGCTCCACTCGGCGGCGAGGTTCGGCTCATCCTGGGGGGCGATGGCGTTGGCGGAGGCACTGTGCACGCCTTCCTGGTAGAAGAACAACCGGACGATTTCATGGCCCCCGGCAAGGCAGGCCTCGGCGAAGCGGAGGGCGCGACGGGAGGAGGGCGCATGGGGCGGGGCGAACAGGGCGATGGCGAATTTCATGGTCGCTCGGGCGAATGGAAAACTGCTGGAATGATACGGCCAGACGCGCCCTTTTACCCGCCCGGACAGAAAAAAGCCCGCCGAAGCGGGCTAGTCCGAGGAGATGGCTGGCGATCAATCGTTGCTGCTAAGTACGCCAACCAGTTGCAGCAAGCTGATGAACAGGTTGTAGATGGACACGTACAGGCTGATGGTGGCCATGATGTAGTTGCGTTCGCCGCCGTGGATGATCGCGCTGGTCTGGAACAGGATGCAGACCGACGAGAAAACCACGAAGCCGGCGCTGATTGCCAACTGCAGGCCGCTGATATTGAAGAAGAAGCTTGCCAGCATGGCGCCGATCAGGACGAAGAAACCGGCAGTGATGAAGCCACCGAGGAAGCTCATGTCCTTGCGAGTGGTCAGCACGTAGGCGGACAGACCGAAGAACACCAGCGCGGTCATGGCGAAGGCCGAACTCACCACTTCACCGCCGTTGGGCATCCCGAGGTACATGTTGAGGATGGGGCCCAGCGTGTAGCCCATGAAGCCGGTCAAGGCGAAAGTGGATACCAGGCCCCAGGCGGAGTTACGTAGTTTCACGGTAAGGAAGAAAAGACCGTAGAAACCAATCAGTACCACAAAGAAGCTGGGGTAAGGCACGCGCATCTGTTGCGCCGCGTAGGCGACCAGGCCGCTGAACGCAAGCGTCAGGGCCAGCAGCCCGTACGTGTTGCGCAGCACGCGGCTGACTTCAAGCTGCTCAGCCTGCGCAGGGTTGAGGGCATAATTCTGTTCGTTCATCGCGACACTCCCGATTTGTTTTCCGTGACCTTGGTCAGTGCTGGATATTAACAGAGGCGTGGAAGGCGCCGATTGCAAGAGTTTGACAGCGTGTTGCGTTCCGGTAGTATGGCGCCCCGCGCAAGTGGAGGTGTGGCCGAGTGGTTTAAGGCAGCGGTCTTGAAAACCGCCGAAGGGGAGACTCTTCCGTGAGTTCGAATCTCACCGCCTCCGCCATCTAATTAGCTGATTTTCAAAGAGTTTTTCCTGAAAAATCCCTGAAAGGGACATTTTGGGAACAAAATGGGAATATAGCTCAAAAAAAGGGGGCCTCTAGAGGCCCCCTTTTTGTATCTGTAGCTAGCGGAACCGTGGCCGCGCTTCACACGCTTTCAACTACGCCAATCCGCTTGGTTCTCCAGGCTTTCCTGAAGTGCCTCGTCGATGCTGCCAGGTTATTCCTCGCAAGAGAGGTGGCGATCAACAAGGCTGGTGCGGATCAGTTGGCGGCGTACTTCTGATCGATCTTGCGTTTTTCCAGGGCGTACTGGGTGACGGGGTAGAACCCCACCCCAGGATCCCGATTCAGCTTCTACCCATTAGCGACGGCCTCGGCCACCTTCGGGTGGTCTTTTTGCATCTGCGGGCAATACTTCTCTGCAAGGCTGGGCGTGTTGCTGATGGAGCGCGCCGCCGGGAGGTGTGAGGTGAAAAAGCTATCAATCGTGGGTGTCGGTATGGTGGGTGAGGCGGCCGCTCAGATCATCGCCCGGGAAGAGTTCTGTCGTGAGTTGATGTTGATTGATGTGCAGGGTGAGTTGGCACAGGGCAAGGCGCTCGACGTCTGGCAGGCGGCAGTTGAGTCAGGTTCCGATACTCGGGTTTACGGCGGGTCCAATGCCGAGTTGCTGCAGGACTCTGACCTAGTGGTGATTACGGCGGGTGTGCCCCGCAAGCCTGGTCAGTCGCGCCAGGATGTATTGAGCATCAATCTGCCAATTCTCGACGGCATCATGCTGGATATTAATCGTCATGCTCCGGCGGCGACGGTGTTGGTGGTGTCGAACCCGGTCGATGTGCTGACCTATCGGGCTTGGAGTCTCAGTGGGCTGGGACGCGACAGGGTGTTTGGCCAGGCTGGGGTGCTGGATACAGCGCGCATGAAGTGTTTCATTGCCGAGGAGACAGGGTTTTCTGCTCGGGATATCACGGCGCTGGTGCTGGGAGGGCATGGCGATAGCATGGTGCCGCTGATGCGATACTGTGCGGTCGGTTCGGTGCCACTGTCTCACTTCCTGACCAGTCAGCAAATAGAGCGGATTGTGGTGCGCACGCGTCAGGGCGGCGGCGAGATTCTGGGGTTGAAGAAGGTGGGGAGCGCCTGCGATGCTCCGGGCGTGGCAATTGCACAGATGGTGGATGCTATCGCCAATGGGCGAAACCGCATTTTGCCGGCGGTCGCGATTCTCGAGGGCGAGTACGGGCGTACAGGCATTGCCATGGGGGTCCCCTGTGTGCTGGCAGAGGCGGGGCTTGTGCGGGTGATCGAGTTACCTCTGGATACGCAGGAGCAGGCGATGTTCGACCACTCTGCCGATCAGGTGGTGCGTGATATCGCTGAGATGAAGGCTTTGTGAGCAGCGTATGTGAGGAGGGCGTGTCGCCTACTAATAGTTAGGCCGCACATACGCATCACGACCGCCATCATTACCAACAGAAAGAACACCATGGCCAAATATCTGATCTCCTTCCCCAGTGCGGCGATGGTCGTGCCCAAAAGTGAGCTGGAGGTGGTGGGCCGCCACGCGCGCGCTGTGATCGACGAGGCGAAGGCTGCCGGCGTCTACGTCTTCGGAGGCGGCATCGACGAAGACGTGCCGCCCGCGCTCGTCTCAGCTGACGGCGCGGTCACCGATGGCGGCTACCCGTGGGCGCCCCCGCTTAACGGCGGATTCACCGTGCTCGAACTGCCCTCGCGCGAGGAGGCCGTCGCATGGGCCGCGCGTATTGCAAGGGCCTGCCGCTGCGATCAGGAGTTGCGCGTCTTCGGGGTCGCCCCGGAGTCCTGACGGTGGTCGGTGCGGCCTAACAAATCATTCAGGCCGACGTCGCTTCGCGGCGCGGCTCAACTCAGGCGTTAGTGTCCGTCTAGGGGCGATTCAGTGTTTTGAGAGCATTCTGGAGACAGAAGGTAATGGGGGTCGCCTCGAAAGAGGGGCCCCCAGTGTCGTTTCAGGCACTTCAAGTCCTGCTGTTCAGCCTCTGGCATTCGCCCACCGCCATGGCCTCTTCCTGATGCTTGCCACCGACATAGTCGCCGGTGGCCCGGTCGATAATCCGGTACCAGCAGCAATCCAGCGCTGTTCCTCCGAGCGCTTCACTATTTCTGATCCCTCTGGCCTGGACATTTGGAACCCTTTTCACCGAGAAGCGTGCACTCATGGTGGAACTCCTTGTGTAGGTAGAAGTGGAGCATTTTTGATAGCTGGACCTTATCGAACTCGCAACCTGGATCTCGATACCGATCATTTCAGAGGTCCAGGTCGCTTTCATGTCGCCAAGCATTCGTCATTTGCCGATCTCCTGGCCCATTGCCCACCGCCAGGTTTCTCGATTTCGTTACATCACAGCACTTCAGCGTAAGCCTTTGACCGCTCATCCCTGAGTGGCAGCATTCCCCTCCGTCTTCAATCCCTGTTCAGGTGCTCTATCTCGGGCTTTTCGCCACTTACAGACAGGCGCGTCAATTTGATGACCGCTAGCATTTACATTTTGAAACATTTGCACTTTAGTCAGGTTATTGACGTTCTGCGGCGCTAAACAGAAACGAGCAAAAGCTCAAACAGCCCAAACCTTCACTGGTGCAGTTCCTCTAGAGACGCCACAAGGCGTCCGTCCGGTGTCGAGGGCCAGCAACTGGAGATGGTCATGAAACGCCCTGACTGCGAGCACGCAACAGGTCGGTCTGAGGAACAGCCCGACGGCGAGGGGAGAAGGAATTTCCTGAAACTGACGGCAGCGACGATGGCGGCGCCACTGCTAATGACAGGTATGAAAGCGCGGGCTGAAACCGTGCCACCCGTGTTCCCGCCAAGCCCGCCCACCGTTCCCTGGGCCCATGAACTGCCCATGCAGGTCAACCCGGTGGGCACAGTATCGTCCCTGAGCCCGCCCCCAACTGAGGTTGCCAACGTTGCTGCGGGCGAAGCGGGGCGCAATCCCCACCAGCGCTGGGCGCAGTTCGGGCCGGGTGCGTTGCTCTACGAGATCAGTGCCACGGAGCGAAATGACTGGGTCTACAGCCCTTCCTATCCGCCCCAGCGGATCTGGGGTTATCAGGCCAACAGTAATCCAGATAAGACCATGCCCAGCGCTACCTTCTTTGCGCGCTATGGGCGCCCCCTGATCTGCCGTATCCATAACAAGTTGCCGCAGAATCATGTGGGCTTCGGTACGCCGGAAATCTCAACTCACTTGCACAATCTGCATTGTGGGTCGGAAAGCGATGGTTTCCCGGGTGACTACTACAGCCCCACCAAGCATGGTCCGACGCTTTCGGCCAACGGCAGATTCAAGGATCACCTGTACTCGAACGTGAAGGCGGGGTTCGAGGCACGACAGGATCTGGTTGGGGACCCCACCGAGGCGCTTGGCACGCTCTTCTATCACGACCACACGCTGGACTTCACAGCTCCCAACCTCTACCTCGGGCTGGCGGGGTTCTACTACATATTCGATGAGTTGGATTCTGGAAATGAGGCCGATCCCAATCCCAATGCTCTACGTTTACCGAGCCATCCGTACGACTACCCGCTGAACTTTAACGATCGGCGTTTCGATGCGAGCGGAAGGCTGTTCTACGACCAGGTGAACCCCGAAGGGGTGCTGGGCGACAAGGTCGCGGTGAATGGACGAATCGAGCCTGTACTGCGAGTAGCGGCGCGCAAGTATCGTTTCCGTCTGCTTAACACTGGGCCGAGTCGCTTCTACAACTTCGCCCTGGTGTCGCCGACCAATGTGATGCAGAAATTCACTCACATCTCCAATGACGGCAACTTGTTCCCGGCTCCGTTGCTGAATCAGACCAACGTGACCCTGGGCGTGGCCGAGCGCGCGGACATAGTGGTTGATTTCTCGAAGTACGTGATCGGGACCCAGTTGTATTTGGTTAACCGCATGCGTCAGATAGAAACCCGGCTACCGAAGGACATCAAGGAGCCTGGCGACCGGGTGCTCAAGATCATCGTTGACCGTTACCCGCCGGCCCAGGATTTGAGTCGGGTTCCAGCTTCCTTGCGACCCCTGCCTCTGATCACCCAGGCGGAGATCAGCTCAGCACCGGTGCGGCGCTGGATCTTCGAGCGCGACAAGGGCATGTGGGCAATCAACGGCAAGTTCGTCGATGTGAACAGTCCGCGGGCACAGATACCCAAGGGCGGTTATGAGATCTGGGAACTCTCCAACGTCAACGACGGCTGGAGCCATCCCATTCATATTCACTTCGAAGAAGGACGAATCCTGCAGAAGATCGTCAAGGGCGTCAGTGTGCCCATTCCGGCCCACGAACGAGGGCGCAAGGATGTCTTCGTGGTCGAGCCTTTCACCACGTTGCGCGTGTTCCTGCGCTTCCGCGACTACAAGGGCAAGTTCCCGATGCATTGCCACAACCTGATCCACGAAGATCACGCCATGATGCTGCGCTGGGACATCGTCTGAAGCCGATTGCAGGGCAACTTCGAGGTGGGAGGAATCATCATGAACACGCGAAGAAAGATGCTGGCTGGAATGGGTGGTGCGGCTGCCTTGCTGGCCGGATGGGCTGCCACTCGCGGAGGCGGTGAATTGGTCGAAACCGCTTACGCAAAGGGAGCCGGGGCCGTTGCATTTCCCAATGTCACGCTTTACACGCATGAGGGCCGCAAGGTGAGGTTCTACGACGACCTCATCCGTGGGAAGGTCGTTACTTTCAACATGATGTACACACAGTGCACGGGCAAATGCCCGACCATGACGGCGAACCTGCGCCAGTTCCAGCAACTGCTGGGCGACCGCGCAGGGCGGAGTGTGTTCATGCACTCCATTACCCTGCAGCCGTTGCTGGATACGCCCGATGTGCTCAAGGCTTATGTCGAGAAGTACCACATCGGTCAGGGTTGGGAGTTCCTTACCGGGGATCCAGAAGACATCGAGGCCATCCGTTTCAGTCTGGGTTTCTATGACGTGGATCCGGAGGTCGATCGCGATCTGACCAGCCATACTGGCCTTGTCCGTATGGGGAATGACAGTTACGAGCGCTGGACAATGGCGCCTGCCCTGACCGGGCCGCAGCACATCTTTGCCACGCTGAACCACGTTGATCGCGCATGGGGTGCGACCTACTGACTTGTTCGAGGGTGTCCCTGGCTTTACAGGGGCGCCCTCGCATTTGTTGCAAGCTTTTCCTTGTCATCTACTTCATGAGTGTTACCTAATCCATTGTAAATAAACGTTTTTTTCTCGCCTTCTGTATTTGATTAGACCTCTGTCCGGTTCTTCTCGGTTGAGAAATTGGCGCTACTCCTTTGACGTGCGTTGCATCTGGCGCTAGGTCATTCTCTGGTCATTTGCTAATGTGAGCCTCATTTGAACAAGCTTGCTGCCCAGGCAGCGCGCGATGCACTGCGAGGTGTCGCTTGATTAGGGTGCTGGTGGTCGATGACCACGATCTAGTGAGAATGGGGATTACCCGCATGCTGGCCGATATTGACGGCCTGCAAGTGGTAGGACAGGCCGATAGTGGCGAGGAAGCACTCAAGAAAGCACGGGAGCTCAAGCCCGATGTCGTCCTGATGGACGTCAAGATGCCAGGCATCGGCGGTCTCGAAGCGACTCGCAAGCTTCTGCGCAGTCATACGGATATAAAGGTGGTCGCGGTGACCGCCTGTGAGGAAGACCCCTTTCCGACCCGTTTGCTGCAGGCGGGGGCGGCCGGTTACCTGACGAAGGGCGCAGCCTTGGAAGAAATGATCCAGGCGATTCGCCAGGTCTTCGCAGGGCATCGGTTCATCAGCCCGCAGATCGCGCAGCAATTGGCGCTCAAGTCCTTCCAGCCCCAGGCCAGTGGTTCGCCTTTCGATCTGCTATCAGAGCGCGAGATTCAGATCGCTCTCATGATCGCCAACTGCCAGAAGGTGCAGAGTATTTCGGACAAGCTCTGCCTGTCGCCGAAGACGGTGAATACCTACCGTTATCGGATCTTCGACAAGCTTTCAATTTCCAGCGATGTGGAGTTGGCGTTGCTGGCTGTTCGCCACGGCATGGTAGACGCCGTCAGCTAAGATGTCCGATTCCTTCGACGCAAGTGCTTTCCTTGCCGCCTGTAGTGGTCGTCCGGGTGTTTACCGGATGCTCGATGCTGGCGGCGAGCTGCTTTATGTGGGCAAGGCGAAGAACCTGAAGAAGCGCCTTGCCAGCTATTTCCGCAAGACCGGGCTGGCGCCCAAGACCGCGGCCTTGGTGGCGCGGATCGTTCAGGTCGAGACGACCATTACCGCCAACGAGACAGAGGCGCTGTTGCTTGAACAGACGCTGATAAAGGAATGGCGGCCGCCCTACAACATCCTGCTGCGGGACGATAAGTCCTATCCGTATGTGCATCTGAGCGATGGCGATTTTCCGAGGCTGAGCATCCACCGCGGAGCGAAAAAGAAGAAGGGCCGCTACTTTGGCCCCTATCCCAGCGCCGGTGCCATCCGCGAAAGCCTCAACCTCCTGCAGAAGGCTTTCCTGGTTCGCCAATGCGAAGACAGCTACTACAAGAACCGCACTCGACCTTGCCTGCAGTACCAGATCAAACGCTGCAAGGCGCCTTGCGTGGTGCTGGTGGACCCGGCGGAGTATGCCGAGGACGTGCGGCACTCGATCATGTTCCTGGAAGGACGTAGCAATGCGCTATCCCAGGAGCTATCTACCGGAATGGAAGAGGCGGCGCAGCGGCTCGACTTCGAACGAGCGGCAGAGCTTCGCGACCAGGTAGCCATCCTGCGTCGGGTGCAAGATCAGCAGAGCATGGAAGGCGGTACGGGCGACATCGACGTGGTTGCCGCGATCGCCACGCCAGGTGGCGCTTGTGTCCACTTGATCAGCGTTCGAGGTGGTCGTGTGCTGGGCAGCAAGAATTTCTTCCCCCAGGTGGGCATCGAGGAGGAGTCTGCAGATGTCCTGGTGGCCTTCATCGCCCAGTACTACCTCGGCAATCAGGAGCGGGATCTACCAGGCGAGCTCATCGTCAATACGACCCATGAAGACTTCCCGACACTGGTCGCAGCGCTGGCTGAGTTGCGTGGCCGGGAACTGGATATCAGTCACCGGGTGCGTGGCACGCGTGCGCGCTGGCAGCAGCTTGCAGTTACCAATGCGGAGCAGGCACTGTCTGCGCGGCTGGCCAACCGGCAACACACGGCTGCACGCTTCGAGGCTCTCGCCGAGGCCCTTGGACTGGACGAAGCGCCACAGCGCCTGGAGTGCTACGACATCAGCCATTCCAGCGGCGAGGCCACTGTTGCATCGTGCGTCGTATTCGGTCCCGAAGGCGCACTGAAGTCGGACTACCGACGCTACAACATCGAGGGTGTCACCGCTGGCGACGACTACGCAGCTATGCATCAGGCCCTTTCGCGCCGCTTCGGCAAACTCAAGGACGGGGAGGGCAAGCTGCCCGATATCCTGCTGGTGGATGGCGGCAAGGGGCAGTTGGCCATGGCCCAGGAAGTGTTGAAGGAGCTGGCTGTGCCGGAGCTGATCCTGCTTGGCGTCGCCAAGGGTGTCACCCGCAAGCCCGGGTTTGAAACGCTCTACCTGAACGATGCCGCGCACGAGTTCACCCTGCCGGCGGACTCTCCCGCATTGCACCTGATCCAGCAGATTCGCGACGAGGCGCACCGTTTCGCCATCACCGGTCACCGCGCCCGGCGAGGCAAGGCGCGACGTACCTCGAGCCTGGAAGATGTGGCCGGGGTAGGGCCCAAGCGTCGCCGGGAGCTGCTCAAGCACTTCGGTGGGCTGCAGGAACTCAGTCGAGCAAGCATCGAGGAGATCGCCAAGGCGCCAGGTATCAGCAAAAAGCTTGCTGAGTCGATTTATGCCGCACTGCACAGCGAGTAGAATGCGGCCTTCCTTCAGAACCAGCCGTAACGATGAATATTCCTAACCTCCTCACCGTTCTGCGCGTACTGCTCATCCCCGTCTTCATCCTGCTTTTCTATCTGCCGTTCTCCTGGAGCTATTTGGCAGCCAGTGCAGTCTTCGCCATTGCCGCGGTCACCGACTGGTTCGACGGCTACCTGGCCCGTCGCTGGCAACAAAGCACGCCTTTTGGCGCCTTCCTCGATCCTGTGGCGGACAAGCTGATGGTGGCAGTGGCGCTGGTGTTGCTGGTGGAAGAACACCACAACCTCTGGTTGACCCTGCCTGCGGCTACCATTATCGGTCGCGAGATCGTGGTTTCGGCCTTGCGTGAATGGATGGCGGAACTGGGCGCGCGCGCTCATGTGGCGGTATCCAATCTGGGCAAATGGAAGACCGCGGCGCAGATGGTGGCGCTGGTCATCCTGCTGGCCAATCCGCCGCTGCTCAACTTCTGGGTGGGCGTTGGGTATTTCCTGCTGATCCTTGCTGCGGCACTCACGCTTTGGTCCATGCTGCACTACCTGCTGGCCGCATTGCCGCACCTCAGCACCGACCCGAAGGAAAAATAAAAGTTTTTTTGAATCAAGGGGTTGACGGCTGTTAATGAATCTATAGAATGGCGCCCGTCAACACGACAAAGCGGGAATAGCTCAGTTGGTAGAGCACGACCTTGCCAAGGTCGGGGTCGCGAGTTCGAGTCTCGTTTCCCGCTCCAGTTTCACGCGATGACGCCGCCGCTAGCGGCGTCATTGTTCAGGCCGGATGGCAGAGTGGTCATGCAGCGGATTGCAAATCCGTGTACGCCGGTTCGATTCCGACTTCGGCCTCCATCTAAAAAGCCCCGTAGATCAAAAGTCTACGGGGCTTTTTTCATGCGCTTAAAAAAGTTGCGGTATTTTCGGGGCCAGGCACCGGGGTCGGGGAATTAGTCGTCCCCAAGACGGGCGTTCGACGCCTAAGTGATTGATTCGAAATTTTATTTGGGCTTAAATCAGCGCCCTGCACCAATCCCCCTCCTGCCCGGATGGCGAAATCGGTATACGCAGAGCACTTAAAATGCTTCGCCCTTTGGGCTTGCGGGTTCGAGTCCCGCTCCGGGCACCAATAAAATCAGTCACTTTCTCCGTCTTATTCAAGTGGAATCTGCGCTTGCCTGAATATTCCTGCGAGCGAGAATCGGATGTTGAGTCCGTTCGGTTCCAGACCATTCTTGTGCCGAAAGAAATCGGTCTAAAAAGGCGCTGCCGGAAGCAAGGGGCTTTGCTAGATTCAATATCAGTAGGTGGATACGCAGACTGATGCGCAAGCGGATAGCGAGGAAACGTGGGGCGCGTTCCGAAGGGTACACGGTTAGAAAGATCTCCCCGATGAGATCCAGCCCTTACGCCGTGTGAAGCAGAAGAGCTACTGGCTTCTGTGGGATGCCTGATAAACCTTGCAAGCCGGAAACCAGCGCCGGCCACCTACTACGAATTCCAGGCCCGCCACGTGCGGGCCTGTTCGTGTCTGGCGATATCTGCACCGCAACTCCTTGGTTTATGATCGCCTGACATGCCGTGGATGAGGGCTCATCTACGGCAATGCAGAACCTTTGAACCCACGAGCGGACTAAGGCTGAAGCTGCGCAACGCCTTCATGGCGAATCAGTGGCGCAAGTTCGGCTAGCTTTAGGCGAACCTGAATGGATCAGGCGCAAGAGAGGAATCGAATGGAATCGAAAGAGCAGCACCTTGTGCGTTTGCTCAGCCTGACTACCCGCAGCCTCACCCATCTCACGGCAGCAATGAGCGAAATGTCGTTCGAGATGATGCGTAGCGAGGACCCTGCGGTAAAGAGCGCAGGAAGGCGCATGATCGACCATCTTGCTGCCATCGGTGCCGGGCTGGATCAGCATTGGGAGGCACTGGCCAGTTACAGTGGCGTGCCGATGGTCCATGAGGGCAATGAAACCCTGGTGGAACTTGAACTGAACGAACTTCCCCAGGAATCCTGAACAGACGGTCCTATAAGGACCGTTTCTCCGTTCTGTCACATCGTCGTCACGGCCTTGCCATCGGCCTTGGATGGAATCCGCCTATCACAGGTGGAGGGCTATCCATGCGGCTATGCGTGATTGGTGCGGGTTATGTGGGCTTGGTGACGGCAACCTGTTTTGCCGAGATGGGCAACCAGGTCATCTGCGTGGAGCGAGACCCGTGCCGCCTGGCGCGCCTGGCGAGTGGCCAGGTGCCGATCTATGAACCTGGTCTGGAGTCCATGCTCCAGGCGCATCTCGCCAGCGGCCTGCTGAGTTTCACCGCGCAACTGGAAGAGGGCGCCCGGCAAGCCGACATCATTTTTATTGCCGTTGGCACTCCCAGCGGCGAAGACGGTTCGGCTGACTTGTCCCATGTGCTCGCCGTGGCCGATGAGCTTGGCTTGGTTCTCAGGCATCCGTGCATCGTGGTGGACAAATCCACTGTACCCGTGGGGACGGCAGAGCGGGTTGCGCAGCGTATCCATATCGGTCTCTCGGCTCGTGGCCTCGAATTCCGGGTGCAGGTGGCGAGCAATCCGGAGTTTCTCAAGGAAGGCTCTGCCATTGATGATTTCATGCGCCCGGACCGGGTCATCATTGGCTGCGATCATCCTGGTTCCAGTGAGCAACTGCGTCGCCTCTATGCGCCTTTCCTGCGTAACCATGAGCGCGTGCTCGCCATGGGCGTGCGTGCGGCAGAGTTCACCAAGTACGCCGCCAATGCCTTTCTCGCCACCAAGATTTCTTTCATGAACGAGATGGCGGGTATTTGCGCGCGGCTTGGCGTGGACATCGAGGATGTGCGCCGCGGGATCGGCAGTGACAGACGCATCGGCACCCACTTCATTTATGCGGGTTGTGGCTACGGCGGTTCCTGCTTTCCCAAGGATGTGCGCGCGCTGATCCGTACTGCTGAACAGGAAGGTATGGAGCCCGGCATCCTGCGCGCCGTGGAGGCGCGTAACGCGCTGCAGAAGACTCTGTTGTTCCAGACGGTGCGTGAGCATTTCAATGGATTCCTGCAGGGCAGGGTGGTTGCGCTCTGGGGGCTGGCCTTCAAGCCGGGTACAGACGACCTGCGCGAAGCGCCCAGTCTGGTATTGCTGGATGCCCTGCTGCAGTCCGGTGCGCGGGTACAGGCCCATGATCCGGTGGCCAATGCCGGGGTCGCTGCGCGCTATCCGAAAGCGGTGGAGTCGGGGCAGCTGCGCTTGCTGGACTCGCCCTATAGCGCGGCTGAAGGTGCCGATGCGTTGGTGCTGGTCACCGAGTGGAAGCAGTTCCGCCAACCGAACTTCGAGCGAATTCGTGGTCTTATGCGCATGCCCGTGATCTTTGATGGACGCAATCTCTACGAGCCGGCGCAACTGGTCGAAGCGGGGTTCCTCTATCGCGGCATAGGACGGCCCGCAAGCGGGCATTGTAAGGCGAGTGCCGCCTGATTAGACTGCGCGGCAATTCGCCATAACACCCACCCCAAAGGATCGAAATGATCAAGAAATGCCTGTTCCCCGCCGCCGGTTACGGTACCCGATTCCTGCCGGCCACCAAGGCGATGCCCAAGGAAATGCTGCCAGTGGTGAACAAACCGCTGATCCAGTACGGCGTTGAAGAGGCCCTGGACGCTGGCCTGAGCGAAATCTCCATCGTGACTGGTCGTGGCAAGCGCGCCCTCGAAGACCATTTCGACATCAGCTATGAGCTGGAACACCAGATCAAGGGCACCGACAAGGAGAAGTACCTGGTCGGCATCCGTCGCCTGATCGACGAATGCAGCTTCTCCTACACCCGCCAGGTTGAAATGAAAGGCCTGGGTCACGCCATTCTCAGCGGTCGTCCGCTGATCGGTGACGAACCCTTCGCCGTGGTCCTGGCCGACGACCTCTGCCTTAACCTGGAAGGTGACGGCGTACTGACGCAGATGGTCAAGCTGTACAACCAGTTCCGCTGCTCCATCGTCGCCATCCAGGAAGTGCCGCGCGAGGAAACCTCCAAGTACGGCGTGATCGCCGGCGAGATGATCCGTGACGATATCTTCCGTGTGAACAGCATGGTGGAGAAGCCCAAGCCGGAAGACGCCCCGTCCAACCTGGCAATCATTGGCCGCTACATCCTGACCCCGGACATCTTCGATCTCATCGAGCAGACCGAGCCGGGCAAGGGTGGTGAAATCCAGATCACCGACGCCCTGATGAAACAGGCCCAGGACGGTTGCGTGCTGGCCTACAAGTTCAAGGGCAAGCGTTTCGACTGCGGTGGTGCGGAAGGCTACATCGAAGCTACCAACTACTGCTTCGAGAATCTGTACAAGACTGGCAAGGCCTACTGATCGGGCCATGCCAACGAAAAGGCCGCCTTCGGGCGGCCTTTTTCATTTCGGGCGCAGGACGCCAATACCGGGATCGGTTTTCCTGTGGGGGCGAATTCACTCGCCTAGGGCAGCGCAGCTGCCCCTCGGCAGTTGAAGGATGAACCTGCAGTCCGCATGGCGATTGAAAACGCCCTCACAAGGGTCGTGAACGTTGCCCACAGCGCACTCTAGGGAATCGGCAAGGCCTCCGATCCCGGTCCCAATGGCTGGCCGTAGCTGAACTCCACATAGTTGCCCGCCGGGTCGCGCAGGCCGCAGTAGTAGCCAACGGGATAGGGCTCGTCGCGAGGGGGCCAGATCAAGCAGCCGGCGGCTTCGGCCTGGACGGCGATGGCGTCGACCCGTTCCCGGCTGTCTACCGCGAAACCGAAGTGGCTGTAGTCGTCAGCGGCGAGATGGCGGTCCTGGCCGCCGGGCATTATCACGAAGATGAACTGGTGTTCCTTGCCGGGTTCGGCCATCCAGACGATCTTCGAACCCTTGCCTGCGCGCTCGTGGATCACGCGCATTCCGCAGAAGTCCGCATAGAAGCGAATGCAGGCTTCCAGCTCCGGTACATGCAGGGCCACATGGGTGAGAGTGGGGCGCATGGGAACCTCCTTTTTGATGCTTCAAGAATAGGCCCGGTAACTGGTCAGAGACAGATCTTCCGGTATGCTGGCGGCTTGTTTCTGGAGATTTGCCATGGCTTACGACTTCGACCTCTTCGTCATAGGTGCCGGTTCCGGCGGTGTGCGTGCCGCCCGTTTCGCCGCAGGCTTCGGGGCCCGCGTTGCCATAGCCGAGAGCCGTTATCTCGGCGGCACTTGCGTCAACGTCGGCTGCGTGCCGAAGAAGCTGCTGGTCTACGGTGCACATTTCGCCGAGGACTTCGAGCAGGCCAAGGGATTCGGTTGGAACCTCGATGAGGCCGACTTCGACTGGCAGACCCTGATCACCAACAAGAATCGCGAGATCCACCGCCTCAATGGCATCTATCGAAACCTGCTGGTCAACAGTGGTGTCACCTTGCTGGAAGGTCACGCCAAGCTGGTGGACCCACACACCGTAGAGGTGGCTGGCCAGCGATGCACAGCAAAGAACATTCTGGTCGCAACCGGCGGCTGGCCGCAGATCCCGGACATTCCCGGCCGCGAACTGGCCATCAGCTCCAACGAAGCCTTCTTCCTCGAACGACTGCCCAAGCGCGTACTGGTGGTAGGCGGTGGCTATATCGCCGTCGAGTTCGCATCGATTTTTCACGGCATGGGTGCGCAGACATCCTTGCTCTATCGCGGCGAACTCTTCCTGCGTGGCTTCGACGATAGCGTGCGCAACCACCTGCGCGATGAGCTGGGCAGGAAGGGGATGAACCTGCAATTCAATTCTGACATCGCCCGCATCGAGCGGCAGCCTGACGGCAGCCTGCTTGCGACGCTGAAGGACGGCCGCCACCTGGAGACCGATTGTGTCTTCTATGCCACCGGCCGGCGCCCGATGCTCGACAACCTGGGCCTGGAGAACACCTGCGTCGAACTCGACTCGCGTGGCTTCATCAAGGTGGATGACGAGTTCCAGACCGCCGAGCCCTCCATTCTGGCCCTGGGTGATGTGATCGGCCGCGTGCAGCTCACTCCGGTCGCGCTGGCCGAAGGCATGGCCGTGGCCCGTCGCCTGTTCAGGCCCGAGGAATACCGCCCGGTGGACTACGAACACATTCCCACCGCCGTGTTCAGCCTGCCCAATATCGGCACTGTCGGCCTGACCGAGCAGCAGGCACGCACCAAGGGCCACAAGGTCAAGGTCTTCGAGAGCCGCTTCCGGCCCATGAAGCTGACCCTGACGGAGAACCAGGAGCGCACGCTGATGAAGTTGGTGGTGGATGCCGAGACCGATCGTGTTCTCGGTTGCCACATGGTCGGTCCGGAGGCGGGCGAGATCGTCCAAGGCCTGGCCGTTGCGCTGAAGGCAGGCGCTACCAAGCGCATCTTCGACGAAACCATCGGTGTGCACCCGACTGCCGCCGAAGAGTTCGTCACCATGCGTTCACCGGTCGGCGCCTGACGCCGAATGGAGCAACTCTTCTATCTGTCCGACCTGTTCGGCGTAGCGGTCTTCGCCATTACCGGTGCCCTGATGGCGGGGCGCAAGTCCATGGACCTTTTCGGTGTGCTGGTTATCGCCATCATCACTGCTCTGGGTGGCGGCACCTTGCGGGACGTTATCCTCGGCAACCACCCGGTGAGCTGGATTCGTGACGATACCTACATCCTGGTGGCGTCCCTGGCCGCGCTGGGTACGGTTATCTGGGTGCGCCTGACGCAACCGATCAACGAAGCCGGATTGCTGATTGCAGACGCCTTCGGCCTCGCGGTTTTCACCGTGTATGGCACCGAGGTCGCCCTGCAGCACAACCTGCAGCCAGGCACGGCGGTGATCATGGGGGTGATTACCGGTGTGGGCGGTGGCGTACTGCGGGACATCATCTGCAATGAGGTGCCGCTGATCTTCCAGAAGGAGATCTATGCAATCGCCTGCATCGCCGGCTCCCTCGTCTTCCTTGGCCTGCGCGAGGTGGCGCTGCCGGGGTGGCTGGTGACCGCGGCGGCCATGCTGGTGGTTCTGCTGATTCGTCTGGCGGCCATCCACTGGAAGCTTCGGTTGCCGCGTTTCCATCTGCTCGACCGAGACTGACGTGTAGGAGCGAGCTTGCTCGCGAAGATCGTGCCGGAGTTTTCGCGAGCAAGAACTTGGCGTCGCCCTCGCTCCTGCAAGCCCGTGGCACGACTCGAGATACCCCCACAATTCGCATTCAACACGGATCCTTTCAGGGAACGCTGGCGAAATCCGACAAACCCGCGACACTGGATGCAGTTGTTTCTCACCACTTCAGGTTGGAGGAAAACTGCATGTCCAGATTTGCGCTCCTGTTTGCGCTGCTCCTCGGCGCCAGCCTCGTCCAGGCCGAAATCAAAACCAGTGAAATTCCCTACAAGGGCCCGGATGGCACGTCCCTGGTTGGCTACTACGCCTATGACGATGCCGTCGTCGGTAAACGGCCCGGGGTGATCGTGGTCCACGAATGGTGGGGGCTGAACGACTATGCCAAGCGCCGCGCCCGTGATCTCGCTGCGCTCGGCTACAGCGCCCTGGCCATTGATATGTATGGCGATGGCAAGAACACAGAGCATCCGGCCGATGCCCAGGCCTTCATGCAGGCCGCCCTGGCCAGTGCGCCGGCGGCCAAGGCACGCTTCCTGACAGGCCTCGACCTGCTCAAGGCCCAGCCGCAGACCGATCCCGACAAGCTGGCCGCCATCGGCTACTGCTTTGGCGGCAAGGTGGTGCTGGATATGGCACGCGAAGGCGTGCCGCTGGCCGCTGTAGTCAGTTTTCACGGTGTACTGGCCGCCACGTCAGCCGCCAAACCGGGCGCGGTCAAGGCCAAGGTGCTGGTGGAGCATGGCGAGAATGACACCCTGGTGCCCATGGCCTCGGTCACGACGTTCAAGGAAGAGTTCGATAACGCCAAGGCGGACTACCGTGTGGTGATCCAGCCGAAGGCCAAGCACAGCTTCACCAATCCCGATGCCGACCGCCTGAGCCATGCCGGGCATGGCAGCGAGAAAGGTCCGGATCTCGGCTACAACGAGGTGGCTGACGAGAACTCCTGGGCCGACATGCAGGCGTTGTTCAAGGAAACCCTTGGCCAGTAGTGCGTTGGCTAGGCTTGAAAGGTAGGCAACCAAGGGAGCTGTCCCATGAGCAAGATGCTGCAGACCCGCTCACCCATTGATGGTTCGATCTACGTCGAGCGCCCCTGGGCCTCATCGACAGAGATCGCGGCGGCGCTGGAGC
The DNA here is from genome assembly GCF_036328175.1 of Pseudomonas sp. JS3066. Taxonomy (NCBI): domain Bacteria; kingdom Pseudomonadati; phylum Pseudomonadota; class Gammaproteobacteria; order Pseudomonadales; family Pseudomonadaceae; genus Pseudomonas; species Pseudomonas sp. JS3066. Next base: position 2,291,743 of record NZ_CP143312.1, read on the forward strand.
TGGCCGAGTTCGCGCGTGATACCTGGAAGGGCACGCCAGCGGCCGAACGGGTTGCGATCACTCGCCGTGCCATTGCTGCGTTCGCTGCCCGTGAGGCACAGCTGGCCGAAGAGCTTTGCTGGATGATGGGGCGGCCAATCCGCTACGCGCCGGGGGAAATCCGTGGCTTCGTTGAGCGCGCCTCCTACATGGCTGATATCGCAGAAGAGGCTTTGGCCGATATCCGCCTGCCGGACAAACCTGGCTTCACCCGGTTGATCCGCCGCGAGCCGCTGGGGCTGGCGCTGGTCATCGCGCCCTGGAATTACCCCTACCTGACGGCCGTGAACGCAGTGGTCCCGGCCTTGCTGGCGGGCAATTGCGTGCTGCTCAAGCACTCCGCGCAAACACCGCTCTGTGCCGAACGCATGACCGAGGCATTCGCCGAAGCTGGCCTGCCGGAGGGCGTGCTGCAATACCTTCACCTGACTCACAGTGACACGGAGCAACTGATCCAGGCCGAGCCGGTTCGCCACGTGGCCTTCACCGGCTCGGTGGAGGGCGGTGCCATGGTCGAACGGGCGGCGGCCGGGCGCTTCATCAGTTGCGGTCTGGAATTGGGTGGCAAGGACCCAGCCTACGTGCGCGCGGACGCAGATCTCGGCCACGCCGTGGAGACCGCCATCGACGGCGCTTTCTTCAATTCCGGGCAGTCTTGCTGTGGCATCGAGCGCATCTACGTGCATACCGATCTCTACGATGCCTTCGTCGAGCAGGCCGTTGAGCTGGTGGGGCAATATCGGCTGGGCCGCTCCGACGACCCGGAAACCACCCTGGGGCCGCTGGTGCGCAGCGAAGCGGCGGAGTTCGTCCGGGCCCAGATACGCGAGGCAGTGGGGCAGGGTGCGAGAGCCCATCTCGATCCAGCCGCGTTTGCCCTGGACCAGCCCGGCAGCGCCTACCTGGCACCGCAGGTGCTCACTGACGTCCACCATGGCATGCGGGTGATGAACGAGGAATCCTTCGGTCCGGTGGTGGGCATCCAGAAAGTGCGCGACGACGACGAGGCACTGGCGCTGATGAACGACAGCCCTTATGGCCTGACCGCCGCAATCTTCAGCAAGGATGAAGCCGCTGCCCTGGAACTGGCCGATCGGGTCGAGGCGGGGACTGTCTTCCTCAACCGCTGCGACTACCTGGACCCGGCCCTGGCCTGGACCGGCGTCAAGCAATCCGGGCGCGGCTGCACCCTGTCGCGGGTGGGCTACGAACACCTGACCCGGCCGAAGTCCTTCCATTTCAAGAACAGCCTGTGAGGCGCGCCATGGACCCGAGCCACTTCCGCATGAACTGGAACTACCCGACGTCGGTGCGAGTCGGTGTCGGTCGCATCAAGGAGTTGAGCGCCGCTTGCCGGGAGCTCGGTATGCAGGCGCCGCTGCTGGTCACCGACCCGGGGCTTGCAGCGCTGCCGATGATCGACTCGGCCTTGCGCCAATGTCGCGATGCGGGCCTCACGGCCGGGCTGTTCCATCAGATCAAGGGCAACCCTACCGGGCCGAACGTGATGGATGGCGTAGCTGCGTTCAAGGCTGGGCGCCATGACGGGGTGATCGCGTTCGGCGGTGGCTCGGCGCTGGATGCGGGCAAGGCCATTGCCCTGATGGTGGGGCAGGATCGCCCGCTCTGGGACTACGAGGACATCGGCGACAACGCCTCGCGCGTCAACGTGGCCGGCATGGCCCCGGTGGTTGCCGTGCCGACCACGGCCGGTACCGGCTCCGAAGTTGGCCGTGCGGCGGTCATCACCGACGACCAGGCGCATATCAAGCGGATCATCTTCCATGCCCGGATGCTGCCGGCCATCGTCATCCTCGACCCCGAACTCACCGTTGGACTGCCGCCTCATATCACTGCAGCGACTGGCATGGATGCCCTGTCCCACAGCCTGGAAGCCTACTGCTCACCGCTCTATCACCCAATGGCCGCCGGTATTGCCCTGGAAGGCATGCGCCTGGTCAAGGACTATCTGCCACGGGCGACCTCGCGGGGGAGCGATGTCGAGGCGCGGCTGCAGATGCTGGTGGCTTCAAGCATGGGCGCCACTGCATTCCAGCGCGGCCTTGGCGCCATGCATGCCCTGGCCCATCCCCTCGGCGCGCTGTACGACGCCCATCACGGCTTGCTCAATGCCGTACTGATGCCTTACGTGCTGCAGGCTAACCGAACCCACATCGAAGGGGCCATGGCAAGGCTTGCGCGTTACCTCGGCCTGCCCAAGGCAGGTTTTGCCGGTGTGCTCGACTGGGTGGTGGATCTGCGCAGCGAACTGGATATCCCCCATAGCCTGAGTGAAATCGGCATCGACGATAAGCGAGTGGAGCAGGTCGGGCGCATGGCCGAGGTCGATCCGTCCGCTGGCACCAATCCGGTCCAGTACGACGCCCAGGCGTACAGCCGCATCTTCGAGAAGGCGCTGCACGGTCGGCTCTGAACTAATCTGATCAATGCAGCGGTGAGGTCCACCTGATCCGTGCCCACGCGGGCCCAGGCCCGCTCCGGGACACACTTCCGGCGTTCTCCCCACGTTCACGAACCAGACCCTCGCCGGTGCACGCCGGCACGGTGCGGCGCCGTGTGGATTCAACCTCGATGGGAGAACTGACATGACCGAGTCATTCAGGGCGGTCGGTGGCTGCCGGTGCGACAACAACCCGGTGCGTTACGAATACACCGCCAGGCCCGCGGAGGTGCATTACTGCCTGTGCACCGACTGCACCGACATCTGCGGTGGCGCCATGGCGATCATTGCGGTTGTGGACCGCAGCGCCTTCCGGATTACCGACAATGCCGACAAGCTGAAGTGCTATCACTCCAAGTCCACCTGCCACCGTTACTTCTGTTCCGAATGCGGTTGCCACATGTACCTGCACGTGGACAGCTTTCCCGACTTCGAACTGGTGCACATACCGACGCTGGACCGCGACGCCGACCCTGGCGGCAAACCGGACCGCTACGTGTTCGTGCGCTCCAAGCATCCGCTCCTGACCCTGCCGGACGATGGCCTGCCGCGCCACCAGGGCTGGGGAGACAGTGGCGCCCCCGTGGAGTCCTGATTCTCGGGCCACGGCAGCACGCGTTCAGTCGATGCTGGACAGTACCCGGCGAAATGCCTCGAAGGCGGCCGTGGAATAGCCCTGGCGCCAGACCAGCAGGGTTTCTACCTGCATGAGGGGGAATTGTCGTAGTAGCGGAGGTTCGCGCTGCAACTCCAGCACCGAGCGCGGCAGGATGCCGACGCAGGAGCCAGCCGACACGCAGGCGAGGATGGCGTGGTAGGAGCCCACCTGCTGCACCTTTGGCAGTGGGCGGCTTTCGCCGGACAACCAGTTCTCGGCGATCTGCCGATACGTGCAGCCCTCGGCGAATCCCGCTAGCCCCCGCACCCGCACATCGGATGGTCCTTCTACCGGCGGGTGGCCGGCTGGCAAGACCAGCAGCAACTCCTCCAGGAAAACCGGCTGCGCTTCCAGCCCCATCGCGGCAACTTCCTCCTCTTCCCTGGGCCAGGCCACCAGGGCGCAATCGAGGCGGCGTGCCTGAACGCCTTCCACCAGCGCCTGACTGGTGCCAGTACTCACCTCCAGCTCCACCTCGGGGCACTGACCGTGGAAGTCCGCGAGTGGCTCGGGCAGGCGACTGGCAGCAGTGCTCTCCATGGTGCCCAGGCGCAGGCGACCGGCAGGTTGCAGCGGGTGCATGGCCTGGCGCGCTTCATCAGCCAGGGCCAGCAGCCGCTCGCTGTAATCGAGGAAGGCCTGGCCCCGATCAGTCAGGGTCATGCGCTTGCCATCGCGGAGGAACAGCGCGGTGCCCAGCTCTTCCTCCAACTGACGGATTCGCGTGGTGACGTTGGACTGCGCCCGCTGCAATCGCTGCGCGGCACGGGTGACGCTGCATTCCAGGGCAACCGCGCGGAATATCTCCAGGCTGGATAGATCCATGGCCATTGATCTCTATACGAGAATGAATGCTTAAAATTATTCTCCATTTAAGATAGATTGGCCAGGCTTTCACGTGCCAAGGAGTCGCTGCGCCATGTCCATTGCTCATCTGCTCGGCATCGAGCATCCCATCATCCAGGCCCCCATGGTGGGCGTTTCCACCCCGGCCCTGGCCGCCGCCGTTTCCAATGCCGGCGCACTGGGCTCCATCGGTATCGGTGCCAGCACCCCGGCCCAGGCCCGCGCCATGTTCGTGGAAACCCGTGCCCTGACCAGCAGGCCCTTCAACGTCAACCTGTTCTGCCACCGTCCGGCCGTATCCGATGCCCAGCGTGAGGCAGCCTGGCTGGAACACCTGCGGCCTTTGTTCAGCGAGTTCGACGCCGAACCGCCGGCGGGTATTCGCGAGATCTACAAGAGCTTCCTTGGCGACCCCGAGATGGCGCAGCTATTGCTCGACGAGCGCCCGGCCGTGGTCAGCTTTCACTTCGGACTACCGCCGCAGGACTGGATCGACGCGCTGAAGGGTGCAGGCATCCGCTTGCTGGCCAGCGCCACCAGCCTGGAAGAGGCGCGCCTGGTAGAGGCGGCCGGGGTCGATGCCATAGTCGCCCAAGGTGTGGAGGCGGGCGGCCATCGTGGTGTGTTCGAGCCGGAAAAAGGTGATGACGGAATAGGCACCCTGGCGCTTGTGCGGCTCATTGCTCGCCACTCCCGGCTGCCGGTAATCGCCGCCGGCGGCATCATGGACGGGCAGGGCATCCGCGCCGTCATGGCACTGGGGGCTCAGGGGGCGCAGTTGGGCACTGCCTTCGTGCCATGTCCCGAGTCCGCAGCCAACGCCGCGTATCGCGCTGCGCTGAAGAGTGATCGCGCCCGCCAGACGCGCATTACCGCCGCCATTTCCGGTCGCCCGGCCCGTGGCATGGTCAATCGTCTCTGGACGGACCTCGATACCCCGGATGCTCCGGCCCTGCCGGACTATCCGAATACCTACGATGCCGCCAAGGCCCTGCATGCCGCGGCCAGCACCAGGGGCTGCAACGATTTCGCCGTTCAGTGGGCCGGGCAGGGCGCACCGCTGGCGCGGGAGATGCCGGCTGCGGAGTTGGTGAAGGTGTTGGTTGAGGAGATGCACGGCTGAGGCAGGCTTCGTCCTGGTACCCGTCGGTCGGCTGCGGGGCGGGTCTGTCTATCCGACAGCTCGCCGATCGACCAGGGGATGATCGTCTATCGTCATCCCACCCCAGCAGGAGGTGCATCATGAGCAAGCGGATTCACACCATCGTCCCGTGCCTGTGGTTCGACGACCAGGCTGAGGCTGCCGCCAACTTCTACATCGGCATCTTTCCCAATTCGAAGATCGCGACCATCAGTCGTTATGGCGAGGCGGGCAGGGATGTCCATGGCAGGGAGCCGGGGTCTGTACTCACCGTGGACTTCGAACTGGACGGCCAGCGCTTCACTGCTCTGAATGGCGGCCCGGTATTCACCTTCAATGAGGCTGTGTCCTTTCAGATCCACTGCGATGACCAGGAAGAACTGGACTACTACTGGGACCGGCTTTCCGCCGGTGGTGACCCGAATGCCCAGCAGTGCGGCTGGCTCAAGGACCGCTTCGGTCTGTCCTGGCAGGTGGTGCCCATCGCCATGCTTGAAATGCTCGAGGACTCGCTGTCGGCGCCTTCGCAGCGTGCCTTCGCAGCGATGATGCAGATGAAGAAACTGGATATCGCGGCATTGAAAAAGGCTTTCGACGGTTGAGGTCGCTGCGGCCGGGAACGGATTCGGTAGCAACATACACATCCGTTCGATAACCGCACGAATAGTCGATTATCGGATTGTCCAGGGTGGGGACGGGGAGTACTTTTTCCTCACCCGGCGCCCTAAACGCCCTGGATAACAACACGAGATCGACCATGGCTGAAATCATTTCCCTCCGCGAAGCCGTCGAGCGTTTCATCAACGACGGCGACAAGGTAGCCCTCGAGGGCTTCACCCACCTGATTCCTACTGCCGCTTCCCACGAAATCATCCGTCAGGGCAAGAAAGACCTGCACGTGGTGCGCATGACCCCTGACCTGGTCTATGACCTGCTGATCGGCGCCGGCTGCACCCGCAAGCTGACCTTCTCCTGGGGCGGCAACCCCGGCGTGGGCTCGCTACACCGCCTGCGTGACGCCGTAGAGAAGCAGTGGCCGAATGCCCTGGAGATCGACGAACACAGCCACGCCGACCTGGCCAACTCCTATGTGGCCGGTGCCTCTGGCCTGCCGTTCGCCGTGCTGCGTGCGTATGCCGGTTCCGACCTGCCGAAGGTCAACCCGAACATCAAGTTCATCCAGTGCCCGTTCACCGGTGAGCAACTGGCGGCGGTCCCGTCGGTTCGTCCGGACGTGACTGTGATCCATGCGCAGAAGGCCGACCGCAAGGGCAACGTGCTGCTCTGGGGCATCCTCGGCGTGCAGAAGGAGGCGGCCCTTGCAGCCAAGCGTTGCATCGTCACCGTCGAAGAAATTGTCGACGACCTGAACGCGCCGATGAACGCCTGCGTCCTGCCCACCTGGGCCCTGACCGCTGTTTGCCATGTGCCTGGTGGTGCCCATCCGTCCTACGCCCACGGTTACTACGAGCGCGACAACCGCTTCTACCAGGCCTGGGACCCGATCGCCCGCAACCGCGAAACCTTCACTGCCTGGATCGATGAGTACATCCGTGGCACTGCCGATTTCGCCGAGTTCCAAGCCAAGATTGCGGAGGCCAAGTGATGAGCGCCTATACCACCAATGAAATGATGACCGTGGCGGCTGCCCGCCGCCTGAAGAATGGCGCCGTCTGCTTTGTTGGCATTGGCCTGCCGTCCAAGGCCGCCAACCTGGCGCGCCTGACCTCGTCCCCGGACGTGGTGCTGATCTATGAGTCCGGCCCCATCGGCGCCAAGCCGACCGTGCTGCCGCTGTCCATCGGTGACGGCGAGCTGGCCGAAACCGCTGACACCGTAGTGCCCACCGGTGAAATCTTCCGTTACTGGCTGCAAGGCGGCCGTATCGACGTCGGCTTCCTCGGTGCCGCCCAGGTCGACCGCTTCGGCAACATCAACACCACCGTGATCGGCGACTACAACAGCCCGAAAGTGCGTCTGCCTGGCGCTGGCGGTGCTCCGGAAATCGCCGGTTCCGCCAAGGAAGTGCTGATCATCCTCAAGCAGTCCCACCGCACTTTCGTCGATAAGCTGGCCTTCATCACCTCCGTCGGCCACGGTGAAGGCGGTGACCACCGCAAGCAGCTGGGCTTGCCCGGCAAAGGTCCGGTGGCGCTGATTACCGACCTCTGCATCATGGAGCCGGAAGCCGGTACCAACGAATTCATCGTCACCTCGCTGCACCCGGGCGTGACCCGCGAGCAGGTCATCGAGAACACCGGCTGGGCCATTCGCTTCGCCGCCGACGTTTCCGAGACCCTGGCCCCCAACGAAACCGAGCTGACCGCGCTGCGCGCCCTGGAAGCTCGCACCGCTGCTGCCCACGGCCAGCAAGGCGGTGAGGAATGAGTCGCGAGGTCTACATCTGCGACGCCATTCGCACGCCCATCGGCCGCTTCGGCGGCTCGCTGGCGCCGGTACGCGCCGACGATCTGGCTGCCATCCCGATCAAGGCCCTGGTGGAGCGCAACCCCCAAGTGAAATGGGATCTGCTGGATGAGGTGTTCCTCGGCTGCGCCAACCAGGCCGGCGAAGACAACCGTAACGTGGCGCGCATGGCGCTTCTGCTGGCCGGCCTGCCGGACAGCGTGCCGGGTGTGACCCTGAATCGCCTGTGCGCCTCGGGCATGGACGCCGTGGGCACCGCCTTCCGCGCCATCGCCTCGGGTGAGATGGAACTGGCCATCGCTGGCGGCGTGGAATCCATGTCCCGTGCACCTTATGTGATGGGCAAGGCCGACAGCGCCTTCGGTCGCACCCAGAAGATCGAAGACACCACCATCGGCTGGCGCTTCATCAACCCGCTGATGAAGGCCCAGTACGGCGTCGATGCCATGCCGCAAACCGCGGACAACGTGGCCGATGACTACCAGGTCTCCCGTGAAGACCAGGACCTGTTCTCTGTACGTAGCCAGCAGCGCGCCGGTCGCGCCCAGGCTGCAGGCTTCTTCGCCGAAGAGATCGTCCCGGTGGTAATCAAGGGCAAGAAGAGCGAAACGGTAGTCGACCAGGACGAGCACCTGCGTCCGGACACCACCCTCGAAGCCCTGGCCAAGCTGAAGCCGGTCAATGGCGAAGGCAAGACTGTCACCGCCGGCAACGCCTCGGGCGTGAACGACGGTGCCGTGGCGCTGATCCTGGCTTCCGCTGAGGCGGTGAAGAAGCACGGCCTGACTCCGCGCGCGAAAGTGCTCGGCATGGCCAGCGCTGGCGTAGCGCCGCGCGTCATGGGCATCGGCCCGGTTCCCGCCGTGCGCAAGCTGATGGAGCGCCTTAACCTGGCCATCGGCGACTTCGATGTGATCGAACTGAACGAAGCCTTCGCCGCACAGGGCCTGGCCGTCATGCGTGAACTCGGCATCGCCGACGACAGCGAGAAGGTCAACCCCAACGGCGGCGCCATCGCCCTCGGCCACCCTCTGGGTGCCAGCGGTGCGCGTCTGGTCCAGACCGCCCTGCACCAGCTGGAGAAATCCGGCGGCAAGCTGGGCCTGGCGACCATGTGCGTGGGGGTGGGCCAAGGCCTCGCCCTGGCCATCGAGCGGGTCTGACAGGCTACAGCGCTTGGCATCTCGGGGTTGGGCAGTGCTCGCAATCCTCATGTACAGAAGTACATTCCGGTTGCTGCGCGCTGGTCGCCCCCGACCTGCCTGCGCTCGCTACGCCTGTGAATGCCTGTAAGGTGGGCTTCAGCCCACCTTGCACGGCAATCACTGGCCTCTCGGGGCCGGCTGCTATAAAACGAAACACCATCCCGATTTCCGGAGCACTGGCTTGAACAGCCCGAGCAACCAACTCTTCGACGCCTATTTCACCCAGCCCGCCATGCGTGCGGTGTTCTCCGACCGGGGACGTGTGCAGGGCATGCTGGACTTCGAGGCCGCATTGGCGCGCGCCGAGGCGAGCGTCGGCCTGATCCCCGGCGACTCTGTGGCGCCCATCGAGGCGGCCTGCAGCGCCAAACTCTACGACTACTCTGCACTGGCCCTGGCCATCACCACGGCTGGCAACTCCGCCATCCCTCTGGTCAAGGCGCTGGGCAAGCGCGTGGCCGCCCAAAGCACGGAAGCCGAACGCTTCGTGCACCTGGGGGCTACCAGCCAGGACGCCATGGACAGCGGTCTGGTGCTGCAACTGCGCGCCGCCGCCGAGCTGCTGGAGCAGGACCTTGCCGGCCTGGCCCAGGCCCTGGCCGTGCAGGCTGAACGCTTCGCCGACACCCCGCTGGCCGGCCGTACATGGCTGCAGCAGGCCACTCCCGTCACCCTCGGCATGAAGCTGGCTGGCGTGCTGGGTGCGGTAACCCGTCATCGTCAACGCCTGGCTGAACTCAAGCCGCGTTTGTTCTGCCTGCAGTTCGGCGGTGCGTCCGGCAGTCTCGCCGCCCTGGGCGAGCAGGCCTGGCCTGTTGCCGAGGCCCTGGCCCGCGAGCTGGACCTGAACCTGCCCGACCAGCCTTGGCACACCCAGCGTGATCGCCTGGTGGAGTTCGCCAGCCTGCTCGGACTGATCGCCGGCAGCCTGGGAAAGCTGGGCCGTGACCTCAGCCTGCTGATGCAGACCGAAGCAGGCGAAGTCTTCGAACCCTCCGCGCCGGGCAAGGGCGGTTCGTCCACCATGCCGCACAAGCGCAATCCAGTGAGTGCCGCCGTGCTGATCGGCGCCGCTACGCGCGCACCGGGCCTGGTGTCCACGATGTTCGCCGCCATGCCCCAGGAGCACGAGCGCAGTCTTGGTCTGTGGCATGCCGAATGGGAAACACTGCCCGAACTCTGCTGCCTGGTTTCCGGTGCCCTGCAGCAAGCGTTGCTGGTGGTGCCTGGCCTGGAAGTGGATGCCGCACGCATGCGCCGCAACCTCGACCTGACCCAGGGCCTGGTGCTGGCCGAAGCCGTGAGCATTGCCCTGGCCCAGCGCATCGGTCGCGACGCGGCTCATCACCTGGTGGAGCAGTGCTGCCGCCAGGCTGTGAAGGAGGGCGCTCATCTACGTGCTGTACTCGGCGCCAATGCCGAAATCAGCGCACAGCTTTCTGCCGCCGAGCTGGACCGCCTGCTCGACCCGGCCCATTACCTTGGCCAGGCCCGCCGCTGGGTGGACCGCGCTCTGGCCGAACACAACGCATTTTCGCGCTAGGAGATTTGCATGCCTGCCGTACGTCTCGCCGATGGCGACCTGAACTACCTCCTCGAAGGCCCGGCCGGTGCGCCGGTGCTGGTGCTGTCCAACTCCCTGGGCACCGACCTGCACATGTGGGATGCCCAGATCCCGGCTTTCACCAAGCACTTCCAGGTGCTGCGCTATGACACCCGTGGCCACGGCAAGTCCCTGGTCAGCGAAGGTCCCTACAGCATCGAGCAACTGGGCCGTGATGTGCTCGACCTGCTGGATTCCCTGGATATCGAGAAAGCGTATTTCTGTGGCTTGTCCATGGGTGGCCTGATCGGCCAGTGGCTGGCTATCAATGCTCCCGAGCGCATCGAGCGCCTGGTGCTGTGCAACACGGCCGCCAAGATCGGCAGCCCGGAAGTCTGGAACCCGCGCATCGACACAGTCCTTTCTGGCGGCGCCCAGGCCATGCGTGATCTGCGCGATGCTTCGATTTCCCGCTGGTTTACCCCGGATTTCGCCGAGGCGCAGCCTGCCAAGGTCGAACCCATTGTCGGCATGCTGGCGCAAACCTCGCCTGAGGGTTACGCCGCCAACTGCGCCGCCGTACGTGATGCCGACTACCGCGAGCAGCTTGGCAGCATTAGTGCGCCGACTCTGATCGTCTGTGGCAGTGGCGACCCGGTGACCACCACCGAGCACGGCCGCTTCATGCAAGAGCGCATCACCGGCGCCGAGCTGGTGGAGTTCCATGCAGCCCACCTGTCGAACGTGCAGGCTGGTGATGCGTTCAGCCAGCGCGTGCTGGCTTTCCTTGCTGCCTGACAATTGATGTAGGAGCGAGCTCTGCTCGCGAAAGCGTTATTCGCGAGCAGAGCTCGCTCCTACGGTCCACATTCGAGGACGTAAAGATGGACGAGAAAGAACGTTACGAAGCTGGCATGAAGGTGCGCCGCGCGGTGCTGGGTGACGCCCACGTGGACCGCAGCCTGCAGAGCCTCACGCCGTTCAACGAAGAGTTCCAGGAAATGATCACCCGCCATGCCTGGGGCGATATCTGGACCCGCCCCGGCCTGCCGCGCCACACCCGCAGTCTGGTCACTATCGCCATGCTCATCGGCATGAATCGCGAGGGTGAGCTGAAGCTCCACCTGCGCGCTGCGAAGAACAATGGCGTGACCCGCGACGAGATCAAGGAAGTGATCATGCAGAGCGCCATCTACTGCGGCATCCCCGCAGCCAATGCCACCTTCCACCTGGCTGAAGCCGTGTGGGATGAGCTGGGCGTGGAATCGCTGCAAGGCTGATCTGCGCGAGACGAAAACGCCGCCCGGACCACGCATCCGGGCGGCGTTTTTTATTGGGCATCAATGCGTCTGGGGAGCGAATTCATTCGCGAACTGACGGCAGCCATTCTGCCTGCATCGCGGTTGAAACCGCTCCCACAAATAGAGCGCTCCGGTCGTTACGTTGTAGGGGCGAATTCATTCGCCAAGGGCGACGCAGTTGCCAAGGGCGACGCAGTTGCCCCTACGCGGCCCGCTATCAGGTATCCCACTCCGGCGCGAAGTCAGGGCTTACGACGCGCGTGTCCTTCGGCAGGGCAGCGATCAGGGCGCGGTCCTCATCGTCGAGCTGCACCTTGAGGGCATCCAGGTTCGACTGCTGATTCGCAATGCTGGAAGCCTTCGGAATGGCGGCGACGCCTTCCTGTTCCAGCAGCCACTTCAGTGCCACCTGGCTGGGAAGGACGCCGTGTTTTTCGGCGATCTGCCGAATCGAGGCCTGGTCCGCCGCCAGGCCGCGCGCGAGCGGGGTATAGGCGGTCAATGCCAGGCCTTTGCTGCGGGCATAGTCCAGCAGGCACTGCTGGTCGAGCATCACGTGGTACTCCACCTGGATGGCTGACAGCGGTGCGCCAAGGTCATCCACCACTTGGCGCAGCAGGCCCAGGGGGAAGTTGGCAACGCCGATGCAGCGTGCCTTGCCTTCATCGCGCAGGGCCACCAGGGTTTCGATGCTGCGCCGCAAATCCCAGTCCCTGGCCGGCCAGTGGATCAGGAACAGGTCCACCTGCTCGGTACCCAGGGCACGCAGGCTGTCCTCCAGCGACTGACGCATGGCGGCCGGCTGCAACTTGTCCCACCAGACCTTGGTGGTCAGATGGATGGACTCGCGGGGTACATCGCTCAGACGCAGGGCCTCCCCGACGGCTGCCTCGTTCTCATACGCGGGCGCGGTGTCGATGTGGCGGTAGCCCAGCTCCAGAGCCTGGCGCACGGCACGGGTGCATTCCTCGCCCGTCATGGGCCAGGTACCGAGGCCGAGTTGGGGCATGTTCAGTCCTTGAGCGGTGGTGATGTTCCGCATGGATGACTCCTTGTTCGTGGGTTGAGGCTTTCTCATTGAATGGTGGCGCCCGCGGCATGAAGGCCAGCGATGTAGCCGAAGGTCATGGCCGGGCCCAGGTTGATTCCGCCTGACGGGTAATGCCCGCCCAGCACGCTTGCCATGTCGGTGCCTGCTGCATAGAGCCCTGGAATCGTCTGACCGTTCTCATCCAGCACCCGAGCCTGGCCATCGGTGCGCAGGCCGGCGAAGGTGCCAAAGCAGCCGGGCTGGACCTTCACTGCATAGAAAGGGCCGTGCTCGATCGGTGCCACGCAGGGGTTGGGGCCCTGGTGCAGGGCGTCGCCGCTGCGACGGTTGAAGGCGGTGCTGCCGCGCCCGAACTCCGGGTCCTCGCCTCGGCGGGCATGGTGGTTGAAAGCGGCCACGCTGGTGGTCAGTCCTGCCGGGTCGATGCCACAGGTCTGCGCCAGCTCGACCAAGGTCCTGCCGCGCTTGAGGTAGCCATTGCGCAAGTGCGGCCAGAGCGGCAGTGGCGCGGGGCGGGCGAAGCCCAGTCCGTAGCGGCGCTGGAACCGATGGTCGCAGATCAGCCAGGAACAGCTCTCCTCGTCCTCCGCAACAGCCTTGTTCATGGCATCGACATAGTCGTAGTAGCCGCCAGCTTCGTTGACGAACCGCTTGCCGTTTTTGAGCACGCCGATGATGCCGGGTTTGCCGCGATCGATGATGTGGGGAAAGTGGCCGAAGGTGCCGTTGGGGTAGGGCACCCTGGATACCGGCGCCCAGGCCACGGGGGAGCGCAGGTCGTCGGCAACCACTCCACCGGCGGACTCACCCAGACGCAGGCCGTCGCCGGAGCAGGATTGCGGGGGCAGGGCAAGGTTGTCATGGCCACTGGTATCGCGGGGGAACATGGCCTTGCGGCGTACCGGGTCGTTGGGGAAGCCGCCCGCCGCCAGCACCACGGCCCCGGCGCGGATGAAGACCTCGAGGCCATGGCGTTCGACCACCGCACCGCGAACGCTGCCGTCTTCAACTATCAGTCGGCGCGCAGGTGCCGACTCCATCAGTTGCACGCCAAGGCCGTTGGCGGACCTGGCCAGGCGAGCAACCAGCGCCACGCCGTTCACCAGGTGCATGGCTCGGCCGTAACGGGCCAGGTGATAGAGGTGAGTGAGGAAGCGCCGCGTCACATGAGCGAAAGCGCGCAGCGAGCGGGTCATCCCGAGGAATGCGGCCAGGTCGGTGCCCGCCATGATCGGCATGCCCAGGAAGGATGTTTCGCGCATGGTCCTGCGCAGGCGTGGCAACAGGTTGCCGACTTCTCGGGCGTCATAGGGAGCGGCGATGACCTGATGGCCTCCGCTGGCGGCTCCGGGAGTATCCCCGTGCATGTCTGGAATCCCGTTGCCGTCGACGAATTGCAGCGCGGTGTGCTGCTCGAAGAAACCGACCATTTCCGGGCAGGCTTCGAGGAAGGCGTCCACCAGTTCCGGTCGGAAGTGCTCGCCCAGTTCGTTGCGCAGGTAGGTGCGTGGCTGCTCGATGTCCTCTTCGATTCCCGCGCGCCGGGCCAACGGATTGCGTGGTACCCACATCCAGCCGCCGGACCACGCGGTGGCGCCGCCGAACACAGGTTCCTTCTCCACGAGAATCACTTTCTGGCCGTGATGGGCGGCGGTGACGGCGGCGGCAAGGCCTGCGGCGCCTGAGCCAATGACCAGCAGATCGCAATCGAGGCGGTTTGGAGCAGGGCTTGTGGCACGCATTTCAAATGAACCTCAAATACTGGAACTGTGTTCCGTATTCTAATATTGCTCTTTTCAGGGACCAAGCCCGGGGCTACGCAAGTGGCCGGTCAGCGAACGGAAATCGGATGTGCCACTAGAGCGGGAATCGCAATCCATAAAAAAGCCCGCCAGATGGCGGGCTGAGGGAGTCAAAGCACGCTTACCAAAGGATCAGAGAATCGACAGCGGATAGCTGATGATCAGACGGTTCTCGTCGAACTCGTTGTTACTGAAGTCGCGTCGGATGCTCGCGTTGCGCCAGCGCACGTTGAGCGCCTTGAATGCACCGCTCTGCACGGTGTAGCCCAGTTCGGTCTCACGCCCCCATTCCTTACCGTCTGTGACGGTGCCGACATGCACGTTGTCGCCGCTGATGTAGCGGTTCATCAGGGTCAGGCCGGGGATACCGACGGCGGCGAAGTTGTAGTCGTGGCGGACCTGCCAGGATTTCTCCTTGGCGTTGTCATAGCTGGAGTTGTAGCTGTCGTTGGCGAGGGTGCCACCGCTGGTGCCGTTGACGCGCATCCAGGCATCGTCGCCGCTCACTTTCTGCAGGCCGACGTAGAAGGTGTTGCCGCCGTACTTGGCAGACAGCAGGGCGGACCAGGTGCGGTTGTCGAGGTCGCCAGCCAGGGCATTGCCGTTCTCCTTGCCGTTGAAGTAGCCGAGGTTGGCGCCCAGGGTCCAGTCGCCCACCGGCTGGCTGTGCAGCACCTGCAGGTACTGCTGCTGGTAGATGTCTTCCAGCTCGGCGTACCACAGACCGACCAGGGTGCGTTTCTCGTTGAAGGTGTATTCGCCGCCGGCGAAGTTGAAGCGGTCCGAGGTGAAGGCGGCGCGGCCGTTCATGGACATGTCTTCCAGGCTCGCGTCGTTGCGCGGGCTGTTCTGGCGGAACTGACCGCCGTAGAGGGTCAGGCCGTCGATCTCCTGGGAGGTCACCTGGCCACCCTGGAAAGTTTGCGGCAGGGAACGGCCGTCGTCGGAACGCAGGATCGGCAGCACCGGCATCCACTCGCCGACCTTCAGCTCGGTCTTCGACACGCGCATCTTGCCGGCCACCGCCAGGCGGCCGAAGTCATCGGCGGGGCGACCATCGTCATGCACCGGCAGCAGTTGGGTGCCGCGGGTACCCTTGCCGCCGTCGAGTTTTACCGAAAGCAGGCCGAGCATGTCGACGCCGAAACCCACCGGCCCGTCGGTGAACCCGGACTTGGCATCGAGGATGAAGCTTTGCGTCCATTCCTCGGCCTTGCCTTGCGGGTAGGTCGGGTTCACGAAATTGCGGTTGATGTAGTAGTTGCGCAGGTTCAGCGTGGCCGTGGCGTCCTCCACGAAGCCATGTTCATCGGCAGCCATGGCGGGCAGCGCGGCCAGGGTAACGGCTGCGGCGAGGATGCATGGGACAAAGGATTGGGCCCGGCGGCGGGTGGAATTCATGCTCGTTCTTGCCTCTGTGATTGTTGTTTTCGGGTGCGCAAAAGCCCCTTCGCGGCGCTTGCGCGAATACAGCTCAGGGTTGGCATTGCGGCGGCGTCAGCGGGCTTTGCGGCGCTCGATCAGGCGTGCGAAGCAGCGTTGCAGTCGATCGCCCAGACCTTCACCGCTGGCCAGCTGGACCAGGGCAACGGAGGCGAAAGGCGAAGCGCAATCGAAGGACGGCCCGGAAATGGGCGACGAGGCATTCTGGGTATGCGGCTGGAGCATTGTGGTCGACCTTTCTTGTATTTATGTCGGTAAGAGGCGAGGCGTCGCTGAGATCGCAGGCTGGTTGCGGCAACGCCTCGCACATGGGACCGATAGTGAAATCCGCCAGCCTTGCGTTCAATCGGCTGAAAGCGCTTTCGTTCGATCATCGAACGAAAACTAACCATTCCGTACATTTATGGTGTCGATATGTGGGAATCCCGTGCCGCGGTTCCAGGTTTCGTAAATGAGGCGATGTCTTCTAGAATCGGCGGACATTCCTGAGGATCCACGCCCCATGGCCGGTAGCCAGATAGAACGCGCCTTCAACCTGCTCGAACGCCTCACCAGCGACCCGCGCGGCCTGCCGATGCAGACCCTTGCCGACGAGTTGCAGATTCCCAAGAGTGCGACCCACCGCATGCTGGCCGAGCTGATCCGCCTCGGTTATGTGCGTCAGAACCAGGAGAACAGTCGCTATCAGCTGTCCACCCGGCTGGTGGCCATGGCGTTCCGTTACCTGGCCAGCAGCGGTGCGGATATCGTCCAGCCAATCCTCGACCGCCTGGCCCAGGAAACCGGTGAGCTGGTGCGCCTGGGGGTGATCGATGGCGACCGCCTGACCTGGATCGTCAAGTCCCAGGGCGCGCGTTCCGGCCTGCGTTATGACCCTGATATGGGCCGCGATGCGCCGCTGTTCTACACAGCCTCCGGCCATGCCTGGCTGGCCAGCCTGAGCGATGCCGAAGCATTGGTACTGGTGGAAAGCCAGGGCGTGGCCGATGCAAAGGATTTCGGCCCCAATGCTCCGCGCTCCAACATCGAGTTGCTGGAGCGCCTGCGCCTGGCGCGTGAGCATGGTTATGCCTGGGTGGTGGAAAGCTCCTCGGTGGGCATGTCGGCCCTGGCTGCGGTCGTGCGCGATCCGCGTAGCGCCAGGCCCATCGGTGTGCTCAGTGTCGCCGGCCCCACGGCGCGCCTGCCGGAAGCGCGTATGCATGAGGTCGCGCCGCTGCTCCTGGCAGCGGTGGAAGAGCTCACCGCAGCAAGTCAGGCGTCGGAATTTTTCGTCTGATCGCATCACTGTAGGGGCGAATTCATTCGCCAGGGGCGGCGCAGCTGCCCTGCCTCGTTCAGCAGGGCAGCCCGTTGGGCTGCTTGGCGATTGAAATCGCCCCTGCCAGTTTCGTGCACCACCCCAAAATCTTCGCGAATCCTGCTTTCGTCAGTCGGTCGAATTTTCTTCTTGAGATTATTTGGAACGAGGTTCTAAATAACGCAAGTCAAATTGTGGAACTGGATTCCGAGAAGAACATGACTGACCGAGTTTTCTCCCTCGCCGCACTCACCGTCCTCGAACTGTCGCCGCCTGAAATGGTGGAAGTGGCCGCCCGTGCCGGCTACAGCCATGTCGGTCTGCGGCTGGTGCCGGCCACACCCGAGGAGTACCACTTCCCGCTAATGGCCGATGCGGGGTTGCGCCGTCAGACCCGAGATCGCTTGCGTGATACAGGCGTGCAAGTGATGGACATCGAGATCCTTCGGCTCAAGGCGGAAACCCGCGTGGCCGACTTTGAACCGGTACTCGCCGCGGGGGCTGAGTTCGGCGCTACAGAAGTCCTGGTTGCCGGGAACGATGGTGACGAGGCGCGCCTGACCGACAACTTCGCCGCCTTCTGTGACCTGGCTGCGCGCTTTGGGATTCATCCGAGCCTGGAGTTCATGCCCTGGACCGACGCACGCGACCTCGCCCAGGCCCTGCGTATCGTCGAGGCGGCTGGCCGGGACAACGGTGCTGTGCTGGTGGATGCCTTCCACTTCAACCGCTCGGCCTCACGCCTTGAAGACTTGGCCAGGGTGGCGCCCGCACGTTTGCGCTATGCCCAGCTCTGCGACGTAGCGGGTCCGCGTCCGGACGACATGGACGAGATCCTCCGCCAGGCGCGCAACGAGCGTCGTTTCCCTGGCGATGGAGACAGTGACCTGATCGGCTTGCTGCGGACCTTGCCGGCGGATATTCCCCTCAGCCTGGAAATCCCCACGCGCCAGCTGATGGAGCAGGGCGTCAGCGCCCAGGCGCGTGCACAGATGGCGTTGGACAAGGCGCGGGCGCTACACGAACACCTTTGAGATTTAACCCTTCGCGCGGCCGGGCTGGGTCGCGTTCTTTTCTTGAGCAACCCATGAGCACGATTGCCCCTCTATCCGGAGCCAACCAACCGCTGCGGGGCATCCTGCTGGTGGTGCTGGCCACTTTCCTCTTTGCCGGGCACGACGCCCTGTCCAAGTTCCTCGGCGGCCTTTATCCGGTCGTCATGGTCGTCTGGGCTCGCTACCTGGTGCACACGCTGCTGATGGCCGGAATCTTCCTGCCCCAGGCTGGCCTGCGCGTGCTGCGGACCAGGCGCCCGGTGTTGCAGGTATTGCGCGCGTTGAGCCTGCTCAGCACCAGCCTGCTGTTCACTGCCGGGCTGCAATACATACCCCTGGCCGAGGCGACGGCGGTCAACTTCCTTGCACCGGTGTTGGTCACCGCGCTGTCGGTGCCGCTGCTAAAGGAGAAGGTTACCGTTGGCCAATGGGGGGCGGTGGTAATGGGATTCGTCGGCGTGCTGGTGGTGGTGCATCCCGGTGGCGAGCTGTTCACGCCGGCCATCCTGTTTCCATTCTGTTCGGCGCTGGGGTTCTGCTTCTACCAGGTCCTCACACGCAAGGTGGCCGCCCACGATAGCCCGACCACCAGCAACTTCTTCGCCGGCCTGTGCAACAACCTGGTAATGAGCGCGCTGGTGCCGTTCTTCTGGCAGGTGCCGAGCCTGGGGCATGGCTTGCTGATGCTCGCGCTGGGTGGCGCGGGGATGACCGCGCACCTGTTGCTGACCCAGGCTTTCCGCGTAGCGGCACCGGCCTTGCTGGCACCGTTCGGTTACTGCCAGATCGTCTTCGCCGGCATGCTGGGCTTCCTGATCTTCTCCCATACACCCGATACGACCAGCCTGGTGGGCATCGCCATCATCTGTCTGAGCGGATTGGGTGCGGCGTGGATGCAGCGCAAGGGTTGAGTCCGCTGCAAGTTCCCAGCCCCTCTCCCAAAGGGAGAGGGGCGCAAGCCGCAGGATGTGCCGTGTGTTCAGCCGGGAGACATGGGTAACGGCTGTATGGTCATGGCATACGCTGCCTGAGATCAATCTTGCGCACGATCTTGTGGATGAGTACCACCTTGAACACGCCATCCGTCGCCGTCGCCGTCGCCGTCGCCGTCGGGCGGAGGGCCACCCGCTCGCCCGCCAATCCACCCCCGACAAACAGGCTGCGGCCCTGCAAGCAGACCTGGCCGACGCGTCCAACCTTGAGCACTCGGTCGCCGGTCGTAGTCGATATCCGGCAACTGCTTCGGGTAGCTGCGCAGGCTGGGCCGGTAGCGCGAGATCGGAGGCCGATTCGCGGGTGGCGTCGGAAGTGGATACCGCGTTGCGCGCTACTTCCTCGACGGCGGTCGTCATTTCGGTAACGGTGGTGGCGGCCAGCTGGATTTCGTCGTGCTGCTGCAACTGGCGGCCTGTGTTTTTCTCGGTGCCGTGGCTCATCCGCTCTGCGGCGCTGGCCAACTGGCGCGATTAACCGGCGATCAGCTCGAGCGTGTCGCGCAGCCCCTGCTGCATGCCCGCCAGGGCGGCCAACAGGCGACGGGTTTCGTCCTGGTTACGGATCGGCACCGTGCGACTGAGGTCTCCCTCGGCAATGCGCTAGTTCTGCGAATTGATCACCTGTACGGGTGGTGAGTGCCTGTATCCGGCCGTTGAGCAGCAACCCTATATCGTCGGTGCGGTTGGCGGCGGAGAGTTGCTCGTATTGATCCAGTACCTGTCGGTACTCGGCCACTGTGGCAGCGAAACATTCTCGGTGTGCTGGCCGGTGGCGCGAACCTGCGCGACCTTCTGCAGGGCGAACAGGCCCTGCAGAAGCACCAGCAAGGCGATCAGACCGAAGCTGAGCAGTGCGCGGCGGGCGATGCTGAGGCGAAGGAATGCCATGCTCATCTCCATTGTCATGAGCCTTCGGAATCGGGCCGGTAGAAAGAACGAAGGCCCCGAAAGGGGCCTTCATTGTGTTGGCGATTGGCGCTATCAGTGGCTGACGGCACGCATGCTGCTTTCGCGGCTGGACTCGTATTGCCGCTTGTCCATCGGCTTGGCATCCGGGTTGCCGAGGTCTTCCATGGCCAGGCGATGGGTTTCCGGTGCCACGTAGGCGGCCAGGGCGCACACGCAGGTGATGAGGAAGGCGAGGGTGCCAACCACTACCGGAATGTTGTCCGAGCCGGGCGGGGCGACGGCGGCGAACAGGGCCGGGAGCATGGCGGTGAGCATGGTGCCGATGTTCTGGGCGATGGCCATGGCCGACACGCGGTAGCGGGTCTGGAACAGCTCAGGGAAGAAGCTCGGGAACACGGCGTTGTAGCCCTGGTAGACCATGCCCCACATCAGGATCGAGGTGGCGAAGGCCAGGGGCACGCTCTGGATGCTGATGGCGTAGAGGTAGACGAAGGCAAGCGCACCCGAGCCCAGGCAGCCGGCGATCATGGTCGGGCGACGGCCGATCTTGTCGGAAAGGTTGCCAACGAAGGGAATCACCAGCACGGCGACGATGTTGCCCACCACCGGAATCCACAGGTAGACGCTCTTGTCGAAGCCGATGCCATAGGCCGGCTGCACCGCATAGGCCGCACCGAAGATGGTGGCCACGACCGGGATCACGTTCATCAGGGCCATGAACATCACCAGCACCATGCACTTCCAGCTGTGGCGGAAGGCTTCGGTAACCGGCGACTTGGCGACTTTCTGCTGGTTCTCTTCATTGACGAAGGCCGGGGTCTCGTGGACTTCGCGACGGATGATGAAGCCGGCCACCAGGACGAAAGCGCTCAGCAGGAACGGAATCCGCCAGCCCCACTCGTTGAAGGCTTCGCTCGGCATGAAGTAGGCCAGCGGGAGGAATACGGCGGCAGCCATCACCTGGCCGGCCTGGACGCCCTGCAGGGTGAAGCTGGCGAAATAGCCGCGTCGTCCGAATGGCGCATGTTCGAGGATCATCGAACTGGCGCCGGAAATCTCACCGGCCACCGCGAAGCCCTGGATCAGGCGCAGCACCACCAGCAGCACCGGCGCGAGCATGCCGATGTCGTGGTAGGTCGGTAGCAGGCCGACGGCCATGGTGGAAATACCCATCAGGAACATGCACAGCAGCAGTACGTTCTTTCGGCCGCGGGTGTCACCCCAGTGCCCCAGCACGAAGGCGCCTACCGGACGGGCCAGGTAGCCGACGCCGTAGGTGGCCAGCGAGGCGATGATGGCCATTTTCGGATCGGTGTTGGGGAAGAATATCTGGGGGAAGATCAGTGCCGCCGCCTGGGCATAGATGAAGAAGTCGTAATACTCCAGGGCGGAGCCTATCCATCCGCTGGCGGTTGCTTTCTTGGCTTGGGAGCTGGAGGTGGTAGCCATCGATGTCTCCGTTGTTTTTGTTAGGTAGCCGGACTCACGTTCCTATGGCTCGGGGCCAGGCTGGAACGCGTGCACGCAGGCGTTTCGGTGCTCGTCGGGAGCGGGCCGGTTATCGCCGTCCGAGTTCTGTCAGGGAGTCAGTTCAGAGTGGCGACGTGGATGTCGCACTCGATCTGGATGCCGTGGCAAGCCGGCTGGAGGAGGGGATTTCGATCAGGTAGCTGGTAGTAAGCATGAGCTGTTACCCGTTTCTTGAAATTGTTATGTCGTAGTGCCTGGTTGCAATCGCAGGGTCTTCCGGGTGGCTGGGCTGGCAGTGATGCCACCCGGTGGGTTGCCTGCAACATGGGGTTCATGTTGCGCAGTGATCGAAAAAGCGTCAATTCGATAACCGGCCTTTTGTTCGATGATCGAACACAAAACTAACTGGTTCGTACATATTGAATTGCTGGGCTGACTTTACGCGCGAATAATCAATCCAGCTACGAAAACAAGGGTTTTTGCATTTCCTTGTAGGGGCGAATTCATTCACCAAAGGGTCGCGAATCGACCCCAGGTACCGGCGGCAGGTCTCCGGCCTGCTTGGCGAATGAATTGGCTCGTACAGCTAACTGCGGCGCCCACCCACAAGGAGCTGAAGCATGCAGCGTTCCATTGCCACCGTCTCCCTGAGCGGTACCCTGCCGGAAAAACTCGAGGCCATTGCCGCCGCCGGTTTCGACGGCGTCGAGATCTTCGAAAACGACCTCCTGTACTACGCCGGCAGCCCGCGCGAAATCCGCCAGATGTGCGCTGATCTCGGCATCGCCATCACCCTGTTCCAGCCGTTCCGTGATTTCGAAGGTTGTCGCCGCGACCGTCTGCAGAAAAACCTCGACCGTGCCGAACGCAAGTTCGACCTGATGCAGGAGCTGGGTACTGACCTGGTGCTTGTGTGCAGCAACGTCCAGGCCGACTCCCTGCCCGATGAGGAAATCCTCGTCGACGATCTGCGCCTGCTGGCTGAACGTGCCGGCGCACGCAATCTGCGTATCGGCTACGAGGCACTGGCCTGGGGCCGCCATGTGAACAGCTGGCAGCAAGTCTGGAGCCTGGTGCGCCAGGCTGATCATCCGGCCCTCGGCGTGCTGCTGGACAGCTTCCACACCCTGTCGATCAAGGGCGACCCGAGTGGTATCGCCGAAATTCCAGGCGACAAGATCTTCTTCGTGCAGATGGCTGACGCACCGCAGCTGGCCATGGACGTGCTGGAGTGGAGCCGACACTTCCGCTGCTTCCCCGGCCAGGGCGAGTTCGACCTGGCGGGATTCCTCGCCCCCATCATTCGCAGCGGCTACACCGGCCCACTGTCGCTGGAAATCTTCAACGACGGCTTCCGCGCCGCGCCGCCGCGCGCCAATGCCGCCGATGGCCTGCGCTCCCTGCTTTATCTCGAAGAGAAGACCCGCAAGCTGCTGGCCAAGGATCCGACTCCAGCCGCCAATCTGGA
The DNA here is from genome assembly GCF_036328175.1 of Pseudomonas sp. JS3066. Classification (NCBI taxonomy): domain Bacteria; kingdom Pseudomonadati; phylum Pseudomonadota; class Gammaproteobacteria; order Pseudomonadales; family Pseudomonadaceae; genus Pseudomonas; species Pseudomonas sp. JS3066. The sequence continues at coordinate 2,314,857 of NZ_CP143312.1, forward strand.
TGTCCTCTTCTCGCCGCCGCCGGCCAGCCGCTACGACGGCGTGGAGTTTCTCGAATTCGCCGTTGACGAGTCCCAGGGCGCCAAGCTTGCCAACTGGCTGGAGCGCCTGGGCTTTGCCCGCGCTGGCAAGCATCGCTCCAAGGCCGTGAGCCTGTTGCGCCAGGGCGACATCAACATCGTGCTCAATGCCGAACCCTATTCCTTTGCCCACGGCTACTTCGAGGCCCACGGCCCATCGTTGTGCGCCACTGCCCTGCGAGTGAAGGACAGCGGCAGTGCGCTGGAACGCGCCCGCGAGTTCAAGGGGCAGCCATTCCGTGGCCTGGTAGGGCCGAACGAGCGCGAGATTCCGGCCGTGCGCGCGCCGGACGGCAGCCTGATCTACCTGGTGGAACAGGCCCAGGCCGGCCAGACCATCTATGACAGCGACTTCGTCCTCGACGCGGGCGCCAGCCAGACCGGCCAACTCGACCGTATCGACCATATGGCCCTGGCGCTGCCGGCCGACGGCCTGGACAGCTGGGTACTGTTCTACAAGAGCGTGCTGGACTTCGAAGCCGACGACGAAGTGGTGCTTCCGGACCCCTACGGTCTGGTGAAAAGCCGCGCCATCCGCAGTCGCTGCAGCAGTGTGCGCCTGCCGCTGAACATTTCGGAAAACCGCAACACCGCGATCTCCCACGCGTTGTCCAGCTACGGCGGCTCGGGCGCCCACCACATCGCCTTCTCTTGCGAGGACATCTTCGCCGAGGTGAGCCGTGCCAAGGATGCCGGGGTGCCGCTGCTGGACATCCCGCTGAACTACTACGACGACCTGGCGGCGCGTTTCGATTTCGACGACGAGTTCCTCAGCGAACTGGCCTACTACAACGTGCTCTACGACCGTGATGCCCAGGGTGGCGAGTTGTTCCACGTCTATACCGAGCCGTTCGAGGGGCGTTTCTTCTTCGAGATCCTGCAGCGCAAGAACGGCTACGCCGGCTACGGCGCGGCCAACGTTGCGGTGCGTCTGGCAGCGATGGCCAAGGCGCGCAGCGGTGCCATCGCCAAGGCCAAGCTGTAGACCGCACGCAAGCCTGGTGCGAGCTAGGCACCAGGCTTCCTTACGGCAGCTGCCAAGCCCATAATCCACCCAGTTTCCGCTGGCCGTGAGCCCAAGATGACAACAACTGCCGAACTCCCAGAACTGCCCGTAGAGGCCCCTCGCAAAGGGCGCAAGAACAACCCGGAGAAAACCCGCGAGAACATCCTCCAGGCGGCCATCGCCGAGTTCGTCCAACAGGGCCTTTCCGGCGCTCGGGTCGACGCCATTGCCGAGCGCATGCACACCTCCAAACGGATGATCTACTACTACTTCGGCAGCAAGGAGCAGCTCTATGTCGAGGTACTGGAGAAGCTCTACGGCGACATCCGTCGCACTGAAGGCAAGCTTCACCTGGCCGAGCTCGAACCGCGCGAGGCTATCCGCCGGCTGGTGGAGTTCACCTTCGACCACCACGACCGCAATGTCGATTTCGTCCGCATCGTTTCCATCGAGAACATCCACTACGGCGAGTACGTCAAACAGTCCAACGCCATTCGCTCCATGAGCACCAACATCCTCGACGCCATGGGTGAAATCCTTCAGCGCGGCCAGGCCGAAGGGCTGTTCCGTCCTGGCATCCAGCCCCTGGACCTGCATCTGCTGATCAGTTCCTTCTGCTTCTACCGGGTCTCCAACCGCAACACCTTCGGCCAGATATTCCAGATCGAGCTGGCGGACGACGAGGTCAAGGCGCGGCACAAGGAGATGATCTGCGAGTCGGTTCTGCGCTACCTGCAGGCGTGACCGGCTCTCCCGCGAGGGAAAGTCCCGCCAGGTAGCCGAAGGTCATTCCCGGCCCCAGGGTGATTCCACCGCTGGGATAATGCCCGCCCATCACGCTTGCCATGTCGTTACCCACCGCATAGAGACCGGGGATGATCGATCCCTGGTCGTCCAGCGCCCGCGCCGAGGCATCGGTGAGCAGGCCGGCGAAGGTGCCGAGACTACCGGGCACCAGCTTCACGGCATGGAACGGACCTTTCTCCAGCGCGCCCAATGATGGGTTGGGCCCATGCAGCGGTTCACCCTGGGCCTGGTTGTAGGCGGAGGCGCCGCGTTGGAATTCCGGGTCCACCCCGTGAGCGGCGTTGGCATTGAATGCTGCCACCGTCGCTTGCAGTTGTTCCCCGTCGATGCCGCAGAGCTTCGCCAGTTCGATGAGGCTGGCGGCCTTCTTCAGGTAGCCGCTGCGCACATGGTGGCCGATGGGGAAGGGGAAAGGCCGAGCGCAGCCGATACCGTAACGGCGCTGCGCGCGCTGGTCGCAAATCAACCATGCCGCAGGTTCTTCTCCGGCTGGCGTTGCGCGGAACAAAGTGTTCATGAAGTCGTGGTAGGAGTCGGCTTCGTTGGTGAAGCGCCGGCCATCATTGCGAACGGCGATGAAGCCCGGTTTGGCCCGCTCCATCAGGTGCGGGAAGCCACTGATGCTGCCGTCCTTGCGTGGTACACGCGACACTGGCGTCCAGGCAGCCGGGCTGGCCAGTTGGTCTGTGGCCCGGGCACCCATGCTTTCACCCAGACGCAGGCCATCGCCGGTATTGGTTGCCGGTGCGGCGGACAGGTGCTCGTGGCCAAACAGCCGGCCGATACGCTGGCGGTCGTGAGGAAAACCACCGCACGCCAGTACCACGCCTCGACGCGCCATCACGTTCACCCGGCGCCCCTCCAGTTCCAGCTCCGCTCCAGCGACCCGTTGCCCAGCCCACAGCAGGCGCATGGCGGCAGCCCCTGTTTCCAGGTGGACGCCCAGGTCGAGGGCGCTGCGTAGCAGGCGCGCCACCAGGGCGTTGCCATTGACCAGATGCAGCCCCCGGCCGTGCAGCAGGCAATCGCGCCAATGCCGGAATAGCCGACCGGCGACATAGAGGGCGGAACGCGGAGAGCGGCCGGCGTTGAGGAAGTGCGCAAGGTCCGCGCCGCCCGCGATGCCCATGCCGCCCGGGCTGATCAGGTCCAGTGGTGGACGCAGTGCATCCAGCCACGGGCCCAGTAGGCGACCGTCATAGGGCAGGGCGCAGAGGGAGCGGCCACCGCGCACCGCGCCGGGGGAATCGTGCATGTCCGGCATGCGGCTGCCGGAATAGAACTGGACCTGGGTACTGCGTTGGAAGAACTCGACCATCTCCGGGCCGTGCTGGAGAAATGCCAGCTGGCGTTCGTCCAGTTCTTCGCTGCCCAGTTCCGCACGCAGGTAGCTTTCGACGGCCTGCGCGCTGTCGTCCGCGCCTTCTGCCTTGGCCAATGGGTTGCATGGAATCCACAACCAGCCCCCGGACCAGGCGCTGGTGCCCCCAAACTGGTGGGTCTTCTCTGCCACCAGCACGTCCAGTCCATGATGGGCGGCGGTAACCGCCGCCGCGAGTCCCGAGGCGCCGGAGCCGATCACCAGCACATCGCAGTGGCGTTCGGTCATGGCGTTCATTGCAGCGGCGAAAAACCGGTGGGGCGCATCAGGCGCGAGTCCAGATGCACCACGGCATCCAGCTCCTTGTTCAGTCTGCCGAACTCGGCCCAGCGCGGGTCGGCGGCCATCTTCGCCCGGCGCTCGATACGCTCGTCCAGGCTCTCGTAGGCCCAGATGTGCACCACCTGGTTGGCTTCGCCGAACTCGGTGGTGAAGAAGCCGACCAATTTGCCCAGATGCTCGGTCTGCAGTTCCAGGCAATGGCTGCGGTAGAGCGCCAGCCAGTCGGCCAGCTTGGTGGGTTTGATGGTGTAGGTACGCAGTTCGTAGTACATGGCGTTGTCCTCAGACTGTGGATTTCAGGTGTTCGGCGATATGGCGGGCGGCGAGGTAGCCGAAGGTCAGGCCCGGGCCGAGGGTGATGCCGGGGCCCGGGTAGGTGCCGTCCATGATCGAGTTCATGTCGTTACCGGCGGCGTAGAGGCCCGCGATGGGGTTGCCCTGATGGTTCAGCACATTGGCGTTGGCGTCGGTGACCAGACCGCGCGCCGAACCGAGGTCGCCGGTATGCACGCGCACGGCGTACCAGGGCGCGCGGGTCAGCGGCGCCAGGCAGGGGTTGGGCGCGTGGTGCGGGTCGCCGAGGGACTGGTTGTAGCTGCTGGCACCCTTGCCGAACTGACGATCCTGGCCGGTGCAGGCGTCCTCGTTGTACCGCGCGAGTGTCGCAGCCAAGCCCTGCGGGTCGACGCCGATTGAGCGGGCAAGGGCTTCAGGCGAGTCGGCCCGGAACAGGTAGCCGGCTTTTTCCAGGGCGCCGTTGTTCACCGGACTCGGTCGGGCCAGGCCCATGCCGTAGCGGCTCATGGCCTGTGAATCGCAGATCAGCCAGCAGGTCGCCAGGCCTTCCTGGTGCATGGCCTGGACGAAGCTGTGGTAGGAGTCCGCTTCGTTGGTGAAGCGCTGCCCCTTGTCGTTCACCGCGATGATCCCGGGCTTGGCGCGGTCGGTGACCAGGTGTGGGAACCGCTCCAGCTCACCGTGCGGCCGGCGCAACCGCGATACCGGTGCCCAGAAGAAGCTGGAGGCCATGTCCGCGCCGGTAGCGGCATTCACCTGTTCTCCCAGACGAAGCGCCGCGCCGTCGTTGCCGGCTGGGGACATGCTCAGGTGCTCGGTGCCGGTTGCCGGGCGAAAGCGGGCGGCCAGTTCACCGGCTGCGAAGCCTCCCATGGCGCAGACCACGCCGCCTCGGGAGCGTACTTCGACCGGACGGCCATCCTTGAGCAGACGAACGCCAACCACCCGGCCTGATTCGATCACCAGCGACTCGGCGCTGCTTCGCAGCCAGAGCTCCACGCTCTTTTCGAAGGCCGTGGTGGCCAGCCGCGCGATCATCGCGTTGCCTACGGTCAAGCGGGTGCCACGGTCATGACCGAGTCGGTCCAGGCCGTAGCGGGCCAGCAACTTCAGGCAATGCCAGAGGGATCGGGGCGAACGGCGGAAACTGAGGAAGTGCTGGATATCGATGCGGTTCACCATCATGCCACCGAACAGCAACATGCCTTCCGGCGGGCGACGCAGGTCCTTGAAGTGCGCTCCCAGGCGGCGGCCGTCGTACTCCACCATTTCCAGGGCGCGTCCACGGTCCGTAGCGCCATCTTCCAGCGGGTAGTAGTCCGGCGAGAAGGGGCGCAGGACGTAGGCCAGTTCGGTGTTGTGCTCAAGAAAACGCAGTGCTTCGCGGCCGTGGCTGATGAAGGCGTCCACCAGTTCCGGCCGATAGCCGCTTCCGATGGTCTGCTTCAGGTAGGCCCGAATGGCCGCGGCGCTGTCTTGCACTCCCGCAGCGCGGGCCTGGTCGCTGTCGAAGATCCATACGGCGCCACCGGAAATGGCCGAGGTGCCGCCGTACTGGGGCGTCTTTTCCAGCATCAGCACGCTGAGTCCCTTGCAGGCTGCAGTCGTTGCCGCTGCAAAGGCAGCTGCGCCGCTGCCCAGCACCACCAGGTCCCAGGTGCCCGCCAGATTCTCGGCGGGAGGAGTTTTCACGGCAGTGTTCATGGCGGTCTCCTCAGGCGTCCTGGGGCATCACGCCCATGTGCGCGCCCAGGTTGCCCATTTGCGCGCGCGCCATTTCCGGGCCGGTCTGGATTCGGCAGCCGAGCCTGCGGGCCAGCTCCAGCAGCGGTGTAACCACCGGGCTGGTCACCACATCCGCCACCAGGGCGGTAGGGGATAGGGTTTCCAGCAACATGCCGGGCAGGGGCATTTCGCCGGTGCCGCCCATGCCCACGGGCGTGGCATTGGCCACCAGGTCGAAGGCTTCAAGGCTGTCGTAGCGGTTGCCGATCACGATTTGCGGAAACGCATCGCGCAAGTGCTTTGCCAGCGCCTCAGCGCGGGGTTGGTCGAGGTCGGCGATCACCAGTTGGCGCACGCTTCCTTCGCACAACGAGTAGGCGATGGCGGCGCCGACACCACCGGAGCCCACTACCAGAACGCGTTGCCCGGCTGGCTGGAAACCGTGGGCGCGAGCGGCCTTGAGAAAGCCTTCGCCATCGACGTTGTCGCCCAGCAGGCGCCCATCGGCTTCGCGACGGATCACGTTTACCGAGCCCAGGGCAGCCGCACGAGGGCTGAGCTGGTCGAGTTGACTGGCCAGGACCTGTTTATAAGGCACGGTGACGACGCAACCTCGCAGGTTCTTCCAGCCACGCAGGGACTGGATGAAAGCGGCCAGGTTCTGCTCCGTCATATCTACGGCGATCATCGCCAGGTCCTGGTCGTTCTCGGTGAACCAGGCGTTGAAGTTTTCCGGCGATTTCACTTGAGCGATGGGGCTGCCGATGATGGCCACCAGTTCGGTCGAACCACGAATCATGCTGATCTCCTGGGCTTGTTGTTGTGCCGGCAGTATTGCCAGCGCCCAGGGAGCGGCCAATGAAACAGAAGGGCGTTTCGGTTGTTTATCGCAGTGACGCTGCGATAATCGCGCCGACAGGCGAAATCAGCTGACTGGTTTCCTTGCAGGGTGCGCTGCGCGCACTGCAGCTTCCAAGCGGGGTTACGGTGCGCACGGCGCACCCTGCGCAAAGGCATATCAAGCGGACAGGAGAGTGGGCATGAAGGTGCCGGTCATACACCAGCGGGACCTGATCGCCGGGCTGCAGAAGGGCCTGGCGCTGATGCAGCTGTTCAGTGCCGATCATCCGCGTCTCAGTGTGCCGGAAGCGGCGGCAATGTCCGGGCTGACTTCCAGCGCCGCGCGGCGTTTCCTGCTGACTCTGGTGCATGACGGCTTCGCCGAAACCGATGGTCGCCATTATTGGTTGACCGCCAAGGCCCTGCGCATAGGCCAGGCCTATGTGGATTCAGCGCAGCTGCCGCGCATGCTGCGGCCTATCGTCGAACAGGTGGCACGGACTACTCAGGAGCACGTTTCCGTGGGGCTGCGCGATGGCGACGATATCGTGCATATCGTCCGGAGCCGGTACAGCCACATCGCCTCCCTGTCGATTCGTCCCGGATCGCGCATGCCCATGTACTGCACGGCAAGCGGGCGTATCTGGCTGGCATCGTTTTCTGCAGGGGAACTGGAGGCGTACTTCGCACGAGTCGCGCTGCGCCAACTGACGCCCTTCACCCGCACCGGTATGGACGAGCTCAAGGCGGAGCTGAGCAAAGTCGCTGCCCAGGGCTACGCCGTGGTGGACCAGGAGTACGAGGCGGGTATGTGCGTGCTGGGGGTGCCGCTGACCAATCGCAAGGGTGAGCTGAAGGCCAGCCTCACCATTACCACCCACGCGTCACGCATGAGTGGCGACGAGATGCGCCAGCGATATCTGACACCTCTGTACGAGGCGCAGGCACTGCTGAAGCCAGTGCTGGATTGAAGATTACGGGCGTTGTGGGGGCGAGTTCATTCGCGAATGAATTCGCTCCCACAGAGAACAGACGACATGGATATCGCTGTTCACGCCCACCACCAGGGCGGTGGAGGGTTGAGTTCGTAGGGTGCACCGTGCGCACCCTACAGGAGGATGGATCAGGCGTTCATGCTGGCGAAGTGCGCCATCATCCGGTCGGCATCCGCGCCACGGCCGCTAATCAGCTCGAAGGCTTTTACGGCCTGGAATACCGCCATGGTGCCGCCATCCAGGGTGCGGCAACCGATGGCGCGGGCATCGCGCAGCAATTCGGTTTCCAGCGGGAAATAGATGATCTCCGCTACCCACAGCTCGGGGCGCAGCAGTTCTGCCGGAACCGGGGTGCCCGGCAGCTTGGCCATGCCGATGGGGGTGGTGTTGACCAGGCCGTCTGCCTCGGCCATGGCATTGGCCAGGTCCGTGCCGAGGGCCGCGCGGCCGGCGCCGAAATGCTGGTTGAGGCTGTCGACCAGGGCCTGGCCACGGACGACGTCCACCTCGAACAGGGTCAGGCGTTCGACACCTTCGGCAAGCAGGGCATGAGCCACCGCGGAACCCGCACCACCCGCGCCCATCTGCACCACTTGGCGGCGCGCCACATCCGGCAGGCCACGGCGGAAACCTTCGCCGAATCCCAGGCAGTCGGTGTTGTGGCCGACACGCTTGCCATCCTTCAGGACCACGGTGTTCACCGCGCCGATACCCGCGGCCTCGGGAGAGAGCTCATCCAGCAGGGGGATGATCGCCTGTTTGCAGGGGAAGGTAATGTTCAGGCCGGTGTAGCCCATGCGCTGGGCGGCATCGAGCAGGTCGGGGAGGGCGCTGATGTCCAGTTTCAGCTGATCCAGGTCGATCAGGCGATACAGGTAGCGGATGCCCTGGGCGTCGCCTTCATGCTCGTGCATGGCTGGGGTGCGGGAGGCCTGGATACCTGCGCCGATGAGGCCGGCGAGGACCGATTGATTGTGCTGGGACATGATGCTCAACCCTTGGAGAACAGTTGGCCGAAGTGCTGGAGTGCCAGGGAGTATCCCTGGCTGCCGAGACCGCAGATCACACCGACGGCGATGGCGGAAACGAAGGAGTGGTGACGGAACTCCTCGCGCTTGTGCACGTTGGAGAGGTGTACCTCGATCACCGGCAGTTCGCTGGCCACCAGGGCATCGCGCAGGGCGACCGAGGTGTGGGTCCAGGCAGCGGGATTGATGACGATGCCGGCGCAACGGCCCCGAGACTGGTGGATCCAGTCGATCAGTTCACCTTCGTGGTTGGTCTGGCGGAAGTCCACCTCGAAACCCAGCCCGGCTGCCGTGCGGCTGCACTGGGCGGCGATGTCGGCGAGGGTTTCATGGCCGTAGGTGGCGGGCTCACGGGTACCGAGCATGTTGAGGTTCGGGCCGTTGAGGACCAGGACAGTGCGGGTCATTACAGCGGTATCTCCATTGTTGTTCTGGCCCGGCAGCGAGCCGGGGAAAGATGCAAATGAAAATGTACTAACCAGTTAATTCCGTCAATTTTCCGTAGCGTGTTTCGTGCGGTTATCGGACGGGAATACGGCTACTCTCTTTGTCCCAGCCTGAAGCGCTGGAACTTACGACCACCTGCAAGGAGCACAAGGCCGTGTTCGAGCCATACCTGACTGAATGGAACCTGACTCCCGACGGCGAGGCCATCCATACGCCCGGCAGCGACCTGTTACCCGTGCGCTTTGATGGATTGCCGGCGATGCTGAAAGTCGCGCGGGACAGCGAAGAAAAAGTCGGCGCACAGGTGATGCGCTGGTGGGATGGCGACGGCGCGGCGCGGGTATATCGGCTCGAGAGCGATGCCCTGTTGATGGAGCGGGCCACCGGCCCCGGATCGTTGATGCGCATGGCCCTGGGCGGTTGTGACGACGAGGCCAGTCGCATTGCTTGCGCGACCATCGCGCGACTACATGCGCCAAGACCCGCTCCCGCACCGGAGCTGGTCACTTTGGAAGAGTGGTTCCGCTCACTGTGGCCGGCAGCGCGGCGACAGGGCGGGCTGTTCGGCGAAGCGGCCGGCGTTGCCCGTGAACTGCTGGGTTCACAGCGTGATGTGGTTGTGCTGCACGGCGATATCCATCACGAGAACGTGCTCGATTTCGGTGAGCGTGGTTGGCTGGCCATCGATCCGAAGCGGGTCATCGGTGATCGCGGCTACGACTACGCGAACCTGATCTGCAACCCCGAGCTGGCCACCGTCGTACAGCCTGCACGCTTCGCTCGCCAGATCGAGGTAATCGCCGAGGCGTCAAGCCTGGGCCGGCAGCGGCTGTTGCGCTGGGTGCTGGCCTATGCGGGGCTCTCAGCAGCCTGGTTTCTGGAGGACGGCGATGCCGAATCTGCAGAGTCCGACATGCGTGTGGCGCGGCTGGCTGTCGAGGCGCTCGGCGGTTGAACGCGTACTTCGCGAATTAATCTCCCACAAGAAGCACGCCCTCCTGTAGGCGCGATTTCAATTGCGAAAGGATGCGCAGCATCCCTAGCCTTGGCGCCGCTCCAGCATGTCCTGGATTTCCTGGGCAGCGCCCCGGGTACGACGGGGCTGCGTTGATGGCCAGGAGCCGCCGGCTGGCCTCCAGTCGAGACTGGAACAGCGCTTGCCGGTCCAACCCATCGTCCAACTTGCGCAGCGGGCCGGGGGGCAGAGTGGAAAACAGCCGGCTTTGGATGTCGAGCTGGGTCAGCTCGGACTTCAGACTGAGGTTGCGGCGTAGCTGGAAGCCGACGCTTGTAGCCCGGATTTCACCCGGGCTACAAGTGGCTTACACGTCAACGGCGAGTGATCACCACCTCCACGTATTCGCTGGGCACGATCAGCGAATCCGGCCCGGCGCGGTTGTAGCGCTCGAGCAGCTCGGTCAGGTCACGCTCCAGAGCTTCGGCGCCATCGGCGGAGAGGGCGGCGAAGGCCTTGTGCACCGGGCCGTACCAGGTCCGGAAGACTTCCAGGAAATGGGCTGCCGACTGGTAGCGGAAGTTGAACAACCGCCGCGCTACCGAAATCTCGCGGGCGCTGTGGTCGAACAGCTCACGCAGGTGGCTCTCCACGCCCCAGAGCGAGGGTGGCTGCACACCGGGTGGAGGCGGCAGGTGGCGCCCCAGTGTCTTGAACACCTGGCCGATGAAACCGTCCGGCGTCCAGTTGGCCAGACCGATGCGCCCACCGGGACGACAGACCCTTGCCAACTCGGAAGCTGCCTTGGTCTGGTCGGGGGTGAACATCACCCCGAAGGTGGACAGCACCACGTCGAAGCTGGCGTCAGGGAAGGGCAGGTTTTCGGCATCGGCGGCCTGGAAGTTCACCTCCAGCCGCTCGGCGCGGGCACGCTCCTCGCCGCGTTCCAGAAGGGCCGCCACATAGTCGGTGGAGGTCACCCGGCCGCCTCGCCGCGCGGCTGCCAGAGTGGCATTGCCATTGCCGGCCGCAACGTCCAGTACGGTCTCGCCGTGGCGCAGGTCGCAGGCTTCGGCGAGCAGTTCGCCGACCAGCTGCAGGGTGGTTCCGATGACGGCGTAGTCGCCGCTGGCCCATGAGGCCATTTGCTTGCTCTTCAGTGCATTCAGATCAATTGCAGAAGTCATTTCGGGGCTCATTCGGCTGTGGTCGGATCGATGGTCGAGCTGATGCGGGAGATGCGGCTGACGGGGAATCCGCCACGCTGGGCGTGTTCGCGGATAAGTCCCTCGTCGTTGGCGATGTAGACGCAGTACAGCTTGTCGTCGGTGACGTAGCTCTGGACCCACTGCACCTCTGGTCCGATTTCTTTGAGTACCCGGCAGGACTTCTGCGATATGGCTTTGAGGTCTCGTTCCGTGAGTTTTCCAGCTTCCGGTATCTCTCTTTCTATGAGGAACTTGGGCATGGGGACCTCTGTTTTCTTGGTTTTTTGGGTGTTGCAGACACGCCTTGGGTACAACGGGCAGCAAGGACGTGCTGGCAAAACTATCCGCCTCAAATGGGACACAGTCCTGTCCGAGCGTCGGCAAGGTCTGCTTGATCGTCCGCACAGAGCCATTTATCCGACGAAACGCTGCGTGTTCCCGCGACCGACCAGAATTTCAGAACTGCGGCTGGAGGTGAGGGCTGATGGACGCTCTGTCGGAAACGCTGCGCGTCGTCCATCTGGTCGGCGCCATCTTCATCAATGCACGGTTCAGCGCGCCCTGGTGCTACCAGTCACCCCGTGCCGATACGGTTGCTCCGCTTTTGGAACCGGGCGCCGAACGCGTGGTGATCTTCCACCTGATCACCGAAGGTGAGTGCTTTGTCGAAATCGGCCAGGAACAGCCTGTCCGTCTCTCGGCAGGTGACGTGGTGCTGTTTCCCAAGGGCGATGCCCATCGCATGACCTCCCAACCCGGCTTGCCGCCGGCCAAGGGGGGAAGGCTGGACGAAGTGCTGGCGCGTCGCCCTCGGCAATTGGCTTATGGCGGCGGTGGGGCGATCACGCGACTGGTCTGCGGCTACCTGGCCTGCGATGCAAGGCTGGCGGACATCCTGCTGGCCGGGCTGCCCTCGTTGGTGCGAGTCAACGTGCGTGATTCCAGCGCCGGGCCCTGGCTGGAAGCGTCGGTACGCTACGCGCTGACGGAAGCCAAATCGCCCCGTCCAGGCGGCGAGGGTGTGCTGGCCAAGCTGGCCGAAGTGCTGTTCATCGAAGTCCTGCGCCTGTACATGAACGAGCAGGCCGCTGGACGTACCGGCTGGCTGGCGGGACTGGGGGACCGGATAGTCGGATCGGCACTGACGGCCTTGCACCAATGCCCGGCCCAGGCCTGGACCCTGGAGGAACTGGCACGTACCGCCGGCACGTCGCGCTCAGTGCTTGCCGAACGCTTCCAGCTATTGGTGGGCAGCTCACCCATGCAGTACCTGACCCAGTGGCGCATGCTCCTGGCCGCCAATCTCCTCAGCCGCAGCAACGCCCCGCTGGCGCGTATCGCCGAGGATGTCGGCTACCAGACCGACACAGCCTTCAGCCGTGCCTTTCGCCGGGAATTCGGTGCGCCGCCGGCCGCCTGGCGGCGAAACCGGGCCAGGGGCGTGGCGACGGGTTAGGAGATCACTCCATGACCGCGTGAGTGTCCGGCGGGCCGGATGTTATCGGCGGCTTGCGCAGAAGCAGGAGCAAGGGCAAGGAGGCGAGGGTGATGAACATCATCAGGCGGAAGTCCTGCAGGTACGCGAGGATGGATGCCTGGCGAGTCACTTCCATATTCAGCGCCACCAACCCGGCTGGGCTGGACAGGTCGATGGCGCCACTTTCGGTCGCCTGGGTCAGGGCCTGGTTGAAAGGCGTTATGAAGTCGCTGAAGGCGGCGTGGTTGATCTGCGTGCGCTGGGCGAGATAGCTGATCACCAGGGAGATGCCGATACCGCTGCCGACATTGCGCATCAGACTGAACAGCGAGGTGCCCTCGTTGCGGTAGCGCGGCGCCAGGGTGGAGAAGGTCAGGGTCGACAGCGGCACGAAGATCAGGCCCAACCCGAAGCCCTGGACCAGGCCGCTTCGGACGATGGCGAAACTGCTGACTTCAGCGGTGAACTGGGTCATTTCCCACAGTGACAGGGCGGTGAGCAACAGGCCCAGTCCGATCATTCCTCGTGGGTCGAAACGGCTGATCAACTGACCCACCAGCATCATCGCGGCCATGGTACCCAGGCCACGCGGCGCGATCAGGTTGCCGACATCCAGCACCGGATAGCCCATGAGGTTCTGCATGAATGGCGGCAGGAGGGTCATGGTGGCGAACAGCATGATGCCCACCATGAAGATGAACATCAGGCCGATGCTGAGGTTGCGATCGCGGAACATCGCCGGGTCGATGAATGGTTCGCGGTGGGTCAGTACATGGACGACGAATAGATAGAGTCCAAGTCCCGCCAGCACCGCCTCGATGAGGATTTCAGGGCTGTGGAACCAGTCCTGGGATTCCCCCCGGTCCAGCATCAGTTGCAGGGCGCCGATGGCCAGGGCGAGCAGCGCGAATCCGAGCAGGTCGAAACGGCGCTCCCGCTCGATCGGGGTCTCCTTGAGAAAGGCGGTCAGGCCGAACCAGGCCAGCAGGCCGAAGGGCAGGTTGATGTAGAACACCCAGCGCCAGTTGTAGTACTCGGTGAGCCAGCCGCCGAGGCTGGGTCCGAGGATGGGACCGACCATCACCCCCACGCCCCAGATGGCCATGGCCGAACCGTGTTGCTCGGTCGGGTAGGTGTCGAGCAGGACGGCCTGGGACAGCGGCACCAGGCTGGCGCCGAACACGCCCTGGAGCAGACGGAACAGGACGATCTGCTCCAGGCTCTGGGCCGCGCCACAGAGCATCGACGCAATGGTGAAACCGACGATGGACCACATGAACAGCCGCTTGCGGCCGAAGCGCGCGGCGATGAAACCGGTCAGCGGCATGCAGATGGCAGCAGCAACGATGTAAGACGTCAGCACCCAGCTGATCTGGTCCTGGGTCGTGCCCATGCTGCCCTGCATATGTGGTAGGGCGACGTTGGCGATGGTGGTGTCCAGCGCCTGCATGATGGTGGCCAGCATCACTGAGAGAGTGATCAGCCAGCGGTGCGAACCGGCGTCGCGGGAGTGGGTCGCCTTCATGGTGATCAGGGCAGCAGGCTGGCGAGGCTGCGGTGGTGGCCGGTATCGATCTCCACCACCGCACTGAGGCCGGCGCGTAGCGGTGGCTGCTGGGCGTCGGGTCGCAGGTGGATGCGCACGGGTACCCGCTGCGCCACCTTCACCCAGTTGCCGGTGGCGTTCTGCGCTGGCAGTACCGAGAACTCCGAACCGGTGGCCGGACTCAGGCTTTCCACTTCGCCGTGCCAGGTGGCGTCCGGGTAGATGTCGAAGCGCACATCGACCGGTTGGCCGGGGCGCACGTAGGTCAGGTCCTTCTCGGGGAAGTTGGCTTCCACCCAGAGATTGTCATCCACCACCAGGGTCATGGCGGTATTGCCGGCACTGATGTACTGGCCAGGTTGCGGCACCTTGCTGATGCTCCCGGCGAGCGACGCGCGCACTTCGGAGCGTTGCAGGTCCAGGCGCGCCTGTTCCAGCTCGGCCTGGGCGCTGAGGTAGCTCGGGTGTTGCTCCACCGGCAGTGCCGGGCTGCCGCCGAGGTTCTCGGCGATGCGCTTTAGATCGTGCTCGCGGGCGTCGATTTCTTGCGCGGCGATCTGGGTGGCCTGGCGCGATTCGTCGAGCCTTGCCGGGGAGAGATAGCCTTTCTGCGCGAGGTTCGCCTGGCGCTGCAGGTCTTTCTCGGCGTAGGCGTGACGGGTACGGGCCAGGGCCAGTTCGGAGGATTTTTCCTGGTAGCTGGCTTTCAGCGCGGCGAGGTCGGTACGTACCTGTGCCAGGCGCGCCTCGGCCCGGGCAACGGCGATGCGGAAGCTTGCCGGGTCGATACGGAATAGCAGCTGCCCGGCATTCACCCTATCGTTCTCGCGGGTCAGCACCTCGGTGATGGTGCCGGATACATCGGCGCTGATCGGCACCTTGTCAGCCTTGGCATAGGCGTTGTCGGTTTCGACAAAGCGTCCACCGTGGAGATAGGCGGCCAGTCCCAGGCCTACGGCAAGAACAGGGGCGACGCCCATCAGCAACAGGCGTTTGCCGCGGGAGTTGGTGGCGGCCGCTGCGTCCTGTTCGGGAACGATGACCGTGTGGGTGTTCATGGCGTTGCGCTTCCTTTGGAAATCAACGGGAAGAAAGGTTGCTGCGCATCTTGCGCAGGGCGCTGGAGAGCGCGGCCGTTTCGGCTTCGCTGAAGCCATCCAGCGCCACGGCGAGCATCGCCGCACCCGCGGTGCGGATGTCGTCCAGGGCCTTGTCGGCCCGCGGGCGCAGATACAACCGATAGGCGCGGCGGTCGTCCGGGTCGGGGCGTCGTTCCACCAGTTCGGCTTGCTCCAGTTGATCCAGCAGGCGGGCAAGGGTGATGGGTTTGACCTCCAACTGGTCGGCCAGCTCGACCTGGCGACAACCTTCGTTGCGCGCGACATGTGCCAGGGCGCGGGCTTGGGCAAGGGTGAGGCTGCTGCCAGTGATGTGCTGCTCGAAGGAGCGGCGCATCAGGCGGGAAGCATCGGCCAGGAGGAAGCCGATGCTCTCTTCGAGGCGGGGCATGATGTGGGGTCCATATAATAAGCGGTGCTTACTATATGGGTGCGAGCCAGGCGCCGTCAAAATCGCGATGAGCGCTGCGAGTGAACTGTGTGAGCGAATTCATTCGCGAATGGACGCGAAGCAACCCGGTCCCTCTGGCAGCCCTTCGGACTGCATCGCGAATGAATTCGCTTTCAAGAAGATTTCGAGGCGGGATTCAGCCGTGCCTTGCGCGGCTCGCCTGCACCACTCGGTGGGCCGGCACCTTCAGCTGTGCAAGCAGGTACTCGGCGAACTCGGGCGAGAAGGGCTGCTGGGCGATGGCCCGCTCCATGCAGCCCAGCCAGGCGCCGCTGAGGGATTCGTCGATGGGCCACTGGGCGTGGAAGGAGGGTATCGAAATGGACCCGTATTTCTCGCTGAAGAGCTTCGGGCCGCCCAGCCAGCCGCTGAGGAAACAGGCCAGCTTGTCGCGGGATTGCTCCAGACTATCCGGGTGCAGGCGACGCAGGTCGGCGGCTTCCGGCAGCTCGTCCATCAGCCGGTAGAAGTCGTCCACCAGGCGTCGCAGGCCGTCGATGCCACCAGCGGCCTGGTAGGAAGCATCGCCGTTGCCGAAGAGGGGAGTGTTGCTCATGGTGGGTAGCCGTCAGGAAATCCGGGTCGGCATCATACCCGCCGCGCCACGGGAAGTCCGTCCGGTTGGTCGTCTCGTTGTTCGAGGAACTCGGTGGGTTCGGTGCCATTGGCGTTGAGCTGGAAGATGCGCGAAGGCCGCCCCTCGGTATCGAAGAACACCTGGCCGAGACCTGCGGAGTTCCACAGCCGTTCGCCGGCCTTGCTGTGTTCCGGCGTGCGCGGCATCACCTTCATCGGGCGCCGCTTGGTGAACCAGTTCAACGGAGAACGCGGCGAGTAGAGCCAGCGGTTGAGGCGGTCGAATACATCCAGCAAGCGCCTTGGAAACTCGTTCTTGATGCCGCTGCTGGTGATCTGCCAGATCTTCGGGCCTTGCTGGCGATGGCGGATCAGCACTTCATAGACGAAGGAGTAATGCACGTCGCCGGACAGGATCACGTAGGACCCCGGTGTGCGCGAGTGGCGGAAGATATTCAGGATCACCTGGGCCGCGCCACGGTGGGCCATCCAGTTTTCCGCATCCACCAGCAATGGTTGGCCGAAGGCGCTGAAGACCCGCTGGACCGTCTCGATCAACTTGACCCCGAAGACCGGCGCCGGGGAGACGATGATCGCCGATGGATGATCCAGCAGTTCCTGTTGCAGTTCGCACAGGGCCTCCCAGTCCAGCAGGCCGGATGGGCGCTGGAGGTCGATCTCGCTGCGCCAGCGGCGGGTCCGGGTGTCCAATACCACCAGCGCCGGTGTCGTGGGCATCACGTACTGCCAGTGGTTGAAGGTGATCAGGCGGTCGATCAGCCCGTCCAACGCCGTGCTGTCGAGATGATTGTCGTCGGCGGCGGTGGCGGCCAGTGCCTCGGCCTTGTCCAGCACCTCGCTGAACGCCCTGGGGTCGTTGCCCCAGCCTTGACACAGCATGTAGGCAACCAGCGCATTGCCGATGATGCGCTTGGAGAAGGGGTGGCCGTAGGCGGTCAGCTCCCACTGTGCAGACAGGTTCCAGTCGTCGGTGATGTCATGGTCGTCGAAGATCATCAGGGTCGGCAGGTGGGCAAACACCCTCGCGACGCCCGGCAGCCCAGCGCGGAAATCGACCAGTCGGGTTTCTTCCAGGCGATAGCGATCGATTTTCCCGGCGTCCAGCGGGGGCATCTGCGGTTCCACAAGTTCCCAGGGCACCGGCGACCAGACCAGCAGGTACATGGCCATGACTTCGGCCAGGGTCACCAGATGATTTTCCGCATTAGCGCTGGTGAAGATGGGCTTGCGCGCGCCGCCGAAGAAACGTTCGCGCAGGGTTTCGTTGCTCTCCAGCGCGGGCAACAGGTCCGCCCGGTGGTAGTAGCAGGCGGCATGGCCGTACAACGCCGCGCTGTCGCTGACGATCGCCCCCTCCAGCCTCTCGTCGAACAGGCCAAGCCGCGCGATCAGTTGATGGATGGCGCGCAGCATCGGACCGGCCACATCATCGGTATAGACCTGGTCCCCGCTGAGCATCAGCAGGGCGGGGCGCTGCTCGGGTTTCGGGTCGGCTGCCAGCAGGCGGTCGGCGCAGAGCAGGCCGTCGTTGGCCGGGAAGTGCGGCTTGCGGCAAGAGCCGTGAAGCAACTGGTCGATACGCGATCGCAGGACGAAGCTCGGCGTTGTTGCGTGCTCATGGACCAGGTGCGGCGCCCAATGGCCGATGCCGTCGTCGTCGATCAGAAGGTCGTAGTCGATCTGCTGGTCGAGGGGCAGGGAGGTTTCCAGTCGCAGGTCGATCAGGTGCAGGAAGGCATGACGGCCGAAAGGAATCACCCGGCAGCAGTCTTCGCCCAGCGGATACTCGACGCCACCGTCCACGGATAATCTCAGCACCGGCGAGAGCCTGCGCGAACCGACCAGCCAGAACACCAGCCGACGGGCTTCGATGCGGCGCAGCATGGGGCCGGCGAGGACGATGGGGAGATTTGCCTGGAGGGAGACTGCGGACATCGGTTTGACGGGCCTGGACGAGGGGGCGCAACAGGATACCGCGAGTGACGGCGGGCTCCGAAACGGCTTGAAAAAAACTCAGGCGAGTAGTGCGTTTAAATCAATTGGCAGTTGCTGCCAGGACTTCTAGCATCCTCGAATCATTCCCGCTGGCGTCACGGAGCCGCCAGCCGCCCAGCCCTGATGGAACGGCCTGCCCACGGAGGCAACCATGCTTCAGGTACCGCTTGTTGGCCGAACGACATTCGTCTTCCCAGGCACGCCCCCCGAAGCCCATTCAGGCGCGCCCTGATCCATCCCTTTTCCCTGCCTTTACTTCCGGGGCCGCGGTATCGCCCTGGCGAACCGCGCATGCCCGCGCAGACGGGCACCTGTCCTGATGAAAACCAACGGGAGGCGATATGGCCCTCACCCTGAAGATCAATGGCGCTGAGCACAGCGTCGATGTCGATCCCGATACGCCGCTGCTCTGGGTACTGCGCGACGTGCTGGGCATGACTGGAACCAAGTTCGGCTGCGGAATGGCCCTGTGTGGGGCGTGCACCGTACACATGAATGGTGCGGCAGTACGCTCCTGCGTGATGCCGGTCAGCAGTATGGTCGGTGCGGAAATCACCACCATCGAAGGCATCGGCGCAACCGACGCCGGCAAGCGTATACAGGAGGCATGGCTGGCCAAGGAAGTGGTGCAGTGCGGCTACTGCCAGTCGGGACAGATCATGTCGGCGAGCGCGCTGCTGGCGACCAACCCCAATCCCGGCGACGCGGAAATCGATGGCGCGATGTCCGGGAACATCTGTCGCTGCGGAACCTATCTGCGCATCCGCGAAGCCATCAAGGTTGCGGCCCAGGCACAACCTGCCAAAGGGGAGGGCGCAGCATGAACGATCTCTTCCTGCCTGGCCTCAGCCGCCGGGGATTTCTCAAGGCCAGCGCCGCTGCAGGTGGTGGCCTGCTGATCAGTTTCACGCTGCCGGGGTTGATGGGGTTTGCCGAGGCCGTCGATGGAGACTTCAGCCCCAACGCCTACATTCGCATCGATCGCAGCGGCAAGGTGACGTTCATCATCCAGCCGGTGGAAATGGGGCAGGGCACCTACACCTCGATGCCCGCGCTGATTGCCGAGGAGCTGGAGGTGTCGCTCGATCAGGTCGTGATCGAACACGCTCCGGCCGACGACAAGCGCTACGCCAACCCCATGCTGGGTTTCCAGGTTACCGGCGGCTCGACTTCGATACCCGCCAACTGGATACCCCTGCGCCAGGCCGGCGCCACTGCGCGCACCCTGCTGGTGACAGCAGCCGCGCAGCAGTGGTCGGTGCCGGCAGGGAGTTGCAAGGTCGAGAACGGCGTCGTGGTCCACCCGGACAGCGGTCGCAAGCTCGGCTACGGGGAATTGGCAGACGCTGCCGCCAAGCTGCCGGTTCCTGGTGAGGTACCGCTCAAGGACCCGGCGCAGTTCAAGCTGATTGGTACCCCTGCCAAACGCACAGATGGTCCCGCCAAAGTCACGGGCAGGGCCATGTTCGGCATCGATGCCCGCCCCGAGGGGGTGAAGGTTGCCGCGATCACCATCTGCCCGATCATCGGCGGCACCCTGGCCGAGGTGGACGACGCCCCTGCCATGGCGGTCAAGGGCGTGCACAAAGTGGTGCGTACAAAGGATGCGGTGGCAGTGATCGCCGACCACACGGGTGCGGCACGCAAGGGCTTGGCGGCGCTGCAGATCAAGTGGAATGAAGGCGAGAATGGCAAGGTTTCCAGCGCCGATATGCTTAAGAACATCGCCGAAGCCTCAAAGGCCGAAGGCGTGAAAGTGCGCGCCGAAGGAGACGTGCCGGCTGCCATGGCCAAGGCGACGAAGAAGGTCGAGGTGGTTTACCAGGTACCGTTCCTCGCCCATGCCTGCATGGAGCCGGTCAACTGCACGGCACACGTGCGCAAGGATGGTTGCGACCTCTGGCTGGGCATTCAGGTGCCGGCGCGGGCCAAGACGCTGGCGGCGCAGCTTACCGGCCTGCCCGAAGAGTCTGTGCAGGTACATAACCAGCTGCTGGGCGGCGGTTTCGGTCGGCGACTGGAAACGGACTTCGTCGGCCATGCGGTGGAAGTCGCCAAGCAGGTGGACTACCCGGTGAAGGTCATCTACTCCCGCGAGGAAGACATTCGCCACAGTAGCCTGCGGCCTTTCCACTACAACCACCTGTCCGCTGGCCTCGATGAGCAGGGGCATCCCATTGCCTGGAGCCACAAGGTCACCGGCGGGTCCATCATCGCGCGCTGGGCGCCGGGCCTATTCAAGAACGGTATAGATGGCGATGCCGCGCGCGATGCCTGTGGCCCCTACGGCTTCCCTAACCTTGCGGTGCACTACGTGCGCCACGAACCACCCAAGGGCATTACCCCGGCTTTCTGGCGCGGTGTTGGCCACACCCAGAACTGCTTCATGGTGGAAGGCTTCCTCGACGAGTTGGCGGTAATGAGCAATATCGATCCGTTCACGTACCGCTACCCGTTGCTGGAGAAACATCCGCGTGCGGTGAAGGTGCTGGAAACCCTGAGGGAGAAATCCGCCTGGGATTCGCCGCTACCGGCCGGCAAAGGCCGTGGCGTCGCGCTGACCTACTGCTTCGGCACCTATGCCGCGCAGGTTGCGGAAGTCAGCGTGGATGCCAACGGAATGGTGACCGTGAATAAGGTCATCTGCGTGGTGGACTGCGGCATTCCCATCAACCCGGACACCGTGGTCGCGCAGATCCAGGGCGGCACGGTCTTCGGCCTGACGGCGGTGCTGTTCGGCAACATCACCTTCAAGGACGGCCGGGTGGAGCAAGGCAACTTCGACAGCTACCGCCTGCTGCGCCTCAACGAGGTGCCGCCCATCGAGACCCACATCATCAACAGTGGCGAGTCGCCGGGTGGCCTGGGTGAGGTGTCCACCGTGGTCATCGCCCCGGCGGTGGTCAATGCCATCTTTGCCGCCACCGGTAAGCGCCTGCGCACCCTGCCGGTCGATCCGGCGCAGTTGAAACCGGCCTGACGGGGCAGGTAAGCGTCAGCCCACCGCAGAGGTAAAGGTATCTGGCAGGTAACGAAGCCCAACAACCCCAAATCGGGTCGTTGGGCTTCGTAGCACTCAGCCTGTGCTTCTCGTTAGTTCGTCTCCTGGCTTGCAAAAAACTCAACCAGTCGCGGTCTTTATATCGTTTGTCGGGCTCCCGCCCGATGTCGACCATAGCCTCAGTCCAGAGCCGTTCACGCGGCTGAAAACAACAGGAGGTCGACATGAACCCACTGCCATCCCTCTGGGGAGACGCCAGCCCCTCACGCCTGCTTGGCTCCCGCCACATCGCCACTGGCGAACTGGTATTCCCTGCGCTGCCCGGCCATTCGCCGCTGGCCAACCAGTACCGCACCGAGACGCTGGCCGGCGAAGGTGAGCTGTACAGCTTCACCATCATCCATCCGGGCCCCAAGAGCGGCCTGGAGCCATTCGCCCTGGGCTACCTGGACCTCGAAGGGCCGATGCGCCTGTTCGGCCGTATCACCGGCGGCGAGCGTCCGGTGATCGGTGCCAGCTACCGCATCCTGCCCGATGAAACCTATGGCTATGTGTTCGAATCCGTGGAGGCCCGCCAATGAGCCAGATGCATGTAATGGGCGGTGCCATGACCCGCTTCGGCCGCCACCAGGGCGTGATGGCGCCAGAGCTGGCCCAGCAGGCGATCATCAAGGCCGTCGCTGATTCGGGCCTCGCGCTGAAAGACATCCAGGCGATCTACTGCGCCAACGTCCTTGGCGGCATGATCCTCGGCCAGGTGATCCTGCGCGATCTCGGCCTGGACGGCATCCCCGTCTACAACGTCGAGAACGCCTGCGCCAGCGGTGCCACCGCCGTGCACCTGGCACGTCATGCGCTGCTGGCCGGGCAGTACGAGCGCGTGCTGGTGTTTGGCATCGAACAACTGACCCAGTTGGGTGGCGGCACCATTCCGCTGCAGCGCAACGACGAGAAGACCGACCTCTATGCCAAGGCCGGCATGGTGCTGCCGGCGGTCTACGCCATGCGCGCCACCCGCTTCATCCACGAGCGCGGCGCCAGCCCAGCCGACCTCGCCCGTGTGGCGGTGAAGAATCGCCATCACGGCTCCCTCAATGAGTACGCCCAGCAGCGCACCGGAGTAACCCTGGAGGAGGTGCTGGGCTCGCGCATGATCGCCGACCCGCTGACGCTGTTGCAGTGCTGCCCGTCCCAGGTGGACGGCGCCGCCGCCCTGGTGCTCGGCAACAAGCCGGGCCCCCATGCCAGGGACGTGCGCGTGCTCGGCTCCATCGTCGTATCCGGCCTGCGCGAGGGTGCTCGTGACGACATCCTCGACGCAGAAATCACTGCTCGCGCTGCTCGCCAGGCCTACGAGCAGGCTGGCGTCGATCCGCGCGACGTGGGCGTGGTTGAGCTGCACGACGCCTTCACCATCGCCGAGCTCCTCTACTACGAAGCCTTGGGGCTCGCGCCCCACGGCGAAGCGGTCGCGCTGCTGCATTCCGGTGCTACCGCGCTCGGCGGCCGGGTGCCGGTGAACCCCAGTGGCGGCCTGCTCGCCAAGGGGCACCCGTTGGGTGCCACCGGCGTGGCGCAGATGGTCGAGCTGATGTGGCAGTTGCAGGGCCGTGCCACCGGCCGCCAGGCCGATAACCCGCGCATTGGCGTTGCCCAGTGCACCGGTGGCGGCATCGCTGGCGTGGACCATGCCGCGTCCTCCGTTCACGTACTGGGGGTGTGAGATGACTGCACAACGTTTCCATGAAGGGCAGGTGGCAGCCGTAACCGGCGCTGCTCGCGGCATTGGCCTCGGCATCGCCACCCGCCTCGCGCGCCAGGGCGTCACCGTCTACCTGCTGGATCGCGATGCACCTGTCCTGCTGGACGCCGTCAAGCTGCTGCAGGACGAAGGGTGCGACGCCCACGGCATCGCGCTGGACCTCACCCAGGGAGCGGACGTCGAGGGCGCCTTCGCGCAGATCCGGGAAGTATCCGGGCGCCTGGATTTCCTGGTGAACAACGCCGGCGTGGTGCGCGACAAGCGCTTCCTGAAGATGACCGAGGACGACTGGGACCTGGTGATGGATACCAACCTGCGGGCGCAGTTCCTCTGCTGCCGGGCGGCGTTGCCGCTGATGCTGGACGCGGGCTTCGGGCGCATCGTCAACCTGTCTTCGCGGGCATGGCTGGGTGGCTTCGGCCAGGCCAACTATTCCGCCGCCAAGGGCGGTGTGGTGAGCCTGACCCGCAGCCTGGCCATCGAGTTCGCCGCCAAGGGCATCACCGTCAACACCATTGCGCCCGGCATCGTCGACACGCCGCTGTTCCAGGCCTTCGAGCCGGAGGTGCAGGCGCGCCTGAAAGATACCGTGCCGGTGAAGCGTATCGGTTCGCCGGATGACATCGCCAATGCGGTGGAATTCTTCCTCGACCCAGCCAGTTCCTACGTCACCGGCCAGACGCTCTACGTCTGCGGCGGGCGCAGCCTGTCGTCGGCCAGTGTCTGAGGAGGTCGCCATGCCCGTACACATGGAAATCCAGGGTGCTGTCGCGGTCATCCGCCTCGATCGCCCGGGAGCCCTCAACGCCCTGGACATCGACTCCCTGCGCGCCCTGCGTGGCCACCTGGTGGACGTCCGCGACAACCGCGATATCCGCGCCGCGATCATCACCGGCGCGGGGGATCGTGCCTTCTGCGTCGGCGCTGACCTGAAGAGCACCCGCGTATCCCACGCGTCCTATGCCGAGGCCCTGTTCCTCGACAAGGAATTGGCGGCCGACGACGGGCTGTACATCCGCCTGATGGATCTGTCTGACCTCGACCTGCGCAAGCCACTGATCGCCGCCATCAACGGCCACTGCCTCGGTGGCGGCCTCGAGCTGGCGCTGCAATGCGACCTGCGCATCGCTTCGGGCAATGCCAGCTTTGGCCTGCCGGAAGCGGTGGTGGGCTCCATACCGGCGGTGTCCGGCCTGCATCGTCTGCTCAAGGCGGTCCCCCAGGCCCATGCCATGCAGATGGCCCTGACCGGCCAGCGCATCGATGCGGCCAAGGCACTGGATATCGGGCTGGTCTCGGAGCTGGTTCAAACACCTGAGGCACTGTTGCAGCGTGCCCTGGAACTGGGTGAGCGGATCGCCGTGGCAGCGCCGCTGGCGATCCAGGCCCTGCAGTCACTGGCGCGGCAGACCGCGCACCTGTCCGATGCCGACGCCCAGCGCCTGACCGAACTCTACTGGGGCGTTTTGCGCGACACCGAAGACCGCCTGGAAGGGCGCGCGGCGTTCGCCGAGAAACGTCCGCCGCAGTACAAGGGGCGCTAGGCGCCGGGGAGGATCACCATGCAATTGCGCAATCCGTTCCTGCAGAGTCTTGGCGTCGAACTGGTCCATTGGGCCGCAGGCGCCGCCGAGTTCCGTATGCCTATCGAGGCGCGGCACCTGAACCGGCAGGGCATGCTGCACGGTGGGCTGGTCGCCACCTTGCTCGATGCCGCCTGCGGCTACGCCGGGCTGCACACCGCCGAGGACGAGGAAGAGATTCACGGCGTGACGGTGATGCTGAACATCGCCTACCTGAAGGCGGCCCGCAGTGGAACCGTCATCGCGCGGGGCAAGGTCAATCGCAGCGGCCGCAGCCTCTACTTCGCCGAGGCGTCGCTGGAGACGCTGGAAGGCGAGTTGCTGGCCACTGCCCAGGGAACCTTCAAGCAGGGAGAGCGCCGCCATGTTGCGTAATGCCTTGCAAGGGCTGACGGTGCTGGATTTCACCCAGATCGCTGCCGGTCCCACCTGCACCATGCTGCTGGCAGACATGGGAGCACGGGTGATCAAGGTCGAGCCGCCCGAAGGCGATCTTGGCCGCACCCTCGGGCCTGCCTGGGTTGGTGATTCCAGCGCGCTGTACCACGGCTTCAATCGGGGCAAGCAGGGGCTCTGCCTGGACCTGAAGAACCCACAGGGTTTGGCTGTCGCCAAGCGCCTGCTGGAAGAAGCCGATGTGCTGATCGAAAGCATGCGCCCCGGCGTGATGGCCCGGCTTGGCCTGGGTTTCGAAGCGGCGCAAGCGATCAATCCGGCCCTGGTCTACTGCTCCATTTCCGCCTATGGCCAGCAAGGCCCCTATGCGGACCGTGCCGGAGTGGATGGCATCCTCCAGGCGGACTCCGGCCTGATGAGCCTGATCGGCACCCCCGGCGCGCCGCCCTGCAAGGTGCAGGCACCTGTGGTCGATGTGGTGACTGGTTACATGGCGTGCATGGCCATCCTCGCCAAACTCCAGGCCCGGCATCGGGACGGGCAGGGCGGCCACCTGGACGTGAGCCTGATGAATTCGGCGCTGGCGTTGCAGCAGTCGTCCATCAGCAGCTACCTGCGTGACGGCGAACTGCCGACCCCCATTGGCAGTGCCGCGCCCTATTCGGCGCCAAACGAGGCATTCCAGACCGAGGATGGCTGGCTGATGGTGGCGGCCTACAACGGCAATCGCTGGGAGCGACTGTGCACCGTGCTCGGCAACCCGCAATGGTCGAGTGATCCGCGCTTCGTCACCTCTGCCCAGCGTGTGGTGCATCGGGCCGAGATGCAGGAGGCCCTCAATGGGGTCTTCCGTACTCGTAGCACTGCCCACTGGCTGGAGCGCCTGCGCGAGGCGGACATCCTCTGCGCCAGGGTGGCCGACTACAGCGATCTGCTGGAACACCCGCAACTGGCCAGCAACGGCATGCTCGCCACCATCGAGCACCCCAGGCACGGCGAGCTGCGGGTGCCAGGCTTCCCGGTGAACAGCGCCGAGGCGGCGCAGCAGCCATACAGACCGGCACCAGACAAGGGCGAGCATTCCCGCGAGTTGCTGGTGGAAATGGGCTTCAGCGAACTGGAAGTAGAGGAGGTGACTGCGAGCGGGGCAGTGATCGCGGCGTAGGAAAGCTTCATGCAGTCGCAATGGTAGAGGGCGAAGCCTGTGCAAAGAAGAATCCCGGCCAACCCGCCGGGATTCGTCGCAATCGGGCTTTGTGTAGGAGCGAGCTTACTCGCGAAAGGCCGGGCTCCATTTGCGTGGGCTGGATGCCGCTCTTCGCATCCACCATCCGGCGCCCCAGCCACCCCTCGTTGGTGGATCGATGGAGTACGCAAGGCGATGGTTCCGGTGCTGGTTTCTTTTTCGCGAGCAGAGCTCGCTCCTACGCCCCGCCCAACGTTGTGCAGTGAAGGAATTCCAGCCTATGCGCCGGGATTCGTCGCCATCGGGCTTTGTGTAGGAGCGAGCTTGCTCGCGAAAGGCCGGGCTCCATTTGCGTGGGCTGGATGCCGCTCTTCGCATCCACCATCCGGCGCCCCAGCCACCCCTCGTTGGTGGATCGATGGAGTACGCAAGGCGATGGTTCCGGGGCTGGTTTCTTTTTCGCGAGCAAGCTCGCTCCTACGCCCCGCCCCACGTTGTGCAGTGAAGGAATCTCAGCCAATGCGCCGGGATTCGTCGCCATCGGGCTTTGTGTAGGAGCGAGCTTGCTCGCGAAAGATTGGCTCAGTAGCTTCGCGAGCAAGCTCGTTCCTACAAGGGCGGCGTGGATGCAATCCTTGCCCCGGCCAGGTCTTCCAGCACTCGCACCACGTGGGTCATGTCACGGGTCGGCTCGCCGCTGTTGATGGCCTGGTCGAAGAGCTGCTTGACCACCGCGCAGGTCAGTGCCGGCGTCCCGGTGCCTTCGGCCTCGGCCAGGAACAGGCGGATGTCCTTGCGCATCAGGTCGAGGCGGAAGCCGAAGTCGAATTCGCGCTTGAGCACGGTACCGGCGAGGATCTGTTCGCTGGTGTAGCTGCGCGCCGTGCTGGCATTGAGGATGTCCAGCATCTGTACTGGCTCGAGGCCGGCCTTGATGCCGAACAGCAGCGCCTCGCTGGTAGCCACCAGGGTCGCGCCGACGATCATGTTGTTCACCAGCTTGAGGCTCTGGCCCAGGCCGGGCGTGTCGCCAAGGTGAACCACCTTGCGGCCGAACGCGGCGAAAACCGGTTGGCAACGCCCGTAGGCTTCCGCAGGTCCTCCCACCATCACCGACAGGGTGCCGGCTTCGGCTCCGGCGACGCCGCCGGCCAGAGGAGCGTCCAGGGTCGCTATGCCGCGTGCCTTCAGCGCCTGGTCGAGGCGGCGGGCGACACTCGGGCCGGTGGTTGAGTGGTCCACCAGCACGCGTACGGTCTCGCCATGGATGACACCGTTCTCACCCAGTACCACCTGCTCGACTATCTCCGGCGTCGGCACGCAGACCAGCACCACTTGCGCGGCATCGGCCACGGCTCGAGGCGAGGCGTGACTACGTGCGCCGCGTTGCAGCAGGGGCTCGAGGGCTTGTGGGTTGCTGTCGCAGATTTCCAGGCCGAAGCCGTGGTCAAGCAGGTGTCGCGCCATTCTCTGGCCCATGGCGCCAAGGCCGATGAAACCGATGCTCTCGTTCATTATTGTCGCTCCAGTTCAACGGACGGGTCTTCAGCCGTGCTCGGGTGAAGGGGAACCATCCTAGGAAGCCGCAAGCGACGCGGACAAAGCACTTTTGAGCCTGGAAGCGTTGAGGAAAACTCAAGCGGCCTGGCGGGTCTGGCGTGCCTGCTCCAGCAACCAGAGGCGGAAGGTGGTCATGTCCTCGCTTTCCGGCCGGTGTCTGGGGGTGAGCAGGTAATAGGTGTACGCGCCCATGTCCACGGTCTGCGGGAACGGTCGCACCAGGGTGCCTTCGCGCAGTTCCTTCTCCACCAGGAACAACTGGGCGATGGCGATGCCCTGGCCGCCGGCGGCCGCTGCATAGGCCATCGATGAGCTCTGGTAGGTCATGCCGGCCCGCGCATCCACCGCGCTGCCCACGCCGGTGGCTTGCAGCCAGTGGCTCCAGTCGTCCGGGCGGGCGATGGAGTGGAGCATGGTGTATTCGGCCACGTCGGCTGGTTCCTCCAGGCCGGGGCCGATGTCGAGCAGCGCGGGACTGCACACCGGGGCGAGGATGTTGTCGCTGAGCACATGGCAGTTGCAGTTGGGCCAGTCGCCGTTACCGAGGCGGATGGCGGCATCCAGGTCTTCCTTGTGGAAGTCCACCGGGTCCAGGGAGGCAGTGAGCAGCACCTCGATCTTGGGGTTCTCCTGGTGGAAGCTGGCGAGCCTTGGAATCAGCCATTGCATGGCGAAGGTGGTATAGGCGCGCACCTTGATCTGCCGGCGCTTGGCCGGGCGCTTGAGTTTGCGGGTGGCGCTGCGCAGCTCTTCGATGATCCGTGCTACCGCCTTGAAGTACTGCTCGCCAGCCGGGGTGAGGGTGATCTGCCGATGCCCACGTAGGAACAACGGCTGCTCCATGTACTCCTCCAGTGCGCGGATCTGCCGTGAGACGGCGCCGGGAGTGACGTTCAGTTCGTCGGCGGCAAGGGTAATGCTGAGGTGCCGGGCGACGGCCTCGAAGGCCCGTACGGCATTGAGTGGCGGCAGTCTGTCCATCTTCCGGATCTTCTTGTGTGACAGGTGAAAAGGCGCGGAATCTTACTCTAGTTCTGATTGAGTAAATCTCAAGCGAAAGGCCTGTTTTAATCGTTTGTCGCGGCCTCCGGCAGGTTCCTAGCATCGGCCCCGGACGTACCACAACAACAAAAGAGAGCCGCTCCATGACCACTCCCAACCGGGCCAATCGCATTGGTCCGCAGACCCTGTTCGCGCTCTTCGGCCTGACCCTGGGTGCCAACGGCACCGCCAGCGCCGATTTCATCAAGGATTCCAAGGCCAGCCTGGAATTGCGCAACTTCTACTTCAACCGTGATTTCCGCCAGGACGGAGCCCCGCAAAGCAAGGCCGAGGAGTGGGCTCAGGGATTCCTGCTGCGTTATGAATCGGGCTTTACTGAAGGCCCGGTCGGTGTTGGCGTCGATGCGCTCGGCTTGCTGGGGGTGAAGCTCGATTCCAGCCCGGACCGCACTGGCACCGGCCTGCTGCAATCCGATCGCGAAAAGCCCAATCGTGCCCAGGACGAGTACGGCGAACTGGGGCTGACCGCCAAGGTGCGCGTTTCCAGCAGCTTGCTGAAGGTTGGCACCCTGCAGCCCAAGCTGCCCATTGCCCTTTCCAATGACAGCCGTCTGTTGCCACAGACCTTCCGGGGGGCGTGGTTGAGCAGTGCGCAAGTCCAGGATCTGAACCTGGACCTCGGCCGTATCGACCGGGTGAACCTGCGCAATTCGTCCGATAACGAGGAGATGCAGGTGTTCAACGGCGGGGCGCGGAACATTGTCCTGGGCCGCCACAAGACCAGCGATGCACTGGACTTCGCTGGTGCCACTTACAAATGGACGCCAGCCCTGACCACTTCCTATCACTACGGCGCACTGGACGGCATCTACCGCCAGCACTACTTCACCCTTGGCCATCTGCTGGACCTGGGCGGGGCCGGCTTCATCAAGTCGGACCTGCGTTGGGCGCAGAGCCAGGACGACGGCGGCAGCAACGTCGACAACCGCGCGCTTGGGGCGATGTTCACCTACAAGCGTGGCCCCCATGCCCTTGGGCTCGGCTATCAGCGCATGTCCGGTGACACCGGCTTTGCCTACGTCAGCGGTGCCGACGGCTACCTGGTGAATCTGGTGCAGGTCAACGACTTCGGCAACGAGGACGAACGCTCCTGGCAGGCCCGCTATGACTTCGACTTCACCTCGCTGGGCGTACCTGGGCTGACCTTCATGACGCGCTGCCTTTCCGGCGATGGGGTAGACGTTGCCAACCGCGTGGACGAGGGCAAGGAATGGGAACGGGACACCGACATCGCCTATGTAGTGCAGGGCGGACCGCTGAAGAACCTCGGCCTCAAGTGGCGCAATGCGACGGTACGCAGCAACTTCGGGCCGGATATCGATGAGAACCGCTTGATCGTGACCTACACCTTGCCGCTCTGGTGAGGACAGATCGCAAGGGTGGAAGTCGCTCTTTACTTCCACCATTTGCGGTTCAGCTGGGCATCGGTGGTGGATGAGAAGAGCGCTATCCACCCCCTTGAGAAGCATCGAAGCACCCCGGTTCCCAAGCACAAACAAAACCCCGCACCAGGCGGGGTTTTGTTTTGCGGTGGGGTTGGCTTCAAAGCCGAATGATCACCGACTTCAACTGGGTGTAGTGGGAGAGGGCGTCGATGCCTTGCTCGCGGCCATAGCCGCTTTGCTTGAACCCACCGCAGGGGGTCTGGACGAAACCACCGCTGTATTCGTTGACCACGATACGGCCAGCCTCAAGACCCGCGGCGACGCGGTGGACGCGGCCGATGTCGCGACTCCAGATACCGGCGCCCAGGCCGAACTCGCTGTCATTGGCGATGCGCAGGGCGTCGGCCTCGTCCTTGAAGGGAATGACGCAGAGGATGGGGCCGAAGATTTCTTCCCTGGCCAGGGTCATGTCGTTGGTCACGCCGGTGTAGACGGTGGGCTCGATGTACCAGCCTTTGCCCAGGTTCGCGCCGCTGGCCACCTTGCCGCCGATGGCTGGCTTCAGGCCATCACGCGCGGCGACCTCGAAGTAGCTCTGGATCTTCTCGAACTGCGCCTTGGTGGTGATGGGGCCGGAGGTGGAGTCGAAGTCCGGGCCGACACGCAGTGCCGCGACCTCGGCCACCAGCTTCTCGACGAAGCGGTCGTGGACGTCTTCCTGCACCAGCAGGCGGGTACCAGCGCAGCACCACTGGCCACTGTTCCAGGTGAAAGCTGTGGTGGCGCCCTTGGCGGCGGCGTCGAGGTCGGCGTCATCAAAGACGATATTGGCCGACTTGCCACCCAGTTCCAGGGTCAGCGGAAGGATGCGTTCGGCGGCGATTCGGCCGAGTTCCTGGCCTGCGGTGATGCCGCCGGTGAAGGAGATCTTGCGCATCAGTGGATGGCGCGCCATCACCGGGCCGATGACGCTGCCCTTGCCGACGATCACGTTGAACACGCCGGCAGGCAGGCCGGCTTCCTCCACGGCGATGCGCGCCAGTTCCACCAGGGACGCGGAGGTGTGCTCGGAGGGTTTGGCGACCACGGTGTTGCCGGTGGCCAGCGCCGGGGCGATGGCCCGTGCGGCCTGATGCAGCGGGGCGTTCCAGGGCAGGATGGCGCCGATCACGCCGAACGGATCGCGGCGGGTATAGACGTGGTAGTTCGGGCCCTGGTTGATCACTTCGCCGTCCATGACATTGACCAGGCCGGCATAGAACTCGAAGTACTGGGCGGTGAGGTCCATCAGCGTGGCCATCTCGCGGCCAGGCTTGCCGGTTTCGGCGCTCTCCAGCTTGCCAAGGCGGTCTTCGCTGTGGCGAACGATGCGCGCCAGCTCCACCAGGATGCGACCGCGCTCGGAGGGGCGCATGTCGCGCCAGGCGGGCAGCGCTTCCTGGGCAGATTGGATAGCGAGTTCCACTTCCTCGGGACCGCTGTTGGCGACCTCGCCCAGCTTCTCGCCGGTGCGCGGGTCGAACTTGTCGACGTAGCGACCACCGGCCGGCGCCAGGCAGCGTCCGCCGATGTAGCTCTCAACTTTCAGGAACATGCTTCGAGTCTCCTCAGTTCAAGGCCCGGATCATGAGTGGGTGCAGTTCTTGTTCGTCGACCCGGGCGTTGGGGGCAGGTTGGGCATTCGACGCTGTGTCTTCAAAGGAATTTTCAGCTGCCGTCGCTTGAAAAAATATCAAGCGTCCAATGGCCTGCACTGGCCGTCATGCCTACTCCTTAAGTTGAATTAAACTCAAGCGAACAGGGCGGAAATCTCGCTTCACCAGCCCCGCGTGTCGCTGCATCTTGCTCGCTAACCAGAAGAGAACGCCTTCGGGCGATCAACAACAAAAAGTGTGCTCACGGGAGCGATGCAATGAATAACGACAATAGTGCGATTGGTGGTCTCATGCCTGAAACAGGCCCAGCCACTGCCACGGCCTCCGAGGGCCGAAAACTGACCCGGACCGAGAAGAAAGCCATCGTGGCGGCAACCCTGGGCACCATAGTCGAGTACACCGACTGGGTGATCTACGCCACCTTCTCATCCATCCTCGCCAAGCAATTCTTCCCGGCCGGCAACAGCCTGACCGCGCTGCTCTCGGTGCTGGCGGTGTTCGCCGTAGGTTTCCTCATGCGACCCATTGGCGGCGCGGTGCTCGGCGTGTTCGCCGACCGCTACGGCCGCAAGAAGGGCCTGACCCTGTCGATCCTGCTGATGTCGGTGGCCTCGCTGGTAATCGGCGTCTGCCCGAACTACGAAAGCATCGGCATCGCCGCGCCGATCATCCTGGTGCTGGCACGCCTGACCCAGGGCTTCTCTGCCGGAGGTGAATTCGGTTCCGCTTCGGCATTCCTCATCGAATCCGCGCCGTCCAATCGCCGCGCCTTTGCGGGCTCCTGGCAGTGGTTCGCGATCAACGCCGGCACGCTGGTTTCCTTCCTGCTCGGTGTCGTGCTGGCCTCGGTGGGTAGCGACACGGCCCTGGAAGACTGGGGCTGGCGCGTGGCGTTCGTCATTGCCGCACTGATGGGTGTGCTGACCCTGTGGATTCGGTTGTCGGTGAAGGAAACCGAAGTGTTCAAGTCCCGCGTGGCCAAGGCTGCCGTCGAGAAGCGTCCGATCCGCGACATCTTCACCAAACACCGCAAGGACGTGCTGCGGGTGATCGGCGTGGCCATGGCGGGCAACCTGCTCAATTACGTGTGGATGGTGAGCTACCCCTCGCAGGTCCATCTGGTGACCGGCATGCCGATCCGCGAGACGCTACTGGCCGGCGTGATCGCCGTGGGCGTGTCGCTGCTGTTGCTGCCGCTGGCCGGGATGCTGGCAGACCGCATTGGTCGCCGGCCGATGCTGATCGCCTTCGCCGCCGCGTCGATCCTCTGGGCCTGGCCGAGCTTCGGCCTGCTCTACCAGGGCATCAGCCTGGCGGAAGTTGCCCTGTTGCAGACCATTTCCATGGTGATCATGACCGGTTTCGGCGCGGCTTCCGCCGTGACCATGGCCGAGCAGTTCCCGGCTGAGGTGCGGGTCACTGGCATCGCCTTGCCCTACGCACTGTCGGTCACCCTGTTCGGTGGCACCTCGCCGTACATCATGACCGCCATCTCGGGCGCCGGTTACGGCCACCTGTTCTGGATCTACCTGGTAGCGGTGAGCCTGGTGAGCCTGGTGGTCTACATCCGCATGCCGGAGATGAAGGGTCAGCCGTTGCGCTGATAATAGAAGGCTGAGCCTGGTGGGTACGTTCGTGGTTCGCACGGCGCACCCTACCGGAGGGGCTGGGTGCTGGACGTAGCGTGCGCCACGCGCACCTGCTTCGGAAGCGATGCGAACTGGATAAAGGTGAAGGCCGGGCCCAATGGGTTCGGCCTTTGCTTTTCGGGAGCCTGGTGCGCCACGCGCACCGGCCCTGGGGTCAAGGTTCCTGCCTTGCCGCCCGCGCGAACTCGATGAAGGCCTTGAGCACCGCCGGCACCTGGCGCCGGCTGGGGTAGTAGAGGTGCAGGCCGGGGTAGAAGGGGCACCAGTCTTCCAGTACCTGCACCAGCTGCCCTTCGGCGACATGGTCGGCCACCATTTCCTCGAATACGTAAGCCAGCCCGACGCCCTGCAGTGCCGGACCGACCATAAGGCCCACGTCACCCAGGGTGAGGGGACCGTCCACTTCGATTTCCAGTTGCATGCCCCCGCGTTCGAACTCCCAGCGGTAGAAGTTGCCGCTGGGAAAGCGATGGCGGATGCAGGGTAGCCCGTGGAGGTCCTGGGGTTTCTGTGGCACGGGATGACGCTCGAAGAAGCTGGGTGTCGCCACCACCACCGAGCGCATATAGGGCCCGATGGGCAGGGAAACCATATCGGCCTCCAGGCGTTCGCCGAAGCGCACGCCCGCGTCGTACCCCGCGGATACGACGTCCACCAGCGCATCGTCGGCGGAGATTTCCAGGTTCACATCCGGGTACGCCTCGAGAAAACGGCTGGCCAGCGGCAGCAGCACCAACTGTGCGGCGGCGCGGCCGGCATTGATGCGCAGGGTGCCGGAAGGCGAGTCGCGGAACTGGTTGAGGTCTTCCAGGGCGTCGTCGATATCGCGAAAGGCCGGCTTGATGCGGGCGTACAGGCGTTCGCCTGCTTCGGTGAGCGCCACGCTGCGAGTAGTGCGGTTGAACAGGCGCACCCCGAGGCGTTCTTCCAGGGCGCGCAGGGCATGGCTGAGGGCCGAAGGCGAGAGCCCGAGTTCGACGGCCGCGCGGCTGAAACTGAGGTGGGCGGCGATGCTCAGGAAGATGTTCAGATCAGCGGCGGATACGGGTTTCATTGGTGAGTCCTGCTCATTAACTCAAGCGAGCTTATTGGGATTCACACAGGAGTAAAACCGCCCACAAGTGAACGCAACGCGAAATCGAAATACGGACGGATACCGCTGTACGCAAGGCCGCCTTGGTCTAGAGTGGAACCCCACAACTCATTGGCAAGGAGGCCACCATGCCCAGTCTTCCCATGTATTTTCCCGCTGCGTTTTCCCTGACCCAGGCGCTGCAATGCGCCAACCTGGTGGAAGCGGCCTACGACCAGTACGAGCAATGGCTGCAGCAGGACAAGCCGCGCAAACCTTCCGATTTCAATTGGCAGCCCCCGAGCATGAGTGGCTGGAGTTTTTCTGCGCCGGTCTGGAGCATCCTCAGCGAACTGAAGTACATCAACGAGTCCGAGCCCTTCGGCTTTGCCGTCAGTGACCCCAGCGGTGCGGTGTACCTGGTGTTTCGTGGTACCGAATCGGCCCAGGACTGGGTGGATGACCTGGACGTCACGCAGAGCGAATACCCCTGGCAGTCGGGCATAGGCCAGGTGCATGCGGGCTTCCTCAAGCTATACACCTCCCTGCGCGATCAGGCCCTGCAAGCATTGGACGGCCTGAAACCGGGTGGCGACCTCTGGGTTTGCGGCCACAGCCTGGGAAGCGCGCTGTCCAGCCTGGCGGTGCTCGACCTGCATACCCAATGGCCAGACCAGCCGCTGCAGCACTACAACTTCGCCAGCCCGCGCGTGGTCGACCCGAATTTCGCCGCCTACTACAACGGCCTGAACATCCCCACCTACCGTGTGGTGAACGACAGCGATCTGGTTCCGGAAGTCCCGCCGGGCGTGACCGACTCCTGGGTCTACCAGCACCTCGGCCTGGCCGTGACCTTTACCGCCAGCTACAGCAGCTTCGCGGGTGACCACAGCATGGCGGACTGTTACCTCTATGCGATCAACAATCCCGATGCGCCGATGAATGGGTGAGGGGCGGCTACAGCGCTTTCACCGCTTCTTCGATCAACCCGAATATCTCCCTGGGGCGCGATGCCAGCGATGCGTGGCTGGCATCCAGGGTGATGGTCTTCCGGGCCTGGATGCGCTCGGCCATCCAGGCCTGGGTGGCAGGCGGGATCATCTGATCGCCGGATGACACCTGATACCAACTGGGTTTACCACGCCAGGCCGGCGCTCCGGCCTTGTCTTCGAAGCAGCGCGCGGCAATGGGTTTCTGCGTGACCGACATGACCTGGGCGTCCCGCTCGGGAAGGTCGGCGCAGAAATTGGCGTGGAAGCTGTCGCCCGCCAACCAGAGAAAACCTTCCTGATCCGGACGGATGCCGCCGGCACCTTGCGGTGGTTCGGCGCGGGCGAAGATGCCACCCAGGCTGTCGCCCTCATCCGGCGCGAAGGCGGCGACGAACACCAGCCCCACGACATTGGCTGCATGGCCGGCGCCGGAGATGACCGCTCCACCGTAGGAGTGCCCGACCAGCAAGGTGGGCCCGCCAAGGGACTCGGCGAGCTTGCGGGTGCGCGCCACGTCGTCAGCCAGGGCGGTCAGGGGATTCTGTACCGCACTGACCGAATACCCGGCATCCAGCAGCAGGGGAATGAGGTAGCGCCAGTGCGAGGCATCGCCCCAGGCGCCGTGGACCAGCAGGATATTGGGCTTGGCAGGCATGACCTTCTCCATCGACTCAGCGGGTGCAGCACCTGCAAAGCCTAGCCGCTGGTCACCCTGGCACCTGTTCCAGCCGTCAGATTGCCAGGCTGTCCACTACACCGCCGTCCACACGCAGGGCGGCGCCGGTGGTTGCCGAGGACAGCGGTGACGCCACGTATGTCACCAGGTTGGCAACTTCCTCTACCTCGGCAGCGCGCTGGATGATGGAGCTGGGACGCGCCCTGCGGACGAAAGCGTCCACTTCTTCCCGTGCGCTGCGTCCGGATTCACGCATGGCGTCGGCGACCATCGTGGCCACGCCCTCGGTGAAGGTAGGGCCGGGAAGGATCGCATTGACCGTGACCCCGGTGCCGGAAAGGCGCTTGGCCAGGCCGTGGGAAACGGCCAGGTTGGCGCTCTTGGTAACGCCGTAATTGATCATGTTGGCGGGAATGGCAATTCCGGACTCGGACGACAGGAAAATCACCCGGCCCCATTTCCGCTCTACCATCGTGGGAATGTAGTGACGCGCCAGGCGCACCCCTGAGAGCACGTTGATCTCGTAAAAGCGGGTCCACTCTTCGTCATCGGTCTCGAAGAAGTCCACTTCGTTGTAGATCCCCAGGTTGTTGACCAGGATGTCGGCGCTGGATTCGGCGGCGAACAGCACCTCGGCGCCTGCGGCGGTTCCCAGGTCAGCCACCACTCCGCGTGCCTTGCCGCCGCTGGCCGTGATGCCAGCAACCGCCTCGTCTACCGCTGCCGCGGTACGGCCGACGATTACAACGTCGGCGTTCGCCATTGCCAGGCTGCGGGCGATGCCCAGGCCGATGCCGCCGGTGGAGCCGCTGATGATGGCAGTCTTGCCGCTCAGGTCGATTTTCATGTTTCGGGTCCTCTGAAGGGTAGGCAGCGCTGTTGGCTACCGGTGATCAATGGGGTCTGGGCGGCATCCTAGAATCGGCGTATAAGACCGTCCACGTCCTGATTCGTCATACTTAAGTCCTCGGAGGTCATGTGCTGGATCTCAGACAACTTCGCTATTTCGTCGCGGTCGCCGAAGTCGAACACGTCGGCCGCGCGGCAGAACACCTGCATATTTCCCAGTCCCCCTTGAGCCGCCAGATCGCGCAGTTGGAGGACCGCCTCGGCTTGCAACTGTTCGAACGCAGCCAGCAGCGGTTGCGCCTGACCCGCGATGGCAGGACCTTCCTCCATGAAACCAAGGCGCTGCTCAAGCACGCCGAGCGCCTGGAATCCCTCGGGCGACGACTGGGGCGAGGCGAGGAGGGCGGCCTGTGCATTGGTTACGTCAGCCATGCCATCCACGGCGGTGTGTTGCCTGAGGCGCTGCGTACGGTGCGTGAGCAGCGTCCCGGCATCCACATCGCGCTGTACAACCTTTCTGTGCAGGAGCAGTTCGAAGGGCTGCGCCAACGTAGCCTGGATATCGCCCTGGTTTGCGAGCCGCCAGCAGCCGACGACCCGGAACTGCTCGCCGCGTCGGTGTTCAGAGACCCGCTGCATCTCGCACTCCCGGCCCAGCACCCCTTGGCGGGAAAGGCCAGCATTGAGCCCGCGGACCTGCACGGGCAGGACTGGATCATGGTCGAGAGCAACCTGCTGCAGCACAAACGCGAGAGCTTCCTCGCCAGCTGCGTAGAAGCCGGCTTCACTCCGCAGATCAGGCTGGCAGCGGCCGAACCACTCAGTGCCCTGGGGCTGGTGTCCGCGGGCCTGGGACTGGCGCTGATACAGCAGAGCATCAAAGGTGAAGGCAACGAGAACGTCGTACTGCGTGAACTGCCCTGGCTGAACCAGGACATCGAACTCTGGGCTGCCTGGCACCGAGTCGATCTGCGGCCGATCGTCGGCGACTTCCGCGAAATGGTGCTAGCAGGTACGCGCGCCTGATTCCGACGTGCGCGGCCTCATCCCGAATCAGCCTAGTGCGTCGGGCCTGGGCTCGCCAATTCATCGGCGATCAGGGAGCGGTCAGTTGTCAGGTGGCACTTTTCAAACGAAGAAGACATTGAAGGAACTTCGGTGCGGAGCATCTTCATCTTCGGTACATAAAAGAGTTGTTGCGTGTCGACTCTAGCGAGTTGCTTTTCAGCCGCCTAATGAAAAAGTTGGATTACCTGATCATGCTTTGTTATCGGTCAAGCCAGGTTGACTTGCGAGTTGTCAGGTTCGTGATCTTTTGGCAATTATGTATTTCAGTGAAAGCAAAGATCGCCTGACTCTGTTAGTTATAATTATTGCCTTTCCCCCGAGAAATCCACCATGTTCCCGTCCCTGGAAAACATCGCCGCCCGGCTTCGCCTGAAACAGCTGCGATTGCTAATTGAACTGGACAACCATGGCTCGCTGCACAAGGCGGCCGAAGAGATGGCGATTTCCCAGCCGGGGGCGACCAAGGTCCTGCGGGAGATCGAATCCATCCTCGGCATGCCGCTGTTCGAGCGGCAACCCAAGGGGCTGGTGCCCAACGACGTCGGGCGTTGCATCACGCGCTATGCGCGGCTGATCTACAGCGACCTGTCACATCTGCGGGAAGAGGTGATGGGCATTATGCAAGGCGAGGGCGGTCGGCTTTCCGTGGGCGTGATCATGGGGGCGGTGCCCCTGCTGAGCCGGGCACTGAGCCGACTGCGACAGAGGCAGCCGACGCTGTCGGTGGAGGTGGTGGAAAACACCAGTGCCAGTCTGCTCGGGCTGCTCGACGAGGGGCGCCTGGATATCGCCATCTGCCGCACCGGCGTCAGCCAAAGAGCCAGTGCTTACCAGAGCGTGGCCCTCAGCGATGAACCGTTGTCGGTGGTCGCCACCCGCAATCACCCACTTGCGGGCGCTGGCCAACTGGATATCAAGGAGCTCAGCAACTACCGCTGGATCGTCTACCCGGTAAATACGCCGATGCGCCAGGCCCTGGAACGTGAGCTCAGTGAGGCGGGCCTCGAGGTACCGCGTTACCCGCTGGAAACCTCGTCGACCTTCGCCACCATGATGCTGCTGCAAGAAGACCCGAACCTCGTAGCGGTGATTCCGCGGGAGGTGGCCGAGTTTGCCAAAGGCTTCGGCATGCTCGTGCAATTGCCGGTTTGCCTGCGCGCACTGGTCGAGCCTTTCGGCGCGGTCAGCCGCACCGGAACCGAGCTGTCGCCGGCTGCGCGTTTGCTGGTGGACGAGCTACTGGCCTGTCGCTGAGGGCGCCACGCGTAGCGCGCGGCGCCCGGCGCACTCCAGAAACTAGCGGATGGGTGAGAAGGCCGCCGGCATCAGCAGCTTGGACTCCTGCTTTATCAGCATCGGGAAGGCCTTGGGCACGAATCGGGTCAGCCAGTCCTGGTCTTCGTATAGCGCGGCGCGCTTCTTGATGCGGTCGTCCAGGCTCTCGTAGGCCCAGATGTGCACTACCTGGTTCAGCTCGCCGATCTCGGTGTACCACCAGCCCACCAGCCGGGTGTAGCGGGAGATCACCGGCAAGCCTTCGGCCTCGAAGTGCTGCAGATACTCCTTCATCTTGCCGATCTGGATGGTGTAGGTACGCATTTCATAAAACATGATCAGGGGTCCTCGGGTTGTGCCGGTCCGCGGCACTCAGTGAGTGCCGTGGTAGGCGCGGGTGATGATGGATTCGATGTCTGCGGCGGTGGTGAGGCGCGGGTTGACCAGTACGTTGCCGCTGCGCATGGAGTCGCTGATCATCTGCGGCAAGAAGTCCAGGCTCACGCCCAGGTCCTTGATGTTGTCCGGTATACCCAGGGCGGCATTCATCTCCATCACGAAATCCACCACCTTGCGCGCGGCAGCCAGGTCGTCGAGGCCGCTGGTGTCCTGGCCCATGGCGATGGCGATGTTGCGGAACTTCTCCGGACAGGCCGGCAGGTTGAAGCCGATCACGTAGGGCAGCAGCGTGGCGTTGGCAATGCCATGGGGAATGTTGAAGACGCCGCCGAAGGTGTGGGAAATCGCATGCACATTGCCCAGCTTCGACTGGGCGAAGGCGACGCCAGCGAGGAAGGAGCCCAGCAGCATGCTTTCCCGGGCCTCGCTGTCGTTGCCAACGAAGTAGGCCTTGCGCAGGCTGCTGCTGATCATGCGGATTGCCTGGATCGCCAGGGCCTGGCTGACCGGGTTGGCCTGCTTGGAGACGTAGGATTCGATGGCGTGGGTCAGCGCATCCATGCCGGTTGCGGCGGTAATGGCCGGCGGCAGCTTCCAGGTCAGTTCAGCGTCGAGTATCGCCAGCTTGGGAAACAGCAGTGGGCTGATGATGACCGTCTTGAACAGCGTCTGCTTGTTGGTAAATACCGTGGATGCCGTGCATTCGCTGCCGGTACCGGACGTGGTCGGGATAGCGAAGATCGGCAGGGGGACGTTCGGGAGACGGTCATAGCCCTCGTAGTCCAGGATGTTGCCGCTGTTGGTGGCCATGGCTGCAACACCCTTGGCGGTGTCGATGCTGCTGCCTCCGCCGACACCTATCACTGCGTCGCAACCGTTCTCCCGGAGGAAGGCCACGGCCTGGTCGAGCACCTCGGTACTAGGGTTGGGCTCGACGCCGGAAAACACCTCGTAGGGGATTTGTGCGTCGACCAGGGATTGGAAGAAACCTTCGAGAACACCTGACTTGATCAGGCCTTCATCGGTAATGACCAGCAGCTTTTCGCGCAGGTAGGGCTTGAGCAGTTGGCCAGCCTTGTGGGCCAGGCCGTTGCCGGATTTCAGGATAGTGGGGAAGTAGAACTGGAAATGGTTCATGGCAGCCTCGTGAGCAATCCGCCAGGGCAGGGGTGAGCCGTGCCGGCGACGTCAGGTACGAAAGGTTCGGATCAGGCCAGCGAAACCGGCAGCAGATGAAGGGCGGGTGAAAGGCGCTCTGCACTCATGGTTTTTCCCTTTTTTGTTGGTTGAGTGTTGTGGGTTGGGGAAGGGCAACTTCGAGATGGAAGCTACAAATCCGTGCCCGCACTTCCAAATGAAAAGAGCTGATCTGCAGATAACCGAAAGTTATCCGCCATGAGTTGTCTTCGTTGCTTTGCGGGGGATTCAGATTGTTCTGGAAGATGATCAGGATCGGTTATCTCCCAATCATGAAGTCTCATTAGGCAGGGACAGATTTGTGAATTAAAAAGTTGTTCCGCCCACTCCTCCATTCCTCTTTCGCGCTGACTAGCCACTCCGTTCCAGTGGGCTGGTGTGACCTTTCTCGACCCGACAATCACAAGAATGAGACGAACCATGAAAACACCGTCCCCTGAAGCGATTTCCGTGCAAGCGGTGGATGCACTCCGGCCCACCAACGTGCGCTGGCGCATCTTCCTGATCATGCTGCTGCTCACTGCCATCAACTACATCGACCGGGCGTCGTTGTCGGTGGCCCTGCCGCTGATCGCTCCTGAGTTCAATCTCTCGCCGGCCATGGAAGGTCTGCTGCTAAGCGCATTCTTCTGGTCCTATGCGTTGATGCAGATTCCCGGCGGCCTGCTGCTGGACCGCTACCAGACCCGCGGGATCATCGGCGTCGCTACCGTTGCCTGGGGGCTGTTCCAGGCCCTGGGCGCGGCGTCGCATAACTGGCTGGTGCTACTGGCCACGCGTATCGGACTGGGCGTTGCCGAATCACCGATCATGCCGGCGGGCGCCAAGCTCAATGGCGCCTGGCTAACCCCGAACGAGCGCGGTCGAGGTGCAGTCCTGGTGGATGGCGGCGCGCCGTTGGGAAGCGCCCTGGGCGCCATCATCATTTCCGGACTGATCGCCTGGCTGGGCTCCTGGCGGATGGCCTTTGTGGTGGCAGGCGTCGGCACCGTCCTCGCCGGGGTCCTGGCGTGGAAGTACATCCGCAATCATCCGAGCGAGCATGCTGGCGTCAACGAGGCCGAGCTGGAGCACATCACTTCGGCCAACGCCAATGCCCAGCGTGGGCGTCGTGAACACAACCCACCCCTGCGCGTGTTGCTCAAGGATCGCTCCATTCTCGCCATGTTCGCGGGATACAGCTGTGTTCTCAGCGTCTTCTACGGGCTGCTGACCTGGATGCCGAGCTACCTGCACAAGGCCCACGGCCTGGACATCTCGGCGATGGGTGGCGCGACGTTCCTGATCTTCATGTGCGGCTTCGTGGGTGAGCTGATCGGCGGCTGGATCGGCGATCGCTGGAAGTCCGCTGGTGCCTCGCCGAACCTGGTGATGCGCAGCATGTTCAGCGGCTCGGCCCTGGTGGCAGCTGCCTGCATCCTGGGGGCGGCTTACGTTTCGAGCGCGCCGCTGGTGATCGGTCTGCTCTGTGTGGCGATGTTCTTCATCCGGTGGTGCGGCATGTACTGGTGCCTGCCCGCGATCATCGGCGGCCCGGCGAAAACCGGCGTGCTGGCCGGCACCATGAACTTCTGTGGAAACATGGCCGGTGTTGTAGTGCCCATCCTGATCGGTCTTATCGTGGAGTTCAGTGGCTCCTACTTCCTCGCCCTGATCTTCTTCGTGGTGATGGCGGCGCTGCTGGCGCTCTTCTCCAGCTTGATCGACTACCGGGAGCGCACCTGAACGGGGCGCGCGTCCGGGTTCCTGACTCCGTTTCATGCCTTGGCTGCGCGGCCCGTCCGGATAACGGCGCCGCGCAGTCGCGTTCTGAAGGCGAAAGACCTCGCAGGTCTCAGCTGTGTCGAATTATGACTTGGACGGTCTCATGTGGCTGCCCATAGGATGAGCCCACAGGAGAACGAACCGACTCCTTCAACCACTGAATCAGGAGAAGCCCCATGAACCTCAAGTCTCTGATCACTCATCCCCTTGGCTTCGGTACTGCTCCGCTGGGCAACATGTTCCGCGCAGTGACCGAGGAAGAGGTCAAGGCCACCGTCGATGCTGCCTGGAACAACGGTGTGCGCTACTTCGACACGGCACCGTTTTACGGCGCCGGCCTCTCCGAATCCCGCCTGGGCGCCGCCCTGGCCGGTCGCCCGCGTGATCAATATGTGCTGAGCAGCAAGGTTGGCCGCATCATCCTCGACGAACTGGAGGACCCGGCCAGCCGCGAACTGGGTGAAAAGAGCGGGCTGTTCGAGCACGGCAACAAGAACCGCATCGTCAACGACTACACAGCCGATGGCACCCTGCGTGCCATCGAAGGAAGCCTCAAGCGCCTGCAGACAGACCGTCTGGATATCGTCTGGATCCATGACATCGCCCAGGACTTCTACGGCGATGAGTGGCTCGAGCGCTTCGAGACTGCGCGCAAAGGTGCCTTCCGAGTCCTGACCCGATTGCGGGAAGAGGGTGTGATCAAAGCCTGGGGCCTGGGTGTTAACCGTGTCGAACCCATCGAACTCACTCTCGACCTCGAAGAGCCGCAACCCGATGGCTTCCTCCTTGCCGGTCGCTATTCGTTGCTGGATCACGAGCGTGCACTGCAACGGGTGATGCCGGCGGCGGCTGCGCAAGGCGTCGGGATCGTGGTCGGTGGCCCTTACAGCTCCGGCGTGACTGCCGGTGGTGAGCATTTCGAGTACCAGAAGGCGCAGGCTCCGGTTCTGGCCAAGCTCGAACGCATCCGCCACGTGGCGCAGCATCATGGTGTCGACATCAAGGCAGCCGCCCTGCAATTTGCCTTGGCAAACCCTGCTGTGGTGGCGGTGATTCCTGGTTCCACCCGGGTGCTGCACGCCAATCAGGATCATGCCGCCCTGTCGGCCTCGATTCCGGCGGCCTTCTGGCAAGCGCTGCGCGAGCAGGGCCTGATCGCGGCCCAGGCACCGGTACCTGCCAACTAAGCACCTCGCCAGGCCCTGCGGTCAGCCGGGCCTGGCTCCAAAAATTCTCGATCGATTTCAGGGGCCAGCGCCCCGGGAGATAAGTCCATGAGCAACGCCTACGCCTCCGTAGACCTTCACGTCAGCGCCGACCAGGTCTGGCAACTGATTGGTGGCTTCGATTCACTGCCTGACTGGCTGCCGTACATTCCCAAGAGCGCTCTGAGCGAAGGTGGTCGCATCCGCACGCTGCAGAGCATCGAAGGCAAGACCATCATCGAACGCCTGCTGGCTTTCAGCGAAAGTGAACGCAGCTACACCTACACCATCCTCCAGGGCCCAGCTCCGGTTCGCGATTACCAGGCCACCTTGCGTGTACTCGCCAATGGCCATGGCAGCAAAGTCGAGTGGTTCGGTTCCTTCACGCCCGATGGCATCAGTGAGGCGGAAGCTGAAGCGATGTTCGAAGAGATCTACAAGGGGGGACTCGCAGCGTTGAAGCAAACCCTAGAAGGTTGATCACTTTCCAGGTTCTGCTATCAGGCACCCTCTACAGGGTGCCTTTTCTTGTCGTCGGCGATTGTCGGTCGGGAACGCTTAGAAGGTGCCCGGATAGGCACCGCCGTCGAGCAGCAGGTTCTGGCCGGTGAGGTAGCCGCCATGAACGCTGCAAATGAACGCGCAGAACGCGCCGAATTCTTCCGGGCTTCCGAAGCGTCCGGCTGGAATGGCGCGGCGACGTCTCTCCGCGACTT
The DNA here is from genome assembly GCF_036328175.1 of Pseudomonas sp. JS3066. NCBI lineage: Bacteria > Pseudomonadati > Pseudomonadota > Gammaproteobacteria > Pseudomonadales > Pseudomonadaceae > Pseudomonas > Pseudomonas sp. JS3066. The sequence continues at coordinate 2,359,542 of NZ_CP143312.1, forward strand.
CCTCCAGGCTGTTGGCGCCATTGGCTGAGGCCTTCAGGGTCTTCTGCAGGCGCTCGGTATCGAAGGCGCCGGGCAGCAGGTTGTTCAGCGTCACATTGCACCCGGCCAACCTCTGTTGGCGCGCCAGGCCGGCGATGAAGCCGGTCAGCCCGCTGCGAGCGCCATTGGACAGGCCGAGTACATCGATTGGGGCCTTCACCGCCCCGGACGTGATGTTGACCACGCGACCGAAGCCGCGCGCCGCCATGTCGTCCACGGTTGCCTTGATCAACTCGATGGGGGCGAGCATGTTGGCGTCAAGCGCCTTCAGCCAGTCTTCGCGGCTCCAGTCACGGAAGTCGCCAGGGGGTGGTCCACCCGCGTTGTTCACCAGTATGTCCACCTGCGGACAGGCATCGAGCAGAGCCTGGCGCACCTCGGGCAGGGCGACGTCGCCAGCTACGCTGCGTACTTCGATCCCCGGATTTTGAGTCCGCAGTTCTTTGGCTGCGGCCTCCAGCGCGTCCTGGCCACGGGCGTTGATTACCAGGTTGACGCCTTCGCGAGCCAGGGCTGCCGCGCAACCCTTGCCGAGCCCCTTGCTGGCGGCGCAGACGATTGCCCAGCGCCCTGTGATTCCCAGGTCCATGTCATCTCTCCTCGAAGTGGATTCAGCGAAGTCATAGGTTCAGTAAACGCAATGGCGGCATCGGTACCGCCAGAAATCCGCGACAACGCTACAGGTGTGAAGGTGCCGTGAGGAGTTTAATCAGCCGCGCCGGGCTGATCTGTATTTTGTGCAGCCTTCTGCCGCTGTTGCCGGGCGCGGCTGACTCCTAGAGTCGGGTTCCAGCCACCCAGGAAATCCTTCGATCATGTACAGCTCGCTCGCGACGCCTTTCGAGCCGCGCGGATTCCAGTCGCGCATTTACGCCGGAGACATTCTCCGCTTCAGCGGGCAGGCCGCCATGGAGCAGTTGGTGGCCCTCTCTCGCGACCTGCTGGAGGCGCGCCTGTATCCCCACCGCCCGGAGCACATCCATCTGCATCTTTCCCACGCTCGGCAAACCCAATGCTTTGCGCAGTGCCAGCAGGAGTTCATCCGTTCGACGGAGGTGCAAACGCTCTGGCGCGATCTGCTGGAGGGGCTGGGCTTCGAGGTCGAGCATCTTGCCTGCGATCGGCTGCATTTGCGCTTCCAGCCACATCAGCAACCCGGTGAAGTCGCTCCGCGCTCACGAACCACGGCAACGATCGCGTTCCACCGGGACACCTGGGGCTCGAACCTCTACGGCCAGACCAACTGGTGGGCGCCGATCTACCCGATTTCGGCCGAGCGAACCTTTGCGATCTATCCGCGTCTGTGGCGTCAGTCGCTGCCCAACACCAGTGCGGAGTTCGACATGCAGGCAATTCTTCAGCGTTCCCATAGCAACGGACGCAATTCGGTAGATGCGGATGAGGCGATTCCCCATCTGCTCGAACAACTGCCGGAAGAAGGTGCGCCGGTTTTGCTGGAGCCGGGGGAGCTGATTGCCTTCTCGGGTGCCCATGCCCATGCCGGAGTGGGCAACAGCAGCGGACTCACGAGGATTTCCTTCGAGACCCGCACGCTGCTGATCCCGGACCTGGAGGCCGGACTCGGTGCGCCCAATGTGGATGGATATGCCCCCTGGATGACGCCGGGGCTGTTTCGTCGCCTGAGCGATGGCAAGCGCCTGGATGAGTTGCTCGGTTGCCGGTTCATCGAGCCCTATGTGGCGCCCTGACCGTCGTCAGGTGAGGACGTAGTCCTGCGGCGTCGGTGCCGGCGGCAGCTCACGCTGGCCCAGGGCATCGAGAATCTCCCGCTCCAGGGTGCGCACCATGGCGTCGGTCGCCAGGTCATTTTCGTCACGGCCGAAGGGGTCTTCGAGCTGGTCGCCGATGGCATCCAGGCCGAAGAAGGTGTAGGCGACGAAGATGGTGATGATGGGTGCCAGCCAGCCCAGGGGCCCAGCCATGGCAAAGGGCAGCAGCAGGCAGAAGATGTAGCTCGTGCGGTGCAGCAAGAGGGTGTAGGGGAAGGGCAGGGGCGTGCCCTTGATCCGTTCGCAGGTGGCTTGCGCCGTGCCAAGACCAATCAGCCGGGCTTCAAGCAGGGTGTAGCGCCATTCGTTGATCTCGCCGCGACTGGCCAGTCGGGCGCATTCGCTGCCGATATGCCGCAGGATGCCGTCGCTTGGATTGAGGCCGTAGGCTTCGGAGGGGCCGCTCAGCCAGGGACGTGCCGCCTGCCGTTCGTCCTCGTCCCGTAACCGGGCGTTGAGGGCATGGGCGAAACCACAAAGCTCGCGCAGCAGCGTCTCGCGCAGTGCTGCATCGGGAATGGTCACGCTCTGCCGGATGAACGAGCGAACTTCGATGATGACCTGGCCCCATGCCTTGCGCGCCTCCCACCAGCGGTCATAACAGGCGTTGTTGCGAAAGCTCATGAAGATCGACAACGACAGCCCCAGCAGGGTGAAGGGCATGGCGTTGACCTTGATGAACCAGTCGGGATGCAGGTTTTCGACTACGACGATGAGGCAGGCGAGCAGGGTGATCATCATTGTGCGCAGCGCGATGTGGCGCGCGATCGAGCCCTTGAGGGTGGTGAGGATGTCGAGCAGGTTGGGTTTCGGGCGGACGATCATCGGAGTACCGGGCACCAGTGAAGTACGTGTGGCGAAAGCTAAGGCGGTGCCAGCCCTTACGTCCAATCGCTGATGATGACCGATCAATCAGTGCGGTCTATCGATGTTGCTGTGGGGTGGCTGTTTGAGTGGGGGGGCTGCATAGATAGGGTCGATGAAAGAACGTGGCGCACCTTCGGCGCCACGCATTGGGGACATAGGCTTGCGAACGGGAAATCCCAGTCCGGGATTGCGGTCACAGCCCCAGTTCGGACAGTCCCGGGTGATCGTCAGGGCGACGGCCCAGGGGCCAGCGGAACTTACGCTCGGACTCCTTGATCGGCAGGTCGTTGATGCAGGCGTAGCGGTTGAACATCAGCCCGTTCTCGTCGAACTCCCAGTTCTCGTTGCCGTAGGAACGGAACCAGTTTCCGGAATCGTCATGCCACTCGTAGGCATAGCGCACGGCAATGCGGGTGTCGGAGTGGGCCCAGAGTTCCTTGATCAGGCGGTACTCGTGTTCCTTGGCCCATTTGCGAGTGAGGAAGGCCTTGGCGTCGGCGCGGTTGAAGGCGAATTCGGCGCGGTTGCGCCACTTGGTATCCAGGGTGTACGCCAGCGAGACCTTCTCCGGATCGCGGCTGTTCCAGCCATCCTCGGCCAGGCGGACTTTGAGAATGGCCGACTCGCGGGTGAAAGGGGGAAGCGGCGGACGAACTTCAGCGTTAGAGGACATGGAAAGTCTCCAATACAAATAGAGGTTCAAAGTTTGAAGTTGCCCGAACGATGACTTCCTATTTACCCAGAAGCGTTTGCGCAACTTGCCGTGCGTTGTCTGCCGAGTTGTTATCACCGAGTACATGGGCAACGGTAATGGCGCCGTCGATCAGGACTAGAAACTGCCTGGCCAGGGCGTCCGCGTCGACGGCTCCATATTGCTGGCAAATCCCGAGTACGAAACCGAGCAACTTTTCTTTGTGCTCTTTGGCAACCAGGCGAACGGGGTCTTGAGGGTCACCCGTTTCACCTGCGGTATTGATGAAGGCGCAGCCCCTGAAGCCGTCCGACTCGAACCAGCCCTTGAGCACGCTGAATATCTGCAGCAGCTGCGCTTCGGGCGTCTCGGCCTTTTCGACCTCGTTTCTGAACCAGTTCATCCAGCGCTCGTCACGCTGCCTCAATACCTCTGCTACCAATTCGTCCTTGGTTCCGAAGTATTTGTAGATACTCTTGCGCGCAACCCCGGAAGTCTTGACCAGAAGGTCCATACCAGTGGCATTGATACCGTTTCTGTAAATCAGGTCTTCGGCGGTTTCGAGAAGTTTATCTCTGACATCGGTAGTTGATTTGCTGTCCATGTGAAAGATGGTAGAACGATCGTTCTCCACGAGCAAGCCTCTTTTCTGAAAAAGGTATGAACGGTCTTCCGGTGGATGAAAGCCATGAGTTCTCGGCTTCATCCATCGCTGCCGAAGTGTAATTCCGTGCCGCGCGGGATCGGCGTTTGTGGGGAGCAGGGCAGCCTGCAACCAGCGACTATACTTGCCACGAAATCTGCCACTGGGGGAACAGAGGCCGAGCTTCCGGTCATGCCGGAAGCCAGAATGTGATTCTGCTGTACAGCCGATGACCGTCGCACGCACGACCGCGCACGAGCATCAGGAACGAGGCGACGGGAACATGGCGATAGCAATCATCCTGATCATCATCGTTGTCGCGTCCGTGCTGTTCCACCTCCTGGCGCCCTGGCACCTGACCCCGGCTGCCTCCAACTGGGGTTCCATCGACACCACGCTGCTCATCACGCTGCTCATCACCGGCGTGTTCTTCGTCGCCATCGTCGGCTTCATGGCGGTGGCGATCATCCGCTTCCGTCACCGCGAAGGCCGGCGTGCGAAGTACGAGCCAGAGAGCCGCAAGCTGGAGTGGTGGCTCACCATCGTCACGTCCATCGGCATCATGGGCATGCTCGCGCCGGGGCTGGTGGTGTACAGCGACTTCGTCCAGGTGCCCAAGGATGCCTACCCGCTCGAGGTGATCGCCCAGCAATGGCAGTGGGCTTTCCGTTTTCCCGGCCAGGATGGCCAGCTCGGCCGCGCTGACGTGAAATGGGTCAATGCCGGCAACCCGCTGGGGCTGGACCCGCAGGACCCGCTTGGCCAGGACGACGTGCTGATCAAGAACAACGAGGTGCGCCTGCCACTGGACCGTCCGGTGAAGGTCCTGCTGCGCTCGAAGGACGTGCTGCACAATTTCTATATCCCGCAGATACGCGGAAAGATGGACATGGTCCCCGGCATGGTGTCGCACTTCTGGTTCACCCCTACGGTGGCCGGCAAGTACGAGATCCTCTGCGCGGAGTTCTGTGGGGTAGGGCACTTCAACATGCGCGGGATGATGTTCGTCGAGCCGGTCGCGGCCTTCGACCAGTGGCTGGCCGCCCAGCCCACCTTCGCCCAGACCCTGGCCACTGCCAGCAAGCCAAGCCCAGGCAGCCTGATCGAGAAGGGCCGCCAGTTGGCGGAATCCCACGGTTGCCGCGCCTGCCACAGCCAGGACGGCAGTGCCAGTCTCGGACCGGGTTGGAAGGATCTGTACGGCCGCGACGAAAAACTGGTGGACGGCAGCAGCGCGAAGGTGGACGACGCCTACCTGAAGGAGTCCATCCTCGATCCCAAGGCCCGCCTGGTGCAAGGCTATCCGCCAGTGATGGTGCCCTATACTTTCAACCAGGATGAGCTGGCCGCCCTGATCGCGTTCATCCAGTCGCTGAGCGCCGCCGGTCAACAGCAGCAGAACGCTCCGGGAGCAGCAAGCGATGCAACAGAGCAGGGCCGGCAACTGGCCGAGTCCCTCGGTTGCCTGGCCTGCCATACCATCGATGGCAGCCAGGGCGTGGGACCCGGATGGCAAGGGCTCTACGGCAAGACCGAAACCCTGGCCGATGGTAGCCAGGTAAAAGTGGATGAGGCCTACCTCAAGGCGTCGGTGCTCCAGCCCGCGGTGGCCGTGGTCAAGGGGTATCCGCCGGTGATGCCGGCCTTCACCCCGAGCGACCCTGAACTGGAAGCGATCATCGCGTTCATCAAGTCCAGGGCCAATCCCGACGCCGCGAAGCAGGAACAGGCGCCGTAGAACCGGACGGACCCGTTGCGTTACGGAGGGCTTGCAATGGCCCACGTCGAGCATGCCGAAGCCGAGGCGCTACACGAGCCGACGAGCTTCTTCACGCGCTACATCTGGAGCCAGGACCACAAGGTCATTGCCGTCCAGTATTCCCTGACCGCGATTTTCGTCGGCCTGATCGCCCTGGTGCTGTCTGGGCTCATGCGCATGCAGATCGGCTTCCCCGGCAGCCTGGAATTCATGGACCCGAGCACTTACTACCAGGCCATGACCATGCACGGGATGATCATGGTGATCTACCTGCTGACGGCACTCTTCCTCGGCGGCTTCGGCAATTACCTCATCCCGCTGATGGTGGGCGCGCGGGACATGGTCTTTCCCTACGTCAACATGCTCAGCTACTGGTTCTACCTGCTCTCGGTACTGGTCCTGCTGGCCAGCTTCTTCGTTCCGGGCGGCCCGACCGGGGCGGGCTGGACACTCTATCCACCCCAGGCCATAACCCAGGGTACGCCGGGCATGGAGTGGGGCATCGTGCTGATGCTGGTATCCCTGGCGATCTTCATCGTTGCCGCCACCATGGGCGGCCTGAACTATGTCACCACCGTGCTGCAGGCACGTACCCACGGCATGACACTGTTCCGCATGCCGCTCTCGGTGTGGGGCATCTTCATGGCGTCGATCCTGGCGCTGCTGGCTTTCCCGGCGCTGTTCGTCAGCGCGGTGATGATGCTCTTCGACCGTCTGCTGGGTACCAGTTTCTTCATGCCGGCGCTGATTTCCATGGGGCAGCAACTGGACCACCAGGGCGGCAGCCCGATCCTCTTCCAGCACCTGTTCTGGTTCTTCGGCCACCCAGAGGTGTACATCGTCGCGCTGCCGGCCTTCGGCCTGGTTTCGGACCTGATCAGCACACACGCGCGGAAGAACATCTTCGGCTACCGCATGATGGTCTGGGCCATCGTTGCCATCGGCGTGCTGAGCTTCGTGGTCTGGGCCCACCACATGTACGTCAGCGGGATGAATCCGTACTTCGGCTTTTTCTTCGCCGTCACCACCCTGGTGATCGCCGTGCCTACCGCCCTCAAGGTCTACAACTGGACCCTGACCCTCTGGCATGGGGACATCCACCTGACGGTGCCGATGCTCTTCGCCCTGGCCTTCATCGTCACCTTCCTGGTGGGCGGCCTGACCGGACTGTTCCTCGGCAACGTGATCGTCGACATCCCGCTCTCGGACACCTATTTCGTGGTGGCGCACTTCCACATGGTCATGGGCGTGGCACCAATACTTGTGGTGTTTGGTTCGATCTACCACTGGTTTCCGAAAGTCACCGGGCGGATGCTCAACGACACGCTCGGCAAGCTGCATTTCTGGATCACTTTCCTCGGTACCTATGCCATCTATTTCCCCATGCACTATCTCGGGTTCCTCGGCATGCCGCGCCGTTACTACGCATACCCGAACTACGAGTTCATCCCGCATTCGGCCCAGCAGTTGAATGCCTTCATCACCGTGGCGGCGCTGATCGTGGGCGTGGCGCAGTTGCTGTTCCTGATCAACCTGGCTTGGAGCACCTTCAAGGGACGGCCGGCGGGTGGTAATCCATGGAAGGCCGCGAGCCTCGAATGGCAGACCCCGGATACGCCGCCCGTGCATGGCAACTGGCGGGAGAAACTCCCTGTGGTGCACCGCTGGGCTTATGACTACAGCGTTCCAGGTGTGGAGCAGGACTTCGTCCCGCAAACCGTTTCGGAAGAAGAGCTGCAGCGCATGCGCGAAGCGAACGGCAATCCGGCACCAGTGGAGAAACGGCCATGAGTACGCAGCTCTGGAAACACGCTGAAGATGGCGAACCCGGCGGCTGGAGACCAGGCGACAGCCCCGGACCCGAGGCGCCGATCCAGGATCGTGACCGGACCGCAAAGGTTGGCCTGGCGGTGTTCCTCGGCGTGGTGACTGCGCTGTTCCTGCTGTTCCTGTTGGCCTTCATCACGCGTTCCCAAGTGTCGGACTGGCGCCCGCTGACCGATCCACTGGCGCCGTTGGCCCATCCCTGGATGCTCTGGGTGAATACGGCTCTGCTGGCACTCGGCAGCGGTTGCCTGCAATGGGCCAAGGTGGCGGGGGAGCGCAGCCAGGCAAGCACTGCGGCCCTGGCCTTCCTGCTGGGGGGCGTCTTTGCCGTGGCCTTTCTCGTTGGCCAGCTCTGGGTCTGGCAGCAGTTCACTGCCTGGGGTTACCTGGTCTCGGGCAACCCGGCCAACAGCTTCTTCTATCTCCTGACCGGCCTGCACGGCGTGCACCTGGCCGGCGGATTGGTGGCCTGGGCGATGGTTGGCGTTCGCATGCGCGCAGGTCCGAGTGATCGGCTGCGGACCGGCATGGCGTTGTGCGCCTTCTACTGGCACTACCTGCTGGGGTTGTGGCTGGTGCTTTTCGCGTTGCTCACCAGTTCCCCGGAAACCTACCAGGCCATAGCGGCCTTCTGCGGGCTGAGGTGAAGCCATGGCCAGTTCAAGGGAGAGCCCGGCCCCCAGTACCTGGCGCGCCATAGCCAGCGATTGGTCCTCGGATCGCGATGCCTTCAAGCAGGTGCCCTGGGGCAAGGCGATGATGTGGATCTTCCTGCTCAGCGACACCTTCATCTTCACCTGCTTCCTGACTGGCTACATGTCGGTGCGCATGAGCACGACCGCCACCTGGCCCAATCCGAGCGAAGTCTTCGCCCTGACCATCGGTGGTGCGAGCATTCCCTTGATCCTTATCGCCATCATGACCTTTGTGCTGATCAGCAGCAGCGGCACCATGGCAATGGCGGTGAACTTCGCCTATCGCCACGAGCGGGTACGTTGCGCTGCCTTGATGCTGGCCACCGCTGCCTGTGGCGCCACCTTCGTCGGCATGCAGGCGTTCGAGTGGAGCAAGCTCATTTCCGAAGGGGTGCGGCCCTGGGGCAACCCCATGGGTGCGGCGCAGTTCGGCGCCAGCTTCTTCATGATCACCGGCTTCCACGGGCTGCACGTGTCGGTGGGTGTCATCTATCTCTGTACCGTGGCATTCAAGGTGCTGCGTGGGGACTACGAGCAACGCGGGAACTACCAGATCGTCGAGATCGCCGGCCTCTACTGGCACTTCGTGGATCTGGTCTGGGTCTTCATCTTCGCGTTCTTCTACCTGTGGTAGAGCAGGGGAGAAATGAGATGGCGCACGCACAGGGTCAACAACATCCGATCAGCCTGTACCTAAAGATATGGGGGCTGCTGTTCATCCTCAGCACCCTGTCCTACCTGGTGGACTACTTCCACTTCGTCGGCGTCTTCCGTTGGTCGATGATCCTCATCCTGATGCTGTTGAAGGCGGGGCTGATCGTCTCGATCTTCATGCACATGGCATGGGAACGCCTGGCGCTGGTCTACGCCATCCTGGTGCCACCCTTGTGCCTGCTGGTACTGGTGGGGTTGATGGCTGCCGAGGCGGATTACGTGTTCCTCACGCGGGGAACGTTCCTGGGGCAGTAGTGCTCGTTGAGCCGAAATCTCTGGCCCAGAAGCAGGGTGCGCGATGCGCACCGAGGGGATACTTACGACGCCGAGCCTTTCTATGGCGCGCAGGTTGGATAGCGCTGCTTCTATCCACCAGCCCTGCAATGCTGGGCCTCGTTCCTCGTACCAACCTACTGCAGGACTACGTCCTGCTTGGCGAATGAATTCGCCCTACAACGGCACGACCTGCTTTGTAGGTTGTGGTAGAGCGAAGCGAAACCCAACGATTCGCGGTGAGGCCCAGTTCCGCGAATGAATCCTTCGGCATACCCCCCTCTCCCCGCAGAGAGAGGGGGAGAGGGCGCCCTAGATGGTCCGTTTGAACTGATGCCAGCGATGCAGCCAGGAAACTATCCAGTGTGGCGATGCGGAACCTGTGCCGGCCAGGCGCAGCTGCGGATGGTGATTGATGACTCGGTCGAGTACGGATTCCTGATCCGGGTCCACGTCGACGAAGAAGATATGTTCACCTTCCCGGACCTTCTCCTTCAGATTGCGGAAGTGAGCGTTGGGTACCTGGATACCGAAGAAACCGCCTTCCCAGATGCAGAAACCGAGTACGACCACCGCAAGGAATACGAAGGGGACCCAGCCCGCCGGCGTATCGGTCCAGCCCGCAAGCCAGGCACCTAGCAACACCAGCGCTGCCAGAGGCACGCCAATCGCAGCGCCAATCTCGCCGGAGTGGACGACATCCTGCTTCATGAAGGAATTCACATCATGGAGATGATGCTGTTCGACATCGGCATCCTTGTCGCTCAGCACATGGATCTGTTCGGTATTGATGCCATTGGCCTCGAGCTCGGACTCGAGGGTTTCCAGATCATCGAGGTTGTTGCTGATGTAGTAGTGCCTGTTCATGACTCACCTCCGGATTATGGTTCGAAGTGGTCGTTCGCCTCCCGCAATCGATGGATTTATTCCCGATGGTTATCAATGAGCCCTGGTTGAAAATTCAGGGTTCTTTCACTTGAAAATTATAGCATCCGGATTTCCTGTCGAACGCCTGTAACCCTTGTGGCGCGCGGCATCGGGCGATGATTGACGCTTCTCGACGATCGGGCTTGTCTAAACTGCTGATTGAACAGCTGGCGTGGCAACGCACAAGTCAGGAGGGTTGCTAGATGAATACATTGACCATCAAGAGCTGGTGCAAACCCCAGGGCGTGGAAAGGTCCATTCCGATGGGAGATCTGCACTTTCACGTCAACGACGCTGACCATCTGCTGCTTGAGGAAGCGGAAGAGCGCCTGCAGAAAACCCATGAGCCCGAAGTGATGATCGATGCTGAAATGGAGCACATGGAACTGGTCACGCCCAGCGAGTGCGGTTCGCTCTCGGATCTGCAGTTCCGCGTCTTTCTCAGCAAGGACGACGACCGCGGTTTGTTCCACCTCGTGGGCCACCGCGAGAGCGACGGAAGCCTGGTTTACACCAACACGGTGATGATCGATCAGTTGGGCTGACAAGCAGCAAGACCGATCGCGCGGGTGGCATCGAGCCACCTGCGCGGTTGTCGTTCAAGCGAGCAAGGCAGCCAGTTCTCCCTGGCGCTCCAGCGCCGCCAGGTCATCGAATCCGCCCACATGGCGCTCGCCAATGAAGATCTGCGGCACCGTTCGACGCCCGGTCCTTTCCAGCATCTCTGCCCGCAAACGCGGGTCGGACTCGACATCGATCTCGGTCGCGGTAACGCCCCGGCGCGCCAGCAGGGCCTTGGCGTTCCTGCAGTAGGGGCAGTAACCGGTGGTGTACATGGTCACCTGGCTCATGGTGGTTCTCCATCGGATTGGGATAGGGCTCAGCGTTCAAGCCTGCAATGAATGCTATGGAGCTGCCTGTCAAAGTGGGTTCAAATAGTCCAATTTATGCGGCAGATCGTCTAAATCTGAGGGTGAAACACGTGGACAGACTGTCGTCCCTACTGAGCAACTTCAGCCTGCATGCCTCGACCTTCTACAGCGGTGGCTTTTGTGGTGTTGCGGCCTATCCGGGCGACGTGCCGCGCGGCTATGTGCACTTGCTGCGCGCCGGGCGGGTGACGCTGGGTTCGAGCCATGGAGAAGGTGTGGTGATCGACGAGCCGAGCCTGATGCTGATGGGACGCCCGCTGGCGCACCGCGTGAGCGCCAGCGACGAAGACGGCGCCGAACTGGTGTGCGCCACCATCGAGTTCGATGGCGGGGTCGACAATCCGTTATCGCGGGCGCTTCCGGAGTACCTGTTGTTGCCCCTGTCCGCGGTGCCGAGCATCGCTGGTGCCATCGACTGGCTGTTCAGCGAGGCCTTTGGCGACGATTGCGGGCGTGAAGCCGTGCTCGACCGCCTCTTCGAACTGATGGTCATCCAGCTCCTGCGCCACCTGATGGCCAGCAATCAGCTTTCCGGCGGCATGCTGGCGGGCCTGGCGAATCCTCGGTTGTCCAAGGCGATGACCCTGATGCACGACGCTCCCGCCAAACCCTGGTCGGTGGCCGATCTCGCGCTGGCCGCCAACATGTCCCGTGCCAGCTTCGCCGCGCAGTTCCGCGAGGTGGTGGGCATGACCCCGGCGGATTACCTGGTGAGCTGGCGTGTGAGTCTGGCCCAGAAGCGCCTCCGGGAAGGACGGCCCATTGCGCTGATCGCCGATGAAGTGGGCTACGAGAGCCCATCCGCCCTGGCCAGGGCCTTCCGCCGCAAGGTGGGTGCCAGCCCGAGGGAGTGGGTACAGCGGCTGGCTTGAGCGCAGTCAGGCGATTTTCCATCTCGACCTGGCAGCCGTCGGTGCTTTGTATGTGCGTGTGTCAGTCGCGCGGCCATATACATGCGCTTGAAGAACCCTCCGGGTCCTGACACATCGTCGGCAGATGCCGGGGATAGGGTGAAGCCACCCCAACCTGTCTCCCCGAGGCTACTGCCATGCTGAACATTCGAACCCTCACCACCGCTGCGGCACTGATGGCAATCGCTGGTTTTGCCCAGGCACATGACGCCAAACCCCAGGCCAGTTGGCAGAACGGCATCCACCGTACGGACCTCACGCGCCACGATCTGGAAGTTCCCGGATACGAAGCCATCCAGGTTCTCGTGGACTTCGAGCCAGGCGTCGCGTCACCTCGACATTCCCATCCGGGCGCGGAAGTTGCCCATGTGATTTCCGGCACCTTCGAGTACCAGCTGGAAGGCCGTCCAAATGTCATCCTCAAGGCGGGCGAGTCCCTGTTCATTCCCGCCGGCACGGCCCATGTCGCGACGAACGTCGGAAAGGACAAGGCATCGGAACTGGCGACCTATATCGTGAAGAAAGGCCAACCGCTCCTGAAGCTGGAGGAGTAACTGGGGCGGCTAGAAGGAAGAATGGCTGAACACACTTGCATTTGTAGGAGCGAGCTTGCTCGCGAAGGGTCGTGCTCGGAACTGTTCGCGAGCAAGCTTGCTCCTACACAAACACACCTCGACTTCTGCAAGAATACGCGCCGCTTTTTTCCTTGCACCGAGCTGTCCATGCCGTCGATTCAAGCCTTTCTATCCCATCTGAAACCCTGCCACGGTGAGTGGCCATGAGCGGCGCCGTCGAGCTGGTCGAAACCGCCGTTGAGCACATGGAGCTGATCCGAAACCTGTATCAGTTTTACGCCTACGAGTCCTCGGACTGGGAACAGGAAGACGTGGATGTCGACGGCCGCTTCTACATCCATGAGGAACACCTGGCGCGGTACTGGCAGGAGCCCCTGTGGAGCGCCCACCTGATCCTGGTTGACGGATTCATCGCCGGATTCCTGCTGATCGAGCGGAGCGAACTACCCGGAATCGATGCCCTCGAATTGGCGGACCTGTTCATCCTCAAGAAGTACCGGCGCCTGGGTGTAGGCCGCGCCGTGGCCACGCAGGTCCTGACGAGCGGGACTAACGACTGGCTGGTGCGCTTCTACCGGCAGGACGAAAGCGCCCTGGCGTTCTGGCGAACCGTGCTGGGCGAGCTTGCGCGAACGGTGCACGAGATCGCTCCAGATGACGAACCGCAATTGTTGAGCTACCTGGTGACGCGGGTGACTCACTGAACCGCGCGTTGCAGGTTGTTCGGCTGGATCATAATCCTGTCATTTTCGATCATTGAACCTGGTATTTTCGGGCCGTATCGTCCTTCTTCGCCCTGCCTGCCAGACGCATTGCCTCGCGCCTGCCGGGCTTCCAGAAGAAGAACAATCGAGAGGAAGTGACGATGTCCGAATTGAACCTGCATCCCCAGGCCGCCGCCTCGCTGCAACGCTGGCATGAGATGGTCGAGCGGCAGGATCTCTCCGCGCTGCCGGAGTTGCTGGCGGAGAACGTGGTATTTCGCTCGCCCATGGCGCACACACCTTATCCGGGGCCGATGGTGGTCTCGACCATCCTCAATACCGTGCTCAAGGTGTTCAACGACTTCACCTACCACCGTCAACTGGCCACCGCCGATGGACTCAATGTGGTACTGGAGTTCAGCGCGCACGTCGATGGCCGTAACCTGAAAGGCATCGACATGATCCGCTTCGACGAGCAGGGCAAGATCGTCGATTTCGAGGTGATGGTCCGCCCCATGAGCGGCTTGCAAGCGCTTGGCGAAGAGATGGGCCGACGCCTGGGTGGCTACCTTGCGGCAGCCAAGGCCTGACAGCGCACTGCGTAGCATGGGCCATGGAATACCCATGGCCCGCGCGTTCGGTCAGTTCCGCCCGGCGATCCAGCGGCGATAGCGCCGCGTCCGCGCCGAGGTCGAAACCTGTTGCCCCAGCAAGGCGAGTAGCGGAGAAACCTCAGGTCGCGTGACGCGACCCTTGCTCAGCCGCTGCAACTGGTACTTGACCACGGCCATGTTCGCCATGGCGCCGAGGGTCTTGTTCTTCCAGGTGATGGGGCGCAGGGCAGGGGCGTCGTCGCCACCGTTCGACCATTCCCGCGGAAGATTCGGATTGATCGACAGTGCGGTGGCCATCCCCGCCAGTGCGATGCCGCTCTGGATGACTTTCTCGGCCACGGCGCGACGCCGGATACCGCCGGTGACCATCAGCGGCATTCGCGCAACCGCGGTGATGCTTTCGGCGAATTCCAGGAAGTAGGCCTCTCGGGCGAGGGTGCGACCATCGCGGGCCTGCCCCTGCATGGCCGGGGCCTCGTAGCTGCCACCGGATAGCTCGACAAGGTCCACCTGCAGTTCGTTGAGCATGGCGACCACACTGCGCGCATCTTCCGGGCTGAAGCCTCCGCGCTGGAAGTCCGCCGAATTCAGTTTCACCGACACCACGAAGCCTGGCGAAACCGCGCTACGAACGCCCCGGACAATCTCGACCAGCAGGCGCGCGCGATTCTCCACGGCGCCGCCCCAGCGATCCTGACGCTTGTTGCTGATCGGCGAGAGGAACTGGCTCAGCAGGTAACCATGCGCGGCGTGAATCTGAACGCCGTTGAAGCCGCTGCGTTCAGCCAGTTGAGCGGCATTGACGAAGCGCTGGCGCACCTCCTCGATATCCGCTTCGGACATTTCCCGAGGCACACGGAACTGGTTGGAAAACTTGCCCAGATCCAGGGGCACGGCGGACGGAGCCAGGGTCGGCTGGCCCAGGGCAGCCGGTGTCTGTCGACCCGGATGGTTTATCTGCATCCAGACCTGTGCGCCGCGAGAGCGGGCGACCTCGGCCCAGCGCTGGAAGCGCTCGAGGTGGTTGTCGGTTTCCAGCACCACGCCGCCCGGTCCGGTCATGGCGCGGCCATCCACCATCACATTGCCGGTGATGATCAGCCCGGCGCCGCCATCGGCCCAATGCTGATAGAGGCGCAGCAGCGCTTCGGAGGGGGCATGGTCGCCGTCGGCCATGTTTTCTTCCATGGCCGCCTTGGCCAGACGGTTGGGGATCCGGGTGCCGTTGGGCAGTGCAAGCGGTTCGAACAGGCTCATCGATAGCTCCTCCTTTGCGGAGCCAGGATGCTAAGTTTAAAGTTAACTTTAATGTCAAGCGGGTCGGAGCTAACCATGAAAATCGGCGATCTTTCCAGGCACAGCGGTCTTGCCGCATCGCGGATTCGTTTCTACGAATCCAAGGGGTTGCTCACGACTGTGGCGCGCAAGGCCAACGGCTATCGCGAATACCCGCCCGAGGCGTTGCTGATCCTGGAGATCATCACTGGGGCTCAGGCGGCGGGATTCTCGCTGGATGAAATACGTGGGCTGATCCCGGTCGATCTGGGCGACTGGAAGCAGGGAGAACTGGTGGAAGCGCTGCACAAGAAAATCGAGGATATCGAAGCGATGGAACGCAGGCTGGCCCAGAGCAAGGCCAGCTTGCAGGACCTTATCCGGCACATCAGGGAAAAGCCCGAAGGCGTGAGTTGCGTCGACAACGCCAGACGGTTCATCGAAGGCTGGAACGACCCGCAACGGGTGACGTGAAAGCCTGAAGCGGGGTCCGGACGTATCTCAATGTATCCGGGCCTCTTCCACGACGAGTCGCTTACAAATGCTTTTTCTCCGGATACGTCGCGGATACATGGCTGAGGCGAAATAGCCAAACCCGAACGAGGTCAGCCGCGGCGCCTCGCTCCAGGGTTCCAATGCCCTTGTGGCACGCCCCGCGCGACTGATCGCGCCAATGTATCCGGAGAAACTCCATGTCCCGTACCCAGTTCTCGAACAAGACCCGTATTGGCCTGATCGCTGTCGCCCTGGCCGGTGGCATGAACATGGCCTCGTCAGCATTTGCCGTTGAGGCACTGCCCCAGGGCTACATGCTCGCCGCCGCCGACAAGGCCGCCGAAGGTAAATGCGGTGAAGGCAAGTGTGGTGGTGCTGAAACCACTGGAAGCAAGGCCGCCGAGGGTAAGTGCGGTGAAGGCAAATGCGGTGGCGCGGAAGCAGGCGCCGCCAAGGCTGCCGAAGGCAAATGTGGCGAGGGCAAATGTGGCGATGCCTCCTTCGCTCGCACCGACACCGACGACGACGGCCTCGTTTCGCTGAAGGAGCTTCTGGCTGTAGCACCGAACGGCAGTGGCGAATTCGCCGCAATGGACACCAACAAGGACGGTTTCCTGTCCGAGGGCGAGGTCTACAAGTTCCGCAGCAACCAGTACCTCTCCAACGGCAAGAAAGTCCCCACCGAACTGTTCACCAAGATGAGCAAGGCCAAGAGCTGATCCTCTGCCTTGATTAACCCTCCCGGCGCCTGACGCCGGGGAGGTTCCTCAACTTCGGGAGAACGCCCATGAACATCGCTTCCTTCCCCCAGGGCGCAGGCCTGGGCTTGCGCCGTGCCCTGTTGCCGGAACTACTGGCGATGGATGCCGGTGCCGTGGATTTCCTCGAGTGCACGCCGGATAACTGGATCAATGTCGGCGGCCAGCATGGCGACGCCCTGGCCCGGCTGGCCGAGCGCTTCCCGCTGGCCTGCCATGGCCTCTCATTGTCCCTGGGCGGCCCGGCACCACTGGATCGCGAGCTGCTTCGAGGCATCCGCGAGTTCCTCGACGATCACAACGTGGCCTTCTTCAGTGAGCACCTGAGTTACTGCTCGGACGACGGTCAACTCTACGACCTGCTGCCACTGCCCTTTACCGACGAATCGGTACGCCACGTCGCCGCGCGCATCCGTCAGGCCCAGGATTCCCTGGAGCGACGCATCGCCGTGGAGAACATTTCCTACTACGCCGCGCCCTACCAGGCATTGCAGGAGATCGACTTCCTCCGCGCGGTACTGGAGGAGGCCGACTGCGACCTGCTTCTGGACGTCAACAATCTCTTCGTCAACTCGATAAACCACGGTTACGACGCCACCGAGTACATGGCCGCTCTGCCGGCAGAGCGGGTCGTCTACATGCATGTGGCGGGTCACTACGACGAAGCGCCGGATCTGAAGATCGACACCCATGGCGCGACCGTGAAGAGAGGCGTCTGGTCCTTGCTGGAGCAGGCCTACCAGCGCTTTGGTGCGCTGCCGACCTTGCTGGAGCGTGACTTCAACTTCCCGCCGCTGGCGGAGCTGTTGGGTGAGGTCGGGCAGATTCGGGCGCGCCAACAGGCAGTCATCTCGTGGCCGGAGGTGCGCCGTGCATGAAGTCCTGCATGAACAGCTTATGAGCATGGCGCGCCATGTACGCGACCCGCAGAACAACGCACCGCCGCCGGGGATCGAACCGCGCCGCCTAGCTGTGTACCGCCGGTTGTTCTTCGGCAATGTGGAGTCGCTGCTCGCGGGTTGCTTTCCGGTCATTCGCGCCAGCCTCGGCCCCCAGCGCTGGCAGACCCTGGTGGAAACCTTCTTTGCCGATTACCGCTGCCAGACGCCCCTGTTCACTGAAATCTCCGGGGAGTTCGTCAGCTTTCTGGAGGAGGGCGGCGCCGATGAGCTCGAGCTGCCTGCCTGGTTGCCGGAACTGGCCCATTACGAATGGGTAGAGGCCGCGCTGCTCCTCAGCGGCAGCGGTGAGCAGGACCACGACCCGGCGGGAAACCTGCTCGACGGCGTTCCCGTGCTGTCGAACCTCGCCTGGCCGCTGGCCTATCAATGGCCCGTCAGCGAGATCTCTCCCAACTTCATGCCGCAAGACATCCCCGGTCAGCCGACCCTGTTGCTGGCGCGGCGTGGTGTCGACAAGAAAGTCCACTTTTCGCGCCTGGCGCCCCTGGCCCACGCGCTGCTCGTATCCCTGCAGCAGCGTGACTGCTCCGGCCGGGAGCATCTGCAGACCCTGGCCGAAGCCATAGGCGTGGACAGCGAGGCCATCCTGCCGCAGGGCATTGCCTTGCTGGAAAACCTGCGCGCCCAGGGCGTAGTGCCCGGCACTCGCATCTGAGGCGCAGACAAATGCCGGCGCCAGCCGGCACATCCTTCCCTGCATCAAGGAAACACTCTGATGACCGCAATACTGGAAAGCACTCTCTATACCGCCCAGACACGCACCACCGGTGGCCGCGATGGGCGCGGCGAATCCTCCGACGGCGAACTGAACGTGCGCCTGAGCGCGCCCAACTCGGGGCGACCGGGAACCAATCCGGAGCAACTTCTCGGCGTTGGCTGGTCGGCCTGCTTCATTGGTGCCTTGCGCCGAGCCGGCCAGAGCCTGCAAATCCGCCTGCCGGACGACGTGGCGGTGGTCGCCGACATCGCCCTGGGCAATACCGCTGACGGTGGCTTTGCCCTGGCGGCGAAGCTGCGGGTGGAACTGCCGGGCCTGGCGAGCGAAGACAAGGCTCGACTGGTCGAGATGGCGCACCAGCTCTGCCCGTACTCCAAGGCCACTCGCGACAATATCGAGGTCACCTTCGATATTCCCTGATCAATTACGGCCAGGCCAAAGCCCGCGTTCCCGAGAGGTGCGCGGGCTTTTTTATTGCAGTTGCGATGTTGGGCCTCGTTCCTCGGACCAACCTACGGCAGGACTGCGTCCTGCTTGGCGAATGAATTCGCCCCTACAGGGTTGGTGTTGGGCTCAACCAAGGCACGGACAGCTCCCTCTCCCTCCGGGAGAGGGCTGGGGTGAGGGATGGTCCGGGTTCGAGCGGGCACTGCGTCCTGCTCGCGAATGAATTCGCTCCCCACAAAAACAACGAATCCCATCGCGTTGCAGACACGAAAAAGCCCGCACATAAGGCGGGCTTTTCATTTCGAGTGGGGTTCAGGCCTGTCGGCGGAACAGCAAAGCATCGAGGCTGAAGCGTCCAGAGCCTTTCAGCAGCAGCGGCATGGCCGCTATCAGATAGATAAGCGGCAGCTTGTAGTTGCCGTAGCCCTTGTTACTGATGGAATAGCCCTGGGCGAGCTCCGAGAGGCTCGACCAATGTTCCGGCCAGTGCACCGCGGCAATGGCGACCACGGTCAGCACCATCAGCACCAGGGTGGCGAAGCGTGTGCCCAGACCGAGCAGCAGGAGCACAGGGGCGATCAACTCGGCCCACATCGAGATCTGCCAGCTCGCCTCGGGCGGCAGCAGGTTGAAAGGGAAGGGGAAGGCGGACTGGATATCCACGAACCAGTTCTGCCCATTCCATTTTTCCAGGCCGGATTCGAAGAACTCCCAGGCGAGGAACAGGCGCAGTGGCAGATCGGCGCTCCAGGCGCCGACCCGGTCGAGCTGGTTGAAAACGAACTTGAACGGGGAGGTTGCAATGCTGCTCATGGGTGGGCTCCGTTGGCCTGTACGGGGCCGGCGGGAGTGCCGGCGCTGCTCGTGTGCCCATGTTGAAGAAGGTGATTGTCCCGGATGTGTCAGCCGTGGCCCGTCGTGTATCGCTCTGTACGTGGACTCAATCGGCGGCGCCGAGCTCCAGTCGGGCGCAGAGGCCACCGCCGTCACGGTTGGCCAGGCTCAGGTGTGCGCCCAGCGCCTGGCTCAGTTGCTGGGCGATGGCTAGCCCGAGGCCAGTTCCTCCCGTCGTGCGGTTGCGCGAGCTTTCCACGCGATAGAACGGTTTGAAGACCTCTTGCAGTTCCTCTTCGGCAATGCCCGGTCCGTTGTCGTTCACCAGCACCTGAACCTTGCCTTGCGCATCTCGTCGCACTTCCAGCTGGGCACTGCCGCCGAACTTGAGGGCGTTGTCGATCAGGTTGCTGAGCACCCTGCGGAAGGCATGGGGGCGGGTTTCCAGCAGAAGACCGCTGGAACCGTCGAGGGTGACGGCCTGGCCGCTGTCCTGGTAGTCGCACACGAGGCTGTCGAGGAAGGCATCGAGGTCGACCCGGCACAACGCTTCGCTTGCCCCATCCATGCTGCGTGCGTAGGCAACGCCTTCACGCACCAGGTGCTGCATTTCGTTCAGGTCGCTCCATAGTTTTTCCCGCTCCGGGGAAGGGTCCATCTGTTCCACGCGCAGCTTCATCCGAGTGATGGGCGTCTGCAGATCGTGGGAAATGGCCGCTAGCAATTGCATGCGTTCTTTCAGGTATGCACCGATGCGCCCCTGCAATGCATTGAAGGCGCGGGCGGCATAGGACACTTCCTGCGGACCGCGTTCGTCGAGCTCCGGACCGGGAGCGTCCGGGTCCAGATGGTCGACGGCCTGGGCGAGGCGAGCCAGTGGGCGGATTGCCATGCGCACCGCCAGCCAGGTGCAGAGCAGTAACACGGCCAGTTGCAGGATCAGCACCACCGGCAACCACTGGGCCACTGGAATGGGGCTGGGCGTGACATCCACCGTCAGTGGGCGTCCATCGCTCAAGGTCAGGTGCGCCTGGAAGTGAGGGGCCGGACCGGGAATGTTCTCGAAGCGCAGCCGATAGCGCTGGCCGATAGCCCGTTCGATGGAGGTTGCGGCCATGTGGGCCTGGGTCATGTCCATGGGCACGCCCGGCGTACCCTCGTCGAGCCGATAGCGGTAGTTGCGTCGCTCCAGAAGCGACAACCAGGTGGCGCGCTCTTCCGCCGGCAAACGGTCGATCAGTGCCACGGCGGTGCTCACGTCATGCTCCAGGTTGCCGAGCATCACGTTGCGCCCGGTCTGGTAGCGCTCGTAGAACTGCGAGGCGAAGGACAACCCGTAGGCCAGCACCAGCCCGGTGAGGAAAATCAGCGCCAGGCGTGCGGCCAGGGTGCTTGGCCAGCGGGGCAGGGGCATCACGTCGTCGGCTCGATCAGTTGCACGGGCAGCGAGAAGACATAGCCTTCGCTGCGTACCGTCTTGATATAGGCGGATTCGCGAGCGTCGTCCTGCAGGCGTTGGCGCAGGCGGCTTACCAGCAGGTCGATGGAACGGTCGAACACGTCCGCCTCGCGGCCCTGGGTGAGGTTGAGCAGTTGCTCACGGCTGAGCACCCGCTGCGGATGATCGAGGAAGACGCGCAGCAGCCGATACTCGGCGCCGCTCAGGGCTACAAGCGTGCCCTCATCATCCAGCAGGTGGCGCGCAGTGGTATCCAGGCGCCATTTGCCGAAGCCGATCAATCGGCTGCTCTCGCTGATCTGCAGGTTCGGCGGCAGCATGCGCGTGCGGCGGATCACGGCATTGATCCGTGCCAGCAGCTCACGGGCCGAGAAGGGCTTGGTCAGGTAATCGTCGGCGCCCATTTCCAGGCCGATGATGCGATCGGTTTCCTCGTTGCGCGCCGTCAGCATCAACACCGGCGTCGCCTTGTGCTTGCCCACGCGCAGCTCACGGCACAGGCGCAGGCCGTCATCGCCGGGCATCATGATGTCGAGGACGATCAGGTCGACCGTATTGGCCTCGAGGAAGGCGCGCATCTGCCGCCCATCTGCCGCCAGACTGACACGCAGGCCGTTCTTCTTCAGGTAGTTGCCGACGAGCTCGCGGATTTCCCGATCGTCGTCAACGACCAGGATGTGATCGACATGGTCCATGAAAAAACCTCGCTATGGCTATTCGATGCCCAGTGTATCGGGCCTTCCGGCGATTGCCCGCAAGCCTTTGTATTCCACTGTATCCAGCGCCGCGCTGATACCTGTGATTGCACAATGGCCCTGCGTATCACTGTGTATCCGCAGCCCTCGCTGATACCTGACAGCGCAATCCTGGTCCGCAGCAGACACATCGGCGATACCTCCCACCGATGAAATTGGTACCCAGCGGATGCCCCCTTGCATCTGCGCCCCTTTCTCAATTGGTCGGGAGATCAGCATGAAACTCGCATCCCTGGGCACCGCCTTTTTTCTGGCAGCCGCTTTCAACGTCGTCAGCCTTGCGGCGCAGGCCGCCGAGAGTGTCACACCGGAGCCTTATCGCTACGGCACGCATCTGGATATCAACAAAGTAGTGTCGCTGCGCGAGGCGCCATCCGTTCTCTGCCAGGTGGTCGATGCACGCATGGATTACCTGGACTCCAAGGGTCGGCTGCACAGCCTGGAGTACCGCAAGCACTCCGATGCCTGCAGCAATGAAAACTGACACATGACTCCAGATCCTGCGCCGGAGACGACGCGGGTCGCCAGCCCGGTGACTGCCGGGAGCCAATGCCACTGAGGTGCCTATGCTGCTCATTGCCTTTCTAGGCGGGGTGCTGACCCTGTTCAGCCCCTGCGTACTTCCTGTCCTGCCGTTACTGTTTTCCCGCGCCGGCGGTCCCGCCTGGTCGCCCTTGCTGACGCTGGCTGGCCTGGCCTCCGGTTTTGCCGTACTGGCCAGTCTGGCGGTGGTTTCCAGTGAATGGGTCATCGACGCCAGCCAATGGGGACGCTACGTCGCCCTGGTGTTGCTGGCGGCGTCGGCGGCAGCCCTGCTTTCCTCGCGAATTGGCACCTGGCTATCGCGCCCCTGGCTCTGGTTGGGCGACCGGCTGCAAGGCGATGCCCGTCGCCTGCCACCGGCGCTTTCGGCCTGGCTGATGGGCTTTGCCGCAGGCCTGCTCTGGGCACCCTGCGCCGGGCCTATCCTGGGCCTGATCCTGTCCGGTGCCATGCTCAACGGCCCCAGTGCCTCCACCAGCCTGCTGCTGCTCAGCTACGGCCTCGGCGGTGCCCTGGCGATGGGAGCGCTGATCTTCCTCGGGCGTGGGGTGTTCCAAAGGGCGAAGCTGTCGCTGGGCACCGTGGAGTGGCTGCGTCGCGGCGCCGGTGCGGTGGCTTTGCTGGCAGTGGTCGGCATTGCCAGTGGCACCAGCGACCAACTGTCCGGAGCGGGGTCCTCCCGGCTCGCGGCCGAGCTCGAGCGCAAGGTGATCGATGGCGTGCCAGTCCTGCTGGAAAGCCTGGTGGGCAGCGCCCGCGCCGACAGCATTGAACAACTGCCGGACCTGGGAGCAATGCCGTCACTGCAAGGCGCGACCCAGTGGCTCAACGGCCCGCCGCTGGGCAACGAACAACTGCTCGGCAAGGTGGTGCTGGTGGACTTCTGGACCTTCGACTGCATCAACTGCCGGAACAGCCTGCCCTATGTGAACCAGTGGGCTGCGCGGTACGCCGACAAAGGACTGGTGGTGATTGGTGTGCACACACCCGAATACGCCTTCGAGCGAAAAATCGACAACGTACGCGAGGCAATCAAGCGCCTGGGCGTCAAGCACCCGGTGGCCGTCGACAACCAGTACCGCATCTGGAACGCGTTCACCAACCAGTACTGGCCGGCGCATTACTTCATCGACGCCAACGGACGGGTACGTCACTTGCACATCGGGGAGGGTGACTACGAAGAGCAGGAAGCGATCATCCAGAAGCTCCTGCAGGAGCGGGCGGAAGCGGGCAAGGCCGCGAACTGATCCCCTCCGGACGTGCGCGGCTCATGGAGGCGCCGCGCAACACCCGGTGATGAAGGTGTTTTGGACGGATCTGCTCGAGATGGTAGGTTCTTCCCCCCTCCATGACCGAAGGACGACTTCGATGCGCCTGACAGGAATGTGCCGCGCACAGATTTTCACGCTAGCCCTTGCGGCCTCGCTCGGCGGCCAGGCGATGGCAACGGACGGACCGGACGCTATCGCCGCCAACGTGGAGCAAGCCGCCCGCCAGGTGATGCAGCAGTACGGTATTCCAGGCCTGGCCATCGGCGTCATCGCCCAGGGCGAGCGGCGCTTCTACAACTACGGCGTGGCATCGAAGGCCTCCCGGCAGGCCGTCACTGGCGACACGCTGTTTGAGGTCGGTTCCATCAGCAAGACCCTGACCGTGACGCTCGCCAGCTATGCCGCAACCCAAGGCAAGCTGTCGCTCACCGACAGTCCGAGCCGCTACCTGCCGGAGCTCAAGGGCAGCCGGCTGGACCAGGTTACGCTGCTCAATCTCGCCACCCATACCGCTGGCGGCTTTCCGCTGCAACTGCCCGACGACGTCCGCAATGAAAGCCAGTTGATGGACTACTACAACGTCTGGCAGCCGCAGTTCGCCCCGGGGACCTACCGAACCTACGCCAACCCGAGCATCGGACTGTTGGGGGTGGTTGCCGCCAGGAGCCTGGGTGTGACCTATGTCCAGGCGATGGAGCGCGACCTGTTGCCGAAACTCGGCATGGGCAACACCTGGATAGACGTTCCTGCCAGCGCGATGCCGAACTACGCCCAGGGCTACGACAAGGAAGATGCCCCGGTGCGGGTGAATCCGGCGATGTTGGCGGCGGAAGCCTATGGGGTGAAGACGAGCAGCAAGGACCTGCTTCATTTCGTCGAAGCCAACCTGGGCCTGACAGCGTTGGATGCGTCCTTGCAGCGGGCGATCGACGCCACCCGAACCGGCTATTTCAAACTGGGCGCCATGACCCAGGACCTGATCTGGGAGCAGTACAGCTACCCGGTTGCCTTGCAAACGCTGCTGGAAGGCAATGCCAGCCGGATGGCCCTTGAAAGTCATGCCGTCACGACCATCACGCCGTCTCTGGCGCCGCAACAGGCGGTCTGGGTCAACAAGACCGGCTCGACCAATGGCTTCGGCGCCTATGTGGCCTTCGTGCCGGAGAAGAAGCTCGGCATCGTGCTGTTGGCCAACAAGAATTATCCGAACGAAGAGCGGGTGAAGCTGGCCTACCGCATTCTCGGTGAGCTGGAGGCGAATCCGTAGACCGTGGAATTGCCATCGTCGGCATGGCATCGATGCGTGCCGCACCCTATTCGCGAGGTCGTCCCAGGCCATAGCCTGGTGACTCATGATCACGCCCCAAGGGCATGGCTTTTTGCCTTCGAATCAATTCGCCCCAGAGCAAACAAGCACGCACAATTGAAAAAGGGAGGCCGAAGCCTCCCTTTTTCATGCCTTCAAGCGATTACCACTTGCCAGTGCTCATGCCGCCGTCCACGGCCAGCACGACGCCGGTGGTGAAATCGGCCTTGGCCAGGTAGAGCACGGCATCGGCGATTTCCTGAACGGTGCCGACACGACCGGAAGGCGCCAGGTTATTGAGGAAGTCGCGGGCAGCCGGGTCATGCATCGGGGTATCGATGATGCCGGGGGCCACGGCGTTCACCTGGATGTTGTGCGGTGACAGTTCCAGGGCCAGGGCACGGGTCAGTTGGTTGACGCCACCCTTGATCAACACCGGCAGCGCCGCTGGTACGTTGATGTTCGGCTGCAGGGCAACTGCCGCGGAGATATTCACGATGTGTCCGCCGCCTTGTTGCTGCATGTGCGCGGCGGCTACCTGCGAGGTGTAGACCACACCCTTGAGGTTGGTATCCAGCAGGCTTTCCAGGTCTTCCGGGGTGTAGTCGACAAAGGGTTTCGGGAGGAAGAAGCCGGCATTGTTGATCAGCACTTCGACGCTGCCGAAGGCTTCGATTGCCGCGGCGAAGGCCTTGCGGGCGGTGGCCGGATCGGCAACGTCACCGGCAACACCAACGAAGCTGGTCGGATTGCCCAGGCTGGCGGCGGCTTCCTGCAGGCGGTCGATGGAACGGGCAGTACCGACGACGTTGTAGCCGTTGTCGATGAAGGCCTTGGCCAGGCCCAGGCCGATGCCGCTGGATGCGCCGGTGATGATTGCTGTTTTCTTGCTCATGGTGTGTTCCTCGCAGAAATAGTTGGGGCTTGTTGCAGCGGATCCGGGAGGTTCGCCGCTGGTGAGGAGGACTATATTCATGCGTTTTAAGTTGATAAATCAGCTTCGCCTTGTTTCAGTTGATACCTGATGTAATCAATCTGGTGTGATTGAGCGCTTGGCACGACCTGGGGAATGACATCAGCGGATCGATTTGTACGGTCTTGTATCCCGACGCCTTGCGGCTACATGAGGATGCAAAGCAACCATCAGGCGACACACGCGGGGCATCGGCAACATCGAGACTGGGCCCGACTATCGCGGGCGAGGGCCTTGCAGGTGGTCATGCCTGATGTCTATGACCTTTGCGGGATGAAATCGATGAAAACCCTGAAAAGCTTCCTGACTTCCATAGCCTTTTCCCTGGCCGGCGTAGCCGTACACACCAACGCCGCTACCGAAAACCACCGCAATTCGAGCGGCGTCTGTTTTCAACTGACTCCGCTCGGCAGCCGGAAGGCATTGCCGGAGTCGGGCCGGGATGACTCGACAAGCGAACCGCTGGAAGTCTCAGCTCTGCACGCGCAGAGCTGAGGGCAGGCAGGGGGAGTAGCCGCCGATAGCACCAAACGACTGAGTGCCGATTCGCCTGAATGGTATCGAGCATTGCGCTCGGGGAGGGGGCAGCCGGAGGAAAACCGGGGGTGCTTCCCCGGCCGCAATCGATCACGCGTAGGCCGAGCGGTAGGCGAAGATTCCCGGCAGGCCGCCGGTCATGACGAAAAGCAGGTTGCTGCCCGCCGGGAAATCGCCCCGGCGGACCGAGGCCAGCAGTCCGGCAAATGCCTTGCCGCCATACACCGGGTCGACCAGCAATCCTTCGTGGGAGGCCAGGAGTCGAGTGGCTTCCAGCATCGCGTCGGTAGGTGCGCCGTAGGCATCGCCGCGCTGGCTGCCATCGACCCGGACTGAGCCTTCATCCAGTTCTGTCGATGGAGCGAGGAGCTGCAGGACCTGACGGGTCTTGTCGACGGTCGCTGCGAGCGCTTGTTCCGCAGTGCCGAGCACGGTGTAGCCGGTAACCAGCGTGGAGGTACGCGTCAGTGTGGTGCCCGCCAGCAGCCCGGAGTGGGTGCCGCTGCTGCCGTTTGGAACGATGATTTGCCCAAACTCAAGCCCAAGGTCCATCGCCTGGCGAAGGATCTCGAGCGCACAGGCTGCATAGCCCAGACTGCCTCTGGGGCTGGAGCCGCCCAGAGGCATGAAGAAGGGGTTACGTCCTTGCTGCCTGAGCCGGTCCTGCAGCTCGGCAGCGTAAACGTCGGGATTGGCGCCATCTGGCAGACGGTGGATGGTCGCACCGAACAATCCATCGAGGATGAGGTTGCCGCTATGGCGGAAGTCGTCATCCGTACGCACGGCGGACGGGACCAGGATCAATTCGCAGGCGAGACCCTGGCGGGCCGCGACCGCCGCGGTGAGGCGTGCATGGTTGGATTGCAGACCGCCCCAGGTAACCAGGGTGTCGGCACCCTCGGCCAGTGCTTCGCCAAGCAGGAACTCCAGCTTGCGCAGCTTGTTGCCGCCGCCGCCCAGGCCGGTCAGGTCATCGCGCTTCACATAGAGGTTGCAGCCGTTCAGCTCTGGAAGGGCGCTAAGGCGTGAAAGACGCTGGATAGGCGTCTTGCCTTCCAGCAGCGCCACCCTGGGATAGCGTGCAAGGGCCGCATCCAGATTGCTGAGATCGTTCGACATGCAGGCTGCTCCTTTCGTGTCGGATGTCGCCGCCTGTGTGGCGACGGTACTTATGCCCACCCGGCGGATGCCGGGTGGGGATGGAACGGGAAGGTCATCCAGGCTGATTCTTGCGGTACTCGGTGGTGGTGATGCCGGCGTAGCCCCAGTTATCGGTATCCACTTCCTCAATGACGATATGGGTGAGGTCCGGGCGCTTGCCAAGCACGCGCTGCAGAGTGTCGGTGATCTCGGCGATGACCTGGGCCTTCTGTTCCCGGGTAACGCCGTCACGGGTGATACGAACGCTTACGAATGGCATGTTGAGCTCCTTTGAGGCTTGCTTCAGTGACACCAAGGCAGCAGGACGTTGAAGACAGCGGCTTTCATCGGCCTGGCTCCACATCGGCGGGGTTGATGGACAGAACTATATTTGTGCCGCTTGGACGGATAAATGTAGGCTCGGATACTTCACTTGATACTCGGTGTAATGAATCGTGAAACGCCATTTCGATGACATCCAGCTGGGCAGTATCGAGCTCTTTTGTCTTGCCGCGGAGGCGGGGAGTTTCACGGCTGCGGCGCTGTCGGCGGGAGTCACTCCGGCCGCCGTGAGCCGATCGATATCGCGTCTCGAAGAGCGCCTGGGGACGCGTCTGTTCGTGCGCACCACGCGCAGCATCCGTCTCACGGAAAGCGGTCGAACCTACTTCGAGCAGTGTCGGCAGGCCCTGACCCAGCTGGTTGAGGCCGAGCGCGAGGTGATGGGCAAGCAGCTCGAGCCCACCGGCGAACTTCGCATCAGCATTCCCACCACTTATGGCCACTACCGCATCCTTCCGCTGTTGTCGCGCTTTCGCGAACGTCATCCCGGCGTGACGATCGACATCCACTTGAGCAACCGCAATATCGATTTCGTCGCGGAAGGCTACGACCTGGCGATCCGCGTGCGCGCCCAGCCAGACTCGACGTTGATCGCCCGACATCTCGAAGATTCCCGACTGGTCGTGATCGCTACACCGGAATATCTCGCCCGCGTGGGAACCCCTACCAGCCTGGATGATCTCCAACAGCATGACTGCATTCAGTTCGAACTGCCGAGTAGCGGGCGGCGTATCTCCTGGCTGTTTACCGAGAACGGGAAGGAGCGGGAGATCTTCGCCAGCGGCAATTACTGTTGCTCGGATGACGTGCTGGGCGGGGTGACCCTGGCCAGGCACGGCGCCGGGTTGTTCCAGACCTATCGCTTCATCGTCGAACAGGATCTGGAGGAGGGCTCGCTGGTAGAGGTGCTCCAGGAGTTTGGTGGACGCTCCCGCCCCTACACCTTGTTGTACCCCCATGGGAGGCATGTACCGCTGCGTCTGCGTGCCTTCGTCGATTTCCTGATGGAGTGCAAGCGGGAGTGGAAGGTGTGAGGAGGGCGCCCCGCCTCCCGGAGGGGCGCGCAAGCGAGTTCAGACCAGTTTGACCTCGGCGTGTATGTTGCCTCGCGTGGCCTTGGAGTAGGGGCATGTCTGGTGAGCGGCGTCGACCACGGCCTGAGCGGTCTCGCGATCCATTCCGGGCAGGCTGACATTCAGTCGCGCCTGGATGAAGTAGTCATTGCCGGCGGTGCCAAGGTCGACTTCTGCATCGACGGCCACATCTTTCGGGACGGCGACCTTCATTCTGCTGGCCACCACGCCAATGGCTCCGATGAAGCAGGCCGACCAGCCTGCGGCGAACAATTGCTCCGGGTTGGTGCCATTTCCGGGGCCGCCAGGGGAAGAGTGCTTGATGTCCAGGCGCTTGTCGGAGCTGACGGATGCACCGTCGCGCCCACCGGTGGTGTGGACCTTGGCCGTGTACAGGACTTTTTCGATCTTGGTCATGATGGAGCCCTCCGCGAAGTGTGCTGGGGACTGCTTTTCAATCACGTTCGAGCTGGTCGGACGGGGATAAGACTAGTCCGCCAGCACCTCCGACCGGGAACTTCCGGCCTAGTGGTCGTGGCGTTTCCCCTGTGGCCCCAGGCCTGTGTATCTGCCTGTGTATGGATGCCGCGGCGTTACATCCGCATGTCATTCCCTGGTCCGTTCAATACATCCCCGACACAGATGCGCGATCTACTCATCGTTCCCGGGCGCACCAACGTCTTGCTGATTGACGAGGCACCGGACCTACGCTGATTACCATCGATGGGGTACCCAATGACCAGAAGCCTGCCTGATACGAAATCCAACCAGCCGGCCGTCGACCGACTCAATGTCCGCACCTACACCAACGGCATCGTCGGGCCCAGCCTGCCCATGCTGGGGCCACTGGCGAATGGCGGCACCCTGATCACCGGCACGCCTCCAGGCTGTTGGGGACCTATGATCACCCCGGCATTCCAGGGCGGCCATGAAGTGACGCAACCCGTTGCGATCGAGGGGGCCGAAGTGGGCGATGCAGTGGCGCTGAAGATCATCCGGATGCGGGTGACTTCGCTGGCCACCTCGTCCGGGGTGATGAAGTTCGTCGAGGGCCGCTACCACGGCGACCCCTTCGTCTCGAAATTCTGCGCGAAGTGCGGCACCGAACATCCGGCCAGCCATGTCGAAGGCATAGGAGAGGACGCGATCCGCTGCAATAACTGCGGTGCGGAGGTCAGCGCCTTCCGCTTCGGCCACGGCTACGTGATCGTGTTGGACCAGGAGAACCAGGTCAGCCTGACCGTCAACCAGGAGGTGGCCAACGGCCTGGCCGGCGATGCCTCGCAGATGTCCGCCTTGCCGGCGCTCGCCGAGCAGCATTCGATCCTCTCGCTGGCCCGCGCTGACATGCCCGGCGTGGCGGCCCACATGCGGCCGTTCCTTGGAAACATCGGCACCACGCCGTCCCGTGACATTCCCGACTCGCACAACTGCGCCGATTTCGGCCAGTACCTGGTCGGGGCGCCTCATCGTTACGGCCTGAGCGAAGAAGAACTGCATGCGGCCAAGACCGATGGCCACATGGACACCAATTCAGTGCGCGAGGGCTGCATCCTGATCTGCCCGGTAAAGGTGCCGGGGGCCGGCGTCTACATGGGCGACATGCATGCCCAGCAAGGTAATGGCGAGATCGCCGGACACGCGACGGACGTATCAGGGGAAACCGAGCTGACGGTTGAGGTGATCAAGAACCTGACGCTGGAAGGCCCGATTCTCCTGCAGAACCTCGATGACTTGCCACCCATGGCTCGGCCGATGACCGCCGAGCAGCGCCGCAAGGTCCAGGATCTGGGTGCGCGTTGGGGTCAGCACGAAGTCGAACGCAACGGCCCGATTACCTTCATCGGCAGTGGCAAGAACCTGAACGCCGCCACCGAAAACGGCTTGGAGCGCGCCGCAGCGGCCACCGGGTTGCCCTACGACGAGGTGCTCAATCGCGCCACCATTACCGGCTCCATCGAGATCAGTCGCTTGCCCGGTACGGTTCGCGTGACCTTGCTGTGCCCGATGGACGTGCTCGACCGGATGGGCATCGGCCATCTGGTGCGGGAGAAGTACCAGATCGACTGACCCTGTACCCGCGTCGCGGCTCGCAGGTTGGCTGCCCCTTTCCTGCGAGCCTTTTGACGGGCCAGACGATTGAATTCGACTATGGCTGAAAGATCGTTTCATTATCTTGCCGATCGCCCCCAGCACTCCCCGTGCTAAGCCCTGGAAACCCTTGATATCCCGTGGGATATCCCTTCACCGCCAGCGCCGCGGGCCTTGCGCCAGCGGGCTCCTCCAATATGGGTTTCACATTCCTTGTCTACTATCAATGCCATTTCCAAAACCTATTGGCTGGGTCGGTACCTGGATTCCAAGCTGAATAGAGTGGTTGGCTGAAGACAAAATGAGAGGAGATAAGCATGTCTAGCGAAGCAAAGTGCCCGTTCTCAGGGAAAAATGTGATCGCGGGTGTTATGCCATCGAATGCGCAGTGGTGGCCCAACCAACTTAATCTCAAGATCCTTCATCAGCACTCGGCAGCGTCCAACCCCCTGGGGGCGGAATTCAACTATGCCGAAGCATTCAAGACCCTCGACCTCGATGCCGTCATCAAGGACCTGCACGCCCTGATGACCGACTCGCAGGACTGGTGGCCCGCTGACTACGGCCATTACGGCCCGCTGTTCATCCGCATGGCCTGGCACGCTGCCGGCACCTATCGCATCGCCGATGGCCGCGGCGGCGCGGGCACAGGCAACCAGCGTTTCGCACCGCTCAACAGCTGGCCGGACAACGGCAACCTCGACAAGGCGCGCCGCCTGTTGTGGCCGATCAAGCAGAAGTACGGCAACAAGCTGTCATGGGGCGATCTGTTGATCCTGACCGGCAACGTTGCGCTGGAATCCATGGGATTCAAGACCTTCGGCTTCGCCGGAGGGCGCGTGGATGTCTGGGAACCCGAGGACGACGTCTACTGGGGTGCCGAGCATGAGTGGCTGGCGACCAGCGACAAACCCAACAGTCGCTACACCGGGGACAGGCAACTCGAAAATCCGCTGGCTGCCGTGCAGATGGGCCTGATCTACGTGAACCCGCAAGGTCCGGACGGAAATCCGGACCCGCTGGGCTCTGGCCGCGACGTCCGTGAGACCTTTGCCCGCATGGCAATGAACGACGAGGAAACCGTGGCCCTCACCGTCGGTGGTCACACATTCGGTAAGTGCCACGGCGCTGGCGATGCAGCGAACGTCGGTGTTGAACCGGAGGCCGGCGATATCACCGACATGGGCTTTGGCTGGAAGAACGCCCTCGGAACCGGCATGGGTAGCGACACCATCACCAGTGGCCTGGAAGGCGCCTGGACGCCGACACCGACCCAATGGGACAACAGTTATCTGGAAACGCTGTTCGGTTTCGAATGGGAGCTGACCAAGAGCCCGGCTGGCGCCTACCAGTGGAAACCCCAAGGGACAACGGGAGACGGCCTCGTGCCGGATGCCCACGATCCCAGCAAGCGCCATGCGCCCATGATGACCACCGCTGACATGGCGATGCGCATGGACCCTGTCTACGAAAAAATCTCTCGCCGCTACAAGGACAACCCACAGGAGTTGGCAGATGCCTTCGCCCGCGCCTGGTTCAAGCTGACCCACCGCGACATGGGGCCACGCAGCCGTTACCTCGGTCCGCTGGTGCCGCAGGAGGAGCTGATCTGGCAGGACCCGGTTCCAGCTGTCGACCATCCACTGGTGAATGAACAGGACATTGCCACCCTGAAGGCGAAGATCGCTGGGACCGGCCTATCGGTTTCCGAACTGGTCGGCGCCGCCTGGGCTGCCGCATCCTGCTTCCGCGGCAGCGACAAGCGCGGCGGTGCCAATGGTGCTCGCCTGCGCCTGGCTCCGCAGAAGGACTGGGAGGTCAACCAGCCGGCTGAAGCGGCCAAGGTAATTGCTGCCCTGGAAGGTATCCAGAAGGACTTCAATGCCTCCGGTAAGAAAGTCTCGCTCGCCGACCTGATCGTGCTGGCCGGTGGCGTGGGTATCGAAACCGCGGCGAAGAAAGCCGGTGTTGATGTGACCGTGCCTTTCGCGCCCGGCCGCACCGATGCCTCGCAGGAGCAGACCGATGTGGAGTCCTTCGCGCCCTTGGAGCCGCTCGCCGACGGCTTCCGCAATTACGCCAAGAAAGGCTACGAAGGTTCGACGGCGGAAATGCTCGTGGATAAGGCCCAACTGCTGAGGCTCAGCGCTCCGGAAATGACTGTGCTGGTTGGCGGCCTGCGCGTACTGGGCGCCAACTTCGGCAAGTCCCAGCACGGTGTTTTCACCAAGCGTCCGGAAACGTTGACCAACGATTTCTTCGTGAACCTGCTGGACATGCGTACCAAATGGGAAAGGTCCGCGTCCGATCCGACTGTGCTGGAAGGTCGTGACCGCAACAGCGGCGCACCCAAGTGGACCGCCACTGTGGTGGACCTCATCTTCGGCTCCAATGCCCAGCTCCGAGCGATCGCGGAAATCTACGGCAGTTCCGACTCGCCACAGGCTTTCGTGCGCGACTTCGTCGCCGCCTGGACCAAGGTGATGAATGCGGACCGCTACGACCTGAAGCAAGGGTGAGTAAGGCAGGTCCTTACAGGCCTGCCTCGTCACTTCCCTGACCCACGCCGCCGACAGGGCATCCCTGTCGGCGGCGTGGCATTTCAGGGGCACATTACTTCAGCGGGCGTTCTCCGGCAGGGTGCTCTCCAGGTATTCGACCACGCTGCCATGGACGTAATGAAAGCCCTCCAGGAATCGCGCCGAGGGTGTGTATCTCAATGCATAGAACCGCGGCAGGATTTTGCTGCGGGTCAGACTCGTATACTGCTGCATGTACTCGGTCGGCGCATCTATCCAGCCCGCCATCAGATGGAAGTAATGGCTGAAGCTGCCCTGCTGCATGGCCATGGGGATGAACAGCAGCTCATTCGTCGAACGGCCCGAGAGCAGGTGACCGATGCTCTCAGTGATTGCGACAGGCTCTATAGCGCCCGCCTTGGGCACGGTCACCGTGAGTTCGATCGACATCACTTTGCCAATGTCCCCATGCAGCTGCTCTGACAGCCGTACCAGCTCATCCACCTTTTCCTTGCGCTCGAAGTGTTCGACCTGCTGCGCCAAGGCGCTTGCACTGCGAGCGGCTTCCTTGCGGGTTCCCTCCCGCTCCGTCTGGTTCTGCACGATGGTGAAGAGCAGGGCGATCAGTGCCAGGAAGGACAGCGCTGGAGTCAGCAGACCGCCGATGTAGCCGCCGAATTACCCCCAGATGTCCTGGTGCTGTGAAAGGGGCAGCCCCTTGAACGCCGCCCAATAGGCGAAAAAGACCGCCGCGTAGACGCACACGGCAACGACCAGAACGAACTTGATGAGGGACCGAGGCTTCATGTCCGGCTTCCAGGCGAGGAGGGCGTTGCTGCCAAGTATGGCGGGCCTGGCCGCTAGCGCAGTCTGGAAGCATGGATTCTGCGCAGACCGAATATGTAGGAGCGAGCTTGCTTGCGAATGGGCAGGCTCGGGAGTTTCGCGAGCAAGCTCGCTCCTACAAATGCAGCCCTTGACAATGAGCAGAACTCCGGATGATCGGTCGTTGACACTCGGGCGACCGGGACTAGCCTCAAGGTGTGGGAAAAAATCCCACAACAAAATACAAACCGGCTGACACGCCTCATGCGAATTCTGAAATTGACTACAAGGTCGTATGCGGAGGTCGAGCTGGTTGGTCAGTGGCTCTAAGGAAGCGGTAACCCAATTTCCATTTCTTGCGTTCGATAGGGAGATGACTACGCAACTCCGTTCGGAGGTTCATCATGCTGCTCAAGAAGTGTTTGCTGGCGCTCGCCATTGGCGGCGTTCTATCGGCTTCGACCGTTCTAGTCCCTGACTACATCGGCGGCTTCTCCAGCGCTTATGCAAAAGATGGAGGAAGTGGCGGTGGTGGCGGTGGCGGTGGCAGTGGCGGCGGTGGCAGTGGCGGCGGCGGTGGTGGTCATGGCGGTGGCGGTGGTGGTCATGGCGGTGGCGGTGGTGGTCATGGCGGTGGCGGTGG
This sequence comes from Pseudomonas sp. JS3066, assembly GCF_036328175.1. NCBI lineage: Bacteria > Pseudomonadati > Pseudomonadota > Gammaproteobacteria > Pseudomonadales > Pseudomonadaceae > Pseudomonas > Pseudomonas sp. JS3066. The sequence continues at coordinate 2,394,469 of NZ_CP143312.1, forward strand.
TGGTCACGGCGGTGGCGGTGGTGGTCATGGCGGCGGCGGTGGTGGCCATGGCGGCGGTGGTGGAAGTGGTGGGAGTGGCCACGGCGGGGATGGCGGTGGTCACAGCGGGTCAGGTCACAGCGGCGACGGCGACGCCGGTGGTCAGGGTGGCAACAGTGGACCGGGCAGTGCGCACAGCGGTCGTGGCAACGACCATGGTGCGAATCACGATGTTGGCGAAGCACATGGCGTAGGCCATGGTGCCGACGATGGTGCTGATCACGATGTCGGCGAAGCGCACGGTGTGGGACGGGGGGCGGATGACGGTCCCGATCACGATCTGGGCGAAGCACATGGCGTGGGCCAAGGCGCAGACGATGGGCCTGACCATGACGTCGGCGATGATCGCGGCGGTGCCTGAGCGGCCAGGCCACTGCTATACAAGACTCGGAGTGGCACAGGGACTTGTGTAGCCGGCCTGACCAGGGTGACGGATGTGATTGCCTGAAGGATCGGGGGCGACGATCAACGCCGTCGACAATAGCGGGAGACGTTCAGGGCAGGCTGCCGGGACGTCTGCCCGCGCGTTCATTTGTATTCATTTCGACAGGAGCGCCTTGAATGCAATTACCCGCTTTCCCGCCCTCGCTGTTGCCGGCGCTACAGCACGTGATGCGCCCGCTGGTGAGGCTGATGCTGAGGAAAGGGGTCACCTACAACTGCTTCGCCGAAATGCTCAAGGAAATTTTCGTCAACGTGGCCGAGCGTGAATTCCGGCTGGATGACAAACCGCCTAGCGACAGCAGGATCAGCCTGCTCACCGGCGTCCATCGCAAGGATGTCAGACGCTTGCGCAGCGGGGCGGCCGAGGAGAAAAACCATCTACCGGAGAATATCTCCCTCGGTGCCCACCTGGTCAGCGTCTGGCTGAACAATGCACCGTTCTGCAAGCAGCCCGGCCGACCATTGCCTTTGGCGCGACTCGCCAGCAGCGGCGGTGAATGCTCGTTCGATGGACTGGTCGCGACAGTCAGCAAGGATATCCGCGCCCGCGTTGTGCTGGACGAGTGGCTGCGCCTGGGCATTGTGCGGATAGACGAGCAGGACTGTGTGCACCTGGAAACCATGGCCTTCATTCCGCAGCGCGGGTTCGATGAGAAGGCCGTCTATTTCCGTCACAACCTGCATGACCATGCTTGCGCGGCCGTGCACAACCTTACCGAAGGGGGGGAGCCCTTCTTCGAGCGGAGTGTCCACTACGACAGCTTGTCGTCCGCCGCGGTCCAGCAGCTGCGCCAGGCGGTCAGCACTGAAGGCATGCAAGTGCTGATCGGGTTCAACCAGCTGGCCTCGGAACTGGAAGAAAGGGACGTGCCGGAGCCCGAGGCGCGGCAGCGAATCACCATCGGCCTCTATTTCTACACTGAAGGCAATCCACCGGACGCCTCCAGGCCGAAAACAGGCCGCTCATCATGAGAATCGCCTTACGTCTCCTGTGCGCCCTGGCATTGCTGGGCGGGACGCTGCTGTTCGTTGCTCCCGTGGCGGTGGCGGCACCCGTGTGCCTCGATCCGGGGGGAATGGGCGGCACAGGCGCTGTTGCCACCGGCGGAATAGGCGGCACTGGGGCACCAGTCGCACCCGCGGAGCATGGCGGGATCGGTGGCACAGGGGCCCCCGTCGATGACGGCGGCATCGGCGGGACCGGCATCGTGGGAACCATCACCGGCTTTGGCTCCATCTGCGTCAATGGCGTGGAAGTCCACTACGACGCCAAGGTGTCGCTCAGCGAAAACGGGCTGCCGGCCAGCAGCAAGCAACTGGCGATCGGTCAGGTGGTTGCAGTGGAAGCCCACCGATCGGCAAGAGGGCTGGTGGCCCGGAGTATTGCCATCCTCCATGCCTACGAGGGTCCGGTAACCGAGGTCGCCGCGGGCAGCGTTCCCTTGCGGGTGATGGGGCAGCCGGTACGCATTGCCGACGGGGCGCGTGTGACGGCAGGGCTGCGAGTAGGCGATGCGGTGCGGGTCAGCGGACTGCGTAATTCCGTTGGCGAAGTCGTGGCCAGCCGGATCGATCGGGCACCGAAGCTCGCCCAGGCAAGCGCGATCGGTGCCATCGAGCGGCCAGGTGAACTACAGGGGCTGGCGCTGAGTAACAAACGGCTGGCACCCAAAACAGAGGTGCTTGTACGAGGCAACTGGAACGGCCGCCAGCTGGATGTCGTCCAGAGTCGGGTCGATCCGGGGCTGCCGTTCGAGGGACGCGTACGCAATGTCCTCGTGGAAGGGCTGGTGCACAAGCAGCAGGGGGACCGTGTCGAGCTGGGCGGATTCACTGTGCAACTGGGGCATGGCACTTCATTCGCCGGCGGGCGTTCAAATGAGCTGGCGGTCGACCAGCGCGTACGCGTTGCCGGGGTTATCAGGGCAGGGCGGAGCATCCATGCCGAGCGGGTCGAATTCGTCCGCGACAACCCCGACGGCTCCATTCGCCGCGGCTCGGATCACAGCGGGTCGGGTTCCGGCTCGGCGGAGTCGGAACGACACGAGAGCGGGAACTCCGGAAGCGGCGGCCATGATTCGGTGGAGCGGGTGAGGACTGAATCCAGCGGCCGCGACGGTGGAGGCGAGACGCGAGAAAGGATAGAGCGGGAGGTAGAGTCGGCATCTGGCGAACTGGAACGCCGGGAACGGATAGAAACGCGCGAGTCTGCTGACCGCGTGGAAACCCGCGAGCGGATCGAGATTTTCGAGAATGGCGTGCGCGTCGAGCGAATCGAGCGGATCGAGAAGATCGAGCGCCCCGAGCAGGTTGATAAACCGGAGCGCGTGGAAAAGATCGAACGTGTGGAGCGCGTTGAGAAGCCCGAAAGGGTTGAGAAGGTCGAACGTCCAGAGACGGTGGAGCGCCCGGAAGAGGTGGAGCGAGTGGACCGGTCCGGTCCCCACTAGCCCTGTCGTCCCGCGCTGCTGGTGCCGGGCGGTGCGCGAGAGCGGAATCCGAAAGGAAAGCTAATCTGGGGAAGGTGTTCCCCGGTCAGTTGGGGTGCCAAGTGTGGATTCCGACGTCTTGAGCGCAACGAGGTAAGCATGGCACCTACGCGCATGATTTCCCCGATCCTGTTGGTCTTCCTCGCGGCGCCGGCCCTGGCGGATGATTTCACGATTACGTCGGGGCTCGATTACTCACGAGGAAAGTACGGAACCCCGACCGTCAGTGAAACCTGGTATGTCCCGGTGGTCGGCAAGTATGAAACCGGCCCGATGATCTACAAGCTGACCATCCCTTACCTGCATATCACCAATCCCGCCGTGGGGCCGGATGGAGAACCCTTGGCAGGCGACTGCGGCAGCGAAGAAAGTGGCCTCGGCGACACGGTGGCCAGCGCCGACTATGCGTTGCTGGATGGCAGTGACGGGGGCAGCCTGCTGCTGGACCTGATCGGCAAGGTGAAGCTACCGACGGCCGATGAGGATCATTGCCTCGGCACGGGCGAGACCGACTATTCGGCACAGGTGGACCTGACGCAGGGTTTCGGCGGTTTCAGTGGCTTCGCCACGCTGGGCTGGAAGAAGTTCGGCGATCCGTCGGACACCGACTTTCGCGACCCGATCTTCGCCTCGCTGGGCCTGGTCACGCGCGTGGCGCCGGCGACTTCCATTGGCGCTGCCTATGACTGGCGACAGAAAGTGACTTCCGATGGCGATGAAATCCAGGAGTTCACCCTGTTCCTGACCCAGAGACTCGACGCCCAATGGAAGGTCCAGGTGTACGCGCTGGCAGGCTTTTCCGATGCCAGTCCGGACTCCGGCGGTGGGGTGATGTTGAGTCACAGGTTCTGATTGCTCGCGCGGTTTGGCAGTCGTTAATGACGCGAAAATAACCACACTGAATTTGGCCATTTTCGTGTTTCCTTTGAAAGTCCTTCGTCCTCCCGCGGCTGTTTGTGGTTGTACATCCTCGTCACACTCCGTGCCCATACCGTCACCGATAACCGGAGTGCAACCATGAATCCCGCTTCCCTCGCCAGCCAGCGCTATACCACCAAGGCATACGATCCGGCCCGGCGCATCGCCCAGTCGACCATCGACGAGCTGCTGGCGCTGCTCCGCCAGGCGCCGTCGTCGGTCAACTCCCAGCCCTGGCACTTCATCGTCGCCGGCAGCGCGGAAGGCAAGGCCCGCATGGCCAAAGGTACCCAGGGACCCTATGCGTACAACCAGCCCAAGGTGCTGGATGCTTCACACGTGATCCTCATCTGTGCCCGCACAGACATGACCGATGCCCATCTGGCGCAGGTACTCCAGCAGGAGCAGGACGACGGCCGCTTCCGTGACGACGAAGCTCGTGCCGGCCAGCTACGCACGCGGCAGACCTACGTGAACCTGCACCGTTTCGAGCGCAAGGACCTGCAGCACTGGATGGAGAAGCAAGCCTACCTGGCCCTGGGCACGCTGCTGCTCGGCGCCGCCGCTGTTGGCGTGGATGCCACGCCGATGGAAGGCTTCGATGTGCAATCGCTGGATACCGAGCTGGGCCTTCGCGAGCAGGGTTACACCAGCGTGGTGCTGGTGGCGCTGGGTCACCGCAGCGAGAAGGACTTCAACGCCGCACTGCCCAAATCGCGTCTGCCATCTGAACGCGTCATCACCACCCTCTGAAACCCTTTATATCCCACAGTGCCCCGTTTCCCGGGGCGCTGCACCTTCCGTGAGTTCCCGCAATTCAGGCAAGGGGCCGGAGCGCATGGACGGACCGTCCATCCCACATCCTTCCCACGAGTGAACTCAATCCGTTCGCACGCTGTCTGTCTGCTGTCGGCCCACGGGGTGGATTGCATGGCCTTTCGCTACCTGGGCGACTGCGCTGCCTTCCGTTCCATCCTGATCGCTTACCTCTCTGGAGCAATCTGCCCGGCCGGCTTTTTACGTGCCCGTTTTGCCGGGTTTTGTCCCATCGCCATGTGAAGATTGCCCATGACCCTGTCCCGTCATTTCCACGCCCGTGTTTCCCCGCTCCAGTCCCGTGCCCTCGGCGCCCTCATGCTGGGTGGCCTGCTGATGTCCGGGGCACCGGCCCAGGCCGAGGAGCCCGCTGGCAACACGCGCTGGGTGAGCGATAGCCTGACGACCTATGTTCGTAGTGGTCCGACTGACGGATATCGCATCGTGGGTACGCTGACCTCCGGGCAGAAGGTCGAGCTGCTCACGACCCAGGGCGAATACAGCCAGGTTCGTGGTGAGAATGGCAGCAGTGTGTGGATTCCCAGCCGCGACCTGCAGGAAGTACCCGGCCAGGTCGAGCGTCTGCCGCAGCTTGAGCAGAAAGTGAGCGAGCTCAGCGCGCAGCTCGCCGGCATCGATGATTCGTGGAAGTCCCGTGTACAGGGCATGCAGGAGACACTGGATGCACGCAAGAAGCTCATCGACGAGTTGCAGGCCGCGCGCTCGGCGCTGGATGCCGAGCTGACCCAGGCCCGCTCTGAACTGCGTGATGCACAGGCGCAGTTGGGCGACGAGAACAAGCAAGTGCTGATGCGCTACATGGTCTACGGCGGCAGCATCGCCGGTGCAGGTCTCCTGGCCGGGCTGATCCTGCCGACCTTCCTGCGCGTGCGGCGCAAGCGCAACGATCAGTGGGTGTGATGAGCTGAAACCGCCTCGGCGGCCCTGTCTGCATAATGCGTCGGGGCTAGCGGGGCGGCGCCAGATTCAGCTTCGCAGCAGATGCACGGCTAGCCCACGTCGGCGGTAAGGCCGGCCAGTGGTGTTATCCATGGCGCGGCCCTCCCTGAAAGCGGGTGCCAGAACTCAGTGCGGCCCGCGATGGCGGATGGTCTTGAGCAGGTCGTCCGGGGTGATCTGGCCCACGACATTGCTCGCTGCGCTACCCGGTTGCGGCAGGTCGAGGATGTGGCCCTTCATCTTGCCCACCACGTGCATTTCGCAGGGCTTGCAGTCGAATTTCAGGGTCAGCACTTCATCCCCGTGGACCAGTTGCATCGGCGCCACCTTGGTGCGTACACCGGTCACGCCCTTGGCCTGTTTCGGGCACAGGTTGAACGAGAAGCGCAAGCAGTGCTTGGTGATCATCACCGGGACTTCGCCAGCTTCTTCGTGCGCCTCGTAGGCCGCATCGATCAACTGCACACCGTAGCGATGGTAGAAGTCGCGCGCCTTCTGGTTGTAGACGTTGTACAGGAACGACAGGTGCGCCTCTGGATACACCGGCGGCGGCACGCTGACGGCCTTGCGGCTGCCGTGGGGGTGGGCGGCTACACGGGCCTCGGTCAGTGCCTCGATCGCCTCGCGGCGCAGGGCCTTGAGCTGGGACGCGGGGATGAAATAGGCCTGGGGCGCATCCAGTTCGATGCGCTGGGCGTGATAGCTGGTGGTACCCAACTGGCCCAGCAGGTCATGCAGCTGCTCCAGGGCCTGCTCGGGTTTGTTAGCCGCCCCGAACGGACCGTCCAGCCTGACATGGGCGCTGACGCCTTCCTCGCTGGTGGCGGTCAGCTCGAGGCCGTCTTCGCGCAGACTGGCCTTCCAGTCGACGCCAACCCGGCGTTCCGCCGAGGTCTTCAGCAGCGCCTGTTGCCAGTTGTGGTCCAGGTTGCGGCTGAGCGGGTGATTGGGGCGCAGCCGGGACAGGGCGGCCGGCATTTCATTGGGCTCGACGCGGTAGCGCCAGCGCTTTTCGCCTTCTTCCTCGAACTCCCCCTTCAGTTCGGCGATGTTAGCCCGGAAGCCCACGACCTCACGTTTGACCAGCACATTGAGACCGTCGCCGTTGGACAGCGGCTCATGGGTCACGGCAATGAGGTCGCGCTTGCCGACTTTCTCCACCTGGCCAACCAGCAAACCGGTGAAGGTCGGCGTGTCGAAGGCGCCGATGTCGATCTTGCGCTCGGTGACAAAATAGTCGGTGCTGCCGCGGTGGAAGGTCTTGTCCGGGTCCGGTACGAAGAAGTGATCAGTACGGCCGCTGGAGGCACGGGCCAGATCGGGACGCTCGGCGAGGATGCCGTCGAGGCGCTGGCGGTAGTACGCAGTGATGTTCTTGACGTAGCTCGCATCCTTGTAGCGGCCTTCGATCTTGAAGGAGCGCACTCCGGCGTCCACCAGGGCACTCAGGTTGGCGCTCTGGTTATTGTCTTTCATCGACAGGAGGTGCTTCTCGAAGGCCACCACGCGGCCCTGATCATCCTTCAGGGTGTAGGGCAGGCGGCAAGCCTGGGAGCAGTCGCCCCGGTTGGCGCTGCGTCCGGTCTGGGCGTGGGAGATGTTGCACTGACCGGAGAAGGCGACGCAGAGCGCGCCATGGATGAAGAACTCGATAGCGGCATCGGTTTCATCGGCGATGGCACGGATCTGCTTGAGGTTCAGTTCGCGGGCGAGCACCAGTTGGGAGAAACCGGCCTGGTCGAGGAACTTCGCTCGCTCCAGGGTGCGGATATCGGTCTGGGTGCTGGCGTGCAGCTCGATGGGCGGGATGTCCAGTTCGAGCACGCCCATGTCCTGCACGATCAGCGCATCGACGCCCGCGTCGTACAGCTCGTGGATCAGCTTGCGCGCCGGCTCCAGCTCGTCGTCGTGGAGGATGGTGTTGATGGTGACGAATACGCGCACATGGAAGTGGTGGGCGAACTCCACCAGTTTGGCGATATCCGCCACTTCGTTGCAGGCGTTATGGCGGGCGCCGAAGCTTGGGCCGCCGATGTACACGGCGTCGGCGCCATGCAGGATGGCCTCGCGGGCGATGTTCACATCACGGGCGGGGCTGAGCAGTTCTAATTGGTTTTTGGGTAAGGGCATGGCAATCACGTCCGGCACGGGTGCGGGTGGCGCATTGTAGCGGGCATGCGCCACCTGAGCATCCATGGGGTGCCGGATGGAGGACGGCTTCGTCCGGCGGCACAACAGGATGCCCAGGGCCACCGGAGAAGGGCGCTAACGGTTGTAACTGGCGGTTCCGTAGCCGGAGCCTTCAGCGCGTCGAGGCTGGCGGGATGGAGTAGGTACCCACGACATGGGCCACCGGCTCCTCCAGACCTTCCGAAAAGAGCGAAACCTCGCCCACTGCCAGGGTCTTGCCGACCTTCATCAACCGGCACTCGCCAATGATGCGTTTGCGCGCTTCGGGCCTGCGCAGGAAGTTGATGGTGAGGCTGGTGGTGACGGCCAGGGGAACGATGCCGATCTCGCCCAGTAGGGCGACGTAGAGCGCCACATCGGCAAGTGCCATCAGGGTGGGGCCGGAAACGGTGCCGCCGGGCCGCAGGTCGGACTCATCGACCTCCTGCGAAACACGCGCACTGCGATCCCACACTTCGTCGACCACGACGCGGGTCTGGGGGAATTCCTGCTGGATGAATCGCGCTATCGCTTCCGTCTTGCCGATCATGTCGAACGCTCCTGGCTACATATCGCCCGGACGCTGCCACATCCCCGCCGACCCTGTCCATGCCGGGCCAGAATCGAAATTTGACCTGGTGCAACATCATTCTCATGTTCGACAGCTACGCTCCTCGGACCTTGTCTCGAAGAGTAGCCAGGATGTCATTCATCGATTCGGTGATCGCTCATGTATTGGGACTGGAAGTCGGGCTTCATCACGCATATGCGCGACTTGCCTGCCGGACGGATGAAGAAGCGCTACATGACCTGCGAATCCATCTGCGTAAATTGCGCAGCCTGCTGCGCCCCATGCGTCGTCTGGCAGCGCCCAAGGAGTCGTCAGCCGGCAGCCGCTGACGTCGGCCGGCTGACGACTCCGGTGCGCGACCTCGAAGTGCTGATCGTTGAACTCCAGCGGCAGGGTTTCGTTGATCAGGCGGAGCGCCGCAGGCACCTGCTGGAGTCCCACTACGCCATCATCGAACGCAGCGCCACGCTGCAGCGTTTCATGGCGGTGCTGGATGCCTGGCCAGCACGGATGCGCGAGGCAGAGCTCAATGGTGAGCTCGACAACCTTCGCGAACGGGTGAAGATTCGCCTGCAACGGCAGTTGCAACGTCTACGCGAATCCCTTGCCGATCCGGCATTCGATCGCCACGCCTTGCGCCTCCTGGTCAAACGCATGCGTTATGCCCATGAGGCTTACCCCAAACTCTCCCCAATCGGGCATGACGCGGTTACGGCGCTGAAGGCCGTGCAGTCCGCCTTGGGCGATTGGCACGACCACTTCCAGTGGTGCCTGAAAGCCGATCAGGAGGCGGACCTGCTGGTACTCAAGGATCGTTGGGAAATCGCCGGAGCTGCCGAGTTGAGTGCAGCCGAAGTTGAGCTTTCCATCCTGGCAGAATGCCTGGAAGAGGAATCCCATTCGGCTGCATAGGGTGTCCGCCGGTTCAGACTGCTTCAATCAACTCGGGCCTGGCAGCGGTCTCGAACAGTTTCAGTCCGATGGATCGAGCCGCTTCCAGGTAGGGCGCCGGGTCATTGGATTCCGACTCGAAATACACCGCAGAGGTCAGTACCGTCGCGCCGCAGTAATCGAAGATGCCGTGATCGATCTGCGTTTTCATCGCTTCGCTATAGCCGTGGCGTTCGAAGGTGCCCGCATCGGCACCCGCCACACCGATCAGATGGACCTTGAGGTGGCGCAGCTTCTTCTTCAGCCCGCCATCCAGGCTGTACTCGAAGGCCCATCCGTTGGCAAAGACACGATCGATCCAACCCTTGAGCACGCCGGGCATCGACCACCAGTAAACCGGGAAGACAAGCACCAGCGCATCTGAACGGTCGATACGGGCCTGCTCGGCTGCGACGTCGGCTGGGGGTGCCACTTGGTGGCGGTGGACGGCGTGATCCGCGAAGTTGAACCGCGGATCGAAGCCCTCCGCGGCAAGGTTGGCGATCTCCGAGTCATGGCCGGAGTGCTTCAGTCCATCGGCAACCTGTGCAGCGAGGCTGTGGGTGAGCGAACGGGGATCATGGTGGGCGACGACAATCAGGGCGTGCATGGCAGGGCTCCTGCGGGTGGATTGCGGCTGAGACTGGCGCCCGATATCCTGTGCGCCAAGTTACTTTTGGTAAGTTACGGTTGGTAACTTACGTTTGGTAGGTTAGCCATGTCAACACTCGATGAAGAGGCGCGTCCGCGCCGTCGTTTATCCCGGGAAGAGCGGCAGCGGCAGCTGCTGGATGTCGCTTGGCAGATGGTCCGGGAGGAGGGCACCGATGCGCTTTCCCTGGGCCGATTGGCCGAGCAGGCGGGCGTCACCAAGCCCGTGGTCTATGACCACTTCAAGACTCGGGGAGGGCTGCTTGCGGCGTTGTACGTGGAGTTCGATACACGCCAGACGGCGCTGATGGATGCGGCGCTGGAGGCCAGCGAGACGACGCTGGAGGGTAGGGCTGCGGTGATCGCCTCGTCCTATGTCGAATGCGTACTGTCCCAGGGGCGTGAGATTCCGGGGGTGATCGCGTCCCTGGCTGCTTCACCCGAGCTTGAGTCCATCAAGTGCGAGTACGAGTCGGTGTTCCTGGAAAAGTGTCGGGCTGCGCTGGCGCCCTTCGCGGGCGAGGGGGGCATTAGCCCGGCCGGGTTGCGTGTCATGTTGGGTGCGGCGGAGGCACTGTCCCATGCCGCTGCAACCGGAGAGATCACGCCGCAGGAGGCGCGGGATGAACTCCGCGCAACCATCGTGGCCATGGTCGAGCGCAACGCCCGGCGTAGTTGAGACAGTGCGTCACTGCACCTGCAACCATTGTTCCTGGCGCGCCAGAACCGCGCTGGCGGGCTCGCCTACCAGCTCGGCATAGAGCGCCGGCGCGGTGGCCCCTTCGGTGCTGATCAGCAGGACGCGTGACTGGCGGTCGAGCCCAAGTTCAGCAGCCTGGGGAGTGCCCATCAGCTGCCTGAGACCAGCAAGCCCGGCCACTGCAGACTCGCCTGCCACAAGCGGCAGGTCACGTTCGCTTCCCTTGGCCAGGACGCGCATCGCCGCTACGGCCTCGGCGTCTTCCACGGTCATGAAATGGTCGATGCAGCCTTCCAGGAACTGCCAGGCCAAAGGAGATGTTTCACCGCAAGCCAGCCCGGCCATCACCGAGTCCACCGAGCCGCTGGCCCGGGTTGCCTTTCCGGTCAGGGCACTCTGGTAGAGGCAATCGGCTTGTGTTGGCTCGACGACGATCATGGTTGGTCGCGCGGCGCCGTAACGCTCCCAGAGGTAGCTGGCAATCCCGGCCGCGAGGCCGCCAACACCGCCTTGCAGGAATACATGGCTGAACGGGCATCCGGCCTGCTGCGGCGCCAATGCTTCCAGCGCTTCCGCGGCAATGATCGCGTAGCCCTGCATCACATCGCGGGGTATTTCTGTGTAGCCCTCGTAGGAGGTGTCGGACACCACGGTCCAGCCATTTGTGGCTGCCAGCCTGGCCGCTTCGTGCACCGAATCGTCGTAGTTGCCGTCAATGCGGATAATGCGTGCGCCGTAGGCTGCGATGGCCTGCTCCCGTTCAGTACTGACATGCGCGTGGAGGACGATCACGCAGCGGCAACCAACGCTTTGTGCCGCAGCCGCGAGGGCTCGGCCATGGTTGCCGTCGGTGGCGCTGATCACCGTGAACTCGGCCAGAGACTCGGCAAAATTTCCCGCGAGCAAGGCCCGGGGCTCCAAAACCATATCGGGGAAACGCCGCAGGATGAGACGCACGAGTGCAACGGGTGCTCCCAGGACCTTGAAGCTGCCCAACGCCGAACGCACCGCCTCGTCCTTGAGCAGCACCTGGCCGACACCCAGATCACGCGCAAGGTCAGGCAGTTGCCACAAGGGCGTGACCGCGCGCTCGAAGCGGCTCCAGCTGGAAAGCAAGGTGCGGCTCTCGGTGGCCTGGGTCACGCTCATGATGGCGCGCAAGTCGTCGGGATAGGGGCGGCGAGTGCATTTGGGGTTGGCGATCAGCATCGTGGACTCCGGAAACGAAGACAGGGAAGGGTGGTCAGGCCTGGGCAAGACGCTGTTGCACCACATCGAGCAGGACCTGCGCTCCGGCCAGCAGCAGATCGTCACTGGTGTGCTCGCGAGGGTTGTGGCTGATGCCACCCTGACTGGGCACGAAGATCATCGCCGCCGGCGCGATGCGCGCGATCATCTGCGCATCATGGCCTGCGCCGGAGGTCATGCGCCTGTGGCTGAGTCCCAGACGGTTGGCCGAGGATTCGATGGCAGCGGCCAGCTCCGCATTGAAGGTCACCGGCTGGAATCGCACTAATTGCTCGCTCCAGACCTCGACGCCTTCTTCGTCAGCCATGCGTGCCAGCAAAGCCGCCAGCTTCTGTTCGGCAACGCGAAGGTGCGATTCATCGGGATGACGCAGATCCACCGTGAAGACCGCCTTGCGCGGAATGACGTTGATCAGGTTCGGTTCCAAGCGCAGGCAGCCGGCCGTTGCCAGGGTGCCGTCGACTGCTATCTCGCGTAATTCGCTGATCACGCTGCTGGCCACCCAACCCGCGTCCCGGCGCAGGTGCATGGGCGTCGTACCGGCATGGTTGGCGCTGCCCTTGATGGTGATCTGCTGCCAGGAAATGCCCTGCAGGTTCTCGACCACGCCAATCTGGATACCTTCGGCTTCCAGAATCGGCCCCTGCTCTATATGCAGTTCCAGGTACTCGTGAGGTGCCAGCGCGCCGGGCTCGAGGTCGCCGGCGTAACCGATGCGATCCAGTTCATTGCCCAGGCGGGTGCCGTCGGTGCCCAGCGTATCCAGCGCGACTTCAATATCCAGACCGCCTGCGTGTACCAGCGAGCCCATCATGTCCGGCTGGTAGCGCACACCTTCTTCATTGGTAAAGGCGGCAACCGTGATCGGGCGGGTTGGTGTCGTGGCGGCGTCGCGAAACGCCCGCACCACGGCCAGCCCGGCGAGCACGCCGTAACAGCCATCCAGTTCGCCGGCGTCAGCCACGCTGTCGATGTGGGAGCCAATCATCAGCGGCGCTTGCTGATCGCCATCCGCGCCCAGGGTACCGAAGATGTTGCCTATGCGGTCTGTCCGCACGTTCAGGCCCAGCGCGTCCATCCATTGCCGCAACCGGTCACGGCCGGCTTTATCGGCATCGGTCAGCGCGATTCGGGTGCGGCCCTCCCGGCCAGGCTCGATGCCGATCTCGCCCAGGCTACGAATCTGCTTGAGCAGGGTTTCACCGTCGAGCTGCAACGGTTGCGCATCGGAAGGAAGACTCATCAGGCAGGCTCCGGGAAAGCAAATCAGTCGATGGCGTAATAATATTGCTCGGGTACGCACTGTTTTCTCTGATTACAGGTACTTTGCGCATTTTTATTTCGAGAAAGCCCCGTTTCGATCAACTCTCAATCGAGCCCTGCCCATGAATCTGGATGCCTTCGATCTCAAGCTGCTCAAGGAAGTCCAGCAGGACGCCGGATTGTCCCAGGCGGCGCTGGGCGACCGGGTCAATCTCTCGGCTGCCGCTGTCAATCGTCGGCTCAAGCGCCTCAACGAGGAAGGCGTGATTCGCAGGACGGTGGCCCTGGTGGACCCGCAGCAATTGGGGCACCAGCTGACCGTAATCACGGAAGTAGAAGTCGAGAGCGAACGGCTCGACCTGCTGGATGCGATGAAACGCAGCTTCCTCGCCTGTCCGCAGGTGCAGCAGTGCTACTACGTGGCAGGCGAGTTCGACTTCGTGCTGGTCCTCGCGGTCAGGAGCATGGAGCAATACACCGACCTGACCCGGCAGCTCTTCTTCGAGAGCAACAACGTCAAGCGCTTCCGTACGCTGGTGTCCATGAGCAATGTGAAGGTAGGGCTGGAGGTTCCCGTCGATATCGACGCGGATTCCTGACGTCCCTTGGCAGTGCCGTTCAGTCGAAAACGAAGGCGGCAATGTGCCTGGCGCTGGCCCTCGGATACTGCAGGTGCGGCCCGTGGCCGGTACTCGGCAGGGTGACGAGATGTAGGGTTGGCAGGGTGCGGCTCAGTGCATGCCAATTCTCGACCGGGAATACGATGTCGTGGTCGCCGCCGAGGTGCATCACCGGAATACGGGTGTTACGCAGTGCATCCAGCGCGGGCTGTAGCGGAAACATCGGGTTGCGCGGCCCCTCTCCCAGTTGCTGGCCAGCCCATTCGTGCGGTACCTCGGGGCATCGGCCCTCCTTGCGCGAGGCGATACGTTCGGCGGAGCGCAGGGCTTCTTCGCGACTGGCAGGCGAGGTCGGTTCGAAGAACAGGTGAACAAAATCCTCGAAGTCGTTCTCCCGGCGCGCCAGCTCATAGAACAGCGGCTCGCCAGTCTTCACCAGTTGACCGGGCGGTGTGGTGCCGAGCAGCACGAGGTGGCTGACGAGCTGTGGTGCTTGCAGCATGGCCACCTGTGCGGCGATTCCGCCGAGCGACCAGCCGCCCAGCACGACCTTGCCCAGTCCCAGTGTGGTGATCAGCTCGATGGTGTCACGTGCCAGCGATGCCGGGTCATAGGTGGGTGTACCGTCGGACAGCCCCAGGCCGCTGTAATCGAAGATATACACCTTGAAGCCCTGTGCCGTGAGCTCATCGAGGAATGCCGGGTCCCAGGAGTCCATCACACCGCGAAAACGCAGGCACAGCACCATTGGCATGCCATCGCCGATCACTCGGTAGGCCAGGCGACGGCCAGTGCATTCGACGAACTGGTTGGGTACCTGGCTGGCGGATTGGACGTTCGGCATGGCGTCGCTCCCTCGAGGCGTTGGGCGGCAGGATGATGAATCACACTGATACCGTCATAGCGGTCCGCAACCGCAGCGCGAAGGAGGAGGGGCATGGCCCCGTGCATGCGAAGCAATGATGGCATCCATGCAGGGTAGTTCAGGCGAATGGATGCGGCGGTTCAAGGCCATGGCCGCCAATCGGATTGGTGGCCATGGCAGTTTGCAGGGTAGTCAGGCTCGCCTTGCACGCTTTACCAGCAAGCGCCCGTAGAGCAGTCCGACCACCCCGGCGACAACCGAGGCCACCAGTACACCCAGCTTGGCAGCGCTCAGCAGGTCGGGTTGGTTGAAGGCAAGATTGGCAATGAAGATCGACATGGTGAAACCAATGCCGGCCAGACAGCCGATCAGCACCATCCACGACCAGGTCATACCCGGTGGCAAGCTGCACCAGCCCATGCGCACCATCAGCCAGCTGCTGCACAGAACGCCGAGTGGTTTGCCCAGCACCAGTGCCAGCGCGACTCCTGAGAGCACTGCCAGCGAACCGCCCTGGTCAAGGTTCACACCCGCCAGACTCACGCCGGCGTTGGCGAGGGCGAACAGTGGCATGACCAGGTAGGCGACCCAGGGATGCAGGGCCATCTGCACGCGCGTTACCGGAGGCAGGAGCTCCCGCTGCGCCTGACGAAGCTGCTTGATGAACTCCATCAGCTCGGCACCACCATTGGGCGCTTGTTCGCGCGCGGCAAATTCATTGATGGCTCGCGAAGCCAACTGCAGGGGCGGGTCCATGACCTTGACCGGGCGAACCGGGGTCATCAGACCGAGCACGACGCCCGCCAGCGTCGGGTGGGCGCCGGTCTTCAGCAGGCCGAACCAGAGCAGCGCGCCGGGCAGCAGATAAGCGTAGGCCGAACCAATGCCGATGCGTTGCAGGCCAAGCACCAGCAGGATACCGGCAGCGGCAATGGCGAAGCCGAGTGGGTCGAGTCCGCCCGAATAGAACAGCGCGATGATCAGCACGGCGACGATGTCGTCGATGATCGCCAGCGCCAGCAGGAAGACCCGCACCGAAGCTGGCACCGAACGTCCCAGAAGCGCCAGGACGCCGACTGCGAATGCGATGTCCGTGGCCGTTGGTACTGCCCAGCCCTGGCGCAATCCATCGGCGCTGTTGAATGCGAGGTACACCAGGGCGGGGACCAGGACGCCACCGAACGCAGCGACCATGGGCAGGGTGGCGAGCTTGAAGTTGGCCAGCGCGCCTTCATGGATTTCCCGGCGGATTTCCATGCCCACGACGAGGAAGAAGACCGTCATCAACGCATCGTTGATCCAGAAGTGCAGCGAGTTCGAGATAACGAAGTCACCGATGCCAATGGACAGCGGCATGTGCCACAAATGTTCGTAGCTGCTGGCGTAGGGGGAGTTGGCCCAGGTCAGCGCAGCCGCCGCGGCGATCAGCAGGACGATGCCACTGACGGCTTCGATATGGAGGAATTTTTCGAACGCGGAGAATGCCTTGTCGGCAATACGCTGCACAGCCGGCAGCGCCTTTCGGGAAGGGGCTTGGTTCATGGTCGCTAATACTCAGCAGCTTGTGCGGCGGCCCGACCAGCACATGAAACCTGTCTGGCGCAGAAGCGCATCCAGACACCCGGCGCGTAAACTACCGTGCCTTTTTTGTTTTGACCAGCACCCATTTAGCCGAGCATGAGGCTCGGGGTATCCCGAAAGGCGTGAAGCCCTTCGCTCAAAGCGCCAGGCTATGGATCAGCTGCGCGGCATCCTGCGGGTCGCGTTTGCAGACGAAACCCATTGCACGGGCAAGACGTTGCATCCGGACATTCGTCGCGGCGTCAATTGAATACATTCGCTTGAAACCGTTGTCGCGAGCGGCGTCGATCAGGTGGCGCATCAGGATCTTGTCCAGGCCCAGGTCTTGCCAGCCGTCGGCGATGGTCACCACGCACTCGCATTGGGCTTGGTCGTTGGAAGCGGCATAACGGCTGATTCCGACTTCGATCAGTTTGCCGGCCCGATGCACCAGGGCGACGTAGGCCATCTTGCGTTGGTAATCGACCTCCATCAGGTTATCGAGCAGGTCGCTGCTGGCTTCCCTGATCGCACACAGGAAACGGAAGTGGCGTGTTTCCGGGGAAAGGTCGCGGATGAATTCGGCTTCGCGCTCGCGATCTTCCGGGCGCAACGGGCGGATGAGGACATGGCTGCCGTCCTCCAGCGTCTCGATCCAATGATCCTGGACAAGGTCGCCGGCATGGGCTGCGTGAGAATGCGCGCACGATTGCAGAGACATGGCTACGTACTCCGTATTGAAAACCTGTCTTTTTTCTACGCCGAATCGGCCGTGTGCGATTGATTGAGATCAAGCGAATCGGGATGGTTAAGAAACAATCGACGAGACGCACACTCCGATTCTTCGTAGCGCTTTGCAGGGAGCACGGGAAGTGCGGAGGACGTCTCTGGTTTGGAGCGTTTTCGGGAAGGGGAGTCGCGCCGGCTAACCGGCACGACCGGGGCATCAGAGGATGCTGATGGGGTATTCGATGAATGCGCGGACTTCGTTGAGGTCCGGGCCCACTTGGTTGTCGGCGCGGTAAATCGAGTTGCGCAGCTTGAACGACAGGTCCTTGGCCGGACCGTCCTGCACCACGTACTTGAACTGGTTGAACAGCTCGCGCTCGGTGCCGTCGTTTTCGCCACCGGCAACGATGTCGGTGCCGCGCACGTAAGCGAACTTATAGGTCAGGCCGGGGATGCCATAGCCGCCGAAGTCCAGCTCGTAGCTGACCTGCCAGGACTGCTCGTCTTCCAGGTTGAAGTCCGAGTAGTAGGAGTTGGCCACGTAGATGGTGCTGCCACCGTCGCCGAAGTCGTAGGCATAGCCGGTGTCGCCAGTGTTGCGCTGATGAGCAAGGATGAAAGCATGGGCGCCGATGCTGTACTTGGCTGCGAGGCTCCACAGGGTGTTCTTGTCGTCCTGGCCGTCGCCACCAAAGGCCAGCGCGGCATCGGAGCCGTCGTCGTATTTGGTGCGGTAGATGTTGAAGTCGAAGTTCAGCGCCTGCTGCTCGTTGAACGGGATGTTGTAGTTCACGTTGGCGTAGTACTTCTTGAACTGGTCCTCCACGTCGGAGTGGTAGAGGCTCACGCTCAGGTCGTCGGTGACGGTGTAGCTGCCGCCAAACACGTCGATGCTCTTCAGACGGTTGGGGTCGCGCGCCGGGTCGCCCATGGGGCTGTCGCCGGTGAAGCGGCCGACATTCAGTTCCAGGCCTTCGATCTCCTTGCTGGTGAGCAGGGTACCGGTGAAGGCCTGGGGCAGCAGGCGGCTGTCGTCATAGGCCAGAACCGGCAGGGACGGGAACTGGTTGCCGTACTTGAGCACGGTGTTGGAGAAGCGCAGTTTCACCGCCGCACCGGCTTCGGAGAGGTCGTCCACCGGATGGCCATCGCTGTCGGTGTCGAAGAAGGCGCTGTAGTTGCGGCCGCGACCACTGTCCAGTTTCACGCCGAGCAGACCGTAGGCGTCGACACCGAAGCCGATGGTGCCCTGGGTGAAGCCCGATTCGAAGGTGCCAATGAAGCCTTGGCCCCAGGTCTTGGCGTCGTTGGTGTGGTCCTTGTAGTCCCGGTTGAAGTACGCGTTGCGCAGCAGCAGGGTGGCGCTGGCGTCTTCGGTGAATCCCTTGGATTCGGATTGCTCACTGGCCATGGCGGGAACGGCGAGGGCGGCGGAAACCGCCAGCGCCAGAGCGCTCAGGGGATTGAGTTGCATCACGGGTGCTCCTGATGGTGGTTTTGTTGGTCTTGGGAAAGGCAGGAATTCAAGAAACTACCGATGACCGGGAGCAGCGAGGCCCGCCGGTGCCGATAGGAAAATCCATTGGTTATCGTTGTGATTGCCGGCTTTGCCGACGCGATGCGCGCAGAGAGTTATCACGTCTTGCATCATTCAAAAAACTGTAATCATCAATTTCGAATATTGATGGGATTAATATTTATCAATTTCACCGGTCAGTATCCTGTGCTGGACGGAACATGGAGCTGTCGATTCGCCCCGTGAATCAACAGAGGTTCCATCAACTTACTCTCTGATTCAGCCACCTCTTCGGAGGTGGCTTTTTTTGTTGCATAAATTTAATTACATGAAGTGAATATGAATGACTCCATGCAATTCATGAAGATACCTATGGATTATTGACAATGGCAGGCGCGTGCCGTACTAGACGCCTGCGCGTGAATCGGAAGGCAATTTTATGAGGATGTCAAGTGCAATAATTGCCTGGCCGATTAGCAGTTGAAGGAAGTGAAGCCCATGAATCGATATCAATAGTTTCTATCAACGTATTTGATTTGGGATGGACGGCAAAATGCGTACACTTGCCCCCGATGAAGATTTTGGTCGATGGCACTTTCCGGTCTTCCCTCAGGAATTGCGATCGACTCCTCCACTTCATCAATCCTTTGGTTTTATTTAATGGCCGCCTTATCCAGGCGGCCTTTTTTTATTCACCTGATATTTGAAAGTTGCAGGTCAACAGCATATTGGCCGTGGCGGCCTGGAGGAGTCCTGCATCGAACCAGGTGCCCTGCGGCCCAGCATCAGGAGCAGCATTGCCGCAACCTGCAGCCCGGCGGCTAGGCCGAAGGGCAGCCACCCCAAGGTCAGCGATTTCATCAGGCCGAATAGGGCAGGGGCGAACGCATAACCTCCTTGGGATATGGCCACGATCAGAGAAACTACGCGCAGGGTAAGGTGACGCGGAAATTCGGCCTGGGCAATCAAAGGGGGCAGAGAAGTGGCATTACCGATGCCGGCCCCGAACAGGACGATCCCTATCCAGATGAAGCCCGGCCAGGCATGCATCGCCATCAACAGCAGGCACCCCAGCAACTGACTGCCGTAACTGGCGCAGGCGACGATGCGCCGATCAGCGCTGGCCGACATATGGCGTCCCACCAGAACGCGCCCGGCGATGGCGCTCAAGGTCGCAAGCCCCATGGCGAATCCCGCCTGCGTGTCGCTTAGCAGTGGTGTCAGCAACAGGAACATGTGGGCAATCAGGCCGATCTGCGCAAACAGTCCCAGGGCCATGCTTGAGGCCAGTGTGAGAAAGCGCCGATTGCGCCATAGCAATGGCTCGGCTGCGGTTTGCGCTGACGTCGCTTCGCTCGGATCCACTTTGGCACCGTCCGGATGCTGACCGAGGTGCTCCGGATGTACGCCGTAGACCTTCCACGCAAGGAAACCGACCAGGGTAAGTGTCAGCACGCTCACCACCAGGGCAGCCTGGGGGAAGCCGAGGTGATTGATCAGGAATACCCAGCCGGATGAGAACACGACACCGCCAATGCTGGCGCCGTTGTAGGCCATCGACAGTGCCGAAGGCCTGCCGCTGATGAACCAGGGCGCAATCATGGCGTTGATCGCCGCAGCGCCCATGGTCACCCAACCGAAACCGCTGAGCGTCGCCGCAATGAACAGCTGCCACGGCTCGCGGGCAACAGCCCAGCCACAGACGCCGGCACAGAGCAGGAAACTCCCAAGCAGGCTGATACGCGGGATACCGAAGCGTTTATAGAGGTGGGGGAGGTTGACCACTACGAGGGTGCCAGCGAGGAAGTGCAGGGTGACGGCGGCGGAGCATAGCGGTACCGGCCAACCCGTGCGCTGGGTCACTGCATAGAGGAAAACCGGGGGACCATAAAAGCCTACGCCCCAGCCGAACAGGGCCGTCATGAAGGCCGCTAACACGACTTTTCTGCCAAAAAAGGGTGAGGACATGGCGAGCTCTCTCCATAGGGTTCGAGCCCGATTATGATGACGTCGACAACCGACACTTCGGGGAGCGCCGAATCATGGATGCAGATACCGCCGACAACCATCTCGCCGCGCTGGCCGGCGCCATCGCTGACCCCGCCCGCTCACGGATGCTTTGCAGTCTCCTCGACGGCCATGCGCGGACGGCGACCGAACTGGCCGCTGTCGCCGACATAGGTGCCTCCACTGCCAGCGGCCATTTCACCCGCCTGCTGGAGCAAGGACTGGTCGTGCTTCACGTACAGGGCCGGCACCGCTACTACCAGCTGGCGAGTCGTCAGGTCGCTCAGACGCTGGAGAGTTTACTGTCGCTGGCGGGAGTGCCCGCAGCGGCCTTCCGGCCATCGACGCCGTCCGTGCTGCGTCAGGCGCGTACCTGCTACGACCACTGCGCAGGTGAGGTCGCCGTGCAACTGCACGATGCCTTGCTGGCAGCGAACTGGATCGAAAGCCAAGACAAGGATTACCGCATCACTGACGCCGGCACCCAGGCCCTTGGGCGACTGGGGATTGACCTGGCCGAAGTGCAGCGTCAGCGCAGACGCCTGGCCTATCCGTGCATGGACTGGAGCGAGCGTACGCCGCATGTCGGCGGTGCGCTGGGAGCTGCCTTGCTTGACCTGATGCTCAAGCGCGGCTGGGTTACCCGTCACCTGGACTCCCGCGCCCTGAGCGTAACGCCCAAAGGTGTCTCCAGCCTCTCGAAGAGCTTCGGCATGGCGCTTGCCCGCCGCTGACGCGTCAGCTCCATGAAACGAACACCATTCCATGCAGGAGAAGTACGCCCATGTTGGTTGCCGAGTTGCTGAAGAAACGTATATCTGTCCGCGCCTTCACCGCAGAACCGGTCGACGCGCAAACGATGCTCGACTTGCTCGAGGCCGCACGCTGGTCGCCCTCGGGAGGCAATTTGCAGCCATGGAAAGTCATAGCTGTCAGCGGCGAAGAAAAACTCGCCCTGGAGAAACTTGCCGTGGAAACCCTGCTGAAAAATCCGAAGGGCGAGGCGGGTGACCATCCCATCTACCCGGAAAGACTCAGCGAGCCGTATCGCTCACGACGCTACAAGGTAGGCGAAGACATGTATGCGCTGCTCGGCATCCCCCGCGAAGACAAGGCCGCGCGGCTGCGCAATCTCTCACGCAATTACCAGTTCTTCGGCGCGCCGGTCGGTGTGTTCTTCGTCATTGACCGTTCGATGGGCCATGGCCAGTGGGCGCACCTGGGCATGTTCATGCAGTCACTGGCACTGCTGGCCGAAGAGCGCGGCCTGGCGACCTGCATGCAGGAAGCCTGGGGGATGGTGCGCGAGAGCCTGCATCGGCATTTCGAGCTGCCGGAGAACGAGCTGGTCTATTGCGGCATGGCGCTGGGTCATGCGGACCGCTCGGCGGCGGTGAACGGCTTGCGCTCGGATCGTGCGCCTGTGGAGGAATTCGTGCAGTTGCGGGGCTTCGACTGAATCACGGAGGCGCTTCGAGGTGCTCTGAGTAGTCACGCGGGAGTGGTGCGCTTGTAAGCAAGCGCACTCCTGCTGTGCGTCCCCCTTCAGCTTGATGTCCCCCTGCTTGATTGCGGTGGGGAAATCCAGTTGGCCCATGCTGATCCTGTCCAGCGTGGACTTGGTCAGTTTCACGGTGAGGTTGGTCTGCGGATTCGGTTTGGAGTTGCGGTGGGTCAGCACTCCATTACGCTGGATTAGTCCCTAGGACTGCCCGACGTCCTCGAAAACCCAGTTGAGGACCATGCCGCGTCCCCGGGCCTTGTCGCTGTCCAGGCGAACCGCGAGATAGTCGAAGAACTGGCTTGGCGTCATCGAGCGGCCGAGGTCGGACTTAGTCGAGCCGCCGACAATGCCTGCAGTCAGGCGCACAAGAGTATCGCCGGGCGTCTGGCGATGGGCATCGTTACCCTGAGCGGCATCGTCGACAATGGTGCTGAACGTGACCTGGCGATCGAACTGGCGCAGAACGTGCGAGGCGTGAAGAGCTTCCAGTCCACCGACCTTTGCTATTGATGACCGGTCGCCAGCCTGCCCCCCAGGGAAGTGGCTCGCTGACGGCTCTCGCCGGCAGGTGGCGCCTGCCGGTGGTCCTTTCAATTGCCGACTCCTCAGGGTGCGTTCGCTCCGGTTGCGATGGCACCCCCGCTGCTCAGTGCGAAGTCGCACAGACCCGCGCACCCCCCGATATCAAGCTGGCGATACGCACCCTCGCGCAGAGCCGCCTCAAGGAAATCACCATGGACCTGAAAACACTGTTGATCGCGGCAACGGTCGCCGCTGGTCTCCCCTTCATTGGAGGATGCGCGCTTCCCGAACACGAGCAGAGCAGCAGCGAAGTCCTCTCCGACATTGCCCTCACCACTAGGGTAAAATCCGCGTTGTTGATGGAAAACGACGTGAACTCGTTCGACATCAAGGTCAAGACGTTCAACGGCACCGTGCAATTGACGGGCTTCGTCGACTCCCAGTGGCAGATCGACAAAGCGGTGCAGGTCGCCGCGGCCGTAGATGGTGTCCGCCAGGTGAAGAACGACCTGCAGCACAAGGCTGCTCAGTAAGTGCCGAATGAAAAAAAGGCCCTTCCATCGAAGGGCCTTTTGCCGGCAAGTTCCGTGGAGCTCACAAGCCGTTGGCTCCCGCAGGCCTGGCAGGCTGGTAGTAGGCGGCGCGGATGAATGAAGCGCTCGGGGTTCGCGACTAGGTCATCTGGGCGATCAGGACGGAGTTGGTATAGATCAGGCTGCCGTCGCTGGCCCGATGGCCGACCAGATGGAAGTGGCCGCGGTTGCTGTCCGAGTCCAGATAGACGCGCAGCTGGCAATCGGAAAGCGGACTGTATTCCTGCGGCATGCTGAGGTCCAGGGTCGCCATATCGACATCGACCATGACTTCGGACAGATGGCTCTTCTGCAGATATTCCTCGGCCTGTTCCAGGCGTAGATGGTCGTTTCCAGTCAAGTAGAACTGGATGTCCTCCACCGGGGTGGACGGCTGTCCAGTGCTAGTCTTGCACCAGCCTTCGATGGTCAAGGTACTCATGGCTCTGCCCCCTTGGGCTGATACCCGGCCGGGATTGGCAGGGAAGAGTAGGGTGGCAGCCATCACCCGAAGGGTCGGTGCGCTGGCCAACTTAGCCATCGCGACAGCATACGTACGTCGACGCACAGACCACCCGGGGTCAGTGCCGCCAGACTGGACCTTGTCGCTACGGCTACCCGGTAGCCCATGGAGGTGCGTTCATGGTCGGTGCATTTGTGATTTTACTGATAGCCCTGTGGGCGCTAGGGCTGATCACTTCCTACACGCTGGGAGGTTTCATCCACATCCTGTTGCTTGTGGCGCTGGCTGGCCTGGTGTTCCTGATGCGACAAGGCCGGCGATTCTGACGAGGCGTCCGCCACCGCCAGGGGCCTAGACATACCTGAGGCCGGCACATCAGCACCAGCAGTTCGCCATGGCAATTGAACTCATTCTTTAGCAACTGCCCAGGGATAGGATGTTGGTGAGCTTCGTGTCAGAAAAGTGAAAGCGTGCTGTCAGGCGAGGCGCAAGAGATCCTGAACGCCAGGATTCCTGTTGGAACCCAGCTGCGCTCGTTCAAAACTGTCCTCACCGAAAAGCCAGCAACGCTCAGCAAGGAGTGCCACAACGTGGCTAAGTTCGCCCAACGCCGGATAATGTTAAAGGATGCTGCAATTTATTGAATTTTCGGGGTTTTTCTATCGTTGCCGGCAAGCCTCCCTGACCAAAGCGATCCGCAGGACCATATGTGCTGATCCAACGCGGCTGCCATCCGCAGAACTCGTTCCTCATCTGCCCCGCTCTACCTTGGCTGAGGCGGCTTCACGCTAGCGGCTCCGCCTGAAGTTCCCGGCGCGCCTGGTTCCAGAATTCCGGATCGGCATAGCGGGCGGCCAAGGCGTCAATGTCGACCGGATCGCCCAGATCATTGAACTCGATACTGCCAAATAGATTGACGTGCTGCCAGGCCACCGGCGAGGTGCCCCGCAGGATCTCGATCGCGGTCTCTTCGTGGAGCGCCTGTTTTTGGTCATAGATCTTCGACAACAACACTGTGTTGTAGAAGATGATTGCATTGGCGATCAGGCGCGAGCACTCGTTCCACAGCTGCTGCTCGGCCTCGCTCTGGACGCGCAGCTTGCCGCTGTTGACGTAGGCCACCGCCTTGCGGAACCGGTGATAAGCCTCACCACGATTCAGCACCTTCTGTACCGCCTGCCGCAGGTCTACGTCATCGATGAAGTCGAGGATGTACAAGGTGCGGCAGATGTTGTCGAGCTCCCACAGCGCCTTCTTCGTCTGGTTCTGGCGCGCATAGCTGCTGAGCTTGCGCACGATGGTGGCCTGCGTCACGTCCTTCTGCGCCAGCGACGCCATGATGCGCAGGATGTTGGGCCATTCCTGCACGATCAGGTCGTCGTAGACCTTGCGCGAGGGCTGGATCAAGCCCTCGGCGTAGCGGCTCGGGTGGCCGAAGGCAACCAGTGTCTGCGTCTTCTTGTGCAGGTCGCGGTAGCGCGGTGCGAAACCGTATCCGAAGGCCCGCAGGATCCAGAAGTTGACCTGATTCGTGCCGTGGGTGTCGGTCGAGTGGCGCTCCGGCTTGATGTCGGAGGTGTTGTTGTACAGCAGGTCGAACACGTAGTGGCTCTCGTGCTCGTGCGTGCCGATGATGCGGGCGTTGATCGGCACGTGGTTGGCCACCAGGGTGCAGGCGCTGACGCCCTTGCGCAGACCGAAATACTTGGGTGAGTGCCGGGCATTGAACGTGTCGATCTGGGTCTCGATGCGCTGCCCGTCGCTGCTGGAATGGAGTTCGTCGCGGATGTCGAACAGGTGAAACGCCGACAACTGCGCGGTGGCGTTGCTGATCGCGTCGTTGGCAGCGCGCAGTGTCTCTGGGCGCAGGTAGTTGCGGGCGCAACCGTGCAGGGAGCGAAACTCAGGCCCGACACCTCCGCCATCTTACCCAGGCCCATGTTGGTCCCCAGCGCCACCACGCAAGCGAGAATCTCGCGGTGGTCGGGCGGATGTTTGACGTAGCGGTCGAGGACGTGGGTGAACGCCCCGAGAAACTGCGTTCGGCGGGCGACGAACCACAGCAGTTGGGCGATGCCGATACCGGGCAACTGGCTGTAGAACGGGCTGTTAGTCGGCTCCTCCGCGCTCGGGTAGATCAGCTTCCAGCGCTTTTTGTCGGCCCGTCCGGTGACCTGGATGTGCCGGTTGGCGTACTCCTGGATGTGTCATTTTCAATGAGTTACTGCGTAATTTAACATTATCGGGCGTTGGGCAAAATTAGCCAGAAAGGCCAGGCCGTCCGTGTGTGTATTGGACCGGCATCCTGACCCGGCCACCCAATGAGTGAGCTGCCAGCCAAGGCCAACGGGGGGAGTTCAGGAGCGTGCGCGTCATGGCGATAAGGTCCGCTGTGCCCTCGGAAACGAGCGCCTCGACCTGTTGGTAACCGGTAAGGGCGCTGGTCATCGCCACGGGAACTGCCACTGCCGTCTTCAATGCTCGAGCAAGCGACTCCAGGTTTTCGCGCACTACCGGAGCAGAGTCACGGGGCTTGATTCCATCTGAGGACACCTGAATGGCACTGCAGCCTCTGGCCTCCAGTTCCTTGGCGAGGATCAGGGCTTGCTCAAGCGTCCAACCGACATCACTACCCTCCGACACGCAAAGGTGCGCGGAAATAGGGCGACTGGCTGGAAAGGCATCGCGCACCTGGTCGAAGACCTCGAGGGGGAATCGCATCCGACCGAGCAGCGATCCGCCGTACACATCGGCACGCTGGTTAGTGAGCGGAGAAAGAAACTGATGAAGCAGAAATCCCTGGGCAATGTTGATCTGGACTGCGTCGATACCTGCGAGCGAGGCACGCAAGGCGGCTTTGGCGAACCCTTCGCGTATCCGTCGCAGGTCGAAGCGATCCAGTGCCTGGGGGGCAACCTGGCCTGATCGGTAGGGCACCGCGGAAGGTGCCTTGGCCTGCCAGCCCCAGGCCTGACCAGAAACGAGCTGGGTACCGCCTCGCCATGGGACGTCTACCGATGCCTTGCGACCGGCATGACTGAGTTCAATAGCGATGGGGATGTCTGACCAGCGCCGGATACTCTCCAGCGTCAAGGCGATCGCTGCCTGGGTCCTGTCATTCCAGAGACCGACGTCGGCGTGACTGATGCGCCCTTCAGGCGTTACGGCTGTCGTCTCGATGGTCAACAAGGCCGCTCCTGACAACGCAAGATGACCAAGATGAATCAGATGCCAATCGCTCATGCACCCGTCCTCCGCGGAGTACTGGCACATGGGGCCGACCACTATGCGATTGGCCAGCTGCAGACGTCCGAGAGGCAGCGGCTCGAAAAGCCTGGAACACGGCACGACGCTTCCTCCTCACACTCGAACGCATGACGGAACCCCCATGGGCACCGGTGCGAGAAACTGTCGCCCTATTTGACAGGGCGGCAGTGCGCCGTCAGGTCAGCTTCAGCGTCCCGGCTGGCCTTTGGTACCGGTCCAGATCCTAACGATCAGATAGGGTGGCACGCCGGTGTCCCCGGCCCCCGTGAAGATGGGATTTCGATGCAGTTGGTTGATTGCCACGTAGAGCCAGGAGTCGGGTCCGAAGTGGGCATTGTCAGCCCATAGAAAGCGCTCATCCCGCACTAGCGGTTTCAGCTCGCCCTTGGCGGTCAGGACGTCAACCCCATTGTCCGGCAGGTTGGTGATGAAGTGATTGCCTTCGGCATCCGTCGCGGCGCCATCGGAAATGGGCTTGGCACCTACACGCGTGATGGCCGAGGCAATCTGCGCATCCGCAGCACCTTCGCGGAACAGGCGGGCGGGCACGGCGTACCAGCTGGTGCCGTTCATCGCACCAAAGTAAAGCGTCTCGCCATCGGCCGACAGCGTGATGGGGTTGATTCCGACCCGCGCCGGCGCCATGCGACCGCCTTCACCCGGGAAGAGCAGTGGCTTGCCTTCCACGACCAGTTCGACGTCTTCGGCCGCCAGGGACGGATGTCCGCGGAAGCGGCGAGCGGTGCCTTTCTTCGTATCGACAACCACGATGGCCGGGTCCAGGCCGCAGTCCGCGACGTAGACGAAGCCCCGCTCACCATCCACCGCCAGGTCCTGGAGGATCTGCCCTGCCGGTGCCACCCAGACATTGAAGTCGTGGCGGTAGGCGAGTTCACGCGTGTTGATATCGAATGCCAGGAGTTTCGGCGGCTGCGGCTTGTCCATCCAGTTACCGTGGTCGATCACCCACAAGCGGTCCTGGCCATCGATCACCACCCCGTGGGGGGTGTTCAGAACGTCCTGCCCGCTGCCTGGCTTGGCATTCCAGGCGTCATTCGGGAACGGCGCATAGGCCTTGTTGCCGGTGATTTCCACCAGCTGCACGGGGCCCCGACGCATGCCATGGACACTGGCGAACACCCGCCCATCCTTGGAAGCGGTGACATTGCCGGGGGTGATTTCGAGTTCGGCCACCAGTTCCACCTTACCCACCTCAGGTTGTGCGGCGTTGGCAGTGAGGGTGAAGGCGGAGGCCGCCAGTAGGGTGGCAAGCAAGGGGGAGTAGAGCGGTTTCATCATGATGTCTCCTGTTGAACCGGCACCTCGCATCGTTTAACGCGTGCGGAACAAGGTCCGGGGCGGTTTTCATGAGTCGCGCCCACGCCGTGCCCGGTGGGGGGCAGGTGGGCGATGGGGGTTCGGCTACTCCCGGAACCAGGCGGCGACCACGTCTCGATTGGCCGCCATCCAGTCACGAGCGACCTGCTCGGCGGGTCTCCCTTCCACCATCATCTGGCGTTCGAGTTCGGTAGCCACCGGAATGCCCAGGCGCACACGTTTCAAGACCATCCGCGTGCGCTCGGGGAGTTGCTGCCAGACCTCCTTGCGCACCACGACCACCGCGCGATCGACACCGAAGATCCCACGCGGGTCGTCGAGTATTCGCACGGGGTAGAGCGCGTTCAGGTACTGCGGTTGCCATAGGGGCATCACCATCCAGCGGCCGCTTTCAGATGCATCGGCCAACCGAAGGGACCACTCCAGGGCGGGCGCAACCTTGAGGCTGTAGCCAGCAGCCTGCAGGCCGTAGCGCTGCATGATCCGCTCGGACCCGTTCATCAGGCCCGACCCTGGTCCGACGCCGACGATGACCCGGTCCATGCGTTCGAGCACGTCGGGTTTCTTCAGATCGTCGATGGATCGCACGGCCTCCTGCGGAACGTGGTCCGGTACCGCCCAGTACAGGCGAGCGTCTTCGTAGAGGGTCGAGGCCTCCACCAACTGGTCCGCCAGGGGGGCCTGAAGATGGCCGTGGGCATTGGGCAGCCAGGATGCGATGAGCAGATCGGCCTCGCCACGTCCCAGTCGACCGTAGATGTCGGGATGGTTGCCTTCCACCACCTGCACCGGGTGTCCGAGCTGGCCCAGAACTTCTTTCACGACGGCAGCGCTGGCGGTGTAGAAGCTCAGATTGATCTGGCCTACCACCAACGCCTGAGGCTCGGCCCGGCTCGGTTGAGCGAAGGCGAGCGAGAGCAGCAGCAGTGTTGTTGCGAATGTCTTCATGGTGCTATCCGCGTCGTCGCAAAGGCGTGTACAGGGGAGGGCGGGTTACCCGCCGAGCTGCTTGCGACGGGATTCATAGGCCCCGTCGAAGGTCTGCTTGGCATTTCCCTGAACCTGGACGAACTCCAGTTGTTCGCCCTCGGGTCCCTTGCAGTAGATCAGGGACCAGCCCGAGGAGGGGCCCTCGGTGATCCTGTTGGTGTTGCTGTCGATGGCCGCCTCGAGCCGCTGCTGTTCCGTGGTTGCCCTGACGATCCGGTTGGCCTTGACCTGGGTCATGCCGCGCCGGGCGGACTCCGCTTCAAGGTCGCGGACGAACTGATTGAAGTCGACATCGTCGCGGATGTAGAAGCACACGTGCATGGAGCGGGGGAAGGCCGGGCTGGTCAGTTCCCGCGCCGGGGCGAAGCTGTCACCCTGGCCGGCCGGCTCTTCCTTGTCCCGGTACTGGAGGAGCTCGATCACCACGTTGTCGAACTGGATGAACCTGACGTCCAGGCGCTGGGCGCCGCCGCGAAGGTCGGGAATGCCGAGCGTGCGTGGGTTGACTCCATCCGCTATCGCTTGCACCTCCTCCGTGAGCAGGAGGGTGTTCTGGATGCGATCCCCGAAGAAGTCACCGTCCCGCATGATCTCAGTTCCACCGAGAACCTCGGTGTAGAACTCGTACGCGCGGTCCATGTTCTGCACCGTAATGCCGAAGTGCTGAACACCGCGAAGACGGGAGCCCAGGCTTGTTGTACCTGCGGCGCTGGCGGCCTCGGTCCGGGATGCCAGGGTCAACCCAAGAGAAGAGCCCAGGACGCCTCCGAGAGTGACGATTCCCGTGGCCCGCAGCAGATCACGGCGCTGGGGATCATCAGGTTCGCTTGCACGCTCACATTCACGAGTTTTCATGGCGGCTCCCAGGGTTCGGCGATGCGCTTTGGGCAGGCCTCCATCCTAGGACTGTCGTCCGAAGGAGGGGTGTTAGGCGTTGTTAATCTTTGTGAAGCCGTCTTCCGGAACATCTGCAGCGATGGGCCATGCAGAACACATGTCGCCCCTATGACCAGGCGTCACAGCTGGTATGATTTTGCAGCTATTTTCATCGAAAGTTCGCCCCCATAACCTTTCAGCCAGCCGAAGTCAGGGCGCAGTTATCGCGCTCTGAAACCTTGAAATAGCTGAGAGGTCAACGATGAATAATCCCGCCAAGCCTGACGAGTTAGCGATTCCCTACCAGTTGCCGCAAGTTCCGTTCATGACGCCAGATATGGTTCACCCGGGTGTCATGTCCAATTGGCTTGAAGATGATGAGCTTTGGGTTCCGGTCACCAAGACCGTTTCATTCAAGCCGCTTCTGCTCAATACCAGTGGCGGGTATTACATCAACCTTCTGCGTGTGCGGCAGGCCGGTGTACTGTCCCGTCACCGCCACACGGGGGGCGTCCATGCGATCGTGCTCAGGGGGCGCTGGTATTACCTGGAACATGACTGGATAGCCGAAGAGGGCTCTTTTGCCTATGAGCCCCCAGGTGAAACACATACCCTTTACGTGCCTGAAGACGTGGAGGAAATGATCACCTGGTTCCACGTGCAGGGTGGCTATACTTACGTCGATCCTCAGGGCGTTGCAGTAGGCTACGAAGATGTTTTCACCAAGCTTGAAAACGCCCGTGCTCATTACAAGATGCTGGGTCTGCCAGGCGATTATGTTGAGCAATTCATCCGGTAATCCGGACGGTAAAAAGACGCGCTACGGCGCGTTTTTTTATGGTCGTTGAGGGTGCGTGACATCGTTCAGCTAACGTCGGGACTGGAAATGGACAATTACTCACAGCTACTTGCCTTTATCTGGGCCAACGAGTGTGGAAGTTTCTCGGCCGCTGCCCGGGTCCATAACCTTACGCCTTCGGCCATAAGCAAGTTGATCACGCGACTGGAGAACAGGCTGCAGGTTCGGCTCTTCCAGCGGGGTTCACGGGTTCTCACCCTGACCGAGGAGGGGGCGGTTTACCTCCACAGTGCCAAGGCCGTCGTTGATGCCATGAATGAGGCTGACTCCCTGGCTGAAGCACTCCCCTCGAGGGTCAGTGGAACGCTCCGAATTCACACCATGACCACTTTTGCCAAGCACCAGATTGTGCCTTGGCTTCCTGAGTTCTAGGATCTGTATCCGTCCCTGGATGTTGAAATCCAGCTAGGGGCGCAGTTTGTGGACCATTTTGAACAGGGGCTCGATATCGCGATCCACAGCGGCGTACTGCCCAGTTCTTCGCGCATTGCCAAGCGAGTCGGGGAGTGTGAGTGGCTTATTTGTGCCTCGCCCGAGTACCTCGCCGGGCAGGGTTCTCCCGCTGTTCCGTCTGACCTGCTGAACCACCGGTGCTTCAACTTCAGCTTTGTAAGCCCATGGAACAAATGGTCATTCGTTCAGGAAGGAGAGGGGGTTTCGGTGCCCGTAACACCCAGCGCATCCTTCACTCAAGGTGATCTTCTGCGAGACATGGCCTTGGCGGGCGCGGGTGTCGTCAAACTCGCCGATTTCCATATAGGGGCCGATGTAAAAGCGGGAACGCTGGTGCCTCTGCTGGAGACGTACAAGTCGGGGATCATTGAACCGATTTACCTGTTGTATTCAGACAGAAAGCACCTCAGTCCGCGTATTCGGGTCTTCATCGAGTTTTTCCAGGAGAAATGGGATAAGAATCCCTGGAAGGTGACCTGAGTAGGCAGGGAGCGATGCAAGTGATACTGGGCGTGTCGGAACGGCGAGCGCCAATCCAGCAATAGCCTGTTCAGTGCCTTTCAGTCCAGCGGCCGCAAGCCGGCTCATCCAGAAACCCGGGCTCTATCCGGGTTTCTGCGTTTCTGCAGAGTGTATCCGTCAACGACTACCCGCGATCCAGCCGTGCCATCGACCTGTGCCAAATATTCAAAGCTGCTGTGATGCTCTAGCTATATCCAGCAAGTCTCGCCGGGTTTTTAATCTTCCAACGGTGGCTTCCAGTGATATGGAGTTACCTGCAAACCCGACATTGCAAGTGCGCTGCGCTGGTTATACGTCGGAGAACAATAAAAATAAAACTTAGCGGGAGATAATCCTATGGGACTCGCTCAAGATAAAGTTGCTGTTGCTTCATCATTCACACGAGTTCCCAAAGGAGCTGGAGCCGCCTCGTGGGGAGCCATGGCGTTGCTATGGCTGATCTACGCCATGGATGCGAACTCGCGGCAGATGTTCTTCATGGTGTTGCCCTCTATTACAAGCGAGTTCAAAACCAGCGCGGAAATGGCGGGTTTTCTTGCGGCGTTGATTACTATTGCCACGTCGTTGATCGCAGTGCCTTGCATGATCTGGGCTGACAAGGGCGGGCAGGGTTGGATGCGCAAGTATCGCCATCTGCCCATCGTGATTGCCTATACGCTGTTTACCTTTCTAACGGGCTTGAACTTCCTGACCGCATCGCTGGGCGTGCTCGTGGCCTTGCAGGTGATTTCCCACGCCTTTGGTGGTGCCGGTGAGGCGATTGAAGTCACCTCCTTGTCCGAATGGTGGTCACGGGAACGACGCGGATTTGCATTGGGCCTGCACCACACGGGTTATCCCTGGGGTACGTTGATCGGCGGCCTGGCCATCAGTGCCTTGCTGAACGCTTACGGCCCCGAGAACTGGCGCCTGGCCTTCCTGCTGTTTCCAGTTCCGATGATCATCATATTTTCCGTCTATTGGTGGTTTTGCACCCGGAAACGCTATGAGTCGTTCGTCGATCATGTGCGTGACGTAGGGGAAACGGTTCCGGCGTTGAGCGCTGCCCAAGGCGCCGTGGTGGCACCCGAGGGCGCTTTTCGGTCTGCGGTGCGGAATCCGAACATCAGCATCATTGCACTCGTCTCGATGCTGGCCATCGTCGGATATTTCGGCATCAGTTTCTGGTTGCCCCAGTACCTGGCATTCGTGGCCAATTACAACTTCGCCGAGGCCGCGGCGTACTCCGTTCTGTTCACCATCACCGGCGGTATCGGGCAGATAGCCTGGGGTTGGATATCTGATCGCGTGGGCCGCAAGCTTTGCCTGATGATCGTGTTCGCCTGGCTGGCTCTCGGCATGTATCTCTTCCAGTTCACGTCATTGAGTCTGGCTTGGCTCATCGGCGTCCAGTTGTTCGCCGGGTGTGCGATGAACGCCCCCTACACGCTGTTGTATGCAATGGCCTTTGACTCGGCCAAACCCGGAACGTCCGGAATTGCAGGCTCCATTGTCAATGTGGGTATCTACGCCGGTGGCTTCGGTCCTTTCGTGATTGGCCTGTTCATTGGCGCAGGCGGCGGTTTTGAACAAGTGGCGGGTTACAACTACGCCCTGTACTTCATTTCCGGGCTGATGATAGTCGCTGCATGTGTAACGGCGTTCTTCACTCGCGAAACCACGGGTTGGTTCTTCAAGCACGATAAGGCTCTGGTATCCAAAGCGTCGTGCAACATGGCCAGCTAAAGTTAGCTGCCAGTTTAATAAGCCCACACCTGAAACTTACAAAAAGTTCCCACGCGGGAATATCCAATGTCAGGAGATTCATCATGTTACAAGTCGTCAACTCCCAAGGTAAGAATATCCAGGTAAACGGCACGACTCTTTGGGTCGAAGATACAGGCGAGGCTGACCTGCCGGTAATTCTTTGCCTCCACTCCTGTTTTCTCGATGGGACCATGTTCGACGGACTGGTCGAAGCGGCCGCTGGCAAGTTCCGGGTAATACGCCCTGATTTCAGAGGCCAAGGGAAAAGCGCTCTGGACGATGTAGATATCATCACCATGGATAAGTGCGCTGATGATATGGAAGCACTGATCGAGGAAATGGGCCTCAGGTCGATCAATGTCATGGCCCAGTCCATGGGCGGCGATGTTGCCTTCCGGCTCATTGCGCGACACCAGGAGCTGTTCCGCTCTCTGATAGTCGCAGGCTCTTCGGCCTGCGGTGAACCGCCCGAGCAAGGCGCGCGATTCGCGCAATGGGTCGTCGACGCGGGTGAGCAGGGGTTCGTCGGAGACATTCTTGACATGACCATGGAGGTGATGTTCGGCACGACGACTCGCAACAACCCGGAGAAACAGGCATTGGTGGCTTACTGGCGCGAGCGGATCGAGGCCTTGCCGAAAGCGCTGCGTCCGGCGATGAAAGGGGTCATGCACCGCGAAAGCTCTGTTGCACTATTGCCATCGATCACCATCCCGGTGCTGATCATCAATGGCGAGGAAGATATGCCGCGCCCGCCCGCGTGGTCCGATGAGATGAAGCGAGAACTGCCTAATTCGAAGCTGATTCGCCTCAGCAAGATCGGACATAGTCCGACCCTGGAGGCGCCCGAGCAGGTGCTGCCGGCGATCATCGACTTTTTTCTGGAACCACGCGTGTGATGGGATGCTCGTCGGCTGATTAGCCAGGACGCTTTCCGGTTCACGCCAAACCCGCGTGAACCGGAAAGCTGTTCACGAGTACCGGCTATTATCGGTTTTCCAACTGGAGCGCCTGCCAATCGCGGACGCGGCCTCCTGCCTGCGCGCTTGTTCGCGACTGAGGCCAGCCTTGCTGGAGTCTGTAGGAAATGACCAATCCTGGGCCGTCCAGGCGTATCGTTTCCTGTTGTCGAGTTCGGGATTGAAGCTGTTCATTGGTGGTGGGGCGGTCGATGCCCCAAACGTCTAATCAGCGGTTACGTCTATTGGCTGGCGCAACAGGAAGTGCTGCAGTAAAACCCGCAGAGGTGAGGGAGCTGTCCGGCAGGGATCACATTCTCCTTGGCTGCCCTGAGGAGCGCAGACTATGCGCGATGCGTTCGCTTTCGGACCGTTCCGCCTTTACCCAGGTATCCGCGTCCTCCATAAGGACGGCGTGGAAGTAGCCTTGGGGAGCCGTGCATTCGACATCCTCACCGCGCTAGTGGAAGGCAATGGCAGGGTGCTGACGCATCGGGAGCTGACAACGCTCGCCTGGCCTGGCCTGATTGTCGAGGACTCCAATGTGCGCGTGCAGGTCGCGAACATTCGTCGCGCCCTGGCGAGTGATCAGAACAAGACCCGGTACATCGCCAGCATCGCGGGGCGCGGGTACTGCTTCGTCGCTGCGGTCGAGCGAATCGAGGCCACGGAACCGTCCACGCCGGCAGTGCCTGAAGCCAGTTCGGTCGCTGCGGTCCTGCATCCCTTGAGGACGGATCAAGCCCCACGAGCGCTACCGAGTCTCCCGATGCCATTGAAGTCCGCGGTGGGGCGGGAAGACTGCGTGACGGAACTCTCGCAGGTGGTACTGGAGAGGCGGCTGGTCACCGTGGTCGGAGCGGCGGGTGCAGGTAAGACGACCCTGGCCGTATTGGTTGCCCATGATCTGCTCGGTGCATTCGATGGCGCGATCCATTTCGTCGACCTGAGTGCTCTGGAATGTGGCGAGATGGTCGCGGAAGCTGTGGCCGCAGCAGTTGGCTACCACGCTTCGGGCGCCGATATCCTGCCGGGACTTATGGATGTTCTCTCGACGACAAGGGCCTTGATCGTTCTCGACAATTGCGAGCATCTGATCGCCGCAGTTGCAGCCTTGTGCCTGCAGATTGTCGAGGGGACCGGGAGCGCGTCGTTCCTGAATACCAGCCGGGAGGCGTTCAGGGTCAATGACGAGTTCATCTACCTGCTGCGGCCCTTGGCGTCCCCGCCCAATACGGGCCGCCTGACGGCGAAGCAGGCCCTGGCCTGGCCCGCCGTTCAGCTGTTCATGGAGCGAGCCCGGGAAGGGGGCGCCAGGCGCGACCTCCGTGACGAGGATGCGCCTACCGTTGCGGCCCTCTGTCGACGCTTGGATGGGAATCCCCATGCTATCGGCCTGGTGGCCAGTCGAGTCGGAACTTATGGTGTGCAGGGCGTTGCCGATCTACTCGCCAACCGGTTCGCCCTGCATTGGCAGGGCCGCCGTGATGCCTGTCCCCGCCAACAGACGGTCGAGACGATGATCGACTGGAGCCACAACCTTCTGGTCGAGCGGGATCGGCAGGTGCTCTACCGGCTGTCCGTCTTCTGGGGGGTGTTTACGCTCGACGCAGCGGTGGCCGTGGCGGCGGATCGGGAGATCGATGCCATCCAGGTGGGGGAGGCCGTCAGTGATCTAGTCGACAAGTCGCTGGTGGCCATCGCGCGGGTGAGCGGAGCGCTTCAGTTCAGGTTATTCGAGACCACCCGTGCCTATGCCGCGTCCCGGCTCGCGAGGCTTGAGAGCGGGAACGATTATGCCCGCCGCCATGCCCTCTATTACGCAGACCAGCTTCGACTGCTGAAAGAGGCTCGCGTTGCGTTCATCGCTGCGAGCGAGCAGTCGGGCCCCCTGGATGTCGGTAACTTGCGCGCGGCCATCGACTGGGCGTTTTCCGAGCAGGGGGCGTTACCGCTGGCTGTGGAGATCAGTTGTCTGGCCGCTCCGTTGTTTCTGGAACGGGGGTTGCTCATGGAGTGCAAGCGCTGCTGCGAACGGGCACTGAGGCTGCTACCAGAGGCGTTCCGCTCGACGAAGACGGAGCTCGAATTACTGGAGTCGGCGGCGGTTACCTACTACTCCGCCGGTGACTACGACGGCGAGATGACGCCCGCCGTGGAACGTGGATTGGAGCTTTCGCGGCAACTGGGCGATGTCCGCTCCATGTTCCATTTCCTCGCCGGTCTCCACCTGGCAATGATGGCGAACGGCAGGTTCCAGGAGTCGCTGGCGGTCAGCAAGCGCTATGCCAGCGCGGCCGGGAGCCATGGCGGCCCCTGCGAGACGATCATCGCGCGCTGGATGGAAGGGTCGTCCTGGCACTTCTCGGGGCGCCAGGCGGAGGCTGACGAAAGCTACTCCGCGGGCGCCGGGCTTCTGGCAGGGCACCCATTGCGTCCCCTCCAGTACTTCGAGACCAAGGAGCAAGTCGTTGCCAGCCTTGGCCAGGCACGCGTGAAATGGATTCGAGGTATGCCGGTGCAGGCGCTCCAGCTCGCAACCAGCGCCATTGCTGAAAGCAGGCGTAACCCGGATTCGTTCTACCTGTGCGCAACCTTGTGTTTCCCCATCCTGCTCAGCAATGGCCTACTGGACCGTGCACAGGACCTGATTCATGAGCTCGAGAGCGTCGCCGTGGACTACAAGGTGGCAGTGCGCCGTCAGGTCATCTTCTTCCTCAACGGCTTGCTGATGCTGCAGAGAGGGCACCACCAGGTCGCCGCCGACCAACTTCAGCAGTGCCTGGCACTGCTGCCGCCGCCCAAGATGAGCGTCGTGAGGACGGATGCACTCCAGGCCCTTGCGCAAGCGCAACGGGAATGCGGAGAGGGCGCAGAAGCCCTGACTTCTATCGAGGAAGCGATCGAACTGGCTGAAATCACTAGCGGCAACTTCAACTTTCCGGACCTGCTGAGAACCAAGGCCGAGGTGATTTTGAGCCTGCCGCCGATCGAGAAACAGCAGGTTGAGGATCTGCTTTCGCGGGCCTTGGCGAGCGCGAGGGAGCAGTCCGCGCTGTCCTGGGAGCTGAGAGTCGCGCTGCTCATTTCGCGCGTGCGGGTAGGCGAGGGCAAGAGCAGGGAGGCCAGGGAGCAATTGGAGGCGGTCTACTCACGCTTCACCGAAGGCTTTGAAACCAGTGAACTCAAGGTTTCGGCTGAGGTGCTACGAGCGATGGGGTAGGGGAGCCGTGCGTGGCCAACCTGGTCACGCACAGCTCCACGCAACCTATACGCGGGCAAACTCGGTATAGCCTTCTGCACCGCCGCCGAAGTAGGTCTCCACCGGCGCGTCGTAGAGGGGCGCCTGGGATTGAAACCGCTCGACGAGGTCGGGGTTGCCAATGAAGGGTTTGCCAAAGGCGATCATGTCCGCGTGACCGGATGCGGTGGCATCGATGGCTCGCTGGCGGTCATAGCCGTTGTTGGCGATGTAGGCGCCACCAAAGGCCCCACGAAGGGCTTGCACATCAAACAAGTCGGCGCCATTGCCACCGTGCAGCTGGCCTTCGACGACATGCAGATAAGCGAGCCCCATTTCACCGAGGCGACGAGCCAGGTAGCTGTGGGTATCCATCGGTGCGCTGTCCAGCGGCGTGTCACCAATTGCCGTGGAGAGGGGCGATAGGCGCAGTCCCACGCGGTCGGCGCCCCAGATATCCGCGACAGCTTCCACGACTTCCAAAGGGAAACGTGCGCGGTTCTCCAGGGAGCCGCCGTAGCGGTCATCGCGGTGGTTGGTGCTGTCGCGCAGGAATTGCTCCAGCAGATAACCATTGGCCGCATGCACTTCCACACCATCGAATCCCGCTTCCTTGGCGAGGCGCGCGGCGTGACGATAGTCCTCCAGGATGCCGGCGATCTCTTCGGTCGCCAGCGCGCGCGGCATCGACGGGGGCAGATAGCCGGCTTCGGTGAAGACGTTGCCACCGGCCTGGATAGCGGACGGTGCCACAGGTGCAGCGCCTCCTTCCTGCAGGCTGATGTGGGACATCCGACCAACGTGCCAGAGCTGGACCACGATGCGGCCGCCGGCGGCGTGGACGGCCTCTGTCACGGGGGCCCAGGCGGCCACGTGCGCGTCGGTGTAGATCCCGGGTGTGTATGCGTAGCCTCGACCCTGGCGGGAGATGTTGGTGGCCTCAGTGATGATCAGGCCTGCCGAGGCACGTTGCCTGTAGTAATCGATCGCCAGAGGCGTCTGAACACCGTTCATGTCGGCGCGGGAGCGGGTCAGCGGCGCCATGGCGATCTTGTTACGGACTTCGATGGCACCGAGGCGGGTAGGGGAGAAGAGCGATTCGGAAGACATGGCGGCTCCAGTTCGAATGCAGGGGTAAGGGACACGAGGTGCCAATCGGGAAGGACCAGCAACTCGTCAACGAGGCTCAGATTGCGCGCCAAGAAGCCATTCAGCCAATTTATCTGTTGAATTCCAGTTATGTCATAATCAATATGACTGTATGCGATACGACATGAACCTGCTGCCCGTTTTCCTGACGCTGATGGAAGAGCGCAATGTCACGCGGGCGGCCGAACGCCTGGGGATGACGCAGCCAGCGCTTTCCAACGCCCTGGCGCGACTGCGCGACATGCTTCAGGACCCGCTGTTCATTCGTGAGCGATACGGGATGCAGCCGACCGAGAAGGCCGAAGCGCTGGCTCCCGGTATTGCCGCTGCCGTATCGAGCCTGGACGAACTGGTGCTTGGCCAGCAGGGCTTCGACCCGGCCAAGGCGGAGCGTCTGTTCACCTTGGCACCGAACAGCTACGTCGAGTTCGCGCTACTGCCGGGCATCGTCGCGCGTCTGCGTGAACGGGCGCCGGGCATCCGGCTGCGGATGGTGCCGTTCGGCGCCGATCTGGCAGAGACCGGAGTCATCTCCGGAACAACGGCGATGGTGTTGGGGCGCATCACTGACCCGCCCGACAATCTGGTTGTGCAGCCCCTGATGGAAGACGGCCTGGCCTGCGTGGTTCGCGCCGACCATCCACGTATCTGCAAACGGATATCCAGGCAGCAGTACGAACAGCTTCGGCACGTCACCGTACTTCCTCCGGGGCGCTTGCGAGCAGGCCTGTTTCAGGCGCTCCAGCGCCAGGGACTGCAGCGCGAGGTGGCGGTATCGGTAACGCACTTCCTGGCCATTCCGGAACTCATCGCCGCAACGGATTATTGCGCGACCCTGCCCAGGCTGATCTGCCAGCATCTGGCCCGCGACCCACGATTGAAGGTGCTGGCTGCGCCCGTCGACCTGGGCACATTTCCGGTGGAGATGGCGTGGCACGTTCGCTACCGCCATGACCCCGCGCATCAGTGGCTGCGTGACCTCGTTGGTGAGGTCGCACGCGAAGCCGTGCTCAGTCAGTCGTAATCCACACGCGCCTTCGATCACTGCAGGTTCTGCTCGCGTTGTGAAGCGCAAGCCAGGAGCTCGGGCACCGGCTTTACGAGGCTTCACAATGATTTACTCACGGCGCTCCGACCACGAGCCATAGACTCGAATCACCAAGGCAGACAGTTCTTTCGTTACTTCCCGATGTCGTGGGCCTGGCGATACCCCGCGCGCACCTATCCGGCATGAATCGGCGAAAACCGGCGTTCGCCGCCGGATCAGGACTCATCGGAGAATCACAAGCGCAAGACGAGAGGTGAATGACATGAGACTGAAAGACAAAGTCGTTCTGGTCACCGGCGCGTCCGGAGGCATTGGGTTTTCGGTGTCGGAGCTGTTTGCCAGGGAGGGGGCCATCGTGGTGGCGACCGACATTACAGCACCGCCATCTCCATACCCGGCAGGCATCGAGTCCATACACCTCGACGTGACCAGCGAGAGCGAATGGAAGAGCGTCGTTAGCGAGGTCGTCAAGAAGCACGACCGCATCGATGTGCTGGTCAACAATGCAGGCATCATTGCCTACGAGCCCTTGCACGAACTGCAAATGAAGGAGTGGCTGCAGATGATTGCCGTCGACCAGACGGGCGTCTTCCTCGGCATGCGGGAGGTCATTCCGGTGATGCGCAAGCAGAGGAGGGGATCGATCATCAACATTTCATCCATCTGGGGCAGCGCCGCGGTTGCTGGCGCGCACTCTTATCATGCGGCCAAGGGCGCCGTTCGCAACATGTCGAAGAACGCGGCAATGACGTACGTTGCCGACAGAATCCGTGTCAACTCGGTGCATCCGGGCTTCATCCACACAGCGCTTACCGACGCACAGGCGCCTGAGCTCAACGAGGTGGTGATCGCATCCACGCCAATGAAGCGAGGGGGACAACCGATCGAGGTCGCATACGGCTGTCTGTTCCTGGCATCCGATGAATCGAGCTACGTTACCGGGACGGA
Source organism: Pseudomonas sp. JS3066 (assembly GCF_036328175.1). Lineage (NCBI taxonomy): Bacteria > Pseudomonadati > Pseudomonadota > Gammaproteobacteria > Pseudomonadales > Pseudomonadaceae > Pseudomonas > Pseudomonas sp. JS3066. The sequence continues at coordinate 2,435,421 of NZ_CP143312.1, forward strand.
GCTGGTCATCGATGGAGGCTACCTGGCCCAATAGCGTTTCGACTTCCTGGGCCTTGCCAACACTCGCCGGCTCTACGCCAGAGCCGGCGAACGCAACGCGTCCTCCCGGCGTTCCTTCACCCGTATACAGCGGCCAATCGGCGATCTGAACACTACTTCGGAGGTCCTGACATGCCCATCACTCCCATAGTCCAGGAGCGGATCGACGCCTGGAACGCCGCGACTATCGATTTTGGCCCCCTCATGCGGGGGGAACCCGGATCCTGGGCCAACGCCAGGGCGCAATATCTGACGGCGCTCACCGTTCATCCCACGCCAGAGGGCGTGACCGTGGATGAGATTCAGATGGGAAGCGTGCCGGCCACCCTGGTTACTCCCGAGAGCGTCGAGGACGGCAGGGTAATGCTCTACATACACGGTGGTGGGTATGTGGCGGGAAGCCCTGCGGGCTATCACGGAATCGCGGGAAACTACGCAAAACTGCTAAAGGCCAGGGTCTACATGCCTGACTATCGCCTGGCACCAGAACATCCATTCCCGGCCGCCATCGATGACGCGCTGGCCTCATACCAGTGGCTTCTGGATCAAGGTATTCCCGCACGCTCGATAGTGTTCTCGGGCGATTCCGCCGGCGGCTCAATGGTGGTGACGGTGATGGTCGCCGCGCGAGCTGCCGGTTTGCCGCTTCCAGCTTCTGGCGTGGCACTCTCGCCTTGGGCCAACCTGGAGCACACGGGTTCGTCGATGATGACCCGCGATGGCATCGATCCCACCGTAAACCTGGCGGGCCTCAACTTGATGGCCAGGACTTTCTTGCAGGGCACCTTGCGCAATGACCCTGGTGCATCTCCGGTATTTGCGGATGTTCGGGGGCTGCCTCCGATCGCAATTCATATCGGCGAAAGTGAGGTGATGCTCAGTGATGCGATGCGGCTTGCCACGCACCTGGCCGAGAATCGTGTGCGGGTGACGTTGGAGGTCTGGCCACGCATGTTCCATGTCTGGCACTTGTTCGCCGCGATTTTGCCCGAGGGACAACGTGCGCTGGAGAATGCAGCAGCGTTCCTTGAACACGCCTGGAGGCCATGAATTGAACAGAATCTCTGATTATGCGTAAGTGGATGCCTGGAAATCTTGGCGAGAACGACACAGCTGTGAGGGTGCATAAGTACGCATAATCTATATTATGGTAAATAACGTCTTATCCCATAAGTGTTCATGACGGCGTTAAGGTTCTGATTCGACAGATCCCCTTTCGGCTTCCAATCCTGCAAACGGACCATGCCAAGATTGCTCATGGCGATGCCCTGCAAGAGATCTTCTCCGTGAAGCTATTTCAGCGCCGTTTCGCCGCCGGCTAGCGAGTCCCGCTGCTTTTCCAAGACGGTGCTGCCGTGCCTCTACCCGTGCTCGTGCTTCCTCTATGCCCAGATCAAGCTGGTGGCAGCATTAGTGATCGGTATTACGCGCCGCGTGGCCCGGTGCAGCGACTTCAAACCCAGCAACGATTCCAACCCCTGCGTCTGGCCGGAGTTGCTGGTCTTCTCCAGATTCAACACCTCCGCTACACGGTTAAATCATCCCACCGTTACCAGCCTGCAGAACGCACGCACCGCTCCAAGCGACCGAAGGCGATGGTAGTGCTTCTGACAGATTTCCCCTCGGCGCCTTCAGCTTTACTTCGAGCTACCTGGTGGTCCACAGCTCGCTCCTGAAGAATCGGCAACACAAAACTTCTACAAGCCACGTTGACTTGTACAGTTTTCGCGTTAGGCTCCTGGAAAGTTGTACGAAAAATCACTTTGTACAAATATTCGAGGCGCCAGAATGCCTGACTTCCTGCGAGGCTTTGCCCAATCGTTCTCTTCGTTGGATTCCAATAGCCTGGGCAATCTGGATAAGTTGTACGCCCCGGATGTGCAGTTCCGTGATCCTCTACACCGCTTGAACGGCCTTCCCGCGCTTCGACGCTACTTCGGGCAGATGTACGCCAGTGTCGAGGACCTACATTACGATTTTCACGGATTCGATGAAGTCGGTCCCGGTCGAGGCTACCTTCGTTGGACCCTGTGTTTTCGTCACCCACGTTTAGCCAGAGGTGAAATCATCCAGCTGGACGGCTGCAGCTACCTGCATTGGCGCGAGCGGGTTTATCTGCACCACGATTATTTCGACGCTGGGGCTCTGATCTACGAACATCTGCCATTGCTGGGACGGCTGATTGTCAGGCTCAAAGGGAGGCTGGCATGAGTCGTGTCTGGCTAACAGGGGCCAGCAGCGGTATTGGCGCAGCACTGGCGGAAATCCTGCTTGAAGAGGGCCATCAGTTGGCCTTGAGTGCCCGCCAGATTAAGCCCCTGCAGGCACTGGCTGCACGTTTCCCCAACCAGGTTCTGCTCGTAACGGCCGATATCAACGAGCGGCAACAGGTTATGGACATGGGCCAGCACATCAAGGACTCCTGGGGTGGCCTCGACCTGGTGATCCTCAATGCTGGCACCTGCGAGTATCTGGAGCCCGGGTATTTCGACGCTGAACTGGTGGAGCGTGTGGTTCGCACCAACCTGTTCGGAACCAGCCACTGCGTACAAGTGGCGTTGCCTCTGCTTCGCCGTGGCGAGCGCCCGCATCTCGCTGTCGTTTGCAGCGCGGTAACCTGGCTGGCGCTTCCGCGTGCAGAGGCCTATGGCGCGTCCAAGGCGGCCCTGCGCTATCTGATCGAGTCGTTGCGTATCGACCTTGCCGCAGAAGACATCGACGTGACCCTGGTCAGCCCTGGCTTCGTCGACACCCCACTCACTCGCCGCAACGACTTTCCCATGCCCATGTGCTGGTCAGCACAGCGAGCAGCCAGACACATTGCTACTCACCTGCGGAAACGCCCCCTCGAGATCGCCTTTCCCCTCCCCTTCATTCTTGCCATTCGCCTGCTTGGCAGCCTTCCAGCGCGCTGGCGCCTGGCTCTGGGCCGACGTCTGGCACGTCCACAACGAATGGACTGAAACGTGCGCATCGCGATCATTGGCACTGGCATATCCGGCCTCACTTGCGCGCACTTGCTTTCGCGCCGCCATGAAGTAACGGTGTTTGAGGCCAGCGACTGGATTGGCGGCCACACTCATACCGTCGATGTCCAATGGCAGGACCGAAGCTACTCGGTGGACACCGGCTTCATTGTGTTCAACGACTGGACATACCCGAATTTCATCCGTCTGCTACAGCAACTGCGAGTGGCCTCACGGCCTACCGAGATGAGTTTCTCGGTGCATGATCCGGCCAGTGGCCTTGAGTACAACGGCCGCGATCTGGCCAGCCTGTTCGTGCAACGACGCAATCTGTTATCGCCGGCCTTCTGGAAGATGCTTCATGACATCCTGCGCTTCAACCGCGAGGCTCCTGGCTGTGTGCACGAAAGACGCGTCACTCCTCAGACCCCGCTTGGCGAGTACTTGCGCATACGCGGCTACGGACATCGCTTCATCGAGCACTACATCATTCCCATGGGCTCGGCCATCTGGTCGATGTCACGGACACAGATGCTTGATTTCCCGCTGCAGTTCTTTGTGCGTTTCTTCCATAACCACGGTTTGCTTTCGATTAGCGAACGCCCGCAATGGCGAGTGATCGAGGGCGGTTCACGCAGCTACATCGAGCCGCTGTGCGCCCGTTTCCGAACGCGTCTGCGAGTCAGCTGTCCGGTGAAACGAGTCGGCCGGGACGTCGATGGTGTGCGGTTGCTGAGTGCGGTGGGATGGGAGCGCTTCGACAAGGTGGTGTTCGCCTGTCATAGCGATCAGGCCTTGTCCCTACTGGAGACCCCAACCCAGTATGAGCGAAAGGTGCTTGGCGCCTTGACGTACGCCTGCAATGAGGTGGTCCTGCACACAGACGAGAGTCTGTTGCCGCAGCGACGCAAAGCTTGGGCCAGTTGGAACTATCGGCTAGGTGGCCCACCGGATTCGCCGGCGACGCTGACGTACAACATGAATATCCTGCAAGGCCTCGACGCCCCGGTGACCTTCTGTGTCAGCTTGAACCAGGGCGCGGCAGTCGACCCGTCCCAGGTGCTCGCACGCTTCGAGTATGCGCACCCCCAGTACACCCAGGCCGCGATCACCGCTCAAGCCTGTCAGCAAAACCTGCAAGGTCATCAGCACAGCTATTACTGCGGCGCGTACTGGGGCAGTGGCTTCCACGAAGATGGCGTCGTAAGCGCACTCAAGGTCGCCGCCCACTTCGGTGAAATGTTGTGAACAGTGGCCTCTATCATGGTTGGGTCAGCCATCGGCGCTTCGCGCCCTACCTGCACAGCTTTCGCTATCCCATCGGCATGCTCTACCTGGATCTTGCAGAGCAAGAGCAGGTGCTAAGCATGTCTCGCCTACTGCGCCCGCGGCTACTGGCGCCACTCTGCTGGCGCGAGTGCGACTACCTCCCAGCCTGGACTAGCACGGGCCTTTCACTGGCGGACGCTGTGCGGGCATTGCTGCGCGACGCGCTGGGCGAAGCCCCTCGGGGCGCCATCCATTTACTGACGCAGCCGCGCAACTGGGGCCTTTCGTTCAATCCGGTGAGCTTCTACTTCTGCCACGACGACATCGGCCACCTGGCGGTGATCGTCTGCGAGGTACGCAATACGCCCTGGCGCGAACGCCACCACTACGTGCTGCCAGTTCACGCCGAAGGGGCGCACGAGTTCAGGGTTGCCAAGGCCTTCCACGTCTCGCCCTTCCTGCCGCGAGACATGGATTACCGCATGCGTTTCCTGGTCGAGGGCCCGCACATTCGCGTGCACATGGAGAACTGGCGTGATGGGAAAAAACTGTTTGAGGCGTGCCTCAACTTGGAGCGCCAGGCACTGGACTCCAAGGGGCTGCGCCGCCATGTGCTGGCCTTTCCCTGGATGTCTCTGCGCACCCTGACCGCCATCTACTGGCAGGCCCTGCAACTACTGCTCAAAGGCACCCCCTTGCACGATCATCAAGCGAGTGATCGCCACCTGAGCGTCGGCCAATCCGCTAATGAGGACTTAACGCATGTCCGATCCGACTCTGAGCGCTAGCAAAGCCGGCAACCTGCGCCCATTCGCAGGCAGCCTCTTCAAGCAGGCCGTCCTCGCCCAACTGCGCCGCCTGCGCCATGGCCACCTGCGTATACAGTTTCGCGGTGGGCAATTGGGTTTCGGCGATCCAACCAGTTCGCTGCAAGCCCAGATAGAGGTCCTGGATGAGGCGGTCTGGGGCCTGGTTGCCAGCAACGGCTCGATCGGCGCCGGCGAGGCTTACATCCTGGGTTACTGGCGAAGCCCCGATCTAGCAGCAGTAACCCGCCTGTTCGTCGCCAACCTGGCCGTGCTCGACGCCATGGAGAGTGGCTTGGCGCGGCTGGGCCGGCCGTTGCTGCGCCTGATGCACTGGCTCAATCGCAACAGTCGAAGTGGTTCACGCCGCAACATCATGGCGCACTATGACCTGGGCAACGCGCTGTTCGAACACTTGCTCGATCCCACCATGATGTACTCCTCGGCCATGTTCGAAAGCCCCGAGCAGAGCCTGGAAAAGGCTCAGTTGAACAAGCTCGAGCGCATTTGCCGCAAGCTCGACCTGCGCCCAGGCGACCACTTGCTGGAGATCGGAACTGGCTGGGGCAGCCTGGCACTATATGCGGCCAGCCATCATGGCTGCCGGGTGACCACCACCACCTTGTCGGAGGAGCAGTTTGCACACACCATGCGGCGCGTCGAGGCTCAGGGTCTGCAACAGCGTATCTGCGTGTTGCGCAAGGACTACCGCGATATCGAAGGGCGCTATGACAAACTGGTATCCATCGAGATGATCGAAGCGGTCGGCCACCGCTACCTACCTGAATACTTCCGTCGTTGTGCCGAGTTGCTCAAGGACGACGGACTGATGCTGCTGCAAGCCATCACCATTCGTGACCAGCGCTACGAACGGGCCCGTCGTTCGGTGGACTTCATCCAGCGCTACATCTTCCCTGGCGGCGCCCTGCCCTCGCTAACCAGCATGCTGCAGACGGCCAGCGCCGAAACTCAGCTCAACCTGTTGCACATGGAAGACTTCGGAGCGCATTACGCACGTACTCTGAGACTCTGGCACGACAACCTCCGGCAGTCGCGCCACGCCTTGCTGGAACTCGGCTATGACGAGGCCTTCCAGCGCCTCTGGGAGTTCTACCTGTGCTACTGCGAAGGTGGTTTCGAAGAACGCGCCATTGGCGTTGCCCAGTTGCTCTGGGCAGGCCCGGCCTCTCGCAGCGCTCCCCTGCTGGAGCGACTGTAGGCCGAGCCATGGGCCGGGCCTGGCTGATGGGCAACGCGCTTTGGCTGCAGCTGGGCTGGTGGGGCTGCGTGCTCGGCGCCCAGGTATCCTGGTTGCTGTTCGCGGTCGCCGTCGGGCTGCTCTTGCACTTGGCGCTGTGCCCCCACCCCCAGTTGGAGGCCGGTGCATTGTTGCGGGTCGCCCTGGGTGGCTGCGCGATGGACACGGTGCTTGGCGTAGTGGGTGTATTCGACTTCGGCCACTCCCCTCTTCCGATCTGGCTCGTCATGCTCTGGCTGGTTTTTGCCTGCGGCCTAAGACACAGCCTGGCCTGGGCATCGCGGCCCGCCTGGCGAGGAATGCTCCTCGGAGGGATCGGTGGTCCGCTGGCCTACTGCGCAGGCGCGCCATTGGCTGAGGTTTCACTACCCATGGGCGTAGCTGGCACGGTACTGGTGCTAGCGCCGCTCTGGGTGATCTGGATGCCTCTGGCATTTCGCCTGTCGGGGACGCGCTAAACGACGGCAGCGCTCCGAGCAGTAGCGGACTTCATCCCAACATCGCCGCCAACGCTTGCGCCATAAGAACGGGCGATCGCAGACCGGGCATACCTTGCTGGGAAGCTCAGTCTTCTTCACAGGGAGTCTCCGGCGTCCAACCGCGCCAGCAGTTCCTCGCCGCGCGACCAGATTGCCTCACGGCGCGCTTCAGTCATGTTCAGCAGATTGCGATAAACCATGGCCAACCGTGGATTTCCCCCCAGGGAATCGCGATGACGCATCAGGAAATGCCAATACAGCGCATTAAATGGACAAGCTTGCGGCCCCGTTGCCTCATCAACCCGATAGCGGCATTCCTTGCAGTAGTCTGACATTCGCTGGATGTAGCGGCCGCTGGCGCAATATGGCTTGGAGCCAAGGTACCCGTTGTCGGCGTGCATCACCATGCCCAAGGTGTTCGGTAGCTCAACCCAGTCGAAGGCATCCAGGTAGACCGCCAGGTACCACTCGCAGATGGCCTTGGGGGCTATGCCAGCGAGCAGCGCAAAGTTGCCGGTCACCATGAGCCGCTGGATGTGATGGGCGTAACCCAGATCAAGGGTTTGGCCAATCGTCTGGGCCATGCAGCGCATCTCAGTGGCGCCAGTCCAGTAGAACTCCGGCAACGGGCGGTGATTGCCGAATGCGTTGAGTGCGGCGTATTCGGGCATGCGCAGCCAATAGATGCCGCGCACGTACTCGCGCCAGCCAATCAGTTGGCGGATGAACCCCTCGGCGGCATTCAGCGGCACTTGCTTTCGTCGGTAGGCGCTTTCCACATCCGCACACAGTTGGCGTACATCGAGCAAGCCGATGTTCAGCGCAGCGCTGATTCTCGCGTGGAACAGAAAGGGCTCGCCGGTGGCCATGGCGTCCTGGTAATCGCCGAAGGCGGCCAGGGAGAAGTCGAGAAAGTGCTGCCACAGAACATGTGCGTCGGCGTGGGTCACAGGGTAGTCGAAGGGCTCCAGACTGCCGTAATGGTCGCTGAATCTTGCACGGACCAGCGTCAGCACTTCTCCGGTGATGGCATCGGGTTGGAAGCGCATGGGGATCGGGCCACGGAGGCCACGCGGCAGCGCCTTGCGATTCTCCGCATCGAGATTCCAGGCTCCTCCCAGCGGACTGCCGTCTGGCTCAAGCAGTAGGCCGGTGCGTTTGCGCATCCCGCGGTAGAAATGCTCCATCCGCAAGTGCTCACGGTCTCCTGCCCAGCGCGCGAACGCCTCTCGGGAGCACAGGAAACGGCGGTCTGGGTGCCAAGTCAAAGGCACTCGGCAGTCTTTGAGCGCCTGCTCCAGGCGCCACTCACCGCACTCGGTGACATGTGCCTCCTTGGCCCCCAGAATCTCCATCCAACGATGCAGTTCCCCGGGCAGGCTGCCGCTGTTGCCGTCATCGTCCAGACGTACGTAAATCACCCGCCAACCACGCTGGAACAGCGTTTCGGCGAAGTGCCGCATGGCGCTGAAGATCAGCGCGATCTTCTGTGGATGGTGAGCTACGTAACGCGCTTCGGTGTCTACCTCGGCCATCAGCACTGCGTCCTGCCGGGGATCCAGGGCGTCGAACAGGCTCAGGTCGAATGACAGCTGGTCACCAAGCACGAGGCCTATACGGCGAGCAGACAGCGGCATGCGCAGATCGCCTGCTGCAGGACCAGGTCTCAGCCGGCGGCCATCACACCCCTCTAGCGCTTTAAGATTCATGCGTCTTCCACGGTTACCAAGGCAGACGCTCGCCGTCGTAGGCATAGAACCCGCCGCTCTCGGCAGGTCCAAGGCGGTCGATAAGGCTGAGCAGATCAGCTGCCGCCTGTTGCGCCGGGCGTGCCAGCGCCGCGCCTCGAAAGGGCTCGGACAGTCTGGAAATCACCGTACCCGGATGAAGACTGAACAGGCACGCCTGGGGCTGGATGCGGACCAACTCGATGGCGGCAGTCTTCACCAGCATGTTCAATGCAGCCTTTGACGCACGGTAGGCGTACCAGCCGCCCAGGCGATTGTCGCCGATGCTCCCCACCTTCGCCGAAAGCAGCGCCATCTTTCCCCGCGCATGCAGCAACGGCAGGAAGTGGCGCAGCACCAGCGCCGGTCCGAGCGCATTGACCTGGAACACGGCCTGCAACGCGTCGGCCTCAAGAGCGGCCAGGGATTTTTCCGGCCGCAAGCCCGGACGGTGCAGCAGGCCGGCTGAATGCAGGATCAACTGGTACGGTCCCTCTTCTGAAAGCTCGGCGGCAGCTCGTGCGATACTCGGTGGGTCTTCCAGATCGAGCTTGGGCGTGCTTGCGCGCCCCAGTTGGTGGACCGCGCTGCATCGTGGGTCGTCTCGCAGCAGCTCACAGAAGGCAGTCCCGAGTGCCCCGCTCGAACCAATGACGAGGGCCCGGTAACCATCATCCATCGACTGAAGACTGAGCATCTCTCATCCCCCCTGCCCGCCTGGCTGTCGGCAGAGCAACAAGGTCACTCGGCCCAGTTCCATCCCGAGCCTGCATACGTTTGAGCGGTTGATCGGGGTGACCTTGTCAACGAGGTACATCCAGTCGTCGACGCTCAACTCGAACGTCGGCACGTCCATCGGCGGAATCAGACGGGAATGCCTTCGCCATGCATCGAGCAAGAGACTCATTCGGCGGCGACCTCAAGCCCCAGCAGTTGGCGTCGCAGTTCGGGATTGCGAGTGCGCGGGTCCAGCCAGATTGCAAAAAAAGCACGGGCGAAATCCGGATCGGCCACCTCTCGTCTCAATTGCCCATCCACATAGAAGCGGCATCCCCGACCCGGCAAGTACAGGCCCGTGATGCTTTGGCCGGGGGCTACATCGACAAAGGCTTCGTGCATTTCGCGCGCCCAATGCGCCAAGCGATCCTCATGGAACCTTCCATCACCTAACCTGCGCATTTCTTCCAGACTGACCTCCACCAGGTCGCCACGCTTGATCTCACGCCGGTAGGTCAGTTCCAGGGCGAAGGAGTTGTCCAGCGTTGGCCTGGCGCTTGGGCTCCAGAGTCTCGCTTCGTAGATTGAAAAGCCGAACCACTTGAACTGGCCCGTGCCGACAGCGCGCGCACCAGGCAGGTCTTCACGCCAGTCCGCCAGCACCGCTGTCGCGTCCAGCAAAAGCACCAAGGCCAGGGAACTGACCTTGTGACCCCCGCGTTTGAGCAGCCAGCCGAGTGCCACCTTGCGACTCCCCTGCCAGAAATTACGACACGTCGAAAGAGTTATACATAAAAGTGATTTGTACAACTAATTTCACTATCCGGCTTCACAATCAATAGATTTTCAGCTCGTGGACCACCAGACATTGCCGTGCCCATTGAAAGGACCGCTCGCAAGGATCTTATCGTGGCTGAAGCCCAGGCTACGGTGGCATTGGGATTCGAGCGTTGAGCTGCATGCACGGCGCTCTAGACCAGAAGCTCCGGCGTAAGCATCGCCACCGGCATTCCCTTGCCGAGAACGGCCTCCAGACACAGATTGGATTCGCCATCGGGCCAGCAAACGAAGTAGCCGCCGGCGCTCTTGTTCCTGATGCGGAATCGCCACTCCCGCTCTACCAATCGACCAAAGCCGCTCGGTGGCTGCTCCAACTCGATCACGGAGTAGAAGCCGTCCGGTGTTTCAACCCGTTCCAGGACCTTGACCCGGGCACATTGGAGCGCGAGCACGACCGACTCTTGATCGTCCAAAAGCTTGTCCAGGGCAAACAGTTCGAGGGGCGTCAGTTGCATGGCCATGATCTCCACTCACTTTCCAAAAGGCGCATGACACTTGCCTCACCCTGCCGCTGCAGGGTGAGGTGATTAATGAGTTTGGGGGTTAGAGAACCTGTTCGAGACCGATCAGGCGGGCAAGGGTGAGCGCAACCTCTTCTCGAGACACAGGCTTCTGCGGCTGAAGCAAGCCGTTGCTGGATGTCATCCAGCCTTCACCGACCAGCAACGAGGCAGCCTCTGCTGCATCAGGTTCGATTCCGCCCAGGTCCTTCAAATCGGCGCGTTGCTGCAGGCGGGACTTGGAGAACCCTTCAACCAGCGCCTTGCAGGCTACGGCCCACTCGGCACGCGTCACTTCGCGTTCACCGTCAAAACGCTTGTCGGCGGCCATCCAGCCATTGGAAACGGCAACCTCGATGGGCTCTCGCAAAGGATGGCCATAAGGCACATCTTCAAATGTTGGCAGCTTCTCCAGCGCCGGCTCCGCTGCCAGCGTCATCTGCAAGGCATTGGCCAGCTCGAAGCGCGACATGGCTCGCTTGGGTTCAAAGCGATTCTCGGAGTTGCTGACCATCAGACCACGGAAGTTGACGGCACGAACTGCGTTCGGCCAGCGACTCGCCGTTGCATCCTGCGGGCTGCTGTAGGCCGGGTCGCGAAGGTTGGCATCTACCGGTTCGATCTCCAAACCAACATTCTGTACCGTGTAACTGGTCAAAGAGTCCTGGATGCGGCTGTGTGCCTTGAAGCCTTCCCCTTCACTGAATTTGAATCGATAGCCGTAGTGATAACCACCTGATGGGTTATAGCGAGTCATCAGCCCGAACTGATGGGTTGCGGTGTTATCCGCGAGCCCGTAAAGCACCGCGCGGGAGATGGCGGAAACTGCGGAAAGGTCAGTAATGAGCTGATTGCCGTTCAGGTACTCCTGGCCAGCTGTGATTTCCGATTTGCCTTCGGCCGGCATCACTTTGCCGCTGCGGGTGTCGTAGCTGTCCCCGGCTCCCAGCATCGCCAACTGCACGCCAGAAAGACGAGTGCCGTATATCCCGAACTGTTTGCGCGCCTGACTGGCGTCCATGACCGTCAAGTAACCTTCTCCGATCACTTGCAATCGGCCACCTGGCTGCACCCAGACAGCGGTGTTGGTGTCTATGCCAAAGCCTCGAGTGACCTTCTGGCCAATCAGGTAGCTGGCCATGCGTGCTGCACGACCGGAACTGGTCTCTTCAATCTGGTCAAAGTGCTGGTCAATGATCCCGGACTTGAACAGCCCTGCACCCTTCAGTAACGCGGTGCCACGCTGGTCGGCCTGCTCCGCGACGCCAAAATCCAGAGTATCCATTACAACGCCATAAGCAGTCGGCATGGTCTCGCCCAGGACACTTGCGCCTGCACTGGTGCCAGCCACCACACCTCCCCTGTCGAAAACGGCTCTCACTGCCTGAAGTGTCTTCGATTCACTGCCATCGCTGTTGTACAACGCCCTAGCGATTCGAGCCTGATCACCGCCAACGAACCAGACGGCAGTGGCTTTCGAAAGTGGCTCGAGCACTGCCGGATCATTCATCGTGCTCTGGTAGTTCTGCTTGTCGATGCCGATGATGCTGATTCGTTCGATTGGCACGCCAAGCGCCTGCAACTCGCTTTGAAAGCGCTTACTTGAGCTCAAGCTGCCGCTGGCGGTGGGAAAAATGACAATCCGAGATTGGTCGCGAGCCCCCGCCAGCTCGATGAACTTCTCGTAAACCTGAACGTTGCTCGCCCTGAGCATGCCCCCCACAGCTATCAAGTGGCCCTCGGCAAGGGGCGACGCGCAATGTCCAGCTAACAGAAGCGCAGCAATCAAGGCGCCAGGTTTGGTCCGCATTCTCATCTCTTCTTGCTCTTGTTCTGATGGATACCCTGGGAGCACATCCCGCCGAAAACTCTATGACGCATTCAATTTCGTGTAAACACTCATATGAAATTATCTGTGTCAATGCGCTGAGCGACATGCTTCCGGTATTGCCACCTTTGACGAGGCATAGCGCCATCCCAGCGTGCACGCCAGGGATGAGAAAAGATCAATCACCCTCCGGCAAAATTGACACACAGAATATCAGCAAGTAGCTTTGATGAAGCGTCACGTTGCACTCATGACCTGTCGTCAGCATCTCTGTGACGGAAAAACTGGACGCCGCGCAAACACTTCCTGGCCGGCATACAAGGGATTCCGTCCAGGTCACCACCACATGAACTGGAGTAATAAATTGAACAAGATCGCTCTACTTGGCGCCTTGGCGCTTTCTGCTTGCGCCACGCTCTCCCAGGCACAGGACTCCCTGCGGATAGGGATCGAAGCCGCGTACCCACCCTTCGCCTACAAGACCGAGGACGGACGTTTGAGCGGCTTCGATTACGACATTGGCAATGCCTTGTGTGCGGAGATGCAGGTGAAATGCGAGTGGATCGAGCAGTCCTTCGATGGCCTGATTCCCTCTCTCAAGGTTCGAAAGGTCGATGCCGTGCTGTCGTCGATGTCGATCACCCCAGACCGCCTGAAGTCGGTCGATTTCACCAAGAAGTACTACCACACGCCTGGCAAGTTGGTGATGAAGGAGGGAGCGAATGTAAGTGACCCACTCAAGGACTTAAAGGGCAAACGCGTCGGGGTGCAGCGCGCATCGACCTACGACCGCTACGCCAGCGACAAGTTTGCTGCGGCCGGGATTGAGGTGGTGCGTTACGGCTCGCAGAACGAGGCATTCCTTGACCTGGTCTCCGGCCGCATTGACGCAACCCTGGCGGACGTGGTGAACATTAGCGAGAGCTTCCTCAAGACCGATAGCGGCAAGGGTTTCGCATTGGTCGGTCCGGATTTCAACGATCCCAAGTACTTCGGCAATGGCGCAGGCATCGCCGTGCGCAAGGGAGATACGGCTACCGCCGAGAAATTCAGCAATGCAATCGCAACCTTGCGCGCCAATGGCAAGTATCAGGAAATCCAGAGCAAGTACTTCCGCTACGACATTTACGGTCAATAGATGCAGGCCCGGGGTACCCGTTCAGCCCGGGTACCTCACTGCTACATGACTTCTGGTTGAAGCGCGGTGGACACTGCCGATTGCGTCAAAGCGGTTTCCACACTCACACAGCGATCACATAAACTGGCGCTCCTGGCCATAAGGACCCTCTCAACGTCATGACCCGAGCGCCGCGAGACCTGTCTGTCTATACCTCACCTGTCATGCGCAAGCTGGCATCGGCCTCCCCCGATTTACCGCCCTCGTTGCGAAAGGTCGCTGACTTCATCCTGCGACATCCGCTCAAGGCCGCGACACTTACCATTGAAGAGCTCGCACAGGAGACGTCGACTTCGGCCGCAGCAGTCAATCGGCTGGCTCGCGCCTTGAAGCTCAGTGGCTACAGCGCACTCAAAACAGCCCTGGTCAGCACACTGCAAGACCTGGTTTCGCCGGTGGACAAGCTGCGCCAGGAAATGGCCCAGCGCCCAGACGGTTCCTTCGGCCTGCATGAGCAAATGCAGGCTGCGGAGGGCAACCTACGTGCGGCCGTCAGCAGCAACAGCCCGGCGGCGTTCGACGCCTTCGTCGAGCGACTAAGCAAGGCCCGCCGCATCTTTATCCTGGGTTTTGGCAACAGTGCTTACATGGCCGGTATTGCAGCGGCCAACCTGATGCCCTATTGCCCCGATGCGACAGCCATTAGCATGGAGGGCGGCAACGAGAATGCCGCCTACAGACTGGCGGCCATCACTCAGCACGATGTGTTGTTGGCGATCTCTCTTCCCCGTTACTCCCTCGATACCATCCAACTCGCGCGCTTCGCCAACGAACGTGGAGCCGGCGTGTTGGCCATCACCGACTCTCCGGCCTCCCCACTGGTGCAACTCGCCGAGCATGTGCTGTTCGCGCCCGCCGAGCACCCCGTCCTGATCAGCTCGAACGCGGCCGCGCTGGCCGTAATCGAAAGCCTGGTCTCCGCCGTGATGACACGTAACAAAGAAGCGGTGAAGTTGGCAGCTGAGCTTACCGAAAGCGTCATGTCGTACCTGCACGTTCCACGTGACCAGACGCGCAACTCCAAAGCGCGTCGGAAATCGGAGAATTAATTCAGGCGTTGCTGATGCGTTGCGGATGAAGAGCCTGGGCCGAAGCCCTTTACCGGCTCGGCCTTGTTCATGGTCAGACTCTCAGTCTTTGGGATCGCGAACGAGGCTGGCGACTGGTATCCAGCAGTCGTCACGATCTACCCATTGCCCAGAATCACTTGGAGCGCCAGTTCGTCTCGGATCGCGCCAATCGGCACTGGATTTCTGACATGGCCTACGTGCAGGCTGGGCAAGGCTGGTTGTTTACAGCCGTCGTCCTCAATCTCAATTCACGCGCCGTCGTCGGTTGGGCGATGTCGCCACTCGACGCAGGGATATCTAAGCCCGTTGGAATTTGAGCTGCGCTATTCGAGCAATGGCGCTTAACTTCCAGTTCAGCAGTTCTGGGACAGACCATACCTCGCAATGTTATTTTCAATGGCGAAGTGGCTTGACCTGCTGATGTTTTTGCTAGCCGGACGTCCGGCCCCAGACGTCATCAGAAGCCATCAAACTTGGTGGCCGGTAAACAATAATGACCTTGGCAATATTGGTTAATATTCTAGTGGTATTGATGGCTGTGATAATTCATTACGAGTTCCTTCTCCGCCTGAATCTTCTCATGCCAAAACTCAAGATATGGCATAGGTCAAGGATAATATTTGGAGTACTAGGAGCCCTCGTTGCGCATGCCGTCGAAGTATGGATATTCGCAATTTCCTATTTCCTGATGATTCGGGCCGAGGGCTGGGGCACCTTGACAGGGCGTTTCGACGGCAGCCTTCTGGATTGTGTTTATTTCTCGTTCACGACATTCACAACCATAGGATTCGGTGACATCGAACCTGTTGGAAGTCTGAGGTACCTGACAGGTCTTGAGGCGCTAACTGGCCTTGTTCTTATTACTTGGACAGCATCTTTCCTGTTTATTGAAATGCAGAAATACTGGAAATCCAATTAAGCGATCTATCATCCCGCAGGGTTTCTGGCTGGAGATACCTTGGGTCAGCGTGTATAGGCTTCTTGATAAATTGCACGGATTGGCCCTCGTTCTCCAGGAACGAATAGACCGAGGATAGGTGGTCCTACACACTCGGCTCCACATGCTGCTCCAGGTTTGTTGTTTGTCTTGAAAGCTCAGCCTGGCGAGCAAACCGGTCAGGTACCCACATGCGGCCGATCCTGGCGCCCTCCCCTTGGCAAAAAGACGCCCACTCCCGCCTTTACACTACTGCATGTCTATACCACGCAAGACTCGTATCGATGGCCATGCAGGTGGCGCAAGCCCCGGTCCTCACTCTTTCTTGAGCACTACCTGGTCCCGATGTTCCGGCACCGAGACCGACCAGCCCAGCTCAACGCTGATCCGTCGTCGTAAAACGTCTGCCGCCATGGGCTCACCATGCACCACATAGGTGTGCTTGGGCGGAACTTTGAATCCCCGTAGCCACTGCATGATTTCGTCCGCGTCAGCATGCGCGGAGAGATTTTCCATTTGCACGACTTCGGCCCGAATCGGTACCTCCTGACCATGTATGCGCACGGTCTCGGCACCACTGATAATCAGCGAGCCCCGCGTGCCACCGGCCTGGAACCCTGAGAACAGCAAAGTGTTACGCGGATTGGGTGCCAGGGACTTGAGGTGATACAGCACACGCCCACCGGTCGCCATACCGCTCGCGGCAATGATCACCGCAGGCTTGCGCAATTCGTCCAGCGCCTTGGAGTCTTCCACAGACCGCACGGTTTGAGCCACCTTGCAGGTTTCCTCGCACTCCCTAGCGGTCAGCCGGTGCTCGCTGCGGAATCGGTGGTAGAGCGTGGTGGCATCGGTCGCCATTGGGCTGTTGAGATAGATCGGCAAATCAGGGATGAGCTTCTGCTCCTTGAGTCTATACAGGTGGTACATCAGCAGCTGTGCTCGACCCACTGCAAAGGACGGGACCAGCGTGATTCCTTGGCGCATCGCGGTTCGATTGATGACATCTGCCAGTCGCGTCTCGACAGACTCTGGCGGGTGCTTGCGATCACCATAGGTCGACTCCACGAGCAGGTAGTCAGTCTGGTCGATGGTTTCAGGTGCCGGCATGAGCGGGTCATGTAACCGTCCCAGATCGCCGGAACACACCAGCTTGTCGCCGTCGACCTCCAGCTCCACGGTCGCCGCTCCCAGAATGTGTCCGGCAGAACGCAGCAACAAGCGCATTCCGGGCATGATGCTCTGCGGATGGTGCAGTTCTATGGGGTGAAACAACTTGATTGCGCGCTCGGCATCCGCCTCGGTATAGAGCGGTTTCGCCGGATGGTGTTTGGAATAGCCCCGCCGGTTGGCGTATTCGGCCTCCTCCTCCTGGAGCCGGCCGCTGTCCAGGAGCAGGATACGAGCGAGCTCGCACGTGGCTGGCGTCGCATAAACAGGTCCCCGATACCCCTCCCGCACCAGTACCGGCAAGTAACCGCTGTGGTCGAGATGAGCGTGGGTGAGAACAATTGCGCCCAGGTCTTCGAACGACACTGGGAACGGGTCCCAGTTGCGCAGGCGCAGTTGCTTGTACCCCTGAAACAATCCGCAATCGATCAGCACACGCCTATGCTCGTCCTCGACGAGGTATTTGCTGCCAGTCACGGTGCCGGCAGCTCCCAGGAATGTCAGTCGCATCGAGTTCTCCCCTCGGGCGTGGCCCAAAAGTCGATGGATCATGATCAAAGGGTTTAGCAGTCCTGCGGCTTCAGCGCACACGTCCGGCACTGGGCGCCCCATTGCATCGGTTCACTCAGGTGCGCCTCGAACAGGTGCGTAGCCGCGGGAATAACTTCCAGTTGTAGTTCGCTAGCCAACGCGTTTTGCCCGAGCACAGACAGGTCATGCACGAACACCACAAGATCCTTTGCTCGCGTCGGTAGCAGGAAGTCTCCGACTAGCTGCACATCCGGCGGGTCAATGACCAGATGTTGAGGTCGGAGCCTCGGTCACCTCCCAGGGCTCAGTTGACCCTTGCTGCTTGCGTTGCCACGCGCGTTGCAGCAGATCGATCACCTCTCGATCCGTGATCTGTGCGAAATCCACATACCAGCGACCAATCGCCGTGAACCAGTCGGGCGTGAAGGGGCAGACCACTTCGTCCACCTCGTTTCGCAATTCGGCAATCGTGTCGTTTGGCGCCACGGGTACGGCGATGACAATTCGTGCCGCCCCTTGGCTGCGCACTGCTCGTACAGCCGCCCGCATGGTGGCGCCAGTAGCCAGCCCGTCATCCACCAGAATCACCTGCTGGTTACGCAGGTCCGGCAAGGGATGATCGCCGCGATAGATCCGCTCCCGACGTTGCAACTCTTGTAGCTCTCGCTGCGCAACTTCATCCAACGTGGCTTCATCTACGCCGTGTATCTTCACCACATCACGATTGAGAACGCGCACACCTCCGCTGGCGATGGCACCCATGGCCAGTTCGTCATGGAAAGGAAGACCCAGCTTGCGCACCGGCATTAGATCCAGGCGCAATTCCAAGGCTGTCGCGATCTCGTAGGCCACCGGAACGCCGCCACGTGGAAGGGCGAGAACAATGGCGTCAGATCGATGCCTGTATGGGATCAACATTGGCACGAGCGCCTGGCCAGCGGCCAGACGGTCGTGAATTGGGATATGTATCGAACCGGAGAATTTCATCTGGCTGCCTTCGAAACGTCCCTGGTTGCTGGTTCTAAATCGATCTGCGCTTCTTCGTAGCTTTTCGGCCGGATTGGGTTTCCAGTGCCGCAGAGCCCGACGTGTCAGGCGTGCGAATCAGTTGGAAGAAGAGCAGATTCAGGCGTTCGGCCAGGGCTTTGAACCAGCGACCAGTCGAAGAGCGCTTTATCTCATTTGGCTTGTCATCGGGCGCGGAAGCACTTTTGTTTGAAATTGCCATAATGCTGGGCTCCTCGTGGTTTCCATCTTCATATTCAATTGGTGCGGACTTCCTTCTCGGGATGGGACGCACTCTGAACTGTCTTGTAGTCATTACAGCCAGGGAAAGCCTCGGCATTCCCGAATCAGGTTTCTGCGTCGCTGTCTTTGGGCCGGATGGCCAGGACGCTCCCGGAAAGCCGATAGAGGACGGTTTCGGTCGTGCTGCCGATAAACTTGTCCAGGACCTTTCGGTGAATGCGCCCCATGACCACGACATCGGCTTGTGTTTCTTCTGCGAACTTGGTGATTCCCGTGACCGGTTGACCAACTATGAAGTGACGTCGCTCCGCTGGGACGCCATGCCGTTCGGCCAGGTCGACGAAGGACTGATGCAACGCGCTACGCATCTCCTCGACAACGTCCGCCCAGCCAGCAACCGTTTCGCCGGAACCTGTCATGTAGGCCGGAATGTTGTTGTACACATACAACAGTTGGAACTCGGCGCCGCATTGCGTGGCCAGGCCGGCGCCGGCCGTGATGATCTGATCGTTGAGGCCGGAGTACTGGGCCTCGGGATCGGTCGGGTCGACCGCTGCCACGACCACCTGTAGCCTCGGATGGCGGGCGTCATTCACCAGATGGAGCGGCACAGGGCATTCGCGCAACAGGTGCCAGTCCAGAGGCGTTACGAATGCACGTTTGAGCACTGGCTCGCGTTGAATGTCCTTCACCAGCATATCCGGCTGGATCTCTTGCACGTGGCGAATGATCTCCTCATGCAGGTTCTCGGCCCAGACCACAGAGCAAGTGGCGTGGATGCCTTTATCTCTGAGGATTTCGATTTCCTTTCCCCAGCGTCGACGCTGCTCGTTGAGCACGCTTTGGCGTATCTGCTCCCTGAGTTCAATTGCCAATAATGGAAAGGTCATGAAGGGCTCGACCAGAACCGAAATATGGAGCGCAGCACCGCTAGCCATCGCGAGCGATACCGCTCTCTGGAACGCCGCGGATTGACGTTGCTCTGCATGGCCGACCAGCAGAATTCTTCGCATTTGGCTCATGGCCCACCTCCGCCTGACGGATGCTTCATCTGGTTTGGATTCCCTGCTTGGTCTACAGCCATCTCGAGACCCAAGGCTAAGTGCATCGTGCGACAGGGAAGAACGAGCGAATTGATGTCCGTCAATTTTGTCGGCGTCGGCAGGTCCCCATCGACAACCTTTGGCGACGAAGCTTACGAAGTCGCCAATCATTCAGAAAAAATCAAAGCTGACAGGGCGTTACTGCGAGCAAATGCTTGCATCGGCCCACATGTAACTATTCCGACGAGCTGCCGATCCCACAGGAAATCGCTCTCCTAGACTTAATTGTCTGGCACCAGAAAGGTATATCCGATGGCAGACAATCCGCTCAGCAGGCCCGTGTCATTGCCGCGGCCAGCGCACGTTACCTGCCATGATTGCTCGCTAAGCCACTTGTGCCTTCCGGACAGCCTTCACGAGGCGGAAATCAGCCGCCTTGAGGGAATTATCAAGCGCAGCCGACCGCTACGTAAGCACGAGTACTTGATTCGCGCAGGCGACCCGGTAGAGAACCTGTACGCCTTGCGCTCCGGCGCGATCAAGACTTACCTGCTAAGTCCGGACGGTGTCGATCAGATCACCGGCTTCCATTTACCGGGCGAGCTGATTGGCCTCGACGCCATCGGTGAGGACAGTTACCCCAGTTATTCTGTTGCCCTGGACACCTCGATGGTGTGTGCCATTCCGTTGCATCAGCTCGAAGAGCTGTCCGGCCTGATTCCAGGGCTGCGCAAACAGCTGCTTCACAGCATGAGCCGGGAGATCCAGGCCGATCATGAACGCCAGTGCCACACGCGGGAAAGCGCAGAGCAGCGCCTGGCGGCCTTCCTGCTCAATCTCTCGGCCCGTTACAGTAAACGCGGGCTATCTGCATCGAACTTCGTCCTGCCCATGAGCCGCAGCGAAATCGGCAACTACCTGGGCATGACCACAGAGACGGTCAGTCGCCTGTTTACCCGCTTTCGTGACCTGAACCTGATTGATACCTCCGGCCGCGAACTGCGCCTGCTTGATATCCAGGCACTGTGCCAGCAGAACCAACCCCCCAACGCAGGCCACCTCTAGCGACGGCAGTGATCGCCGACTCAAGCCACAGGCGGGCGTACTCGGCGACTGAAACGATATGTTCGCTCAGGGCAGTGCTCCCTGCATCAGTTCGCGACAGATCCACAACTGAGGCCACTTTGCGTGGAAGCCGAAGCTCTCCCGTGCTGAGCCGGTGCAGTGGCATCGAGCACGCAGCAGCCGCCATTCCAGTGGTGTGATTTTGGCCGTCGCCACCGGATGCTCCAGCCACTGGATGCACTTCAGGAGTACCAGTACCCCCCCGAGGATGCATGTGGCTCGCAGATTTCAATCTGGTGTCGATAATGGTCGTAACGGTAGACCGGGCCATCCACGCAAACGTGGGACGTGCCGAAATGGCAGTGTCCGCACAGGCCAATCCCGCATGGCATGCGACGCTCGACAAACAGCCAGATATTGTTTGGTTGGATTCCCTTGGTCGTGCACATTCGCGCCAGTGTTCGCATGAACGCTTCGGGGCCGGAGCAAAGCACCGTGTCTGGCCGTTCGCTGTCGAGCACTCGCCCCATTTGCAGAAGCGGCGCCCCATGAAGCCGCAATGCCGATACGTCTTCGCCAGAGGTTGCCATTACCTGGAAGTACTCATTCCAGCCTTCCTGTGCAGCACTCAGGGTCCGGGATTGGTGACCGTCGGTGACATGCAGCAGGTTCAGATTGACTGGAAGATGCCAGTCACGGGCCTCTTTGATGAACGTGGTCAGGTGAATGAGCCCACAATCGGCGGCCACGGCCAGCACTTTGTGTCGGCCGATAAGCAGTGGCCAGCCTTTCCCATAGGGCCCGCGATAACCCAGTATCGCCCCGGGCGCCTGCGCAAAAAGTGCCGACGTCAGAATTCCGCGACGATGAATCAGCGCTTGAAAATTGCCTGCCACGTCAGGCAAATCGAGGTAACTGAATGGCGCTTCCCCCAGCCCGGGAACACTGAGCATGAAAAATTGCCCGGGAATGACATCCCGGTCGCAATCCATTGGCTGTTCGATGACAAAATCGAATACTCGCGCGCCTTCGCCATCCGACTGGGAGCCGGATAGCCACAGCGTCCGGGGTGCCGGGATTTTCATGGCCTGGTGATCCGACGCAACAGCTGTCGCGCGCCCACGGCATGCGCTTCTGGCTCACTGCAGCGAACGCGGCCGACGCACCCATCGCTATCAAATCGAGCTTTGACGTCGCTTCCGGAGTTGTGCAACCAAAGGTGCTGCACTCGCCGACTTGGGGGGCAGGGACTCTGCCCACCCGCTTCCAGCGGGAAACCCCTGGCGAGGCAGGAGTCGCAGACCCGCTCGCGTTCATCCTGCGCATCGAGTTGTTGCCAGCGCACCTCGCCCAGTTCGCCCAGACTGGCCTCATATTGCTGCCGCCCATCTTCCAACTGGGATTGCAGTACTTCGGGGTGTTCCATCCTGAATGTACCCATCTCACCTCCCTACGCTCTTGTCAGTGAGCGCCTCGCCGACCGAGGCTAACCCACGAAGCGTTTCGAGCCCTGCAAGTCCTGCGTCACTGGCCCATCGACATTTTCATCATGTGCGACTGCTGATCCATCATCTTCATCATCATGTCCATCATTCTCATACCCGCATCATTATTCCCGTTCATACCCATGTGCATGCCCTTGCCTTTGCAGTTCATCTGCATCATGGCCATGCCCTCTTTCATCGCCACCATGCCTTCCTGCATGGCCACCTGGCGTTCGGCCGGGGTTTTGGCAATGGCGATCTTGTCGTGGGCAGCCTGCATTTTTCGCATCTGGTCGGCCATGGCCTGATCGTGCATGGGCAGTGACGGACTATCAGCTTGCGCAGGTGCGCCAGGCGGTTGCTGCGGGGCGGGCTCTTCAGCGGCCAGGACGATCAGTGGGGTGCAGATAAGAAGCGCAGCGATCAGCGACTTGGAATGCGTATTCATGGATATCTCCGAATAGCGATGGACTTCCCGGACGCGCCGTGAGGGCGTAACCGGACAGGGCAGCTGGAAACTCCAATTACCGTTTAGTCGCTCAAGTGAACAGCGACCTGACCGGTAGAAAGTGGTTGCTATCCGAGCCTTGGAGTTGCCTTGGCTGAAGCGTTCGTTTTCAAGTTGCCGCGTAAAACATTGCTTGTACTGATCCATATCAAACAAGGGGTTCGGAACGGCCGCTTGACTGGGACGGTCCTGCAGTCACAGCGCCCCGGTCGAGTTGACTGACATACCACTTAGCGAACTGCTGAACAGTCTGGCGTTCGTCACTCAAGGGCTTGCCGCACTCGCTACTCCGCTCCCATCAGGTCCGAGTCACCGTATTGGCCTGCCTCCCCCTGCCGCTGCACATATCTGTCTCCCGATACCGGTCGTTCCCCTGGCAGCACCGCTCATGCGCGCAATTGCATCCTGCAACTTCGACGATTGATTTAGATCAATTCGAACCATCCGTGCAGGTCGCACAAGAGATCAACCCTTCCTCCAGCTGATTGCGGATAAGGGCCCTACCAGTCTCTCGTCCCTTGCATGGGGGAATTCGACATGTTCACGAGACGCCAGCTCCTGCAGTACAGTGCGTTCGCCGCAGGCGCCTACCTGCTTCCCAGCCATCCCTTTCTACGCCAGGCCCAGGCGGTCGCGCTCCTTTCGAATGTCGGTTCATTGAGTGATCCAGCACTGCAGCCGAAGTTCGTCGAGCTTGCACCCAACGCGCTGGACCCGGCTTTCCTGTTCAAGGACCTCAACAGCGACGGCCATCCAAGCAAACTCCCGAATTTCAACATTCGCCTGAGTGAAACCGAGCAACAGACAGGGCTTGTCAACCCGAAGAACCAGAAGAGGCTGTGGACCCGAGTCTGGGGCTACGGCAACAAGACCGTGAGCTGGCCGGGCCAGACCATCCAGGTTGTCAGCAGTTCGGCCGGCGGAGCCGACGAAACCATCGTGCGCTGGCGGAACGAACTGTTGAGCAGGCAGCACCTCCTTCCCCTCGACACCAACTTGCACTGGTGCTACTCGCTGCACGGTGAGCACTCGGCCAACGGCGTGGACTACCGGAATTTCAGCATCAGGGAGAATGGGGTACCGATCAGCACTCACCTCCATGGCGGGAACAGCGATTTCCAGTTCGACGGAAATCCCGAGTTCTTCTACAGCCCCTATGCCAAGGTCAGGGGACCTCAGTGGGACTTCGTTGATGGCGGCTTCACCGACCGCTTCCGCTACAACAACGGTGTGCCAGCCAACCACCTCTGGTATCACGACCACGCCTTGGGCATTACCCGGCTCAACGTCTATGCCGGCCTCGCAGGTCAGTACTTCGTCCGCGACGAGTTCGATACCGGGCTGGCGGGCAACCCACTGAACTTACCCGCCTATCCTTACGAGCTGGCCTATCTCATCCAGGACCGGATGTTCACCGAGAAGGGCGCGTTGTTCTATCCGGCCTTTCCTGGCGATCCCGCCTACGCCGACTTCATCACCGGCGAAGGCGCGATCCTTCCTCCCGACCTCTTCCCCAACGGTGGCCCGACCGCGCTGGCCGAGTTCTTCGGCGATCACATCGTCGTCAACGGCAAGATCTGGCCCAAGGCCAATGTCGAGCCGCGTCACTATCGCGTGCGCCTGGTGAATGCCTGCGACTCGCGGTTCATGGTGCTCCAGTTCGTGGCCGTCGCTCCGCTCGTCACGGATCCCAAGCACTCGAGCGCTGGCGCACCGCTGCCCTTCTGGGTCATCGGCAGCGACCAGGGACTTGGCACGCCGCGCCAGACTGACACCCTGGTATTCGAGCCAGGCGGACGCTACGACGTCGTCATCGACTTCTCTCAGGTCCCCGCCGGTAGCCGCGTCATCATGAAAAACCTCGGGGGTGATACGCCGTTTGGCGGTGCTTTCGGTGAAGACCTTGCCCCGGAAGACCTGTTCGACGATCGCCAAACCGACCGGATCATGGCCTTCGATGTGGTCAAGCCGAAGTCCGCCGTGCCCGACAACTTCAGCCCCGAAAGCCTTCCCAGCTATGCGGGCGTATCCGGCGATGCCTCGACCCGCAGGGTCGCGCTCTTCGAGGGCATGGATCAATTCGGGCGACTCCAGCCTCTGCTGGGCACTGTCAAGGATGGCAACCTCAACACCACAAACGTCGCCACCGCTTACGCGTGGTTCCAGCCGACCACCGAGACGCCCGGCGCGGACACCACGGAGATATGGGAGATTTACAACTTCACCGCCGACGCCCACCCGGTCCACCTGCATCTGGTGAACTTCGAGATCCTCGACCGCCAGGTATTCGAGTACCAGGTCACAGGTTCGCAGATGACCCATCAGCACGACGGCATGACCGGCGAGGCCCCAGAAATTTCCTTCGTCGGGAATTTCTCCCCCGCGCCCGTCGGAACGGAGTACTTCGAGGCGGCCCCCAGGGACATGGTCATGGCGTTGCCGGGAAACCCGGAGCCCGAGTCCGGCAATCCCACGGGCCAGATGGTCAGGATAAAAGCCCACTTCAACAAGTCGGGACAATATGTATGGCACTGCCACATCCTCTCGCATGAGGACCACGAGATGATGCGGATATTCCAGGTGGGTTGAACGAGTCGGTAGCTGGACGATCCCGCAGACCCCAGCCATCCCTGCGACTGTCGATGGACCTTCGGACGCAGGGAACCTGGAGCAATCGAAGCAAGCGGTCTCGCCAGCGACCGTTGATCCTGCGGGGGTAGCTCTGCGTCGCTTGGCGCATGCTCGCCACTCAGTGTCTCCGCCGCCCAGCCTAAAATTTCCAACACAACCATAACGGGTCGTTGCTTGGTGGCAGCCGATGAAGAACCATAATTCGATACGTGGCCGCATGGTCGCCGCCTTTGTGCTGTTAGCGGCGATCATCGGTGGAGTGTTCGCCGGCTCAGCTTTCTTCGTGATCGAGGAGATCGAGAAGCAACTGATCGATAAGCGTCTGGTTCGTGTATCCGAACTCTGGACTTCAGGCTTAAGCAGCACAACGCAGCTGCAGACGAGCGACCTGAGTTTCTTCGTCGGCCAGCAGTTGCCTAAGACATTGCAGGGATTGGGCCCTGGGACGCATGAATTGCGTCTGAGTGGTCGGACGTTGCACGTATTGATTGGCGAGGCGGACGGCCAGCGCTACGCCGTAGTGGATGACCAAAGCGACTTCGAAGCAATTGAAGACCGTACCTATATTGCCTTGAGCCTGGCGTTTCTTGGCGGCCTCGTATTGGCACTACTAGTTGGACGGGCCAGCGCAAGCCGGGTGATTCTGCCCCTGACTGAGCTGGCCTCTGCAGTTCAGGATGAGCAGCGAGAGGAAAAGCTTCCCGGGCTCGATGCAGCCGACGAGATCGGCGTATTGGCCCGTGCAATCGAGGATCGTACTAACCAACTTAGCCGAGCCCTCCAGCGCGAGCGTTGGTTCACAGCCGACGTCAGTCATGAATTGCGCAATCCGCTGACGATCTTGCTCGGCGCCGCAGAAGTTTTGGCGCGGCGTTTGAAGGACTATCCCAAACTGCTGACCATGACCGAGCGTATTCGGCATAACGCTGCGGACATCTCCCAACAGATGAGCGCCTTGTTGGAGCTGGCGCGGGTGCCGGAGAATGCTCACCCATTCCGTGTAGCCTTGCGTCCGCTGATTGAGCAGGAACTGCAACGCTGCCAACTGCTGCAGGGAAAGTCCTTGGCGATCGAGTTTATCTCGAGTGAAGACGTGATGGTCCCCGCCATTCCGGAGCTGGTTGCCATCGCGGTAAGCCACCTTCTACGTAATGCCAGCTTGCATACTAGAAAAGGCGTAATAACGGTCCGGCTGAATTCCAGTGGCATCGTGATTGAGGGCCGTGGAACGGGAGGCCCTGATGCCATTGAGAAACATACGGCCGATCGACTTCCCCCTGACCTCGACGCGACTGGTTTGAGCTTGTCTATCGTCAAGCGCGTGGCCGACCACCTGGGATGGTCGGTGCACTACACATCCGCGTCGGCGGAAGTTAGCCGATACTTCCTGGCGTTCGACCTTAAGCGCAGCCAAGTGTTGCCGATGGCGTGCGCAGGTTGACAGCTCGGGCACACGTCCGGCGACTCTGATCCATCACAAGGGGCCGCTGTCGACCATGACCTCCCAGTCCAGGGAAGAGCCGGACACCCCTACCCTGGCGCTTGGTCGACCTGGAGGCTGGCTTTCCTTCAACTACTGTTTCTTGACTTGCCCTGGAAACAACGACTCGAATCGAGGCGTCGCTCGGGCAGCGAAGCCCTGCCCCTTGCGCATGATGAAATAGGCAGCGAGGTCATGTCGCTCGGCGAAGGCATAGCCCTCCTCCGGGCCGAGCACCATCAGCACGGTAGACAAGCCATCGGCATGCAGCGCCGAAGGGTCGACTACCGTCACTGCCGCCAGCGCATGCTTCACGGGTCTGCCGACGCGTGGATCGAAGGTGTGCGAATAACGCTGGCCACCTTCCTCGAAATAGTTGCGGTAATCGCCGGAGGTGGAAACGGCGTAGCCATCCAGCGCAATGACGCGCTCCATTTGTTGCTCGTGCTCGCCGCTGGGCACCTCCAGGGCGATGAGCCAGGACGAGCCATTCGGCTTGCGGCCGATCGCCTTGAGTTCGCCGGTGATCTCGACCAGGTACGCCTGGACACCCAGGGCCGAAAGCTTGTCGCCGACCCGATCCACCGCATAGCCGGCGACCATGCTGTCGAAATCCAGTTGCGCCGCTACTTCCTTGCACAGCTTTTCACCATCCAGGCGCAAGTGCTGGAGCCCCACTCGTGCCTGCTCCCGTGCCAGCGCGGTTGCATCCGGTACCGTCACCCCCCGTGACTGCGGGCCGAAGCCCCAGAGATTCATCAGAGGCAGCACCGTCAGGTCAAAAGCCCCGCCACTCTCGCGGAACAGAAACTCGCCGTAAGTCAGCAAGCGATGCATATCTTCGGGCAACGCCTGACAGGCACCGGCTGGCAGATCGTTGAAGCGGGAAACCACGGAGTCGCCGCGCCAGATGGAGAACTGCTGATCGAGCGCCCCGAGTATCGCCTCGACTTCGGTCTTTATTCGCTGCAAGTCGGGTGTCTGCTCGGTGGGCACGTACTGGATCGAATAGGTGCTCCCCATGGTCGGTCCGGAGACGCGCTCGATCCGTTCACCGCAGCCAAACAGCAATGTCAAAAGCATCACCAGCAGGCTAGCGCGCATCTATCGATACCTCTGCGACCCCGGCCGCGCTTCGCGGGCGCGTGGAAACCTACCCAAACTGCCGGCACTAACGGCTTACCAGAGAGTAAAGCTGCATTGCCGGAAATGGCCCCAGCATGTCCCACAAGTTGGCTCAATCCGGCTCACTCAAGACCCGACATGGCTTCCACGCGCCCGCGCTAGGTCAAGTCGCTGGGTCTTGCGCATGACGGTCGAAGGTAGGCTCTGACCAGTGCGGATTACCCGTGCCAGGGCCTGGGAGCACTGCGCAGGCGTTGGATGCGATGCCTCGAAGTGTGGCAATTGGCCTACCGTTCATCAGTCATTTTGATCAAAAACCGAACAAAGCATTTTTTCGGCGCTCTGAGTCCCGAGAGTTATCAGGCGTCGCCCTCGCTTTTCGCTCAACTTCCAGGAAGCAAAAAAACATTTTGTGCATTAGTGCGCAGGGGAGTTTTTTGCCGAATAAAAATTGGAGGACAGTGAATGTCTAACCCTTCGTCGCATGGCGTCGAGCGCATGCAGAACCACGCCCGCGCTCAGCGTCAGCCGCAACAGAAGCCCTTCTGGCGCCGCCTGTTGGCCATCGCCTCCCCCTCACAGCGCAGTTGGCATGGTGGGATCAAGCTCAAAGGCTACAAGCAATTATCCAACGCCCACCCGATTGCGCCGGTCGCAATCGAAAACATACAACTGGCGATCCCGCTTGAACGGGGTCGTCGATGTGTAGAGCCTTGCGTCCAGCCGGGACAGCATGTGCGCAAGGGCGAGGTTATCGGTATCGGCGATGACAACACCCCTTGGGTGCATGCCAGCACCTCCGGCGTCGTGGAACGGATTGGTTTGGCGTACGCGGCCGACTCGGCCGAACCGGTCATGGCTGTCGTTCTGAATGCTGATGGCCTGGATGAGTGGATCGAACGCCCAGTGCTGGGGCTGCCACAAACCCCCGAGGCGTTGGTCGAACGGGCAATGCAGATGGGCATTGTTGGCCTTGGTGGAGCGGGTTTCCCGACCGCCCTCAAGCTGGCCGGCGCTCAGCACCCCGACCTGCTGCTGATCAACGGTGCCGAATGCGAACCCTTCCTGACCTGCGATGACCGTCTCATGCGCGAACGTGCCGAGGCACTGATCGAGGCCGCTGACTACCTCGCCGCTCTGCTGGGAATAGCACTCACCCGTTTCGGTATCGAAACCAACAAACCTGAGGCGATGGCCGCGTTGCGCGCAGCCTCGCGCCAGGCGCGCACCCGAATCGAAATATGCCCGCTGCCCGAGCGTTATCCGGCCGGGGGGCAGCCGTTGATGATCAAGAGCCTCAGTGGCCGCAACCTCGCGCCAGGGACCCTGCCCGCCGATATCGGAGTGCTGGCGCTGAATGTCGCGACGCTCTATGCCCTGGGACAGGCCGTCTTCCACGTCGAACCACTGATATCACGCGTGCTGACGCTGACCGGCGCCTGCGAGCGACCCGGGAATGTCATGGTGCCGGTGGGCTACCCGGTCAGCGCATTGCGCGCGATTGCTGGTGCGTCCCCCGAAGGCCAGTTGGCACAGGTTGGTGGGCCGATGATGGGACAGCCGCTACCGGACCCTACTGCCGTCATCAGCAAGACCAGTAGCTGCCTGATATTCGGCGCCGAGCGCTACCTTCCGGCCCCCCAACCCGCAGGCAGCTGCATTCGCTGTACGCGCTGTGTGGATGTCTGCCCGATGTCCCTCAGACCGCTGGATCTTTACGCTGCCGCCGAACGCCATGACAAGGCCAGCCTGCAAGAACTGCGTTTGTATGCCTGCATCGAATGCGGCAGCTGCAGCAGCACCTGTCCGAGCAACCTGCCGCTGCGCGAACGTTTCCGCCAGAGCAAGACGGAGCTGCGTTCATGAGCCTGATCAGCGGTCCCACCCCGTACCGACTGCGCACGGTGATGCTGCTGGTCAGCTTGTGTCTCCTGCCGGGCTCCGCCTTGTACGCCTGGCAATTTGGCGTCGTGGTGTGGATGCAGACCTTCTGGTGCGTACTGCTCGCCATGGTCTTCGAAGCCGGCCTGCTGCGCCTGCGCGGACGCAGTGTACGCGAGGGTTTGAGCGACCTGAGCTGGCTGGTGCTAGGTCTGATCCTGGCTCGGGCATTGCCGCTGCTGGTGCCGTTGTGGATGATCGCCCTGGCCAGTTTTGCCGCTCTCGCATTGTGTAAACACGGCAGTGGTGGCCTTGGTCGCAACCGACTCAACCCCGCCATGGTCGGCTTGGGGATCATCGCGATCTGCTTCTACCAGCAGTTGTACCCCGCTCCATCGAACTATGCCCCCTGGACCCTCACCCTGGATGCCAAGGCGGTTCTTCTACAACAGTTGCAGCTGGTGCCACGCCTTGACCTCGATGCGTTCGCCGGCGCCACCCAGTTGGCCAAGAACCAGTTCACGCCGATCACCCCCAACCTGTCGGGCTATGGCTATATTGCCGGTGGTTTGATACTGGCTGTCCTGCGGGTGATCCGAATCGAGATTCCATTGGCGATGCTCACCAGCACGGTATTGCTGTGCCTGGCCGCGGGTCATAGTCCACTGGAAAGCCTGTACAGCCTCAGCCTCGGTGGCTATCTGTTCACCGCCTTTTTCATCGCGACCGATCCGGTCACCAGTCCCGACACACGTGGTGGTCGCATACTCTTCGGCCTGGCCATTGGCGCCCTGACTGAATTGATTCGCGAATTTGGGCTCTATGCCGATGGTCTCTGCTTCGCTGTGCTGGCCGCCAACCTGCTGGTGCCGCAGATCGACCGGTTGGTGCTGCGCATACAGCGCCCCTGGTACACAGCGAAAACCTGGAACTGAATGCGCGCAGCGCCGTCGGAAGCGTTCGACGGCGCTGCGCGCAAGTATCAGTGTCCGGCGCTCTGACCACCATCGACGTGCAGGATTTCACCGGTGACGAAACCGGCGTTGTCCAGATAGACGACGGCCTGGACGATATCGCTGGTCTCGCCCATGTGTCCGACCGGGTGCAGCCGGCCCAGCGCCTCATGGGTTTCCTCGCCGTGCATCGGGGTCTTGATGATGCCGGGAGAGACCGCGTTCACACGGATACCGCGCTTGGCGTATTCGATGGCCAGGGACCTGGTCGCCGCGTTGATGCCTCCTTTGGTCAACGACGCCAGAACCGACGGCACACCTTCGATGGCGTGGTCGACCAGGCTCGTGGTGATGCTGACGACGTGGCCGCTGCCCTGTTTCTCCATCTCGGTGATCGCGAGCTGGGAAATGTAGAAGAAACCACCGAGGTTCACCCCCAGTACAGCGGCGTAGTCTTCGCGGGAGTAGTCGGTAAAGGGTTTGGCGACGAAGATTCCGGCGTTGTTCACCAGGGTGTCGATACGGCCAAAGCGCGCGATACCTTCACCGATCACTCGCTCGGCGGTCGCAGGGTCGGCGATGTCACCCGCCACGGTGAGGATATCCGGGTCGCTGGATGGCTTGATCGAACGCGACGTGGCGACAATCCGGTAATCGAGATCGCGGAAGGCTTTGACCACAGCCGCACCGATGCCTTGGGATGCGCCTGTGACAACAACGACTTTTCTTGCATTGCTCATGATGAACCTCCAGGTACATGGGGGTTGGGAAGAACGGTTGATCAGGCTTCGGCTGGGGTCCGCGCCATTTGCCGCAGGACTTGCTCGTAGTACTCGACGGACTGCGAACCGGACACCAGGTGGCGGCCGTTGAGGATCAAGGCCGGTACCGAACTGATGCCACGAACTTGGTAGAACGCTTCAAGCTCACGCACCTCGCTGGCAAACGCCCCGGTTGCCAGCACCTCTCTCGCACGCACCGCATCGAGCCCCGCTTCGGCCGCCAGATGCACCAATGTCTCCTGATCACTCGGGTTCTGGCCGTCGGTGAAGTAGGCGCGAAGCAGGACTTTCTTGAGATCGATTTGCCGCCCTTCCTGCCACGCCCAGAACAACAGCCGATGGGCATCGAAGGTGTTGTAGAAGTGGCTGCGCTTCTCCAGGTCGAACTGGAATCCGATGGCCTGGCCACGGGCGATCACCATTTCGTTTCTTGCGGCAACTTCTTCGGCGCTACGCCCATACTTGCGCATCATGTGCCTGGTCGCAGGCTCGCCTTCGGGCGGCATATCCGGATTCAACTCGAACGGCTTGAATGTCAGTTCGACCAGCACTTCGCCGGCCAGATTCTCGATGGCCTGGTCTAGCGCCGCTGCGCCTAGAGCGCACCAGGGGCACACCACGTCGGAAACGAACTCGATGTTCACGTACGGAGTCATGACTGAGCCTCCGCAGTTTTTTTGCGGTATTCAGTGGTGGTCACGTTGAAAAACGGCATGACAGCTCTCCTGCGACCTCCCATCGGCATGATGGGCAGGTGTTGGAGGCGAATTTAGGGCGCTGACTCAGGGGGATAAAGACGGGGTTTTGAACATCATTAGTGACGTGATGTAACGAGTCGGTGTGGTTCTCGACTGAGGGAAACTTCATTTGAGCTCGCTAAGTGCCAACAGATTAGGCGGTTCAGTGCCTCGCACTTCAGCGGTTTCCGTTCGGTGCGCAGCGCAGCCTGCCGCCGCAATGGCAGCAGGTCCATGGCCTCATGCCGCGTGGTCGAGGGACTGCTTCAGCTCGCGCTTGCGGTTTTCCATGTGCTTGCCCAGCTCTTCCAGCTCGGACTTCTTCAGCAACTTTGCCGCGTTGGGAAACATGTCCTGCTCTTCTTCCTGGAGGTGGTGCTCCAGCAATTCCTTGAGCACCTTGATCCGGCCGGAGAATTGCACGGAGTCGGCCGGCGTTTTCAGCAGGTCGGGTAGCACCAGGCTGTCCACGGTGCGATGTTCTTCCATGGCTTCGTAGAACATCTTCTGTTCTTCCTTGCCACCTGCTTTCACATAAGCCGGATAGAAGATCCGTTCCTCGATTTCGGTGTGCACAGCAAGCTCGCCGCTGATCCGGTTCAGCAGCTCCATCCGCGTCTTCACACCGCGTTCGGTGGTGGCGCTGAGCTTCTCCAGCAATTGCCTGACCACTGCATGGTCCTGTTTCAACAGTGTGATCGCATTCATGTCCTTCTCCTGGCTATTCGACGGTCATCCACCAGTGGGCAGATATGTTGCTGACCGGTGCCCCGACGGGGAGTTCGAGTTAATGGGCGAAAGGCGGTGCTGAGGCGGGTGCCTTGGAATGAGCTGACGATTGATCCCGGACGAGCATTGACGCGAGGGTGGAACATTGAAGCGGCGGCATTGGCCGCCGCTTCGATCAAAGCGACGGTGATCAGTTGTTGCGTCCGCCGCCACCGCCTTGCTGGCCGCCTTTGCGACCGGTATCAGCAGGGGTACGTTCCGGCTCTTTCTTGATGTTGCCGCCATCTTGCTGGCCGCCTTTTCTTCCTGCTTCGGATGCGCGGTCACGATCCTCGGTGAAGCTGCCTTTACCGCCTTTTTGTTCGTTCATGGTCGTTATCTCCGGATGGTTGGGGTGAAGAGAATGCGCGTGGCATTCCCCTAGTCCGAACCGACCCGTCGCTCAAACGTTCAGTTTCATTTCGCTCCTGGCCCTGCAGGACATTGCAGACCCGCCGGGCATTCCAGCATCAGTTCGCCATCAGAATGCCGGGGTTGAATGTTCGCTTTCCTTTCCTTGCTCGTGCCGAAGCCCGCGCAAGTCCTTGACATCGCAAGGGCGTCCGGAGAATCAAAACGGTCGTTTCTATTTCTGACCAATTGGCCAGCATATGGCGGGAGCTAATGAAAGGAATCCCTGCGCCATGCGAAAACGGTCTGAGCGCGGGGGCGACCTCCACCTGTTCAGCCATTGACTACCGTGCCGCCATTCACGCGCAGCACCTGTCCGCTCTTGCAAGAGGAGTCGCTGCTGGCCAGGTAGACATAGGCCGGTGCTACTGCGGAAGGCTGCCCGGCGCAATTGGCTGCCGACAAGTACTGCGGGGCTGGCTGCATGTCGGACTCCAGTCCCGGTTGGCGGTCCTGGTGCTGCGGCGGAAGGTTTTTTAAGGCCAGGCAGGTTACCTCCGGTAGAGCGCGGGTTGGCGAGCCCTCGGCGGGACCGGCTTACCGCCCAGGAGGGCTCGGCCACCGGGGGGGCCTGGGGTTGTGAGGACGGCAGCGCGCTTAGGTTCGAACTGCCTTCGCGCGCAGGGCCCGCAAACTTTCTTGAACTTCCCTCGTGCCCTCCTCTTCTACCGAGCGTGACCTTCACGAATTGAGGATCTCACCATGACTCATTCGCTCAAACACCTGATAGTCGTGTTGTGCGCAGTGCTGGCGCTTGCTCCTTCGGTGCAGGCCAAGGATGAGATCAGCCCACAAGACTTCGTTGGTCAGGCATCAGCCGCCAGCCTCGCCGAAGTCGAGTCCGGCAAGCTGGCGCTGCAAAAAGGCACTAGTGAGGAGGTCAAGACATTCGCGCGGATGATGGTCGACGACCACTCGGCAGCCAACGAACAACTCCAGGCCCTGGCGAGCAAGCAGGACCTGAAGATATCCGAAGCTCCCGGCCTGACTGAACAGGCCAAGGCGAAAATTCTGCAAATGCGCGGTGACGCATCCTTCGACAAGGCCTATGCCAACAACCAGATCGAAGCGCACAAGGCCGCCGTTGAACTCTTCCACACTGCAGCCAATTCCGAAGACGAAACCATCCGCGACTTTGCCTCCAGGATGCTGCCCAAGCTGGAAGAGCACCTGAAGATGGCGCAGAGCCTCGCCGTCGACGTGGGTGCCCGTGAGTAGGTCGGACGCTTTGTCCGAGTACGCTTCCATTGGAGGCCCAGCCATGAACGAGGAGCACCGCTTCCAGAGTTGCATCGCCGCCTGCAGCAGCTGCGCCACCGCATGTGAAAGCTGCATGGCGGCCTGTCTCAGCGAAGAACGTGCGGCCACCCTCACCCGCTGTATTCAGCTGTGCCGTGATTGCGCCGATATCTGTCACTCCTGTGCCTCACTGATGATTCGCGAGAGCGAATACGCATCGGCCATGTGCCACGTGTGCCTGGTCGTCTGCATCGACTGCGGCGAGGAGTGCGCGGTTCATGGCAACAACCATTGCCAGGAGTGCGCCAGGGCCTGCCAGCTCTGCGCCGAGGAATGCGAACTCATGGCAGACTGGCACGGCGCCGCACCGCTTCCCTGACACCCGAGGAGAAACGCCATGGGTACCGAAGAACGGCCGATTCCCGAACAGCCCCTTATCGACGATCCGGGAAACGAAGACCCCGGCTCCCAGATCGAGCGGGAAGAACCTCCAGGGGTGATACCCGATAGTCCCCCACGCGAAGATCCCGACCCGCGCATCCCGGACAGCGACAAGGAGCGTCGCGCACACGGCTGAGCACAGCGGATTCGGAGTGGGGTTGATCGGCTGGCCGTGCAGCAAGACGGGCGGATCAGTGCGATCAGTTCGTAGCGATATGCCGCGAGTGTTCCAGCTTGCGGCGGGCCACCAGGGTTTTCGCTGCGGTCATGTGTAGCCCACCGCCGTAATAGGTCGGCAGTTCCCGAGACACCCAATCGATGCCGCGCGCGTGCCAGATAGCCTCGCCGCTGGCAAGCTTCATCTCGCGTTGTAGCTCCCGAATTATCCCGCGCGCGCAGTCCTCGTCATGCAGCGCGCGGCCGCTGATGGCCTTGCGCAAGGGATGCCCGGTTTCTTCTGTCAGCACGAGCAGCAGCGTTCCGTCGGGTCGGGACTTGAGGTCCACCTGGAACTGTGAAAAGGCTTCGGTGAATAGATTCAAAAAAATCATTTGGGAGCTCCCTGTCTGGTGGCGCGGTTCCTTCATCCAGCATTAGTCGTGCCTGGCCCACAAATGGAAACATTCGCGCTGGAACGGCAGTCCCGCTCTCACCGATGACCTCTCGCCAATTGCGATTTGCATGATCGCCGCCACAGCTCCTTGCATCCTGCATGAGCCGCCTGTCTCGCCATTTGCAAGGTTGAACCCCGGGCTGCGGATGGGATTCGGATTAGGAGCCACTCCGGATTCCACGAGGTGATCGGGGCACTCAACCACGCAAGGGCCAGGCAACGGGAAATGCTTCACGAGAAATCTTCCGCCAGCGCTTCCAGGAATCCTTCGCCGACTGGCGTATTTTGCCGAACGGGACGCATTGCAACGGATCGAAGCCATTGCCCGGAAGAGCTACCAGGGAGGCGCGTCGAGCACTCTCCGACTGGCTCGACTGGATGGGCTTCGTGGATGCGGGAATCCACGCTCGGCTCGAGCCCTACATTGGCTACTTCAAACCCTATGCGACCAGCCACGAAGAGCTGGACAACGATCTGGCCCTGCAACAAGAAGTACGCATGGTCGCCCAGGCAGTCATGCGGACCGCGGCCGAGGCCAGGGCGGGCAATCTCGCCTGTCCACGGCGCGGGTTACAAGCGCCACGACCGAAGTGATGCGTACCCTCCTCTACCCGCCGGATGTCCGGCGGGAAAAGGCAGAGGATGCGTCGGCGAATCTTGATCATGGACGTCAGCTCCGTACCTGGTTGGGGGATCAGGAATGCTGACTGCCACTTAACTTGCTGGTTCAAGGAAAGCTCTCAGCGGATGCGTCTTGGCGAGTTCCGAGATCAATGCACGTCCACCGATTGCCGGTCGACCATCCGCGCCAAAGCCTCACAGGCTTTCCGACATTCCTGGCATTCGGCCATTTCGTGACGCGCGCACTCCCCCGCGCAGAGCCGGCACATTGCGGCGCAGAAGGTGCCGTAACTGGCCACGTAACGGCTCTCCTGTTCCATCAGCACGAGCATCTGCCGACAAGTCTCCATGCATTCGCCGCACAGCTCGCGGCAACGCCGGATGGCCCCGCGTCCGGCCCCGTCCTCCACGAGCAGGAAACGGGTAATGCACAGGGAACAGGCGACGATGCAACGGCTGCATGCTTCGCGACGGGAGTCCATGGCATCAGCTCCGGCGCAGCCGTTCGTAGTAGTACGGCAGGTTGAGCAACGTCTCTCGGACGGCGGCATCGCGAACGTCGCGGG
Organism: Pseudomonas sp. JS3066; assembly: GCF_036328175.1. Taxonomy (NCBI): domain Bacteria; kingdom Pseudomonadati; phylum Pseudomonadota; class Gammaproteobacteria; order Pseudomonadales; family Pseudomonadaceae; genus Pseudomonas; species Pseudomonas sp. JS3066. Next base: position 2,472,331 of record NZ_CP143312.1, read on the forward strand.
GTTGGCCGTCGAAGCGCAGCATCGCGCCAATCGCACGCATGGTTTCGTCCTCCCTCTGAAAGGCTTACCCATGACCTATGGAAGACCCCCGGCAGGCAAAAGTTCAGGTTTTCCCCTGAACGGAGCCCGGCTGAGAAATAAGTCGAACCTAAAGGGAATCCCGCCAGTCAGGAAAAAGTGTGGGGCCCGAGTACGGGGCCACCGCGAACCACAGACGGTTCAAGCCCGGGCACAGGGAAGCGGACGTGCGCGTCCACCGGGTTCGGCAGAAGAGTTGTCGAACCAGGGGATCGCCAACCATGGACCATGACGATTCGGAGCACATTATGGGAACTGCCGTTGCCACGGCCCACGTTGGTGAAGCCACTACCATCGAACCGAGGCCCAAGGCCGAGCTGCACCTGGGAAGTCTGAAAGCGTCCAAGAAACACATCCTGTTCGTTACGCCGGAACTGGCCGACCTGGTAAAGGTTGGCGGTCTGGGAGATGTCTCGTCAGCGCTGCCGAAAGCACTTTCGGCCCATCACGACATCCGCGTGCTGCTGCCGGGATATCGACAGGTGCTGGAAAGCGGCCATCCCATTCGCGTCGTCGGCCAAGTGAACGGGCTGGCCGCCCTGCCGCCATGTGGCATTGGGCGGATGGACCTGCCCGACGGGCTCATCGTCTATGTGCTTATCTGTCCCGAACTCTACGAGCGAGAGGGCACGCCGTACGGCGATGGCCACGGCAACGACTGGCCGGACAACCACATCCGCTTCGCCCGCCTAGGCCTCGCGGCAGCAGAGATCGCCGCCGGGACGGCCGGCATCAACTGGTGTCCGGAACTTGTCCATGCCAATGACTGGCCGGGCGCACTTGCGCCCGCCTACATGGTCTGGCGCGGCTTGCGTACGCCCTGCGTATTCACCATCCACAACCTCGCCTACCAGGGCCTTTGCGGCCTCCACAGCAGCGCAGAGCTTGGTATCCCGGCCGCGGCGCTCACCTCCGAGGCTCTCGAGTTCTACGGCAAGCTGTCCTTCCTCAAGGCCGGCATCGCCTACTCGAGCCATGTGACCACCGTCAGCGAAACCTACGCCCAGGAAATCACCACACCCCTATTCGGCTGCGGACTGGAGGGCATGCTGCAGGCCAAGGTCAATGACGGCCGATTGAGCGGAATCCTCAACGGCATCGATGAAAGCTGGGAGCCGCGCAGTGACCCGCACCTCGTACAGGGCTTCAGCGCCGGTCGCTGGCAAGGAAAGGAGGCCAATGCCCGCCATGTCCGGGAACGCTTCGACCTGGACATCCACGAGGGGCCGTTGTTCGCCGTGATTTCCCGCCTGGTGCAGCAGAAAGGCATCGACCTGACTCGCGAAGTGGCCGGGCACATAGTCGAGGCCGGTGGCAGCATTGTCGTGATCGGCCAGGGCGAACCGGAGCTGGAACAGGCGATGGTGGACCTGGGCGAACGCCATCCCGGCCGCATCGGCGTGAGCATCGGCTTCGATGAAACCGTGGCACGGCGCATGTTTGCCGGCAGCGACTTCCTGCTCATGCCGTCGCGCTTCGAGCCCTGCGGCCTGAGTCAGATGTATGCCCAATGCTTCGGTTCCCTGCCCATCGCCCGTCGAACCGGTGGGCTGGCGGACACCATCGAGGACGGTGTCACTGGGTTCCACTTCGACGACGCTTCGGTGGACAGCTACCTGGATGCCATCGACCGGGCCCTGGCGGTATACGAACGTCCCGAATTGCTGGATGCCATGCGTACCCACGCCATGGATTCACCCCTCTACTGGGAACGCACGATCTGGGCCTATGACGAGCTATACCAGCGGCTGGTCGACGGCCCTGCCGTCGCGGGGAAAGCAGAGTGCTGACAGCCCCTTTGCATGGCGCCAGGCTGATCGGCCCACATACCACGCGCTTCTCGCTCTGGGCGCCGGATTGCCGCAGCGTTGCCGTGGAATTGATGGACGGGGCCCTGCACCCGCTGGCGGAAGAGCCAGGCGGCTGGTTTGGTGGCGAAGTGGAGTGTTCTGCGGGAACCAGCTACCGCTACATCGTGGACGGTGAACGCCGTGTGCCGGACCCGGCTTCGCGTCGCCAGGCCGGGGATGTCCACGGATTCAGCATGGTGGTTGATCCCGCGACTTATTCGTGGCGCGTGAAAGATTGGCCCGGACGCCCCTGGCACGAAGCAGTGATCTATGAGCTGCATGTCGGGCTGCTGGGAGGCTTCGCCGAAGTGGAAGCCTACCTGCCGACTCTGCTGGCGCTGGGCGTCACGGCGGTGGAGCTAATGCCCCTGGGGGAATTTCCGGGAAAGCGCAACTGGGGCTACGACGGCGTACTGCCTTTTGCCCCCGACTCTTCCTACGGAACGCCGGACGAGCTGTGCAGCTTGGTGGACCGGGCGCACGAGCTGGGACTGATGGTGCTGGTGGACGTGGTCTACAACCACTTCGGCCCGGAAGGTAATTACCTGGGGCACTACGCTGCGGACTTTTTCCGCCGCGACCGTCAGACGCCCTGGGGCGACGCCATTGACTTCCGTAAGCGCGAGGTTCGCGAATTCTTCATCGAGAACGCGTTGATGTGGCTCCAGGACTATCGCATGGATGGATTGCGCATCGATGCGGTACATGCCATCCGCGACATCGCGTTCATGTTGGAACTGGCTGACCGTGTGCGCGCCAGCGCATCGAGAAAACGTCACCTGCATCTCGTGCTGGAGAACGAAGCCAATGAGGCCAGTCTGCTGGAACGGGGCTACGACGCCCAGTGGAACGACGATGCCCACAACGCGCTGCACGTCCTGCTCACCGGTGAACATCACGGCTACTACGAGGACTTCGCCGAAGCCCCTGCCCTCAAGTTGGCCACCTGTCTGGCGGAAGGCTTCGCCTACCAGGGGCAGTCAGACCGCCATGGTTTCCCCCGCGGCGAACCCAGCGTCCATCTACGCCCCGGCGCCTTCGTGTTGTTCCTGCAGAACCACGACCAGGTGGGTAATCGCGCCTATGGCGAACGTTTGCCCGCGCTGGCAGACCTGGATGCCCTGAAGGCGGCCACTGTGCTGTTGCTGCTTTCACCGATGATTCCGCTGCTGTTCATGGGCGAGGAATGGGGTTCGACGCAACCATTCCTCTACTTCACCGACCATCCGCCAGCGCTGGGGGCGGCGGTGCGCGAGGGCCGGCGCAACGAGTTCGCGACGTTCCCGCACTTCAGCGACGCGGTATTGCGGGAGAACATCCCCGACCCCAATGCCGCACGGACCTTCAACCGCTGCCTGCCGGACCTCGATCTGGTCAACCAACTGCGGCACCGGGAATGCCTGGCGTTATACCGCAGCCTGATCAGCCTGCGACATGCCCGCATCATTCCGCGCCTGCCTGGCAGCCATGCGCTGGAGTCCGGCGTCCTGGGCTCGCACGCGGTAAGCGCGGCATGGCGCATGGGTGACGGCGCTCGCCTGGATATCCTGATCAACCTCGGGGAATCTCCCGCGCCCATGGAGCCTGCCGGCAGCAACGCGGAGATTCTCTTTGCCCATCGTATTGAAGGCGCGGACCTGGCCGAGTGCCGGATGCCGCCGCGCAGCGCCTTGGCGTTGCTGGAACCAGCGTGATGAGCGACGTGCAACTGGCGGCACTGGCCAGCGCTGTAGGTTTGCAGCTCGACTGGATGGACGCTGACGGCCAGCCTCAGCGAGTCAGCCCTGAGGTCCAGCGGGCGCTCCTGGAAGCCATGGGTTATGCGGCTCAGTCTCCCCAGCAGATCGCCGGCGGCCTGGTCGAAGCACGCGAACACGAGCAGGCCACCCGCCTCGGCCCACTGATCGTGCTGGACCAGGGCGATCTGCTGTCCCTGGCCGGATCTCATCGCCCTGGCCATGCCTACCAGTTGCATCTGGACGATGGACGGCTGTACGAGGGACGTCTCGATGCGGACTGCCGCCTGCTGGCTCCCGATGCCTGCGGATATCACCAGTTGCGCGTCGGCGACAGCGAGCTCTGTCTCGCAGTCGCTCCACCAGCTTGCCCAAGCGTCCGCGAGCTGCTGGGCCATGCGCAGGCCTGGGGCTTGGCCGCACAATTTTATGCACTGCGCCGGCCCGGTGACGGCGGCCTCGGCGATACCAGCGCTGTGGAGGACCTGGCCCGCAGCGCTGCCCGCCATGGCGCCGACGCGCTGGCCATCAGCCCCGTGCACGCGATGTTCAGCGCGAACGGTGCCCAGTACAGCCCGTACTCTCCCTCTAGTCGCCTGCACTTCAATGTGTTGCATGCTGCCCCGGCCCACGTACTTGGCGATGCCGAACTGCAGCGTGCGCTGGCGGCCACCCGCCTTGGCGCCGAGTACGCCCGCCTGGAAGCCTTGCCCCTGCTTGACTGGCCTGCGCTTTCCACCGCACGGATGGCAGTCCTGCGCCAGCTCTACCGGCAGTTCGATGAAGAACAGGGGGTGTTGCGCCAGGACTTCGAGCGCTTCTGTGAAACGAGTGGGGACGCCTTGCTCCTGCACTGCCGGTTCGAAGCACTGCACGGACACATGCTCGCCAATGGCGCTCCCGGCGACTGGCGCTGCTGGCCCGAGCATTTGCGCAATCCTGCCCACGCCGCCGTCCAGCGCTTCGCCCTCGAGCATGCCCGCGAAGTGGAGTTTCACGCCTTCGCCCAATGGCTGGTAGTACGCGGTCTTGAACGAGCACAGATGGCCGCTGTCGGCGCCGGCATGGGCATCGGGTTGATCGCCGATCTCGCTGTGGGCGCGGATTGCTCGGGTAGCCAGGCCTGGGCCTGCCAGGACCAACTGCTGGCTACCATCCGGGTGGGCGCACCGCCGGACATCCTCAATCGTTCCGGCCAGAACTGGGGAGTCTGGGCGTTTTCACCGCTGGGGCTGAAAGAAAACGGTTACCAGGCGTTCATCCAGATGCTCCGTGCCAGCCTCGGCTGCTCCGGTGGTGTCCGCATCGACCATGTCATGGGCCTGCAGCGTCTCTGGGTGATTCCCGAAGGCGCCCGCCCAGAGCAAGGGGCCTACCTGCGCTTTCCCTTCCATGACCTCCTGCGCCTCATCAGCCTGGAGGCCTGGCGTAGCCAGGGCCTGGTGATAGGTGAAGACCTCGGCACCGTTCCCGACGGGCTGCGGGAAGAACTCGCCCGCCGCAACGTGCTGGGTATGCGTGTGCTGTTGTTCGAGCAGCGTGACGGTGAGTTCATTCCGCCCTGCGACTGGCCGCAAGATGCCCTGGCGACCACCAGCACCCATGACCTGCCGACCTTGAACGGCTGGTTCCAGGGCAAGGACATCGATTGGCGCCTGAAAGCCGGCCATTGCGATGCCGAAACGGCCCGCCATAGCCGGGAGATTCGCGAGCGAGAATGCCGGGCGCTGACGGCGGCGTTGCGACTGGAGGGGCATCTCTCTCCTCATGAAGACAGCCGTGAGCGCTGCGTGCAGGGTTGCATCGGCTATGTCGCCGAAACGCCCGCGCCGCTAGTCCTGTTGCCGCTGGAGGACCTGCTGGGAGAGTCCGAACAGGCCAACCTGCCGGGACCGGGTGATGCGCATCCGAACTGGCGTCGCCGCTGGCCGACGACGGCGGCCGAACTGATCGAGCTACCGACGTCGCGCCGCCATCTGGCTTGTCTCACGGAAGGCCGCGACATGCGGCGGGAGGTGCCAGATGAATGAACTGCGCGCCACCCTGCGCTTGCAATTCCATCGCGGCTTCACCCTCGACGCCGCCGTTCCCCTGGTGCCCTACTTTGCCGAACTGGGCATCAGTCATCTGTATTGCTCACCGCTGTTCACGGCCCGTTCCGGGTCCAGTCATGGCTACGACGTGGTGGACCCGACGACCATCAACCCCGAACTCGGTGGCGAGGTCGCCCTGGAGCGGCTGGTGGATGCCCTGCGCCATCGACGCATGGGACTGATCCTCGATCTCGTACCGAACCACATGGCGGTGGGCGGCGACAGCAATCCCTGGTGGCTGGATGTTCTGGAGTGGGGTCAGGAGAGCCCCTATGCGAACTTCTTCGATATCCACTGGCATTCAACGGACCCGCTGCTGGATGGCCAGCTACTCGCGCCCTTCCTGGCCAACGACTACGGCGAGGTGCTGGCCGCTGGCGAGTTGCACCTGGGCTACGACAGCAGCCTTGGCGGTTTTACGGTCCGGCATTTCGAACATCGCTTTCCCCTGTCGCCGCCCACCTGGGGCGAGCTGCTGCGCAGCAGCGGGGACCCTGATCTTTCCGCCCTGGCGCAGGAGTTCGACCGCCTGGCCGACCTTCCCTCCCCTCGCGCCCCTGCGTTGGCTTTGAAAGAAGGACTCGCGCGGCTGCTCGCCGAGCCTGCCCGCAAGGAAGCACTGACCCGCGGGATGACTGGGTACAGCAGCGACAACGATGCCGCCATGCAGCGCCTACACGCGTTGCTGGAACGCCAGCCCTATCGACTGGCAAGCTGGCGAACCGCAGCCGACGATATCAACTGGCGGCGCTTCTTCGACATCAATGAACTTGGCGGCCTGCGGGTGGAACGTGCCGAGGTGTTCGAAGCCACCCACGCCAAGCTCTTCGAGCTGATCGAACGCGGACTGGTGGACGGACTGCGCATCGACCACGTGGATGGCCTGGCCAATCCCCGTGGCTATTGCCGACGCCTGCGCCGACGGGTGAACCGCCTGCTGGATGCCCGCCCCCGAACCGCCCCGTTCCCCATCTACGTGGAGAAGATCCTCGGCCACGGCGAGCGCCTGCCCCGCGACTGGGCCGTGGACGGGACCACCGGCTACGACTTCATGAACCAGGTTTCCCTACTGCAGCACGACCCGCTCGGCGAAGCGCGCCTGGGAGCACTCTGGAGCTCCCTCAGCGGTCGCAGCGGAAACTTCCTCGCGGAAGCGCAGGAGGCACGGCGCCTTCTGCTCACGAGCTCCCTGGCGGGCGACGTGGAGACGGTCGCTCAGGGACTCGTGCAGATAGCGCGAGGCAACCTGGTGAGCCGTGACCTGACGCTGGGAGCCATTCGTCGTGCGCTGCTGGAGCTGTTAGTGCATTTTCCGGTCTACCGCACCTACGCCGGTCCCTGTGGGCGCTCGGAGCAGGACCAGGCCCTATTCCAGCAAGCCCTGGAAGGTGCCCGGGCGAACCTGGCCGCGGCCGAATGGCCATTGCTCGATTCCCTCGACCGCTGGCTCGGCGCCGAGCCCCTGCGCGATCTCCCACCTGGCCCCGCACGTCGTTTGCGGCGCCAGGTGTTGCAGCGTTTCCAGCAATTGACCTCGCCGACCGCAGCCAAGGCCGTGGAAGACACCGCCGGCTACCGCTCCGCGGTATTGCTCTCGCGCAACGATGTGGGGTTCGACTCCGAGCGCTTCAGCGCGCCCATGACAGAGTTCCACGACGATTGCCTGGAACGCGCCGCCCTGTTTCCTGCCAGCCTGCTGGCCACCGCCACCCATGACCACAAACGCGGCGAGGACTGCCGCTCTCGCTTGGCTGTGCTGAGCGAACGTTCCAGCTGGTTTCTCGAGGGGATACAGCGCTGGCGGCGTCTGGCCGATCCACTGCGCCTGATCGCCGACCTAGACGAGACCATCGCGCCGGCCGACGAACTGGTGCTGTATCAGTGCCTGCTCGGCAGTTGGCCTCCCGACCTGTCCCTGGACGATGTCGGCGGTATCGGCAGGTACCTCGAGCGCTTGCAGCGCTGGCAGGAAAAATCCCTGCGCGAGGCCCGGCTGCGCAGTAACTGGAGCGCTCCGAACCAAGCCTACGAAGCGGCCTGTCGTATCTTTCTCGCCCGGGTGCTGGAAAGTCCCGAAGCAAAGCCACTGCGCGAAGAACTGGCCGCCGCGGTTGCCGAGCTTGCGCCCGCCGGCGCACTCAACAGCCTGGTTCAATGCCTGCTGCGGATGACTACTCCCGGGGTGCCGGATCTCTATCAGGGCACCGAATTCTGGGACTTCAGCCTGGTGGACCCGGACAACCGTCAGGACGTGGACTTCGCTGCGCGCGTGGCTGCTCTCGCCAGCCGGGAGGCTCCGCAAGAGCTGCTGCACGGCTGGGAGGACGGCCACATCAAGCAGCGGTTGGTAGCGACCGTCCTTAACCTGCGACATAAACAACCGCGCCTGTTCAGCCAGGGCAGCTACGAGCCATTGCAGGTCGAAGGCCCCCAGGCCGCACGGGTTCTGGCCTTTGCGCGCTGGCATGACCTGTACGGGTTGGTGGTCGTGGTGCCGCGCCTGGCAGCGCCTCTTCTGGATGGTCCCTTGCCACAGGTGCCGCCACCGCGCTGGGGAGACACCCGCGTCAGGTTGCCCCGTGTGCTTCGTGCCGGGCGGCTGAGCGGCGCTTTCTCCAGCCGTGACCTCGTTCCCCGGCAGGGCTGCCTGGAAGTTGCCGAGCTGTTGGCGGACTTCCCCGTCAACCTCCTGCTGATCACGCCATCGAATCGGGAGCCCGAGCCATGAGCAGAAATGAAGCACGTATCCGTGAACTTGCGTACCAGATCTGGGAGTCCGAAGGTTGCCCTCAAGGCCAGGCGACGCGTCACTGGGAGTTGGCCTGCATCCTGGCCGAAACGGTGGCAGCGCATTCCGCCGCACCCACCGCCGGCCCACGACGGATTACCAGGCCCTGTCCGGTCCCACTGGATGAGACCCATCCGGGCAAAGCCAGGGTTTCCAAGGCAAGTCCAGTGAGCACACCGTCGGAGCCGAACGCTTGAGAGCGTCCAGGTAGGCAACATGACCCGGCAGCGCCAACGCGCCCCAGAAGTCCAACAGCGCTCGCGTATCAGCGAAGGCCACCCGTTTCCATTGGGCGCGAACTGGGACGGACTGGGCGTCAATTTCTCGATTTTCTCGGCCCACGCAACGCGAGTCGAGCTCTGCCTGTTCGATGCCAAGGGCGAAACCGAGCTGGAACGCATCGAGTTGCCCGAGTACACGGACGAAATCTGGCATGGCTACTTGCCCGACGCCCATCCCGGCCAGATCTATGGCTTTCGCGTGCACGGTCCCTACGAACCGGACGTCGGGCACAGGTTCAACCCGAACAAACTGCTGATCGATCCCTATGCCAAACAGCTGGTCGGACGACTGTGCTGGTCCGAGGCGCTGTTCGGTTATGTGATCGGCTCGCCCGACGCCGATCTCAGCTTCGACACCCGCGACAGTGCCGCCTTCGTGCCGAAGTGCAAAGTCATTGACCGCGCGTTCACCTGGGGCGATCAGCAGCACCGGCGCATTCCCTGGGACAGCACGCTGATCTACGAAACGCACCTGCGGGGAATCAGCATGCGCCACCCGGCAGTACCCGATCACCTTCGCGGCAGCTTTGCCGGATTGATGAATGCCGAGCTGATCCAGCACATCCGTTCCCTGGGCGTTTCCGCCGTGGAGCTCCTCCCGGTGCATGCCTTCTTCGACGACAAGCACCTGCTGGAAAAAGGCATGAGCAATTACTGGGGCTACAACAGCATCGGCTTCTTCGCTCCCCATCCCGGCTACCTCGCCAGCGGCAAGATCAACGAGTTCAAGGAGATGGTGGCCCATCTCCACGATGCCGGCCTGGAGTTGATCCTCGACGTCGTCTACAACCACACCGCCGAAGGCAACGAGCTGGGTCCGACCCTTTCCATGCGCGGCATCGACAACGCCACTTACTATCGGCTGATGCCCGGTGATCGGCGTCACTACATCAATGATTCCGGAACCGGGAACACCCTCGACCTCAGTCATCCCTGCGTACTGCAGATGGTCACCGACTCACTGCGCTACTGGGCGACCGAGATGCACGTCGACGGCTTCCGATTCGACCTCGCCACCATCCTCGCCCGCCATTCCCATGGCTATGAGGAGCGTCACGGCTTTCTCGTCGCTTGCCGCCAGGACCCTGTGCTGAGCCGCCTGAAACTCATCGCCGAGCCATGGGATTGCGGCCCCGGTGGATACCAGGTCGGCGGCTTCCCACCCGGTTGGGCCGAATGGAACGACCGATTCCGCGACACGGTGCGTGCTTTCTGGCGCGGCGACGGCGGAGAGGCCGCCACCCTGGCCAAGCGTCTCACGGCCTCCGGCGATCTGTTCAACCAGCGTGGTCGGCGCCCCTTCGCCTCGGTGAACTTCATCACCGCCCATGACGGCTTCACCCTGCGCGACCTGGTGTCCTACGACCACAAGCACAACGAGGCCAACGGCGAAGACAACCAGGATGGCAGCGACCACAATCTGTCCTGGAACCACGGCTGCGAAGGCCCGACCCATGACCCGCAAATCCGCGCCCTGCGAACGCGACAGATGCGCAACCTGCTCGCCACCCTGATGTTCTCCCAAGGCACGCCCATGCTGCTCGCCGGTGACGAGTTCAGCCGCACGCAGCACGGCAACAACAATGCCTACTGCCAGGACAACGAGATTGGCTGGGTCGACTGGACGCTGGATGAGGAAGGCCGCGACCTGCTGGAGTTCACCCGCCGCCTGGCGAGCCTCCGGCGAGCCTATCCGATCATGCGTCGCTGGCGTTTCCTGGTCGGTCATTACAACGAGGCGCTAGGTGTGAAGGACGTCACCTGGTTGGCTCCCGATGGTGGAGAAATGGCCGAAGAGCACTGGCACGACGAGAACACCCGTTGCATGGGCATGCTCCTGGATGGTCGGGCCCAGCCGACCAGCATACGTCGCAGCGGCGCTGACGCCACGGTGCTGCTGGTGGTCAACGCCCATCACGAATCGGTGAGCTTCAAGCTTCCCGAAGTAACCGGTGGTTCGGGCTGGCACTGCCTTGTGGACACCGACAGTCCCGCCCTGCGAAGCCAGGGCGAACTCCCGTTCGATGAGCCATTCGAGGTCACCGGGCGCTCGCTTGCGCTGTTCGAGCTGGTCCCGCTGACTCCTCAGGGCTGACCGGCACCTCGCCATAAATAGCCTGAACCCTCGGGGTGAGGCCAAGTCGGAACAGAAAGGGCTGATTCGGATGGCCTGGCGATCCGCCAGCGATCCGACAGCCGGAGGAGCCGACCAATGAAAGCCGTGGTTTTTCACGACGTGGGCGATATCCGCCTCGACGAAGTCCCGGACCCGGTGCTCCTGGAGCCGACCGACGCGATCATCCGGCTCACAGCTTCGGCGATCTGCGGTACCGATCTGCACTTCGTTCGTGGGACCGTGAGCGGCATGGTCAAGGGCACCATCCTCGGGCATGAAGGCGTCGGGATCATCGAGGCGCTAGGCACGGACGTCCGCAACCTGGAAATCGGCGATCGCGTTGTCGTCCCGTCAACCATCGCCTGCGGCAACTGTTCCTATTGCCGCGCGGGCTACTACGCCCAATGCGACGACGCCAACCCTAACGGCAAGGAAGCCGGCACGGCCTTCTACGGCGGCCCTGCCAGCAGTGGCCCCTTCCAGGGCCTGCAGGCCGAGATGGCACGCATCCCCCACGCCAATATCGGTCTGGTCAAGCTGCCCACCGGCATCAGCGATGATCAGGCGATCCTCCTTTCCGACATTTTCCCCACCGGGTATTTCGGTGCCGAGCTGGCGGAAGTCACGCCAGGCGACACCGTGGCCGTGTTCGGTTGCGGCCCGGTAGGTCAATTCGCCATCGCCAGTGCCAAATTACTCGGTGCCTCTCGCGTGTTCGCCATCGACAAACACGACGATCGCCTGCGGATGGCGCGCCAGCAAGGCGCGGAGATCATCAACTTCGACCTGGAAGACCCGGTCAAGACGCTGCGCCGCCTCACCCACGGCATCGGGGTGGACCGCGCCATCGATGCGGTGGGCGTGGATGCCGAATGCCCCGCCCACTGCGATTCCACGACCGTGTCCGAGTTCCACCAGGAAATGGCCGAAGTCACCCCTCATTCACACCCCGATGGCGACAACTGGCACCCGGGCACTGCGCCCAGCCAGTCCCTGCGCTGGGCGGTGGAGGCCCTGGCCAAGGCCGGAACCCTCGGCATCATTGGCGTGTATCCGCAACAAGCACGCCGTTTTCCCATCGGAGGAGCTATGAACAAGAACCTGACCATCAACATGGGCAACTGTCACCACCGGCGCTATATCCCGATCCTGATCGAAATGATCCAGGCCGGCCGTATCGATCCGGCCAAGGTGCTTACCCAGATCAAGCCGATGGGAGACGCCATCGAAGCCTTCAAGGCGTTCGACCGCCGCGATAGCGGCTGGATCAAGGTAGAGCTGCAGCCACAGAAGGCTGCGGTCAGCAAGGCTGGGGAAGGAACCGAGCAAGTCGTTCACGAATTGAGCGCTGCCGGCAAACCGGACAAGGTGGCGACCCTGCCCGGCGCGCCAAAGCCGCCGGCCAGCAAGCGCAACGATGCCGAGGACTCGGACCAGCGGCAGGAAAAAACCGAGTCAGCCACCCTGCCGGCAGGTCCCAAGCCAAAGAAAACCAGTAGCTGAGGCACAAGGCTGTGGGCGAGATACGCATTGGCATCTCCGGATGGCGCTACGCGCCCTGGCGGGGGATTTTCTATCCCGATGGCCTGCCCCAGGACCGCGAACTGGCCTTCGCCTCGCGGGCGGTGAACAGCCTCGAGATCAACGGGTCCTTCTACGCCCTGCAAAATCCGGCACGCTACGCCAACTGGCGGGATGACGCACCGAAGGATTTCATCTTCGCGGTCAAAGCGCCGCGCTACATCACCCACACCCTCAAGCTCAAGGACGTCGAGAAGCCCCTGGCCAACTTCTTCGCCTCGGGGCTGCTGCAGTTGGGAGAAAAACTGGGGCCCATCCTCTGGCAATTCCCGCCCAGCATGGCGTTCGAAGCCGGCACGTTCGGCCGCTTCCTCGACCTGCTACCCGGCACCACTCATGCCGCGCTGGATTGCGCCAGCCATTGCAGTGATCGCCTGAAGAAGGTCGGCTATCAGGAGGCATCCGCTCGCGGCACGCTGCGCCATGCCGTTGAGATTCGCAACGAGAGCTTCGCCTGCGATGCCTTCGTGCAAATGTTGCGCGATCACAAGGTCGCCCTGGTCATCGCAGACACCGCCGGCAAGTGGCCTTATCTGGAGGACCTGACCAGCGACTTCGTCTACCTGCGTCTGCACGGCGACAAGGCGCTCTACGCAAGCGGCTATACCGAGCAGGCCCTGGCGCGCTGGGAGACGCGTATTCGCACCTGGAGCGCTGGTCTGCAACCTGGTGATGCCTTTGTAGTGGATGAGCACGGAACCCGGCTGCGCAAGTCGCGGGACATCTATTGCTACTTCGATAACGACCAGAAGGTGCGCGCGCCTTTCGATGCTCGCCGCCTGCTCGAACGCCTGGACCTGACCAGGGACCTGGAAACCCAGCCTGGTGTATTGCAAGGAATCCCACCGTGACCACGACCATTCCCATGCCTGAGATCGTCATCGACAGGATCACCGCAGTGCATCGCCTCAAGGTGCTCACAATCAACATGCACAAGGGGTTCAATGCCTTCAATCGGCGCTTCATACTCCCCGAGTTGCGAGATGCCGTACGCGCCACGGATGCCGACCTGGTGTTCCTGCAGGAGGTGCTCGGCAGCCATGATCGCCATGCCCGGCGCTACCATGACTGGCCGCCGACGTCGCAGTACGAGTTCCTCGCCGACAGCATCTGGCCGCAGTTCGCCTACGGGCGCAATTCGGTCTACCCGCACGGCCACCACGGCAATGCCCTGCTTTCAAAGTTCTCCATCATCGAGCGCGAGAACCTCGACGTGACGGTGCATGGCAATGAGCAGCGCGGCCTGCTCCATTGCATCCTGGACGTGCCGGGACACCGTGAAGTGCACGCCATCTGCGTTCACCTCGGGTTGCGCGAATCCCACCGCAAGCTACAGATCAGGCTGCTCGCGGAACTTTTAAGCAGCCTCAATCCTGCTGCCCCGACCATAGTCGCAGGGGACTTCAACGACTGGCGGCTGCGGGCGGATGCGGTGTTGGCGGAGCACGGCCTGGTGGAAGCTTTCGGTTGGGCCTATGGAGCTCCGGCCAAGAGTTTTCCCGCGCGATTCCCGCTGCTCTGCCTGGACCGAATCTACGTCCGCAATGCCACGTGTCATGAGCCCATGGTGCTCGCAACCCGGCCCTGGTCGCACTTATCCGACCACGCACCGCTGGCAACGGAGGTGCACCTGTGAAACGGCAATGGCGTGATGGAAACCGCATCGAACTGCTGATCAATGGCGAGGAGTATTTCCCTCGTGTTTTCGAGTGCATCCGCGCGGCGACGCGGGAAGTCCTGGTCGAGACCTTCATCATCTTCGAGGACAAGGTCGGCCACGAGCTTCGGGAAGTGCTTATCGAAGCGGCTCAGCGTGGCGTGAGGGTCGAGCTGGCGTTCGACGGCTACGGCACGGCGGACCTGGGCGAAGAGTTCATCGCCAGCATGACCTCCGCTGGCGTCCGAGTGCATGCCTTCGACCCCAGTCCCCGCCTGTTAGGCATGCGCACCAACCTGTTCCGTCGGCTGCATCGCAAGATCGTCGTGATCGATGGAGAAATGGCCTTCGTCGGCGGCATCAATTACTCCGCCGACCACCTGGCGGACTTCGGCCCCATGGCCAAGCAGGACTACGCCGTGGAAGTCAGCGGCCCGGTGGTCGCCGACCTGCGCCGATCCAGCTTGCGCTTGCTCTCGCAGGTACTCGACGGGCCCAGTGAAATCCGTCCTACCGCTCGCAGTACCGGCCAAGCGCGAATCCTGTTGGTCGAGCGCGACAACAATCGCCATACCACGGATATCGAGCAGCAGTATCTGGCGGCCTTCCGCGGCGCACGCTCGCGTGTGGTGGTGGCCAACGCCTACTTCTTTCCCGGCTATCGCCTGCTGCGCGAACTGCGCAATGCGGCCCGCCGTGGCGTCAAGGTGCAGCTCATCCTGCAGGGGCAACCGGACATGCTTTGGGCCCAGGTTTTCTCACGACTGCTCTACAAGTACCTGCTGCGCGAAGGCGTAACCATCTACGAATACTGCAAGCGACCATTGCACGGCAAGGTCGCCCTGGTGGACGAGGAATGGTCGACGGTGGGCTCCAGCAATCTCGATCCTCTGAGCCTGGCGCTGAACCTGGAAGCCAATCTGTTCGTGCGCGACCGGGCGTTCAACCAGTACCTGCACCGCCACCTGGAACAGTTGGCTACCGAGCACTGCAAGAGCATCAGCCTGGAACGCATGGTCCGTGGCTACTGGTGGCGGGCACCGTTGATTTTCCTCTGCTTCCACTTCATCCGGCGTTTCCCCGCCATCGCCGGCTGGTTCCCCGCCCACCGACCCAACCTCGAGTCCCAGCATCCGGCCAAGGATGAAGAGCCCCATTTGGACGAGGGCAAGACCTGATGAGCGAGTCCACCAGGAAACCGTGGATGAAATGGGGTACGCGGCTGCTGACCGTGTTCTTCATACTGTTGATGCCGGTCCTGCTTTACCTCGTGGCGCGGAACGTCGACTGGAACGAAGTGAAACAATCGCTGCAAGCCTTCAGCTTGACCACGCTGCTGGTAGGCGGCGCGCTGGCCTTCTCCAGCTACATGGTGTTCAGCATTTTCGACCTCATCGGGCGGGCCTACACCGAACACCACCTGCCCGCGCGCCAGGTGCTCCCGGTAGCGTTCGTCTGCTACGCGTTCAACCTCAACTTCACGACCTGGGTCGGTGGCGTGGCACTGCGCTATCGACTCTACAAACGCATCGGCCTGGATACCGGCACCGTCACGCGGATCATCAGCCTCGGCATCGTTACCAACTGGATCGGCTACATGGCCCTGGCGGGCGTGATCTTCTCCCTGCGCCTGGTGAAACTCCCGGCCAACTGGAGCCTGGGTGTGACGGGCCTGCAATTGATCGGCCTGCTGCTATTGGTGCTGGTCGGCCTCTATCTGTATGCCTGCGGCTATGCCAAGCGACGTACCTGGTCCTGGCGGGACCACCAGATCACCCTGCCCTCGCTGCGTCTGGCGCTGATACAGGTCTGGCTTGGCGCGACCAACTGGACACTGATGGCTTCGCTGATCTTCTGGCTGCTGCCCCACGGACACGGCACCTATTACCCCTCCATTCTCGGCATCCTGCTGATCAGCTGCGTGGCCGGCGTCATCACCCATATTCCCGCCGGCCTCGGGGTACTGGAAACGGTTTTCCTCGCCCTGCTGCATGACCAGGTCAGCCAGGGCGGGCTGGTAGCGGCCCTGCTCGGCTATCGCACCCTGTATTTCCTGGTACCCCTGCTGGTGGCGGCAGTTACCTATCTGGTCCTGGAAAAGCGCGCCAAGACCATCCGCCTGCAGCATAAGCACAAGGTCCGGCCAGAAAAATCTTCCACGGGTTGAATGCGCCCTGCCGGTATTCCTGGCGCGGCTCATTTTCGGGTCTTGCGCGGGCGTGGGGCCTCTTCGCTTTCCTTGGCGTTTCTTTCACTCCGGGTCGCCTTGCCACCCAGGCTGCGACGCAGCAGTTCGGTGAGGTCGATGATCTCTGCGCTACGGCCGGCGGTTTCCTCGCCCGGCTGCTCGACGCGTTCGATCCTGCCCGCCTTGGCCTTCTGCTCCACCAACTCCATCACCTTCGCGCTGAAACTGTCCACGTAGGAATCCGGCTCCCAGTCTGCGGTCATGTCCTGGATAAGGCGGCTGGCCATTTGCATCTCGGCCTTGGACAATTTCGGGCTGGTTACATCGGTGCCCAGGTCGAGCACGTCCAAACCACGTACTTCAGCGGGCCAACGGAGCATCACCAGTACCAGCGCTTTCTCCACCGGCATCAGCGCTGCCAGATGTTGGCGTGTGCGCAGCACCACCTCCGCGAGAGCGACCTTGCCCGAAGCTTCAAGGGCTTCGCGCAGGAGGGCATAGACCTTGCCGCCACGTTTGTCGGGGCTGAGGTAGTACGGCGCTTCGATGTTCTGCAAGGGAATCTGCGCGGCCTCGACGAAGGCGAATATGTCGATGGTCTGGGTCGACTCCGGATGCGCCTGGCGGATTTCGTCCTCGCTCAGGATCACATAGTGGCCATCGCCATACTCCACGCCCTTGATGATGTCCTGGCTCTTCATCTCCTGGCCAGTGACCTTGTTCACCCGCTTGTAGCCGACCGGCTCCATGCTGCGCTTGTCGAGCCAGTCGAAGTCGATACCGCTGGATTCGCTCGCGGAAACCAGGGCAACCGGGATGTGCACGAGTCCGAAACTGATGGCGCCTTTCCAGATTGCGCGTGCCATTGAAGTGTCCCCTTCGCGGTGGCCTACACTCGAGCGACCGACCCGACCCCGCGAAAGTTGCAGGAATCCGCCGGACTACCTGCCAGGCCCCGGGGTGACGGTTGCCCTGACGTAGCGGTTACTGCCGCAGCGGCTGCAGCGTTGCTGTGCCACGTCCTCATTGCCGAGCCGGATCGGCGTCTCCCGCATCCATGCACACCCTCGGAAGAAGCAGATGAAAGTCATCACAGCCTCCCTCGCATTTCGCGAGAGTCGTGCTTGACCTTTGGACAATCAGGGTTGCTTGTCGGCTCATGTCATCGACAGGTGCGTCACCGTCCGACGGATAGGGGGAACCCCTGCAGGCGCGCCGGGAGTCTACCTCCAATACATCAAGCGAAAGAGAGCGCCACGGACATGTCTACGAAGACGCTATTCCTCATCAGCTACATCCTCGACAACCAACCCCGCAGCGTCGAGGTTGAGTCGGACGCCGAAGCGATGACTCCGGACCAGGCCCGTTATTACCTGGGCTCCATCCATACTTCCTCTTCGCCCGAGGCCTTCACAGACGTACAGGTGACCCGGATCAGCCATCCGAAGATGGGTGGGCCTACACCTGCCCATAACCTGCAGCCATGAAAAACCTCGAAACCCCGGCGGTAAAGCTGGCCCTCTACGGCGCACAGAGCGCCCTGGGCTATGCGCTGATGGCGGAGGCACTGCATCGCCAGTATGAAGTCGGCGCCGTGATCAGCGATCTCAATGCGATTAGCGCACGCCCTGGTCTGCGTACTCTGACGGGCAATGCCCATGACGCCCTCAGCGTGAGCCGGACGGTAGTAGGCAAGAGTGCGGTGATCGGCATGCCTTGCGCTTCCGGTCCGCCGCTCACGGCGCAGGACGGCAGTGGCCATGATTTCCCGCAGGTCTATTCCGCCGTCAGCGCCCTGATCGATGGCCTGCGTATCGCGGGGGTGCAGCGGCTCATCGTGATAGATCCGCTCAAATGGCTCGAACAGTCGCCTTCCTGCCCTGCGCCGGCGGCGGAGTACCTGCAACGCCGCTTGCTGGACAGCGGGCTGGAGTGGACCCTGGTGGAAGCACCGGAAGGTTTCGACTGCGACCTCGAGTTCGATGACTTCATACGTGTCCCGGCGGAGAACAAGGCTCAATCGGTGCTGGCCCTGCAACGCTTCGCAATGGCGGTGCTGGACGAGCTGATGCTGTGCAACCACCTGCATCAACGCATCTCTGTCGATGGCGGTGACTGAACAGACTCAGGGCTCACCGGGTCGCGATGACGGAACGTGTATGCCCCAGATATCGGTGGCGTATTCGCGGATGGTGCGGTCGGAGGAAAACCAGCCCGTGCGCGCCGTGTTGAGAACAGCGGAGCGCCACCAGCGGGAGCTGTTCTGCCAGCATCTGTCGACCTGTCTCTGGGCATTCCAGTAGGCATCGAAATCCTCGCAGACCATGAAACGGTCCTCGCGGATCAGCGCGTCAACCATGCCCTGGTAACGCCCTCTGTCTTCCGGTGAAAACACCCCTGAGCGTACGGCGTCCAGCGACGCGCGGAGGCGTTCGGAACGGCCTACCGCCAGTTCACTGGCCAGGCCGCCCATGCGCCGCTGCTCGACCTGCTGCGCAGTCATCCCGAAGATGAACATGTTTTCCGCGCCGATCCGCTCGCACATCTCGACGTTGGCACCATCCAGGGTGCCAATGGTCAACGCACCGTTGAGGGCGAACTTCATGTTGCTGGTCCCGGAGGCTTCCAGGCCGGCAGTGGAAATCTGCTCGGAAAGGTCGGCCGCCGGAATGATCGCTTCGGCCAGACTGACGTTGTAGTTGGGGATGAACACCACCTTCAGCAGCCCGCGCACCGTGGGATCGTCATTGATGGTGCGACTGATGTCGTTGGCCAGCTTAATGATCATCTTGGCTTGCTGGTAACTGGCGGCCGCCTTGCCCGCAAAAATCTTCACGCGTGGCGCCCAGTCGGTGGCCGGGTCGTTGCGGATCGCCTGATAGAGCGCGACGGTATGCAGCAGGTTGAGGAGCTGGCGCTTGTACTCGTGGATGCGTTTGACCTGTACATCGAAGATGGCCTGGGTATCCACGGCAATACCCAGCCGCTGGCGGATCAGGTGCGCGAGTGCTTCCTTGTTGTGCTGGCGGCGGAGACAGAACTGCTTGCGAAAATCCTGCTTTTCGGCAAAGGGTTCGAGCTTCTGCAGGATGGTTTCCGGCGAATCCAGCACGCCCTCCCCCAGGGTCTCTACCAGCAACCGCGTCAGCTGCGGATTGATCTGGAAGAGCCAGCGGCGGAAGGTTACCCCGTTGGTCTTGTTGTTCACCCGATCGGGGTACAGTCGGTGCAGGTGGCGGAAAACAGTCTCCTGCATCAGGCCGGTGTGCAGCGCCGACACACCGTTGACGCTATGGGCGCCAAGGAAGGCCAGATTGCCCATGCGTACCCGCCGTCCGTGTTCCTCTTCGATCAGCGACACCGAGCGCAGCAGTTCGAAGTCATGGATGTCCTTCGCCCGCAACGCGTCGATATGCAAGGCATTGATCAGGTAGATGATCTGCAGGTGACGGGGCAACAGGCGCTCCATCAGGGCGACCGGCCACGATTCCAGTGCCTCGGGCAATAACGTGTGGTTGGTGTAGGCCAAGGTCGCCACCGTCAGTTCCCACGCCTTGCCCCACTCCACTGCGTACAGGTCCACCAACTGGCGCATGAGTTCGGCGACGGCAATGGCCGGATGGGTATCGTTGAGCTGGATGGCTACCTTCTCCGGCAGATTGTGCACATCGCCGTACTGGTCCATATGCCGCCGCAGCAGATCCTGGAGCGACGCCGAAACGAAGAAGAACTCCTGGCGCAGCCGCAATTCCTGGCCGGCTTCGGTGATATCCGCGGGATAGAGTACGAGGGAGATGGCCTCGGCGCGCACCACGTCAACCACCGCACCGATATGGTCACCGGCATTGAACCGTTCCAGTTGCAGGTCTTCCTCGGCGCGCGCCCGCCACAGGCGCAGGGTGTTGACCGCAGAGCGGCGCCAGCCGATCACCGGGGTGTCATAGGCAATGGCGCGTATGGTCTCGTGGGGTTGCCAGATCTGCCGGCTGTTGCCGCCCTCCTCCAGATGGGTGAAGACACTGCCGCCGAAGCCGATGCTATAGGCCACCTCCGGTCGCTCGAACTCCCAGGGATTGCCGAAGTCCAGCCAGGTCTCCGTCTGTTCCGCCTGCCAGCCGTCAATGATCGCTTGACGAAAAAGTCCGTGCTCGTAGCGAATGCCGTACCCGTGCGCGGCCAGCTGCAGGGTCGCCATGCTTTCCATGAAACACGCCGCAAGGCGGCCCAGGCCACCATTGCCGAGCGCCGCGTCAGGTTCCACTTCACGGATGCGGTCAAGATCGACGTTCAGCTCTGCCATCGCCTGGCGAGCCACTTCCAGCAGCCCCAGATTGCTCAGGTTATCCATCAGCAGACGGCCGATGAGGAACTCCAGAGACAGGTAATAGATTCGCTTCTGATCCTGCCGGTCGACCTGGCTGGAGGCCTCTTCCCACTGGTCGATCAAGTTGTCACGCGTGGCCAGGGCCAGCGCCTCGAACCAGTCATGGTCGAAAGCGTTTTCCGGGGACTTGCCAACCGCGTACTTGAGTTTCGCCAGGATGCTGTCCTTGAACGCCTGGACTGCATCGGCGGAGTTAGGCTGCTCGGCCATGACCGCCTCTCGTCAGATGCAATGGGTTTCAGAAGACCTTGCGTAGCGATTCGTAGGAGATAGCGCCAAGTCGTTGCAGCAGCATGGTTTTCTTCGCGTTCCAGGTATCCTGGTCGCGAATGCTGTCGAGCAGGTCATGCCCCTGCAGGGTCAGCGAACTGGCTACGCGCCCGGATTCGCCGTTCCATTGGTGTTGCTCCTTGCACTCCACCAGGCCTGCCTGTTCGAGGAGATGAAGGTGATAGTCGGCTTCCTCCAAGCTGCACCCATCGGTGCAGTGGAGAGAAGCGAGATGGCCCGGCTCCATGGCCTCGATTTCCAGCAGCAACTCCCTGATCAGATCCCAGTTCCGCTTCATGGCTGGTTGCTCCTCGTCGCCGGTGATGGCCCCTTCAAGATGAGTCCACGGGAGCGCCGACGAGTTCAGACTTTCTCGCCCCGATGGCGCCCGTTGATCAATCGCCCTGAACTCTCCGCAAGCCCGCCCGTTCAGAACCAGTGAACAGCTCCCCGGAGATCGACCATGCGCATCGCCCCCCTGATACCGCTGCTTTGCCTCCTCGGCGCCGGTCCGGCCCTGGCCGATGCCTGCCATGTCATGACCCGTTCTTCCAGTGCCGCAGTGCCAGAAGTCGAGATGGAAACCTGCTACGAGTTCACCGGCATGCCCGAATCGGCGATCGACTGGTCCTGCAGCAATGAAAGCAAGGAAATGCTCAGCAGCCAGAAGCGCAAGGTGGAAAGGTGCGCCGACGATACCCAGGGCCAATGCGTGGCGGCCCTCACCCAGGAATCGCTGGCAAACTACCGGTCCACAGCGGAGACCGAAAGCCAGGCACGACCGGCCATTCCCAATGACGCCAAGGTGGTCACCAACTTTTACAGCGTCGCCAATCTGGGTCAGGCCCGTGCCGACTGTGAAAACAGCGGCGGCACGTGGCGGGAGCAGTGATGAAGAATCACGACGGAGTACTGTTGCTGCAGGTCGGCGAACGCTTCCTGGAACACGAACTGGCGGTACACCGGGTGCTTGGAGAGAAACTTGGGGAACTGCTGGGATGCCCGTTTCTCGGCCGTTACGATCCACTGCGCCATGACCGTGGACGTTACTACCTGATTCCCGATGAAACCCTGATCGGCAGCGGCAAAGGACTAGGCATAAACGGGCCGGAGGATTTCTTCGGCGGTCTTGTGCCACACCCCTTCACAGCCACAAAGGCCATCACCCATCCGCTGTTCAAACTGCCGGCGCGAGTACCGCCAGGCTGGTCGGAACGCTTTGCCGAGCAAGCGGCCAAGGCAGTCCTGCACGGCTACACGGTATTCGACCTGGCCGACGCCCGGCGTGCCGGTGAAGCCATGCTGGAACATGGCCCGCTGCGCCTGAAACCGGTACGGGGCAAAGCCGGTCGGGGCCAGCAAGTGATCTGGAACCAGCACGACCTCGGCCAAGCGCTGGACGAACAGGACCTGGAAGAGATCGGAACCTGGGGACTGGTGCTGGAAGAGGATCTGGACCAGCCGGAGACTTTCAGTGTCGGCCTGGTCGTCAGCTACTTCGGCACTCAGCAGCTGACCCGCGACAACGATGGTGACAGCGTGTACGGCGGCTCGCAGCTGACGTTGGTGAGGGGCGACTACGCGGACCTGATCAAACTCGATATCCCGGCCACGACACGCCTTGCCATCGAACAGGCGCGCATCTACGAGAAGGCTGCTTTCGACAGCTATCCGGAGATGTTCGCCTCACGCCGCAACTACGACATCGCAAGGGGGCTGGACGCCCTCGGCCAACAGCGCTCCGGCGTCCTGGAGCAATCCTGGCGCGCAGGCGGTGCGAGCGCGGCAGAAGTGTTCGCCCTGGAAGCTTTTGCCGCTGATCCGACGTTGACGAGCATCTGTGCCTCGACGCATGAAATCTATGGCGACGCAACGGCTCCTTCCGGCTCGATTCCACTCTTTCAGGGGATGGAGCCGGGCCTCGGCAAACTCTCCAAGTACGTCAAGGTGGAACCTCATGACAGCACATAGCGAACAGGTGGAAATCGTTGTGGACAACGAAGCCATAGCCGGAACGCTCCTGGCGCCCGAGACCAGAGTCCCGGGCGTTCTCTTCGTGCATGGCTGGGGCGGCAGCCAACAGCGGGACCTGGCCCGCGCCCGTGGCATTGCTGGTCTGGGCTGCGTATGCCTGACCTTCGACCTTCGCGGCCACGAGAAGACCATCGCCGCGAAGGAAAGCGTCACCCGGCGGCACAACCTCGAAGACATCGTGGCTGCCTACGACCGACTGGCGACCCATCCGGCGATCGACGCCGAGGCCATCGCGGTGATAGGCAGCAGCTACGGCGGCTACCTCGCGACCTTTCTCTCCACGTTGCGGCCGGTGAAATGGTTGGCCCTGCGGGTGCCCGCGCTGTACTGGGACGATGAGTGGGATTTACCGAAGCATATGCTGGACGCCGGGCGTCTGGCGCGGTACCGCAACATTCCCTGGAATCCGGTGGACAACCTCGCGCTGAAGGCCTGTGCGGGGTTTACCGGAGATGTCCTGCTGGTGGAGTCCGAGCACGACACCTTCGTGCCGCACACCACCCTGATGAGCTATCGCGCGGCGTTCGAGCGAGCCCACTCCCTGACCCACAGGATTCTGGATGGCGCGGACCATGCCCTTAGCCAGGACTGCGACCAGCAGGCCTACACGGGAATCCTCACCAACTGGTTCAGCGAGATGGTCATCGGCGCGCGGGTGGGTAGCTATCCCCATCATTCGGCGCGCTACTCCTAGCGCAGGACGCATAGGGTCGAGTCAGGCCACGGAACTGGCCACAGCAACGCAGGATAGGTGAAGTTTTCGATACCCATCCGCATCTCCGCATGGGTATCGCTCCGCATGGTTTCCCGAGTCCAGATGATCAGCTCAGATTCGCCCACTTTCGCGCAACGCACGGATCTGTCCATGATTGCGTATCACGCCGGCGTACTGCACCTGGACGATCTCGCGTATCGCGGGTGGCAAGGGTTGATCCAGGGCCTTCTGATAGTCTTCCATCGCGGCGTCCTCGCCCCGCTCGCACTCATCGAGGATGGCCTTCTCGTTCTGCCCGGTGACGAGCGCCTTGAAATCGATCCAGTGGCGGTGCATGTCGCCGCCAATGCTGGTGTCATCCTCGGGCGTGTCACCCAGCTCCATAACCAGACTCTGCAGTTTCTCTGCCGACGCCGCGCATTCTTCGGCGCGGGCCTCGAAGAGTTCCTGCAACGGTGGGCTCAGGACCGCCTTGGCGCAGGTGCGAAAACCCTCTTCTCCATCCTTGCAGGTCTGTACGAGTCCGTTGAGGACCTTGGCCGTTTCGTGTCGATCGATCATGACTGCCTCCCATGCCGGACGTCCCGGCTCGCTCGTGGCTTCGTGTCGCACTTACAGGTGACAGGCACTCTCCAAGCGGCGTTCGAGTTCACTGATGGCCGGTACCGATAAAACAACCTGAACGACCACGAGCCAGGCCAGTCGACTGTTTCAGGGGCCCCAGCCGGGGCCTTCGCATTGATAGGAATAACCGAGATGAAAATCAGCGAAGTCATGACGCGAAACGTTCAGACCACTACGCCGGAGCGAAGCCTGCGGGAAGTCGCTTCACTCATGGAGAGCATCGACAGCGGCGCGATCCTGGTGCACGAAGGCGATAGGCTGGTCGGCATGGTTACCGATCGGGATATCGCCCTGCGCGGCGTAGCAGCGGGGCTTGGCGGGGAAACGCCGGTGCGTCAGATCATGAGCGGCGATGTGCGCTACTGCTTCGAAGACGAAGACGTCCAGCACGTCGCCGCCAACATGGCGCAGATCCAGCTGCGCCGGCTCCCCGTGCTCAATCGCGAAAAGCGCCTTGTGGGTGTGGTATCACTCGGCAATATCGTCGCCAGTCGCAGTGAGCACGCCAGCGCCACGGTACTCCAAGGCGTCGCTCGCGCTCACTGACGGGGCGCTCGAGTCCGATCTACGGTTCTTTTCAGCGCGCAGGCCGGAAGATCAACGTACCCAGTGGCGGGAGGTCCAGCAACAGCGACTGGGCCTCGCCATGGGCAATCACCGGCTCACTGTCGAGGGCTCCCGAGGTACCCGCGCCCGAGCCGCTGAAGCGTTCCTCATCGGTGTTCAATAGCAATTGCCAGAGTCCGGCCCTGGGTACGCCGACGCGGTAGGCGTTGCGTGGCTCGGGGGTGAAATTGTGCACCACCAGCAGCGGTTTACCGTTTTCGCCATGGCGCAACCAGGCGTAGACGCTGTTGTGGGAGTCGTCGCCGATCAACCACTGGAAACCGTCGGCGCGTCCGTCGCGCTGATGGAGCGGTGGCTCCTGCCGGTAAAGGGTGTTGAGCGTCTGCACCAGGTCGCGGACGGCGGCATGCTCCGGGTAACGCAGCAGGTACCAGTCCAACTGTTGGTCATGGTTCCACTCCCGCCATTGGCCGAATTCGCAGCCCATGAACAGCAACTTCTTGCCTGGATGGGTCCACATGAACGCGAGATACAGGCGCAGGTTGGCAAACTGCTGCCACCGGTCCCCAGGCATCCGCCCCAGCAACGATCCCTTGCCATGCACCACCTCGTCGTGGGAGATCGGCAGGATGAAGTGCTCCGAGAAGGCGTAGAGCAGGCCGAACGTCACCTGATGGTGATGGTGCTTGCGGTGGACCGGCTCTTTCTGGATGTAGGCCAGGCTGTCGTGCATCCAGCCCATGTTCCATTTGTAGGAGAACCCCAGCCCGCCCTCCGCTGCGGGGTGACTGACGCCCGGCCAGGCGGTGGACTCCTCGGCTATGACCAGGGCGCCTGGCACCTCGCTGCGCACCACCCCGTTGAGATGACGGAGGAACTCGATGGCTTCGAGGTTCTCACGCCCTCCGTGGCGGTTGGGAATCCACTCGCCTTCCTTGCGCGAGTAGTCCCGGTAGAGCATCGAGGCTACCGCGTCCACCCGCAGGCCGTCGACGTGATAGACCCGTAGCCAGTGCAGCGCCGAGGCCAGCATGAAGCCATGCACCTCGCTGCGGCCGAGGTTGTAGATCAGTGTGTCCCAATCCTGGTGGAAGCCTTCGAACGGGTGCTGGTATTCGTACAGTGCCGTCCCGTCGAACCGGGCCAGCCCATGTTCATCGGCGGGAAAGTGCGCCGGAACCCAGTCAAGGATCACCCCTATTCCCGCACGGTGGCAGGCATCGACGAAAGCGGCGAAATCCTCCGGGCTGCCCAGACGTGCGGTGGGCGCGAATAGCGAGAGCGGCTGGTAGCCCCAGGAGCCGCCGAAGGGGTGCTCCATGATCGGCATCAACTCGATATGGGTGAAGCCCACTTCCAGGATGTAGGGAATCAGGCGATCGGCAAGTTCCGCCCAGCTCGGTGGACGCTCTTCGATCCATTGCCAGGAACCAGCATGCAGTTCGTAGATGGCCAACGGCTGGCCTGGCTGCTGGGCGACCTTGCGCCGGTCCATCCATTCCTGGTCCTGCCATTCGAATGCCAGCGCTCCAGTCACGCGGGAACTGGTCGCGGGCGGCGGCTCGCCGGCCAACCCAACCGGATCGGCCTTCAAGGGCAGAAGCCCTTCGGCACCGAGGATTTCGTACTTGTAGCGCTCACCAGGCTCCAGGCGCGGAATGAAGATTTCCCAGATTCCGGCCGGATAGCGCCTGCGCATGGGGTGCCGGCGACCATCCCAGGCGTTGAAATCACCTACCACCGAAACCCGTCGCGCATTAGGCGCCCACACGGCGAAGCGCACGCCGGGTATCCCGTCCTGTTTCATGACCTGCGCCCCAAGGCAACTGCCGAGTTCGTGGTGGTTGCCCTGGGCAAACAGGTAGAGATCGAGGTCTCCGAGCAGCGGGCCGAACGCATACGGGTCTTCAGTAATCTGCTCGGCATCGGGCCACTGGATGCGTAGCAGGTACTTGCGCGGCTCCGCCATCAACCCCTCGAACAGCCCCTCCGGGTCGGCCCTGACCATCGTACCGAGCGGGCTCTGGTCGACGGCATCCAGCAGCTCCACCGACTCTGCGCCCGGCAACCATGCCCGTACCCCTACGCCGTCGGCCTCGATATGAGGGCCGAGATAGCTGAAGGGGTCCCCTTCTTCCGCCCGGCGCAGGCGTTGCAGCGCTTCATCGATCATGTGCGGTGTCCCAGCAGGTGGCGCGCCAGTTCCAGCAGCCCGTGCAGGGGCACGTCGATCCAGTCCGGGCGGTGACCGCGTTCGTAGAGAATTTCATAGGCGACCTTTTCCAGGCTGAACAGCGCCAGGGCAGCGCCCTCGCCTTCCCGGCCGTGCCATTCATGGGGCAAGCACCGGGCAGCGAGCCGATAGGCATCGAGGAAGGCAGTGCGCGCATTGGCCCGATAGCGGGCGATGACCGTGGTGCACGCATCCCGCGCTTCGACGGTGCTGTCGGCACCGCAGACCTTGCGCCGGGCCACTGCCGCCGCGTAGTCGAACGACCTGAGCATGCCGGCCACATCCTTCATTGGGCTATGGCGTTGGCGTCGCTCAGCCAAGGGCCGGCTGGGCTCACCCTCGAAGTCGATGATGTAGGCATCACCCTGCACCACCAGCACCTGACCCAGGTGCAGATCGCCATGCACGCGAATCCGGATGCCTCCGGCAGCCAGGGTCGCCAGGCGGCCGATGACCATCAGCAGGCGCTCTTCCTCGGCGCGCAGCCACCGCAAAGAGCCGACATCGTCCGAACCCAGCCGTTCCTCGACATGGGCCAGGGCGCTCAACGCCTCGCGCAGCTGTGCGCTGATGCGGGTGGCCCACGTGGAGCTGTCGCCTTCGTCGCTCGGCTGGTATCCGAAATCGGGATCCTCGGTGGGCCGCGCCAACACCGCGTGCATTTCGCCGATGCGCTTGCCCAGGGTACCGGCGAATACCCGAAGCTCCGCCAGGGCACCCTGGTCGCTGTCCGCCTCCCCACCAGCCATGCAATCGCGTATGGCCCGATCAAGGTTGTTCAGCGTCCAGGTCCAGGCATCGCCCTGGTTGTCCAGATAGCGCTGCAAGACCATCAGCGTATGCGGCTGGCCATCCTCGTCCACGCGCAACACCTCGCCCAGGAAAGGCGCGACGTGGTTGAAGCCGTGATGGGTGAGGAAGCGTCCCATCTCGACTTCCGGGTGCACACCGGGGAAGCCACGACGCAGCAGCTTGAGCAACAACCGGCCACCGATCAGCGCGGAACTGTTGGATTGTTCCGCGGTGATCAGTTTCACCTCGGGGTGCGGGCCCGGATCGAAGTCGGCCAACGCGTCTTCGGGGAGGAACTGCAGTTCGCCATCCGCACCGCGCAGCACCGAGCCAGCACGCAGGTGGCGCAGGATGTCGAGGCTGAAGCCCGGCAGCGAGAATGCATCGGTCAGCAGCTCGACCTTGCGTCCTCGACGTATCCGCGCCAGGGCGAGCTGTTGCGGGAGGTCGCTGCCGCTGGCGCGCTCAGGTACCACGGCGAGCGGCAACTGGTAGCACTCGGGACCATGGGCGCCATGGACCTCGATTTCCGCGATCACCGGAGCGTCCGGCCCCTCGTCGAGCGGCATCGCATAGAGCAGGTGCACGCTGCCTGCCGCGACTTTACCTCCCCCGAACCAGCGGCGCTTGGGTAGGTAAAGCGGAAGTGCCTCGAACTCCAGGGTCTGGCGCGCCTTGATCTGGATGATTTCGTCGATCTGCCGCAGCAGGACCAGGGTCTGCAGTTCCGGCATCCGCTCGACTGGCTTCTTGTGCCAGCTGGGCATCTGCGAGGCATCGGCCAGGTAGAACCAGTAGAAGCCGTAGGGCGGTAGTGTCAGGAGGTAGGTGAGCTGGCCGATGGGTGGAAATGAGGCGCCGCCGACCATTTCCACCGGCACGCGGCCGTCATAGTCGGCCAGCTCCAATTCGACGGCCTGGGCGGCACTGGAGAGGTTGGCCACGCAGAGGATGCTCTCGTCGCGCCCGTCGCCATCGCGATATTCGCGCAGGTAGGCAAGGATGCGCCGGTTGCTCGGCGAGAGCATTTTCACGCTGCCCCGGCCGAAAGCCTTCTGCTGCTTGCGCACATTGAGCATGCGGCGCATCCAGTTGAGCAGCGAATGAGGATCATGGGCCTGCGCTTCGACATTGATGGTCTGGTAGCCATACAGCGGGTCCATGATCGGCGGAAGGACCAGGCTGGCGGGATTCGCACGGGAGAACCCGCCATTGCGGTCGATCGACCACTGCATCGGCGTGCGCACGCCGTCCCTGTCTCCGAGGAAGATGTTGTCGCCCATTCCGATCTCGTCGCCGTAATACAGCGTCGGTGTCCCGGGCATGGACAACAGCAGACTGTTCAGCAATTCCACGCGACGACGGTCGCGCTCCACCAGTGGCGCCAGGCGACGACGGATACCCAGGTTAAGTCGCGCCCGCCGGTCTCCCGCGTAGTAGTCCCAGAGGTAGTCGCGCTCGTCATCGGTGACCATTTCCAGGGTGAGTTCATCGTGATTACGCAGGAATATCGCCCACTGGCAGTTCGGCGGAATCTCCGGCGTCTGGCGCAGGATGTCGGTGATTGGGAAGCGGTCCTCCTGGGCGATGGCCATGTACATGCGCGGCATCAGCGGAAAGTGGAAGGCCATGTGGCATTCGTCGTCCTCGCCGAAGTACGGACGCGTGTCTTCCGGCCACTGGTTGGCTTCAGCCAGCAGCATCCGATCCTGGTAGCGCGCATCCAGCTCGGCACGGATGCGCTTGAGCACGGCGTGGGTCTCCGGCAGGTTCTCGCTGCTGGTGCCGTCGCGCTCGATCAGGTACGGGATCGCGTCCAGGCGCAGTCCGTCCACCCCCATGTCCAGCCAGAAGCGCATGACCTTCAGCACCGCGCTCAGCACGCGCGGATTGTCGAAGTTCAGATCGGGCTGGTGGGAATAGAAACGATGCCAGAAGTATTGGCCGGCCACCGGGTCCCAGCTCCAGTTCGATTTCTCGGTGTCGATGAAGATGATCCGGGTGCCGGAGTACTTGTCGTCCGTATCCGACCAGACGTAATAGTCCCGTACCCGGGAGCCCTTCCTGGCGTGGCGTGCCCGCTGGAACCAAGGGTGCTGGTCCGAGGTGTGGTTGATGACCAGCTCGGTAATCACCCGCAGCCCCCGACGATGGGCCTCGTCGATGAAGCGCCGGGCATCGGCAAGGGTGCCGTAGTCCGCGTGCACCCCCCGGTACATGGCGATGTCGTAGCCGTCGTCGCGCCTAGGCGAGGGGTAGAACGGCAGCAACCAGATGGTGTTGACGCCGAGTTCGGCGATGTAATCCAGCTTCTCGATCAGCCCGGCGAAATCACCGACACCGTCGTTGTTGGCGTCGTAAAAAGACTTCACATGGACTTGGTAGATGATCGCGTCCTTGTACCAGTGCGGGTCATTCAGGAAAACGAACCTTCCACTGCGCTTGGCCATGGGCATACTCCTGTTCTCAACGGACCGGACGGACACGCCAGATACCGAATGGCAGGTGCGAGGGGTCGATGCGCATCCATTGCACCTTGCCGTGCCATGTCCAGCGGTGGCCGCTCATGAGGTCCTCGCCTTCCAAGTCGGCGTCGTCCGGTAGTCCGAACTCCCACAAGGGGAGCTCGAAATGCGCTTCCTGTGGCTGCTGCGGATCGAGGCTGATGGCAATCAGGATGAAGTTCGACAAGTCATCGGTGCGCTTGCCGAAGTAGAGGATCTGGTCGTTCCACGCGTTGTAGGCCTTGAAGCCCAGATGGGTCTGCAGGGCGGGATTGTCGCGGCGGATCATGTTCAGTTGCGTGATCTCCGCGCGAATGTTGCCGGGAGCGTCGTAGTCCCGCGCGCGCAGCTGGTACTTCTCTGAGTTCAGGTATTCCTCCTTGCCGGGCACGGGCGCCGATTCGCACAGCTCGAAGCCCGCGTACATACCCCAGAGCCCGGAGCCCATGGTCGCCAGGGCGGCGCGGATGAGAAAGCCGGCGCGGCCTGCGTGCTGCAGGAAGAACGGGTTGATGTCCGGCGTATTCACGAAAAAGTTGGGACGGTAACAATCCCGCCAGGGCGGCTGGTTCAGCTCAGTGAAGTACTTCTGCAATTCGGCCTTGGTATTGCGCCAGGTGAAATAGGTGTAGCTCTGGCTGAAGCCGAGTTTTCCCAGCCGCGCCATCATGGCCGGCCGGGTAAAGGCTTCGGAGAGGAAGATCACCTGCGGATGCCGCTGCCGCACTTCGGCGATCAGCCATTCCCAGAATGGCAGTGGCTTGGTGTGCGGGTTATCGACGCGAAACAGGCTGACGCCCTGCTCCACCCAACCGAGCACGACGTCCCGCAACGCCAGCCACAGGCCGGGGATGGCCGGCTCGGCGTAGAAGTCGACATTGACGATGTCCTCGTACTTCTTCGGCGGATTCTCCGCGTGGCGAATGGTGCCGTCCGGTCGCCAGCTGAACCAGCCCGGATGCTGCCTGAGCCACGGGTGGTCGGGGGAGCACTGGATGGCGAAGTCCAGGGCCACCTCCAGGCCGTGCGCATGAGCCGTATCAACCAGCATGCGGAAATCCACGAGGCTGCCCAGTTTGGGATGGACGGCATCATGGCCGCCCTCTTCGCTACCGATGGCGTAGGGGCTGCCGGGATCGTCCGGCCCGGCATGCAGGCTGTTGTTGGGGCCTTTGCGATGGGTCCGGCCAATGGGATGGATGGGTGGGAAATAGAGCACGTCGAAACCCATCCCGGCGATGTCCGGCAGGCGCCGACAGACATCAGCGAAGGTACCGTGACGCGTTGGGTCATTGCTTTCAGAGCGGGGAAAGAGCTCATACCAGCTGCCGAACAGGGCGAGGCGCCGTTCCACTTCCACGGGGTACGTGGGGCTGCGCAGGAGATGAGGACGGTGCTCGGCGCGTCGCATCAGCGCGCCTATCTCAGTTTCGATGAACAGTGCCACCTGGTCCTGGATTCCCCGGCAGCCATCGAGTCGTGAGAGGAGTTGGCCGAGTTCCCTTGTCATGTGCGCTGGAGCCTCGCCGGCAATCCGTCGGACCAGCGCTGCACCTTCGGCCAGTTCCAGCGACACCGGGACGCCAGCCCCATACTTCTTCGTCAATTCGTAACGAAAGCTCGCATAAACGTCCTGCCACGCTTCGATGGCGAACTCCAGGCGTCCTTCCGCCTCGGGCATCAACAGGGCGGCCCAATGATCGTTGCCGAGAGGCTCCATCGACACGCGTCGCCAGTCGGAGTGTCCCGCCATTTTCCAGAGCAGGTCCGCCGCCAACTGGTCATGGCCGTCGGCGAAGATGACCGCCCGGACTTCCAGGGTCTGGCCGCAAATGCATTTGGCTGGAAAGCGCCCGCCGTCGACCACCGGTTCCACTCCCTCGATGGCCAAGCGGGGTTCCCGTGCCGCGCGAATCGCCGTGGATTCTCCTTCTTGCGTCGGAAGCATGCTCCTGGCTCCTTGAACGCCTCGCAGACGATGCAATCGGTTGAGTCGGCCCGGCCAGCACGATCCTGCATCGACACGCTGGGCTCCTGGATTCCGAGAGTGCGACGTCAGGAAAAGTTCAGGTGGATTTCCTACTCCTTCTCCTGATCGTTCTTGCCGTTCCCCGCAGGGTCGACCAGCAACGGGAGCACATGCAGCACCATCAGTGCCAACAGGGTTGCGAGCACCGCCGTGGCCTCCCGACCCAAGCCGACGGCAACACCAATGGCGGCGGCAGACCAGATACCGGCCGCGGTGGTCAGCCCCTTTACGTCGGCGGGACTGCGCCCCTTGAGGATGGTGCCGGCGCAGAGGAAGCCGATGCCCGCCGTAATGCCCTGGATTACCCGGCTAATAGCGTCGTGGCCTGCCCCGTCCTGTTCCAGGGCCATGACGAACAGCGTCGCGCCGAGACAGACCAGCATGTGGGTGCGCATGCCGGCCGATTTACCCTTGACCTCCCGTTCGTAGCCAAGCAATCCCCCAAGGAGAATCGCCATCAGAAAACGCAGCAGCGCTCGAACCAACCCCTCGACGTCGCCGAGATCGGCAAAATCCGCAAGCAGGGTGTCGAGGATGCGTTCACCCAGTTCCATCGCGCGCTCCGAATGGGCTGCATGACATTCTGAAAACAACCACTGGAATCAGTTCGCGCTATCGGAGTAACGGCGACACCGTTCATCAGCCAGGGCGAACCGCTGGCCCGCGGACGCCTCTTTCGAAGTAAGGCCATGCGGCGCAACAGTTGCAGGCGACCTCAGGAGGAACCACTCAATGCCACGCGGAAGCAAAGCCAAGTACACCGAGAAACAGAAGCGCAAGGCCGAGCACATTGAAGAGAGCTACGAGGCCAAGGGCGTGCCAAAGGAAGAAGCCGAAGCGCGCGCCTGGGCGACGGTCAACAAGCAGTCCGGCGGCGGCGAACGCGCCGGCGGGTCCGGTCAGCTCACCAGCGCCGGGGAAAAGCAGGCAGCCCGTAAATCCTCCGCCCGTCGCGCAGTGGCGACCCGCAGAGGCCTACCTCGCCCCGACCAGAAAATGAACGCCATGAGCAAGAGCGAACTAATGGAGCACGCACGCAAGCGCAACATTCCTGGCCGATCCAGGATGCGCAAGGATGAACTGATCGAGGCGCTGCGCGAACCCGCCTGAGCCCTTCTTCCCCTGGCCGTCGCAGCAGTATGGCGACGGTTCTTCTGGTTTGTGGACGCGGCGGGGAATTTCCCGGTGGCCAATTCATCCGCCTTGGGGCATACGCAGCAGCCAGCGCTTTTTCGGTGCGCCAGGCGATGTTCCATGGGGCTCCGAGGGGGGATAAAAAGAGCGCTATCCACCCTGCGGCTACGTCCAGTTCCCAGGGCGTCCAGCGAGCTTGCGATAGCCATCAGCCCGGACCGCATGGGTAGCGCCACCCAGCCTATGCCGCAGAGCTCCCCACGAGCTACAAGAGCCGGGGCTGGAGAGGGCTGGGCAAGGTATCGGTCATCACGGTGAAATCGGATCGCTTGCCGGGAAGGTCTCTTCCAGGGCGTGATCGACCTGGGTTTCGCGTGGCTGATCTCGCGCGTTGGCCTCGCCACAACGGCAATCCGGATCGCGGCATTGCTCGTCGTCCGTAGGATGGCCTTCGGCGCACGCCGGGCAGCAAAAGGCGCGCCCTTCACGTATCACGGCGTCGGAGCCCACCTCACAAGTGCATTCAGGGCAGGCGCAGCGCGTACCATTCATGGTCTTACCCTCCAGAGGAAGAAGCCCAGGGCTGTGTTGGGCTGGGGCACATGGCTGATCAGTGGCCGCTGGCGGTTTTCCGGGTAGCGGTGCTTATGCGGTAGCTGCATGATTCAGACCCTTTCTGCCGCTTGGCTGGTGGCCTTGCCTCGCTGTTTACGCGACCGGCGTTTTTTGCTCAGGGACACCACGACCTTTACGCCGAAGCGATTGGCGGGGACCCAACTGATCCTGGAATCGTTCATGGCAGTACCTCCCCGCGCCTGCGGCGCGAGCAATCACTCGTTTCCGTCGTCATCCACCGGAGACACCCGGTCGGTCCAGGGCTTGCCGTCGAGGGGTGCGGAACGCCCAAGCTCCCCTTCATCGAGACCCGATGCCGCCGCCGATCTCGGATTCACCCACCGTGCGCAGTTCGGTATCTGCTGGGCCACCGCCAGGTTCGTCCGGCGAGCGGGCGCCAGTCTGGTCATACGGGGCGTAGGGTGACTGGTCGCCGTGTTCCACCACAGACTCCGACGCATATTCCTGCTCGGCCTCGCCGGTCGGGCGCAAGTCTTCGATGCTGCCCTCACGGGTATCTCGCTCCTGATTGAAGTCCAGCTCGCGAGGTGAGTTCATGCGGTACTCGGTATCTTCCCTGGGGGTGGGTTTGTCGCGGATCATGATGGCTCTCCGATTGGGTTACCTGTTTCAGTCGACTGGCCGGCCGCAGCAATGATTCAGACTTTTTGCCAGACGGATGAGCAGCTGGCGGGCATGAAAAGGCCCGAAGCATGTCCGGGCCTTCTGGCGCATCCAGCACCCGGATGCCTCGCCCCACTGATCAGCCCCTGGCACGCTCTGCGTTGCGCAGCGCCTTGATCTGATCATGGTTGCGCATCACCCCTTCATACTGCCGCTGCACGATGGCGCGAATGTCCGTTGGCAGGTTCGTTCGCAGCGCTTCGGCATAGTGCTTCTTGGCCACGTCCTCGCCGCGTTCGGCTTCGTTGAGGATGACTTCCTCATCCTTACCGGTCACCAGGGATTTCAGGTCGACCCAGCGCCGATGCAGGTCGCCACTGACGCTGGTGCTCTCTTCGGGCTTGCCTCCGAGTTCCAGCACCGCTCGCTGCAGTTCGGCTGCAGCCGTACCGCATTGCCGTGAGTGCTCCATGAACACTTGCTTAAGGTCAGGCCGTTTGACGTCCTCGGCACAGACCTTGAAGCCTGCTTCGCCGTCCTTGCTGGTTTCGATGAGGTTGTTGAGGGTGTGAACGATCTCTTTGCGATCTTCTGTGAGTTCCATGTGTCAGCTCCTGGCCTTCGACGGCCAATGTGTGGGTGGGTGACCCGAGCCGGGCCTACGCAGGTTCCGACGTATTACCCGCAGTGATCGTTCAGGTATTTTTCCCCGGCGGTCATTGGCGCCGCGATGGATGACATGGAGTCCACATGATCGGCGCACGGTCACATGTGAGTAGCCATCCTGCGAAGGTCATTGCCATGGACAAGAGCAACAGCGACAAGACCCCGGCCCTCACCGCCAGCGAAGAGCGCGAAGTACACAAGAGCAAGCCACCGCGCGCCGCCGTGGTGCACGAGATCATCCGTTTGCAGGGTGACCAGGAGCTGCAACGCACGGTCGCCGCGCTGTGGTGGTCGGCACTTGCAGCAGGGCTGTCCATGGGCCTTTCGATGATGGGCATGGGATTGCTGCGGGCGCGCCTGGAGGGCATCGAGAGTGCCGTGGCAATTTCCAGCATCGGTTATTCGGCAGGCTTTCTCGCGGTGATCCTCGCCCGCCAGCAACTCTTCACCGAGAACACCCTCACGGCCGTGCTGCCGTTCATGAACAAGCCTACGCTGGGCAACCTCAGCCGCCTGGGCAAGCTCTGGAGCGTGGTACTGGCTGGCAATCTCGCGGGGACGTTTCTGGTGGCCTACGGGATGCTCCAGTTACCGATCTTCGACACGCAAACCGACGAGGCTTTCCTCGAAATCGGTCGCAAGCTGATGGAAAACGACAGCACCCAGATGTTCGCCCGTGGCGTTATCTCCGGCTGGATGATCGCCACCATGGTCTGGATGATCCCGGCCCAGGAAAGCGCCAAGTTCTGGATCATCGTGATGGTCACCACACTGATGGGCCTGGGCGACTTTACCCATATCGTGGTCGGCTCGGTGGAGGCCGCTTACCTGGTGTTCGCCGGCGAACTGGCGTGGATGGAGTTCTGGCTGGTGTTCGCCGCTCCAACCCTGGCCGGCAACATCGTCGGTGGCAGTTTCATCTTCGCGCTGATCAGCCATGCCCAGATCCGCAGCGACGTCGAACTCCAGCAAGCAGAACGAGAGCGCCGCCGCGAGCTGGTCGCAAAGCCGGAAGACGACTAACTAGGTGCGCTGGACCGTCAGCAGCACGGCCGCGATGCGCTCGGCATGCTGGTAGGCGGACTCGTCCAACTCCTCGCCGAACACGTCCGGGTCCAGCTCCCGGTAGTGCCATTGGCAATCGCAAGCGTCGAGGCATTCCGCAATGCGTTCATAGAATCCGTCCCGCCCGTTCACCATGGCCACGCCGGTATAGAGCAGCAAGGCGCCGCCAGGTGCCAGGCGCGCCACACCGCTGTCGAGGATGGCAAGGGACAGCCCGCTGCCCATCTCCCCTCCCCCGTGGCGGTAGCTGCGTTGAGCCGGGTCCAGCATGTAGGGCGGATTGGCAACAATCAGGTCGAAGGTGCCTTCAGCCTCGCGCAACAGGTCGCTGGCAACCGCGCGTACTCCCGGCGTTGCCGCCAGGCGAGCGTTGACCCGGGTGAATTCCAGTGCCCGCAGATTGATATCCAGCGCCTGGACATCCGCTCGCGGATAGCGTTGGGCGATGCGGATGGCCGCCGCGCCAGTACCGCAGCCCACGTCCACGGCCTTGCGCACCTCATGGCCGCGGGTGTCGAGCAAAGCGTCGATGGCTTGTACAAACCGGTAGGTATCCGGGCCGAAAAACACCGCATCGGCAGCATCGGTGGGGAACGCGGAGTGCACGTAGAGCTCATCGCCCAGGTCGGACCAGCGAACCACGGAGCGGAAACCGTCGACCCCAGCGGACAGCACATCAGCTGCCTCCATCTGGCGGAACAGGGATTCACCAACCACATTACGGACGAAGGGACGGCTCCAGCCAAATACTCCGGCCAGGTCCGTCGCCATGGCGTTTCCAGGACGGCGGTTGATGCGCTGGTGGGTGGCAGGTGTGACGGTGGTGAAGCGATAGCCGCTTTGCTTCAGCGACTCGCCCAGTTGCAGCAGCGCACTGGGTACTTGCCTGGCGGAGGAGATGTTCGAGTGCCAACTGGAACTGGTCACACCGATACTCCACGACTTCACCGAGGCAAGGGCTTGCCTGCTGGACCAGCGCGCGCGCCTCGCTCAAGCGGTGGCCGGATTCGGCATGGGGCTGGTTTCAGCCGGTAGCCATCCCTTCGCCGACGGTCTGACGACACGCAGCAATCCTTCGCCGCGTTATGAATGCCTATTCGATGATTACCGGATGATCGCCCGCAGCAGCCTGCTTTGCGGTCTTCACGTGCATGTGGGTATCCCTGCCGGCCATGACCGCGTCCGCCTGGTGCGCCAGCTGTTGCATTGGCTGCCGTTGCTGCTCGCCCTCAGTGCGTCTTCGCCGTTCTGGTTCGGCCATGCCACCGGTTGCATGAGTTATCGCCGGGTAATCTGCGGGCAGTGGCCGAGGATGGAATTGCCTGACGATTTCGCGAGCGAGGCAGAGTACCGGGAGCATGTCAGGTGGTTACTCAGCAGCGCTTCCATTCGCAACGACAACGACATCTGGTGGTTCATCCGCCCTTCCGCCCGCTTCCCCACCCTGGAGCTGCGTATCGCCGATGCCTGTCCACGACTGGCGGATTCGCTGTGCATCGCCGGGCTGTTCCGCAGCATGGTCACTCACGCCCTCGCGCACCTCGAGCTC
Source organism: Pseudomonas sp. JS3066 (assembly GCF_036328175.1). Classification (NCBI taxonomy): domain Bacteria; kingdom Pseudomonadati; phylum Pseudomonadota; class Gammaproteobacteria; order Pseudomonadales; family Pseudomonadaceae; genus Pseudomonas; species Pseudomonas sp. JS3066. Next base: position 2,510,504 of record NZ_CP143312.1, read on the forward strand.
CCCAGCGTTACAGCCATCCAGCGGCAGGTGGTCACGGAGAATTACTGGCGGGCGCGCCTGCAAGGCATCCACGGCCGTTACCTGGACGAAACCGGCTGTCACGCAATGGACACCTCGACCTGGCTCACCCTGGCCGAAGAGCGTTTTGGCGCGACGGCAAGGGCCCTGGGTGAAGAAGGCGCGTTCGCGCAGGCACACCAAATCCTGCAATCAGGCAGCAGCGCCGACCGCCAGCTCGACGCGTACCAGCACGCCCTTGCGCAAGGCTCATCGAAGCCTCGAGCATTGATCACAGTGGTCGATGGTTTGCTGGCAGAGTTCACCGAAGGGTGGCCGACAGAGCGAAAAATAACCTGAACCCGAGAACGCGCGGAGACATCCCAATTGTACGGATGACCTCAATTTTCAAGGGTGAAACACCATGATTTCCCTACCTGATCTGGACACTGGCGAACCCTCCCCCCGAAGCTTTTCCGAAGTCGAGCGCGAATCCGGAGCCTTTTGTGCCCTGGCTCTCGCCACTGGCGAAGTCGGCATGCAGGCCGCCGAAATTGCCCTGCAGAAAAGCCCCTCCGCCGATGTTCGCGCCTTTGCCATGATCACCATGGTAGAGCACTGCCGGGTCAATGGGGCGTTGCAGTCCCTGGCTGGACGCAAATGCCCGCAGCTCCTAAGCGATTCTGGGGCGGGCGCGGAGCTGGATGAGTTGCAAAGCATCGAGCCCGAACACTTCGATGCCGCCTTCGCTACCGGACAGGTCGCCGCCAACGAAGCGGTTGTGGCGTTGCTTGAACGCTCGGCCGCCGACATCGACGACCTGGAGTTGCAGGACTTCGCACGCACCACGCTGCCGGTATTCGTGCACCGTCTGGAGCAGGCCCACGCTCTGGCCGCTGCCCACCCGCTACGCTAGCCGCGATCTGGTCGGCGCGGCCCATCCAGCGTGACCTTCTTCCTGTGGATGCTTGTGCTGGGCAGCATCCTGCTCATACTCGGGCTCGCCTCTGCCTATGTCCGGCTCCTGCCCCTGTCCACCTCCGCCATCTACCTGCTGTTCGGCCTGCTCATAGGGCCCGTTGGCTTCGGCCTGTGGGAACAGGACGTGCTGACGGTCGGTCCGTGGCTTGAACACCTGGTGGAAGCGACGGTGCTCATCTCGCTGTTCCTCTCCGGGCTGAGGTTACGCCTGCCCTTCCGGGCTCCAGAGTGGCGTCCGGCCTGGTTGCTGGCGGGCCCGGTGCTGATCGCCACCATCATTGGCCTGGCAGTGTTCCTGTACTTCGCACTAGGCCTCAGCCCCGGCCTGGCGCTGCTGCTGGCCGCGATTCTCTCGCCCACCGACCCAGTGCTGGCCAATCTGATCCAGGTGAACGATGCCGCTGATACGGATCCGATGCGCTTCGCCCTGACCGGGGAGGCAGGGCTGAACGATGGAATCGCCTTTCCCTTCGTGATGGCGGGGTTGCTGCTCCTGGGGTTCGGCGACTTGTCCAGCGTTCCGCTGGAGGACGCAGCGACCTGGTTGCTGCGCTACGTAGTCTGGGCCATTCCGGCGGGCCTTCTGTTCGGCTTCTGGTTTGGCCGCATCGTCGGCCAGCTCGGAATCCACCTGCGCGCACGGCACACGGACATGGCGGTATCGCCCAATACCTTCCTTGCCCTGGCGGTCATCGCCCTCTCCTACGCGGCAACGGAAAGCATCGGCGCCTGGGGATTCCTCGGCACCTTCGCCGCAGGGCTGGGGATGCGTCATGCGGAGGTAGGCGCCAGTGGTGAGGTGCCCGCCGAGGTCAGTACGCCTGGAGCCGAAGACCGTGAGCCTAGCCACGGCCAGGCGATCATCGAGTTCGGAAACGACAAGGAGCTCCACCCGCAAATCGCCGCCAGCGCGCTGATGGTGGACATCCTGGCCTTCGGTAACCTCCTGGAACGGGCCCTGGAGGTCCTGCTGGTCACCCTGCTCGGCGCGCTGCTCTACGCTCACTGGCGCTGGGAGGCGGTGATAGTCGCCTTCGGTCTGTTCCTGGTGGTGCGCCCCGCCGCCGTCCTGCTGCTCATCCACGCGCCACAGATTCCGACGCCCCAACGCCTGCTCATCGGCTGGTTTGGCATACGCGGGGTCGGCAGCCTCTTCTACCTCTGCTTTGTCCTCAATCAAGGTGCCGTCGAACTGGATCGGCACCTGCTGAGCGACCTGGTGCTGAGCGTGGTGGCCATGAGCATCCTCATTCATGGGGTCACCGTGCAGCCGCTGCTCAAGTATTTCCATGAGTGACCATTGCCGTTCGCGAATCAGCCTGAACCTTATCGCGGCAGTCGCCTCTCCTGAAGCAGGAGGCCCTGCCGTGAGTGACTCTCTCGACGACTACAAGCGCAAGCGTGATTTCGATACCAGCCCGGAGCCGGCGGGCCGGCCCGCTCGTGTCCATGGTGGGCGCAAGGCGCCCGCGCGGGCGTTGCAGTTCTGCATCCAGAAACACGATGCCACGCGACTGCACTACGACTTCCGCCTGGAACTGGATGGCACGTTCAAGAGCTGGGCTGTGCCCAAGGGGCCCAGCCTGGACCCACAGGTCAAGCGCCTGGCCATCCAGGTCGAAGACCATCCGCTGGATTACGCCGACTTCGAGGGCCACATTCCCGAGGGGCACTACGGTGCCGGCGACGTCATCGTCTGGGACCGGGGTATCTGGATTCCCCAGCTCGACCCCGTTGCCGGCTATGCGATGGGGAAGCTGAAGTTCGAGCTTCGCGGCGAAAAGCTCAGCGGTATCTGGAACCTGGTGCGAACCAACATGCCGGGCAAACAGGAGCAATGGTTCCTAATCAAGCATCGCGACGACGCGGCACGCACCGAAGGCGAACTGGACATCACCGAAGCCCTTCCAGGCAGCGTCCTCAGCGAGCGGACCCTGCTGCCCAAGGCGAAGGGCAAGCAAACTCCCGAGCAGCAGCGAACCCCGGTAAGCCGCCGCTCCAGGGGGAAACGCCTGGAGGGGAGCCTTCCCGCGCCATTGCCAGCGTTCATCAAGCCGCAGTTGGCAACGCTGGTGGACGACACACCCGACGGGGATTGGCGCTACGAAGTGAAGTTCGACGGCTACCGCATCCTCGCCCGCATCGAGCATGGCGAGGTGTGGCTTTTCACTCGCAACGGCAAGGACTGGAGCACCAGGTTGCCTGGCCAGCGCAATGCACTGGCGGGACTGGGGCTGGAAAGCGCCTGGCTGGATGGCGAAGTGATAGTCGCCGGCGACGATGGCACGCCGGACTTCCAGGCCCTGCAGAACGCGTTCGAGACGGGACGTAGCGAGGACATCCTCTACTACCTCTTCGACCTGCTCTATCTCGACGGCAACGACTTGCGCGGCGTACCGCTCGAACAAAGGCGCGCAACGCTGGAAAAGTTGCTGAAGGACACAGACGATTCGCTGTTGCGCTACTCAGCCGATCTGATTGGAGACCCTGATTCCCTGTTGGGAAGCGCTTGCCGGATGAAGCTGGAGGGGCTGATCGGCAAGCGCGCGGGTAGCCTCTACCAATCCCGACGCAGTACGGACTGGATCAAGCTCAAATGCAAACAGCGCCAGGAGTTCGTGATCGTTGGTTACACCGAACCCAAGGGCAGCCGCAGCCACTTCGGTGCCCTGCTTCTGGCGCTGCACGACGAAGACAGCGGTGAACTGCGCTACGCCGGCAAGGTAGGAACCGGCTTCGACCAGGCGACCCTTACCCGGGTGCAGGCCCGAATGAAACCGCTGGATGTGGCAAAGCCGACCCTGGCGAATCCACCCACCGGAACCGAGGCCACGGGCGTGCACTGGCTCAAGCCGGAATTGCTGGCTGAAGTGGCCTTCGCCGAGATGACCCGCGAGGGCCTTGTGCGCCATGCCGTGTTCAATGGGCTGCGCAGCGACAAGCCAGCCAGCGCCATAACCTTCGAGACACCCAGGCATGCCGCTGGCGCGAAGCAAGGGGCTGATGCCAGGCCTGCGCACGAGTATGCAGGCGCAACGGCGCGGAAGGTTCGCATTACTCATCCCGACCGAATCATCGATGCCAGCCTTGGTTCCACCAAACGCGATCTGGTCGAGTACTACGCGGATATCGCCCCCTGGCTGCTTCCTCAACTGCGGGACCGACCGCTTGCACTGTTGCGGGCTCCCGATGGGATCGCCGGCGAACTCTTCTTCCAGAAGAGCGGAGAGCAGCTGGGCATAGACGCCATGGAATTACTGGAGAAATCCCGCGCCGGTCAGCCGGCGATGGTCATCAATAGTATCGAGGCGCTGATCGGCGCAGTTCAGATGGGCACCCTCGAACTGCATACCTGGAACGCGACAGGCGCAGACCTAGACCACCCGGACCGTTTCGTCCTTGACCTCGACCCGGACCCCGCGCTGCCGTGGAAAACCATGGTCGAGGCGACCCAGCTGGTGCTTACCGTGCTGGACGAACTGGGGCTGACTGCATTTCTCAAGACCAGTGGCGGCAAGGGGATGCACCTGGTGGTGCCACTGAAGCCGAAAGACGACTGGGACCAGGTGAAGGACTTCAGTCACGCCATCGCCACCCACATGGCCCAACACCTGCCGCAGCGTTTCTCGGCCAAATCCGGTCCGAAGAACCGCGTGGGGAAAATCTTCATCGACTATCTGCGCAATGGCCTGGGCGCCACAACCGTGACCGCCTATTCCGTTCGGGCACGGGAGGGGCTACCGGTTTCCGTACCGGTGTTGTTTGAAGAGATCGCGGCGCTCAAGGGTGCCCATGACTGGACCATCCGCAACCTGCGCAAGCGTCTCGATGAAGCGGGCGAGTCGCCGTGGGCAGGTTTCGAGAATCAACGGCAGACCATTACCCGCAGCATGCGCAAGCGTCTGGGACTGGCGTGACTCAGGAATGCACGCACCAGCTCACGGATTCCGCAGGCATTCCAAGACCGCCCACGGCGTGGATCAGTCCCGCATCCAGCGCGTCCTGGGCATCGAGAATCTTCGGCGACGCCGTCAGGCATTCCAGGACGTTCAGTGGCGAAGCGGCGCCACGCGTACGCTCATCGACGATGCTGACGTACAGCTGCAGGTCGTAGTCGAGGCTCATCGCATACTCGGACATTCGCGCGTGGTCTACCGCACCGTTCAGGGTCCAGTGGAAGGGATGAAAGAGAAACTTGCTGTAATGACAGGCAGTCCGGTGCTCACCGGCGAGGAAGATGATGTTCCCCATGGATTCCACAGTGCCCAGGTTATGGGTCTTGACCGGCACCGGCAGTGCGATCAGGAAGTTATATATGGAAAACCCATAGCTGCACTCGCCGCCCATGGTTGCGATCTTGATCACCAGTTCGTCGGCGCCCTGCTGGATGGCCTGGGTACATTTGTCGATCAACTGGCCACAGGTGTGCGAGTTGATCGGTGCCGTGAAATGCACAACATGTGTTCTCACGTCGCTCTCCTTGGCGGAGCGCTCCCGCGACTTTCCCAGCCTCACCGCGCGATGGCGCGACGTCGGTTATTCCGCGGCGCAGTAACCCTGCATCACGTCCACCATGCTCTGGTACTCCTGATCTGGCAGGCTTTCCAGCGCCTCCATCACTTTCGGGGGAACCCCCTGTTGCCGTGCGTACTCGATCATCTGTGTCCTGCCCGCGGGAAAGTGCATTCCCTTGAGGAATGAGGCCAAGTTGGTCGGGGGCTTCCTGGACATATGCACCTCCACAAGTAGCGAGCGAAGCGAAAATCGCGTCGTGCGCTCGCCCGCTTACATGGCCCGACCAAACTGACTACCCGTCCTGGCAAATCGGGAAAGATGTCCGCAAGACTGACACTCTCACTGAGTGAGAAGCGCCGCTGGTGGTTTCATGTTTTTTCCAGTAATGGACGAACGGTGACCAGTGTTTTGCCTCCTGGCTGGAATCAGCGGCGAGCCGACCACACGTGCCGGGCTACTCTTCTTCCTTCCGCTGACGTCGCCCCGCAGCGGACCGACCGCCCGGGGCGATGCCGTCAGTCCGCGCCCGTGTCTGCGAAAGCCGACTGCCAATCCATCGCCTTCAGCCGTTCACCCTCCACATGCACCAGGCCGCGCTCCAATGCCTGCGGGGCTGCCAACTTGCCAGCCATTATCGCCAGCAGTGCGCCCTCCCCTACTATCACTGCATTCTCTCCAGCAGCTGGTGCGGACGTGTGCGGGGTGAACTGCCAGCGGCCATCGCGCAGTTCGAAGCGCGTCCATAGTCCCGGCTCCACCAGCAACAGGCTGAAGTCTTCGCCACGGGGAGGAAGCGTGCTGGCAACGCGCTCCAGTGCCTTGAGGGCGCGACGCATGCCGAAGCCACCGGGCAGCGGCAGCGGTTTGGCAATCAGCTTGTCCTGGTAGGCCTGGTTGACGGCAAGGGCCACATCCAGTGAAGCCGGGTGCGCCAGGCTCAGGTCCATTGCCATGCCGTCGTAGCCGCAGGCCAGGCTGGCCGGAGCGACGCTGCAAAGCAGCGTCGCCAGACCGAGTGTCGTGAGTCTCATGGCGTGACGATGTTGAACCAGAAGTCGAACTTGTCGAGCAGTCCCATGAACTCGCCAAAGGCCTGCTGGCGACCATCGAACTTCAACTCGCCGGACGCCACCTTCTGCTCCAGAGTCGCTTTGCCCAGCTGGATGTCTTCCAGGGTGCCCTTGCGCATGGTCAGGCCGACGTCAGACTTGTCGCTGGCCTTCGGCTCGTAGGTGAGCACTCCGTTCTCCACGGTCAGGGCGTAGCTCTTGCCGAGGTCGGTGAAGTTGAAGTTGAGCACCAGCTTCTTGCCTGCGGCGCGCTCGCCGTTGAGGCGTACGGCGAGGTAGTCGAAGAGCATCTCCGGGGTCATGGCCTGGATCACGTCCGGGCTGGCGGTGACGGTGTTGCCCAGGGTCGGCACGCCATTACGCAGTTCAAAGGCCCCCTGTAGATAGACCGAGCGCCACGGGCCGGATTCGGCCTGATAGCCCATCTGCTCGAACGCATCGGCCATCAGGTTCTTCGCTTCGGTGTTGTCCGGTTCGGCGAACACGACCTGCTTGGCCGCTTCGGCCACCCAGCGATACTCACCCTTGGCGAAGTCGGCTTTGGCCTTCTTCAGCACCTCGGCCGAGCCGCCCATGTACTCCACGTACTTCTTCGCCGCCGGCTGAGGCGGAAGTTTGTCGAGATTAACGGGGTTGCCGTCGTACCAGCCCATGTAGCGCTGATAGACCGCCTTGGAGTTGTGCTTGAGGGTGCCGTAGTAGCCACGACCCGGCCAGAAGGATTCCAGTTCCGGCGGCAGCTTGATCGCCTCGGCAATCTCCTCGCTGGTCAGCCCCTGGTTCATCATGCGCACGGTCTGGTCATGGATGTACTTGTAGATGGCGCGTTGCTTCTTCAGGTACTCATCGATCTGCGCGTTGCCCCAGACCGGCCAGTGGTGGCTCTGGAACTTCACTTGGGCCTTGTCGCCATAGAGATCGATGGCTTCGCCGATGTACTTGGACCACTGCAGCGCATCGCGGACCTGGGCGCCGCGCAGGGTCACGATGTTGTGCATGGTGTTGGTCGTGTTCTCGGCCATCCACAGCGCCTTGAACTGCGGGAACCAGGTGTGCATTTCCACAGGAGCCTCAGTGCCCGGCGTCATCTGGAACACCATCTTGACCCCGTCGATGGTCACCTCCTGGCCGGTTTTCGAAATGAACTCGGTGGGCTGGATCAGCGTCGTGGTGCCAGCGGATACGGTTGGTGCGAGTCCGGCGCTGACGCCGCCCTGAGCATTACGTGGCAGCAGCGCGCCGAACATATACACCGCACGGCGGGCCATGGCGTTGCCGGCAATGACGTTCTCGCTGACTGCGTACTCGGGAAACTCTTCAGGCGCGACGATTCGTACCTTGCCGGCCTTCACGTCGGCCTCGTCGACGACGCCGCGTACGCCGCCGAAATGGTCGATGTGCGAATGGCTGTAAACCACGCCGATCACCGGTTTCTTACCCAGGTGCTGAGTGACCAGGTCGTAGGCGGCCTTCGCGGTTTCCTTGCTCAGCAGTGGATCGAAGACGATCCAGCCAGTGTCACCCTGGATAAAAGTGATGTTGGAAACGTCGTAGCCACGCACCTGGTAAATGCGGTCGGTCACTTTGAACAGCCCGTATTGCAGATTGAGCTGGGCGTTGCGCCAGAGGCTGGGGTTGACGGTGTCGGGGGCCGGATTGTCCAGCGCGATGAATTGCTTGTAGCTCTCCAGGTCCCAGACCACCTTGCCGCTGGCGTCCTTGATGGTCAGGGTATCAGGCTTGGCGATGAAACCACGCTCGGCATCAGCGAAGTCCTGGCGGTTGGCGAAAGGCAGTTTCTCCAGCACGGCCTGATTCGCGGTCCGGGTCGTTTCCGTAGCCGGCTTGGCGGGCGCCGGAGCGGCCTGGGCGATTGCGCTGGCCAGCAGCGTGAAGCAGAGGCCAGCGGCCGTGAGACGTTTCAAGGGACGGTGCATGTGATGCTTCCTCTTTGTTGTTATTAGGGACGCGCGATCCATTCCGCCGCGCGCTCGGCGATCATGATGGTGGGGGCGTTGGTGTTGCCGCCGACCAGGGTCGGCATGATCGAAGCGTCCACGACCCGCAGGCCCTGGACGCCGCGCACGCGCAGCTGGCTGTCCACCACCGCGGACTCGTCGTTGCCCATGCGGCAGGTGCCCACGGGGTGATAGATCGAATCGGTACGGCGTCGCAGCAACTCGATCAGCTGCTCGTCGCTGTGCAGGCCTTCGCTGAACTTGTCCTTGAGGCCGAACCGCGACATGGGCGCCTGCGCGACGATCTCGCGCGCCATGCGGTAGCCCTTGAGCAGGGTCTGCACGTCATCGTCGTGGCCGAGGAAGTTGGGATCGATGCGCGGCGGTACGCTCGGGTCGGCCGACTGCAGTCCGACGCGACCGACACTCTTCGGGCGCAGGACGCAGACGTGGCAGCTGAAGCCGTGGCCCCAGTGCAACTTGCGGTTGTGGTCATCGAGCAGGCTCACCACCGAATGCAGCTGGATGTCCGGGCGGATCAGATCCTCGCGCGTCTTGAGGAAGCCACCGCCCTCGGCGAAGTTGCTTGCCAACGGACCGCGTCTGCGCGCGAGGTACTGAGCCAGGGCAGCGCCCATCTTCAGGCTTCCACCCAGGGAATAGCCCATCAGCGAGTTATCGGTGCTTTGGTAGCCGAGGACGACGTCGGGGTGGTCCTGCAGGTTCTGGCCGACGCCGGGCATTTCATGCTGAATCGGGATGCCCTGCGGCTTGAGTTCGGCTTCGGGGCCGATACCGGAGAGCATGAGCAATTGCGGGCTGCCGAAGGCACCAGCGGTGAGCAGCACCTCCCGGCGCGCCTTGATGATCGGCGAGCGCCCCTTGATCCGCACCTGCACGCCGGTGGCGCGCTTGCCTTCCAGCAGGATGCGTTCGGCATGGGCGCCGGTCAGGACGGTGAGGTTGCCACGGGATTCCCGGATGGGCGTGAGGAAGGCAGTCGCCGTGCTCCAGCGACGGCCTTCACGAATGGTCACGTCGTACTGGCCGATGCCTTCCTGCTCGGCACCATTGAAATCGGCGTTGTAACGGTGGCCGGCCTTCTGCCCGGCTTCGATGAAGGCGTGAGTGGCGGCGTGGGCTTCGACCTGTCCCACATAGAGCTCGCCCTCTCCGCCATGGAACTGACTGGCTCCACGATGATGCATCTGGCTCTTGCGGAAGTACGGCAGCACTTCGTCGAACGACCAGCCGGTATTTCCCAGTGCGGCCCATTCGTCGTAGTCACTCTGGTGGCCACGGATGTAGATCATGCCGTTGATCGAGCTGCTGCCACCGAGCGCCTTGCCCCGTGGCTGGTAGCCGCGACGATTGCCCAGGCCCGGTTGCGGCACGGTTTCGAACGCCCAATTGACGTGACGGGTGGGCAGGATGGCGGCGACGCCGGCTGGCGCATGAATCAAGGGGGACCAGTCGCGTGGCCCCGCTTCGAGCAGACACACGGAAACACTGGGGTCTGTACTCAGACGATTGGCCAGCACACAGCCGGCCGAGCCGGCACCGACGATGATGTAGTCGAATTCCATGGGTCGCTCCGAAGTGGGGAGTAGCCATGGGATTTTTTGACGGTTCGACAAAGCAAAGATTGATCTTTCATGACAGATAATTGATCTTTGGCGACATGGAACCTTTCATCAGAACCACCTCTTTCGGCGGATTCCGCGAGCTGGCCAGTCAGCTTGGACAGGACCCAGCCCTCCTCCTTTCGCGCTTCCGCATCCGCCCGGAACTGCTCGATGACGAGGATGCGCGAGTCCCCTTCCGCTCCCTCATCGACCTGCTGGAATATGCAGCCGAGGAACTGGACTGCCCCGATTTCGGTCTGCGCATGGCCGAGTACCAGAACCTGGCAGTGCTCGGCCCGATTGCATTGATTGCTCGCAACGCAGTCACGGTTGGCCATGCCCTGGCCGAGATCGTTCGCTTCATCGGTTACCACAGCTCTGGCGTCCATCTCGATCTGGACCGCAGTGAACCGGACGCGCCGAAACTGGTCATCGAACTGCGCATGCGTGGACCCCAGCGGCAGATGGTGGAACTGGCCATGGGCGTGGCATACAGCACCATGAAGCTGCTTTGCGGACCGACCTTCAGCGCCCGCGCGGTACAGCTCTCGGGCAGCAGCTCGCTGTCGCTGTCGCGCTACCGCCGCTACTTCGGGTGCGAGGCATACGTCGGCCAGCCCTGCAATGCGCTGTTGATCAGCGAGCGTCAACTCACCCAGCGCATCGAAAAGCACGATCCTGCCCTGCACCGCGCCCTCGTGCAGTACCTCAGCCAGGTTCATCTGCTGGGCTCCTCGGATCTGCTGGAACAGGTCCGCCGGCTGATACTTCGCCTCCTGCCAACGCAGCAGTGCCGCTTGCCCCTGGTGGCCGAGCAACTTGGCCTGCACGAACGCACCCTGCAACGGCAGCTTGCCGAACTGGATTGCCGCTTCGAGGAACTGGTGGAGGATATTCGCCGGGAACGCGCGGACTTCTACCTGACCGAGCGCGATATTCCCCTGTCACAGGTTGCCGGCATGCTCGGTTACAGCGAACAAAGCGTCTTCAATCGCGCCTGCCGTCGCTGGTTCATCATGACGCCCAGTGCTCGTCGGCGCGAACTACTCGCACAAAGGCGCACAACCGGCTAGTTGTTGGCACTTGCTGTGATTGAACTCGCACCCGCAAGTTGTTTCAGAAAAGATACATACCGCACTATAGCCTTCACTCAAGTTCGCTCTAGCCATATGCGATAGCGAATTTTACCGGCGCAACTAAATGGCGCCCTAATTATGGCGCCAAATAATAAATGACGTACTTTAGAGAGCCTTTAAAATCACTCTCGAATGTATGCGAGCACTAGAAACGTCGGCCATCTTCCCTGCCCTCCAGTACTATCCCCCATAGCGATTTGTTTTAAGAACAACGACACACGGCCTGAACTTTGCGGCGCCTGCTTCACTCACATATCTATAACTGGACCCCACCCACAGAACCACTAGAGGGAATAGCCTTACGCCTTACCAAGAGATCGAAGCAAAGACCAACAAGTAATATGGCTCAGTAAATGAAATGAAGCATTGCGTCGCGTCGACTGTGCAATATCACGCAGTCATGTCGCAGCAGCGCATTTCGGCCCCCTATTACTTCCCCCAAGCAACAGGAACATATTGTGCGCACGGACTTGTCGACAACTGCGCAGGCTTTCCGTTTTTGTTTGAACCTTGTACGGCGCGAGACACTTGAATGGCACGATAAGTAAAACAAGGAGAATAGGAAATGCGACTGAGCATTTTTGGACTCGGTTATGTCGGGGCGGTTTGTGCAGGCTGCCTGGCGGCGCGGGGTCATCAAGTTATAGGTGTAGATGTTTCTTCCACCAAGGTGGAACTGATCAACCAGGGCAAATCACCGATCGTCGAGCCGGGGCTGCAGGCGCTCCTGCAACAGGGCACCCATAGCGGCAACCTGCGCGGCACCGTCGACGTACTCGAAGCAATTTCGTCAAGCGACGTATCCCTCATCTGTGTTGGCACGCCCAGCAAAAAGAATGGCGATCTCTCCCTCAACTACATCGAAGCCGTCTGCCGTGAAATCGGTTTCGCCCTGCGCGACAAGGCCGATTACCACACCATAGTCGTGCGCAGCACCGTGCTGCCTGGCACAGTCAGGAACGTGGTGATTCCAATCATCGAGGACTGCTCTGGCAAACAGGCCGGCGTCGATTTCGGTGTCGCGGTCAACCCCGAATTCCTCCGTGAAAGCACGGCGATCCAGGATTACAACCTGCCGCCGATGACGGTCATCGGCGAACTGGACCGTCACTCCGGCGACATACTGGAGTCTCTCTATAAAGAGCTCGACGCCCCCATCGTGCGCAAGAGCATCGATGTCGCGGAACTGATCAAATACACCTGCAACGTCTGGCACGCGACGAAAGTCGCCTTCGCCAACGAGATCGGCAACATCGCCAAGGCGGTGGGTGTCGATGGCCGCGAAGTCATGGACGTGATCTGTCTGGACCAACGGCTCAACCTGTCCAGGTACTACATGCGTCCGGGCTTCGCCTTCGGTGGGTCCTGCTTGCCCAAGGACGTACGCGCCCTTGCCTACCGTGCCGCGCAACTCGACGTCGAATCGCCGTTGATCAGCGCGCTGATGCATAGCAATGACGTTCAGGTGCGGCATGCCTTCGACCTGATCGCTGCCCACGACAAGCGCAAAGTCGCCCTGCTGGGCCTGAGTTTCAAGGCCGGTACCGATGACCTGCGCGAAAGCCCACTGGTGGAGCTGGCCGAAATGCTCATCGGCAAGGGCTTCGACCTGCGCATCTATGACTCCAATGTCGAGTACGCCAGGGTCCACGGGGCGAACAAGGATTACATCGAATCGAAGATTCCCCATGTGTCCTCCCTGCTCGACAGCGATCTGGACAGGGTCATCGCCCACGCGCAGGTCATCGTGCTCGGCAACGGAGACGAACGTTTCCGCTCGCTTGCCCGGCAGGTGCCCGAGGGCAAGCGCGTGATCGATCTGGTTGGCTTCATGGAGCACACCAGTAACGACTGTAGCGAAGGCATCTGTTGGTGAAGTCACGACGCTGGCGATGCGCGCAGCTGGCCATGCGTGTGCACCGCCGCCGTCGAAGCATTGGGATCTGCAGGTTGCCCGAGGTGGACCGCAACGCCCGGCGCCAGGCCTGCAGGTTTTTTTCCTCCAGCTGAACATTGCGGCACGGCCAGGAACCAACAGGCGACACGACAGTTCGCCTTGTCTGAACCAGCTCATGGATATGGACAATGGAGAGGCTCACGCAGGGTTTGATCAATACCGCAGGCTGGCTGTTCTATCTCAGCCTGCTCATGGGTCTGGCCCTGGCCGTTCCCCAGACCCTGTTCGACCCCCTGTCCAGGGACTTCGTCCTGCTGCTCGGGGCTGTCGGTATCTGGCGTTACTCCATGGGCTTCGTGCATTTCGTGCGAGGCACTCTCTTCCTCTATGTCTTCTTTCCCCGCTATCGGCGCCGGGCGCTCCGGCTCATGGCCAAGTCCACCCCGCCCCACGTGTGCGTCCTGGTCACCAGTTTCCGCATCGACGCCCTGACCACCGCCCAGGTCTACCGCTCGGTAATCGAAGAAGCCATCGCCTACGGCCACCCGGTGACCCTGGTCTGTTCCATCGTCGAGTTGTCGGATGAACTGCTCATAAGGAGCCTGTGGGCCCGCTACGCCGCGCCGAGCTGCATCACCCTGCACTTCGTGCGCATCGCCGGCACCGGCAAGCGCGATGGCTTGGCCAATGGCTTTCGTGCCATCTCGCGACACCTGCCGGATGACGAGGCGGTAGTGATGGTTGTAGACGGCGACAGCGTCCTCGAACCCGGTGTATTCGCCAGGACCGTGCCGTACTTCCGGTTGTTCCCCAAAGTCGGCGGGCTCACCACGAACGAGTTCTGTGAAGTCCGCGGCGGCTATCTCATGAGCGAATGGCACAAGCTGCGCTTCGCCCAGCGCCACCTCAATATGTGCTCGATGGCACTCTCACGGCGCGTGCTGACCATGACCGGGCGGATGTCCGCATTTCGCGCCACGGTGGTGACCAACCCGGAGTTCATCGCCGATGTGGAGAACGATCACCTCGAGCATTGGCGCCTTGGGCGTTTCCGCTTCCTCACCGGCGACGACAAGTCCAGCTGGTTCAGCCTCATGCGCCTGGGCTATGAGACCTTCTACGTGCCGGATGCGGCGATCAACACGGTCGAGCACCCGCCGGAAAAAAGCTTCTTCAACTCGACCCGCAAACTGATGTTCCGCTGGTACGGCAACAATCTGCGGCAGAACTCACGGGCGATGATGCTAGGTCCGAGAAAACTCGGCTGGTTCGCAAGTGTCGTGCTGCTCGACCAGCGCATTTCCATGTGGACCTGCCTGCTCGGCCTGACGGTGGCAATCATCGCCAGCCTCAAGTACAGCATCGTCTACCTGTTGATCTACCTGCTGTGGATCGGCATGACACGGCTCATCCTGACCCTGCTGCTTTCGGTCACCGGACACCACATCGGCCCCGCCTATCCCCTGCTTCTTTATTACAACCAGGTGGTCGGTGCGGTCGTGAAGATCTACGTGTTCTTCCACCTCGACCGCCAATCCTGGACGCGCCAGCAAACCACGCTGAATCGCGAGCTGGGCCGCTTCCAGAACTGGTTCAACACCTGGTCATCGCGTTCCATGACCTTTTCGGCCGCAAGCCTGTTCGTCGCCACCCTGCTGCTGGTGGTATGAGCCATCCAATGGAATAGGAAGACCTCAATGAACACCGCCCTCAACGTCGTACATGAATCGGAAATCCAGCGACAGCATGCCCGTGTGCGGATACCCGCCAGGATTCGCTTCGCTGCCAGGAATCACCCAGCAGTCGAGCACGTCCTGCTGGAGCTTTCAGCCGGCGGATTCAGCTTCCTGGCGACCAAACCGACCCTGGCGACCGGTGATCACTTGAAGGGCATGCTGGTGTTCAACATCGACAACCTGGGGTTGACCATGCCAGTTGAGTTCCAGGTTCGCTCGATTGCCGACGAAAGCGGCCGGGTCGGCTGCCAGTTCCACAACCTCGATCCGCGCGACATCGCCACCTTGCGCCACCTGATTACGGCACACCTGTCCGGGGAGCTGGTCAGCGTCGGCGAGCTGCTGACCACTCTGCAGCGCAATAACTTCAGCCCGGCCCGCAGGGACAAGGGACGCAAGGGCCTGGGCGTACTCGGTCGGATGAAGGCGCTGATCCTCAGTCTGGCAGTACTGGCCATCGGCATCGCGGCGTTCGGTTTCATCGGCAAGTCCCTCTACGAGCTCTACTTCATCACCCATGCGCTGTCCGCGAAGGTCAGCGTCCCCAGCGTCCAGGTGACCATGCCGCGCGAAGGCGTGGTGCAGAGCCTGATCGGCGAGAGCCAAATGGTGACCAAGGGTGCCCCCATCGCCACCTTCAACACCTCGATGCTCGAGCTCCTCAAGGGCCAGTTGAACAACAACATCCAGCCGGCGCGCATCGAAGAGCTGTTGCGCCAGCAAATGAAGGGAACACTGACCAGCCCTTGCAACTGCACTCTCGTGCGCCAACTGGTGGCCGACGGACAGTACGCGAGCAAGGGTGATGTGGTCTTCGAGTTGGCCCAACGCGGCAGCCTCGCCAGCGTCGAAGCGCTCTTCCCCTATTCCAAGCTGAATGCGGTGGCACCGGGTAGCCGCATCAACTTCACGGTGGCCGGTGAAAGTCAGCCACGCACCGGCCGCGTGACCAGCAGCAACCTGAACCCCACCCGCAGCAATGACCTGACGGCCGATATCCGCGTACGAATCGAGCCCGACGAGCCGCTGGACAACAGCCTCGTCGGCAGGCCGGTGGAGGTCAGCGCCAGCCGTGGCCCATCATTTGCCTGGCTGATGGACGAAGTTCGCTCCTCCAGGCTTGTTGGAGATATCAGTCGTGAATAGCGCGCAGACAACCTTGCTGCTACTCGGGGCGCTTGCCCTGGGAGGCTGCAGCGGGCTTCCAGACCAGCGCCTGGCTCAGGAGGCCCTGGCGCGGGGTGATACTGGAACCGCCCTGCAGAACTATCGCCAGCTCGCCGACCTCGGCTACACCGACGCCCAAGTGGGACTCGCCGATATTCAGCTTCAATCCGGCGACCCGGAACAGCTACGCGCCGCCGAGGCTACCTACCGTCAGGCGGCCGCCAACTCGCCTCGTGCCGCCGCCCGTCTGGGACGCCTGCTGGCGAGCAAACCCGGCGCCACCCTGGCCGAACAGCGCGAAGCCGAAACCCTGCTCAAGGACGCCATGGCCGCAGGCGAGCGCAATACCGTGCTGCCGTTGACGGTGCTCTACGTCCAGCATCCGCAGACCTTCCCCGAGGTGAATGTGCAGCAGCAGGTCAGTCAGTGGCGCGCCGACGGCCAGCCACAGGCAGAGCTGGCGCAACTACTGCTGTACCGCGCCCAGGGAACCTACGACCAGCATCTCGACGAAATCGAACGCATCTGCGAGGCCCAGCTTGCGGTCGAGGATGCCTGCTACGTCGAGCTGGCCACGGTGTACCAGAAACGCGGGCAGCCGGAAAAACAGCATGCGCTGATCACCAAACTGCAGGAGGCCTACCGCGGTGGCCGTGTGCCACCGCAGCGGCTCGACGCGGTTGCGCGCGTAATGACCGACCCCACGCTCGGGCCACCTGACATGGAATCTGCAAAGGCTCTGCTCGAACCCATCGCCCCCGGTTACCCGGAGGCCTGGGTGAGCCTTGCCCGACTGATGTACGAGTCCCCGGAAGCGGGAGACGTCGAGCAGATGCTGGACTACCTGGAGCGCGGCCGCGCGGCCGGATCGCCGCGCGCCGAACTGTTGCTCGGCAAGCTCTATTACGAGGGCAAGCTGGTGCCACAAGACCCGGCCAAGGCTGAGCAGCACCTGCTCAAGGCCGCCGCCACTGAGCCCAGCGCTGATTACTACCTGGGCCAGATCTACCGACGCGGCTTCCTGGGCCAGGTCGAACCGGACAAAGCGCTAGAGCACCTGCTGAGGGCCGCCCGCAGCGGCCATGCCGGCGCCGATTACGCACTGGCGCAGATGTTCAGCCAGGGCCGTGGTGTCCAGCCCGACCTGGTCAACGCCTATGTTTTCAGCAAGCTCGCGGTGCAGGCCGGAAGGGCCGAGGCGCCAGAACTGGTCGTGCAACTGGAGCAGCAGCTTTCGCCAATCCAGAGAACTGATGCACAGAAGAAACTCGAAGAAGAACAGCAGTTTCGAGGGGGTGGCACTATGCTACGTGCTGCTGCAGATGGGGAGATTTACTGACAGCCTGACGGCCGTCGGACTCTCCACCGACCTTCGTCCCCAATTGGAATAGACCATGAAACTAGAACAATGGATTCGCGTTGGCCTGGCACTTCCGCTGATACACGGCGCTTCTGCGTGGGCGGAAGCTCCCGACAAACCGTTTGGAGTCGATGTGAAGGTCACTGCCCAGTCGGAAGACGACCGGGACCTTGGCACCCGCAATGGCGGTGATGTGAGTGGCATAGGTATCGACGTGCGGCCCTGGCTCTTCTTCCAGCGCGGCGACTGGAGCGCCTACGCCATGGCGCAAGCCGTCGCGGCCACCGACACGATCGAAACGGACACCCTTCAAACTGCTGATCTCGAAGAGGACAGCGGCGGCGGCAACAATGACCGCCAGGCCGACGATAGCTACCTGGCCATGCGCGAGTTCTGGATCGGTTACTCCGGCCTTACCGCCTACCCTGGCGAGGAAATGCGCTTTGGCCGTCAGCGCCTGCGTAATGACGACAGCCTGTGGCGCGACACCAACATCGAAGCGCTGAACTGGACCTTCGACACCACGCTGCTGCGCGCTCACCTCGGCCTGGCCGAGCGCTTCTCCGAATACCGCACCGATATCGACGAGCTGGCGCCGGAGGATGAGGACCGGCTGCACGTTTACGGCGACATCGCCTCGCAATGGACACCCGGTCATTGGGTAGGCCTTAACGTCCACTACAGCCATGACGACGGCGACCTGCGCAGCCCCGGCGAAGAGGTCGACGAGCTGGACAAGGACACCACGGGTGACCTGACCTGGATTGGCCTGCAAGCCAACAGCGATGCCTTCAACTGGCGCAACGAGCAGACGTTCAACTATTGGGCCAGCGTGATCTGGCTGGATGGCGACCGCGACCAATTGCTGACCACCAGTGGCCCCGGCGGCCAGCCCATCGCCACTGGCAAGCAAAGTGCCGACGTCAGCGCCTGGGGCACCGACCTTGGCGTGCGCTTCCGCCTCGATCCCAACTGGCAGGCCGGCGTTGCCTATGCACGCGGCAGTGGCGGCGGTGATGATGGCGACGAGAACTTCCAGCAGACCGGTCTGGAAAGCAACCGCAACAGCTTCACCGGCACGCGTTCGCGGGTGCACCGCTTCGGCGAGGCGTTCCGTGGCGAGCTGAGCAACCTGCAGGTCGCGACCCTGTTCGGTTCCTGGCAGCTGCGCGACGAGTACGACGCGAGCCTGGTGTACCACCGCTTCTGGCGCGCCGATGGCGACCAGCCGGTGGGTGACAGTGGCATCAATGCCGCGCTGACCTCCGACGACAAGGACATCGGCCAGGAGGTCGACCTGGTGCTCACCAAGTACTTCAAGGAAGGCCTGTTGCCTGAATCCATGAGCCAGGCAATCGACGAACCTTCGGCACTGGTGCGTTTCCGTGGCGGCTTGTTCTTCGCTGGCGATGCCTACGATGGCAGCGGAGTCGACTCGAGCATGCACCGGGCCTTCGTGGATGTGATCTGGCGCTTCTGACGGGAGGGCAATGAATGAACAGCCGGTGGCGCGTTTACTGCTCCCTGGCCTTACCCCTGCTGGTCGGCTCGCTGCTGACCAGCCTCGTGTTGGCCGCGTCACCGAGCTCCCCGTCCAGTAAAAATTCCGGCAAGGCCGCCCCGGCGGCCAAGACGTACACCGTCACCAGTTCCCCCGTGGAGCGGCTGAACCTGAGCGCACCTGCGCTGCCCGACCTATCCGGCTATACCGCCAACGCCGTCCAGGACAAGATCCAGCGAGACAAGCCCGGCCGCATCGGCGTACGCCGTATGCTGCGGCAACCCGTCCTCAAGCAGTTCGTCGGTGGCAAAAACCGCCTGGCCGAATGGGTCAGGCGCCAGGGCGGCATGCCCCAGGCGATCTTCATCGAAGGCGGCTACGCCGATCTGGCGACCCTGGCCAAGAAGCTCCCCAAGCAATATTTCCGCGCCATCGGAGACGACACCTACCTGGCTCGCCTGCCCATAGTCGTGGCCCGCGGCGCCACCCTGCACATCGATGGGAAGACGTTGCGCCTGTCCCAGGACCGCGGCTCGTTCCTGGTCAACGACGGCAAGCTCTTCGTGACTGATAGCACCCTCATCGGCTGGAATGAAAAAGCCAACGGCCCATCGGCATTTCGCAAGGACAAGGAATTCCGCCCCTTCCTTCTGTCCTGGGGCGGAACAGAGACCTACATCGTCAAGAGCCGCTTCAGCAGCCTTGGCTATAGCGGCGAGAAGTCCTATGGGCTGAGCATTTCCCAGTACACGCCTTCCATGCGCAAGCGCATGGGCCGCACCGCGCCGAGCGCCTGGCTGCTGGACTCGGAGTTCAGCGACATGTGGTTCGGCTTCTATTGCTTCGAGGCCGACGACGTCGTGATCAAGGGCAACACCTACCGCGACAACCTGGTCTACGGCATCGACCCCCACGACCGTTCACATCGCCTGATCATCGCCCACAACACCATCTCCGGCACCCGCAAGAAGCACGGCCTGATCGTCTCCCGCGAGGTGAACGACAGCTGGATCTTCAACAACCAGATCTTCGACAACAAGATTTCCGGCATCGTCCTCGACCGCAACAGCACCAACAACGTGCTGGCCTACAACGAGGTGTTCCAGAACCACGCCGACGGCATCACCCTCTACGAAAGTTCGAACAATCTCCTGTGGGGCAACAAGGTGGTCGGCAACGATCGCCACGGCGTTCGCCTCCGCAACAGCGCGAACATCCGCCTGTACGAGAACCTCGTCCTCGGCAATGGCCTGAGCGGCGTGTACGGGCATATCAAGGACCTCACCGGCCAGCACCGCGACCTCAAGCTCGACCCCTACGAAACCAAGGTGTCGCTGGTCGTGGTCGGCGGCCAGCTTGCCGGCAACGGCAGTGGCCCGCTGGCGGTCGATACACCGCTGTCCCTCGAACTGTATCGGGTGGACATGTCGATGCCGGACAAGGCCTCGGGCATTACCTTCAGCGGCATCCTCGGCGAACGCCAGGAAGAAATCCTCGATCTGCTGGTACGCCAGCGCAAAGCCGTCCGGATCGACCTGGTGGACAGTGGGACCAAACTTCAACCCTGAGGTTGAGCACCATGAACGCAAGCCAATCGATGCACCTGCCGCTGGCTCTCTTGCTCCTTGCCGCGACCGGCACGGTACAAGCCCAGGGCCCCGTCTACCATGCCGCGCCCTGCTGCAGTCTCTGTCCGGCGGCGCACGATGCCAGTCGCTACACCACCAACTATCAGAAGAACTTCGTCACCCTGGTAGAAGCCCAGGGCGACTGGCTGTTCCGCACGCGCGAGGACTTGCGCACGGAGTTCCAGACCACATCCGCTGGCTACCGGCGCCTGAAGCAACTGCACGACGCCTTTGCGCGCAAGGGCATCGAACTGGTGGTGGTCTATCAACCGACCCGTGGTCTGGTCAATCGCAACAAGCTCAATCCGGCGGAGCTGGCCAGCTTCCAGTATCAGCGCGCGCTGACAAACTACCGGGCCATGCTCGGTCGCTTCCGCGACATGGGCTACCACGTGCCCGACCTCTCGGTGCTGGCCGATGAGCAGCAGACCCCCGCCTTCTTCTTCCGCGGCGACCAGCACTGGACACCCTATGGTGCGCAACGTACCGCCAGACTGGTGGCCGAGACGATCAAGCAGATGCCTGCCTACAAGGGCATACCCAAGCGCGAGTTCGAGAGCAAGGTGGTTGGCCGGATGGGCAAGAAAGGCACCCTCCACAACGTCGCCAGCCAGCTCTGTGGCGGCAGCTATGCCATCGAATACATGGACCAGTTCGCCACCGAGCCGAAGGACTCGAGCGACGGCGACGCAATGTTCAGCGATGCCGGGCATCCCCAGATATTCCTGATCGGCACCAGCCAGAGCGCACAGAACTACAACTTCAGCGGCTTCCTCTCCGAATACCTGCAGGCCGATATCTACAACGCCGCAGTTCCTGGCGGTGGCCTGGAAGGAGCCATGCTGCAGATGCTGGGCAGCAAGGACTTCCTCGAGAATCCACCGAAGATCGTCATCTGGGAATTCTCGCCGCTCTATCGCCTAGACCAGGAAAGCACCTACCGGCAGCTGTTCGCCATGCTCGACAACGGCTGCGTTGGCAAACCGGCGGTCATGTCAGCGAAGACCAAACTGCGGCCGGGCACCAACGAGGTACTGGTCAATGGCGATGGCGGTCTGAAGGACGTGCGCAATGGGCAGTACCAGATCGACGTGCGTTACGCCGATCCCACGGTGAAAACCCTCCAGGCTACCCTCTGGCACCTCAACGGCCGGCGCGAAACCCTCAAGCTCGACAAGCCCAAGACGGTCGACACCGATGGACGCTTCGCCTTCGAGCTGCGCACCGACTCGGACTGGGCCGACATGATCCTGCTCTCCCTGGAGCTGCAAGGCCCCCCTGCCGGCAGCCCACCGCAGGAAGTGGAAGTGAAGGTCTGTCAGCGAAACCGCAACGCCGGCCCGGTCCAGCACACCGCCCAGGCGGAACGTTGAGGACGTCATGATGCGCGCAACGGGCCTGTTCCTTCTCCTCCCTCTCCTGCTGGCCTCGGGTGCGACTCTGGGAGCAGGACTGGTGCCGCCTCCCGGCTACTACGCGGCCATCGAGAAGGAGCGCAAGGGCGAACCCGGAAAGTGCGACCAGGAAACGCCCTCTCCCTATACCGGAGCCCTGGTGTTCCGTAGCAAGTACGAAGGCTCGAACAAGGCCCGGGCGACGCTGAACCCCGAAGCCGAGAAGGACTTTCGCGAGAAGACCCGTGCCATCAACGATCTGGAACGCGGGGTCAACAAGCAGGTGATGCGATTCATGCGCGACGGCAAGCCTGAAAGCCTGCAATGCACCCTGCAGTGGCTCGGCGACTGGTCCAAGGCCGGCGCCCTTCTTTCCACCGAGTTCAATCACACGGGCAAATCCATGCGCAAATGGGCCCTGGGCAGCATGGCCTCGGCCTGGCTGCGCCTGAAGTTCTCCAGCTCGCGGCCGCTGGCGCCCTATGCCCTGCAGAGCCAGCAAATCGAAGCCTGGTTCGCCAGGCTGGCCGAGCAGACCGTCAAGGACTGGAGCGACCTGCCACTCAAGGAGATCAACAACCACTCCTACTGGGCCGCCTGGTCGGTCATGGCGAGCGCCGTGGCGACTGACCGCCGTGACCTGTTCGACTGGTCGGTGGCGCAGTTCCGGGTCGCCGCGGGCCAGGTCGACCCCGACGGCTTCCTGCCCAACGAACTCAGGCGGCAGAAGCGCGCCCTCGCCTACCACAACTACAGCCTGCCACCGCTAACAATGGTCGCGGCGTTCGCCAAGGCCAATGGCGTCGATCTGCGCGAGGACCACAACGGCGCGTTGCGCCGGCTCGCCGAGCGGGTCATGCAGGGTGTGGAAAACCCCGAGGTCTTCGCAGACAAGACCGGCAAAGGCCAATCGGTAGGCGAGCTGAAGGAGAACGGCAAATTCACCTGGTTGGAACCCTACTGCACGCTCTACCGCTGCAGTGACGAAACCCTCAAGTGGAAGCATTCCATGCAGCCGCTCATGAACTTCCGCCTTGGCGGAGACCTGACGCGGCTGTTCGATCCGCAGGCGGCGGAGAAAGCGAAAAACGGTTGACCGTCACGGGGCTGCGCACGGCGGGCGCGGCGAAGGACGTGGCACAGGCAGCAGTAACCCGATCGCAACACAGGAGCGACGGGCGCAACACCTTGAACCAGGGGAGAAACGGGTGGGCCGCTTGGCCCTGACAGTTCTTCAATGGAGGAAACGCGGATGGTGTTTTCATCCAACGTATTCCTGTTCCTGTTCCTGCCGACCTTTCTCGGCTTGTACTACCTGAGCGGGCCGCGTTTTCACAACCTGCTGCTGCTGATCGCCAGCTACCTCTTCTACGCCTGGTGGCGGGTCGACTTCCTGGCGCTGTTCGCGGTGGTCACGGTATTCAACTACTGGATCGGACTGCGTATCGGTTCCGCCGGGGTGCGCACCAGACCCGCCCGGCACTGGCTGACCCTGGGCGTGATGGTGGACCTGTGCGTCCTCGGCTACTTCAAGTACGCCAACTTCGGCGTCGACAGCCTCAACGTGATCATCACCAGCCTCGGCATGGCACCCTTCGTGCTCACCCACATCCTCTTGCCGATCGGTATCTCCTTCTACATCTTCGAGTCCATCAGCTACATCATCGACGTCTACCGGGGAGACACGCCGGCGACCCACAAGCTGATCGACTTCGCGGCCTTCGTGGCGATTTTCCCGCACCTGATTGCCGGCCCGGTGCTGCGCTTCCGCGACCTGGCCGGTCAGTTCCATCACCGCACCCACAGCGTCGACAAGTTCGCCGAGGGCTGCACACGCTTCATGCAGGGTTTCATCAAGAAGGTGTTCATCGCCGATACCTTGGCGCCGCTGGTCAGCCACTGCTTTGCACTGGAGAACCCCAGCGCAGCCGACGCCTGGCTCGGCGCACTGGCCTATACCGCGCAACTGTACTTCGACTTCTCCGGCTACAGCGACATGGCCATCGGCCTTGGCCTGATGATGGGCTTCCGCTTCCTGGAAAACTTCAAGCAGCCGTATATCAGCCAGTCGATCACCGAATTCTGGCGGCGCTGGCACATCAGTTTGTCGACCTGGCTGCGGGACTACCTGTACGTCAGTCTCGGCGGCAATCGCGGCACCACCTTCCAGACTTATCGCAATCTGGTCCTGACCATGCTGCTGGGTGGTCTCTGGCACGGCGCGAATTTCACCTTCGTGCTCTGGGGCGCGTGGCACGGCACCTGGCTGGCCATCGAACGAGCCCTGGGCGTCGACGCCGCGCCACGGCGCTTCAACCCGCTGAAATGGTCCTTCACTTTCCTCCTGGTGATCCTCGGCTGGGTTCTGTTCCGTGCAGAGAACCTGCATGTCGCCGGACGCATGTACCAGGCGATGTTCGGCTTCAGCGGATGGCAGTTGTCGGAGCTCGGACGGGTCGGTTTCACTGACCTGCAGCTAGTCACCCTGCTAATCGCCTACGCCAGCCTGGCGCTGTTCGGCCTGCATGACTTCTACACCCGCCCCCTGGCTCATGGCGCGCCGAAGGTAGCGGCCCAAACCGCCGCCGACCAGGTGCCTCTCGTACCGCCACGCGCCCTGGGTGAGCGCGCGCTCGCCTGGGTTGGCGCGGTACAGCGCCCGCTCCTGCTCCTGCTGTTCTGCGCCTCGGTACTCAAGCTCTCGGCGCAGAGCTACTCCCCCTTCCTTTACTTCCAGTTCTGAGGCGGCGCCATGATTCGCTTCTCCCGCAATGCCTACATCGCCCTCTTCCTTGCCCCGTTGCTGGTCCTGGGCGTCTGGTCGGTGCGTGGACTGCTGGATCTGCGTCTGCCCCCCGACGCCTCCCTGCATGACGGCAAGATGGCCAAGGCGGTGGAGAACCACTACGAGGCGCAATTCCCACTGAAACGCCTAGGTACCAACCTGTGGGCAGCGCTCGATTACAGCCTGTTCGGCGAAGGTCGTCCGGGGGTGGTACTGGGTCGTCACGACTGGCTGTTCAGCGATGAAGAGTTCAATCCCGTACCCCGTGGCGAGCAGCAGATTGAGGCCAACCTGGAGCTGATCCGGGGCATCGACCAGCGCCTCAGCGAGCGCGGAGTGAAACTGCTGCTGGTGATCGTGCCGGCCAAGGCCCGCCTCTACCCGGAATACCTGGACGAAGAACAGCCCGCCCAGCAGCAGCTCGGGCTGTATCACCGCCTCCACGAGGCCGCCCAGCACGCCGATATCCTGGCCCCCGACCTGCTGGCCAGCCTGCTGCCGGCGAAGGACACGGGGCTGTTGTTCCTGCGTACCGATACCCACTGGACGCCCCACGGGGCCGAACTGGTCGCCCAGGAAGTCGCGCGAGCCGTGCAACGCAGTGCACCGCTCGATGGAGATCGCCAGCTCTTCACCACCGAACAGGCGGCGAGCAAGCCCTACCTGGGTGACCTGGCGCGGTTCCTGCCACTGGACCCTCTGTTCAGCGCCCTGCTGCCGGCTCCCGACCAGCTCCAGTCGCGCTCCACCCATGCAGTCGACGCGCACCCGAATGACGCCTCCGCGGCGCTGTTCGCCGATGTCCGGGTTCCCGTGGCCCTGGTCGGGACCAGCTACAGCGCCAACCCCGACTGGAACTTCCTCGGCGCCCTGCGTCAGGCCCTTGGCAGCGACATCCTCGACTTCGCCGAGAGCGGTCAGGGGCCGTTGCCGCCAATGCTCGAGTACCTGCAGAACGACGCGCTCAAGAACGCTCCACCGCAGTGGGTGATCTGGGAGTTTCCGGAACGCTACCTGCCGATGCCCCCCGACCTGAGCCAGTTCGAAAGGGAATGGATCTCCCAGCTGGTATCCGCCGGTTCGACCGGGTACCACCAGACCGCAACCGCCGACTCCGTACTCCCTGGGAGAAACCAACCATGAAACCGCTCCACCATCCCCGCCTGATCGCCACCGTGCTAATGACCAGTCTGTGCTGCTGGCAGGCCCAGGCTGACGACGCTGCCCTCTACGGCCCCGCCGCCCCTAAAGGCTCGACGTTCGTGCGCCTGTACAACGCCAGCAACCAGGAAGTCAGCGCCCTGGTCGGCACGGCCAACCTCGAAGATGTCGGTCCACTGGCGAGCACCGACTTCAGCTTCCTTCCCGGTGGCACCTATAGCGCCCGGGTCGGCAGCCAGAACATGTCGGTCCAGCTTGGCGCGAACCGCTACTACACCCTGGTCAATCTGCCCAACGGGCAGCCCCGGCTGGTGGAGGAAAAACCGTTCCGCAACAAGCAGAAAGCCCTGCTCAGGCTGCAGAACCTTTCCGACACGCCGCTCAGCGTGAAAACCGCCGACGGCAAGACCCCAGTGGTGGAGAACGTCGCACCGCAAAGCTCCGGCGACCGCGAGATCAACCCGGTCAAGGTCAACCTTGCCCTGTTCGCCGGCGACCAGAAGATCAGCGACCTGAAACCAGTCGCGCTCAATCGCGGCGAAGTGGTGTGCCTATACGTTACCGGTAGCAGCGGAAAGCTTGCTCCGGTGTGGGTCAAGCGGCCCTTGTCCAGCAACTGAAAACTCATAGCCCAGTAAGGCACTTGCAATTCACCAGCAGGAGATAACCATGATTCCCATTGTGCTTTCCGGTGGCAGCGGCTCGAGACTCTGGCCGCTATCCCGTCGACAGTTTCCCAAGCAGTTCCTCGCCCTTACCGGCGAGTACACACTGTTTCAGCAGACCCTCCAGCGCCTCACTTTCGACGGCATGCAGGCGCCCATCCTGGTCTGCAACAAGGACCACCGGTTCATCGTGCAGGAGCAACTCGACGCGCTGAAGCTCACGCCCCATGCGGTCCTGCTCGAACCCTTCGGGCGCAATACCGCACCGGCAGTGGCCATCGCCGCCATGCAACTGATCAGCGAAGGGCGCGACGAGCTACTGCTGGTACTGCCCTCGGACCATGTGCTGGAAGACCTCGAAGCCTTCCGCGACGCCCTGGTGCTCGCCACCAGCGCTGCCGAGCTAGGCGAGCTGGTGCTGTTCGGCGTACCGGCGACCCGGCCGGAAACCGGCTACGGCTACATCCGTTCCGAACAGGACCCGGTGTTGCCCGAGGGGATCAGCCGGGTCGCCCAGTTCGTGGAGAAACCCGATGCGGATCGCGCGCGGGAGTTCGTCGAGTCCGGTAACTACTTCTGGAACAGCGGCATGTTCCTGTTCCGCGCCAGTCGCTACCTGGAAGAGCTCAAGAAGCACGAATCCGATATCCACGACACGTGCCGGCTGGCTCTGGAACGCAGCAAGTGCCACGAAGACCATATCGATGTCGACGAGGCCACCTTCGCCTGCTGCCCGGACAACTCCATCGACTACGCGGTGATGGAGAAAACCGGACGCGCCTGCGTGGTACCGCTGGACGCAGGGTGGAGCGATGTCGGCTGCTGGGCATCGATCTGGGACGTGCATGACAAGGACGCCGACGGCAACGTCATCAAGGGTGACGTGGTCGTGCAGGACAGCCACAACTGCCTGGTGCACGGCAACGGCAAGCTGGTCTCGATCATCGGCATGGAGGACGTGGTGGTGGTGGAAACCAAGGACGCCATCATGGTCGCCAGCAAGAAGCACGTGCAGAAGGTCAAGCAGCTGGTGGAGAAGCTCAAGGCCGAGGGCCGCAGCGAGGTCGAGAACCACTGCCAGGTCTATCGCCCTTGGGGATACTACGACTCCGTGGACACCGGCGGACGCTTTCAGGTGAAGCACATCACGGTGAAACCCGGCGGTCGGCTATCGCTGCAGATGCACCACCACCGTGCTGAGCATTGGATAGTGGTATCTGGCACTGCCGAAGTGACCTGTGACGACAAGGTGTTCCTGCTCACCGAGAACCAGTCCACCGACATCCCCATCACGTCGGTCCACCGCCTCTCCAACCCGGGCAAGATTCCCCTGGTGCTGATCGAGGTGCAGACCGGCAGCTACCTCGGCGAGGATGACATCACCCGCCTGGACGACGTCTATGGTCGCGAGGAGCACGAGACGCTCGGGATCACGCCCCATCGCTGACTCATCGGTTACCTGTGGGAGCGATTTCAATCGCGGGTGAAATATGTCGAGGGGCAGAGTGGCCGAATGTGTAGGAGCGGGCTTGCTCGCGAATAAAGAAGGCTCGGACTGTTCGCGAGCAAGCTCGCTCCTACAGAAGTTTCTCTACGCCGACGGTTTGTCCTTGCGATCCGCGCACAGGGAAATGACGAAATTGCGCAGTGCATCCCGCTCCACGATGCCCAACTCGCCGCGCTGGTAGCCGGCATCGATCAGCCCAATGCAATAGCCGTCGTACTCTTCGCACTGGTCGGCAGCCGAGAAGGCAAGATTGGCCACGGCGGCGTAGAAGGGTTTGATCGCGCCAGTATCCAGGCCGTCGATCATTTCCCGCAGCTCGACCGGGATCAACGCGGCGCCGGCAACGGCCCGGTCGTCTGCAATCTCACGGGTCCAGGAGTAACGATCAGTCATGCGCGGGGCCTCCAGGGGTGTCGGTGAGAGTGGGGACTGGAATGGTGATGGTAGTCCAGCTCCACAGGCCTCACCGGGTAGCGCGACGAGGCGAACCGACCGTTTACATGACCGCCGAGTCGCTCATGAAGGTTTCTAACCGCACCAGGGTATTCGGCGATACCGAAGTGCGGCTCACTGGCCTGACCGACGAGGTACAGGATCCTGGAAATCCCATCGGATCGACAACGCGCGCGGCCGAAGGACGGCTTGCTGTACGTCGAGGGTCCAGAGGCGTTGGGCACCCTCGAAGGCGGCGATCATCGGACTGTCGAACACCAGCTCGATCGCTCCGGACAGTTGCAACACGTTGCCGCTGAAGAAGTCGACGAAAAGCAGTCCGGCAACCGGGTTGAGCTGGAAGTTGCCCAGGGTGTTGAAGTGCTGGTTACCGGCATAGTCCGGAATGGTCAAGTGATTGCCCGTGACCATGATGAAGCCCGGTCGTCCGCCGCGATGGGAGACATCCACCGAGCGTTGGCCATCCTCGTGCTCGACGTAACTGGCGACGAAGAAGGTGTCGGCGTTGCGGATCATCGCTGTCAGGGTCTCGTTCAGCGCCGTGAAGTCCTGGCGCTCGCCCTGCCACCCGCCACGTGTCTCCTCGCGTGTGTAGGTACGCTGCTGGATGTACTGCGGGCAGTTGCCGAAGGACTGCTCGACGGCGACTTCCAGGCGCCCCGCTTCGACTCGTTGGAGGATGCCGTTCATGCGATTGCGCCGCCGCGTGTGCAGCTCGATGCCCAGCAGGCCGATGGCGCTGCCGGCGTCAAATCCGCTGGCAGCCGGGTCTTGCGGGTCGGGTTCAGTGACCAGCACAAGGCGCTGGGGATCGGGAGAACTGACAAAGCCTTCCGGCCCTTCGAGCAGCGTCGCCCAGGGTCGGCCCTGGGTATCCACCGCGCCGACGATGATGAATGGCAGTTGGTGAAAGAAGTCGCGGTGCTGGTCGGGCATGTAATCGCGGATCACCCGCTGACCGTAGGCTTCCATGTGTTCGGAGACGCCGACGCGTTCGTGCATCACCTTTTCACCGGCGTGCCAAGGGGAGAGACGGCGCTCGGGTAGATGGTCCATCGTGAATACCTCGCGGGAAGGCTGCCGGATTACCCGGCAGCGGGCTGCGGTGCGTTCCAAGGGCACGAAGCCAGGCACGCACGGAGGTCAGAGGAGGACGTCAGGCCCGAAGATCCCCCAATACTTCTCGAATGCGCTGGGCGATATGGTCGACATGGGTTTCCAGGGCGAAGTGCCCGGTATCCAGCAATTCCACCACCGCAGCGGGATTGTCGCGCTTGAAGGCTTCGGCGCCCGGCGGGATGAAGAAGGGATCGTGCTTGCCCCAGATCACCAGGGTCGGCAGCCGGGTATCGCGGAAGAAGGCCTGGAACGCCGGGTAGAGCTTCAGGTTGTTGGCGTAGTCGAGGAACAGGTCGAGCTGGATGTCCTTGTTGCCCGGGCGTTCCAGGAGTAGCGCATCCAGGTAGTACGACTCGGGGGCCACCAGCTCCAGGTCCTTCACGCCATGCAGGTACTGCCAGCGGGTGCCTTCCAGGTGCAGCACGGCATCGTGCACCACCTTGCGGCGTTCGTGATTGTGCGGTTCGGCCCAGTAGGCGCGGATCGGTTCCCAGGCATCACCCAGGCCTTCCAGGTAGGCATTGCCATTTTGCGAAATCAGCCCGGTGACGCGATCCGGATGGGCCAGGGCCAGGCGCAGGCCGGTGGGTGCGCCGTAGTCGAACACATAGAGGGCGTAGCGTTGCAGGCCCAGCTTCTCGGCGAAGGCGCCGAGGGTTACAGCCAGGGCATCGAAGCTGTAGCGGTATTCGCGCTCGGGGGGTACCTCGGTGAAACCGAACCCCGGCAGGTCCGGCGCAACGATATGGAACCTGTCGGCCAGTAGCGGGATCAGGTCGCGGAACTGGTGGGACGAGCTGGGAAAGCCGTGCACCAGTAGCAAAGTGGGCGCGGCCGGATTACCGGCTTCCCGGTAGAAAACACGGACACCGTCGGCTTCGACGAACTGGTGGCGAACCGGGATATGCACGATGGGCGAAATCATGGTGGTCACTCCGTAACTTGTATAAACACCGTTAATGGTTACTTGTGGCGCTGAGTATGAACCCATCACGTAACCTGTCAATAGGATTAATAGTGGTTACAAGCATCGCCTTTCGTAACTATTCACTGATGCTTTACAGGGTTACCATTTCGCCATTCGTCTTCTGGAACGCCATCATGACCAGCGCCGCCTCCTCGCCGTCCCTCGAACCCTTCGTATTGGCCGACCACCCTGTGCTGGACATGCTCAACACCCTGGCCGCGATGGACGGTGCTCCCGTGGAGTTCTGGCGCAGCGATGAGGATGTCCAGGCCTGGCTGGACCGCACCGGCTGGGCCGTCCCCAAGGTGCGCTTTGCCAAGGGCGAGTTGCTGCAGGCGGCGTTGACCTTGCGCGAAACGGTGCGTGGGCTTGTGGAGCGGCGCAAGGCGGGCGGCCAGGGTTCGCCGGACGTACTCAATCGCTTCCTGGCGACACCCAGCTACCAGCAGCTGGACTGGCCGGCCAGTGGAGAACCGCGACTGGAGAACGTGTGGGCAACCGCTACCGCCGAACAGTATTTGGCGCCTCTGGCCGAAGCAGCCGCCAAGCTGCTGGTGGAAGGCGACTTCAATCTGGTGCGCGAATGCGAGCACCCGGACTGCGTGCTCTGGTTCTACGACCGCACCAAGTCCCATCGCCGCCGTTGGTGCAGCATGGCGCTGTGCGGTAACCGGCATAAGGTGGCCGAGTTCCGCAAACGCAAGCAGCAATGATGCAGGTCTTATCGGCCTGGCAGGGCAATGCTCTGCCGCCAACCAGCGGGTGAACGTTCAATTGAAAAAGCGAAAGACCTCCGCGCCAGGCTCTCGATTGCCAGCATCTGCCACTAAGCCACGGGGAGTTCCAGCGGACGAGCCTGTTAGGCGGTAACAAGTTGCGCGCCTCGGTGGTTCTGTTTGTCAGGGGCAGGCTGGCCACTTGAGCGACAGGTAGAGGGAGGAGCCAGGAAGCGAACTCCCTGGCTCCCGCAAAACTCAGCTTCGAACGAAGGCAAGCAGGTCGGCGTTGATCGTATCGGCGTTGATGGTAGGCATGCCGTGCGAGAACCCCGGGTAGATCTTCAGCGTGCTGTTCTTGAGCAGCTTCGCCGACAGCACGCCAGCGTTCTCATAGGGAACGATCTGGTCGTCGTCGCCATGCATCACCAGGACCGGAATCGTGATGCTTTTGAGGTCTTCGCTGAAATCGGTCTGGGAGAAGGCGACGATGCCGTCGTAGTGAGCCTTGGCACTGCCCATCATCCCCTGCCGCCACCAGTTCCGGATGATGCCCTCCGACGGCTTCGCACCTGGGCGGTTATAGCCGTAGAAAGGTCCCGCCGGAATATCCTGGAAAAACTGCGCACGGTTGGCGGCCAACTGGGCTTGCAGATCGTCGAAGACATCCTTGGCGAGACCGCCAGGATTGCTCGCGGTCTTCACCATCAACGGCGGTACCGCGCTGATGAGGACCGCCTTGGAAACAGGGTCTTCACGATGCCGCGCGATGTAGCGGACGACCTCGCCGCCGCCCGTGGAGTGGCCGGCATGGACGGCTCCCTGGACTCCGAGGTGGTTTACCACCGCAGCCGTGTCATCGGCGTAATGATCCATGTCGTGACCATCCCAGACCTGGCTGGATCGTCCATGGCCACGGCGATCATGGGCGACTACGCGAAAACCCTGAGCCAGGAAGAAAAGCATCTGCGCATCCCAGTCGTCCGAACTGAGCGGCCAGCCGTGATGGAAGTAGATCACCTGGGCGTCCCGCGGCCCCCAGTCTTTATAGAAGATTTCAACTCCATCTTTCGTTGTGACGTATCCCATGTTCGCTTCTCCTGTGTGATATGGAGGTCTGCAATTGGAGATGTTCGCCAATCGATAACGTTCATGACGTGGGTACTACACCTTTCTCGATGGGCGATACCTGGACGCGGCTGGCTTTGCAATTGAGTCGGTTTGCCGCTATTGCACTCTAGGATTAAAGGGAACTTTAAGGTCTTGCTTTCTGCCGAGGTGCAGCACGAGAAGTAGCGAACTGGCTTGCTCCGGGTAGCCTCATCGACCTACCCGGAGAATCCAGACGCTGCATACGGGTGCATTTAGCTTTCCCGAAAACGCCTACTCCTTGTCCAGGATCGATTTCAGGGGTTGGGGGGCATAGAGCGCGCTTTGGAAATGGGGCACGTACTCATACTTCATCATTTTCCCCAGCTTCAGGGATTTCATGAACGTAGAAAGGCTGCCTTCATTCAGCGTGAGGTTGACCGACTCTTCATTCGTGCTGGAGGCGTGGCTCAGTTGGCGCGAGACAGCATAGCCGTATGTCAGCTCGCCAGTTCTATCGGTGTTCGTGAAGCTACTGGTCACCAGTTCGACTTCATCCGAAGGCGCGCTCAGCTTTTCTCCTTCAAAGACAACGTCGACCTTTCCGGTTTCGCTATCAAGGATCTCGAAGGTCACGGACTTGCCATCTTCCCGGCGATTGATACCGGTCAACCACTTCGGCAGGTTGTACCCGACCACGCCCCTTACCCTCGCAAGTTCGGTATTGACCGGAAGCTTCAGGACGTACCCCCAGAAATCCTTCGACATCGACTGCCCCATCAGGGAAATAGGCCCCAGATTCGACGTTCCAGGCTTGCTAGTAACGATGGACAGGGCAATCTCGTTGTAGCTGTCGTTATCGCAGTAGTCGTACGAGTAAGCGGTAAAGGCGACCAGGCCCCTGCCCGGCCAGACCTGAAGAGGTTGGACGTTCGCCAGGACTTCAGCGGGCATCAACTCTCTCAGCGTGTCCAGATCCGCCGTGAAGACCGCGGTAATCCTGTTGTTCTTGTAATAGAAGTTTGGTGAGTAGGATTCGAATCCCATGTCGACCTTCGTTTTCTTGAGTCCCCTGAACCAACTCAGGTCAACATCTGGGGCTTCGGACTCTATGGTGGAAAGCGGAGGATTGGAGCGGAAGCGGTCGTACAGGCCACCTGCGACCACGGGAACTTCATGACCGCCAATGGTCATCATCACGCTTTCCGCCTCCTTCGTTTCGACTGGGCTATCCGCCCATGCGAAAGCCGATACGGCATTCATGAGTACTCCCGTCATTACCGCGAAACTGCCTCTCTTCATTTGCTAATGCCTCCGCCAAGTGCGTGAATTCTGATGTCTTGTGTCAAATGAAATCCGTCTTTATGGCCGGAGCTCGGAACTAGACCGCCATGCTTCTCGAGCCAGTCCAGGGCCAATATCCATCTCCTGGGTCGTGCCCTGTGGAGCCCGCCAACAGAACCCTAACGTTTAACTCAACTTTAAGGTCAAGCACTTACACGCAAACCTGCGAATCCCCTGCCCTGCTGGCTTGAGCCTGTCGGCTAGACGCGGAGGAAACCTCATGCAAAGGAGTGGCAAAGCTGCGCGAGGCAAGTCATCGCGCTTGGGGACTGCTGGCGGGACACTGAGCGGAGAAGTCTTGATATCGGTGTTGCGAAGAAGGTTTCTGGCGCGTCAGTCCTCGCCAATTCCAAGCGGTCTTCCTGACCGAGCAACTTGTTCGCACCCGCTGCCTTGCCTAACCTCGCTGCACTTAGCGAATGGAAGTCTCAGTCATCATGGATTTCATCAAGTACCACGCCGCCAGCAACGATTACCTGGTTTATTCAGGCGAGTCGCCTTTCGGTCTTTCGCCGGAGGAAATCTCAAGGATTTGCGATCGACACAGAGGGCTTGGGGCCGACGGAATTCTTGTTCCTGTCCTCGCACAGGGCGAAATACCCAAGGTGATCATCTACAACACCGACGGCTCAGAGGCTGAGAAAAGCGGCAACGGGCTGCGGATCTTCTGCCGCTATCTCTGGGATCATGGCTACGTATCAGCAGGCGAGTTCCAGGTGCACACTGCCGGTGGCGTGGTGTCCTGCGAGGTCCTTTGCGGAGGCCGGAGCGTCGCCATTCGCATGGGGCGAGCGCAGTTTCCAGACACGGGTGATATGGACGTGAGGATCGATGGACGCGAGCTTCGGCTGCATCCGGTCTCCATGGGTAATCCGCATTGCGTGATCTTCGTTGATCAACCCGATGAACAAACTGCACGGTCGCTGGGGCCGATCATCGAACATCTCGCCCCCTTCCCCAATCGCACCAACGTGCAGTTCGTGAAAGTGATCGACCGCCACAACCTTGAAGTCCGCATCTGGGAGCGGGGCGTTGGCTATACCCTCTCCTCGGGCACCAGCAGCTGCGCGGCGGCGGCGGTCTGTCGGCGATTGGGGCTGGTAGAGTCACAGGTGGACGTTCAAATGCCGGGGGGACTGATCCAGATCGTCCTGGATGAGAACTTCGAAGTCCTGATGCGAGGGCCGGTGTGCCGCGTAGGTCGATACTGCCTGGACAGGGAATGTTTGACCTGATCCTTGCAACTTGGCAGGGCCGCTGATCGAACTGTGCTGAAAAGTTCCCGATCTGTCGTTTCACACGCATCGACCTCGGTTGCCTGCCCTTCGTTCTCCCCCGCTTCGGCGCGCGCCAGTCAATGCGGCGATGAAGCTCCCATCGGCGCACAGGCTGTGAAATGCGCCGAACCAAGCGAGGAACTGGGGGCTCGAACAATCAGCAGGTGCTCGGGATGAGCCTAGGTCGGGATTGGGAATCGGCTGGCACGCGCAAGGACCGAAGTGGCAGTCTGCGAGACGGCCTCCACAACGAGCACGAGCGGAGAATGCATCGATGTACGAAAGGGTTGCCCGCAGCGGCATTCGAATGGTTCAAGGTTGGACTGGAACTGGCCCATCCAAGACATCAGGGCGTCCATCGGATCGCACCGATCAACCCATGACGTTGTCCAGTTGAGTCCGCGGCGAGCACACTAAGTGGCAAGCGTCTTGCCCTATGGCTGCTTATCCTTTCGCTGTTGCTTCACCTTGTACATTTCGCGGTCTGACAGCTTGATAGCTTCCTCTGCAGTCATGCTGTCCGGCATCACTGCCACAACCCCAACACTCGCACCCGCATAGCGGATGTCGTCGAGGCCATGGCCCAACGCATATTGCCCGACTGTCGCTTTGGTCAGGCGGTCCTGCAGCAGCGCGGCAGCATGTTGCATGTCCATTGCCAAGTCCACATGTTCGGACGGCGTACCCAGGGCGATCACAATGAATTCATCCCCTCCAGTACGTCCGATGATGTCGCTGGCGCGAAGGCCATTCTGCAACTGGACGGCTATGCCGCGCAGAAACTGATCTCCTGCCAGGTGGCCATAGGTATCGTTGATGAGCTTGAACCCATCCAGATCGATGACCCCAACCAGCACGTATTTGCTCTCACGCTGGGCCAGGGCGAACAGGCGCGCAGCATCACTCAGGATGGCACGCCGGTTGGACAGGCCGGTCAGGGAATCGGTAAGGGCCAGCCTTGCCAACTCGGCGTTGGCGATCTGGAGTCGCTCCACCAACTGTTCACGTTCAAGGGAATAGCTCAGCAACCCTGATAGCAGCATCAGCAAAGGCTCAACGTCCGGAGAGCGCGCCACCTTATCCGAGCTGGCTGCACAGAATGTACCCAGCACTCGCCCGTCCTGGGACCTGATTGGAGCGCTCACGTAGGTCCTGATGCCCAGGGCCGCGGCGGCCTCCGAATCCCCCCAGCATTCGGCGACGTTGTCCGAGTACAAGCGGTTCTCGTCCAGCGCACGCTTGCAGAGAGTATCTGTCCAGGGCACGACCAGCCCTTCAGGAATCACCATGTCACCGACGTTACGTGCGAACTCGACACGCTGGACACCCACATCGGTATCGATAGTGGTCAGGTAGGTCGACTCCATTCCGGTTACCTGGCTGAGCAGGGTCAGCAAGGGCCGTGTGAGCTGTTCCAGGGTTCGGGCTTTGGGAACGGTTTCGGAAAGAAGAGAAAGTATCTGATCCATCTGGGTGCTTCGGTAGCGAAGGAAAGAACCGATTGTCGGCCAATCGGCGGCTCACTGAACAGGTGTGGTCTTCACCAAAACCCGCAACGATGGGTCAAAGCCAAATGCCAACGGAACTAGCAAGTACTCAAGTCGTGCGACGGCACTGTAGCCAGCAATCGCCCCCGGGCCGAATTGCCCCGAAAGTGCAATTGCATGATGGAACCGAGCAGGGCCATTGCAACGGACCTGTTCGGCGAGGGTTGGGTGGATTCAAATGGAGCGATTAACTGGCAACTGCGAAATCCGGAGTCCCGAAATTGCCAGGCCGCTCGGCCGGCGACTAAACTCCGCTGGATGAAACGCCACCTCCGGTTCCTTCTCATCTTTCTGATCAGCCTTGCGCTTCCGTTGAACGGGATGGCGGGCATCGAGGCGCCGACCGACCCCTGCCCCATGCAGGCGGCCGGTATGAGCCAGATGACGAACATGGATATGGATTGCTGCCAAGACCACGGCAAGATGGCCGAGCATGGCAAGAAAGCCTGCAAGACGGGGCAGGAATGCAAGACCGGCAGCATGCTCCAGGTTTCAATCCTCAAGCCACCGGTCTCCCTGGCCGGCCCCGCAGTCCCTGCCCCCTACCCTGAAGCTGCTCCCGACCGCACCCCTGCCGACCTCTGGCGACCTCCCTGCGCCTGATTCCCCTCCCTGACTGAACTCCCACCTGCGTCGCTTGCGACTGCGGGAGGGCATGCGCTTACGCGCTGAATATTCAGAGGAGTCGTCAAATGACTGCCTTGAATCCTTGCTTCGGGCTGCCTGTTGTGGCTGCCCTGGCAATGATGCTCTTCACCTTGCCGAGCCGGGGGGCTTCGCTGTCGCTGGACGACGCGTTGCGGTTGGCCGAGCGCAATGCACCGTCCTTGTCCGCTCAGGCGGCCAAGCTGGATGCGGCGAAGAATGCCGCGATACCTGCCGGTGAGCTACCTGATCCGAAGCTCGTTCTGGGCGTGCAGAACGTCCCCGTCGAGGGTGAAGACCGTTGGAGCCTGGATCGCGATTTCATGACCATGCAGATGGTCGGCGTGATGCAGGAAATGCCCAATCGCGACAAGCGCAAGGCGCGAGTCGAAACGGCCCAAGCTTCGGTGGATCGGGCTGCTGCCGAGGCGGAAGCCGAACGCGTGAAAGTCCGCAGGGAAACTGCCCTGGCCTGGATCGCGACCTACACCGAGCAGCGAAAGCTCGCCCGATTCGAGGA
The DNA here is from genome assembly GCF_036328175.1 of Pseudomonas sp. JS3066. Taxonomy (NCBI): domain Bacteria; kingdom Pseudomonadati; phylum Pseudomonadota; class Gammaproteobacteria; order Pseudomonadales; family Pseudomonadaceae; genus Pseudomonas; species Pseudomonas sp. JS3066. The sequence continues at coordinate 2,548,264 of NZ_CP143312.1, forward strand.
CTTCTTCCGGGAGAATCGCCTGCTGGCGGAAACCGTTCGGGCCCGCCTGGCCGGAGGTCGAGGCCAGCCGCTTGATGCAGTTGAACCCCGACAGGAAGCAGCCCAGTTGGCAGAGCAGCAGGACGACCTGACACTCCAGGCGGCCCAGGCGCGTGCGGCACTCAAGCGCTGGGTTGGCCACGAGGCCGCCCTACCCCTTGCCGGCGACTTTCCACACTGGCCCATCGACGCCCCCAGCTATCTGCGCGCCCTCCATCGACACCCCGAACTGGCGGCCTACGAGCCGATGGCACGAGAAGCCGAAGCCCAGGTGCGGGAGGCCGAAGCGGAGAAAAAATCGGACTGGAGCTGGGAGGTGGACTACCAGCGCCGTGGGCGCGAGTTCGGCGACATGATGACGGTGCAATTCACCTTCGACCTGCCACTGTTTCCCGGCACTCGCCAAGACCCAAAGATTGCCGCGCAACGCGCCCGGATGGATCAGCTGGAGGCAGAGCGCGAAGCCCTGGTGCGTGAGCACGCCCAACAACTGGAGACGGATCTGGCGGATTACCAGCGCCTGGAACGTGCAGTGACGCGCAGTCAGTCGACGCTGGTGCCCCTGGCCATCGACAAGGTAACGCTCGCCCTGGCCGGTTACCGCGCCGGGAACACCGAGTTGGCCAGTGTCATCGCGGCACGCCGTGAGCTTGTCCAGGCCAGGCTCAAGGAGCTTGATCTGCAAGGTTTGAAAGCATTGGCCGCTGCCCGCCTGCACTTCACCTACGGGGAGGGTCGGCCATGAGTCGTGCATCCTGGAAGTTGCCGGCGATGATGAGCCTGGCCCTGCTCGCAGGCGCGGCAGGTGGCTACTGGTATGCGGTCCAAGGGCGTATGCAGGAGGCATCCACGGTCACCGAAGGCAATCGCGGCACTCCCGAAGCCGACCGCCAACCGCTCTACTGGTACGACCCCATGTTCCCGCAGCAGAAGTTCGACAGCCCCGGCAAGTCGCCCTTCATGGAGATGCAGCTGGTTCCCAAGTATGCAGACGAAGCAGGCGATAGTTCGTCCGTACGCATCGAACCGGGCATCCAGCAGAACCTCGGCGTGCGGTTGACCACGGTCACCAAGGGCAAACTTGAGCGAACCCTGCAAGTATCCGGCGTCCTCGCCTTCAATGCGCGAGAGGTGGCACTGGTACAGGCGCGGGCCGGCGGATTTGTCGAACGCACCTACGCCCGCGCGCCTGGTGACCTCATCGAAGCCGGCGCGCCCCTCGCCGACCTGCTGATACCGGAATGGGCGGCCGCCCAGGAAGAGTTTCTGGCATTGCGCCACAGCGGCGACCAGGCCCTTTCAGCTGCGGCCCGCCAGCGTCTGCGACTGATCGGGATGCCCGCGGAACTGATCGCGCAGGTCGAGCGCGGTGGTAAAGCCAGGCCGGTCATGACGCTGACCAGCCCCATCAGCGGTGTGATTCGCGAGCTCGATGTGCGCCCTGGCATGACCCTGGCAGCCGGACAGACCCTTGCCCGGATCAACGGCCTGAAACACGTCTGGCTGGAGGCCGCCATCCCGGAGTCCCAGGCTGGCGTATTGCAGATCGGGCAGGCGGTCGAAGCGCGACTGCCGGCCCTCCCCGAGGAGGTGATCCACGGGGCACTCTCCACCGTGTTGCCCGAAAGCGATGCGCAAAGCCGCACGTTGCGCGTGCGCATCGAACTGGCCAATCCCGATGGCCGCTTGCGGCCAGGCATGACTGCGCAGGTTCGGCTGAACCAGCCAAGCCAGGCCGACCTGTTGCTGCTACCCAGCGAAGCGGTCATCCGCACGGGCAAACGCGCGCTGGTGATGCTCGCGGAAGAAAGCGGCCGCTTCCGGCCGGTTGAAATCCGGTTGGGTCAGGAGAGCGCAGATCAAGTGGCGGTGCTCGACGGATTGGCAGCTGGTCAGCGAGTCGTCGCGTCCGGGCAGTTCCTGATCGATTCCGAAGCCAGCCTGCGAGGTATCGAGGCCAGGTCGCTCGGCAAGCCAGCGATGCCCGTGGACCGCCCTACCCTGCATGAGGCCGAGGGCAGCGTCGTCGAAGTCGGCGCCCAGGAACTGACCGTTTCCCACGGTCCCTTCAAGACCTTGGCAATGCCAGGAATGACCATGACCTTTCCCCTGGCCAAACCCGAACTGGCACAGGGTCTGAAGACGGGTGATCGCATCAGGCTGCATGTGCGCGAAAGCGATTCCGGCTTGCTGATCGAGCAACTGGAGAAACTGGAGGGCTCGCCATGATCGAGAAACTGATTCGCTGGTCGGTCGCCAATCGATTCCTGGTGCTGCTGGCCACCCTGTTTGCCGTTGTCTGGGGAGTCTGGTCGCTGCGCAGCACCCCCATCGACGCCTTGCCCGACCTCTCTGACGTACAGGTCATCATCCGCACGCCCTATCCAGGGCAGGCGCCGCAGATCGTCGAGAACCAGGTCACCTACCCGCTGACCACAACGATGCTATCGGTACCAGGAGCCAAAACGGTCAGGGGCTTCTCCTTCTTCGGTGACAGCTTCGTATACGTGCTGTTCGAGGACGGTACCGACCTTTACTGGGCGCGCTCGCGAGTGCTCGAATACCTGAACCAGGTGCAAGGGCGCTTGCCGGCGGCCGCTAAACCGGCACTGGGCCCAGACGCCACGGGGGTTGGCTGGATTTTCCAGTACGCGCTGGTCGACCGCAGCGGAAACCATGATCTGGCACAACTTCGAGCGCTACAGGACTGGTTTCTCAAGTTCGAGCTGAAAACCCTGCCCAATGTGGCCGAAGTCGCCTCGGTGGGCGGCATGGTGAGGCAGTATCAGGTCCAGGTAGACCCGATCCGCCTTGCCGGCCTGGGTATCACCCAGCGCGAGGTGACGGAAGCCATCGGCAAGGCCAACCAGGAAACCGGTGGCGCCGTGCTGGAACTGGGCGAAGCCGAGTTCATGGTCAGGGCTTCGGGCTACCTGAAGACCCTCGCCGACTTCCGTGCCGTACCCCTGAAGCTGACGCCCGAGGGTACCCCCGTCACCCTCGGCGATGTGGCGACGATCCAGCTCGGGCCGGAGATGCGCCGGGGCATCGCCGAGCTCGATGGCGAGGGGGAAACTGTCGGCGGCGTAGTGATCCTGCGCAGCGGGAAGAACGCGCGTGACACCATCGCCGCCGTGAAGGCCAAGCTCGACGAGTTGGAAAAGAGCCTTCCCGACGGAGTCGAAGTGGTCATCACCTACGACCGCAGCCAGCTGATCGAACGGGCGGTACGCAATCTCAGCCAGAAACTGATCGAAGAGTTCATCGTGGTCGCATTGGTCTGCGCCGCGTTCCTCTGGCACCTGCGCTCGTCCATGGTTGCCATCGTCGCGCTACCGGTAGGCGTGCTGATCGCGTTCGCGGTCATGCGTTACCAGGGCATCAACGCCAACATCATGTCGCTGGGCGGAATCGCCATTGCGATAGGCGCCATGGTCGACGCCGCCGTCGTGATGATCGAGAACGCCCACAAGCGCATAGAAGCCTGGAACGCCAGCCATCCCCACGAAACCTTGCGCGCAGACCAGCACTGGCGAGTTATGACCGATGCAGCGGTCGAGGTTGGCCCGGCGTTGTTCTTCAGCCTGATGATCATCACCCTGTCGTTCATTCCAGTGTTCAGCCTGGAGGCGCAGGAGGGTCGCCTCTTCGGCCCACTGGCCTTTACCAAGACCTACGCGATGGCGGCCGCTGCCGGTTTGTCGGTGACGCTGATCCCGGTGCTGATGGGCTACTGGATACGTGGGCAGCTACCAGCCGAGCAGCGCAATCCGCTCAATCGTGGGCTGATTCGGCTGTACCAGCCGGTCCTGGATGCCGTGTTGCGGCATCCCAGAACGACCCTTGCGATCGCTTTGCTGACATTCCTGACGACGCTTTGGCCAGTTTCCCGACTTGGCGGGGAGTTCCTGCCGCCCCTGGACGAGGGTGACCTGCTCTACATGCCTTCGGCGTTGCCCGGCCTTTCCGTGCAGAAAGCCTCGGAGCTGTTGCAGCAGACTGATCGACTGATCAAGACCGTCCCGGAGGTAGAGGGTGTGTCTGGCAAGGCTGGACGCGCCGAGTCGGCCACCGACCCTGCGCCGTTGGAGATGTTCGAGACCACGGTGCGCTTCAAGCCCAAGGATCAGTGGCGTGCGGGAATGACCAGCGAAAAACTGGTGGAAGAGCTTGATCGCGTGGTCAAGGTACCGGGCCTGACCAATATCTGGATTCCACCGATTCGCAATCGAATCGACATGCTGGCGACGGGTATCAAGAGCCCTATCGGGGTTAAGGTCGCCGGGACCAATCTCGCCGAGATCGACCAGGTGACCCAAGCCGTCGAGCGTGCAGCCCGAACGGTGCCGGGCGTAACTTCGGCCCTCGCCGAACGCCTTACAGGCGGTCGCTACATAGACGTGGATATCGATCGACAGGCTGCCGCTCGCTACGGGATGAACATCGCCGACGTGCAAGCGATCGTCGCCGGCGCCATTGGTGGCGAGAACATCGGCGAGACTGTGGAAGGACTGGCGCGCTATCCCATCAACCTGCGCTACCCGCGTGAGTGGCGGGACACGGTCGGTGCACTGGAGCAACTGCCCATCTACACCTCACAGGGTGGTCAGATCACGCTCGGGACAGTAGCGCGGATCCGGATCACCGATGGGCCGCCCATGCTCAAGAGCGAAAACGCTCGTCCCTCGGGCTGGGTGTACATCGACGTTCGCGGGCGAGACCTGGCCTCGGTCGTGGCCGACCTGCGCCAGGCGGTCGAAGGCTCGGTGAGACTGATGCCCGGCATGAGCCTCAGCTACTCCGGACAGTTCGAATTCCTGGAACGGGCCAATGCCCGTCTGAAGCTCGTGGTACCGGCCACGTTGGCGATCATATTCGTTCTGCTCTACCTCACCTTCGGTCGCGTCGATGAGGCCCTGCTGATCATGGCCACGCTCCCGTTCGCGTTGACCGGAGGCGTCTGGTTCCTCTACCTGATGGGCTTCAACCTGTCGGTTGCCACAGGAGTGGGCTTCATCGCCCTGGCCGGCGTGGCTGCCGAGTTCGGCGTAATCATGGTGCTCTACCTGAAGAACGCCTGGATTGACAAACAGGCGGCCGGACATTCCACGAATGAAGCGCTGCGCGGAGCCATTCGGGAAGGCGCAGTACAACGCGTGCGCCCCAAGGCGATGACCGTCGCCGTCATCATCGCCGGCCTGCTGCCAATCCTCTGGAGCGGCGGAACCGGCAGCGAAGTGATGAGCCGCATCGCTGTGCCCATGGTCGGCGGCATGATCACCGCCCCGCTGCTATCCCTGTTCGTCATCCCGGCAGCGTATTGGCTGATGCGCCGTCGCCCACAACCCCACCCCACTTCGCAAACCACCCTTGGAGAAGCTTCATGAGAACTGCACTCGGCGCTGCAGCGGCGCTCGTCCTTGCTTCGGCCCTACCCGCTCTCGCAGACGATATGCCCGGTATGAACATGGACAGCATGCCAACCGAGCCCTCCCGGGCGCAGGCACAAACTGCCGAGGCCAATGGCACGGTCAAGCCAGTCGATGTAGCCAAGGGCACAATCACGATTTCCCATGGGGCCGTGCCAACCCTGAAATGGCCGCCGATGACGATGGCATTCGCTGCCAGCCAGGAGCAACTCAAACGTGTTGAAGCGGGCGAGAACGTCACCTTCGCGTTCAAGGTGAAGGCGTGAATGCCTCCATCCTGAGCATCACCGGGGCGGAGTAACGGCCCGGACATACGAGGGGCCGGTTCTCAGCGTGAACGCATCGCTGTGAGACGGCGCCTCCAACCCGGGCAAGGGCTTGATCTTTATATATGGCGCTCCGTATATTCGAATTTTCGTATATTCAGTCCCCAACGATGTTCAGCGCCCTGACCCCATCCGATCTCTTCAAATGCCTATCCGATGAAACCCGTGCCCGCGCGGCGCTCCTGATTGCTCAGGAGGGGGAGCTGTGCGTGTGCGAGTTGGTCTGCGCATTGGGCGATGGCCAACCGAAGATTTCCCGTCACCTCGCCCAACTGCGCGGATGTGGCCTGCTGCTGGATCGCCGCCAAGGGCAATGGGTGTACTACAAGCTCAATCCAGACCTCCCGGAATGGGCACATGGCGTGCTGCAAACCACGCTGGAAGCCAACGCTGTATGGCTTCGGCAGGACAGTTTCCGCCTTCAGCAAATGGGCGACCGCCCAGTTCGCAGCGCAGCCTGCTGCTGACATAGGGTTTCCGAGGAGTTTCCGTGATTTCTGCGTTTGTCATCTTTGCCATCACCATCACACTGGTGATCTGGCAGCCCAAGGGGCTGGGCGTCGGTTGGAGCGCATCATTCGGCGCGCTTCTCGCCCTGGTCACCGGAGTGGTATCCGTCGGCGATATACCGACCGTGTGGGACATCGTCTGGAATGCCACTGCAACCTTCATTGCCGTCATCATCATCAGCCTGCTGCTGGATGAGGCCGGTTTCTTCCAATGGTCGGCCCTGCATGTTGCGCGCTGGGCAAAAGGCAGTGGTCGGCGTCTGTTCGCCTTCACCGTGCTGCTGGGGGCCGCCGTCTCGGCGCTGTTCGCCAACGACGGTGCGGCGCTCATTCTCACGCCAATCGTGATTTCAATGCTGATGGCGCTGCGCTTTTCAGCGGCCTCTACCCTGGCATTCGTCATGGCAGCGGGCTTCATTGCCGACACCGCCAGCCTGCCGCTGGTGGTGTCGAACCTGGTGAACATTGTGTCCGCCGACTACTTCGATCTGGGATTCAGCGAGTACGCCGCGGTGATGGTTCCGGTCAACCTGGTCAGCGTCGCCGCCACACTGTGTGCGCTGCTGCTGTTCTTCCGTCGCGACATTCCGTCTACCTATGACCTGGCGCAACTTAAAGACCCGCAACTGGCCATCCGTGATCGTGCGACGTTCCGGGTAGGCTGGTGCGTTCTGGCGGCCTTGCTGCTCGGTCTGTTCGCGCTGGAGCCCCTGGGCATTCCGATCAGTATCGTGGCGGCCGCGTGCGCGACCGTGTTGTTCGCCGTGGCCGCGCGCGGCCATGTGATCGCCACCCGACGCGTACTGCGTGAAGCCCCGTGGCAGGTCGTGATCTTCTCCCTGGGCATGTACCTGGTGGTCTATGGCCTGAAGAACGCAGGCCTGACGAACTACCTGACAGCCGCGCTCGACGCCCTCGCCGGGTATGGCGTTTGGGGCGCGGCTCTGGGTACCGGCTTGCTGACGGCACTACTGTCGTCGGTGATGAACAACATGCCTACCGTGCTGGTCGGCGCCTTGTCGATTCAGGCGACCGACGCCTCGGACGTTGTTCGGGATGCCATGGTTTACGCCAATGTCATCGGCTGCGACCTCGGTCCCAAGATCACCCCGATCGGCAGCCTCGCCACCCTGCTCTGGCTGCATGTGCTGGAACGCAAGGGCATCCGCATCACCTGGGGTTACTACTTCAGGGTCGGCATTCTGCTGACCCTGCCGGTGCTCTTGATCACGCTTTCGGCGCTGGCACTGCGCCTTAGCCTTTGACGTCCGTCCGGAGGCGGCAGAGGTAAAGATGCGCGTCCTGTTCATGTGCACAGCCAACAGCGGCCGCAGCATTCTTTCCGAAGCCATGCTCAACCACCTGGCTCCAGAAGGATTCGAACCCGTGAGCGCCGGAAGCTTTCCCAGAGGCGCGGTCTTGCCCCGCAGTCTCACCACGCTGCAACAGGCCGGAATCGCCATCGATGGTTTGCGCAGCAAGGGCAACGACACCTTCGAGGACAACCCGCCCGATATCGTCATCACCGTCTGCGACAAGGCTGCGGGTGAAGCTTGCCCTGTGTACTTCGACCCGGTGCTGAAAGCCCACTGGAGGCTGGCAGACCCCTTACAAGTCAGCGGAGAGGAAAGCGAGGTGGATACGGCTGTCGGGCCCCCCTCACCCCAACCCTCTCCCGGAGGGAGAGGGTGCAGTCGCAGCCAACGTTCGACCTCAGCGCTTTTCCTGCAGGGGCGAATTCATTCGCCAAGCAGGACACGGTCCTGCCGTAGGTTGGTCCGAGGAACGAGACCCAACATTGCAGCGCCTGGGCAACGCAGGTTGGTGGATGGGAAAGGCGGTATCCCTTGAAACCGTCGCGAACCTACAGCCCGTTACCGATGAACCAGCGGTAATAGGGGTTGTTGCCATCGCTGCGGGCCAGCTCGCGGGTTTCACGGGCCCATGCCTGGCGGTTGCCGTTGTAGGCGTGCAGCGTCAGGGCGTAGAAGCGGGCCAGGGAGCGCCACTGGTCGTCCACCGCGCCCCGGAAACCGGCGTCGGCATTCACCAGTGGCGGCGTTGTGCGCAGGGCCAGCAGCTCCGGCAGTACACGCGTGATCTCCTTGCTGCGTACCCAGGATGCGTATTCGATTCGTGGACGATCATCGGTGACCGCAAGCGCATCACCGGCATAACGTTCCAGACCGTCACGGTCAGTTACCCAGGTGGCCAACAGGGCCGCTGCCGAATCCACGCCAACCGCTCCCAGTGCCGCGGCGACTTCGGGTTGCTCGAAGCGTTGGCGGATTCGCGCAACATCCAGCTCCTGAGGCTCCAGCGAGCCGATCAGCAGCATCTCGTGGAACTCGGTGGTCCACAGCGACGCATGGGGGAAGACATCGAGGAAGCTGCGTACCAGGGAGCGGCTGTCCTCGTCGTTCTGGGTCGGCAGCGGCAGCCATTGTGCGACAAGGCCGCCGACCTGGAGTCGCGAAGCCGCCAGTTGGTAGAAGTCGCGCGAATAGAGGTTGACCACCCCGGCTGCCGAGGGTGGCGGCGGTTCCAGGGTGACCAGGTCGTAGCGCTCGGCACTGCGCAGCAGTTCGCGGCGGCCATCGCGCAGGCGGATATCCAGACGTGGGTCGTTCACGGCGTCGAAATTGCCTTTGAACAGTGGCGCGGCCGCCAGCACCTCGGGCAGTAGCTCCGCTACTACCGGTCGTTGCAGGCCGGGGTAACGCAGCATGGCGCCTGCGGTGATGCCAGTGCCGAAACCGATGACCAACGCCGACTGCGGTTCCTGACGGTGGATCAGCAGTGGAAGCAGCGCTTGCAGACGCATGTAGCGCAAGGACGGCATGGCGTCGCCGGTATTGGACACACCCTGGATGTAGAGGCGGCTGAACTCGCGCCCCTGGCGTCCCTGGGTGACGACGGCGACGGTGCCACCCCTGCCCTCCTCGTAGAACGTGATCTGCCCGTTGCGTGCACCGGGCAGTAGCTCCGCCAGCCGCTGAGGCGGCGTTAACACGGCGATAGCCAGTGTCGTGACGGCCAAGGCCAGGATCGTCCCACGCATGCTTGGACCGACTTCTGCCCCGCGCCAGGCGGCAATGCAACCCACCAGCGCGGCCAGCACGGCGAGCACTGCCAAGGTACGCACCAGGCCCACGCCGGGTACCAGCAGGAAGCCAGTGAGCATGACGCCGATGATGCCGCCCAGTGTATTGAGAGCGACTACCACACCCACGTCGCGACCGACGTGCCCGCTGTCCACTGCCAGCCGCAGGGCCAAGGGGAAAGCGGCACCCAGCAAGGTGGTGGGCAGGAAGACCATGCTCAACGCCGCCGTGGCAAAGCGCGCGCACATGCCGGCCAGTTCATTGCCGGTGACCTGAAGCACGAGCATTTCCATCTGGGTCTGGGCGATTACCAACCAGCGACCTAAACCGGCGACCTGCAGCAAGGCGATCAAGCCGGCAGCGGCGATCAGCAGGCCAAACAGCCCCCACGGATCGCGAATCCGGTCGGCGCGTCGGGCATACAGGGCGCTACCCAACACGAGACCGGTTAGGTAGGTAGCAAGCACCATTGCGAAGGCGAAGGTGCGTGTGCTCATGAACTGAACGATGGACTGGCTCCAGACCACTTCGTAGCCGAGCGCCACGCCACCAGCCACACAATACAGAGCGATAGCGAGGCGCGCCGCTGGTGAGCGCGGCATCCGCGCGGATACGGGCGGCTGCGCCGGGAGATCGTCACTGCGCCGGAAAAGCCAGGCACCGGCAGCCGCCGCCAGGTTGAGGCAAGCTGCCGCGAACGCGCTGCCGGTAACTCCCAGTTGCGGCAACAGGACGAAGGCTGCCAGCAAGGTTCCGGCAATCGCGCCAGCTGTGTTGGCCGCGTAAAGCCGCCCACCGGCTTCGCCCATTTGACCGTCCGCAGGCGTCAGGGAGCGGACCAGCACTGGAAGCGTGCCGCCCATGAGAAAGGCTGGCAGCCCGACCAGCAGGAAGGGTAACAACCAGGCCAGCAGGCCGATCCGGTCTTCCAATCGCGCGAACAGCCCGGCCGAGTTGGCCAGGGCCAGCGTGGCGCCGACCCCAAGCACGGCCACGGCGAGTTCCAGCAACGCGTAGAGCCGCACGGGACGGCGCAGGCGATCGGCCCAGCGACCGAATACCAGCCCTCCGAGGGCGAGTCCGGCGAAGAACGCACTGATACCGGTGGTGACGGCGTAGACCTCCACCCCCACCACCAGGGAAAGCTGCTTGACCCAAAGCACCTGGTAGACCAGGGCAGCTCCACCAGAGATGAACAGCAGCGCTGCGGGAATCAGTATCTGCAAGGGGAGCCGTTTGCGGGCATCTTCACGCGCCGTGGCTCGGGAACGCGCACGGGACGAACTCGCGGCTGAGGACATCGACTGGCCTTATCGGATTGGGCAACCCGCAAAAGGTAGTTGAAAGGAAGGTGCCCGCCAGCGGGCGGGCACCGGGCCCTGCTACTGCTGTTTCATTTTCTCTTCGATTTTCTTGTCCACGTTCTCGCGGATCTGGTCGATGCTGAAGCTCGCCGGCCGCTGGCTCGGCGGGTAATCGACGAAGGTCTGCAGGAATGCCGCAGCCTTTTGCGTCCCCTGGAAGATCAGGTAATCGTTCTTGGTCAGCCAGTCGTAGTACTGGTCGGAGACGATGTCGGCCCGCTCGTAGGGATCCATCCGCAGGTTGAACAGCTTGGGCACCCGCAGGCAGGTAAAGGGCTCGCTCCAGACCTGCAGACCGCCCGGTGCACGCTGTTCGCACCAGACGATCTTCCAGTTCTCGAAGCGCATCGATACGAGTTCACCGTCATCGTTGAAGTAGTAGAACTCGTTTCGTGCGCTCTTGTCGGTTTTCCCGGTCAGGTAATCCAGTTGGTTGTAACCGTCCAGATGCACCTTGAAGGTCTTGCCGCCAAGGTCGGTGCCTTTCAGCAGGCGCTCCTTGATGTCCGCGTCACCCACTGCGGCAAGCAGGGTTGGGAACCAGTCGAGACCGGAGAACATCTGGGTGGAGATGGTGTCGGGTTTGACCTTGCCCGGCCAACGGATGATCGCCGGCACCCGGAACGCGCCTTCCCAGTTCGAGTTTTTCTCGTTGCGGAATGGCGTGGTCGCCGCATCCGGCCAGGACCACTGGTTCGGTCCGTTGTCGGTGGTGTAGACGACGATGGTGTTGTCGGTGATCTTCAAGTCGTCGAGGGTCTTGAGCAGCTTGCCTACGTCGCCATCGTGCTCGAGCATGCCATCGGCGTAATCGTTGCCCGCCATCCCGCTCTGCCCCTTCATCGAATCGCGAATGTGGGTGAAGGCGTGCATGCGGGTGGTGTTCATCCAGACGAAGAAGGGCTTGTTGGCCTTGACCTGCTTGTCGATGAAATTGATGGCCGCCTGGGTGGTTTCGTCATCGATGGTCTCCATCCGCTTTCTGGTCAGCGCACCGGTGTCTTCGACCTTGCCGTCGGCGCTCGACTTGATGACCCCGCGCGGCGAGGCGGCCTTGACGAAGGCCGGGTCGTCCTTCGGCCAGTAGGGACGCTCCGGTTCCTCTTCAGCGTTGAGGTGGTAGAGATTGCCGAAGAACTCATCGAAACCGTGGTTGGTCGGCAGGTATTCGTCACGGTCGCCAAGGTGGTTCTTGCCGAACTGACCGGTGGCATAGCCATGGGCCTTGAGTGCCTGGGCGATGGTGACGTCTCTCGCCTGCAGGCCAACTGGCACCCCCGGCATGCCGACCTTGGAAAGGCCCGTGCGCAACGACGCTTGCCCGGTAATGAAGGTCGAACGACCCGCAGTGCAACTGTTCTCCGCATAGTAGTCGGTGAACATCATGCCTTCCTTGGCGATGCGATCGATGTTGGGCGTTTGGTAGCCCACCACACCCTTGCCATAGGCACTGATGTTGGTTTGTCCGATGTCATCGCCGAAGATCACCAGGATGTTCGGCTTGTCGGCGGCATTCACCGTACAGATACCCAACGCCGCTGTAGCGGCCAGGGCAAATGTCGTTATCCATCTTCCACTGCGCTTCATATGGCCTTTCTCCGTCTCACGTTGCTGTCGTCTCCACGACTACGTACACGAGAGATGCCGACTGCCTGGCTGGAGTCCCTGTGTTCCTGCGGTTCCTCGTTAGGGGTGGTCAGTTGTTCTCGAAGGGATAGACACGGCTCCACTCCCCTGCCATGTCCACCACTGTCCAGTTGCCGGCTTTCGCCGCGTCCAGCGCCTTGTCCAACCGGCCGATCTTGCTTTCGCGGTCATAGGCCCATTCGCGCGTGGCGTCGGTGTGGTGGACCAGACCGGCGAAGCGCTTGCCATTGCCGGCCATGGTCCACTGGAGCATCTGCAGGTCGCCGTCGGAGTTGCCGAAAGCGAAGATCGGCCGCCGGCCGATGATTGTGTCGATGCTGACCGGTTTGCCCGGCCCGTCGTCGTTGTGCGCCAGCTTCGGCAAGCGCTGGATCGACAGCTGGCCGTCCTTGTCCTGGAACTGGGATTCGAAAGTGGTGCCGATCACCTGTTCCGGGGGAATTCCGTAGACCTCTTCAGCAAAGGCACGCATGAACGCCACTTCGCCGCCAGAAACGATATAGGTCCTGAAACCGTTGGCCCGCAGGTAGGCCAGCAGTTCCAGCATCGGCTGGTAGACCATTTCGGTGTAGGGCTTCTTGCTGCGGGGGTGGACCGCCTTCGCCAGCCAACCCTGGCTCTGCTCGATGAATTGCTCGGTGCTCATGCCCGAGTGGGTAGCGCCGATGATTTTCATCAAGCCTTCGGTACCGCTCTCGGCCAATGCTTTCTGGTCACCTTCCAGCACCGCCTTGAAGGGTTGCTGCTCCTTCCATTCCGGGTGCTGCGGGGCAAGGCGCTTCACTTCGTCCAGGGCGAACAGCACTTCGAAGTACATCGGCTGCTCGCTCCAGAGGGTGCCATCGTTGTCGAACACCGCGATACGTTCTGCGGGGGGAACGTAATCCTTGCCGCCCTCTTTCGTCACAGCGCTGACGAAAGCCTCGATGGCCTGGCGCGAGGGGCCGTCCTTCCAGGAAGGCAACGGTTCCTGCGCCCGCACCAGCAGAGGCAGGATCAGGAGGAGCGTGAACAACCAGCGCAGATTGCGCGAAGCGAGCGACTGGCGCATTTGACGTCCTTGCTGAGTAGCGGTTTGCCTGAGACGACCGGCTCAGGGATTTAGCGGTTTCAGTCCGCGCCGTGCACGGGGTGTCTTCTTCATTGCGGCTACCGCTCGCCCTACATCCGGCAATGCCTGCGACGCGTCGGTTGCTGCTTGACTCTCAGCATGTGCCGCCCCGTAGTGAACTTTGAGGAAGGCTAGCAAATGATTTGTAGTTCGGTCGGGCAACGCACGGGAAAATTCCGACAGTGTCCTACTGCCATTACTGCGGCGAACCCAAAGATACAGACCGCCCAACTGAACAGGACGGGCTTTCAACTGCTGCTGTGCCAGTCGCCGGGCATACTCTGCCGAGTCCAACCAGGCCTGCTGGCGGGCCGCTCGCCAATGCCGCAGCCAAGTCAGCGTGGCATGCCCCCAGGGCCGACCGAAGTATGCGAGCCCGGCCAGCAAAGACAGCAGCACGGCCAATAGCAACCAGTGGCCGGATATCCTCACCTGCGCCTTCCGCCCGAGGGCACGCAGGTCTTCGTTGATGGAGAACGGAGCCTGGTAAGCACCTTTGGCAGCCTCGAGCGGCACCGCCGGTACCGAGACACTATTCGCCTCGCCGGTAGCAGCATCCCACCACTTCAGTTCGACGGCCGGCAGACTGTACGTGCCGATATCGCCAATCACGTACGTGGCCGAGTCCTCGCGGGTGCCACCGCTGGTGCCGCCACGCCCATCGCTGAGGGGTTGCACCTTGGGCGTCTGCACATAGCGTTTGAGCCCTTTCACCTCGGCGAACAGCGGTGGCGGAATGAGCATGGCCTGGGCGCCCTCGGCCTCTACGCGCAGGCGGCGCGTGATGCTGTCTCCCTGGCGCAACGGATCGTGGGAGCGCTGGATCTCCTGGGTGAGTTTCACGCTGCGCGCCACCAGCCGGTTCTCGTCACCCGCTCCGGCCAGGGGCCTAGCGACGAAGGACAGCGGCTGGCCACTGATTTTCACCGGGCCGCTGGCCTGTCCCGGCTGGACCTGGAATGCCAGTGCGGGGATATCGAAACGCTGGGCCGCCTGCGGGGTGATCTGGTACGTGAAGCGCAGGCCGAAGAACGTTTTGCCATCCAGTTGTTCGGTCAGGTGCTGCGCTTCGCCGCTGGGCGGGTCAACCACCGCACCGGGCAGGTCCAGCCCCGGCAGGATGGGCGCTTCGGTGAACCAGGTATCCACCAGGAGATCCACCTCCAGATTGACGATGCCTCCCACCACCGCGCCTTCCGCTGGCACCAGACGCTGCTGTACCCTTACCTCGGGCTCAGTCGCCTGTACCAGCCACGACAGGCAGAGCAGCAGCAGGCATGCCAGGCGCTTCATCGGGTTGCCTCCTGAGCTTTCTGGCGGGCGGCTTCCTGCAACGAGAACTTGCGCTTGAGGAACATCGCCGGCGAGGTAGTCAGGTTGTTCAGCCAGACCTGGTCGGAAGCGGCCTGGGCCTTGTCCTGTTGCACCGACTTGCCGCCCTGCGAGGGCGTCTGGTCTTCCACCACCTTGTCGGGCTTCTCGTTGGGAGTGCCCTCCTCCTGCTGGTCCTCGTAATCCTTCAGCAACGCCTCGGCCAGGGCCAGGTTGGCAGTGGCCTCGGGAAAATCGGGCTGCTTCTGCAAGGCCTGCTTATAGGCGGCGATGGCTTCAGGGAATTTGAATAGCCGGACGTAGGTGTTGCCGAGGTAGAAGTACGCAACCGCGCTGTCCAGCCGCGCAAAGCTGGCCAGCGCCAGGTCGAAATCCGCGGCCTGGTAAGCGGCCAGCCCTTTCCAGTAAGGGTCGGAAAAGTGCGCGGCGGCCTCCGGGTAATGCTGATGTTCGAAGGCCCAGCGCCCCTGCTGGTCAGGGGTGAAGAAAGCATCCGCCAGGGCGCCGGCCCGTGTGGGCGCCGATGTGCCAAGTAGCGACACAGCAAGCATCAGCCCACCCAGCCAGCGAACCTGCCAACCGCGCCGCACGCAGCACAAGGCAATCAGCGCCAGGGGCCAGCACAGCCAGTAGCCGGCGTCTTTCCAGTGCACTTGCCGGCCATCGCCCTGCACTGCCTGGAAGTGCTGCTGGGCGTGCAGTTCGATCCAATCGAGGTCATCGTCGTTGAGGGTCAGGCTGCCCAGCGGGGCATCGGCGGCATCGGCGAGGCGCTTCAGTCCAGCCTCGTCGAAGCTCGCCGCTACCGGCCGGCCATCCGCCGCGATGCGCGGCTGGCCGCGAGCATCCCGAACCAGGCCGCCGTCCCGACTTCCCACAGCGAGGACGAGCATCTGCAGGTCGCCACCCGCCAGCCGCTTGCCGATCGACTCGAACTGGCTGGCGTCGGCGCCGTCGGTAATCAGCACCAGGGTACCGGGTGCCTTCTCCGCATCCAGCAACTTGCGTGCTTCGTCGATCACACCGAGCACGTCCTTGCCGGGTTGCGCAATCAGATCGGTGGCCATGGCCTGGACGAAGGTGTCCAACAGCAGCGGGTCTTCGGTGGCGGGAAGCACCAGGTGGGCCCCACCGGCATAGGCGATCAGCGCAGTGCGGGCCCCTGCGCGGCGCTGGATCAGGTCATGCAGCTTGTGCTTGGTGGCGGCAAGCCGCGTAGGCGGCACGTCGTCGGCATCCATGGACGGCGAAAGGTCGACAGCGAGGATCAGCGGCGCCCGGTTATCGAGGAAGGCCGGTTTGTCCTGTTCCCAGGTAGGGCCGGCCGCGGCCAGCCCACCAAGGACCAGCAAAGCGCCGAGCAGATACACCGGGCGCAGGCGCTGGCGGTCCTCGGGGGTGATGAGCAGTCGCTCCATCAGGTGCGGCGCGATGACACCCTCGAGCTGGTGCTTGAGGTCATGGCGACGTATCCAGAGGAGCGGCAGCAGCACGCCAGGAAGGATCAGCAACAACCAGAGGGGTCGCAGGAAATGGAAGGCGCCGAAGTCAATTTCCATCTCAGCGTCCCCTTTCCGTCCGAGCAGCCGGACCTTTGGAAAGCCGGCCGAACGATGCCGCAAGCAGATGACAGCCCGCCAGGAGCAGGAGTGCCGCGCCCAGCGGCCACCAGAACAGGTCCCGCTTGGGCTGATGGCTGAAGGTCTTCACCTTGTGCGGAGTAAGCCGGTCGAGGGTGGCGTAGACGTCCAGCAGTGCGCCGCGATCATCGGCACGGAAAAAGCGGCCACCCGTGGTCGCGGCGATGTCCCGGAGCGTTTGCAGGTCCACCTTGGCATCGCCGGTGGCCTCGGGGTCGCCGATGCCGATGGTGTGCACGATGATACCGCGCTCCCGGGCCATCTTCGCGGCATGAGCCGGAGTGATTGCACTGCCGGTATCGTTGCCATCGGTGAGCAGGATCAGCACCTTTTCCTGCTCCTTGGCGGTCTCCAGCAGCTTGATGGTCAGCCCGATGGCATCGCCCAGGGCGGTATTCGGTCCGGCCATGCCGATGCCGACCTCATCCAGCAGCACTCGCAAGCTGGCGTGGTCGAGGGTGAGCGGGGACTGGGGGTACGCGCCGGTGCCGAACACGATGAGGCCGATGCGGTCCTCCTTGCGCCGCTCGATGAAGTCACGCACCACGCCTTTGACTGCCGTCAGGCGGTCCACCTGTTTGCCGCTGGCGTCGGTGTAGTCGGTGGTTTCCATGGACTGGGAAATATCGATGGCGAGCATCAGGTCGCGGATCGGTTGTTCGTGCTGGATGGCCTTCTCGACGAACACCGGGCGTGCGCAGGCAGCCAGCAGCAGGGCCCAGACCAGCATATTGAGCAGTAGCTGCCAGCGCCCTTCCCGCTTTCCGTTGTGTCCCGGTACCTGACCCACGGCCCGGCTCATCGCCGAGAAGAACGGCACCCGCAAGGCGCTGTGGGCTTCGCGGTATTCGTCCAGATAACGCCACGCCAGCCACGGCAACGGCAGCAGGAAGAGCACCCAGGGGTAGTCAAACTGCCACACGGTGCGCCTCTATCCAGTGTCGGCTGGTGATGAAGAGCGAGCGCACCTCCGCATCCGGGATCGCCAGGACTCGGGCATCCGGTGCGTAGGCGATAGTGAACAGGCCTTTGGCGAAACCCTCTGGCAAGGGCGCAGGGGCGCGCTCGGCGAGGAACGCCTGCCATGCCTGGCCCCCCAGGCGCGCCACTGATGGCGCATCGGGCATGGACAGGGCAACCCGCTTGAGCAGCTCGGGCAGTTCACGCAGGGCCGCAAGACGCTGCCCGGCGTCTTCCAGTGCCCCTACCAGGGTATCGAGACGTACCAGGGCTTCCCGCCGGTAGCGGTCACGCTGCCAGCGTCGCCATTTCAGGGCACCCCACACCAGGGCAATGGACAACACCACCAGCAGCAACACCAGCCAACCCCAGGTCTGCGGGAAATAATTGTAGGGGGGCACCGGCAGGGCCAGTTCCTTGAGCTGGTCGATACCCGGCACCGGCGTGGCGCTCATCGCGGCATCCCCGACAGCCGGCCCAGCTCGCGGCGCACCTGATCGAGGCTGTCCTCACCGGTACTGATCATCATCACCGGCACCTGGCTGCGGCGCAGCAGCTCGGCTACATCCCGCAGGCGTCCGGAGAGGAACTCACCCAAGGGGCGATGAACCTGGCGACGCTCCACCTCCAGTTCGACCTGCAGCTCTCCCTGTGTGACAGTGACGCGCCCCTTCTCGGGAACATTCAGCGCAAGCGGGTCGTAAACCTGCATGGCGATCACATCGTTGTGAGCGCTGAGCTGGCGCAGCAGTTGCACCGTCTGCGAAGTGACGCCGGCGAAGTCGCTGATGATGCAGATCAGGTGGTCATGCCCCGCCACACCGATACAGCTGCGCAGCACGTTATTGAGTTGGTCGTTGTCCTCGCTGTCCGGCATCGTAGCGTTCAGGCCTTGGTTGGCCCGGACCACCGCCGCGCACAGGGCCTGGACCCGGTTTCGGCTGCGCAGCGGGCGGATGTGCTCCAGCCGCTGGTCGTTGAACACCAGACCGCCCACCCGGTCGCCGGCGTGGAAAGCCACCCAGGCCGACAAAGCTGCCAGCTCCGCCGCCGTGACCGACTTGAAGTTGCGCCGGGAGCCGAAATACATGTTCATGCGCTGATCCACCACCACCAGTGTCGGC
Source organism: Pseudomonas sp. JS3066 (assembly GCF_036328175.1). Taxonomy (NCBI): domain Bacteria; kingdom Pseudomonadati; phylum Pseudomonadota; class Gammaproteobacteria; order Pseudomonadales; family Pseudomonadaceae; genus Pseudomonas; species Pseudomonas sp. JS3066. The sequence continues at coordinate 2,566,849 of NZ_CP143312.1, forward strand.
CGGTCGCGCTCCTCGGTATAGGTGCGCACGAAGGGCTTGCCGAAGCGCATCGAAGCACGCCAGTCGAGATGCCGCAGGTCGTCACCGGGAATGTAGTGGCGCAGTTCGTCGAAGCTCAGCCCACGTCCTCGCAGGCGGGAAGCGTGGCTACCTGAGAGGATGCTCGACAGCGGCTGCCGCGAAAGGAAACTCAGGCCACGGACACGCTGCTCCAGCGCCATCAGTTGGGCGAGCGTGGCGTAAACGAATCCGTCGGGAGCCGATTGGGTCAGTTGCATGGCCTTGGGTCCACTCAGGCAGGAATCGCCACCTTGTCCAGCAGGCGGTCCAGCACCTGGTCCGCACTTACGCCGTCGGCAATGGCGTCGTAGGAAAGCTGCAGGCGGTGGCGCAATACCGGGTGCAGCACGGCACGCACATCGTCGGGTGACACGAACTCGTTGCCGGACAGCCAGGCGTGCGCCCGCGAAACGCGATCCAGGCTGATGCCACCCCGGGGGCTGGCACCGATATTGATCCAGCGGGCAAGGTCGGCGTCGTAGTCGGCCGGGTGGCGTGTCGCATTGATCAGGTCGATCAAGTAGCGATCGATGGCCTCCGAAACATGCACGCTGGCCATTTCACGTCGCGCCGCGAAGAGCACTTCCTGGGGCAGGCGTACCGGTTCCCGCTGCTCGCCCTGCGCGGCCTGTTCCTCGCCACGCACCAGTCGCAGGACTTGCGTCTCGTCTTCCACTTTCGGGTAATCCAGTTGCAGCTTCATCAGGAAACGGTCCATCTGCGCTTCCGGCAGCGGGTAAGTGCCTTCCTGCTCGATGGGATTCTGCGTCGCCAGCACCATGAACAGGCCTGGCATCGCATAGCTATGGCCGGCAACGGTGATCTGCCGCTCTTCCATGGCTTCCAGCAGAGCGGCCTGGACTTTGGCTGGTGCGCGATTGATCTCGTCGGCGAGGATCACATTGCCGAACAGCGGCCCCGGCTGGAACTTGATCTGGTTGCCCTCGGCGGTTTGCTGGAGAATCTCGCCACCGGTGATGTCCGAGGGCAACAGGTCAGGGGTGAACTGGATACGGCGCATTTGCGCTTCCAGATGGGTGGCGAGCGCCTTGACGGTACGGGTCTTGGCCAGGCCCGGCAGGCTTTCCAGGAGTACATGACCATTGGCCAACAGCCCCAGCAGGACGTGGCGAATGGTTTCGGCCTGCCCCAGGACCAACTCCGAAACACTGGCCTCCAACTCGGCAATCTGCTCGCGTGTAGTCACTTATCGATTCCCTGACTGAACGTGGTTCGGAAGGTTGACCATCGACGCCTGCATAGCGTGGCGAACTGCTTCCACTACACAGGCCTGGATCGACCACACGAGACGCATTCGTGAACTGCGGCTTTCGTAACTCTAGCCGCAAGTGCTCCATGCGCCAGCTAGCACCTGACCGGACGATCAGGGAATTCGCTCTGAGAAGTGCGGCGCCAAGTCGAGTTGCACGCAGAGGACGAGCATCTAGGCTGGATAACGTCGACGCCCCACGCAGTCAGGCGGGTACGGCGCCATCTGGTTCGACTGACCGGCAGAGGAAGCACCATGTCCAGTACCCGCTCCCTAGCACCACGCGTCATCAGACTCTCCGCCCTGACCACTGCGCTCTGGACGCTTCCGGGAGCAAGCTGGGCGGGCGGCATCCTGATCTACGAGGCCGGACAGGAAGGCGCCGGCCTGGCCAATGCCGGCGCGGCGGCACTGGCCACCGACCCCAGCGTGTTGATGAACAACCCGGCAGGCCTCACCGAACTGCCCGGCACCCAGATCAGCGCCAACGGCCAGGTGATCTTCGGCGACATCACCTTTTCCCGCGATGCCGGCAACCAGTTCGACGGCAACGAAGGTGGCAACGCGCTCCAGTACCTGCCGGGCACCAGCCTGTTCGTCAGCCACCAGATCAACGACCAGGCAAGCATCGGCTTCGGCATGTACGGGAATTTCGGCCTGGCGCTGGACTACGACGACGACTGGGCCGGCCGATACTTCACCCAGGAGTCCGCCATCATTGGTGTGTCGCTGCAGCCGACCTATGCCTACAAGATCAACGACGACCTCTCCATCGGCTTCGGGCCGCGCATGATGTACGCCTACTACCGGACCGAAGTGGCGGTCAACAACAACCTGCTCGGCCTGGCCGACCGCCCGGATGGCCAGCTCGAATACAAGGACACCGACTTCGGCGTGGGCTTCAACATCGGCCTGCTGTACCGACTCGATGAACGTACCCAGGTCGGTCTCGCCTACACCAGCAAAGTGGACCTTGAGTTCTCCGACCGCCCCAGCGTCGACGATATCAGCAACCCGCTGCTGAACCTGGCGCTGCGGCGCTTGGACGTGGACAACCTGGACATCGACATGGAAGTGCCGCAAACCGCGGTACTGAGCATCGCCCACGACCTGGATCCGCGATGGAAGCTGCTGGCCAGCCTCGGCTGGCAGGACTGGAGCGAGTTCGGGAACATCGGTGTCGAAGTGGACGCTGACAACTTCGGCACCAGCCGGACCGTGGACCGGCAGTACAAGGACACCTGGCACGCCTCGGTAGGCGCCCAGTACCAGGCCACTCATCAACTGCGCTGGAGCATGGGCGTCGGCTACGACAGCTCGGCGGTGGACGACGAAGACCGCACCGTGGACAACCCCATGGCCGAATCCTGGCGCCTGGCTGCGGGTGTGAACTATCAGGTCGACGAAGGGCTCGACCTGCACATGGTCTATACCCTGATCTGGCTGGGCGACATGGACGTTGAGCAGACCAAGCAGCGCTCGGGCAATAGCCTGTCCGGCAGCTATGACAATGCCGCGCTGCACGTTATCGGCGGTGGCGCAACCTGGCGGTTTTGAAAGGCCCAGCCCCCGCAGACAGCCCGTCCGTTGGGCTTCGCTCTGCGCCAACCTACGAGAAGCGGGCGAATTCACCGGCCGTAGGTTGGTCCGAGGAACGAGGCCCAACGTTCGAGGCGCCAAATGCCGGACAACACAGCCTGAAACTACCCGCTCCCCAAAAGGGTGAGGCACAAACAATCCTGAATCCACCAGCGGCCTGAAGCTGGGCAGCTGATCGCGGGCAGAATTCGCTCCTGCAGATATTCCACCACCCACAAAAATGCCCTCCTAAGAGGGCATTTTCGTTTGCGAGTGGTATCAGCTCGGCAGCTTGGCGTAGCGAGCCAGTTGCTGGTCGCGGCTCATCACGTCGAGAGTCGCGGCGAGTACCTCTTCGCCGGTCGCGTCAGGACTTGCGAAGATGCTCGAGAAGTTGGCCTGGGTGACCTTCGCGAAGTGGGCGCGGTCAGCCTGTTCGATGCCCAGCAGGGTGGCATAGGCATCCAGCGCTTCGCCCTGCCCCTGCGCCATGTCCTCGGCGATGCTGTCGAGCATGCCATTCATGGCGAACAGCGAACGGCCGCCGTAGCCCAGCTTCACGCTGGAGTCGCAACCGTTGGTACCCGAAGTCAAGCCAAAGGTGGCGTTGCCCGAGGTGCCGTTGGTGGTGGTGGCCAGCAGGTGCGGAACCAGGCCGCGCTGACCTTCGAACACCATGTTCCCCCAGCCGCAGCCGCCGCCCCCGGCCTGCCCCGCGTACGCCGCAACGCCGGCGGTGCTGAGAAGTCCGAAGATAATGGCCTTGCCAATCAGTTTGTTCGTCATGTTTTTCATTCCTTGGTTGTTAGACAGCAAGTCACGTGACTGCACGTACGACTTCCACACTGAACGACACGTAAACGTTTTGAAGGTTTAGGCGAGAGAACCACGACTTTCAAATGCGATGTCGCCAGTAAGCTCGCCTGTTTGCGCTGCCTGCCGCGTCTCACTGCCGCCAATAGGGCTCGATCGCGTGCAGGCGAGGGTCATCCGGTGCCACTTCACGCATGCGTTTGACGTATTCGAACGCCTCGCTTCGCTCGCCCTCCACAGCGTGCAGATAGATCAGCGAATAGAGCAGGTCCGGGTCCGACGGGGATTGCTCAAGGCCGCTACGCAGCGCACTCAGCGCGTCATTGCGACGGTGCATGCGTGACAGCAGCAACCCCTGGTTGTAGCGGATACGTGAATTGCCGGGCAGTTCGACTGCGGCCTTTTCCATCCAGTTCAACGCCTCCTCCGCCCTGCCCCGTTCCACGAGCAGCAAGGCCAGCATGTAGGCCAGGTTGCCGTGGTCGGTTTCCGGCATCTTTTCCAGCGCCAGCCCTTCGCGCAGCAGCCGCTCGGCCTCGTCGGGCTGCGTCGCACTGGCCAGGGTGACCAGGTTCACTCGTGCCGGCGAGAAGTACGGGTCGAGCCTGAGCGCCTGGCGATACTCCTCCATCGCCTCGCCATCACGCCCCTGACGCGACAACAGTACTGCCAGGTTGAGGCGGCCACCGGGTAGATCGGCATTGCCGCGCAGGCGCCGTTCATAGTCGGCCAGCAATGCCTGAAACGGCGCTCGCCGCTCGACCGGCAACAGATCAGGCGGGACATCCGCCAGGGCACGGACGGTTTCATCCCGCACTGCACGCGTCGGGTCATCCAGCAACGCCAGCAACGGCTTCAGCCGCTCGGCCGGTGGCACGCTGGTAAAGCCCGAAACGGCATAGGCACGCACCAGCTCGCTGTCGTCCTTGAGCGCCCACTGCAAATTGGAGATGGCCGGCGGGCCGAGGTCGGCCATCTGCTCGGCGGCGGTGGCGCGGACGATGGCCGGCTTGCCCTTGTCCGCCAACACCGAGCCGAGCAGGCTCAGCGAGATACCCTGGCCGCTGCGCACCGCATGAAGGTCCTCGCCATAGTGCGGTGGCCGTTGCGGCTTGCCGAACCAGCCTTCAATGGCCTTGGCTGCCCATGCGGGTTTCTGGTCCTGATGGCAGCTGGTGCAAGCATCCGGGCTTCCGTCCTTGTCGGCCAGGTCCGGGCGCGGAATGCGCAGGCTGTGATCGCGGCGCGGGTCCACGACCATGTAAGTCTTGCTCGGCATGTGGCAGTTGACGCACTGCGCACCAGGCGTGCCTGGCTCATGGCGGTGGTGAGCCTTGCTGTCGTAGTCCTTGGACGGGAGGCTGGCGAAGCGCGCCAGCGGCGGATTGCTGTTGTGGCATTGCAGGCAGAGGCCGTTGCCTTCGATCTTCACTTGGGTGGTATGCGGGTTGTGGCAGTCGGTACAGGCAACGCCGGCCGCGTACATCTTGCTCTGGGTGAACGAACCGAACTCATAGACTTCGCCGTCAATCTGGCCGTCAGCGTGGTAGAGGCCCGCGCGCAGCGTGGCCGGCAGGCTCTGGTCCAGTTGCGGCTGCCCCGGTTCCTGCCCCGTGCCCAGCCCCTGTCGGCGGCTATGGCAGTAGGCGCACTGCTCCACCAGACCCTGGCTGCCCAACGCCTTGAAGTCGACCTTCAGTCCCAGGTCGGCGGCCGCAGCGTAGGTCTTGTTGGCCGACTTGTCCTGCTTCGCCCAGTCGACGTGAGCCTGGCCCGGACCGTGGCAACCCTGGCAGCCGACAGTTTGTTCGTGCCAGGTGGAGGCGAAGCTGTCCTGCTTGTCGTCGTAATTTTTCATCAGGCGCGTCGAGTGGCAGTCGGCGCACATGGCATTCCAGTTCTGGTAGCGGCCGGTCCAGTGCAGCGGGTCGCTCGGCGCAAAACGCTGCCCCGGATAGAGGGAGAACCAGCGTTGGCCACCCTCCCCCTTGGGACGACTGTCCCAGGCGATGGTCAGAGCCTGCAGGCGTCCACGCGGCAGGGCCACCAGGTACTGCTGCAACGGGGAGAAGCCGAAGGTGTAGAGGATCTGGAAGTCAGTGGACTTGCCGTCTTCACCTTCCGTGTTGACGAAGTAGTCATCGCCCTTGCGGAAGAAACGCGCCTTGACACCAGCCTCATCGAAAGTGGCCGCATCGAAGTCGCCCAGCACATTGCCTGCCTCTGCCTTGCGCATGGCCCAACCGTGGTCGGAGTCTTTCCATTGCCCGGCCTCCGTGGCGTGACATCCCAGGCAACTGTCGCTGGCGGCATAGCCTTCCACCTCGCTGGCAGGTCCCGGCAACCTGCCTGGCGCTTCCCCGACAGCCCAGGCTGCCTGCCCCGTCATCAGCGCCAGCGTCAACACTGCGGACTGCAGAACGGCGCAAAGTCGTCCCTCCGAATTTCGACCCCTCATGCCCTTGCTCCGTGGTCAGTTCGACTTGCCCCTGGTCGGGCTTATTTCCTGTTTGCAGCGAGTCCAGGACGGATTCGATCACCGCCCGCCTTCTTCCTGATCCACTTCTCTGGCGGGTGCCGTGTACCAGCGCTCCTTTGGCACCCACTTCTCCTGCGGGGGATCGCCCAGATAGTGCGGCGACATGATCTGCACGCCGTACTCGTTGAACACGTCCTGGATACTGGCGTGCAGCATCGTCAGCAGCTCCGCCCGTGGACGTGGTTCGCTGGGCACTGCCTGTGCCACCAGCCGGTACTCGGGGTAGAAGTCCGACAGCGCCGTCTGGAACACCTGTGGCAGGGGATTCTGGAGGATGCCGGGGGTGCGTCGGGCCGCTTCCAGCAGCATGGCCTCGACCTGGCGCCAGGGCGTGTCGTAGCCGATGGTCACAGTGGTATCCACCACATAGCCCCGGCCCTGCACGACGCGGGAGTAGTTGCGCGTCACCGAGCCGGTGATCATCGAGTTGGGGATGGTCAGCACCTCACCCAGGCCAGTGCGGATGCTGGTGGTGAACATGCCCAGCTCGGTGACTGTGCCCTCGTTGTCGCCAATGCGGACGTACTCGCCGGGCCTCAGGGTGCGGGTGTAAGTCAGAATCAGCCCTGCCGCTGCCTGCCCGACCACGCTGGACGCGCCCAGGGAAATCATCAGACCGATCAGCACGGACAACCCTTTGAACGCCTCGGTCCCGGCGCCCGGCAGGTAGGGATAGGCCATGGCCAGGGCGAACAGCCAGATGGCCAGTGAAGTCAGACGCGTGGTGGGTTGCAGTGTTTCGTCGTTGAGCCAGGTGATGGTGCCAGGACGGGAAAGGCGCTCCAGCAGACGTTTGCTGAAGGCGCTGATGCCGCGCGCGATGAAGAAGATCAGCAGCGCGATGACCAGTCCCGGTATGGCGCTGACCATGGCGTCCAGTACGTAACGCACCAGGTCCACCAGGTAGTGGTTCAGGCTTTCGCCCCAGGGCCGGGTATAGGGGAATCGCTGTAGTACGAAGCTCAGCCATTCATAGGTGAGCAGCAGCACCAGTGACCAGAACACCAGCGCCAACAGGCGCCGAACCACTGGAAACAGGTTGCTGGTATCCACCAGCTGGGTTTCCCCGATCTTCAGCGCACTGGTGTGCCTGCGCATGTGCCTGGGTAACCAGGACAACGCCTTGCGATGCGCCCAGCCGAGCAATTTCAACAATGCGATATACAGCAGCGTGGCCGCCACCGAGTACCCGCCTGCGGTCAGCAGGAAGCGCAGACTACGGGCTTGCGCAGACTCCGCCACCACCAGGCGCAACCGCTGGGCCGCGTCTTCGGCATCCTGCCGCACCGAGGTTTCACCGGCATCCAGATCGTTCGGCGAGACGATGAAGGCGCGCCGGTCACCCAGCAACACCATGTAGTTGTCCTGGATGCTATCGAGCCTGACGTCGGTCTCCTCAGTGCCGTCCAGCATCTCGCGGATCACGGCGCGGGCGCGGCTAGCACGAGCGGCGGGTGATTCACCCAGGAGCGTGGCGCGGAAGACGAAGATGCTGCGATTGGCGATTTTCAGTTCGGAGGGTTCCGCCGCGGCGTTCGCCGCTTCATCGGCGCCATGTGCGGTAGCGGAAAGCACCATCGAGAAAATCCAGAAGATCGTGGCTCCCCACCAACTGATCCGTTTGTCCATTTAGCGCGCTCCAGCCAATTCTTTTTGTTCGCCGGGCGCCCCCAACTCCTGGCCCGGCCAGTTGCAGCCTAGTTCAGTTCGTTGAACCGGGGTTGCCTCCCTGCGCGCCTGATTCACCCCGGCTCGCCAGTTGGGGATTCATCCGCACTCTCGATCTCTACATGCGATGGCCGACCCCGTCACGGTTTCGCCTCGAAAGTAGCGCGTCAGCTGGATTTGCCACGCCTTGTGGCGGACGGATGGGCTGGCGTTTCAATAAAACTTGTGTAGGCTCATCGTGAGAATTTTCTGACAGAAAACGGACTTCTGCTCAGCAAACCGGACTTCAGGACTGGACTCCGCCGCAGACAGGCGAAACTTCCCACCTTGGCTTTTGACGGGTCATCGACATGCCCCGGACGACGCCGGGTTTCTGCGCCGCAGTACCCAGTACAGGTTGAACCCGCATCTTGCACCCTCCGGGGCGCGAGGTGCTCTCGATGTACTGAATCTCAAACGTTGCAGGCCTGCCCATACGTGACAGGTTTCTTGGTGAACATATGGATATTGATACCAAGCCCGGTACCTTTGTGCCGCCCGCATTCAGACCCCAGCGCCGTGCCCTGGCCCTGGAGCCCCGCATTCTCTTCGACGGTGCAGCCGCCACCGCAGCGGACCAGCAGCACCAGGACACTGGCGACGCCGGCAAACCCGTCGCCGATCACGCCACGCCCAGCGACGCCCGCAGCGAGCCCGGCCAGCAACCTTCCGCAAGCCGCCACCTGCTGGTGCTCGACAGCCGTATAGACGGTCGCGAGAAGCTGACGGCGCAGCTCCCAGGCAACGTCGAAGTACTGGTGGTGGAAGCCAACCAGGATGGCCTCGCCGCCATCTCTGCTGCACTGACCCAGCTTGGCCAGGTGGATTCCATTCAGATCCTGTCCCACGGTGCTTCAGGCGAGTTCACCCTCGGCAAGACCACCCTGACCGCCGACAACATCGACCAGTTCGCCCAGCCCCTCAGCCAGTGGAGCCAGTCGCTCAGCGAAGGCGCCGATATCCAGCTTTATGGTTGCAAGGTCGGCGAAGGCAGCGCCGGGCGCACCCTGGTCAACGAGCTGGCGCGCTGGACCGGCGCCGACGTCGCAGCCTCCAGCGATGACACCGGCAGCGCCCGCGCGGGCGGCGACTGGGAGCTGGAAGTCGCCCGCGGCGACATCGACAAGCCCATCGCGCTGGCCGTCGCGGCCACCGCTGGCTACGACCGGCTGCTGGCGGCCGGACCGACCACCACCCTCACCGGTGGCGCGGATGTGCTGCTGGGAGAAACCTTCAGCTTCAACGTTACGTTTACCAATATCACCACCGATACGGGCTACGCGCCCTTCATCGACCTGTTCTTCCCGGCTACGGGCAAGGATGGTGCTGGCGCGGAAATAGACGACGGTGTCACCTTCGTCTCCGCCACCTACCTCGGGCAGAACCTCACCGCCCACGTGCTGACCTTCGACGCCAACGGCCAGGCCAGCCACCCGCTGGCAGTAGGAACCGACGGCAAGCCGCTGATCATCAACGCCGCAGACTTCGGCATGCGTGCCGGCGACCAGATGGTGGTGGTAGAACTGCCGTTCGCCAGTGTCACCCTGGGCCAGCCGCCCATCACCGTGCAAGTGACGGCTTCTCTGAGCGACCTGGCTGACACCGACTTCTCCTTCTCCGGGACGACGCCGGACCTGACCATCCGTGCGCGCAGCGGCTTCCAGTACGGCAATGACTCGCTGAACAACCCGGCCACCGACCCCAGCATTCTGGAGCCATCGACCAACGCCGACAGCTTCGTGGTGCATCCGACGGTAATCACCTTCGACCAGGTGATCACCACGCCCGAAGGCGAAACCGCGACCGGACCGAACTATGGCCGCGAACTGGACGTCATCATCAATCCGGCCGACTCCCAGACCTTGACCAACGTGGTACTGACCCAGCCGGTACCGGACAACGTCATCGTGACCGCCATCACACCCGGTGGCGGCGGCACCATCACCTCGATCACCCTTCACAACGGCAATACAGTCACCGACCCGACGTTCATTCAGCGCATCCTGGCGCAGAACAGCGACGGTGACCTCAGCAACGACCTGTACATCAGCGAGTTCACTGTCAGCTATGCGACCTTGACCGCACCGACCACCACCAACGTACAGTTCTTCGTTCCGGACGACGACGCCGATGGTGTGCCGGTGCTCAACGCCGCCACCGGCGACGATGTCACCATCACGTTCGCCAGGCCCGAGGCCGCGGGGAACTGGATACCCCTCGACCCGCGCGATGCTCCCAATGGCCAGATCGCCTTCGACGGCACCGGCAACGACGTCAGTTTCGTCGCCAAGTCCATCACCCTGCAGAAGCAGGTCAGCGTACGCACCGATGTCGGCAGCCCCGGCATCAGTCCGGGGGATGTCCTGGACTACAGGCTGAACATCGCGCTGTCGGACTACTTCGCCTTCGGCAAGACCTTCCTCGGCAACGGCAGCTTCCTGGTATCGGACCAGCTGGGCGACGGGCAGAACCTGATAGCCGGCACCGCGACCCTGACGATCACCCAGAACGGAGTGACCCAGACCATCGCCCTGGTCAGCAGCAGCGTGGTCAATGCCGACGGCAGCACCTCGATGCAGTTCGACATTGCCCAGTCGCTGGCCAACGCATTCGGTATCCGCGATTGGCTCAACGGTGACCTGGCCTTCGATGACCTGCTGCAAGGTGCCACCCTGGCGGTAATCGGTTATCAGGCTCGGGTTGCCCAAAGTTACACGCCGCCCGCCGGCGCGCCCCACAGCGAAATCAACGAAGGCGACTCGGTCGGCAATAACGCCACGGTGACCGCCACCATACTGTTCGACCCGAACAACCTCAGCGGTTTCGACGAAAGCGACACCTCCAACACCGTCAGCACCATTCCTACCAGCCAGGTGCAGATCGATCTGGCCGGCCTCAACGGTGGAGGTGCGCCGGCGCCCGGCACCGAATTGCGGCCAGGCGATACCGTCACCTTCCGCCTGACCTACGACCTGGTCACCGGCGATTACGAGAACTTCAAGCTCACCGCCTACCTGCCGCTGCCGCTGTTCGACCTGAGTGGCGTCGATCCCAATGCCATCTGGCGCCTGGCCACGGGCAATACCAACCCCAACAGCCCTATCTCGGTCACCATCGGCGCCGGCAATTCGCTGGTATTCACCTTCGCTGACTACGTGAACCCCGATATCAACGGTAGCCGCGTCGCCATCGACTTCACCCTCACCGTCAGCGACCAGCCGTTCGCCGACCAGCGCGCCTTCAACGTGCTGGGCGAATCCAGCCAGACCCGTACCCTGGACAAGAGCGTCCTGCTCACCACCGATGACGTGACCCTGATCGCCTCGGTGGCCGAACCGGTGCTCACCATGAGCCACGGCGTGGTTTCCACCAGCCATGGCACTGTGACCGGCGCCACCGGCGCCTGGAACGCGCCGGGCACCACCGGCGTTCCCTTCAGCGGCAGCATCACCGATATCCTCGCGGTCAATGGCAATGTCACCGGCATCGATGCCAGCGACCGCCTGCGCCTGGCCACCGCCATCGAGAACCATGGGGGCGGCAACGCCTATGACGTCAGCACCCGCATCAGCCTGCCGCCGGGCCTGTCCTTCGTGGGTGGCAACCTGGCCAGTTCAAACCTGCTGATCTATCGCGGCGACGGCACCCGACTGATAGCCGGCACCCACTTCACCGTGGACAACGCCACCAACACCATCACCTTCATCGACTCACCCGGAGCTGGCGCCCTGCTGGCCGGCCGCCCCGGGACCGCGGCGGATAACAGCGGCGCCAACGTCGTGGTCATTACCTATGACGTGCAGGTGGCGGCGGCCATCGGCGCCAGCGCCACCCTGCAAAGCACTGCCGAGCTGACCCACTACGCCAGCGCCGAGGGTGGGCAGAACTTCGTGCCGGTGCCGCTCTCCGACCTCGCCAGCCAGCAGGTCGCAGCGCCGGTGATCAGCAAGAACTTCGCCGGCGGCAGCCTGGACAATGGCGATTCCAGTGCCGCTCACACCACCGGTGCGAACCTGGTAGTCGGCGAAAGCATGCTCTACGACATCATCGTCACGCTGCCTGAAGGCACTACCCAGAGTTTGCGCATCGACGACCTGATCCCGCCCGGCCTGCGCCTGGACACCAGCTTCAATGCCAACCAGGGCTACCAATTGATTACCACCGCTGGCGGCGCGTTGACCGCCAACTTCGCCGGCACGGTCACCATCGGTAGTCTCACCGCCCCCACCGGCACCCTGGGTGCCGACGGCGCCGATGCGCGCTTCATTTTCAGCGCCTCCGGCGCCACGGGCGACAACAACATCGGCAACAACAGCTTCGTCATCCGCGTGCGGCTGGTGGCCAGCAACGTGCTCGGCAACCAGGCCGGTGGCGTGCGCCAGAACGACGCCCGCCTGAGCTACAGCGACCCCGATGGGAACACCCCGAACGGCAGCGCGCCGCTGAATCGCGATGTGAACCTGACCGGCACCAAGCCCGCGATCACCATTCAGGAACCCACCCTGCAGCTCAGCCAGCATTTGATCACCAACCCGGGCCTGGGCTTCGATGAAGGCGACCCGGTCGACTTCAGCATCACCATCGCCAATGGCAACGCCGGTAGCGATTACGACGCCTTCGACATCGCCTTCTCGAGCCAGCTGCCCACCGAACTGGACCAGCTCACATTGGTCAGCGTGACCTATACCGTAGGCGGGGTCAGCACGGATATCAGGGGCAGCTTCGTCCTCGACCCGAATGGCCGTACGCTGATCAACACCGGCAACGTCGACATCGCCAAGGGCGGCACCATCACCATCCGCATCAGTGGCGTAGTCAATGCCACCGGTGCCTCGGTGGCCCGCTTCGACAACCTCGCCGATGTGCGCTGGACCAGCCTCAACGGCAACAACACCAACGGTGCCGCTGATCCGGCCGGCGAACGCACCGGCCAGGACGGCCTGCTCAACACCGGCGTGCTCAACGACTACCAGCGCGACAGCATTCTTATTTTTCCCATCGCCCAGGGCATACGCCTGTCCCGCGTGGGGGGGTTGAACGATACGGCCGCCCCCAACCCCACCAATGCACCGATCGAGGTCGTGGCCGTTGGCGAGATCATCCGCTACCGCACCGCCGTCCTGATTCCCGAGGGCATCAACCCCAACTACCAGCTGGTTGTCACCCTCGACGACGGGCTGACGGTGGATGACCTCAGCACCATGCGTATTGGGTTCATTTCCGACGGCGGGCTGGTCACCAGCCTCGGCGACCTGATCACCAGCGGCACCCTGCAGATCATCGGCAACGAAGACAGCCCGCAAGCCCAGCTCATCACCCCGAATCTGTCCGGACCGGCCCCAACCGGGGTGCTGAATCCCATCTACGTCACGCTCGGCACCGACGGCAATGGCAACCAGGTGGTGACCCTCAACCTGGGCAACATCACCAACGAGGGATTCGCCGGGGGCAACGATGGTAACGATGACGACCTGGAAGGGATTGTGTTCGAGTTCAATGCCCGCGTGGATAACAGCCTGGGCAACCAGTCCGCCGTCCTGCTCGGCGTCACGGTGCATGATCGCGTCAACGGCATCATCCGTACCACCAGCGATACCCTGTTCGAGCGCATCGTAGAACCCGGCTTCGCCAACCTGGACAAGACTGTCACCGACTTCAACGCAAATCCCGGCGGCACCCTCGGCACCGCAACCGTCACCATCGGTTTCACCGCCAACGGCAGCCTGCCGGCCTATGACGTGCACCTGACCGATGGTTTCCCAACCGGCAGCAGTTACACGCTGCTCAGCATCACCATTGGCGGCAACACCTTCGGCCCGGGCAACCTGCCGGCCGGTGTCAGCTTCAGCGGTGCGGGCGGCGTGACCGTGGATATCGCGCGCATCGATCCGGGCACCAGCGTCAGCGTGGTCTACAGCGTCCAGGTGCCGAACAACGCGACCATCGCCAGCACCGATGCCACGCTGAGCTGGAGCAGCCTGCCGGAATCCTTCACCGGTTGGGGCGGCACGGCAGTGGGCCCGGACGGCACGGCCACGGGCGAGCGGACCGGCGCAGATGGCCCCGGTGCCAATGCCCTGAACAACTACGTGCTCCGCGAAGGCGCCGGCCTCGGGATCATCAGCGGCACCCTGTGGAACGATACGGGCACGGCCGCCACCGCCCCCAACGACGCCACACCGGATCCGGACCCGGTTCCCGGCACCCCCGCGTACGAACTGGCCATCGCCAACCAGACCATCAACCTGATCTGGGCCGGTAACGACGGCGTGTTCGGTAGTGGCGACGACAAGACCTTCACCACCACTACCAACGCCAACGGCCGTTTTTCCTTCGGCGTGCTACCCAGCGGCCTGTTCCGCATCGATGCACCGACCACTGTGAACAGCATTGCCCAGTTCGGCGAACTGCGGATTCGCATCGACACCGATGCCGGAACCCTCGGCCAGGTCCAGGTGACCCTTGGCGAAGGTGTCACGCAGCAGGCCAACTCCGGCTATGTCGAGCTCAACGATGCGCCGGTCAATACCCTGCCCGGCTTCCAGCAGGGACGAGAAGACACGCCCCTGGCGATTTCCGGCATCAGCGTCAGCGACATCGATGCCGAGCGCGATCCGGTCGTCGCCAGCCGCGCCATCGAGGTCAACCTCAACGTTCTTCACGGCACGCTCACACTCACCGGTCCGACCACTGGCGTAACGGTGACCGGGGCCGGGACGACGAACCTGGTCCTGCTGGGCCGGATCGCCGACATCAACGCGGCCCTGGCCGGCGTCAGCTATCTGGGCAACCTCGACTTCAACGGCGTCGATTTCCTCGAGGTGCTGACCAACGACCTGGGCAACTACGGCGACTTCAACGGCAATGGCATTCCCGGCGAACTGGCGGACGCCCGCACCGACAGCGACTTCCTGGTGATCCGCCTCGATCCGGTGAACGACGCGCCGAACGCCGTGGACGACAACGCCACGGCGGTGGAAGCTGGCGGTACCGCCAACCGCCTCCCGGGCATCGATCCGCGCGGCAATCTGCTGAGCAACGATACCGACATCGATATCGGTACCAACGGCGACCAGATATTCGTCGTATCGGTCACCTCCCCACTCGGCGTAGTGGTTCCGGTTCCAGCGCTGGGATCGGTGGAGGTGTTCGGGCGCTACGGCAAGCTGGTGCTGCAGTCCAATGGCGCCTACCAGTACATCGTCGACAACGCCAATCCCGAGGTGCAGGCGCTGCGCCAGGCGGGCGACCAGTTGAACGAGAGTTTCACCTACGTGATCTCGGACATCGGCCTGGGCGGTCCACCGTTGCAATCCTCAGCCAACTTCTCGGTGGTCATCCAGGGCGCCAACGACACCCCGGTGGGTGTCAATGACGTAGGCACAGCCATCGAGAAAGGTGGCGTCAACAACACCGATATCGGTAACCCCGGCGATACCCCGCCGGCCGGCTTCCCCGCTCCCGGTGCCAACGCCACCGGTAATGTGCTGGACAACGACTTCGATGTGGACGGCGGCGAAAACCCGGCGGACCCGATCGACTATGGCGAAACCAAGACAGTCACCGGCGCGCGCGCCCTGCGTGAGCTCGCGCAGGGCGTACTGGCCATCGTCCCCACTGGTGGCAGCGTAAACATCATCGGCACTTACGGCACCCTGACCATTGCGTCCGATGGCACGTACACCTATGTGCTGAACGAGAACGCCACCGCCGTGCAACGGCTGGGGCCCAACGACACGCTGACCGAGTTCTTCAGCTACCAGGTCACTGATACGGCTGGCTTGAACGACCTCGCGGAATTGCGCATCACCATTCGTGGCAACTACGACAACCCCCTGGCCAGCGATGACCAGGCCGTGGCCCAGGCCGGCTCCGGCCCCGCTGCCATCGGTGAAAGCAACCCCAGCGGCAACGTCATCCGCTTCCCCAGCCGCCCCGGCCCGGTCACCCAGCCCGGTGGCAACGGCGTGGACAACGACGTCGACGCGGCCGACCGGCCCAATACCCTGCTCCGGGTCAATGGCGTGCGTTCGGGCCTGGAAACCGCCGGCGGGGTGCTGATTGGAGTAGCGACCGGTTCCACCAGCACCACCGGCGCCACCTTGCTACTGGGCAACTTCGGCCTCCTGCGCATGGGTGCTGACGGTTCCTTCACCTATGACGTAGACAGCGCCAACCCCACGGTCCAGGCCCTGCTCGCCGGCCAGACGCTGACCGAGACCTTCACTTACCAGATCATCGACACCAACGGTTTCACCGACCTGGCGCAACTGGTCATTACTGTCCGCGGCGTAAACGACCCGCCGGTGGCTCAGAATCACTTCAACATCGCCGTCGAACGCGGCGGCGTCGCCAACGGCCAGGCAGGCATCGACCCCACGGGCGACGCTCTGCTGTTCGATGTCGACCCTGACGGCGACCCGATCACGGTGGTCTCCGTCAGCAACGACGAACTGGGAACCACCGGCGTGATCGGCCAGGCCTTCGCGGGCCAGTACGGCACCCTGACCCTGAACGCCGATGGCACCTACAGCTACGTCCTGGATAACACCAATCCCGAAGTGGAGGCCCTGCGCCTGCTCTCGGATTTCCTCATCGAGCGCTTCACCTACGCCATTTCCGATGGCCAGGAAGCGCCTGAATCAGCGCAACTGGTGATCCTCATCCTTGGCCGCAACGACAACCCGGTGGCGACCAACGACACCGCTACGGCAGTGGAAGCCGGCGGTCGGAACAACCAGATTCCCGGCGTTGATCCAACCGGCAATGTCCTGGACAACGATACGGACGTCGACGGCAGCGCCCTCGACCCCATCGACTATGGCGAGACCCGGGCGGTGGCGTCGGTGCGCACTGGTGTTGTCGAAGGAGCAGGCACGACTGGCATCCTCGGTACCGAATTGCGCGGCACCTATGGATGGCTGACCCTGAACGCCGACGGCAGCTACAGCTATCGCCTGGACAATGACATGCCGGAAGTCGAGGCGCTTCGCACTGCAGCGGACACCCTGTTGGACGGATTCAACTACACCCTGATTGATGCCTCTGGCACCACCGACATCGCTTGGCTGAGCATCACCATCCAAGGCGCCAATGACGCTCGCGAGGACAATAACGACTTCGCGACAGCGATCGAAGCCGGCGGGCTGAACAATGGGACCCCCGGTTTCGACCCCAGCGGCAATGTGCTGGACAACGATATTGATGTGGATCAGTTCGGCGAGACCGTCACCGTCATCGGTATCCGCCAGGGAGGCACCCTGGGTACGATCGGTGTCCCATTCGCAGGTCGCTACGGCACCCTGACGCTCAATGACGACGGCAGCTACACCTACGTGGTCGATAACAACGATCCGCAGGTTCAGGCCCTGCGTGTCAACGGCGACACCCTCGTCGAAATCTTCACTTACGCCACACGCGACGAAGCGGGCTCAAACAGCATCGCGGACCTGACAATCACCATCCGTGGCGTCAACGATAACCCACTGTCCGTCAACGATGGAGCCATTGCAGTGGAAGCCGGCGGAACCGACAACGCCACGCTGGGAGTGAACCCAAATGGAAACCTTCTCAACAATGACCGTGACGTCGATGCTGGCGATACCAAGGCCATCAACGGCATTCGTACCGGTAGCGAAGCTGAAGGCGGCACCTTCACCAACGTTGCCGGCAACCAGGTCATTGCGGGTCTCTATGGAATCCTGACAGTCTCGGCCAGCGGCCAATACAGTTATGTGGTGAACAACAACCTTGCTGCGGTCCAGGCCCTCAAACCGGGAGACAGCCTGCAGGAAATCTTCTCCTACCGCATGCGCGATACCGCAGGTGCCGAGGATATCGCTCAGTTCAGCATCACAATCCAAGGCGCGTGGGACAGCCCGGTGGCGCAGGACGACCTGAACGTCGGCGTCACCGACAATGGCGACGGCCTGGTGCTCAACCCCAGCGGCAACGTCCTGCCCAATGACACCGATATCGACCAGGGCGACCAGCTCACCGTCACCGGTATCCGTACGGGGCCGGAGAACGGCAGCGGCACCGCCGGCTCGGTCGGCAGCGTGCTGGTCGGCCAGTACGGCACCCTGGTGATCAATGCCGACGGCAGCTACCACTACACCATCGACATTTCCAACCCGGACGTGCTCGCCCTCGACCTGCTGGACACCCTGGTGGATCACTTCACCTATGAGGTCACCGACCTGGGCGGCCTCACCGACCTGGCGCAACTGTCGATCATCGTCGTCGGCCGCAACGACGTGCCGGATGGCTTCGACGACGAGGCCACCGCTATCGAGGCCGGCGGCTTGAACAACGACGTACCGGGCGTGAATCCCAGCGGCAATGTGCTGAGCAACGACACGGATCTCGAAGGGCAGCAGCTGTCGGTATTGGCCATTCGCACCGGCAGCGAAGCCGGCAGTGGCACCAGCGGGACCGTCGGCACGGTGCTGCGCGGCCTCTACGGCGATCTGACGATGAATGCCGATGGCAGCTGGACCTACGTGGTCGACAACAGCCTGGCTGAAGTCCAGGCGCTGCGCATCAGTGGCCAGACCCTGGTGGACACCTTCACCTACACGCTTGCCGACACGCATCTGGCCACCGATACCGCCG
This sequence comes from Pseudomonas sp. JS3066, assembly GCF_036328175.1. NCBI lineage: Bacteria > Pseudomonadati > Pseudomonadota > Gammaproteobacteria > Pseudomonadales > Pseudomonadaceae > Pseudomonas > Pseudomonas sp. JS3066. The sequence goes on from NZ_CP143312.1 coordinate 2,585,430, forward strand.
AGCTGCGCATCACCATCGATGGTCGCAACGACACGCCGGTCGCCCAGGATGACGACACCACGGCGGTCGAGGCAGGCGGCGTGGGCAACGACATCCCTGGCAGCGACCCTACCGGCAATGTCCTGACCAACGACCAGGACGTGGACAGCGTCGCCAATGGCGAGACCCGGCAGGTCCTTTCGGCCACCAGCGAGCTGGGCAGCGGCGCTCTTGCGGGACAGGCCCTGGTGGGTCGCTACGGCACGCTGACCCTCAATGCCGATGGCAGCTATGTCTATGTGCTGGATAACACCAACCCGCTGGTGCAAGCCCTGCGCACTGCCGGTGAATCCCTGCGCGAGTCCTTCACCTACGTCATGCGCGACACGACAGGTGCACAATCGGAAGCCCGCCTGAACATCCTGATCCAGGGTGCCAACGACAATCCGGTCGCCCGGGACGACAGCAACGTCGCCAGCGACCAGACCCCGGCGCCCCAGGCTACGGGCAATGTGCTGCCCAATGACTCGGACGTGGACGGGGGCGAACAGTTGCAAGTGGTGGGCATCCGCAGCGGTGCGGAGAATGGCAGCGGCACGACCGGGCTCGTCGGCCAACCCATCGCCGGTCGCTACGGCACCCTGGTGATCAATGCCGACGGCAGCTACACCTACAGCATCGACCTGACCAACCCCGAAGTGCTCAGGGCCGCCGGCCTCGGCCGCGTCCTGCAGGACGTCTTCACCTACACGCTCGGCGACCGCGCCGGTGCAACCGACCTGGCGCAACTGGTGATAGACCTGGATATCGCCGCGCCCTTCATCCCCGCTCCCAACCATGACCCCATTGGCCCACACGAGGACCGTGGCGATCTCGATCCATTCCGGCGTCTGCCTCTGCCCGGCGTGGACCCGGTGGTCTTCGTCGGCCCGGTGGTGGAACGGAATGATCGCCAGCTGATGTTGTCCGGCTGGGACGCTGACGGCAGCGATCTGCGGCTGGGGCTGGAGCCGGAAATCGAGAGCGAAACCCTGAGCGCGCACTTCGGCCAGGTCAAGGGCCAGTTCGTCTCCCACGCCGTACGCGATAGCAGTGCCAGCAGCGACCTGGACCTGGCCTGGATTCTCGGTCGCCACGGCCGAACCAGCCTGAGCGCCGACGGCCTGCTGCCCGACCCCTCGGTGTTCGCCACCACCCCGGACAACCTGACCCAGGGCGATGCCCGGCTGCCGCCGCCTTCCGACTCCCGTACCGCCCCCGGCTTCCGTGCCCAGTTGCGCGAGGCCGCCGAGCGCCTGCGCGCGCTGGGCAACCGGTCAACCGAATAAGCAAGGAACAAGGATCGACCATGCCAAGAACGCCCCAAACGCTCCTCAGCGCCGCCATCGCCTCCAGCCTGCTGCTAGGTGCCTGCTCGGCCATGAAACCCCACGAGTACACGGATGAGGAAAGCCGGCAGCGCATCATTCGCGATCAGTCACAGATGTATTCCAATCAGGAGCCGGTGACCGCCCCGATCACCTTCTACGAGGCCGCGGCCCGGGCCCTGAAATACAACCTGGACTATCGCCTCAAGCTCATGGAAAGCGCCCTGGCCAGTGACCTGCGCGACGTCTCCAGTCACGAAATGCTGCCGCGCCTGGTCGCCTCGGCCGGATATGCCGGGCGTAACAACGACTCCGGCGGCACCTCCATCGGCATCGAGGACCGTGAAGAAAGCTTGCGGGCTTCCACCTCCGAAGAGCGCTACCGCGAACTCTACGGCCTGGGTCTGTCCTGGAGCCTGCTGGACTTCGGCGTCGCCTACTACCGTACCCAGCAGAAGAGCGACCAGATCCTCATGGCCGAGGAACGCCGCCGCAAGGTAGCGCAGAACGTCCTGCAGGACGTGCGCAACGCCTACTGGCGCGCCGTCGGTGCCCAGCGCCTGATGCCCCAGGTCGACCGCCTTCTGGTACGTACTCACCAGGCACTGCTTTCCGCCCGCGAGGCCGAGACCAAGGGCCTGCTGCCGCGCCAGGAAGTGCTGTCCTACCAGCGCGCCCTGCTCGACTCGATCTACCTGCTCACCGTACGCCGCCAGGACCTGGAGTTCGCTCAAGCCGAACTGTCCGCGCTGATGTCGCTGCCGCCAGGCTCGAAGCTGATCCTCGCCGACCAGGCCGAGCCGCCACTGCCGGAACTGAATCAGGACATCAACCGGCTGGAACAGATCTCCCTGGAGAACCGTCCGGAAATCATGGAGGAGTGGTACCGCAAGCGGGTCAACGAGAATGACCTGAAGATCGCCAAGGCCCAGCTCTGGCCTAACGTCAGCCTGGACTTCGGCTACAAGTACGACTCCAACAAATTCCTCTACAACAGTCACTGGACCGAGACCGGCCTGCAGGTGTCGCTGAATCTGCTGCGCCTGCTGCAACTGCCGTCGCTGAACGCGGCTGCCGAATCCCAGGAGCAGACCGACGACATGCGCCGTGTCGCACTGTCCATGGCCATCCTCACTCAGGTACGGGTGGGCACTCTGCGCTATCAGCTGGCGCGCCAGGAAGTGGAATTCGCCGACCAGAGCCTGCGGGTGGACCAGAGCCTGCTGGACTACGCCCAGGCCGCACGTACGACCTCCTATGGTTCGGAACTGGAGCTGATCCGTGCCGAAGGCCGCTACCTGCTTTCGCGCTACCAGCGCGAGGCCGCCTACTCCGACGCCCAGGCGGCCTGGGGTCGGCTGTACAACTCCATTGGCCTGGATACCCTCCCGGAGCAGATCGAAAAGCACGACATCCAGACGCTCGCCCGGGAAATCCAGCGCACCCTGGGTGAACAGGAACACAGCAAACTTCTCGTCAGCAAATAAGGAACACCGCATGCCGTACAACGCTGAGCGCAGTCTGCTCGCCCTGTTTGCGTCCCTTGTCCTGTCTTTTCCATTACCCGGCGCCTTTGCCGATGACCTGCCGCCGGCCAACCCTGCCGAGGACCCCGGCGCCATCCGCGTACTGCTCAGCGCAGACCTGGAGACCACGCTCTCAAGCCAGATGAACGGCACCCTCGGCGAGCTCAAGGCCTCCCTCGGCCAGCCGGTAGCAAAGGACGCCCTGCTGGCCCAGCTCAATTGCGAGGAAGCCCACGCTCGCGCCAAGGTTGCCGCCGCCGAGCTGACCATGGCCCGGCAGAACCTCGATGCCAAACGCAATCTGCGCAAGCTGGATGCGGTAGGCGACCTGGAAGTGGCCATGGCCAACACCGAAGTCCAGAAGGCCGAAGGCGCACGCTCCCTGGCCCAGGCCCAGAGTGGCTACTGCCGGATACAAGCGCCCTTCTCCGGACGGGTCGCCAAGGTCCACGTGAAGCCCTACCAGACGGTGGCGGCCGGAACGCCGCTGTTCGACCTGGTCAGCGACGGCGCCCTCAAGGTGCGCCTCAACGTGCCGTCGAGCCTGTTGCCACAGCTCAAGCCCGGCATACCGTTGGAGGTCAGCATCCTGGAAACCGGCAAGTCCTATGGCGCCCATATCAGCGCCATCAACTCGCGGGTCGACGCCGTGGCCCAGACCGTGGAACTGGAAGCACGGCTCGATGCCGAGCACCCGGAACTGATCGCCGGCATGAGCGGCACTGCACGATTCCCGCAAGCCCATGAATGACCGCCTGCCGCACCCGCAATTGCTGCTTGCCCTGGCCGCACTGCGCGACCGCGCCCTGGCCGCCGACTCGCTCAATGCCCTGGCTTTCTCCATTGCCAATGACCCCTATGCGTTGCTGCGTTACCACCAGGCATTGGTGCTCGCGCAGCGCGGCGCGGACCTGGAACTGCTCTGCGTATCCGGCCTTGCCCGGCCCAGCGAAGATTCGCCCTACCTGGTCTGGTTGCGCCGCGCCAGCCGCTGGCTGAACACCCAATTGACCGACGCCCAGCCACGCTGGCTGGCCCGCGAGGCCGTGGAGCCCCCCGAGGACATCGCCGAAGGCTGGGCCGAGTGGTGGCCGTCCGGACTCTGGTGCATTCCCCTGCATGACCGCGAAGGCACGCGCCTGGGGCTGGTGCTGTTCCTGCTGGATGCGCCGCCGGCCGAATCCCTGGCGCCGCTGACCGATGGGCTCTGGCAGACCTGGGCCCACTGCTGGGCCGCCTTCGCTGGCCGGCGCCGTCTGTTCGGCTGGCGCCCCAGCAAGCGCCAGCTCCTGGCCGCACTGGCGGTGGCCGCTGCGCTGATGCTGGTGCCGGTGCGGCAAACGGCGCTGGCGCCGACTGAGATCGTCTCGCGCCAGGCGGAGGTCATCAGCTCCCCCATCGATGGGGTGATCGAGCGCATGCAGGTGCGGCCGAATCAACCCGTGGAAGCAGGCACCCTGCTCTTCACCCTCGACGAAACCACCCTGAAAAGCCGCGCCGAAGTGCTCGGCAAGGAAGTGGCGGTAGCCGATGCCGAGCTGATGGCGGCCAGCCAGCGCGCATTCGACAACCCGCAGAGCAAGAGCGAGCTGACCTTGCTCAACGGCCGCGCCCAGCAGCGCCGAGCCGAACTGGCGGCGGTCCAGGCGCAGTTGCAACGTACCCGCGTGCGCTCGCCGCGCGCTGGCGTGGCGGTGTTCAGCGACCCCAACGATTGGCTGGGCAAACCGGTGGCAACCGGGGAACGCATCCTCCAGGTGGCCGACCCTGGGCAACCAGCCATGCTGATCCAGCTGCCGGTGGCCGACGCCATCGCCCTGGAACCCGGCGCCGAGGTCACCCTGTTTCTCACCGCCTACCCACTCTCGCCGCTAAAAGGCCAGGTGCTGGAAACCAGCTACCAGGCCCGCGCCAATGAAGAGGGTGTAGTGGCCTACCGGCTGCTCGCCAGCATCGAAGGCCAGCCGGAACATGCCCGCCTCGGCCTGCACGGAACCGCCAAGCTCTACGGCGAGCGGGTGGTGCTGGGCTACTACCTGCTGCGCCGGCCATACGCCGCGCTGCGTGCCTGGACCGGGCTGTGATCGTCGACGCGGCGCAGATGCCGCTCCCGCCTTTGCGCGAAGACCTGCGGCTGCTGGAGACCGCGCCCGGCAGCGACGGCGAGCCGGCGTGGGTGATCCAGGACACAGTGATCAATCGCTTCTATCGCATTGGCTGGCTGGAGTTCGAATGCCTGCTGCGCTGGGAAGACACGCCGCAACGGATCTGCCAGGACATCCAGCAACAGACGCCACTGCGCCCGGATGTGGAGCAGGTACTGGAGCTCCGCCAGTTCCTCGAACAGCACCAGCTGTTGCGCCCGACGCCGGATGCCGCCGCCCGCTTGGCGTCCCGCAGTGAAGGCAATGCGTGGCTCAACTGGAAATGGTGGCTGCACCACTACCTGTTCTTTCGTATCCCGTTGCTGCGCCCGCAACGGCATCTGGAACACCTGGCGGGCTATCTGGACTGGTTGTTCCGGCCACTGACCGGGGTGCTGGTGGTGACCTTGGGCGTGATCGGCGTGCTACTGGTATTGCAACAATGGGACGCCTTCACCACGGCGGTGGTGGAATCCTTCTCCGCGTCCGGGCTGGTCAGCTTCGCCTTGGCGCTGGCCCTGGCCAAGACCCTTCACGAACTCGGCCACGCTTTGGTGGCGACACGCCTCGGCCTTCGCGTCGGGCACATGGGCATCGCCTTCGTGGTGCTCTGGCCAATGCTCTATACCGATACCGGTGAGAGCTGGAAGCTGCGCAGCTCCCGGCAACGCCTGGCCATCGCCTCGGCGGGCATCCTCACCGAACTGGCCCTGGCGGGCCTCGCCACACTCGGTTGGGCCCTGTCCGACCCCGGCCCGTTGCGCAACGCCCTGCTCTACCTCGCCACGACCAGTTGGGTCCTGTCGCTGGCCCTGAACGCCAGTCCGTTCATGCGTTTTGACGGCTACTTCATCCTGTCCGACCTGCTTGACTTCCCCAACCTCCATGAGCGCTCTTCGGCCCTGGCCCGGACCACCCTGCGGCGCATGCTGCTAGGCCTTGACGAAGACTGGCCGGAAGCCTTCAGCCCCGGTAAACGCCGCGCCCTGGTGGCGTTCGCCATCGTCACCTGGGTCTATCGCCTGGTGCTGTTCCTCGGTATTGCCGTGGCGGTTTACCTGCTCTTCTTCAAACTGCTCGGGATACTGCTGTTCGCCGTGGAAATCTCCTGGTTCATCGTCATGCCGATAGCGCGCGAATTGAAACACTGGTGGGCCAATCGAGCCGCCATCCACAATAGCCGCAGGTACTTCTGGTGGGGCGTGCTGGCCGCGCTCCTGCTACTCCTGGCGGTGCCCTGGCGCAGCGAGATCCATGCGCTTGGCGTCGCTCGCGCGGAGCAGCAATTGCGTGTTTTCGCGCCCTACCCCGCGCGCTTGCAGGCCATTCACCCGGCCGGTGAGGTTGAGGCTGGCGCGACCCTGGTCACCCTTGAGGAACCGGACATCTCGTCGCGCCTGTCCAGTAGCGAAGCCAGCGTGAAGAGCTACGAGGCGCGCCTTGGCGGCCTGATCGCCGACCCGGGTGGCGCCGACCAGGCCCTGGCCACTCGCCAGCGCCTGCGCGTGCAGTTCGAGGAGGCCCGTGCCGCACGCTCGGAGATCGCCCGGCTCAAGCTCCAGGCCCCCTTCTCCGGGCGCTGGCTGGACCTCGACCCCGACTGGCGCCCCGGCCAATGGGTGCACAGCCGCGAGCCCATCGGCATGCTGGTGGACCCGAGCCGCTGGCAGGTGGATGCCTACGTCGACCAGGATGACGTGCAGCGTCTGGTGCAAGGCAGCGCGGTGAGTTTCTATCCCGAAGGCCAGCCGACGCCCATCCCCGGCAAGGTGGTGGCCATTGGCAGCACCCGCGTCAGCAAACTCGAACACCCGATGCTCGCCTCCCGCTACGGCGGCCCGCTGACCGTGGCCAGCCAGGGCAAGGAACTGGTGCCGACGCCGCCGCTGTTCCATGTGCTGGTGCAGCTTGAAGCCGCCCCGCACACCCTGCGCGAAACCCGCGGCCATCTGCAGATCGACGGCAACCGCCGCAGCCTGTTGGCCGAAGGCCTGACCCATGTAGCGGCGGTATTGCTGAGGGAAAGCGGGTTCTGAGCTTTGTGTAGGAGCAAGCTTGCTCGCGAAACGCCTGCCCTGAAGGTTCGCGAGCAAGCTCGCTCCTACAAGTGCGCCGTGGCACCCCGTAGGGTGGAACTCGTTTTCTATCTCCACCACACGAGGCCAACCGCCGACATCGGATTCCAAGGCTTTGTGTAGGAGCGAGCTTGCTCGCGAAACGCCGGCGCTGAAGGTTCGCGAGCAAGCTCGCTCCTACAAGTGCTCCGTGGTACCCCGTAGGGTGGAAATCGTTTTCTATCTCCACCACACGAGGCCAACCGCCGACATCGGATTCCAAGGCTTTGTGTAGGAGCGAGCTTGCTCGCGAAACGCCGGCCCTGAAGGTTCGCGAGCAAGCTCGCTCCTACAAGTGCTCCGTGGTACCCCGTAGGGTGGAACTCGTTTTTTATTTCCACCAGACGAGGCCAACCGCCAATGGTGGACCGGTGAAGCGTGGTCCAGCCTACGAGAGCTTTTCAGATCGATGATGGCTCAATTCCCCGCCGACACCCCCCTATCAATCGCCATGTCCGCACCGGTGATCGAGCGCGCGCCTGGCTGGCAGAGGAAGTACGCCAGCTCGGCAACCTCCTCGGGCTGGATGAAGCAGGCCCGGTCGCCCTGCGGATACTTTGCCAACAGCTCGCGGTAGTAGCCTTCGGGGTCGCCCTGGCCGTAATGCTCGGCCTGGAACTTCAGCATCGGCGTCTCGATATCACCGGGCGACACGGCGTTGCAGCGCACGCCGCATGGCGCCAGGTCCAGAGCCAGGGTCTTGGTCAGCAACGTCACCCCGCCCTTGCTGGCGCAGTAGGCCGCCGCATTACGGTTGCCCTGGCGGCCGGCATCGCTGGAGATGTTGACGATGGCGCCAGCGGATGCCTTGAGCGGTGGAATCGCGGCCGAGCACATGAAGAAGGTGGCCTTCAGGTTCACATCGAGCACCAGATCGAAGTCCTCTTCGCTGAAGGATTCCACCGGACCTTCGCGCCACACGCCGGCAGCGTTGACCAGCGCATCCAGCCGGCCGAAGGACGCCAGTGCCGCGGCGACCACTGCGGTGCAGGTCGACGGCCGACGGATATCGCCGGCGAAGATGCCGCAGGCAGGATGCTCCGCTTGCAGTCGTGCCAGCCCCTCGGTCGAGAGGTCGGTGGTGAAGACCTGCCAGCCGCCCTGAATGAAGCGTTTGACCAACGCCCGGCCAACACCGCCTGCCGCGCCCGTGACCAGTACAACGGGATTGCTCATGGTGACCACCTCCCTCAAGGCGCTTTGTTCTCGATCAGGCAGTTGCCACCATCCACCACCAGCGTTTCGCCGGTGATGTAGCTGGCTTCGGGCGAAGCGAGGAACGCCACCGCTGCCGCAACCTCTTCGGGCCGCCCTGCCCGGCCCACGGGAACGTAGCTGGCCGCATGACGCTCTTCATCCGTGCTGGAGCCAGTGCCGATCCAGCCCGGCGCAACGCAGTTGACAGTGATGCCCTGGCGCGCGACTTCCAGCGCCAATCCCATGTTCAGGCCCACCATGCCGGCCTTGGCAGCACTGTAGGCGGCTTCGCCCGGATTGCTGCCACGGGTGCCGGTGGTTGAGCTGATCTGCACGACACGCCCATATCCCCTCACCTGCATGCCCGGCAGCACGGCGCGGGTCAGTAGGAAGGCGGTGGTCAGGTTTCGCGAGATGGAGAGGTTCCAGGTTTCCAGGTCCATGCTGGCGACTTCAGCGAAAGGCTCGGGGCTGCCTTGCATGGCCATGCCGGCATTGTTCACCAGGATGTCGATGCGGCCCCAGAGTGCTTCGGCCCAGTCAGCCAGCGCGCGAACCTGGGTTTCATCGGTCAGGTCCGCCGCCCGGCCTTCCGCCTCGAAGCCCTCCGCGCGCAGCTCGGCCACCCGTTCGGCAATACGCGCGCTGCTCGCCGTGACGATCAGCTTCGCCCCGGCAGCCCCGAGCCTGCGGGCAATGGCCATGCCGATTCCCAGTTCGCTGCCGGCACCACTGACCAGTGCCACCTGGCCCTGACAATTCGTTTGGGTCATTTCAAGCTCCTCATGCTCGTTGTCATCGCTGGAGTAGAAATTACGTGCGCGCTCCTGATAGAAAAAGACAACTGTCATCAGGAAAACTGAAAACAACATGGCCTTTACCAGCGAATCCCTGAAAGTGTTCCTTGCCGTGCTGGACGGCGGTTCCTTCTCCGCGGCCGCGCGAAACCTTGGTCGCGTGCCATCCGCCGTCAGCATGGCCATCGCCCAGCTGGAGGCCGAACTGGACATGCCGCTGTTCGATCGCGCCACGCGCAAGGCGCTGCCAACAGCGGCGGCCCTTGCATTGGAGCCCCAGGCGCGGCAGGTCGCCAGCCAGCTCAACCTGCTGGACGCCCATGCGCTGCAATTGCATCAGGGCCTGGAGCGACGCCTGGTCCTGGCCATGGCGCCCGAGCTCCAAACGGGCGCCTGGAGCCGCCCGCTGGCGATCCTGGCCCGTGAGTTTCCAACACTGGAGATCGAGGTGCGCTCGGCTTCGCAATCCGAAGCTGTGCGCATGCTGCATGAGGGTAGCGTGCAACTGGCACTGGTATTCGAGCGACCAGGAATCGACGAGCGCGAGGCCTTTCTCGAGGCTGGCAGCCAGTTGCTGGTCGCCGTGGCGGCGCCCGGTTTCCCGGCTGCGGGTGGGCAGTTGCCCCTGGGTGAAGCGCAGATGGCCGACACCCGCCAGATCATCGTCGCCACTGGCGAACCCACCGCGTCCGATCCGCAGATCGTGCTGTCGCACCGGGTCTGGCTGACCGACAGCTACCTGGCAACCCTCGACCTGGTGCAGGCGGGCCTTGGCTGGGCATACCTGCCGCAGCCGCTGATCCAGCCCTTGCTGGCATCGGGCACGCTCACCGAAGTGGTCTTCGACAACATGGCCAGCCAGTTGCGGCTCTGGGTAGACGTGGTGTGGATCAAGGCCCGTCCGCGCGGGCTGGGTGCCACCCGTTACCTGGAACTCTTGCGGGAACAGTTGAGGGGCGAGCCCGCAAGACCCTGACGCCATGCGATAACAGCGTCAGCGGGACGTTGCCGAAATTACTGAGCTGAGGGTTCCGGCAATATCGATACCAAAGATGTCATTCTCGCCAATATCGATACATCCAGTCGTGGCCGTACCTTTGGGCCGTTCCCATGTGGGATCGCCTTTAGGAGAAAGCGCAATGATCAAGCTCGCACTGTTCGCCCGACTGGAAGCCAAGCCCGGTAAGGAGGCCGATGTGGCCGCCTTTTTGGAGACCGGACTGGCCCTGGCCAACCAGGAAGCCACCACGCCGCTCTGGTTCGCCCTGCGTTTGTCGCCAACGACCTTCGGTGTATTCGATGCCTTCATCGACGAAGCCGGCCGCCAGGCTCACCTGAACGGTCCCATCGCCGCCGCACTGATGGCTAACGCAGCGGAAATGCTCGCCTACCCGCCGAGCATCGAGCCCATCGAAGTACTGGGTCTGAAGAACACCGCAGCCGCCTGAGCCGCAATGCCGTGCCGCGAGTGGGCATCCCCTCTCGCGGCACGGCAAGCGTCAGGACGCGCCGTCCAGCGCCATCGCCGCTTCAGGCGATGCAGGCGAATGAACAGCCGGTACGGCGGAGAATTGCAGGCAGGCATCGGCGACCGGGCCTTTGCGCAGCAGCTTCACATCCTTGAAGTAATCCATGGACATCACCCAGGGCATGCCCGGCCCCTGGCGCGGCAGGTTGGCCAGGACACGCTGCACGTAGCCGGCACCGAAATCCAGCAGCGGCCGGGTCTCCATGCCCGCTGGAGCAAGGGGCTGGCATACGGCGTGGTCGTGGTCATCCATGTAGCCCAGCAATCGGCAGAAGTGCTCGCAGAGCAGGCTCACCTTGAGCGTCCAGGATGCGTTGGTGTAGCCCACCGCGAAAGCGAAGTTGGGAATGCCGGACAGCATCATGCCCTTGTAGGCGACCGTTTCGTTCCAGGCGATGGGCTGGCCGTCGCGGGAAAGCTGGACACCGCCGAACACCTGCACGTTGAGGCCCGTCGCAGTGATGACGATGTCCGCCTCCAGTTCCGCGCCGGACTTCAGGCGTACGCCCTGCTCGGTAAAGGTCTCGATGTGATCGGTGACGATGGACGCCTTGCCGCTGCCCAGCGCCCGGAACAAGTCGCTGTCCGGTACGACGCACAGACGCTGGTCCCAAGGGTTGTAGGGCGGGTTGAAGTGCTGATCGACCGGGTAGTCCCTGGGCAACGCACGCTGGTTGACGAAGCGGATGATGCGCCGCGCGGCATTGGGAAAGCGCTGGCAGAAGCGCCACATGGCCAGCGCCACCTTGGCGTTCTTGTAGCGAACCAGGGCGTAGGCGGTTTGCTCCGGAAGCAACTTGCGCAGCAGCAGTGCGATCGGATCCTTCGCCGGCAGCGGAATCACGTAGCTCGGCGTGCGTTGCAGCATGGTCACGTGGGCTGCCTTTTCGGCCATCGCCGGCACCAAAGTCACGGCGGTGGCGCCGCTGCCGATCACCACGACGCGCTTGCCGCTGTAATCCAGGGCCTCCGGCCAGTGCTGCGGATGGATCACCTGCCCTCGGAATCGTTCGACGCCCTCGAAAGCAGGGGCGAAACCCTGGTCATAGCGGTAGTACCCACCTGCCGAGAACAGCCAGCGGCTGCGTACGATGCTGCGCTGGCCAGTCGCGACATCCTCCACCAGCACTTCCCAGCAGCCACGTTCGCTATGCCAGTCCGCCGACACCACCTTCTGGCCGTAGCGAATGTGCTGCTCGATGCAATGCTCCGCCACGGTTTCGCGCAGGTACCCCATGATCGCGCTGGCATCGGCGATCGCCTTCTCGTCCTTCCAGGGCTTGAACTCGAAGCCGAAGGTATAGAGGTCGGAATCCGAGCGGATGCCGGGATAGCGGAACAGGTCCCAGGTACCGCCCAGGTCGTTGCGCGCTTCGAGTACCTGGAAGCGTTTGGAGGGTTGGTCCCGCTTCAGGTAACAGGCGGCGCCGATACCGGATAGACCGGCGCCGACGATCAGCACATCGAGTAGATCGGACGATGGGTTCGATTGGGCGGTCATGGCGGTTCCTTGTGCTTGTTGTCAGGACCACGCGTGGCAAAGCCATGCTTGAGGCTAGAGCCGGACTATGGTTCCAACAAGCACCGGTCGGCACCATCCAAAAGCATGGAATCGCGGGTCCGTCCGCCAAGGATGTGTGCCATGCCCGCGGGTGCCTGTGGTCGCCGATGCGATTGCCAGTGCATTCGAGACCGTTACTGGAAAGTAGCTGCCTGCGACAGCGAACACTCGGTAGGTGCTGGTGACACGAACTCAATGCCTGTCAGCCATTCGTTGGCCACGATCGAGGAGAACATGCCGCACACCGGCTCGGCGCACGGATCGATGCAAAGGTGCAGACGCCAGGCGCAACCTTCGGCCGATATCGACTGGAGCGTCCAGGCGACGCCGGGCAGGCACTGGCTGATGATCTGTTCGATGGCTGCGGCAGCCAGGGGGCGGGTGAGAATCATGACCGTCAGGCTCATGGCAGGCTCCGGGCATGTAGATCGGGGCCTGGGATCGCCCGTTACAGGACGGGCGACCCAGACGATTGGTTAGCGACTACGGGTATCAGGCAACAACCGGGATCAGCGGATCGGCGGCAGCCAGCGCGGTGGCGCGATCAGCCGCCGGCGGATAGATCCACACGGAGTTGATCTGCTGCTTGATGGACTTGCCTTCCTGGCGTTCGAACTTGATCTGGCGGTCCCAACCTTCGGTGAACACGGCCCCCCAGGCGCCGAGATCCAGGCAGGTGACGTACTTGGGCTGGCTGTAGGGGATCGACGCGACGCCCAGCAGGCTGGCGGCGACGTTGTTGCCGGCGGAACGCCCCAGGGCGATCGCGTGCTGGCAGGACATCAGTGCATGGTTGCCCTGGTCGTCGCATGCCGCGCGGGCAACGTCGCCGGTAGCGAACACGTCGTCATGTCCATGCACCTGCAGATTGGCGTTTACGTGGAGACGGCCCTGGCCGTCACGCTCCGCCGGAACCTGCTCGGTCAGCGAGCTGGCGCGCACGCCAACGGTCCAGATCACGGTGTCCGCTTCGATGCGCTCACCACTGAAGAGGGTTACCCCGGCGGCATCCACCGAAGCCACGCCGCTGTTCAGGCGCCACTCGATACCCAGTTCGGTGGACGCCTCGACGATGGCCCTGCGCGGCCCCTCGCCCAGTGCTGCACCGATTTCGCTGCCACGGTCGACGACGATCACTCGGACATCAGCGCCCTCGCCAAGCACTGCACGTAGGCGGGCCGGCATTTCGGCAGCGGTCTCGATACCGGTGAAACCGCCACCGGCGACAACCACGGTGTTGCGACTGATGGACTGGGGACGCTCGGCCAGGGACTGGATGTGGCGATCCAGTCGAATTGCCTCATCCAGTTGGTCGACATCGAAAGCGTGTTCGACGCCAGACATTGCCGGGCGCACTACGTGGCTTCCAGTGGCCAGGACCAAGCGGTCGTAGCTCAGTTCAGCGAACTGGCCGTCGACACCACGATAACCGACGCGCTTGCCCTCGACATCGATACGTTCGGCGAAGCCTTTGACAAAGGTAACGCCCACTGCGTCGAACAGCTCACCCAGCGGTGCCACCATCTTGTGCACCTCGGGTTCGTAGAAGCGCGGACGTACGCGCAGCTCGGCCTGGGGTGCAAGTACCACCACTTCGACGTCGTGGCGGCCATGCTGGTCCAGCAAGCGAGTCGCGCTCAAGGCGCTCCACATACCACCGAAACCGGCGCCGACAATCAGAATGCGTTGTTTCATAGTTTTCTCCACAAGGCGAAAAGCGAGGTTATTCCGGGCGGATGCGCCCGACATCTACATGCCGGGCTGTGAGGTCATCGCCCCTAACCACACCGGCTAACTACGACTGTATTAGTCGTAGTTAATTTCGGCAAGCGTTTTTTCTTGCCGGGGAGTGCCGCTCGTCGCCATCATTCGCTTCACGCCGCGACAAATCTGGGCGTTAAGGCTTCAATCCTTTAGCATTAAGGCGTATGAAGTGATAGAAGGCTTCCTGAAGGAAGCTCGAAACACGGGAAGAGCAATAGAGAACAGTCGCAACAATGGCGACACAATTAGTCGGAGTTACCCATGGCTTTGTACAGTGCAGGCGTGGAGTACGGCATCCATTGCCTCCTCTACCTGGCGGACGAAAAAGGCGACGGTCGCGAAGCCAGCGTGCGCACCCTGGCCGAATTGCAGGGCGTACCACCGGAATTGCTGGCCAAGGTATTCACCCGCCTGGCGCGAGCGGGCCTGGTGGCAGCAACCGAAGGCGTGCGCGGCGGTTTCCGCCTGGCACGGCCTGCCGACCAGATCAGCGTGCTGGATATCGTCCGCGCCATCGATGGCGAAAAGCAGATCTTCGAATGCCGGGGCGTGCGCGAGCGTTGCGCCATCTTCGGGAGTGACTGCCCGGCGCCGAACTGGGCCGTTGCCGACCCCTGCTCCATCCACGCCGTGATGCAGCAGGCGCAGAAACGCATGGAAGAAGCCCTCGCCCAGCAAACCGTGCTCGACCTGGTGCGTCGCGTCGCACGCAAGGCTCCGCCCGAATTCGGCGAACAGGTACTGCGCTGGATGAACGACCGTCACGACGGCAAGGTGGAAATCGGACCGCTCTGATAACGCCCAGTGGCAATGATCCCTGTGGTGCCCCTGTGAGACATTCGTAGTGATTGACCTTCTAGACGATCAGTCTAAAATCTCATCCCCATGACCGACACTCCACCCAAACCCCGCCGCGGCCGGCCGCCCAAGGTCGACCGCGACTTCGCCGATACCCGTGCCGCGCTGATTCGCTGCGGCATGGAGATCCTGACCGAGCAGGGATTCATGTCCACTGGTATCGACGCGGTGCTCAAACGCGTGGGTGTGCCGAAGGGCTCGTTCTATCACTACTTCGACAGCAAGGAAGCCTTCGGGCAGGCGGTGCTGCAGAGCTATGCCGGCTACTTCGCCCACAAGCTCGATCGCTACCTGCTGCAAGAGGACGTGCCCCCGCTGCAACGCCTCGACAACTTCGTCGAAGATGCCAAGGCCGGCATGCTCCGCCACCAGTTCTGCCGAGGTTGCCTGGTGGGCAACCTTGGCCAGGAAGTGGCTATCCTGCCGGAGGGTTTCCGCCTGGAACTGGAGGCCATCCTGTGCAATTGGCAGGACCGCCTGGCCCAATGCCTGCGCGAAGCCCGTGCGGCTGGTGAGTTGTCGGCGAAGGCGGACTGCGACGGGCTTGCGGCATTCTTCTGGATCGGCTGGGAAGGTGCTGTGTTGCGTGCCCGGCTGACGCGGGACAACGTTCCGCTGGATGTTTTCTTCAAAGGTTTTTTAGCCGGACTGCCGCGCTAGCCCAACGGGCGCGCGGTTTTCCGGGGCTATTTATAGACGAGTGGTCTAATTGGAGGTGCAAGCATGTTCGACGCAATCCTGATCGAGAAAGACGAGGCCGGTTACCGCGCCCGCAATACCCAACTGGATGAAGCGCAGTTGCCGGAAGGCGACGTCACGGTTCGCGTGGCCTACAGCACCCTGAACTACAAGGATGGGTTGGCCATTACCGGCAAGAGCCCGGTGGTACGGCAGTTCCCCATGGTGCCGGGCATCGACCTGGCCGGCACGGTAGAGAGCAGCAGCCACCCGGACTACCAGGTGGGCGACGCGGTCGTGCTCAATGGCTGGGGCGTGGGCGAAACCCATTGGGGCGGACTGGCGCAGAAGGCCCGCCTGAAAGGTGACTGGCTGATCCCACTGCCCAGCGCCTTCACCCCGCGCCAGGCCATGGCCATCGGCACTGCCGGCTACACCGCCATGCTCTGCCTGTTGGCACTGGAGCGCCACGGCCTGAAACCCGGCCAGGGTGATGTGTTGGTCACCGGCGCCAACGGCGGCGTGGGCAGTTTTTCCATCGCACTGCTTGCTCGCCTCGGTTACCGCGTTGTCGCGGCCACCGGCCGTACCAGTGAAGTGGATTATCTGAAGGGCCTGGGTGCTGCCGAAATCATCGACCGCGCGGAGCTGTCCGAACCAGGTCGCCCGCTGGCCAAGGAACGCTGGGTCGCCGCCATTGATTCGGTGGGCAGCCATACCCTCGCCAACGTCTGCGCCGGACTCCGTGCCGACGGTGCTGTTGCCGCCTGTGGCTTGGCCCAGGGCATGGATTTCCCCGCCAGCGTGGCACCGTTCATCCTGCGTGGCGTGAGCCTGCTGGGCATCAATAGCGTCACCCGCCCACGCGCCGAGCGCATCGAAGCCTGGGACCGACTGGCACGGGACCTGGATATCGCCCAGCTGGACGCCATCACCCGCGAGATCGGCCTGGGCGATGCCATCGCCGTGGCAGACGACCTGCTGGCCGGCAAGGTGCGCGGCCGGGTGGTGGTTAACGTCAACGCCTGACGCCGCAGGGCGTCCTCAGGCGCCCTGTTCCAACAACCCCGCCATCCGTTGTGCCAGCCCTCGCTGCCCGGCGAGGCGCTGGACGATCCGTTCGACGATCTCGACCCGTGCCGCCGCACCGGCCCTCATCTCACCCATTGCATGGAGGGCCGCGGCGGACTTTTCCAGTCCCGCGCGGGTTGATCCGCTGACATGCTCCATGCCCGCCCTCGCCTCCTCGGCCGCCTTTTGCAGGCCCTCGGCAATCAGGCGAATCTGCCCACTGGACTCATTGGCGCGCAGCGACAGGTTGCGCACTTCATCCGCCACCACGGCGAAGCCGCGACCATGGGAACCGGCCCGCGCTGCTTCGATGGCGGCATTCAACGCCAGCAGGTTGGTCTGCTTTGCGATGTCCTGGATGCTGCCGACGATGGCGCCGATGCGCATGGACTGGCTGCCCAGCTCGTTGAACACCTGGCCGATGTGGGCCATGTAGGCATCCAGCTCGCCGATAGCCCCGGCCGTGGCCTGCATGCTTTCCGCGCCCAGCTGGACCTTCTCGCCTGCGGCGCGAGCCAGGGCGTTGGCGTACTGCATGTCTGACTCGCAATGGAGAATGGCATCGAGCAACTCGTCCAGTGGACCTTGCAGGTGAGCATTCGAGGGGATGCGGACCGGCTCCGGCTCGGTAGCGGCGACTACTCGGGCGACTCGCTCGACCGGCACCTCCACGCGCACTTCAACCACTAGCGGCGGCTGGAAGTGATACAGCAGGCCAGCGGCAACGAGGGCGGCGAGAGTACCGGCCATCAGCCATCCGCTAGCCGTCAGGAAGGCCAACAGGGAGAGCACGCCGCCACTGCCAAGCAGCAGTGCGGCGAGGGGTTTGCGGGGCATTGAAAGGAACTCCTTCCATATCGCGGGATACAAGATCCTGTAGGGGCGAATTCATTCGCCAAGGGCAGCGCGGCTGCCCCCATCTGGGCCTGAACGTGGCGGGCCTATGTCCCGCTTGGCGATTGAAATCGCCCCTACAGGTAAAGCAGTCCGTGCCCATGCCGGGCAGCGGCGCTCGAACTCAGAACAGCGTCCAGGTGTAGGACAGGATCAGCCGGTTCTCGTCGATATCGGTGCGGTAGTTGGAGCGCGCCATAACGTTGCGCACACGCACGCCGAGTCCCTTGAGGGCGCCGCTCTGGAAGGCGTAGCTGATGTCCAGGTCGCGCTCCCGGTCCTTGCCTTCGAAGCCCTGGCCGGTATCCACGTTGTCTCCGGTGATGTAGCGGGTACTGGCCACCAGGCCGGGAATGCCGAGGGCGGCGAAGTCATAGTCATAGCGCACCTGCCAGGAGCGTTCGTCGGCGAAGGCGAACTCGTAGGTGGGCACTTCGTTACCTAGCGGGCTGACGTTGGCGAACACGCGCGGGAATGAGCTGTCGCCATACATCGCCTGATAGCCGACATAGAAGGTATGGCCGCCACGCTTGGCCGACAGCAGTGAGAAGAAGGCCTGGTTGTCGATGTCGCCAATCAGTTTCTTGCCGTCTTCGCTGGAGTCGAAGTAGCCGACGTTGGCGCCCAGCACCCAGTTGCCCACCGGCTCGCTGTGCTTGAGGCCGAAGAAGCGCTGGTCGTAGATATCTTCCAGCTGCGCATACCAGGCGCTGAGCGTGGTGCGATTGGAATTGAAGGCGTAATCGGCGCCAGCGTAGTTGAAAGCGTCGCTGGATACCTGACGCTGCGGCACGTGTCCGAGCATGGCCTGCATCTTGTCGTCACCCGCCTCGTTGCGCAGGCTGGTGCTGGTGAGGTGGCCGCCCTGCAAGGTCAGTCCGGCGACTTCGTTGGAGGTGATGCTCGCGCCCTGGTAGCTCGGCGGCAGCAGGCGGATATCGCTGAACACCAGCACCGGCAGATTGGGTTGCAACTCGCCGACTTTCAGCTCGGTCTTGGAAAAACGCATCTTGCCGGCCACGCCCAGGCGGCTGTAATCGTCGGCTGCCCTGCCGTCTTCCTTCACCGGCAGCAGGCCGGTATTGACCCGGTCAGGGCTGCTGTCGAGCTTGATGCCGAGGGTGCCGATGGCATCGAGGCCGAAACCCACCGCGCCAGGCGTGTAGCCGGACTTGAAGTTAAGGATGAAGCCCTGGGCCCATTCTTCGGCCTTGGACTGCTTGTTAGCGCCGACGATGTCGGAATAGTCACGGCTGAAGTAGTAGTTGCGCGCCTGCAGGGTCGCGGTGGAGTCCTCGATGAATCCGGACTCGGTGGCCTGGGCGAAGCCGGCGCTGACGCTGGCGCAAAGCATTACGGAAAGCTTGCTCGTGGTGTTGGTCATTTCGTCGCTCTTGTTTTTATTGGGACAAAGCTTCCCCGCCGACCCTCTTTCGGGGCCATGCACGCAAGTCGGGGAAGGTGTGGCGATGGCTGCGGACAGCTCCCGCAGTCGTTCCATCACCGGGTCAGGTCAGGGATTGGGTTCGAGCACCTCCTCCCGTTCCGGTGAAGCCTTGGGTATGCGGCGGGCAGTCAGCAGCAGGTGGGCGAAGATGCCGAAGATCAGCCCCCAGAACGCAGCCGACAGACCGAGGAAGGACATCCCCGACGCTGTGACCAGGAAGGTGATCAGGGCGGACTCGCGGTCTTCGGGCACAGCCATGGACCCGGCCAGCGCACCGGCGATGGCGCCGAACAGTGCCAGGCCCGCGAGTGCGGCGATCAGCTCCTTGGGCAGCGCGGTGAAGATCGATACCAGGGTTGCGCCGAAGACCCCCAGCAACAGGTAGAACACCCCACCCACAACGCCGGAGACGTAACGCCGGGCTGGGTCCTCATGGGCCTCGCGGCCAGTGCAGATGGCCGCGGTGATGGCCGCCAGGGTCAGGCCGTGGCAACCGAAAGGCGCCAGCAACAGACTGCCCAGACCGCTGGCGGAAATGATCGGGCTCGCCGGGGTCGGGTAACCGGCATTGCGCAGCACGGCCACGCCAGGCACGAACTGCCCGGTCAGGGCCACCATTACCAGCGGCAGCGCGATGTTGAACAACCCGTGCCAGCTGAAAGCCGGCGTCACCCATTCCGGGGTGGCGAAGCCGATCACCAGGGCCGAGGTGTTGAGCTGGCCACTGCCAGCGGCGATGGTGCAGCCCACCAGCAGCACGGCCATTACCGCGTAACGCGACGACAGGCGCCGCACCACCAGGTAGGTGATGAACATCGCCATCACCATCGCCGGTTCGTCCTTGAGGGAGGTGAATAGCCGGGTGCCAAAGCTGAACAGGATGCCCGCCAGCATCGCCGCGGAGATGGCCGCTGGCAGCTTGCCGACGATGCGGTCAAAGGCGCCTGACAGGCCCACCAGCAGGATGATAGCGTTGGCCATCACATAGGCGCCCACCGCCTCAGCGGCGCTGATACCCGGCAGCATCGACACCAGCAGTGCCGAGCCCGGCGCCGACCAGGCGATGATCACCGGCACCCGGTAGCGCAGGCTGAGGACGATCCCCAGCACCCCGCTACCGATGGAGATAGCCCACACCCAGGAGGACAGCAGTTCGGCCGGCATGCCGCCGCTCTCGGCCGCCTGGAACACGATGACCAGGGGGCCGGCGTAGGAAATCATGGTGGCGATGAAACCCGCCACCACAGCGGACAATGAACAGTCCTTGAACAAGGTGCGCATGCTGCCTCCTGGCCAGTGGTGCGACGCGTGGTTGGACTCAGCCCTGTGCAGCGGTCGCCAGCGGTGCAACGCGGGTTTGCTGCAGGTGGACGAAGCACATGGCCAGGGCGGCAATGGCACCGGGAATGGCGAAGGCCATGAAGTTCAGTTGCAGCGGCAGGTTGATACCCAGCAGCGCACCGCCCAGCAGCGGGCCGACGATGGCACCGTTGCGACCGATACCCGAGGCCCAACCGAGACCGGTCGAACGGATCGCCAGGCCGTAAAACTGCGCGGCGGTGGCGTACAACAGGATCTGCGTGCCGATGGTGGTGGCACCGGCGATCCCGATCAGCAGGTAGAGCACCGGAGTCGGACTCTTGAAGCCCAGCAGGCTGATGGAGACGGCCGCGACGATGAAGAAGGCGGCAACCACCTTCGGCAGGTTGAAGCGGTCACCGAGGAAGCCGCCGGCAATGGCGCCGAACATGCCGCCGAAGTTCAGGGCGAGCAGGAACGACAGGCTGGAGCCCAGGCTGTAGCCGGCGTTGGCCATCAACTTCGGCAGCCAGGAACTCAGGGCGTAGACCATCAACAGGCAGCAGAAGAACGCTACCCAGATCATCAGGGTGCGCAGCGCACGGCCTTCGCGGAAGAGCTCCAGCACCGGAGCGCCTTGTTTCTTCGCTTCGGTGAGTTCCAGGAGGTCGTCATCACGCAGTTCGAGCTGCGGGTTGACGCGCTTGAGGATGGCGCGCGCCTGCTCGACACGGCCCTGGCGCAGCAGGAAGCCGACCGATTCGGGCAGGTACCAGAGGATCAGCGGCAGCATCAGCAGCGGAACGGCGGCGGCGAAGAACATGGCTTCCCAGCCGAAACGCGGGAGCATGTAGATGCCCACGCCGGCGGACAGCATGCCGCCCAGGGAATAGCCGCTGAACATGATGGCGACCAGGGTGCTGCGCAGTTTCTTCGGCGCATACTCGTTCATCAGCGCCACCACGTTGGGCATAAGCCCACCGATGCCCAGACCCGCCATGAAGCGGCAGATGCCGAACTCGGTCGGGGAGCTGGTGAAGCCATTGAGGACTGTGAAACCGGAGAAAAGCACGAAGCAGATGGCGATGCCCTTCTTGCGGCCGATCCTGTCAGCCAGAGGGCCGAAGAACAGCGCGCCGAACATCATCCCGAACAGCGCGTAGCTGCCCAGGGCGCCGGCTTCCAGCGGGGTCAGGCCCCACTCCTTCATCAGTACCGGCAGTACCACGCCGTAGATGAACAGGTCATAGCCGTCGAAGATGAGCAGGAGTGCGCACCAGCACATCACCATCCAGTGGAAGGGCGTGAAGCGCGCGTTATCGATGATCTCGTGTACGTCGAGTTT
The DNA here is from genome assembly GCF_036328175.1 of Pseudomonas sp. JS3066. Taxonomy (NCBI): domain Bacteria; kingdom Pseudomonadati; phylum Pseudomonadota; class Gammaproteobacteria; order Pseudomonadales; family Pseudomonadaceae; genus Pseudomonas; species Pseudomonas sp. JS3066. Next base: position 2,606,999 of record NZ_CP143312.1, read on the forward strand.
TCGCATGGCATCTGTCTCTTTTGTTTTTGTTGTGTAGAAACCGCAGGGACGGGCGCGTGACGTTGCCTGTCCGGTATTGCTCTGCAGGAGACCTCTTGTGGGAGCGAGTTCATTCGCGAATGAATTCGCTCCCACTGGCTGTTATCCCAGGTCACCTCCGCCCACCGGCAGGGTCACGCCGGTGATGTAGGAGGCGTCGTCGGAGGCCAGGAAGAGGATGGCGCCGGCCTGCTCGTCGATGGTGCCGTAGCGCTTCATCAGACTGCTGTCGATCGTCTGGTCGACGATCTGCTGGTACCAGACCTTCTCCTGTTCGCTCTGCTGGGCCGTGTTGCGCGGGATGCGACGCGGCGGCGCTTCGGTACCACCCGGCGCGGTGGCGTTGACGCGGATACCGCGCTCGGCGTTCTCGAAGGCGAGGCAGGCAGTCAGGGCGTTCACTCCGCCCTTGGCGGCGCCGTAGGGGACGCGATTCACCCCACGGGTGGCGATGGAGGACACGTTGACGATGGCGCCCGCGCCCTGCTCCAGCATATAAGGCAGCGCGGCGTGACAGCACCAGAGCGTGGGGAACAGCGAGCGACGCACTTCGGCCTCGATCTCGTGCTGCTGGTAATGCTCGTAGGGCTTGGCCCAGATGGTCCCGCCCACGTTGTTGATCAGGATGTCCAGGCGGCCGAAGCGCTCCACCGCGGCGGCAGCTACACGGTGGCACTCGGTGAACTGTTCCAGGTCGGCGGTGAGCGCCAGCATCGAGGCGGCGGCACTCAGTTCGCCCTGCAGTTCGAAGACCAGTTCAGAGCGATCCACGGCAACGACGTGCGCGCCCTCTTCCACCAGCCGCTCGACAACGCGACGACCGATGCCCTGCGCCGCGCCAGTAACGACCGCGACTTTGTCTTGGAATCTCTTGTACATGGCAGCCCCTGCAATTGGGTTCTGGTATCGCGGATTGGATCCGGGATACGGATCAGCCCCCTCTCCCTTCAGGGAGAGGGTTGGGGAGAGGGTGACGTCCGAGTCAGCTGAACGGCCCTCTCCCCGGCCCCTCTCCCGCAAGCGGGAGAGGGGCGCTTCAAGCCGCGCTGGCGGCGAACTTCTCGTAGTAGAAGTTCGCCGGCGAAATGCCCTGCTCGCGGATGTACTGGCTGACCGCCTCGACCATGGGCGGCGGGCCACACAGGTAGACATCCACGTCGCCGTCGTTGAGGTGCTTGGGCGCGATGTGCTGGGTCACGTAGCCCTTCTGCGGATAGCTGCTGTCCGGACTGGCCACGCAAGCGCTGAAGGTGAAGTTGGGGATGCGCGCGGCGAAGGCTTCCAGCTTGTCCATCTCGACCAGGTCGTGGTCGTGGGTCACGCCATAGATCAGGTGCAGCGGGTGCTCGCTGCCCTCTTCCGCAATTTTCTCCAGCATCGCGGTGAAGGGCGCAAGGCCGGTACCGCCAGCAAGCAGCAGCAGAGGACGACGGATGTCACGCAGGTAGAAGCTGCCAAGCGGGCCGGCCAGGGACATGCTGTCGCCAGCCTTGGCCAGGCCGGTGAGGAAGCTGCTCATCAGGCCGCCGGGGACATTGCGGATCAGGAAACTGACTTCACCGTCCTTCTGCAAGGAGCTGAAGGAGTAGGCGCGGGTCTGTTCGCTGCCCGGCACTTGCAGGTTGACGTACTGGCCCGGCAGGAAGGCCAGCTTGCTCAGGGACTCGCCCTTGATGGACAACGCGATGGTGCTGTCGGACAGCTGGCGGACCGCACTGATGCTGGCCTCGAAGCTGGCCTGCTGGGTCTTGCAGACGTCGGAGGACGCAGGTACGCGCACCACGCAGTCGCTCTCGGCGCGCATCTGGCAGGTGAGCACGTAGCCCTGTGCGGCTTCGTCCTCGCTAAGGGCGTCCTCGATGTAGTCCTGGCCCAGGTCGTAGCGGCCGGCTTCAGCGAAGCACTTGCAGGTGCCGCAGGCGCCGTCGCGGCAGTCCAGCGGGATATTGATGCCCTGGCGATAGGCCGCATCGGCCACGGTTTCGCTCGGGGTGGCGTCGATGAAACGGGTGACGCCGTCTTCGAAAGTCAGTGCGATTTTGTGAGTCATGACCGTGCCCTCAGATGTGGTAGATGTCGATCACTTGGCGAACGTAGTCATTCTTGAGAACGACCTTCTTCGCCTTGATCAGCGGGCTCTCGCCGCGCACGTCGAGGGTGTAGAAGCTGGTGCCGAAGTAGCTGTCCACGGTCTTGTAGCGGAAGCTCAGGGTGTGCCAGTTGAAACGCACCTTGCACTGCCCGTCGGCCACTTCGAGGATCTCGATGTTGCTGATGTTGTGGGAGGTGCGAGTGTCCGGCATGGTCGCGCTGGAACGGTCGGTCTTGATGCGGAAGACGCGGTCTTCCAGGCCGCCGCGGCTGCCGTACCAGATCAGCGAGATTTCAGTCTGCGGATCGATGGTCAGCTCGTCGCGATCGTCCCAGGAAGGCATCCAGAAACTGGCGTCGCTGGCGTACAGCTCCAGCCAGTTGTCCCAGTCCTTGTCGTCCAGGTAGCGCGCTTCGCGATAGAGGAAGTCGCGCACGGCGTCGTAAGAGATGCTCATTGCACGGCCTCCACGGGGATCAGTTGCTGCTCGGCCGCGGCGGCCTTGAGCATGGTCTCCTGCCAGTACTTGTGCTGCAGCACGAACAGGCCTTCGTCTTCGGTGCGTACGCCGGAAAGCAACGGGTGCAGGTCGATTTCCTGGGCGGCGGCATCGGCGCCTTCGACCCAGTGCTCGGCACCACGGGACATGTCGTTCCAGCCACGGCTGCCCTGATAGCCCAGCTGACAGGAGCGGAATTCCTCGAGGTCGTCCGGGGTGGCCATGCCGCTGACGTTGAAGAAGTCTTCGTACTGGCGGATGCGCTTGGCGCGGGCGTCCGGACTCTCGCCTTTCGGCGCGATGCAGTAGATGGTGATCTCGGTCTGGTTGACAGAAATCGGCCGGGCGATACGGATCTGCGAGCTGAACTGGTCCATCAGGTACACGTTCGGGTACAGGCAGAGGTTGCGGGAGTTCTCGATCATCCAGTCGGCACGAGCCTTGCCGAAGTCCTGGACGAGTTCATCGCGGCGCTCGTAGAGCGGACGATCTTCGGGGTTGGCCCAGCGGGTCCAGAGCAGCAGGTGGCCGTGGTCGAAGGAGTAGAAGCCGCCGCCGTTCTTGGCCCAGCTGCCAGCACTCATGGTCTTGATTTCTTCGCCCGCTTCGCGCTGCTTGCGCTGGTTCTGGGTGGCGGCGTAGTTCCAGTGCACGGAGCTCACGTGGTAGCCGTCGGCGCCGTTCTCGGCGGTCAGCTTCCAGTTGCCCTCGTAGATGTAGCTGCTTGATCCGCGCAGGACTTCCAGGCCCTCGGGGGACTGGTCGACGATCATATCGATGATCTTGGCGGACTCGCCGAGATGCTCGACCAGGGGTTTCACGTCGGCATTCAGGCTGCCGAAGAGGAAGCCGCGATAAGACTCGAAGCGAGCCACTTTCGTCAGGTCGTGGGAGCCCTCGCAGTTGAAGCTGGACGGATAGCCGGCTTCGGCCGGGTCCTTCACTTTCAGCAGCTTGCCGGAGTTGTTGAACGTCCAGCCATGAAACGGGCAGGTATAGGAGGAACGGTTGCCGCTCTTGTGCCGGCACAGCTGTGCACCGCGATGGCTGCAGGCGTTGAGGAAAGCGTTGAGTACCCCGTCCTTGTTGCGCGCGATGAAGATCGGCTGGCGCCCCATGTTGAGGGTGAGGTAGTCGTTCTTCTCGGGAATCTGGCTCTCGTGGGCGAGATAGATCCAGTTACCTTCGAAGATATGTTTCATTTCCAGTTCGAACAGACGCGGGTCGGTGAACATCTCCCGCTTGCAGCGGTAGACGCCCTTCTCTTTGTCATCCTCAAGCAGCGAGTGCAGGAAATCGAATCCCAGGGACATGGCCAGGGCCTCCGTTGTTATTGTTCAGGCCAGGTCAGGTTAGGGATGCGGGGCAAACGGCAATATCCGCTTTGTGCAGATCGCTATCCGTTTTTTGCAAAGCGGTGGTGAACGCCTGTAGGAGCGAATTCATTCGCGAAGGCAACGTGCAGCATTGCCGTTGTCGTCGCCGCTGAGGGCCCGATCGCGAATGAATTCGCTCCCACAAGGAGGAAAGCAGGTGGGATCAGAGCCCGCGCCGCTTCAGCGTATCCGACGGCAGTTCGCCGAACAGGCTCTTGTAGCTCTCGGAGAAGCGCCCCAGGTGCAGGAAGCCGTAGTCCAGCGCCAGCTCGGTGACGTTGCGTACGTTGCAGCTGGGGTCGGCCAGGCAGGCGCGAATGCGCTCCAGCTTCTTCTGGCGGATGTAGTGCTTGGGCGTGGTGCCCAGGTGGCGCTCGAACAGCGCGTAGAGGGAGCGCAGGCTCATGCTGGCCTGGCGGGCGAGGAATTCGCTGCTGATGTCCTGTTTCAGGTTGTGCTCGATATAGGCCAGGATGCGATCGAAGGAAGCCTCCTGGCAGCCCAGGCTCTCGCGGCTGACGTTGGTCTTCATCAGGCTGAGCATCTTGCTCGCGACGATCTGCGCGTAATGCTCCTGCACCCTTGGCAGCGCGTCGCTGGCTTCGGCCTCCTGGCAGACCATCGCCAGCAGGTTGACGAAGCCTTCCAGCTCTTCGAGCCGGTAGTTGTTCTGCAGGAAGCGCACGCCAAGACTGGGACGGTGCCAACGCTGCTCATCGCAGATGCTTTCCAGCAGTGTGGTGGGCATCTTCAGGATGAACTTCTCGCAATCGTCCGAGTAGGTCAGGTCCACCGGGTCGTCGGGATTGATCAATAGCAACTCGCCCGGCGCCAGGTAGTGCTCCTGCTTGTGACCGCGCCACAGGCAATGGCCGCTGAGCAGTATCTGCAGGTGGTAGATGGTTTCCAGCGCCGGTGAGGTGACGCGCACGGCACCGCCGTAGCTGATGCGGCACAAATCGAGATTGGCGAACTTGCGGTGGTTGAGGCTGGCCTCGGGATGGCCCGCGGCGGGCAGGCGAATGCAGTGCGAGCCGACATGCTGGTTCACATATCCGGACACGGCATAGGGGTCCGCACGCTCGAACACCTTACTGCGTTCACTCAGCAGGCGACTATCCATCACAGGCACTCTTTCTAGTTGTTGTAAGTCGCGGGCGTCATGCCGGTTGGCAAGCGCCCGCGATCATCATTACGCGATTCTATGTGAGCCTTTTCCTACACGCCCTCAATGGAGATAAACGGTTACGAATCAATCGCCGGACGTCATGTAGCGTCGGCGTGGCTCACGAGCCCCTTTATCACCACGGCTGTGGTTGCGATGGCAGCAGGCACCACCAGCGCGGTCAGCACTTGTTCGAAGTTCCAGCCCAGGCCCAGCAGGGTCGCGCCGATCCAGGCTCCGAGAATGGCACCGAAGCGGCCGATGCCGAGCATCCAGGACACGCCTGTGGCACGACCCTGGGTCGGGTAGAAGCGCGCCGCCAGGGACGGCATGGCCGATTGCGCGCCGTTGACGCACATGCCGGCCAGCAGCACCAGAGTGGCCAGCAGGGTCACTTCACCCAGGCTCTGACCGACAAAATAAGCGAAGACACCGGCCATCAGGTAGAACACGCCAATGACCTTGTGTGGGTTGAAACGGTCCATGGCCCAGCCTACGCCGACGGCGCTGAGTACGCCGCCGAACTGGAACAACGCGCCGATGAACGCGGCCTGCTCCATGCTGGCACCGCTGTCGCGCATCAGGGTGGGCAGCCAGCTGGTGAGCAGGTAAACGATCACCAGGCCCATGAAATAGGTCAGCCAGAGCAGCAGGGTTCCCGCGCTGTAGGTGCCGGAGAAGATCACCTTGAAGACGTTGCGGCTCTGCACGGTCTTCTGTTCCGGCACGCTGAAGCCGGTGGCCGTCGCCACTTCAGCCGGCGCAATGGGGGCGAGTGTCTTGCGTATCTTGTCCGTGCCCTTGTTGCGCACGACCAGGAAGCGCGCCGATTCCGGAAGCCAGATCAGCAGCACCACGGCCAGCGCCAGCGGCAGGATGCCGCCGAGCAGCAGCAGGCTGTGCCAGCCAAAGGCCGGGATCATCGAGGCGGATACGAAGCCACCGGAGGCCATGCCGAGGTTGAAGCCGCAGAACATGCTGGTGACCAGCAGCGACTTCAGGCGCTCGGGGGTGTATTCGGACAACAGCGTCGTGGCGTTGGGCATGGCGGCGCCAAGGCCGAGGCCGGTAAGGAAGCGAAGAATCAGCAGTTGCTCGAGGTTGGCGCTGAAGGCGGAGATCAGGCTGAACAGCCCGAACAGGAACACCGCGGTCACCAATACCACCTTGCGGCCGAAGCGGTCGGCCATGGGACCGGAACCGAGGGCCCCGAAGACCATGCCGATGAGCGCTGCGCTCATCACAGGGCCGAGGCTGGCGCGGTCGATACCCCAGTCCTGGGTCAGCGCCGGGGCGATGAAGCCCATGGCGGCGGTATCCAGGCCGTCGAGGAAAACGATGAGAAAACACAGCAGCACGACACGCCATTGATAGGCGGATAGCGGCTGGGCGTTGATGAAGGATTGAACGTCGAGCGTGCCCGTGGCGGGCAGATGGGCTGGGCTGGTCATGCAAGGATTCCTGCGATTGGCCTTCCTCCGCATGCGGGCCGTTCTATGCGGCCTCTGACGGGGAAGACTCGGACTGGACAGGAATGAGGGCGTTTCCGGTAATACAGGCTACGACCGAAACAGACTCTCATTGTTGTTATTGGCCGCGCTGGCTGGTGGCGCGGCTGTGCAGACCTTACGAATAGACGACTGAGGGTTCAATTCGATAATCGGCAAAGCGTTCGATAGTCGAACAAAGATTGGCTGGAGCGATGAATCCCTTGTGAGGGGCGAACTCATTCGCCAAACAGGCCGAAGGTCTGCCGTCGAAACATGGGGCTGCGTCGCAGCCCTTGGCGATTGAAATCGCCCCTACAGTTGAAATCACCGCACCACTCAATGGAACAACCGCGTGCTCAGGTCCTTGCTCGCTTCCAGCAGCGCCGGGAGGAAGCGGGTTTCCAGTTCCTGGCGGCTGACGCGGCCGACGTGGGTGCCGACGTTCAATGCGGCGAGCACCTGGCCGGCGGAATCGCGCACCGGCACCGCCACCGACCGCAAGCCCATTTCCAGTTCCTGATCGATGATCACCCAGCCCTGGCGGCGAATTTCCGCGATGCTGGCGCGTAGCCCGTCGACGGTATGCACGGTGCGGCTGGTCTTGATCTGCAGGTCGGCGTGCTCGAGGTAGTCGTCCAGGGCGGCGTCATCCAGCGCGGCCAGGAGAATACGACCCATGGAGGTGCAATAGGCTGGCAGCCGGCTGCCAACGCTCAGGTCCACCGAGATCAGCCGGTTGGGCGTGGCCGAGCGGGCGATATAGAGGATCTCGTCGCCTTCCAGGGTGGCCATGGAACAGGCTTCGTGGAGCTGATCGCTGAGTCGGTCGAGGATCGGCTGGGCGGTTACCGCCAGCGGGGTCGACGACAGATAGGCATGGCCCAGGGTCAGGACCTTGGGCAGTAGCGAGTAGGTGCGCCCGTCGGTCGTGACGTAGCCCAGCTTCATCAGGGTGTGCAGGCAGCGGCGCACGGCGGCGCGGGGAATCTCGGTGCGGTGACTGATCTGGGCAATGGTCAGGTGACGCTTACGTTCCTGGAACGCATGGATCACCGCCAGGCCCCGGGCCAGCGAGGTCATGAAGTTGGGATCGCCGGTGAAGGCTTCGATGCGCTTGGCCGGCGAGGCGATGATCGGCGGGGCCAGGGGCGCCAGAGGGGCACGCAGTTCTTCGGTCATTCTTGTTGTCCTTGGTGGATCGCGGTCGCGGCAAGTCGGCCGATTATCGAACCAAAGTTCGATAATCGCAATTGACCCTGATGCCTTCGGCTCTTACTTTTGCCGCCGCCAACCAGCGCCCCGGTTTGATCAGGTACCTCGGCGCCCGGCATCGGCTTCGCTCATGAGGCGCAGCCGGACTCCCCCACCGCGGCAAACGTCAACACCCCGGCGTGCCATGTGGGGTCGATTTCATTCGCCAAGGGCAGACCTGTGGTCTGCCTGGCGATTGAAATCGACCCCCACAATTCCCGTGGTCCCATCCCTACAACAGCTTGCACACCTCGTCGAATTCCAGGCGCGGTCCGCGCGCATGCAGCTTCGACGGATCGCCGTAGCCCAGGTTGCACAGGAAACTGGACTTCACCTGGCTGTCCGCGAAGTGTTCCAGCTGGAAGGCATCCCCCGCACCATCCGCGGGGAAGAACTCGTGGTCTACCAGCGCATTGTCGAATCCCGACATGGGGCCACAGTCCAGGCCCAGGGCCCGCGCCGCGATGATGAAATAGGCGCCTTGCAGAGAGCTGTTGCGCCGCGCGGTGAGGCCGGCGAGCTCTGGCGTGTTGGCGAACCAGGCGCGTGCATCGGTGTGCGGGAATAGCCTGGGCAGCTGTTCGTAGAACTTCAGGTCATAAGCAATGATGGCGGTGACCGGCGCCGCCATGGTCTTGTCCACGTTGCCTGGTGCCAGGGCCGGCATCAGGCGATGTTTGGCCTCGGGAGTACGCAGGAAGAGGATACGCACCGGACAGCAATTGGCGCTGGTCGGGCCCCACTTCATCAGGTCGTAGAGCTGGCGCAGGGTGTCGTCACTCACGGGCTTTTCCAGCCAGGCACTATGGGTTCGTGCGTTGCGGAACAGCAGGTCCAGGCCTTCCTCGCTCAATTTTTCGCTCATCGCTGTCTCCTCTGGTCAGGATTGGCCGCACGCGCGTGCGGATGACCTAGTGAGGATAGTCAGTGCCGAGCTCCACTTGTGGGGGCGAAGCAGCCCCCAGGCTTTAGCCGTTACCTCAAGTCAACAGACCGATGAAGCTGCTGATGCTGACAAAGGCGAGGATGGTGCAGACCACCAATGCCGCGGCGCAGCGACCTTCAAGCCCGTAACGCTGACCGAGGATCGGGTAAATGCTCATCATCGGCGAACACGCGAAAAGTACGCCCGCGATCCGTAGTACAGGGTCTACCGGTGGCAGCAACTGAAAGCTGAGCAAGACCACCAGCGGGTGAAGGAGCAGCTTGCCGATGCTGAGCTGGGCAACATCCTTGATCAGGCCACCGGTCCGGAGGCCGTTGAGGCTGGCGCCGATGACGAAGAGCGCAACCGGCGCCGAGGCCATCGCCAGCATCTCCACCACTTTCGCCGGCACGCTTGGCAGGCGTACCCCGAGCAGGGCCAATCCCAGGCCGATGCTGATGGAGATGATCACCGGATTGCGCAGCAGGCGCAGGAAGGTATCCAGCAGCGCTGCGCGCAAGCCGCTGCCGTTCTGTCGCCCCAGTTCAGCCAGGGCCAGTGCCAACGGGATCATCAGCAGGTTCTCCACCAGCATCCCCAGGGCTAGAGCTACCGCTGCCGGCGAACCGAGGACCATGGCCACGATGGGATAACCGATGAAGCCACTGTTGGACACCGACATGCCAAGGCCTGCCAGGGCGCTGCCGCTGAGGCTGTCCTTGCGCACTAGCCGGGAAAACAGGAAGCCACCCCAGAACACCACCTGGGACCCGATGCCGTAGGCCAGCAGGTAGGTCGCGTCGAACACCTCGTCCAGGGGTTTCTCCAGCAGCGCCCGTATGACCAGGGCCGGCAGGGCGAAGGTAATGACGAACTTGCCCATGCCCAGCACCTGCTCCGGGCTGACCAGCCGTCCGCGGGCTGACAGGTAGCCGATGCCGATGAGGATGAAGATGGGCGCGGTAATACCAAGTATCTGGAACATTCGGGGCTCTTCGGTCAGCAGGTCCCGTCCGCGGGCTGGATCGGCTTCAGTTGCTGCAACCGGCTGCGGGTACGGGAAAAGTCCATATGGGGTTTGCCCCGACACAAGTCGTCCAGACTGGCTTCGCTGGCCAGCAGGAGCCGGGTACCGGCGTCGTAGGCGATGTCGATCAGATTGACGAAGCGTTGCTGCACGTCGATGGCTTCCTCACCCAGGCGAGGTACGCCGCTGATGGCGAGCTGCTGGAAGCGCCTGCTCAGCCATAGGAAATCGGCGCTGGAATGGGGGCGCCGGCACAGCTCGTCGAAGTCCAGCCAGGCACGCTCGGCGTCCATGGCGCGCAGCCTCAGCGGATGGTGGTTGACCACCACGACCGCATCCCGCTCGGCGGCGGAGCTCAACCCCAGCTGGCGCTCGATCCAGGGCTCATCGGTGGCTGACAGCGGCCAGCAGTATGTGCCCCAGGCTTCGAGCTGCCCACGCCGCAGCCGATAGTCTTCGCCGCCGTCCAGATTGAGTACCTCGAAGCGTTTTTCGATCAACGCAATGGCCGGTTGGAAACGTTCACGGTACAGCGGGTTCGGGCAAAGCCCGTCGGGGTCGTAGTTGGAGGTGCAGACCATGCCCACCCCCTCCTCTACCAGCACCTTGAGCAGGCGCCCAAGGAGCACGGCATCGCCGATGTCGTGGACGTGGAATTCGTCGAAGCAGAGCAGCCGTGTATCCACGGCAAGTGCCCTGGCCGCCAGCGCCAGCGGATCGGCCTGGCCGGCGAAGGCACGCATGCGCTCCTGCAACTCCTGGAGGAAGGCGTGGAAGTGCACGCGACGCTTGGCGGAAAGCGGCGCGGCGGCAAAGAAGGCGTCCATCACGAAGCTCTTGCCGCGCCCTACTCCACCCCAGAGGTACAGGCCGGCGACGGGACGTCGCAGCCAGCCCCTTTTTCCGGCCATGAACGACTCCAGCCATTGCCCAAGATGGGCAATGGCTGTGCGTTGCGCCATGTCGGCCCGATAACCACGGGTTTCCAGCAGTGCATCGAAATGCCTTCCGATGCGCTGGCCGACGGCTTCGGCCGGCGCATCGAATGCGGGTTCCCGCTCCCTAGAAGTCAAAGAAGACCGTTTCCCCTTCTCCCTGGATACGAATGTCGAAGCGATAGGCCAGTTTGCCGTCCACTTCGCAGCGACGCGCCACCAGGGTTTCGCGGCGTTGTGGCTGCTCGATCAGGTTCAGCACCGGGTCGACGGCATTGGCGCTGGCTTCGTCGTCGAAGTAGATGCGCGTCTGCAAGTGGATGTTGATGCCACGGGCGAACAGCGACAGGTTGATGTGCGGCGCCATGGCTACGCCAGCGGCGTTCTTCACCACGCCTGGCTTGATGGTGTGCAGGGTCCACTCGCCGGCGTCAAAGGTGGTCGCGGTGCGGCCGAAGCTGTTAAACGGCTTTTCCAGGTCGAAGGCGGTGTCATACACCCCTTCATGGTTGGCCTGCCAGAACTCCAGGAAGGAGTCGCGCACCAGGTGGCCGTTGCCGTCGTAGACACTGCCGAGCAGCAGGATGTGCTGGCCGGGAGCATCTGCCTTGGCCATCTGGTTCCAGATTTCCTGGTCGCGGGTCGGGTTGCCGGCCGCATCCAGGGCCAGGCCGATATGCACGTAGGGGCCGGCGGTTTGCGAGGGGGTTTCCGGCAGCAGTTCGATAGGCATGCGCGTGCCTCCTCAGCGGTTTTCGAAGTGGGTCTTGCGCTGGCCGCGCAGGACGATGTCGAAGCGGTACGCCAGGCAATCCATCGGGATGGCGTTGCTCATGTCGAGCTTGGCGATCAGCGTTTCTACCGCGTCGGGGTTGGCGATGCTCTTGACGATGGGGCACATCGGGATCATCGGATCACCCTCGAAATACAGCTGGGTAATCAGGCGGGTAGAGATGGACGGCCCGCTGATGGAGAAGTGGATGTGCGCGGGGCGCCAATCGTTCGGGCCATTACGCCAGGGATACGGGCCCGGCTTGATGGTGCGGAACTGGTAGTAGCCGTCGCGATCGGTCAGCGCACGGCCGACACCACCGAAGTTCGGATCGAGCGGCGCCAGGTAGCGGTCATTCTTGTGGCGATAGCGGCCGCCGGCGTTGGCCTGCCACATTTCTACCAGGGTGTGCGGAACCGGCTTGCCGTATTGGTCCACGACCCGTCCGGAAACGATGATTCGCTCGCCGATTGGCAGTCCGCCGTTATTGAAGTTGAGCAGCAGGTCGTTGTCGTGCTGACCCATCTTCAAGTGGGAGAAGTCAGGGCCGCTGGTCTCGGAAACGGACTGCGGAATGCTCACCAGCGCCTGGCGCGGCGACCGGGCGATGGAGGTCTTGTAGTCGGGCGTGAAGGCTTTCGGGTGCCAGTTTCGGTCACGAATGACGAAGCGGCTATTTTCCGCATCGGACATCACGGTTTCCTCTTATTGGATTTGTCGGGCGGCCCATCGATACACAGGGCAGTGGGCCGTGACGCGCAGTCTCATCCAACAGAGGCTGGCAGAAAATTGAAATCCTGCCGGCCTTCCATAACCATTTGGTTATGGAAGACGCCCCTCGCGATAGTCCAGCGCCACCTCGCGCAGGGTCTCCACCGCCCAGTGTGCCGCCAGCGAAAGCGGCAAGGACGCATTGCTGCAGATGCCGACCGAGCCTCCGGGCTCCTTGAACCCCAGGTCCAGCTCCACCAGTTCACCGCTCGCCAGGTCCAGGCGCACGGCATCCAGCGGAGCAATCCATACCGCATCGCCGTTCAACACATAGCGTCGACTCAGGGCCAGGGAAAGCGTTTCCAGGCGTTGTCGCGGCGGGCTGATGCCGCTTTGCACGAAGAAGCCGTCGGCATGCTTGCGGATGGTGGTTCCGGCAAGAGGCAGTACCAGGGGGAATCCGTCCAGCGAGCGGCGATCGGCGCCCTCTTCCAGCAACGGGTGGCCGGCGCGCACAACCAGGGTCATGGATTCGCTGTACAGGTGTTCGAAGGTCAGGCCATGAATTTCCGGGTTGTCGGTCATGCGTCCGACCACCAGATCCAGCTCGCCTACCCGCAACTGCGACAGCAGGTAAGCGCCCGGCCCGGTCAGCACACTGACCACCAGCGAGGGATGACTGTGATGCAGACGCCGCACGACTTCCGGCACTAGCAGGCCTTCCACCGTGGAGAGCACGCCAAGACGCACGGTGCCGGCGGCATATTCGCCTTCGCGCAGGCTGTTGACCCCGTCACGCAGCGCCTGCACGCAAGGGCCGGCATAGCGCATGAAGGCCAGGCCCGCCTCGGTCAGGCTGACGCCGCTCTTGCTGCGATCGAACAGGCTGGCGTCGAGGACCTCTTCCAGCTCCTTCAGGGTCTTGGAGATGGCCGGCTGACTCACCGCCAACTGGTCCGCAGCACGAGCCAGGCTGCCCTGGCGTGCCACTTCTAGGAAGCACAGCAGATGGCGGAATTTGATGCGGGTATCGATGTTCAACGTCGCGGTCCTGTTGCGGCTGGCCTGCGAAGGCTAGCGCAAGGACGGGCTGTGGAGCCATTCGTTGGCGGCATTTGTGGGAGCGAATTCATTCGCGATTGAAATCGCTCCCACAGGAATAGTCAGACGGTCAGGCCGCGCACACCTTCCCGGCCAGTTCCATTCGTCCGAAGCGTGCTCCGGGCTCTAGCGGCGTAATCGCCAGCAGTCGGTCCATGCGCACTGAACAGGGTCCGTCCTCCACTTCCAGCACGAAGAATTCTTCCTTCTCCGCGCTGGTGTGGGTGGTCAGCGCCCTGGCCTCGAACCCGCCGCCGTCCACCAGTTCCACCTTCACCAGGTAGCGATAGAGACAGGCGATTTCAAGGAAATCGTGCAGGTCGCAATCCAGGGGCTGATACATCGCGAGCTCCTCAGCAACCTTGCAGTGGAATGATCGAGTAGCCGTACTGGCCGATGGCTTCGGCCACCTGCGGGCTGGCGATCTCGCTGTGGCAGAACAGGCATTCGCTGGCGGCGATGTCGGCGTCCTGCACACCCCGGCTGGCCAGCCACTCGGCGGCGAAGCGTCCAGCCTGGATCTTGTCGCCGCCGTCGGTGAGCACGTCGAAGTGCAGGTAACGGCCATCGCGGGTACGGACATGGGTATCGAAGACTTTCACCTGCATTTCGATGCCCTCCTTACTTCAGGTCCGCAATCGCGGCGCCAAAGTTAATGTGCAGTACCTGGTCGTCCACCACCAGGGCAGGAACCGATTTCACGCCGGCGGCTTCAGCTTCGGCGACGCGGGCCGGGGCCTCGCCCAGGTGCACCACTTCCACCTTAACCTCAGGGGCGAGCAGGTTGAGCAGGGTCTGTTCAGCGGAAACGCATACCGGGCAGCCGGCGTGGTAGTAACGAGCGGTAGTCATCTTCAGTCTCCTGGTTGATTTGGTATCGAATCGATACGTTATTCAGATTACCCGGAGGCACCCCTTTGTCAATATAGTTTTTACTCGATACTATCTATCGACGGAGGTGAACATGAGCACCCTATTCGACCTGTTCGAAAGACTGACCAGCCTGATGCGCATCTGGCACCGCGAGCACCCGCTGCTCGCCGACCTGCAGCCGGTGCAGCTCAGCGCGCTCGAGTACCTGGCGCGCTGCAACCACTACTCGGATACGCCGCTGGCGGTGACCGACTACCTCGGGCTGACCAAGGGCACCGTGTCGCAATCGCTGAAAGCACTGGAAGCGAAGGGGCTGATCGAGAAGCGTCAGGACCTCAACGACAAGCGCAGCGTGCACCTGGTGTTGACGCCTGCGGCGCGGGAGTTGCTGGCTGCGGTGACGCCGCCGGCATTCCTGGCTGACGCCGCGGCGGAAATGGGGGCGGACGCGGCACAACTGGAGCGGCTACTGGGAGAGTTGCTGCGTACTGTGCAGCGCCAGGTCGACGTGCCCGGTTTCGGCCTGTGCAAGACCTGCCGCTTCCACCAGCAGCGGGACGGCGAGCCCTTCTGCGGACTGACCCGGGAACCCCTGAGCCGCCCCGCCATCGAGCTGATCTGCCGCGAGCACGAACCTCTCGACAGCGCGGCCTGATCGCGCCAGTACCTGATGGGCAGGCTGGGGCCTCCCTGCCCCACATGAATTCAGGCGGCGGTGTCGAAAAGTTCGCGGCCCTGATCCAGGTACTGATCCACCAGCCACCTGCCGTGGGCCAATGATGCCTGCTGGGCCTTGCCGAGTTCCGCCAGGAAGGAATAGCGGACCGGAAGCGCAATGCGGCGCGTGGTCTGGCCGTCAGGCGCGATGATGTGGCAGCCGGCTGCCCAGGGCGTCGGAATGCCCGGATGCTCGAAGACGTCAGCGACTACGGTGTGGTTGCGGTGAACGCATTGCAGGGTGCTCATGGGGTCTACCTCTTTGTTGAATGCCCGGAGCCATGGAGTCGGCCAGCCCGGCGGGCGTGAATGAAGTTCAACTGAAGGTCGGCGCATGCCTTGCTCACTTCCGGATATAGCACAGGGAGCAATCCGGGACGTTTCACCTGACCGGGGGTCATCCCATTGGCCTGCCGGGTTTCCCGCAAATTGGCTATTCGACGGCACCGGACCGCACGATAACTTACGTCCATCCCCGCAACCTGCGGGTCCCGACTGGAGAGAGCAAGATGCGAATCGAGTGGAAGCAGCAAGCGCCCGAAGTCTTCAAGGCCATGCTGGGCCTGGAGCAGGCCCTCGCCAAATCCGGCCTGGAGAATTCCCTGCTTGAGCTGATCCGCCTGCGCGCGTCGCAGATCAACGGTTGCGCCTACTGCGTCAACCAGCATGCCAATGACGCACGCAAGGCGGGTGAAACCGAAGCTCGCCTGCAGACCCTGAGCGTCTGGAAGGAAACCCGCTTTTTCAGCGAGCGAGAGCGTGCTGCCCTGGACTGGGTCGAGAGTCTGACATTGCTGCCCGAACGCCACGCGCCGCAACATCAGTTCGATGCCCTGCGCGAACACTTCAGCGAAGTCGAGATCGTCAACCTGACGCTGGCCATCGCCACCATCAACGCCTGGAACCGCTTCGGCGTGGGCTTCGAGCTGGTCCCCTGAGGCAATATCCGCACCTTTCCAATGGGCCGCCGCGTGCGGCCCATTGCATTTCCGAGCCATCCACAACGACCGGCAATGCGGTATTTTTTCTGACAGTCCCTCGCCGGAGCCATGCATGGAACTCCACATCGTCATCCAGGGCAGCAAGGACCTGTCCGGTCAGCTGTATCGCCAGTTACGCGAAGCCATCGAGTCCGGCCGCCTGAAGGCGGGAACCCGGCTGCCACCCAGCCGCTTGCTGGCCGAGCAGCTCGGCATCTCGCGCAAGACGGTGTCCGATACTTATGCCCTGCTTACCTACGACAACCTGCTCACCGGCAAGGTTGGCTCGGGCACCTTCGTCAATGCCCAGTCCGCCGGACAGGGACGCAAGCAGGGGCACGAATCGCTGGCCAGCGCGGCGATCATTTCCCGGTGGCGCAATATCTCTACCAGCCTGCGCCATCCATCCCCCGACGCGATGTTGCGCTACGACTTCATCGGTGGCGCGACCACCCGCAACCAGTTCCCCCAGGACGATTGGCGCCGCTGCACCCAGCATGCCCTGCGCCAGACGGCGAAATCTCGGGGCCTCTACAGCGAAACAGCCGGCTTGCCCGCCCTGCGCGATGCCATTGCGCGCCATGTGGCCTTTTCCCGCGGCGTGCGCTGCAACGCCGAAGATGTCGTGGTGTGCAATGGCGCGCAGCAAGCGTTGGACCTGCTCGCCCGTGTGCTGATCGAGCCGGGGTGCAGCGTGGCCGTGGAGGACCCCGGCTACCCGCCGGCACGCCAGTTGTTCGCTGCCCAGGGCGCCGAGGTAATTGGCATTCCGGTGGATGCGGAAGGCATCTGCGTCGACGCCATCCCCGAGCATGTGCGGTTGATCTACGTGACCCCGTCGCACCAGTTCCCCCTCGGCATGCCCATGAGCCAGGCCCGGCGCGAAGCGCTGCTGGAGAAAGCCCTGCGTATCGGCGCGGTGATCATCGAGGATGACTACGACTGCGAGTTCCGCTACGAAGGCCGCCCCACAGAAACCCTGCAGAGCCTGGACAGCCAAGGCGTGGTGGCCTACGTCGGCACCTTCTCCAAATCCTTGCAGCCCGAGCTTCGCCTGGGCTACTGCATCCTGCCGCCGGCACTGATCGCTGCCGTTACCGCCGCCAAGCAGCTCGCTGACTGCCACTGCTCCACCTTGACCCAGTGGACCCTGGCCAAGTTCATCGATGAAGGCTGCCTGCTCAAGCATATCCGCCGCAGCCACATCCTCTACACCAGCCGGCGCGAGCGCATCCACGAGCGTTTCAAGGGCGACCTGGCGCGCTGGTTCGAGCTGGTGCCTTCGGTGGCAGGGTTCCACCTCGCAGTGCTGGCGAAGGTGCCGGTGGACATGCCGCTGCTGGTGGAACTGGCCCGCAAGGTGGACGTCGGCCTCTATCAACTGGCCGCCTTCTCCTACCAACTGCCGCCGCGCAGTGGCCTGATGCTCGGCTACGGAGGCATCGAGACCCTGGACATCGACCCGGCACTGGATCGGGTGCGGGACATCCTGGAGCAGATTGCATAGGGAGGTTGGATAACCTCCTTTGTGGACTAAGGACTGGCAGGAGCGAGCTTGCTTGCGAACAGCTTGAGCACGATCCTTCGCGAGCAAGCTCGCTCCTACAGAAAACCACGACCCAAGGATGTAGTTTCCCACGTACAAATTGAGAAAGGGGCTGCACTTGGCAGCCCCTTTCTCATTGAACGCCAACTGTCAGCGACGATCGCGCCAGATGGTCTGCACATTGAGGAACTCGCGCAGGCCGAAGTGGGACAGTTCGCGACCGTAACCGCTTTTCTTCACGCCACCGATCGGCACGCGCGGGTCGGAGGCGGTGAAGCCGTTGATGAATACGGCGCCGCTGACGATACGACGGGCCAGCTTCTGCGCCTTTGCGGCATCGGTAGTCCAGAGCGCACCACCCAGGCCGAACTCGCTGTCGTTGGCCAGCTCGACCGCATGCTCGGCATCGCGGGCGACGATCAGGGACGCCACAGGGCCGAAGATTTCCTTGCGGAATGCAGTCATGTCCGGGGTCACGTCAGCCAGGATGGTCGGTGCGTAGAAGTTGCCTTCGCCTTCCAACTTGTGGCCACCGAGCAGCAGGGTCGCGCCCTCGGCCAGGGTCGCCTGCACCTGGCCATCGAGTTCATCGCGTAGGTCGAAGCGGGCCATGGGGCCGACGAAGGTGGAATCGGCTTGCGGATCACCGATCTGCAGCGCCTTGACCGCCGCCACGAAACGCTCGGTGAAGGCTTCGGCGATAGGCGCTTCGAGGATGATGCGCTTGGCCGCGATGCACACCTGCCCGGCATTGTTGAAACGGCTGGAGACCGCGGCTTTCACGGCCTGGTCCAGGTCGGCGTCGGCCAGGACGATGAAGGGATCGGAACCGCCCAACTCCAGCACGCACTTCTTCAGCGCCGCACCGGCCTGGGAGGCGATGGCGGCACCGGCGCCCACGCTACCTGTCACCGCCACCATGGCAATGCGCGGGTCGGCGATGGCCACGGAGACCAGCGGCGGCTCGACATTGATCACCTCGAACACACCTTCCGGCAGGCCAGCCTCGGCCCAGGCGTTGCCCAGCAGGCGAGCGCAGCCCATTACGTTGGGTGCGTGCTTGAGCACATACGTGTTGCCGCCGAAAATGATCGGCACTGCGCCGCGCATCACTTGCCACACGGGGAAGTTCCAGGGCATCACGGCCAGCACCGGCCCCAACGGCAGATAAGCGACCACAGCCTTGTCGTCCTCCACCAGGGTCGGCTCGTCGGCCACCATTGCGGGACCATGCTCGGCGTACCACTCGCAAAGCTTGGCGCACTTCTCGATCTCGCCACGGGACTGGCTGATCGGCATGCCCATTTCAGTGGTGGTCATCCGCGCCATGGTTTCGGCGTTGGCACGCAGCGCCTTGGCCATGCGCAGCAGCGCCGCGCTGCGCTCTGCCACGCTGGACTGGCTCCAGACCTCGAACCCGCGCTGGGCAGACGCCAGGCTGGCTTCCAGGGCGGCGGCATCCTGGTAGGGATAACGGGCAATTTCTTCGCCGGTGGCAGGGTTGCGGGAGATGGCGACGGGCTGAGTCATGTTGTCCTCGTTCTACGTGAGAGCCGGTCAGGGCTCGCGATCAATCATGCGGCGACGTTAAGGCAGCGACCGATTCACGTAAAACGAATAATCAAGAAGAAAGTATTCACAAAAAGAGAATGGGTGGTGGACCACTTCGTCATTGAAATCGCGCCAATGACGATCGGGTGATTCGCGATAGCTCAAGCAGAGGCCAAGGTGTCACGCCGATTGCAGCGCCACTCGCGCTTTTCCCCTGTAGCCACGCGTCAGCGGCCAACTGCGGTGTAGTTCATCCGGCGATTGAGTGGTGACCACGTACACCCGCTGCTCGTGACCATGGCGCAGCAGCAAGCACTGCAGCGATTTGCCGTCTTCCACATCGAACCATCGGGGTTCGCCGTCGTGGGTCATCTCCATGAAGCGCGCCACCCGCGCCAATACCGTGGCAGGGCTGAAGCGGTCCCAGCCTTCCGGCAGCGAGCCCTCCCCCTGTAGCCAGCCAGTGGCCGGGAGTTCTCCGTATTCCTGGCTTCGACGCCCCCACGGAATCCACACCACGCCACGTTGTGGGTCATGGATGGGCAATGCGGCATCGGCATCCGGGTAATTGATGAGTTGCCGACATCCTTCGACGGTGAAGAGCCCACTGACTTCCACTGAATGACACATGACTGCCTCCCCTAGCCGAAGCAATTGTCATCGTTGCCAGGATTGCTGGTTCAGGGGCGGTTGTTGGCGTATCGATATTTTTCGGCCCCTGCCGCCTGAGTTTCGTAACCGGGGGGCAGGAGTCAAGACGCCGCCATACTGGCTTTGACAGGAGGGCCAGAGACGCGACGAAGCGCAGTGAAACGCAGTTCACGAAGGCTGCCCAGCCAGTTGTCATTATTTTGACTGACAGCAATTTCATAGTGATATCGTCATTGGAATTCCAGAAGCATGACGGAACCCCCAACACTCCCTTACGGCACGAAGCACATCGGTATTTCCAGCCCCTGAGCAACAAGAATCCCCTGGGGGAGGAGGCGTCTCATGAACAGGCCCTACCCCATCCAACTCACGTCCGCCGATTCCCGCAGAACCTTCCTCAAGTTAGCCTCAGCGGCAGTGGCCGCCCCCCTCATCGGGCACCCGCTGGGAAGCCTCGGCAAGGACGACGAAGAGGAAGAGGTCCTTCCAGTCATCCCGCCCAGTCCGCCCACCATTCCCTGGACCCTCGAACTGGCGGAACGGATCACCCCGCTGGCCCCCGTGCTCCTGACTCCCGCACCCACCGAGCGGGCCAACGCCGCAGCTGGAGAGGCCGGCCGGGCGGCGCATCAGCGCTGGGCCGAACTGGCCTTCAGGGTCACCTACGAACTGTCGGCACGGGAGAACCCGGAATGGCTGTTCAATGACGCCTACCCACGTCAGCCGATATGGGGCTTCCAGGGCAACGAAGCGGAACCGATGACACCAGGGCCGGTGATCTTCGCGCGCTACGGCGAGCCCATAGTCGTGCGTATCCGCAATGGCTTGCCGCCCGACCACCAGGGATTCGGTTCACCGGAAATTGCCACCCACCTGCACAACGCCCACACCGGATCGGAAAGCGACGGTTTCCCCGGTGACTTCTACAGCGCGACAAAGGCAGGTCCGACGCTGTCCGCTCCGGGGGAGTTCCTCGACCACCTGTACGGCAACATCTACGCCGGCTTCGATGAGTTCCAGAATGGTATCGGCGACCCGCGCGAGGCCCTGGGCACGCTCTTCTATCACGACCACACCATGGATTTCACAGCGCCAAACGTCTACAAGGGCCTGCTCGGTTTCTACCTGTTGTTCGATGACGTCGATTCCGGCGACGAGCACGATCCCAACCCATCGGCGCTGCGCCTTCCCAGTCATCCGTATGACTATCCACTGGACTTTGGCGACAAGCGCTTCGCGCCCGACGGCACCCTGTTCTGGGACCAGGTCAGCCCGGAAGGCGTGCTGGGCGACAAGATCACCGTCAACGGCATCATCGAACCCGTCCTCCGGGTCGCCGCGCGCAAATACCGCCTGCGTCTGCTCAACAGTGGCCCGAGCCGCTTCTACGAGTTCTATCTGGTGGATCGCCGTGGCCGCGACCAGCGCTTCACCTACATCGCCAACGACGGCAACCTGCTTCCGGCACCGCTGCGCAACCAGACGCGGGTCCGCCTGGGTGTGGCGGAGCGCGGCGACATCGTGGTGGACTTCTCCGTCTACCCGCTGGGAACCGAGCTCTACCTGGTCAACCGCCTCACGCACAAGCCTGAAGACACCCGACAGCCCAAGGACGTTCGCGAACCCGGTGTGCGGGTGCTCAAGCTCATCGTCGACCGCATGCCCCCCGAAGCCGATATCAGCCAGGTGCCCGATCGGCTCCGCGAGCTGCGCCCACTCACTGCCGAAGAGATCGCCGCGGCACCGATTCGACGCTGGGTGTTCGACCGCGACAAGGGCTTGTGGTCCATCAACGAGCGCTTCTTCGACCCCAACCAGGTCAACGCACGTATACGCCAGGGCAGCGCCGAAGTGTGGGAGCTGGTCAACCCCGAGGATGGTTGGGACCACCCCATCCACATTCACTTCGAGGAAGGTCGCATCATCAGCAAGACGGTGCTCGGCCGTGCCGTGCCGGTACCGCTCCACGAACAGGGACGCAAGGATGTCTTCGTGATTGGTGAGGATATGACGGTACGGGTATTCCTGCGCTTTCGTGACTTCCTCGGCAAGTACCCCATTCATTGCCACAACCTGATCCACGAAGACCACGCCATGATGGCTCGCTGGGATATCGAACTGGACACCAGCGGGCCGTCGCCCAACAGCGGCATGGCGCGCAATCAAGCGCCGCTTCCGGGAGGCCGCGCATGAAC
The DNA here is from genome assembly GCF_036328175.1 of Pseudomonas sp. JS3066. Lineage (NCBI taxonomy): Bacteria > Pseudomonadati > Pseudomonadota > Gammaproteobacteria > Pseudomonadales > Pseudomonadaceae > Pseudomonas > Pseudomonas sp. JS3066. Next base: position 2,628,895 of record NZ_CP143312.1, read on the forward strand.
ACTCGACGCATGGTAATCGGCGGGCTGGGTCTGGCCGCCGTTGGCGGCACCCTGGGTTACGGCCTTGCGCCGAAGTCACCATCAACGACGCGCCAGGCCGAAAGCCGCTTCCCTGATGTTCCCGTGCAAGCCCATGACGGCCGCCAGTTTCGTTTCTACAGCGACCTGGTGCGCGGCAAAGTGGTGGCGATCAACATGATGTACGTCCAATGCGAAGGCAGCTGCCCGGCGATGATCGCCAACCTGCGCAGGCTCCAGTCCCTGCTCGGCGAACGCCTGGGCCGCGACGTATTCCTCTACTCCATCAGCCTGCAGCCTGCGCTGGACACCACCGAGGTCCTCAAGGACTACGCCGAACGCCAGGGTGCACGCCCCGGCTGGCTGTTCCTCACCGGCAAGGAAGCGGATATCCGTCGCCTACGCTACGGCCTGGGTTTCTACGATCCCGTGCCTGAGGTGGACGACGATCTCACCAGCCATATCGGCATGCTCCGTATCGGCAACGACCGCACCAACCGCTGGACCATGGCACCGGCCCTATGTGACGCCGAGCGCATCATCGCTACCATCAACCATGTCGATACAGCGATGGTGGCGACGGCCTATCAGCGCGCAACCGCACCCGCCTGACGACGGGTGCGTTACGCCGCCTGGGAAACGACTGACGAAAAAACCTATCCTGGGATGTAACGCCGATTCTCGCTCCCTGTCTCCTGTTTCGAAGGCGGTGCTTCCAGCGCCCGGGCAACCGGGAATGCCCCGCCCCCCTTGGGCACTACGCCCCGATCGACCCATCAGAAACGGAGAGAACAACCATGAAAACCCCGACTGCCAGTGTCGTATCCGCAACCGGCCTCGCCCTTGCCCTGAGCACCGCTCTTGGCCTGGCCATGGCGCCTGTGAGTGCCCAGGCCGCCGACAACGAGAAGTGCTTCGGCGTCTCCATGAAAGGCAAGAACGACTGCGCTGCCGGCGCCGGCACTTCCTGCGCAGGTACCGCGAAGATGGACTACCAGGGCAACGCCTGGAAGTACGTCCCGGCAGGCACCTGCGAGAAGACCGCGTCCCCCACTTCGCCCACCGGACATGGCCAGCTGCAAGCCTTCAAGGAAGAGAAAAAGAGCTGACCATAACCGGCAGGAGCTCGCGCCATGACTCCGTGCTCACTGCTCCTGGCTCTTGCCGGTCGATTGCCGGCGCGGGCCGGAATCGGGCTGAAGTCCCAGCACCACCGGGACTTGCTCGATGCCCGCCCGGCCCTCGGCTTCGTTGAAATCCACGCAGAGAACTACATGGTGGAAGGCGGCCCTTTCCACCATTACCTGGGGTTGATCCGAGAGGATTACCCGCTCTCCATCCACGGTGTCGGCCTGTCCATCGGCGCCAGCCAGCCCCTCGACACGGCCCATCTCGATCGCCTGGCCACGCTGCTCCGGCGCTATGAACCAGCGTCATTCTCCGAGCACCTCGCCTGGTCGACCCATGGCGACTACTTTCTCAACGACTTGCTGCCACTGACCTACGATCAAGACAGCCTGGCAAGAGTCTGCGCGCACATCGACCAGGTCCAGGACCATCTGCAACGACCGATGCTGCTGGAGAACCCGGCTACCTACCTGGAGTTCAGCGACTCCAGTCTGGAAGAAGCCGAGTTCATCAGCGAGGTCGTGAAACGCACGGGCTGCGGCCTGCTGCTGGACCTGAACAATGCCTACGTGTCGTGCATCAACCACAACCGCGATGTGCGCACCTACCTGAATGCCCTGCCCTTGCATGCGGTTGGCGAGATCCACTTGGCGGGGTTCGCCGAGGATTGCGATGCCACCGGTGCGCGCCTGTTGATCGACCATCATGGATCGGCGGTAGATGACGCAGTCTGGGCCCTTTATGACGAAACCCTGGAACGTCTCGGCCCGTTGCCGACGCTGATCGAGCGGGATAACGACATTCCCGCCCTGGACGTTCTGGTCCGCGAGGCCGATCGTGCCGAGCAGCGGCTGAGACAGGAGCAGACGGCATGAACGTCGATGCCTTCGCCACTGCGCTGCTCGCTCCTGATCCAGACTGTCCGCCCGGCCTTGCGACATGGAACGGTTCCGATCCGATGAGGCGTTTCGCGGTTTATCGCAACAACGTTCTGGCCTCGCTGATCAACGCGCTGGCGGACACATTCCCGGTGGTGAAGCAACTGGTGGGGGACGAGTTCTTTACCGGGATGGCGCGCCTGCATGTACAAGCTGCGCCACCGCGCTCCCCCCTGCTGGTTTTCTACGGCGAGGATTTTCCCGCCTTCATCGCAACTTTCCCACCGGCTGCCGGGCTGCCTTACCTCGCTGACGTGGCACGGCTGGAATTGGCCCAGGTGCATGCCTACCACGCCGCTGACCTGCCACCGCTGGACAGCGCCGGCCTTGCCGCCGTCCTGGCCGATCCGCAGCTCCTGCCCGGCATGCAACTCTGGCTGCACCCGTCGGTGGCGGTAATCGGCTCCGACTTCGCCATCGCCTCGCTCTGGGCCGCCCACCAGGGCTTGCTCGAACTGACTGCAGTCGATCCCGCTCAGCCCGAATGCGCCCTGGTACTGCGCAATGGCCTGGAGGTGGAAGTCAGCCGTATCAGCTCCGGTGCAACGGTCTTCATCCAGGCCCTGCGCGCGGGCAGCCCACTCGGTTCGGCCGTGGGCGCCGCGCTGACCGTCGACACCGATTTCGACCTCGGTTCCACCCTCGCCTGCCTGCTGGCAGGCGGAGCCATTACGCGGTTCACCCTCCACTGCGGGAGTCAGATGCCATGAACGCCACCATCCAGATCCACTACAGCCACCTGCCGGCCAAGCTGGTAGTCCAGGCCATCGAACTGTGCAAGCGAATTCCCTACAGCCTGGTGGCCTTCGTCGCGCGCTTCTCCATTGCCGCGATCTTCTGGAAATCCGGGCAGACCAAGATAGAGGGCCTGGTTATCGACCTGGTGGACGGCACCTTCGAGCTGGGCATCCCGCATCTCTCCGCATCCGCAGTGCCACTGTTCACCGACGAGTACCACCTCCCCTTTTTCTCACCTGAACTGGCTGCTCATATGGCGGCATTCGCGGAGCACTTTTTCCCTCTGTTGATTTTGCTCGGTCTGGCCACGCGCTTTTCCGCCCTGGCCTTGCTGGGCATGACCCTGGTGATCCAGACCTTCGTCTATCCCGACGCCTACCCTACCCACGGCGTCTGGGCAGCCAGCCTGTTGTTGTTGGTCAGCCAGGGGCCGGGGGTGTTGTCCATCGATCACCTGATAGCGCGGCGGTACCAGGGTTGAAATGCCCCGGCGCCCCATATCCGTAGGAGCGAGCTTGCTCGCGAACAGCCCAGAGAAGAGCCTTTCGCGAGCAAGCTCGCTCCTACAAAAAGCTTCAACGGGAAATGCGGAATTCCTTCGGCGACTGCCCCGTTCCGCGCTTGAAGAATCGGGAGAAGTAAGCCGGCTCGGAGAATCCCAGGCTGTCCGACACCTGGATGATGGTCATCGCCGTGTACACCAGGCAGCGCTTGGCCTCCAGCAACAGCCGCTGATTGATCATCTGCAGCGCGGACTGTCCGGCCAGGCGCCGGCACAGGGCATTCAGGTGGGCAGCGCTGATCCCCAGGCGCTGCGCGTAATGCTCAATGGGCAGATGCTCGCGGAAGTGTTTCTCCAACAACCGGGTGAACTCCTGCAGGTGCAGCCGCCCCCGGTCCTGATATTGAGCTTCTGACTGGGACCGGGCCAATGAGCAGCGGCCGATCCACACCAGCAGCACACTGATCAACGACTGCAGCATCAGCTCCCGTCCCGGCGCGTGTTGGGCGTATTCGCGGCTGATGGCTTCGAACAAGGTGTCCAGGTAGGGCTGGCTGTCGCCGGCGGCGAAGCAGGCCGGAGTCAGCAACGCATTGCTGTCGAGCAGCCCCGCCACCTGCTCCACCAGTGGCAGCGCGAGGGTCAGCACGTGGCCATCGACGTCATTGGAAAAGCGGAAACCGTGTACGCAGAGGGCCGGCACCACCTGCAGCGAAGCGCAGTCGACCCGGTTCACCTGCCCCTCCACTTCCAACTCCGCACGGCCAGAACGCACATAGAGCAATTGCACCAGGTCGCCATGCTGGTGCGGCTTGATCTCCCATTCGTGCAGGCGGCTGCGCGACTCGATCGACTCCCAGTGGATCAAGTCCGGCGTCGGCCAGGCGGACGTCTCGCCATAGAGCTTGAAGACCGGTACGGGGGAATAGGTCTGTTCGATCATCGAACCTCCAACGACATGAATCCACGAAAAATCCATGAATGCCGTTGGATATTGCCTTCAAAGCGGATGCTCATCCACAAAAAATACAGGCCAACCACAACACGAGGTGAGCCGCGACTGCGTTGCGCCGGCCCCCCGGAACCCTTCGAGAGGACAACAACAATGAAGACTCAGGTCGCCATCATCGGCGCCGGCCCCTCCGGCCTTCTCCTCGGCCAGTTGCTGCACAACGCCGGTATCGACAACGTCATTATCGAACGCCAGAGCCCGGACTATGTCCTCGGCCGCATCCGCGCCGGTGTGCTGGAACAGGGCATGGTCGATCTGCTGCGCGAAGCGGGTGTCAATGAGCGTATGGACCGTGATGGCCTGGTGCATGACGGCTTCGAGCTGGCCTTCGACGGTCGTCGCGAACACATCGATCTCAAGAGCCTCACCGGCGGCAAGAGCGTGATGATCTACGGCCAGACCGAGGTCACCCGTGACCTGATGGAAGCCCGCCAAGCCTGCGGTGCGCGCAGTTTCTACAATGCTGCCAACGTCCTGCCCCATGACCTGAAGTCCGCCGCACCCTACGTCACCTTCGAGCAGGACGGCCAAACCGTACGCCTCGACTGCGACTACATCGCCGGGTGCGACGGTTTCCACGGCGTATCGCGCAAATCCATTCCCGCTGGCGTGCTCAAGGAGTTCGAACGCGTCTATCCCTTCGGTTGGCTGGGTGTGCTGGCCGATACCCCGCCGGTGCATGACGAGCTGATCTACGCCAACCATGAACGCGGCTTCGCCCTGTGCAGCATGCGTTCGCCCACCCGCACCCGCTACTACGTGCAGGTGTCTGCCGAGGAAAAGGTCGAAGACTGGAGCGACGAGCGCTTCTGGGACGAGTTGAAGAGCCGTCTACCCGAGCAGACCGCGGCGAAACTGGTCACCGGGCCTTCCATCGAGAAGAGCATCGCCCCGCTGCGCAGCTTCGTGGTGGAACCCATGCAGTACGGCCACCTGTTCCTGCTCGGCGATGCCGCCCACATCGTTCCTCCCACCGGTGCCAAGGGCCTGAACCTGGCGGCCAGCGACGTGAACACCCTGTTCCGCATCCTGGTGAAGGTCTATGGCGAGGGCCGCACTGACCTGCTGGAGCAGTATTCGGCCATCTGCCTGCGGCGCATCTGGAAGGCTGAGCGTTTCTCCTGGTGGATGACTTCCCTGCTGCATCGTTTCCCGGAAACCGACACCTTCGGCCGCCGCATGCAGCAGACCGAACTGGACTACTACGTCGGTTCCGAAGCGGGCCGCAAGACCATCGCGGAAAACTACGTCGGCCTGCCCTACGAGACGATCAGCTAAGGCGCCTTCCCGACAGGGTGCGCCTTGCTGTCGTCACCAATGGGCCTGGCGGCCTCCCGCTCATGACCTAGGCTTGCAAGGGCGATTCGCAAGAATTCCAGAAGCTCGGTTCCTGCCGTTCAAAGGAGTGCAGTCATGGCGCAGCAGAATTCCGTTCAGGCCAATCCCCACCAGAAACTGCGCGGAGTGAATCTGGGCGGTTGGCTGGTTCTGGAGAAATGGATGACCCCCAGCCTGTTCGAAGGGCTGGAGGCTACCGACGAAACGACCTGGTGCGCCGAAATGGGCGCACGAGCTCCGGAGAGACTGAAGCGGCACTGGGAAACATTCGTTACCCGCGATGACTTCGCCTGGCTGCACGAGCACGGCATCAATGCTGTACGAATCCCCCTCGGCCACTGGATATTCGGGCCCGATTACCCCTACCACTCCAAGTACGGTGAAATCCGCCACCCCTTCGTCTTAGGCGGCATCGAGGTGCTTGACCGGGCCTTCGCCTGGGCTGATGAGTTCGGCCTGCGAATCGTGCTTGACCTGCATGCCGCCCCTGGCTGCCAGAACGGCTTCGACAATGGCGGTATCAAGGACATCTGCGAATGGCACACCCAGGACGAGTACCGCGCCCATTCGCTGAGCGTGCTGGAGCGCCTGGCCGAGCGTTATCACGACCATCCGGCCCTGCATGCCATCGAAGTCCTCAACGAACCGCGCTGGGATGTGCCGACCGATTACCTCAAGGGCTACAACGTCGACGCGTACCAGCGTATTCGCCGGCATTGCAGCGCGGATAAGGTCAGCGTGGTCTTCCACGACGGCTTCCGCCCCTTCGAGCAGTACCTGGGATTCATGCAGGCACCGGAATTCGCCAACGTGGTCTTCGACATCCACCGCTACCAGTGTTTCGAGCGCGGCGACATCGACAGCGACATCTACACCCATGTGCACAAGGCCAGCGGCCAGTGGAAATCCGAAGCCGATGCGATCATCCAGCAGCTGGGCATTCCGGCGTACTGCGGCGAGTGGAGCCTGGGGCTCGACTTGAAAGTGGTTTCGCTCTGGGCCGAAGGGCCGTTCAACCACGCGCTGGAGCACATGGACCGCTTCCAGCAGGACGTAGCCTATCGGGGCTACGCCGCCGCCCAGCTACTGACCTTCGAAAAATACCTAGGCTGGTTCTTCTGGAGCTACAAGACGGAAACCACACCGGCCTGGTGCTTCCGTGAATGCGTCCAGCGCGGTTGGTTACCGTCAGTTTTTTCGTAGTGCACGCAGCGGTGTGCCATAGCCGACCACCGCGTCGTTCGGCAGGTGATTGAGCAGCAACTTGCGCTGGTAGTTGCGCTCCAGGCCGGCCTGGAAGCTGATGGCCAGCAACGTCGTATCCGGCAATTCGCGATGCAGCATGTCCATCAGGTATTCCTCGCCCTGGGGCTCGAAGGCACTGGTGGCCTCCTCGATGAACACCCAGGCGGGCTGATGCAGGATCAGCCGGGCGATACCCAATCGCTGCTGGGCGCGCAGTGGTAGCACGCTCTGCCAGTTCTCGACGTCTTCGAGGCGCTTTGCCAGCCAGGCGATCCCCGCGCATTCAAGGGCAGCGCGCATTGCGCTGACGGCGTAGGTTTCGGCCGGATGCGGATAGCAGAGCGCCGCACGCAGACTTCCAACGGGCAGGAAGGGGCGCTGCGGCAAGAAGCACATGGCCGGCCCCGCCGGCAGCCAGACCTCGCCATGCCCCCATGGCCACAAGCCGGCCATGACCTTGAACAGGCCGATGGTGATCGTCGGATCGCCGGATATCAGCACCCGTTCTCCCCGCTGGATCACGACGTTGAGCCCCTCGATCAGCACCTGTCCGTCAGGGTTGGAAATGCACAGGTCACGCAGCACCATTTCCGTCTTCGGCGACTGCGCCAGATTGATCCGGTGCGCCTGCGCTTCGTTGCCCTGCTCTTCCAGGCTCACCAGGTCGCTGTAGAGGCTCATCACGCGATCCGCCGATGCCTGGCATCGAGCCAGTTCCGCAAGATTGTCGATTGGCCAGGACAGCGCCGAAGTCAGCTGCTGGAATGCCTGCGCCGCCTGCATCAGCACCCCCAACGTCATGCTTCCGGCGACGTACTGGGGCGCCATGATCAGGATCGGGAATACCGGCAAGAGCACGCCGTAGCCCGAGGAAAACGACACGATTCCAAGATAGGCGCGGGTCTGGCGATACCAGCGTTGACCCAGTTCGGCGAAATGCACTGAAGATTGCTGGCGCTCGGCCGCTTCCCCTTGCATCAGCGCGATGGACTCGGAGCTTTCCCGGGCGTGAGCCAAGCCAAAGCGGAAATCAGCCTCCGCGGACTGCAACCTGTTGGTCGCCCTGATCAGCGGGCGGCCGAGGAGCATGCCGAAGATCGTACCGGCGCCGGCGTAGGCGACGGCCAGAATCACCATGTAGCCGGGCACCATCAACGCGGTTCCGGGAAAGTTGGCACTGCCGGTGACCGTCAGCAGGATGTCGGCGAAGCTGCCGAAGATCAGCAGCGAGTAAACCAGCGAGTGAGTCAGGGAAATCGAGCTCTCGGTAAAGACGTGAATGTCTTCGGCGATGCGACCGTCTGGATTGTCATGCTCCCCTTCGGTCAATTGCAGTTGGTAGTGATGTCCGTGCGCCATCCACTTGTCGAGAACCCTGGCCGTCAGCCATTTGCGCCAGTCCAGCTGAAGCCAGCGCTTGACCCGCATGTGCAGCGCAGTGACGCCCACGGTCAGCAGCAGGATCACCACGAAGGTACCGATCTGGACCATCAGGCGATTCAGCGACCTGGCCTCCAGCGCGTCGAACAGCGCCCGGTTCCAGTAGTTCAGGCAGATCACCAATGCGACCTGGGCCAGGGTGAGCACAAGCAACGCCAGGGTGTAGCCGCGCGCCTTCCATTTCCCGTTGGAGTTCCAGTACGGCATCACCAGACTCAGGAACTGCCAGCGCGACCTTGCCGCCGGCCGGGTCATCTAGCTGCCGCTCGATTCAGAGAAAGGACGAGCGGGAAACCTGGAAGAGTCAGGGCCCACCTTGTGCTGCGCACAGGCGTCGCAGCAGTTTCCCCAGCGCGGGCGAGCCTGTGTTGCCGCCCAGTCCAGCATAAGAAGCATCATCTGACCCCCTGCTGCTCGAGGCCGTAGCCTCAGGTTGCTCAGCGAACTCCGGGGAGCGCGTTGTCTGCCCTGCCGATCGTTGGCATTCGGCGAGGGGCTGTCGCGGGGCGCGGCTTCAACGCAGGAGCGGACGAAGATCGATCATCATGATCGCGTCTCATCGGACTCGTTGCGTGGCTACGCCGGTAAGGTTGATTCAAGCACACGGAATCTGATCCACCGCTTTTTTACAGACCGTCGAGCACCTCTGGCCGAAAAAGGTGGATCAACGGACTCGGTGGATACACCACCACGTCAGCCCGCATTGCCGATCAGTTGGCTGATCACCGCCCTCAGCTTGCCCGGCTTGACCGGTTTGTTCAGCAGCGGCACACCGAGCTTCTGCAGTTTGCGGCGGCACTGGTCGCTACGGTCAGCGGTGATGATCACCGCCGGGACCTGCCGCTCGAAACGCTGGCGAAGGGCCAGGATCACATCGCAACCGACCATGCCGTGATCGAGGTGATAGTCGACCAGGATCAGGTCCGGCGCCTGATCTTCCAGCACTTGCTGGGCGGTGGCCAGGTCAGTGGCGGTCATCACTTCGCACCCCCACTGCCCCAGCAGCGCCGACATGCTTTCGAGAATGTCGGGTTCGTTATCCACCACCAACAGGCGCTGGCCGGGCAGTGGATCGCCGGTTACGGAACGTGGCTCCCCGAGGGCTCTCGCCTCGGGTTGCGACCTGGCCAGTGGCACTTCAATACTGAACACCGAGCCTCGCCCCAAGTGCGACTTCACCTCAACCCGATACGCCAACATGCTGGCAATCCGATCGACTATCGCCAGGCCCAGGCCCACGCCCTTGCGTTCCGCTGCACGACCGACGTCCAGCTGATTGAACTCCAGGAAGATCGCCTGCAGTTTGTCCTCCGGAATGCCGCGACCACTGTCCCAGACCTCCAGGCGCAAATGGTCACCACGGCGACGGGCGCCCATCAGGACGCGTCCGCGCACTGTGTAGCGGCAGGCATTACTGAGGAAGTTGCGCAGGATACGCGTCAGCAGGCGAAAGTCCGTGCTGATGCACAGGCGCGGAATGCGCACGCGCAACCCCAGCCCGGCGGCTTCGGCGACGCTCTCGAACTCCGAGGCCAACGGGCCCAGCACCTCGTCCAGTCGATAGACATCCACATCCGGCTTGATCGCGGCCTGGTCCAGCTTGGAAATATCCAGCAGGTCGGTCAGCAGGTCCTCAGCCCCTTCCAGCGCCTGGTGGGTGCGCTCCACCAGCTGATGCTCGGACGCCGGCAGGTCGCGCTCGCGCAGGGTGGAAACCAGCAAGCGCGCAGCGTTCAGCGGTTGCAGCAGATCGTGGCTGGCAGCGGCCAGGTACTTGTCCTTGCTCAGGTTGGCCGCCTCGGCCGCGTCCCGTGCCTCGCGCAACTGCTCGTTCAGCGCCTGGAGTTCGCGGGTGCGGTCCAGCACGCGTTGCTCCAGTTCGTCATTGAGGGTCTGGTAGCGGTTGCGCTCGGCTTCCAGCTCCTCCAGGCGTGCCAGCAGTTCTGGGTAATGACTCTTGCGCGCGGAGTGACTGCCCAGGCCTAGCAGCCCGGTCAACGCCTCGCGTGGGTCGTCAGAGGGCCTCGGCATACACCACCTCGACATCCCGCTGGCTGGATTCGCGCGGGTTGGTGAGGATGCAAGGGTCGTGCATGGCGTGGCGCGAAAGGAACGGAATGTCCGAAGTGCCAACACCTTGCAGGCCGAGGGTCTCATGGAAGCCCACCGCGCGCTTCAGGGTCACCAGGTGCTCCACCAGGCGCTGGCGCACCTGATTGTGGGTCAGGCCACGGCAATCGATGCCGAAAGTCTCGGCGATCACCTTGAAGCGTTCCGGCGCAGCACTGTAGTTGAAGGCCACCACGTGCTCGACCAGCACCGCGTTGCACAAGCCGTGTGGCAGGTCGAGGAAGCCACCCAGGCTGTGGGACATGGCATGCACGGCGCCGAGGATCGCGTTGGAGAAGGCCAGCCCGGCCTGCATGCTACCGAGCATGATCTTCTCGCGCAGGGCGATGTCCTGGGGATTGGCGATCATCGCCACCAGGTTGCCGTTGATCAGGCGCATGGCTTCCAGCGCGTGGGGGTCGGTGAGCGGGCCGTGCCCCGTGGAAACGAAGGCCTCGATGGCATGAACCAGGGCGTCGATGCCGGTACAGGCAGAGAGGAACGGGTCCATGCTCAGGGTCGTTTCCGGGTCGATCAGCGACACGTCGGGCACTACCGCCTTGCTGACGATGGAGAACTTCATCCGTTCCTGCTGGTTGGAAATGATCACGAACTGCGAAACGTCGGCCGAGGTGCCGGCGGTGGTCGGGATCAGGATAAGCGGGGGACTGGGCACGGTCAGGGTGTCCACCCCTTCGAACTCGAGGATGCTGCGCCCATGGGCGACCACGATGCCAATGCCCTTGGCGCAATCCATGGGGCTGCCCCCGCCCACGGCGACAATCACGTTGCAACCCATGGTGCGGTAGTAGTCGGCCCCTTCCATCACCTCCTCCACGCGGGGGTTGGGCGATACCTGGGTGTAGAGGCAATGATCGATGCCCTGCGCCTGGAGGCTGGCCTCCACATCGGCGACCCAGCCAGCGGCTTGTACGCCGGGGTCGGACACCACCAGCACCTTGCGCGCGCCGAAGGTACTGGCGTAATTGCCGACATTGTGCCGGCAACCGGCGCCGAAAATGATCTCGGGAGAAACGAACTTGCGAAGCGAGCTGATATCGTGACGCATCAAACGGCTCTTTCTTGTAGTTATCGGGTGAGTAGGATTCAGCGTACTGGAATCGCGGCGCATTTCAATCCGACCTTGGATGGCTTCCCCATACTGCCGGAGGTGGGATCTTACCGTTGTGTAGGCGAATTCATTCACCAAGGGCAATGAAGTGCCCCCAGGAGGCTCGTTGGGCAGACCTGCGGTCTGCTTGGCGATTGAAATCCCGCCCACAAGGTTGCCGTCTCTCAAGCATTCAGTAGCCGCAGATAGAACGCCAGCTCCGCCTCCAGCGCGTGGGACAGGTTGGCGGCCTTTCGAAAGCCGTGACGCTCTTCGGGATAGACATGGCACTCCACCTGCCGTCCGGCCGCTTGCAGCGCCGCGACCATGCTGGCGGTCTGCTCCGGAACCACCACCGCGTCCTGTCCGCCCTGGAAGAAGATTACTGGCGCACCGATCTCGCCCGCCCGTAACACCGGCGTACGCTGCCGGTAGCGCTCAGCGTCCTGTTCAGGATCGCCGATCAGCCAATCCAGGTAATCGGCCTCGAACTTGTGAGTCTTCTGGCGCAATACCAGTGGGTCGCTCACACCGTAGTAGCTGGCGCCGCCTCGGAAAGGTGTTTCCCCGACCAATGCCAGCAGCGTGGTAAAGCCACCAGCGCTGGAGCCCCGAATGAAAGCCCTGTCGCGATCCACCAGCCCCTGGCTGGAAAGATGGGCCAGCAGCGCCTTCGCGTCATCGACATCCAGCTCGCCCCAGCCATTTGCCAGGCGCTGCCGGTAGGCGCGGCCATAGCCGCTGCTGCCGCGGTAATCCAGGTCTGCCACGGCAAAACCACGCTGGGTCCAGAACTGGATGCGCGGATCGAGCACCGGCTGGCAGGCGGAAGTGGGCCCGCCGTGGCAGAACACCAGCAACGGCGGGAGCTGACTTCCTGGAGGTTGGAAGTGCTCGTTGCACGGCGGATAGAAGAATGCATGGGCCCACTCCCCCGCCGCTGCGGCAAACCGCAGCGGCTGCGGGCGGGAAATACCCGCGGCCGGCAATCCCGAACCTCCGCCAGCCAGGACCTGCCGCGAACCACTTGCGCGGTCGATAGCCAACACGGCACTGGCGCTCTGAGACCCGGCGGCGATGCAGTAGTAGTGCCTGTCATCCGCCGCCAACTGACGGAAACGGCTGTAGTCGGGCACCAATGGCAGGCCATCGCCGGCGGCCAGATAACCCTGCCCATCGACCAGCCAGCTCCGCAACCCAACATCTGGCAAATAGCTGCAGGCGCCCAGCTGCCATGGTGCCGGCGCATGGTCCGCCAACACCGCGGGCATTGCCCGGAAGCCGTGGGCGTCGAGCCGCCACGGCTGCCACCAGCCATTACGGTCACTCAGGCAGTAGAGACGGCCTTCGTCATCGAAGCGTGGCTGCTGCAGGGACTCACCGCCTTCCCCCCCAGCGAGCGTTTCAACCATGCCCCAACCATTGTCCTGGCGGCGGCGCAGGCAAAGCCGCGTTTCCGTCCAGGGTTGCGCTGGGCGACTCCACTCGATCCACGCGAGGGACTGGCCGTCCGGGCTGATGCGCGGGGCAGCGTAAAAATCAGCGCCCTCGGCCAATACCTGACGCGAGCCTGCCAGGCTGATCTCCACCAGGCGATGCGTCCCCTGCTCTTCCTCCACCGCCAGCACTGAATGGCCTGATGGCTGGAGGTCGCCGTAGCGGCGCCGGGGATCGACAGTCAAGCCGCGCGGCAGAGCAGACAATGACTGGAAATAGAGCTGCTGGTCGGATTCGTTGACGAATGCAACGCCCTCGTCGAACAGGCAAAACGCACCGCCGCCGTACTCATAAACCCGGCTACGCAGGGAGAAGCCGTCTGGCGTCAGGCAACGTGCTGTCCCACCCTGCCAGCGCCACAGGGTAGTGCGGCCATCGGCGGGGTCGAACAGGCTCCAGAACAGGCCGGCCACGCCACAGCGCAGTTCGGCGAAATCGCGGCTTGCCGCTACCGCGTTCTCAGCGCTCCAGTCGCTGTCCCAAAAACCAAAGGGGCGAATCTCAGCCGCGGCAGATGATCTTGGAGGTGCGCTCATTGCGATAGGTCAGTTGCTCCAGGGTGCGAGGAGCATGCTCCGCTTCTTCCCGGGCCGCCAGTATCTGGCCGTGGTGTGCCGACTTGGCGCAGACCGGGTCGGCGTTGCTGGCGTCGCCGGTGAGCAGGAAGGCCTGGCAGCGGCAACCGCCGAAGTCCTTTTCCTTCTCGTCGCAGGAGCGGCACGGCTCGGGCATCCAGTCATAGCCACGGAAACGGTTGAAACCGAAGGACTCGTACCAGATATGCCTGAGATCGTGCTCCTTCACGTTGGGGAACTGCACCGGCAACTGGCGGGCGCTGTGGCACGGCAGCGCGGTGCCGTCCGGGGTGATGTCGAGGAACAGGCTGCCCCAGCCGTTCATGCAGGCCTTGGGGCGTTCCTCGTAGTAGTCCGGGGTGACGAAGATCAGCTTGCACGGGTGCTTCTCGGCGGCGAGCTTGTCCCGGTACTCATTGGTGATGCGCTCGGCCCGTTCCAGCTGGGCGCGGGTCGGCAGCAACCCGGCGCGGTTCAGCTCGGCCCAGCCGTAGAACTGGCAGGTGGCGAGTTCGACGAAGTCCGCCTCCAGCTCCAGGCACAGTTCGATGATCCGCTCGATGCTGTCGATGTTGTGCCGGTGGGTGACGAAGTTCAGCACCATCGGGTAGCCCTGGGCCTTCACCGCGCGGGCCATCGCCAGCTTCTGCGTAAAGGCCTTGCGCGAGCCGGCCAAGAGGTTGTTCACCTCCTCGTCGGCGGCCTGGAAGCTGACCTGGATATGGTCCAGCCCGGCGTCCTTGAAGGCGGCAATGCGCGCCTCAGTGAGGCCGATGCCGGAGGTGATCAGGTTGGTGTAGTAGCCCAGCTCCCGCGCGGCGTGGATCAACTCTTCCAGGTCCTGGCGCACCAGCGGCTCGCCGCCGGAGAAGCCGAGTTGCGCCGCGCCCAGCTCACGGCCCTGGCGGAACACCTCGATCCACTGGGCCGTCGTCAGCTCTTCGCCCTGCTGGGCGAAGTCCAGCGGATTGGAGCAGTACGGGCACTGCAAGGGGCAGCGGTAGGTCAGCTCGGCCAGCAGCCAGAACGGCGGCCCCGGCTGGGTTTCAGGCTTCGAGTTGCAACCAGAACTGGGCATGAGCCACCTCGATGAACGCCAGAATGTCTTCGTTCAGGCCGGGAACATCAGGGAAACGGCGACGCAGATCAAAGATGATCTGCGCCACCGATCGCTGACCATCCACCAGGCGCAGGATTTCCCCCGCGCTCTCATTCAGTCGCACCATCCCTTCGGGATAGAGCAACACATGGCAGCCCTGGGTCGGCTCCCATTGCAGACGGAAGCCACGACGCAGGTTGGGCACCTGCTTCAGGTCGAAGTCGCTCATAGGGCAATCCCCCGATGCCAGACCCGCTCACGGGTCACCGTGTGGTAAGGCGGACGGTCCAGTTCGTAGGCCATGCTCATCGCATCGAGCATGCTCCAGAGCACGTCCAGCTTGAATTGCAGGATCTCCAGCATGCGTTGCTGAGCCTCCCAGGTGCGGTAGTGCTCGAGGGTGATGCGCAGGCCGTGCTCGACGTCGCGGCGCGCCTCCTTCAGGCGCTTGCGGAAGTAGTCGTAGCCGCTGGCGTCGATCCACGGATAATGCTGCGGCCAGCTGTCCAGCCGCGACTGGTGGATCTGCGGGGCGAACAGCTCGGTCAGCGAACTGCTGGCCGCTTCCTGCCAGCTCGCGCGACGGGCGAAATTCACATAGGCATCCACCGCGAAACGCACTCCCGGCAACACCAGCTCCTGGGACAGCACCTGCTCGCGGTCGAGGCCCACCGCCTCGGCCAGGCGCAGCCAGGCCTCGATGCCGCCTTCCTCGCCGGGCGCGCCATCGTGGTCCTGGATGCGCTGGATCCATTCGCGGCGGGTATCGCGGTCCGGGCAGTTGGCCAGGATGGCGGCGTCCTTCAGCGGGATGCACACCTGGTAGTAGAAGCGGTTGGCCACCCAGCCCTGGATCTGCTCGCGGCTCGCACGGCCTTCATACATGGCGCGGTGGTACGGGTGGTGGATGTGGTAGCAGTCACCCTTGGCGCGCAGGGCCTGCTCGAATTCGGCGGGAGTCATGGCGGTCTGGCTCATGCTCGATGTCCTCGTAGGGTGCGCCGTGCGCACCGTAATTGGTTCGTGGTGCGCACGGCGCACCCTACAGCTCGATGCCCATGCCGTCCCAGGCCACTTCGATGCCGTGGCGGCCCAGTTCAGCGCGCTCGCGGGAATCGACGTCGAGGATCGGGTTGGTGTTGTTGATGTGAATGAGCACCTTGCGCGGGCCCGAAATGCCGTCGAGCACCTCGATCATCCCGCCCGGGCCGCTCTGTGGCAGGTGGCCCATCTCGCTGCCGAGCTTGTCGCCGACCTCGCAATGGCGCATTTCGTCGTCACGCCACAGCGTGCCGTCGACCAGCAGGCAGTCGGCGCGGCGCATCCAGCCGAGCAGTGTCTCATCCACCTGGCCCAGGCCCGGGGCGTAGAACAGGCTGCCGCCGCTCGCCAGGTCCTCGATGAACAGGCCGATGTTGTCGCCCGGATGCGGGTTGCCGCGATGCGGCGAGTACGGCGGCGCACTGCTGCGCAGGGGGATGGCGGTGAACTTCAGGCCGGCGCAGGTGGGAATCTCGAACACCGGACTGGCCAGGTCGATGGGGTGCCACGCCAGCCCGCCGTTCCAGTGCTGGAGCATGTTGAACAGCGGGAAGCCGCTGGTCAGGTCCTGGTGGACCATCTCAGTGCACCAGACCGGGTGCGGACAGCCCTCGCGCAAGCTGAGCAGGCCAGTGACGTGATCGATCTGGCTGTCCATCAGGATGATCGCGGCGATGCCGGTGTCGCGCACGCGGCGGGCCGGTTGCAGTGGCGGGAAGGCCTCTAGCTGGGCACGGATATCCGGCGAGGCGTTGCACAGCACCCAGTCGACGCCATTGGCGCTGAGGGCGATGGAGGACTGGCTGCGCGGCTGCGCCCGGACCTTGCCGCTGCGTACGCCGGCGCAGTTGTGGCAGTTGCAGTTCCACTGGGGGAAACCGCCACCGGCGGCCGAGCCGAGAATCTGGATGTGCATGGGATTAGCCCTGGCGGGGGCCCCGGCTGGGCCGGGGCGATGCGGATCAGCGGTTGGCGAAGTACAGGGTCACTTCGAAACCAATGCGCAGATCGGTGAAGGCGGGTTTAGTCCACATGGAGTAATCCTCTTGTTATGCCGCCGGAGGATTCCGGCAAGGCCAGTTAACCACCGGCCCAGAGGGGCCCGAATGGTACTTTCGGAGGAGATTTACTCGTGATTTGGTAGGGGCCGGTTGGGCATCCACAAAGGATCACGCCAACCAATGTGCCTTGAAAAAAAGAAAACGCGGCCGAAACCGCGTTGCGACAAAGCCCTGTCGGGCATTGGATGTGGGGGCGCTCTTTCCCGCAGACAGGACGGCGTCGCCTAAGGGGATTGTGGCGCCCAAACCGGCGCGCCACGGGTTCGACAAGGGTGCATCAGACTCAGAAGAAGCCCAGCGGATTGATGTCGTAGCTCACCAGCAGGTTCTTGGTCTGCTGGTAGTGGTCGAGCATCATCTTGTGGGTTTCACGGCCAACGCCGGACTTCTTGTAGCCACCGAACGCGGCGTGTGCCGGGTACAGGTGGTAGCAGTTGGTCCACACGCGGCCCGCTTTGATGCCACGGCCCATGCGATAGGCGCGGTTGATGTCGCGGGTCCAGAGACCGGCACCCAGGCCGAACTCGGTGTCGTTGGCGATCGCCAGGGCTTCGGCTTCGTCTTTGAAGGTGGTGACGCCCACCACCGGGCCGAAGATTTCCTCCTGGAACACGCGCATCTTGTTGTGGCCTTTCAGCAAGGTCGGCTGGATGTAGTAGCCGCTGGCGAGGCCGCCTTCGAGCTTCTCGGCAGCCCCACCGGCCAACAGCTCGGCACCTTCCTGCTGGGCGATGTCGAGGTAGGAGAGGATCTTCTCGAACTGCTGTTGCGAAGCCTGGGCGCCGACCATGGTGTCGGTGTCCAGCGGGTTGCCACGCTTGATGGCTTTGACCTTCTTCATCACCTCGGCCATGAACGTCGGGTAGATGGATTCCTGCACCAGGGCGCGGGACGGGCAGGTGCAGACTTCACCCTGGTTGAAGAAGGCCAGGACCAGGCCTTCGGCGGCCTTTTCGATGAAGGCCGGCTCGGCCTGCATGATGTCTTCGAAGTAGATGTTCGGGCTCTTGCCACCCAGCTCCACGGTGGAGGGGATGATGTTCTCGGCGGCGCACTTGAGGATGTGCGAACCCACCGGGGTGGAGCCGGTGAAGGCGATCTTGGCGATGCGCTTGCTGGTGGCCAGCGCTTCGCCCGCTTCCCTGCCGAAGCCTTGCACCACGTTGAGTACACCGGCCGGCAGCAGGTCGCCGATGAGTTCCATCAGCACCATGATCGACAGCGGGGTCTGCTCGGCGGGTTTCAGTACCACGCAGTTGCCGGCGGCCAGGGCCGGGGCCAGCTTCCAGGCGGCCATCAGCAGCGGGAAGTTCCACGGGATGATCTGGCCGACCACGCCCAGCGGTTCGTGGAAGTGGTAGGCGGCCGTGTGTTCGTTGATCTCGGCAGCGGATCCTTCCTGGGCGCGGATGCAGCCAGCGAAGTAGCGGAAGTGATCGGCGGCCAGCGGCACGTCGGCATTCAGGGTTTCACGCACGGCCTTGCCATTGTCCCAGGTTTCGGTGACGGCCAGGACTTCCAGGTTCTGCTCGATACGGTCGGCGATTTTCAGCAGGATCAGGGCGCGATCCTGGACCGAGGTGCGGCCCCAGGCATCGGCGGCGGCATGGGCGGCGTCCAGTGCTTTCTCGACGTCGGCGGCAGTGGAACGGGGGAATTCGGCAATCACCTCGCCGTTCACGGGCGAGGTGTTGGTGAAGTATTCACCACCCACCGGTGCGACGAACTCGCCGCCGATGTAGTTGCCATAGCGAGGCTTGAAGGTGATGACGGCGCCGGGAGTGCCTGGTTGTGCATAGATCATGGCGATGCTCTCTCTGGTCGGGACCCGCCCGGCCGGGCAGGTTGTGGACCGATCTTAGTCAGCCGACACCACCCCCCGGTATGCGCACATGGGACAGAGACCCTCCTCATTTGGTAGTAGATTGCGGGCGCTCAGGCCCGCGCCAGAGCCTCTCTTATCGCCGTCGGAGTTGCGGCCGCCTGTTCCGGCCTATACCCCAGGCGCAACCCACCCCAGTGCCGTTCCCGGACGATGATCGGCACCGAGAGATCGTGCATCAGTTCCCCGGTATCGCGGGTGTAGGTCTGCAGCAGCAGCGGCTGTTGGTGGCTCCCACAGCGCAGGCCGGTGCGGTCGTTGAACATGCGTTTACTGCGACTGCACGCCATGTCCTGCTCCGGATCGCCGCAAGGTGCCTGGCTGAAGGCTTTGTTGTGGGTCGGCACGTAGCCTTCCTGGGTGCAGGCGATGGCGAAGACCAGCCCCTCATGTTGCGTGAGCAGCGATTCCTGGATATCCGGCAGGACCTGGTCGGTGTAGCGGTCGAAACGCGAGCTGTACTTCTGCGGATAGGTTCCGGGCACCACCTGGAAGCGGCGGTCGAAGAGATCGTCGAGGCTGATGCGCCCTTCCTGCACGTCCCGCTCGAAGCGCGCAGCGATGGCACTGGCACCTTCGCGGGCCAGGTCGTAGATGCGCTGGTGATAGTCATCCAGTCCCACTTCCGCCAGTCGCTCGCTGATGGTCTCGGCCTGTCCCTCCAGCTGGCTGGCCGCCCCGGCCAGGCGGCGAGTCTGTTCATCACTGTCACCGAGGTCACGGCGCATCTGCCCCACTGCCTCGAACAGCCCGGCGAGCTGGTCACGGTTGGTACGGGCACCATGGGCGATCTGGTCCACCTGCCCTTCCACCGCTGCGGCCAGACCGGCGATCTTCTCCAACTGGCGGCCAGTCAGCTCGACCTGGCCGACACCGGCCTCCAGGTCGCTGGAGAGTTGCTGGATCTGCTCGACCACCAATGAGGTCTGCCGCTGGATGTCGGCCACCATCTGCCCCACTTCACCGGTAGCACTGGCCGTACGCCCGGCCAGACCACGTACCTCGTCTGCCACCACGGCGAAGCCACGACCATGCTCGCCAGCTCGTGCCGCCTCGATGGCAGCGTTCAGCGCCAGCAGGTTGGTCTGGCTGGCGATGGACTGGATGACCTGGGCCACCTGCTGGATCTCCTCGCTGCGCTGGCTGAGCGTGGCAATCAACTCGCGGCTGGCGCCGGCCCTGAGACTCAGTTGCTGCATGAGTTCGATCGCCTGCCGCAGCACTTCGCGCCCCTCATCGCCGCTCTGGCGCACATCGTGGGCAGCAGCGAACGCCTGCTGGCTGAGTTCGGACGTAGCCGCCTCGGTGGAGATCATCACCTCGGCGCTGCCGACGATACGTTCGGCAGCCTGCAATTGAGACTTGAGGCGTTCGGCCAGACGATCCACCGACCAGGCCACGCCGGCGGCGGACAGCGCGTTGTGGCTGGTGCTGCGGGAAAGGTCGCGGGTCAGCCGGGAAAGGTCGGCCCCCTCCTCCACCTTTGTCGGCGCCTGGAGCCTTTGGCGGAACAGCCAGGGAAGCGGCACCAGAACCAGAATGCCCAGCCAGGGCGGCAGGCCAGCCAGGGTAACGACGCCAGCGATAGAGAGGATCAGGAAACTGTGGATCAGGCAGTTGCGCATCGCTTGTCCCTTTGTTGTTTCCGGGTATTAAGCGGCGAATTGCTATCTGGCGACATGGTTCCTTGGTCGTAGTACCAAGGGGAACAACGGCCATAACCGCATCGCGGTGCCCATGGTGCCCCCTACGGCCAGGTCCAGGTGGGTGCGCTGCGCGCACCGTTCATGTCGTCCCGGAAAGAAAAGGCCCGCCGGAGCGGGCCTTGTTGCGCATCAGCGCTTGGCTACGACATCTGCCTTGGGCAGCTTGAAGGTCCAGAGCATGCCGCCCTGGTTCAGGTCCTTGATGCGTTTGGCCACCTCGCCACCCCAGAGCGGCACCGCGCCACCCCAGCCGGACAGCACGGAGACGTACTGCTCACCGTCCATTTCCCAGGTGATGGGCGAACCGATCACGCCGGAACCGGTGTTGAACTCATAGAGCTTCTTGCCGGTCTTGGCGTCGAAGGCCATCAGGTAGCCCTCGGGGTTGCCGGTGAACACCAGGTTGCCCTTGGTCGCCAGCACACCGCCCCAGAGCGGCGCATAGTTCTTGTAGCGCCAGACTTCCTTGCCGGATTTGGGATCGATGGCACGCAGCACGCCGATGTAATCCTCGTTCAGCGGCTTGATGGTGAAACCGGCGCCCAGGTAGGCCGCGCCCTTCTTGTAGGAGATGTTCTCGTTCCACATGTCCATGCCCCACTCGTTGGACGGCACGTAGAACAGGCCGGTGTCCTGGCTGTAAGCCATGGGCATCCAGTTCTTGCCCCCCAGGAAGGACGGCGCGACGAACACCGAACTACCGTGCTTACCGTCACCGCCCGGCGCGCCGGGGCGTTTGGCGTCGTCGTAGATCGGACGGCCTTCCTTGTCCAGGCCCTTGGCCCAGGTGACGGTGTCAACGAACGGGAAGCCACGGATGAACTTGCCGTTGGTGCGATCCAGAACGTAGAAGAAGCCGTTGCGGTCGGCGGTGGCTGCCGCTTTCACGGTCGTGCCGCCATCCTTGTAGTCGAAGGACACCAGTTCGTTGACGCCGTCGAAGTCCCAGCCGTCGTGCGGCGTGGTCTGGAAGTGCCACTTGATGGAACCGTCTTCCGGATTCAGGGCGAGGCGCGAAGAGGAATACAGGTTGTCCCCCGGACGCAGGTGGGAGTTCCAGGGCGAGGGGTTGCCGGTACCGATCAGCAGGGTGTCGGTGTCCGGGTCGTAGTAGCCGCCCAGCCAGGGCGCGGCACCGCCGGTCTTCCACAGGTCGCCGGGCCAGGTCTTGCCGGGCTGGCCACCGGAGATACCGTTCTCCACCTGCTTGCCATCCTTGTAGACATAACCCATGTGGCCTTCTACGGTCGGACGGGTCCAGAGCAGCTCACCATTCTTCGGGTTGTAGGCCTCGATCTTGCCCACCACGCCGAACTCGCCACCGGCGACGCCGGTGATCAGCTTGCCTTTCACCACCAGCGGTGCGGCAGAGATGGAGTAGCCGGCCTTGTAGTCGGCCACGGTCTTGCGCCAGACCACCTTGCCAGTGTCCTTGTTCAGTGCCACCAACTTGGCGTCGAGCGTGCCGAAGATCACCAGGTCGTCGTACAGGGCGACGCCGCGGTTGATGACGTCACAGCAGGGCATGATGCCGTCAGGCAGGCGGGCATCGTATTGCCAGAGTTTCTTGCCGGTGCGGGCGTCGACGGCGAAGACCCGCGAGTAGGAACCGGTGACGTACATCACGCCATCCTTGACCAGCGGCTGGGCCTGTTGGCCACGCTGCTTCTCACCGCCGAAGGACAGTGCCCATACCGGGCGCAGTTGCTGCACGTTTTCGCTGTTGAGAGCTTCCAGAGTGCTGTAGCGCTGACCTTGCAGGCCCAGACCGTTGGTCACCACCTGATCGGTGGATTTGGCGTCATCGAGGATGTCCTTGTCGGTGACACCGGCCAACGCCAGGCTGCTGGACAGCACCAGCGCGACACCGAGCAGCGTCAGGGCAAAAGGCGGTTTGAGTGTGGCGAGCTTCATTGACGGCTACCTCTGCGGGCTTGTTGTTGTGATCCGGGAAAATTTCCCGGTCTGCCGCAAATTCTTGGTTTGCCGCGCCAGACCAACAATTGGACGCAGTGCTGATTTTCCTACTCCGTTGGTAGCAATACCGCCAATCCCCCGCATACTTCAGCTGCCGATTGTGCTGCGGCGCCTACCACTGGCAGACTGCCGCCCCTGCTTCGCACTCCAACGTCCCGGGACCTATGCAAGTCTTCAGTGATCGTCAACTGCTCCTGGCCAGCTGGGCCATCGTTCTCCTCGGCCTGCTACTGGTACTGCCTTTCCGGCTCCTGCCGTCCCTCCTGTCCGGGCTGCTGGTCTATGAACTGGTAATCAGCCTCGCGCCCCGCCTGCAACCGGTGATTCCCGGCGGTCGCCGCGCCCGTTGGCTGGCGGTGGCATTGCTCGGCACGCTGGTGGTGAGTCTGTTATCGCTGTTCTTCGTGTGGATCGCCGGCGTGGTGATGCAGGAGGTGCACAACCCCGGCCAGCTGCTGGAGAAATTCATCACCCTCACCGAACAGGCACGCGCACAGCTGCCGGCGTCCGTCGAGAACTACCTGCCGGCCAGCGCCGATGACCTGCGCCGCGAACTGATGGATTGGCTGCGCGCCCACGTCGGGCAGCTGCAGTTGCTGGGCAAGGGGGCGGCGCACACCTTCGTGACCATGCTGATCGGCATGATCCTCGGCGCCATCATTGCGTTGCAGCCCATCCCCAACTTCGAGACCTTGCGTCCGCTCAGCCGCGTGCTGCTGGAGCGCATGGCCCTCCTGGTCACCGCCTTCCGCAACATCGTCTTCGCGCAGATCAAGATTTCCCTGGTCAACACCACCCTCACTGGCATTTTCCTTGCGGTGGTGCTGCCGCTGATGGACATCCATATGCCACTGACCAAGGTCCTGATCCTGCTGACCTTCCTGCTCGGACTCCTGCCGGTGATCGGCAACCTGATGTCCAACACCCTGATCTTCATCGCCGGGTTCTCGGTGTCGCTCTGGGTGGCAGTCGGCGCGCTGGGTTATCTGATCGCCATCCACAAGCTTGAATACTTCCTCAACGCCCGCATCGTCGGCGGGCAGATCAGTGCCAAGGCTTGGGAACTGCTGCTGGCGATGCTTGCGTTCGAGGCGATCTTCGGCTTGCAGGGACTGGTGGCGGCGCCGATCTACTACGCCTACCTGAAGAGCGAACTGAAGCACGCGGAGCTGGTTTAACCCTCCGCAAGTTGCGCTGCGCGCACGGAACCCCTTGCGCAAGACCTCTGGTGCGCCATGCGCACCGGCCTCCTTCATTCCGTCGCGCTATCCACCCTCGGCATCCGCGCCAGTTCGTACTTCGGGTACAGATGGCTGACCGTGCGGATCAGCTCGTAGCGGCTCAGGTTCACCGAGGCGAAACGCTGGGGAATCGGTGAGCGGATCACTTCGTTCATGTTCTCCCCCTTCCCTGCCGCCTCCTTCAGCAAGCCATCCAGCCAGCCCAGATAGTCACGCATCTGTTCGAATGGCGCCTTGTCATGGCTGACGGGCCCGTGGCCGGGCACCAAGGTTTTCCAGGGTAGCGACTGCAGTGTGGCGATATCCGCAAGCCAGGCATCCAGCCCTGGACTATTGGGTGTGGTCAGGGCGCGCTGGTAGAACACCAGGTCGCCGGCGAACAGCACGCCGGTGCGTTCATCCAGCACGGCGAGGTCGGCGCCGGTGTGACCACGCAAGGCCAGCAATCTCAGCCTGTGGCCGCCGACTTCACGCACACTGGGTTCCAGCGTTTCAGTCGGCAGGACAACTTCAGTGCCGCGCATCCAGTCGCCGACCAGGCGGTACATGTTCTCCGCCATCGCGTTGCCCTGCTCGTCCAGCAGCTTGCGGGCACCGGCCAGCGCGGCGATGGGGACATCCGTGAATGCCTGGTTGCCCAGCACATGATCCGGGTGATGATGGGTCAGGAGCACCAGGGCCACGGGCTGGTCCGTTACCTGTGTGATCACGCGGCGCATGGCCTCGCCATAGGCCCTCGATGGCCCGGTGTCGATCACCACGACGCCCGCATCGGTAACGATGAAGCCGGTGTTGACGATGTTGCCGCCGTTGGCCTTGTCGAAGTTGCCGGTGCTGCCTTCCAGCAGCCAGGTGTCCTCGGCGATCTGCCTGGGACTGAGGGCATAGTCCTGGCCAGCCTGGGCGGTGCAGACGATGCAGGCCAGCAGAAAAACGATCAAGCGCATGATCTCTCCCTAGAAGCTGGCCTCGAACTCGTTGCCATTGTTGTCCCGCAGCCACAGCCGTGCTTGCTCATCCTCCTGCACTTCCAGGCTGATGGTCGGGTTCTCGCTGACCGCCGGAAACAGTTCCAGGTTGGCCAGCACCTTGCCCCTGACGTCACGCAATTCGACCTGGTTGATGAAGAACTCGGGGATGCCGCCGACCAGGCCGTTGTCCATCGGGTGGTCGATGCGCATGCGCAGGCGACTGCTGTCGCCAAGGAGGAAGCGGCCAGCGTGGACCTGGCCGAGCCGATCCTCCCAGCCGGCCTGGGCACGCACTACGCTGGGTGCCGTGCAGCCGCCACCCGCCGCGTCGACATGGGTGGAGCCGATGTGCCAGAGGCCGTCACGGGTGAGTACGGCGGCGCGGATGGGCGTGGCCTGCTGGACGCGGATGCGAATGGCCAGCGCAGGTTCCACCCGCCCACCGGGCTGGAATACGAATATCTGCGGAATCGGATTGAGTTCGGCCCAGGCCATGATTTTCACCACCTGTCCGGCAAAGGCACGTGCGTCGACCTGGATCGGTACCTGGCGCGAGTCCTCGGCGAAGGGTGGCGCTTCAAGCACCACCTTCGGGTCGTGAACGAATGGTTGGCCACCCAGGAGGCGCTGGTGGAAGTAGTCCCACATGACCGACTCCACCGGATCCTGACCAGCCCCCCAGAGTGGCGCGCTGGTCCCGAGCAACCCCAACAACAGCAACGAACGCCTGTGCATCCCGCACCTCCGGCTATTGAACGTCCTGATAGAACCCCGGTAGCTCGTAATGCAGGCCGTATGAGGCATAGAGCTTGTCCATGCGACCGTCGCGCACCATGCCATCGAGGGTTTCCTCCAGGGCATTGGCCAGTTGGCGATTGCTTTCGTGCACCGCCATGCCGATGTCCCATTCGGGTTGGCCGAGGTTGGGATAGGTGTTGTCGGCATTGCGGATCTGCGGGTCGTGGGCCTCGTGCTGCAGCCAGTCCAGCTCCCCACGCAGAGCCATCACGGCATCCACCTCGCCCTTGCGCATTCCTTCGAAGGCCGCAGCCGTTCCCGGGAAGTGATGGGTGTTGCGCGCCAGACGCCCGGCGAACACCGAGGTGAGATAGAAGGACGGCACGCTTTCCAACTCGACGCCGATGGGATGGAACTGGAACACGCCGATAGTTGGCACTTCCGGCAGTCGACGACTGTCATAGGCAACCTGCCAGCGCTCACGCTGATAGGGGCCGAACATTACTACCTGCTCGTTGGCCAGCTCGCCCACATCGTTGCGCTTTTGCGAGTAATCGCGGTCGTAGGGCACTCGCAGCATCACATCGGCGAGCACACCTGGACGCATGTAGTGCCCCTTCCAGACAAAATTGCGCAGGTCATCGTCGAGCCTTTCTCCCGGGGTGACCCAGAGCAGTTCCAGCTTCAGTCCAAGCCCCTCCGCAAGGGCATTGGCAAGGTCGATATCAACCCCGCGCGCCTGGTCGCCATCCTTGAAGCTGTAGGGCGCGAAGTTCTCGTAGACGGCCACCCGCAGCACACCCGAGTCGACAATGTCGTCATAGGGGCGTACCTGTGCCTGCACCAGGGGCAAGCACAGCAGCCAGCACAACAGAACCAGCAGGCGCATGGCGATTACTCGTCCACGTGCACGCTTTCCAGGTAGGTGCGGATGGCCCAGAGGGCTTCCTGGCTGAGGAAGTCGGCCATCTTCGGCATGTACACCGCGCCGTCGCGCACGGCGCCGTTGATCACCCGCTCCTTGAACCACTCATCGCCGCTGGCGTCGGTTTCCAGGTAGCGCAGGTCGGGGGCGATGCCGCCGGACTTGGCTTCCAGGCCGTGGCAGCGGGCGCAGTTCTGGTTGTAGGCAGACGAACCGATCTCAACGGCCAGGTCGTGATTGGCATAAGGCGCGCGATAGGGGTTTTCTTCGCGCCATTCCTTGCCCAGTTCCTCCAGACCTTGGGTGTTGACTGCCTGGGGCACCACGTCGCCATGGGCCAGTACGATTCCGCTGAGGGTAAAGCCGGCCAGGAGTGCGAGGCCGCGCAGTGCGCTGTTCTTGTTCATCACGTACATCCTCATTAGCTGTGCAAGGCGGCGCCCCGGTGGGAGCGCTGTGAGGAAATGGTAAGAAGCCCCTTGCAAGCTCCCCATCCTGCTTTGGTGGCCTGGCACTCCTCCCTTGGTAGTAGTGCGAGCGGAGGCCGGTGAAGAAATTTCCACGCAAAGGTCGATAACGCAGGCGCCAGCGAGCTGGCGAACCACAAAAAGCGATTCGCCAGCTCGCTGGTACTTATGCGATTGGAAAGCAGGTCGGCCTTTCAGTTGGCCCGGGAGCAAGAGGTCGAGATGGAGAGGGTCAGGTCCAGCGAATGAGGGGTGTGCCGGGAGGGGACGCTTGCGGCCCTGGCCAGCTCGAATTCGAGCAGGCAGCAGACGACCAGGAGCGGTAAAAGAAGATGTTTGATAGCAGCCATGACGGAATCCTCTTGCCGGTTCCCCTGCGAGTCAGACTAGGGCCATGAGCCCCGCGCGGCCTTACTACCTTGGTAGCGCCGGATCACTACCTTGTGTGGTCGCAGGCGCCCTGCCCCTTTGTCGCAATGCCTTGGCAGGTATCGGCAGCGGCTTTGGCAGCAGTGCCAAATCATGGCCGCAGCGGGAAGTTTTCCCGGCAAGCGCGGGAGCTTTTCCGTATCAAGGTGACGACGCGAATCCCACCATTCGAGACGCCGGGCCAGCAGATGGCCCCGTATCCATCGACTATGGGAATCGCAACCATGACAACAAGATCGCTACCCTTACCTGCCAGCCGGCTTTCGACCGCCATCCGCTGCCTCTTGCTGGTGGGAGGCCTGGCCGCTGCCGGCGGCGCCCTCGCCAAGGCCGTCACCTGGGACGACATCGCCAACGACCATCAGACCACCAGCGACGTGCTGCAGTACGGCCTGGGCACCAACGCCCAACGCTGGAGCCCTCTGGCCCAGGTGAACGCAGACAACGTGTTCAAGCTGGCGCCCGCCTGGTCCTTCTCCTTCGGCGACGAGAAGCAACGCGGCCAGGAATCCCAGGCGATCGTCAGTGACGGGGTGATCTACGTCACGGCCTCCTATTCCCGCGTCTTCGCCCTCGACGCCAAGACCGGCCACCGCCTGTGGACCTACAACCACCGCCTGCCCGACGACATTCGTCCCTGCTGCGACGTGGTCAACCGTGGCGCCGCCATCTACAGCGACAAGATCTTCTTCGGCACCCTGGATGCCCGCGTGGTCGCACTCGACAAGAAGACCGGCAAGGTGGTCTGGAACAAGAAGTTCGGCGAGCACGGGGCCGGCTACACCATGACCGGTGCGCCGACGATCGTGAAAGACCAGAAGAGCGGACGCGTGCTGCTGATCCACGGCAGCTCAGGCGACGAGTTCGGCGTGGTCGGCCAACTCTACGCACGCGATCCGGACAGCGGCGAAGAGGTGTGGGTGCGTCCTTTCGTCGAAGGCCACATGGGGCGCTTGAACGGCAAGGACAGCACCCCCACCGGTGACATCAAGGCACCGTCCTGGCCGGACGACAAGAATCATCCCTCCGGCAAGAAGGAAGCCTGGAGCCATGGCGGCGGCGCTCCCTGGCAGAGCGCGAGCTTCGATCCGCAGACCAACACCATCATCGTTGGTGCCGGCAACCCGGCGCCCTGGAACGGCTGGGCACGCACCGCCGACGGCGGCGCCCCGAAGGACTTCGACAGCCTCTACACCTCCGGCCAGGTCGGCGTGGACCCGAGCACCGGCGAAGTGAAATGGTTCTACCAGCACACGCCCAACGATGCCTGGGACTTCTCCGGCAACAATGAACTGGTGCTGTTCGACTACAAGGGCGAGGACGGTAAAACCGTCAAGGCCACCGCCCACGCCGACCGCAATGGCTTCTTCTATGTGGTCGACCGCAGCAACGGCAAGCTGCAGAACGCCTTCCCCTTCGTCGACAACATCACCTGGGCCAGCCACATCGACCTGAAAACCGGCCGTCCGGTGGAGAACCCCGGCCAGCGCCCGCCATTGCCGGAGCCCGGCCAGAAGCACGGCAAGGCGGTGGAAGTCTCGCCCCCTTTCCTGGGTGGCAAGAACTGGAACCCCATGGCCTACAGCCAGGACACCGGCCTGTTCTACGTACCGGCCAACCACTGGAAGGAGGACTACTGGACCGAAGAGGTCGCCTACAAGAAAGGCTCGGCGTATCTCGGCCAGGGTTTCCGCATCAAGCGCATGTATGACGACCATGTCGGCATCCTGCGTGCGATGAACCCCTCCACCGGCAAGATCGTGTGGGAGCACAAGGAGCGCTTGCCGCTCTGGGCCGGCGTGCTGGCCACCAAGGGCAACCTGGTGTTCACCGGCACTGGCGACGGTTTCCTCAAGGCCTTCGACGCCAAGAACGGCAATGAGCTGTGGAAGTTCCAGACCGGCAGCGGCATCGTTTCCCCGCCCATCACCTGGGAACAGGACGGCGAGCAGTACATCGGTGTGACCGTGGGCTACGGCGGTGCGGTTCCGCTTTGGGGTGGCGACATGGCCGACCTGACCAAGCCCGTGGCCCAGGGCGGCTCCTTCTGGGTGTTCAAGCTGCCGAGCTGGGACAAGACCGCACAACGCTGAGTGACGGACCGGGGCCATGGGCCCCGGTTTCCTTTCCCGACCTGAACGGAAAACTGCCATGAACAACCTGCACCTGTTCCTCCCTCTTGCCCTGCTGGTCGCCGGCAGCGTCGCGTTGGCCGACGACGACGACCTGGTCATCAACGGCTGCCGCATCGTCCCGGAAAGCCGCTGCCCGGGGGCCGACCTGCGCGGCGCCAACCTGTCCAACCAGGACATGAGCAAGATGGACCTGTCAGGCGCCAACCTTGAGGGCGCCGACCTGCGCCACGTCCGGCTGGACCTGGCCAACCTGGAAAAAGCCCACCTGGCTGGCGCCAATCTGACCCGCGCCAGCCTGCAACAGACCAACCTGCGCCTGGCCGACCTTTCGGGCAGTCGCATGGTGGCCGTCCAGGGCTGGGGCATGTTCGCCCAGGCCGCCGAATTCAGGGGTGCCGACCTTTCCGCCGCCTATCTGGAATTCGCCCGTTTCTCCGGAGCGAAGATGCATCAGGTGAGACTCCAGGCCGCCGACCTGGAAATGGCCTGGCTGAGCAAGGCCGATCTCAAGGGCGCCGACCTGCGCGACGCCAACCTGCAGGAAGCCAAGATAGGCGAAGCCAACCTGGAAAATGCAGATCTCACCGGTGCACGCAGGCACTACGCGACGTTCCAGGCCACCAGCATGGAAGGCTGCAAGGGTTGCCCGAGCGGCTGGGACTGAGCATCGGTGTGCATGGCCCACCCTACTAGGGCGGCGTTGAGCCGCGGGTGTGCCATGAGCACCCTACTCCGACATACCGAATGGGACGCGCTGTTGCGCTAAACCGTCGCCACCCGCAACACCCCGGTGTCGATCGCCAGGTGCACCAGCTCTGCCTGGGACTCCACCTGCAACTTGCTCTTCAACAGGGTCAGGTAGTTGGAAACAGTCTTGCCACTGATGCACAGGCGCTCGGCGATCTCGCGGGCCGGGACGCCACGGGCGAGCATGACGAAAATCTCGAATTCGCGTTGGGTGATGCCACGCAGGCGTGGGTCGTCGGTTTGCTGGCAGGCCAGTTGAGTCGCCAGCGGTTGCTCGATGTAGGGATACCCCGCGACGATGCGGCGCACGGCTTCCAGCAACACTTCCGGCGGCGAGCTCTTGGTGATGTAACCCGCCGCGCCAGTGTCCAGCGCCTGACGCACCAGGGGCAGCTCGTCATGCATGCTGAAGAACAGCACGCGCAACTGCGGCAGGCGCTGACGCAGGCGGCGGGTGGTCTCCAGGCCGCTGATACCAGGCAGGCCGACATCGATGATGACCAGGTTGGGAATTTCCTCCTGCACTTTCTGCAACGCGTCTTCACCGCTGCCCGCTTCGCTGACGCTCACTTCCGGCAATAACGCGCAGAGCAACGCCGCATAGCCCTGGCGCACCACCGCGTGGTCGTCCACCAGCAGGATTTTCATGGTCCTGACTCCTCCAGAGGAATGTTGAGGCACAGCACCAGGCCGGCGCCGGGGCGCGTCAATAGCCTGAGTTCACCGCCCAGGCAACGAGCCCGCTCGCGCATCGAGCGCAAGCCGATACCGCCGCCGCCGAGGCTCTCGGCACCACGACCGTCATCCCGCACGACCAGACGCAGGCGCCGCTGTCCGGTACGCAGGCGGATTCGCACTTCGCTGGCACCGGCATGTCGCACGACGTTGGTCAGGGCCTCCTGCAACAGGCGATAGAGATGGGCCTTGGCTTCACCCGAGAGTGCCGGCAGGTCGTCGGCCAGCTGCATGCGGCAGGAAATGCCGTGGGCCTCTTGCCATTGCTGGCCAAGCAATCGAATCGCCTCGGCCAGTTCCAGGCGCTCCAGCACCACGGGATAAAGATCGCGCACCAGGGCGCGGAAGCCATCCTGCAGATGCTGGCAGTTGTTCTCCAGGGCCTGCGCGGTGCGATTAACCACCGGCAACTGCCCCGTGACGCTACGCAGCAGGAAGAGCTGCGCACGGATACCCGCGAGGTACTGACCGAGGTCGTCGTGCAATGCCTGGGCGAGCTGGCGGCGTTCGCGCTCCTGCAGTGCCAGCAGCGCCTGGGTGAGTTCAGCGTTCTCCACCTTGACCCGTTCCAGGCAGGCTGCCATCTGGTTGAAGTGGCCGGCCAACCGCTGGGATTCGGCTGAAGAATGCGCGGGAAGGCGTGCTTGCAGGTCCCCACGGGATACTTGCTGCAGGGCACCAAGCAGCTCATCCAGCACCCGCAGGCCACGTCGCACCGCCCAGCGGATGGCCCACAGGCTCAAGCAAAGCGCGATGGCGAACAGCACCAGCAGTTGCTGCAGGGAGTCGCGAATCTCGTCCACTTCGTCACGCGGGTCGACACTGATCCGCACGCGGCTGCCATCCACCAGGCTCAGGACATCGCCGCTGGCTTCAGCCGCCGGATACAGCCAATGGGCCAGCCAGCGCTGCAGTGGCCCGGGCGCGGGTTCGGCGGACGGCTGGTCAAGGCGATGCACGCGCACGTGGCGCAGATTGCCGGTGAGGTGCGGCTGGAGCGCGGCGGGATCGCGCCGGGCGGAGTCACGCAGGTATTCCACCACGGCCTCGGCCGCCATCAGTTCACGGCGTACGTCCTGCCCGGCCTGGCGCAGCAACAGCGCCAGGCAGGCCCCCCCCACCAGCACGAAGAACAGAGTGACCAGCAGGTTGATGCGCCAGAGCGCGGACATCGCGGCTCACTCATCCAACCAGATGACCGGCAACACCGGTGCGCCGCCCTGGTAATGGAAATCGGAGGACCCTTCGCGGTCGAAACCGAGCAGGCTGAGGATCAGCAGCAACGGCAACAGCAGGTGCTTGAGGATGCGCATGGACGGCTTCCTTCAGGTTTTTGTGTGGCCATCCTAGGGCCTAATCGCCGGCCGATTTCTACTACCTTGGTACCGCACGACCGGTACTTTCTTCATATTTCCCAGGCTCCGTCTCGTTCCTATGCTGGCTCCACGTTCAAAGGAGCCATGAAATGCGTCAGTACCTGCTCCACGGCCTGACCTACTTGCTGGCACTGTCCAGCGCCGCCCTTCTCGCCACCGAAGTCCGCGCCGACGAAGGTCTGGAGGTTCGCATCGGCTACCTGGCCTGGACACCGGATCGCGGCCCCTTGCTGTCCAACGTGATACCCGAACCGGAAGACACCGGGCTGCGCGGAGCCGAACTGGCGATAACCGACAGCAACAGCACCGGTCGCTTCCTCGAACAGCGCTACTCACTGAGCACTGTGCGCACGGCTACCCCCAATGAGTTGTTGGCCAAGGCTCACGAACTGCACGAGCAGGGTCTGCGGCTGTTCGTGGTCAACGCCCCGGCGGAGCAGCTGCTGCAACTGGCCGATGCCTTCCCCGATAGCCTGCTGTTCAACGCAGGTAGCACCAGTGACGAACTGCGGGGCGAACAGTGTCGCGCCAATCTGCTGCACAGCCTGCCCAACCGCGCGATGCTGGCCGACGCCCTGGCCCAGTTCCTCGCCAGCCGCCGCTGGCAGCGCTGGCTGCTGGTGACCGGCCAGGAACCGGACGACCTCGCCTACGCCGCCGCCATCCGCCGCGCCGCTGGGCGTTTCGGCGCGAAAATAGTCGAAGAGAAACCCTGGACCTTCGATAACGACCAGCGCCGCAGCGCCCAGGCGGAGATGCCGCTTTTCACCCAGACCAGCGAATACGATGTGGTACTGGTGGCAGACGAGCGCGGCGATTTCGGCGAGTACCTGCCCTACAACACCTGGTATCCGCGCCCGGTGGCCGGCACTCAGGGGCTGACGCCCACCGGTTGGCACAAGACAGTGGAAACCTACGGCGCCGCACAGTTGCAGAAGCGTTTTGAAGCGCTGGCCGGGCGCTGGATGAACGACCGCGATTTCGCTGCCTGGATCGCCGTGCGAAGCATCGCCAGCGCCGTGACCCGCCTGAAGAGCGCCGACGCTCAAGGCATCCGCACCCTGGCACTGTCCGCCGACCTGCCGCTGGACGGCTTCAAGGGCCGCAAGCTGAGCTACCGCGACTGGGACGGCCAGTTGCGCCAGCCCATTCCCCTGGTGCATCCCCGCTCCCTGGTCAGCACCTCGCCCCAGGAGGGTTTCCTGCACCCGGTAAGCGAGCTGGACAGCCTCGGCTTCGACCGTCCCGAAAGCACCTGCCGCCAGTTCGCCGCAGCGCACTGACCACAACAAGAAGGAAACTCGCCATGCCCGCTCCCCTTGCCGCTGCCATAGGCTCAGCACTACTGCTGCTCGCCGGCCAGGCCCTGGCCGCCACCGCCTACGTTTCCAACGAAAAGGACAACAACATCAGCGTGATCGACCTGGACAGCCTCGAGGTCACCGGGAGCCTGGCGGTCGGCAAGCGTCCCCGAGGGCTGCTGCTGTCCGGCGACAACAAGCTGCTGTACATCTGCGCCAGCGATTCCGACACGGTGCAGGTGATGGACCTGGCCACCCGCCAGATCATCAAGGAGCTTCCCTCCGGCGCCGACCCTGAGCAGTTCGCCCTGCACCCCAATGACCGCTGGCTGTACATCTCCAACGAAGACGACGCCCTGGTCACCGTGGTCGACACCCAGAGCGACCAGGTACTGGCGCAGATCGACGTGGGCGTAGAGCCCGAAGGCATGGCGGTAAGCCCGGATGGCAAATGGGCGATCAACACCAGCGAAACCACCAATATGCTGCACTGGATCGACACATCCACCCAGAAGCTGATCGACAACACCCTGGTGGACCAGCGTCCGCGCCATGTGGAATTCAGCCATGACGGCAAGCAACTCTGGGCCTCGGCCGAGATCGGCGGCACGGTCACGGTGGTGGACGTCGCCAGCCGCAAGGTGCAGAAGGTGCTCAAGTTCCAGATCAAGGGCGTGCATCCGGACAAGGTGCAGCCGGTAGGGATGAAGCTGACCCGCGACGGCAAGTACGCCTTCGTTGCGCTGGGGCCGGCCAACCACATCGCAGTGGTCGATACCAGCACCTATGAAATCCTCGACTACCTGCTGGTGGGGCGCCGTGTCTGGCACCTGGCGTTCACTCCGGACGAGAAGCGCCTGCTGGCCACCAATGGCATCAGCGGCGACGTCTCGGTGATCGATGTCGACAGCCTCAAGGTGACCAGGTCGATCAAGGTCGGCCGTTACCCCTGGGGCGTGGTGGTGACACCGTGAACGCGCTTGATCTGGTCGACGTGTCCTTTGCCTACGGCCCGCGCCGAGCCCTGGACAGTGTCGGGTTCCATCTGGAATCGGGCAGCTTCACCGCCCTGCTCGGTCCCAATGGCGCGGGCAAATCCACCCTGATCGCACTGCTCACTCGACTCTACGACCTGCGCCAGGGTGAGATTCGCGTCTGCGGCCACTCGCTGCGGCAGGAGCCGCGCAAAGCCCTTGCACGACTCGGGGTGGTGTTCCAGCAGAGCACGCTGGACTTGGACCTCAGCGTTGAACAAAACCTGCGTTACCACGCCGCCCTGCACGGCTTGCCCGGCAAGCTGGCCACGGAGCGTATCGAGCGGGAGCTGGAACGCCAGCAGTTGGGACCGCGTCGGCACGACAGTGTGCGCCTGCTCAATGGAGGTCACCGGCGGCGAGTGGAGATCGCCCGTGCGCTGCTCCACGAGCCTCGCCTGTTGCTTCTCGACGAAGCCAGCGCCGGCCTCGACCCGGCCAGCCGCGACGGGCTCAACAAGCATGTTCGCCAGCTTTGTCGGGAACAAGGCGTCGCCGTGCTCTGGACCACCCATCTGCTGGACGAAATCCAGCCCGATGATCGTCTGCTCCTGCTCAATCAAGGGCGGATCGTAGCCAATGACAACGCGGCCAGCCTGAGCGCCGGACACGAAGGCGGCCTGGCCGCGACGTACGAGCGGTTGACGGCATGAGGCCCCTGTCGGACCTGCTCGGTGCGCACGGCGTACCCTACGCGAAGCACTTGGCCGTAGAACCCGCGCGGAAACCTCGGTGCGCGCAGCGCACCCTACGCCAGAAGCCCGCCACCATTACGGAGCCCTTCCCATGCTGACCGCCTACTGGAATTGCCTGCGCGGAATCCTGCTGCGCGAGTGGCTGCGCTTCGTGCTGCAGCGCACCCGTTTCCTCAGCGCCCTGGTGCGCCCACTGCTGTGGCTCCTGGTGTTCGCTGCCGGTTTTCGCGCCGCCCTGGGCATCGCCATCATCGATCCCTACGACACCTACATCACCTATGAAACCTACATAGTTCCGGGGCTGGCCTGCATGATCCTGCTGTTCAACGGCATGCAGGGTTCGCTGTCGATGGTCTACGACCGCGAGATGGGCAGCATGCGTCTGCTGCTCACCAGCCCCCTGCCCCGTCCCTTCCTCCTGGCGTCACGCTTGCTGGCCACTTCGCTGGTCTCGCTGCTGCAGGTCTACGCGTTCCTCGCCATCGCCTGGCTCTACGGTGTACAACCGCCGGCCTTCGGTCTGCTCGCGGCGCTGCCGGCGCTGCTGCTGGCGGCGTTGCTGCTCAGCGCGCTGGGGCTGCTGCTCTCCAACGGCATTCGCCAGCTGGAGAACTTCGCCGGCGTGATGAACTTCGTGATCTTCCCGCTGTTCTTCCTGTCTTCGGCGCTCTATCCGCTTTGGAAGATGCGCGAGGCCAGCGAATGGCTGTACTGGCTCTGCGCACTCAACCCCTTCAGCCACGCCGTCGAGATGGTGCGTTTCGCCCTCTACGAGCGCTTCAACACATTGGCGGTCGCCATCTGCCTGACCCTGACGCTGGTCTTCGCCGTGGCCGCGCTGCTGAGCTTCAACCCCCAGCATGCAGCCCTGCGCAAGGCCGGCTAGCTGCGCTGCCAGGGAGCACTGTAACGCTCGGGAAACACTGGAGTTTTCGTTGTGTCCCGGCGGATTGAAATGCACGCACTTAGCCATAAAGAAACTGAGAAAGCGCAAGATGCGCCGGTAGCGCTGCTGTCGACGAAGGCCAACCTTTCCACACCGACCTTCCAGTGAGCAGGCTGCCACTGCCGGATTGGGCGCCGGCCGGGGCGATCTACTACTTTGGTACCGGTTGTCCCCTCTCAACGTCGAATTCCCAAAGCAGCAGCACTGGCCTGTAATGGCTACACAAAAAGAACAGAGCGTCCGCCATGAAGCGCCTACTCACCTGCCTTGCCTGCGTTGCCCTTGCGCTACCCGCGCTTGCCAGTGAAGCCGCCGACACTCCGCTGTTCTCCGCGGACGGTTACCGCCTGACCCGCTACCGCAGCCCGACACCAGCCAACGTTGAATCCGCCCGTACCCTGGATACCGCCCAGCTTGAGGCTCAGTTGAAGGCACAGCCCGATACCCTGCTGGTGGACGTTTACCGCCGCCAGTGGCTGCAAGGGCGCTTCATCGAAGACGAACCCCATGCCAACCTGCCTGGCAGCCTCTGGCTGGCCAACACTGGTGATGGCGAACTCAGTGCCGAATGGCTGGGCTATTTCAGCCGCCATCTGCGACAGGCCAGCCATGGCCGCAGCAACCACCCTCTGGTTTTCTACTGCCGTTCCGACTGCTGGCTGAGCTGGAACGCCGTGAAACGCGCTGCCGCGCTGGGCTACACCAACCTCTACTGGTACCGTGATGGCATCGATGCCTGGGAACAGGCCGGGCTCCCCCTGCAGCCCGCCCGTCCCGTTCCATTCCCCTGACCCGGCAGGGTTGGGCATGCCGCACCATAATGAGAAAAATGAGGTGAAAGGCCGTGTACAAAATTCTGATTGCCGATGACCACCCGCTCTTCCGCGAAGCCATCCATAACGTCATCAGCGACGGCTTTCCGGAAAGCGAAGTGATGGAGACCGCCGACCTGGACAGCGCGCTGGCGCTGACCCAGGAGCACGACGACCTGGACCTGATTCTCCTCGACCTGAACATGCCGGGCATGCACGGCCTGAACGGGCTGATCAACCTGCGTAACGAGGCACCGACCGTGCCGGTGGTGATTGTCTCCGCCGAGCAGGACAAGCAGGTGGTGCTGCAGGCCATCACCTATGGCGCGGTGGGTTTCATCACAAAGTCTTCGCCCCGCACACAGATGACCGACGCCATCGAGCAGATCCTCAACGGTAACGTCTACCTGCCTTCGGACATCATCCGCACGCAGAAGACGTCTCCCCGCCGCCACCACGATGAAGCCAGTATCCCGCCCGAACTGCTGCAAGCCCTGACTCGCAAGCAATTGCTGGTGCTGGAGCGGATGACCAAGGGCGAGTCGAACAAGCAGATCGCCTACAACCTGGACATCGCCGAGACCACCGTGAAAGCCCACGTTTCGGCGATCCTGCGCAAGCTCAACGTGCACAACCGGGTACAGGCCATTCTCTCGGCCAGCGATATCGATTTCACTGCCTATCTGCGCCGTTGAACACCGGGTACTTCCCTAAGGACAGCCATGCCCGCTCCCCGCACGCTTTTGCTCACGGCAATGGCCATGCTGGCCTTTGCCGGAAATTCCCTGCTCTGCCGCCTCGCCCTCAAGCACACTGCCATCGATGCGGTGAGTTTCACCGCCATCCGTATCGCCGCCGGTGCCCTGATGCTCTGGCTGTTGCTGCGCCTGCGCCGCCAGCCCCTGGCGGCGACCGGCAATTGGCGCGCAGCGGCGGCGTTGTTCGTCTATGCCGCTGCCTTCTCTTACGCCTACTTGCAACTGGACGCCGGTGCCGGCGCGCTGTTGTTGTTCGGCGCCGTGCAACTGTGCATGGTGGTCTTTGGCCTCCTGCGCGGTGAGCGGCTGAACCCGCAACAGGCCCTGGGCTTCACCCTGGCCACGGGAGGGTTGGTGGTCCTGCTGCTGCCCGGCGCCAGCGCGCCCCCGCTTTTGGGCGGCCTGCTGATGCTGCTCGCCGGCTTTGCCTGGGGCGCCTACACGCTGCTCGGCCGCCAGGCTGGCCTGCCCCT
Source organism: Pseudomonas sp. JS3066 (assembly GCF_036328175.1). Lineage (NCBI taxonomy): Bacteria > Pseudomonadati > Pseudomonadota > Gammaproteobacteria > Pseudomonadales > Pseudomonadaceae > Pseudomonas > Pseudomonas sp. JS3066. The sequence goes on from NZ_CP143312.1 coordinate 2,667,095, forward strand.
GGCCGCTACGGCCGGCAATTTCATTCGCGCCCTGCCCTTTGCCGGATTACTCCTGCTGCCCTTCATCGACCAACTGAAGCTGGACCTGCCGGGGCTCAGCTACGCCCTGCTTTCCGGCGCGTTGACGTCCGGCATCGGCTACGCCATCTGGTACAGCGCCCTCCCGGGCCTGGGCGCCCTTCAGGCCGCCAGCGTGCAACTCAGCGTTCCCGTCCTCGCCGCCCTGGGCGGCGCAGTGCTGCTTGGTGAACACATCAGCCTGCGTTTGGCGCTGGTTTCAGTCGCCGTGCTTGGCGGCATCGCCCTGGTGCTGCGGGCGAAATTCCAGCCAGTTCCACAGCGAGCTTGAGGTGCACCGTTCCTGTGGGGGCGAATTCATTCGCTGAGCAGGTCGCAGACCTGCCGTAGGTTGGCGCTGAGCGAAGCGAAGCCCAACAGCGAACCTGACCGGTGGCTTTGAGTTTCGCTTCGCTCAAGTTGAACTCCGCCCGCGACAACCCACAACCGCGTCAATACAAGGCAATCGTATAGACACGCATCCCCTCAACGCTCCAGCAAATGACTCATGGCTGTCTTCAGTTTCATGGGCCGCACCGGCTTGTGCATCAGGGTGTGGCCGAGCTCGCGCATCTGCTGCTTGAGTTCGTTGCTGTAGTTGGCGGTGATCATCAGGGCCGGAAGCGGCGTGCTGCGGCGGGCGTTGATGGTGGCCACGGCGTCCACTCCGTTGCAGTCGTTGTCCAGGTGGTAGTCGGCGATCAGCAGATCGGCTTCGGCGTGGAAGTTTTCCACCTGGCGTGCCAGGTCTTCCTCTGACAGCGCGGTAGTCACCTGGCAGCCCCAGCCTTCCAGGAGTGTGCGCATGCCGGCGCAGATGGCTGCGTCGTTATCCAGCACCCAGACCCGTGCCCCTTGCAGCCGCTCCAGCACCGCGTGGGGTTCGTCGTGCTGCAGCTTCTGACGCGGCACGCGACGCGCCAGCGGCACCTCCACGGCGAACAACGAGCCCTTGCCCAGCTCCGAAGACACGTGAATGCGGTGGCCGAGCATGCGGGCGATCTTCTCGACGATGGCCAGGCCCAGGCCGAGCCCGCGGTCCTGCTTCTCGCGCACCACTTCACCACGCTTGAACTCCTGGAAGATCTCGCCAAGCTTGTCCTGGGCGATGCCGATCCCGGTGTCACGCACCTCGATCCACAGGCTTTGCCGACGGCGGCGACACCCCAGCAGGATGCGCCCCGAGGGGGTGTAGCGGATGGCGTTGCTGAGCAGGTTGCGCAGAATCCGCGCCAGCAGCTGCAGGTCGCTTCGCACCAGGGCTGAGCTGCCCACGAAGTCCAGTCGCAAACCTTCACTGGCGGCGATCTGGCGATACTCCACGGCCAGGTTGTCGAGCAGCTCGCTCACCGCGAACGGCGCGATATCCGGCTTGATCACCCCGGCATCCAGCTTGGAAATGTCCACCAGGGTACCCAGCAGGTTCTCCACATCCTCCAGTGAGTTGCTGACGTTGCGTACCAAAGCGAGATTGCAGGTCTGGCTGCGCTGTTCCAGCAGTGCGCTGGTGAACAGCCGTGCGGCGTTCAGGGGCTGCAGCAGGTCGTGGCTGACCGCTGCGAGGAACTTGGTCTTGGACAGGTTGGCCCTTTCGGCTTCGAACTTCGCCTCCCGCAGGCGCAACTCGACCTGTGTGCGCTCGTCGATCTCGCGGCGCAGTTGGCTATTCAGCGCGGTCAGCTCGGTGGTGCGCTCGCGGACCCGCTGTTCCAGGTTCTGGTAGGCCTGGTGCAGGGCCTCGGCGGTACGGCGACGCTCGGTGATGTCACGGATCAGCACAAAGATGCCGACCACTTCGCCATTGGCCAATCGATTGGGCACGTAGGACCGCAGCATGCAACGTTCCTGGCCGTTGTGGTTGGTCTCGGTGACCTCGAAGGACAGGCTTTCGCCACTCAGCGCCCTCTCCACATAAGGCTCCAGGCGTCGCCAGTGCTCATCGCTGTGCACATCGCGCAATGTCTGGCCGAGCATCCCGCCGCGCGGCCAGCGGTACCACTCCTCGTAGACCTTGTTGGTGAACTCGTACACCAGGTCGGCGCTGAGGTAGGCGATCAGCGCCGGGACATGGTCGGTGATCAGGCGAATCCAGCGTTCGCTCTCGGCAAGCGTCTCAGCATGGCGATAACGCTCGGTGATGTCGGTGAAGGTATTGACGAAGCCGCCTGTGGGTAGCGGATGGGTGCGGACCTCCAGCACCCGGCCGTTATACAAGCGTTGTTCCATCTCGCGGACAGGGCGGCCGCTCGCGTCGCGGGTATCGGGTGTGAGTAACGGCAGCTCACTGTCGGCCATGACCCCTGCGAAGGCGCGATGCGCTTCTACCGGCGCCAGGCCGCAGAGTTCAAGGAAGCGATGATTCCAGAGCTCCAGGATGCCCTCGGAGCTGACCATGGCCACGCCCTGGGACAGGTTGTCCACGGCGCGCTGCAACAGTCGCGACTTCTGTGCCAGGGCCTGCTCGCGGCGATCGGTCTCGCTCTGCTTCACCTCGGTGATATCGGTGTAGAGGATTACCAGCCCACCTTCACGGGTGGGCCGTTCGCTGACCTGCACCCAGCGGCCGTTATGCAAGCGATAGAGGATGTTGTCATCGCTGCCGCGATGCTCTTCGACTATGAGTCCGGTGCTTTCGGCCAGGCGACGGATTTCCGAAAGCCGGGTGCCGGCGCTGATCCGCGCGCGCGTCTTGGCCCAGAAGGATTTGAAGCGGCTGTTGAAGAGGACGATGCGCTGATCGCGGTCGAATAGCACGAAGGCGTCGGAAATGCTCTCTATGGCGTCGATCAGGTGCTGGTGGGCGGTTTCCGCGCGCAACCGGGCGTCGCTCAGCAGCCGGTTGCTGGCCTTGAGTTCAGCCATGGCCTGATTGAGCGCATCGGTTCGCTCGCGCACCTGCTCGGCCAGTACCACTGAATGCTGGAAAGCGGCATAGCTGTCGTCGTGGCGCGAAGCGCTGGACTCCACCCGTTCGATCAACGCGGCATTGATGCACCGCAACTTGCGGTTCTCATCCTCGAGCTCAGACAGGCGCGCCTGCTGCTCAGCGGCATCCATTGCCACCCCGGCGGCCGATGGCGACTCCGGTGAAGGTCTGGTTGATGTGCATGCCATTGAACTGCTCTCCATAGGAGTTGAAGCCGATGACCCGCTGCCGACGCAGGATTTCTGAGGTGCGAGCCACGGCATCTGCGTCGTTCTCGATTTCCAGTCGACGCAGGAAGCAGTCGCAGCCGATGGTCAGCAAGGGCGGGCCAAGCCGCTCGCCAAGACGCTCGAACAGCGCCTCCAGATTGGGCAGCATTGGCCCCCTGCGCATGGCGGTCAGGACGATGCCGTTCTCCACCGCGCAGTAGAAGGTCAGACTGAGATCCGCATTGACCCGCTGTATGGAACGGACGTAGTACGAATCCCCCAGGCGTACCGCCAGGGGATGCGCAGCAAACACTCTCAGGTCCAGGGCCTCGAGCGGCACACCGGTCATCCGCGCATAGACTTCCGCCGCAGGTTCGGCGTTGAGCTCGAAAACCCTGCGGCTGGCGTTGTCGGCGCGAGTGACCACGAGTTTCTCGGTGCCCGGCAGGATGTGATGAGTGCTGAACACCTCGAAATCCAGCGCGGTATTGACTAGCACCACCACCGCTGCGCCCGCATGGAAGCGCCCTTCGTAATAGACGTGGGTGTGCTTGAGGTGATGATCATCGGCGGCCGAACCGCCGAAGTGCGGGATGCTGCCGAACGCGGCACCGAGCGCCGCCAGCACCACCTCTTCGCGGCTGGACAGGCCGTCCAGCAGGGTCAGGGCGAAGCTGTGGCCCTTGATCGGTGCCAGGGAATTGGCCCGGCAGTCCTGCACCAGTCGCTCGACCAGTTGCTGGGCGTCGATCAGCCCGAATCGATCCATCTCGTCCACCAGAGCGCTGGCGATCGAGAAGGTACGATGATCAAACCCGACAGCGCTGACGCAGTTGCGGCCATATCCCTGCGGCGTGATTTCCCCCGCGCTGGTGCATCCCACCAGGCGTACGCCGCCGAAATACTGCTCCAGTGCGTGGCCCAGGGCTTCCAGGTCGTACTCGGCCGAACAGAAGAACAGCACGACCCCCAGGTGCGGGTGGATGAGCTGGCGTGCCAGGTCTTGCGCCACAGCCTCCGCCTCGCTGGCCAGCGACATGGCGGTGACGACGCCCTCTGCCGGTACTTCGAGCATCCTCGGTCTCACTCAATAGGCTTGTTCGGGATAGGAAAATTCTACGGACAGACATCGAAGCGCCCCATCCTTCTTGGGTAGCGGGCGGACTAGTTCGAAGGTAGGGGGGGTCAGAGCTGTGCGCACCGGGCCTTCTCCCAGAGAAAGCAGTCAGTGCCCGACACTCTCAATAAAAAAGGCGGGAGGACCACAGCCTCTCCCGCCAAAACCGGAGCAATCTGGAGCAGGGTTTACCAGGTCAGCACGGCACCCACGGCGACGGTATCGGTGTCTTCGTTCTGGGCATCACCTTCATGACCGTCGATTTCGAACTGGTTGTACTCGGCCACCAGCTTGAGGTTGTCATTGATGTCATGGAACAGCGCGATGCCACGGGTCTCGTAGTCGGCGCCGGTATTGACCACGCCGTTACCATCGTCCTTGGTCTTGCCGTAGGACAGCGCCAGGCGGTTCTTGCCAAAGCGGTAGGAGCCCTGCATCAGGTAGCCGTCGCTGTCCACTTCGCGCAGGGTCGGTTCGCCGGCGTTGTTGGTGAAGAATGGATTGATGCCCTTGGCCTGGAAACCTGAACCCACCAGGGTGAAGGCGCCCATCTTGGCCTGTACGCCATAGCCCAGGCCCTTGGAGGTGACGCTATCGACGTTGGGGTCGGTATTCTCCGAGGTCTGGTAGGCGCCGTTGACCCAGGAGTAGATCTGCGCGCCACCCAGGTCGAACTCGTAGGTGATCTCGGACTCGAAACGCGGATTCTCCTGGTAGGCCTTGCCGGTGGGACTGTCGTCATTGGTGTCCACCGGGTCCATGATGCCCACGGCGGCACGCAGGCCGTCGGTTTTCGGGCTGCGATAGGTGATCTGTGAAGTCGGGAACGGATAGGGGTATCCGCTGCCGATGTTGCCGAAGGACACGCCGCCGCCATCCACCAGGCCCAGGGTGTCGCTGACCTGGCCGTAACCGGCGAGCAGTTCGTCGAGCAGGATGTTGGAACGCGCGAACAGGCCGAAGTCCTTGCCCACCAGTACCTCGCCCCAGTCACCACCTGCGGTGCCGTAGAACTGACGGACATCGATGGCAGTGGCGGTGCCATTGGTTTCGCTGTCGTTGATGGTGACCCAGAAGGATGAACGGGCGCCGAGCTTGAGGTCATCCACCTGCTTGCCCATGTTGAAACCGATCCAGTTGGGCAGGAACCCCATCTTGACCCGCGCCTGGCGACGGTCGAACTGCTCACCGTCACGGTCCACATCGCTGTTCACATAGAAGGCGTTGACGTAGCCGTCAGTGGAGAACGTGGTCTGGTCCTGGTCATAAAGGACGATTTCGGCGGCTGCCTGCTGGGTGGCCAGGGCTACCGCTGCCGCGAGGGCGAGGCGGGACATACGGGCTTGGGCGATCTTCTTGTTGTGCATGACGCTCTCCGCTGTGGATTGACGACTGGGCAGGCCAGTCGTGTCGGAGGCGATTATCGAAACCCCATCAGGGCTGCCATACGCTGCAATGGCACGGGTTCTGCGCTGCTTTGGCCGGGTAGTGCGAGCCGCACCGGCAAGACTTAAGACCCGGCGCCCCGAAGGTCGCACACCGACGGACCGAGGCACAGCACAAAAGGACGAGGCCCATTCGGGCTCGTCCTCCAGGAGTGGAAAAGGAGTGGATCAGAAGAGTCAGTACCAGCTCGATGCAGGGACTTCGGAGTTGGCCAGGGCCTGGCAGCGCAAGCCTTTAATCAGGTGCTCCTGCTGTTGCAGCAGGCGCGCGGTTTGCAGTCCCGCCAGAGAGCGGCGTACCTGCTGGGAATGGTCGGCCGGCAGGCCGGCCCGGTAATCGAGCCAGCACTGGTGGGCATGGGTAGCGAAGTGCACGCCTTGTCGGTCCAACTGCTGGTCAAGGGCCAGGACCAGCTCGTGCAGCTGCGCCTGATCCAGGCGTGACAGGCGTTCGTGCTGTCGCAGAAGGAATTCCTGGATGTGCTGGTAGAGACCGGCGACGGTCTCACATGGCGACTGTACGGCGAACAAGACGCCTCGATAGCCATCGAACTGCCTGAAGCCACAGGCCAGCGCATATCCCAGCTGCAGTTCACCGCGCAGGCGCTGGTGAAAAGCGGGTTCCAATATACGTGCAAGGAGGCGTCCGGCGGCCTCGGACTCCGCACTGAGGGATTCAAGGGGATAGAACAGCAGCAACGCCGCTTCACCTTCCACATCCAGTCGATGCCAGGTGCGTCTACCCCCCCCCGCCGCCCTCCTGGGGAACGCTGGCAAGCCCGGCAAGTCGGCATCCACGGCCACATCTCCCAAGCCCAACCCTTGCCAACGCGATCGCCACCAGAAGCGCGCCAGTGATTCCGGATCGAGCACGCCTGGTGCTTCCGTCGATGCATCGTCGAGCACGCCCGGCAGCCGTTGCAGCAACTGGCGGATGGGAAGCTCGCCAGCCTGGCGGCGCAGCTCGCTTAGTTGCAAACGCGGCCCCTGGGCCAGCGCCCAGAGCGGAGGAGCCTGCAAAATGGGCAGCGCGTCGCCGGCAACCTGGCGCAGTGCTCGCGCCTCACCCTGCAGAGCCAACGTCAAGCCGCCGCGGACCACCTGCAGCTCACCTTCTACTTCCGCCAGGGCTGCGGCACTCAGGAGCGGCCGCAGCGCTCGCTGCAAGCCATGGGCTAGCCCATGAGGCAATCCTCCTCCACCGGGGCTCCAGTGCAGGAACAGTGCGCCTTGCCCTGGGGCGTCCGGTAGTTCCGGCAGCAAAGTCAGCAGCGGGTCCGCCGCTGATGCGGGGGCTGTCGGACTCAGGTAGGGATTGGCGGGCGGAAGTTGCCATCGATTGATGGAGTGCGCTCCAGAGCAGACGTCCAGACGCTCCAGGTGCAAGGGGAAACCTGCTGACTCCACGTTTGGCGTACCGATTGACGTACTGGTTTCAAGGCGTATCAGACGCTCTTCCCGCATCTCGTCCAGCAGCGAACGCACATCCGCCGGCTCTGGAAGCCCTGGTGCCATCGCGACTTCCAGCGGCTCCAGGCGATCGATCCTGCGCTGCAGGATCTCCAGCCGCTCCTCCCAGACCCCCGGCCAAGGCGCTGCGGCGCGCAGGAAGGCCAGCCAGCCCAGCACTTCCGACTCCAGTCGAGCACAATCCGCGCCCGGCACCCGATCGAAGTCCATCAGCAACAGGCCCTGCCCGCGATGGGCGTAAGAAAGGCGCACCTTCACGCCGTCGCTCAGTTCGAGAAAGCCGAGCCTTGCCTGCAATCCACCAGGCGCCTCGTCCTGAATCAGGCTGTCGAGAAAGGCAACGGCGGCTTCCAGAGCGGCCCCCTGCTGTTCCAGCGCAAAGGCCAAAAGCAGATTTTCAGAGCCACCTGGCAGCCCGAGGCGAAGCCGTTTCTCACGCAAGGGCAGCAGGGATGGCGCGCCCGGTACGGGCAGATGCTTTCCCGCCAGCAGCGATTCACCATGGCGCCGAGCGAGCTCGAGTTGCTGCTCCAACGACTGCGGCGCCACTAATGTCAGGCGCATGTGACCAGGCAGGTAGTGTTCCCGGTGGAATCGCCGGAGCGTCGGCAAGAATGCAGGCGATTGCAGGTCCAGGCTGGCAGCATGGCCCGCGTGGAAGTCCGCCAGCGGGTGACCGGGCGCCAGGGCCCATGCCAGTGCCGCTTCGCAAAGGGTCTGTCGGTCCTGCGTACGGGCGCTGTACTCGGCTTGCAGCACGTCACGCTCGCGCCATATGGCCTCCGTCGCCAACAAGGGATGCGCGAGCATGTCCATCAGCCGCGCCAGTGCCTGGTCAAGGTGCGTTGCCGGTACTTCGCAAAAGAAGCGTGTCTGGCGCGCCTGGGTACTGGCATTGACCCGCCCGCCCAGGCGCTGGACGAAGGGAATCAGGCTCTGCTCCGGCGGAAAATCGCGGCTGCCGAGAAACACGAGATGTTCGAGAAAGTGTGCAAGTCCGGGGTACTCGGCCGGTTCGTCGTGGCTACCGCCCTCTATATCCACCAGAACAGCACACATTGCTGTACCGGGCCGGTACACCAGGCACCCCTGAAGGCCGTTTGCCAGGTGCACATCCTGTGATCGCTGCTGCGCGGTGGATTCAATATGACGGGGCATGACAGGCCGGATACCAGAGGGGAACGATCCTAGATTCGAACCCGACCAAAGTCGTGGCAATGCTGCTTTGGAACTAGACCGATGAGTCTGCGTCATATCCCCGAGAGAGATAGCCATTCTCCTACAAGCTGTTCAGAGATTTCCCAGCATCAGTTGTCAACGTGACTCCATCGTTGTGACAACTATCTCAGATCGATAATGGCGCATCGCCATATGGACTGATGGCCCTAGCGGAGCATTCATGGACCAGATTCCCGAACAACAAATACCGCAAAGCGAAATTGCCTTGCTGGCCAATATCCTGGCCCTCACCACACGTAACATGACGGCAATCACCACACTGCTGGCCAAAGTCACCGCCAGCATGGCCGGCTCCACCGACAACAACCTGCAAGCAGCCTCCGTGGGCCTGCTCGACCAGGTAACCGGCCTTGGCCATGACCTGGAACTGCAGTGGGACCTGATCCAGTCGCTGGACCGTTTCTGCCCCCTGCTCGCCCGCACGCCACCGGCACGGACGTCCCTCGTCACCGAAATCAACATCAGCCAATTGCCGCAGAGCCACTAAAATGGCTTGATTTTTGCGAAGAGATCCATTACGGTCGCCGCCGTTAGTACCAAGTTGTAAGTCAATCCGGCCCTCCGATCCCTCGCTCATTCGATTCCGAACGAGCCTTGCCAAAGGGACATGGCCACCCCCGCCGCCTGTAAGACAGCAGCTCCCGCCCTGAAGCGATGCAGCAAAGCTGTCATGAACGCACGGTAGATTGACCAGGACTGCCAGCCGAGCCAGACCCTTGCCCGGCGCAGCACCTGGCATCCCAAGTACCAGCTGCCAGAGCTTGATCCCGATCGGGGAACTTCATGCCGGCACCCTTGCTCCGATAAGGATCATCCGACCAGAGTCTGTTGCTCGGCGGATTCGGAGCCATTGTCTGGCGGCCCATGGCCGCAAAACGAAGGAAGCAACACGATGACTATCCATCATCAAGCACAAGCTGCAATCAGCACCCTGACCCACGCATTTGCGCCGTTCACTTGCCATATCACTGCCGCTCGCAATGGCAATTTCAGCTTCACCATCGTCAACGAGTTTGGTGTTGCCCGTCACAGCGAACGTTTGTACCCGGAGCATTATGGCGACGCCGATCACTTGAAGAACGTGATCGACCGGGCACAGAGAGCCCTGACCTGCTGATGAAACAGCCAAAAATGAAAAGCCCCGCAAATGCGGGGCTTTTTCATGGGCAACGGGGCCCTCTTCGTGGGTAGTTGCCCCCTGTGCCGCTCTCAGACCAACCCAGGCTGGACGATCTCGATCCAATAACCATCCGGGTCGCCGATGAAGGCGATGTTTGCCATGCCCCTGTCCAGCGGCTTGACGAAGCTCACGCCCAGCGCCTCGAAGCGCGCACAGGCGGCCTTGATGTCGGGCACAGCGAAGCAGATGTGGCCAAAGCCGCGCGGCTCGCTATTGCCGTTGTGGTACGCGCTGTCATCGCTCTCGGTGCCCCAGTTGTGCGTCAGCTCCAGAACCCCTGAACGGCTGAAGGCATAGGCCTGGCGATCCGCAACGTCTTCCGGCACGTCGTCACCCCGAGTCATGGCCAGAAAATAAAGAGAGAAGCGCCCCTGCTCGAAGTCCAGTCGACGCAACAGGCGCATACCCAGCACACGGGTGTAGAAGTCCAGGGAGCGCTGAGGGTCCTTCACCCTGAGCATGCTGTGGTTGAAGACGTAGTCCTGGGTCACGGTGTCCGGCTCCAGGCAAACGCCGGGCTGGACTTCGGTGTTGAAGGTCATCGCGCTACTCCTCGAATGCGAGGCGCCATTCGACCAGAACCACCTACGCGACGGGTAATACCGGACTACTACAACCACGACGGCCTGTTACCTAAGGACGACAGACCGGGCATAATTCGCCCCTTCAAATCGCCAGCCCAGCGTTTCCATGCGAATTCACGTCACCTTCATCGACCGCGTCGGCATCACCCAGGAGGTCCTGGCCCTGCTCGGCGGCCGTAATCTCAACCTGGATGCGGTCGAGATGGTTCCGCCCAACGTCTACATCGACGCCCCCACCCTCAGCCCCGAAGTGCTCGACGAGCTGCGCGAGGCCCTGCATGCGGTGCAAGGTGTGCAGGAAGTGACGGTGGTGGACATCCTTCCCGGTCAGCGCCGGCGCCTGCAGCTCGATGCACTGCTGGCGGCGATGACCGACCCGGTACTTGCCGTGGATGGCGCGGGCCGCATCCTACTGGCCAACCCGGCACTGATCGCCCTTTATGGTGACGAACCGGAGGGCCGGCCACTGGCGCAGCTGTTTGGTGACGACAGCCTGCACAGTGCACTGCTGGAGCACAGCTTCCGGCTCCCCCTGCGGGAAATCACGCTCAAGGGCCAGGCACTGCTGCTGGACGCAGTCCCCATTACCGAGGGTGACCACCTGACTGGCGCCCTACTGACGCTCTACCAGCCCAATCGCATCGGCGAGCGCCTCTCGGCGCTGCACCACGACCATGCCGCGGAAGGCTTCGATGCGCTGCTGGGCGACTCGGCACCCATGGCCACCCTCAAGACTCGCGCCCAGCGCGTGGCATCGCTCGACGCGCCGCTGCTGATCCATGGTGAAACCGGTACCGGCAAGGAACTGGTGGCCCGCGCCTGCCATGCCGCGAGCACCCGTCGAAACCAACCCTTCCTGGCACTGAATTGCGCGGCGCTACCGGAAAACCTGGCGGAAAGCGAGCTGTTCGGCTATGCCCCAGGCGCCTTCACCGGCGCCCAGCGCGGCGGCAAGCCCGGTCTGCTGGAGCTGGCCCACCAGGGCACGGTGTTCCTCGACGAGATCGGCGAAATGTCGCCTTACCTGCAGGCCAAGCTGCTGCGCTTCCTCAGCGACGGCACCTTCCGCCGGGTGGGCGGCGATCGCGAGATCAAGGTGGACGTGCGCATTCTCAGCGCCACTCACCGGAACCTGGAAAAGATGGTCAGCGAAGGCACATTCCGCGAAGACCTCTTCTACCGCCTCAATGTGCTCAACCTGGAAGTGCCTCCGCTGCGGGAACGCGGGCAGGACATCCTGCTGCTGGCGCGCTTCTTCATGCAGCAGGCCTGCACCCAGATCCAACGCCCGGCTTGCCGCCTGGCACCGGGTACGTTCCAGGCACTACTCGGCAACCGCTGGCCGGGCAACGTGCGCCAGCTGCAGAACGTGATCTTCCGAGCCGCAGCCATCTGCGAAAGCAGCCTGGTGGAAATCGGCGACCTGGATATTGCCGGCACCGCCGTGGCGCGGGCGAGCGATGGCGAGGTGAACAGCCTGGAAGAAGCCGTGGAGAACTTCGAACGGGCGCTGCTGGAAAAGCTCTTCGTCACTTACCCCTCTACGCGCCAACTGGCTGCCCGGCTACAAACCTCCCACACCGCCATTGCCCACCGGCTGCGCAAGTACGGCATTCCCGGAAAATCTTAATAAATTTTCTAGATAGACAATCTATCTTATTGATTAATAGATAAATTTTTCATGCGAAGATGCAGAGACGAATTCATTCGCGACGCAGGCCGATTAGCCTGACCGGCAGCTCTCAGAGCGCGCTGCAAGGGCATTCGCGAATGAATTCGCTGCTACAGAGAATAAAAAATTAATCCAAAGCATCATAAAAACTATCTATCCTATTGATTTATAAGCCGTTACATACACATCAAAACACACCTGTAGCGATATCGCTACAGCGTAACGATTCCGCAACAAGACATCACAACCCCCGTCATCTCTGGCTTCGGCTCAGCCCTCATGAAAATCCCTTTCTTCACCGTAGCGATTTCGCTACAGCCAGATTCGCGTAAATCTTCATAAAAACCATTCAAAGCATTGATTTTAAAGGCTTTACACCTTCTGGCATTGCCCTTGCTAAAGGCCGGGCAACAGCGCGCGGCCATGACCGCGTGCGGGGCTAAGCGCCTGGCATCAGAAACAGGCGCGTCATACGAGTTGAGGACCAAGAATGAGCGATTTGCGTTTCACCGCCGACCACGAATGGCTGCGCCTTGAAGAAGACGGCAGCGTTACCGTCGGCATTACCGAGTACGCGCAAGACGCGCTGGGCGACGTGGTCTTCGTTCAACTCCCGGAACTGCAGGCTTACACCCAAGGCGAAGAAGTCGCCGTACTGGAATCGGTGAAAGCCGCCAGCAACATCGTCATGCCTCTCGACGGTGAAGTGATCGAAGTGAACCAGCAATTGGCCGACAGCCCGGAACTGGTCAACGAAGAACCCCTCGGTAAAGGCTGGTTCTTCCGCATGCAGCTGGCCGACGCCAGCATCCTCGACGGCCTCCTCGACCAGGCCGGCTACGAAAACCTGCTGAAAGCCAACGGCTGAGGAGCGACCATGACCATCGAAACCCCTGCCCTCGGCACCACCAACGAATTCATCGCCCGCCACATCGGCCCGCGCGACGCCGATACCAAGGCCATGCTGGCTCTGCTCGGTTATGAAGACATCGAAGGGCTGACCGCAAGCGTCATCCCCGACAGCATCAAGGGCACCAGCGTGCTCGACCTGCCAGCCGGCCAGGGCGAGGCCGAAGCGCTCGCCGCGATCAAGGCCATCGCCGCGAAGAACCAGCTGTTCAAGAGCTACATCGGCCAGGGCTACTACCCTTGCCACACCCCCAGCCCGATCCTCCGCAACCTGCTGGAAAACCCCGCCTGGTACACCGCCTACACCCCCTACCAGCCGGAAATCTCCCAGGGCCGCCTGGAAGCCCTGCTGAACTTCCAGACCCTGGTCAGCGACCTCGCCGGCCTGCCGGTGGCCAACGCCTCCTTGCTCGACGAAGGCACCGCCGCCGCCGAAGCCATGACCTTCTGCAAGCGCCTGGCGAAGAACAAGGCCAGCAACGCCTTCTTCGCCTCCCAGCACTGCCACCCGCAGACCCTCGACGTGCTGCGCACCCGCGCCGAGCCGCTGGGCATCGAAGTGGTGATCGGCGACGAGCGTGAGCTCAGCGACGCCAGCGCCTACTTCGGCGCCCTGCTGCAGTACCCCGCCGCCAACGGCGACCTCTTCGACTACCGCGAGCTGGTGGCGCGCTTCCACGCCGCCGGCGCCCTGGTCGCCGTCGCCGCCGACCTGCTGGCCCTGACCCTGCTCACCCCGCCCGGCGAGTTCGGTGCCGACGTCGCCCTCGGCAGCGCCCAGCGCTTCGGCGTGCCGCTGGGCTTCGGCGGCCCGCACGCGGCCTACTTCGCCACCCGCGACAACTTCAAGCGCGACATGCCGGGCCGCCTGGTCGGCGTCTCCATCGACCGCCACGGTAAGCCGGCCCTGCGCCTGGCCATGCAGACCCGCGAACAGCACATCCGCCGCGAGAAGGCCACCAGCAACATCTGCACCGCGCAGGTGCTGCTGGCCAACATCGCCAGCATGTACGCCGTCTACCACGGTCCGCAGGGCCTGACCCGCATCGCCCGGCGCGTGCACCAGCTGACCGCCATCCTCGCCGCCGGCCTGACCCAGCTGGGGGTTGCCGTCGAGCAGGAAGCCTTCTTCGACACCCTGACCCTGGCCACCGGCGCCAAGACCGCCGACCGGCACGCCCAGGCCCGCGCCCAGCACCTCAACCTGCGTGAAGTGGATGCCGTGCGCCTCGGCCTGTCCCTTGACGAGACCACCACCCAGGCCGACGTCGAGCAGCTCTGGGCACTCTTCGCCGACGGCCAGGCCCTGCCGGTCTTCGCCGAACTGGCCGCCACGGTCGCCAGCCGCCTGCCGGCCGCCCTGCTGCGCCAGAGCGCGATCCTCAGCCACCCGGTATTCAACCGCTACCACTCGGAAACCGAGCTGATGCGCTACCTGCGCAAGCTCGCCGACAAGGACCTGGCGCTGGACCGCAGCATGATCCCGCTGGGCTCCTGCACCATGAAGCTGAACGCCGCCAGCGAAATGATCCCGGTGACCTGGGCCGAGTTCGGCGCCCTGCACCCCTTCGCCCCGGCCGAACAGTCCCAGGGCTACCTGGAACTGACCCGCGAGCTGGAAGCCATGCTCTGCCAGGCCACCGGCTATGACGCCGTGTCCCTGCAGCCCAACGCCGGCTCCCAGGGCGAGTACGCCGGCCTGCTGGCGATCCGCGCCTACCACCTCAGCCGTGGCGACGACCAGCGCGACATCTGCCTGATCCCGCAGTCGGCCCACGGCACCAACCCGGCCACCGCCAGCATGGTCGGCATGCGCGTGGTGGTGACCGCCTGCGACGCCCGCGGCAACGTCGATATCGCCGACCTCAAGGCCAAGGCCGAGGAGCACCAGGAGCGCCTCGCCGCGCTGATGATCACCTACCCGTCGACCCACGGCGTGTTCGAGGAAGGCATCCGCGAAATCTGCGACATCATCCACGCCAACGGCGGCCAGGTGTACATCGACGGCGCCAACATGAACGCCATGGTCGGCCTCTGCGCCCCGGGCCAGTTCGGCGGCGACGTCTCGCACCTGAACCTGCACAAGACCTTCTGCATCCCCCACGGCGGCGGCGGCCCCGGCGTCGGCCCGATCGGCGTGAAGGCCCACCTGGCGCCCTTCCTGCCCGGCCACGCGCACATGGCACGCAAGGACGGCGCGGTCAGCGCCGCGCCGTTCGGCAGCGCCAGCATCCTGCCGATCACCTGGATGTACATCCGCATGATGGGCGGCGAAGGCCTGCGCCGCGCCACCCAGATGGCGATCCTCAACGCCAACTACATCGCCCGCCGCCTGGAAGAGCACTACCCGGTGCTCTACACCGGCAGCAACGGCCTGGTGGCCCACGAGTGCATCCTCGACCTGCGTCCGCTCAAGGAAACCAGCGGCATCAGCGTCGACGACGTCGCCAAGCGCCTGATCGACTACGGCTTCCACGCCCCGACCATGTCCTTCCCGGTGCCCGGCACGCTGATGATCGAGCCCACCGAAAGCGAGTCGAAGGAAGAGCTGGACCGCTTCTGCGACGCCATGATCCGCATCCGCGAGGAAATCCGCGCGGTGGAGAACGGCGAACTGGACAAGGACGACAACCCGCTGAAGAACGCCCCGCACACCGCCCAGGAACTGGTCGGCGAGTGGACCCACCGCTACAGCCGCGAACTCGCCGTGTACCCCAGCGCCAGCCTGGTGGACGGCAAGTACTGGCCGCCGGTGGGCCGAGTGGACAACGTCTACGGCGACCGCAACCTGGTCTGCGCCTGCCCGTCCATCGAGGCCTACCAGGACGCCTGACCGCGCTCCTCTGCAGGAGCCAGCTTGCTGGCGAAGCGCTCTGCCGGAGCCATTCGCGAGCAAGCTCGCTCCTACAGCGACCGGACACAAGACAAGGAGCACGGCGGTCGGGCCCTCGGGTCCGATCCGCCGGGCTGTCTACGCTGACTAATAAGAAAAGCCGAGCAATCGCTCAGGAGTGCCACATGTCCCTCAGCGTCTTCGACCTGTTCAAGATTGGCATTGGCCCCTCCAGCTCCCACACCGTAGGCCCGATGCGCGCCGCCGCGCGATTCGTCGATGGCCTGCGCCGTGAGAACCTGCTGGTCGACACCCACAGCCTGAAAGTCGAGCTGTACGGCTCCCTCGGCGCCACCGGCAAGGGCCACGGCAGCGACAAGGCCGTGCTGCTCGGCCTGGAAGGCGAACAGCCGGACACCGTCGATACCGAACGAGTGGACGAGCGCCTCGCGGCCATCCGCCAGCGCGGCGAACTGCGTCTGGGGGGCGAGAAACCCATCCACTTCGTGGAAAAGGAACACCTGGCGCTGATCCGCAAGCCGCTCCCCTACCACCCCAACGGCATGATCTTCCGCGCCTTCGATGCCGCCGGCATCCAGATCCGCGCCCGCGAGTACTACTCGGTGGGCGGCGGCTTCGTCGTCGATGAGGAAGCCGCCGGCCTGGATCGCATCGTCGAGGACCGCACGCCGCTGCCCTATCCGTTCAAGACCGGGCGCGACATGCTCGCCCAGTGCAGCGCCAGCGGGCTCGCCGTCAGTGGCCTGATGCGCGAGAACGAGAAGGCCTGGCGCACCCCCGAGGAAACCAGCGCCGGGCTGATGAAGATCTGGCAGGTGATGCAGGACTGCGTCACCACCGGCTGCCGCAAGGAAGGCATCATGCCCGGCGGACTCAAGGTCAAGCGCCGCGCCGCCGCGCTCTACCGCCAGCTCAGCGAACACCCGGAGGCCAGCCTCAAGGACAGCCTCTCGGTGCTCGACTGGGTCAACCTCTATGCCCTCGCGGTGAACGAGGAAAACGCCACCGGCGGCCGCGTGGTCACCGCGCCCACCAACGGCGCGGCCGGCATCGTCCCGGCGGTGCTGCACTACTACAGCCGCTTCGTGCCCGGCGCCAACGACGACGGCGTCGAGCGCTTCCTGCTCACCGCCGCCGCCATCGGCATCCTCTACAAGGAGAACGCCTCCATCTCCGGTGCCGAAGTCGGCTGCCAGGGCGAGGTCGGCGTGGCCTGCTCGATGGCCGCCGGCGCCCTCTGCGAAGTCCTCGGCGGCACCCCGCAGCAGGTGGAGAACGCCGCCGAGATCGGCATGGAGCACAACCTCGGGCTGACCTGCGACCCGGTCGGCGGCCTGGTCCAGGTGCCCTGCATCGAACGCAACGCCATGGGTTCGGTGAAGGCCATCAACGCCGCGCGCATGGCCTTGCGCGGTGACGGCCAGCACTTCATTTCGCTCGACAAGGTGATCCGCACCATGCGCCAGACCGGTGCCGACATGAAGAGCAAGTACAAGGAAACCGCCCGCGGCGGCCTCGCCGTGAACATCATCGAATGCTGAAGAGCACCTTCTCCCCAGCCCTCTCCCGCACGCGGGAGAGGGAGCTTGTCTCCCCCCGCCCTTCAGGGAGAGGGGCCGGGGGAGAGGGCTGCCCCAACCCGCACCGACTTTTGCTTTGGAGCCTTACATGACCGACCTCGCCAAGACCCCGCTGCACGCCCTGCACCTCGAACTCGGCGCCCGCATGGTGCCCTTCGCCGGCTACGACATGCCGGTGCAATACCCCCTCGGCGTGCTCAAGGAACACCTGCACACCCGCGAGCAGGCCGGCCTGTTCGACGTCTCGCACATGGGCCAGGTCATCCTGCGTGGCGACAACGCCGCCCGCGCCCTGGAGAGCCTGGTGCCGGTGGACATCCTCGACCTGCCGGTGGGCACCCAGCGCTACGCGATGTTCACCGACGAGAACGGCGGCATCCTCGACGACCTGATGGTCGCCCGCCTGGCGGACGACACCCTGTTCCTGGTGGTCAACGCCGCCTGCAAGGAACAGGACCTGGCGCACCTCAAGCAACACCTCGCCGAGCAGTGCGAAATCGAATCGCTGTTCGACTCCCGCGCCCTGCTCGCCCTGCAAGGTCCGGCGGCCGCCGCGGTACTCGGCCGCCTCGCCCCGGAAGTGCAGAAGATGACCTTCATGCAGTTCGGCAGCGTGCGCCTGGAGGGCGTCGAGTGCTACGTCAGCCGCTCCGGCTACACCGGCGAGGACGGCTACGAGATTTCCGTGCCCGTGGCCCAGGCCGAAGCCCTGGCACGCACCCTGCTGGCCCAGCCGGAAGTCCAGCCGATCGGCCTTGGCGCGCGCGACTCGCTGCGCCTGGAAGCCGGCCTGTGCCTCTACGGCCATGACATGAGCCCCGCCACCACCCCGGTGGAAGCCAGCCTGCTCTGGGCCATCTCCAAGGCCCGCCGCGCCGACGGCCTGCGCGCCGGCAATTTCCCTGGCGCCGGTCGGGTCTTCGCCCAGCAGCGCGATGGCGTGCCGAGCAAGCGCGTCGGTCTGCTGCCGCAGGAACGTGTGCCGGTGCGCGAAGGCGCCGAGATCGTCGACGCCGACGGCACGGTGATCGGCCGCGTTTCCAGCGGTGGCTTCGGCCCCAGCCTGGGCGCCCCGGTCGCCATGGGCTACGTGAGCACCAGCCATGCCGCCGTGGACAGCGAGGTCTGGGCCCTGGTGCGCGGCAAGCGCGTGGCGATGAAAGTGGCCAAGACGCCCTTCGTGCCGCAGCGTTACTACCGCGGCTGATACAGAGTCCCCAACGCCCCGTCACGGCGGGGCCTTGAAGGGTGATGGCGCAGGCCTTCACCCTTTTTTCTTGCCAACACTACGAGCGCAGATCAGCTCTCAAGAAATCGATCCAACCCGCTGAAAAACAAAGCCTTCTCCTTTTCATCACAGCGACACAAAGCCGTCATCAACCGGTCATCCAGCGCAGGCAGATTCTCTGCTCAACTTTCCTGGGGAGGACCTCCGATGAACCACAAGAAGAACCTGATCAAGCCCTTGGCTGCGGCGCTGCTGGCCGCCACCCTTGGCGCCTGCGCCGTACAAGCCCCGGCCCCCGCCAAGCCGGTAGCCCTGGACAACGAGGACTGGTACCAGATCCGCACCGAGAAGGAACTGTTCGTCTTCGACGACTACGCCACCTACCGCGAATTCGTGAAGAGCGGCACTGCTCCGATCAAGCAGAGCGCCGGCAAGCAGGACGGGTTCGGCCGCGACATCATCCTGGTACTGAAAGCCGCCGATCAGGGCAAGGACGTAAAGACCCTTTCCGCCAAGCGCTTCCTCGACATCAGCCTGCCGCCAGCGCAGCCCTTCTACGGCGAAATGCGTGATGAGGAAGGCATCATTTACGTATTCAGCCGCTACGGCGACATGATGGACATGTACCGCATCGGCGAACCCACCTTCAGCTACGTCGACATCGGCGGCGGGCCTGAAGGTCAGCGCGTGGTCTATGTACTGGCCAAGGAAGAGCCCAAGCCGGTTAAGCAGATCGCACTGTTCCACGATAAGTACAAATAACCCGCCGCACGCGACCGGAATCGCTCCTTTTCCGGTCGCCTTCACCCCGCGCCAACCGCTCTACCGCCTGCCCTCCAATCCCCGCCGCCCGTCTTCCAGAAACATTTAGAAACAATCTGCGCCACACCTAGAGCCAGAAGCCACTGGCCACCAAAAGCGACAAAATACTGCCGGAACGCGGATTGCGCACCGCAAATGAGAGGTCTTTAGTCGGCTTATTGGCGCATTGGCCGTGCAAACAGATTCACCCTTTGCGGCCTGCACCTTCGTGGGAATGGATGGGGAAAAAGAGCCCTGGAGCACTGCATCCATGGCAGGCCGTTCGCGCGAATTCGTGGTGGGGAGGTGGAGTGCATCCATGAAAGGCAAAGACCCGCGACAACCGAAAAACAAAAAAGACAGGTTGGTGGACGAAACCCGGCGCGACTTCCTCAAGCTGTCAGCCGCCGCGGTAGCGGCGCCAGCGCTGCTGCGCGCCCCGGCCAGCGAAGCATCGAGCATCCCTCCGGTACTGCCGCCCAGCCCACCGACTACTCCATGGGTCATGGAGTTGCCCACCGAGATCGTGCGCGCCGCCTCCGTTCCCTACTTGACTCCGAGTCCTACCGAACTGGCCAACACCGCCGGCGGCGAAGCCGGACGGGCGCGACATCAGTTCTGGAACAAGTTCCGCCCCAACGCTAACTACTATGAGCTTCGCGCGGTCGAGCGCGACTGGCAGTTCAACCCGGCCTATCCGATCCAGAAAGTCTGGAATTACCGCGCCGCCAATACTCCGCCGAAGGAATTCAGCGCCACCGTAGCCTCGCGCTACGGTTCACCGATGATCTGCCGCATCTACAACGACCTGCCCGCCAATCACACTGGCTTCGGTACGCCGGAAATCTCCACTCACCTGCACAATCTGCATTGCGGTTCGGAGAGTGACGGATTCCCCGGTGACTACTACAGCGCAACAAAGGCAGGCCCGACCCTGACCGCCAAAGGCAAATTCAAGGATCACTTCTACCCCAACTGCTGTGCCGGCTTCGAAGATCACCAGGACAACGTCGGCGACCCCACTGAGGCCTTGGGCACGCTCTTCTATCACGACCACACCCTGGATTTCACATCACCCAATCTCTACCGCGGACTCTCGGGCTTCTACCTACTCTATGACTCGCTGGATTCAGGCAACGAAGCCGACCCCACGCCCGGGGCTCTGCGCCTGCCGAGCGGCGCCTATGACTACCCGCTGCAGTTCGCCGACCGCCGCTTCGACGCCGCCGGCAAGCTCTACTACGACGAGATCAACCCCGAAGGCGTGCTCGGCGACAAGGTGCTGGTCAACGGCATGATCGAGCCGGTGCTCAAGGTGGCCGCGCGACGTTATCGTTTCCGCCTGCTGAATGCCGGCCCGAGCCTGTTCTATGCCTTCTCGCTGGTGAACCCGAACAACGTCAAGCAGAACTTCACCTACATCGCCAACGACGGCAACCTGCTGCCAAAGCCCCTGTTCAACCAGCAATCGGTCACTCTCGGCATGGCCGAGCGCGCCGACATCGTGGTCGATTTTTCCAAGTACGTGGTGGGCACTACCCTCTATCTGGTCAACCGCATGCGCCAGGAAGAAACCCGTGGGCCGAAAGACATCAAGGAGCCTGGGGTACGCGTACTGAAGATAGTGGTCGACCGCTGGCCAACCTCCCAGGACCTCAGCCAGGTACCGGCCAACCTGCGGCCACTGCCGCCGCTGAATCCGGCCGAGGTGGCCGCCGCTCCGGTGCGCCGGTTCGTCTTCGAGCGCGCCAACAACATGTGGGCGATCAATGGCCAGTTCGTCAACGTCAACGCGCCACGCTTCAACGTGCCCAGGGGGCGCGGGGAAATCTGGGAGCTGGTCAACATCGACAACGGCTGGTCGCACCCGATCCACATCCACCTGGAGGAAGGCCGCATCATCGCGCGCATCAGGAATGGCGTTTCACAACCCATCCCGGCCCATGAACTAGGGCGCAAGGACGTTTACGTGATCAACAAGAACGAGACCATTCGCGTGTTCATCCGCTTCCGTGACTACGTCGGCAAGTACGTGATGCATTGCCACAACCTGATCCACGAAGACCACGCGATGATGCTGCGCTTCGACCTCGTATAACGGCCGCGGGAGGAATTTCCATGAACACTCGCAGAAATCTGATCGGCGGCCTCGGCGCCGGTGTGCTGGGGCTGGCTGCCCTGGGCTCACTGGGTATCGCCGCGGAACGCCAGCCGCAACCTCGTCAGGGCGATGGGCGCTTTCCCAACCCAACGCTGTTCACCCACCAGGGTCGGAAGGTGGAGTTCTACCGGGACCTGCTGCGCGGAAAGGTGGTTGTGCTGAACATGATGTACGCCAGCTGTGGCCGTAACTGCCCCACCGCCACCGCCAACCTGCGCAAGGTGCAACAGATGCTGGGCGATCGGGTAGGACGGGACATTTTCATGTACTCGATCACCCTGCAACCCGAGCTGGACCAACCGCACCACCTGCAGGAATACGTAGACAAGTTCCACATCGGTCCGGGCTGGGAGTACCTCACCGGCGATCCTCAAGACATCCTCGAGTTGCGCTACGCCCTGGGCTTCTATGACGTAGATCCAATCGTGGATGGCAACCAGCTGACCCATACCGGCATGGTGCGGATCGGTAATGAGCCCATCGGCCGGTGGACCATGGCGCCGGCGCTGACCGACCCGGAGCACATTCTCTCGGCCATCAACCATGTGGACCATCGCGTCGAACTGACCGGTTGGGGGATGCAGCAACCGTCCTGAGCCGTCCAGAGGCCTTCGGGAGCACCCGGAGGCCGGCTGGTGTATGATGCGCGCCTCCAGCCCAGCCACGGGCCAAAGCCTGATAGCAGCAGAACACCATGACCAGCCAAGACATCGACCAGGTCGACACTCAACCGGTGGAAACCCCGACCGCCGAAACCGCTCCGGCCAAGCCGAAGAAGCAGAACGTCCCCTATTACCTCACCCTCAAGGGCCACGACCGCGGCCAGCGTCCCGGTCCCGCACCGCGCGGCTCGCGCCGCTCCATGGGCAAACGCTGATCCCGGCGCCGCCCCCGCAATGGGGGCATTGCCTTCGATGCCATTCCTCGATCCGCCGCCAGTTCCCGCTGAACACATGCCACTAGAGCATCCAGCGCTCTAAATCGGCACTTCCATCGTCGCGTTGCCACTCAACGATTCTTTTCCCGCTCAAATACATCTAATTAATCGATTATACCAATTTCAGGAAAAAGCCTTTCCACTTTGCGCAACTACTCCCAGAGAAATCTCTTAAGCCATTGTTTTTAATGATATATCAACAACTATCATTAACGTCGATGGTAACCATTACACAGGATCACTTCTTCATCGAAATCACATCAGTAACATGGGCCCCGTAGACAAATTCCAACCCTCCACGAGGTGCCCGAAAATGAAAAAGCAAATTCTTGCCAGCCTGTTCTTCGCCAGCCTGTCCGCTTCCGCTTTCGCCCTCTCGGTTGCCGAGGGTGGCGCTGATCGCACCAACGTTCACCGTGTTGCCGAAAGCGGCTCCGAGCGTTCGCAATCCCTGCGCGTTGCCGAAGGTGGCTCCGACCGTACCAAGGCCTTCGACATCGCTGAAAACGGTTCCGAGCGTTCCCAGTCCCTGCGTGTTGCCGAAGGTGGCTCCGACCGCACCAAGGCCTTTGATGTTGCTGAAGGGGGTTCCGACCGTACCAATGCCTTCCGCGTAGCCGAAGGTGGTGCCGACCGTACTGGTGCCAATCGCATCAGCTGATCCCGGAGCAGTTCAGAGGCAGGCAATCACGATGTATGCAATTCCTCCAAAGGCAGAAGGCGCCACTTGTGGCGCCTTCAGTCTTTTTGGGGCTGGCGAAGATCACGGCACAGCACTTGATCAGGGCTGCACCCAGCCACGCTCCAGCAGCGGTCGGTCCCAGGCTGGTGCATCGCTGATGCGCTCCACGAGGAAGTCGATCAAGGTGCGCACCTTCAGTGCTCGGCGCTGGGTCGCCGGATAGACAGCAGAGAAGTTGAAGGACGTCAGGGAGTAGTCGGTAAGTACTGGCACCAGACGCCCGGCCAGCAAGTCATCGCTGGCCACCAGGGTAGGCAGGCACACTACGCAGGTGCCGGTGACGGCGTAGTCCCGTAGCAGATGGACCGAATTGGAGCGCACCTGACCCGTGAGGTTGAGCTCCACCTGCTCATCACCGTTGAACACCCACTTGTTGCGCGACGGGTAGCCCTCGTACAACGCCACCTTGTGCGCCTGGAGGTCCGCCGGGACGGTGGGCGCGCCATGCCGCTCCAGGTAATCCGGAGAAGCGCAGAACAGCCTCCGCACCGAGAACAGCTTGCGCTCGATCAGCGACTCGGCAAGCGGCGGGAACATCTGGAAGGCCACGTCAAAGCCCTCCTCGATGGGGTCCACCACGCGGTCGTTGACGATTACATCCACCTCGATGTCCGGGTACAGATCAGTGAACTCAGCCAGCAGGCCGCCGAAGTGGCCGAGGGCGAAGCCCGGCAGCATCTGGATGCGCAACTTGCCGGTGGGCTTGGCCCGCAGATCGCGCATCTGCTCCGTTAGGCTGTTGAAGCTGGCCACCATGTCGGCGCATTCCTTGTAGTAGGTCTCCCCTACTTCCGAGAGGCGAACATGGCGCGTACTGCGGTGGAACAGCGGCGCACTGATGTATTCCTCCAACTGCTGGATGCGGTGGCTGATGACCGAGCGGGTCACGCCCAGTTGCTGGGCAGCCTTGGCGAAGTTGCCGGTTTCCGCGACGCGAACGAAGGCTTCGATGCTGAGAAGGCGATCCATAGGTGTACCCGGTTATAGCGATGCTCTAACTGTAGGGGCGATTTCAATCGCCAAGAAGGCCAAAGGTCTTCCCTTCGCATTCGAGCGGGGCAGCTGCGCCGCCCTTGGCGAATGAATTCGCCCCTACAAGAAGGGCAACTCCCCATGCCTCAACCACCGATCAACTTGCGCTGCATCGGGAACAGCTGCCAGCCGAAACGCTCGCTCACCACTCCCCATACACCCTGGGGCGCCTTGAGCATCATCAGCACAGCCACGCCGCCGAGGATGATCATGTACAGCGCACCGAACTCGGCGAAACAGCTACGCAGGATGAAGTAGATCAGGGTGCCGATCAGGGGACCTTCCAGGGTCCCGATGCCGCCGATGATGACGATGAAGATCACCGCCGCGGTCCAGTCCTGCACGCTGAAGGCGGCATCCGGCGAGATTCGCAGTTTCTGCAGGAAGATCAATGCCCCCACCACACCGGTACATCCGGCGGCCAACACGTAGACCATCAACTTCGTGCGGAACACGTTGATACCCAGACTTCCGGACGCCGGTTCGGAGTCGCGGATGGCGGTCAACGCCAGTCCCTGTCGCGAGCGCAACAGCAGGTAAACCACCAGCACCGCACCGATGGCAATGGCCAGGGCACTGAAGTACATCAGCATCTCGCGGCCGTCACGGCTGCTGCCAATCTGCCGCACAATGGAGGCAGGCAGGCTCTGTCCGGAACCGCCGCCAAGGCTACCGACCTGCGCCAGCCCTAAGCGGAACACCTCGGCCACCACCCAGGTACCGATGGCGAAATAGGCGCCGCGCAGGCGGAACAGCACCAGAGCTGTCGGCACCGCCAGCAGCGCCACCACCAGCCCGGAGAGAAACACCGCTGCCAGCGGCGGCACGCCCAGCTGCGAAGCCAGCACGAAGAGCAGGTAGCCGCCGAGGCCGACGAAGGCCTGTTGGCCCACCGAAACCATCCCGGCGTACCCCGCCAGCAGGTTCCACATCTGTGCCAGGGCCAGGTAGTAGGAGAATTCCACCACCAGGCGCAGCACCGCGCGATCGGCCCAGAACGGCAGAGACGCCAGAACCAGCACCAGCACACCCAGCAGTGCCAGGCCCACCTGACTGCTGCGGGTAGCGCGCTGGACGAGGTAGGCATTGTTCATCGCATTCATCAGTCGACACTCCGGGGGAACAGGCCGCGGGGGCGGAAAACCAGGATCAGCAGGAACACCAGGTGGCCGGCAAGGATCTGCCAGCCCGGATCGATGCGCGCACCGATCGCCTGGGCAACGCCGAGGATCACGCCGCCGGCCAGGGTGCCCCAGAGGCTGCCGAGGCCCCCGATGATCACGGCCTCGAAACCGTAGAGCAGGCGCGCTGGGCCAACGCTGGGGTCGAAGCTGGTGCGCACCGCGAGGAACACGCCGGCGATGGACACCACCGCCATCGCCAGGGCCATGGCCAGGCCGAAGATGTGGCGATTGTCGATGCCCATCAGCTGGGCAGTGTGCTGGTCATCCGAGGTGGCGCGGAAGGCGCGCCCCAGGCTGGTCTTGTAGAACAGCAGCTGCAAACCGCCGATCACCAGCAGAGCACTGCCGAACACCATCAGCGGCATGACGCCGAGGCTGAGCCCGCCGACGGCGACACTGGCCACTTCCAGATCGCCCTGGGACAGCTTGCGGCTGTCGGCGCTGAAGAATTCCAGCAGGACGTTTTGCAGGATGATCGACATCCCGAAGGTCACCAGCAGCGGCGGCAGGATGTCATTGCCGAGGGTGCGATTGAGCACTTGGCGCTGCAGGCCATAACCGATCACGAACATCACCGGCACCACCAGCACCAGACTGGCCAGGGGTGAAATGCCCAGCATGTCCACCACCACCAGGGCCAGGTAGGACGCCAGCACAATGAAATCGCCATGGGCGATGTTGACCAGACGCATGATGCCGAACATCAGCGACAGGCCAACCGCGAACAGTGCATAGAGGCCGCCGAGCAGCACACCCTGCGCCAGGGTATCGAGCCATTCCATCGTCATGCCTCCGCCAGGCCGAAATAGGCCGCCTTGATCTGATCCTTGCTCGCCTCGCCCGGCTTGCCGGAGAGAGACACCCGACCTTCCTGGAAGCAGTAGAAACGGTCAGCGACCGCCAGCGCCTGGTTGATGTCCTGCTCGACCAGGATTACCGCCGTGCCGTCGGCCTTGATCGACGGCAGTGCGGCATAGATGTCCTTGATGGTGGTCGGCGCGAGACCGAGACTGATCTCGTCGCAGAGCAGCAGGCTCGGGCTCGACATCAGCGCGCGGCCGATGGCAACCATCTGCTGCTGGCCACCGGAGAGCGCGGTACCGGGGCGCTTGCGCAGGTCGGCCAGCACCGGGAACAGGCTGTAGATGCGCTCCAGGTTCCAGGCACCCTGGCGCTTGCTGTAGCCGCCAATCAGCAGGTTCTCCTCGACGCTGAGCGACGGGAACAGCTTGCGGCCTTCCGGCACCAGGGCGATGCCCCGCTCCAGTACCTGGTTGGCAGGCAGGCTGCCGATGTACTCATCCTTGAAGCGAATGGAACCGGGATCGTTGCGGATCAGCCCGGCCAGCGAACGCAGGAAGGTGGATTTTCCGGCTCCGTTGGAGCCGATGATGGCCAGGGTTTCCCCTTCGGCCAGATCCAGGTCGATGCCGAACAACGCCTGGAAGTCGCCGTAGCCGGCGCGCAGTTTGCGGATCGTCAGCATGACTTCAGCTCCCGATACCCATATAGATTTCCTGCACCTTCGGGTTGGCCATCACCGCATGGGGCTCGCCTTCGTCCAGCTTGCGACCGAAGTTGATCACCGCCAGGCGGCCGACCACAGCCAGTAGTGCGTGGACGATGTGCTCGATCCAGATGATCGCGGTACCGGAGCGGTGGATGCCCTGGATGGTGCCCACCAGTTCCAGGCACTCCGGCTCGGTGAGGCCGCCGGCGATCTCGTCGAGCAGCAGGAGTTGCGGCCGGGTGGCCAGGGCACGCGCCATTTCCAGGCGTTTGCGCTCCAACAGGGTCAGTGAGCCGGCCAGAGCATTGGCCTTCTTGATCAGGCCAGTCAGTTCAAGGACGTGCGCGCACCAGGCATGGCTGTCCTTCTCCGTCTGGCCGGCACCGAAGGTGGCGCCCACCAGCAGATTCTCGAACACCGTCATCTTCACGAAGGGATGGGGAATCTGGTGGGAGCGGCCGATGCCCCGCTGGCACCGCTTGAACACCGGTTCGCGGGTGACGTCTTCACCCTGGAAGTGGATGCGCCCGCTGTCTGCGGCCACACCACCTGCAATGAGGTTGAACAGCGTGCTCTTGCCGGCGCCGTTGGGCCCGATGATGCCCAGCGCTTCGCCCGGAGCCAGCGCCAGACTGAGATCGTCGGTCACTTTCACCGAGCCGTAGCTCTTGTGCACCTGCTCCACTACGAGGAGTTGTTGCATATGTCGTTACCTGTTCGAAGTGAGCACGGACGAACCCCCTCTCCCTAAGGAAGAGGGGTGGGGTGAGGGAACCCGGCCCGCGCCCGAACTCAACCGCCGTAGGTGATTGCCTGCATCTCCCCACCCAGAGGAATCTGCGGCGCGGTCTGATTGCTGGTGATTACCAGGTCGTAGGTGAAAGGCCCGCCCAGACGCCATTGGCCGGATACCAGCGGGGTCTTGGCGACGTTCTTGACCGGGCCGTTTTTCCAACTCACGGGACCGACTACGGTGTTCAGCTCGGTCTTCAGCAGCGCGTCACGCGTAGCTTCGGGGTTACCCACCTCTTCGGTGCGTTGGAGGATGTCCACCGCCAACTCGAACAGCGCATGCACGAAGCCCAGCGGCTGGGTCCACTGCTTGCCGGTCGCCTGGGTGTAGCGCGCGGCCAACTGTCCGGCACTGAGGCCATTGAGCGACGAACTGAAGGGATGGCTCGGGCTCCACCAGATTTCCGTGGAAAGGTTGTGCCCAGCCTTGCCCAGTGCCTCGACCGCCGACGGGAACAGCAGCGCCTTGCCCACCGACATGGCCTTGGGCTGGAAGCCCTGCTGGCGTGCCTGGGTCCAGAAGGTGGTGAGGTCCGGCGGAATGACCACCCCCGTGACGATCTCGGCCTCGGCTTTCTTGAACGCGGAAATCTGTGCGGAGAAATCGTCGGTGAGGCTCTGGAAGCGGCCTGGGTCCACCAGTTGGAAGCCCTTCTGCGCGAGCACCGGCGGGAAGCCCAGCTTGCCGTCGCCCCAGGCATTTCCATCGCCGTCGTTGGGGAACAGTCCGCCGATCACCTTGTTGCTGCCCATGCCACCCCACATGGCGGTGTAGGCGGCGATCACGTCTTCCAGGCCCCAGAAGAAGTGGTAGGTCCACTGGAAGCCTTCGTCCGGCTTGCCGCCACGGGTGAAGAACCAGGGCTGCCAGGGCGCGACGGTGGAGATGCAGGGAATTTCGTTGATCTCACACTGGTCCGAGACCGGGTTGGTGGTTTCCGGGGTCGAAGACACCAGCATCAGGTCGATACCATCTTCGAGGATCAGTTCGTTGGCCACTTCGGCGGCGCGGTTGGGGTTGGACTGGCTGTCCTTGACGATCACCTCCAGGCGGCAGCGCTGGCCGCCCACCGTGATGCTGCTCTTCAGCACCGAAGCGAGGCTTTCGATGATGTAACCATCCGCCGCGGCAAACGGTGCAAGCGGCCCGGTCTGCGGGCTGACATAGCCGATGCGGATGACCTTCTCCGCCGCCAGCAACGGTCCTGAAGAAAAGCCTGCGAGCAGCGAGCCGCCAGCCACGACGCCGCTGGCCCGCAGGAAATCACGCCGGGAAAGCCCGGCACCGAGGAGTTTCTTGTTGTTGTCCATGACGCTTACCTCGACTGGAGGATGAGACCCGGCGCGAGCGCGTTGGGGCCCGGCCGGGATGGCAGTGGTTTGGAGCCGGATCAGAAGAAGACAGTGACGTCGAAGGAGCCGATCAGCTGGCTGTCTTCGCCACCGCCGCCGAACGCGTCGCGGCCGTTGCCGCTGTGGATGTCGTAGCGCAACTCGGGGCGCAGGCGGACGTTCGGCACCGGTGTCCATGCCAGGTTGGTGGTGAAGCCGTAGAAGCTGCCCCAGCTCGGATCGGGGATGCCGGTTTGCGGGTCGATATTGGCCATCACCACATGCACCGGGGCATCGGTGTAGAACCACTCGGCGCGGCTGTTCCACATCAGGTTGTCGTCCAGGCGGTGGTACCAGTTGACGTCGGTGCCGTACCAGTGGGCATTGCCTTTGTCGGCAAAGGCGGCGAAAGCTGCGTCCTCCTGCTGGCCGTAGTTGAACTCCACGGCGACCCGGTTGCGCTCATCCAGCACGTGGGACACGGTCAGGTACGAGGCGTAGCGGGTCAGGTCCTGGTCATCGGTCCCGGCAGGAAGCGGCGAGCCGCAGGCGCATTCGGCGAAGCTGTCGCCAGCGCCATTGCCGTAGATGTTTTCCCAGTCGACCCAGGTACGGAAGTCCGCAGAGCGCCAGCGCAGGTTGGCGATCACGTCCGGATCGCCATTGGGGTCCTGCATGTTGTTCCAGCCTTGCACCACGCCCAGCTCGAAGCCGAGCATGCTGCCGCCCTCCTCCTGCGGCAGCTTGAACGAGTACAGCGCCCCCGTGTGCTTGGCCGGGCCGTGCATGAAGGAATAGGTGTGACTGTAGAAGTCCGTCGGCGCCGGGCTCGGCAGGGCAAAGCCGATCTCGTTCTCCAGCGGCGTGTGAAACACACCGAGCATCAGGTTGGAGCCGCCGAGCACAGGGAAGTAGAAATCCAGGTAGGCCTGGGCGATGTTGAAGTTTTCGTCGTTAGCGTCCGCGCTGCGGTTGACGCCCAGGTCTTCGTCGAAGCCGTAGGTCTTGAAGAAGCGCGCGTCCTTGCCGTAAAGGGCGGTGACATTGAAGCCCCAGTCGGCTTCCTGCGGCATCGGTCCGGGGAACGGGCCCACGCGACCGACCACATTGCCCTTGGGTGTTTTTTCGATAGCCAGGGCGAACTGGTTGAGATTGAAGCCTTCGTCATTGTTGAAGAAGGCCTGCTTGCTCACGTCGTCGCTGCCGTTGTCGTTGTAGATCCAGCCGGCCTGTGCCCAACCATGGACCTTGATGCCGTAGTCCTTTTCCAGGCCGTCGCCGAATGCGCTGCGAAACAGCGAACCGGACGGCCCCGGCTCGGCAGCCTGGGTGAATGCGGGAAACAGCGCGGCGGCCGCCAGGACCGGAGCGCACAGCGATGACGCGGAAAGGGGCTTGCGAGGGATCATGGCAGCTACCTTGTTGTTATTAGTCAGCCTGAAGCCGAGACGTGCACCGCTGGCAGTGCGGGTCTGGTTGCTCGGTTGGGTCGCAAGCTACAAGCGCCCCTCCCCGCCAACAATTCCGGTTTCCGCGATATGAGTGTTCGTGCTTCACGAACAATGCCGCACACGCCGCGCTAGAGCGGCCGGCGCGGAAATGGGGATTGCGGGATGGGCGGTTATCGGACGGAAATCACGTCTATCCATTCGAATTCGGGAGCTTCGAATTGGCTCGTGAGGCGTGGTCCAGGCTACTGCTGTGGGAGCGAATTCATTCGCGATTGAAATCGCTCCCACGATGACCAGTCGACCAGGCCACTCCTAAACCCGACCGGCGTGCATGGCGCACCCTACCGATTGGTGGCGAACCGCTGCACCAGGAAGTCGATCAGCGCCCGCACCTTGGCCGGCAAGCGCCGCCCCGGCGGGCAGACGGCGTAGATCTGCGAACTGGGCAGCGGGAAGTCCCGCAGCACTTCCACCAACCTGCCATTGGCTAGGCTTTCCTCCAGCAGGAAGCGCGGCAGCGACACCAGCCCCAGGCCATCCACCGCCGCCTGCACCAGCACCTCGCCGTTGTTGGCGATCAGACGCGGCCGCACCACCACCGAACGCCACTCGCCCCCCATGAGGAACTGCCACTGGCTGCTGTTCGCGCGGTTCTTGTAGCCCAGGCACTGGTGTTCGCGCAGATCATCCGGCACTTCCGGGGCGCCATGGGCCGCGAGGTACTCGGGACTGGCACAGACTGCATGGGGACAGGGCCCCAGCTCACGGGCCACCAGGGTGGAATCCGGCAGGCGACCAATGCGCAAGGTGAGGTCGTAGCCTTCGTTGACGAGGTCCACGTAGCGGTCGTTGAGGTCCAGCTCCACGTCCAGGCCGGGGTGGACACGCATGAACTCGTTGAGTGCCGGCGACAGGTGTTTCAGCCCGAAAGACATCGGTGCGGCAAGGCGCAAGCGCCCGCGCAGCTCGCTCTGCAGACTGCGGGTCGCCTCCTCGGCTTCGGCCAGGTCACGCAGGATGCGCTGTGCGCGCTCGAAATAGTCCAGGCCGGTTTCGGTCAGGCTGAGGCGTCGGGTGGTGCGGTTGAACAACCGGCACTCCAAGTGCCGCTCCAGCGCGCTCATGCGCCGGCTGACCACCGACTTGACGATGTTCAGCCGCTGCGCAGTCGCCGAAAAGCTGCCGGTTTCGACCACTACCACGAATACCCGCATGTCTTCGAACAGGTTCATTGCTTGCCGCCTGTGATGAACGAGGGGCCGTTATCACAGGTTTAGCGGATTTGGGCATTGGCATTTGTTAAGACGCGGAAGTCTTGCGAATCCTTGTAGGGGCGAATTCATTCGCCAAGGGCGGCGCAGCTGCCCCGTAGGTTGGCGCAGAGCGCAGCGAAGCCCACACGCCCAAAACACGGGACTGGCACCTGTGACGGCGAACCTTCGGTCCGCATGGCGATTGAAATCACCCCTACAACAAGAGCGGCGCCCCTACAGCAGCACCACAGCCCCCTGCACCACCCGCACCGGCACCGCTTCGAGTCGGCTGCCTGCGCAGGGACCTTCAATGCAGTGGCCGTCCTCAAAGCGGAACAGTGCGCTGTGGTGGGCACACATCAGGACCTGGCCGCGATAGGTGCTGAACTCACCCGGACGGAAATCCAGCGGCACTGAGAAATGCGGGCAGCGATTGCGGTACCCCCACACCTCTTCGCCACGACGGACCAACACCAGTGGATGGGCCCTGCCCTCGAGCATGCACTCTACGGCCAGGGCGCCGCCGTCGATGATGGCGTCCAGCGTGCAAAGTGCGCTCACCCGCGTAGCTCCGGGTTGCCCAGGCCCCAGTTCCAGGGGCGGATCTCGATGTGCTCGAACAGGCCAGCGCGGACATAGGGGTCGTCCCCGAGGAATGCCTGGACCTCGCCCAGGCTCATGGCTTCCACCACCAGCAGGGTACCGTTCATGCGGCCGTTGCCGCTGTCCAGGGTAGGTCCGCCGAGGCGCACCACCACCCGGTGCGGATAGGGATTGCGCAGGTGTTCGCGATGGGCGGGACGCACCTGGTTACGCAGGGCCAACTGGTCAGGCTTGTCTGTAGCGAAGACGGCAAAGTACTGGCTCATGCGCGCTCCAGCACGAAGTCGTAGCCGGCCAGGCGGAAAGCACCATCGATGCCATGCTCGGCCGCCAACGGATGACCTGCCTGGCACGGCTGGTAGACCACCTTGAGCGAATCCTTCACGCCGAACACCACATCGGACTCCAGGTAGGGATCGTCATGATTGAACAGATGGGTGACCAGGGTCCGTTGCCCCTCGGCCATGACCATGAAATGCAGGTGCGCCGGGCGCCAGGGGTGGCGGTCGCTGGCCTGGAGCAGACGCCCTACCGGGCCATCGGTGGGAATCGGGTAGCTCACAGGGACGATGGTGCGGATCGCGAAGCGGCCTTCGGCGTCCGTGCGGTAGCGTCCCCGCAGGTTGGCCAGCGGCTGGTCCGGGTCCTGTCCGGAGTACATGCCGTTCTCGGCCGTCTGCCAGACATCCAGCACGGCATTGGCGATGGGCTCGCCGGCTGCATCCAGCACCCGGCCCAGCACCAGGGCCGGCTCACCCGGAGTGAAGGCCATGTTTTCGCCATGGCCGCGCTCGGGCATGCCGGCGATGTAGAAGGGACCGAACACCGTGGTTTCAGTGGCGGCTTCACTGGCGCGATGGTTAATGGCGTCCACCAGCATGGACAGGCCAATCACATCCGAGAGCAGGATGAACTCCTGACGCACAGTGCCATCGCACTTCTTGCCCGTGTCAGTGAGGAAGCGGATGCCTTCCAGCCACTCGTCTTCGGTCAGTTCCACTTCACTGGCGAAGGCATGGAGATGGCGCACCAGGCCCTGCACCAATTGGCGCAGGCGCGGGTTGGGCGTGTTGGCGAAGGCGGCGACGGCCTGCGCGGAGATTCGGGCTTCATTGGCCGGGATGTTGTTCATCTTGTGTTCCCGTGGGTCTCAATTCTCGTCGTCTGCAGGGTGCGCCGGGCGCACCAGGACGCCTGTGCAGGCCTCAGGTGCGCACGGCGCGCCCTACGCGGAGCAGTTATTCCGGCGGCAAGCCCTTCCAGGCGCGCAGCAGCATGGTTTCGATGGCGTCCTGCTCGAACGGGCGCGGGTTGTAGTAGGGACTGGAACAGGCGATCGCAGCGGCTTCCGCTGGCCCTTCCTCGGGCAGGCCGATCTCGGCCAGCGATGCGGGAATGCCCAGCTTCCGGTTGAGGGCGAACAGCAGCGGCCCCACCTCCTCCGCCTCCTTGCCCCCTAGCGCACACGCGGCACGGCGCAGGGGTTCGGCGGCAGCCTCGCGGTTGTAGTGCGCCGCATGGGGCAGCACCACCGCATGGGCCTGTGCGTGGGGCAGATTGAAGGTGCCGCCCAGGGTGTGGCAGAGCTTGTGGTGAATGGCCATGCCCACCGAGCCCAGGCAGATGCCAGCCAGCCAGGCACCGTAGAGCGCGCGGCTGCGGGCGTCGGCATCTTCCGGGTTGGCAACCACGCCCGGCAGGGATTCGGCCAGCGCACGGATCGACTCTTCCGCCATCAGGGCGATGATGGGGTTGGCATCCTGGGCGTAGAGCGCTTCCACCGCATGGGCCATGGCGTTCATGCCCGAGCAGGCAGAGATTGCCGACGGCAGGCTCAGGGTCAGTTGCGGGTCATAGACCACCGTCTTGGGCAGCACGCGAAAATCGCGCCCGGTTTTCTTCAGGCGGTTTTCGGTGAGGCCATAGATGGGGGTCATCTCGGACCCCGCATAGGTCGTCGGCACCGCCAGGATCGGCAGGCCGGACTCCAACGCAATGGCCTTGCCCAGGCCGATGGTGGAACCACCGCCGATGGCGACGCAGCAATCGGCGCCGAGCCGGGTCGCCTCGTCGCGGGCGGCACGGGCCACTTCCACCGGCACATGCATCACCGCCTGCGGATAGACCCCGGCCGAACGCTCACCGAGGATCTCTGCCACCCGCTCGCCGAGGTGCCGCTGTTCTGGTGTGGTGAGGATCAGTGCGCGGCGGGCGCCGAGCTTGTCCAGTTCCTCGGCCAGGGTTTCCAGCTTGCCCCAACCGAATACCACACGAGAGGCCAGGCCTTGATAGATGAAGGGATTCATGCAGGACCTCAACGCTTGAAATGGGGCGGAATCTTCGCGTCCACGTTGACCCACACGGAGCGGGCCTCGGTGTAGTCGTGGATGGCCTCGAAGCCCATCTCACGGCCATAGCCGGACTGGCCGACGCCACCGAACGGGCTGCCGGGACTGACCCGCTTGTAGCAGTTGATCCAGCACATGCCAGCATGGATGTTCGCCGCCATGCGGTGCGCGCGCTGCAGGTCGCGGGTCCAGAGGCCGCTGCCGAGGCCGTACTGGGTGCCGTTGGCAATTGCCAAGGCTTCTTCATCCGTGGAGAAGCGCAGAACCGTGACGAAGGGACCGAACACCTCTTCCTGGGCCACGCGGTGGTCCGGGTGGGCTTCGACGACAGTCGGCTCGATGTAGTAGCCGGCGGCGAGCGCCGGATCGCTGGGCACCTTGCCACCCGTGAGAATGCGCCCGCCCTGGGCGCGGGCGATGTCCACATAGTCCAGCACGCGGTCGCGATGCTGGGCAGAGGTCAGCGGACCCATCTCGGTGTTCGGGTCCAGCGGGCTGCCCAGGCGGATGGAACGCGCCAAGCCGATGAAGCGCTCGAGGAACTCGTCGGCGATGCGTTCATGGAGGATCAGCCGCGAGCCGGCGATGCAGGCCTGGCCCTGGTTGTGGAAGATCGCCCAGGCAGCGCCGTTCACGGCAGCGTCCAGGTTGGCGTCTTCGAAAACGATATTGGCGCCC
The DNA here is from genome assembly GCF_036328175.1 of Pseudomonas sp. JS3066. Classification (NCBI taxonomy): domain Bacteria; kingdom Pseudomonadati; phylum Pseudomonadota; class Gammaproteobacteria; order Pseudomonadales; family Pseudomonadaceae; genus Pseudomonas; species Pseudomonas sp. JS3066. The sequence continues at coordinate 2,702,389 of NZ_CP143312.1, forward strand.
TTCCCGCCCAGCTCCAGCTGCACCCGTTTGAGATTGCCCTGGGAGGCTTCGACTATGCGCCGGCCAGTGGCGGTGGAGCCGGTGAAAGCGATCTTGCCCACGTCCTCGTGCTCGGCCAGACGCTGGCCGGCGGTGTGGCCGTATCCCGGCACTACGTTGACCACGCCATCAGGGAAGCCCACTTCCTTCATCAGCTCGGCGATGCGCAGGGTGGACAGCGGAGTGATCTCGGACGGCTTGATGACTACCGTGTTGCCGGCGGCGAGCGCCGGGCCCATCTTCCAGCTGGTGAACATCAGCGGGAAGTTCCACGGCACGATCTGACCGACCACGCCGACAGGCTTGCGCTGCACATAGTTGAGGAAGCCGGTATCGACCGGGATCACCGCACCTTCGATCTTGTCCGCCATGCCACCGAAATAGCGGAAGCAGGCCGCGGTACGGGGCACATCCAGGCTGCGCGAGTCGCGGATTGGGTGGCCGGTATCCAGGGACTCCAGCTGCGCCAGCTCCTCGTGGTGTTCCTCGATCTTGTCCGCCAGCTTCAGCAGCAGACGCCCACGCTCCGCACCGGACAGCGCGGCCCAGGCTGGAAAGGCACGTTTGGCGGCTGCGACCGCCAGGTCCACGTCCTCGGCTTCAGCGGCGGCGATATGGGTGATCAGCGAGCCGTCGTGGGGAGACAGGACTTCGATGGTCCCGCCCTTCTGGGCCGGCACGAAGCGGCCGTCGATGAAGAGTTGGTTTTGCATGGGTAAAGCTCTCCGGGCGCCGCGGGAATTCAGCGGCGGCATTGGACAATTACGGGGCTTGCTCAGGAGATGAGGCGACCCTCACCCCATCCCTCTCCCGGAGGGAGAGGGAGCTGTATGGATCAGAACTCAACCGGGTACGGCGGCAGCTCGCCGCTTTCGTAGCGCTGCGGCAGGTTCGGCGTGGCGTTCTCCCAAACCAGCAACATGGAGCGCTTGGTCGAGTAGCCCTGATGGCGGATGTCCGCGGGCATGGCGCAGATGTCGCCAGGGCGCATGGTGATGCGCGCACGCGGAGCGCCATCGTCCTTGTCGGCCACGTCCCAGATGATCTCGTCGGAGAGCTGCAGGAACCACTCCACGCGATCGTTGCCGTGGAATACCGGGAGAATGAATTCCTCGGTGGTCGGGCAGAACAGACTCGCCTTGCACACCGAACTGACCGACGGGTTCCAGGTCACGTCGGAGCGGGACAGGTACTTGTAGAGGTTGAAGGCATGCAGTTCACCTTCGAAGCCTTCGGCGGCATGGATTTCCGGCTCATCCTGGGGTACGTCGACGAACTGGCGGTTCACCGGCAGGTCATTGCGCAGCGGCGAATCGTCCGGCAGGCCCGGCATGCGGCGTGTGGCGACACGGAAACGCTCGATGGCTTCGATGTTGTCGCCGTTCTTGCGACCGAAGGCGCTACCGGTTTCTTCCGGTGCGGCGAAGGGGTCGAAGCCGGCGTTGGTCCAGTCGCGCAGGATGGCCTTGAAGGTGGCCATGATCTTCGGCGTCTCGAACTGTTCGGTGTAGTCGACGCCTGCCTCGCGCAGGACGCCGTTGAAGGTGCCGGCGTAGAGGTCGACTTTGCCGTAGTGGTTGCGGGTGCCGATCACTTCATCGAAGTTCACCCAGCCGTAGAAGAAGCCCCAGGCGACATCGCGCATGGTGGCGCGCAGGAAGGCATCGGCAGGAATCAGGTGCGAGCGCTCCTGGCCTTTGGCCGGCCATTGGATGCGTACGAAATACTCGTCGCGGGACAGGGTGAAGGCGCCCAGTTTGAATGCGCGGTAGCCGGTAACTGCATCGGGCAGGCTGGCTTCCACCTCATCGGCGGCGAAGCTGGCGGAAGTGTCGAGGGATTCGAGCATGGCCATGGTGGATGTCCTCTTGTTCTGGTTGTAGGTCAGGCGGTCACTTCAGGCAGATGTCTGCCCACTTCTCCACCGACAGCGGTCCCTTGATTGTCTGCAGCAGCAGTACGCCAGGACGCGCGCTTTCGAAGCGGTAGGCGCAGCCCGCCGGCAGCAGGGCCTGGTGACCGCGCTTGAGCAGGACGTAACCCATCGGGCGACCCTTGGGCTGCTCACCGGCCAGACGCGTGCCTTCGCCATCCGCCAGGGGCTCGTCGAGCTTGAGGAAGTCCACGCGCACCTCGCTGTCCACGGAAATGGCAAATTCGTCGTGGGCGGCGGTGTACCAGGGCGAGACACCTTCGGCGCGCAGGGTTTCGATCACGTAGCCGAGGTTCAGGCCGACCACCACCTTTTCATAGGGGGCGGAGCGGCTGGCAACGTCGAAGATGTTGGAGAACGCGTAGTGGCGGGCTTCGCCCTGGATGATCTCGATCGACCCCATGCGATGGTCGTCGAGCGAGCCGAAGACGGTACGGAACGCGGCAGTGCTCATCTCATTCACCGTTTGTTGTTGTAGTGGATGAGTGAACGTTACGAGCGGCACCCGCAGGCAACAATTCCAGACCGGGCGACAACAGTGTTTGCAAAACGCGAACAGTGCTCCGAGCGCTCTAATGCGGCACTTTCAGCCGTAGCTTCGACTGTATCCATCAGGCAGAACGCGTGACCGAGGTTGCAATGGAGCGACTCTATCGGGCAGATAAATCGATTTAATCGATTATTCCATTCCATAGAAAACGCCTTTCCATCTTGCGCAACTGCGCTCCTAATTAACACCTAACTTATTGTTTTTAATGGTACTCACATAACTATCATTAGCATCGATGGCAACCATCACGCAGGATCACTTCTTCATCGAAATCACATCAGTAACATGGGCCCCGTAGACGAATTCCAACCCCTCCTCACCAAGGTGCCCAAAATGAAAAAGCAAATCCTCGCCAGCCTGTTCATCGCCAGCCTGTCCGCCACTGCTTTTGCCCTGCCGCAGGGTGCCGTTGTCGCTGAAGGGGGTTCCGACCGCACCACCATCAACCGTGTAGCCGAAGGCGGTGCTGATCGCACTGGTGCCAACCGCATCGCGGAGAACGGTTCTGATCGTTCCCAGTCCCTGCGAGTTGCTGAAGGTGGCTCTGATCGCACCAAAGGCTTCGACGTTGCCGAAGGCGGCTCCGACCGCACCAAGGGCTTCGACGTTGCCGAAGGCGGCTCCGACCGCACCAAGGGCTTCGACGTAGCCGAAGGCGGCTCTGACCGCACCAAAGGCTTCGACGTTGCCGAAGGCGGCTCCGACCGCACCAAAGGCTTCGACGTAGCTGAAGGCGGTTCCGACCGCACCAAAGGTTTCGACGTAGCCGAAGGCGGCTCCGACCGCACCAAGGGCTTCGACGTAGCCGAAGGTGGCTCTGACCGCACCAAAGGCTTCGACGTTGCCGAAGGCGGCTCCGACCGCACCAAAGGCTTCGACGTAGCCGAAGGCGGTGCCGACCGCACTGGTGCCAACCGCATCAGCTGATCCCGGAGCACAGTTCAGAGGCAGGCAATCACGATGTATGCAGTTCCTCGAAAGGCAGAAGGCGCCACATGTGGCGCCTTCAGTCTTTCTGGGGGGCGGAAAGCTAGTTTTCAGGTAAGCGCCGCCGCCCTTGTAGGGTCGAATCCAACCCCGCGCGCAAGGCTGACCTCTTCAGCTCGGTCTGGACCGCAGGGTGCGCTTAGCGCACCGATTTCAGGATCAGCTTCGACGCCACGTCAAACCGACGGTGCGCACGGAGCACCCCACCGGATTGGGATCATCCTTCTAGTCCGCGGATTCGAATCGTCACAGGAAGAGCCGACGACTCATGACCACCTCCACAGGACGTGGTCTCGCAAGTTCAAATGAATTCACCCCACATACGGTCATCCCAATGACGGATGAAGTCAGGCCACACACTTCCCGAACGCCGCTTGCATCGACGCCGTGTCGATGCTCCCGCGCTTACCGATGAAGACCAGTTGCGTGTAGGGCTCCCGGCCCTCCCAACCCGATTCCGGCAGGATTTCGCTGCGGCTTCCCACCAGATGCAGGATGCAACGCTTGCCCGGCGCTTCGGCGATCTGACAAACCCCCTTGGCGCGGTAGATATCCGCCGGCAGGGCCGAGAGTGCCTGACGCAAGGCTTTGAGCGACATGGGCCGCTCGCTGGCGAAGCTCCAGGTCTCGAAGATCACCGAGTGATCCTCTTCTTTCACGGCCGCTACCACCGGGGCCGAAGCTACGGCAGCTGGACGGAAGCTCCACCCTGCCTTGAAGCGCCCAACCCCCAGTACCAGTTCCAGCGGCACTTCGCCGTACTGACTCTCCAGCACCCGGGCATTAGGGTAAAACCAGCGGGCTTTGAGCGCGTCAATCTGCTCGCGACCAACCCGGTCCACCTTGTTCACCACGATGATGTCCGCCACATCCAGCTGCTCCATTGCCAGTTGGGCCATGGCGCCGTCCAGCTGCCCGAACTGCTCGGCATCGACCACCGTCAGAATGCTGTCGATGGCCAGCGCTTCGCGGAACTGCGGGTAACGCAGCGTATTGGCGATCTTGCTCGGATTGGATACCCCGCTCGCCTCGATGACGATGTACTCCGGCCGATTGGCGCGGTCGTCCAGCAGGCGCCCGAGCTGCTCGATCAAGTCGCTTTCCACGGTGCAGCAGATACAGCCGTTGGCGAGGCTGACCATGGTCTGGGTCTGACTGACGATCAGTTGACTATCGATATTGATGGCACCGAAGTCGTTGACCATCACAGCCATGCGCAGACCGTGATCACTGGTGAGGATGCGGTTCAGCAAGGTGGTCTTTCCGGCGCCGAGAAAGCCGGAAACTATGGTCACGGGGATAGGATTGCGTTTACTCATCGTCCTGCCTCTTGGCCGTCGGCCGGGATTCTCCCGGCCTTGCACATCAGAAATTCGGCAACTCGCCACGCCAGGTGGCGGCGTAGCTGGTTTCGTCGAACTCGCCATGTCGGTCCCAGGTCACTTCGCCTTCCAGCAGAGTCAGCTGCACCTGGGTGTTGTGGATGTTGCCCTTGGGCGTTACCTCGAACAGGTTGCGATCGAGTACGATGAGGTCGGCGGACTTGCCCACCTCGATGGAGCCGGCCTTGTTTTCGATCCCCATGCACCAGGCACCATTGAGTGTCATCACGCGAATGGCCTGCTCCAGGCTGATGGGGCTGCCATAGAACTGTCCCTCTTCCTCGCCGTAGGGATTCTCGCGAGTGACCATGGCCTCGAAGCCGATCCAGGGATTAATGCTGGAGACTGGCCAGTCGGTACCCATCACGGCCACCCCGCCGTGCTCCAGCACACCCTTGAAGTTGTAGGCGCGCTGCATGCGGTCTTCGCCGAACACGGCACGGGCGTTGGCGAAGGACGACGGGAACCAGCCCACCGGCGAGAACTCCGCCGTTACCTGCAGCTCGGCGAAGCGCGGCAGGTTGGCATCCAGCAGCGTGGTGCTGTGGGCGCACTGATGGCGCACGCCAGTGTCGCCGTTACGCCGACGCGCTTCGGCTACGGCATCGAGGAACAGGTCGGAGGCGCCGTCGCCGGTGCAATGGGCGATCACGCGGATGCCCTTGCGATCCATGTCCACAACCATGTCAGTGATGTGTTCCGGCGTCAGATTGAGGTGACCGCGCCAGCTGCTTTCGCCCGGCCAGGCGCTGGACAGGTAGGACGAGCGCGACTCGTGGGTGCCGTCGAAGTGGAACTTCACCGCATTGGCATTGAGCCGCGCACTTCTATAGAAGTGCCGCTCGCCGGCCAGCAGCTCCCAACGGCGCTTCACCGGGAAGATATCGTCCTGCCAACTGATGGCGGCTTCCACGCGGACTGAAAGCTCGCCGACCTGGTCGATGGATTTCAGCGCATTGAGGCGGTGTTCGCAGACGTGCACGTACTTCGTGCCGACCACGCCATGACCGCTCTGGAACCAGACGCCTTCGCGGTACGCACGCTTGAGCGCGTGCTGGGGAGTCGGCGGCATGGCGGCATGAATCAGTGCGTAGGCGCCGTCGACCAGGATGCCGGTGGGCTCACCCGTCACGCTGTCGCGCTCGATGTAGCCATGACGCGGGTCCAGGGTATTGGCGTCGATACCGGCCAGCTCCAATGCTCTGGAGTTGACCATCATGCAGCCCCAGGAACGATCGAGGATGGCCACCGGACGATCCGGCAGGACGCTGTCCAGCCATTCGCGATCCGGCACCAGGCCGGCCTGCTTGAAGGTGTAACGGACAAAATACTGGCCGTAGACCCAGCCATCGCCAGGATGAGCAGCGGCGTAGTCGAGAATGGCCTGCTTGACCTGCTCCGGTGTCGGGTCCTCGACACCCACTTCCAGATACCCCGCGTAGCCCGGCGCCAGTTTCAGGTCCGGATGGGTATGCATGTCGTAGATGCCGGGCATGGCGAAGCGACCTTTCAAGTCGAGGACCTGGGTATGGGCGCCGATCAGGCCATCCATCTCGGCGCTGGAGCCGACCGCGACGAATCGCCCGCCGCGAATGGCCACCGCTTCGGCCCAGGAGTTGGACTCGTCCACGGTGTAGATGCGGCCGTTGAGCAGCACGAGGTCGGCGGCGCCGGAAGGCCCCGGCAGGTTCGACGAGCGGAAGTCGGTGTGTTTATCCATGGCAGTGAAGTCCGAATCGGGAATCTTGTTATGGGCTTGGGGCCGGGGTACCTGGCGGCACCCCGGGCGCCGGTCAGCCAACGATCAGGTGGCCCAGCAGCGCCAGGATCGGCAGCGAAACCAGAACCCGCAGCACGTAGATCATCAGCAGGTCACGCAGCTTCAGGCCGATGTCGGCACGAATCAGCAGAATGGCCGCTTCGGTGAAGAAGATGATCTGGTTGACCGCCACGCCCACCATCACGAAGCGGGTGACCTCGCTCTGGATGCTGGCACCCAGGATCGACGGCATGATGCTGTCGACCATGCCGGCCAGCAGCGCGGGGGCGGCCTTCTCGGCTTCTGGCAACTGCAGCAGCTCCAAGTAGGGCACCAGCGGGATCGCCATGTACTTGAACAGCGGAGTGAACTCCACCAGGGCCAGGCCCAGGCAGCCGATCACCATCATCGCCGGGTAGACGGAGATGGCGATGTCCATGCTCACGTGAACGCCATGGCGCACCTGGGCGAAGATCGACGGCGCGGTATCGGCACGCTCGATGGCGCGGCGCAGGCCCAGGGCGAACAGGCCTTCGCCTTCGCGACGATCGGTTTTCAGTTGCTTGCCCACGACGGGGTTATAGGCATTCGGCTTGCCACGCAGCGGCGGCAACTTGGGCACGATCAGGGCACAGAGCAGGCCGGTGATGGCCACTGCGATGTACCAGGGCACGAAGACGTGCTCCATGCCGATCAGTTTGAGCAGCAGGTAGGAATAGGCGATCGACACAATGGAGAAGTTGGTGGCGATCACACAGGCCTCTCGGCTCGTGTAGTAGCCCTGGCGATACTGCTGGGTGGTGAGGATGATGCCCACGCTGGAGGCCGCCAGCCAGGAGGCCATGCAGTCCACCGCGGCGCGGCCGGGCAGGCCGAACAGCTTCTCGAAGCCGCGGCTGACCAGGCTGCCGACGAACTCCATCAGGCCATAGTCGGTGAGCAGCGGCAGCAGGATGGCCGAGAGGAAATAGATGGCCAAAACGACCGGGCCGACGTCATAGAGCATCACGCCGCCGGTGTTGCGGTGCCAGATCCACTCCGGCCCGATCTTCCAATAGGTCATCACCATCAGCACGGCGCCGATGACGCGCACGGCGGTCCACCCCAGCCCCGGGTTGAACAGCTGGATGAAGCGGTTGGGGTTCTTCTTCAGCGCGCTGAAGGTGACCAGCAGGGTGAGCAGGCTGGGGATGGTGGCGACGCCGACGGTAACCGGCACCATCATCGGCTTGACCACGTCGTTGATGTAGTCGATCACGTAGGCAATGAGGATGTTGCTCTTGCCGTTGATCTCGAACGGCACCAGGAACAGCATCACGCCGATCAGCGACGGGATCAGGAAGCGCAGCAGCTGTGCGGTGCTGTACTGGCTCAAGGGACCTCCGGACTGGGGAAGTACCGATCCGGCATCGGGTTGTTCTTGCATGGTCACACCTTTTTGTATTTGTAGTGGATGTTGCACCGGTCGCTGGTGGCCCCGGCTCGCACGGCAGATTCAAGCGTTCGGAACGGGCATCAGGCCCTGAAGGTTGCGTCCAGGCGGTCCAGTCGACGCAATTCGGCCTGCCAGACCAGGTCGACGCTTTCCAGGTGGTAGCGTTCGTTGTCGAACTGGCGGGCCGTGAAATCACAATCCTCATGGGACGGAATGCGCAGCGGGCGGCCAGTTTTCATGGCCTCCAGCTGAATCTCGCAGGCCTTGTTCAGGTAGAACATCAGGAAGTAGGCCTCGGCCACGCTGCGGCCGACGGTCAGCAGTCCATGGTTGCGCAGGATGGCGGCCTTCTTGTCGCCCAGGGCGGCGACGATGCGCTGGCGCACTCCCAGGTCCAGCGGAATGCCTTCGTAGTCGTAGTAGGCAACCCGCTCGTAGAAGGCCATGTTGGTCTGGTTCAGCGGCAACAGCCCTTCTTCCAGGGCTGCCAAGGCCATGCCGGCCAGGGTGTGCGTATGCATCACGCAGACGGCATCATGGCGGTGCAAGTGAATGGCGCTGTGGATGGTGAAACCGGCGGGGTTAACTTCGGGGGCGCGGTCGTCGAGCTTGCGGCCGTTGACGTCGATGGCCACCAGGTTGGAGGCGGTGACCTCGTCCGGGCGCAAGCCATACTGGTTGATCAGGAAAGCAGGCTCATCCGTCGGCAGCCTGACCGAGATATGGGTGAAGACCTGGTCGCTCCAACCATTGACCTCCAGCAGCCGGTAAGCGGCAGCGAGGTCGGTACGGAGCATCTGTTCATTGCTGCTTGTTGTCATGGAGCATTCCAGCCGGTCAAGTATCGACATCGCTGGGCAGCTCGGCGCGTCCGTGAGCCTACGCACCGGGGGGATGCGCCTACCCTTCAATGGTCCCTCGGGGCTGAGATTAGAGCGCTTGCCCAGGTGCGAATATCGATATATCTTGCTGACAATCATTCCAAAATGTAATGAACTCCGATGCGCCGCCAGCTCCCCAGTATGATCTCCCTCAGCTGCTTCGCCGCTTTCGCCCGACACATGAGCGTGACCCGCGCCGCCGAGGAGCTGAACCTCACCCAGAGCGCCGTCAGCCGGCAGATAAAGAATCTGGAAGACATGCTCGGCTGTCCGCTGGTGGAGAAGGTGCGCCAGCGCCTGCTGCTGACCGACCAGGGCCGCGAGTACGTGCAAGAAGTCAGCCTGCTGCTGGACCAGTTGGAAGCCGCCACCATGCGCGTACGCAGCAGCCACTCGGGGCGACTGCGGGTCGGCGCCGAGCCCTCATTCACCACCCGCTGGCTGCTGCCCAAGCTCAAGGAGTACGCCCGCGAGCATCCCGAAGTCGAACTGGAAATCATGAACGACCTGCGCCGCCTCTATGATCGGCACGAAGGTTATGACGTGGGCATTCTGTACGGCGACGGCGACTGGCCGGAGTTCGATGCGCGATTGCTGATGGAGGGTGAGATGGTCGCCGTCTGCACGCCGGACCTGCTGGAGCGCTTCGGCCCCATCGTCGAACGGCGCGACATCCTGCGCTATCCCCTGCTCCACCACAGCTCACTCACCAGCCTGACCAAGTCCTCTACCCAGCTCTGGCTGCACAGTGCCGGCCTTTCCGCCAAGGAAATAGAGGCCCTGCCCGGCCAGCGCCTGGAACATTTCCAGTTCGTGCTCGACGCAGCCCTGCACGGCCTCGGGGCGACCGTGCTGCCGCGCTTCTTCGTCGATCGCGAGGTCAAGGATGGCCACTTGGTGATCGCCTGCCAGCAACCGCTGGTGGCAGGCAAATACTACGTGGTGATACCGAAGCAGAGCCGCGACCCGAAACTCAGGCGCTTTGCCGACTGGCTGCTGCAATGGGCGGAAGGTCCAGGCGGCGGATAGCGCCTGAAGGAGGATGATTTAAAGGGCAGAGTGAGCCGCAGGTTCGCCCCGCGGCCCTCCCCCGACAAGGCTGCCGTCAGACCGGATCGCGGCGCAGTGGCTGGCACATGCAATGCACGCCGCCACCGCCTTTGGCGATCATGCTGATGTCCGGGTCATAGACCTTGAGGCCCAGCGCCAGGCATTTCTCCTTGAGCGTCTTGCTGGTGGAAGGCAACAGCACCCTGCCCTCGCCCAGTGCCACCACATTGCAGCCCAGCTCCATCGCATCCTTGAAGGGGATATCGACGATCTCGATGCCCTTGGCCTTCAGCCAGTCAACCAGTTCCGGCTCCACGGCGTCCACGCACACGGCGGCCAGACGCTCGGCCAACATGACGCAAAGCGCATCCATGTGCACGAAGAAGGGGTCCATGCCGTAGAGCTTCACTTCCCAGCCTTCGGCCTCCAACCAGCCCTTCATCTGCTGCACCGCCGGCTCCTGGGAGCGCTCGCCGGTATAGCCACACAGAATCACGCCCGGCTGCAGCATCATGAAGTCGCCGCCTTCGAAAGACCCGGCGGTGACCATGTCGTAGATCGGGATGTCGTTGTCCTTGTAGAACTGGATCACCGGCGCGTACTCGCCACGACGCCACCACTGGGCCATCTGGGTAACGATGGGGCCGAAGGGCGTCATCACACTGGAGTCTCGGGCGAACACCTGATACTTCAGACTCGGGTCCGTCGGCAGCATGTGCACCGTCACGCCCGCCTCCCGATACGCGTCCACCATCTCCGCATGCTGGGCACGCGCCACGGATGCGTCGAAGCGATAGCCACGGCGCAGGCTCTTGCGCGAGATGGAGCTGGTTTCCAGCCAGTGGTAGTGATCCACCGGCCCGAGCAGGACGTCACGCAGGACGCCGTATTCGGAATCGGCCCCCCAGTTTTCCAGGCGAGGGGTGTCGCCACCGTCGAGGCGGTGTTTCAGGGTGAATGCGCTCATCAGGTTCTCCAGGTCAAATTTGAGCCATGCGCAGCATGGCGTGCAGCAGGACGTTGGCGCCGGCTTCAAGGTCGGCAGGTGCGGCGTTTTCCGCCTCGTTGTGGCTGATGCCCCCTTCGCAGGGGACGAAGATCATGCTGGTGGGGACGACCCGCGACAGGTACACCGAATCATGGCCGGCGCCGCTGCACATCCGCAGATGCGTATAGCCGAGCGCATCCACCGCGCCTTGCACGGCCGCCACGCAGTCGCCATTGAATGTCACCGCCGGGGAATGCCATTCCTCGCGAATGTCAGCCTGCAACCGATGACGACTGGCCTCCTCGGCAACGATGCGGCGAAAGTCAGCGTCCAGCCGCGCCAGCACAGCCTGGTCGGGGTGTCGCAGGTCAACCGCCAGCACCAGGCGCTCCGGCACCGTGTTGCGCGAGCCGGGCTCGGCGCGGATGTCGCCAAAGGTCACGCGAGCCCAGGGCCCATGCTCCTCGGCCAGTTGGTAAAGGCGCGGAAGGATGGCGCCAAGCCCCATGAATGGATCGCGACGCACCGTCATCGGCGTGGGGCCGGCATGCACCGGCTGCCCTTCCAGGGTCAGGTCGTACCAACGGATACCTTGCACCCCGGTTACCACGCCCACCTGCAGCCCCTCGGTTTCGAGGATCGGCCCCTGCTCGATATGCACTTCGAAGGAGGCCGCCAGTGGGCGAGCCCGCGCGGGGCGCTCGCCCAGGTAGCCGATGCGGGCCAGTTCGCTGGCGATACTCGTGCCCTGCTTGTCAGTGCGGCCGTGGCCATAGGCAAGGTCGAAGGCGCCCGCCCAGACACCCGAGCCGATCATGGCCGGCGAGAAGCGCGCGCCCTCTTCGTTGGTCCACACCGCCACCTCCAGCGGGGCACGCGTGCGAATGCCTGCGTCATTCAGGGTCTGGATCACCTCCAGCCCCGCCAGCACGCCATAGACGCCGTCGAAGCGGCCACCGGTAGGCTGGGTATCCAGGTGCGAGCCGGTGAGCACCGGCGGCAGGTCGTCTTCGAGGCCGGCGCGGCGGGCGAAGACGTTGCCCATCTGGTCCACGCTGATCTCACAACCCGCTTCGCGGCACCAGCCCACGAAAAGGTCGCGACCGGCCTTGTCCAGGTCGGTCAGGGCCTGCCGGTTGCAACCGCCCTGCTCGGTGGCACCGATCCGCGCCATGTCCATGAGGCGGCCCCAGAGGCGCTCGCCGCTGATACGCAATGAATGGATTTGTGTGTTGGCCATGCAGCTGTCTCCCGGTTGGCCACCGGCGCGCGGCCGGTGGTGACGATGGGGGGACAGCCTAGGTAAGGCCATCGGACGGAACCATACCCAGATTAGGGTAAGTGCCCGGTCATGCCGCGCCCGGCGTGGCGATGGCGGCCAGGAACAGCGAGAACAGTTCGCCCTGGGAGCTGATGCCGAGCTTTGCATGGATGTTCTTGCGATGGACCCGCACCGTATCTGCGCTGATAGCCAGTTCATGCGCCACCGATTTCGACGAGTGCCCCCGTAGGATCAGCCGCGCGACTTCAGCCTCCCGATCAGTCAGGCAGTCACCACCGAAGCGGTTGAAGGCGCGTTCCAACTGCGCGTGCAGGGCCTGCCCTGCGCCATCGCCGCTGACCGCTTCCGAAGCCCAGTGCCTGCGGGCAACAGCGGCCACCATGGGCTCGATGGAAGCCAGTACGGAAAGTTCCTCGGGCGCGAAGGCGCCGTGAGAAGCGATTCGCCCCATCGACAGGGCAATACCGCCCGCGCCCTCCAGGCGGATGAGAATGTTCACTTCATCCGCCAGACCGTGGGAGGAGTAGAAATTGCGGTAGTACTCAGACTCCTGGAACTGGTCGGGGGCGATATCCGCCAGCCGCACCAACCCCTGGCGACGCCCCTCGACACACGCCAGATGCACCGGGTCCAGCAGGTAGGGACCGGCCAGATAGCGATGAACCTCCTCGCGCCGCGCGGGCAACACTCGCCCTTCCTCCAGCATGAGCGGGGGTTGGCCCGGGGCATGGGCGACGATGAAGGCCGTGTCGATGGGCACCGCAGCGAAGAGTGCCTGCAACAGGCGCGCGGGAAACTCCGGCTGGCCGATGGCATCGATCAGGCTGGCTTCCCGTCGTAGCCACTGGGCAAGGTCGAAGACGGAGTAACTCAAGGCATCGCGACTCGGGTATGGAAAATGCTGCATTCTCCACCAGCGCCGGACCGCAGGTCACCCCCTGCCCGGTATCGCGTTGACACGAATGTTATCGCTAACATAGAGTCCGCCACACCCAACTTCGACTCAGCCGGTGCCCGATGTCCAACTCGAAACCTCGCGTGGCGCTCTTTCACACCTGCCTGATGGACCTCTACCGCCCCAGTGTCGGCTTCGCTGCCGTTCGCCTGTTGGAGCAGGCCGGCTGCCAGGTGGAAGTGCCCGCGAACCAGACCTGCTGCGGCCAGCCGGCCTTCAACAGCGGTGCCACAGCACTCGCGCGTGAACTCGCGCAGAAGCTGATCGAGGCGTTCGACGACTACGACTACGTAGTGGGCCCCTCCGGCTCTTGTGTCAGTCTTCTCAAGCTGCACTACCCGCACCTGCTCGAAGACGACGCGGCCTGGCATCAACGTGCGCTCGACCTGGCCGGCCGCAGCCATGAGCTGTTGAGCTTCCTCGACGAAGTCATGAACTTCCGTCCCGCCGCACGCCTGCCTGGCATCGCCACCTACCACGACAGCTGCTCCGGCCTGCGTGAGCTGGGCATCAAGCACCAACCACGGCGCCTGTTGGCTGAGGTCGACGAGCTGGAACAGGTGGAAATGGACGAAGCGGAAACCTGCTGCGGCTTCGGCGGCACCTTTTGCGTGAAGTACCCCGATATCTCCGCCCGCATGGCCAGCCAGAAGGTCGCGAACATCCATGCCAGCGGCGCCGACATCGTGCTCGGCGGCGACCTCGGTTGCCTGCTCAACATCAGCGGCCGCCTGACCCGGCTGGGCAGTCCAGTACGGGTGTTTCACACCGCCGAAGTGCTGGCGGGCATGACCGACGGCCTCGCAATCAGCGAAGGGAGAAGCGACTGATGGAATTGCGTTCAGCGCGCTTCAAGTCCGCGGCCCGTGTCGCGCTGTTCGACCCCGAGCTGCAAGAGGCGATGGCCGACAACCGCCATTTCGCCGCCCACGTTCGCCGCCAGGTAGGTGCCACCGGCAGTTTCCAGGCCCTGCGCGACGAGGCACGCGCCATCAAGGATCACACCCTGGCGCACCTCGACCATTACCTGGAGCGCTACGAAGCCGCTGCCGCCCAACGCGGCGTACAGGTCCACTGGGCCGCCACGCCGGAGGAGGCCCAAGCGCAAGTCCTCGCCATCTGCCGGCAGGCCGGAGCGCGTCAGGTCATCAAAGGCAAGACCATGATTGGCGAAGAAATGGGCATCAACGCTGCCCTGGCCCGCGCCGGCATCCAGCGCTTCGAAACCGACCTGGGCGAGTACATCCTTCAGTTGGCCGACGAGCCGCCCAGCCACATCAACGGCCCGGCGATCCACAAGACGCTCAGGCAGGTACAGGCGCTGTTCCATGAGCATCACCAGGAGCTGGGCCGCGACGAGTACCTGCTCGACCCGGCTGACCTGCTGGCGGAAGCCCGTCGACTGCTGCGCCAGCGGTTCATCGACGCGGACGTAGGCATCACCGGCGCCAACTTCCTCGTAGCCGAGGACGGCACGCACGTGCTGGTGACCAACGAGGGCAACGGCGACCTCACCAGCCTGCTGCCACGGGTGCGCATCGTCCTGGCGAGCATCGAGAAGGTGTTGCCGACGCTGGCCGACGCGGGCACCCACCTACAACTACTGGCCCTCAGCGCCACCGGCCAGCCGCTGACCAGCTACACCTCGATTTACGGCGGCCCAGCCGATGATGGTCCGGAGGAATGCCATGTGGTGTTGCTGGACAATGGCCGCAGCGAGATGCTCGCCGGCGCATTCCGTCCCATGCTGCGCTGCATCCGTTGCGCCGCGTGCATGGACAACTGCCCGGTGTACAACTGGGTCGGCGGGCATGCCTACGGCTGGATCTATCCCGGCCCGATGGGATCGGTCTGGACGCCCAACCTCGCCGGCCTCGACGATACCCGCGACCTGCCCAACGCCTGCACCCTGAATGGCCGCTGCAAAGAAGTCTGCCCGATGCAGATTCCTCTGCCAGACATGCTGCGCGAGCTGCGTCATCAGCAGTGGCAACGGCACCTGACGCCAACCGGCAGTCGCTGGGGCCTGCGCCTGTGGGGCGCCCTGGCGCGTCGCCCTGCCCTTTACCGGTTCGCCAGCGCGATGCTCGCGCAAATCCTGCGCCGGGTTGCTGGCAGCCGAGGACGCTTGCGTCGCCTGCCCCTTGCAGGTGCCTGGACAGCCGAACGCGACATGCCGGCGCCACAGGGCGCGACCTTCAAGCAACTCTGGGAAAAGCAACAGAAGAGGGATGCACCATGAGCGACTCACGCGCAGCGATCCTCGACAAGGTTCGTCTAGCAGTCGGGCGTCAGCCGGGTGATGCCCCGGCGTCCAGGCCATTCTCCAGCGCAATTGCCCTGGCCGCTGCCGGCGACCTGGAACAACACCTGCGCGAACGGCTCGCCGTCACCGGCGTGACCATGGAATGCGTGCCAGGCATGCAGGCGCTGCCCAACGCCCTTGCCGGCTATCTGGCGCGGCGGCGGCTGGAAGGACCGGTCGCCCTCGCCCCATCCCTGGCCAGCCTGGATTGGCGCGACCTTCCGGTGGACGTCGGCAGCGCCCTGCCCCATCACACTGTCGCCGTGGGCGAGGCCTTCGCCGGCATCGCCGCAACGGGTAGCCTGGTGATGCTCGCCAATGCCGACAACCCGCCTCGGCTCAACTTCCTGCCGGAGCATCACCTGGTGGTGCTGTCACGCAGCCGGCTTCTGGCTCGCCTGGAGCAACTCTGGCCGTTGCTGAAGGCGCACGACACCCAGGCAGTGCATCTGGTGACCGGCCCGTCCAGCACGGCGGACATTGGCGGCCAGTTGCTCTACGGCGCCCATGGGCCGCGCGCGGTGCACGTGTTGTTGACGCCTTAACGCCTTAGCGCCGTCGATTCCCGCGCCACCAGTTCACTGCCCACATCCACCAGAGCGTCCCAGGATTGCTCGCCGCGAATGCGCTGGCAGAGCAACTCCACGGTGGCGTTGGCCACGCGCTCGGCCGGGATTCGCACGGTCGTCAGCGAGGGCATCGCCACCCGCGCAATGGGCAGGTCGCCGAAGCCGCAAATGGCGAGTTCGTCAGGAACCCGGATGCCCAGGCGCTGGCAGGTGAAGAGCGCACCAATGGCCGGCATGTCGTTGGTAAAGAAAGCGCTGTCGCAGTTGATCTCGCTGCGGGCGACGCGCTGGATCACCTCCACGCCGTCATCGATAAGCGGCACAGGCGAAGTCTTGAAACGCTGCGGTTCGATGCCCAATCCGTCAAGAACGGCCTGGCGAAAACCGGCGAAGCGCAAGTTTTCGCGCTCATCGTCGTACCCGAAAAAGGCCGGCCTGCGGTAACCGCACTCCACCAGGTGACGCCCCGCCGCAGCGCCGGCGGCCCAGTTGGAGAAGCCCACCACCTGGCCCACGGGCTGGCGCGGCATTTCGCCCTCGGGCAGGTCCCAGAGTTCGATCACCGGAACATCGGTGGACTGGAGCAGCTCCAGTGTTTCCGGCGCGTGGTAGCCGTAGGCGAGAATCAGCCCGTCGAGCTGGCGCCCAAGGAAAGCGCGCAACAGCTTGCCTTCTTCTTCCTGGGAGAAGCGGGTTTCACCGATCAGCAGGTGGTAACCGGCCCGTGCCAACCCTTGCTGGAGGATCTCGATGGTGGCAGCGAGGATGGGATTGGTGATGGTGGTGATCAGCGCACCGATAATGCCGCTGCGTCGGGTCACCAACTGGCTGGCAGCCAGGTTGGGGACGTAACCCAGTTCGCGTACTGCCTGCTCGATCTTCTGCCGAGTCCGCTCGGAAACCATATCCGGCTTGCTCAGCGCCCGCGACACCGTCATGCCGGATACCCCGGCCAATTGGGCGACGTCGTGCAGGGTGGGTTTGCTCTTGGTCGACATCCTGGCCTCTGGCGCCGTGTTCAGGGAGGCGCATTATCCCTGAACATTCCGTGTGGGAGCGATTTCAATCGCGAAGCAGGTCGAAGACCTGCCCAACAAATCCGGAGCGACGACGTCGCCCTTTTTCGCGAATGAATTCGCTCCCACAACGCGGCCCCTCTACAAAGCGGGAACGGTCCTGGATCAGGCCAGGAACTCCGCGTGCTCCCACACTTCGATCACCGTCGGGCGATCGGCCTTGGCGGCGGACTTCAGCAGCTCGGCCAGATGCTCCAGGCTCTCGGCCTTCTCGGCATTGCAGCCGAAGGCACGGGCCAGACCCTGGAAGTCCGGGGTGTAGATGTCGACGCCTATGGTGGGAATGTCGCGGTTCTTCATGTAGCGCTTGATCTCGCCGTAGCCGCTGTTGTTCCACAGCAGCACGATGATCGGCGCGCCCGCCTCCACGGCCGAGGCCAGTTCCGGCAGGGTGAACTGGATGCCGCCGTCGCCAATCAGCGCGATAACCGGACGCTCGGGAGCGGCCAGCTTGGCACCGACAGCCGCCGGCAGGCCGTAGCCCAGCGTGCCGTAGCCAGTGGCGGAGTTGAACCAGCTGCGCGGACGGGTCGCCTCGAACAGGTGGTTGCCGGAGTAGACCGGCTGGGTCGAGTCGCCTGCCACGATGAGGTCCGGCAGGGTCTGCTGCAGGGTTTCCAGAACCTTGCGCTGGCCGTTCCAGCTTTCCGGCCACTGCGCGTCCAGTTGCTCGCGCACGGCAGCTGCACGCTTCGAACCGGCACTCTCGGCATGGAAAGCAGCCTTCGCGCCCAGCGCATCGGCCAGGGCAGCCATTGCCTTGCGAGAGTCACTGAGGATGGCGATGTCGGCCGGGTAGTTACGGTTCAGTTGCTCGGCGTCGATGTCGATGCGAATCAGCTGGCTCTCGATCCGGAAGTTACCGTCGAACACCACGTCATAGTCGGTCTCGCCAAGCTCGGTGCCGATGGCCAGCACCACGTCGGACTCCAGCACCATCTGGCGCACCGGCACCCAGGCCTGGTTGCAGCCCAGCGCCAGCGGATGGCTCTTGGGCAGCACGCCCTTGGCGTTGATGGTGTAGGCGGTAGGCGCATCCAGTGCTTCGACCAGGCGCTGTGCTTCAGCGCCGGCGTCGGCGCAACCGCCACCCAGCAGTACCAGCGGACGCTTGGCGCCCTTGAGCATTTCGGCTGCGCGGGCGATGGCGTCCAGGCAAGGACCGGGGCGGCTCGGCAGAGCGCCCAGCTTGCGGCGTACGTGGTCGGCTGGGGCCGTGATCACGTCGATCGGAATCTCGATGTGCACAGGGCGCGGACGCGCACCATTGAATACGGCGAAGGCGCGAGTCAGTACGTCCGGCAGCTCGTCGGGGCGCATCAGGGTGTGGCTGAAGGCGGCAACGCCAGAAACCAGGTTGCGCTGGGACGGCAGCTCGTGCAGACGGCCGCCGCCCATGCCCAGCTGCTCGGTGTTGTTGACGCTGGAAATCACCAGCATCGGGATGGAGTCGGCGTAGGCCTGGCCCATGGCAGTGGTGATGTTGGTCATCCCCGGGCCAGTGATGATGAAGCACACGCCCGGCTTGCCGGACACGCGGGCGTAACCGTCGGCCATGAAGCCTGCGCCCTGCTCGTGGCGCGGGGTCACGTGACGGATAGCGGTATTGGGCAGGCCGCGATACAGCTCTACCGTGTGTACGCCAGGGATACCGAACACGGTATCCACGCCAAAGCCTTCCAGCAGCTCAACCAGCAGTTCTCCGCAGGTCAACATGGGCAGTCCTCCAAAGGATCGGTCAACGAATGGGGCGCACTCTAACACCAGATTGTTAGCGTTAACATCGCTTTTGTCGGAATTGTCCGACGAGGTTGAACGGGAGGGTTTGATTCGCATGTGGGAGCGATTTCAATCGCGATCGGTCAGCGACGCTGCCGTGCAGCTATGCAGCGGGCCTGAGACCAGCATTCGCGAATGAAATCGCTCCCACAAAGACACCAGGATCAGCCGCGGTCTCAGCCCAGGAACAGCTTGCAGGCCGGGTTGTCGCTCTCTTCCCAGTACGGATAACCGATCTCGTCCAACGCCTCGAAGATCAGGTGGTTCTCATCCTCCGGCACTTGCAGACCGGCCAGCACACGACCGTCGGCGGCGCCGTGGTTGCGGTAGTGGAACAGCGTGATGTTCCAGCGCCCGCCCAGCTTATTGAGGAAGTTGAACAGGGCGCCCGGACGCTCGGGGAACTCGAAGCGGAACAGCCGCTCTTCGCCGATGTATGCGGCGCGGCCGCCAACCATGTGGCGCACATGCATCTTTGCCACTTCGTTCTCTGTGAGGTCGAGTACCGGGAAGCCCTGGTCCTGCAGGCTCGCCACGAGTGCCGCGCGAGGATCGGAAACCGGATGGGTCTGCACGCCGACGAAGATGTGTGCCTCGTCTCCCGAGTTGTAGCGATAGTTGAACTCGGTGATCTGGCGCCTGCCCAGTGCCTCGCAGAACGCCTTGAACGCACCGGGTCGCTCCGGCAGGGTCACGGCGATGATGGCTTCGCGCTTTTCCCCCAGCTCGGCGCGTTCGGCCACATGGCGCAGGCGGTCGAAGTTGACGTTGGCGCCCGAATCGATGGCCACCAGGGTCTGCCCGCTGGCGCCCTCGCGCTCCACATACTTCTTGATCCCGGCCACGGCCAGCGCGCCAGCGGGTTCGGTGATGGAGCGGGTGTCATCGTAGATGTCCTTGATCGCCGCGCAGATCTCGTCCGCGCTCACCGTCAGCACCTCATCGACGAAGTGCCGGCAGACCTCGAAGTTATGCGCGCCGATCTGGGCCACCGCCACACCATCGGCAAACAGCCCCACCTGGTTGAGCACGACCCTCTCCCCGGCAGCCATGGCGGCCTGCAGGCAATTGGAATCCTCCGGTTCGACGCCAATCACCTTCACCTCGGGTCGCAGGTATTTCACATAGGCGGCGATGCCGGCGATCAAACTGCCGCCGCCGACAGGCACGAAGATGGCGTCCAGGCGGCCGGCGTGCTGGCGGAGGATTTCCATGGCGACGGTGCCCTGGCCGGCGATCACGTCCGGATCGTCATAGGGCGGCACGAACGTCAGACCCTGCTCCTCCGCCAGCTTCAGCGCATGGGCAAGGGCGTCGGGGAAGGCATCACCATGCAGCACGACCTTGCCGCCACGGGAGCGCACACCCTGCACTTTCAGCTCGGGCGTGGTGCGCGGCATCACAATGGTCGCCTTCACACCCAGCTCCCGCGCCGCCAGGGCCAGGCCCTGTGCATGGTTGCCCGCCGAGGCTGCGATCACACCACGCGCGCGCTCTTCATCGCTCAACTGCACCACGCGGTTGTAGGCGCCACGGATCTTGAAGGAATACACCGGCTGCAGGTCTTCGCGCTTGAGCAGCACCTGGTTGCCGAGGCGCTCACTCAGTTGCCGTGCGGGCTGCAGGGGCGTTTCGATGGCCACGTCGTACACCGGCGCGGCGAGGATCTTGCGCACGTAGTGCTTGAGCAGGCTTTCGCGCGCATCCAGCGGACGCTCGGTGAGACGTTCGGCGGGTTGGGTGGTGAAGGTGGTCATGCTGGGCTCCTGGTTTCGATCTTGGCGCCCAGGAGACAGAAGGAAAAAACCCGCCTCGAGGGCGGGTTTTTTGTTTGGTCGTCGGCTAACCCGCCACTGCTGGAATGGCGGTAATAATCGCGGGGCCGGACAACCAAGGGAATTGAGTCATGGCGGGCAATCTAGAGGCCCGCGGTCCTGCAGGTCAAGCAGAAAATGCACTCGGGGCAAAAGGAAGATTCCTACAACTGCACAGTCAGGAGACTTGATCACGAACCATCCGCAGCTCCGCCGCGTCCTGGTTCATTCGCTGGATCACATTGAACAGCTGCTCTTTCAACACGGCGTCACCTATGCGATCGGCCGCGCGCATTACGGCCAAGGCAGCGTCCTCGTTGTTCATCGCCACAGCGTCCAGGGTTTTGCGGAAGTTTCTAACGGTACGGGTCACGCCAAGGAGCTCCAGAAAAACTGCATGCACCCTATTAGATGAATATTTCTCTTTGATTTCAGTGGCTTGGATCAATGCTTCGGTCCGCCAATTTGACGTTGCCATCGTCATTCACCAAGCTACCGGCCTCGATTCTCCCATCTGGAACATCACGACGTGATCGCCCCTCTCTACCGTCCGGGCCGGCTGGCGCTGTGCGTCGCCGCCCTGCTCTCCCTGCTCGCTGGTTGCGACAAGGAACCCACCAAGCCCGAACCGCCCAAGGTCGATACCTACACCAAGGCCAGTTGGGAAGAACTCCCTGCCAGCAGCGACGCCGACGTGATCGCCGGTTTCACCGCCTGGCGTTCGGCCTGCGCACGTCTGGCCAAGGACCCGGTCTGGTCCACCACCTGCAGCAGCGCCGCGCAGGTGCCGGATGATCCAGCCGCTATTCGCGCCTGGCTGAAGACGCAGCTGGAGGTCTACAGCCTGCGCAATTCGCGCAACAGCCCGCAGGGTCTGATCACTGGCTACTACGAACCGGTCTACGCCGGCAGCCTGGAGCAGAGCGAGCAGACGCCCGTTCCCGTCTACGGGATTCCCGAAGACATGATCGTGGTCGCCCTCGACAGCCTCTACCCGGAACTCAAGGGCAAGCGCCTGCGCGGCCGCCTGGAAGGCCGCGTGCTCAAGCCCTATGACGATGCCGCGACCATCCGCACCCAGGGCGTCAAGGCGCCTGTGCTGGCCTGGCTGACCGACCCGATGGACCTGCAGTTCCTGCAGATCCAGGGCTCCGGACGCATCCAACTGGAGAGCGGGCGCCAACTGCGCATCGGTTATGCCGACCAGAATGGCCATCCCTATCGCCCGGTGGGCCGCTGGCTGGTGGAACAAGGCCAGTTGAAGCAGGAAGAAGTCAGCATGGGCAGGATTCGCGACTGGGCGAAAGCCAACCCGCAGCGGGTGCCGGAACTGCTGGCGAGTAACCCGAGCTTCGTGTTCTTCGGCCTCAACCCCGACAGCAACGAAGGCCCGCGCGGATCGCTCAACGTGCCGCTTACCGCCGGCTACAGCGTGGCCATCGACCGTAAGGTGATCCCGCTCGGCAGCCTGCTCTGGCTCTCCACCACCCGGCCCGACGGCAGCCCGGTGATCCGTCCGGTCGCCGCCCAGGACACCGGCGGCGCGATTGCTGGCGAAGTGCGCGCAGACCTGTTCTGGGGCACTGGCATGGAGGCCGGCGAGCTGGCCGGTAACATGAAACAACAAGGCCAGATCTGGTTGCTCTGGCCCAAGGGCATTCCTCTGCCCGGTTCACCCGCACCACAAGTCCAGGGAGGCAAATCATGAGCCTCGGCATCCGCGCGGAAGTACCCGCCGACATCCCGGCCATAGAGGCCCTGACTGCCGCTGCTTTCGCCACAGCCCCTCACAGCAGCGGTACTGAGCAGTTCATCGTCAACGCCTTGCGTCGTGCCGGGCAGTTGTCGATTTCCCTGGTTGCGGAAGACGCTGGAGAGATCGTTGGCCACGTAGCCCTGTCGCCGGTAGGCATTTCTTCCGGCGCGCCAAACTGGTACGGCCTGGGCCCGATCTCCGTGGCGCCGGCGCGCCAAGGCACTGGCATTGGTTCGCGACTCATGGGCGCGGCCCTGGCGGCCTTGCGCGAACTGGGAGCGCAAGGCTGCGTGCTGCTGGGCGACCCTGCCTATTACGGTCGCTTCGGCTTCGTCGTACGGCCGGGGCTGGTACTGCCCGGCGTGCCGGCGGAGTACTTCCAGGCACTGTCCTTCAGTGGTGAGTGGCCAGTAGGTGAGGTCAGCTACCACGTGGCTTTCGAAGCCACTGCCTGACCGGCGTCCGATTCGGTATAAGAAGGCTTTGCGCAAGGGAAGGCGCCAACCGAGTCGGCCAGTACGGGGGCAGCCATGAGCGACGACATCGAATCCACCACCCAGGAGGTCTACAAGGCCTTGCTGGAGTCCACCCGGGCGATCCCCTGGAAGATCGACTGGAAGACCATGACCTTCGCCTACATCGGCCCGCAGATCGAAGCGCTGTTGGGCTGGAGCCAGTCGAGTTGGGTCTCGGTCAATGACTGGGCCGAACGCATGCACCCGGACGACCGTGATGCGGTCGTCGCCTTCTGCGTTTCACAGTCCCAGGCCGGAACCGATCACGAGGCGGACTACCGCGCGCTGACGACCACTGGCGACTACGTATGGATTCGCGACGTGGTGCATGTCATGCGCGACGCCGACGGTGAAGTGGAAGCACTGATCGGCTTCATGTTCGACATCAGCGAGCGGAAGAAGGCAGAGCAACAGCTGATCGACCTGCAGAAGCAGCTCGAAGAGTATTCCTACAAGGATGGCCTTACCGGCGTGGCCAACCGGCGCATGTTCGATTCGATGCTCGACGTGGAGTGGGCAAGTGCCCAACGCACCGGCGAGCCGTTGTCGCTGATCCTCCTCGATATCGACTACTTCAAGCAGTACAACGACCACTATGGCCATATCCAGGGCGATGACTGCCTGAAGAGCGTCGGCCGTGCGCTGATGAACGCCGCCATCCGCCCTCGTGACTTCGTCGCCCGCTTCGGCGGAGAAGAGTTCGTGCTGATCCTCCCGGGTACCGATGAACCCGCCGCTCGCCAAGTGGCCGAGCGCTGCCGCAAGCTGATCCGCGAGCAGTGCATACCCCACGAGAAATCCAGCATCGCCTCACTGCTCACCATCAGCCTGGGGGTCGGCACCGTTGTGCCCCGCCACGATGAACAGCCCCTGCCCTTCATCCAGGCCGTCGACCGGTTGCTCTACAAGGCAAAGCAACGCGGCCGAAATCGCCTGGAGTCAGCCCACTGGATTAGTGCGGCAGTACCCGTCGAGCAGGGCGAAGGTCACTGACCTTCGCCCGGAGCGTCACATTGGGGTGCGCCGTATGCCCGGCAAACACGGACCATCGGAATCCGGGCGCTGCTTTCGGCCTGTACGGTCAAATGGCCGGCGCTAATGGCACACCGCCAGATGCAAAAACGATGCATTTTAAAGCTGCTCATCGTTCTTGAGCTTGGCCGTCACGGGATGAAGTGCCTGTTTGCGCCTTGGCACCGTGGCGGTCCTTTTTGAGCTTCCCCTGAGCGACGCGTCCCCCAAAAGCACAGCCCCTCCAAAGAGGGGCTGATTCGCCGCATCAGTGGAACCGTGGCCAGTGCCAGTGGTGGTGATCGAACCAATCCTTGACCAGAGGACGGTTGCCCCACAGCACCATGCCGATGCAGCCGAAGAACAGGCAACCGATGACGATCAGACCCAGTGCATTAACGCTCATCGCACACCTCCGCATCATTCGACCGACTACAGCATTCAGCATATAAGCCCCGGGATCACTCACAAGTGACGGGCGCCAGCCGGTCGGGCGCTGACTTTTTTACGCATTTTTTACGCCGCCGGCTGCGCCCACAACGGATACTTGCCGCCCCTTTTTGGCAGTTCGCCGCCATACCCGATCCGCACCAACGCCGTGACCCCGACGCCCTCCGCACCGAGCCCCCAGGAGTGATTCCATGAGTTCCAACGTCCTGGAGCAGCACACCCATGCTCGCCCTCATTCCTCGTTCGGCCTGCTCGTGGCCGCAGCCGGTGTGGTCTACGGCGACATCGGCACCAGCCCGCTGTACACCCTGAAAGAAGTATTCGCCGGCCATTACGGCGTACAGGTCAATCCCGAGGGGGTGTACGGCATCCTGTCCCTCGTACTCTGGTCGCTGCTCTGGGTGGTGTCGCTGAAGTACGTGATGTTCATGTTGCGCGCCGACAATGGCGGCGAAGGCGGCGTGATGGCCCTGACCGCACTGGCCCGCCGCGCCACGGCGGCCTACCCGAGACTGAGCAAATTGCTGGTGCTGCTGGGCCTGTTCGGTACGGCACTGTTCTACGGCGACAGCATGATCACCCCGGCCATCTCCGTGTTATCCGCAGTCGAAGGTCTGGATGTCGCCCTGCCGGGCCTGAGCCATTGGGTGGTGCCGGTGACCGTTGTACTGCTGATTGGCCTGTTCCTGATCCAGAAGCACGGTACGGCCCGCATCGGCATTCTCTTCGGCCCGGTAATGGTGGTCTGGTTCGTAGTGCTGGGCGTACTGGGCGTCTACGGCATCGTCCAACACCCCGAAGTGCTCCAGGCGATGAATCCCTGGTGGGCCTTGAACTTCTTCCTGGCCCATCCCGGCATTGGCGTGACCATCCTCGGTGCGGTGGTACTGGCCCTGACCGGCGCCGAAGCCCTGTACGCCGACATGGGGCATTTCGGCCGCAAGCCGATTGCCCGCGCCTGGTTCAGCCTGGTGCTGCCCGGCCTGGTGCTGAATTACTTCGGCCAGGGCGCCCTGTTGCTCGCCAACCCGGCGGCCGCCCGCAACCCCTTCTACCTGCTGGCCCCCGAATGGGCGCTGCTGCCCATGATCGGCCTCGCCACCCTGGCCACCGTCATCGCTTCTCAGGCCGTGATCTCCGGCGCCTTCTCGCTGAGCCAGCAAGCCATCCAGCTCGGCTACATCCCACGCATGCAGATCCAGCACACCTCGAGCGCAGCGCAGGGACAGATCTATATCGGCGTGGTGAACTGGGCGCTGATGACCTGCGTGGTGTTGCTGGTGATCGGCTTCGGCTC
This sequence comes from Pseudomonas sp. JS3066, assembly GCF_036328175.1. Classification (NCBI taxonomy): domain Bacteria; kingdom Pseudomonadati; phylum Pseudomonadota; class Gammaproteobacteria; order Pseudomonadales; family Pseudomonadaceae; genus Pseudomonas; species Pseudomonas sp. JS3066. Next base: position 2,728,202 of record NZ_CP143312.1, read on the forward strand.
ATCCGGCGCCCTCGCGGCAGCCTATGGCGTGGCCGTGACCACTACCATGCTGATCGACACCCTGCTGGTTTCGGCGGTGATGCTGCTGCTCTGGCGCGTGCCACGCTGGCTGGCAGTGCCTTTGCTACTGGGTTTCCTGATCGTCGACTCGCTGTTCTTCAGCGCCAACGTGCCGAAGATCTTCCAGGGCGGCGCCTTCCCGGTGATCGCCGGGGTGATCCTCTTCCTCCTGATGACCACCTGGAAAAGCGGCAAGCGCATCCTCATCGAGCGCCTCGACGAAACCGCCCTGCCCCTGCGTGGCTTCATCGACAGCATCTGCCTGCAGCCGCCGCACCGCGTCGAAGGTACTGCAGTGTTCCTCAGTGCCAGCCCCGACGCCGTGCCCCATGCACTGCTGCACAACCTGCTGCATAACCAGGTCCTGCATCAGCAAGTGGTGCTGCTGACCGTCGTGACTCGCGACACGCCGCGTATCGAGGATGGTCAACGCTTCGAAGTCACCCGCTACGACGGCGGCTTCTACCGGGTGCTGCTGCATTTCGGCTTCATGGAAGAGCCCAACGTCCCGGAAGCGCTGAGCACCTGTCGCCTGGAAGGCCTGGATTTCACGCCCATGCGCACGACCTACTTCCTCAGCCGCGAGACGGTGATTCCCACCAAGGGCCTGGGCATGTCGCTCTGGCGGGAAGGGTTGTTCGCCTTCCTGCACAAGAACGCCAACAGCAGCCTGCGCTACTTCCAGCTGCCCGTGAACCGAGTGATCGAACTGGGCACCCAGGTCGAGATCTGACCCCCGGCTGGCGCCACCGCTCCCTCCGGCGCCCCGGTTCCATCCAGTCCCATAGGCTTGGCCCGCAACAGGTCGAGCCTTTTCCACTTCCCCTCGCCAGGCGCTTCGACGCTCAAGGCCAATTAAAGGCTGCCCGACTGCCTACAGTGTGTTCGGACAATTTGCACAGACAGCGCACACGTCCTCGCCTTGTCCTCATTTCCCGTAACACAGAAAGTGATGCCCCGGAAATCTGGCGTTACTCACGGCCGTTCGCCCTCATGTGTTCGCGTGCGGCCATCGATGATCGAGAAATGGATTCAGGACAACCGGCCCATGCGCTACATCAGCAAACTCATTCTTCCAACGCTACTGTTGATACTCCTTCACCCTTCAACCAGCCTCGCAATGCTTTGTCAGGGAAACGGTGGAAGTTTTACGCTGCCCCGCGGACTGGCCGTAGGCGCCGACCTGGAGGATGGAACCATCGTCTGGGAATCCGAACCACTCAGCCGAAAAGTGTCCTGTCGGGCGGACGCCTTTGACCCTGGGGGCCTCGGCGACCAGATCCCCATTTCCATCTATGTGAATCCGAAAAGCCACAAAATCGATGGCGGCATTGAAGTAGGTATGCGTTTTGGCGGAAAGATATACACGCGCACGGGAGAGAAGATCCCTACCGGCGTTCAAACAGAAATGGTGTGCGGAATCGATGGAAAACCGGGGATGTGTGGGCGACATGCCAATTTCACCCTCGATTTCAGCCTTGTCGTGCTCAAGCGAGGCGTCTTTCCGCCGTCGGGCATGGCCACCCAAGTGGGGACATACACTGTATTCACTGTTGACCGTGATACTTCCCTGTCAGCCAGACAGTTGTTCATTCCTACTATCTACAACTTGCAGCTTGTGCGCTCTTCTGCCTGTACTCCCACACTCAGCCTCGTTCCCGATCACATCACCTTCCCCATGGTCCACGCCCGGGACGCACAACGGGGCAAGGTCGCCAGCGCCGTCGACTTCAACCTTGAAATATCCAGGACGTGCAGCAAGGACATATTTTCCAGTGAAGCCAAATTCACACCGGTCACCGCCACCGATGCCGCCGGCATGCTCGTTCCCGACGACAACCCCTCGGTCGGCATCTCCCTGGTAAGGCCCGATCACAGAACCACCGCCCCCCTCAACAAATGGTTCAGCCTGCACAGCGGCTCCTATCGGGAAGTCGTCAGGGTTCCCTTCCGGGCCGACCTGCTCTGGCGGGAAAACCGACCCCAGATCGGCCCCTTCAGTGCAGGCGTCATCGTCGAGGTGACTCACTTCTGACTCGTCGAAACCACGATTCACTGAAACGACTGGAAGCCAGGGCCCACGCCCTGGCTTCTTCTTTTCGGATCAAGCAGTCACAGCCCCTGGGGCGCCGCACGCGCCAAACGAGCGTTCGCCTTTAAATATCCAAAACGAATTACCAAATAATAATTAAGTATTTATTGATCTAAGAAGACAAAAGCTAGTCTTGCTCCCGTAACCCTCAGGACTCCCCAAGGAGCTGCATCATGGACCGCACCGACAACGTCATCGACCTCGCCCGCTATCGCACGCGCCGTCAAGCGCGCCGCATGGCCGAGCTGATGTGGACGATGTACGCATGCCGGGCTGGTTACGGGGCTTTCCAGCTCATCCAGCAACAGAGGGAAAATGGCATTCGCGAGGCGTGAGTCATGGGTCATTCGCTACCTCTCGACGCCGTTGACCAGGTGTTGCTCTCGGCCACTGCCGTAGACGACCCAATCAGCCAGCGCGTCGCCAGCAACCTGTTGCGCCTGCGCGCCAAGCGCAACCTCTCGCTGGACGGTCTGGCCCGCGTTTCCGGCGTGAGCCGCGCCATGCTGGCGCAAATCGAATCCGGGCGCAGCGTTCCCTCGATCAAGGTGCTGTGCAAGATTGCCCAGGGTCTGAAGGTCTCTGTGGCCGCATTCCTGGATGACCGCGCATTCGACGGCGTCGCCGTACTACCGGCACGCCAGAGCAAGCGCCTGGTGAGCAGCGACGGCAGCTTCGTCAGCCGCGCGTTGTTTCCCTTCGATTGTTCGCGCCAGGTGGAATTCTATGAGTTGCGCCTGGCGGGACTGGCCACCGAGGACTCTCCCGGCCATGCCCCCGGCACCCAGGAAAACCTGGTCGTCGCCCAGGGCGTGCTGGAGATCAGCGTGAACGAGGAACGCTTCCTGCTCGCCACCGGCGATTCGATCCTGTTCTACGCCGACCAACCCCACGCCTACCGCAACCCCTCCAACAGCGAAGCGGTGGCCTACCTGGTTACCACCTACGCCGAGCGGCTCGACTGAGCCGCCCCTCTTCCCCACACACCCCCACAAAGGTGGATCACGCTTCACCGATCCACCATCAGTGCCATGCCGAACCGCGATGGTGGACATGAAGAGCGATGTCCGCCCTACGACTGCCCTGCGTCGCGCCAAGACCTGACGAGCAGGCACAAAAAAAGCCCGGCGGGATTCCCGGCCGGGCTTTTTCACATCCTGCCAATCAGCAGGTGCAGCACATCATCGGCATGCCGTTGCAGCTCATCATCATGGGCATGCCGCACTCTGTCATTTTCATCATCAGGGCGCAGCAGTTCTTGAACATTTCCATGTTCATGCCCTGCATCGGCATCATCTTGCACATCATGGCGTCGCCCTGCGTCGAGCACTCCATCATGCACTTCATGGACGGCATGGGCATGCCCATCCCCATCATCGGCATCATGTTCAGCATCGGCATCATGGCCATGCCGGCCTGGGACGTGCACATCATCGACATGTTGCCGCAGTGCATCATCATCGGCATGCCGCAGTTCATCATCATCGCCATCATTTCCGCGCTGTTGCGGAACATCGTCATGTCCATGCCCATGGCCGGCATCATCTTGCACATCATGCCGTCGTCCTGCATGTCGCACTGCATGGTGGCCATCATCATGGGCATGCCCATCATCGGCATCATGGTGTTGGCGGACATCGGCATTTGCATCTGCATGGCATTCATCATGGTGGCGCTCCCTCAAAGGATGGAATGTGTAACCGGAATGGGGCCGATTCTAGGGGCGCGAATCTGTCGGACAAGGTGACGAGGCAGCGTCGGCTGGACATGCCCGGCCGGCGATTTCGCCATGGATTGCAGTGGTTGCTTTCGTGATCACAGCGAATTGCCCGCGATCACGAACAGGCATGAATCGATAGCGGCTTTATCGGCGCAATGGATATGCGTTTCAGGAATTAGCAAATAACCCTAGTGAATATTCAATCTAACGACCGGGCACTTCTTATTGCCCAGCCCCGGTGCCTGCACAAAGTCGGAGGGACCCGTCCTGGAGTGCCCACCCACTCAGCGCGATTTCCCGCTGATGGCGAACCGCAGCGTCTGAGCCTGCCGGGCTGCACGGTGATCGCGCGGGAAAGAGCCTAACCATGGATACGGCCGCTGGGATCGCCGCGCTCATCACGACAGCCCGTCGCCACCTGCGGACCAGCAGTCGGCCCGCGAAATAATGGCAAATCCATGGCTATGCTTTGAGTGTCACCACACCGAATGGAAATCGGTATCTGGCGCCAGTTCCGGGGGATCCGGTGCCGGGGTTGAACGAACAGGATGTCTTGCTTTTTGAACGGCGCTTATCAGGTCCATACATAGGGACGTTGGTTGGAGATCGTGAAATGGATTCGTTCGAAAGCGAAAGCGCTGCCAACCAAGTCATATCTGCCCACTCGAACAATCAACCCACGACCCGCTGGCACCGCATGTACTTCTTCCTTGCGGGCTTCGACGTGCTGGTCGTGGTGCTGAGCGTTCTCCTGAACCACCTGATCGTCGATACCTACCACCGCTCCATCAAGGCCAACCAGTCCTGGGTCCAGCAGCTTTCCGCTTATTCGACCCTTGGAAGCCTGGCCTCGGAAGTGAACGCGCCGGGCAACAACGTGTTCGACACCCATGATGTCGAAGCCGAATCGCAGAACATGACTGCCGCCTTGCGTGCCTTCGACGAGCATCTGGCGAACGCCAAGCAGCAATTGGAAGTGCGAATCGCCAATCAGGCCGAACACAGCGCGGACATCCAGGCTTTCACGCTCGCCCTGAAGGGTGAAGTGGCAGAGGTCGACTCGGCCATGGTCGAAATGGTGAAAGAGGCCACGCTCATCTTCTCGTTCTTCCGTGAAGGCAAGTCGGACGAAGCCGGCAAGCGCATGGCGACCATGGACCGCAAGTACGCCAAGTTGCTCGCCTCCCTTGCCGCCGTGCGCGAACGCGTCGGCCTGATCCAAAGCAAGCTCCTGGAGGAGGAACTGGAATCGGTCGAGGAACTGCGCCGGATCGAATACGCCATCATGGTCTTCGTGCTGCTGATGGTTACCGCAGCCGTCTTCTACGGGCGCCGTATCCGACGTGAAATGGAGTCCCACGCTGCAGAGCGCGAAGGCTACCTGAGCGTACTGCGCGAGAGTGAACGGCAGTTCCGCCAGCAGGCATCGCTGCTGGACAAGGCCCAGGACGCCATCGTCGTACACGACATGGATCACCGCATCCTCTACTGGAACAGGAGCGCCGAGCGACTTTACGGACTGACCAGGGACGAGGCGCTGGGCATGTCGGCCCAGGGGCTCATTTACCCTAGCCATGCCCCCATCGACACGGCCACCCATAGCCTGATCGAACTGGGCGACTGGTCGGGAGAGGTAACGTTGCGACGCAGGGATGGCAGCACCATCAACTTCGAGAGCCACCGCACCCTTGTACGCGACGACAACGGCCTGCCGCAGTCCGTGCTGTCGATCAACACCGACATTTCCCACCGCAAAGCCGCGGAGCAGGAGGTCAAGCGCCTGGCCTTCTACGACCAACTCACTGGCCTGGCCAACCGGCGACTCATGCTGGATCGCCTGCAGCACGCGCTGGCCAGCAGCGCCCGCAGCCAGCACACGAGCGCAGTCATCCTGATCGACCTGGACAACTTCAAGGCCCTCAACGACACCCTGGGGCACGACCGGGGCGACATGCTGCTGCAACAGGTCGCCCATCGTCTGTCCGCCTGCATTCGCGAAAGCGATACCGTCGCCCGCCTTGGCGGCGACGAGTTCGTGGTCCTGCTGGAAGGACTCAGCGAGAACCCCCCGGATGCCGCCATCCAGGCCAAGACCATCTGCGAGAAGATCCTCAGCTCGCTGAACCTGTCCTACCCGCTGGACGGCTACGAACACCACAGCACGCCCAGCCTGGGCATCGCCCTGTTCCAAGGGCAGCTCAATACCGTCGACGACATCATGAAGCGCGCGGACCTCGCGATGTATCGCGCCAAGGCCGCCGGACGCAACACCATGCGTTTCTTCGACCCGGAGATGCAGGCCGTCGCCACTGCCCGCGCCAGACTGGAGTCCGACCTGAGACAAGGCCTGCAAAGCAAGGAACTATCGCTGCACTTCCAGCCTCAGGTGAACAGCCAGGGCCGCATCGTGGGTGCAGAGGCACTCATGCGCTGGCAGCACCCCGAACGCGGCAATGTGTTGCCGGCCGATTTCATCCCGCTGGCGGAGGAAACCGGACTCATCCTGCCGCTCGGTCGCTGGGCACTGCAAACCGCGTGCGCTCAGCTGACGACCTGGGCCAAACACCCGGAAACCGCCCGACTGGTCGTCGCGGTGAACGTCAGCGCCCGCCAGTTCCACCACCCCGACTTCGTGGAAGAGGTACTGACCGTGCTGCGCTACACGGGTGCCGACCCGAGGAGGCTCAAGCTCGAGCTGACCGAGGGGCTGCTGGTGGAAGACATGGAAAATACCGTCGCCAAGATGATCGAACTGAAGGAGATCGGTATTGGCCTGTCACTGGACGATTTCGGCACCGGCTACTCGTCGCTCTCCTACCTGAAGAGCCTGCCGCTGGACCAGCTGAAGATCGACAAGTCGTTCATCCGCGACGTGCTGGTCGACCCCAATGACGCAGCCATCGCCTGCGCCATCGTGAGTTTGAGCCAGATCCTCGGGCTCTCGGTGATTGCCGAAGGCGTGGAAACCGAGGCCCAACGCGCCTTCCTCGTCAGCCACGGTTGTCACACCTACCAGGGCAACCTGTTCTCCCGCCCTCTTCCGGCCGAACAGTTCAAGCAGTACGTCCACGAACGGTCGATGGCGGAGAACTGAGTCCTCCAAGCGCCCATTGTGCTCGGAGCGTGGCATGTAGGAGCGAGCTTGCTCGCGAACCTGCTGAGCTCGACTTTCGCGAGCACGCTCGCTCCTACACAAAGCCAGGTCTGCAAAGCGTGCTCAGTACTTGATGTCCCTTGCCCTCTCTCGCCCCTGCTGCTTGGTCTGGCGCTTGTCCTGCCGACACTGTGCGTTGTACTGCTGGTCAGCGGCGCGGCAGTCCTGCTTGATCTGGCGTGAGTCCTGCCGTGTTTCCTGCCGCACTTCGCGTGCGGCCCGGCGTTGTTCGGCCTGCTCAGTGGCCCAGGACGCACCTGCCGAAACCGTCAGGAACATCGCAACCACCCACACAGAAAATCGACTAATAGGCATGACATGCCCTCCTCTGGCCAGGATTCCCGGCTCTTTCATTACAACCGATTATCCCGGCCCATGCGGTGGAGCCGCCAAGCGGTGTTCCTTGGCAAGTTCCCTATTGGGCCTCGTTCAACCTGCAAATGCCTGGTCGTTTCGGCAACCGGGCCCGCTTCTGCCAGCACTGATCGCTGACCGCGATGGTTCAGCCTTGCGTGCGCTTCGGCGAAACTCCCGGGGCGTGCCGCCCGTCTTCGACCTGAAGACGGGCCGCCTCCACACGCATGCGCAACCCTGGCGGCCGGGATGCTTGCCATCGACAGTCGATGCATGTCAGCGACTCATCCACATCGCGCTTGGTGCAAAATAGTGCGCTGAATACCCTGGCCCTGGTTTCAGCCGAGCCCTGAGCCGTGTTGCGCTGAAACGAGGGCCGAAATGAGTACTGGTTCTAGCAAGTTGATGTTCCTGGACCCCGCGTTCAGCGTGATGGAGAGATTCAATGCATAACCCAACAACCACCGGCGGTGACAGCATGATCGAGGTAACCGAGGTTTCCATTGCCCAACTGCGCGCCGCGCTCGAGTCCGGCCGCACGACAGCTGTCGAGCTGGTCCAGGCCTATCTCGCCAGGATCGATGCCTACGATGGTCCCGACACCCCAACCGCTCTGAACGCAGTCGTGGTTCGCAACCCCGAGGCGCTCAAGGAAGCCGAAGCATCCGATGCGCGCCGCGCGCGAGGCGAAACGCTCGGACCACTGGATGGCATTCCCTATACGGCCAAGGACAGCTACCTGGTGAAAGGGCTGACCGCGGCATCCGGCAGCCCGGCTTTCAAGGACCTGATCGCCTATCGCGATGCGTTCACCATCGAACGGCTTCGCGCCGCCGGTGCCATCTGTCTGGGCAAGACCAACATGCCGCCCATGGCCAACGGTGGCATGCAGCGCGGCGTCTACGGTCGTGCGGAGAGTCCATACAACGCGAACTACCTCACCGCGCCGTTCGCCTCGGGCTCGTCCAATGGTGCGGGCACCGCGACCGCAGCCAGTTACTCGGCATTCGGCCTGGCCGAGGAAACCTGGTCGAGCGGGCGCGGGCCGGCGTCCAACAACGGCCTGTGCGCCTACACGCCTTCGCGCGGGGTGATCTCGGTACGCGGCAACTGGCCGTTGACGCCGACCATGGACGTCGTGGTGCCGTACGCAAGGACCATGGCCGACCTGCTGGAAGTACTGGATGTGGTCGTAGCCGAGGACCCGGACAAACGTGGCGACCTGTGGCGCCTGCAGCCGTGGGTGCCGATCCCCAGCGTCGCTTCGGTGCGCCCCGCGTCCTACCTTGATCTCGCTGCCACGCCCGAGGCCCTGGCGGGCAAACGCTTCGGCGTTCCACGCATGTTCATCAACAAGGATCTGGAAGCCGGCACCAGCGAAGCACCGGGTATTGGCGGCCCGACGGGGCAACGAATCAATACCCGCCCTTCCGTCATCGGTCTCTGGGAAGAGGCGCGCAAGGCACTCGAAGCGGCCGGGGCCGAAGTGGTCGAGGTCGATTTCCCACTGGTGTCCAACTGCGAGGGCGATCGCCCCGGCGCGCCGACTGTGTTCAACCGCGGTGTGGTATCCAAGGAGTTCCTGCATGACGAGCTCTGGGACCTGTCGGCCTGGGGCTTCGATGACTTCCTGCGCGCCAACGGCGATCCCAAGCTGAACCGCCTCGTCGACGTCGACGGACCGCAGATCTTCCCCCACGACCCGGGCACCCTGCCGAACCGTGAAGGCGACCTGGCCGCCGGCATGGACGAATACGTGCGCATGGCCGAACGCGGCATCAAGCAGTGGGACCAGATCCCCACCCTTCCGGATGGTCTGCGCGGTCTCGAAAAGACGCGTCGAATGGACCTCGAAGACTGGATGGACCAGTTGGGCCTGGACGCGGTGCTCTTTCCGACGGTGGCCGACGTTGGCCCGGCGGATGCCGATGTGAATCCGCAGTCCGCGGATATCGCCTGGAGCAATGGCATCTGGGTTGCCAACGGCAATCTCGCCATCCGCCATTTGGGCGTTCCCACGGTCACCGTGCCGATGGGCGTGATGCCGGACATCGGCATGCCCATCGGGCTGACCTTCGCGGGTCGCGCATACGATGACTCGGCCCTGCTGCGCTTCGCCTCGGCATTCGAATCGACCGGCTCGAAGCGTCTGATCCCCCCGCGCACCCCGCCATTGCCGCGCGGCTGACGATGTAACGGGCGGGATTGGGGCGGCGAGTCCCAATCCCGCTCACTACGGTCAGGGACGGGCGAGTCCAGACATGCACCCAGTAGTTCACTTCAGACGAATCCCGCCCCGGCAGTATCCGGGGCGGTCTCGGCTTTACTTGCTCAACCGGAGACGGACTCCAGCGGCTTGTCGACCGCATCGCTGACCAGCGCTCCATTGCCAGGACGGTGCCAGAGAAACACCAGGATAGCGGCGGCACCGATCAGGCCCGGCAGGGCGAAGGCCAGGAAGCTCGCCTGAATCGGCAGTTGCGCGGCATGCAGCGCACCGCCCAGCAGCGGGCCGATGATCGCGCCGATGCGGCCGATACCCATGGCCCAGCCAAGTCCGGTGGAACGGATATGCGCCGGATAGAACTGCACCGCGCAGGCGTTGGCGAGGATTTGCGTGCCGATGGTGCAGGCACCAGCCATGCCGATCAGCAGGTACAGCACCGGCAGCGGGGATTTCAGCGCCAACAGGCTGAGGGACAGCGCGCCGAGAGTGAAGAAGGCGAACAACACCCGACCGAGACCGATCCGGTCCCCGAGCCAACCGCCGCCAATGGCACCGAAGATGGCCCCGAAGTTCAGCACCAGAAGGAACGCAAGACTGGAGTTGAGCCCGTAGCCGGCAGCATTCATCAGTTTCGGCAGCCAGGAGCTCAGGGCGTAGACCATCAGCAGGCAGCAGAAGAACGCCACCCAGAGCATCAGGGTGCTCAGCGAGCGCCCATCGTGGAAGAGCTGGCCAATGGCGGCCTTGCCAGCCTGCCCCTTGGCCAGTGCAAGTTGATCACCAGCGCCGGGCCGGTATTCCGGGGCGGCCTTTTCCAGTAGCTCACTGGCCATTCCGACCTTGCCCTGGCGAACCAGGAAGTTGATCGATTCGGGCAGCTGGCGCACCAGCAACGGCAATACCAGCAAGGGCACAACGGCGACGAAGAACACCGCCTGCCAACCCCAGTGCGGTATCAGCACCATGCCCAGGCCGGCGGACAGCATGCCCCCTACCGAATAGCCACTGAACATGACCGCCACCAGGGTGCTGCGAATCTTCTTCGGCGCGTATTCGTTCATCAGCGCGACGACATTCGGCATGACGCCGCCGATGCCGAGCCCCGCTATGAAGCGGCAGATGGCGAACTCCTCAGGGGTGCGGGCGAAGCCGTTGACCACGGTGAAGCCACTGAACAGGACCACACAGGTCATGATGGTCTTGCGGCGTCCGATGCGGTCGGACAGCGGGCCGAAGAACAGCGCACCGAACATCATCCCGACCAGCGCACAGCTGCCGAGCAGGCCGGCCTGGAGCGCAGTCAGGTTCCAGGTCTGCATGAGCGCGGGTAGCACCACGCCGTAGATGACCAGGTCATAGCCGTCGAAAATGATGATCAGCGCGCACCAGAACAGCACGCGTGCGTGAAAGGCATTGAAGCGAGCCCCGTCGAGCAGGGCGGAAACATCGATGGTACGCATGGCATGTCTCTTCTTGTCGTTGTTATAGAGCCGGAGCGGCCTGCAGGCCCGCCCCGGTAGGACGAGGCGGAATCAGGCGCAGCGGCTGACGGCCTCCCAGCCCAGTCGGGCGCGGGCCTGGGCGACGTCTGCGTCCAGGTCATGGTTCCACAGCCAGTCGAAGCGACTGGCCAGGGTCGCTCCCAGGGCCTGCTCGTCGTCACCGACGACCGGGTCGCGCAGCTCATACAACTCGCCCGCCTCCCAGGAAGTGCGCTGCACGCGACACGCACGCGGCCGGCGCAAGGCGTCGTAGGCCGCCAGCAATCCGTCCAGGTTGCCCTGGCTCACGTTCGGATCACCCAGCAGGCGCGCCAGGAAGTAGGCATCTTCAAGTCCTTGCCCTGCCCCGGCCCCCTGGTGCGGCAGCATGGCGTGCGCGGCATCACCGATCAGCGCCACGCGGCCGTGCACGTAGCCGGGCAGTTCGGCCAGGTCATGCAGCGCCCAATGGCTGGGCGCCGGAATGCATTCGAGCAGGATGCGCGCGGCATCGCCCCAACCTTCGAATGCTTCGAGCATTTCGCGCTGGCTGGCCTCGCGCACCCAGGAGGCATCCTCGGGCCATTCGGGGTTGGGCTTGCTGCGGTCGGAAACGAACGCCACCACATTGATGATGCGGCCCTGCTTCACCGGGAAGGTGAGGATGTGGCCGTCGAGGCCGAGATACATCTGCGGTACATCCACCAGATGCTCGTCGACCCCGGCAGCGCGATAGGCCTCGCGCAGGCGCTGACTATCGATCAGGCCGCGATAGGCGCAGGTGCCAGTGAAGCGCGGAGCGACCGGCGCGGCGCCGATCCCCTCCAGCACATGGCTGCGCATGGCGGACTTGATACCGTCTGCGGCAATCAGCAGATCGCCCCGGTACTCACTGCCATCGGTGAACAGCACCCGTGCCTCATTGCCCTGTTGCTCCACGCCGACGGCGCGCTTCCTGAAACGCGCCACGCCTTCGGGCAAGCGGCTGGCCAGCACATCCAGGAAGTCTGCCCGGTGCACCGAGGACTGCCCCACGCCCTGCGCCACACTGGCGCCGATGTAGCCGGCATCGCTGCTGCGGCGCCATTCGAACCACACGTCCTGCCAGGGCTCAGGGGTACGGTCGGCCAGTTGCCCGTATGGCTCCGCGAGCCCAAGACCGGCGATGGCCCGGACTGCGTTGGCGCCAAAGGAGACGCCGGCGCCCACTTCACCGAAGGCAGGGGCGGACTCGAAGAGCTGGACGTCGAGATGGGAGTGACGGCAAAGGTCCAGTGCCAGGGCGACGCCGGAGATACCGCCGCCGATGATGCCGACGCGCAAAGCAGGCTTCTTGCTCATGTTCGTACCCATGATGGTGTTGTTGTTGGAGTGGAACCATCATGGCGACCCGAGAAATATTGATAAATGCACCAACTCGCATACAGACTATTTCAGCTATGAATATTCCTATCGAACCCTCCACTTCACGGGACGCCCCATGGACCTGCGCGATCTGGACCTGAACCTGCTGGTGGTCTTCAACCAATTGCTCATCGACCGGCGCGTATCCACGGCCGCCGACAACCTGGGGCTGACCCAGCCGGCCGTCAGCAACGCGCTCAAGCGACTGCGCACCACCCTGCAGGACGACCTGTTCGTGCGCACCTACCAGGGCATGGAGCCCACGCCCTACGCGGACCAACTGGCAGAGCCCGTGTCACTGGCCATACACACCCTGCGAGATGCCCTGAGCCGGCAGGACAACTTCGATCCCTTGGCCAGCGAGCGCACCTTCACCCTCGCCATGACCGACATCGGCGAAATCTACTTCACCCCGCGCCTGATGGACGCGCTGGCCCGGCTGGCGCCCAAATGCCGAATCAGCACCGTGCGCAATACCTCGGTCACGCTGATCGAGGCGCTGCAGAACGGAACCGTCGACCTAGCCGTGGGGCTGCTGCCGCACCTGCAGGCGGGTTTCTACAAACGCCGCCTGTTCCAGCATCGCTACGTGTGCATGTGCCGCAAGGACCACCCGGCCACCCGCGAACCGCTGACCCTGGAGCGGTTCAGTCGCTACGGTCATGTACGGGTGATCGCCGCCACCACCGGTCACGGTGAGGTGGACGCCCACATGGCGCGCCTGGGCATAGAGCGGGATATACGCCTGGAAGTGCCGCACTTCGTCGCCGTCGGTCATATCCTCCAGCGCACCGACCTGCTCGCCACCGTGCCTGAGCGCTTTGCCGACTCCTGCGTCGAACCTTTCGGCCTGGTCGCCCTGCCCCACCCGGTCGAGTTGCCAGAGATCGACATCAACCTGTTCTGGCACGCGAAGTACCACCGTGACCCCGCGAATCGCTGGATCAGGCAACTGATGTTCGAGCTGTTCGCGGATTGAAGAAGATGCCGGCCAGATGCAGCCATTGCGCGGCAGGCCGGGCGTCGTCCTGTCGAGTTGCCGTGTATCAAAGTGTCTCTGAAGGAGGTCGGGATACACGCCTACCAGTCCGGCCGTAGATTCGACACAGGCCAGATACGCCGTGGCATTCAACTGTTTGCGTGGCCCGAAGGGGACTACCCGGCCCTCAACCAATCGCCAGCAACGGAGACATCACCATGTCGATGGCACAGCGGAACAACGCGTCCGACAAGAATCGCCGTCACCTCGTCAGCGCCTCGATCCTCGCTTTGGCGCTCTTGCAACTCGGCGCAGCCCACGCGCAAACCACCGCCAGCATGGCGCCCGCCGCGACCGGGGCGCGTACTCACCAGGTAGCCCCCTCCCCACTCGGCCCGCTGAAACATGTGAAGGCCGGGCTGCTGAACGTGGCCTATGCCGAAGTCGGCCCGGCTGACGGGGCGGTGGTCATCCTGCTGCACGGCTGGCCATACGACATCCACAGCTATGACGAGGTCGCACCATTGCTGGCCGCCAAGGGCTATCGGGTGCTGATGCCCTACGCACGAGGCTTCGGCGACACACATTTCCTCTCCGGGAAAACCCTTCGCAATGGGCAACCCGCCGCACTGGCCAGTGACGTGATCGATTTCATGGACGCGCTCAAGATCAAACAGGCCGTACTCGGCGGTTACGATTGGGGCGCGCGCTCGGCTGGCATCGTCTCCGCGCTCTGGCCAGAGCGCGTCAAAGCGCTGGTGTCGGTCAGCGGCTATCTGATTGGCAACCAGGCTGCCGGCAAAAAGCCGTTGCCACCCAAGGCTGAATTGCAGTGGTGGTACCAGTTCTACTTCGCCACCGACCGCGGCCGTGAGGGCTACAAACAGAACACCCACGACTTCGCCAAGTTGATCTGGCAACTGGCCTCTCCGAAATGGGCGTTCGATGACGCCACATTCGATCGCAGCGCAGCCGCTCTCAACAACCCTGACCACGCCGACATCACCATCTACAACTATCGCTGGCGCCTGGGCCTGGAGCCGGGCGAGAGTCAGTACCAGGCCCTGGAGCAGAAGCTGGCCACTACGCCATCCATCAGCGTGCCGACCATTACGCTCGAAGGTGACGCCAACGGCGCACCGCATCCGAAAGCCGAGGACTACGCCAAGCGCTTCACCGGCAAATATGAGTACCGGCTGATCACCGGCGGCATCGGCCACAACCTGCCACAGGAAGATCCGCAGGCGTTCGCCAAGGCTGTCATCGATGCTGACAAGCTCTGAAGCCAGGCTGGCCTGACTGCAGGCACCTCAGGGCTGAAGGTGAATCATCCGGGTAATGAAACGCGAAAGCCCGCCAGAGAGGCGGGCTTTCGTGCAACGACAGCGGGGATCAGTCGTTGTGTTTGTGCTTGTGTTTATGTTTGTGGCTGGCCTTGCGGTTGTCGTAGTGGTCGTGGTGGTCGTCGTCATCGGCCAGATTGTTGCCGATAGCACTACCGGCCGCCCCGCCCAGGCCGGCGCCGATTGCACCACCGGTGGAGCCACCTACGCTGTTGCCGATCACCTGGCCGCCAGCCGCGCCAAGGCCACCGCCAATTGCCGCTTCTGTCTTCTTGCCATCTTTCGCGCTCACCGCGCCGCCCGCCGCACCGCCCAGGCCGGCTCCAATCGCAGCGCCAGTGCTGCCGCCGACCGCCTGGCCAACGACGCCGCCCAAAGCCCCACCGACGCCACCGCCGATTGCTGTATTAGTGGTTTCGCCGGCGACTACGTACTGCGACGCCAGGATGCTGAGTGCCAATGCGGATAATGATTTGCGCATGCTTGCGAACCTCTGACAGGACGGGAAAAAGCAGATTCTGGCGGATGCGAGATCACCAGACAACGCAAGTCGGGCCGTTCATGGACCTGAGTCAAGGGACTACCGGCTAGCGCTACCGCCTATCGAGCAAACCGCAATGCCAGCCAGCGAACTCATGTGGGGTCCGGGCAGGTATCGAGCAAACAATCGGGGAGGACCGATATCGGCGACCTCACCACTCGATGCCAGTCGCCTGTCGGTACTGTCGCGGGGTAAACCCGGTCAGCATCTTGAACTGCCGGCTGAATGCACTGTGGTCGGTGTAGCCGCATTGCAGGGCAACCTCGGTAATCGGCAGGTCGGTGTGCAATAGCCGATGCGCGTGCTCCAGCCGCACCTTGTGGATCAGCTGCCGCGGTGTCAGGTGGAACACCCGTTTGCAGTAGCGCTCCAGCTGAGCCACGGAAATGCCGGCAATGCGCGTCAACTCGCCCAAGGTGATGGGTTGATGGAAATGCGTGCGGATGTATTCGTCCACGGCAGCGAGGCGCTGGTAGGCCGGGTGCGTATCACTGGCCGACTGCAGGTCCACCGAGATGCCCACCAGACCGATGATTTCACCACTGCGGCTGTACAGCGGTCGTTTGTGCGTCAGGCACCAACCCGGTTCGCGGCTCCCGTACAGATGCAGTTCCAACTGGTCTTCCAACACGTGGCCATGTTCCAGGACCCGTCGATCCTGTTCGGTGTAACCGGGCCCCAGCTGCGCGGGAAAAACCTCGGCGCTGGTCTTGCCCAGTAGCGGTTGCAACTGCTTCAGGCCGCACCGCTGCACCAGTGTGCGATTGGCCATTACGTAGCGGGCCTGATCATCCTTGATGAAGATCGCGGCATTCGGAATCACATCCAGCATGGGCAACAGCAGGGCCACACCCGCCAACAGTTGCTCCATGGTTTCGGGACGCTGCTGATCTGCTCCCTGGCACAGCATCGCAAGCGCGTTCTGGGTCATGACTCTTCCCCCTCAAAGGCCGACCGGCCAGGACGTGGCGGGCAGATTGACGCAAGGCACACAGCCTGTCGAGCAGGCTCGGATGCAGCACTGCGAGTGCCACTGCAATTATTTAATTGTGCTGATTTCGTCATTCGATCTGAAGAAAACCATCAAGCGCAGGGGCATCGGCCGGTCCACTCTATGGCCATCGCGTGCAGCCAGAAAACAACAGGAAACGGTCACCAACGACCCATTCCTGGCGCACTGCCGATCGCAACTTCCAGTGACACCACCTTTGCCTATCCAACAACTCACAAGAAGGCGACGCCATGTCAGGCAAGTTCAAGAAACAACTTTCATTGATAGACCTTACCTTCATCGGCCTGGGGGCCATCTTCGGCTCGGGCTGGCTGTTCGCGGCCAGTCACGTTTCATCCATCGCAGGTCCTGCAGGCATCTTTTCCTGGTTGCTGGGCGGCTTCGCCGTGCTGTTGCTGGGTATCGTCTACTGCGAACTGGGGGCCGCGTTACCGCGTGCCGGCGGCGTGGTGCGCTACCCGGTGTACTCCCACGGTCCCTTGCTCGGCTACCTGATGGGCTTCATCACCCTGATCGCCTTCTCGAGCCTGGTGGCGATCGAAGTGGTCGCCTCTCGCCAATACGCGGCCGCCTGGTTCCCCGAGCTGACCAAGGCTGGCTCCAGCGATCCCACGGTCATCGGCTGGCTCGTGCAGTTCGGCCTGCTCTGCCTCTTCTTCATGCTCAACTACCGCAGCGTGAAGACCTTCGCCAAGGCCAATAACCTGGTGAGCGTGTTCAAGTTCATCGTGCCGCTGCTGGTCATCGGCGTGCTGTTCAGCTTCTTCAAACCGGAGAACTTCGAGACCCAGGGCTTCGCGCCCTTCGGCCTTTCCGGCATCGAGATGGCGGTATCCGCTGGCGGCATCATCTTCGCGTACCTCGGGCTCACGCCGATCATCTCGGTGGCCAGCGAAGTGAAGAACCCGCAACGGACCATTCCGATTGCGCTGATCCTGTCGGTGCTGCTCTCCACCGCCATCTATGTGTTGCTGCAAGTGGCTTTCCTCGGCGGCGTGCCCACCGAAATGCTGGTCAACGGTTGGGGCGGCGTCTCCAAGGAACTCGCCCTGCCCTATCGTGATATCGCCCTGGCGCTGGGCGTGGGTTGGCTGGCCTATCTGGTGGTCGCCGATGCGGTGATCTCCCCCAGCGGCTGCGGCAACATCTACATGAATGCTACGCCTCGGGTCGTCTATGGCTGGGCGCAAACCGGCACCTTCTTCAAGGTCTTCACCCGCATCGACGAGAAGTCCGGCATCCCGCGCCCGGCACTGTGGCTGACCTTCGCCCTGTCGGTGTTCTGGACCCTGCCTTTCCCGTCCTGGGAAGCCCTGATCAACGTGGTCTCCGCCGCGCTGGTACTGAGCTACGCCGTCGCACCGGTCACCGTGGCCGCCTTGCGCCACAATGCACCCGGCATGCCACGCCCGTTCCGCGTCAAGGCCATGAGCCTGCTTGGCCCGCTGTCGTTCATCATCGCCGCCCTGATCGTCTACTGGTCGGGCTGGAGCACCGTGTCCTGGCTGCTCGGCCTGCAGATCCTGATGTTCGTCGTGTACCTGCTGTGCGGCCGCTTCGTGCCGACCCAACACATCGACCTGCGCCAGCAAGTGCGGTCATCGGCGTGGCTGATCGGCTTCTACGCCCTCACCATCGTGCTCTCCGGGCTCGGCAGTTTCGGTGGCCTGGGTGTGCTCGGCCATCCGTTCGACACCCTGGTCGTGGCGGCATGCGCCATGGGCATCTACTACTGGGGCGCCGTAACCGGCCTGCCCGCTCATCTGGTGCGTCTGACCGGCGACGATGAAAGCGAAGCAGGCGTCGACGCCACTTCTGCCCGTTACCCCATCGGCACTCATCCCCAGGCGTCCTCCTGACGTCGCCTCCGTGCTTTCTCAAGGGACAGGAATATGAAACGCGTACACATCGTCGATTCCCACACCGGCGGCGAACCCACTCGCCTGGTGATGAAGGGGTTCCCCGAACTGACCGGCACCAGCATGGCCGAGAAGCGTGATGCGCTGCGCCAGCAGCATGACCAATGGCGCCGCGCCTGCCTGCTGGAACCACGCGGAAACGACGTGCTGGTAGGTGCGCTGTACTGCGAACCGGTGTCCCCGGATGCCACGTGCGGCGTGATTTTCTTCAACAACGCCGGCTACCTCAACATGTGCGGCCACGGCACCATCGGCCTGGTCGCCTCATTGCACCACCTGGGGCTGATCGGCCCCGGCGTGCACAAGATCGATACCCCGGTCGGCCAGGTCAGCGCCACCCTGCATGAAGACGGCGCAGTGACCGTCGGCAACGTGCCGGCCTACCGCTACCGCCAGCAGGTTCCGGTCGAGGTCCCTGGCCACGGCCTCGTATTCGGCGACATCGCCTGGGGCGGCAACTGGTTTTTCCTGGTTTCAGAACATGGCCAGAGCTTGCACCTCGACAACGTCGAGGTCCTGACCGAGTTCACCTGGTCGATGCTCAAGGCCTTGCAGGCCCAGTGCATCCACGGCGCAGACGGCGCCCTGATCGACCATGTCGAGCTGTTCGCCGATGACGACGAGGCCGACAGCCGCAACTTCGTCATGTGTCCGGGCAAGGCCTACGACCGCTCGCCCTGCGGGACCGGCACCAGCGCCAAGCTGGCGTGCCTGGCGGCCGATGGAAAGCTCGCCGCAGGCCAATCCTGGATTCAGGCGAGCATCACCGGAAGCCAGTTCGAAGGCCGCTACGAATGGGATGGCGAGCGCATCCGCCCCTTCATAACCGGCCGCGCCTACATGACCGCCGACAGCACCCTGCTGATCGATGAACAGGACCCCTTCGCATGGGGTATCTGAGCCATCGCGACGGATACCACTTCGACCCTCTCTTCCCCCAAACACCTGCATGACTGCTTCAAGGAGTTAAAACAATGAGCGACAACATCTTCACCGGCTGCATCCCCGCCCTGATGACCCCCTGCACCGCCGAACGCAAGCCGGATTACGACGCCCTGGTGGCCAAGGGCCGCGAGCTGATCGATATCGGCATGAGTGCCGTGGTGTATTGCGGGTCCATGGGCGACTGGCCGTTGCTCACCGAAGCCGAACGCCAGGAAGGCGTGGCGCGCCTGGTGGCCGCTGGCATCCCGACCATCGTCGGCACCGGTGCGGTCAACACCCGCGAGGCGGTCTCCCACGCTGCACACGCCGCCAAGGTTGGCGCCCACGGGTTGATGGTGATCCCTCGCGTTCTCTCCCGCGGTGCCTCCCCTGCTGCGCAGAAGGCACACTTCGCCGCCATCCTCACGGCGGCTCCGGGCCTGCCGGCGGTGATCTACAACAGCCCTTACTACGGCTTCGCCACCCGCGCCGACCTGTTCTTCGAACTGCGCCGCGACTACCCGAACCTGATCGGCTTCAAGGAGTTCGGTGGCGCCGCCGACCTGCGCTACGCGGCCGAGAACATCACCTCCAAGGACGATGAGGTCACCCTCATGGTCGGTGTCGATACCCAGGTGGTCCACGGTTTCGTCAATTGCAACGCCACGGGCGCCATCACCGGTATCGGCAATGCCCTGCCCCGCGAAGTGCTGCACCTGGTGGCGCTGAGCAAGCAGGCAGCCAAGGGCGATGCCAGGGCGCGCCGACTGGCACGGGAGCTGGAGTCCGCGCTGGCGGTGCTCTCCTCCTTCGACGAAGGCTGCGACCTGGTGCTCTACTACAAACACCTGATGGTGCTCAACGGCGACACGGAATACACCCTGCACTTCAACGAGAGCGATGCGCTCAGCGATGCCCAGCGTCGCTATGCCGAGAACCAGTACGCGCTGTTCCGCCAGTGGTACGCCAACTGGTCAGCCGAGCAGAATGTCGCCTGACGACCCGCTGCTAATCGCGCCCCTGCGGAACATCGCTGTTCCGCAGACGGACCCACTCAATTCTCCAGGAAGCACCATGACCCTGACAGGCAACATGCTCATAGGCCGGCACAGCGTGACTGGCAGCCGGGAAGCGATCCGGGCTATCGACCCGGCCACTGACATACCGCTCGACCCGCCCTATCCGGGCGGCACAGGCGAGCATGTGGACCAGGCGTGTGCCCTGGCCTGGGCAGCTTTCGACACTTATCGCGAGACGCCACTGGCGGCACGCGCCGAATTCCTCGAATCCATTGCCGACGAGATCGAAAGCCTTGGCGATGCGCTGGTCGAACGGGCCATGGCCGAGACCGGCCTGCCGCGCGCGCGCATTCAGGGCGAACGGGGTCGCACCTGCCAGCAACTGCGACTCTTCGCCCGCACCGTGCGTGCCGGTGGATGGCTCGATGCGCGGATCGATACGGCTCTGCCGGAGCGCAATCCCATTGCGCGCCCGGACCTGCGCCAGCGCCAGGTGCCGCTCGGCCCGGTGGCCGTGTTCGGCGCCAGCAATTTCCCCCTGGCCTTCTCGGTGGCCGGTGGCGACACCGCTTCGGCGTTGGCGGCCGGCTGCCCTGTGGTGGTCAAGGCCCACAGTGCCCACCCTGGCACCAGCGAGCTGGTAGGTCGGGCCGTCGCCCGCGCCGTGGAAAAATGCGCCCTGCCGCGAGGCGTATTTTCGCTGCTGTATGGCTCCGGTCGCGAAGTGGGCATCGCCCTGGTCAGCGACAGGCGTATCAAGGCGGTAGGTTTCACCGGGTCGCGCAGCGGCGGAGTCGCCTTGTGCAATGCCGCGCAAGCGCGCCCCGAGCCAATCCCGGTGTACGCCGAAATGAGTTCGATCAATCCGGTGTTCCTCTTCCCCGCAGCCCTGCAGGCACGCAGCGAGGCGCTGGCACAAGGCTTCGTCGCCTCACTGACCCAGGGCGCAGGTCAGTTCTGCACCAACCCCGGCCTGGTGATTGCCCGTCAGGGCCCGGCACTGGATCGCTTCATCGTCGCGGCTAGCGAGCACGTCGGGCGTAGCCCGACGCAGACCATGCTCACCCCGGGGATCTTCCAGGCCTTCGCCGCCGGCGTTGCCAAGCTGGCCGAGCACAGCCAAGCGCAAACAGCGGCGACCGGTCTGCCGGGCGAAGGCCCCAACCAATGCCAGGCTCGCCTGTTCGTGACCCGGGCAGAGGCGTTCCTTGCCGATTCGGCCCTGCAGGGCGAGGTATTTGGCGCTGCGTCGTTGATCGTGCAGTGTGCCGACGATGAGCAGGTCCGCGAGGTTGCCGAACACCTGGAAGGCCAGTTGACCGCGACCCTGCATCTGGACGAGGCCGATCTGGAGCAAGCCCGGGCATTGCTGCCCACGTTGGAGCGCAAGGCTGGCCGCTTGCTGGTCAATGGCTGGCCAACTGGCGTCGAAGTCTGCGATGCGATGGTCCACGGCGGTCCGTTCCCGGCCACGTCGGATGCACGCACGACATCGGTCGGCACCGCCGCAATCCTGCGTTTCCTGCGGCCGGTCTGCTACCAGGACTTCCCCGACGGCCTGCTGCCGTCCGCACTCCGGCACAGCAACCCTTTGCGGCTGCGCCGCCTGCTCGATGGCCAGAGAGAGGCCTAGGAACATGGTCAACGCCAATCCATCAAACGCGTCACAGACTCACGCGGACATCGCCGTGGTCGGCGCCGGTATCGTCGGCGTGGCCTGCGCCCTGCAGCTGGCGCGCCAGGGCAAGCGTGTAGTGGTCATCGACCGGCATGACCCTGGCCAGGGCGCCTCGTTCGGCAATGCCGGGCACCTGGCCACCGAACAGGTGTTCCCGATTGCGGACCTGTCGATCCTGAAACGACTGCCGTCCATGCTCATGGATCCCATGGGTCCGTTGCGCCTGGACTGGAAATACATGCCACGCGCCCTGCCCTGGTTCACGCGGCTACTGCTGAACCTGCACCCAACGCCGTTCCGGCGAACCGTCGCCGGCATACGCGCGCTCAACGAAGGCAGCCTCGGTGCCTGGCAGCGGCTGCTGAAGACGATTGACCGGCCGGGCCTGCTGAAGGAAGACGGCTCATTGCTGGTGTTCGAACGCGCCGAATCGCGCCGGGCGCTCGAAGCCCTGCAGGCACGGATGCGCGGCCAGGACGTGGCGGTCGATTTCTGGCGGGCCGAGGTCGTCCATGCAGCGGCTCCGCAGTTGAGCGAACGGGTTCAGGGTGGGCTGTTCTTTCCGCGCACCGGGCATTTCCTCGATCCCTACCGGGTGGTCTGTGAACTGGTTGCAGCTGCGAAATCCCTGGGTGTGCAGTTCCGCAGGCAAAGCGTTCAGGGTGGCCATTTGCGCCAGGACGGCATCGTGCTGACCACCCATGACGGCGGCCTGCATGCCCGCCAGGTGCTGATCGCCTGCGGCGCCCACTCGGCCAGGATCACCGCGGCGCTAACCGGCAGGAAGGTGCCACTGGATACCGAACGCGGCTATCACCTGATGCTGCCCAATGAGCATGAGCGCTTGCCATTCGCAGTCACCTCGCTGGAGCGCAAGTTCATCATGACGCCAATGGCTGACGGCTTGAGGTTGGCGGGTACCGTCGAGTTCGCCGGCCTCGAGCAGCCGCCGAACATGGAGCGCGCCTGGCAGCTGCATCGACTGAGCAAAGGCCTGTTCCGCCGTGACCTGAGTGTCGAAGCAGCCACGCCATGGATGGGCTTTCGTCCATCCCTGCCGGACTCCCTGCCGATCATCGACCGGGTGTGCGACGGCAAGGTACTGCTCGCCTTCGGCCACCAGCATCTCGGCTTGACCCAGGCTGCGGTGACTGCAGAACACATCGCCCAGTTGGCGGCCTTGCCGGCAACAACCGATGGCCAGCACGGGTTAGCGGCATTGGAAGCCTATCGGCTCGACCGATTCTGACTTGCGGCTTCTGGAGCCACCCATGGCGCTATAAACTGGCCGCGAAAACGGCGTCGCCCCAGCGGACGCCCCGGCTGGCCGAGCCACCGGGGGTGATGTACAAGCCGCCTTCCTACCACTCGAGCAGAGCTGCCATGGCAAACCACGACCTCACTTTCCTCCCAGATCCAGACCCGGAATCCATTTCTTCGGACGTCGCCAGCTTCGGCGGCTTGCTGGTGTCCACCCAGATCCCTACCCGCGCCGACGGCAGCCTGGAGCTGGGCGACATCGTCGCGCAAAGCGAATGCACCCTACAGGCACTGAAGGTCGCGCTGGAGCGCGCCGGCAGCTCCATGGACCGCGTCATGCACCTGACCATCTATCTCACCGATATGGCCGACCGCCCCGCCTTCAACGAGGTCTACCAGCGCTTCTTCGCCAAGCCCTGGCCGGTTCGCGCCGCCGTTGGCGTGGCTGCGCTGGCGGTGGAAGGCATGCGTGTGGAAGTCACTGCAATCGCAGCCAAGGGCTGAGCGTTTTCGCAGGATGGCGCTGAGCGTGCGGTTTGATCCCGACACCCTGTCGGACCTCGTTGCACGCTGCGCCAACCTTCGGCCCTGGTGCGCCCAAACGAGACGACGTGCCTGAATTGGGCGCACTACGGCATGACGTGCGACACCTACGGCGCCAGCACATGACGCACCCTGGCCACCAGCAGCCTGCTGGCCAGTCGGGTGTCCTCCAGCCGGAGGGCGGCGAGCGATTCGCTTCGAATCGAGTCCCCTTCCAGCAGTCGGCCAAGACGCTCAGGCAGGCGTTCCAGTTCTTCGATGTCCCGCTGGACCCGTGCAATGCATTCCGAGAAGCAGAGGGGCGCCCTGTTGTCGAACATCAGCTGGGGTTGGAACACGTGGGCGCCAGGCAGGTAGCCGCCAAGCCCAGTGATGGAATGAGCAAGAGGACCCAGCTGGCTGGCCGCCATCAGCGCCATGCTGCGCAGCACCCTGCGCAAGGCCCTGAAGCTAAGGCGACGCAAAAGCCACTGGGCCTGTTGCAGATCGGCGTGCACGTCAACAGTGAGTACGTACTGTTGCTGTAGCAGATCCACCAGCTCTATCCGAGTGGCGGCCGGCAGCCACAGAGCCGGCGCGGCAGCGCGATCGACTCGTCCGCCGGTGTGACTGGAGAAGCAGACCTTGGCGTGGTTCATGACGTTCAACCTTTTGCACTCGACGACCGGCGCCCCCGCACGGACGGGGCCGAACGCTGCTCAGTGGAGACGCTCCACCGCTGCCTGGACACCGGAGCCATAGGCCTGGTCGGCTTGGGCGCAGTGGCTGATATGACGCTCGATGACGTCCCTGGAAACGCCCTTCATGGCACGTGCGGTGTTGTCGAACAGCCCCTGTCGTTGCGCCGGGGTCATCAGACGGAAAAGCTCGCCTGCCTGGGAAAAATGGTCCTCATCCGGGCGCTGCAGCCAGTGGTCAGCCGGACCCTGTAGCGCCAGCGGAGGCTCGGCAAAGTCCTTGCGGTCGACCCACTCGGCGCTGCTGTTGGGGGAATAGGGGCACCGACCACCCTGGTTGCCATCAACCCGCATCAGGCCGTCGCGGTGATAGCTGTGCACTGGGCAACGCGGGCTGTTCACCGGGATCGAGGCATGGTTCACCCCGAGGCGATAGCGCTGGGCGTCGCCGTACGAGAAGAGTCGCCCCTGAAGCATCTTGTCGGGTGAGAAGCCGATCCCCGGGACTACGTTGGCCGGGCTGAAAGCGGCCTGCTCCACTTCGGCGAAGTAGTTGTCCGGATTACGGTTGAGCTCCAGGACGCCAACCTCATGCAGGGGGAAGTCGCCGTGCGGCCACACCTTGGTCAGGTCGAACGGATTGTGGTAGTGGGCGGCAGCCTGTTGCTCGCTCATGATTTGGACATACAGGGTCCAGCGCGGGTATTCGCCACGCTCGATGCTCTCGAAGAGGTCACGATGGTGAGTCTCGCGGTCATGGGCGATGCGGGCTGCGGCCTCCTCGTCGGTGAGGTTGCGGATACCCTGTTGGCTCCTCAGGGTGAATTTCACCCAGTGACGCTCGTTCGCAGCGTTGATGAAGCTGAAGGTATGACTGCCATAGCCATGCATGTGCCGGTAGCTGGCGGGAATCCCGCGATCGCTCATCAACACAGTGATCTGGTGCAGTGCCTCGGGTAACAGCGTCCAGAAGTCCCAATTGTTCTGGGCACTGCGCAGGCCGGTGCGCGGATCACGCTTCACGGCATGATTCAGGTCGGGAAAGCGCAACGGATCACGAATGAAAAACACCGGGGTGTTGTTGCCTACCAGGTCCCAGTTGCCCTGCTCGGTGTAGAACTTTATGGCAAACCCGCGGATATCACGCTCGGCGTCGGCCGCGCCGCGTTCGCCCGCCACCGTGGAAAAGCGCACGAAGACCTCGGTTCTTTTCCCGGAAGTACTGAACAGCCTGGCCTTGGTATAGCGGGTGATGTCATGGGTAACGGTGAAGGTGCCGTAGGCGCCGGAGCCCTTGGCGTGCATACGTCGTTCCGGAATCACCTCGCGGTCGAAATGGGCAAGCTTTTCCAACAACCAGACATCCTGCAGCAGTGCCGGCCCAAGAGGTCCAGCGGTCTGGATGCTGTCGTTGTCGGCGACGGGAGCACCGGATGCCGTGGTGAGTTCGTTCATCTTCCTTTCCTTCTGGTGAGCGTTGGTCATCAGGACAACCTTGCGCGTTGGCATTGATCGGCCGTTGATTCGCATGACCAGACGGGAGGTACAGGTGGCCCCGCCCATTCGAACAGCAGCGTATCGATCAACCCGCGCGGAGTCGCTTGCCTGGTGGCTGTGAGACCGGCCGTCCTGCCTCGTGAATCGGGGCGCCGGCTATGCAGTTGCGAGGCCTTTACCGCCTGGAACGAAATGACCTCGTGCGACCCGGTCGAATCGCCGAGCGCAAGCCACGATAAGCCTTGGGATATGCCGGGGCACTTCTACCTGAAGTCGGTAATCTCATACCCTCGCGTGGGGCTTCGATACCTTGGTTCACTTTTCCGGCGACGCCGCTCTGCCCGGTGCCGCCTGAAGCCGTGCCTGGGGCTATGAACCGGCGCGTAGGTGGATGCTGAGCCTGATAAGCCCAACGTCGGGTGCATGTTCCCGGCACCTTGCCGGGCCGCGTTGCACTCGGCGCCAACCGACGGTCCTGGTGCGCATGGAGCGCCCTACAGCGGAGGCTGCCGTGACGTTGGACCTAGGGTGCGCCGCGCGCACTGGCATTGCGGTCACTCGGGCAAGCCGGCCAGGCGCAATCCTTCCGCGAACCGCGCGAAATCCTCCGGCCGTTTTATCGGCAGCCAGTCCTTCAGGTTGCTGATGCGCAGGGATGGGTTCAGCTCGTGCAGGCGCTGCATCGCGTGCTGCGCCTTGTCCATCCGGCCGAGCAGGGCATTGCTGGCCGCCACCAGCGCGACGGCGGGCAGGAGGCTGGGCAGGTTTTCCAGCGCCCTCTCCGCCCAGGCCGACGAAACATCGAAGCGCCCGGCGAAGTAGTTCGCGATCGCCATCCCGACCTGCATCCTGAACATCTCCGGGTCCAGCGGACTCAGGCGAGCGGCGTGGTTCAAGTGTTCGATGGCGGCGTCAGTTTCACCGCGCAGCGCACGCAAGACCCCGCCAAGGAACCAGGCGGTAGCCAGGTTGGAGTTGAGCATTTGAGCCCTGTCGACAAGCGCGATGCCAACATCGAGATCGCCCACCAGATGAGCAAGCGCATGCCCGCCCCGCGTCAGCGCCACCGCATCGTCCCGACCGAGCTCCATCGCTAGCCGCGCAAGCCGCGCCCCCTCGGCAATTTCCTTTTCCCGATCGATCATCCAGCCATTCAACTTGCGCCAGAAATAGCACCAGGCTGCCATGCCATAGGCCGATGCGAACTCAGGATCAAGTTCGATGGCCTTGTAGAAAAGGTTCAACGCTTCCTCGGCGGCGTCCCGGGTGCCGCTGTGCAGCTTCGCTGTTCCGCGCAGGTAATAGTCGTAAGCGTCCAGGCTTTCCGTGGGCTTGCGTTTGGCACGCTCGATCTCAGCCAGTTCGAGCTGCGGCGCAATGGCGCCTACCACGCTTTCCGCAATCCGTTCCTGCAACTCGAAGATGTCATCGAGCGTCCCTTCGAAACGCTCCGCCCATAGATGCGTCCCGCTGGTCGCGTCGATGAGTTGCCCGGTGATGCGCACCTTGTTCCCGGCCTTGCGCACACTGCCCTCCAGCACATAGCGCACGCCTAGCGCCTGACCGACTTCCTTCAGGTCCACCGCCCTCCCCTTGTAGGTGAAGCTGGAATTGCGCGCGATGACGAACAGCCAACGGATACGCGACAGCGCAACGATGATGTCTTCGACGATACCGTCGGCAAAATAGTCCTGGTCCGGGTCACCGCTGAGGTTCTGGAAGGGCAGGACGCTAATGGAGGGTTTGTCTGGCAGGACGAGCGCGGCGGGAGGCGTTGCCTTCCGCTCGACCGGTTCATCTTCGCCAATGCCCGGCCCGGCAGGCAGCTGCGTTTCACCGACCTCAACGACCTTGATGTCACCGACGAAGCGGTACCCCTTGCGGGCCACCGTCCGCACCAGGTGCTGCTCTTCGCCGGAATCACCGATGGCCTTGCGAACGGCATTGATGTGGCTGGTTATCGTCGACTCCGAGACAACTCGGCCGTTCCAGACTGCCTCGAGCAGGTTGTCCTTGCTGACAACGCGGTCGCGGTTGCTGACGAGCAGCAGCAATAGGTCGAAGACCTGTGGCCCTACGGCCACGACTTGCCCGCGCAAGGTCAGTTCCCGGCGCCCCTGGTCGAGCACGTAGTCTCCAAACATGAATTGCAAGATCGGTGTCTCCTCGCGAACGCGACTGCAGGTCAATAGCTGACATTGATACCACGGCGGCGCCTTGCTGGATGCACCGGCCGCTCCAACGGAAATCATTGCAACAACTGTTCCCCTGGACGAAAAAACAAGCTTCCCCGAAGGACAACTCAAGGCCGCCACAAGGACTTCCCTGACACACAGCGGCACTCTCTCACTACACGGACTGCGATGGTTGCAGCCCCTTAGCGGAGAGACCCCATGAAGATCGTCGTCATCGGAGGCACCGGCCTCATCGGTTCCAAACTGGTAAAAAACCTCCGCGAGCGCGGCCACTACGTGATCGCCGCAGCCCCGAGCACGGGCGTGAATACCGTTACCCGCCAAGGCCTGGCAGAGGCGATGGATGGCGCCGAGATTGTCGTCGACGTCGCCAACGCGCCCGCCTGGGACGACAAAGCCGTCCTCGAGTTCTTCGAAGAGTCCGGCCGCAACCTGCTGGCTGCCGAAGCCGCCGCCGGAGTTCGTCATCACATTGCGCTCTCGGTCGTAGGTAGTGAACGACTCCAGGACAGCGGCTACTTCCGGGCAAAGATCGTGCAGGAGGAACTCATCAAGGCGTCCCGCATTCCCTACACCATCGTGCGCGCGACGCAGTTCTTCGAGTTTGTCGGCGGGATTGCGCAGTCGGCTACCGAGGGCGAGGAGATTCACCTCTCGCCAGCTCTGATCCAGCCAATCGCGTCGGACGATGTGGTGGCGGCGCTGACGGAAATCACCTTCGAAGCACCGGCCAACGGCACCGTCGAAGTCGCCGGTCCCGAAGCCATTCCGCTCGACGAATTGATCCGGCGCTTCCTGCAGATCACCCAGGACACGCGCAAAGTCGTGCCGGACGTCCATGCGCGCTATTTCGGTGTCCTCCTCGACGATCAATCGTTGACTCCCGGCGAGCACCCGCGCCTTGGCACGATCCACTACGACACCTGGCTGGGCAGCCAGGCCGAGCACGGGGCGAATTGAGCAACAGCTGCATCAACAATCGACAGCCCCGGCAGCAGGCGACTGCGGTCCAGGAGCTGCTGCACGTCATTGATATTCAACAGGAAATGAAGATATGAAATCGCTCGAGGACAAGATCGCCAGTGCCGCCGGCGCAAGCTCCGAGATCGGTGCAGTACCGGCGCGGCGAAGCAAGCGAAAGGTGATTGGCGTACTGCTGTGCCTCGGCGCGGTAGTGGCAGCCGCGATCGGATGGACCATGGCGGTTTCCGTTGGCGAGACGACGACCGACAATGCCTACGTCCGCGGTGACGCCACATCGCTAGCGGCCAAGGTTGCCGGTTACGTCACCGCGGTCGAGGTCGAGGACAATCAGAGCGTCCAGGCGGGTGACGTGCTGTTCCGGATCGATGATCAGGACTACCGTGCGCGCCTTGCGCAGGCGGTCGCCAACGTCAAGGCAGCCGAGGCTCGGCTGACCAATGTCGATGCGGAAACCCAGCTGCAGCGCTCGTTGATTCGACAGGCCGAAGCCGAAAGGCGCTCGGCCGTGGCACAGTGGAATCTGGCAGCCAAGACCCATGATCGCAGCCGCAAGCTCATTCGCAGCCACGCCGTCAGCCAGGCCCTGGTCGACGAAAGCGACGCGGCACGCCTGGGAACCGAAGCGAAGGTATCAGCCGCTTCGGCAACCATGGAGGCTCAACAGCAACGCATCGCCGTCCTGCTCGCCCAGCGCGAAGCCGCCGTGGCGGCCGTGGCGCAGGCTCAAGCCGCCCGCGACCTCGCCCAGATCGATCTCGACAGTACCGTGGTACGCGCTCCGGTCGATGGCGTGGTCGGTAACCGCCAGGTCCGCATCGGCCGCTTCGTCACACCGGGCGTCGCCCTGCTGGATATCGTGCCGGTCCATGATGTGTGGGTCGTGGCGAACTTCAAGGAAACCCAACTCGAACATATCCGCGCAGGCCAGAGCGTCCGCATCACCATCGACGGCTATCCGGACGAAGCGCTGGAAGGCGTGGTCGACAGCTTTGCACCTGGCAGCGGATCGGCGTTCAGCCTGCTCCCCACCGACAATGCGACCGGCAACTTCGTGCGCGTCGTGCAGCGCGTCCCGGTGAAGATTCGCTTTTCCAATAATCCCATGCCGGGCCGCATTGTTCCGGGCCTGTCGGCACGCGTCGAAGTTGATCATGGAAGTGGCTCATGAACGCCGTCGCCGCTGGCACGCAGAGCCGCAACCAGAGCGCGACCGGAATCCTCCTGATGGTCGGCATCGTGCTGGCCTCGCTGACTGAAGCGATAACCGGCACCGTCCTGGCGCTCGGACGCAGTGACATCATCGGCGACACTTCCGCAACGCCTGATGAGTTCGCCTGGCTGGATGTCGGGTACATCGCACTCAAGCTCATCGGGTTCATGACGGCCTCATGGTTCGTAAGCCGTTTCCACCCGCGTACCCTGTTCATCACCCTGACCCTGGTCCTGGGCCTGGCCTGCGGCATGGCAGCCATCACGGCGCGGCTGGATGTGCTGATGGCGCTGCGGATGATCCAGGGCTTCGCCGGCGGCTCTTTGCTGGTCGTTGGCCAGGCGATCGTCTTCTTCGCTTACCCACGCGCCCACCAGCCCATCCTTCAAGCCCTTTTCGCCGTGGGGGCGGTCGTCGCACCCGCAACGCTCGCCCCGGCCTTGCAAGGGTGGTTGATAGACAGCGAGTCCTGGACGTGGATCTTCTTCAGCGTTGTGCCGCTCGCCCTGGTGGCCAGCGGCCTGCTGCTGATCGCCGATGATCCGATACCCGTCAGGATCAGACCGCGCCGGTTTGACTGGCTCGGCTTCTTGCTGATGTCCGCCAGCCTGTTCTGCCTGACCTACGTACTCATCCAGGGCACCCGCTGGGATTGGTTCGAGGAACCCCGCATCCTGTGGCTGACCGTCATTGGCATCGCCGCCCTGCTCGCCTTCCTCGGCCAACAGGTGCTGGCCAAGGGGCAAGGCCTGCTCGATTTCAGCTTGTTCAAGTCGACTGACTTTCTCTTCGCCTTCATCGTCAGCTTTGTCGCCGGCGCCGCCCTGTTCGGCAGTGCGTTCCTGATACCCGTGTTCGCCCTGTCGGTCCTGGCGTTCACCCCGACCGATGCCGGCCAGCTCCTTGTGCCGAGCGCCGTATCCTTTGTTGGCGCGCTGCTTATCTCGGCGTTTCTCATGCAGGTGCGTCGCGTTGCGCCGTTTGCCACAGTGCCTTTTGGGATCCTGATAATCATGATCGCAATGTGGATGCTGTCCGGCTCCACCAGCGAAAGCGGCGCCGACGACATGATGTCCGCCATCCTGTTGCGCGGTCTTGGCCTTGGCTTCCTGTTCCTGTCGATCACGCTGATCGCCTTCAGCAACCTGAACAGCCAGAACCTGGCCGCCGGCATCGGCCTGTTCAATACGGGTCGTCAGTTGGGAGGCCTGGCGGGGGTTGCAGCACTGCAGACCCTGGTCGAGCATAACGTCGCCGCCAATCTTGCGGTGCTCGGCTCGCACGTCACCCCTGGAGGTGGCGCCCTCATCGAGCGGCTGACGACCACGACCACCCTGCTGGCCGCGAAGGGTATGGACACAGCGTCCGCCAGCCAGGCAGCGATAAACCTGTTGGGACGGGTGGTAACCGGTCAGTCCACGGTAATTGCCTTCGACTCGGCCTTCGTTGCCGTTTCCCTGCTATTCGTGGTCGCCGCCCCCATGCTGGTGGGCATCAAGATCGGACTCGCGCGATACGCGAAAGCCCGCCAGGGCGGGGCATGAGACAAGCCTGAGCGACGGGCTACACTTCCCGGGCCCTGCCGCGGCGAAGCGCAGGCACCCCGATCCCTTCCAGCAGGAGCTGACCGATGAGCGATGCAGCGGAACTCACGACATTCACCGGCTGGGCCGCCGTCGCGCCCGGAGCCCCACTGGAACGCCATAGCTATATCCCCGGCCCATTGGCGGACGAAGAGGTGGAAGTCGCGGTCGAGTACTGCGGCGTCTGCCACTCGGATCAATCGATGATCGACAACGAATGGGGCCTCACCCGCTACCCGTTCATCCCCGGCCACGAGGTGGTTGGCAGCATCGTACGGATGGGCAGCCAGGTCCGTGGACTCAAGCTGGGCCAGCGGGTGGGCATCGGCTGGTACAAGGGCAGCTGCATGCACTGCGGTTCCTGCATCGAGGGTTCCCACCAGATGTGCAACGCCATCAAACCCACGATCATCGGCAGCAACGGCGGCTTCGCCGACCGCCTGCGTTCCCACTGGGCCTGGGCGATCCCGCTGCCGGATGGGCTGGACCCGGCCCTGGCCGGACCGTTGTTCTGCGCAGGATCGACCGTGTTCAACCCGCTGGTGGAGTTCGATGTGAAACCCACCGACCGAGTTGGCGTCGTGGGGATCGGTGGGCTCGGTCATCTTGCCCTGCGTTTCCTCAATGCCTGGGGCTGTGAAGTCACGGCCTTCACCTCGTCCTTGAGCAAACAGGACGAAGCCCGCCGCCTGGGCGCACACAAGGTTGTGCCCTCTACCGACAGTGCGGCACTGGCGGCGATCGCCAATACCCTGGACTTCCTCCTGGTCACTGCCAACGCCGACCTCGATTGGCCCGCCATGCTCGGCACTCTGCGCCGCAAGGGTCACCTGAATTTCGTCGGCGTGGTGCCCGGCGCGATTCCCGTGCATGTATTCAACCTGCTGCGCCAGCAGAAGAGCCTGTCGGCCTCCCCGGTGGGTTCACCCGCGACCATGGCGACCATGCTGGAGTTCTGCGCGCGCCATCAGATCCTGCCGCAGGTCGAGCACTTTCCCATGAGCCGGATCAACGACGCCATCGACCACCTGCGTAGCGGCAAGGCTCGCTACCGGGTGGTGCTGGACGCATCCAGCTGACGTTGGGCGCGCGGCGGCGAGCCGCGCGCGTTTCCCGATTGCACCTGGCCGGGATTTGCGTCACCCGTAGGTGGCAATCACGATGAAACGGCGGGATGGGCGAGCACGGTGAACTCGACGACGGCGCCGCAAGGCTGCCGGCTGCTCACGCTCAGTTGGCCGCCATGGGACTCGATGATCGAGCGGCAGATCGACAGCCCCATCCCCAGGCCGGTTGCCTTGGTGGTGTAAAACGGGGCGATGACTTTCTCGGCGCTATCAGCGAATCCCGGCCCAGAATCGCTCACTTTCACCCGCACAGTGTCTGCGTCGTCTATCCCACTGCTGATGTGCAGTTGCCGGGCGCCGTCGCTGACGCCGCTCATGGCCTCCAACGCATTGACGATCAGGTTGAGCAGCACCTGTTGCAACTCGACACGGTCACCTTCGATCAAGGGCAAACCTTCCGCGAGTTGCATCTGCACCGATGCGCCGCACTTGCTGGTTTCTCCCTGGGTGAAGCACACCATCTCGCGTATCGCCACATTGATGTCCACGGCTTCCTTCTGCGGCGGTGCCTTCCTGATCAGTTCGCGGATTCGACCAAGGACCTCCGCGGCCCGGTTGGCATCCTTGATGATGCGGCCAAGGACCTGACCCACCTCGCCAATCTCGGGCGGCTGGGCGTTCAGCCAGCGCTGCGCGGCATGGGCATTGGTCACCGTCGCGGCAATCGGCTGGTTGACTTCGTGGGCGATCGAAGCGGCCAGTTGCCCCATGGTCGCGACGCGGTTGGCATGTGCCAACTCCGCCTGCACCTCGCGATAACGTTGCTCGCTGTCGCGGACCTGCTGCTCGGCCTGCTTGCGCTCGGTCTGATCGAGCACGAAAGCGACGCCTTCCTTGCGACCCGTTTCGAAAGTAGCCAGGCCGACGATGACCGGCACGTAGCTGCCATCCTTCCTGATGTATTCCTTCTCGAAAGGCTGCACGCTTCCGGCACGCAGGGCCTCAGCCAGGGCCAGTTCACTGTCCGAGAGCAAATCCGGTTTCGTCAGTTCTCGCCAACCCACTCGTCCCGACACCAGTTCTTCCCGCTCGTAACCCACCATGCGCAGGAATGCATCATTGGCTTCGATGATGTCACCGTCTGCATTCCAGACGATGAGCCCGATGATGTTGGAATCGACTAGACGACGGATCTTTGCCTCGCGTTCGGCGATATCACGGTACAAATGGGCATTCTCCAGTGAGATCGCCGCCTGGGAGGCCACCAGCTTCAGGACGGCTATCCGCGCCGGGCTGAACACCCGCGAAGTCAGGTTGTTTTCGAGATATAGGGCGCCAGTCATCTTGGCCTGGTTCATCAAGGGCAGGCAAAGGATCGACCGCGGGCGCTGCTCGCGGATGTACGGGTCGGTGGCGAAAGCAGGCTCGGCCACGGCATCGTCGAGAACGACACTGTCCCGGGTACGCAGGGCATTGAGCAGGATTGATTCCGGCAGCAGGGTCGCGTTCACCGGCACATCTCGCAGTTGCAACTGTGTCGCTTCCCCCACCGTCGTCGCTTCTGCCGCAACCAAGTGCACGCCGCCGTCCGACAGGATCAGCAGGCCACGTTCGGCGCCGGCCTGTTCGATGGCCGTGCGCATGATCATATCGATTAGCTTTTCCAGAACAATCTCTCCCGATACGGCTTGGGACACTTTCAGTACGGTTGCAAGATCGAGGTTGTCGACCGGCGTTGCGATCGTGGTTGTTGGGCCGAGCGCAGGTTCTTCCACGCGCAGGTACGAGTACTTCGCCTCCAGCTGTCGCACCTTGCCGCTGGCGCCCCAACGCAGGTAGCCATAACGCGCATCACGCATATGCAGCTGGGCAATCTTGCCGAGACCCCGCGACGCGTAAAAGCGCGACGCGAGTTCATTGGCCAGCGCTTCGACATGGACGAAGCCGCTTGCCTGTGCCGCCTGGATGGCCTCTTCGTAGAGCCGCTCGGCTTCCAGCTCCCGACCCTCCACGCGAGCGCGTTCGGCAGCTATCAGGGCGGTACGATCGGCAAAGTTCTCGCGGCAGTTGTCCGCCCATACCTGGTACTGCCGGTGATGGACGGCCATGGCAGCCAGATGTGTCTCCCGCTCCTCCGCAGGCCCCGTATCACAGGCTGCAGCGCGAACCAGCGCGGCGTAGAAGTGAAACTCGGCCTCCTCGAAGAACGAAGATGAAGTCCAGAGCAATGCCTCCGCCTTCGTTGCTGCCTCCATCGCCGCGCCGTAGTCGTCGGCCAGGTAGCGAAGCTGCAGTTTGCGCGTCCAGTACCAGCACTCGGCGAGTGCCAGGTCCGGGCTGCCGGACAGATGTTCCTCGGTCTGTTGCTCGGTGAAATTCGTGTCGTCGAAACAGCCGAATGCCGTCGTCAACCCGCGTAAGGCGCGCACCACGGCAAGTTGCGTGGCAATGAAGTCGACCACCAGGCCAAAACGCACTTTCTGCGCATAGGCCAGGCCGCGCTCGGCTTCAGTCTGCACCGTCGGCAACGATTCGCCGGCGAAGAGCATGTCCGAGACCTGGCTGTTGCCTGCGTAGGCACCATACGGAAGATCGCCGATCCTGTTCGCCGCCACGAAGGCACGGCTCAACAACGCACGGCACTCCCGCACGGGCCGCAGCCAGCGCATGACGAATATCGAGAAGCAGAGGAAGGTCTTGGCCTCGAAGCGCTTGAGCCCACGCCGGTCGACGAGATCGCAGCCGA
Organism: Pseudomonas sp. JS3066; assembly: GCF_036328175.1. Classification (NCBI taxonomy): domain Bacteria; kingdom Pseudomonadati; phylum Pseudomonadota; class Gammaproteobacteria; order Pseudomonadales; family Pseudomonadaceae; genus Pseudomonas; species Pseudomonas sp. JS3066. The sequence continues at coordinate 2,763,871 of NZ_CP143312.1, forward strand.
GCTGGCCAAAGCGCAAACCGGCCTGGTAATCCCCGAAGCGCCGTCCCGCGACCCGGCCGACATTGGCATAGAGCACGCACGACGCATCGCTGTTGCCGTGCTCCATGCTGATGATTACCGCCTTGCAGATCGTCAGGCATGCCAGGTTTGCGTCCGTCTGCAGGGCCGGCGCGAACAGCTTGCTCAGCGCCTCGACGGTGCCAAGCGAGGCAGCATCCTCCATCACTGGCAGATCGATCAGATCCTCGATTCTGCGTTCGCCAAGCCGTGACCAGATTTGCTGGTATTGGCAGTGAACCTCGTCATCGTCGGGATGCGCTGACCAGTCGATGCCGACATGTTTGAGATAGGCGAGGCAGACCGCGACGGCGCGGTCGCTTTGATCGAGGACCAGGCAAACATCGAGCTGGAGGCACGCTACCAGCGCCTTCTCCACGGTAGAAGCGGCGCGTTCCACCAGGGCCACCAGGCGGGCGTCCGCCGCCGCCAACTGCCCGGTCAGGAACTCGCATTCGGCCCGGTTAAGCTCCAACGCGAAGATCAGCTCATGGCGGCGTTCCCAGCACTCCTCGTCGAGCAGTTCCGCACCGATGGTGAGATAGGTAAGCGCCGACGCATAGGCAGTCGATGCCTTGGCCCGCTGGCCGGCGAGCAGGTTGAACTCGGCCAGTTGCTCACGCTCACCTGCGTCGTTCAGCAGCGCGGCACCGCGATTGAGTTGGCCGGCAATCTCGAAGATGGCCTCCTCCCGTCGTTCCGGGACTGTTTGTGCGGCGAGCAGCCAGCCAATACGAAGATGGGCTTCGGCGCGTGATGCCTTGGGGATCAGCGAGTAGGCAGCTTCGTGAATCCGGTCATGGACGAAGGCATAAGTACCCTCCAGCCGCTCGACCAGCTCCTGGCGAATCGCTTCCCACAGCACCGTTTGAGTCTGTGGCTGAGAAATGCCCAGAACGCTGGCGAGGACGTCGATCTGGGCGACGTTGCCAAGGCAGGCCAGCTGCTGCAGCGCCTGCTGGGTATCAGACGGCAGGCGGGCGAGCTTGCCGACCATGAGGTCCACGACGTTGTCGGTGTAACCCTTGGCATGGATACGATCAGGGTTCCAGCGCCAATGCCGCGCGTCATGGTCGAAGGCCAGCAGGTCTTCTTCGACCAGCGCCTGAAGAAACTGGATCACGAAAAATGGATTGCCTGCGGTTTTGTCCTGCACCAGCCGCGCCAGCGACTCGATGCGTTCTCGCGGGCAATGCAGGGCCTCGGAGATCAGTTGCTCGATATGAGCCGTGGCGAGCGGCGCCAGCTTGATTTCGTCGATCCTGACGCTTGCATTCCTGATGGCCTGAAGCTTGGCGGTCAGCGGATGCGTGACATCCACTTCGTTATCGCGGTAGGCGCCTACCAGCATCAGGTGGCGCAGTTCCGAATGGGTCAGCAGGTCTTCCAGCAAATCGAGGGTGGCCGCGTCGAGCCACTGAAGATCGTCGAGGAACAGTGCGAGCGGATGTTCCGGTCGCGCAAATACGCTGATGAAACGCCGAAACACCAGCAGGAAGCGGCGTTGCGCTTGCTGCGGCTCCAGCTCCGGAACCGGTGGCTGCTCTCCGATGATGAGTTTCAGCTCCGGAATGAGATCGGTCATGAGCCGCGCATTGGGTTCCAGCGCCTCCAGCATCGCATCCCGCCAGCCCTCCAGTTCTGCATCGCTCTTGCCGAGCAGTGTCCGCACCAGGTTCTGGAACGCTTGTACCAGGGTCGAATAGGGAATATCCCGCTTGTACTGGTCGAACTTGCCGGAGGCGAAGAGCCCCCGTGGCGGCACCAATACCTTGTGCAGTTCGTTGACCACCGAAGACTTGCCGATACCGGAGTAACCCGACACCAGCACCAGCTCCGGCGCACTGCTGTTGACGATGCGAGTGAACGCGGCAACCAGGGTGTCTACCTCGACCTCCCGCCCATACAACTTCTCCGGAATCAACAAGCGGTCGGGGGCGCCCTGCTCGTTCAGAGGGAAGTCGTCGATGCGCTGCTCAGACTGCCACGCTTCCAGACAGCGGCGCAGGTCATGTTCGACGCCGGCTGCAGTCTGGTAGCGCTCCTCGGCTGTCTTGGCCAGCAGTTTCATGACGATGTGGGAGATAACCACGGGGACCGTGACCACCCGTTCGCTCGGTGCGATCGCCTTCCTGGCGATATGGCAGTGCACCCACTCCATGGCATCGGAGGCTGTGAACGGCAGCGCACCGGTCAGCATCTGGTAGAGGGTAATGCCAAGCGCATAGAGGTCGCTGCGCGAATCGATCGACCGATTCATCCGTCCGGTCTGCTCGGGCGCCATGTAGGCGAGCGTGCCGGCGATGGTCTCGGGGGGCTCGGGAGCCTGGCGTTCTCGCGGCAAGCGCGAGGCCAGTCCGAACCCGGTCAGGCGCGTCTGCCCATCGGCGCAGTTCACCAGGATGTGCGTAGGCTTGAGGTCTTTGTGGACGAGTCCGCGCTGGTGAAGCTTGCCCAGCGCCGTGGCAATACCCACGGCATAGCCCAGGAAGGCGCCCATCTCCATGGGAGCGCCGAGCAACCGTTCGAGAGGTTCGCCGCCCGGATCATCGAGCACCAGCAGCATCCCGCCACTCTCGCGCACCAGGGCCTGCGGGCGAACCGCCCATGTGCCATCGAGTTCCTCTTTCAGGGAGAACTCGTGAACAAGGCGATCAAGGCTGGCTGGCGACGGTTGCTCTGCGGCGGGCCGTGCGACCAGCACCTCGTAGCCGCTGTTTCGTGGATGTGGCCCGCGACAGAAGACGCGCTCGCCATCGTCCCAGCAAATCTGGAGTCTGTTACCCATTGGTCTCGGAACCATCTGTAGTTTTATCTGGTATGCCGCACCCTGCCCTCAGGCTGCCGCCCCTCATTGCGATGGACGCTACCGCCTCGGTGGATCATCGACAGGCCTCAATGGCACTGCCGACGGTGCCGACATCAGGACGACTTCCGTGGCTGCGGTTGGATGCCCAATGATTCCGATTTTCTGACGAGGTCCGCTACGGAGCGCGCCGCCAGCTTCTTCATGACCTGTCCACGATGGACTTTCACGGTGACTTCACTGAGGTTCAGTTCGAAGGCGATCTGCTTGTTCATCAGACCGGCCACGACGAACCCCATGACCTCCCGTTCCCGAACGGTAAGCGAGTCGTACGCGGCACGGAGCGCTGCAATGGAACGCTCGGCTGCCAGACGCTCGCCGTCCAGCGCCAATGCATTGGCGACTGCGTCCAGCATGTCCTGGTCGCGAAACGGTTTGGCCAGGAAGTCGACTGCCCCGGCTTTCATAGCCTTCACCGTCATGGCGATGTCACCATGACCGGTCATGAACACGATCGGCATATGCAGACCACTCTTTTCGGCCTGCTCCTGGAAAGCGAGGCCGCTTTCGCCACGCAGCCTGACGTCCAGGATCAGGCAACTGGGAGCGTTGCTCTTCGGGAAGGCAAGAAAATCCTGGGGTGATTCAAACGTCTCTACGCGCAAACCGATTGAGCGCAGCAATCCCTCGACCGCTAGTCGCATCGACTCGTCGTCATCGACCACATAGACCACTGGGTCTTTCTGGTCGCCTGCGTTTTGGGTCGAAGTTGATTGCGACCACGAACTCATCTTGCCTCCTTTCTGAGGACCGGCCATATCTACATGCTGGTCAAAAAAAAATTAGTCCATGACTCCCCCCGCAGCAACGCTGCGACCCGGTGCTGGCCGGGCTGACATTGCTTGGGGTGATTTGGAGCGGAGCGCTAATAACGCGCGGTAAGGGGCCGAGAACAGCTCGCCCTCGACGAGAAATAGGCTAACTCGCCCGTGCAGCGGCCTGCCAGGACATAAAACCCTTGTTATCGGCCAGGCCCGGACAGCAGAAAGGCGCATCTGACTTTCCGACGACCGACCCTGGCAGATCACCTGAAAAGCCATGACCCGAGCCATTATTTCCCCATGCCAATACAGCAAGAGCGGCCACGACAATGGTGGGTTCTTCAGGGGCAAAGACAAAAAATCCCGGCAAGCACCATGCTACGAATCCGCCAGCATGGGATCAGCCCCGAGAGGTGCTATTCGTGGCCTTCCAGAAAATGGGGCTGCTCGACCTGACTGGCGCCCAGACCGTGTTCTGGGTTGCCTCCAAGGCACTGGCCGAACGCAGGCTGCACGGCTACCAGCTGCGTACGGCGAGCCTCGAAGGTGGCCTGATACAAACCGCCGAGGGCCTGGTCGTGGACACCTCACGACTCGACCGTCCGGGCGAACCACCTGCCGACACCCTCATCGTTCCCGGTGCCCCGGATATTTGCCAGACCCTGGACAGTCACGGTGACCTGGCGGACTGGCTGGCCGGCACGACCCATCGATTCAGGCGCGTCGCGGCGGTCTGCAGCGGCGCCTTCCTGCTGGCCAAGGCCGGTCTGCTCGATGGTCGGCGTGCCGCCACGCACTGGGCCATGTGCGACACCCTCAAGGCGCGTTTTCCGACCATCGACGTCGACGCCGATGCGATCTTCATCCAGGAAGGCACGGTTTGGACGTCGGCGGGCGTGAGCGCGGGCATTGACCTGGCACTCGCCCTGGTGGAAGCGGATTGCGGTCGCGAAGTGGCCATGCAGGTGGCCAGGGAACTGGTGGTCTACCTCAAGCGTCCGGGCGGTCAGGCGCAGTACAGCACGCTGTTGCAGTCGCAATCGGAGGAAAGCGCGGCATTCGACGACCTGCACCTGTGGCTGGCAGAGAATCTGGGCGACGAAAACCTTACGGTGGAGCGTCTGGCCCAACAGGCGCAGATGAGCCAGCGCAACTTCTCCAGGGTCTACAAGCTCAAGACCGGCCGGACCCCGTCCAGGGCCATCGAGTTGTTCCGCCTGGAAGCGGCAAAGCGCTTGCTGGAGAACACGCCACGCAACATCGAACAGATCGCCCGACTCTGCGGATTCGGCGACGAAGAACGGATGCGCTGCACCTTCCAGCGCAACCTGTCCATTTCCCCCCGTGATTACCGCAGCCGTTTCACACGGGAGAACTGATCCGTATCCCACAGGCCCCGCCCTCCCCATTCAAGCTGCAACCGAGGTCTGCTCCAGCGCCTGGCCGAAGTGACGGAAGAAGCACGAGCGCAGCCAGCGCTCGCGCGGGTCATCGTGGCAAGCGCCGCGCCAGGCCATGGACAGGTCGGGAGTCGGCAGGTCCAGCGGAGCGTACTCGGCGTGCATACCATGCAGCCGCTCCATGGCCTGGGCAACGTAGTCCGGCACGATGGCGACCATGTCGCTGCCGGCAAGCAGTCCGGGCAATGCGCTGAATTGCGGCACTGCCAGCACCACCTTGCGCTGACGCCCTCCCAGGCTCAGGGCGTGATCGACGTCGTCGATGACCTTGCCCATCGAGGACACCACCACATGGGGCCGCGCACAGAATTCATCCAGTGTCAGGCGGCTGGCCGCCGAATCACCGCGCAGCAACACCGGCTGCATCGGCCGCAGGCGTTTGCAGTGCGAACTGGCCGGCAATGCCTGCGTCAGGCTGATTCCCACGGAAATCTCGCCCGTGGTAATCAGGTGGGGCAAGTGCCACTGGTCCACCCTGCGCACCACCAGGGTGATATTTGGCGCTTCGTCGCGCAGGCGTCTCATCAGCTTCGGAAGCAGCGCATATTCGACATCGTCCGAGAGTCCGACATGGAAGGCCGCATCACTGGTGAGTGGGTCGAACTCCTGCGAGCAGCTCAGGGCCACCGCGATGCCGTCGAGGGCCGGCGCCAGCCGAGCATGGATTTCCTCGGCACGCGCGGTCGGCTCCATCACCCCGCCGGTACGGATGAACAGGGGGTCGTTGAACATCGAGCGCAGGCGAGCCAGCGCGCTGCTGACAGTGGTCTGCCCGATAAACAAACGCTCCCCGGCCCGAGTGACATTGCGCTCGCGCATCATGGTTTCGAATACAACCAGCAAGTTGAGGTCGGCACGCCGCAGGTCATTTCTGTTCATGATGTTCGCCGCCTGGTTGATTGAACTCTTACAACTTTCATATGCACCTCCAAAGTTGCTGGAGGCAATCAGCGAAGTGGGTGTCAGATTATTCGAGAAACAGGCGAACGGTCACTTGTACGTCAGTTCAGGTTGAGTATCCCTTCGGGGTGTGCACTTGTACTTCGGTATTATGCAACAGAAGGGAACCCGGCCCCTCTGGTTTCGAGGGGCGGCGACTATACGTAGGTATACTTCTCCACGTTATAAGACAGCGTATCTTCCAATAACGACGGGTGCCGTCACGGGCAACCCCAAATGACGCAAGCTACTCAGGTGCGCGACATGGCCGTTATTGCAGTTGTCGATGATGACGAATCCATCCGCACGGCGCTGGAGGGCTTGTTGAGGTCCAGCGGCTACCAGGCCAGGACCTACGCCGATGCTCTGGAGTTCCTGGGCTCCAGCGGCCCGACTGAAGCCCACTGCCTGATCTCCGACATCCAGATGCCGGGAATGTGTGGGCTCGAATTACATGAAAGACTCATCGCCATGGGCTTTCGCATTCCCACCATCTTCATCACCGCTTACCACGGTGTCTCCCCCCGCGTCAGTCCCGACACCCCGGGGCTGGTCGCCTACCTCCCCAAGCCCTTCGAAGCCGACAAACTGCTCAGCTGTATCGAAACAGCCCTGCGCGAACACCCCTGAGAACCCGGAAAGCACTGCGGCGAATTCAAATTATACCTACGTATATATCAATTCGACTGACGCATAACTCTACTTACCCTATGTAGAAGTGCGCTGAAAAATATCCATGGATAGCATGTAACCACAGCGGACGATCCGATTCAGCGAATATGGGAACCCAGTATCAATGGACCTGTAATCGTCACGCCGGAATTGAAGAAATAACATCAATCTTATTGACCACTTCTTCCGAGGAGCACTTCATGAAACAGCAAATTCTGGTTGTTGGCGCAGGGTTCGGTGGACTTTGGAGCGCATTGAGCGCTGCACGTCTGCTGGACAAGCATGATCGCAACGATGTGGTGATCACCCTGCTCGCCCCTCAGGCCGAGCTGCGCATCCGTCCGCGCTTCTACGAGCCCAACGTCCATGCCATGTTTGCCCCGTTGGATGCCCTGTTCGACTCGGTTGGTGTGCGTTTCGTCAAAGGCAGCGCAGAACGTATCGATGAGCAGGCCAGGACCGTCGGTTACCGCGACGAATCTGGCCGCCAGCACGAACTGAGTTACGACCGCCTGGTACTCGCGACCGGCAGCCAACTCGCCCGCCCGCCGGTGCCCGGCCTGGAGGCCCATGCCTTCGACGTCGACCAGATCGAATCCGCGGCGCGTCTGGAGAACCACCTGAAGTCGCTCAAGGACCGCCCATACAGCCTTGCCCGCAACACTGTGGTGGTCGCCGGCGGCGGCTTCACCGGCATCGAAACTGCCACCGAGATGCCGGCGCGTCTGCGCGAGGTGCTCGGCGAAGACCAGGATATTCGCGTGATCGTCATCGACCGTGCTCCACAGATCGGCGCTGCCCTGGGCGACGGAATCCGCCCGTCGATCGTCGAAGCATCCGATCACCTCGGCATCGAGTGGGTACCCGGTACCAGCGTGGCGGCCGTGGACGCCAATGGTGTGACCCTCTCCGACGGTCGCCATATCGAGAGCAACACGGTGATCTGGACGGTCGGCTTCCGTGCCAGCCCGCTGACCGAGCAACTGACCAGCGTGCGCGATGGACTGGGGCGCCTGCATGTAGACCAGAACCTCAAGGTGGCTGGCCAGGACAACATCTTCGCCGCCGGCGATGTCGCCTATGCGGCTACCGACGACCTCGGCAACTTCGCCGCCATGTCCTGCCAGCACGCGATCGCCCTGGGTCGCCATGCGGGTAACAACGTAGCCGCCGACTTGCTGGGCGTGCAGCCCATTCCCTACAGCCAGCCCAAGTACGTGACCTGCCTGGACCTCGGTGCCTGGGGAGCGGTGTTCACCGAGGGCTGGGACCGTCAGCTGAAGCTGGTGAAGGATGAAGCCAAGCAGCTCAAGACCCAGATCAACACCATCTGGATCTATCCCCCGGCAGCTGATCGAGCAACCGCCCTGGCCGCAGCCGACCCAATGATTCCGGTGGCCTAAGCACCCTGAATGGACCAGGCGTCCGTGACCCCGTCACGGACGCCTGCCAAGCAGACCGCAACCTCTGCTGGAGCAATGGATATGTTCGCCTTTTTCGAATCCCCCCAACGCGTCCACAAGCTTTCCAGCCACTTGCTGATCAGTGGCATGGCCATGCTGGTGATCGGGGCCCTGCTGGCCTATGGCTTCGACGCCTACCTGTCCATGGGCTGGCTGGTACTGGCGCACTTGCTGACCATCCTCGGACCGACCTCGATCAAGCTCGGCTACGTACTGCGCCTGCAGGCGCAATACCGCCTCAAGGCAAGTACGGGGATGTTGCTCAGCTGAATACTCCCCGGGCGGGGACGCTGGCTCTAGTTCCCGCCTGATTCGCCCGCCAACACCTGTTTTGGCGGGCTTTTTTATTCGCGACTTGCCTTTGCCCTCGCTGCACGCCCCACAGTAGGACTCGGCAGCCGTAAGGCCCCTAGTGCACGAGACGCACTCGACTCAAGACGGCCAACACTCACTCCCCCTTCATCTCCCTGTGCAGCTTCACCGGTTCCGCCGCCTTGCGGCCGCGGGCCGTGCGGGCACGGATGTTGAGTGCTTCCACGGCCAGGGAGAAGGCCATGGCGAAGTAGACGTAGCCCTTGGGCACATGAACATCGAACGACTCGGCAATCAGCACCGTGCCGACCACCACCAGGAACGAGAGCGCCAGCATCTTCAGGCTCGGGTGCCTGTCGATGAAGGCGCTGATGGTTCCGGCAGCGAGCATCATCACCAACACGGCGACCACGATGGCAGCAACCATCACCGGCACGTTGGAAACCATGCCGACAGCGGTAATCACCGAGTCCAGCGAGAAGACGATGTCGATCAGGGCGATCTGGATGATGGTGCCGATGAGCCCGCCGGCAAGGCTCCTGGGTTCGTCGAAGTCTTCCTCGTCGCCCTCCAGGCCCTGGTACATCTCGGAGCTGCTCTTCCAGAGGAGGAACAGGCCGCCGAAGAAGAGAATCAGATCACGCCCGGATATCCCCTGCCCGGCCACCTGGAACAGGTCGGCGGTGAGCCGCATGATCCAGGAAATGGAAAGCAGCAACAGGATGCGCGTGACCATCGCCAGGGCCAGGCCGAAGAAGCGGGTGCGCGCCTGCATGTGGGGCGGCATTCGACCCACGAGGATGGCGATCATGATGATGTTGTCGATACCGAGGACGATTTCCAGTGCGGTCAACGTGAAGAAGGCCACCCATATTTCCGGGTCGAGCAACCATTCCATCCCAAGCTCCCAGGTCAGGCCATACGGCGAAAAGGGTACGGGCGCCTGTCCGCTTGTGACGGAAAAGCGCACGTACAAGGTTCAAGCGTAGTTGGAGTCGCCGCCGGGACAATCGGCGAGCGGAAAACCAGTCGTCCGGGATCACCAGAGCGGACTGGAGACTGCGGCCGCTCAGGCCACCGCGTAGACCACCAGCTCCACGAGCATTTCCTCACGGGCCAACCCGGCCACCACCATGGCGGCACGGTTCGGATAGGGAGCAGAGAAATACTCGGCATAGACCGCATTCACGGTCGCCAGGTAGCTGCGGTCGGTCACGTAGATCAGCACCTGGGTCACGGCATCCAGACCCAGCCCGGCGCAGGCCAGGGTGTGCTTGAGGTTGTCCAGGGTCTGTCGTGTCTGGGCTTCGATCCCCCCATCCACCACGCGCCCTTCGACATCGATGGGGATCTGCGCCGTGTACAAGGTCCCGTTGCCGATCACGGCCCACTCCAGTGGGGCCTTGGACGGGAACAAACGGGTACTCACGGACTGTTTCATTTAGCTCTCCAGCATGGGAAGAAAAAATGGAGGGGCGACGGGCATCGCGCCCTCCCAAGGGACTAGACCTGCTGTTCCCGGGCCAGTCGACGGGCGATCTGCGGGGCGTTCCAGAGCGCAGGGAGGATCAGCAGGGAGACGGGAACAGCGGTGATGACGATGAAGGATTGCAGCGCCGAGACTCCGCCCGAGCCGATGGTGATCAGCACCACCGCCGCCAGCCCCATACCGATGCACCAGAAGGCACGCAGCCACTTCTTCGGCGAATCGTTGCCGGTCATCGCCATGGCCACGGTGTAGGCCATGGCATCGCCGTTGGTGGCCACCGAGATGAAGCTGAGGAACAGGAACAGCGCCGAGACCAGTCCCGCCAGCGGCAGGCTCTGGGTAACGCCCAGCAGCATGGCCTCCGGCTGGGTGCCGTGGCTGGTGACGATACCGGGGGTCTGCAACTCCAGGCCGATACCGGTGCCACCGACCACGGTGAACCAGAACATGGTGACCAGCGGAGCGATGATCGAAAGGGTCAGGATGATCTGGCGGATACTGCGGCCTCGGGAAATCTTGGCCACGTACAGCCCCATCATCGGCGCATAACCGATGAACCAGCCCCAGTAGAAGACCGTCCACCAGTCGAGCCATTTCGGATCGGCACGGTACAGGGTCATCGGCAGGAAGTGTTCCAGTTGCAGGCCGAAAGCCACCGGGAAACCGGACAGGATGAACAGGGTCGGCCCCGCCACGATCATGAACAAAGCCAGGCCGATCATCAGCCAGACGTTGATTTCGCTGACCATGCGGATGCCATTTAGCCCCACCAGGCAGGACGTGGTGTACATGACCGTCACCAGGATGATGGTGATGGACTGGGTCAGCAGGTCATTCGGCAGACCCCACACAGCATTCAGCGCGTTGCTGATCTGCAGGCCGAGGAAACCGATCGGGCCGATGGTGCCGGCAACCACCGCGATGATCGAGGTGGCGTCGGCCAGATTGCCGATCGGTCCTTTAAGCGCACGCTCACCCAGCAACGGGTACAGCAGCGTACGGGGCGCCAGCGGCAGGCCCTTGTCGTAGTGCAGGTGCATCAGGACGATCGCCAGCAGGCTGCCGAGCACAGCCCAGGCCAGGAACCCCCAGTGCACGAACGACTGCGCCAGGGCCACATGGGCCGCCTGCTCAGTGTTCGGCTGAACGCCAGCGAACAGGGGCGGCGGGCTGGCGAAATGCATCAGGGGCTCGGCGGCGGCCCAGAAGGCACCACCACCGGCGAGCAGCGCGCACATGATCACGGCGATCCAATTGAACGTACTGGTCTCAGGCTTGTGGTTGATGCCACCCAGGCGGACGCGGCCACATTTGCTGAAGCCAATGCCCAGGCTGACCAGGAACGTTGCCAGCATCAGCACCTGCCAATAGAGCCCGAAGGCTTTCGTCGACCAGGCGAACAGCGTGTTGACCATTGCGGAAACCGCGTCGATATCCACCAGGGCCGCAATCAGGAAGGCGAGCAGGAAGCCGCCAGTGATGACGAACAGGGGCAAATCGACGCCTTGCAGTGCCGTGCACTTCATCGGTTCGCTGCCTACGGTCTGGGTCGGGAACAATTTCATGATGCCTCCAGGTTGTTGCGCTGGCTCTACCGAATCGAACTCGGCAGAGCGAATGACCATGGGTTCAGGAATGGAGCGGAACTCAACGTCAGCACGGTGGACGCGTTTCGCTCCTGCCTTCCGGAGGCAACGGATCAAGGTGATGTGTCGTCAGGCGCAGGCCAACTCCAGGGTGGGAGAAGGTCGAGGCTCTTTTCTTGTTCTTGTTCATGGCGTCCTCACGTTGGGGGGAGTCAGGAAATCACTGCTGCGGCGCGGTACCGCGCTCCAGCAGGTCGAGCCAGTTCATGCCCATGATCTTGCGCACCTCGTCCTCGACGAAGCCGCGCTCGCGCAGCCCGCGGGCGATGACGGAAAAGTCACGGCTGTCGCGGAACCATTGCAGTGGCGCTGGCCAGTCGGCGTTATCTGCGGAACCTTCGCCGTAGTCCTTGGCTTTGCTCCAGCGGCCGTTACGCATCCACTCCAGCACCTGCAGCGGCTGCTGCTGGCAGAGGTCGGTACCAATGCCGATGTGCTCCACACCCATCAGGTCTGCCGTGCGCGCGACCATGTCGCAGAAGTCTTCAAGCCGGCACGCCGAGCCGCCGCGCAGGTGGAAGGGATAGGTGCTGAAGCCGAGCAGGCCGCCCGACTCGGCGATTCCGCGCAGCACCGCGTCGGATTTGTTGCGCTTGGCTGCATGGAAGCTGGTGGGGTTGGCATGGGAGATGATCACCGGCCGCGTCGACAGTTCTATGGCCTCCAGGGTGCTGCGCTCGGCACTGTGGGACATGTCGATGATCATGCCGACACGGTTCATTTCCTCGATCACCTGGCGGCCGAAGCGACTGATGCCGTTGTCTTCTCTCTCGTAGCATCCCGAGGCCAGCAGGCTCTGGTTGTTGTAGGTCAGCTGCATGATGAAGACGCCGAGCTGGCGGAAGATTTCCACCAGGTCGATGTCATCCTCGATGGGCGAGCAATTCTGGAAGCCGAAGAAGATCCCGACCCGTCCTTCCTGGTGGGCCAGGCGGATATCCGAAGCCTGCCGCACCGGACGGATCAGTTCCGGGAAGGCCTCGAAGCGGCGATTCCATTCGCCAATGCGCGACAGGGTTTCACGGGCGGTCTCGTGGTAGGCGATGGTGGCGTGGACGGCACTCAGCCCGCCCTCCTGCATCTGCCGGAACAGCTCGGGGCTCCAGTTGGAATACTGCAGGCCGTCGATCATCAAAAGCTCTTGCATGGCGCTCTCTCCCTCAGGGACGCACGTAGACGGTCTTGACCACGGTGTAGAAGTCGCGGGCGTACTGCCCCTGCTCGCGGGGGCCGAAGCTGGAATCCTTGCGACCGCCGAAGGGCACGTGATAGTCGGTGCCGGCGGTGGGCAGGTTGACCATCACGCAGCCGGTGTTGGCGCGGCGCTTGAAGTCGCTGGCGTGCTTGAGCGACTGGGTCATGATCCCGGCCGTGAGCCCGAAGCGCGTGTCGTTGAGGATGGCCAGCGCCTCCTCGTAATCCCGCGCCTTGATGACACAGGCGATGGGGCCGAAGACCTCATCGCGGTTGATGCGCATATCGTTTCGGGTGTCGACGAACAGCGCCGGGCGCAGGTAGTAGCCCTCATGCTCCTCGGTAATGCGCTCGCCACCGCAGACCAGGCGCGCGCCTTCGGCCTTGGCGTCCTCGATGTAACGGAGGTTCTGCGCGAGCTGGCGCTCGTCGATCACCGGGCCGATCTGCACGCCTTCACGCATCGGATGGCCGACCTTGAGCTGTCCCATGCGTTCGATCAGCGCTTCGACGAAGCGGTCGTGCACGCCTTCGGTGACGATGAGTCGGGACGATGCCGTGCACTTCTGTCCGGTGCCGAAGAACGCACCGTTCACCGCGCACTCCACGGCCAGCGCCAGGTCGGCGTCATCGAGCACTACCAAGGCGTTCTTGCTGCCCATTTCCAGCTGGCAGCGCACGAAATTGGCGGCTGTGGCGGCGGCGACCCGGCGCCCGGTTTCCACCGAGCCGGTGAAACTCAGGGCATTGATCCCGGTGGACTGGATCAGACGCTCGCCGACCTCGGCTCCGCTGCCCATGACCAGGTTGAAGGTCCCGGCCGGCAGGGCCTGGCGGGCGATGATTTCGGTCAGCGCCCAGGCGCTCGCCGGCACGGCATTGGCCGGTTTGAACACTACTGCGTTACCGAAGGCCAGGGCCGGGGCGATCTTCCAGGCGGCCGTGGCCATCGGGAAATTCCACGGGGTGATGATGGCGACCACGCCAACCGGCTCACGACGGACTTCGATCTCTACGCCGGGACGAACGGAATCCGCTGTCTCGCCCAGCTGCCGCAATACCTCGGCGGCGTAATAGTGGAAGAACTGCCCGGAGCGATAGACCTCGCCGACGCCCTCGGCGAGGGTCTTGCCCTCCTCCCTCGACAGCTGTTCGCCGAGTTCGGCCTTGCGTGCGATCAGCTCGTTGCCGATCGCCATGAGCACCTGGTAACGCTCCTCCAGTCCGCTGCGTGCCCAGACCTGCTGAGCGGCGGTGGCGGCGCGAATCGCCTGATCCACCTGCGAGGCATTGGCCTGGGCGTAGTGACCCACGACGTCCTCGACATTGGCAGGGCTTCGGTTCGCAATACTCGAGCCGCCTTCAACCCAGACGCCGCCGATGTAGTTGCTGAAAATCTTGCTGGACATGTGCACCTCCGTTCTCGCTTTGAGCGCATGGTAGGTGCCGTCTCAGATAAACTAAAATTAGTTGTGAATATTGGTTGATAAGGAAAACTTACCATGCTGCCGGACCTGAAGATCGTGCAACTGCGTCACTTCGTCTGGGTTGCCGAGCTCCAGGGGTTCCATGCGGCGGCCGAGCGGGCACACCGAACCCAGCCAGCCATTTCGCTGTCCATCCGCGACCTCGAAGGCAAGCTGGGCCAACCCGTGTTCGAGAAACGCAATGCGCGGGTCACAAAGCCGGAGCTGACGCCCTTTGGCATCCAGTTCCTCGCCTACGCCAAGGAACTGATCGAACACCACGACCGCGTGGTGCGCGACATGAACCTGATCGCGCAGTACAAGTCCGGCCACTTGCGCATCGCGTCCGTACCGTCGATTGCCAGTCGACTTCTGCCGGACATCCTCGCGCGCTTCATAGGCGACGCCACCGACCTGCATGTCAGCCTGTTCGACGACAACTCCGAGGCGGTCCTGACCATGGTGGAGAACCAGCAGGTGGACTTCGGCATCTCCAGCCTTTGGGAAACCGAGAGCGACATTCGCTTCATCCCCATCTGGGAAGACAGCATCGGCGTGGTCTGCCATCAGGACCATGCGCTGGCTGCCGAAACAGAGGTCGGCTGGCAACAATTGCGCGGCGAACGCCTGATCGCCAACGGCACCTCGCGCCTGCTCAGCGGAACCCGCGCCGAGGAGCTGGTGGCCGATTCGCAGTTCTACATCTCCAACATGATCTCCCTGCTGGCCATGATCGAAGCAGGCATGGGCATCACCACCCTGCCCCGTTTCGCCTTCCCCGCCGAACCCGGCCAACTGTGCTTCATCCCCCTGGCGGACCCGCTGGTAACCCGCGACATCGGAATCGTCCGCCTGGCCAACCGGTCGTTGCCGGTAGCGGCCCAGGCCCTGTACGAATTCATCCTGCGGGACAACGAACTCGACCCGGACGAGTGGCGATAGCCATGCTGATCGAGCATGCCATTTGAATAAGGATTCCTTATCGGACGATAGGGCGATCTGAATTGCTCCGGGGAGCCTCCTGTCCCACCATCGACGGCAGATCAATAACAAGCCGCTTCCGGTTGCCAACTGGCCCGGGAATGCGGACACGCCAGTTGAGGGCCCCAGAATGAGCACCCCTTCAATGATGGAATCGGGCTTGCCCGAAGCCGCGATCCTGCAGATGCGCCCTGCCAGCCTGGTCATGGACCTGGAACGGCTTGGCAGCCTGCATCAGAGCCGCTTGAGCTTCATGCGCAGCCTGGTCCGCCGGATCATGCGTGAGCGCTGGCAGATCGAGGCGCAACGCTTCGAACTGGATGCCGACGGCTACGGCACGGTGATCTACCGCATCCGCACCCGCGGCGACCTGTTCAGCTTTGTTCTGTTCTCGCAGTACCTGGCCCCGGAGAAACGCAATGACCGCGTCATCGCCAGCGAATGGGACCTGACCATGGCCCTCTGCGAGGGCGACGTGGATAACGCCTACGTCGACTACTTGCGCCAGAACGTGCCACTACAAGAGGCAGGCCGGCTCGACGCCAAGGTGATGGTGCTGTCCCGCGCCAACCGCAGCATGCGCAACTTCGACAGCGTGGTGGATGCCCTGGCCCGTGGCGAGCAGCCGGAAATCGCCAGGATTGCCCAGGTCGGCTACCTGTATCGCACAACCGCCGTCTACGGCAGCGGCAAACTGGGCATGGCCGATTGGGAGAAGGTCCGCCGCAAACACCCGGATTTTGCCCGTCCTTTTTCAGCCGAGATGTTCACCTGCTTCATGCTGCGCAACTTCAGCCTGCAACAGGCCGAGCACATTGCCCGGCGCCGCTCGCCAACCACCGCCGTACCCTTCGAGCCGACGATCAAGCGCTACTTCGGCATCGGCAACTCCACGGGCCTCGGCATGGCACCCTACCTGATCAACCACCCGCAACTGATCAGCCGCTGGATCGAAATGCGCGAACTGGCGCTGGCCCGTATTCTCGCCAGCCCGGCGGCACCGGCAGAGCTGGCGCGCGTCCCGAAACTGGTTGACCGGGCCATCCGCCATATCGAGGAAACCTTTACGGAGGACGAGTGGCAGACCGGCAACAACCAGCGCGTACTGGCGGATCTGCGCGCCCTCCACGATTGGCTCGGCGCGCATCCGCTGGAGAACTGGCAAGTGTTGCAGGACTGGGCCCTTGGCCACGCCAGCCTGCAGGGGCAGGAGCTGATCAACTGCATTTTGCTGGAACTGTACCCTGAGCTCGTGGATGAGCTGGAAGATCGCCTCGC
This sequence comes from Pseudomonas sp. JS3066, assembly GCF_036328175.1. Classification (NCBI taxonomy): domain Bacteria; kingdom Pseudomonadati; phylum Pseudomonadota; class Gammaproteobacteria; order Pseudomonadales; family Pseudomonadaceae; genus Pseudomonas; species Pseudomonas sp. JS3066. The sequence goes on from NZ_CP143312.1 coordinate 2,780,455, forward strand.
CTTGCCCGAGCAATTCCAGTTGCAACCGGAGATGTCCGCACAGCAGTTGCAAGCGCTGATCGAGACGAAATACGACTGGGCCCTGGCCATCGACTTCGACGCAGACGGTGCACAGGAAACCTTCTGGTACCGCTCCGAGGAAAAGCAGGAACCGCGCCTGGGCAATTGCAGCCTCGACGAGGGCCGGGAAAAGCAGATGCCGCTGGGTATCGGTTACCTGGTCCAGCAATGCCATCGGCAACTGACGAATTACCTCGCGCAATACCCGCAGCACAAGGTCGCGCGCTTCCTGCTCTGCCACCCGGAACAACGCAGCATCGTCCGCCGCATCCAGGGCATGGCCACCACCCACTACGGCGAAATCCGCGCCAACCTGTTAGACCGAGACGTCCTGCCCATGCACCTGCTGCGCTGCAAGCTGTCGTTCTTCGGAGTGAGCAAGTTCGACCCACGTTCGCGCCTGTGGGTCCGCAACACCATGTTCCAGGGTGCTCCCGTGCTGGAAGACATCGGCCAGCCGTTCGACGATGACTGGTTCCTGCCACTGGCCCCTACCCAGGAGAAACATCCATGCTGATTTCCGCCAATGAACTGACTTCCCTGCTCAAGCGGGTGTTCGAGGGCATGGGTTATACGCCGGGCCACTATGAAGACGCGGCCGCCCTGGTTGGTTGGCTGCAATTGCACGGCGAGGATGGTCTGGGTGAACTGGAGCGAGCACTGGAACTGGTCGCCGACCGTGATCGCGCCGCGACCGAACTCGTTACCGACGAACCGGGTAGCCTGAACGCTGACTGCCACGGACGCAGCGCCTTGAACTGCTTGCCGGCACTGTTGGAACTGGCCTGCGTCCAGGCTGTGGAGCAGCCCGCTTTTCGCGTTGAGGTGCAGAACTGCCATAACCGTAAGTTCGTGCTCAAACTGCTGGCGGATTGCGCCCAAAGGGGCCTCTGGGCCCAGGCCAGTTGGGACAACGGCCACTCACCGGTGCAGCGCCACCTCGCCTGGATCGAAGCTGGCGCCTCTCACCCTAGCTACCTGACTTGCACGCTTTCGGAACACTCACCTCAGGCGACACGGCAATCGCTGAGCCTGATGCTCGGCACGGCTGCCCAGCCGCAGCCGGTCGGTGAGGTCGTGGCCAAACGGAGCGAGCGGTTCGTCAGCCCTGATAACTTCGCCCTCGCCCGCGAACAGGCCCTGGAAAACGGCATGGAGATTTCTCCAGCGCTCTGGCAACGCCTCAACAGCCTCGCTGAAGCGGTGCTGGTGGAAAGTTCCGAGCGCTCTCGCGGCGGCGCTGGCGGGCGCTGAGGACCGGTCACTCCGGAAGGCCGGCCTTGCGGTAGCCGTCAACGAAATGCTCGAGCGTCGCAGCATCACGTAATGGCTCGCTCGAGGCCCAGTGGCCAATGGTGAAAAGCGGGTTGCCGACGAGGAACAGCTCGACCTCCGCGCGCGCCTCGTCGAGCCGGCCGAGTTGGGCAAGGCTTGCGGCCAGGAAGCGGCGTGAGCTGGTGCGATAGGTCTCATCCCGGCGCAGAGTCTCGATGGCGGCTTCGTAATCGCCGGCGGCGTATTGCGCCTGGCCGAGCGCCAGGTAGTACCAGCTCGCCGGGAAGGGGTTGAGGCGGAATGCCTTGCGGATGTACTCAAGGCCCTCCTCGATCCGCCCGGCCAGGACCGCGATATCGGACAGCGCCGCCCAGGTGTCGGCCTCGTTGGGGTCCAGCGCGATCGCCCTGGCGAATTCGGCATCCGCCTCGGTGAAGCTGCGTCCATAGGCCAGCAGGTAGGCCAGGACCCAGCGACAACCGGCATCGTCGGGGTCGAGTGAGACCGCCTTGCGCGCCAGCTCCAAGGCGGCATCTCGGTCTGGTTCCGTAGGTCCGCCGCTATGCACCCAGCCCATCCAGTGGTTCATGGCGAGCCAGCGATAGGCCTCGGCATACCCCGGATCGAGTGCGACGGCGCGCGTGAGCATCAGGTGCGCTTCCTGCGCCGTCTGCGGTGAGTCATCCATCAGCTTGCGCGCCCGCACGCAGAGGTCATAAGCCTCGATATTCGCCGGCCGCCGGCGCGAAGCGGGTTCGCGTAGCCGACCGAGCAATGCTTGCACGATCTTGCCGGTGACCTCGTCCTGTACGGCGAAGATGTCTTCCAGGCTGCGGTCGAAGCGCTCCGCCCAGAGATGATCGCCATTGGCCGCATCCACCAGCTGTGCATTGATGCGCACACGCCCTGCGGCGCGCCTTGCGCTCCCCTCCAGCAGGTAGCGCACGCCAAGGTCCTGGGCAATCCCGCGCACATCCATGGCCTTGCCCTTGTAGACAAAGGCCGAGTTGCGCGCGATGACGAACAGGCCGGAATTTCTGGACAGATCAGTGATCAGGTCCTCGGTCAGCCCATCCGCAAAGGTTTCCTGCTCGGGATCGTTGCTGAGATTGATGAATGGCAGCACGGCGATCGATGGCTTGTCGGGCAGGGGCAAGGGTCTTCGTGCGCTGCCAAGCTGCTGGACAGCCCCGACGAAGCGGTAGCCGACACGCGGCACGGTGGCGATCCACTGACTACCGTCGGCGGCCGGACCGAGCAACTTACGCAGCAGCGCGATCTGGACGGTGAGATTGCCTTCCTCGACGACCGCGCCGGGCCACGCCGCATCCATCAACTCGGCCTTGCCGAGGATTTCACCGGGGCGCGCGACGAGCGCTGCCAGCAGTTGCAGCGCGCGGTAGCCAATGGCAACGGGAACCTCATTCCGCAGAAGCGTTCCCGCGGCGGAATCCAGAACGAACGGACCAAATGCAAAGCGCGATCCCTGCATACGACGCACCTGCACCCCATTTGGAAGATTTGAGAACTATTAGGAAGAGCTTAATTACGCTGCTGCGCGCATTTCGCAGAATTCAACCTCTGACAGGTCGAGGGCCTCCGGGTCCTCACACCCCAAGGAGGCTGCCATGAACGATACTCCCCACCCGTGGCCGGCGGAAGTGTGGCACCGGCGCTACAACCTGGCGCACCCTCGCCGCATGATCGCGACCTGGAGCGAGCGGAAACGCTTTCGGCTTGAGCTTGAGCGAATGGCGAAGGCCAATCCCCATCTGATCGAGGATATCGGCCTGACCCGGCGTCAGGCCGAGAGAGAAATCGCCAAACCCTTCTGGCAGGAATGAGGTGAAAGCTGCAATGACACCGGATCGTCCCATTACGAGGTCCGCATGACGGCTGAAAGTGCGGCATCAGCACCAAAGGGCCGGATTCCATGGGCCGCGTTGGCCGGCATCATCGCAACCGTCTCAGTGTTCGCAATGGCGCAAGGGCTGACCTATCCGCTGCTCAGCTTCATTCTCGAACGACAGGGCACGGCGCCCGTCCTGATCGGCTTGTCGGCGGCGATGACCCCATTGGGTTTCATCGTGTCCTCGCCCTTCATTCCGGCCCTGGTACAGCGCATGGGCGGAGGGCGGCTGGCGATCCTGTGTTCAATACTCGCCGCGTTCGCCTTGATCGCAATCGCCTGGACACAGCACATCTGGGCCTGGATGCCGCTGCGTTTTCTGCTCGGTTTCTTCGCCAATCCGCTCTACGTGATCAGCGAAACCTGGCTGATGGCGATCACGCCCGCATCCCGCCGTGGCCGCATCCTGGGTCTTTATTCATCGATCGTTTCGGCCGGTTTCGCCCTCGGCCCGCTGTCCCTTGGGATTGTCGGCACCCAGGGTTGGCCGCCCTTCCTGATCGGCATCACGGCCTTTCTCATCTGCGGGATGATCGTGCTGGCGGTCGTGCCGCGCCTGCCAAAGATGCCCCAAGAAGGCGAGGCAAAATCGGTTGGCGGATTCATCGCATTGGCGCCGCTCCTGTTGTTCGCGGTGTTCGCTGCGGCCGCCTTCGAGCAGATCCTGCTTTCCCTGTTCGCAGTCTACGGCGCCGCGCTCGGTAGCTCCGAGGAGCGAATCGCGTCGCTCATCACCTGCTACATCGCGGGCAATGCCGGTCTGCAGGTCGTGCTCGGCCGCGTGGCTGAAAAGGCCGGTTCGAAACGAACCATGCTGGTCTGCGCCCTGGCTTCGCTCATCGGTTGCGTACTGCTGCCATGGGCCCTGAACACGTGGCTCATCTGGCCGTTCGTGTTCGTCTGGGGCGGATTCGCGTTCGGGATCTACACCATGTCGTTGATCCAGCTCGGCGAGCGCTTCAGCGGTCGAACCCTGATGGCGGGTAACGCGGCCTTCGCCTTGGTGTGGGGTGTGGGGGGCATGCTGGGTTCGCCCGCTACCGGACTGGTGATGCAAGTGATGGGACATCCGGGGATGCCAGTGTCCCTTGGCTTGCTGTGTGGCGTACTGGCGGTGCTCCTTCTGGCGAAGCGGCAGCGGGTCTGATCGTCAGTCGTCCTTCGACGCCGCGCCCCGCGCAGCCCGGAAGGACTCGCGTCGGCCATTGCGCTCCTCGGCATAGACGGGGTTCTGCTCGCCTATCAGGTCTTCGCGCCGCAGGACCTCCCCACAGCCATCACACAACGGCCCAAGTCCGGCGGCCTGCCCGCAGGTCCGGTGCGTGAAGTGCACGGCAATGCCCTCCTCCGGCGCCTTGCACCACTGCTCGCCCCAGGCGCGCAGGGCGAGGATCACCGGATAGAAGGCCTCTCCCTTGGCGGTGAGCTGGTACTCGTAGCGCACCGGACGCTCGTTGTAGCGCGTGCGCAGTACCAGATCATCCGCTTCCATCTGTTTCAGGCGCGTGGCAACCATCTGTGGCGTACCGCCCGTCTGCGCCTGGATTTCGTCGAATCGGCGGTTTCCCATGAACAGTTCACGCAGGACCAACACCGTCCAACGGTCGCCCACCAGGTCTTCGGCGCGGGAAACCGGGCACAGGGTCTCAGCAGTTTTTTTGGGGCTTGACATGGCGTCTCCCGAGGCTGATTTTGTATATATGATTTTCATAGTAACAACGAACAAAGTCAATTCGGGAAGCAATGGACATCCCCTAACCGCGAGGACTCACTGATGTCGAACACCCCCTACCCCATCGCCAGAACGGCCTACCTGCTGGTCGACCCGTACAACGACTTTCTCTCTGAAGGCGGGCGCATCTACCCCCTGATCGAACCCATCGCCTCGGAAGTCGGGTTGCTGGACAACCTGCGTACGCTTGATCGTGCGATTCGCGAGCGCGGTATCCCCGTCTTCATCGTGCCGCACCGGCGCTGGGAACCGGGCGACTACGAGAGCTGGGACCACCCGACGCCCACCCAGTGCAAGATCATGCACGGCCACCACTTCGCCCGCGGCGAATGGGGTGGCGAGTGGCACCCTGACTTCGCACCCCGCGAAGGCGACATCATCATCGCCGAGCACTGGGGCTCCAGCGGGTTCGCCAACACCGACCTGGACTTCCGCCTCAAGCAGCGCGGCATCAGCCACGTGATCATCGTCGGCCTGTTGGCCAACACCTGCATCGAGGCAACCGCCCGCTTCGCGTCGGAACTCGGCTACCACGTCACGCTGGTGCGTGATGCGACCGCCGCCTTCCGACACGACATGATGCACGCCGCCCACGAGCTGAACGGCCCCACCTTCGCTCACTCCATCGTGACGACGAGCGAGCTCATCGCGAATCTCGCCAACTGACCGTCCAGCCTGGTCGCCGCCGTTCCAGGTGGCGGCCCCGTGCGTCGAAACGACGCCAATCCCCGCTTACTCAGGTGACAAAGAGATGGAATTGACCGGAAACCTCATCATCGGCGCCAGTGACGTCCCCGCCCGCCAGGGGACCATGAAGGCACTCAACCCCGCCTCCAACCAGCTCATCGAGCCGGACTTCGCCTTCGGCGGCGCGCTGGAGGTGGACAAGGCAGCGACCTTGGCCGACGAAGCATTCGACAGTTACAGCCACAGTTCCCTTGCCGTGCGGGCGGCCTTCCTCGAACGCATCGCCGACAACCTGGATCAGGTTCGCGAGGACCTCGCTGCCCGTGCCGCACTGGAAACCGGTTTGCCCGAAGCCCAGCTGCAAGGCGAGGCTAGCAGGGCCTCAACGCAGTTCCGCCAGTTCGCCGATGTGGTACGCAAAGGGCGCTTCCTTCAGCTGTCGATCGATCCAGCTCAGCCGGATCGCCAACCCCGCCCGCGCATGGATCACCGGCTGCAGAAAATCGCGACAGGTCCGGTTGCCATTTTCGGCGCGAGCAACTTCCCCATTTCGTACTCGGTCGCCGGTGGCGATACCGCCTCGGCGCTGGCGGCCGGTGCAACGGTCGTCGTGAAGGCCCACAACGCCCACCCCGGAGCCTCCGAAATCATGGCTCGGGCCGTTCGCAAGGCGGTGCGTGAGAGCGGCCTGCACGAAGGTGTCTTCTCGATGCTGCGCGGCAGCGGCAACACCATTGGTGAGGCCCTGGTGGATCACCCCCTGATCAAGGCCGTGACTTTCACCGGATCGGAAGCAGGCGGCATGGCGCTTTATCGTCGCGCGCAGCAGCGCCCTGACCCCATCCCTGTCTTCACCGAGATGACCAGCGTCAACCCGACCTTCATCCTGCCGGGCGCTATGGCCGAACGCGGCGGCGCGATCGGCGATGGTTTCATCGAGCGCATGCTGGCCAATGTGGGCCAGGCTTGCCTGAAACCGGCGATTCTCATCGCCATCGACGGCGCGGGCTTCACCTCGCTGCGCCAGGCCATGCTGGATCGCCTCGGCACGGCCCCTGCGCGCACCCTGCTCACTCCGGCCATCCATGCTGCTTACGTCAGCGGCCTCGCCGAGCTGATAGCCGTCGGCGCCCAACGCCTTGCCGAAGGGACGGCAGCCAAAGCCGACCTGGATGGCCGCGCCACCCTCTTTGAGGTCGATGGCCAGGAGTTTCTCGCCGAGCCTCGGCTCGCGGGAGAGGTATTCGGGCCAGTGGCGCTGCTGGTGAAGGTTGGCGATTCCGACGAAATGCTTGCCGTGGCTCGTTCGCTTCGCGGTCAGCTCTCGGCCACCATGCACCTCGAAGACAGCGACACGATGCTGGCCCGCCGTTTGCTCCCCATCCTGGAAAGACGCACCGGGCGCATCGTGGTCAACGCTTTTGCGCATCCTCAGGAAGTGTCCTTCGCTTCCGTGCATGGCGGCCCGTTCCCGGCCACATCCGACAGTCGTTTCACGTCGGTGGGCATGACGGCGATCGAACGCTTCCTGAGGCCGGTGTGCTACCAGGGCTTCCCGGACGAACTGCTGCCCGAAGCTCTGCGCGAGGCCAATCCGTTGCATCTGCCGCGCATCGTCGACGGCCAGTAGGCAATAGCGCCCCGGCGAAGGTTTCAGCCCTCGATTTGCACGGTTTCTGCGGGAACCACAGTTGCCCGTACGCCAAAGCTCGACATGCTGCCGAGCACTGCGTTGTGGTGGGCGATGATCTGCGCGGCGCTGATGGCGGCGTTGTCCAGGGTGGAGTGGGCATCCGCCGGCAAAACCACCTCGTAGCCCAGCGAAAGGGCGCGCCGCACGGTGGTATCCACGCAATAGTCCGTCTGCAGGCCACAGATGATCAGGCGCTGGATACCACGTTGCTGAAGTACTTCCTGCAGTTCGGTCCGGTGGAAGGAGTCGGGAGTAGTCTTGCGGACGCGGATGTCGCTGGCTGCCACGACCAGGTCGTCCGCCAGTTGCCAGGTCTCGCTGCCGTAGAGGAAATAGGCTTCGGGCTCTTCATGCTGGATCACCACCACGGGCAGTCCCGCGGCTCGGACCTTGGCGCTCAGGCCGTTGATGGTGGGGATCACACGGTCGATTTCGAAAGCAGCGTACTGGCCGACGCTGATGGCGCGCTGGACGTCAATGATCAGGAGAGCGGTTTTCATGGGCAGCGGTCCCTGCAGAGGTGAAAGACGAAGCTTAAGACGGGGCGGCAATCGATACCAGCGGCTGGCCCGTCAACCCGCCTCACGCACTCGTCGTAGGGTGCGCCATGCGCACAGCGCACCCTAGCTCGTTACGACCACGGAATTTTCTGGCAGCCTGTAGCCTGTCCCTTGCGTTGGAGTCACCCGTGCCAAGCCCCAGCCACCACACACAGGACCTGCACATCGACAGCCTGCACGGCCGTCTGTTCGTTCGCATCTGGAGTCCCGCCCACCTCAGCCCGTCCTTCGACGAGCCGCCTATTGTCCTGTTCCATGATTCCCTCGGCTGCGTCGAGCTATGGCGCGAGTTCCCCACCAGGCTGGCCGCCATTACCGGCAAGACGGTAGTGGCTTACGACCGGCTGGGTTTCGGTCGTTCGGATGCGAATCCACGCGAACTGTCGCTCGGTTTCGTTGGCGACGAAGCCGACCAGGCCTTCCCCACCCTGAAGGATCACCTCGGCATCGGCCAGTTCATTGCCTTCGGCCATAGCGTCGGCGGCGGCATGGCAACCCACTGCGCCGCGCGCCACCGCGAAGACTGCCTGGCGCTGATCACCGAATCGGCCCAGGCCTTCGTCGAGGACCGCACCCTGCAAGGCATCCGCGAAGCCAAGGCCGGTTTCCAGCAGGATGGGCAGATCGAGCGACTGGCGAAGTACCACGGCGCCAAAGCACGCTGGGTGCTCGACGCCTGGACCGAAACCTGGCTCTCGCCTGAATTCGCCGACTGGACACTGGAAGCCGAAGTCGAACGGCTGGACTGCCCCGTGCTGGCCATCCATGGCGACCAGGACGAGTTCGGCTCCGACCTGCATCCTCAGCAGATCGCGCACCTGACCGACGGCCCGTCGCGGGTGCTGCTCATCGAAAACTGCGGCCATGTTCCCCATCGCGAAAAACCGGAGACAGTGCTCCAGGCCGTTGCCGGACTGCTGCGTTGAACCGGCTCGGGGCGCTGTTGGCACCCCGGCAATCGGCTGACTATGATCGGAAGCCATGACGCCTACTCTCCCGACTCGCCAACCCTGCCCTCCTGGCGCCTGCAACTGCGGGCGTGAGGAGTTGCTGGATTTGCCCGGCGCCGATGTACGCATCCTGCTGCTGACCCGCCAGGAGGAGAAGCGCCTGCTGGAGCGGCTGGAGAACATCCGCAGCCTGGAAGACCTCGAGCATATGCAACGGCGCATTTACGAGCAGCTCGGCGTGCGACTGCATATCGCCCCCGGCTTCAACGAAGTGCGCAGCATGCGTGGCATCGAGATCCTCATCGACGAGCTGCCCGGCCTCTGCCGCAAGACCCGCCAGTCGATTCCGGCGGCCATTCGCCGGGGCCTGGAGCTGCACCCGGAAATTGCCTACCGCCTGCTGGACTCCCACGACCTGCTGCGTGACGCCTGACGTCCGCCCGGCGGCCTGGCCGCCCTCCCCGCTTGGCGCTATACCGAAAGCGTCCCCGTCGGCGAGGAGTTCCCGTCATGCCCATCCCGTTGGTCATCCGCAACATGCTCCGCCCAGAGCTGGACGAGCTGGTCAGCTGGGCCGCGCGCGAAGGCTGGAACCCCGGCCTGCACGACGCCGAGCTGTTCTGGCTGAATGACCCCGAGGCCTACATAGCCGCGGACCTGGACGGCGAGCTGATCGGTGGTGGCGCCATCACCTCTTACGCGGGCGAATTCGGTTTCATGGGCTTTTTCATCATCCGCCCGGAGTTCCGTGGGCGCGGTCTCGGCGACATCCTTTGGTACGCACGCCGTGACCGACTGCTCGCCCGACTGCATCCCGGTGCGGCCATCGGCATGGACGGCGTGTTCGCCATGCAGGATTACTACGCCAAGGGCGGCTTCGTCTTTTCCCATCGAAACCTGCGTTTCCGGACAGAGGTCGCCGAACCACCGGAATGGGCGCCCGACGAAGAAATCCTGCCACTGGCCGACTTCAAGCTGGAGGAAGTTCTGGCTTACGACCGCCTCTGCTTTCCGGCACCTCGCCCCCGTTTCCTGCAGGACTGGATCGCCCAACCCGACGCCCTGGCCCTGGGCTGCCGGCGCAATGGCCGCCTGGCCGGTTTCGGGGTCGTCAGGCGTTGTCAGCAAGGCTGCAAGATCGGCCCGCTGTTTGCCAATGACACTAACGCAGCCGAAGCGCTCTACGCGCAACTGGCTGGATTCGCCATAGACGGTCCGCTGTTCCTGGATGCGCCGGAAAACAATCCAGACGCCATGGCCCTGGTGCAACGGCATGGCATGGAGGAAGTCTTCGGTTGCGCCCGGATGTACCTCGGCCCGCTTCCTTCGGTTGCCCAGGAACGGGTTTTCGGCGTCACCACCTTCGAGCTGGGCTGACGGTGGAGCGCGATCTGCTCGGCTACGGCGGCAAGCCGCCTCATCCGCATTGGCCGGGTAATGCGCGGGTGGCGGTACAGTTCGTCCTGAACGTCGAAGAAGGTGCCGAATCCTGCATGCTCAACGGCGATGTCCAGTCGGAGGCCTACCTGCACGAACTGCCGGGCCGCCCCGTGCGCGTCGGCGAGCGCGACCTCAGCGTCGAAGGCCTTTACGAGTACGGCTCCCGCGCGGGTGTTTGGCGCATCCTCGACCTGTTCAACGAGCGCGGGTTGCCGCTGACTGCCTTTGCCGTCGGTCGCGCCCTGGAACTGGTGCCACAGATCGGCCATGCCTTGCACAACGGCGGCCACGAGGTGGCCGGACACGGCTATCGCTGGCTGGACTATCGCGAGGTCGCTGAAGACGAGGAACGCCGTCACATCCAGCGCACCATCGAACTGATCGAGCGCATTTGCGGCCGACGCCCGCTGGGCTGGTACACCGGCCGCGTGAGCGCCAACACCCGCCGGCTGCTGCGCGAGGAAGGCGGCTTCCTTTACAGCTCCGACGCCTACAACGACGACCTGCCCTACTGGCTGCCCGGCTCGCCGCCGCACCTGGTGATCCCCTACACGCTGGTCAACAACGACGCCCGTTACCTGATGCCCCACGGCTTCGCTTCGGGGCAGGACTTCTTCCAATTGCTCAAGGACGCCTTCGACTGCCTGTGGCGGGAAGGTGCGCGGCAGCCAAAGCTGATGAGCATCGGCCTGCATGGCCGGATCAGCGGCCACCCGGCCCGTGCCATGGCCCTGGCGCGCTTTCTTGAGCATGTGCAGGGACATGACGGGGTCTGGGTATGTCGGCGGGAAGACATCGCCCGGCACTGGATCGCCGAGCATGGCTATCAGGCGGGAAGCCCCGGGGGCAGCCCGCCATAGCGCATCAGTGGAACGGGAAGATGTAGTTCATCCAGGCCGCCATGCGCAGGAGGATCTTGCGCATGATCGCCACATGGTGGAAGTGCTTGCTGTAGAGCGCTGCCTGGCCATAGGCGCCACCGGGCATCTGCGCAGCGTACTCGGCGTAGGCCGGATCGGTGATCTCGATGAATACCGGCACCCTGCCCGGAGGTGGCGAACCGGTGTAGCTGATCAGGGTCCCGGATGGTTGCACCTGACCTTCGCCGATCACCCCGATCACCTGCTTCACCGTGCCCGAGAACACCTTTCCGGGGATGCCGTCGAAGGCGACTTCCGCCTCGTCACCCACACTCAGGCGCAACTGGCTGTTCTGGCGCATCCAGGCGATGAAGTAGAAGCCTTCGTCCGGGATGAAGACCATTGACGGACGCAGCGGTAACTTCACCGCACGCACACCCGCCCGCAATGACACGTGGGTGACGAAGCCCTTGCTCGGCGCCCGGACCACGGTGCTTTCAAGGTTGAATTTGGCGATATTGAGTTGGGCCTGCAGGTCATCCACGCGTGCCGTGGTGAGATCCACGTCGCGGCGGTTGCCGACATTGCGCGCGGCCAGCTCACGGGCGCGGGACTGGTCGGCACGGGCCGACACCAGCTGCGCCTGGATGGATTTGACCTTGTTCTCGAATGGCGTCGGGTCGATGCGAAACAGCACATCACCCTTCTCCAGTGGCTGGTTGGCCCTCACCGGCACTTCGGTTACCAGGCCGGACACCTCGGGCACGATGGGCACCGAAACGAAGTAGGTCCGCGCCACCTCCGAATAGGGGTGGTTGTAGTTCATCAGGAAGATCAGCGCACCGATCAGCACGATGCCACCCAGCACGGCGGTGGGCACGCTCCACTTGTTCAGAGGAATCTTGAATATCTTGAAGATGGCAACGCAGAACGCCGTGTAGGTGAGAATCAGCAACAGATCCATGGCTCAGCCCTCCTTCCGCTCGGCTTGCGGGGCCGGGGCGCGTCCTTCGAGATGCTCGATGCGCTGACGCAAATCCGCCAGTTCCTTCGCCAGGTCGACATCCTGGGAGGAGCCCGACTTGCCGTGGTCGAAGCCCCAGCCACGGTCCTCGCGGTACAACATGGCCCAGATCCACAGGAACGGCCACAGCGCGTGGAGGGTGAACAGACTCACCCAGCCGGCGGCGTGGATGGCGTCCTGGTGCGGATGGTTACGGTGTACGGCAATTTCATAGGGAATGTCGTGGAGAACGATGATGCCGTAGAACAGCACGATCCCCACGAAGAAGAGAATGCCCAGCGCGAAGTAATCAAGCATGTTGTTGTGTCCTGAAAGACGCCCCTTACAACATGGAGACAGGGCGTCGGTAAATCCGAAACGGCATCGCCGCCGGCCGCAAAGCGGCGGGCGGCGATCCCCCGTTTCCAGATTAGTCCAACTTCCTTCGCTTGATGGTCAGGGCTGCACGGACTCCATCTGGCCGCTCTGCACCGTCTCGCTGACGGGGCGCGCGACCGGCTCGTCGACCGGGCTCACCGGCCGTGCCGCTTCGCCGTGCTCGCGCAGCAGGAAGTAGGACAACGCCGGGATCAGGATCAGGGCACCGATCATGTTCCAGAGGAACATGAAGGTCAGCAGGATGCCCATATCGGCCTGGAACTTGATGGGCGACCAGGCCCAGCACACCACACCAGCGGCCAGGGTGATTCCCACCAGCGCCACCACTCGTCCGGTAAAGGACACTGCCTTCTTGTACGAGGCCGACAGCGACAGTCCCTGGCGTTGGAATTGCAGCTGCACGCTGAGTAGATACAGCGCGTAGTCGACGCCGATGCCAACCCCCAGGGCGATGACCGGCAGCGTGGCAACCTTCACGCCTATGCCCATCCACACCATCAGTGCCTCGCAGAGCACCGAGGTGAGTACCAGCGGCAGCAGCGCCACCAGGGTCGCGCGCCAGCTGCGGAAGGTGATCAGGCAGAACAGCGTCACAGCCAGGTAGACATAGAACAGCATGGTGCGGTTGGCTTCGCGCACGACGATGTTGGTCGCCGCTTCGATGCCCGCACTGCCCGCCGCCAGCAGGAACTGGCGATCCTCGGTGCTGTTCTCGGCGGCAAAGCGTTCGGCGATCGCCACCACTTCATCCAGGGTCTGCGCCTTGTGGTCCTTGAGGAAGGCGATTACCGGCATCAGCGAGCAGTCGGTATTGAACAGCTCAGGCGTGTTCACCGAAGCCTGCTGGGCGGCGTAGTTCAGCACATCCTGATTGCGTTGCAGGCTGAGGAACTTCGGGTTGCCCTCATAGGTGCCGGCGGTGATCTGCCGTACCGCGTTGGCCAGCGAAGAGGTCGCCTGCACGTTCGGATGTTGCTGCAGGGCCCAGGCCAGGCGGTCCGCCTGGATCAGGGTCTGGTAGTTCAGGCAACCTTCCGGCGCCGTCTTCACCATCACCGCGAACAGGTCGCTGGACAGCGCGTAATGGCTGGTGATGTAGGCGTTGTCGCGGTTGTATCGCGACTCCGGGCGCAATTCCGGTGCGCCGGCGTCAAGGTCGCCGATCTGCAGGTGCTGGCTGACCATAAATCCTCCTATGCCCAGGGCGAAGGCCAGGCAAATGGTGGTCAGGGCCCAGCGCTTCTCGGTGAAACGGTCCAGGAAGTCCCAGATATGGCCGAAGCCTTTGTGCGCTGCGGCATTGGTGTCGATACGCAGTGCACGTTCGGCGGCCTTCTTGCCCACACCAACGTAGGACAGCGCCACCGGCATCATCAGCAAGGTGGTGAGGATCAGCACCGCAACGCCGATGCTCGCGGTGATCGCCAAGTCCTGGATCACCGGGATATCGATCAGCATCAGCACGGCAAAGCCGACGGCGTCGGCCAGCAGCGCGGTGACCCCGGCAAGGAACAGCCGGCGGAAGGTGTAGCGCGCCGCCACCAGGCGGTGAGTACCGAGGGCGATGTCCTGCATGATCCCGTTCATCTTCTGCGCCGCGTGGGACACGCCGATGGCGAAGATCAGGAACGGCACCAGAATCGAGTACGGGTCCAGCGCGTAACCCAGCCAGGCCACGATCCCAAGCTGCCAGACCACGGCCAGCAGTGAGCAGACGATCACCAGCAGGCTGCTGCGCAGGCAGCGGGTGTAAGCCAGGATGATGAAGAAGGTGGTAACCACGGCCAGGCCGAAGAAGGCCATGACTCGCATCAGGCCATCGATCAGGTCGCCCACCAGCTTGGCGAAGCCGATCACGCGGACCTTGATCGGGCCCTGCCCTTCTTCACCCGAAGCTTGCGCCTTGCGGTCGCCTCCGTATTCGAAGTGCAGCCGCAGCTTTTCTTCCAGGTTGCGCGAGAACTGGTGATAGTCCACACCCTGGCTGCCAGCGGTAGCCTGGTCCAGCAACGGCACCACCAGCATGGTGGACTTGAAATCATTGGCCACCAGGCTGCCGACGATGCCGGCGCGGGCGATGTTCTGCCGCAGTTGCTCGATGCTCGCAGGCGAGCCGTCATAGCCATCAGGCATGACCGGACCACCCTGGAAGCCTTCCTCGGTCACTTCGGTCCAGCGTACGCCGGGTGCCCAAAGGGATTTCATCCAGGCGCGATCGACACCGGCAGTGAGGAACAGCTCGTCATGCACCTTTTTCAGCGCGTCGAGGTAAGCCGGGTCATAGATGTCGCCCTCGGTGTTCTCCACCACGATACGCACACTGTTGCCCAGCCCGCGCAGGGCCTTTCGGTTTTCCAGGAAGTTCTGGATGTAGGGATGGCCCTGGGGAATCATCTTCTCGAAGCTGGGCTTGAGTTCCAGCCGCGTGAAAGCCATGTAGCCCAGCAGCACTGTCACCAGCAGAATGCCGATCACGAACGGCAAACGGTGGTTGAACACCATGCGCTCCAGCAGATTGCCGCCGCGCGCATCGAAGTCTTTCAGATCCCGGATAACCGGCATCGCCTCTTGTTTCATGCCACCCATGTGGGTATGCCTCGCATTTATTCTTGTTTTCCAGAAACCACGGGGCGCTGGCTGATGCCGCGCGCGCCAACCAGCAGCAGGCCGTTGTCGCTTGACGCCAGGGCGCCGTAGACAGGCACTGGCTGGCCGATGTCCAGGGGCTGGAAGCTGGCGCCCTGATCACTGCTGGCCAAGGCCTGACCAGTCTGGCCGAACAGGTAGAGCGTGCCTTGGGCGTCGCGCGTGGACGCGGTGATGCTGCTGTTCAGCCCGGTCTTCACCGCTGTCCAGCTGGCGCCGGCATCAGTGCTTCGGTAGGCGTGTCCGCGCAGGCCGTACGCCAGTACCGCGCCAGGCTGGGCGCTGATACCGAAGAAGCTGCCCTGATAGGGCGACTGCAGGGCCTGGAAGCGCTCACCACCGTCGTCGAGGCGCAACAGCAGGCCTTGCTCCCCGACAATGTAGAGATGCTCGCCGTCGCTGGTGATGGCGTTGAGGTGGTAGCCGGACGGGTTGTCGGTACGGTCGGTCCAGGGCTCCCAGCTCTGCCCGCCATCGCGGGTGCGGAAGATCAGGTTGAAGGCACCCACGACGAAACCATTGCGTTCATCGCTGAACCAGAGATCGAGGAAGGGCTTGTCGGCGCCTTCGGTCTCGATGCGCTTGCCCTCTTCCAGCCATTGCCCGGCATCAGGCCGGGCGCTGTAGTAGTCCTGCATGAGGCGACCGAGCTGGCGACCATCGAGCTGCTTTACCCAACTGGCACCACCATCGCTGCTGTGCAGTACGACGCCGTCATGGCCTACGGCCCAGCCCTGCTTCTCCGTGGGGAACTGCACGGCATTAAGGTCGGAGCTGACCGGCACGCTGGCCTGGGTCCAGCTTTGGCCCTGGTCATCGGAGTAGAGAATGTGACCACGCTGGCCTACCGCGACCAGGCGCTGGCCGGCCTGCACCAGGTCGAGCAAGGGGCTGCGTAGCGCCAGTTCGCTGTGCTGCGCCGGCAGTTCGAGCACATCCACCAAAGATGCGGCGTGGGCATTACCCGCCATCAGGGCTATGCCCAGGGCGATGAACTTGAAAGAAATCATCGGGACGTCCTCTGAAAAAAAGGGGTTGTCGCTCCCCCACACTCAAAGGGAGCGACAACCAGCCTGGCTTAGCGAATGCCAGCGCCAGCCAGGGACTCGGCTGCCCACTGAGCCTTGGTCAGCGGGTCGATATAACGGATGCCGCCGTACGGGCCAACGATGCCGTTGATGTTGTAGGAGTTACCCACCAGGTCGTAGATCACGAACGGCGTGGTATCCGGTACTTGCTTGTCGTAGCTCTGGCTGAGGAAGGCGAAGGAGCCACGGTAGATCTGCCCACGGGCGTCGTACTGGTCGGAGGCCAGGGCCACCCAGCTGTCTTCGTCGAGGTAGAAGCGACGCTTGGCATAGATATGGCGGGCGCCGTCCTTCAGCGTGCCTTCGACGACCCAGACGCGGTGCTTCTCCCAGCGCACGTAGTCAGGTGCCAGGTGGTTGGGGGTGGTCAGGGTCTTCGGGTCCTGGGCGTAGGTCAGCTTGTAGGTGTTGTAGGGAACGATCAGTTCCTGCTTGCCCACCAGTTTCCAGTCATAGCGGTCCAGCGCACCGTTGAAGACGAACACGTCGTCGTAGGTGCCAGCACCGGCGGTTCCCGGGTTCGGGGTGTCGTAGGCCAGGCTCGGTGCCAGCTTCACGCGGCGCTGACCGGGCAGGTACTGCCAGGCGCGGCGCGGTTGCTCGACAGCGTTGGCGGCGTCCTTGAGCATGATCGCCTCGCCAGCGCGGCGTGCCGGGCCCGAGTAATACAGCTTCATCTGGTAATAGACGTCGGTGTTGGCGATGGGCTTGTTCAGGTTTTCGTAGATCGGGTAGTTGATGAAGGCCTGGCCGGTGGTGGCGAGGGTCGCCACGCCGGCAGAGTCGACGTTCCAGGAATCGTACTTGGAGTTGATGGTCACACCCTGGTAGCGCAGCAGGTGGTTCCACATGGCTTCAGCGCCCGACTGCGGAATCGGGAAGGGTACGCCCGGGAGTACGTTGTCGAGGGCCAGGCCGCCATTGCCGGTCTTGGCGCCGGTGGCATTCTTGACCGCGTTGTCCAGCACCGCCTGGGGCATGGCCACGGTCCGGTGGGTCGGGTAGACATCCACGCGGAAATCCGGGTAGCGCTTGGCCAGTTCCACGGTGGTGGCACTGAGCTGGTTCTTGTACTGGTCGACGTTCTTGCCATCGATCACCAGCAGCGGTTTCTCGCTGGCGAAGGGATCCGGACGCATGCTGTCGCCAGCCTTGAAGCCGGCCGGCGCGGTGGTCAGGCCACCCTCATAGGCCGGGATCGAGCCATCTGCGCTGGCGGCCTTTTCGGCGCCGACCAGGGTCAGGTTGTTGCCCAGCTTGGCCGCTTCATCAGGCGATACGGCGGCAAGGGAAGTGCTGGAGAAGGCCACCGCGAGGGAAGCCGCCATCAGAGTTTTCACGAATTTCATCTCGTTGTTCTCCTGCTCGGGTCACGAGCGGTGCGGAATGTCAGAAGGTGGTCTTCAAAGTCAGGTAAACCGCGCCACGGTCTTCCGTGGTAGCTCCGCCGCCGGAGAAGGAGGAGTAACCCCCGGCATAGCAGGTGTAGCGCTGCGTGGCATCCAATGCGTTAGGAGTCGAGCCGTCGGTGGCACCGTTGGTGCACTTCTTGGCATCGCCGAATGAGTCCACGTACTTCAGGTCGACGAAGTACTGGTTGTAGATAGCCGCGCCGATCCCCACGGAGTAGTTGCCGGTGTCTTCGGCACCACCACCCTGGACCGGAGAGACGCCGTCCAGGCCGACGTTCACCGACATCGGCGCGGTCATGTCCACGCCCGGGAACACCTGGTACCAGGTGGGCGTGAAGTTCACTGCGACGCCCCAGTTGTCGCGGGTTGGTTTGTCGATGCCACGGTAGGTGTCCTTGCCCTTGTAGAGCGCCTCGTTGTGGCTATCGAGTTTCAGCAGGTTGCTGTAGTAGAGCTCGCCCAGCAGGCTGGCCGCGTCGAACAACGGCGTGTCACCGATGGTCATCAAGCCGTTCAGGGTCCAGTGCAGCGTGTCGCCGGTGGCGCTCATGCTGTCGCCGCTGCTCGGCAGATCAGTGACCACGCCGGAGCCCGGAATACGCGCCGGCAGCAGGCCGAGGCCAGCTGCGAGGCCGCCGGGGCCGGAGGCACTGACAATGGCCGGGATGCTCGCCAACGGCATGTTGTGGCGGATGTTCAGGTCGCTGGCGACGCTGATGCCGCCGAACTCCTTGGACAGGCTCAGGCCAAAGATGTCGATGTCGTCGCCGTATGCGAGCTTGTAGTTGGTGGTGCTGATGGACCGCTGCACGTTGGCGATGGGGCCAGCCGTGCCCCTGGCGGTCAGACCGGTGCCGTCGAGTACAGCCTGCGGCAGGATTTCCGCGGTCTGGCGGTAATAGGCGCCGACCGTACCGTCCAGCCATTCAGGGGACCACTTGAGCATCAGGCCCCAGTCACCGCGTTTATCCGGGGTGATGTCGTGGCCACGGCGAATGTTGGTCAGGGTGCCATTCGCTCCGGCCAGGCCGGGGCCGCCCGTGTGGCCGAGGATGAAGGACTGGGCGCCGAAACCCACCACGTCGGAACTGCCGTAGTAGGTGCCGGCCTCAGGCAGGCGTGCGGCGTCCCAATCGAGGAAATACTGGGCAGCGACGGTCAGTTCGGGGTTGATGGTGAAGGACGCGGAAATCTGGTTGCGCGGAACGAACAGCTCCTTCGCCTCGGTGCCCGGCGCGGCGGCGAGCTTCGCCAGGTCCAGGCCGGACTGGCCGTAGCTGATGGCATGCACCGGGTTGAGGATGGTTTCGCCCCAGTACACGTTGTGCTGACCGGCCTTGACGCTGAACATCGACTCGTCGCCGATTTCGGTGCTGTAGAACACGAACGCGTCGAGGATTTCGCCGGACGGGCCGCTGTAGTAACGCTGGGCGTAGTTGGACAGGTGCGGGCTACCGAGCACGGCATTGTTAGTGCCAGGCTGGCCGGCGATGCGAGAGAATGCCTCGTTGCCGTTGACGAACGGGTTGGAGTTGGAACCGGTGTTGTCGTAGGCCTTGTCGTACCAGCTGGCGGCACTGACGCGGAAGCCCTTGTTGCCTTGGTGGATCACGTCCAGTTCGGTCAACAGGTCGACGCGGTTGGTGATGTTGGTGCCGGAACGACGGAAGTTGTAGTCGCCGTCGTTGTTGTTCGGCGTAGCCAGCATGCGCTTGTCTGCGCTCTCGGTGCGAACGCCGTAGTTGTACTTAACGGTGTTGTCGAAACGCACCGACCAGTCCGGATTGCCGGTGTCGACTTCCATGGCCTGTACCGCGGCTGGCGCGCCGATTCCGGCGGCGATCGCCGACGCGAGCAGGCACCTGCGCAGGTTCAGGTTGTGATTGTTCTTGTCTTTCATGCGTTGGCTCCGCTTTTTGTTGTAATGGCTACCGCAACCGCTGCTGTGCTCCTTGCCTGGTCAGTGCGCAGCCGGTTGCATGGCCGCGCGCCGCTTTCGCCGGACTCCCCGGCCGAACTCATCTGGTTTGCGTATCAGCGATCCAGTATCTCGATCAGCTCATGGGCATCAGGCCATTCGCCGTAACCGGAGGCAGGATTGAGATGGCCGACCTTGCCCAGTTCGACCAGGCTGGCTTCCCAGTCGCTGGCCAGCTCGCGGACGGCGTCCAGGCTGGCCAGGTGGTCGTCGTCACTGGCACACACAAGGGTGGGGAACGGCAGCGGCTGACGCGGCAGCGGGGTCCAGCCATTGGCGTGCAGGGACTCGGGGCTCGGGTAGTTCGCCGGCCAGGTGGCGTCGAGGTCCGGCGGCGTGGCCAGCAGGGCACCCTTGATCGGTCGGCTGTAGCGAACCGCCCAGTGCGCCACCATGAGCACGCCGGCACTGTGGGCCACAAGGATCACAGGGCCGTCGATCTGCTCCAGCTCACGCTGGATGGCTTCGACGCGGGCCGGCAGGCTCAGCTTGTCCTGCTCCAGTGGAGGTACGCTGCGAACTTTGGGCAGTTGTGCGGCCAGCAGGGTCTGCCAGTGTTCTGGCACGTGATCCCGCAGGCCGGGGACGATAAGGATGGTTGCGCTGTCGTTGTTATTCACGTCATCACCCTGTTGCCGCAATCGCGACTGGAGGAACTTGGTGATGCAAACAGTAGAGATGCGGGGGGGTGGTCGCTTCTCATAGAACGTCAGCCTCTTCGCATTTCATGACAGGGCCGCCCTACCCCCTTTGCTGTCCCGCCCGGCGGCCACGCCCGTCATCCGTGGCGCGCGCTGTTTTCCAGGAATTGGCTTTACTTTCATCTGCCGCAAACGAGGAACGGGACCGGCGTTGTCATCAAAGAGAAATTCGAAGACCATCGTCGACGACAGACTCACTTCGCTTTAAACGACAAGAACAGCTGGCGCGCGCCTACCAGCGCAGCCCTGGCACAACGACAGCGTGGCGATCGACATGACCCCAATGGTTCGCGCAGCGGCCCTGACCAACTACATCGAAGTTGCCCAGCACCTGGGCCTCAACCCGCAACAGATGTTGCGCCAGGTCGGCCTGAGCCAGGCGCTGGTGGACAACCCCGAACAACGCTTGCCTACTGCGGCCGTTGCCAACCTGCTGGAAGCATCCGCTCGCGCCTGCAATTGCCCTACCTTCGGCCTGCGCATGGCCGAGTCCCGCCAGCTCTCGGACTTTGGCGTCATCAGCCTGCTGCTATCCCACCAGCCGACCCTGCGCGACGCCCTGGAAACCATCGTGCAGTACCGTCACCTGCTCAACGAATCACTGGCCCTGTTCGTAGACGAGGTCGGCAAGACGGTGGTGCTGCGCGAAGAGATCATCACCGACCCGCCGGTGCCCATCCGCCAGGGCATGGAGCTGGCCATCGGCGTGCTGTTCCGCATGTGCAGCGCCCTGCTCGGCTCGGGCTGGCGCCCGCTGGCGGTGAACTTCAGCCACGACGCCCCGCCGGACCTGCAGCTGCATCGACGGGTGTTCGGCTGCAAGCTGGAGTTCGGCAGCGAGTTCAATGGCATCGTCTGCCAGGCCGCCGACCTCGACAAAGCCAACCCCCTGGCAGACCCGGCCATGGCCCGCCACGCCCGGCGCCTGGTGGAAACCCTGCCCGGCGCGGCCCAGCAATCGACCCTGAACGACGTGCGCAAGGCCATCTATCTGCTGCTGCCGATGGGCCGCGCCACCATCGAACAGATCGCCCAATCGCTGGGGATGAACGTGCGTACGCTCCAGCGTCGCCTGGAAGACAGCGAAGTAACCTTCTCCGACCTGATCAACGAAGTGCGCCGCGACCTGGTGCTGCGCTACATGGAGAATCCGCGCTATTCCCTCTCACGCATCGCCGACTTGCTCGGCTACTCGGTGGCCAGCTCCTTTACCCGCTGGTTCACCACCCAGTTCGGCATGGCACCGGCGGCGTGGCGGCGTGAGCATCAGGTGAAGGCGGAGGAGTAGTCCGCTTCTGTAGGTTCGTGTTGAACGCAGCGAAGCCCAACGTTTCCCGAGAGCCCCGTATTGGACTTCGCGAGCGGCGCTCGCTCCCACGCCAACTGCCCCAGCCGCCCAATGAAAAAAAGGGGCGAATGCCTCCCTGCATTCACCCCTTCACGCCAAAAAAAAACCGCGCTACGAAGTCCGTCGCAAAAGACTTCGGCGCGGTGAAAGCCCGCTGTGGCAGGCATCGATGACCCCCTCACGGGAGCAGGAGTAAAGCTTCAGAACCCCCAGTGCAGCATTGCCAGCACCAGGGCGGCGAGGAACGCGGTTTCCCCGACCATCAGCAGGATTGGCTTGATGCCTACCGAGGCCAGGTCCTTGAGTTGGGTTTTCATGCCCAGGGCACTGATGGCGATCACCAGGCACCAGCGCGACAGTTCGTTGCCGGCCTCTTGCACCATCGGCGGAATCACACCCGTGCTGTTGATCGCGGCCAGGATCACGAAACCCACCGCGAACCAGGGCAGCAGCGGCGGCCGCTTGCTGCCCGGCTCGGCGCCGCGCATGCGAGTGATCATGGCGGCGCAGACAATCACCGGCAGCAGCATCGCTACGCGCATCAGCTTGACCACGGTGGCGCTGTCGCCGGTTTCGTGGGACATGCTGTAGCCAGCGCCCACTACCTGGGCCACGTCGTGAATGGTGCCGCCGATGAAGAAACCGGCATGCAATGGCGAGAGCCCAAGGACCTCGGCAATCATCGGGTAGAGGATCATCGCCAGGGTGGACAGTGCCGATACGCCAATCACGGTGAACAGCGTCGCGCGTTCCTTCTGCGGGTGGCTGGGCAGTGCCGCCGCCAGGGCCAGGGCTGCCGAAGCGCCACAGATGGCAGTGGCGCCGCCGGTGAGCAGGCCGAACAGGCTATTGAAGCCAAGCAGACGCGCCACTGCGACTGACACGAGGATGGTAACCACCACCAGTGCCACCACCATGGCGACTGGTTGCCAGCCGAGCGACGCGATCTGTTCCAGGGTGATGCGGATGCCCAACAGTGCCACGCCAACCCGCAGTACTTCGCGGGCGGTGAACTCGATGCCGGGCTTGCATGCGCCGTCGGTCGCCAGGAAGTTCACCGCGAGACCCAGCAAGAGGGCGAAGAGCATCACCGGAGCACCGTAGTGCTCGGAAAGGAAGGTGGCCGCCGCGGCGACCACGGCGCTGACGATCACACCGGGCATCAGAACCCGTGTGCGCGATCCCAGCGCGGTTATTGCTGTTGCAGACATACGATTGATTCCTGCGGACGCGGCCGCGATAGATCGATGAAACAACGGCCCTGCTGCAGCTCCACCGCATAGGTGGCAACACCAAAACCGCTCACGCCAGGGACGCACCCGGTGGCCAGGTCAAAGCGCAGGCCGTGGGCCGGGCAGCGCAGCAGACGTCCCTCCAGCCGACCGCTGAACAACGAGGCGCCGTTGTGTGGGCAGCCTTCGTCGATGGCGTAGATCTCGCCGTTCTGGTTGAACAGCACCAGCGACTTGCCGTCATGGCGAAACAGACTGCGCCCACCCACGGGCGGCAACTTTTCCGCGGGTACTTCCACACACTGGCTCATGCCCGACGGGCCTCCGCCAGCGGACGCAGCTCCAGTGCCCGTTGCAACTGGGCCAGCATCAACCATGGCGGCTGGGCACCGGCCAGGGACGGGCGCTCGTCGATCGTGAAGGACGGCACGGCCTGGTTCGCCGGAACCACCTCACGCCCGACAAAGGGACGACCATCGTCGAACAGCACCGCTTCGAGGCGACGCGGATCGAAGCCGCATTGCCTGGCCAGGCGCAGCAACAGCTCGCTGCTGCCAATGTCCTCGCCGTTCTGGAAGTAGCTGGCGAACAGGCGCTCCAGCAATGCGTCGACCTGACGCGCACTGCCCTGCTCCGTGGCCAGCGCCAGCAGGCGGTGCGCGTTGGCGGTGTTGGGCATGGTCGCGATGCGTTGCAGATCCACATCCACGTCAGCGTGGTAGGCGGCTTCCCGTACCTGTTCCTGGCGCGCGCGCACCATCTCCTCACTGCCGAGCCGCTGCAGGTAGAACTCCATGAAGGGCACACCCTGGGCCGGCAGGTCAGGCAGCAGTTGTACGCCTTTCCAGCGAAGCTCGACGGCGACATCCAGCCGCGTCGCGGAGAGTTGGCCCAGAGCCTTCTCCAGGTTGCGCTTGCCGATCAGGCACCAGGGACAGATAAAGTCGAAAGTCATTTCGACCAACAGCGGTTTCATTAACGTTCCTCACTTGCCATCAGCGGCGAGAGCTTCTGAATGTCCTTCTGGTAGTGGCGCTTGCCGTACCAGAACACCAGGGCCGCTGCGATGCTGATCAACGGAATCAACTGGAAGGCGCGATCCAGGCCGAAGTGGTCGGCCAGTACGCCAGTGACATAGGGTCCGGGCGCCAGGCCAAGCAGGTTGTTGGCCAAAGTCAGGGTGGCGAACGCGGTGCCATGGATCGAGTAGTGGGTCAGGTTGGCGACCATGGCGCCGGCTGGGCCGGACGTGCCGGTCGCCACCAGCATGGCCAGGGCGATGGTTACCAGCTGTGCTACGCCGGGTGCCATCTGGAAGGCCACCGACAGCAGCACGCAACTGATCAGGCAGTAGGCGATGGCCAGGGCGATCTTGCGGTCCGGGGCATTGCGGCACAGGCGATCACTGAGAATGCCGCAGACGATCATGCCGGCACCGCCGGTGAGCACGATGATGGCCGCGACAGCACCGGCCTTGTCGGTGCCCATCTGGTAGTAGCGATTGAGGTAGCTGGGGAACCACACCATCACCGCTGCACCGACGAACAGCTGCAAGCCGCTGCCGACGTAGGCGGCGATCACCGAGCGGCTGGCGAACAGGGTTTTCAGTGGGCGGCGGCAAGGGAACTCGTCCGTTGCGCTCGGCGCCGGCAGCGGACTACCGATGCGCGACTGCTTGACCACCAGCGGATAGACCAGCGCCAGCGCCAGGCCGAAGACCGCCATGCCGGCGAAGGACCAGCGCCAACCCAGGTGTTGTGCCAGGACGCCGCCCAGGGCCATGCCCAGTACCGAGCCGAACATGCCTCCGGCCATGAAGGCGCCAGTGATGGTGGCGCGCATCTCGCGGGGGAACACCGACAGCACCACTGCGATGCCGACACTGCCATAGGCCGCCTCGCCCACGCCCACCAGGAAGCGGGCGATGAACATATGCTCGTAGTTCTTCGCCAGGCCGCAACCCAGGGTTGCCAGGCTCCAGAGCATGGCCATCAACACCAGGCTCTTCACTCGCCCCCAGCGGTCCGCCAGAAGCGATAGCGGGAAAGTCAGCAGCCCCACCATCAGCGCGACGATGCCGCTGAGCAGGCCAAGCTGGGAATCGGTGAGCGTCCATTCGGATTTGAGCAGCGGGAATACTGCGTTGAGCACCTGCCGCGACATGTAGTCGGAAATCAGCAGGCCGAACGTCAGGGCGAAGACTACCCAGGCGTAGGTGCGGGGGACGTGCACGGCCGATTGATCGAAATCGGCGGTGGCAGCGGAATGAAAGGCCATCGCGGTTACCTTGAATCTGTGCGTGTAGTTGTTTTTGTCACGCTAGCTGGCGGAAGCGCGGTTAGCGCCCCGCCGGGGCCGACTTTGTGGGCCGGCCCTTCTGGCTACGCCGGTCAGGTACGCATGGGCACGTGTTTCTGACCCGGCTGGCGGTTCGGTGCCATACCGTTCATGCGCAGGGTCTCTTCCACGTCCTTGTACTCGACGCCGATCTTGTAGATCTCGCGCGCTTCCTTGCCGGACGCGATTTCGCGACCCAGTTCGTGGGCGATGCGCACGGTCTGCTGGATCTGCTGCACGGACGAGAAGCGCTTGCCGTGCTGGTCGATGATGGTGTCCTCGATGCCGACACGCGGGTGCAGGCCCATCGCGAGCGCCATGGTGTTGAACGGCAGGACGTTCTTCAGCAGCGACTCGGCGGTGAGGGTGCCACCGTTCGGGGCGCGGTGAATGAAGTTGAAGAAGTTGAACGGGTTGGGGCCATCGAAGCCGCCACCAATGCCGATCCAGGTCAGGTTCAGCGGACCCTTGTAGACACCCTTGCGCACCAGGCGCTCGAGGGTTTCCAGGGCATGCATGCCGGTAAGCTGGAAGTGCGGCTGGATGCCGTTGGCCATCAGGCGCTTGAGGTGTTCCTCGACCCAGGCCGGGCCGGCAGGCACGGTCATTTCGCTGTAGGCGGCCTGGTAGACCGGGTTCTCCAGGGAGGTGCCTTTCAGGTACTCCGGATAGAGCAGCTCCATGATGTTCATCTGGGTGGTGTTGATGGCCACGGTGACCTGGTCCGGCTTCGGAGTCAGTTCGGCCAGCATGTGGCGGGTGTCGTCGGACAGCCACTTGGCTGCTTCACCTTCGCCCTCGGGGGCGAAGGAGATGGAGCCGCCCACCTGGATGATCATGTCCGGCACGGCTTCACGCACACCGGCGATCAGTTCATTGAACTTGGACAGGCGCTTGGACCCGGTGCCATCGAGCTCACGCACGTGCAGGTGCAGCACAGTGGCGCCCGCTTCATAGCAATCGACGGCTTTCTGGACCTGCTCGTCCATGGTCACCGGGATGTCTTCCGGGAAGTCTGCCGGCATCCACTCGGGGCCATAGGGCGCCACGGTGATGACCACCTTTTCCATATTTTCAGGGTGCAGGGAATCGTCGAAGAATTGCATGGTGGGTGTCCTCGGTAAGTTCTTGTTCAGGGGACCCCGGCCGGATAGTTCCGGCCGGACGGATCAGTGGTCAGAAAGTCTTGTCGCCGATGATTCCGGCGCGTTCCATCTTGCGAACGCAGGGCGGGTAATCCATCACGGCGTAATGCTGGGTAGAGCGGTTGTCCCAGATCGCCACGCTGTTCTTCTGCCAGCGCCAGCGCACCTGGTATTCCGGGATGTAGGCCTGGCTGACCAGGTAGCGCAGCAGGTCGCTGCCGCCCATGCTGTAGTCCTGGCCGTAGCGCACGCGCTCAGGCGTGTGGAAGTTGGTGAAGTGGGTGGCGAAGGCATTGACGAACAGCACCTTCTCGCCGGTTTCCGGGTGGATGCGCACCACCGGATGCTCGGCGTCCGGGTACATGGCCTTGAGCGCCAGGCGCTTCTCGGCGGGCATGGCCGCACCGAAGCTCGCTTCGATGCTGTGGCGGGCGCGCAGGCCCTCGATACGCTGCTTCACGTCTTCAGGCAGCTTTTCGTAGGCCAACGCCATGTTCGCCCACATGGTGTCGCCACCGACCGGCGGGCACTCCACGCAGCGCAGCACGCAGCCCATGGGCGGTGCGTCGCGCCAGGTGGCATCGGTGTGCCAGGCGTTCTCGTAGCGGTCGTTGGGCTGATCCGGGTCCTTGTAGATACGGACCAGGCCCGGGTGTTCCGGATCGCTGCCGGCCACCGGATGGTCTTCCAGCTCGCCGAAGCGGCGGGCGAAGGCCACGTGCTCGGCACGACTGATCTTCTGGTCGCGCAGGAACAGCACCTTGTGCTTGAGCAGCAGCGCCTTGATTTCGGCGAACAGGCCGTCGTCACGGGAAGCATCGCCCAGGTTCACACCGCTGATTTCGGCGCCGATGGCGCAAGTAAGTTGCTCGACTTTCATGGCCAGCGACCTCAGATGACGAAGATGGACGAACCGGTGGTCTTGCGCGATTCAAGATCCCGATGGGCCTGGACCGCATCTTCCAGCGCGTAGTGCTGGTTGATATCGATCTTGATGCGACCGCTGCCGACGTGATCGAACAGCTCGCCCACCAGCTCAGCCTTCTCCGCCGGGTCGGCAATGTAGTCGGCCAGGGCCGGACGGGTGACGAACAGCGAACCCTTCATGGCCAGCAGGACCGGATCGAAGGCCGGTACGGGACCCGACGCAGTACCGACGCACACCAGCAGGCCGCGGCGGCGGAGCGAATCCAGGGACGCGTTGAAGGT
This sequence comes from Pseudomonas sp. JS3066, assembly GCF_036328175.1. Classification (NCBI taxonomy): domain Bacteria; kingdom Pseudomonadati; phylum Pseudomonadota; class Gammaproteobacteria; order Pseudomonadales; family Pseudomonadaceae; genus Pseudomonas; species Pseudomonas sp. JS3066. The sequence continues at coordinate 2,808,119 of NZ_CP143312.1, forward strand.
GTTCTTGCCCACGCTGTCGAACACGACGTCGACGCCGCGGCCACCCGTCAGTTCACGCACACGCTGGGCGATGTCTTCTTCGCTGTAGTTGATGACGTGATCGCAGCCATGGAAGCGGGCGACTTCCGCCTTGGCCTCGGTGGACACGGTGCCGATCACGGTCAAGCCGAGCAGCTTCGCCCACTGCGAGACGATCAGGCCGACACCGCCGGCAGCGGCATGCAGGAGGATGCTGTCGCCTTCCTTGAAGTCGTAGATGCGACGCATCAGGTAGGCGGAGGTCAGACCGCGCATGGTCATGGCCGCGGCGGTTTCGAAGGCGATGGTCTCGGGCAGCTTGATCAGCGGCGCGGCAGACACCAGGCGCTCGGTGCTGTAGGCGCCGAGCGTGTTGAGGAAGCCGGTGTAGGTGACCCGGTCGCCCAGGGCGACATTGGTCACGCCCGCGCCGACCGCCACGACCACACCGGCGGCTTCGACGCCAATGCCGTTGGGCAGCGGAATGGGATAGGTACCGTTGCGGAAATAGGTGTCGGCGTAGTTCAGGCCCACGGCGACGTGGCGAATACGAACTTCGCCCGGACCAGGATCAGCAACCTCGACCTCTTCATAACGAAGTACTTCCGGCCCCCCAGCTTCATAAAACCGAACCGCTTTGGCCATGCCTTATCTCCAATCTGGATTCTTGTAGTCGGGTCACGGACCCATGGATTGGACTCTAGGCATCCCCCCCTGCGGCTGCTTCTCATAGGGCGTCAGCTGCTTCGCATTTCGTGACAGGCACAACCGCGCAGCGGAAAAGCACCGGTCGCGCCGCGAAACTCAGTGGTGCAATCGGTGTTCGACAGGTGGAATCCAGGGAGTAGCGCCAGCCCCCGGCCGACGAATTGGCAGGTTACTCGGCAGGCATCACTCGCGGCAGCGGCTGGAACTGGATGGGCTGGGTCCTGATTTGCGTCAGGCTGCCTTCCACCTGCCCGGACAAGTGGATCACCCCGGCCATCACACCCACTTCCGGATTGCGCATCATCTCCAGCCATTCTTCGTCGAAGGCTTCGTTGAGGCTCTTGCGCAAGGTGGCTTCACGATCAGCCCGCCCTTCCTCGTGGAGCATGGCGCTCATACCAGTGAAGCCAAGGGACAACACAGGACCCGCGACTCGCCCCATGAAGCTGGTGACGACACTGGCGGCACCGCTGGTAGCCAATTCCGACTCCAGCTGCGCGCTGGTGTCGCGAGTGATGCGCGACAGCCCGTCATCGGTAGTCCAGGCGCCGGCGCCGCTCGGCGCATTGCGAATCCGGTCCATGAGCGAGGCATAGGCCGGCAGTTCCTCCAGCGGGTCAGCCCTAAGGACCTGGTAGAGGGAGGCACTCTTGCCCGGAGGCGCCATTTCGATGGCCGGGATCTGCTGTAAATGCTGGTTGAACTGGTCGCCGGGCACGCCGAAACGCTGGGGTATCAGTTGCAGGCGTTCGTCGAGCTGCTGGATGTAGGTACGCGTGGTCTGCTCCATGATGTCGTCCGGATCCAGTTCGCGGGCAACCGGCTGCAGCACCTGCTCGTCGTATTCCTCCTGCAGGTAGGCGGCCAGCCGGTTCACCGTTTGTTCCCGTTCGCCGTCGGAGCTCAGGCGATACCAGCCCACTTTCATGCTCAGCCACTTGCGGGTCCAGAAACTGGAGAACCAGGGGAGGAACTCGCTATCGGTTCGCTGGTAGATCAGGTCCATCCAGTGATCCATGGAGTCCTGGGCGTAGCGACGGGCCTGGCTGGTGGCGGCAAGCGAGGCGGCTGCGATGTCCCGGTCAACTTGTCGCCAGGTGGCCTGGGAGACCACCACCGGAGGTGGTACCGGTTTCGACGCGCACCCGCCGAGCGTCAGCGCAAGGATGACGATCAACATCGAAAGCAGCATACCCGGGGTTCCGAGGAGCCTGCCGGGCACCTGTTCCACTCGGATTCCAAGGGGAACTTGCGCAGCGCTCATGAAGGTTTGCCCGCCCCGTGGGCCAGTCGGCCCAGGTTCCATAAGTATAGGTATGACCACCCTCCCCCGTACCTCGTTCGGACGCGCTGCACCACGGAGCAAAACTGCCGCCGCGCGGTCTTAATCGTCGCCAGGTCGAGTATCGCGATGAGCGCGTGGTCACTGGCCAACTCCAGTCGTATCGGAATCGAGGTAAAGCAATGAAAACAGGCCCGCTAGTGGGTGTGTTCATTCTGGTCGCAACCCTTGCCGGCACCGTGCAGAGTGCCCAGGCCGACCACAGACGGGACAGGGATGATGGCCGGGTCGAGCACTACCGCGACGGCCCCTGCCGGGTGAAGGAGATTACCGACCGCGGCTACTACCGGAAGGTCATCCGCTGCCCGGACGGACGCGGCAAGACCTGGCGCCGTGGCGACTGGCACCGCGACTACCGTGACGGTCCCTGTCGGGTACGCATCGACGCGTCCAGAGAAGTCTTCGACAAGGAAAAGGTGTGCCGCGGGCGCGACCATTACGACGATTGATGCGACTGCATTGGAGCCTCGCAGGTGAATAACCGGCGAGCCCCGCCAGGGAGTTCCGGTCCGGGCTCCCTTCACACTGGGTCATCTAGCCAACGAAGAGTTCCACGAAACGGTCGACCGGCATCGCCTCCAGGGCCGCCTGGTCCTTGCACAAGGTCAGGATTTGCGCGCAGCGATGGGGGGCAAAGCGGGTCGCCAGGCTGGCCTTGTACTTGTTTTCCAGCAACGGCATGCCCTCATTGCGCCGGCGACGATGGCCCATGGGGTACTCAACCTCCACCTTCTCGGTGTGACGGCCGTCCTTGTAGAAAACCTGCACGGCATTGGCGATGGACCGCTTGTCCGCCTCCAGGTACTCACGGCTGTAACGTGGGTCTTCGACCACCTCCATGCATTCGCGCAGGCGGTCGATGATCGGATGGGACTGGTGGAAGTCATCTTCGTAGTGCTCGGCCGTCAGGTCGCCGTAGGCCAGGGCAACCGCAGTCATGTACTGCAGGCAATGGTCGCGGTCGGCTGCGTTGGCCAGGGCGCCTTCCTTGGAAATGATGCGAATGGCCGATTCCTGGGTGGTGATGACGATGCGGTCGATCTCCGTGATGCGATTGCGCACCAGGGGGTGCAACCGCACCGCCGCTTCGCAGGCTGTCTGGCCGTGGAATTCGGCGGGATAGCTGACCTTGAACAAGATGTTTTCCATCACGTAGCTGCCAAACGCCTGCGGCAGGCTGAAGTGGTGTTTTTCCAGTGGCTTGGTGGCCAGGTCCTTGTTGGTGTGGCTATAGGACACGTCGTAGAAGCCCCATTGGGGTGCACTGAGCACGCCGGGGACACCCATCTCGCCCCGCATGGCGATATCGGCCAGGCGTACTCCCCGACTGGTGGCATCACCCGCCGCCCACGACTTGCGCGAACCGGCATTTGGCGCATGGCGGTAGGTGCGCAGGGCCTGGCCATCCACCAGGGCATGGGAGATGGCCGAGAGCATCTGCTCGCGACTGGCACCCATCAACCAGGCGCAGACGGCGGTGGACGCCAGCTTGACCAGCACCACGTGATCCAGCCCGACGCGGTTGAAGGAATTCTCCAGGGCCATGACGCCCTGTATCTCATGGGCCTTGACCATGGCCTCCAGCACCAGGCGCATGCTCAGCGGCGACTCGCCCCTGGCCACGCGCCTTTGCGACAGGTGGTCGGCCACCGCAAGGATGCCACCCAGGTTGTCGGACGGGTGCGCCCACTCCGCTGCCAGCCAGGTGTCGTTGAAGTCCAGCCAACGGATCATCGCGCCAAGGTCCCAGGCCGCTTTGACCGGGTCCATCCGGTAGGCGGTGCCCGGCACCCTTGCACCCTGGGGAACCTGGGTACCTTCGACCAGTGGTCCGAGCAACTTGGAGCACTCGGGAAAGCGCAATGCCATCAGTGCGCAACCGAGGCTGTCCATCAGGCAGTTGCGGGCCGTGTCCAGCGCCTCCGCAGACTCCACCCGGTAATTCAGCACGTAGTCCGCAATGGTCTCGATCACCGGGTCGTAGGGTGGTCGCTGGTTCAGGTCAACGTTGCTGCTCATGGCCCTGCCTCCTTGTGGCGATGGCTTCCAGTCTAGGCCCTGCCTTGGCAAAGGCAGCGTCCAGCCGATGAAACCCGCCGGGCGACCAGTGGCCAGCGCGATACGCCACCATGTGCTGGGCTTACGAGACAGAGAAACCGGAGGTGCCCGTGATGAACAGCGACCCCAACGTACGCACGCCCGCGCCCAAACCCCAGGGCCCGAGCCAGCCGCCGGAGCAGGTTCCGGCGGCAGACGTGAAACGCATCAGCGACAAGGCGCCGAGCAAGGACAAGAAGCCGGATGATTGGGACTGAGACCGGCTGGGGGATGGATTTCCGGTGGGGGCGAATTCATTCGCCAGGCAGACCAAAGGTCTGCCCATCGGTTTGAGGAGGGAGTTGCTCGACGCAGACTGGCTAGAGCACGGGTTCTACTGTGGGAGCGAGTTCACTCGCGATTGAAATCGCCCCACAGGAGAATCATGCCCTCGCGTCAGAACCCTACGCTGGCCTGGATGTACCAGGTGCGCGGCTGGCCGACGTAGATGCCCGCGTTGTTGTCGCTGGAACGGGTGAAGTACTGCTTGTCGAAGATGTTCTTCACCCCCACACCCAGCTTCAGGTTGGACAGCTGTTCGCCAAAGTCATAGGCACCGCGGGCGCTCCAGGTCACGTAGCCGGGGATGTCGCCGAACTGGCCATCGGCGGTCGGTTCAGTGATGTAGTCGCCGGTGAAGTTGCCGTTGGCATCGATACCGGTGCCCGGTGCGCGTTGGCCGGACTGGGCGTAGCCGTCGAAGTTGTAGGTCCAGCGATCGACCTGGTAACGCAGGCCGACGTTGGCCACATGACGCGAGTAGAACGGCAGGTCACGGGTCTTGAAGCCCGGGATGTCGCCTTCGTAGGTGGCACGGGTGAAGGTGTAGGTGCCGGTCAGGCTCAGGCCGGAAAGCAGTTCATCCAGGTTGTAGTGGCCGGACAATTCCAGGCCCTGGTGCTTGGTGGCGCCCAGGTTGGTCCAGCCCACGTCGTTGCTGATGTACTGCAGCTCATGGTCGAAGTCGATGTAGAACAGCGTCGCTTCGCCGCCCCAGGTGTCGCCGTTGTAACGGGTACCGACCTCGTAGGTCTTGGCCTTCTCAGGCTCCAGGCCATTGGCAGTACTGTCGCCGATGCCGCCCTGGCCGATCTGGAAATACTGCAGGCTGCCGAACGAGGTCTCGTAGTTGGCGAAAAGCTTCCAGGCATCGGAGAGGTGATACATCACGCTGATAGCCGGCAGCGGCTCGTTGTAGTCCTTGCTGCGGTTCTTCTCCTGCACCGGCACACCGTTGGTGCCGCGCACCGGGCGGTCATGCCAGTCGGTGTTGATGCTCTCGAAGCGCACTCCGGGGGTGATGGTCCAGTTGCCGACATCGATCTTGTCGTCGATGTAGAAGGCATTGGCCTCGGTTCCGCCGGTGCGGTCCTGGTAGACGTGACCGTCTGCCGATGGGCCGGTAGTGGGCGTCGGCACGTTGTTCACCAGACGCACGCGGCTGGTCTCTTCGTGCATGGCTTCCTTCAGGTAGCGATAGCCAACACCCACTTCGTGAGTGCTGTCACCGGCGAAAAAGATGCGCGAAACACGCGGCTCGAAGCCGTAGGTGTAGTAGCTGCGCGGGAAGGAGCTCAGGAAAGCCTTGTCGCGGCTGGCGATATGGCTGCCACGGAAGCTGTCGCTGTAGTAGGTCAGGACTTCGAACTGGGTGACGTCGTCGATCTGGCGCAGGTACTTCAGCGAGACGTCCTTGCGACGGCCACTGAAGTCATCCCAGTCGCGGTCGGACTGGAATGGGTTGTCATCGTACTGCGCCTGGGTGAGGCCGCCCGGCATGTCGGCGGTGGCATCGTAGTAATGGAAGTTCAGCGAGATGTCGTCCTGCTCGGTAGGCGCCCAGTGGGTCTTGAGCATGACGTCGTCGATGTCGTTGTTGTTGTTGCCGTCGCGGTAACCGTCACCGTTCACGCCCGAGTAGAGCAGCGCGGCGCCGATGCCGTTGTCGGCGGTACCGCCGAGAAAAGCGTTGTTGAGGTACTTCCAGCCACCGTGGGCGGTGTCTTCCATGGTGGTGCCGACTTCGCCGGAGAACTTCTCCGGGATGGCGCGGGTCACGAAGTTGATTACGCCGCCAACGTTCTGCGGGCCATAGCGCACGGAGCCAGCGCCCCGGACCACGTCGATGCTGTCGAGGTTACCGATGGAGATCGGTGCCATCGACAGCTGCGGCTGGCCATAGGGAGCGAAGGCGGCCGGCACACCGTCGATCAGTACAGTGGAGCGCGGGGAAAGACGCGAAGTCAGGCCGCGCACCCCGAGGTTGAGGGCAATATCGCTGCCGCCGGTACCGTTGGACTCCTGGACCTGCACGCCGGGTACCGCGCGCAAGGCGTCACGCACGTTCATTGCGCCCTTCTCGACCATCGCCTCGCGGCGCACCACGGTGCGGGCTCCGGGATGGTTCTGCACCACGGCATCTTCGGCAGTACCCAACCAGTCACCTACGACGGTGATGCTCGAAGCTGGCAGTTCCATGGCCGAAGCGCCCTGCTCTTCGCTGGAGACGCGACGCAGGATGGCGGTACCGTCGGTGAGGTCGAAGGTCAGGCCACTGCCTTGCAGCAAGGTCGCGAGGACTTCTTCCGGCAGCAGGTTGCCATCCACTGCGGGAGCCTGCTTGCCGGCCACCAGGTCAGGGCTGAAGAACAGCTGTAGCGACGTCTGCTTGCCCAGTTGCCCCAGGGCCCCGGCCAGGGATTGCGCGGGAATATGGACTTCAGTGCGCTCGGCAGCTTCAGCGCCGAGGCTGCCGACAGCCAGGGCGATGGCCAGGCTCAGGGGCAGCCAGCGTTGTGTGCGGGGAGTCTTGCGGGAGGAATCTGGCGACACAGCTTGTTGCGTTACTTCGTTGTTCACGTTCGTCCGGTCCTGAAAGAAAGCGCCCTGCACTTCACTGGGCGCAAAGAGTCGGACGAGAAGACGAACGACAGAAGAAAAACCTGAATCTAAAACGGAATTATTTCGCTTGAACCGTCAGGCAGGGTCCTGACCTTGACCGGAAGGATGCGCGGAAGGGCCGCCAGCAAGGCGTTTGTATCATCGGCGCGGAACACGCTGGAGAAGCGCAAATCGGCCACTTCCGGCATAACCCTCAGGGGTAGTTCCCGGTAACGGGACACCTCTTGCGCCACTTCTGCGAGCGGCACGTCATTGAAGATCAGCTTGCCCTCGCGCCAGGCGGTAATGCTCGCGATATCGATGCGCTGCACAGGCCCGACCACGCCATCTGCCGCCACCCGGACCCCGTCACCGGCCAGCAGGGGACGGCTGGCCTCGCCCTGTTCGCCCGCGACCAGCACTCGCCCCGACTCCACGGCCACGCGCACGCCTGACGCATCCCGGCGAACATTGAAACGAGTGCCGGTGACGGTGACGCGACCTGCTCCGGCCTCGACCACGAAGGGGCGTGCCTTGTCCGGCGTCACGCCGAACATCGCTTCGCCGGCCTCCAGGCGCACCAGCCTGCGGTCTGCGCTGTAGATAACGGTGATACGGGTGCGTCCATTGAGGTCGAGGGTCGAGCCGTCGGCCAGGGTGACCTGGCGGCGTTCGCCTAATTGGGTTGCGTAGCTTTCGCCCCGTAACGAGAACGGATCGAAAACGTAGGTCGCGCCGCCCGCCAGCACCACACTGGCCGCTGCGGCAAGCGCGCCTTGCAGGAAGCGCCGGCGCGACCGCACCGGTAAAGGTCGGACTTCTGCGGTGCAGAGCTCACGCAAGCGTTGCTCGGGAATCAGATCGGCGGCGATCCACATCCGTTCCAGCAGGCGGTACTCGGATCGGTGCGACGCATCCGCCGCCAGCCAGGATTCAAAGAGGCGGCGTTCGTCGATGCCCTGCTCGGGGTCGCGGTTGCGACTGAACCACCGGGCGGCTTCATCGCGCACCTTGCAGTCGGCGGAATCGGCTTGCTTCATCAGGCTGCCATCCAGATGGCGGGAATCAGGCTGCGGTTGGTGTCCATGGCTCGGGGCTTGATGCCCTGTGGGGTGGTTCCGGTTCATGTGGCGCTCAAATCCAGGCGCTCACGCAGGTGACGAATGGTGCGGATCATATACCGCTCGACCATGTTCCTGGATAACCCCAGGCGCTCGGCGATCTCGGCCTGGCTCAGCCCTTCGAGCTTCTGCCAGACGAACACCTGGCGGCAGTTCACCGGCAATTCGGCCAGGGCCTTTTCGATGGAATCCGCCAACTGGACTGCGTGCATATAGGATTCGGGATCATCCTTCGACTCATCGCCGTCACCTGCGATGTCCACCTCCAGTTGGGCGCGACGTTCCTCGCGGCGGAAATGGTCGACCGCAATGTTGCGGGTCGTCTGGTGGAGGTAGGCACGGGGCTGCTTGACGTTTTCCTGCTCGGCCTCCAGCACCCGGACGAATGCATCGTGGGCGAAATCCTCGGCGCGATGGCGGCTTCTCAGTCGGCGGGTCCAGGTGCCGATGAGCTCTTCATAATGTTCGAAGAATCCGTGTTCGCGCTTGCGCATCTAGGGGATTGGGAGAAGCCGGAAACAGAAAGTCGCGAATGATAATGCCTCTCATATGTTGCCGCAATTTCCCCTCATCCCCCCTGATTGCCCGCCCGACGAACGCCCCTTTTCAAGTCATATGGAGACTTGGCACCTTTTTTCGGTATCTTCTCCGACCGTCGCCAACCGTTCCCCAGAAAGAGCCTGCTCCATGAGCCGTACCGCAATCCGGGCCGTCGTCTTCTGCCTTGCCACCCTTTGCTCGGCCGCCACCTTCGCCAAGGTGGAAGTCCAGCCCGTCCAGAACACCAAGGCGGGCCGGATACTCGCCGTGCAGGTTTCGGAAGACATCGCCCCCGGTGACTACGAAGCGCTGATGAAGGGCCTGCGTGCCAACCCCGGCAAGTTCGACCGCAAGCTTGCGCTGCTGGACAGCATCGGCGGCAGCGTCACCGAAGCCATCCGCATGGGCCGGTTGCTGCGGGAAACCGGATTCGACGTGATGGTGCCCACCGACGGTGTGTGCCAGGGGACTTGCGTCTACCTGCTGGCCGCCGGTCGCACCAGGACCGTACGCGGCTACGTGGGCCTGCACCGCCCCTACTTCCCCCACGGCGACTCCGCCCTCGCAGCCCCCACCGGCGTCGGCTACAGCCCGACCGCCTACCTCAGGGACATGAACGTCCCCCTGAGCCTGCTGGACGAGATGAACAGCATCGAGCCGACGCGCATGCGCGTGCTGACCAAGGATGAGCTGGCGAAGTATCGGTTGAATTGAGGCGGGCCAATCCGCCAGGCGTTGGGTTTCGCTTCGCTCGCGGAACGCCGCCCGACTCAATCTACGCCCTCGTGACGTGCTTCAGCCCCTCCCTACCAACACCTCCACCAGCCGGCGCGCCATTGGCGACACCAGCAGCACCACGGGAAAGGCGACCAGCCAGGCCATGAGCCAGGCACCGAGCCAGAGCGCGGGAAAGTCCGGCACCGGCCCGGCGGCGCGCCAGGTGGAGATGCCGGACACCAGCAGGGACATGAGCCCGGAAAGGATCAGGCCGAACAGCAGCGGGGCGAAACGGCGGGGAATCATGACACTGCCTCCACGTTCAGCCGGTGAAGGGCCTCGGCGACGTTCCGGCCGAACATTCTTGCGGTCTTCACATCTCCCGGCGCGAACTGGTCGGCTGGTGCCGAGTGACTGGACTGGGCCATGAGACCCGACCAGGAACCCAGTCGGTTGGCAGCTTCTTGGTAAGGAACACCCGCGTGCTGCTCTGGCAGGATGGGATTGCCCACCCAAAGCATGCCGTGCTGCATGGAGAAGACGAACAGCGCCATCAAGGTCGACTGTTTATCGCCTGCCGCCAGTGACGACACGGTGAAGCCGGCTGCCAGGCGCCCTTTCAGTTTCTGGGCACGCCAAAGCGGCCCTGTGGCATCCATGAACGTCTTGAAGACCCCGGAAACGCCGCCGAAATAGGTGGGCGAGCCCAGGACGAATCCATCGAATTGCAACAGTTGATCAGGCGCCGTGGCGAGGTCGTCCGCCCTGAGCAGGTGGACTTCGGTATTGGTCATGTCCTGGGCGCCTTCGCAGATCTGCCGGGCAATGTGTTCAGTGTGCCCATGGGCGCTGTGGTAGATGACGGCAAGTTTTTTCATGAAGTGCGGCTCCACGTGATGGGGTGACGAGGGTGGAAATCAGCGGACGATCCCGTCCACCAGGATGGCGGCGAGGAACATCCCCAGGCCGAAGACGCTGTGGTTGGCGAGGCTGCGCAGGCAGTTCTTCAGTGGCGTTGGGGTTTTGCTTGCGAAGAAGCCCGCACCCATGGCCGGCTGCATCACCAGCAACGGCGCGACGACCGTACCCATGCCCACCAGTACGGCAGGCAGCAGGGTCGGGTTGGCCGCCCAGTCGGTTCCGGCCAGCATCACCAGCAAGCTCGCGAATCCGATGCCGATGGCGTAATGGGTACCCCAGCCCAATGCCAGCTCACCAGGAATGGGTTCTGCCTTGGCAATGGCATCGTGAGCGATGCGGCCCTGTAGCAGGTGGCCAACCCAGCGCCCGATGAAGGCGAAGTTGAGCGATGGAACGCCCAGGCGCTTGAGAAAGAGCAGCCAGATGTCCATGACGGCGGTGGCGCCGATTCCTATGCAGACCACCTTGATGATGTCGTTCATGTGAGCCCCTTGTTCGTTGACGACGGGAAGTGTCGAGCTCACTCTGCAAGTTGAAGTCAACTTCAAGTCAAGGGGCTACAGATGGACATTGCCGAGGTCGCCCGACGCACGGGACTCCCCTCCTCCACGCTGCGCTACTACGAAAAGAAGGGGCTGATCACATCCCTCAGCCAACAAGGGACCAGGCGCTGGTTCGCGCCCGGCATCCTTGACCAGCTGGCACTGATCTCCCTCGGGCAGGCGGCCGGCTTATCCCTGGATGAGATCCGCTCAATGTTCTCGCCCAACGGCGAACCGAACATCGACCGTGAGCTGCTGGCGGCCAAGGCCGATGAGATCGATGCCCTGGTCAAGCGTCTGAAAGCCATGAGCGATGGCCTGCGCCATGCGGCCGCCTGCCCCGCCCCGAGCCATTCGGAGTGCCCGACCTTCAAGCGGCTGCTGAAGGCAGCATCGAGCGGCGCCATCGAGCGGCGCTGGAGCAAGACGGCTCCCAAGCCGAAGAGCAAGGCGTAGTGGCGAGCAGTGAAGGCCGTGCCCGGCCCTCACTGTGCGGCGCGAGAGACTAGCGCAGCTGTAGCGCCAGGATCTGTTCGGTGCTGAGGATGTCGCCGAAGGTGTCGTCGATGCTCGCCAGCGCAGCGCGGTGCAGGGCGGCGTGATCGACGCCATCGCCGCTGTCCAGGTCGCGGGTGGCGCAGGCGTCGCCAGCCACCAGCACCGAGTACCCCAGGGGCACCGCATCGCGTGCTGCGCCCGCCACGCAGGCATGGGTCATCAAGCCGGCGATGATTAGCGTATCGACGCCCGCATCACGCAACTGTTGATCGAGATCGGTGGTCGGGAACACGCTGACCGAAGTCTTGCGCACCACCCGGTGCTGCGCTGCGGGCTGCAGATCACGATGGAAGGCGCCACTGGCACTGTCTTCGGCAAAGATCGGGCTGCCCGCCGGGGTCACATGCTGGACGTGGAATACCGGAATGCCCGACTGGTCGGCGTGCTCAGCGAGGCGCCGGGCATTGCGCAGGGCGCGCTCGCCGTCCGGCAGCGGCATGCGGCCGGTGAAGTACTCGTTCTGGAAGTCGATCAGCAGCAACGCGCTGCGCGTCGGGTCGATGGACTCGGGCGCGGCGGCGCCGGTCAGGTTGCGAATGGTTGGGTGACTCATGGTTTTGCCTCACTCGTCTGTATGCTTCAACGCTCTTTCCCGGCCATTGCCGGAAAGTGGTGAAAGCTTCCGGCAGCAACGCATTGGCCGAAAGCACGCCGGAAGCCAACAAGTGATCGTTTTGGGCCAAATCAATGACTGCCGGGAACTCAATGGAAGAGCACACCATCGCGGTGATCGCGTTCGACGGGATCAGTTCGTTTCATCTCTCGGTGCCCTGCATCGTCTTCGGCGACAACCTCGCCCGACTGGGCGTGGCCCGCTATCGCCTGCTGATCTGCGGTGAGCGAACCGGCCTTGTGCCGACTCTGTCCGGGTTCGATGTGGCCGTGCAACACGACCTGTCGGCGCTGGCTCAAGCCGATACCGTGATCATTCCTGCCTGGCGCGACCCCGATGAGCGGCCGCCGGAAGCCCTCCTCGAGGCCCTGCGCATGGCGCACCAGCGCGGCGCGCGCATCGTGGGCCTGTGCCTGGGCGCCTTCGTGCTGGCCGAGGCAGGCTTGCTCGATGGACGCACGGCTTCCACCCACTGGGTATGGGGCAGCGACTTCGCCCGCAAGTACCCCAATGTGCAACTGGACCAGAAGGCGCTGTTCCACAACGACGGCGACATCCTCACCTCGGCAGGAACCGCTGCGGCCATTGACTGTTGCCTGCACCTGCTGCGCCAGGACCACGGCGCCGAAGTGGCCAACAACGTGGCACGACGCCTGGTGGTCGCCCCCTGCCGCAACGGCGACCAGGCGCAGTACATCGAGCAGCCGCTGCCCAAGCCCACTGGCAACGACCTGCTGAGCAAGGCCCTGGACTGGGCGATCGAACACCTCGATCAGCCCCTGGGACTGGACCAACTGGCCAGTCGCGCAGGATTGAGCCGACGCAACTTTACCCGGCGCTTCAAGGCCAGGACCGGCGCCACGCTGACCCAATGGCTCCTCGGCCATCGCCTGTCCGCGGCGCAGCGCCTGCTGGAAACCAGTGACAAGCCGATGGAGCACATCGCCGATATCGTTGGTTTCGGCTCTACCGTGTCGCTGCGTCGGCATTTCACAGCAGCCTTCTCGATCTCCCCGTCTGCCTACCGCAAGCAGTTCCGCCGGGCATGAGCCAGGGACAGTTACGTTGCCCCAGGCGAATGAACCGCCTATGCCTGCGTTAGCTGGTTCCGCGTTGAAGGTAACCCTCTGACACAGGCCGTACAGGCTGTCGCACTAACCTGCTCCCCTCACCCCGGCCCCCGTGCCCTGCGCGCCGGCGAGCAGCACAGACCCCTCGTCAGACGGATTGGCGGAGGTAGCGCTTCTGCGCTGCAGTTAGATCGGGCGGAAGGCGCAAACCTGCACGGAGATTGTCATGGCCATCCAACTCGACCACCTGATGGTGCCGGCGCGCGACAAACTGCGCTCAGCAAGACTCCTTGCTGAACTGCTCGATGTGCCCTGGTCGGAAACCGGCATCGGTCCGTTCGTGCCGGTCTATGTCAACGACGGGCTGACGCTGGACTTCGATGAATGGGGTGAGCCGTTTCCGCTGATCCACTTCTGCTTCCGAGTGAGCCCGAAAGAATTCGAGGCGATCCTGGGGCGTATCAAGGCGGCGGGCATCGCCTATCGCAGCGCTGTTCACGGACCGATCGACCACAGGGTGGACGAGGAACATGGCGGCTCCATCGTCTACTGGAACGAGCCGGACGGGCATCAGTGGGAAATGCTGACAGAGAGTTATGCGCGGCAGCCTTGAGGCGTTTGTTGCAGGGGCGAATTCATTCGCCAAGCAGACTGCAGGTCTGCCCCTCAATTCATGGATGCGTCGCTGCAAAAGAGCCGCTTGACCTTGAAGTAACTACAGGGTGTTCACTGCGTCCACTATCCCTCCGCAGGAACGCCCACCATGAAAACCGAGCTACGCATCGCCATCGATCAGGCCTTCCAACTAGCCAGTCAGGCCCTCGATGCCGGCGATCCTCAGCGCGCCTGGCCCTGGCTCGAACGCGCGCACATCCTCACGCAGCGCCTGCCACTGGCACACACTCGCAGTCATTGGTGGATGCTGCGTGCCGGCTGGCAACAACGGGATTACCGGGAAGTGCTCGGCCAGGCCCTGCGCATGCCGGCCGCCCTGCTCTTCTCGCGAATCTGGGTGCCGCTGGGGAACACCGGCAGGGCCAGGGTCAGTGCGTTCAAGCCAATGTCCATGGCCGAGGAGCTTCGCCAACTCCTCGGCTGAAGCTTCAGGCGGCGTGCTCCGCCACCTTGAAGCTCAGGCACACGCTGGTGCCTTCGTTCTCGCGACTGGTCAGGCTGGCCTTGCCGCCAAAGCGCTCCATGATCTGCTTGACCATGATCAGGCCGATGCCCAGGCCGCCCTGCTTGGTGGTGTAGAAGGACTTGAAGGCCATCATTTCCTGCTGCCGCGACATGCCCTTGCCGGTGTCCTTGATCGTCAGATGCAGCCACTCCCCGCTGGTGTCAGGTGTCGCGGTGACGCTGAGGCGGCCGCCATTGGGCATTGCCTCGATGGCGTTGGCGACCACGCTGTTGAGCACCTGGGCGAGCAGCAGCTGATGACTGACCACCCGAGGGGTGGCGATATCGCTGAATTCGACTTCGATGGCCGACTTCGACAGCTGGTGGTCGAAGTTACCGAGTGTCGTGTGCACAACTTCCATCGGATCCACCTGCTCCGAATCGCCCTGCAGCGGGCGCAGGCAAAGCAGCAGGTCGCGCACCCAGGCAGACATGCGGTCGACCTGGGTGATGATGTCGTCGACGCATTTGCGCGCCTGTGGCCCTTCCATCTCCTGGGCCAGCTCGGCACTTGAGCGAATGGACGCCAACGGATTGCGTAGGCTGTGCGCGACAGCCGATGACATCTCCCCCAGCCCCACGTAGGTACTATTGGCCACCAGTTGCGCCTGTTGCGCCGCGAGAAGCAGCGAGGCACGCCGCACGATCCAGTACAGCCCGAAATACATCAGCAGGCCGCCGATGGCGGTGGCCAGCCAGATCATCCGGTAACCACGATTGACGCGGTCGATCAGGTCCACCGGCTCCTTGTAGATTTCCACCATGGCCTTTACCTCGCCATCGGCGTCGGTGAGCGGGATGTAGTTCTCAATGAAGAACATCTTCGGCGGGCGCAGGAACTTCTGCTCCACCCTGCCTTCTTCCACATCCTGGTACTCGGCGGAAATGCGGCCGCCAGACTGGAATGCCTCGTCGAGCGCATCGTCATCCTCGATGCGCTGCCCCACCAGGTCAGGATTGGTGGACCAGATCACCGTACGATCGGGGGAGAAGATGGTGGCCAGCAGAGAATCCGGCACATGGGACAGGTGATCGAGGAATTCAGAACGGGCGCGTTCGCGGCTCTGCGCAGTGCTGTGGGTGAGCATGCCGTAGTGATGGGGCACCAGCACATCGCCCATTTCCATGCCTTCCAAACCGTGGTGGCGCATCTCCCCGAGTGCCAGGGTCTGGATGAATTGCGCCGAGAGCATGGCGTCGCGCTCCAGACTCTCGCTCACCAGGAACCGCGTTGAAACGGTGCCGATACCGATGGCCACCGTGCCGATGATCACCAGGCTGACCAGCGAGAACCAGCGCAGGAGATTGAACTGTCCGTCTGGTGCAGCCGCCCCGCTCCCGGCTCCCCAAATCCGCCTTCCCAGCATTGCCGCCACGTCCATCTGGAGTCCCCCAACTCGAACATTCCAGACTTATAGCAGCCCCGAGCATTGCCGTTGAGTCCAGGCGCTACTAGTTTCAATCGCTGCACAGCCAAAGCCAGGGAGGGAAAAGACGATGCCGACCATGGACTACTCATCCAGAAAGCAGAGCCTGCAGGATGTCCAGCGCGCACTGATCAAGCGAATGCTCTGGTCCCAGGAAATCCATAACAACATCACCGACGAAGTAAACAAGCTGACAGGCGTCTGTGACGACCTCGAGCGCTGGTACACCAACGGCAACTCGAACGCGACCATCGCTGTCGGCTATCTGCCCGGGCACCTCATGATCGCCACCCAGGGCTTCACCTTCACCCGGCACCTGGCGGATATTCAGGACGAAGTCATGCAGTACTACGACTTCGATCCGTCCAGGGATGTGGTGCATTTCATCACCAATACCTCGCTCGGGCTGGGCAACCTCACCGGTCTGCATGCCGAAATGATGATCGTCCGCTTCCTGGTGGTGGAGCAGCACATTTCCAAGCACGCCCTGAGCGACCGGAACCTGACCATCGCCACGTCGACGTCCAAGGGCTGCTGCCCCAACTGCGCCGGCTGGTTGAACATGTACCGCATTCCCCACACCGTGCGGCGCGACAATCTCTCCGGGTTGTGGCGCAATCCAGTGACCCTGAACCAGTACATGCACAGTACCGTCGATCCGTTCACCCACGATCCGCAGGTCAGGTACGCCGGTCACGCCAATCAAGCGGCGGAGATCAACAGGTACGGGCAGGTGCTGCGAGCCCCGACCGGTCCGTTCAATCAGAAGACCTACAACGTCCCCGTCACGGTTCCGCAGTCGAATGCGGAGCTGAACATGATCCTGAATGTGGGCGGCCTGCTGAATCCCGACGACTACGACTGACTGCTCCCATGGCTGAGTGCGACAGTCCTGGCGCGCCGCCCCGACTGATCCGACCAAGGGTCGGAATTCGAGAACCAGGTGCAGAACTGACTGATTCACAGCTACCGCGATCCGCGGACGCCAGGCATCCCGGACAAATGGCGTTACATCTAGCCCATTTCCCCGACGGAAAGCCGACGCACTTTTTCTGGCATGAACTAACGTGAAACTGTCCCCTTGCAGAGGACAACTGGAGTCGCCACGGTCGCCACCTCCCCCCGTAAGTTGACCGCACCGTGGCGGCCTTTTTTTGTTCAGGAGAAGGCGACTCCAGTCGCGATCACGGGCGTGCCCTACCCTCGTTTCAGTGCCTGCAAGGTGTAGCTAAGTGGCAAGCGCCAGCGATCCTTATCCAACCGCCACTCGCCTGCCTCGTCCACCCGCATCCGTCCCGGTAGCGCCTCCCAGGGCACGCTGTCATGTTCTTCAAGGGCGGTGATCTGCAGGCCATGCCTGAGCAGGGCGGAAATGATCTCGCCCAGCCCGTGGTTCCACTCATGGGTGCGGGTGGCGGTCAGCGCCGCATCGATTTCCACGTAAGTGCTGTCGTCGTCCCAGACCATCGGCTCAAGACGTTCGAAGTAGGGATACTCGATCACCAAGCCATCCTCGCGCGCCTCATTGACCGCCCAGAGCACCGGATGCCCTTCGCGGATGAACAGACGTCCGCCCGGTTTCAACAGCGCGGCCACGACGCGGGCCCAATCGTCGATGCGCGGTAACCAGCACAGCGCGCCGATGCCGGTGTAGACGAAGTCGAATGCACCGACCGGCAGCACCTGATCGGCGGCATAAACATCCGACTCGACGAAGCCGATCTCCGCGCCGCAGCGCCCGGCCAACAAGCGGCCCTGTTCCAGGGACGCGGGCGAAAAATCGAGGCCGGTCATCCGTGCGCCAAGCCGCGCAAGGGAAAGCGTGTCTGTGCCGATATGGCATTGCAGATGCACGCCACGCAGCCCGGCGATATCGCCCAGGCGCGGCAGGTCGAAACGCACCACGTTCGAGAGGTGCGCGGGATCGTTGACGAACGACTCGGTACCGTAGCCACTGGAGGCTGCGTGCAAGGGCGCGCGCTGGTCCCAGTTGGCCTTGTTCAGACGGAGGTAATCGCTCATGGGGCAGAACTCCTTTCTTCCCGGTAAAGGTCGAAACGCTAACCCTGTGCCAAAACGCCGTCTACCAGTTCTGCACGAGCAATTGGATGCCCGTCACCAATAGTCCGGCCCAGGCGATGCGGTAGAACCAGGTGTGGTTGACGCGGCCCTGCAGCCAAATGCCCAGCCACACGCCAGCCACCACGATTGGCGCCAGGGCCAGGCTGGCAGTCAGGCTGGTGGTGGTGAACTGCCCGAGCAACGCATAGGGCACCAGCTTGATGGCGTTGGTCAGCAGGAAGAAGCAGTTCACCGTGGCGACGTAGCGCACTTTGTCCATCTGCTGCGGCAGCAGGTACATCATGATCGGCGGGCCACCGGCGTGGGCAACGAAGCTGGTGAAGCCAGCAATCCCCGACAGCAAGGTGCCCTTGACCACCTTCGGCGTGCTGGGCGACTGGGTCGCGGCTGCGTTCAATACGTTGAGCAGGAAGAAGACGATGGCAATGCCGCCGATCATCAGGCCGAGCAGCCGCTCGCTGAGCAGGCCGAAGCTCAGGGTGCCGGCCAGCACGCCCAGCAGCGCACCAGGCAGCATGATCTTCAGGTTGTGCAGGTCCCACTTTCCGTAGAAACGGCGCAGGCCAGTGATATCCGCCATGCAGAGGATCGGCAACATGATCGCCGCCGCTTGGGTCGGCGGCATCATCAGCGCCAGCAACGGCACCGCGATACCACCCAGTGCGCCGCCGAAGCCGCCTTTCGAGATGCCCGTCAGCAGGACAGCGGGAATACCCAGGAGAAACAGCTCGGCGAATGACATCGGGGACGGCCTGCATGAATGAGAAACATGAAGCGCAGCATTATGGCGGGCAATTCAGCCGACGCCGACGCCGACTTGTGTGAAGCGGGCGATGAACGAACGCCCTCACTTTTCGCGAGCAACGCTCGCTCCTGCCAGAACCTCAGCGCGTCCTGCGCCCCTTGATTCAATCGCACGCGACCGTTCATCCAGAAACACACCTCACTCCTATTGACGTCATCCGGTTAGTGCGTGAGTATTCATACATCGCATCCGATTTGATCTTATGCGATTCACAAGTTTGCACCCTGGCTTCAAGCACACCAGACACTGAGGAACTCCCCCATGAGCAAGATCGAAAAAGTACTGTTCACCGGCAAGACCCACACCACCGTAGCCCACCGTGAAGGCGCTCCGCGCAATGACCACGGTCGCCTGGATATCAAGCTCTCGGCCCCCCGTGGTGGCAGCGCGGATTCGGCAATTCAGTTCGATGCCACCCAGCCTCATCCCACCGCGGAACAACTGTTTGCCGGTGCCTGGTCGGCCTGTTACATCGCCGCCATCGGCCTCGTGGCCCAGCAGCGGAAAGTGGAGCTGCCAAAAGACCTGGCAGTGGAGATCGAAGTGGATCTGGGCATGACCGGCAACGCCTATTTCATCCAGGCGCGCTTCAACGTCAACGCTCCGGGCTTGCCGTACGAAGTCGCCGAGGCCATCGCCAAGGAAGCACACGAGATCTGCCCGTACTCCAAGGCTACCCACGGCAACATCGACGTTGCACTGAATGTGGTCGTGGATTGACGCCCCAGCCGCCGGGCTTGTAGCCCGCGCAAAAAAGAACGCCCCGGTCGAAATCCGGGGCGTTTTCATTTGCCAATCATTGCTCCGTGGCTCAACCAGCCTTGCGACCCTCCGCTGCCTCGAAGATAGAGAGAAGATCCCGCAGCGTACTTTCCAGGTACTGCCCCGCCCGATAGTCCGGCTTCATCGCCTCACCACCAGCGATTACCTCCTGCGGCCGTTCGACGAATCGGCCGACCAGCTGGAAATCCGCATCCAGCACCGCCACCAGAGGAATCGGGACTCGATCCAGTTCCAGGCGCTCGAGCAGATCGTCTTCGGCACGCCCCTTGGTGATGATCGCCAGGTCGATACTCGACTGGGCGCGCTGCAGGTAATCCATGACCGTGACGTTGATCTGGCAGTCCGGGCACCACATTTCTCCGGCCACCAGCAGGTGATAGCGGCCCTGGACGGCTTGCAGGCGTTGCCGGGTGGCTACGCCAATGGCGTCTGGCTCAGCCAGCTTGTCTTGCACGGTCTGCACCGCAGCGACTTCCGCCGGCAGTCCGTGGCCGACGAAGGCCTCGAAGCGTTCACCGATGGAGAAGAGTTCTTCGTAGGAGGCCATGGGGGTTCCTCGATGAAGGGAATGGACGCGACCGGAACCGGCGATGACAGGCCGGCTCAGCCCTGGCTCTGGCGCAACTGAGTAAAAAGGGCCTCGACCTTTTCACGAGCCCAGGGCGTCTTGCGCAGGAAGGCAAGGCTGGACTTGATGCTGGGATCGTTCTTGAAACAACGGATATCGACCCGGCTGGCCAGGCCGTCCCAGCCATAATGGGCCACCAGTTCGTTGAGGAGCTTTTCCAGCGTGATGCCATGTAGCGGGTCGTTCGAAGTCTTGGTCATGGCCTGCCCTGGGCGGTGATCGTGAAGAAAGCCGGCAGCTTAGAGCAGCTGCCGGAACAAGGCCACAGCGCTTAGCTGGCGTCGAGCCGGAGCTCCAGGATTTCATCCCCGAGGTCATCCAGCTCCCCCGTAGGAACCCAGCCCAGATAACGATAGAAACCATGAGACCGAACGCCCGGATCGGCTGAGCAGCCAAGGAACAGTCGGTTGAAGCCCACGGCCTTGAAATCCTCGACCACCCGTGGCAAGAGCGCCATCCCTATTCCCTCCCCTTCGTACTCGGGCAAGAGCGCCAGCACGATGATTTCGCCACTGTCCCGATCACCAAAGCAGTAGCCGACCACGGCACCGTTTTCGCAACAGACATGGCCCGGAGAGCTGCCGACCTCGATGCCCGCGCTCCCGGTCTCGACAGTAATTCCAAGTGCCCGCAATTCTCGCTCGGAAAAAGCGTTCACGCGTGTGCGCCCGCGAATGTCGATGCACGCCGGCGCATCGCCGGGAACTACCTTGCGGTAGGTTCTGCCGCCTGTTCATTCGTTGAATTGGCAATCGAGCCGCGCCCGCCGCGATTGCTTCCCAAGCCTTTGAACTGATGGAGGGCTGCGTCAACTCTCCGCAACGGGGCCGTGTGGTCGTTCCCCGACTCACGCGCGAACGCGTGCATCCGGGCAATTGCCTTCGGGCTCGGCTGCCGTGACTCAAGCCGGTGCCAATCACTCACTCCTTTCAATATTCCGTCCCCTCGCCTTTTCGCCTACGGCGCTGCGCGGCCACCTCTGAGTGGTCGCGCCGTCCTTCACTCCAGCGGCTTCTGACATTTCCTATTTACCCGATTCAGCCCCGCCTTCGAACCTATGACCGGGCGCTTTTCTAGAACCGGTCTACCGGCAAGCCGGCGCCATCCACCATCAACGTAGATGTGCGCCCCGCTTGCGTTGGGCGCCTCGTAGAGAGGGAACTCAGTGGCTATCGGATTTTTCATTCGTCGTGGCGACAAGACCACCTGTGGCGGAGTGGTGCTGGAAGGACACCCGAGCTTCTGCCTGCATGGCGTCCCACTCGCGCGCGAGGGGGACCAAGTGACCTGCGGCAAGGACGGCAAGCCATACGTGATCGCCGGCGGCATCCATCACTTCATGACGGGCGCCCGTGCGGCTGGCACCCTGGACAGTTTCAGCACCTGCCCATGCCGGGCCCAGCTGATCCACTCGTTGCCAAGCGCTACCTACCGCTCCGATGGTGCCCCCTCCGGACCAGCGGATATCCCCTCGCCGGCCGTAGCGGCCATGCCGCTCTCCTCTGTCCAGCCAGGGGCCACCCCCAAGCCGGTCACGAACAGCCTGCTGGAGAGGAGGAGGAAGAAGAGGAACTGGAGGACACCGGCATTGTGCTGCGTCTCGGGCTGTGCTTCGACGGCACCGGCAACAACCAGGCCAACAGCGCAGCGACGGCTGGCTGCCATGCAGTCAACCTGGGCATGTCGGCGGAAGTGGGCGAAGACATCCGCCAGTACTGCGCCAACTACGGCTATGACGGCCAGGGCAACACGCCGGACAACAGCTACGGCAATGAAGTCAGCAATGTGGCGCGGCTCTATGGCCTCTATCCGGACGACACGCTCGTACAATTACCGCCTGGGGCCGAAGAGGCCCATATCAAGGTGTATCTCGAAGGCATCGGCACTCGCAGCGGCCTGGGGGACTCTGATTACAGCCAGGGCAGCGGCAAGGGGGAGAACGGTGTGGTGGCGAGGGTCGAACAGATGCCGGCCTTGGTCCTGGAGCAGCTGGATGTGCTTCGAAAGGCAAACCCTAGGGTCAAGGTTCGCCGGATCGAAATTGACCTGTTTGGCTTCAGCCGGGGGGCGGCAGCGGCACGGCACTGTGCCAATGACTTGCTCCAAGGGCTAAGCAGCCTACTGGCCCGGTCACTGCCCGCCGGCTCGCCCTTGCTGGCGACCGGGTTCGCCTGGCGTCATCGGAGTGACTTTGTCCTCAACTTCATCGGGCTGTTCGACACCGTGGCTGGCATCGTCTCGCTGCGTGACGGCGACTTCAGTCCACACAATGCCGACAACCCTGGGCTCCACCTGCGGCTTGCACCGGGCATGGCCCGCAAGGTGGTTCACCTGGTGGCCCGCGATGAGTACCGCCACAACTGCTCCCTGACCCAGGCCGAGCAGGACATCGAACTCCCCGGCAGCCATTCGGATATCGGCGACGGTTATCTGCCCCTGGCGAGGGAGAAGCTGCTGCTGAGCAAGCCTGACAGCAGTTTCGAAATCGATCGACTGGCCAACGAACGCAGTGCCGCGTACACGCGCACCAAACTGCACTTCAGCCATGAATCACGCCACTGGCGCGCCTATGTACCGCCCGAAGGACTCGACATCGTCACCTGGTCGGTACAGACCAAGCGCCGGGCGCGGGACACCCAGGCCGAAAAACGGGTGTACGCCGCAATCTCCAGCGAGCGCCAGGTACGCGGCGAGCTATCGCTGGTGTACCTGCGCATCATGCGTGACTTGGCGGTACGCGCCGGGGTGGCATTCGACCCGATTGACCCGAACGACAGGCGCACGGCATTGCCCACCGAGCTGCAACCTATCGCCGCCAAGCTACAGGCCTTTGCCTTGCGGGAAGCGTACACGCCGCTGACCGCTGAGGAAGACGCCCTGCTGCACCGCCGCTACATCCACCTCTCGGCCCACTGGAATGCCGCCAAGGGCTGGAACAACAGCGCCCTGGATGTCGTATTCATCAACCGCCCCGCCGAGGGCATGCAGCGCAGGGAGCACCCCAATGAATAAGCTCAGGACCCTTGTGTCGCTGCGATTGTTGCTCTGGCTGGTCGGCTGCGCCAATGGCACCCACCGGCTACCCTACGATTCCTGGAGGCTGGGCTTCGGCACCCCAAATTACATGGAGGTCTGGATCGAGACCGCCGATGCGGTGGACGTGCGTGATCGTGTCTTTCGCAGCGCCATGAGTGGTATTGCCTCGACCCAGAGTCCGAAAAACCTCAGAAGCGATCCACGAGGTTGGCCAGAGCAGCCGGGGGCCGGCGCGGGCAAACAGGTACTGGGCGCCGACCTTCCACGCCTGCTCTATGTGCGCTGGCAGTCGCTGGCCGAGCCGCAGACCTATGAGGCCTATATAGTCATTCCCGAAGCCACCCGGGAAGCAATGGTGAAGTCGGAGTTGGGCTATTGCGCGGCTAGGGGCCAGTGGCGCGAGGACTATCGCAAGATGCTGACTGTCGGCCTCGCCCCCGGCGGAATTGCCAAGGTCTGGCTCTTGGGGCCCTGTCTCTCCGCTATCGATGTGACACGAGTGCAGGGCACTGTCGTGAAAGTGGGCCCCTATGATGGTACGTCAGGGGGACAACATAGGCCTTTGTCTGACACATCCAAATCCTATATCGAGAAGCACGGGATTCCCTATGGTTCCTGGTAAGCCCGAGCGGAAAGTATCAACCGCTCCCTGCACAAGGCTACAGCGCGTCTCGTGGGAAAGATTCTCCCCTGGGGGGGCGGGCTTAACGATTTCATCGCCACGGTCATCCAGCGCCCTCTTGGGAGCCCAGCCAAGATCGCGATAGAAGCCCAAGGATCGAGCGACTGGATTTGCGGAGCAGCCTGGAAATAGCAGACTGAGGCCATCCGCCCTGAGCTCCTCGAACATTCCCTGCACTCGCCGAGCTGTCGGTAGCGTCTATGCTTGCTCTCCCGTACAACCTGAGGACGAGAGGGCTCCACGGATGGCGACGTTCAATTTTCGAGCGCACGACGGGCTCACCAGCGGCCATGCGGCAGGCGTGATTCGCGACGTAGCTAACCTGGTGGCGCAGGCTGCAGTGGGGGTTGGCTGGAATCAGTTGGGGGCAGCTCCCCAAGGATTCACGATGACCAACGTCAACGGCCGGATGCTGCCAATCCACACCCGTACCGGCATTCGCTTCAAGGCCGGATTCTGCATGTATCAGACGGCGGGCTCGCAGAAATGGGAGGGACATGCCACCACCGCCGATTACCGTCTCGATCTGCAGAGTATCGACAATGGCTGGGCAAACTGGGCGATACAAACCAACGGGGCGAACAGCAAGACCGTTGCAACCTGCCTGATGGAGGTGGACAAGGCGTTCTCCCAAGGTCAGCTGATGCACGGACTCAAGCAGAGTGCCATCCACAACCGGTTATACGAGCTGACCCAGTAGCCACGACCACGGAAAAGTCACGAATCACAGGGAGGAAACGTCATGGACATCGGGCAACGCGAAGCTTTACTCGGAACCTTGCAAGCGCGCTTCGAAGCGAACATGGGGCGACACCAGGAAATCAATTGGCCCGCGGTGCGGGCCAGATTGGAATGCCAGCCGGAAAAACTGCACGCCTTGGCCGAGATGGAACGAACGGGTGGCGAGCCGGATGTGGTGTTTCACCTTCGGGAAAGCGATGCCTACGTCTTCGTCGACTGCTCCGCGGAAAGCCCTATCGGACGCAGAAGCCTGTGTTATGACCGGGAGAGTCTGGATTCCAGAAAGGAGAACAAGCCTACCGGCTGCGCCATGGACATGGCCGCCGCCATGGGCATCGAGATCCTGACGGAGCAACAGTATCGGGCTTTGCAGGAGCTGGGATGTTTCGATAGCAAGACCTCCAGCTGGATACAGACACCTGCCGCCATCCGCAAGCTCGGCGGCGCCCTCTTCTGCGACCGTCGCTACGACTGCGTGTTTGTCTATCACAACGGTGCGCAGTCCTATTACGCGGCCAGGGGGTTCCGTGGTGCGTTAAGTATTCCGCGTTCGGCCTCGCGCTGATCGGAAGCGCCCGACTCAAGGGGGAACAGGGTCGCCACGGGAACTGCTCGCATTGCTCCGCAAGGTGCACGCACAGGCCCGAGCCAGTCTGGTCAATCCATCGCCAGCATCAGGAACAGCCCGATCATCAGCAGCATCGAGGCGCTCAACGCGGTGCCGGTGCGCACATGGTTCCAGTGCGTCCATTGCACGACGAAGGTACGCCAAGGCGCGACCGATTCCGGGTTTTCCGCATCCAGCTTCGCCAAGGCGTTGTTGCGCGGCACATTGCAGAACAGCGTCACACCGAAGTTGCCCAGCAGATACAGCAGGCTACCGGTGAGCAGGAAGAAGGTGCCAGACACCTCCCAATGCACGAAGGCGTAGAGCACAAGCAGCGCACAGGCCGCCGTGGTGCCCAGGAAGGCGCCGAGGAAGATGCGGTTCATCACCGTGATATTGATGGCCTGCATGGCGGCAATGCCGGCTTCCGGCGCTATGCGCTCCAGCGCCCGCATGACGAAGTTTGAGAAGGCGAAGAACAACCCGCCCATGAGGCCGCAGGCGATGCTGGTGAAGAACGCGAGCAAGAAGGCCAGGTCATCGATGAAGGGCATGGTCTGTCTCTCCGGACTCCTTTCATTCACGGCGGTTTCCCGGAGCCCTTCCCGGGCGTCATCGGGCCTTGAAGCTTCGACCCGACTCGGGTGCCTTGGGCGGCATGACGCCCTGCAGGCCACTTCCAGATGTATCTGGAATCGATAAAGGCATAGTCCAGCAACGACGGGATGACCAGTTTCCGCCCACTCGTCGCCCATCTGGCTGAACCGCTCCACCCCATGCATGCTGATGAATGCCGGGAACCGCCGCCGTCCGGTCGCAACTGCAACCTACGAGGACACGAGCATGGTTGAAGAGAACGAATCGAACCGGCATTTGCGCGAAGTTCGCCAGTCGCCGATCTTCCGCTGGGCCCAGGGGCTGCAATGGTTCGGGGTCGTGATGTTCCTGCTGGCCGTTGGCCTGGCGATGTTCAGCGAGGTCACATCCACCCCGGGTGGCGTCATCCTGGTTGCGGTGTTTGGCATGCTCGGCCTGCTGTCTCTGGTACCCGCGCGCTTCATCCTCACCGTGTACTTGATGAGCCCGGCGAAGAAGGCCGAAAAGAACCAGGCGCGCAGCTGACCGCTCGTCCCGGCACCTGAACGCGACGAGCCACTGACCGGTCAAGGTTCAAACCAACACGGGAGGATTCGCACCATGGATAACCAATGGCAGATCAACGGCCCGGCGTACGAACAGAACGTGCATGGACTGGAGCGGGCCGGGTCCATAGTCGGTGGCCTGTTGATGGCCAGGCACGGTTTTCACCGCGGTGGCGTGCTGGGCGTCTGGGATATCGGGGTCGGCGCCGCACTGTTGCTGCGCGGGCTGACCGGCCACTGCTATGTCAAGGAAGTGCTGCACGACCGTCGTGAGGCACTGCACCAACTCCGCATCGATCTGCAGCGTTTACAGAGAGCGGCAGACAAATTGATGAAGGAAGGTCCCGGCAAGGCGCCCCAGGCCTGAGCAGTGGCTGGGCTCAGCGCATGGCCTTGCAGGTCAGTTGGGTGCCGTACCAGTCCACCCTGGCTTCACCCTGGTGCTCCCAGAAGTCCACGCCGTCATTGCCGTAGCGGGCGCCGCTGGCAGTTCGTTGACTGATGGCGATGACCTGGTCGCCGCCGTAGGTGAGGACAGCGGCGTTGGGCTCGACGTTGTTGTAGAAGCTCGCGGCAAAGGGCTTGCTGTTGTCACCGCAGGCGAACTCCACCGCCTTCGGCGCCGTCACCGCGCCGGACTGGATCTGCAGTTCCACCAGACGGGTCTGGTAGCTGAGGGCCAGGCACTGGTTCTGGTCGCTGGCCTTCCAGCAATCATCACGCCCCTTCAGCCAACCGCGCTGTTCGGCGCGAAGGCGTTTCTGGGTGGCCGCATCCGTGGCAGCCAGCGTTTTCTTGTACGCGTCGGCCATCTGCCGATCGAGTGCGCTCAACTCGGCACTCGTGCAGACCTGTTGCTCGATGCCCTGGGCCTTTGCACAGTCGAACGATGGACCGGCGTCGGCCATGGCGAGCGGGCTGGTGGCGCTGAGCGCCAGGATCAGTCCTTTTGCGGGGATCATGTCGGTCTCCAGTCCTTCCGTGGGAGTCTGGAGACAAAGTTAAGACCAAAGCGTCGGAAATGTCGCAAGTCATCAAGCCAGGGGCTTCCCAGCTCAACTACTCCACCGATGCGGGAGCGAGTTCATTCGCGACTGAAATCGCTCCCGCAAGGAGAGGCGCCCCTCACACCTCGCCGTAGAGCTTGTCGCTCACCAGCATGTGCCCCGGCGCGTGGGTGATGTAGAGCTCGGGCTCGGCCTCGGCGAGCACGGCCTGGGGGGTAACGCCGCAGGCCCAGAACAGCGGGATTTCGTCGGCATGCACCGGCACCGGATCGCCGTAATCCGGGGCGGCGATGTCACGAATGCCGATCAGGGCAGGGTCGCCGATATGCACCGGCGCTCCGTGGGTCATGGGGAAACGCGCCGTGATTTCGATCGCGCGCACGGCATCGGCGGCCTTCATCGGACGCATGGAAACCACCGTCTTGCCCGCCAGTCGTCCCGCCGGGTGAGTGTCGATGGCAGTGCGATACATGGCGACGTTGCGCCCCATCTCGATATGCCGCAGATGGATGCCGCCATCCAGCAGGGCCTGCTCGAAGGAGAAGGAGCAACCGATGGCGAAGGCGACGAAATCCGCCTCCCAGAGTTCGCCGATATCAGTCACTTCCTCGAGCGCACGTCCACGGCGATGCACGCGGTAGCGCGGCACGTCGCTGCGCACGTCGACGTCCACACCAAGCTTCTCGAAGTACGGCGAGCCTGGTTCTGTCACGTCCAGCAGCGGGCAGGAGCGCGGATTGAGCACGCAGAAGCGGAGGAATTCGTCCGCCCAGGACTTCTGCAGGATCACGATATTGGCCTGCAGGTGGCGCTGGCCCAAGCCGCTGGTGTGGCCGCTGTAGTCGCCACGGCGGATCAGCCGGCGCAGTTCACGAGGGGGAAGTTGGGCGAGTTGCTGCATGGTCATGGGCCTGCTCCGGTTATTGTTCTGGACGCTGTTTTAGAAGCGCGGGAACCGGCTCGTCCAACAAGAATTTTCCGGGACCGGGCATCGGGAAAGTTGAACATCCAGGCTGGAAGAGCCTGAATTTGGCTCCGCACCCTGTCGCATCGCAGGGTAAGCGCGGCGCCCCCTGCCGCGAGACACTCACGTCAGAGGCTGCGCGGGCGCCCTTCTCCCTTTTTCAGTTCGGCCGGGACAAAGCACTCCCTGCCCACGTTCTCGGCATAGTTCGCCACCACTGACTTGCTCACATCGACCACCTGGTCCACCAGTTCCAGGCCGGTGCCGCCGCGCCAGGACACCACCAGCGGCAGGACGGGCGGCATCGGCCCGATGCGCAGGATGGTCAGCTCGCCGCGCTCCAGTTCCTGGGCTACCAGGGCCGGCGGCAAGGCACCGATGCCGAAGCCATCGCGCAGCAGGCGGGTCATGGCCGCCACCGAATTCACGCAGCTCAGGTGTGGCGTCGTCACGCCGTTGGCATGCAGAAGGCCGAGCACATCCTGGTGCGGACGCGAGTGCTTGGAGAAGGTCACGATACGCTCGCGGGCCAGTTCGGCCAGGGAGGCGTAGTCACGGTGGTAAATGGAGCCGGTGGAGACGATCCAGCACAGCGGGTAGGCGCCCAGTTCGAGGTTGAGCACCGACTCGTGGCGCAGCGGGTCGGTCTGGAAAATCAGGTCCAGGTAGCCCTTCTGCAGCTGATCGGAGAGGTTGCGCGCGGTGTCAGCCATCAGCTCGATCTCCACCGCTGGGTACAGCTCGTTCACCTTCGATACCAGCGGGCTAAGCCAGGTGTGGATCACCGTATCCATGGCACCGATGCGGATGCGTCCCTGGGTGGCCGCACTGGTATCGATGGCCTGGCGCAAGGCATGCATGGTGTCCATCATCTGTTCGGCGTACTCCAGCACCTTGTGCCCTTCCGGCGTAAGCGTCACGCCGCGGGAATCGCGCACGAACAGTTTCACGCCCAATTCATCCTCCAGCACGGCGATACGGCTGGAGATGGACGCCTGGGTGCTGAACAGCTTTTCGGCGGTCAGGCGAAAGCTTTTCAGGCGGGCGACCCAGACGAAGGTTTCAAGGAACTTCAGGTTCATGGCGATTACCGGCAAGCAATGAGTCAAACGCAGCAACGGCGAAAAGATACAGTAGATTCAAGCACTTCCTGTGCCAGGCCGTCTTCGGAACGACGAACGCCGTCTGCGCACAGCGCGTGCATCTTCGATCCTGGCACCACTGATCGGGTATCGGAATTTCTTATCCCCGGCGGCCGCTTTAATTAGTTGGACGGTCCACCAACCCCGGCACAAGAATCCGCCCACAGGCTGCGGGCGTCGACTCCGCATCCGCCGAATGCTCATACAACGCCAAGAACAGCGATCGGAGAACCCCATGGAAAAACACGCGACCCACGCGGGCGGCCTGGACATCGACCAGGGCGGCCATTTCGGCTGGTACCGGGCCCTCAGCAAGCAGGAACGACGGACCTTCTGGAGCTGCAAGATAGGCTACGGCCTGGACGGCATGGACACCCAGATGCTCAGCTTTGTCATTCCTACGCTGATCGCCATCTGGGGTATCACCACCGGTGAAGCCGGCCTCATCCACACCCTCACCCTCCTCGCCTCCGCCGCCGGTGGCTGGGTTGCCGGCATCCTCTCCGACCGCATCGGCCGCGTGCTGACCCTGCAACTGACGGTGCTCTGGTTCGCCTTCTTCACCTTCCTCTGCGGCCTCGCGCAGAGCTATGAACAACTGCTGATCGCCCGCACCCTGATGGGCTTCGGTTTCGGCGGCGAGTGGACTGCCGGTGCAGTGCTGATCGGCGAAGTCATCAAGGCCAAGGATCGTGGCAAGGCCGTGGGCCTGGTGCAATCCGGCTGGGCCCTCGGCTGGGGCATGACCGCCCTGCTGTATGCCCTGATGTTCAGCATCCTCGCGCCGGAAGACGCCTGGCGCGCCCTGTTCATGCTGGGCCTGCTGCCGGCGATCTTCGTCATCGTCGTCCGTCGCCTGGTGAAAGAGCCGGAAATCTACAAGGAAGCCCGCAAGCACAACCAGGGCGCCGAGAAGGTCAATTTCTACGAGATCTTCGCCCCCGGCATGCTCAGCATCACCCTGCGCGCCTCGCTGCTGACCACCGGAGCCCTAGGCGGCTACTACGCCATCACGTCCTGGCTGCCGACCTTCCTCAAGGCCGAGCGCGGCCTGACCGTACTGGGCACCGGCGGCTACCTGGCGATGGTGATCTTCGGCTCATACGTGGGCTATGTCATCAGTGCCTTCCTCACTGACCTCATCGGCCGCAAGAAGAACTTCATCCTCTTCGCCGTCGGCTCCTTCATCGTGGTGCTGCTCTACACCCAGCTACCGGTCAGCAATGCCGCCATGCTCTGGCTGGGCTTCCCCCTGGGCTTCTTCGCCTCGGGCATCTTCAGCGGCATGGGTTCCTTCCTCACCGAGCTGTTCCCCACCCGCATCCGGGGTTCGGGCCAGGGCTTCTGCTACAACATCGGCCGCGCCGTCGCCGCGCTCTTCCCGATGCTGATCGGTATCCTCAGCCAGCACGTCTCGCTGGGCGTGGGCATCGGCGGGTTCGCCGCCGTGTCCTACGGGGTGGTCATCCTCGCGGCACTCAGCCTGCCGGAAACACGCGGCAAGCAACTGGAAATCTGACCGAGCCCCATCCCACCCAGGATTCCCCCATGCACCCGAACACCCGTCTGGCTGCCGTGCTGATAGCCGGCAGCGGACTGGGCTGGCCCCTGCTCGCCCAGTCGGAACTGCTTGAAGACAGCCACGCCAGCCTGGAGCTGCGCAATTTCTACTTCAGCCGCGACTTCCGCCAGAGCGGCGCCCGCGACAAGGCCGAAGAATGGGCCCAGGGCTTCCTGCTGCGCCTGGAATCGGGCTACACCGAAGGCACCATCGGCGTTGGCGCCGATGCCATCGGCCTGCTCGGGGTCAAGTTGGACTCCGGCGACGGCACCGCCGGCACCGGCCTGCTGCCGGCCGACCAATCCGGCGGCTCCCAGGACGACTATTCCAAGCTCGGCCTGACCGGCAAGCTGAAGGTATCCAACAGCGTACTCAAGGCTGGCGCGTTGCACTTCAAGAGTCCCATCGTTTCAGCCAACGACTCGCGCCTGCTACCGCAACTGTTCCGTGGCGCGCTGCTCAACGTGCAGGAGATCGACAACCTGACCCTGCAGGGCGGCCGTCTCGACCGCATCAAGCTGAACAGCTCCAGCGACTACCAGGAGTTCAGCGCCAACCGCATCGGTGGCCAGAGCGACGCCTTCAACTTCGGCGGCGGCGACTATCGCGTCAGCCCGGCGCTGACCGCGAGCCTGCACTACGGACAGCTGGAAGACATCTACCGCCAGACCTTTGCCGGGCTGGTGCACACCCTCGCCCTGGGCGAACAGCTGTCGCTCAAGAGCGACCTGCGCTACGCCCTGTCCCGCGAGGACGGCAACTTCCGCGACCTGGACAACAAGGCCAGCGGCGCCCTCTTCACTCTCAAGGCTGGCAGCCATGCCCTGGGGGCTGGCTACCAGCGCATGTCGGGAGATGACCCCTTCCCCTACATCGCCGGCAGCGACCCGTACCTGGTGAACTTCGTGCAGATCGGAGACTTCGCCAATGCCGGCGAACGCTCCTGGCAACTGCGCTACGACTACGACTTCGCCGCCCTTGGCGTGCCCGGCCTGACCTTCATGAGCCGCTATATCGCTGGCGATCACGTCCAGCGCGCCACTGGCAACGACGGTGAGGAGTGGGAACGCAACACCGACATCGCCTACGTGATCCAGAGCGGCCCGCTGAAGAACCTCGGACTGAAATGGCGCAACGCTACGGTGCGCTCCAACTTCGCCAATGACCTCGATGAGAACCGCCTGATCCTCAGCTACAGCCTGGCGCTGTGGTAGGACGGGACCTGCCTGGAGAACAGACCATGAGCAGACTGCTGCTGAATTGCGATATCGGTGAAAGCTTCGGAGCCTGGACCATGGGCCTGGATGCCGAAGTCATGCCGCTGATCGACTGCGCCAACATCGCCTGCGGCTTCCACGCCGGCGACCCCGGCACCATGCGCCGCACCATCGCACTGGCGGTGAAGCACCGGGTAAGCATCGGTGCCCATCCCGGCTATCCGGACCTGGTGGGCTTCGGGCGCCGCTCCCTGGCCTGCTCGCCAGCCGAAGTGGAAGACCTGATGCTCTACCAGATCGGCGCCCTCGACGGCCTGTGCCGCGCCCAGGGTGCCCGCGTCAGCTACGTGAAGCCCCATGGTGCGCTGTACCAGGACATGATGCGCGACCCGGCCATCCTCGCCGCCGTGATGCGCGCCGTGGCGGCCTACGACGCGCAATTGCCACTGATGCTCATGAGCACCCGCGACAACGGCGCTGCCCAGGCCATCGGCGATGAGCATGGAGTGGAACTCTGGTTCGAAGCTTTCGCCGACCGGGCCTACGACGGCAACGGCTACCTCGTGTCGCGCAACCTGCCCGGTGCGGTACACCACGACCCGGAGCAGGTGGTGGCCCAGGCCATCACCCTCGCCCGTGGCGACTCCCTGCGCGCCAGCGATGGCAGCGAACTGCCGCTGAAGGCCCACACCCTCTGCGTTCACGGCGACAACCCCGGCTCGATCGCCGCGGTCAAACGCATACGTGAAGCACTGGAGGCCCAATGACCACGCCGCTCCTGCGCATCGAAGTCGCCTCGATCGACGCCTTCATCCTGCGCCTGTTCGACCGCATCGACGAAGCCAACATGCCGTGGATGCTGGCAGCCGGCATTCGCCTGCGTGAAACCTTCGGCGCCGCGCTGGTAGATCTGGTGCCCTCCTACACCACCCTGCTGCTGCACTACGACCTCCAGCAACTGGACCCGCGCCAGGCCCGTGAACTGATTGCCCGTGCCCTCGCCGACCTCTGCCCGGAAACCCGTGCCAGCGGCCGCAGCCATGTCATCCCCACGTGGTATGACCCGAGCGTGGGCCCGGACCTTGAGCCGCTGGCCCAGCGCAAGCACCTGAGCGTGGCTGAGTTGGTGCAGCGGCACAGCCAGCGCGAGTACCAGGTATTCGCCCTCGGCTTCACCCCCGGTTTCGCCTTCATGGGGCTGGTGGAGGAAGCGCTCGCCGCGCCACGACTGACCACGCCACGCAAGCGCATCGCCCCCGGCAGCGTCGGCATCGCCGAACGGCAGACTGCGGTCTACCCGGTGGAAAGCCCCGGCGGCTGGAACCTGCTGGGACGCACGCCGGTGCGCCTGTTCGACCTGGAGCTTCCCGGCTACAGCCTGCTGCAGGCTGGCGACCGAGTGCGCTTCGAGCCCGTCGACCGTGCCGAATTCATCCGCCTGGGCGGCGACGACACCCCGCTGGAGACCCTGCCATGAGCCTCGT
Source organism: Pseudomonas sp. JS3066 (assembly GCF_036328175.1). Classification (NCBI taxonomy): domain Bacteria; kingdom Pseudomonadati; phylum Pseudomonadota; class Gammaproteobacteria; order Pseudomonadales; family Pseudomonadaceae; genus Pseudomonas; species Pseudomonas sp. JS3066. Next base: position 2,841,733 of record NZ_CP143312.1, read on the forward strand.
GATCGACCGCAGCACGCCCTTCATCCTGCTCCAGGACCGGGGCCGTTTCGGCTGCCGTCACCTGGGCGTTACCCAGGGCGGCGCGCTGGACTGGGTATCCATGGGCTGGGCAAACTGGCTGCTGAGCAATCAGCTGGATGCAGCAGTTGTGGAGGTCGGCCTTGGCGCCTTCAGCCTCACCTGCCAGCGGGACGGCAACCTGGCCATCGCCGGTGCCGACCTGGGCGCCACGCTCGACGGCCAGCCACTGCCCACCTGGGGCGCCTTCAAGGTACGCAGCGGCCAGCGCCTGGCTTTTGCCCATCCTCGCCAGGGTGCTCGCGCCTACCTTGCAGCACCGGGCGGCTTCCAGGGCGAGCGGCAACTGGGCAGCCTGTCCACGGTGGCTCGTGAAGAGCTGGGCGGCCTGAACGCGAATGGCAAGGCCCTGGCCGTGGGTGACCAACTCCATTGGCAGGGCGAGACTCCACAAGTGCGCAACATGCCGCGCGCGCAGATACCAGACTTCAGCGCAGCAGCCCGCCTGGAGCTGATCCTGGGCGCGCAGATCGGCGACTTTTCCGGGCAGAGCCTGTTCGACGCCTTCAACAGCCAGTGGACCGTGGACACCCGCGCCGACCGCATGGGCGTGCGCCTGCTCGGGCCGAAACTGGAATGCAGGACCCAGTCGATGATTTCCGAAGGCATCGCCCTGGGCGCCGTGCAGGTCCCACCGGACGGTCAGCCCATCGCCCTGCTCAACGACCGCCAGACCATCGGCGGCTACCCCCGTCTCGGCGCCCTCACTCCGCTGGCCGTGTCACGCCTGGCGCAATGCCTGCCCGGTGCCGCACTGCACTTCGTGCCTACGGTGCAGGAAGCCGCCCATCAGGAACATCGCAAGGCGTTGGCCGGGTGGTGGAGCTGAGCGCTCCTTCGGTGGGGGCGAATTCATTCGCCAAGCAGGCCGCAGACCTGCCCCACCGACCGGGAATGGGCTGCTACGCAGCCCTTGGCGATTGAAATCGCCCCTACAGGCAGGAAGCCCACAGGAAAGCCGCCAAAGGGTTTACCATTGCGCCCTTTCCCCTCCACTGGCAGTTCCCATGACCGACCCCATCCGCCTGTCCAAATGCATCGTCGAACTCACCGGCTGCTCCCGCCGGGAGGCCGAACTTTATATCGAGGGTGGCTGGGTCACCGTCGATGGCGAGGTGGTGGAACAGCCGCAATTCAAGGTAGAGGGTCAGACAGTCGCCCTGCTCCCTGGCGCTACGCCTGAGCCACAGGAGCCAGTGACACTGCTGATGAACCAACCCGCCGGCCTTTCCTTCGAAGCCGCTCAGCGCGTGCTCACCGCTGAAAGCCGCTGGTCGGAAGATCGCGCCAGCGTACGCCTGCTGCGTAGCCACTTCGCCCGCCTGACCACCACCCTGCCGTTGCAGCCGGGCGCCAGTGGCCTGCTGGTACTGACCCAGGACTGGCGCGCCTTGCGCAAGCTCAACGAAGACGCCGCGAAACTGGAACAGGAGTATGTGGTCGAGGTGTCCGGCACCATGGCCGACAACGGTCTGGACAAGCTCAAGCGCGGCATCCGCATCAAAGGCGGCGAATTGCCCCCGGTGAAGGCCAGCTGGCAGAACGAGACCCACCTGCGCTTCGCCCTGAAGAACCCGAAGCAGGGACTGATTGCGGCCTATTGCGCAGCCGTTGGCCTGAAGGTAGTTGGCATGAAGCGCATCCGCATTGGCGGCGTGCCCATGGGCAAGGTGCCGGTGGGACAGTGGCGCTATCTGGGGCAAGCCGAGAAGTTCTGAGGCCGTCTGAGCCTTTTGTTGTAGAGGCGAATTCATTGGCCAAGGGACACGCAGTGTCCCCCTCTGGCCCTGCATGGCATCCCTTCGGGTTGCTTGGCGATTGAAATCGCCCCTACAACGATTTCACCCCTGCATCCCCCTCGAACGCCTCCGGAAACTCTTCCCGCAAGACCATCGAGATCCATTCGCTGAGCCACTCCACATCCGCCGACACCGGCCCCGGCGGGGTCAGCAGCTGGTAGCTCTCCAGCGGCACATCCACATCGACGGCCTTTACCAGCAGGCCATTCTCCAGTTCACGACGCACCAGCACTTCATTGGCCAGGGCAATCCCACGCCCGCCCTCGGCCAGTGACAACACGTAGTCGTTGCTGACGTAGAGCACATCCGCACTCACCTGCACGTCGACGCCGACACGGGCGAACCAGAGGTTCCACCATTCGCTGTCGTAGTGGATGAGATCGAGGCGGGCGAGCGCCTCAGCACCTTCGATCGGTCCGGTGCGGGCCAGGTATTCCGGTGAGCACACAGGAAAAACCCTTGGCTGCATGAGGATGGTGCGGGCACCGCTGTAGTCCCCCGGCATGCCATAGACGATGCCCAGGTCAGCGCTCTTGCCATCGACTTCGGTGAAGGTGGAATTGGGCTCGATAACGATCTTCAGCCCCGGCCGCATGCGACTGACGGCCTCCAGTTTGGGGGTCAGCCAACGCTTGGCGAAGGCTGGCACAGCGAGGATCTTCAGCCAGCGCACGGTGCCCTTCTTCGACACCTCGTCACCGGCATCGGCGATCTGCGCCAAGGCGGCACTGATGCACGCATAGTACTGACGCCCAGCCGGCGTGAGCTCGACGCCACGCGGAGTGCGGTCGAACAGCCGCACACCGAGCCACTCTTCCAGCAGCTTCACATGGCGACCGATGGCGGGCTGGGTGACATGCAGGGCCTTCGATGCAGCGACATAGCTGCCCAACTGAGCGGCAGCCTCGAAGGCGCGCACGGCGTTGAGGGGTGGCAAACGGCGAATGGGCATGGACGCGAAGGCACCTTCTAGTTGTTAGTTTTTTTAATAGCACATGTAAGAAAATTGAGCTTTATAGGCCGCATCCCCTGCCAGATGATCGGTCCCGAGGCACGAAGAACAACAACCTCGCCCGATCAACTCCCTGTTGCCCCGGCACTGCCGGGACTGCCTAGAACAACAATCGAAAGCCCGAGGCCCGGGACGTCCGCCAGCATACGCGGCCGCCCGAACCACAGGGAACAGGAGAAGTAGTGATGAATGCTGTGCATGTCCCGTTGCCTGCGGCGGCGGTCTCGGTTCGTTCGGTACGCAAGGTGTACGGCGACCCGCAGAACGGGCCGGTAGCCCTGAAGAGCGTGGATCTGGATATCCGCGACAACGAGTTCTTCACCCTCCTCGGCCCCTCCGGCTGCGGCAAGACCACATTGCTGCGGATGATCGCCGGGTTCGAGTTCCCCAGCGCTGGGGAAATCCTCCTCTATGGCGAGAACATCGCCGACCTGCCGCCATTCCAACGGCCGGTCAACACTGTGTTCCAGCACTACGCCCTGTTCCCCCACATGACCATTTCCGAGAACCTCGCCTTTGGCCTGGAGTCCCACCCCATGGGCAAGCGCATGAACCGCACCCAGGTGGCCGAGCGGGTCCGCGAGATGCTCGCGATGGTGCAGATGGAACGCTTCGCCGAGCGCCGTCCCAGCCAGCTCTCCGGCGGCCAGCAACAGCGTGTGGCCCTGGCCCGCGCCCTGGCGCCGCATCCCAAGGTCCTGCTACTGGACGAGCCGCTCTCAGCCCTCGATCTCAAGCTGCGCCAGGCCATGCGCGAGGAACTGAAGAGCATCCAGGCGCGCACCGGCATTACCTTCATCTTCGTCACCCACGACCAGGAAGAAGCCCTGGCGATGTCCGACCGCATCGCCGTGCTCTCCGAAGGCCAGGTCCAGCAGGTCGGACGCCCGGACGAGATCTACGAGCAACCACGCAATCGCTTCGTGGCGGACTTCATTGGCGAGACCAATTTCATCGAGGCACGGCTGCTGCAGGAAGACGGCAACCAGGCGATCTACCAGGGGCCGGGCGGCAAGCCGTTCCGCGCGGCCGCCCGTGAAGGCGTCAGGCCTGGTCAGGACGTCTGCCTGTCGATTCGCCCGGAACGCCTGCATCTGGTAGAGCCGGCCCAGGGCGGCGCCATTCCCTGCCGCGTCGACAACCAGATCTACCTCGGCACCGACCTGCACTACCACGTCAGCCTCGGTGATGGCAGCCGCCTGACCGTGCGTACGCCGAACCGTGGCGGCCAGGGCCAGCGCTTCCGCCCTGGCGAAGCCGCCGCCCTGCTGCTCGACCCGGACAGCGCCAGCGTGCTGCTGGATTGAACCCGCCACCTGCCAACGGTCAACTGCCATGAATCCGACATCCCTTGCGTCCGGTGCCCTGCTTGCGCGCCGCCAGGCCATGCAGAGCTTCCTCGGCGTGTCACCCGCCCTGGTTGCCATCGGCCTGTTCCTGATCCTGCCGATCCTGATAGTGGTCGCCTATTCGCTGATGGAGGCCAACCCCTACGGCGGCGTCAATCGCGTCTTCAGCACCGAGTCCTATCTGTCGCTGCTCTTCGAGCGCCAACTGGACGACAGCCTCGCCTTCGCCGACTCCTACCTGGTGATCGCCCTGCGCTCGGTGGGTATCGCCGCAGCCACAACCCTAGTCACCCTGCTGGTTGGTTTCCCAGTGGCGGTCTGGCTGTCGATGCAGCCGCCCCATCGCCGTGGTTTGCTGATCTTCCTGATCACCGTGCCCTTCTGGGCCAACCTGCTCATTCGTACCTACGCCTGGATCCTGCTACTGCGTGGCAGCGGCGTGATCAACACCAGCCTGATGGGCCTGGGGCTGATCGACCAGCCGCTGGAGTTGCTCTACACCGACGGCGCAGTGTTGCTGGGGCTGGTCTACACCTATGCGCCCTTTGTGGTGCTGCCCATCTACGCCTGTCTCGAAAAAATGGACATGCGCCTGCTGGAGGCCGCCCAAGACCTCTACGCCGGCCGCGTGCGCACCCTGCGCAAGGTCGTCCTGCCCATCGCCAAGCCGGGCATCCTCGCTGGCGCCATCCTCACCTTCGTGCCCTGCCTCGGCGCCATGATCGCCCCGGAACTGCTGGGCGGTGGGACGAAGATGATGCTCGGCAACCTGATCTTCCGGCAGTTCAGCGACGCCCGTAACTGGCCCTTCGGCGCAGCCCTGTCGCTGGTGTTGATGGCCGCGGTGATGCTGGTCCTGACCGTTTATGCGCTGCGTGCCGAACGCCAGCGCGCCGCTCGCGGAGGTGTCTGATGTTGCGCCTGTTCGGCAAGGCCCGCCTGGGCGTGCAGGATTTCCCCGGTTTCGGCGGATTCAGCTTCCTGTTCTATCTCTACCTCTACGCTCCGATCCTGGTGCTGGTGATCTTCTCCTTCAACGCCAACCAGTCGGCCACCATCTGGACCGGATTCAGCCTCGACTGGTACCGAGCCGCCTTCGCCAACCAGGCGCTGCGCCAGGCCGCCGGCAATAGCCTGCTGATCGCCGTGTGCGCCAGCCTGGCGGCCACGGCCATCGCCACCCTGGCGGCGCTGGGCACCTCGCGGGGCGCGAAGTTCAAGGGCATGCGCCTGTCCATCGGAGCCATTATGCTGCCGCTGGTTTTGCCGGAGATCGTGGTCGGCGTCGCCACCCTGGCGCTGTTCTCGACCCTCGGCCTATCGCTGGGCTACGGCAACCTGATCATCGCCCACACGGTGTTCTGCATCCCCTTCGCCTACCTGCCGATCCGTGCCCGCCTGGACGACATGGACCTCTCTTTGGAACAGGCTGCCGCCGACCTCTATGCCGGCCAGTGGCGAACCTTCCGCAAGGTCACCCTGCCCTTGCTGATGCCGGGGATCGTCTCGGGGCTGATGCTGGCCTTCATCGTCTCGCTGGATAACTTCGTGATTTCGATGATGGTCTCCCAGGCCGGCACCACTACGCTTCCGATCTTCATCTTCGGCCTGCTGCGGATGGGCGTGACGCCCGATGTGAACGCCGTTTCCACCTTGATCCTCGGGGTCTCCGTGCTGTTCGTGACCCTGTCCTACCTGCTCGGCAAGAAGAAACACTGAACCGGAGAGCCAACCCATGAATACAGTGATGAAAACCCTGGCCGCCGGCCTGGCGCTTGGCTTGAGCCTGTCTGCCCAGGCGGATGGCCAACTCAATGTGGTGAGCTGGAGCGGCTACTTCTCGCCGCAGATCCTCGAGAAGTTCCAGAAGGAAACCGGCATCAAGGTCACGGTTGACTCCTACGACTCCAACGAAACCCTGCTGGCCAAACTCAAGCAGGGCGGCACCGGCTACGACGTGGCCATCCCCTCCCACCAGTTCATTCCGATCCTGGTGCAGGAGAACCTGCTAGAACGCTTCGACCCGGCACAACAGCCCTACTATGCCGGTCTCGTCGACAACCTGAAGAAACCGACCTGGGACCCTGAGGGCGCCTACTCGGTGCCCTTCATCTGGGGCACCACCAGCGTCGTGGTGGACACCAGCATCTACAAGGGTCCGACCGACAGCCTGGCGTTGCTGTTCCAGCCGCCAGCCGAACTGCAGGGCAAGATCAACATGTTCGACTCGGCCAGCGAAGTGATCGATGCCGCCAGCGTCTACCTCGACATCCCCCTGTGCAGCGAAGACCCCAAGCAGATGCAGCAGGTGCTGAACCTGTTGAAGGCGCAGAAGCCCTTTGTGAAGACCTACAGCTCGAAGGCCGGCTCCATCCGCGAGAACCTGGCCTCGGGAGAGATCGACATGTCGTTGTTCTGGGGCGGCTCGTCCATGCGTGCCCGCGAAATGAAGCCGAGCCTGCACTACCTCTATCCGAAGGAAGGCGTGATGGCCTGGGTGGACAACCTGGTGATTCCCAAGGGGGCGCGCAATCCGGATAACGCGAAGCGCTTCATCGCCTTCCTCAGCCAGCCGGAAAACGCCGCGCTGACGCAGAACTTCCTCAAGCACCAGAGCCCGGTCAAGGGCGTGGAGCCCTATCTGGATGCCAGCCTGAAGGATGCCCCGGAGCTGCATATCCCCGACGGCACCAAGGTGCTCTTCAGCAAGACCTGCGGCGCCGGCGCCATCCGCCTGGCCGACCGCGTCTGGACCAACCTGATGCGCTGACCCGCCCGGCCCCGTCCAAGCGGACGGGGCTTCCCGCAACCCGCCGTTTGCCCAAGGCAGAAACATGAGCAAGAACGAACCCATCAGTGAGCTGGTGCAACTGCCGGCCCACCAGCTTTCCCTGCACATCCGCCAGCGCCAGGTGTCCTGCCGCGAGGTGATGAAGGATTACCTGGCCCATATCGAACGCTTCAATCAGCACGTGAACGCCCTGGTCAGCCTGCAACCGGCCGAGCAACTGCTCGCCGAAGCCGACCAGCGTGACGCGGAACTCACCAGAGGTGAGTACAAGGGCTGGATGCACGGTCTACCCCATGCAGTGAAGGATCTTTCACTGACCCGAGGCATACGCACGACCCTCGGCTCACCGTTGTACCGCAACCATTTTCCCGAACGCGACGGCATCATGGTCGAACGCCTGAAGGCCGCTGGCGCAATCATCATTGGCAAGAGCAACACACCGGAATTCGGCCTCGGCTCGCAGACTTACAACCCGTTGTTCGGCGCCACCGGCTGCGCCTACGACCCGAGCCGCACCGCGGGTGGTAGCAGCGGTGGCGCGGCGGCAGCCCTGGCCATGCGCCTGGTGCCGGTGGCCGACGGCAGCGACATGATGGGTTCGCTGCGCAACCCGGCGGCCTTCAACAACATCATCGGTTTTCGCCCGTCCCAGGGACGGGTGCCTTTCGATGATGCCGCCGACCTGTTCTTCGACCAGCTCGGCTACGAAGGCCCAATGGGCCGCAACACCCGTGATGTCGCCCTGCTCCTGTCGGTACAGGCCGGTGGCGATGCACGCGCGCCGCTGTCCATCGCCGAAGGCGGCCAGGACTTCGCCGGCGCCCTGCAGCGGGATTTCAAGGGTGCCCGCCTCGGCTGGCTGGGCGACTTCGACGGTTACCTGCCCATGGAACGCGGTGTACTTGAGCTATGCCGCACAGCCTTCAAGGACTTCGAATCCGTCGGTTGCAGCATCGACGATGCCCGGCCCGAGTACGCCATGCCCCAGCTCTGGGACACCTGGCGCACCCTGCGGCATTGGCAGGTGGCCAGTTCGCTAGGTGGACACTATGCCGACCTGGCCAGGCGCGAGCAGCTCAAGCCGGAAGCTATCTGGGAAGTGGAGAACGGCCTCGGGCTCTCGGCCATGGACGTGTCCCGCGCCTCTGCGGCACGCACCGATTGGTACCGCGCCATCTGCCAGTTGTTCGAACGTTACGACTACCTGCTATTGCCCAGCGCCCAGGTGTTCCCGTTCGACAAGACCCAGCACTGGCCGAAGGAGATTGCGGGCCGAGCCATGGACACCTACCACCGATGGATGGAAGTGGTGATCCCCGCCACCCTCTCCGGCTGCCCGGTGGCCAACGTTCCGGTGGGCTTCGACAGCCGCGGCCTGCCCATGGGGCTGCAGATCATTGGCCCGCCCAGGGCGGACCTCGCCGTGCTGCAACTGGCCCATGCCTATGAACAGGCCAGCGCCTGGACCCGGCATGTGCCAGGGTGCCTGGTGGTTTGAGCAGTAACGACCGACCTTTTGGACCCGCCCCCACGGGAAGGCACTCGTCCTTGCAGGAGCGAATTCATTCGCGATCTACCACGCACCGGCCTGCAAGCCTGACAGGCAAACCTTCAGCCCGCTTCGCGGCTGAAGTCGCTCCTACAGGGGGATCATGCGCAGTCGGCTACAACTGCACCCGCGCCTGCTGCCCCTGGGCGCTGCGGTTGTCCTGCTGGGGGCGCTGCCCGGACGAGGCAGTCCGTTCAGCGGGGTTGGCGCTCAGGCGCTGGAACTCGAACACCGGCATTTTCACCGGTTTGCTCTTCGCGACTTCGATGCCCGGTCCACGGCCGGAATACTGGCCGTAGACACCCAGCATGAAAACACCGATCACCATGAAGATGGCGACACGCTCGACCACCTTGGGGTTCTTGCCGGAAGGCTGGTGCAGGACCTGCAGCTTCGGCGACTGGGATTGGTGCTTCATCAGTCTTCCAGGACCCGGTCCATCAGCTCCAGTCCCAGCCGCTGGGTACTGGTCTCATCCTTCAACTCACGCTGGCTGATGCCGGCCACCTTGGTTCGCGGTATCGCAAGATGCTGGTTGCGCAGAGTGATGGAGTAGCTGCCATCGGGCTCCCACAAGCATTCGAACTGAAACGTGACGCTCATCTTGTTCAAGGTGTCCTCAACCTGGCGAAGCATCAAATTATTCATTCTCAGTCCTCCCCACCAATCGAGTGGCCGGACTGAAAAACCTAGCAGGGAAACTCACCACGTAAATGTCTTCGGTCGGTTTTTTCTTCGGAAAGCATCCCTCGCCCCGATGACACTCCCATTGCAGAGCCTTTGCTGACAAACGGTCCTTGAAACCTCGGCCAGCCGGTACGTCACTTTGCATTAGGCAAGATTGAGGCGGCCGGCATGCCTAAAGATCCGCTCGCACCCGGATTCGGCGTCGAGGAAACATTCTTTCTGGTGGACAAGCGCAGCCGCAATCTGCCGTCGCAGCTACCCGACGGTTTCCTGCAGGCGGCCAGCAATGCGTTCAAGGAAGGTTTCAGCCAGGAGATGTTCCAGAGCCTGATTCGGCTGGACATGGTGCAACCCAGCCTGCTTGAAATTGCCGAAGCACGCGCCTGCCTGCTGGAACGCCGCACGCGTCTCGCGAGCCTCGCCGGGGAATTTCAGCTGGCGCCCATCTGCGCCGGCTCCCATCCGTTCGCCGACTGGCACGTGCAGGTGCCATCAGACGACTCGCACTACCAACCGCTCTTCGAAGACCAGCGAATGATTGCCCACCGCAGTCTGGTCTGTGGCATGCGCGTGCATGTGCTGGTCCCGCCGGACATCGACCGCATCCGGGTGATGAACCGGGTGCTCGGCTGGCTCCCGCTACTTCTCGCCCTGAGCACTTCATCACCCCTGTGGAACGGCCGACCGACCGGTTTGATGAGCTATCGCCAGGCTGTCTGCGCCGAGTGGCCGCACAAGGGCATTCCCGAGCACTTCCCGGACGAACCTGCCTTCGATGCCTACGTGCAGTGGCTGATGGCTTCGGGATCGATACGCCGCGAAAGCGACCTGGCCTGGTGTGTGCGCCCATCGCCGCGCTTCCCCAGCCTGGAGCTCATGGCGGCGGATGCCTGCCCCTCGGTGGAAGATGCGCTGTGCATCGTCGCCCTGTTCCGCGCGCTGGTGAGCTGGGCCATGGCCCAGGACGACGGCGACCCGCAGGATTCCCAGCTGCAACGCCTGGTACTCAAGGAAAACTACTGGCGTGCCATGCGCTTCGGCATCCACGGCATGTACCTGGATGCCTCGGGCGAGGCCAGCCTCTCCGCCGGTGCCTGGCTGGCGAGGGCCCATGGCTGCTTCGGTGCGTTGGCCGAGTCCGAGGGAGATAGCCAGGCGTTCGTGCGCGGCCGGCATGTGCTGCGCTACGGCAGCAGCGCGGACCGTCAGCTGCTGCGTTACCGAGAGGCCTTGCAGGCCGGCCTGCCTCGCCAGCAGGCGCTGGTGGCGGTCGTGGACGAACTCATCGCGGAAACCTCCGGCGGGTGATCTCGGGGGAAGCGGTCAGCCGACGGGGCTCATCTTCATCACGCAGGAAAAGCTCTGCGTGCGGCCATCCCAGATGTAGCGGAAGTGCGCTCCCTGTACCGGAAGCGTCAGTGCTGGCGGACGGAAAGCCGCCACGCACTCATGCCCCCGCAGGCGCACGCTGTTGTACAGCAAGCCCCACTTGCCCTCGTTGCGGTGCAGCCCGGCGAAGACCTGGCTGGTGGCGTAGCTCGCCGGGTCGGGGTCGTGCAGTTCCGTGCGGTCACGTACATCGAGCATCGGCTGGACCACCTTGTTGACGTAGGCACGCAGGGTGACCTCTATGCTCTCCTCCTGGGTGGCACGCCAGAAGCGTTCCTGGTGGTAGCGGGTCTCGGCGATGGCGGCGTCGATCGAGCTGGCGCAGTAATAGACACCGAAGCTGCCATCAGTGAAGCGACTGCTGCGGCCGATATGGGTGAACACGGCCATGACCACTGTGGCGCCAGTGCCGCTGACACGGTCCTTTGCGGCGACACGGGAAATCTCCCCGACCTGGTCGCGCAGGCGGTCGTTGGTCATCGCCTCGATGGCGAAGGCTAACTCGAGGTCAGCAGGATCGAGAGTGTCTTCGAATACGGATATCGGCGGGAAGGCGCTGTTGACCAGGCGATAGGCCTTGTTCCAGTCAGGAATCCGTTCCACCAGCAACTCCTGGGTCATCAGCCGCGCACTCCATCGAGGTAACGACGCACATCGGCAACATCCACCACCTGACCGCCAAGCATGTACTCCAGGGCACTACGGCCGTTGAAGGGGGCGGCGCTGTTGGGCTTGTGCACCCACTCGTAGGCTCGCGCCTCCTGGTTGCTGAAGAGGATGCGCAGGGACTTGTGGATGCCCATCAGGTAGGAGATGCGCTCCAGCGTGTCGTGGGGCAGGCGCACACTGGGCAGCTTCTTGTAGCTGAAGTAGGTGGTGTTACCGATGGAGCCCAGCAGCGTGCGCTGCTGTTCCTTGGTGCAACCCCACTTGTCCATCAGGTTGAAGAAGAACTTCAGGGCCACACGGCCGGCTTCGCCGCTCTGAAGGTCCGGAATGACATGGCCGACGGGAATGCTCATGGCGTCTCCTGGGAGATTTGCTATGGCTTCAACTCTACTCCTGATCCGAATTATTTCAAGCATTCAGTTCTGATACGCAGTAAGGCCAGGCCTCGATTGCGGGCCCACAGCCGATCAATGGAAAAAAACGCCAAGGTACTGGAGCGCTTTCGACCTAGGCCCTGCCGCATGCGCTGGATAGAGTGCCGGGGCACGCCATTCGAGGGCCAACACCATGCTCGACGCCACGACCACCCGCCCCTCCCGCTATCTGGAAAACCGTCACCTGGCATTGGCTCTGTTCGCCGAGCAAGGCTACGGCCAGGTGAGCATGCGCGACCTGGCGGCACAGCTGGGAATCAAGGCAGGCTCCATCTACTACCATGTGGAAAGCAAGGAAGCGCTGCTGTTCGAGTTCATCGAAGAACTCTACGAGCAGTTGCTGGACAATGCCGCCCTGGCCACCCGACGACACCGCGACCCGGCCGCGTGCCTGGCCGCGCTGATCGATGCCCACCTCTCCCTGCATCAGCCCATGGGCCTGCACTTTCGCCTCGCCGAACTGGAAGCCCGCTGCCTATCCGGCGAGCGCCTGGAACAGGCCCGCACACTGCGCCAGGCCTATGAAGCCGCCCTGCTGGAACCCTTGCAGCAACTGGCCGGCCACCCGTTGGATGCCGCCGGACGCGGTGCCGTAGCCAGCATCGTGTCACTGCTCAACCAGTTGCCTGCCTGGCTGGACGCCAGCGGCCTGCCGGCTGAACAAGGGCTGGAGTTGATGAAGCGGATGGTACTGGGCAGCGTGCGCGGTGCCATGCGCCTGCCCTGAGGCGGTAGCGCCGTCGGGGTTCTACCCCGTTAACACGGACACTTTCGAGTAAGCTCACACAAAGCTGAAGGAGTGTTCATGAAGCGCAAGAAATACAGCCCCGAATTCAAGCGGGCAGCCATCGAACTGGTCCGTCGTTCAGGGGCGAGTTGCCGACAGGTGGCCTTGGCGGAGAGCCTTCAGAGCACCGGCTCGCCCAAGCTGAACCGTGCGCGACCGTCCTCTTTCGCCTTGTAAAGTGCCTTGTCCGCCAGGGACACAAGCTGGGTCGGATCCTGGCCAATCACAGGCATGAGGCTGACAACGCCCTGGGAAATCGTGACGCTGTCCGCTACCGCTGATTGGGCATGGGGGATCTGCATGTCCCTGACACTGGCTGCCAGCTGCGTCGCGACAGTGGCGGCACCATTGAGATTGGTGCCTGGCAGGATGCAGATGAATTCCTCACCACCATAACGAGCGACCATGTCGAATGGCCGCCTGATCGCATTTTCGAGTGCCGCGGCCACCCTGCGCAGGCACTCGTCGCCCATCAGATGCCCGTAGTGGTCGTTGAACCGTTTGAAGTAGTCGATATCGATCAGGATCAGTCCCAGCCATCCAGCATCACGGCAAGACTGGTTCCAGGCCGCGGCTAGCCGCTGGTCGAACGCACGACGATTGGGAATCCCCGTGAGGCCATCCAGCGTCGCCAGGTTTCGGAGCCGGTCGCTCTGCAGCTTGAGGGTCAGGTGTGTCTTCACCCGGGCACGGGCGATTCCCGGATGGAACGGCTTGCCGATATAGTCGACAGCCCCCATCTCGAGCCCCCTTGCCTCGTCTTCCTCCTCTCCCATGGCGCTGACGAAGATGATCGGAATATCAACGGTAATCGGGCTGCTCTTCAACCGGCGGCAAACTTCATAGCCATCGATACCGGGCATGACCACATCGAGCAGGACCAGGTCTGGGTGCAGCCTCTCGGCCAACTCGATCGCCTGTTCCCCATCCGTGGCCATGTAGATCTCGTGGTCAAAGCGGAATAACTCGCTCAGCGCGCGAATATTGAGCGGCTGGTCATCCACCAGCAACAGCCTGGGCTTTACCCTTGATGCATAGGACCCCTTTTCCATCTCAAGCCCCTTCCAACGCATTTATGAGTTTCTCGCTCAACACCCTGGCAGCACGAAAATCCAGGGATTCGACAGCCCGCCGCAGATCGTCGTAGACCTCCCTGCAGCGGGCTGGAACCGTGGCTTCGAGGGCTTCGGTCCGTTCGATGGCCAGGAGATTGCCGCTGGCGAGCAGCTCCTGCAACTGTTTGAGAGTGCGCTGCCAGTCGTTCCCGTTGCCGACCTCCACAATCTCGCTCTGCGCCTGATCGCCAGAAGCCGCGAAGAGCGCCTTGAGTTCAGCATCGCTACGAACCAGCAGACCTCCCAGTTCCAGCAGCCAGCCGGTGTCGGCCATGAACGCCTGCGCCTCGGTCTCATCGGCTTTTTTGAGCTCCTGCTCCAGCGCCGCCGCGCGGGCAGAGAGACCACTGGCGCCCATGGTTCCAGCGCTTCCCTTGAGCGTATGCAGTTGCATCAGCACGCCCCGTGTGTCGGCAGCCTTCGCCATTTGCTCCAGACGGGCCAATTGATTACTCATATCCCCGGCGAAGTTGCCCAACACACGCCGCAACAGCACTAGATTTCCACCAAATCTCCTGAGCACGCCTTCAGCGGACTCAATCTCCGTTGCGTGTGCAGTACCTTCAGAAGCGGGGGCGGCCTGCCCCCCACACAGCGACTGCCTCAACACGGTCACCAGTCTTTCCAGGTCCACGGGCTTGCCCACATGTTCATTCATCCCAGCAGCCAGGCACGCCTCACGCTCGGAAGTCGAGGCATTGGCGGTCATGGCAATAATGGGCAACGTCTTGTGAAGCGGGCTCTGGCGGATCAGGCGAGTAGCTTCCAGGCCATCCATATCGGGCATCTGGATATCCATCAGCACGGCATCGAATCGCTGCGTCCCTAGCAAGACGGCATCGACCCCCTGATTGCCGCCTTCAGCCAGGGAAACGTCGGCCCCCTCACCTTGCAGCAGTTCCTGGGCCACTTGTCGATTGAGCGCGTTATCTTCGACCACCAATAGTTTCATACCCCCTAGGCGACCTTCCGCGCGAATTGGTGCGCCTTCAGACAGTACCTGTTGCCCGGTCACGACACTGCGCAAAGTGGCGGCAAGTTGTTGCGGCGTGACAGGTTTGGTCAGGAACGCGGCGAAGGGAGCCCGGCCATCCTGCTGGATGTCCGCAAGCACCTCGCGACCGTATGCCGTGATCATCACCACAAGGGGCGGCAGCGCATCACCCGCCGCCTCTCGCAGCATGTAAGCAGCGGCCAGTCCGTCGACATCGGGCATGCGCCAGTCCATCAGGACGACGTCAAATGGGCGACCTTCCGCGGCAGCAGAGGCCACGCGCGACAACGCTTCACGCCCGCCGCACGCCTGGTCCGCTTCCCAGCCCAGCTCGGTGGCGGTCCGGGCCAGTAGCTCGCGGGCAGCCACGTTGTCGTCCACCACCAGGACACGCAAGTCCAGGTCACTCGCCGGGTCCGTGGGAAAGGAATCAACGCTTTCCACCACGCCCAATTCCACTTCGAACCAGAATCGGCTGCCTTCGCCCAACCGACTTTCCACCTGCAAGGCCCCGCCCATGAGCTCGACCAGCCGTTTGCAGATCACCAGGCCCAGGCCGGTTCCGCCGTAGCGTCGGCTGATGGACGTTTCTGCCTGGTTGAAACCTTCGAAGATACGCCCGAGCTGTTCTTCGCTGATGCCGATACCGGTATCGCTGACCGAAACCCGCAGCTTAATCCGCGCGCCCCGGCGAGCGAGTTCGCGCAGGCTTACCGTGACCTGCCCCCGTTCGGTGAACTTCAACGCATTGCCCGCCAGATTGATGAGGATCTGTTGCAGGCGCAGGCTGTCCCCCATCAGGACCTTGGGCAACGATGCATCCAGGTCGAATAGCACTTCGACATCCTTTCCGCCCTGGTTGCCCCCCAACACCACTGCCAGGTCTGTCATCAGCCCCTCCAGCTCGAACGCATGAAGGTCGAGCTGCAGCTTGCCTGCCTCGATCTTGGAATAGTCGAGAATGTCGTTGAGCAAACCCAGCAGGGATTTTGCCGCACCGTGGGCCTTGCGGATGTAATCGAGCTGGCGAGCACTCAACTCGGTGGACTGAACCAGGTGCAGCATGCCGAGCACGGCGTTCATGGGAGTACGGATCTCATGGCTCATGTTGGCCAGGAAGGCACTCTTGGCGGCGCTGGCCGCGTCGGCCTGTTCCTTGGCGAAGAACAGGCGCGACTGCAGTTCATGCTCCTCCGTGATATCGCGGTTAATGCCCGTGACTTTCTGCCGTCCGGTATCGGAAGCGCGTTCGATCCGCGCAGCCGCCTGCACGTAACGCACTTCGCCGCTGGGCAACGTCAGTCGGAACATTGTCTCAAAGGCGCCGCGACCGTCTACCAGCCCCTGGAGTCGCTCGACGCTGTCGGCGGCATCGTCAGAGTGCAAACGCTCCAGCCAATGCTGGTAATTCAGCCCACTGTCCCTGAGAGACATCGGTTGTTCGTAGATTTCGAACATCCGGTCGTTCCATTGCAGGCAATCATCATCGGGTGTCCAGGACCAGACCCCGAGCTTCGCCACATCGGAGGCCAGGGCCAACTGGTCACGAGCGGAAGCGATAGCGTCGCGCTGCCGGCGCTGCTCGGAAATGTCGAAGAGCACGCCCACCACCATGGGCTGCCCGCCTATTTGCATGGCGCCCAGGCTGATCTCCACCGGGAAGACGCTGCCGTCCTTGCGATGGGCTTCCACCTCGCGATTGATGCCAACTTCCCCGGCAGCGT
The DNA here is from genome assembly GCF_036328175.1 of Pseudomonas sp. JS3066. Classification (NCBI taxonomy): domain Bacteria; kingdom Pseudomonadati; phylum Pseudomonadota; class Gammaproteobacteria; order Pseudomonadales; family Pseudomonadaceae; genus Pseudomonas; species Pseudomonas sp. JS3066. The sequence goes on from NZ_CP143312.1 coordinate 2,858,110, forward strand.
CTCGGTCACGGAAAGCATCGAGATACTGGTCGTGGTCGCGGCTGAGAGACTCCGGCATCAGGATGCGTACGTTCTGCCCGATGAGTTCGTCGGGCTGGTAACCGAAGACCTTTTCGGTGGCGTGATTGCAGGATTGAATGACGCCGCTCTGGTCGATGCTGATGATAGGGTTGACCGCGGTATCCAGAATGGTGCGTGTCACCGCCAGGCTGTCAGCCAGCCTCTGCTCTGCCTCCTTGCGCTGACTGGTATCGATGGCAATGCCGAGATAACCGGCCAGTTTTCCATCGGTGTCACGCATTGCAGTCGCGACCAGGGTAACGCTGAAATGTGTGCCGTCCTTGCGTATGTAGGTCCACTCCCTCGCCTCTGCCCCTTCCAGTTCAGGCTTATGGACGAAGACGCGGAAGCCTTCGATCTTCTCGCCGTACTCCTGACTCAGCTCCTTGCCGCGCTGCTCAACCTCCTCCAGCACGTGGAGAATGTTGGGCGTCCGAACACCGATCATCTCATCGGCACGGTAGCCCAGCAGTTGCTCCGCTCCGCTGTTGAAAACGGTGATGATGCCGTTCAGGTCAGTGGCGATGATGGACACCTGTGACGCGGAGTTCAGCACATTGCCCAGCAGCAGATTGAGTTCGCGCAGCTCCGCTGTACGTTCGGCGACCTGATGTTCCAAGCCGGCATTGAGTTCCAGGATCCGGGCCTCAGCCTGCTTCTGCAGGGAAATGTCGCGCACGGTCTTGGAGGCACCGATCACCGCGCCGCTCTCGTCACAGATCGGTGAGACGGTCACAGAAACGTCCAGCTGCCGGCCATCCTTGTGCATGCGGCGAGTTTCGAAGTGCTCGATGCGCTCGCCCCGCCCCGTGCTCTTGAGCAGCGCCCGTTCTTCTTCAGCGAGTTCAAGGGGCAGGATGAGCCCCGCCAGGGGCCGACCAATCACCTCGTCGCTGTTGAAGCCAAATATCTTTTCAGCACCACGGTTCCAGGCGGTCACAATGCCGTCCAGGTTCTGGCCGATGATGCCGTCATTGGAGTTCTCGACGATGGCCGCGAGCTTGGCCTGCTCCGACAGCACATCGGCGCGACGCCTGCGGCTGACGCCCAGGACCCCGACCAAGGTGGAGAGCAGCAGGGTAAGCAGTCCCCCAACGCCGAAAGCAGTTCGGGGCGAGGTCTGATTCAACTCACGGGCGAAACGGGGATAGGCTACCAGTTCAATGTCCCAGCGCCGCCCGAATACATCTTGGGAAGCGTGGGTGCGCATCAGCTCCACGTCACTGCTATCAACCTGCGGACGTTCGTAGAACTGAACTGGCGCGTTAGGGTCGGTCACGTCACGGAGCAGCAGTCTGACGCCCTCGGACGGCAGCGGCAGGCCAGTGAGCACTTCCTCGATCGACAGCGGGGCATAGCTCCAGCCGAAACTCTGCGACAGCCGATCTGCCTCGGATGCCGGCGTGACCGCCGTCCGGTAGATGGGCATCAGGAAGAGAAAGGACTGAAGTGGCTTTCCGGTCGCCTGGACCAGGGTAATGGGGCCAGTTAGACGCGCCTCTCCGGTGCGGATAGCCGCTTCGGCGGCCGCCCGCCGATTTTGCTCTGAGGCAATATCCAGCCCGACTGCGGCCAGGTTGCGCTCCACGGGCTCAATGTATTGGATGACGAAGCGTTCACCATCATGGGGCGTCAACTGGCGAATGGAGAAATCCGGCTTGCCATCGGCCCGCGCCCGTTCCAGGAACGCTGCCTCTTCCACAGCAGGAACGCGCCGAATGAAGCCAAATCCGCGAGCCCCGGGAAACTCGCTCTCCACGTTACGCGTCCGACCGTAGGTGTGGAACAGACTGCGGGTAATCTGGTCCTCGCCAACTACCTGTATGACACCCCGCGCACCACGCAGACCGAACTGGTAGACGTGCATGCGGTTGGTCACGGCCTGACTGGTGCGCTCGACCGCCCTGGTGAGAGCAGCCTCTGTCTGTGCGCGGTTATGCTCCTGCAACCAGTCAGTGACCAGGGACGTGACGGCTATTCCGGCCACAAAGGTCGCTGTGACGGCCGTACTCGGAATGAGATCCAGGAAACGCTTTTTCAAATGACCCCCATGGCAGGTGGCAAGTGAACGGGAATAAGGTTTCCGGTCTAAGCCCGTTTCAGGCTGCCGGATTCGAGCAGGAGTTTAAGTTGGGCAAATGGCATCGGACGGCCATAGAGGTAACCCTGCATCAGCCAGCATCCCAGCTCCATGAGCCTATCTGCCTGCCGTTGAGTCTCAACACCTTCGGCGATCAGCTCCAACCCTAAAGCCTGGCCCATCCGCACAATGGCTTCGATGATCGCAGCATCGCTGCGGTCATCCAGCATGTCGCGAACGAAGCTCTGGTCGATCTTGAGCACGTCGATTGGCAACCGCTTGAGGTACGTCAGGCTGGAATAGCCGGTGCCGAAGTCATCGATGGCCACCCGGACACCAAGTGCCTTCAAGGCATCCAGCACTTCCCGTGCCTTGGCGATATCGTCGGCCAGTACGCCCTCGGTGATTTCCAGCTCCAGCAGGGAGGGTGGAAGAGCCGAATCTTCAAGGATCCCGTGCACCATCTCGAAGAACCTGTCCTCGCGAAACTGCACGGCCGAGATGTTGACGCTGACAGGAACCTGCACCCCCGTCTGAAGCAGGCTCCAGCCGTCCTTGCAGGCCTGGGACAGGACGTGCCGGCCCAGCGGGACGATCAAGCCGGTTTCCTCGGCAACCGGGATGAAGTCCGCCGGCGACACAAGGGTTCCGTCAGGCTGGCGCCAGCGGATCAGGGCTTCCATTCCGCAGAAGGTCCTATCCCGCGCATCCAGCTTGGGCTGATAGAAAACCTCGAAAATGCCCTGTTCAAGGGCGCTGCGCATGTGCTGCTCCAATAGATGCCGGGCACGGGTGCTGTCCTCCAGGGCATGGGAAAAGAAGCGGTAGCGGTTTCGCCCCTGACGCTTGGCCTGGTACATGGCAGTGTCGGCATGGCTGTAGAGCGCTTCCAGGCTATCGCTGTCGTCGGGATAGACGCTCACGCCCGCACTGGTGGAGAGGTTGTAGCGGTTGCCACAGATTTCTATCGGTGCTGCGAGAATTGCAAGCACGCGCTCGACGAAGTCGCCGATGGCATCCAGCCGCGTCACCTCGGGTAGCAGGACCACGAACTCGTCGCCGCCAGGCCGGCTCACGGTATCGATTCGACGGACACTGCCGCTCAACCGCTCTGCGACCTCTGCCAGGATGGCGTCCCCGACCGAGTGGCCTACTGAATCGTTGATGCTCTTGAAATGATCGAGGTCGAGCAGCAACAGGGCGACCTTGCCACCATTTCGCGACGCCTGCTGAAGGGCCTGCTCGACGCGGTCCATCAACAGTACCCGGTTGGGCAGGCCGGTAAGCGGGTCGTAGTAGGCCAGTCGCTTGGCCTCATTGCGCAGATTGAGATGGGCGCGCACATGCGCACGCACCACCGGAATGTTCAGGGGCTTCTGGATGAAGTCGACCCCTCCGAAGTCCAGCGCACGGATCTCATTGTCGGTCTGGGTATGGGAGGTGACGAAAAGAATGGCGGCGTCGCAGAGTTTGGGGTCGGCCTTGAGCGCCCGGCAGAGTGCGAAACCATCCATACCGGGCATCTCGATATCCATCAGAATCAGATCGGGGCGACAGAACCCAGCGACCTCGAGAGCAATCTGCCCATCGCTGGCGACATGGACCTTGCCAAGGTCGGCCACGGCTTCGCGAAGGATATCCAGGTCAGTTGATTGATCATCCACGATCAGGATGACCGGGCCCATCTTTGCCGCAAAATCTAGCATGCCGAACTCCCGGAAATCCCTTTCTGCTGGAGAGACTAGACCAACTCAGCCAGTAAGCTCGCTCAAGAAATGCCCGCCAGCGCCTTGAGACGTTCAATCGCCTCCGGCGACTCTCCGCTACCGAGCGCTGCCGCCAGACGCATGACAACCAACTCCCGGCGGAAATGGGACTGAGGCAGGGCGTAAACGGCACCGATCAACTCACGCAGGCCCATCGGCAGGGCCCAGTGAGCCTTCAGGGCAATCGCAAACGAGCGTCCATAGGTCTTGATCGCCGACAAGAGTTTGTTGTCGTCGACATGATTACCCTGACTGCCCCAGCGCTGAGCCTGATAGAGCACGCACAGTTCACCAATCCGGTGCAGCAACGCTGCGGCATGGAATGGCGCAGGATCGAGACTGCCCTGCCGGGCGAGACCCACTACACGCTCGGCCAGACGCTCAGAAGCTGCAAACTGCTCCTCCATCATCAATCCGATCAAAGGATCATCCGACGTAGACGCCTGACGCAGGGCCACGGCAATGGCAAGGTTCAAGGCCGTCCGCCCACCCAGGCGCTTCAGCGCTTCCGCCAGGCTGTGGCAAGGCTGCGCCGTGCTGCTATAGGCCGCGCTACTGGCGGCGGAGATCAAGTAGGCACAGATCGCCGGATCATGCTGCCACTGGGCAGTCAGTTCGCGAAAATCCACCGGTACCCCGTTGAACGCCTGTTGAAGCCGCTCCTTGACCGTGGACAGTAGTGGCAGGTCCAGATCGATAGCCGACAGGCGACTCAAGTAGCCATCCAGGTCACCGTCGCCAAGGGACTGCTCGGGCGCGGACTCGTCCTTTGGCAGGAGGGCCTCGATCCTGGTCATCACCGAAGGAATATCGAAGGGTTTGGATATGTAGGCACTGATCCCGAGCTTTCTCACCTCCAGCACACTTTCGCGGTCCGAGCGCCCGGTAACGACCACCAGCGGTATCTCCAGGTCCTCATCACGAATGTGCTGGAGTAGCTCGATACCCGTGCCATCGGGCAGATTCCAGTCAGCCAGTACCAACTGGTAACGCCCCAGCTCCCATGCATCCAGTGCATCCTGCACACGATCAAATCTGTCCACCTCAGCTGTCGGCCGGGATGCATGGATCATTTGCTTGAGCAGATCAGACAGCCAGGGATCGTCGTCCACGACCATAATGCGCATAGGTAATGCCAGTCCTTTCATTGGTAATGATCGGGGCAAGCGCCCGACCCCAGACGCGTATCGACTAGAACTACTCATAAATTAAGCTGGTGAGCGACGGTAATGCCATTACCGATTTGTCTGGACGATACAGATACCACAGCGGCTGATTTCGACAATATGCCGGAACTCTTGCGTTCTAAAGCGCAAACAATAAAGTCGCGATTGTTTTTAGGAAGCACGAGTCCTGACCAAACCTTGTGTTAGCAATATCAATCTCTAAGCGGACCGAAGGTTCTCCCCAGAGCGTTGCAAGGGACAGCTGCGCCGCCCTTGGCGAATGAGTTCGTCCCCACAAGAATGGCAAGGCAAGCCTGACGGAGGCCTTCAGCCCACGAGCTTCCCCGCCACCCACTCCACTACTTCCAGGTGAATCCCTTCCACCTCGGACAGCAGCCCCGCCATTGGCAGGAAATCATGGGTCAGGCCAGCCTGGCTGAGCAGCTTCACCTCGTTACCCGCAGCTTCAGGCTTCTGCGCATAGGCCACGCCTTCGTCGTGCAGCGGGTCGAGCCCGACGAGTTAGACCAGAACCGGTGCGAGGCCTGAGAGGTCCGGGGCCAGTAGTGGCGAGCAGCGCCAGTCCAGGGTGCCGCCAAGGGACCAGCCAAGCAGGTGGGAGAGTCAGGAGGTGGTGCGGGGGTTGTGGGGCCAGGCAGCCCTCGCCAGCTGACGCCTCGCTCCATCGCAGGATGGGTCGGGCGGTGTTCCGCGCATCTGCGAATCCCATCAATCGGGCAGGATGGGTTCGCTTCGCCCTACCCATCCTGCGGATAGTCCTCGCGACCCTCGAACAAGCGGCTGAAACCCTCTTTTCGCTGCCATTGCCTATGGTTTAAGTACCAGCAGCAGAGATATCGCGATGTACGAGCCCATAAACGCAGTAGTGATCATGGGTGTTGCCGGTAGCGGGAAGTCCGCCGTGGCCCGGGCGCTGGAGGTGCGCACTGGGGCGCGGCTGATCGAGGGGGATGCCTTCCACCCCGACCGCAACATCCAGAAGATGAGCGCCGGCCTGCCCTTGACCGACAAGGACCGCGCCAGTTGGCTGCATGCGCTCGAAAAACAGCTGAAGCAGACCTACCGCGCTGGCGAGCATCCCATCCTTACCTGTTCTGCCCTCAAGCGCAGCTATCGCGATGGCCTGCGCCATGCCATTCCGGCGCTGGGGTTTGCCTACCTGCAACTCTCCCCCACAGCCGCCGCCGAGCGCATGGCACAGCGCCGCGGGCATTTCATGCCGGTCAGCCTGCTGGACAGTCAGTTCGCGGATCTGGAAGAACCGCTGGACGAACCCCTGACCCTGATCCTTGACGGCACCCTGTCAGTGGGCGAGCTGGCCAGCGCCATTCACCAGTGGTGGCAGCACCACGCGCCAGCCTGAAGAACGAAACCGTGTCCGATGGTAGGGTGCGCCACGCGCACCGGGCATTGGGGTTTGTGCGCACAGCGCACCCTACGGGCAACCATGGGGGCGATTTGAATTGCCAGGCGGACTGCAGGTTCGCCAACCCAACCTCGCAGGGCGGCTACGCCACCCTTGGCGAATGAATTCGCCCCCACGAAGTGCGGTGGCACCGTGCTGGTACTGTGGGAGCGATTTCAATCGCGATGCAGGTCGAAGACCGGCCCGGTAGCCCCAGAGGCAGCTCCGCTGCCCTTTCGCGAATGAATTCGCTCCCACAAGGGAAAAGCCGACTTCGGGCACATACCCACATGCTCCTAGCCCCCTGAAGCCAATCCGCCATCATCCAGTCTTCACGCAAAAGCGCTTAGAATTCCGCGCTTTGTCGTGGTTACAGGGATCGATCCAATGCTGTCTGCCATGAAACGCGCCCTGGCGCGTTACTTCCCGCGAACCACCGAGTACCTGCGCGCCGAGAGTGAAGCGGCCGCCCAGATGCGCAAGCCCACACCAAGGGCGAAGAAGTCCGCCAGTGCCGGCAAGACCAAGGCCGCAGGCACCAGGAAGGCCGCCGCTGGCGATGGCCCCGCCAAGCCGGAGAAACCTGCCGACGAAGGCATCTACGCCGGCGCGCGGATGAAGGTGACCGACGCGCAGATGGAGGCCATGCGCGAGCGCGTGGTCCAGGCCGTGGCCGCCGGGGTGGTCAGCCCGCCGTCCGATGAGCAATGGGCGATGATCCTCGGCCGCGCCCCGCTCACGCGCATCTTTGCCGGTGCCGGTTCCGGCAAGTCCACCACACTGGTGCTGCGGGTGGTTTTCATGCTCTGCCACATGGGTGTGGCGCCGGAGCGGCTCACGGTCATTTCCTTTACCAATGCCTCCTGCGCCCAGCTCCGCGAGCAATTGCTCAGAGTTCTGGCCTTCTGGCAGTTCCCCTTCGATGCCGCCCAGGCTCGGCAGTGCGTGCGCACCTTCCACTCGGCCATGGGCACCCTGGCCAAGGAGCTGCTGGGCAATCCGCGCTGGTTCGAGCAACTGGACGAAGCCGGCAGCGGCGAGCTGGACAACCCACTGCTCGCCGGGCGACTCCGCCCGGCCCAACAGCGCCTGTTGCAGCAGGCCTACCAGGATTGCTACGCGGCCAATGCGGACTTCCGCGAGCGGGTGCATAGCTTGCTGGACCTGCCGCCCCTGCCTGCCCCGGTCGAGGGCGAGCCCCAACGGATACCCAAGGCACCACTGGACAGCTTCAAGCTGGCCGGCGAATTCACCCCGCTGCCGCTATTCGAAGCCTTCTACATGCAGGCCGGGTTCATGGAGAGCATCGGCATCCGCCTCGACCGCCTGAAACCCCGAGCCCTGGCCTGCTCGGCACGAGAGCGCGCCTTCGTCGAGGCCCTGGTGCAGTTCTGGAAGCACTTCGAGGCCGTGCTGCAACAGCAGGGACTGATGACTTTCAATGCCGCTTTCCAGCGCCTGGGAGAAGTGCTGGCCAAGGGTAACGGCCTGCCCGGCGAGGCCCTGGCGCCCTTCTGCCATCTGCTGATCGACGAGTTCCAGGACATCTCGCCGCAGATCGTCCAGTGGCTGCAGGCACTGCATCGCGCGCTGGCGCGACAGGGTCAAACGGTAAGCCTGATGGCCATTGGCGACGACTGGCAGTCCATCTACGGCTGGCGTGGCAGCTCGCCGGAGCTGTTCATGGACTTCGACCGACACTTCCCCAGCAAGGGCAAGACGAAGAAGAGCACCGTGCTGACGCTGGAAACCAACTACCGCTCCATCGAGCCGATTCTGCGGGATGGTGAAGCGGTGCTGGAGGGCGTGGCCTTCAAGCAGGCCAAGGGCAGCAAGGCGTTCAAGGCCATGCAGCCAGGCGACCACGGTGTGAAGCTGGTGAGCCGCTTCGACCTCAAGACGCGCCTGCCCGAGCTGGTGCAGGACATCCAGGCCCAGTGCACCCATGTGGCGAGCCGCACGAATGCCGACCGCAATCCCGTGCTGCTGCTCTCCCGGCGCAACGAACCACTCCGGCAGATACAGGCCCAGCTCGATTCGGCGCTGCCGGTGCGAGCCTACAGCATCCACCGAGCCAAGGGCTTGCAGGCGGAAGTGGCGATCATCGTCGACGACTGCGCACCGCCGGAGAAACACCCGCTGCGCAATGCGCTCTATGCCTACTCGGGGTTCTTCCGCAACAGCTACGACCAGGCCATGCAGGACGAAAGCCTGCGTCTGGCCTACGTGGCCATCACGCGTGGCGTGAGCCGGGTGATCTGGTACACGAACAAGGTGCAGGGGGCGGTCGAAGTATTGGCTCGGAGTGGCCGATGCTGACCCTGAACATTGGACCCCTGGCCCTGGCACTGCCCCATGTGCTGATTCTCGGTAGCCTGCTGCTGGCCACCCTCACCGGCTGGTGGATAGGCCGGCGCAACGGCCAAAACCCGGAGCGCTGGCTATTCCGCCTGCTGCTGTTGGCGTTGCTGGTGGCGAGACTGGTCTTCGTGGTTGCCTATTTCGAGCACTTCCGCGAGGAGCCCTGGCGGGTGATCGACATCCGCGACGGCGGTTTCATTGCTTGGCCGGGCGTGCTTGCCGCCCTGCTCCTGGGTGGCTGGCTGCTGTGGCGCATGCCCGCCATACGCAAGCCGCTGGGCATCGCCATGGCTGTCGGCGTGGCGAGTTGGGGGCTGGGCACCCTCACCTGGCACGCACTCGATCGCGGCACACGCCTGCCGGAACTGGCCCTGATGGATATCGAGGGTCGCCCCGTGGCATTGCAAAACCTTGCCGGCAAGCCGTTGGTGATCAATCTCTGGGCCACTTGGTGCCCACCTTGCCGACGCGAGATGCCAGTGCTGGCTGCAGCGCAAGCCGCCCATCCCGACACGCTGTTCCTCTTCGTCAACCAGGGCGAGACAGCTGAAGCCGTCAGCCGTTTCCTGGATGGTGAAAGTCTGGTCCTGGACAACGTCCTGCTCGATAGCGGCAACCGGCTGGGCCAGCGGGTGGGCTCCATGGCGCTGCCCACCACGCTGTTCTACGACACCGGTGGCCGCCAGATCGGCAGCCACCTGGGTGAGCTTTCGCAGGCAAGCCTGGCGCGCGCCCTGGAATCCCTCGAAGAGCAGGGAAAGTAGTACAGCAGGGCGTGCCGCAGCCAGAAAACCTGGCGAGGGTCATGGGCTCGCAGGCCGGGTAACGCAGGCGGGCCTCCCACCCTTCTCCCCCGTTTTTCTCTCCCGCGAGGGTCTGCGCCTGACAGGCCCGACGCGCACCGACGCCTGCAACCAGGCCAATTCGGCTATTCGCGGCCCTCCGCTCCTTGGAATGGCGCGCGCCCCTCGTCGGACCGCCCGACCCCTGTCATGAAATGAAAAACGCCTGTCGTGGGATGCACGATTCCCGCGCCCCATGGGGCCTAGAGTCGATGCCGTCCACCGTTTCCGAACAAGAAAAATGAGAGTTTCATGAGCCCATCCCCCCGTACGCCGAAGACCGCTACTGCCAGGCAACGCCCCGCAGCAACCAAACCCCGTCGCCCCCGCAAAGACGCCGACCTCCCCTGCAACCCGCAGCAACATGAACTGATTGGCACGGCGACGAACCAGACCCTGGCGGGCAATCCGCTGGTCAGCGTGCGTGCTGCGGACCTGGCGGGCTCGGCCGGCTATCTGCTCAAGGCACTCGGCCAGTCGCCGCTGAAGGCCGGCGCCCATCTGGGCGGGTACCTGAAGGAACTGCGCGCCATCGTCGGCGGCACTTCCACCATTGCACCCGACCCCAAGGACAAGCGTTTCGCTGATCCGGCATGGCAATCCAACGTCTTCCTGCGTGCCCTGTTGCAGAGCTACCTGGCTGGCCAGGGCGAGTTCAACCGTTTCATCGAATCCACTGATCTACCGCCGCTGGAAAAGAGCCGGGCCCAATTCGTCGCGTCCCTGCTGGCCGACGCGATTGCCCCCAGCAACTCACCGCTTACCAACCCCGCGGCCTTGCGCAAGCTGGTGGATACAGGCGGCCTGAGCCTGGCCAGGGGCATTCGGCACTTCGCCCAGGACATCCTGGGCAAGCGTGGGCTGCCGTCGCAGGTCGACAGCACATCGTTCAAGGTCGGGGAGAACATCGCCACATCCAAGGGTGAGGTGGTGTTCCGTAACGAGATGTTCGAGCTGCTGCAGTTCGCGCCCACTACCGGGAGCGCCTATGCGCGGCCCCTGGTGATGTCACCGCCGCAGATCAACAAGTACTACGCCATCGACCTCGCTCCGGAAAAAAGCCTGATCAAGTGGATCCAGGACAGCGGCGTGAACCTGTTCGTCATCAGCTGGCGCAACCCCACCAGCGAGCACCGCGACTGGGGTCTGTCCGAATACGCCCTGTGCCTCGATCAGGCGGTGGATGTGGCGCGCCAGATCACCGGCAGCCCGGACGTGAACATGTGGGGCTCCTGTTCCGGCGGAATCACGTTGGCGGCCTACCTGGGCTGGCTCGCGGCCCGCGGTGAGGGCCACAAGGTGGCCAATACCAGCTGGGCAGTGTGCGTGCTCGACATGCCGTCCGCGCTGGACGACACCACCCTCGGGCTATTCGCGACTCCGGCCGCGCTGCGTGCCGCCAAGGCCAGTTCGAAGCGCAAGGGCGTGCTGAGCGGCCAGGACATGGCGCGTATGTTCGCCTGGATGCGCCCCAACGACCTGATCTGGAACTACTGGGTCAACAACTACCTGCTGGGCAACAAGCCGCCCGCCTTCGACATCCTCGCCTGGAACAACGACACCACACGTTTGCCGGCACAGTTGCATGCGGACTACCTCGATCTGGTCCAGCAGAACCCCTACAGCAATCCGGGAACCCTTTCGATTGCCGGCGAATCCATCGACATGACCCAGGTGAAGGTCGGTGCCTACGTGATCGGCGGCACCACCGACCACATCACGCCGTGGCAAGGCTGCTACGGCACGGCCCGCCTGTTCGGCGAGGACGCCACCTACGTGCTGTCCAATGCCGGGCACCTGCAGAGCCTGGTCAACCCGCCGGGCAATCCGAAGTCGTTCTACTATGCAGCGCCGGCCAGTTTCAGTGACCCGGAATCCTGGTTGCAGAACGCCGGCGAGCGGCAACAGGGCAGTTGGTGGTCCCATTGGCGTGAGTGGATCCAGCAACGCTCGGGCGAGAGCCTTGCGGCACCGAAGAAAGCCGGCTCGCGCAAGTACCCGCCACTCTGCGCAGCGCCCGGCACCTATGTGATGGAACACTGACCACCAGGCACCCTGAACAAAACGGGTGAAACGGCGAGAGCCCACGCCGCCCGTGGGCTCCAGTGCCTTTAGTTGGAATGAATAGCAGGGGCCGCAGTCTATCCCTCAAGCGGGTCTGCCCAGCGACGCATACTCGCCGACTGCCGTCCCGTTCCTCGCTGTCACGTGACGGCTTCGATGTCATGGCATCAGCGAGGTCCAACATGCGCTGGATAGCAGGGTCACTCTGCGTAGCCGCCTTGCTCCTGGGGGGTTACGCATCAGCCACAGACACTCAGCAGAAGGCCCAGGCGGCAGAGAACAAAGCCGAAGTTCTGGAAGAGAAGGCAGCCAGGGACGAACCACCAACCAGCGGCAAGACCGCCCCCATTACCCCCAGCGAGGCACAAGCGGTTGACCCGGCTGGCGAGGCGCCATTGGATGACGCCATCACCTGCCTCGCCCGCTCCATCTACTGGGAAGCCAAGGGCGAGCCGCCGCACGAAATGGAGGCGGTCGCCAATGTCGTGATGAACCGGCTGGCCAGCGACGACTTTCCCGATACGGTCTGCGCCGTGGTCAAGCAGGGTTCGGAAACCAAGAGCTGCCAGTTTTCCTGGTGGTGCGACGGCCGCCCCGACGAAGTGGTGGAGGAAGATCGCTACGAACTGGCCACGGAAATTGCGCGCAAGGCGCTCAACGGCCAACTGAAGGACCGCACCGGCGGCGCGCTGTACTTCCATGACCGCGACGTTTCACCGGATTGGGCCCACGAGTACGTCGAGACTGCGCAGACCAGGCGTTTCCTGTTCTACACCCCGAGCCCCGCAGCCAAGCCGCGCGCAGGGACGGACGACTGAATCGAAAAGTTCGACTCAATCCAGGGTAATGGTCCAGGCAATCAGGCCGGCAACCACTGTGGTGAAGGCCAGGGCGATCAGGAACAAGGCATCGCTCACCTGCTCCAGCAGGTGATTGCGATTCAACTTCCGCGTTCGCAGGCCCCAGTAGGAGAGGATAGCCGTGGTCAGGTAGAGGATGGCATTGATTGCCAGCAGGTCGTCCCCGACCGCGTCCTCGCGTTTGAGTGCAACCACGACCTGGAAGATGCCGATGACGGTAATGCAGACGCCGACCATCGCCGCCGATGCAGCAAAGATATGGACGCAAATATCGTCATCCAGCCGTTCTTTCTGCTGTTCTTCAGTCATGGTGGAATGATCTCCGGACCTTCGCCGACCTTCCTGAATCTAGCAGCCCCCGGAATGAAGCCGGCATCCCCCACCCGGCGCGTGCCTCGGGCGTTGCACCGGATGGAGCTTCAGTGGTGGCCCCGACGAGTCACCCCTGGAGTGCGTCGCGCGTACTCTGCCCGTCAACCAACCGCTGAATGCCCAGCGGATTGGCGTCCTTCAGCGCGTCCGGCAGCAACGCGTCCGGGTAATTCTGGTAGCACACCGGACGCAGGAAACGGTCGATGGCGAAGGTTCCGACCGAGGTGCCGCGTGCATCAGAGGTGGCCGGGTACGGCCCACCATGAACCATGGCATCGCAGACTTCCACGCCGGTCGGGTAACCGTTGAGCAGCAAGCGTCCGACCTTCTGCTCCAGCAGGCTGGAAAGCTCACCGAAGGCGGCAAGGTCGGTCGGTTCGGCGATCAGGGTGGCGGTGAGCTGGCCGCGCAATCCCTGGAGGGCGCGGGTGAGTTCGGCCTTGTCGGCCACTTCGACGACCACGGTCGCAGGACCGAATACTTCTTCCTGAAGCAGTTCATCCCCGTCCAGCAGCAGGCTGGCCTTGGCCTTGAACAGCTGGGCCTGGGCCTTGCTGCCTTCCTGCCGGTTGCCCGCCAGGTGAGTGATGCCGGGGTGTTGGTGAAAGTTCTCCAGGCCATGGCAGTAACTCTTCAGGCCGCCAGCGTTGAGCAGGGACTGCGCCGGTTGGTCGCTCATGAGAGAGGCGAACCGTTCGAGGAAGGCACTGAACTCCGGCGAACGGATGCCGATCACCAGGCCAGGATTGGTGCAGAACTGCCCTGCCCCCAGCACCACGGAAGCGGCCAGTTCGGCGGCGACCTGCTCACCACGGGCCTTGAGGGCTTCGGGCAACAGCAGGACCGGGTTGATGCTGCTCATCTCGGCGAACACCGGGATCGGCTGCGGACGCGCCGCTGCCATGTCGCAGAGGGCACGACCGCCGCGCAGAGAACCCGTGAAGCCCACGGCCTGGATCGCCGGGTGCTTGACCAGCCACTCGCCGACTCCGCCGCCGTAGATCATGTTGAACACCCCCGCCGGCATGGCGGTTTTCTCTGCCGCGCGAACGATGGCATCGGCCACCCATTCGGCAGTTGCCATGTGGCCGCTGTGGGCCTTGAACACCACCGGGCAACCAGCGGCCAGGGCAGCGGCGGTGTCGCCACCGGCCGTGGAGAAGGCCAGGGGGAAGTTACTGGCGCCGAACACGGCAACCGGGCCGACACCGATGCGGTACTGGCGCAGGTCCGGGCGCGGCAGGGGTTTGCGCTCCGGCAACGCACGGTCGATGCGGGCGCCGTAGAAATCGCCCCGGCGCAGCACGGTGGCGAACAGGCGCATCTGGCCACTGGTGCGGCCGCGCTCGCCCTGGATGCGGCCGGTTGGCAGCGCGGTTTCGCGGCACACGGTGGCGATGAAATCGTCGCCCAGGGCGTCCAGTTCATCGGCAATGGCGTCGAGGAACTCGGCGCGGCGGCTGGCAGGCAGGCTGCGAAAAGCGGGATAGACCGACTCGGCAGCTCGCGCCGCGGCATCCACCTCGGCTTCGGTGGCCTGGTGGAAGGCATGGGGCAGCGCTTCGCCGCTGGTGGCATCGAAGCTCTGCACGGTGACGGCGCCGGCGGCGCTGCGGCCGCCAGCGATGAAGTTGAAACCAGTGATGACGGTCATGCTCGTCTCCCTGACCTGGTGGGTTGAAGGTGGCCATCGCGAACGGCGGATTCCAGTAGTAAGCGGTAGTTCGGTCCGGGCTCGGTGCCGCGAGTCAGGACTTCGTCCTGCAGGCCGGAGCGCGCCGCGATGGCGGCCAGGGCCAGGGCGCGGGTGGTGGCGGCTCCGCGCACCAACTGCCCCCTCTCGCCCTCGATCACGCCCACATGGCGCTGGCCGGATGTGCTCTCGAACTGGATCAGTCTCATGACGATGACTCTCATTGCTGGGTGTTGGCGGGGACTTTACGAATCCCCGACAGGCCTGCCTAATGAGAGCTTCTGATCCCGCGATAACCTTTAGTCATCCCCCATGATCGCTGCCCTCCCAGCACTGGTTTCCCGCTTGCGCCTGAAGCAGCTGTGCCTGTTCAATCGCACCCGCCAGGGACTGGAAGCCAACGACCTGGGCCACTGCGCGATTCGCTACGTGCGGCTGATCCACACCGACCTGGCGCACCTGCGGAAAGAGGTGTTCGGCATTCTCCGGGGCCCGGGCGGACGCCTCCCAGTGGGCGCGGTGATGGGCGCGGTGCCTTTGCTGTGGCACGCCCTGGAGGCAGAAAGCGCTTCACAGCCGGGCGCCTGAGGCGAGCGGGACACGATCAACCTAAAGAACAGGAACGCCCCATGCCCCATCTCGTCATCGAATACAGCGCGAACCTCCCCGGCTTCGATGCCGCCGCCACCCTCGCAGCCTGCAATGGCTTCCTGGCCGAAACCGGCCATTTCTCCGAAGCGGACATCAAGAGCCGCGCCGTACGCCACGAGCATTTCCTGGTGGGCACCACCTGCGATGGTCGAGGCTTCGTGCATGCCACGCTGTGGCTGCTTTCCGGTCGCCCGGAGAACGTCAAGCAGGCGCTCTCCCGTGGCGTGCTGGAAGCCATCGAGCAGAATTTCAGCAAGCCCGACGGCCTGGATGTGCAACTCAGCGTGCAGATGCAGGACATGGAACGCGGCACCTACTCCAAGGCCTTCCTCTGACCTGACGCTCAGAGCCCTGACGCGCGTTTCATGCAGCCCTGGTAGCGCCCATCCACCCGCTCGGCAAACCACTTGGTGGTGAGCTTGCGGGTGATCTTCGGGCTCTTCAGGTCGATGCCCGGCATCACCTCGCGGGGCAATTTGCGCCGCTCGACTTTCTCGGCCAGGGCGAACACCCGCTCGTACAGGTCGGTTTCCTCGAACTCCAGGGTGTCGCCTTTGAGCAGCGCACGGCGGATGGCCGAATCGCTGAGATCCAGTTGCCGCTGCAGCGCGCGTGCTGCGAGCTCAGTGGAGCCGGCCTTGCTGGAGCCGTGGATGACCAGGTCACCGTCCAGCGCCAGTGCAATCCCTGAGGCCAGGCTCACTGCGCTCTGGAAGGCAGCGTTACGGCTGGCGTACCAGCCAGCGTTGAAGTCGGCGAAGCGGTACAGCTGCTTCGGGTAGTGCGCCGGGTAGCCCAGCAAGTGGGCGATGCCGAAGTACATGCCACCACGACGGGTAAACACTTCCTGGCGAATGGAACCCTTGACCGGGTAGGGGTAGTCCTTGGCGCTGGCCTCGGCGAAGGCAATGCTCACCTGCATCGGGCCGCCGGTGTGCACCGGGTTGAAGTTGCCGAACAGCTGCCGGCCGAGGGGCACCATGCCGATGAAGTCATCGAAAATGGCGCTCAGCTCCTTTTCCGTGCGCGCGGCCGACAGGCGCTGGTCGTAGGTCTTGCCCGTAGGCGAGTCGAGCTTTAGGGCGGAGTTCACCACGAAGGCCGGTACGTGCAGGCCACCGGCGCGGCGCAGAATTTCCTGCCGGGCGATCTTCGCCAGCCCGGGCACTTGTGGGTCCACCTGGTAGGTGGACTCCTGCTCGGTGACAGCCAGCACCGCGCAAAGGTTGCTGTCGCTGGGGGCGATGTCCTGGGCGGCGAAGGCGGCCTGGATATCGGCGGCCCAACCCTGGCGGTCCGGCACCTTGGCCGGCATCAGCTTCACGACCTTGGCACGCACCTCGGCCGGTCGCAGCACCAGCTCCTCCGGTCGTTGCGTGCCGCAAGCGGCCAGGGCCAGGAGCGTTACAAGGATGACGATGCGAGGAACGAAGTTGCTCATGAAGGGGGCTGCCTTGCGATTAATGCCGGGAAAACATGGCATGAAAGACAGCGCTGATGGGAGCGAATTCATTCGCGAGGCAGGACGCAGTCCTGCCGTAGGTTGGTCTGAGCGCAGCGAAGCCCAACATGGGCCGGGCCAGTGACTCGTTGGGTTTCGCTTCGCTCGCGGAACGCCGCCCGACTCAACCTGCGAAAGGCGCAGCGTTCAGGCCCCGCCACGGAAGCAGGAAAGCCCCCAGCCGGTGAGCTTGAATGGCAGGTGGTAATGCTGCGCGGCATCGGCGGTGCCGAAGCGGTAAACCACTTCGTCGAGGAACGGCGGCTCAGGCAGCTGCACCCCACGCGCCCGGTAGAAGTCCGCCACTTGCAAACGGACTTCATAGACACCGGGACGGCAGCGATCGGTAAGTCCAGCCAGTTCGTCCAGCAGACCATTGACGCCGATACGGCCGGAGCAGATCAGCTCGCGCACATCTCCCTCCAGCCGCTCCAGGCGCAGGGCAAGCCCCTGGGCCACGGAGCCGCTGGCGACATCCACCACATGGATGGAGATGCCACCACTCACGTCCAGAACCCCTCATGAGCGGCAGCGGCTTCGGTCTCCAGCATCGGTCCCAGCACAGCGACTTCGCGCTGACCGCGCGCGAACACCTCACGACACGGCAGGGAGAAGGTGGGGTTCTCCGAATGGGCGCCGGTCAGGCCCAGCAGCGCGTGTTCCGACAATGCGTAGACCACGCGCCCGATGCCAGTCCAGTACACCGCGCCAGCACACATGCAGCAGGGTTCGGCGCTGGTGTAGAGCGTGCAATGGGCCAGCTCATCAGGGCTCAACACCTTGGCGGCTTGGGCGGCCGCAGCCAGTTCGGCGTGCTGGGTCGGGTCGCCTTCCGGCGGCATGGAGTTGTTTCCGGCCTGGGCGATGACCCTGCCGCTGCGATCGGCCACAACTGCGGCGAACGGATGCCGGCCGCGTTCGCGGGACTCCTCGGACAGGCGGATGGACAGGCGCAGCAGTTCCAGATCGAGTTCGTTGACGCCGGCGGGAACGAGGTTGCTGAAAGTCATGGATGGCTCCTTGGCAGTAAAGGCGCGAATGCGCGAATCAGTCGGCCAGCTTGGCGGTTTCGCCCTGGCTGGCGGACGCCTCCCGGTTCAGCAGGAGGTTGAGGACGATGGCGCTCAGTGCGCCGAGGAAGATGCCGCTCTCCAGCACCAGGCGCAGCGCGCCGTGGAAGTGTTCGAAGAGGGCCGGAAAGGACATGGGCAGCACGCCGACGCTCACCGACACTGCTACCACCAGGGCATTGCGGGTGCCCTCGAAGCGCACTCGCGACAGCTCCTGTATGCCAGCCACCGTGGTCATGCCGAACATCACGATGGCGCAGCCGCCGAGCACTGGCGTGGGCACGGCGGCGATCAGCGCGCCGAGCTTGGGAAACAGCCCCATGAGGATCATCAGTCCACCCGCGGCAGCCACCACGAAGCGACTCTTGATGTTGGAAAGGGCGATAAGGCCGGTGTTCTGGGTGAAGGCGTTGTAGGGAAAACTGTTGAACAGTCCACCGATCATCGTGGACAGGCCGTCTGCGCGGAACGCGTCGCCCAAGGTGCGCTGGGTGATGGTGCGGCCGGTGAGTTTGCCGATGGCCAGGCAGTTACCAGTGGTCTCGGCCATGATCACCAGCATCGCCAGGGTCATGATCAGAATGGGCGTCAGGGAGAATTCCGGGGCACCGAAGGCCATCGGCATGGACAGTTCGAACCAGGCCGCCTCCCCTACCCGGCCGAAGTCGGTCATACCGAAGGCAGCGGCAATCAAACTACCGGCGAACAACCCGATCAATACGCTGAGATTGCCGACGAAGCCCGAGAATCGCGCATGAATCACCAGGGTGACGGCGACCGTGGCAAGACCGAGCAGCAAGTTGGCGGGCTTGCCGAAATCCTCCGCGCCGGGGTTGCCGCCCCCCAGCCAGATGGCCGCCGCCGGCATCAGCGAAATACCGATGATGGTGATCAGGCTGCCGATCACCACCGGCGGGAAGAACCTCAGCAGACGACTGAACACGGGTGCCAGGGCAATGGTAATGCCCCCTGCGGCGATCACCGCACCGAACACCTGGGTCAGTCCGTAGGACTTGCCGATCATGATCATCGGCGCAAGCGCGATGAAGGAGCAGGCCTGCACCAGCGGCAGGCGCGCGCCGAAGCGCCAGAAACCGAGGGTCTGGATCAGGGTGGCAATGCCCGAAGTGAGCAGGTTGGCGTTGATCAGCAACACCACTTCGGCGCTGGAAAGCCCCAGTGCGCTGCCGAGGATCAGAGGCACGGCCACCGCGCCGGCATATAGCACCAGCACATGTTGCAGGCCGTAAGTAACGAGCTGGCGAACGGGAAGCAGCTGGTCCACCGGGTGCGGATGGTTCATGGAGGTACTCCTGCAAAGCAACGTGTTCTTGTTCTTGGGTGTGGGTTGCCCAGCGATTCGAGGAGGCAGTGCTGGCTGCGGGGCATATTCCCTGCTTGCTGACGATGGAACAAATGAATAACCATCGTTTCTATCGATGGATCAATGGAAGTTCGCCATGCGTTTTTCACTGGATCAGTTGCAGGTGCTGGTCACCGTTGCCCAGGCGGGCTCCTTCTCCGCGGCGGCGCGCCGGCTGGGGCGCACGCAGTCGACGGTCAGTGCCGCCATCGCCAACCTGGAAACCGACCTGGGCGTGGAGCTGTTCGACCGGTCCACGCGCATTCCCGCACTGACCGCTGCCGGTCAGAAGCTTCTGCTGGAGGCCGAGGCTGTACTGGAGCGTTGCCTGGCTCTGGAAGGCCATGCCGACAGCCTGACAGTGGAGACCGAGCCGAGCCTGACGCTGGCCATCGAGGTGCCCTACAACACCGTGATGCCGGTACTGCGCGACTTCGAGCAGGTTTTTCCCTATGTCGACCTGGTCGTCCGCCACCCGGTGTATGGCGATGTGGCAGGCATGGTGCAGAAGGGCGAAGTCGAGATGGGCATCGCCTTCTCCCAGCCTGAATACCCACGGGAGTTGGAGTTCCAGCAGTTGGGCAAGCTGATCATGGTGCACGTCACCCACCCTTCACATCCGCTGGCGCAGCTGGCCCAGGTCAGTTTTGCCGACCTGCACGCCCATAGGCGACTGGCTTTCAGTGCCCACGCCAACAAACTGCCCAGCAGTGAATACCTGCGTTCCACCCAGTTATGGCAGGCAGAAAGCTATATGGCGCTGTTGGAGATGGTGCGCGCCGGCCTCGGCTGGGCCACCCTGCCCCGCCAACTGATCCATCGGGAGCTGGCCGTCGGTGATCTGATGGAGCTGGATCTCGTGGCCTATCCCCATACGGACTGGCTGGTGGGCGTGGACCTGATCTGGCCGCGTCGGCAAGGCCGGGGCAAAGCCAAGCGTTGGTTAAGGGAGCGGCTGATGCGCAACAAGGTGTTCGAGCTGGATAGCCAGGGCAAGGCGACGACCCTCTAGGACGAGGCTCCCATGTCGGGCGCAATGGTCCAGCATTCTGAACACTCGTTTTAGATGCTGAACCAGAAAATATTTTTATCTGCTAGAAAATATCTATAAATATCAATCAGTTAACAATTAAAAACCGATAAAAATCGGCCATTATTTTTTACGTTTTTCGTCGGCTTCGTTTGACATATTAAACGGCTCTGGCAGGCTATATAGCAGGTCTCGACCGGAAATCGCCCGCCGATTGCCGGCAGTGCTCGAGATCTCAGGTAGCGCTGGAACTGACTGGCGCGCCTGCACAGCAACGATAGGCTGAGCCTGTCCCAAGGTGAAATATGTCCAACAGCAACATTGGCAATAAGAAACAGACCACTCGTAAACCGGTCGTCCTGATGTCCATGGGCGCCCAGGAACGCAAGGGCCACGACTACCAGGTGATGACCCACAAGTACATCGTCCCGCTGGTAGAAATCTCCGAATGTGTACCGGTCCTCGTGCCCACCTGCTGCGGCACCGAAGACCTCCAGCAGTACCTCGATATGGCTGACGGCGTTTACCTCACCGGTGCCGGCAGCAACATCGACCCGACCCTCTACGGCCAGGAGAACCTGACGCCGGAGAAAGGTCAGGACAAGGATCGCGACCTCTTCGACCTGCCCCTGGTTCGTGCTGCCATCGAGCGCGGCCTGCCGATCTTCGGCATCTGCCGTGGCATGCAGGAAATCAACGTCGCCCTGGGCGGCGACATGTACCAGAAGGTCTATGCCGAGCCCGGCTTCAACGACCACCGCGAAAACACTGAAGATCCGGTGGACGTCCAGTACGCCCCGGCGCACAGCGTGCGTGTGGTTCAGAACAGCTGGCTGCACAAGGTCCTGGGTACCGACACCATTCAGGTGAACTCGCTGCACGGCCAGGGCCTGAAAACCCTCGGCAAGGGCATCGAGGCCATCGCCCGCGCTGAAGACGGACTGGTGGAAGCCATTCACGCACCAAACCTTTCGCCCTTCCTCTTCGCGGTGCAATGGCACCCGGAATGGCAGGCCGCGAAGAACCCCGACTCGGTGAAGATCTTCGAAGCCTTTGGTGAAGCCTGCCGCAAGCAGGTGGAACGCAAGGCCAAGGGCAAGGCGTTCGATCACGCTGCCTGAGACCGCACCCGTTGAATGAAAAAGCCCGGCAATTGCCGGGCTTTTTCATGTCTGGTGAACGGCTCGAGGCTGATCTTGCTCTCGTAGGGTGCGCCGATCCGCCCTGTTCACCGCTGTCGCCCTCCTCCCAGCCTCGCCAGCCACAGCGTCAGCACCACCACCACGCACATGCAGGCGAACGCCAGCCAGGCGTTCGGCCACAGAAGCGGCATGCCGAACAGGATCAGGCTGTCATTGCCGCCCGGCACCAGGGTAGCGCCGAACCCCATCAATACCCCGCCCCCGAAGCATTTCAGCAAGGCCAGGGGTGTCGGCCAGCGGTGCTCCCAGAGCCCGGCGCTCCAGCCACCCAGCAACGCGCCAATGAACATCGCCGGCAACAGCAAACCGCGCAGGCCCAGCTCCATGAACCGACCGGTGGCCATCTCGGCAAGGATGTCCGTGTAGGCCCAGGCGCCGACGCAAACGAAAAGCAGGAGGAAGGCCACGCCGAGAACGATGGTGGCGTGGTGCGGAGACCAGATCGTTGCTTGAACTGCGCCGTTGTGCCGGTTCCAGGCCAACCAGCCCAGGCGCGCCACCAACGCCGCAATGATCATCGGGACCAGGCCAATGGGCACCTGCTCCAGCCAGTCGGGAATCGCCACTGGCATGGCGGAGGTCATGCCGACAATACGGCCGGCCAGGGCAAAGCCGGCAAGAAAGCCCAGCGGCGTTGCCAGCCAGGCCCATTGCCCGGAGCCGATCCGCGCCACTACACCAAAGGCGCAGCCCCCATTGATGAACGCACCGACTCCCAGTAACGCGCCGCCCAATGCCGCATGCCAGTGCAATGCACGGCCCATGGGAACCATCGGCAGGACATCGAAGGCCCGCAGCAGGACGAATCCACCCAGCACCCAGAGAGAGGTTTCCAGCAACGCGCGAAAGCGTGCCCATCGACGCTTGTTCACCACGTCTTCCAGTGCGGCCACCATACAGGTGCCACCACGCTGCACGGCAAAGCCCATCAGCAGGGCAAGAAACACACTCGCCAACACAATCACGCCCTCGCCCTCCACAGGCCGGGTCTTAGGGCAAGATTAGCGGACCCTCAGAGAGCGCAACTGCTCCAGCATCCAGGCGTGGGCATCACTGCGCGCGTACTTGGCGTGGCTGTAGAGCCGCAGCGCATAGGGCGGGATCTCGAAAGGCGCCGGAAAGAGTTCGACACCGGCCACCTGCTGCAGCGTACGCGCGGCATGGCCGGGCACTGTCATGAGCAGGTCGGTGCTGCCGACGATGAACGGCGCTGCCATCACGGTAGGCAGTTGCACCGCCACTTCTCGCTGCAACCCCATCCCCTCCAGAACATGGTCGATAGCGCCGCTGGATTCGTTCCAGGGCGTTACCACGACGTGGCGCTCCGCCAGGTAGCCAGCGACATCGAGGGTGCCGCGCACCCGTGGGTGGGCGCGCCGGGCGATGACCAGGTAGCGGTCGCTCAGCCAGTCCAGCACTTCCACCCCGCCAGGCAACTGATCCCGCCCTTCGCTGTAGCCGAGGGCGAAATCGATGCGGCCGCTGGCCAGGTCTTCGATGGACACCTTGCGCTCGGACTGCACCAGGCGCACACGTATTCCCGGTGCGACCACCTGCAAACGCTGCATCAAGGAGGGCAGCAAGGCGAAAGCGGTGTAGTCGGTGGCGGCGAACGTGAACGTGCGTTGGCTGCTGGCCGGGTCGAAGGGTTCCCACTGTCCCAGCCCCTCGGCGAGGGTCTTCAGGGCGCCGCTCACGGATTCCGCCAGCAGCTCGGCGCGGTGAGTCGGGTGCATGCGGTTGCCCTGGCGAATGAACAGCTCGTCGTTCAGCGCCTCGCGCAACCGGCCCAGGGCATGGCTGAAGGCCGAAGCACTGATGGCCAGCTCGGCGGCGGCGGAGGTGACGCTGCGATGGCGATAGAGGGCGTCGAAGGCCAGGAGCAGGTTGAGGTCGAGACGGCGCAGAGCGGAATGCATGATATTCACTTTCCAATGATACAAATGCACTTCATGCACTCTATCAAAGGCTCTAGCATGGCGGCATCACTTACCCGTGGAGACTCCCCGTGACCATCGAAATCCGCCCCGCCAGGCCTGAAGACGCCCAACAGATCCTGGATTTCATCATCGAACTGGCGGTTTACGAACGGGCCGGCAACGAGGTCATCGCCAATGTCGAAGACATCCGCCGCACCCTGTTCGCCGACAACGCGCCGTCCCGCGCGCTGATGTGCCTGAAAGACGGCCAGCCGATCGGCTATGCCGTGTACTTCTACAGCTACTCCACCTGGCTAGGCCGCAATGGCATCTACCTGGAAGATCTCTACATCACGCCAGATCAGCGCGGCATTGGCGCAGGCCGCCGTTTGCTGCGGGAAATCGCCCGCGAAGCCCGCGCCAACGACTGCGGTCGCCTGGAATGGAGCGTGCTGGACTGGAACCAACCCGCCATCGACTTCTACCACTCCATCGGCGCCCGGCCCCAGAACGAATGGGTGCGCTATCGCCTGGACGGCGACGCCCTGCGCGAGTTCGCCGAAAGCAACGGTTGAGACCAGGAACTCCAGCATCCGCAGCTTCTTGCCTGGTGTTTTGGACGACTCAACGTGCGTCCGAGACGATCAGCGGGTCCGCGAAGCATTTCGGACTCTGGTTTATGGCATTGCCTGTGCGAAAATGGCTGAATTGCTGAAACAGATGTCGCTGGAGACTGTATGGAAATTCTGGATTACGAAGACAGCCTTGAAACCTATCTGGGCGAACTGAGCGGAAAGAAGATCACGATAGTTTCTGCCTTCGCCAGCGGCACTGAGCCCCTGATCGACCAATTGATCGAGAATGGCAACCAGCTGGATATTCTGGTTGGCACCATCAACTCGCTGACCGCCCCCGATTTCATCGAACACTGCCTCAACGAGTCCAATCCTGATCTGGCCCTGACGGTGGACTTCCGCTACCAGGCGAGCGTGAACTGGAAGCTCTACCTGATCGAGCCGGATGTCGTCATCGTCGGCAGCGCCAACCTCACCCAGGTCGGCGTCAGCCTTGTGCGCGATACCTGCACCGTCATCACCGACGCCGCCCTGTACGACGCCTACCTGGCACGCGTCCAGGCGATCAAGGGCATCGAAGGCGTAATGGCCTGCAACCACGCCCAGGCCTTTGAAGATGCGCTGGACGTTTACAAGCAGAACCATCGCCGTATGCAGGCGGGTCTGGCGCGTACCGCCGAATACCTGGACAGCGAAGGCTGGCTGGGCGATGACACCAACCAGAGCATCCCGTTGTTCATCTGGTACAGCGACCATTCGAAGCAGTCCGAAGACGAAGCCCGCGATCACCTGAAATCCAGCAGTGATGGCGTGGCCTGGGACGATGTCCGCGAGTTCTTCACCTACGAGTGCGCCGAGGGCGCCCTGCCCTACGAGGAAGGCGACGTTGTGCTGACTGCCCGTTGCAACGGGTCGCACATCGGCTTCTACACCTTCGACCGCATCCTCTATCGCGAAGGCACCTATTACATCTACGCCTATCGCAAGAAACGCTACACCCAGCCGTTCAAGCTCGATGGCGACAAGGAACTGCTCAAGGAAGCGATTCCGGTGTGGTACGAAGATGGCCGCACCGAGATCAACCGCGCCGATATTTTCCGCGTCATCGGTTGACCCCGTGCCGAGGGGACGGCTTGGCCGTCCTTTCGCCAATGAATTCGTCCCCACAAAATGGCCAATCCCCGGCACAGCACTTGTGGGGGCGATTTCCATCGCCAAGCGTACCGCAGGTTCGCTCTTAGTTCCTCGTGGAGCGTTTACCTTGTAGGAGCGAATTCATTCGCGATTGAAATCGCTCCCACTACGACCTAGCAGGATAAGTGGCACCTGCGGACAACTCAGGAACCGACGCTGTCCAGCTGCGCGCGAATTCGCCGGTTCAGCCTGGCCAGGCGCTGACTGACGTCCGCCGCATCGTGGGGGGTGTCGGCGGCGTTCAGCTGGCGTGCGCAAAGGTTGAGCGCAGAAAGCACCACCAGTTCATTGGCGGTGACGTAGGGGAATTTCTTTTTGTTGGAGGCGATCTCCGCCTGCAGCATTGCTGCCGCGTCCTGCAGCACCTGCTCTTCGCCGGCCGGCGCCTTGATGTTGTACTCGCGCCCCAGGATGCGCAGCACGCGGACGCTGTCGGTACTCATGCGCTGGCGCGGCTCTCGCTGACGCGGCGGACCAGGGCCTGCAGGCGTTCGGCGGCGGCGTTGCTCTTCTCTTCCTGCTCCATCATCGACAGTTGCAGGCTGTCGTTTTCTTCGCGGGCCTTGCGCAGCTCGGCGCGAATACGTGCGTTATCGTCGGCGATGGCCTGGTTCTGCTGCAGCAGTTCGGTCACGAGCTGTTCGAGTTGTACGAGGGTATTGTCCAGCATGGGGTCGTCTCCCGGACGGGTGAAAAAGGCCGGGGAGCATAAAGAAAAGCCCCCTCTCTGGCCAGGAAAAATCAGGTTCTTCAGACAGGGCGTATGCTGTCAATTCAATGGCTTAGCTAAATTTCTTCATGTCGAACAGAAATTATCAGCCGCGCCTCGCCCGGCGCGCGCGCCGGAACGATGACGAGTAGAATCCCGCGGTGAAGAAAGGTTCCGAGGTAGCGGTGGTGGAATTACAGCAAGGGTTCGTCCTGACCCGGCACTGGCGGGACACGCCGGAGGGCACGGAAGTCGAATTCTGGCTGGCCACCGATGCTGGCCCGCGACAGGTGCGCCTGCCGGTTCAGACCTCCGTTGCGTTCATTCCCGCCGTGCAACGCGAGCGCGCCGAATCGGTATTGGCCGGCGAGCGCGACGTGGAGCTGCGCGACCTTGCCCTCTGCGACTTCCAGCATCGGCCGGTGCTAGGGCTCTACTGCAACCAGCATCGCCAGTTGATGCGCCTGGACAAGGCCCTGCGCAAGGCCGGCGTGGATGTCTTCGAAGCGGATATCCGCCCGCCGGAACGCTACCTGATGGAGCGCTTCATTACCGCGCCCGTGCGCTTTGGCGGCACCCCGGACGCCAACGGCGTGCTGCTGGATGCCCAGCTCAAACCAGAGCCCGACTACCGCCCGAAGCTCAGGCTGGTGTCGCTGGATATCGAGACGACCGAGCGCGGCGAACTCTATTCCATCGCCCTGGAAGGCTGCGGCCAACGCCAGGTGTACATGCTCGGCCCGGCCAATGGCGATGCCAGCGAGGTCGACTTCCAGCTCGACTACCGGGACAGCCGCGCCGCGCTGCTGGAGGCGCTGAACCAATGGCTCGCTGAACACGACCCGGATGCAATCATCGGCTGGAACCTGGTGCAGTTCGACCTGCGCGTGCTGCAGGCCCACGCCGAGAAACTCAAGGTACCGCTGCTCCTGGGACGAGGCGGCGATCCCATGGGCTGGCGCGAGCACGGCAGCGGCAACAACCACTTCTTCGCCGAGGCCACCGGACGGCTGATCATCGATGGCATCGAAGCCCTGCGCTCAGCAACCTGGAGTTTCCCCTCCTTCAGCCTGGAAAGTGTGGCCCAGGCACTGCTTGGCGAAGGC
Source organism: Pseudomonas sp. JS3066 (assembly GCF_036328175.1). NCBI lineage: Bacteria > Pseudomonadati > Pseudomonadota > Gammaproteobacteria > Pseudomonadales > Pseudomonadaceae > Pseudomonas > Pseudomonas sp. JS3066. Next base: position 2,885,120 of record NZ_CP143312.1, read on the forward strand.
AAGGCGATCGACACGCCCTACCAGCGCATGGACGAGATCAACCGCATGTTCGCCGAGGACAAACCCGCCCTGGCGCGCTACAACCTCAAGGATTGCGAGCTGGTCACCCGCATCTTCGAGAAAACCGAACTGCTCCACTTCCTCCTGGAGCGGGCCACGGTCACGGGCCTGGCCACCGACCGCAGCGGCGGATCGGTAGCGGCTTTCACCCACCTCTACATGCCGCTGATGCATCGCCAGGGCTTCGTCGCACCCAATCTTGGCGAGAAGAAACCCGAAGCGAGCCCGGGCGGTTTCGTGATGAACTCGCGACCCGGTCTCTACGAGTCGGTCCTGGTGCTGGACTACAAGAGCCTCTACCCGTCGATCATCCGCAGCTTCCTGATCGACCCGGTGGGCCTGATAGAGGGCCTCAGGCAACCGGATGACGAGCACTCCGTTCCCGGCTTTCGCGGGGGACGCTTCTCCCGCACGCGGCACAGCCTGCCCGCCATCGTGGCGAGAGTCTGGCAGAGCCGCGATGAGGCCAAGCGCGACGGCAACAAGGCGTTGTCCCAGGCGCTGAAGATCATCATGAATGCCTTCTACGGTGTGCTCGGGTCCAGTGGCTGCCGATTCTTCGATCCGCGCCTGGCGTCCTCTATCACCATGCGTGGCCACGAGATCATGCGTCGCACCCGCGAGCTGATCGAAGCCCAGGGCTACAGCGTGATCTATGGCGATACCGACTCCACCTTCGTCTGGCTCAAGCGTCTCCACGAGGAAAGCGAAGCCGCGCACATCGGCCGCAGCCTGGTACAGCAGGTCAACCAATGGTGGCGCGAGCACCTGCAACAGGAATACGGACTGGAGAGCGCCCTGGAGCTACAGTTCGAAACCCACTACCAGCGCTTCCTGATGCCCACCATCCGTGGCGCAGAGGAAGGCAGCAAGAAGCGCTACGCCGGCCTGGTGAAGCGTGCCGACGGCAGCCAGGAAATGGTCTTCAAGGGCCTGGAAACAGTTCGCACCGATTGGTCGCCACTGGCCCAGCAGTTCCAGCAGGAGCTCTACCAGCGCATCTTCAACCGTCAGTCGTATAGGGATTACGTGCGCGACTACGTTCAACGGACCCTGGCCGGTGAGCTGGACGAGCAGCTGGTCTATCGCAAGCGCTTGCGCCGCCAACTCAACGACTACACCCGCAACGTACCACCCCACGTCCGCGCAGCGCGCATGGCCGACGACTTCAACGACAGCCTGGGCCGCCCGCGCCAGTACCAGAACGGCGGCTGGATCAGTTACCTGATCACGGTCAACGGCCCCGAACCGTTGGAGACGCGCCGCTCGGCCATCGACTACGACCACTATCTGACCCGACAGCTGCAACCCATTGCGGACGCAATCCTGCCCTTCGTGGGGGATGATTTCGCGTCACTGATCGACAAGCAGATGGCGCTGTTCTAGACCGGTCCTGCCGTAGGTTGGGCAGAGGAACGAAGCCCAACGCTCCAGGCTCGGCATCGCTGCGCTGGGCCTCGCAGCGCGAGGCGCCAACCTGCGGCTTCCTCAGATCGAGATCAGCCCATGCTCCAGGGCGTACTTGACCAGCGCCGCAGGGGTATCGATGTTCAGCTTGCGGCGAATGCTGAGGCGGTAGGTTTCCACTGTGCGCACGCTGATATCCAGCTCGCGCGCTACTTCCTTGTTGTTCAACCCCTTGGCGAGCATCGACAAGACCTGCAACTCCCGCGGGGTCAGTTCGTTCTCGTCGCGGACGTTGGTGGCCAGCTTGCGGGCGATTTCCGGGCTGTAGAAGCTGCCGCCGGCGACGATGGCCTCGATGGCGGCAATCAGCTCGGTGGAGGGAGCATTCTTCAGCACATAGCCGAAGGCACCAGCGTTGATGGAGGTGCGCACGTACTCCTGATTGTCGTACATGCTGAGGATCAGGATCTTGATGCCCGGATACAGGCTGCACAGCCTGCGGGTCAGCTCCAGGCCGTTCATGTCCTTCAGGCCGACGTCCACCAGCAGCAGGTCCAGCTCGGTGTTGGCCACCAGCTCCAGCGCCTCGGCACCGGACTCGGCCTGGGCCACCACCTCGAAGTGCGGCATTGCCGAGAGCAGGGATTTCACGCCATCGCGGACCAGCACGTGGTCGTCGATCAGGGCGATTCTGATGGGGTTGGGAAAGCTCATGACGGCCTCTTGGTTCGCTTGGAAGTCGAGCCGATCAAGCTCTCTGCACGGGTATCTCGACCTGAAGCTCCGTTCGGCCGTGAGAAGAGGAGATGGTGAATGCCCCGCGATGATGATCGACCCGTTCCCTGATGTTCCTCAGGCCAATACCGTGACTCCTGTCCACCAGCCCGGTGTCGAATCCCACGCCGTTGTCTTCGACCCGCAGGACGATGGCGCCCTGGCTGGCGGCGAGCGAGATTATAGCGGCGCTGGCCCTGGAGTGGCGCTCGATGTTGCCCAGGGCTTCCTGGATGATGCGGAACAGCGTGACGCGGACGTCCATGCCGAGGCTGGCATCGTCAAGGCCGCGCTCGTACTGGGTACGAATGCCGGTGCGCTGCTCGAATTCGTGAATCAGTTGGTCGATGGCCGGCGACAGGCCGAGGGTATCCAGCAATGACGGCCGCAGGTCGTGGGAGATGCGGCGGATCTCGCCGATGGCCTCGCCGAGGCGCGCCGTGCCCGCACGCAGGTTCTCCAGTCCCCTCTCCCGCCCGTTCTCCAACTCCAGGCCGGCCAGCTCGAACTGGAACTTGATCGACACCAGTTGCTGGCTGATACCATCGTGCAACTCACGGGATACCCGTGAGCGCTCCTCTTCCTGCAGGTGGACGATGCGCTGGTTGAGGGCCGACAGCTTGCGGTCGGCCAAGCGGTGCTCGGTGAAGTTCAGCATTAGGCCGCCGGTGAACACCACAAGTATCGCGATCAGCGAGAACGAAGCGATGGCCAGCACCGTCGTCAGCACCCCCGTGGCCACTTCCTGCCGTGATTTGAGCGTGGCCACTTCCACGTCGTCGATGTAGATGCCGGTGCCCAGCATCCAGCCCCAGCGGTCGAGCATCACCACATAGGAAAGCTTCTCAGTCACCTGGCGGGTGGAGGGCTTTTCCCAGGCGTAGAGCTGGTAGCCATCGCCGCGCTCGGCACTGTCGAGCAGCGCCTGGATCACCGGCAGGCCGTTCTTGTCCTTCATGCCGATGAGTTCCTTGCCCACCAGGTTCGCCTGACGGGGATGCATCAGGTTCTTGCCATGCCGGTCGTAGACAAAGAAATAGCCGTCCAGCCCGAAACTCGCCCGCGCCAGCATGCGCAGCGCCTGCTGCCGCGCCTCCTCGTCGTCGCGGCCGCTCTCATACAGGGGCGCGATCAGGCTCAGGGCCAGCTCCAGGTAATTCTTCAGCTCGGCCTTCTTGGCCGCCATGATGCTGCTCTCCACCAGCTTGGCCTGCTCTTCCTCCAGCTTCTGGCTCTGGGCGAACACCAGGACGCAGATGAACAGTACCGACACGATGAGCGGCAGGACACTGAGCGTCACGATCTTGTACTTGAGCTGCATGTCACTCACTTCTCGTAGGGTGGAAGTCGCTTTTCACTTCCACCACAGGTACCTGGGCGACGCCGATGGTGGATCGATGAAGCGTGACCCAACCGTGGGAACGAATTCATTCGCGATGCGCCGACCTCACACTTGCGAGGCTTCGAACCCGGCGCGAATCTTCTCTTCCGGCAACTGGTCGCCAATGAAAACCATCACGCTTTCGCGCGCCTCGCCTTCCTGCCACTCGGTGTCCCAATCGAAGCCGTAGAGCCGCAGTACGCCCTGGAACACCAGTCGGCGAGGCTCACCCTCGACGCAGAGCACGCCCTTGTAGCGCAGCATGGAATTGCCGTGTTCCTCCAGCAGCGCTTCCATGAAGGCGCTTAGCCGGTCCATATCCAGCGGCCGCTCGCTTTTCAGCACCAGGGTGCCGATGCGATCGGGGGTGCCGGCCGGACTCAGGGGGCGCAGGGTCAGCGCCGGGCCGACATCGGCATTGAGGTTGAAGCCGCGCACGTCGAGCAACTCGGCGAGATCGATGCGGCCATGGTCCACCACGCGGATCGGGGCACGGCGGTTGATGCGTGAGAGGCGCTGGCAGAGCACGTCGAAGTGGCCTTCATCCACCAGGTCACGCTTGCTCACCAGGATCCGGTCGGCAAAGCCGACCTGGGCCTGGGCGATGGTTTCCTGCAAGTGGCGCTCGGCATTCACCGCGTCCACCAGGGTGATGATGCCGTCCAGTACGTAGCGCTCGCAGAGCTCTTCATCGGCGAAGAAGGTCTGCGCTACCGGCGCCGGGTCGGCCAGGCCGGTGCACTCGATTACCAGACGGTCGAAGGCCAACTCGCCAGCATCCAGGCGCTCCAGCAGGAGGAAAAGCGCTTTCTCCAGCTCGACATGAATGGAGCAGCAGACGCAGCCGTTGGCCAGGGTCATCACCTGCACCGGCTCTTCACCGAGCAGTTGGCCGTCGATGGGCGTCTCGCTGAACTCGTTCTCGATCACGGCGATCTTCAGGCCGTGCTCGGCCTTGAGTATGTGTTTCAGCAGAGTGGTCTTGCCGGCACCGAGAAAACCACTGAGCACGGTGACGGGAATGGGGAGATGGGCAGACATCGGGGCAATCCTCGAAATCAGGTTTCAACCCGCAGGAGCGAGCTTGCTCGCGAACAGTTCTTCGCGAGCAAGCTCGCTCCTACAAAAAATTGGGCTCCGGGGGGGATGACCGGAAACAAGAGCGCCACGACAGGCGTGGCGCTCAGGTTACCGCATCAGGCGTTCAACAGCAGCGTATGGGCCGTCCCTTGCCACCGCCGTAGCGGGCGTCCTGCCGCTCGCGGAAGAACTCCTCGTAACTCATCACCGGCTTGTCCGGGTGCTTGTTCTGCATGTGCTCGACATAGTTGTCGTAGTCCGGCATGCCCACGAGCATGCGCGCGGCCTGCCCGAGGTACTTACCCATGCGGCCGAGGTCATTGAACATGCTCGCGGTCTCCTCAAGCGTCCGGAATCGGCTGGAACGGCGCTTCCTTGTCGGTGCGCTCGGACTTCATCCAGGCACTGCGTCCCACCTTGATGGCGTAGAACAGGATGCTCAGCACCACGAAGAGGAACAGCACGGTCAGGGTCGAGTTGGTGTAGGCGTTGAAGATCACGTGCTGCATCTGGCCCATATCCTTGGCCGGTGCCAGGATCTGGCCGGCACTCGCGGCATCGCTGTACTTCTTGGCCAGGGCCAGGAAGCCGACGGCCGGGTTCGGGTCGAGCAGCTTGATCAGGCCTGCGGTGGTGGTGCAGATCAGCAGCCACACGGCCGGTACCAGGGTGACCCAGACATAGCGCTGGCGCTTCATCTTGATCAGCACCACGCAGCCCAGCATCAGGGCGATACCCGCCAGCATCTGGTTGGAGATACCGAACAGCGGCCACAGGGTGTTGATACCGCCCAGCGGGTCGACCACGCCCTGGTACAACAACCAGCCCCACAGGGCCACGCAACCGGCGGTGGCAATGACGTTGGCGGTCCAGGACTCGGTTTTCTTCAGGGCCGGGACGAAGTTGCCCAGCAGGTCCTGCAGCATGAAGCGCCCGGCACGGGTACCGGCGTCCACGGCGGTGAGGATGAACAGCGCCTCGAAGAGAATCGCGAAGTGGTACCAGAAGGCCATGGTGTTCTCACCCGGCAGCACCTGGTGAAGGATCTGCGCAATACCCACGGCCAGGGTCGGCGCACCGCCGGCACGGGCCAGGATGCTGTGCTCGCCGATATCGGTCGCCGTCTGCTGGAGCACTTCCGGCGTGATGGCGAAGCCCCAGCTGGTGACGGTGGCGGCGACGGCGTTGACGTCGGTGCCGACCAGCGCGGCAGGGCTGTTCATGGCGAAGTACACACCCGGCTCGATCACCGAGGCGGCGACCATGGCCATGATGGCAACGAAGGACTCCATCAGCATGCCGCCGTAACCGATATAGCGGGCGTGGGTTTCGTTGGCCAGCAGCTTGGGCGTGGTACCGGAGCTGATCAGCGCGTGGAAGCCGGATACCGCACCACAGGCGATGGTGATGAACAGGAAGGGGAACAGGGTGCCCTTCCACACCGGTCCGGTGCCGTCGACGAACTGGGTCAGGGCCGGCATTTTCAGCTCGGGGGCGATGACCAGGATGCCAATGGCCAGGCCGACGATGGTGCCGATCTTGAGGAAGGTCGACAGATAGTCACGCGGAGCGAGGATCAGCCAAACCGGCAGCACGGCGGCCACGAAGCCATAGCCGATCAGCATCCAGGTGATCTGCACGCCGGTGAAGGTGAAGGCCGGACCCCAGACCGGGTCGGCGGCCACTATGCCGCCAAGCCAGATGGAGGCCAGCAGCAGCACCACGCCGATAAGGGAAATCTCGCCGATGCGGCCCGGACGGATGTAGCGCATGTAGACGCCCATGAACACCGCGATCGGGATAGTCGCCATCACGGTGAACATGCCCCACGGGCTTTCGGCCAGGGCTTTCACCACGATCAGAGCCAGCACCGCGAGGATGATGATCATGATCAGGAAGCAGCCGAACAGGGCGATGGTGCCCGGAATCCGCCCCATCTCTTCGCGGACCATGTCCCCGAGGGAACGGCCGTTACGGCGGGTGGAGAGGAACAGCACCATGAAGTCCTGCACGGCACCGGCCAGGACCACGCCGGCGATCAGCCAGAGCGTGCCGGGCAGGTAGCCCATCTGCGCGGCGAGTACCGGACCGACCAGCGGACCAGCGCCGGCAATGGCAGCGAAGTGGTGACCGAAGAGGATGTGCTTGTTGGTCGGAACGTAGTCCAGACCATCGTTGTTGAGCACTGCAGGTGTTGCGCGGGAGGCGTCCAGCTGCATCACCTTGTTGGCGATGAACAGGCTGTAGTAGCGGTAGGCAATCAGGTAGATCGCAGTTGCAGCAGTAACGATCCAGAGGGCGTTGATGGCTTCGCCCCGACGCAGTGCCACGGTACCCAGCGCGAATGCGCCAAGCAGGGCAACGGCGAACCAGGCGATTCGGGTAGCCAGTTGAGTCATTGAATTGTCTCCTGCCGCTGGGGGTCACCTGCGGCGGCTTTTGTTGTTGTTTATGCCCGGATAGGGGCAGCGGACACTATCGGCGCCTTGAGCCCGCGGAGACATTCGCACAACTACGAAGCACGACTACGTAATACTACGTAGCCAGCATGCCCCTTCTCAGGGCACTCGACTTTCCTGTGGAGGTGATTTCAATCGCCATGTCTGCGTCAGCTGTTGCGAGAGATTCACCATTGGGCCAAGAACCTTGTAGGAGCTGGCTTGCCAGCGAAACGGGGCCATTCGCTGGCAAGCCAGCTCCTACGGGTAATGCAGCTGCTTGCAACACGTAATGCAGAGAGAGCCATTTCAATCGCCAAGCGGACCGCAGGTTCGCCCTTCGGCCGCATCGACACACGCTCTGATGGGTATCGCTCCGCTCCACCGCATCCTACGGAACTGCACGTCTCGCCCTGGTGCTCAGCGACTGAGCAGCAACCGTCCGCCCAAGCCCAGCAGGAACACGCCCATCAGAGTCTCGAACACCGCCTTGAAGCGCATGAAGCCGCTGCGTACTGCGGGGCTGGAGAAGAGCAGTGCCATGCTGCAGTACCACAGGCCGGAGAATCCGGCGGCGATGACGACGATGGCTGCATGGAACCAGACCGGCGCTTGGACCGGGACCATCACGGCGAAAATGCTGCCGTAGAAGGCCAGCGCCTTGGGGTTGGTCATGCTGACCAGGTAACCCTTGCGGGCGGCAGCGAAAACGCCGGACTCGAGGGCCTCAGGCGTGGGAACCGGGGGCTTGCGCGCCCCGAGGATCATCCGGCCGCCGAGCCAGATCAGGTAGGCGGCACCGGCCAGCTTGATGCCGAGATAAAGCCACTCCACCTGTGACACGATCAGCCCCAACCCGGCGACAGCCAGCAGCGCCCAGGTGGCGGAGGCAGCTGCCAGGCCAAGCCCGGTGGCCACACCGGCACGGCGCGAGCTGAGGGTCGCGGTGGAAGTGACAATGGCGAAGTTGGGACCGGGGCTGACGACGCTCAGCACCAGGACGCCGGAAATGGCCAGCAATGCTGCGAGGTAGTCCAAGGCAGACTCCTGTCGGATCGGTCGGGAAATGTGGGCCAGTATATCCGTGCTGCCGCCGACGGCGAAGGATGCCTGCCGAGACGCCCTCTCCCGCCAGGGAGAGGGCTATGAGCGTGGAGCCTCTGGGCGTCAAAGGAATGGGGAGGTCGTCGTTCATGTCATCCGGCAGGTTGTTTCTCACCCGCGGAATGCCTGCCGCGAACCAGCTGGAGTTGGCGGCATTGCGGATCAGCAGCACCGGGCTGTCGCAGGGATTCGGTGGGACGGGATCGAAGACGTCGTTGATCACGAAATCACCATCCTCGGTCAGGGGGACGCCGACCAGGTCGGTGCTGCTTTCAATGAAGGGCGCGACGCCGCCGCAGAACAGGGTAGCGAACACCGATTGTCCAGTGGCCCTGCCGATGTTGTTGCCACCGCCCAGGATCAGCCCCCGCCCTTCGGCCCGGAATGCTCCCGTGATGCTGACCCTGGCCTCGAAGGTGCGAATAACCCAGATCTGCCCGGCGGGCTGCACACCGCGCACCAGGTTGCGATTGACGACCGTGGCAATGTTTTCAGTGCCCTGACCGCTGGAAACCGGCAGCACGCCGATACCACCCCTGAAGCGCAACAGGTCGTCCTCAGCGAGGGCCGTGGAGGCCAATGCGCCGGCTAGCAGCAGCACTGGAATGGCGAGTGCAATTGTTCTTTTCATTTCTGTACCTCCTGTCAGGCATCTGCCCTGGACATGGCAGGTGGCCGCTGAGCGGAGAAAGGAGGCGGGTCGGCAAGCCCTATCGCGAGGGCAGTGACCGGGCGGCAGGTGAGGTGCCGCCGGATGGATGGGTCGCTGGATTGGCGCTGGCCGTGCAGGATCGCCGTGCGAACCGCCCTTCTCCTCCGGTGGTATGTGGGCCCAAGGCCCCAACCGTCCGTCAGAGTTGGCACGAGCGCGAATAGCAAGATGGCGGGGGTGCTGAACTCTGGAAGTACTGCACCGGCGATTATAAGCCCGTGCCGTTGTGTCCCTCGCCCGTCCGTCCCCTGCCCTCCTCCAGGCCGTACCCCTCGTCGGGGATTCCCTGCGCCTCGCCGGCGGCCACCTCGGCACCCAGCAACGTCATCAGGAACAACCAGAGACAGGCACCGGCCAATGGCCAGCGGTTATTCCGGCGAAGCCGCCGGCCATACAGGACAGACGATCGACTGCTCATAGGCACTGCTCCCGGCCAACGGCCCCGGGGGTCGTCGATCACCCCGTGGCGACGACATTGGTCTTACAGGAAGGTTATGCGCCGCCACGTAGAAGCCCAGGCCTTCCATCGGACGATAACCGCCCTTCAGCCCCCGGATGCGCAACCTGCGGCATGCGCGCCTTCGGTGCCGCCCCACCAGGACGAGATGCCACCCCGCATCCTGCACCTGCCGCGCCGGAGTCGTGTCACTACAAAGTATGACTTTGAATATCACTACTTCGTCCGTTACCCGCCTTGGGAGGATTCATTAACGTTCGGCCGCCAACAGAACAATAAGGGTGGCCCCATGACTACAAGAACAAGGCACGCAGACTTCAGACCCCACGCACTGGCAGCCGCCATCGCCCTGGGTCTTTCCGCCACAGCCCAGGCGGTGACCTTCAATATCGGGGAGATCGAAGGGCAGTTCGATTCATCCCTCTCGGTAGGTGCCAGTTGGTCCATGCGCAGCGCCGACCCGGACCTCATCGGCGCCAACAGCGGCGGCGACGGTCTGGCGCATACCTCCGACGACGCGCACCTGAACTTCAAGAAGGGGGAGACCTTCTCGAAGATCTTCAAGGGGATCCATGACCTCGAACTCAAGTACGGCGACACGGGCGTCTTCCTGCGCGGCAAGTACTGGTACGACTTCGAGCTGAAGGACGAGCAGCGTCCGTTCAAGGACATCGACGACAGCGGCCGCAAGGAAGGCGCCAAGTCCGCCGGCGCCCAGCTGCTGGATGCCTTCATCCACCACAACTACACCTTTGCCGAGATGCCGGGCAGCGTGCGCCTGGGCAAACAGGTGGTGAGCTGGGGCGAGAGCACCTTCATCCAGAACGGCATCAACACCGTGAACCCCATCGATGTGTCGGCATTCCGCCGTCCCGGGGCCGAGATCAAGGAAGGCCTGATCCCGGTGAACATGTTCTACGTGTCCCAGAGCCTGACCGACAATCTGTCGGCCGAAGCCTTCTACCAGTTGGAGTGGGACCAAACCGTCGTCGACAACTGCGGCACCTTCTTCTCTCAACCGGACGTGGTCGCCGACGGCTGCGACGGCAACCTGGCGGTGCTGACCCCGGCCCTGGCGCCCTTTGGCCGCGCCTTCGGCTACCAGACCACCGGCGAAGGCGTGATCGTGCCCCGTGGCCCTGACCGCGATGCCCGTGACGATGGCCAGTGGGGCCTGGCGATCCGCTATATGTTCGAGCCGCTGGACACCGAGTTCGGCGCCTACTTCATGAACTACCACTCCCGAGCGCCGATCTTCAGCGTCCAGGCTGCGAACCAGGCCACCTACCGTGAATCCCTCGGCGTTCTCGCCGGCACCTCGACACCGGTGGTGCCGGGCGCGGCTCGACAGGGCGTGGCCATCGCCAACGTCGCCGGCGGTAGCAACTACTTCATCGAGTACCCTGAAGACATCCGCCTGTACGGCCTGAGCTTCTCTACCACCCTGCCCACCGGCACGGCCTGGAGCGGCGAGGTCAGCTACCGACCCAATGCTCCGGTGCAGTTGAACACCACCGACCTGCTCTACGGCGGCGTGCGCGGACTGGCGCAGTTCGGCGGCCCGTTCGCGGCGTTCTCCAATTTCTCGATCCTCGGTGGTAATCCGGCGTCCATTCCGGGCAGCACGCTCAACGGCTACGACCGAAAGGAAATCACCCAGCTGCAGACCACATTCGTGCACTTCTTCGACCAGGTGATGGGCGCCGAGCGACTGACCATGGTCGGCGAAGTGGGCGTGACCCATGTGGGCGGCCTGGAAAGCACCAACCAGGCGCGTTATGGCCGCGACCCGGTGTACGGCCCCGGCGCCCTGCCGAACAACACCTGCCGCGCGATCAACGCCGGCACCGTCGGCCCCAATGGCGAAAACGTCAGCAAGTACTGCAACGACGACGGCTTCACCACCAGCACCTCCTGGGGTTACCGAGTCCGCGCAGTGTGGGACTACAACGACGTGTTCGCCGGGGTGAACCTCAAGCCGAGCATCGCCTGGTCCCATGACGTCGACGGCTATTCCCCCGGTCCCGGCGGCAACTTCGAGGAAGGCCGCAAGGCCGTCAGCCTCGGCCTGGATGCCGACTACCAGAACACCTACACCGCCAGCCTGTCGTACACCGACTTCTTCGGTGGCGATTTCAACACCTCGATCGACCGCGACTTCCTCGCATTCAGCGTCGGCGTGAACTTCTGAGAGCCCCGGAGGCGATCCCCATGAAAAACAAAAAGCGCATCCTGCAATCGGGCGTACTGGCACTTTCCCTGCTGGCCGCCAGCGTGATGGCTGCGGCTCCGGCCGACCAGGTGGCCACACTCGGAACCAGTCTGACGCCCATCGGCGCGGAAAAGACCGGCAACGCCGACGGCAGCATCCCCGCATGGACTGGCGGCCTGCCCACCAGCGCCGGCGAGCCAGACGCCAAGGGCTTCCTTGCCGACCCCTTCGCGGGTGAGCAGCCGCTGTTCACCATCACCGCGGCCAATGCCCAGCAGTACAAGGACAAACTAACCCCGGGTCAGCTGGCGATGCTCCAGCGCTACCCGGACACCTACAAGATCCCGGTCTACAAGACCCACCGCACGGCAGCCCTGCCTGACGAGCTCTATGCAGCCATCCGCACCAGCGCGGAAAGGACCGAAAGTCTGGATGGCGGTAATGGCCTGAAGAATTTCGAAAGCCGCTACTACGCCTTCCCGATTCCCCAGTCCGGTGTCGAAGTGGTCTGGAACCACACCACCCGTTATCGCGGCGGCAACATCCACCGCTACATGACCCGCGTGCAGCCGCAGGCCAACGGCGCCTTCAACATGGTCCACTTCGAGGACGAGGTGTCCTACCCGGCCAACCTGCCGGACCTCGACAAGGCCAAGGCAGAGAACGTGCTCTTCTACTTCATCCAGCGGGTAACCGGTCCGGCTCGCCTGGCGGGCAACGTGCTGCTGGTCCACGAGACCATCGACCAGGTCAAGGAACCGCGCATGGCCTGGCTCTACAACGCCGGCCAGCGCCGCGTACGCCGCGCCCCGCAGGTGGCCTACGACGGCCCGGCCACCGCCGCCGATGGCCTGGCCACCTCCGACAACTACGACATGTTCAACGGCTCGCCGGACCGCTACGACTGGAAACTGGTCGGCAAAAAGGAGCTGTACATCCCCTACAACAGCTACAAGCTGGATGATCCGAAGCTCAAGTACAGCGACATCATCAAGGCCGGCCACATCAACCAGGACCTGACCCGCTACGAGCTTCACCGCGTGTGGCACGTCGTGGCCACGCTGAAGCCGGGCGAACGGCACATCTATGCCAAGCGCGACATGTACTTCGACGAAGACACCTGGCAGCTCGCCGAGGTCGACCACTACGACGGCCGTGGCCAGCTCTGGCGCGTGGGTGAAGGCCATGCCCAGCAGTACTACAACCACAAGGTGCCGGGTTACACCGCCGAATCCCTGTACGACCTGATCTCCGGTCGCTACTCGGTATTGGGCCTGAAGAACGAGGAAAAACAGAGCTTCGTCTTCGGCGCCACAGCCTCGGCCGCCGACTACACCCCGGCTGCCCTGCGCCAGACTGGCGTGCGCTGAGAAATCAGCCGGCGCACTGTTGTGTCATCGATGTACTCCTGTGTTCGGCGGCCCCCAGGGGCCGCCTTTTTTGCGTACTGCGTTTTCCTCTGCAAGGATGAATTCACCCTGCGTGACGTCTTCGAGCGCCTCAATGCCGTCCAAACACCCACTGCGATTGCCACCCGGTCATCTGCCCCGCCCACGCCTACATGAGGCCCTGCTTCAGGGCGACTGCCGCCTGCGCCTGCTCTGCTCCCCCGCCGGTTACGGCAAGAGCGTGCTGCTGGCCGAATGCCTCCAGCAAATCCCGGAAGGCACCCGCGTGGCCTACCTCGACCTGCGCGGCGAAACGCTGTCGCCGAACGACTTCACCCGGCGCCTGACCGAGTCCCTGGGCTGCGAAACCTCCGACTTCGCCACCCTGCGCCAGTTGCTGGCGCGCGAACAGCAGCCCTTGTGGCTGGTGCTGGATGACTACTCGCGCTTCCCAGCAGTAGAACTCGACCGCTTGCTCAACGAACTGATCCAGTCAGCTTCGCGACAAGTGCAATGGTGGATCTCCAGCCGCCGCCGGCCGCAGCTTCAGCTGGCGCGCATGCTGCTCGATGGCGACCTTTTCGAACTGGGCAGCAACGAACTGGCGTTCACCGCAGCGGAAACTGCCCAACTGCTCCAGCACGCTGACCAGGGCGCCTCCTGGTCGGCCGCCCAGGACCTGCAACAGGAAATGCGCGGCTGGTGTGCCGGCACCCTGCTACGGATGCTTGGTCTCAAGGCTGGCACCCAGCAGGCCGCGGAGCTGTATCGCTCGCTGTTGCAGGACTACCTGCGCCACGAGCTGCTCGATGCCCTGCCACCCGAATGGCAGCAGGCGCTATTCACCCTGGCCCACTTCCCGCGCTTTGACCTCGAGCTGTGCGAGCACCTGCTCGGCACGGGCGAAGGTGGCCACCTGTTGTCGCAGTTGCGTGAGTGCGGCCTGTTCATCGAAGCGCTTGGCGACGACGAACATGCCCTGTGCATCCTGCCGGCCATCGCGCCCCTGCTGGCAGCCCAGCTGCCCTCAGGCATGAGCCGAACCCTCTATCGCCGCGCATGCCAGTGGTACATGAGCCAGGACCAGATTCGCCCGGCGCTGGAATATGCCCTCAAGGCCGAGCAACCGGAAGTGGCTGCCAGCCTGATGCAGCACTACACCCGTGACCGCCTGTTGCAGGGACGCAGCCTGGCCCTGCTGATGCAATGGCGCAGCGAGCTGCCGGAGACCCTGCTGGAAAGCACTCCGCGCCTGGTCCTGCTGAACGCCTGGGCATTGTTGCTATGCGGCCGACTGGACGAATCCCAGCGACTTACCGACAACCTGGCGCGCTTCCTCCCCCAACCCGATGCACGCCGTCAGCGGGGGTTGCTGGCGCAATGGAAAGCCCTGGCGGGCAACCTGGCCTTCCACCGTGGGCAATCCGGCCAGGCCCGGCAATTGCTCGACGAAGCCGTCCCCGAACTCCCAAAACACGCCTGGGCGCAGCGTCTGTTCTGCTGTGCCCTGCAGTTGGAACTGGCATTGATCGAAGGCCGCCTGGACGACGCGCAGGCCCTGAATCGCGTGGCCATCAAGGAAGCCCGCGAGCACGCGAGCCCGGCCATGGAAGCCGTGTTCGCCTTGGGGCATGTGAAGCTGCTGGAACTGCGCGGAGAACTGCTGCGCGCGGAAACCCTGCTCAAGCGCGTGTACAGCGAACTGAGCGTCGCCTGGGGCGCGGAAGCCAGCCCCATGCGCGGACGCGTGCAATTGCGTCGCGCCGCCCTGCTGTTGCAGCAAGGGCGCTATGAGGCAGCCGAAGAGGCCTACCTCGCCGGCCTTCAGGAAAGCCAGGCGTGCTCCGACGCGGCTGCGTTCTGGGCCTTCCTCGGCCTGGCAGAACTGGATGCCCTTCAGGAAGACCTGCCGAGGGCCTTCACACGCATTGCCGATGCCGAACGAATGATGCAGTACCGGCATATCAGCGTGCCGATGTACCAGGGCCTGCTGGTGCGCGCCAAAGCGCGCCTGTGGCTGCACCAGGGTCGCTCCAGCCATGCCGAGAAAGCACTGCTCGCCTTGCCCCCCGAAGCTTTTGAGATGTCCCCCTATGGTGCGCCCGACCTGCACCTGCGCCTGCGCCTGCTACTGGCGCAGGCGCGCTTGGCAAATGGCGTGGTAAGTGAACCCCTGGCGCAACTGGAAACCATGCTCGAGCAAGCAACGGTAGAAGGGCGCCGACCACTGGCCTGCGAAATCGGCTTCAGCCTGGCCGAAGGCCTGTACGCCGACAACCGCCAGGCGCGAGCCCGCCAGGCCTTGCTGGAGGCTCTGGCGCTTTCGCGGCAAATGGGCCTGGCCAGCGTCGAACGGGCATTCGCCCTGCGCAACCCCGCAATGATGCGTTGGTCTGGCGAAAGCGCTGGTGCCGACAACAACGTGTCGGCCTCCCTATTGAGCCGGCGTGAGCTGGAAGTGCTGCGGCTGATCGTGCGTGGCCACTCCAACCAGCAGATCGCCGAAAGCCTGTTCATCTCCCTGCATACGGTGAAAACCCACGCCCAGCGGATCAACTTCAAGCTCGGTGTAGAGCGCCGCACCCAGGCCATCGCCCGGGCCAAGGAACTGGGGCTGGCCAACTGAGGTGCCCTGCCCTGTTTGGCCTTAGAGCACGTCCAAGGGGATCTTCAGGTAGTGGATGCCATTGTCTTCGGCGGGCGGTAACTGACCGGCACGCATGTTCACCTGCACCGCCGGCAGGATCAGCGCCGGCATGGAAAGAGTGGCGTCCCGCGCGGTACGCATGGCGACGAAGGCGTCTTCGTCGATGCCCTCGTGGGCATGCACGTTCTGCGCACGCTGTTCGGCCACCGTGGTCTCGTAGCAGTACTCGTCCCGCCCCGGCGCCTTGTAGTCATGGCAAAGGAACAGCCGCGTCGCATCCGGCAAATCGAACAGACGCCGGATAGATCGATACAGGGCGCGGGCGTCACCACCCGGAAAATCGCAGCGGGCCGTGCCGTAGTCGGGCATGAACAGGGTGTCGCCGATGAACGCGGCATCGCCGATCAGGTAGGTCATGCAGGCCGGGGTATGACCCGGCGTATGGATCGCCAGCAGCTCCAGGTTGCCGATGGCCAGGCGGTCACCGTCCTGTAGCAGACGGTCGAACTGGCGCCCATCGGTGGCAAAGCCTTGCCCGGCATTGAATAGCGTGCCAAAGCGCTGCTGCACTTCAGTGATCAGCCCGCCGATGGTCAGCCGCCCTCCCAGCTCGCGCTTGAGCCAGGCGGCGGCGGACAGATGATCGGCATGCACATGGGTTTCCAGCAGCCAGTCGACCGTCAGGCCCTGCGCCCGCACATGGTCGGCAATGCGCCCAGCCCCGGCATGGGACGTCCGGCCACTGGCGGCGCAGTAATCCAGCACCGGGTCGATGACGGCGCAGTGGCCGCTGGCGGGATCGCTGACGACGTAACTGTAGGAACAGGTGGCCTCGTCGAAGAAGGCTTCCACGCGCGGATTCATGGAATGAGCTCCAAGGCAGGTCTTTTCAGCTTAGTTTCCTGGTCAAGGCCTGTGCCGAGCTTCCAGCCAGGCGTAGAGGCACATTCCGGCGAGCATCGCCAGAACGAACAGCCAAGCCTGCCAATGGCCAGCGGTCAGCAGCACCAGCGCTGGGCCTGGGCAGATACCGGCAATCCCCCAACCCGCCCCAAACAACAGGCTGCCGCCGATCAACCGCAGGTCTGGATCACGCCGGGTAGGCAGTTGCATGGGAAGCCCCAGCCACGATCTGGTCCGGCGTCTGGCCAGAGTGAACGCCGGCATGGTCGCGGCAATGGCCGCGGCCATCACCAGGGCCAGAGAAGGGTCCCAGGCACCGGCCAGGTCGAGGAAACCCAGTACCTTGGCCGGGTCGGCCATACCGGCAAGCAACAGCCCCAGGCCGAAGAGCACCCCGGCTAGCAACGCGCTGACCCGGCTCACAGGCCCGCTCCGATCTGGTGCCGCAGCAAATAGGTGGTAATAAAACCTGCCGTCATGAAGGACAGGGTCGCCACCAATGAACGCGGCGACAGGCGCGATAGGCCGCAAACACCGTGGCCGCTGGTGCAACCTGATCCATAGCGGGTGCCGACGCCCACCAGCAAACCGGCCAACAGCAGTGCCGGCCAACCCGACTCGAAGCGGACCCGAGGTGCCCCGGCGACGGCCATCCAGAGCAGCGGCGCCAGCAGGAGGCCCGCGAGGAACAATGCCTTCTCGGCCCGACCGTCGCCCGTCCGCTCCAGCAGGCTGCCGAGCAACCCGCTAATACCGGCGATGCGGCCATTAGCGAGGATGAACAGGCCGGCGGACAGTCCGATCAGCGCACCGCCAGCCAGGGCACTCCAGGGTGTGAAAGCAGGCCAGTCGATTGTCATCGTGGACTCCTGGCCGTGACGGCCGCAGGGATTAGGTTGGTGAAATAATATACCCCCAGGGGTATACGATCCAGACGCGCAAGTCCCCCACATCCACAATCCTTGCCCATCTGGTGTCAGGTGTACTTCGTAAAGATGGCGCGGACGCGCTCGAGGGTGTCGGCCGTTTCCTGTTGCGGGTCGAGCACGGCTGCTTCCAGCAGGCACATCAGCATCTGCTGGTAGGCGCGGTCGAGCGCCTTGCGTGAGGCGCCGAACTGCTGGGCGATGGCTTCACAGTCGTCGCCCCGGCGGATCATGGCCTGCAGTCCGCGAATCTGTCCTTCGACACGGGCGAGGCGCTTCAGCATGGCCTCCTGATGCTTCGCCACCACATCGCTGGTCATCGATTGCCTCGTCTGACGATTACCCCTGGGGGTATGAAATTATCGCAGCGCCCCGCCTCATGCCAGGCTTTGATTCCGCTCATGAACTGCTCCGCCGGCACCGGCTTGCCAAACAGGAGGCCCTGCAGGGAATTGCAGCCTAGTCCGGTGAGGAAGGCCTGCTGGGTTCGGTCCCCATCCCTTCGGCGACGATGCGCAGGTCCAGCGCCTGGCCGAAGGCGACGGTGGCGGAAATGATCGCCGCGTCGTCGCTGTCGCGCTCCAGGTCGCGGGCAAAGCCGCGGTCGATCTTCAGCTCACTGCCAGAAGGGTTGCTCGGGCTGGTTCCATAGCGAGAAGCCGGAAACCAGCACGGCAATCAGCAGCGAAAGTAGCGTCAGCGGAAGGTCGTAGCCCAGTGCAGTGGGCAAACTGAACGCGAGAATGCCGATGAAGTGCATGGACCCGATACCGATGCCCATGGCAACGGCACCGCCGCAGAACCAAAGCACCGCGCCACGTCCCTGGCTGCTGGATACCCGCCCGGCCAGGTCCAGCGACGTATAGAACGCGAGGATAACCACCTGCGCAGTTGCCCCCACAAGGTTCTGCCCCCGTGCGATCAATCGCGCGGCGGCTCCACCCCGCGCAGGGGAATCGGTGCCGACATGACAATGGAAGTACGGGTCTCGCCGAAGTGGTTGATGCTGCCGACGAAGCGCTCCAGATGACGGATATCCCGCGTCACAACCCGCAGGATGAAGGAGTCCTGCCCGGTGACATGCAGGCACTCCAGCACCTCCGGCATCGTCTGCAACTGGGCGATCAGCCGCGCCTTTTCCGGCTGCGGCGTGGTCATGCCGACCAGTGCCATCACCTGGTAGCCGGCCTTCTCTGGCGACACCGAGGCACGGTAGGCCTCGATTACCCCGGCCTCCTCCAGACGCTTGAGGCGCTCGGAGGTGGCGGGTAGGGACAGCGCCACCTTCGATGCCAGGTCGGTCAGGGAGATCCGCCCCTCACGCTGCACGACCTGCAGGATTTTCCAGGACTTTGCATCCAACTCCATATTTTTCAGGCCCCCTCGCTAAAACTCGTTAAATATTCAGGAGATCCGCAAAAACTACCGTAATCCCTGCATTCAGGCTAAGTGCAGTGCAGCGCAGACTATTGCCCAAGTCCACTACCCCGGAGCCTTCCGCATGGAAGCCCTTCTGTTTCTCAAATCCGTCCTGATTGGGCTGTCCATCGCCGCCCCCGTCGGC
Organism: Pseudomonas sp. JS3066; assembly: GCF_036328175.1. Taxonomy (NCBI): domain Bacteria; kingdom Pseudomonadati; phylum Pseudomonadota; class Gammaproteobacteria; order Pseudomonadales; family Pseudomonadaceae; genus Pseudomonas; species Pseudomonas sp. JS3066. Next base: position 2,904,173 of record NZ_CP143312.1, read on the forward strand.
CCCATCGGCCTCCTGTGCATCCAGCGAACCCTGGGCCACGGCGCGCGTATCGGTTTCATCAGCGGCCTGGGCGCGGCGGCCGCAGACGCCTGCTATGGCGCACTGGGCGCTTTCGGCATCGGCGCCATTACCAGCGTCTTCGTTGCACTGGCCTCGCCGCTCGCCCTGGCTGGCGCCCTGTTCCTGGCCTGGATGGGCATGAAGATGCTGCGCGCAACGCCCTCGGAACGCGCCGCCAGCGCCAGTGACCCGGTCCAGGCGCTGCCGGCCTTTGCGTCGGTGTTCCTGCTGACACTCAGCAACCCGATGACCATCCTTTCCTTCGTTGCCATCTTCGCCACCCTGTCCGGCGGCGAGGCACTGTCCGGCGCGGACGGCCTGGTGATGGTGCTCGGCGTGTTCTGCGGCTCGGCGCTCTGGTGGCTGGCCCTGAGCCTTGGCGTATCCATGATTCGCCACCGGCTGGGCGTAAGCGCCATCCAATGGATCGACCGAACTGCAGGCGTTTTCCTGCTGGGCTTTGCCGCCTGGCAGCTGGTGCGGGTGATTGCCAGTTGAATCCTGTGGGAGCGATTTCAATCGCGAAAAAGATTTCACGCGCTGAGGCAGGATCCCTGCGCCGGGCTCATCCCCGAACTTGTAGGAGCGAGCTTGCTCGCGAATAGCCCGAGCACAATCTTTCGCGAGCAAGCTCGCTCCTACAGCAAATCGATACGGTCAGCTGGGTAGCCTGGTGCCACTGGCCGTTACGCCCGGTAATCCCCACTCACTTCAATTCCCCGCCACCGGGACCATTAACCGATGTATATCGGCCTTTCCATTTATATGGCGCGGCATTTGCTTTCAAAATTGCGACCCAAACAGATAGATATCGATTTAGGTCCAACTCAAGCCACCCAAAGGTTGCCGCAATTGATCAAGCACAGACTCCCCCGCCTCCTCGGCGCCGCTTTGTGCGGCCTGCTCGCCACCCATGCCCTGGCCGAAGAACGCACCCTGCGCGTCTATAACTGGTTCGACTACATCACCCCGCAGACTCTGGACAACTTCAAGAAAGAGAACGGCGCCAAGCTGATCTACGACATCTTCGACACCAACGAGGCGCTGGAGGCCAAGCTGCTCACCGGCAATTCCGGCTATGACGTGGTGGTGCCGTCCAACGTCTTCCTCGCCAAGCAGATCCAGGCAGACGTGTTCCAGCCTCTGGACCGCAGCAAGCTGCCCAACTGGAACCATCTGGACCCGCAGCTCATGAAGCTGATCGAGGCCAATGACCCGGGCAACCGCTTCGCCGTGCCCTACATGTACGGAACGGTGCTGATCGGCTTCAACCCGGCCAAGGTAAAGGCAGCGCTGGGCGAGAACGCCCCGGTGGACAGCTGGGACCTGATCTTCAAGGAAGAGAACATCGCCAAGCTCAAGCAGTGCGGCGTGGCCCTGTTGGATTCGCCGTCGGAAATCCTGCCCATTGCCCTGCACTACCTCGGTCTGCCGCCCAACAGCAACCAGCCCAAGGACTACGACAAGGCTGGCGAACTGCTGCAGAAGATCCGCCCCAACATCACCTACTTCCACTCCTCCAAGTACATGGCCGATATTGCCAACGGCGACATCTGCGTAGCCGTGGGCTACTCGGGAAGCTTCTCCCAGGCGGCCAACCGCGCCAAGGAAGCTGGCAACGGAGTGGTTGTGGACATGCGTCTGCCCAAGGAAGGTGCGCCGGTGTGGTTCGACATGCTGGCGATCCCCAAGGGCGCGAAGAACCCCGAGGACGCCCATGCCTTCATCAACTACCTACTGCAGCCCCAGGTGATCGCCCCGGTCAGTGATTTCGTCGGCTACCCGAATCCAAATAAGGACGCCACCGCCCTGGTCAGCCCGGAGATCCGCAACAACCCCAACCTCTATCCCACCGCCGAGGCCCAGGCCACCCTCTTCACCCTGCTGCCGCTCGAGCGCAATGCCGAACGTGCCCGCACCCGTGCCTGGACGAAGCTGAAGTCGGGGACCTGACGGCCTCGCGGCTCCCTGTAGGGGCGATTTCAATCGCTACGTCTGCGTTAGCTGTTGCGAGAAATTTTCCCTAGGGCCTAGAGCCTTGTAGGAGCTGGCTTGCCAGCGAAACGCCGCCATTCGCTGGCAAGCCAGCTCCTACGGGCAATGCAGCTGCCCACAACATGTAATGCAGGCATAGCCATTTCAAGCGCCAAAGGCGGCGTAACTGCCCCCCCAATGCAATTCCGCCACTCACTCTCCCTGCCTCAGTTCATCCCCCACCCGGTCTATGCTTTCTGACGCGTTCTCCAAAGCGTTGGCAGCCTGCCAAAAGAAGTGGCACAGGCACACAAGGGGTTGGCACGGACAACAAGCTCCACGCCGACTGCCAGCGGCAGACTAGGACTGCAGATTTCTGCCCTGCACCCGCAACAAAGACCAATAATTCAGGGAGCCGCCCCGTATGCGAATATCCAGGATCCTCGCCCAATCGACGCTGGCATTGGGCGTTGCCCTCGCTGGCATCGGCACCGCCAGCGCCGAGCTGCCGGCCGATCCGGGCATCGGCCAGACCACCTTGCCCTTCCCGCCGGAACCGCACCGCGCTTACATCATCGACGTCGAGTTCGAGAGCTTCGTCGCCGGCCGCGTGACCGTGGTCGACCCCGAGAAGAAGAAAATGCTCGGCATGGTACCCACCGGCTTCGCCGCGCCGTCCACCCTGAGCCGCGACGGCAAGACGCTCTTCACCGCCGACCTGTTCTACTCCCGTGGCACCCGTGGCACTCGCACCGACGTGCTGACCGCCTGGGACACCAGCACCCTTTCGCCTTCCTATGAAGTGCTGATCCCCACCAAACGTGCCGAGGCCCTGACCCAGCGCTACTCCCTGGGCACCAGCACCGATGACCGCTTCGTCTACGTCTACAACTTCACCCCGTCCACCTCGGTGACCGTGGTCGACGTCAAGGCCAAGGCCGTGGCCGGCGAAATCTCCATTCCCGGTTGCGTGCTGAACTACCCCGTCGGCAAGCGCGCCTTCGCCTCCCTCTGCGGAGACGGCAGCGTGCAACTGGTGACGCTGAACGACGAAGGCAAGGAAATCTCCCGCACCCACACCGCCTTCTTCGACCCCAATGCCGAGAAACTGGTGGAGCGGGCCTACGCCGTGGGCGACATCTACTACTTCGTCACCACCACCGGCACCGTGCGCGGTGTGGACTTCTCCGGCAAGCAGCCGAAGGTCCTCGAAGCCTGGGACCTGGTAACCGACGCCGCCGAGAAGAAGGCAGGCTGGGCTCCTGGTGGCTGGCAGCTGATCACCGTTGCGCCGAAGCTGAATCGCCTCTACGTGCTGATGCACGACGCCCATGAGCCGATGAAGTGGGAAGACCCGAGCCCGATCGTCTGGGTCTATGACCTCAAGACCCACAAGCGCATCGGCACCCTGGAAGCGCCGAACCCGATCTGGAGCCTGCAAGCCACCAGCGATGAGAATCCCCTGCTGCTGGGCACCAACATCGCCGGCGGCCTGGAAATATTCGATCTGAAGAGCGGCAAGCACACCGGGACCATGGAACGCATCCAGAAGACCGCGACCCAGATCCTCAGCCACTGACGAGGTGCAGCCATGCAACTTGATCCCATTTTCATCATCGCCGCCGCCCTCGCGGTCGCGGTGATCCTGGCCAGCGCGGCGACCCACAAGCTGCGTGCGCCGGCGCGCTTCGCCAACCAGGTGGAGGATTACCAGTTGCTGCCTCGCGGCCTGGTGCGCCCGGTCGCAAGGGTACTGCCCTTCATCGAAGTGGCCGTGGCCTTCGCCCTGCTGGTACCTGCTAGCCGCCACGCTGCCGCGCTGACCGCAGCCGCACTGCTGGCCGGTTACGCCGGGGCCATCTCGATCAACCTGTGGCGTGGCCGCCGCGACATCGACTGCGGTTGCGCAGGCCCTGAACAGGCCCAGCCGATCCGCCCGGTGCTGCTGGCGCGCAACGCCGTACTGGTGAGCCTGGCGCTGGTCGCCAGCGTCGCCCCCCACACCCGCGAGCTAGGCGCCTTCGACATCTTTGTCGTAATCGCCGCCAGCGCCGCGACCCTGCTCCTCTATGCCGCTGCGGATGGCCTGATGGCCAACGCTCCACGTCTGCTCAAACTCATTGGAAGGTGAATTATGGAAGCCCTGATCGTTTCCAACGTCCTGCTCTGGTGCCTCTTGATCGCTCTGGCCTTTGCCGTCATGGGCCTGGTGCGTCAGATTGGTGTACTCCACGGCCGCCTGGCCCCGGCCGGCGCGCTGATGGTCGATAAAGGCGTGGCTGTCAACGAACCCGCCCCGAAAGTCACTGCCGCCGACCGTAACGGCCGCCCGGTGAACTTCGGCTATGCCGGCGAGAAAGCCCAGCTGCTGTTCTTCCTCTCGCCCACCTGCCCCATCTGCAAATCCCTGCTGCCGGCCATCAAGTCCATCGCCAAGGACCAGGCCGACCGCCTCGAAGTGATCTACGTCAGCGACGGCGACATGGACGCCCAGCAAGCACTGATCGCCGAGCACAAGCTGGAAGACGCCACCTACGTGGTCGGCCCGGAAGTGGGCATGACCTACCAGATCGGCAAGCTCCCCTACGCAGCGCTGGTGGACAAGGCCGGTGTGCTGCGCTCCAAAGGCCTGGTGAACTCCCGCGAGCACCTGGACAGCCTGTTCGAGGCCGAACACCTGGGCAGCGCCACTCTGCAGCAGTACCTGCACAACCACTCGCATTCCCACGGCGCACATAACCACTAACAAGGAAGGGAGCACCCAATGAAACTGCTAGACCGTCTGTTCGAACGCTCCACGCGCCACGTGGCCGACACCACCTCGCGGCGCAAACTTCTGGCCCGCCTGGGTTCGCTGATGGTGGCTGGCGCCGCCCTGCCGGTACTGCTGCCGATCGACCGCACCAGCAAGGCCCTGGCCGCCGAAGCCCCGAAGGCCGGCGATCCGGGTGATCCCAACAGCTGCGACTACTGGCGCTACTGCTCCGTCGACGGCTTCCTGTGCAGCTGCTGTGGCGGCTCGGTGACCTCCTGCCCGCCCGGCACCGAGGCCTCCCAGGTGACCTGGATCGGCACCTGCCGCAACCCGGCCGACAACAAGGACTACATCATTTCCTACAACGACTGCTGCGGTAAGCACAGCTGCGCCCAGTGCGCCTGTACCCGCAACGACAGCGAGGAACCGGCGTACCGTCCGTTCAACAACAACGACGTCAACTGGTGCCTGGCGGCCAAGTCGCACATCTACCACTGCACCGTTTCCATCATCCGCGGCGTCGCGATCTGACCCGCCGGAGGGCTGCCATGCGTTACCTGTTGATCGCTGGACTGATGTGCGCCATGGCGGCCCCGCTGGCCATGGCCCGCGCCATTCCGGACCCGAACCAGAAGCACGCGCCGGGCAACGAAGAGCCACAAAAGCCCATTTCCCAGGCCGGCTACAGCACCCCGGTGAACTACCAGCTGCAATGCGCTGGCTGCCACCTGGGCGACGGTACCGGCTCCAAGGCCAACGACACGCCGAAGATGAAAGGCTTCGTCGGCAACTTCCTCAAAGTGGAAGGCGGTCGTGAGTTCCTCGTGCGGGTGCCAGGCATGTCCCAGTCGGCGCTGAACAACGCCCAGCTGGCCGATCTGATCAACTGGATGATGCGCAAGGACGGCATTGCCGGCAGCAGCGTGCCGGACGACTACAAGCCCTACACCGAGGCTGAAGTCGCGAAAATCCGCAGCGTCACCCTGCTCAACCTGCCGGACACCCGTGCGGGCCTGATCAGGCAGATGCGCGAAAAAGGCATCACCATCGACGATGGCATGGACAACGCCTACTGAGTTTTATGCTGGACGGCTTGTGGCCCGCCTTATGGCGGGCCTTTTTTTTGCCTGCGGGAAAGAGCCTTGCTGCCCACAACTGATAGCTTGAGTGGTGGTACTGATGCAGCCACAATCTGGCTCCAGCAGTGGGCAAGCGAAGTACTGATGCTTCAGATGCCTGGGTGCCAGAAGCCGCTATGGCCCTGTCGATTGGTCAAGAAGGATTTGCATGGCCTTTCCCAACGTTGAAGAACCATCCCGAATCGCCGCTGGTTCCAGTGCCTGGTTTACCCGTAAGACCCTGGTGCGCACGGCCTCCCTGCTTGCCCTGGCTTTCGTTCTGATGGCGACATTCCTGGTCAGAATTGCCCTTAGCCAGAATGAACAAGCCCTGGTGCAGAGTACGTTCTTTGCTGAGAAAGCCCTGAAGTCACGGCAAGAGAACCTCCTGAGGTCTATCAGCGACTACGCATTCTGGGGAGACGCGTACCAGAACCTTCACGCGCGGGTCGACATCGAGTGGGCTTACACGCGCCGTAACCTGGGGCCCTCTCTTTTCGAAGACTTCGGTTATGAAGGAATCTTCGTGATTGCACCCGGCAATCAGACGGTTTACGCGGTAATCAACGGGCAATTGGAGCCGACCTCTGCCCAGCACTGGCTCCAGGGGGATGTCTCGGCCCTGGTCGAGCGAGCAAGGTCGCTGGCAGGTGAGCCCGCGCCTGTCATAGGTACGTTTCAGGTATCCGGCCAGCCAGCACTGGTTGTCGCCGCTGTATTCACTCAAGGGGGCGACCCGATGACCCCCGCGGTCCCCGGCGCGCCTTCGGTCCTGCTCTTCGCCGATACGCTCACACCCACGAAGCTGGACTCGCTCGGGAAAGATCACGCACTGCCGCAGCTTCGCAGCCCCAGAAGCGCCCAGGATGCAGAGGAACAGCCGCGCCTGATGCTCACATCCGGGCAGGAGACGCCGCTACTCCTGCGCTGGACCCCGCTGAGGCCTGGTGATGAGCTGCTCATGATCCTGTTGCCACTATTGGGTGTCGCGGGCCTTATCGTGGCTGGGCTTGGCTGGCTGGTGACACGTCAGAGCCTGGCCTCGGCAAGACGGCTGGATGAAAGCTACTCCAGCTTGCAAGCCAGCGAGGCACGGTTTCAGGACATCGCCGAAGCGACCTCTGACTGGCTTTGGGAAACCGATGTAGAGCTGCGTTTCACGTTCCTCTCCAGTCGCTTTCAGGCGGTCACCGGGCACACCCCTGATACCTGGATCGGACGTCCCCTTGGTGAATTGCTCCAGGCGAGTACGGAGCTGGGCGCCGACTGGCTCAACCGTCCAACAGAAATCGCGACACCTCACGCGCCTCTGCAGTGCCGTTACCGGTCAGCCGGCGGGAAATACTGTCTGTGTAACCTCATGGTACGAGCAATCAGTGGGCCATCCGGCATAACGGGATATCGCGGAACCGCCTGCGACACCACCGCGCTGACAGAAAGCCAATTGCGCGTGCAGCACCTTCAGCACTTCGATGAGCTCACCAGTCTGCCCAATCGCAGTCACCTGTTTGAGGTCTTGAGACAACGCCTGGGTTTGCTGCAGCCAGAGAGCGAGAGGTTGACCTTGATGGCAATCAATCTTGCCCACTTCAAGCAACTCAACGATCACCTGGGGCGCACAGGGGGAGATCAGGTACTGGTCCAGTTTGCACAACGATTGGAAGAATTCTTCGCTGCCGAGGTCCAGATATTTCGCTACACCAACGATGAGTTCGTCGTGCTGCTCGATGCTGGCTACTCGAACCGAGAGAAGGTCAACGAACTGTGCAAGCAGCTCGTGGGATATGTCGAACGCCCGCTGTTCATCGCCGATGAAGAGTTCAGGCTCGGCATCCAGGTCGGAATAGCAGTAGCCCCAGAGGATGCGGATACAGCACGCGAACTGCTGCGCTGTAGCGAAATCGCGCTTCATCAGGCACGAAAACTGGAGCTTGGCAATTATTGGTGCTTCTTCAGTCGCGAGCTCGAACGCCAAATGGTTTCCGAACGGCAGCTGGAGCTGGAACTACGCCACGCCATTGCGAACGATGAATTGCGTTTGCACTTCCAACCACGTCATCGTGCTCGTGACCTGAAGCTGAGTGGGATGGAAGCCCTGGTGCGTTGGCAGCATCCCCGGCTAGGTCTTATCGGTCCTGGCGATTTCATTCCGCTGGCAGAGCGCAGTGGCCAGATTGTGGCGCTGGGCACCTGGGTATTACGAGAAGCCTGCATGCAAGGCAAGCGCTTTGGTGCCCCCCTCTTCGTTTCGGTCAACCTTTCCGCCGAACAATTCCGCAGACCCGGACTGGTGGCGCAGGTGCGGTCTGCATTGGAAGACAATGGCCTACCGGCTAGCCGTCTGGAACTCGAGATCACCGAAAGCATGATGCTGGATGATGCCCAAGGAGCGCTTGAGACCTTGAAAGGACTGAGTGAGCTTGGGGTCCGCTTGTCCATGGATGATTTCGGAACGGGATACTCCTCCCTCAGTTACCTGGGGCGGTACCCGTTCGACACCCTGAAGATAGACCGCAGTTTTGTTTCCCGACTCAAAGAGGGCAGCAACCTCGCTGTCGTGAGCGCAATCATCCAGCTCGGCCATGCATTGTCGATGACAGTCACCGCAGAGGGCGTGGAAACCGCTGAACAGCTCGAGTCACTGCGCGACCTGGGATGCGATGAGCTCCAAGGCTATTACCTGGGACGCCCGCTGCCCGCAGAAAGCTTGCGTGCGCTCAACCCATGAGGCTCGAAACAGCCTGTGAATTCCGGCCCTGGCCGGGCTTCCGCCACGCACAGTGACCGATCGCCCCATGTCCTACCTAAACCCAGTGTTTGTGGATTCAATCGATAGCTGCCGCTCGCCATCGGCAGCTTCCGGCCATAAGGGACATCAGGTAGACAATTAGATCTCTCCCCTCTTTCTCCAGATCAAGCGGATGCGCGCAAAAGGCATCACCATCGACGATGGCATGGACGACGCCTACTGAGTTTTATGCAGGATGTCTTGTGGCCCGCCTTATGGCGGGCCTTTTTTTGCCTGCGAGAAAGAGCTGCGCCGCGACAGAGGTTGCTCCCTGGCCTCACCCTGCGGCAGCAGGCCTGAATCAGGGGCGTTTGTGGATCTGGAGATAGGCGAGTCTCATGTCGTTTGCCCAGCCGTCGATCACCGGCTGGATGTTCTTCACCGAAAGCACGGCCTCTTTGTTCTCCAGACTTTCGCCAGTGCCTTTGCGCACGACCTCCGCCAGGAGCCGGGTATTGCCCCCATCGAGGAACATCGCTTCAGTGGCGATTTCCACTTGCTGGTCCCGGGCGCCAATCGCGGTGGAGGTTGCGGCGACGACAAGAGCGATGGGAATCACCTCGTAAGGTTTGAGCCCCTCGGTGGACGTCGAAACAGCCGTAATGGCCGGGCGCACGACGATACTGTCGGCCGTGGGCGAGTCGCTGATCCTCACCACCGATCCGAGCTCTCGCTTGAGCGCCGCATCGTAGTAGCGGGTGATGTCATCCAGCGTGGCCTGGGGTATCTGCGCACTGGTCTGAGGACGCGGGTAGAACTGGCTGGGTTCCAGATAAATGCTGCTATAGCGCGACAGATCGATGTCGGGGTCTATCCAGCGGGCGACCTTCGCCCCACTGACGGACTTCTGCTCTTCCAGCACCTTGTAGTTGGGGAGGAACCCCGAGTAATTAGCGGGCTCGACCATTGTGCTCGAGCATCCCCCCGCAGCCAGAAGTGCAGCGACCGTTACAGCAATCAAGTTCGAACGCATGATGAAGCCCCCATGAAAATAATCTGAATGCCCGCCTTCCATTTGCCTGGAAAGCAGAATGCAAAGTGCGGAAAAGAGAATCTGTCCCCTTGCTACTACTCCCGCTATCAGGTCGGGCGTCAGGGCAATCCCCGCCTTGGGGACAGGCTCAAGCGTAGTTGGCGCTATGCCGAGTTCCAGTCCGCATCACAGGCTATTCAAGGCGCGTGCACAGGACCACGACTGCGGCTAGAAAACCGCCCCCCACTCCCCCCTGAAGCCCGCGCTGGTCTGACGCCTTGCCTACACTCCTCTAGCGAAGCTGATAGAGCGAGGGTATGCGATGGAAAACAAGGAAAGAGGCACCCGGCAGCGAATACTCGAACCCGTCGACCGCATCACCGAAGTGATATTCGGACTGCTGATGGCAATGACCTTCATCGGATCGCTGAGCGTTGCCACGGCAGGCCGTGAAGAAGCCAGAACCATGCTGATCGCGGCTTTCGGCTGCAACCTCGCCTGGGGCCTGGCCGATGCCGTCATCTACCTGCTGCGTACCTGGACCGAACGCACCCGCAGCCGCACCTTGCTCGCGCGTCTGCAAAGCGATGCAAGTCCGGCCGAAGGCCGGGAGCTGATTGCCGACGCCCTGCCACTGCGCATTACCGAATCTGCAGGCCCGGACGGACTGGAATCGTTGCGTTTGCGCCTGCTTGCCAACGCCGATCAACCCGTTCGCGCGCGTTTGGACCTGCAAGATTTCGCCGGGGCACTGGGCACCTTCCTGCTGGTCGTGCTGGCGACATTCCCCTTGGTCATACCTTTTCTGCTGATCGACCAGACCGGACCGGCGATCCGAACTTCCAACCTGGTGTCGTTGGCGATGCTTTTTCTTTCAGGTTGGCTGCTGGCCCGCTATTCCGGCGGCAACCCGTGGGCCACGGGCGCGGTGATGGCGCTCGTTGGCACGGCGCTGATATTCGCGATCATTGCGCTGGGTGGGTGATGACTTTGCCTGACCCCAGGAGCCGGGCTACCGACAACGCATTGGAGGCGAGCAATCGCGAGGGGACTGGTGAGTATCTGGCTCGGAAGGCGCCGTTTATAGATGCAATTGTGGGCTGATTGGTTTTCTGGCCTTGCGGTGTTCTGGGGCCGGTAGTTGCCCTTTGTTAGGGGCAGCTACCGGCGGGGCCCAGCCGGACCCCGCACGATGGACCGGTGAAGCGTGGTCCACCGTTGCTGTATCAGGCCTATATCCAGACATTGCTCTCTGCTGTGCGATCTCCGACCTCGTCGCCAGTATTCACTACGCCCCGGGGCTCTATGAGCATCAGCATTACTTCCTTCTCGGCATAAGGCTTGTGCTCGACGCCCTTTGGCACGATGAACAGATCACCACTGCCGAGCGTCACGTACCGATCCCGGAACTCGATGCGAAGCTCACCCTCCAGCACGAAAAAAGCCTCGTCCGTGTCTGAATGAGAGTGCCAGACGAAGTCACCCTGAATGCGTACGACCTTGAACTGGTAGTCGTTCATTTCAGCGACCACCTTGGGTGACCACAGCTCAGTGACCTGTGAGAGCTTGTGAAGGAGGTTGATCGGCTGCTGGTTGAGGTTATGGAGGTGGCTGGACATGGTTGGCTCCTCGTGTTGGCTTTTCAAAAGCCTATCCAGGCACGAACAGAGCCTCTTGTACGATCCTGCAACCTAGCGGGATTTCATCAGCGACAGCCAGCGTGCTGGTGACAGTCCGAAGGCATGACGGAAGTGGCGTGTCATGTGACTCTGATCGAAAAAGCCCGCAGAGAGGGCTGCATCGGCAAGGCTTGAGCCTGCCAGCAGGAGCTCACGGCAAATATCCAGGCGTCGCATCGTCACATAGCGATAGGGGCTGGTGCCAAAAAGTGCGCGAAAGTCTCGCGACAGGCTGCAGCGGTCTCGCCCGCTGACCTGCTCCAATTCTTCAATCGTGATGCTCGCGCCATTCATGTCGAGAATGTAAGTCCGGGCGCGTTCGGCGGCCTGATAGTCCAGGGCGCGGCGTCCCCGGTTGGTATTCGCCACCGCCTCCAGAGCCTGAGCAAGGTCATGGATGGCATCGTCTTCTTCCAGCGATTCGACCGGGTATTCCATAGCCTGCAAAAACGAGTCGGTTGCCCGAAGGATGCGTGCGTCATTGGACAGACCGCCTGCAATGAAAGGCAGGGTTCTGCCGCCTAGCGCTTGCTGGATCAACACAGGATCGACGTAGAGCATGCGATAGCGGAAGCCTTCATCAGTGCCAGCCATGCCATCGTGAAGCTCATCCGGATGGAGTACCAGTGCTCCACCGGGAAGGCTGTGCCGCATGGCGCCGCGGTAACGAAAGCTTTGCACGCCGGAGAGTGTTCGACCGATGGCGTAGGTGTCATGCCGATGCGGCTCGTAACCGTGGCCGGTGAAATAGGCCTCGATTCGTTCCACCTTGCTCGGAAAGTGACTATGGAGCATCCAGTCTCGCTTGGCGGTACCTGCGCTCATTACATTGGCCTCCCCAGCTGTATCAACCGACGTTGGCAACAATAAATCGCTTCGGCTGGGGTGTCTCTTCCGATTGTCGATTGCGAAACAGGGCTCCACTGGCCCAGATAGTTGGTGCTGGTCCATCCCGGGCCTCGGTAGCGATGGGTCCACATTACAGACTCTGCGCTTGACTGCCTGAACGGCTCCGCCTGCCGCACCCCGCCTGCCTCTCGCCCGGTCACTTGATTGGCCTCTCCCATCTGAACTCTTCGGTACATCACTGACTGCTCGTCGCAACTTCCTTACGAGGCTGGACGCGTCTTCGAGCTGGGGCGTGCAAACAGATATCGCGCGCCGGCCTACTGCTACCCACCTGATCAGTGTTGGCTTGTCGCTCCCGTTCGTGGGGCAGCAGACCACTCCAGAATTCCCCATATAGGGAATTATTAATATACCGTTTTATGATTATTTACACGCACAAAATGACTTTTTTGTTATTAAAAAATCATAAGCCTCTGTTAACAAAGACTTTTTATAGTTGCTTGAAATTTTTATTCTTCTGATTTTCAGTTTGATATTCCTGTTTTGGGGAAATAATCTTTACTTGGCTTACGCGAATCCGCACGATTTCGGCTTTCTTGCGAATTTTCCTGGCGATTCGCATTGATCAATTCACAAAAACAGGAATTAAGATGAATAGGATCCCGCTCGGAGTCATCGGCGCAGGGCTGATCGGCAAGACGCACATCGAGCGCGCCCAAGCGCTTGAGAATGTGGAACTGGTAGGCATTGCCGACCCCTCTCCCGCCGCGCAGGAGTTGGCTAAGTCGCTCGGGGTGCCGTGGTTCGCGGATTACGTCACGATGCTGGAGGCGGCCAAGCCGCGAGGCGTGGTGGTGGCCACCCCGAATGTGACTCACGCGGATGTCGCCGTGGCTTGCCTTGAGCGCAAGGTGGCCGTGTTGGTGGAAAAGCCAATCGCTGACACCCTGGAGAATGCCCGTCGAATCTGTGCGGCCGCAGTGGCTAATGGCGTACCCGCATTGGTCGGCCACCAGCGCCGCTACAACCCGATCATGCGTCAGGCCAAGTCCATTGTTGAGGCCGGAGCGCTGGGCAAGCCGGTCAGCGTCACAGCACTGTGCACCTGGTTGAAGCCGGACGAGTATTTCGAAACCACCTGGCGTCGGCAGGCAGGCGGCGGTCCGGTGCTCATCAACCTGATTCACGACATCGATCTGTTGCGCTTCCTTTTCGGTGAAATCGAAAGCCTGCAAGCAATCACCTCGAACCGAATTCGCCGCTTTGAAGTAGAAGATACGGCAGCCGTGATGCTGCGCTTCTGCAACGGAGCCCTGGGCACAGTATCGGTTTCGGATACGACGGCCGCCCCCTGGAACTGGGACCTGTCGGCAGGTGAGGCCGAACGCTTCCCGCGCCAGGATGATGTCAACTCGCACTTCTTCTCGGGCACGGAAGGCTCACTGACTCTGCCTCGCCTGGAGTTGTGGCGCTACCACAACCAGGCGGGATGGCATGACCAGATCACCGTCGAGCGCGCCGTGCCCCACATCGGCTGCCCCTACGCCGAGCAATTGCGGCATTTCTGTGCAGTGATGGAGGGGCTCGAGCAGCCCATCTGCTCCGCAGAAGACGGCCTGCGCACCCTCGAAGCGACACTGGCCGTGCACGAAGCTGCCACCTCGGGTTCCGTCGTACATCTGGTGGGCGGCGCATCATGAGCGTCGTGAGCAATGCCTTGCCGCAGATTTGCGAGGGGGGCTCATGAAGCGCTTGCTGGGCCTTGCGCCCCTTTCGCACCTGGAGTTGTCGCCTGCCGATATGGTGGAGTGCGCCTCTACCGCCGGCTTTGACTGCGTCGGCCTGCGACTAATTCCGGCGACCCCCGATGAGCCGCAACGCGACAGTATTGGGGACACCCCGTTGATTCGCGAAACGGCTCGTCGCCTGCGAGACACCGGGATCCAGGTATCGGATATCGAACTGTTCCGCCTGCGGCCGGAGACCCGACTCGAAGACTTTCGTGCTGCACTTGAAACCGGCGCATTACTCGGCGCGCGTAACGCTGTCGTATCGGGTCAGGTCGCCGACTTTGCTCAGATGACCGATCTCTTCGCGGGGTTCTGCGAGCTGGCGGGTAAATACGGCATCTCCGCTAACCTGGAGCCCACCCCCTGGGTTGATATCTGCAACCTCTCAGCTGCGTCACGCCTGATTGAGGCGGCAGGCTGCACAAATGCCGGCATCCTCGTGGACCCGATCCACTTTGATCGGGCCGGGGAGCGACTCGAGACGCTTACCGCTCTGCCGGCGCACTACTTCCGATTGATGCAGCTGTGTGACGCACCGGCTCGGCGACCGATTGACCTCGACACCCTCTTGTATCAGGCCCGCGCCGAGCGACTGATGCCGGGCGACGGCGGCCTGAATTTGGTGGGCCTGCTACGGGCGCTACCGCCGGGCATCCCCCTCAGCCTGGAGGTGCCGATGCGCAGCCTCTCCGCTGAGCTGCCTGCCGTTGAGCGGGCTCGGCGGATGCTGGAGAAAACTCAGGCTTTGCTTGCAAGCCTGCCGCAAGAAATCCATTTCGAATCGAGTTCTGCGCCCGCCGCTCATCACTGAGCGGTGGAGCTTTCACTCAACTTCGGATAATCGCTGAGGAGGGTTCATCTACTGGCGAGCAAACAGAATCAGGCCGAATAGGGCCTTGCTGGACCAACAAGAACAAAACGCAATCCAGAGTGTGTGTTGACGCACACACGCCGCGCTTTCCCAACCTAATCCGAGGGAGAGCGGGGCGATATCGGAGGTAGCATGAACACCCAGGCAACACAACACAAGAAAACGCCGGGCAAGGCCGCATTCGCCGGTTGGATCGGTAGCGCGATGGAGTACTACGACTTTTTCATCTACGGAACAGCGGCAGCGCTGGTCTTCGGCAAGATCTTCTTCCCAGGTTCCGACCCGGCCATGGGCGTGCTGCTGGCGCTGGGCACGTTCGGCGTCGGCTATCTCGCCCGACCAATTGGTGCCCTTTTCCTTGGTCACCTCGGTGATAAATACGGGCGTAAACGAGTGCTGGTGCTAACGCTGCTGCTGATGGGCGTTTCGACCTTCCTCGTGGGCTGCCTGCCCACCTACGAGAGCATCGGGATCGCGGCTCCGATCATGCTCGTGATACTTCGCCTATGTCAGGGCTTCTCGGCCTCTGGCGAGCAGTCCGGCGCAAACTCCATGACGCTTGAGCATGCGCCCGACCATCAACGAGCGTACTTCACCAGCTTTACGATTAGCGGCACCCAAGCGGGCCTTATCCTGGCAACCCTGGTGTTCCTGCCGATCGCCAGTCTGCCGGAAGAGGATCTGCTGTCCTGGGGGTGGCGCATTCCTTTCTGGTTGAGCTTGATCGTGCTGGTAGTTGGCTACCTGATCCGGCGCAACATCGAAGAGACGCCAGTGTTCCAGGAAGCGAAGGAGACCAAGCAGACCGCAAAAATTCCACTGGTAGCTTTGCTTCGTGACTATAAAGCGGACGTGTTTCGCGTGGCCATGGCGGCCATGGTGTCTACCGTGAGCACGCTGTTCGGCATCTTCGCCCTGTCCTATGCCGTAAACATTGTCGGCGTTGAGCGCAGCACGATGCTCTGGCTGACCATCATCACCAACATTGTGGCACTTTTCGCAATCCCGCTCTGGGCGCGCCTGGCCGATCAGATTGGTCGCCGTCCGGTGTACTTGTTTGGCGTGCTTGCTTCCGGTGCGTTGATGACTCCCTTCCTCTGGTCGCTCGGCCAGAACAATTTGCCGCTGAGCTTTGTGCTGGGGGTGTTGATGTCGGGCGTGTGCTTCAGCGCTGCGAATGGGATTTGGCCGGCCTTCTTCGGCGAAATGTTCAGCACTAAGGTTCGGCTTTCTGGCATGGCCATCGGGACGCAGGTCGGGTTTGCACTTTCGGGGCTCGCACCAATCGTCGCCGCAGCCTTTATGAAGGGCAGCACGCCATGGCTAGCAGCTGCAGGCCTCGCCTTGGTGGGATGCGCCATCGCCGCAGTGGCAACCTGGACTGCGCGGGAAACGTACAAAATCAAAATGGATGACTTGGGTAGGCATCCTGGAGCCAATGATCACAGGCCCCAGCCGAACCCGCTCAACATCCAGCTGAAGACTGCCGACTGACAGCCTCGGCAGACAGGGTGGAGACCAAGGAGCAGGTCTCCACCCCAGGTTGCAAAGTTGAGGTATTCTGCGATGCTCACCCAATCAGGAATACGACAGTATTTTCGGGCATGGCAGATTCAAGTATCGAAGCAACTCAAGGGAAGCGCTCGCGCAACGCCAAGCGTACGCAAGAGACAATTCTCCAGGCAGCTCGCTCGGTTTTCGCGGAGCAGGGGCTGGAAGGCGCTCGCCTCGAAGAGATCGCTGAGCGCGCCAACGTCGATAAGCGATTGATCTACTACTACTACGACAGCAAGGAAGAGTTGTTTCTCTCCGTGTTGGAAAACGGCTACTTGGACTTGCGTCGGGCCGAGCGAGAGCTTGACCTGGAAAGTCTGCAGCCGATGGATGCCATTCGCCGTCTGATCGAGTTCTCCTGGCGTTACTACAATGAGCATCCTGATTTCATGGCGCTGGTGAACAACGAGAACCTCCATCGCGCTCGTTACCTCTCGACTTCCAAGCATCTGCCGGAGCTGGGTTCGCCCCTGGTGGGGAGTCTGGGACGGATTCTTGAGCAAGGCCGCATCGATGGCACATTTCGTGGCGGTGTCGATCCTGTGCAGCTCTATTTCACCCTCGTGGGGATGACCTATTTCTATCTCGCGAACCAATACACCCTGTCGACCATCCATGGTCGTGACCTGGTTACGCCCAAGGCGCTCAATGAACGCCTTTCCCACGTAACCGAGGTAATACTGGGCTTCCTAGTGCGCTGACGATGCAGCGCTGTCTTGCAAGCTAAAAGCCGCTCAACGAGCGGCTTTTTGTTTGGCTGATTGGCTTAAAAGAGCGCTTTGGTGTAGGTGCTGCGCTCCATGTCCTGCAGCTGCACGCTCAACTGCGCGTCTAGGCCGTCGGGCGTGCCGAGGGTCGCCTCCAGCGCTTCCAGGACGCCTCGAGATAGCACCTGCTTGACGTTCTCTGACCGCCCCTGAAGCAGCCACCGCGAAGCTCGGAGCGGTGCGGCCTCGCACCTCGCGGGCAAATACCTTCGTCCTCCAACGCCAGCCGCGGCAGCCTTGCCGGCGCCAAGACCTGCACCTCTCTCAGCCCCAAATCGTGGGCTTCAGATGACTTGCGCCTCTGGCAACTCATCGCTCAGCTGCCTCTGCTCACGCTCAAGGCGTAGCGCCTAAATTCCCCAATAAAGGAATTAAAATAATTCTAATAAGCGAGATATTTATATCTTTGTCGCATATAAAATCTGTAAATACATGAAATACATGGGCTTTACTGCTATTTGAGTTTTCGGTTGAGCTCTCATTTTTCCATTGAAATTCTACCAATTGGGAAATAGTATTCCCTCCGACAGCAGATGGCTCAGTATTCCTCGGGCTTATTGCCGATTTCGAGTGTGATTGATTAATTAAATTCCCGTTACTGGGAATAAATCCAGCTACTGCAGAGGACTGTTCAGGAGGTGATCCAGCCTGAGCAGCAAGCACAACGAATTGCCGGGGGCTGCCTTGCGAGGAGCCCCAATCTGACTGGAGCTGCCAATGTCCATCCTTCTCGTTTTGAATGGCCCGAACCTCAACATGCTCGGCAAGCGCCAGCCAGAGGTCTACGGACACGAGTCATTGGCCGATGTCGAAGCGCTTTGTCGCCAAACTGCCAACCAGTTCGACCTTGAAATTGAATTCCAACAGACCAACCACGAAGGCCAGATGATCGACTGGATTCACCAGGCGCGTGGCCGGGTGAATGGCATCGTCATCAATCCGGGCGCCTGGACTCATACATCGGTGGCCATTCACGACGCGCTGATTGCCGCGGAGGTGCCCGTCATCGAAGTCCACATATCCAACGTCCACCGGCGCGAAAGCTTCCGCCATCACTCCTATGTCTCGCTTGTGGCTAAAGCCGTTCTGGCTGGCTTCGGCACCCATGGCTACCAACTGGCGATTCAGCATTTCGCCTTTCTCGATACCCCTCGCAGCAGTCAGTAAACGTTGCCAAGTAGCCGTTGGACGGCGGCTCGCCGGTCCAGCCGGATTTTATTGCGCCTGGAGATCGGGCATGGCGAGCGGCGATTGCCGTTTCGGCGCCCCGAAATGCACAGCAGCTAGGGTCGGCTCGGTCAGGTTTCAGGAGTGCTCCCGCTCCAAATTGAGCTGCTCGTGAACCGCAACTAACAATTACAAAGGATCTGAAGCATGCAGCGTTCCATTGCCACCGTTTCCCTGAGCGGTACCCTGCCGGAAAAGCTCGAGGCCATCGCCGCCGCTGGTTTCGACGGCGTCGAAATCTTCGAGAATGACCTCCTGTACTACGCCGGCAGCCCGCGCGATATCCGCCAGATGTGCGCTGATCTCGGCATCGCCATCACCCTGTTCCAGCCGTTCCGTGATTTCGAAGGCTGCCGCCGCGACCGCCTGCTGAAGAATATCGACCGCGCCGAACGCAAGTTCGACCTGATGCAGGAACTGGGTACCGACCTGGTGCTGGTGTGCAGCAACGTCCAGCCTGACGCCCTGCCCGATGAGGAAATCCTCGTCGACGACCTGCGCCTGCTGGCCGAGCGTGCTGACTCACGCAACCTGCGTATCGGTTACGAGGCTCTGGCCTGGGGTCGCCATGTGAACAGCTGGCAGCAAGTCTGGAGCCTGGTGCGCCAGGCTGATCATCCGGCCCTCGGCGTGCTGCTGGACAGCTTCCACACCCTGTCGATCAAGGGGGACCCCAGCGGTATCGCCGAGATTCCCGGCGACAAGATTTTCTTCGTGCAGATGGCCGACGCGCCCGTACTGGCCATGGACGTGCTGGAGTGGAGCCGACACTTCCGCTGCTTCCCCGGCCAGGGCGAGTTCGACCTGGCGGGATTCCTCGCCCCCATCATTCGCAGCGGCTACACCGGCCCGCTGTCGCTGGAAATCTTCAACGACGGCTTCCGCGCCGCGCCGCCCCGTGCGAATGCCGCCGATGGTCTGCGTTCCTTGCTCTACCTCGAAGAGAAGACCCGCAAGCTGCTGGAAAAAGACGCAAGTCCCGCCGCCAACCGGAACGCCCTCTTCGCACCACCACAGGCCAGCCGTTACGACGGCGTGGAATTCCTCGAGTTCGCCGTGGACGAGGCCCAGGGCGCCAAGCTCGCCAACTGGCTGGAGCGCCTGGGCTTCGCCCGCGCCGGCAAGCATCGCTCCAAGGCCGTGAGCCTGTTGCGCCAGGGGGACATCAACATCGTGCTCAATGCCGAACCCTATTCCTTTGCCCACGGCTACTTCGAGGCCCACGGCCCGTCGCTGTGCGCAACCGGCTTGAGGGTGAAGGACAGTAGCGGCGCACTAGCCCGCGCCTGCAAGTTCAAGGCCCAGCCGTTCCGTGGCCTGGTTGGGCCAAACGAACGCGAGATCCCCGCGGTGCGCGCGCCGGATGGCAGCCTGATCTACCTGGTGGGGCAGGCCCCCGCAGGGCAGACCATCTTTGACAGCGACTTCGTCCTCGATGCGGGCGCCGAGCAGACTGGCAACCTCGATCGCATCGACCACATGGCCCTGGCGCTGCCGGCCGATGGGCTGGACAGCTGGGTGCTGTTCTACAAGAGCGTGCTGGATTTCGAGGCCGATTATGAGGTGGTGCTGCCGGACCCGTACGGCCTGGTGAAGAGCCGCGCCGTCCGTAGCCGCTGCAGCAGCATCCGCCTGCCGCTGAGCATCTCGGAAAACCGCAACACCGCAATCTCTCACGCGTTGTCCAGCTACGGCGGCTCGGGCGCGCACCACATCGCCTTCTCCTGTGAGGACATCTTCGCCGAGGTGAGCCGCGCGAAGCTTGCCGGCGTGCCGCTGCTGGATATCCCGCTGAACTACTACGACGACCTGGCGGCGCGCTTCGACTTCGACGACGAGTTCCTCAGCGAGTTGGCCTACTACAACGTGCTCTACGACCGCGACGCGCAGGGAGGCGAACTGTTCCACGTCTACACGGAACCGTTCGAGGGGCGCTTCTTCTTTGAAATCTTGCAACGCAAGAACGGCTACGCCGGCTACGGCGCGACCAATGTCGCCGTGCGCCTGGCAGCCATGGCAAAGGCCCGAACCTTGAAGTTTTAGGGCCTCCCCTCACCACCAACCTAGCGAGGACATAACAACAATGAATTTTCGCGCCCCGACCCGTCGCTTCTGCGCCATTGGTCTTGCCGCCCAATGCGTCATCGGCAGCAGCGGGTATGCCTATGCCGCCGAAGACAGTGGTTTCGTCGAAGACGCCGCGGCCACCTTGAACCTCCGCAACTACTACCTGAACCGCAATTTCGTTGGCGACTCAACGACCCAAGGCATGGCGGAAGAATGGACCCAGAGTTTCATCCTCGATGCCAAGTCGGGTTTCACTCAGGGCCCTGTGGGCTTCGGCGTGGATGTCCTCGGTCTGCTTTCCGTCAAACTCGACGGCGGCAAGGGCACGAAGGGTACTCAACTCCTTCCTGTGCATTCTGATGGCCGCCCCGCAGACGACTTCGGCCGCCTGGCGGTAGCCGGCAAGATGCGCATCTCCAACACCGAACTGAAGGTGGGTGAATGGATGCCGCTGCTGCCGATTCTGCGCTCTGACGATGGCCGATCCCTGCCGCAGACTTTCCAGGGTGCGCAAGTCACCTCGAAAGAAATCGATGGCTTGACCCTGTACGGCGGTCAGTTCCGCGGCAACAGCCCACGCAACGACGCGAGCATGGAAGACATGTTCATGAACGGAAAGCCCACCTTCACGTCTGATAGCTTCAACTTTGTCGGCGGCGAATACAGCTTCAACGACAACCGAACCCTGGTGGGTCTGTGGAGCGCCGAGCTGAAAGATATTTACCAGCAGCAGTATGTTCAGTTGGTGCACAGCCAACCGGTAGGCGATTGGACACTGGGTGCCAACCTCGGTCACTTCAATGGCAAAGAAGATGGGAGTGCCCTTGCGGGTGACCTCGACAACCGCACCTCGTACGGGTTGTTCTCTGCCAAGTACGGCGCCCACACCTTTTACGTCGGCCTGCAGAAGGTCAGCGGCGACGACGCCTGGATGCGCGTCAACGGCGCCAGCGGAAGCCCTCTGGGCAATGACAGCTTCAGCTCCAGCTACGACAACGCGGGCGAGCGTTCGTGGCAACTGCGTCACGACTACAACTTTGCGGCTCTTGGTATTCCGGGTCTGACCTTGATGAACCGTTACCTCAGTGGCGACAACGTCCACGTTGGTGCCGTGACTGACGGCGAGGAATGGGGGCGCGAAACCGAGCTGTCTTACGTGGTGCAGTCGGGCGCGTTCAAGGCCCTGAACATCAAATGGCGTAACTCCACGATGCGTCGTGACTGGGGTAGCAACACCAGCTTCGATGAGAACCGGCTGATCATCAGCTATCCGCTGTCCCTTCTGTAGGCACCGCCCAAGAGTTAACTGGTGCAACGCTTCGCAGTTTCCGAACGTCCACCTGGGCACTGAAATAGCCATCGGAACAGGCGAAGCAGACAACCGTTTTTTAACCTCGGCTCATTGCTGGTGTGGGTCGAGGTTTTTTTTGCCTTTACGTCGAGAGTAGCGGTGACGATGAGGAGCCCTTCAAGGTAGTAATCGCAGCCCAGATGGGATGTTTTGGCCGATAGACAGGCCGTTTGGGGCCGTTAGCTACCAGTGAGCGTGGGAGTTCGGTTGAGTCATGTCCCGCCCGGCGTACTGATTGAGCGCGGAACCTGATTGCTTGCGCAAGGCGGATAACGAGCCAGCGCTATCCGCCGTGGGGGGCGGCGTATGACCTAATCCGGGTTATGCGCCCTACGTTACTAGCGATGCTTGCGATAGCGTTCGGCCAAGGATTGCACGAGGGTGACGTAGGATTGCGTCTCGGCGTAGGGAGGCACCCCGTTGTACTCGACCACGGACGCTTCGCCGGCGTTGTAACCTGCCAACGCCAGCACCTGGTTACCGTTGAAGCGCTTGAGCAGCCAAGCCAGGTATCGCACGCCGCCGCGAATGTTCTGTCGCGCGTCGAACGGATCGTCCACGGCGAAGCGCTCGGCGGTGGCGGGCATCAACTGCATCAACCCCAGGGCGCCGGCTTCGGAAATGGCGTTGGGGCGAAACGCCGATTCGGCATGTATCACTGCGCGGACCAGCGCCCTGTCGACGCCGTAATGACCCGAAGCGGCTTCGATCTCCCGCCGATAGGAACGGGTGTCCAGGCGCAGTGAGGCGACCTTGAAATCCTTCGGTGCCATGCACAGATAGCAGCCCTTGATGTAATAGAGCTCAAGGACATCGACCCGAGCGGAGATCCCCACGGGGCGCCGGCTCACATACTGACGAATCCCCTTGTGGACGAAGGTGTACACCCGAATGCGCACCGCGCCTGAGTTGTCGGCCCGCACAAGCCTTGGCTGGGCCGGGGCCTTGGCGCCGACAGTGGCGCCCGCCATGCCATCCAGGCGAGTGCAGCGGGCGCTGGCGATGGCTTGGCTGGTGTAGCTGATAGTTCCGTCCCGGGCTTGGCACTTGAACGTGGCGCTGGCGCACAGCGGAGCGGCCAGCAAGGCCAGCTCGATACAGCCAAGAAGGCTCTTGCGAGCCCATCGCCGTGCTCTGGAACTCATCACTTCGCTCCGCGCCGCAGGCGCCGATCAGGCCTGAGGGCTAGCCCAGGCAACCAGGAAACACCAACTGGGACTTTCGTCGCCAGCGGTAGCCCCAAGCGAGCTTTGCGCACGCTCGCCGTGCTCTAGTCACTGACAGGCCCCCGGGATTTCCCAGGCGCTGCCTTTGGAGGGCCTATCCTGAGTGACCCACCGTTTGTTCTAGTAGTTATAACCCTTGCAACCGGCCTTGGAGGCTGCTTTGACGTACGGGCTGTCGGCGCTCCCGCGTGACGCAGGACTGATTGCTCGCACGACGCGTCGTTCCGGCTTGCCAGGGCCGGGCGCAAGTCTCATCCGCGTGTAGCGGAGCCGGGGCGGGACAGGCCCAGGTAGTCGACGGCAAAGTTGTCATCGTTATCCGCCCGGGCCGGACTCATCCGAGAATGAAATACGCCTTGCGCACCGGAATAGAGAAGGACATCGAGCCGCATGCGCCGGTGTGGGACAAGACCGAGCGCAAGGACGATAGCCTCCAACAGAGGACGTGGGTGACCAAGGCCAACACCATCATCTACCGCTCCAGCCAAGCCGGCTGCGCCACCTGCCCGCTGAAAGCCACGTGCTGTCCCAAAACGTCAAACCGCATGATCGTCCGCAGCATCCATGAAGCGGCTCGCGCCGCAGCGCGACGCATGGCCAAGACGCCGGAGTACCTCCGCTCCCGCTGCGAGCGCAAGAAAGTCGAGATGCCCTTTGCCCACCTCAAGCGGATCACCGCTCACGGGATAGGTACACCTGCGGCGAGCAGAAACCCTCGAATTAACCGGCAAACCGGAGCCCGATGGCTCAGTGCAACGCCGAAAGGCAACGTGAAGTGGCTTGCGGCCACTTCGAAAGCTGGTGCACCTGACCGAAGTGCGGACCTTTCTACCCCTTCTTGGTCAGTTTCGCGCAAAACCCCAACAGGCTCCGCAATTCCCCAAGAGAGGAACTCGCCGTCCCGGGAGAAAGTGAAAACGTCCGAAGCGTTCTGCTTCGAATCTCAGTAACCAAGCCTTCTCACTGGAGAGATGACATGACTGATTTCACACCTACCCCAAATGAAGTAGCCGGCAAGGTCGTCCTGGTAACCGGTGCAGCCAGCGGTATCGGTAAAGCGATAGCCGAGGTTCTGCACACCCGCGGCGCAAAAATCATCGCCGAAGATATTGACCCGAGCGTTGTGTCCCTAGCGCGTCCCGGGCTGGTCCCTTTCGTTGCCGACATCACCAAAGACGGCTCAGCGGAACAGGCTGTTGCATTGGCGGTAAAGGAGTTCGGCAGGCTGGATATCCTGGTCAACAACGCCGGCCGCATCATCTACAAACCGGTGGTGGAGCTGACTCGCGAGGAGTGGAACTGGCAGATGGAGACCAACGTCACCGGAGCTTTCCTGCATTCGCGCGAAGCGGTGAAGGAGATGATTAAACAGAAGTCGGGAGCGATCGTGAACATCGCCTCCTACGCGTCCTACTTCGCCTTCCCTGACATCGCCGCCTACACCGCGTCCAAGGGCGCGTTAGCCCAGCTGACTCGCACGCTGGCCCTGGAAGTCATCGAGCATGGCATTCGGGTCAATGCCATTGGCGTCGGCAATGTGGTGACCAACCTCCTCAACCACTTCATGGAGGACGGATCCAGCTTCCTGGCGGAACATGGCAAGTCGGCTCCGATCGGTCGCGCAGCCTCTCCCGAGGAAATTGCCGAGATAGTTGCCTTCCTCGCGTCCGATCGCGCCAGCTTCATGGTCGGCTCGGTGGTGATGGCCGACGGCGGGATGAGTGTTCGAGTGGGCTAATCCACGCGGATCAAGGGGTACAGCAAGTCGCTGTATCCCCTTCCCAGTGCGACACGGGACAAGGAGAGGACGTAACCATGCCCGCGTACAAGAAATTCGATTACCCACTCGTCGAGACCAGACGCCACCTTGAAACAGGCCCCATTGTGCTGGTGACTTCTGCCTACAAAGGCGAGAGGAACATCATGACCATGGGGTGGCACATGATGATGCAGTTTTCCCCTGCGTTGTTCGGCTGCTACATCTGGACCGGCAACCACAGCTACGACCTCATTCGGCACAGCCAGGAGTGCGGCATCAATATCCCCACGGTCGAAATCGCCCAACAAGTCGTGAACGTGGGCAACAGCTCAGGGGCTTCAATAGACAAGTTCGCAGAGTTTGAGCTATCGCCTTTCAAGGCGGAGAAAATCGCGGCCCCTCTCATCAACGAGTGCTACGCGAATTTCGAATGCCAACTGTGGGATTCAGCACTTATCGGTGAGTACGGTCTATTCGTCTGGCAGGTCGTGAAGGCTCATGTAGCAATTGACGTGGCCAGCCCCAGAACGCTGCATTACCGCGGGCACGGCGAGTTCATGGTGGCCGGGGACACACTCTGTTTTCGTGATCAGTTCCTGCCGCAAAATCTTTGACCCCAGCAACCCGGCCCGGGCACTAACGCTGAGCCCGATATTGGCTAGGTGTCAGCCCCACATGATGTCGGAACACCTGGGAGAAATGACTGGGGCTGGAATAGCCCACTTCCATGCCGATGTCGATGATGCTCAGCTCCGTTTCCGTCAACAGCTGACGTGCTTTGGCCATCCGCATTCTGATGAAGTACTGGGAGGGTGGATGGCCCGTGGCTTTCTTGAACAGTCGGCTGAAGTGGTAATCGCTCATACCCGCCTCCAGCGCCAGGTCGCCAAGGCTGAACTCCAGATGGAGCCCATTCTCCATCGAACCTACGACGCGTTTGAGTTTGTAGGCTGGCAGGGCATTACGCCGAGCGAGGTTCTCGGCACAGGTATCCAGGTAGTTCCTCGCCAGGTGCACGGCCAGACATTGGGCGATGCCATCGATGAACAACCCACTGACCTCATACTGACTGCTCAGCTCAATACGAAACTGATCGAGGAGCCGAGAAAGCGCTGCGTCCTGTCCGCCAGAGATTTCTCTCAAGCGAACCGCCCCTCTGCCATGCACCTCCTGCATCGCACGCTCAAGCAACGAGATGCCGAGATAAATGTGCATCACTTCGAATGGTTCCGGGCCGCTAGCCCGCCAGCGCATCTCATAGGGCACGGCAGAGGTCGTGAGAAAGAAATCACCTTTGGAAACTTCGGAGCACGCCCATTCGCCGCCAAGCTCCCGTTCTTCCACAATGGCGCACCCGGAAAGGACCCAGACGACCAGAGGTTCAGCTACCGCGGGAACTATGAATGTCTCCTCAACCCGCCGACGGTTGAAGATCTGTATCAGGACGTCCCTGGAGGCACTGCCTGCGGATGCGGCAAGCAGTTCGCCCTGGATAAAGGACTCCAGCCCCTCAGCTGACGTGCGAGTGGTACCGGACACCGGATAGTGCTTCATAAACTTCTCAAGAACTGCGACAGAACAATCAGGTTCGACCTGTCTAGTTTGGGTTCTGGCCTTCCGTTTGGCCCGCGCCATCGATTGCCCGAACAAGCACTACACAGACGCGCTTTGCATTTAGGACCTCACGAAGCGAGAGAGCCCCAGCGTTTTCATCTTTCATAAGCGCACCACTTCCACCACCCGCTACTTCTCTCGGTACAAGACCATCCCTGCGTGATAAAGGACATCGCTTCGGAACTCACCGTCGGCGGTGAAGCCGGTGTCGTCGACGTACTCTATGTGGTCTCCTTCCAACCAGTAGCGCCCCTGGTAAGCGCTTTTCTTGTTCCCACGAGCCTCATCGTAGCGGCCCCCGGGCAGCAGTTCATGACGAATACGGCCATCTGCGGTCACCCACATGCCGACATACTTGTTCTGATCACTTGAGGGACGTGCCATTTCATCGTTCCTATGTGCGAGTCGAGTTGAGGATTGCCCCGCCCCAGCCATTGAGAGCGGCAGCAGCGGAGCAATGAGCAAGCTCCAGGACAACAACCAAAACACGGGGCTGGCCCGCAGGCCAGCGTCGACCTTCGTACTCAATTGCGCGCCCCGTCAGAACGGGCTCGCCGTGGGCCGTACGATCAGTTCGCTCACATCAACTTCCGCAGGCTGTTCGACGGCGTATGCAATCGCTCGCGCTATGGCGTCGGCCGGAATGGCGATCTTGCGAAACTCCTTCATCTCGGCGCGACCACCCTCGTCCGAGATACTTTCGGCCAGTTCCGACTCGGTAACGCCAGGCGCGATGACGGTGACCCGGATGTCCCCGCCGACCTCCTGGCGAAGGCCTTCGGAAATGGCTCGCACGGCGTACTTCGTGGCGCAGTAAACGGCCGCAGTCGGACTCACCGCATAGGCACCAATAGAGGCGATGTTGATGATCTGTCCCGCCCGTTGGCGTTGCATCAGCGGTAGGGTCGCGGCGATACCGTGCAGCACGCCACGAATGTTCACATCGATCATGCGGTCCCACTCATCCACCTTGAGCGCCTCAAGTTTGGAAAGCGGCATTACACCAGCGTTGTTGACCAGCACATCGACCCGACCGTACTGGGCAACGGCAAAGCCTATGAAGTCCTGGACGTCCTTGCGGTCTGTGACGTCCAGAGCGCGGAACTTCGCGTTGCCGCCTGCGGCACTGATATCGCCAGCAAGCATTCTCAGGCGGTCGGTACGCCGAGCGCCGAGCACAACTTTCGCGCCATGGCTAGCCAGCAGTCGCGCGGTCGCCTCACCGATACCGCTGCTTGCGCCGGTGATTGCGATGACTTTTCCTTCGATGTTCAACATGGTCGGTTTCCTCTTCTGTTCGCCCAGCTAGCGGGCCTGGAAATAAGGTTAAGGACGGGCAACAAGAGCCCGTTAGTCGATTCCTCCGGAGTATTTGCCCATTTCTGCTTCGACTCCGATGCGTTGACGCTTAGCTCACCAGTTCATAGGACACCTGTTCCCGCGCAGCCTTTAGGGCTCTTGCCCACCAGTTCAGTTGCACCAACATCCGAGCCATTGGAAGCCTGGTTTGATCGGGCTGACGCATTACCCCGGACTCATCGATCAGCGCCCGGGGGTTGGGAAAGGACACGAAATTGCAGATGGGGACCGCGTGCTGCCCGGCCAGAACCTGGCGGAGCTGATCGATCGCGCGCATTCCACCCGACTCTTCGCCGTAACCGATGAACGCCACCGGTCTTGCGTGCCAACGAACCGAAACCTGGTCGATGAACGCTTTCAGCTCGGCGGGGTAACCATTGCTCTGCTCCGAGGTGACGATCAGGAAGGCATCAGCCTTTGCGAGATGTCGCAGACTTTCGTGTCGCTGTACGTGTTCGGCAGTGTCAGGACTGATTACGAGGTCATCGAGCTCGATGACACAGAATTCGAACTCAGCACGTTGCGCTATAACCTCAGAGGCCCATTTCACCAGCGCAGGACAGAGGCCTTCTTCATCCTTACCGCCGTAGATCAGGATCAGTTTGATCTTGCTGTTCATCTCATCCTCCGGACTCGGCATTTCCATCGTTGGCACATCTATTGCTCAGTCTCGAGCTCTGGTGCAGGCTCTGGAAAACAGAGTAAGAGCGCCGTCACGGCGGATATAGCCGGTCCCGGGGCATTCAACTTGTGACGTGAATTCATATGAGACGTTTGGACATAAACTGCTTCGCGGAAATGAGCGTGTTCGTCAGGGTCGTCGAAGACGGCGGCTACACCGCAGCGGCCAAGAGTTGTGCCATGACTCCCTCGGCAGTCAGCAAACTGGTTTCGAGGCTGGAAAACCGGCTGGGTGCTCGCTTGCTTAATCGCTCGACACGGCGGCAGTTGCTCACGTCTGAAGGGGCAGCGTTCTACGAGCGCAGCCTGACCATCCTGACTGCACTCGATGAGGCCGAGCAGGAAGCAGCAGCGAGTTCAGCACCACAGGGAACGGTAAGGGTGAACTGCAACGTCGATATCGGGCGCTTGTATCTGCTGCCTCTGTTGAACGAGTTCCTGCGAGACTACCCAGGGGTATCGGTGGAAGTTTTCCTCAGCGACGAAGTCGTCGACCTGATAAGCGTGCGGGCAGACGTGGCAATCCGCAGCGGCCCACTTAAAAGCTCCAATCTGGTGGCCAGGCGCCTGGGCGATACGCGAAGCCTTATCGTCGCATCACCGACCTACCTGGCCGCCCGGGGTACCCCGAAGGTTCCGGCCGATCTCGAGGGCCACAACTGCTTGGGGTTCACTTTCAGCCAACCCGCCATGGAGTGGAGCCTCAAGGGAGCTGATGGCCAACTCACCCCCATATCCGTGACCGGAAACGCCCGGGTAAGCGACGGTAATGGTGTAAGGGAACTGGCGATTCTTGGGCTTGGCCTCGCGCGCGTTGGGCTTTGCCAGGTTGAGCAGGATCTGGACGACGGCCGCCTTGTCTCGGTTCTGGAAGACTTCATGCCCACGGATAAGATCGAGGTTCATGCCGTCTACATTGGGCAAGGCGGACAGCTGCCTACTCGTGTCAGAGCCTTCATGGATTTTCTCGCAGCGAACCTCAAGATCAGCTAGCCAAGCGGACTTACTCGCCCCTTCAAAGCTCGCTTACAACCCACATTCTCGTCACGCATCGGTGAATAGCCCCTGACATTGCGGCCACTCGTTGACCGCTCTTGGCCGCCGCTCGCGGTGGACAGCTAATCGCCAGACGCAACAACCAGAAAAATTCCGATTCGAGTCAAAGGCAGCCTCAATAGCCCCCTCCCCTTGCCCTCCCCCTTCTCCATCCCTATCCTGCCCCGGCCACGGTCAATCCCGTGGCCGGGTTTGGCGACCCGTTACTAACAGGCGCGACAGCGCCATAAGGTGTTTGCGAGAACAGCGAATGTTCTCGTAGGCCCCCGCACGATTGCAGAAAAGCTGCATCGCTTTATGGCAGATCGCGCGGGGAGACCTTCGGGTCTGCCGGGGCCTGTTAGCCGGTTCGCCAACCCTGCGCGGTCTGCCACCTCCGTTTGGCGACGTTGATGGCAGTTCCTAACCAGCTAACAGGAGCTCCACCATGCACGACGCATACGCCCCCATCGTTTTCCATCATCACAACCTCCGCCTGCGCGCCCTGATGATCGACAACCAGCCCTGGTTCGTCGCCCAAGACTTTGCCCAGTTGATGGGTGTCCGTAGTTCCCGTCGCTTGCTCCACGTCCTGGAACGCTTTGAAAAGCGCACCATCCTGCTCGCGAACGTATGCGGCTTTCATGAGGAAGTGGAAGCCATCAGCGATGCGGGTGCCTACAAGGCGCTGTTTCGCTTCGCCCGGCCGGAGCATGTCGACATCAGTCGCTGGCTGAGCGAGGTGCTGGTGCCGACGCTGCATGACTATCACCGTGACCCGAGCGCAGAGCCGCGGCGGTGCTTTATCAGCTGGTCCAACCGGCAGGTTGGTGTAGTGCGCTGGCAGCGGGAGTTGTGGGTAGCCTGGCGGGATTTGCCGGCGTTTATTGCAGATGGCAAGGACGTGTTGCCGTGAAGTGTCTTCGCGACTGAAGTCGCTCCCACAGGGCCCGGCCCATCACGTTCGAGCAGAATTTGAGGGCCCTCCCCCCTGGAAAGGCGGCTGTCGTGCCTGCCAAGCGCCTTCATGGCATTCCTCATGCCATCCACTAGAGTTCCATTTACATCCCGCCCGTCCAGGACATCAGTGCGTGTGCGTCGCGTAGTTGAGGTCATGGCTGCTGCGGTCCGATGCCGGTGCCGATTGGTGCTCGTTCCTCGTGCTTGGCTGTGATCTCGACGTAAGCGCCTGCCGGTGACCTCGATCCTGCATCTGGTAGGAATCACGACCATGGCCATCCAGCAACTGATCAAAACCACCGCCCTGTCCCGTCGTTCCCTGATGTTGAAAGGCGCCGCACTGACGGCCCTCACGATGTTCCGGCCAATGGCGGCGTTTTCTCAGTCCGCCGAGAAGCCGCTTGCGGCTGACGCGCTGCGCCCCTTCCGCGCCAATGTTCCGCAGTCGGCGCTGCAGGACCTTCACCGCCGCCTTGCCGCAACCCGCTGGCCTGATCGGGAAACCGTCGACGACCGTTCCCAGGGGGTGCCACTCGCCAAGCTGCAAGCGCTGGTGCGCTACTGGTACGGCAGCTACGACTGGCGCAAGGCCGAAGCCAAACTCAACGCCTTTCCCCAGTTTCTGACCAGCATCGACGGCCTGGACATCCACTTCATTCACGTCCGCTCCCGCCATGCGGACGCGTTGCCGCTGATCATGACCCACGGCTGGCCCGGCTCCGTCTTCGAGTTGCTGAAAGTCATAGGCCCGCTGACCGATCCCACGGCACATGGTGGCGCGGCCAAGGATGCCTTTCACCTCGTGCTGCCCTCCATTCCCGGCTTCGGCTTTTCCGGCAAGCCCACCAGCACGGGCTGGAACCCCGATCGCATCGCGCGCGCCTGGGATGCGCTGATGAAACGACTCGGCTACAGCCGCTACGTGTCACAGGGTGGCGACTGGGGCGCCATCATTTCGGACGCCATGGGGCGCCAGGCCCCCGCTGGCCTGCTTGGCATCCACGTCAATCGGGTGGAGCGTGCGACCACCCTTCCACCCGAGGTGGCCAAGGCGCTGAAGTGCGGCGACCCTGCTCCGGCGAATCTGAATGCAGAAGAACGGGAAGTGTTCGATACGGCCAGGGAGTTCCTCGGCAAGGGATTCGGCTTCGCTGCCATCATGGGAACCCGGCCGCAGACCCTCGGTTACGGCCTGGCCGATTCACCGGCGGGACTGGCGGCCTGGTTCTACGACAAGTACGGCGAATGGGTGTTCAGCCGTGGCGAGCCGGAACGTGCCTTCACCCGCGACGAAATGCTCGACAACATCTCCCTCTACTGGCTGACCAACACGGCAACCTCGAGCGCACGCATCTACTGGGAGAACGCTGCTAACGCCCCCTCCATGGCTCCGATCAACATTCCCGCCGCGGTGACCATTTTCCCCGGCGAGGTGTACAAACCGCCGAAGAGCTGGGCCGAGCGGGCCTACCACAACCTCGTCTACTACCAGCGCGTCGACAAGGGCGGGCATTTCGCTGCCTGGGAAGAACCGGATCTATTCAGCCGCGAGGTGCGTGCCGCTTTCAGTTCCCTGCGCTGACTGCATCAGCCAAATGCCTGCTTCGCGATGATTTCAGCACTGCAGCCAATCGTCGCCATGCATACTTCCTCGTCAGGTTGCAGGCACGAAGCGGTGAAGCATGGACAGGTTCCAGGAAATGAAAGTGCTGGTGGTGGTGGCGGAAGCGGGAAGTTTCGCGGCGGGCGCGAAGCAGTTGGGTCTCTCGCCGCCCAGCGTGACCCGTGCGATCGCGGCGCTGGAGGCGCGGCTCGGCACTTTGCTGCTGGCGCGCAGTACGCGCAGCGTCCGGCTGACCGAGGCCGGCCGGCGCTACGTGGAAGACTGCCGGCGCATCCTGCTGGAGCTGGAGGAAGCGGAGGAGTTGGCCTCCGGCAGCGCTCTGCGCCCACGCGGCAATCTCACCGTGACCGCCCCCGTGATCTTCGGCGAGCTGTACATGGTGCCGTTGATTGCCGATTACCTCGCCGCCCATGCCGAGGTGACGATCAACGCCATGCTGGTGGATCGGGTGGTGAACATGATCGACGAAGGTGTGGACGTCGCCCTGCGCATCGGCCAGCTACCCGAGGGCGACCTGACCGCGCTGAAGGTCGGTGAAGTCCGCCAAGTGATCTGTGCTGCTCCGGCCTTCCTCGAATCGGCTGGAAGGCCCGCGACACCTGCCGATCTGCTCGGCGCGCCGGTGGTGATGTCCTCGGCCAGCTCACTGCTGACCGACTGGCAGTTCATCGGACCTGAAGGGCCCATTACCCAGCGCCCCCAGGCACGCTTCGTGGTCAGTTCGAATAATGCGGCGATCCACGCCGCACGCAGGGGCTGGGGCTATACCCGGGTGCTGTCCTATCAGGTTGCCGAAGCCGTCGCCCGAGGCGAGCTGGAAATCGTCCTCGAGCAGTACAGCATCCCGCCGCTCCCCATTCACCTGCTGCATCAGGGCGGCACGCGGGTATCCGCCAAGGTCCGCACCTTCGTCGACCACTGCTTCGAGCGCCTGCGCAACGATCCGGCGCTGCAGGCCATTGCGGCGGAGTAGTGCCTTGGGCCGTTACCGGGAAATGGAAGTGTTCGACGCCGTGGCGCGGGCCGGTAGCCTTGCCGCCGGGGCCCGGCTGCTCGGCCTGTCCACGGCGACCGTGATGCGCATGGTCACCGCGCTTGAGACGCGCCTGCAGACCACGCTGCTGCTGCGGGGGCCGCGCGGCATCGGTTTGAGCGTCACCGGGGAAGCCTTCGCCACGAGCAGTCGGCAGCTCCTGCAGGAGATCGCCGAAGCGGAGAGTTCGGTGACTGGCCTGCACGCGCACCCGGCCGGGCAGTTGACCATTTCGGTGCCGCTGCTGATGACCCACCAGGTTTTCGCGCCCATCGCCCTCGATTACCTGGCAGCCTTCCCGGACGTGCGACTGATCGCGCAGACCCACGAAGACGTGCCCCATTTGTTGGAGGACGGTATCGATGTCGCTCTGGTAATCGGCCACCTGCCCGATTCCTCGGACTTTGCCTTGCCGGTGGGAATGGTGAACCCCATCGTCTGCGCGGCACCGGACTACCTGGCTCGCCAGGGGCGGCCGCAAACGCCCGACGATCTCAAGGCGCATCTGATCATTGCCACCGGCGCCATGAGCGAGTGGCGCTTCCTCCACCAAGGGGCGCCGCGCTCGGTACGCTTGGCCCCGCGGCTGACCTGCAGTACCCGCAACGCGGCGATCCGTGCCGCCACCCTGGGCCTGGGGCTGACGCGCTGCATGAGCCATGAGGCGCATCAGGAGTTGCAGGAAGGCCGGCTTGAAGCGGTGCTGGAAGACTTCGCGGCGCCCGGCCTGCCGGTAGGACTGATCTACCGCGAGGGCCGCCGCGCCGCTGCGCGGGTCAGGACCTTCCTCGACTTCGCGGTGCCCCGCCTGCGCGCCCATCCGGCCCTGCGCGGCTGAGCCTTGGCGCCATTCTTTCGGATTCTGAAATGCTGGATTGTCCTGACTGGTGATTCTGCTGCTGCTCGTCACGGCGCAGGATGCATCCGTCAGCGCGAGAACCCCGACCCGGTCCGACTCGGCGCTGCCTCCCCCCACCCGATTCGGAGTCGCTGCCATGTCCCGCCCCATCAAACTCTTCCGCCACCCGCTGTCCGGCCACGCGCACCGCGTCGAGCTACTGCTCTCGCTTCTGGAGCTGCCTACCGAGCTGGTCTTCGTCGACCTCGCCAAGGGTGCCCACAAGCACCCCGAATTCCTCGCCCTCAACAGCTTCGGCCAGGTGCCGGTCATCGACGATAACGGCACCATCGTCAGCGACTCCAACGCCATCCTCGTCTACCTGGCGAAGAAGTACGGCAACAACTGGCTGCCTGAAGACCCGCAGGGAGCGGCACGCGTGCAGCGCTGGCTGTCGGTAGCCGCCGGCCTGGTTGCCTTCGGCCCGGCAGCAGCGCGGTTGAACACGGTGTTCGGCGCCAACTTCAACACCGAGGAAGTCCTCACCCGCGCCCACACACTGTTCCAGGTGATGGACAGCGAGCTGGCGAAGTCCCCCTTCCTCGCTGGCGATGCCGCGACCATCGCCGATGTTTCGAACTACGCCTACATCGCACACGCGCCGGAAGGCAACGTGTCGCTGCAGGACTACCCGAACCTGCGTGCCTGGCTGGCCCGGATCGAGGCGCTCCCCGGTTTCGTCCCCATGCAGCGCACCGCCGCGGGCTTGCAAGCCGGTTGAATCAGCCGTCCGCTGCCGGGAATCCGGCAGCCTTCCAACGAGGTGTCTGCCATGGACCATCTTCCCAAGCACCGCCACTCACCCTGGCATGCCGGTGAAAAGGCGCTCCAGGAACGCGTCGGTGTCTCCGAGCGCATGGAAGTCTTCGGTCAGCGGGTAATCCGCGACTACATGCCCGATCAGCACCGCGACTTCTATCACCAGCTGCCGTTCATGGTCGCCGGCGCGGTGGATGACCAGGGACGCCCCTGGGCGACGCTGCTCGAAGGGCCAGAAGGCTTCGTCACCTCGCCCGATCCCCGGCGTCTGGTGCTGGCCACCAAACCAGACGGCCAGGACCCAGCCGCCAGCGGCCTGCAAGCCGGCGGCGCCATCGGCATGCTGGGCATCGAGCTGCACACACGTCGGCGCAACCGCATCAACGGCATCCTGCAGCGAGTCGAAGCGGACCATTTGGAGGTCGCCGTCGAACACTCCTTCGGCAACTGCCCGCAGTACATCCAGCAGCGCGCCTATACCCGCGACGAACAACGGAACGGCGAGCGCAACCCGCGCCAGGACTTCCTGGCGCTGAACGAGACGCTGGCGGACATGATCCGCAAGGCCGACACCTTCTTCGTTGCCAGCTACGTCGAACACGAGGACGGGCAACGCTCGGTGGATGTTTCCCATCGCGGCGGTCGGCCCGGCTTCGTCAAGGTCACGGGCAATCGCCTGACCATCCCGGACTACGCCGGCAACCTGCACTTCAACACCCTGGGCAACCTGCAGCTCAACCCGATCGCCGGATTACTTTTCGTCGACTTCGCCAGCGGCGACGTGCTGCAACTGTCCGGGACCACGGAACTGATATTCGACAACCCGATGATCGCCGCCTTCGAGGGCGCCGAGCGTCTCTGGAACTTCGACGTGCAGAAGGCCGTGCTACGGCCGCACGCCTTGTCGATCCGTTGGGATTTCCAGGAGTACGCGCCAACCAGCCTGATGACCGGCACATGGGCCGAGACCGACGAAAAGCTGCGCCAGCGCGAACAGCGCCAGCAGTGGCAGGAATGGCAAGTGGCTCGCCTGGAACAGGAGAGCCAGGACATCCGCTCCTTCTACCTCCAGCCCCCAGACGGTGCGACGGTGAGCTTCACACCGGGTCAACATCTGCCGCTGCGCATTCCCGCGGGTAACGGCGAAGACGTACTGATCCGCACCTACAGCCTCTCCAGCGCGCCGTCGGACGGCCACCTGCGCATCAGCGTCAAGGCACAAGGGAGGGCCTCACGCCACCTGCACGAACAGCTCCAGGTCGGCGACCGGCTGCAAGTACGCGCGCCCATGGGCAACTTCACCCTTGCCGGCGACACCGAGCGGCCCGTGGTGCTGATCGGCGCGGGCGTTGGCATTACCCCACTGCTCTCGATGCTGCGGGAACTCGTTGCGCAGAACGAATCACAGGGTCGCAACCGCCGCATCTACCTGTTCCAGTCCGCGCGGACCTTGCAGCAACTGCCCTTTCAACAGGAGATCGAGGCACTGCGCCAGCGTTGCCCTGACTTGTTGCGGGTGCGCCGTGCGCTGAGCAATCCGGGCGAGGACGCCATTCAGGGGCGCGACCATGAGCTGACCGGACGCATCGACATCGCGGAGATCAAGTCCCACCTGCCACTGGACGAC
This sequence comes from Pseudomonas sp. JS3066, assembly GCF_036328175.1. Classification (NCBI taxonomy): domain Bacteria; kingdom Pseudomonadati; phylum Pseudomonadota; class Gammaproteobacteria; order Pseudomonadales; family Pseudomonadaceae; genus Pseudomonas; species Pseudomonas sp. JS3066. The sequence continues at coordinate 2,940,571 of NZ_CP143312.1, forward strand.
TACGACTTCTACTTGTGCGGGCCGGGGAGTTTTACCCAGGCCATCTACGACGGTCTGCGCGCGCTGAACATCGCCGATGGGCGCATCCACGCCGAAACCTTCGGCCCCTCGACGCTGCGACGCAATGACGACGCGCAACCGCCAAAGCCCGCCCAGCCGCCGGCGGCGACATCACCGGTGCCGGTGTACTTCTCCGCCTCGGCCAAGGAAGCCCGCTGGAAACCGGATAGCGGCAGCCTGCTGGAACTGGCGGAAAGCCGTGGGCTGTCTCCCGACTTCAGCTGCCGCGGCGGCTCATGCGGCACCTGCCGCACACGAGTGCTCAGCGGGCAGGTGCACTATCCCAACCCCCCGGCAGAAATGCCGGAAGCGGGCACGGCGCTCATCTGCTGCGCCGTGCCCGCGGAAGATGAAAGCGGCGTACAGCCACTGGTCCTGGATATCTGACGAGGAACGCAGGCATGACCACAGTGCAGAGAGTTCACGAGTAGGCCTGTTCTGCGACGAGATCGAAGTGCGCATGGTCGGTGTCAACGTGCCGCTGCCGATACCGATGGCCTACCACAGCTTCGGCGGCTGGAAGCGCGCCATGTTCGGCGAACTGCACGCCTGCGGTCCGGACGGCGTGCAGCGGGTAGTCCGGCTCGCCAATATCCAATCGCCCCAAAAGCCGAGGTCGCTTGGACAGGCGGATCTTCTTTTATACGACAGCAAGTACTAATGTAATGTATCAGACATATTTTGTTAGATACTCTACATCATGCGCTGGATATCCCTTGTTCTCGCCCTCCCTACTGCCAACGCCACCGCGCGCATGCGCGCCTGGCGGGCGCTGAAAGCCTGCGGCGCCGCAGTGCTGCGGGACGGGGTGTATCTGCTCCCTGACAGCGACGCCTGCCGCGAAGCCCTCGCCGACATCGAGCGCGACATCCTTTCGATCAATGGCACCGCCTACCTGCTCCCCATCCAGGACCCGCAGGGTGAGCGCTTCATTCCGCTTTTCGACCGCAGCGAGGACTACGCAAGCCTGCGCGCCGAGGTCGACGCATGCCGTGGCCAGCTGACGACCGAGAATGCGCTGGGCTCTACCAAGCAAATCCGCAAGCTGCGCAAGGCCTTCGCCCAGTTGATCGCCATCGACTATTTCCCTGGCCAGCCCCGCCAGGACGTCGATACGGCTCTGCAAGAGCTGGAAACCGCCGTCAGCCGTGCCCTGTCGGCAGACGAGCCATGCAGCCATGACCAGCCCATTCCAGTGCTCAGGCAACAGGATTACCAGGGCCGTAGCTGGGCGACCCGCAAGCGCCCTTGGGTCGACCGCTTGGCCAGCGCCTGGCTGATCCGCCGCTTCATCGATCACGACGCACGCATCCTCTGGCTAGACTCTCCCCAAGATTGCCCGGTGGATGCGCTCGGATTCGATTTCGACGGTGCCACCTTCAGCCACGTCGGCAACCGCGTCACCTTCGAGACCCTGCAAGCCAGCTTCGAGCTGAATGCATTTTCCCTGGAACGGGTCGCTGCCCTGGTGCACTACCTGGATGTAGGGGGCGTTCAGCCGGTGGAAGCAGCTGGCATCGAACGCGTTCTGGCCGGCCTGCGGGAAAGCATCCTTGATGACGATCAGCTGCTGGCCGCCGCCAGCGCCATCTTCGATGGCCTGCTGACCGCCTTTGCGAATGAAGAGAAAAACGATGAGTGAGCACACCATGCGTACCGCCGGGCAGACACAAACCGGAACCGCCCCCGTGGGGCTGTTCCAGGCCTTCCTGTTCTGGCTGAAGCTGGGTTTCATCAGTTTCGGCGGACCCGCCGGGCAGATTTCCATCATGCACCAGGAGCTCGTGGAGCGGCGGCGCTGGATCAGCGAGCGACGCTTCCTCCACGCCCTGAACTACTGCATGTTGCTGCCCGGGCCGGAGGCCCAGCAGCTTGCGACCTACATCGGTTGGCTGATGCACCGGACCTGGGGAGGCGTCATTGCCGGCGCGCTCTTCGTATTACCCTCGTTGTTCATCCTGATCGCCCTGTCCTGGGTCTACATCGCCTTCGGCGAAGTGCCGGTGGTCGCCGGTCTGTTTTACGGCATCAAGCCGGCAGTCACCGCCATCGTGGTCCAGGCCGCCCACCGCATCGGATCGCGCGCCCTGAAGAACAACTGGTTGTGGGGCATCGCCGCCGCCTCATTCATGGCCATCTTCGCGCTGAATGTCCCCTTCCCCTTGATCGTGTTGGGAGCTGCCCTGATCGGTTACATCGGTGGTCGTCTCGCCCCGGACAGGTTCGCTCTCGGTGGCGGCCATGGCGCAGCGAAGACCACCTACGGCCCGGCGCTGATCGATGACGACACGCCTACACCCGAGCATGCGCGCTTTCGCTGGTCACGCCTGTTGCTCCTGGTAGCCGTGGGCGCCCTACTCTGGGTGCTGCCGATGGGCCTGCTCACTGCGCTGTTCGGTTGGCAGGGCACCCTGACCCAGATGGGCTGGTTCTTCACCAAGGCCGCGCTGCTCACCTTCGGCGGTGCCTATGCCGTGTTGCCCTACGTGTACCAGGGCGCGGTGGGCCACTACGGCTGGCTGACACCGACTCAGATGATCGACGGCCTGGCCCTGGGGGAAACCACACCGGGGCCGCTGATCATGGTCGTCGCCTTCGTCGGTTTCATCGGCGGCTATGTGCACCCCATGTTCGGCGCCGAACAAGCCTTCCTCGCCGGCACCGTAGCCGCCACCCTGGTTACCTGGTTTACCTTCCTGCCGTCGTTTTTGTTCATTCTCGTCGGCGGACCGCTAGTGGAATCCACCCATGGCGAGCTGAAGTTCACCGCTCCGCTCACCGGGATCACCGCTGCGGTAGTGGGGGTGATCCTCAACCTGGCCCTCTTCTTCGGCTACCACGTGCTCTGGCCCCAAGGCTTCGACGGCCGCTTCGATTGGCCGTCGGCGCTGATCGCCGTGGCAGCAGCGATCGCCCTGTTCCGATACAAGCGGGGCGTCATTCAGGTGTTGCTGGCCTGCGCACTCGTAGGGCTGGTGGTGCATCTGTTGCGTACCTGAGAGGTGTGCGATGAGTCGGATCACGAGTTGTGAATTGATGGAGTGGCAAGCGGCAGGACGCAATTTCACGCTGCTGGATGTGCGCCGCGCAGGTATCCGCGCGGCAGATGCGGCGGCCATCCCCGGCTCGCGGTGGCTGGAGCCTGAGTCGGTGTTCGCCTGGAAGGACTCGGTGCCACGGGACAGGCCCGTGGTGCTCTATTGCGCCCATGGCCACGAAATCAGCCAGGGTATCGCCGCGACCTTGGAAGCCATGGGGCTCGACGCCCGCTACCTGATCGATGGTTTCACCGGCTGGCGCGACGCCGGTCAGCCCACCCAGAGCCTGTAGACACAGGCAAGAGGTGCTGCATGATCAGCCACGATGATTAGCTGTGCAGCTTCGATGCCTTCCTGAAAAAGTACGAACTGAATGACCCCGCTCTTGGCCAATTGGCCGCAATAGTGCGCGGTGCCGACACCTCGCGGCTCGATCTGACCCTGCCGTCATCGGGCCTGTACGCCATCTCATTGGGCCTGTCGCACACACGGGATGCTGGAGCACGGCAAACCTGAGCCCGGACGCTCAGTGAAAGGCCGAAAGGCAACTTGGAGTGGCTTGCAACCCCTTCAAAAGCTGGAACATCTGGCCGACTGGCTGCCGCAGAACCGCCTTCTTTCAACAGAATCTGCCGGAAGCAGTCGGTCGCTATCGACCAAAAGTGATCATTCGGCCCTGGTAGGTGGAAGGCTATGTTTCGGGCAATCTCCAAGGCAGTGGCTGGCAAGCCACCGTCTAGGCCACATCCATCACATGGGTTTGCTTCGAAACTCTTGACGGTCGCCCCAGCGGAAAGGTTGAACGAGGCTGATTCCCTGTACCTCAAACGGTTGAGGCCAATCTGGGCCTCACGTGAGGTGATGTATGACTCAGAGTCAGAACCAGAACTATCCGGGCAATCAAAACCCGAACGCCCCCCAGGACCCGCTTGATCCCCAGCGCGATGACCGGCCTGATGATTGGGTAGACCCCAGCGATCCTGGCGTAGAGCGGCCCGTCAAACCCGACGAACACAATCCCCGCATAATCCCCGAATAACCATCGGCCAACACACCACCCGGGACCCGGCCATGTGCCGGGTTCCCTTCTACCCCAGCTCCCATCGTTCCACCTTGGAAAAAGTGCCAAGGCCCGGCTCGACTCCCTCTACGTCCCACGGATTAAGCCGTGTCGGCTCCATCTCCGATCAAGCACATAAACTCATGGAAGGTTGTTGCACTGGTTCCAGTCTCGAGCAGGAGTGTTCAATGAAAACGTCACCCTCTAACACCGCGCCCCTAGCTGAAACTGATCACCTGCGTTTCCATCGCCCGCACGAACATCTTGCTCCAACATTTGGCAACGACCAGTTCGCCCTCAAAGCCGAAGCCTTTGCCCGGTTCTTTGGTACGCCGCTATTTCTGGGGGCGCAAACATTGGTTGTCATGGCGTGGATAGGTGTAAACGTCGCCGGCCTGGCGCACTTCGACATCTATCCGTTCATCCTGCTCAACCTGGCCTTCAGTCTCCAGGCAGCGTATGCCGCGCCCCTGATTCTGCTTGCACAAACACGTCAGGCCGCTCGAGACAAAGCGCATGCCGAAGCGGATGCAAAACATCGGGAGGCACTTGCAGTCACCAATGAACGGCACCACGCAAATGCGGCAAAAACCAGCGCTCAGTTGCTGGAACTGCTGGAGCAAAACACTCAGCTCACAGCGCTTACCAAAGAGTTGACGGTGCGTATCGAACTGCTGACCGCCGAAGTACATGCACATCTCATCAAAGTCGTTTGATTGGAAGGCGATGATCGAGCCTGTGCTACTGCGCACTGGCGGCCTGATCTGCCAGCAATTCAGTGCCCCCCCCGCTCGCGGCATTGACCTCGACCAGAATCTGCTCGGCGGTTTCTGTCAGCGTCTCCTTCCTAATCAACGATTGCATGGCGATTCCGGTGATCCACCAGCTTTCCTTCGTTGCGGGCTTTTCAATCGCGACAGCCACGATGCCGTCCGCCCCATATGAACACTTGACGACATGTTCAGGAAGAATTGCAGCGAGCTTCCCCTCCAGTCGGTTCTCCAGCTTGCTTCTCATCGCTTTCTCCAGTGCAGTGCTGGTCAGTCCCTGGCCATGGATAGAGTTCTGGATAAAGCCCTTTGGGAACCCAGCATTCGGTGCGGTAACGCACTATCGGTGCGGAAATACCATCCCAACCTGTCACGACTGAACGGCTCATAGCTGCTCCGGTAATCCAGCGATTGTCTGGATCCTGCAAACAGGGATGGCCGGGATTGCCCGGCTATCCGGCAAAGGCGCCCTCTTGGCCTTGAGTGAAATCGCGATTCACCGGCCATCCAACGGGCGGGTCAAGTGATCGTGAAGATGAAGGCTGCCGCGGTTTGCACCCCCTCCACCTACACTTACTGAGTCATCGATACGGCCTCCCTGCCAGCGATCGGGCAGGGAGGCCGGCCACGGCGTGGGGTTCAGCCTGACGAGGAGAGGAGACGATGAAGACAGTTCGGATGGGCATGCTGGCATTGGCGCTGAGCGTGACCCTGGCGACGGCGTGGGGCGCTGACAAGGTGCCCATGATTACCGGCGAGCAATGGACGCAATCATCGCCGGAGCTCAAGAAAGCCTATCTCATTGGTATTGCCAACGCGTTCGAGGTGGAGGCGGCCTACCACGCGACCAAGCCGCCGTCCGATGAACAGAGTCTGATTCCCCGTTTCGGCAGAGGCCTGAAGGGCCACACGCTCGACACCGTGCGCGATGGACTCGACCAGTGGTATGCCGCCAACCCCGACCGCGTGAAGCGGCCGGTCATCGAGACCATCTGGTTCGAGATGGTCGTGCCCGGCTTGCAGCAGAACAAGTAGCGGAGAAGAACATGAAAGGGTTCCAAGCGTTTGCCGCCGTCCTCGTCGCGGCGGGCCTGATCGGCTGCACCTCGATGAGTTCCCAGCAGCAGGGTACCTTGAGTGGTGCCGCAATCGGTGCCGCGGCCGGCGCCGGTATTGCGGCCATCGCTGGCGGTAGCGGCTGGACCGGCGCCGCAGTCGGTGCCGTCGCCGGTGGCGTGGTGGGCAACATCAGAGGCGGCAAGAAGTAGGGCTGGCCCTGAGTTGCGTAGCTGCATGGCCGACGATCAACTGATCGCTGACCGGTTCTTAGCGCTTCACGCAGACAAACAATGCATTCCCGGACTTGCCGCCCCAAGGCGTGATCCGCTCGTAGTCATGTTCGAAGACGTGGACCTCGAAGTGGGGCTGCAACTGCTGCTGCAGCTCGGTGAAACTCAGAGCGACCATGGCGTGTTCGTCCTGCCAGGCCTGGGTCTCCCCCGCCGTGGTCTTCTCGATGCTGAGGCGCAGTGCCTGCTGCTCGCCCTCGCCGCTGTAGTACCAGCCGGAACCGAAGGTGAAGCAGCTGCCCTCGTGCTCCACGGTATGGCGCACGAATGAGCGGTTATCGATCTGCCGCTTGTCCACCGTGTTGAAGCAGAACACGCCTCCATCCTCAAGCGCTGCGTGCACGCTGGCCAGGCACTCCTGCAGCTGTTTCAGCCCGGCGTTGTAGTGGATCGAGTAGAGGAAGCAAGTGATCAGATCCAGCGGCTCGCCCACTCCGAAGCTCGCCATGTCCTGTCGGCTGAACTGTGCCTCGGGGCAGCGCAGCTGGGCGATATCCAGCATTGGCTGATTGATGTCCAGGCCGGCACTGCGGTAACCGAAATCGAGGAAATGGCGCACGTGCGGCCCGGTGCCACAGGCGAGATCCAGATGCCTGCGCCCCTGATTGCCAAACAACTGGTGCAGCCGGCGTACGCAGTGGCTCTGCGCCCGGTAGTCGATGTCGGCGCACATCAGGTCGTAGTAAGCGGACAGGTCGGTGTACAGCGCGTTGGAGGACATAAGCAGCCAGAGAGGTTCGACGTAAGTTTCGGCGCAGCATGGTACCTCAGCCCCGAGCAATCCCGCCCGAAAACAGACTTCCCACACTAGCCGCTGCATGCTGTGGCCTTGCCAGACTGACGCCCTCCTCCCCAACCGCCGGCCAGGCGCCGGCAGCAGCCCGCCTTGAAGGGCCTGTCGACCTTTCGTGTCGATCAGGTCGTCGAAGCGAAACGGGCCGACAGAAACTCGATGAACACTCGAGTCCTGGCCGGAACAAAATCGCTTGCGACCCTGAGCGCATAGATCGCGGCGTCTGAGGAACGTGAAAAATCCTTTAGCAGCGGAATCAGGCGACCGGACGCTAGGTCGTCGCGCACCATGAACGCTGGCAGACGAGCTATTCCGACCCCAGCCAGACACACAGTACGAATGGCCTCGACACTGTTGCAGGAAAAACTCCCCTCCAGCCGAATCGCCCGATTGGAAGCTGAACGGAACTCCCAATCGTTGAACCGGCTTTCAAAGTTGAGCTTCAAGCACAGGTGCTCAGACAGGTCGGAGGGCCTGGCGGGCATCCCGTTCAGCTCGAGATAGGTGGGGGATGCGCAAACGACACGTTCATTCGATCCAAGTTTTTGCGCGACAAGGCTTGGGTCGGATAGCGCACCGCTTCTTATCGCCACATCGATGCGTTCGTGCCTGATGTCGACAATGGCATCCGTCAGGGTCAGATCTACTCTTATTTCCGGATAGACCCGCATGAAATCGACGACGGCTGGCACCACATGATGATGGCCGAAGGCATTTGAAGAGGTGACTTTCAACATGCCCCTTGGCGCGTCGGAATCAAGCGATACGGCAGCTTCCAAAGCCCGGATATCTTCGAGGATCGGGCGCGCTTCACGCACATACCGCCCTCCGGCTTCAGTCAGCGCCAACGTCCGAGTCGTGCGCAACAACAACTGCGTGCCAAGCCGATCCTCCAGCCGCTGAACCCGTTTGCTGATGGCCGAGTGGGTCATCCCAAGCTTGCGCGCGGCCGGCGAAAAGCCACCTGCGTCTACCACTGCGACCAGGATCAACATGTCGCTGTACCTGTCCATCCGAGTCCCCCTTTTGTTCCGCTATGGAACAGGTGCTTGGAAAATCCAATGGATTCTAATTTTTTTGTGCACACCAGAGAATCCTCTGGCGGACCGAGATCCCTATTGGTCTCGATGCGCGCCTTGTCTTCTGGTGTCGCGACTTCCGAGCTGACTTGTTCGGGAGCGAAACGAACCAGCATGCAATCAAGTTCATCCAGGATGAGTAGCGACGAAGATGAAACATGGGCTCACGACTGGCATTGCCGCAGCGACATTCGCCTCCCTGACATGGTCGATGAACTTCATCGCGCCGCTATTCATCGGCGAGTACTCGATCTTCGATCTTGCGGCCTGCAGATTCATCATTTCCGGATTGATTGGCGCAGTGATTCTGATGGCAAATTTCGAATCCTGCCGAAACCTCGGGTGGAAAGACTGGCTGGCCGCTGCAGGGCTGGGATTCATTGGATATGTGGGGTACTTCATGGCGGTCGCCATCGCCGCCACCTATGCGGGCCCTGTCATAGCGCCCGCCTTTCTGGGCCTGGTGCCCGTGGCTCTGGCCATCAGCGGAAATGTCCAAGGTGGAATCTCATGGCGATTGCTGCAGATTCCGTTTTCGCTGGCCGCTCTGGGGCTGGTCCTGGTAAATGTCCAGAACGTCGCCCAGCCTGAGGGTTTGCCATACGCCTCGTTAGCCCTCGGCGTTGGCGCTTCCATGGTTGCAGTGGCGCTATGGGTCTGGTTCGGACTCGCCAATCAACGAGCGCTATTGAAACGTCCCGGCATGAATGCCTGGCTCTGGACAGCCATGATGATGGTCGGCGGCAGCCTGCAAACCCTCGTATTCCTACCCGTGGGTGCGGGCATGGAATTGTTCAACGCCCCGATGCTGGGTTTTGGACTGAGCGCCATTGGTCACCTGTATCTCCCGGCCCTCATGCTTGCGGCGGTTGCATCGATTGGCGGCGCGTGGGCCTGGACCATAGCGTCCCAGCGCCTTCCCATAACGCTCGCCAGTCAACTGCTGTCCATGGAGATGGTTTTCGCCACGTGCCTGGGTTTGCTTTTTTCCCATCGGTGGCCCACGGCTCCGGAAGTGCTCGGAATTTCGCTGATCGTACTCGGCGTGGTGAAAGCAATCGGTGCCTTCCGCGGCAATCCCGGTAGTCCCGCTGTCGCACATTGAGTGACATTGCCGGACTCTCAGGCCACCTGCGTGCCGACGACAGGTCGATGGCAAGGGTTTCCAGAGGACTGGTAACGGCCAAAACCAGCCATTAAGCGACACAAACGAATAACCACTCCGAGTCTTTCAAATTTGCCAAACTGGCAAGTACCAATAATTGGCGACCTGAAACTCCGACACTTTTCCGACGCCGTCGCAATGCCGTTATTTATACTTCTGCGCGGCTGTTTGGATCATTGGCGTTACAACTAATGAAGTACTGGCGTACCTCTTTGTAGGCATAGTTACCGGACGGTCTGGCCAGGTTGATAAATGGTACGCGGTCGCAGCCAGTTCTCGTTCAAGCTGAAAATGCTCAATCCGACGAGCGTTGGCTGGCACGGATGTAGTCCCCCCAAAAGCCTGGGCCGTGCCGGTCTCTTTTGTTGACTGCGGAAACAAATACCCGGTTAGCCAAGCGGTCTCTCTGCCTTGAGGAACAATGCGAGTGAACCACCGATTCCACCTCGTCTTATCCGAACAGATATTCAGAACCGACTTCCAAATTACATTGCCGGTAAATTTATAACAGCCATCCAACATCAAACCTTGTTACAAATTCAACTAAACTTACGAAGCACAAAAAAGGAGGAAGTCCTGTTGTTGTGAGTTCAAAGGCAGGCAAATAAAGCGTCTCAGGGGGATATTCAATCGTTGGGAGTCTTATTGTGAACAGCGCGCATGCCGCGCGGAACTCGTTTTTTCCCACGCATATGTCTGGCAGCGGCTCGCAATCGTCGTCCTCAGGCCCTGATAGTCAAGGCACAGGAGGATTCTCCCGCTGAGCAAGATGGACGCCGACTCGCCAGGTCAGCCTTACCGAAGCCAATGACCAATAACGGACGTCCAAAGCAGAAAAAATCTTCTGCCACTTCGGCTGTCAGTGAATCGTAGGGAAGCGCTCTTTCACCAATCCCTGAGCCTGGTAGGCCATCTGGTCGAGCAGGCGGTCGCGTTTGTTCTCGGCCTCACTCATGGCCTTCTTGCCGTGTTGCTGCACCAGATACGCGTGGATCTGCCGCACTTCCTTGGATTGGAAAATCGGGGTCAGGTCCTGCACCGCCACCATGCCGTCCGAGCGGTGATCGCGGGTGTTCAGCAGCACATGTGGCCCTTGCGCTGCCAGTACCTGAAACCCCATCGACTCAAAGGTCGGCACCTTGTTCGCCACGCAGGCCAGTTCGACGTGGGGCCGATGCTTGGCCATCTGCTGCAACAAATCCCGGGCAATACCGCGTCGGCGGTGGCTGGCCTTGACGGCCATATAGGCCAGAGTGCAGGCCTCGGAATCATCCTGGCTCGGCAGGTACAGGGCAAAACCCAGCACCTGGGAGGGATCTTCATCATCCAGCGCAAGGATCAAGCGCGCCGCAGTATCCAGAGAGCTGTCCATGGCTTGCAGATACAGGTGCACCTCGTAGCCAATCACGTACTGATACAACTGATAGAGCGGATTGCTGGGCATCAGCGGCACCGGGCTGATGTCGCTGAAGTAGTCCACCACCATTTGTAGTACCTGACTCTTCAGGGATTCGGGCGGTGATGTGTCCAGGGTTACAAGGGTGAACATCTGAAGCTGGCTCCGGGCGTGCCCGATTCGGGGAATCGGCGCGGGCGCCATTGTAACGCCCGCAAGTATCGAGCGTTCCCACAGCACTCGCATGGACGTGCTCTTCCAGATTGAACGATTAAAACAGGCGCGCCTGTCCTCCCGATAACTGCCCATCATGCTGCCTGCCTCCACGCACGCTGAGCGCGTGATTTTGCCGGCGGCATGGGGCGCCAGCTACTTTTTCAACAGAATCGGCCAAAAGCGGACTTAGACTTGTTGCTCGTCCGGATTGCGCAGCAATAGCCAGCGCGCCTGCTTGATGCCCCGTCGCGTCGGGTTGCCATGCCGGAGAAGGTTGGCCGGACCTCATGAATCAAGCTGTAGAAACAGGTTGGCCTGATGAGTCAGCAGAATATCCAGGAGAGTTGCCGTCGCCGGCGACTTGTAACCCTCGGAGCGATAGCTCACCCCGATTACCCGCGTCATGGTGGTATCCGCCAATGGAATTTCCCGCAGACTGGCCTCCGCCTTCCCACCTAACAGGTGTTCACGGGCAATGAAACTGAGTAAGTCAGTACGGGCAATCAAACGTGGCATCAAGGAAATCGACGTGCTTTCCACCTGCACCATGGGTGTCGGCAGTTGTCGGCTGATGAAGGCGTTGTCAATCCACTTGCGCGCACTGGCTGAAAGAGGTGGCAGCACCCAGCGGTAACGGCACAGCTCGCGCTGGCTGATAGGCCTGCTGAAAAGCGGATGATCGCGGCGTGCCACAACCACGGCTTGGTCCTCCAGCAGAGCATGGGTTTCCAGTCCCTCTACCTTGTCGACGAAGGGGCTAATGACCAGGTCCAGATTTCCCTGCAACAACCCCTCGCGAAGCACATCGTCCATCCCAACCGTAAGTGTCAATGTCACATTGGGAGCGAGACTCAGCAGCGTTGCTGTGAGCTGCGGCAGCAGGTATTCGGCCATAGAGACTGCACAGCCCAGTCGAATATTTCCTACCAAACCATTGGCGAAGTCGCGCACCTCGCGACGCGTCTCATCAACGCTGTGGCGTAACTGACGGCTTCGCTCCAGGAGCAAATGCCCCGCCGGGGTCAGCTTGATGCGTCGGCCATCACGCTGGAACAAGCTGACTCCAAGGGATTCCTCCAGGCGTTGAATGCTCTTGGTTAAAGCAGGCTGGCTACGACACAGACGCTCCGCAGCACGGCCCAGATGGCCAAGCTCAGCAATGGTCTCGAAATAGGCAAGGTCGCGCAGATCCATAATCGATAACTCTGAATTATCGGTTCATCACAATTAGAAAATAGACTTGATGAATCAGCACCAGAATACTGCCGTTGCGCGTTGGACACACCCAGCCCCACAGCGCGTACGGAGAATCGCCTTGCCTACCCTTCCCTCTCTCGACTCCATTGCCCTTATGTGGCAGTGGCTGCTTCTGCTCGTTCTTGCGGTCATCGCAGGTCAAGTGCTGCGACAGATCGGAATGCCAGCTGCTGACTTCCTTGGCTCCATGCTGGTCGCCATTGGACTTGGCGTGCGAGGGGCCCGCATCCGCGTACCCGCGCTCGCTTTCAAATTCGGTCAGGGTTGCATCGGCTTGCTGGTGGCTCATTCGCTCACTGCCGAAACGCTTGCGAGCATTGCTCACGATTGGCCCATCATGCTGCTGGCCACGGCGATAACGGTGGTGATGAGTTTGCTCGTCGCGCTTTGCCTCGTGCGCTACGGCGACCTGCCGGGTAACGCCGCCGCCTGGGGCCTGTCCCCCGGGGCGGCGTCCGCTATGGTGGCTATGGCGGAGGACCACGGGGCAGACTCCCGAGTGGTCGCCACGATGCAATACGTGCGAGTGGTCTGCGTCGTGTTAATAGGTGCAGTCGTCAGCCACGCTCTCGGTGGCGAAATTACTTCCCCCCAAATCCCGGCTGACGCAGCCGCCCTCGGCTTCGCTGTGCCTGCCAATGGCATCCTCACCATCTTTGTTCTGGTCGGCAGTGTGTTGATTGGTGCTCGCTTCCCAGCAGGCGCGCTGCTCGTGCCACTACTGGCTGGGGCGGCGATGCAATTGGGCGGTGTATTCATCATCGACCTGCCCCAGTGGCTGTTGTGCCTGGCCTACGGCGCCCTTGGTTGCTACGTGGGATTACGATTCGATCGCGAGACCTTCGATTTCGTCGTCCGCCGGCTTCCCGCCATGCTCCTCAGCGCGCTTGCCCTGATCGCGCTTTGCGCCCTGTCCGCGCATTACATTGCGGAACTGCTGGGCAAGGACTTCCTCTCCGTTTATCTCGCCACCAGCCCAGGAGGGCTGGACTCCATGGCAATCATCGCTCTGGATACCCAGGCGGATGTCGGTCTGGTGCTGGCCATGCAGACCATGCGCCTATTCGGTGTCATTCTGGTCGGCCCATTCCTGGCGAGGCAGATCATCCGCCTGTCTCGCTGAGGCCACTGTCATCAGCCGTTTGACGAATCAACCACTGCGGATGCGCGCGTGCGCAGCAATAGACCTGTGCCCATCACCAGGGCAGCGCCACAAGCTGCAGCCAGGTGCTTCGACCAGACATCGTTCGAAACCCAGTTCGCCACGGCGATGTCGGTTACCGCCATGCCCCCAGCAATCCAACCCAGCAAGCCGCCCCCCAGCAGTACAACCTGCGGGAAACGATCCATCACCTTGAGCACCAGCTGGCTGCCCCAGACGATGATCGGGATGCTGATCAGCACGCCCAGGCTGACGAGGACCAGGTTGCCGCCGGCAGCCCCAGCCACGGCAAGTACGTTGTCCAGACTCATGACAGCGTCGGCGATGATGATCGTTTTGATTGCAGCGAAGAAGCTCGCACCTGCCCTTACTTCATGGGCTTGTTCGTCTTCGGGCAGCAACAATTTCACGCCGATCCATAGCAACAGCGCCGCACCTACCAGCTTCAGGTACGGCAAGGCCAATAGCTGCATGGCAAAGAACAACAACGCGACGCGCAATAGGATTGCCCCTGCCACGCCACCGGCGATGGCACGGCGGCGTTGTTCCTCCGGAAGATGCCGACACGCCAGTGCGATGACCACTGCGTTATCGCCGCCCAACAGGATGTCGATGGCGATAATCTGCATCAGTGCCATCCAGAAAACAGGGTCACTCAGCCACTCCATAAATCCGTATCTCCGCTATTGATAAAAAATGCCGGGGGCAAAGCCCCCGGCTCCGGAACCTCCGCCGGCGCGACGGGTAGTCGAGACGGGTGGCCGGAAAAGCGTGGTTTGAGGATTAAGGGCCCGCGCGCCTTGTGGGCACGCGGGCGCGGCGCCCGCTCTTCCAAGCGCCACTTCGGGCTGGTAAGCCCGCATTCGGGACCTACCAGAGCGCGATGTCGTAGGTGAAATACAGGCGATTGTTGTCGCGGCCCCTGCTGTAGCTGGAGCGATAGGCGATGTTGCGGAGCTTCACGCCAAGTCCTTTGAGAGCCCCCTGTTGCACCACGTAGGCAAGGTCAATGTCCCGCTCCCATTCGTGGGCATTCACCTCGCTGCCGCGCAGTTCGGTCGTGCCATCCCGGCCTTTGAAATAGCGAACGCCAGCAGTCAGTCCAGGCACTCCGATGGCCGCAAAGTCGTATGCATATCCGAGCATCCAGGTGCGCTCGTCTTCCTCGACGAACTTGCCGACCCCGGCGTTGCTAAAGCTGTACACCGTGGCGCCGTTGACGAATGGCAGCCCGCCTTCGCCATTCAGTTGCTGGTAGCCTGCACTTAAGGCATGGCCCTTCTGGGTGTAAGTCAGCAGGCCGCTGTACATGTCGTTGTCCAGTTCGCCATTGCGCGCCTCTCCCGCATCCTGGCTATGGAAATAGCGCAGGTCGGTGGTGAGGCTGCCTGGCCCCAGGGGCAAGCTGTGGACCACGCCGATGAAGTGCTGCTGGTAGAACTCTTCCAGCTCGCCATAGTAGTAACTCAGGATCAGGGCCTTGCTGGGCTTGTAGTCAGCGCCGGCGAACCAGAAGCCCTCACCGTCATCACCTGCGTATCCATCGGCAGTGATCGAATGGTTGTCACTGGAGTCGCGCATGCGGAACTCGTCGAAGTAACCACCTGTGAGGCTTAGGTCGGCTATATCTGCGCTGGTGACCTGGGTGCCTTCGAAGGTTTGCGGCAACAAACGTGCATCGTTGCGCACCAGCACCGGCAGCTTGGGCTGATGAGTGCCGTGCTTGAGCGTGGTACCGGCGAAGCGTGCCTTGCCGGTCAGGCCCAGGCTGGAAAATTCGTCCGCAGCCCGGCCGTCATCGTGCAGTGGCAAAAGCCCGGTACCGGCTCGCCCAGCGCCGGAGTCCAGTTTCACACCCAGCAGTCCCAGGGCGTCCAGGCCGAAACCGAGGCGGCCTGCGGTGTAGCCGGATTGCAGATCCAGCAGGAAACCCTGGGCCCATTCTTCCTTCTTCGACTGTGCGTTGGCAGCGGACTTGGCGGACATGCCCTTCTCATCCTTGAAGTCATCGTTGAAGTAGATGTTGCGCAATTGCAGGTTGGCCTTGCTGTCTTCGATGAAACCGGCGGCCCCTGCGGCAGGTGCCAGGCAGGCGACTAGGCACGCCAGGGTGGAAGGCAGGGGCTTGGCGTTGGTTTTCATGGTGTCTTCACCTTTTTGTTCTGGACGCACTCGGCCAGCGGGCGCGCAGGAACACACCACGGGGCCAGATATCAGGGAGGCTTGCCCGACTTCGCCGGGCGCGGAAACTCAGGCGAGCAGCGTGATGGCACCCGTTAGCAGGGCCAGCACGGTAATGACGAGCGAGGTGAGGATCGCCCATTTGTAGGTGAAGCGCTGGAAGTCGCCGATGTCAGTATCGACCATGCCCACCAGCAGGAGTGTCGAGGCCACCAACGGACTCATCAGGTGCACCGGCTGGCCGAGGATGGACGCGCGTGCGATTTCCACCGGATCGATGCCATAGGCCGCAGCGGCCTGGGCGAGTATGGGCACCATGCCGAAGTAGTACGCGTCGTTGGAGAGCACGAAGGTAAGCGGCATGCTGGTGATGGCCACCACCAGCGGGAAGAAGCTGCCCCAGGAGGATGGGATCATCTCCACCAGGGAGTTGGCCAGGGAATCCACCATCTTGGTGCCGGAGAATATGCCGGCGAATACCCCGGCGGCGAACACCAGCAGCACCACGGTCATGGCGTTGCCCGAGTGGGCGAGGATGCGCTCCTTCTGCAGGTCCAGCTGCGGGTAGTTGATCATCAAGGCCACGACGAAGCCGAGCATGAACAGCACCGCCGCGTTCATCAGTCCTGCCACCAGAGCGACCATTACCGCGATCACCAGCAGGAGGTTCAGCCAGATCAGCTTCGGTCGCTTGTTCGGGTTATCGGCCAGGATGGCCTTGATGTAGCAGTCGTCACCACCGGTTTTCAGATGGGTATTGCCGATCCGCTTCAGCTCTTTGCGCCCCAGAATATAGGCGGTGAACACCACCCAAAGCGCCCCGCCCGCCATAGTCGGGAGCATCGGAATGAAGTATTCGCTGGCGTCCAGCCCGAGTACGGCGATTGCACGGGTAGCCGGACCGCCCCAGGGGCTCATGCCGCTCATGATGCTCAGCGACAGCATGGATATGCAGGCGAGGATCAGCGGGTTCATACCGATGCGCTTGTACAGCGGCAGCATGGCGGCCACGGTGATCATGTAGGTGGTGGTGCCGTCACCATCCAGCGCCACCAGCAGCGACAGTACGGCGGTGCCCATGGCGATCTTCACCGGGTTGCCGTTGACTGTCTGCAGGATGCGGCGAATCAGCGGGTCGAACAGCCCGGAGTCGATCATGATGCCAAAAAACAGGATGGCGAAAAGCAATAGCGCTGCAGAAGGCGCCACCGTCTTCAGGCCGTCGAGCATCATCTTGCCGAGCTCGGGCGCGAAGCCGCCGACCAATGCGAAGACAATGGGCACTACTGTCAGGGCCACTACCGGGGACAGGCGTTTGGTCATGATCAGATAGGTGAACACGACCACCATGGACAAGCCGAGCAGAGAAAGCATGGCGTTGGACTCTTGTAATTATGGGTTCCAGCTCCATTCAGGCGTACGAGCCGCCGCACATGAAGCCGCTAATCGCCAGGGCGTGCAAGCGCCCCAGCCATCCTCACGAAGAATGTGGATGACTGGTTGCAGCGCAGTTGTGATGTAAGCAGCGTGTGATGAAAGAGTTCATTTGGGTTACCCGTCTTGTGATTGTTGTCTGGGCGTATCGAGACGCGGGACAGCATTTGGAATCAGTGGACTGCATCCGGCATGCGGTAATAGAGACGACCATCCATGATCTTGCGGGCAGTTCGGATCAGCGAGACTCGGGCGATATCCATCGGGTTGCCATCACGCAACTCGACTCGCAGGTCCAGATGGCCTGAGGGGTGCTCGATACGTATGGACGCGAGGGGTTGGCCAGCTTCTACGCGACTGGTTTCCAGGGCGAGGCGATGGGCCACGCTGCCGGGAACATTCACAGCGGCGCCAAGAGCGATCGCGCCAGTTACGGCAAGCGCCTTGTGGCAGCGCTGTGGTACGAAGTAGCGCGCACACAGCGTTCCGTCTTCGCCAACTGCCGACGACAGCAGAATGGGTTTTGGCAGCACCGACTGGCTGACATCTCCCATGCCCATGCGACGGCCCGCTTCACAGCGAATGCGCTCCAGACGCTCAAGCATTGCGCTGTTGGCATCCAGTGAAGCCGGATCGGCGTGACCATCCACACCCAGGTCGCTTGCACGAATCATCACCGTCGGTGTCGCGGCATCCAGGCAGGTGACGTCGACACCCTCAATCTGCTCGATAGCATGACCTGTAGGAAGCAGGGCCCCGGTCTTGGCACCAGCGACGTCCAGGAAGCTGAGACGAATGCCCGCTGCAGAGCCTGGAACGCCACTGATACTGGTATCGCCTTCGTATTCCACGCGACCACGCGGAGTGGGTACGAAACACTCAATGATGCGCTGAGTGTTGATGTTGAACACTCGCACTCGCGTCTCGCCATAGGTGGGCGCCACAAGGCCGGTCTCGATCGCGAACGGGCCAACTGCCGAAAGCATGTTGCCGCAGTTGGGAGTGAAATCTACCCGGCGCTCAGTCACGTCCACTTGGGCAAACAGATAGTCCACATCTGCGTCCGGACGACTGGAGTGTCCAACGATGGCCACTTTGCTGGTAAGGGAGTTACCGCCGCCAATACCGTCTACCTGGAGCGGATGTCCGGAGCCCATTAAATCGAGTAAGACCTGGGCACGCGCTTCCTGCGAATCAGGCAGATCGGTCATGTGGATGAAGGGGCCGCGCGAGGTGCCGCCACGCATAATCATGCAAGGGATGCTGTTCATCATCTTGGTTTAACCCGTGACCGTTCCAACGATGGCTACAGCTTGTCAGCGCCCTTTTGATGCTTCAAATGCAAAGATCAATGCCAACTGATAGGATTCAAGCATTAATGCGCAAAGCAGAACCATAGAGATCCTTTCATGCATAGAATAGAATTTCTCGACCTCGCAGCTTTTGTGCGAGTAGCTGAATCACAGTCTTTTCAGGAAGCCGCCCAGGCACTCCATCTATCCCAGCCGGCGCTGTCTCGCCGCCTTCAGAAACTGGAAGAAACCCTTGGAGCCAAGCTGCTGGAGCGCACCACGCGGCGCACCTGGCTAACCGAAATAGGCAAGGAATACCTGCCCCGGGCTCGACGGATGCTGGAAGACTACGAGTCCTCGATACAGGGCATACGTGAGCTCAAGACACATCAAAAAGGTACCGTGACGATCGCGTGCATCCCGACCGCGGCGTTCTACTTCCTGCCCAGCGTGATACGAGTTTTCAATGAGGCGTATCCGGGCATTCGCATCCGAATACTCGACGTAAGCGCCAACGAAGGCCTTGAACGAGTGGTGAGTGGAGACGCTGACTTTGGCATCAACATGATCAGCGCCCAACACCCAGACATTAGCTTCACGCCCCTACTTCGTGACCCTTTCGTACTCGCAATGCGCAGCGACCATCCTCTCGCAGCGCTGCCTGAGGTGAGTTGGCAAGATTTGCAGGGGGTGCGACTCATCACTGTGAGCCGGGACAGCGGCAACCGAATGTTGCTCGACAGTGCTCTTTCCGGCCACGGAATCCGACTCAACGGATTCTATGAGGTGCAGCATCTGTCCACCTCGCTTGGCCTGGTTGAATGCGGTCTTGGTGTCGCGATTTTGCCGCGCATGGCAATGCCGGATGCAGAACATGAGAACCTCTGTTCCCGCGACCTGCCTCCGCCGCACATCGAGCGCACTATCGGTCTGGTACGTCGAGATGGCGAACCCCTGTCGAGCACCGCAGAACTCTTTATCGAGATGCTACTCAAGCGATGGCGTGAATAGGTATCGAATGGGTACACGGTATGTACGCTGCGGCGTATGACCTTGCGACAGGCGAGCCTCTGTGGAAGGGCATTCACTCTCGTCTGTGTAACTTGATCGTTCCTACTCGCGCAGGCATTGCAGTGAGTCGGGCAGATGGCGTTCTGTATTTTTTCGAACCTTAGGAAGAAATGGGACGGGTATGTTTCCCCGCCCCAGACGGCCACTCCTGGCCGATTCTGTTGAAAAAGTAGCTGCCGCCCATGCCGCCGACAGAATCACACGCTCAGTGAGCGTGGGGCCCGATGTCCTTCTCTTCGACCATCCAGGCCAGCATCGGGGCCGTGCCATAAGCGGTATCGCCGATCAGGCGTTCTGGCGTGAGGTCGAACTGCGCTTGCCGAGATCAGCCGCTGGCTGAGCGAGGTGCTGGTGCCGACGCTGCATGACTATCACCGTGACCCGAACGCAGGACCGCGCCGGGCCTTTATCGGTTGGGCTGATCGGCAAATTGCTGTGGTGCGTTGGCAGCGGGAGTTATGGGTAGCCTGGCGGGATCCACCGGCGTTCCTTGCGGACGGCGTGGGGATGTCGCCATGAGTGCTTCCCATGAAGAGCGACAGGTCCAGCAGTTGGTGCAGCTATTCCATATCGCTATGGCCAGCATCGTACTGTTGTATTAGTTGCCGCGAAGTTCGCTTGGCTAGCATCGGCGCAGTTGTCCTGCCGATGAGAACAATAAATGAACTTAGGAAAGATCATCAGTCGGAGTGCCCTGTACTGGCCCGACTACGAGGCGGTTGTCGATAGCCGGAAACGGATCACTTTTGCGCAGCTGGAGGCTCGCACCAATCGTCTTGCCTCCGGGCTCCAGGCCCTGGAGCTGGCCCGGGGCGCCCATGTGGCGATTCTGGCGCTGAACCGGGTGGAACTGGTGGAAGCGGAGATCGCCTTCTACAAGGCCGGCATGGTCAAGGTTCCGATCAACGCCCGCCTCTCCCTGGACGAAATCCTCCAGGTCCTTGACGACTCCCACAGCCAGGCGGTGCTGGCCGACGGCCATTTCGCCGCGGCCCTCCATGCCCGTCGCAGTGAGGTGCCGCGCCTGCGCTGGATCATCTCCCTCGACGACGAAGCTGGCGACGCCCGCTACCTGGACGTGCTGGAGCGTGGCAGCGAGGCTCCAGTGCACTGTGATCCGGACGACGATGACCTGGCGGTGCTGCACTACACCTCTGGCAGCTCCGGCGTACTCAAGGCCGCCATGCTCAGTTTCGGCAACCGCAAGGCGCTGATCCGCAAGAGTATCGCCAGCCCTACCCGGCGTGCGGCCCCGGGCGATGTGATGGCCCATGTGGGGCCCATCACTCATGCCAGTGGCATGCAGATCATGCCGTTGCTGGCCGTGGGCGCCTGCAACCTGCTCCTGGAGCGCTACGACGACCATCTGCTGCTGGAGACCATCCAGCGTGAGCGGGTCACCCGTTTGTTCCTGGTGCCGGCCATGATCAACCGCCTGGTGAACGTCCCGGAGGTGGAGCGCTTCGACCTCTCCAGCCTGCGCCTGGTGATGTACGGCGCCGCTCCCATGGCTCCGGCCCTGGTGAAGCGCGCCATCGACGTATTCGGGCCGATCCTGGCCCAGGGCTACGGTGCAGGCGAGACGTGCTCCCTGGTGACGGTGCTGACCGAACAGGACCACCTGATCGAGGGCGACGACCAGCGCCGCCTGGCCTCCTGCGGCCGCTGTTATTTCGAGACCACTCTGCGGGTGGTGAACGACGCCTTCGAGGACGTGGGCCCTGGCGAGATCGGCGAAATCGTGGTCAAGGGCCCGGACATCATGAAGGGCTACTGGCAGGCGCCGGAGCTGACCGCCGAGGTCATGCGCGACGGCTATTACCTCACCGGCGACCTGGCCACGGTGGACGAGCGCGGCTACGTGTTCATCGTTGACCGCAAGAAGGAAATGATCATTTCCGGCGGTTTCAACATCTACCCCACCGAAGTGGAACAAGTGCTCTACAGCCTGCCCCAGGTGTTCGAGGCGGCCGTGGTGGGCGTACCGGACGAGCAATGGGGCGAGGCAGTCCGCGCGGTGGTGGTACTGAAACCGGGCGAGAACCTGAGCGCCGAAGCCATCATCGAGTATTGCGGGCGCTCCCTGGCGGGTTTCAAGAAGCCCCGCGCGGTGGATTTCGTCAAGGAACTGCCGAAGAACCCCAACGGCAAGGTCGTGCGCCGCCTGATCCGCGAAGCGTACTGGCAGAACAGCGAACGACGAATTTAAGGGAGACAGGCAGATGCTCAAACCAAGCGAGAAGGCCAGCCGCGTCATCGACGGCATCAACACATTCGTCCGCGACGAACTCGACCCGCTGGTGCAGCGGGAAGGTATCACCTGGGGCCAACCGGTCGCCCGGCCCCTGCTGCGGGATATCTGGAAGCGCTCCTGCGAGCTGGGCTTCTACAACGCCCTGCTACCGGAAAACCTGGGCGGCGCCGGACTCAGCATTGCCGAACTCTGCGCAGTGAAGGAGGCGGCCGTGCTGACCGGCTCGCCCCTCGCCCCGCACGTGCTGGGCGAACTCTCCGGGCCACCCCGTATCGGCCACTTGTTCCGGGTCGCCAGCGACTTCCAGGTGGACGCCTTCCTGAAGCCGGTATGCCGGGCGGATAAGGCCGTGTGCTTTGCCCTGACCGAGGCAGAAGCCGGTTCCGACGCCACCGCCATCCGTACCGAAGCCCGCCGCGAGGGTGACCATTACGTACTCAACGGCGCCAAGCGCTACATCTCCGGCGCTACCTACGCCGACATCGCCGTGCTGCTGGCGGTGACCGAGCCGGGACGCGGCCCCCAGGGCATTTCGGCATTCTTCGTCGACCTCACTGCCGAAGGGGTTCAGGTGGACAGTGACTACTCGGTGATGTCCGGCGGCGGCGCCCACGGCAACATCCTGCTGGAAAACGTCCGCGTCCCCGTGGAGAACCGCATCGGTGACGAAGGCGCTGGCTTCAAGCTGGCCATGGGGCGCATCACGCTGAACCGCCTGCTGCACTGCCCAACCATGCTCGGCATGGCCGGCCTGGCCCTGAACCTGTCAATGGACCACGCCCGCACGCGCAAGCAGTTCGGCCAGCCCATCGCGCTGTTCCAGTCCATCAGCCACATGCTCGCCGACATGGCCACCGAGCTCCATGCGGCACGCAGCATGATGTTCGCCACCGCCCTCAGCAACGACGCCGGCGGCGATATCAAGGTCGAGGCATCGATGTGCAAGCTGTACGCCTCGGAAACCGCCTTCCGCATCGCCGACCGTGCGGTGCAGATCCACGGCGGTTCAGGGCTTGTTGCGGGCCATCCCGTCGAGTGGTTATTCCGCGCGACCCGCATGATGCGCATCCTGACCGGCACCAGTGAGATCCAGCGCAACACCATCGCCAAGGGCATCCTGATGCCTGGTTGACGCGCCCTGCAGTGCCCGTCTGGCCGGGGAAGCCGGACGGGTCTTCTACAACGACAACAAGAGCATCCCCATGAACCGAGACAACACTGCCTTCCGCCCTGCCAGCGCCTGGACCATTGCGGTCCTGCTGGCCTTCATGATGCTGGTCAATTTCCTCGACAAGGTGGTGATCGGCCTGGTCGCCGTGCCGATGACGGAGGAACTGGACCTGACCCCCACTGAGTTCGGCCTGATCGGCGGAGCCCTGCATTGGCTCTTCGCCGTCTCCGCTGTGGTCGGCGGCTTTCTCGCCAACCGCCGGCCTACCCGAACCCTGTTGCTGGGCATGGGCCTTTTCTGGGCGCTGATCCAGCTGCCCATGCTGTTCGCGAGTTCCCTCTGGATGATCGTCGCCTGCCGTGTGCTGCTGGGCATCGGTGAAGGCCCCGCCTCCCCGGTGGCGACCCACGCCCTGTACAAGTGGTTTCCGGATGATCGCCGCAGCCTGCCAGTCGCGCTGTTGCACTCCGGTAGCGCCATGGGCCTGCTGGTGGCCGGCGCCATGATCCCCTGGATCAGCCTGCACTACGGCTGGCGCACCAACTTCGTCGTGCTGGCGGCCATCGGCGTGGTCTGGTGCGCCCTCTGGCTGCTGCTGGGCCGGGAAGGCACACTCGACAACCTGCGCGCCGGCCAGGTGACCCCGGACACCCATCGAGTGCCCTACCGCCGCCTGCTTACCGATGGCAGCGTGCTGGGCAACTACGCCTGCCACTTCGCTGCCAACTGGTCCCTGGCACTGACCCTGACCTGGGTGCCGAGCTACCTGGAAGTGGGCCTGGGCATCGACCCGCTGAACACCGGCCGCATGTTCGTCCTCTTCGTGGTGGTGACCACACCGCTCAGCCTGTTCATGGCCTGGCTGTCCCAGCGCCTGCTGCATCGCGGCGTGCCCTCACGCCTGGCCCGTGGCGCTTTCGTCTCGGGCTGCCTGATCGTCGCCGGGCTGTTCTCCGCGTCGCTGATCCTTCAGGAGCTTTCGGTCACCACGCGCATCATCACCCTGACCCTGAGCGGCGGCCTGGCACTGGTGATGTACTCGGTGGGGCCGGCGATGCTGGCGGAGTTCACGCCCAGCAGCCAGCGCGGCGGCATTCTTGCCATCGGCAACGCAGTAGCCTCGCTGGCGGGGCTCTCGGCCCCGGTGGTCACCGGCCTGTTGGTGCATGGCGCCGGTGCCGGGCATCCGCAGGGCTACGCCCAGGGCTTCCTGGTTTGCGGCGGCGTGCTGATCATGGCGGGCCTGATCGGCCTTGTGACGATGAACCCGCAGCGCTCCCGCGAGCGACTGGCTCAGGACGACTCGCCCGCGCTCTGTTCCAGGGCTTGAGCCTCTTCGTCGACGCGCTCGATCAGGCTGCCGCGCCAGCGGCCTTCCTGCACCGCATCCAGCAGGATCGTGCGCACCAGGTCCTGCATGCAGGACGCGGCGAAGGACAGCGGTTTGTGGATCGAGTGGGCGATGGACACAGTGCGTGTGATGCGCGGTTCCACCACCAGCCGCGCACCCGTCGGTTCGAACAGCTCCACCAGCGGCGGCCAGTTGCAGATGGTCGCCGCCAGCCCACTGCGGACCAGGCTGGCAATCCCCGGGGCCGACTGCTGTTCGTAGGCCACGTTGAGCACCACCCCCGCCTCCATCGCCGCCTGCTCGATACGCCGCCGCAGGTGCAAGGCCCGCGGCGCCACGACCAGCCGCGTGGCGGCCGCCTCGGCCAGGGTGATGGGGGTGTTCTTCTCGGCCTCGCTGGCCGGCCCCACCCAGTAAAGGTCCTCGCTGAAGATGGGTTCAGCGGCTACGTGCTCCAGCTCCTCGGCATTGGGCACCACGCCGAAGTCCACCTTGCCCAGCTCGATGGCCTGACCGCCCTCGCGGGTGAGGCCGTCGCACACCGTCAGGGTGATGCTGGGGAACTTCTCCGCCGCCCGCGAGATGATCTCCGGTAGCAGCAACGCCGAGGCGGTGGCAGGAATGGAAACGGACACATGCCCCTTGGGATCCCCCCGTGTCGAGGTCAGTTCGTCCTTCACCGAATCCAGCTTCTGCACCACCGAACGCGCCACCTCGTAGAGGCGTCGGCCAGCATCGGTCAGGGCTACGCCGTCGTGCTGGCGCTCCAGCAGCTGTATTTCCAGCTCGCTTTCCAGCAGACCGATCTGCCGGCTCAGGGCCGGCTGCGCGATGAAGGAGCGACGCGCAGCGGCGGAGAAGCTTCCTGCCTCCGCGATGGCGATCAGGTAGCGGAGCTGCTTGAGGGTCATAGGGGTCTCGCTGGCTATGCCGAAGTGATATGGCAACTATCGGAAGACACTATTTGTCGGGTTTCCGGGGCGCCCCTAGTATCGCTTAAACATCAGATAGAAGGGAGTATCCGCAACTTCATCCAACTACGCAGAACAATAAGTAAAGGGCAACCAGAGCCAACTTCCCACCTCGATATCGATTCTGCCGAATAGTGTCGATTCGTCGCTCAAGCGGCCGGGATTCCTATTGCCTGGATATACCCGAACTTGTTGTGCCTGCGCCTGAAACTTGGTTCTCACTCGAAAACAAAGAGGATAATGAGTGATGAGATTCAATATGCGCGGCATTATTCGTCCGCCTTTTCTCCTATTGCCCCTGAGTTGCCTTGTCAGTCATGCACTGGCGGCCGATTTCCAGATCGGCGAGATCGAGGGCCAACTGGATTCCTCGCTCTCCATCGGCACCAGCATCTCTACCGCCACCCCTGACCCGAAGCAGCTCAATAGCGCCACCGGCGACGACGGCAGGCGCAATTTCCGCTCCGGCGACGCCTTCTCCGGCATCTTCAAAGGCACCCATGACCTGCAGTTGAGCCACGGTGACGTCGGCGTCTTCCTGCGAGGCAGCTACTGGTACGACTACGTCCTGCGGGACCAAGACCAGCGTTTCAAGGATGTGGAAGACAACAACCGCAAACGCTCGGCGAAGACCGCGGGCACCGAGTTGCTGGACGCCTTCGTCTACTACAACTACGCCATCGCCGATCAACCGGGCTCGGCGCGCCTGGGCAAGCAGGTGGTGAACTGGGGCGAAAGCACGTTCATCCCGGGTGGTCTGAATGTGGTCAACCCCTTCAATCTTTCGGCTTTGCGCCGTCCGGGTTCGGAGGTGAAGGAAGGCCTGGTTCCAGTAAACATGTTCTACGTGTCGCAGAACCTGACTGATGCGATCTCCGGGGACTTCTTCTACCAGCTGGATTGGGAACAGACCCAGTTGGACAACTGCGGCACCTTCTTCTCCAGCAACGACTTCCTCGCCGATGGCTGCGACGGCCTCGACGTGGGCAACGTGCTCACCGGCAACCCGGCGGCAGTGGCTGGCCTCACCCCGTTCGGCGTCAACCTCACCGACGAGGGCATCCGCATTCCCCGTGCCGGCGATGAGGATGCCCGCAACGGCGGCCAGTGGGGGATGTCCCTGCGCTGGTTCGCCGCCAACCTGGACACCGAGTTCGGCGCCTATATCGCCAACTACCACAGCCGCGTGCCCTACATGGGCACCATCAGCAGCCCCTACTACACCAACACCAGCTTCGCCCCGCAGCTGTGCGCCAACCTCGGTGTCCCCCTGGCCAACTGCGGTGCTTTCCTTCGCAGCGCCAACGGCCAGAGTCTGGCCGGTGCCCTGCGCCTGGGTACCTCCCAGTACCTGGCCCAGTACCCGGAAGACATCCGCCTGTATGGCCTGTCGTTCTCCACCAACCTCAGCACCGGTACCGCGCTGCAGGGCGAGATCAGCTACCGGCCGAACATGCCGATCCAACTCAACGGTACAGACGTTATCCAATCGCTGCTGAACAACGCCACACGCTCGCCCCTGGTGGCCGAAGACATCCGCCCCGACGCGGACAGCACGCTGTTCAACGGCTACCGACGCAAGGAAGTCACCCAGGCGCAGGCCACCGCCACCCACTCTTTCGCCCAGGTGCTGGGGGCCGATCAACTGGTGGTGGTGGGCGAAGTGGGAGCCACCTGGGTCGGAGGCCTGGAAGGCACCTTCGGTCCACGCTATGGCCGCAGCGGCACCTATGGCAGCGGCATCCTTGCCAGCGGCGCCTGTGCAGGTACCTCGAAAACGCCGGAGCACTGCAATGACCAGGGTTTTCTCACGCGCTTCTCCTGGGGTTACCGGGTGCGCACCAACCTGAGCTACCCCAATGCCATCGCCGGTATCGACCTGCGCCCCAACCTCTCCTGGCAGCACGATGTGGACGGCAACGGCCCCGGCGAAGGCTCGGCCTTCAGTGAAGGTTCCAAGGCCATCAGCGTCGGCCTCGACGCCTCCCTCAACAACACCTACAGCGCCAGCCTGGCATACACCGACTACATCGACGGCGACTACGGCACCCGTGGTGACCGCGATTACCTGTCCATCAGCCTGGGCGTCAATTTCTAAATGGAGTCCCTCATGATCAACACCCACAGCCTGGTGCGTGGCGGCGCACTCTTTTGCACCCTCCTCCTGTCCGGCCAGGTTCTGGCCGCTGTCTCGCCGGAAGACGCAGCCAAGCTGCAAGGCCCCCTGACCCCGATCGGTGCCGAACGCGCTGGCAGTGCCGACGGCCGCATTCCGGCCTGGGACGGCGGCTTGCAAGCCGCCAGGCCCGAGCTGACGGCCAACGGCACGCCGGCCGATCCTTTCAGCGGTGAGCAGCCACTGTTCACTATCGATGCGCGCAACTACACCCAGTACCAGGAGCAACTGAGCCCTGGGCAGATCGCCCTGCTCAAGCGCTACCCGAACAGCTTCCACCTGCCGGTCTACCCCAGCCACCGCTCGGCGGCCGTACCCGACGCCCTCCGTGAATCTGCCGCACGCAACGCCACCAGCGCCCGCCTGGTGAATGACGGCAACGGCGTGGAAGGGTTCTCTGGAATGGTCGCCTTCCCCATTCCGCAGAATGGCCTGGAGGTGCTCTGGAACCATCTGACCCGCAATCGCAACGCCAGCTTCAGCCTGACCTCCGACAGCGCGGCGCCCCAGAAGGACGGCGCCTACACCATCATGACGACCCAGCAATACTTCACCCGCCGCGACGCGGTGAAGGGCATGGCACCGGAGCAGGCGCGCAACATCCTCTACTACTACAGCCACCTGCTGACCGCTCCTTCGCGCATGGTGGGCGAAGTGGTGCTGGTGCATGAAACCCTCGACCAGGTGGCCGAGCCGCGCCTGTCCTGGGTCTACAGCGCCGGTCAGCGACGGGTACGGCGCGCGCCCAGCATTGCCTATGACACGGCTGGTCCCACCACCGCTGGCCTGCGTACCGCCGATAGCCGAGACATGTTCAACGGTGCGCCGGACCGCTACGACTGGAAACTGGTGGGCAAGAAGACCCTCTACGTGCCCTACAACAGCTACCGGCTGGCCTCCCCCGACCAGCACTACGACGACCTGCTGCAACCCGGCCACGTCAACCCCAACGCCACCCGCTACGAGCTGCACCGTGTATGGGAGGTGGTTGCCACCCTCAAGCCCGGCATGCGGCATATCTACAGCAAGCGCCACTACTTCATCGACGAGGATACCTGGGCCATCCTCGAGGCCGACCATTACGACAACCGTGGCGAGCTCTGGCGCATCGGCGAGGCCCACAGCTACTACCACTACAGCGGGCAGTCGGCGGTCAACGCCATGGAGATCACCTACGACCTCAACAACGGCCGCTACCTGGCTTCCGGCCTGACCAGCGAACAGCGCCATCCATTCGACTTCGGCTATCAGGCCAGCACCTCTGACTACTCACCCGGTGCCCTGCGCAGCAAGGGATTGCGCTGAGTGACCCACCTGCCGCCATCGCGCGCCCTGCCGATGGCGGCCCTTCCTGGCCGGTACACCATGCCCACCCCATCCCCCCGAAAGTCGCTCAGCGACACCCTGCTTGGCGGCGACGAACCTGACCCACGCTTCACCCTGGCCAACGAGCGCACCTTTCTGGCCTGGGTTCGCACGGCGCTCGCCCTGATGGGCGGCGGCATCGCCGTGGAAACCTTCGCGGGCCAGGCTTTCGAGCCCTGGCTGCGATTGACCATCACCCTCTGCTTGCTGGCCCTGAGCCTGCTGGTCAGCATCGGTGCCTGCCTGCGCTGGCTGGCCGTGGAACGGGCGCTGCGCCACGGCCGCGCCCTGCCCCTACCGGTGCTGGTGCCGCTGTTGACTCTGGGCTGCTGCCTGGCGGCGCTGATTCTGGCCAGCCTGTTCTGGCCCCGCTGAGATGACCACCAGCAACACCGACCGGGGCCTGCAGGCCGAACGCACTGAGCTGGCCTGGCGTCGCACCCAGGTGTCCCTGCTGGTGATCGCTTGCCTGGCGCTACGTGGCGAGTCGCCCCTAGTGATGATCGTCGCCCTGGTAACCGCGGGCCTGCTGTGGGCCTGCCAGGGGGGGCGCTACCGGATCAGCCTGGCCATGCTGCAGGACGAGTGCGGTCGCGCGCGGCCGGTCCTGGTGATGGGTACCAGCCTGGCCCTGGTGACAATGACGCTGGTCGCCCTCCAGGGCGCCTGGCGCTCGGCGCAGCCCACTGCCCTTCACAAGGAAGCGACGACAATGACTATCCGCACGCCGGCTACCCAACACGGGAACACAACAGCCCCGCCCCCGCGATAGAAAGCCGCCTTAGCCAGGAAGTCGGCGGCGCCGCGTAGGTGACCGCCGGCCTGACTTACTGCCGCAGGAACGCCCCGGCGCGCCGCCTCGGGGCGCGACCGGAGCCTAGGCGTGGAATCAGGGTTCCACCAGGTTGAATTGCGGATTGGCCTCGTCCAGCCCGCCGAGAAGCTTGAGCAGCTTGACGCGGCCGCTCTCGAACTCGATGCCACCCACGGTGGCCTCCTTGAGGAAGCCGGTTTCCTTCAGCGAGATGCGATCCAGCAGCGCCTTGGTCATGGTCAAGTCCACCTCCGCCTCGGCATGACGCATGCCCTTGCGGTAGGTCAGCACGCCATTGCGCAGGGTCAAGGCGTAATCCTCGCCCAGGTCGCTGAAGCGCCAGTTGATGCGCAGGTCCTCCCCGGCGGCCTTCATGGCGTCGATGCGCACCGCCAGGTAGTCGAAGAACATGCCCGGCGTCAGGGCGCGAATCATGTCTGGCGCACCGTTGCGGCCACGGGGCTGCGCCACGCCCTGGCGCAGTTCCTGGGCGCCGCTCAGGTAGACGTTGCGCCAGGTGGCGTTCTCGCTCTGGTAGCCCAACTGCTCCAGGGTGTCGGCCTGCAGGTCTCGCGCCGCCTGGTTGCCGGGCTCGGCGAAGACCAGATGGTTAAGTAACTGCGCAGCCCAGCGATACTCCCCGGCCGCGAATGCCTTGCGGGCGCTGGCCAGCACCGAGTCGGCGCCACCCATGGCTTCGACGTAGCGCGTGCCGGCGACTTCCGGCGGCAAGGGGTCGAGGTTGGCCGGGTTGCCGTCGTAGAAGCCCATGTAGCGCTGGTAGACGGCACGCACGTTGTGGCTGAGGGAACCGTAGTAGTCGCGGCTGTACCACTTGCTGGCCAGACGCGGTGGCAACGACGACAGTTGCGCGGCGATCTCGGTGGGCGTGAGACCCTGGTTGATCAGGCGCAGCGTCTGGCTGTCGAGGAAGGCGTACATGTCACGCTGGTCCGCCAGATAGTCACGGATCTCGGCGCCTCCCCAGGTGGGCCAATGGTGCTGGGCGAAGAGCACATCGGCCTTGTCGCCGTAGCGCACCAGCGCATCGTCCAGGTAGTGCGCCCAGACCTTGGCGTCACGCACCAGTGCGCCCCGCAGGGTCAGCACGTTGTGCTGGGTATGGGTGGCGTTCTCAGCCATGCAAAGGGTGCGGAACTGCGGGAAATAGAGGTTCATCTCCGCCGGCGCCTCGGTGCCGGGGGTGAGTTGGAACTCGATCTCCACCCCGTCGATGACGTGCGTCTCCAGGGGCTTGGCGATCAGCTCGGTGGGGGGGATCAGCGTCACCGTGGCATTGTTCGGCGTGCTCTTGCCCAGGCCGGCATCCACCTGGCCCCGCTCGCCCCGAGGCAGCAGCGAACCATACATATACTGGGCGCGGCGCATCATCGCCGGGCCGGCCAGCACGTTCTCGCTGACAGCGTGTTCGTAAAACCCCTCCGGCGCGATCACTCGCACCTTGCCAGACTTCACGTCAGCTTCCTCGATCACCCCGCGAACACCGCCAAAATGGTCGACGTGGGAATGGCTGTAGATCACGGCCAGCACCGGTTTGCGCGGGCGATGCCGGTAGTACATATCCAGGCCGGCACGGGCGGTTTCGGTACTGATCAGAGGGTCGATGAGGATCAACCCGCTGTCGCCTTCAATGATCGTCATGTTCGACAGGTCCAGCCCGCGCACCTGGTAAATGCGTTCGCGTACCTGGAACAGACCGGCGATGTTGTTCAACTGCGCCATGCGCCAGAGGCTGGGATTGACACTGGCCGCGGCATCGCTGCCATCCAGGAAGTCGTAGGCCTTGCGGTTCCACACCGGCAGCCCGTCGGCATTTTCGACAACACCCTTGAAGGGCTCGAGCAGCCCCCGGCGGGCGCTCTCGAAATCGGCCTTGTCGGCGAAGGGCAGGCGCTCGAGCCAGTCCTGGTTAAGGGTGCGGGTGAACTCGGTGGCAGGCTTGCCGGCAGCGGGCAGGTCGGCATGGACGCCGCCGGACAGGAAAAGCGCCAGGGCGATGGCGCTGAGGCGGAAGCTGGGCATGTAAAGGCTCGTTCTGGTTTTGTTGGTATGAACGGACACGCGGTCCCTCCGCGACTCTAGGGAGGCCCGCCAACCCACGCCAATACCAGAGGCGCATGCCGGCCATAGCGGGTTGCGATAGCGAACGAAGACCAGGGGAACCCACGACGCTGTCCTGCGACGACCCCGCCTCAGCAACACGCGCAGGCCGGATCAAACAGACGCGCGAACAAGGCATCGAGATCGACGACGGCATGGACGACGCCTACTGAGTTATGTGCTGGACGGCTTGTGCCCGTGCCTGAGCGAAGAACCTTGCGAGTTTTGCAGTTTGGTGCGGGCGACGTTGCGCTAGAGCGACGCGAAACCCAACGAGGAGTCATGCTCACCGCATTGACCTGCCGCCGCTCAACCCCAAAGTCTTGAAGCCATCGCCCAAAAGCCCTGCGCCCCTGCTTGGAGAAGAATTAATCTCCTCATCGCAAATCGATCGCCTAGGGAAACTCCGGCACACTGATCAGCGGGCTGCCGTAGCCAACGACAAGAAAGCGGACGCGAACGGATCAACCAAGCCAACTGAGCAAGTGGCGCCTCTCCATATCAGTGAACATCTAAAGGACTAGCGAATGAGTACTCGTATCGAACTGACGGTAAACCCGGGAGAAGATGAGCGCGCAGCTATCCTCAAGCCCTTGCGGGCCCATAACCTTTCTCAAGCGGGTGACCCAAAGCGAGAAGCAATCGCCCTGTTAGTCCGCGATGAGCACACCAACGAAATCATTGGAGGCCTTTATGGCGAGATCTTTTTTCGTTGGCTGTTCATCGAGCTGCTAGCCATACCTGAGCAAGCAAGAGGTCAAGGCACAGGCTCACGCCTGATGAACATGGCTGAAGACGTTGCACGTGAAAAAGGCTGCGTCGGTATCTGGCTGGACACCTTTGATTTCCAGGCACCCGAGTTCTACCAAAAACACGGATTCACCGAGTTCGGCCACCTCGATGAATTCCCCCCAGAGCACAAGCGCTTCTTTTTCCGGAAACGATTAGTCTGACGTGCTGCTTGAACGAACACTTGCGATACCCCGCCAGACCGTGGGACTGGCGCCCTCCGCGTATCGGGAGCGATTCGGCCAAATCTCGGCGGCAAATGCTTGAACGCATGCACCGCCGAGATCACACCTCGAATAGCGGAACCTGCATCCTGTCCTCTTCCCCCATCAGCCAACCACGATTGCGATCGGCGCAACGGTGCAGGTACTCGGCAACCAGCGTGATGCGTTTGAGGCGGCGCAGGTCCTCGCTGTAGTAGATCCAGAACTGGCGCGTCACTTCTACTTCATCGGGCAGCACGGCCTGTAGCTTCGGGTCCCCCGCCACCAGGAAGCACGGCAGGATCGCCAGCGCCCTCCCCTGCAACGCCGCCTGGTACTGGGCGATGACACTCGTGCTGCGCAGCTGGCTCATGGCTCCGGGCAGCAGGTCATTCAGATACAGCAGCTTTGGGCTGAACGCCAGGTCCTCGACGTAGGTGATGAAGGGATGGTTTGCCAGGTCCTCGCGGGTCTCGATCGGCGGCTGGCTGGCCAGGTACTCAGGCGTGCCGTAGAGGCGCAAGCGATAGTCGGCGAGCTTGGAGCAGACATAGGGACCGCGCTCGGGCCGCTCCAGGGTGATGGCGATGTCCGCTTCGCGGCGCGACAGGCTGACGAAGTGAGGGACGGGAAGGATGTCCACCGAGATATGCGGGTACTGCTCGAGGAAACGACTCATCTGCGCCGTCACGAAATAGGAGCCGAAGCCCTCCGTACAGCCGATGCGCACATGGCCGGAAAGCCCCAGGCGCGTGCCCGACACTTGTTCACAGGCGGCTTGCAAGGTGCTTTCCAGGGTCTCGGCATGGCTCAGCAGGCGCTGGCCTTCCACCGTCAGGACAAACCCAGCCGCGCGCGACTTCTCGAACAGCAAGGCACCCAGCGCCTGCTCCAGGGCTCGTACGCGCCGCGACACGGTGGTGTAGTCGACTCCAAGGCGGCGGGCAGCTCCTGTTGCGGTGCGGGTTCGGGCGACTTCCAGGAAGAATCGTAGGTCGTCCCATTTGACCTGTTCCGGACTAGGATTTTTTTGCATGTCCATCAGGATATTTTGCCTGTTCTTTAATGGATGGATGCTTACATATACTCACATCCATCGTCCCGTAGCCAAGTGCTTTTCTCGCCTTGCAGGGTCACTGGAATGGAGGGCTGACAGCATGAATGCATGCCTGGTTTCCGGCCTTCCCGCGCCTTGCTCTACCCACCATTTGCTGGCTCCCGGAGGGAGCCGCGGTCACTGACGAACACCTCACTGACGAAGAACTTGGCGACGCCTACCCGAGGCGCCGCCGGGAATGCTGCACGCCTGAAAAAGGCGGCGGCGACAGGCACGACAAAAACAACTAAAGCGGAGCCCGATATGACACCTCACCACTCCCCCAACACCTCGGCCAGCGCTCGCATCATGGCCAACCCGAAGTTCCAGCGCCTGGCCCAGGAGCGCGCCGTTCTCGCCTGGTCGCTCAGCGCCCTGGTGCTGGCGGTCTACTACCTGTTCATCATGCTCGTAGCCTTCGTCCCCGGCTGGCTGCACCTTCCCCTCTACGAGGGCAGCCATCTCAGCCGCGGCATCCCGCTGGGTGCCGCCATCATCATTCTTTCCTGGCTGCTGACCGCCTGGTACGTGCGTCACGCCAATACCCGCTTCGATGCACTGAGCGCGGAAATCCTCGCGGAGGGTCAGGCATGAAAGCCCTCCTCGCCCTCCTTGCCCTCGCGCCGCTGAGCGGCTTCGCCGACACCATCACGGCGCAGAAGCAACCCCTCAACCTGCATGCCATCGGCATGTTCTTCGTCTTTGTCCTGGCCACCCTGGCCATCACCTGGTGGGCCGCCCGGCGCACCCGCTCCACCGCCGACTTCTACACCGCTGGCGGTGGCATCTCGGGCTTCCAGAACGGCCTGGCGATTGCCGGCGACTACATGTCGGCGGCCACCCTGCTGGGCCTTTCGAGCCTGGTGTTCGCCAAGGGCTACGACGGCTTCGTCTACATCATCGGCTTCTTCGTCGGCTGGCCCATCGTCACCTTCCTGATGGCCGAGCGCCTGCGCAACCTGGGCCGCTACACCTTCGCCGACATCGTCTCCTACCGCCTGGACCAGACCCGCATTCGCAGCTTCGCCGCCCTCGGCTCGCTGACCGTGGTCTGCTGCTACCTGGTCGTGCAGATGGTCGGCGCCGGCCAACTGATCAAGCTGCTGTTCGGCCTGGACTATCAGCTGGCCGTGGTAGTGGTCGGTGTCCTGATGCTGGTCTACGTGATCTTCGGCGGCATGATCGCCACCACCTGGGTGCAGATCACCAAGGCCGTCCTGCTGCTGGCCGGTGGCACCGCACTGGTGCTGATGGCCATGAGCGAGTTCGGCTTCAGCTTCGAGAACCTGGCCGAGCGAGCGGTCGCCGTACACGCCAGCGGCGTCAAGATCATGGGGCCCGGTACCTTGCTGGCCGACCCGATCAGTGCCGTCTCGCTGTCCCTCGGCCTGGTGTTCGGCATCGCCGGCCTGCCACACATCCTGATGCGCTTCTTCACCGTGCCCAATGCCAGGGAAGCCCGCCGCTCGGTGCTGTTCGCCACCGGCTTCATCGGTTTCTTCTTCCTGGTGGTCTGCGTGCTCGGCTACACCGCGATCGTGATCGTCGGCACCGATCCGCAGTACTTCGTCGACGGCAAGCTGGGTGGCGCCCTGGTGGGCGGCGGCAACATGGTCGCCATGCACCTGGCCCAGGCAGTGGGCGGCAACCTGTTCCTCGGTTTCCTCTCCGCCGTAGCCTTCGCCACCATCCTCGCCGTGGTTGCAGGCCTTGCCCTGGCGGGCGCCTCGGCCATCTCCCACGACCTCTATGCCTCTGTGCTGAAAAAGGGGCACGCCAGCGAGAAGGATGAAATGCGGGTGTCGCGCATCGCCACCGTGGCTATCGGCCTGGTCGCAATCGGCCTGGGCATTCTCTTCGAGCAGATGAACATCGCCTTCCTCGTGGGCCTGACCTTCGGCGTCGCCGCTTCGGCCAACTTCCCGGTGCTGATCATGGCCATGTACTGGAAAGGCCTGACCACCCGTGGTGCCCTCTGGGGCGGGCTGACCGGGCTGGTGAGCGCCCTGGCCCTGGTGATCTGTGCACCGGCCGTCTGGGTCGGCGTGCTGGGCCATGAGAAGGCACTGTTCCCCTACGACCAGCCGGCGCTGTTCTCCATGCCGCTGGCGTTCCTGGTGATCATCGTCGTCTCCACACTCGATCGCAGCGCCCGCGCCAGCCGCGAACGCGCCGCCTATGACGACCAGTTCGTCCGCGCCCAGACCGGCCTGGGGGCTGCCGCCGCCAGCAGCCACTGACGCGTATCCCGCAGCGAGGTTAACGGGCACGCCCATCGCTCCTTTTGGGCGTGCCCTTTTTCAATTCCGACTTACCCCGCTACCGGCCCTTGTGCCGGTACGGATTCGCTCGTCCACTAAAACAACAAGAGGCCTCCATGGATCGCAAAACCCTCACCTCCCACCTACTGCTCGTCGGCGGCGCGCTGTGTTGCTCCACACCCGCCCTGGCGGACTTCGTCAAGGATTCGAAAGCCAGCCTGGAGCTGCGCAACTTCTACTTCAACCGCGACTTCCGCCAAGACAACGCGACCCAGGCCAAGGCCGAGGAATGGGCCCAGGGCTTCCTCCTGCGCTATGAGTCCGGCTTCACCGAGGGACAGATCGGTGTCGGCGTCGACGCCATCGGCCTGCTCGGCGTGAAACTCGACTCCAGCCCCGACCGTGCCGGTTCCGGACTGCTCAAGCGTGACCGCGAAGCGCCCAAGCGCGCCCAGGATGAATACGGTGAGCTGGGCCTGACCGCCAAGCTGCGCGCCTCGAAGAGCACCCTCAAGCTCGGCACCCTGATGCCCAAGCTGCCGGTGCTGCTGGCCAACGATTCGCGCTTGCTGCCGCAGACGTTCGAAGGCGGTCAACTCAACTCCCTGGAGATCGACGGCCTGACCTTCGATGCCGGACGCCTGCGCCAGGTGAACCAGCGCGACTCCTCGGACTACGAGGACATGAGCATCACCACGGTGGGCGTGAAGAACATCCGCGCGCGCCAGACCACCAGCGATGCCTTCGACTTCGCCAACCTCAGCTACAAGTGGAACGACGCCCTCACCACTGGTTATGGCTTCGGCCGCCTGGACGACTTCTACCGCCAGCACTACCTGAGCCTGAACCACCTGCTGCCCCTGGGTGACGGCCAGAGCCTGAAGAGCGACCTGCGCTTTGCCCGCTCCACCGACGAGGGCGGCAGCAATGTCGACAACAAGGCCTTCGGCGCAATGTTCACCTACGGCTTCGGCGGCCACGCCGTAGGCCTGGGCTACCAGCGTATGAGCGGCGACACCGGCTTCGCCTACGTCAATGGCAGCGACGCCTACCTGGTGAACTTCGTACAGATCAGCGACTTCGCCAACCGCGAGGAACGCTCCTGGCAGGCCCGCTACGACTACAACTTCGCGGCTGTCGGGATTCCGGGGCTGACCTTCATGACCCGCTACCTCTCCGGCGACGGCATCGAGCTGGGCGCTGGCCGCGAAGACGGCAAGGAATGGGAGCGCGACACCGATATCGCCTACGTGGTGCAGAGCGGCCCACTGAAGAACCTCGGGCTGAAGTGGCGCAACGCCACGGTACGTTCGACCAACTTCGGCAATGACCTCGACGAGAACCGCCTGATCCTCAGCTACACACTGCCACTCTGGTAATGGCCTCACCCAAGGTCGCAGCGGCCGATGGCCCGCACGCGCCACCCCTCTCCCTTCAAGGAGAGGGGCTTCCGTAGGCTGGCGCTGAGCGCTGCGAAGCCCAACGCGACGAACGCCAACCCTCCCCCGAAAGGTCGGTACCGCAGCATTTGCAGGAGCGAGCTCTGCTCGCGAACCTTCGGAGCAGGACCGTTCGCGAGCAGAGCTCGCTCCTACACAAAAGCCGTGCTGCGCATATCGCCCAAGTTCCAACCCGGCGCCCCAAGGTGGATGCAATAAGCGGCATCCACCCAGTGCGAGCGAGTTCATTCGCGAAAGGCCGAACAGCCGCCCTTGAGACACTCAATGAAATTATGATTTTTTTGCACATCGCACCGGTTTTTCTGCTCGTTCTTATTTGATTTGCGCCCACCTATACTCAACCCACCAACCCGGCCACCGGCCGAAAGACCCGACAAAAACAATCAAGGGCACGCACCATGAACAACAACAGCCTTCCCTTCCTTGCCGCCCGTGACTTCCTGCTGGCCCACCGCACCGACTACAACACCGCCGTGCGCGGCTTCCGCTGGCCACAGCTCAAGGAGTTCAACTGGGCCCTGGACTATTTCGATGGCATGGCCAAGGACAACCAGGCGCCGGCACTCTGGATAGTCGAAGAGAATGGCAGCGAGCGCCGCTATAGCTTCCAGGAGCTGTCCGAGCGCTCCAACCGTGTCGCCAACCACCTGCGAGCCCTGGGCGTGAAGCGCGGCCAACGCATCCTGATGATGCTCGGCAACGACATCGCCCTGTGGGAGACCATGCTGGCCGCCTTCAAGCTTGGCGCCGTAGTGATCCCCGCCACCGCCCTGCTCACCTCCGAGGACCTGCGCGATCGCATCGAGCGCGGCCGGATCAACCATGTAGTAGCCGGCGGCGCGCACCTGGAAAAATTCAATGGCCTGGCCGAAGGCCTCACCCGCATAAGCGTCGGCGGTGATGCATCGGACTGGACGCCGCACAGCGCGGCGGAGCAATACCCGGCCGAGTTCCAGGCCGAGGGCGTGACTCTCGCCACCGACCCGATGCTGCTGTACTTCACGTCCGGCACCACCTCCAAACCGAAGATGGTGCTGCACAGCCACCAGAGCTACCCGGTCGGTCACCTGTCGACCATGTACTGGATCGGCCTGCAACCTGGCGACCTGCACCTGAACATCTCTTCCCCGGGCTGGGCCAAGCATGCCTGGAGCTGCTTCTTCGCCCCCTGGAACGCCGGTGCGTGCATCTTCATCCACAACGTCGCGCGCTTCAGCGCCCCGGCCTTGCTCGGCGTGCTGGAGCGCTACGGCGTCACCAGCCTGTGCGCACCACCCACCGTTTGGCGCATGCTGATCCAGGAAGACCTGGCCAGCTACCGCAGCCGCCTGCGCCTGCGTGAACTGGTGGGCGCTGGCGAGCCGCTCAACCCGGAAATCATCGAGCAGGTCCAGCACGCCTGGGGCCTCGACCTGCGCGATGGCTTCGGCCAGTCGGAAACCACCGCCCTGGTCGGCAATACCCCTGGCCAGAAGCTCAAGCCAGGCTCCATGGGCCGACCGCTACCCGGCTACCAGGTGACCATGCTCGACCCTGACGGCCAGCCCGCCAACGAAGGCGAAGTGGCCCTGCCGCTGGAAGTCCGTCCGCTGGGCCTGATGCTCTGCTACGAAGACAACCCGGAGAAGACCGCCGAAGTGATGCGCGACGGTTACTACCGCACCGGCGACACCGCGCAGATCTGCGAAGACGGCTACATCACCTTCGTCGGCCGTGCCGATGACGTGTTCAAGGCCTCCGACTACCGCATCAGCCCCTTCGAACTGGAAAGCGCGCTGATCGAGCATCCCGCCGTCATGGAAGTGGCCATCGTGCCCAGCCCCGACCCGGTGCGCCTGGCGGTGCCCAAGGCCTTCCTGATCCTCGCCCACGACGAGCCCGGCAGCGCCGAACTGGCCTTGAGCATCCTCGCCTTCGCCCGCGAGCACCTGGCGCCCTACAAGCGTGTGCGCCGCATCGAGTTCGTCAGCGAACTGCCCAAGACCATCTCCGGGAAGATCCGCCGCGTGGAACTGCGGCAAATGGAAGTGCAACGCCGCCAGGGCGATGCACGGGGCGCCGGCGAGTACTTCGAAGAAGACTTCCCGCAGCTCAAGGGCTGATTCCGGGCCGGTTCGCCGGCCCTCCCACTAATACCCCGACCGCTCGGACGACTTGCCCGAGGGGCCTCACTCGACCCAACGAAAGCAGGCAGGACCCATACATGACCTCTTCCAGCGTTCCCAGCGTCAAGCTGCTCATCAACGGTGAATTCGTCGAATCCAAGTCCCAGCAGTGGCGCGACGTGGTCAACCCGGCGACCCAGGAAGTCCTGGCCCGCGTACCCTTCGCCACCCAGGACGAGATGAACGCCGCTGTTGCCGCCGCCCAGGACGCCTTCAAGACCTGGCGCAAGACCCCGATCGGCGCACGCGCCCGCATCTTCCTCAAGTACCAGCAGCTGATCCGCGAGAACATCAAGGAGCTGGCCGCCCTGCTCACCGCCGAACAGGGCAAGACCCTGCCGGACGCTGAGGGCGACGTCTTTCGTGGCCTTGAGGTGGTAGAACACGCCGCCAACATCGGCACCCTGCAGATGGGCGAGCTGGCCAACAACGTCGCCAACGGCGTGGACACCTACACCCTGCTGCAACCGATCGGCGTGTGCGCCGGCATCACCCCGTTCAACTTCCCGGCGATGATTCCGCTGTGGATGTTCCCCATGGCCATTGCCTGCGGCAACACCTTCGTCCTCAAGCCCTCCGAGCAGGACCCGCTGGTGACCATGCGCCTGGTCGAACTGGCGCTGGAAGCCGGCATCCCGAAAGGCGTCCTGAACGTGATCCACGGCGGCGTCGATGCGGTGAACCTGATCTGCGACCACCCGGACATCAAGGCTGTGTCCTTCGTCGGCTCCACCAAGGTCGGCACCCACGTCTACAACCGCGCCTCGCTGAACGGCAAGCGTGCGCAATGCATGATGGGCGCGAAGAACCACGCCATCGTCCTGCCCGACGCCAACAAGCAGCAGACCCTGAATAACCTGCTGGGCGCGTCCTTCGGCGCCGCCGGCCAGCGCTGCATGGCCCTGCCGGTGGTGATCCTGGTGGGCGAGGCGCAAGCCTGGCTGCCGGACCTGGTGGAAAAGGCCAAGACCCTCAAGGTGAGTGCCGGTGTCGAGCCGGGCACCGACATCGGCCCAGTGGTCTCCTGCTCCGCACTGGACCGCATCAGTGGCCTGATCGCCACGGGTATCGAGGAAGGCGCCAAGCTGGTGCTCGATGGCCGCAACCCGAGCGTACCTGGCTATGAGGACGGCAACTTCGTCGGCCCGACCATCTTCTCCGGCGTGACCACGGAAATGACCATCTACCGCGAAGAAATCTTCGGGCCGGTGCTCTGCGTGGTGAACGCCGCCAGCCTGGATGAGGCCATCGCCTTCATCAACGCCAACCCCAACGGCAACGGCACCGCTCTATTCACCCGCTCCGGTGCTGCCGCGCGGCACTTCCAGGAAGAGATCGACGTCGGCCAGGTCGGCATCAACGTACCGATCCCGGTGCCGGTCCCGCTGTTCTCCTTCAGCGGCTCCCGCGCCTCCAAGCTGGGTGACCTCGGCCCCTACGGCAAGCAGGTGGTGCTGTTCTACACCCAAACCAAGACCATCACCCAACGCTGGTTCGATGAAGACGATGTCGGCGGCGCGGTGAACACCACCATCACCCTGAAATGATCCCTCCGGGCCGGCGCCTCGCGCCGGCCCGCCTGGAGTAATGCCATGGAATACGAAACCATCCTGGTCTCCGTGCAGGACCGCGTCGGCCTGATCACGCTGAACCGCCCCAAGGCGCTCAACGCCCTCAACTCGCAGCTGGTCGCCGAGCTGAACCAGGCCCTTGACGGCCTGGAGGCCGATCCGGAGGTCGGCTGCCTGGTGATCACCGGGTCGGCCAAAGCCTTCGCCGCCGGTGCCGACATCAAGGAGATGTCCGCCTTCGGCTTCCCGCAGATCTACCTGGATGACTTCTTCGCCGCCGCCGACCGCATCGGCGCACGGCGCAAGCCGCTGATCGCGGCGGTCGCCGGCTACGCCCTGGGCGGCGGCTGCGAGCTGGCGCTGATGTGCGACTTCATCTACGCCGCCGAGAACGCCCGCTTCGGCCTTCCGGAGCTGACCCTGGGCGTGATCCCGGGCATCGGTGGCACCCAGCGCCTGACCCATGCCCTGGGTAAGTCCAAGGCGATGGAACTGTGCCTCACCGGCCGCCAGCTGACCGCTGAGGAAGCTGAACGCGCCGGCCTGGTAGCCCGCGTCCTGCCAGCCGAAGCCCTGCTGGACGAGACCCTGGCCGCGGCCCGTGGAATAGCCAGTAAATCGCTGCCCGCCGCCATGATGACCAAGGAGTGCGTCAACCGCGCCTTCGAGCTGGGACTCAATGAAGGCGTGCGCTTCGAAAGGCGGCTGTTCCATTCGCTGTTCGCCAGCGCCGACCAGAAGGAAGGCATGAATGCCTTCGTGGAAAAGCGCGCACCGAACTTCACCCACCGTTGACCGCCCTCCCGGCCCAATTTCAAGAGGACACCAGCATGCATATCGGATTTCTTGGTCTCGGCAACATGGGCGGCCCCATGGCCCGCAACCTGCTCAAGGCCGGCCACACGCTCACCGTGTTCGACCCCTCGCCGCTGGCGACTGCCGCGCTCGTGGAGCTCGGTGCGCGTACGACCAACAGCCCGGCGGAGCTCGCCCGTGACGGTGTTGCCGCGATCATCACCATGCTGCCCACCGCCGCTCACGTGAAGGCCGTCTACTTGGGCGTCGATGGGCTGCTGGCCAACATCGGCCCGGGTGTACTGCTGATCGACAGCTCCACCATCGACCCACTGAGTGCCCGCGACGTCGCCAAGGCGGCCGCCGCCCAGGGCAATCCCATGCTCGATGCGCCGGTCTCCGGCGGCACCGGCGGTGCAGCGGCCGGCACCCTGACCTTCATGGTCGGCGGCACGGCCAGCGCCTTCGACCAGGCCCACCCGCTGCTCGCCGCCATGGGCAAGAACATCGTCCACTGTGGGGACACCGGCAACGGCCAAGTCGCCAAGATCGCCAACAACATGCTGCTCGGTATCTCCATGGTCGGCGTCGCCGAAGCCATGGCCCTGGGCGTCGCCCTCGGCATGGATGCAAAGGTGCTGGCGGGCATCATCAACACCTCCAGCGGCCGCTGCTGGAGCTCGGAGATCAACAACCCGTTCCCCGGCGTACTGGAAAATGCCCCCGCCTCGCGCGGTTACAGCGGCGGCTTCGGCACCGACCTGATGCTCAAGGACCTGGGACTGGCCACCGAGGCCGCGCGCCACGCGAAACAACCGGTCGTGCTCGGCGCCGCCGCCCAGCAGCTGTATCAGACCTTCAGCCTGCAAGGGTACGGCGGGCTCGACTTCTCCGCGATCATCAACCTGTTCCGTCGGGAAGCCTGAGCATGAGTGACGAGGCGCCCATCCTGGCCAGCGTGCGCAACCGCGTCGGCCACCTCACGCTGAACCGCCCGGCCGGGCTCAATGCCCTGACCCTGCCCATGGTGCGCCAGCTACATCGTCACCTGTGGGCCTGGGAGCTGGACCCGGACATCGTCGCCGTGGTCATTCGCGGCGCCGGTGAGAAGGCCTTCTGCGCGGGTGGCGACATCCGCATGCTGTACGAGAGCCATGCAGCCGGTGACAACCAGCACAAGGTGTTCCTCGAAGAGGAGTATGCACTCGACGAGTACCTGCACAACTACGCCAAGCCGGTCCTGGCGCTGCTGGACGGTTTCGTCCTCGGCGGCGGCATGGGACTGGCGCAGGCCGCCTCATTGCGCGTCATCACCGAGCGCACCCGCATGGGTATGCCGGAGGTCGGCATCGGCTTCTTCCCGGACGTCGGCGGCAGTTACTTCCTGCCTCGCCTGCCGGGCGAGCTGGGTATCTACCTGGGCGTCACCGGCTGCCAGGTGCGCGCGGCCGATGCGTTGTATGCCGGCTTCGCCGACTACTGCCTGCCCAGCGAACGCATCGCGGAGCTGGACCAGGCACTGGACACCCTGAAATGGAGCTATGCGCCGAGGGAGAACCTCGCGCAGTTACTCGGTTGCCTGGCCGCCGAGCGCATTCCCGGCTCGGAGCTGAAAGCGCTGCGACCGGCTATCGACCGGCATTTCTCACTGCCGGATATCACTGCCATCCGCCAATCGCTGCTGGCCGAGGATTGCGCTGAATACTCCGACTGGGCCGAGGAAACCGTGCGCGTGCTGGACAGCCGCTCTCCCCTGGCGATGGCCGTGACCCTGGAACTGCTGCGCCGGGGCCGTCATCTGTCGCTGGGTGATTGCTTCGCCCTGGAGCTGCACCTGGACGACCAGTGGTTCGACAAGGGCGACCTGATCGAGGGTATCCGCGCCCTGATCAT
Organism: Pseudomonas sp. JS3066; assembly: GCF_036328175.1. Lineage (NCBI taxonomy): Bacteria > Pseudomonadati > Pseudomonadota > Gammaproteobacteria > Pseudomonadales > Pseudomonadaceae > Pseudomonas > Pseudomonas sp. JS3066. The sequence continues at coordinate 2,984,350 of NZ_CP143312.1, forward strand.
CGACAAGGACAAGACGCCACGCTGGAACCCGCCGACCCTGGCGGAGCTGACGCAAGAACGGGTGCTGTCCTTCTTCGGCGGCTTCCCGAGCGCGGCCGGCAAACCTCTTCGCACCGCCTGACGGTGCCATCCTGCGGGAGAACAAGCACGATGCATGACCTCGAACTCACCGAAGAACAGCGCATGATCCGCGACATGGCGCGAGATTTTGCCCGCGCTGAAGTGGCACCCCGCGCACAGGCCTGGGAGAAAGCCTGCTGGATCGACGACGAACTGGTACGCCAGATGGGCGAACTGGGCCTGCTCGGCATGGTGGTGCCAGAGCAGTGGGGCGGCACCTACATCGACTATGTCGCCTACGCCCTGGCGGTAGAGGAAATCTCCGCCGGCGACGCCGCCCTCGGTGCGCTGATGAGCATCCACAACTCGGTCGGCTGCGGCCCGATCCTCAACTACGGTAGCGAGGCGCAGAAGGACCAGTGGCTGCCGGCCCTGGCCAGTGGCGCGGCGATAGGCTGCTTCTGCCTGACCGAACCCCAGGCGGGCTCCGAGGCGCACAACCTGCGCACCCGTGCCGAGCTGGTGGATGGCCACTGGGTGCTCAACGGCGCCAAGCAGTTCGTCAGCAACGGCAAACGGGCCAAGCTCGCCATTGTCTTCGCAGTGACCGACCCGGAGCTGGGCAAGAAAGGCCTCTCCGCCTTCCTGGTACCCACGGACACGCCCGGTTTCGACGTCGACCGCAGCGAACACAAGATGGGCATCAAGGCCTCGGACACCTGCGCCGTGACCCTGAGCAACTGCGTGGTGCCGGAAGCCAACCTGTTGGGCCAACGCGGCAAAGGCCTCGCTATCGCCCTGTCGAACCTCGAAGGTGGCCGCATCGGCATCGCTGCCCAGGCCCTCGGCATTGCCCGGGCGGCCTTCGAAGCGGCGCTGGGCTATGCACGCGAGCGGGTGCAGTTCGGCAAGCCGATCATTGAGCACCAGAGCATCGGCAACCTGCTGGCGGACATGCAGACCCGCATCAATGCCGCTCACCTGATGATCCTGCATGCCGCTCGCCTGAAGAGCGCCGGCCTCCCCTGCCTGTCGGAAGCCTCGCAGGCCAAGCTGTTCGCCTCGGAAATCGCCGAGCAGGTGTGCTCCAGCGCCATCCAGGTCCATGGCGGCTATGGCTACCTGGAGGACTACCCGGTGGAGAAGTACTACCGGGATGCGCGAATCACGCAGATCTACGAAGGGTCCAGCGAAGTGCAGCGCCTCGTGATTGCCCGCGAACTGGCCAGCTATCAACTCTGAGTCACCCACGTTTTCCGGGCGTCTCCGCTCCCGTGGAGCGCCCGGTTTTTTTCGGGCTCGATTTCACCCTTCCTCCACACGCTGTCTTGCGGTGGCATGAGACAACCCGGTGTCTCAATCGGAGCCGGCAGCCCTGCCTGGGAACGACCCCAGCCTGATGGCCCGCACACGCCAGTTCGACAAGGTCCATGACTGGCACAGGCCTTGCTCCGGCCGTCGGAGACCCACAACAAGAAGCCAACTGCCATGCCCAACCTGCGCCATATCGCTATTAGTCACCGCCTGTGGCTGATCCTTTCGACCTCCCTGCTGGTACTGCTCGCCCTGGCCGGGCTGATGCTCAGCCAAAACCTCTCCGACCTGCACGCCGCCAAGGCCCTGAAGACCCGCCATGTCGTCGAGACCGCCGGCAGCATCCTGCGCTACTACCAGGGGCTGGAAAGCACCGGCAAGCTCAGCCGCGAAGAAGCCCAGCGGCAGGCCATCGAACTGATGCGCAGCCTGCGCTACAACGGTGAAGACTATTTCTGGCTGGAAGGCCTGGACACGCGCATGGTCATGCACCCCAGCGCCAAGGTCGAAGGCAAGGTCATGACCGGCACGCGGGACCCGGACGGCAAACGGCTGTTCGACGACATGGTGGCTGTCGCCAAGCGCGATGGCGCCGGTCTGGTCCATTACAGTTGGCCGCGTCCCGGCTCCGACGAGCCGGTGCCGAAGGTCTCCTACGTCGAACTGTTCCAGCCCTGGGGCTGGATAGTCGGCTCGGGCATCTACGTCGACGACGTGCAGGTCGAGTTCCGCGCGCACGCCCTCAACACCCTCGGCATCCTGTTGCTGACGGGCCTGCTGCTCTCCGTCCTGATCATGCTGATCGCCCGCAGCATCGCTTCACCGCTGGACCAGGCGGTCAATGCCATGGCCAACATCGCCAGCGGCGAGGCTGACCTCACCCGTAGTCTCGATGAACACTGGAGTGAGGAGTTGACCGCCCTGGGCACACATTTCAACGCCTTCACCCGCAAGCTGCGCGGCGTCATCGGCCATTCGCTGGAAACCGCCGACTCGCTCGACCGTGCCTCACAATCCCTGGGGGTCATCGCCGACGACACCCAGCGCCAGAGCCAGCAACAATCGCAACAGATGGAATTGGTCGCCACCGCGGTCCAGGAGCTTTCCTATGCCGTGCAGGAGGTGGCGCGTAACGCCGAACAAGCCTCCAGCGAAATGCTCGACGCCGAAGAACAAGCGCTGCGTGCCCAGGACAATATCGGCAGCAGCCTGCAACAAATCGACCAGCTCTCGGGCACCATCGGCAAGGCGGTCGACGTCATCCAGTCCCTGGCCCATGAAAGCGCGCAGATCGGCACCGTGTTGGAAGTCATCCGCGCCATCGCCGAACAGACCAACCTGCTGGCCCTTAACGCCGCCATCGAAGCCGCGCGCGCCGGTGAACAGGGGCGCGGCTTCGCCGTGGTCGCCGACGAGGTGCGGCTGCTGGCGCAACGCACGCAGAAATCAACGGCCGAAATCCAGACGATGATCGAGCGCCTGCAAGCCAACTCCGAAGCCGCCGTGCAGGTCATCGACGAAAGCAGCCAGGCGTCGGCGCTGACCGTCGAACAGGCTCGCCTGGCAGGCCGGAGCCTGGAGCAGATTGCCCAGTCGCTGCGTAACCTGACAGGCCTGAACGCCTCGATTGCCAGCGCCACCCTGGAGCAGTCCCAGGTGGTCGAGGACATCAACCTGAACGTGACGCAGGCGGCCTCCCTGGCGGAGGAAAGTGCCCTCGCCGCCAGCCAGTCCAATGCGGCGAGCCATCAGCTCGGAACGCTGGCCAACCAGTTGAACCAGACCCTGAAACAGTTCCGGGTGTAGCCCCACGCTGGCATCTACGGCTTCGCTCCGAACCGGCCCGGCTGAAGCGAGACAGCCGGGCTGTCTCATTCAGAGACACCTGCCCCAGTCCGGCACAACCCTGCCGAATCGATGCGTTGCGCAGAGGACGTCTCTACCTCCGCGCCCGGCGTCCTGCCTGGCCTGCAGGGGCGCTGGCACAGGCCTTGCTCCCGCTGGGCCAGACACCAACAACAAGAGGCCCCGCCCATGCAGACTCCCCCAATTCTTCCGCAAACCCGCTCCTTCCTGGACCGCCCCCATCGGATGCTGATCGGTGCCCAATGGCAGGACGCCGCCAGCGGCAACACCATGAGTTTCCGTAATCCTGCGACCGGCGAAATCCTCGGTGAAGTGCCCTCCGCCACCGCCGAGGATGTGGACCGCGCCGTGCAGGCCGCGCGCCAGGCCTTCGATGATTCCGCCTGGAGCCGCATGCGTCCGCGCGAGCGGCAGAACCTGCTGTGGCGCCTGGCCGACCTGATGGAGCGCGATGCCCAGGAACTGGCCGAACTGGAATGCCTGAACAACGGCAAGAGCGCCGCCGTGGCCAAGGTCATGGACGTGCAGTTGGCCATCGACTTCCTCCGCTACATGGCCGGCTGGGCCACCAAGATCGAAGGCACCACGGTCGACCCGTCCCTGCCGCTGATGCCGGGCGACCAGTTCCACGGCTACATCCGCCGCGAAGCGGTGGGCGTGGTCGGCGCCATCGTCGCCTGGAACTTCCCCCTGCTGCTGGCCTGCTGGAAGCTCGGCCCGGCGCTCGCCACCGGCTGCACCGTGATCCTCAAGCCCGCCGATGAAACCCCGCTGACCGCCCTCAAGCTGGCCGAACTGGTGCTGGAAGCCGGCTACCCGGCCGGGGTGTTCAACGTCATCACCGGCACCGGCCTGAATGCCGGCGTCGCCCTCACCTGCCATCCGGGCGTGGACAAGCTGACCTTCACCGGCTCCACCGAGGTGGGCAAGCAGATCGGCAAGGCGGCCATGGACAACATGACCCGCGTGACCCTGGAACTCGGCGGCAAGTCGCCGACCATCGTCATGCCCGACGCCAACCTCGCCGAAGCCGCCGCCGGCGCCGCCAGCGCGATCTTCTTCAACCAGGGCCAGGTCTGCTGCGCCGGCTCGCGCCTGTATGTGCACCGCAAGCACTTCGACAACGTGATTGCCGACATCGCGGGCATCGCCAACGGCATGAAGCTCGGCAACGGCCTGGACCCCAGCGTGCAGATGGGCCCGCTGGTCTCCGCCAAGCAGCAAGACCGCGTCACCGGCTACATCAACCTCGGCCGCGAACTGGGCGCCACCATCGCCTGCGGCGGCGAAGGTTTCGGCCCCGGCTACTTCGTCAAGCCGACCGTGATCGTCGACGTCGACCAGCAGCACCGCCTGGTGCAGGAAGAAATCTTCGGCCCGGTGCTGGTGGCCATGCCCTTCGACGATATCGACGAGGTGGTGCGCATGGCCAACGACAACCCCTATGGCCTGGGCGCCAGCATCTGGTCCAACGACCTGTCGGCGGTGCACCGGATGATTCCGCGCATCAAGTCCGGCTCGGTCTGGGTCAACTGCCACAGCGCCCTCGACCCGGCCCTGCCCTTCGGCGGCTACAAGCTCTCCGGCGTCGGCCGCGAAATGGGCGCGGCAGCCATCGAGCACTACACCGAGCTGAAGTCGGTGCTGATCAAGCTCTGAGGGCTCCTGTGGGAGCGATTTCAATCGCGAATGAATTCGCTCCAACAAGGGTGCCAAGCGACCATTCGGCACCCGGTCCGACACCGTTGTGTGGGGGAAAAAAGCGCCATCCACCCTACGACACAAGCGTCACCAGACAACCCACAACAAGAAGGAAAAAACCATGCCGAACTACGTCATCGAACGCGACATCCCCGATGCGGGAAAGCTCACGATCAAGGAGCTTCAGGCCATCTCGCAGAAGTCATGCGCCGTGCTCAGCGCCATGGGGCCACAGATTCAGTGGCTGCACAGCTACGTGACGGACGACAAGGTCTATTGCGTGTACCGCGCGGATAACGAAGAACTGGTCCGCGAACATGCCGAGCAAGGTGGCTTCCCGGCCAATCGTGTCTCCGAAGTTCGCGGAATCATCGACCCGACCACTGCCCGCTGACGCGCCGACCAGACGGCAAGGCTGCACCCGTTGCCGCGTGCGGTCTTGCCCTGAACCTCACTCCTCTCCCATCGCCTTCAGCTTGCGGTACAAGGTTGCCCGTCCAATCCCCAGGCTACGGGCGGCAGCCGAGAGATTGCCCTGGCAGGCATCGATGGCGGCACGGATCGCGCGCTGCTCGGATGCCAGCAAGGTATCCCCCGCCAGTGATTGAGGTGCGGCGGCCGGCGCCGGTTCTGCCCGGCTTGCCGACGCCTTCGCGATGGCCGGCAGCACTTCGTCGGGCAAGTGTCGAAGCCCGATCCAACCCTCGTCTTCGGCCAGCGCGGCAGCGAGCCGGAGCGTCTGATGGAGCTGCCGGATATTCCCCGGCCAGCTGTAGCTCAGCAGGGCCTGCAATGCGGATTCCTCCAACGCCAGCGGCGCATGGGATGCCGTCTCGCTCTGCAGCAAGCGCTGGATCAGTAGCGCCAGATCGGTACGTTCGCGCAGGGCCGGCAAGGTGACCCGCAAACCGTTAATCCGGTAGTAGAGGTCCTCACGGAAACCCTGCTCCTGCGACAGCTGTGCCAGATCTCGGTGGGTGGCACAGATCAGCGCGCAATCCACTTTGATGACGGCAGTGCTGCCGAGACGGCTCAGGCTCCGCTCCTGCAGCACGCGCAACAGGCGCCCCTGCAGTTCCAGCGGCATGTCGCCGATCTCGTCGAGGAACAGGGTGCCCTGGTGCGCCTGCTCGATCTTGCCGGCCGCCCCGCCCTTGCGGCTGCCGGTGAAGGCACCCTCAACATGACCGAACAGCTCCGATTCGATCAGGCTCGCCGGAATCGACGAACAGTTGATCGCCACGAAGGGACCACTGGCGCGGGCACTGCCCTCGTGCAGCAGGCGTGCGAACACCTCCTTGCCGGTGCCGGTCTCGCCGTTGATCAGCACCGGGATATCCCGTGCGAAGGCCTTGCGGGCACGCTCCAGCGCAGAACTGACCGCTGGGTCTTCGAGGCACGGCCCCTGCACGGCGAGGGGGCGGCGCTCGGCGGTGGCGAAGGTGCGCGGCGGCTCCTGCAACTGACTGGCCTTCTTCTCCGGTGAGGTGGTGAGGCAGGCGTGCAGCTGGCAGCCCCACTGGGTCTGCATGCGGAATGGCACGCTGAGGTCGTAGCGGCGATAGCAGACGGCATGGGCGAAAGGCATGTCGAACAGCTCGTTGAAATCCATGCCCCGCTTCAACCCCGGCGACGAGAATATCTGCGTGGCGATGCGATTGGCCCCTTTCAGCTTTCCGACCGGATCGAACGCCAGCAGCCCCTCCATGGGGGTGCCGAGAATGTCCAGCCGGTAGTGCAAATGCACCAGCAGGACATTCCCCAACTCCATGAACATCCGCCGTTCGATGGCGCGGGCCGCGATGACCAGGGACTCCAGGCAATAGAGGGAAGTCGCCGGCCCTTTGCGGCTGGCATCCAGCACGCCGACTATTCCGCCATCGAGGCCGAAGATCGGGGTGGCCATGCAAGTGAAGGCATGGGCCTCCTCCAGGTAATGGTCGGCGCCAGCCACGACGACGGTTTCCCGCTCTTCCAGGGCGCAACTCGGCCCGGTGGTGCCCACCAGCGTTTCGAGGAACTGCGCGCCGGGCCGGAAAACCTGGTTGAGCTCCTGGCTGGCGCTGTTGCACTTGCCGATCGAGTTGAGCACCACGCCCTCCATGTCGATGCAGGCAAGTACCCAGTCCTTCGGCGCAAGCGCTCCGTGCAACTGTTCCATCTCGGGCTTCGCGGCGCCGAGAAGCGTCCCTCCGTGTTCCTGGATGTCCTTTGGACGGACCACGACCGGAGCATCGAAGAGCACCCGGTCGCGAGGCGAAATTCCGTAATGCTGGGAGCGCTCCCACGAGCGTGCGATCAACTGCGATCCGAAGGCCGGCCTGCGGCCCTCAGGCGACATGAGAACCGTCCTGCCTTCAGTGGCGGGAATGGGGTCATCGGGCTTGCTCATGGCTCATCCTCGAAACGGTTGTATCAGACCGGTACAGCATTGCCGCCCTGCAACTGGCTCAGAGTGAGACAGCGAGACGGTGCAACCTTCCTGGAACTTCCAACCGCCAATTGCATTTTTATACAAGCCATTGATTTTCAAGCACTAATTAGAACTTAAAACAATATGGCACAGGTCCTGCTGAACAGCTGATGCGTTTCTGGTTGTTCTTTCAAGTAAAGGCCAGAGAACAGCAATCAATGATAAACAAAAACAATAAAAGGTGATGTCATGACGAAGAGCGGTAAAGCTCGTCTCGCCTGTTCCAGCAGCACGCACAAGACCGCTGTTTCCAGGGCCCTGGCCCTGACCACCAGCCTCGGTCTCGCAGCCGGATTCACCCCTGCCGCCCACGCTTTGGATGTGGATGCAGGCGACTACACGGCCTTGCCCGAAGGCACCAACCTCGGCCTGCTGTATTACCAACACGCCGAACGCAACGCGCTGTACGCCAACGGCCACAAGGCTCCCATCGACGCAGGCCTGGATTCGGACGTGGGCATCCTCCGGGGTGTGCACTTCATGAAGCTCGGCGACTACATCATCGATCCGCAGTTTCTCCTGCCCTTTGGCAATCTGCGTGCCAAGGACGATCTCAAGGGCCTGGGGAGCGATAGCGGCACCGGCGACCTGATCCTCGCGTCCACCATCTGGCTGGTGAACGACCCGGCCAAGCGTCGCTACTTCGGTATCACGCCGTTCATCTTTGCGCCGACCGGCAGCTACGACAACGACCAGCCGATAAACCTCGGCGAGAACCGCTGGAAGTTCACCCTCCAGGCCGGCTACATCACCGGCCTCACCGACAAGCTAACCCTTGACCTGGTGGGCGACGTGACCTTCTTCGGCGACAACGACGACTACGGTCCGGACAGCGTGACACGCAAGCAGTCGGAGCTTTATCAGGGCCAGGCTTTCCTGCGCTACAACTTCACTGAGCGCTTCGATATCCGTGCAGGCATATCCAGGACCTGGGGCGGGGAAAACGAAGTCGACGGCATCGATCTGAACGACGAACCCGATACCAGCAAATACAACATCGGCGCCTCCTACTTCATCACGCCCACCACCCAGGTGCTGGCGACCTACGGGCAGGACCTGTCCGTCGAGAACGGGTTCGAGGAAGACAACCGCATCAACCTGCGACTGCTGCAGGTGTTCTGACCTTTCGCCAGCCGACCGCCTGATTCATATCGGATGAGCGAAAGCACTCCGCCCATAACAAGCACATCAAGGAGTCCTGCGTAAATGTCCAACACGCAGCCCATGCACAGAAACCGTACCCGCCTCGCCGCCGCCCTGCTCGTCGCCCTGCTGGGGCCAGCCGCCTACGCGGCTCCCGTCGACCAGGCCGCCATTGTCGCCAGCGAGAAAGATGGCAGCGAATGGCTCAGCCACGGTCGTACCTATGACGAACAGCGCTTCAGCCCCCTGAAGCAGATCACTGCCGACAACGTCGGCAAGCTCGGCCTCTCCTGGTACATCGACCTCGATAACCACCGTGGACTGGAAGCGACCCCGCTGTTCTCCGACGGCGTGCTCTACGCCTCGCTTTCCTGGAGCCGCGCCATCGCCGTCGACGTGGCCACTGGCAAGGTCCTCTGGACCTTCGATCCGCAGATCGAACGCGGCAAGGCCCGCGACGCCTGCTGCGATGCCGTCAACCGCGGCGTCGCGCTGTGGAATGGCAAGATCTACATCGGCACTCTCGATGGCCGCCTGATCGCCTTGGACGCCAAGACCGGCCGGGAAGTCTGGAGCCAGCAGACCACCGACAACAGCAAGCCCTACACCATCACCGGCGCGCCGCGCGTGGTGAAGGGCAAGGTGATCATCGGCACCAGCGGCGCGGAATATGGCGTGCGCGGCTACTTCTCCGCCTACGACGCCGAGACCGGCAAGATGGCCTGGCGCTTCTACACCGTGCCCGGCGACCCGGCCAAGCCCTACGAGCATCCGGAGCTGGCCGAAGCAGCCAAGACCTGGAAAGGCGACGAGTACTGGAAAGGCGGCGGTGGTGGCACCGTCTGGGACGGCATGGCCTACGACCCCGACCTGGAGCTGCTCTACATCGGCACCGGCAACGGCTCGCCGTGGAACCGAGAACTGCGCAGCCCTGGCGGTGGCGACAACCTCTACCTGTCGTCGATCCTCGCCGTGGACCCGGACACCGGCAAACTGGCCTGGCACTACCAGACCACCCCGGGCGAGACCTGGGACTTCACCGCGACCCAGCAACTCACCCTGGCGACCCTGGAGCTCGACGGCAAGCCCCGCAAGGTGATCATGCAGGCGCCGAAGAACGGTTTCTTCTACGTGCTCGATCGCGAAACCGGCAAGCTCCTGTCCGCCGAGAAGTTCGGCAAGGTGACCTGGGCCGAGCGCGTCGACCTGGCGACCGGCCGTCCGGTGGAGGTACCGGGTGCGCGCTATGAGAAAGAGCCCGTGGTGATGTGGCCGAGCCCGTTCGGCGCCCACAGCTGGCACTCGATGTCCTACAACCCGCAGACCGGACTGGTGTACATCCCCTACCAGGAAATCCCAGGCGTCTACCGCAACGAAGGCAAGGACTTCGTTCGCCGCAAGGGTTTCAACACCGGTGCCGGTTTCTCCGACGCCACCGAGATTCCGCGCGAGGCGGTGTCCGGTGCGCTGCTGGCCTGGGACCCGGTGAAGCAGAAGGAAGCCTGGCGCGTGCCCTACCCGCACTACTGGAACGGCGGCACCCTGAGCACCGCGGGTAACCTGGTGTTCCAGGGCACGGCCGCCGGCAACCTGGTGGCCTACTCGGCCGACAAGGGCAAGCAGCTCTGGTCCTTCGCCGCCCAGACCGGCATCGTCGCCGCGCCCATGACCTACAGCTACAAGGGCGAACAGTACGTGGCGATCATGGCCGGCTGGGGCGGTGTCGCCCCGCTGATTGGCGGCGATGCGGCGAAAGCGCCGGGCGTCGGCAACGTCAGCCGCCTGCTGGTGTTCAAGCTGGACGGCAAGGCCAGCCTGCCGCAGCTTCCGGAGAAACAAGTCGCCGCCCTCACCCGCATCCCGCAACCGGTCCACGCCAGTGAAGCCGACCTTAAAGCTGGCCAGCAGTTGTACGGCAGCTACTGCTCCGTGTGCCATGGCGTCGGGGCGATGAGCGGCGGGCTGGTGCCTGACCTGCGCAAATCCGACGAGTCGCGCCGCAGCCTGTTCCAGCAGATCGTCCGGGAAGGCGTGCTGCGTCCTCTGGGCATGCCATCCTTCGGGGACACTTTGACGGCGGACGAGGTCGAAAAAATCAAGGCCTACGTCATGAGTCGCGAGTACGCGGACTACACGAAGGAGCAGCAGTCGACCGCTGCGAAAGAAAAACCGTGATCGGACCAGGCAAGGCGGCCGCGACCGCACCGCCTTGCCTGGCCAGCACAGACGAAGATTTCGTCGATTCACCCCACGCAATAACAAAAGAGAGGATTCGACCCATGTGGACCAAACCCAGCTACACCGACATGCGCATTGGCTTTGAAGTGACCCTGTACTTCGCCAACCGCTGATGCTCCACGGCGCTGAGCTGGCCTCCACCGGCACAGCGTCCTTGCTTGACCCCGGTTTACCGGGGTCCTTTTTCCTGCAGGATTCCAAGGCAGGTCGTATTCGCCATGCATATCCAGATTCTCGGCTCGGCCGCCGGTGGCGGTTTCCCCCAGTGGAACTGCAATTGCCGCAACTGCGCCGGCGTACGCAGCGGCAAGGTCCGGGCGCAGCCGCGCAGCCAGTCCTCCATCGCCCTCAGCGCCAATGGCGTCGACTGGGTGCTGTGCAACGCCTCGCCGGATATCCGCGCCCAGCTCGACGCCTTCCCACCGCTGCAACCGGCCCGCCGCGTGCGCGACACGGGCATCGCCGCGATCATCCTGATGGACAGCCAGATCGATCACGTCACTGGCCTCTTGAGCCTGCGTGAGGGCTGCCCGCACCCGGTCTGGTGCACCGACATGGTTCACCAGGACCTGACCAGCGGCTTCCCGCTGTTCAACATGCTCCAGCACTGGAACGGCGGGCTGGCGTGGCACCCCATCGACCTGGCCAGTCCGGTGTTCGAGATTCCCGCCTGTACTGGCCTGAAGTTCACCGCCATCCCCCTGCGCAGCAGTGCGCCGCCGTACTCGCCGCATCGCGGCAACCCGCATCCGGGCGACAACATCGGCCTGTTCATCGAGGACCTGGCGAGCGGCGGCAGCCTGTTCTACGCCCCGGGCCTGGGCCAGGTGGATGAGACACTGCTCGGCTGGATGCGCCGCGCCGACTGCCTGCTGGTCGACGGCACGCTGTGGCGTGACGACGAAATGCGCCATTGCGAGGTCGGCGACAAGCTCGGCAGCGAGATGGGCCACCTGCCACAGAGCGGCCCGGGCGGGATGATCGAGGTGCTCGACGGCATTTCGGGCCCGCGCAAGGTGCTCATTCACATCAACAACACCAACCCGATCCTCGACGTCGATTCCCGCGAGCGCGCTGAACTGGGCCGCCACGGCATCGAAGTGGCCTGGGACGGCATGAGCATCGAGTTGTAAGGGAGCCCGAGATGAACCAGCCAGCCATGAGCCCCGCCGAGTTCGAGCAGGCCCTGCGCGCCAAGGGTGCCTGTTACCACATCCACCACCCGTACCACCGGGCGATGTACGAAGGCCGTGCGAGCCGCGCGCAGATCCAGGGCTGGGTGGCCAACCGCTTCTACTACCAGGTGTGCATCCCGCTGAAGGATGCCGCCATCCTGGCCAACTGCCCGGACCGCAATACCCGTCGCGAATGGATCCAGCGCATCCAGGACCACGATGGCGCGCCCGGCGAGGAAGGTGGCATCGAGGCCTGGCTGCGCCTGGCCGAGGCGGTGGGCCTGGGCCGCGAGCAGGTGCTGTCCCAGGAGCTGGTGTTGCCGGGGGTGCGTTTCGCGGTGGACGCCTATGTGAATTTCGCCCGTCGCGCGAGCTGGCAGGAAGCGGCCAGCAGTTCGCTGACCGAGCTGTTCGCCCCGCAGATCCACCAGTCGCGGCTGGACAGCTGGCCGCAGCATTATCCGTGGATCGACGCCAGCGGCTACGACTACTTCCGCAAGCGCCTGAAGGAGGCGCGCCGCGACGTCGAGCACGGCCTGCGCATCACCCTCGAGCATTACCGCACCTGGGAAGCCCAGCAACGCATGCTGGAAATCCTGCAATTCAAGCTGGACGTGCTCTGGAGCATGCTCGACGCCATGAGCATGGCGTACGAGCTGGACCGTCCGCCTTACCACACGGTGACCCGTGAGCGGGTCTGGCACCGGGGGATTGCCCTGTGAGCGAGTTCGATATCCATCAGATCCCGCAGTTTCGCCGTGGCTATCGTTTGCAGTGGGAGCCGGCGCAGAACTGCCATGTGCTGCTTTACCCGGAAGGGATGATCCGCCTCAACGAAAGTGCCGGTGCCATTGCCACGCAGATCGACGGTCAACGCGATGTCGACTCGATCATTCGCAACCTGAGCGCACAGTATCCGGATGCGCCGGACCTGGCGGATGACGTCGTGCAGTTCATGGAGGTCGCCAGTGAAAAGTTCTGGATCCAGCTCCGCTGAGCACAATATCGGCCTGCCGCTCTGGCTGCTGGCCGAGCTGACGTATCGCTGCCCGCTGCAGTGCCCGTACTGCTCGAACCCCCTGGACTTCGCGAAACAGGGCGAGGAACTGACGACCGCCCAGTGGATCGAGGTGTTCCGCCAGGGCCGTGAGCTGGGCGCGGCGCAACTCGGCTTCTCCGGCGGCGAGCCGCTGGTGCGCCAGGACCTGGAAGAGTTGATCCACGCCGCGCGGGAGCTGGGCTACTACACCAACCTGATCACCTCCGGCATCGGCCTCACTGAGGCGCGCATTGCCGCCTTCAAGGACGCCGGGCTGGACCATATCCAGGTCAGCTTCCAGGCCGCCGACGAGGAGGTGAACAACCTGCTGGCCGGCTCGCGCAAGGCCTTCGCCCAGAAGCTGGCCATGGCCCGCGCGGTGAAGGCCCAGGGCTACCCGATGGTGCTGAACTTCGTCATCCACCGGCACAACATCGACAGCATCGAGCGGATCATCGAACTGTGCCTGGAGCTGGAGGCGGACTTCGTCGAACTCGCCACCTGCCAGTTCTACGGCTGGGCCGAGCTGAACCGCGCCGGGTTGCTGCCGACCCGCGCCCAGCTGGAACGGGCCGAGCGCATCACCAATGAGTACCGGGACAAGCTCGCCGCCGAGAAGCACCCGTGCAAGCTGATCTTCGTCACCCCGGACTACTACGAGGAACGCCCCAAGGCCTGCATGAACGGCTGGGGCAGCCTGTTCCTCGACATCACCCCGGATGGCACCGCGCTGCCGTGCCACAGCGCCCGCCAGTTGCCGGTGCAGTTCCCGAATGTGCTCGAGCACTCGCTGCGGCATATCTGGTATGAGTCCTTCGGTTTCAACCGTTTCCGTGGCTACGACTGGATGCCCGAGCCGTGCCGCTCCTGCGACGAGAAGGAAAAGGACTTCGGCGGTTGCCGCTGCCAGGCCTTCCTGCTCACCGGCGACGCCAGCAACGCCGACCCGGTCTGCGCCAAGTCGGCACACCACGGCCAGATACTGGCGGCCCGGGAAGAAGCGGAGCATGCCGCCAAGCCGCCGGAACAACTGACCTATCGCAACGAGAAGAATGCCCGGCTCATCGCGACGAGCCGCTGAGATCATGAACAGCCGACTCGCCGCCCCCGGACCCAGCCCCTTGCGCACCCGCCTGGACAATGGCCTGGAACTGGTCCTGCTCCACCAGCCTGGCCTAGGCAGGGCCGCTGCGGCCCTGCGGATACATGCGGGCAGCCATGATGCTCCTCAGGCCTTTCCCGGCCTGGCGCACTTCCTCGAACACCTGGTCTTCCTCGGCAGTGCCAGCTTCCCCTTGGGACAGGGCCTGATTCCATTCGTCCTGGCCCAGGGCGGCGACGTCAACGCGACCACCCGCGAACGTCATACCGACTTTTTCTTCGAGCTGCCGCGCAGCGCCTTCGACGGCGGCTTGGCGCGCCTATGCGACATGATCGCCGCGCCATTGTTAGCGCTGCAGAGCCAGGAAAGGGAGCGCGAGGTGCTGCATGCCGAGTTCCTCGCCTGGACACACGCCGACGGGCGTAGCGCCCTGCCACTGGCGGCCAGTCTGCCGCGGAACCATCCTTGCGCCCGCTTCCATGCCGGCAATCGCTACAGCCTGCCGATTCGCCAGCCGGCCTTCCAGGCAGCACTGCACGAACACCACCGCCAGTTCTATCGAACCGGCCAGAAGACCCTGGTGCTGGCGGGCCCGCAGCCGCTCCATGAACTGCACTGGCTGGCGCAGCGCCATGCAGCACAGCTCGGCAGCGCCCCGCTGCTGAGACGAGCGTCTCCGCCCGCCCTCTTCCCCCTTCGGAACGGCCTTGCGCCCGCGCCCTCCGATTCCGAGCTGAGCCTGGCCTTCGTCCTCGACAGCCTGCCGCGAGACGCCGAACTGACCCTCGACTTCATCGCCTTCTGGCTGGCCCACGAGGGGCCTGGCAGCTGGTTCGGCCATCTCCGCGACGCAGGGATCGCAGAGCGGCTGAACATCAAGCTGTCCAAGGTCGGAGAACGGCAGGCCATCCTGCAACTCGACCTGCAACTGGCGTGCCCGCCATCTGCCGATCAGCCGGATGCCATCGCCCTGCTGTTCAGCTGGCTGGAGTTCTTTGCCGGCGTGCAGGACAAGGACGCCTTGCATGACGAGTACGCTCGCGTGCAACTGCGCCAGCTGGAAACCATGCGGCCATTGGCACTGGCCCGACACTGGTTGTGCAACGACCGGCAATGGCCCGGATCAGGCCGAAAAATGCTTGCCGCCCTCCCCGCCGTGCTGGCCCAACTGCAGCCTGCGCAGCTGGTGCATCTGCGCGGCGGCCATCCACGCGCGGCCAGCTCGCCCGCGCCCCAACATTGGCAACTCCCGCCCACAAACCGCTTCCTGGGCGAGGAGCGATGGCCTGACGTTGCACCCGACCAACCACCTCACCCTGGGGGTCTGCAACTTGCCCCCGAACCACCCAGCCCCAGTGGCCAGGGCGCCCTCTTCCTGCGTTGGCGCGCAGCCTCGGCCAGACCCACGCAGCACCGTTTGTTTGCCATGTTGCGCACGAAGCTGGCCGCTATGATTGATGAAGCGCGGCAAGCCGGTCTGGAAATCCGCCTGACCCATCTGCAAACGGATTGGGAGATTGCATTCATTGGAATCGCTCGCGTGATTCCATCAGCACTGCAGGCGGTACTCGAACAACTCGAGGTCATGCCGACGCCGCCGTCCGTATCGTCCCGCGCGAGGCAATCCAGCGGCATCCTCATCCAGCAAATGTTCTACCGCCTGGATCAGGGCGCAGAGGCGGATTGCGAGCCATTTTCCGCTGAAGCGCTGGAGTCCGCCTGGGATGACTTCTGGCGATCGGCCAACTGGGATGGCCTCGCATTCGGGCTGGATGCCCGGACCCAGGCTCAGGTAGTCGCTCAGACCCGTGCGCTACCCGGCCGGGCATTCGGTCCCCTGCCTTCGAATGGACGAAACCCCGCCGAACTGCCCTGGACTCGATTCGAAACGGCCGACCCGCAACACGCACTCCTGCTGTTCTGTGCCCAACCCGGTGAGGACACGCTCACCGAGGCCATCTGGCGTGCACTTGCGCAGCTGATCGAGCCCGCCTTCTTTCAGCGCATGCGCACCGAGCTGCAACTGGGCTATGGCGTCCTGTCAGGCTATCGGCGCGTCGGTGGACGGCCCGGCATCCTCTTCGGGCTCCAGTCGCCTTCTACCCCACCAGAGGAGTTGCGCCGATTCATCGAGCAATTTCTCGCAGACTTTCCAGGGTTCTTGTCAAAGCTGAAGCCACTGACGCTGCGAAATGGCATTGCCCAACTCGGTACGCAATTCGACGATCCTCGCCAGGCCGCCGAACAGCAATGGCAAGCCTGCAAAAGCGGCCAGACGCTCGGCCTGCAACATCTGCGCGATGCCATGTCGCTGTTGAGCACAACCGATCTACTGCACGGGCTGGAGGATCTGCGGCAAGCCAGGAACGAGTGGATCTGCATGGCAAGCAGCAAGCCGGTTGAGGGCGTCCCTTCGCGCGGCTGAATCGAATTTCTGTATGGCGGATTTCGTTTGGATCTGCACCTATCACGCACCTTGTAACCGCCTTAGCATCGACCACTCCGAACGGTTCCAGGCGATGAAAGAGATGCTCGATGACATCGACTTTTCAGGTTTTAAGGTGCGTCGGCTGGAGCCGGATGACCTTCCGATGATCTGCCGGCATCGCGAAACCATGTTCCTCGAGGCAGGCGGAGTTCCTTCGGAGTTGCGGGTGATGACCGAGCACTTCCGCCCCTGGTTACATCAGCGCCTGGTCGATGGCCGTTACTATGGTTTTGCATTGATGGACGGTGGACAGCCCGTGGCGGCGATAGGCCTCATGAGTATCGACTGGCCACCCCACCCGGCCCATCCGAACCTGGACCAGCGCGGCTATGTGCTGAATGTGTTCGTCGAACCTGCCTATCGGCGCCGCGGCCTGGCTTCGTCCCTGATGAAGTTGGCGGAAGCGGAGTTCGCCCAGCGCGGATTGAGCTTCGCCGTGCTGCACGCGACCGATGCAGGCAAGCCGGTCTATGAAGAGCTGGGCTGGGCCGCCACCACTGAAATGGCCAAGGCCATCGGCTGACTCGTCTGCTCGAACGCAACGTTCCTGCCTACTCCTCAAGGCGCCCCGTCGAATCACGATCATGCTCGTAGCGCCTTGCGAGCGGGAACGGCGGCAACCAGGACTCGCGACGCACAACCCAGCTTTCGTAGGTCGGCATCAGTTGGTCTGGAGCATCCAGGGCGCCGAGGTTCACTTCGATTTCGTCTGCGGTACGGGCGAAAACGGACGAGCCGCAGCGGGGACAGAAAAATCGACCAGCGGAGTCTTGAGTTTCGCCCTCGATCGTCACGGCATCCTGAGGAAACACCGCGCAGGCGTTGAAAAGAGCCCCGTGATGCTTGCGGCAGTCGAGGCAGTGACAAAGGCCAACCCGGTACGGGCGCCCCGACGCCACGATTCGGACGTTGCCGCAGAGGCAGCCGCCGGTGAATCGGTCCATGCTGCGTCTCCTCTGAAATCAGGCGGAGGTCGTCACGAGCCGATGAGGGCCTGCTCGCCGGGCTTCACGTTACCCCGTCCTTACAGGGTCCTGGGCAGGCAGATCGCCGACAATTGCCTGAATCTCGAACAGGAGCTGCTCGACCGTCCTATCAAGCGCGCCCGGTCCACGGAGGTCGGCCAGCTGTACGCCCGTTATGCGTATCGACTCGTGCGACTTGATTCGCCGCAGGCGGATCTCGATGACCTGGCCCAGGCCGAACTCGCACAGGACCTCGAAGCCGGGAAGGACTGAATCCACTTGATCTTGAAGTCGTTGTTGAAGCAGGCGCTTCATGGTGCCTCCGGTGTTATCCAGCGGCCTGACAAAACGGATACTTAGACAACGTAGTAATGGACAGCCGTTCCCGTAAATTTCGGACCGTTCGTCTGCCTGAGTACCAGGGCACGCCATTCATCGATACCTCATCCCGGATTCTGGTTGCTGGTTCATATTTGACATCCGCAATGTCTGAGTTGCACCCCAGCAGGAGGCCGCCATGAACCGACGAGACTTCCCCGGGCATGCTGCCTGGACCGAAACCCGCCTCAACGGTGATCACGTCCCGGCATTCATCGCCATCAAGCTGCATCACCCCGATATCGAACCCCAACTCCACCAGGTCTATTACCGCACTCACTTCAAGCGCAGGTCCGATGGGGCACTGGCTGCCCAGGATGCGCTCAGCAAGCTGCTGCACATCGATGAATATGGGTGCCCGGTGTTCAGTTCACCCGACTGCTGACCTGCCCTCTCGGCGATCGCTGATCACCTTCCGGGTCGAGGAGAACCCACGATGAACATCACCAGCGAAAATCGGGGCATTGAAGTGCTTTTCGAAGAATTGATGCCGGGATTTCACTGCATCGTGACACGGCAGGAGGATGGGGCGATCAACCTCCAGTTCGAGAGCCTCGCCAGCCACAAGATGATAGTGCTGCCGGCCGTAGACCCAACGCTCTGGGATACGCCCGAAAAGCTGCGCAACTTGTGCGAACAGATCGCGGAGGAATTTGCGATTTTTTGCGAAGAGTCATTGCCAGCCAATGCCGTTAGGCCACCGAGTCAGTTCACAGAAGCCGTGCGGGAGAAGCTGTACGCGGTTCTGAATTCGTTACGAGGACACGCATGAGGAGGTATCGCCGTGAATGCAGCCGCTGCATCCGTGGCCCTGCGCGGCGGGGTTGGACGTGAGAAACCATCAACCATGGTCCGCATGGGTTTCGTACCTCAACCCATCCTGCGGATCTGAGCCGAGATTGCCTGTGGAGGCGATGTTAATCGCCAGTCAGGCTGCAGCATCATTCCTTGACGTTCATGTACTCCCGCGCCCAGGCGATGTAGTCGTCGGGGCAGGTGTACCGGGTTACCAATTCCGAGGCATTGAGGCCGTTGCCGATTGGGATGCCACGCTGTTCGCGCAGGCTGTCGTAGGTGGCTTTGACCGCTGCGAAGTAGGCACCATGACCGTCCACCACGATGCGCACAC
Organism: Pseudomonas sp. JS3066; assembly: GCF_036328175.1. NCBI lineage: Bacteria > Pseudomonadati > Pseudomonadota > Gammaproteobacteria > Pseudomonadales > Pseudomonadaceae > Pseudomonas > Pseudomonas sp. JS3066. Next base: position 3,003,421 of record NZ_CP143312.1, read on the forward strand.
CCAGCTCGGCCAGTCGGCTGTCGTCGCGCAGTTCCGGGTTGCCGTAGGTGACCAGCATCAGCGGCACGCGCAGGTCTTCGGCGATGGCCTCGAGATGAGCGAAGTCCTTCACACCGACCAGGCAAATGCCATCGGCGCCGGCGCCCTGGTAAGCGCGGGTGCGGTGGATGACGTCGGCCAACGGCTGCACGCCGGCGTGAGTGCGGGCGATGATCGCCAGCGCGCGGTCGTCGCGGACTTCCTGGGCTGCGCGCAGCTTGCCGATTCCCTCTTCGACGCTGATCAGGTCATAGGACTTGCGGCCGAATTGTGCCGGCAACAGGGTGTCTTCGAGGGTCAGCGCGGCGACGCCGGCGCGCTCCAGTTCAATCACCGTACGCATCGCGTTGAGCGCGTTGCCATAGCCGTGGTCGGCGTCGGCGATAACTGGCAGGCGGGCCACCCTGCCGATGCGAGTGGCCTGCTCGGCGAACTCACTGAGGGTGATCAGGGCGATGTCCGGTGCGGCGAGCACCTGCAGGGATGCGACCGAACCGCCAAGGATGCCGACCTCGAAACCGAGGTCCGCGGCGATGCGTGCCGACAAGGGATCGAACACCGATGCGGTGTGGTAACAGGCTGGACTGGCAAGCAGGGCACGGAAGGCGTTGCGCAGCTCATGGTGACAGGCTTTCTGCATGGTCTTATCCCTTGAGTCGTTGTCTGGTCTTTGCCGTTCATGATTGCAAGACCTGTACCCGACGCTCGTGGTGCGTCTATTTCGGGAACCTGGTGGGAATTCCCGGCGATGGAGTGGGGAAAGAACGCCACTACCCGGACAGAAGATGGCGGAAACCCGCCAGGAGGCATGTCCGGGAGACGGGAGCAAGGAGCACGTCTTGCACCGCAAGGGGGCGATCACGGCTTCCCTGCCGTGATCGCTGGCCAGGTCACTTGATGAAGCGCACCTGGCTGTTGATCTTCTCGATGACAGCGCCCTTGCGCTCGTTGAAGCGCGCCTTGTTCTGCTCGAACAGGTTGTTGCCCTTGGTATCGATGGAGATGATCAGCGGGCCGAACTCGCGAACCCGGTTCACCCAGAGGGTTTCCGGCATGCCCAGGTCCTGCCACTCCGCGCGTTCGATCTCCTCCACCTTGGTCGCGGCAAGAACCGCGCAACCGCCGGGGAATACCGCATGCACAGCCTTGTTCTCCAGGCAGCCGGCGGTGGTTTCCGGGCCCATGCCGCCCTTGCCGATGATCAGCTTGACGCCGGTTTCCTCGATGAACTGACGTTCGAACTTCTCCATGCGCATGCTGGTGGTCGGTCCGATGGACACCATTTCGAAACTGCCGTCGTCCTTCTTGCGGACGATGGGACCGGCGTGGAAGATCGCCCCGCCGCGCAAGTCGACCGGCAGTTCGCGCTTGAGCTCGATCAGTCGGCGGTGCGCCACGTCGCGGCAGGTCACCAGTTGGCCGGTCAGGTAGACCACGTCGCCGACGTTGAGGGCCGCGAGGTCTTCATCCTTGATCGGGGTCGAGAGGACTTTTTTCACAGTACTACTCCTTCGTGGGAGAGGATGTCGTAGGACAGGTCAGCATTGATGCGGATCTTGCCGCGACGGTGCGCCCAGCAACCGGTGGAGACGGCCACGCCAATGGTCGACGGGTGACGCGCCGAGGATTCGATGTTGACGCCCATTACGCTGCTGTTGCCGGTCAACCCCTGCGGACCAATGCCGATCTCGTTGAGGCCCTCTTCGAGGAGCCTTTCCATCATCGCGGCGTTCGCGTTCGGGTGGGAGGAGTCCACCGGACGCAGGATGGCCCGCTTGGACAGGCGCGCCGCGGTTTCCACCGAAGTGGACACGCCGACGCCGACCAGTAGCGGCGGGCAGGCGTTCACGCCGCGCGAGGTGATCACGTCGAAGACGAACTCGGTCACCCCTTCGTAGCCCTGTCCGGGCATCAGCACCTTGGCCGAACCCGGCAAGGTGCAGCCGCCGCCGGCCATGTAGACGTCGATCAGCGCATAGTCGGCGTCGGGGATGATTTCCCAGTCCAGCCACGGGATCTTCGAACCGGTGTTGGTGCCGGTGTTCTTCTCGTCGAAGGTCTCCACGGCGTTGTGCCGCAGCGGTCCCTTCTTGGTGGCTTCCAGGGTCGCGTTCTGCAGGATGTTTTCGAGTTCACCCAACAGCGGGAACCGGGCGCCGGCGGCAATGAAGTACTGGATGACACCAGTATCCTGGCAGCTCGGGCGGTCGAGCTTGTCCGCGTAGTCCTGGTTCTCGGCCATCGAATCGTAGATCTCGATGGCCAGGGAATTGGTCTCCGCGGCGCGCAATTTTGCGGTCTTTTCCTTGACGTCCTTCGGCAGGCGCTTGCCGATATAGGCGGTGAACTTTGCCATCACGTCGGTAAGCGATTGAACGGCTGATTCGTTATCCATCTTCTTATTCCTCACTGCATCACAAGGCGGGTCTTTGGGTGTTCTGTTGGCGGGTCCGCTGAGTCAGGCGCCGCTGGCGGTCGTGGCCGGCTTTACGGCGTGGTTCGGCAGCGATGATTGCTGCGCCTGGCTCTGTTCCGGCAGTTCGCTGCCGCTCAGCACCTGATCCATTCGGGATTTGTCGAGGGCACCGACCCACTTGGCGATGGCCATGGTTCCAACCGCATTGCCGATGGTGTTGGTGATGGCGCGCGCCTCGGACATGAAGCGGTCGACACCGAGCAGCAGCACCATGCCGGCGACCGGGATGTTGTCCATCGAGGCCAGGGTGGCGGCCAGGGTGATGAAGCCGGAGCCAGTGACGCCCGCCGAGCCTTTCGAGGTGAGCAGCAGCACGCCGAGCACGATCAACTGGTCGGTCAGGGTCAACGGTGTGTTGGTGGCCTGGGCAATGAAGATGGCCGCCATGGTGTAGTAGATGCACTGGCCGTCGGGGTTGAAGGTCAGCCCGGAGGGAATCACCAGCCCCACCACCGGCTTGGAGACGCCGACGCTCTCCAACTTGTTCATCAGTTGTGGCACGACCGATTCCGAGGAACTGGTGCCCAGCACGGTGAACAGTTCTTCCTTGAGGTACTTGAGGAACTTCCAGAGGCTGAAGCCGGACAAGCGGGCGATGAAGCCGAGGACGAAGACCACGAACAGGAAGCAGGTCAGGTACATGGTCGCCATCAGCTTGCCGAGCGAAACGATCGAGCCAAGACCGTACTTGCCGACGGTGAAGGCCATCGCGCCGCAGGCAGCCAGCGGTGCAACGCGCATGACCATGCCGACGATGTAGAACATGCCGTGGGAGAAGGCTTCCAGTACATCCACCACTGGCTTGCCGCGCGGTCCCAGGTGAGCCAGGGCGATGCCGAACAGGGTCGAGAACAGCAGGATCTGCAGGATTTCGTTCTTGGCGAATGCGTCGGTGACGCTGGCGGGAATGATGTGCAGCAGGAAGTCGGTGAAGCTGCCGGAGCTACTCGCCGCGGTGGCTGTGTAGGTAGAGATGCTCTTGATGTCGAGGGTGGCCGGGTCGACGTTCATGCCCTGGCCGGGCTGCACGAAGTTGACTACCACCAGGCCCAGCACCAGGGCGAAGGTCGAGAGGACTTCGAAGTAGATCAGCGAGCGCATGCCGACCCGGCCGAGCTCCTTCATGTTCTCCATCTTGGCGATGCCGAGCACCACCGTGGCGAAGATGATTGGCGCGAAGACCATCTTGATCAGCTTGATGAAGGCATCGCCGATAGGCTTCAGATCGGCACCGAACTGGGGCCAGATCGCACCGAGCAAGATGCCGATGGTCACGCCGATCAGAACCTGGACATAGAGCTTTCCTAGGTATCGCTTGGCCATGGTTTTCTCCGAATTATTGTTGTGAGTCGGATGTAGTTGGCGCCCGGGCGGCCGCATCAGGCTGTGGCTGGCAAATGACCCAGATTTCATGTGGGTAATTCACGAAAGCAAAGTTAATGGTTTTCCTGAAGTCGCGTAATACAATGAAAGTTATTTCATTGTTTCCTTCAGGTTAATTATGAATCAGGTATCGGAGCTGGCCTTCTTCACCCAACTGGTCAGGGCGGGAAGCCTTGCAGCCACTGCGCGGGAGCTCAATCTGACGCCGCCGGCGGTTTCCAAGCGGCTTGCGCAACTCGAGCAGCGCCTTGGCGTGCGCCTGCTCAATCGCACCACGCGCAGCATCAGCCTCACCGCCGAGGGCGAGCTCTATCTGATCAACGCGCAACGGATCCTTGGCGAGATCGAGGAAATGGAGAGTCAGGTGTCGAGCAGCCGGGCCGAGCCCAAGGGGCTGCTGCGCGTCAATGCGCCGCTGGGCTTCGGCCGCACCCATGTCGGCCCGGCGATCTCTTCGTTCGTCAGGCGCTATCCGGAAGTCGAGGTACAGCTGCACCTGACCGACCGGCCGATCAACCTGCCGGACGATGCCATCGACGTCGCCATCCGCTTCGGTGAGTTGCCCGACTCCCGGCTGATCGCCCGCAAGATCGCCGCGAACCGCCGCAGGTTGTGTGCTGCACCGGCCTACCTCGAGGCCTTCGGTCGTCCCGAAACACCCAAGGACCTGGTGCAGCACAACTGCATCGTGCTACGTCAGAACGATGCGGCCTTCGGCATCTGGCGCCTGAGCCTGGGCAAGCAGACGGAGTCGATAAAGGTACGCGGCGGCCTCAGCACCAACGATGGCGAGGTGGCGCTGAACTGGGCGCTGGATGGTCACGGCATTCTCATGCGCGCCGAGTGGAACCTCGCCAGTCACCTGCGCGCCGGCCGCCTGGTGGAAGTGTTGGGGGACTATGAAACACCGCCTGCAGACATCTACGCGGTCTATCTCGAACGCCTCAACCTGTCGGCAAAGGTGTCCTTCTTCGTCGAGCACCTGCGCGACTTCTTCCGGCGCAACGCGGACGGGCCCGGCGATAGCCTTGCAGCGTGGCAGTGAGCATCCGGTGGCTGGCGATGGAGGTCAGAGGGTTGTTGCCGAGGGGCAACTGCCTTGCCCTTGGCGAATGAGTTCACCCCTACAGGGGAGACCTGTCCAGTCCGGGCTGAGATCAAATTCCCTCACCCCAGCCCTCTCCCCGAGGGAGAGGGGGGTTGGCCGCGCGCGTGGGGGTGAAACTTGCGCGGCGCTTGGGGCTTCATCTTCAATCCAAAGCGGCTGGCGCTCGGTCGCGGAGCGCGGCAAGCGGGTCATGCGCCACGCCGACCTGCCGCTCGCTCAGCAGTGCCTTCCACAGCGACACGCACAAGCCCACCATCACCGCCAGGAATGGCGCGGCGAAGATGATGGCGGCGGTCTGCAACGCTACCAGGCCGCCCATCACCAGCAGCACCGAGGCCGCCGCACTGGCCAGCGTGCCCCATAGCACCACCAGCCAGCCTGGCGGCTGCAGGCTGCCGCGGGCACACAGCATGCCCATGACAATGGAACCCGCGTCGGCTCCCGAGATGAAGAACACGCCGACCAGCACAATGGCCGCAAACGAAGTCAGCGTGGCAGCGGGATACTGGGACAGCAACGTGAAGAGCGCCACTGCCGGTCCCTGGTCATTCACCGCTGCGGCAATGCCACCCGCGCCTGCCAGCTCCGAGTAGAGGGCCGCGCCGCCCATGATCGCGAACCAGACCATGGTGACGCCGCTGGGAATGAAGATGACGCCGATGACGAACTCGCGAATGGTGCGGCCTCGCGAAATTCGCGCGATGAAGGTACCGACGAAGGGAGCCCAGGATATCCACCAGGCCCAGTAGAAGATGGTCCAGCCAGCGAGCCACTTGCCATCGCTGAAAGCCGCGGTACGGAACGACATCGGCACCAGTTCGCGGAGGTATTCGCCTATCGATGCGACCAGGGTGTTCATGATGAATACGCTGGGGCCAACCGCCGCCAGGAACAGCAACAACAACACCGCGACCACCATGTTGACGTTGCTCAGGAACTGCACCCCCTTGCCCACGCCGGACACTGCGGAAAGGATGAAGAGCACCGTCATCACCGCAATGATCGCCAATGCAATGCTGTTCGATTCGCCGGTGTGCCAGAGGTAGTTCAGGCCGCTGTTGATCTGCTGCGCGCCCAGGCCGAGCGAGGTGGCAGTGCCGAAAAGAGTGGCCAGAACCGCCAGCACGTCGATCGACTTGCCCAATGGCCCGCGCACGCCTGCCTCGCCGATCAGTGGCGTAAAGGCGCTGGAGATCAGGTTCGGCAGTCCCTTGCGGAACGAGAAGTAAGCCATCACCAGGCCGACGATGGCGTAGATCGCCCAGGGATGGAACGCCCAATGGAAGTAGGCGTAACCCATTGCGACCTTGGCCGCTTCCCTGGAGTGCGGCTGCGCCAGGTCGTTGGGCAGCGTCGAAAAGTGTGTGATCGGCTCGGCCACGCCCCAGAACATGAGGCCGATCCCCATGCCGACGCTGAACATCATCGCGATCCACGACGACGTGCTGAACTCGGGCTGTTCGTCGTCCTTGCCCAGTCTGATTCGGCCGAAGCGGCTGAAAGCCAGGAACAGCGCGAAACCCAGGAAGAACGCCGTGGAGAGGACGAAGCTCCAGCCGAACCAGTCGATGATGGTGTTCAGCAGCGCCTGCGACGCCGTCGCCATGGCCGTGGGCGCGAGTGCCCCCCAGGTGACCAACGAGGCTGAAATCGCCGCAGCCCCCCAGAAAACGACCTTGTCGACGGGTGATCCAGGTGTCTTGTGCATGGGCCTCCTCAAGCTTTGAATGCCTTTCTTCTTGTAAGGTTTTGAACCTGCCGTGGCGGGCAATGATCACTGCCCCGCGATGGTCGCGCGACAGGTGAAAGGCGACTTGCGCGAGGACGATGCCCGCCGATCCAAATGCGACAGCGCTATTGCCTGATAGGTCTTTTTGCGTAGGACCGTGACAGCAAAATAATGGCGTTTGCAGGCTGGCTGGGGATCAGGTGGACGGAAAGAGTGCCATCCATCGTACAGGCTGTACTGCCGGGACTTCAGGGCCGATAGCCCTGCGCCAGCAACCAGCCTTGCACCATCCGCCGTTGGGATTCGGGCAAGGTGGCCAGTGCACGATCCAGGTCCCCTCGACGGAGGGCATTGATGATGGGCGCGAGTTCGACACCTTGCAGGTGCCAGATGCCCAGGGGCTGGTCGGCGGTGACCACGACTTCGGCTTCGTCGATCAGATCGCCGTGGATCACCGGGGCGCGCGCTACCCTCACCCGACTGAAATCGGCTGCTGCATGCATGGGTTCGGCATCCGGCCAGATGCGGCGGTCGCGCCAGAAGGGCTGGTCGGGCCAGCGCTGTTCCAGGGCGTAGAAGTCCCGACCGGTGCGGGCGAAACGCAGGAAGAGGTGTTCCACCCGGCGCTGGTGGAACCGACGGGCAAGGTCGGTGCGCTCCGGGCGTTGCAGCATGGTATTGATCACCGCCGGTGCCTGCAGGGCGGAAGACAGAGACTGGAAGATGCCGTTGCCGGAGAGCGGGTCCACTGCCATGGCGGCGTCCCCAACCCTCAGCCAGTTCGCGCCGCTGGCTTCATGAAAGAGAATGGCGGTGCTGCTGCGGGCGTGCAGGCTGGCGGGGTGCAACGCACTTTCGCCAAACAGCTCGCGCACCAGTGTCGATTCGGCACGACGCTGAGCGCAGTAATCGGGGAGTTGGTCCTTGGGCGGCAGGTCACGGGCGTCCAGGGTGATCTGCCAGTAGCAGCGCCCATCCTCCAGGCGCGCCATCCAGGCCCAGCCATCGCGCAGGCTTTCCACCGCCGAACCCGGACGGCCGGGTGATTCCTGCCACTGGTTCAGCAGGCTCAGGGTTTCCGGCCCGCGCAGACGCCCCCCGGCCAGGGGCGCCTGGCGACCACGGGCTTCAACGAGGAAGTCGGCGCGCAGTGGTTCGCCCGCTTCGATCTGGATCAGGTGACCGTCATCGGTGCTTTCCACTTTCAACACGCGAGCTTCCAGTACTTCGATACCGGCCTCGCGCAGGTCTTCGCGGATGGCCGCATCGAAGCGAGGGCGATCCAGCAGGGATTCCTGGTTGATGGATTGGCCGTCGCCATTCCACAGCACCCGACGGGGCGAAGGGGCCGCAGCACAGGCGAGTGCCTGTTGCAGGCCAGCCTGACGCAGGCCGTCCAGCACGCGCTGGGAGACGCCTTCAACTGCTGCAAAGCGCCGCCATTCACTGATCACACGCACGCCATAGCCGAGTCGCTTCAACCCCAATGCGACCGCTGCGCCGGCAGGGCCCGCGCCGAGCACGACGATTTCAGACATGACCACGACGCTCCGGCCCTTCGTAGGTGGCGCCTTCGCGCAGCCACTCCAGTAGCGACTCACGACTGGCGCCAGGACGGGCTTGCAGGTAGCCGGCGATGACTCCGCTCAGTGCCGCGCAGCCGACACTGGAGCCGGCCAAGCCGTTGGCCGCCGCCACATGAGCACCGAAGTCGGCTTGGGGGCTGTTCAGCCAGGACCATTGCCCCGGCGCGCAGCGGGCGTCACCGGTCACGCGGATCACGCCCGGATAAGCGGCCGGGTACACCGGATCGCCCTGGGCGGGGCTTGAGGCGCAGAGCAGGATGCCGGCGGCATGGGCGAGCACACAGGCTTCGCGCAGCACCGGGCGGTCGTTGCGCAGACCAAGGCTCATGTTCACCAGCGCGACGTCCTGGTCGATCAGCCAATGCAAGGCGGCGGCAATCTGCAAGGGGCTGGTCTGCCAGCGCTCAGCGAAGACCTGGGCGACACAGAGGCGGACCGGGCCGCACTGGCTCGTCAGGGTGTCCAGCACCACGCTGCCGTGGCCAAGGGCGTCGGGCTGGGTGTCGCCTTCCTTCAATTCCCCGCCTTCCAGCCAGAAACGGCGCGATTGAGCGACGAGCCCGCCCTGTTCCAGCGCAAAGCCGCTGTCGATGATGCCGATGGCGAGTTCAATGGCCATGAGTCACCTGCTCGGGTTCCAGGCCGTGCAGTTGGCCGTGCTCCATACGAAAGGCGATATCGGCCTGAGCCAGGGTGGAAGGCCGGTGGCTGATGAGGATGCGCGTGCGTCCGGCAAAGAGCTGGTCGATGGCGGCGATCACCTCACGCTCGGTGGCTTCGTCCACCGCCGAGGTCGCTTCGTCCAGCACCAGGATCAGCGGGTCCTGCAGCAACGCGCGGGCGATGGCGATGCGCTGTTTCTGGCCGCCGGAGAGCTGCTGGCCGCGCTCGCCCAGCGGACTGTCCAGGCCCAATGGCAGGGACTCGATCAGGCTATCGAGGCGAGCCAGCCGCGCCACCTGTTCCAGGGCTTCGCGGCTGGCGTCCGGGGCACTGTAGGAAAGGTTCTCGGCCAGCGTGCCACGAAACAGGACGATGTCCTGGCTGACGACGGCAATGCGCCGGCGCAGGGCGAAGAGGTCAAGCTCGCGCAAGTCGGCGCCATCCAGCAGGACGCGCCCCTGGTCCGGGTCGTAGAAGCGTTGCAGCAGGTCGATGAGGGTCGACTTGCCGACGCCGGAAGCGCCGCTCACGGCCACCTTGAGCCCCGCGGGGATCACCGCGTCCAAGCCGTTCAGCACGTTACCTGCACGCTGTTCATGGGCGAAGTGCACGCCCTCCAGGCGCAGCTCCCCCCTACCCTCCGGCATGGGTTTCGGTGCTTCGGGCTGGCGTACCGGCACAGGTTCCTGTTGCAGTTCCATCACCCGACCAAGGCTGACGGTCATGCGCTGCAGGGCGACATACAGGCCCAGCAAGCTCTGCACCGGCCCGACGGCCATGCCGAGATAGGTGGAAAAGGCGATCAGCGCGCCCAGTTGCCAGGTGCCCTGGATCACCCAGTAGCCGCCTATAAGGAATGCGCAGGCGCGGGACAGCGAGGTGAGCGTGCCGGGCACGGCGTGAGTGAAGAACTCAGTGACCTGCACCCGCAGCAACTGGCTCATATAGCCCTGGCCCAGACCTTCCAGACGACGGGATTCGCGCTTTTGCTGGCCCGCGGCCTGGATGAACTTCATCGCCGGCAGGGTTTCCACCAGGAAGGAGGACACGTCTGCCGAGCGCTCGCGCAGGCTGCGCACTTCCCGTTCCACCTTGCGCCGCATCCAGCGCAGCCAGAGCACTTCGATGGGGATCAACAGCGCCAGCAGCAACGACAGCTGCCAGGACAGCAGCAACATGAGCGCCACTGCGCCGATCAGGCCAATGACGCTGGAGACGGCGGAGAACAGTGAATCCACGGCGAAACGCTGGATCTCCGCTACATCGCCATCCAGTCGGGAAAGGATGTCGCCGATGCGCTTGCGCCCATAGAAGGCGGGCGAAAGCTGCTGGAGGTGGCGATAAAGGTCATCTCGCAGGGCAAAAAGGATGCGTCCGGAAAGCCGCGTGTGCAGATAGCGGTTGATGCCGGACAGCACCGTGCCGAGGATGCCGACGGCGATCATCGCCACGGCCACCTGCACCAGCATGCCGAAGTCCTTGGCCAACAAGCCGTCGTCGATCAGGGTCTTGGTCAGCCAGGGCTGGGCCAGCACCAGCAGGGATGCGGCCAGGGACAGGCCCAGCAACACCAGGATGGCGCGCAATTGCGGGCGCACGAAGCCATAGAGCCAGGCTAGGGCACGGCGCAACAGGTCAGGGTCGCTGGTTTCCACCAGCTTGAGGAAGAGGCGGGTCATGGAATGCCGGAATGTCGGTTGGCTGTTGTGGGAGCGAGTTCATTCGCGATTCGGGTGACAGGTTCGCGGCTGATGCCATGGACCGCTGCGCGGTCCTTCGCGAATGAATTCGCTCCTACAGGAAATGTCATCCGCGCAGCTGCTTCAACTTGCGATACAGGGTCGCGCGGCTGATGCCGAGAGAATCGGCGGCGGCCGAGACATTGCCCTGGTGGCGGTCCAGCGCGCCACGGATCAGCTCCAGCTCGTTCTCGCGGATGCTGCCGGGCTGGCGGCAACTGGCGGTCAGTTCGTCCAGCAGGCTGTCGGTGAGGTGGTCGAGGCCGAGGACCTTCTCGCCCTCCTCGCGCATGGCCAGGGCCGAGCGCAGGACCATTTCCAGCTGGCGAATATTGCCTGGCCAGTCGTAACCGGCGAGCAGCTCGGTGAGGTCCTTGTCGAGGCTGACGTTGGTGGCGCCGAACTTGTGCAGCACGCCGCTGATCATTCCCGCCAGGTCGTCGCGCTCGCGCAGGGCCGGCAGGCGCAGGCTGACGCCGTTGATGCGGTAGTAGAGGTCTTCGCGGAAGTGTTTTTCCTGCACCAGGCGCTTGAGGTCGCGGTGGGTCGCGCAGATCACCGCGACGTCGATGTCCTGCTCTTCGCCGGCACCGAGCGGCGCCACCTTGCGCTCTTGCAGCACACGCAGAAGGCGCGCCTGCAGGCTCAGCGGCATGTCGCCGATCTCATCGAGGAACAGGGTGCCGCCATGGGCCTGCATCAGTCGGCCGACCATGCCGCCACGGCGCGAACCGGTGAAGGCGCCTTCACGGTAGCCAAAGAGCTCGGATTCGATCAGCCCCTCGGGGATGGCGGCGCAGTTCACCGCCACGAAGGGTTTGTCGGCGCGCGGGCCAGACTGGTGCAGCGCGCGGGCGACCACTTCCTTGCCGGTGCCGGTTTCACCCAGTAGCAGCACCGGCAGCTCGTTGGCCAGCCCCTGGCGGGCCATACGCAGGGCACGGGCGAAGCGGCTGTCGCGGCCAGCCAGTTCTTCGAGTATCTGGGCCTTCTGCGCGGACGGCGCCTTGGCTGTGGGTGCAGGACCACTCAGGTTGGTGTGGCGAGGCACCTGCAAGGCACGGAAGAAGAACTCGCCCTTGGCGGTCTGCACGCTGCTCACGCCACCCTGCAGCAGGCGCGCGATGAACTGCGGCGAGCGCTCGCCGATGAGGTCACTGGAACGACGCCCCACCAGGGATTCACGGCGTACCTGCAAGAGGTCGCAGGCACGTTCGTTGGCAGCCAGCACTTCGCCGTCGAGGCTCAGCGCCAACAGGCCGTGCCAGGCGCTGCCGAGGTACTGCGGACGGTTGTGGAAGGCCAGCACCAGATGGTCGGGGTAGCAGAGGCCGAACATCCGGCTCTCGATGTTGCCCGCCGCCAGCATCAGGGTGGAGAGGTTGTCCTGGGGCTGCGCCATGACACCTTCACGGGTCAGGTCGAGCACACCCACCACACGCCCCTGGGGATCGCGCAGGGGTACCGAGGTACAGGAAAACGGGCTGAGTCGATCGAGGTAATGCTCGCCGTAGTTGATCAGCGTCGGGCGCCCTTCGACCACCGCGGTGCCGATGGCGTTGGTGCCGCGCAAGGATTCGCTCCAGCAGCTGCCGGGCTTGAGGTCACGCAGGCCGAAAGTCTTGAGGAATTCGGTCTGGCCCTCGATGGCCAGGACGTTGGCCTGGGCGTCGCCGAGGATGATCAGCCCACCCTTGCCCTGTTGGCTGACCAGGTATTCCAGCTCCGGGGTGGCGGCGTCGATCAGCAGGCGGTTGCTGTCCAGCAGCAATTGCAGGTCGTGGCCCTGTTCCAGGCCCACCTGATCGCCTTCCAGACAATTGAGGCCATGGCCCAGGCTGCGCCGCCAGGAGGCGTCGATTTCGTCACGCAGCACGCCTTGGGGCAGTTCACCCTCGCTGGCCAGTTTCAGTCGAGCCTGCCGCGACTCGTGCAGTGGATCGGCAGCGGTTTTTATTCGAATGTCTTGCGCCATCTCTCGCTCCAGCGTGCGCCCCGGCATGGTCCGGCGGTCAGTCGCACGCCTTGAATGTCTACACCCCCGGCCCGCGTCCGTAAAGAGCGGCGCCACTCCCCTGCAAGGAGCAAGTATCAAGCCATTCCGGCGGTCGTCTGCCATTGCGGTGCGCAGTTGACAGTCAGGTTGGCACAGGTTTACGTTAACGTAAAGGTAAACACCACGAGCCCTGACAATGCCCACCACTTACAGCATCTCCGACCTGGCCCGCGAACTGGACGTCACCACCCGCGCCATCCGCTTCTATGAGGAGCAAGGCATGCTCAGCCCCGAGCGCCGAGGCCAGGAACGCATCTACAGCCCGAAGGACCTGGTGGCGCTGAAGCTCATCCTGCGCGGCAAGCGCATCGGTTTCTCCCTTGCCGAATGCAAGGAGCTGATCGACCTCTACGACCCCAGCAGCGGCAACCGCAAGCAGCTGCAAACCTTCATGGACAAGATCGCCGCGCGCCGCGCGCAACTTGAACAGCAACTGCTGGATATCCAGCAGATGCAGCTGGAACTGGATACGGCCGAGGAACGCTGCCTGGCGGCCATGGCTGAAACCGAACGCAAACAGGGCGTCAACGCCTGACCCCTCCCCCACTCACCGACAATGACAAGCACAGGTGTAACGATGAGCTATCCCACTCTCAACTTCGGTCTCGGCGAGACCATCGACATGCTGCGCGACTCCGTCTATCAGTTCGCTCAAGCCGAGTTGGCCCCGCGTGCCGCTCAGATCGACCGCGATAACGAGTTCCCCATGGACATGTGGCGCAAGTTCGGCGACATGGGCCTGCTGGGCATGACCGTGGAAGAGGAGTACGGCGGCACCAACATGGGCTACCTGGCTCACGTTGTAGCCATGGAAGAGATCAGCCGCGCGTCCGCCTCGGTCGGCCTGTCCTACGGTGCCCACTCCAACCTCTGCCTCAACCAGATCCGCAAGAACGGCACTCACGAGCAGAAACTCAAGTATCTGCCCAAGCTGTGCTCCGGCGAACACGTCGGCGCGCTGGCCATGAGCGAACCCAACGCCGGCTCGGACGTAGTGTCGATGAAGCTGCGCGCCGAAAAGAAAGGCGACCGCTATGTGCTCAACGGCAACAAGATGTGGATCACCAACGGCCCGGACGCCAGCACCTACGTGATCTACGCCAAGACCGACGTCAACGCTGGTTCTCGCGGTATGACCGCTTTCATCGTCGAGCGCGACTTCAAGGGCTTCTCCCGCCACCAGAAGCTGGACAAGCTGGGCATGCGCGGCTCCAACACCTGTGAGCTGGTGTTCGAAGACGTTGAGGTGCCGGAGGAAAACATCCTCGGCGCGGAAGGCCGTGGCGTGGCAGTGCTGATGAGCGGCCTGGACTACGAGCGTACCGTGCTCTCGGGCGGCCCGACCGGGATCATGACCGCCTGCATGGATGTGGTGCTGCCCTACGTGCACGAGCGCCAACAGTTCAAGCAGTCCATCGGCGAGTTCCAGCTGGTGCAGGGCAAGCTGGCCGACATGTACGCCGGCATGAACGCCTCCAAGTCCTACCTGTACAACGTGGCCAAGGCCTGCGACCGCGGCGAGGAATCGCGCAAGGACGCAGCCGCGGTGATCCTCTACACCGCAGAGATGGCCACCAAGATGGCCCTGGACACCATCCAGCTGCTCGGTGGCAATGGCTATACCAACGAGTACCCGGCTGGCCGCCTGCTGCGCGACGCCAAGCTCTACGAGATCGGCGCCGGCACCAGCGAAATCCGCCGCATGCTGATCGGCCGCGAGCTGTTCAACGAAACCCGCTGATCGCCACACCGCACTCCTGTAGGAGCCAGCTTGCTCGCGAACAAGGCTTCGCCAGCAAGCTGGCTCCTACAGGAAAGCGCCGGCACAGACACTCGACGGAGCGCGCCAGATGGCCATCCTGCACACCCAGATCAATACCCGTTCCCCGGAGTTCGCCCGCAACAGCGCGGCGATGCTCGAACAGGTCGGTGCCCTGCACACCCTGCTCGGCCGCATCCATGAAGGCGGCGGCGCCAAGGCCCAGGAACGCCATACCTCGCGCGGCAAACTGCTGCCCCGCGAGCGCATCAACCGCCTGCTGGACGCGGGCTCGCCCTTCCTGGAGATCGGCCAGCTGGCCGCCCATGAGGTCTATGGCGAAGACGTACCCGCCGCAGGCGTCGTGGCCGGCATCGGCCGCGTGGAAGGCGTGGAATGCATGATCGTGGCCAACGACGCCACGGTAAAAGGCGGCTCCTACTACCCGCTGACCGTGAAGAAACACCTGCGCGCCCAGACCATCGCCCAGCAGAACCGCCTGCCGTGCATCTACCTCGTGGACTCCGGCGGCGCCAACCTGCCGCGCCAGGAAGACGTGTTCCCCGACCGCGAACACTTCGGCCGCATCTTCTTCAACCAGGCCAACATGAGCGCCATGGGCATTCCGCAGATCGCGGTGGTCATGGGCTCCTGCACCGCCGGCGGCGCCTACGTGCCGGCGATGTCCGACGAAACCATCATGGTGCGCAACCAGGCCACCATCTTCCTGGCTGGTCCGCCGCTGGTGAAGGCCGCCACCGGTGAAGTGGTGACCGCCGAGGAACTGGGCGGCGCCGACGTGCACTGCAAAGTGTCCGGCGTGGCCGACCACTACGCCGAGAGCGACGAGCACGCCCTGGCGCTCGCCCGTCGCAGCATCGCCAACCTCAACTGGCGCAAGGCCGGCGAAGTGAACCTGCGCGCCCCGCTCGCCCCGCGTTACGCCAGTGACGAGCTGTACGGCGTGATCCCGGCTGACGCCAAGCAACCCTTCGACGTACGAGAAGTCATCGCCCGCCTCGTGGACGATTCCGAGTTCGATGAGTTCAAGGCGCTGTTCGGCACCACCCTGGTCTGCGGCTTCGCTCACCTGCACGGCTACCCCATCGCCATCCTCGCCAACAACGGCATTCTCTTCGCCGAGGCCGCGCAGAAAGGCGCGCACTTCATCGAGCTGGCCTGCCAGCGTGGCATCCCGCTGCTGTTCCTGCAGAACATCACCGGCTTCATGGTGGGCAAGAAGTACGAAGAAGGCGGCATCGCCAAGCACGGTGCCAAGCTGGTGACGGCAGTGGCCTGCGCCAAGGTGCCGAAGTTCACCGTGATCATCGGCGGCAGCTTCGGCGCCGGTAACTACGGCATGTGCGGCCGCGCCTATGACCCGCGCTTCCTGTGGATGTGGCCCAACGCGCGCATCGGCGTGATGGGCGCCGAGCAGGCCGCCGGTGTGCTCACCCAGGTCAAGCGCGAACAGAGCGAACGTGCCGGCCACAGCCTGAGCGCCGAGGACGAAGCGCGCATCAAGCAGCCGATCCTCGAGCAGTACGAGCGCCAGGCGCATTCGTACTACTCCAGCGCGCGGCTGTGGGACGACGGTGTGATCGATCCGGCGCAGACCCGCGACGTGCTCGGCCTGGCCCTCTCCGCCAGCCTCAACGCCCCGATCGAGCGGACCACCTTCGGCGTGTTCCGCATGTAACTCCTGCTTGCGAGCGGTGGAGCCGTCGTAGGAGCCAGCTTGCTGGCGAACCCGGGAACCACCGCTGATCGCGAGCAAGTTCGCTCCTACAGGAGAGCACGATGACCGACTTCACCACGCTGCAACTGGACTTCGCCGACAACGGCGTCGCCACCCTCTGGCTCAACCGCCCGGAGAAGAACAACGCCTTCAACGCCGGGATGATCCGCGAACTGATCCTCGCCCTGGACGCCATCAAGGACCAGGGCAAGGTGCGCTTCCTGATCCTGCGCGGCCGTGGCCGGCATTTCTCCGCCGGTGCGGACCTGGCCTGGATGCAGGAATCCGCCCAGCTCGACTACAACGCCAACCTCGACGATTCCCGCGAACTGGCCGAGCTGATGTACAACCTCTACCACCTCAAGGTGCCCACCCTGGCCGTGGTGCAAGGCGCCGCCTTTGGGGGCGCTCTGGGCCTGATCAGTTGCTGCGATATGGCCATCGGTGCGGTGGACGCGCAGTTCTCCCTGTCGGAAGTGCGTATCGGCCTTGCGCCGGCAGTGATCAGCCCCTTCGTGGTCCAGGCCATCGGTGAACGCGCTGCGCGCCGCTATGCCCTGACCGCCGAGCGCTTCAGCGGCGAACGTGCCCGCGAACTCGGCCTGCTCGCCGAGTGCTATCCGGCCGAGGAGCTGGATCAGGCGCTGGAGGCCTGGACCGCCAATCTGCTGCAGAACAGCCCGCAGGCCATGAGCGCCACCAAGGATCTGCTGCGCGAAGTCGGTAGTGGCGTTCTCAGCCCCAACCTGCGCCGCTACACCGAAAGCGCCATCGCCCGCATCCGTGTAAGCCCCGAAGGTCAGGAGGGCCTGCGCGCCTTCCTGGAAAAACGCAAACCGTCCTGGCAGGAGCAATAACAATGATCACCACCCTGCTGATCGCCAACCGCGGTGAGATTGCCTGCCGCGTCATGCGCACTGCCAAGGCGCTGGGTATCCGAACCGTCGCCGTGCACAGCGCCATCGACCGCAACGCCCGCCATGTGCGCGAAGCCGATATCGCCGTCGACCTGGGTGGCGCCAAGCCAGCGGAAAGCTACCTGCTGGTGGACAAGCTGATCGCCGCCGCCAAGGCCAGCGGCGCACAGGCCATCCACCCCGGCTACGGTTTCCTCTCGGAGAACGCCGGTTTCGCCCGCGCCATCGCTGATGCCGGGCTGATCTTCCTTGGCCCGCCGGCCACCGCCATCGACGCCATGGGCAGCAAGTCCGCCGCCAAAGCGCTGATGGAAGCCGCCGGCGTACCGCTGGTGCCCGGCTACCACGGCGAAGCCCAGGACCTGGAAACCTTCCGCACCGCCGCCGAACGCATCGGCTACCCGGTGCTGCTGAAAGCCGCCGCGGGTGGCGGCGGTAAGGGCATGAAGGTGGTCGAGCGTGAAAGCGAACTGGCCGAAGCGCTGGCCTCCGCCCAGCGTGAAGCCCAGTCCGCCTTTGGCGACTCGCGCATGTTGGTGGAGAAGTACGTCCTCAAGCCGCGCCACGTGGAAATCCAGGTGTTCGCCGACAGCCATGGCAACTGCCTGTACCTGAACGAGCGCGATTGCTCCATCCAGCGCCGTCACCAGAAAGTCGTGGAAGAAGCGCCCGCGCCCGGCCTCTCGCCGGAAATCCGCAAGGCCATGGGTGAGTCCGCCGTGCGCGCCGCCCAGGCCATCGGTTACGTGGGTGCGGGCACCGTGGAATTCCTGCTGGATGAACGCGGCGACTTCTTCTTCATGGAGATGAACACCCGCCTGCAAGTGGAGCACCCGGTTACCGAAGCCATCACCGGCCTGGACCTGGTGGCCTGGCAGATTCGCGTTGCTCGTGGTGAAGCGCTGCCCATCACCCAGGAACAGGTGCCACTGATCGGGCACGCCATCGAAGTGCGCCTCTATGCCGAAGACCCGGACCAGGACTTCCTGCCCGCCAGCGGCCGCCTCGCCCTCTACCGCGAAGCCAACGCCGGCCCAGGCCGTCGTGTGGACAGCGGTGTGGCCGAAGGCGACGAGGTATCGCCCTTCTACGACCCGATGCTGGCCAAGCTGATCGCCTGGGGCGAGAACCGCGAAGAAGCCCGTCAACGCCTGCTGGCGATGCTCGACGAAACCGCCGTGGGCGGCTTCAAGACCAACCTGGCCTTCCTGCGTCGCGTACTGGCCCATCCGGCCTTCGCCGAGGCGGAACTGGACACCGGCTTCATCGCCCGTCACCAGGAGCAGCTGCTTCCCGCCCCGACCGCCCTGCCCCCGGCCTTCTGGCAGGTGGCTGGCGAAGCCTTCCGCCAGGGCGAAGCCGAGCGCGTGCGCGGCGACGACCCGCACTCGCCCTGGAGCCGCAACAGCGGCTGGCGCGCTGGCCTGCCGAGCGAAACCGACCTGCACCTGGCCTGCGGTGACGAGCGCCAGGTGGTGCGCCTGCGCGGCACCGCCGCCAGCCCGATCCAGCTCAAGGGCGAACAGATCACCCTGGAGCAGGACAGCCTGCGCCGCCAGCACCTGGCGATCCGTCGCGGTGAAAACCTCTACCTGGAATGGAACGGCGAACTGCGCAGCGTCACCCGCGTCGACCCCATCGAGGAAGTGGAAGCCAGCCACGCCCATCACGGCGGGCTGACGGCGCCCATGAACGGCAGTATCGTGCGCGTCCTGGTGGAGGCCGGCCAGAAAGTCGAGGCCGGTACCGCCCTGGTGGTGCTCGAAGCCATGAAGATGGAACACAGCATCCGCGCGCCCCACGACGGCGTGGTCAAGGCGCTGTATTGCACCGAGGGCGAGCTGGTCAACGAAGGCACCGCGCTGGTGGAGCTGGAGGAGGCCTGACGCCTTGTCCGGCGCGCACGGCGCACCCTACCTGGGAGATCCCGGATGTAGGGTGCGCCGTGCGCACCAATGCATTTAGGTCGTAGGTTGGTGCCGGGCTTGCAAAGCCGGACACCCTGACTCGAGAGATGACGCAATGACTATTCCCAGCAAGGTTCGCCTGGTCGAAGTCGGCCCGCGCGATGGCCTGCAGAACGAGAAACACCCCATCAGCGTCGCCGATAAGGTGCGCCTGGTGGACGATCTCACCGCCGCCGGCCTCGGCTATGTCGAAGTCGGCAGTTTCGTATCGCCCAAGTGGGTGCCGCAGATGGCAGGTTCCGCCGAAGTCTTCGCGCAGATTCAGCGCAAGGCCGGCGTGACCTACGCGGCTCTGGCGCCGAACCTGAAAGGCTTCGAAGCCGCGGTGGAAGCTGGAGTGAAGGAAGTGGCGGTGTTCGCCGCCGCATCCGAGTCCTTCTCGCAGAAGAACATCAACTGCTCGATCGCCGAGAGCCTGGAACGTTTCCTGCCGGTGATGGAAGCGGCCAAGGCCAATGGCATCAGCGTGCGTGGCTACGTGTCCTGCGTGCTGGGCTGTCCCTATGACGGTGAGGTGCCCGCCGAGCAGGTGGCCGCCGTCGCCGCCGAGCTCTACGCCATGGGCTGCTACGAAGTTTCCCTGGGCGACACCATCGGCACCGGCACCGCTGGCGCAACCCGCCACCTGATCAACGTGGTGGGTACGCGCGTGCCGCGCGACAGGCTCGCCGGTCACTTCCACGACACCTTCGGCCAGGCCGTGGCGAACATTCATGCCAGCCTGTTGGAAGGCATCGCCGTGTTCGACAGCTCGGTCGCGGGGCTGGGCGGTTGCCCCTATGCCAAGGGCGCTACCGGCAACGTCGCCACCGAGGACGTGCTCTACCTGCTCAATGGCATGGGCATCGAGACCG
Source organism: Pseudomonas sp. JS3066 (assembly GCF_036328175.1). Taxonomy (NCBI): domain Bacteria; kingdom Pseudomonadati; phylum Pseudomonadota; class Gammaproteobacteria; order Pseudomonadales; family Pseudomonadaceae; genus Pseudomonas; species Pseudomonas sp. JS3066. The sequence continues at coordinate 3,023,435 of NZ_CP143312.1, forward strand.
GCATCGACATGGGCAGGCTGGTGGACGCCGGCCAACGCATCTGCGCAGTGCTCGGCAAGGAAAATGGCTCGCGGGTGGCGCGAGCCATTCTGGCGAAGAGGGGCTGATAGCGGTTCGCCCCTCCGCTACAGGGGCGAATTCATTCGCCAAGGAGTGCGTAGCGCTCCGGCTACGGTTTCAATCTGAAGGTCTTGTTGGGTGAAAGGCATGCCCCCTCACCCCAACCCTCTCCCTTAGGGAGAGGGGGCTGTCCGTGCGACCGTTCAGGATTGCGCGACGTGATCGGGTGAGGGATGCCTTCCCTCCTTACCCTCAGGGCATGACCGGCGGCACATACGTCAGCGTCGTACCCAGCGCCCACAGCAGCACCATCACCAGCGGGATGTGCACCAGCAATTGGACGAAGGAGAAGCCGATCAGATCGCGCGCCTTCAGGCCCAGAACGCCCAGCAGAGGCAGCATGTAGAACGGGTTGATCAGGTTCGGCAGCGCCTCGGCGGCGTTGTAGATCTGCACCGACCAGCCCAGGTGGTATTGCAGCTCATTGGCCACCTGCATCACATAGGGCGCCTCGATGATCCACTTGCCGCCACCGGATGGGATGAAGAAGCCCAGTACGGCCGAATACACCCCCATCAGCAGCGCATAGGTGTCGTGGTTGGCGATCTGCACGAAGAAGGTGGAGATGTGGTGTGCCAGGGTCTGACCGTCACTGCCGTTCACGGTAGTCATGATGGCGGCGATGGAGCCGTACAGCGGGAACTGGATCAGCACGCCGGTGGTGGTGGGCACAGCGCGGGCCACGGCATCCAGGAAGCTGCGCGGGCGCCAGTGCAGCAAAGCGCCAGCCATGATGAACAGCAGGTTGTAGGTGTTCAGGCCGGAGATGGCGGTGATCGCCGGCTTGCTGGCGAACTCCTGGGCCAGCCAGCCACCCGCCAGAGCCACCAGCAGGATGATCAGCAATGGGCTGTGTTCCAGCCATTCGCCCGGACGGGTCGGCTTGACCTGCGGCGGTGCGGTGAAGCTTGGGTCAATGCCGCAGGCCTTGGCGTCACGGGCGCTGGCGGCACTGGGTGCGGTCATGTAGGCAATGATCAGCGACACGACGACCAGCGCCAGCAGCATCACGCCCGACTGCCAGAGGAAGATGGTTTCGGTGAAGGGGATCACGCCAGTGATGGCGAGGATCGACGGCGGTAAGCTGGCCGGGTTGGCCTGCAGCTGCGCGGCCGAGGACGAAAGCCCCAGTGCCCACACGGCGCCCAGGCCCAGGTAGGCGGCGGCACCGGCGGCTCGGTAGTCCATCTTGAGCTCTTCACGGCGGGCCAGCGCGCGTACCAGCAGGCCTCCGAACACCAGGGAGAGGCCCCAGTTCAACAGTGACGCGACCATGGAGATCAGCGCCACCCAGCACACGGCAGAACGGCCGTTCTTCGGCACGCGTGCCAACAGGTCGATCAGGCGCGAGGCCGGGCCGGAGCTGGCGACCACGTAGCCACCAATGACCACGAAGGCCATTTGCATGGTGAAGGGAATCAGGCTCCAGAATCCGTCGCCGAAGGCCTTGGCGGCCTGGCTGGCCGGGGCACCCATGCCCAAGGCAGCGACGGTAACCAGCAGTACGGCAACTGCGGCGAAGACCCAGGAGTCGGGGAACCAGCGTTCCGCCCAGGCGGAGCAACGCATGGCAAAGCGTGCTGAGCGGCTTTCTTGAAGTTGTGTGGCCATCGGGTACCTCGGGAGTGTTGTTTTTATCGGCAATCGCCCAGCCGCAATTGCAGCCGGGCGCCGGGACAGTGGTCTTGGTCGAATCCGAGGGTCTTTGCCCTCTTTCTGTCTGAAACGACGACGCCACGCCCTATTGGGGCATGGCGAGGTCTGGTGCCCGTGACCGTTCGGCCTTGGGCTCGTGCGTGATGGCCTTGCGAGGACCAGGTGGGCCCGGTCCGTTGGAACTTTCTAGTTATAGGTGAAGCAGCCGTAGGTTGGTCCGAGCCTGCGAGGCCCAACGATTGGGCCCGCCTAACTCAGCGCCAACCTACGAGGGTGAAGCTACCGGAGGGTGGATCACGCTTCATCGATCCACCATCGGAGTCCGGACGTAGCGCCTAGGGTGGAAATCAAAAGCGATTTCCACCCTACATGACCCGCAGCGCGGGTCGAATGTGTTGCGGCTTAGCGCTCGATGGCCAGGGACACGCCCATGCCACCGCCGATGCAGAGGGTGGCAAGACCCTTCTTCGCGTCGCGCTTGATCATTTCGTGCAGCAGGCTCACCAGTACGCGGCAGCCGGAAGCGCCGATGGGGTGACCCAGGGCGATGGCGCCGCCGTTGACGTTGACCTTGGCCATGTCCCAACCCAGCTCCTTGCCGACCGACAGCGACTGCGCGGCGAAGGCTTCGTTGGCTTCGATCAGGTCCAGGTCAGCGAGGTTCCAGCCGGCCTTGTCCAGGCAACGACGGGTAGCGGTCACCGGGCCGATGCCCATGATGGCCGGGTCGACGCCGGAGTTGGCGTAGGCCTTGATCCGCGCCAGCACCGGCAGCCCCAGGGACTCGGCCTTGTTGGCGCTCATCAGCACCACAGCGGCAGCGCCATCGTTGAGGGTGGAGGCATTGCCGGCAGTGACGCTGCCGTCCTTCTTGAAGGCTGGCTTCAGCTTGGCCAGGGACTCGGCGGTGGTGCCGGCACGCGGGCCTTCGTCGGTGTCGAAGGCGACGGGGTCGCCCTTCTTCTGCGGAATCAGGATGGGGGTGATCTCATCCTTGAAACGCCCGGCCTCGATGGCGGCGGCGGCCTTCTGCTGGGAAGCGGCGGCGAAAGCGTCCTGCTGCTCGCGGGTCAGGCCGTACTTCTCCACCAGGTTTTCGGCGGTAACGCCCATGTGATAGCCGTTGAAGGCGTCGGTCAGGCCGTCATGGATCATGCTGTCCAGGGCCTTGGCGTGGCCCATGCGCATGCCGGTGCGGGCTGCCGGAAGGATGTAGGGCGCCAGACTCATGCTTTCCTGGCCGCCGGCGATGATCACTTCGGCATCACCGCAGCGAATCGCCTGGATGCCCAGGTGCAGGGCCTTGAGGCCAGAGCCGCAGAGCTTGTTCAGGCTCATGGCCGGTACTTCGACGGGCAGGCCGGCGAGGATGGCGGCCTGGCGCGCCGGGTTCTGGCCGGCACCGGCGGTGAGTACCTGGCCGAGGATCACTTCATCGACCTGCTCGCCTTTCAAACCGGTCTGGGCCAGCAGCTGACGGATTACGGCAGCACCCAGTTCATGGGCGGGAATGTTGGCCAGGGCACCCTGGAAGCTGCCAATGGCGGTACGGGTGGCGGCAACGATTACGACGTCTTGCATGGAGGACTCCATTTGATACGCAGGAGCGAGCTTGCTCGCGAATCGAAGCGATCTTCGCGAGCAAGCTCGCTCCTGCAAATACATTAAAAAAACCGCGCCGGAGGAGCGCCATGCGTGGTGGCCTCCTCCAGAGCGGCAGAGCAATCAGAACGTCATTTCGACCACGTCGTCCGGGACGATCAGGCGGCCGGCAGTTTTCTCGGCGATCTCGGCGATGCTCACACCCGGTGCGGTTTCACGCAGGATGAAAGCGCCATTCTCGATCTCCAGGTAAGCCAGGTCGGTCAGCACCTTGCGGATGCAGCCGGCGCCGGTCAGCGGCAGCGAGCAGCTCTCCAGCAGCTTGGACTCACCCTCCTTGGACGCATGGGTCATGGTGACGATGATGTTGTCGGCACCGGCCACCAGGTCCATGGCGCCGCCCATACCCTTGACCAGCTTGCCCGGGATCATCCAGGAGGCGATGTTGCCCTGCACGTCCACTTCGAACGCACCGAGCACGGTGAGGTCCACGTGACCGCCACGGATCATCGCGAAGGACTCGGCGGAGGAGAAGATAGAAGCACCCTTCACCGCGGTTACGGTCTGCTTGCCGGCGTTGATCATGTCGGCGTCGACTTCAGCGTCGGTAGGGAACGCGCCCATGCCCAGCAGGCCGTTCTCGGACTGCAGCATCACTTCCATGCCTTCGGGCACGTAGTTGGCGACCAGGGTCGGGATGCCGATCCCCAGGTTCACGTAGTAGCCGTCTTTCAGTTCGCGGGCCACGCGCTGGGCCATCTGTTCGCGGGTCAGTGCCATGTCGGTTTCCTCGAATTCTTTTTGTCGTGGTCAGGATCAGGAGCGAACGGTGCGCTTTTCGATGCGCTTCTCGAAGCTGCCCTGGATGATGCGATCGACATAGATGCCGGGAGTATGGATGTGTGCCGGATCCAGTTCGCCCGGCTCGACGATTTCTTCCACCTCGACCACGGTGATACGGCCGGCGGTGGCCGCCAGCGGGTTGAAGTTCTGCGCGGTGTGGCGATAGATCACGTTACCGAAGTGATCGGCCTTCCAGCCTTTGACGATGGCGAAGTCGCCGGTAATCGACGGCTCGAGGATGAACTTGCGACCGTTGAACTCACGCACTTCCTTGCCTTCGGCAACCGGGGTGCCGTAGCCGGTGGCGGTGAAGAAGGCCGGGATGCCGGCACCACCTGCGCGCATCTTCTCGGCGAGGGTGCCTTGGGGAGTCAGTTCGACTTCCAGTTCGCCGCTGAGCAGCTGCTTTTCGAACAGGGCGTTCTCGCCCACGTAGGAGGCAATCATCTTGCGAATCTGGCGGTCTTCGAGCAGTACGCCCAGGCCGAATCCATCGATACCGCAGTTGTTGGAAACCACGGTGAGGCCCTTGACGCCACGACGGCGGATCTCGGCGATCAGGTTCTCGGGAATGCCACAGATGCCGAAACCACCGGCCAGGACGGTCATGTTGTCGGTCAGCCCGTCCAGGGCTTCCTCGTAGCTGTAAACGCGCTTGTCGAGTCCACTCATGCTCATGTGCCTCTTGTCTTTATTGGTCGCGACGGAGTGCCGCCGGTGAGTGGGCCAGAGCTTCTCCTGACAAGACTGATTTGTTAAGTTTGTTTTTCCTAACGATTAATAAGCAAACCAAATCAATGACCATCAAACAGCTGCGTGCCTTCCTTGCCGTGGCGCAGAGCCTGAGCTTCGCTCAGGCCTGCGAGCGGCTACACCTGTCGCAGCCGGCCCTTAGCCTGGCGATCAAGAACCTGGAGGATTCCCTAGGCGGCCAGTTACTGGTGCGTACCACCCGTAGCGTGGCCCTGACCCCCGAAGGCGAAACCCTGCTGCCCATCGCCCGGCGCCTGTTGGCGGATTGGGACAACGCCGAGGAACTGCTGCGTCAGCACTTCACCCTGCAACTGGGCAAGGTCTCTATCGCCGCGATGCCTTCGTTCGCCGGCAACCTGCTGCCGGCCGCACTGAAGGCCTTCCGCGACCAGCATCCCAAGGTCAACGTGGCAGTCCACGACGTGATCAACGAGCAAGTACTGGAAATGGTGCGCAACCGTCGGGTGGAAATGGGCATCGCCTTCGAACCGGATTCCCTCGACGGCCTCGACTTCACGCCCTTCTACACCGACCGCTTCGTCGCCGTGGTGCCGGGAGACTGCGAGCTGGCCCAGCGCGCCGACATCGGCTGGGCGGAACTGCTGCAAGGCAACTTCATCACCCTGCAGCGCCCGTCAGCGGTGCGGCTGATGCTGGAGGAGGTGCTCGCCCCGCAGTACGGACGTCTGCCGGTGGCCTTCGAGAGCCATCAGTTGGTGACAGTGGGCCGGATGGTCGCCCAAGGTCTGGGCGTGAGCGCCGTGCCCAGCCTGTGCATTCGGCAGATGGAAGAACTGGGCGCCCGTTGCATTGCCCTGCACAGTCCGCAGGTCGAGCGCCGGGTAGGGCTGCTGCGCTTGGCCGAGCACAAGCTCTCCACCGCAGCCCAGGCACTCAGCGACGTGCTGCTGCACGCGCCCGACTGGAGCCGCCTCGACCTGACCCGCCCCTGAGCCAGGGCCTATGCTGAATAGCAACCGGTCGACCCTGATCACTCGATGAGGATGCGCAGATGGATCAGCCACTGTGGACCCCAAGCCCGGTGCGGATCGCCGCTACGCGCATGGACGCCTTCCGCCGCAAGGTGTGCCAGCGCCACGGCCTGGACCTGCCCGACTACCCTGCCCTGCACGCGTGGAGCCTGGACCGCCGCGAAGCCTTCTGGCAGGCACTGATGGAGTTCTTCGACATCCGATTCTCCACGCCACCCGACACGGTGCTGGAGGAAGGCCCAGCCATGCCCAGTGCCCGCTGGTTCCCCGGCGCGACTCTGAACTTCGCCGAGCACCTGCTGCGACGCCGCGACAACCACCCTGCCCTGGTGGCCATTGGCGAGGACGGCAGCCGCGTGCAACTGACCTACAACGAACTGGTCGCACACGTCGCGGGCCTGCAGCAGAGCCTGAAGGCCATGGGCGTGGGAGTCGGTGACAGGGTCGCAGTCTTCATGCCCAATACCTGGCAGGCCGTGGTGGGCATGCTCGCCGCCACCAGCCTGGGTGCTACCTGGTCCTCTTGTTCGCCGGACTTCGGCACCCATGGTGTGATCGACCGCTTCGGCCAGATCGAGCCGAAGGTGCTGATCGCCGCCGCCGGGTACCGCTATGCGGGCAAGAACCTGGACCTGACCGACAAGCTGAATGAAGTCCTCGAGCGCATGCCCTGGCTGGAGCAGTTGGTGGTGGTGCCCTATTCCCGAGCCGAGACCCGCCCGACGGACTTCACCACACGCGCACGAGTCGCCCTGTGGAACGACTTCTACCAGCCCGGTGGCGAGCCCGCGTTCACCCCCGTCCCCTTCGACCAGCCGCTGTACATCCTCTATTCCAGCGGCACTACCGGGGTACCCAAGTGCATCGTCCACGGTGTCGGCGGCACCCTGCTGCAGCACGTCAAGGAGCACGGCCTGCATTGCGATCTGACGACATCGGACACCCTGTTCTACTTCACCACCTGCGGTTGGATGATGTGGAACTGGCTGGTGTCGGGCCTCGCCCTGGGCGCCACTCTGGTGCTCTATGACGGCTCGCCGTTCCACCCCGCGCCGGAACGCCTGATGGACCTGATCGATGCCGAGGGCATCAGCATCTTCGGCGCCAGCGCCAAGTACCTGGCCGCGCTGGAGAAAGCCGGTGTCAAGCCGCGCCAGAGCCACCGCCTGGAACGGCTCAAGGCGTTGCTCTCCACCGGATCGCCGCTGTCCCACGAGAGCTTCGAGTACGTCTACCGCGACATCAAGGGCGAGCTCTGCCTGTCCTCCATTTCTGGCGGAACGGACATCGTGTCCTGCTTCGCCCTGGGCAATCCGGTACTGCCGGTATGGCGCGGCGAACTGCAATGCAAGGGCCTGGGGATGGACGTGCAGGTGTGGAACGAAGATGGCAGGCGTGTGTTCGGCGAGAAAGGCGAACTGGTCTGTGCGCGGCACTTCCCGTCGATGCCGGTGGGTTTCTGGAACGACGTGGACGGCGCGAAGTTCAAGGCCGCCTACTTCGACACCTTCCCCGGCGTCTGGGCGCATGGCGACTATGCCGAGGAAACCCCGCGCGGTGGCCTGGTGATCCACGGGCGCTCCGACGCGGTGCTCAACCCTGGCGGCGTGCGCATCGGCACCGCGGAGATCTATCGCCAGGTGGAGAAAATAGAGGACGTGCTGGAGTCCATCGCCATTGGACAGGACTGGGAAAATGACGTGCGCGTGGTGCTCTTCGTGCGCCTGCGTGACGGCGTGCCGCTGGACGATGCCCTGCGCGAACGCATCCGCCAGGTGATCCGCGCCAACACCAGCCCGCGCCATGTGCCGGCAAAGATCATCGCCGTGGCCGACATCCCCCGCACCCTGAGCGGCAAGATCGTGGAACTGGCGGTACGCAACGTGGTGCATGGCCGACCGGTGAAGAACACCGATGCCCTGGCCAATCCGCAGGCGCTGGAGTTGTACCGTGACCTGCCGGAGCTCCGAATCTGAAGGCCGAACACCCGTAGGGGCGAATTCATTCGCCACCCGGGCCGAAGGTCCAGCCTCTGGCCCTGGGAGCAGTTGCTCCGCCCTTGGCGATTGAAATCGGCCCTACAGAAGCATTCATCGCGCCTACAGGTAGGGCCGAATCACACCCAGGGCCCGCTCCATGTACGCCTCCTTCTCGCCCACCGGCGCCACATAGTGCAGCGCCGTGGCGCAGGCATCCTCGCCCGCCAGCTTGGCGATCACCCAGGCCGCCAGATAGGGCGCGGACAGGCAGCCGCCGGCGGTGGCCAGGTTGCCACTGGCGAAGAACGGCTGGTCGAGTACCTGCACACCGGCGTCGATCACCCAGGGCTTGGCGGTGAGGTCGGTGCAGGCCGGCAGGCCGCCCAGCAGACCGAGCCTGGCCATCAGCAGGGCTCCGGAGCATTGCGAGCCGATCAGTTGACGCTGCGGGTCCAGCTGCAGGCGGTCGAGGATGCTGCGGTCCTTGGCGATGTCGCGCGTCAGGATGCCGCTACCGAACAGCACCACATCGGCACTGTTGGCGAACTCCAGCGGCTGCTGGGCCTGAACCCGCACGCCGTTCATCGAAGTGACCCACTCGCTGGGGGACGTAATTTCCGCCTTCCAGCCCTCCCCGCGCATGCGGTTGAGCAGGCCAGCGGCAACAAAGGAGTCCAGTTCGTTGAAACCTTCGAACGTCAGAACGGCGATACGCATCACGGCCTCCCGGATTGGTTTGGTGCGTGGGGCGAATCTATGCGCGTCGGGGCGCAGTCGCTATGTACAGACGCAATTAAATTTGGCCGTACAGGCTGGGCGCTATTGGGCTGGAATCGGTCGTGATTCTGCCTGTGGGGGCGATTTCAATCGCCATGTCTGCGTTAGCTGTTGCCAGGAGCCTTGTAGGAGCTAGCTTGCTAGCGAAAAGGGGCCATTCGTTGGCAAGCCAGCTCCTACGGACAATGCAGCTACTTGCAACACTTAAGCTGCCCCAGGGTGTCCATGGCCGAACCTTCTAACGAGGCGCTGGCTCCTCCGGCCCATCCTCCTCCAGGTCTTCCAGCTTCAGCTCCAGCCCCCAGCTGGCGGCATCCTGGGTGGCGCTCGGAGCAGCAACTGGCGCCGGGGCGGGGGCTGTCGGTGCTGGGGCTGCAGCAGGACCATCGCGATAGAGCTTGAGCTTCAGGCGCAGGTTGTTCGCCGAATCGGCGTTCTTGATCGCTTCGTCTTCGGGAATGGCGCCCTCCACTACCAGGTCGAACAGCGCCTGGTCGAAGGTCTGCATGCCCAGGCCACGGGACTTCTCCATGATCTCCTTGATGGAGTGGAATTCGCCGCGCTTGATGAGGTCGCTGATGGTGGAGGTACCCAGTAACACTTCCACCGCCGCGCGGCGCTTGCCGTCCTGTGTGCGCACCAGGCGCTGGGAAACGAAAGCCTTGAGGTTGTTGCCCAGGTCGTTGAGCAACTGCGGGCGACGTTCTTCGGGGAAGAAGTTGATGATGCGGTCCAGCGCCTGGTTGGCGTTGTTGGCATGCAGCGTGGAGATCGCAAGGTGACCGGTATCGGCGAAGGCCAGCGCATGCTCCATGGTCTCGCGGTCACGGATCTCGCCGATCAGAATCACGTCCGGCGCCTGGCGCAGTGTGTTCTTCAGCGCGGCGTGGAAGCTGCGGGTGTCCACCCCCACCTCGCGCTGGTTGATGATGGATTTCTTGTGCCGGTGCACGTATTCCACCGGGTCTTCGATGGTGATGATGTGGCCGCCGGTGTTGCGGTTGCGGTAGTCGATCAGCGCCGCCAGGGAGGTGGACTTGCCGGAGCCAGTGCCACCGACGAAGAGCACCAGGCCGCGCTTCTCCATCACCATCTTGAGCAGCACTTCGGGCAGCTTGAGGTCTTCGAAGCGCGGGATATCCAGCTTGATGTTCCGCGCGACGATGGATACCTCGTTGCGCTGGCGGAAGATATTGATCCGGAAGCGGCCGATGTTCGGCAGCGAGATGGCCAGGTTCATCTCCAGTTCGCGGTCGAACTCGGCCCGTTGCTCGGGGTCCATGATCGATTCGGCGATCCTGGCCACGTCACCGGCCTTCAGGGGCTCATTGCTGAGCGGCCGCAACAGGCCGTTGAACTTGGCACAGGGCGGCGCGCCCGTGGACAGGTAGAGGTCGGAACCATCCTGGCTGGCCAGGATTTTCAGCATCGCGGAGAGGTCCATGGGGGTGCTCGTCCAATCAGGTGTGAAGGCATCCGCGTCGCGGATCACAGGACAGCAACTGTATGGCGACCGCCCGTGCTGGCACAATGAACCGTTCCACAGTCCAAGAGGAATTCCCATGGCCAAGGCCCTTGCCCGCCATATTCTGGTCAAGACCGAGGCGGAAGCCGAACAGCTGAAGAAACGCCTGGATAAAGGCGAAGACTTCGCCACCCTGGCCAAGAAGCACTCCATCTGCCCTTCCGCCAAGCGCGGCGGCGACCTGGGCGAGGTACGCCCCGGCCAGATGGTGCGAGTGATCGATCAGGTGATCTTCAAGAAACCCGTGCGCGTCATCCACGGCCCGGTGAAGAGCCAGTTCGGCTATCACCTGGTGCAGGTTTTCTTCAGGGAGTGAGGGAATGCGGGGAGATGGGCACCGTCCGTGGCGCAGTGCCCATCCTAGGGATTGGATATGACGCTCTGGTTACTGGCTCATTTAAGGGTTTCGCTGGCACAGGAACGCGAGATATCGGTCAGGACCGTCAGCTCTTCATTGGTAGGTTTGCGCCCTTCGGTCACCCCCACCAGCTGCTGGGTGGTGAATGCCTCCTGCATCATGCTGTTGGAGCACTTGCAGTAGGCTACCGCCTTGTCCTGCGGGACCTGACGGGCCGCGCTGACAACGCACTCCTGGGTGAACTTCTCGCCGCCACCTTGCGGCCACTCCCCCGCCACTGCCGCCAGGGCGACGGTTTGCAAGGCGAGAGCGCCAAACAACAGAGTCTTTTTCACATGCCATCTCCTGCTGGTCCTGAAGGCACATTCTTGCCGCAACGAACGCCTTGCAAGCAATAGCTGAAAACGACAGCACACCCGTATCACCCTTCCATGCCCTCACTCTTTTCCGGGTTCGGCAACCAATGCGGTGCCTCCACCCGCTCCTGCAAGCGGACCGCGAACGCCAGCGCCGAAGCCCGGTCGCGGAACGGCACTTTCATGCCAAGGGCCTCCACCAGCCACTCGAGCCTGTCGCCCCGAATGACCTGCTGGATCGAGATTTCCATGGATGCTCCGGTTGATCCAAACCACGGCCGCGAGGCGGGAGAAAAAGCCCAGCTGTTCGTGCTGGGCTGCACCATTGACGGTGGGTCGATGCACTGACGCATCGAGAAGTGCCGTGGAAGCCGCTCCAGGCTAGCGGCAGCGGATGACTGTTTTACGACAGCCGCAGATTGGCGCTGGCCAGCGAAGCCCGACGTATCGGCGTCAGGCTAACGACCCCGTTGGTCGAGCTGGATCGACAATCGATCCCCGTGATGGCAGCGGAAACGCTACAATCGCGCCTTTTTTGCGCTACGTGCGCCCTAAGCTCAGGATTCCACCGTGATCTCCACCGCAAATATCACCATGCGGTATGGAAGGGGTTTTCTCGGTTGCCTGAGAGTAGATAAATCAAGGGTTTAGCGCACGCGAGCACCCACCAAAACGCACCGATTGGTATCAAAATTGGTATCACTCGGTGCGCCCCTTCTCGCCCGTTCTGGGCACATCCCCTACCCCTTCAGCCGGTGCAGCCCTTCGCTGTGCCAGCCCTGCCGCTTCATCCTTTTCCCCACGTGATTCTTGAACTGCTCCGGCGACAGTTCTGCCTTCCGGGCGTGCCGCCCGTGGTTGCAGCACCAGCAGGCAGCCACAATGTTTCCGTGTCCCACTCCACCGCCATCCTTGTGCGCCACCAGGTGCTCACCGGTGCAGCGCAATGCCTGCACCTGACCCATGGTCAGCCCATGCCGGGCGGCGAACTGTTCGGGATTGGACTGCCACATGGGCAGGTGGCAGTAATAGCAGCGACCACGCTGGGCCTTGAAGGCCTGGGCGCGGGGTGTCGCGAGGGATTTTCGGGCAGACATGGCCGACTCCTTCTATTGAGGAATCCGCATGCCCGATGGACAGAGACGGTACCGGCCGGGGAACCCTGGCCGGTGGAGTGCCACGGCGAACGCCGCGCCAGCACAAGGTAGCCGAGGGCAGGCAGACCTTCAAGGCTTTACCAGGCCACCTCGGCAGTCCTGACTTCAGCCACCCAGTTGATGAAGGTGCTGGCCGCGCCGGTCACGGTAATGGCCAGGCAGCCCGTCGTGGTGTCAGCCGTAAGCGCGACCGCCCAGGCCGCAGCGCCGCCGTCCTGCCCCAGCAACGTGACCGTGGGCGTCCCCACCAACGCCGCAGTGCCGGCGGAGCCATCGCGCTTGATCGCACCCTTGATCTCCCACATGGATGTCACGCTGCCCGAGTTGGCCCGCGCCGAGATCAGCCCGCTGAACGCGTAAGCACTGTTGTTCGGCGGCGTGATCTGGAACTGCGCTGTGGTGCTCGATCCATCCGCACTGAGTCGCGCCGGCGTGGCGTTAGAGGTCTGCCGGCGCAGCACATATTCCGCGCGCTGAGCATCACCACGACTGGAGAACATCCCGGCTGCGTAGGCGGCCGCGCCGCGAATGGCCCGGGTGGACGCATCGATGCCGGCGGCCATGGAGCCTGCGCCATCGGCCAGGCTGTTATGGCCCCCGGGCACGCAGGCATGCACGCCGCTGGCGGTGTTCTGCTGGCCGCCGAGTACCGCAGAATAGTTGCTGGAGGCGGTGTTCTGGTAGCCGCCGACCACTACCGTATTCAGCGCACTGGACGTGTTGTACGCGCCGCCGCCAATAAAGGAATCGGCACCCGAGGCCACCTGAGTCGCATCGAAGCGGCTGCGCTGGAAGTCGACCGCGCGGTCACCGCGCTTGTTGCCGCCCGAAGCCGCATTGTTCGGCACGGACGCCAGCAGGGCACCCGTGCCCTTCGGCACAATGGCCAAGTCGCCATTGGTTTCCGTGATGGTCACGGAGAGGGAGACGACCGGCACGTCGCGTTCGGCGCGGCGGTGACCTTCGACTCGGTCAGGTTGGTGAGACCCCGCCGCCGCTGGCCCCGTTGTCGAACTCGAGCAGCAGGGCATCGCCGTCGTGAAGGCGCCACCGTCGCGATCAGGGTTACCCCCAGCTTCACGTAGCCCGTTGCGGCGGTGATCGAGGTGAACTTCCACAGCTGCCAGGTATTCGCATCGGCCGCCTTCTGGATGAGCAGGAAGCCGTTCGGTGACAGCTGGCCCCAAGCGTGGTCATGCTCACCGCATCGGCGGTCAGGTCGTCGATGAACAGTTGCGTGGCGCTGGCCTGGGTGGCGTGATTCCACTTCATCAGCCCGGCGCCGGGTCGCTGTCGGCGGTGCTGCCGGTCTCGCAGGTGTATTGCAGGGCAGGTGCCACGCCGCCCGCCCCGCCGCCGGAAATGGTGACGGTGGCCACGCCACCGACATCGGTCACGGAGACGCCGGCGCCGACGAAGTTGATGCGTCGGTGACGCGACGACCGTCGAGCCTTCATCCTGAACCGGCGTGGCGCCCGCACCGGCCACCAGTTCCCAGTTGGTCCCGTCGAAACCGTACTGCTTGGGCAAGCCGTTGGTGTCCAGTTCATCGCTGACCCGCATTGTCCAGCCGGTGCGCGGCACAATGAACTGCCAGACCCCGGCCGAGGTACGCCAGAACGCCAGCTGGGTGGCCTTGCCGTTCCATACGCCGGTCGGACTCCCGGCGACGATGTAGGCGTCGCCATCGGCCGGACTGCCCGCGGGTGGCCAGGTCCTTGTCCTTGACCGTGCGGTCCAGCAACTGGTCGATGATCGACCAGTCGCCATTGACCACCAGGTGCTGCCCGCATTGTTGGAAAGATCGGTGAGGCCGGTCTTGGGGTCGTCGTCACAGGGTTACCTCCAGCGGCAAGCCGCGTCCGACGACGCTGCTCAGCTGATAGATGCGAAGGGAGATGGCAGGCTGCGCAGAGCCGAAGTCGGCGTTCTGCTCGGATGCGGTGTAGGTGGCGGCCGGCGAGGTGGTGCTGATGGTGCGCTTGACCGTCGCGCCGGACATCACGTCGATCTGGTAGGACTCGCTGGTCTCGCCCACTGGAGCGGGCACCCCGGTCGCCCACCAGCTGGAACTGAGGCGCGAACGCCGCGTCCAGCTGAAGGCCAGGTCACCGATGGCGTTGCGGTTGCCACCGGGTAGGTCGGCGACAGTGGCCGCAGGTTCACACCCTGGTAGGTGAACGGCTGATCGGCGGCGGAATCCAGACTGGCGCCGCTGGTGACCGCGCGGTAGGTGCGGGCCAGGCCCAGGGTTTCCACCGCGGCACCGATGAAGATGTTGTCCGGGTCGGCGAGCAGCACGAAGAAGTCGCCGGCCTGGTGCAGGCCGGTTGCCCACTCAGTGCCCTTGTCGCCGCGCACGAGCCCCGAGAGCTGGTAGGAACCGTCCGCCTGCAGGCTGGCGGTCTGGAAGCGGATAATCTCCCAGCGCCCATCCACGCCATAGGCCGCGTAGTTGGCACTGGCGATCATCTGTTCGAGGGTGATGCTCTCCAACTCACCGGCCAGCAGGTCGACGATGAGGGCGCTGCCTTGATCCACCAGCGCACAGCTGTTGGCGCCGAGCGCGTTGCGCGCGTAGCCAATGGTCGCCTTGCCGGCATAGCCCTGCACTTCCGCGTAGGTTTGGCCGTTGTCCGGCGAACTGAACAGTACCGCACCGGGCCAGCCATTGGTGTAGCCGAGTGCTCCCGTGGCAAAGCCGGGCTCATTCTGTTGGGTTTCATCGATGACCGGGATATCCAGCGCCAGCCAGAGCGTGGCGCCAGCCAGGGGAATGGTGCCCGGCGGCGGTACGCCCTCCCCGCCCTTGGCGTTGCTGGTGTAGAGCGCAGCGCGGTTGGGCCGTCCCTTGCATTCCAGGCGGCCGCTTGGGGCGTAGTTGATCTCGGTGAGGCGCAGCTCGAAGGTCGCCCAGGGTGCGACGATGGTGACGACATCCGCCGGCTCCAGCGCCAGGTAGATCGGCGGCAGGCTGAAGGCATATTCGCTGCGCTCCTCCCAAGCGAGGTTCTGCAGTACATCGGCCACGCCTGCCGCCTCGTCGGCGGTGAGCACAATGGGCAACTCTCGGTCGACGCGGTTGATTGCCGGCGTGTTGTCCCGGGCAGCGGATTGTTCGGCAATGGCGTACTCGCGCGCCGCATCCAAGTACTTGATGCTGGTCCGGGCCGGCAACTGCGAATCCATCTCCCGTGATTCCTGCAGCAGGTCGCCCGGGCTGTCCCCATCACTGGCGCCAAGATCTTCCCAGGGAATGGTCATCACCGAGGCCTGGCCGCGCGGTACTGGTTTCAGCACATATCCCGACTGGATCATGTCGAACGGCCAGGTGCCTTGTGGCGGCTCCAGCGCGCTGCGGATGCTGCCGCCGGAGACCCGATAACCGCGCACCTGAGCCGTCAGCAGTGAGGTATCGACATCCGCCGCCGTCAGCAGACTGGACAGGGCGATCTCCTGCTCGACGATGGCCGCCAGCGGCGTCAGTTCGGGCATGACCTCCGGCGAATTGACGAAGGTGTAGAACCGCGCCGCCGCGGCGACATAGAGGATGCTGTCCTGCTCGTAGATCGCCGGGTAGGTGAAGAAGCCGGCCGAACTGATGGCGCCCGACAGGGTCTCCTCGAACTGCAAACCTGCCGCAGTGATCGAATAACGGTGCAGCGCGCCGCCGGCGCCATCGATCTGGAACAGGTGCTGCAGGTCATTCGACAGGCACGAGGCCACATAACCAAAGGTGCGCGTGCGGCCCCAGCACACGCCGACGTGGGCGGAAATTTGGCTCAGCACCGGCCCGCTGGACACCAGGTTCAGCTCGGCATCCAGCAGGTAATAGGTCGCCGTGCTGATGCTGGTGTTGATGTCCAGGCTGTCGTCGCACAGGGCCAGGAGGATGTGCGCGCCGTCGCTGCTGATGGTGCAGCCGACCAGCTTCTTGTTGGCCTTGTCGGCGGGCGGGATGTTGAGCACCAGGCCGGTTTCAAGGGCGATGCCCGGGGCCTTGACCCCAATGTCCACGCCATCGACATAGGTCAGGTTGGTGTGCTTGGAGAACAGATAGAGCCCATTGGACAGGCGCCCGGCGTAGGACTGGTCACCGATCGAGGCCGGCAGCGTATTCTCGGTGGCGGCACTCCCGCGGAACGTCGCGTTACCCGAAAGGGCGTGCACGTAGTCGCTGCCCGAATAGCTGACGAAGGTCGCGCCGTCGGTGCCATAGATGTACTGACCACCGCCGTAAGTCTGCCCAGAAGCGGCATCCACCGCGCCGCGCAGCCCATTGAAGTCGGACTGCGTGACCACCTCGACCTTGAACTGCGCACCCTGCAGGCTGTTGCCGAAGTCCGCGAGCTGGAAGTCGTAGAAGGCGAGGTAGGCTTCACCACGATACGCCGGGGCATTGCCCACGCCGACATCCGCCTCGTAGCGCGGGTCGGGCAGCTGGTCGTCGGTGCCGCGGTAGAGCTTCCAGCCGCTCGCCGCCTGGTTGCTGGCGATGATGGTTTCCAGGTCATCGCTGCCGGCGTTGTAGATCAGCTTGTCCGAGCACCAGATGCGGCGTACGCCGGCGATAGGACCAAGGCCCAGGGAGAGGAAAAAGGTCGCACTGTAGGTGTAAATCTTGGTGGTGGTCGTCGCGCCACCACCCTTCCCGCCTGATTTCTTCTTGCGGACATGCTCCTTGAGCTGGTTGTTCTCCAGCCAGGTGATGTTGCCGGCGACGGCGATGGTGCCGTAGAAGCGCGGCAGCATGGCGCCGTAGGTGCTGACTTGGACGGACTGATCGCCGAGGCGCGGCCCTTGGATCGTCGGGCCCTTTGGCGGATCAAGGTAGCCACCAATCGTGGCGCCAATCGATGCGCCCTGGATGGCGCCAATCGGGTTACCACCAGTGACGACGACCCCAATGACTGCGCCAATGACGCTACCGAGTCCCTGGCCGACGCTGCTCATTCCAGGCCCTCGAAGCGGAATACATGGGTAATGCGGGAGCGCCAGACGTCCGCAAGGCGGTGTTCAACCACCGCCCCGCTGTGTTCGTAGGCGTGAATCATTCCAGCATCCGTGGCGATGGCGATGTGCTGAGGCTCTCGGGTGAAGCGCATGAGCAAGACATCGCTCGGCTGCAGGTCAGCCTTCGGTACTTCTTGCAGGAATGGCTGGCGGCGGATGGCTTCCAGCAGCAGGCCCTGGAATGGCGTACGGCCATAGCCCTGCTCATCCTCGACGGGCAGGTCGACCGCGCGGCAGGTGCAAACGAACAGTCCTGCGCAGTCCAGCGCCAGTCCGGGCACGCGTCCCTGATGGCGGAAAGGTGTTCGCAGCGATTGGCGAGCGGCGGCGATGATGTCCTCTGGTGTCATGCGCCCCTCCCAATCTGTCCGGATTGGGAAGGAGCAGGCACATGGGGATGGCCCTTGAAGTTCTTGCCATTGCCGTTGCCAGCCACGCAATCCTCGTCGAAGCGTTTACGGCAGCCCGGGATCATTTCGTACTGGTCGCCCACCTGAGACAGGTAGAACAGCGCTTCCTGCAGCAGGATTGCTCCGCCAGTGGCGAATGCCTTTACCTGAATGGGTTTGAGCCCGGCATTCGGCCCCGTAAGGAAGCGGATGGAGCCAGTAGCGAAGTAGTCGGCCGCCTCTGCACGAGAGCTATCGACGAAGTAGTACTGGTCGGTGACGCTGGTGAGAGTGCCTGTGACCTTCTTCGTGTCGTAATCCGGGCCATCCGGCGCCGAACGAGGCCCAGTGCACCGGCTGCGATGGATCGGCAGCTTTCCGGCGGCGCCGAGAAGGCGATCCATGTACACGTTCTGGCAGGTGGGCGAATAGCTGTCGCCGGCTGACTGCGACAGCACATCAATCTTGCCCATCAACTGGACCGTGTATTGGTCGTCAATGGTCTCGGCCTTGCCGAAGAAGCACTCGCCAAGCTCTTCTTCGTCCTCGATGGGGTTGGCCCAGCTGGTGGCGAAGAGCTTCACCCTGGCGTTGTCGTAGACCCCGGCCTGCAGGTCGTCGCGATAGATGGCGCCCTGCTGCAGAATGCCCTTAAGGTCTACCGACGAACTGGCAAAGGTGCTGGTGGCGCCCAAACCAGAGAACTCGTAGCCCTGCTCGGTCAGGTAAACCTCGCCATTGCTCATGACCAGGTCGACCGGATATCCGGCCAAGCGCACCACGGGTGCATCGTTGGCCGGCTCGATCCGGACGCAGTACACCCGCGTCTGCCAGTCTGCGACGTGTGCTTTCATGGGGCTCCAGAAATGCAAAAGCCCGCACAGGGCGGGCTCTTTGGAAGGGGTGGCGCTACGGGTTCAATATCTCGATGAGCTGAATGCTCGGAGTCGCGATCGTGTCCCAGTTGGAGAAGTCGCCTGCCAGGTCAGCGTTGAAGCGCATGGGCAGGTCGAACTTGAAGCCGGCGGTGACAGCCTCGCCAGACTGCGGGCGGGTGTTGAAGGTGCCGCCGCTGGTGTAGGTCGAGAACGCGGTGGAGTTGATGTCCAGGGTGAACTGCGTGGCTGTTCTCGCCACCACGGTGCCACGCAGCCCGTTCATCTGGGTCATCCCCAGGATTCCAGACGGGCGCAGAGTGTCGCCGATGGCCAGAGTGTTGTTCGCAGTGAACACGGCCTGCGATGCCTTGCTGATCCCCGTGATGGTGCCGGTTTTGTCGGCCGCCATCGTGACGATTCCGGTCGTGTTATCGACGGACCACTGCGCCGGACTTGGAATGATCACGCCGCCCACCGCCACCAGCACAGTTCCCGCCTGTGGCTTGCGGATACGCCGACGCGCGCAGGCAGGATCAGCGCTGTTCCCGTACCAGCGCATCAGCTGATACACACCGGGGACCGTCGGATTCACCAACGGCAGCGCCTGGTCGAAGGCTGTGGGCGCATCGCGGTAGTTGTTGCTCGAGAAGTCCACCGGGTGCAGCACACGGAAACCGCGCAGCGTCCCGCCGGCCCGGTGGTTCAGATCGATCATGTCGTCGATCACGACGACCGTCTGCTTCTCGAACTCGATGGCCATGGTCGCTTTCACGAACGGATGGCGCTGACTGCGATACTCGTCTCCGCCTGCCGTCACGACGATCTGGTTCGAATAGGCCGCGGCGAAGCCGCTGCCGTAGTCGATTTTGTCGGTCAGGCGCTCTTCCAAGAACATGGCCATCAGGTGTACCTCCCGGCGCCCTGCACTACTCGGGCGATTTGTCGGGCCGCAACCGCGCCAGCCTCTCGTGCCTCTTTGGCATTGGTGACATTAGGGAAGACCAGAGAGCCGATACTGACGCTGTTCCCACCCATCATCTGCGCTGTCTCCTGGCGTCCGGTCACGTTGGCCGGGCCACGCACGATCTCCGGACCCCGCTCGCCGACGATCCCCCAGCCGCCTGCCGGGATCGGGCCGCCACGGTCGAACAGGCCGGCGAAGCTGGAGAACAGACCTGCCAAGCCGGTACCGCCACCGCTGCCGGTGAAGGCATCCTTCAGCCAGCCGCCAATGGCACCGAACGCCCCCGTCGAGCCCTTGGCGCCGCCGCCGGCCTCGCCAAACAACGAGCGGGCAACCTGGGCGGCCAGGGCATCCGCCGCCATCTGGTTCAACAGGTCCACCCAGCGCTTGCCGATGTCGTCGAAGTCCCCGGTGATGGTGTCCTTGATGGTGCTGCTCAGTGAGTTCTGGAAGCTCTGCACGGCGTTTTTGGTGATCTCGTCCCACTCGCCCGTAGCAGTCTTCGCTTCTTCGGTCTGACGTTTGTGCGCCTCGGTGACGGCGTCGACCCGGCGCTGGTACTGCTCTTCGGTCCACCCCAGCTCTTGCTTGGCCTTCCACAGGTCTTCGACCTGAGCCTGGTAATCGGCCAAGGCGCGCTGGGCGTCGGTCCAAGTGGACTCCTCGATCTGCTGCACTCGCTCCTGCAGCTCCTTCCGCTGGTTGAGCTTGTCGATCTCCTCAGCCAAGCCGACCAGACGCTCTTGCTGCTGGGTGTTCAGCTTGGCCAGTTCGCCGTTTTCCACTTCGTAGCGGACACGGGCGGCTTCGGTGGTTTTGCCAAAGAGTGCCACCTGGCGGGACAGAGCCTGGTTGTTGGTGTCGTACAACTGCTGCAGCCGCTCGGCGGCCTTCTGCGCTTCTTTCGCTTGCTTCTCGACGTCGCCCGCCCCGCCCGTGCTGATCTGGCGGCCCTGCATGGCCTTGCGCAGGTCTTCGATCTGCTTCTGCCGTTCAGCTCGGGCTTCGGCTCGCTGCTGACGCTCCTCGGCGGACTTCTGCCGGCTGGCCTCGGCCGCCTGAATGATGGCGTCACGTTCTGCAAATGCATCGTCGACAGCTTGCTGCTTGACCCCTTCCAAGCGTTTCAAGTCGGCCTCTACCAGTTGCCCGACCTTGGCAGCCGCCTCAGCGCCGCCGGAGATGTAGGCGTGAATCTGCGCGGCAGCACCACCGGCCTGAACTTTCACGCGGTCAAAGAAACTGGCTACCTCGATCGTGGCGATCTGCACAGCTGCACGCAGGTTTGCGGGCATCTGCTGGAAGGCATCCGCGAGGAAGGAGGCGGTGCTGCTGCCCGATTCCTCCAGCCCTTCCAGGTCAACGCCTAGACCGGCAATGTCTTGGCTGGCGGCATCAAACGTCTGCGACCAGATGTTGAAGGTCTGGACGATCCCGTCAGTGAGCGCGCCGGAGTCGATGAACTGTGCCAGGCCGATGATGGTGTCACCAAACAGAGTGCCAGCACCGGTGGCGTCGTTCAGGTCGCCCACCAGCTTGGTCAGGCTATTGCCCAGCACCGTCAGGGCCTGGCCGCCGGTGGTGCCCAGATCGCCGAAAGCCTGGTCGACCGCGTCACCTTGTTTCAGCAGCGCCTGAGTGACGGCTTCCGCCGTCAGCTGCCCATCCGTTGCCAGTTGGCGCAGCTTGTCGGTAGTGGTGCCCAGCCCTCGCGCGATGGCATCGGCCAGCGCCGGCGCCTGACCGATCACCGAGTTGAATTCGTCGCCGCGCAACTGCCCTTCCGCCAGGGACTGGGCGAACTGGGTCAACGCGGCTTCCGATGCCGCCGCCGCGGTTCCGCTGAGCGCGATGCTCTTGGATACGGTATCGACGATCGAGGCCATCTCGGCGCTACTGAGTCCGAGATTCTGCGCGGAGGTGGCGATCCGCTGATAGAGCTCGGCCACGCCCGCGAGCGACTGGCGGGACTCCTGCGCGATCTGGAACACGGTGTCCTGCGCCGCCACCAGTTCCTCGGTGCCGTTGGTGACCAGGCGCAGCCGGTTGGTAAGCGTGGTGTAGCTCTCCGCCGCCTGGGCGATTTCGCGGGCGCTGATCACTGCCGCCAGGGGCCCAGCGAGGCGGCGGAATGCGCCGGACAATTGGTCCGTGGCCTTCTCCGTCTTCCCGGCAGACTGGGTCAGCTTATCCAGGTCGCTGTCGGCGGTTCTCACCTGCCGACTGTCGACGCTGACGACGAGCTTCGCGTATTCGGTCATATCCAGATCCGCTGCAGATCGGCCAGCAGCTCAGCCTCCCAGGCGCGCAGATTGCGCCGGGTGAGTTGCGACCAATGATGGAGTTCGGTGAAGTTGAAGGGGCGGGAGAGTTGCCAGAACCAGAGCCAGAGGTACTGCAAGTCCGTCGGGCAGTCGGGTTGATCGGCCAGTTCCTTTGGCCTTTCGCCGGTGACCTTCCAGATCTGCTCCAGGTGTTCCCGGAGCGGTCGGTCAGAGCCCGGCGGCGGCCGCAGCAGGGTCAGTTCTGCTTTGCCCCACTCGACGAGCTGGCCGATCCTTTCCCGAAAAAACGGCGGTCGTCCTCGGCGATGCGCTCGACATGAGCGAGGATCTGCGGGGCTTCCAGCAGAAAGTCGGCAACTGCCTCTGGCGTGAATTCAAGGTCGAACGACCAACCAGACACCAGAGACGCGGCGGCCACCGCACGGCGGCGGCGGTCGGCCTCCCGGCGAAGTGCCTGCACCTCTTCCTGCTTGGCTTCAGCCAGTCGTTTGCCGTCCTCGACGGCCTGACGGATCAGTTCCGACCGGGCCGCCTGGTACTCGTCGGACCAGACCGAGCGAATCTGCAACCAATGCTCGGTCGGCTTGCCGTCCGGCTCAGACAAGGGGATGCGGATTCCGTCATTGGCGCGGCCGCGGGTCTTGAAAAGATCTATGTCAGTCATCGAGTACCTCAAGGCGAAGACGTGCCTGGACTGATTGGGTGAAAAAAATATTCAGATGAAAGAAACAGCTGCGTTCTTGTGCAATGCTCGAATTCCTACGGACACCTAGGAGTGAATATGGAACCATTCGCATCTTCTCTCGCCTCAATAATTGGTCTCATCGGCCAGTTCAAATCCGGGCGCGACAGCGTGAAAAGCGCGAGTTTTGACGAATTCATGCAATGGCTCGCTGAGAGCAATCATGCTGATTTGAGATCATTGATAGAGTCGAACCACACGACCACGATCAGCATCAAGGCGATCCTTAACCAGAGCCAAGGCGCACTGAAGGCAAGTCTCGAACGGATAGATAACGCGCTCGCAGCCATTACAACTGCTCTAGATGGCTTCGCCCAACTGAGCCAAAGCCTAAATCCCAATGCACTCCTGTCAGACCAGGCTGTAGGCATTCTTCAGCAGATCGACAAGCTGGGCGCCAGCAAAGTGCTTTTGGTGCAGTACCTAGACACAGGCGACACGCTGATCCCGATAGATGGGAATGGCGGGCAGATCCACATTCCTGAACCACGTTTTTTAGAAGGGGACCTTCTTTCCCTGACCGAGGCCAAGCTTTTAATCCCAGGCCGAAATTCACATGGTCGCCCAATGTGGACGTTCACCCGTGCTGCCGCTGGCTTTGTCGCAACATTGAATGAAAGGGGAGAGATTAACTCCGGGTAATGCGCATGGAGGTGGTGCCGTCGTAGCCGGCGGACATGGTGTACTGCGGGATCACCGCGCCGGGACCACTGACCTGCTTCTGGCCCTGGGTGTAGCGGACCTTCGGCAACTGAATGGTGTAGCTGTCGGCGCCCTCCTCCAGCACGACCACATGGTCGGTCTCGGCCTCGTTGAGCACCTTGGCCCAGAGGCTGCCGTCCTTGAGGTAGGCGCTCATGCTGCCGGTGACCGAGGCGATGCCGTTGGAGATGCAATAGGCCTCGCGCTGGAACAGTGAGAAGGCAGCCTCCATGCCGTTATCGAGGGTCACGCTCCATTCGGTTGCGTAGGCGATCGGGGTGCCGTCCTCGGCGAAGGAGCCGTTGGTGGTGACCATCATGTCGGTGGTAGTGGCCGGGGAGAAGGTCGCGCCACCCGGAACGGTGTAGGCCTCGGCCTTGGTGCCCAGGATGCCGAAGGTGATGCCGGCCTTGTCACCCAGCGGGGCCGAGATGTTCATGGTGGCCACACGGCTACCGCGGTAGATGTAGTCGACACCGATGTCGGTGTGGCGCTCGAGGATGGCGAAGGAGCGCTCGGTGGAGCCGATGATCAGCACGTCGGCGGTCCAGGTGCCCTGCATGGCGGCCTCGATCAGGTCGTCGAAGCTCCCGAAACTGACTTCCGCAGCGATCTCGCCCTGCGTGCTGTAGGTGCCGCCACGGCTCGGCGCGCGCTGACGGGCCTGGTTGATCTCGGCCGACTCGATCTGGTTGATGTTCGGACTCAGGCCCTCGGAGACAAAGCGGATCGGCTTGAACACCGGATTGCCGGGAATTGAGCCCTCCATGGTGATGGTCACCGAATCGCCCGCAGCCTCATCGACCAGGGTGACAGGGTTGCCGTCGAGATCGGTCAAGGTCAGCTTGCCAGCCGCGGCGGTGGCGATCTTGAACTTGCCATTGTTCGCCGCCTCGGTAAAACCGGCGACGGTGATGATGTGGGTAGCGATGAAGCCGGCAGTCAGGAACCCGTTGCTGGAGTCGTTGAGACTGTCGTCGCTGGCGGCCGCGCTGATGGTGATGGCGACCTTCTGCGCATACTCGCGCACGTAGAAGAGTTTGACGGCGGAGCCGTTGGCGAAACAGGAAGACATGACTTAGACCTCCGGGCGCACGGTGTTGGCGCTGTAGTAGATGGAGACGTTGATCTGCTGCCAGCCGTTGACCGGCCGGAGGTTGTTGCGGGTGACGCGCTCGACCTTCACGCACTGGCCCTGGTAGACCAGACGGCGGCCGGCGACGAAGTAGTCGCGGAGCTTCTGCACGGCGGCGAGGATGTTCCCCGTGCCGTCGTTGAGCGGGTAATTCAGGTCGACCTGGAAGACGCCGACGGTTTCATCCATACCACCCTGCCCCAGGCTGGCGACATCGGTGTCGGCGGGCAGGTTGAACCAGGACGCCCAGGGCAGAGACACTGCCGGCTTGGTGAAATCCTTGCCTTCGTTCGCCGTCGGAATGCCGAGCGCGGCCGCCGTCAGCCCTGCTACCAGGGCGGCGTTGATCTTGATTTCGGACATGTCAGACCTTGTGCTGGTTGACCGTGACGCGGACGAGTCGGGTGATGCGGGCGAGGTTCTTTCGGACCATGCCTGCCGGAGCCTGCTTGGAATCGCCGTACTCCAACCCCTCGATGTACGGCAGGTTGTTGGTCAGCAGCGTCTCGCCGCCAGCCTTCTGCGGGGTCTTGCCGACCACTTCAGCAATCGAGCCAGCGCCGGATTTGTCCTCGCGGCCGTTCTCGCCCTGGGCTGGGTTTTCGGTAGTGGTCTGCCACTCCCCTCGTGCTCTTCCCGTGTCCACAGGGGTGTCCTTGATGACGGCTGTGAACAGGGCAATGGTGACGCCGCGAACGATCTCGTCGGCCGCCTTCTCGGTCTCGGCCGTGAAGCGGGCGATGTCGGCGCGGAAGCTCATTTCCGCCCCTGACAGAAGTACACGAGCGGAGTGCCAGCGGGATTGGCTTCCTTGATGTTGACGATCTGCCAGAGCACGCCGCCCACATCCAGGCGCGTGGTCAAGGCCGGCGGCCATGCCAGCCCCTTGGCGGCGATGATGATCTTCTTATCGCCCTGGCGGATCTCGGAGCCCTCGGCATACTGCTGGCCGGACTCCTGCAGGGTGTAGTCAACCAGGATCACCTGGGCTGACTGGCTGATCGGCGTATCGCCGCTTGTTTCGCCGGAGACCGGATCGTAGGCCCCAGGGACGACGTCACGCAGGGTCTGCTGGGATCCAAAGCGCTCTATCAACCGCAAAGCGGTCGAGGCCATGCGGTCGTAGAAGGCGGACATTTCAGCTCCAGAATGAAGAAGCCCCGCACTGGGCGGGGCTTTTAAAAAATCAGCTATAGGAAAGCGAGATCGTCTTGAAGCCTCGACTTTTGAGCTCCTCGAGGATTTCTTCAAGCGTAGACTCAGTGAGCGAATCGCCGATTTCCTGCTTCTTGGCTTCTGCCTCGATTTCCTCGTCGTCCACTTCGAACAGGACCTTGTTCAATTCCTGCCAGGTGCCCATCGTCGGCTGGGATTCGCCTCGCTCATAGCGCCCAGGCATTACGTTAGAAATGCCGGCCGCTGCCGCAAGCTCGGAGAGAGTCATGCCTGCCTCTTTCCTTGCTGCCCGGAGAGCTGTGCGGAAGTTACTGCTCTTGGGGTTTGGCAACATAAATCTGCTCCTTTTTGATGAGGAGCGCACAATATGTTACCTGCAAAGTACTTATCAAGTACTATTTTCAAAGTGGCCAGTACATTTTTATACCCTAACAGCAAACAATCCCCGCTTGGCCAGGTAGTCGGCGAACTGAGCCTGGCTCGGGCGATCCGGCGCCGCCGGCAAAAGCTTGCCGCGGTTCACGCTGGCGACCTCGGCGTATTGCACGTCGACTGCGCCTTCCACGCGTTCGCGGATGACGGGGCCGGTGCGCTTCTCCGGCGGGTCCAGGCCGTCGGCGTAAATCTCACCCGCGAGGGCCATCTGGCCGTACTCAATGCGCGCCGGGATGTAGGTGGACGGCAGGATCTCGCCGTCCACCTCGACTTTCTTGCGCGGCCAGGACAGCGCCTGGTCGGGATGTGCGCGGCACCCTTTCCAGTTCATGGTCTGCATCTGCAGGGCGGCCCGGCGCAGCAATGCCTCCTGCTCGCCTTCGGTCTGCGGAATGGTGACGCCGAACTTGCCGGCGTAGATCACCAGTTCCGCCGCGGTGGCGAAG
Organism: Pseudomonas sp. JS3066; assembly: GCF_036328175.1. Taxonomy (NCBI): domain Bacteria; kingdom Pseudomonadati; phylum Pseudomonadota; class Gammaproteobacteria; order Pseudomonadales; family Pseudomonadaceae; genus Pseudomonas; species Pseudomonas sp. JS3066. Next base: position 3,049,718 of record NZ_CP143312.1, read on the forward strand.
CTCTCGGCATCAGGCTTGCCGGTACCGTCCTCGATGACAAGACTCATGGATTACCCCTGGGCGTCCAGCAGCTTCTGCAGGTCGGCCTTCTTGGCCTTCTCGTCGAACTGCACGCCCTTGGCGGTCAGTTGGGCGCGGATTTCGTCAATGCTCAGCTTACCATCGGACTCGTCGGCCGGGCGCCATTCGGGCTTCAGCGCAACCTTCGGGGTCTTCTCGGCGGCACCGTCACGGCTCGCCGTCACGTTCGCGTCGATGATGCGGAGACCGGCCTTCTTGGCCAGCGCCTTCACGTCATCCTCGTAGCGATGGAACGGACCGGGCAGGTACCAGATGTTGTTCTCAGCCATGCTGCACCTCAATTGCCGGGGCGCTGGGCCCCGGCGTCAGGGGGTTACTTGGAAGCGTCACCGATCAGGGCCACGCCTGCGGTGTGCTTGATGCTGGTCGCGGTCTTGTCCCAGTTGGTGCCGGTGGCGATCTCGGCATCGGTGGGCGACTTGCCGCCGTTGGTCTGATCCCAGGTGTAGCCCTTCAGGCCCAGAGCGAACGAGTAGTCCACCTGGATGGTGGTCTCGATGCGCTGGTTGCCGTTGGTGGTCTGCACGTTGGAGATCACGTCGCGGCTGTTGGATACGAGCGCGGCGCCGGAGACCAGGGAGAGGATGATCTCCTTGTTCGGGGTTCCGGCTTGCAGCAGGGCCGGGGCGTCCGTCACCACGGTGCGCTTGCCGAGGATATCCACCACCAGCACGTTGCCGGCCACGAACAGCTGCTGGGCGTTGGCGAGGGCTTGACCAATCAGCTTGTGGTAGGTGGTGCCCTGCATCACCTGGGCCACCAGGGTTTGGCTGGCGTCGCCGAACTTGGCATGCGCGTTGTTCAGCGCGGCCTGGGTGATGCCCAAGGTGGCCGACACGTCGTTGGTGGCGGTGGCCTGGGCGGTGATCGCGGCGACCAGGGCGGCGATGGCGGTGTTCAGCTGATCCTTCAGCAGGATCTCGGCGAACGCCCGGCTCGCGACCTCTATGCCTTGCACGGTCGGGCGCTCCAGCCAGGTCATCTGCGACGGCTCGTAGCGCACCGGACCGAAGCCGCCGGCGATCTTCACGGAGCTGTTCTTCAGCTCGGTCAGATCAGTAGGGGTGGCGGCGCCGTTGGCGGCGTAGCGGTCGACGCGGCGCTGGGCAGCGGCGAGGGTCTGGAAGAACGACTCCTGGAGGAAGTCGCCGGTGAAGCCGTCCGGGCTCAGCACGATGGAGCCGGCGCTGGCCTCGTTGAACGCGACGAGCATCTGGTCCAGCGTCTCGAGAGTCGCCGGCATGATGAAGTCGTTGAAAACCTGCATCTGGGACAGGGACATGGGTATTTCTCCTTACTTGAGAGGTAGGTCGGAGAACCGGCTGGCGATGGCCGCCTGACGTTCTTCCTTGGTGCCGCCGATGTTGCCTTTTGCGGCCCCGCCGCCTTTCCCGGCACCCCCGGCCCCGCCGCCAGATGCCTTGCTACCGACGATCAGCGGCGCGAAGGCCGGATCGTTGGTGAATTCCGCTTTCAGTTCGTCGAGGGTCGCGGCAGAGGGATTGCCGGCCGCATCGAGAACCACGACGGTGGGTTTGCCGTCGCGAATGTCCATGCCGAGACGCCGCTCGATGTGCGGCAGAAGCGCCTTGGCACTGCCCTGAATGGCGAGCTCGGCCGCCAGGTCGGTCGCGGTGCGGCCAACGGTCAGGGACTTGATCTGGGATTGCAGGGTGTTGCGCTCGGCTTCCAGCTGGGTGCTGAGCTCGGTCTCGCGGCGGGAGTACTTCTCCTGCCAGGACTTCTCCAGCGCCTCGACGTTGCCGGACTTGCGGGCGGCTTCTTCAGCCTCGCGCCGGGCAGTGTCGGCAGCTTCCTGAGCCTTCTTCTCGGCAGCCTTCTTCTCCGCCAGCAGTTCGTTGACCTTGTTCTTCAGGCCGCTGACGTCTTCCGGTTGTGGCAGGCCCTCGATGTTCAGGACGTACTTGCCGTCCTTCTCGGTGTAGAGGGCGTGCTGGAACTCATCCAGCCCTTCCAGGCTGTCCAGTTGAAACTTGAGCATGAGGGGTCTCCCTGAGACGAGGTGCAGGCCCTGCCTGCGGGCATAAAAAAACCCGCCGAAGCGGGTTTGATGTGATGGTTTCAGCGCCGAGGAATACGCTCCGTATCTGGAACTTCCCCATTGATCCTTTTCAGCATCCCCATGAGGTTCCCATGGAGTCCGGTGCTGGTCGGCTTGCGCCGAGCCAAGCCTTCAGCAATCAATTGACCTGGCCCGTTGTAGATTTCCTCGAACGAGCCGTCAGGTCGGAGTCTGATACCGAGGTAATAGTCCGGTACGTGGTGAACCGGAAAGGTCAGGTGGTTGCTGAACGTCGCCTTGATCTGAACATTGCGCCCATCAACAGCGATGGCGTCGTGGTGCTTCGTGAGCCCTTCGTTCAGGGTGAGGTCGTAATGCAGACTCGCCATCGCCTCGCCGATATCACCGACAAGCCTTCCGTCAGGGGTGAAGGGCTTTTCTGGGAATGCATCCCTCAGTTTGGCAACTGCTCCGAACAGCTGATCCAAAGCCTCGGCGATCTTTTTTTGCACCTCAATTGTCACGACTGCACCTCCATTGTGGGATGGTGCGAAGCCTACCTCAGATACCTGCCCTTTCGAACGCCAGTGGTTCTAGCCGCCACATCTCCTCGAGGGTCAGCGGATTGAAATTTCGGTCCAGCTGCAATTCGGCGAAGCGCTCGGCGCTCAGGCCGCCACTGCGGAACAGTTGGGCGCGGGTCGGGCCCAGGGCGGCATCTTGGAATGCGGCCGACTGGGTCTTCAGCCACTCGTAGTAGGTCAGGCTGGCGTCGACCTGGCCGTCCTTGCTCGCCCGGGTGGCGCCTTCCTTGAGGAAGTCGAAGCGGGCGTCGAGGGTCGGCGCGATCGAGCTGCGGCAGCGGATGTGTGCCGGCGGTATCGGCCCCTTCCCTACTTTGAATGTTCTGCCGTCCAGGCTGCGGCAAATCGGTGTCGTGCGGCTGTCCAGGGTCGACACCCATTCATAACCGGTCACCACGTCGCCGTTGGTCTTCAGCGTCTCCATGCGCGCAGTCATGGCCACGTGCTGGACGGCGGTCCTCACCACCGCCTCGGCATTCCGGTAGCTGGTGGCGAGCACGCCGTCGTTGTAATTCGCCGCCTTGGTGCCGCGGATCGCCTGGATGATCTGCTGATTCGTCTGGCCCTGGATGTAGCCCTTGCGGATGGTGCCGGTGACGCGCTGCACCTCGGACGTAGTCCAGTCACGCAGGAACGGCTCCAGCAGCTTGCCGGCATCCACGCCGGTGACCTGCAGCGGTTCGCTGTACACCGCCGCGCGGATGGCCGGCAGCGTCGGCACCACGGCAGTGACGTTCACCAGCACCTGGTCCAGGCTGCGTGCCTCGAAGGCCGCTTCGTACTCGGCGATGTCGATCAGGTCGGCATTCAGTTCCACCAGGTAGCGCTGGTAGATCGCGAGGAGGATGCCGTCGATCTGCGCCAGCAGCTGTTCCAGGCGCTGGCGGCTGTAGCTGGTCAAGTTGTCCCGACTCAGCTGCAAGCGGATCTCGCGGTCGATCTCCTTCAGGAACGGCTGGATCTTCTCGACCTCCCCCGCTTTCAGGCGCTCGATCAGCACCTGGTTGCGGGTGGAGGCTTCAACCAGTAACGGTGGCGTCGCCATCGTCGTCATCCAGGTTCAGGCCGGGAGCGTTCTGCTCCAGTTCATCGCGCAGTTGCTCGTCGGTCTTCTCCGGATCGACCAGGTCGAACTTGCGAAGCAGGCGGAACAGCGCGGACTGGGTCAGCGCGCCGGCCTGCCAAGCGGCGACCAGGGCCTGCAACATCTGGGCGTCCAGTGTGGCTTCGACGAAGTCCTGATTCAGCTTGTACTCGACGGCACCGGTAGCGCCTTCGAACTCGCCCATCCAGCCCAAGGCCTTGGTGTAGGCCTCAGAGACGTTGGAGGCGACCAGAGACAGGACGCTGTGCTCGGCGGCGTTCTCGTTGGTTTCCTGCGTCGCGGTCTTGGTGGCGCTGCCACGTTCGATCAGCCGCGCACCCAGGGCGACCATCTGGCGCTCCTTGGAGTCCATGGCCTCCTTGACCATGGTGTTGGGCTGGGCCTGCAGGATGCCGGCGGAGCCGTTCGCTGGCAGCGGCAGGATGGCGCGGGAGCCGAAGTAGATACCCTTCTTCTCCAGCAACTCGACCCACTGCTCGTCCAGGCCGGCCATGAAAACCTGCGGCTGGCCCATCAGGTAGGCGGCGTCCTCGTAGTCGGCGCTGTTGTGGTAGTGACCGAGGTTCAGCTCGGCGAGGTCGTACAGCGGCGCCTCGTCGACGGTGACGTCGTTGTTTTCGGCACCGACGAAGGTACCGGGGATTCGATCCCAGGGCTTGCCGTTCGAACGCAGCGGAGTGACAGCGCCGGAGCTTTCCCAGCCGCCACTGGTCTGACGCCACAAGGTGACGGTGTAGATGCCGCCGATGACCTCGAGCACGCGGTACTGCTCGACCTCGTTGTAGCCGAAGCCATCGCGCTCCTTCAGGCACTCGCGAATGACCACCAGCGAGAGGATGTGCTCCGCGCCGACCTTCTGGACATCCCAGTTGATCACGTCCTGAGCGTCATAGGCGGTCAGGGTGGAGCGAATGCGGCCCGAGACTTGGTCCGCGCGACTGGCGCCGCCCTGAACCGCCGGGTAGTCGGCGAGTAGGAACGCACGGCCCGACTCCAGCACCTGACCCAGCACCGACTGGGACTGCTGGTAGATGCTGTTGCCGGCGCCGTCGATGTCCTTCGCCACGTACTGCAGCAGACCAGGCACGTTCAGCGTCGGCACCACGCGGAACACGGCACCGATCAGGCCCTTCTTAGTGCCGCCAGTGGCGTTGAAGAAGACTGCGCGCTGAACATAGGCCTTGTAACGGGCCTTGTTCTGCTCGGATTCATCGGTCGAGTTCGGCTTCGGCAGGTACGTCTCTTTCTTTGCCTTGACGCACTCGGAGCCGGCGCAGATGTCGCGCACCATAGGCCAACGCCAGCGCATGGCGGCCAGGTACTCTGGGCGCTGATAGGTGACGTCGTGGGCCATTAGTGGGCGTATCCCATGCTGAGAGAGGTGATCGGTCGAACGATCGGGAACTGGTTGTGAATGAAGTAGCCGCCCGCGTCATTCGGGTGGTCGGCGCCTTGCGATTTGTCCGGCTCGCCGTTGTCGGCCCAGACCTGCTGCTCCAGGCAGTCGGCGTAGGTCGGGCACTTGTCGGCGTTCACCAGGTAGCGGCGCTCCCCGGCGGCGTTGCAGAACATGGCATTCATCGCGTTCACCCGGTCCTTCACCGGTGGGTTCGCGGCGGGCGCTTTCACCTGGAAACCGGCCTGCTTGAGCAGGGCTAGGTCCGTGGTGCTGGCGTTCACCGACTTGCGCGAGTCACCGGAGGCGTCTGGGTAGACCAGAATCTCGCAGGTCTTCTGGTAGGTGTTGCCGTCGTAGCGCCAGTAGCGCTCCTTGATCTTCTGGATCATGTCCGGGGTGTCGTAGCCCTGCATGATCTCGTCGACTGCGCGGGGCAGGCCGTCGCGCTTCACATGGGTGACGGCGGACATCTTGCCGACGTTGAAGTCCATGCCGATGTGCAGCGGTTCGCCGGGCTGGTGAACGTCGGTGCAGCCGTTCTGCTTCCGGTCGAAGGCGTGGTAGACCGTGCCCGACGTCAGGTTGACGAAGAGGCCTTCCAGGTAGGCCTGGATCAACTGCTGCGGGTACGACTCCATCAGCGACGGGATGTAATCGTCCGGCAGGTTCAGTTCGTTGTCGAACGTGCTCGCCTGGACCAGGCCGTACAGCGTGGCGAGGTGCGGCTTCTCGCGCAGCTGCTTCACGAACTGCTGGTGGACGAACTTGAAGCCCTCGGGCGTCGTGGTGACGTCCACCCCGTTCTTCAGCCCGGGCACCTTGTAGCGCATCCGGGCAATGATCTTGCGCCAGGCATGCTGGGCCTTGAGCACCGGCAGCACATCCAACTCATCGACCAGGGCATGGCCGATCTTGAAGCCGACGATGGTCTGCGGCTTCTCCATGGAGCGGCAGATGGTCGTGCTGCGGTACCGCCCGCCAGCGTAGAACTCGACCTCCTTGTCACTCTCCTTCGTCTTGACCTTCAGGCCCCAATCGAAGGCGACCTCCTCGATGGTCGGGAAGAAGATGTCGCGGATCTGCGGGTAGGTCGGGGCGAAGTAGCCGGAGTTGATCCCCGGCCACTCCCAGACATGCTTGCAGATGCCGGCACAACCGACCCAGGTCTTTCCGGAGCCGAAGCCGGCGACGAATCCCCGGAACTTGTGCGGCAGGGCCAGGAACTGCCCTTGCGGAACGTTAAGCGTCGGCATCGCGCTTCCTGGCGTCGACGATCTCGACCTCCACGCGGGTCGGCGGCACGTCTTCCGGGCTGACCTCGACCTTGGCCTGGCGATTCACGTAGATGTCGCCCACTTCCTTCGCGGCCTGCTCCAGCAGCTGGGCGGTCAGCGCGAAGTTCTTGGACTGCTCTGTCCGGGTAGCCATCCGCTCCAGCACCCGGAGGCGGAAGGCGCGATTGGCAATGGCAATGTCTGCAGTCTCCTCGCGGAAGCGCTTGCGGCACTCATTGAAGAGTTCCACCCACTTCTTCGCCAGCCCACGACCGGAGACCTTGGTGGGGTCATGTGCCTCGCACTGCTGGCGGGTCACCGTGATGCCGAATTCCTTTTGGACCTGCTCGACCACCTGAGAAGGCGTGTCGAAGCAAGCCAGGGCCTGAACGATGAAGGCCTTCACTTCGCCGCTGAGAGCTGCCATAGGCGTTCAACCGTCCATGCCTGTCCGAATATCAGGCCGACTTCAGCAGGCAGGTTCCGCAGGCCCTCGCGATGTTGATCTTCGCCACCTCGGGCGGGTTGCTGGCCGCCTCGACCAGGGCTTTCACGCCCTCGCTGGCACCGTAGCGGCGAACCACACCGACGAACTCCTCGACGTCATGGCTCCGGAGTTTCAGCTTGGGCAGACCGTCCTCGGTGAACTTGGGCTCGCCGTATTGATCGAGCGCCTGGGCGATGTGATAAAGCTCGTGTTCCACCAGGGCGCAGAACTCGGCGTCCGAGCACTCGGCGCAGTAGTCAGCGGCCAGGGTGATGAGGAAGGTCGGGGCGAACCCATACCAGCGGAGCATCTGCTGTTCCTGCCGGCCCTTCTGCCAAGGACCACAGCGGAAGGTGACTTCCTCGGCCTGGCCCAGCACGTAGCGGCCCTGCTTCTCGAACCCGGAGGCCGCCCAGAGGAAGGCGATCGGCGCATCCTGCAGGTGGGCGTGGTCCTCGTTGAAGAGTTCGCCATCCTCCTGGATGAAGGTGGCCATGACCCACTCCAGCACCTCAGGTGCCGGGATGTAGGCATCTGCCCAGGCCTCGCCCTCGGCGAACTGGCCGATGGTGGCGGGAGGAAGTGGGCGCATTGTTTTAGCTCAAATGAAAAGCCCCGCACTCGGCGGGGCTTGCAACTCCATCAGGAACTACTGCTCGTGGCCGCAGGCGATGGCATAGAGAATCGACAGGGCAAGCTCGGCGTAGTTGTCATCATCACGGAAGCCGCCGAACTGCATCCGCGTATTTGGATCGTTGGCTGGGTACAACCCCTTCCCATCCAGCCGGATCGACCACACATGGCGCCACTCGGATTGGTCCAGGCAGTTCAAGGCTTCACGCTCGATGCGATAGATGCCTTGAGTTCCGTTCTCACCCAAGGACATCACAAGCCTCGCTCTGCCGCGACCATAGGGAGTCTGGATACCTACGTTTCCATCTTCGCCAATCTGTAGCTCAATACCCCAGCTTTCCTTGGGATATTCCGACTCACAAACGGCTCGGATGTTCTCCATTAAGGTCTTGGCACGCTGCTTGATCCGTTGCGATTCCGCAACCGCGTGCCGGACTTTGTCGAATTCTTGATCTCCGAAAACCTTGAACGCCATGACAACCTCCTGTTCTAGACGAACCTGGAGTATGCCTATGGCTCAGCCTCCGAACTAGCTAGTGCGCTCAGATGTAGGCATCTGCCCAGGCCTCGCCCTCGGCGAACTGGCCGATAGTGGCCGAAGGCATCGGCATTCATTGGGACCTTCGAGGCTTGCTTTGCCTGCGGCGGGCAAATCCAGATAATGGACGTCTACCCATCACAGAACCGAGGTTACTTTGGCTCTTCCAATTCGACTTACTGACCGGAACGACTGCCAGTACATCATTGATTCGAGGCACCTCGACAAGGTCAGCGACGAAGACAAAGCCCCCACGATTGTCTTTATGAGCGGCGAAGCAGCGTACAACTTTGTCTCCAACCCCAGAATTGATGGATACGGAAATCACGGTAAGCTCAGCACTATCTACCGCGGGGTCATAGATTGCTGCGAATTCAAATTGCCAATCATCGAAACGGTAAGGCTGTCAGCACGCCATTTCAGAATCTTCGACGGGAGGCATCGCTCGACAATTTTCATGCTCAGGGAACACGTCCTACGAGCCAACAGCTGCGCCCCGGCCCTCGCCCCTGCGCAGCTCGATAAAGCGCAAACCCCCTTTCTGACGTCCATGGACAGCGCAAAGGTGCTCAAGGCGATGGGATGGCTTGCCGACCCATCAGATGACTTCGACCTCTCGGGGTGCTCCAGTAGCGTGTTTGCCCCATAGGCCATTGCCGTCAGCCCTGATTGGCCTGTGTGAATTGCAGCCACTCCCCCACGATCCGGCGCAGAACCGGCTCGGTCAGGATGCTGGCCTCTACCCTGCCGGCGATGACGTCATCGCCGGCAGGGTCACGGGGATCAGGTGGACGGCACCGGGGAGCTGGACGACCACCTGGGGCAGGCGTTCGCCGAGGTCGGCAACATTGTTCATTGGCCGGCCAGTTCGCTTGCCAGCATCTGAGCCTCTTCCAGTGAGGGCTCAGGGTCACGCGTCATCAGCTCAGCGACGATGCGATCACAGGCCTCCTTGGAGTCAACAGTGATCACGACGTCACCAGCCGGCGTACAGGCCATCGGGCGATAGCGCATGACCGACCAGGGGCCGCCAATGTTCTCGAACATGCCACAGGGCCAGCGGTAGAAAGAATCGGCCATCTCAGCCCTCGCGCTCCACGCTCCGGAAGTTCTGGTCGATGATAGCGGCCTTCATGAACTCCAGTTGCCCGACCAGAAGCCCAGCCGGGGCGCCAGCATCTGCAGCCTTGTCGAGGGCGTCCCACAGCTCTTGCTGCAAGCGCTCCAGGGCGTGGCGAAGGGCTGGGGTCAGTCCGTTATCTGCCAGGCCGACGACGTTGCTCACTTGCACACCTCGCGAATGTGGCTCTGCAGCCCCTTCACCTTGGCTTCTAGTCGCTGGATGCCGGCCCGGAGATCTGCAACACGCTGTCCATCAGCGGGATCAAGCTCGGTTCTTCCTGCATCAACGCTGCCGGCGGTGCCGGGGTTCGACACTGGGCACTTGGCGTTGACGTACACGCGGTACTTGCCAGTGCGAATGCCATCAGCAAGGTGGTCGTGCTCAGCCTGGACATTGCCAAGGGCCTCCTGGAACTGGTGGTCGACGCTGTCGCGGGCTTGGATCGCGCGTTCGAAGAAGTCGGCATCGGCTTGGAGCTGGGCGACCTCGCCACGAGCATTGGCCAGCGCCTCGCCCTTCTCATCCAGCAACCAGGCGCAGACGGCCAGGCCCAAGGCGAGGACAGCGCAGGCAGCGGCCAGGATGCGGATCACGGCACATCCTTGAAGAACCGATGATTGCCGATGGTGACGGTGGGCTTGGCGCCCTTCACCCAGGCCGGAGGAGTCTTCATGCTCTTGGCGTAGTAGTGGGTAGCGCCGGCGGTGGGATCGGGCTCGTGGCCTTCCACGGCTGCGACAGCGGCCTCACGGGCGCGCATGTACTCGCCGCTCGGAATCGGTTTGCCGCCACGTAGGTACACGGAATTCGGGTCGTTGCCGTTCCAGCAGCTGAACTGCCAGGGCTTCTGGCACACGCCGATGATCGACTTGCCCATCCAGCCATTGAGCTTGACCCGATTGAGGATCACGTGGGCGACGGCAACCATGCCGCCGAATCCCTCGCCGCGAGCCTCACCGAACAGCGTTTTGGCGAGGATATCGAGCTCGGCGTCAGTAGCTTTCATGTCAGGTACCAGTAGATCAAGCTGCCGACGATGCCGACCGCGAAGCAGAAGAAGCCCGTGCCCCAGCGGATGTAGGCGACGAGCACGTCATTGGTGGTGAAGGACAGCCGCCAGAAGATGAAGCCCAGCAGGAACAGAGCCAGCAGCAGCGCATGAACGACCACGGCAACCGTCCTCACTTGAAGACGGCAGCTCGAACCACACCCATCAGGTCTTGCAGCATCTTGATGAAGCTCTGCCCTGACTTTCGGTACTCGGCATAGGCGAAGAAGCCGCGAATCAGGACCCATCCGGGGAGCCCGCAGGCGAACACCAGGCCGAGCAGTGCGCACAGGCCAAATAGGTCATCCGCCCAGGTCATCAGCCCGAAGCCCTTGATCACGGCGGCGCCGCCACCAATCGAGGCAATCAGGGTGCAGATCAGGGCGACCACGAACTCGCGGGCGGTCTTCGGCAGGGTCAGCGCCATCACGACAATCGCCGCCATGGCAGCGGCAAAGCCGAAGGCGCCCAGCTTGTACAGGGCAATGCCGCCAGCAGCAGTGGTAGCCGGCTCAGTCATGTTCACTCTCATCAAGGAGCCCTGCAGAAGTCGCCTGCCATGGCATTGCGTGGAATGGGCGCCGCCTTCCCGCCGGGGGAGGTGGTGACAGGTCAGCGGCAGAAACTTGAGCCGAGCACTTGAATTGGCAGCCATGGAGACAGCGCCAGCGCTTCGGCAAGGTCATCGGGATGGATCAGGATTCGCTCGAGCTGGATGCCGCGTCGCTGCGCTTCGTAGTACCAGCGCTTGATGCGGTGCTCGAGCGTCATTCCGGACTCCAGAAATGAAAAAGCCCGGCCAAAAGACCGGGCTACGCAAGGTTCCCACCATCAGGCAGGTAGGCGTTCATCACGCCCACTGAAAATTATCTACAACGCGCGCCAGGAATCAAGAGCCCACAAAAAAGCCCCGGCGTTTCGGCCAGGGCTTTGGATTGAACTTCGTTAGGGGGAAGTTCGAGTTATGGGAAAAGCGTACAGCCAGCCGAGATTTTTAGCAAGGTTATAACGAAACAATTTCACGCAGCCTCCAGCATCAGGCTGATGGCGGTGGAGACAGGAATCAGCGCCTGCTTGTCCAGGTCGTCGCAAGCCAGGAAGCAGGCCGAGACGAAACCGCCCCACTCCCTAGCCCAAGACTCACTGGCCAGCATCACGCCGCGCTCGTCCAGTACCCAGGCGCGGAAGCCTTCCGGAGATGGCAGCGGGTCGGCCGCCGCGCTCTGGCCGCCCTGGTGCATACGGCGGTACCGGTGGAGCACGCCGGCGGCGACCGCCTGGGCCTTGGGGATGCGCTTGGCGTACATGCGCTCGCCCCGGCTGTAGGCCAGCTCAAACACCAGGTCCTCCGCCTCCTCCCGCAGATCGTCACTCTCGCCCGGAGCGTACATGTGGTGGCCGAACAGTTGGAGCCGGCGCGGCAGCGTGGCGATAGCCGACTGGATGCGCCCAGCCAGGGCCCGGTGCGCGCAAATGCCCACCGAGTTATCGAGCTCGGTCTTCTGCACCCCGACGCCCAGCTCCTGGATCATGGCGAAGTGCGCCGCGTTGCTGTTCCACTGCGAATAGAGGCAATCGTGCCAGGCAGTTCTCGCGCTATTCAGTCGCATGGTCCTTCTCCCCCTTGATCAACCCGTATTCCCTCAAGATCGCCATGTTCCAGGCGACGTACTCAGCCAACGTCAAACCGCAGTCTCCGTCCGCGTGGCCCCACAACGGCGGCAGGTGCAGGTCTGCAAGCGCTCGCCCAGGCTGTGCCAGGTGTAGGCGCCGCCCCAGCAGCAACCGAAGAACAGGCATTTCCAGCTCATGCGACTTCTCCCTTCTTCAGTTCACGCACCAGGGCCCGGTACTTGGCCTTGATGCCCTTCAGTTCCTCGATGGTGTAGCGCTGTGCCTCGTGCGGCCCCTCCAGCCACGCAACCCGATCGGCGCCGATGCGCAGAACCAAGCGGATGCGGTACTCCACGGCGTTGCCGGACAGGTCCCGATTGCAGCGGACGCACTGCTTGTGCACGTTCATGGGCTCGAAGCGCAGTTCCGGGCAGGAACCGGTCGACCGGTAGTGGCCGGCGTCCCAGCGACTGCCGGTGATCAGGCCGGCGTCGTTGGTGGTCGAGTCGCAGCTGATGCAGGGCTGATGGCGGTCGCGCTCGCGGATGTAGGCGTTGAATGCCTGCTGAGCCTCGCGGAGATGGTCCGAACGGCTCTTCAGCTTCTCCTTGCGGACCTTCAGTTCCTTCCGCTCGCGATCCTGAATGGCCTTGCGAGCGCGCTCGGCGTGGACGTCCTTGGTCGCCAGTGCACAGGCTGGGCTGCATACTCGCTGCCCCAGGCGCTGCGGGACGAACTTGCTCCCGCAGGCGATGTTCTGGCACTTCTTCGGGCGGGGCTGGCGGGAGGTGATCATCAGTAGGACACCCCGAACCAGAGCCAACCGAAGCGGACATAGCAATGATGGCCGTCGTAGTACATCGGTCGGCAGTAGAAGAAGGTCTCGCCCTCCTTCTTGCCCCAGTCGCGATCCAGGCCGGCGCACCATTCGCCGTATCGGATCGCCCACCAGACATGCTTGAAGATGCTCATGCCGCCTCCCCGAACTCGCGCTGCATGCGCATGTACTCGCTGTCCTCCGGGTGCGGCAGGTAGATGCCGTGCTCCGTTGCCCACTTGTCCACGCAGGTCATGAAGGCGTGCATGGCGCCCTTGTCGAGCTGGCTGGTGTGGCGCAGCTCGTGGCGCTCGGTGACTTCGCCTGTCTTCAGGTTGATGTCGCGGACAACCTCCTCGCCCAGGAAGGTCTGCTTCAGGTTCCGCTTCACGTTCTCCATGTTCATCGGCGCGCCGGTGGCGAAAGTGGTCTTGCCCATGCGGACGAAGAACTGGGCGATCTCCTCGCACCATTTATGGAACAGGGCGTTCTGCGGAAGGCTGCGGCCGGCGCCGGTAATGGCCACGTTGCAGGGGAAGCCCTTACGGCGGATGGCGGCCTGCAGTGCGGCAAGGTCGCTGATCTGGGAGAGGCGGATTTTCTCAGCCATGGCTCACCTCCCGCATGGCCGCCTCAGCGGTCATGGCCGGCATCTGCCAGTCGTAGGCGCGGTTGAAGCACAGCGGGTCCATGCGGATATGTCGGTCGGGCTGGACCTCGCCGCGGATGTCGAACCAGGCATCGCCGATCTTGGTCAGGACGTGCTCGCCGTCGTACCAGGGCTCTGCCTGGGGAAAGACCTGCTTCAGCGCCAGGTACACGCGGAAGCAGCCGCCGTGAAGGCCCCAGCGGGCCATATCCGGGTGCAGTTCGCGCAGAGCGGACAGGAAGGCGTGAATGTCAGGCATGGGCGGGCTCCTTGCCGTAGCGGCTGGCCATAGAGCGGCTTGGCGGCGGGGTTGGGGTTGGCTCTTCCCAGTCCGGTGCCAGCTGCTCGAACCGGCTGTACTTGCCCAGGAAGGCAGTGCGGACGGTGCCGATCTCTATGTCCCTGCCCTTGCCGATGATGATCTCGGCCACGCCCTTGTATTCGGTCTCGGGGTGGTAGACCTCGTCCCGGTACACGAAGAGGATGATGTCGGCGTCCTGCTCGATGGAGCCGGACTCGCGCAGGTCGGCGCACACCGGGCGCTTGTTCGGCCGGCTTTCCAGGCCTCGGTTGAGCTGGGAGAGCAGGACTACTGGCACCTGCAGCTCGCGCGCCATCAGCTTGGCGGCGCGGGTCATGGCGCTGACTTCCTGCACGCGGTTGCCGGTGCCGCCGTCCTCGTCGACCAGCTGCAGGTAGTCGATGGCCAGCAGGTCCAGGCCATAGCGGCGCTTGTGGCGGCGCGCCATAGCGCGGATGCGCGGCATGGTCAGGCCGGGGCGCTCCGACAGGTGCAGTCCGGATTGGCTGATCTTGCCGGCGGCGGCGGTCAGGCGTATGCCGTTGTCGCCCACCCCGCCACGACCACTTTTGATGTCCTGCAGCGGGATCTTCCCCTCGGCAGCGAGAAAGCGGTCCATCAGTTGGCCGTTGCTCATTTCCAGACTGACCACCAGCACCTGCTTCTTGGCGCGGATGGCGTTGTGCCCGGCGATGTTCATCGCCAGCGTGGTTTTTCCCATGGCGGGCCGGCCGGCGATGATGATCAGCTGTTCAGGCTTCAGTCCCTGCAGCTTCTCGTCGAGGTCGGAAATACCAGTGCTGAGTCCGTCGAGTTCGCCCTTCAGTTCTTCCCGGCGTTCCAGTACCGGCAGGTGAGCGCGCAACACGTCAGCCGCAGCAACCACTTCCGCCGTGGCGGTCTCTGCGTCCAGGGCCAGCACCTCGGCCTGGGCGGCGGCCACCTTCTCGGCGGTCGGCTGGTCGCCCCGGGCAATCTCGGCCAGGCGATCACCGCAGAGAATCAGGGCGCGGTCCATGGAACGCTCGCGAACGATCTCGGCATAGGCCTTGGCGTTCGCCACGCTGGGCGTGTTCTGCACGATCTCGGCGCAGTAGGCCAGCGGTGCGTCGCCGCTGGGCAGGGACTGCACCTGTTCGGCTACGGTGAGGAAGTCCACCGGCTTGTTGGCGAATTGCAAAGCCAGGATGGCGCGGTAGACCTCGGCGTTCTCGGCGAAGTGGAAGTCTTCGGCGCGCAGGTCGGCGGACAGCAGGTCAATCAGTTCCGGGCGCTGCAGCATGGCGCCCAGGACGCCGTGCTCCGCTTCGAGGCTGTAGGGGTCACGCATGGTAGTTGCCCTCCACGACCTTCACGAAGTTGCGGGGGGCGATCAGCCAGTCGAAGGAGGCGCGGAACGGCTTGTCGCCTCCACGGCCACGAACCTTGCCCATCAGGAAGTCGGAGGATTTGACCATCCCGAAGTACTCGCGCCAGAAGTCCAGGTCGCGGTGAACCTTGCTCTCACGCCACCGGGCCTGGAGCTGCTGGATACGGGTCTTGTTGAGCAGGGCGACCGAGGGGAGTTCCGGCAGGATCTCGTGGAACAGGTCGACAATGGCCTGGTGGGGGCAGGCTTCGACCTTGGCCGGCTGGCGAACAGGTTCGGAAATCAGATCGCCCTGCTCCGGTTGGCGCTCGGCGCCGACAGGTTCCGAAGGAACCAGAATGTCTTTACTGTCTTTATTGTGTGGTGGAAACGCCACTATGGAAGTGGTGGAAACGCCACACTGTGGCACTGCTTTCGGCTTGCTCGGATGGGTGTTCTTCTGGTCGATGGCCCACTCGGCAACCGGAGCGAAACCCATCGGGCTCCGACTACCCCCGGTGCGGTAGACCACGCGCTGACGGATCAGCTCGCAGATGGCGCGGGAAACGTCCTCGCGGGCGATACCCGACATCTCCGCGATCACGGAAGCGGCAATGCGCGCCTCCTCCACGTTGTAACCCACTGTCAGGCGGTGGATAGCCAGGGCAACCCGGAGTTCCCTGCCCGACAGTTCGGCCCCAATCAGGGCCTCATACAGGTCATTGTCCATGCGGGTGAACCCCTGGGACTTGTTCAACTGAACAACGTTGCTCATACTCAGGTCTCCATGTATTGCTGTGCGCGCTCCCCGGCTGCAACCGGGGGATGAGCAAGAGAAAGCCGCAGGTGCTGACAAACAAGCCTGCGGCTTTCTTGTTTCTTCGCTTCGGAATACAGCCCGCGAATCGCCCGGGCATGCAGCATCGCGAGAGCCTGGTGGGCCTCCTTGCTCAGCAGCTCGACCTGGGCGTTCACGGCTAGGCGTCCTGCTTGCCGTACAACGCCAGCGTGGCGTGCACCTCGGAGCTTCTGGCGGCCAGGTACTTGCGATGCACCGCAAGGATTTCCTCGGCCTCCTCCTTGTCGATCACGCCGTCCGCCAGGAACTCGGCAATCAACATGTCAACCTTGCCGCGCTTGGCCGCCGCGTCGATGGAGCGCGAGTGCAGGTCGACGTTGTCCAGCTCCTCCACCACCGGCAGCGGCATGAACACGCCGCCGTACAGCTGGCAGACGTAGTCCGGGAGGTGATGGGTGCCGGTGACCTGCTCGAGGGCGAATATCTCCAGATCGCTCAGTGGCGTGCAGCCGGCGGTTTCATAGACCTGGTTGGCGAGGCGCTTGGGTTTGAGGCTGAGGAGCGTGGCGGCGCAGTCATGGCCGCCCGGGAATTCGCGGGTTACCGCTTTCATCACTTCCCTTCGGGTGTCTAGCAGTCGTTTGCTCATTTCCTAGTTTTTCCCTTGAGGCGATCCGCCCAAACTGGCTTCCATCGATCAACCGACAGGGAGTCCCCCATGCCGACCGACCTTTCCGAATTACGCGGCGAACTACTCGCCCTTCGTTGCTACGTGGCAGCCCTGATCCAGGTGCTGCCCCTCTCCTCTCAGCTGCGACTACCGGCAGCCTTTGAAAACCGTGCGGACCTGATCCGCGATCAACTCGACGAATCCGGGCAAGCCGGGTTCGCCCGCGCAGCGACTTCGCTGGCGGTTAGGCGGCTGAATCAACTGGGTACAGATCGGGTCGCAATTCATGGCGAGTGACCTTGCCCGCCGTGGCGGCCTCAATCTGAAGCACTCGCTCAGCAGGCACGCGGCCAGTCGCACACATGCGCTGTACGGCTTGTGGGGTGCAGCCAAGCACCCGAGCCAGAGCTGACTGGCCTCCGGCTGCTACGGCTGCACGCGTGGCGGCGTTCTCTTTCATGGGGCGCCTCAACTGGTTGATTACAACTCAAAGTTACAATCAGAGAGGCAATTTTACAAGCGAGAATTGCAATGCTTGTTACAACCGCTGGTTGTATCGTTGCGCGCATGGAGACGATCGGTACCCGCATCGCGGCTGCGCGCGAACACAAAGGACTCAACCAGTCCGAACTTGGAAGGTTGCTGGGAGTTACCCCGCAATCCGTTCAGGCCTGGGAGTCCGACAAGAACGTCCCTCGCCCCAAGCGACTGGGGGAAATTGCTGACGCGCTAGGCGTCACCGTTTCCACATTGGTTGGCGACACAGCGCAAACATCCCTGACCTTGGCGACGGGAGCGGGCAAGTCATCTGCTGCCAGCATGGTCCTCGAGATGCTGAAGAAGCACGCTGGCAAAGGGTTGAACGACGAGGCTCGGGAGCGTATTGCTCAGGCCGTAGCCGAGAATCTCGTCGAGACCACGCAAGAGAGGCCGAGCAATGTCATCGCCGGGGACTTTCCCCGCCCGCCCCGGCTTGTGGACGGCGACATCCTGATTCCACAGTACGACGTGCGGGCCAGCATGGGCCACGGCCAGGTGCCGGCCGACTACGCCGAGTTCGTGCGCAACGTGGTGGTCAGTGGCCCGCAGCTGGAGAAGCTGGGCCTGGAGTACACCTCCCCCGCCAATCTCTCGATCATCACCGGCTGGGGTCAGTCCATGGCTGGCACCATCGAGGACAAGGACCCGCTGATCGTTGATCGTGGCGTGACGGAGTTCGCTGGCGATGGCATCTACGTCCTGACCTGGGACGACCACCTCTATATCAAGCGCCTGCAAAAAGCTGACACCGATCATTTCGACCTGATTTCCGACAACCCCAAGCACAAGGATCGCGTGGTGCATGTGGATGAAGTGACCATCCATGCCCGGGTGCTCTATGTGTGGCGAGGGATGAAGGTTTAGCCGACAACAAGACAAGGAGGTCGCCGATGCGCGCCGTTGTTCCGCTACTTGCTCTGACATTGATGGCTGGGTGCGCGCAAGCGCCTAAGCCGATCGAGTTCGGAACTTTCCCGGTTTCCGAGTACCAGGCACTTCCGAAAACCGGTACCAGCACCATCGCCGGCCAGATTTTCATGAAGACCCGAGGTGGGGATGTGAAGTACGGAGCGGGTACCGAAGTCGTACTCGTCCCCGTCACAAGCTACACAACCCCACTACTCGAGGCCTACCAGCAGGACCGCCCTATCACCGCTCCTGATCCGCGGGTGAAGGAGTACTCCCGGCGCATGCTTACAGATGGCACTGGCAGCTTCCGTTTCGAGAAAGTTCCAGGTGGCTCCTATTACGTGATTGGCAGCGTGAGCTGGGAAGCCCCTACGCAGTGGGGACTTTCCAAACAAGGCGGCCACCTCCTGTCGCCGGTGACTGTTGAGGAAGGACAGGAAGCTCGCGTTATCGTCACCAAGTAGGAATTTGCCATGCGCGCTATTGCCATCGTTCTCGCTGCTCTAGCCATCTCCGGTTGCGCCGCCAACATGAC
Source organism: Pseudomonas sp. JS3066 (assembly GCF_036328175.1). NCBI lineage: Bacteria > Pseudomonadati > Pseudomonadota > Gammaproteobacteria > Pseudomonadales > Pseudomonadaceae > Pseudomonas > Pseudomonas sp. JS3066. Next base: position 3,068,195 of record NZ_CP143312.1, read on the forward strand.
CAAGGAGGAGGTTTCTCAGCCGCTACAGATACCAGCGGACGCCAAGTCCCAGCTGGTCATTAATTTCAAGGGTGCGGGGAAAGTTACAGGAAGCGCCGACTGGGCACGCCTGAAATCAGCATGGCGGGCCGCACTGCAGAGCGAAGCGTCGACCTACGGTCTCGCGGTATCCGAACAGGCCGGCGAGGTCAGGTCCGGCACCACTCAAGGACTGCTTGTGGTGATCGACGTTTCCGATTTCCGCTATGTCACCGAGTCCAAGCGTGCCTCTTTCGGCTTCTGGACCGGCAATGCCTGGGTAAATGCCGAGGTGACTTATCTTGATGCCCAGACGGCGCAGCAATACGGAGAACGGAACTACAACACCTCCTCCTCTGCTTGGGAGGGCGTCTTCTCGGCCATGACCGACGTGCAGGTGCAGGCGATCGCCAAGGACATGGTGGACGAGATCAGAGCGGCCAAGGAGATTCCCGGCTCCAGCCAGGCAACAGTTACCTCCTCATCTGCAGCGCCAGCCCAGTCGCGCGAGCAACAGCTGGAGCAGCTCAACCGGGAAGGCCTGAGCTACGAGGAGTACCAGCGGCGGTATCGGGAGATTGTGGGGCAGTAACGGGGCCACGAGATTGGAACACGGAACACTGAGAGACTCTAAGCCAGATCGCACGAATGAGGCCAAGGGATGAATGGGGAAATGACAACAATAGAGCTGCCAGCTGTTGATCGGCCTGGTGAAGCGGCGCTCGATGCGATGACCTTCGGTAGAGCTCTCCATGAATGGGCTCGAAGGCATGGAGCATTGGCGTTCCGAGAGGTAGCGCCTGCAGCGGAGGTTATGCCGCTGGAGCGAATCTTCGATACGGATGCAGACTCGGCCAGACGAATCTCTCAAGCTCTGCATCGATTGAAAATCACGGCGATTACCGCTGATGGCGAGAATGGTGCCGTTTCTATCCTCTGCAAGAATGCAATCTCATCTCAGATCGACAAGAAGCTGCCGAAACGTGTTCACGAGATTGAGATCACATACACCGGGAAAACCACGGTGGAGGTCAATCCTCCAGCCATTCCATTTTCGGGATCTTCGGGATCACCCGTTTGGTTCTCGCATGGAGGGAAAATTGCCTGCGGCTCCTCGGTAACATCCAGTCAAGTGTTTGACGCAGGCACGCTTGGTTTTCTAGCTCGCCTAGCAGATGGTCGGCTCGTTGGCTTTTCGAACAACCACGTCACCGGCGAATGCAACCATACCCCTCCAGGTATGCACATTCTTAGCCCCTCCCCGCTGGATGCCACCCCATCAAGCCCGCCGCCGTTGGCCATAGGATCCCACTTCGCCTTGGTTCCGCTTCACAGCGGAGATCCAAACCAGATCAGCCTTCAAGAAACTGACGCAGCTATCTTCTTGATCACCGAGCCAGATCGCGTCTCCTCGATGCAAGGTAACGGTTTCTATGACACTCCTGCTGAAACTCTTCCCTTACATGCGGGACTAAGGGTTAAGAAGGTTGGCAGAACGACAGGATTGAGGGCTGGCACAGTTTTGGGTGAGATGGTTGTCCCGTTCTTCATCCCGTACAAGTCCAGCAAATTCCAGTCTATAGTGTATTTCTCTGGCGTATGGGCGGTTCAGGGCGACGGCGGAAACACCTTTTCTGAAGGTGGCGACAGCGGGTCCCTCGTTGTGACTGCCGATGGCTCGAGAGCGGTCGGAGTTGTCTTCGCGGGCGGTGGCAATGTGTCCTACATTCTCCCTATCGACAAAATTCTCGACCTTTTCAATATGACGCTAGTGTCAGGACACAACTCGGAGCTAGCAAATGAACAGCCGTCAAGCAGCAGCAACGTTACTGCGTAGGCTGAACCTGCCTGAAGGAACAGCCAACGTGGTGGTTAATGATCAACGTGATCCAGCTGAGCTGACAGTGCTCGTATTCTGCCCTCCAAAGCCAATGCTTGTAGTGGAGGAATGGGAAGGGCACCCGGTTCGCATACTGTTCACTGGGGCTCCACCAATGGCCCAGCTCCACTGAGATAACGCCCCGCCACCAAGCGGGGCTTTTCGTTTCTGCCTCGACTATCTTTGCTGGAGATACCTCAAAGCGGCCACCTGGCCCGAGTGCGTACGACCATGGCAGAGCCCACAGCACAGCAAAAGATGGAAAGACGGCTTGAGTTCCTAGAGGACAGGGTCGATGCAAGAACTGAGCGTATCCAGCAGTCCCTAAATGACCTCAGAATGGATGTAGGGGATCTGCGCTCAGAGCTTTCACACGCGAAGTGGTGGGCCATCGGTACAGCTATAGCCGTGCTGGGAATCTTCCTAGGCGTCATTCAATGGGGCCTATCCATGCAGAAGGAAGAGAACGCTCGCTTCAGCGGCTACATTCGCGAGGATGTGAAGAGCATCGGTGACGATGTCAAAGAGATGAATAAGGGCCTGACCGAAATGCGCGTTTTGCTGGAGAGGCAGAAGCCGCCAGCCCCCAGCCAGTAACCCAAAGCCCCGCTATTGAGCAGGGCTTTTCGTTTCTGGCTCAGTGCCAGCCCTTGCGAGTGTTTCCGCACATCAGGCATTTGCTGTAAGCGCCCCATCGCCCCTTCAGCTGGCGCATTACGCCACCGCAGTGATGGCAGCCGCCATCCAGCTCGCCTCGTATCCAGCGGTACTTCAGCCAAGCGTTACGAGCCCACCATATGGCCCCGACCACAGCAAACCCGGCAGCGCCAAGGAAGGCAGCACGCTTCAAAGGCGCAAGCACGTGATCAATTGGAGTTGTTGCGGGGGAGGACAGACCGATCAGTAGCATCCCTGCAAGCCCCATCAGCGTGAGGAAGACAGGAAGCCCATAGAGCCTGACATTTCTTTCGATCGCAGTGATATCCATTCCCTGGCTCTCAATTGGCAAAGAGCCGCCATCCTGCCGCATGACTCCAGCCCTGCCAATAGCGGCGCCCTCCTACTCTTCAGCCGGAACCGTCCGATGGTGCTTGGTTTGCGCTCTGCCCTACTCTTGCGATCGAGGAAAACCCGCAAGGAATAGCTGGGTCTTCACGAGATTTTCACTTGCTCGGGTGCAGGGTGAATCTCAGCTGAAGGATCAGCCCCATACACAGAACCCCGCCCCTGCTCGCGCGGGGTTTTGTGTTTCTGGGCTAACCTTTCCCCTCCACCCTGGATAGGACAAGGCCATGTGCGGCCGCATCGCCCAGTTCGGCCCCTTCAGTGAGATCGTCGCGCTGATCAACATCTGGTCCGATCCCGTCACCGTCGAGGAATCGGTACCCCGCTACAACCTGCCGCCGACGGCGAAGGCGCGCCTGCTGAACCTGGAGGGCGATGACCTGGTGGCGCAGCGGGTGCACTGGGGTTGGCGGCCGCACTGGGCAAAGGACAAGCCGGCGCCGATCAACGCCAGGGCCGAGAAGGTTGCCCACGGGCCCTTCTTCCGCGCGATCTGGCCGCACCGGGCGCTCTGCCCCATTGATGGCTGGTTCGAATGGGTGAACGAGGGTGGTCCGAAGAAGCAGCCCTACTTCATCCGTCGGCGGGATGGGGCGCCGAGCTTCTGCGCCAGCATCGGCCAGTTCCCGGGCGCCACACAGGAGCCCAGCGAACACGGCGGCTTCGTGATCATCACCGCCGACAGCCAGGGCGGCATGGTCGACATCCACGACCGCCGGCCAGTGGTGTTCTCCCCTGCCCTCGCCCAGGAATGGCTCGACCCAGCCACGCCGAAGGAACGCGCCGAAGCGATGATTCTGCAGCAAGGAGAACTGTCGGAGATCTTCGAGTGGTTCAAGGTCGACCCGGCCGTGGGCAATGTGCGCAACGATTACCCCAGTCTGGTCGAGCCAATCTGACGGCTGTGTGGAGGCCCTTCGTCGGGTTTCCTCGACCACTCTTCTACTGGAGTCCATATTGGGTGTCCGCCCACCTGAGACGCACCTGCCGGAGGCCGCCATGAACAGACGAGACTTCCCAGGGCATTCCGCCTGGACCGAAACCCGCATCAACGGCGATCACGTACTAGCCTTCGTCGCCATCCAGCCGCACAACAGTGAGGACGAACCTCGCTTTCACCAGGTCTATGACCGCTCCTACTTCGTACGCCGTTCGGATGCCAGCCAGGCAGCCGAAGACGCCCTGAACAAGCTGAAACAGATCGATGAGCGCGGCAGGCCCTGGTTCAGCTCCGCTGAATGCTGACCGGTGAACTAGCCTTCCTATGCCGCCACCAACAGCGGAGGAAGAACTATGTCAGACCGGGAGAATATCCACGCTGCGCTCTACCGGATCGGACAAAATCAGGCCTCCCTAGCCTGTGCTATCGCTGAGCTCGCCAGTTGGGCAGAACAGTGCGGGCAGCCAGAGATCGCGAACAGTGTGAGGTCGCGGTTGCATACCCTGCTGAGCAATGCAGATACCATTTCCCAGTCAATTGCCGACTTGGCCGACCCGCCCAAAACGCACACACCGAAGTAAGCTCGGGTAAGAGGGGCGCCGCCCTACCCCATCCGTGCGAGTTCGCGCTTCACCAGGCTCTGGTACTCCGGCGGGTTGAGGGCGTCGATCTGCTCGGCCGCCCAGTCCTGCCACTTCGATTTCCGCTTGTCCTTCTCCGACCAGATACGCCCTGCCTCGCCCTTCGCGCGCTCGTTGTTCAGTTGCCAGAACTCGAACAGGCGCCCCTTCTCGTCCTCTTGGACTTGGCGCTCATCCTTCGGCAGGTTGGCGAGGTTATAGGACATGGGGACTCCGGCATGATGACTGGGTCGCCAGTGTAACCCGGCCGAACGCCTGCCCCATTCGCCACTCAGCGCCCCGCTTGACCGGCCGAGCATCAGAATGGCGCCTCGGCCAGGTTCTGCACGACCATCTCATCCACGGGCGCCAGCTCCTCGGCTTGCTGATCGTTCTCGCTCTCCAGGTGCCAACGCAGCTTCACGCTGCCGTCGTCGTTGAAGGTCATGTCGATCCCGTCTTCTTCGGCCAGCAACTCAATCACTGCATTCCAGGCCTCGTCCGAATCCGTGTCCAGCCGGTGAACCGTCACGCAGTGCTCCGCCTGCGCCTTAGGTGAATTGATCATTGCGGATACCCGGAGCCCCAGCTTTTCCAGGCCGGTGAGTTCGCGACGTTCGGATTGCTTCGGGGTTTTCTGCTTGGCCATGGGCGCCTCTCCTTTTGCTGTATATCAATACAGTAATTTCTGAATCGTCTTACGGCAAGCCCAGACCCCCGCATCCCATTCCAGAAGCAGTTCCTGGGCATCCACATCCCAGCGCCACCCGTCGCCGCTTACAACTTTCGCTCGAAGAAAATTACAACTTAGACTTGCAAGCTACAATTTTGCGTTGTAGCTTTACCACCAAGCCGAACGCAAACGCGCCGGCAGCAAGACCAAGCCGCCACCGAGCGCACGTTCTTTACCACCGCCAAGATCCGCCCGAGGGAATCCCGGTTCGCCGGTACAGATGGGCGCAAAACATTCCCTCCCGCGCTGCGACGAGATGCGCAGCCGCCGAAGCCCATGCGACGGCGCGAACCAGGCAAGCACCTGTGAGCTCCAGTAGAGCGAGGCAGGCATCGGCAATGAGGGCCGAGCGCGAGGCGCCTGGGGAGAGAACGAATCGAATTAGCGCCCCAAGCTTCGGCGATGAATGGCGCCGGACCTCCTGCTGTGTGCCTACATCAGTCGGCGCCAGGGGCTGTACGCAGCAGGTTGTATCTACCGACGACCACGTCGCAACGCTGATCGAGCGGCGTGAACAGGAAGCCCCGCAGCCACCCAACCGACACTCACGGCCTGCAATTAGCAGCGGGCACGGAGCGCCTTGATGAGCGACAGCATCACTGGAGCCGCTTCTTGCGAGGCGGCTCTGGGATGCCCAGGCATCAAACGCCAACGAGTAAGCCTGGCCACGGATGGCCAGCACGAATTCACGCAGGCGATTCGCGGGGCTTCTAGAGCCAGACCAGAAACGTCCGGGCAGTGCCGGCGCCTGCACCCTCCCCGCTCCACCTTTTGCGCGCTCACCCCGCGCCTTTTTGCCGGTTCGCCGGCACCTATTCCCCATCCACGCAGCCGCGAGGATTACCCCATGAACAGAACCGTTTGCCTCGACCAGTACGAGCTACAGGTCGAGATAACCCGTTGCATGGTCGTCCCGGCCAATCCGCACACCTGGGACAGTGACTGGGACTACTACGGCTATCAGGAAATGGAGTTCGAGGTCGTGTCCGGCCTGATCTACGACGAGCACGACGAGAACCCGCAAGACCTGGGCCGCAATGGCTGCGCGGCGGTGGCCGAGCAATACGCCGAAGCCATCGAGCAAAAGCTCTGGGATCAACTGAACGACGAGCGGGAGGCAGCATGAGCACGGATCGCATCCTGAAGGCGCTGTGGACGGTTCGCCGTGGCGACCCCGACCACTACCAGGCCGGGGTGAACTTCGGCATCGCCATCGGCATGGCCTCGATGCTGCCCTATGAGCAGCACGTCCGGCTCAGCGACTTGGCCCTGAACGCCGCCCGGTATGCGCGGTTCGACGAGAAGAAACGACAGGAGGTCGCATGACCATCATCGCCGGAAGCCTGAAAGGCATTGCCGAAGCCCTGTTCATGCAGGGCTTTTTTGTTGGTCGAGGAAGTGCCCTTCACCCGCGCGCCGTTCAAGTCAGGCGGTCGTTGGGTATGCGAGGTTCGGAATGGCTGAGTGGATCAAGTGCAGCGAACGAATCCCGGACGAAGACGTTCCGGTGCTTGTTTGGAATCACCACGACGGCTTTGACGTTGGCTGGCAGCACAATAGTTTCTGGTTCGGCCCCACCTGGAATGACTCACTGGACCCTACCCACTGGATGCCGCTGCCGGAGCCGCCGAAATGACCCGCTACCAGCGCGCCCAGCGCCAACGCTTCATGCGCGGCCTGGCCGCCGCCATCCTCATGTTCACCGTGTTCATCGGCGCCCAGTCGCTGGCGGACCGAATCTCAGCCGAATCGATCTACGTCCCGACAGTGGCGGGCCCTCGGGGATAGCCACTGATCCATCAGCCGGCGAGTGGGATGGAGTTAACCCCGGCAGCCGAGCATCCAGCACCCTCCGCCCTCGGCTTGTACAGCGGGGCGCTCCGTCGCGGGTGTGATCGGCCGACTTGCCGCCGTAAGCGGCATTCCCCTTTCCCTTTCAAACTCTGCCCTCGGGCGGATCGGAGAAATCATGTCTGCTGAAATGCAACTGGCCACCGTGCCGCCCAAGGAAACCGCCCTGCAGGTCTATTCCGCCGAGAACGGCCTGGAGCCCTACCTGCAGCAGATTCGCGCCGAGATCGACGCCTTCGTGCCGGACATCTCCACTCGCAAGGGTCGCGAGGCCATCGCCTCCATCGCCTACAAGGTGGCGCGCTCCAAGACGGCCCTGGACAACGTCGGCAAGGATCTGGTCGCCGAGCTGAAGGAAGTGCCGAAGAAGATCGACGCCGAACGCAAGCGGATGCGCGATCTGCTGGATGTCTGGCAGGCCGAGGTGCGCCAGCCGCTGACCGCATGGGAAGAGGCGGAAGCGGCGCGGGTGGCCAAGCATCAAGCCGCCATCGACGCCATGAGGCTGTGGAGCAATCCCGCCAGCGACACGACTGCTTGCGAACTGCAAGACAGCATCGCCGCCTTGGAGTTAACCGAGGTCGGTACAAGCTGGGAAGAGTTCGAAGCCGAAGCACACCGCGTGAAGGCCGCCAGCCTCGCCACCCTGCGCGAAGCCCTGGCCAAGCGTGAACAGTACGAAGCCGAACAGGCCGAACTGGAACGCCTGCGCGCCGAGGCCGCCGCCCGTGAACAGCGGGACCGGGAAGAGCGTATCGCCCGGGAAGCCGCCGAAGCCGAGCGCCTGGCGGCCGAACGTCGCGCCCAGGAAGAACGCGATGCCGCTGCCCGCCATGTGGCCGAGGCCCAGGCCGCCGCCGAGCGCCGCGAGCTGGAACTGAAGCTGGCTGCCGAGCAAGCCGAGCGCGAGAAGGTCGAGGCCCAGCGCCGCGCCGAACAGACCGAGCGGGACGCGCAGGCCCGTGCTGATGCTGCTGCCGCAGCCGAACGCCAGCGCCAGGCCGATGAGCAGGCCCGCATCGAGCGCGAAGCGGCCGCCCGTGAGGCCGACATCGCGAACAAGACTGCCGTTCTCACCTCCATCAAGGAGGCCTTCATGAAGACCGGCATCACCGAAGACCAGGCCAAGTCCATCGTCAACCTGATCCGCAAGGGCGAAGTGCCCAGCGTGTCGATCACCTACTGAGGGTGCCATGAACGAGATCATCGAAGCGCCGCAGAAAGGCGCCGTCGCAACCCTGCCCGGCCCCGCCGCCAACTCCCCGATGGGAATGATGCTCGCCGCCGTCCAGCAAGGCGCCACGCTGGAGCAGGTCGAGAAAATGATGGACCTGCAGGAGCGCTGGGAGAAGTCGGAGGCGAAGAAGGCCTACGACGCCGCCTTCGCCAACTTCAAGGCTGAGGCGGTCACGATCATCAAGGGCCGGGCTGTAACGGACGGCCCGCTCAAGGGCAAGAGCTACGCCGAGCTTCACGACGTGGTCAACGCCGTCACCCCAGCCCTGTCCAAGCACGGCCTCTCCTCTTCTTGGAAGCTCACCCGCGACGAGAAGGACTGGATGGAGGTCACCTGTTACCTCCGCCACGTCGGCGGCCACGAAGAGAGCGTCAGCATGGGCGGACCGCCGGACACCGGTGGCGCCAAGAACGCAATCCAGGCCCGGGCCAGCACCAAGACCTACCTGGAGCGGTACACCCTCAAGGCGATCACCGGCCTGTCCGAGCAGGGTGACGACGATGACGGCCGGCCACCGAAGGCAGTCAAGGTCATCACCCAGGTTCAGGCCTTCCGCCTCCAGTCCATCCTCTCGCAGTGCAGCGACGGCGTGAAAAAGCGCTTTACCGAAAACTGGCCCGACCTGGCTGCAATGCCGGCCGACCGCTTCGATGCCGAAATCGCCTCGCTCGAAGGGGCGGCACAGAAACACAAAGAACGCATGGCCCAGCAGGCCCAGGAGTAACCCATGGAAATCATTCGCGACATCGAGCAAGGCTCTCAGGAATGGCTGAACCTGCGCTTGGGCATCATCACCTGCTCCGAGTTGGAGTGCCTGCTGGTCAACGGCAAGGGGACGGCGGGCTTCGGTGCCGGCGCCCTCACCTACATGGACACCCTGATCGGTGAGCGCATCACTGGCGAGGCGGCCGATCCCTTCCAGGGCAACCGTCACACCGAGCGCGGCCACGAACTGGAAGGCAAGGCCCGCGACCTCTACGTGGCCCGCACCGGCGCCGAGCTCGACCAGGTGGCAATCATCCTGAACCACGGCATCGGCTACTCGCCTGATGCCCTGGTCGGCGCCGACGGGCTGGACGAGATCAAGACCAAGCTGCCGAAGTTCCAAGTCAGCGTGATCCTGGACGGCGAGGTGCCGAAAGAGCACATCGCGCAGTGCCAAGGCGGACTCTGGGTCAGCGAGCGCGAGTGGATCGACTTCATCAGCTACTGGCCGGGCATGCCCTTGTTCATCAAGCGCATGCACCGCGACGAGGCGATGATCCGGAAGATCGCTGAGCGGGTGAAGACCTTCTACGAACTCATGGAAGAACGCATGGAGCGTGTGATGCAGGTGGCCGCATGAGCAATCTGAACCACTGGGAAGGCATTGGCCGCCTCGGGCAAGAAATCGAACTCCGGTACCTGCCCAACGGCGATGCCGTGGCCAGCCTGAGCCTCGCCTGCGACGACTCCTACAAGGACAAGCAGACCGGCCAGAAGGTGGAGCGCACCGAATGGGTTCGCTGCGTCGCCTTCCGCCAGACCGCTGAGTTCCTGGCTGAATGGCTGCGCAAGGGCGCCCGCCTGTATGCCGTGGGCAAGCTGAAGACCCGCGAATACGAGAAGGACGGCAGCAAGCGCTACGTCACCGAGATTCACCTCGCCCAGGGCACGGAAATCATCGACTGGCCCGCGAAGGACGCCCAGCCACGTCAGCAGGCGCAGCAGCAACAACGGCAGGACGCTCCGCGCAACGGGAGTCGCCCGCAGCCCAGTCAGCAGGCCGCGCCGCCGGACTACGACAGCTTCGACGATGACATCCCCTTCGCGCCCGCCCACTACCTGACGGGTGTGTGACCGAGCACGTGAAAGCGCTTGAGGGTCCTTCGGGGCCCTTCTTTTTCAGGAGTAACACCATGGCCTTCATGACCACCGAGGAGTTGAAGCTCCAGCGCCAGTACTACCTGGAGAGCATCCGCATGCTTCTCCCTGGAGCCGGGTACGTGAGCGAGAGGTTCCGCGAACGCGCCAACGCCACCATCAAGAACATCAACCAGCAGCTCAACCTGATCGAGGATGAGCTGGATATGGCCGGGCAGAAGGTGGCGTGATGGCCAAGGACGCGACCCAACGAAAGCGCGAGCAGCGCGAACGCGACAAGCAGACCGAGGAACAGCGCCTAGCTCGCCTCCTCTCCCGCAGCATCAAGGTGGACCTGTTCAAGGCCACCGACACCAAGCTCATCGAGATCATGCAGCGCCTGGATATCGATGAACCGCAAGACGTGATTCAGCGTCTGATCCACGGCGCCCATCGCCTCGACGATGAGTCGCTGCGCGAAATCACCACGTTGTGACGTCCTGCCGCGACATGTCACGGCCACCAGTCACACGCATTGGACTCAGGCACTCTCGGGTTCGCTAAGAAACTCGATTAGCTGCTTACCAAGACGGGTGGTTCGACTGCTCAGCATTCCATCGCGCCCCATGGTTGTTCCAAGCCCCTGCGTATTGATCAGTCCACGCTGAAAGAGATCGCTCCAGATGATCTTGTAAGTCTCTTCTTTACCCTTGAGATCAGGGAGAGCTGTTTCTATCACCTGGGTGATTCCGCCCATATTCCAACTCATAGGAAACAGCACGCCGTGTTCGCGGCCCCACCGCACCGGATCATCCATAAGGGTAAGGATGCGAATGTGGGTTACGGTGCACACGTCAACGAAGTTCAGGAACAACTGACGCAAGTCGTCATCTGGTGAATGCCCCATAGCGACATTCAAAACTGCGTTTCGTAGCGCCGCTAGCTTCTCCTGCTGGTGATTTCTCAATGCAAGCATCGAAGCCTGAGCAACCGTCGTGATGAAGGCCTCGTTCTGCTGAAGACCTTCTTCGGTGAGCACTTTCTTTTCGATGAGCTCATTGAGGGCATCGCCAACTTGGCTCATCCACTGAACCTTCCTCTCATTCATCGGCGTGTCGATGACCGAGTTGAATAGTTCGACCCCTGCCCCGCCCAAAACGGGCACCAAGCCCATCATGACTCTGGCAGCACGGTGAAGCTTTTCGCCGGCCGGCTCGACAGCAGGATCAATTAGCTCGTTATCGATCTTGTCCATGCGGCACATCCTCGCTGTGTTGGCATCGCAGAGATAACCCTACCCCATCCCACCCGCCAGCCGCACCAGCGGCACGGCATCGCTCGACCTGGAGAAAGCCAGTTACTCCTCGGTGGATCGCGTGAGCAATATCGCGAAGGAATCCCATACCTTCAGATCCGAAAATGTCGCCCGGGCGTTGTACAGGCGGCCGAGCCTGGGAGAGGTCTCCTCCGCATATGGAAGCCGACCACTCAGCGCTTGGGCCGAGCATGCGTAATAGATCTCCGAACGCGAGGTATCCACAGCTGTTACCCAATGATCGCCATTATTGATTGCCAAGATCACGACTTGGTTGGCCTTAACCGATTTCGAAAGCTTGTTATGGCTGGAAACGTCGTGAATGACTTCGGACTCAATCGAGACTCCGAGCGCACTCATGAATGAGTCGGACAATTTCTGAAGGCTTTCAGGGTGATCACCAATTCTCCCGGTACCAACGCCTGAAAGGAAATCGTCAGCCCGCGCCGGCATTTGGGAGATCGCTTTTCTCCACTTAGCCCCGGTCACTTGCTTGCCGTTCAACAAAAAAGCTGCATTCACCAGGCAATACAGGAAACACGCTGAGTCAGCATCGCCCTGTGCCCAAAGCTCCCTGACCGGCCTTTCTGTCCTTTGCATCATTCGCTCCTTTTGTGGGAGCGAAATAGAACCATCGATTTCAGGGCTATTTCAACGGCTGTGATGACAAGTGCCGCGGACCAGCTCGACATCTTCAACGACTCCGTGGCCTGACTACTCAGTAGGGAGGCCCGGTTCCAGCACGATGTCGGCGATCCTGCCGTCCTTCAGAAAGATAGTGACCCGTCCAGGTTCCGAACCCTGATCGACGCGATCGCCAACGCAAACAACGCGGCACTTCCGCCCCTTCAGATCCTTGATCAAGGTTGGCGCATCCGCGAGTAGCGAAGCTGGCCAGGGGGTGAAGTCATCCCCGCCGATTTTTGACCACGGCCAAATGATATCGCCACCACCGTCGCCACCGTTTCCGCTCATACCCACCTCCGTAAGCCGGCCTCGTGCCGGTCATCAACGAATAGACCACGCCATGCAACTGCGCTACCTGAGCGCGGCGCTGGTTCGTCCAATCAACAAGGAATCAGCATGACCCAGGCGAGAACTCAAATATGGAGCAATGGCGGTGGGGTGCAGTCCGCGGCCATCGCCGCCCTGATCGTGCAAGGCCGGATCGCACCGCCGGACCTGGCCATCATCGTCGACACTGAGCGCGAGCAGTCCACCACCTGGGAGTACATGGACCAGGTGATCCAGCCGGCGCTGGCTACTGTCGGCGTCACTCTGCACCGCGTTCGGAAGAGTGAATTCGAGCACCGAGATCTGTACGGGGGCGCCGCGGGAGATACCCTGCTGATCCCGGTTTTCACGACCTACGGCGGCGACGTGGGCAAGCTCTCCAACTACTGCAGCTCCTATTGGAAGCGCGAGGTGGTGAAGCGTTGGGCCAACGCCCAAGGCGTCAAGGCCGTGGACAACTGGCTAGGTATCAGCATTGACGAACTGGGGCGCGTGGCGAAGGACAAGGGTGGAAAGTGGCAGAACCGCTACCCATTGATAGAGCAGCGCATGAACCGTGGCGACTGCATCGCCCTAGTCATGCGCATGGGCTGGCCTGCGGCGCCGCGGTCCTCATGCTGGAACTGCCCGAACCACACCCAGGAAGAGTGGCGCGACATCCGCGACAACAAACCGGCCGACTGGCAGCAGGCCGTCACATTGGACCGCAATATCCGCGAGCAAGACCCACACGCGTTCCTGCATGCGGATTGCGTTCCGCTCGAGCGCGCGGACCTGGACGATGCCAACGGCGTGCTATTCGACCACCACTGCGTCAGCGGCCACTGCTTCACCTAGCTCTCGGAGGGCTGAGCAACACTCTGCTTGAGCAACCGATGAACTATCCGATGGCAGTTGGCGCAAAGGCATTCGAGATCCTCCAGACGCGTGCGGTGTCCGGCCACCATATTCGCGACATGGGTGACACGGTGATGCACTTCAATGCAGGCCTCACCGGCTTCACCGTAGGATTCAATAGGGTCCGTCTTGCAGCGCTCGCAGAACAGATATCCATGCTGCCGGATAAAGTCCGCCTTCTTAGCCTTCGCGAGCCCTGGCGCTCGCTCTCTCTTTAGATGAGCAACCAGCTTCGGACGGCCCTCCGCCCAGACACGATCCTCAAAAGAGATTTCCGGATTCTGTGCAATCAGGACCTCGCCTTTCGGCACGATTCGCAGCCCCGACGTCTCCAAGATATCGAAGCAAGGAGTTCCCTTTCCTGCGGTGAAGTGCTTTGGCTGAACCTGAAATCCTAGCGCTCGGGTTGCGGCAAGTCCGAACACCTTTTTTGGAGGCAGCCGCATTTCTTCATCTACCAGCAGGTCGTACTCTTCAGATGGACCAAACGCTGGGACTTGCGCACCGCTGATGATGTCCTGAACGGCAAGCCAGACGTCTGCCGGACCTACTTTGCGAAGAAGCTCCGCAGGTAGGCGCTCCTGACTCTTACCCGGCTTGGCGCCATCGCGGTACAGGTCGGCCAACTGGGTCACTGCTGACCGTGCTGGAGCCTCTATCAGGTCGAAAACCAGGCTACCTAGGTTCACTGCAATACTGGCCAAGTAGACGCTTTGGTTGCCATCCCCATTCTTCTGCAGAGGCGAATACTTCTCCGGCAGCAATTTGGCGATTTGCTGAATGTGATCTTTCGGCCGAATCGGACGATCAAGCAAAAACCACGCTATTGGCACCTGCCATCCAGAATCGCCCCATGTATCGCCGGCTGCTCCATAGCCACCGGGCTTTGGGGCATCTGTAAAGCTTCCAGTCGCAACGCCTACTGCCTTGATCACTGTGTCGGCGTAGGAAAAAACGACATCTCCTGGGCGCACGAGCGTGAGATTGATGTAAGCCTGGTTTCTTACCCCGCCCTTCTTTTCCCGCGGCGACCAGATGTATCCATCCGCCAGCTCGACCTTGGAGGTCTGCTTGTGATTAACCCACCAGAAACGCCCTGCGCTTTCCGAATCCGGCAGTACGACTAGCTGCACAATATCCTTCGAACTGAGCGAACGATTGCTGCTGTTTCCTTCGGGAAGGAGGCAACGGATGGCATACCCATCTCTTGCATATTTGGCCAGCTCCTGATGGTCATACACGCTTCGATGAACATCCTTGGAGTTCCCTCCAGCGATGTACACCCGGTATGAACGAATGCCAGTGTCCTGGTCCGCCTGAAAAATCGGTCTAACCGCTCGACCATCTCGATCAACGAAATAGACCGATTCGGACACCTGCATGGAACGCCCAACGTTCATTGCTCGTGGATCTGGCACAAAACACCCCTTAGTAGCTGTGCGCCAGTGAACTCAACAGAACACCTAACCGGTGTGCATGTGTTTGAGAGTAGCGCGAAGGAGGAGCGACTCTGATCAGAGCCGCTCTGCCCGGCCACCATCCTTGCCCGATGCGAGGCCGGCATGGGCAACGATGCTTAACGCGCGATACGACCTACGATTTCGTGGGCGGCGTCGATTGATGCGGATACGTGCTCAGCACCAACCCAGCGGTAGGTAGCGTTGCCAAGTAAGCCAGCTTCGACTTTTGGCAGAAGCACATTCAGATCGACCCCCTGATCACGGACCTCAGTCAGCAGAGCCACAAACGCCTGTTCCAACGCAATTTCACGTTCACTTGCCATCGATCTCTCCTTGAACCGACTCCATGTCGGTCGCGGGAAGCTACCTGACCTAATGACAGATCGCCAGCATCAGCTCGACTGCCTGACCTGTCGTACTGGACGGAATCGAAGGGCATGCGCAGAATACTGTTTATTTATCCAGTAAGAACCATGCACTTCGAGATACTCCGAAAGCGCCACAAGGGCCGCGCCATGAAGGGGCGCCAAGACGTCAACGCCACCCCTATCCGAGGTGACGTAAGGATCGGGTTGGCCAAGAACACCCCGATGGACCGGCCATCCCTGGCCGCCTCGGTTCAGGCCGAAGGCCGACTCCAGCCTGAGCTACCACCCCTCTACGACGTACAGGTGCACAGCCTAATCGGTGATTCCCTGGTGATCACCGGAACGGAGATCATCGACGGGGTGGCCTATGCGCAGTCGTGGCATTGCAGGGTGGTGTAGCCACCCTTCGGCTGGCGGTTAGTCAAGACGTTCAACGCGCCATCTGTAATACGAATACAAATGGTCACGACAGTCGTCGGTCTTCTTCTCTTTCAGCTTTACCTGCAGACGAAACCTCGCACCGACTGGACTGGATTCCCGGAAAGATTTGGAGCACTCCACGACCATTGATGGAGGGTACTTCTGCCCCGGCAACGGTCTGACTCTGTTTTCGCCACGTCTAGCATCGAAGAAGACCTCAACGTCCAGCAGCTCGTAGTTGCTCAATGCGTCTCTCCCTGATCCGGCCCCATGCCGGGCTCCCGAACCTACCCCACTCCTTCTGCTACGTCACTAGGGAAGGAGAAGGCGTGGCATTGCAGGGTGATGTAGATCAACGTTGCTTAGAGGCTTCCTGAAAGTCTCTCCAGAATTTATCAATAAGATCGAACTGGACTGTAATCTCCGAATAAAATTCCATTATTTCCTGATCACTGAAACTTGATCTGGAAACGAAACTTTCGATATCCGAATTCGCCTTAATCATTCCAGCCAGGATGCTTACCTGAAAAAGAACGAGCTTGTAAGAGCCAAGCTCATGAGCCGGCATCGCCTCCAGCCCTTTTATGGACAATCCAATTTCATGAGCAAGATACTTCTTCCATATCATGATAAACACAACCCCCGGAGGCCTTTTGACGGACACCAACTCCCTAACCGCCTCAGAATACTTCGCAGCATTCTCAACAACCGCATAGAAGGCCTCAGCCTTTGACTTGCTCTCTCGATCCCTTTCAGTCTGCTGCCTTTCCAATTGCCGGTGGCTAATCATGAAAGCGCCCAAGATAGCAGCAATAGAGCCTACGGCCTGGACCCAACTAGCAAGCTCACTTGCAGTTAACTTGAATAACGCAACAATAAACACCACTGCGAGTCCAAGAAAGACGTTTTGAATAGAAAGCCAAGGCTTAAACAGACTCAAAAAGCTTTGCCCGTTTTCATTAAGCATAACCACTCCTTTTTGTTTTTTTGCCAAGAAGACAGGCACTGCCACGCCAAAGTACTCTACCAAACAGCATGTAAAGGCCGACACTGTAGTTAGTTTCCATATCGATTCGCCCCCACAGGCCCGTATCGAGGCCCCATTAGATGAGCAGCCAACCGAGATTCCAAGTTATTTCCTACCAGACCGAATAACTTTCACAACATGACAAAAATTATTTGCCGTTCCAGCCTTAAACCGGTAGAGGCATGCCGTTGCCTCAAGTGCCTCCCCGTTCCACCCAAGTCCTGATCCATCCCCTATTCCCCACAGCTTGGCGTTTCCGCCAGGGAGGGCTTTGCTATGTCCGAATACTTCTGGCGGTTGCTTGCCGCCTTCCTGTCTCGCCCCGCCGTGGCCGGCTGGCTGATCCGCCGAGCGCAGCGCACGCCCTACTTCCACATCATGTCCGCTGACGGCGCCGACATGTACATGGGCCGCTGGTGGCTGTTCAACCCGTATGACCGCGACACCAACCGGGCCCGGAAATGGTGGTGCCCGTGGTCGATCCGCATCCACCACATCATGCGGGCGGATGAAGACCGCGACCTCCACGACCATCCCTGGAACGCCCGAACCATCCTCCTGCGCGGCTGGTACGTGGAGGACCGACTGGTTCAGGGCGAAGTGTCCGTGTTCCAGCGTCCCCTACCAGGGCACATGGGGATTCCTGGTCAACGGCCGGAAGATCCCGTGGCGCAAGTACCTGGGGCTTGAGGCCGGGCAGGACCTACCGCAGCCGGAGAAGCAGCCATGACCACCAGCATGCAGCCCTCCGCCTTCCAGCAGAAGACCGACGCCCTGCTGACCGACCATCCCCTGGCCCAGGCCATCGCCTACATCAAGCGCATGAAGCCATTCCTCGCTGCCAGCAACAGCGTCAGGGCAATGGACCTCAGTGCCGAGGTATCCGAATTCATCGCTGCCTATGAGCGACAGAAGGAGAAACAGTCATGCGTCTGACTAAGGCAGAGCGCGAGCTGGTCCGGCTGAAGTTCGGCGGCCGGTGCACCTACTGCGGGGTTGAGTTGGGCCAGCGATGGCACGCCGACCACTTCGAACCGGTTCGCCGTGACTGGGGCGAATACGCCAAGGAGAAGCCAGCCGAGGCGCCGGAAAACCATCGCATCGAGAACATGATGCCGGCCTGTATCCCCTGCAATCTGAGCAAGCACTCCATGTCACTGGAGGGCTGGCGGCGCTGGATCGCCGGCCACATCAACAGCCTGAACAACCATCACCCGATCTACCGCCTGGCCAAGTCCTACGGGCTGATCCAGGAGACCGGTGCGAAAGTGGTCTTCCACTTCGAGAAGGTCGCCCAGCAGTAACCCCTTCCCTACCTACCCCACCAGCTGCCGGCGAGAGTCGGCAGGAGGCATCCTCATGTCTGCAGCACAAACCGAAGAGGGCCTAGACAAGGTCTCCGAGAAGCAGATGGCCGCGCTGCTCGGCACCACGGTCCGGTCCCTCCAGGCGCGTCGCGCCCGCAAACAAATCCCGGAAGGCGTCTGGATCAAAAACGGCCGCCAGATCATCTACAGCAAACGGAGATATGACGAATGGCTGGAAAGTCAGTGGGTATGCCCGCCGGGGTGGAACTCTTCCGCAACTCCCTCCGCATTCGCTTCACCTGGCACGGACGACGCTGCAGTGAAACGCTCCCGTATCCCACCACGCAAAAGGGGATCAAGGCTGCATCCCAGCTTAGGGATCAGGTAGTCGGCCTGATCAAGCTCGGCCTCCTGGATGACGCCAAGTATGCCGAGCTGTTCCCCTGGTCGAGCGGTGCAGCCGGTGGCGGCCACCGCTTTAACGACTACGCCCAGCTCTGGCTGGACAGCCGCGAGATCACCCCAGGCACCTACCAGAACTACAAGAGCTGCCTGAACCTGTACTGGATGCCACACCTGGCGCTGACTCGGATCGACCTGATCACCACGACATCCCTACGTCGCATCCTTTCGGCAACGGAATGGACCTCGCCGGGGGTGAAGCGCAATGCGATCGTGCGGATCTCGACGATCCTTAAGGCCGCAGTGGCAGATGGATTGATTGATAAGAACCCAGCAGAGCCGCTGGAGCTACCGCGGCGTGCGCGGAAGGAGATCGACCCGTTCACCCTGGAGGAGGCGAACCAGATCATTGAGAGGCTGTATCAGATGGAGCATTGGCCGAGCCGCATCTACGCGGCCCTGTTCGAGTTCCTATTCTTCACCGGCTTGCGCATTTCCGAGGCACTGGCCCTGCGCTGGGAGTCGGTGAACGTGGAGAAGCGCCAGGTGCACGTCTGCCGCACAGTGGCCCTGGGGGAGGTGGTGGAGCGGACCAAGACGGGTAATGACCGTTTCGTCCTGCTCAACGAGCGGGCCCTGAACGCCCTCCAGTATGCCAAGGAGTATGCCGAGCGTCGGAAAAACGGCAAAGGAAAGGTGAAAGAGACTCCCTACGTTTTCCCGCCCTCGAAGAACCGGGAGTACGTCACGCAGACCTCCGACGTGCATTTCCAGTGGCGCCCTACCCTGGCCGCACTCGGGATCAGATACCGCCCGCCATACAATTGCCGTCACACCTATGCGACAATCTGCTTAATGTCCGGCATGAACCCCGCCTTCATCTCCCAGCAGCTTGGCCACAGCGTCCAGATGTTGCTGTCGACGTATGCCCGCTGGATCAACTCCTGCTCCGACTGGAGCGAGCTTGAAAAGTTGAATATCGGTATCAAATCGGTATCAGCCGAAGGCGCCACTTCGTAAGTTATTGATAGGTAAACCCCTTGATCTCCACCGCAAATATCACCATGCAGTTCGGCCCCAAGCCGCTGTTCGAGAACGTTTCCGTCAAGTTCGGCAACGGCAACCGCTACGGCCTGATCGGCGCCAACGGCTGCGGCAAGTCGACCTTCATGAAAATCCTCGGCAGTGATCTGGAGCCGTCTGGCGGCCAGGTGATGCTTGAGCCCAATGTACGCCTCGGCAAGCTGCGCCAGGATCAATTCGCGTACGAAGAATTCAGCGTGATCGACACCGTGATCATGGGCCATGCGGAGCTGTGGAGGGTCAAGGCCGAGCGTGACCGCATCTATTCGCTGCCGGAAATGAGCGAAGAAGACGGCATGGCCGTAGCCGAGCTGGAGACCGAGTTCGCCGAGATGGACGGCTACACCGCCGAATCCCGCGCCGGCGAGCTCCTGCTCGGCCTGGGCATCCCGCTCAGCCAGCACTTCGGCCCGATGAGCGAGGTCGCCCCCGGCTGGAAGCTCCGCGTACTGCTGGCCCAGGCGCTGTTCTCGGACCCGGATGTACTGCTGCTGGACGAGCCGACCAACCACCTGGACATCAACACCATCCGCTGGCTGGAAAACATCCTCACGGCGCGTAACAGCACCATGATCATCATTTCCCACGACCGCCACTTCCTGAACAGCGTGTGCACCCACATGGCGGACCTGGACTACGGCGAGCTGCGCCTGTTCCCGGGCAACTACGACGAATACATGACCGCCGCGACCCAGTCGCGCGAGCAACTCCTGGCCGACAACGCCAAGAAGAAGGCGCAGATCGCCGAGCTGCAGACCTTCGTCAGCCGTTTCTCCGCCAACGCCTCGAAAGCCAAGCAGGCCACCTCGCGCGCCAAACAGATCGACAAGATCCAACTGGCCGAGGTCAAACCCTCCAGCCGTGTCAGCCCGTTCATCCGCTTCGACCAGCACAAGAAGCTGCACCGCCAGGCGGTAACGGTAGAAAAGCTGGCCAAGGGCTTCGAGGGCAAGCAACTGTTCAAGGGCCTGGACCTGCAGATCGAGGCTGGTGAGCGCGTCGCCATCATCGGCCCCAACGGCATCGGCAAGACCACCCTGCTGCGCACCCTGGTCGGTGAGATGACCCCGGACTCCGGCAGCGTGAAATGGACCGAAAGCGCGGACCTCGGCTACTACGCCCAGGATCATGCCCATGACTTCGAAGACGACATCACCCTGTTCGACTGGATGGGTCAGTGGACCCAGGGTGGCGAGCAGCTGGTGCGCGGCACCCTCGGCCGCATGCTGTTCTCCAACGACGAAATCCTCAAGTCGGTGAAAGTCATCTCCGGTGGCGAGCAGGGCCGCATGCTGTTCGGCAAGCTGATCCTGAAGAAGCCCAACGTGCTGGTGATGGACGAACCCACCAACCACCTGGACATGGAATCCATCGAGGCGTTGAACCTGGCGCTCGAGAACTATCCGGGCACCCTGATCTTCGTCAGCCACGACCGCGAGTTCGTCGGCTCCCTGGCCACCCGCATCATCGAGCTGAACGAGAACGGCGTGACCGACTTCAGCGGCACCTACGATGACTACCTGCGTAGCCAGGGTGTGATTGTCTGATTCCTGACGGGGTGAAGGCTGGAACTGTAGGGGCGAATTCATTCGCCAACCGGAATGCAGGTTCGGCCTTCAATGCCCCAGGGGGCAGCTTCGCTGCCCTTGGCGAATGAATTCGCCCCTACCAGGAATCGCTCACTCGCTGCAAACGACAAAGCCCCGCAAATGCGGGGCTTTGTGTTTTACGAACAGCGCATCAGGCGGTGGCGAACAGCTCGCCGATTTGCTGCTGGGCGGCGCTGAAAGCGTTGGCACGAGGCTCTTCGCCGTAGGCCAGGCCTTCGGCGCGGACGATCTCGATGTCGGTCACGCCGAGGAAATTCAGCACCAGCTTCAGGTAATCCTCGTGGGCCTGGCCAGAGGCCTGGCCGGCGTGGATGCCGCCAGCGGTGGAAACGATCACCACCTTCTTGCCGCCTGCCAGGCCTTCCGGGCCGTTCTCGGTGTAGTGGAAAGTCTTGCCGGCGACGGCGATGCGGTCGATCCAGGCTTTCAGCTGGGTTGGGATGGTGAAGTTGTACATCGGCGCGCCGATGACGATGGCGTCGGCCGCGAGGAATTCGTTCAGGGTGGCTTCACCCAGCTCGGCTTCGTGCTTCTGCGCGGCGTCACGCAGTTCGGCTGGGGTACCGCCGGCGACCAGGCTCAGGGCGGACAGGTGGCTGATGGCATCGCTGGCCAGGTCGCGGTACGTGACCTGGGCGTCCGGCTCGGCGGCTTCCCAGGCAGCGACCACGTCGCGGCTCAGTTGGCGGGAGGCGGAGGCGTCGCCGAGGATGCTGGAATCGAGGTGCAGGAGTTTCATGGATGGTTACCCTCAGTTGCGCGACCGGCGACGGCCGATCGGAATGGGGGTAATCCTATCCATGTCGATAAACGCTGATTAGTCAGCAATTTTGTGATTAAGCGTCCCATCCATGAGACGAATAGAGTCGTAGGCTGGGTCGGGCAGCGGCCGATGGGTCTCGCTGCACCCGGCACCAACCTACAAGGTCAAAACGACTCAGACGCCGCCCAGATAATCCAACTTGCCCACGTCAACGCCGTTGTGGCGGAGGATGGCGTAAGTGGTCGTGATGTGGAAATAGAAGTTCGGCAGCGCAAAGCCGAGCAAGTAGTCACGGCCGCTGAAGCTGATGTCGCCAGTGCGCATCTTCAGGACCACGGTGCGATCTTCGCTGCCTTCGAGTTTGGCGGCGTCGATACCCTTGATGAACTCCTGGGTCTTGGCAATGCGCGACTGCAGTTCCTCGAAAGTAGTTTCAGTGTCGGCCCAGCTCGGCACTTCGACACCGGCCAGGCGCGCGGCGCAGCCCTTGGCCATGTCGCTGGCGATCTGCACCTGGCGGGCCAGGGCATACATGTCCGGCGCCAGGCGCGATTCGATGAACACCTTGGGCTCGATGCCGCGTGCCTGGGCGTTGGCTTCGGCCTTCTTGAGGATGTTGGACAAGTTGCCGAGCATGCGCGCCAGGACCGGGATGGACGCCTCGTACATGGACAAGGACATAGTGATCGCTCCGTTTTCGGGTGGATTGGGAGGCTCAGGTATAGCGCCTGGCCGGCTGCCCGGCAACGAGCACGCAGACGCCGTGACCGGGTCGAACCCCGGCAGTCCGGTCTATAGGCCGTCGAAATGATCGTGCTGCCAGCGAAAACGATGGCTGAAATCCTGGCTCCGGTGCCATAGTTTGTACCCCACACGGAACAATCCAGCCATGCAGGACCTTAACGACCTCTTCTATTTCGCCAAGGTGGTGGAGCATGGCGGCTTTTCCGCTGCCGCGCGCTTGCTCGGGGTGCCGAAATCACGCCTCTCCCGGCGTATCGCGGAGCTGGAAGCCCGCCTGGACGCCCGCCTTTTGCAGCGCACCACCCGCAAGATGGCTCTGACCGATGTCGGCGAGCGTTTCCTGCGCCATTGCCAGGCGATGCTGCTGGAGGCGGAGCAGGCCGAGGAAGTAGTCGCCAGCCTAACCGTCGAACCCAGGGGCCGTCTGCGCGTCTCCTGCCCGATTGAACTGGCGCATTCGATGCTGAAGCAGATGATCACCGACTTCCTGCGCCAGTACCCCCTGGTACAACTGGACATGGTCCTCACCAACCGCCGCGTGGACCTGCGTGAGGAAGGCGTGGACGTCGCTCTGCGAGTCCGCGAGGAAGGCGACGAGGACCCGACCCTGATCGCTCGCGTGCTGCGTCCGGCGCAGGCATTTCTGGTGGCCGCTCCCAGCCTGGTTGAAGGCCGGAACATCCTCGTACCCGACGACCTCCAGCTTCTGCCGGCCCTGGGCGGCCTGGAAGCCGACCGGCGCATTCACCACTATCTGCGGGACGCCCAGGGCAATCGTCGCGAGGTGGTGCTGGAGGCGCGGCTGGGTATCGAGGATTTCGATGTGCGCAAGCACGCAGTGCTGGCCGGTCTGGGCTTCAGCATGTTGCCGCAGATGAACTGCGAAGCCGAATTGCGCGACGGCAGCCTGGTGCGCCTGTTGCCGGACTGGCACCTGCCGGGCGGCCACCTGCAGGCGGTCTACACCCACAGACGCGGCTTGCTGCCGGCGGTCAGGGCCTGGATCGATCATCTGGAGGAGGCCTTCTCTCGTCACCAGGGAACGGTGATCTGAATCTGGTGAGCAAGACAACCATTAGCCAGCTTTCTTTGCCACCGGGACTCAGGGATGATGGGCGGCGTCCTTCTCCTTGCCGATTCCAGGTTCTGCCATGAGCACGCTACGGCCGTCCGCGTCCTCCTCCACCCTGCAGATCATCACCGTCGTTTTCTTCACCTTCATCAGTTTCTTCTGCGTCGGCCTGCCAATCGCCGTGTTGCCTGGCTATGTGCACAACGATATGGGCTACGGCTCGGTCATGGCCGGGATCGTCATCAGCGTGCAGTACCTCGCCACCCTCCTCTCCCGCCCCATGTCCGGCAGCCTGGCCGACCGGCTGGGTGCCAAGCGCGCAGTCATGTATGGCATGGCCTGCTGCGGTCTGTCGGGCGCACTGACACTGCTCTCGACCTCACTGGCACAGTTCCCCCTGTTGAGCCTGGCGCTACTGCTCGGCGGTCGCATAATGCTGGGCATCGGACAGGGACTGGTGGGTACGGGCTCCATCAGTTGGGGCGTGGGCCTGGTAGGTGCGGAGAACATGGCACGGGTGATTTCCTTCAATGGCATCGCCTCCTACGGTGCTGTTGCCATTGGCGCCCCGCTGGGCGTAGTCCTGGTGGACCGGTTGGGCCTTTGGAGCATCGGTGGGCTGATGGCAGTGCTCTGCGCCATTGCCCTGCTGCTGGCCTGGCCCAAACGCCCTTCGCCCATCGTCCATGGCGAACGGCTGCCGTTCCGCAACGTGTTCCTGCGCATTGCCCCCAATGGCACGGCGCTGGCCCTGGGCTCTATCGGCTTCGGTACCCTGGCCACCTTCATCACCCTTTATTACGCGAGCGTGGGATGGGATGGCGCGGCCTGGTGCCTCACTGCATTCGGCTGTGCCTTCATCGGCGCACGGCTGCTGTTCGTCAACAGCATCAAGCACTTGGGCGGCTACCGGGTCGCCATCGTCTGCCTGGCCGTGGAAAGCCTCGGC
This sequence comes from Pseudomonas sp. JS3066, assembly GCF_036328175.1. Classification (NCBI taxonomy): domain Bacteria; kingdom Pseudomonadati; phylum Pseudomonadota; class Gammaproteobacteria; order Pseudomonadales; family Pseudomonadaceae; genus Pseudomonas; species Pseudomonas sp. JS3066. The sequence continues at coordinate 3,092,811 of NZ_CP143312.1, forward strand.
CTGTTCCTGCTCTGGGCTGCGCCGACACCCTGGCTGGCCCTCGCCGGCGCGGCACTGACAGGGTTCGGCCTGTCGCTCGTCTACCCTGCCCTGGGCGTCGAAGCGGTCACGCGAATTCCGGCCGCCAGCCGCAGTTCGGCGCTGGGTGCCTACGCGGTATTCTTCGATCTAGCCCTGGGCATCGCCGGCCCTCTGATGGGCGCCATCGCAGGTGGCGCAGGCTTCGCCGTGATTTTCCTGGTGGCGGCCCTGCTGGCGTTGACCGGTATGCTGATGAGCTTCTGGCTGTTGCGCAGCGAAGCCCGAACCTGAAGGAGCAGGAACCCATGACCCCCGATCAAGTCGCCGCCTTCTGCCTGCAACTTCCCGGTGCCCGAGAAGACCTCAAATGGGGTAGCAACCGAGTGTTCTCGGTGGCCGGAAACAAGATGTTCGCCATCCTCGATTTCCTGGGCGACGGCCTCACCTTCAAAGTCGACAAGGACCTCTTCCTCGGCTACGTCGACCGCCCAGGAATCATCCCTGCGCCCTATCTGGCGCGGGCCCACTGGATTGCCATGCAGCGTCCTTACCCCATGAGTGACGGGGAACTGCGCGAGCTGATCACCCGCTCCCATCAACTGGTGGTCGCGCGCCTGCCGAAGATCCGGCAAGTAGGGCTGCTGCTGGACTGACTCCCCCTCAATGACAAGGAACGTCGCATGCCCATTCGCCTCTTCGCGCTGCTCGCCCTGATCCTCTTCGGTGGCTACACCCTCTGGGTCATGGCCATCAGCGAACAACCCCTGCTCGAATTCGGCGCGCAGTTGATGGGCCGCCCCGATACCGCCCAGGTGGTGATCGACCTCTACCTCGCCTGCGCGCTGATCGGCCTCTGGATGTACCAGGACAACCGCCGCCAGGGCCGCAGCCTGGCGTACTTGCTACCCTTCTACCTGTTGACTGCAGTGTTCGCCTCCATCGGGCCACTGCTCTATCTGGTTTTGCGCACCCCCCAGCGCCAGGAGTCATGAGCCGATGAGAACCACCGCCCTCTGGACCCACCTGTGGAACACCCGCGCCCCCACCCAGGGCCTGGAAGACTTCCGCCTGGAGGGGCGTCGGGTGGACAGCAGCATGCTGGCTTTCGACGATGACGGTGCCTGCTATCGCCTGAACTACACCCTGGAATACGACAAAGGCTGGGAGCCCCGCGTCTTCAATGCCACGGTGCGAGATGGGCGCGGCACCCGCAGCCTGGCGCTACGCCGCGACGGGCTGCACTGGTTCGATGGCAACGGCCAGAAGCTGCCGGAACTGTCGGGCAGCCTCGACCTGGACCTCTGGCCCACGCCTTTCACCAACAGTCCGAGCATCTGGCGGCTGTTCCTCAACCCTGGTGAACGCCGGGAAATCGAAGTGGTGTTCATCGAAGCGCCGCAGTTGTCGGTACGGCGCATGCGCCAGGCCTATACCCGCCTCGACCAGAACCGCTATCTCTACCAGAACCTCGACGGCAATGACTTCGAGGCCGTGCTGACCCTGGACGACGATGGCCTGGTAAATCGCTATCCGATGTTCTTCCAGCGGCTGTGAGACCCGTGGGGGCGAATTCATTCGCCAACCGGACCGCAGGTTCGGACGCTAAAACCCGAGAGGGCAGCTGCACTGCCCTTGGCGAATGAATTCGCCCCTACAGGCAAACGCCCCTTTGCAGGATCAAGCCGTCGCCGCCTCCAGTTTGTGGATCGGCTTCCAGCGCCGCACCTGCTGGTAGAGCGTCGGCACCACGAACAGGGTGAAGAAGGTGCCCACCAGCAGGCCACCGACTATCACCATGCCGATCTGTTGCCGGCTTTCCGCACCAGCGCCCGAGGCGATGGCGAGCGGTACCGAGCCCAGGACCATGGCGCCGGTGGTCATCAGGATCGGCCGCAGACGTTTCACCGAGGCTTCCATCACCGCTTCATGCAGGTCGACGCCCTGGCGCAGCAACTGGTTGGCGAACTCGACGATGAGAATGCCGTGCTTGGTAATCAGGCCGATGAGGGTCACCATCCCCACTTGCGAGTAGATGTTCAGCGTGCCGCCAAAGAGGGTCAGCGCCAGCAAGGCACCGGCCATGGAGAGCGGCACGCTGAAGAGGATGATCAGCGGGTCGATGAAGCTCTCGAACTGCGCCGCCAGCACCAGGTAGATGAACACCAGGGCCAGGGCGAAGATCAACGCCACGCCGGTGCTGGAATCCTTGAAGTCCCGTGAGGTGCCGGTGTAGTCGAACTGGGTGTCCGGCGGGAACACCGCGCGCGCAGCCTCCTCCAGGTAATCCAGGGCCTCACCCAGGGTGTAGCCCGAGCCGACGTTGGCCGTCACGGTCACCGCGCGAAGCTGGTTGAAGTGGTTGAGCTCGCGGGGTGCCACGGTTTCCCGCACGTCGATCAGGTTGGCCAGCTGCACCATGCTGTCGTTGCGGCCACGCACGTAGACGCGATAGAGGTCGTCCGGATTGCTGCGGTCGACGTTGGCCAGCTGCACCAGCACGTCGTACTGCTCGCCGTTCTGCTTGAAGCGGGTTACCTGGCGGCTGCCGAACAGGCTTTCCAGGCTGCGGCCAATGGCGGCGGTGTCCGTGCCCACCGCCACGGCCTGCTCGCGGTTGACCGTGACCTTGAGCTGCGGCGAGTTGAGCTTGAGGTCGCTATCCAGGCTCTCCAGGCCTGGATAGTCACGCACCCGTTCCATCAGCTCGTCGACGTATTTCTGCAAGTCGCTGTACTCCAGCGAGGAACGGATTACGAAGTTCACTGGCTGGTTGCGCGCACTCTGTCCCAGCGGCGGACGGTTGATTGGGAAGGCCCGCACGCCGGGAATGTCACGCAGCTTCGGCAGGAGCTCGTCGCGAATCTCGAACTGGCTGCGGCCACGGGAATCCCAGTCTTCCAACTTCAGGAAGGACAAGCCCTGGGCCACAGTCGGGAAGCCAACCACCACCATGTAGCGGTTGGCTTCGGGAATCGACTGGTAGGCCTCCTCCAGCAGTTTCGCGTAGCGGCTGGTGTACTCGATGGTGGCGCCGTCGGGACCATTGATCGAGCCGACTATGGTGCCGGTGTCCTCGGTGGGCGCCAGTTCGCTGCGCAGGCCGCTGAACAGGATCAGGCAGAACACCAGGATGCCCACCAGCAGCAGGATGATGAGCATCCAGGCGCGCAGGACCCGCTCCAGCAGGTGGCGATAGCTATAGGTCAGCGAATGGAGGAAAGACTCCACCAGGTTGTAGAGGCGTCCATGTTTCTGCTCGGCGTGGGGCTTGAGCAGTTGCGCGCACATCATGGGCGACAAGGTCAGCGCGACGAAGCCGGAAACCAGCACAGCCCCTGCGAGCGTCCAGGAAAATTCGGTGAAGAGCTTGCCCGAGGTGCCCTGCATGAAGCCGATGGGCGCATACACGGCGGCCAGGGTCAGGGTCATGGCGATCACCGCGAAGGCGATTTCGCGGCTGCCCTTGTAGGCTGCCTGAACCGGCGACATGCCCTCCTCTATGTGCCGGTGGATGTTCTCCAGCACCACGATCGCGTCGTCCACCACCAGGCCGATGGCAAGCACCATGGCCAGCAGCGTCAGGGTGTTGATGGAGAAGCCCAGCAATACCATGAGGCTGAAGGCGCCGATCAGCGACACCGGGATAGTCACCAGCGGAATCAGGGTGGCGCGCAGGGATCGCAGGAACAGGAAGATGATCAGGATCACCAGCACCACCGCTTCCCAGATGGTGGTGTAGACGTTGGCGATGGACTCGCGGATGAACAGCGAGTTGTCGTTGGCGATGGTCATTTTCATGCCGTCGGGCAACAACGCCCTCAATTCCGGCAGCGCGGCATTGAGGCCATCGGAGATTTCCAGCGGGTTGGCCGTAGCCTGCTTGACCAGCCCCAGGGAAACCGCCGAGCGGCCGTTGAAGCGCACGATGCTGCGCTCGTCCGCTGCGCCGATCTCGGCGTGGCCGACATCGGCCAGGCGCAACAGATAACCGCGCTGGTCGTTGAGGATCAGGTCGTTGAATTCCTCTGGCGTACGCAGGTCGGTTTCCGACAGCACGCTGAACTCACGCTGCACCGACTCGATGCGTCCAGCCGGGATTTCCACATTCTGCCGGCGCAGGGCGTCTTCCACGTCCTGCACTGTGAGGTCATGGGCCGCGAGCTTTTCAGGGTCCAGCCAGATACGCATGGCGAAGCGTCGGGCGCCGCGAACCTGCACCTCGGAGACGCCGGGGATGGTCTGCACGCGGTCACGGATCACCCGCTCCAGCACGTCGGTGATCTCCATCGCCGAATGCTGTTCGCTGTAGAAGGCTATCCAGATCACCGGCTGAGCGTCGGCCTCGACCTTCTGCACGATGGGCTCGTTGATCTCGTCCGGCAGCAGGCCACGCACGCGGCCCAGGCGGTCGCGCACGTCATTGGCGGCCTCGTCGGCGTTGGTGCCGAGGCGGAACTGGGCGGTGATCTGGGTGTTTTCCGAGCGGCTGATGGAGGCCACGAAATCCAGGCCTTCGATGCCGGAAAGCACGTCCTCGATGGGCTGCGCCACCTGGGATTCCATGATCTCCGGGCTGGCACCCGGGTAGATGACGTTGACCGTGACGATGGGCACGTCGATGTTGGGATATTCCCGCACCGCCAGCCGCTGGTAGGCCAGCAGCCCGAGCAGGACCAGGATCAGCGACAGGACAGTGGCGAATACTGGCCTGCGGATACACACATCGGAGAGTGTCATGCCCCACCTCGCGCTACGGTGCGGACCTCCAGTCCGGGGCTGACCTTCTGCCAGCCCGCGGTAATGACCTGCTCGTTACCCTGCAGGCCTTCGCGTACCTCGGCCTTGCCGCGCAGGCGCTGGCCGATCTTGATCTGTCGCCGCTCAACCTTGCCGTCCACCACCAGGTTGACGAACAGTTGTTGCCCCACGGGCATCACCGCCTCTTCGGGAATCAGCAACGCCTGCGGACGCTCTGCGAGGATCACCGAAACCTTCACGAACTGGCCGGGTTTCAGGCGATGGTCCCGGTTGCCGACCTGGGCGCGGATCGCCTGGCTGCGTCCCACCTCATCCAGGCGCGGGTTGAGGGCGATGATCTCGCCACGGAAGCGCTCGCCTGGGTACGCATCCAGGCTGAGCTCCACCAGTTGGCCGATGCTCACCTGGCTGACCGCCTTCTGCGGCACGCGGAAATCCACCTTCAGCGGGTCCAGCACCTCCAGGTTGACCATGTCCTGGCCGGCGCTGAGGTAGTCGCCGACACTGACCTGCCGCAGGCCGAGCGTGCCGTCGTAGGGCGCGCGGATCTGGGTCTTTTCCAGGCGTGCCTGGGCCAGGGCCAGGCTGGCGCGGGCAGCCTGTTGCTGGGATTGGGATTCGTCCTGGGCCTGGGCGTTGCTGGCGCCACGGGCGAACAGCATCTTGGCCCGCTCGTAGCTCTTTTCCGCCAGGTCGAGGTTGGCCTGGGCCTGGGCCAGCTCGGCGCGGGCGATGGCGTCGTCCAGGCTGATCAGCAGTTCGCCGCCCTTGACCGCCTCACCCTCACGAAAATGCAGGCTGGCAACCCTTCCCTCGATTTCCGGACGGATCATCACCGACTCGTCGGAGCGCAGCGAACCGAAGGTCACCAACTCGTCGCGCACCAGTGCCCGTTGTGGCTCGGCCACTTCCACCAGCGGCGCCTCCTGGGCCACGGCGGACAACGAGGCAAGCGCCCCGAACAACAGCCAAACACTGCGACGGACCATCATCTGGAGCCTCTGGAGCAGAATGCATGGGGGAAGGAAGTCTGCCGACTGTATCGGCAGACTTCGATCAGTGGCATCGGGAAGATAATGCCACTCTATGTCGCATTGTTTCGCGTTATTGACGCATGCCGCGCCCGCTCACCAGTAGGCGGATACAGGCGACGTAGAGAATGGCCATTGTGATCAGCATCAGCACGATGGCGACACCGATATTGATGTCGGACACACCGAGGATGCCGTAACGGAAGGCATTGACCATGTGCAGGATCGGGTTGCCCAGGGAAACCGCCTGCCAGAACGGCGGCAGCAGGTTGATCGAATAGAACACGCCGCCGAGGTAAGTCAGCGGGGTCAGCACGAAAGTCGGGACGATCGAGATGTCGTCGAAGTTACGTGCGTAGACGGCGTTGATGAATCCGCCCAGGGAGAAGATTGTGGCGGTCAACAGCACTACCAGCGCGGTCACGCCGATGTGGTGCACCGAGAGCTTGGTAAAGAACAGCGACAGGAAGGTGACGATCAGCCCCACCGCCAGCCCGCGCAACACGCCACCGATTGTGTAGCCGAGCAGTATGGTGTGCGGCGAAACCGGCGATACCAGCAGCTCCTCCACCGAACGCTGGAACTTGCTGCCGAAGAAGCTCGACACCACGTTGCTGTAGGAGTTGGTGATGACCGACATCATGATCAGGCCGGGGACGATGTAGTCCATGTAGCTGAAGCCGCCCATGGCGCCGATCTGCTTGCCGATCAGGTTGCCGAAGATGACGAAGTACAGGGCCATGGTGATGGCCGGGGGCAGCAGCGTCTGCGGCCAGATGCGCGTGAAGCGGCGGACTTCGCGGTAGACGATGGTTTCCAGGGCGACCAGGTTGGCGCGCAGTTCCGAACTCATACGGCCACCTTCGCCAGGTTTTTCTCCACCAGGGACACGAACAGCTCCTCGAGGCGATTGGATTTGTTGCGCATGCTCAGCACATCGATGTTCAGGGCGGCCAGTTGACGGAACAGCTCGGTCAGACCCTGGGTCTTCTCCACCTGAACCTCCAGCGTGTGGTCATCCACCAGCTCAGCGGGATAGCCATTGAGCTGCGGCACCACTTCCAGGGGCTCCTTGAGGTCCAGCAGGAAGGTCTCCTTGTGCAACTTCTTCAGGAGCTCCTTCATGCTGGTGTTCTCGACGATACGACCGTGGTCGATGATGCCGATGTTGCGGCAGAGCTGCTCGGCCTCTTCCAGATAGTGCGTGGTGAGGATGATGGTGATGCCCTGCTCGTTGAGCTCGGTGAGGAAGCTCCACATGGAGCGGCGCAGCTCGATATCCACGCCTGCGGTAGGTTCGTCGAGGATCAGCAGGCGCGGCTGGTGGACCAACGCGCGGGCGATCATCAGGCGTCGCTTCATGCCGCCGGACAATTCGCGGGAGGCCGAGTTGCGCTTCTCCCACAGGCCGAGCTGGGTCAGGTACTGCTCGGCGCGCTCCTTGGCGATGTTCGCCGGAATGCCGTAATAGCCCGCCTGGGTGACGACGATGTCGAACACCTTCTCGAACTGGTTGAAGTTGAACTCCTGGGGCACCACGCCGAGGCAGCGCTTGAGCGCGTAGGGCGATTTGTCCAGGTCATTGCCGAAGACGCTGACGCTCCCGCTGGTCTTGTTCACCAGGGTGGACAGGATGCCAATAGTGGTGGACTTGCCCGCGCCGTTTGGGCCGAGCAAGGCGAAGAAATCACCTTCGGTCACGTCCAGGTCGATGCCCTTGAGGGCCTGGAAGCCATTGCCGTAGGTCTTGGTCAACTGCCGGATGGACAGGGCGGAACTCATGATGGATTCGTCTGCTTCAGAAGGAAGGAGCTAGATAAGGCTGATTGCCAGCAAATTCAACCGTAACGCGCTGCACATCAGCCTAGGTTCAAGGAGCCGGATCGGCGAGTCGGATCACGTAAGTACCGTCATCACCGCCTTTCGATAGGCCGGCCGGGCTTTCAGGCGCTCGTACCAGGCTTCGAGGTGGGGCAGTTCCGGGCGCAGGATCGGCATCTCGAACCAGGCATAGGCGAAGCAGCCCAGGGGAATGTCACCCATCGCAAAAGTTTCACCCGATAGGTAGGGACGCTCGGCCAGGGCGCGGTCGGGAATGGCCAGCAACTGGCCGCAGCGGGTCAGCGCAGCTTCGATCACTGCGTGATTGCGTTCGGCCGGCGGAGTGCGCAGGGTGCCCCAGAACAGATCGCGGAACGGTGTGGCGAAGCTGGATGTGGCCCAGTCCATCCATTTGTCCCCCTCGGCGCGCGCCACCGGCGACTCCGGGTAGAGGCTGCCGGAGGCGTAGCGCGCGGCCAGGTAGCGGACGATGGCGTTGGACTCCCAGAGCACCAGGTCGCCATCCTCGATCATCGGCACCAGGCCGTTGGGGTTGCGCTTGCGGTACACCGGCTCATTGACCAGGCCGAAGGCGCCACCGGCATCCAGCTGTTCATAGGCGACGCCGACTTCCTCGGCACACCAGAGCGCCTTGCGCACGTTGGTGGAATTGATTCGCCCCCAGATCTTCAGCATTGCGACACTCCAGGCCGGTTGGACAGGGGCACCATTCTAGGGCGCGATTCCGGGTGACGGAATGCCGAATCCTCCAGACTTGTTCGGGACTCAAAGCCGGAAGTGGCCTGCCATCCCTTGCAACTCCTGCCCCAGCCGGGCAAGCCGGACGCTGGAGGTTGCCGTTTCATCCATGGCCACGGCCGACTGATCAGCGATATCTCGAATACTGGTTACGCTGCGATTGATCTCCTCGGCCACCGCGCTCTGCTGTTCGGCCGCTGCAGCGATCTGCTGGTTCATCTGGTGGATCAGGGTCACCGCATCGGCGATTCCGGCCAGGGCTTCTTCGGTCAGATTGGCATCCTGCACCGTCAGGTCCACCAGGTTTTCGCTCTGCTGCATGTGCTCCACCGAGCTGCGCACACCGTCGCGCAGGGTCGCGATCAGCCGCTCGATCTCGGCGGTGGACTGCTGGGTACGCCGCGCCAGCGCCCGCACTTCATCGGCCACCACGGCAAAACCACGGCCCTGCTCGCCTGCACGCGCCGCTTCGATGGCGGCGTTCAGGGCCAGCAGGTTGGTCTGCTCGGCGACACTCTTGATCACATCCAGCACGGTGCCGATGCTCTGCGTGTCCTGGCTGAGGCGCTGGATGCTGGACGTGGTTTCCTCCATGGCATGGGCCAACTGGTTGATCCGCTCGAGAGTCTGGCGCACCACCTGGCTGCCACTGCTGACACGGTTGTCCGCCGCCTCGGTGGAGCTGGCTGCAGCCTCGGCGTTGCGCGCCACCTCCTGCACGGTTGCAGCCATCTGGCTCATCGCCGTGGCCACCTGGTCGGTTTCCTCACGCTGGCCGTTTACGCCCACACGCGTCTGCTCGGTGACGCTGGAAAGCGCCTGGGCCGAAGCGGAAATCTGTGCCACCCCGCCCTGCAGGCGGCCAACCATGTCACGCAGATTGCCAGACATGCCCTGCATGGCCTCCATCAACTGGCCGATCTCGTCGCGACGCTGCACTTCGATGCTGGCGCTGAGATCGCCCTCGGCTATCTGCCGGGCCAGCCCTATGACCCGGCGCAGTGGCCGAACGATCAACAGACTGATCAGCGCCGTGGCAGCCAGGCCGATCACCAGGGCGAGGGCCGCCGCCAGCAGGATCAGCAGCGAGCTGGATTCCTGCTGGGCACGCATGTCGGCCTTCTGCAGTTCGTAGGCGCGGTCCACCGCCTGCACCACCCGCTCCGCCTGGGCGGCGAGACGGGCGTACTCCCCGCGCTGCTGCTGCAACGTGGCGGTGTAGTCCTTGAGTCGTTCGTTGAAAGAGTCGACGTTGCCGATGACCTCGGTGAGTACAGCGGCGTAACCGGGGTCCTGCATGGCGTCGCGCAGTTCGGCGGCGAGCTTTTGCGCATCCAGGGCTTCCTGGATCTGTGGTGCGCCCGCCTCTTCTGTTCCCCGACTCTGTTCCAGACGTAGGCGGGCCTGGTTGAGCGCCTGCAGGAGCAACTGGTAAACGCGACCGATCTGCCCGCCCTGGGTAACCAGATCTCCCCCCTGGGCGCCCTGGGAACTCTTCAGCAGATCGACACCATCCTCGTTAAGGCCACTCTGCAGCACGTCGAGGCTGTTGGATGCGCTGACCACCAGCCAGTTCGCCGCGTCCAGGGCCAGGCGCTGGTTGTCGGTGAGTTCCACATAGCGATCGAATGCCTGGCGGTACTCGGCCATGGCCTGGGTGACTTCACCCAAGGCGTCGCGCCCTGGGCCCGACAGTTGTGCGGCCAGCGCCTCGCTCCGAGCGACTATGGCCTCGGCCTGCTGACGCAGCGTATCGGCATGCTTGGCGTCGGAAGTAAGCGCGTAGTCCTTTTCCGTGCGCCGGATCACCAGCACATCGCTGCTGATGGCGCGCATTTCCTCCAGCAGGCGCGCCCTGCCGTCGACCGCGCGCAAGGCAGTGAAGCCGGTGGCCGCCACCACCAGGGTCAGCGCCAGAACGACGCCGAACCCCAGCATCAGCTTGTTGGCAGTACTCAGGCTCGCCAGCCTGCGTTGCAAGACAGTCCACATGCTCCTACCTCCCCACAAGGCGACAACCGCATGGACGCGATCTGCTATCCGCTTCCCCGAAACGGCGACCATAGGAGCTGGCGCATGGTGGCGACAAGCCACAATCCTGCCTTCCCGAATACCGTGCTGTTTTTGACTAACTAGAGGTCGTTTCTGGATAGCTTTCTATCCTTCCTACAGAAAACCAGGAACTGACCCAGGCCAATAAAGGACGACCACAGGGGAACTAGGCTTGACTCAGGATTCGCCAAGGAGGACTCCATGACCGCTCCATCAGCTACCCATTGGCACGCCGAGACCGCCGAGGCCAGCCTGCAGCAGCTAGACAGCAGGCCAACCGGGCTGGACACGGAAGAAGCGGAACGCCGCCTGGCCAGCTACGGCCCCAACCGACTACCCGAACGGGCAGGTGCCGGCCCCCTGAAGCGATTCCTGCTGCAATTCCACAACCTGCTCATCTATGTACTGCTGGCTTCCACCCTGGTCACGCTGGCCCTGGGCGAGTGGCTGGACAGCGCGGTTATCTTCGGTGTGGTGCTGATCAATGCCGTGGTCGGTTTCATCCAGGAAGGCAAGGCCGAATCGGCCATGCGTGCGATCCAGAAGCTGTTGACCCTGGACAGCCGGGTCAAGCGCGACGGAGAGGTACGCCAGGTGCCTGCCGAAGAGCTGGTGCCGGGTGACCTGGTACTGCTGGAGGCCGGCGACCGCGTGCCGGCTGACCTGCGCCTGCTGGAAACCCGCGACTTGCGCATCGAGGAAGCGGCACTCACCGGCGAATCCGTTCCCACCGACAAGACCAGCCGCCCGGTGACCCCGGACGCCAGCCTGGGAGACCGCCACAGCATGGCCTACTCCGGCACCCTGGTCAGCGCCGGCAGCGGCGTCGGTCTGGTGGTCGCCACCGCTGGCGAGACCGAGCTGGGCCGCATCAGCCACTTGCTGGGCTCGGTGGAGCAGCTGCAGACACCGCTGCTGGCGGACATGGCGCGCTTCGCTCGCCAGCTCACGCTGATCATCCTCGTGCTGGCGGCTGCCACCTTCGTCTTCGGCATATTGCTGCGCGGCTACAGCGCCAACGACATGCTGATGGCCGCCGTCGGCCTGGCCGTGGCCGCCATCCCCGAGGGCCTGCCGGCGGTGCTGACGATCATCCTGGCCCTGGGCGTGCAGCGCATGGCCCGTCGCAACTCGATCATCCGTCGCCTGCCGGCCGTGGAAAGCCTGGGGGCGGTAACCGTGGTGTGCTCCGACAAGACCGGCACCCTGACTCGCAACGAAATGACGGTGCAGCGCATCTATACCGCCGCCCGCCGTTACGAAGTATCAGGCGTGGGCTATGCGCCCGAAGGAGACGTCAGCCCGATTGTCGACCTGGCCCATGACCTGCACGAACTGGCTCGCGCCGGTCTGCTGGCCAATAGCGCCAGCCTGTGCGAGGTGGACAGCCAGTGGTGCATCACCGGCGACCCCACCGAGGCCGCACTACTCACTCTGGCTGGGAAGCTGCAGCTCGATATGGACGAAGAGGCATCGCGCCGCCCCCGAGTGGACGCCATTCCCTTCAGCTCCGAACGCCGCTACCTGGCCAGCCTCCACCGCGACGACAGCGGCCAAGGCGTGATCTATCTGGTGGGTGCGCCCGAGCGCTTGCTGGAAGTCTGCGATCGGCAATGGCGCGACGGAGCCGCCGAGACGCTGGATCCACGCATCTGGGACGACGTGCTGGGCGAAGGCGCAGCCTCTGGCCTGCGCATGATTGGTCTGGCCCGTCGCAATGCTGGCAGCGGCCAGCACGAGCTGGACCATGCCGACCTGGACAAGGGCTTCGTGCTGCTGGGGCTGGTGGGCATGATGGACCCCCCGCGAGAGGAAGCCATCCTTGCCATCGAGGAATGCCACAGCGCAGGCATCCACGTAAAGATGATCACCGGCGACCATGCAGCCACGGCCGCCGCCATCGCCGAGCGGCTTGGCCTGCCGGCAGGAAACCCGCTGACTGGTGCCGACCTGGATGACCTGACCGACGCCGAACTCGACGCCCGCCTGAAGGAAACCAGCGTGTTCGCCCGCACCAGCCCGAGCCACAAGCTACGCCTGGTGGAGCGCTTGCAGGCGATCGGCGAGCGGGTGGCCATGACCGGCGACGGAGTCAACGACTCCCCTGCCCTCAAACGCGCCGATATCGGCATCGCCATGGGCATCAAAGGCACCGAGGCCGCCAAGGAAGCTGCCCAGATGGTACTGGCGGATGACAACTTCGCAACCATCGCCCACGCGGTGGAGGAAGGCCGCACCGTCTACGACAACCTGAAGAAATCCATTCTCTTCATACTGCCCACCAATGGTGCCCAGGCGATCGTCCTGCTGACCGCCATCCTGCTCGGCCTGACCCTGCCCATCACCCCGCTTCAGATCCTCTGGGTGAACATGATCACCGCCGTCACTCTGGCGTTGGCACTGGCCTTCGAACCAGCCGAGGATGACCTGATGGCGCGCCCACCTAGGGATCCGAAGGCACCACTGCTGTCCGGCGAGTTGCTCTGGTTGATCCTGCTGGTATCGGTACTACTGACCGTGGCCAGCCTGGGTCTGTTCATCTACACCCAGCAACTGGGCTGGAGTATGGAGGCCAGTCGCACCCTTGCGGTGAACGCCCTGGTATTTGGCGAGATCGGCTATCTGTTCAGCAGCCGAAGGCTGAACGGCCCAGCAAGTTTCAGCTTCAGGGACAACCCCATGGTCTGGGGCATGGTCGGCCTGATGGTGTTGCTGCAACTGGCATTCACCTACGTACCGGCGCTGCAGGCGCTGTTCGGCACCAGCGGCATGGGCGTAGTGGGTTGGAGCTGGTGCCTCGGGACGGCCGTGGCGACTTGCGGGTTCGTGGAGGCCGACAAGCGGGCGCGCCACTATATCGCCAGCAGACGGGGCGGACGGATAAAATAGCGTCAAGACCCCAAGGTATGGATCACTTACGGCGGCGCTGCGGAACATCGATTCGCGGCGCCGTGTTCATTCATGGAGGGCAAACCACGCTGACCTGATGCCGATCGAACAATGGAGCCGATCAGCCGCCAGCCTGTTCGTCGAGCATACGCAATCATGTCCCGGAACAAGGCCCTCTTCGGCCTCGCACTACTGGTTTCCAGCATCGCGCTCACTGCCACAAGCCAGGCCGGCCAGGCCAGCGGAGAACTCGGAATCAGCCTCACCATCGCCAATTCCTGCCAGGTCAGCAGCAGCTTTGACCCGGCGAGCGGGCGTTATCAGGTCCGTCCCCAGAACTGCGGCGTCGATAGCCGCTACCGGCTGACCAGCGAACCTGTCGCGACCGACCGCGCGAACGTCGACCAGCAGGATGACGCCGATCAGGGGCGCACGCTGGTCACGCTCTACTGGTAGCGATGAATGTGCGGTTCAGGTCGGCCGCACCATGTTGAAGGTGTCGCGGGTGCGGGTATAGGCACTGCCCCCGAGACGCCCCACCAGATCCAGACGCTGCGGATCCACCCGGCCAGCGTCGGTCAGCACCGCGTCATCGATATGTGCCAACAGCACCTCGGCGAAAACCAGGTGGCAGTTGGGATTGCCACGCGGATAGGGCTGGATATCGGCCACCCGACACTCGAAGGCAACCGGCGCACCGAGCACTCGCGGCGCCCGCACGCGCACGGCAGGCTCGATGGCGATGCCGCACGTTTCGAACTCGCTCACACCGTGGGGCAGCATGGCCGCACTGGCATTCATCGCTTCCGCCTGCTCGAAGGAAACCAGCTGGATCACCAGCTCGCCGGTGTCCTGCACGTTGCGCAGGGTGTCCTTGAGCTGCCCGTCGCCGCGCGTATTGATGTTCACCAGCACAGTCGCCGGATCATCGCTGATGACCTGGAAGAAACTGAACGGCGCCAGGTTGCTCACGCCATCCTTCGACAGTGTGGAAACCCACGCGATGGGACGCGGTGTGATGGTGGACGCCAGCCAGCGGTAGGCGTCCAGCGGTGCCAGCTGGGTGAAATCGAGCTGCATGAAAGAGACTCCAGCAGGGATAAAACGCCGATTATGCCCTGCCGTCGGGAGCTGCGACATAGACGCCTTGAACGCTGGCGACGGTCTCAAGTTCCGGACTCAACCACGCACCAGATAAGCCCCTCGGGGAATCCTTCCCTGCAACTTCTTGCATTTGCCGGGAGCCGGTTGTTGGCCCGCAGGGCGGCCCGGGAACCAGATCCGGCATTGACCAGGCGGCGGCATGTGTCCGCGGGGAATACGCATCTCGTCCTCGTCACCGTACGATGCGGCCTGGAGGCCACCGTCGCCGCGACTTTGCCAGTCGCCCACCTGCGAATCGGACAAGAACCCGTCCTCCGCTGGAACCGCCATTCCTCCTGCGGCGATACCGGCCGCTTGCTGGGCCGACACCTCCTGGTCGAGGCCCACGCGAACCTCGGCCTCTTCATCCCGCTCCACTTCCACATCGGATCCAGTCGACACACCCGGCCCCATGGCTCTCTGGGCCGACTCGATCAACTGGAAATTGCGCTCACGCAGCTCGGAATCATTGCGACCACGCGCATTGGAGCGCATAGCCAGTGCGACAGCCTGCGCGTACTGCCCCTGCTGGAAGCGCACCTGCCCCAGGTAGTGCAAGGTCGTGGGATTGTTCGGCTCGATGCGCAAGGCGCGTTCCAAGGTGTCATCAGCCTGCTCCAGCTCACCGAACTCCAATTGCAGCGACGCCGCCTCCAACAGGGCGGCCGACGCACCATTGCTCGGCTGAGCTAGCCGACGTTCTGCCGAATAGGCCGGAAGCGCCGATGCCGCAAAAAGGGAGAGCATCAGGATCGACAAGAAGGGCTTGGCTTGCATCGAGGGTGTTCTCACCTGGGCTCATGGGCGGAAAGTTACGGCGAAATCCGACCTGGCCAGTGCCCTGAAGTTCCCTCTTTACAACACCGTCGAGCCCCGCGGACGGCCGAAGGCACGCCTTTCCTGATAAACTTGCCGACCATCAGGCAAGATCCAACTCTGCGCCGCTCAGCCAAACATCCTTTTCCTGCATTCCCGCCCCCGAAGTCCCGCCCACTCGATGGGTACAAAGGCTCCTGAAGCATCGGGGATACCAGGTAGACGCAGCAAATCAGAAGCTCCCGAATGACCGTCCTTCAAACCGCCTAACCAGTAACCACGCGCCCTGCCCTGTCCCGCCGCCTCTCCGTGGCGCCGATGATGGGCTGCAGCGACTGAGCACTGCAGGCCTGATGAACAGCGGCCTAGAACGTTTCACCGCCCTCCCGTAGCACTGTTTTAAACATTTCCCACCATTTTTCTGCGCTGATTGATCCACTCACCCGGACAGTACGGAGGAGTTAGAGTTTGCGTAGTGCCTCCTCAATATGGTCTGTCCCGGGCTGAGTGGACAGACCATGGTGTTGCCCTGGGAGGTATAGCGCAGGGCATTGGAGATCAAGTTCGAGATGGCGCGATCCAGCATCAGGACATCGCCGAGTACACTGCCTTCCCCTGAGGCTTTGAGCGACAGACCACGGTCCTCCGCCACCAGTTGGTAGTAGTCGAAAAGCTTCTCGACAATCTTCTCTAACTGGACGGGCTCATGCTGGGGAACGATCAGTCCCTTGTCTGCCTTGGCCAGGAATAGCATGTCATCGATGATGCGCGACATCCGTTTGAGGTCGTCGAGGTTCGAGTACAAGGTTTCCTCATACGCCCCGATATCGCGCCTCCTCGAAAGCACGACTTCCGTCTGAGTCATCAGGTTGCTGACCGGCGTTCGCAGCTCGTGCGCAATGTCAGCGGAGAAGTTGGACAGCCGCACGAAAGCCTCATCGAGCCGGGCCAGCATTGCGTTGAACGAGGCCATCAACTGCTGCAACTCCATAGGCACCGGCTCCATGGGAATGCGCTCTTTGAGGGACTTGGCCGACATCGAAGCCGCCATTAGCGTCACCTGCCACAACGGACGCAGACCACTGCGAGCGACCACCCAGCCGAGGGCGGCACTGACCAGGGCGCTGATGACCAGCCCGATGGTGAACCAGCGTTGCAGGGCTTCGAAGAACGCCATGTGATGGGTGACGTCCAGCACCAACAACAACGTCAATGGGGCCGCCAGGCCAGGGATGTTGATCTCTGCCGTCAGGCCACGGTACATGTCTGCTTGATCCTGCCACTCCCACATGGTGGGGGCTAATCTGACGCGAAGTCCCTGGGGCACATTCAACATGTGCCGGCTCAGCAAACAAGACCCGGCCTTCGCTGTCCAGAATGATCGCCGCCAGGTCCCGGTGCGCGCCCAGCAGCGCATTCAACTGCGGCTTCAGTCCGGCCATGTTCGTGACACTGGGCAGTCCCTGGAGAATGCTTTGTGTTGACTCAAGCTTCTCCACCAGGACTTGGTAATCGAGCGACTTGAAGTGGCGTTGGCTCAGATGGTTGAAACTAAGACCGGCTACGGTCAACACGGCAGTGACAGCGAGCATGAACATCAGGCTCATCCGCGCCGTCAGGGAGAGGTGTTTCATTCTGGCTCCGGTCCATCAAGCATGTAGCCCATGCCGCGTGCGGTATGGATCAGCTTGATCGCAAAGTCATCATCGATTTTGGCTCTCAGACGGCGGACGGCCACCTCAATCACATTGGTATCACTGTCGAAGTTCATATCCCAGACCTGGGAGGCGATCAGCGATTTGGGCAGTACCTCGCCGCGCCGGCGCATCAACAGTTCGAGCAGCGAGAACTCCTTGGCCGTGAGTTCGATACGCTTCCCACCACGAACCGCCCGACGCTTCAGGAAGTCCACTTCCAGATCGGCAATCCTGAGGATGGCCTGGGTGGGCGCGGTGGCACCGCGCCGCAGCAGGGTTCGCACCCGTGCCAGAAGCTCGGCGAAAGCGAAGGGTTTGATCAGATAGTCATCCGCGCCCAACTCAAGCCCCTTCACCCGGTCCTCGACCCCATCCCGAGCGGTCAGGAACAGTACTGGCATGTCTTTCCCGGCGGCGCGAACCAGCCGCAACACCTCCCAACCGTCCAGCCCCGGCATCATCACGTCGAGGATCAACAGGTCATAGGACTCGCTGAGGGCATGCTGCAGGGCATCGGTGCCCGCCATCACCCGGTCCACGTTGAACCCGGCCTCACTCAGCCCCTGTTGCAGATACGTGCCAGTTTTCGGTTCGTCTTCAGCGACCAGAAGTTTCATCCGCGGTCTTTCCACAATGTCAGGTGCCCAGAGTTTGCAGGCAAACAGCTCCCCCAAGCAGAAGCTTACAAAAATGTAATTCTGGGCTCAGGCACCTGTCAGGGAGCGCTCTCTAGGGTGTAAGGATGAGCGATGAACATCTGCTCGCTCGGCTTCGATGAACGTGCAGTGAGCAGCATTGATTGGCGTCAACAGGTGAACACGGGGGGCGTCTAGGCTGAGCTAAGCGGCAGCGGACGACATTTCCACTTCAGCTTGGGAGTTGAATCATGACCGAACTCCATCGCCATGGTACCGAACCGGCAACGCCTTTCTGGCGGACTAAGGGCGGAATCGCACTAATCATGCTGGTCGTGATTGGCCTGTTTTATGTGGCTCGTGAGCACTACGGCCACCTGTCGCAGGCACTGCCTTACTTGATCCTGTTGCTCTGCCCGCTGATGCATCTCTTCGGGCGCAACCATGGCGGGCATTCTCACCAGGGCCGCGAAGACTCGACCAAGCCGGACAACAGAGGGAACTAGTCCATGCACACCGCATCGTTCCAGCACGACCATGACCACTCACCCCCCCATGGGCAACCGGATGGAAGTCAGCACGATCCGGTGTGCGGTATGACGGTGCCACCGCACAGCCGCTACTCCGAGCTATACGAGGGACAGACATACCGTTTCTGCAGCGAAAAGTGCCTGACGAAATTCCGCGCAGCGCCTGTACGCTACCTTAGCCCCCCGCAGGACCAAGAACACGCAGGTCATCACCACTCGGCCGCCCCGCAGCCAAGCGACGCGGCGGACGCCGAATACACCTGTCCGATGCATCCCCAAATCCGTCAGCGTGGGTTGGGTAGCTGTCCCATCTGTGGCATGGCCTTAGAGCCGGTAATACCGGAGCTTGAGGAGGACGAGAACCCGGAACTCAAGGATTTCTCCCGCCGCTTCTGGTGGACTTTGCCTCTGACGGTCATCGTGACCGTGTTGGCTATGACTGCCCACCAACTGCAATTGCTGCATGGCGCCACACAAAACTGGGTGGAGTTGATTCTGGCCACACCCGTGACCCTATGGGCTGGCTGGCCGTTCTTCGTGCGTGGGGTCGCATCGATTCGTAACCGCAGCCCGAACATGTGGACGCTGATCGGCTTAGGTACGGCTGCGGCCTACCTCTACAGCGTTGCTGCCACAGTGTTCCCGCAAGTATTCCCACCGACCTTCATGCAGGATGGCCGCATCGGCGTCTATTTCGAGGCGGCGGCAGTCATCATTTCGCTGACCTTGCTCGGGCAAATGCTCGAACTCAAGGCGCGCTCACAAACCTCCGCCGCCATCAAGTCGCTCCTGGGCCTTGCCCCCAAGACCGCCCGCCGCATGGGGGCCGATGGTCAGGAGGAAGATATTCCGCTCACCCACGTGCACACGGGCGACCACCTGCGCGTTCGCCCCGGTGAGAAGGTGCCGGTCGACGGGATAGTCCTGGAGGGCGAAAGTGCCGTCGATGAATCCATGCTGACGGGCGAGCCCGTGCCGGTGATGAAGAAAGCCGGTGATGCACTCATCGGTGCCACGCTGAATACCCACGGCAGCTTGGTGATGGCGGCGCAGAAGGTCGGCGCCGAGACGGTGCTCTCGCAAATCGTGCAGATGGTCGCGCGAGCACAGCGCTCGAAAGCCCCGATGCAGCGGATGGCGGACACAGTGGCTGGCTATTTCGTGACGGGAGTGATCCTGGTCGCCCTGCTCACGTTCTTCGGCTGGGGGCTGTTCGGACCGGAGCCCGGCTGGGTCTTCGGCCTGATCAATGCGGTAGCGGTCTTGATCATTGCCTGCCCTTGCGCACTCGGCCTGGCCACCCCCATGTCGATCATGGTCGCCACCGGCAAGGCTGCCGGCAGTGGCGTGCTCTTCCGGGACGCCAGCGCGATCGAGAACCTCTGCAAGATCGACACGTTGATCGTCGACAAGACAGGCACCCTCACCGAAGGCCGGCCGGTATTTCATAGCGTGGTCGGTACCGAGCAGTTCACGCCGTCCGAAGTCCTTCACCTCGCCGCCAGCCTGGATCAGGGCAGCGAACACCCGCTGGCCCATGCAATCGTCGATCACGCACGGGCGGCGGGACACGGCTTGTCCAAGCCCGAGGCGTTTGAGTCGGGCTCAGGGATCGGTGTACGTGGCCAGGTGGACGGAAAATGGCTGCAGCTCGGCAACACGACCTTGATGGAAGAGGCTGGCCTCGACATCAGTCTGCTGCGAGACCGGGCTGAGCTGCTGCGCCTGGAGGGCATGAGCATCATGTACCTGGCCGTCGACGGCGTGCTCGCCGGTCTGCTGGCGGTGTCCGATCCGGTCAAACCCACCTCCAAGGAAGCGGTAACCCGGCTGCAGGCGGAAGATGTGAAGGTCATCATGGCCACCGGCGACGGCCTGACTACGGCACGTGCGGTCGCGAAACAACTCGGCATCGAAGAAGTCCACGGTGAAGTGAAACCTCAGGACAAAGAGCAACTGGTGGCCCGTCTGCAGGGCGATAAGCACCGGGTTGCCATGGCCGGAGATGGGATCAACGATGCCCCGGCGCTGGCCCGGGCGGATGTCGGGATCGCCATGGGAACCGGCACCGACGTCGCCATGAACAGCGCCCAGGTGACCCTGGTCAAGGGCGACCTGATGGGTATCCTGCGGGCCCGGACACTATCCGTAGCCACGGTGAAGAACATGCGCCAGAACCTGGGCTTCGCCTTCCTCTACAACGCCATGGGCATACCGCTGGCAGCCGGCCTGTTCTACCCCCTGACCGGCCATCTGTTGTCGCCGATGATTGCAGCGTTGGCCATGAGCGTGAGTTCGGCTTCCGTGGTCTTCAATGCACTGCGCCTGAAACGCGTGACCACGGACTGAAATGGGCACCGTCGCAACCAACGTGAGGAGGCCCCGCCATGATGCGTTTCAACTCCTTATCCATATGGCTGACTGTCTGGGGGCTGTTGGCCTTACCGGGAATGTCCTCCGCCGAGGAACTGCCCATCCCGATCAAGGCCTTGGAGGCGCGTGGTGTAACCATCGTGGGCCAGTTCGCAGCGCCCGGAGGACTGAAGGGATATGCCGCCCGCTACAACGGCCAGGGTATGGCGCTCTATCTCACCGAGGATGGCCAACATGTCCTCGTCGGCACCCTGTTCGATGCCCGGGGAGAAGATCTGACTCGCGCCCCGATGGACAAGCTGGTGTATGAGCCAATGGCCAAGGAGATGTGGGCGCGCATGGAGAAAAGCACCTGGATCTCCGATGGCCGAGACGATGCCCCACGCGTCGTCTATCTCTTCGATGACCCCAACTGCCCCTACTGCAACCTGTTCTGGCAGCAGGCTCGGCCTTGGGTCGACTCTGGCAAGGTGCAGTTACGCCATATCATGGTCGGCATGCTCAGTGCGGACAGCGCAGGCAAAGCTGCGGCTCTGCTAATCGCCCATCAGCCAGAAGCGGCACTCCATAAGCATGAAGTGGCGGGCAAATCAAGCACGCTCAAGCCGTTGCCCGAGATTCCCGCCGACATCCAGGAGCAGCTCGACGCCAATCTGGCCTTGATGGGCGAACTCGGTACAGCGGCGACGCCCGCCATCTTCTACCGGGATGGCGAGGGACACCTGAAGATGCAGCAGGGCCTGCCACCGCCCGAGGGACTGGGGGATATTTTCGGGCGAAGATAAATTGCTTGGTCGGGCCTTGACCTTTCCATCGTGTCAAGGTTGAAGCTGTAAATGCGGCGAGAGAAGCCGCTCCAGCATGAGAGGCCCGCTATGTTCGTTTTGGAAGTATCCGGTATGGGATGTGGCAGTTGTGTCAGCAAGATCACCAAGGCCATCCAGGCTGCTGATGGAGACGCGAAGGTGATTATTGATCGCGCTGCCGGTACGGTGAGTGTCGACAGCAGCATCGAAGCCGAACGCGTCGGCGAACTGGTTCAGGCGCTCGGTTACTCAACCAGAATCAGCCGCTAAGTCTCGCTGCCACTCAGATTGCCAGCTGCCGCGCCATGGTTCATGGCGCGGACTCTTCAGATACAGCCTGTTGTTGACTGACCCGCACGACGATTCCATCCACTACCCACTGTTTTAGCCAACTGGCTGCCTGGGCGGGAGCTGCGTCGCCTTTGCTTTCCAGTAATGAAAGGCAGAGGTCCGCGAAGGTCAGTTGCTCCCGTACCATGAGTTGCAGTGCCGCAGCCTCCAGCGGATCGAGTGTCCGGTACTGGCAAATCAGTGCGTCGCGCCAGACCAGACAGGTTATGGGATGTTCAAGCGGCAAGCTTGGGGGAACGGAGGTGTCAGCTTTGGCGGCCTTCCAGATGTCGATGGCATTGAAGTTGAAAGTGAGCCAGCGCACGCTCGGGTGGAGCTGAACGCTTAGGCCGGTCCAGTCTTGCGGACCGAACGAGGCAATATCCTGGAGCGACAGGGACACTTCGTCGGCTGCATCGAAGGCCAGCGTGAACGCCCATTCCAACTCCGACAGTTCCCGTAACTGGGAGGCCTGAGGCTCGTCGAGGAATTTGCTGATGAACTCGGGAAGTTTCTCTCCCAGCCAGCGCAGGCTGAAATGCCGGGGCGGCCACGCCGCAAGGTAGGCCTGGGCCAACTGTTCGAAAGCTTCGATGCCGAGCCAGTAGTGGGTGGCCGGAAAGTCTTCGCGCAGCACGGACAGCAGCCGGGCCCGGTAAGCATGGTGATAGACCTGCAGGCCATCCTCGGCCGAGAGCGCCTCGCTTCCCCTTAAGTGCTGCAGCAGCTCAGCGGGCGCGGTGCAGTCACTCCCCTGCAGGTAACGTTCGAAGGCCTGTTGCAAAGCAATCAGGCGCATGCTGCCGCCTCCAACTGGCGGGCCATGAGCGCCCGGGCTTTCGCCAGCTCGGCCAACAGTTCAGGTAACGGGGGGAAGAGGTCGTCGCGTTCGACCAGCGTCGCCCGTGCCCCCAAGTGCTGGATCGTGCGCGCGTAGAGGTCCCACACCGGATCGGCAATCGGCTGGTCGTGGGTGTCGATCAGGTAATGGCCATAGTCGCTGTGGCCAGCCAGATGGATCTGGCGGATGCGTTCCTGAGGCAGTTCCTGGATGAACTGCCAGGCATCAAAGCCCTGATTACGCGCGCTAACGTAGACATTGTTGACGTCCAGGAGCAACTCACAACCAGTCAGCTCGCTTAGCTCACGGAGGAAAGTCGCTTCGCTCATGGTCGATTCGGCCCACTGCACGTAGGCGGAAACATTCTCCAACACCAGCGGCCGTTCAATGACGTCTTGTACCAGACGAACCCGGGCGGCCACGTGCTCCAGGCTTTCCTGGGTAAACGGTAGCGGCAGCAGATCGTGCAGGTGGTGCGCACTGCCACGACTCCAGCACAAATGATCGGAAATCCACTGAGGCTGGACCCGCTCGGCGAGCTGTTTCAACTGGAGAAGGTAGTTGTGGTCAAGGGCGTGTGGCCCACCGATCGACAGCGATACGCCGTGCATAACCAACGGGTAGCGCTCCTTGATGGCGTCCAGGAAGTAGAGGGCCTTACCACCCTCGACCAGGTAGTTTTCCGAGATGATCTCGAACCAGTCGATGTCAGGGGCTTGCTCCAGTATCTGGTGGTAATACTCACTGCGGAGCCCCAAGCCAAATCCGAGAGTGCTGTGCTCGTTCATGCGGGGCTCCCAAGGGGGAGTGACGAGCACTCCCCACGGCAAGACATCACTCGCTGGTCCGGCCACCAGCCTCATCGCATTTAGCCTTGGGCATCAACTTGAAGCCCTGGCCTTTGCAGGCGCCTTGCCCCTGGCAGGAGTTCTTGGCGGTCATGCAATCGTTCTGGCCTTTGCAGGCGTTGACGCCAAAACACTTCACGTCAGCGGTTTTGGCATCTTGAGCGGCTTGAGCAGGCAGGGCCGCGAACAGGCTGGCCGCAGCAAGGGCCAGTGCAGCGCCAGTAGCGGCAGTGGTTTTGGTCGACATAAGGCTTTCTCTCATGGTGGTGGTCGGAGTCCTGCCGGGTATTCGTTGCTGTCAGGCACGCGGCAACCGCTGAGCCTGGCACGTCGGTCCGCAGTGGTGACGGCCGGTCTTGCCCGGCATGTCGGGGACACTACCGACCGAGGCGAAGGCTCCACAAGGACGAAATGCCAACCTTACAAAACTGTAATGTTCAACTCAGGTTTCTGACAGCACGGGGTGGCTAGTGTGGCATCGAGTCTGACACTCAGCCCGCACATGCCGGGCTACCACGTCCCTAGTCGAGGAATCCCTTATGAAATCGATGAAAGCCCTGATCGTTGTTGCCGCTCTGACTGCCTCGTCCTTCGCCATGGCCGCCGGCGGTGGCGATCGGACCATGGCCCGTGCCGACAAACTCGCCCAGGCGTCGATGGATGCCTACCGCCAGGAGCAGCAGAAGGCCGAGCCCTCGGTCGCTGAAAAGGAAAAATTTGCCGAACATGCCAACTGCTGAGTCTGGTGCGTTGGCCAACCTTACAGAAATGTAATCATCTGAATGGTTGGAATATGGCAGCTTTTATGCTCGCGGCCGCGCGCCTAATGGATAGCGACCGCGAGCAAGCCTACTGGGGTGGAGGAATCACCCGGTGCGGCAGCCTCTCCGCGTTGGTCGTTCAGCGCTGGCTCCATTGACTCATTGGACATACACGGCATGCATTGCAAAACCTCAAGGCGAACCTTCGTCAAGGGCCTGGCCGCTGGCGGCATCCTGGGCGGACTGGGCCTTTGGCGCACCCCTGTTTGGGCGGTGACCAGTCCAGGTCAGCCCACCGCGCTGAGCGGTACCGAATTCGACCTGTTCATTGGGGAAACCCCGGTGAACATTACAGGTTCCGCGCGGAAGGCCATGGCGATCAATGGCACCATTCCGGGGCCAATTCTGCGTTGGCGTGAAGGCGACACCGTGACCCTGCGGGTGCGCAATCGCCTGGCCGAAGATACCTCCATCCACTGGCACGGCATGATCCTGCCCGCCAACATGGACGGCGTGCCGGGCTTCAGCTTTGCCGGCATTGCGCCGGACGGCATGTACGAATACCGCTTCCAGGTGAAGCAGCACGGCACTTACTGGTACCACAGCCACTCCGGCCTGCAGGAGCAGGTGGGCGTGTACGGCCCCATCGTGATCGACCCGAAGGAACCGGAGCCTTTCGAGTACCAGCGCGACTACGTGGTGATGCTGAGCGACTGGACCGACGAAGACCCGGCCCGCGTGATGGCCAAGCTGAAGAAGCAGTCGGACTACTACAACCAGCACAAGCGCACCGTCGGGGACTTCATCAACGACGTCGGCGAGCAGGGCTGGTCCGCCGCCATGGCCGACCGGAAGATGTGGGCGGAAATGAAGATGAGCCCCACCGACCTCGCAGACGTCAGCGGCGCCACCTACACCTACCTGCTCAACGGCCAGGCGCCGGACGGCAACTGGACCGGGCTGTTCCAGCCGGGCGAGAAGATCCGCCTGCGCTTCATCAACGGCTCGGCGATGACCTACTTCGACGTACGCATTCCCGGCCTGAAACTGACCGTTATCGCGGCCGACGGCCAGCCGGTCGAACCGGTGAGCGTGGATGAATTCCGCATCGCCGTCGCCGAAACCTACGACGTGCTGGTGGAGCCCGCGGGCGACGAGGCCTACACGATTTTTGCCCAGTCCATGGACCGCTCCGGTTACGCCCGCGGCACCCTAGCCCTGCGCGAAGGCCTGAGCGCGCCGGTCCCTGAGCCTGACCCGCGCCCACTGATCAGCATGGCCGACATGGGCATGGATCACGGCTCCATGGGGCATGGCGACATGGCCGGCATGGACCACTCGCAGATGGCGGGTATGGACCATTCCAAGATGGCCGGCTTGGACCATTCCAAGATGACCGGCATGGACCACTCGCAGATGGCGGGCATGGACCATTCCAAGATGGCCGGCATGGACCACTCGCAGGTGGCGGGCATGGACCATTCCAAGATGGCCGGCATGGACCACTCGCAGATGGCGGGTATGGACCACTCCAAGATGGCCGGCATGGGCGGCCAGATGCAGACCCACCCGGCATCGGAAACCGACAACCCTCTGGTGGACATGCAGACCATGACCCCGGCGCCCAAGCTGGCGGACCCCGGCATCGGCCTGCGTGACAACGGCCGCCGGGTACTGACCTACGCCGACCTGCGCAGCACCTTCCCCGACCCGGACGGCCGCGAGCCGAGCCGCACCATCGAACTGCACCTCACGGGACACATGGAGCGCTTCTCTTGGTCCTTCGACGGTATCCCCTTCGCCGATGCCGAGCCGCTGCTGCTCAAGTACGGCGAGCGCCTGCGCATCACCCTGGTCAACGACACCATGATGACCCACCCCATCCATCTCCACGGCATGTGGAGCGACCTGGAGGACGAAGCCGGCAACTTCATGGTGCGCAAGCACACCATCGACATGCCACCCGGCACCCGCCGCAGCTACCGCGTCACGGCTGACGCCCTGGGCCGCTGGGCCTATCACTGCCACCTGCTCTTCCACATGGACATGGGCATGTTCCGTGAAGTCCGTGTCACCGAATAAGGAGAGACCGATGAGCAAATTTGCGCAGCCCCTCACCGCCGCCGCCCTGGCCTCCGCCCTACTGGCACCCGCCGCCTGGGCCGGCCAGAACGCCCATGACGAGCACCAGAAGACGCAGGCCACCTCTGGTCAGCCGACGAACCATGGCCAGATGCAGAACATGGACCACGGCGCCATGCACCGGGACAAAGACGCCAAGCCCAAGACGGATCGTAACGATGACCAGTAGCCTCAAACGCCCTGCCTTGATCGCCCTGGCCGTGGCCCTTGCCGCAGCCGGTAACGCAAAGGCTGCGGAAACCATGGATCATGGCGCCATGGACCATAGCCAGATGGACCGCGGTTCCATGGATCAACGCCAGATGAACCATGGCCAGATGGACCACGGCTCCATGGACCACAGTCAGATGAACCATGGCCAGATGGACCACGGTTCCATGGATCACAGCCAGATGAACCATGGCCAGATGGGGCAAAGCGGAAAAAACCAGGCCCAGCCGTCCGGCTACGGCAGCCGCACGCCCATCCCGGTGCCGACCGAGGCCGATCGCGCCGCCGCCTTCCCGCAGCTGCCGCCCCACCACATGCACACTGGCAGCATCAACAGCCTATTCCTGATGGATAAGCTGGAGTACCAGGACGCCGACGACGCCAGCGTGCTGAGTTGGGATGCCTCGGGCTGGATAGGCCGCGACATCAACCGTTTCTGGTTCCGCTCGGAAGGCGAACGCGCCAACGGCAAGACCGAGGAAGCCGAAATCCAGGCGCTCTACGGTCGAGCTGTCAGCCCCTGGTGGGAGCTGGTGGCCGGTGTGCGCCAGGACTTCAAGCCGGGCTCGCCGCAGACCTGGGCGGCCTTCGGCGTGCAGGGCATGCCCTTGTACGGCCTGGAGACCGAGGCCACGGCCTTCCTCGGCGAGAACGGCCAGAGCGCCCTGAGGCTGGAAGGCGACTACGACATCCTGCTGACCAACCGGCTGATCCTGCAGCCCACGGCGGAAGTCAACTTCTACGGCCGCAACGACCACGAGCGCGGCATCGGATCGGGGTTGGGCAACACCGAGGTGGGCCTGCGCCTACGCTACGAGATCGTCCGCGAGATCGCGCCCTACATAGGCGTGACATGGAACCGCAACTACGGCAACACCGCCGACTTCGCCCGCGAGGAAGGTGAGGACAACGACGAGGCACGCTTTGTTGCCGGTATCCGGATGTGGTTTTGAGAACCTGACATGAAAAGAACAATTAAAACTTTAGCCATTGCGAGCACCGTTGCTGCAGCCGGGATCATGGGAGTTGCTTATGTGGGCGTCGTTAACGTAGGCGCTGACGACCCGCACTGGGCACCGGTGCACGCATTTCTGACGATGGCCCGGGAGCGCTCGATTGCTGTGCGTGCACGGGATCTCGAAGTGCCGAACCTGAAGGATGAAGCGCTGATTCGCGCCGGTGCCGGCAACTACAACTCCATGTGCATCGGCTGTCACCTCGCTCCCGGCGTGGCTCAGACCGAGCTAAGCCAGAGTCTCTATCCAGCGCCACCGAATCTGACCAAGGTTGGTGTGGATGGCAATCCGGCCAACGCCTTCTGGATCATCAAGCACGGTATCAAGGCCACCGGCATGCCGGCCTGGGGCAAGAGCATGGGTGACCAGTACATCTGGGGCATGGTTGCCTTCCTGCAGCAGCTGCCATCGCTGGACGCTGAGCAGTATCGCGCCTTGGTCGCCAGTAGCGGTGGTCACCAGCACGGCGGCGGCGAATCCAAGATGCATAACCACGAAGGCCAGCATGGTGACAATGTTTCCAGTGGCAGCCATCACGACAGCACGGGTGAAGATCACCATGCTGGCCAGGCAGGCGATGATCACCATGGCGCCGGACAGGGCGGTGAAGATCACCATGCCGGCGAGGAAGGCAAGGCCTCCCATCACGAGGCCGAGCAGGCTCAGGATGACACCGCACCGGCTCCGAAAAAACACATTCACGCCGATGGCAAAGAGCATGTGCATGAAAGCTAAGTCTCATCGAGCATTGCGACTTGTCGCGCTCGCCTCGCTGTTCCTGGTTTCCGCTGCCCAGGCAGTAGAAGCGCTGACGGTTGATGTCCACCGCAGCGCTAGTTGCGGTTGCTGCAAGAAATGGGTCGAGCATTTGGAAGCCAATGGCTTCAAGGTCATCGATCATGTCGAGGCGGATATGACCTCGGTCAAGCAGCGCCTGGGTGTCGCCCCTCGCTTGGCGTCCTGCCATACCGCTGTGATTGACGGCAAATTCATCGAAGGTCATGTCCCGGCCGCTCAAATAGTTGAACTCAGCAAGCGCTCCGATCTGCGGGGGATTGCTGTGCCTGGTATGCCGGCCGGTTCGCCCGGAATGGAGGTAGGTGGGAAACAAGATGCCTATCAGGTCATAGGCCTGACTCAAGCCGGTACCGACCAAGTCATTGCCGAATATCCCGGTAACTGACCCCTCGGTTCGATCCACGCACCCGGCCGGCCATCAGGTTGGCCGGGGTTCCTTTCTCCAGATTGCGTGCGGTCTCAAGGCTGCAACCGGCCTTAACGGTTGAAGCGCAGCGCACCTGTCATGTCGTGATTTCAGCCTCTCTGACCCGCACCGAACCTTTCGCGCAGGCGCGGAATGAACCTGGGCGTAGTACGGGAATAGGCGTCATAAGCCGCGCCGAACTCCTTGCGCATGTCCCGCTCTTCGGAAACCGCCAAGCGCCCGTACATCACCAGCAACACTGGGAACATCGCCAGCGTCAGGAGTGTCGGCCACTGAAGCAGAAAGCCCAGGAGAATCAGCACAAAGGCCACGTACTGCGGATGCCTGATCCAGGCATAGGGCCCTGCCGTTGCCAGAGAATGCCGGCGTTGCGCGTGATACAGCACGTTCCACGCGGCTGAAAGCAGATAGAAGCCAAAGCCCAGGAACAGGTAACTGGCAATGTGCAATGCACTGAAATGTGCGTTGCCCTGGCCACCGAGCAACGTCGACCACAGATGACCCGCGTCGTGGGAAAGCAGATCGAGGTTGGGGAATCTGGATTGCAACCAGCCTGACAGCAGATAGATCGTCAGTGGGAAGCCATACATTTCCACAAACAAGGCAACGATGAACGCTGAGAATGCGCCGAAGCTCCTCCAGTCTCTGGCGGTCGCTGGTTTGAAGAAACTGAATGCAAACATGATGAAGATCGCTGAGTTGATAAAAACCAGCGACCAGAGGCCATACGCGGTTTCACCATGGTTCATGATGGATCTCCCGGTTTGCGGGTATCGGTCTTTCTGAAGGGGGCTGGCTTGCCCTGGCCCTGGTGATGGCCCCCCCGGTGCCCTCGATGCATGAAGACATGCATCAGCGGGCAGGCGAGCAACAACAGATGCGGCAGGGCCCCGACGACATGGGCAAAGTGCTCGGTTAGCAGGAAGTAGACGGCGACCCCGCCGATCACCACCAGGCCGATTGCGTACCGTGAACGCCAGAAGCTGGGTGGTGAGCCGTGTTCATCGAAATGAGGGTTCATAGCGACTCCTCGGAATGGTGATGAACTATTTCGACGGTGCAGGGGGCATGCGGTCCATCATCATCTGCATCATCGACTCCATCATGTCCATGCGCTTTTCCATCATCTCCTGACGGGCGGCCATGTCCCCGCCCATGCCCTTGCCGCCTTGCATTCCCCCCATCCCCGGCATTCCACCATCCATGGACTTCATCATGGCCATGCCACCCTTCATCAGTTTCATATGCTCGGCCATCAGCGCCTGACGCTCTTCTGGCGTTTTTGCTGCAGCCATCTTTTCATGCATGGCTTGCATGGCCTTCATGTGCTGGTCCATCGCCGCCATCTGTTCCTTGTCCATTTGCTGAGCAGGCATCTTCTCGGTGGTCGCTGCTCCTGGAGCATCGGCCGGGTGATGTGCCGAGTGTTCATCGGTGTCTTGCGCCATGGCTCCCACAGACGCTGCCGCCAGAAAGAATCCGATCAGTACATTACGAACGTTGGACATCATCATCTCCTTAACAATGCTCAAAGCCTGATGGCTTGGTCTTGGCGCCAGGCCTCGCCTGGCGACGCATTCAATTGTCCACGCCGGCGTGAATGCTCATTCCCCGTCTCGTGCTCAGGTCCCATTACCCGCTGCGCATCGATGGGCTATTGGGCACTCGACGGCTTGTAGCTGATTCCGTTTGGCCCGGCGCCGACCTTGTGTGTGCCAACGACCTTGCGGCTGTTCGTATCGATGACGGATACGGTGCCTGCTTCAATATTGCTGACAAACACATAAGCGCCATCGGTGCTGATGGCCACACCATGGGCGCCCTTGCCGGTGGTCACGGTGCCGATGCTGCTGCGCGTTTGGGGATCGACGATGGAGACTCGATCGTCCGGATTCTGACCACTGCCCTGATTCGCCACATAGATCTGGCGGCCGTCAACGGTGGCCACCATCTGGATCGGCGTGCGACCTACATCGACCTTGCCGATCACCTTGCGTCCGGCTGTATCGATTAGGCCAAGCTGGTTCGCGGCACTAAGCGACACGAACGCGAGGCGGCCATCGGGGGAAAAACCGACCTGGACCGGGCCTTTACCGACTGGAATTTGCGCAGTCTCCTTGCGCGTTGCCACGTCGATCAGCGATACGCTGTCGCTCTTCATGTTAGCCACGTAGAGCGTTCGGCCATCCGGGCTCAAACGCAGTCCATGGGGATAGCGCCCAGTCGGAATGCCGGGCTGCTCGATTCGCTGTTTGAGGTCGAAGACCTGTACCTGGTTGGCGGCAGAATCGGTCACAAAAGCCCGCTGACCAGTTGAGTCGGTAACCACATGAGCTGGATGCTCGCCTGCCGGCAGACTGAACTGGGGTTTATCCAGTGCGGTGGTGCTAAATACCAGCAATTGCCCACCGGCGTTTTCACCACTCGAATGCCCGGCATGTCCGGACATCCCAACCACGAGAAGCAAACTGCCGTCGGGCGATACCTGTACGTTGTGCGGTGCGATTGGCAAGGCAACCGTTTTCACCTCGCCTGTTGCAAGATCCACCTGACTGATGGAGGTAGCCCGTTCGTTGGCCGTGTAGACGCTTCCAGTCGGGTTTGCCATGGCCAGCCCCAGATTGGCAACCAGGGATATACCCAACGCAAGAGAGGTAAACCGCTTAGCGTTCATCATGGTGAATCAGCTCCAGCGAGGGGCGGCGTACGTGAGCCAGACTGGCCTATGCCTCTTCTCAAGCTAAGCGCCAATCGCGAAGTAGTTTCTTGATCACCGTCAATGCTCACTAGCTGACTCGGTATTGAGTGATCGAAGGCGGTCTACTTCTTGGGGAGTAATGCTCGCTAGCCGATCCTGCCGAGGATGGGGAACACCTCCAGCAACCACCAGGCGAAGTCGGTCAATTGCCCGATGATCATGGCGCCCCCATGAGGATCAGGATGACGCCGGCGCCGATGTGGATGGCCCCACTCCAACGCCGCAGGCGTTTGAGGTGGGCCAGAAACAGATTGGTGAACCAGGCCGTCAGCAGGAATGGAAGTCCCAGGCCGAGCGAGTAGATCGACAGCAGTTCAACACCACTGGTGCCGGTTCGGTCGGTGGAGGCGCTCAGCACCAGGATGCTGCCCAGGATCGGACCAAAATGCAGGGTGTCCAGCCAAAGGCGGACGCCATGCCCAAGACGTAGGCCGCTAGCGGACCGCCACGGGACTGCAGTTGATGGACGAAGCGCACGTCTCTGTTTAGCCAGCGGGGGGGTGATCAGGCCGGCAATGAACAGGCCGAAAGCGATCACGATGACGCCGCCAAATCAGGTTGGTCTCCTGTCGATAGGCGATCAGCAGCCGGCTCATGGCGGTGGTGCCGGTGCCCAGCGCAATGAAGATGGTGGAAAAGCCCAGCACGAAGCACAGGCTCATGCCGATCACCACCAACCGTTCCCGGCGGGTTTCCAGGACCTGCAGTTTGTACACCGAGCGGCCGACAATGAAGCACATGTAATCGGATACCAAGGGCAGTACGCAGGGCGATAGGAACGAGATCATGCCCGCAGCAAGCGCGCTCAGAATGCCAATATCGCTAAGGCTCATCACGGACGCTCGGGGTGGAGGCCGGTACGCCCGGACATACTCAATGACCTCCGAGCTGTCCCGCTCGGCCTTACCTGCTTTGCGGCCGATTTCCCGCACCTCGCGGTCCAGCATCAGAGTGACCGGCAAACCGAAGGCGCCGAGGATTTGAATGGATTGCATCCGCTCATCGACGAAGATCTCGAGGTGCTGAATACCGATCTACCGATAGAAGTCCCGTATGGCCGGTACGCCGTCGTGCTCGAGCGAGAGCGCTACGACTTGAGAATCGTTGCCCCCGAGATTCGCCTGTAGGCAATCCAGGGTCGGCATTTCCTGATGGAAGGGTGCGCACCAAGTGGCCTGGAGGTTGAGCAGGAGCACCTTCCCTCGGAAATCGGCCAGGCTGCGAGGCTTCCCCTCGCCATCAACGACGCGGACGTCCTCTGCCCCCGGGGCTCGGACCAGATGAGCATGCCGGCTTGTGTGCGTGGTTCGGATGACTGTTGGGCCAAGGTAACGGGTTGTCCGGCTGACATCAGGAGCAGGCACTGCAGCAACCAAAGGGACCAGCGACACCCCCTACGGTCAAAATACCCCCTGCCCCAGGGACTGGTGCTTTGAATTGGGCAGGCCATCTCACACCTTTAGCGGTAATCGCTGTGAACCAGCTAACTGGTCACCGCCGTTGTCCGGCGCCGTCTAGAGGGCCCTCAGGAGGCCACCGTGGGCATCTCATCAGAACGGCTCGGCTCCGCCGGCCCTGAAGGGTGGCTGTGGGCGTGGCCGGCTCCGGCCCCGTCAGCATCGACAAGTCGACCACGCGCATCGAATTGGCCATCATGGCGGTGCCGGGCGTCTCGTTGGCATTGGGCCGAGCGATTTACCGGGAGGCGCTACATCCGCCCTCACCGTTCTGGCGACGCTGACCGGTTACGGCAGCGTGAGCGATATGAGTGCCGACTCGAAGTTTCCGCTGTAGGTCGTGCTGCCGGCCGGTACGGACGCCCCGTGTGGCGGAATCGAAACTGTGCCTGCCGGATCCACGAGCGCTCCCGTAGGGGTCGCGACGGTGAATTTCGGCGCGGACAATTTCAGCGATGCGTCCAGCAGCGAATACGGCGGGCCCTGGCTCGTCGTCGCCGCAAGCCGCACCGTGTTGTCGGCCGCAGCCGCAACCCCGCCGCCGCTCTCGAAGCCGGTGCCACCCCAGGTTGCCGCGGCCGTCACCTTCTTGCCCGTCGATTCCAGACGCGCGACGAATGCATCCTGGAAGCCAACGCCCAACACTGTCGTCGTGCCGGCGAGAAGAATCGAGCCGTCGGGCGCCACCGCGATGCCTTCACCGGTGTCGCCGCCCTTGGTGCAGCATTCCTTGCCGAACAACAAGCTACCATCGGACCCGATCTTCAGGACCAGCGCGTTGATGCCGATGATGCCGCCGCCCTTCGCCGCCTGGATGGCGCCAGCCGTGTAAATGGACCCATCCGCGGCGGCGGCCATTCCACCGCGCGCATCCACGACCTCGCCTGCTCCGTACGTCCGCGCCCAGACCAGGGCGCCCGCTGACGTCAGCTTCAGCACCATCACATCGAACTGGGAGAGATCGTTTCCCCGCAGTTTCGAACTGGCCGCGTAGATGCTGCCGTCTGGCGAGACAGTCATCGCCTCGAAGCCGGCGGCATTGTCCCAGAGCCGTTGCCAGACAAGAGTGCCCGTCGGATCGAACTTCAGGACGAACACCCCGGCGGAACTCGGGCCGAAGCTGGTTGTCCGGCCCGCGACGTAGACGGAGCCGTCGCTGTGCGTCGCCACCGCGCCGGCGCTATCGGATTGGTTACCGCCCCAGGCCCGCACCCAGAGCAGGTTGCCGTTCGGATCGAATTTCATTAGCACGGCGTCTCCGCCACCGTCTGCGGTGATGCCGGCCACGTAAACTGATCCGTCGACAGCGACCGCCACAGACGCATCCGTCACCCCGACGATGGTCGGGCCGTTCCAGATCCGCTGCCAGATAACTGCTCCATTCGAGAGCTTGACGATGAACATTCGCGTCGCGGGCTGGCCGAACTGGTCGAAGGCAAAGCTATCCGTCGAGCCGACGAGGTACGCGCTGCCATCGGCGGCCGTGGCGACAGCGGTTGCGACTTCGGCTCCAGTCCCCCCCCATGTCGTCTCGGTGAGCAAGACCTGCCCGTGCGCCGGCCTTTCTGCAAGTGCCAGCAGGACCAAAACCAAGCTTGCAAACAGCACCTTCCCGACCGCGATTCCATTCCGTCGTACTGGCGAGGGACGAACGCAGGTATGCGTCATGGCGTTTCTCCTGTTAGGAGCGAAAATGACCTGGACGGCGCTGATGGGATATAGCTGAACCGCTCGAAGCGTGTGGTCGGCCACCAGCTGCACGCCACGACAGCGCAGTACGAGCAGCACGAAGGTTTCCAGGTTGCCAACCTTCAAGTGTAAGACAGCGTGCAGAACATTCCAGAAATTCGGGGTAAACAGCGTCCAATAGTTTCCACCCCTGGGTGGGCAACCATCCGGCCTTTTGGCCGGAGAATCCGGGGTGTTATCGATGCTTGCGGTCGAAGGTTTGGCTTTCCTGATAAACTACCGCCCCTTCGCGCTTGATCCTGATCTACGCCGTGTAACCAATACCGCCGCTTTTCCGCGGCCTCGCCGTGATAGTCCCCATGCCTCTCTCTCGGTGCTACATGACTCTCCCGCAGTCCTACAATGTAGCGCCGACATCTGAGTAAAGGCCGGAAATGGGCCTTCACGGCTGGAAACGAGACATATGACCAGCCTTTCTAAACCGGCCTCTGCGCTAGCATCCACGCGCCCTGCCCTGTCCCGCCGCTTCTCCGTGGCGCCGATGATGGATCGGAAATAATCATCTATCCAATCCAATAATTGTGCACCTTCCAGCGAAACCCTCTGCACCATGTACCAAATCTGTACCAGTGTACGGATCAATCCCACGGGGATTGGACAGACCGAGAGCTTCCGGGCACAAACAAACGCCCCGCAAATGAGCGCCCTGACAGTTGCCGTGCACTGACCGAGGGATTTGAACCCTAGAGGCCAACCCCCGATGCCGCGCCAGACCGCTCTAGATTAGCACCCAGGTCTTGCTGGTCGGTCTGAAGCGGCTCTCGGCGGCGCCGCTTTTGCCCCAGTTTTGCCCCAACCAGGACTGAGTTCGCATGGCATCATTTTCCGCGACTTTGGACTCACGGCTCCCAATCTCAATGCATGCGCAATCGCCTGATATCCCGCTGTGGCGGCTCCCCAAACAAGCGACTGTACTCGCGACTGAACTGCGACGCGCTTTCGTAACCTACACGCCCTGCCGTTGCACCGGCATCGAGGTTCTGGGTCAGTATCAGTTGTCGCGGCGCCTGCTGCAGGCGTAATTGCTTCTGGTACTGCAACGGGCCCATGCCGGTGACGCTGCGAAAATGCAGGCGGAACGTCGACGGACTCATATGGGCGCTGGCCGCCAGGTCAAAGACCCGCAGCGGCTCGGCGAAATTCTGTTTAAGCCAAGCGATGGAACGGGCTATCTGTTGGCTTGGTGCCCCATCCGCAGCCAGGTGCTGCAACTGCAGGCAGTGAGGTCCCGACAACAGGCGAACGATGATTTCCTGTCTGATCAGGGGTGCCAATCGCGGCATCAGAATCGGGTCGTCGATCAGCGTGACCAGGCGCAACATGGCGTCCAGCAACGCAGCATCGAGCGATTCCACCGCCATCGGCTGGTACGCGCAATCACGAGGCGGCGGCGGTAGCTTCAAAGGCGGCGCTGTTGAAGGAGAACAGCCCACTGGTAGCGCCGTTGGGTTGCTGCCCACGATCCGACTTGTAGTAGTCGGTGGCTTCGAGCACGTCGATGTCGGTGATGTCGGCCTGCCTCGCCTCCTCCACCGACGGCGGCAGGTAGTTGATGACATGACGCTCGGCGCCCTGGGCCTCGGCCGTGTGCTGCTTGCCCATGGCCTCCAGTGCACTGACCGGATCGAAGGTGCTGAAGCCCTCGCGGATCAGGCGGCCGAAATGCACGCCCGCGAAAGAGACCAGTGCCTTGATGCGGTGATCGGTCATAGCCGCATGGACGGTGTAAGCACCGCCGCCGCAGTTCGGGCAGACGGGCTAGTCCGGTGGATCGCTCTGGACGACGACCCGGAATACTCATGGCCCACAGCCGAGTCGTACCACGGGCACAACCGACTGGGCCTGCCGCTGACGGGTACCGCATCTCGGTACGACGTGAAATCACCCGGGAACTACGCATCCCTGGCCACTCAAGAGATCGATCGATTCGGTCTCGAATTTTAAAATAACGGTCGTTGCGTTAAATATTTCACGCTGCTAGTCTCCCCTCCATCCGAGAGAAAACCTCAGAGGAGACAGCACCATGAACGACGCGCTACGCACGGCGTTTCAGGCAGACGGGGCGGTTCTGATCAAGGGCCTGCTGAACCAGGAGCAACTGACCCGTTGCCGGGCGGCGTTTGACTGGGCCTTGGAGAACCACGGTCCTCACGCGACCCGGATGTTCAATGGAACCGAGCAGCAATCCCATGTCGACAATGCCAACCCGCTTGCCAAGGAACGACTGGAAGAACTTGTGGCTTCCCTTCCGTTCGGCCAGCTGTTCGCTGATCTCTGGGGCTCGAAAAATGTCTGGTACTTCGCCGAAGAGGTGTTCCTCAAAGCCGGAGGGCATGGCTCCCGGACCCTCTGGCACCAGGACACCTCCTACCTGCCCTGGGCCGGCAACCACTGGGGTAATGCCTGGATCAGCTTCGAGTCCGTTCCCCGGAAAAATGCACTGGAGATCGTTCGCGGCTCTCATCGCGGCCCACGCTACGACGGCACCACGTTCATAGACCCCAACGATCCGACCCAGCCCCTGCATGGCGGCGGCACCCTGCCCCGCCTTCCGGATGTCGAAGCCGAGCGCCGACTAAACCCTGACGCCTACGAAATTCTGTCCTGGGCCACCGAGCCCGGAGACGTTGTGCTGCTGCACCCCGGCTCGCTTCACGGTGGTGCGCCGGTCGACACCGACTTCCCGGATCGTCATACCTTCGTTTTCCGCTTCTTCGGCGACGACGCCACCTTCCACCCGCTACCGGAGAACAGCGATTCGGGCTACCCGAGACAAGGCGTCCTGTTCACCGAGCAGCTGTCGACCCTGAACGCCGGCGACGCCTTCCGCCACCCGACCTTCCGCCAACTCGTCTGACAGGAGCGCCGCGAATGAATGCCCAGAACCTGAAGCGACAGTCCATCAATCCGCCACCCACCCAGGTGTTCTACGACAACTTCCACTTCTCCCAGGCCACCCGCGTGGGCGACATGATCTGGGTGTCTGGCCAGGTCGGAATCGACGCCACCATGACGCCGGGCAAGGATGTCGAAGAGCAGGCGCATCTTGCCTTCCAAGGCTTGAAGAATGTGCTTGAAGCGGCAGGTGCCACCCTGGCCGATGTGGTTGAGTTGATGACCTTCCACACCGAGTTGCAGGGTGATATGCAGGCCTTCGCGCAGGTCAAGGACCAGTACTTCCCCGATCGTTACCCCTCCTGGACCGCAGTGGGCATCTCGCAACTGGCCCTGCCCGGGCTGCGCCTGGAGATCCGCGCGGTGGCCGTGGCCGGTTGCGCAAGCGACTGAACATCCCACAGCAACACTACCAACAACCCGTACAAGGACTTTTCATGGCAACCCTGACCGTCAGCTACCCCTTGACCGCCGAATCCCGTTTCGACCGCAACTACTACGTGACCACCCACCTGCCCCTTGCACAAGCCGCGTGGGGCGAGTTCGGCCTGCAATCGGCGGAAGTGCTTTTCCCGGCCTCAGGCTCGCAGCCCCTGGCCGCACTGGCGATCCTGCGCTTCGCAGACCAGCCGGCCATCGATGCCGCCCTTACCTCGCCGAAGACGCTGGAAGTGCTCGGTGATATCGCCAAGTTCACCGACATCAAGCCGGTGATCTTCCGCGCCGACGACTAAGGCAAGCATCGTCGGGGTGGTTCCGCGCGTCATGCGGCTACCCCGGCGCTCCTGGAGTGCTTTATTCCAATTATTTCCCTATGCTGGGCCGCGCTCACCCGCCGTTGCAGCCGGGCAGCAATACTTCAAACTGACCTGACAATCCTCCAGAGCCCCCCATGTCCGACGCCAAAACCCGCCCTCGAACCGAAACCCAGCGCACGAGTGACAGCGAGTCCGAACCCGTCGCACGTCGGGGCAGGCCTGTCGGCGACCATAACGCCAAGCGCGCCGAGCTGCTGGCAGCCGCGATCGCGGTAATTGCGCAGGAGGGCTACGCCGGGGCCTCGATGCGCAAGGTGGCGCAGCACGCCGGCTGCACTACGGGCGCCGTGACCTACTACTTCGCCAACAAGGAAGAGATGGTCAGCGCCGTGGCGCAGAACCTATTCGACAGGGTGGATGCCTTGCTGGAAACCAACCGCGAGCAGGTTGATATCAGGGCGCTCATCCGGCAATGGCTCGACTGGACCACGTCCGACGAACCGGACAATTGGCTGGCCTGGTTGCAACTGCTGACCCACGCCCGTCACGAACCCGCCTTCGCCGTCGTCATCAAGCAGCGTTACGCACGCTTCCGCCAGGTATTCACCGCAGTGCTGGAAGAAGGCCAGGCCAAGGGCAAGATTCGCGACGATATCGCGGCCGATCTGCTGGCCGACCAGGTCAGCGCCATCAGCGACGGTTGGCTGATGATGTTGCCAATCGAGCCTGAACGCTTCAGCGCGCAACGCGGCCAGGCCCTGCTCGATGCATTGATCATCCTGATTTCACCGCCCGCCCCCACCAAGCGCCCGTCCAGAGGCAAGGCATCCGCGCAGTAATCCATGCGCTCCCGGGCCCGTCGCAGGGCCCGTCGCCCTTCCCTCCCAAGCCTTCCTTGACTTAACCCCTCACTCCTCCTGCATACGCGCCACGCCCCGCGCCTGGTGCCGGCTGCGCGTATCTGACGCTTTTTCCCTTGCACGATTCCGAAACTCCTGTATTTTGCGTAACACATGAAATAATAATTAAACCGCAACCAAGTGGTGAGGGCTAGGATGGACCTGTTAAACATGGCGCTGTCGCTGTCCAGAAAGGTAACTCCATCGTCTCAAGGCAAACGCGGAAAGCGTTTGCGAACGAGCCTGCTGGCAGGCTTCTGGATGGCTTTCACCGCGGTCCAGGTGACAGCGGGCGACGTCGTCAGAGTGCACAACTGGGCCGAGTACATAGACCCCGAAGTGATTGACGACTTCGAGCGGGATACCGGCATCCGGGTCGATTACAGCCAGTTCACCACCGCCGCCGAGCTGGAGGCTGACCTGGCAGCGGGGCAGCGTTACGACGTGATAGTCCCCACCGACTTCCAGCTCGAACGCATGATCAAGGCGAAGCAACTGCTCGAACTGGACCTGCAGCTGTTGCCGAATCGAGCCGAAGTGAGCGGTGAACTGCTGGCCAGGCTGTCGTCGAAGAACCGCGCGGAACGCTTCGTCGTGCCCTACATGTGGGGTATCGCCGGACTGGTCGTCCATCAAAAGGCCGCTGCCCGGGCATTGCAGGGACCAGTGACGAACAGCTGGGGCCTGCTGTTCGACCCCGCCAACGCCAACAGCTTGAAATCCTGCGGCGCCGTCCTGCACAACGAGCCGGAACAGATGCTCTCGGTCTTCCTCAACTACCGGGGCAAGAACCTGCGTAGCCAGAGTGCGCGGGGCATCGAGAAGGCCACGCGAGAACTCCATGACCTGGGTATTCCCCTGGGCCCGTCCGGCTTCGCCGACCTGGTGGAACAGTTGG
The DNA here is from genome assembly GCF_036328175.1 of Pseudomonas sp. JS3066. Lineage (NCBI taxonomy): Bacteria > Pseudomonadati > Pseudomonadota > Gammaproteobacteria > Pseudomonadales > Pseudomonadaceae > Pseudomonas > Pseudomonas sp. JS3066. The sequence goes on from NZ_CP143312.1 coordinate 3,132,929, forward strand.
CCCAGGGCCGTATCTGCGCAACTGTCACCTGGAACGGTATCGCCTCCCTGGCCAACCAGAATGGCGAACTCCGTTTCCTGATTCCCCAGGAAGGCGGATTGATGTTCATCGACAGCCTGGCCATTCCGCGCGATGCCCCCAACAAGGCCGCGGCCTATCGTTTCATCAACCACCTGCTGGACCCGCGCAACGCCGCACGCAACGCCAGGGCTACGCACTTCACGCCCAGCCTCGACCTGACCCGCGAGCGAAACCGGAGACTACTGCCGGACATCGCCCTGCCGAGCCAGGAGGAACGCCGACGCCTGTTCTTCCTGGAACGACTGAGCGACTCACAGAAGCGCGCAGTCGATACGGCATGGTCACAGCTGGATGGGCGAGACCGGATGTAGACCACCGGAAACGCCGCCGGACTGCCGCGTCGCAGAGCGCGGCACGCCCCCAGATTGCCACCCCGCCAGCGGGCCGGTACCGACCGTGGAGCCTCCACGACCGGCAACCGGCAAGGCCCGCTGCGCCCGCGGCCAGGCGCGCCGGGCGTTCTTTCACGACTCACACAGGTTCCACCAAGAGCGACAGACCCATGTTCAACTCCATGCCACTGACTCTGAAACTCTCTCTTCCGCCAACCGTCGCCCTGCTGGGCCTGCTGCTGTTCGTGGGTTACACCGCCGTGCAGCTGAACGACAACGACAACCGCCTGCTGGAATTGGAGACCCTGAGCTATCCGACACTGGAGAGCGCGGATCGGGTGATCTTCCAGTTCGCTCGCGTTCCCGACCTGCTCAATGGAGCCGTCGCCGCCGGCGAACGGGAAACCCTCGAAGAGGCCCGCACCACGCTGGTGGACGTGCAGGCCAGGCTGGCGGAGCTGAAGTCGTTGACAGACGGGCGAAACGGCAGGAGTGACGAGCTGCGGGACTGGACGAACGCCATAGAGCGTTACGCCGAAAACGCGCTTGCGACAACCGAACGGTTGCTCGTAGATGCCTCCTTCGATGAGGTTCGACCGAACCTGAACCGCATGGCCAGCGACCTCAGCCAGGCCAGGGAGGCGGGAGACCGCTTCCGCAATGATGTCTACACGGACTTCCAGACCGGCCTCACCCAGGTCCGGAAGGACAATGCCACGACCACGCGCGTCGGCTATCTGCTCAGCCTCATGTTGTTGCTGCTGGTGAGCCTCGGCGCCGTGATGGTGATTCGCCAGGTCATGACCAACGTGCGGGGTGTCATCGCGTCGCTCAGGGCCATCGCCAGCGGCGACGGAGATCTGACACGCCACGTGAACGTCCAGTCCGACGATGAAATCGGCGAGATGATCAACCTGTTCAACGGTCTGCTGGACCGGCTGCAGGGCACCATTCGCGCCATCATCGAAACGGCCGACCCGCTGGAGCAGATGTCGAGGGAGCTGCATCGCCTGACCCAGGGGGCCGAAGAGAGCGCCCGCTCCCAGCAGGAACGCACGGACTCCATCAGCCGCGACATCGGCACCATGGCGGGCAGCATCCAGGAAGTGGCGCAGCGCTCGCGGCAAGCCTCCGAAGAGGCCAGCGCCGCCACCCGCCAGGCGGACGAGGCGCGACGGAACATCGACAACCTGTCCTCGAGCATCGGCGACCTCGGTAGCAGCGTGCTGGGTTCAGTGCAGGCGATGCAGAAACTGGACGAAGAGACCCAGCAGGTCGGCTCCGTGCTGACGGTGATCCGCAGCATCGCCGAACAGACCAACCTCCTCGCACTCAATGCCGCCATCGAGGCGGCGCGCGCCGGCGAGCAGGGACGCGGCTTCGCCGTGGTGGCCGACGAGGTGCGCAACCTCGCACAGAAGACCGCCGCGTCCACCGCGGAGATCCAGGCCATCATCCAGCGCCTGCAGAACAGCGCCAATGGCGTCCTGCAGGCAATGACGCTGAATGGCGCAAAGGCCAGGGCCAGCATCGAAAGCTCCGACCAGGCCACGCGGACCCTGGAGGCGATCACCCGCGCCGTTTTGCTGATCGATGAGCTGAACGCGGGCATCGCCCAGTTCACCCAGGAGCAGATCGGACTCTCCCGCTCGATCCAGCAGGACACCGAAGCCCTGCAGCAGGACACCCAGGCCACGACCCTGGGAGCCGACGCCACCGCGCGCCTGGGCGAACAACTCGTGGATACCGGTGAGCAGCTGCGCTGCGCCACCGCCCAGTTCCGCATCTGACCTTTCCCAACCACATGAGCAGTAACAGCATGCAAGGCATTAGAACACTCGGTCTGGCCGGCCTCATCGCGAGCGCCCCGGCCATCGCCCTGGAACAGGGCGAATATCGATTCAATGGTTTCGGCAGCGCCGGCCTCACCTACCTGGGGGGAGAGGACAGCGGACGCAGCTATGGCATCAACGGCCAGACCACTGACTCCTGGCGCGGGGACCAGCTTTCCAAGCTAGGCGCCCAGTTCCAGTACGGATTGACCGACAGCCTGGGCGTGACCGTCCAGGCCACCGCCAAGGCGGAGCAGGACACCTGGAAATCGAACCTGGAGTGGGCCTACCTCTCCTGGGCCGCCACCGACGGCCTGACCTTGCGCGCGGGCCGATTGCGCCTGCCGGTGTACATGTACTCGGAAACCCTCGACGTGGGCTTCACCCACCCCTGGGTTCGACTGCCCGACGAGGTCTACAGTCAGGTCCAGTTGAGCAACTACGAAGGCGGCGACCTCCTCTACAGCCTGCCCATCGGCATCGGCTCCCTGGCGTTCCAGGTAGCCGGCGGCCAGGCGGTCAACCGCAACCTGTTCACCCTGGATGACCTCTACGACATCGACTACAAAAAGGTCTTCGCCGCCAACGTCACCCTGGAAACCAACGACTTCGGCGCATTGCGCGCCGGCTACGCCGAAGCCGATGTCGACGCCGACATCACGGCCTTGGTAATGGCACCGGGCGGTGTGCCGACCAGCGTCAGCTTCAAGCAACTGGATCTACAGAAGGCCAAGTTCACCTCTATCGGTTACCAGTACGACAATGGGACCTGGATCACCTCCAACGAATGGACCAGCAACAACAGCGAGGCGGACCAGGAAGGCAGCATCGACGCGTTCTACCTGATGGGCGGTCGTCGCATAGGTGATGTGCTGCTCCACGTCACCTATGCACAACTGGATGAAGACAATGGCCGCCAGAGCTCCTGGACCTATGGCCTGAACTACAACCTGGCGCCGACCCTCATCCTCAAGGGCGAGTACAAGCGGGTGGACACCCGGGGCAATGGCTATCGCGGCACCTTCGTCGAAAGCGCCCAGGAGACCTTCGATCACGCCAGCTTCGTTGCCAGCAATGGTGCGGCCGGCATCTCCCCGCGCAACTATGACGGCGACATCATCAGCGTCGGCATCGACTTCGTGTTCTAAGGAGTGACCTCATGCAGCCGTTTTCAAAGGCCGTGCTGGCCATCGCCCTGCTATTGGCAGCCACCCAGGCTCACTCCGAAGTGGTGGTGGTGGTGAACGCTGGCACCAGCGCCGCCCCCAGCCAATCGGATGTAGCCAACATCTTCCTCGGCAAGGACACGCGCCTCAAAGGCATCGACCAGGCAGGCTGGAACCCGACCAAGGAGAAGTTCTACGGCAGCGTGACCGGCAAGAACGAGTCGCAGCTCAAGTCCTACTGGTCCGGCCTGGTGTTCACCGGCAAGGGCCAGCCGCTGCGAAGCGCCGCCGATGACGCCGCAGTGGTGGCGCTGGTCGCCGAGGAATCGAACGCCATCGGCTATGTCGACAGAAACGCCGTCAACGACAAGGTGAAGGTGCTCTTCACCCTGCCCTGACGCCGCCCTCCCCCAAACTCCGCCGCGGCAGACCCGGTGTCCGCCACGGCGGCTATCCGCCTGCGACACCCAACGCTTTTGCGACAGCCCTGCCATTCTTCTCTTTGCACATGACTCGTTGTGAGTTAATTTACATAACGTCAGTTATTCAAATTAAAACAACAGAGTTGACCGAGGCGAAGATGGATTCAGACAACAATGAACTGTCGCTGTCGGCGCGCCAGCGGCGCCTGCTCCTGCAGGCGATTGGAAGCGCGACACTGGTGGGCGGAGTGGCCTTGGCCGGCCGGTCCATGGCTCAGGACGCTTCAGCGCGACAGGACGATGTTCTTGACGTGGCGATCATCGGTGGAGGGTTGGCCGGCCTGACCGCCGCACGGGATCTGCAGCGCGCTGGCTGCGAGTCCTTCGTGGTACTGGAGGCCCGGGACCGCGTGGGCGGGCGCACCTACAACCACGACCTGGGCGACGGCGTCATCTCCGAGGCCGGCGGGCAATGGATCGGCCCGGGCCAGACCGCCATCTTCGACCTAGCCCGCGAGCTGGAAGTCGATACCTTCCCCACCTACTACCAGGGCAGGAACGTCTACCTGGTGGGTGGCGCCAAGTATGAGCAGGACCTATCCAGCGGCCAGAATAGCCACGCCCCGGTCGTCATGAAGCTCGATGAACTGGCGCGGCGAGTCCCTAGTAGGGAACCCTGGACCGCGACAGACGCAGCCGCCATCGACAAGCTGTCGGTCGGCCAGTGGCTGGACCAGCAGGGCATCGACAATGAAGGGCGGTTGAGCTTCGACGCCTCCATCGGCCTCACCACGGGAACGCCGCCCTCCAACCTTTCGCTGCTGCACTATCTCTCGCTGATCAACTCCGCCGACAGCAGCATGGAGAAGCTCGAAGGCTTCAAGGGCGGCGCCCAGGAAACCCGCTTCGTCGGTGGCTCCCAGGTCCTGTGCACCCGGATGCGGGAGGCCCTGGGCGACAAGGTGCGGCTGTCCAGCCCCGTGCGCAAGATCGTCGGCTGGGATCGCGATATCGTCGAGATCCATACCGACCGGGGCCTGATCCGTGCACGCCAGGTTATCGCCGCGCTGCACCCGGCGCTGTGCAATCAGATCGCCTTCGAACCCGCGCTGCCCGAGGGCCGCGCACAACTGCAACGCCTCTGGCCGTCCCATGCGCCGATGCGCAAGACCGTGCATGTCTACGACCGGCCGTTCTGGCGCGAAAAGGGCCTCAACGGGCAGATCACCCAGGCCGATGGTCCGGTGATTCTCTCCTACGACAACTCACCGCCAGACGGACGCGTCGGCGTACTCGCCACCTTTGTCAGAACCGCCCAACTGCCTCATGACGCCAAGCGAGCAGGGAGCATTCTCTCGGGCATCTTCGCCCAGGCCCTGGGTGACGAAGCGCTGCATCCCAAGCAGTTCCACGACTACGACTGGGGCAAGGTAGACCCCTGGACCCTGACCTGCGTCGCGTCCATCCCCCCCGGTTTCCTGACGAAATGGGGCCATTACCTGAAACCCGCGGTGGGTCGCCTGATCTGGTCGGGTACCGAAACCGCCGACATCTGGGCCAGCTCAATGGACGGCGCGGTGCGCTCGGGACACAGGGCGGCACTGGAAGCCCTGCAAGCGCTTGCCAAGGCACGGAGGAGCGCCTGATGAAACGTGCCACCGTACTTGGGGTAGCCATCGCGGCGGCGGCGCTGATGGCCCTGGCCACCAACCTAGGCCATGAACCCTGGAGCGCCCAACGCTTCTCGATTTTCGGAACCCTTCGCTCCGGACGCCTGGCCGTCCTCCAAGCGCTCCAATCACTTGTCCAGGGCCTGGGAGCTTCGCAATGAAACGACCCTTTCTTATCGGCACCACGGTGATCACGGCTGGCCTCGCGGCGGCAGCCACCCTGCTGGGTCCGGAGTTGCTGACGGGCTATCGATTCATGGATGCCCTGGATGGCTACTACAGCGACTACGAGGCCAACGGAGGGCCCTGGCCGCAGATTCAGGATTCCTGCGCGCTCTGCCACGGCGTCAGGGGACAGCCCCGTGACGGGCAGTACGCGGCGCTGGCCGGCCAGCCAGCGCCCTATATCGAGTCCCAGCTGCACGCCTTCGCCCAGGGTCGCCGCCACAGCGCGCAGATGGGGCCGCTGGCCGCGAGCCTGACCGATGCCCAGATCAAGTCCCTGGCGGACTACTTCTCCAGGCAGACGCCGGAAACCACGGAGGCACCGGGCCAGGATGCAGCACTGGCGAAACATGGGAAAGCCGTTGTCGCCGCCAGAGGATGCATTGCCTGCCACGGAGAAAACCTCTCCGGTGGTCCCCTCGGCCCACGCATCGCCGGACAGGGCGAAGGCTATCTTCTCGACCAGTTGCAGGCCTTCAAGCAGGGGCAGCGCCAAGACCCTACCCAGGCCATGAACGCCATGGCCGGCTTGCTCTCGGAAGACGAACTCAAGGCCACGGTCCACTACCTCTCCAGCCTGGCGCCGAAATCGACCGCCAGGTAATCCGCTGCCAGCCAAGGTGGGCAAGGACGCTCACCACCACCGCCGTACCTCCTGCAAAATTGCACTGAGCGTCCATCGGCATGGCTTGGTGCACGCAGCGCACCCTATGAGCGAGCGCGAAGTGTAAGGCCGGGGCGCCGCATCAGCGGTATGACGCGACACTGGGGGTATTGGCGAATACCCATTAAGAGGCATTCACCTCGTCGAGCCCTGTCTGTGAGTCTGATGCCGCCAAACGGCACCACTTCACAGGAAACGCTATGACGACAAGAACAACAAATAGCTGGCGGCAACCCGTACTGCTGCCCCTCGTTACACTGTTCCTGGCCTCCCAGGCCCAGGCCGTGAACTTCGACATCGGGGAGATTCAGGGGAGTTTCGACAGTTCGCTGTCCGTCGGCACCAGTTGGGCGACGCGCGATCCGGATAAGGACTTCATTGGCGTTGCCAACGGCGGCACATCATCGACGACCACGGCCGATGATGGCCGACTGAACTTCAAGAAGCACGAGGTGATCTCCAGCATCTTCAAGGGCGTCCACGACCTCGAACTGAAGTACGGTGATTCCGGCCTTTTCGTCCGCGGCAAGTACTGGTACGACTTCGAACTGAAGGATGGCCACCAGCACCTCTACGACATTGACGACCACGGCCGTGCACGCAGCGCCAAGGCTTCCGGTGCAGAGTTCCTCGACGCCTTCGTCTATACCGGCTACGAGATCAATGACCTGGCTGGCACGGTGCGCCTTGGCAAGCAGGTGGTCAGCTGGGGGGAGAACCTGTTCATTCGTGGCGTCAATCAGATCAACCCTGTCGACGTCGCGGCCTTCCGCCGCCCAGGTGCGGAGATCAAGGAAGGGCTGATCCCTGTCAACATGTTCTATGTTGCCCAGGACCTGAGCGACAGCTTATCTATGGAGGCTTTCTACCAGCTGGAGTGGGCCAAGACGGTCATCGACAACTGCGGCACCTTTTACTCCAGTACTGACGTCGCCGCCGATGGTTGCAACGATAGGAACCTGATCTTCGGCAGCGATTTCGATCCCGCTAACGCCATATTCCTGCCACGCCTTAAAGACCGCGACGCCAGTGACACCGGCCAGTACGGGGTGGCCCTGCGTTGGTTCGTCCCGCAGCTGAACGACAGCGAGATCGGCATCTATGCCATGAATCTGCACAGCAGATTGCCGGTATACAGCCTGGTCAACAGCGCGGTACTGGACCCGTCCGACCCGGCCTTCGATCCCAACCTGATAGGTAACACGCCCAACACCGGTTACTTCATCGAGTACCCCGAAGATATGCGCCTGTATGGTCTGAGCTTCCAGACCACCCTGGGCGCCACTGCGGTTACCGGCGAGATCAGTTATCGGCCGAACATGCCTCTGGCGCTCAATAGCACCGACCTGACCTTCGCAGCCCTCGGTCTGGACTCGATTCTCGGCCCAACGAGCCCGGAGGTGATACAGGACGGCCCCCTCACCCCCGGCGCCGACCTGGCCGGCTACAAGCGCATGCCGGTCACTCAATTCCAACTCGGTGCTGTCCACTTGATCGAGCAGGTCGCAGGTGCGCAACGCCTCGCTCTCGCGGGCGAGGTGGCCTACAACCGAATCAACGGCCTGAAGAGTGGTCCGGGTGAGCTGCGCTTCGGCCGCGACTCCATCTATGGCTACGGTGAGGTCGCAACGCCTGGCGTGTGCGAGACCGTGCTCAACCCCGACAATCCGCGCTTCTGCAACGGGCACGGTTACTTCAGCAGCAGCTCATGGGGCTATCGCCTGGCCGCCAGCCTTGAGTACAGCAACGTCTTCGCCGGCATCAACCTCATTCCCGAGATTGCCTGGTCCCATGATGTCGACGGTTACGGCCCCAACTTCAATGAGGGTTCCAAGTCGGCGTACCTGGCGCTTAACGCCAACTACCTGAACCGTTATGGCGCTTCGCTCTCCTACGTCGATTTCTTCGACGGGCGATACAACCCCAACACCGATCGTGACTACGTCGCTGTCAGTTTCAGCGCCAGCTTCTAATTCAAGGATAACGCCATGAAAAAGCACTTTTGGTCGCCCGCGTACGTCCTGGCCATAGCCCTGTCGACCGCCTCTGCAGGCGCTGCCGACCTTATCGGCCTCACGCCTCTGGGGGCTGAAAAGATCGGCAATCAGGAGGGTACTATCCCGGCCTGGACCGGCGGATTGCCGACCGATGCGGCGAGTATCAATGACAGGGGCTTCCAGGCAAACCCGTTCACCGGGGAAAAGCCACTGTTCGTCATCACTGCGGAAAGCGCCGAGAAATACCGCAAGAACCTTAGCGAAGGCCAACTGGCAATGCTGCGTCGCTATCCGCAAACCTACCGCTTGCCGGTCTACCCGAGCCACCGCACCCTGGCTCTGCCACAACGCATGTACGATGCCGCTGAGACCAATGCCAAGGTCGTCCGACTCGGCGCCGATGGTCTAAGCATCGAGAACTTCACGACTGGCCACTATCCCTTCCCGCAGCCCAGGACTGGTACGGAGGTGATCTGGAACCACCAGACCCGCTACCTAGGTGGCAATTTCCGACGCTGGATCACCCAGGCCACCCCCCAGGTAAACGGCCAGTACACCATGGTTCACCTCGAGGAAGAGGTCGTCGAACCGGCCCTGGCGGAGGGCATCGACCCGCAGCGCGCGCGCAATCTGCTGCAGTTGTTCAAGCAAACGGTCACGTCCCCCGCGCGCATGGCCGGCAACGTGTTGCTCGTCCATGAGACTCTGGACCAGGTGAAGGAGCCGCGCCTGGCCTGGGTCTACAACGCCGGTCAGCGCCGCGTAAGACGCGCGCCCCAGGTCGCTTACGACGGGCCAGGCACCGCCTCCGATGGACTGCGCACCACCGATAACCACGACATGTTCAACGGCGCGATGGATCGCTATGACTGGAGGCTTCTGGGCAAGCGCGAGATGTACATCCCCTACAACAGCTACGAGCTGGACTCGCCTGCGCTCAGGTATGACGAAGTCATCAAGCCTGGGCACATCAACCAGGACTTGACCCGTTATGAGCTGCACCGGGTCTGGGTGGTCGAGGCCACCCTGCGCGAAGGACAGCGCAACATCTACGCCAAGCGCGTGTTCTACGTGGACGAGGATAGCTGGCAAATTGCCTTGTCCGAGCACTACGACGGTCGTGGCCAGCTCTGGCGTGTCGGCGAAGGCCATGCCAAGCACTACTTCAACCAACAGCACATGGGCTACACGCTCGAAGTGCTGTACGACCTGCTGGCCGGACGCTATGTCGCGCTGGGCATGAAGAACGAGGAAGATCGCAGCATGGAGTATGGGTTCACGGCAAGAATGAGCGACTTCACGCCTTCGGCGCTGCGCAAGAGCGGGGTCCGTTGAGACTTTATCCGTCCGGGGCGGAACGCCCTGGACGGAACTCAGGATCAAGCAACCCCAGATGAATGACGAGTGGAAGCATTGCCACTCGGCGCGTTTCTCCTGAAGCACGTGCCGGGATGGTGGTATGAATGCTGTCATCAGGACTCTCTCACAGCCACTCAACCAGGAATCAGGCGAGCAGAAAACATGACCCATCCTGATGAAGTATCGAAGGCGCCCGGCCTGCTTGTGCGCCCTCGCCTATTGGAGAACCTGGATTCTGGTCGACGCATTCGCCTGCTTTGCGCTCCGGCGGGGTTCGGCAAGAGCGAACTGGCCCGACAGTTCGCTGCACGTCTGCCTCATTGCCCAGTGGTGTGGCTCGACCTGCACAGTGTTGAGAAAGGCCTTGAGAATCTCCGTGCCCAGTTCGCCGAGGCCCTGGACCTCGATGAACTGTCGCCATCGGTGGAAGAAGTACTGAAGCACCGACAACAGGGCCTCGTCGTGCTGGATGGCTACTGCCCGGAGAAAACCACGGACAAATGGCTCGAGCACCTGTTCGAGCACTGCCCAACCACACTCCAGTGGCTGGTCTGCACACGTCGACTTCCCTCCTGGAGAGTCGGCAGGTGGCTGTTGGCCGACGAACTCACCCTGCTGGGTGCAGAGGAACTGGCGCTGACCGAAGCCGAGATAAAGCTGCTGCTCTCTCAGCTGAAGCTGAGCCGACGTATCTCCGCAGTGGAACTACAGCGACAGAGCGACGGATGGATAGCAGGCATCAGTCTGCACCTGTTGTCTCTGCGGTCGGGAGTCGACAGGCCCTTCGGCCTGCTGCATCGCAATTCACTGGTAGAGGATTATCTTGACAGCGAAGTCCTGGAGCACCTGCCGAAGGAGATGCTCTCTCTTCTGCGCGTCATCGCCCATGCGCCATTCGTCGACGGCCCGCTCTGCGCATTCCTGGCCGATGATCCCATGGCCTTGCGCAAGCTGCGTAGCGAGCAGGTTTTCCTGCGTCGTCTGCCGGGCTCCACGGACCACTTCACTCTGTTCGCACCGCTCAAGCGACTTCTGCAAGAGCGCTATCCCGACCAGGCCCCTCCCTTGCTCGCCGCTAGCCAATGGCTGCACCTGGCCGGCGCCCACGTCGAAGCCTTCCGCTACGCGCTGGCCATCCCGGACGCCTCACGCGCGCTGGTCTCAATGGGCCAGATCGCCACACGGGAGCTGCTCATCGGGCAGAACCTGAACTACCTCCTGGAAGGTATCGATCAGCTCGGCATCGCCTGGATCGAGCAGAACCCGCAAGCTCTGGAAGTCGTTTCCAGGGCCCTGCTGCTAGGGGGACGCCTGGAACAGGCCGAGCGCACCATCCAGCTCATCGCAGAGCAAGACTTCGACCTGCACCTTGCCCTGAGCGCCGAGCTGGCTCTGCATCAGGGGCACGCGCAGGAGGCGCAGAGAATTGGATGCCGAGCTCTAGACCGCCTCGCGAGAAATGAGCGCTGGGCGCAGATGATTCTCTGCTTCTCATGCCTGACGCGTGCCAGCCTGACCATGGGTGACGTCGTGACGGCCAAGCGCCTTCAACACCAAGGTATCGAGCTTTCCCGCCGCAAGGGAGAAACGCTGTTCGAGTGCCTGCTGATACTGGACGAAGTGCTGATCGAGGAACTGGCCGGCAATCTGCCTCGGGCCCTGCAGGCCCTGGACCAATTCGATCAACTATTGGTCCAGGGCCCGGACTCGGCACTCCTGCAAGGTGCGGCGTTGATCCGGCGCGGCTGGCTCCTGATCCTGACGGGACAAGAGCGGCAGGCTCGCGAGGCCTTGGAAGAAGGTCTGTTGCTCTCCTGTGCAAGCCGTAATCCGGTGGCTTGCCACGCCCCGGCGATACTTGCGCAGCTCGATGCCAACAATGGCGACTTCGCAACTGCACAACAGCGACTAGCGGATGCGCAACGACTGATGCACTCCTGGAACGTTGCCGAAGTGATTTACAGAGGCGTCCTCGACCTGTGCACCGCCAGGATCTGGATGAAGGCCAATCACTACGAATCGGCATCCCGATTGCTCTCCCGCGTACGTGAGCAGTACGAAGGTGAGCATGCCCTCACACCGCCCAGTGCCTACCCCGACCTTTACGCCCTGGCGGGTTTCCTTCAAGCAGAAGTGCTGTGCTCCCGGGGTTCCTTCGGCGAGGCCAACACGCTGCTCGACCAACTGCTGCAACGCGCCGAGGGCAATGCTTTCAATATCATCGTCTGCCAGGCCCAGCATGCCTTGGCTGAAGTTGTCCGTCTGAGGGGGGATCTGCACAAGGCAGAACGGCTCCTGGCCTCGGCTGCCGCCATGGCCATAAGCCAAGGCCAACACAACCTGCTCATGGGAACCCATCTGGAAGCCATGGGGTCCAGCCTGCAAGCGGGGCCGGTCGCAGACTTGCAGACGGCCCCAGCGCCGGAGATCGAGCTGCTGAGCCGGCGCGAGTTGGCAGTACTCAGCCTGATCGCCAAGGGCTACTCCAACTTCGAGATCGCAAAAATCCTCTCGCTCTCCCCTTACACCGTCAAAACCCATGCCAAGCACATCAATTCAAAGCTGAAAGTCAGCAGTCGGACGATGGCGACGGCCCGTGCGAAAGCCCTTGGGCTTCTGCTCTGACCCAACGGAATCGACTTCGCCGACACGCCTGAGCTCGGCCATCGTGTCGGGCAACCGCGTCGCGGACGCCCTGGCCAACTACCCCAACTCGCTTATCACGGGCTGTCGCACGCCGTCGCCCAAGGGCGTCGACACGGCTCAGAAAGATGCTCCATCACAGCGCACCCGACTGACGGCCTGAACATCCTCCTTCCGTACTACTACGCCTCTCCGAAGCCGGAAAGAACGACGGCCCCCGGCCGGCGCCAGCGTGATGCCCCCCAGACCGGCACTGCGGGGGGGTAATGGCAAATACCCACTTGGAGGCATTCACCTCGCCAGGTCATGTCTGGGAGTCTGGCTCCACCCCGACAAATAAATAGAAGGAGACACCTCATGCTCATCGATCAATCGATTCGCGAAGCCTTTCGCAACGACGGCGCCGTCCTCATCGAGAACTGCCTCGACCAAACGGAACTGGCGCAGTGCTACGAGGCGTTCAAGTGGAATGTCGCCAACCCGGGGCCGTACAAGTTCCAGGCGCTCGACGGGACCAAGCTGCAGACCCACATCGACAACGCCAACCCGGCCGTCAAGGACAAGTACGATGACCTGGTGATGTCGCTCCCGTTCGGCAAGCTGTTCCAGGAGCTCTGGGGCTCGGAGCATGTCTGGTACTTCGCCGAGGAAGTGTTCGCCAAGGAAGGAGGCAAGAGCGGTCGCGGACCGTGGCACCAGGACACCGCGAACCTGCCCTGGGCCGGGGAGCACTGGGGCAATGCCTGGATCACCTTCCACAAGATCCCCAAGAAGAACTCCCTGGAGATCGTGCGTGGTTCACACCGCGGCATCCAGTACGACGGGGCCAGCTTCGCCAATGCAGAGGATCCGACTGACCCGCTCTACGGTGACGGCTCTCTGCCCCGCCTGCCGCACATCGACAAAGACCTCGCAGAAGACCCCAACGCCTGGGACGTGCTTTCGTGGCCGATCACGCCGGGTGATGTCGTCTTGCTTCACCCACACTCGCTACACGGGGGGGCCGCCGTCGATGCCGACTGCCCGGACCGCCACACGCTGGTGCTGCGCTTCTTCGGTGACGACGCCAGGTTCCGCTGCCTGCCGACATCGAACCCGAAATACGCACGCAACGGCGTCCTTTTCTCCGAAGAGATGGCCAAGCTCAACGAGGGCGAACCGTTCCGCTCGCCCATCTTCCGCCAGATCATCTGACTGAACATCGCAAGGAGTATCGCGACCATGAATCGACAGATGATCAACCCGCCACACACCCAGGAACTCTACGACCGGCTTCACTTCTCACAAGCGACCCGTGTCGGTGATCTGATCTGGGCCTCCGGCCAGGTGGGAGTCGATCGGCTCACGCAGGCCGTGGGTGAAGGGATGGAGGCCCAGGCCAGGCTGGCGTTCGACAACGTGAAAAGCGTCCTCGAAGCTGCGGGCGCCAGCATGGCCGACATAGTCGAGCTGATGACTTTCCATACCGATCTCCGGGGCGACATCCAGGAATTCATCAAGGTCAAGGATGAGTTCATCCCCGAGCGATTTCCCTCGTGGACAGGTATCGGCGTCAGCCAGCTCGCCCGCCCCGAGTTCCTGATAGAAATCCGCGTCGTCGCGGTGGCCGGCAGCGGTACCGACTGATGCTGCCCTATGAGGCAGCCGCTGAGTAACGCTTTTACGCACTGACGCCATTGCTGGCGCCTCAACGTCCGCGCGCGTCAGTGCAGCTTCATCAAGAAGACAACAGAACAAATACAAAACGCTGATGGAGACGAACATGAATCGCTTTGACGGCCCGGAGCAATCCGTCCCCCCCGAATACCCGCTGAACCTGACGGCGCGCCTGGACCGCCTGCCGGTAATGGCCACTCACTATGTCTGGGCTCTGTTACTCGCGGCCAACCTTATGCTGGAGTACTACGACAACGCCATCTTCGCCTACTCGATACCGACCATCAAAACGCACACCAACCTGAGCCTGGAGCAGATCGGCGTCATCAGCAGCGCCTTCTTCGTGGGAATGGTCATCGGAGCGCTGGTGGGAGGAAGGCTCTCGGACAAGTGGGGACGCCGTTCGGTCCTCGTCTGGTCCACTGTCCTCTACTCCTTGGGAGCACTGGCGACAGCGTTCGCACCGAACTTCGAGATCATGCTGATCTCCCGCGTGGTTACGGGTATCGGCGTACAAGCGGCCACATCGGTCCTGCTTGTCTATATCGCAGAGATGTTTCCGAGCAAGTCACGTGGCCGCTTCGTGTCCATCGTGACACTGGGGTTCGTGGTCTCCGGAGTGGGGGCGGCGGCACTCGCCATGTTTGTTCTACCCCATGGGGGCCCCAATGCCTGGCGCTACCTGCTCATCGCAGGCAGTGTCGGTCTGCTGATCGCTCCCATTGTGCGTTTCGTCCTGCCGGAATCGGTCCGCTGGTATATCTCGCGAGGGCAGATCGACAGCGCCGAGAAGATCGTCCGCAAGCTGGAAGCACGAGCCTTGCGCAACGGCCCGCTGAGCGAACCACAGGTAGTGAACCTGGAAAGGATCAAGGAGCCTTCACTACCGCAGCTCCTGAGAAACAAGGCAGTGCTGCGCACCATGACCGTCGTCACCCTGGGCTATTTCGGCTCGAGCCTGGCCTACTACCTGTTTGCGAACTGGGGTGTCTACGCACTCATCCATGGCCTCCAATACTCCGAGGGCGATGCATACCAGACCATGTTCGTCTGGAACTTGGTCTATTGCGTCACACCGTTCCTCACCTACCTGTTCCTGGACCGGTTCGAGCGCAAGACAACCATCCTCGCCACCTCCATCCTCAGCGCGATACCGCTCGTGCTGCTCGGTCTCTCGACCAACAGCTCGGTGGTCATAATCGCAGGCGGGGCTACTGCCATCATTACCGGGCTCGTCGTCAACGCCTACTACACCTATATCCCAGAAACCATTCCCACCCAATTGCGTGCCCTGGGCAGCGGGATCGTGATGTCCGGCGGCCGGTTCGGCGGGGCCGCCTCCGGTGTCCTGGGCGCAACGCTCTTCTCCGCCGGGGGGATCGAGAGCGTGATGCTCACCGCAGCGGCCTGCTACATCATCTTCGCCATCCCCGTCGTCCTCTATGGGCCTCGTACCACGAAGCGTTCACTCGACCTGGTCACTGGCCAGGAGCTCGGCGCTATCAACGGTTCGCAGCCGGGCTCTGGAGCAAGCAGAACACTGGCCCCCCACCTGCCTGTCTCAAGAGGGAAACTTTCATGACCGATCTGTACGTCGCTGCGCTGCCTGAGGCCGCGCTCGCCAGCGTGACCGTGGCCTGGGCAGTGTGGCCAGGCAAAGCGTACACGCTGAAACATTCAAAAGAGGCAGAATGATGACCCGACTCGATGACAAGTATCGAACCCTCGGCGGATGGGAAGAGAAGCCGAGGGACCTGCAGCCGGATCTCGAGGGCAACGTCACCGCGGATGTGGTGATCGTTGGCGCTGGGCTGGCCGGGCTTTGCGCAGCCCTGGAGCTGGCCAGGCAAGGCGCCCGCGTGGTCGTCCTCGAACGTGAGTTCGCCGGCTTCGGCGCGAGCGGTCGCAACGCGGGCTATCTGGCTGGCGGGCAAGGGCTCGGATACGAGTTCTTCCTCAAGAAGATCGGCACCGAAAAAGCGAGACAGGTCGTCCAATTCTACGAGGAAGGCGTCGCTTTCGCCGAAGCGAAGTTCAAAGAGTACGAGATCGACTGCGACTACCTTCAGTCGGGGTTGATCCGTGCAGGCATCGACCCCTCCCAGGAAAGGCGGTTGCGCGAAAACATGCAGATCGGCGCCGAGCTCGGCTGCGCTTCGGAGTTTCTGGATCAGGCCGATATGCGCGCGCGCGGCATCCCTCCAGCGTTCCTGTTCGGTAGCTACGTGCCACGCGGCGGCACGCTCAATCCAGGCAAGTACGTCCTGGGACTGCGGCGTGCGGCGATTCGGGCGGGCGTGAAACTCCACGAGAACACGCCACTGCTGTCATACACCGAAGGTCCGGTCATCAAGGTGAACACTCCGCGCGGTAGCGCGAGCGCACCGCTGCTGATCTTCGCCACCAACGCCTATACGCCGCAGCTCGGTCTGCTCGCCAACAAGGTGGTGCCGTTGCGGGTCTCCGCAATCGAGACGGAACCTCTTTCGTCGGTGCAATTGGCGGCACTGGGCTGGCCAGGGCGCGAAGGCATAACGACCGCGCACTGGACCATGGAAAGTCACCGCCTGACGGCCCGCAATACGCTCGTGTCGACCACCAAGCGGCTGCGCTACGCCTACGGTTCAAAGACACCGAGTGAGCCTGAGCACCGTCACTACCACGCGCTGAGGGCTGCTTTGCATGAACGCTTCCCGACCTTGAAGGGCATCCCCATCAGGAGCTGCTGGAGCGGCTACATCAGTTTTGCCAACGATACGTTGCCCGTCATCGGCACAACCGGGGCCAATCGGAACATCTACTACGCCGCAGGATGTTCCGGTCATGGTCTCGGCACCCAGGGTCTAGTCGGACACATGCTCGCCGAGCGGATTGGAGGCATCGAGAACCCACTGCTGACGATGCTGATGCACCACGAAACGCCATCGACATTGCCCGAGCCGCTGCGCTGGTGTGCCGTCAACGGGGCATTTGCCGCGGCCAACCGCATGGACGAACGCCTCAATCGCAAAGTGCGCACCGCCTGAGCGGTGCTCGCCCCTCATCTCCTCTCCACCTAGAGAAACTCACATGACAGATCTGTACGACGTCGCCGTGATCGGTGCCGGTTTTGCCGGTGTGACCGCGGCCCGCGACCTGAGCATCGCAGGCCACTCGGTGGTGCTGCTCGAAGCACGCGAGCGCATCGGCGGACGCACCCATCTGGGTGAAGCATTCGGCCGCCCGCTGGAGCTGGGCGGCACTTACGTACACTGGACCCAGGCGCATGTCTGGCGTGAACTCACGCACTACGGTATCGGCCTGGTGACACCCCTGTCGATTGCCAAAGCCTACTGGCTGGCCGATGGCGAGGTGCACTGCGGAACCCCCGCTGAATTCACCCGATTGACCGACCCGCTCATCACCCGGTGCTTCGCCGATGCACGTGCGCACTTTCCACGGGTGGACCGCATCGAAGCGTGCAACGTTAGCGCGGTTGACCAGCAAACTATCGGCGACCGGATCGACTCGATGAACCTTTCCGCCTATGACCGTGATCTCCTGGTCAACGTAATGGCGACGCTAATCGGCTCCGAGAGCGAACAGGGGCTTGCCCAGTTCCTGCTCTGGAGCGCGATCTATTTCGGCGACTGGAAAGCCTTCATGGAAGTGGCCGGGCACTGGCCGATCGACGGTGGAACCGGACGACTGCTCAACGCGATGGCCGCCGACTCGAAGGCCGAGCTCCTCCTGAGCACGCCGGTGACTGCGGTCGAGGACAACGGGGACCAAGTCATAGTGACCACCCGTGACGGGCAGCGTATCCAGGCGCGGCATGCCGTCGTGGCACTCCCTCTCAACACCCTGGACGACGTCTCCATCGAACCGCCGCTTGCTCAACCTGTGCGTGCCATGATCGAGCAGAAACACCCGATCATGCCCAGCAAGATCTGGGCGAGGGTCAAGGGCGAGATCGAGGCCTTTCTCGCCCACGCCCCGGTCGGCAAGCATCCCATCAGTACCGCCCGGGCCGAATGGCGCCACAATGGCGACACGCTAGTGGTGTGCTTCTGCTCGGATGCGTCGGCACTCGATGGCAATGACCCTGAGGCCGTGCAACGCGCACTGCGGGTCTTCGTCCCGGATATCGAAGTGCTGGAAACCGCTTGGCATGACTGGGCAAGCGATCCCTTCTCAAAAGGCGGATGGGTTCATCACCGGCCTGGCAACCTGACCCAGGTGGTTCCACAGATGCGAAGGCCCCACGGCCGAATCCATTTCGCAGGCGGGGACATCGCGGCGATAGGTGTCGGAGGTATCGAGGGTGCCATCGAGACTGGCGCCAAGGCTGCCTGTGACATTGCTCGCGCATTGGGTAGCGCAGACCATTGACCGGACCTGTTGTCGATGGGACTGGCGTAGTGTAAGGCCGCCGTCCCATCGCATCCCCGCATGGGGCTTCACAAAAGAATTGCCAGTTCAGGAAGAAATTCGCCATGGTTCCTGCAGCAACCCATTCCGCTTTGCGGGAAGGCATCCAACGTCTCGATTTCGGCCGTGTCTCTGTCTTCTTCGGCGAGAAGAGCGGCAAATATCCAGACGGTAACCAGGTGCTCATCCGTGGCTCCGACACGCGTGCGGCCTTCGACACGCCCATCGTTTCGAACGTAGTTTTTTAACAAACACTGAAACTTTTTCACTGAATGTTGAAACGGATGCACCGAGAAGGTGCACAGCCGATGCCCTGGGGAGGGTAGCGGCGCCGGCCATCCGAGGCTGGCTAGTAGTACGGTCGAGACCATTAGCCCCGAAGGAATTGAGGGCATCAAAGAGTAAACAACAGGGCCGGCGAGCATTGCTCGCTGGCCCTTTTTACTGGCAGGGCAGTTCCGCTTTGGGGGAAAAGCAGCCGTCACCTTTCCGTGCAACTTACAACCTCTGTGAATCGCCCCTAATTTCGTAGACAACTCCGACATGCGCTCTTTCTCATACCCGGAGACTTCAACACAACCTCAAGCATAAGACAGGTTATCCGGTTCTCAGCGGTCGTTGAAATCGAGGGGGGAGAATTCGGCCCCGAAAGACGCTCCTTGGCCCAGACAAGCTTCATCTAGACTTACTGAGCAGCACAGAAAGCTAAAGGCACGTGGAATGCTGGAAGCCAGATGTCCACAAGTTTCGTAACAACGGCCCCGCATTATGGTTAAGCCTTTTTCCATCGGGGCAAAATATTCGGCTCTCGGAGGGGAAGCGATGTTCAACTACCTATCCCACCGGCTACCCAAGCTCTGGTGGATAGGGGCGTTGCTGAGCGCGGCACCTTTCTCCACCCCGGGCGAAACTCTGGTGACCTTGTTGGTCGACGAGAACTACCCGCCCTATGCCTACCGGGCAGCCGATGGAACGGCCACCGGTATATACCCGGATATCCTTCGTGCGGCTGAGACACAGCTGCGGGGTTACCGCTTGAGTCTGCAACCCACGCGATGGCGACGTGCATTGGCCGAGGTCGAGGCCGGTCGAGCACTGGCGGTGGTGCCGCCCTTTTTCCGACCACAGGAGCGGCCGTTCATTGGCCGCTATTCGACACCACTTCTGGAAGAACAGGTGGCGGTGTTCTGCCGCCACTCAGTATTTGCTAAGCGCCCACGCCAGCTATGGCCTGAGGATTTCCAGGGACTGCGCTTCGGCGTCAACTTAGGTTCGCTCTCAGCGGGCACAGCGTTCTGGCAAGCGAAGTCGAACAAGCTGATCAAAGTCGAGGAGGCTCCTGGAACACGCTCAAACCTACTCAAGATGTTGCGCGGACGGATCGACTGTTTCGCCTTTGACCGCATATCCACTCTCAGTGGATTAGCCGAGCTTAAACGCAGCGGAGATTACGACGTGGCCAGGGATGGGCGCATCGTAGAAGGACCGATTCTGAACAAGGACACCACACACGTCGGCTACACCAACCGCGACCAAGGCCGCTTCCCTTTCAAGGAGGATTTCGCCACACAACTGGACGCGGCACTCGACGCGATGCGCCGCGCTGGTGAGGTTGACCGAATCATCCAACGCTATACGGACTGAAGGATTTGCGCGAGCCGATGTCGGTCGATTACTGCTGGCTCAGCAGTTTGCGCAGCGGTACGCCATCCTTCAGCACTGGTGATTTGATAACGATATAGCTGAAGTATTTGGATATGCCGATGTTCTTGTCTAGCAAGCCCTCCATAACCTCCTGATAGTGCTGAATGCTGCGGGTCATGAAACGTGCCAGATAGTCGTAGCCACCGCTGATCAAATGACACTCTAGTACCTCATCGACCAGTCGAATATTGGACTCGAATTTCGCAAAGTCTTCGCGCTTATGGTCGCTCAAGGTTATCTCGGTGAACACCGTTACTGACTCTGTAATCTTGGCCAGATTCAGGTGAGCACTGTAGCCAGAGATATAACCCGCCGCCTCAAGCCGCTTGACCCGTTGCAAGCATGGGCTGGCTGAGAGCCCTACTGCATCCGCCAGGCTGACGTTGGTAATGCGGCCGTCTTTTTGCAATTCAACCAGGATGTTGATGTCGATCCGGTCCAGCTTGACTATACCTTCCATCGCCTACCTCTCGAGTAACCGATAAGATCTTTCTAGCAAATTCAACGACGCAACGACAGTTGATGTTGCGCCACCAAGTCGGCCATGCTGCTAGCGCAAAAGTCCGCATTCGCCGGTGGGGCGTACTCAGTCTCGCCGCGACGGATAAGACAAAGGTCAACCGACGCTGGCGTGTTAGCTGACGGGGCGGAAACCAGCAGGATATCTTTGGGTTCCAAGTCATTGGCTGATAGCCAGGCGGGATCCAACAGCGTATTGGACCAAGACAAGAGATCCTCGGGAGGGATCCCCAGGCGCTCGCAGAGCGCTTCGCGGTCGGCATTATCGCGATCGCCGTACACTAGCAGCCGATAGAACTTACGCAGGTACAGCATCGCGCCGGGCGCGTCCTCGAACAGCGACCAGTCGCCAGCCGAGCGAGCAAACGTCATGTCCTCCTCCCAGCTGCTTTCGAGCCCCAGGCGCTGCGCTAACTGACGGTGCGCGAAGCACAACAGACCGCCGAAGCCAAGTTCGCCGAAGCGTGGATAAAGCGACTGGGCAACTTGCCTGAACTCGGCCAGTACCTCCTCCTTACTCAGTGAACCTGGGTGATTCTCGAGCAATGGCTGCAAGGCTGCCCAGATACCGGAATCTCGATCGACCAGAACCTCGTCGCAGTCGACCAGCAATGCACGATAGTCAGTCAGTTCCATGTTCTTTCCAGGCTCCCTCGCTGCGTTTCATGAATCTGAATCCCTGACGGCCTCGGCCGATGCCGCATGCCTGCATCGACCGATATCTGCGTTTAGTTCAGAACACGCGCCAGCGCTGCCTCGAGGATATCCAGCGCCTCATCGATCTGGGCCTCTTCAGTGACCAGCGGCGCAAGGAAACGCAGTACGTTACGGTGTACGCCGCACTTGATCACCAGCAGGCCGCCGTTACGGGCCTCATCGATGATTTTCTGATTGAGCTCGGGGTCGGGGCTGCGGGCCGCGTCGTCCTTGACCAACTCGATTGCCAGCATGAAGCCGGTTCCGCGTACGTCGCCGATCTGCGGATAGCGCTCCTGGAGGCGCAGCAGTCCCTGACGCAGGCGCTCGCCTAGCTGGTCGCCACGAGCAAGCAGTTGTTCGCGCTCGTAGGTCTCGATCACCGCCAAGGCCGCGGCGCAAGCCAGAGCGTTGCCGCCGTATGTGCCGCCGAGGCCACCGGGGGTCGGCGCGTCCATGATCTCCGCCCTGCCGACCACACCCGAGATCGGCATACCGGCGGCCAGACTCTTGGCCACGGTGACCAAGTCAGGTTGGATGCCGGCATGCTGGAAGCCGAACCATGTACCGGTGCGGCCGAAGCCAGCTTGAACTTCGTCGAGGATCAGGACGATGCCGTGCTGCTCGGTGAGCGCCCGCAACGCCTGGAGGAATTCCGGCGGCGCGGTGAGAAAACCGCCGTCGCCCTGCACCGGCTCAATGATGATCGCCGCGACGCGCTCCGGCGCGACTTGCGTGGCGAATAGATCGTTGAGGGCGTTCAGCGCCATCTCGCTGGTGAAGCCGCGATAGGCATTCGGGTAGGGGGTGTGGAAAACCTCGGGCGCCATGCCGAAGTTCTGCTTGTAGGGCTGGCTCATGCCGGTGAGGGTGGTTCCGAGCAGGGTGCGACCATGGAAGCCACCACGGAAGGAGATCACCGCGGGGCGCTTGGTATGGGCGCGAGCGATTTTCACCGCGTTTTCCACGGCCTCCGCACCGGAGGTGAACAGCGCCGCCTTGTGCGCAATGTCGCTGGACCCGCCGACCAGCTCACATAGACGCTGTACTAGGTCGAGATAGGGCTGATAGGCCACCACCTGGAAGCAGGCATGGGTAATCTTCTCCAACTGCGTCTGTACCGCTGCGACCACTTGCGGGTGGTTGTGGCCGATGTTCATCACACCGATACCGCCGACGAAGTCGAGGTAGCGCTTGCCGTCAACATCCCACAACTCCGCCCCCTGAGCTCGATCGATGACCAGCGGATGGGCGGTGACCAGGCCACGCGGCACGAACCGATCACGCTGTTGGAGCAGATAAGGGGTTTCTTCGCATTTGCTGTTCATGGCATCTCCCATAGTGAGCCGAGCAACCGGGAGGCGGCTGCGATGCTGATGAGGTTAAGCCTTCGCGGCAAAGTTCTAAGCCGAAGTTGGCCACCGAGAGATTCGGATCAACTGTTTTCCTCCCGGCAAACGGCAGAATCGGCCACGGCATGGAATCTACCGGATTCGGCCCGAGACAACTCGGCATGCTGCGTTCAGCGAGGCCATTTCGACATTTACTGCTCTGACGCTGCGGCACACTGGATGCCTTCGCATACAGGAGAAATGCCCATGGCACTGCTCTACAAAGCTGACCCGGTGCGCGGCGAAAGATGGCAAGCGCTGTTCGCTGAACAGGCGCCGGATATTGAATGGCGTGCCTGGCCAGATATCGGCGACCCGCATGACGTCCGTTACCTAGCGGCCTGGCAGGCGCCGGAAAATCTCGACTCATTGCTACCGAATCTGCAGGTGCTTTTCGCCCTATCAGCTGGTGTCGATCAACTCGACCTGGGCCGCCTGCCACAGTCCTTGCCTGTGGTTCGCCTGCTCGACCCAGGCATCACCAAGGGCATGTGCGAATACGCCAGTTTCGCCGTGCTCGGGCTACACCGGGACATGCTGCGCTACCGTCAGCAACAGGCCGACAAATGCTGGCAGGCGCACCGGTTGGTGCCGGCACACCAGCGTCGGGTCGGGGTGCTGGGCCTTGGTTTGCAGGCACGACAAATACTCACCACCTTAAGGCCCTATGGATTCGCCCTGTCCGGTTGGGCCCGCAGCCTGCATCACATCCCCGGCGTCGACTGCTTCGCTGGCCCCGATCAACTGCCGGTCTTCCTCGGCCAGTGCGACATCCTGCTCTGCGCCCTGCCGCTGACTGAGCAGACCCAGGGGATTCTCGACCGCGAACTGTTCCAACAGCTACCCAAAGGCGCCGCGCTGATCAACATGGGGCGCGGTGGCCATCTGGTAGAGGAGGACCTGCTCGAAGCCCTGGATAGCGGTCAACTCAGCGCCGCGGTGCTCGATGTACTGCAGCAGGAGCCTGCCGGGCCGGATCATCCGTTCTGGCAGCACCCGAAGATTCTGCTGACCCCGCATATCGCTGCGATGACCCAACCGGAAAGCGCCTTTTCTGTGCTGCTGGAGAATATCCGTCGTCATCAGCGCGGCGAACCCATGCTCGGGCAGATCGACCGCAAGCAGGGCTACTAGCTCCCAGCTTGAACAACTTACCCCCAGGCGAGTGCATCCCGTTGTGACGTAAGCCGAGGCGGGCTACGCCTCGGCAAGAACGTCATTGGGTGATTACATAAGCCACGACGGCCGTACACCGCCAAACGCTTACAACATGCAAGGCTATGGCGTGGTCGACCTGCTGAGCTTCTACAAGCTCAATGAAGATGTCGACTGAACCTGGATGTGAAGAATCTGTTTAACGAGGAGTACGAGGAAGGGGCGTTCAATTTCTATGCGTACCCCGGCGCACCGTGCACCGTTCAGTTCGGCATCGCCTACACCTTCTGACCGACACGGTCGGCTCGCTCAAGCACGGCCAGGCGCAGTCGCCTGGCCTCGGCGGAAGCACGAGTCATCCGAGCGCCTTCCAACTGAGCAGCTAAATGCCGCCAGCCTGCAGCTGAATTGGATAGATCGCATCATAACCAGTGACGATGCGATAGATAACGCCCTCCCGCTCGAGATCGGTCAGGACACCGTCGAGACGCTTCCTGAAATCTTGCTTGTACGGATAGGCCTGCGGGTTGGTGCGGGTATAACCAAGATGCCCAGACTCACCGGAAAGCCAAGGGCCCTCGATCAACCAGCCAAGACCGTACTGCCCCAAAACGCCGTCGCTGTGCATTTGCTCCAGCTCCCAGAGCACTGCACGGCGGTCGTTGATGTACGCATCCAGGCGACCGCGATAAAGCATGGCCAGGCTTGTTCGGTTGTCCTTGACGTAGACCTGATGCAACTCGCCACTGGCAAGCATGCGCTGGTAATCCCGATTGAGGACATTGATGAAGCCCCTGTTCTGGCCGATGCGCAGGCCGCCGTAGGCTTGCGGAAACTGCTCGTCCGAAAGTTTCCGGGCGACCTCGGCCCGCAAGAAGACCACCAGCTTTTCCTGCAGTATGGGCCGCGAATAGTCCATCCACGGCCGCTCGCTGGGCCGGTAGTACGGCGGATACAGGGCAAAGGCCCGGCCCTTGGACAATTCCCTGAGGGCGCGCGCCCAGGGCAAGGGGCGTATCTGTACGCGATACTCGGGCATGCGGGCGAAGGCCGCCCGCAGAATATCGTGGTAGAGCCCCTTGGCCTGGTAGCCCTCGGCATAGCTGTAAGGCGGATAGCCGGCGTCACAGAGAATGGTCACCTCGATGGGCGGGCTCGCCCAGCTACCAGCATTCAGCCAGCACGCCAGCATCCCGACCAACAACTTACGCATATCCAGTCCCTCGAACGGCACGGCCCAGCCGAATCTCACGCAAAAAAAAGCCCGCAGTGTGAACGGGCTAAGAGGGTTACAAACTAGCTAATCAGACAGGGATTTCAGAGCGCCGATACGATTGCGGTACCGACATCCTGGGTCGAACCTTGCCCACCAAGATCGGGGGTGATCGGCCCTCCGGCGATGACCCGTTCGATAGCCCTGAGGATTCCGTCGTGGGCAGCCCGGTAACGCTCGTCGCCATTCCCGAGGAAGTCCAGCATCAGCGCGCCGGACCAGATCATCGCAATGGGGTTGGCGATGTTGCGTCCGTAGATGTCCGGCGCCGAACCGTGCACCGGCTCGAACAGCGAGGGGAAACGCCGTTCCGGATCCAGGTTCGCCGACGGCGCGATGCCGATGGTGCCGGCGCAGGCCGGGCCAAGATCCGAGAGAATGTCACCGAAAAGGTTCGAGGCCACCACCACGTCGAAGCGATCGGGCTGCAACACGAAACGCGCACAGAGAATGTCGATGTGCTGCTTGTCCCAACTCACTTCAGGGTACTGCTCAGCCATCCGCTCGGTGCGTTCATCCCAGTACGGCATGCTGATCGAGATACCGTTGGACTTGGTCGCCGAGGTTAACTGCTTGCGCGGTCGGGTCTGCGCCAGGTCGAAAGCGAACTTGAGAATCCGGTCCACACCACGGCGCGTGAACACTGACTCCTGCAGCACGAACTCATGCTCGGTGCCTTCGAACATCTTGCCGCCCACCGAGGAATATTCACCCTCGGTGTTCTCGCGGATCACCACGAAGTCGATGTCGCCCGCTTCGCGACCGGCCAGCGGACACGGCACACCCGGGAACAGGCGTACAGGACGGATGTTCACGTACTGGTCGAAGTCGCGGCGGAACTTGAGCAGCGAGCCCCACAGCGAGATGTGATCGGGTACCTTGTCCGGCCACCCTACGGCACCGAAGTAGATGGCGTCGAAGCCCTTGAGTTGCTCGAACCAGTCGTCGGGCATCATCTGCCCGTGCTCCAAGTAGTAATCGCAGTTGGCCCATTCGAGCACTTCGATGCTCAGATTCAGATCCCACTTGCGCGCAGCCTGCTCCAGCACGCGCAGCCCCTCGGGCAGCACTTCCTTGCCGATGCCATCGCCGGCGATCGCGGCGATTCTGTATGTCTTGCTCATGCTTCAGTCCCCTAGGTGTCGACTCAGGCGCCCAGCAGCCCACCGATATGGAAAGCCTTGATTTCCAGATATTCGTCCAGCCCGTACTTGGAGCCCTCGCGACCCAGACCCGACTGCTTGACGCCACCGAACGGCGCTACCTCCATCGAGATCAATCCGGTATTCAGACCGACCATGCCGAACTCCAGCGCCTCACCGAAACGCCAGGATCGACGCAGGTCCTGAGTGAAGAAGTAGGCGCCGAGGCCGTAAGGAGTCGCGTTGGCGATAGCCAGGGCCTCTGCTTCAGTTCTGAAGCGCATCAGTGGCGCGACTGGCCCGAAGGTTTCCTCGTTCGCCAGCAGCATGTCGGCGCGAGCTTCGCCGAGCACCGTCGGCTTGACGAATTGGCTATCGCCCTCAGGCACGCCACCACAGAGCAGACGGGCTCCTTTACTCAGGGCATCGTCAATATGTCGGGCGACCTTGCTCACAGCCGCAGCATTGATCAGCGGACCAATGGTGGTAGCGGACTCCATTCCATCGCCGACACGGAGCTTACCCACCTCCTCCACCAAGCGCGCAGCGAAGCGCTCATAAATACCGTCCTGCACCAGGATTCGATTGGCGCAGACGCAAGTTTGCCCGGCGTTGCGGAACTTGCTCTGCATCACCCCGGCGACCGCCTGTTCGAGGTCTGCATCGTCGAATACGATGAAGGGCGCATTGCCGCCCAGCTCGAGGCTGAGGCGCTTGATCTGATTGGCGCTCTGGCGCATCAGCAAGCTGCCCACGGCAGTCGAACCAGTGAAGGAAATCTTGCGCACGGTCGGATTGCTGGTCAGCTCCTCACCGATGCCCGCCGGCATGCCGGTGACCACGTTGAAGACCCCGGCCGGGATGCCAACGCGCTCGGCCAGCACTGCCAGCGCCAGCGCCGACAGCGGAGTCAGATCGGAGGGTTTGACCACGATCGGACAGCCGGCCGCCAGGGCTGGCGCGCACTTGCGGGTGATCATCGCATTGGGGAAGTTCCACGGCGTGATGGCCGCGCACACACCGACCGGCTGCTTCAGGGTGAGCAGGCGACGATCGCCGCTAGGCGCAGGAATGGTTTCGCCATACACCCGGCGAGCCTCCTCGGCGAACCATTTGACGAAACTGGCGCCGTAACGAATCTCGCCCTGGGCTTCAGCGAGCGGCTTGCCTTGCTCGCAGGTCATGATCAGTGCCAGATCGTCGAGATTGTCGAGCATGGCCTCATACCAGCGCTCGAGTAGCGCAGCACGCAGCGCAGCGGGCCGTGCTCGCCAGGCAGGCCAGGCACGTTCGGCCGCGTCGATGGCGCGGCGAGTTTCGCTGCCCTGCAGAGCTGGAACCCGGGCGAGACACTCGCCGTTGGCAGGGTTTATGACATCGAGCGTAGCGTCATTGTCGGCGCTCACCCACTGGCCATCGATATAGGCACATTCCACCAACAGGCTGGGATCTTTCAGACGATTCTTCAACATGGTCGAGTCCTGTTCCGAGACAGACTTCAGTCTAATGAGCCGAGGCAGACGAGGATGCTGAATGCGCCGCTAGAGCGGTGACGGATGCTGAAATTCATCCCCCAACGGCAGGCTCTGCCGATGCTCTGCAAGAGACACGCCGGGCATAGACTCAGATCACGAAGTGCCTGACCATAGCGCTCATCTCCCCGGCGAGATTCGCGAGTTGGCGGCTGGACAGCTGAGTCCGATCGGCTCCATTGGAAGTCAACGCGGCGACCTCTCGGATATTGAGCAGATTGCGATCCACCTCGCGCGCTACCTGGGATTGCTGCTCGGTGGCGCTGGCGATGCACAGGTTCCGTTCGTTGATCTCGGTGATAGCGCCGACGATGCGCTGCAGTGCCACACCCGCGGCGCGGGCCAGCTCCAGGGTCTCCCGGGTTCGCCCATCGCTGCTGCGCATGGCCCGCAGAGCGTCCTGGCTGCCCTGCTGCACCGCGCCGATGATGGTTTCGATCTGCCGGGTAGAATCCTGGGTGCGCCGGGCCAGTGCCCGAACCTCGTCGGCCACCACGGCGAAACCGCGGCCGCTTTCGCCGGCTCGCGCCGCTTCGATCGCCGCATTCAGGGCCAGCAGGTTGGTCTGCTCGGCGATCGCTCGAATCACGTCCAGCACCGAACCGATGTCGTCGATGCGACCGGCCAATGACTGCAAAGCCTGCGCGGTGCGTTCGATATCGCCGGCCAAGGCCTCGATGGCATCGACCGTGCGGATAACGCTGTCCTGCCCCTGACGCGAGCAGTGGTCCGCCGAGCGCGACACCTCGGAAGTGGACACCGCGTTGCGCGCCACCTCTTCGATGGCCGTGGTCAGCTGTGTCACGGCGGCAGCGGCCTGATCGAGTTCCTCGCACTGGCGCTGCAGTCCACAGGAGGCCCCCTCCGTTACCGTGCGCAGATCGCCCGAAGCCGTGGCCAACTGCTTTGAAGAACAAACAATCTGCCTGACGGTGACGCGCAGATCAGTTTGCATATGTTGCAGCGCCTGCAGCAGACGAGCCGCTTCGTCGTGGCCGCCACTCGCCAGCGGCTGGCTCAGGTCACCCTTGGCGATACGCTCGGCGGCTGCCATGGCCTCTCTCAACTGGGCGAGCAACCGCATAACGATCATTGCGGCGACAGTGCCACCAATCAGTAACAGTGCCAGCAGAGCGGCGGACATGAGCAGGGTGTGGCGGCGGTGTTCATCACGCCGCTCGCCCAGCCTCTTCTCGAGCTCCATCAGCGCGGAGTCGCTAATCACCTGCAAGCCGTCGATCGACCGAGCATAAGCGGCCAGGTAATCCGCCACCGGGTACGTCAGCTTCAAACCGGCACCACCGCCGGCAAAATCCAGTTCTATGGCCGAGATCAACTCCTTGTCGGTCAATGCCAAGGCTTTCTGGATCTGCGGACGCAGCGAAGCCAGCGGTGCCTCCAGCATGGCCGCGAGCGCCGGATCAGCGGCAGAGGCCTTGGTGAACGCGCGGCTCATCCTCTCGGCGCTGGCCAGCGCCTGGGCACTGAGCCCCATTAGGGCGCCTTGCTGCTCCGGCAGAATGCGACCCTGCGCCAGATACAGGGCGCCGTAGCTACGCAGCTGGCCGAACAGCTCGGCGGTCTGCGGCATCTCGATCAGCGCTGAGTTGATCAGTGCAGCGCTGTCCAGAAGCGGATCCAGCGCCAACTCGAAGTGATCGAGCAAGGCATCTTCGATCAGCAGACTGGACGCGATCAGCTGTGCATGCTGTTGCAGGCTCTGTCTGGCACCGAGATCGCCCTTGCCGATCTTCTCGGAAAGCGCGCGCCATTGCTCACTCACCTGCTGCCAGGCGGCCAGTAGATCGGCTTTCACATCGGCTGCGTGCAGCGCCTGCTCGCTCGCCTCGAAGGCACGCTGCAACTCGGTCTGTTTATCCTGGCGGGCCTGCCGCAGGCTGCTGTCGCCGCCAAGAATGCTGGCGGTGAGATCGCGATGCTGCTGGGTCAGCGCGACCAGTTGCAACAACATCTGCACCGGCACAACACCCTGCAATTCACGCTCGGCTTGGTGGCCGCTTTTCAGCGCACCTACCAAGTACAGAGTGGTCGGCACCAGGACCAGGGTGAAGGCCAATGCACCGAGCAAGACGAACTTAGCGGAGAAGGACAAGCATTCCATGGCTTTCATGGCAGGTTTTCCAGAAGCGCTCGGGACCACGAGGAGTCTCGACAGTCCCGCTTTATGGTTATGGTTCTTTATCGCCTGCGTAGCCGCGTGGCCCGGCTACGGGCGCCATGCGCGCCTTAACAGAACGTCGGAGCTACGCCCTCAGCGAGCCCAGCAGCCCATCGAGAAAACGCTCGCCGGCGTCCATCTGGCTCAACTCGACGAATTCATCGGGCTTGTGCGCCTGCTCGATGGAGCCGGGACCGCAGACCACCACCGGCACATCCAGGCGCTGGTTGAACAGTCCGCCCTCGGTGCCGAAGGATACCTTGGCGGTGCCGGTCCCCGGCGCTGCGAACGCCTGCAGCAGGCGCACGGCCTCGACGCTCGGGTGGGTATCGAGGCCGGGATAGACGTTCAGGGTTTCGATCTCGATGGCCGCGACGCTGGACAGTCGCCTGGCCTCCGCGACGATGACCTGCGCCTGCTCGCGTATCTGCTCGATGAACTGGTCGAGGTCGTCGGCCGGCAGGTTGCGGACTTCGAAATCCAGGGTGCACAGATTCGGCACGATGTTCAGCGCCTTGCCGCCTGCGATCTGCCCGACATGCACGGTGCTGTAAGGCACGTCGTAGGCCGTGTCATGCGCGCCCTGCTGTTGCAGGCGTCGTTGCCCCTCGCGCAGCGCGGCGATGAAGTCGCACGCCAGGTGGATGGCATTGGCCGAGCGCGGCGCCAGGGACGAATGCGCCTCTTGGCCACGGCACAGAGTGCGGTAGGAACCCTTGCCCTTGTGGCCAAGCACGAACTGCATTTCAGTCGGCTCGCCGACGATGCACAGCATCGGCCGCACGGGCGCCAGATGCAGCACGTCGAGCAGCCGCCGCACACCCACGCAGCCAATCTCCTCGTCATGCGACAGGGCCAGTTGCAGGGGCCGGGTCAACGGCGCTTCAGTCGCACTGAGCATGGCGTCGACGGCCAGGGCGATGAAGCCCTTCATGTCGCAGCTGCCACGGCCATAGATGCGCCCGTCCTTCACCGTCGCCTGGAACGCCGGTACCGTCCAGGCCTGGCCGGCGGCCGGGACTACGTCGGTATGGCCGGACAGCAGGATGCCTGGCACATCGCGCGGACCGACGCTCGCGAACAGGTTGGCCTTGCGTCCGCTCTCGTCCTTGACGATCAGCGATTCGATGCCCTTGCTCGCCAGCAACTCGCGGACGTAGTCGATCAGCGCCAAGTTCGATTCCGAGGAGACGGTCTCGAAGGCGATCAGCCGTTTGAGGATGTCCAGCGCCCGCGCTCTCACGATGCCTTGCTCCGCGGCTCGGCCGTGCTGGCGAAACGACTGACGTGGAAGGGCGTGATAGGTGTACTGGTGCTACCGGTACTGATCAGCTCGGCCATCACGTCGCCAACCCCAGGGCCGAGCTGGAAGCCGTGGCCGCTGAAGCCGAAGGCGTAATACAGGCCCTCGACCTGGCCGCTGGGGCCCATCACCGGCAGCGAGTCCGCAACGTAGCCCTCGATACCGCTCCAGGTACGGATGATGTTCAGCTTGGTCATCTGCGGCGCGAGCCGGCACATCTGCTGCATCTGCTTGAGCAGGCTCTGCGGATCGAAGTGGGCACGGCGGTTGAGCATGTCCGGCTGAGTGTGGTTACAGCCGCCGATGATGATGTTGCCACGTGTAATCTGGCGGAAGTACAGCACTTCCTCGGGGTGCTTGGTGTAGACGCCGATCACCGTTTTCAGCGCGTAGGGCACCGGCTCGGTGACCGACATCTGCGGCCCCTTGGCTATCAGCGGCACCGGCTCGCCGAACTGCGCGGAAAGCTTCTCGCCCCAGGCGCCGGCGGTGATCAGTACCTGCTCGGCGCGGTACTCGCGGCCGTCGCTGGTGATCACCCGGAACTTCCCGCCAACCTTCTCTACGCTGGTCACCTCGCAATGCTCCTCGATGCGCGCGCCCGCCCGGCGTGCGGCGCGGGCGAAGGCCGGGGCGGCGAGACGCGGGTTGGCGTGGCCATCGTGCGGCGCGTAGGAGCCGCCCTTGACCTCCGGGCCGAGAAACGGAAAGCGCTCGTGCAACTCGCGGCCGCGATAGATTTTCAGATCCAGCTCGCGCGCTTCGGGCGCCGCAGCGTAGGCCTCCAACTCGGCGATCTGCTCCTCGCGGTAGCACACGCGCATCTGACCGCTGGCGACGAATTCCAGATCGTCGTCGATCAGCTGCGGCAGGCGCTTCCAGAGGGCGAAAGAGCGGTTGGCCAGCTCCAGCTGGCCCAGGAAACGCCCCTGCCGGCGCACGTTGCCGAAGTTCACCCCACTGGCGTACTGGCCGATCATGTCCCGCTCCAGCAGCACCACCGAGCGCCCACGCTGACGCAGGAAGAATGCCGAGGCCGCGCCCATCAGGCCGCCGCCGACTATCAGTACATCGGTTTGTTCAACGCTCACGGCGACACCCCATCGACCAACTTGATTTCCTCGATTTGCATCGACAACGGCTTGGCCGGCGCCTGCCCGCGCTGACGGCCGACCGACTCGACCGCGACGCCAGCCGCTGCGGCGATCACCTCGGCGCCGACCTGCGAGCAGTAGCGGCCCTGACAACGACCCATGCCGACCCGGCTGAAGGCCTTGGCGCGATTGACCTCGCAGGCTCCCTTCGCCCTTACCGCATCGCGCAGCTCGCCGGCGGTGATCATCTCGCAACGGCAGACGATCGCCTCGTCCGCAAGCGCCTCGGCCTGCGCCGCCGGCCAGGGAAAGGCCTGGTACAGGCCGCGGCTGAACTCTTCCATCACCGCCAGGGAGCGGCGCTGCTGGGCGAGCGCCTCGCTGCTTACGGGTAGCCGCATATCCTGCAGCAGCGCCATGGCGGCCAGGCGTCCGGCGTGCTCGGCGGCGTCGGCGCCGCGAATCCGCGTACCGTCCCCTGCGGCATACACACCCTCGACCGAGGTGCGGCCCTCTTCGTCGGTATCCAGCACCCACTGGCGCGAGGGCTCATGAAAACGCATACGGCAACCGGCGAGGTCGGCCAACTGGGTTTCCGGGCGCAGGTGATAGCCGAGGGCGACCGCGTCGCAGTCGATCTGCAGGCTGTCGCCCTGTGCGGTGCGTACACGCACGCCACCGACGCCTGCGCTCGCATCGCCCACTAGCCGCAGCGGCTGGACCCCCAGATGCACCGGGATACCCGCCAGGCAGAGCTTCGCCAGCAGCTTCATTCCGGTGAACAGCACCCCAGGGCGGGTGAGCAATTTGGGCAGGGCCGCGATGCGCTTGCGCAACGGCGAAGTGTCGAGCACCGCGGCCACCTCGGCACCGGCCTTGAGGTACTGGCTGGCGACGAGATACAGCAGCGGTCCGCTGCCCATGAATACCACCCGGCGACCGATGGCGACCGCCTGGGCTTTCAGGGCGATCTGCGCGCCGCCCAGGCTGTAGGTGCCGGCCAACTGCCAACCCTCGATCGGCATCAGCCGGTCGGTCGCGCCAGTGCAGAGGATCAGCGCATCGTAATCCACGGTCGTATGCCTGCCCTGACTGACGCAGAACAGTTGCCCATGAGTCAGACTCCAGACCAAGGTGTCGGGCCGGTAATCGATCTGCCCGCGCAAGCGGTCGAAGCTGTCGTGCAAAGCCTTGGCCTTGTTCGCCTCGCTACCATAGAGAGTGGCGTAATCACGGTAGAAACCCTCGGGCTGGCGGCGGTAGATCTGTCCGCCGTCGCGGCGGTTCTCGTCCAGCACGATCGGCCGGATGCCGGCAGCCACCAGGGTCTCGGCGCAGCGGGTGCCGGCCGGGCCGGCACCGACTATCACAACGCGCATATCGTCTTTTTTATCGACGTCTTTCAACCACGCAGCGGCCATATTGCCTCCGGTTGTTTGGTCACAATATCCAGCCCTTCGCGAACTTCGCTGGAGCAGGCCCGCAGGCGCTCGCCACTGCGGGTCCAGACCCAGCAGTCCTGGCACGCACCCATCAGGCAGAAGCCGGCGCGTCGGCCTGGATCGAATTCTGACTCGCGTAAGGCGGACACCCGCGTCAGCAGTGCAACCATCAGGGTGTCGCCCTGCAAGGCCTCGATGGGCTCGCCATCGACCATCAGCCTCACCTTTGCCCTCTGATTCTCGGCCAAGCGTACGAAACGCGCGTTCATGCGTAGGTCCCCACAAGCTTCAGGCTGTTTGTACCCTGCTGCGCCTTGAGCAGCTCTGCGCTGCTGCGATGGCAGAGCACCTCACTGCCACCGGCGATGCTGTTGCGTGGTGGGGCGCTGCGATTGCACAGGCCGTCGACCCGCATCGGGCAGCGGTTGAGGAACGGACAGAGCTTCGCCCCGGCGACCGGCTCGCCGATCGGCGGCAGCGCGCCGCAACTGGCCCCGCAGTTTTCCAGCCAGCCCTGGCGCAGTTCCGGCACCGAGTTGATCAGCAAATCGGTGTAGGGATGGAAAGGTGCCTGGACGAAGGACTGCTGATTGCCGGCCTCGACCTTGTGACCGCTGTACATCACCACAATGTCGTCGCACAGCGCACGCACGGTGGAGATGTCGTGGCTGATGAACAGGTAGGAAACCCCCAGCTCGCGGCGCAATTCGCGCAGCAGTTCGAGGATCGCCGCGCCCACCACCGTATCCAGCGCCGAGGTCACCTCGTCGCAGAGGATCAGGTCCGGCTCCGCCGCCAGCGCCCGCGCCAGGTTGATGCGCTGCTTCTGGCCACCGGACAGCTCGCCCGGTCGGCGCTGCGCGATGCTGGCCGGCAGTTGCACCAGCTCCAGCAGCTCGGCGATTCGCCGTTGCTGCTGCGCGCCCTTCATACCGTGGTAGAAACGCAGCGGACGGCCGAGGATGTCTTCGATGCTGTGCTTCGGATTGAGCGCGGTATCGGCGTTCTGGAACACGTACTGCACACGACGAAACTGATCGCGAGTGCGCCCGGCCAGCGAACGGCTGAGCGGCTGTCCATCCAGCAGGATCTGCCCGGCCGACGGCTCGGCCAGGCCGGCGATGGCCTGCGCCAGGGTGGTCTTGCCCGACCCCGATTCGCCAATCACGCCCACCGCCTCACCGCGGCGGATCTTCAGATCGACGTCGTGCAGCACCTTCTTCGTGCCGTAGCAGATCTCCAGGCCGCGCACCTCGAGCAGCAGGCCCTCTTCCGCGGGAGCGATCTCATGGTCACCCACACTGTTCGCCGCCGGCTTCATCGCCGCCAACAGGCTGCGGGTATAGGGGTGCTCCGGCTCTTCGAGGATCTGCCCGGTGCTGCTGTTTTCCTGAATCTGGCCGCCACGCAGGACGATGATGCGGTCGGCCATCTGCGCCACGACCGCGAGGTCGTGGGACACGTAGATCGCCGTGGTATCGCGCTCACGTACTACCTGCTTGAAGGCGCGCAGCACTTCGATCTGAGTGGTGACGTCTAGCGCCGTGGTCGGCTCGTCGAGAATCACCAGCGCCGGATCGGTGATCAGCGCCATCGCTGCCATCAGACGCTGCAGCTGCCCGCCGGAAACCTGGTGCGGATAGCGCGAGCCGATGCGCTCCGGTTCCGGCAGTGCCAGCGCGCGGAACAGTTCGACGGCCTTGGCCTGCGCCTGCTGCCGCGTCAGCACTCCATGGATCAGCGCGCTTTCGATTACCTGCTCCATGATGCTTTTCGACGGATTGAACGCCGCGGCCGCGCTCTGTGCGATGTAGGCCACGGTACGGCCGCGCAGCTTGGCCAGCTCGGCGCTCGACAGCTTGAGCACGTCGACGTCGCCGATGCGCACCGAGCCGCCGACAATGCGGCAACCGGCACGCGCATAGCCCATCAGCGACAGCGCGATCGTACTTTTGCCCGAACCGGATTCGCCGATCAGCGCCAGCACCTCGCCCTTGTTCAGGCTGAAATCGGCACCGTGCACGATCGGTACGTCGACGCCCTCTTCGTTGCGTGCGGCGACGCGCAGGCCGCTTACCCTGACGATTTCGTTCATCTCACTTCTCCGTCTCGCGCTTGGACCGCCCGCCGAAGCTGTCGATGAGCAGGTTGACCCCCATGGTCAGGGTGGCGATGGCCACCGCCGGTGCCAGCACGGCCGGTGCGCCCTGGCCCAGGCCCTCGATGTTCTCGCGCACCAGCGAGCCCCAGTCGGCGTCCGGCGGCTGTATGCCTAAGCCGAGGAAGCTCATCGCGCTAAGCAACAGCACCACGTACACGAAGCGCAGGCCGAAATCGGTCAGCACCGGGCGCAGCATGTTCGGCAGCACCTCGATGAAGATGATGTAGGGCATGGCTTCGCCTCGGGTGCGGGCAACCCGGACGAAGTCCGTGGTCATCACGTTTACTGCAACGGCACGGGCGATACGGAAAGAGCCCGGCATGTAGGCGAAGGCGGCCATCACCAGCAGCAGCGGCACCGAGGAGCCGAACGAGGCGACCATGAGCAGGGCGAAGATCTTATTGGGGATGGCGATCAGCGCATCTTGGGTACGGCTGATCAGTGCGTCGACCCAGCCACCGGAGGCGGCCGCCACCAGCCCCAGCACCACCCCGGCAGTGCAGGCCAGCAGGGTGGCCAGCAGGGCCAGGCCGATGGTGTAGGGCGCGCCATACAGCAGCCGGCTCAAGATATCGCGGCCCAGGTAATCGGTGCCCAGCGGGAACTCCCGGCTAAGTGGGCCAAAGAAGTCATCGCCGATCAGGGCGTTGGCTTCGTGGGGCGCAATAAGCGGACCAATGAAGGCCATCAGGGCCCAGAAGCAGACGATCAGCAGACCAATGACGCCGCCGACGGATAGCGAGAAGCGACGTTTGCGGGGTGCGACGGCAGACGCCTTATCGTTCACCGGTCCTTCCGTAGGCAATGCGTTATGTCCGCCGCTCGTTCCGCTTGGCTTCGGTGTATTACGGTTTGCTTTCATTTACGCAGCCTCGGGTTGGAAAGAATTGCACAGAGGTCAGCCAGCAGCACCAGCACCAGAAAGCCAAGGCAGAACATCATCACGCATGCCTGTACCAGCGGCATATCTCGAGTAATCACACCGTTCACCATCAGCGTCGCGATACCTGGATAGTTGAAGATCGCCTCAACGATCACCACGCCCCCCAACAGATAAGAAAGGCTCAGCGCCACCGCGTTGGCGATCGGTCCGATGGCGTTAGGCAGTGCATGACGCAGCACCACGCGGATCGGCTGCGCCCCTTTCAGCACCGCCATCTCGACATAGGGAGCACTGAGCTGATCGATCACTGCTGCGCGGGTCATACGCGCCATCTGCGCCGTCAGCACGCAGCACAGGGTCAGCACCGGCATGGCGTAGACGCGCGCCAACTCACCGAACGTGTGGACGTCGACGTCGCGCGACAGCGCCGACAGCCAGCCCAGCTTCACGGCGAAGATCAACACGGCGATGGTGGCTATCAGAAATTCCGGAACGGAGACGGCGAACACCGCCAGCATGTTGCTGTAGCGGTCGAAGATCGAGCCGCGGTACATCGCCGAGAGAATGCCGATGGTCAGCGCCAGCGGCACCGAGACCAGTGCGGTGATCGCGGCCAGCCTCAAGGTATTGGGTAGGCGGCTGGCGATCATTGAGTCGACCTGCATGCCGTTGACCAGAGAAACACCTGGGTTGCCGGTTACCAGCCCGCCCAACCAGTAGAGGTAACGCAGGTAGACCGGCTGATCCAGGCCGAGCTGCGCACGCAGGGCCGCCAGCGCTTCGGGGGTCGCCTCCTGGCCGAGCTGCTCCTGGACTGCATCGCCGGGAAGCAGGCTGGTGAGGAAGTAGACCACCAGCGACACGATAAGCAACGTCAGCACGCCGACAGCCAGCCGACCAATCACAAGGCGCGCAATGGTGCTGTTCATAACTGAACCCTTTTCTTCTATGGCGCCGCCTGCACTGCCCTTCAGGCGGCACCTTGGTTATCGAACCGGCGCTCAGGCATCCAGCCAGACGTGTTCGGCGAACATGTAGCCCATCAATCCACCGAGCGGATGGGGAGAAAGGCCCTTCAGCTTGGCGCTGTGGCCGTCGAGGCTGCTGTTGAATTGGGGGATACCGATACCGCAGTGCTCATGCACCAGCACCTGCATGTCGGCGTACATCTGCTTCCGCTTCGCCTCGTCGGTCTCGCCGCGGGCGGCAAGCAGCAGTTGGTCGAATTGCCCGCTCTTCCAGCCCGACTCGTTCATGCCGGCGTCTGACTGGAAGAACAGGCTGAACAGCAGATCCGCGGTCGGTCGCGTACCGACGTTGCCGAAGCCCAGCGGGTGCTTCATCCAGTGGCTGGACCAGTAGCCGTCTGCTGGTACCCGTTTGATATCAAGCTTGAGCCCGATCTGCTGGCCCGACAGCTGCAGCAATTGAGCGATGTCCAGCGAACCGGTAGCAGCTTCGGAGGCCACCAGCGGAATGGAGCGCCCGGCCATACCGGACTTCTGCAGATGGAACTTGGCCTTCTCCGGGTCGAACTCACGCTGCGGAAGACCAGCGAAGTAGTAGCGGTTGCTCGGGGCGATCGGTTGATCGTTGGCGATGGTGCCATAGCCACGGAAGGCGACCCGGTTGATCTGCTTGCGATCGAGCAGATGCTTCATGGCCAGGACGAAGTCCGGGTTCTGCACCGGGCCCAGCTCGTCGCGCATCACCAGGTCGGTATAGCCACCGGTCTTGGTCTCCATCAAGGCGACCTTGGGGTTGTCCAGAAGGCGCGAAACCGAACGCGGGTTGACCGGATTGATCAGGTCCACGTCGCCGGCCAGCAGGGCACTGATACGAGCCGCCTCGTCGGGAATCGAGAAGAACTCGATCTCGTCGAGATACGGCAGGCCCGGCTTCCAGTAGCTGTCGTTGCGATTGCCGATCGAACGCACGCCCGGCTGGAACTCGACGCATTTGAATGGCCCGGTGCCATTGGCAATGCTGAAGTCCGTAGTGCCGTCTCGCACGATGAGGAAGTGTGTGGTGCCGAGGATGGCCGGCAGGTCCGCATTCGGGCTGCCCAGGATGATCTGAATCTCGTGGGGACCAACAGCCTTCACTTCACTGATCTGTTTGGCGATTGTCAGTGCCTTGGAACCGAGTTCAGGCAACTTGTGGCGGTTCAACGAATAGACCACATCCGCCGAGGTGAACGGCTTGCCATCGTGGAATACAACGTCCTTGCGCAGCTTGACGGTCCAGGAGATCGCGTCGCTGGTATCGAACGATTCCGCCAGGGCCATGCGTGGGGCCAATTGCTCGTCCAACGTGGTCAGGCCGTTGTAGAACATGTTGTGGCGACAGTAGTCGGTGTAGTTCCCGCCCTTGGCCGGATCCAGGGTGTCGGCGGTCGAACTGGTCGCACTGGCTACCTTGATGCGGCCACCACGTTTGCCTTTACCGGTACCAGTGTCGGTGCCGGTAGAAGTTGAGGCTAATACCTGGCCGGCCGAGCCGAACAGGCTGCCAGCACCCGCGACGGCCACGCCGGCCAGTCCCAGCATGCGCAGCGCATCACGGCGCGACATGCCGCGATTGAGTCCCTCAAAAATACGTTGGCTTTCCGAGCCACTGATCAGCTGGGATTCGGTTTTATTCTTGTTGTCAGTCATATCGTTCTACCTGTCGATAATGAGAAGGCTCTAATGCCCGCAGTTGAGCGGAGCCACCTGGTAACGCAAACGACGGTGAATCAACAGTTTCGCTAGTGTGGATACACTCTCCTTAACCACGTACGCGCTTAGTGCAAGTAGTCCTGAACCCGGTAATAAGCGCCCACCAACGGCAGGAACCACGGCTTGCCGAAATGACCGGGAATCGCCGGCCAGTTCAGCTCGCCCCAGGGATTGGCCTCGGCCTTGCCATCCATTACCTCAGCCATCACCTGCCCCATGTGCACCGACATCTGCACCCCATGGCCGCTGTAGCCCATGGAGTGGTACACACCGCCATGCTGGCCGGCACGCGGCAGACGGTCGGAGGTCATATCCACCAACCCGCCCCAGCAGTAGTCGACTTTCACCTGAGCCAACTGCGGAAACATCTGCGCCATCGCCGCCTGCAGGATCTTGCCGCTCTTCGCGTCGGAGCTTCCTCCAGACATGGCGAAGCGGGCCCGACCGCCGAACAGCAGACGGTTGTCCGGGGTAACCCGGAAGTAGTTGCCGATCATGCGGCTGGTGACGTACGAACGCTGTTGCGGCAACAGGCGGAGGAGCAGCGTCTCGGGCAGCACTTCGGTGGCCACGATGAAACTGCCCACCGGCACTATCCGACGCCGGTACCAACCCAGGCCGCCGTGCTGACAGGCCCCGGTCGCTAGAAGAACTTGCCCCGCCTGCAGACTGCCGCGACTGGTATCGACCCGATAACCACCGGCCTCGGCCTTCCAGCCCTGCACGGTGGTCTGCTGGTAGATCAGCGCACCATGCCGCGCCGCCACTTCGGCCAGGCCAACACCGAAGCGCCCGATATGCATCTGCACGCCGTTGCGCTGCAAAAGACCACCATGGAACTGGGCCGAGTCGACTTCGGCGCGGGCTTGTTCGGCAGACAGCAGCTCGACCTCAGCATCGACTTCTCGACGGATCAGCTCACAGGTCCGCGCAAGCCCCTCGTAATGCTGGGGCTTGGCGGCCAGCTTGAGCTTGCCGCTGCGCCGGAGATCGCAAGCGATCCCCTCCTCTTCCACCAGCGTGACCACACTCTTTACCGCGCTTTCATAGGCACGGTAATAGGCGCGGGCCCGATCGGCGCCGAGGCTGGCGACGAGGCTGCCATAGTCCTGGGCAACCCCGGTATTGCAATGCCCACCGTTACGCCCGGAGGCCTCGCCGACCACCCGGC
Source organism: Pseudomonas sp. JS3066 (assembly GCF_036328175.1). Lineage (NCBI taxonomy): Bacteria > Pseudomonadati > Pseudomonadota > Gammaproteobacteria > Pseudomonadales > Pseudomonadaceae > Pseudomonas > Pseudomonas sp. JS3066. The sequence continues at coordinate 3,173,751 of NZ_CP143312.1, forward strand.
CGGCCTCCAGTACCGCCACGCTCGCCCCCTTCAGAGCCAGCGCACGGGCCGCCGACAGACCGGTGAAACCGCCCCCGACTACGACAACATCGACTCGCGCCGGCAGCGCGCCGGTCTGAGCGCCGGTGAACGCCGGTGCGGTATCGAGCCAGTAGGACTCATTGCGCATGGCTAACCCCTTATCAAGTTGAGAAGTGACGGTTGCGACTCAGAGGCCGACCAGACCAGGCAGACCGCCGATATCGGCGATCTGGCGGTAGTTGTAGCAAGCGTTACCCGGCTGCTCATGGCCACGGGCGACGAAGGCCTTGTTCTTGATCTTCATGTCTTCGGCCGGCATCAGGTCGTAGCGGAAGCTCGAAGAAACGTGCAGCACGTCCTCCGGACCGCAGCCGAGGTTGTCGAGCATGTACTCGAAGGCTTGCAGACGCGGCTTGTAGGCCTGGGCCTGTTGGGCGGTGAAAACCTTGTGGAAAGGCACGCCCAGCTTGTCGACGTTGGACATGATCTGTTCGTCCATCGCGTTGGAGAAGATCACCAGCGGGATCTTGTCAGCGATCTTCGCCAGACCGGCCGTCACGTCGGGATGCGGACCCCAGGTCGGCACGGCGTTGTAGTAAAGCTGTCCTTCGCCGCGATATTCGATGCCCCAGCGCTTGCACAGGCGCGACATGGCGGTATCGAGAATTTCATCATATGGCCGCCAGTCACCCATCACCTGATCCAGGCGATAAGCGGTGAAATCCTTGACGAACTGGTCCATCTGCTCAGGGGCAACGCGATCGGCGAACAGCTCACGGGTCAGCGGCCCCATCTGGAAGTTGGTCAGCGTGCCGTAGCAGTCGAAGGTGATGTACTTGGGGCGCATGAAGCTCATATGGGCAGTCCTGAAAGTTCGTTGATAAAAGCGACGATACGTCGCAGCACCACGAGTTCATTACAGCACCGAGCCCCCAGCAGATGACGTTAAAAGCGCGAGCCAGCCAACATAAACCACCGTTTTACCGCCCCCCCCCAGCAGACATTGCGGAGTGCTCTACAGCAGGGCAATTGCAGGCCCAATGCGCCCTCGCGGAACGTTCGGAGCCCTTTTTAAGCCTCCCTCAGGCGTTGCCGCCGCAGAAAATGCGCCAGGCATAAACGCGAAAACGGGCGCCCCCAAAGGAAACGCCCGTTTCAATGATGATGCTCTTGCGTACCACCCTCGACGGCATTCTGTGCGGTCATCCGCAACACCGTCATGGGCCGCTCATCTCAATAGCCGCGAGAGCGGTCGATAACGTCCGCGAGCGCCTCTCCCCGTTGATGTCGGCGGACGTTCTCCAGCAGGATCGGCGCAGCCGATTCGGGCTGCGTCATGCTCGCCACATGGGGCGTCAGAAATACCCGCGGATGGTCCCAGAAAGGATGCTCCACAGGCAGGGGTTCAGGCTCGGTCACGTCGAGAATCGCGCGCGATAGCTGTTCCGAATCCAGCGCCTCGAGCAGGTCCGCTTCGACCAGGTGCGGACCGCGCCCGACATTGATCAGCGACGCACCGGCAGGCAGCAGCGAAAACAGTTCGCGGTTCAGGATGCCCCTGGTGGCTGAGGTGAGCGGCAACAGGCAGATCAGCACGTCGCACCCCGCGAGAAAGGGTTGCAACTGATCCGGGCCGGCGAAACTCTCCACGCCATCCATCTCGCGCAGCGACCGGTTCCAGCCACGCAGGTTGAAGCCGTAGCTCGCCAGCCGCTCCAGCACGGCACGTCCCAACGCGCCCATGCCCATCACGCCGATCGTGCGGGCCGAGGCAGGCGGTACCTCCAACGGATCCCAGATGCGTGCCACCTTCGCCTCCACGTAGTCGAAGAAGTCGCGGTGCAGCGCCAGAACGACCAGGCTGACATATTCCACCATGCCGTTGATGATCCCAGGCTCGATCATCCTGACAATGGGAACGTGCTTGGGCAGCGAGGAAAAATCGACGTGATCGACACCGGCTCCGGAGGAGAAGAACACCTTCAGGCGAGGCAGCTTGGCGATGAACTCCGCCGGCGCCTGCCAGGCGATCAGGTATTCGACCTCGTCGAGGTTGCCGGCATCGGGCCAGACCCGAAAATCGAGGTCGGGGGCGTGTTCGGCGAAGTAGCGCGCCCAAGCGGCCGCGCGGGGGGCGTCCGATCGATAAAGAATGCTCATGATCCTACCAGCCTCCTACCCAGCCATCGAACAGCCCTTCGGGAAGGGTTTCCTCGTTAGCGCCACGGAGAAAATCGAAATCGCAGCCCATATGAGCCTGCTCGATGTGTTGGTTGTATAGATTGCGGTAGCCACGCACGTGCTGGGACAGCGGCGGTTGCCATGCCTGGCGCCGACGTTCGAGTTCGTCCGGTTCGACGCAGAGCTCCAGTCGTCGCGCGGCGACGTCGAGCTCGATGATGTCGCCGTCACGTACCAGAGCCAGCGGACCGCCGATCGCAGCCTCGGGAGAAACATGCAGCACGGCCGCACCATAGGCAGTGCCGCTCATGCGCGCATCCGAGATGCGCAGCATGTCGCGCACGCCGCGCTCCATCAGATGGCGCGGCAGGGGCAGCATGCCCCACTCCGGCATCGCCGCGCCCACGGGCCCCGCATTGCGCAGAATGAGCACGCTGTTCTCGTCGATGCCGAGTTCAGGGTTATCGATCTGATCGGCGATTGTCTGCACGTCTTCGAACACCACCGCCGGGCCGCGATGACGAAACAGCCTGGGATCCGCCGCACAGGTCTTCATCACCGCCCCGTCCGGTGCCAGGTTGCCTTTGACCACAACCATCGTCTCGCCAGGCTTGACCGGTTTATCCAGCGGGCGGATCACATCGCTATCGACGACCTCCGCCGTCTCGAGAATCTCGCCGACCGTGCGGCCGTCGACGGTGCGTGCATCGAGATGCAGAAAAGGCTCTAGGGTCTTGAGCAGGGCCGGTACGCCACCCGCGGCCATCAGTCGCTCGGTGAGGTGTTCGCCGGCGGGCTGGACGTTGGCGATCAGCGGCACACGCCTGGCGATCTCGTCGAAGCGCTCCAGAGTCAGCGGTACCCCGACGCGGCCGGCGAGCGCCAACAGATGAATGATTACGTTGGTCGATCCACCCACCGCGCACAGTAGGGTAATGGCATTGTCGAAGGCTCGCGCATCGAGAACCTCACTCGGGCGGGGGCTGCCATCGGCGGCCATGCGGACGCTACGACGCCCAACCTCGCGGGCGATCTGATGACGACGTCGGTCGACCGCCGGCACCAGGCTGCTGCCGGGCAGCGACACACCGAGGGCCTCGCAGATGACCGCCATCGAAGAAGCGGTACCCATTTCTGCGCAGTGGCCGGCCGTGCCCATCACGCTTCGCTCGAACGCAGCGAAATCGCCTTCGGAGAGTTCTCCGGCACGCAGTTGATCGACCAGACGCCAGACGCCGGTGGCGTTCGCCAGATTGCCGCCAGTCGCCGAGCGGGGGGTGGCCGGGCCGCTGGCAAGGAATATGAACGGAACGCCCGCGCTGGCGGCCCCCATCAGTAGCGCCGGCTGCGTCTTGTCACATCCACCGAGCAGCACTACCGCATCGAAGGGATAGCCGCGAATGGTCTCCTCAGCTTCCATAGCCAGCAGGTTTCGAAACGGGAAGGAGGTCGGCTTGATGATGTTCTCGCTGATCGACATCAACGGCACCTCTAACGGGATACCGCCCGACTCGAGAATCCCGACTTTCACCTCTTCGGCAAGCGTGCGCAGATTGAGATTGCACGGGTTGATATCGGACCAGGTGTTGAGAATGCCGACGACCGGGCGCTCCATCAGGTCTTCGCGGCTCCAGCCGGCGGTCGACAAGGTCGAACGATGCACGAAGCCAGGCAGGTCATCCTTGCGAAACCAGCGCGCGCTGCGTAGCGGCCGACCATCTTTTGTTTCGTTATCGCTCATGAGATCACCCTGTGGACCTATGTTCGGAAAATTCGTCTAAGGCAGAGTTGCCACATGCCGGGCATACGGCACAGCGTCGCACCGCCTCTTGCCGAGGCGGTGCAACGATTGCTGGTCAGAGGCCGACCAGACCAGGCAGACCGCCGATATCGGCGATCTGGTGGTAGTTGTAGCAAGCGTTACCCGGCTGCTCATGGCCACGGGCGACGAAGGCCTTGTTCTTGATCTTCATGTCTTCGGCCGGCATCAGGTCGTAGCGGAAGCTCGAAGAAACGTGCAGCACGTCCTCCGGACCGCAGCCGAGGTTGTCGAGCATGTACTCGAAGGCTTGCAGACGCGGCTTGTAGGCCTGGGCCTGTTGGGCGGTGAAAACCTTGTGGAAAGGCACGCCCAGCTTGTCGACGTTGGACATGATCTGTTCGTCCATCGCGTTGGAGAAGATCACCAGCGGGATCTTGTCGGCGATCTTCGCCAGACCGGCCGTCACGTCGGGATGCGGACCCCAGGTCGGCACGGCGTTGTAGTAAAGCTGGCCTTCGTTGCGATATTCGATGCCCCAGCGCTTGCACAGGCGCGACATGGCGGTATCGAGAATTTCATCATATGGCCGCCAGTCACCCATCACCTGATCCAGGCGATACGCGGTGAAATCCTTGACGAACTGGTCCATCTGTTCAGGGGCAACGCGATCGGCGAACAGCTCGCGGGTCAGCGGGCCCATCTGGAAGTTGGTCAGCGTGCCGTAGCAGTCGAAGGTGATGTACTTGGGGCGCATGAAGCTCATATGGGCAGTCCTGAAAGTTCGTTGATAAAAGCGACGATACGTCGCAGCACCACGAGTTCATTACAGCACCGAGCCCCCAGCAGATGACGTTAAAAGCTCGATCCGCTCGATACAAGAAGACAATCATTCAAGCCAATCTCAGCAGACTCTGCGGAGTGCCCCCCAACAGGAAAACCGCGTCCCGCACACCTTATATGCGGGCCTGCACAAACACCAAGGGCGCCCATTGGGGCGCCCTTGCAGGCCATATCGCAGCAGAAATCAACCGATGTCGATCAGCACGCTCTTGTGCCGCAGATTGGCTTCGAACGCCTCGCTGCCCAGATCCTTGCCGATGCCCGAACGCTTGTAGCCACCGGTGGGCAACACGTGATCGTTGCTACGTCCGTAACGGTTGACCCACACCGTGCCGACCTCGAGGCTGCGAACCAGGCGCAGGGCACGATTGAGGTCGACGGTGTGCACCCCGGCCGCCAGCCCGTAGGTGGGGTGTTCGGCAAGCTGCAGTGCCTGCTGTTCGTCTTCGAAGGTCTGAATGGTCAGCACCGGGCCGAAGATTTCTTCGAGAACCGCTGGGTTGCGGCTGTCCGCCACGCTCAACAGGGTGGGCTGGTAGTAGGCGCCGCCGAGGCCGTCGATGGGGCTGCCGCCTTCGAGCACCTCGGCGCCGGCCTGGCGTGAACGCTGGACGATCCTGTCAATGCGCTCGGCCTGCTGACGCGAGATGATAGGCGACAGGCTGGTTTGCGCCGACCAGGTATGGCCCGGACGCAGCTCGCGGAAGTAGCCCTGCAGGCACTCGACGAAGGGCTCGAGGATCGAGCGTTCGATGATCAGCCGCGAACCGGAGACGCACACCTGGCCGGCGTTGCCGGTGATGCCCATGGCGACGCTGAGGGCGGTCTTGCGCAGGTCCGGCACATCGCCGAACACCAGTTGCGGGCTCTTGCCGCCGAGTTCCAGGGTGACCGGTTTGGGCCCGAACTTGGCACAGGTCGACATGATGCTCGACCCAGTAGCAGTGGAACCGGTAAAGGTCACCTTGCTGATTCGCGGATGGCGGCACAGGGCATCGCCGGTGAGCCGGCCGTCGCCCTGCACCACATTGAAGATGCCTGGCGGGAGGCCGGCCTGCACTGCCAATTCGGCGTAGCGCAGGATGGAGAATGGCGTGAGTTCAGAAGGTTTGAGGACAACGGCGTTGCCGGCGGCCAGGGCGGGGGCGACCTTCCAGTTGGCCATGCTCAGCGGGAAGTTCCACGGAGCGATGGCACCGATCACCCCATAGGGTTCGGCGATCTGCATCCCGAGACGATCGCGCTGGGTGGCTGCCACTTGCCCGCCATGCTTGTCCGCAAGCTCGGCGAAGAAGCGCAGCACCTCGGCCACGTAGGGAATGTCCCAGCCCAGCACATCCTTATGCGGACGGGTCGAGCCGATAGCCTCCATCGGCGCCAGCGTCGCTGCATCGGCCTCGATCAGATCGGCCCAGCGGCGCAGGACACGGCAGCGCTCGCGCGGCGGACGGCTCGCCCAGTCGCTGCGGCAAAAGGCCTGCCAGGCGTTCTCCACTGCCTCGTCAACCAGTGCCACATCGGCGACCGGCAGCGGTGCGTAATACCGGCCATCGGAGGGACGCACTACATCCAACCCCGGAAGGCCATCGCGGTATCTGCCACCAATGAAGTGGGCACTACGGACCTTGACGATGCTAGGGTCGAAGCTGTTCATAAAGGACTCCAGGATAAGGGCTTGGCACCGGCGCGGTGCGTACATGACCAGGCCTCCATCCTAGAAAACATTGCCCGACATATGCTGCCGACCTTACCCCCCATCTGAGCAGTAGCTGCGGCTTGTCGAGCCGACATTTGCGCAATATGCCGAAATCCCTCATCGCACCTGGCAGCAGCTGCGCATAGCCGCCTTATCCGGTACGCCGAAAAAGTTTAGAAGCACGACCGGAGACAAACTCCATCCCTAGACTCATAGCGCTGCAAGGACGAAATTCATGCGCCAATGTGACGCTTGATTAGTCCCAACTTGGCTTTCCGGTTGCGATGGTGTTCAGCGGATACCCGCGTCGATCGAGCGGCTCACGCAGTACGATCCGGCTGGCAAATTTCTCGATGCCGATCTCGTCATCCAGCAGCCGATCCATCAGCGCCTGGAACCAGGTAATGCTGGGTGCCACGATTTTCAGCAGGTAGTCGTAACCGCCGCTGACGTTGTAGCACTCGACTATCTCCTGATACTTGCCAACCCCGGCTTCGAACTTGCGGAAGTCGCGGGGTCGATGGCTGCTGATGGTCACCTCGGAAAACACCACGACGTGGCTGCCCAGCTTCTCCAGCGCAACCTCCGCACGGTAGCCGCGGATGACGGCGGTATCCTGCAGACGTTTGGTGCGCAGCAGACACGGGCTCTCACTGAGGCCGATGGCTGCCGACAGATCGACATTGGAACAGCGCCCCTCGCGCTGAAGATGCAAAAGAATCTTGATATCGAACAGGTCGAGGGAAGCCGTAGGTCGCATGTCGATTACCTTCGAGGCCGGTTAGCGCGCCTTTGCAGATTGTGCTTCAGTCAGCGCTGCGTCGAGCGTCTCGATCACCATACCGGCTTGCTCTGCCGTCAGCACCAACGGTGGTCGAATCTTCAGCACATTGTGTCCCATCGCACAGGCGCTGAGCAGGACACCTTTGTCGCGCATCAAATTGACCACCCGGGTGGTGAGCTCGCGGTCGGGGGCTCGCGTTGTGCGGTCCGCGACGAGTTCCACAGCGACGAACATGCCCGCACCTCGTACATCACCGATGGCCTCGTGCCGGTCGGCAAGCGCGGCGATACCTTCGCGCAGAATCTTCCCGACCCTGGCGGCATGCTGCACCAGGCCTTCCTTCTCGATCGTATCGAGCACGGCCAACGCTGCGGCGCAAGAGACGGTATTGCCGGCGAAAGTATTGAAGTACCTGGAGTTCTTGCCGAACTCCGCCAACACCTCAGCGGTGGCCAGCAGTCCCGCGATAGGTTGCCCGTTGCCCATCGGCTTGCCCAGGGTGACGATGTCGGGGATCACGCCATGACGCTGGAAGCCCCACATGTGCTCGCCCGTCCGGCCGAATCCAGGCTGGACCTCGTCGGCGATGAAAATGCCACCGGCCCGCTTGATCGCCTCGACCGCGCCCTTCAACAGGCCCGCTGGCTCAGGCAGGATGCCATCACTGGTGAACAGCGAATCGACGATGAGTGCCGCCGGCTTGATGCCGTGACGCTGCAGATCGGCGATCGCCACCTCGACATCGCGGGTGAAGCGTTCGCAGAGATCGGCACCCTCGGCATGGTAGAGACGCGGCGCCGGCACCAGGCGAACGTGGGCCCCGAGATCAACCGTCACGCCGAGCGAAGGCGAGAACTTCGACACCGCATCGGTGAAGCCGTGATAGGCGGTCTCAGTGACGATCACGCCGGTGCCGCCGGTGCGCACCTGGGCGATGCGATAGGCGACGTCGTTTGCCTCGCTACCCGTGCAGGTCAGCATCAGATGCGCGAGCTCGGTCTCGGGCACCGTGGCGAGCAGGCGCTCGGCCAGTTCGAGAATGGTATCGTGCAGATAGCGGGTGTTGGTCGCCAGCGTCTGCACCTGCCGGCAGATTGCCTCGGTCACGGCCGGGTGGCAATGCCCGAGCGAGGCCACGTTGTTGTACACGTCGAGGTAACGGCGCCCCTCCGGATCGATCAGCCACACGCCCTCGCCGCGCACGATATGCAGTGGGTGCTCGTACATCAGCCGATAGGCCGGGCCGAGCAAAGCGTTGCGCCGCTCGATCATCGCCGCGGTTGCGGGGCTCAGTTCGGCGCGTCCAGGGATATAAGCGTTGACCATGTTGAGGTCAGTGGTGCTCTTCATTGGTTTGTCCTTTGCGTACTTCGGTGAGTAATAGGTCGCGCGCCTGATCGCGGGAAAGGTCGGCCATCAGCGACAGCGCCTCCCACGAGGCGGGGTTGTGGCGCATGATGTAGGCGCGGTTCTCCGGGTAGCGCCTGGCCCGCCACTCCGAAATCAACACGGTGATCAGATGACGTGTGGCCATGAGATCGGTAACGACCTCCTGCTCCATTTCGCTGAGCGGCAGCGTGGCGTGATAAGCGCCGACGAACTGCGCCGCCCCCTCGAACGGATCGGCGCTGCCAGTCATGTGAAAGGCCGCCGCCGTGGCGACCTCCCCCACCAGCGGGGCATGCAGCATATCGCCGAAGTCGATGATTCCCACGATGCGCTGATGGTCCTCTGGGGCGACCAGCACGTTGTAGAGGTGGTAATCGTTGTGGATGACCTGCGATCTGAGCGCCGGCAGACGCGGCAGCACATGCTCGGTGAAGCGCGCCATGAACGACTCGGCGAGCGCGCGGCGCGGGGCGTCCTCGATGGCATCGAGCTTGGATGCCAGGCGCTGCGCCGCGGAAACGTTCCACAGCAGATCGTGCGTCGCCGAAGGATGGTTGAAATCACGCAGTGCCAGGTTCAGTTCCGCGAGCAATCGTCCCATGGCCCGACGCTGCGCGGCGGTACGCGGGGTTTCGCGGATCTGCACGCCTTCGAGATAGGTCAGCATCCGCACGCTGGTCTGCACCCTGCCGGCCAGCGCTACGCTGTCGCGCGCACGCCCGCCAAGCGTGCGCACCACCCGCGGCGCCGGCAGGCCGGGCGCGACGCGGGCGATGTGTTCGAGCGCCGCGATCTGAAAATCCACCACCGCAAGTGGCTCCGATGGATTGCTGATCTTGACGACGTAACGCCTGCCGTCGGCCGTCTCCACGCAACAGTTCTGGTCGCGTTCGCCCACCAGTGATTTAACGCTGCCATCGATGCCGTAGAGACGGCGAACCAAGGCCCGCACCTCGTTCGGGGCGAGGTTGGGTGCCGCCGTGCTCAACGCCGCTGCCGCCATCGGACGATTGTCTGCCATCACTCGCCCCGTTTCATCGGGGCGGTCTGGGCTAGGCAATCGAGGCCGAGCAGACCGGGAAGTTGGCGAATATCGGTCAGGCGGTCGACACCATAGCCGTCGCAGGCAGGCGCGTGACCGCGGTCGATGAAGGCCTTGGCCATGAATCCGAGATCCGACGCGGTCATCAGGTCGTAACGGAAGCACGACGAGACGTGCATCATCTGCTCCGGCCCGCAGCCGAGCTGGTCGAACATGTACTCGAACATCTGCGCCCGCGGCTTGTAGGCGCGAGCCTCTTCGGCGGTGTAGACCGCGTGGAAAGGCGCCTTGAGGTGGGCGACGCTGTGCGGGATCAGATCGACCATCGAGTTCGACAGAATTACCAGCGGGACATGTGGAGCGATTGCCTCAAGCGTCTCGACGACGTTTGGGTGCGGCTGCCAAGTCGGCACGGCCTCGTACAGGGCGAGCGCATCGGATGGACGATATTCCACGCCGTGCTTCTTGCACGTGCGTTGAATGGAGTTCTCCACCACATCGAAGAACGGCTTCCACTCACCCAATACCTCATCGAGACGGTAGAAGCGAAAGCTGTCCAGGAAGGCCGGCATCCGCTCGCTCGGAACGCGATCTTCGAAGAGTTTTTTCGCGGTCGGGCCCATTTCGAAGTTGATGAGCGTGCCGTAGCAATCGAAGCTGATGAATTTCGGTTTGTATGTCACTTGGTCGATCTCCTACAGGTGGATGACAGGTTGGTGACTACAAGTCTATGAATCTCAGCCCTACGGAAATGCTCTATTGCCGGGTGACTCAGGCAGATTCCTGCTTGATCCGGAGCATGCTGGCAGGATCTGCGGCCCTCCCTTGAAGGGCCGTGATCGGCCGGCGTGGCGTCGTCACACCCACGCATTCAGACGGGGGTAGCAGCTGCGTTGGCCAGTAAGTTTTTCTGGGCAGCGCGACCCATTCTTTTCCTGCTTGGCAAAACAAAACGCCCCTCCATTAAGGAAGGGCGTTCGGCAGTACGCGGTATCACGGTTTTCTATGCGGACTGTCCATTGCCTAGGCAGAGGCGTAGACCTCGGCCAGGTCGCACAGGTCCCAGTTGCCACCGGTCAGCACCACGCAGACCTTCTCATCCGGCCGGACCTTGACCACACCCGCCAGCAGCGCACCGATACCGATCGCGGCGGCGGGCTCGGCGATTAGTTTCGCGTCCTTGGCCAGGGCGCGCATGCCTTGGACGATGTGCTCGTCCTCCACCAGGACGATCTCGTCAACGTAGCGCTCGATGATCGGATAGGGGTTCTGCCCCGGCACGCTGATGCGCAATCCATCAGCGATAGTGTTCTTCAAGGGTAGCGTGGTGCGCTGCTTGTTCAACCGGCTGTGGTAGTACTTAGGCGTCAGCGCCGGCTCCGCACCGACGACGCGCACCGATGGCCGGGTTTCCTTGATGGCGGTGGCGATGCCTGATATCAGGCCGCCGCCGCCCATGGGGATGATGACCGTATCGACATCCGTCAGGTCTTCGAGGATCTCGCAGCCGATGGTGCCCTGGCCGGCCATCACCAACGGGTCCTCGAAAGCATGGACGGGCACATAGCCGTTCTCCTCGGCGATCTCATACACCCTTTTCCAGCGGGCAGCGGTGTCGCCATCGAAAAGAATGACCTCCGCCCCGAGGGCTTCGGTATTGGCGATCTTGATCTTCGGTGTGGTCACCGGCAACACCAGAATAGCTTTCACGCCCAGCATGCGGGCAGCATAGGCAAGGCCCTGGGCGTGATTGCCGGACGAGGTGGCGATGATGCCGTTGGCGATCTCTTCCCTGGGTAGCGACAGTGTCTTGTTCAACGCGCCGCGAATCTTGAACGCCCCGGTGATCTGCAGGGTTTCGGGCTTCAGATAGAGCTGGCAACCGGCGGCTTTTTCTATCTTCTCCGCGCGCAGTAGCGGCGTATGTTTGATATGGGGTTTGAGCCGCTGTTGGGCTTCTCGAATGTCCTGAATGGTCGGATGGTCGCGCATATGATGTCCTCTCTCCTACTGCCGAAAATCACGTCTCAAAGGAACGCGAAGAAGGTTCCGACGTTGTTTTCCAGCGCATTGCGATAGATTTTTTCGGCCGTGGTGTTGTCCTGTATGGCCATGCCGGTGGAGTCGAAAATGGTGATCTCATCATCGTTCTCCCGGCCCGGTTTTCTGCCCAGCAGGATCTCGCCGAGCTCGGCGTGGATATCGTCCAGACCGATGATCTTCTGGTTGAGCGGATGCCAGGTTTCCCCTTTGTCGATGCACTGCGAGATCGAGTCGTTGACTATCTTGGCGTGCCTGAATATCTCGGGATCCAGCTCCTGCTTGCCTTTCATATCAGTACCGATGGCGACGATATGAGTGCCGGGTTTCACCCAGCTCGCCTCTACCAGCGAGCCCTTGCCACGGGTGGTGGTGATGAGGATGTCGGCCTGCTCGACCGCCTCCTGCTTCGAGTCCGCCAGGATCACCGGGATGCCGAACTCGCCTTCGATATCCGCCTTGAAGCGCTCGCGCGTTTCCGGGCTTCTGCTCCAGGCATGGATCTCTTCGATCTGCATCACCAGGCTGATGGCGCGAATCTGCATCCGCGCCTGGTTGCCGGTGCCTATGCAGGTGATCTTCTTGGCGTTCTTTCTCGCCAGCGCCTTGACCGAGACGGCGCCCGACGCGCCCGTCCTGAGGCCGGTGAGCAGGCTTCCATCCATCACGCAGATCAGCGCGCAACTCCTGGCATCGAACAGCAGAACGCTACCCATGCCATTGGGCACACCATGCGCGTCCGGGTTATCGAGGAAGCCGCCGGACGAGGCCTTCATCGAGATTATTTCATTGGTCTTGCAGTAACCGACCTTGAAGTCGATCTCGCCGCGCGGCTCCGGCAGATGTATGCCTATGTAATCGGGCTGTTCCACCTGCCCACCGCTGAAAGCCTTATAGGCCTCTTCCACAGCACCTATGACTTCCTTCATGGATATCAATCTGCCGACTTCTTCTTTGCTGAGCAGCAGTGTTTTCATCTACGGGGTCTCGTTGCTCTCTAATCGGGGCAGGGATTCGTACAGGCATGATCAGCGCAAATAACTCGAGAGTGCCGTGCCTATCTGCTGCGCTCAGTATGCCGCCGAGCAATCGGCAGAAAATTTCGGATACCAGGCGACTGCGCAACTTCCGATCATTTTTATCGCCATCGGCGAAAGCTATCGCTCCACTCCTGCAACTCACGCATCGCTCCCCAGGCCGTGCAGCAGGCATTCCCGTAGCTACAGAACCTGGCGCCCCCAACACCGCAGCAGAAACTTCCGAGGGCAACCTCGAAAACACCCGATTCTGCGATTGCACACGGCCAATACGACAGCCCCCGCCGGGGCGTGATGCCTAAGATTAGGATCAGCGCAACGGCATCGATGACTGCCGGAGCCTGGTCTGCCACGCCGAAACGAGCGACAAGGCGGGAGACCCGAATCTCAGTTTCGATCATCCGCTCTGGTGCGCATCGATCAACTTAATCGGCGCGCGCCGACACGGCCTTGCAGCGCTGGTCTGCACCGATTTCTGCAAAGCCGTAAAACAACAGGTTCCAGGCTAGGAGAACAGAATGCCGGCTCCCTTGATCACCATGCTGTCCAGTCCGGAGCTGCCAAAAAGCGCCGATGTCGTCGTCATCGGCGGCGGCATCATTGGCGTATGCGCCGCCTATTTCATGTCGCGCCAGGGCATGAGTGTTGCCCTGGTGGAGAAGGGACGTATTGGCGCAGAACAATCCAGCCGCAACTGGGGCTGGTGCCGCCAGCAGAACCGCGATGCGCGCGAACTGCCGTTATCGACCAAGAGCCTTGCGCTCTGGGAGGAGATCAGCGCCGACCTCGGCGAAGACCTCGGTTTCCGCCGCTGTGGGCTGTTCTATCTGTCGGATGACCAGGCCGAACTCGATGGCTGGGCCAAGTGGCGCGACTTCGCCATCACCCAGGGAGTCACCACCCATATGCTAAGCAGCGCCGAAGCCACCCAACGTGGCGCGGCCACCGGCAAGCCCTGGCTGGGTGGGGTATTCTCGCCATTCGACGGCATCGCCGATCCGGCGCGGGCTGCACCGCTGATCGCCAAGGGCGTCATCAAGCATGGCGGCACGATCCATCAGTTTTGCGCCGCCCGCGGCGTTGAGACCGAGGCCGGCCGCGTATCGGGAGTCATCACCGAAAAAGGCGTGATCAAGACCCGCCAGGTGGTGATGGCCGGCGGTGCCTGGGCCTCCTCTTTCTGCGCCCAGCTTGGGATTCGCTTTCCTCAGGCCTCGGTGCGCTCCTCCATTCTCTCGGTTATGCCGGGTATACAGGGGATTCCAGATGCGCTGCATACCAGTGAGGTGACCGTCACCCGGCGGGGCGACGGCGGCTATACCTTGGCCATTTCCGGACGTGCCTGCGTGGATCCGACGCCACAGCAACTACGCTTCTCCTCGTACTTTCTGCCGATGTTCGCCAAGCGCTGGCAAATGCTCTCACCGGGTGACCTGCAGGGTTGGCAATACGGACACGAGACGCGCAGCAAATGGGCGCTCGACCGGCCCACACCGATGGAGCGGGTGCGCATCCTCGATCCGCGCCCGTCGGAATCGATACTGCGCGATACGCTGGCCCGCGCGCGCCGACTACTGCCCGCTCTGGGCAGCGTACCGGTTCAGGCAGGCTGGGCCGGCTATATCGACAGTACCCCCGATGGTGTACCAGTCATCGATGAGGCGCAAAACCTGCCTGGCTTCATTCTGGCCGCAGGCTTCTCGGGTCACGGCTTCGGCATCGGCCCCGGCGCCGGGCGCCTGATCGCCGAACTGGCACAGGGGCAGACGCCGTTCGTGGACCATACCCAGTACAGCCTCGCACGCCTGAACAAAGGCGTCTGGGGCAAGGTCTCGGAGTTCTGAGCACCTCGCCGCTCTGGCGGGAGCCTCGCTCCCGCCTCTTCTCCCCTTCGTTATCGACCGAGCTGCTCGAACCTGTGAGCGAGTATCGGACTGCCTTGGGCAACCCTGCCCCTCTTCTGCAATCCAATCCAGTTGGCTGAAACGCGGCAGCCCCGGCGTGCCGCTCGGGACAATTACGCCATAAAGAGAGCAGAAGAGCCGGGGGCCAACTGGTAAAGCGCCTGCGGATCGCTATCGCGCAAGCGCCGACCACCAAGGCTTATTTGACGACGTACAGCTTGCGAACGTAGACGCTGCTCTCCCAGGCGCAGGGTGTGCCCTGGGCCACGAATAGCGTATCGCCGGTATTGACCTTCAGCTCGACGCCGTCGGCGAGCTGCAGGGTGACGCTGCCTTCGATCAGGTGCATCAGCTCATGCACCTTGTGCGGACGAGCGTGACGCGTGTAGGGCGTCGAATCCCAGACACCGATGAGCAGATTGCTGGCACTGTCCACGAACGCGTTATGGGAACGGCATTGCGGGGCGGGGCTGATCAGGATCTGCGCATCCGGCCCTTGCGAGGGGTTCAGCGCCGCACGCGGATTGAGTGGAGTCAGGCCGGGTTTGCGCTCACCGCTGGCCTGGCTCAACGCGAAGAACGCCCAGAGGCTGCCAGCCTGCGCCTGCACGCGCAGCGCCGTGCCACGACCGATCACCACGCTGGCTCCGACGCTCAGTTCGATTATCTGCTGCTCGTCCTGCAGCGTGACCTGTCCGGAGTGGACGACCAGCATTTCAGTGTGCGGGTAATCCTCGACGACTAGCTCTCCACTTGCCTGGACAGTGCCAGCGGAAATGCCATCGTCGCCCTGATAGGCCACTTGGCGAACGTCGCCGAAGGGATCGGACGAACTCAGGGAGGCGGGGGGAAACGCTGCAGCGGGAATGCCGTCGGCGTGCACCAGCAGCGAAGCAATAGGGTGTGACATGGATAGTGTCTCCAATGATGGGGAGTAGACGAGGCGCGCATCGGCGACTCATGAAGGAGGTCGAAAAGAAGGTGTGGCACCGGCTTGGTGGGCTCCGCTGCCAGGTCTCATGCTAGGAAATATCACCCGATATTTGCTGCGGACTTCCCACCCCGCTCGAGCATTAGCTGCTGCCTGAAAATCCGAAACTTATGTAATCCACCGAATTGATCCGCCCCCCTTGCCAGGCCTTATTTGCAGCTGAGATATAGCCACCGCGTTCGAGGGGAGGACGGGTTCGGTCCTCGCCGGCCAGCCACGTACTAAGTCGATTTCAATGACCGAACGAACCTAACGTCGTCACACCTCGAACCGACGCGATTCATCTGAGCTGCCATAAAAGCGTTGTCCCCCATCTGGGCAATGAACACTAATAAGATCAATGGAGTACTCCATGAGCGCCCTTAAACCGAGCTGTCTCGCCCTGGCGATCACCGCCGTCTCGCAATTGGCCGTAGCGGGCCAGGAACAAGCCAAAGGCTTCATCGAAGACAGCAGCCTCACTCTGCTCAACCGCAACTTCTACATGAACCGAGATTTCCGTCACGGCGGCAGTAACAGCCAGGGGATCAACCGCTCGAAGCCCGTCAGCGAGCGCAATGGTTATCGTGAGGAGTGGGCGCACGGAGCCATGCTCAACTTCACTTCCGGCTTCACGCAGGGCACGGTCGGGTTCGGCACAGATGCCTTCGCCTATGGCGGGGTCAAGCTTGATACCGGTCGCGGCCGCGCTGGCGCAGGCCTGCTACCGATCAGCAACAACCAGACGGCCGACGCTGAAGTCCCGGATGCATTCGGTGAGATCGGCGGCGCAGTGAAGATGCGTGTCTCCTCCACCGTACTGAAGTATGGCGAACAGCGCCCGACCGCACCGGTATTCGCCATGGGTGACAACCGCCTGCTGCCGGAAGTGGCCACCGGCTTCCAACTGTCCAGCAGCGAGCTCAATAACCTCCTCCTCGAGGCAGGCCATTTCACCGCGTACAACGGGAGAAACTCGACCAACTCCGACGACAAGCTGCTGACCACGTACGGCGGCGTAGAAGCGGACAGCGTCGACTTTCTCGGGGGCTCCTACAAGGTCAACGACAGGCTCGTCTTCATGGCCTACGCCAGCGAAGCCGAGGAGGTGTGGCGACAATACTTCGGCAGCGCCTCGTACATCCTCCCGCTTGCCAACCAACACGCCCTGTCGTTCGGTCTGACTGCGTACAAGACCAGTGACGAAGGAGAAGCACGTGCCGGTGAACTGGACACTACCAGTTGGTCGGCCAAAGCCGCGTATGCTTTCGGCCCGCATAAACTGACTCTGGCCTATCAGAAAATCGACGGTGATGAAACTTTCGACTACATCGGCGTCGACTCGATCTGGCTGGCCAACTCCGTTCAGTACTCGGACTTCAACGCCCCCAACGAGCGGTCGGTGCAAATCCGCTACGACCTCAACATGGCAAGCTTCGGCGTGCCGGGCCTGACCTTGATGGCGCGCTACATCAAAGGCGATCAGATCGACTTCACCAAAGCTGATCCGACTGGCACCTCTTTCCGCGCCGGAGCGGACGATGAGCATCACTGGGAGCGCGACCTGGAAGCCAAGTATGTGGTCCAGGAAGGCGCGGCCAAAGACCTGTCCTTCCGCGTGCGCCAGGCCACCCATCGCTCCAGTTCGTTCGACAATGATGTCGATGAGGTACGCCTGATCATCGAGTACCCATTGAGCATCCTGTAAGCGCAGTCATCGCCTTGTTCTGCCAGGGATCGGCAAGTTCTTTTCGAAGGCATCCTCCACGCTCCTTTGCCTCCAGACGCCCAACCGGGCGTCTTTTTTGTGCCCGACCGTACTTGTGAAGGTGGTTGCGTGACGGCAGCGGCTATTCGCACTGCTGTCGCCTCCATGCTGATAACACCCTGCAGATTCAATTAGTCCAATGTCGAGTGGAGTGGCAGGGATGTCCTCGACGACGAAGGCCTCGTGTATCAATCATGGATGAATCATGGCTCGCCACGGGCACGATCGAAGGTGAGTCAATATCCTCCTGGAGAGCTGCAACCACGAGCTACAAGGCAAAATCTCGGCCGGCATTTACTGCTGATCCCTACGCCCGTTCGAGCAACAACTATGGCCTGCAGAACTGTCCGCTTGGCGAATATGCCGAATTGGCCGGTGGCTATTGCCACGCTTCGGCGCAGGTGGGATACAGGCTCCATCTAACCCGCAATCAATGCCGTGCGGCCCATCCACGGAGACCTGTCATGCCCAACTCGAAGAATCATCGGTATACCTATCGCCCCATGACTGCCGCCGACGTGCCGGCAGCCCATACCTTGTCTGTGCAGCTCAAATGGCCGCATCGCCTGGACGACTGGGCCATGCTGCAACGCGTCGCTGAAGGGTTCGTTGTGGAGGATGCCGGTCGCCTGATCGGAACGGCTTTCTCCTGCCGGCAAGGGGACTACGCCACCATCGGCCTGGTCATCGTTAGCGACGAGTATCAGGGACAAGGTATCGGGCGCAAGTTAATGGAGCAGGCGCTGCAGGCCTGCGGCTCGACTATCGCGATACTTAACGCCACCCTCGCTGGCGTGCCGCTGTATGCCAGCCAGGGGTTTGTCGAGTTCGGCGAGATTCATCAGCACCAAGGTCACGTGCAATACATTGCGCGCCCTGCCCTGGCGGCGGGCGAACACTGCAGAGTTTCCGGCGTCGAGGACTGGCCACAGGTACTCGAACTGGCCCATGCGGGCAGCGGTCTCGACAGAACCCGTGTATTCCAGGATCTCCAAGACGCGATCGAGCGGACGACCGTCATAGAGCGCGATGGCCGATTGCGCGCCTTCGCGATGCTCCGCGCCTTCGGCCGTGGCCACGTCATCGGCCCTATTGTCGCGGAGACGCCGGGACAGGCCAAAAATCTGATCGCCGAGCTGCTTGACCACGTCCAGGGGGAATTTGTGCGCCTGGATGTCTTGGCGGACATCGGGCTCGGCGACTGGTTGAGCGATGCGGGATTGCGGCACGTCGATAGCGTCGCACAGATGGCGCGCGGAACCCCGCCCCTACCCCTTGGCGGTGTCCGGCAGTTCGCGCTAGTGACCCAGGCCATCGGCTGATCCGTGTTGGTAGGCATTTAGTGTCGGAGACAGGATTTAGCTCCGACCTTGTCGATTCGCTTTCGCTTTGCGCACATCAGTCACGTCATCGCTGTGCCAGTACTAAGGTCCGGAAAAATCAGTCGCACAACCCGTGGAGAATTAAGAATGGGCATATTTGATTGGAAACACTGGGCAGTGATTCTTCTGATCGCACTGGTGCTTTTTGGCGGCAAGCGTCTGAGGCACCTCGGCGGTGACCTGGGAGAAGCTGTCAGGGGTTTCCGCAGATCGATAGCCGACCCGTCTTGCGACTCGGGCGAATCAGAACCAAGAACATCAGTCATTAACCGAAAGGACGATTAGCTCGCGTAGCCCAATGCAGGGAAGAATTTCTGATTCCGTTCTGCTTTCCTTGATTGAAGGTCGATCATCGACCTTTCTCCAGGGGAAAACAGCCGCATACCTTCGCCCTCCGCAGCTGATTATTTTCATCCTGCTAGGTTGCGGCCCCAGCGGGAAATTAGGTGGCCGAGTTACCGCCGTCATTGAAAAAGTCATCGCGAGCAACGCGCCCAAAATCGCTGAGGTCTTGATCCTCCTCACTGAACATGAAGTTCACCATGCGCTCACGCCTGAGGCCTGAAAGCGTCCTGAAAAAACAGGGTTCGCACAGTTGGACCTCATAGCGTTCGCCATCATGGGCCGAGCCGTAGCCCCAACTGGCGCGAAGCGTGCCAAATTGCAATCCATACCCTTCAACACGCGTGCTAGCGCCACAAACGTCGCACTGGACATCACTGACCGATTCGACCTGTTCCATCGCAGTGATCTTCATCGAGAACCTCCCACCAGGGTAATGTACGCCTTCGTTTATCTGGCACACGATACTCCTGTAGGAGCTTTGCTCGGTCGGCTGACGTGCTCCCCCGAATACGACCCTTCGGTGCTCCGGACCCGCGGCAGAGCTCAGCAGTGGTTTTCACATAGGCTGAGGGGGACTGCCCGCTTGTAGGCTCGCCACACAACTATGCTCTGTCTGCGAGAACAATTTGCCACGGGCGTCTCATCAGCTCCTGACAGGCTATTTCCCCGCCGCCGAAGCAATACCCGACTGGTTGATTGAATGTCACCGGTGTCGCGTTGCCCAGGGCTTGTCCCCGTTCGTTCCAAAGGCCACCGCTACCTGCCCGCAGCAGTGCGTGACCCGCCACCACGTCGTGGGGCGACACCGCGTACAGGGAGACTGCAGCGATCCCATCCCCCACCGCCACCCGGGCAAGCCGATAGGCAATGCTCGGCATGGGGTAGAAGGTGGCGGGCGCACAGAGCTCGGCGTTCTCGGTGGGCCGGGCACGCGCGGCGAGGCTGACGAAGACCTGGGCACCTTCCGCCAGTCCGCCTTGCGCGAAGTTCGGCACGATCAACGCGCCATTACGGAGCAGATGCTTTATCCGCCGGGGTTCGAGGCGGCATGGGTCGTGGACGCCGAGACCCGCACGTTTTCGCAGCACCTGGTCGAACTTCTGGCCGACGGGCGGGTGCAGGTGGACGAGCAAGACGTCTATCGGCTTGGATGAACGCATCGCTCCAGCGTAACGCCGCCCGCACCAACCTACGCCAGTGCTCGACTCCGTAGATTGGTCCGAGCGCGGCGAGACCGACATCGCCGGTTTCCCAAGCCCTGGCAAAGTCACGGCAACATGCCGTAGACAGAGCAACAGGGTTGACTACTCCAGATTTCCCGTAGCAACGCATCAATCGGTTTTTTCGGCTCCGCGCGAGGAAGCCGGGACGGTGCCGACTTTTCAACTGGATCCTCCCAAAGCTGATGCCTAAAGCATTTCTGGGTCAGGGTTATCAGATGCAGCACAGTGAGACCTGCCAATCATGTCTGAACACTATGCCGAAACTGATGCCCGATTATGTATGTTGCAAGGGCTCGGGCTCTAGCCGACTGCACCGACCTGTCTCCCATTGCAGCAGGAGGGAAATGGCGCAAGGGAGGACCGTCAGGGTCACGACCGTCGCGATGGCGAGCCCGCCGATCACCGCGAAGGCCATCGGCCCCCAGAAGATCTGCGGCGCGATGGGAATCATGCCGAGGATCGCCGCGCAGGCCGTCAGCACGATGGGGCGTGCCCGGTGCGTCGCGGCGTGCACGATGGCCTCGCGTGGCGACCGGCCCGCGCCGACATTGATGTCCACTTCCTCGATGAGGATGATGGCGTTGCGGACGATCATGCCGACCAAGGCGATGACGCCGAGCTGCGCCACGAAGCCCATGGGCGTTCCGGTCGGCAGCATGGCCAGGACCACTCCGATCAGGCCGAACGGTGCCATCGCCAGGGCGAGGAACATCCGCGAGAAACTGCGCAGCTGCAGCATCAGCAGCACGCACATCACGAGTGCGGTCACCGGCAGTACGGCGGCCAGCGAGGCGCTCCCCTTCGCGGCTTCCTCGACGGCGCCGCCAGTTTCGACCTTGTAGCCCTTGGGCAGGCCGGCGGCAAATTGCGCGACGGCGGGCGCGAGCGCCTGCACGACGGTCGCCGCCTCGACGCCCTCACGAACGTCGCCCTGAACGGTGACCAGCGGGAGACGCTGCCTCCGCCAGATGATCGGATCCTCGACGCCGTAGCTGAGCCTGGCAATCTGCGACAGCGGGACGGCAAGCCCCTGGGCCGAGCGGATCTGCAGGTTGGCCAGGGTCGCGAGGTTCGTGCGCTCACCGATTTGCGCGCGAACGATCACGTCAACGAGACGATCCTGGTCGCGCACGGTGGTCACGGTCGTGCCAGAGAAGATCGACGCCATGGCACTGGCGATCTCCTCGGAGGAAAGCCCCAGCGCCCGTGCCTGCGTCTGGTCGATGGCGACGATGACGCTCCGTTGCGGCTCGCCCGACAGCAGATGCACCTCGCGGGTATCCGTGTTGGTCGAGAGCAGGTTGGCGAGCTGTCCGGCCAGGTCGCGCACCTTGCTCTGGTCGGGCCCCGTGACGCGGTACTTGAGGGGCCAGCCAACCGGCGGGCCGAGCTCGAGAGGTGTCGCCCGCGCGATGAGCCCTGGGAACTCCGTCTTGAACAGCCCGGCGAGCTTGGCCTGCAGTGCGTCACGCTCCTTGATGCCCTTGGTCACCACCACCGCCTGGGTCACATTGTCGTTCTGCAGTAGCACCTCCATAGGGAGGTAGAAGCGGATCGCACCGGAACCGACATAGGTCGAGAACAGATCGACACCGGGGTCTTCCTTGAGCAGCTTCTCGAGCTTCAGCGCCTCCCGCTCCGTCGCCTCCAGCGACGCGTTCTGCGGCAGCGTCAGGCTGACCAGGAGCTCCGGCCGGTCGGAGGGCGGGAAGAACTGCTGTTCGAGCTGGCCCGAGGCGACAAGCGACAGCGCGAAGGCGACGCCAGCCGCGGCAAGCGTGATCGCGCGATGTCCCAGGGCCCAGGACAAGGCACGCTGGTAGAGCCCCATGATCCGGCCGTTGCCATGGCCATGATTCGGTAAGGATTTCGGCAGGAGCAAGGTGCCGAGCAAGGGCGAGAAAAGGACGGCGACCACCCAGGATGCGGACAGCGAGATCAATACCACCATGAACATCGAATAGCAGTATTCACCCGCGCTCGAAGCGGCGAATCCGACCGGGATGAAGCCGGCGATCATCACCAGCGTGCCCGTCAGCATTGGAAAGGCAGTCGAGTCGTAGGCGAAGCTCGCCGCTCGCTTGAGGCTCCAGCCCTCCTCCAACTTTCCAATCATCGCCTCGACAGTGATCATCGCGTCGTCGACGAGCAGGCCAAGGGCGATGATCAGCGCACCGAGCGAGATGCGCTGCAGGCCAATGCCAGTCAGCTCCATGCCGATGAAGGTCAGAGCCAGGACGAAGGGAATCGAGATGCTGACGACGAGGCCGGCGCGGACGCCGAGCGAAAGGAACGAGACAGCGAGCACGATCGCAATCGCTTCGGCCAGCACCTTCAGGAAACCGCTCACGGCCTGCTTGACAACGGTAGATTGATCGGCGACCTGGAGCATCTCGATGCCGTGGGGCAACGCCCTCCTCACCTCGTCCATGCGGTCCCGCACCGCTTGTCCGAATTCGAGCAGGTTGCCGCCGGAGGCCATGGAGATGGCGACGCCGAGCGCCTTCTCGCCGTTGACGCGGAACTGCGGCGATGGCGGGTCGGCCGGGATACGCCGGATAGTAGCCAGCTCAGTCAGCGGCACGAACCGGTCGTTCGCCCGCAGCGTCATGGTCCGTAGGCTCTCCTCGGAGACGAAGCTGCCGCTCACGCGCAGAGCGATCTTATCGTCCGCCAGGCGCACTGTTCCGGCGGGGCTGACAGCGTTCTGAGCGCTCAGGGCCCTCAGCACCGCCTGCTCGTCCAGCCCGAAGGCGGCCAGCAGGCTGGGGGAGAATTCGACGGCGATCTGTTCCTCCTGCACGCCCAGGAGCTGCACCTTGCCGATGCTCGGGATGCGCAGCAATTCCGCACGCACGCCCTCGAGGTAGTCGCGCAACTCCCGATCCGAGAATCCCTCGGCCGTGAACCCGTAGATCTGGCCATAGGTGTCGCCGAACTCGTCGTCGAAGAACGGACCCTGGACCCCGCTGGGGAGGGTCGCGGCGATATCGGCCATCTTCT
Source organism: Pseudomonas sp. JS3066 (assembly GCF_036328175.1). Classification (NCBI taxonomy): domain Bacteria; kingdom Pseudomonadati; phylum Pseudomonadota; class Gammaproteobacteria; order Pseudomonadales; family Pseudomonadaceae; genus Pseudomonas; species Pseudomonas sp. JS3066. The sequence continues at coordinate 3,197,138 of NZ_CP143312.1, forward strand.
TGCGCACCTGGTACCAGGCGTCGGGGACGATGTCTGCCGGCGCATCGTCGCGCAGGTTCACCATGATCACCGTCTCGCCCGGGCGCGTGTAGCTGTCGAGCCGGTCGAGCCAGGGGATCTCTTCGAGCTTCTTCTCCAGGCGATCGGTCAGCAGCTTCGTCGTGTCGTCGATGTTCGCGCCGGGCCAGCGAGCGGCCACCACCATGGTCTTGATGGTGAAGGCCGGGTCTTCGTTGCGGCTCAGTTTCGAATAACTCATCGCGCCGCCGAGCAGCGTGATCAGCATGAGGAAGAAGATCAGCGGCTTTTGAGCGATCGACCAGGCCGAGAGATTGAAGCCGCCCTGCCCTTCCGGACCTGCCTTGTTCGAACTCATTTGGCCACCTCGCCGACATCGTAGGTGACTTTCTGGCCGGGCCTGAGTTTGCTCACACCCGCGGTGACCACGGCATCGCCTTCGCTGAGCCCGGACTCGACCAGCGCTTGCGTCGCCGTGTAGCGCGCCACCACCACCGGTTTGCGGACAAGCTCCTGGCTGGTGGGCTGGACCACGAACACTGCAGCGTTGCCAGCCTCGCTCGTCAAGGCCGAGGACGGCAGGATGATGAGCGACTTACCGGGCAGGATCAGGCGTCCACTTACCGTGGCGCCCAGCGCCATGGTAACGGGGGCGTCGGGCAGCGCGATACGGACGCGGTAGGTGCGGGTCGCCGGGTCCGCGGTTGGACTCGCATCGCGGACCCGGCCTATCACCTTGACCGAGGGATCGGAGAGGAGCGCCACTTCGACTTGCACGTCGGAGGGCACACTGGTGTAGATCCGCTCGGACACGTTGAAGACGGCATCGCGTTCATGGGTGGAAGACAGCTTGATCGCCGGCTGGCCAGCATCGACGACCTGCCCGGCATTGACCAGTACCGCGCTGACGATGGCGTCGTCGGGCGCACGGAGCTCTGTGTAGGTCAGCTTGTTGCGGGCGGTCTGCAGTCCCGTTCTGGCGACCTTGAGCTTGGCGTTGGCGGCGCGCCAGTTGGCCTCGGCTTCCTCGACCCGCGCACGCGCGACGAACTGCTTCGCGAAGAGGGTGCGCTGCCGATCGAGCTCCGACCTCGCCAATCCCTCCGCCGCCTCGGCACTCTTCACCTCGGCCTCGGCGGTCAGCACTTCGTTCTGGACGTCGTTCGGATCGAGTGTCGCCAGAACCTGCCCCTTGACGACACTCATGCCGATCTCCGCGGCACGGGTCGCGACGCGGCCGTCGATGCGGAAGCCGAGGTTGGTTTCGACATTCGCCTGGATCTCGCCCGTCTGGGCGACCTCATCGCCGATTGAGACAGACTTCGCGATGACCGTGCGGACGGGACGCGGCGCCTCTGTCGTTTGTATTTCTTCCTGACACCCCGTCAGTGCCATAGCCAGGCTGCAGGTATAACCGCAGAACAGAAATGTCTTGAGTAGCTTCATCTCGGGTCTCCTTGCTCAAGCACGAGCAGTACTGAGCGACGCACGCACTCCTGGAGTTCTGTGCGTGCGGCGCTGAAAATCGATAGAGCCTTTCATGGCACGAACCTCTGAAGCCTGTGGTGTTTTGCTGAACGGTAATCCCGGATAAATTTAACACAACACACGTTATTATTAATATTCATCAGACGAAATTAGCCCTGCTCCAGAGCTCGGCAACGGAACGGTAGTCCGGTATCAGGCATTGGCGCCTGGCTCATTCCCGCGTGGCCTGCGGGTGTCTGTTTCGCCTGTCCGGGCGAGTCCCTTTCTCAATCGACGGATGGCCCCCCGTCCTCTAAAAAGGAACCAAAGGGCTGGCCCCTGCCTCCGAACTCGGCGTCCCCGCCCAGCATCGTCGCTCCGGGAGTACGGCGCGAGGGACGATCCATTCCGCTCGCCCGCCCTGACGGAGCAGTTCGCGCGGCGTCACCTTCATTGCGTCATTTCAGGTCCGTACAGGAATCCAGGACTGCGTGGACTCCCCGGCGCGAGTCACCCCTCTCTTCTTCAGGGGTAAAGAGGCACGCTTTCGAAATCATCGCTTCCGGTGCCGATGAACGACTGAGCGCGAAGCGATCCCGCTGGGGCGCAGAGCGGGGGCGGGAGAGAGGGCAACATCCGCAGGCTTGGTTTCAGACAACGGCGCTCGCGCAACATTGCCAATCCAGTGTGAACAGACCTCTCCCCCCGACATTCCGCGAAGAACCGAAAAAAAACCGCCCCGAAGGGCGGCAAAAAGGAGCGGGCTTGTGGCCCACTATGGAGTAGTCGTCAGCGAATGCCTGAGCTTCGCAGTGCGGCGGCGGTGTACTCGGCGGCGCTGGAGGTGAAGCCGAACTGCAGCGCCTTTTTCTCCTCGTTGTGCATGCCGGACGCGATGTATCGGCCGTTGATCAGGTCATACAGCGCCTCGGTGCCGAGCCAGGGGATCTGCAGGTCGTACATCGGTGAGAGGTGGCCTTCGGCGACGCGCCAGAGGGCGCCACGCGCGTCGTAATGATCGGCCAACGCAATCTGCCAGCTGTCCTCGTCGACGAAGAAGACCCGCTTGGCATAGATATGCCGCTCGCCTGGTTTGAGGGTCGCCTCGACCTGCCAGACGCGATGCAGTTCGTAGCGGGTCAGCTCGGGATTGATATGCCCGGGCTTGATGATGTCGCTGTACTTGAGGTCCGCCCCGTCGAGCCGGTAGCTGTTGTAGGGGATGTAGATTTCGCGCTTGCCGACCAGTTTCCACTCATAGCGATCCGGTGCGCCGTTGAACATGTCCTGGTTGTCGGCGACACGCTGGCCGTCAGCAGCCGGATAGGGACCGTCATAGGAGACCTGCGGCGCACGGCGTACGCGTCGCTGCCCGGCGCTATAAAGCCACGCCAGGCGCGGCTCCTTGACCTGGTTGAGGGTCTCGTGCACCAGCAGCACATCACCAGCCAGACGCGACGGAGCAGTCACCAACTGCTTGTAATAGAACAGCACGTTTCCTGGGTTCGCCGGATCAAAGTCGGCAACGCGATCACGGAAGGTGAACTGATCTTTGAAGTGCACCGGCACAAAACTGCCATCGGCCAGCGGAGTGGCCTGCACATGGCTGCGCTTGGCGCTGCCGCCACGGTAGCGGGTGATGTGGTTCCACACTACTTCCAGGCCATCCTGCGGGATGGGAAAGGGCATCGCGGTGGAGAAGTTCTCCAGACCGTTGCCTCCGTCCACCATTCTGGTTCTTGTCGCATTCTCCCTGGCCGCCTGATAGACAAAGTCAGGCGCATTGGCGGAGCGGTGGCTACGGTAGACCGGTAATTGGTAGGTGCCTGGATAGCGTTTGAGCATCGCCATTTGCCCAGGCGTCAGGTGGTCCTGGTACTGCGCCATGTTCTGCACGGTGATAGTGAACAGCGGCTGCTCTGTGGCGAAGGGGTTGCTGAGAAATCCCGCGGCATCTCGATTGCCGGCACCGCTGGACAGTCCCCCGTCCCAGGGGGGAATGGTACCCGCGGCATTACCCGCCTTTTCGGCTCCCAGAGGCGTGAGCGACGCGCCCAACTGGGCGGCCTGCTCGACACTGACCGCCCCCAGGGCGAACTGACCGATCAGGCCAAGGCTCAGCGCCAGCGAACAATTTGAAAAGACCATCTTTCCCATGCTTTCGCTACCTCTTGTTGTTGTGCTTCGTGAGTAAGCGCTGGAGTTTCTGAATACCTGCACGCCCCCCTCGCACGTCAATCACGTACTTCCGGGGAGGCATGTAGGAATCAGCACTCCGCTCAATCCATTGAACTGATGAAAAAGGGCTGCCTGCTTCCGATGGGGCGATCGTTAAAACCCAGGCTCTGACAACAACGCTATCGTTGCCGTACAATGGTATCGCCAGCATGAAGTGGAGCGTTTCTTTCGGGGACAAGTTGGTGCTGTGTAGTGAGCCGCCAGACAATGGTGGCTCACTACAGTCAGACTCCGGGTCACTTACCTGGCGTGGACAAACGATTGAAACGAATTGTTCTTCGCCCGTTCCAGCGCGCCGTAGGCGTAGTACTGCTGGATTATCTGGCAACCCCAAACGGTCAGGGCGTAGATCATGAACTCCATCTTGTCCTCGTCTCCCGGGATTGGGAGGAAGTCATAGACGACCGCCACGGCCAAAGCAGCCGCCGTAGTCAAGGCATTGAGCAGTGCATGCATGAACTCGCCGGCGCGCAGCAGACGCCAAGTGAAATAGCAGAGATAGAGGGTGTAGCAGGCCCACATGATCAGGTAGAAATACGGCAGCAGCCCTTTAACGAAGTCGGCCAGTACCAGCACGAAAGTGGCGGCGAAGGTGACCCCGAAAATCATGATGTCCTTGGTAACCGAAGGCCTGTAGTTATGGGTGACCGCCATCAGGCCAAGCGTGGCCACGATCGGGACACCGAAAGCGCGGGAAAAGGCATCGAGGAAGAAAGAGATGCTGTAGCCAACCTTGAAACCCGTCACAAGGAATAGCAGTAGATTCGAAGCAGAGAAGGCCACGATCAGCCACTCAAATCCGAGCAGATAGTTCTTCCGAATGCGCACATACTTGAGGCCGTAAACCACACCGCAAGTGATCAAGAAAACGCTAGAAAGCAGCGCAAGAACTTCCTTAATTTCCATAGCAATAACCTCTATCAAATACTCTACCGATGGTTCACTTCGCCACAGGGACGAGCGCTGCGAGATAGTGGGAAAGTGCCTGACGATCATCCGCGGACAAGGTCGAGACGATGGCTGTCATCGCGCCCGTCGAATCCTTGCGCCTCCCTTCCGCAAAGGCATTCAGTTGGGCCAGCAGGTAGTCATGCCCCTGTCCGGCCAACCGCGGGAACTGGTCGCGCCCCATCAGCCCTTCGCCGTGACACGCCGCGCAGCCTCCGTTCAACGCCAGCCTCTGCCCCTTATCCCGCAGCACGGGATCAGCCTTGAAGGAGCTGTTTTGCGCAGCCGACTGCTTGGCGAAGTACGCCGCCAACTGCTGGACGTCGGCCTCGCTCAGGGTCATAGCCAGCGGCCCCATGTTCGGATTGGCCCGCGCGCCACTGGCGAAGTTACGCAGTTGGTTGGCCAGGTAGGTAGCAGGTTGACCAGCCAGGCTGGGATACCCCTGATGCTGCGACTTGCCTTGAACACCATGACAACCTACACAGGCATCGCTCAGTCGTGGCCATGGGCCGCCGTCGGCTTCCTTGGCCTCTGTGGAAGTGCTGATGTGGTCCATCAGACGATAGAGATCAAGGGCATCCCGACCGTAAAAAGCCAGCAGCCCGGCAAGGACCACGACTACAGCCACCGCTATCAATTTCTTCATCTTCGCCTCCTATGCCCGACGCAGCGCGTTGAGCGCCTGCAGGGCACTCTGGTGGCCCGAACGTACGGCGCCATCCATGTAGCCGGCCCAGATATCAGCGGTCTCGGTACCGGACCAGATCAGGTTGCCGCAGGGTGGCCGCAGCGCCTCGCCATGGGTGGTCCAGAAGCCCGGCGGGATGGCGGATACGCAGGTGAGCGTCCAGGGGTCATCACGCCCCCAGTCCTGGTCGTGGTATGCCACGGGCTGCAGCGCCTCGTCGCCCCAAACGTCGGCGAAGATTTCCGTCAGCGTGCGCTTGGCCGTTTCATGATCCGAGGGCAGATTGGCGTTGGAGAGGAAGGCATTGATGATGCCGATCTCGCCATTGGGCGGCGAGTTGTCCCAGGCCCAAATAATGGGGCCACCCATCATCATGATGTGCCCGTTCAAGCCCTTGTCCCGCCAGAACGGCCGGGAATACACCATGGCCATCTTGCGTGCCGGCGAATGCGCGGGCCAGGCACGTTGCAGTGCTGCACGCGCCGCCGGCAGGGCCGGCTCGAACTGCACCCGGTTGCACAGGGCCGGATGGATGGCCACGATGACCTTACGCGCGCGAATCGCCCCCTGGTCGGTGTGCAGGGTCACGACCTCGCGATCCCAGTCGGAAATCTTCCGCACCGGGCACTGCAAACGCAGCTTATCGCCCAATTGCTCGGCCATCTTGATGCTGAGGATCTGCGAGCCGCCAACGAAACGCGTGCCTTGCGCGCTGTCCTTGATCGAGTCGAGTTTTTCGTAGTCGCAACCGGCCGAATTGATCATGGACAGGAAATGCAGCAGCCCCATTTTGGCCGGGGTGACGCCACCAGTCAGCGTCATGCTGGCATCCCAGCCGGACCGATCCTCCGGCTTGATGTTTTGCTGGGCCAACCAGTCTCCGACCGAGAGCTTGTCCAGCTCAGCAGCCCTGGGGGATTTCCAGGGGGCCCCCGAGGGGACTTCGCGAGACATCTCGCTCAGCTTGCCAGCCACGGTCATGTCGGTGCCGAAGGTTCCTTGTAAATCGACTTCCAGCCGACCGTCACCGCCGATGACGACCGTGCGTCCTTCGTAGAACGTCGGGAAGGTGCCAACCTCCAGCTGACGCGCAAGGTCTTCGACGGCGGTCTGACCAGGCCCGATCCACTGACCACCAACTTCCGAGACGTAACCATTCACCTCGTAATTGAGGGTACGCCCCCCTACTCGATCCCTCGCTTCCAGAACCAGGAAGGACTGGTTGCCGGCCAATTGCAGGTCACGGGCGGCGGTCAGACCGGCCAGCCCCGCACCGATAATGACGACATCCAGCACGTCGTCCTGCCCGGTCGACACCATCGCGTCACCTGACGTCTCGCTGGCATGCGCCAGCCCTGTGGTCAGGCCGAACCCACCAATCGCTGCAGTGGCACCCGCCAGCTTCAGCAACTGCCGTCGCTTGAGATCGAGAGAAGAATTTGAGTTGGGCTTGTTCGCCATACTCGTAGCCTCACGTATTTTTTATTGAAGTCGTCGTTCTTGTTACGGCATGGGAAAGACGGCAGCGAACAGCCAAAATGGCCGGCGATGGCATGCCGCGAGATTCACCGGGGAGCCCCGGCGATCGATGTGCTTATTGGAATTCAACGAACCTCGGGGCCTGGCCCTGGGGTTCACCCTGTGGCGAGTATGAAGGTCGATCGGCGCAGCAACTGCGTGCCGAACAGGATCATCCACATCGGGAAGATCAGGACGACCAAGACCAGTAGGGCCGCCGAAAGTCCGGTCAGTTGCGGGAAGAACCCGGCCAGGAAGAAGAGGCCAAAGCACCAGCCGACGAAGCTGAGGGGCAGCAGCACCGACCGGCCCCAGCCCGCGCGCTTGAGATGGCCACCGACCACCAGTCCCCAGAACAGCACAACCGGGCCCTCGCACCACCACAGCCCTTTCTGGCTGCCGACAGCGATGCTGGTCCAGACAACTTCCGCTGCCTTGGCTGCTTCACCACCCGCCGCATGAGCGTCGGCCAGCGGGTTAAGCACGGAAAGTTGCAGGGCTGCGCCGATGACACCCAGGGCCACGTAGAGGGCGATGGCGAGCACAGCGATATCCCCAAGGGTGCCCGCCTCTTCACGAAAGACGCTCCAGAGGTAGCCTCCGATCACCAGCACCGGCAGATAGAAACCGAGAATGTCGGCGAGCATGGACAGCCGGAAAAACTCTCGAATCTCTGCCGGGAACGCCAGCATCGCCGCACCGTCCAGTGAAACGGTCATATCACCCTGGGTGACCATCAGCATGAAGCCGACATTCAGGTAGGCAAAGATGCCGCCCAGAATCGCGGTCCAGGCGGTGACGCGCACTGCCTCTTTTGAGTTGTTATTCATCATCGCTCCGCGCAAGCAGAAATGTTGTGTTCGGAACTGTGCGGAGATTCCCGCGACGTCAGTTCCGGTTCTCGGTCAGTTAGCGGCGCCGCCCTGCACCTTACGATTCACCCAGTTGTCCATCAGGTTCGCCGCCCCCAGCGCCAGCTTGACGGCGCACCACTGCAAGGGCTCAGGGAGGGTCGAGGGCGTCTTGTGGCGCAACGCGGCCAGCAGAGGATGCTCGACACCGCCAATTCGCTCGGCGAGCAGGTAGCCCATCAACGATTGGGTGGCGACGCCGTGCCCGGAACACCCGGCGGTATAAATGACGTTCTTCTGGGCGCCCGTCTCACCAACAACCGGAAGCGCGTCATAAGCCATGCTGACGTACCCGCTCCAACTCGACTGGATGCCGAGGCCGCGCAAGGTTGGGAATCGATCGTTCAGCGCCACCGCCAATTCTCGATAAGCGACTTCATCCGGCACATTTGGGGTTTGCGAGCCATACGCATAACCGAGCCGTTTCGTTGTGATGACCAGCGTGTTGCGAGCGGTCAGACGATGGCTCTCCATCGTCCAGTGCGAGGTGATCAAGCCTTCCCTGCCCGACCAGCCCAGCGAGGTCAGTTGCGCTGCCGACAGGGGTTCCGTCTCGATCGCCGAGACCCGTAGCGGTACCACCTTGTCCCTTAGAAGGCCGAGCTGCGGGGTGTAGGCGTTTGTGGCTAACACAACATAGGACGCGCTCGCGGTGCCCCGCCTGGTCGCACACCTGATGGTCGGACCTTCGCTGTAGGACAGCAGCGGCGTGTTCTCGTAGAGCTTCACACCGGCCCGGAGCGCCGCGCGCCGCAGCCCCATCACGTACTTGCCGGGGTCCAGGGTGCCGCCATGCTGCTGGGCATAACCGAACAGGAAGGCTGGCGGGATACCGCGCGCGCGCATGTCGGCATTGTCCAGGAACTGCGTCGTGGAGCCGAGCTCCAGACCAAGCTCCATGGCCTTGCGCATTTTCTTTTCCTGAGAGGGATGAACGCCGACGCGAATATTTCCTGATCGGTTGTAGTCGCAGTCGATGCCGAGCTCTTCGAGCCTGCGTTCTACGTAGGTGACCCCCTCGTCATAGAAGCTGACGATCTTCCGCGCCTGCTCAATGCCGACGCGGTTGACGAAGAATTCGAATTCGATCCCCAGGCTGCCACCGAGATAGCCCGCATTGCGCCCACTCGCGCCGAAGCCGGCGAATTCTTGCTCGAGGATGATTACCTTCGCACCGAGTGCAGTCAGCTCCAATGCAGTAGACAGTCCAGCAAAGCCAGCACCGACCACGATCACATCGGCGCTGACATCACCCTCCAGCTCTGGCTGCATGTCAGCCGGCCTTTCCACCCACCCACCGAGCCGACGAAAATGCGCGACTCCACAGCTGGTCTTGTTTTCCGCGTCTCGACGGGGTGCTGACATGACACGTTCTCCTATCGGCTCAGGATGTGAACTGCGACGGCGCCTTCTTCGACCCCGATAAGGCCACCGCCATTTTCCTGGATTGCATGGCGCGCGCCCTCGACCTGCCGGGCACCCGCCTCGCCACGCAACTGAGTGGTCAGTTCGTAGAGTTGGCCAATGCCGGTTGCGCCAAGCGGGTGCCCTTTGGATTCCAGCCCGCCAGAGGGATTGATCGGGACTCGGCCACCCACGGTGAAATCACCGCGCTCGGCACAGACCCCGCCCAGCCCCAGGGGCGCCAGTCCGAGGTTCTCCGCCTGAATGATCTCCCCCATGGCGGACGCATCGTGAACCTCGGCGACATGCATGTCCTGCGGCCCCAGGCCGGCGATCTCATAGGCCTGCAGCGCGGCTAGGTGGCTGACGTGCTTCTCCGGCTCGTCGATGCTCCGCAGGGTAAAGCTGCGGATCACGCTGGCGGCGATCTTCACGCAGCGCCGGGGGTCGGCTCCGATCCGCTTCAGACCGGCCTCGGTGCAGATGATCGCGGCGGCGGCGCCGTCGGTCATGGGTGCGCACATCGGCAGGGTGATCGGGTAGGTGATCGGCGGCGCCGCTAGCACTTCCTCGATGGTGAAGGGCTTGCGGAACTGGGAGTACGGGTTGTGCACCGAGTGGTTGTGGTTCTTCGCGCACACCGCCGCGATCTGCCTCTGGGTGGTGCCGTAGGTCTTCATGTGCCAACGGCAGAAGCCGGCGTAGATGGACATGAAGCGGCTGTACGGACGGTCGGACTCCGAGCCGGGCGGCGGCACGACGCCGTCGCCCATCTTCGACAGGATGGCGAAGTTCTCCTCGGCGCGGGCGACGTCCCACCCTGCTTCGAACAGGGCGAAGGACTTCGCCTTGTCGGCCACCACCATCTTCTCGCAGCCCAGGGCCAGCGCCACATCGGTAGCGCCTGCGCGCAGGCTCTGCACTGCCAGGTGAACGGCGGTGCTGCCTGAAGCGCAAGCGTTCTCGACGTTGTAGGCCGGCACCCCTTCGATGCCGATCTTGCTCATGATCACCTGCCCCGGGATGGACAGCTGGCCCTGCAACGCACCGTTGGTAATACCGGCATAGAAGACGGCACCAATGTCGGAGCGCTGCGCGCCGGAATCCGCCAAGGCGCCGTTGAGCGCCTCCAGGGCCAAGTCCTGGAGGCTGCGATCCGGATGACGACCGAACTCGGTCATGGCAATACCGGCAATGTAAATGGGTTCCATCAGAAGACTCCTCGACTTCAGATCTGCCGGTTGGCGCCTTGCCAATAACGGGCACGCAGGTCTTTCTTCAGCACCTTGCCCACCGGGCTGCGTGGCAGCGCCTCAATGACGTCCACCGATTTGGGCGCCTTCACCGAACCCAGCTTTTCCTTGCACAACGCAATCAGTGCGTCGGCGTCGACGGTCTGTCCCTCGTTCAGCTCGATGACGGCCTTGACCGCCTCACCCCATGTCTCGTCGGGCACGCCGATAACCGCGCAGTCGCGTACGGCAGGATGGCTCCAGAGCACCTGCTCAACCTCGCTCGGGTACACGTTGAACCCGCCCGAGATGATCATGTCCTTCTTGCGGTCGGTGATGTGCAAGTAGCCGTCGGCATCGATGTGGCCGATATCGCCGGTATGCAGCCAGCCATCGATGAGAGTCTCCGCCGTTTTCTGCGGATCCTTGTAGTAGCCCTTCATGATCAGGTCGCCGCGCACACAGATCTCACCCGTTTCACCCTGGGTGAGAATCTCGTTGCCGTCGTTCATGATCTCCACGCGGACCAGGGGGTTGGGCTTTCCAACGGAAGACAACCGCTCATCGCTGGCCACTTCACCATTCACGAAGTGCTCGCCCGGCGTCAGGTGCGCAATCGCGCCCGGCGCCTCCGTCTGCCCATAGCCTTCCATCATGACCGGGCCGAAGACTTCGATCGCCTTGCGCAACTTCTCCACCGACATCGGTGCAGCGCCATAGAGGAAGTAGCGAAGCGACGAGAAGTCGACCTTCTTGTTCAGGTCGGGAATATCCAGCAGTCGGTAGATGACCGTTGGCGGCAAGAAGAACTCCGTCACCCGGTATTGTGGGATCGCCGCCAGCAACAGTTGTGGTTCCGGCTTGGTGATGACCACAACCGCGCCGCCCCTGGCCGTGCAGGGCATCGACAGCATGCCGGCGGTGTGGGTCATCGGCGCTGCCGCCAGGTTCACCGGCCGGATATTGGCGGGATACGGCGTGTTAATCATGAAGTGCGCAAAGCTAGTCTGCACGCTGCGATGGGTGTTCATGACGCCCTTGGGCAAGCCCGTGGTGCCACCCGTGGGCCCGAGCCAGATCACATCGTCCGGATCGACGGAGACACGTGGATCTGTGGCCGGCTGTTGCGCGATGAATTGCTCCAGCGATTCGGCCCCCTCCACTTCACCATCTATGCAGACCCACTGACTGATCTTCGGCAGCTGCGGCCGCAGGGTAGCAATGGTCTCGGCAAATTCGCGCTGGAAGAACAGGATCTCGCAGTCGAACGCGTCCAGTACGTAGCGGTTCTCCTCGGGCGCGTTGCGCGCGCCCACCGGAATCCAGCACAGGTTGGCGCGCCACAGACCCAGGGCACAGAGCCAGGCGGTTACATCGTTAGCTGCCCAGACTGCGCCCTTCACCCCGGACGCGAATCCACTGGCCAGCAGTGCGTTGGCGATGCGGCAGGACATGTCCCCCGCTTCGGTAAAGGTCGTGACCGTGCCGTCCTGGATATAGGCAGGCCCCTGCGGATTGATCCGCCAGCCACGGTCGAAGAAATCAATGATTGCCATCGTCGTCACTTCACAGCTGGGTGATGGTTGCGCGAGCCAGGCCGCGTTGCTCGAGGAAGCCGAGCATGTAACGGTGGCCGAAGGCCTTGGAGGAGGACGCGAAGCCCACTTTGGCAACGTCGTTGTCCAGCAGCTTGACCGCAGCCGCCGCGTGCAGCGCACCGGTGGCGATATAGGGGGTGATGCCGTGCACGGTGGCACGCACCGCCGACAGCTGACCGCGACCGATGGCGAAGTCCACGGTGCGCTGCAGGGTGCTGCGCTCGCGCGGCGGCATGCTCGGGGTGGTGGAATCCACCAGGTTCTGGATCACTGCGTCCTGCTGCTCCTTCGGCAGATGCTTGTACTCGGCCTCCCACTTCTGCCCCAGGGCATGGACGGTCCTCATCACCGGGTTGTCGTAGAAGCCGACACAGGACATGCAGCTGCGCACGCGGCCGTCATTCTGGAAATAGATCGGCAGCGAGGTACCGCCCCACGGCAAGCAGAACACGGACTCGAGCAGGCTGGGGCAGACCACGTTGAAGCTGGTGTTGGGCGCGTACGGAATCAGTTCCTTCTCCCACAGGTAACCACCCGGGTGACGGAAGCCTTCGAAGATGGTGGCGGTGGAACCAACGGTCACGCCGGCAGCGCCCACGCGCGGGCCGCGGGTCAGGGTCGCGGTTTCCAGGGAGTCGACACCGGGGGTTTCCAGGGCCAGCTCAGCGGCGATCTCGGCGAAGGTGTACATGTAGGCCAGCGAGGGCGACAGCAGCAGGCCGGCCTGGCGGTACAGCTCGCCGAACTGATCGCGCAGGGCACGGATATGCTCCTGCTCACCGGCCGGGTCCAGGTAGTGGCAGCCAGCTTTCAGGGCAGCCTCAGCGGTGGTCAGACCGAAGTTGACGAACGGGCCGACGGTGTTGCACACAACTTTTGCACCCTTGAAGACGGCAGTCAGGGCCTCGACCTCGTGAGGGCACTCGACGATTTCGTAGGTGGCCGACTCCAGGCCGACGACGCGTTGCGCCATCATCTCCTGGGCACGCTTGGCGTTACGGGCCACGGCAGTGAAGGGGATCTTCTGGTCAATAAGCCAGTCCATGGTGAGCATGCCGGTGTAACCGCTCGCGCCATAGACAACGACAGGATATTTGGCCATTGGGGTGTTCCTCGCTTTTGTTCTTGGATGGATTGAATCGGATGATCGAATCAGTTTTGGGCCCAGCCTTCGGCGTAGAGCTGCTGCGCAAGCAACCCCAGACGCATGGTCAGGATGCGGTTCTCGCCGTCTTCGATCAGGGCGGACTGGGTGTCGCGTAGCAGCTTCTCGATGGGGTACTCGAGCGTGGTGCCATTGCCGCCGAACAGGCGGAATGCCTCCTCCACCACCGCCAACGCTTCTTCGGTCACGGTGACCTTGGCCGAGGCTGTGGCATAGGGATGGGTCTGTGGCGAGAGGCGTGCAAAGCTCAGTGAGCGGCGGGCAACCGCACGGGCGATTTCCACGCGGCGGAGCATTTCGCCCAAGCGCAGGCGGGTCATCTGGTGATCGATCAGCATCCGACCACCCTGGCGGCGCTCGTGGCAGTACTGCAACGCCAGTTCGAAGGCCGCCCGAGCCACACCGGTGAAGACCTGGCTCATATGGGTACCGGCATAGGACCAGGAGGAGCTCACGGCGCCGTAGTAACCGTCCCGCTCGGCAATGGCGAAGCGGCGCGGGACACGTACGTCATCGAAGTATATTTCCCCCTGAGGCAAGGAACGTTGACCGATCTTCTCCAGGGGCTTGCCCTTGGAAACCCCCTTGATATCCAGCGGAACGATCACAGCGATGCCATTGGGCAATCCATCCTCACCGTAGAAACCGTCACCGTAGTCGGCGCACATCAGACCGAATGCCACCTGCGCGACAGCACCGTTGGAGACCCAGGCCGAGCTCTGGCCATTGATGATGATCTCGTCGCCAACGACCTTGGCGGTCAGGTTCCCGATGTTGGCCGGCGTACCTACGGGCCAATCGCGCTTGATATCGAGCAACTGGTTGTCGCTGCCGCGATCCGGCTGGGTGGCCATCCAGCAACCGATCCGCCCCTGGCACAACTCGATCAGTTCGGCGTTGCCGGCAGCGACGGCCATCTGCAGGGGGAAGCCAGCACAACCAAGGGAGACCGCCAGGCCAGCATCGCCCCACCCCAGCTCTTCGCCGATCATGGATTCGATCCGCACTGCCATCTCCGGCGGCAGCTCCGCTAGCAGTGCGGGGTCCAGCCCCAGCTTGGCGAATTCGCTGAACACCGAGTAGTAGGGAGAGCCCGGCGCAGCCACTTCTTCGGCGGTCATCCGGTCCAGCTCGCGACCCAAAGGACGCAGCACGTCCTTGGCGAAACGGTGCACAGAGGCCTGTATGGCTGCTTCTTCCTCGGAGAGAGGAGTTTCGAAACCGGACAGTCCGGCCGCAGGAAGGGTGAGGTTGGGCTTGAGCGTAATCATCAGACCACCTCCGCCGACACCGGCAAACAAATCATCAGGCACTGCACGCCCGGGCAGTTGGATTGAATGGCGAACGAAGCAATGCTCTTTTCGCCGGGAAAACCTCTGCAGACGGCGAAGCCGTCGTTGGGACGGGAACCTGTCTTGAAGCTTTTCATGCGCGACCTCCAGGGGGGTCTCTTGTTGTTTTGCAGAACTGTAATCCTGTCTTTATTTTTACGCAACAGTTGTTATGCAAAACACTTGTTACGACCCAGGCAAGGCAACGCCCCGGGACGAACAATCGCGGCTCTTCAGCCGATCCGGCGAAAATTGAACGGGCGGGCACAATCGCAACCGGCAGCAGGAAATGAATTGATTTGCGCCGTTTCCGTTCAGTGGATTGGCGATATGGGGGATGGCGCAGCGCAAATGAAACCTGCCCGACAGCATGGCCCACTGCAGATTCAGATCTCGGCATGGGAGTGGGTCAGACAGCGGGGGGCGGACGCGGTCGAGAGGGTGAGTTACGTCGAACGATTCACGGCGCGCGACAAGGCAGCACTAGCCAGGCTGCGCTCAGCGCCTACCAACGGCTTGCGTGGCCCGGTAGCTACCAGGACTCATGCCGGTCCACTGGCGGAAGGCTCGATGAAACGCGCTGGGCTCCTGGAATCCGCAACGAATCGCGATCTCGGAGATGCTCAAGGTCTCATCGTTGAGGTAATCGAAGGCCAATGCCTTACGCACTTCGTGCTTGATCGCCTGATAGGAAAAACCCTCGCGCTCCAGCTGTCGGCGGAAGGCGGATTCGCTCATCGAAACCTGGCTTGCCATCTGCGTCTGGGACGGCCATTCCAGCTCAGGGGACGTCTTGAGGCGGCGATAAACGTCGGCCGAAAGCCCTGATCGATTGCGGAATCGCACCACCACACCCTCTGGCGCGTGACGGAGGAACTGCTTGAGACTGGCGAAGTTGCGGATCACCGGCAGCGACAGCTGGGCTGAACCGAACTCCACCTCGGTACGCCTGGCCTCGAACTCAATCCAGGGTCCCCAGAGCAAGGGTTCGGCGCCGTGCGGAGGCGGAGGATGGCCAAACTGGGTACGGTCGAAATTGAGCCGGCGTCCCACAAGCCAGCAGGCCACGCCAATTACCATGCTGAGGTAGATCTCCTCGGCGACTCCACGGATAGCGGGATCGTCGATACGGGTTTCCAGGACGATCGCGGTGCGATTGCCGCGCAGTTCCAGATGCGCGCGGATGTCACGCAGGAACAAGTTGAAGCCGGACAGGCACTGGCGCAGCGCGCGCCCCAGGTCCGGCTCGTGGAGCACACTGCGGCAGATGATCGCGAACGTACCACGAGGCATCCCACCCGAATCGAAAGCGAAGAATTCATCTCCCAGCTCCTCGGTGAGCAGCAGCCACAGCCGTGTCACCGATTCCGCCGGTACCCGGCGCAAGGGTTCATCGAGCCAGGAAGGCTCGATACCCGCTTCGCGCAGAATCGCCTCCACGCGCGTAGGTGCCTGCGCCAATCGGTGCACGGCGGCCTTCACGAAATAGGCGGCCACAGAGTCATTCGTCCGGACGATGTGCTCTTCAGCGTTGCCCGTCATAGTCCTTGCCCATCAGCTGATATGTCCAAATTCGACATCCGAGTGCGCGCAATTCCGGCATAGGTGGGCAGGCCACTGCCCCCTAGACTTCCGGCCATCAATCCAGGAGCGTCTCAGATGAACAGACCTGAAGTTTTCGTTGTCAGCGCGGTGCGTACCGCCATCGGTACCTATGGCGGCACCCTCAAGGATACCCCGCCCGCGCAACTTGCCACACTAGTCACCCGAACTGCCCTCGCACGCGCCAACTGCGATCCGCAGCAGGTGGAACATGTCGTGTTCGGCAACGTGATCCCTAGCACGCCCAAAGACGCCTACATCAGCCGGGTCGCCGCACTGCAGGCCGGAATTCCCAAGGAAACCCCGGCCTTTGGCGTCAATCGCCTTTGCGGTTCGGGCCTGCAAGCCATCGTCAGCGCCGCCCAGGGCCTGCTGCTGGGTGACGCGCGCATCGCCATTGCCGGTGGTGCCGAATCCATGAGCCTGGCCCCCTACCTCGTGCCGAGCGCACGCTGGGGCGCTCGCATGGGCGATAGCAAGATGCTCGACTTCATGCTCGGCGCCCTGCAGGACCCGCTACACGGCATCCACATGGGTATCACCGCCGAGAACGTCGCCAAGCTGCGCGGCATCACAC
Organism: Pseudomonas sp. JS3066; assembly: GCF_036328175.1. NCBI lineage: Bacteria > Pseudomonadati > Pseudomonadota > Gammaproteobacteria > Pseudomonadales > Pseudomonadaceae > Pseudomonas > Pseudomonas sp. JS3066. The sequence goes on from NZ_CP143312.1 coordinate 3,213,838, forward strand.
GAGAAGACCAGGATGCCCTAGCCTTGCAGAGCCAGCAGCGGGCAGCCCGCGCCATCGCCGAAGGACGTTTCGATAGCCAGATCGTCCCCGTGGAAATCCGGACCCGCAAGGGTGTAACCCAGTTCGAGATCGACGAGCACGTGCGATCTGAGGTGACCCTTGAGCAACTGGCGAAGATGAAGCCGGCCTTCACCGAAGGTGGCACCGTTACCGCAGGCAATGCCTCCGGTCTCAACGACGGCGCCAGCGCTTTGCTGCTGGCCACTGGCGATGCGGTGAAGGACCAGGGCCTGCACCCCATGGCTCGGGTGGTGGCCTATGCCCACGCTGGCGTCGAGCCAACCGTCATGGGCCTGGGGCCGATTCCGGCGACTCGCCTGGCCCTGCAACGCGCGGGCCTGACCGTGGCCGACCTCGACGTGATCGAGTCCAACGAAGCCTTCGCCGCCCAGGCCTGCGCGGTGGCGCGCGAGCTTGGATTCGACCCGGAGAAGGTGAACCCCAATGGTTCCGGTATCTCCCTGGGACATCCGATCGGTGCCTCCGGTGCGATCATCGCCACCAAGGCCATCCACGAGCTGCAGCGGATCAAGGGCCGCTACGCCTTGGCCACCATGTGTATTGGCGGCGGCCAAGGCATCGCCGTCATCTTCGAACGCGTCTGAAGGGGGCCGGTCGGGGCACGTCAGCCGGACTTCGCCCGAGACACGACTCCAGCAGTATCCCGACCGGTTCCTTCGGCGCGTTCCGCCTTCGCGGCGGTGACATCCTGGCCTCGACCTGTCCAAACGAAAGGGTTTGAAACATGAATACAGCCAAGTGCATCGAGCCCGTCTCGCCGGCCGCCCGCGCTGGCTCGCGCTTCGAACGCAACCGCCCCAGGGCCCTTGAACTGTTCGCCCAGCGCGGCTTCGCCCAGGTCAGCCTGCGGGAACTGGCCAGCCATCTCGAGCTCACCGCCGGTTCGCTCTACAACCACTGCACCAGCAAGGAAGAGCTGCTACTGGAATTCATCGAAGAGCACTACATGGCGCTGCTGTCGCTGTTCGACCGCCGCCACCGCCGGGAGTCCCCCAAGGCGACCCTGCAGGTCGTGATCCAGGGGCTGATCGCGCTGCATGAGTCCCATCCCTTGCACTTCCAGTTGGCGGCCCGCGACGCTGTCTGCCTCAAGCCGAGCCAGCGGCTGTTCATCGACCGCCTGCGCCAGCAGTTGCGCCGGCAGCTCGACTCGCTGCTGTGCGCCGCAGGTCTGGTCGCCCCCGGGCAAAGCAGCGTGCCGGCCCTGGAGCTGTTCGAGCACTTGCCGCTGTGGCTGTCGAGCTACTCGCTGGACGAACGGCAACGCAGCGAGATCCTCATGCGTCTGCTGATGGCTGCCCATCCCATTCCCACTTCGGAGATCCGACCATGACCGGTTACAAGGCGCCCCTGCGCGATATCCACTTCCTCCTGGGCGATGTCTTCGATGCCGGGGCACAATGGTCGGCCCTGCCCAACTTCGCCGACAGCCTCGACATGGACACCGCCGGCGCCATCCTGGAAGAAGCCGGCAAGTTCGCCAGCGAATCCCTGGCGCCGCTGAACCGCAGTGGCGATGAGGAAGGCGCGCGCTGGAGCGACGGCGTGGTGACCACTCCAACCGGATTCAAGGAGGCCTACGCCACTTACGCCGAAGGTGGCTGGGTCGGCCTTTCCGGCAACCCGGTTCTTGGCGGCATGGGCATGCCCAAGATGCTTGCCGTGCACGTCGAAGAAATGCTCTACGCCGCGAACTCCAGCTTCACCCTGTATTCGGTCCTGAGTAGCGGCGCCTGCCTGGCCATCGACACTCACGCCAGCGCCGAGCTCAAGCAAACCTACCTGCCACCCATGTATGAGGGCCGCTGGGCGGGCTCCATGTGCCTGACCGAAGCGCACGCCGGCACCGACCTCGGCCTCATCCGCACCCGAGCCGAACCGCAGGCCGACGGCAGCTACGCTATCACCGGCAGCAAGATTTTCATCACCGGAGGCGAGCAGGACCTGACCGAAAACATCATCCACCTGGTGTTGGGCAAGCTGCCTGACGCCCCGGCCGGCCCCAAGGGTATTTCGCTGTTCCTCGTACCCAAGGTACGGGTGAATGCCGACGGCAGCCTGGGCGAGCGCAATGCACTGTCCTGTGGCTCCATCGAGCACAAGATGGGCATCAAGGCCTCAGCCACCTGCGTGATGAACTTCGATGGCGCCACCGGCTGGCTCGTCGGCGAGCCCAACAAAGGCCTGGCGGCGATGTTCACCATGATGAACTATGAGCGCCTGTCCATCGGCATCCAGGGCATCGGTTGCGCCGAAGCGTCCTACCAGGCCGCGGTAGCCTATGCCCGCGACCGGCTGCAGAGCCGCGCGCCCGGCGGTCCAGTGGCAAAGAACAAGGCGGCCGATCCGATCATCCACCACCCCGACGTACGCCGCATGCTGCTGACCATGAAGGCGCTGAACGAGGGCGGCCGCGCCCTGGCCACCTACGTAGGCGCCCAGCTGGACATCGCCAAGCACGGCACAGATGCCGAGACGCGCGAAACGGCGCAGACCCGAGTCGCCCTGCTCACCCCGGTGGCCAAAGCCTTCTTCACCGACACGGGTCTGGAAAGCTGTGTGCACGGCCAGCAGGTGTTCGGTGGCCACGGCTACATCCGCGAATGGGGCCAGGAACAACTGGTGCGGGACGTACGCATCGCGCAGATCTACGAGGGCACCAACGGCATTCAGGCCCTCGACCTGCTGGGCCGCAAGGTACTCGCTGATGGTGGCAAGGCACTCGACGAGTTCCTCGCGGAGATTCGCCGCTACGCCGAAGAGCCCAGCGTCGAGCATCGCGCTGTCCTGCTCGATGCCGTCCAGAAGCTGGAGGAAACCAGCTTCTGGGTGCGTGACCAGGCTGGCCAGGACAGCCGCCAAGTGGGCGCCGCCTCGGTGGAATACCTGCACCTGTTCGGATACGTCACCTACGCCTACCTCTGGTCGAAAATGGCCAGCATGGCCAAGACCAGGATGGACGCAGACCCGGAGTTCTATTCGGCGAAGCTGGCCACTGCAGGCTTCTTCTTCAACCGCATCCTACCCCGCATCGAGGGCCTGGCGGCCTGCGTGCGCGGGGGAGCTGACAGCCTCTACGAACTGGCCGAAGCACAGTTCTAACGCCCTCAGCTCAAGTTCCAGGGTCGGCATCCCAGTGGGTGCCGACTCCCTTCCCTCTTGTCGGCACCGCACTTCCACGGGCGGCCACGCGTCGCAGCAAAGCTACAATTACAGCGAAGCGCCACCCGCTCTCCTCCCTCACGAATGGACGCCGGGCAGCCGTACGGCTGGCGCCCTAGCCATCGCGCCGAGTTTTCCGGTAGAGGACCCTGGAGATGACAGCTCTTCAGCTTCGCGACATCCGCGACCCGTTACCCGATCCCGAACTCGACGCATACGTCAGGTTGGCCACTATCGCGTGCCAGGTACCCATTGCCATGCTGACGTTCCTCGACAGGGAGCGAGAGTGGTTTGGCGCGAAGCTGGGGCTAGAACTCGGGGAGATGCCCCGTGCGGCCTCGTTGAACGCGGTGGTCGTGGCGTCCAACGAACTGGTTCATGTGGAGGATGCCTCCACGAATGAGCTTCTCCAGCACTGCACTCTGGTGACAGGGCCAACCGGTATCAGGCTCTTCGCCGGCGTTCCGCTCGCCGTGGCGGAACGAGGCGTGATCGGCGTGCTTTCGGTAGCGGATACCGCAAAGCGCAGCCTCGATGAGTCGCAGGTCGAAGCCCTCTGCTTGCTGGCTGGCCAGATCTCGAACCTGCTTCAGCACAGGGCCTCCCTACGAAGCCGGCTGGAGGCAGCCAGCAAGGAGGCTGATGAGCTCGATGGCCTGAAGGAGAGCCAGCGCACTTTACAGACCCTGGTCAGCAATCTCCCTGGTGTGGCGTATCGGAGTCTGAATGATATTTCCTGGCGTCTTGAAGTCGTCAGCGAGGGCTGCCAGAAGCTCATCGGCTATTCCGCCGCCGAACTCATCAAGGGGACGGTCAGGATGGTGGACATCATTCACCCTGACGATATTCCCTCGCTCAGGCGCAAGGTTTCCAGATCCTTGAAGGCCAGGACACCCTACCAATCCACCTACAGAATCAGGACCGCGACGGGGCAGACCAAGTGGGTCTGGGACAAAGGGTGCGGCGTCTACTCCGCGGACGGAACAGTGCTCGCGCTGGAAGGCTTCATCACCGACATCACCGAGCAGAAGCACGCCGAAGAATGTATCCGCAGAATGGCCTATTTCGATGAACTGACAGGCCTGCCCAATCGCCTATCCATGAGGGATACACTTAATGCAGCAATCTCCACCTCAGGCGACTCGCACGATCCTGTCGCCCTGCTTCATATCGAAGTCGACAACTTCCGTGAGATCAACGAGACATTGGGCTACCGCGAAAGTGACCGGCTGCTGCAGGAGGTTGCGACAAGGCTGCGCGAGGCTGTAGTCGCCAGCGAAATGGTCGCCCGTATTGCCGAATCCGCTTTCTCGGTATTGCTTCCAGGAATGGATGCCAGCCATGCGGTGCAAGCCGCGCGAAAGGTACTGGAATCGTTGAGCTCGCCGTTCGAGCTGGACACCCTGCTGGTGCCCGCTGACTGCAGCATCGGAATCACTATGTTTCCGGGGCATGGCAGTGACCCCGATTCGCTGTTGCGTCGCGCGAATGTTGCGCGTTATGGCGCCAGGCACAGTGCGGAAAAGGTTGCCGTATATGCCGGCGCACTCGACAGTGATAACGCTCAGCGGCTGATCCTGATGACCGACCTGCGTCGCGCCATCGACGGCGACGAGCTACGTCTGATGTTCCAACCCAAGCTGCGAATGCATTCAAGGCGGGTGAGCGGCGTGGAAGCACTGGTGCGCTGGCAGCACCCTGAGCATGGTCTGATGGGCCCAGGCCAATTCATCGGTTTTGCTGAGAGCGCTGGACTGATCACCCGGCTCACACATTGGGTACTGGCGGCTGCCGTTCGCGAAAGTCATGTCTGGCATGGCTCCGGCCATGCCGTGCCAATTGCGATCAATCTTTCGCCCTATGACATTCGAGACCGGCAGTTACTCGAGCAGATCTCGAGGGCCCTGGAGACCTGGGGCGGCACACCGGACTGGATCCAGTTCGAGCTGACCGAGAGCTGCATCATGGAAGACTTGTCCATTGCGCGGCACGTCCTCACGCAGCTCCGCGAAGCAGGCTTCAAGCTGTTCATCGATGACTTCGGAACCGGATACTCGTCCCTCGCCTACCTCCGAAATCTTCCGGTCGACTATATAAAGATTGACCAGTCATTCGTGAAGGACCTCGACAGCGACAGCGACTCAGCGGCCATCGTGGAAACCATCATCAAACTTGCCCATAGCCTGGGCATCGAAGTGGTCGCTGAAGGTGTCGAGTCGGTTTCGACGATGCAGATGCTATCGAGCTGGGGTTGCGAGGAAGCTCAAGGCTACTGCATCAGCAAACCGATATCCGGGCATGACTTCCTGGCATGGAACAAGGTCTTTGTGTGAATAGCGGCCCACAACGACCTTGTCGGGCTGCTAGATCGCTCTTGAGGACAGCATTTCCTGGATCTTCTGGGTGGCCTCACGGGTCCGTGCCGCGAGCTTCTTCACCTCGTCAGCCACCACTGAGAATCCACGTCCCACATCACCGGCTCGTGCTGCTTCGATAGCAGCATTGAGGGCAAGCATGTTGGTCTGGTCGGCAATACCCTTGATCACGCCCACGACCTGCGAGATTTGATCGTAGGTTGCCTGCATTCCAGACACTTCCCGTGCATGGATGGTCTCGGCCAGCTTCTCGTCCGAGATGTCCCGTACGGCTCCAATGATGCGAGAAAGCGTGCCATTGCAGTCCATGACACCCTGCCCCCTTTCCCGGTACCAGACCTCCCCCCTGGATTTGTGCCTCATTCGGTACTCGACCGTATAGGGAAGGGAAAGGTCTCCCACACGCAGGTATTCGGTGACCACCTTCACGACCTGCTTCAGGTCATCCTGATTCACGATTGAGAAGTAGCCCTCCCAGTCGTCGTTGAAATCCCGCTCCGAATAGCCCACAAGTTCGCGGAACTGCTTTGACCAACGCAGCTGATTTCCCGGATGTTCCGGATCGCCGTCGACGATCAGCAGCTCCCAGCACACCTCGGTCAGTGCATTCCGGGTGACTTCCCAGACCCGTTCCTTCTCTCTGTACAGCGCCAATTGTTCGTTCAGTTCGGATAGCGTCAGGTTGCGCGCCTCGATCTCGCGCTGCAGCTCCTGAAATTCGTCCCGGGCCGTCTGCAGGCACGCCTTCAGGTCGCAAACCAGGGCGCTTTCAATCTCTCCCTGTAGCGGCTCACCTCCAGACGCCTCCTGGAGACTGAGCCGCCGTTCCAGCACATCGAAGCTGTCACTCAGCCAGGGATACTGCTCAATCAGCCCACCCTGGAAGTCGGGGATGGGCGAACCATTCAACAAAGACGAAATTCGCGAGCTGACTTCTTCAGCCAGACGCTTCAGCTTTCTTCCGGAAAACATGGGCCCTCCGCAAATACAGTGGATTCCATCATTGGCTCGCGCGCAAAAAAGAAGGGGCCGAACGCCGGGTCACGACGGGGCCCCAAAGGGTCACGCTCACACCTTGCGGCGCCTCGCGCAGCGGCAGGTTCCACTGGCAAGGCGAGCAATTTCTACATCACTGGGCCTGCACGGGGACCACGCCACGCCGCGAGAACAGGACGGGATTGTCATTGGCATCAAGCAGCGCAGCCGTCAGCGAGACCCCATCGGCCGTACGCTGCTCCATGAAGCTCAGCCCGCCGTCGCCGCTGCGCACCATCAACCCATCCAGGCCGACCACAACCACTTGCCGGCCGGCTACCGCCATGTCAGTGATGGAGCTCTTGCTTTTAAGGGAAACCCGCTGCCATTGCTGCCCATCCGCTGATCCATGCAGCAGCGTGCCGCGCTGGCCACCAACCAAAAGGGTCCCATCGGCCAGCACGGCGCCGGACCACAGGGTGCCTTCGTAGCCAGTGTCCAGATAGCGCCAACTTTTCCCCTGGTCATCGGAGCGCAACACCTGGCCACGTTCGGCAGTGGCAAACAGGTTGCCGTGGTCGTCCGCGAAAAGCCCCATCAGATTAAGGTCGGCGCGGCTGTATCCCTCCGGCGCTTGCAGCGACTGCTCAGTCCAGGTTGTACCGCCATCGTCGGTGGTCAGAACCAGCGACCAGAGGCCTACGGCCACGCCCTGCCGGGCATTGAAGAAATGCACAGCGAACAGTGGGCGATCTTCTTCACTGGACAGGCGCTGGACTTGCCAGGTGTCGCCGCCATCGCTGCTATTCAAGATCGCTCCCCAATGGCCGACTGCCCAGCCTAGCTTTTCATCAACGAAACTCACCCCGGTAAGAGGTGAAGAAAGCGGAACTGAGCGGGCCTGACGGAAACTTCTCCCGCGATCGTCGGACAGCAGTACGATGCCGTGATCCCCCACGGCGACCAAGCGTCCATTGGCCCACGTAGCACTCAGCACAGTGGCCTGGGTGGCATAGCTCGACGGGGCCGCCGGCACGGCGTCCAAGGGCGCGGCCTGCAGAGAAGCCAACGGCAGCAGAGCGGTAAGCGCGGCCCCGGCGAGTGATTTAACGAATCTCATCATTCTCTCCTCAGTGCGCCAGCGCGCCAATCATGCGTACCGGGCGCTTGCGCGGGAACACTCGCTCCAGCCAAACGGCGAAGGCCGGTAGCACAGTCATGGCCATGACCATGTTGACCATGAACATGAAGGCCAGCAGCTTGCCCATGTCGGCCTGGAACTTGAGCTCGGAGAAGGACCAGGTGGCGACACCAATGGCCAGGGTGATGGCGGTGAAGATGGTCGCCACACCGACCTCGAGCAGCGCATGCTCGACGGCCTTGGTGATCGGCTGGCCGTTGGCTTGGTGCAGTTGCAGGCGGTTGTAGATGTAGAAGGCGTAATCGACACCAATGCCCACCGCCAGCACCATCACAGGAAGCGTGGCGATTGTCAGGCCGATCTGCAGCTCCTTCATGAACCAGTAGCCGATGAAGGTGCCGATGGTCAGCGGCAGGCAGCACACCAGCACGGCACGCAAGTCGCGGTAGACCACGAACACCAGCAAGGCAATGGCCGCGTAGACGTACAGCAGCATTGGCGTCTCGCTCTTCTCCACCTCCTCGTTGATGGCCGCGAGCACCCCAGCGTTGCCCGAGGCCAGGCGCACCGAAACGCCTTGCATAGGGAACTCGGCACGGAAGGTCTTGGCGGCTTCGATCACCCGCTTGATGGTGGTGGCCTTATGGTCTGCCAAGTACAGATGTACGGCGGTCATGCTGCAATCGGCGCGCATGATTCCCGAGATACGAGCGACCTCGGTGGCCAGCGAGGAGTAGTTCATCGAGTCAATGGGGACCGTGCTCATCTTCGGATTCCCCTCGTTGTAGCCCTCGTTGAACTGGCGCATGCCGGTCGAGAACGAGGCAACCGACAGGACCCCGGGAACGCCTTGCATGGCCCACACGAAGCGGTCCTGGTATTGCCCCAAGGCCACATTCTCGCAGGCGCCGACGACCTCGCCGGACTCATCCGACTGGACCTCGAAGACCACGCTCAGCCAGTCCAGGCCGATGTCGTAGTTACTGGCGATGGACACCGCATCGAGATTGAAGCGGGAGTCCTCGCGCAGTTCCGGCGCACCGGCCTGTAGCGTACCAACCACCCGATCATGGCTTTGCCAGACCGCCACGGCGAACACCACCCCTGCCGCAACCAGCACCAACCGGGCATTGCGCCAATCGGCGAGGCGGGCCAGGCCGTGCAACCAGCGGCTGCGGCGCTCACGGGAAATTTCCTCGGCAGCGGCGTAGCGGCCGTCGACCTTCAGCATCGAGGCCACCAACGGCAGCATCACCAGGTTGGTGATGATCTTGTAGGCCACGCCAAGGGAGGCGGTGATGGCCAGCTCGCGCACCATGGGAATCGGGATCAGCAACAGCGTCACGAAAGACACGAAGGCAGTCACCAACGCCAGGGTGCCAGGAATCAGCAGGCCGCTGAAGCTGGAGCGCGCGGCCTGCTCAGCACTCTTGCCACAGGCGATTTCGCGCACTATGTAATTGATCTGCTGCACGCCATGGGAAACACCGATGGCGAACACCAGAAAAGGCACCAGCACAGCTAGCGGATCGAGGCCGTAGCCGAGCAGACGCAGGCTGCCGAACTGCCAGACCAGCGAGGTCAACGAGCAGCCCAGCGCGAGCAGGGTGAAGCGCACGGAATGGCAGTACCAGTACACCGCGGCGGCGGTCAGCAACAGCGCCAACAGGCAGAACTCCAGTACTGCGGAAGCACCATCGGCGATGTCGCCGATCTGCTTGGCGAAGCCGATTATCTGGATCTCGAACTTGGCGTCCTCGAACTTCGCGCGAATCTGCTGCTCCAGGACCCGGTTGTAGGCCACGTAATCCAAGTGGGCGCCAGAAGCATCGACCTCGTTGAGTTCGGCGGTGATCATCGCACTGCTCTGGTCACGCGAAACCAGGGTGCCAATGAAGCCTCCCTGAGCCGTGGAGCTGGCAATCTTGCCGATGATCTCTTTGTCGAGGCGCTCCGGTGTCACCGTGCCGGGAATCAACGGGTCGGCGCGGAAGCCCTCCTCGGTGATCTCGTTGACGAAAGAGTTGGGCGTCCACAATGACTGCACGCTACTGCGCGAAACGCTGGGCAGGAAGGTCACCGCCTGGGTTACGTCATACAGGCGCTTGAGCCCCTCCACGCTCCAGATATCCCCCTCGCGCGCCTTGACGACTATGGTCAGGCGATTCGCCCCGATCAGGTCATTACGGTAGGCCCGAAAGGTCTCGACGTACTCATGACCGATCGGCAACTGCTTCTCAAAGCCAGCGTCCATGCGCAGCTGCACGGCAAACCAGGCCATGCCTAGAGTGAAGGCGGCCAGCAGCGCCAGTACTGCCCAGCGCTGCTTGAATAGCCAATCCTCCAGGCGTGGCAGCACGCCACGCCTCTTCACTTCGCTTATTTCTACAACAGGAGTGTTCACAGCATGCCTCACAGAGAGTGCGAAACCGACAGGCCAACGTAATCCCGATCACGCAGCAGCTGGTCGTATGGGGTATCGCCATCGTTGAACTTCGCGTAGTTCAGGCTGACTTGCCAGTTACCCGGGTTGCGCACGAAGTTCACATAGAAATTCATCGCGCTGGCGTCTCGGGTATAGGTCGAATAGATCGATGGCGTGCGGCCATTGCCCAGGGAGCGCTGGTAATAGACTCCCGGCGTCACCGTCCAGCCTGGGATGACCGTGCCGTCATAGGTCAGGCTGAAGTCGACATGCATCCCAGAGGAACTCTTGTCGCCGTGGGCTCTAGGCGGAAACTGCGACAGATCTGCAACCCAGGTGTTGCCCCCCGCAGCAACCAGCTCCCCGTCGTAGCTGTCATGCAGCCCCGGGTATTTCACCAGCACCAGTTCCGACAGGAAGGTACCCGTACTGGCCCCGGTGAACTCGAGGAAGTCCGGGGAGTTGGCATTGGTCAGGCTGTAGATGCCCGTCAGGTGCCACTGGAACTTCTTGGTGTCCTTCCAGCACTCCCCTCCCCGTCCCGAACAAGGAGCAGGGCCAAATGCGAGGCCGGGCAAGGGATTGAGCGGTACTGCCTCCTTGGGGCGATAGGACAGCTCGGTGCCCACGGCCCAGTCGCCGATCGGCCCGTTGGCGCTGATGCCGTAAAGCATGCGGTCTTCCGGGTAGACCCATGTGGGCGCGAAAGTCGCCTGGTTGTAGTTAACCTGCGGCAGTTTGTCGTGATAGCGCATCACGTAGAAGCCGTAGTTAACGTCGCTATCCTCAGGCTGCCAGCGCACGGAGAGCCCCCATTGACCACTGTCGCGGGCATCCTTGTCGTCGTATCCATAAGCTTCCATGCCCTCGCCGATCACGTTGTAAGTCGACCAATAGCTGCCCACTGGCGGCAATTCGCTCTTGTTCCAGCCGAACTGGTAATACGCCTCGACGTTCACGCCGTAGCCCAGCCCCGTGGCGACGCTGAGCATAGGTGCCGGCAGCACGGCTTCCTTGAGCTGAACCCCTGGACTTGAAAGCGCCTGGAAGTCATAGGAGTTGGTGGCATTGATGCCACCAATTGCGAACAGGCTCTCACCCCAGTTGATGACCTGATTGCCCAGGCGCGCGCGAACCCGCTGGTCGGCCACATCAAAGCTCTTGCTTACCCACAGGTCGAGTAGGCGCGCCTTGAATTTCAGTTCGTCACGCGCATCATCGGTCAACCCATCGCTGCCAATATCTGACCCCAAGGCCTGCCGGAACTGAGTTTCGGCTCCCAACGCCCCCGTCGTATCGGTAGCAGCGAAGTCACGTTTCCAGCTACCGCGCGCCATGAAGGTGAAGTCCTCGGGGAACTTCAACACCAACTCGTGGACACCCTTGACGTAGTTGGTGAACAGATCGCCCTTGCCATAGTTCATGTTGCCCTGATCGCCGATACCGGAAACGGTCGGGTCCAGGCAGCCGGCGGGCGGATTGTGGCCACCGGCACCAGCATTGATCAGGTCACACCCTGGAGACTGGGTACGCACACCCATGCCCGCCGAGATAGTTGAGTCAAAAGAGCCACGGATATTGTCCGTCTCGAAGGTAAACCCCACGGCCAGCGGTGCGGCACACGCAATGGCCAGGCCCGATGCTTGGGAAATTATTCTTTTCATGTCGGCACCCTAATTCGCGGTTATCGCTCGCTGATGGAGCGCAGGTTGTCGGAGGTATAGAAGTCGCGCTTCATGCGCGGGTTGTTGCCGCCCTCGGTGATCCAGCGATGGTCATCCTTGCCCGCGCCAACCGAGGTCATGTCATACAGATAACGACCATCGACCAGGTTGTACTGAACCTGGGCCTCCATATCGCAGCTGCCGGTCTCGTACACTGGGATGGTGAAGCCCTCACGCACCTTCCAGATCTGCCCCTGCTTGTCGTAGTCGACCGCCATCAGGCCGTTCCAGCTGTCCTCGTCGATGTAGAACACGCGCTTCGGCGCCTGGTGACGCATACCCTGGCGCACGGTGGCCTCGACCACCCAAACGCGGTGCTGCTCGTAGCGACGGAACTCCGGCGCGATGGCGTCGTCCTTGGCGAAGCTCTCGACCTTTGCAGAGGTGTCATAGGCGCCGAAGGAGTTGTAGGGCACGATCAGCTCCTGCTTGCCGACCAGCTTCCAGTCGAAGCGATCCATCGGGCCGTAGAAGATGTTGGACTCATCAATGGTGTACTGATTGTCCAGACCGATTTGCGGTGCGTCATAGGAATAAGCCGGCATGCGACGCACCCGACGCTGGCCTGGGAAGTAATAGAAGGTAGTGGTCTGCTCACCCGCCTTGGTGGTGAGCACGCCGGCCTGACCGGCCAGCGAAACCGGATCGAAATAGGAGAAGTAGGTCGCTGTCTCCAGACCATCGGTCGAGGAAAACAGCTTGCTGCCCTTCTCGCCCCAAGGCGTGAACATTGTCCAGTCCAGTGAGGTGTTCAGCCAGTCGCCTCCGGCCTTGCGCGGGGAAATACCGGAGATGGTCTTGGTCATGTGAAAGCCGACGCCACGGTAGTGCATCTTCATGTTCCACATCACTTCCGCACCAGTAGTGGGCTGCGGGAAGGGGATGCCGGGGACGTGGGCCTCTTCCAGGGCAAGACCGCTTGCGTCGAGCTTGGCGAAGCCTACGTTCTTCCTGGTGTTTTCGGCGACGAAATCAGGCACACCGCAGCTGCGACGGGTCGGGTACACGTCCATGCGATAGCCTGGGATCTTCTTGAACAACTCCAACTGCCCAGGCGAAAGCTTGCTCGCGTATTTCGCAACGTTGTTGGAGTCGATGCTGAAGAGCGGCTTGTCATCCTTGAACTTCCAGTGCTGGCCACGCACCTGGCCGTAGCTCCACCCCGAATCCTGCTGACCCGGCGGCGCCCAGGCTGGAATCACCCCATCAGCACTCGCGGCAACCTCCCCTCCCAACGGCGTTAGCGTGGTGCCCAGCAGGGATGCATCGCTCTCCGCAGCCTGAACCGAACAGAAGGCGGCCGATGCCGCCAGCGCTACCAGCAGTTGCCTGACTCCACCTGCGATGGAGTGGCCGACATCGGGGCGCTGAATCACGTCTTTCATTGGGAGTTCCTCATGGGGCTTTAACCGGCGACCGGGGCTTCCTGGAAGGAAGAATCGGGCTGTGCCAGACTTCTGGTCATTCGACTTGATCACTTGACCAAGTCAATCGATCAACAGCAAACCATGTGCCAATCAGAAGAAATGATTTTTTTCTTTATATATCAATAACTTAATTTTTTATAACAACTGTGATGTGGTACTTGAACACCCACCACGCACCAATTTGCGTCAAGCGCATGCACCAACCTGGGAATTTACGAAACGAGTGTTACCTAATTCAACTATGCAGAAGAAGACAGACACCGGGTACGCATTCCACGCCGAATGGCTTTGCTAAAGCATAGGCGCCATTAACAGATACATATCGCTCCATGACGCCGCGAAGTGGCATGGGGTAGCATCCGCCGGCGCTGCCCCAACCCGGGCATTGGCGGCATAGCGACAGGAACGGAGAGACTTTCATGGCCAGAGTGGGCGCTGAACTTCGCAGGCAGGATTTCGTGAAGGCGACGGTCAAGGTGATCGCCGAGCATGGCGTGGCCAATGCCACCACACGGCGAATCGCCGCTGAAGCCGGTTGCCCCCTTGCCTCGTTGCACTATGTATTCCGGACCAAGGACGAGCTTTTCTATGCCGTCTACGAATCGCTCTTCACCCTGCCCCAGCAGACCCTCGACCAAGTACCTGCCGGAACGACCCCGTCAGAGACGGCGGCGGAGATGCTGCGCCAATTGGTCAACTGGTTCTCAACCAATCCAGAACTGGCCCGGGCGCAGTCCGAACTGTTCTTCTGGACCATGCGCAACCAGCCTGAGATGGCCAGCAAGATCTACTCCGTGGGTGTCGAGGCAACTGAACTGGCCCTTGAGCGCACCATCGGCAACCGTCTCGACCAAGCGGCGCTCAAGGCCACCAGCCGCACACTCATCCTGCTGTTCGACGGCCTGCTCGTAGCCTGGACCGCCCACAGCGACCTCGAGCGCCTGAAGGCGGAAACCGAAACGGCCTGCCAAGCGCTGGCCTTGCTGGTAGGTAGTCACTGAGTCTGCAGCACTCGGGGGCTGCTACCAGCGTGAAAGCATGGGAATCCTCGCAGGATCCCCATAGGACGACAGCGTCAGTGCCCACCTGTTCGCCGGTGCCGGATGGCTCCTCTATCCAAATACAGCCGCGACTCGCCAGTAACCGCTAGGGCCATATGCTCCAGCAGCTTGTTCATGTGGGTGAACTGGGCCAAGCGCTTGTCCTGGCTCTGGCCACGGAAGTAGCGGTAGTAGATCTGCTGGACGATGCCGGCTAGGCGGAACAGGCCGTAGGTGTAGTAGAAGTCGTTGGGCCGCTTCTTCGCGGCGCAAGGTATCGGAAGCGGCCAGTGCATCGGCCGCGACCCTCAAGCAGATGTTCCTGCACGGCGTCGGAGTCTGATCGGCGCCTTTCCGCCCCGACTACAAACTGCTGACCAGATGGCCGCCATCTACCGCTAGGACGCTGCCAGTCATGAAGGAGCCCGCATCACTGGCCAGCAGCAGGAATGGCCCTTCCAGCTCCTGAAGCTCACCTAGGCGACGCATGGGCACCATGGCGCGGATGTAATCGCTGCCCTTGTCGCCCTCGAAGAAGGTCTCATTCATTTCGGTCTTGAAGTAGCCAGGGGCAATGGCGTTGACGCGGATACCGTAGCGCGCAAGTTCCAGGGCCAGTGACTTGGTCAGTTGCACCACCCCAGCCTTGGCGGCGCAGTAGTGACTGTAGCCCGTCGCCACGCGCAGTCCGAGGATGGAGGCGACATTGACGATGCTGCCTCCGCGACCGCTGCGGGCCATGCGTTGGCCGGCGACCTGAGCCACGCGCCAGACACCATCGAGATTGGTGGAGAGCATGGCCCGCCAATCCTCTTCACTGATCTCCAGCGGTCGCTGACCATTTCCAATACCAGCGTTGTTGAGCACCACATCGACCACACCGAAGTGGGCTTCGGCCGCATCGAAGGCAGCCTCGACGCTAGCCCGGTTGGTGACGTCCAGGGTAACCGGCAGCGCATGGCCATCCTCCCACTCGATATCAGAGGCCAGTTGCTGCAACCGCTCGATACGCCGAGCCGCCAGTACCACGCGCGCGCCCGCACGTGCAGCCAGTCGAGCGAGATGCGCGCCGATGCCACTGGACGCACCGGTGATCAGTACCACGCGATTGGCAAGGGAAAAGTTTTGAACGTAACTGGAAGTCATGGGAGAACCTCGAAGAGATAGGACTGGCAATCCTCCCAGCCGGCGAACAAGCCAGGCGAAATGCCGGAGCAAAGTTGATGCGAGTACGGGACACCTCGTATCCCGGCGTGCAGAAAGCGAGGAACCAGGAAGAGCCCATCAAGCATGCGCTGCCTGGCTCCCCGCCTTCTCCGGAAGCGCTGCTGTGCAAGGGCTGGCGTGGTCACCCTTGAACTAACCCACTTCCGGAGCAGGGGGGACTCTTAGAACCGCTCTATGCGCTTCCGGCCAGCGGCCACCAGGCGCTTCAGCAGCGGTGCCGGTTTGAACCACATCTCGCCGTATTCACCCAGGCCCTGCCGGTAGCGCTGAAGACCAAGCAATACAGTATCGAGACCCAGCTGCTCGGCGTAGTGCATAGGGCCGCCCAGGTGGGCGGGGAAGCCGTATCCGTTGATCCACACCAGGTCGATATCACTTGTGCGCAGGGCAATGCCCTCATCCAACAGTTGAATGCCTTCGTTGATCAGCATGAACAGGCAACGCTCCAGAATTTCCTGGTCGTCAATCGGGCGCCGGGATATTTGCAGCTCGTCCGCCAGACGCTCGGCCAGGGCGATCACCTCCGCGTCGTCTTTTCGATTCCGCCCCTCATAGAGGTAGAAGCCTCGCCCGGTCTTCTGGCCATACCGCCCCATGGCGTACAGCTCGTCGCCCAGGCGGCAGTAGCTCTCGTCGTGGGCGATGGCGTTCCGGTTGGAATCGCGCACCAGGAAATTCACATCGATACCGGCCAGGTCGAGCATGCTGAATACGCCCATGTTCAGGTCCAAGTCAGTAAGCACGCGATCCACCTGGGCCGGCGTCGCGCCTTCCAGCACCAGGCGATGGGCTTCGCGGGCATATGGTTCGAGCATGCGGTTGCCAATGAAACCGAAACAAACGCCGGAAATCACCGGCAACTTGCCGATGCGCCTGGCGATGTCCAGGGTAGTGGCCAGCACGTCGGGCGCGGTGGCCCTGCCGCGCACGACCTCGAGCAAGCGCATGGCATTGGCGGGGCTGAAAAAGTGCAGCCCTACTACATCTTGAGGGCGAGCCACGGTCGCCGCGATGGCGTCTACATCCAACGACGAGGTGTTGGTCGCCAGGATCGCGCCCGGCTTGCACACCTTTTCCAGGGTGCGGAACACCTGCTGCTTGACCTCCAGCTTCTCGAAGACAGCCTCGATCACCAGGTCGGCCTCGGACAAGTCGGCGTAGTCGAGCGTGCCGAAGATCAGGTCCATGCGCGACTCCACCTGCTCGGCTTGCAGCCTGCCACGTCGAACGCTGACCTCGTAGTTACCCCGAATCTGTGTCAGGCCACGGTCCAGGGCCTTGCCATCGGTCTCCAGCAGGGCGACCGGTATACCGGCATTGGCGAAGCTCATGGCAATCCCGCCGCCCATGGTGCCGGCGCCTATCACCGCGATTCGCGCGATTTTGCGCAGAGGTAGATCGGCCGGCACGCCTGGAATCCGGGCCGCCTCGCGCTCGGCAAAGAACACATGGCGAAGCGCCTTCGACTGACGAGACGACTCTGCCTGTTTGAACAGCGCCAACTCCCTCAGAAGCCCCTCATCGAGCGGCAACAGAGAGGCCGCCTCCAGGGCCGACAGCACCAAGCGCGGCGCAAGGCGGCTTTTCCAGCTCGGCTCGTGCTCAGCGCGATAGCGGGCGAGGAAGTCATCCGGCAGGCCCTCCGCTGGTTCCGGCCAGGCCTCCGCGGGCCGCGCCGGAGCGCGGCAGGCGATCAGTTCGTAGGCGTATTCGCGGGCTTCATCCAGCAATCGCTCGGCATTGGGGGCGATGCGGTCGAGGATGCCCAATAGGCGGGCGTTCTCGGCATCGATCTGCTTGCCCGAGAGAATCAGGTTAAGCGCGGACTCGACACCAATAAGGCGCGGTAGACGCTGTGTGCCACCAGCCCCCGGCAACAGCCCAAGGTTGATCTCCGACAGACCAACACGCAGGTTCGGTTCGCCGATGCGGTAGCCGCAGGCCAGGGCCAGTTCCAGTCCACCGCCCAGCGCGATCTTACCTAGAGCAGCGATTATCGGTTTGTGAATGGCAGCCAGGCGCATCAGCATGCTGGGCAAGTCCGGCTCGGCGAATGACGCTTCGGTACCAAACTCTATGATGTCGGCACCAGCACTAAACAGCCCTTGCTCGCCGTGGAGAATGATGGCCTGAACCCTAGGGTCGACCGCAGCACGCTCACAGGCTTCGGACAAGGCCGCACGGAGCGACTGGTCAAGCGCATTGACCGGCGCGCGGTCCAGGCTGATCAAGGCCAGGCCCTGTTCAAGGCGGAAATGAATCAGCTCACTCATTAGGCATCCTGTTAACAGCGTCAGGGGAGATCGGACTGGATCTTTGTACGTTGAACAAATCTTGGAGTCCGTTCCCTGCAGGCAGACCCAGCCAGGCTTGCATTGAGTCGTGGCCCAGGTGCCGTTCACCGCTCTCAGAGATGCCTGAACACGTCGTCGATGCTGGAGATCATGCGAGCAGGCTGGGGATAAGAGGCGCTAGCCTCAACCGGCGCTTTTTTGGAGTAACAGATGACCGCCGTTATCAGGGTCACGACCAGGCAAGCAAGCAGCAGTTGGCGCATGGAGACCTCCGTCATTCAGCTATTGGCCGAATGCAGAACGTTGTTGTTATTGGACTCACGGGCCTGAGTTTGCGTCTGGGTGAACGCAAAAAGCTTCACAGATCACGCCACAAAATGATCAAATCATGACACACACCCAAATCGCCGGATGGCTGTATCGAGCGTCCGGCCCACAATACAGCGGGAGCTCCCTATGGCTTTACCCCTCCCCTCGCAAGACCTTTCGGAATGACCTCGTTCGTCCGAGGCATTGCTCTATTGGGCTTCGAAGATTTCGCCCGTAGCCAGGCACTCGACCCGCACGCGCTTCTCGCCGAAGTCGGGCTGCCGGTAGATGACCTGGACGGGCCAATTTCCGGGGAAAGGTTCGCCGCCCTCCTGGAGCTCTGCGCAGCGCGCACCGACAACCTGCTCTTCGGCCTGCAGTTCGGCATTCACCAAGGCACCCACGCACTGGGCGACTTGCTCTACGTGATCATCAGTGCCAGCTCCCTGGGCGATGCGCTGGAGGCGCTGATCCGCTATTACCACGTCCACAGCAGCGGCGCGGAACTCCGCCTTGAACGCCACGGTCACGAAGTGCGCCTGCGCTTTGATGTGACGGACGCTGATGCGGCCTCGGTCCGTCAAACCGTGGAGCTGGCCATGGCCGTAGCTTTGCGCCTCATACAGACGCTAATCGGCAGGGACTGGAAGCCCAACGAACTGCTCATGCGCCACGCCCCTGTTGAGAAAGCCGGGGTATACCGGGCACTGCTGGGCATCGCCCCTCGGTTCGACAATCCAGTCAACGCCTTGGTCTTCGACAGCACTCTGCTGGCAGCCAGGCTCAGCGCAAGCGACGAACGCTTCCAGCGGCTGATTCGGCGACATTTCGATGAACTCGCGCATCTCAACCTGCAAGAGCTGCCGCACTACGTGCAGAAGCTTTTGCGCAACCGGCTCCCGAGCGGCAACGTCACCGTCGAACAGATCGCCGAACAGATGATGCTCAGCCCCAGGACCCTGCAACGCTACCTTCAGACCGAGGGCACCAGCTTTCAGCAACTGCTGGACAGCACGCGGCAGTCCATGGCGATCCGATACCTGCGCGACTCATCCATCAGCCTGACCCAGCTCTCCGCGCTACTCGGATACACCAGCCTCGGCGCTTTCTCCCGCGCATTCAGCCGCTGGACCGGGACCAGCCCACAGAAGTGGAAGCAACAGCATCGGCGCCCGATGCAAGCATCCAGCGGAACCGCCCCATGACTAACGCCACTACTCCGCTGAACCCCTTCGTACGCGCCCTTAGCCTGACCGGCTTCGATGACTTCGCCACAAGCTTGGGGCTCAATCCACAGGAAATGCTGCGCAGGGCTTCCCTGCCCGCGCAGATCCTCCGGCGGCAGGACGGCATCCTCTCCTTCCGCCACTACTGCGAGCTGCTCGAACTCTGCGCCCTCCAGTCGGGCACGCCTCTATTCGGACTACGCTTTGGCCTTCATCAGGGCATCAGGGTGTTCGGCGACATGCTTTACCTGATTCGCAATACAGGTACCGTCGGTGAAGCCCTGGCCGAACTGCGCGCGAACTACTTCCTGTACAACAGCGGCGCCGAAATCAGCTTCGACCTTGACGGCGGCATCGCCCGCCTCGGCTACCACGTCAACGACCGCGAAACTCCCGGAATACGCCAGGCGGAAGAGCTGGCCTGCAGCGTCGTTGTGCAGCTGTTGCGTGCCCTGGCGGGTACCGGCTGGCGACCGATTGCGGTCCAGCTCCGGCACCAGCCGCTGGGGGATGAGGCGGTCTATCGCCGTGCGTTAGGTGTGCGACCGGTCTTTGCCGCCCCCTGCACGGAACTGGAGTTCGACTCCTCGGTGCTTTCACTGCCCCTGGCCACGGCCGATGCAAGGCTGCACCAACTGATCGTCGAACACATCGCGCGGATGGAGCGGCTGCCATCCGACGAGCTTCCCAGCTATGTCCGGCAACTACTGCGCAGCCTGCTTCCCAGCGGCCGCGCCGCCCTGGAGAAAGTTGCCGACTCCATGGCCGTCAATCCGCGAACATTGCAACGCCGGCTGGAACAGGAAGGCACATCCTTCCAGCGCATACTGGATGACACCCGCCAGGAAATGGCTCACCACTACCTCGACGACCCGTCCATCAGCATGGCGCAGCTGGCAGGACTGCTGGGCTACGCGGACGCTAGCGGATTCAGCCGGGCATTCAACCGCTGGTTTGGCGTCAATCCCTTGAAGTGGCAGAAGAGACACTCCTCGAATTGGCAACCACGCCTGCTGCGCAGCCGCCACGCGAAACTCCAGAACTAAACGCGCCTCGAAGCAGCTGGGACATTGGAAGCTGGATGAGAAGAGCGACATCCACTCTACGCGGGTACCAGGCTCGCGCTAAAAACCAACCGCTTCCACTCCCACCGCGGTTCGCCGAGCTGCCGGCGGGGCGTGAAAACCGGTGTACAGCTGAGCCGCGGAATGATCAGAGAGTGAAGGGAAGGTTCAGCTTGGCCCAAAGCATCTCGCCCTCAGGACGGTTCTCCACTGCGAACTCCTTGGCCCAACGCACCTCGAAGCTGGCGGACTCGAAGAAAGTCAGGTGCGCAGCAGGGCCAATGGCGAACACCTGGCCACGCACGCCGTCATCGACGTCTTCGCCGAGGAACTGCACGGTCCTACCATGCTGCTTATCATCGGTGTGCGGATGATCCCGCCCAGGACCTCGGGACCGAGGCTGTCGACATCGAGGATGTTGAGGCAGGCAGTGTCCTGCTCGAAGGCAGCGATCCCCTTGAGCCCAACACCCGCCGCCCATGCGAGCAGAATGCGATTGACCGCATCGTGGCTAACGATCAGCGCACTCTCCCAGGCCGGCTCCGCGAGCAATTCAAAAAACTGCGCCAATATCCGCCCCTGGAACTCATCCCATGCGTGACCACGCTCTGTTGTTAGAGCCGCGGCGGAAACAGCCGAGTGTAGCGCTGCGTCACGGAGGTCGTGTTGTCGTGGACAGCCCTGGGCTGATGCCGTGACGCTGGGCCGCCTGCATGGCGAACATTCCATCCTCAATGCCGTAGTGGGCATCCGAATCCGAATTCTCGACGTCAGCGCCAACGAGGGCCTGGAACGGGTAGTGAGCGGTGATGCCGACTTTGGCATCATCATGATTAGCGCCCAGCATCCGGACGTGAGCTTCACCCCGCTCCTTCGCGACCCCTTCGTGCTTGCCATGCGCAGCGACCATCCCCTCGCGGCGCTGGCTGAAGTGAGCTGGCAAGATCCGCAGGGGGTTCGGCTGATCACCGTGAGCCGGGACAGCGGCAACCGCATGTTGCTCGACAGCGCCCTATCCGGCCACGGAATCCGCCTGAACGGCTTTTACGAAATGCAGCATCTGTCCACCTCGTTTGGCCTGGTCGAATGTGGTCTTGGTGTAGCGATCTTGCCGCGCATGGCAATGCCGGATGCCGAACATGAGAGCCTTTGTTCCCGGGAGCTGCCTCCACCTCACATTCAGCGCACGATCGGCCTGGTGCGCCGAGATGGCGAACACTTGTCGAGCACTGCGGAACTATTCATCGAGATGTTGCTAAAACGATGGCGTGAATAGGTTCTATCAGCCCAGAACGAATACAGTCTGTTGCCTGCACATCCTGCCGGTGCGCGAAGTCGAATCGCTGCGCGCTGTGGTTAGCGAAGTGAAACGCCTCACCCCTTCCATATCGATGCCTGGGTGGATGAAACGAGCGCCATCCGCCCTACGTGGCTAGAACCCATTTGATATCGACTCCAGCCAACGACTGCCAGTCGCTACGCCAGCCAGCATCCCGGGGCCATCTACCTCGCAGGTTGAAGAACGGCCCGCCCGCGAGTTTGCCGCGGGCGGGCAGTCCAAGTGACGAGGGTTTTCCCTTGCCTGTGACAGACAGGATGAAGTCGCAGTATCACCCCGCGCGAACCTCGATGCGCCTGCCACGCGCGCGCTCTTCCTTGGGCAGTTCGATACGCAGCACGCCGTTGCTGCATCTGGCTCTGGCCTTTTCGGTGATGACGGGTGCAGGAAGCTGGAAGCTGCGCCGGAAGCTGCCGAAGGTGCATTGGCGGACACGGTAGCGCCCGTTGCCCCGCTCCTGTTCGACTCGCTTTTCACCACGGATGATCAGGACATCGCCTCGCACCTCCAAATCCAGATCGTCCTTCACCATGCCCGGCACCTCGAGGCGAACGATGACCTGGTCGCCATCCTCGTAAAGATCGCCGGCCAGCAATCCCCAGTTCGAGGCAAGTGCCGGTGACGAGGAAGCATCCTCCGACGAGTTCCTGCTCCGGTTGACGGGCGTGAAGCGCGTCAAGGCCTCACTGGCACGATCACGAAGCTGGCGCCAGCCCTCACCCAGTGAATGCCAGGTTTCCTCCAGCCCATGCTTGAGCTCAGCTAGTTTATCCATAGGATCGACCTCCGCAGGCTCAGGGGCCTACTCGCTTCTCACGACAATCTTCCGCGGTTGGGCATGTGCATGCTTGGGAATACGCAAATTCAGCACCCCGTCCCGCAGCTGAGCGTCGATCTGGGTGGTATCCAGCTCGGAGCTCAAGGTGAAGGCTCGCCGGAATCGCGAGAGCTGGACTTCGGCATAGACGGCCTCCAGCTGTCCGGACATCTCTGGCATGATCTCCCCTTCCAGCACAAGCGTGTCACCTTCCACATTGACCACGAGGCGCTCCTTGGGTACGCCCGGAAGGTCCGCAAACACCTGGATTCCGTTGTCATCTTCGAAGACATCGATACGCGGCAGCAGTGTTTGGGTTTCAGTCTCGCCGCGCACGACCGCTTGCTTGTCGTTCATGGTGATACCTCCTTCAAACCGATGCTGTTACTGAATGGCTATGCGCCTGGGTTGCGCAGCCTCCCGCCGAGGCAGAGAGATGCGCAGAACGCCGTCGCAATAGTGAGCCTCGACCTTGTCGGTATCGACCTCATCGTTGAGGCTCACGGTGCGCTTGAAGCGTCCGGAATACCGCTCGTTGGCGTACACGGAGCAATTGCTCTCATCCGTGCTGCGCGCGGGTCGGCGCTCGCCGGATATCGATAGCAAGCCTCGGTGAATCTGCAGATCGAGGTCGTTCGGATCGACACCCGGAACGAAGGCATAGACTTCCAGGCTGGACGGCGTGCTTCCCACGTTGATCGCAGGAAAAGCACCACTGGCCAAGGCACGAATGCTGCCCGGACGCCCGAGACCCGGTCCCAAGACTTGTTGCAGTTCGCGCTGCAGCCTCTCGAACTCGGCAATAGGATCGCTCGACAGATTAAGAAGGGACTCGTACATGACAAACCTCCTCCCGGCTGACGGACATGATCTCGAACAGAAGGCTCGAAGCTCCTGGCTCCAGCCCCTGTCGACGGGAAATATGTAAGCGATTTCGAGGTTTTCAAGTCCTGGATTAAACGAATATGGAATTAGATATTCCCCCCCTTTGCACGTCGAATCTTTGCCCTGGCACCACTGGATGTAGCCCGGGGAACGGATCAAATCCGGGCTTCTCGAGCTCGGTCAAGTTCGACGATGAAGCCAAACGCGCCTCGCCTTCACTCGTCCGGTCCAACCCTAGAAACCGGGCGGGGGCGGCAAGAGCTTCAGGCCGGGCGGAGGGGGTGGAAGGGAAGGTGGTGACGGCAGGGTCGGTAGAGACGGAGGGGAAGGCGGCGTCGACGCGGAAGGCAGGGACGGACGGGATGGCGGTGTTGGCATGGACGGCAGGGGCGGAGGGAACGGAGGCAACGGCATGGACTTTGGCAACCCACGCGCGGGCGTTTTGATCATGTCGACAGCGGATTTGACCTTCCGGGCGATGGCCGCAGTGACCGCCTTTTTGGCTTCGTCCGCAAGCGCCTCGCTCACGGCGCGAATGATCGCGGGCGGCGTGGCGCCGTTTGTCGCCACGCCGACATTGGCAAGATGCAGCGGAGGCAGAGGTACCGTAAGCGCGCCTCCGGGCAGTTGAACATCAAGTGAGATCGAGCCACCCATGACAGTGAGCTCACGGATGATGACTTTGCGCGCGTGGCTGCTGGCCCGAATGGCGGCCGGGGTCGCCGAGTAGTTCCGGGCTGTGTTCTTGATGGTTTCCAGGTTACTAGTGGCCGTGGGGCTTCGCGCCATATAGGTAATCTGCGGCGCGATGACGGTGGCGGAATCAACAATGATCGGGCCTCCACCGAGAAGGGAGCCGCGTTCCACCTGCAGGGCAATGCGGTCCACCACGATGGCGTAGGGCGGAGCGAATCCAGTGGGGTTGCCCACGGTAAGCCCATCGAGCGCGCCCATGCCGGTGAAGGGCGAGAGTTCCGCACGACCCACGAGCACCTGCGTCTGCGTGGCCAGGGCTCCTTCGGTCTCGATGGCGGATTTGATGGAAGGCTCCAACTGGCCAAGCAGGGTCCACAGTGCAATAGCGACAACGGCAAGCAAGGTGGCCAGGGCAAGCCCGAAGGTTTTCAGCATGATGTTGATGCTCCAAGAAAGACGGAGGCGCGCAGCGATTGGCTGGCTGCCCGTCGAACGCAACTCAGCAATGTCGCGACCAAGCCCCGGCCTTGACTCGACAAAGGCTGATCGAACCCGATCAGCCTTTGTCGGTGAGGTTGAGGCGCAGTGCCGCCGCGCCTGTCACTCAGGAACTGAGCGCGGCATCTACCGTAACCTGCTGGTCACTGGCAGCCGCATCGCGGCGCACTCTGAACCAGGCGGCATACAGCGCCGGGACGAAGAAGATCGTCAAAAGCGTTGCCACCGTGAGGCCGCCCATGATCGCAATCGCCATCGGCCCCCAGAACACGCTACGCGTCAGCGGGATCATTGCCAGCACGGTAGCCAGCGCCGTCAGCATCACCGGCCGGGCCCGGCAGATGGCAGCATCCAGCACCGCATTCCACGGGTCGCGGCCCTGGGAAATCTCGATCTGCACCTGGTCGATCAGAATCACCGAGTTACGCATGATCATCCCCCCCAGAGCGATGATGCCGAGGATCGCGACGAAGCCCAGCGGCGACTGGAACACGAGCAGCGCCGGCACCACGCCGATCAGCCCCAGCGGCGCGGTCAGCACCACCATCCACATGCGGGAGAAGTCCTTCAGCTGCAGCATCAACAGCAACAGAATGGCGACCAGCATCAGCGGGGCCACCGCCAGCAGCACCTGGTTGGCCTTGTCACTCTCCTCCACCGCTCCGCCCACGTCGATGCGATAGCCCGAGGGCAGCTTCGCCTCGATATCTTTCAGCAGCGGCAGAATCTCCTGCGTCACCGACACACCCTGCTCGCCATCCTTCACGTCAGCGCGCACGGTAATCGCCATGTCGCGGTTACGGCGCCACAGCACCGGCTCTTCCAGCTCGCTGCGCACCTGTGCCACCTGCGACAGCGGCACCACGGTGCCCTGGCGGGTATAGAGGTTGATGTCCTTCAGCGTGTCGAGGCTCAGACGCTCCTCCGGCACAGCGCGGGCCACGATGTCGATCAGCTCCTCGTCCTCGCGCAGCTGCGACAAGGTCGCGCCGTTCATCACAGTCTGGGTCACCAGCGACACGTCGGCCGGTGTGAGACCCAGCGCACTCGCCTTGTCCTGGTCCAGCTCCACCTTCAACGTGCGCACCGGGTCGTTCCAGTCCAGTTGGACGTCGCGCACCTTCGGGCTGGACGCGACCACCGCCTCCACCTCGCGGGCAATATTACGCACCATCTGGGTGTCGGGGCCGACGACGCGTTTGTGCATTGCCTTTTCGCCAGCGTGCCAGGGGGAGTGGCGGTGCTCGGGTAGATGGTCCATCGCGGATGCCTCGCGGGAAGGCTGCCGGGCTGCCCGGCAGCGAGCGGCTGATTCAGACGGCCTGCAGGCCGACAGCGGTGCGCTGCATGGGCACGAACCCGGGCAGGGCCTCGACACGGGCCAGCCAGGCGCGAATATTGTGGTAGTACTCCAGTGGCACGTTGCCCTCCGGCGCGTGGGCGATGGAGGTGTAGTTGGCGATGTCGGCAATAGTCGCGGTGTCGCCAGCGAGGAAGGGCATCCTGGCCAACTCGCTATCCATTACGCGAAACAAGGCGTGGGCGCGGGTGAGGACATCGTCGACATTAAAGCGAGCTCTAAAAACGGTGATCAGCCGCGCAGAACTGGTGGGACGAGCTGGGAAAGCCGTGCACCAGTAGCAAAGTGGGCGCGGCCGGGTTACCGGCTTCCCGGTAGAAGACGCGGACACCGTCGGCTTCGACGAACTGGTGGCGAACCGGGATATGCATGATAGGCGACGTCATGATGGGCGCTCCGTAACTGATAAAAACAAATTTTATGGTTACATCAGGTGCTGAGTATGAACCTGCCATGTAACCTGTCAAATAGATTTATAGGGTTACAGATGCCGTTCTTTGTAACTACAAATTGTCTACTTATAGGGTTACAATCTCGCCGTTTACCTTTCGGAGCGTCATCATGACCGCCACCGCCTCCTCGACTGCCCTCGAACCCTTCGTACTGGCCGACCATCACGTACTGGACATGCTCAACACCCGGGCTGTGATGGAAGGTGCTCCCCTGGAGTTCTGGCGCAGCGATGAGGATGTCGAGGCCTGGCTGGCCCGCACCGGCTGGAATCTACCCAAGGTGGGGTTTGCCAGGGGCGAGTTGTTGCAGGCCGCGTTGACCCTGCGCGAAGCGGTACGCGGACTGGTGGAGCAGCGCAAGGCGGGTGGCCAGGGTTCGCCGGACGTGCTCAATCGCTTCCTGGCGACACCCAGCTACCAGCAGCTGGACTGGCCGGCCAGTGGAGAACTGCGACTGGAGAAGGCGTGGGCAACTGCCACCGCCGAGCAGTACTTGGCACCGCTGGCCGAAGCGGCGGCGAAGCTGCTGGTGGAGGGCGATTTCAATCTGGTACGCGAATGCGAGCACCCGGACTGCGTGCTCTGGTTCTACGACCGCACCAAGTCCCATCGCCGCCGCTGGTGCAGCATGGCGCTGTGCGGCAACCGGCATAAGGTCACCGAGTTCCGCAAACGCAAGCAGCAGTGATGCAGGTCTTGAGAGGCAGAGCTGAGTTATCAGGGTCGCCCCCACGGTCGGCTCCTTCACTGCCGCGCGGGTCATGAGGCAGAAGCCGTCGAACTTCATGCGCCTGGGGTTCACGCCGTCACCTTGTCATCCTTGGGCGGGGTCAGTTCCTCGATGCTGATCTCGCGCATGCGGAATTTCTGGATCTTGCCGGTCACCGTCATCGGGAAGGCGTCCACGAAGCGGAAGAAGCGCGGCACCTTGAAGTGGGCGATGCGTTCCTTGGCCCAGGCGCGCAGTTCCTCTTCGGTGGCGCTGTGGCCGGGATGGAACTTGATCCAGGCGACGAGTTCCTCGCCGTACTTGCTGCAGGGATGCCGATCACCTGCACGTCGGCCACCGCCGGGTGGGTGAAGAAGAACTCCTCCAGCTCGCGGGGGTAAACGTTCTCGCCACCGCGAATGATCATGTCCTTGCTGCGGCCAACGATGCAGACGTAGCCATTCTCATCCATGGAGGCGAGGTCGCCGGTGTGCATCCAGCGACCCGGATCAATGGAATCGGTGGTTGCCTGCGGGTTGTTCCAGTAGCCCAGCATCACGCTGTAGCCACGGGTGCAGAGTTCGCCGATGGTGCCGCGCGGAACGATCCTGCCCTCGGCGTCGACGATCTTGCTCTCCAGGTGCGGCTGGGTGCGGCCGACGGTGGTAACCCGCAGTTCCAGCTCGTCATCCGGGCCGGTCTGCAAGGACACCGGGCTGGTCTCGGTCATGCCGTAGGCGATCTGCACTTCGCTCATGTGCATCTCGTTGATCACCCGGCGCATCACTTCGATCGGGCAGGTGGCGCCGGCCATGATGCCGGTACGCAAGCTGGAAAGGTCGAACTCGCCGCGCTGCGGATGATCCAGTTCGGCGATGAACATGGTCGGCACGCCATAGAGCGCAGTGGCCTTTCCTCGCCACGGCGCGCAGGGTGGTCAGCGGGTCGAAAGCGTCGCCTGGATAGATCATGGTGGCGCCATGGGTCACGCAGCCCAGGTTGCCCATCACCATGCCGAAGCAGTGGTACAGCGGCACCGGGATCACCAGGCGATCATGCTCGGTCAGGCCAAGGCTCTCGCCGACCATGTAGCCGTTGTTGAGATGTTGTAGTGACTGAGGGTGGCGCCTTGGGAAGCCGGTGGTGCCGGAGGTGTACTGGATGTTGATGGGGTCGTCGAACTGCAGGCCGGCCTGGCGCTCGGCCAGGGCCTCGCCACTCACCTCCCCTGCCTTCTGCTGCAGGGTGGCCCAGGGCAGGAATCCCGCCGGCGGATTGGCAGACAGGCTGACCACACCGCGCAGTTCCGACAGGCGCTCGCAATTCAGGCTGCCCGGTTCGGCGCCGGCCAGTTCGGGCACCAGGCCGAGGAACATGGCGTGGTAGTCGGAGGTCTTGAAGGCGTCGGCGCAGATCACCCAGCGGCAGCCGGATTGCTTGAGCGCGTACTCCAGTTCGCTGCTGCGGTAGGCCGGGTTGATGTTGACCAGGATGGCGCCGATCTTGGCGCTGGCGAACTGGGTGATGCACCACTCGGCGCAGTTGGGCGCCCAGATGCCGACGCGGTCGCCACTGTTCAGGCCCAGGGCGAGCAAGGCACGGGCGTGGCGATCCACCGCCTCTGCCAGTGCCTGCCAGCTGTAGCGCAGGCCCTGATGCCTGACTACCAGCGCCTCGCGCTCGGGGAACTTGGCAACCGTGGCGTCGAACGCCGCGCCGATGGTCATGGCGAGCAGGTCCTTGTCCTGACGCCCCCGGGTGTAGCTCTGGTGATTCATGGCTTTCCCTTCTTGTCTTTGTATGGCGCCGATAGCCGGGCTTCAGGCCTGTGAAGAGGCGCTATGATCGTCAGCCCGCAATCATTTCAGCAGCCTGTTGCGTGGCTTCGGTGGTGCGCGTCGCAAGCTTTCTCACTTCATCGGCAACAACCGCGAATCCACGCCCTGCATCGCCGGCCCGTGCGGCCTCGATGGCCGCGTTCAATGCCAGAAGGTTGGTCTGGTTGGCGATGCCCTGGATGGTCGCGACGATGCTGGTCAGCCTCGCAAGATTCTCCTGGATCAGTTTGTGTTGCTGCTCCTGGGTCTTGCGCAGTTCATGTTCCTCGTAGCTGGCATGGATGTCGGTCAACGCGCCTACCACCCTGAGTGGCGTGCCGTCTGCCGTTCTCCTGGTCTGTCCGCGGGCGCGGAACCAGTGGTAGTCGCCCGATTTCCGCTTGAGCCGATAGGTGATGTCGAACGCGGTCTTGCCTGTGCGGTCACTGATATGCGCCAGAAAGGCCTCCAGACTGCGTTGCCTGTCCTCCGGGTGAAGGCGGGACGACCAGCTCTCGAAGATGTCGGGGAATTCCTCGGCGGTTTCAAAGCCGAGGAGTCGCCGAAACTGGCTGGACCACCAGATGGCGTTGTTCGGATTGGTCGGGTCTCCTGCGACGACTTGCAGATCCCAGAGGCCGTCATTGAGCATTTCTCAAGATATTTCAAAGCGGATATCAATGACCTCCCGCTCCAGTTCGCGCAGCTTCAGGTCGTGCGTTTCCCGGAATGAGCCGGCAATCCGCACGGCATGTCCGTGCTTGTCACGCAGCGCCACTGCGCGCACCTCAAACCATCGATACTCTCCGGCCTTGGTGGCGAGGCGAAACTCCGCCTGATAGGCCGCCTGGCCGTTGATGTAGTCGGCGAAGGCATCCAGCGTGCGCTGTCGGTCCTGAGGGTGCAGCTGGTTGGTCCAGCTGCCCAGGCGGTCGGGGTAGTCCGTCTGGTCCTGATACCCCAGCAGCGAACGCATCTGGTTCGACCACCAGACGGGATTGCCGGGTTCAAGCAGGCCATGGGCCGGTATGTCCATTTCCCAGAGGCCGTCCCTTGCACTCTGGCAAATCAGCTCGAAGCGTGAACTCAGGCGTTGCAGCTCTGCATTTGCGCATTCCAGTTCGGCATCCCGG
The DNA here is from genome assembly GCF_036328175.1 of Pseudomonas sp. JS3066. NCBI lineage: Bacteria > Pseudomonadati > Pseudomonadota > Gammaproteobacteria > Pseudomonadales > Pseudomonadaceae > Pseudomonas > Pseudomonas sp. JS3066. The sequence goes on from NZ_CP143312.1 coordinate 3,244,014, forward strand.
ATGCGCGCGCCCTGCTGGAGGTCTCTGCAGTCGTCCTTGAGGCGCCTGAGCTCATCCAGGCGCAGGGCCACGCCCGTTGCAACGCGGTGCACCAGTGCCGGAGCTGAATCCACGGCTGGCGCTGGAGTCTGCTCAGGCGATTCCAGCCATTGCGCAAGGGTGATCAGAAGCCCCCTGACCTTGAAGGCATTGAAGAAAAACATTCGCGATCTCCAGCCTCGGTCGGCGAAACCGAGTGCTCACCTGATGACGAACCCCGGATGGGGGGACGCTGAGTGGCTAGGGATGAGTTGTTACCGGCCTGGCGTTGCTCCTGGCTCAGCGGGTTCGCCAGTCGGTGGATTGCTCGAACGCATGGGCCGCACGGTAGATGTCGGCTTCGCTGAAGTGCTTGCCCACCAGTTGCAGGCCGATCGGCAGGCCATCGCGGATCGCGCACGGAATCGACATCGCCGGATGCCCGGACACATCCAAGCCACAAGTGTTGCCGAGCATCTCGAAGGCGCGGCCCAGGTAGTCCGGCAGTGCGGCATCCGGGCCCGGCAGCGGAGTCGCCCTGATCGGCAGCGTGGGCATCAGCAGCAGGTCGCAGTGTTCGAACAGGCCGTCGTAAGCCTGGCGCAGTTGCCGGGCGAGATTCTGTGCCTTGCCGTAGTAGCGGCCGTGGTACTGGCGGCTGAGATACTCGCCCAGGATCATCGTCGTCTTGACCGTGTCCGGGAGACTGTCCGCCTGCCCGCGCCAGCGCGCATGGTGCTCCATCATGCCGGTCAGGTAGAGGCCGCTCCAATTGAAGCCATGGCTGTTGCCTTTCATCATTTGCTGGGTGGCGCCTTCGGCTGCAATGCCCAGCCAGATGACTGGACCGAGGGCGTGCATTGGAAGTGATACCTCTTCGACCGTCGCGCCGAGGGCACGGAATACCGCACTGGCCTCCAGCACCGCCTGGTCCACGACCGCTTCCGAGTTGGCCAGGCCGAAGCCTTCCTTGAGAACTCCGATTCGCATTCCGGCGACGCCGCGCGACAGCGCCTCGACGTAACCGCCCGCCTGTGTCGCATTCGACTGGCGGGGGTCGAGGCCGTCGGCGCCGGCCAGTACCTCCAGCATCAGTGCATTATCTCGGACGCCGGCGGTAATCGGTCCCAGGTGGTCGAGGGTCGTTTCGATGGGCATTGCGCCGGTATAGGGCACCAACCCATGGGTTGGCTTCATGCCGTACACGCCGCAGAACGAGGACGGAATGCGAACCGAGCCGCCCTGGTCACTGCCGACAGCCAGGTCGACTTCTCCTGCGGCGACGAGCGCCGCGCTGCCCGACGAGGAGCCTCCCGCGGAGTAGCCATGGCGATGTGGGTTGTGCACCGGGCCACTGGCCGCGGTGTGGGAACCGCCCGAGAAGCACAGCGCTTCGCAGACCGCCTTGCCGGCGATGGTCGCGCCGGCGTCCAGCAGGCGGGTGACGACCGTGGCGTCGACTTCGGGCAGATAGCCATCGAGGGTGAAGGTCCCATTGAGCATGGGGAGCCCGGCAACGCCGATGTTGTCCTTGATCGCAACGCGCTTGCCCGCCAAGGGGCCATTGGCCGCGCCACGGATTTCCGACTTGCATTGCCAGGCGCCATAGCGGTTTTCTTCGGTGCCCGGCACTTGAACGCCATGCCGTGGGTAGCGGACTTCGGGAAGAAAGTCCGGCAGGGCGTCGAGCTGGTCATACGCGTCGAAGTTGCCTTGTAGGGCTACCTGGTAATCCTCGATCTGCGAAGCACTCAGGGTGATACCGAGGGAGGCGGCGATTTCACCGAGTTGGTCATTGCTGGGTCTGAGAATGGACATGCTGCGTCCTCGCGGAATTCTGTGCGGAAAAAAGGTGCGACGAGCGACGCACAGGGGTTGCGCGCCTATTGCCTGTCTCGTCGCACCGCAAAGCTGTTCGTCAGGCCAGGAGCAGATAGCCGCCGAACAGGTCGACCACCACCGTTCCCGCGTCCGCTTCATCGCCCCAGAGTTCCTGGGTCGTGAACTGGACGTGGTAGGTGGGTTCGGACGGACTCGAACGGCCATGGCCGACCGCGTCGGGGAATGGCCATTCATGGGTAGTACGGTGCACCACCACGCCGCGTTTCCCGCGGACATAGCCGGGCATGCGGATATGCCCGGAGACGAACTCGTCGCGCACCAGCACCTGGTCGCCCACCTGGAACGGCGTGGCGGGAGGCCTGGCGTCACGTCCCGCACCCAAGGGCAGGGCCAACGGGTATGCGCCACCGGCCAGTTCCTCGAGGCGTTGCTGCTGGAGCACACCTTTTTCGACGAACAAGGACGCCACGCCGACGATGATCCTGTCGTAGTAGCTGGATGCCAGGTACTGGCGCGGTTCCATGCGTTCGATCGCATGGCGGAGCTCGTCGACATTGAACAGGCCGAGTTCCGCGGCGCCGAGGAAGAGCAGGCTGTAGCCGAGGTTTTCCCAGTCTTCGTGGAACACTGGCTTGTAGCTCAGTGAGTTGGCGGTGTGCTGTACCCGGCCGAAGCCCTGGACGCCGCCGAGGTCATGTATGCCATCCATTTTTCATTCACTCGCTGCAGATGAAGGGAGTAGTGGCCGGGGGGTCACCCTTGGCTCGTGCGACTGCCGTTTACTGGAACTTCAGGTCGGGCGATGCCGATCAGCACGTCCTTGGTGACGAGCGAGGCCAGTTCTTGCTCCGTCCATCCTTCTGTGCCCTCCGGCCGGAATGGCAGGACCATGTAGCGCGTTTCGGCGGTGGTATCCCAGACCCGGATCTCGACCTCCTGCGGCAGGTCGAGGCCCATTTCACGGAGGACCGTGCGCGACTCCCGCACAACCCGCGCGCGGTACTCGAAGCTCTTGTACCAATCCGGCGGAAGGCCGAGGACCGGCCAGGCGGTGCAGGAACACAGGGTGCAGACAATGACGTTCTGCAGCGTCGGCGTGTTTTCCAGCGCGACGATGTACTCGCCCTGCACGCCGGTGTAGCCGAACTGGTCGCAGGCTGCGGTACCGTCGTGCAGCAGCAGTTCGCGATAGGCGGGATCTACCCAGGCCCTCGCCACGACTCGCGCGCCGTTGGCCGGGTCGAAGTCGTTCTCCATGATCTCGGTGAACTTCTCGATATAGCCTTCGGGTACCAGCTCCCGCTCTACGAGAGCGTCTTTCAGGGCGACGGCGCGGGCGCCTGCCGACGCCATCGCCTTGCTTGGGACGTTACTCATGACTGTTCTCCTCTTGGCGAATCACAGAGCGCTTCAGGCTCCGTGCATCAGTCCGGTGCCGGCGTGACAGTTGATGTATTCGTAGCGCTGGTCTTCGGCGCGCAGCACGCTCACTTCGTGGTAACCCTTCCACTTCAGTTCGGCCTGGAGCGTTTGCACCATGCGCATGAAGGTCCCGAAGATCTCGACATGGGTGGGGTGGGATTCGGACCAGCGCTCGAGGTGCGAGAGGGAGCGCCAGTGGCTGACCGAGAAACTCTTCTCCTGCGGTTGCCCGATGGCGTCGATGTGCTGCATGTAGCGATTGCTGTAGCAACCGACGGGCAGGCCTTCATCACGCAGGAAGTCCATGCCTTCGCGCAGCACCGGCTCCATTTCGCCAAGGTACAGCTCGCGCTCCTTGCCGACCGTTTCGCTCCAGTCCTGTCCCGAGCGGATGACCACTAGGTTTTCATGGCCCTTGATCACCACGCGAGACGATTTCTCATCGGCTGCCAGCGCTCCTGTCGGCGCCATGGCATCGGTCTGGGACAGCGGAATCCGGTCGCGCATGCCGCCCCAGTAGCCATGTTCCTGGATCTCGTCGCTGCGGGTCCCCATCACGACGCCCACACCCTCCAGGCCCTCTGGCATGGCATAGAGCGTCTCGAAGCGCTCGACGCCCGGCGTCAGGATCTCGCGGAAGTAGCCCAGGCCATCGCTGCCGCGTGCGTCGGCGTTCCACCATTCGACTACGTCTGCGCTGGCTTCCCAGCGAGCGAAGGCTGCGGGGTCGTCCCAGTAGGCGATGCCGATCATGTTGTCGTAGCCGGCTGCATCCACGTAGTGGGCAAGGTCGTGGTGCTGGGGGCCGTTCCCCAGGGCAAAGCTGGCCACGATCTGTCGCAGTGCCGCGCACGCCGCGCCCAGTTGGCCCTCGCCCTTGGACTGGATGCCGAAGTAGCCCATCACGAACTGGGTGACCGAAGCGTCGGCGCGTCCGACCCAGGCCGGGAAGGGCGGGGTGTAGCCGTCGTCGATGCGACGGTTGCGGGTACGCGGGCACATCAGATGCTTGTCGATTGCTGATTCCATGATTTCCTCACAGTTTTTCAATGCCGTTGGCCGCCAACGCGCGTCGGCATGGCACCTGGCTCGTTCTTGTTGGTGGTGAGAGCGGGGTCAGAACACGTGTGCGTAGCGAAGATTTACTCGGAAGTCTTCATGTGCTCCGGACTCGACTGAGAGGTCTTTGCCCAGTTGCACCTGGAACTGGTCCGTGGGCGTAACGAAGGTGGTAGCGGTGAGGCGGAAGTTGGTCGTTTTCATCTCGTCGTCCTGTCGGACGCCATCGATTTTGTTTTCGCCTCCCCAGTTGTGCCCGAAACCGATGGCAAAGGTGGTGGTGGCAGTGGGCATGTAGCGCCCCATCACCTGCGCGCTGTAGGAGACGTCCTGCTCACGACGCAAGGAGGCGGCGCCAAGATCGTTGTTGTCGCCGTACCAGATAGCATCGCCGACGACGTCGAGCGCCCATTTCTCACCGAAGTGCTTAACGTAGGCAGCCTGCAGGTCGAGCTTCCAGCGGTTCTCGCCAAGGTTTAACGCGTCATCCTTGTCGTAAGTGCCAGTGGGCACAAAGAGGTAGGGTGTGAAGCCGATAACGTCCCGGGCGTCGTTGAGGCGGTACTTGAACGCCGGCGCGAGGATGAGATCGCCAACGCCATTGGCGTCGTCGAGGGCCGAGGCGTCGCCGCTGCTCGAAACGCGACCGAATGGCAGCAGGAACTGCGGGTCGACGGTGAGCCTGTCGGTCAGTTCGACGACATGCAGCAGACGCAAAATGCCGATATCGGAGGTCAGCTTGAAGTCGGAACTGGCCTTGTGCCCATCGACGTACAAGGAGTCGGTGGTGGCATGTTGGTAGTAGACGACGCCAATGGTGGCGCCAGTGGGATACATCTCGTAGTCACCCGGCGCCACCTCCGCGGCGAAGGTGGAGAAGGAAACGGCGATCAGCGTCAGGCTTGCCAGTAGGGATTTCTTAAGTTCGGGAAGCGTCTGTCTTATTGTTTTCATTGCGTCTGCCTTGCTCGGAAAAGCCCTCGTCGGGGCAAGTTGGGTCCTTGACCTTCCTGGTCTCTCGTCAGGTCGTGGTTGGCGAAGAGGCGACTTCCGGCGGCCATCGCTCAGGCCGTGGGTGTTTGTCGCTGACTCAAGGATGAGGCCGCTGCGCACTGGGTTTCTTGGCCGAAACGGAAGCAAAAATGTGCTCAGACGGCCCTTCGGTCGCAGACTCTGGCAAGTGCCTGGAGGCTGTTGTATGAATTGTCCTAAGGCATCTGCCGACACTCGCGCATGGAGGACTTCGCTATGCATCGGGGAGTCCCGGCGGTCAGGACAGGGAAGGGAAGGACAGGGAAGGACAGGCTAGGGAACCATCCTGATAAGAAGTTCAAGAATAGGGGTGTAGTGCAAATGGTCAGCGAAATTCGCGGGCTCTCAATGGCTATTCCGCAACCCGGCGGCAAATCGCTGCCAGGAACCGACTGGTCGAGCGAAAGCGTTGACCTCACGACGCAGCACAACTCGTTCAGCGACCGGGTGGACTACTGGCGGGAAATGATCCTGCGGTTGTTCGCCGACGTGGAAATCGGTGCGATCCCGAACCCGGCGTTCTTCGGCAAAGTCCGCTCGCAGAAGTGCGAATTCCTTCGCGTCAGCGATGTCGGTGCTGCGGCGCAAGCCGTCAATCGCCGGCATCTGCAACCCAGGTGTAAGGAGGAAGACAAATACTTTGCGGTGCTGATGCTTCACGGCACCGAACACCTGGAACAGGATGGCAACCGGGCGCTGATCAGGCCCGGCGATTTCTCCATCTACGACGCCACGCGGCCGCATTACCTGACGTTCGACAATGACTGGCGGCAAATCATCGTCAGTGTGCCGCGTACCTGCCTAAACGAACTGGTGGTGGATATGGAATATCGCACCGCGACGCGAATATCGACCGACAGCCCGGTGGGCAGGGTCATGCGCTCGTTCCTGGAAAGCATCAGCTCTCAGATCGGCCAGTTCACGCCTACGGAAATGGCCCGGCTGTCCGAGTCGATCACCCATCTCATCGCGCTGACCCTCGGCCATCTGCAGCCCATGGACTCCGAGCACTCGCGCTCGCAGGCGCTGACCCTCACGCGGGTCAAGGTCTACATCAACGACAACCTCGGCAACCCCGCCTTCAGCGCGCAGCAGGTCTCCCTGGCAACGGGGCTCTCCATTCGCTACATCAACAAACTGTTTGAGCAAGAAGGTGTGTCCCTCATGCGGTATGTGTTGCGTCGACGGCTGGAGCGCTGCGGCAGGGACCTTCTCAATCCGGCCAATGCGGCGACCCGAATATCCGATATCGCCTTTCGCTGGGGCTTCAACGACCTTTCCCACTTCAGCCGGGTATTCCGGGAGTTCTATGGTTTGGCTCCCAGGGAGTGGCGAGAGTCACAGTTGAGGCGGTGACTGGCACCGATATCGCTGAACGTTGGCCCGCTGAGTGACGGCCCCCTCCTGTGGATGGCCCGCCGGTATCTACTGACGAATGCAGGAGAGGTGCGCCATTCAACATCGGCGAGTGCCGAAGTCGACATGCGGCAACCGGCATAAGGTCGCCGAGTTCCGCAAGCGCAAGCAGCGGTGATGCAGGTCTTCAGGAAAGAACTTCATCTGAATCGTCGGGACGAGGCGCGCGATGCTCCGCCCCTGAGCTACTGGCCGCCGGCCAGAACTTGGTGGCTTGGAATTGTTACCCAGCGTTGCTTGCGACGGGTCCAAATGTGCGCCATGGGACTGATTTGCGTGCTGCTGTCTAGTGTCCCGGCTCTTAATACCAGCATTCCTAAAGCAGCGCTGGTGCTGTTGTAGATGCGCGTATGTGCTCATACGCTGCCTCGGCGCACTGCAGGTCGGGCTGTATGCAACCCCGGAGCTTCTTGAACACCATGGGCACCCAGCGGATCTGGAGAGTTTGTCGAAGCTACCTATGATCGGCCCCGATAGGAGCCTCGCCGACCTGCGCACGCTCGCCGCGCAGGGTTTTGCCGGCGAGGGGCAGCGCCTGCAACTGCGTACTGACAATCACAATGCCCAGCAGGCGGCCCTGCGCGCGGGAGTGGGCATCGGCGTATGCCCCAGGCAGCTGGCCGAGCGCTGGGGACTGGTCCGGGTGCTGCCGCGCCAGGTGGATTTCGCCGTGGAGGTTTGGATCGCCACGCACCGGGATCTGCGCCGCATACCACGCGTCGCCTTGGCCTTCGATCAGTTGGCAAGCGGCTTCACGACCTTCCTGCAAAGCTAGGCGAGCCAGAGCCGAACCATCGAGTTTCATGCCGCCAGGGACAGGGCGATACGCGACAGACAGCCGCTCCGGGTCGATGTGTGCGTCGAAGCCATTGGCCATGGCGATGGCTCGTATAAGCTCGCCCCATGTTCTCTGCCGCTCGCGAGCTGCCTATCGTTGTCCCAGCGATCACCGACGGTCGCGTCAGCAAAGGTGCTCACCATGAACAATCAACTGCGGCGTCCTCTCAAGGCGCTACTCATCGCCAGCCTCTCCTTTGGCGCACTCCATTCCTGGTCGGCCACTGCGACGGAAGCTCCAGCGGTATCGGCGGCGAACGCTGCTTCGGCTCACCAAGCGCAGGTCGCGGGAGTCTACCGCTTCACCCTCGGCGAGTTCCGCATCACCGCCCTGAGCGACGGTACGCTACCGCTGGACCTGCATCCGCTGCTGCGGGGCATCAGCGCGAAGCAAATCGACGCGCTGCTGCACAGGGGCTTTGCTCGTAATCCACTGGAGACCTCGATCAACGCCTATGTGATCGACACCGGCGCGCGAGTGGTGCTGGTCGATAGCGGTGCCGGCGAGCTTTTCGGCGCCGTGGCCGGCAAGCTGCCCAAGAGCCTGGCAGCGGCCGGGTACCGGCCGGAGCAGATCAGCGACATCCTGATCACCCACATCCATACCGATCACTCCGGCGGCCTGACGCGCGGCGGGCGGATGCTGTTCGCCAACGCGACCATCCATGTCGGACAGGCCGACATCGACTTCTTCCTCGACCCCGCCAACCTGGCCAAGGGCCTGAAGCCCGCCCACCTGGAGGAAGCACAGAAGACCATCGGTCCTTATCTGGATGCCGGCAAGGTCAAGAGCTTCTCCGCCAAATCGCAGATCCTGCCCGGTATCACCGCTATCCCCACGCCGGGCCACACCCCCGGCCACAGCTTCTACAGGGTGGAAAGCGCGGGTGAAAGCATCGATTTCTGGGGCGATATCATGCATGTCGGTCTCATCCAGTTCCCACAGCCCGAGGTGACCATCACCTTCGACGTTGATCAGCTGGCGGCGCGCGCCCAGCGCCTGCAACAGTTCGAGACGGCCGCAAGCGAGAGGCGACTGTCGGCGGTTGCCCACCTACCGTTCCCCGGCGTTGGCCACATACGCCGTGAGGCCGGCAAGTACGACTGGGTACCGGCCGAGTACCGCAATCGCGATTGAGGCCAGATGTTTGGCCGAGCGCTCTTCCGGCACCCAAGGAGGGCGATGCGACTTATCGGCCCGGCGCCATCCCAAGGCTATGCAACTCGACGCCTGGTCTGCTTTCATCCCCGGTAGGTCAGCACGCCAACCGGGAGCGGGCGATGAACTACACGGATATCGACGGAGCCTTGCTGCTCGCGCTCAAGGCGCTGCTCGAGGAACGCAATGTCACGCGTGCCGCCGCGCAGCTGGGGATTAGCCAACCGGCCCTCTCGGGACGCCTGGCGCGCCTGCGCGATATCCTCGCCGACCCCTTGTTCGTGCCGGCGGCGAATGGCCGCGGCGTGGTGCCTACGCCGCGCGCCGAGGCATTGGAGCAGGAGCTGCTGCATGTGCTGGAGGGGCTCAAGCGGCTGGTCAGCCAGCCCGAGCTCTTCGATCCGGCCACCACCACGCGCACCTTCGTCGTCGCCCTGTTCGAAACCCCGGCAGCGGCGCTCCTTCCCGGGCTCTGTGCAGGCCTGGCAGTCGAGGCTCCGAATGCAAGGCTGGCCTGCGTCTACCCGCCACCCGATGTATACGAGAAGCTCGAGCAGGGGCAGATCGATCTGTTGATCACGGTGCCGGACGGCTTGCCCGGAGATCTCATGCAGCGCCCGCTATGGGAGGACGGTTTTCGAACCGCGCAACGCAAGGGACACCCGCGCGGCACTAACCCCCTTGATCTCGACAGCTTCTGTGCCCTCGACCACGTCCTCGTTTCCACCCTGGGTGGACGTTTCGCCGGAATGGTGGACGACGTGCTCCTTGAACTGGGCCGCTCGCGCAACGTTGTCTATTCGGTTCAGAATTACTCCCATGTTCCGCTGGTTCTTGCCGCAACCGACGCGGTGTGCACGCTGCCCTCGCGCTTCATGAGCCAGTACGCCGACAGCCTGGACCTCTTCGAACCGCCCTTGGGTCTGGCCGCGCTTCGCTTGGCACTGGCGTGGCATCCCCGCAATCAGAAGGATGCCGGCCACCAATGGCTGCGCCGCCAGATCTATCTCAGCGCGCAACTGGAACCAAGCTGAGCGCGTTGCGTGGGGCCGAACGGCCCTGGCTGAATGGCCATCGGCCGCGGCTATGATAGCCATCGGCGCCGCTGCAGTTCTCGTGCCTCCTGTCTCTCCCTAGTCTCCAAGACGCGATCATCGCCGGTCGCAACCAGTCAACCCGACACTCTTGGAGAAACACGATGAACACTCTGAATCGCACCCTGGCTCTGGCCACCCTGGCGCTCGCCACCCTTTCCGCCGAGGCCGCACAACCCGCCAAGGCTGGCGCCAGCGCTCCCGCCGTCGGCAGCGTCGTCCAGTCTGCCAGCTACATCACGACCAAAGACGGCGTACAGCTCTATTACAAGGATTGGGGGCCACGAGACGGCCAGGTGGTGACTTTCAGCCACGGCTGGCCGCTGAACTCGGACAGCTGGGAAGCGCAGATGCTGTTCCTCGCCTCGCAAGGCTATCGCGTGGTCGCTCATGATCGCCGCGGTCACGGTCGCTCCAGCCAGCCCTGGGAAGGCAACGACATGGACCACTATGCCGATGACCTGGCCGCGGTGCTGGAAGCACTGGACCTCAAGGGGGGGACCCTGGTCGGTTTCTCCACTGGCGGTGGCGAGGTGGCGCGCTATATCGGCCGTCATGGCACCGCTCGAGTGAAGAAGGCGGTGCTGGTCGCCGCCGTTCCGCCGCTGATGCTGAAGACCGAGAGCAACCCCGGCGGCCTGCCTATCGAGGTGTTCGACGACCTGCGCAAGGCCTCCCTGGAGAACCGCTCGCAGCTCTACCTGGATATCGCCTCGGGACCCTTCTTCGGTTTCAACCGTCCGGGTTCCAAGCCGTCGCAGGGCCTGATTCAGTCGTTCTGGGTGCAGGGCATGCAGGCCGGCCACAAGAACACCTACGACTCGATCGCGGCCTTCTCGGCTACCGACTTCCGCGAGGATCTGCAGAAGTTCGACGTGCCCACCCTGGTAATCCATGGCGACGACGACCAGATCGTCCCCCTGGATGCCTCGGCACGGGCCTCGGCAGCACTGATCAAGGACGCGACTCTGATCGTGTATCCAGGCGCGCCCCACGGTCTGGCAGACACCCACAAGGAGCGGCTTAACCAAGATCTGCTGGACTTCCTCAAGAAGTAAGTCGGGCAGATCCCCGATCCTTCCTACGCATGTGATTCCCAGGTCGCCATAAGTCAAGCAACGCTCCTACGGCGTCCTGGGCAGCACATGAGCAATACCTCTACGGCAGCACCAGCAACCCAACTCGCAACAGGAAGCCATCATGCATTCTCTGATCGATCTCACCGTAGACACGCTTCATCAGACCGTCGGTTTGGCGGATGACGAGCTATCGCGCGGCCAGGGCGGTAAAGGGCCGAAACCGAGTCCGAACTGGCTGGTCAGCCATTACAGCTGACACCCATCGGCGAACAAACCAGTTACGCCGGCCACGCGCCATCTCCTCCGACGGTGTACTAGACGTCGCTCTGACCACACCGAAAGAACTCGGTGGTGCGGGTGGCGGGGGCACCAACCCGGAGCAGCTATTCGCCGCGGGTTACTCGGCCTGCTTCCTGGGCGCGATGAAGTTCGTAGCCGGCCGCGACAAACTGGCCATTCCAAAAGACGCATCGATCGAGGGTGTAGTCGGTATCGGAGCCATCCCCGACGGTTTCGGCATAGAAGTCGAATTGCGCATCAGTCTGCCGGGCATGGACAAAGTACAAGCCCAGACGCTGATTGAGCGCGCGCACATCGTCTGCCCATACTCCAACGCCACCCGCGGTAATATCGACGTCACGCTCACACGGGCCGACTGATTCATAGTCACACCGTCATATCAGATGAACCGGAATGCCAAGCTTCTTTGGCAAACACCGAGAAAGTTTGGCTGACCGCTTTTGGCCGATTCTGTTGAAAAAAGCGGTCTTCGCTGGAGCCGTCTTTCAATCGTTCAAAAAACGCACGGCTTTAGCGTTGCTACGCGAAATCTGAAGCAGATCGGGAGCGGAACTTCTTCAGATTTCAACGTCAGCGGCCTACTTTCTCAGGCAGAAATCGCATAAGGACTTTTTCAACAGAATCGGCCGGAAGCTGTCGTTGGTGGCAGACCGCTATCGGCCAAAAAACGCCACTCGCTGAGTATGTATTTGGACTACTCCCCGCTCCATTAGACATCGCCGACATATGCACCGAGCTGGCTTCCTTCCTATCCATGCTTTCGCGGGCTGAGAAAAACTCGTCAACCTGGAACCCGAGTCGCCTGTCAGTGGGCGCTATTGTGGACTGGAGTCAGGTGAGGGGCCTTGAGCGCTTCCTCCAGGGCATCCTCACGATCCCATTGCTCCTGGATCCGCGCGGCCACCTCCGCCTGCCGCGGCAGGAGCGGAAGGAACTCATCATCCGCCGACTCAACCTCGCTGGTGAGTTTCCCTTCTGCGAGGTGACGCAATGGATCGTTCAAGAAGACAGAGAGCGGGATCTGCATCAATCCCGCCGTCTTGGCTTCGAAGTAGACGTCAGCCCAACCGTCGAGTTGATCGGCCGGGATACTGATATCGCTGTGTACGTTGATTGGGGTGAGAGCCATGTCGAGTACCTGCTTGGTTAGAGAGACATCTCCAACCTACCCCCACCCCTGAAACTGCAACCCTCTACCCCTCAAACTTCTTAGCTAGGTTCGCCTGGCGTTCCAGACTACGCCTCACCGTTCGATTCTCTTTGAGTATTTGCCGGAGGATTTCGAACTCATCCTCGTAACGGCGGAAAATATCCTCCAGCCATGGCTCCATTGTTCCCATCTGCGCACGGGAGAACCGAGGGAAAGACCCCCTCCCTTTCCGGATGCGGGATATGAAGGGTTTTTCCTGCGGCCCCAGTTCGTGCCGCTTGTAGGCAATACGCAGCCAATAGATATCCACGCTGTTACCCCGGCGCGAGATCGCGACCCCCCTGAAGTAGACTTTTCCCGACTCCTTCGCTTCGGCCCAAAAGCGCTCCTTCACCGCCACCGCATTTTCATAGGTCGTCTCGAAGGATTTATCGAGCTGTTCGATGGTCAATTCGATGGTTCGCAGCATTTGGTGTTTCCTCCATAAGCTATCTACATCGCAATTTTCCCTGTTTCGACCGTATTGGTGCTGCCCATTGGTGCCCGTCGGAGGGTCACGGACATTCATAGGGAAAAAGCGCACAGCGCATTCGCTCTATTACCTATGGAACAAACAATCCTCGCTAAACCATAAGGAATTCAGGCCTCTCCTCTTGTGGTGGTTCAGGCTTTGCTCTCCTATCTATGGTGCATTCAAGTCTGTTCGGTCCATATCGTCCTTCCGCATCGCTGCTGGCATTCATGGTTCGCAAAGGTTTTTGTCTCTACTACCTATGGTGCAAACAGATTTGTATAAACCATAAGGAAGACGGGGTTTCGCCTACCCCATTAGCGCGCAAATGGCTCTGTATGCAGAATCTATGGCGCAACTGGCGCTTCTCACGTCCTCCCCCGAAGATCCTTTGTCGATCGCAAAGATCAGCGCGTAGCTCGCCGAATCGCCGACTCAAACCACGTAAAAAAACTGTCCAGGGGTAAACCACTCCCCTCTGGAAAGAACCGCTTCGCCTGGGCCCAAGTAAGTACCTCCAGATGGCGCGGATTGGGGGGTTGCATATTTGAAATCAGTGGCAGGCTGTTCCTTGTCGACCCATAGTCGACCTGCAGGCGCGCCGTAGTCGACATTTAGTCGAGTATTGAAGCGGCCGATACGAATCGGGATCCGGTGAGTCGCTCTATAGTCGACCTTTAGAGCAGATAGGGCTGGCCACGGATGCCGTGCAGCTGAATACCCTGAACGGATTGCCTCAGCCGCCCTACCTCCAGTCCGAGACCAAAGCTACAACCTCAAAGTATCTTCGACTCGTTGGAGCACTACCAGGATTAAGCTTGGTCTTCAGCAGCCCGCTGACTTTGCCCCAGGCTCCCGAACGGTCGATGGCCGAGGGTCTACTCTCGACGAAGATACTTTTAGGGCGATTTCATCGCTGTGAATCTCTCGGGCTTTATCCGCGATCCAAATAAGGTTTATGGCCCTCTTCTTCTCGACATCAACAGAGGACTCACAAAGCAGGAAGACATAAAACAATCACAAAAATATTATCCACCCCCAATCGGATCCATACATAAAACCAAGGAATTTGGGAGTCTTTCCGAACGTCATCATAAACCTGGGTCATCGTTATCTATTTGGTGGAGAACGGCCAACTCCCCTTCACGTTAAAACGCTTGCATTTCTGTAATCCCATGCAAACTAAACAAATCAAGCATTAACTACAGCAGAGGATTACAAAATGTCGATCCATTTATTTATAACGTTATTCATTGCAGCCGCGGCCACATTGACCACATGCAATCTCATCTCAAGTGCACGCCAAAAGCTCCATAAGGACTGGCTAGCATGGCCAACAATAGATGACTACATCGAAGACTACCCACGCTGCAATACCGGGCGTGGAATCTCATGCAAACGCTGTGGAAGCGTTAGCATTCGCAGCTATGGAATGGCTAATCGTCAAGACCCAAGGAGAGTTCACATCTGCAGATCCTGCAGCACCCAGCTTTATCGAACATATAATTGACAATAAACAAAAAACCACTCAACCAACTCAAAACAACTAAACCCTCTCTACACCAAAACCATATTCCTGCCGATCCTTATGCCCAGGACTGGCTCTATTGGAGCACCAGAAGACTATTACCTCACTCCTCACCCACACACGCCTCACAAACCTTAACCCCGACGACTTTTAAGTTCTCGACTTGCACTCTATTTAGAGAAATAAAAATAAGCTCCTTCGACCCATCTCAATATCGCACACGAAACAATGGAGAAAGCTATGAAATCACCTTGGCAGGTGTTTGCATTCAACGCTCCACTACTTTTTATTTTCGCGATTTACATCCAAGTAACTGCTGACACCACCGACTCAGGAGTTTCCTACGCCTGCGAAAATCCGGTGACGGCAAGCTTTCTGAGAGTCCTGCTTTTAATGTCGTTCCACTCGGCTCCTGTGTCGTGGCTGCGTTCAGAGATGCGAGCTATTCACAGCTCGCACTCAAAGCCTCGTAGTTCGGCCCGCTTGCTGGCCCTGCGAATACCGATTGCTGTATGGACCAGTATCTGCCTGGTCATCGGCTGGACTCTCTGGCCTGTTTTGGAATGCCGACACCTCTGAAGCGGAACTCGGTTTCCTAGCATTTTTCACTGACTGGCAAGCTGGATCGATGGGCGCCGCGCCGAATCGCGCGGGAATGGATCGAGGAGAACCAAGTGAACACAACTAATCCAGCCACCGCAGACAGAGCCCCTCGCCAATCTGTGCCCTCAACTGGGCTCAATTGCCAACTCAACCAAGAGTTTTCTCCTCAGCATCAAGAGGTGCAATCAACCCAGGAGAAGTTCCTCATCATGCGCGCCACCAATAACGACACCATGAAGGTTTACCCAGGCGAATGGTTTCGGCAGGAACTGCTTACGTCCACGTTCGGTATCAGCACCGAAGTAGCTCAGCACCGGCGCTGACTAGCGAGGTACATACAATGAACACCATTTTCCTACTGATTGCACAGTACAACAGCACCGCAATCATCCCCCTGGACCGCATCTGCGCCGACTACTTCAGCCACCTGACGCCGGAGAAGTTCCAACAGAAGGTCCTGGCCGGTGCCATTGATCTGCCGATCGTGCGCATGGAAGGAAGCCAGAAATCGGCCAAGGGCGTTGCCCTGACTGACCTGGCCAAGTACTTGGACGCCCAGCACCAGGCGGCCAAGGTCGAGAACGACAAGCTGCACGGACGGAACCCTTTTCGGAGGAGCGGATAAGGGGAGGCGCTAGCCCTCCCCTTTCCGTTGTACTCGCGCGCCCAATTCAACGGGCGCCGCAATGATCCGCTCCAGCCAACTCCACCCCTGATAGGGGTCCCCTCTCCCTCGCAGGTGCGTATAGCGCCGCAGCGAGTTCCAATCCCGGTGGCCCGACACGCTGGCCACACGCGGAATATCCCAATCCATTTCGAATAGACGACTGACGCCATCGTGGCGAAGGTCGTGGAAGTGCAGGTCCTCGATCTCGAGGAACTTGCAGGCATTGCGCCATGAGGTGCCGATGGAATTGCCGTTATAGGGGAAGATCTCCGGGCAGTCCTTGGGCATCGTCTCGATGATTGCCATTGCCTCGTCCGGCAGATGGCACCAGACATCGTTGCCAATCTTCTGTCCGGGGTTCTTCATGTCCCGCACCAGCACTTTCTGGCCGGCCACGTCCAGATCCTCCCAGCGGATGCGGGTGATTTCTTCCTGGCGGCGCGTCGAAAAGATGGCAAATGCGATGACCTTCGGCATGTTGATCGCGCTGGGTTTCCAGCGCAGCAGATCGAAGAAGTGCGTCAGGATCTTGTCCAGTTCCTTGGCGGCAGGCCGCCGGGAGCGCTCCTTGCTGCGGCTAACAGCTCCCAGGGTCCGCAGTACCTTACGAGCGTCACCGATGGCTTGCGGGTCAATCTCATAGCCCCAGGCCGGGCGTGCCACTGAGAGCACGGCGCCTAGGTGCGCCAGGTCGTTCCCGACCGTCTGCGCCTGCACGCCGCCGCCCGCCTTGGTCATTCGCCACTGGGCGAACTCCACCAGCCTCTGGCTGGTCAGGTCTCGGTCAGCCACCTCACCGATCCAGGTGTCGCTAATGGCCTTGAGCGCCTGGCGCTTGGTCTTGCCAAGCGGGCGCCTGCGCTCGTACTCCTCCAGATAATGCTCGATGACCTCCTTGATTGTGACGCCATCGCGGCTAGCGCGCTCGATCGCACCCGGCGCCCCTAGTTCCGCTTCGCGCTTGGTCGCCCAGGCCTTGGCTGCCTGCTGGCGGTCGAAGGTCTGGCTTTCCTGATAGACTTGCTGGCCATCGCGCATGATCCGGATCTGCGCCGTATAGCCGAACGTCCCGTCCTTGCGCTTCCGCTTTCTGATAGTCGCCATAGGTAATTTGGTACATGAGCCTTCTGGGTTGGTACATTGTACCAGTGACATCCCCAAAACAAGCGGAAACAGCAGAAAACGGTAGAAAATCAGAAGTACCAGAATGTCCCTAGAATCAGCCTCAAAGCCAGTAACCACGCGCCCTTCCCTGTCCCGCCGCTTCTCCGTGGCGCCGATGATGGACTGGACAGATAGGCACTGTCGTTTCTTCCTGCGCCAGCTCTCCCGGCATGCCCTGCTCTACACCGAGATGGTGACCACTGGCGCCCTGCTTAATGGCGACCATGAGCGCTTCCTGCGTCACGACGAAACGGAGCACCCGCTGGCGCTGCAGCTGGGTGGCAGTGTGCCAGCGGAGTTGGCTGCCTGCGGGAAGATGGCCCAGGACGCGGGCTATGACGAAGTGAACCTGAACGTCGGCTGCCCCAGCGACCGCGTGCAGAACAACATGATCGGCGCCTGCCTGATGGGCCATCCTGCCCTGGTGGCCGATTGTGTGAAGGCGATGCTGGATGCGGTGGAGATCCCGGTGACGGTAAAGCACCGGATCGGCATCAACGGCCGCGACAGCTACGAAGAGCTTTGCGACTTCGTCGGCAAGGTGCGCGACGCAGGTTGCCGTAGTTTCACCGTGCATGCCCGTATCGCCATCCTGGAAGGCCTCTCGCCCAAGGAAAACCGGGAGATTCCACCTCTGCGCTATGACGTGGCAGCACAGCTGAAACGAGATTTCCCGGATTTGGAAATCATCCTCAACGGCGGTATCAAGACGCTGGATGAGTGCCGTGGCCACCTTGAGACCTTTGATGGCGTGATGCTGGGCCGCGAGGCCTACCACAACCCCTATCTGCTGGCCGAGGTGGATGCCGCGCTGTTCGGCGCCGCAGGTCCGCAAATCAGTCGAGTCGAAGCCCTCGAGGCCATGCGTCCTTATATCGAGCGCCACATCCAGGACGGCGGCGTGATGCACCACATCACCCGCCATGTTCTCGGTCTGGGCCAGGGGTTCCCTGGAGCCCGGCGCTTCCGCCAGTTGTTGTCAGTCGACGTGCACAAGACCGCCGACCCGCTGGCACTACTGGATCAGGCCGCCGGGCTGCTGCGCGGCCGCTGAGCCAAGATTGAGGCTTCCCAGGCCGGCGCCAGGCAATATCGGCTGCCGCCTCGGGCAGCCACCAGGCCACTGTCCACGATCCTTCCCAGCACCAGGCGCACGCTGACCAGGGACAGCGGTTCGCCCGCGTCAACCAGGCGTTCGTGGAGAAAGCGACTGGGGATGTCATCGCCTTCCAGGAAGACCTGGCAGAGGATCTCCAGCACCTTGAGGCGCGGCATGCTGGTCTTCAGCCCCTCCTGCTGCAGCATCTGCCGCAATTGACGTTGTTCAAGGCTCGGTGGGCTCCTTTCGACCTTCAGGCTGATGTGCTGCGGGACGATAGGCTTGGCCCGGAGCAAGGCGTGTACTCGCATTAATATCTCCTTATTGATCAAGGACCTGCGTACTGCAGAGCCTCTGGCCGAATCTCCCTACTGCCTGTTTCTCGAAATTTTCGGGGTCTCACAGATGTAGACGGACGAGTGCGGAAAAACCGCAATGAAAATGCGAAATCTTTTTCTCTCGGGAACCTGAGCCCCCCTTTCCCGAGTCTCTTGATATGGGCAGGCCAATGGCCTGTAAAAAAGCCCTTACGCCCCCGTTGAGCAGCCCCTGCGGCTCGGGTAAGGTCAGTCCATCCGCCACGACAGGGTTTCGCCATGACCTCCAAGCTGGACCAACTCAAGCAGTACACCACCGTCGTTGCCGACACCGGCGACCTGGATGCAATCGCCCGCCTGAAGCCCGTCGACGCAACCACAAACCCTTCCCTGCTGCTGAAAGCCGCCGCAATGCCACGCTATGCCGAGCTACTCGACAAGGCGGTTGCCGTAGCCGGCGCTGACCTGGGCCTGGCTTGCGACCGCTTTGGCGTAGCTGTCGGCCAGGAAATACTCAAGGTAATTCCAGGCCGCATCTCCACTGAGGTGGATGCCCGCCTCTCCTTTGACACCGATGCCACCCTGCGCCGAGCCGAGCGTCTCATCGGTCTGTACGAAGAAGCCGGCATCGGCCGCGAACGCGTGCTGATCAAGATCGCTTCCACCTGGGAAGGCATTCGCGCCGCCGAACAACTGGAACGTATGGGTATCCAGACCAACCTGACCCTGCTGTTCACCTTCGCCCAGGCGGCGGCTTGTGCCGATGCTGGGGTGTTCCTGATTTCCCCCTTCGTCGGCCGTATCTACGACTGGTACAAGAAAGCCGAGGGCCGCGACTACGTTGGTGACGAAGACCCGGGCGTGCAGTCCGTCTCGCGCATCTACCGCTACTACAAGGCCAATGGCTACGGGACCGTGGTAATGGGGGCGAGCTTCCGCAACCTCGGGCAGATCGAAGCCCTCGCCGGGTGCGACCGCCTGACCATCAGCCCCGAGCTGCTGCAGAAGCTGGCAGACGACCAGGGCGCGCTCGGACGCAACCTGGCGCCAGGCAACGTAGCAGAAGCCCGCGTTGTGTTGGACGAAACAGCTTTCCGTTGGCAGCTGAACGAAGATGCCATGGGCACCGAGAAGCTGGCCGAAGGCATCCGCCTGTTCGCGCGCGACCAGGAGAAACTGGAAGCCCTCCTCGCCTCGCGTCGCTGAAACGAGAACGCGCGCAGCCTTTGTGGGCTGCGCGCGTTTTCATTTAAGGAAGAATACGCGACGGATCAGCTGCGTTCGAGGGCACTGACCAGGTCGTGGAAGGCTTCACGATTGGATTCGTTGAGCCCCATGAGAATGCGGTGGGCCTCCAGCACCTTGGTGCGGACCACATCCTCGGTTTGATCCTGCGGAGGCAGATCCTCAAGACACTCAGGGCAAGGCACTGGCGTCCCAACGATATTGAACACCTGATCGAATCCCATCGACTGCAGCAGCCGTGTGATGTCGGGATGGGTGGTCACTACCGTGGGCAACAGTCCAACCTTCTGCCGCGAAAGAATCGACAGTTTGGCCAACAGGCCAAGCGTAGTGCTGTCGATACTCTGGGTTTCGGTCAGGTCGATCACGATCGCCGAGAAATTCAGCGCCGAGAAGATCTTTTCAATGGTCGCATCCAGGGCCGAACACAGGGTCAGTCGTATTTCTCCGACGAACTTCAGGACGAATGTCCCTTCCTGCTCGGCAAACTGGATTTTACCGGTACTCATGCAAGGTTCCTGCTCAACACCAGCAAGGCGATATCATCCGGCATCTCGCCCAGACTGGCCAGCCCAAATACTTGTCGCAAGCCATCCAGACTGCCACCTGCCTCACAGACCATATCTGGTAGCGCGGCTTCTTTATCTTTGAGGGTATCCCCAGGCAAAAGGTCCAGGATCCCATCGGAGAGCAAGGTCAAGCTGAAAGACGACGGCAGGTCGATGACACGGTCATCATAGCTCGCCTCTTCAAACAGCCCCACCGGCAAACCTTTGCCCGCCAGGTAAGTGGCCTTGCCCTCGCTGTAGAGCACCGGCAGCGGCAGGTGCCCGCCAATGCTATAGGTCAGTTGGCCATTCTCTTCGTCGATCACGCCACCCAGCATGGTCACGTGCTTGCCCAGCTTGGTGTTGATCAGGCCACGGTTGATGTGCCCCAACACCTCGGAAGGCTTGAATTCGGGCAGCATGCCATTGCGCCGGGACTCGTAGAGCAGGCGCGTCGTCATGAACTTGAGCAGTACGGTTACGAACGCCGAGGAAGCGCCATGGCCGGAAACGTCCGCCAGATAGAAGGCAACCCGACGCTCATCTACTCGAAAGTAGTCGACGAAGTCCCCGGAAAGGTACAGCGACGGAATGATCTGGTGGGCAAAACGCAGGCCGTCCACTTCCCAGGGCGTCACCGGCAGCATGTTCATCTGCACCTGGCGCCCGGCGTTCTGGTCTTCCTGCAGCAAGTGCAGGCTGGCTTGCAATTCGCGGTTGGCCGACTCCAGCTTCTCGCGGTAGCGGCGGTTCTCCAGACGCAGGGCCGCACGATCGAGAGCGCGGCGCACCGAGTGCTCGAGAACGGCCAGGTCTTCCAGGGGCTTGATCAGGTAATCCGCAGCCCCCAGACGCAGGGCTTCGACCGCGTCGCTCATGACGCCGGCACCGGAGACCACGATAACCGGGGTTTCTGCTTCCAGTTCGGAAATGCGACGGATCAGCTCCAGGCCATCGACCTGAGGCATGCGCAGGTCGCAGATCACCAGATCCGGGCGCTCCTGCTCGAAAACCTGCAGCCCTTGCAGGCCGTTACTGGCCTGCCGAACGCTGAATCCACTGTCTTCCAGATAGGCCGCGAGGCTCGCGCGCACTACCTCGTCGTCATCAATAATCAGCAGCTTGGCACTGGGATTGTGCATGGAGTATCCAGGCAAACGGCGCCAGGGATGGGTTGTTGTAGCACCCGACCTAAGGCCCGAGCACGAGTACGGGGGTTCGCTTTACGGCGCAGACGGTACTCCCATCCGCAGGGCGATTCAAGCTTGCGCCGCGAGTTGGACTCTGCCTTTACACCCAAAATCGCTGGAAGTTATAAGGGGTTCGGCCCCACTCCATGACGACAAGAGGATCAGCGCGTGAGCCTGGACGACCGCAACTACAGCGAGAAGCGCGATTTCATAAGGATGCAGGTGCAGACCAAAGCCGTCCTGGAGC
Organism: Pseudomonas sp. JS3066; assembly: GCF_036328175.1. Taxonomy (NCBI): domain Bacteria; kingdom Pseudomonadati; phylum Pseudomonadota; class Gammaproteobacteria; order Pseudomonadales; family Pseudomonadaceae; genus Pseudomonas; species Pseudomonas sp. JS3066. Next base: position 3,265,541 of record NZ_CP143312.1, read on the forward strand.
ACGCCGGCCAGCAGTACCCTGCCCTTTGCCTGGACCTTTCCAGCAGCGGCATGCAGCTCGAAGCGAGCGCCAAACTCAGCGTGGGAGATTGCGTCCGGGTGCTCATTCCTTCCGAGCACAGTTCGCTCAAGGGGCTGGAAGCCGATGCCGAAGTGGTTCGCATCGGCGAAGGCACGGATGGCAGTCGCCTCTTCGGCCTGGCCATTCTGGCTCTCCGCTAGGTGCAATAGCTGGAAACGAAAAAGGCGACCTCGGGGTCGCCTTTTTCATGCCGCTGATTCCGGCTGGGGCTCAGAAATCGTCTTCGACCTCGCCGTCCTTGACCTTGAACTCGCGGTTCTGCAGGTAGGCATTGCGAATGAAGATGTACTTGTCGCCGGTAATCAGCTTCTCGGCTGACAACAGGCTGGCGCGGGTATCCACCACGTCCACGGCACGGGTGACGTTGCGGGTCGGCACATGGTCGATGTAGGGATAGGGTTCGAGGAACGAATCCGGCACCTTGCCGCCGGCATCGCGCACGGTGCTTGGGCCGAGGAACGGGATGACCAGGTACGGCCCGCTGCCCACGCCCCAGTAGCCGAGCGTCTGGCCGAAGTCTTCATCGTTGCGCTGCAGGCCCATCGTAGTGGCCACGTCGAAGAAGCCCAACAGGCCGAAGGTGGTGTTGAACACCAGGCGGCTGGTGTCGACACCAGCATTGTGGAACTTGGCCTGGAATAGGTCGTTGGCCAGATTGCCGACGTCACCGACGTTGTTGAAGACGTTGTGGATCCCATCTTCAAGGAACTGCGGGGTCACGGTCTGATAGCCCTTGGCAACGGGTTTCAGGGCGTAGGTATCAAGGGTGTCATTGAAGCGGAACATCACGCGATTGAAACCCTCCCAAGGGTCCTCTTCCGCGGCATTCGCAGCGATGGGCAGCACTGCCAGGGTGACACAGGCTAGAGCACGGCCCAGACGATCGAGCCACCGAGCGCCGATCAATTGCATTGCAGACTCTCCTTGAGAAAAGTAGTGTGGCGGCCCGCCGCCGCCACCCATGAGAAAGGCGCGCAGTATAAGGCCATCGCCCCATTTGGACAGCATAGCGAACAGCCAGCATGCCGGAAAAAACCTTGCTTCATGTTGCTCACATTCCCGTCCGCTGGGGTGACATGGACAGCTACGGACACGTCAACAACACCCTTTACATCCAGTACCTGGAAGAAGCCCGGGTCGCCTGGTTCGAAAGTCTGGGCATCGCCATGAACAATGTGTCCCAAGGCCCCGTCGTTCTGCAGACACTGCATACCTACCTCAAGCCGGTGGTGCATCCCGCCACTGTTGTCATAGAGCTCTACGCTGGGGCCGTGGGCAAAAGCAGCCTGGTGCTGGAACACCGCCTGAGCACTCTGGAAGCCCCGGCGACGCTCTATGGCGAAGGGCACTGCAAGTTGGTCTGGATCGATCACGCAACCGACAGATCGGTACCGGTGCCAGATGACCTGCGCCTGGCCATGGGGGCCGGCAAGCGGCAGTAACGTTGCTGTCATCCCGAGCCGCTAGCCTGCGCCAGACCTCGTCAGGATGACGCAGATGCCTCAAAGCCAATCGCCCGCCTTCACCGCCTTCCTCTTCGGCCTCTCTGGCTGTCTCGTGGACTTCGGTGCCCGCACCCTGCCCCTTGCCCTGGGCCGACTGCTGCCAGACTGTCCGGCCCCGCGTCTGGCCGAAGCCGCCGCCCTACCTCCACGTGCCGCCCTCGACCATGCGCTGGGAGCTCCTGCCAGCGAAGCGCTGCACCAGGCCTTCCTGCAACAGCTGCTGGACGCCGCCAGCGAGCACGCTGAAGCCGTCCCTGGCCTGGACGAGCTGGCGGCGCTCGTCGATGGCTACGGAGTGCCCTGTGCCTGGCTCGACGAGTTGCCCGCGCAGGTGTGTTGGCGTCTGGCTGCGCCCCTCCCCACCTGGATGAAGGGCAGCGAATCCAATGGAACACGCCCCTGGCCAGCGCCAGACAACTGCTGGCAAGCGCTGTCTGGCCTTGGTGTACCGCACCTCGACGGCTGTGTGCTGGTGAGCGCCAATCCGCGCCTGCTGGAGTCGGGATTGAACGCCGGAATCTGGACCATTGGCCTCGCCGCCAGCGGCCCCCTATGCGGGCTGGCACCGGCGGACTGGCGAGCCCTGGATGGCACAGAGCGCGACCGCCTGCGTGCCACTGCCACCCTGGAGTTGTATCGCCTGGGCGCCCATTCAGTGATCGACCACCTTGGCGAGCTGGCGCCCTGCCTGGCAGACCTCGCCTACCGGCGCGAGAAGGGCGAAAAACCCTGACCCCCAAACATTTGTTTCAGGCTTGATCCGAATCAGGCAGGTCCGTCTTGCCTGGATTAATCTCTAAGGCATGAGGGACCTTTGAATTCCTCAGAAGGTCCACTCCTGAGACATTCGCAAAGGGAGAAAGACATGCCTGAACGCCTGCAGCAGCAACTGCAACAACTGCGCGACCAGTTGGCCGAGGAACCGCCGCTGGATGCGGAGGAGCGCGCATCGCTGATCGAGTTGATGCAGGAAATCGAACTGCGTCTGGCGCACGATGCCGCCATGGCGCCGGACGCCAATCTGGTGGACGGGGTCAACCTGGCCGTCGAGCGCTTCGAGACCCGTCACCCTACCCTTGCCGGGACCTTGCGCAACATCATGCAAAGCCTCGCGAACATGGGTATCTAGCCTCACCACAAAACAAAACCCCGACTTCGAGTCGGGGTTTTTGTCACTGCCGAACCAGACGACGATTGTCAGTCTGCACCGGATGGGTGCTGCGGTAGGGATTGATATCCAGTCCGCCGCGACGCACATAACGCGCATGGACGGTCAGCACTTCCGGCTCCAACAGCCGCTTGAGGTCAAGGAAGATGCGCTCAACGCACTGCTCATGGAAGTCAGCATGCTGGCGGAAGCTCACCAGGTAGGCGAGGAAGCTCGCGTGATCCAGGCGCCTGGACCCACGATATTCCACCACCACCGTGCCCCAGTCCGGCTGGCCGGTGACCGGACAATTGGACTTCAGCAGATGACTGTGAATCGCCTCGTCCACCTGCCGGCCGCCTTCGGCACGAAGCAGTTCGGGCTGCGGGTGTTCGTAACGGTCGATGGCGATATCCAGCTCGTCGATGCAGACGCCGGGCGAAGCCGCGACACCTTCGGCTTCGACCTCGGCCAGGCTGCGCACCCGTACGGCGACCGGAGCACCCGCTGCCGCGCTCAGGTCCCGCGCCAGCACCTGCTCAAGCTCGGAGGCATTGGCAAAGACGGACTGGTTCAGCGAATTGAGGTACAGCTTGAACGACTTGGATTCGATGATATTGGGCGAATCAGCAGGAATGGCGAACTCGCTGATCGCCACGACCGGTTTGCCGGACGGGGTCAGCCATGACAGCTCGTAGCAGTTCCAGAAATCCACGCCCTGGTACGGCAAGGTCGCGACAGTCAGGCCCAGTTCGTTCCACTTGGTCACGCGGGAGATGGGAAACAACAGCTCCGGGCTGTAGGTGCTGACGTACTCGCTGGACTTGCCCAGCGGCGAGTGTTCGGCGGGGTGATGCATTGACGGGAAGACCTGAAGTGCGGAAATCGCGCAATTGTATACAGCCGCGCGGTTGCTGAAAAATCCACGGCACCAACGGTGCTCCTGCATTACAACTTTGTCAGCTTGCCCCGCGCATTCCAAAGGCGCGATATAACGCGCCAGCCCAAGCAACGAGCTCCTCATGAAACTACTGATAGTCGAAGATGAACCCAAGACCGGCCAGTTCCTGCGCCAGGGCATGAGCGAGGCCGGCCTGGCTGCCGACCTCGTCACCAACGGACTGGAGGGCCGCGACCTGGCACTCGCGGGCGGCTATGACCTGATCATCCTCGACGTGATGCTTCCCGGCCTCGACGGCTGGCAGGTACTGCGCAGCCTACGCCAGGCCGGACTGCAGGTGCCGGTGCTGTTCCTGACCGCACGGGACGCGGTGGACGAGCGCGTCCACGGCCTGGAACTCGGTGCCGACGACTACCTGATCAAACCCTTCGCCTTCGCCGAACTCCTCGCCCGTGTGCGCACCCTGCTCCGCCGCGGCGCCAGCGCCCCGCAGGAATCCAGCCTGGAGTTCGCCGACCTGCACCTGGACCTGCTAAGCCGCAGGGTCGAACGCGGCGGCCGACGCATCGACCTGACGACCAAGGAGTTCGCCCTGCTGGAATTTCTGCTGCGCCGCCAGGGCGAAGTCCTGCCCAAGACACTGATCGCCGCCGAAGTCTGGGACATGCATTTCGACAGCGAAACCAACGTAATCGAGGTCGCCGTCCGCCGACTGCGGGCAAAGCTCGATGACGACTTCCCCACCAAGCTGATCCATACCGTGCGCGGCATGGGTTACGTGCTGGAGGCGCGCGAAGGCTGATGCGCAGACTCTCACTCACCGCCCGCCTGGGCCTGCTCTTCGCCGCGTGCACGGCGGCCGTTTCGCTGATTGCCGGCGTCCTCTTCAGCCGCGCCAGCGAAGCGCACTTCGTCGAACTCGACCAGCAATTGCTGGAAATCCGCATGACCGCGTTTCGTGCCCTGGTCAATGACGTCGACAGCCTTGCTGCTCTGGCGCCCCGACTGGAGGCTCTGCAGACAGAGCTGCGTCTGCATCCGGACCTTGCCTTGCGTCTGGAGGGCCGCGACGGCAACTACTGGTTCAACAGCGCGGACGGCCTGCGCGCACCAGGTCGTGATGGGCTGCATGACTGGCAGCAGGATGGCATCGACTACCGGGTGTACAGCGCGCCATTGCGGCCCCAGGATCCGGATTCGCCGCGCCTTTCGCTAGCGCTGGACATCACTCATCACCAGCATTTCCTCGAACGCATGCAGCGGCTGATCTGGCTTACAGTGGGGCTCTCCGCCCTTGCCACGGCGCTGCTTGGCGCCTGGGCTGCACGTAGAGGCCTACGCCCCTTGCACCGTATGGCCGAAGTAGCCGCTGGGGTGTCTGCCAATTCCCTGACCGCTCGGCTGGCGGACGATCAGGTTCCCCCAGAGTTGGTGGAACTGGTGCGCGCCTTCAACGCCATGCTGGCGCGCCTGGACGACACCTTTCAGCGGCTCTCGGCCTTCTCCGCCGATATCGCCCATGAACTGCGCACACCGTTGTCCAACCTGCTGACCCAGACGCAGGTAATCCTCAGCCAGGATCGCCCTTCAGATGAATATCGCGAGACCCTGCATTCCAACCTGGAAGAACTCCAGCGCCTGGCGCAAATGGTCAGCGACATGCTGTTCCTGGCGAAGGCCGAGCACGGCTTGCTGGCCACCAACAGAAAGACACTGGAGCTGGGGGACGAATTGGACGTGCTGCTGGATTACTTCAGCCCCCTTGCCGAGGAGGCGGAGGTGACCATGGTCCGCCATGGCGACGGCCAGTTGAACGCCGACCGGGAAATGCTGCGCCGTGCGCTATCCAACCTGCTGGACAACGCGCTGCGCTTCACCCCGCAAGGTGGCCGCATCGAAGTAGAGCTGGTCAGACACACCAACGGCCTGAACCTGACGGTGGCCAATAACGGCGAGGATATCCGCCCGGAATTGCTGCCGCGCCTGTTCGACCGTTTCTTCCGTGCCGACCCCGCGCGCCGCGAAGGTCGTGAGCATGCCGGCCTGGGCCTGGCCATCACCCGCTCCATCGTGCGCGCCCATGGCGGCGAAATCCGCTGCGAATCCGCCAATGGCTGGACACGCTTCATCCTCGAATTCCCCACCCCCTGAAACGCAGAAGGCGCACCATGTGGCGCGCCTTCCCGGCACATCAAACCAATCAGGGCTGTGCAGTGGACCAGTCGATCAGCCCCAACTGCCAGGTCGCCAGGATCAACAGGCCGAAGCCGATTCGATACCAGGCGAACGCCGCGTAACTGTGGCTACCAATGAACTTCAGCAGACTGCGCACGGCGATCATGGCGAAGATGAACGACACCACGGAGCCCAGGGCGAACACCGGCAGGTCGCTCGGCTGGAACAGGTCGCGATACTTGTAGCCCGAGTAGACTGCCGCGCCGACCATGGTGGGCATGGCGAGGAAGAAGGAAAACTCGGTGGCCGCCTTGCGCGACAGACCGAAGAGCAGCCCGCCAATGATGGTCGCACCCGAGCGGGAGGTGCCCGGAACCAGCGCCAGGCACTGTGCGCAACCAACCTTGAGTGCATGCTTCCAGGTCATTTCATCTACGGATTCGGCCTCTACGCGATGCTGACGCTGCTCCGCCCAGAGAATGACCACGCCACCGACCACCAGGGCCGACGCAACGGTGATGGGGTTGAACAGGTAGTGGTGAATGATGTCGGAGAACGCCACCCCCAGGATCACTGCCGGGAAGAAGGCCACCAGCAGGTTGAGGGTGAAGCGCTGGGCGTTGCGCTGTGTGGGCAGGCCGACGACGACGTCGAAGATCTTGCGTCGATATTCCCAGACAACTGCGAGAATGGCTGCGAGCTGGATGATGATGTTGAAGGCGATCGCCCGTTCACCGGTGAATCCCAGCAGGTCCGCGACCACGATCTGGTGGCCGGTACTGGAGATCGGCAGGAACTCCGTCAGGCCCTCGACAATCCCCAGAATGATGGCCTGCAAGGCCGTCCACAAATCCATCGAAAATCTCCCCCAAGGCGCGCTCTGCTGGCGGCCTTTTCGTTACGTGCATGCAGTTGGCTGGTGGCGCAAATGTGCGGTTCGGCGATGAGACCGGGCACCGACGTGCGGGTTCCGGGGACAAACGAGCCTTCAGCTTTGCCCCGAAGCGCCGAAATGCTAACAGAGAGCCCATTGGAAATCGCGGCTAAAGGCTGATTGAAATCAGCCACGCGGACTGCTCTGCTTCAGGCACGTAACCAATAACAAGAAACCAGGAGTTCCCGCCCCATGCACAGCTTGCGCAACCTGCCGATCAGCCGCCGTCTCTGGCTGATCCTCATCGTCGCGGTATTCATGCTGGTCACCCTTGGCGTGCTGATGCTGCAGCAGATCTACGACGACCTCTACCAGGGTAAGGAGCAGAAGACCCGCCATGTGGTCGAGACCGCAGTGGGCGTGCTGCAGTACTACCAGTCCCAGGAAGCCGCAGGCACCCTGCCCCGCGAAGAAGCGCAGAAGCAAGCGATGCAGGCAGTCCGCGTCCTGCGATACGACAAGGGCGACTACTTCTGGATCAACGATCTGACGCCGCGCATGATCATGCACCCGACCAACGCCAAACTGGAGGGCCAGGATCTCTCCGGCTACAAGGACCCGGACGGCAAGGCGCTGTTCAATGAAATGGCGCGCGTTGCCAAGGCTCAGGGCGCTGGCTTCGTCGAGTACCGCTGGCCCAAACCGGGTGCGAGCGACCCGGTGCCGAAGGTTTCCTACGTCCAGTTGTTCGCCCCCTGGGGCTGGGTAATCGGCTCGGGCATCTACATCGACGACATGCAGGTGGAGTTCCGTGATCAGGCCATGCGCGCCTCATTGGTGGGATTGGCCATTGCCATCGTGATGGCGCTGCTGGTCATCGTCATCGCGCGCAGCATCACCCGTCCGCTGGACGAAGTGGTTTCCGCGATGGCCAACATTGCCAGCGGCGAGGGCGACCTCACCAGCAGCCTGGATACCCAAGGCCGCGACGAGATCACGGCCCTGGGCGGTCACTTCAATGCCTTTACAGGAAAACTGCGAGGCGTGATCCGCCAGTCCCTGGACGCCGCAAACGCCCTCGACCAGGCCGCGAGCAGCCTCGACGGCATTGCCAGCAACGGGCTGCGCCAGAGCGAGCAGCAATCGCTGCAAATGGAGCAAGTGGCCACCGCCATCAACGAAGTCACCTACGGCGTGCAGGACGTGGCGAAGAACGCCGAGCATGCGGCCAGTGAAGTGCGTCACGCCGAAGAGCAAGCGCGCCAGGGCCATGACAACATCGACAGCAGCCTGCGACAGATCGACCAACTCTCCACCACCATCACCAAGGCGGTGGACGTCATCCAGACGCTGGCTCAGGAAAGCGCCCAGATCGGCAGTGTGCTGGAAGTGATCCGTTCAATTGCCGAACAGACCAACCTGCTGGCACTGAATGCCGCCATCGAAGCCGCCCGGGCCGGCGAGCAGGGCCGTGGATTTGCCGTGGTGGCCGATGAAGTTCGCCTGCTGGCCCAGCGAACCCAGAAGTCGACCGCAGAAATCCAGGTCATGATCGAACGCCTGCAGCAGAACTCCGCGGCAGCAGTTCAGGTGATCGACGAAAGCAACCGCGCCTCCCGCGCCACGGTGGACCAGGCCAGCCAGGCCGGCGAGAGCCTGGCGCAGATCGCCCAGGTGCTGCGCACCCTGACAGGTCTCAACGCCTCGATTGCCAGCGCTACGTTGCAGCAATCCCACGTGGTGGAGGACATCAACCAGAACGTCACCCAGGCTGCCGGCCTGGCCCACGACAGCGCCAGTGCGGCCGAACAGACCACAGGCGCCAGCCAGCGCCTCGGACAACTGGCCGAGCAGCTCAACCAACTGCTGGGACAGTTCCGCGTGTAGCTGTCCCAACCGAAACTGGAGCGAGCCGTTACAATCGACGGCTTTCTTCCATGGAATCGACCGGGTGTCCCCTCTCGAACTCATCGCCGCCAGCCTGGGCGTGCTGGCGGTCTGGCTCACCGTCAGGCAGAACCCGTGGTGCTGGCCCATCGGCCTGGTCATGGTTCTGATGTACAGCTGGATCTTCTTCGAAGTGAAGCTCTACTCAGACATGCTCCTGCAACTGGTCTACGCCGTTCTTCAGCTCTACGGCTGGTGGCAATGGACCGACGGCGGCACGCTGCACAACGGTCGCCAGGTCAGCCGCCTGGGCACGCAACCGCTAGCCTTGGGTGTTTTTTCCGGAGCCGTCGGTAGTCTTGTGTTGGGATTTGTCATGGCAACCTGGACCGACGCCGCAGCGCCCTGGTGGGATGCCGCGCTCACCGCCTTCAGCCTGGTGGCCCAGTTCTGGATGGCACACAAGCGTGTCGAATGCTGGCTGCTCTGGATCGTGCTGGACGTGCTTTTCGTCCTGCTCTTCCTCAGCAAGGGGCTTTATCTAACCGCCGCGCTCTATGGGCTTTTCACCCTGCTGGCCGTGCAGGGCTGGCGCACCTGGAGGCGCGAGCTGGCGCCAGCCGCAGCATGAAAGTGCTGGTACTGACGGGGCCTGAATCCAGCGGCAAGAGCTGGCTGGCGGCGACGATCCAGGCTGAATTCGGCGGCCTGCTCGTGGGGGAGTACGTACGCCACTTTATCGAGCGCGAACAGCGTGACACCTGTTATGCCGACATCCCAGCCATTGCCCGCGGCCAGCTCGAATGGGAAGACAATGCCCGCGCCAAGGCGCCGCCCCTGCTGATTCTCGATACCCACCTGCTCAGCAACATCCTCTGGAGCCGCAAGCTATTCAAAGACTGCCCAGAGTGGCTGGAGCGCGAGCTACTGTCGCGCAGCTACGACCTGCACCTGTTGTTGAGTCCGCAGCGCGTTGAATGGGTGGACGACGGCCAGCGCTGCCAGCCTGAATTAGCGGATCGAATGACGTTCTTCGAGGATTGCAGGAGCTGGCTGGATGGCACCGGCCAGCGATATGAAGTGATCGAAGGGGACTGGCAAAGCCGCCGTCTGCAAGTGCTGCAACGGATTGCTCGTTGGCTGCGCTGATGCGAGGCGCTGCAAATCAATGTAGGGGCGAACTCATTCGCCAAGGGCAGCACAGCTGCCCCATCGAGGTTGGAGGGCGAACCTTCGGTCCAACTGGCGATTGAAATCGTCCCCACAGGAGAAGCGCCCCTACGGTGTCATTGCCGCAGGGAGTTCGATCCTTACCCGCAATCCACCCAGCGGACTTTCCTGCAGGCTCAGGCGACCATTCCAGGACTCGACTATGTCTCGCACGATGCCAAGCCCCAGGCCGTGACCCGCCACCTGCTCGTCCAGGCGCGCGCCACGGCCGATGACTTCTTCGCGCTTGTCTTCGGCAATGCCCGGGCCGTCATCGTCCACCATCAGGCTGTAGCCATCCGCTCCGCCACGAATCGTCAGGTTGACCTGGGTTTCCGCCCATTTGCAGGCGTTATCCAGCAGGTTACCGAGCAGCTCCAGCAGGTCTTCCCTGTCCCAGGGCAGGCGCAGGCCTTCGGGGACGTCCCAGTCCAGGTCCAACCCACGTTCATGGATCATCGCCAGGGTGGAAAACAGGCCTGGTAGCTCTTCGGCGCAATCGAAATGCGCCCCAGGCAACGCCTCCCCCGCCAGACGCGCACGTCCCAGTTCACGGCCCAGGCGCTGCTCGATCTGCTCCAGCTGTTCGCGCAGGATCGCGCGCAGCTCCGGCTGGTCACGCAGCTCTTCCCGGTTGGCCAGGCTGACGAGCACCGCCAGCGGCGTTTTCAACGCGTGCCCAAGGTTACCCAGGGCGTTGCGGGAACGCTTGAGGGTGTCTTCGGTGTGACTGAGCAGCCGGTTGATCTGCGTTACCAAGAGTTCCAGCTCCTCGGGCACCTGGCTGTCCAGCTCGCTGCGTTGCCCCTGTTGCAGCTGGGCGATCTGCTGGCGAACCTCCTCCAGCGGACGCAAGGCCCGGCGCACGGTAATGCGCTGCAAGGTGAGGATCAGCAGCAGTCCGGCCGCGCCAAGGGCGAGGCCCATCCAGCGCACGCGACGAAAGCTTTCCAGCACGGGGGTGTAGTCCTGGGCGACGACTATCCGTACCTGGCGACCGAAGCGGCGATAATCACCGCGCCAGGCCAGCAGCTCCTGATCATCGGGCCCTGGCAACAAGCCTTCGGCCAACCCCTTGTTCGCTGGCATAGGGAGTTCGGCATCCCAGAGCGAGCGCGAGCGCCAAGGTTCGTCATCCAGCTGGATGATGAAATAGCGGCCGGAATAAGGCTGCTGATGGGCAGGATTGAGTCGTTTTTCATCAAGCTGGATGCCGGTCTGGCCACGTACCAGAGAGCCCAGCAGGAGTTCGGCCTCACTGCGCAGCCCCTCGGCCAGATAGCGTCGCAACCCCAGGTCGAACAACCAGAGGCTGGTCTGCGCCAGAACCAGCCCCACCAGTAGCAGCACGCCGACCAGCCCAAGGCTGAGCCGACGCTGGATCGACCTCATCGGCCCTCACCGGTGAATCGATAGCCCTGTCCTCGTCGCGTCTCGATGACATCTCGGCCGAGCTTGCGTCGCAGGTGATTGACGTGCACCTCGATCACATTGGAATCCCGCTCGGTCTCGCCGTCATAAAGATGCTCGGCCAGGTGGCTCTTGGAGAGCAGTTGGCCGGGGTGCAGCATGAAGTAGCGCAGCAGGCGGAACTCAGCGGCGGTGAGTTGCACCTCTTCTCCATTACGAGTGACGCATTGGCGCCCTTCATCCAGCTGCAGGCCTGCCGCTTCCAGCTGCGGCTGGTTCGCCATTCCGTGCGCGCGACGCAGCAGCGCCTGGATGCGCAGGGCCAGTTCCTCGGGATGGAAGGGCTTGGTCAGGTAGTCATCGGCGCCGGCCTTGAGACCATCGATGCGCTCCGCCCAGGAGCCACGTGCAGTGAGGATCAGCACGGGTGTCGACAGGCCGCCGGCGCGCCATTCCTGCAAGACCTCGAGCCCAGGTTTACCAGGGAGGCCGAGGTCCAGGATGATCAGGTCGTAGGGCTCGCTGGCCCCCTGGTGCAAGGCATCGCGGCCGTCGGCCAGCCAATCCACGGCATAGCCTTGACGACCGAGGCTGGTGGTCAGCTCATCGGCCAGGGGTACATGATCCTCTACCAGCAACAACCGCATCAGTCGTCTTCCTCGTCCTTCAGAATGCGCCCGTCACGGGCGTCCACTTCCAGTTCACGCACCGTGCCATCGGTGGTGACCAGTTCAACCTCGTAAATGTAGACGTCGTCTTCCTCTTCCAGCTCGGCCTCCAGCAGGCGCGCCCCGGGGTAAAGCCCCAGGGCGCTGCGCAACAGCTGTTCGAGTGGCAGGATGACACCCTCTTCACGGAGCCTGAGGGCTTCGTCCTGATCCAGATCCCTGGCCATCGCCTCAAGTGCGAAGACGGCCAGGATCAGGGCGATGATCCCACTGTAGCGAAGGATCCAGCGCATCAGTCGTCCTGATGATCCTTGAGGATCTGGCCATTGGTGGCATCAAGCTCCAGGTCCCATTGCACGCCCTGGGCGTCGCGCAGCTCAACCTGGTAGATGTAGCGGCCGTACTCCTCTTCCAGCTCGGTTTCGTTGATGGTGCCGCCAGCGTGCTTGGCCAGCGCTGCGGCATTGAGCTTCTCGAACGACTGGATGGTCCCGGCGTCACGCAGCTTGAGGGCCTCGTCCGGGCCAAGGTCACGCGCCTGGGCAATACCGGCAGTGGCGGCGAGAGTAGCAAGGGTGAACAGGGCAGCAAGCTTCTTCATGGGTAATCTCCTCGGGGGAATGAGTGCTTTCGATGGGCTCAAGATACCGGGGACGACTTAATTGAAGCTGAATTCCCATTAAGACTTGGGAAGGATCATTCATACCCTGAAGAAGCTTGGCCTTGACGGGGTGGCCACTATAATCGCTGCCTTGCTTTCAGGAGCCCTGTATGAGCGCCATCCAGATCAAGTTCCCTGCCCTCACCCTGCGCGCTGGACGCCGCGCCCAGGCGCACATTCGTGGGCAGGGCCTCAAGCCTGCCGATGTCGGCATCCTGCCGGGTGCGGCTGGCGGCCCCAAGGCACTGGGAATCCAGGGCCTGGACCTGGCGCTGTTTGGTGACTGGCTACCACGCTACCCGCGCGAACGCGCACTGATCGGTGCCTCCATCGGTTCCTGGCGTTTCGCCAGTGCCTGCCTGCCGAATTCAGTCGACGGTATTCGCCGGCTGGGCGAGCTCTACACCAGCCAACGCTTCCCCAAGGGCGTGAGCATGGCGGAAGTCAGTCGCCTCTGCGGCCTGATGCTGGACGACCTGCTCCAGGACCAGGATGCCCAGGTACTCGCCAACCCCCATTACCGCCTGAACGTGGTGGTGGTGAAGAGTCACGGCCTGCTTGCCCATGACCGGCGCAGTGCACTGGGGTTGGGGCTGTCATCGGTAATCGGCAGCAACCTGCTGGGCCGCCCGCATCTGGCTCGTCACTTCGAGCGGGTCATCCTCCACGATACGCGCCAGGCACCACCGCTGACGACGCTGTCCGATTTCCCCTCGCGCTATCACACGCTGGACGCGAGCAACCTGCGCCATGCCCTGCTCGCCTCCGGCTCGATCCCCATGGTGATGGAAGGCGTGCGCGATATCCCAGGCGCCGGACCAGGCACCTACCGCGATGGCGGCCTTCTCGACTATCACCTGGACCTGCCCTACAACCCGGGCGGCGTGGTGCTCTATCCGCACTTCACCGACAAGGTGGTACCCGGCTGGTTCGACAAGGGCCTGCCCTGGCGCAAGGGCAATGCCGAGCGGCTTCAGGACGTGCTGTTGATTTCTCCGTCACGCGAGTATCTGGCCACGCTACCTCATGGCAAACTGCCCGACCGCAAGGATTTCAAGCGCTATCTCGGCGACGATGCCGGGCGCGAACGCTATTGGCGCAAGGCCATGGCCGAAAGTCAGAGACTGGGCGACGAATTCCTCGAACTGGTGGACAGCGGGAAACTCGCGGAGCGATTGCAGAACCTATGACCTGAGACGCATGGAGCGAAAGGAGTACAGGGATGAAACTCGCTGTAGCCATCATTCATGGCATCGGCAACCAGCAGGACGCACGCAACGTCGAAGGGCAACACGCGTTCGCCCAGGGACTGATCGCGGGGCTGCGCAAGCGACTGGGCGTAGAGGCCGAGGATGTTGCGTTCCAGTCGCTCTACTGGGCGAACGTGCTGGACAAACGCGAGCTCGCCTACCTGGAGAAACTCGAACAGGAACCGGTGCGCTGGCGCTGGATGCGTCGCATGGTCACCCTCTTCCTCGGTGATGCCAGCGGCTACCGAAAAGTCAGCCAGGCGTACGACAACACTTACGAGCAGGTTCATCAGAGCGTACGCAACGGCCTTAACGCCCTGCGCGCCAAGGTAGGGCCGAACACCCCACTGGTAGTGCTGGCCCATTCTCTGGGCGGGCACATCATCTCCAACTACATCTGGGACCAGCAGAAGCTCAACGCCACCCCGAGCTGCCCGCGCGATCCCTTCCTCGCAATGGAGACCCTGGCCTGCCTGGTCACCTTCGGCTGCAATATCCCGCTCTTCACCTTCGCCTACGACCCGGTGCAGCCAATCCGTTTTCCAGGCCACTGCCTCGATGAACGCCTGACACGGGCCGCACGCTGGCTGAACGTCTATGCGCCGGCAGACCTGCTCGGCTACCCGCTGCGTCCGGTGCAGGGTTACGCCGCCGTAGTGCATGAGGACCGGCCACTGGCGGTGGGGTCGTGGTTCCGACGCCACACACCCTTGAGCCACCTGGAATACTGGAACGACGCGCGATTCCAGGACTACATCGCCCACCACCTGCGCGACATGCTGAACGCCTGCCCGGCCCCGTACGTGGCCCCGGAACCGGGTCAACCCGGCCTGCCGTCCAGCCTTGGCGTACACAGCAGTACCGCGTAGTACCTCAGGAACAAAGCAAAGGCTGCTATCCAGCAGAGCGCGGCCAACCAGAGGGCGTCAGACCCGGCCAGCGGCACCAGGACCACGCGAGCGAGAGCGCCCAGGTTGAGCAGCGCGAAAGCCACCCCCATTGCTCGCGACGGTTCCAAGGGCCGGCCACTGTGCCCAAGGCTTACACGGGCGATCATCGCCAGGATCAATCCTCCCATCGCACCGACACCCAATGCGTGCTGGGCCAGGCTTGGGTTGGCCAGGATGCCGAGGTGCCAGGCGGCCAATCCCAATGGCGCCGCAGCCAACCAGGCGAAGGCCAGGTGCAGCGGCCAGAGCAGCACGACCCGCCAGATTCCCGCGTCGTACCAGCGCGCGAGACGCAGCAGGTTTCCCAAGCCCAGGAGCATGCAAGGGATGGCCAGCCATGGCTCAGGCCGCAGCCCCAGGCCGGAGGCAAAGCTTGCCGCCAATAGAACGCCGCCCAGCAGCATGCTCCAGTCCAGCCAAGGCCAGGCCTTCACCTGCTGGGCTCGCCCCAGACCGCGCTGGGTGAAAAAGGGAATTACTCGCCCGCCGATCAACCCCATCAGCGCAGCGATGAGCCAGAGCGCCGCCAGCACACCTTGGCGCTGCAGTGCATCGCTGCCGTTCGCCAGCCCCCAGAGCACCAGTGCATCGGCCGTGGCGAGCAAGGTCAGCACCGCTACCACCGGATAGTTGCCGCGCTGGCGCACACGCCAGAGGCTGCGCCCCATCACAAAGGCAACGGCAGGCAGGAAAGTCAGCTCAAGGGCAATAACCAGTGCTACCGGCGCTCCCGATAGCCATGCCAGGCGAGCGGCCAGCCACAGCATCGCCAGGGCAGCCAGAGCGGGCCCACGCAAACCAGGATTGCCGGTCCAGTTCTGAACGGCGGTCAGCAAAAAGCCCGCAATGATGGCGCCACCGAAGCCGAACACCATTTCGTGCCGGTGCCAGGCGAGCCAGCCTCCGGTTGGCTGCCATGCGCTGGTCTGGTCATGTAGCGCCAGCAGCCAGATCAGCACGGCCACCAGGGCGAAAGCCGTGCCGAAGAGAAAGAAGGGACGGAAACCGAGGCGCCAGAGCGGCCGGATAGCCAACTCGCGAGAAGCATCAAGCAACTGCATAGGCCAGCCCTCGCTCTTCCTTGCGCATCTGGTATTGCGCGGTCAGCCGCATGACATAGCCGAGCTTGATCAGGGTCGGCCCGAGGATGACCATCCCGTGTGCGCCGATGAGCATCAGCAGCCCAAGGGAGGCATCCAGGTAATAAGCGCCGGCAATGCCCAGCACGAGCTGGAACAGGCCGGTCCAGAGGAACAGATGAGACAGTTGCAGCAAACGCTGGGGGCATCCGAACAGACTGATCATGATCTTGCACTCCTCGCTGGAAGGCCCGGCGCCGCCTTGGCGCCGGGCTGCTGTGGTCAGGCCTCCAGGGCGCTGGCCGGTCCAAAGAACTCGTAGTGGCACTGGCTCTCGGGCACGCCCAGATCACGCAGGTGCTTCTTCACCTGGGACATGAAGCCTTTCGGCCCGAGGAAGTACGCATCCAGGTCGCGCTCGGCGGGCAACCAATTGCCAAGCTGCTCACGGCTGAGGAAGCCGGTAGCATCGGGCTGGTCATCAGCATGCGGCTCGCTGTAGCAGAAGAAGCGATTGAGCTGCGGGATGGCGGCAACCTTCGTGTCGATCCAGTCGCGGAAGGCGTGTACAGCCCCGTTACGTGCGCAGTGGATGAAATGGATCGGCCGGCCGCTTTCCTCCGCTGCTTCCAGCATCGCCAATGCCGGGGTGATGCCTACACCTGCGGTGATCAGCACCAGGGGCTTGCTGCTGGGGCGCAGGACGAAGTCGCCAGCCGGGGCAAACAATTCGATGCGATCACCCACCTGGAGCTGGTCGTGCAGATAGTTGGACACCCGGCCGCCCTGTTCGCGCTTGACGCTGATGCGGTACTCGCGGCCGTTGCCAAGGGCTGACAGCGAGTAGTTGCGGCGCACTTCCTCGCCATCGAGGTTGAGGCGCAGACCGATGTACTGGCCAGGGATGAACTCCATCAGCTCACCACCATCTTCCGGAGCGAAGTAGAAGGAGGTGATTTCCGCGCTTTCCGCTTCCTTGCGCGCCAGGCGGAACCAACGTGCGCCACGCCAACCACCGGGGGCGGCAGCGCTGGCGGAGTAGATTTCTTCTTCGGCACCGATCAGCAGGTCAGCCAGTTGCTGATAGGCAGCGGCCCAGGCTTGGATGACTTCATCAGTCGCCACTTCGGCGCCCAGCACCTCACGGATGGCGCGCAGCAGGCAGCTGCCCACGATCGGATAGTGCTCGGGCAGGACCTGCAGAGCCACATGCTTGTTTATGATCTTGCCAACCAGCGGACCGAGGGCCTCGAGCTGGTCGATGTGACGGGCATACATCAGCACGCCGTTGGCAAGAGCGCGAGGCTGGTCGCCACTGGCCTGGTGGGCCTGGTTGAACAGCGGGCGCACTTCAGAGTGTTCACCCAGCATGATCTTGTAGAAGTGACTGGTGAGCGCTTCCCCGCCTGTCTCCAACAGGGGAACAGTGGATTTGACGATGGCACGTTGTTGGCTGGTGAGCATATGGACTCCGCTATCTGGGTTGGGTCTTTCTGCCTGTTCTATTCCAGCTTTCGTGCCAACTTTTTATTTCTTATAAATCAATAACTTATACCTTGAAGTGTTCTTTTGACTACACTAGCCGACGAGTCATATCGACATACCGGAGTCATAATGACAACTCACCCCCTCCTGCAGACGTTGATCCCACTGGTCAGTGATCTGTCCCGGGAGCTTCCCGAGCGCGAGCGCTATCGACGCCTCCTGGAAGCCCTGCGCGGGCTGCTGCCTTGCGACGCCACCGCCCTGCTCCGCCTGGACGGTGATCAATTGGTGCCAATGGCGGTGGACGGCCTCAGCCAGGACACCCTGGGGCGACGCTTCAAGGTCTCCGAGCACCCTCGGTTGCAAGCCCTGATGGATAACCGCGGCGTTACCCGCTTCGCCGCCGACTGCGGCTTGCCCGACCCCTACGACGGCCTGGTGGAAGGACACCAGGAGCATCTGGAAGTCCACGATTGCATGGGCTGCCCGCTTTACCTGGATGACCGCCCCTGGGGGGTGCTGACACTGGATGCCATGGACCCGTCGCGGTTCGACGGGCAGGACCTGGATGTCCTCGAAGGCTTCGCCAGCCTGGCCGCCGCTACGGTGAAAGCCACCGAACGCATGGAAACCCTCACCCGCCGCGCCCAGGACGAACAGCAACTGGCGGAGGCGTATCGCCAGGCAGCGGGCCAGGTCCGTTCGCCGGAAATGATCGGCCAGAGCGCCGCGCATAAAGCCCTGGTGGAAGAGATCAAGTTGGTGGGAGGCAGCGAACTCACGGTACTGATCAGCGGCGAAACCGGCGTCGGCAAGGAGCTTGTAGCCCAGTCCATCCACGGCCGCTCACTGCGCTCCCGACATCCGCTGATCAGTCTCAACTGCGCGGCCCTGCCTGATACGTTGGTGGAGAGCGAACTGTTCGGCCATGTGCGCGGCGCGTTTTCCGGCGCGGTGAATGATCGCAAGGGCAAGTTCGAACTGGCCAACGAAGGCACGCTGTTCCTCGATGAGGTTGGCGAACTGCCGTTGGCAATCCAGGCCAAGCTGCTGCGCGTGCTGCAGAGCGGACAATTGCAGCGCGTGGGCTCGGACAGGGAGCACCGGGTCAATGTGCGCGTCATTGCCGCCACCAACCGCGACCTGGCGGAGGAGGTGCGCGCCGGTCGTTTCCGTGCCGACCTCTATCACCGTCTCAGTGTCTATCCCTTGCGCGTCCCTCCCCTTCGGGAACGCGGCCGCGATGTGCTGCTGCTGACCGGTTTCTTCCTCGAAGAAAATCGGGCCAGACTCGGACTGCGCAGCCTGCGCCTTAGTCAGGATGCCCAGGCAGCCCTTCTCGGTTATGACTGGCCCGGCAACGTGCGAGAACTTGAGCATCTGATCGGACGCGCCGCCCTCAAGGCACTGGCAGCGTGCGCCGAGAGGCCCCGCATCCTCACGCTGACCGCCAGCGATCTCGCACTGCCGAGCAGCCAGCCCACCGCTGCCAGTAACCCGATAGAAGCACCTACAGCATTGGCGGTAGGCGATCTGCGCGAAGCGGTTGACCAGTACCAGCGTCAGCTGATCCTGGCCAGCCTGGAGAGCCACCAGCAGAACTGGGCCGCGGCAGCCCGCGAACTAGGGCTGGACCGGGCCAACCTGCTGCGTCTGGCCAAGCGGCTGGGAATCAAATGAAGGGCTAGCTCGTCCGACAGCGCCTGTCTTTTCGGTCAGGCCGTCGGAGAGCTGGTAAAATCGAGGCTTTCCTGCTTAGGCCAGATTACTGGCCGTCACTTCAAGAGCGTTACTTCTGTGGAAATTTTCAAGGAATTCATCTTCGAAGCCGCGCATCGGCTTCCTCACGTGCCCGCTGGCCACAAGTGCGGTCGCCTTCACGGCCACTCCTTCCGTGTAGCTATTTACATCGAGGGCGAGCCCGATCCCCATACCGGCTGGATTCGCGATTTCTCCGAGCTCAAGGCAATCTTCAAGCCGCTCTACGAACAGCTCGATCACAACTACCTCAATGAGATCCCCGGCCTGGAAAACCCCACCAGCGAAGTCCTCGCCAAATGGATCTGGCAGGAACTCAAGCCCTTGCTCCCGGAGCTCTCCCGCATTCGCATTCACGAAACCTGCACCAGTGGTTGCGAGTACCGCGGCGACTGACAGTTCCAGAATGCAAAAAGGCCACCTTACTAGGTGGCCTTTTTTATGGGCGCGTATGTCGTTCTACGCTCCAAGCACATCGTTTGCTGATCGTAGGAAGCTCAACACCGCTGGAGTCGTGGATCGCTCCCCCGAAAATTCCCGCACACAAAAGACAAACCCCCGAACCGTTTCACGATTCAGGGGTTTGGGATAGAAGCTTGACGATGACCTACTCTCACATGGAGAAGCTCCACACTACCATCGGCGATGCGTCGTTTCACTACTGAGTTCGGGATGGGATCAGGTGGTTCCAACGCTCTATGGTCGTCAAGCAATTCGGTTGGGATCTCGTCACATGACGCAATCCCGAAATCTATGGCTTTCACTAATAGACAAACCCCCGAACCGTTTTCACGGATCGGGGGTTTGGGATAGAAGCTTGACGATGACCTACTCTCACATGGAGAAGCTCCACACTACCATCGGCGATGCGTCGTTTCACTGCTGAGTTCGGGATGGGATCAGGTGGTTCCAACGCTCTATGGTCGTCAAGCAATTCGGTTGGGGTCTCGTCTGCGACGCGACCCCGAATCAGGTATGTGACAGTCTGTTTTGCGGTTCAGGCCAATTTTCGGTCTGTCGACTTCAACCAGTCGCACCCACAATCACCAGATTGTTTGGGTGTTATATGGTCAAGCCTCACGGGCAATTAGTATTGGTTAGCTCAACGCCTCACAGCGCTTACACACCCAACCTATCAACGTCGTAGTCTTCGACGGCCCTTTAGGGGATTCAAGATCCCAGTGAGATCTCATCTTGAGGCGAGTTTCCCGCTTAGATGCTTTCAGCGGTTATCTCTTCCGAACATAGCTACCCGGCAATGCCACTGGCGTGACAACCGGAACACCAGAGGTTCGTCCACTCCGGTCCTCTCGTACTAGGAGCAGCCCCTCTCAAATCTCAAACGTCCACGGCAGATAGGGACCGAACTGTCTCACGACGTTCTAAACCCAGCTCGCGTACCACTTTAAATGGCGAACAGCCATACCCTTGGGACCGGCTTCAGCCCCAGGATGTGATGAGCCGACATCGAGGTGCCAAACACCGCCGTCGATATGAACTCTTGGGCGGTATCAGCCTGTTATCCCCGGAGTACCTTTTATCCGTTGAGCGATGGCCCTTCCATACAGAACCACCGGATCACTAAGACCTACTTTCGTACCTGCTCGACGTGTCTGTCTCGCAGTCAAGCGCGCTTTTGCCTTTATACTCTGCGACCGATTTCCGACCGGTCTGAGCGCACCTTCGTACTCCTCCGTTACTCTTTAGGAGGAGACCGCCCCAGTCAAACTGCCCACCATACACTGTCCTCGATCCGGATGACGGACCAGAGTTAGAACCTCAAGCATGCCAGGGTGGTATTTCAAGGATGGCTCCACGAGAACTGGCGTCCTCGCTTCAAAGCCTCCCACCTATCCTACACAAGCAGGCTCAAAGTCCAGTGCAAAGCTACAGTAAAGGTTCACGGGGTCTTTCCGTCTAGCCGCGGATACACTGCATCTTCACAGCGATTTCAATTTCACTGAGTCTCGGGTGGAGACAGCGCCGCCATCGTTACGCCATTCGTGCAGGTCGGAACTTACCCGACAAGGAATTTCGCTACCTTAGGACCGTTATAGTTACGGCCGCCGTTTACCGGGGCTTCGATCAAGAGCTTCGCTTGCGCTAACCCCATCAATTAACCTTCCGGCACCGGGCAGGCGTCACACCCTATACGTCCACTTTCGTGTTTGCAGAGTGCTGTGTTTTTAATAAACAGTCGCAGCGGCCTGGTATCTTCGACCGGCATGGGCTTACGCAGTAAATGCTTCACCCTCACCGGCGCACCTTCTCCCGAAGTTACGGTGCCATTTTGCCTAGTTCCTTCACCCGAGTTCTCTCAAGCGCCTTGGTATTCTCTACCCAACCACCTGTGTCGGTTTGGGGTACGGTTCCTAGTTATCTGAAGCTTAGAGGCTTTTCCTGGAAGCATGGCATCAACCACTTCGTGTTCTAAAAGAACACTCGTCATCAGCTCTCGGCCTTGAACACCCGGATTTGCCTAAGTGTTCGGCCTACCACCTTAAACTTGGA
The DNA here is from genome assembly GCF_036328175.1 of Pseudomonas sp. JS3066. Taxonomy (NCBI): domain Bacteria; kingdom Pseudomonadati; phylum Pseudomonadota; class Gammaproteobacteria; order Pseudomonadales; family Pseudomonadaceae; genus Pseudomonas; species Pseudomonas sp. JS3066. The sequence continues at coordinate 3,287,092 of NZ_CP143312.1, forward strand.
CAACCAACGCCAAGCTGGCCTAGCCTTCTCCGTCCCCCCATCGCAATAACTAGAAGTACGGGAATATTAACCCGTTTCCCATCGACTACGCATTTCTGCCTCGCCTTAGGGGCCGACTCACCCTGCGTCGATTAACGTTGCGCAGGAACCCTTGGTCTTTCGGCGTGCGAGTTTTTCACTCGCATTGTCGTTACTCATGTCAGCATTCGCACTTCTGATACCTCCAGCAAGCTTCTCAACTCACCTTCACAGGCTTACAGAACGCTCCTCTACCGCTCGTCTTACGACGAACCCGTAGCTTCGGTGTCTAGTTTGAGCCCCGTTACATCTTCCGCGCAGGCCGACTCGACTAGTGAGCTATTACGCTTTCTTTAAAGGGTGGCTGCTTCTAAGCCAACCTCCTAGCTGTCTAAGCCTTCCCACATCGTTTCCCACTTAACTAGAACTTTGGGACCTTAGCTGACGGTCTGGGTTGTTTCCCTTTTCACGACGGACGTTAGCACCCGCCGTGTGTCTCCCACGCTGACACTTCCAGGTATTCGGAGTTTGCATCGGTTTGGTAAGTCGGGATGACCCCCTAGCCGAAACAGTGCTCTACCCCCTGGAGTGATACGTGAGGCGCTACCTAAATAGCTTTCGAGGAGAACCAGCTATCTCCGAGCTTGATTAGCCTTTCACTCCGATCCACAGGTCATCCGCTAACTTTTCAACGGTAGTCGGTTCGGTCCTCCAGTCAGTGTTACCTAACCTTCAACCTGCCCATGGATAGATCGCCCGGTTTCGGGTCTATACCCAGCGACTAAACGCCCTATTAAGACTCGCTTTCGCTACGCCTCCCCTATTCGGTTAAGCTCGCCACTGAATATAAGTCGCTGACCCATTATACAAAAGGTACGCAGTCACCTAACAAAGTAGGCTCCCACTGCTTGTACGCATACGGTTTCAGGTTCTATTTCACTCCCCTCTCCGGGGTTCTTTTCGCCTTTCCCTCACGGTACTGGTTCACTATCGGTCAGTCAGTAGTATTTAGCCTTGGAGGATGGTCCCCCCATATTCAGACAAAGTTTCACGTGCTCCGTCCTACTCGATTTCACTTCCTGGACCCTTTCGCGTACGGGGCTATCACCCACTATGGCCGCACTTTCCAGAGCGTTCCGCTAAAATCCAAGAAGCTTAAGGGCTAATCCCCGTTCGCTCGCCACTACTAAGGGAATCTCGGTTGATTTCTGTTCCTCAGGGTACTTAGATGTTTCAGTTCCCCTGGTTCGCCTCTTGCACCTATGGATTCAGTACAAGATACCTAGGTTATCCTAGGTGGGTTCCCCCATTCAGAGATCTCCGGATCAAAGTCTGTTTGCCGACTCCCCGAAGCTTATCGCAGGCTACCACGTCTTTCATCGCCTCTGACTGCCAAGGCATCCACCGTATGCGCTTCTTCACTTGACCATATAACCCCAAGCAATCTGCTCGTGATCATAGGGGTGAAGACGACATTCGCCGAAAATTCGCGCTTGAACTCGCAAATTTTTACCTTGAATTATTGAGTGCAGTGAAACACTCAACAAGTCACTTCTATCACATACCCGAATTTTTAAAGAACGATTCTGAAGCAAAGTTCAGAATTCAATATCCCACCCGGGATATTCAATTCTGGACTCTTGGTCAGCCTGGAGATGGTGGAGCCAAGGAGGATCGAACTCCTGACCTCCTGCGTGCAAAGCAGGCGCTCTCCCAGCTGAGCTATGGCCCCAATGTCAACCGGTCATACGACCCCGCGACAATTGGTGGGTCTGGGCAGATTCGAACTGCCGACCTCACCCTTATCAGGGGTGCGCTCTAACCAACTGAGCTACAGACCCAATCGCCTTCGCAATTGAATCAAGCAATTCGTGTGGGAACTTATGAAGAAGCTGAAGTCTTCGATTAAGGAGGTGATCCAGCCGCAGGTTCCCCTACGGCTACCTTGTTACGACTTCACCCCAGTCATGAATCACTCCGTGGTAACCGTCCCCCTTGCGGTTAGACTAGCTACTTCTGGAGCAACCCACTCCCATGGTGTGACGGGCGGTGTGTACAAGGCCCGGGAACGTATTCACCGTGACATTCTGATTCACGATTACTAGCGATTCCGACTTCACGCAGTCGAGTTGCAGACTGCGATCCGGACTACGATCGGTTTTATGGGATTAGCTCCACCTCGCGGTTTGGCAACCCTTTGTACCGACCATTGTAGCACGTGTGTAGCCCTGGCCGTAAGGGCCATGATGACTTGACGTCATCCCCACCTTCCTCCGGTTTGTCACCGGCAGTCTCCTTAGAGTGCCCACCATAACGTGCTGGTAACTAAGGACAAGGGTTGCGCTCGTTACGGGACTTAACCCAACATCTCACGACACGAGCTGACGACAGCCATGCAGCACCTGTGTCTGAGTTCCCGAAGGCACCAATCCATCTCTGGAAAGTTCTCAGCATGTCAAGGCCAGGTAAGGTTCTTCGCGTTGCTTCGAATTAAACCACATGCTCCACCGCTTGTGCGGGCCCCCGTCAATTCATTTGAGTTTTAACCTTGCGGCCGTACTCCCCAGGCGGTCGACTTATCGCGTTAGCTTCGCCACTAAGATCTCAAGGATCCCAACGGCTAGTCGACATCGTTTACGGCGTGGACTACCAGGGTATCTAATCCTGTTTGCTCCCCACGCTTTCGCACCTCAGTGTCAGTATCAGTCCAGGTAGTCGCCTTCGCCACTGGTGTTCCTTCCTATATCTACGCATTTCACCGCTACACAGGAAATTCCACTACCCTCTACCGTACTCTAGCTCAGTAGTTTTGGAGGCAGTTCCCAGGTTGAGCCCGGGGATTTCACCTCCAACTTGCTGAACCACCTACGCGCGCTTTACGCCCAGTAATTCCGATTAACGCTTGCACCCTTCGTATTACCGCGGCTGCTGGCACGAAGTTAGCCGGTGCTTATTCTGTTGGTAACGTCAAAACAACCAGGTATTAACTAGCTGCCCTTCCTCCCAACTTAAAGTGCTTTACAATCCGAAGACCTTCTTCACACACGCGGCATGGCTGGATCAGGCTTTCGCCCATTGTCCAATATTCCCCACTGCTGCCTCCCGTAGGAGTCTGGACCGTGTCTCAGTTCCAGTGTGACTGATCATCCTCTCAGACCAGTTACGGATCGTCGCCTTGGTGAGCCATTACCCCACCAACTAGCTAATCCGACCTAGGCTCATCTGATAGCGTGAGGTCCGAAGATCCCCCACTTTCTCCCGTAGGACGTATGCGGTATTAGCGTCCGTTTCCGAACGTTATCCCCCACTACCAGGCAGATTCCTAGGCATTACTCACCCGTCCGCCGCTCGCCGGCATCCCGAAGGACCCGCTGCCGCTCGACTTGCATGTGTTAGGCCTGCCGCCAGCGTTCAATCTGAGCCATGATCAAACTCTTCAGTTCAATACTGCTTGGGTTTTGAGAAAACCCTAAACTTGGCTCAGCAATCGCAAATAAACTCTCGAATTCACGAGTGTTACTTGTGATGCTGATAATCAGTTGACTACCAGTCTTACCTCACAAGCACCCACACGAATTGCTTGATTCAGTTGTTAAAGAGCGTTTCGATCAAGTCTTTCGTCTCAACCGAGGCCGCGCATTCTACAGCAGCCTTTCTTACTGTCAAGCTGTTTTTCGAAAATCTCTTTTCTACTCAACCGCTTGCGCTTTCGATCCGATTCACTCTTCTCGTCAGCGGGAGGCGCATTCTACAGCGTTGAAAGTCGCTGTCAACACCTCGGCGATCATCTTCTGGCCGACCTCTCGGAAGACCGAAGCGACAAGCACTACCACCGCCTGCCGATCACCCTCCCCGCGCCTAACTACAGCTAAGTGCTTGATTTTCAAGCATTTCATCTGCTCCGTCGCTGGGAGAGGTGCGCATTATAGGGATGCAGAATCTGCCGTCAACACCTTTCCTGAAACCTTTTTGTCATTACGGCAGGAAAGCCGCAGTACCACCTTCCGCCTCTATAAATAGAAGCGCCGCCCGAAGGCGGCGCTAGCGATGGGTCTCCGAAGGCTTCAGCGCTGCAACCAGGCTTCAGCTTCCGCCGCTTGTTGCGAGCCGAAAGCCTTGATCGTCAATCCCGGAATCAGCGCCCCCTCAACCTCGCTCACCTTCCTCACCCATCCCGTGTCGGCCACCACCGCCATGCGATCAAATCGACGGACCACCTTGAACAGCTGTGGAATGTGAGAGACCTCAACGGCCATGGCGCCAAGCGTCGGCATATCGAATTTGCCTATCCGATAGAGCATTCGGCCGTGGGCGATGCCTTCGGACTGCTGCGACAACTGATTGATCGCAGCGCGCATGTCATCGCTATCGAGTTTTCCCGCAAGTTCGACGTCTACGCGGTTCTCGCCATTTCGCATTACCTGGAACATAGGAGCACCTCCATGCAGGAGTGTACTTTTCACGATACGCCGCCTGCAGGAAACGACAAGGCGATAACAACAGCATGAAGATTGGCGAACGGATCGAAGCCGAAATGAAGCGGCGTGCCTGGAGCAAGGAGAAGCTGGCCCGGGAGGCAGCCATCACGCAACAGACCGCTCAACAAATCATAAGGGTGAGTCCAAGAGCCCACGCCAAGAGAACAACCACGTGATTTTCAAGGCGCTCAGCTTCACGTGGTGACGTGGTTGAACCACCTGTTCATCAAGCGCAACCAGGTCCCAAATGCAGACCACTTCAAGCTAATCTCTGACAACGACAGGTAGGAGAACCAGACCGTCAAGATTGAGGACGGGGTATTCCACACCAAAGGGCTGCTGATCTGGAATGCCCGAAAGGGTTAAGCCAATACCGACTAGGACATCGCCATGCGCGCTACTCTGCTGTTTCTCACTGCTGTGCTGGTCACTGGCTGTGCAACCGACGCACCGGAGGACCTGTCTGCTGCACCACTTGCGATTCCCACAGACTCGCGTACGCAGCTGATCGTCAATTTCAAAGCGGGCAACCAGGTGTTCAGGAATGCTCACTGGGATCGGTTTAAAGCCTCTTGGCGTGCTGCCATCGAGAAGGAAGCGTCCTCTTACGGGTATTCCGTAACCGAACAGGTTGGGCCCATTACCACCACGTCTACGCCGGGCTTGCTCCTGGTAATCAAAGTGGACGACTTCCTCTATGTCTCCGACCCCGAGAGCGACGAGGACGCCTGGGTGGATGCGAGAGTCATCTACCTCGATTCGCAGACCGCCAAGGAATACGGAGAGCGCAGCTACAACACCAATGCCTCTTCCTGGGAAAGCACTTCCGCCGCAATGACTAATGAACAGGTTCAGGCTCTAGCCAAGCGCATGGTCGATGAAATCCGCCCTCCCGAAACCTCTCCAAGCGCCCCTCCACCCGCTCCAGCCGCCCAGATTGCGACGGGCCATGAGCAAGGGAAGCAGCAACAACTGGAGCAGCTCAATCGCGAAAGGCTGAGCTACGAGGAGTACCAGAAGCGGTATCGGGAGATTGTGGGACAGTGAGCAGTGCGAGAACCAGACGACCATGACCCTGACTGGTCGAGGCTCCACAAGACGGCAGGTCCATGCGGCAAGGAGCAAGCTGACTTTCTTTATGCGCGAGCCCGCTCACCTGCCGTTTGCACAGAGCGCTGGCGAATCTGAGTCTCGCCGCGTGGGCCCGGACATTATTAATGTGTGGCCTCCTCGCTTCCTCGCCAACGTGTCCAGTTGCGAGATTTACACGACAAATGGCCTTGAACGCTTAAGCAGCTGGCGTACTCGGAATATGTGTGAGGCAGCGATCAGCGAAGTTCCCTGCTGGAATCATCAGACTCGGTCTGGGGCCCCTGCCACAGCTCACTGACCACTGCCTCTCCGGACCGCGGCGCATCTCAATGATCGCTGCGGTTTCTCGTGCACCTCACTTCGCTCGGTCTAGTGGGCAAGTACGTTTCCAAGAACGCGGCACCGCGCAAGGTCTATGAATCAAAGCTGGTCGGCGCAATCACCCGTAGCCGTTTCTCACACATGTTCACCGGTTCGGGCTCATTCATCGACACCGAACCGAACATGTTCGACATGCTGATCGTTGACGAGGCTCACCGCCTCAATGAAAAGAGCGGTCTGTATGGAAACTTGGGCGAGAACCAGATCAAGAAGCTGATTGATGCAGCCAAGTGCACGATCTTCTTCATCGACGAAGATCAGCGCGTCACGCTCAGCGACATTGGCAGTAAGCAATCCATCAAGGAATTCGCGGAAGCCAAAGGCGCCATAGTCGAGGAGTTCAACCTGGCATCGCAGTTCCGTTGCAGCGGCTCGGACGGCTACCTGGCTTGGCTGGACGACGTGCTGGACATCCGCCCCACCGCCAACAAGCAGCTCAACGGCATCAAGTATGAGTTCGAGGTGTTCGATACACCCGAGGAGCTGATGCAGCCATCGACGCAAAGAACAGCGCCAACAAGGCACGTGTAGTCGCCGGTTGCCCGCAGAAAGGCTGGAAGCGCTGACTTCACCAATGAACGATGAACACGCAGTAAGCCGGCATTACCCAGCATTGCGTCCAATTCCTTGCGTGGCCAAATCGCGCATACGAAAAAGGCCAGTTCATTTCTGAACCGGCCTTTCTCTGAATATGGTCGGGACGGAGTGATTCGAACACTCGACCCCTTGCACCCCATGCAGCGGACCAAAGACACCTAAGCCCATGATTCCGCAAAGGAATCGATCAAATCCAGGGCGCCAAACTACAGCCTTTTTTGTGCTTTTGCAAACGATGCAATGCGGCCTCCAGAGGAGGTTTTGCGCACGCTGTCGCGACATTTCCTTATGATGCCAACCGGGGTCTAGAGGGGGCTACAGGGCAGGAAAACCGGGGCTTTCGCACCCGCGACATTCCCCCAAATCCCCTCCTTTCCCCAGCGATTGGTACAGAAATTGGTATTTGCCAATCGCCCCTCTCGCCCGTTCTGGGCACTCCCCTCCCCCCGCGCTTGCACCGTAGCCTCAGAAAGCCACATCACCAAACGTAGCCTTGAAAGGCTACGCAACTCGGGCGGCACTAGCGATCACTCAGGCGGCGAAGTTCCCTGGGGTGCCAGGCGCCTTTGGCCAAGCGCTGCCTCACGTGGGATGCGAACTGTTCCGCACTGAGGTCAATCGGCCTCCGGTGCCTGGCCTGATTGCAGAACCGGCATGCCGCCACGATGTTGCACCGCTCTGCCCCGCCGCCATCCTTGTGCGCCACCAGGTGCTCACCGGTACAGCGCAATGCCTGCACCTGGCCCACGGTCAGCCCATGACGGGTGGCGAACTGTTCGGGATTGGACTGCCACATGGGCAGGTGGCAGTAATAGCAGCGACCACGCTGGGCCTTGAAGGCCTGGGCGCGGGGTGTCGCGAGGGATTTTCGGGCAGACATGGCCGACTCCTTCTATTGAGGAATCCGCATGCCCGATGGACAGAGACGGTACCGGCCGGGGAACCCTGGCCGGTGGAGTGCCACGGCGAACGCCGCGCCAGCACAAGGTAGCCGAGGGCAGGCAGACCTTCAAGGCTTTACCAGGCCACCTCGGCAGTCCTGACTTCAGCCACCCAGTTGATGAAGGTGCTGGCCGCGCCGGTCACGGTAATGGCCAGGCAGCCCGTCGTGGTGTCAGCCGTAAGCGCGACCGCCCAGGCCGCAGCGCCGCCGTCCTGCCCCAGCAACGTGACCGTGGGCGTCCCCACCAACGCCGCAGTGCCGGCGGAGCCATCGCGCTTGATCGCACCCTTGATCTCCCACATGGATGTCACGCTGCCCGAGTTGGCCCGCGCCGAGATCAGCCCGCTGAACGCGTAAGCACTGTTGTTCGGCGGCGTGATCTGGAACTGCGCTGTGGTGCTCGATCCATCCGCACTGAGTCGCGCCGGCGTGGCGTTAGAGGTCTGCCGGCGCAGCACATATTCCGCGCGCTGAGCATCACCACGACTGGAGAACATCCCGGCTGCGTAGGCGGCCGCGCCGCGAATGGCCCGGGTGGACGCATCGATGCCGGCGGCCATGGAGCCTGCGCCATCGGCCAGGCTGTTATGGCCCCCGGGCACGCAGGCATGCACGCCGCTGGCGGTGTTCTGCTGGCCGCCGAGTACCGCAGAATAGTTGCTGGAGGCGGTGTTCTGGTAGCCGCCGACCACTACCGTATTCAGCGCACTGGACGTGTTGTACGCGCCGCCGCCAATAAAGGAATCGGCACCCGAGGCCACCTGAGTCGCATCGAAGCGGCTGCGCTGGAAGTCGACCGCGCGGTCACCGCGCTTGTTGCCGCCCGAAGCCGCATTGTTCGGCACGGACGCCAGCAGGGCGCCTGTGCCCTTCGGCACAATGGCCAAGTCGCCATTGGTTTCCGTGATGGTGACGGAGAGGGAGACGACCGGAACCGTGGCATTCGGCGCAGCAGTGACCTTCGACTCGGTCAGGTTGGTGAGACCACCGCCGCCGCTGGCCCCGTTGTCGAACTCCAGCAGCAGGGCATCGCCATCGGTGAACGCGCCACCGTCCGCGATCAGGGTCACCCCCAGCTTCACATAGCCCGACGCGGCGGTGATCGAGGTGAACTTCCACAGCTGCCAGGTGTTCGCATCGGCCGCCTTCTGGATGAGCAGGAAGCCGTTCGGCGACAGCTGGCCCCACAGGGTGGTCATGCTCACCGCATCGGCGGTCAGGTCGTCGATGAACAGCTGCGTGGCACTGGCCTGGGTCGCGTGGTTCCACTTCATCAGCCCGGCGCCCGGGTCGCTGTCGGCGGTGCTGCCGGTCTCGCAGGTGTATTGCAGGGCAGGTGCCACGCCGCCCGCCCCACCGCCGGAAATGGTGACGGTGGCCACGCCACCGACATCAGTCACGGAGACGCCGGCGCCGACGAAGTTGATTGCCGTGGGTGCAGCGACGACGGTCGAGCCTTCGTCCTGCACCGGGGTTGAGCCTGCACCGGCCACCAGTTCCCAGTTGGCGCCGTCGAAGCCGTACTCCTTGGGCAGACCATTGCCGTCCAACTCATCGCTGACCCGCATCGTCCAGCCGGTGCGCGGCACAATGAACTGCCAGACCCCGGCCGAGGTGCGCCAGTACGCCAGCTGGGTGGCCTTGCCGCTCCAGGCGCCGGTCGGGCTGGCGGCGACAATGTAGGCATCGCCGTCGGCAAGCGTCCCGCCGGGTGGCGCAGTGAGATCCTTGTCCTTGACCGTGGCGTCCAGCAACTGGTCGATGATCGACCAGTCTCCATTGACAACCAGGTGCTGCCCAGCATTGTTGGAGAGGTCGGTCAGGCCGGTCTTGGGTGTCGTCGTCACAGGGTTACCTCCAGCGGCAAGCCGCGTCCGACGACGCTGCTCAGCTGATAGATGCGAAGGGAGATGGCAGGCTGCGCAGAGCCGAAGTCGGCGTTCTGCTCGGATGCGGTGTAGGTGGCGGCCGGCGAGGTGGTGCTGATGGTGCGCTTGACCGTCGCGCCGGACATCACGTCGATCTGGTAGGACTCGCTGGTCTCGCCCACTGGAGCGGGCACCCCGGTCGCCCACCAGCTGGAACTGAGGCGCGAGCGCCGCGTCCAGCTGAAGGCCAGGTCGCCGATGGCATTGCGATTGCCGACCGGGTAGGTCGGCGACAGCGGTCGCAGGTTCACGCCCTGGTAGGTGAACGGCTGATCAGCGGCAGAATCCAGGCTGGCGCCACTGGTCACGGCGCGATAGGTGCGCGCCAGGCCCAGGGTCTCCACCGCGGCGCCGATGAAGATGTTGTCCGGGTCGGCCAGCAGCACGAAGAAGTCGCCGGCCTGGTGCAGGCCGGTCGCCCACTCGGTGCCCTTGTCGCCGCGCACGAGCCCCGAGAGCTGGTAGGAACCGTCCGCCTGCAGGCTGGCGGCCTGGAAGCGGATAATCTCCCAGCGCCCATCCACGCCATAGGCCGCGTAGTTGGCACCGGCGATCATCTGTTCGAGGGTGATGCTCTCCAACTCACCGGCCAACAGGTCGACGGCCAGAACGCTGCCCTGATCCACCAGCGCACAGCTGTTGGCGCCGAGCGCGTTGCGCGCGTAGCCAATGGTCGCCTTGCCGGCATAGCCCTGCACTTCCGCGTAGGTTTGGCCGTTGTCCGGCGAAATGAACAGCACCGCGCCCGGCCAGCCATTGGTGAAGCCCAGCGCCGCAGTGACGAAGCCAGGCTCGTTCTGCTCGGTGTCGCTGACCACCGGAAGGTCGGCCGGAATCCACAGCGTGGGGCCCGGCATGGGAATCGTCCCGGGCGGCGCCACGCCCTCCCCGCCCTTGGCGTTGCTGGTGTAGAGCGCCGCGCGGTTGGGCTTCGCTTCCCACTCGGCACGTCCGGAAGGCGTGTAATTCCCCTCGGTGAGACGCAACTCGTAGGTTGCCCAGGGCGCCTCGACGGTCACCACATCAGCAGGCTCCAGCGCCAGGTAGATCGGCGGCAAGCTGAATTTGGCCGGGGTGCGCTCCAACCAGGGCAGGTTCTGCAGCACATCAGCGACACCCGCCGCCTCGTCCGCTGTCAGGACCAGCGCCAACTCCTTGTCCACCCGGTTGATGGCCGGTGTGTTGTCGCGTGCCGCCGATTGTTCGGCGATGGCGTACTCGCGAGCCGCGTCGAGGTACTTGATGCTGGTCCGCGCCGGCAGCTGGGTATCCATCTCCCTTGGTTCCTGAAGCAGAGGGCCAGGGGTGTCACCATCGGTCGCGCCGAGGTCCTGCCACGGAATGGTCATTACCGAGGCCTGGCCACGCGGCACACACTTCAGCTGATAGCCAGACTGAATGATGTCGAATGGGTAGGCTCCCTGGAGTGGCTCCAGCGCACTGCGGATGCTGCCGCCGGAGACCCGATAACCACGTACTTCCGCCGTCAGCAGTGAGGTATCGACGTCTGCCGCCCCGAGCAAACTCGACAAGGCGATCTCCTGCTCGACGATGGCCGCCAGCGGCGTCAGTTCGGGCATGACCTGCGGCGAACGGATGAACGTGTAGAAGCGGGCCGCCGAAGCCACGTAGATGATGCTGTCCCGCTCGTAGATCGCCGGGAACGTGAAGAAGCCGGCCGAGCTGATGGCGCCCGACAGGGTTTCCTCGAACTGCAGGCCGGCCGCGCTGATCGAGTAGCGATGCAGGGCGCCCCCCGCGCCATCGACCTGATAGAGGTCCTGGAGGTCGTTCGACAGGCACGCGGCCACGTAACCAAAGGTGCGCGTCCGACCCCAGCAAATGCCCACATGCGCCGAAATGGGGCTCAGCACAGGGCCGCTCGATACCACATCGAAGCTGGTATCAAGGATGTAGTACTTGGCGGTGGTGATGCTGGTGTTGATATCCAGGCTGTCGTCGCACAGCCCGAGGATGATGTGCGCACCATCGCTGGTGACCGTGCAGCCGACCACCTTCTTGTTGGTCTTGTCAGCAGGCGGGATATTCAGGACGACGCCGGTCTCCAGCAGCGACCCCGGCACCCGCACCCCGATGTCGACGCCATCGACATAGGTCAGGTTGGTGCGCCTGACGAACAGGTACAGCCCGTTCGACAGGCCGCCCACGTAGGAGGTCGTGCCCGATGAAGCCGGCAACTGGTTCTCAATCTGGGTGGCGCCGGTGAACGTCGCATTCCCCGACAAATTGTGGACGTAGCCATTCCCGGCATCGCTGATGAAGGTGGCGCCATCGGCGTTGTAGATGTACTGGGTGCCGCCGTAGGTCTGCCCGGACGCAGCATCCACCGCGCCACGCAGCCCATTGAAGTCGGACTGCGTGACCACCTCGACCTTGAACTGCGCACCCTGCAGGCTGTTGCCGAAGTCCGCCAGCTGGAAGTCGTAGAAGGCGATGTAGGCCTCGCCGCGGTAAGCCGGGGCATTGCCCACCCCGACATCCGCCTCGTAGCGCGGATCCGGAAGCTGGTCGTCGGTGCCGCGGTAGAGCTTCCAGCCAGTCGCCGCCTGGTTGCTGGCGATGATGGTTTCCAGGTCATCGCTGCCGGCGTTGTAGATCAGCTTGTCCTGACACCACATACGCCGGATGCCGGCGATTTCACCCTCGCCCAGCGACAGGAAGAATGTTGCGCTGTAGGTGTAGGTCTTGACCGTGGAGACCGAGCCGCCGCCCTTGCCGCCCTGCTTCTTCTTGCGAACGGTTTCCTTGAGCTCGCCATTCTCCAGCCAGGTGGCGTTGCCGTGGGCGCTGATGGTTCCGTAATAGCGGGTGAGGATTGTCCCGTAGGTGCTGGTCTGGACGGACTTATCACCCAGGCGAGGGCCATAGACAGTAGGCCCCTTGGGCGGGTCGAGGTAGCCGCCAGCCGCCATACCGATCTGGAAGCCAAGCGCAGCACCACCAGCAAGCGACAGGCCGCCCGTGGGTGCGGCGAGAACCCCACCGATGACCGCGCCAAGGCCGCCGCCCAGGATCTGACCTGTACTCATTGCAGGCCCTCAAAGCGGTAGACGCGGACGATGCGAGCGCCCCAGAGCTCGTCGAGGCGGTGGATGGCCACCTTCCTGTGTTCGGAACTGCCGTGGCCGATGTAGGGATGGCCATCTATCAGGCCGAGGTAGATGGCAATGTGCTGCGGGTCGCGGGCCATCCGCATGCACAAAACGTCGGCGCGCTGCAGTTCGGTATTGGGAACTCGGCGCAGAGAAGGCTGGCAGTCGAGGATGCGCTCGAGTTGGCCGTCGAACGGGTTGCGCGGGTAGCCCATCTCGTCGTGGTACGGCAGCCCCAGGCGCTGGAAGCAGTGCACCAGCACGCCGGCACAATCCAGGCCAAGGCCAGGCACGCGACCCTGATGTCGGAAGGGCGTCCCTTCCACCTCGCGGACGGCGCCGATAACGTCGTCCCGGGTCATGCGCCTCTCCCAATCTGGCCGTACTGCGAGGGCGCCGGCACATGGGGATGGCCGCCGAAGTTGCGCATGTTCGCCCAGAACAAGCAGTCCTCCGGGCGCTTGCGGCAGCCGGGGATCATTTCGTACTGGTCGCCAATCGCCGGCATATAGAAGAGGGCTTCCTGCAGCTGGATCACGCCGCCAGCGGTGAAGGCCTTGACCGCGATCGGCTTCAGGCCGGCGTTCGGCCCTGTCAGGAAACGAATGGAACCGGTGGCGAAGTAATCGGCCGCCTCAACGCGCCCGCTGTCGGCGAAGTAGTACTGGTCGGTAACGCTGGTGAGCGTGCCGGTGACCTTGAAGTCGGCCAGGGCTGGGCCATCAGGATTCGAGCGCGGCCCCGTGCAGCGACTCTGACTGGCCGGCACAACGTGCCCATCCAAGGTTTCGTCGAACAGCGTGTAGGGACAGGTCGGTCCGTAGCTACGACCCTGCGACTGCGACAGCACATCGATACCCGACATCAGCTGCACCGAGTACTGCTCGTCGGTGGTCTCCACCTTGCCGAAGAAGAACATCCCCAGCGGTTCTTCGTCCTCGATCGACAGGTCCTTCTTCCAACTGGTTGCGAAGAGGTAGACGCGGGCGTTGTCGTAAACCCCGGCCATCAGGTCGTCGCGGTCGATGGCGCCCTGCTGGACAACCCCTTTGAGGTCGATGGAGGAGCTGGCGAAGGTGCTGGACGCGCCAAAGCCAGAGAATTCGTACCCGTGCTCAGCCAAGTAGACCTCGCCGTTACTCATCTTGAGGCCAGTCGGCTGGGCAGTCAGACGGATCACGGGCGAATCATTGGCTGGCTCAATCCGGACGCAGTAAACCCGCGTCCGCCAGTCGGCGACGTGTGCTTTCATGGAATCAGAGCTCGAGCATTTCGATCAGCTGCAGGCCGGAGGTCTCGCGAATCGCGCCCTCCAGGGCAGTGACCGGGAAGGCCGAATCGAAGTAGCAGGGAATGTCGAACTCACAGCCACCAGTGAGGACGTCGGCGCCGGCGTTGAGCGCGCGCGTCTGCACCGAGCCACCGCTCGTGTAGGTGCTGAACGCCGTGGAGTTGATAGCCAACGTGATGGTGCTGGCGCCGATGGCGACGATCAGGGCGCGCAGGCCATTAATCTGGGTCATGCCGACCACGCCACTGATGACCACTGACTCACCCACCAGGAATGTATGGCTGCCCACAGTGGCCACGGCTTGGGCGGCCTTGGTGATCGCAGTGATGGTGCGGCTCTTGTTCGCGGCTTCGGTGATCTGGCCGGTGGTGTTGCTGGCCGACCACTGCGCGGCGGGGAGGGCCTGACCCTGGATGCCAACGGCGATTTTGCTGGCCACCGGTTTGTACAGCGGACGCTTCGGTCGGCCCAGTTCCGCCAGCGCGAGGCCGTCACGGCCGTACTCCTTGACCAACTGATACACCCCGGCACTGATCAGAGTCAGCACGCAATCGGTGTGGCTGTAGGCAGACTTGCCGTCGACGGCCGTGGTGAAGTCGTCGTGGGCCTTCACCCGGAACCCGGCATACTCACCCCACACCCGGTAGTAGAGCGACGCCACGCTGGTGGCCAGGGCCTTGTCCTTGAGGATGTAGCTGATGTCGAAGGTCCGGCGCATCAGCGGGTTCTTCAGCGACCGATAGTCGCCGCCACCTGCCGTGGGCACCTTATTGACGAAGAAGCGGTCGTCCCACTGCGCGCCGACACGGACGCAGACGGGCAGGCGGTCTTCGAGGAAAGGCTTGCTCATGCTGCCCTCCCCGACCCGACTACCAGGCGATTTAGGTCACGCAGAGTAGCAATACGCGACTGGCGCGCTTCTCGCTCAGTGGTGACGTTCGGGTAATAGAAGCTGGCGTTGACCGTCTGGTTGCTACCCCCTGGAATCACGCTGCCGCTGTTGCCCGGGATCATGTACTGCCGGCCGTTGGCGCGGAACACCTCGGGGACGTTGTTCTCGCCGACTTCGTAGAGGCGACCGCGCATCACCGGACCACCCACCGCGCGCCCGGCGACGAAGTTGGAAAGGTCCATCGAGTAGCCCGCCTGGCTGGCGCCCGCCGACAAGGAAGCCGATGCGCTACCGGAACCGCCGAACCAGCCGGCCACGGCGGCAATGCCTTGCTTTATCCATCCATCCCCCTCGCCGCCGGCGGCGCTCCCGAACAGCGCATTGGTCAATTGAGCAGCCGCGGCCTCGGCGGCCATGCGCTGGATCAGATTGCCCCAGCTGTTGAGGAAGCCTTCGAAGGTGGTTGTTTCGATGTTCATGAAGGTGTCGGCCATGGACGACTGGATGTTCTGCGCGGCGGACTTCCAGGCTTCGGAAATCTCGTCGGTGGTATCGCCTGATTTCTTGCCGACGTTGTCCAGCTTGGTGTTCAGCTCCTCGTCCAGACGACCCATGGCCTCTTCCAGCTGAGCCCCACTGACACCGCCCTTGAGCAGCGCCTCGGTCTTCTGCTGGTACTCGGCCAGGGCTTTCTGCGGTTCGGTCCACAGCGACTCCAGCACCCGCTGGGCCTCCTTGGCGGCCTCGGTCTGGCGCTGCAATTGCTGCTCATTGCGCTCGTAGGCTTGCACCTGCTCCAGGGCGGCGGCCGCCGAAGCGAGCTGGGCATCGGTCGCGCCATCCAGGGCCAATTTGTAGAGAGTGGCTTCCTGCTTGCTCATGCCCAGCGTCGCGGCCTGCAGTTGGAGGCTCTGAATCTGCGAGTTGATTGCATCGGTCGACGCCTGCGTCGCCTTCGCCTGGTCTTCGGCTGCCTGAGAACTGCGCTCCAGCGCCTGGCGCACGATGCCTGCCGTGGCGGCCGCGCCCTCCCCAGCCTGGCGGTAGTCACCGCTCCAGAGCTTCTTGATCCGCTCGATGGCGGCCTCGGTGCTGTTGAGATAGTCCTCGCTACCCGCCTGGATCGTGGCCCAGGCTCCCTTGAAATCGCCCTGCGCAGCCGAGGTCAGCGCCGAGGCGACCGCGCCGATCGCGGCACCGGTAGTCTTGAAGGACGCGCTGATCACGATGCCGACCGTGGCCAATCCTTTGAGGGTGCCGCTGATCACGTCGGCGGCGGTGTTGGCGGTGTCGGTGTCCTTGGCCAGGTCGAGCATGAGGCCCGACAGGTCATTGAGCGACGGCAACAGGCCCTGGCTGATCTGGTTGGCGATGCCGCGCGAAGCGCCCTGCAGGGCGAACAGCGTGTCGTTGAACTGGCCAGCTTTGTCGGCGGCGTCCTGGTCGAACACCAGCCCGAGCTGGCGGGCATCGTCGGTCAGTTGGCGGATACCGTCGGAACCCTGATTCAGCAGGGGCAGCAGCGCGGTACCGCTTTTGCCGAACAGGTCCTGGGCGACAGCAGCCTTGTTGGCGCCGTCTTCGTACTGCGCCATCCGGTCAGCCACTTCCAACAGCAACGTATCGGTCGCCTTCAGTTTGCCGCCGGCGTCGGTCACGGACACGCCAATATCCGCGAAGGCCTGGGCCTGCTTCTTGCTGCCGGCAGCGGCCGCCGCGATGTTCTTGCTGAACTTCGCCATGGTCCCCGACAGCGCCTCCATGGCGATGCCTTCGTGCTCGGCGGCGTACTGCAGCGCGGTGAAACTCTCCACGCTGATACCGATAGCCATGGCCATATCGTTGGCGTTGTCGGCAATGTCGATGCTGGTCTTGATCCAGGCGGCGAAGGCGCCGGAAGCCAGCGCGCCGACGGCAGTGCCGATGGCATTGCCGATCTGGCTGCCAATCTTCTCCATCTTCGACAGTTGCTGCTCGGCGATGCGGTTGGCCTTGCCGAGGTCGGACTCCAGTCGGGCGGTGTTCGCCGACAGGTCGATCGTAAGCGTACCGAGAGCCATGGGGATTACCTGAAGAGGGCGTCAATGGCGGCGGAGTGCTCGGCCGGGTCGTCGAACTCCAGCGGCGGCATGGTGCCGGTCAGGAGCTCGTACTCGACCTGGTAGAAGGCCATCCATTCGACGTATTCGGGGGAGTCCATGCGCCGCTCCAGCTCGCGCACGGTCATGCCTAGGTCGCGGGCCAGCCGGAACCGGAAATACCGGTCCGGCCGGCACCTCAGTTTTTTGCCTGGTCCTCGACCGCCTTGGCGGCAAAGCCGTTGAGCACGGTGGCAGCGTCGGCCAGCAGGCCGATGGCTTCGGAAGACTTCTTCGACAGTTCAGCCACATCGTCCAGCGTGAACAGCGGGGCGCCTGAGGTGTCACTGATCGACATCGCGACCATCCGCACCTGCAGGTCACGCATCCCGGTGACCCGCTCCGGCGAACCAATCTCCAGCTTGCCCAGGCGGACGAAATCCGCTTCGATGATGGTGCGATCGCCCAGGCTCAGGGCGGTAAGGATCACCTCGCCCCCCCAAGCCTCGACCGGGACGGTTTCCTGCTTACGGTCGGTAGCGCCGAGGATCTGTTCGCGGCTCAGCATCATTTCACCTCGACCACTTCACCGGTGATAGTCACGGCCAGGGTGCCCGAGTTGGTGCCGTCTACGGCGCCGCTGTCGGAGAAGCTGCGCACGATGCCCTGCCAGAGCTTGCTGTAGCCGTTCTTCTTGACCAGGCGGAACCAGCGCGCCACCCCGTCGGCCTTGGCCTTCATCGCAGCAACCTGGAAGGCATCGTCCTCGACGTAGTGGAGGTCGGCCGACATGCCGCCGAAGTCCTGTAGGCCAAGCATCTTCTCCTTGGCGGTGCTGCACATGGTGGTGGTGTCGATCTCCGAGGCCTGGCCATCGAAGCCGCTGTAGGACTTGTGCTGGCAGGTTTCGATGAACGCCACCGGCGTGGCGGTACCAGCGCTGGCGTAGGTGGTGAAAGCGGTGGAGTCGATGTTCACCGTGATAGTGCCGGAGGCAGTCGCGGTGACGATGCCGCTCAGGCCGTTGATCTCCGTCATACCGACCACTGCTGCGAACTTCACCACATCACCCACCACACGACCATGGCTCGCGATACTCACCACAGCCTGGGCAGCCTTGGTGATCGCGGTGATGGTCAGCGGCGTCACGACGGCTGCCGAGTCTTCGATGTAGAAGTGAGTGCCCTGCGAGGACACGGCTTTGTTCTTGATGGCCATTGTGGGCTCTCCAATGAAAAAGCCCCGCAGGTGCGGGGCCAGGGGATGAAGGTGGGAATTAGGTGTCTTGCCAGATCGAGTAGTCGAGGACCACGTATTGCAGCTTGGTGTCTGGCTCGTAGAGGTCCTGATCGCCGTTGAAGACGACTTCGAACTGCGTCGAGTCCTCGACAGCGTCCTGCACCGCCTGGGCGACCTGCTTGGCTTCACCATAGCTACGGGCGAAGCAGAGCAGCTGCATGCGGGCATTGCGCAGCGAACCCTGGGTACTCATAGAGCCCTGGCGGGTGCCGGTGATCAACTGATAGGTCACATAGGGTGGCTGAGTGCCTTCCGGGGCGATCAGGGCCGCCACCTTCTGCTGCACCAAAGCGGTCAGTGGAGCATGTGCCAGCAGCGCGGCGCGTAGGTCGAGCTCAATCATGCGGCTTTCATCCCCATCTCGCGGGCCAGTTTCTCGGCTTCCTTCACCACCCGACGCTTCATGTATTCCTCGAACTTTTGCAGCGCCTCGTACTTCTTGGTCTCGAAAGCAGGGCGAAGGAATGGGCGCGCGGGCATGTTGCGGGTGCCGAACTCGAGCATGATCCAGTACCAGGGATCGTCCGGATTGCGGGCCGACAGAGGGGTCTTCTTGGTCCCGCGCTGCCCTGTAGCGCGGGCTCCCGCAGAGAAGGCTCTGATCTGTTTGTTGCCCATCGGCTTCACGCCGACGTAGACGCCCGCCCGATCTCTTCGGGAGCGGCGGACGGTGATGTTCTTCTTGACTGTGCCAGGCTTCCGGTACGGGTGAGGCGTCTGCAATACCGGCACCCGCGACAACGCATCCCGGCGGATCACCTGAGCGGCAGCGCGCAGGGCGCCCATCACCACCCGTTTCTCCAGCCTGGGCGTCAGTGCACGCAGGGTGCCTTTCAGTTCGGTCAGCCCTTCCAGGCGCGCCTGGCCCCAGTCATCAGCCATCGGTGGGGCCCTCTTTGGCTAGGATTTCCAGGGAGGCACCCAGTTCGTCTGAATTGATCAGGGTCTGGATATCGAACACCCGAGAACCGAACAAGACACGAGCCGACGAGGTAATGCCTTCGAGGTACCGGCAGCGGATCCTGTGAGTGGTTTCCCCGTGAACCTGCTGGGCGGCCAGTAGCTCTCTGCCGCTGATCGGCTCAACCGATGCCCAGACAGTGGCAATCTCGAGCCAGCTCTGACTTGGCTGGCCAAAATCGTCCGCGCCAAGTTGCCGAGCCTGAAAGGTGATTCGGTGGCGAAGCTTCCCGGCTCTCATATACCCAACCCGACGCGGTAGAAATGCAAAAGGCGCTCGACTGCCGGGTTGTCTGCGCGAATCGTTCCGACGATTTGACCCTCGCGGTTCTCGTAGAGGTCACCAACGATCAGCAGCAGCGCAGCGCGAATCGAAGCCGGCACCGACACATCTGCGCCTTGGCTGTCCTGCCAGGGCAATGGGCGGCCAAGGTACTGGGATGCATAGTCCTCGGCGGCATCACTCAGGCTTTGCAGCTGAGCGTCCTGGGCGGCGTCGTCTATCCGCAGGTGCGCCTTGATCTCGGTCAGCGTCAGCACGGCCATTGCTCGGCACCTCGTGGATCACCTTGGTTTCGTACACTTCGACGAATCGGCGCACTGGAGCAAGCTGTGCCTCATTCGCCTCGAATTCTTGACCTTTCTCTACACGCCCGAGTTGGTCGTGGAAAAAGGTTTTCAACGCTTTGGCTTTCATTCTTCACCCCTGGAGAGGTGGCGACCCGAAGGCCGCCATCCCTACTTAGGCCGCGGTGATCGGGCCGTACATGATCGCCGCCGGACGATCTACTGCCAGGCCCAGGCGTTCTTCGGCGCGAATGGTCACCAGGTTCTTGGTGAAGTCATCGTTCACGAAGCCCATCTCTACCACGGCGCCCTGGCGCTGGTAGATGGTGGCGCCGCCGCGCAGGCTGCCAATCAGGAACTGGCCGGCAGTCATGTTGGCCGAGAGCACCACATTCAGGCCGAACGGGTTCATGCCAGCGTTGGTTCCCGGGGCGCCGTACAGGTACGCACCGGTGCCAGCGCCTTCGCGCAGCAGTTCCATAACCGCCCAATCCGCCGGGTTGACGATGACGGTATCCACGACCTCGCCAACGGCCCAGCGGTTGTACTTGGCCTTGTTGATCGACTCGACCAGGTTGGCGCCGCTGGTGGCGGTGAAGGCAGTGAAGTTGCCCGCATCGGTCAGACCAGACAGGTTGGGCGAGGTGCCGTTGCCGTTCAGCAGCTGCTTGTCGATGCGCTGGTCCAGGCCGTCGCGCAGGCGGGTGTCGATGTAAGCGGCCACAGCGGGGGCATCGGCGAGAAGCTGGTTGGACACTTTGATCCAGTGAGCGACGGTCTCGATCACCACGTTGTACGGGGCGAAGGTGATGTCGGATTCCGGCTTGGCGGCGCCCTGGGCGACTTCGGCGGCGTCGTTGGTCCAGGCGGACTCACGCAGCGAGTTCACCGCGTTGCTGGCGACGTTGATGGTCGGGATCAGCTGGCGGATGGTCAGCGGCGCAAAGCTGCCGGCGATGATACCGGGGCGCTGGTCTGGGAAGGTGGTGGTGCTGTCGGCGACCACGGTGTTCTTCACCTCGAAACGCACCTGGTTCACGGTACGCGCGGCCAGAGCCTTGAACTGGTCGGACTTCACGAACTCCTGTCCAGCAGTGATGAAGGCGCCCGGGGCGGACGGGGCGCCCTGCTTTTGCGCCAGGTCAGCCAGTTCAGTCTGCAGGCCCTTGAACTGCTCGGCCAGCTTCTCGATTTCGCCGGTCAGTTCAGTACGGACTTGGCCAGTGGACTTAGCCAGCTCTGCGTTGTATTCGGCCATCTTGGCCTGGAGCTGATCCTGAACGCTTTTCAGGCCAGTCTCGATGACGCTCTTGAGTTCTTCGCTCATGGTTGTTTCCTCAAAGTTGCGGGAATTGGAAGTGCTGGAAGAGTCCCGCAATCTCTGCGGTTTTCAGTTCTGGCTCACGCTCGCCGCGAGCCAAGGACTTGATGCGCGCCACCAGCGTGACGGCGTCTGCCCGGCTGAACCCACCCGCATCGCGCAGGAAGGCCTCGATTTCTTTCAGGGATTGCGCTTGGTCTATGGCGGACTTCACGTCGCCAATCTGCGCCGCCAGGTCAGCAGGCGACTCAACGACGCTGATCTCGATCAGGTCGATTTCCTTCAGGTCGCGACGGCCATCGCCATGGTCATTGATCTGCACCGGGCGGAAGCCGATGGACAATCCCGTGACCGCACCGTGCTTCAGTGAGGCGTACACGTCCTGGGCCACCGAGTGACCAGGGGTCAGTTCGCCCTCGACGTAAAGACCTTGTTCATCTTCCTCGGTCTTCAACCATTTACCGATCACGGGCCCCCAGTGATTCCAGCGCAGCTGAATTGGGCGGCTCCGTTTTTTCAGGGTCTTCTTGTAGGCGCCGGGGAGGATGGTGTCACCGTAGCTGTCCACACCCCCGAACTTGGAGGCGTAGCCGGAAAAGAAGCCTGGCCGGGCCGCGTCGAACTTAACGTCGATGGCCTCAAGGTTGAGAGTCTTGCGTTCCATTGGGCACCTCTCGCACGGGCTTTTGGCCGGCGTTCTGAATGGGAATCATGGCGCCCTGCACCAGCAGCTGGTCGCCACCGGGCAGGGACTGACGACCCTCGCTGAGGCGCGCCTCATTGGGGGTCAACTGGCCAGAGTTGATGGCTTCGCGATTGGCCTGATAACGGCTCAGGGTGTCGGCGCGCAGGAGGCTATCGAAGTCGAACTCCGCTTCCAGGCGCTGCGCCTCGGCCTCGGTCACCAGCCAACGCAGAATCGACTCTTCAAACTTTTCCAGGTACGGGCGCAGGTTCAACTTGTAGAACGCGCTCAGGATTTCGTAGACGTTGGAACCCAACGACGATTGTCCGAAGGTCTGGTTGAGCAGGATCGACGGCACGCCGAAGAAGCGACCGATGTCCTCGATCTGGAAGCGCCGGGACTCCAGAAGCTCGACATCCTGCGGGGTCATGCTGACCTGCTGGTACTGCATCCCCGCTTCAAGCACGAACAACCGGTCTTCGTTGCCTTCCTCCAGTTCGGAGAAATTGGCCCTGACCTGGGCGCGCTGCTCCTTGGTCAAGGTCTTGTCGATGGTCAGCACGCCGGAGGGCTTGGCCCCGTTGCTGAAAATCTTGGTGACGCGGTTGTCGGCGGCGATGGCGATGCCGATGCTGTTGCGGGCATAGGCCAACGGCGATAACCCGATCACTCCATTGCCGAACAGCTTGACGTGCCAGATGTTCTCGGCGGCGTAGACCTTGACGTTTACCCCATCGGTGTACGCGTGGACCACGCTGCCATCGTCAAGCAACGTGGTTTCCACTTGGCTTGAGGACAGCGGCAACAGACCAACTATCCTGCTGCCGCTGCGCTGGATGATGGCGTAGGCGTTACCCGATATAGCTAGGTTCAACGCCATGCTTTCCCAGAACTCGACGCGGGTCTGGTAGCGGTTCGGGCGGCGGGTCAGAACGCGGTGCAGCGGGTGGTCACTGGCCACCTTGCGACCTTCGGCGTTGACTTCGTACAGGTTGAACGGCAGCGAGCCGATGGTCTCCGAAACGATCCGCACCGCCCCCCACACCGCCGAAATCTGCATGGCGCTGTCGAAGTTGACGGGGGCCGCCGACGCGGACGTGTAGCCGGCAGGCTGGGAGCTCTGCAACCCCGGGTTGCGCGCAGGGCCGCCCTGTCCGCTGAACCAACCACGGATCGTCTGGAATAGAGGCATCAAAGCACCACGGGATCAGAGAGGAAGGAGTCGAGGTCAAGCGGCTTCTCGTGGACCAGCGCCCGGCTAATCCCCATGAGCAGGGCCACCGGCCCGTCGATCTTGTTGGCCGCGGTTTCCTTGCGGGGGAATACGTTCTCGTTGGCATCAGGCTTCGCCACCACGTTGCCCATCATCCAGCCGAGGATGGGGTTGCCATCATGGTGGAAGCGGCCATTGAGGATGGCGCCGTTCAACTCCTTCATCGCCGGCGAGAAGCTGCGCGTGGTCTTCGGGATCTTCACCGGGGTGTAGCCGGCTTCCTCGAAGTCGCGGGCTATCTGGAAGGCGCCCCACTCATCGTGTGGTATCTCGGTCAGGGCGACGGTCTTGGCATCTGCCAACAGCTCGTCGCGCACCACGCCGAAGTTCACCTCGGCGCCGTCATGGCCGGTGAGCAGGCCCATGTTCAGCCACTTCTGGTAGCGCTCGATCACCTTGCGCTCCTTGCCGTACTGGATGGTTTCCTCCGGCAGGTAGAAGCGCGGGGCCACGCAGTAGTAATGCAGCTGATCGCCGATCACCCGGGAGAACAGGTTGATCCGCGCGCAGATGTCGGTCTTGCTCGCCAGGTCGAGGCACATGAAGCACTCGGCGCCCTGGAAGTCCTCCAGCGACAACGACGGGTCGGCGCAATCCTTCCAGGCCTCCATGTTGAAGTAGGCACTGCGGGCGGAAACCCAGATGTTGAGGTGCTTGGTCTTGAAGGTGTTCTGGAAGGCGGCGTTCTTCACCGCCTTCTGCTGCTGGCTCTGCAGGTAGTCGGCATAAACCGATACACCCATGTTCGGGTTGGCCTTGGCCAGCACCTTGGGGTCGGTCCAGTCGTCACCTTCGTCGATGGTCCAGATCCAGCCGAACAGCTCGTCGTCAGGGACCGTGCCTTCGAGCATGTCGATCACCCGGCGGCGCATCTCGTAGCACGGGCCTTCGATGTTGCTGCCGGCGGTGGTGATGACGAACATCAGCGGTTGGCGACGTGCTCCCATGCCGGTCAGCATGGTCTCGTAGAGCGCCGCGCTGTCATGCTCGTGGTACTCGTCGACGATCGCGCAGCTGGGCGAAGCGCCGTCGCCCGGGTTGCCGATGATTGGCTCGAAGCGACTACCGTCCTCGGGACGGTTCATGTTCGAAGCGTTCACCTGGATGCCAGCTGCTTCGATCAGCATTGGCGTGCGCTGGATCATCAGCTTGGCCGGGCGGAACACTTCCCAGGCCTGCTTCTCGGTGGTGGCCCCGCTGTAGACCTCGGCACCGAACTCGTCGTCGGCAACGAAACCGACAATGCCGACGCCGGCAGCCACCACAGACTTGCCGTTCTTGCGCGGGACCTCCCAGTAGCTCTCGCGGAAGCGGCGCTGAGCGGACTTCTTCCGTACCCAGCCGTAGGTCGCCGCGAGGCCGAATTTCTGCCAGGGCTCCAAGGACACCAGCTGCCGCTTGAAACCCCACTCGCCTTTGACGTGCGGCATCATCTGGATCAGCCGCAGCTTCTTCTCGGCCTTGGCCGGGTCGAACTTGAAACGGAACTTCGCCGACTTACTCGCCACCAGGTCATCGAGGTGACGCTGACAGCACAGCCTGACGTACCGACTGGCGAGCACCCGGCCGCGCACCACGTCGCGCGCGAAGCGATTCGCCGCCTCGACGTTGGGGTACTTGTAGGCCATAGGTCAGTTGGTCAGCAGGTCTAGGAACGCATTGCCGGAGGACGACTTCTTGCCGCCGGTGAGTCGCGAGCGACTGGACGGGTCCAGACCGAGCAGCGCGCCGAAGGTCACCATCTGCGCCATCGCCTCTTTGGCGGCGGTCAGCGCGGGGTTCTTCATCGGACTGCCCATGGCCGAGGTCATCAATGGGCCATGCTCGATCACCAGCCGCTGGGCGGCGCGCCAGTTGCCGTAGGCCGTACAAAAGGCCTCGACGTTATGCAGATCGGTGATGCACAGGAGCTTCTGGGCCAGCAACTCGGGGACCACCATCGCCCACATGCCGGCGGCTTCTTCAGCCAGCCACTCCGGCGCCTCGACGTTGGTGACCTGGGTGAAGTCAGGCTCAGCTTTATTGAGGGCTCGCTTGCCGGGATTCCCCGCCAACTCCTTGACAGCGGTCGGCTTGGGTCGGCGCCCGGAGCGCCCCTTGACCCCCGGCATCAGCGCAACTCCCGAATTTCATTTTTCGCGGCGACGCGAGAAAGCTTTACGGGGCGGTCACTTAGGCATAGGCCCCAGACTTTTGACCCGCCCCCTCCCCTCGTTGGCCGTCTTGGCCTCGTGGCAGGGCACGCACAGGGACTGCAGGTTGGCATCGTCATCGGTGCCTCCATCTGCCTTCCTGATGACGTGGTCGACGTGCTTGGCAGGGGTGACTCGACCCTGTTCGGCACACGCCACGCAGAGCCCCTTGTCACGCGCCATGATGCGTTCGCGGATGCGGCGCCAGGCCGCACCATAGCCACGCTCGGTGGTGCTGCCTGAGCGATCCTCGCGCTTGCTCCAATTGCTGCGCTGATCAGCATGACCATCGCAGTAGCCCTTCTGCCCACGGCTATTCACCAGGGCTGGGCATCCATGAGCACGGCAAGGACGAGCCATTGCTTACTTGGCCAGCGCAGGTTGCTTTACGGCGCGGGCGACAATCACCAGGCCAGTGAGCACGGCATAGGCAACCGGCGGGATAACACCGGCCAGTTGCGGCAGCAGCTGCTCAGCCAGTGCCAGCAGGCCAGTGGCGCCGGCGATCTGCACGCTGGTCATCTTGAACAGCTGGGAGACGTTATCGATCAGTTGCATGACGAATACCTCAGGAAAGGAAGAGCGCGCGCTCAGCACCGCGACGTGCGGTCAGACCAGCCAGCACCTTGCCACCGGCCTTGTTCCAGCGCGGGAACTCATCAGCAGCACCGATGTAGTTACGGTCGTTCAGCTTGCGCAGCAAGGTGGACGTCTGTAGGCGGCCAGCGCCCAGGTTGAACACGAAACTGACCAGGGCATCGAACTGGCCCTGGGTCATCGGCACGCGAACCGCCTTTTCGACGGCGGACTCGGCGTCATGCAGGTCATCCCGCAGCAGGCGCTCGGCCTCGTCACGGGTTATGGTCATGCCCTGCTTCACATCGGCGCCGGTATGTCCGTAGCCGATGGTGAGCACACCCACGCTGTCGCGGTACGCAGTCAGGCGCAGGCCTTCATAGCCCTGAACCAGGGCAACGCCAGCGTCACTTGTGCGCATGGCGGCGATCCTTTCCGTCCCACTTGTCCTGGAAGTCCAACTGAATGAACCGGGCGACGTTGCCCTTGGCGCGGTAGATCAGAACCATCACAGCGCCGAGAATGATCAGCAGCCAGGGCGAGATCGACGCAGGGTGCGAGCCCCGAAGTGCCTCAACGAAAACCGTCAGCGCATATCCGC
Organism: Pseudomonas sp. JS3066; assembly: GCF_036328175.1. Taxonomy (NCBI): domain Bacteria; kingdom Pseudomonadati; phylum Pseudomonadota; class Gammaproteobacteria; order Pseudomonadales; family Pseudomonadaceae; genus Pseudomonas; species Pseudomonas sp. JS3066. Next base: position 3,313,377 of record NZ_CP143312.1, read on the forward strand.
CACTGCCAATGCACAGCAAATAGGCCACCAAGGACACGCCAAGGCGGTACCGCAACTGGCCACGGCGAAAGGAAGCGATGCGCAAGCAAATGGCGCTGCAGATCGACGCAGCAGCCAGGGTCCAGGGATCAACCATTTCGACCTCCGAAGCGGTCCGCGATGAAGCGGAGCCAACCAGGCGTCTTTCCTCCCTGCACCCACTCCAACAAGCTGGTGCCCACGACGACGCAGAACAAGGCGCCCGCGAATGCGACCAGGCCCGATGTCTTGGCCAGTTCGCGCCCTATGAATTCGCTGGCGACGTAGTACCCCACTATCCATGAGGCGATGAAGTAGCCGATGCGCGCCAAGGGCGAGAGGTCCTTGGCGTACACCACGAAGAACATGGCGCCGGCGAAGGCACCGATCACTGCGTTCATGTCGACGCCGGGCACCAGAGCGGCGCCGCCGATGCCGAACAGCCCGGCGGTGGCGATCGCGCCAGTTCCTGGCTCGGCCATGAGGTGATCTCCAAATAAAACGCCGGCGGGTGGCCGGCAGAGGGGCGCTGCTGATGAGGGGAAGCAGCAGGAACAGAAACGAAAAAGCCCAGCACGGTGGCTGGGCTTTAGGAGTTCGCTTTCGTCAGGGGGAAGAACGACAGAATGGGGAAATCCTACCGCCAGCCGAACATAAGGTCAATACGTTATAACAAACCATTTATCACGCTGACCGCTTCCACGCTTCGTTCAGGTCTCGCATGACCTGCTTATCCATGTGGCCTGGCCCCTCTATACGGCCTGAGCGGTGGCCGCAGGCAAGGCATTCGATCACTCGCCAGTAGGCCAGACCAGGAACCGGCTTCTTGCGGACCGTCTCGCCAACCTCGACGCGGACCTGGTCAGAATCACATTTCGGGCAGTTGCTGATATGCCCCGTCGCATTCGCTTCCTTCACGCTGCCTCCTTCATTTCGCCCAACATGGCCGCAACCGGGCCAAGGGCCTTCCGGTCCAGGTCACAGCATACGTCGAAGCAGGCCTGCACGAACCCCGCCCAATCCCTTCCCCAATTCTCCGAGCGGATGGCGAGTTTGAAGCGCTCCAGAATCCACGCACGAAACGCCTCGGGCGACGGCAGCGGATCCGGCATGGAGCTCTGGCCGCCCTGGTGTTGCATGCGGTAGCGGTGGACGACCCCGCAGCAGATCGCGAAGGCCCGTGTCTCCTTCTGCTGGGACATGGGTTCGTTCTTCGCCAGCCGCCACACCAGCAGGTTCGCCTCCACCTCGTCGCCGCGACTGGCGAGCGGGTTATAGAGGTGGTGGCCGAAGCGCTTCAGGTCACGCGGCAGGGTGTCGATCGCCAACTGGATGCGCCCGGCCAGGGCCTGGTGCACAGCATGGGTGGTGCCCCGTTGTTTTTCAGTCTTCTGCACCGCTGCTTCGAGTTGGGCCATCTCAAGCGCATGTGACATCACCGAATCCCAGGGCTGGTAGTACGCGTCATGCCAGGCTTGCCGTGCTGTGTTCAGTTGCATGGTTGGTTACCCCTCAGTCACCAGTCCAATTGCCACCACTGCGGTGATGGTTGTTCGTGCGCCCCACGTAATCCACGCCAGGTCCGCCGGCCATACCTCCACTGGCCTTCCCTGCCGCATCCAAACGCATCAGCAGTTGGGCGATCATCTCGCGCGGCTCCAGGCGCGCGCCGGACACGGCATCCACCAGACCCGTCCCGTCACAGGCCTCGCACTCCAGCTTGTGGAAGATGCCCTGCGTCACCCCGCGGCCTTGGCAGATCTCGCAGCGGGCCAGCTCTCGCCGCGCCACGCGAGCGTGATAACCCAAACCGTGGCGCATCAATTCGCCCCCGCCTCAATGGGGTACTTGCGGATGTGCACGCGGACCAATCCACCCTGCACGGGCTCGCCGATGCTGGCGGTGGTCACGAAGTTCTTGTCATCGATCCCCAGGCCATCGGCCACGCCATCACGGCCCGCCTTGAAACGCGCCATCAGGTTGTCGTCGTCGTGAGAGCGGCGGTTCGGTGGGCAGAAGGTGATCCACAAGTACAGGCGCCCTTCCGGGACCGTTGCCCCGCTCGCCTTGGCCAGCATCCCGCAGGCATATCGGTAGGCTTTCACGTGGCGGTGGCGTTGCTTCCAGTGCACCCGGGCGTTGGGGCTGAGTTCCTTCGGCGGCCACGGCAGATCGAGCTGGATCACCTCGGCAACTCCCTTTTCCCCGTCCATTTCATCTACCTCATTTAGAAAGTTAAATTTCGGCCACAAACCGCACAGCACTAGGCCGGAACGGCAGTCGAGGAAAAGCTTATTTCGGCACTTTTCAGCCCGTGCGCCTCGGTGAAACCACGCTCATCGAGGTACGCATGCCAGGCCTCCAGCCCCTTGCGACGGGCCTGGTCGATGCCGGTTTTGATGTAGGTGCTGGCGAGCTTGCCCATGGAGTGGTTGAGCATCAGCTCACCCACCAGGAAGTCGATGCCGAGCTCTGCCCACACGGTGCGGGCCAGCTTGCGCAGGTCATGGCTGCGCCACTGGCGATTGCTCATGGTGCGAAACATGGTCGAGGCCTGAGACGTGGACAGCGGAGCTCCGCCGGCCATGGCGAACACCCACGGGCTGTTGCGGCGAACCGGGTGCTGCAACTCGCGGTAGCGGGTCAGCAGCGCGCACACCTGATCGGTCAGCGGCACCACCAGTTCCTGTCCGGTCTTGGTGTTCTGCGCCGGGATGATCCACACCCGCTCCGGCAGGCTGATGTGCTGCCACTGCGCGAGGCAGGTCTCACCGATGCGGGTACCGTGGGCCAGCATCATCAGCGCCAGCATGCCGGCCACCGGGTCCTGCTCCAGGGTCTGACAGAGGTGCGGCAGCAGGGTCGGCACGGCCACCGGCAACAGGCCCGCCGGGCGGGGCGGCAGGTTGCCGGTCCAGAAGTCCTTCCAGCTCACGGCCGACAGCGGATTGGACTCGATGCGCCCCTGCTTCTCCGCCAGCGCCAGCGACTGCTGAAGGCCCTGCAGGGCCTTGTGCGCGGTGTGCGGTGAGTGGGTCTGCTGCATCGGCCAGACCAGCTTGTCGTCCACTACGGCGCGGCTCAGCTGCTTCAGCTTCACGCTGCCCAGGCGCGGGATCAGGTGCCGCTTGGCCAGGCTGGCCATGGTGCGGCGATAGCTGGTGGACACCGTGCGGTTCTGCTCAATCCGCCCGACCCACCAGGTGATCACCTGGCCTACGTTCTTGAAGGAGTCGCGGCTCATGCCTCGATGCCCTCCCCGTCGAACCAAGCCAGGAAGCCAGCCGGGATGTCGTGGCCAGCCTCCGCCAAGAGCTGCATGCAGCGCTCGAGCAGTTCCCGTTGGGTGCCGAACCGTTTCTCGAAACGGGCCTTGTTGTGATGGAAGGCCACCCCTTCCCCGCCGGTCTGGTGGTGCGCGGCGCACAGCGGCAACACGTTCCAGTGCGCGTGCGGCTTGGTCCGGCCGTCGATGTGGTGGATGCTGCAGAAGTCGTTGAACTCGCCGGCTTCGACGCGGCAAGCGATGCAGCCAACGCCGCTGACCAGCATGTGGTGCCAGTCCTTTTGGGCCTGGGTGACGGTGCGACCCTGCATCATACCGATACCCCGCTGGCGGCCTTGTCGGCCTGAATCAGGGCATAGGCCTCGGGTTCGCTGCACACGTAGGCGAATGGGGCATCATCACCCTTCCGGATCAGCGCCAGGCCACTGCCGAAGCCGACAGCAAACGAGCGACACGGGATGACGGTGTATCCGCAATTTGTCCGCCAGTGATGCGGACAGACTGCGCCCGATGAATCGCGCACAGGTCGGATGCGAAGTTGCTCAGCCATTGGCGACCTCCCGGCGGGCGCTGTCCCAGTCGAACACCACCACCACACCACCGCCCTCGCGCAGCCGGTCCACGGTGCGGTCACCCAGCGCCTCCACCAACGCACCAGCGCCCAGGTTGGAGATCACGATGGTGGGCTTCACGTCCTCGTAACGAGCGTTGATCACCTCGAACATCACCATCCGCTCGAAGTCGGTCCCGTAGCTCGCGCCAACCTCGTCGAGAATCAGCAGATCCGGGGCACGGAAGATGTCCAAGGCCTCGCGCTCGGACTGCGTGGACTCCTTCGAGTAGCTGGCCTTGACCTGCTGGCAGACGCGGGAAACCGTGGTGTACATGGCGTTGCAGCGGTACTGGTCGATCACCGCCCCGGCCACCGCCGCTGCCAGATGGGTCTTGCCATTGCCGACCTTGCCCAGCAGCATCAGGCATCGGCCAGCTTCAAGGTTCTCGGCGAAGCGGTCTGCGTAGCTCCGGCAGGCCGACAAGGCGATCTGCTGCTTGTCGGTTTGGGCCCGGTAGTTGTCGAAGGTCTTGGTCTTGAACCGAGGCGGGATCAGGGCCTGCCCCAACAAGCGTTCCAGCCGGGCGGCGATAGCTTGGCGCTGCTGCTCGGCGCGCTCTTGGGCTTCCTGCACGGCCTGACGTTCGCGGGAACACTCCGGGCAACCAGTGATCTGGCCATCGCGCAAACGGCTGGCGATGAACGCGCCGTGCGTTTCACAGCTGGACGATTCGGTGCCAACAATCCCGGCCGACTGCGTCAGGCGAGCCAGACTTTCGACCAGCGAGTTAGAGCGAGAAGGTTCCATCAGGATTGGCCTCCAGTCCGGACATGAGGTCTTGGCCATTCAGGCCGGTGTGCTTGGCAGTGGTGGGGCGGGTTTGACGCGGGGCGGGCTTGGGTTCGGCGGCGGCGCGGACACCGGCGTTCTTGATCGCCAGGACCAGCTTCCGGCACCAGGACTTCTGCGTGTCAGCGACGTGCTGTGTGATCCAGTACGAGACGAACTCGGCAACGGCCTCGGGGGTGACCTGGGTCTGTTGGATGCCCATGGTTTTCAGCTGGGGCGCCAGGCTCAGTTCGTCTGGCTGCCATTCCTCGAACATCTCGAAACGCTGCCGCGCATCGACTCCCGCGCCACCGCTGTTGTTGTTTTCTTCTTCTCTTCTCTTCTCTTCTCTGGTCCGCTTCTTGTCCGCATCGGAAACGGACGATTTGCGGTCATTCTGTTTGCGGTCCTTATCCTGCGCCCGACGCTTGGCAGACGCGCCGTTGTGGGCTTCGAAGCGCGGAAGCTGCAGCGAATCGCCGGTATCAATCAGCCAGCCAACGTCGACCATGGCGGCGGAAAAACCCGACCACGCAGCCAGATCATCCAACGCTTCGAGCGAATATCCGGACAGGCTTCCGTCTTCAGAGTGGGAATCAAACAGACTCCAGACGGACAGAAGTCCACCAACGATCCGAAACCTGTCCGCTTTCAATGCGGACGCCATGCGGATGACTTTCGGACTCGTCAGCAGGTCGGTACGCATCTTGATCCAGTCGCCAGCCATCTCAAGCCACCTTGCCCACGGACTGCTCGAGGACATCGAGCGCGTGGCGCACTTCGCCGATCTCGCGGCGGATGGTGAACTTCTCGGAGCTGGTGATACGGCCGTCGGACAGGGCGTCGTGCATCGAGCGGGTGACATCGGCGGACTCGGCGACGAGGTTAAGCAGGGCCTGCAGCGGATTGGCCTGGGTGGACTCAGGGCGAACCACTAGGTCGTAGCCGTACTCCGCCAGTTGGGCCCGCAGGACGCGGCGCCGTGCATCTTCAGACAGGTGCGTCAGAATCTGGCCGTACAGCTCAAGACTCGTCCGATGGTTTTCCCGATTAGGGTTGACGCAATCCATGAGGCGGGTTTCGTTGACCCCCATCCGCTTGGCCAAGGCAGTACCACCCTCCCCCTTCACTTCCCGGTGCAATGTCCATTCGAAATCTTCCATTGCGAACTCCTCGTCGTTTCTCGCGTGGCGCCGCCGACTGGGTGGAGGCAACCTGACATCACTCGATCAACCGACACGGAAGTAAGCATCCATGCCGTATGACCCCTCTGAACTGCCGGGCGAAGTCCTCGCCCTTCGGTGTTACGTGGCAGCCCTGATTCAGGTTCTGCCCCCATCTACTCGGCTTCTCGTGGCGGAAGCCTTTGAAACGCGTGCTGATCTGGTAATCGATCAGCTGGATGAATCTGGGAAAGCCGGGTTCGTCCGCACGGCGACTTCGCTGGCGGTTAGGCGACCTTCTTTGGCTTCGGTGGCTTCGGGAGCTCGGAATGCATAGCGTCGATGGCGGTGCCGACGGAGTAGCTGGGATTGCTGATGGCGCCGCTGCGAATGCGGAAAATGGTCGAGGTATCGCAGCCTGCTCGCTCGGCAATGGCCTTGTAGGTGAAGCCGGCGCTCAAGAGTGCATCGAGCTTGCTGGCGAGGGTGATGGTGGTCATGCGCAATCTCCTGATCGGATATGCACAGTATATGCATCTACGCATAACCGTCAACGCATAAGCCCCCTATTCACCTATGCATCAGGGACGGGCAGCATTGCGTATATGCAAAAGAACAGTATCCAGACCATCCTTCCTCAGCTGCTCAAGCGCGAGGGGATCACTCCGACTGAGCTGAGCCGCATAACCGGCGTCGGACAGTCCACCATTTCCAGAATGCTGAGCGGGAAGATCGCCAATCCTAAGGATGAGCAGGTCTATCCCATCGCTGAGCACTTCCATATCTCCACTGACCAGCTCCGCGGGCGCTATCCGATCGACAACCTGATCACGTTAAGCGCCGAAGAGAACTCGCGTGCTCATCGCCAGGGTGCTCCCATGGCGCCGGAAGCCGTTATGGATGGGCCGATGGAGGTCTGGGATGACGACACCCCCCTTCCTGAGGATGAGGTTCTGGTGCCATTCCTGAAGGAAGTCGAACTTGCAGCAGGGAGCGGGCGCATGTCAGTGGAAGTGAACACCAAGCGCCGGCTTCGTTTCGGCAAATACAGCCTCAAGAACAAAGGCGTCGATCCAGCCAACGCGCGCTGCGTGACCATTACCGGGAACAGCATGGAACCGGTGTTGAAGAACGGCGCGACCGTAGGTGTGGATGTGGGTAACACCCGAATCGTGGATGGCGACCTCTTCGCCATCGACCACGGCGGACAGCTGCGCGTGAAGCAGGCTTATCGCCTGCCGGGGGGTGGCATCCGTCTACGCAGCTTTAATCGCGACGAACACCCCGATGAAGAGTATTCGCTCGACGACATGGCGCGGCACGAAATTGTCGTCATAGGCCGTGTGTTCTGGGGCGCGATGTATTTCTAGCCAACAACAATGACAAGGAGGTCGCTATGCGCGCCACTCTGCTCGCAGCATCGATTGCCCTGATGACCACTGGCTGCGCCAGCATCTTCAGCGAGGACACCTACCCCGTTCACGTCACCAGTTCGCCCGCTGGCGCAACCATCGAGATTCGCGACGAGGACGACAACGTGGTTTACAACGGCACGACGCCTGCCGTGGTGAAGCTTTCCTCCAGTGCCGGTTACTTCGACGGCGAGCAATACACCGTCAAATACAGCAAGCCTGGCTATTCGGACGAGGTCTTCGTGGTCGATTCGGGTATCGAGGGATGGTACTGGGGCAACCTGCTGGTCGGCGGCCTGTTGGGAATGCTGATCATCGACCCCGCCACCGGCGCAATGTACGACCTGCCGACGAAAGCCGGCGCCACCATGAAGCCGCTGGATCAGCCGATCGTGGCGGCGCCTACAGCAACCCAGACCGCCACTTCCGCCGCCATGCCGGTGGCCACCAGCGCGCCGCTTAGCCAGCCGCAATGGCAGGAGCAGCAGCTCCAGCAACTCAAGGCCGAGCAGGGCCTGAGCTACGAGGAGTACCAGCGGCGGTATCGGCAGATCACCGCTCAGTAACCCCAATCGACCGAAAAGCCCGCCAAGCGCGGGCTTTTTTGTGCCCGGAAGAATGCATGCATATTTTTTTGCATCCATGCATTGACATGCATATGCGTCAATGCATAATTATCCCAAGCCGAACGCGAAAGCGCCGGCAGGGCCGAGAGGCCTGGGGCAACCCAAACGCTCTTTAACAACCAGACGAACCCCGCGACGTACCGGCACCCGCCGGTGGCGAACAAGCTAAACCGTCGCCCATGCAGCCTCTGGTAGCTGCCGGACTCCCCATATCGGGAGGACGCCGATCCGTGTGAGCCACCCGATGCGTAGCCAGCCGCTGCACCGGGGAGAGGTGGGGAAACCCGGCACCAAGCATGGAGCGGAACAAACAACAGAGGAGGAACCAGCCAATGCAGTAGCAAGACCAGCCGGCAACACGGGCCGGCGACCCACGACGAACTGCCCTACCCAACCCGCGCCGCAGAGCTGCAGGTAGTCGTGGCGTACACGTCCCCGATGACCATCGCGAGGAGACCGATCTACTCGCGCTGAACAGGGAAGCTCGAAGGCCCCCAAGACTCGCGCCAAGGCTATCGGTAGCCAATGCGCCTACAGACATCGCTGACGCAGGACGCCGCGCAAGACCCCAGCAGGTGAGCGCGGCTGCTTCACGGAAAGCATCACTGATGCGCCTTGGCGACAGGGCGCATTGGGATGCACACAAACCGAGGGAACACCATGCGCGAACTCACTGGCCACCAGGTCAACCCCGCCAACGACACGCTCCGAATCCAGGTGGTGGATGAGCCCGGCTCCGGCGGCGCGAACCACGCCTACGTCATCCATGGCGCCAACATGCACAGCAACCCCAGCTTCGGCGTGCTGGAGGAGCTGGCTGGCTCCTTGGGCGAAGAGGAAGACGGTTACTTCGTGCTCTTCCAGCAGGGTCCGATACCTGACGCAGGCGTCAATGGCGTCACCCATGAGGTGCTGCTGGCCATCGTGATCGACCGCCTGGAGTGCTTCCAGCGCGGGCCGTTCGCCAGCGCCTACAACGAAGTCGCTCTCACTCACCTGCTACTCGCCCAGAAGACCCTGCTGGATCGCACCCGCGAGCGGATTCAGCGCGGCGTAGAAGGCACCCACAAGGCTTGACCAACCGAGGGAACACCATGAAATCGAAAGTCCTGTTGCTCGCCGTGCTCCTGGCCGTTTCCGGCCTGGCCAGTGCGGCACCTTCCAAGCTGTCCTTCTGCACCGGCGGTGAGGGCGGCTTCTACGAAAGCCTTGGCCAAGCCATCGGCAAGGCGATCACCAAGACCACCCAGGCGGAACTGGAGGTGCTGAACACCGGCGGCTCCGTCGAGAACGCCGTGCTGCTGAAGGACGGTGACTGCGATATCGCGATCATCCAGGCCGACGCAGTGATCAGTCAGCCGCTTCCGTCGGACATCAAGGTCTCCGACGCCCACACCGAGGTGGTCTATTGGCTGCACGGCAAGGCCGGAGTTGATGACTTCGGCAAGATGGAGAGCAGCTCCAACGCCGAGCGCTACGCGGTGGCATCGGTCTCCGGATCCGGCGGCCTGGTCACACTGAAAAACTTCGCCAAGACGGACAAAGACTACGAAGACGTCCGCATTGTCGAGTTCGATGACTGGTACAGCGCGGCCGAGGCCGTCGCCCAGGGCTACGTCACCAAGGCCGGCGTGCGGATCGAGATCGCCGGCATGATCTACGTCGGACGCCCGGGCTTCATCACCTCCGACATCACCGAGGACTTCGGCAATCAGATCCTGATCGGCGAGATCAATGACGACTCCTTCGCCGACTCCAAGGACGCCAACGACAACCCGCTGTACACCCACTGCTCGGTGGACAGCAGCCACACCTCTGGCCTGAAGACCTCCACCACCCTGGCGCCGGACACCTACTGCCTGCGCGCCCAGGTCGTCTACAACAACGAGTACCACAAGGACCTGTCCGCCAAGGAAGTTCGCGTGGTGCGCCGCGCCGTCGACAAGGGCATCAACAGCGTCGTGAAAGCGGTGCGCTGACGTGTTCCGCCTGGCCCTGGCCATCCTCCTGGGTGGCCTGCTCTTCACCACCTTCACCGTGCTGCACCTCGTCTCCATCACCTACTTCGCCGGCGTCCTCTCGGGGCTTCTGCTGGGTATGGTGTTGTGGCTGAAGGTGCGGCGCACCAGAACCCCGCGGTAACGACACGGGGCACCACCGGCAAGCAGGAGCGAACCGGATGCAACGCAGGAACTGCCCCGCCTGGGCGATCAGGGGCAACGATTTATGGGGATGGCTCTGGTGAGCACCGGGGCGCGCACGAGTGCAAGCCTGGAGATCAGATGCCATCCCCACCCTTCCCAAGCAGACGGCTGTGAAGCCAGCGCCGGAGACGTAACCGGCAGCGCTCCACCACTTCCATGCCCCTATGCACGCGGGGCCTTTTTGCCGGGTTGCCCGGCACCTATTCCCTCCGCTGGCCAAGGCCGGCTTTTCACAGCACGAGGTGCACACCATGGAAATCTCCCAAGGCGTGATAGACGCCCATGCCCTGCTGGTCGAGATGAATGCCAAGACCAAGGCCGCCATTGCACAGTTCCACATGCGCCGCCGGCAGCGCTCGGTGCAGGCTGTGCTGCCCAGGCTGATTCAGGTCATCCCCTGCGGTCGCGACTTCTACCACCTGAAGGATGCCTACTCCGGCAAGGTGATGGGGTTCCGGGCGGGACATCGTGCTGCCTGCGCCGCTGCTCGTGAACTGGAACGCGGAGTGGCCTGACCATGATCAGCCACGAACTCAGCGCGGTTGAAGCGAACAGCCGCACCAGTGCCATGCTGGCCGCGCAGATCGACCAGTTCCTCGCGGCCGGCGGACAGATTCAGGACATGGGCGAGATGCGGACCATTCCGCTGCCCCTGCGCCGCGAAGTCGAACCGGCGCCCAAGGCTTCCAGGAATGCTCGGATCATCCCGCCGAAGGAGTACCTGGACCAGGCGGGGCGTCGAGAGGCGAAGCGACGGGAGTTGGCACCACAGGTGCGCGAACTGGCGGAGACACTGAACATCTCCCAGATCGCCGCGAAGCTCGGCGTCAGCCGCCGGATGCTCGACACCATCGGCCGAGACTTCAACATCACCTTCAAACCGGCCCCAACCGGTGCACAGCTCGCCGCCATGGCGCGCGACAAGGTCTTCGCCGAACGGCTGGGTGCCTTCCTGAAGATCGGACTCACCCGCCGACAGGCCCTGATGGCCTCCGAACTGGACTACCGCGTGTTCAACCGGATCTGCAAGACCTATGGCCTGCAGTTCCCTGAGAAGCTGGAGGCCTGACCATGGCCAAGACCCAATGGGAGCGCGACCAGGATGCCGCCGAGAAGCGGAAGGAACTGGGCGAGGTCGAGCTGCGCCACCGCGTCATCAAAGGTACCAACGCTGCTCTCGCCGAACTCATGCTGTGGCATGGCTTCAGCCAGAAGGCCGAGGCCATCCAGATCCTGATCATCAACACCCACGCCCTAGGTCCTGAGTTCTCTGGCGCAGTAGCGGCAGCAGCCAGCCAATGCCCGAGGGAAGCGGTAGAAGACCTACGCCACCGGCTCCGCCCCGGTACCCGCGCCATGCTGAATGACATAGCGCAGTGGCGCGGCATCACCAACCTGGCCCAGGTGGTCGAGCAGCTGATTCACGAAACCCACATGCTTGGGCAGCAGCACTCCGCTCACCGGGTTCGCGTGCCGCGCCACGAATTCACGGTGTCGGAAAACGTGGCGCAGTGGATTCACGCCAAGGGCATCAGCCAGTGCCGCCTCGAAGACCTTCAGGAAGCTCGCGCCGAATGGCGTGACTGATTACTCCCATCCCACCCGCCAGCCGCACCAGCGGCACGGCATCGCTCGACCTGGAGAAAGCCATGTCCCTACCCGTGAAGGCCTGCTCTGACGATGAGTTGGAGGGGTATGCAGCAATTCACCCCGAAGCCGCAGAAGAACTTGCTCGGCGGATCGTCGCCGGCCAGGGCGCCAGAGAGGTCGAGCTGGATGAGGTGCGCCAGCAGCTCCGCGACTCCGAAGAGCGCGAGGAGGAGCTTGAGCGCGACCTAGAGAAACTAAACGACAGGGTTGAAGACGCCATCACCAAGCTGCGTGCCCTGATGGATGACTACAGCGTGAGCGAAGACCTAGAGGACGAAATTAACAGGGTGGCAGACAGCTTGGAGGTCGGCCTATGAGCACCTTCGCCGTATTCGGCATGACGCGGGACCAGGCTCTGGCCGATGCCCGCAAGAACGTGAAGACCACCCGCCGCACTCCCCAGGGCGAAGTCGCCATTCCGCTGAGTGAGTGGGTTCAGCTCTGCGAGAAGCGCGCCGACGAGATCATGGCCGGCACCAAGGTGAAACAGCTGGGGCCGCTCTTCGACGCCCCCCAGTACGCCGATGAGTTCATTGCTTTGGCGCGGCGCACCCTGAAGTGCCGAGACCTGCAGATCCGGTGCAAGGCCGCGCTCACCGATGCCCAGGGGAATCCGCTGATCAACAAGAAGACCAAGGCGCCGAAGGTTGGATGGCAGGACTATGAGCCGGACCGGGCGCGATCGGTAGCCTGACCGCAGGCTATGGACGGAATCGAAGGGCATGCGCAGAATACTGTTTATTTATCCAGTATTCGCCATGCACTTCGACATCCAGAGAATGCGCCACAAGGGCCGCGCCATGAAGAGGCGCCAAGACGTCAACGCCACCCCTATCCGAGGTGACGTAAGGATCGGATTGGCCAAGAACACCCCGATGGAGCGGCCGGCCATGGCGGCCTCGGTTCAGGCCGAAGGTCGACTCCAGCCCGAGCTACCTCCCCTCTACGACGTACAGGTACACAGCCTCATCGGTGACTCCCTGGTGATCACCGGCACGGAGATCATCGACGGGGTGGCCTATGCGCAGTCGTGGCATTGCAGGGTGGTGTGAGACGTTTAGCGCGGCTTAATCCCATGCTGCTTCATGAACGCCTCTGCACGAGCCACCGCCGCTGCCTCGGCCTCTTCCTCGGTATCAAACTCCCCCTTTCGGGTTGGGGGAACAGGCATTCCGCGAACAGTGATTTTCTGGATATCCCATCCTGAAGCCAAGTCAGCGGCAGTCAGGTCGATGGTGACATCGCCGGTCGTGACCCGCTTGCTATACAACGACATCGCACTCTCCTTCATCCAGCCCCATGCCGGGCTCCCGAACCTACCCCACTCCATGCCATAGCGCCACTACGGCGAAGGAATCCCGCTATGCCTGAAGGAACCCTCTTCGAGTTCAGCCACGCCGATCTTTGCACCCTGGCTGTGAAATGGCTGAAACGACCGAACAGCGCAGGCGGTCCCGGCTGTCACGTCGCCGTCAGTGAATGCCGGTCCGGCTGGACCGGAGAGATACCGGACGCTATCGGGTTCCGCGCCGCCGGCAGCGATGACGACGGTTCGATCGTCGTCGAGTGCAAGACCAGCCGCTCGGACTTCTTGGCCGACAAGAAGAAGGCCCACCGAGCCGATGGCGGCCTGGGCAACTTCCGATACTTCATGTCGCCCGAAGGCCTGATCAGTCCGAGCGAACTGCCGGAAGGCTGGGGCCTGCTCACCGTGAACAACCGTGGCCACGTGAAGGTCGTCGCCGGCCTAGCCGTGCACTACCGCGAGTCCTGGGGCGCAACGCGCGCTCACATGGCGACCTGGCGCCACGATGCCGACCGACACCGGGAGCAGTTCCTGCTGGTGAAGCTGCTGCACCGGGTGGGCGACCCAGAAGCCCTGAACCAGAACCTGCGAAACGCCTATGCCGAGCAGCGGCGCCTGATCAATCGCGTGAACGAACTCAACGATCAGATTCGCTACCAGCGTATCCAGCACTATACGGAGAGAACCGAGGCCACATGACCCGCCCCATCTACTGCCGCTCTACCGGCCAACTCATCAACGCCTGCAAGTGCTTCCGCTGCATCCCCGTTCCACCCAAGTCCTGATCCATCCCCTACCTACTCAGCTTGGCCATGTGCCAGGGAGGGCTTCCCATGTCTGAAAAACCACTGAAGGCCTACCACGTGGGCGAGGACAGTGATGGTCACCAGGTGATCGTCTTCGCCACCAGCAGTGCCGCAGGGCGCCGCATTGGCGGCAACGAATTGAACCTGATGTTCGAGGAAGTCACCTTCTGTCGCCGGGCGCCTTGGGCCGATGAGTTCGCCGGGCAGCCTTTCATCCCAGCCAAGGCCTACCACGAGCAGGGCTGGTGGTTGAGTTGCAACAACTGCGAAACCCAGCTCTACGACGACGCCGAGGACGACGACGGCAACCGGCTGCAGATTGTCTACGAAGGCCGGCACGCCTACTGCAACCAGGACTGCAAGGACGCACGGGATCGGGAGGTGGCAGATCTCAACGCCAAGGGCGAGGCCTTCAAGGCCAAGGTACTGGCAGCCCGCTCCGACCTGACCTTCACGAAGTGGAGCGTCGGCTGGCCGCGCATTACGCAGAGCGTGCTTTTCACCTTCCCAGGCGGGAGGTACCACGGAGAACTGCGCGATCAGGATGGCACGGGCGCGCTGGAGATCTACGTCGCCAATGGCGACAAGGACGCCTGGGCAGTCTACGAAGCAGGGAGGCAAGCAGCATGAAGCGCATCTACCTCGCCGGCCCCATGACCGGCCTGCCGGACTTCAACTACCCGGCCTTCCATGCCGAGGCTGAACGCCTCCGGGAGCTTGGCTTCCACGTCGAGAACCCCGCGGAGAACGAAGCGCCTGCCGATACCACCTGGTCCGGCTACCTCCGCCTGGCCATCGCCCAGTTGGTCACCTGCGACACCGTGGCCCTGCTGCCCGACTGGCATGAATCCAAGGGCGCCATGCTCGAGCACCACATTGCCTGCCACCTGGGCATTGTCAGGGTGATGGCGGCCGACATCGGGCGGCGGGCCATGGCCACGCCGGGAGGGCTGCCGGCATGAGCCTCGACAAATCCGCCGCCATGCGCGTGATCGAAGCGCAGCTGGCAACCGCGCGAATCGCTGCCCTCGAATCCCTGCTACGTGACGCCCACAAATACGTGGGCCGCTGCGCCAGCCCTGGCGCCATGGATTGCAGCAAGAAAATCGTTGATTACTTCGCCGACTTCCGGCCTATGGAGCAAGAGCCATGATTGGTAAACACACACTGTGCAATTGCCCGGCAGGGTTCCGCGCAGATCCTGAGCGCCACGCACCGGATTGCCCTGGCCGCGTCGGAGCAGGCAAGACCTCCGTGAGCGAGCAGAACAAAGGCCATGGCCACGTGATTCCGCGGCCCGACGGCAACAAGACCCGTTGCGGCGGCCCCGGCATATGCAAGGTGTGTCAGCAGGAGCAGGTCGACTATGCGCGCAGCACCGGCGCGTCGATCTTCGATGTGATCACTAAAACGGCGCCTGGCATGCGGCCCAAGGTGAGCCAGGACATGCAGGACGCCATCCTCGACCAGATGCGCCAAGACGGCTTCAGCATCGACGGCGACAACGCCTACAAGCGCGACCTGCTGGATTGCGTGGTGGGCGCCCTGGCATTCGGCAAGCAGGGCTCCACTCCGCCGCCTGAAGGGCACTGGCTGTATCGGTTCTGGGAGATCGGTGACGCGGAAAGGAAGGAGCGGGACGCCCTGGCCGCGCGCCTGACAGCCTTCGGGAAGCCGGTGGCTGTGGTTGATGAAGGCGACGATGGGCAGTGGGCGGTGATTCTCCCTGACGTATCGGTGAAGGTCGGACAGCAGCTCTACGCCGCTCCCATAGCGACGGAGCATCACACCTACACCACTCAGCCGGGCGAAAGCCTAGCCGGCATAGCGCTCCGACAGCTCAAGGACGAAAGCCGCTGGGTGGAAATCCGCGATCTCAATGCACGCCCGTTCCCAGATATGGGGCCGCACGACTACTACCCAGTTGGCACTGTGCTGGACATGCCTGCCAGCACCAGCGAGGAGCCCTCCCATGGATAGAGCCCCACGCCACCGCGCCATGGTGGACTTCCACCAGCACCAGGAACGGAAATGGTGCGTGCTGGAAGAGGATCACGAGAAGGTGGAGAAGGAGAACGCCAGGCTGCGCGCCGAGTTGGATGAGCTGGCCGAGGCCGCACGCGAGAAGGATAAGGACTACTTCCAGCTGCAGTCCGAAGTGCAGAACCTGCGCGCAGCCCTGGCTGCCCGCCAGGTGGGCGGGGATGAGCTTGACGCAGCCGCCGAACGCAATGCTATGCAGAGACAGCGGGATCAAGCGCGCGAGCAACTGCGCCGCGAATGCGACGACTTAGATGCAGTGCTGCGGCTGTTCAATTTCAACCCCGACGAGTACCGAACCGATGGAGGCTCGCTGAACCTTCAGAAGTTGAAGGCGGATGGCGGGATGGGCGGGGATGAGGAGGTGAAGTCGTGAATGACCAACTGAAGCCGGTGGCTGAGGTTTCGCACGAAACATTCAGCTCAGACGGCACCAGCGACATCATCACCTGCAACCTGCCAATTGGAACCAAGCTCTACGCCCTCCCCGAGGGCTGCGCGGTGGCGCCGGTGGTCGCTATAGAACAAGCTCGCGAGCTGCTGGTTGATATTGCAGGGATGATCGTCGAGCCGTTCACGATGGAGCAGTGCCGAGACCCCGAATCGCTCATCAGCAGGATGGCGGCGAAGCTGAACCAGGTCGATGCCATCCTCGCCCAGCAAGGGCAGGAGGTGGGGAATGGCTGACGCCCACGTCATGAAGTGCACCATCCACAACCTGCGCTTCGAGCAGCCTGACGATTGGCACGAGAGAAAGCTACCTGCCGGCGGCTGTTACCTCTGCATGGCGGATCAGCTAAAAGCCGCCCAGAAGGAGTTGGCCGAAGTCACCAACCAGCGCGACACCCTGCTGGCCGCCATCGATGTGAAGCTGACCGTTCAGGTTCCCGGCTTCGACTGACCCACCCCTTCCCACCTACCCCACCAGCTGCCGGCGAGAGTCGGCGGAGAGGTATTCTCATGAGAAAAGAACTCATCAAGATCAGCGAGTTCCAGCGGCGCAAATGGGGCGTGGGCGGCACTCCGCTATGCTCCCAGGCTATCCGCAACCAATTGCGCGACCGGAAAATCCCGGGCGAGCAGATCGGCAAAATCTGGTACGTCGACTGGGCCGCCTACCAGCGCCAGACTGGTAATCCCCTCGTCGACATGGTGCTGAAAGGAGCGGCGTGATGGTTCCACGACCCAGGAACAAGGCGAACAAAGGGCTGCCGCCCAACCTGTACTTTGACAGCAGGCGCGGCACCTACCGTTTCCGCCGGCCCACGGACGGGAAGTGGTTCCAGTTCGGCCGGGATCGCGGCGCCGCCATCGACGCCGCTCACCAGCTGAATGCCACCTTCATGCAGGGCGCCGACCTGATGGCCACCGTCCTGGGCGAGGAGAAGGTCAGCCTCTCCGACTTCCTCGGCACTTACGAGCAGGACATCCTGCCGCCCCGCGAGCTGGCCAAGGCCACTCTCGATCTGTACGGCGTGCGCTTCAAGCAGATCCGCGCCGCTCTGGGCGCGCAGCCGATCGACCAGATCACCATCCGCATGCTGGCCGAGTTCCTCGAGCCGCTGACGCCGCGCGCCAGCAACCAGGCCCGGGCGATCCTGACTGACGTGTTCACCCACGCCGCAGCTCGCGGCCTGGTGCCGGACAACCCGGCGGCGAGCACCATCCCGAAGATCGAGAAGAAGCAGCGCAAGCGCCACACCATGGAGGGCCTGAAGCTGATCCGCCGGCGCGCGCCGCTCTGGCTGCAAAACGCCATCGACCTGGCCCTGATCACCGCCCAGCGCCGCGGCGATATCCTCAACATGAAGTTCGAGGACGTGAAGGATGGTTATCTGTACGTGGTGCAGAGCAAGACCGAGAAGGCCTCGGACGCTGGCTGGCTGAAGATCAAAGTAACGCCGCAACTGGCCGCTGTCCTGTCACGTTGCCGCGATGAGGTGCTGTCGCCCTACCTGATCCACCGCCGACCCGAGCGCAAGAAGAAGCGCGAGGGCAAGGATCATTGGACCAAGGTGGACGAGCGCTTCCTGACCCGCGCCTTCAAGGACGCCAGGGACGAAGCCGGGTGTTACAAGAGTTGGAAGGAAGAGGAGATGCCAGGCTTTCACGAGATCCGCGCCCTCTCCCTGCACCTATATAAACGGGCGGGTAAGGACGGGCAGAAGATCGCCGGACATGCCAGCGAAGATATGACGCGCAATTACCAGCGCGACCACGCCGAAGTTGTCTGGTCGGAAGTGGAAGCGGACTTGGATATTGCGGAAATTGCGGGCTGAGTTTTGCGCGTATTTTGCGCAAGTTTTGCGCACGCCTCAGAAATGAAAAAGGCTCAAGCCGCTAAGTGCTTGAGCCTCTTCAAGAATATGGTCGGGACGGAGTGATTCGAACACTCGACCCCTTGCACCCCATGCAAGTGCGCTACCAGGCTGCGCTACGCCCCGACGTTTTCTAGCTCGCTCCGGATCGCCGGAAGCGGAGCGAACTATATCTTAAGCTTTTGAATTGTGGAAGGTTTTTTTAAAAAAAATTCACTTCCGCAACACATGGAGGACGTCCTCAAGCTCGGCAATCATCTGGCGGATGAGCTGCTTGTACTGGGTGGTGTCTTCCTTGGCTTCGTCCCCGGAGAGGCGCTGGCGCGCCCCGCCGATGGTGAAGCCTTGATCGTAAAGCAGCGCCCGGATCTGCCGAATCATCAGCACATCCTGACGTTGGTAGTAGCGCCTGTTCCCGCGCCGCTTTACTGGGTTGAGCTGGGGAAATTCCTGCTCCCAGTAACGCAGCACGTGGGGCTTGACTGCGCAAAGTTCACTAACTTCGCCAATAGTGAAGTATCGCTTGCCTGGAATGGGCGGTAACTCGTCGTTATGACTTGGTTCCAGCATAAGCTTCGACCCTGGCTTTGAGTTTCTGCCCTGGACGGAAAGTGACCACACGGCGAGCCGTGATCGGGATTTCCTCTCCTGTCTTCGGGTTTCGGCCAGGCCGCTGACGCTTGTCGCGCAAGTCGAAATTGCCGAACCCGGACAACTTCACTTGTTCGTTGTGCTCCAGCGCCTGACGGATTTCCTCGAAGAACAGCTCCACCAATTCCTTGGCTTCCCGTTTATTCAGGCCAAGCTCTTCATAAAGACGTTCAGCCATCTCAGCTTTCGTCAGAGCCCCCATACGCTACTTCCTTAACGTGGCATTGAACCTGTCTTCCAGCGAGGTGACGATGTTTTGCGTTGTGTTGTTCACCTCATCGTCAGTAAGAGTGCGCGATGGATGCTGCCAGGTCAAGCCAACCGCCAAGCTTTTTCTAAGCGGATCAATGCCTTTACCGTGATACACGTCAAATAGCCTGAGGTCAGTCAGCCATTCGCCAGCAGCCTCACGGATGGTTGCGAGTACCGACTCGGCGGCGACGTCGCGATCCACCAGCAGGGCAAGGTCACGACGCACTTCAGGGAAGCGCGACAGCTCACTGAACTTCGGCAGCTTGCCTTGCATCACTTCGGCCAGCACCAGCTCGAACATGTACACCGGTTGATCCAGGTCCAGGGCCTTTGCGAGTTCCGGATGCAGGGCACCGAGGAAGCCGACTAGCCGCCCTTCTCTTTCGATGCGAGCGGTCTGGCCCGGATGCAGGGCGGGATGCTCACCCGGTACGAAGCTGAAGGCGCCCAGGTCACCAGCGGCACCGAGGATGGCTTCTACGTCTGCCTTGGCGTCATAGAAGTCGACGGCGTCGCGGCCGTTGGCCCAGCCTACCGGCAGACGGGAACCGCAGAGCACGCCAGCCAGCATGGGTTCCTGCTTCAGGCCTTCGAGTTGCCCCACAAAACGCAGGCCGCTTTCGAACAGGCGAACGCGAGATTGCTGACGATTGAGGTTGTGCTGCAGCGCACTCACCAGCCCCGGCCACAGCGAGGAACGCATGGCGGCCATATCAGCGGAGATGGGGTTGGCCAGCATCAGCGGCTTCACGCCCGGATTGAACAACTCGAACAGCTTCGGATCGATGAAACTGTAGGTAATGGCTTCGTGGTAACCACGGGCGACCAGTAGACGACGCAGGGCCGGCAGCTCAATGGCACCTTCAGCGCGCGCACGCGGAGCCAGACGGGCTTGCGGGTAGCGAACCGGCAGTCGGTTGTAACCATAGAGACGGCCCAGCTCTTCGATCAGGTCCACTTCAAGGCTGATGTCGAAGCGGTGGCTCGGCACATCGACACGCCACTGGCCGGCACCATCGGCGGTGACCTTGAGGTCCAGCGCGGTGAGCAGACGCTCGATTTCGGCGGCGTCCATTTCCATGCCGAGCATCTGGGTGATGCGTTCGGCACGCAGGGTAACCGGAGCTACGCTTGGCAGGCTTTCCTGGCTGACGGCCTCGATGATCGGACCCGCTTCGCCACCGACGATTTCCAGCAGCAGGCCAGTGGCGCGCTCCATGGCTTCGCGGGCCAGCTGGAAGTCGACACCACGCTCGAAGCGATGCGAGGAATCAGTATGCAGGCCATAGGAACGGGCCTTACCGGCAACGGCGATGGTGTCGAAGAAAGCGGCCTCAAGGAACAGGTCGCGAGTCTTGTCGCTTACGCCGCTGTGCTCACCACCCATAACACCGGCGATAGCCAGGGCGCGAGTGTGGTCGGCGATGACGAGAGTGTCAGCGCGCAGGCTAACTTCCTGGCCATCCAGCAGGACAAGCTTCTCGCCCTCCTCCGCCATGCGCACGCGGATGCCGCCGTTGATTTCGGCGAGGTCGAAGGCGTGCATGGGCTGACCGAGCTCGAGCATCACGTAGTTGGTGATGTCGACTGCGGCGTCAATGCTGCGTACTTCGGAACGACGCAGGCGCTCGACCATCCACAGTGGGGTCGGGCGGGACAGGTCGACGTTGCGGATTACGCGACCGAGGTAGCGCGGGCAGGCAGCCGGAGCAGTCACTTCGACCGGACGCACTTCGTCGTGGGCAGGAGCAACAGCAGCAATTTGCGGACGGGTGACCGGAGCAGCGTAGAGCGCACCCACTTCACGGGCCAGACCGGAGAGGCTCAGGCAATCGCCGCGGTTGGGGGTCAGGCCCAGCTCGATGATCACATCATCCAGGCCCAGGTAGGCACGAATGTCCTGGCCTACCGGAGCATCGTCAGCCAGCTCCATCAGACCGTCATGGTCATCGCTGATCTGCAACTCGGAGGCCGAGCAGAGCATGCCATTGGACTCAACGCCACGCAGCTTGGCCTTCTTGATCTTGAAGTCGCCCGGCAGTTCAGCACCGATCATGGCGAAGGGGATCTTCAGGCCGGGGCGCACATTCGGCGCACCACACACAACCTGAAGCGTCTCACTACCGTTACTCACCTGGCAGACGCGCAGTTTATCGGCGTCGGGGTGTTGTTCCGTGCTTAGCACCTCGCCCACGACAACGCCACTGAATGCACCGGCTACGGGAGTAACGCTGTCGACTTCGAGGCCGGCCATGGATAGACGAGCGACCAGCTCATCACGGGAAACCTGCGGGCTGACCCAGCTCCGCAGCCATTGTTCACTGAATTTCATCCTGCTCTCCTAAGGGATTCGTTTCGGACAATACGACCTAGCGGAATTGCGCGAGGAAGCGCAGGTCGTTGTCGAAGAACAGGCGCAAGTCGTTGACGCCATAACGCAGCATGGCCAAGCGCTCCACGCCCATCCCGAAGGCGAAGCCCTGGTATTTCTCAGGGTCGATGCCGGACATGCGCAGCACGTTCGGGTGCACCATGCCGCAGCCCATCACTTCCAGCCAGCCGGTCTGCTTGCATACGCGGCAACCTTTGCCAGAGCACATCACGCATTGCATGTCGACTTCAGCCGACGGCTCGGTAAAGGGGAAGAAAGACGGACGGAAACGTACACCAAGGTCCTTCTCGAAGAACACACGGAGGAATTCTTCGATGGTGCCCTTGAGGTCGGCGAAGCTGATGCCTTCGTCGACCAGCAGGCCTTCGACCTGGTGGAACATCGGCGAGTGGGTGATATCTGAGTCGCAGCGGTAGACGCGACCAGGGCAGACGATGCGGATAGGCGGCTGCTGCGACTCCATGGTGCGCACCTGTACCGGAGAAGTATGGGTGCGCAGCAGCATGTTCGCGTTGAAATAGAAGGTGTCGTGCATTGCCCGGGCCGGATGGTGGCCAGGAATGTTGAGCGCTTCGAAATTGTGGTAGTCGTCTTCGACCTCGGGGCCTTCGGCAATGCCGTAGCCTATCCGAGTGAAGAACTGCTCGACACGCTCGAGGGTGCGGGTTACCGGGTGCAGGCCGCCGGAAACCTGACCGCGCCCCGGCAGGGTCACATCAATTCGTTCGGCCGCGAGCTTGGCGGTCAGGGCAGCCTGCTCAAGCGACTCTTTGCGGGTGTTCAAAGCATCCTGAACGCGCTCCTTGGCAGCGTTGATCAGGGCGCCGACCTTGGGACGCTCTTCAGCCGGCAAATCGCCCAGGGTCTTCATCACCTGGGTCAGCTCGCCTTTCTTGCCAAGGTAGTGAACGCGAATCTGCTCCAGGGCATTCACGTCTTCAGTTTGCTGCACGGCCTCAAGCGCTTGCGAGACCAGCGCATCCAGATTTTCCATTTACTGACTCCAGATACGAAATAGGGGAAGAGCGCAAGGCCCTTCCCCTATCGGTGACGTTTAGCACCGGGCAAGCCCGGTGATTGTCGGGGACTTAAGCCAGAACGGCCTTAGCTTTCTCGACAATCGCAGCAAACGCCGCTTTTTCGTTCACTGCCAGGTCGGCCAGAACCTTACGGTCGATCTCGATGGCCGCTTTTTTCAGGCCAGCGATCAGACGGCTGTAGGACAGACCGTTCTGACGAGCACCAGCGTTGATACGAGCGATCCACAGAGCGCGGAACTGACGCTTGCGCTGACGGCGGTCACGGTAGGCATATTGGCCAGCCTTGATTACCGCCTGCTTGGCAACGCGGAACACGCGGCTGCGTGCACCGTAGTAGCCTTTGGCGAGTTTCAGAATCTTTTTGTGACGCTTACGAGCGATGACGCCACGCTTAACACGAGCCATGAGTAATTTCCTCTAGAATCTTGACCGATTAACGAACGCGCAGCATGCGCTCTACTTTGCGGACGTCAGACGGGTGCACCAGGGTGCAACCGCGCAGCTGACGCTTACGCTTGGTAGTCATTTTGGTCAGGATGTGGCTCTTGAAAGCGTGCTTGTGCTTGAAGCCGGAAGCAGTCTTCTTAAAGCGCTTCGCAGCACCGCTCTTGGTTTTCATTTTTGGCATGTTCGGATACTCCGCATTCAATCAATACATATAACCGCAAGGCCTGCCAGTGCCCTGGGGGTTATTTTCGCTTTTTGGGGGCGATGACCATCATCAGCTGGCGTCCTTCCAGCTTGGGATGCTGTTCTACGGTGCCATATTCGGCGAGGTCAGCTTCGACCCGCTTCAATAGCTCCATACCCAGCTCCTGGTGGGCCATCTCACGACCGCGGAATCGCAGGGATACCTTGGCCTTGTCCCCATCACTAAGGAAACGTACCAGGTTGCGTAGTTTTACCTGGTAATCCCCTTCTTCCGTCCCTGGACGAAACTTGATTTCTTTAATCTGCTGCTGGTGCTGGTTCTTCTTCGCTGCGGCAGCCTGCTTCTTCTTCTCGAAGAGGTGCTTGCCGTAATCCATGATCCGGCAAACAGGCGGCACGGCATCGGCAGAAATTTCTACCAGATCCAGCTTGGCTTCTTCAGCAGCGCGAAGCGCTTCATCAATCGAGACGACGCCAATCTGCTGGCCGTCAGCACCAATCAACCGCACCTCACGAGCCGAGATATTCTCGTTGATCGGGGCCTTCGGTTGAGTCCGCTTGTCCTGTCTCATTTCACGCTTAATAGTGATTACTCCAATTCTTGGCGACCACGCCGGGAAACCGCTTGTGCGAGCAATTCAGAGAAGCTTTCGAAGGGCATGGAACCCAAATCGACACCCTCGCGGGTGCGCACAGCAACGGATCGAGTCTCAACCTCCCGGTCTCCAATAACCAAGAGATAGGGAACCTTGAGCAAAGTATGCTCGCGGATTTTAAAGCCGATTTTTTCGTTTCTCAAGTCGGACTTGGCACGGAACCCGCTTTCGTTGAGGGCTTTCTCGACCTCGACGGCGAAATCGGCCTGCTTGTCGGTGATATTCATGATCACCGCCTGGGTAGGCGCCAGCCATGCCGGGAACGCGCCCGCGTAGTGTTCAATCAGCATGCCGATGAAGCGCTCGAAGGAACCAAGTATCGCGCGATGCAGCATCACCGGGCGCTTACGGTTGTTATCTTCGGCGATATAGCTGGCATCCAGACGCTCCGGCAGGTTCGGATCGTACTGCAGGGTGCCGCACTGCCAGTTACGACCGAGGCAGTCTTTCAGGGTAAATTCGATCTTCGGGCCGTAGAAAGCACCCTCTCCCGGCTGGTATTCCCAGGACAGGCCGGACTCGCTCAGCGCATCCGCCAGAGCTCCTTCGGCACGATCCCACAGCTCGTCGGAACCCACCCGCTTAACCGGACGAGTGGACAGTTTCATTGAGATATCGCTGAAACCGAAGTCGGAATAGACCTGCAGGGTCAGCTTGATGAAATCAGCCGCCTCTTTCTTTACCTGATCTTCAGTGCAGAAGATGTGGGCGTCGTCCTGGGTGAAGCCGCGCACGCGCATGATGCCGTGCAGGGCGCCGGACGGCTCGTTGCGGTGGCAGGCACCGAACTCAGCCAGGCGTAGCGGCAGGTCACGGTAAGACTTCAGGCCCTGATTGAAGATCTGAACGTGGCACGGGCAGTTCATCGGCTTGACGGCGTAATCGCGGCTTTCCGACGAAGTGGTGAACATGTTCTCGGCGTAGTTAGACCAGTGACCCGAGCGCTCCCAAAGGATGCGATCGACTACCTGGGGAGTGCGCACTTCTACATAGCCGTGGTCACGCTGGACCTTGCGCATGTACTGCTCGAGCACCTGATAGACGGTCCAGCCGCTCGGGTGCCAGAAAACCATGCCCGGCGCTTCTTCCTGCAGGTGGAAGAGGTCCAACTGCTTGCCGATACGGCGATGGTCACGCTTTTCGGCCTCTTCGATGCGCTGGATATAGGCAGCCAGCTGCTTCTTGTCCGCCCAGGCAGTGCCATACACACGCTGCAGCTGCTCGTTCTTCGAGTCGCCGCGCCAGTAGGCACCGGAAATCTTGGTAAGCTTGAACGCCTTAAGGAAACGGGTATTCGGCACGTGAGGGCCACGGCACATGTCCACGTACTCCTCATGGAAGTACAGCCCCATGGCCTTCTCGTCCGGCATGTCATCGACCAGACGCAGCTTGTATTCCTCGCCACGCGCCTTGAACAGCTCAATGACCTCGGCCCGCGGAGTCATCTTCTTGATGACGTCGTAGTCCTTCTCGATCAGCTCAGCCATGCGCTTTTCGATGGCCGCCATGTCTTCCGGCGTGAAGGAGCGCTCAAAGGCGATGTCGTAATAGAAGCCTTCCTCAATGACCGGCCCAATAACCATCTTGGCGGTCGGATAGAGTTGCTTGACGGCATGGCCGACCAGGTGCGCACACGAATGGCGGATGATCTCCAGCCCTTCTTCGTCCTTGGGGGTCACAATCTGCAGCGAGGCATCGTCTTCGATCAGGTCGCAAGCGTCTACCAGCCTGCCATTTACCTTGCCAGCCAGGGTCGCCTTGGCCAGCCCCGCACCGATGGACTGAGCCACCTCGAGCACGGATACGGGTTTATCGAAAGTACGCTGACTGCCGTCAGGAAGAGTGATGATGGGCATGGCGCCTCCTCTCCTAGTGGTGACCTCTACCAAAGGCCACATGGGTTGGGATGAGCCAGTACGCGATTCGGTGGTATGCCCGCCGTACGATGGCAGGAGCCTTGCAGCCAACCAGAGCCGAACCAGAGTCACTGGAGGTAATAAAGAGCGGGATGCTTGCAGAAAGCCAAAGCCCCGACAAGCGCCCAATAAAAAAGGGTCACCTGAGTGACCCTTTTTATCGAATTTGGTAGGCACAATTGGACTCGAACCAACGACCCCCACCATGTCAAGGTGGTGCTCTAACCAACTGAGCTATGTGCCTTCGATGGGTGCGCATTCTACGGACTAACTTTTCCCTGTCAACACCTTTTTTCGCTAACTCTCTGAAAAAGTGGATTTTTTACTGTTCATCGCCTCGTTTAATATTTTGCACAGAGGCTAGCCGACCCGTTTCAACTCAGGTAGCATCGTCACATCTGTAAAAAATAAAAAACAGAGATTCCATTATGACGCACACTCCCTACCCCCAGTCCTATTACGCGTTCTCGGCCAACCCGGTACCGGCTCGCCCGGAACTGCAAGGCGAGATCGAAACTGACGTTTGCATTATCGGCGCAGGCTATACCGGTCTTTCCACCGGCCTCTTCCTCTTGGAGAACGGCTTCAAGGTCACCATCCTGGAAGCCGCCAAGGTGGGCTTCGGCGCATCCGGTCGTAACGGCGGCCAGATCGTCAACAGCTACAGCCGCGACATCGATTCGATCGAGCGTACCGCGAACCCCAAGAACGCCAAACTGATGGCTGACATGGCGTTCGAAGGCGGCCGCATCATTCGCGACCGCATCAGCAAGTACAACATCCAGTGCGACCTGAAGGATGGCGGTGTATTCGCTGCCTTCACCAAGAAGCAGATGGGTCACCTGGAAGCCCAGAAGAAACTTTGGGAGCGCTTCGGCCACAACCAGCTTGAATTGCTGGATGCCAAGGGCATCCGCAAAGTGGCGGCGACCGACAACTATATTGGCGGCATGCTGGACATGAGCGGCGGTCACATCCATCCGCTCAACCTGGCACTGGGTGAAGCCGCAGCCATCGAATCCCTGGGTGGCGTGATTCACGAGCAGAGTCCGGCAATCCGCATCGAGCGTGGCGCCAACCCGGTGGTGCACACCCCGAAAGGCCGCGTGAAAGCCAAGTTCGTGGTGGTAGCCGGCAACGCCTATCTGGGCAACCTGGTTCCCGAACTGGCCAGCAAGTCCATGCCTTGCGGCACCCAGGTGGTCACCACCGAGCCGCTCTCGGATGAAATGGCCAATTCCCTGCTGCCCCAGGATTACTGCGTCGAGGACTGCAACTACTTGCTGGACTACTACCGTCTCTCCGGCGACAAGCGCCTGATCTACGGCGGCGGCGTGGTCTACGGCGCCCGCGACCCGGCGAACATCGAAGCCATCATCCGGCCGAAGATGCTGAAGACCTTCCCGCAGCTGAAGAATGTGAAGATCGACTTCGCCTGGACCGGCAACTTCCTGCTGACCTTGTCGCGCCTGCCCCAAGTCGGTCGGATTGGCGACAACATCTACTACTCCCAAGGCTGCAGCGGCCACGGCGTGACCTACACCCACATCGCCGGCAAGGTGATCGCCGAGACCCTGCGTGGCCAGGCCGAGCGCTTCGACGCTTTTGCCAGCCTGCCGCATTACCCCTTCCCGGGTGGTCGCGTGTTCCGCGTGCCCTTCACCGCGATGGGTGCCTGGTACTACACCATGCGCGACAAGCTGGGCGTCTGATCCGCCTGCAAACACGAACGGCGCCCAAGGGCGCCGTTTTTCATTTCAGTAACTGCCGATCAAGGCATCTGCAAGCGTGCCATTTTCGCTGCATTAACCTGCCCCGCCGCCGCAAGCTCATCGGCCGCTTTCAGCCAACGAGCCCGCTCCACCGATGCCGGCAACTGATTCGGCGCCTGCACCAGCACCGCCCAATTACCCGCCTCCGTCCAGCCCGCCTCGAATGCACCGAAACTCATCACGGCGCGACGCTCGTGACCATGTCGCAGCAGAACCTGCCGGTTTTTACGGTCGTAACCGATCAGCAGCGCGTAGCGCCAAGAGGGCATCCAGCCGAAGCCTTCGCGCAGGTGCACGAGCACCGGATTGCCCGCAGCTACTTGTTCCAGCAAGTCGTCCATCCGGCTGCCCAGGGGATAGACCACAAGGCCATGCTGGCGTGCCGTCATCGCCAACCCATCCCGCAGGGAGGCTTCCTTCTGCGGCAACTGCAGCTCTTTTTCGATCATGCCTGGCGTGACCTCGTCTCCCTGCTGGGTCAGCAAGGCCGCCAACGAAGCCGGTGCGCTCTGGTAGGCGTTCTGGGCGAAGAACGGGACACCGCTTAACTCGACTCGCTCCGGCCCCGAGCGCAGCTTGGGGGACAGCGACTGGGCGCCACAGCCGGCCAACACGGCAATGCAGGTGGCGACAAGGATGGGACGGAACAGGCGGTTCAGGACGGGCACGGCAACACTCGCTGTAGGCAACCTCGAACGGCCGATGATCATACTGGCAGCAGCCCGGGCGGTACATCGCGAGAGGGGCTGGACCCGATTCGGGACAATACCGAAGGCGACCTGTATACCCTATCCCACGATAAAAACGCACAACGGCCGATACAAAAATGGCTTACCCATTCATTTCAGCGACAAAAACTTAGTTTTTCACGACGTGCTGTGACTTATCGGTCGGGTCTCGCCATCCACATTCACGACAGCGCAACAAAGGCCTTAGCCGCGCTGTCACCTTCATTGGGCACAATATGGAGAGACCCCCTCCCATGAACACTCCGCTACGTTTCAACGAAGCACTGATCATTACTGGCCGTGCATTCAAACCGTTCCAGTGCGTTGCCTGGGCCCTGCAAGACGGCACCGGCGAACTCAGCATCAGCGTGATCGACCGCACCAACACCCGTCTTCTCGGCCGCTCGAAGATTCCCAGCAGCACCTATTCCGACCCGGAGCAACTGGCCAACATCCTCAAGCAGTCCCGTGAGGAGCTGAGCCGCAAGGGCTACGACCTCGAACCCTGGTCGATGCCTGAGTAAACGCTTCAGCGCCAGTGCCCAATGCGCGGCGAGCAGGTCCTACTGCTCGCCCGGCCACAGTTTTCCCCTCTCCCCTGCCTTCCAATCGATTCCCCGCAGCGACTGAATACTCAGTAGGCCCTACATTCGCACTTATTTGGCGAGATCTGTGGGCTTATTGTCATTGTTGCCACCCACCTTTGACTGCAGACTGACGCCATCGCCTTCTCCGAGATCGTCATGGAATCGATTCGTCACATCGCCTGCCTGGCCTTTGCTGATGTCATGAGCCTGGACGTGACCGGCCCTCTGCAGGTATTCGCGTCAGCCAACGACGAACGCGCGCGCCAGGGCCTTCCGCCGAGTTACGGGATCCACCTATTGGGACCCGAAGCGGGACCTGTGAAGACCTCGGCCGGCTTTGCTCTGATGGCCGACCGGGCGTGGCGTGAGGTCGACCCGGCAAGCCTGGACACCTTGCTCGTTCCAGGTGGCATGGACATGCAAATCCAATGCAGGGACCAGGAACTGCTGGACTGGTTGCGCAGTACGGAACCACAGGTACGACGCTTCGGCTCCATCTGCTCGGGCGCCTTGATTCTTGCGGCAGCCGGATTGCTGGATGGCCGCCAGGCCACCACCCACTGGTCGGACGTGGAAGCCCTGAGCTGCCACGAGGGCATCGAGGTGACGGGCGATCGGCTGCACACTTACGACCCCGCGGGTCAGGATGGCGACCCCCACATTTTCACCTCTGCTGGCGTCACCGCTGGCATCGATCTGGCACTGGCGTTGGTCGAAGCCGACCTTGGTCGTCCGATGGCACTGGCGATCGCCCGGCGACTGGTCCTGTTCCTGCGCCGCCAGGGCGGTCAAACGCAGTTCAGTGCGCTGCTCACACCGGAGCCCAGCCGCACGCCAAAGCTGGCGGCGCTACTGGCATGGATTCCGGCGAACCTAGGCGCCGACCTGTCGCTGGAAGCACTAGCCGCCCAGGCAAAAATGGCGCCGCGCAGCCTGTCACGCGCGTTCGCCCAGGAATTGGGCGTGGGCCCGGGCAAGTATGTGGAGCGGGTCAGGCTGGAAGCGGCTCGCACCCTGCTGCAGGACTCCCAGGCCTCCATCGCCACTGTGGCGCGCCTGACCGGCTTCGGTCACCCCGAAAACCTGCGCCGCACCTTTCACAAGCACCTGTCCGTTGGTCCGCAGGAATACGCGCAACGCTTCGGACGCCCCACTCACAACTGAGGAGCCGGTCATGCTCGAACTGCGCCCCAACTGCGAATGCTGCAACAAGGACTTGCCACCCGACTCCGAGCAGGCGCTCATTTGCTCGTTCGAATGCACCTTCTGCCGGGACTGCTCCGACCAGCGCCTGCATGGCACCTGCCCCAACTGCGGCGGTGAACTCGTGCGACGGCCAATACGTCCCATGGCGAAACTGGCGAAATTCCCCGCCTCCGCCCAGCGCGTCCTCAAGCCTGACGGTTGCCCGAGCTGAAACGACCTCTCAAGGAAGCACCATGCTGCTGAACAACCCTACCCTCCGAGTGCTCTTCGCCGGCCAGGCGCTCTACTGGAGCTGCTCGATGATCGGCATCACGCTTACCTCCCTGGCAGGTCTGCAACTGGCACCGTTAAATGCCCTGGCGACGCTGCCTCTCACGCTGCTGATCCTGGGCAATCTGCTGGCCGTGCAACCGCTGTCACTTTTCATGCAGCGCCACGGTCGGCGCTCAGGTCTGATGCTGGGCGCAAGCTGCGGAGTGCTGGGCGGGATGCTAAGCGCTGTAGGCGTTTGGCTATGGGACTTCGTCCTGTTCTGCCTGGGCGCCCTGGCTATAGGCGGCTACCAGGCATCGGCCATGTATTACCGTTTCGCCGCCCTGGAGGCAGTGGGCGATGCCCAGAAAGGCCGAGCGACTTCCTATGTGATCGGAGGCGGTGTCTGCGCCGCGCTTTTTGCCCCAAACCTGTCCCTATGGTCGCGCGATGCCCTGGACGCACCTTTCGTCGGCGCCTACCTACTCATTGCGGCGCTGGCGCTGATCGCCCTGCTGCTGATGTCACGCCTGCGCGAAGGTGAAGCGCCACGTCCTCCCCGTGCTGGCTGGAGTCAGGCTCGTGTCCTGCTGTCACGGCCATTGGTGCGCGCCGCGCTGGCCACTACCGCCGTTGGCCACGGCCTGATGATGCTGGTAATGAACGCCACACCCCTGGCGATGAATTTTTGCGGCCTACCGCTGGAATCAGCCGCAGAGGTGATCCGCTGGCACATGCTAGGCATGTTCCTGCCCGCCTTCATTGCCGGCCCGCTGGTGGACCGTCTCGGCAGTCGACGAATCGCTGTACTTGGCAG
The DNA here is from genome assembly GCF_036328175.1 of Pseudomonas sp. JS3066. Lineage (NCBI taxonomy): Bacteria > Pseudomonadati > Pseudomonadota > Gammaproteobacteria > Pseudomonadales > Pseudomonadaceae > Pseudomonas > Pseudomonas sp. JS3066. Next base: position 3,344,508 of record NZ_CP143312.1, read on the forward strand.
CCTGATCCTGCTGGGAAGTGCCGCAATAGCCCTCACAGGCCTGCAGCAGAGTCATTTCCTGGCCAGTTCATTTCTTCTGGGCATCGGCTGGAACCTGATGCTGGTGGCAGGTACCACTCTTCTGGGCGAAGGCCACAACGCCAACGAACGTGGCCAGGCCCAAGGCCTTATGGAGCTGGGCAATGGCTTGGTGGCAGCTTGCGCCTCGTTCACCTCGGGTGCACTGATCAGCGGTATCGGCTGGAACGCCGTGAACCTGGGCATGCTGCCACTGCTGGTGGTTGCCCTGCTGATGCTGCTGCCATTACGGCGCAGACTGGCGGCAGGCTGAATTGCCAGCGCCTGGACTCCGCAGGCGCCAAACGCAGCGAGCCCAAACATCGGTGCTCAGGACTTCCCGGACTGAGCTTATTCCAGCCGCAACCCACAAGGCTCGTTGTGAGAGCGGACTCATTCGCAACTGGATACGAAAAAGGCGACCCGAAGGTCGCCTTTCTAATTGCGCGTACGCCTCAGTAGTAGGCGTTTTCCCGATTGCTGTGATCGGTGACGTCGCGTACACCCTTCAGCTCCGGGATGCGCTCCATCAGGGTCTTCTCGACGCCGTCCTTGAGCGTCATGTCGACCATGCCGCAGCCTTGGCAACCGCCGCCGAACTTCAGCACCGCAATGCCTTCCTCGACCACATCCACCAGACTGACCTGGCCGCCGTGGCTAGCCAGACCGGGATTGATTTCGGTCTGCAGGTAGTAGTTGATGCGTTCGGTGAGCGGGCTGTCTTCGTTGACCATCGGGACCTTGGCATTTGGCGCCTTGATGGTCAGTTGGCCGCCCATGCGGTCAGTGGCGTAGTCCACCACGGCATCATCCAGGAACGGCTCGCTCACGCCGTCGATCCAGGCAGTGAAAGCAGCCAGGGCAACAGCGTTGTCCTCAGGCTTCTGCTCGCCCGGCTTGCAGTAGGCGATGCAGGTTTCGGCGTACTGGGTGCCGGGCTGGGTAATGAAGATACGAATGCCGATGCCCGGGGTGTTCTGCTTCTCCAGCAGGTCAGCCAGATAATCCTGGGCAGCTTGGGTAATGGTGATGGCGCTCATGGCAACTCCTCGCAAACATGGGCGCAGTGTACGCCAAAGGGGAACGGGGGTTAAAGGCTTACCAAATTAGTAGGAATTATTCTCGTCCAGTGGTTCACAGATTCCGATAGCGATTCATATCCAGCTCACCTGCCTCGACGGGCTCGGTTTCGCGGATATAGCCCGCCAGATCGTGGAAATAGGTCCAGAACCGTGGGTGAGTGCGACGAATGCCCCAGCGCTCCACCACCTTGTCGAACGCTGCTCCATCCTTCGCCTGTTCCAAGGCAGCGACGAAGGTTTCAGCTTCCCCCGCCTTGAGACTGAAGATGAAGTTCGGGTAGCTGGATAGCACGCCCGGATACAACGTCAGGGTGTCCAGGCCCGGCTGGTAGCGCAGTTCCTCGCCGAGCATGAAAGCCACATTGCTGTGGGCGCGGTTGCGTAGGAGGCTGTAGATCTCGCGACTACCGTCATTCAACTCCACCCGGAGCAGGGTCGCCTCCGGCAGTTGGTCGATGACCTTGAGCCCAGCCGCTGGCCGGCTCACCAGCCTGCTCAGAACCTGCTCGGCACCCTGCAGTTCAGGTGCTATGCCCGGTCTGTAGCAACGTCCATCACGGCAGCGATTGATCGGGTCGGGCCGGGCATTCAGGCCGGCGTAGCGCATCAGCAATTCCTGGGCAAACGCGCGCTTGGGGTCTTTTTCAGGCAGTGCCAGCGCTGTGGGGGTGTCGTTGTCGATGCTCTGGTAGTCCAGCCACATCTTCACCTTGCCGATCTTCTGATACCAGTCGCCGAGCAGCGCCGCGCGGGACTCTGCCGGCATCAGGCGAAGGAAATTGACCTCGGCACCATTGCGGATCAGGTCGAAGTACAGCCGCGTCTGCGCCTGGTGGGAAACGTTGCCGAACACGTCAAAGTTGACCACCAGCTGGTAGTACGTGCGCTCGAGCAGCGGGTAGTCCATCCACCAGATGGTCTGCGGGATCTCGCCGATCAGGCCTTTGCGCACCGAAGCGCTGTCGTGCTGGCGGAAGATCGATAGCAGTGCATTGTCGTTACCGGTCCAGATGTGCGACCAACTCGGAAATGGCGCGTCGGCGTAGGCTTCCATGCGCAGCGCCTCGTACTGGTTGCGCTTGTTGCGGTAGGCGCGCCACAGACTAGGCAGGTCACCGATGTCATCGAACTGCCCCGGCATCGCCAGCAATGGGGTTGCCTGTTCGCGGTAGCTGGCATCGGTGATGTACAAGTCGTGACTCGGGGCCTGGAACAACGCCCAGAAGTTATCGCGAATCACGTCGGTGGCGATCTGGCCACGGCAGACCGGGCCACGAATAAAGGTACGCACGAAATACTCGGCGTTATCCAGCATGAATTGGTAGCGGGCCTGTGCCGGGATGGCCTGGAAAGTTTCGAAAGGATTGGCGCGGCGCTGGGCTCCGTAGCCAGGAACCTGATCAGCCACCCAGGCACCGGAATAGAAGAGCTCCTTGACCCGCGCCAGCTTCTTCGCGCTCAGCGGATAAGTGATGTGGGTCTTATGGACAATCACGCCCTGGATAGGCCAAAGCCGGTAATAGAAGGTATTGCCCGGCTCGTCATTGGGACGACGCGTGGCAATGGGGTCGATGGGCTGACCGCTGGGGGTACGCGAGCGTACCAGCTGGAAGAAATGGCCAGACTCACTCCCTTCAAAATAGAGATGGGCAAGGAACAGGTGCTCGAACAGCCAGCGCCCCACCAGCACTTCACGCGCCCCTGGGGCATTCAATAGCGCTTCCCACTCGGCTACCTGGCGGACCTCCGTATCGCTGGGCTGCACGGCCTGCTCCTCCACCTTCGCACCCTGTGCCAACCAGCGCTGCAAGGTCTGGTACTCCGCCTCGCTGAGACCGGTGACGGCGAACGGCATACCGGCTTGCGCGTGCTTGCGGGCGTAGTCGTCGAACTCTCCGGGCAAGGGGCACTGATTCTGTCGATTGATGCCGATATCGAGCTCGGCGGGCAGCTTTGCATTGGCCTCGGGCGGATTGCTGCGACCCAGCTCCAGCATCCGGGCCATCAGGGCAGCCTGGGCGCCATTGGCGTCCAGCACGGAATGGAAGCCCTTGCGCCGCCAGGCGTCGGCTCCCTGGGCATCGAAGTACAAGCGAGTGGTCGCCTGGGCCCTGGTACGGCCGCCGTCATACACCGGCAGTTTGCTGCCCCCACGCGCGGCGCCCTCGGCACTGCCCAGGTTGAGCTGGCACGGCGAGTCATAGCAGGCGTGGCAGGCCACACACTTCTGGGTGAAGATCGGCTGGACGTCGCGACTGTAGGACAACTCCTCCGCCGCTGTCGGGCGAATCCACAGCATGAACAGAACAAACAGGGTGGCGCAGGTACGCAACGACATGACTCGGTCCATGAGGAGCAAATGGGCGGATTTTACTGACTTACGGGACAGGCCGGCGAACCGGCCCCAACACCAACATGAACAAAATTCATGGAAACGGCGAACAAGCTAAAAAATACTAAGGTTTTGCTATCATCCTCGCCTTTGTTCACGCCACCCCTCAGGTAGTTCCCATGTCCGACCGCATCGCCCGCCAGCAAGCCCTGCAACAGGCGCTCAAAGAGCGCATCCTGATCCTCGACGGCGGCATGGGCACCATGATCCAGAGCTACAAGCTGCAGGAAGAGGACTACCGCGGCGAGCGCTTCGCCGACTGGCCGCAGGACGTCAAAGGCAACAATGACCTGTTGATCCTGAGCCGCCCGGACGTGATCGGTGCCATCGAGAAAGCCTACCTGGACGCCGGCGCCGATATCCTGGAAACCAACACCTTCAACGCCACCCAGGTGTCCCAGGCCGACTATGGCATGGAGTCACTGGTATACGAACTGAACGTCGAAGGTGCGCGACTGGCCCGCAAGGTCGCCGACGCCAAGACGCTGGAAACCCCGGATCGCCCGCGCTTCGTCGCCGGCGTGCTCGGCCCGACCAGCCGCACCTGCTCGATCTCCCCGGACGTCAACGACCCCGGCTACCGCAACGTCACCTTCGACGAACTGGTGGAGAACTACACCGAGGCCACCAAGGGCCTGATCGAGGGTGGCGCCGACCTGATCCTGATCGAAACCATCTTCGACACCCTCAATGCCAAGGCAGCGATTTTCGCGGTGCAGGGCGTATTCGAGGAAGTCGGCTTCGAACTGCCGATCATGATTTCCGGCACCATCACCGACGCCTCCGGCCGCACGCTGTCCGGACAAACCACCGAAGCCTTCTGGAACTCGGTAAGTCACGCCAAGCCGATTTCCGTCGGCCTCAACTGCGCCCTTGGCGCCGCCGACCTGCGCCCCTATCTGGCCGAGCTCGCAGCCAAGGCCGGCACTCACGTTTCCGCCCACCCCAACGCCGGCCTGCCCAACGCCTTCGGTGAGTACGACGAAACCGCAGAGCAAATGGCCGAAGTGGTGGAAGAGTTCGCCAAGAGCGGCTTCCTCAACATCATCGGCGGCTGCTGCGGCACCACCCCGGCGCATATCAAGGCGATTGCAGAGGCCGTGGCCAAGTACCCGCCACGCGTCATTCCGGAAATCCCCAGGGCCTGTCGCCTCTCTGGTCTGGAGCCGTTCACCATCGATCGCAGCTCGTTGTTCGTCAACGTCGGCGAGCGCACCAACATTACCGGCAGCGCCAAGTTCGCCCGGCTGATCCGCGAAGAGAACTACACAGAAGCCCTGGAAGTCGCCCTGCAGCAGGTGGAAGCCGGCGCCCAGGTGATCGACATCAACATGGACGAGGGCATGCTCGACTCCAAGGCGGCGATGGTGAAGTTCCTCAACCTCATCGCCGGTGAGCCGGACATCTCCCGCGTGCCGATCATGATCGACTCCTCCAAGTGGGAAGTGATCGAAGCTGGCCTGAAGTGCATCCAGGGCAAGGGCATCGTCAACTCGATTTCCATGAAGGAAGGCGTCGAGCAATTCAAGCACCACGCCCGCCTGTGCAAGCGCTACGGTGCCGCCGTGGTGGTCATGGCCTTCGACGAGGTCGGCCAGGCCGACACTGCCGCGCGCAAGAAGGAAATCTGCCAGCGCAGCTACGACATCCTGGTCAACGAAGTGGGCTTCCCGCCTGAAGACATCATCTTCGACCCGAACATCTTCGCCGTAGCTACCGGTATCGAAGAGCACAACAACTACGCCGTGGACTTCATCGAAGCCTGCGCCTACATCCGCGACCATCTGCCCTACGCGCTGTCATCTGGCGGCGTGTCCAACGTGTCGTTCTCGTTCCGCGGCAACAACCCGGTGCGCGAAGCCATCCACTCGGTGTTCCTCTACCATGCGATCAGGAACGGCCTGACGATGGGCATCGTCAACGCCGGCCAGCTGGAGATCTATGACGAGATCCCGGCCGAGCTGCGTGAAAAGGTCGAAGACGTGGTGCTCAACCGCAACCCCGACTCCACCGAGGCCCTGCTCGCCATTGCCGACAACTTCAAGGGCGGCGGCGCGGTGAAGGAGGCCGAGAACGAAGAGTGGCGCAGCTACCCGGTCGGCAAACGTCTGGAGCATGCGCTGGTCAAGGGCATCACCACCTTCATCGTCGAAGACACCGAAGAGTGCCGCCAACAATGCGCGCGCCCGATCGAAGTCATCGAAGGCCCGCTGATGAGCGGTATGAACGTGGTCGGCGACCTGTTCGGCTCGGGCAAGATGTTCCTGCCCCAGGTGGTCAAGTCGGCGCGCGTGATGAAGCAGGCCGTGGCGCACCTGATTCCCTTCATCGAAGCGGAAAAAGGCGACAAGCCCGAAGCCAAGGGCAAGATCCTCATGGCTACCGTGAAAGGCGACGTGCATGACATCGGCAAGAACATCGTCGGTGTGGTGCTCGGCTGCAACGGCTACGACATCGTCGACCTGGGCGTGATGGTGCCGGCGGAGAAGATCCTGCAGACCGCCATCGCCGAGAAGTGCGACATCATTGGACTCTCCGGCCTGATCACCCCGTCGCTGGACGAGATGGTCCACGTCGCCAAGGAAATGCAGCGCCAGGGCTTCAAGCTGCCGCTGATGATTGGCGGCGCCACCACCTCCAAGGCCCACACCGCCGTGAAGATCGACCCGCAGTACAGCAACGATGCGGTGGTCTACGTGACCGACGCCTCCCGCGCCGTGGGCGTTGCCACTCAGCTGCTGTCGAAGGAACTCAAGGCCGGCTTCGTCGAGAAGACCCGCATCGAGTACGCCGAAGTCCGCGAACGCACAGCCAATCGAGCTTCCCGTACAGAGCGCCTGGCCTATGCCGACGCCCTGGCCAACAAGCCGCAGTTCGACTGGAACAGCTACCGCGCAGCCAAGCCGAGCTTCACTGGCGCCCAGGTACTGGAAGACATCGACCTGGCCGTACTGGCCCAGTACATCGACTGGACACCCTTCTTCATTTCCTGGGACCTGGCCGGCAAGTACCCGCGCATCCTTACCGATGAGGTCGTGGGCGAAGCGGCCACCTCGCTGTTCAACGACGCCCAGGCCATGCTCAAGCAGCTGATCGAGGGCAAGCAGATCAAGGCCCGCGCGGTATTCGGCTTTTGGCCGGCCAACCAGGTGGACCACGATGACATCGAGGTCTACGACAACCACGGCAAGGCCCTCGCCCGACTGCACCACCTACGCCAGCAGACCATCAAACCTGACAGCAAGCCAAACTTCTGCCTGTCCGACTTCGTCGCGCCCAAGGAAAGCGGCATCACCGACTACGTCGGCGGCTTCATCACCACCGCCGGCATCGGTGCCGAAGAACTGGCCAAGCAGTACGAAGCCAAGGGCGACGACTACAGCGCGATCATGGTCAAGGCACTGGCTGACCGCCTGGCAGAAGCCTGCGCCGAGTGGCTGCACGAGCGTGTGCGCAAGGAATATTGGGGCTACGCCGCCGACGAGCAACTGAACAACGAGGCGCTGATCAAGGAGCAGTACAAGGGCATTCGCCCCGCTCCCGGCTACCCGGCCTGCCCGGACCACACCGAGAAAGGCACCCTCTTCCGCCTGCTCGATCCGCAAGGCGCTTCCGGCGTCACCCTCACCGAGCACTACGCGATGTTCCCGGCGGCCGCGGTCAGCGGTTGGTACTTCGCCCACCCCGAGGCTCAGTATTTTGCCGTGGGCAAAGTCGAGCGCGACCAGATCGAGAGCTACAGTAAACGCAAGGCTCAGGACCAGACCGTAAGCGAGCGCTGGCTGGCGCCGAACCTCGGCTACGAGAACTAGAAAAGGCACGCGTTGCATCATTGCAATTGATCTGATCCGTTGCAGCAGTGTGCCCGAAGGACGTATTGGGGGATAGGCATGAGAGTGCATCAGCACATCAGCATCATTGGCAGCGGATTCTGTGGGACGGCGCTGGCCGTCCAGTTGCTGAACCACGCTAGAGGACCACTGCATGTTCAGCTGATCAATCGCTCAGGACGCCTGGCGAGAGGACTGGCCTACGGCACCCGTTCGACCAGCCACCTACTCAACGTTCCCGCAGGACGCATGAGCCTGTTCCCGGAACGCCATGACGATTTCCTCCTGTACGCCCAGTCCAAATTGCCCAGCGCGCGGATGGGCGACTTTCTGCCTCGGAGCCTCTATGGGGATTATCTGGAGCAGCGCTTGGCGGAGGCTATTGCCTGCAAATCTCCGGTAGTTTCGTTCGAGCATGTCGTAGCCCAGGTCATCGATATCGACATGGCGTCCGACCAGGTCGTCCTGACCTTGCTGGACGGCCGTCGCCTGGAAAGCACACAGGCTGTGATTGCCACGGGGAACTTCGCACCAGCGGTACCCGCTCCACTCGCCAGCATTGCCTCAGATTCACGATTCATTCGCGACCCGTGGCGGCCCCACGCGCTCGGGCCAATCGAGCGGAATGCAAGGGTCCTGTTGATCGGCACCGGACTTACCATGCTCGACGTGGCGCTGGCCCTTCAAGACCAAGGCCACAACGGCACGCTGCAAGCATTTTCACGGCGGGCGCTTCTGCCTCAGGCCCACCGCTCCAATCTGGAATCACCAAACCTTCCGGCGGTACCCGATTCGCTGCTCCGTCGGGCCAGGACTAGGCACTTGCTGTCCGGCATCCGGGCATACGTGCGCGCTGCCCAGCGTGATGGTTATGACTGGCGTGAAGCGCTCGCAGCGCTGCGCCCTGCGACGCCAATGCTTTGGCAGCAGCTGGATAGCAGCGAGCGCAGACGCTTTCTGCGCCACTTGCAGCCATATTGGGAGGTTCATCGACACAGAGCTGCACCGAAAGTCTCCGCGCGAATCGAAGCAATGCTACAGCATCGCCATCTGGAGGTAGTCGCCGGATGCGTGAGAACGGCAAAGGCCTCCGAAGAGGCGCTGATACTGGATCTGAAGCTGCGCGGAAAGCAGCAGACGAAACGCTTCGAGGTCGACCACATCATCAACTGCACGGGGCCCTGTAGTGACCTCACAAGACTGGACGAGCCGCTGTTGAACAGTTTACACGCCCGTGGCGTTGTACGACGAGACGACGAAGGATTGGGCGTGGAGGCCACAGCGGACTATCGCCTGATCGGCAGAGACAACGACGCCCATGAGCGCCTGTTCCTGCTGAGCCCCATGCTCCGTGCCCGTTACTGGGAAGCGACCGCGGTGCCAGAGTTGCGTCAACACGCGGCCAGACTTGCAGAGCTGCTACTGAGCGGCGACCAGACCAACTAGCCTGGCCTACCATGCATTGGGCTCAGCCCTTGGTACGTCTCACGAACTTGATCGACCACTCGAAGTTAGGCTTGCGCGTGACGCTGATGGCGCGACGGGTAACGGTGTCGAGAGTGACGTTCCAGAAGCCGGTACTAGGGATCACGATCTTCGCCGGGAAACGGTCGAACGCGCCGCCGTGATAACTGTGACGGCCGCCGTTCTTGAAGCTGCGGAAGTTCGCATCACTCATCAGGCGAATGTTGCAGGTCTGCGAGCACTGGATGACGACCAGGTCGCCCTCGTTGAGGTGCTCGCGTTGATGGATGAACTTCATTTACAGCTCCTGGATCACTGGATCGAACAGCGCGCCAGAATACCACGGAGGCAAATGTCGTCGCCTCGCCTACGCTGAAGAAGCCGACCAGGCGGGATGCCCGGATAAAAATGGACGACCGCCTGCCGCGCATCCAATCATTCTGGAAGCCGATCAAACAAGGTGGACACGACATGCCTCACTCCAGCCATATCCCTGCGCTCTTGATCACACTCAGCCTGCTCGGAGCGTGCAGCAGTCATGCCGAGAATGATGGTCTGGACGCGACCACCAGCACAGGCGAAGCCTACGCCCAGGGTGTCCCAGGTAGCGTCGTCACGGAGACGGAGCAAGTCTCGGCGGTCGTTACGGCCATCGATCATCAGAAGCGGACCTTCACTCTTGAAGACGAAAAGGGCAATCGCCAGACCTTCAACGCGGTGCCGGAAATGCGCAATTTCCCGCAGCTGAAAATCGGAGACCGGGTCAATGCAGTGGTGACCCACGAGCGGGTAATCCAGCTGCGCGCGCCTGGCGAAGCCCATGAAGATGGCGCTGCCGGCCTGGTCGCAACCGCTCCCGAAGGCGACAAACCGGGCATGCTGGCGGCCAATACCGTGGAAGTCACTGCAGTGGTCAAAGCCATCGACTCCACACAGCACACCGCCACGCTGGAGTTCGACGATGGCACCCGCAAGGTCGTGAGGGTGCGCCCCGACATCGAGCTAAAGCCTTCCTATCTCAATCAGGAAGTGGTTATCCGGATGACCTCCGCATTGGCTATCACCGTAGAGGCTCCCTGAAGCCGGCAAGCTGGACGCCTGGCGGTCCTGCCACGCCTTCGGGGACAGTGGTAGGATGCGCGCCCCATGCGTATCAGCGATATCCATCAACAGCTGGCCGACCTCGGCGCCCTCCCCGTCCACAGCGGACGGGTGGTGCGTGCCTGGCTGCAAGGCAAACCCCTGGATAGCGGCACCCGTCGCCAGCACACTGAAAACTTCCTGCCTCTGAGCGTCCGCGACGGCCTACCTGCGTTGGCCGAACAGCTGGACGCGCTGGTGCGACTGGACTCCCAGCACCCTGGTTCCGACGGCTCTGCCCGCCTGCTGGTAGCGCTGCGCGACGGCCAGATGGTGGAGAGCGTGCTACTGCCCAGAGACGGCCTCTGCGTTTCCACCCAGGTTGGCTGTGCTGTGGGGTGCGTATTCTGCATGACTGGCAAGAGCGGTTTGCTTCGTCAGATAGGCAGTGCCGAAATCGTTGCCCAGGTCGCCCTCGCGCGCCGCTTCCGACCGGTGAAGAAGGTGGTGTTCATGGGAATGGGCGAGCCCGCCCACAACCTGGAGAACGTGCTGGAAGCGATCGACCTGCTAGGCACCGACGGCGGCATCGGCCACAAGAACCTGGTGTTTTCGACCGTGGGCGATATGCGCGTGTTCGAGCGACTACCTCGCGAGCGGGTCAAGCCTGCCCTCGCCCTGTCCTTGCATACCACCCGCGCCGATCTTCGCGAACAGCTGTTGCCCAAGGCACCGCGCATCACCCCGGACGAACTGGTGGAGCTGGGCGAAACCTATGCCCGCACCATCGGTTATCCGATCCAGTACCAATGGACGCTACTCAAGGGCATCAACGACAGTCAGGAGGAAATGGATGGCATCCTGCGTCTGCTCAAGGGCAAGTACGCGGTGCTCAACCTCATTCCCTACAACAGCCTGGACACGGACGAATACCAGCGCCCTGACGGTGACCGCATCGTGCAGATAGTGCGCTACCTGCACAGTCGCGGGGTGCTCACCAAGGTCCGCAACTCTGCCGGGCAGGACGTCGAGGGCGGTTGTGGACAATTGCGTGCCCGCGCAGTGGAACTGGTCAACACCCGCCGCCTGCACCGCCCCACGTCCTGAAACGACCAACGGCAAATCCGGCCCAACGAGCTAAGCTCAGGCCAGGAGGTGCTCCATGGACGACAAGAATCACGACCAACCCCTGAGCTTCCGGGAAATGCTGCAAAGCGTGCTGGCGGCCGCCTTCGGCGTGCAGAGCGGGAAGAACCGCGCTCGCGACTTCAGCCGCGGCAAGCCCAGTCACTTCATCATCCTGGGCGTGCTCTTCACGGCGATCTTCGTGCTGGTGCTCTATGGGCTGGTGAAGTTGGTGCTTCACTTCGCTGGCGTGTGAGCCTCAGTCGATCAACGGCTCGAGGGAGAATCGGTAATCGCCGGCAGCCTTCTTGCCGACCAGGCTGAATTTTCGGAAATCGAGATCGAAACCCTGTCGCTCGAAACGCCGCAGCAGGCGTGTCGCCTTGTCCCGATCCAGCGACATGAACAACCGCACTTCCCGGTCCTTGCCACCATGCCTGGCGAAATCCAGTCCGGCGTCATAGTCGTGGAGCAGCACCATGGCCCAACCGCCGATGGTGAAGTGGCCACTGACCAGGGCGTTGATCTTCCCATCGAGATAGGTGTGCAGGACTTCCGTGGAATTGTTCAAGGCGGAGAACAGCACATCCTTTCCAGGCTCATGCCCAAGCTCAATGGCAGCCTTCATTGCACCAAAGGCCATCTCATCATTGGCCGACCACACCACCTTGGCCTCCGGATAGCGCTGGAACAATTGCAACGCCTGGGTGTAGGCACGATCGCGATTCCATTCGCTATAGACCAACTGCCTCAAGCGGGCATTGGGAGCCTCCGCCAGGGCGCGCATGAGCCCCTGCTCGCGTAGCTGCGCAGCGGGAGTCTGCTTGACGCCGGAGAATGCCAGCACATCGAAGGGCTGACCGGGCGTACGCTGTTCCTGCAGATCCAGGAGCGTACGCGCCATCAGGTACCCGGCTTCCTCATCGTTCGCGACCATGCTGCCGATCCAGTCGGGATAGCGTTCCCGGGTGGCCCCGGTGAGCATCTGCTGGTCGGGTGTCAGGTTGCTGTTCACCGTGAACAGCTTGACCCCGCTGCCTCGGGCCAGGCGCAGGATTTCCGGTCCCGCATACTGCTCATTGACGAACAGCAGGTAATCGGGCCGATTCTCGCCCTGAAGCACTTCGCGGGCCTGCTCAAGCATCAGGTTCATATCGCGCTCGGCATATCGGACCTCGAGACCCATACCCAGGTCGCGGGCAGCGGCTTCCATGAACTGCGCATAGCTGGCCCAGAAGGGCTCGCTAGTACGGCCCGGATTGAGAAACACCACGGATGCGGCACTCAGCGACTGGCTGAACGCCAGGCATAAGCCAAAAAGAAGGGAGGAGTAGCGACCTTTCATTCGATCACCCTGAAAAAGCAGCGGCGAAGTATAACCACTTCTTGCAGGGCATTCGGGCGCGACGAAGCGGGCCAGTGGAAGCTGGCCCGCTTTACGCCTTCTTTATTGGTGGCTGACCCAGAAAACAGCGGTGGAAACGGCGATCAGAATCAGGAAAAAGATGGCCCAGGCGTCAACCTTGCTGTCACGGTTGGAGTCCTCGGAATGATCGGTCATGGCGTCCCCCATTTGTTGTGGTTATAGGCGGCTTGCACATCGAGTAAAGACCAGCCCCTGCAGGGGCTCAAGCCGAAGGGTTATGCACCCCCGCCAAACAATAACTTTTGGTTCTTTACATATACTCAAACATCACTTTTGCGCATAACCCCGAACTGGTATCTTCCTCCGGCTCCGCGGGGAGTGCGCGGCCGTGCGCGCAGAAAAGCTGTAAGCAGCCTGACAACAGGACATTTCATGTACGTATACGACGAGTACGATCAACGGATCGTCGAGGACCGCGTAAAGCAGTTCCGCGATCAGACCCGCCGCTATCTGGAAGGCGAGCTCTCGGGTGAGGAATTCCGCCCGCTGCGCCTGCAGAACGGCCTGTACATCCAGCGCTTCGCGCCCATGCTGCGCGTTGCCGTGCCTTACGGCCTGCTCTCTTCGGTCCAGGTGCGTAAGCTGGCGCAGATCGCTCGCGACTACGACAAGGGCTACGCCCACATCAGCACCCGCCAGAACGTCCAGTACAACTGGCCGGAGCTGGAAGATGTGCCGGAAATCCTCGCCGAGCTGGCCACCGTGCAAATGCACGCCATCCAGACCAGCGGCAACTGCATCCGCAATACCACCACCGACCAGTTCGCCGGCGTTGCCCGTGACGAGCTCGTCGACCCGCGCCCCTGGTGCGAGATCATCCGCCAATGGTCCACTTTCCATCCGGAATTCTCCCACCTGCCGCGCAAGTTCAAGATCGCCGTCAATGGTGCCGTAAGCGATCGCGCGGCCATCGAAGTCCATGACATTGGCCTGGAAGCGGTGCAGAACGATGCCGGCGAACTGGGCTTCCGTGTATCCGTCGGTGGCGGCCTGGGCCGTACCCCGATCGTGGGCAGCTTCATCAACGAGTTCCTGCCCTGGCAGCACCTGATCAGTTACCTCGACGCCATCCTGCGCGTGTACAACCGCTATGGCCGCCGTGACAACAAGTACAAGGCGCGCATCAAGATCCTGGTCAAGGCACTCACCCCTGAAGTCTTCGCCGAGCGCGTGAATGCCGAGTGGGCCAACCTGAAGGATGGCCCCACCACCCTGACCGAAGCTGAAGTAGCTCGCGTCGCCAAGCACTTCGTCGACCCGACCTACAAGGCCCTGGAAGACCAGGACGCCGCCCTCGCAGCCCTGGATGCCGAGCACCCCGGCTTCGGCCGCTGGCGCACCCGTAACGTCGTGGCCCACAAGAAGCCCGGCTACGTGGCTGTGACCCTGTCACTGAAGCCCACCGGCGTGGCCCCCGGCGACGTCACCGACAAGCAACTGGACGCCATCGCCGACCTGGCCGACCGCTACAGTTTCGGTGAAGTCCGCAACAGCCATAACCAGAACATCATCCTCGCTGACGTCGAGCAGTCCCAGCTCTTCGCCCTGTGGGGAGAACTGCGTGAGCTTGGCTTCGCCACGCCGAACGTGGGCCTGCTGACCGACATCATCTGCTGCCCGGGCGGCGACTTCTGCTCCCTGGCCAACGCCAAGTCGATCCCGGTGGCCGAAGCCATCCAGCGTCGCTTCGACGACCTGGATTACCTGTTCGACATCGGCAACCTGGACCTGAACATCTCCGGTTGCATGAACGCCTGTGGCCACCACCATGTCGGCCACATCGGCATTCTCGGCGTGGACAAAAAGGGCCAGGAGTTTTATCAAGTGTCCCTCGGCGGCAGCGCCGGCCGTGATGCCAGCCTGGCACAGATCCTCGGTCCGTCCTTCGCCCAGGATGAAATGGCCGATGTGATCGAGAAAATCATCAAGGTCTACGTGGAACAGCGCACCGAGGACGAGCAGTTCCTCGACACCTTCCGCCGTATCGGTATCGATCCGTTCAAGGAGCGCGTATATGCAGCGAATCATTAAGAACGGCCAGGTCATCGACGAGACCTGGCATCTGCTGGCCAAGGACGCGACCCTCGACGGCATCCCCAACTGCGACGACATCATCATTCCGCTCGCGCTCTGGCGCGATCACGCCCATGCGCTGAAGGCACGCGATGGCGGCCTGGGCGTCTGGCTGGACAGCGATGAGGAAATCGAGGAAATCGCTGATGACCTGGAGCACTTCCAGGTCATCGCCCTGAACTTCCCGGCTTTCACCGACGGCCGTCACTCCTCTACCGCCTATTTGCTACGCCAGCGCTACGCCTACAAGGGCGAAGTGCGCGCGATTGGCGATGTGCTGCGCGACCAGCTCTGGGCCCTCAAGCGTTGCGGTTTCGACGCCTTCGCCCTGCGTGCGGACAAGGACCCGTACGACGCCCTCAAGGCCTTCGAGGAGTTCTCCGAGGTCTACCAGGCGTCCAGCGATCAGCCCCTGCCGCTGTTCCGCCGCCGCACGGCCTGAGTGACGCGCCGATAAAAAGCCCCGCATCTGCGGGGCTTTTTGTTGGGTGTGGTGTTTGTGGGGCGCATTCATTCGAGAATGAATTCGCTCCACAAGTACATTTTCCACCAAGGACTAGGCGCGAACCGCGTCCCATGCCACCTGCATGAACAACTCGCGGCAATCGGCCAGGCTCGTGCGGGTGCGCCCGGCCAACCAATTGCGGGTGAAATCCTGTACCGGGCCGATGACGACGGAAACGAAGCAGTCACGAGGCATTTCACGGTAGGCACCCTGTTCGCGGTAGGGCCGCAGAACCTCGTCGATTCGCCCGTGGTGCAAGCGATTGGTTTCGCGAAGCTGCTCGCCCAACTCGCTCGCCTCTACCCTCCCCCGGCTGTGCAGAATGAAACGAGCCCAATCCGGGTTCGCCAGCACCCAATCGACGTAGCAGGCCACCAGCAGCTTGATGCAACCCTCGGCACTGTCGACCTTGGCGAAGCCTGCCTCCAGCAAGCGCGCATAGCCGCTGACCCCCTCCAGGTAGAGCGCAGCGATGATCCGCTCCTTGTTACCAAAATGGTGATAGAGGCTACCGATGCTGGCACCCGAGCGATCACGAATCATCTCGATGGTGGTGGCATCCACCCCTTGTTCACTGAAACAGGCCAAGGCGGCCTGGAGAATGTCGTCTTTGCGCGAGGGACGGCTCATGAATGTCCTTTGATGAGACTAGAATATTTTTCTAGAATACTTTTCTAGCCTTCGTATACTGCCCGGGTTCACGCTTTTCCAGAAGCCTCTCGACGTCAGGATGGATGCAATGAGCAGCTCGACAGAAACCCGGATCGACAACGGCAACGGCCACTTCATCAGCGCCAACTGGTTCCGCCCCAAAGGCGAGGTCCAGGCTGCAGTGCTGATAGTACCTGCCATGGGTGTGCCGCAACGCTACTACGCCCCTTTCGCCACCTGGCTGGCGGACCGGGGTTACCTGGTCGCCACGTTCGACTATGTCGGCATGGGCCAGTCGCGCAATGGCCATCTGCGCAACCTGAACGTGGACATCCTCGACTGGGCCCGCCATGACTGCAGCACCATGCTCTCACTGGTGGCCAATGCGGCCGGCAGCAAGCCACTGTACTGGATCGGTCACAGCCTGGGAGGACAGATCCTGCCCTTCGTCGAAGGGGCAGAACGCATCAGCAAAGTGCTGACCATTGCTACGGGTAGCGGCTACTGGCGCGAGAACACCGCCGAACTGCGCCGCCGCGTCTGGCTCCTGTGGTTCCTGGTCGCCCCGCTGGTTACGCCTCTGGCCGGTTACTTCCCCGGCAAGCGCTTGGGGATGGTGGGCGACCTGCCCAAGGGAGTAATCAATCAGTGGCGGCGCTGGTGCCTGGACCCGGAGTACGCCGTGGGCGCTGAAGGCGAAGAAGTGAGGGAGGCTTTTTCCGCGGTACGTACGCCCATCACCTCGATCTCCTTTACCGACGACGAGATGATGTCCGGGCGCAACACCGAGTCGCTGCACAGCTTCTATCGCCAGGCAGAGAAACGCTTCAAACGCATCGCGCCCGCCGATGTGGGCGAGCAGAACATCGGCCACTTCGGATTCTTCAAACCGCAGTACGAACAGTCCCTGTGGAAGAGCGTGTTGCTGCCCGAGCTGACCTGATAACCACCAACCTGGAGCGCTACTGCCACCCTTTCACACCAGTCATGTCAGGGAGGTGGTGTGCGATCCCCTTGTGACAGTCGATGCAGGTAGCCTCGCCCGAAGCCAGCGCGCCGGTGAGAGAAAATGGACTATTACCGGCTTCGCTGATCTTCCCGGTGAGCAGATGAATGTTGTAGATCAGGTTATTCGCCCAGACCCCACGCGTGTGCTGGTTGAAACCCATTGTCCAGAACGACACCACCTTGCGCTTCGGGTCGGCATACATCTCGGCCAGGGCTTTCAGGTGCGCGGCGGAAACCCCGGATTCCTTGGCCGCACGCTCGAGGGTATAGAGCTTCACGTAAGCAGCGAACTCGTCGAAAACGATGTCGGACCAGGTGTTGGCCTTGGCCGCGTTCTTCGCCTTTTGTTCCAGCGGGTCGGTAGGCCTCAGCCCGTAGCCGATGACTTCGGCACCTTGGGCGAACCTGACGTGCTTGTCGATGAAGTCTTGATTGACCGCGCCGCTCTGGATGATGTGGTTGGCGATGTAGTTGAGGATGAACAGGTCGCTCTGCGGTTTGAACACCATGGGTATGTCGGCAAGGTCGAAGCTGCGGTGCCGGAACGTGGAAAGCACCGCGACTTTGACCTGGGACGCACTGAGCCGGCGGTCGATCAGCCCTTTACACAGGAGGGCCCGGCGATCATCTGGTAGATACAGACGATGAAGCCGTATCCGCCGACGATCATCACGGCAAGGATGGGAAACAGACACGCCACCAGGAAAAGGAACAACCGGGTTTCCTTGCGCTTGCTTCTGTCTCCACTATCGGCAGTCATGGCGGCACTTCTCCGTCGGCAACTGGAGTTAGCCAAGATCTTGCCGACGGTAGTGAAGGAGAGAGATGAGGGGGGCAGCGTGCGACAAAAACACGCGGCGACTCGCTTTTGGGAAACCGAGTCACTCAATGCAGGCGGTTGAGAGGGCCTGGCGCAGATCGGGTTTACTGCCAGAAACGCTGCTGGCTCAGCCGCTCCCACCAGCTCAGCAGCACACGATCGATCGTCACACTGGCGGCAAGCCCTACGCGCTCCTGCAAGCTCTTGCGAGCGGCAAAGTGCAAATGGAACAGTTCTGCTTCCTTGGCCCGCGTAGCAAGGTACTCGTCACTGGTACTCAGCTCGTCCACCAGTTGCTTGTCCCGCGCCGCCATGCCCAGCCAGACCTCGCCCGTGGCGATCTCAGCCATATCCAGCTGCGGGCGATAGCGCCCGACGAAGCCCTTGAACAGCTCATGAGTAGTTTCCAGGTCCTCCTGGAACTTCTGCCGGCCCTTATCGGTGTTTTCGCCGAACACAGTCAGCGTGCGCTTGTACTCGCCGGCGGTAAGCACCTCGAAGTCGATATCGTGCTTCTTCAGCAGTCGATGCACATTTGGCAGCTGCGCAACGACACCGATGGAACCGATGATGGAGAAAGGCGCTGCGAGAATCTTGTTGCCGATGCACGCCATCATGTAACCACCACTGGCCGCGACCTTGTCCACGCAGACCGTGAGCGGTACGCCAGCATCGCGAATGCGCGCCAGTTGCGACGAAGCCAGGCCGTAGCTGTGTACCATGCCACCCCCGCTTTCCAGTCGCACCACCACTTCGTCCTTGTCCGTGGCCATCGACAGCAGAGCGGTCACTTCATGGCGAAGGTGATCAGTTGCCGAAGCCTTGATGTCGCCATCGAAGTCCAGCACGAAGACCCGTGGCTTCATCTCGGCCGTCTTCTTGGCTTTCTTCGCTGCCTTGGCTTCAGCCTTGCGCGCGGCTTTCACGTGCGACTTGTCCAGCACCGAGTGCTCCAGGCGCTCGCGCAGGTCCCTGTAGAAGTCGTTGAGCTTGCGTACATCCAGATGACCGCTGGCCACACGACGGTTGCGGCCACGCAACGCCGCGATGGCCACCAGCACGACAAGGATGGCCACCAGCACAGTCACGGTCCTGGCCAGAAAACCTGCGTACTCGGCAAAGAACTCCACTTGAATCCCCTTTGTTATCCCAACTGGCACCGGCCTTTCGGTGGCGCGAAGACCCGCAAGCATAACGGCGCCATTCCCGGCTCGCCAGTTAACGGAAACGTCTGCATAAACAGTGGGAATGCATTCAAACAAGCGTATGTTTTTTCGTTGACAGCCCCCTGGCTTCCTCATACCCTCGCGGAACTTTCAACCTCACGGGACGCCAGTACGTGGGCAGCATCTATCTGATAAGACATGGCCAGGCCTCCTTCGGCGCCGATGACTACGATGTCCTCTCGCCCACCGGCATCCGCCAGGCCGAAGTACTCGGCGCCCACCTTGCCCAACTGGGCCTGCGTCTGGATCGTTGCTACAGCGGCGACCTGCGTCGCCAGCAGCATACCGCCCAGGCCGCACTCGCACAGTTCGACGCTGCCGGTCTTGGCGCTCCTGCAATCCAGATCGATCCAGCCTTCAACGAATTCGATGCCGACGCGGTGATTCGCGCCCTGCTCCCGGATTTGCTTCCAGAAGAACCCGAAGCGCTGCACGTGCTGCGCAACGCCGTGCAGAACCGCGCCGAGTTCCAGCGCCTGTTCTCCAAGCTGGTGCTGCGCTGGGTCTCCGGTGAGTACGACAAGCCTGGCCTACAGAGCTGGTCCGCCTTCGTCGAGCAGGTCCGTGGTGGTCTTGAACGTGTCCTGGCCGACGCTGACAGCAAGCAGAACATTGCCGTGTTCACCTCGGGCGGCACCATCACCGCCCTGCTCCACCTGGTAGCGGGTGTACCGGCCGACAGCGCCTTCAGCCTCAATTGGCAGATCGTAAACACCTCGCTCAGCCGCCTGAAGTTCCGTGGAAGCGAAGTGACCCTGGCTTCCTTCAACAGTCATGTGCATCTGGAACTGTTGAAGGCGCCGGAACTCATCACTTATCGCTGAGTCCGGCCCACCGCGGCCGGAAGGGCCGCTGGATAAAACCCTAGAAAAAGGAAAACACCATGACCAACGTTGCTGACATCGTCAAAACCATGCAGTCCAAGTTCAACGCCGGTGCCGCCGCTGGCCTGGACCTGGTATTCCAGTTCAACATCGAAGATGGCGACAACCACTACCTGGTAGTCAAGGATGGCACCTGCGACGTACAGCAGGGTGATGCCCCGAATCCGAACGTCACCCTGATCATGGACAGCGCCACCCTGGTCGGCATCATGACCGGCGAAACCGACGGCATGCAGGCCTTCATGGCCGGCAAGCTGCGCGCCGAAGGCGACATGATGCTGGCGATGAAGCTCGGCGAACTGTTCCCGGTCTAAGCTCAACGCTCAGATCACGAACAAGAAACCGGAGTCCCAGGGCTCCGGTTTTTTTTCGCCCGATGCAGACGGCACAGGCGAATCAGGCAGCCTGATTGTGCTGCAACACCTTTGTCTATAACGGCTCGTTCAGCTTGTGACGCCGCCAAGGCGGCATTAGATTAGCGAATAGTCTCGGGCCCCCATCATAAGTAGAAGGGATAAGCATGACGCTTACTGATCAGTCCACCCGCATCCGCGAAGGCGAAGAGCTCGACGCCGCTGTTATCGACCCATACCTGAAGGCCAACATTCCAGGCCTGACCGGCACCCCGCGCATCAGCCAGTTCCCTGGCGGTGCATCCAACCTGACCTACCTGCTGGAATACCCCGACCAGGAGTTCGTGCTGCGCCGTCCACCCTTCGGCCACAAGGCGAAATCCGCCCATGACATGGGCCGTGAGTTTCGCATCCTCAACCAGCTCAATTCCGGCTTCCCCTACTGCCCGAAGGCGTACGTGCACTGCACTGACGAATCGGTGATCGGTGCCGAGTTCTACGTGATGGAGCGGGTGAAGGGCGTGATCCTGCGCGCCGACCTCCCAGCCGACATGAAGCTCGAGGAAGGCCAGGCCCGTGAGCTTTGCCTGAGCTTCATCGACAAGCTGGTCGAATTGCACAAGGTCGACTACAACGCCTGCGGCCTGGGCGACCTGGGCAAACCGGAAGGCTACGTGCAGCGCCAAATCGCGGGTTGGACCGACCGCTATGAGAAGGCCACGACTCCGGACGCCCCGACCTGGGAACCGGTGAAGGCCTGGCTCAAGGACAAGATGCCCGCAGACCACCACAAGCCGGCCATCGTGCATAACGACTACCGCTTCGACAACGTCATTCTCGATCCGAATGACCCGCTGAAGATCATCGGCGTACTGGACTGGGAGCTGACCACCATCGGTGATCCGTTGATGGACCTGGGCAACACCCTGGCGTACTGGATCGAGGCCAAGGACCCAGCGCCGGTGCAACTGATGCGCCGCCAGCCGAGCCACCTGCCGGGCATGCTGACCCGCCAGGAGTTCGCCGACTACTACGCCGAGCGCGCCGGCCTGCCGCCCATTACCAACCTCGATTTCTACTACACCTACGGCCTGTTCCGCCTGGCCGGCATCGTGCAGCAGATCTACTACCGCTACTTCCACGGCCAGACCCAGGACAAGCGCTTCGCCCAGTTCATCCACATGAACAAGCTGCTGGAGCAGATGAGCCTGCAGGTCATCAACCAATCACGGCTGTAAACCGGCTTACAACAAGGGGAACCCCATGTCCAAGACCAACCTGTTCGACCTCGACGGCAAGATCGCCTTCGTTTCAGGCGCCAGCCGCGGCATCGGTGAAGCCATCGCCAAGCTGCTGGCCCAGCAAGGTGCCCACGTGATCGTTTCCAGCCGCAAGATCGAGGGCTGCCAGGCCGTCGCCGATGCCATCATCGCCGAAGGCGGCAAGGCCACCGCCATCGCCTGCCACATCGGCGAGATGGAACAGATCCAGAACGTTTTTGCCGAGATCCGCGAGAAGTTCGGACGCCTCGACATCCTGGTCAACAACGCCGCGACCAACCCACAGTTCTGCAACGTGCTGGACACCGACCTGTCGGCCTTCCAGAAGACCGTGGACGTCAACATCCGTGGCTACTACTTCATGTCCATCGAAGGCGGCAAGCTGATGAAGCAGAACGGTGGTGGCAGCATCATCAACGTCGCTTCCATCAACGGCGTTTCCCCAGGCGAGTTCCAGGGCATCTACTCCGTGACCAAGGCCGCCGTGATCAGCATGACCAAGGTCTTCGCCAAGGAATGCGCCCAGTTCGGCATCCGCTGCAACGCCCTGCTGCCGGGCCTGACCGACACCAAGTTCGCTTCGGCCCTGGTGAAGAACGATGCCATCCTCAACGTCGCCCTGCAGCGCATCCCGCTCAAGCGCGTTGCCGACCCGAGCGAGATGGCTGGCACCGTTCTGTATTTGGCCAGCGATGCCTCCAGCTACACCACCGGCGTTGCACTGAACGTCGACGGCGGCTTCCTCTCCTGAGGATCACGCCCATGAAAAAGGGAGCCCGAGGGCTCCCTTTTTCATGTCCAGGATTCTGTGGGAGTGAATTCGCTCCCGCAGTGAGATGTCCTGGAATCAGCGCCAGTCCTTCAACGCTTCCTTGGCCACCTGGTTCAGTGGCTGGGCCAGCAGGCCTGTGGGTGACAGACTCACGGAATACACCGCACCGTCAGCCATCGGCAGATAGGTCACACGCTGAGCCTCAGGCACGAAAAGGAAGAAGTCGCGCTGTGCCAGACGCAGCCAGCGCCAAAGATCGACGCCGTAGGGGCTGCTCGCCAGTTGCGCGCGCGGGTGCTGGGCCAGGGCTTGCTGCTCGATGGCCAGGAAGCGACCCGACAACCGCTCCAGGCGGTAGCCCGGTTGAAGCCCCAGCAGGTTGCCCAACCCTTTCCACTTGAACAGGCGCGCATCCAGCTGCCAAAGGTCGCCATCCAGCAGCAGTTCGCGCTCGGTAGCCCCCTCGAGCAAGGTGACCTGATAGCTCTGCGGCCCCATGGATTTGAAGCTCAGGGTCACCAATGGCTTGTCTTCGGGTAGCGTGCTGTAGCTCCACAGATCCCGGGCCACCAACGCTACCAGCAACGCCAGGGCGAGGAATGCCAGCCCACAGGTGCCACGGAGCCAGCCGAGGAACCAGCTGCGGTCGAAGAGAATGCGTCCCGCCACTACCGCGACCAACACCGCCAGCAGGGCAGTAGCCCAGGCCAGGCCGTCATACTGCATGGAGCCCATTCCTTATGCGTGAAAATGCCGGCATTATGCGCAACTCCCAAAGCCGCAGCCACAAGCCACGCGGCAGTTGTAGACACGGACCTCGTTTTCCATGCCAATCCCCTTCGAGCTGGCGGTCGATCCCGCCACCCTGGCGATTCTCGCCGCCGTTGCCTTTCTTGCCGGATTCATCGATGCCATCGCGGGCGGCGGCGGCCTGCTGACCATCCCCGCCCTGCTCACTGCGGGTCTGCCGCCCCACCTGGTGCTGGGCACCAACAAACTCTGCGCCACCTTCGGCTCCGCCACCGCCAGCTACACCTTCTACCGGCGCAAGCTGTTCGACCCATCGAAATGGCGCAACGCATTGATCGCCACGGCCATCGGCGCCGCACTGGGCGCGGTGATCGCTCACTGGCTACCCGCTGCATGGCTCAACCAGATGCTGCCGGTGGTGGTCTTCGGATGTGGCCTCTACCTCTTGTTCGGCAAGACGCCGGATGTCGAGCACAGCCAGGACGCACCGATACCCCGTGACTGCCAATGGCCCCAGGGCCTCGGACTGGGTTTCTACGACGGTGTGGCCGGCCCTGGCACTGGCGCCTTCTGGACCGTCAGCAGCCTGCTGCTCTATCCCCTGGACCTGGTGCGCGCCAGCGGCGTCGCCCGCAGCATGAACTTCGTCAGCAACGCCATGGCCCTGGTGGTCTTCATCGCCGCCGGCCAGGTCGCCTGGGCACTGGGTATCAGCATGGGGGTGGCGCTGATGGCTGGTGCCTTCCTCGGCGCACGCACCGCCATCAAGGGCGGCGCCAAGTTCATCCGCCCGGTGTTCATCCTGGTGGTACTGGCGCTGACCGCGCGTCTAGTGTGGCAACACTGGATCGGCTAGGCCGAGACGACGCGCAACGTAGAGGTCGATGAGGTAACGCGCGATGGAGCGCTGCGCCGGCAATGGCGGCAGCGCATCCACGGGGAACCAGCGGGCATCTTCGATCTCACCGGGCTGCGGCACGATCTCACCACTACGGTATTCGGCGTGGAAGCCAAGCATCAGCGAATGCGGGAACGGCCAGTTCTGGCTGGAGATGTACTGGATATTGCCGATTTCTACGCCGACCTCTTCCCGCACCTCGCGAGCCACGCACTCTTCCACGGACTCGCCGG
Source organism: Pseudomonas sp. JS3066 (assembly GCF_036328175.1). Classification (NCBI taxonomy): domain Bacteria; kingdom Pseudomonadati; phylum Pseudomonadota; class Gammaproteobacteria; order Pseudomonadales; family Pseudomonadaceae; genus Pseudomonas; species Pseudomonas sp. JS3066. Next base: position 3,368,417 of record NZ_CP143312.1, read on the forward strand.
GTTCGACGAAACCCGCCAGCGTGCTGTAGACGCCACTGACGAAGCGTGGCGAGCGCGCCAGCAACAACTCGTCGCCACGACTCACCAGCACGATCATGCTCGGTGACAGCCGCGGATAATGGTGAACTTCACAGCTCGGGCAGCGCATTGCACGCTCGCCCGTGACCTGCTCCATACGCTGACCACAGCTGCCGCAGAAACGGTTCTGGTCCGCCCAGGTACCAATCTGGCTGGCGTAACCGAGCATGCGGAAGGTATCCGGATCACCCTGCAACATCACCTGGCGCAGACCCTGCCAGAAGCAGCCAGCCACGTCGGCCGGGTGAGCCAGCTCCAGCAGGTAGATAGGGTCACCATCGAAGTGACCGATGCCATGCTCGGCGAGCACCGGCAACTCCTGGCGCTTCAGCCACTCACGGGGAAACAGCACGCCATTGCTGTCAGTGAGGAACTGCTGGCGGCAGTGGGCCACGGCCCAGCCACCAGGTGCCGAGGCATCCAGCAAGCCCGACTGCCAGCGCTCGCCCGCCATATCAGGCCGCCACCGGCAAGCCGAGGGCGCGCACGCTATTGGCGGCCAGGTCGAGCACATCGGTCTGGAAGCCACGACGCATGCCGGCGCCGCCTTCGAGGTAATACTCGAGGCTGGTCAGGGCATCTGCCAGGGTTTCAAGCATCTGCTCCGAAGGCATCAAGGAGGTTTCCAGCATCTGCTGCTGGATGTATTCCGCGCAGGCGGCAACCAGGGCGGCGGCGCGCTCCTGACCGAGGAACCACAGCCCGCCACGCACGGCTTGCAGACTTACCGGTACGTTGGCCAGGTGCAATTTGTCGCCGTTCGATTCGAGATACGCAGTGATGGCCCGCTTGGCCAGGGACAGCCCCGCCTGGGCTTCATCCAGCACCACGATACGCGCTTCGGCCAGTTGATGATTGGCGAAGGACTCCGCTTCATGCCCCGGCTCGACGGCCTGGCGCACGCCTCGGCGCTCGCCGCTATCGAGGCCGGCCACCATGCTTTCCACATAAAGCACCGCATCGGCGAGCTTGAGCAGTTCGCTGGAATCGACTGGTTTGCTTGCGCCCCAGGCCGCCACCATCGGCAGCTGTACCTGCAAGGCATTGCCGGGGGAGTTCAGGCCGACCATGACGAGCGTCTTGGCCAGCTTTCCGAGCAGAGCGTGCAGGCTTCCAAAGGACTCGCCCGGCGCAGTGCCGCGCTCGATCAGGTCGATCATATCCTTGACGCTGTTCAGCTCCTCGAAGATGGCCGAGGACAGCGAACGCATAACCGCCTGACCAGGGCCGGACAGACGCTGGTATTCCTGCTCCAGGAGCTGGTCGGTAAAAGGCAGCGCGGTCATGCCGAAGACTTCGCGCAGTTCCTGGGAGCGAGGTGCCTGGCTGTCGGCCAACGCAACCAGGTAGAGGAGTTCCTTCTGCAGATTACGCGGCGCCTCGTAGGCGGCGTTGGCCAGCAGCGACTTCAGCTCACGGTCCAGCCGCGAAAACAGCTGCTTGCGCGACTTGCGCGCCAACAGTTGGCCGGCCAGTTGCGACTCGATTGCGGCCGCACCGATCCAGCACAGGCGGCCACGGGGCTGATCGCCATACAGGCGTTCGAGGCCACCAAGTGCGCGCTCCATCGTGCGCAGCGCACTGGATACCTTTTGTCCGCGCAGGAAGCCGAGCAGCCCTTGCTGATAGGCCTGACGGAAACGCCGGGCCAGGGCGTCGGGATCGGCACCTTCCGGCAACCGAACCTCCACCGCGACACGACGCGCCTGGTCCAGGCGGACGCTGAAGAAGTAACTCTCCGGCAGTGGCGGCTGGCCGCCAGCCTGACGCAGGTCGTTGATGGCGGGCAGCAGCAGCTCCGGCATTTCCTGGCGATGCAGGTCGAGATTCTCCAGGTAGCGGCGCAGCACATGCAGTGCATTGCTCAGCGCTGCCAGCTGGACGTCGCGCTCCTCGCCCGCTCCCGTGGGAATGTCGGTGGCCTGGTCCAGCAGCTCCTGGGCCAGCAGTTCGGCGCCGGTGAGCTCGATCAGGTTGAGCGTTCCACGTACCTGGTGCATGGCTTCCACGGCCAGCTGCAAAAGGCTGCCGTTCTGACGCTCGGCAATGAATTGCTCGAGGCTCTGTTCCGCATGTTCCATGGTGGCGAACAGTTCGTCGCGCACCAGCCCCAGCGAAGTGACTCCAGTGACCATGCCTTAATGCGCCTCCCGCGCGAGTGTGCGGAATCGCATCAGTCAGCGAACTCTGGCTTCTGCTTGCTCATGTGGGCTGTCATGGCCACGCGCAGGTCGGCCGATTGCAACATGGCGGCGTTCCAGGTGGCGATGTATTCGAGGCCATCGTCGACCCGGTGGTCGCGCATGTAGCGGATCATTTCCTTGGTTCCGCGTACGGCGATAGGGGACTTGGCGGCGATCTGATGGGCGATGCCGAACACCCCGTCGAGCAGGGCGACCTGGTCGGCGTAGGTTCGATTGACCAGCCCGAGGCGCTGCGCCTCTTCACCGTCGATGGTGCGGCCGGTATAGGCCAGTTCGCGCATCATGCCGTCGCCGATGATGCGCGGCAGGCGCTGCAGGGTGCCGACGTCAGCCGCCATGCCGATGTCGATTTCCTTGATGGAGAACTGCGCATCGGCGGTCGAGTAACGCATGTCGCAAGCTGAAATCAGGTCAATGGCGCCACCCAGGCAGTAGCCCTGGATAGCCGCGATCACCGGTTTGCTGCAGTTGTCGACAGCGTTGAACGAGGCTTGCAGCTCTAGAATCTTCCGGCGCAGGGCGCGTGCGTTGCGACCAGCATCCGGACCAAGTTGGGCACCGACGGAGGCGAGCATCATCAGGTCGATGCCCGAGGAGAAATGCTTGCCCGCGCCGGAAAGCACCACTACCCGAACTTCATCGTTATCCTCGATCTCGCGGAATACATCGACGATCTCTTTCCAGAAATCGGCATTCATCGCGTTGATCTTTTCCGGACGATTGATCTGCACATGGGCGATCTTGTCTGCCAACTCTACGCGGAAGGCTTTGTAATCAGGCACGGGTCAGTCCTCGGCGTGCGCCACAGAAAAAGTGTCATTCAGGAAGCCCGGCAACTATAACAAGCACGAAGTAAAAGTCGATGCTGCCCACTGTGACGCAGGCCACGCCATGCAATTGCCACTTCACATCGAAAAGCCGGCTTAAACGCTTGATCTACCGGGACCAGGCTGTCACTTTCCCTGCGCCCATCTGTAACCACAAGTCCAAGGACAACCCCGATGCCCGCCTCGCCCGCCGTCGCCCTCGGCCGCAATTTCCTCGGCAACTCGCCGCGCTGGTACAAGCTGACGATCATCGGCTTCCTGGTGCTGAATCCGGTAGTGCTCTGGCTTCTCGGCCCGGTGGTGTGCTCGTGGTTGCTGGTAGGTGAGTTCATCTTCGCCTTGGGCATGGCTCTCAAGTGCTATCCCCTGCTGCCGGGCGGGCTCCTGGTGTTGGAGGCAATACTGCTCGGCCTGGCGACACCCGACGCGGTTTACGAGGAGCTCAAGCACAACTTTCCAGTGATCCTGCTGCTGATGTTCATGGTGGCGGGCATCTATTTCATGAAGGACCTGTTGCTCCTGCTGTTTTCCCGCCTGCTGCTCGGCGTGCGCAGCAAGACCCTGCTGGCCTTGATGTTCTGCCTGCTGGCGGCCTTCCTTTCGGCTTTCCTTGACGCGCTGACCGTGACTGCCGTGATCATCAGCGTTGCCCTCGGGTTCTACGGCGTGTACCACCGCGTAGCCTCCGGCAAGGGTGCGGGCGATGAGCACAGCCCCGACTCCGACCACGACGTCGCCAGCTCCAGCCGCGAGGATCTGGAGACCTTCCGTGCCTTCCTCCGCAGCCTGCTGATGCATGCCGCCGTGGGCACCGCCCTGGGCGGTGTCTGCACCCTGGTGGGCGAACCGCAGAACCTGCTGATCGGCCACGAGGCCGGCTGGCACTTCAAGGACTTCTTCCTGAACGTAGCGCCGGTGTCGATGCCGGTGCTGGCGGCGGGCCTGTTGACTTGCGTGCTGCTGGAGAAACTGGGCTGGTTCGGTTACGGCGCCCAGTTGCCAGACAGCGTACGGCAGGTGCTGGCTGACTTCGCCCATGAAGAGAACCTGCGGCGCAACCAGAACCAGCGTCTGGCGCTGATGGTCCAGGGCGTGGCAGCGCTGATTCTCATCCTCTGCCTGGCGCTGCATGTGGCGGAAGTGGGACTGATTGGCCTGCTGGTGATCGTGCTGATCACCAGTTTCAACGGCATCACCGACGAGCACCAGATTGGCCGCGCATTCCAGGACGCCCTGCCCTTCACCGCCCTGCTGGTGACCTTCTTCGCGGTGGTGGCGGTGATCCAGCAGCAGCACCTGTTCACCCCGATCATCCACGCGGTACTGGCGATGCCGGTGGACCAGCAACCGGGGATGCTGTTCATCGCCAACGGTTTGCTCTCGGCCATCAGCGACAACGTCTTCGTTGCCACTATCTACATCACCGAAGTGAAGAACGCGCTGGATGCCGGGAACATGACCCGCGAGCATTTCGACACCCTGGCGGTGGCCATCAACACCGGTACCAACCTGCCCAGTGTCGCCACGCCCAACGGCCAGGCGGCCTTCCTCTTCCTGCTCACCTCATCCGTGGCACCGCTGGTGCGCCTGTCCTACGGCCGCATGGTGTGGATGGCCCTGCCCTACACCATCGTAATGGGCGTACTCGGCTGGTGGGCCGTCAGCCATTGGCTCTGACGGCCGCCTCGGCCTGCACCCGATTGCGCCACTGCCGCCAGGTATAGAGCGGAATGCCGGCCATGAGCACGAGGAAGCCCCAGAAGATGGCCTGCTCGCCGGTGCCGTAAAGGGCCCAGATGGAATAGACGAAGCCCAACACGCCGATGGCCACTAGCCGACCACGTTCGCGCTCGGAGAAGTCGCCGGGCTTCACCGCCAGTTGCTGCAGCAGCGCTGCGGTGCAGAAGGCATAAGGCACCACGCCTGTCATGGTGCCGAGCAGGATGATGACGTTGAACACGTCCACCAGGTCGCCCTGGCCATCCACCAGCACCAGCGCAGTGACCAGCACACCGGAAACCAGTAGGCCATGGGCCGGCACGCCGTACTTGTTGGTCTGCGCCAGAGATTCAGGCAACAGGCCATCGCGGGCGGTGGCCATCGGAATCTGGCCCTGCAGCAGGACCCAGCCATTCAGCGCGCCCAGGCAGGCGATCACCGCGCCGCCGGCCACCAGGTGATAGCCCCACTCCCCCACCAGCACCCGCGCTGCATCGGCGAAAGGCGCCGTGGAATGCATCAGCACGTCAGGCGGCAGAACGCCTTGTACGGCAGTAATGGAAAGGATGTAGACCCCGGCCGCCACCAGGGTCCCAAACACCGTGGCCCGTGGGATGGTGCGTTTGGGGTCGTCGACATCATCCGCCGGCACGGTCGCCGACTCCAGGCCAATGAATGACCAGAGCGTGAGTGCCGCCGTGGTGGCGATGGCATTGGCGTATCCGCCAGCGCCTGGCGGCAGCTCGCTGACCTCGGGAATTCGCAGGTATTCGGGATGGAAGGAAAACCAGCCGAGAATACCCACCAGCAGCAGTGGGATGAGCTTGAGCGCGGTGAGAATGTTCTGTGCCAGGCCGAATGCGCCGATGCCGCGCAGGTTGATCAGGGTGCAGAGCCAGATCGCGCCGATTGCGGTGCCCACCATCAGCACCGGATCGCGCAGCGCGGGAATGAAGACCTGCAGGTAGCCCACCAGGGTCACGGAGATGGCCGCATTGCCTATCCACGCAGCCTTCCAGTAGGTCCAGGCGCAGAGGTAGCCGGCAAAGTTTCCAAATCCGTCGCGGGTATAGGCATAAGGTCCCCCGGCCGAGGGGTTGAGCCTCGCCAGACGGGCAAAGGTCAACGCAAGGATCACCGCTCCGGTGCTGGAGATCAGCCAGCCGAACAGGCTGAGGCCACCGTAGGCGGCCAGGCTCGAGGGAAGGAGGAACACGCCCGAGCCGATCATGTTGCCCACCACCAGCGCGGTGCAGGTCCAGAACCCCATTCTGCCGCGAGGCTTCGCCACTTCCCCAGTCGCCATCGCGTTCCCCCGCAGTCCGATTTATTCCCTGATGCAGTCCACTGTATAGCAGCGACCTGTAGGACTTTCCTGACAGTTGAGCCCATGGACGTCGATATCGAAGCCCGGGAAGCTGATGTCGAAGGTTCGCGCGAACTCCAGATAGTCGATTATCGCGCGTGTTTCAGCCGTAAAGCGCTCGCCCGGCATGATCAAAGGGATGCCCGGCGGATAGGGCACCAGCATCACAGCGGCGATGCGCCCTTGCAGCTTGTCCAGGGGCACCGGCTCCACGTCGCCACGGACCAGCTTGTCATAGGCGTCAGCCGGCTTCATCGCCAACTCCGGCAGCTTGGTGTACATGCGTCGCAGCGCCTTGGGTGTGGCGCTGTTGCGATAGCAGGCGTGCAGCGCGTCGCAGAGGTCGCGCAGCCCCATGCCGGCATATCGGGCCCCATGTCCAGTGGCGATCGAGGGCAACGCATCGCTCAGCGGTTGATTGGCGTCGTAACCGCGCTTGAACTCCAGCAACTCAGTGAGCAAGGTGCTCCACTTGCCTTTGGTGATGCCCATGGAGAACAACACCAGGAATGAATAGAGGCCGGTCTTCTCCACCACCAGCCCCCGCTCCCAGAGGAACTTGCTGACCACCGCCGCGGGAATGCCCTGTTCGCCCAGCTTGCCGTCAGCGGTCAGGCCCGGCGTTACCAGGGTGACCTTGATCGGATCGAGCAGCACGTAGTCGTCTGCCACATCGCCGAAACCGTGCCAGTCCGCATCCGGGCGCAACAGCCAGTCCACGGTACTGACGGCATCGGTTCCCTCGACCAGGGGCGGCTCCCAGATGTCGAACCACCAGTCGTCCGCCGCAAGGTTCTGCCACACATTGGCCAGGGCGCGGCGGAAGCGCAGGGCCTCATCGAAGGTTTCCTGGATCAGCGAATGCCCGGCCGGCCCTTCCATCATTGCGGAAGCCACATCGAGCGAGGCGATGATGCCGTACTGCGGCGAGGTCGATATGTGCATCATGAACGCTTCGTTGAAGCGGTGCCGGTCGAGCCGGCGAGCGCCACCGTCCTGTACATGGATCATCGACGCCTGACTGAATGCTGCCAGCAGCTTGTGTGTGGAGTGGGTGGTGAATACCAGCGGCGAGCGCTCCTCGCGTTGGGTGCACATGCCGTAGCGGCCGGCGTAGAAATCGTGGAACGCTGCATAGGCGTACCAGGCCTCGTCGAAGTGCAACACTTCCACCGAATCGCCCAGTGCCTGCTTGATCATTTCTGCGTTGTAGCAGAGACCGTCGTAGGTGGAGTTGGTCACCACCGCCAGCTTGACCTTCGGCTCGCGCCCCTTGGCGAGCGGACTGGCATCGATCTTCGCCTTGATCGACTCACGGCTGAACTCGCGTAGCGGAATCGGTCCGATGATGCCCAGCTCGTTTCGTTCCGGCGTCAGGTACAGCGGGATGGCGCCAGTCATGATGATGGAATGGACGATCGACTTGTGACAGTTGCGATCCACCAGCACCAGGTCGTCGCGGCCAACCATCGAATGCCAGACGATCTTGTTGGCGGTCGAAGTGCCGTTGATCACGAAGAAGGTATGGTCGGCGCCGAAGTTCTGCGCGGCCCGGGCCTCGGCTTCGGCCAGGGGACCTGTGTGATCCAGCAACGAGCCCAGTTCCGGCACCGATACCGAGAGGTCCGAGCGCAGCGTGTTCTCGCCGAAGAACTGGTGAAACGCCTGCCCCACCGGGCTCTTGCGGTAGGCCACACCACCGCCGTGGCCAGGCGTGTGCCAGGAATAGTTGGATTGCGCGGTGTGTTCCACCAGCGCCCGGAAGAATGGCGGTAGCAGGCCTTCCAGGTAGTTGCGCGCAGCTCGGGCCACCTGGCGGGCAAGGAAGGGCACCGTGTCCTCATAGAGATAAAGCAGACCACGTAGCTGGTTGAGGTCTGCCATCGCCTCGGCGGGTGCGTTCTCGATGGTCACCTGCTCGCCCAGGGCAAATATCGGCAGCTGTGGCGCACGCACGCGGGCCACGCGGATCAGCTCCACCATGTCCTGCAGCAATCGCTGGTTTTCCCCGGCGCCTTCGGCGGCGACCAGAATGCACGCAAGGCCGTGGTGGGTGGAAGCGACGATGCGGCCTTCGGCGGAACTGGCGGTAGAGAGGATGGTGAAGCCTTCCTGCTCCAGTTCTCGGGCGATGGCGCGAACCCGGTCACCGGCAACGGTATCGGCCTTGATGTCGCGATGGACGATGAGGACGGGGAACTTGAGCTCTTTATACATTGTGGCTCCCTGAGGGGCGGGCCTGCCCGCCTATGCCCTCAGGGTAGAAGCTCGATCACAGGGGTGGTACCCCCGCAGCCACTGGCTGTACGTAAAGGTCGCAATCAGGAAGCTGGTGGAGCGTCCATCTGCACCCAGAGAGCCGGAGCCCCGGCGGCTTTCTCGATGGCGGCCAGGCGCGAAGCGTGGGCGGCCAACTCTTCCTCACTGGCGCGGATCACCCGGCTGGGCGTGCGATCGGCCGGCAGGCGACGGATCGGTGAAGCCTGGGCTCGACCACCGCTGCCCTCGCTACCTTCGCCGGCGAGAGACAGGTTGGTCTGGCCTCCGGTCATCGCCAGGTAGACGTCAGCGAGGATCTCGGCGTCGAGCAATGCGCCGTGCAGTTCACGGTTGGAGTTGTCGACGTCGTAGCGCTTGCACAGGGCGTCCAGGCTGTTGCGCTGCCCCGGGTGGCGCTCGCGGGCCATCATCAGGGTGTCGAGCACGGTGCAGTGCTCGGTGACGTCGCTGCGATCGGACTGCCCCAGCAGGGCGAATTCGTTGTTGATGAAGCCGATGTCGAACGCCGCGTTATGGATGATCAGCTCGGCGCCCTTGATGAACTCGAAGAATTCGTCAGCGACGTCCTTGAAGCGCGGCTTGCCCACCAGGAATTCGTTGGTGATCCCGTGTACCGCGATGGCGCCTTCATCCACCTCACGGTCGGGTTGCAGGTAAACGTGGAAATGGCGACCAGTAAGGCGCCGGCCTTCCATCTCGACGCAGCCGATCTCGATGACGCGATGGCCGTCGGTGACCGGCATGCCGGTAGTTTCAGTATCGAGGACTACAAAACGCATGTTCAGGGCCTATGAAGGAGATTGCCGCAAGGGCGCAATTCTAAGTGCCCGCTCACGATCTTGCGAGCTAGGGCCATGCAAGGCAAAAACAGGGGAGGAAGCAGAGTTTACAGCTGTAAATGAGCATTACTCGCTTCGCTCCCCTTCGTGCCGCGCTGAAGCGCGTTAGCCGCAAGCGACTTTCCGAGACTGCTTTTCAACGCCGCAGGGCTGACGCCCAGCTGATCGTGAACGGGTTCTAACGGGCGTTGAGTTCGCTGACACCCCGATTCGCCAACTGGTCGGCGCGTTCGTTGCCGGGGTGGCCGGTATGGCCGCGTACCCATTGCCAACGCACGGTGTGGCGATTGACCTGCTCATCCAGGGCTTGCCAGAGGTCGGCGTTCTTCACTGGCTGCTTGGCAGCGGTCTTCCAGCCGCGCTTCTTCCAGTTAGGCATCCACTCGGTGATGCCCTGCATCACGTACTGGGAGTCGGTGATGATCTTCACCTCGCAGGAACGCTTGAGCGCTACCAGCCCCATGATGGCGGCCATCAATTCCATGCGGTTGTTGGTAGTATCGCGCTCACCACCCCAGAGCTCGCGCTCGGCACCCTTGTACACCAGCAAGGCGCCCCAGCCGCCAGGACCAGGATTGCCCTTGCAGGCGCCATCGGTATAGATCTCGACCAGATCGCTCACTTAAGCCTCATGTTTCGAATCGCACCGGCTGACCTTAGCCACCGGCATGGGAACCAGCTTGCCCATGGGCTCTCGCCGGGCCTGACGCAGTGGCCGCAGGCCGATCACCAGCTTGCGCGCCACCAATAGATAGAAGCCCGCACCGAACCCTTGTCCGGCGGCGCCCCAGCGCTCCAGGCGAGCCAGGCGTGTTTGCCAGGCGGCCGAAGCAAGCGGCGGACGATAGCACCCGAAGCGGCGTTTCTCCAGCGCGAAGCCCAGCAGGTTCAGCCAGTCGCTGACCCGTGTCGGCGAGATGCAGCGGGCACGGCGCAGGGCATCACGAGCGAAGTAGTGGCGCACGCCCCAGGCACTCCATGGGTTGACCCCGACGATGATCAGGTGCCCGCCTGGACGGACACTGCGTGCGGCTTCACGCAGCAGGCTATGGGGGGAAAGGCAGAAATCCAGGCCGTGTTGCAGCACCACCACGTCCGCGGCGTGTTCGCTGAGCGGCCAGGCGGACTCTTCGCAGGCAATCTCCACGCCGGGCAATGGCGCACCGAGATGCACGCAGCGCTGGATTTGTTTGGCTCCTGGGGGCAACTCCGCACGGGGTCCGTAGTGCACCAGATAGCCGCCGAAGTAGCGCGCCATCTCGTCCTCCAGCAAGCGCTGCTCTTCGAACAGCATCAGGCCGCCGAGGGGACCGGAGAACCAGGAGCGGGCCCCGGAGATCAGCTCCAGCCAGTCGGCATCGGCTTGGGCGAATGCTTTTTCGGTCATGGCAATCTCCTGCATGAGAGCCCTAAGATGCTCCATTGCTCTCTGCTTGGCGACTCCCTTCATGATCCAGATCGATGCCCTCCCCGCCTTTTCCGACAACTACCTCTGGCTGCTGCAGGACGACACAACCCGACACTGCGCCGTGGTCGACCCCGGCGACGCTGCACCGGTGCTGGCCTGGCTAGAAGCCCATCCCGGATGGAAGCTGACCGACATCATGGTCACCCATCATCACCATGATCATGTCGGCGGCGTTGCGCGACTGAAGGATGCAACCGGCGCCCGCGTACTAGGCCCGGTGCAGGAGAAGATTCCTGCCCGCGACGAAGCGCTTGGTGACGGAGACACCGTCCAGGTACTGGGACTGGAGTTCCAGGTGATCGAAGTACCCGGCCACACCCTGGGCCATATCGCCTACTACCATGGGGAAACCAGGCAACCGCTGCTGTTCTGTGGCGATACGCTGTTCGCTGCCGGCTGCGGCCGGCTGTTCGAAGGAACGCCGGAGCAGATGCATCACTCCCTCAATCGCCTGGCGGCGCTGCCGGCGGCCACCCAGGTCTTCTGCACCCACGAGTACACGCTCAGCAACCTGCGTTTCGCCAGAGCCGTAGAGCCCGGCAACCATGCCACTTCCAAGCGTTTCGATGAGGTCACCCGGCTGCGCGAGCAAGGCGGTATCAGCCTGCCATCAACCATCGCCCTCGAGTTGGCGACCAACCCCTTCCTGCGGGTGACTGAAACATCCGTTAAACAAATGGCCGACGAGCGGGCGGGTCGGGATAACCCTACGCCAGCCGAGGTCTTCGCGACCCTTCGAGCCTGGAAAGACCAATTCTGAACACTCGGTCAGGCTCTGGCGAATTGGTGAAAACTTGACCAACCATAGGTCGATTCCTAGAATCGCCGGACTTTTTTGCCGGAAAAACCTCACAGCCAATGTTGTCTTCGCCGATCAGAAATCTCGACCTGGATGCATTGGCACGAGCCGCGCGCGCGCTTGTGGTGGTGTGCGCCGTCACGCTTGCCGGCTGCTCCGGCACGGGTCAGAAGGACGATGACCAGGGCCGCGACACCGACCGCGCACTGGCCATGCAGCAACAGGCCCAGTGGCTGGAAGAGGCACAGACCGAGCGCGAACCCCAGGACATCTGGGAACGCATGCGCAACGGCTTCAAGCTGCAAGACGAGATCGGCGTCAACCCACGCATCGAGCGCCAGCGCCTCTGGTACGTGAGCAAGCCCTCCTTCCTGGAAAGCGCCAGCGACCGTGGCAGCCTTTATATCCACTACGTTGTGGAGCGCCTGGAAGAACGCAACATGCCCCTTGAGCTGGCCCTCCTGCCAGTGGTGGAAAGCGCCTACAACCCGTTCGCCTACTCGCGAAGCAATGCCGTGGGCATCTGGCAGTTCATTCCGTCGACCGGTCGCCACTTCAACCTGCGCCAGACCAACTGGTACGACGGCCGCCGTGACATCACCGCGTCCACCAACGCTGCCCTGAACTACCTCGAACGCCTGCACGAAATGTTCAACGGCGACTGGCTGCTGGCCCTCGCTGCCTACAATGCTGGCGAAGGTACCGTCAGCCGTGCCATCGAGCGCAACCAGAAGCTCGGCCTGCCGACCGACTACTGGAACCTGCCGCTCCCCCAGGAAACCCAGGACTACGTACCCAAGCTGCTGGCCCTGTCGCAGCTGGTGATGGCACCGGAAGCCTATGGCGTGAACCTGAACCCCATCGCCAACGAGCCGTACTTCGAAGTAGTGGAAGTCAAGCAGCAGCGCCTGGACCTGTCTCGCGTGGCGGCGATGGCGGACATGGACGCCGATGAGATGTACCAGCTCAATCCGGCCTTCAAGAAACGCATCACCATGGATGGCCCGCAGCACCTGTTGGTCCCCACCGACAAGGCCGAATTGCTGACCGCCAACCTTGCCCTGATGAAGCCCCAGATGCTGGTGGACTGGCAGCAGTACCGCGTGCGCAACGGTGATAGCCTGCATGGCATCGCGAACCGTTACCACGTCACGGTCAAGACGCTGAAAGAGATCAACGGCCTCTCCGGCAACCACCTGCGGGTAGGCCAGCAGCTGAGCATCCCGGTCGAGCCTGGCCTGAAACCTGACAAGCCGCTCTTCCAGAACATCGCCAGTGCCCCGGCGCCGACCCCGGCACGCAACCACAAGGTCAAGAGGGGCGACAACCTTTCGACCATCGCCCGTCAGTACAAGGTGACTGTGCAGGACATCAAGCGCTGGAACCACCTCAAGGGCAACCACCTCAAGGCAGGCCAGGTGCTGAAACTTGAAGGCGGCGCCACCCAGGTCGCAAGCGCCAGCGCCACCAGCAAGGGGAAGTCCAAGAGCAACGGCCGCGAGTCAGTGACCTACTACAAGGTCAAACAGGGCGATTCCCTCTATCTGATCGCCAAGCGCTTCAACGTTGAGATGAAGCATCTTCAACGCTGGAACCCCCGCAGCGACCGCGCCCTGAAGCCCGGCCAGACCCTGACGGTCTACCTGCCCTGACTCTTCTGCGCCATCGCCTCCAGGCAGCGCCCCGCCGCCTGGGCGAAATGCTGGAACGCCACGAACTGCTCGTGCCGTAACGCCCGTCCAGAAAGGCGGCAGTCAGCGTAGATCACCCCGATCTCCCGCTTGCCCACCAGTAGCGGCGCAATGAAGAACATCCCCTGTCCCAGCCATTCGCGCATCGGCCGCGTAACCAGGTCGCTCAGGCTATAACTCGCGGGCACACCCATCCAGAGAGTCTCGCGGGCACGCAATACGTAGCTGAATAGATTGGGTTGCTCTGATTGGCCGGCGGGCAGGACGAAGCCGTCGAGCCAGCGCTGGCTGCCCTCGCCCACCGCCCGACGCACCGTGAAGCGACTGCGCTGGTCGGTCAGCACTGCAACCATCACCCGCTCCAGCCCGGCCCCCTGGTGCAACCCCTGAAGCAGGGTATCGAGCACGAGATTGATGTCCGCCTTGCGCGACACCAGCATTCCCAGTTCCTGCAAGGCCTGCTGCATAACCAGCAGATCCGGTTGCAGCAGCCGCGCCTGGCGCTGTTCTCTCTGCAGACGGATTTGCTCCGGGTCGGTATGGGGTATCAGGTGGCAGAGCTTGCTGGCACCAAATGTGGTGGCCACCTTGACCGCTTCATCGGCACTGGCCAGCACCTGCTGCATGGCCTCCTCCCGGCTCAGGCCGACCAGTCCGGCCAGTTGCTCTACAAGTTGCGTCATGGAGGCTGAGTCCCAGCCCTGCAAGGCTGCCTCGCTGATCCGAACCCCCAGGCTCACGGCCTTCACCGCCGGGTCACTCTGGGCGGAGCCGGTATGCGCCAGACTCGCCAGCTCACCCAGGTTCCAGCTGCGGACCAGACCCAGGGTCAATTGGCGGAAGTTGGTGCCCAACACTTCGCGCACTGCCTGCTCTTCATCGACTCCCGGTTGCGCCAGCGCTGCAGCAAGCTCATCAGCCTGCTCGCCACCACAGCCCCAGAACGCCAGTTCACCCAGGTTGTGTAACAGGGCGGCGATGAACACCTCTTCCTGGCTCCGCGCCAGGAGGTAGCCGGCAATGTTGCGGGCCTGTACCGCCGCGTGAAAGGAGCGCGCCAGAATCTCCGGTAACTGCTCCCTCGGGCCTCGAGCCAGCAGGCTGTCGATAAGACTGACCGAGAGGCCGATCAGGCGCACGTTCTCGAAACCGATCAGCACGATGGCGCGGGAGATCGTGCGAATGGCTTCCTGGGACGGGTTGTAATAGACGCTGTTGGCAACCTTCAGCACCTTGGAGGTCAGCGTCGCGTCACGTAGCAGCACATCTGCCAGCTGCTGAACGGAGGATTTGTCCTGTTGGGCCATCTGGTGCAGGTCCTGCACCACCGCGGCCAGAGCGGGTAATTCGGCCTCGTTGAGGCGGTCGATCCATGACTGCAAACCATGGCTGCGTTCACCCAAGATTGGCACCCCTGCGCAAAATTCAGAATGGTGGCCAGAATGCTGGCCAGCTACCCGCAGGCTGGCCCTTTTTTCTTGCCTGTACAAGCTGTTACTGTACTTGCCAGCCGTTACCGCCGACACCCGCGGCGCGTGACCCCTGACACGATTTCGCCGGCCCGATGCCCGCGCCATCCCGCCAGCGAGGCCAGCACCCACATGCCCGACACGATATCCATGGATCGGACCCCCGCCTGATGCGTCGTCTTGCGTTCATGCTCATTGGCCTGCTGGCCCAACCCTGCTTCGCCAACCTGACCGAAAGCCACGGCTACGCTCAGTTCGGCGCCCTGAAATACCCCGCCAATTTCGACCATTTCGACTGGGTCAACCCCAACGCTCCCAAAGGCGGCACCTTGCGGGTGATGGCCTTCGGCACCTTCGACACGCTCAACCCTTACACCTTCAAGGGCACCAGCCCAGTGTCCACGCCGAACTTCCAGCAGTACGGCGTGACCGAGTTGAACGAGCCGCTGATGGTGGGCACCGGCCAGTACGACCCGTCCGGCGACGAACCTGCCTCCAGCTACGGCCTGATCGCCAAGAGCGTCGAGTACAGCGAGGACCGAAGCTGGGTGGTGTTCAACCTGCGCGAAGAAGCCCGCTTCCACGATGGAAAGCCGATAACCGCCTTCGATGTAGCCTTTTCCTACCGCACCCTGATCAAGAATGGCCACCCGCAGTACCGCACCAGCCTTCAGGAAGTAAAGCGGGTCGACATCCTCAACCGCCACCGCATCCGTTTCGTGCTCAAACGCGCCGGCAACCCGCTGCTGATTCTTCGCCTCGGCGAACTGCCGGTGCTGCCGCAGCACTATTGGAAGAACCGAGACTTCAAGGCGACCAGCTTCGAGCCGCCCTTGGGCAGTGGTCCCTATCGCATTACCCAGGTGAGGCCAGGGCGCAGCCTGGTGTTCGAGCGAGTCAAGGACTGGTGGGGCGAACAGCTTCCAGCCAACCGCGGCAAGTACAACTTCGACCGGGTTGAGGTGGAGTTCTACCGAGACAGCAACGTCGCCTTCGAAGCCTTCAAGGCCGGCGAGTTCGATTTTTACATCGAGCACCAGGCGAAGAACTGGGCCAACGGCTATCGTTTTCCAGCCATCGCCCGAGGGGATGTGATCCGCGCGGAGATTCCGCACCAGATCCCGACCCAGACACAGGCCCTGTTCATGAACACCCGACGCGCAGTGTTCGGCGACCGCAAGGTCCGCGAAGCCATGGGGCTGATGTTCGACTTCGAATGGACCAACCGCACGCTGTTCAACAACGCCTACATACGCGCCGCCAGCTATTACCCGAACAGCGAGTTCAGCGCCGTGGGCAAGCCCGAGGGGCATGAGTGGCTACTCCTATCCCCGCATCGCCAGGAATTGCCCGAGCCACTGTTCACTCAGCCTTTCCAGGTGCCAACCACAGAAGGCCGAGGCATTCCGCGGGAAACCCTTCGCCGTGCCCTGGGTCTATTGGCCGAAGCCGGATGGAAGTTGTCCGGCCAGCGCCTGGTAAATGATCGTGGCCAGCCGCTACGTTTCGAAATCCTGCTGGTCAATCCGAACCTTGAACGCATCCTCCAGCCCTACCGCGAAAATCTCGCCAGCATCGGCATCGACGTCAGCCTGCGTACGGTGGATCGCGCCCAGTACAAGCAGCGCCTGGACCACTTCGACTACGACATGATCCTCATGACCCTGCCGCAGACTCTGAGCCCCGGCCTGGAGCAATACCTCTACTTCCATTCCAGCCAGGTAGGCGTGAAGGGCAGCAAGAACTATGCGGGCGTCGCCAACCCGGTAGCCGACGAGATGATCGAGAAACTCCTCGGCGCCCAGAGCCGCGACGAACAGCTGGCCGCCGCACGCGCACTGGACCGCACCCTGCTGTGGCAGCACTACGGCATCCCCAACTGGTACATCAACTATCACCGCCTGGCGTACCGCAACCGGTTCGCCTTCGTCACCACGCCGCCCTACACCCTGGGCCTGCGCGCCTGGTGGCTGAAGCCCACGGAGAACGCCCGATGAGCAAAACGCTACGCAACCTTTGCCTGCAAGGCTGTGGCGCCCTGCTGCTATCCCTGGCCGGGCTCGCCATCGCCGAGCCGAAGTACGCCATCACCCTTTACGATGAGTCGGCCAAGTACCCGGAAAACTTCAAGAACTTCTCCTGGGTCAATCCGGATGCCCCCAAGGGAGGCATACTGCGCCTCGCCGGGGTTGGCGGATTCGACAGTCTCAACCCGTTCATCCCCCGCGGTAATTCAGCCGACCAGTTGGGCCTGATCTACGACAGCCTGACCTTCCACTCCCCGGACGAACCCTTCACCGAGTACGGCCTGCTGGCTGAAAAGATCGAGAAAGCGCCGGACAACAGCTACGTGCGCTTCTACCTGAACCCCAAGGCACGCTTCAATGACGGTCAGCCAGTGACCGCCGAAGACGTGGTCTTCACCTTCAACCTCCTGGTCGAGCACGGCGACCCCATGTACCGCCATTACTATGCGGACGTCGCCAAGGTGGAGGCGGAGGACAAACAACGTGTGCGCTTCGATTTCAAGCATCCAGGCAACCGCGAGCTGCCGCTGATCATCGGCCAGATCCAGGTGCTGCCCAAGCACTACTGGGAAGGCCGCGACTTCGGCAAGACCAACATGGAACCCCCGGTAGGCAGTGGCCCCTACCGTATTGCCAAGGTCGACGCCGGTCGCTCGATCCGCTACGAGCGGGTCAAGGACTGGTGGGCCAAGGACCTGCCAGTGACGCGCGGTTACTACAATTTCGACGCCATCACAGTGGACTACTACCGCGACATGTCGGTCTCCCTTGAAGCCTTCAAGGCCGGGCAGTTCGACTTCAACCTGGAGTATTCCGCCAAGGACTGGGCCACCGGCTACGAAGGCCCCGCCCTGCGCGCCGGCAAGATCCTCAAGGAAGCTATCCCCAACCACAATCCAACCGGCATGCAAGGTTTCGCCTTCAACATTCGCCGACCAGTATTCCAGGACCGTCGCGTGCGCGAAGCCATCGCCCAGCTGTTCGACTTCGAATGGGCGAACAAGCAACTCTTCTTCAGCTCCTACAAACGCACGAGCAGCTACTTCGAGAACTCGGAAATGGCTTCCCACGAGCTGCCTGACGCTGATGAACTGAAGATTCTCGAACCGCTGCGCGACCAAGTGCCGGCAGAAGTCTTCAGCCAGGTATTCCAGCCACCGGTCAGCGATGGCAGCGGCATCATCCGTGAACAAAAGCGTCGCGCTTACCAGCTGTTCATGGACGCCGGCTACAAGATCGAGAACGACAAAATGGTTGGCCCGGACGGCAAGCCCCTGGTCTTCGAGTTCCTTACCGCCCAGGCCAACCTCGAGCGAGTGATCCTCCCCTTCAAGCGCAACCTCGCCGAACTGGGTATCGACCTGCAGATCCGCCGCGTGGACGTATCCCAGTACATCAATCGACTGCGCTCGCGCGACTTCGACATGATTCCCGCCACCTGGGGCCAGTCCAACTCGCCGGGTAACGAACAGATGGAGTACTGGCATTCGCGCAGTGCCGACAGCGCCGGCAGCCGCAACTTCATCGGCCTGCGTGACCCTGCCATCGACAAACTGGTGGAAGGCCTGATCCGCGCCGACTCGCGCCAGAGCCTGGTGAAACACGCTCGCGCCCTGGACCGAGTACTGCTGTGGGGGCACTACGTGGTGCCCAACTACTACGTCGATACCTGGCGCGTCGCCTACTGGAACCACTTCCAGCGCCCGGACAGCACACCGCTGTATGACTTCGGCCTGATGACCTGGTGGCAGAAACCGGGCACGGAAACTGCTAGCCAGTCTGAGCAACCCACCTCCGAGCCGGATGCACAGTAAATGCTCGCCTACATACTCCGTCGACTGCTGCTGATCATTCCAACGCTGTTCGGCATCCTGCTGATCAACTTCATCATCATCCAGGCCGCTCCCGGCGGTCCGGTCGAGCAGATGATCGCCAAGCTGGAAGGCTTCGATGCCGCCGCGGGCGGCGCCACCGGTCGGATCTCCGGAGGTGGTTCGGAAGTTGCCACTGCTGGCTCCAACTACCGCGGAGCCCAAGGCCTCGACCCGGAACTGGTGGCCGAGATCGAGAAGATGTACGGCTTCGACAAGCCCGCCGCGGAACGCTTCTGGCTGATGATCACGAGCTACCTGAAGCTGGACTTCGGGACGAGCTTCTTCCGTGACGCCAAGGTTATCGACCTGATCATCGAGAAGTTGCCGGTGTCCATCTCCCTCGGGCTCTGGAGCACCCTGATCATGTACCTGGTGTCCATTCCCTTGGGAATCGCCAAGGCGGTACGCCACGGCAGCGCCTTCGACGTCTGGAGCAGCACCGCCATCATCGTCGGCTATGCCATTCCTGCCTTCCTGTTCGCCATCCTGCTGATCGTGCTTTTCGCCGGCGGCAGCTATTTCGACTGGTTCCCACTGCGCGGGCTCACCTCGAACAACTTCGACGAGCTTAGCTTCACCGAAAAGATTGCCGACTACTTCTGGCACCTGGCGCTACCGGTGACTGCCCTGGTGATCGGCAACTTCGCCACGCTCACACTGCTGACCAAGAACAGCTTCCTCGACGAGATCAACAAGCAGTACGTGGTCACCGCCCGCGCCAAGGGCCTGTCGGAAAATCGCGTGCTCTACGGCCACGTATTCCGCAATGCGATGCTGCTGATCATCGCTGGCTTCCCGTCGGCCTTCATCGGCATCTTCTTCACTGGCTCCCTGCTGATCGAGGTGATCTTCTCCCTAGATGGGCTGGGCCTGTTGAGCTTCGAGTCAGCCCTGAACCGCGACTATCCCGTGGTCTTCGGCACGCTCTTCATCTTCACTTTACTGGGGCTGGTCGTGAAACTGATTGGCGATCTCACCTACACCCTGGTCGATCCGCGTATCGACTTCGAAAGCCGGGAGGGTTGAGCATGGCCCTCTCCCCCATCAACCAGCGGCGCTTCGAGCGATTCAAGGCCAACAAGCGCGGCTGGTGGTCACTGTGGCTATTTCTGATCCTCTTTGTCCTGAGCCTGGGTGCCGAGATGATCGCCAACGACAAGCCTCTGGCGGTCAACTACGACGGCCAGTGGTATTTCCCCTTCCTCAAGCGCTACCCGGAAACCACTTTCGGTGGCGAATTCCCGCTGGAAGCCAACTACAAGACGCCCTATATCCGCGAACTGATCGAATCCAAGGGCGGCAGCATGATCTGGACGCCCATCCCGTTCAGCTACGAAACCATCAACTACGACCTCAAGGTGCCGGCCCCCGCGCCGCCCTCGGCGGACAACTGGCTGGGAACCGACGACCAGGGCCGCGATGTGCTGGCACGGGTAATCTACGGCTTCCGCGTATCGGTTCTGTTCGCCCTGACCCTGACCCTGCTCAGCTCGATCATCGGCGTGATCGCCGGCGCCCTGCAGGGCTTCTATGGCGGCTGGGTCGACCTGGTCGGGCAGCGTTTCCTGGAAATCTGGTCCGGCCTGCCGGTGCTCTACCTGCTGATCATCCTGGCCAGCTTCGTGCAGCCGAACTTCTGGTGGCTGCTGGGCATCATGCTGCTGTTCTCCTGGATGAGCCTGGTGGACGTGGTGCGGGCCGAGTTCCTCCGCGGCCGCAACCTGGAATACGTGCGTGCTGCGCGCGCCCTGGGCATGCAGAACGGCGCCATCATGTTCCGCCATATCCTGCCCAACGCCATGGTGTCCACCATGACTTTCATGCCGTTCATCCTGACCGGCGCAATCGGCACCCTCACCGCACTGGACTTCCTCGGCTTCGGCCTGCCGCCAGGAGCGCCCTCCCTCGGCGAGCTGGTGGCCCAGGGCAAATCCAACTTGCAGGCGCCCTGGCTCGGCATCTCCGCCTTCCTAGTGCTGGCGGCCATGCTGACCCTGCTGGTTTTCATCGGCGAAGCCGCGCGCGATGCCTTCGACCCGAGGAAGTGAGATGAGCGAGAACCTGATCGAAATCCGCGACCTCTCCGTCGAGTTTGTCAGCGGCGACAAGGCCCAACGCGTAGTCGAAGGCATCAATTTCGACATCCGCAAGGGCGAGACCCTGGCGCTGGTAGGCGAAAGCGGCTCCGGCAAGTCGGTGACCGCCCACTCCATCCTGCGCCTCTTGCCCTACCCGCTCGCCCGCCACCCGAGCGGCAGCATCCACTACGCCGGCAAGGACCTGCTGAAACTACCCGAGAACAAACTGCGGGGCATTCGTGGCAACCGCATCGCGATGGTCTTCCAGGAACCCATGACCTCGCTCAACCCGCTGCACAACATCGAGAAGCAGATCAACGAAGTGCTCGCCCTGCACAAGGGCCTGACAGGCAAGGCCGCCACGAAGCGGACCCTGGAGCTGCTGGAGCTGGTCGGCATACCCGAACCGCACAAGCGACTCAAGGCTTTCCCCCACGAGCTGTCTGGCGGCCAGCGGCAGCGGGTGATGATCGCGATGGCCCTGGCCAACGAGCCGGAACTGCTGATCGCCGACGAACCCACTACCGCGCTGGATGTCACCGTCCAGCTGAAGATTCTCGAACTGCTCAAGGAATTGCAGGCCCGCCTGGGCATGGCGCTGCTGCTGATCAGCCATGATCTGAACCTGGTTCGGCGAATTGCACATCGCGTATGTGTCATGCAGCGCGGTTGCATCGTCGAACAAGCGTCGTGTGATGAGCTGTTCCATGCACCTCAGCATCCCTACACCAAGGAACTGCTCGGCGCCGAGCCTTCGGGCCGGCCGGCAGAGAACCCCGAGGGCGCGCCACTGCTGGAGGTCGATGACCTGCGCGTGTGGTTCCCCATCAAGAAGGGGTTGCTGCGGCGCACCGTGGATCATGTAAAGGCCGTGGACGGCGTCAACTTCAGCCTGCCGCAGGGCCAAACCCTGGGCATCGTGGGCGAAAGTGGCTCTGGAAAGTCCACGCTGGGCCTGGCGATTCTCCGGCTGCTTGGCAGCCGGGGCGGCATCCGCTTCCAGGGCCAGTCCCTGGAAGGCCTGTCGCAAAAGGATGTGCGGCCGTTCCGGCGCGAGATGCAGGTGGTCTTCCAGGACCCCTTCGGCAGTCTTAGCCCACGCATGTGCGTGGGTCAGATTGTCGGAGAGGGTCTGCGAATCCACCGTATCGGCACCGAAGCGGAACAGGAACAAGCCATCATCGATGCGCTCCTGGAGGTAGGGTTGGATCCGGAAACCCGGCACCGCTACCCCCACGAGTTTTCCGGCGGGCAGCGGCAGCGGATTGCCATTGCCCGGGCATTGGTGCTGAAACCGGCACTGATCCTGCTGGACGAGCCCACCTCGGCGCTCGACCGGACGGTTCAGCGCCAGGTAGTGGAGTTGCTGCGCAGGCTACAGACCAAGTACAACCTGACCTACCTGTTCATCAGCCATGATCTGGCGGTGGTCAGGGCCCTGAGTCACCACCTGATGGTGATCAAGCACGGACAGGTGGTCGAACAGGGTCCGGCCGATGCCATCTTCGCTGCCCCACAGCACAGCTATACGAAGCAGTTGCTGGAAGCCGCATTCCTGGCTCCGGAAACTGCCCATTAACCAGAAGAGGATGAAAGCACATGGGTTTTCTCGCCGGTAAGCGCGTACTGATCGTTGGCGTAGCCAGCAAACTGTCCATCGCATCGGGCATCGCTGCAGCCATGCATCGCGAAGGCGCCGAGCTCGCCTTCACCTATCAGAACGAGAAACTGAAAGGCCGCGTGGAAGAGTTCGCCGAGGGCTGGGGCTCCAGCGCCGAGCTGTGCTTCCCCTGCGACGTGGCCAAGGACGAAGAAATCGTCGCGGTCTTCGAGGCCCTCGCCAAGAAGTGGGATGGCCTGGATTGCATCGTGCACTCCGTTGGCTTCGCCCCTGGCGACCAGCTGGACGGCGACTTTACCGAAGTCACCACTCGTGAAGGTTTCCGCATCGCCCACGACATCAGTGCCTACAGCTTCGTCGCCCTGGCCAAGGCCGGTCGCGAACTGATGAAAGGCCGCAACGGCAGCCTGCTGACCCTGTCCTACCTGGGTGCCGAGCGCACCATGCCGAACTACAACGTCATGGGCATGGCCAAGGCCAGCCTGGAAGCAGGCGTTCGCTACCTGGCCGGCAGCCTCGGCCCGGAAGGCACTCGCGTCAACGCGATCTCCGCCGGCCCGATCCGCACCCTGGCCGCTTCCGGCATCAAGAGCTTCCGCAAGATGCTCGCCGCCAACGAGAAGCAGACCCCCCTGCGCCGTAACGTGACCATCGAAGAAGTCGGCAACGCCGGCGCCTTCCTGTGCTCCGATCTGGCCTCGGGCATCAGCGGCGAAATCATGTACGTCGACGGTGGTTTCAACACCACCGCCATGGGCAATATCGAAGACTGATAGTCGCCCCCCAAAAAAGCCCGCACTCGTGCGGGCTTTTTTGTGGCCGTCACCGACGCGTCCACCCTGTAGGAGCGAGCCCTGCTCGCGAATCGGTTCGGTTCGGTTCGGTTCGGTTATTAAGCTGGGCGCACAAAAGAAAAAGGCCGCATAAGCGGCCTTCTTCTTCAGCGAATCGATCAGAAACGCTCGATCTTCGCTTTCTCTTCGACCTGGCGGCGGTAGGCAGCGAAATCCTGCTGGCCACTGCGCGAAGCAAGGAATCGGCTGTACATCGCCTTTTCCTGCTCGGAGAGTTTCTCCTCCGGCACATTGACGCCGTTCAGGCGAATTACAACGTAGTCGCCATTGTTCAGCTTCACACCAGTGAACTCAGGCCTGTCTGCAGCGGCCGGCTTCGGCATGCGGAACAGGGCCTGCAACAGCAAAGGCTCGACTCCCTCCTGGCTGCGGGTAGCGGCTTCTACCACGTTCCAGGATTGGCCTTCCTGAGCTTGCTCAACCGGGGTCTTGCCTTCGCGCAGACTGGCAATCAGCGCATCACCCTTGGCCTTGGCGGCTTCGCCTGCCTTCTGGCCCATCAGATGCTGACGAATGCTGTCACCGACCTTATCCAGGCCAAGCTGCTCAGGCTTCTTGTGCTCCTTGACGCGCAGGACGATCACGGTATCCGGGTCCAGCTCGATCGCCGAGCTGTTGGCACCGTCTTCCAGCACTTCCGGACTGAATGCAGCCTGGAGGACCTGGCGGTTGGCCGTCAGGCCTTCGCCACCTTCACGACCGAAGGGTGCGCTGGTCTTGACTTCCAGCTTCAGTTCCTGGGCCGGCTGGGCCAGGTCGGAAGCCTCGAACGCGGCGTCTTCAAGCTCCTTGCTCACTTCGACGAAACGCTGCTCAACTTGCTGGGCCTTGATGTCGTGCTCCAGCTTCGGCTTGAGGCTCTCGAAGCTCGGGACTTCAGGTGCTTGTACGCCCAGCAGCTTGATCAGGTGCCAGCCGTACTGGGTACGCACGGGGGCGGACACTTCACCCTGCTTCAGCGCATACAGCGATTCCTCAAAGGCAGGCTCATATACGCCAGGAGCTGCGAAGCCAAGGTCACCGCCATTGGCAGCAGAGCCGGAGTCATCGGAGAATTCCTTGGCCAGCGCGGCGAAGTCCTCGCCCTTGTCCAGGCGCTGCTTGACCTGCTCGATCTTCGCCTTGGCCTGTTCCTCGTTGAGCTTGTCGTTGACCTCCACCAGGATGTGGGCGGCCTGACGCTGCTCAGCCAGGTTGCTGATCTCTTTCTGGTACTGAGCCTTGAGGTCTTCTTCCTTGGCTTCGACCTGGTCGAAGAAGGCAGCCTTTTTCAGCTCGACATACTCGATCACAACCTGCTCGGCGCTCTTGAACTGGTCGACATGGGCGTCGTAATAAGTTTTCAGCTCTTCATCGGAAACGCTGACGGCAGCCGGATCAGCCTTGAGCGTCAGGGTCGCGAAATCGCGGGTCTGCTTCTCCAGGCGAGCGAAGGCTTCAACTTCCGCATCAGTCACGAAGCCACTACCAGCCAAGCCCGCACGCAGTTGGCCGATGAGCATTTCCTGCTCAAGCATCTGACGGAACTGCAGGCGGTTGTAGTTCATCTGGCGGATGACCTGATCGAAGCGGTCGGCATTGAACTTGCCGTCCACCTGGAACTCCGGCGTCTGCAGGATGAGCTGGTCAAGGGCGCCTTGCGAGAAAGCGAAATCGGCATCACCGGCTGCTTGCAGCAGGAGCTTGCGCTCAATCAGGCCCTTCAGCGCGGCTTCGCGCAGCAGCTTTTCGTCCAGCAGGGAAGCATCGAAGTCCTTGCCCAGTTGCTGCTGCAACTGGCGGCGCTGCATGTTCACAGCTTCGCTCAACTGGTCCAGAGTGATTTCGTCACCGTTGACCTCAGCCGCGTTCTGGCGATTGCTGGTGGCATTGAAAATGGCGTCGAAGCCGGTCAGCGCCAGCAGTGCGATGATTACGCCAATAATGGTTTTGGCAATCCACCCCTGTGAATTGTCCCGTATGTTCTGCAGCATGGGTCCCCCAGAAACGGCCGCATTAAGTCGCAGCCGAGTAACGCGGGTAGAGTATCCGAATATGAGAAAGGCGCATCCAAGGATGCGCCTTCTCGTAGCTTGCGGAGTCTGAGATTCGACCTCTCTGGTGGTAGGAAGAAACTCTCCGCTTCCACCGCTCCGCTATCGGGTCAGGTTGAACCCGACCCGGTCGGGCAGAGCCCAAAAGACGCTTAGTTGACGGCGTCTTTCAGAGCTTTGCCGGCTTTGAAGCCAGGGATCTTGGCAGCAGCGATCTTGATCGGCTTGCCAGTCTGCGGGTTACGGCCAGTACGAGCGGCACGCTCTTTAACAGCGAAAGTACCGAAGCCAACCAGCACCACGGAGTCACCAGCCTTCAGAGCGCCAGTAACGGATTCGATAACTGCGTCCAGCGCGCGGCCAGCTACAGCTTTCGGGATGTCAGCAGATGCGGCGATAGCATCAATCAGTTCCGACTTGTTCACTCTTAAGTCCCCTTATTTCTGTTGAGTTGTTTCTTAGTTGTTTGGTGTAAGCAAAGCGGGTGCTGGATGGCCTGCTAACACATAAGAGCCGCTTTATAACAAGGGCTCGAAAAATGTGTCAAGAAAGCCCCCCGGCTAATGCGTGCTGATTCGCTCCTTGGAATCAGTCTCGCGCTTGTCATCCTTTGCAACCATCTCCGGAGCCGCATCGGGCAAGGGCTCCGGGGCGTATTGCAGCGCAATTTGCAGGACCTCGTCAATCCATTTAACCGGTTTAATCGCCAAGTCTTGCTTGATATTTTCGGGAATTTCTTTGAGATCGCGCACATTCTCTTCGGGAATGATCACGGTCTTGATTCCACCACGATGCGCAGCCAGTAACTTCTCTTTCAAACCACCAATCGCGAGCACCTGGCCACGCAAGGTGATTTCCCCGGTCATGGCTACATCGGCACGAACCGGAATCTGCGTCATGGCTGAAACGAGGGCCGTGCACATTCCGATGCCGGCGCTCGGGCCATCCTTCGGAGTGGCCCCTTCAGGCATATGAATGTGAATGTCGCGTTTTTCATGGAAGTCGGCGGGAATACCAAGGCTCTTCGCACGACTGCGAACCACGGTAAGCGCAGCCGTAATGGACTCTGCCATCACGTCACCCAGCGAACCGGTCTTGGTCAACTGGCCCTTGCCGGGAACGACCGCGGCCTCGATGGTCAGCAACTCACCACCAACTTGGGTCCAGGCCAGACCAGTCACCTGACCGATCTGATCCTGCTGCTCGGCCAGCCCGTAGCGATATTTGCGCACGCCCAGGAAATGCTCGAGGGATTCAGCCGTGACCTGTACAGCGAAGCGCTTCTCACGGGCATGCTCCTTCACGGCCTTGCGGCAAACCTTGGCAATCTGGCGCTCAAGGCTACGCACACCGGCTTCGCGGGTGTAGTAGCGAATGATGTCGCGGATGGCTGCCTCGTCGAATTCCAGCTCGCCCTTCTTCAGACCGTTGGCTTTGGTCTGCTTGGGTGCGAGGTACTTGACCGCGATGTTTACCTTTTCGTCTTCCGTGTAACCCGGCAACCGAATCACTTCCATACGGTCCAGCAACGGGGCCGGAATGTTCATGGAGTTGGCGGTGCAGAGGAACATCACGTCCGAGAGGTCGTAATCGACTTCCAGGTAATGGTCGTTGAAGTTGTGATTCTGCTCAGGATCGAGCACTTCCAGCAGTGCAGACGCAGGATCACCGCGCATGTCGCTGCCCATCTTGTCGATTTCGTCGAGCAGGAACAGGGGGTTGCGCACGCCAACCTTGGTCATCTTCTGGATCAGGCGACCCGGCATGGAACCAATATATGTGCGGCGGTGGCCACGGATTTCAGCCTCGTCGCGCACACCACCCAAGGCCATGCGTACGAACTTGCGATTGGTGGCACGGGCAATGGACTCGGCCAGTGAGGTCTTGCCCACGCCGGGCGGGCCAACCAGGCAAAGTACGGGGCCTTTTACCTTCTTCACGCGCTTCTGCACGGCGAGGTATTCAAGGATACGCTCCTTGACCTCATCCAGACCGTAATGGTCGGCATCGAGGATGTCTTCGGCCTTGGCCAAGTCCAGGCGAACCTTGCTCTCGGCCTTCCACGGCACATTGACCAGCCAATCGATGTAGGAGCGCACTACAGTCGCTTCAGCAGACATCGGCGACATCTGCTTCAGCTTGTTCAGCTCGGCATTGGCCTTGGCCATTGCCTCCTTGGTCAGGCCGGCGTTGTCGATGCGCTTCTTCAGCTCTTCGACTTCGTTGTGACCTTCATCGATGTCGCCCAGCTCCTTCTGAATGGCCTTCATCTGCTCATTCAGGTAGTACTCACGCTGGCTGCGCTCCATCTGCTTCTTGACGCGACCACGAATGCGCTTCTCGACCTGCAACAAGTCTATTTCGGCATCCAGCAACGCCAGCACATGCTCAACGCGCTCGGATAGATCAGTCAGCTCGAGAATTTCCTGCTTCTGCTCAATCTTGAGCGCCATATGAGCAGCCATGGTGTCCACCAGACGGCCCGGCTCGTCGATGCTGTTCAGCGAGGAGAGCACCTCGGAAGGCACTTTCTTGCCCAGCTGCACATACTGTTCGAACTGGCTGAGCAAGCTGCGGATGAATACTTCGGATTCGCGTTCGCCCGCATCGACTTCATCGACCAGACTGACTTCGGCGCGGCAATGCCCATCCACTTCGATGAAACGTTCGATCGAGCCACGCTGCTCGCCCTCAACCAGCACCTTCACGGTGCCGTCCGGCAGTTTCAGCAACTGGAGCACAGTGGCGACGGTGCCCATGCGATACAGGGCGTCTTCGCCCGGATCGTCATCGGCGGGGTTCTTCTGGGCAACCAGGAGAATCTGCTTGTCCCCCGTCATCGCAGCCTCGAGTGCTTCGATGGATTTCTCACGCCCTACGAAAAGCGGGATGACCATGTGCGGATAGACGACGACATCGCGCAATGGCAGGAGAGGTAATTCAGCAGTCGTATTCATGGTATCAGCTCTACGGCGGCCCTAAGGCCGTAAACAGATGGGAAAACCCTTGGCCCTAAGATGGGGTTAGGCCCGGGAAAAAACAAGCTTTGAGGCAGGAAATACAAAGGGGCCCGCAGGCCCCTTTGTTTCATCAAGCGTCAGGCGCCGCCTTAGCAGGCTGCTCGTTGTTCTCGTAGATCAACAGAGGCTTGGACGATCCTTCGATGACACTTTCGTCGATGACTACCTTGCTTACATCTGTTTGAGAGGGAATCTCATACATGGTGTCGAGCAGAATTCCTTCGAGGATGGAACGCAGGCCACGAGCACCAGTCTTGCGCTCGAGCGCACGATGGGCAACGGCCTTGAGAGCATCGGGACGGAACTCGAGGTCTACACCTTCCATTTCGAACAGTTTGGTGTACTGCTTGGTCAGCGCATTCTTCGGCTCGGTGAGAATCTGCATCAGCGCAGCTTCGTCCAGCTCGTCGAGAGTAGCGATGACTGGCAGACGGCCGACGAACTCGGGGATCAGGCCGAATTTCACCAGATCTTCCGGCTCGACTTCGCGGAGAGCCTCACCCACCTTCTTGCCCAGGTCCTTGCTTCGAACCTCTGCGTTGAAGCCGATGCCACCTCTAGTGGAACGGTTCTGGATTACTTTCTCCAGCCCGGCAAACGCACCACCACAGATAAACAGGATGTTGCGGGTGTCGACCTGCAGGAACTCCTGCTGCGGATGCTTGCGTCCACCCTGCGGAGGAACTGAGGCAACGGTGCCCTCGATCAGCTTCAGTAACGCCTGCTGCACGCCTTCACCCGAAACATCGCGGGTAATCGACGGGTTATCGGACTTACGGGAAATCTTGTCGATTTCGTCGATGTAGACGATCCCCATCTGGGCCTTCTCGACGTCGTAGTCACACTTCTGCAGCAACTTCTGGATGATGTTCTCGACGTCCTCGCCAACGTAGCCAGCCTCAGTGAGGGTGGTCGCATCGGCGATGGTGAAGGGAACATTCAGCAAACGAGCCAGTGTTTCGGCCAGCAGGGTCTTACCCGAACCGGTCGGGCCGATCAGCAGGATGTTGCTCTTGCCCAGCTCGACATCATCTTTCTTGTCACGCTGGTTCAGACGCTTGTAGTGGTTGTACACCGCTACCGCGAGCACTTTCTTCGCACGTTCCTGGCCAATCACATACTGGTCGAGGATGTTGCGGATTTCCTTTGGCGCGGGCAGCTTGTGCGCACTGCTCTCGGCCTGGGCTTCCTGCACCTCCTCACGGATGATGTCATTGCACAGGTCGACGCACTCGTCGCAGATAAATACGGAGGGACCGGCAATCAGTTTGCGCACTTCGTGCTGGCTTTTGCCGCAGAAGGAGCAATAAAGCAGCTTGCCGTTGTCCTCGCCGTTGCGGGTGTCAGTCATTCGATCGATCCAATCGGGTAGGCGTGAAACACAAGATGAAGGCAAATGCGGGCATTTTCAACCCCGCGAAACGGCCGGATATTCTCCGGCCGCGGTCCTGCGGATGGGCTTAACCCGCGATCTGGCGCTTGTTGAGCACCTGATCTATCAGGCCGTATTTGACTGCTTCGTCGCCGCTCATGAAGTTGTCGCGGTCGGTATCGCGGGCAATCACGTCGATAGGCTGGCCACAGTGGTCAGCCAGGATCTTGTTCAGGCGCTCGCGGATGGTCAGGATTTCACGGGCGTGAATCTCGATATCCGACGCCTGGCCCTGGAAGCCGCCCAGCGGCTGGTGAATCATCATCCGAGAATGCGGCAGGCAGTAACGCTTGCCTGCAGCACCACCAGCCAGCAACAGCGCACCCATGCTGCACGCCTGACCAATGCAAAGGGTCGAAACGTCGGGTTTGATGAATTGCATGGTGTCGTAGATCGACATGCCGGCGGTAACCGAACCACCCGGAGAGTTAATGTAGAGCTGGATGTCCTTGTCGGGGTTCTCAGCCTCGAGGAACAGAAGCTGCGCCACCACCAAATTGGCCATGTAGTCCTCGACCGGGCCCACCAGGAAAATTACGCGCTCCTTCAACAGGCGCGAGTAGATGTCGTAGGCGCGCTCACCACGGGCGGACTGCTCGATCACCATCGGCACCAAGCCGCCAGCGGCTTGGATGTCAGGCATTTGCTGCATAAACGAATTGCGGGACATGTCCTGCGATCACTCCCTAATTGAATAGTCATGTCTTAAAGACGCATAAGCCAGCTCGGAGGCTGGCTTATGGTGTACTCGAAGGAGGCGGAACAATCAGTCGGCTTGCGGAGCTTCTGCCGGCTTGACTGCCTCTTCGTAGGAAACCGCTTTATCGGTAACGTTGGCCTTCTGCAGGACAGTATCTACAACTTGTTCTTCCAGCACAACAGAACGGACTTCGTTCAGCTGCTGGTCGTTCTTGTAGTACCAGGCCACGACTTGTTCCGGCTCCTGGTAAGCGGAAGCCATCTCTTCGATCAGCTCACGCACGCGGGCTTCGTCAGGCTTCAGCTCGAACTGCTTGACCACTTCAGCGACGATCAGACCCAGCACGACACGACGTTTGGCTTGCTCTTCGAACAGCTCAGCCGGCAGTTGCTCAGGGTTGATATTGCCACCGAACTGCTGAACAGCCTGCACGCGCAGACGGTTGACTTCGTTACCGATCAGGGCCTTCGGAACCTCAACCGGGTTGGCAGCCAGCAGGCCGTCCATTACCTGGTTCTTCACCTTGGACTTGGTGGCCTGACGCAGTTCACGCTCCATGTTCTTGCGAACTTCGGTGCGGAAGCCTTCCAGGCCGCCTTCCTTGATGCCGAACAGGGAGAAGAACTCGTCGTTCAGCTCCGGCAGCTGGGGAGCGGAAACGCTGTTGACGGTCACGGTGAACTCGGCGGTCTTACCGGCCAGGTCCAGGTTCTGGTAATCAGCCGGGAAAGTCGGGTTGATCACGCGCTCTTCGCCAGCCTTGACGCCAACCAGAGCCTCTTCGAAGCCCGGGATCATGCGGCCGGAACCCAGCACCAGCGGGGTGCCCTTGGCAGTACCGCCAGCGAAGGCTTCGCCATCGATCTTGCCAACGAAGTCGATGTTCAGCTGGTCGCCATTCTCGGCAGCGCGCTCAACAGCCTCGAAACGGGTGTTCTGCTTGCGCAGCACGTCCAGCATGTTGTCGACGTCAGAGTCGCCAACTTCAGCCTGCAGGCGCTCGATGGCGATACCTTCGAAGCCGGCAACCTGGAATTCGGGGAATACTTCGAAGGTAGCGATGTATTCCAGGTCCTTGCCCTTCTCGAACACTTTCGGCTCGACGGCCGGAGCGCCAGCCGGGTTCAGCTTCTGCTCAACCACAGCTTCATAGAAGGAGGACTGGATCAAATCACCCAGAACTTCCTGACGAGCGGAATCTTCGAAGCGCTGGCGAATGACGCTCATCGGCACCTTGCCCGGGCGGAAACCGGCAACTTTGGCGCGGCGGGCAGTCTGCTGCAGGCGCTTGGTCACTTCGTCCTCGACGCGCTCGGCCGGCACGCCGATGGTCATGCGGCGCTCAAGAGCGGAGGTGCTTTCTACAGAAACTTGCATGGATATTCCTCGTTGCACAGACATTAGCCGGCCGTTCCGGCCCCAGAATCAAGGGCATGCATTCTAGTGGGTCGATTTACAGAAGTCACCCAGCAGAAACAGCCGGCAAAAGGAAGGGATAGAAGAAACAGAAATCAGGATGCTTCGCTGACAGGCAACGACTCGAACTCCCTGCCGCGACGGGACGCACCGCACGGCCCGGAAATGAAAACGCCAGGCATTGAGCCTGGCGCCTTCATGAATATGGGGTGGACGATGGGAATCGAACCCACGACACCAGGAGCCACAATCCTGTGCTCTACCAACTGAGCTACGCCCACCATATTACCTATTCACCGATTTTCATCGGCAACGGAGGTCCACTGGGACCAACCCGATCAACAACCAGAATCGTCAAGAACCAGCGGATCATCCGCCATTCAGCACGACTCGAACATCATGGTGCGGACGGAGAGACTCGAACTCTCACGCCTTGCGGCGCTGGAACCTAAATCCAGTGTGTCTACCAATTCCACCACGTCCGCTAGAGGCAACGCTTGAAACGAAAACGCCAGGCGCGCGGCCTGGCGTTCTCTCGAATATGGGGTGGACGATGGGAATCGAACCCACGACACCAGGAGCCACAATCCTGTGCTCTACCAACTGAGCTACGCCCACCATATTACGCATTGCTTGTGCCAAATGTGCCAAGTGGCACGCCCGGCAGGACTCGAACCTGCGACCATCCGCTTAGAAGGCGGA
Organism: Pseudomonas sp. JS3066; assembly: GCF_036328175.1. Taxonomy (NCBI): domain Bacteria; kingdom Pseudomonadati; phylum Pseudomonadota; class Gammaproteobacteria; order Pseudomonadales; family Pseudomonadaceae; genus Pseudomonas; species Pseudomonas sp. JS3066. The sequence goes on from NZ_CP143312.1 coordinate 3,400,914, forward strand.
TGCTCTATCCAGCTGAGCTACGGGCGCTTAAATCTGCGAGCAGACTATAAAGCTTTGGCTTGAGCTGAATCACCTGGATCCACCCTTGCCATCTTACCCAGCGACAGGCTGTGCTCGACAAGCGGGGCGCATGTTATAGCCAGCCCCACACCTCGTCAACAGGAAAATTGAAAAAAATCAGAAAGATAAAGGGCTTACGGGAAAATGCTGACCAGCCGCCTTTGCCCGCCCGCCCCTCCATGCGAGAATACGCGCCCTTTTTAGCCCTTCCCGATGGTTAATCTAGCGTCATGACCGCACAACTGATCGACGGCAAAACGATCGCCGCCCGCCTCCGCCAGCAGATAGCCCAACGTGTCGCCGAGCGTCGCCAGCAGGGACTTCGCGTTCCCGGTCTCGCCGTGATCCTGGTCGGCAGCGATCCCGCCTCCCAGGTCTACGTCGCACATAAGCGTAAGGACTGCGAGGAAGTCGGCTTTCTCTCCGAAGCGCATGACCTTCCCGCCAGCACCAGCCAGGCCGAACTCCTGGCGCTGATCGACCGCCTCAATGAAGACCCGGCCATTGACGGCATCCTGGTCCAGCTGCCGCTGCCGGAGCACCTGGATGCTTCGCAGCTGCTTGAGCGCATCCATCCCGACAAGGATGTAGATGGTTTCCACCCTTATAACGTCGGCCGCCTCGCGCAGCGCATCCCCCTGCTCCGCCCCTGCACCCCGAAGGGCATCATGACCCTGCTGGAGAGCACCGGCGCAAACCTCTATGGCATGAACGCGGTTGTCGTGGGCGCCTCCAACATCGTTGGCCGCCCCATGGCTCTGGAACTGCTGCTGGCCGGCTGCACCGTGACCGTCACCCATCGTTTCACCAAGGATCTGGCCGGACACGTGGGCAATGCGGACCTGGTGATAGTGGCCGCTGGCAAGCCGGGCCTGGTCAAGGGCGAGTGGATCAAGCCCGGCGCCATCGTCATCGATGTCGGCATCAACCGCCAGGACGACGGCAAGCTGGTTGGCGACGTGGAATATGACGTAGCTGAACAGCGCGCCAGCTGGATCACTCCGGTTCCCGGCGGCGTCGGCCCCATGACTCGTGCATGCCTGCTGGAAAACACCCTCTACGCCGCTGAAACGCTCCACGCCTGAGGCGCAAACAGAAATAAGAAAGGCCGCTAAGTGCGGCCTTTTTTATTGGGCAATCAAACTAGTCAGCCAAGCGCCAGGTAGTGCCACCCTTGCCATCTTCCAGCACGACCCCCATGGCGGTCAGTTGGTCGCGGATACGGTCGGACTCAGCCCAATTCTTGTCGGAACGCGCCTGCAACCGCGCCTGAATCAGCGCCTCGACCTCAGCTGCATCCACTTTGCCTTCAGCACCTGCGCGCAAGAAGGCATCCGGCTCCAGCTGAAGCACACCGAGCAGGCCGGCCAATTCCTTGAGCCGCGCCGCCAGGGCAGCAGCAGCCTGAAGGTCGCCATCGCGCAGTCGATTGACCTCACGCACCATCTCGAAGAGCACCGCGCAGGCTTCCGGACTATTGAAGTCATCATCCATGGCTGCCGCGAAGCGCTCGACGAAAGCTTCACCGCCTGCCGGCGCGACATCAGGCAACCCCTTGAGGGCGTGATAGAAGCGCTCCAGAGCGCCCTTCGCTTCCTTGAGGCTCTCTTCGGAATAATTGATCGGACTACGGTAGTGGCTAGACACCAGCAGATAGCGAACCACCTCAGGGTGATATTTCTCCAGCACCTCGCGAATGGTGAAGAAGTTGCCCAGCGACTTGGACATCTTCTCGCCATCGACACGTACCGCGCCGGCATGCATCCAGGACTTGGCGTAAAGCTTGCCGGTGGCCGCTTCGCTCTGCGCAATCTCGTTCTCATGGTGCGGGAACACGAGGTCCGGACCACCACCATGGATGTCGAATGTCTCGCCAAGACAGCAAGTGGACATTACCGAGCACTCGATGTGCCACCCCGGACGACCCGCCCCCCAAGGCGACGCCCAGCTCGGCTCACCCGGCTTGGCGCCTTTCCAGAGCACGAAGTCCAGCGGGTCTTCCTTGATTTCGTCCACTTCGATACGCGCACCGATCTTCAGCTCATCGATCTTGCGCCGTGACAACTTCCCGTAGCCTTCGAACTTGCCGACGCGGTAGTACACGTCGCCGTTGCCTGGCGCGTAAGCGAAACCCTTGTCGATGAGGGTCTGGATCATCTCGTGCATACCCGCGATGTGGCCAGTGGCGCGCGGCTCAATATCCGGACGCAGCACAGAGAGACGCGCCTCATCCTCATGCATCGCCGCAATCATGCGATCCACCAGAGCCTCGAACGGCTCGCCATTCTCGTTGGCGCGACGGATGATCTTGTCGTCGATGTCGGTGATGTTGCGTACGTAGGTGAGATCGTAGCCACGATGGCGCAACCAGCGCGCAACCACGTCGAATGCGACCATCACACGGGCATGGCCAATGTGGCAGAAGTCATAGACGGTCATGCCGCAGACATACATGCGCACCTGGTTGCCGACCAGCGGCTGCAATGGCTCCTTGGCCTTGCTGAGGGTGTTGTAGATCGACAGCGCCATCATTGCCCCCAGGAATCGCGCAGGGTCACGGTGCGGTTGAATACCGGCTTACCGGGCTGGGTCTCTTTCAGGTCGGCAACGAAGTAGCCTTCGCGCTCGAACTGGAAGCGATCCTCCGGCTGCGCATTAGCCAGGGAAGGCTCGGCACGGCAACCACTGAGTACCCGCAGGGAATCTGGATTGATGTTGTCGAGGAAACTGCCACCTTCTTCCGACTTCTCCGGGTTCGCCGAACGGAACAGACGGTCATACAGGCGCACTTCGCACTCGACGCTGCCTTCGGCCGGCACCCAATGGATGACGCCCTTGACCTTGCGCCCCTCGGGGTTCTTGCCCAGGGTCTCCGGGTCGTAGGAACAGCGCAGCTCGACGATGTTGCCATCGGAGTCCTTGACGGCCTCGTCAGCACGGATCACGTAGCTGCCACGCAGACGTACTTCACCGCCCGGGATCAGGCGCTTGTAGCCGGCCGGCGGGACTTCTTCGAAGTCTCCAGCATCGATGTACAGCTCGCGGCCGAACGGCAGGACGCGTACGCCCATGTCTTCCTTTGGATGGCGCGGCAGTTCGAGGCTTTCGGCCTGGCCTTCCGGATAGTTGGTAATGACCACTTTCAGAGGCTTCAGCACGCACATGGCACGCGGCGCAGTGGCATCCAGATGGTCGCGAATGCTGAATTCCAGCATGCCGATATCGACCACGCCGCTGGCACGGTTCACGCCGATCATTTCGCAGAAATTGCGGATCGATTCTGGGGTATAGCCCCGGCGACGATATCCGGACAGGGTCGACATGCGCGGGTCGTCCCAGCCGTTTACATGACCTTCATCCACCAACTGTTTCAGCTTGCGCTTGCTGGTAATGGTGTAGTTCAGGTTCAGACGCGAGAACTCGTACTGGCGCGGCTGGGCCGGGACCGACAGGTTCTCCAGGAACCATTCGTAGAGCGGGCGGTGATCCTCGAACTCCAGGGTGCAGATGGAGTGAGTGATGCCCTCGATGGCGTCCGACTGGCCATGAGTGAAGTCATAGCTCGGGTAAATGCACCACTTGTCACCGGTCTGGTGGTGATGGGCATGACGGATGCGATAGAGGATCGGATCACGCAGATTCATGTTCGGCGAAGTCATATCGATCTTTGCGCGCAGCGAACGGGTGCCGTCCGGGAATTCGCCGGCCTTCATGCGAGCGAACAGGTCCAGGTTTTCGTCCACTGAGCGGTCGCGGAACGGGCTGTTCCTACCGGCTTCGGTCAGACTGCCGCGGTACTCGCGCATTTCTTCCGGCGACAGGTCGCAGACAAAGGCCTTGCCGGCCTTGATCAGATCGACAGCCCAGTCATGCAACTGGTCGAAATAGTTGGACGCGTAACGCTCCTCGCCGGCCCATTGGAAGCCCAGCCACTTCACATCGCTTTCGATGGCGTCGATGTACTCCTGGTCTTCCTTCGCGGGGTTGGTGTCGTCGAAGCGCAGATGGCAGTCACCACCGAATTCCTTGGCCAGGCCGAAGTTCAGGCAGATCGACTTGGCATGACCAATATGCAGGTAGCCGTTGGGCTCCGGCGGGAAGCGGGTGACGATCTTGGTGTGCTTGCCGGCATCCAGGTCCGCCTGGACGATCTGGCGCAGGAAGTTGGAAGCGGCGGGAGTCTCTGGCTTGCTCATGGGGTCCTTACATCTAGCTGGTGCGCGGCTCAGGGTAGGCCGGCCAAATCAAAGCGCTTATCATAGCCGAAGCTGTCAATCCCCTGACAGGCCTTGGATTTCTCGATAGAGCGAATAGCCAAATGATCAAGCTGCACACCAACCACGGCGTCATCACCCTGCAACTCTTCGAAGACAAAGCCCCGGAAACCGTGGCCAACTTCAAGGAGTACGTGAAGTCCGGCCACTACGACGGCACCGTCTTCCACCGCGTAATCGGCAACTTCATGATCCAGGGCGGCGGCTTCGAGCCGGGCATGAAGCAGAAGTCCACCCGCGCCCCGATCAAGAACGAGGCCAACAATGGCCTGTCCAACAAGGTCGGCACCATTGCCATGGCCCGCACCATGGAGCCTCACTCGGCCTCCGCCCAGTTCTTCATCAACGTTGCCGACAACACCTTCCTCAACCACAGCGCGCCGACCGTGCAAGGCTGGGGCTACGCCGTGTTCGGTGAAGTCGTGGAAGGCATGGACGTGGTGAACAAGATCAAGGGCGTGGCCACCACCATGAAGGCTGGCCACCAGGACGTCCCGGTCGATGACGTGATCATCGAGAAGGCCGAGATCGCCGAGTGATATTGCTGATCTCCGATCTGCATCTCGAAGAGGAACGCCCGGACATCACCCGGGCGTTTCTTCATTTTCTGCAGACCCGCGCACCGCAAGCCGAAGCCCTCTACATCCTCGGCGACTTCTTCGAAGCCTGGATCGGTGACGATGCGATGACGCCCTTTCAGCGCTCCATCGCCCAGGCCCTGCGCAAACTCGCCGACAGTGGAACACGCATCTTCCTCATGCACGGCAACCGCGACTTCATGATCGGCAGCGCCTTCTGCCGCGAAGCCGGCTGCACCCTGCTGAAGGACCCGAGCCTGGTGCAGATGAATGGCGAGCCGGTGCTGCTGATGCACGGCGACAGCCTGTGCACCCAGGATGAGGCCTACATGCGCCTGCGCAAGTGGCTGCGCAACCCCGTTAGCCTGTTCATCCTGCGCAACCTGCCCTTGGCGACGCGCTACAAGCTGGCACGCAAGCTGCGCAAGGAAAGCCGCATGCAGACGCGGCAGAAAGCCGTGGAAATCACCGACGTCACCGCAGAAGAAGTTCCACGCATGCTTCGCCAATTCGACGCAAGGATCCTGATTCACGGCCATACGCATCGCCCCGCCACTCACGACCTGGAACTGGATGGCCACCCCGCTCGGCGCATCGTCCTCGGCGACTGGGACCGGCAAGGCTGGGCCCTTCAGGTGGATGAGAGCGGTTTCCGGCAGACCCCGTTTAGCCTGGACTGACCCCCGCGTCCAATAAAAAAGCGCCCCTCGAGGGCGCTCTTGCGTTGCCGCTTCAGACCGGTACGCCGCTATGGAAACGAAACTCCTCGTCGGGCGACTCGATCAGCTCTTGCTCGGCCACTCGCACCTTCTCGATGCAGTGATCCACATCCCGCGCCTCGCCGTATAGATAGGCCAGCTTGAGGTAGCCCTGATAGTGGCGAGACTCACTTTTCAGCAATCCGCCATAGAACTTCGACAGCTCTTCATCAAGATGCGGCACCAGCGCCTCGAAACGCTCGCACGAGCGCGCTTCGATGTAAGCCCCCACCACTAGCGTATCCACCAGTTTCTGCGGCTCATGCGCGCGCACGAGCTTGCGCAGGCCGGACGCGTAGCGCGACGCCGACACAGGCTTCAGGTCGATCTTGCGGCGCTTCATGATGCGCAGCACCTGCTCGTGGTGCACCAGCTCCTCACGGGCCAGGCGAGACATGAAATTGATCAGATCCAACCGGGTGGCGTACTTGGCCATCAGCGCCATGGCCGTGGACGCTGCCTTGAACTCGTTGTTCTTATGGTCGATCAGCAGGGTTTCCTGATCGGCCAGTGCGGCCGCCACCCAGGCATCGGGGGTGCGGCAACCAAGGAAGTCATGGATCTCAGGCGGGTTCACAAGCGGTTCTCATCGTGCTGGGGCCACGCTGGCCGGGCTCCCGAAGGCGGAGCATTATACGAATGCCGGAAGCGACGACCAGCCTGGACCGCTTGATATATGTCAAGAACGCCAAAGCGGAATCGGGACTACATTTGTTTTGGCTATATGCCATCGACAGGGAGATAGGACCATGCAAGCCATTCGCAGCATTCTGGTGGTATTGGAGCCGGACCGGCCGGAGGGCCTTGCCCTGAAACGGGCAAAACTGATCGCCGGAGTGACTCAGTCGCACCTGCACCTGCTGATCTGCGACCGCAAGGGCGACCATGCCGACTATCTCAGCGACCTCGCCGAATCGCTCAAGGCTGAAGGCTATAGCGCCAGCACACAGCAAAGCTGGCTGGACAACCAGCACCACACCATCATCGCTGCGCAGCAGGCGGAAGGCTGCGGCCTGGTCATCAAGCAACACGTGCCGGACAACCCGCTGAAAAAGGCCCTGCTCACACCGGACGACTGGAAGCTCCTGCGCTTCTGCCCGGGGCCGGTATTGATGGTAAAGACTGACAAGCCCTGGACCGGCGGCAACATCCTGGCTGCAGTGGACGTGGGCAACAGCGACGGCGAGCACCGCACCCTGCACGCCACCATCGTCAGTCACGGCTACGACATCGCCAGCCTGGCGCACGGCACCTTACATGTGATCAGCGCCCACCCGTCACCCATGCTCTCGGCAGCAGACCCCACCTTCCAGCTCAAGGAAACCATCGAGGCGCGTTACCGCGACGAATGCCGTGCATTTCAGGCTGAATACGACGTCAGCGACGAGCGGTTGCATATCGAGGAAGGTCCGGCAGACGTATTGATTCCCCACGTCGCCCATAAGCTCGAAGCCGTGGTTACTGTGATAGGTACTGTCGCTCGCTCCGGCTTGTCCGGTGCACTGATCGGCAATACTGCCGAAGTCGTGCTGGATACCCTGGAAAGCGATGTCCTGGTCCTCAAACCCGACGCGATCATCGCCCACCTGGAGGAACTGGTCGCACAGCGCTGATTCGAGCCACTAGAAAAAGCCGCCTGATGGCGGCTTTTTCTTCAGACACGACTCTCGACGCCCTCTTGCAGGAAACGTGGAGCGATATAGCGCTCGTAGTGCGCCTCGGACAGCAGGAAAAATTCCCGATCAATGGCTTCCCGCAACTCTGGCAATGCCCAGTCGCGAAACTCAGGAAGCAACGAGATGCCGTAGGCGTCGAGGCGGTTGATCATCCGCGAGGCTCGCGCGATCAGTTGGTACGCCCAGCAGTAAGGGGACTGCTCGGGTACGAAACGCACCTGGCGCTGCTCCAGTTGGTGCCGCAGGCGTTCCGGGTCGAACACCTCCAACTTGGCCGCCATCACCTGCACTAGCAGGATCTCCAGGCGCCGCCAGACCGCGCGCTTCTCTTCCTCGTTGTAGAGGTTCCAGTTCACCACCTCATGATGGAAACGCTTGCAGCCGCGGCACACATGATCGCCATAGACGGTTGAACAGAGGCCGACGCAAGGCGTCTTGATGCGCTGGTTGGACATGGTGGAGGCGGATTCGGCAGGTGACACGGGCCGGCCATCTTAGCCCTTTGTCTAATCAGGGTCACGCGCGGGTAAATAGGGATTTCGTCTTAACTTTGCCGCGCCTTTCCATTAGAATCAGCCCGCCATTTTAGGCGCCGATATCCGTTGGAAGCTGTTTTCAAAGCGTCACGAGCACAGTCGATCCGGCAGGAAATAATGGCGCCGGGCATCCCGCCCGGGATGTCCGCCGCCAGCCCTCATCAGGCCTTCCTTCCGGCGTAAAACTTTGAAAACAGCTTCTCGATGGAGGCCGCCGAAACCTTGGCCAGACAGCCCAAAAAGCTGTGCGGCGCATGCGTTCGGCGGATTCCTGGATGAGCGCCCTGGACTACTCCAGGGCCACTGATGAGGGTAAAACTGTGCTTGAAGCCTATCGCAAACACGTAGAAGAGCGTGCCGCCCAAGGGGTCGTGCCCCAGCCGCTGAACGCCGAACAAACTGCAGGCCTGGTCGAGCTGCTGAAAAATCCCCCGGCTGGCGAAGAGGCTTTCCTCCTCGACCTGATCACCAACCGTGTTCCGCCGGGTGTGGATGAAGCCGCCTACGTCAAAGCAGGTTTCCTCTCCGCTATCGCCAAGGGCGAAGCCACTTCTCCGCTGATCAGCAAGGCCCGCGCCACTGAGCTGCTGGGCACCATGCAGGGCGGCTATAACATCGCCACCCTGGTCGAACTGCTGGACGATGCCGAACTGTCCGCCGTCGCCGCCGAGCAACTGAAGCACACCCTGCTGATGTTCGACGCCTTCCACGACGTCGCCGAGCGCGCCAAGAAAGGCAACGCCAACGCCCAGGCCGTGCTGAAGTCCTGGGCCGAAGGTGAGTGGTTCCAGGCCAAGCCGGCCGTCGCCGAGAAAGTCACCCTGACCGTGTTCAAGGTGCCTGGCGAAACCAACACCGACGACCTGTCGCCCGCTCCGGACGCCTGGTCCCGCCCCGACATCCCGCTGCATGCCCTGGCCATGCTGAAAATGGCTCGTGACGGCATCGAGCCGATCCAGCCGGGCTCCGTTGGTCCGCTGAACCAGATCGAAGCCGTCAAGGCCAAGGGTTTCCCGGTTGCCTACGTCGGTGACGTGGTCGGTACCGGCTCCTCCCGTAAGTCCGCCACCAACTCGGTACTGTGGTTCTTCGGCGACGACATTCCGTTCGTTCCGAACAAGCGCGCTGGCGGCTTCTGCTTCGGCACCAAGATCGCCCCGATCTTCTACAACACCATGGAAGACGCCGGCGCCCTGCCGATCGAATTCGACTGCACCAACCTGGCCATGGGCGACGTGATCGACGTCTACCCCTATGAAGGCAAGGTCGTTCGCCACGACAGCGGCGAAGTAGTCACCACCTTCGAACTGAAGACCCCGGTCCTGCTGGACGAAGTTCGCGCCGGCGGCCGTATTCCGCTGATCATCGGCCGCGGCCTGACCGAGAAGGCCCGTGCCGAGCTGGGCCTGGGTGCGTCCGACCTGTTCAAGAAGCCGGAGTCCCCCGCCGACAGCGGCAAGGGCTTCACCCTGGCCCAGAAGATGGTTGGCCGTGCCTGCGGTCTGCCGGAAGGCAAAGGCGTCCGTCCGGGCACCTACTGCGAGCCGAAGATGACCACCGTCGGCTCCCAGGACACCACTGGCCCGATGACCCGCGACGAGCTGAAAGACCTCGCCTGCCTCGGCTTCTCCGCCGACCTGGTAATGCAGTCGTTCTGCCACACCGCCGCGTATCCGAAGCCCATCGACGTCAACACCCACCACACTCTGCCGGACTTCATCAAGACCCGCGGCGGCGTGTCCCTGCGTCCGGGCGACGGCATCATCCACAGCTGGCTGAACCGCATGCTGCTGCCTGACACCGTTGGCACCGGTGGCGATTCCCACACCCGCTTCCCGATCGGCATCTCCTTCCCGGCCGGTTCCGGCCTGGTGGCCTTCGCCGCCGCCACCGGCGTCATGCCGCTGGACATGCCGGAATCCGTTCTGGTGCGTTTCAAAGGCAAGATGCAGCCCGGTATCACCCTGCGTGACCTGGTGCATGCCATCCCCTACTACGCCATCCAGGCTGGTCTGCTGACCGTCGAGAAGAAAGGCAAGAAGAACATCTTCTCCGGCCGCATCCTCGAAATCGAAGGTCTGAACGACCTGACCGTCGAGCAAGCTTTCGAGCTGTCTGACGCTTCCGCCGAACGTTCCGCCGCCGGTTGCACCATCAAGCTGCCGGAAGATGCCATCGCCGAGTACCTGAAGTCCAACATCACCCTGCTGCGCTGGATGATCGGTGAAGGCTACGGCGACGCCCGTACCCTGGAGCGCCGCGCGAAGGCGATGGAAGCCTGGCTGGCCAACCCGCAACTGCTGGAAGCCGACAAGGATGCCGAATACGCCGCCGTAATCGAAATCGACCTGGCCGACGTCAAGGAGCCTGTGCTCTGCGCGCCGAACGACCCGGACGATGCCCGCCTGCTGTCCACCGTGGCTGGCGACAAGATCGACGAAGTGTTCATCGGTTCCTGCATGACCAACATCGGCCACTTCCGCGCTGCCGGTAAGCTGCTCGACAAGGTCAAGGGCGGCATCCCGACCCGTCTGTGGCTGGCTCCGCCGACCAAGATGGACCAGCACCAGTTGACCGAGGAAGGCTACTACGGCATCTACGGCAAGGCCGGCGCACGCATGGAAATGCCGGGCTGCTCCCTGTGCATGGGCAACCAAGCTCGCGTGCAGACTGGCGCCACCGTAGTCTCCACCTCCACCCGTAACTTCCCGAACCGCCTGGGCGACGCCACCAACGTCTACCTGGCCTCCGCCGAGCTGGCGGCCGTTGCCTCGATCCTGGGCAAACTGCCGACCGTCGAGGAGTACATGGAATACGCGAAGAACATCGACAGCATGGCTGCCGATATCTACCGCTACCTGTCCTTCGACCAGATCGCCGAGTACAAGGAAGCCGCTGCAAACGCCAAGATTCCGGTGGTCCAGGCCTAAGGCCCCATCGGTAGCTCGGCAATGAGAAAGCCCCGCCCCGTGCGGGGTTTTTTCTTTTCTGGAGGCTGCCAGGCCGTTCGCCGTCAGGCCAACTTGCAGCCTCCCTGCCAGCAGCTATGTTCCAAGTATCAGCCCCCACGACTTGGATGCCGCCATGAAAACCTGGTCCTTGATACTCATCTGCGCCCTTGGCTTGGCAGGCTGCTCCAGCGAATACCTGATCGCCACAACCGACGGCCAGCTCATCGCCACCGATGAGAAGCCTGAACTGGATGAAGACACCGGCATGCTCGAATTCGAGGACCACGAAGGTCGAACCCAGCAGATTCCGCAGAGCCAGGTGAAGCAGATCATCGAACGTTAAGCTAGCTCCAACCTCCAACCCTGGCCCCGCTCTCGCGGGGCTAGTTTTTATTGCCGCTGGCATATCGCTTGCTTCAGCAGCTTCAACGAAGCCTGCTCCAACGACGGAGCGAGCTGCTGACAATGGCGTCGATTCCGGCCGGCCCCGGCTGCTCCGGATCGGCGCCATTTTGCTGATAGGTGGCCACCACAATGACGGATAAGCAGAGCACCACGCGTACGGACAACCTGGCCTGGGTCGCAGGCAGCGATGCACCGGAGAAGTGCATGCTCAGCCTTGGCTTCATGCCCCTGACCGACTCGGCATCCCTGATAGTCGCGGCCACCCAGGGGTTCGCCCAGCCCTACGGGCTGACTCTCGAACTGCAGCGCCAGTCGTCCTGGGCAACCCTGCGTGACAAGCTGCTGTCCGGTGAGCTGGATGCAGCGCAAGCCCTTTATGGGCAGATCTATGGGATCGAACTCGGCATTGGTGGTCCTAGCGCGGAAATGGCCATTCTCATGGGACTCTGCCAGAACGGGCAGGCGATCAACCTGTCTGAACCACTCAAGCGCATCGGCGTGACCAATTCCGAGGCACTGGCCCATCACGTGCACCAGAGCGGAGCGCGCCTGACCTTCGCCCAGACGTTTCCCACCGGCACCCACGCCATGTGGTTGAACTACTGGCTCGCCGCCCAGGGCATCCACCCGTTACGCGACGTCGACACAGTTGTCGTGCCGCCTTCGCAGATGGTCGCCCACCTCAAGGCCGCCCGAATCGATGGCTTCTGCGCAGGCGGCCCCTGGGGTGCATTGGCCGTAGACCAGGGCCAGGGGTTCACTCTCGCTACCAGCCAGATGATCTGGCCTGACCACCCAGAGAAGGTGCTTGGCGTAACTCGCGAATTTGCCGAGCAGTACCCCAACACTGCACGCGCGCTGACCATGGCCGTGCTGGAAGCCAGCCGCTTCATCGATGCCAGCCTGGAAAACCGCCGCAGCACCGCTCAGTTGATCAGTGGCAGCGACTACGTGGACGTCCCCCTGTCTGCCATCGAGCCGCGCTTCCTTGGCCATTACCAGGATGGCCTCGGCAATGTCTGGGAGGACGAGCACCCGCTGCGTTTCCACGCAGAAGGCAAGGTGAACATGCCCTACCTCTCCGACGGCATCTGGTTCATGACCCAGTTCCGCCGCTGGGGCCTGCTGCGGGACGACCCGGACTACCTGGCCGTTGCCCGACGCGTACAGCGTCTGGACATTTATCGCGAGGCGGCCGAAGCCCTCGACGTCCCGCTTCCAGACCTCATGCGCAGCGCCACCCTGATTGACGGTCGCACCTGGGACGGCAGCGACCCCGCCGGCTACGCCCGCAGTTTCCCGATCCACTCCCTGGCCGGCAACTCCCGCGCCATCGCCTGTAGCCGTTAGGGAAGACCGCCGCCATGCTGCGTATTCTGCTGATCAACGACACTGCGAAGAAAGTCGGCCGACTCAAGGCCGCCCTGATCGAAGCCGGCTTCGACGTCATCGACGAATCCGGCCTGACCATCGACCTGCCAGGGCGAGTCGAGGCCATCCGCCCGGATGTGGTCCTCATCGACACCGAGTCCCCGGGCCGCGACGTAATGGAACAGGTGGTACTGGTCAGTCGCGACCAGCCCCGCCCCATTGTCATGTTCACCGACGAGCACGACCCGAAGGTCATGCGCCAGGCCATTCAGGCCGGCGTCAGCGCGTACATCGTCGAAGGCATCCAGGTCGACCGCCTGCAGCCCATCCTCGATGTCGCCATGGCGCGCTTCGAAAGCGACCAGGCCCTGCGCGCCCAGCTCAACGCCCGTGACCAGCAACTGGCCGAGCGCAAGCGCATCGAACTGGCGAAGGGGCTGCTGATGAAAATGAAGAACTGCAACGAGGAAGAGGCTTACACCCTGATGCGCCGCCAGGCCATGAGCCGGCAGCAGAAGCTGATCCAGGTAGCCGAACAGATCATTGCGATGCACGACATGCTGGGTCATTGAAGTCCGAACCCAACACAACTGTATGCCGTCAGGTGTATCTGCTGGCTTTCGCGCGGTCCCGCTAAGGTAAGGAGCCCCCTCCTGCCAGCGAGACCGCCATGGACACTGAACGCCAGATTCTCGAAGACGCCGACCGCCGCGCCCTCGCCTACGTGGATGGCATACCCGGGCGCCGAGTCTTCCCTTCCCCGGAAGCCATCCAGGCGCTGGCAGCCTTCGACGGACCATTGCCGGAGCGGGGTCGCCCGGCCGCCGAGGTGCTGCACCAGCTCGATGAACTGGGCTCCCCCGCCACCACCGCGTCCAATGGCGGTCGCTACTTCGGCTTCGTCATCGGCGCAACCCTGCCGGCCGCGGCGGCCGCCGAGCGCCTGGCGCTGGCCTGGGATCAGTGCGCGTCCTCCTTCGACAACTCGCCGGCCGCCGATCGCATCGAAAAAGTGGCCGCACGCTGGGTCCTGGAAAGTCTTGGCCTGCCTACCAGCAGTGCGGTCGGCTTTGGCACCAGCGCCACCGCCTGCACCCTCGCCTGCTTGTCCGCGGCCCGTCGCGCACTTCTGCAGCGCAAGGGCTGGGACTTCGACGGCGACGGCCTGATGGGGGCACCGGAGGTACGCGTGGTGGTCTCCGCCAATGTGCACATCACCGTGAAGAAAGCCCTGCGCATATTGGGGTTCGGCATGAACCGTCTGCTGGTGGCACCCACCGACGAGTTCGGCCGCATCGATCCGGGGCGCTTGCCGCCAATGGATGACATGACTGTCCTCTGCCTGCAGGCCGGCGAGGTCAATACGGGCGAGTTCGATCCTTTCGCCGAACTGATTCCCCGCGCCCGCGCCGCCGGCGCCTGGGTGCATGTCGATGGCGCTTTCGGCCTCTGGGTCCGCGCTTCGTCCCATGCCCAACTGGCCAACGGCGTGGAGCATGCCGACAGCTGGACCTGCGACGGCCACAAGTGGCTGAACACACCCTACGACGGAGCCATGGCCATCTGCCGTGACGCCGACGCGCTGAGCATCGCCATGAACAGTGATGCTGCCTATGCCAGTGCCTCGCGAGATGCGCAGAAGAACCTGACCCTGGAGTTCTCCCGCCGCGCCCGCGGTGTGCCCGTCTGGGCCGCCCTCGCCTCCCTCGGTCGCGATGGCCTGGCCAGCATGATCGATCGCCACATGCGCCAGGCCGAAAACCTTGCCGAGCGCCTGCGTGCGGCCGGCTATCAGGTACTCAATCGCGTGGCACTGAACCAAGTGCTCGTGCGCGCCGACAGCGACGAAGAAACGATCGCCATCCGCAGCGCAGCCCAGGCTTCGGGCGAAGTCTGGTTCGGCCCCACGCTCTGGCAGGGCCGTCCGGCCTTCCGCCTCAGCATCTCGTCCTGGCGCACCACCGATGACGACATCGAGCACTTGGCTACCCTTCTCGCAGGCCTGAAGGGCATTTCCCGCTGACGACTCACTCAGCCGCACTCCAGATTCCCGGAGGTGCGGCTACCTACACGAAACTCCCCTCGACAACCGCCCTGCGAAGCCCTTATCTTCGCCGCCAGGCCACCGCAGTGGCCGACGTCGCTCGGACGGTTCCGGGCGCTTACGTATCCGAGGAAAGCATGGCTGACCAGCGTTCACCGCGCCGTTTTGCGCGCATCGATCGTCTCCCCCCCTACGTCTTCAACATCACCGCCGAACTCAAGATGGCTGCACGCCGTCGCGGCGAAGACATCATCGACCTCTCCATGGGCAACCCCGACGGCGCCACCCCGCCGCACATCGTGGAAAAGCTCGTGCAGGTCGCCCAGCGTGAAGACACCCACGGATACTCCACTTCCCGCGGCATTCCCCGCCTGCGCCGAGCCATCTCGCGCTGGTACAAGGACCGCTACGACGTGGAGATCGATCCCGAATCCGAAGCCATCGTCACCATCGGCTCCAAGGAAGGTCTGGCGCACCTGATGCTCGCCACCCTTGACCATGGCGACACGGTACTGGTGCCCAACCCCAGCTATCCGATCCACATTTACGGTGCCGTGATCGCCGGCGCCCAGGTGCGCTCGGTTCCCCTGGTGCCCGGCGTGGACTTCTTCGCCGAGCTGGAACGGGCGATTCGCGAGAGCATTCCGAAGCCGAAGATGATGATCATCGGCTTCCCCTCCAACCCCACCGCCCAATGCGTGGAGCTGGACTTCTTCGAACGCGTGGTGGCCCTGGCCAAGCAGTATGACGTCCTGGTGGTGCATGACCTGGCCTATGCCGACATCGTCTATGACGGCTGGAAGGCACCTTCGATCATGCAGGTGCCTGGCGCCAAGGACATCGCGGTCGAGTTCTTCACACTGTCCAAGAGCTACAACATGGCGGGCTGGCGGATCGGCTTCATGGTCGGCAACCCGGAACTGGTCAGTGCCCTGGCGCGGATCAAGAGCTATCACGACTACGGCACCTTCACCCCACTGCAGGTGGCCGCCATCGCCGCCCTGGAAGGTGATCAGCAGTGCGTGCGCGATATCGCCGAGCAGTACCGTCAGCGCCGTAACGTATTGGTGAAAGGCCTGCACGAGATCGGCTGGATGGTGGAGAACCCGAAAGCCTCGATGTACGTCTGGGCCAAGATTCCCGAGCCTTATGCCTCCATGGGGTCGCTGGAGTTCTCCAAGAAGCTCCTGGCGGACGCCAAGGTCTGCGTATCCCCGGGCCTGGGCTTCGGCGACTACGGCGATGACCATGTGCGCTTTGCCCTGATCGAGAACCAGGACCGGATCCGCCAGGCCGTTCGCGGCATCAAGGGCATGTTCCGCGCCGACGGACACCTTGAACCCTCGACTCCGCCCAAGTCCCGGAAGGCCAGCAAGGCCTGACGCACGAAAGCGTCCCCTGGTCACAGGGGACGCTCCCTCCTCTGAACTTTCCCCAAACGCCCACCCGGCAAGGTTTCCTCGCCTTTTCAAGCGCTTGGCACACCTCCCCAAGTACAACCGCTCGTCGGCTTTCAGATCGCTTTTTGAACAAAATCAGGGTTCTACCACTCTGATGAAAGCCTAAGTGCATCGCGCCACTTTTGAACCATGGTCGGTCATCGGCGCGCATGTCTTTTTCCCCTTGAGTCCGGAGCGATTCCAAATGCACAAGTTCACGTGCAGGAGGATTCTCTGTCTCAAAAAAGGAGGAATGCCTATGAAGACATGAACAAAACTAGAGATGCATTAATAACCTGACCAACCACTCAAAAGTCCTTAGAGGCTAACGAGTAATTTAAACAATATATCGGTGCCCTTACTGCATCAGCACACCAACTTACTTTGTAAAACAAGAGGTCAACCATGGAGCTGTATCATCTAATTACCTCCCTGTTCAAACAGGAAGCAACCATGGAATTAATGCGCATGGGTGTTGTTTATGCCCACCTGATCGCCTGCTGCGTGGCAATCGGCCTGGTCCTGACCAGCGATTACGCCATGATCAAGCAGATGATCACCGGCGAAGACAACGCGGCCCATAGCGACAAAACCCATCTTGATACTCTGAAGAAAACTGTACTGCTTGCACTTGCGGCACTCTGGGTAACAGGGATAGGTATCGTACTGCTGGACTACTCTGTCAAAGGCGCGGTGTACTTCCTCAACCCCAAACTCCAGGCCAAGATCCTGGTCGTAACTTTGCTGACCGTAAACGGTTTCCTGCTGCACAGCGCTGTATTGCCTGCCATCAAGAAGGCCGGCACGCTGGTCAAGATGGAAACCAACGCCCGCACCCTCGCGGTGTTCTCGGGCGTCGTCTCCGGAGTCTCCTGGTTCTACGGAGCCATGCTGGGCATCGCTCGTCCGCTCAGCTGGAAATACTCCCTTGGCGAAATCATGTTCGCTTACCCGCTGTTCATCTGCCTTGGCTTCGTCGCGATGACGCTGCTGGTGAAGTGGGCAAGCAACAGAGATGAGAACCTCGCTCCTTCCGGAGTGAAACCCGCACTCGCCTCGCTGTAAGAGATGGCTGGGCAAGGATGCCCAGTTTCAAAAAAGAGTTTTAACGGATAACACTCGGATAAACTTCACCCTAAACTTCCAATCAGCACTTCGAGCACCTCGAGCAATTCCTCTCGCCGACTCATCACGAACAGGCACTAAAGTCCAAATCCCCTCCCTTGTTGACCCGATCCGGAACTTTTCTACCTTCCGCATGTACGAACTGCTGCCCCTAGGTAATCCGCAGTAAGGACATCCAGTGATCGACCTCAGCACCTGGAACCTCACGGTCCCAGCCACCAGCTCCAATACCCTCATTACCACCGACCGCCTCAATAACGGTTACGAAAGCCAGTACTTCCGGCGCAACTCCGACGGCAGCATCAGTTTCTGGGTGCCGGTGAACGGCTCCCGCACCGAGGACGCCAGCTATCCACGTACAGAGCTGCGCGAAACCCAGGCCGACGGAACCCTGAGCTATTGGTACCAGGCCAGCGCAGACAACTACCTGAGTGCCGTGCTTTCAGTGGATCAGGTACCGAGCCAGAACAAGATTGTCATCGGCCAGATTCATAGCAAAGACGAGCCCGGCAGCCAGAATGATCCGCTGCTGAAGATCCAGTACCACTACCTGCGCGGCAACGGCCGGATCGAAGCACTGCTGCGCAAGCGGCCGGGCGACGCGGAGGTGGAGAACATCGTACTGGCGGAAAACGTCGACCTCGGCGAACGCTTCGGCTACGACCTGCGCCTCACCCCCACCGGTAGGCTGGGCATCGTCGTCACCAGCAAGGGCGATGACGGCAACCTGTACCGCCAGCTCAGCGGCTACTGGAGCAATCAACAGCTCTATTTCAAGGCTGGTGCCTACATCCAGGATAATTACGGCGCGACCAACGAAGGTGGTCGTGTGACCTTCTACTGGTTGAACGGGCTGCATCGCTGAGATTCAACCGGGGAATGACGGTACATCCGATCGCACGGGCGTAGAATCACCCCCTCGCCGCTTCTACGCTTGAGGTTCCAATGGCTCGACTGTCCCTGAACTTCCCCGAAGATCAGTACTGCTACTCCACCCATCTGACCGTACGCGTCACCGACATCAACGGCGCGAACCACCTGGGAAACGACTCGATGATCTCGATGATTTCCGAGGCCCGGGCGCGCTTCCTGTTCGAGTTCGGCATCAACGAAACCGCCGAGGATGGCATCGGGATCATCGTCACCGACCTTGCGACCACCTACCGGGCCGAGGCACACGCCCGCGATCAACTGCTGTTCGAAGTCGGCGTCATGGACTTCAACCGGTACGGCGGCGATATCACCTTCCGCATCACCCGGCCGGCTGACGGCAAGCAGGTGGCCATGGCCAAGTCCGGCTTCGTATTCTTCAACTATCGGGAATCCCGCGTGGTTCCCATGCCAGAGAACTTCCGCAGTACCTTCCCGAAGGTGAACTGGCTCGACTGAACCATTCAGCTTCAACTCGGTGCACCCACGACCACATCGCCCCGTTTTGAATCAGCGCACAAACCGGTAAGGGGTCGGAAAAGCACGCTAGGGCGGCACTTCCCGGGATTGGCCCGGCTCTTGCTCTATTACAGGCAGAGGTAGCCAAAGGCGGTTGCCCTACTACACGACAAAGGCGTCGCGTCACTCCGCAGCAATGCGGGTAGTGGTGCGGCGCCTTTTTCGTTCCGGCCCCAGCGATGGGGCAGTGAACGGGCCGAGATCCGGACGTTCACTTGCAGCTCACTCAATCCCGCTGCGGCCCCGGCCGCAGGACGGCGCGCCACAAGCGCGACGTTTAACCGGGAGGTGCAACCGCCATGCCCACGATCATGGTGCGCGCGCCTCCCGGCCCCTAACTGCAGATGAGGTGTTCGATGACAACGAGTTTCTGGAAAGCCGGCCACACGCCCACCCTGTTCTCCGCCTTCCTCTACTTCGACCTGAGTTTCATGGTCTGGTACGTCCTTGGTCCGCTGGGTGTGCAGATCGCAGCCGATCTCCAGCTCACCACCCAGCAGCGCGCGATGATGGTGGCCACGCCCATCCTGGCCGGCGCGGTGCTGCGCTTCCTGATGGGCATGCTGGCCGACCGCACTTCTCCGAAAGCCGCCGGGCTGGTCGGACAGGTAGTGGTGATCGCTTCGTTGTTCATCGCCTGGCAGATGGGCATTCACACCTATGAACAGGCGCTGCTCCTCGGCCTCTTCCTGGGCTTCGCCGGCGCCTCTTTCGCCGTGGCCCTGCCGCTCGCCTCCCAGTGGTATCCGCCGCAGCACCAGGGCAAGGCCATGGGAATTGCCGGCGCCGGCAACTCGGGTACCGTTCTGGCCGCCCTCTTTGCCCCCGGCCTCGCGGCCCTTTATGGCTGGAACAACGTCTTCGGACTGGCGCTGATCCCGCTGGTGCTGACCCTGGCAATCTTCTTCGTGGCGGCGCGCAACGCCCCCAACCGCCCCGCGCCCAAGGCACTGGGTGATTACCTCAAGGCCCTGGGTGACCGCGACAGCTGGTGGTTCATGCTGTTCTACAGCGTGACCTTCGGCGGCTTCCTCGGCCTGGCCAGCACCCTGCCCGGCTACTTCCATGACCAATACGGCCTGGCCCCGATTACCGCCGGCTACTACACCGCCGCCTGCGTCTTCGCCGGCAGCCTGATGCGCCCGCTGGGGGGTGCCTTTGCCGACCGCATCGGCGGCATCCGCACGCTGCTGGTGGTCTATACCGTGGCCTCGGTGTGCATCGCTGCAGTGGGCTTCCACATCTCCAGTTCCAGCGCCGCCCTATCCCTGTTCGTGGTTGCCATGCTGAGCCTCGGTGCCGGCAACGGGGCAGTCTTCCAACTGGTACCGCAACGCTTCCACAAGGAAATCGGCGTAATGACCGGCCTGATCGGTATGGCCGGCGGAATTGGCGGCTTTTGCCTGACTGCTGGCCTTGGCGCCATCAAACAGCATACCGGCGACTACCAGCTGGGCCTGTGGCTGTTCGCCAGCCTGGGCGTAGTGGCATGGTTCGGCCTCTATGGTGTGAAGCAACGCTGGCGCACCACCTGGGGCTCCGCTGCCGTCACCGCGGCCCGCGTCTGACCTCGAGCCCGATCCGGCACCCTTGCGGTGCCGGAACTGATCCGACCAAAGAGCGCCTCGCGCTCCTTTCGCCATACAGGACGGACCGTCGATGACCCTGCAACTCAGCTTTGGCGAAGCCAGCTCCACTGGTCCGCGCACGGAAAACCAGGACGCCGTCCGGGTAGTCACTCCGGCGCCGGCCCTCGCGGCCAGCAAGGGCTATCTCTTCGCCCTCGCCGACGGCGTCAGCCAGTGCGCCGACGGCGGTCTCGCCGCGCGCGCCACCTTGCAGGCCCTGGCGCTGGACTATTACTCGACGCCGGAAACCTGGGCAGTGGCTCAATCCCTGGACCGGCTGCTGGTGGCCCAGAACCGCTGGCTCCAGGCCAATGGAGGCAGCCAGCCGCTGCTCACCACCCTGACCGCCATGGTGCTGCGAGGACGCCGCTTCACCCTGGCCCATGTCGGCGACTGCCGCGTCTACCGCTGGGACGGCCAGCAATTGACGCGACTCAGCGAAGACCACGTCTGGGAACAACCCGGCATGCAGCATGTGCTCAAACGCGCCCTCGGCCTGGACCAGCACCTGGTGGTGGACTACCTGGACGGCGAGCTGTCGGAGCGCGAGGGATTCGTGCTGGTCAGCGATGGCGTCTGGGCAGTGCTCGGCGACCACGGCATCCAGCGCATCTTGCAAGACGAACAGGACCTCCCTGCGGCCGCCCAGGCTCTGGTCAGTGCTTCGCACCTGGCGGGCGGCCAGGACAACGCCAGCGCGCTGCTGATCCGCGTCGACAACCTGCCCCAGACGGGTCTGGCAGATACCCTGGCGCAGCTCGATCACTGGCCGCTGCCACCGCGCCTGCAGGAAGGTCAGGTCTTCGAGGGCTGGCAGGTGGAACGCCTGATAGCAGAATCGCGCCAGTCCATTGTCTATCGGGTTCGGGACACCCAGGACCGTCGCTGGCTACTCAAGACCTTGCCCACCAGCCGACACGACGAGCCAACCGCCGGGCCGGCCCTGATGCTGGAAGAGTGGTTCCTGCGCCGCGTCGCGGGGCGCCATTTTCCAGAAGCCCATCCGCTGCCCCAGCGCCAGCACCTGTACTACGTGCAGCGCGAGTATGCCGGGCAGACCCTGGCCGAGCACCTGCGCCTCGGCGGCCCCATGCCACTGCCGGAATGGCTGGATATCGCCCCGCGGCTGCTCAAGGCTCTTGGCCAATTACACCGCCGCAACATCCTGCATCGCGATATCAAGCCGGAGAATCTGCTTTGGGGGGATGACGGCGAACTGCGCTTGCTGGATTTCGGCCTGGCCTTTTGTCCTGGCCTGTCCCAGGACGAGGCCCACAGCCTGCCTGGGACGCCCAGCTACATCGCGCCGGAAGCGTTCACCGGTGCGGCCCCTTCTCCGAAGCAGGATCTCTACGCGGCAGGGGTCACCCTGTACCACCTGCTGACCGGCCATTACCCCCATGGGGAGATCGAAGCATTTCAGCATCCACGCTTTGGCACACCCACGCCGGCCAGCCGCTACCGGCCCGACCTGCCCGCCTGGCTCGATGAATGCCTGGCGCGAGCGGTGGCCGCAGACCCCGCTACCCGCTACGAAACAATGGAAGAGTGGCTACTGGCCCTGGAGCAAGGCGAACGCCGTGCGCTGACGGCCAAGCCCCGACCGCTACTGGAGCGCGAACCGTTGAAAGTCTGGCGCGGTATAGCGCTTTCGTCTCTGCTGGCGAACCTGGTGCTACTGGTCCTGTTCCTGCACGGGTAGCGCACCAGACTGGAGCAAAATGCCCCAAGCCAGGGCGCAGCGACCACCAGGTCATCGCTCTCCCCCCCGGAATACGGTACTTCCGGGGTTGGCACGAGGGCTGCAATGTCCATTACGACAATCTACAAAAAGCGCCCGCCTCAACGACGAGACGGCACTTTCCCGATAGAACGGGACTTGGACAAAGGCGTCCTGCTGGCAACAGCGGGACGCCTTTTTTGTTTGCTCGACGTTTGTGCAGGAGTGTCCTGGCATGAAGACATCCAAGCTGGTGGTGATCGGAAACGGCATGGCCGGAGTGCGTACTCTCGAAGAACTGCTGAGACTGGCACCTGAGCACTACCGGATCACCGTGTTCGGCGCCGAACCCCACCCGAACTACAACCGCACTCTGCTATCCCCGGTACTGGCCGGCGAGCAGTCCTTCGAGAACATCATCCTCAACGACCTGGACTGGTACGTTGAGAATGGCATCGAGCTGCTACTGAATCGCAAGGTAGTGAAGATCGATCGCCAGCGACGCCAGGTGATTGCCGAAGATGGCACCCGCGCCGACTACGACCGTCTTGTCATCGCCACCGGTTCGACGCCGAGTCGCCTGTCCATACCCGGCAATCGCCTGCAGGGTGTAATTGGCTACCGCGATATCGCCGGCGCTCGAGCGATGATCGAAACAACCCGCACCCATAGCCACGCCGTGGTGATCGGTGGCGGCCTGCTTGGCCTGGAAGCAGCCAATGGCCTCAAGCAACGCGGCATGGACGTTACCGTCGTGCACCTGCCGAATTGGCTGCTGGAAAAACAGCTCGACCAGCCTTCCGGCGACAAGCTACTACGCGCCCTGCAGGCCCGTGGCATCCGTTTCCGCCTGGGCACCAATACCGAAGAGCTGATCGACAACGGTGACGGCCGCGTCTGCGCAGTACAGCTGGCCGGCGGCGAGATCATAACCGCCGACCTGGTGGTAATGGCCGCCGGAATCACGCCCAACACCGAGCTGGCCGAACGGGCCGGCCTGCCCTGCAATCACGGCATCCTGGTCGACGACACCCTGCAGACCTACGACCCACGCATTTATGCCATTGGCGAGTGCGCGAACCACCGGGGCATCTCCTACGGGTTGGTTGCTCCACTGATGGAGCAAGCCAAGGTGTGCGCCAATCACCTGGCCATGCTCGGCTTCGCTCGCTACCCGGGTTCCCACACCGGTACTCGGCTCAAGGTTGCCGGTATCGAGATGTTCAGCGCCGGCGATATACCACACCCAGGGCAGACACACGGCATGCCCGGCGCGTGCCCCTTGCATGAGTGGCAGATAGAGCTGGCTTCCGACGAAGTGCTGGCGTGGACCTGAATCATTTGCGGCGCGTCTAGCGCACTGGAGAACCCCAATGAACGGCAAAGTCTGGCTGGTAGGCGCGGGCCCCGGCGACCCGGAACTCCTCACCCTGAAAGCGGTAAAGGCATTGAATCAGGCTGAAGTGGTAATGATCGACGACCTGGTCAATCCGGCCGTGCTGGAGCACAGCCCGCGAGCCCAGATAGTCCGGGTCGGCAAACGCGGCGGCTGCCGCTCGACCCCACAGGAGTTCATCCATCGTCTGATGCTGCGTTATGCGCGCCAGGGCAAATGCGTGGTACGACTGAAAGGTGGCGACCCGTGCATTTTCGGTCGCGGTGGCGAAGAGGCCGACTGGCTGGCTGAGCGTGGCGTTGAAAGCGAACTAGTCAATGGCATCACCGCCGGGCTGGCTGGCGCCACCAACTGCGGCATTCCCCTGACCCTTCGCGGAATCAGCCGCGGCGTGACCCTGGTCACCGCCCATACCCAGGACGACAGCACCCTCAACTGGAAAGCCCTGGCGCAGTCAGGTACCACCCTGGTGGTCTATATGGGGGTGGCCAAGTTGGGGGATATCCATCAAGGGCTGCTGGAGGGCGGCATGCCCGGCGCAATGCCCGTGGCGATGATCGAAAACGCCTCACTCCCCTGGCAACGTGAATGCCGCAGCACACTCGCGCACATGCAGGAGGACGCCAAAGCCTTTGAACTCAAAAGTCCGGCGATCCTGGTCATCGGGGAAGTCGCAGCAGCACAGGCAGCCCTCCCTCTGGCGCAAAGCGCCTGAATCTCTCTTCGCTCCTGCGAAGTAGTGCTTGCCCGGCGATGTCGGGCTTTTTTATGGGCGTGGACGCAGGAGCGAACTCGCGATACGGGATCACGGGCCGCTAGCGGCCCTTCGCGAATGAATTCGCGCGTACAGAAAGCAGGCTGTGCCTGGCACCAAACGGCGGCGCTCGAAATTGCCGACTTCTTCCGGCACTTTTCTCCGGGCAAAGAAAAACCCGGCCTGAGCCGGGTTTTTCTTACCGCTCAAACCAATTACTTGGCCTGGGCTTCTACTTCGGCTTCTACGCGGCGGTTAACAGCGCGGCCGTCAGCAGTGGCGTTGTCAGCAACCGGGCGGGTTTCGCCGTAGCCAACAGCGTTGACTCGCTCGCTACCTACACCGTACTGGTCAACCAGCACTTCACGAACGGCGTTAGCACGACGCTCGGACAGCTTCTGGTTGTAGGCGTCGGTACCGACGGAGTCGGTGTGGCCTTCAACGGTGGTGGTGGTAGCCGGGTACTGGTTCATGAAGTCAGCCAGGTTCTTGATGTCGCCGTAGCTTTCTTCTTTCACCTTGGACTTGTCGAAGTCGAACTTCACGTCCAGCTCAACACGTACGACTTCGGCAACAGCCGGGCAGCCATCAGCGTCAACGGTGACGTTGGCCGGGGTGTCCGGGCACTTGTCGACGTTGTCGCACACGCCGTCGTTGTCGCTGTCAGCGCACACTTCAGCAACCGGGGCCGGAGCCGGCTCGGCTTGCTTGGTGGAACCGCCGAAGTTCACGCCAACACCTACGCCAGCCATCCACTCGGATTCCTGGGCGTCCAGGTTGTACATGCCGTCCAGGCTAGCCTTGGCGAAGAAGTTCTCGGTGAAGTAGTACTTCAGACCGGTACCAACGTTGGCGAAGGTGCTGTGGTCACGACCGGTACGCGGCGGGATGTTGCTGATGTTCTGATGGGCGAAGCCGGCAGAAACGTACGGACGCAGGCCAACACCCGGGGTGCCGAAGTGGTAGATGGCATCGAGGGAAGCCAGGTTGCCCTTGATATCTTTGTGGCCGTCGGTACCGAAAGCGTCTTCGGAGGTCATGTCGTGGTATTCGCCGTACGACAGAGCCAGGGAGACGTCGTCGGTCAGGTAGTAGCCTACCGAGCCGCCGTACAGGTTGCCGTTCTCGAGATCGCGAGAACTGTCGGTGAAGTAACGCTTACCGAAAGCTTCCACCTCAACTGCGCCTTGGCCCTGAGCCAGCGCGTTCAGCGAAAAGGCGGCAACAAGAGAGCCAACGGCTACGCCTAAGGTGTTTTTCAGTTTCATCCGTAAATCCCCATCTTGGTGGTCAGTAAGTTGTCGAACAATCTCCAGACAACTTGGGCGGCAAGTCTAGCAGAACACGCCGGCCCATAAGAGATAATTTTTCCCGAACTAAGTTTCAGAGAGTCCGGAAAATTTTTCGCGAAGGCGATCCAGCGCACGCTTGTAGCGCATTTTTGTCGCACTCAAGCCCATATGCATAATGTCTGCGATCTCTTGGAACTCCAGCTCTGCGACAAAACGTAGCACAAGAATCTCCCTGTCGATGGGATTGACATGTACCAGCCATCGCTCGAGCCCCCCTCTCTCCTCGACCTTGGGCGACTTCTCATCCGAGGCTTCTTCAAGGGGATCCAGACTCAGTGCATCTAGCAAACGTCGTTTTCGACGCTCTTTCCGATACTGAGTAATGCACTCGTTGTACGTGATGCTATATAGCCATGTCTTGAACTTCGACTTGCCTTCGAAGTTCTTCAAACCATAGAGCACCTTGAGCATCACTTCCTGGCAGACATCGTCCGCATCACGGTCGTTCCCTAAATATCGGGCACAGACGTTGAACAACGTGCGCTGATAACGCCGCATCAGTTCTTCATAGGCGCGAGTGACATGGAACAGCTCGACATGCGCACGCTCCACCAGCTCTTCATCGGAGAGCTCGCGTGGGTCATAGCGCAAAGAAAGCGATTGGGGCTTGTTCAAAACGGGTCGGGCCGACAGTCAGGTCAAAAGCCGCCGGGGCGCAGAGAACCACGCACCTTGTCTGGCGGCATACATTAGCAGGGAAATGCCGTCGTGTTAGCGGCTGGTTACCCGTTGATCGAGCAAAGTACGGTTAGACACCGATACCAGCTCACCTTCCTCGGTGAGCAGCAGGGTCTTCACCGTGCCGATCTCCTCGATCTGCCCTTCGACATCGCCAACCTTCACTTGTTGCCCAACCTGATAAAGCTCCCTCACATAGATTCCTGCAAGGATCTGCCCGGCGATCTCGCGACTGCCAAGACCCAGTGCCAGCGCTGCTGCCAGGCCGATGGAGATCAGCACGATCGCGATAACGTTGTTCAGCAGTTCGGTCTTGACCTCCAGTTGGCCAATGGCCACGGAGATGCTGATGATGATGACCAGGCCCTGGGCAAGTCTGCCCAGACCATGGGCGTACTCCAGGCCAACGCCCTCAGCCGCGCCACGCACCAGCCCGCTGACCAGTTGCGCCAGCAGCACCCCTGCGAGCAGCACGAGCGCCGCGCCCAGCACCTTGGGCAAATAGAGAGCCAGCACATCGAGGGTCGCTGAAACGCGGTCCAGCCCCAGGGATTCGGCC
Organism: Pseudomonas sp. JS3066; assembly: GCF_036328175.1. Taxonomy (NCBI): domain Bacteria; kingdom Pseudomonadati; phylum Pseudomonadota; class Gammaproteobacteria; order Pseudomonadales; family Pseudomonadaceae; genus Pseudomonas; species Pseudomonas sp. JS3066. The sequence goes on from NZ_CP143312.1 coordinate 3,427,667, forward strand.
GCGGATACCAGGAAGATCAGCAGTACGAACCAGTAGACGATCTTGCCAATCAAGGTGGAAACCGGCACCTGAATCCCGGCACGGGCCAGCATCTTGGTCAGACCGGTGCCCCCCATCAGGCGATCCAGACCCAACTTGGCCAGCAGTTTGGACAGAAGGGTATCCAGCAGCTTGGCCACCACGAAGCCCAGCAGAACCACGACCAGCGCGCCGAACAGGCGCGGGATGAAGCCCGCTACCGGCGTCCATACCGAGGTCATGGCGTTAACGAGACCTTGAGTCCAGGGGTCGAATTCCATGTTCAATCAGCCTTATCTTCAGAACGGACAGAAGCGTTGCGGCGCGAAACAGGCGCCAAGTGGGGCGAACCATTGTTGAGGGCGATCATCATGGCGTCGAGCCAGTGACCCATGAGGCTGAACAGGTCCCCCGCCCCCACCTGACGATTGGCAGTCTTGAGCACGCGGCCCAGGGTAGCGTCATCATCATGATCGGGCTGCGGAGACGCCTTGAGCAGGTCCCGCAGGGATTCTTCAAACGGATCGTGCATGCGCACCTCGCGTGGATATGTCGGCTAGACGTGCCCGGGTCGGCTCAGGTCACATCAAAGCCAGCGCAAACGACGAAACAGCCAAATCTGGAACCCTGCTATGCCGAGAATGAACACGCAGGCAATGATGAAGCCATAAGACGTCTCGTCTCCGGGAATTCCCCTTACATTCATTCCCAGCAAGCCGGTGATGAAGCTCAGCGGCAGGAAAAAACCGGTGGTAATGCCAAGCAGGTACATGGTCCGACTGGTCCGTTCTCCCTGGCGGCGACTCTCGCTTTCCAGCACCAGGCCGATGCGCTCGCGAATCAGCTCCAACTCTTCCAGATAGCGAGTCAGCCTGTTGTTCAACTCGTTCCAGTAGTCACTGTCGTCATCGACGAACCAGGGCATCCGGCTGCGCACCAACTGGCCATAGATATCGCGCTGGGGAGACAGAAATCGCTTGAGGCCGGCGGCGCGACGACGAATTTGCATCATCAGGTCATGATCGGGGCGGAAGCGTTCGTTATTGTCGAGCTGCTCTTCCTGCTCATCGATGGTCTCGGACAACTCCGCCACCAGCGAGTCGATCTTCACGGTCAGATGCTCGGCCAGATAGAGCAGCACCTCGGATGCCACCCTCGGGCCAGTACCCTTTGCCCACTGCTCGATAAGCTCATCCGTGGCATGCAGGGGTCGCAGGCGTAGCGAGACAATGCGCTGCGCCGCAGCAAAGATACGCACCGACACCATGTCCTCGGGGACGGCTCCTGGATTCAGGTTCACGCCACGAAGGAACAGCAGCAACTCGTCATCAGGTAGGGCCAGCATGCGCGGCCGAGTGCTTTCTTCCAGCAGCAGGTCGCAGGCGAATTCGGATAGCCCGCTCTGCTCCCGCAGCCAACGCCGCGCCAAGGGGTGGCTACGGTCCCAGTGCAACCAGAGACTTTGCGCGGGCGCCAGTTTCAGTTCTGCCAGCACCTCCCGTGAAATCGGCTCGGCGCCTCCCTTCCCGTCCAGCACAAAGGCATGTACTAGCCCCCACTGGGCGTTCTGCTCCTCGAACATTCAGTCTCCTTGGAAGAAAAGCCCGGCTTCCGCCGGGCCCTCTCGATCAGGCCGGCATTTCCAGGGGCTTGGGCGAAATGATGATGCCGTTATTGTCCGCGTACACATACTCGCCCGGGCGGAAGGTGACACCACCAAAGGTGACCGCCACATTCAGGTCTCCGATGCCGCGCTTGTCGGTCTTCATCGGATGGCTGGCCAGGGCCTGGACACCCAGGTCGGTCTGAGCGATCACGTCGACGTCACGGATGCAACCGTAGACAACGATGCCTTCCCAACCGTTCTTCGCGGCCTTCTCGGCAAGCATGTCACCCAAAAGAGCGCGACGTAGGGAGCCACCGCCGTCAACCACCAGCACCTTGCCCTTACCCGGCAGGTCGACCTGCTCCTTGACCAGGGAGTTGTCCTCGAAGCACTTGATGGTGACGATTTCGCCGCCGAAGGAATCGCGCCCGCCAAAGTTACTGAACATTGGCTCGACGACCTGGACCAGGTCCGGATAGGCATCGCACAGATCAGGGGTAACGTATTGCATGGAAATCTCCTTGATAACAGTTACAGATCGAGACCGATGCGGTCGCCGTCAAAGGTCGGCGTCACGCGCTACAACGGAGGGCAAGGCGCATTGACTGGACGACCACTGGCCAGGTCGAAGAGGCCGCCATACCTGGAACAACGCAGCGCGCCACCGCGAAAAGTGGCCGAATGCAGCGGCTCGCCCTGACGCGGGCAGCGATTTTCCACGAGGATCGAGTGCTGATCAACGACGCTCAGCAACTATGACCGTCTGCACACCTGAAACGTGCCTCAATAACCATCCTGCAGATTGATCAACCACTCCAGCGCCACGAATATGGAGCCTCCGCCACTCCGCGATTCCCGCCATCTTTAGCACAGCCTCCCGACACCCGAAACCGGAAACTGCGGGCAGGCAGCGGACTAGAGCGCCGTGACCTCAGCGGTCGGCGTTGTCACGGGCAAAGTCAGGCGTTCCAACCAATGGGCAACCAGCGGCCAGACCTCACGCTCGGCAGCCTTGCTCACCAGCATCTCGATGTGACCGAAGTCGTCGCTGAATCCTTCGTCCTTGGCCAGTCGCAGGAAATGGCGGTACTCCCGAGGCACCTGCTCCAACAGCTTGCGGCACGCCCAGACTGGGTCCTGCTGGTCACCCGCGGCCGCCACCCCCAACACAGGGATGCGCACATCCGATAACCCGGCCCACCAATCCCGCTCGTCGTCCCCGAATCGGCCGAACAGGCCGTGCCAGCGCATGCTTTCCAGAGCAAGGCCGATAGGCTCGTCTTCCGGACCTCGCTTCAGACGCGAGCCCGAAAGCACTTCGAAGCGCTTGAGCAGCAACCGACCACCCCACTCAACCGGCGGCATCTTCAGCGGCCAGTAGACGCGGCTGACCTGACTACCGAACAGCGCGGCGGACGCCACGTCCTCTTCGCCCAGATAGTGTCCACCAAGGGCAGCGGCAAGGGTCGTGCCGCCCAGGGAATGGCCTATCCAGTGCGGCACCTGACCACATTGCTCGCGAACGAAAGCGGCAATGGCGGGCAGATCAAAGCGCGCGTAATCGGCCACTCGGTTACGTCGGTACTGTTGGTTGCGCGGCGACAGGCCGTGGCCGCGCATCTCGGCGATCCACACATCGAAGCCGGCACGGACTAGATATGGCCCAAGACCCAGGCACTTGGGCGAATACCAGAACCGGCGATTGGAAAAACTGCCGTGGACCAGTATGACCGGCACACCCCGGACATCCTCCTGCCCCAGGAGGCCAAGGCGCGTCAGCACCAATTCGACGCTGGGGTCGGGGCTGTTGCCGGGCTTCAGGCGATAGACATCTTCAGTCAGGTCGCCACGGAGTTCTGCGCTCATCAGCGCAACGGGAAAGAGTTCGCTACTGCTTTGCATGATTGCTGCTTGCACAAAAAAGGGCGGGTTTCGAACCCGCCCTTTTCGTTTCGACTTACGAGGGATCAGGCCTGGCCTTCCGCCAGGAAGAACCAGGTATCCAGTACAGAGTCAGGGTTCAGAGACACGCTCTCGATACCCTGCTCCATCAGCCACTTGGCCAAGTCCGGGTGGTCGGAGGGGCCCTGGCCGCAGATGCCGATGTACTTGCCAGCCTTGTTGCAGGCGGCAATAGCATTGGCCAGCAGCTTCTTGACCGCCGGATTACGCTCGTCGAACAGATGAGCGACGATGCCGGAGTCACGGTCCAGGCCCAGGGTCAGCTGAGTCAGGTCGTTGGAGCCGATGGAGAAGCCATCGAAGAATTCCAGGAACTCATCGGCCAGCAGTGCGTTGGATGGCAGCTCGCACATCATGATGACCTTCAGGCCATTCTCGCCGCGCTTCAGGCCATTGCTGGCCAGCAACTCGACCACCTGGCTCCCCTCACCCAGGGTGCGCACGAAGGGCACCATGATCTCGACGTTGGTCAGACCCATCTCGTTGCGCACTTTCTTCAGCGCACGGCATTCCAGTTCGAAGCAGTCACGGAAGGACTCGCTGATGTAGCGGGAAGCACCGCGGAAGCCCAGCATCGGGTTCTCTTCTTCCGGCTCGTACAGCTTGCCGCCGATCAGGTTGGCGTATTCGTTGGACTTGAAGTCCGACAGGCGCACGATGACTTTTTTCGGCCAGAAGGCAGCGGCCAGGGTGCTGATGCCTTCAACGAGCTTCTCGACGTAGAAGCCGACCGGATCGTTGTAACCGGCGATGCGCTTCTCGACGCTTTCCTTGATCTCCGCCGGCAGGCTGGCGAAGTTCAGCAGCGCCTTTGGATGCACGCCGATCATGCGGTTGATGATGAATTCCAGACGTGCCAGACCTACACCCTCGTTGGGCAACTGGGCGAAGTCGAAGGCGCGATCCGGGTTGCCGACGTTCATCATGATCTTGAACGGCAGGTCGGGCATGGCATCGACGGAGTTGGTGCGAATATCGAAGCCCAGCTGACCTTCGAAGATGAAGCCGGTGTCACCCTCGGCGCAGGAAACGGTTACGCCCTGGCCATCCTGAAGCACCTGAGTGGCATTGCCACAACCCACTACAGCCGGAATGCCGAGCTCGCGGGCGATGATCGCCGCGTGACAGGTACGACCGCCACGGTTGGTGACGATAGCGCTGGCGCGCTTCATCACGGGCTCCCAGTCCGGGTCGGTCATGTCGGAGACGAGTACGTCGCCCGGCTGAACCTTGTCCATCTCGGATACGTCGTGGATCACGCGGACCTGGCCGGCGCCAATGCGCTGGCCGATGGCACGACCTTCCACCAGGACCTTGCCCTTTTCCTTGAGCAGGTAGCGCTCCATTACGGTGGCGCTGGAGCGGCTCTTCACGGTTTCCGGACGGGCCTGAACGATGTACAGCTTGCCGTCGTCACCGTCTTTGGCCCACTCGATGTCCATCGGGCGGCCGTAGTGTTTCTCGATGATCAGAGCCTGTTTGGCCAGTTCGGTCACTTCGGCGTCGGACAGGGAGAAGCGAGCGCGGTCAGCGCGGTCCACGTCCACGGTCTTCACCGACTTGCCAGCCTTGGCTTCCTCGCCATAGACCATCTTGATCGCTTTGCTGCCCAGGTTGCGGCGCAGGATGGCCGGACGACCAGCTTCCAGGGTCGCTTTGTGCACGTAGAACTCGTCGGGGTTGACGGCACCCTGTACCACGGTCTCGCCGAGGCCGTAGGCGGAGGTGATGAACACCACGTCACGGAAGCCGGATTCGGTATCCAGGGTGAACATCACGCCGGCAGTGCCGGTTTCCGAGCGGACCATGCGCTGCACGCCAGCGGACAGGGCGACCAGCTTGTGGTCGAAGCCCTGGTGCACGCGATAGGCGATGGCACGGTCATTGAACAGGGATGCGAAGACTTCCTTGGCCGCACGGATCACGTTGTCCACGCCACGGATGTTCAGGAAGGTTTCCTGCTGGCCGGCAAAGGATGCATCGGGCAGGTCTTCGGCGGTGGCGGAGGAACGCACGGCCACGGCCATGTTGTGATTGTCGCCAGCCATGGCGGCGAAGGCGGTGCGGATTTCCGCATCCAGGCGGGTCGGGAACTCGGCATCCATTACCCACTGGCGAATCTGCGCACCGGTCTTGGCGAGGGCGTTGACGTCATCCACGTCCAGGGCGTCGAGGGCCGCATGGATGCGATCGTTCAGGCCGCTCTGCTCGAGGAAGTCACGGTAGGCCTGGGCAGTAGTGGCGAAACCACCGGGAACGGAAACACCGGCACCAGCCAGATTGCTGATCATCTCGCCCAGGGATGCGTTCTTGCCCCCCACATGCTCAACATCGTGAACGCCGAGCTTATCGAGGGAAACTACGTACTCTACCAAGGTGATCTCTCCACTATTTGTTGGAAAAGCTCATGCGGAACAGCTCCGCAGCGTTCTGGCGCTGGTCCAGAAAAATACGTCACAATGCCGACCGGCTCGGGCCTGGCGAAAAACGCGGCCTATCATAGCCAAGAATCGTTCCCGACTTAAGGCCTTTGGCGCAAATGAAACGAACCGCTTTCTTCATCTCCGACGGTACCGGTATCACTGCGGAAACCCTTGGCCAGAGCCTCCTGGCGCAGTTCGAAACCATCACCTTCAACAAGATCACGCGGCCCTATATCGACAGCGTTGAAAAAGCGCGCGCCATGGTACAGCAAATCAACAAGGCTGCGGATGTAGACGGTGCCCGTCCGATCATCTTCGACACTATCGTAAACCAGGAAATCCGCGACATCCTGGCCACTTCCAACGGCTTCATGATCGACATCTTCTCGACCTTCCTTTCGCCGCTGGAACAGGAACTTACCTCACATTCGTCCTACTCGGTCGGCAAATCCCACTCCATCGGTCACCACTCCAATTATATGGAGCGGATCGAAGCTGTGAACTTCGCCCTGGACAATGACGATGGCGCCCGCACTCATTACTACGACAAGGCCGACCTGATCCTCGTCGGGGTATCCCGCTGCGGCAAGACGCCGACCTGCCTTTATATGGCAATGCAATACGGAATTCGTGCCGCAAATTATCCGCTTACCGAAGAGGACATGGAGCGACTGCAGCTCCCTGCCGCCCTGAAGAAGTACAAGGACAAGCTTTTCGGCCTGACCATCGACCCCGACCGCCTTACCGCCATCCGCAACGAGCGCAAGCCGAACAGCCGCTATGCCAGCTTCGCCCAGTGCGAGTTCGAGGTGCGCGAGGTGGAGAATCTCTTCCGCCGCGAGAACATCACCTTCATCAACTCCACGCATTTCTCGGTAGAAGAGATTTCCGCCAAGATCCTGGTGGAGAAAGGTGTCGAACGACGCCTCAAGTAAGCCGATCCCGGAAGGAAAAGCCCGCTTCGACGGGCTTTTTCACGACTGCCGCTTTAGAAGGAATCGCCAGGTACTCGTACCCATCCTTCCATTAGCACGCGGGCGCTACGACTCATGATGGCCTTGGTGACTTGCCACTGGCCATCTACCTGGCAGGCCTCGGCACCAACTCGCAGAGTGCCCGACGGATGCCCGAAACGCACCGCATTGCGCTTGCCGCCACCAGCCGCGAGGTTCACCAGGGTACCGGGGATCGCAGCAGCGGTCCCGATAGCTACCGCTGCGGTACCCATCATGGCGTGATGCAGCTTGCCCATGGACAGTGCGCGCACCAGCAGGTCGACGTCGCCAGCCTTCACTTCCTTGCGACTGGAAGACAGGTAATCCCTGGGCGGTGCAACAAAGGCGATCTTCGGCGTGTGCTGCCGGGTCGCAGCCTCCTCCGCACTCTTGATCAGCCCCATGCGCAAGGCCCCGGCAATCCGGATCGCCTCGAACCGAGCCAGTGCCTCAGGATTACCGTTGATGTCTTCGCGCAACTCCGTGCCGCTGTAGCCGATGGCCTCGGCATTGACGAACACCGTAGGGATACCCGCAGTGATCATGGTCGCCTTGAGGGTACCGATACCCGGCACCTCCAGGTCGTCCACCAGGTTTCCGGTCGGGAACATGGAACCACCCTCCTCGCCGTCGTCGGACGGATCGAGGAATTCCAGCACGATTTCCGCCGCGGGGAAGGTCACACCGTCGAGCTCGAAGTCGCCGGTTTCCTGGATTTGGCCATTGGTGACCGGAACATGGGCAATGATGGTTTTCTGGATATTGGCCTGCCAGATGCGCACCACGCAGGTGCCGTTGTCAGGTATCCGCGCCGGATCCACCAGCCCTGCATGCAGCGCGAAGGCTCCGGCGGCGGTAGAGAGGTTGCCGCAGTTGCCGCTCCAGTCGACGAAGGCCTTGTCGATGGAGACCTGCCCGTAGAGATAGTCCACGTCGTGATCCGGCTGGCTGCTCTTCGACAGGATCACACACTTGCTGGTGCTGGAGGTGGCCCCACCCATCCCGTCGATATGAGCGGAGTAAGGATCAGGGCTGCCGATGACGCGCATGAACAGCGCATCGCGCGCCGCGCCCGGCACCTGGCAGCGCTCGGGCAGGTCCTGCAGGCGGAAGAACACACCCTTGCTGGTGCCACCGCGAATGTAGGTGGCGGGGATTTTCACTTGAGGTACGTGGGCCATTCTCATGTCCTGTAGGTACGGTAGGAGCGGGCTAGCCCGCGAATACCCTCCCGCACTGGGAGCCATTCGCGAGCAAGCTCGCGCCTACAGATGGGCTAGCCGACAGCTTTCTGCGACGAGGACTCAAGGAAGTCCTGGGCGAAGCGCTGCAGTACACCACCAGCCTCGTAGATCGACACCTCTTCGGCGGTATCCAGGCGACAAGTCACAGGGACCTTGATGGATTCGCCATTGGTACGGCGGATGACCAGGGTCAGGTCGGCACGCGGCTTGCGCTCACCGATCACGTCAAAGGTCTCGGTGCCGTCGATGCCGAGGGTCTTGCGGGTGGCACCCGGCTTGAACTCCAGCGGCAGCACGCCCATGCCGATCAGGTTGGTGCGGTGGATACGCTCGAAGCCTTCGGCCACGATCGCCTCGACACCCGCCAGGCGCACGCCCTTGGCTGCCCAGTCACGGGAAGAGCCCTGGCCGTAGTCGGCGCCGGCAATGATGATCAGCGGCTGCTTGCGATCCATGTAGGTCTCGATGGCTTCCCACATGCGCATGACCTTGCCTTCCGGTTCAACGCGGGCCAGGGAGCCCTTCTTCACCTCACCATCCACCACGGCCATTTCGTTCACCAGCTGCGGGTTGGCGAAGGTGGCGCGTTGCGCGGTGAGGTGATCGCCACGGTGAGTGGCGTAGGAGTTGAAGTCCTCTTCCGGCAGCCCCATTTTCGCCAGGTACTCGCCAGCCGCCGAGTTGGCGAGGATGGCATTGGACGGCGACAGGTGGTCAGTGGTGATGTTGTCCGGCAGTACAGCCAAGGGGCGCATGCCCTTAAGGGTGCGTTCACCGGCCAGAGCGCCTTCCCAGTACGGCGGACGGCGGATGTAGGTACTCATCGGACGCCAGTCGTACAACGGACTTTCGGCTTCCTTCACGGTGCCGAGGTCGAACATCGGGATGTAGATCTGCTTGAACTGCTCGGGCTTCACCGAGGCAGCGACGATGGCGTCGATCTCTTCGTCGCTCGGCCATAGGTCCTTCAGGGTGACAGGGTTGCCAGCCTGGTCATGGCCCAGCACATCCTGTTCGATGTCGAAACGCACGGTGCCGGCGATCGCGTAGGCCACCACCAGCGGCGGCGAAGCCAGGAAAGCCTGCTTGGCATAGGGGTGGATACGTCCGTCGAAGTTACGGTTGCCGGACAGCACGGCCGTGGCATAAAGGTCACGGTCGATGATTTCCTGCTGGATCACCGGATCCAGCGCACCGGACATGCCGTTGCAGGTAGTGCAGGCGTAGGCGACGATGCCGAAGCCGAGCTTCTCCAGTTCCGGCAGTAGACCGGATTCCTCCAGGTACAGCTTGGCGACCTTCGAGCCCGGCGCGAAGGACGTCTTCACCCAAGGCTTGCTCACCAGCCCGAGGTCGTTGGCCTTCTTCGCCAGCAGGCCGGCGGCCACGACGTTGCGCGGGTTGGAGGTATTGGTGCAGCTGGTAATGGCAGCGATGATCACCGCGCCATCCGGCATCAGGCCATCGGCTTCCTCAGCCTTGCCGGCCTCCAGCTTCGCTTCGTCGGCGATGCCGCGCTCGGCGAGCGCGGAAGTCGGCAGGCGACGATGGGGGTTGGAAGGACCCGCCATGTTGCGCACCACGCTGGACAGGTCGAACTGCAGCACGCGCTCATACTCGGCGGTGACCAGTGCGTCGGCCCACAGACCCGTGGTCCGGGCGTAGTTCTCCACCAGCTCCACCTGCTCCGGCTCGCGACCGGTCAGCTTGAGGTAGTCGATAGTCTGCTGGTCGATGTAGAACATCGCCGCAGTGGCGCCGTACTCCGGGCACATGTTGGAGATGGTGGCGCGATCACCGATGGACAGGCTGTCAGCACCCTCGCCGAAGAACTCGACATAGGCGCCCACCACCTTCTCCTTGCGCAGGAACTCGGTCAGAGCCAGGACGATATCGGTGGCAGTGATGCCGGGCTGGCGCTTGCCGGTCAGCTTGACGCCGACGATGTCGGGCAGGCGCATCATAGACGCTCGGCCGAGCATCACGGTTTCCGCTTCCAGGCCGCCGACGCCGACGGCGATCACACCCAGAGCGTCCACATGCGGGGTGTGGCTGTCAGTGCCAACGCAGGTGTCCGGGAAGGCAACGCCACCTCGCGCCTGGATCACCGGGCTCATCTTCTCCAGGTTGATCTGGTGCATGATGCCGTTGCCGGCCGGGATCACGTCGACGTTCTTGAACGCGGTCTTGGTCCACTCGATGAAGTGGAAACGGTCCTCGTTGCGGCGCTCTTCGACGGCACGGTTCTTCTCGAAGGCGTCCGGATCGGAACCGCCGAACTCCACGGCCAGCGAGTGATCGACGATCAGTTGGGTCGGCACTACTGGGTTGACCTTGGACGGATCACCTCCCTGCTCGGCAATCGCATCGCGCAGGCCGGCCAGATCCACCAGGGCGGTCTGCCCGAGGATGTCATGGCAGACCACGCGGGCCGGGTACCAGGGGAAGTCGAGGTCACGCTTGCGTTCGATCAGCTGCTTGAGCGAATCGGTCAGCATGGCCGGATCGCAGCGGCGCACCAACTGCTCGGCCAACACGCGGGAGGTGTATGGCAGCGTGGCGTAGGCACCGGGGGCGATGGCATCCACCGCCTCGCGGGTGTCGAAGTAGTCGAGCGCCGTACCGGGCAGGCTCTTACGGTATTGGCTGTTCATCACTTACGGTCCTTGAGGGGCACGAACTTCAGGTCTTCCGGGCCGACATAGTTGGCGCTCGGGCGGATGATCTTGCCGTCGATGCGCTGCTCGATGACGTGGGACGACCAGCCCGAGGTACGGGCGATGACGAACAGCGGAGTGAACATGGCGGTGGGCACGCCCATCATGTGGTAGCTGACGGCGCTGAACCAGTCGAGGTTGGGGAACATCTTCTTGATTTCCCACATGGTCGATTCCAGACGCTCGGCGATGTCGAACATCTTGGTGTTGCTCTGCTCGGCGGAGAGCTCGCGAGCCACTTCCTTGATCACCTTGTTGCGCGGATCGGACACGGTGTAGACAGGGTGGCCGAAACCGATCACCACTTCCTTCTTCTCGACGCGGGCGCGGATGTCGGCTTCCGCCTCATCCGGGTTGTCGTAGCGTTTCTGGATCTCGAAGGCCACCTCGTTGGCACCGCCATGCTTCGGCCCACGCAGCGCACCGATGGCGCCGGTGATGCAGGAGAACATGTCGGAGCCGGTGCCGGCGATCACGCGAGAAGTGAAAGTGGAGGCGTTGAACTCGTGCTCGGCGTAGAGAATCAGCGAGGTGTGCATCGCACGGACCCAGGAGGCGCGCGGCTTCTCGCCATGCAGCAGGTGCAGGAAGTGACCGCCGATGGAGTCGTCATCGGTCTCGACGTCGATGCGCTTGCCGTTGTGGCTGAAGTGATACCAGTAGAGCAGCGCGGAGCCCAGGCAGGCCATCAGCTTGTCAGCGATGTCACGAGCGCCCGGATGGTTGTGATCGTCCTTCTCCGGGGACAGGCAACCCAGCACGGAGACGGCGGTACGCATCACATCCATCGGATGGGCGGACGGCGGCAACTGCTCAAGGGCAGCCTTGACACCGGCCGGCAGGCCGCGGAGAGCTTTCAACTTGGCCTTGTAGCCGGCCAGCTCAGCAACGTTCGGCAGCTTGCCGTGAACCAGCAGGTGAGCGATTTCCTCGAACTCACAAGCGTTGGCGAAATCGAGAATGTCGTAGCCACGGTAGTGCAGGTCATTACCGGTACGGCCAACGGTGCACAGGGCAGTGTTGCCAGCGGCGGTGCCACTCAGGGCCACGGACTTCTTCGGTTTGAAGGCAGTAGTGGTTTCGGAAGCGCTCATCGCGTGATTCTCCTCATTTCAATCCGGTTGCTTGAGTCTTGTTATTCCGCAGGCCGCCCCGCCAACCGGGGCGCCCCACTTCCGGTTACTTCTTGGCAGCAAACAGCGCATCGAGCTTCTGCTCGAAGGCGTGGTAGCCGATGCGGTCATACAGCTCGGCACGAGTCTGCATCAGGTCGATGACTTCTTTCTGATGGCCGTCGCGACGAATCGCGGTGTAGACAGCTTCGGCTGCCTTGTTGGCCGCACGGAAAGCCGACAGCGGGTAGAGCTGGATGGCGACGCCGACCGAAGCCAGCTCGTCGCGCGAGAACAGCGGGGTTGCGCCAAACTCGGTGATGTTGGCCAGCACCGGCACGCCCAACGCATCGACGAAGCGCTTGTAGGTCGGCAAATCGTAGGCCGCTTCGGCGAAGATGGCGTCGGCACCCGCTTCCACATAGCGCAGGCAGCGCTCGATGGCGGCATCCACGCCCTCGGCCTGAATGGCGTCAGTACGGGCAATAAGGAAGAAGTTCGGGTCGGTCTTGGCATCAGCAGCGGCCTTGACACGATCGGCCATCTCTTCGGTTGAAACGATCTCCTTGCCCGGACGGTGACCGCAGCGCTTGGCGCCAACCTGGTCTTCGATGTGAGCGGCAGCCGCGCCAGCCTTGATCAGGTTCTTGATGGTGCGCTCGATGTTGAACGCGCTGGGACCGAAGCCGGTGTCGATATCCACGAGCAGCGGCAGGTCGCAGACGTCGGTGATGCGGCGTACATCGGTGAGCACGTCATCCAGGGTGTTGATGCCCAGGTCCGGCAGACCCAGCGAACCGGCAGCGACGCCGCCGCCAGACAGGTAGATGGCCTTGAAGCCGGCACGCTTGGCAAGCAGCGCATGGTTGGCGTTGATGGCGCCGATGACCTGCAGCGGATGTTCCTCGGCAATGGCGTCGCGGAAGCGCTGGCCGGCGGTTTTCTGACTCATGACTCACCTCGTGTTTTGGACGGGTTGGCGAGCGCTTCCTTGTAGTGGCGCTCGATGTTGCGCTTTGAGGCACCGATGTGACGGCGCATCAGCAGCTCGGCCAGCTCGCCGTCACGATCGGCGATGGCATCGAGAATGCGGTGGTGCTCGTTGAAGGCCTGGCGTGGCCGGTTCGGCACGGAAGAAAACTGTAGGCGGTACATGCGCACGAGCTGATAAAGCTCGCCGCAGAGCATCTTGGTCAGGGTCTGGTTGCCGCTGCCCTGGATGATCCGGTAGTGGAAGTCGAAGTCGCCTTCCTGCTGGTAGTAGCCGCGTCCGGCCTGGAAGGCCTCGTCACGCTCGTGGGTATCCAGCACCCGGCGCAGCTCGTCGATCTCGGCCTGGCTCATGCGCTCTGCGGCCAGGCGGCAGGCCATGCCTTCGAGGGACTCGCGAATCTCGTACAGCTCGATCAGCTCGGCGTGACCGAGGGACACCACTCGCGCACCGACGTGGGGCACGCGCACCAGAAGGCGCTGACCCTCCAGGCGATGGATCGCCTCGCGCAGCGGCCCACGGCTGATTCCGTAGGTCCGCGCCAACTCGGGTTCGGAGATCTTGCTGCCCGGAGCGATCTCGCCACGCACGATGGCTGTCTGGATGCGCCGGAAGACGCTCTCGGAGAGGGTTTCCGAGTCCAGCTGTTCAGTAACGGGGGCTTCAGGGGTGTCCAGCATGATTGTCGACACATTGTTGTTTGGTTGAGCAAAACTACTGCCATCAACCCCACCATGTCAAACAATCACCGACCAATTGTCGACAATCCATCTAATAGCTGAAAAACCGGGTACGGCATCACGCTCGTGCGCCCGAAGCCATAAGCGTCTGTCGCGCCGGAAAATCCGCGTGTTAGAATGCGCGCCGCCAGCGCCAGTCTGGGCGCCAATGACTTGCCTGCTAGACTCCCAGACCAGGCGCCGCCGCCAAGATGGCCGTGGGCCGGGCTCCTGGACCGATGACCGCGTTACGCTCAAAGGACTTATGACACTCAAGCCCTTCGCCCCGTTTGCCTGCCTGCTCGCCCTCCCCGGACTTGGCTTCGCCAACGAGAAGACCGTTTACGGCCTCAATGAATACGCCAAGCTGAAGGATCTCGACCTGGAGGTCGCCGCCAAGCTCGATACCGGTGCCAAGACCGCGTCCCTCAGTGCGCGGGATATCAAGCGCTTCAAGAAGGACGGCGAGACCTGGGTGCGCTTCTACCTGGCCATCGATGATGCCCACGAACATCCGATCGAGCGCCCCCTGGCCCGAATCAGCAAGATCAAGCGCCGTGCCGGGGACTTCAATCCCGACGAAGGCAAGACCTACACCGCACGCCCGGTCATCGAACTGGAGGTGTGCATGGGCAAGGCCCTGCGGCAGATCGAAGTGAACCTCACCGACCGTAGTGCTTTCCAATACCCGCTTCTGATCGGTTCCGAGGCGCTCAAGCGCTTCGATGCACTGGTCGACCCGAGCCTTAAATACGCTGCCGGCAAACCCGGTTGTGCCACCGACGCAAACTCTGACGAGTAACCCACATGCGCTCTCTTACCCTGCATCTGAAAGTCCTGATCACCCTGTTGGTGAGCCTGGGCGTTCTGATAACGGCCTACCAGATATTCATCCAGGGCATTCCGATCACCGAGGATGCGACCGACGATCTCTGGAACATCGACGCCAAGGTCGAGTTCCAGGCAAACCCGCGCGATCCGGTGAAGGTCCAGATGTTCGTTCCGCCGCTGAACCGGGACTACGTCAGCCTCAACGAGAGCTTCATCTCCAACAACTATGGGGTGAGCATCAATCGCGCTGACGGCAACCGAAAGGTGACCTGGTCGGCGCGTCGCGCCAGTGGCAACCAGACCCTTTATTACCGCCTGGTACTGACCAAGCGCTATAGCGGCGAGAAGCCCAAGGACAAGGGGCCGATCTTCCGCGACAGCATTCCGGTGGAAGGTCCCGAGAAGATCGCCGCCGAAGCCCTGCTGGCTCCCATCCGCCAGCACTCGGCTGACGTCGAGACCTTCATCAGCGAGACCATCAAGCGGGTCAACAACCTGAACGATGACAACGTCAAGCTGCTGCTGGCCGGCGACACCGGCACCCCGAACAAGGCCAAGGCCATCGAGCTGCTGCTGTCTATTGCTCATGTGCCGATGGAGCGCGTCCACACCATCCGCCTGATGAGCGAACAAGCACAGAGCCCCGAGCTCTGGCTGCGCAGCTTCAACGGCGAGAACTGGCTGTACTTCAACCCGGACACCGGCGAGCAGGGCCTGCCCAGCGACCGCCTGATCTGGTGGACCGGTGATGACAATCTGATCACTGTCGATGGTGGCAAGAAGGTCCAGGTGACCTTCAGCATGAACAACAGCGAGATGAACGCCATCCGCCTGGCCAAGCTGACCGACGAGAACACCGACGCCGATTTCCTCGAGTACTCGCTCTACGGCCTGCCGCTGCAGACCCAGCAGACCTACCAGATCATGATCATGATCCCGATTGGCGTGCTGGTGATCCTGATCCTGCGCAACCTCGGCGGCCTGCAGACCCTGGGTACCTTCACCCCGGTGCTGATCGCCCTCGCCTTCCGCGAAACCCAACTGGGCTTCGGCATCGTGCTGTTCACCATCATCACGGCGCTTGGCCTGTCGCTACGTTCCTATCTTGAACACCTGAAGCTGCAGATGCTGCCGCGACTATCGGTGGTGCTGACATTCGTGGTGGTGCTGATCGCAGTCATCAGCCTGCTGAGCCACAAGCTCGGCCTGGAACGCGGCCTGTCCGTCGCCCTGTTCCCGATGGTGATCCTGACCATGACCATCGAACGCCTGTCCATCACCTGGGAAGAGCGCGGCGGCGGCCATGCCTTCAAAGTGGCCATTGGCACCCTGGTAGCGGCCACCCTGGCGCACCTGCTGATGACCGTGCCGGAGCTGACCTACTTCATCTTCACCTTCCCGGCAGTGCTGCTGATCATGGTGGGCTTCATGCTGGCGATGGGTCGCTACCGCGGCTACCGCCTGACCGAACTCTTCCGCTTCAAAGCCTTCCTGAAGGACTGAGCCATGTTCGGCCTGATCAAGACGTGGAAAGCCCTAGAAGCCAAAGGCATCATGGGTATCAATCGGCGAAACGCGGACTACGTGCTGAAGTACAACAAACGGCACCTGTACCCGATCGTCGACGACAAGATCATCACCAAGCAGCGCGCCATCGAAGCGGGGATTCACGTACCCGAGATGTACGGCGTCATCTCCACCGAGAAGGAAATCGAGAAGCTCAACGAGATCATCGGCGAGCGCAACGACTTCGTGATCAAGCCGGCGCAGGGTGCCGGCGGCGATGGCATCCTGGTAATCGCCGACCGCTTCGAAGGCCGCTACAAGACGGTCTCTGGCAAGATCATCAGCCACGAGGAAATCGAGCATCAGATCTCCTCGATTCTTACCGGTCTCTACTCCCTCGGCGGGCACCGTGACCGCGCGCTGATCGAGTACCGTGTGACGCCTGACCAGATCTTCAAGAGCATCAGCTACGAAGGCGTGCCGGACATCCGCATCATCGTGCTGATGGGTTACCCGGTAATGGCCATGCTGCGCTTGCCGACCCGGCAGTCAAACGGCAAGGCCAACCTCCACCAGGGCGCCATCGGCGTTGGCGTGGATCTGGCTACCGGGGTCACCCTGCGCGGCACCTGGCTGAACAACAAGATCGCCAAGCACCCGGACACCACCAACGCGGTTGATGGCGTGCAGCTGCCCAACTGGGACGGCTTCATGAAACTGGCGGCTGGTTGCTACGAGCTGTGCGGCCTGGGCTACATCGGTGTCGACATGGTGCTGGACCAAGACAAGGGGCCGTTGATCCTCGAGCTCAACGCTCGTCCCGGCCTTAACATCCAGATCGCCAACGACTGCGGCCTGACCCATCGCGCACACGCCGTCGAGGCACGCCTCGAAGAGCTTAAAGCCAAGGGCATCCAGGAAACCCCGGACGAACGCGTACGGTTTTCCCAGGAACTCTTCGGCCACGTGCGACCGACGGAGATCTGATTCATCGCTTCAAGGAATAAGCCCGGCCACACGCCGGGCTTTTTCTTTTCCGGAACTCCGGAAGAGAACCAGAGTGAGAGAATCCCGCTCTCCCATTGTTCATCCACGAAAAAAGGGGCCTTCTGGCCCCTTCTTCATTTACCCCGACAACCTCAGTCGTTGCTCGGCTTGTTCACCGCGTGCAGGACGTACTGTGGCAGGGCGAACGCGCCAACATGAATTTCCGGGTTGTAGTAACGGGTCACGATACCGCTGCCGGCGTAACGCTGGCGCAGGGTTTCCACCGGGAGCTTGCGCAGTTCGGCGTCGGTAGCCCCCCAGGCGAAGGTCATGGCGCCGCCGATGTAGGTCGGCACGGCCGCCTGGTAGAAGTGCCAGTCGGCGAAGAGACTGTCCATGCGGCTCGCAGTGGTCTGCACCTCACTGAGCTGCATGAAGGGGGTGCCATTCTGGGTGACCAGCACGCCGCCGTCGTTCAGGCAGCGGCGGCAGGCCTGGTAGAAGTTCTCGGAGAACAGCACCTCGCCCGGACCGATGGGATCGGTGGAGTCAGAGATGATGACGTCGAACTTCTCCTGAGTGGTGGCGACGAAGCGCATGCCGTCGTCGATCACCAGGTTCAGGCGCGGATCTTCATAGGCGCCTTTGGAATGATTCGGCAGGAACTCCTTGCACATTTCGACCACGGTGCCGTCGATCTCGACCATGGTGATGCGCTCGATGTCGCGATGCTTGCTCACTTCGCGCAACATGCCGCCGTCGCCGCCACCGATGATCAGGACGCTCTTCACCGCGCCATGGGCGAGGATAGGCACGTGGGTGAGCATCTCGTGATAGATGAACTCATCCGCCTCGGTGGTCTGGATCACACCGTCGAGGGCCATGACACGACCCATGCGCGAGTTCTCGAAGATCACCAGGTGCTGGTGCTCGGTGCGCACTTCGTGCAGCAGCTTGTCCATGCGGAAGCGCTGGCCGTAACCGTCGTAGAGAGTTTCCTGATAATCGCTCATGGGTTGTTTCCCCTGCTGGCTGTATTAGCGGACGGTGCCACCGCCCCATGAAAAGGCGCGCATTCTACTGTGGCTTCGATGTCAGGTCGAACCGCGACTGGGGAATTTGAAAGTCAGTTTTGCAGAGACGGCGCAGCGCCAAGAGAATATCGTCGCACCATGACCGCTAACGCTCCCTTTTCCGATTCCCACGAGCCCACCAAGTCCATGCGCCTTGACTATTTCGAGCCCTGGAGCTGGAAGCAGTTCCAGCAACATTTCGCCCTGCGGCGGCTGCCTGGTGTCGAGCATCTGACCGCCGACAGTTACTGCCGCAGCTTCCGACTGGGCGAGCGCAGCGGCTGGTTTCGCTTGCGCCCGCTGCCCGGCGCCCTGGAACTGGAGCTGAGCCCATCGGCCCGAGACCTTGCCCCCCAAGTGGCGCCGCGCATCCGCCAGATGTTCGACCTGGACAGCGATCCGGCGGCCATCGCTCATCACCTGGGCCGCGATCCTCTGCTACAGGGACTGCTGGCTCGTTATCCGGGCCTGCGCCTGCCTGTCGCCTTCGACCCATTCGAGCAGGGCGTGCGCACCATCATCGGCCAGCAAGTCACCGTGAAGGCAGCGGTGACCATTGCCGGACGCCTGGTGGAGCGTCTTGGCGAGCCGTTGGCGGATGCCGAACTCGACGGGCCGCAGCGGATCTTCCCTTCTGCACAAGCCATCGCCGACGATCCGCTACCCGGCATCGGCATGCCCGGCAAACGTGTCGACACATTGCGCCGCTTCGCCTTTGCGGTGGCCGACGGCAGCCTGGAACTGAGCCTGGCCGCCGGCGTCGAAGCCCTGGTCGAACGCCTTTGCGCCCTGCCCGGCATCGGTCGCTGGACGGCCGAGTACATCGCCCTGCGCGCCTTTGGCCAGCCAGACGCCTTCCCCACCGCCGACCTGGGCCTGCTCAAGTCGCCGCTCTGGGGCCCTGGCGGCATCAGCGCGAAGGAACTGGCCAGACGCGCTGAACAGTGGCGCCCCTGGCGGGCCTACGCAGCTGTCTATCTCTGGCAGAGCTACGCCGAGGAGCAATGAAAATGTACTTCCGCTACCACGAAAGCCCCACCGGCCCACTGCTGCTGGCGGGCGACGAGTCCGGCCTGCAGATGCTCTACATGGACAACGAGGGACGCGGCTACCCGGACGAACGCTGGGAAGCTGCCGGCCGACGGCTGGATGACCCTTGCCGTCAACTCGACCGCTACTTCGGCGGCCGCCTGAAGCGCTTCGACCTGCTTCTCGCGCCACGGGGTACGCCTTTCCAGCAGCGGGTCTGGCAGGCGCTCCTGCAGATTCCCTACGGTCACACCACCTGCTACAGCGAGCTGGCGGAACGCATCGGCAATCCCAAAGCAGTGCGGGCTGTAGGTACGGCCAACGGCGCCAACCCCATTTCCATCATCATTCCCTGCCATCGGGTAATCGGCCGCGACGGCAGCCTGACCGGATACGCCGGCGGCCTGCCGCGCAAGGCGCTGCTACTGAAGCTTGAAGGTGTGAAGCTGCAGCCTGAACAGGACCAATTGCTGCTGATCTAGCCCAGAGACTGGGTTTCGGTCCGATCTCAGGGCTGGCGGACACGCGCCAATACCTTGGGCGGATCGGCCAGCGGCAGCTCGATGATCAGCCCTTCCCCGCTCTTCGGCTCAACCCCGGTCAGTGCCTTGATGTTCACCTGATGACTGACCATCACCACCGGCCGGTCCTTGGGCACCTTTTCGATGGCCTTGCGCATCTCCACCGTTTGCGCGGCCTGGCTGTCCGGGTCACTGAAGAAGGAATCCAGTGCCGGCAGGGTCTCGACGGCCCCCAACCCCATCTCCTGCGCGGTGTCCTGGGCACGGCACCAGGTGCTGGTATAGAGGCGCGGTTGCTCGACCTTACGACGCACCAGGAGCTTGCCCCAGCGCCGCGCTTCCTGGCGCCCCTTGTCACTGAGGTTGCGCTGGGTACTGCAATCCCCCAGCCGAAAGCCTTCCGGGTCACCGGTGCCGGGGGCGGTCGTGTGGCGCAGCAGGAGAAAGGCCTTGCCCTCGCGGAGCGCCTGCCAGGCCGACTTCTGGTCGGCTGCCGCCGGCAATGCCAGCAGCGCAATCATCATCAGGACGAGTAGGCGGGTCATTGCCGGGCCGCCGGTTGCAACGTCCGGTCGCGGGTTGCCCTGTACAGGCCCGGGACGGGGCTAGCCGTAACGATGCAAAGGCAGGAACCCATGGGGGGGACGCTCCCAGGTGGATGCAGTCCCCCCAAGGATAGATCGGCCGGCAGAAGCCTTCCTCGCGCTCTGTCAGACGATTTCAGTCAGTGTCAGAAACGCGCCAGATCGATCACCGCGAAACTCGCCACGGTTTCGTGTCCCTCCAGCACACCGCCGTCGCGCGCCAGGCCGATGGTCTGCATACCGGCCTCGCGCGCGGCATCCAATTCCTGAACCACATCGGAGAGGAAGAGGATCTCCTCGCCAGGCAGCCCGATGGACTCAGCGATGCGCTCATAGGACGCTGCCTCGCGCTTGGGTCCGGAGGTCGTATCGAAGTAGCCGGAGAAATGAGGGGTCAGGTCACCCGCTTCGGAGCAGCCGAAAATCAGTTTCTGGGCCTGGATGGAACCGGAGGAATAGACGTAAAGCGCATAGCCTTGCTGTTTCCAGCGGGCCAGCGCTTCCACCGCATCCGGGTAGACATGTCCCTTGAGCTGGCCGGCGCGATAACCCTGCTCCCAGACCATGCCCTGTAGCGCCTTGAGCGGCGTGACTTTGCGATCCTCGGCAATCCAGCCGAGGAGAATTTCCACGACTCGCCCCAGGCTGGCCCCGGCTTCACCGCTTTCCAGGCGTACGGCCTCGACCTGCTTCGCCACCGCCGGTTCATCGGCATGGGTCAGGACGAACTCCGGCAGATGGCTGGCAGCGAAGGGAAACAGCACGTCATAAACGAAGCTCACCGCGCTGGTAGTACCTTCGATATCAGTGAGAATGGCCTTGATGGACATGGGGACTCCAGGTGAATCGGATGTTGCCGTCGTAGGAACCAACTTGCTGGCGAAATCACAAAGCGTCGCGAGCAAGCTCGTTCCTACAGAGGCCGGGATCAGTCTTCCAGCTGCGGGAAGCGCTTGGCGATCTCGTCGCCGGTGAACTTGGCGACCCAGCCTTCCGGGTTGTTGAACAGGCGGATAGCGACGAAATGCGGATGCTCGCCCATGTCGAACCAGTGGCGAGTGCCCGCTGGCACGGAGATCAGGTCATTCTTCTCGCAGAGCACGGCATAGACATAGTCGTTGATGTGCAGGGTGAACAGGCCGCGTCCGGCGACGAAGAAACGCACTTCGTCTTCGCCATGGCGATGCTCGTCGAGGAACTTGGCACGCAGTTCGTCTTTCTGCGGGTGGTCGCGGGTCAAGCTGACGACGTCGACAGTCACGTAGCCCTGCTCTTGCATCAACCGGTCGATCTGCGGGCGATAGGCCGCGATCACCTCCTCCTGGCTGGCACCCGGGGCGATGGGGGCGGACGCCTCCCAGCGCTCGAAGCGCACACCGACGGACGCGAGAGTGGAGGCGATGTCATCCAGGTGGGTCAGGACCTTGTTCGGCAGGTCGGGGCTGGATTCGTGGTAAACGGTCAGGCTGCTCATCTGGGTACTCCTTGCGGGCGTCCTCCCGGCTCTCTGGCGGGTCGGTCGGCACCGTTGTCAGTCAGGCATCTTCGTGTGAAGGAAGCTTCAGCGCCGGGTGATCGAGAGCGTCTTCAGCTCGCACTCGAAGAGGAATTCGAATGCTTCGATCTGGCGCAGGGCGTCGCTCATGCGCGACCCCCAAGTATAGAGGCCGTGACCACGGATCAGATAACCGACGCAGTCCGGGTGCTCGTCCAGCCACGGTTGCACCTTGGTGGCCAGGCGAGCGATGTCCTGGTCGTTGTCGAAGATCGGCACCAGCACCTGGGACTCATGGGTGCTGATGCCACTGAAGGCCTTCTGCAGCTCGTAGTCGGCGAATACCAGCGAATCAGCCAGGGTCAGACGCGACAGTACTGTGGCATTCACCGAGTGTGTGTGCAGCACCGCACCGATTTCCGGCTTCCAGCGGTAGAGCTGGGTGTGCAGCAGGGTTTCCGCCGACGGCTTCTTGCCCGGCTCCAGGCTTTTGCCATCCATATCGGTGGCCAGCACATCATCCGGGCCGAGCTCGCCCTTGTGCTTGCCAGAGACGGTCAACAGCGCCTCGGTGGCGGACAGTCTTGCCGAGTAGTTGCTGCTGGTGGCCGGTGACCATCCACGACCGTAAAGGAAGCGGCCGGCGTCGATGATTTCCTGGGCGAGTTGTTGGCGATTCATGCCCGCTCCTCTTGCAATTGGGTGGCAATGATAACGGCTGCGGCAAGCGCCGCGAGACTGGCGATGGCGTATGTCCAGACTGGCCCCAGGCTGCTCCAGCTGTAGCCCGAGTAAAGCGCCCCCAGCGCTCCGCCAGTACCGGCAAGTGCAGCGTAGAGCGCCTGGCTCTGGCCCTGCTGGCGCGGACCGAAACGACGTTGCACGAAATGGATGGCGGCTGCATGAAAGCTGCCGAAAGTGGCGGCATGCAACAGCTGGGCGAACAGCAGCACCGGCAGTTGGTCGGCGAAGTTGCCGATCAGCAACCAGCGCAGGGCGGCGATCAGGACACTGGCCAGTAGCACCACACGCACTGAGTAACGCGCCAGGATCCGCGCCATCACCATGAAAAGCAGTACCTCAGCCACGACCCCCAGGGCCCAGAGCTGACCGATCAGGCTGCGCGAGTAGCCGAGCGACTCCAGATAGATAGTCTGGAAGCTGTAATAGGGGCCGTGGGACAGCTGCATCAGCCCCACGCAGGAATAGAAGGCCAATACGCCCGGCTGACGCAGCTGGGCGAGGAAACCGCCCTGCCCCGGCGCATCTGGCCGCGCCTGGGGGACCGCATTGGGTACCCAAAAGCTGCTGAGGACGATTCCACCCATGATGACAACCAGCGCCCAGGGATACAGGTCCAGGCTGAACAGCTCGAACAACGCCCCCAGGCCGATCACCGTGAGAATGAAGCCGATGGAGCCCCACAACCGCACCTGGCTGTAACGCGCAGCCTGCTCCCGGAGGTGCGCCAGGGTAATAACCTCGAACTGCGGCAGCACTGCGTGCCAGAAGAAGGCGTGCAGAGCCATGATCAATGCCAGCCAGGCATAGCTGTGACTGACGAAGATCAGCGAGAAGGTCACCAGCGTGCAGAACGCGCCGAAGCGCACGATGTCCAGGCGTCGGCCACTGCGGTCGCCCAGCCAGCCCCAGAGATTGGGCGCCACGCAGCGCATCAGCATGGGGATGGCCAGCAGCTCGCCGATGCGCTCACTGGAAAAACCCAGGTGCGCGAAGTACAGGCCGAGGAAGGGCGCCGTGGCGCCCAGCAGGGAAAAATAGAAGAGATAGAAGCTGGACAGCCGCCAATAGGGCAGCGCGTTCGCGCCGCCCGTCACAGCTGGCCGAGCACCGGGGTTTCCACCCGCACGTCGGCGTTCTGCGCGCGATGGCGCAGCAGGTGGTCCATTAGCACGATGGCCATCATGGCTTCGGCGATCGGAGTGGCACGAATGCCCACGCAAGGGTCATGACGGCCCTTGGTGATCACGTCCACCGGATTGCCATGGATGTCGATCGAGCGGCCGGGGGTCGTGATGCTGGACGTCGGCTTGAGCGCCAGGTTGGCGACGATCGGCTGGCCGGAGGAAATACCGCCGAGAATGCCGCCGGCATTGTTGCTGAGGAAACCTTCCGGGGTCAGCTCGTCGCGGTGCTCGGTGCCGCGCTGCGACACGCTGTCGAAACCGGCACCGATTTCCACGCCTTTCACCGCGTTGATGCTCATCAGCGCATGGGCCAGTTCAGCGTCCAGGCGGTCGAAGATCGGCTCGCCCAACCCCGGCGGCACGCCCTCGGCGACCACGGTGATCTTCGCTCCCACGGAATCCTGGTCGCGGCGCAGCTGGTCCATGTAGGCCTCCAGCTCAGGCACCTTGTCCGGGTCAGGGCTGAAGAAGGCGTTCTGCTCCACCGAGTCCCAGGTCTTGAAGGGAATCTCGACCGGGCCGAGCTGACTCATGTAGCCGCGCACGGTGATGCCCTGGGTGGCCAGGAACTTCTTGGCGATGGCACCAGCGGCGACGCGCATGGCGGTTTCCCGTGCCGAGGAGCGGCCGCCGCCACGGTAGTCGCGGATGCCATATTTGTGGTGGTAGGTGTAGTCGGCATGGGCCGGGCGGAACAGGTCCTTGATCGCCGAATAGTCCTTGGACTTCTGATCGGTATTGCGGATCAGCAGGCCAATAGCGCAACCGGTGGTCTTGCCTTCGAACACGCCGGAGAGGATTTCCACCTCGTCGGCTTCCTGGCGCTGGGTGGTATGGCGGCTGGTACCCGGCTTGCGGCGGTCGAGGTCACGTTGCAGGTCCTCGAGGGACAGTTCCAGCCCCGGCGGGCAGCCGTCGACTATGGCGACCAGCGCCGGACCATGGCTTTCGCCAGCGGTGGTGACGGTGAACAGCTTGCCGTAGGTGTTGCCGGACATGCACAGTGCTCCGCAGAAATGGGCCTCGATCGAAGGTCGAGCAGTATACCCGCGGCGTCCGGCCAGTTCACCCCTCGAACCTTGCGCCGCCAATCGCGTCCAACCCGCCAAATCGACAACCGACTCCGCCTAAATGCTGCGATTCTTACTGCTTCTCCTCCCCCTCCTCGCCAGCCTGGCCCAGGCCGCGCCCCAGAGCGTGCTGCAACGCCCCATCGAACTGGACACCGGTAGCGGCATACTGCGCGGCACCCTGCTTCGCCCGAATATCGATCGCCCCGTGCCGGTGGCGTTAATCATCGCCGGCTCCGGCCCCACGGATCGCGACGGCAACAATCCGCTCGGCGGACGCAACGACAGCCTGAAGAAACTCGCTCAATTGCTGGCACGCAATGGCATTGCCAGCGTGCGCTACGACAAGCGTGGCATCGCCGGCAGCCAGGATGCCGGCATCGATGAACGCCAGCTCAGCATCGAGCTCTACGCCCAGGATGCGGCGGCTTGGGGCCAGCGCCTGAAGCGGAACCCGCACTTCTCGCAACTCATCCTCATCGGCCACAGCGAAGGCGCACTGATTGCCAGTCTCGCAGCGGAGGGTGCAGGCGCCGACGCGCTTGTCAGCATTGCTGGCAGCGCCCGCCCCATCGACCAGTTGCTGCGCGACCAGCTGCAAAGCCGTCTGCCGCCGCCCCTACTGCATCAGAGCGAAGCCCTGCTGGCCAGCTTGCGCGCTGGCCAGCAAGTGGCCGAGGTGCCGCAGTCGCTGGAGGTACTGTTCCGCCCCAGCGTGCAGCCCTACCTGATTTCCCTGTTCCGCCAGGACCCGTCCGAGGCCTTCGGTCGACTGCGGATGCCGGCGCTGATCCTGCAGGGCAGCCACGACATCCAGGTCAGCGTGAACGACGCTGAGCAGCTCAAGGCCGCACGACCTGACGCCGAGCTAGCCATCATCGAGGGCATGAACCACATGCTGCGCATAGTCCCCATGGAGATGGATCAGCAACTGGCGTCCTACGGCAACCCGAACCTGCCCCTGGCGCGAGAGCTGGGCGAACGCATCCTCGCATTCATTCAGGAGCAGTTCGACTCCAGAAACTCGAAGATCAGTCGATAAGGCGGAAGGTTCTGTAGGAAATCTCGCCTGGCAAGGGCAGTTGCGCACAGAATATGTACCCACGTACCAGATTCATCGTCACCGGCCCTTACAAGGTACCTCCCGATGACCGAAAGCACAGCCGAACAGCAGAGCGCTGAAGAAGCCGAACCCCAGCCCCATCCGTGGTCCGAGCTGGCGGCCGAACACTTCGACCTGCTGCGTCTCGCGCCCCTGCCCATCGACCGACACACCGGGTCACGCCCGCTGCGATTCGTCGAACTCGGGCGCGTGGAACGCCACAGCAAGGAACAGAGCGTGCTGCGCCTGAGCATCGGGCTTCCCGGGCAGAAAGTGCGCAAGGAGCAGAATCTTCTGGAAGTCTGGGTGGATCACCGCAGCAAGGAGGTTCGTATCGGACCGGACAACGGTTTGAACCTGGAGCCGCAGAACCGTGGTCTGGGGCGCTTTCTCCTGGCCCAAGGCATTGCCTGGGCCAAGCAACACTGGGCGCACTATCGAGTCGAAGGTGGTGCCCTGCCGGCCAAGGACGCCCTGGACAACGAAGCCCGCTTGCGCCGCGACCACGTGCTCAAGGCCCAAGGCTTCGGGATCGAGTACCAGGACAACTTGCAACTGAAAGCGAGCTACGGCGCCGGGCGGGTCAGTGAGCTGCACGGTGACTGGCACCGCGAGAAAGTCCAGCTGGTGGGGCTGCAGGAAGCCGCTGCCATGCTCGAACAAGCCGACCAGAACCTGCATCGGCAGGAAGTGGAGATTCGCAAACTGGAAGAGCGCATCGCCGTCTACAAGCGAGAAGACGGCGGACTGCGTTTTACCATCGCATGCCTGGTGGTCTTTGCCGTGTTCCAGGCCGGCCTGCTGATCTGGATCACCACCCACTGACCCCCAGAGTCAGGGATTCAAGCGCGCACGGAATAGCGCCTGGTGCTCCCGGCACTGGTTGGCGCTGAGCATGAATACCCCGTGACCACCGTGCTCGAAGTCCAGCCAGAGGAAATCCACCTCCGGATACAGCTCTTCGACGTGCACCTGGCTGTTACCCACTTCCACGATAAGCAGGCCTTTCTCGGTCAGGTGATCGGCGGCTTCGGCCAGCATGCGCCGCACCAGGTCCAGGCCGTCGTTGCCGCAAGCCAGGCCCAGTTCGGGCTCATGCTGATATTCGGCCGGCATGTCGGCGAAGTCCTCGGCATCAACGTAAGGCGGATTGGAAACGATCAGGTCGAAGCGCTGCCCCGGCAGCCCGTCGAAGCCATCGCCCTGCACGGTGTAGACCCTGTCTTCCAGGCTGTGGCGCTCGATGTTCAGGTTGGCCACTTCCAGCGCGTCGAAAGAAAGATCGCCCAGCACCACCTCGGCCGCGGGGAAGGCATGGGCGCAGGCTATGCCGATGCAACCCGAGCCGGTGCAGAGATCGAGCACACGTGCCGGATCCTGGGGCAACCAGGGAGCGAAATGCTGCTGGATCAGTTCAGCGATGGGGGAACGCGGTACCAGAACTCGCTCGTCGACCACGAAGGGCATGCCACAGAACCAGGCTTCACCGAGCAGGTAGGCCACCGGCACGCGCTCTTCGATACGCCGACGCAGCAGTTCACGCAGGCGCGCGCATTCGTCGTCTTCCAGGCGGCAGTCCAGGTAGCTGTCGGAAATCTCGTAAGGTAGGTGCAGAGCGCCAAGTACGAGTTGACGAGCCTCATCCCAGGCGTTGTCGGTGCCGTGACCGAAGAACAGGTTCTCAGCATGGAAACGGCTGACAGCCCAGCGGATGTAGTCACGCAGGGTGCGCAGGCGGGATTCAGACACGGCAACTACCTCAGGAAACGGGGCGCAGATTCTACCACCCCTGCCGCCCCGGGGCAGCCCGCGGCAACCGACGAACGGAAGCCCCGAACCAAGGTCC
Organism: Pseudomonas sp. JS3066; assembly: GCF_036328175.1. NCBI lineage: Bacteria > Pseudomonadati > Pseudomonadota > Gammaproteobacteria > Pseudomonadales > Pseudomonadaceae > Pseudomonas > Pseudomonas sp. JS3066. Next base: position 3,455,426 of record NZ_CP143312.1, read on the forward strand.
GATTCCCACCTGCACGCCACGCAGCGGCTGGTCATCATGCGCTGGCGGGGCAACTGGACCTTGGTCCATGGTTCACTTATTGCGCCGCAGGGCGGACAATAGTGGCCATGTCGTACCTGGAGATTCGCATGTCCGCCCCGAAATCCATGTTCCAGCTCAGTGGCCGCGGCTATCCGCCCGCCAACCTGAACAATGCCACCCTGGTGATCATCGACGCTCAGGAAGAGTACCGCAGTGGCGTTCTCGCCCTGCCCGGCCTGGATGCCGCCCTCAGCGAAATCGCCAGCCTCCTCGCCACCGCCCGCACTATGGGCAGCGCCATTGTCCATGTGAAGCACCTTGGTGTACCTGGCGGCATCTTCGATCCCCGCGGCGAGCGCGGCGAGCATCTGCCCGAGGTCGCGCCCCTGCCTGGCGAGATCGTCGTCGAGAAGCGCCTGCCCAATGCCTTCGCCGGCACCGACCTGCATGATCGCCTGCAGGCAATCGGCCACCTTGACCTGATCGTCTGCGGTTTCATGACCCATTCCAGCATCAGCACCACGGTCCGCGCCGCGAAGGACTATGGTTATCGCTGCACGCTGGTGAGCGCCGCCTGCGCAACCCGCGACCTGCCGACCGTCGATGGCGGCGTCATCAGCGCGGAAGACATGCACCGTGTCGAGGTGATCGCACTCGCCGACAACTTCGCCAGCGTGGTGCCGCAGGCCAAGGCGCTTATCTAAGGAAGCGTCATCACATCCCGCGACATCCGCGACGGGGTCGACCGGAACCACCGCCAGCTGGCGCCGGTCATACCCCGATCAAGCAAGAGGACGTCCGGATGAAGTTATCCGATGGTTTCGATGCCCGCCGCCTCCGCCCACGCGGTCCAGGCAGCTGGCGCTGGCGTTTTGCCGCGGCCCTGTCCGCGCTCTTCGCCGGCTTCGGCGTGATGCTGGCAATGGCCGGCACCGCTACCCTCCTTGGCCGCGCTCCTGCCCTCGGCCCCCTCAACGAAAGCACGGGCGCGGCCATCGTGCTGCTGCTCTTCGGCCTGCTCTTCCTCTGGATCGGCGTACTTGCCTGGCGCCTCTGCCGGCGGCGTTCGCGGCGTCGCGCCGGCCTCAGCATGTCGCCCCACCTGATGAAGAAACGCGACTAAGCCTCGAGCGAGTCATTTGGGTAAACTAGCCGCCCTTCGCGGAGGCATGAATGCAAGACGACACCCAAAAAAACGACTCCTGGAACAACGAAAGCTCCTTGTTCGCCGAGCAGATGCGCGGTGTGAAGCGCATCCAGAATGATCGCGCCGATACCGGCAAGGTGCGCGCCGATCTGAAGCAGCTGGCCAACCGCCGGCAAAATGCGACCATCAGTGTGGCCAACGTCAAGGTCGACGGCCTGTCCGATCAGTTCGTCATCGATGTCGGTGCCGAAGACGAACTGCACTGGGCCCGCGATGGTGTACAGGAAGGCCAGATGCGCAAACTCAAGCAGGGCCAGATCGGCTTCGACGGCAGCCTCGACCTGCATGGCATGACCGTGGAAAAGGCCCGCGAGACGCTATGGGACTTCATTGCCGAGGCCACCCGCTTCGAGGTGCGCTGCGTGCGCGTGACCCATGGCAAGGCAGCACGCCTGGACGGCAAGCGGCCGCTGATCAAGAGCCACGTCAACACCTGGCTGCGCCAACACCCGCAGGTACTGGGCTTTACCTCTTGCCTGCCGAAACATGGTGGCACCGGCGCCGTCTATGTGATGCTGCGCCGCACCATGCTTGAAGGCCGCGACGAGTAGCCTTCGGCCTGCAGGGTTGAAGCCCCGTAGCGGATTCAACCCTGCGAACGATCAGATGGAAACCTCGGTGCATGCGCCTCCAACTCCACGCGCAATCCCTTCGCCAGGAAGGAAACAGCGTGATAGAACCCCGCCAGCATCACGCACTCAATCAGCTGTTCCTCGCTGAAATACTCGCGTAGCCGCCGCCACAAGCCATCGTCGATATCCGCGCACTCGTGCAGGGCATCGGCGAGGGCCAGCAGCGCCAGCTCCGATCCCTCCCATAGGCTCGGCTCCACCGTTACCTGGCAGGTATCGTCCAGCTGCGCCTGGCTGAATCCGGCCTTGGCGTTGAATGCCGCCACATGCACACCCCACTCGTACTCGGCGCCACATCGGGCGGTGCTGCGCAGGATCAGCAGTTCCCGCTCACGCAGGCCGATGCTGCCGCGATCCAGCAGCCCACCAGCCATCATCCGCTGTAACACGCGAGGATTGCGGGCGACACAGCGAAACAGCAGCAATGGTGGTACTCCGGGCGGCATCACCCGGTCGAAGGCGGCCTGGATGGCGGTGTCATAGGGTGGTTGGGCCGGCTGGATACGGGGTTCGTTCATGGCGATGCTCCTGTTGGGCTGTTACGCTATCGAAAACGTAGCACCCAACATTGCAGACCGCTACTGAATTAGAAGCAAGAGGATCACTCATGACCACACCCTTTCCCGGTCATCCCGTCCGCGGCTCCGCCAGCGGGCGACCAATCATGGCGCTGCTCGATCTCCTGGGGCGGCGCTGGAGCCTGCGCATTCTCTGGGAACTGCACCAAGGACCTGCGACTTTCCGCGACTTGCAAGCTCGCTGCGAAAGCCTGTCGCCTTCGGTGCTGAACACTCGGCTCGGCGAGTTGCGCCAGGCGCTGCTGGTGGAAAATGGCGAGGCTGGCTACAGCCTGACAGAGGACGGAGAGGAACTGGTGCGACGTTGCCTGCCCCTGGCGGATTGGGCGGAGCACTGGGCCAGCCGTCTGCCCGCGCCTGAAAAATGACTCGCGCTGGCGCATGGCGCCCTTGCCAGCCGCCCCTTCGCGCCCTACCCTGCGCCTTTGCGTAAATCCCCACAGGAATTTCCATGTCCCTGGAACAGCATTACACCGCGATCCTCGGCCAGCTCGGCGAGGACGTCTCCCGTGAAGGCCTGCTCGATACCCCGAAGCGCGCCGCCAAGGCGATGCAGTACCTCTGCCGCGGCTACCAGCAGACGCTGGAGGAAGTCACCAACGGCGCTCTGTTCAGCTCCGACAACAGCGAAATGGTGCTGGTGAAGAACATCGAGCTGTACTCGCTCTGCGAGCACCACCTGCTGCCGTTCATCGGCAAGGCCCATGTGGCCTACATCCCCAGCGGCAAAGTGCTAGGCCTGTCCAAGGTCGCGCGAATCGTCGACATGTTCGCCCGCCGCCTGCAGATCCAGGAAAACCTCAGCCGCCAGATCGCCGAAGCGGTACAACAGGTCACTGGCGCCCTGGGCGTGGCCGTGGTCATCGAAGCCCAACACATGTGCATGATGATGCGCGGCGTGGAGAAGCAGAACTCCTCCATGGTCACCTCGGTGATGCTCGGCGAGTTCCGCGAGAACGCCGCCACCCGCAGCGAGTTCCTCAGTCTGATCAACAACTGAGTTTTGCACCCACGAAAAAGCCGGCTTCTGCCGGCTTTTTCGTTTCTGTTTCCGGCACAAGGTCGGACTGTCTAGAAGGTCTTCCCATCCACCTTCAGTATTTTGAGCCCATCCAGGGGCACATCCTCCAGGCAACGCACGTTCACTGCGGCCATGGCCTTGCCCCTGGGATCGGTCGCTTCGCCAAAGGGCGCGCAGCCGCAGTTGGCACAGAAGTGGTGGGCGATATGCATGCGATTGAAGCGATAGGTGGAGAGGCCGGACTCCGGGGTGGAAAGCTTGAACTGTTCGCGCGGGACGAACCAGAGCAGGTAGCCGCGTCGGCTGCACAGTGAACAGTTGCACTCCATGACCTGTTCCAGGGTCCCCTCGACTTCGAAGGCGATCTTCCCGCAATGGCAGCTGCCCCGGTATTTCATGGTCGACACTCCGAAGAAAGCCTGTGGCCAGGCTGAAGCGACCAACTTAGTACAGGCCCGGAGAGCCCGCCATCACGAAGAAGCCGGCTTGCGCCGGCTTCTCTCGTAACTGGGAAATCTCAGTCGAACATTCCCACATGCCGCGGATGGCTGGCCACACGATCCAGCCACGCGAGGATCGCCGGGTAGCCGGACAGATCGAATCCGCCTTCATGGGCCACATGGGTGTAGGCATAGAGAGCGATATCGGCGATGGAATAGCGATCCCCCACCAGGTACGGCGTGCGCTGCAACTGTTTCTCCATCACCTTCAGCGCCTTCTGTCCGCGCACCTGGCAGACCTTGTATTCCTCCAGGCGGTCTTCCGGCATGCCTTTATATAGCTGGATGAAGCGCGCTACCGCGACGTAGGGCTCATGGCTGTACTGCTCGAAGAACTGCCACTGCAGCACCTGGGTGCGCAGGCGCGGCTCCGCGGGCAGCAAGTCGCTGCCTTCAGCGAGGAAATTCAGGATGGCGTTGGATTCCCAGAGCGTGGTGCCGTCCTCCAGTTCCAGGACCGGGATCTTGCCGTTGGGGTTCTTCTCGAGGAACTCAGGGCTCTCGGTCTCGCCCTTGAGGATATCCACCGGCACCCATTGATACGGCAGGCCGAGCAGATTCAGGATCAGCTTGACCTTGTAGCAGTTGCCCGATTTGTAGTCGCCGTAAACCTTGTACATCGCTCTACTCCTCTGTGGTCAGGCAGCTTCCGCGGCCTGGGCCTGACGGATGACGCCAGCAAGTCGTTTCAGACCTTCGCTCAGGCGCTCGGGTGCCACATGGCTGAAGTTCAGTCGCAAGTGGCCCGGATGTTTGTCCGGGTCGATGAAGAACGGTTCGCCCGGCATGAAGGCAACGTTCTGCTCCAGCGCCGGCTTGAGCAGCATGCGAGTATCCAGCGGCTGTTTCAGGGTCAGCCAGAAGAACAGCCCGCCCTGGGGAATTTCCCAGGTGGCCAGCTCGCCGAAGTGTTCCTCCAGTGCAACCTGCATGGAGTCGCGGCGCACGCGGTAGAAGTCACGCAGCTCGGCCAGATGCTGGCGATACTGCTCGGTGCCGAGCCATTGCAGCGCCTGCCACTGACCGATGCGGTTGGTGTGCAGATCCGCGGACTGTTTCAGGCGCAGCAGGTGCGGGAAGAGGTCCGGGGTGGCAATCAGGAAGCCCACTCGCAGGCCCGGCAGCAGGGTCTTGGAAACGGTACCAGTGTAGATCCAGCTGGCCTTTTTCAGGCGGCTGACGATGGGCGTGGCGCTGCCTTCGTCGAACACCAGCTCGCGATAGGGCTCGTCTTCGATCAGCGTCACTCCGAACTCGTCCAACAGCGCAGCGACCGCATCACGCTTGGCCTCGCTGTAGCGGGTACCGGACGGATTCTGGAAAGTCGGGATCAGGTAGGCGAAGGACGGCTTGTGCTGCTCCAGGCGCTGGCGCAACGCGGCGATCTCCGGGCCATCGGCTTCCTGCGGCACGGCGATGCAATCGGCACCGAACAGCTGGAAGGCCTGCAGAGCCGCCAGATAGGTCGGGGCCTCTAGCAGCACTTCGGTGCCCGGATCGATGAATAGCTTGGACGCCAGGTCCAAGGTCTGCTGCGAGCCGCTGACAATCAATACCTGGCTCGCCTCACAGGGCACGCCAAGGGCGCGCGCTTCAGCGGCAATGGCCTCACGCAGCGCCGGCTCGCCCTCGCTCATGCCGTACTGGCCCATGCTGGCTGGCATTTCGCTCCAGTCCACTTTCGGAAGCATCGGCTCGGCCGGCAGGCCTCCGGCGAAGGACATCACTTCCGGACGCTGGGCGGCGGCAAGGATTTCGCGGATCAGGGAGCTTTTCAGGCGGGCGATGCGTTCGGAGAATGCCATGGATTGTCACCGGGTGCGGAAGCGAGGAAATTAAGTCAAACTGCTTGACCGAAACTACGACGACCGCGACAGATACGTCAATATGCTTGACCTGAAAAATCCCAGCATTCAGCAAGCCGCCATGGAAGCCTTTTTCTTTGGCTATCAGGCCTTCACCAGCAAGCCGGACGAAATCCTCGCCCGCCGAGGCCTGTCGCGGGTGCACCACCGCATCCTGTTCTTCATTGCCAAGTACCCTGGCCTGAGCGTCAAGGAACTGCTGGGTTATCTGGGCGTAACCAAGCAGGCGTTGAACACGCCGCTGCGACAGCTGATCGAGATGAAGCTGGTTGAGAGCGTGGCTGCCGACGATGACAAGCGTAAGCGCCTGCTGGGTTTCACTGCCGAGGGCGCCAGGCTGGAACAGGCCCTGCGCCGGGAACAGGCGCGACTACTGCAACGCGCCTTTGGCGAGGCCGGGGAGGAGGCGGTGCGAGGCTGGCTTGAAGTCAACCAGGCGCTCTGCACCGCACGGCAGACTGAAGCCGCCGAGGACTAGCTGGAGGGTTCCAGCTCCCGCGCGCCCCGGAAGAACACCAGCATCATCGCCAGATTGCCGGCAATGAGTGGCAGCAGCCCCAGCAACATCAGCACGATGGTGGCCATCATGATGCCGCCCACCAGATCCAGCCAGCCCATCACCCGGAATGCCGGATATGCATTCTGCACCTTGAGCAGGCGCACACCGAGCCAACCCGTCAAGGCGCCGAGCACGGCGACCGCACCGAAGTAGAACAGCATGGGCCAGCCGGGTTCGGTGCTGGCATCACCCATTAGAAAATCCAGTCCTTCGATCGCCAGGCTACCGATGATCACTGCCCAGACTGGCGGTGCCAGCCCATCGGCGGAAAAGCGCGCCTCGGCGAACAGCTTCAGGCGGATCAGCAGGTAACACCCCAAAAGGGTCAACGCCACGCCGATCCAGTCGGACAGGCGCGTCATAAGCGGGTCTTCGGTGGCGCCAGCAGCTAAGGCGACACCCGTGAGGATCAGGGTACACACGGCACAGGCCAGGCTCAGCCAGCCCAAGAGTCTCAAATGCCCAGGCGTCCAGCCGTTCATCTGGCGGGGCCCCGCGTCCTCCACCAGTTCCACGCGAGGGGCGGCGTAGGGGTTCTCCTCCATGTGTGGCACTCCAAGCGGCAAAAAACATCACAGTAGCCGCAGATACCGGGGGTGCCAACTGACTGTATTGCTCAACCCGCGCACTGCTGTATCGGGACGTTGCAAGGCAACTGGCTTTAGTCTGCGGACACAACGACAAGGTGACCGCCATGAGCCTGGAACTGATCTTCGCCTTCATTCTCTTCGCCTTCGTCACCTCGGTGACGCCCGGCCCCAACAACATGATGCTGCTCGCTTCCGGGGTGAACTTCGGGGTACGCCGTAGCCTGCCGCACATGCTTGGCATCAGCGTCGGTTTCATGGTGCTGGTGATGTGCGTAGGCCTGGGTCTATCCCAGATTTTCCAGCAGGTTCCCGTGCTCTACACCGCGCTGCGCTACATCGGCGCCGCCTACCTGCTCTACCTGGCCTGGAAGATCGCTGGCTCCGGTGCCCCGGACGAAGGAAACGTCGAGAATCGACCCAAACCCTTCACTTTCCTGCAGGCGGCGGCCTTCCAGTGGGTCAACCCCAAGGCCTGGGTCATGGCGATTGGCGCCATCACCACCTACACCCCGCAGGACAATTTCGTGGTCAACGTGGTGCTGATTGCAGCCCTCTTCGCCCTGATCAACTGCCCCAGCGTCGGACTCTGGACCGTAGCGGGTAGCCTGCTGCGCCGCTGGCTTGCCGAACCACGCATACTGCGCCTGTTCAACATCGGCATGGCCCTGCTGCTGGTGGCCTCGCTCTACCCCATATTGGTCGACGTCCACGGAACGATCTGATGACCTCAACTTCAGAAACCCCGGCCAATCCGACGCGTCTTCGTCCCCTGGCCGATTCCTCGCCCTCGGCCGTCGTGGCGGGCTTCATCGCCATGCTCACCGGCTACACCAGCTCTCTGGTGCTGATGTTCCAGGCGGGACAGGCTGCAGGGCTCAGCAGCGCGCAGATTTCGTCATGGATCTGGGCGCTATCCATTGGCATGGCCCTGACAACCATCGGGCTCTCATTGCGCTATCGCACGCCCATCGTCGTCGCCTGGTCCACCCCGGGTGCGGCCCTGCTGATTACCAGCCTGCCGGGCGTGAGCTATGGAGAAGCAATCGGGGCCTTCATCGTCTGCGCCGCCCTCCTCGCCCTGGTTGGCCTGACTGGCGGATTCGAAAGACTGATGCGTCGCCTGCCGGGGTCGCTGGCAGCGGCGCTATTGGCGGGCATCCTGTTCAAGATTGGCAGCGAGATCTTCATCGCCGCCCAACACCGCACCGCCCTGGTGCTGGCAATGTTCTTCAGCTACCTGGTATTCAAGCGCCTGCAGCCGCGCTATGCCGTGCTGGTGGCGCTATTGGTGGGCTGTGTGATGGCGGCGGTTCTTGGCCTGCTGGATTTCAGCGGCTTCGAGTTCGCCCTGGCCGAACCGGTATGGACGACGCCAAAGTTTTCCGTCACGGCGGTGATCAGTATCGGCATCCCGCTGTTCGTGGTGGCCATGGCATCGCAGAACATCCCCGGCATCGCCGTGCTGCGTGCTGACGGCTACCAGGTACCTGCCTCGCCGCTTATCTCGGTCACTGGCATTGCGTCCCTGCTGCTGGCGCCCTTCGGCTCCCACGGCATCAACCTGGCGGCCATCAGCGCAGCCATCTGCACCGGACCTCATGCCCACGAAGACCGCAACAAGCGCTATACCGCCGCAGTCTGGTGCGGGATTTTCTATGGCATCGCCGGAACCTTCGGCGCGACCCTGGCGGCGCTGTTCGCCGCACTGCCCAAGGAACTGGTGCTGTCCATCGCAGCCCTGGCGCTGTTCGGTTCCATCAGCAATGGCCTGACCGCTGCAATGCACGAGCCCAAGGAACGCGAGGCGGCGCTGATCACCTTCATGGTCACCGCCTCCGGCATGACGCTGCTGTCGATCGGCTCCGCCTTCTGGGGACTGATCGCCGGGGTACTGACCTTGCTGATCCTCAACTGGGACAGTGGCAAGCAAAAATGAAGAAAGGCGCCAATTGGCGCCTTTCTCTTTGTTGTGGGAGCGATTTCAATCGCGAATGGATTCGCACGAGGGGTTAGGCAATCAGATCGCAGTGGCGCCACCATCCACGGCCAAGGCATGACCGGTGGTGAAGCCTGCCGCGTCGCAGCAGAGGTAAAGCACGGCAGCAGCGATTTCCTCCACCTTGCCGATGCGTCCCACCGGGTGCATGGTCGCGACGAACTCGGCCTTCTTCGGATCGGCCTCGTAGGCGCGGCGGAACATATCGGTGTCGATCACTGCCGGGCATACGGCATTCACTCGTACTTTCTTCTTCGCATACTCGACGGCGGCCGACTTGGTCAGGCCGATCACCGCGTGCTTGGAAGCGGCATAGATGCTCATCTTCGGCGCGGCGCCCAGCCCCGCCACAGAGGCGGTGTTGACGATGGCGCCGCCACCCTGGGCCAGCAAAAGCGGTATCTGATGCTTCATGCACAGCCACACACCTTTCACGTTGACGCCCATGATGGCGTCGAACTCGGCCTCGCTGCCCTCGGCCAGCTTACCCTTCTCGATCTCGATGCCGGCATTGTTGAAGGCGTAGTCGAGGCGGCCGTAAGCAGCGACCGTGCCCTCCATCAGCGCCTGAACCTCGGCTTCGCGGGTCACGTCGCAACGAATGAAGCTTGCATCGCCACCGGCGGTGCGAATCAGCTCCACGGTGCCTTCTCCACCGACGGTGTCCACGTCGGAAACCACTACCTTCAAGCCTTCAGCGGCGAACGCCAGGGCAGTCGCGCGGCCGATACCGTTGGCGGCGCCGGTCACCAGGGCAACCTGGCCGGAGAACTTCATGCTCATCTGTGCATCCTCGACGGGAATGGAAACTGTGGCGAAGTCTAATCAGTGACCGGCACAGGGCGTCAGCATCATCAGGGCTCTGGTGGGCGAACCATCCAGATCGATGATGAAAGCGCCCATTCAAGATCACGGACATCCATGCCTGTACATTCCGCCCGGCCAGCGGACTTGCCGCGACCGCGCCACGGGACTATCACCAAGGCTTTCCCTCATCTGGAGCTCCTGCCATGCCTCTCCTCAATCGCCAGTTCCTCCTTGCCCAGCGCCCGGTCGGACCAGCCACTCGCGAGACGTTCTCCTATGTGGAAACCCCGGCCGACGAACCCTCTGCCGGGCAGGTGCTGGTGGAGAACCTCTACCTGTCCCTGGACCCGGCCATGCGCGGCTGGATGAACGACGCCCGTTCCTACATCGCGCCAGTGGCGATAGGTGAGGTCATGCGCGCCCTGGGCATTGGCAAGGTGATGGCCTCTTCACACCCGGACTACCAGGTGGGCGAACACGTTTGCGGCGTGGTCGGCGTGCAGGACTACTTCCTCGGCGAGCCACGCGACTTCCAGAAGGTGGACCCCAACCAGGCGCCGTTGCCGCTCTACTTGTCAGCCCTGGGCATGACTGGCATGACCGCCTACTTCGCGCTGCTCGACGTAGGCCAGCCCCAGCCAGGGGAAACCGTGGTCATCTCCGGGGCCGCTGGCGCGGTAGGCAGCGTTGCCGGCCAAATTGCACGGATCAAGGGTTGCCGTGTGGTGGGTATCGCCGGCGGTGCCGACAAGTGCCGCTACCTGGTGGAAGAACTGGGTTTCGACGGTGCAATCGACTACAAGGCCGAGAACCTCCACGCCGCGCTCAAGCGTGAATGCCCGAAGGGCGTTGACGTCTACTTCGACAATGTCGGCGGCGACATCCTCGATGCCGTGCTCACCCGCATCAACCGCAAGGCGCGCATCGTCATCTGCGGCGCCATCAGCCAGTACAACAACAAGGAAGCGGTGAAAGGGCCGGCCAACTACCTGGCGCTGCTGGTCAACCGCGCACGCATGGAAGGCATGGTGGTGTTCGATTACGCGCCGCGCTTCGGCGAGGCGGTCAAGGACATCGCCGGCTGGCTGGCCAGTGGCGATTTGAAAAGCAAGGAAGACGTGGTGACGGGACTGGAAAGTTTCCCGGAAACCCTGGGCAAACTGTTCAGCGGGGAGAACTTCGGGAAGCTGGTGCTGAAGGTTCGCTGAATGGCGCGAAAGGTGCGCTGCCCGGGCAGCGCACCTGAGTCGGCATCAGGCCAGTTCGGCGACGACTGCGGCCAGGGCCTTGGCCGGGTCGGCTGCCTGGCTGATCGGACGGCCGATCACCAGGTAGTCGGAGCCGGCATCCAGGGCCTGGCGCGGAGTGAGGATGCGGCGCTGGTCGTCCTGCGCACTGCCAGCGGGACGGATGCCCGGAGTGACCAGTTGCAGGCGCGGATAGGCGGCCTTGAGATCGGTGGCTTCCTGGGCCGAGCACACCAGGCCATCCATGCCAGCCTTGTCTGCCAGGCCCGCCAGACGCAGGACCTGCTCCTTCGGCTCGATGTCGAGGCCGATGCCGGCGAGATCCTCGCGCTCCATGCTGGTCAGCACGGTCACGCCGATCAGCAACGGCTTGGGCCCATTGAACTTGTCCAGTGTCTCGCGGCAGGCCGCCATCATGCGCAGGCCGCCAGAGCAATGCACATTGACCATCCAAACACCCATTTCGGCAGCGGCCTTCACCGCCATGGCGGTGGTGTTGGGGATGTCGTGGAATTTCAGGTCAAGGAAGACCTCGAAACCCCGGTCGCGCAGCGTCGAGACGATTTCCGCGGCGCAGCTGGTGAACAGCTCCTTGCCCACCTTGACCCGACACAGGTTGGGATCCAGCTGGTCGGCCAGCCGAAGCGCGGCTTCGCGGGTAGGAAAGTCGAGGGCGACAATGATCGGCGTCTGACAGGCGGACATGGGGAAAATCTCATACGAATCGGAAACGGCGCGCATTGTAGCGGAAGCCGGCGCGCGTCGCTGCTTCACACGATGTGGTCGAGTGCGAATGCCGTCATGAAGCCAGCCAGGGTGACCAGCCCGGTCCAGGCGTGGGTACTCTCGAACGCCTCGGGGATCAGGGTATCCACCAGCATGCAAAGCACCGCCCCCGCCGAAAAGCCCAGGGCGACAGCCAGCCAATGAGGAGGGAGGTCGGCGAACAATCCCGGCCCAGCCATGGCCGCCAGCCCGGACAGCAGTGCTATCGCACCCCAGAGCCCGAACACCAGCCAGCCGCTGCGTTTCTCCTCGCGTAGCCCGGCCGCACTGGCCAGGCCTTCGGGCAGGTTGGCGAGGAAGATCGCCACCAGCATTAGCAGGCTTACGTCCCCACCATCCAGCAACCCCAACCCGAGCCCCAGGGATTCGGGGATGCCATCGAGGAATGCGCCAACGGCGATGAGCAAGGCGACCATGCTGCCGCCGCCGTTGCCGCTCTTGCGGCGATGGTGCCGTTCCAGGTGATCGATGTATTGGCTCGCCAGGACGAAGACCACACCGCCGGCCAGCAGCCCGGCCAGGGTCGGCCAGAGACCGCCGATGCGCTCGGCTTCGGGGATCTGCCCGAAGCACAGGGCGGCGACCAACACACCACTGCCGTAGGCCATGATCGAGGCGACGACCTTCTGCGGCAGCTTCACCAGGAAACCGACGGCCGCGCCGATGAGCAGGCTACTGGCGGCCAGCCAGCCCCAGAGACCCGCTTGTAGGGTGACGGAAATCTGCATGTATCCTCCTTGAATGCCGGGCCCAAGGCTAACAGAAGGGGCTCATCGGGCGGCCGGACGGTCCAGCAGGCGCCCCAACAGCCAGCTTGCCGCCGGGCCCAGGCGCCGCTGGCGGGACCAGACCACATCCACGGCCTGACTGCGCGGCCATCCGGGCACCTGCAGTTCTTTAAGGCGGCCGTTGGCGTAACCGCTCACCAGCCAGCGCGGCAGCTCGGCCCAGCCGAAACCGTTACTGGCCATTTCCAGCAGCAGCAGATAGCTCGGCGCGGACCAGCAACGACCACCACTGTTTGGCAGACCGTCGTCCAGCGCCAGCGCATTGCCCAGCGTATTCAGGCGCAGCAAGCGCCACCCCGCCAGGTCGCTCTCCTGCACATCACTCATTTGCGCCAGCGGATGCTCCTGGGCCACGAAAAGACCGAAGTCGGCACGCTCGGCAACGGTTGCCGCCCCCAACTCCGGCGGGTAGGTCCCCTGAGAAGCCAGCAGACCCAAGGTTGCGCGCCCCTGCGCGACCAACTCGATTACGTCATTGTGCTCGGCAATCAGGCACTCGAACTCGAGGTCGGGGTAACGCTGATCCATCTCGGCCAGACGCTCTTCGTACTGCCCGGACTGATACGCATCCGACAAGGCCAGGCTTACCCGGGGCTCCAATCCACCGGCCAGCTGCGCCGCTGCATGCTGCAGACGATCCGAAGCAGCGAGGATTTCCTCGACTCGATCCAGCAGGACACGGCCGGCATCGGTCAGCTGGGGTTGACGACTGCTGCGATCGAAGAGCTCCAGGCCCAGGTCGATCTCCAATCGGGCGATAGCCTCGCTGACGGTTGACTGGCTCTTGCCCAGCTTGCGCGCGGCTGCACTGAACGAACCCAGGGCGACGGCATGGACAAAGGCTTCCAAAGATTCAGGCGAGTAGTTCATATCGGTTTTCCCGATGGCATCTCACTTAACCCTATCCCATAGACCGATGAGAATACAGACCAGACATTCACTCCAAGCCTGGAGAGCGCCATGACCCAAACCAATGTAGCCCTGAACAAAACCGTCAAGGAGCGGGTTTTCCATGCCCTCGCCTTCGAAGGCCTGGCCGTCCTGCTGACCGCCCCCGTGCTCTCCCTGGTACTGGGCAAGTCACTGGCGCACATGGGTGCACTGACCCTGATGTTCTCCACCGTGGCGATGCTCTGGAACATGCTCTTCAACAGCCTGTTCGACCGGGCTCAGCAACGCCTGGGGTTCCAGCGCACCATGCCGGTACGGATAGCCCACGCCGTGCTGTTCGAGCTGGGGTTGATCCTGGTGCTGGTGCCGCTGGCGGCCTGGTGGCTTTCGATCGGACTGCTGGAGGCCTTTGTGCTGGATATCGGGCTGCTGCTGTTCTTCCTGCCCTACACCCTGATCTTCAACTGGGCTTACGACACGCTTCGCGCCCGCCTGATGGAGGAGCCGGCAGTACGGCCCAGCGAATGCAGCGCGCTGAGGTAACAGCAGCTCCTTCACAGCCGGCTATCGAAATGAATGATTCTCGGGAACGTGGAAAGGCGAGCACAATCGAATAGAGTAACCACCCTTTCCACGGGAGATGATCATGCCTTGGTATGCCTGGCTGATACTGGTCCTGGCCATCGGCTCCATAGTCGGTAGCCTGATGGTGTTGCGCGATACGGCAAAGAAACTGCCGCTGACAGAAGAGCAACTCAAGCGCATCCGCGAGCGCAATGCCGAAATGGATGCAAAGGACGCCAAGGACCGCTGACCCCGTGCCCGCCCCTGAAGAACAGACCGAGGCATTGCCACAGGGAAGCGGCATGCCGCTTCACCTGCAACTGCTGTTCCCGCTTGTCGTCCTCGCCATCGGCCAGGGCCTGGGTGGCGTGCAAGTCGTGGCACTGCTGGCGGGCGTCGCATTCTCCGGTTGGGTCCTCGCCGAACGCCTGCTACCGCCCCGAGTCTGGCTGCCGGTAACCCTGCTTTTCTCCGTCGCCCTGGCCGCCCATCTGCTGCCGGGCTTCAGCCCACTTGTCCTTGCTGCTCCACAGCAATTGAGCCCCGATGCTCCGCCATATGCCCTGCGTTTGTCCTGGGACAAGCTGCTGGTGGGCATGACCTTGCTGGCGTGCTGGTTGGGCCGCCCGGCGCCACCCGCACTGGCGCCGCAGCGGGCATGGTTCGCTGCATTGGCAACCCTGCTGCTGGTGCCGGGGTTGGCACTCGCAATCGGTCTCGTGGGTTGGCAGCCGAAATGGCCGGAGATGATCTGGGAGTGGTTGGCGGTGAACCTGCTGGCCACGGTGCTGGCGGAAGAGCTGGTGTTTCGTGGCCTGCTCCAACCAGCGCTGGTTTCCTGGCTGGGTGGGCGCAAGGGCGTGCTGCTCACAGCGGCGATCTTCGGCGCCGTCCACCTGCCCTTCAGCCCACTGTTCGCGCTAGTCGCAGGACTCGCCGGCCTGGGCTACGGCCTTGCGTTCCACTACAGCGGACGGCTCTCGGTAGCCATCGCCCTGCACCTGGGGGTCAATCTCTGCCATCTGTTGCTACTGAGTTACCCGTTGCGACTGGCCTGACCACCACCCCATAACGCCCGAATATCTGCTGCAACTGGCCGCCACTGTGTAGCCTGTTAAGCAGCGCGGAAAACTGCGCGGCACTGATGGGGGCTCCTGGCCGCAACACGGCGTAGTGGTGGTAACTCTGGTCCAGCCGTTCGCTGGCCAGGAAGCTGCCGGCCAGGCTCGGGTTCTGCTCCAGGTAGGCGTTGAAGTAGGAACGTGTCACCAAGGCGATATCCGCTCGATCCCGCAGCAGCATGCGCAGGTTGCTGTCGTGGGAATAGGTGAGCTTCGCGTCGAACTCGCGCTGGAGGAACTCAGGATCGGGATTGAAGCCGGCAAAGCCGTAGTGATAGCCGTTGTAGAGCGCGAGTCGCTTGCCGGCCAGCTTGGCGAAGTAATGCTGGCTGCGCCCCTGCTGAGCCTTGGCGACGAATATTTCTGCATCTTCCAGGCCCATGTCGATCCGCGCGCCGGGAATACCCTGCCACCCCCAGTCCGGATTCTCGAATACCGCGAGGTCGATCCGTCCTTCCTGGAAGTCGCGAAAGCGCCGAGGAATGGAGGTCGGCCGCACGACGAAGCGATAGTCCGTCTGCAGTTCGTTGAGTGCAGCGAGCATGTCCAGAAGCAGGCCGCTGGCTTCGGCCGACTCCGGCTTGACCACATAGGGTGGGAAATGCGCGCCGGCGACCTGCACGGTCTGCGACGCCACTGCAGGCGCTGAAATCAGCAGGACTACGGAAACCCACAACGCCTTCAGGGACAACCCCCTGCAAACTTCCATCTCTACCGCTGCTCCCTGCAGTTACGGCACTGCGCCGCAGAGTACGTGATTAACGTTGCAACTACCCACTCTTCCCCGAGCAGGACGTGACAAATCTCACATTTGCCTTCAGGCGTCCTTGATCACCAGGGATAGCGCCTGCTCCGCGAGCTGATCGAGACTCATCGGGCCCTCCGGGCGGAACCAGGTGGTGGTCCAGCTCAAGGCGCCGGTGAGGAAACGCCGCAGGATGAACGGATCGGCGGTGAAGTATCCCTCGGTTCTCGCTTCGCCCAGGACGCCCAACCAGAGTTGCTCATAGGCTTCGCGCAACTGGAGGATGTACTGCTGCCCTTCCTCCGAAAGCGAGCGCCACTCGTACACCAGCACCGCCATGGCTTCGCCAGTGCCACCCATGATGGATTGCAGTTCGCAGCGGATCAACGCCAGTACCCGCTCGCGCAAATCTCCGGCTTCCGCCAGCGAAGCTCGCATCAGCGCAGTGTTGTAAAGAACGGTCTCCTCCATCACCGAACGCAGGATCTCATCCTTGCTCTTGAAGTGATGGAAGATGCTGCCGGACTGGATACCTACCGCGCCGGCCAGGTCACGCACCGTAGTGCGCTCGTAACCTTTGCTACGGAACAGGTGGGCAGCGGTCTGCAGCAGCTTGCCACGGGCACTTTCGGGGTCGGTGATCTGGCCACTGGCAACCAGTTCCTGCATCACCGCCTGGGCTTTTTCGTCGTCAAGGCTCATTGGTTTCCCCCGCTGCGGTCAGCCACTCCAACTTAAGAATGGTTCGCAAGTCTCTGTCTTGATTGATGAAATCTATGCTGGCTGATGCGCCCAAGCAAGCGCTCGGGTGAAAAAGAGCTAGCCAGGCACTTTTCAACCAAGCGCTTGCTTGGTAGTGTTCAATCCATCACCCAACAGTGCTGCGGAATACTCCAATGACAAGAACCGTACGCATCGGCTGCGCCTCTGCATTCTGGGGCGACACCTCCACCGCCGCCGCCCAATTGGTACATGGCGCCACGCTGGACTATCTGGTCTTCGATTACCTGGCCGAAATCACCATGTCGATCATGGCCGGAGCTCGCCTGAAGGACCCGGACGCCGGTTTCGCCACCGACTTCGTCGAGGTCCTGGCCCCCCTGCTGCCGGCGATCGCCGAAAAGAAGGTGCGCGTGATCAGCAATGCTGGCGGGGTGAACCCGGCGGCCTGCGCCAGCGCCCTGGCCGCCGCCTGCGAAAAGGCTGGCGTAACGATGAAGATCGCTGTCCTGCATGGCGACAACCTGCAGCCACGGCTGGGTGAACTGGCCAAGTCCGGCATCCGCGAGATGTTCACGAACGCCCCGCTGCCCCCCATGTGCGTTTCGGTCAACGCCTACCTCGGTGCACCGGGGATAGTGGCCGCGCTGGATCAGGGTGCCGACATCGTCATCACCGGCCGAGTAGTGGACAGCGCGGTGGTAAGCGCAGCGCTGGTCCACGAGTTCGACTGGTCCTGGGAGGATCACGACAAGCTCGCCCAGGCCGCCCTTGCCGGTCATCTGATCGAGTGCGGAGCCCAGTGCACTGGCGGCAACTTCACCGACTGGGAGTCGGTGCCGGACTATGAACACATCGGTTTCCCCATCATCGAAGTGGAGGCCGATGGCAGTTTCTGCGTGACCAAGCCGGACGGTTCCGGCGGCCTGGTCACGCCTTTCTCGGTCGGCGAGCAGATGCTCTACGAGATCGGCGACCCGCGCGCCTACCTGCTCCCCGACGTGGTTTGCGACTTCACGCGCGTCACCCTCGACCAAGCCGGCCCGAACCGCGTACGCGTACTAGGCGCTCGTGGGCTGGCCCCGACGCCGCAGTACAAGGTCAGCGCCACCTACCCCGATGGTTTCCGCTGCACCGCCAGTTGCCTGCTGGCCGGCATCGACGCAGTCAAGAAAGCCGAGCGGGTCAGCCGCGCGATCATCGCCAAGACCGAAGAGATATTCGCCGGGCGCGGCTGGGGGCCCTACCGCGACGTGAACATCGAACTGCTCGGCAGCGAGGCGACCTATGGCCCCCACGGCCAGCGCCAGGACAGCCGCGAAGTGGTGATCAAGATCGCCGTCAGCCACAACCGCAAGGACGCCCTGGTGCTGTTCTCCCGCGAGATCGCGCAGGCCGCCACCGGCATGGCGCCGGGCCTCACCGGCATAGTCGGGGGCCGGCCCACGGTCTATCCGGTGATCCGCCTGTTCTCCTTTCTGGTAGACAAATCCGCTTGCCGTCTGGAAGTGGAGCTGGATGGCCAACGCAGCGAATGCGCCCTACCGCAGGCCGGCCACTTCGACCCGGCGACCCTGGCTGAAGACTTGCCGATGCCCAGCGCCGATGGCCAGGCCAGTGCCAGCGTTCCGCTGGTCAAGCTGGCGGTTGCGCGCTCCGGCGACAAAGGCAACCACAGCAATATCGGCGTCATGGCACGCAAGGCGGAGTTCCTGCCCTGGATCGCCGAAGCCCTGACCCCGGAAGCCGTGGTCGACTGGATGGGACATGTCCTCGATCCCCAGTTCGGGCGCGTGTCTCGCTGGTACCTGCCGGGCAGCCACAGCCTCAACTTCCTGCTGGAAAACGCCCTCGGCGGCGGCGGTGTCGCCAGCCTGCGCATCGACCCGCAAGGCAAAGCCTTCGCCCAGCAACTCCTGGAATTCCCGGTGCCGGTGCCCAAGGCCCTGGCCGACAGCCTCTGAGGATGCAATCCATGGCATACGACTCGATTTTCAAGCCTGGCCTGTTCAGCGGCCAGACCATCATGGTCACTGGCGGCGGCAGCGGCATCGGCCGTTGCACCGCCCATGAGCTGGCGGCCCTGGGCGCACATGTCGTTCTTGTCGGTCGCAAGCCGGAGAAACTGGAAAAGACCGCGGGGGAGATCATCGAAGATGGCGGTGTCGCCAGTTGGCAGGCCTGCGATATCCGCGACGAAGACGCAGTGAAAGCCATGGTGGCAGCCGTGCTGGCCGAACACGGCGCCATCCATCACCTGGTCAACAATGCCGGTGGCCAATACCCCGCCCCGCTCGCCTCGATCAACCAGAAAGGTTTCGAGACCGTTGTACGCACCAATCTGGTAGGCGGCTTCCTGGTGGCCCGCGAGGTGTTCAACCAGTCGCTGAGCAAGACCGGCGGGAGCATCGTCAACATGCTCGCCGACATGTGGGGCGGCATGCCTGGCATGGGCCACTCCGGCGCCGCCCGCGCCGGCATGGAGAACTTCACCAAGACCGCCGCCGTTGAGTGGGGTCATGCGGGTGTGCGGGTCAACGCCGTGGCTCCCGGCTGGATCGCGTCCAGCGGCATGGACACTTATGAAGGCGCCTTCAAGGCCATCATCCCGACCCTTCGCGAACACGTGCCACTCAAGCGCATCGGCAGCGAGTCGGAAGTCGCCGCCGCTATTGTCTTCCTGCTCTCCCCCGGCGCCGCCTTCATCAGTGGCAACACCATTCGTATCGACGGTGCCGCCAGTCAGGGCAGCCGCGCCTTCCCCCTGGCCAAGGCCAAGCCGGGCCAGAGCAAGGGCTACAACGGCTTCCACCGCGCTTACCTGCCTGACGTGCTGAAGGACCAGGAGTGACACGATGACGGTCATCCAATCCGAACTCGATGCCCAGAGCGAAGACTTCGCCAGAAACCGCGACGCCATGCTCGACGCGATCGCCAGCTTCCGTGACGTCGAGCAGAAGGTGCTGGACAAGGCAGCCGAGTCCAAACCGAAGTTCGAGAAACGCGGCCAGTTGCTGCCCCGCGAGCGCCTGAACCTGTTGCTGGACCCGGGCAGCCCCTTCCTCGAACTCTGCTCCCTGGCCGGCTACAAATTGCACGACGACAAGGACGGCACACAGGCCGGTGGCGGCATCATCGCCGGCATCGGTTACATCTCCGGCATCCGTTGCCTGATCAGTGCCAGCAACAGCGCCATCAAGGGCGGCACCATCTCCCCTACGGGGCTCAAGAAGACACTGCGCCTGCAGCAGATCGCCATGGAGAACAAGCTGCCGCTGGTGGCCCTTACAGAAAGCGGTGGCGCCAACCTCAACTACGCTGCGGAAATCTTCGTCGAAGGCGCCAGAGGCTTCGCCAACCAGGCACGGATTTCCGCCATGGGCATCCCCCAGGTGACCGTAGTGCATGGCTCAAGTACTGCCGGCGGCGCTTATCAGCCTGGGCTGTCGGACTACGTCATCGTGGTGCGCGGCAAGGCCAAGATGTTCCTCGCCGGCCCGCCGCTGCTGAAGGCCGCCACCGGTGAAGTGGCGACCGACGAAGAACTGGGCGGTGCCGAAATGCACGCCCAGGTAGCCGGTACCGCCGAATACCTGGCCGAGAACGACGCCGATGGCCTGCGCCTTGCCCGCGACATCCTCGCCATGCTGCCCTGGAATGCCCAACTGCCAGCCCGTGCCAATACCGATTGGCGCGAGCCGCTGTACAGCACCGAGGAATTACTGGGCGTGGTCCCGGCCGATCCGAAGAAACCCTACGACGTGCGCGAGATCATCGCCCGCATTGCCGACGGCTCGGAGTTCCTGGACTTCAAGAATGAATTCGACAGCCAGACCGTCTGCGGCCACCTGCGCATCGAAGGTCGCCCCTGCGGGCTGATCGGCAACAACGGCCCCATTACGCCCCGGGGCGCGGCCAAGGCGGCACAGTTCATCCAGCTCTGCGAGCAGGCCAATGTGCCTCTGCTGTTCCTGCACAACACCACCGGTTTCATGGTCGGCACCGAGTCCGAACAACTGGGCGTGATCAAGCATGGCTCGAAGATGATCCAGGCCGTGGCCAACGCCCGCGTGCCGAAACTCACCCTGGTGGTGGGCGGTTCCTACGGCGCGGGCAACTACGCGATGTGTGGCCGCGGCCTCGACCCACGCTTCATCTTCGCGTGGCCCAACAGCCGTACGGCGGTAATGGGCGGTGCCCAGGCCGGCAAGGTGCTGCGCATCGTCACCGAGGAAAAGCACGCCAAGGAGGGCAAGGAGCCCGACCCGAAGATGCTCGACATGCTCGAACAGGTGACCGCACAGAAGCTCGACAGCCAGTCCACCGCCCTCTACGGCACCGCCAACCTTTGGGATGACGGTCTGATCGACCCCCGTGACAGCCGCCGACTGCTGGGCTATCTGCTGGATATCTGCGCGGAGGCCGACGCCCGCCCGCTCAAGGCCAACAGCTTCGGCGTGGCCCGGTTTTGAAGGTAGGGTGCGCCTTGCGCACCATCCCGGATCTCGGTGCGCAGGGCGCACCCTACAAGGAGAACAAGAAGAATGATCTTTACCCAGGAACACGAAGAACTTCGCCGCACGGTGCGTAATTTCGTCGACAGGGAGATCAACCCCTATGTCGACCAGTGGGAAAAGGAAGGTCGCTTCCCGATCCACGACATCTTCAAGAAAGCCGGGGAGCTGGGCCTGCTGGGCATCTCCAAGCCGGAGAAGTTCGGCGGCATGGGCCTGGACTACAGCTATTCCATCGTCGCCGCCGAAGAGTTCGGCACCATTCATTGCGGCGGCATTCCCATGTCCATCGGAGTGCAGACCGACATGTGCACCCCGGCCCTCGCGCGTTTCGGCTCCGATGAACTGCGCGAGGAGTTCCTGCGCCCGGCCATCGCCGGCGAGATGGTCGGCTGCATCGGCGTTTCGGAAGTGGGCGCCGGCTCCGACGTCGCCGGGATGAAGACCACCGCCCGCAAGGACGGCAGCGACTACGTGATCAACGGCAGCAAAATGTGGATCACCAACTCCCCCAGCGCTGACTTCATCTGCCTGCTGGCCAACACCTCGGACGACAAGCCGCACGTCAACAAGTCGCTGATCATGGTGCCGATGAACACCCCCGGCATCACCCTCAGCGCCCACCTCGACAAGCTCGGCATGCGCAGTTCGGAAACCGCCCAGGTGTTCTTCGACAACGTCCGCGTGCCGCAGCGCTACCGCATCGGTCACGAAGGCGCCGGCTTCATGATGCAGATGCTGCAGTTCCAGGAAGAACGCATGTTCGGCGCCGCGAACATGATCAAGGGCCTGGAGCACTGCGTGGACGTCACCATCGACTACTGCAAGGAACGCAAGACCTTCGGCAATCCACTGATCGACAACCAGGTGATCCATTTCCGCCTGGCCGAGCTGATGACCGAGATCGAAGCCCTGCGCGCATTGGTCTACCAGGCCGTCGAGCTCTACGTCAGCGGCAAGGACGTCACGCGCCTGGCCTCCATGGCCAAACTCAAGGCCGGCCGCCTCGGCCGCGAAGTCACCGACGCCTGCCTGCAGTACTGGGGCGGCATGGGCTTCATGTGGGACAACCATGTTTCCCGCGCCTACCGCGACACCCGTCTGGTTTCCATCGGCGGCGGTGCGGACGAAATCATGCTCGGCATCATCTGCAAGCTGATGGGGATCCTGCCGGGCAAGAAGAAGGGCTGACGTCATGACCCTGCCGAACTGCGAAGCCCTGCTGCTGGAACAGGCTGGAGGCGTACTTCACGTCACCCTCAACCGCCCGGACAGTCGCAACGCCATGAGCCTGGCCATGGTTGAAGAACTGCGCGCGGTGCTGGCTGCCGTGCACAGCGACGCCAGCGTGCGCGCCGTGGTGCTGCGCGGCGCCGGTGGGCACTTCTGCGCCGGTGGCGATATCAAGGACATGGCCAGCGCCCGTGCGGCCGGTAGCGATGCCTATCGCGACCTGAACCGCGCCTTCGGCAGCCTACTGGAAGAAGCCCAGGCACAGCCCCAGGCACTGATCACCGTGCTGGAAGGCGCGGTGCTCGGCGGCGGCTTCGGCCTGGCTTGCGTTTCGGATATCGCCATTGCCCTTGCCGGCGCCCAATTCGGTCTCCCGGAAACGAGCCTGGGCATTCTGCCGGCTCAGATCGCACCCTTCGTGGTCAAGCGCATCGGACTCACCCAGGCGCGCCGTCTGGCCCTGACCGCCGCGCGCTTCGACGGTCGAGAAGCCCTGCGCCTGGGCCTGGTCCACTTCGCCGAAGCCGACACCGAAGCCCTCGAGCAGCGCCTGGCCGAGAGCCTGGAGCAGGTCCGCCGCTGTGCGCCAGGCGCCAACGCCCGAACCAAGGCACTACTACTAGCCACGGAGAACGAACCCCTTGGCCCCTTGCTGGATAGCGCCGCCGAGCAGTTCGCCGCCGCCGTGACCGGCGCCGAAGGCACCGAGGGCACGATGGCCTTCGTGCAGAAGCGCAAGCCCACTTGGGCGCAGTGAGCCTTTACTCCCCCTCCCCCAGGGAGAGGGTTGGGGTGAGGGGAACCACGCCGCGCGCAGGTAGCCCCCTCCCCCCTGGCCTCTCTCCCAGGGGAAGAGGGGAATCGAAACCGAGGAGCCAGAGAATATGCCCAGCCTCAACAAGATCCTGATCGCCAACCGGGGCGAGATCGCCTGCCGGGTGATGCGTACCGCCCAGGCCCTCGGCTATCGCACTGTCGCCGTCTACAGCGAAGCCGATGTCGACGCCCGCCATGTGCAGCTGGCTGACGAAGCGGTGTGCATCGGTCCGGCGCCGGTGGGCCAGTCCTACCTGTCGATCCCGGCCATCATCGGCGCCGCGCAAAAGACCGGTGCCGACGCCGTTCACCCCGGCTACGGCTTCCTTTCCGAGAATGCTGACTTCGCCCGGGCCTGCGAGGCTGCCGGCATCACCTTCATCGGCCCGACCGTGGAAGCTATCCACCTGATGGGCAGCAAGCGCCTCTCCAAGCTGGCCATGCTGGAGGCCGGCGTGCCTTGCATCCCCGGTTACGAAGGTGCCGAACAGGACGACGCCACGCTGGCCCGCGAAGCCGAGCGCATCGGCTACCCACTGATGATCAAGGCCAGCGCCGGTGGCGGCGGCCGTGGCATGCGTCTGGCGAACGGCCCGGACGAACTCGCGGCACAACTGCGCACCGCTCGCTCCGAGGCGCTGAATGCCTTCGGCAGCGCCGAACTGATCCTGGAAAAAGCCGTACTGAAACCGCGTCACGTGGAAATCCAGGTGTTCGGCGATCAGCACGGCAACCTGGTCTATCTAGGCGAGCGTGATTGCTCGGTGCAGCGTCGTCATCAGAAAGTCATCGAGGAAGCGCCCTGCCCGGTCATGACCGCCGAACTGCGCCGTGCCATGGGCGAAGCGGCGATACAGGCAGCACGCACGGTTAACTATGTCGGTGCCGGTACAGTGGAGTTCCTGCTGGATACCCGTGGCGACTTCTACTTCCTGGAGATGAACACCCGCCTTCAAGTGGAACACCCGGTGACCGAACTGATTACGGGCCAGGACCTGGTGGCCTGGCAGATTCGCGTTGCCGAAGGCCAACCGCTGCCGTTGAAACAGGAAGATATCCACCTCAACGGCCACGCCATGGAGGTACGCCTCTATGCCGAGGACCCGGCTGCCGGTTTCCTGCCCCAAACCGGCGACGTGCTGCGCTGGGAGCCAGCCGAACTGGAGGGTATCCGCATCGACCACGGTCTGGTGGAAGGCCAAGCCGTGTCGCCGTTCTACGATCCCATGCTGGCCAAGGTAATCGCCTGGGGTGCCACTCGCGACGAAGCCCGGCGCAAGCTCGCACGCGCGGTGGAGGACTGCGTGCTGCTCGGCGTGAAGGGCAACCAGCGCTTCCTCGCCAACCTGCTGCGTCACCCTCGGTTCGCCAGCGGGGAAGCCACCACCGCCTTTATTGGAGACGCTTTCGGCGACGATTCCAGCCTCTGCCCGCAATCGGCTTCGCCGATGGAGCTGGCCGTCGCAGCCACCCTGCTCTACCAGGCCTCGGCCACGCGCTCCGCCCACCAGGGCAGTCTCGCCGGCTGGCGCAGCGCCGGCAGTGCCCCTTGGTGCCTGGTGCTGCGTCAAGGAGAGCAGAAGCACGCCGTGGAGCTGGCTGTGCAGGAGGCCGGCCGGCAACCACGCCTGCTGGCAAGGGTGAATGACGCGGAGATCGCCGTTCGCCTGGTGAGCGCCGATGGCCGCTGGGCGATCGTGGAGCTGGACGGAATTCGTCGCCGCATCGCCTACCACCAGCAGGCCGCACAGCTCTGGCTGTATGGCCAGAACGGCAATCTGGAACTGCAAGACGTCACCCACGAGCCCGCCGGCGGCCAAGCCGGTGCCGGATCCGGCGTAGTGAAGGCGCCCATGGACGGTGCCATTGTCGAGGTGCTGGTGGCCGAAGGCTGCCGCGTCTCCAAGGGCCAGCTACTGGTGGTACTGGAAGCCATGAAGATGGAGCACCCGCTCAAGGCCGGCGTTGACGGTGTGATCCGCCGCGTTCAGGTCAGCCAAGGCGACCAGGTGAAAAGCCGCCAGTTGCTGGTGGAGGTAGAGGAAAGCCTCTGACGAGGTACGTTTCGTAGGAGCGAGCTCTGCTTGCGAAGGATTGCGGCACGATTCGCCCTGTAGGGGCGAATTCATTCGCCAATGGCCGCAGCGCGGCCCCGGACAACAACAAGAACCAGGAGGTCCAGATGTCTCTTTCCGGCAAGACCCTGTTCATCACCGGCGCCAGTCGCGGCATTGGCCGTGAAATCGCCCTGCGCGCCGCCGCCGATGGCGCCAATATCGTCATCGCTGCCAAAAGCGCCGAGCCCCATCCGAAGCTGGCTGGAACCATCTTCAGCGTGGCCGAGGAAGTGGAAGCTGCCGGCGGCAAGGCCCTGGCGCTGCAACTGGACGTGCGCGACGAGAACGCCGTACGCGAGGCCATGGCCAGGGCCGCCGAACACTTCGGCGGCATCGACGCACTGGTCAACAATGCCGGCGCCATCAAGTTGGTGGGCGTGGAGCGCCTGGAGCCCAAACGTTTCGACCTGATGTACCAGATCAACACTCGCGCAGTGATGGTCTGCAGCCAAGTCGCTCTGCCCTATCTGAAGCAAAGTGCCAATGGCCATATTCTCAGCCTGTCGCCGCCGCTCAACCTGGCAGCCAAATGGTTCGCCCAGCACGGGCCCTACACCGTCACCAAGTACGGAATGAGCATGCTGACCCTGGGCATGAACGAGGAGTTCAAGCGCTATGGCATCAGCGTCAACTCACTCTGGCCGCAAACCATGATCGCTACCGCCGCCATCGAGTTCGAACTGGGCAGCCGCGACGCCTTCAAGCGCGCGCGCACGCCGGCGATCATGGCTGATGCCGCCTACGCCATCCTGGCAAGCCAGGGTCGCAGCATCACCGGCCGCCTGTTGATCGACGAAGAAATCCTGCGCGAGCAAGGCCAGACCGACTTCGAACAGTACCGCTACGACCCGCAAGGGGGCTCGCTGGTGCCGGATCTGTTCCTGGATTGAGGTCCAAAACCTGTAGCGGTGAATTCATTCGCCAAGCAGGCCGAAGGTCTGCCCTGAAAGATCGAATGGGGCAGCGATGCTGCCCTTGGCGAATGAATTCGCCCCTACAATAGCCTTGCGCCACCGCCACTATTTGCCCATCTGCCCCCACATCGCCGCGCGAGAGTCATGGTGGGGTTCGGCGACCCGTTCTAGAGTCAGGAAGACGACTGCGTACAACAACGACAACACGCGAGAACCATGAGCCAGGTCGAACTGATTTCCCCATTGAGATTCATCGCCCGCCTGCCGACTAACCTGCCACGCCTGCCGCGCATGCTGCTGGGGCTTTATTACACCGGCATTCGCAACCGCGAGAAAGCGCTCTCCCTCGGATGGGCGCTGGAGCGAGCCGCGCGCCTGTATCCCGATCGCCCTGCAGTGGTCGACGAACAACGCCAGCTCAACTACACCCAGCTCAATGCCTGGAGTAACCGTCTGGCCCATGCCCTGAAGGCCGAAGGCGTTGCCCATGGCAGCGTGGTGGCTGTGATGCTGGAGAACCGTATCGAAGTGCTGGCGGTACTCGGCGCGCTGGCAAAGCTCGGGGCGATCGCCGCTCTGGTGAACACCACACAGCGCGGCAAGGTGCTCAGCCATAGCCTCAACCTGGTGAAAGCTCGGCATTTCGTGGTGGGCGAAGAGCTACGCGGTGCCTTCGATGAAGTTCGCAATGAACTGGAAGACTCCCGTCGCTGCTATTGGGTGGCCGATGCCGATAGCCTGCTCGAGCCCGGCGACGCTCCCGCCGGCTGGCGGAACCTGATGCGCCTCGCCCTGGGCCAGCCCGGGGACAACCCGGCGGACACCGGGCAGGTGCGCCTCAAGGACGCGTGTTTCTATATCTACACCTCAGGCACCACAGGGCTGCCCAAGGCTTCGATCCTCAGTCATGGCAAGTGGATCAAGGCCTATGGCGGCTTCGGCCACTCGGGTCTTGGCCTTAGCGAGACCGACGTCTTCTATCTGACCCTGCCCTGCTATCACAACAATGCAGTCACCGTGAGCTGGGCCTCGGTGCTGGCCGGTGGTGCCGCCATCGCCTTGCGTCGCAAGTTCTCCGCCAGCAATTTCTGGAAGGATGTCGCGCGCTATCAGGCCACCTGCTTCGGCTATATCGGCGAGCTCTGCCGCTACCTTCTGAACCAGCCGCCCTGCCCCGAGGAGCGGAGCAACAGCCTGACCTGCATGATTGGTAACGGCCTGCGCCCATCGATCTGGGGTGAGTTCAAGTCGCGCTTCGGTATCGAGCGCGTGATGGAGTTCTACGCCTCCAGCGAAGGCAACATTGGCTTCACCAACGTATTCAACTTCGACAATACGGTGGGGTTCTCCCCCGCAACTTTCGCCATCGTCCGCTATGACCTGGAAAATGACCGTCCGCTACGGGACCCGCGTGGCTTCCTTCAGGAAGTGGCGCAGGGTGAGCCGGGTCTGCTGATCAGCGAGATCAGCCCCAAGTGGCCCTTCGACGGCTACACCGATCCGGCCAAGAGCGAGGCGGTGATCTTGCGTGACGTGTTCAAGAAGGGCGATGCCTGGTTCAACACCGGCGACCTGATGCGTGGTATCGGCTGCAAGCATGCACAGTTCGTCGACCGCCTTGGCGACACCTTCCGCTGGAAAGGCGAGAACGTTTCCACCACCGAGGTCGAGAACGCCTTGGGCGCCTTTCCCGGCGTGGAGGACGCGGTGGTCTACGGCGTGGAAATTCCCGGCACTAATGGCCGTTGCGGCATGGCAGCCCTGCGCCTGAGCAGTGGCACACAACTGGATCGCCAGGCCCTTGCCGATCATCTGGATCGAGAACTGCCGGCCTACGCCTCGCCACTCTTCGTGCGCCTGCTGGGAGAGGTGGAGACCACTGGGACCTTCAAGTACAAGAAGACCGAGCTGAAGCAGCAAGCCTATGACCCGGAATCAGTGCGCGAGCCCCTCTTCGCCCGCCTGCCGGGCGATCCGGACTTTCGCCCCCTGGATGGGGCGCTGTATCAGGCAATACAGCGCGGCGAATACCGTTTCTGAGGCTTCCTGAAACTGTGCGGGCGAAATCATGCGCGAATGAATTCGCTCCCACAGGCTGGCGCCGACCTACGACTGCGACGGCCTATCGCTTGAACTCGAACTGCAATTCGGCGCCCTCAACGGAGCGCCAGTAGTCGTCTTCCCGTTCGTTGGTAATCAACTTGCCATTGAGCTGAAACGGGCTCTCCGGTGCAGGTTTCTCCACGAACATCTGCGGTAGCAGGGGTTGGTCCGGCAGATCGGCAGTGGCTTCGCTCGGCTGCAGCTGATCGACCAGCCCCTTCGGCAAGGTGAGGTCGAGCTTGGCCTTGGGCAATGGCGCCTCGGTCGAAGCGGCCACCGGCGGTTCCTTCGGCTTGACCGGAGCAGGAGGCGACGGCACCGGCTTGGGCGTTGGCACCGGTGGCGGTGGTACCGGCTTGGACTCCGGCACGGGCGGGGGCTCCACGGGTGCAGCCGGTTCGGAAGCCGAGCGCGCCGGCTCCGGGCTGGCGGAGATGGGTGGCGGTGCGGGAGGCGACTTGGGCTGCGAGGGGGCATCCTTGTCGCATGCCGCCAACAAAGTCAGTGCCAGGCCGGCACAAAGCAGATGAATCGAACGCATGGAAGTTCTAGCGGGGGCAGTGATGGCGCCATGCTCCACCTTAGCCAGCAGCGTGGCAAGTCCGGCGCGACCGCTGTCAGCGGTCACGCTCCAGTTTCCGCAGCTCGGCGGCGATATCCCGCTCGGGGTAGCGGGTCTGCAATTCACTCATCAGCTTGCGTGCTTCCTCGCGCTTGCCTGCCCTGTTGAGTTCCAGCACGCGTTGCAAGCTGGCTCGCGGCTCGACTGGCGGTGCGGCCCTGGCCATTTCGGCCTTGGGTGCGGCCTCTTCCAATTGCATCGGTTCTTGCTGGCGTGCCTCGACTTCGGCGCTGCTGTCGGCCATGGCCGAAGCTTTTTTCTCAGTCTGGGCAGGAGGGCTGGCCAGGGTGGCCGGTGCGGCCTTGGACATGGGTGCAGCGGCCGGCGCCGGAGCGGAGTACTGCATGGGGCTGGCGGGCGGAGCATCGAAACGCTGCTCGGCCTCCTGCTGGGTGCGCAAGGTCAGGCTGAGCCCGATGCCCAAAGTGGCGAAGCCGGCCACAGCGACCGCCCAGCGCTGCCGACCGCCAGAACCGAACAGCCAGGCATGCAGGTGCTTTCCCCAGGAAGGCACTTTTTCAGCCCTGTTCTGCGCTGCCTGCGCCGCAGCCGCGGCGAGGATACGCTGGTCCAGTAGCACCGAGGGCTCGTCGTGACAGTGGCGACGGTAATGTTCGAGCAGTTCCCGTTCCATGGCGTCCGGCTTGTGCGGGTCTTGGTTCATGCGGATACCTCCTCCGCCGCGGCCGGGTCGGCCAACAGCCGACGCAACTTCTGCAGCGCATAGCGCAGACGGCTTTTCACCGTTTCCGCGGGTGTACTCGTGAGTTCTGCGATCTCGGTCACTTCCAGGTCGCCATGGGCACGCAACAGAAACACCTCGCGCTGCTCACCCGGCAATTCGTCCAGGGCCGCGCGCAGGCGTTGCTGGTCCCGGCTCAGGGAAAGCTCCCGTTCGGGATCCGGGCTGCTGCCCGGCAGTGCCTCACCGTGGAGCGTCTCATCGAAGGTTTCTTCCCGGCCCTGCAAGCGGCCGTACTTGCGCCAATGGTCGATCAGGCGATTGCGAGCGATCTGGTAGAGCCAGGTCTTGAAACTGGCCTGGCCGAGCGGCGAGGAGTCGCTGCGAATCAGGTTCAGCCAGGTTTCCTGGAAGATTTCCTCGGCCAGCGCGCCATCACCACACAGGCCACAGAGAAAACGGTAGAGGCCAAGGCGATACCGCGCGTAGAGCACGCCAAAGGCCTCGGCATCGCCGTTGCGGTAACGCCGCAGCAAAGCGGCGTCGTCATCCGTGAGGATCGCGTTCACGTCATTCCTTCCGCGCGTGGGATGGAGCGGGAGTTTGCAGGCTTTGCGCCAGTTCCACCAGTTGTACGAACTCACTACGCAAGCCGAAGCGATCGTCGCCACGGGCCGCGCGAGCCAGGCTGGCGCTGTCGGACAGGCTGAAATCCCCGGTGTATTGCCCCCCTTTGAGCAGCTGGGCGAAGGCAGCTACCGCAGCAGCAAAGCGCAGGTCCTCGCTGGCCTCGCCGGGGCTGGTCACATTGGCGGCAGCGATGGGACGTTCCAACAAGCGGCTCTGCTCCGTACCCGGCGCCTTGTAGCGCACACGCAACCAGGCAAGTTCGCCAGGATTGCCTTGGGTCTTGGCGGTCGACTGGTAGCGCAGCGGCTCCAGCCAGCCCTTGGCACCTGCGGGGACGATCTCGTAGAGCGCGGTGATGGTGTGTCCGGCACCGATCTCGCCGGCATCCACCTTGTCGTTGCTGAAGTCTTCACGCTTGAGCGCGCGGTTCTCGTAACCCAGCAGGCGGTACTCGCTGACTTCGGCCGGATTGAACTCCAGTTGCAGCTTCACGTCGCGGGCCACTACCGAAAGGGTCGAATCAAGCTGGTCCACCAGTACCTTGCGTGCCTCGCGCAGGTTGTCGATATAGGCGTAGTTGCCGTCACCGGCATCGGCCAACTGCTCCATCAGCCGTTCGTTGTAGTTGTCCATGCCGAAACCCAGCGTGGTCAGGGATACCCCGCCCTTGCGCTTCTGCGCAGCCAACTGCTTGAGGCTTTCGAAGTCGCTGATGCCAACATTGAAGTCACCATCGGTGGCCAGGAGGATACGGTTGATGCCATTCGGGATCAGGCCCTTCTGCGCTTCTGCATAAGCCAGCTGGATACCCGACTCGCCCGCCGTGGAACCGCCGGCGCTGAGCTGATCGATGGCGGTCCGGATCTTCGCCTTCTCGCTGCCAGGCGTGGAGCCAAGCACCACCCGTGCCTCCCCCGCATAAGTGACCAGGGAAACCCGGTCCTGGGGTCGCAACTGGTCCACCAGCAGTTTCAGGGTGCCTTGCACCATGGGCAGGCCCTCGCGGCGATCCATGGAACCGGAGACATCCACGAGAAACACCAGATTGGCCGGCGGCAGCTGTGCGACCTTGCTATCGGATGCCTTGATTGCCACTCGCAACAAACGCGTCTGTGGGTTCCACGGAGTCTGCGCCAGTTCGATGCCGATGCCGAACGGCACATCGCCCTCGGGCATTGGGTAGCTGTAGGGGAAATAATTCACCATCTCCTCCAGCCGCACCGCGTCGGCCGGCGGCAATTGGCCGCCGCTGAGGAAGCGTCGCACATTGGCGTAACTGCCCGTGTCCACGTCGATGCTGAAGGTTGAGACGGGCTCGTTGGCCACCGAATGCACCGGGTTGTCAGCCAGATGCTGGTACTGCTCCCGGGGCACATCGCGGTAGCCCGGCAGCAAGGCATCTTGCATTGGGGCGGGCGCGATCATTGGCATCTGTCGTGCTTCGGCAGCGTAATCGGCGCGCTTGGCGAGCGTTTCCGGCGCACTGGCGATGGCCTCCCGGTGCATCTCCGGCTCGGGCTGGTTCAATACCGCAGGCGGCACCGAGGCCTTGCTGGCGGGCGGAGCCGAGGCATCCTGGGCGCTGCAGGCGGCCAGGGCGAGCAGCAGGCCCGCGGTGAAGCCAGCGGCCAAAGGTTGGTGCGCAAGGAACTGATGGCTGGACATGGATGCCTCCTGGGAACGAATGAGCCACTCGCACCAGTAGACGGATGCCTTACGCCAGACGGGTTAATGCAGGAAAAAATTATTCGCCAAGGACCACAGGCGGCCCCTGGCTGAAAGTTACAGCCCCACTTCCTGGCACAGCTGCTTGGCCAGCATGCCGAGCGTCATCATGGCCCGCTCAGCCTCGCGGTTCCACGGGATGCCGCAGTTCAACCGTACACAGTGGTTGAACTGTTCCGTGTTACTGAAGATCAGCCCCGGCGCGATGCTGATGCCCTGCTGCAAGGCACGCATGTGCAGGTCCTTGGTGTTCACCTTGGCCGGCAAGCTGATCCAGAGGATGAAGCCTCCATTGGGGCGGGTAATCTGGGTGCCTTCTGGGAAGTACTGCTGGACCGCGAGCTGGAAGGCAGTGAGGTTCTTCCGGTACTCCTGTCGGATGTAGCGCAGGTGCCGGTCGTAGCCGCCATTCTCGAGGTAGGCCGCCACCCCCATCTGCGTGACGCTGCACGCCGAGTGGGTACTGAAAGTCTGCAGGCGCTGGATTTCCGCCTGGTACTTGCCGGCGACCATCCAGCCGATGCGCACACCAGGCGACAGCGTCTTGGAAAAGCTGGAGCAGTAGATCACCCGGTCGTCCAGGTCATACGCCTTGATCGCTTTGGAAGGCCCCTGATCGAACATCAGTTCGCCATAGATATCGTCTTCGATGATCTGGATGTCAAAGTCCGAGGACAGGCGCAGCAGTTGCTTCTGTCGCTCCTCGGGAATGGTGCCGCCCAGCGGGTTGCTCAGGCGCGCAGTCAGAACCAGCGCCTTGATCGGCCATTGGTTGGCTGCCAGCTGCAGGGCCTCCAGGCTGATGCCAGTGGTCGGGTCGCTCGGGATCTCGATGACCTTCAGGCCGAGCAGGTCGGCCAGTTGCAGCAGGCCGTAATAGGTCGGCGACTCCGTGGCAATCAGGTCACCCGGACGGGTCAGCACCCGCAAGCTCATCTGCAGCGCGTCCACACAACCGTGGGTAATCACCACTTCGCTGGGGTCAACCACTACGCCGGCGTCGCGCATGCGGATCGCCACCTGGCGACGCAGCGGCTCGAAGCCGGGGCTGAACATGTAGCTGAAGGCGCGCGGGCTATGGAAGCGTGTGACCTTGGCGAGCTGCTGGTGGAGGGTGCGTACCGGCAGGTAATCAACATGGGGAACGGCTGCGCCCAAGGGGAAGACACCCTCGCGGCGGGACTCGGCTAGAACCTGTTGAATGATGCTGGCGCGGGTGACGAGGCCCGGGCGTTCGACACGAGCGATATCCGGGGTGGACGCGGTCAGGGCCGGGGTCTGGTGCACATAGAAGCCGGATTGCGGACGAGCGCGAATCAGTCCCTGGTCCTCCAGGCTTGCGTAAGCCTGCAGCACGGTGGCGTGGCTGACACTGAGCTGGGAACTGAGCTTGCGCACCGAAGGCACGCGTTCGCCCGGCTGGTAGACGCCTCGGCGAATATCATCGGCCAGTTGCTGGGCGATGCGTTGGTAGAGCAACAGATTGGTCATGACGGCAGCACCTGTATCACTGGACCGAAACACTATCTGAACACTTAACAACTGCACCGGTACAGATCGGGAAATTGTGTGCGATACAGTGAATTTGTCCAGGCATGAAAAAGCCCCGGTGCCGAACGGCAACCGGGGCCTTGTGGCAGAGCGGCTTCAGCGTGCCGAGCCGAGCTCGCCCTTTTCATTGGAGAAGACGATCTCCACTCGACGGTTCTGCGCCCTGCCGCGGTTGGAAGCGTTTTCGGCTACAGGGAAGGCTTCGCCATAACCCTGGACCTGGATGCGCTTGGCATCGATGCCGAGGTCGACCAGGGCATCCGCCACCGCCTGGGCACGATCGGTGGAGAGCCTGAGGTTGTCTGCCTTGTTGCCGCTGCTGTCGGTGTAGCCCTCGATACGTACGACACGGCGTGGGTTCAACTGGAGGAACTGCACCAGTTTCAGCACCGTGCGATTGGCCGAAGCCTTGAGATCAGCGTGACCGGTATCGAACAGCACATCGCCCAGGGTCATCACCAGGCCACGATCGGTCTCAGTGGCGGCCAGCGCGATCATCTGCTCTTCAAGCCACTTGCCCTGCTGCTGGACACTGAGGAGCTTGGCTTCACGCAGAGCCAGTTGCAGGCGCTCGCGCTCCATCTGCAACTTGGCGGCACGCGCCTGGTTCAGGCTCTGTTCGCTGTGCTGGCTGGCGATCTCGCTGTAGCGCTGGCTGAGATACGCGTAGTGGACTACGTCCCGGTCATTGCCCCAATAGCTGGACAGGCGCTCGGCACGAGCCAGGGATTCGCCAGCGCGGATCACATCCTTCGGCGCGGCGCTGAGGACGTTCTGGTCCTCCTTTACCTTCTGGAACATCTGGCGAGCCTGCTCGAGGCTCTGTTCGGTCTGCTGCTGGTTGGCGCAACCACCGAGCAGTCCAAGGCCAAGCATCAGGCCGGCGGTCAATGCATGATTCCGTATCACTGCACGTCTCCCAGCTGCTTGCGCAGGCGATTGATCCGCGCGGTCAGCTCGGCCAATTGGTCCTGGCTCTTCTTGGTGAGCACCTTGGCTTCCGCCAGGCGTGCATCCAGTTCCGCCTCTTCGGCCAGGACGCGCGCACGCTTGTAGTCCTGCTCACCCATGTTCTTCTCGGCCAGGGCGAGTTTGTCCTGGGCAAGCTTCATTTCCTCGATCTGTTCGGTGGCGCCGACGGCCTTGGCCTGCTCCACGGCCTTCTCGGTAAGGCGCATCTGTTCGATGGGCGCCGGATCGCTGGCACAGCCGGCCAGGGCCAGCACAACCAGGCCGGCGGCAAACAGGGGTGTCTTGCTCACTAGAGGATTCCTAATCATTCGGGAGTGCCGGCGGGTTGCATCATCTGCAGTGCCTTCCAGCGTTCCAGGTTGCGCTGCAGCAGGGTTTCCGGCACTCCGGCGGCGACCAATTCTGTCATTTTTTTCGCGAGCTGTCCGCGCAGCCAGGGGTCGTTGCAGGCCGAGTTGTGGGACAGCGTCAGGTACAGACCTTCACTGGAAATCGGAGGTTCCAGCGCGGCCAGATCGTCGGCCATGCCCAGGGTGTCGGCCAGCACCAGGCCGGGGTAACGCTCATAGAGCACGTAGTCGGTGCGCTCCAGCAGCAGCTTCTGGTAGGCCTGGGTCAGGCTGGGAACCTCTTCGAGCTTGAGATTCTCCTTGGCGAAGCGGTCGAAGGCCTCGCCAAAGCTGTTCTTCACCAACGTGCCGCCTGTGTGGCTGCGCAGGTCTTCCCAACCGCTGTAGGGGAACGCGCGCTCGCGCTTCACCCAGACGACGCTTTGGGTTTCCAGGAAGGCCGGATGAACGTAGTCCATGGTTTCCAGGCGCGGCAGGGTGAGGAAGGCCCCTGCGATCAGGTCGACGCGACCGGTACGGACTTCATCCTGGGCACGGGACCAGGGGCCGGTGTAGAGGATTTCCACCTTGAGCCCGAGTTCCTTGGCGATCTGCTTGAGCAGGTCGGCATTGGCGCCTATGAGTTGCTTGGGGTTCTCGGGATCGCGCCACAGATAGGGGGGATACTCGGGATTGCCGGTGGCCACCAGACGCTCGCATTTCCCGGCGGCCTGCCCGACTCCGGGCAACAGGCACAGCACGAGGAGCAAGGACGAGAGCTGCAATCTTGGCATCTGAAGTTTCCTGGGCTGGACATTCGATTGGCACCGACTTGTGCTGCATCGCCTGGAGCGAGCTTTATGCTAGCGTACAGGCGGCTTAAAGAACTATTCGCAATAAGGGCAGGCCATGAAGAAACTCATCATCGCAGTCATCATCTTGCTAGCGGCTGCGGCGACAACCCTCTACTTCTCTCCCATGGCGCTCACCGCCAGCGTGCGCCTCGTTGAGCGCCAACTTGCCGGTTTGTCGGAGCGCCAGATCGCGCTGGGCGATCTTAGCATCCATTACTACGAGGGCGGCCCGACCAAGGGCGAAACCATCGTGATGATCCACGGGTTCGGCGCCAGCAAGGACAACTGGCTGCGCTTCGCCCGCCATTTTACCGAGCGCTACCACGTCATCGCGCTTGACCTGCCTGGCTTCGGTGACAGCGACCGTCCTGCCGGCAGCTACGATGTCGGCACCCAGGCCGAGCGCCTGGAGTCCTTCATCAAGGTACTGGAGTTGGGCAAAGTGCACCTGGTAGGCAACTCCATGGGCGGCCATATCGCCGGGATCTTCGCAGCACGCTACCCGCAGCAGGTGCGCAGCCTGGGGTTGTTCGACAATGGCGGGATCACGGCCCCGAACAAGAGCGAACTGTTTCGCCTGATCGAAGGCGGCCAGTCCAATCCCCTGATAGTGCGCAATGCCGATGACTTCCAGCACTTGCTGGATTTCGTCTTCGTCGAGCCGCCGCCCCTTCCCGAGTCAGTGAAGACCTACCTCGCCGAACAATCCATGGCTAACGAGGCGCACTACAACGAAGTCTTCCGCCAGCTCCGGGAGCGCTATATCCCACTGGAGCCTGAGCTGTCGCGAATCGAGGCCCCTACCCTGCTGCTCTGGGGAGATCGCGACCGCGTGCTGGATGTATCCAGCATCGAGGTAATGAAACCACTGCTGAAAAAACCAACAGTGGTAATCATGCGGGACTGCGGACACGCTCCCATGCTCGAGCGCCCGGAAGAAACTGCCCGGCACTACCAGGCCTTCCTCGACGCCAGCCGCCGTTAAACGGCAATAAAAAACCCGCTCCGAAGAGCGGGTTTTTTGTACGGCAGGCCGGGAAGCGCTATTACAGCAGCTTTTCCAGTTCCGGTACGGCTTCGAACAGGTCCGCCACCAGGCCGTAGTCAGCCACCTGGAAGATCGGGGCTTCTTCGTCCTTGTTGATCGCGACGATGACCTTGGAGTCCTTCATGCCCGCCAGGTGCTGGATGGCACCGGAGATGCCGACGGCGATGTACAGCTGCGGCGCGACGATCTTGCCGGTCTGGCCGACCTGCATGTCGTTCGGTACGAAACCGGCGTCGACGGCGGCACGGGAGGCACCCACGGCAGCGCCCAGCTTGTCGGCCAGGGCATACAGGTGCTTGAAGTTGTCGCCGTTCTGCATGCCACGGCCGCCGGAAACGACGATCTTGGCAGCGGTCAGTTCCGGACGATCGGACTTGGCCAGCTCTTCACCGACGAAGGCGGACTTGCCGGCGTCGGAAACAGTGCCCACGGCTTCAACGGCAGCGGAACCGCCTTCAGCGGCAGCGGCGTCGAAACCGGTGGTACGCACGGTGATCACTTTCACGGCCGCGCTGGATTGCACGGTGGCGATGGCGTTGCCGGCGTAGATCGGACG
Organism: Pseudomonas sp. JS3066; assembly: GCF_036328175.1. Taxonomy (NCBI): domain Bacteria; kingdom Pseudomonadati; phylum Pseudomonadota; class Gammaproteobacteria; order Pseudomonadales; family Pseudomonadaceae; genus Pseudomonas; species Pseudomonas sp. JS3066. Next base: position 3,492,730 of record NZ_CP143312.1, read on the forward strand.
CTTGAAGGTGTCGGCGCTTTCAACGGCGATGATCTCGGAGATCTGGTCGACGTCCAGCAGAGCCGCCACGCGCGGCAGGTAGTTCTTGCCGTTGGTAGTGGCGGGTGCCAGCACGTGGCTGTAGCCCTTGCCCAACTCGGCGATCAGCGGAGCGACGTTCTCCGGCAGCTGGTGAGCGTAGGCGGCGTTGTCGGCGACCAGCACCTTGGATACGCCAGCAACCTTGGCGGCAGCTTCTGCAGCAGCACCGACGCCCTGGCCAGCGACCAGAACGTGGATATCACCACCGATCTTCTGAGCGGCGGTCACGGTGTTGAGGGTGGCGGCGGCCAGCGCGCTGTTGTTGTGTTCAGCGATTACCAGGATTGCCATCTCAGATCACCTTCGCTTCGTTCTTCAGTTTCTCGACCAGTTCAGCCACGGACTTGACCTTGATACCCGCCTGGCGGGCGGCCGGGGCTTCAACCTTCAGGGTCTTCACGGTGGAGGCAGTGGAAACACCCAGGGCATCCGGGGTAACCACGTCCAGCGGCTTCTTCTTGGCTTTCATGATGTTCGGCAGCGACGCGTAGCGCGGCTCGTTCAGGCGCAGGTCGGTGGTGACGATCGCCGGCAGGTTCAGCGCAACGGTCTGCAGACCGCCGTCGATCTCACGGGTGACGTTGACCTTGTCGCCCGCCAGCTCGACCTTGGAAGCGAAGGTGCCCTGGGCATAGCCAGTCAGGGCGCCGAGCATCTGGCCGGTCTGGTTGTTGTCGCTGTCGATGGCCTGCTTGCCGAGGATGACCAGCTGCGGCTGCTCTTTCTCGACCACGGCCTTCAGCAGCTTGGCGACTGCCAGGGAGTTCAGCTCGTCGGCGGACTCGACCAGGATGGCGCGGTCAGCGCCCAGGGCCAGGGCAGTACGCAGCTGCTCTTGAGCGGTGTTCGGGCCGATGGTGACGACGACGATTTCACTCGCTACGCCTTTTTCTTTCAGACGGACGGCTTCTTCTACGGCAATTTCGCAGAAGGGGTTCATCGACATCTTCACGTTGGCGAGGTCGACGCCGGAGTTGTCCGCCTTGACGCGGACCTTGACGTTGTAGTCGACCACTCGTTTGACAGCTACAAGAACCTTCATGGATTCCTCGTTACTCTCCGGTTAATAAGAATGTCGCCAAGACGAGCCTGGCCAGTGATGCAGGTCGGCCGGAACCGACGTCAGCCCAGACAGCGAGCGCAAAACCGCCCGTATCTTGACCGGATCGCCTATTCGGGTCAATACAGCAAAATGCCCCGTCATAAGGCGCAGAGCCTTATCCTATCAGGGCTTCACAAAATTCAAACAAACGTTTGTATTGGACCAGCCTTAGGTGCTGGATATAATGCGCCGGCTCAGGTCAGGGATCGAGCCTAGCCCTCCAACACAAAATATCGAAGAGCCTTGAGGAGATTGACTGTGGAACGCGAATACATGGAATTCGACGTCGTCATCGTCGGCGCCGGCCCCGCTGGCCTGTCCGCCGCGTGCCGACTGAAGCAGAAGGCCGCGGAAGCTGGTCAAGAGATCAGCGTATGCGTGGTCGAGAAGGGTTCCGAAGTCGGCGCCCACATCCTCTCTGGCGCCGTATTCGAACCGCGAGCCCTGAACGAACTCTTCCCTGACTGGAAAGACCTGGGCGCTCCGCTGAACACCCCGGTAGCCCGGGACGACATCTATATGCTCAAGGATGCCGAGTCCGCGATCAAGGTTCCCGGCCTCTTCGTGCCCAAGACCATGCACAACGAGGGCAACTATATCATTTCCCTGGGCAATCTCTGCCGTTGGCTGGCCCAACAGGCTGAAGGCCTGGGCGTGGAGATCTACCCGGGCTTTGCCGCCCAGGAAGCGTTGATCGACGAGAACGGTGTCGTTCGCGGCATCATCACCGGCGATCTCGGCGTGGACCGCGAAGGGCATCCGAAAGAGGGTTACTACACCCCTGGCATGGAACTGCGCGCGAAGTACACCTTGTTCGCCGAAGGCTGCCGTGGCCACATCGGCAAGCAATTGATCAAGAAGTACAACCTGGACTCCGAAGCCGACGCCCAGCACTACGGTATCGGCATCAAGGAAATCTGGGACATCGACCCGGCCAAGCACCAGCCCGGCCTGGTAGTTCACACCGCTGGCTGGCCGCTGAATGACGAGAACCCGGGCGGTTCCTTCCTCTATCACCTGGAAAACAACCAGGTCGTAGTGGGTCTGATCATCGACCTGTCCTACAGTAACCCCTTCCTCTCGCCGTTCGACGAGTTCCAGCGCTACAAGCATCACCCGGTCATCAAGCAGTACCTGGAAGGCGGCAAGCGCGTTGCCTATGGCGCCCGTGCCATTTGCAAAGGTGGCTTGAACTCGCTGCCGAAGATGGTCTTCCCGGGCGGCGCCCTGATCGGCTGCGACCTCGGCACCCTGAACTTCGCCAAGATCAAGGGCAGCCATACCGCTATGAAATCGGGCATGTTGGCCGCCGAGGCCGTTGCTGCTGCACTGGCCGCCGGCAAGGAAGGTGGTGACGAGCTCACCGGCTACGTCGATAGCTTCAAGTCCAGCTGGCTGTATGACGAGCTGTTCCGCAGCCGTAACTTCGGTGCTGCGATCCACAAGTTCGGCGCACTGGCGGGCGGTGCCTTCAACTACATCGACCAGAACTGGTTCGGCGGCAAGATCCCGGTAACCCTGCGCGACAACAAGCCCGACTACGCCTGCCTGAAGCCGGCCGCAGAGTCCAAGCGCATCGAGTATCCGAAGCCGGACGGCAAAATCAGCTTCGACAAGCTCAGCTCGGTATTCCTCTCCAACACCAACCACGAAGAGGAACAACCCTGCCACCTTAAGCTGGCCGACGCGAGCATCCCGATCGCCAAGAACCTTCCGCTGTACGACGAACCGGCGCAGCGCTACTGCCCGGCCGGCGTGTACGAAGTCGTGACTCAGGACGACGGCGCCAAGCGCTTCCAGATCAACGCCCAGAACTGCGTCCACTGCAAAACCTGCGATATCAAGGACCCGGCCCAGAACATCACCTGGGTTGCACCGGAAGGTACCGGCGGCCCGAACTACCCCAACATGTAAGCAGGCACGAAAAAGGCTCCTTAGGGAGCCTTTTTCATTTCCGTCTTCCGCCTAATCCGGCAATGGCCCGATGGAGAAGAATTCCCCACCACTCCAGACGCCCAGCCAAGTGATGCCATCGATCTCGCGCGGCTCGGCCAGATCCACCAACTCGTAGAAGACGTTGCGATGGATCAGCGCTTCCAGGTTTGTCCGTACAAGGACATAGGGAGACGGTTCTTGGGTTTGCGGGTCGAGCTCGACGCGTAGCGGATGGACAGCACCGGCTACTACCTCGTCGTCAACGTTGGTGACGAAGCGCAGCTTTTGCTCTTGCCCCGCCCCCTCTACCCTCAACTCGACCGCAACAAAAGGTGCGTCATCGACCTTAATGCCAACCTTCTCTACCGGAGTGACCAGGAAGTAGCCCTCGCCATCCCTGCGGATCACGCTGGAGAACAGCTTTACCATAGGCTTGCGTCCGATGGGCGTGCCCAGGTAGTACCAGGTGCCATCGCGAGCGATGCGCATGTCGATATCACCGCAAAACGGCGGGTTCCACAGATGAACGGGCGCACCGCCCGGTTTGTCGCCCAGGGGTATCTGCGCCAGCAAGTCACCGGCTTTGCCGGGATCGTTCATTTCAAACTCCTCAACGACTGAGACCGATCAGGCTGCGAGCATACTCCTCCAACGGTGCCCCGATCAGGTCTTCGGGTTTCTCGTCGTAAAACGTCAGAAAACCGCCACGATTGCGGATTCGGGCAGTATCCACCAGATAGCGTGTATTGGTCTCGATCAGCATCAGTTGGATCACGCCTCGGTCGCGGCCGAGCCGATCCAGCGCTTCCTCGTCTTCCCACTCTTCGACGGTACCGATGCGATCGTCGGCTCTGGCGAATCGCGCGTACAGCAAATAATGCGCCCCTACGGCACGCGCCTGGCCCATAGCCTCTTCCAGACCGGCAGGGCCTTTGGCACGACGCACCATGGGGAAATACTCGACGAAACCGTTGAAGGCCTCTTCAGCGACCACATTGGGTCGCGGATAGGCGGAACCGGGAGGGACGAAGTAGCCCTGGGCGATGTAGATGAAGGAGTCCGCCTGCAGGCGCCAGGGACTGGCGCGACGGGTTTCGCTGTGGTCCAGAAATCCGGCATCACTCAACTGTTCGCGGGTGCCTTCCGCCATGTCACTGACCTTCATGCAGCCCGCCAGGCCGAGAATCGCCAGCAACAGAATCATGCTACGCATCGTGTGTCCTCCAGGTGCCGGCGACGTAAAACCGACAGATGGAGAACCAATGCAGCTTCCGCGCCATCAACCGCCAATGATCTTCATCACTGTGACGCCACCAGAGAACGCAAGGTCCTGCTTGTCGGCCAGCGCCTTGACCAGCAACCGCTGCAAAGCAGGCAGCGCTTCGTGACGAGGCTTCTCCAGCAGATCGCCGACGTAATGACGATTGCTCGACGACAGGCAGCCGTGCAGCCAACCAGTAGAGGACAGACGCAGACGCGAGCAAGTCCGGCAGAAGGGTACGCTCTCGTTGGCGATCACACCGAAATGGCCCTCGCCCGGCACCCGATAACGCAGGGCAGTGGCATCCAACGGCGCGCTGGCCTGAACGAACTCGTGGGAAGTTCGGATCAATGCCAGCAGCTCTTCCAGGCCGACGAACTGCTGATGGAAACCGTTGGGGTCGCGGGCCAGGTGGCCCATGCGCATCAGCTCGATGAAACGAAGTTCGAAGCCCCGCTCCAGGCAATAGTCCAGCAGCGGCAATACCTGATCAAGGTTCTTGCCACGCAGGGGGACCATGTTGATCTTGATCTTCAGACCCGCCGCCTTCGCCTCGTCGAGCCCACGGAGAACTGTGGCCAGGTCGCCGCCACGGGCGATTTCACGAAACGCGCCAGCGTCGAGGGTATCGAGGGAGATGTTCAGACGGCGTATCCCGCAATCGAGCAGCAGGGGTAGCTTGCGGGACAACAGTTGGCCGTTGCTGGTCAGGCTTATGTCTTCAAGACCGAGTTTGCTGACTGCGCGGAGGAAAGGATCGAGCTTGGGACTGACAAGCGGCTCGCCGCCTGTGATACGCAGACGCTCGATGCCAGCCGCCTCGATGAGATAAGCCACGCCGCGCACCATAGCCTCGGCCGATAGCTCATCCTGAGCGGCTACCAGCCTCTTGCCGTCCGGCACGCAATAGGTACAGGCGTAATTACAGGCGGCGGTCAGGCTGATTCGCAGATTGCGGAAACGCCTGCCTTGGCGGTCGACGATCATGGGACGCTCCGGCATTTGGTACACCGGAGTATATCCCTGCGGTTGGCCCGGCACATATCCGGGACCGCGTTATAGGCGCTCTGAATGCGTCAGCCGGCGGGCGACTCGCTTTCGCGCTTGCGCTTGTTGCCCATGCGTACGCCGATGTCCATCAGGAACTGGAAGAAGCCTTCCTGATCCTCCAGGACATTGCTCCAGAACGGCGAGTGGTAGAGCGCGACGGCGCCATGCACCAAGGCCCAGGCGGCGCAATAGTGGAAGTACGGCGGTACGTCTTCCAGTTTACCTTCGGCGATGCGGCCCTTGATCAGCAGAGTCAGGCGCTCGAAGTTGGACGCGCGGATCTTGTGCAGCTGCTCGACCATCTCCGGCACCTGGCTGTTCTTCACCACCTTTTCTTCAAGGCGGTCGAACAAGCGATAGCGCTGAGGGTCGCGCATGCGGAACTCGAAGTAGGCGCGCGACAGCGCTTCCTTGTCGCGATCCACGTCTGCCGAATGGAACAACGCATTCAGGTCACGCTCGTAGTCGAGCATCAAGCGCAGATAGATTTCTGCCTTGGACTTGAAGTGCTTGTAGATGGTGCCTTTGCCGATACCCACTGCGTCAGCGATCATCTCGACGGTAACGCTGTCTTCACCCTCTTCCAGGAAGAGCTTGAGGGCGGTGTCGAGAATTTCCTGCTCGCGGCGGCGGAACTCACGGACTTTACGGGGTTCTTTCTGCATAAAGGGACTGTGGGGTCAAAAATCAAGCCGCGTATTATGCCTATCTGGCGTAAAAATGCACGGATCATCCGACTATGAGCTTATTGCAAGATGAGTTTGCCCACGCCGATGGGCTCCGCTATCTCAACCATGCTGCGGTTGCGCCCTGGCCCAAACGCGCGACTCGTGCGGTCCAGAGCTTTGCCGAAGAGAACTGGCGACTCGGTGCAAGGGATTATCCGGACTGGCTCACCGTGGAGCGTCGCCTCCGAGAACGCCTGGTCAGACTATTGAACTCACCGACCACGGCTGATCTTGCACTGGTCAAGAATACATCGGAAGCGCTGTCTTTCGTTGCCTTTGGTCTGGACTGGGCAGCGGGTGATCAGGTCGTCATCAGTGATCAGGAGTTCCCTTCCAACCGCGTCGTCTGGGAAGCCCTGAAACGCTACGGCGTGGAAACCGTCCAGGTGTCGCTGGAAGGAGCCGATCCAGAAGGCGCGCTGCTCGCCGCATGCGGCCCGCGCACCAGGCTGCTCTCGATAAGCGCCGTGCAATACGCCAGCGGACTCCGCCTGAATCTGCACCGACTCGGCCATGAATGCCGCCGGCATGGCGTGCTTTTCTGCGTCGACGCCATCCAGCAGTTGGGTGCCCTGCCCTTCGACGTCCAGGCCATTGATTGCGCCTTCGCCATGGCCGACGGTCACAAGTGGATGCTCGGACCTGAAGGACTCGGGGTTTTCTATTGCCGTAGCGATCTACGTGAACAACTGAAGCTCCATGAGTACGGCTGGCACATGCTTGAGCATCCCGGTGACTACGAGCGCGTCGACTGGGAGCCGTCCCGCACCGCGCGACGTTTCGAGTGTGGTAGTCCCAACATGCTCGGCGCGATGGCGCTGGAAGCGAGTCTGTCGTTGCTGGAAGAGGTAGGCATGGAGCAGGTTGCTGTGGCGATTGCCGAGCGCGTGCAATGGTTGCAGGACGGATTGGCGAATATCCCCGGCACGCAGCTGTTGAGCCCACTGAACCCAATGCGCCGCGCGGGCATCCTCAGTTTCCGCCTGGACGGCTGGGACAACCAGAGGCTGTTCGAACGGCTCCGCGCCGAGCAGGTGGTCTGCGCCCAGCGTGGAGGTGGAATCCGTTTCTCGCCGCACTTTTACACCGAACCTCGTGTAATAGACGAGACGCTTGCGCTCTTACGCCAGATGGCAGACGCATGAGGACTCAGCCGGTCCCGGTGTATTCCAAATAGGTTTAAGAAACGCCACCGTGCTGTCTGGACGCATGGGGATATTGACCGATACTTCTCTTACTGGCGTGCGGCATCTCCCCCCAAGTGCCCAGCCAGTCGAGGAACCGTGGATCGCGTTCCTTTGTTTTACTCCTAATGGTCTTGACCCGGATTCATCCCCCAGAACCCGGGTTTTTTTTGTGCGCGACTTTTTCCGACCGTCTTCCAGAAGCCTTTCAACCACGCCGTGCGAGAGGGAACAGACGCAGATAGTTTTCGCTGGTCTGCTCTGCGAATGTTTCGAATGGAACCCCGCGCAAGTCAGCCAGAAACTCCGCCACCTCACGTACGTATTCCGGCAGATTGGGCTTGCCACGGTATGGCACGGGCGCGAGATAAGGCGAATCAGTTTCCACCAGCAGGCGATCCGCCGGGACCTGAAGCGCAACTTCTCGCAACGCGCTGGCATTGCGGAAGGTGACGATACCAGACAGAGAAATGTAGAAGCCGAGATCCAGTGCGGCACGCGCCATGTCCCAATCTTCGGTAAAGCAATGCAACACGCCAGCCTGCGGCAGCGCCGCCTCACGCAATAGCGCAAGGGTATCGGCGCGAGCTTCGCGAGTGTGCACAATCACTGGTTTGCCGGTGACTTTCGCGGCCTCCAGATGCAGACGGAAAGCTTGCTGCTGAAGCTCGGCGGCGTCGGGTTCGTAGTGATAATCCAGGCCTGTCTCGCCGATAGCCACGACCCGCGGGTGCTCCAGCTCGCCCAGCAACCACTCCAGCGCCGGGGAGTCGCCGGGCTGCAAATCAAGAGGGTGAACACCAACCGAGCAATGCACGTCATCGTAGCGCTCGGCCACGGACTTCACGGCGGCGGCGTTGTCGGCACTCACCCCGATGCAGAGGAACTGAGAGACACCACGGGCACGGGCGGCGTCGAGAGCGGCGTCAAGGGATCCACCGTGAGCGCCCAGATCGAGGCGGTCCAGATGGCAATGGGAGTCGATCAGCATGGTCAGGCTCCAGGCGCAGGCGCCAAGCTTCAAGCCTGTCGCTTTCAGCCCGGGCCCGGCGGCCGGTTACATCGTATGGGTGGGACGGTCGGACTTGAGTGCGCCGGCGAGATAGGTCTCGATCTTGTTGCGCGCGCCACTGTCGCCATCATTGAACTGGACGCCAATGCCCGCTGCGCGGTTGCCCTGGGCGCCCTTGGGAGTGATCCAGACCACTTTGCCAGCGACTGGAATCTTCTCCTGCTCATCCATCAGGTTGAGCAGCATGAATACTTCATCGCCGAGCTTGTAGGTCTTGTTGGTCGGAATGAACAGGCCACCGTTCTTGATGAATGGCATGTAGGCGGCATACAGCACGGACTTGTCCTTGATGGTCAAGGACAGAATCCCGTTACGCGGGCCCAGGTTCGGCGGCAGGCTCATACGGTTTTCCTGACAAGCTGGTTCAGCCACCGATTCTAGCCCGGCCCGGGTAGGCTTGCCCACTGGACCAGAAGAGCTTCGAGAAGCAAGACACGGTTGAGGTTGGCCTTGTTGAGGACTTTCTGACGTTGTTGCAGCAGCCAGTCCTGCATCGCCAAGACCTTCTGTTGTGGGGCCTTGTCCGCCAGGTACTGAACCACCTTGCGCATATCGTTGAGCCCAAGCCCCGCTTCGTCACGAGTGAGCTGGTAGCGCAGCATCAGTTGCGCCCAATCGCAAAACCAGTCGAACAACAGCGGTAAAGGCACAGCGTTCCAGCCTTCTGCCAATTGGCTGGCACCCAGCTGGTGCTTGAGCAGCTTCTTCACCCCATCCACAACTTCGGCACGCTGGGAACGTACACCTTGCCCTTCCAGACGTAGCGCCGAAAGCGGAGAGCCACCGGCAAGCACCAGCAGCTCCCTCAATTCCTCCGGTGGCGCATCAGGCAATGCCGAATCCAGCCAAGCCAGGCTCTGCGCCTCACTGGGCAATGGGCAGGCCTGCTGTACGCATCGGCTCTTGATGGTCGGCAGCAATCGGCTGGGCTGGTGGCTGATCAACAGTAGAACGGTATCGCCGGAGGGTTCCTCCAGGCTTTTGAGCAGTGCATTGGAGGCGTTGAGGTTCATCGACTCGGCCGGCTCCACCAGCACCACCTTGCGCCCACCTAGCTGCGCGGTCTGGACAACGAATCCCACCAGCTCGCGAACCTGGTCAACGCGGATCGCCTTGTCCGCTTCCTCCGGTTCGAGTACGAACGCGTCAGGATGTGTACTGGCCGCCAGCAGCATGCAAGCCTTGCATTGGCCGCATGCGTCGAGCCCGGCAGGGCTCTGGCACAGGAGGCGCGCCATCAGGCGCTCGGCTAGGGCGCGCTTGCCAATACCGGATGGTCCATGCAGCAGATAGGCGTGGGCATGACGCGGACGGCCTGCCAACTGCTGCCAGATCGCTGTTTGCCAGGGATAGGCGTCAGCCATTGCAGCGCACCAGCAAATCGGGAAGCAACTTATCGAGGTTGGCCTGGACTTCCGCCAGCGACAGCGACGCGTCGACTACCTTGTACCGCTCCGCAGCGGCCTGAGCGCGCTGCAGGTAGGTTTGCCGAACGGCTTCGAAGAAGCTGCGCTGTTCCTGCTCGAAACGATCCAGGCGGCCACGGGCGGCAGCCCTGCTCAAGCCGATTTCCACCGGCAGGTCGAAAACCAGAGTCAGGTCCGGACGCAGGTCACCCTGGACGAAGTTTTCCAGCAAGGCGATACGCTCACTGGACAGGCCACGACCACCGCCCTGATAGGCATAGGTAGCATCGGTGAAACGGTCGCAGAGCACCACCGCACCACGCGCCAGAGCCGGCTTGATCAAACCTTCCAGATGCTGGGCACGAGCCGCGAACACCAGCAGCAGTTCGGTGTCGACGCCCATGGCTTCTTCGCTGGGGGTCAGCAAGAGTTCGCGGATACGCTCAGCAAGCGGCGTACCACCTGGCTCACGAGTCAGTACGACCTCAACGCCATGGCTGCGCAGGCGCTCTGCAAGATACTCGCGATTGGTGCTTTTTCCGGCGCCTTCCGGGCCTTCCAATGTGATGAACAGACCGCTCACTGGGTGTCCTTATTCATTGCGGGGTCGGGCTGGAGCGGTAGTCGCTGCGGCGCTTCATTTGGAAGTCACGCACGGCCTGGTTGTGCTCGCCCAGGGTCTCGGAGAATACATGGCTACCATCGCCTCGGGCGACGAAATAGAGGCTCTTTCCTGCCGCGGGATGCAGCGCGGCATGAATGGCTTCACGCCCGGCGAGAGCAATGGGGGTTGGCGGCAGACCGCTGATGACATAGGTGTTGTAAGGCGTCGCCTCGCGCAGGTGGTCGCGGGTCAGGTTGCCGTTGTAGCGCTCGCCCAGGCCATAGATGACAGTCGGGTCGGTCTGCAGCAGCATGCCGCTGTTCAGGCGGCGCACGAACACGCCGGCAATCTGCCCGCGCTCAGTGGGAACGCCGGTTTCCTTCTCCACCAGGGACGCCATGATCAGCGCCTGGTAGGGGTCGTTATAGGGCAATCGGTCCGCCCGCTTGCTCCACTCCTCGGCGAGCACCTGGTCGAGACGATCCCGCGCCTGTTTCAGCAGGTCGATGTCGCGGGTGCCGCGCACGTAACGATAGGTATCAGGGAAAAAGCGGCCTTCCGGGTACTCGCCGGGGCGCCCGAGTCGAGCCATAACTTCAGCGTCACTGACATCGACCAGCGTTTGCTCCAGCTTGGCCTGTTTGGCCAAGGCCGCACGGACCTGACGGAAGTTCCAGCCTTCCACCAGCGTCAGGCTGTACTGCACCACATCACCTTGTTGCCACAGTGCCAGCAGGTCGGCGGCGCGCATTCCCGGCGTCAGTCGATACTCGCCACTGTGCAGGGACTCGTTGGCTAGATTGAAGCGCCAGTATTGGCGTAGCCAGAACGCATTGTTAAGAACCCCTTCCGCTTCCAGCCGGTTGAGCAGGCCACCGGGCGTGGCTCCAGTTGGTACTTCCAGCATCCGCTCGGCGGAGATGTTCAGGGGTTGCTCGAGGGTGACGCGCTGCTGCCAGCCGGCAAAGGCTACCAGCAGACCAGCAAGGAGCAGGCCTGCTTCCAGCATCAGCAGGAATTTGCGTATCACGTATCAGATATCCAGTAGATCGCGGGCGATGGCCTGAAGTTTACGGGTCAGCGGCCCGACCGGCCAGTGATGCGCTGTTACAGAACGCACCGGCCAGATACCGAAAAGGCTGTTGCAGAGGAAAACCTCATCCGCTTGGAGAAACTCGTCGTAGTCAACATCCCGCACTTCGGCCTGGAGGCCTTCGGCCTTGGCGCTGTCCAGTAGTGCAGCTCGCATGACACCCGCGACCCCACAACGAGAGAGATCAGCGGTGACGAGCGCGCCTTTACGCACCATGAAAAGGTTACTGAACACACCTTCGATCACACGACCAGACAGGTCGCGCATCAAGCCTTCGGCGTGCTGAGCATCCTGCCACTCGGCACGGGCCAAGACCTGCTCCAGCCGGTTGAGGTGCTTGAGGCCAGCCAGCAGAGGCTGCTCGGCAAGACGAGTGGCGCAGGGAAAGAGCCGGACCCCCTGCTCCGCATTGCCCGCAGGGTAAGCCGGAAAGGCAGCACTCTGCAGAATCCGCCGGGGCAAGGCTACAGGCGGCGGAGCATAGCCACGCAAACCCTCGCCACGAGTGACTATCAGTTTGGCGACGCCTTCGCCCAACCCGGCCGAGAAGGTCATCAACTCCGTGCGCATCAACTGCAGGTCAAGAGGAATACGCAGGCGTCGGCAGCCGTCAGCGAGCCGCGCCATGTGGTACTCGAGAAGCGGAGGGCGACCGCCACGCACGGCGATGGTCTCGAATAGCCCATCGCCGTAGGCCAGACCGCGATCCTTGATGGACAGCGATTCGGCTGGGTGGCCGTCAACCCAATTCGGCATCAGCCCGCGAACCGGCGGAACACCAGGGAACCGTTGGTGCCACCAAAGCCGAAGGAGTTGGAGAGAACGACATCGATGGGCATGGACCGCGCTTCGTGTGGCACGAAGTCGAGGTCGCAACCTTCGTCCGGCTCGTCCAGGTTGATAGTCGGCGGCGCCACCTGATCGCGCAAAGCGAGGATACTGAAGATCGCTTCCACGGCACCGGCCGCACCCAGCAAATGGCCAGTCATGGACTTGGTGGAACTGACTGCCAGCTTGTAGGCATGCTCACCGAACACCGACTTGAGCGCCATGGCTTCGGCCACGTCACCGGCCGGAGTCGAGGTACCGTGGGCGTTCACGTACTGCACCTGATCGGCATTCAAGCCAGCATCGCGCAGGGCGTTGCTCATGCAACGTGCAGCACCGGCGCCATCTTCCGGCGGCGAAGTCATGTGATAAGCGTCGCCACTCATCCCGAAGCCGATCAGCTCGGCGTAGATAGTCGCACCACGGGCCTTCGCATGCTCCAACTCTTCAAGCACTAGCGCACCGGCGCCGTCGGAAAGCACGAAACCGTCGCGCCCTTTGTCCCAGGGACGGCTGGCACGGGTCGGGTCGTCGTTGCGAGTCGACAGCGCGCGAGCTGCGCCGAAACCACCCAGACCCAGGCCACAGGCAGCCATTTCAGAACCACCTGCGACCATCACGTCCGCCTCGCCGTAGGCGATGTTACGTGCGGCCATGCCGATGCAGTGGGTGCCAGTCGTACAGGCGGTGGCAATGGCGTAGTTCGGCCCCTGGATACCCAGGTGGATCGACAAGAAACCGGACACCATGTTGATGATCGAACCCGGCACGAAGAACGGCGAGATACGGCGCGGTCCTTGCTCATGCAGGGATTTGCAGTTGTTCTCGATGTTCGTCAGGCCGCCAATCCCGGAGCCCATGGCCACGCCAATACGCTCACGATTGGCATCGGTAACTTCGAGACCGGAGTCACGCACGGCCTGGAAGCTCGCGGCAAGACCGTACTGGATGAACAGGTCGAGCTTGCGCGCCTCTTTGGCCGACAGGTACTCCTCGACATTGAACCCCTTGACCGAACCACCGAAGCGAGTGGAATAGGCGGACAGATCCATATGTTCGATAAGGCCAATGCCACTGCGGCCAGCCAGAATTCCCTGCCAGGTGCTCGATACATCGGTACCCAGCGGCGACAGCATGCCAAGGCCAGTGACCACGACGCGTCTACGCGACACAGCGATCTCCTTCTTCAATCTCTACACGGCGGTTGATTCGGATAAACAGACTGTTGAAAAGCCCGGCAAGTAACGCGCAAACCGCAGATTTTCAACAATCGGCTTAAAGAAAAGCCGCACGCCCAATCGGGTCGTGCGGCTTTTCCGCGTCGGGGAACCGACGACTACATTACTGCGCGTGGGCGTTGATGTAGTCGATGGCTTCCTGAACGGTGGTGATCTTCTCGGCTTGCTCGTCCGGGATCTCGGTCTCGAATTCCTCTTCCAGAGCCATCACCAGCTCAACGGTGTCAAGGGAATCGGCGCCCAGGTCTTCAACGAAGGAAGCGCTGTTGGTGACTTCGTCTTCTTTGACGCCCAGTTGCTCGGCGACGATTTTCTTGACGCGTTCTTCGATGGTGCTCATACCTTGTTTTCACTCCTATGGAAAAATCCGTGCAGCTGGGGCTGCAGTGTATAGAAAGGGTTTTCCGCATTTCAAGCAGAACGCCTGAACCCCTTCAGGATCGCCGCAACGAAATGTCTATAACCCGACTGCACTTATATAGCGAATTCTAGACAGCCCATATGACATCTTCCTGAAGGGATTCGTCACATTCAGCTCATGTACATACCGCCATTGACCGGAACGGTAGCACCGGTGACATAGGCAGCGCCGTCGGAAGCGAGGAATCCCACCACCTTGGCGATCTCTTCGGCCTGGCCCAGGCGACCCAACGGGATCTGGGTCAGCAGCGCATCGCGCTGGGCTTCCGGCAACTCACGGGTCATGTCGGTGTCGATGAAACCAGGAGCTACCGCATTGACGGTGATCGCACGGGAACCGACTTCACGCGCCAGGGCGCGACTGAAACCTTCCAGGCCAGCCTTGGCGGCTGCGTAGTTGGTCTGGCCGGCATTGCCCATGGCGCCTACCACCGAGCCAATGTTGATGATGCGCCCCCAGCGAGCCTTGGTCATGCCACGCAGGACGGCCTTGGACAGGCGATACAGGCTGTTGAGGTTGGTGTTGATGACGTCGAACCATTCGTCGTCTTTCATACGCAGCATCAGGTTGTCACGGGTGATGCCGGCGTTGTTCACCAGGATCAGCGGCTGCCCCAGGTGCTGCTGGATGTGCTCCAGGGTACTGGCGACCGACTCATCATTGCTGACGTCCAGAACCAGACCGGCACCTTCGATTCCGTTGTCCTTGAGGAATTCGGCGATACGCTCGGCACCGGAAGAGGAAGTCGCAGTGCCGATCACCACGGCGCCCTGACGGCCCAGTTCGAGGGCGATAGCCTGGCCAATGCCGCGGCTCGCACCGGTGACCAATGCCACCTTACCTTGCAGACTCATAGGTCTTCTCCTTGTTCAGGCCAGCGCAGCACGGGCGGCTGCGAAAGCATCAGGGGTATCCAGATTGTGGGTGTTGACACCCTTCACACAGCGCTTGTTCAGGCCTGACAGCACTTTGCCCGGACCGCATTCGATCAGATCGGTAACGCCGCGCTCGGACAGACTGACCATCGACTCGACCCAACGAACCGGGCTGTAGAGCTGGGCCAACAGGTCGCGCTTGAGTTCGCCGAGATCAGCCACCACGGCGGCACTGACGTTCTGCACCAGCGGAATTTGCGGAGCCTGCCAGGCCAGCGCGTCGACGGACTCGGCAAAGCGCTCGGCAGCCGGCTTCATCAGTGCGCAATGAGATGGCACGCTAACCGGCAGAGCCATGGCGCGCTTGGCTCCACGAGCCTTGCAGGCCTCGATGGCGCGCTCGACAGCGGCAGCGGCACCGGCGATCACCACCTGGCCGGGCGCATTGAAGTTCACTGCACTGACCACTTCGCCCTGGGCAGCTTCCACACATGCGGCCAGCACGTCGGCATCTTCCAGACCCAGGATGGCGGCCATGCCGCCCTGCCCTGCCGGAACGGCCTGCTGCATCAGCTGACCACGACGCTCCACAAGTTTCACCGCATCGGCGAAGCCCAGGCTGCCGGCAGCCACGAGCGCGGAGTATTCACCGAGGCTGTGGCCGGCGACGTACGCTGGGCGCGCACCACCCTCAGACAGCCACAGACGCCATAGGGCGATGGACGCAGTGAGAATGGCCGGCTGAGTCTTGTCGGTCTGGTTGAGCTGCTCTTCCGGACCTTGCTGGGTCAACGCCCAGAGGTCATAACCGAGCGCCTCGGAGGCTTCGGCGAAGGTATCCAGGACCAGCTTCTGCTGGCCCCCCTGCTCGGCCAGCATGCCCAGAGACTGGGAGCCCTGACCGGGAAATACGAAAGCGAGGGATGCGGACATTGATTGAGGTCCCTTATCTGGCGGTATAGGGAGATTGACGCCTGGCATAGCCAAGCGCACGAAACTGACATTTGGATGACAGGCTGCCGGTAGCGGTCACATCCTACAGCAACAGATGTTCCAGTCGGCCGTGGAGGCGCTGCGGCAGATTCTCACGGACCTCGATCATCGCGCGACGAATGGCGCTCTGAAAGCCTTCCGAGCCAGCCGAACCGTGACTCTTGATAACGATACCCTGCAGCCCCAGGAAGCTTGCTCCATTATGGCGCGCAGGGGTCAAATCGGTACGAAGGCGACGCAGCAATGGCAGGGCCAGCGCGCCCACCATGCGCGAACCGAGGCTCTCGCTGAACAATGCTTCCATCCGAGTGGAAATCATCGAGGCCAAACCCTCGCTGGACTTGAGCAGAATGTTGCCGACGAAGCCGTCACAAACCACCACGTCAGCTTCACCACGATAGAGACCATCGCCCTCGATGTATCCGATGTAGTTGAGGCCTTCGGCTTGCTGCAGCAGGTTCGCCGCCAGCTTCACTTGCTGGTTGCCCTTGATGTCCTCGGTGCCGACATTCAGTAGCGCGACACGCGGACGAGGAGTACCGAGGGCCTCAGCTGCAACCGCACCCATCACGGCGAATTGATAGAGATGCTCGGCGCTGCAGTCGACATTGGCACCCAGGTCGAGCAGATGGCAGTGGCCCCGCGCCGTAGGAATGGCGCTAACCATGGCCGGCCGATCGATTCCAGGCAAAGTCTTCAGCACGTAGCGCGACAACGCCATCAGAGCACCGGTATTGCCTGCACTGACGCAGGCCTGAGCCCGACCATTGCGCACAAGATCGAGGGCCACACGCATCGAAGAGTCAGGCTTGCCGCGCAAGGCTTGTGCAGGGCGCTCATCCATGGCGATCACTTCACTGGCATGCTCGATTTGCAGGCGCAGGCGATCGGCCGCAGGAATGCGGGCAACGAGCTCTTGTAGAAGGGGGGCTTGGCCGACGAGAACCAAGTGAAGCGAGGGGAATTCAGCCAGACAGGCGACGCTGGCTGGAACAATGCAGCGGGGACCGTAGTCCCCGCCCATTGCATCAATCGCGATGATCGAGGCGGCCAAGGATTACTCGGCAGCGCCCTTGTCGATCACTTTGCGACCACGGTAGAAACCGTCCGGGGAAACGTGGTGGCGCAGGTGAACTTCACCAGTGCTCTTCTCTACGGACAGGGCGTTGGCTTCGAGGGCGTCGTGGGAACGACGCATGTCGCGTGCCGAGCGGGATTTTTTGTTCTGCTGAACAGCCATAATCAATTAACTCCTAAACGTTTGGGTCACGCTTTAACTGCGCCAGTACGCTGAACGGGTTGGACCGCGGAACCTCGTCCTTGCTCGGCTCGGGCTCGTTGGCGCCCGCCGGCTGCTGGCAATCTTCAGGGTCATGGGCCGGAACTATGGGCAGGGCGAGCAACAGCTCATCCTCGACCAGAGTCATCAGATCCAATGGATCCTCACCCACTTCCAGCACGTCATAGCCCTTCGGCAGCGACTGACTGTCCGCCCCCTCCCTCACCACGGCGTAATCACACTCGCTATGGATGTTCAGGGTGACCAGCTCTAGACAACGCTGGCAAACCATCTTGACCTCGACGTCAATCCGGCTATGGATAACGACAGCGCGACGCTCTTCACGAGCGAACGCGAGGCTCGCATGGATGCTGCCCGCGTTGTCCGCTAGGGGATCGCAGAGTCGCTCCAGACTGGCGAGCGCAATGTCACCCTCAAGAGTGACTTCGCGGTCCGCAAGCTTTCGCGGATCTACATGAGGTGGAATCGGCCCATTCAACATAGGCGCGACATTCTAGGGACGAGCCCCTGCCCTGTCAAAAGAAATTCCGCATTGTCCACGTGCGACGGGCCTCTATAGAATTTCCCGCCTCTACGACCGGAGATCGCCATGCTGCCCCTGGTGCTTGCATCCAGCTCACCTTATAGACGCGAACTACTCGAACGCCTGCGCCTGCCTTTTACCTGGGGCGCACCCGCCATCGACGAAAGCCGCAAGACCGACGAATCCGCCGAACAGCTCGTACGCCGACTGGCACTTGAAAAGACCAAGGCTCTTGCCAGCCAGAACCCCAACCATCTGATCATCGGCTCCGACCAGGTCGCAGTGCTAGGCGACCAGATACTCGGCAAGCCTCACAATTTTGAACGCGCTCGCGACCAACTGCTGGCAGCCAGCGGCACCAGCGTCAGCTTCCTGACCGGCCTGGCCCTGATGAACAGCGCTACCGGCCACTTCCACGTGGACTGCGTGCCCTTCACCGTGCATTTCCGCGAGCTGGACGCCGCACGCATCGGCCGCTACCTGGAAGCCGAACAACCCTATGACTGCGCCGGCAGCTTCAAGGCAGAAGGACTTGGCGTCAGCCTGTTCCGTGCGACTGAAGGCCCGGACGCCACCAGCCTCGTCGGACTGCCTCTGATTCGACTCGTGGACATGCTGCTCGCCGAAGGCGTACAGATTCCCTGACTCCCATATAGAAGGAAGAAAGCCCGGCTTCTGGCCGGGCTTTCCTTTGGGGCGCTATAAGCTTCAACGCAAGCTCGGCCCCTGGAACCCCATCCAAAGTGCCAGTCGCTCGGCGACACTAGCACCGAACTTTTTCGAGAAGCGATCGAAAGGCGACTCCTGCACGGTGTAGTCAACAACCTCCTTCGCCCCAATCACCTCGCGCGCCACGAAACTGGTATTGCCGAGCTTATCCACCAGCCCAAGCGCCAGCGCCTGCTCGCCCGACCAAACCAATCCACTGAAGAGTTCGGGATTGCCATCGACCTTCAGCCGATCACCACGCCCCTTCTTCACGCTTTGGATGAACTGCTGGTGAGTGGTATCCAGCACGCTCTGCCAAAACTGGGTTTCCTCAGGTTTCTGTGGCTGGAACGGATCCAGGAACGCCTTGTGCTCGCCGGACGTATAGACGCGACGCTCAACACCCAGCTTGCCCATGGCGTCGACGAAGCCAAAGCTCGCCGCAGTGACGCCGATGGAGCCAACCAGGCTAGCCTTGTCGGCATAGATTTCGTCCGCCGCACTGGCGATGTAGTAGGCACCGGACGCACCAAGGTCGGTGATCACGGCATACACCCTGATGCCCTTGTGTTCCGCACGCAGCCGACGAATCTCGTCATAGACGTAACCGGATTGCACCGGACTGCCACCCGGACTGTTGATCCGCAGCACGACCCCCTTGGTCTTCGGGTCTTCGAAAGCCGCACGCAGCGCGGTCACGATATTGTCAGCGCTCGCCACCTCTTCATCAGCGATCATTCCACGGACCTCTACCAGCGCCGTGTGCTCCTGGCCGCGCGCAGCGCTCTTCTGCAGATCGAATGCCGGCGAGAACAGCGCAAGGGCAATAAACAGATAAACAAAGGTCAGCGACTTGAAGAAAATGCCCCAACGCCGGGCACGACGCTGCTCCTGGATACCCGCCAGTACAGCCTTCTCCAGCAACTGCCAGCTCTTCTGTTCAGCCTTGTCGGCAGCGGGTTCTTTCCATTCGTCAGACATAAAGCTCCACCTCTCGGAATTGCCGGCTCAGGTCACCTTCCAGCCAGTGACGCAGCTCTTCAAAACGCTCGATCGCCAGCGTGGGCGATTCCTTGAGCAACTCAACAAGCGGCTGGGCACCGTAACCCACCGCCACGGAATCCATCCCGGCCCGATGAGCCATACGCAGATCGAAGGGAGAATCCCCCACCATCACCGCCTGCCCAGCAGCCACCCCACAATGCGCAAGGATTTCATGCAACATGCGCGGATCAGGCTTGCTCGCAGTTTCGTCAGCGCAGCGGGTGATATCGAAGTAATCCAACCAGCCACGCCCGGCCAGCACATGCTCCAAGCCACGACGACTCTTACCGGTAGCCACCGCCAGACGATAGCCCTGCTCACGGAACACCTCCAGCGCCTCCGCCACCCCATCGAACAGAGGTGAAGGCTGGCACTCCAGCACGCTGTAGTGTTCGCTATAACGCTGCCGGAATGCATCTATGCACCGTGGATCATCAAGCTCCGGATAGAGCGTAGCGATCGCTTCCGGCAAACCGAGACCGATGATGCCCTTGATAGCGACATCATCTCGCCACGACAGCCCGGAAACGTCTGCCGCCACGCGCATGGATTCGACAATGCGGGCGATGGAATCAACCAACGTGCCGTCCCAGTCGAAGATCAGCAACTGGTAATCAGACACCTAGACGCTCCAGGGTTTTCTGCCACATCTCATCGACCGGAGCCTCCAGCTTAAGCTCGCCCCCATCAGGGAGGCTTATAGCCAGGGAGTGCGCGTGCAGGAACAGGCGCTTGCCGCCCAGTTCGCGAATTTCACGCGTGAAATCCTCATCGCCGTACTTCGGATCACCGGCGATGGAATGGCCAGCGTGCTTGGCGTGCACTCGAATCTGGTGAGTACGCCCGGTAATCGGACTGGCTTCCACCAGAGTGGCGAACTCCCCGAAACGGCGCACGACGCGAAACTCGGTAAGCGCGTCCTTGCCTTCCGGATTCACCTCGACCATGCGCTCGCCGGAACGCAGATTATTCTTCAGCAACGGCGCACTGACCTTCTTCTTCGAGGTTGGCCAGCTTCCGCGTACCAGCGCCAGGTAACGCTTATCGACACCGTCGCCACGCAATGCCTCGTGAAGGTGGCGGAGCATGCTGCGCTTCTTGGCGATCATCAGAAGTCCGGAGGTATCGCGATCAAGGCGATGCACCAGCTCCAGATCCTTGGTTTCTGGGCGCAACTGACGGAAGGCTTCGATCACGCCGAAGCTGAGACCACTTCCTCCATGCACTGCAATGCCAGCCGGCTTGTTCAGCACGATCAGCGCCTTGTCTTCGTAGACGATCGCACTCTCCAGCCGCTCCAGCAGACTTTGGGCCACTGGGGCCGGCTCATCCGGCTCGGACAGACGCAAAGGCGGAACGCGGACGATGTCGCCCGCCTGGAGCTTGTACTCCGGCTTGATCCGTCCCTTGTTCACGCGGACTTCGCCCTTGCGAAGGATGCGATAAATCAACGTCTTGGGCGCACCCTTCAACTGAGTGCGTAGGAAATTGTCAATGCGTTGGCCGGCATATTCCGGCGCAACCTCAAGCAGCTGGACGCCGGAGGTTGGAGAGGCAGGAGTGTTCATTTGCGCATCATAACAATTTTTTATGGATTTGAAGCACTTAATGATTACTGCTATAGTCGCGAACGCCGCCAAAAGCGGCCTGGTTTCAGGGTGTTCGCCAAAACTGCCACCCTAACCGTTGCAACCTTTTCAGGACGTAAGGCCGTCCGACAGAAAATTCGCTGCAATGACTGCGAATTTTCAGAAATCAAGCCTTGAGCCATGACGCGTGATCACCCCTTTCCTATGGGAGATCACGGTAAATGCAACCCGCTACGGATTCAGCGAGCGGCACCCGATTTTCAAGGGATAAGTGTAGGGTGGAGATGCATAACCGTCGGACTGCGTAGTTTCAAGACGCTTCATTTCGTCCGCTTCCGACCGTTGATTCCTCCTCCTGAACAAGTGCTTCTGTCACGACACAGCAAGCAGGAGACGTAGTCGCGATTCCGGTCCCATTGACTGGAGTTCGCTGGACACTGGAGTGGCCCGCCGCTCCTGACACGCACCTGACACCGACCGCGAGAGTCGTGTGCGCCAATCGCCGTTTCCGGTAGCCCGGAAACCCATTGGTACCACATGAAAAGAATGCTGATTAACGCGACTCAGCCCGAAGAGTTGCGTGTTGCTCTGGTCGACGGCCAACGCCTGTACGACCTGGACATTGAATCGGGTGCCCGCGAGCAGAAGAAGGCCAACATCTACAAAGGCCGAATCACTCGTATCGAGCCCAGCCTTGAAGCCGCTTTCGTCGACTTCGGCGCCGAGCGCCACGGCTTCCTGCCCCTGAAAGAAATTTCCCGCGAGTACTTCAAGAAGTCCCCCGAAGGCCGCATCAACATCAAGGAAGTGCTCAGCGAAGGCCAGGAAGTCATCGTCCAGGTCGAGAAAGAAGAGCGCGGCAACAAGGGCGCAGCCCTGACCACCTTCATCAGCCTTGCTGGGCGTTACCTGGTGCTGATGCCGAACAACCCCCGCGCCGGTGGCATCTCCCGCCGCATCGAAGGCGAAGAGCGCAATGAACTGCGTGAAGCGCTGAACGGCCTCAACGCTCCAGCCGACATGGGCCTGATCGTTCGCACCGCGGGTCTGGGCCGCTCCAGCGAAGAGCTGCAGTGGGACCTGGATTATCTGCTGCAACTCTGGAGCGCCATCAAGGAAGCTTCTGGCGAGCGTGGCGCCCCCTTCCTGATCTATCAGGAAAGCAACGTCATCATCCGCGCTATCCGCGACTACCTGCGCCAGGACATCGGCGAAGTGCTGGTCGACAGCGTCGAAGCACACGAGGAAGCCCTCAGCTTCATCCGCCAGGTGATGCCGCAGTACCAGAGCAAGATCAAGCTCTATCAGGACAGCGTTCCGCTGTTCAATCGTTTCCAGATCGAAAGCCAGATCGAAACCGCCTTCCAGCGCGAAGTGAAGCTGCCGTCTGGCGGCTCCATCGTCATCGATCCGACCGAGGCCCTGGTGTCCATCGACATCAACTCGGCCCGTGCCACCAAGGGTGGCGACATCGAAGAAACCGCCCTGCAGACCAACCTGGAAGCGGCCGAGGAAATCGCCCGTCAGTTGCGCCTGCGTGACATCGGCGGTCTGATCGTCATCGACTTCATCGACATGACGCCGGCCAAGAACCAGCGCGCCGTGGAAGAGAAGGTCCGCGAGGCCCTGGAAGCCGACCGCGCACGCGTGCAGATCGGTCGCATCTCGCGCTTCGGCCTGCTGGAAATGTCCCGTCAACGTCTGCGTCCGTCCCTGGGCGAGACCAGCGGCATCGTCTGCCCCCGTTGCGACGGCCAAGGCATCATCCGTGACGTCGAATCCCTGTCGTTGGCCATCCTGCGTCTGATCGAGGAAGAGGCTCTCAAGGACCGTACTGCCGAGGTCCGCGCCCAAGTGCCGATTCCGGTTGCCGCCTTCCTGCTCAACGAGAAGCGCAACAGCATCACCAAGATCGAGCTGCGCAGCCGTTCACGCATCGTCATCCTGCCGAACGACCACCTGGAAACCCCGCACTTCGAAGTCCAGCGCCTGCGCGACGACAGTCCGGAAGTGCTGAACAACCAGTCCAGCTACGAAATGACCCCGGCTGAGGTGGAAGAAGCCCAACCGGTCAGCTCCACCCGCACCCTGGTTCGCCAGGAAGCAGCGGTGAAGACCGTTTCCCCCGAGCGCCCCGTACCGGCACCGATTGCAGCCGCTCCGCAAGCCCAGCCGGCACCCACTCCGGAGCCCAGCCTGTTCAAGGGTCTGGTGAAGTCCCTGGTAGGCCTGTTCGCTGGCAAGGAAGAGCCCAAGGTCGAAGCCGAGAAGCCGACCACCGAACGCCAGCCGCGCAGTGAAGAGCGTCGCAACGGCCGTCAGCAGAACCGTCGCCGCGATGGCCGTGAGGGCCGCGAAGGTCGTGAGGGTCGTGAAAGCCGCCGCGAGGAAGACCGCAAGCCACGCGAAGAACGCCAGCCCCGCGAAGCTCGTGAAGGCCAGGAAACCCGTCGCGAGCGCCCTGCCCGCGAAGAGCGCCAGCCGCGTGAAGAACGCCAACCGCGCGAGGAGCGTCAGCCTCGCGAAGAGCGTCAGGCTCGTGAGCCCCGCGAAGAGCGTCAACCGCGTGAAGAGCGCCAGCCTCGCGAAGAGCGCCAGCCTCGTGAGCCCCGCGAGGAGCGTCAGCCGCGCGAAGCCCGTGAGCCGCGTGAACCGCGTGAAGGCCAGGAAGGTCGCCGCGAGCGTGGCGAACGCGCCGAGCGTCCCGCCCGTGAAGAGCGCCAGCCGCGTGAAGAACGCCAACCTCGCGAAGAGCGCCAGCCGCGCGCTGAACTGGCCCAGACCGAAGCGGTCGACGAGGAACTGCTGAACAACGAGGAGCTGCTGCAGGACGACGATCAGGAAGGCTCCGATGACGAGCGTCCTCGTCGCCGCTCCCGTGGCCAGCGCCGCCGCAGCAACCGCCGCGAGCGTCAGCGTGAAGCCAACGGCGAAGAGCTGGTGGAAGGTCAGGATGACGGTGAAGTCGTCCAGGCTGCTGCCGTCGTCGCGACCGGTGTAGTTGCCGCTGAATTGGTTTCCGCTGAAGTGGCCGCCGAAGCCGCTACCGAAGCACCGGTACAGGTAGAAACACCGGCCGTTGAAGCCGAAGCTACCGAAGCCGTGGTCGCCCAGGTCGAAGAAGCTGCTCCGGTTGTCGAGCAGGCCCCGGTGGTAGAAGAAGCTCCGGCCGTCGTCGAAGCGACCATGTTCGAAGCAGCTCCTGCTGAAGCCGTGGTCGAAGCGCCAGCCGTGATCGAAGAAGCTCCGGCAGTTGCAGCGCAGACTGAAGCACCTGCCCCGGCTCCGGCCAGCACTGGCCGTGCGCCCAACGATCCGCGCGAAGTGCGCCGTCGTCAGCGCGAAGCCGAGCGCCTGGCCAAGGAAGCCGAAGAGGCTGCCGCCAAGGTTGTCGAAGCTACTGCTGCTGCCGAACCGGTTTCCGCTGTTGTTCACGCTGTCGCTGGCGTAGAAGAAGAAGTGGTCGCTGCCGAGCAGAAGGTTGAAGACACCGTCGAGCAAGCCGTTGAGGCCCCGGTCGAACAACCTGAGCAGGTCGCGGTAGTGACTGAGGCCGAAGTTCCGGCGCAAGCCGAGACCAAGACCGAAGAAGAGAAGGAAGAAGCCAAGGACGAGACCAAACCGGTCGCCTGAAGCTTTCCTGAATGAAAAAAGGGATGCCATTGGCATCCCTTTTTTTGGACTCGCGGTACCGCTACTCGACCTCATTCTCAGTCTGGATACCAAACTGCAGCTCAGCCAGCCGTGCATAGAGCGGGCTACCGGCCACAAGTTGCGCGTGACGACCAATTGCCACCACCTTGCCCCGCTCCATCACCGCGATGCGATCGGCATTCTGTACCGTAGCCAGGCGGTGTGCGATCACCAGGGTGGTCCGCCCGCTCATCAGCGCCGGCAACGCTTGCTGGATCAGGTGTTCGCTCTCCGCATCCAGGGCGCTGGTGGCCTCGTCCAACAGCAGGATGGGGGCATCCACCAGCAGCGCACGGGCAATTGCCAGGCGCTGGCGCTGTCCACCTGAGAGACCGATACCGCCCTCCCCCAGATGGGTCTGGTAACCCTGCGGCAGGCGGGCGATGAATTCGTGCGCGTGGGCGGCACGGGCAGCGGCCTCGACCTCGGCATCGCTGGCCTCGGGGCGACCATAGCGGATGTTGTCTTCGACACTGCCGTAGAACAGGGCCGGACTCTGGGACACCAGGGCGAAGCAGCGACGCAAATCGGCAGGGTCAAGCTCACGCAACTCGACGCCCTCCACACGGATGCTGCCGGCCTGGGGATCGAAGAAGCGCAACAGCAGCTCGAACACGGTCGACTTGCCTGCACCGGACGGTCCCACCAAAGCCAGGGTTTCTCCAGGGCGAACCGCCAGGCTGACGCCGTCCAGGGCGTTCACATCAGGTCGCCCCGGATAGGCAAAGCGCACCTCCTCCAGCTCGATTTGCCCACTGACCCGCTCTGGCAGCGTCATCGGCCCCTCAAGCGGTGCATGAATGGCATTGCGCGCCTGCAGCAGTTCGGCGATACGTTCTGCTGCACCCGCGGCACTCTGCAGCTCACCGATCACCTCGCTGATGGCACCGAAAGCGGCTCCCACAATCAGGCTGTAGAACACGAAAGCCGCCAAGTCACCGGGAGAGATGCGCCCGGCGATCACATCCGTGCCTCCCACCCAGAGCATCACACCCACGGCCCCCAGCACCAGCAGGATCACCAGGGTGATCAGCCAGGCGCGCTGGGTAATCCGGCGGCGCGCGGTATCGAAGGCGCCTTCCACGGTGCCGGCGAATCGCTGGCGGTCCTGAGCCTGGTGGTTGTACGCCTGCACCGTCTTGATCTGTCCAAGGGTCTCGCCCACGTAGCTGCCGACGTCGGCGATTCGGTCCTGGCTCTGACGCGACAATTTCCGCACGCGCCGACCGAAGATGAGGATCGGCGCCAGCACCAGCGGCAGCGCCAGCAGCACGATGCCGGTGAGCTTGGGGTTGGTGACGAACAACAGGCCGATGCCCCCGACCAGCATGATCCCGTTGCGTAATGCCATGGACAGGGAGGAGCCGATCACCGATTGCAACAAGGTGGTGTCCGCCGTCAGCCGTGACTGGATTTCCGACGCGCGATTGCTCTCGTAGAAACCGGGGTGCAGCTGGATCAGATGGTCGAACACGCGCTTGCGGATGTCTGCGACGAAACGCTCACCGATCCAGGAAACCAGGTAGAAGCGAGTGAAGGTACCCAGTGCCAGAGCCAGCACAAGGCCGAAGAACAGCATGATCGAATGTCGCAACGACGCCTCGGACTGCGTGGCCAGTCCCTGGTCGACCAGGAGGCGAATGCCTTGCCCCATGGACAGGGTGATCCCGGCGGTGAACAGCAGCGCCAGCAAGGCGCCGATCACCCGCCAGCGATAGGGCGCAACGAAGCGCCCAGCCATGCGCAACGCATTACGCTGCCTAGCGGAAAGGAGGGATGTCATCGGGGGCTCAGTCGGGTTGTTCAAGGGAATGTTCGCTGCGTGCGGGCGCTTCCGCCCACCAACCCACCAGGCAGAGGCACAACGCGACCAGATTGGTAGAAAGCGGGTTGAAGGCCTGGATCAGCAGGCCTGGAGTGAACAACGCTACGTCCAGCAACAGCCCTGCCAGCAGGAACGCCGCGAGTACGAGGGGCCAACGCGACTGGCGCACACCCAGCAGGAGCAGCGCAAGGATGATTTCGGCCAGCCCAGCCAGGGTCGCCACACGCTCGACGTGGGTCAGGCCATGAGCGGCGATCATCAATCTCTCGTCAGTGCTAAGCCAGAGCAGCTTCGGCACCAGGCCGTGGTAGAGAAACAGGAACGCCAGCCCACAACGGGCCAGCATTGCAAAGCGCCGCAGATCAACGATCGGCATTCAGGAAGCGCCCCTCGTGGTCGGGCGACGGTAGCAGGCAGACGTCGTGTCGGCCGAAAAGACGGTAGCGATTCAGGGCAATACGGTCATAACACCAGTCCCGCAAGCCCAGGGGCAGGATGCGGAATACCCCCAGCAGCGGCCAGGGCGCCGGCAACTGGCGGATGATCCGTGCGATGGCCTCGGAGCGGACGAACAGCTCGCGGCCTTCGACATAGAGCATGGTTGCATAGCTGTCAGTAGGCAGGCCGAACCAGCGGAGAATCGCCTGCCCTTCCGCAGATTGCACCGAGGCGAGCTTGAACACGCGCGCGCGGTCATAGCGAATCAGGAACTTCGCCCAGCCATTGCAGAGCTTGCAGACCCCGTCGAAAAGCACGACGCGCTCACCGGATCGAACGTAGGGCGGGTACTGCTCGGCATCCATCGCGATGCTCCTGCATCTACGGGAAAGTGTCGTCGATAGTATCCGATCCCCCGGGAAACCGGTGAGCGGCGTCAGCCCTCGTCGCCCCAACCGAGTGGGTAGAGCAATTCTTCCTTGTAACCGGCCCAGACACGAACCACATCTGGGAAAGCGTCGTCCAGTGCTGGATCGCCGCTGTCCACAAGCAATGGGCGGCCTTCCAAGGTGCCGAGCTTGCGCTTGGTGGCTACTACCCGGAGGTGCTCAAGGCCAATGGCACGCAGAACCCTCGGGCTGATCTGCTGGTTGCCGCGGCCGATGATATGGCCCTGGCCGCCGATGGCGGTGACCAGCAGCCGCGTGGGATGCCCGTCCACCAATTCGAACAGTTGCGCTTCGGTCACGTCACGGGCGATTACCACGCCGCTCTCGATCACATCGACGCCCAGCAGAGTCGTCTCCAGGCCCAGGTTGTCGGCCAGGCCATGGAGCGTCGAGCCCGGCCCGAACACGTAGCGCACGCCCTCTTCCCAGCTGTCATTCAGCCAGTCGGCGAGCTCCACCAGCACCAGCTCTTCCGACTCCATGCCGCCTTGCTTGACGTGCTGCATGTAGTGCCCTTCCACCGGCACCATCAATTCGCCGTACCAGCGCGCCGCCACCTTGCCGTCGCGCAGCGCTGTCTCGTCCAGGTCACGCACCTCGCCACTGGCCAGACGAACGAGGCCACCTTCCACCAATCGCCGCGCCAATTCCCCGGCGGCACGCGGGCTGATGGCATAGACGCCGGAGTGGATCTTCACCCCAGCGGGAATGCCCAGCACAGGTTGATCGTCACGAACCGCCGCGCTGACATCACGCGCGGTACCGTCACCGCCCGCGAAAAGAATCACGGCCACGCCGGCCGCCTGCAGGGCCTCGACGGCGTGGCGCGTGTCATCGGCGCAAGTCATCGGGCCATCTAGATGCCCAAGCACGCGGTGGGAAAAGCCCATCTCGGCCAGCAGGTCGGCGCCCATCGGGCCGGGGAACGTAATGAACTGAATGCGCCCGACAAGCGGCAACAGGCACTCCAGCGCGAGACGCGTACGCGCCGCCGCCCGGGGCTCGGCGCCTCTGGCCAGGGCTTCGGCGGCGACCCCGTCGCTACCCTTGAGCGCCGCTGGGCCACCCAGGCCGGCCAGCGGGTTGATGATCAGACCCATGTGGAACAGGGACATGCTTACCTCGTACTGAACTCTCGCCCCACGCAGGGGGTCCATCCACCAGGACCAGGACGCTCGCAGTTGGCATATTCGCTGCTAGTGTTTTCTGGTCTTTCGTTTTTCCGGCGCACCCTTCGCGCCGACTGTCACCGCGCGTTCATATGCTCTACCTAGACTGCGCGCAACACCTGAATGAGGAGACAGGCCATGAGCTTGCACGACAGCACTTCCGATAGCCGCGTGATCCCGCTGCAACCGCGTCGTCCCGTCGGCGGCGCGATAATCGACGCCGAAGGCCGTGAGATTCCGATTACCGAAATCATGATCCAGCGTGCCTGCCAGGAGCTTCACAAGCAGCTGGCATCCGAGCGGAGACAGGCCTGAAGCGCCTGGGCCCGGGGCAATCCCGGGCCCGTCATCTAAACCAGCTCGGCCCCCAGCGCCCGGACGATTTCCGCCAACCGCGGCGCTTCTCCCGTCAAACGTACCCGTAACCCGTCGATTTCCCGTCGCACCGGATAGTGCTTGCGCAGCGCATCGAAGGCGGCTCGGCGCTGGTGCTCGTCACCTACGAGGCTACGTCGGAAGTCCGCGTCGTCGCGGCGCGGGTCGTACACGGCCCGGCACAGGGTCGCCAGGGCCCAGTCGAGGTCGCTGCTGGCGTCCAGGGTCAGCTCCCCCAGCCAGGGCGTCGGCAGCAGCTCGTCCAGTCGCACACTTTCCGCCTGGCCGCTGAAGCGGCACCACGCCTGATAGATCTGCGCGGTACCACGCAGCTTGCCGTCGAGGCTGTAGCCGGCAATGTGGGGCGTGGCGATACGACACAGGTGTGCCAGTTCCATATCAGCCAGAGGCTCGCCTTCCCAGACGTCCAGGACCGCCCGCAGATCCTGGCGACGCCCCAGCAGGCCACGCAATGCGCGGTTGTCGACCACCGCACCCCGGCTGGCATTGACCAGCCACGCGCCTGGCCGCAGACGCTCCAGCCGCTCAGCGTCCAGTAAATGATGGGTCGGGTGATCACCACCATTGTCCAGCGGTGTGTGCAGGCTGATCGCATCGCACTCGCGGAGGATGGTCTCCAGATCGACGAAGTCGCCGCTCTCAGCCGTCTGGCGAGGCGGATCGCAAACCAGCACCCGCCAACCGAGGCCGCGCAATACCTCCACCAGGCGCCCACCCACCTGGCCGGCCCCCACGACGCCAAAGGTACGCGAGGCGAGTCGAACGCCTTCGTCCTCGGCCAGTAGCAGCAAACTGCCCAGCACATAGTCGACCACGCCGCGGGCATTGCAGCCGGGCGCGCTGGACCAGGCGATGCCCGCTTCAGCGAAATACTCAAGGTCGAGATGGTCGGTACCGATGGTGCAGGTGCCGACGAATCGCACCGGACTGCCGGCCAGGAGCGCGCGATCGACGCGGGTCACCGAGCGCACCAGCAGAAGATCGGTATCGGCAAGGGCGGCCGCATCGATGGCGCGACCCGGCAGGCGGCGGATTTCACCCAGGGCGCCGAAGAAGGCGTCGACCAGGGGGATGTTTTCGTCGGCAACAATTCGCATGGCAGGCTCCTGCAGAGAGACCGCTATTCTACGCAATCACCCAGTCCTACGCCCAAGCGGCAATCCGCTGTCCCTCTTTTCTGACCGTTGCGTCAGGGCGTAGACTAAGGCCCCCTCAGCCTCCACGTCCCGTTCCGCCGGCAGCCTCTCCTGCAAAGGCTGGGATAGTGAACCGTCGCGAGCCCGTCGCGACCAGGCAATGTCCAGATCCCTTTCAGCCACTCTCAGCATGGACACCACCGGCACGCCCGGAGGACGCCTTATCGATATGGAACTCTCAGTGAACAACGCAGAAACCCGTTTCAGCCGCGCCAGCACGGAACTGCGCGCGCTGCTCAAGCTGGCGGCGCCAATCATGATCGCCCAGCTCTCCAACACCGCCATGGGCTTCGTCGATGCCGTCATGGCCGGTCGCGTCAGCCCTCGCGACCTCGCCGCCGTGGCACTCGGCAACTCCATCTGGATCCCGGTCTTCCTCCTGATGACCGGCATCCTCCTTGCCACCACCGCCAAGGTTGCCGAGCGTTTTGGCGCCGGCAAGCAGGAAGAGATCGGCCCACTGGTGCGCCAGGGCCTCTGGCTGGCCTTGGCAGTGGGTCTCAGCGGCGCCCTGTTGCTGGTCAATGCGCGCCCGGTGCTCGAGCTGATGGGCGTGGAGCAGGAACTGATCGATCCTGCCATGGGCTACCTGCACGGTATCGCCTTCGGCTTCCCCGCCGTGGCGCTCTACTACGTACTGCGCTGCTTCAGCGATGGCCTTGGCCGCACTCGTCCAAGCATGGTGCTGGGCATCTGCGGACTGCTGCTGAACATTCCGCTGAACTACATCCTGATCTATGGCCATTTCGGCATGCCCGCACTGGGCGGGGTCGGCTGCGGCTGGGCCAGCGGCATGGTGATGTGGTTCATGCTGCTGGGCATGCTGACTTGGGTGACCCGCGCCCCGACGTACAAACCGAGCAAGCTGTTCGAGCGCTTCGACAAGCCGCAACTGTCGCTGATCAAACGCCTGCTATCGGTGGGCGTTCCCATCGGCATCGCCGTCTTCGCCGAGTCGAGCATCTTCGCCGTGATCGCCCTTCTGATCGGAGGACTGGGCGCCACCGTGGTCGCCGGTCACCAGATCGCTCTGAATTTCAGTGCGCTGATCTTCATGATCCCTTATGCGCTGGCGATGGCCGTCACCGTGCGCGTCGGCCAGGCCCTGGGCCGTGGCGATCCGCGGGCGGCACGCTTCGCGGCAGGTATTGGCATCGGTACTGCGCTGGCCTACGCCTGTATCTCGGCCAGCTTGATGCTGCTGTGCCGTGAGCTGATCGCGAAGATGTACTCCCCCGACCCGCAGGTGATCGCCGTGGCCGCAATGCTGATCGTCTACTCGGCGCTGTTCCAGTTCTCCGATGCCATCCAGGTTGCCGCGGCCGGCGCCCTGCGCGGCTATCAGGACACCCGCGCGACCATGATCATCACGCTGTTCGCCTACTGGGGAATCGGCCTACCCGTGGGCTATGCGCTCGGGCTATCCAACTGGCTGGGCCAGCCCAGCGGCCCCAAAGGGCTCTGGCAGGGCCTGGTCGTAGGTCTGACCTGCGCGGCTCTGCTGCTCAGTCTGCGACTGGCGCGCAGTGCGCGCGCGAGGATTCGCAGCAGATGATAAAGGGCCGCTTCAAGCGGCCCTTTTCCTTGCAGCGGAACTTTCACTCGTCTGGATGAGCCGGAACGGCGGCCAGGTCTTCCCAGTATGCAGGGGTCAGGAATTCGCGGCCGGCAAGCAGGTGCTCCAGGTAGCTGCGGGTCGGCCACAGACCGTCCTCGCGCATCGACGGATTGGCCACATAGACCCAGGCCGGCTGCACGCCCCCGGCGGTGACCACTGGCATGCGTTCGCGACTATAGAAGATCGGCGTGCCCTCGAAGGGGTCCATCTTCCAGATCTCATCCTCGTGCTCCAGACGGTAGAGCACACCCTCTACCACCCCGCCCCGCTGGTAGCGAATGTTGGCGTAGGAACGACCGGGACGGTCATGGGCGCGCTTGTTGAAGCACAGGGTATAGCCCTCCAGGCGCCCGGCGAGAGCTTCGCTGAATGCGAGGCCACGACTGCGCATGCGCGCCGGATTCATGTTCGAACCGTAGGCGAAGTAGAAAGACATCAGTCGGACTTCTTGCGAATCCAGTAGAAGTAGGTACCGGCTTCTTCCGACTGGTCCAGCAGCTCATGACCGAGGAAGACGCAGAACTTCGGGATGTCACGGCGCGTGGACGGGTCGGTGGCGATGACCTTGAGCAGGCCGCCAGCCGGCAGATCGCGCACTTTGTTGTGCAGCATCATCACTGGCTCTGGGCAGTTCAGGCCGGTGGCATCAAGAATGGCATCAGGCTGTTGGGACATGGGGCACTCCGAAAACTGGCGGCTATTGTGGCGCAAAGCCGGTTTCCCGCCCAGCCTTGAGGCCCTTGCTGCGACGTCCGGCCACAGCGTTGCACAACCTTGGATAGGCTCCTCCACACCGGCCACTCGGGCAAGCTGAGGCGATAATTCCTGCCAGCGGTCCTCCGATGCGCCTCGCCAACCTGCTACTCGCCCTCCTCCTACTCGGCGGCTGCGCCGCCCGCGAACAGCTCCCCGACTTCAGCGCCCTTGCCGACCGCGAGCTGCCCGCCACGCACTTCGAGACCGTCATCACCGCCCGCGACGGCACGCGGCTTTCCGCCACCGTGTTTCAACCCGCCCTCAAACCGGGTGAACAGGCCCCGTTGGTGGTGCACACCCACGGCTGGGGTGGATGGAGGGTGACCGGGCCGGAGGGTTTTTATGGTCAGCAGATGATGTCCGGACGTGCCGCGCTCAAGGCCTGGCGCGCGGGTTTCTGGGTGATCAGCTACGACCAGCGCGGCTGGGGCGGCAGTGACGGCAACATCCAGATGATGGACCCGCGCTACGAGGTACAGGATGCACTGGCCGTCATCGACTGGGCCGTCAGCCATCTGCCGCGCCTGAGCATGGACGGCCCTGGTGACCCACGTGTCGGCATGCTGGGCGAAAGCTATGGCGGCGCCGTGCAATTGCTGGCCTCGGCGGAAGATCCGCGCATCAACGCCATCGTCCCCATCGCCACCTGGTACGACTTGTCCGAGGCCCTGGCACCCGGCGGACACATGAAAGTGGGTTGGACCGGCGTATTGCTAGGCCTCGGCCTTGCCACTGGCTACGACCTGGGCAAGTTCACCCAGGCCCCTTACTTGAGAAGCGCAAGCGGTGAGATGACGCCCCAGGTACAGGCCGAGCTCAAGGCACACAGCCTCGCGAGCTATTGCCAGCGCGGCCAGCGCCCCCATGCCGACGCGCTGCTGATTCAGGGAATGCGGGACACGCTTTTCCCGCTCGACCAGGGCCTGGCCATCCGCGAATGCCTGCACAAAGGTGAGGCCGATGTGCGCCTGCTGGGGATGCAGGGTGGGCACATCCTGCCACCCCCGCTTCAGCGCTGGAGCGGCCTGCCGCCGTTCAACAACGAGCCGGTCCTGCATTGTGGCGATCGCGCCATCAACCTCTATCAGGCGGTGGTCGCCTGGTACGAGGACAAGCTGCGTGGGCGGCCAGGGGCCGCTGACAGCGTGCCGAATCTCTGTCTCAGTCTCGACCTTGACCATGGACTGGCGCTGAATCAACTTCCCCAGGCTGGAGCGCCGCAGCCCCTGCCGGAAACTCGAATCCGACCGCTGACCAGCGGCTGGCTCAGACCATCCAGCTTCATTCCCCTGCGCAAAGTCGACGTAGCCAGCGGATTGGTGGGCAGCGTGCACCTGGAGTTGGATCGCAAAGCCGATGCGCCACTGCTGTTCGCTTCGCTGGCGGTAAGACGTGTCGGCGGAAAGCTAGAAGCACTCAGCGAACAGAGCACTCCGATCAATGCTCGCCAGGTGGACCTCGCTGCCTCCAGCGCCCTGCTCCAGCCCGGCGATGAACTGGGCCTGCAGGTCAGTGGTTTCAGCGGCCAGTACCTGTTCAACAGTTCCTGGAGTCTGCGCGTGACGACGTTGAAAGGCCTCGTCAGCCTGCCGCCGCTATTACCCCTGGATGCACCACTCGCCAGCCAGTGAAAGGCGGTGCAGCATGGAGCTTTGCGGGAGCTCGCCATGCCTGAATCCCCTGAACGCAACTGGTGCGTCAAGCGGCTGGATGAAAACGGCAACGTATTCGTTTTGCGTGCCGGGCTGCGCCGCGATGAAGCCGAACAGCTGATGGCGGAGTATCAGGCGCGAGGGCACAAGCAGAGTTACTGGGTGGAGCGGATGGAACTGTAGGGGTGAATTCACTCCCCCCTACAAGAGGACGCCCGAATCTGGAACTGGCCCTACAGCCTGCGGAGATGGCACGTCACTTCCTCGCGGTCGTGATAGAGCTGCTTGCAGTCGATGGACACCTTCAGGCCCCTGCCCTTCATGCCAGCCTCGATACGCGCCAGCAACTTCTGCACTTCGGCATAGCGCTGCTTCATCGGCAGCTTGAGGTTGACCACGGCCTCCTGGCACCAGCCCTCGCCGAGCCAGGTCTCGATCATCGCGGCGGTGCGGGCGGGTTTTTCAACGATGTCACACACCATCCAGTTAACCGGCCGGCGCGGCTTGAAGGTGAAACCATCGGCGCGTTGATGCTCGACGAAGCCGGAGTACATAAGGCTTTCCGCCATAGGACCGTTGTCGACGGCGGTGACCTTGATTTCCCGCTGCACCAGTTGCCAGGTCCAGCCACCCGGCGCGGCGCCCAGGTCGACGGCCGTCATTCCCGGCGCCAGGCGTGCATCCCACTGGTTACGCGGGATGAACTGGTGCCAGGCTTCCTCCAGCTTGAGGGTGGAGCGGCTCGGGGCCTCTCTGGGAAATTTCAGGCGCGGGATACCCATCGGCCAGAGCGCCGAGTTGTTCGACTCGGCCAGGCCGACGAAGGCCTGACGGCCGCTGCGGAAAGTCAGCAGCAGTCGTGGCAGCTGCGGATCGTCCTTGAGTTTGCCGGCCTTGGTCAGTGCGGCACGCAAGGGTTTCTCGAACTTGCGGCAGAAAGTCGACAGCTCCTTGCCGTCGTTGGTGTCCAGCACCTCCAGCCAGAGACTGCCGCACACCGGGTAAGCGGCCAGCGCCTCCAGCAGCACGCCGATGCGGTCGGTTTCCGGTAGGTCGACGTACTCACCACGCGCCCACTGACGCGGGAAGATCAACTGACTGAAGCGCACTTTGCGCATCAGCCGTTCGGCGCCACCGGGCTCGCTGCAGACGAATTCGGCGCAGGCGCTCTGCGGCTTGGCCCGGGAGTAACCGGCCACATCGAGGCGGGCGGCGTGATCGGTCATTTCGGCGCAGACCTCGCCCTCGAAACCGGGGCGGCAGTGCAACAGCAAGGTGTTCATCGGGTTTCCTCCTGGGCGCGCACTATAGTTGCGCACCGTCCGTTTTCACACAGCCCAGGAAGTAATTTCCTACAGCCGGATACAGCCACAGGGGAACCCTATTTCCACCTGACGGTCGGCTGAAATGGCAAGACCCGCCAAGCAGAGCTAGGGTTTTAGCTTCCGTACGAGCAGCCGGCCCATGCCGTGTGGGCCTCAAGGAGTAATCCCGATGCCTTCCCTGGATAGCCTGAACTGCCGCCGCAGCCTGGAAATCGCCGGCAAGACCTACCACTACTTCAGCCTGCCCGAGGCAGCCAAGCGCCTAGGCGCGATCGACAGACTGCCCATGTCGATGAAGGTGCTGCTGGAAAACCTTTTGCGCTGGGAGGACGACGAAACGGTCAGTGCCGCCGATCTCAAGGCAATGGCGGACTGGCTGGGTCCGCGCAGCTCGGATCGCGAAATCCAGTACCGCCCCGCGCGCGTGCTGATGCAGGACTTCACCGGGGTTCCCGCAGTTGTCGACCTCGCCGCCATGCGCGCCGCCGTGGCCGCAGCAGGTGGCGACCCACAACGGATCAACCCGCTTTCGCCGGTGGATCTGGTGATCGACCACTCGGTGATGGTGGACCGCTTCGCCTCCCAGATGGCCTTCGAGCAGAACGTCGAGATCGAGATGCAGCGCAACGGCGAACGCTATGCCTTCCTCCGCTGGGGTCAGCGAGCCTTCGACAACTTCAGCGTGGTGCCTCCGGGCACTGGCATCTGCCATCAGGTCAACCTCGAATACCTTGCCCGCACGGTCTGGACCCGTGAAGAAGACGGGCTCACCTATGCCTTCCCGGACACTCTGGTCGGCACCGACTCCCACACCACCATGATCAACGGCCTGGGCGTGCTCGGCTGGGGGGTTGGTGGCATCGAAGCGGAGGCAGCCATGCTCGGCCAGCCGGTGTCGATGCTGATTCCCGAGGTGATCGGATTCAAACTCACCGGCAAGCTGCGTGAAGGCATTACCGCAACCGACCTGGTGCTCACCGTCACGCAGATGCTCCGCAAGAAAGGCGTCGTGGGAAAATTCGTCGAATTCCATGGTGACGGCCTGGCCGACCTCCCCCTGGCCGATCGCGCCACCATCGCCAACATGGCCCCGGAGTACGGCGCCACCTGCGGCTTCTTCCCGGTGGACGACATCACCCTGGGTTACCTCCGCCTGTCCGGCCGGCCGGAGGAAACCGTGCAATTGGTGGAGGCCTACAGCAAGGTCCAGGGTCTGTGGCGGGAACCGGGCCATCAACCGGTATTCACCGATTCGCTGTCGCTGGATCTCGGCAGCGTCGAGGCCAGCCTGGCCGGTCCCCGACGCCCGCAGGACCGCGTGCCTCTACCCAATGTGCCCGCGGCGTTCAGCGAATTGCTGGACCTACAGCTCAAGCCGGCCGGCACCACAGTCGCTGGAAGCGTCAGCGTGACGCTGGATGACGGCGAGCGATTCGACCTGGAAGACGGCGCCGTGGTCATCGCCGCCATCACCTCCTGCACCAACACCTCCAACCCCAGCGTGATGATGGCCGCCGGTCTGGTCGCGAAAAAGGCGGTGGAAAAGGGCCTGAGCCGAAAGCCCTGGGTCAAATCCTCACTTGCACCCGGCTCCAAGGTGGTGACCGAGTATTTTCGTGCTGCCGGCCTCACGCCCTACCTGGACCAGCTCGGCTTCAACCTGGTGGGTTACGGCTGCACCACCTGCATCGGCAACTCCGGCCCCCTGCTGGAGCCCATAGAGCAAGCCATCCAGCAAGCGGACCTCACCGTCGCCTCGGTGCTGTCCGGCAACCGCAACTTCGAGGGCCGGGTGCACCCCTTGGTAAAAGCCAACTGGCTCGCCTCTCCGCCCCTCGTGGTTGCCTACGCTCTGGCCGGCAGCGTGCGCCTGGACCTCGCCAGCCAGCCCCTTGGCGTGGGCGGGGATGGTCAACCGGTCTACCTCAAGGACATCTGGCCGAGCCAGCAGGAAATCGCCGCAGCTATCCAGAAGGTGGATACCGCGATGTTCCGCAAGGAGTACGCCGCAGTCTTCACCGGCGACGAGAAGTGGCAATCGATAGCGGTACCGGAGTCCGACACCTATGCCTGGCAGGCCGACTCAACCTACATACAGCACCCACCCTTCTTCGCTGATATTACCGGCGCACCGCCGAAGGTGGAGGACGTTCGCCAGGCACGCATCCTCGCCCTGCTGGGCGACTCGGTGACCACCGACCACATCTCGCCCGCCGGCAATATCAAGGCCGACAGTCCGGCCGGGCGTTACCTGCGCGAGCATGGTGTGGCTCCGGCGGACTTCAACTCCTACGGTTCACGGCGCGGAAATCATGAAGTGATGATGCGCGGGACCTTCGCCAATATCCGCATCCGCAACGAGATGCTCGGCGGCGAGGAAGGCGGCAACACCCTGCACGTGCCCAGTGGCGAGAAGTTGGCCATCTACGACGCCGCCATGCGCTACCAGTCCGAAGGCACGTCGCTGGTGATAGTCGCCGGCAAGGAATACGGCACCGGCTCCTCCCGCGACTGGGCCGCCAAGGGCACCAACCTACTGGGGATCAAGGCAGTCATCGCCGAGAGTTTCGAGCGCATCCACCGCTCCAACCTCGTGGGCATGGGCGTGCTGCCGCTGCAATTCAAGAACGGCCAGGATCGCAAGACGCTCAACCTTACCGGCAAGGAAACCCTGGCCATCAGTGGCCTGGATAGCGCCAGCCTGCGCCCGCACATGGACCTCATCCTGGAAGTCACCCGCGAGGACGGTTCGAAGGACCGAACCGAACTGCTCTGCCGCATCGATACCCTGAATGAAGTGGAGTACTTCAAGGCCGGCGGCATCCTTCACTACGTGCTGCGACAGTTGCTCGCCGGCTGACACGCCCAACGCGTCTGCGCAAAGCCCCGGAAGCTGAGCACCTTGCTCTCCGGGGCCTTGGCCCCTGCCCCAGTGCCTGGGCGAGCGGGGTAATCGAACCGCTCCCGCAAGGCAATCG
The DNA here is from genome assembly GCF_036328175.1 of Pseudomonas sp. JS3066. NCBI lineage: Bacteria > Pseudomonadati > Pseudomonadota > Gammaproteobacteria > Pseudomonadales > Pseudomonadaceae > Pseudomonas > Pseudomonas sp. JS3066. Next base: position 3,531,260 of record NZ_CP143312.1, read on the forward strand.
GGCAGTCGGATCCGCAATCCGGGTAGACTGGCGCCCAAAATAAAAGGCTCAACCTTAGGGCGTAGATGCCGATAGAAGCTGTAAGCCTTGCGGAAGGAAACCATGAGAAACAATCAGCCCATCACCCAGCGGGAACGCAGTTTCCCCGTCGAACAACGCCTGATTTCCACTACGGACAGCAAGGGCGTCATCACCTATGTCAACGAGGCGTTCGTCGAGATCAGCGGATACAGCCGCGACGAACTGCTTCGGTCCCCACACAACCTGGTGCGTCACCCTGACGTACCGCCCGCCGTGTTCGCCCATATGTGGACCACCCTGAAGAAGGGTCGTCCATGGATGGGGGTCGTGAAGAATCGCTGCAAGAATGGCGACCACTACTGGGTGAATGCTTACGTCACACCCATATTCGAAGGCAACCAAGTCACTGGCTACGAGTCCGTGCGGATCAGACCCACAGCTGAACAAGTGCGTCGCGCCGAAGCCCTCTACCAGCGCCTGAACACCGGCAAGGCGGCCATCCCCAGCCGTGACAAGTGGTTGCCAGTACTCCAGGACTGGCTGCCCTTCATCCTCATCAGCCAGGTCGGTTTCCTGATCGGCGCCTGGCTGAACTCCCACTGGGGCTTCCTCCTCGCCGCACTGCTTTCTGTACCGCTGGGCCTGACTGGACTCGCCTGGCAGAACCGCGGAATCAAGCGCCTGTTGCACCTGGCCGAGCAAACCACCTCGGACCCGCTGATCGCTCAGATGTATACCGACAGCCGAGGCGTCCAGGCGCGCCTGGAAATGGCCATGCTCAGCCAGGAAGCACGCCTTAAGACCTGCCTGACGCGTCTACAGGACACCGCGGAACACCTGACCCAGCAGGCTCGAGAGGCCGACACCCTGGCCCACAACAGCTCCGAAGGGCTGGAGCGCCAACGCGTGGAAACCGAACAGGTGGCCACCGCGGTGAACCAGATGGCCGCCACCACCCAGGAAGTGGCCAACAATGTGCAGCGCACCGCCGATGCCACCCAGGAGGCCAACCGCCTGACCAGCCAGGGCCGCAACATCGCCGCTGAAACCCGCGAGGCCATCCAGCGCCTCTCACAATCTGTGGGCGAGACCGGCGAAACCGTCACGCGCCTGGCCCAGGACAGCAACGAGATCGGTGGTGTCGTGGATGTGATCAAAGGCATCGCCGACCAAACCAACCTGCTGGCACTGAACGCCGCAATCGAGGCCGCGCGGGCAGGTGAAATGGGCCGCGGCTTTGCAGTCGTCGCCGACGAGGTACGCCAACTGGCCCAGCGCACTGCGGAATCCACGGGGCAGATCCATCAATTAATCGCCCAACTGCAAAAGACCGCCGAGGAGGCCGTGCATACCATGGAAAACGGTCGTCGCCAGGCAGACGAAGGCGTTGAGCGCGTGCTCCAGGCCGACCAGGCGCTGGTGGGCATCAGCGAGGCGGTGGCCAACATCGCGGACATGGCTGACCAGATCGCTGCAGCAACGGAAGAACAGAGCGCAGTGGCCGAGCAGATCAACCAGAGCATCAGCAGCATTGCCCAACTGGCCGACCAAACCTCTGGAGAGGCTCAACGCACGGCGTTGCTCAGCGAGGAACTCACCCACACGGCACAGGGTCAGTACTCCCTGGTGGACAGGTTCAATCGTTGAAGCAACCAGGAAGGGCGCCAGATGGCGCCCCTCTTCATTTCAGGGCTTGCACACCCCGGACAGGAAGGCCGCGACCGCATCTGCAGCCGTGTCCAGGTGCTGCTCATGGGTCAGGCCCGACGCCTTGAGGGGCTTCAAGTCGTGGTCCGCTGCTGCCAGCCAGTGCATGCCAATGGCATCCGACAGGCCGTACCCCGCCACTGTCAGACGATCGCCCATGGGGTCACGCTCACCCTGGAGGATCAGCGTCGAAGTTTTCAGGTCAGCCAGATGGGCCACACGGGGTTTGTCCGCCTTGCCTACGGCATGGAATGGATATCCCAGGCAGACCAGCGCGGGAGCGCCCAGCTCATCGGCCAGCAGGCTGGCCATCCGCCCTCCCATGGACTTGCCGCCTATGGCCAGGGGCCCTGTGACTTGCTGTCGCACGAGGGCGTGAACCTCCCGCCAGCAGTTCAGTAGCTGGGGCTGGGGATTCGGTGGTCGGCGACGGCCATCTTCGCGTCGTGCGGCCATGTAGGGAAACTCGAAGCGGGCCACTGCAACACCGCGCGCGGCAAGCCTTTGCGCCATGTCATCCATGAACGGGCTATCCATGGGGGCCCCGGCGCCATGGGCCAGGATCAAGGTGTGCGAAGCCGGGCCTTCAGGCCTGTTCCACAAAAGCATTCAGACTTCTCCGTCGAATATGGGCGATTGATCCAGATCAATAGCCTCCAAATGGGCTTTCACCATGCTTGCCGCGCAATCCAAAAACCGTGGACGGAAGCCCATAAAATGAGCACAGCAAGCAGTACCGCCTATAACTACAAGGTGGTCCGCCAATTCGCCATCATGACGGTGGTTTGGGGAATAGTCGGGATGGGGCTCGGCGTTCTCATTGCCGCACAATTGGCCTGGCCGGAACTAAACTTCAACCTTCCCTGGACGAGCTTCGGCCGATTGCGCCCACTGCACACCAACGCAGTGATCTTCGCATTTGGCGGATGCGCTCTATTCGCCACCAGCTACTACGCCGTTCAGCGTACCAGCCAGACCCGCCTGATTTCCGACAAGCTTGCCGCCTTCACCTTCTGGGGCTGGCAACTGGTGATCGTGCTGGCCGCGATCAGCCTGCCGATGGGCTGGACCAGCTCGAAAGAATACGCCGAGCTGGAATGGCCGATCGACATTCTGATCACCATTGTCTGGGTCAGCTACGCCATCGTCTTCTTCGGGACCGTGGTGAAGCGCAAGACCAAACACATCTACGTGGGCAACTGGTTCTTCGGTGGCTTCATCCTCACCGTCGCCATCCTCCACCTGGTGAACAACCTCGAAATCCCGGTCACCCTGACCAAGTCCTACTCGCTTTACTCGGGAGCCACCGACGCCATGATCCAGTGGTGGTACGGCCACAACGCCGTGGGCTTCTTCCTCACCGCTGGCTTCCTGGGGATGATGTATTACTTCGTGCCCAAGCAAGCCGAGCGCCCGGTGTACTCCTACCGCCTGTCCATCGTGCACTTCTGGGCACTGATCGCGGTTTACATCTGGGCTGGTCCGCACCACCTGCACTACACCGCCCTGCCGGACTGGGCCCAGTCCCTTGGCATGGTGATGTCCCTGGTGCTGCTGGCCCCGAGCTGGGGCGGCATGATCAACGGCATGATGACCCTCTCCGGGGCCTGGCATAAGCTGCGTTCCGACCCCATCCTGCGCTTCCTGGTGGTATCCCTGGCCTTCTACGGCATGTCCACCTTCGAAGGCCCGATGATGGCCATCAAGACCGTCAACGCGCTGTCCCACTACACAGACTGGACCATCGGCCACGTACACGCCGGCGCCCTCGGCTGGGTCGCAATGGTGTCCATCGGCTCGCTGTACCACCTGATTCCGAAGGTGTTCGGTCGCGAGCAGATGTACAGCACCGGCCTGATCAACGCCCATTTCTGGTTGGCCACCATCGGTACCGTTCTGTACATCGCCTCCATGTGGGTCAACGGCATCACCCAGGGCTTGATGTGGCGCGCGGTCAACGAAGACGGCACCCTCACCTACTCCTTCGTCGAAGCGCTGGAAGCCAGCCACCCCGGCTTCGTGGTACGAGTGATCGGCGGCGCCATCTTCTTTAGCGGCATGTTCCTCATGGCCTGGAACACCTGGCGCACCGTGAAGGCCTCCGAGCCCGCCGAATACGACGCTGCTGCGCAGATCCCGCAAGGAGCCCATTGATGAAACAGCACGAGAAACTCGAAAAGAACGTCGGTCTCCTGGCGCTGTTCATGATCCTGGCGGTCAGCATCGGCGGCCTGGTGCAGATCGTGCCGCTGTTCTTCCAGGACGTGACCAACACACCAGTGGAAGGCATGAAGCCCTACACCGCCCTGCAACTGGAAGGCCGTGACATCTACATCCGCGAAGGCTGCGTTGGCTGCCACTCGCAGATGATCCGTCCGTTCCGTGCCGAAACCGAGCGGTACGGCCACTACTCCGTTGCAGGCGAAAGTGTCTGGGATCACCCCTTCCTGTGGGGCTCCAAGCGTACCGGCCCGGACCTGGCCCGTGTTGGTGCCCGCTACTCGGACGACTGGCACCGTGCCCACCTGTACAACCCGCGCAACGTAGTGCCGGAATCGAAGATGCCCGCCTACCCTTGGCTCGTGGAGAACACCCTGGACGGCAAAGACACGGCCGCCAAGGTCCGCGCCATGCAGACCCTCGGCGTGCCCTACAGCGACGAAGACGTCGCGGGCGCCCAGGCTGCGGTCAAGGGCAAGACCGAAATGGACGCCCTGGTCGCCTACCTGCAGGTACTGGGGACCAGCCTGAAAAACAAGAGGTAAGTCCATGGACATCGGAACCCTGCGTGGCCTTGGCACCCTGCTGGTGCTGATCGCCACCCTCGGAGTGATCTGCTGGGCCTACAGCGGGAAACGCAAGTCCAGCTTCGACGAGGCTGCCAATCTGCCCTTCGCCGACGATGACCGGAACGATTCTAGGAGCAATCGCGCATGACCACTTTCTGGAGCTGGTACATCTCCCTGCTCACCATATTCACCTTGCTGGCACTGCTCTGGCTGATCTTCGCCACCCGCAGGGGCGAGTCCAAGGGCACCACCGATAAGACCATGGGACACGCCTTCGACGGCATCGAGGAATATGACAACCCTCTACCCAAGTGGTGGTTCCTGCTGTTCGTCGGCACCCTGATCTTCGCCGTCGGCTACCTGGTCATGTACCCGGGCCTGGGGAACTGGAAAGGCCTGTTCCCCGGTTACGCCGAAGGCTGGACCCAGGAGGGCCAATGGCAGCGCGAAGTGAACAAGGCCGAACAACAGTACGGACCGATCTTCGCCCGCTACTCGGCCATGTCCATCGAAGAAGTAGCCCAGGACCCGCAGGCGATGAAGATGGGCGGACGCCTGTTCGCCACCTACTGCTCGATCTGCCATGGCTCGGATGCCAAAGGCGCCATGGGTTTCCCGAACCTCGCCGACAACAACTGGCGCTGGGGAGGCGAAGCGGAAACCATCAAAACGACCATTCTCCATGGTCGCATCGCTGCCATGCCGGCCTGGGGCGAAGTGCTGGGTGACGAAGGCGTGAAGAACGTCGCTGCCTATGTGCGACAGGACCTGGCAGGCTTGAATCTGCCGGAAGGCACCAAGGCTGACCCGGAAGCCGGCAAGGCACTCTTCGCGAGTACCTGCGTTGCCTGTCATGGCGCCGAAGGCAAGGGCACTGAAGCCATGGGGGCGCCTGACCTGACTCACCCGGCCGGCTGGATCTACGGCTCGAGCCTCGCCCAACTGCAACAGACCATTCGCCACGGCCGCAATGGCCAGATGCCCGCACAGCAAGAGTACCTGGGCCAGGACAAGGTCCATGTACTCGCTGCTTACATCTACAGCCTGTCCCGAAAGGACCAGGAGTTAGCGATCAAGTAATAGGAAAGCTGGGGTGGTGCAAGGAAGCGCCGCTCCAACCTGGCAGCCAGGCCGCAAGGCCGAACTGCATGCCGCGCAAAAAGGCACCCTGAGCCGGGTACCTGGGACACAGGGAAGTGTCCACCCCTTCCTTTATATAGTGCGACCCAGTGTCGCACCTCTCCGACCAGTAGCACCCTCGCCCATTTGACATCGACTAAGCTGCTTTTCAGTCGCTACTTGTCACAACTCCAAGGCGATCCCTCCAGCCACGCAACACCCCTGGCGTCGACGGCAAGTCGAAAAGAGTCGCCAGCACAGCCGCAAATCCTTGTCCAGTGGGCCTCTCAGCCCGGATTGTGTCGGCTTGTGTCGTTGCAATGGCTACCCTCTTTCTCCATACTTGCCGCCGATTTTTTGTCCCCAAAAAACTCCATTAACCGTGGAACCCCTAGCATGAGCACAGCAATCAGTCAGACTGCTTATAACTATAAGGTGGTCCGCCAGTTCGCCATTATGACGGTGATCTGGGGGGTCATAGGGATGGGTCTAGGCGTGTTCATCGCCGCACAACTCGTGTGGCCGGAACTCAACCTGAACCTTCCCTGGACTTCGTTCGGCCGCCTGCGTCCCCTGCATACCAACGCGGTGATCTTCGCCTTCGGCGGATGCGCACTCTTCGCCACCTCCTACTATGTGGTGCAGCGCACCTGCCAGACCCGTCTGGTATCCGATAGTCTGGCCGCCTTCACCTTCTGGGGCTGGCAAGCCGTGATTGTGCTGGCAGTCATCACCCTGCCGCTGGGTTACACCTCATCCAAGGAATACGCTGAACTGGAGTGGCCGATCGACATCCTCCTGGGTATCGTCTGGATCACCTACTGCGTCGTCTTCTTCGGAACCATCATCAAGCGCAAGACCAAGCACATCTACGTGGGCAACTGGTTCTTCGGCGCTTTCATCCTGGTTACCGCCATGCTGCACATCGTCAACAGCATGGAAATGCCGGTCTACGCCTTCAAGTCGTACTCCATGTACGCCGGCGCGACCGACGCCATGATCCAGTGGTGGTACGGCCATAACGCCGTGGGCTTCTTCCTCACCACCGGCTTCCTGGGGATGATGTATTACTTCGTACCGAAGCAGGCGGAGCGTCCGATCTACTCCTACCGCCTGTCCATCGTGCACTTCTGGGCGCTGATCACCCTGTACATCTGGGCTGGTCCGCACCACCTGCACTACACCGCCCTGCCGGACTGGGCCCAGTCCCTGGGCATGGCCATGTCCCTGATCCTGCTGGCCCCGAGCTGGGGTGGCATGATCAACGGCATGATGAGCCTGTCCGGCGCCTGGCATAAGCTGCGTTCCGACCCCATCCTGCGCTTCCTGGTGGTATCCCTGGCCTTCTACGGCATGTCCACCTTCGAAGGCCCGATGATGGCCATCAAGACCGTCAACGCCCTTTCCCACTACACCGACTGGACCATCGGCCACGTACACGCCGGCGCCCTCGGCTGGGTAGCGATGATCTCCATCGGTTCGCTGTACCACCTGATTCCGAAGGTGTTCGCCCGCGAGCAGATGCACAGTGTTGGCCTGATCAACGCCCACTTCTGGCTGGCTACCATCGGTACCGTTCTGTACATCGCCTCCATGTGGGTCAACGGCATCACCCAGGGTCTGATGTGGCGTGCGGTCAACGAAGACGGCACCCTCACCTACTCCTTCGTCGAAGCGCTGGAAGCCAGCCACCCGGGTTACCTGGTGCGCATGATCGGCGGCGCCTTCTTCGTAGCCGGCATGCTGCTGATGGCCTACAACACCTATCGCACCGTACGTGCTGCGAAGCCGGCTGAATACGACGCCGCTGCGCAGATCCCGCAAGGAGCTCACTAATGAAGCAACACGAATTAGTTGAGAAGAACATCGGCCTGCTGGCCCTGTTCATGGTCATTGCCGTGAGCATTGGCGGCCTCGTGCAGATCGTGCCGCTGTTCTTCCAGGACGTCACCAACACTCCTGTGGAAGGCATGAAGCCGCGCACAGCGCTGGAACTTGAAGGCCGTGACATCTACATCCGCGAAGGTTGCGTTGGCTGCCACTCGCAGATGGTCCGTCCGTTCCGTGCCGAAACCGAGCGGTACGGCCACTACTCCGTCGCTGGCGAAAGCGTCTGGGATCACCCCTTCCTGTGGGGCTCCAAGCGTACCGGCCCGGACCTGGCACGCGTTGGCGGCCGCTACTCCGATGACTGGCAACGTGCGCACCTGTACAACCCGCGCAACGTAGTGCCGGAATCGAAGATGCCCGCCTACCCCTGGCTGGTTGAGAACAAGCTCGACGGCAAGCACACCGCTGACAAGATGGAAGCTCTGCGCAAGCTGGGCGTGCCCTACACCGACGAAGACATCGCCGGCGCCAAGGCGGCAGTCAAAGGCAAGACCGAGATGGACGCGCTGGTCGCGTTCCTGCAAGGCCTGGGCACCTCTATCAAGAACAAACGGTAACGCAAGATGGATATCGGGACTCTCCGCGGCATAGGTACCTTCGTTGTCTTCGTCGCCTTCATCGGCGTCGTGCTCTGGGCCTACAGCAGCAAGCGCAAAAGCAGCTTCGACGAAGCTGCCAACCTGCCCTTCGCGGATGAGCCGCCCAAATCCTCCGAGCGCGACGAGCAAGATTCTAGGAGTAACAAAGAATGACTTCGTTCTGGAGTTGGTATGTAACCCTGCTCACCAGCGCCACGCTGGTAGCGCTGACCTGGCTGATCTTCGCCACCCGTCGTGGCCAGCGCCAGGAAAGCACCGAAGAAACCGTCGGCCATGCTTTCGACGGCATCGAGGAATATGACAACCCGCTGCCCAAGTGGTGGTTCATGCTGTTCGTCGGCACCCTGATCTTCGCCGTCGGCTACCTGGTCATGTACCCGGGCATGGGCAACTGGAAAGGCATCTTCCCCGGTTACAACGAAGTAACCGACGGCAAGCCTTTCGCCAACGGCCAGACCGGCTGGACTGGCGTTCACCAGTGGGAAAAGGAGATGGACAAGGCCGATAAGGAATACGGTCCGATCTTCGCCAAGTACGCTGCCATGCCGATCGAGGAAGTGGCCCAGGACCCGAAAGCCCTGAAAATGGGCGGCCGCATGTTCGCGTCCTACTGCTCCGTGTGCCATGGCTCCGACGCCAAGGGCGCCTACGGTTTCCCGAACCTCACCGACCAAGACTGGCGCTGGGGTGGCGAAGCCGCCACCATCAAGACCACCATCATGGGTGGCCGCCACGGCGTGATGCCGGCCTGGGGTGAAGTCGTCGGCGACCAGGGCGTACGCGACGTTGCTGCCTTCCTGCGCGTGACCCTGCACGGTCGCGATCTGCCGAAGGACGTGAAGGCTGATCCGGAAGCCGGTAAAGCCATCTACGCTGCCAACTGTGTGGCCTGCCACGGTCCGGAAGGCAAAGGCACCCCGGCGATGGGCGCTCCGAACCTGACCCACCCGGGCGCCTTCATCTACGGCAGCAGCTACGCCCAGCTGCAACAGACCATCCGCTATGGTCGCCAAGGCACCATGCCGGCCCAGGAGCAAATCCTCGGTAACGACAAGGTGCACCTGCTGGCTGCCTACGTGTACAGCCTGTCGCAGAAACCTGCTGCAGAAGCTGAAACCAAGTAATACCCTCGCCTGCCATGCGCGACGCACTGTCGCACATGGCAGGCCGCTATCAGGCGTACCATATATAGCGGGCAGAAAGACTCCGACCGGCCATGTACTGGTCAGGGCGCCGACAACCGCCGTGGTATGAGAACGATGAGCGAACAGATTCCCGTCAAGAACGTCACCCCTCCCCCGGCCAAGGGCGGTGAAACCACCGACCTGTACGCCAGCCGCGAAAAGATCTACACCCGAGCCTTCACTGGCCTGTTCCGCAACCTTCGGATGACCGGCGGAGCCTTCCTCTTCCTGCTCTACTTCGGTACCGTCTGGCTCAGCTGGAACGACCGCCAGGCTGTCTGGTGGAACCTGCCCGAGCGCAAGTTCTACATCTTCGGCGCCACTTTCTGGCCACAGGACTTCGTCCTTCTCTCCTGGCTGTTGATCATCTGTGCCTTCGGCCTGTTCTTCATTACCGTCTTCGCTGGACGCGTCTGGTGCGGCTACACCTGCCCCCAGAGTGTCTGGACTTGGATCTTCATGTGGTGCGAGAAAGTCACCGAGGGTGACCGTAACCAGCGCATGAGGCTCGACAAGGCCTCCATGAGCGGCCAGAAGCTTCTGCGCAAGTCAGCCAAGCACGGCCTCTGGTTGCTGATCGGCTTCGCCACCGGCTTGACCTTCGTCGGCTACTTCACCCCCATCCGCGACCTGGTTATCGACTTCTTCACCGGCTCTGCCAGCGGCTGGGCCTACTTCTGGATCGCGTTCTTCACCTTCGCCACCTACGGCAACGCTGGCTGGCTGCGCGAACAGGTGTGCATCTACATGTGCCCCTACGCACGCTTCCAGAGCGTGATGTTCGACAAGGACACCCTGATCGTTTCCTACGATCCGCGCCGTGGCGAGTCTCGTGGCCCACGCAAGAAGGGCCTCGACTACAAGGCCCAGGGCCTGGGTGACTGCATCGACTGCACCATGTGCGTTCAGGTCTGCCCCACTGGTATCGACATCCGTGATGGACTGCAGATCGAGTGCATCGGCTGTGCCGCCTGCATCGACGCCTGTGACAGCATCATGGAAAAGATGAACTACCCGAAAGGGCTGATCAGCTACACGACTGAGCACAACCTGAATGGCCAGAAAACCCATCTGATGCGCCCACGTCTGATCGGTTACGCTATCGCCCTCGTTGCCATGATCGGCCTTTTTGCCTACGCCGTAGCCATCCGCTCCCTGGTTGAACTGGACGTAATCAAGGACCGCGTGTTGTTCCGCGAGAACGAGCAGGGGCGCATCGAGAACGTCTACACCCTGAAGATCATGAACAAGGCACAGGTCGATCAGACCTTCGTCATTGATGCCGAAGGCCTCGATGGACTGGTTTACGAAGGCAAGCGCGAAGTCCGCGCCGACGCCGGCGAAGTGCTCTCGGTACCGGTGGAACTGTCCATCGAGCCCGACCAGCTGCCGTCCAGCACCAACAAGATCCTCTTCCGCGTCCACAGCGCGGATGACCCCAGTATCAAGACCGACGCAGACAGCCGCTTCATCGGCCCAAGCGTCCGCTAGCAAACGGAAGACCCATGCAGTCCGACACTCCCAGCCCCTGGTACAAACAGCCTTGGCCGTGGTTCATCCTCGCCATCCTCGGCACATCGGTGGTCCTAGGCACCACCATGCTGGTGATTGCCACACGTAACCCGCCGAGCCTGGTCGCTGACAACTATTACGAAGTCGGCAAGGGTATCAACACCTCGCTGGAGCGTGAGAACCTGGCCACGCAGCTTGGCATGCAAGCCAGCCTGAAAATCGACGAAGGCAGCGGCGAAGTCGCACTGCAACTCGTGGGCGAAAGCCGTCCGCAACAACTGGTACTGAGCCTGCTCTCCCCTACCCAGCCGGAGAAAGATCGCCGCGTCGTGCTACAGCCCCAGGCCGACGGCCAATACCGCGGCCATCTTCAGGATCCGGTCAACGGCCGTCGCTTCGTCGAACTGATCGGCCAGGAGCAGGGCCAGGACTGGCGTCTGTTCGAGGAAGAAACCCTCGACAAGGGCAGCGTTATCCGCCTCGGCGAATAAGCGCATGAGCGCACCGCTTCCCTGCTACCACTGTGGTTTGCCGGTTCCGGCCGGCAGCCGTTTCGAGGCCCGCGTGCTGGGAGAGACGCGGGCCATGTGTTGCCCGGGATGCCAGGCGGTGGCCGAAGCCATCGTCGCCGGCGGCCTGGAGAACTACTACCGCCACCGCAGCGAAACTGCCCCCAATCCCGACGCCCTGCCCCGCGAGCTACCTGACGAGCTGGCCCTCTACGACCGTGCCGAAGTGCAACAGCCCTTCGTGCAGCACCAGGGCGAACTGAGCGAGACCTGCCTGCTGATCGAAGGTATCAGTTGCGCCGCCTGTGGCTGGTTGATCGAAAAACACCTGAAGGCTCTACCGGGCGTTGCCGAGGCCAACCTCAACCTGTCCAACCATCGCCTGCAAGTGCGTTGGTCCGACAGCCAACTGCCACTGAGCCAGTTGCTGAAAGAGCTGCGCAAGATTGGTTACGCCGGTCACCCCTACAAGGCCGACGAAGCCGCCGTACACCTCGCCAGCGAGAACCGGCGCGCCATGCGCCAGCTCGGTGTCGCCGGCCTGCTCTGGATGCAGGTGATGATGGCCGCTATGGCGACCTGGCCGGAATTCAATATCGACCTCTCACCCGAGCTGGATACCATCCTGCGCTGGGTCAGCCTGTTCCTGACCACGCCAATCGTCTTCTATTGCTGCGGCCAGTTCTTCCGCGGAGCCCTGCGCGATCTGCGCACTCGCCACCTGACCATGGACGTTTCCGTCTCACTGGCCATCGGCGGTGCCTACGTTGCGGGCATCTGGTCCACGGTGACCGGCATCGGAGAGTTGTACTTCGATGCCGTGGGAATGTTCGCCCTGTTCCTGCTGGCAGGCCGCTACCTGGAGCGCCGCGCTCGGGAGCGCACCGCTGCGGCCACCGCGCAACTGGTCAACCTGTTGCCAGCCTCCTGCCTGCGTCTGGACGAGACAGGACATAGCGAGCGCATCCTGCTCAGCGAACTGAAGACCGGTGATCGCGTGCTGGTCCCCCCGGGCGCCCTGCTGCCAGCCGATGGCCAGATCCTGTCCGGTCAGTCGAGCGTCGACGAGTCCCTGCTAACTGGTGAATACCTGCCCCATCCACGCGGCGAAGGCGATGCGGTAACCGCCGGCACCCTGAACGTCGAAGGTCCGCTCACCATCGAAGTCCAAGCGCTGGGCGACGATACCCGTCTCTCAGCCATAGTCCGTCTGCTGGAACGCGCCCAGGCGGACAAGCCGCGCCTGGCCGAAGTAGCCGACAAGGTTGCCCAGTGGTTCCTGCTGATCGTGCTCGCAGCTGCCGCTATTGTCGGTATCGTATGGTGGGAGATCGATCCGGATCGCGCCTTCTGGGTTGTGCTTTCCCTGCTGGTAGCCACCTGCCCCTGCGCCTTGGCCCTGGCCACCCCGACCGCTCTGACTACCGCGACAGGCAGCCTGCACAAGCTCGGCCTGCTTCTGACCCGTGGCCACGTGCTGGAGGGGCTGAACCAGATCGACACGGTGATATTCGACAAGACCGGCACCCTGACCGAAGGCCGCCTGACCCTGAGCGCCATCCACCCTCTGGGAGACCTGGATCGCGATGCCTGCCTGAGTCTGGCCGCGGCCCTCGAGAACCGTTCAGAACACCCCATTGCCCGTGCTTTCGGCCGTGCTCCGCAAGCAGCCGCTCAAGTAGAAAGCGTGCCCGGCCGCGGGCTGGAAGGTCGTGTCGGCGATAGACAACTGCGCATCGGTCAGCCCGGTTTCGTCGCTGAGCTCAGCCGCACGGCGGCACCCGACATTCCCGGCAACCAGGGGCAGTGGCTATTGCTGGGTGATGAACAGGGGCCGCTGGCCTGGTTCGTCCTTGACGATCGTCTGCGGGAAGACGCCCCTGCCCTGCTGGATGCCTGCCGCGAACGTGGCTGGAAACTCCTGCTGCTGTCCGGCGACAGTTCACCCATGGTGCACGGCATCGCTCGCCAGCTGGGCATCGAAGATGCCCGTGGCGGCCTGACTCCGGATGCCAAGCTTGAAGTGCTGCGCCAACTCCATGAACACGGCCACAAGGTGCTGATGCTGGGTGACGGAGTCAACGACGTACCGGTCCTGGCTGGAGCGGATATCAGCGTCGCCATGGGCAGCGCTACCGACCTGGCCAAGACCAGCGCGGATGCCGTGCTGCTTTCCAACCGACTAGACAGTCTTGTCCAGGCGTTCACCCTGGCTCGGCGGACACGCCGCATCATCATTGAAAACCTGGCCTGGGCGACCTTGTACAATGGTCTGGTGCTGCCCTTCGCCGCCCTCGGCTGGATCACCCCTCTCTGGGCTGCCTTCGGCATGTCGATCAGCTCGCTGCTGGTGGTGGTCAACGCCCTGCGCCTGGCCCGCACCTGACCCACGAATCTTCAATCGGAGCCCCTGATGCCAGCGCTTTACATACTGATCCCGGTCGCCATCGGCCTGGTCGGTTTCGCCATCTGGCTGTTCTTCTGGGCCGTGGACAGTGGCCAGTACGACGACCTCGACGGCCCGGCCCACAGCATCCTCTTCGATGACGAGGACCCCAAGCACAAGGCCGGCGTTGCCGAAGCCGAGGGCAGCGAGAAAGACAAAGAGGACGAGCAGGACAATCCCCGTGGCTGAACTCGCTCCCCTGCTGCTTTCCGCGCTCATACTCGGTCTGCTCGGCGGCGGCCATTGCCTCGGCATGTGCGGCGGCCTGATGGGCGCGCTGACACTGGCCATTCCTCCTGAACAGCGCGCCCGCCGGCTGCGCCTGCTGCTGGCCTACAACCTTGGGCGCATCCTCAGCTACGCCTTTGCCGGTTTGCTCATCGGCTTGGCCGGCTGGGCCGTCGCCAGCAGTCCGGCAGCCATGGCCCTGCGAGTCGTGGCCGCGCTGCTGCTGATCTGCATGGGTCTCTACCTGGCCGGTTGGTGGAGCGGCCTGACCCGCATCGAGGCCTTGGGGCAAGGGCTCTGGCGCCATATCCAGCCTGTGGCGCGCAAGCTGCTGCCGGTGTCCAGCCTGCCTCGCGCCCTGCTGCTGGGCGGACTCTGGGGCTGGCTGCCGTGCGGCCTTGTCTACAGCACCCTGCTCTGGTCCGCCAGCCAGGGGTCTGCTGTGGACAGCACCTTGCTGATGCTCGCTTTCGGGGTCGGTACCCTTCCGGTGCTGATCGCCACCGGTCTTGCCGCCGAACGCGTGACGACCCTGCTGCGCAAGCGTGGGGTTCGCGTCGCCGGCGGCGTGCTGGTGATCCTCTTCGGCCTCTGGACCCTTCCCGGCCCGCACCAGGCCTGGCTGATGGGACACGGAGCCCATGGCAGCAACGAGCACCAGCACGGCACCCACAGCCCTTAGACGGCTTGATGCAAATCAAGGTCGCCCTGATGGCGGCCCCATAGACTCCCTGGCACAGACAGCCGAACCGGGGATTCCCGTATGCTCGACAATATTTGCTGGGACGCGGACCTGATCCGCCGCTACGACACTCCAGGCCCCCGCTACACCTCCTACCCCACCGCCGTTCAGTTCAACCACAAGGTGGGGTCATTCGACCTGCTCCACGCCCTGCGCGACAGCCGCAAAGCCCGCCGTCCGCTATCGCTGTACGTACACGTGCCGTTCTGCGCGAACATCTGCTACTACTGCGCCTGCAACAAGGTCATCACCAAGGACCGCGGCCGCGCCCTGCCCTACCTGGAGCACCTGGAGCGGGAAATCGAACTCATCGCCTGCCACCTCGATCCGCAACAGAAAGTCGAGCAGCTGCACTTTGGTGGCGGCACCCCCACCTTCCTGAGTCATGATGAACTGCGACGGCTCATGGGCCATCTACACAAGCACTTCAATCTGCTGGACGACGACTCCGGCGACTACGGCATCGAGATCGACCCTCGCGAGGCCGACTGGTCCACCATGGGCCTTCTCCGCGACCTGGGGTTCAACCGCGTCAGCCTCGGCGTACAGGACCTCGAGCCAGCAGTGCAACGCGCTGTCAACCGCCTGCAAAGCCTCGATGAGACCCGTGCCATAGTCGAAGCCGCGCGCACCTTGCAGTACCGTTCGCTGAATCTGGACCTGATCTATGGCCTACCCAAGCAGACCCCGGAGAGCTTTGCCCGCACCGTGAACGAAGTGATCGCCCTGCAACCGGACCGGCTCTCGGTGTTCAATTACGCCCACTTGCCAGATCGCTTCATGCCACAGCGGCGGATTCGCGGTGAAGACCTTCCCAGCCCCGGACAGAAGCTGGAAATGCTCCAGCGTAGCGTCGAGCAACTGAGCGCCGCCGGGTATCGTTATATCGGCATGGACCACTTCGCCCTGCCTGACGATGAACTGGCCATCGCCCAGGAAGACGGCCGCCTGCAGCGAAATTTCCAAGGCTATACCACCCACGGTCATTGCGACCTGATTGGTCTCGGCGTTTCCGCCATCAGCCAGATTGGCGACCTCTACTGCCAGAACGCGGTGCAACTCAACGAGTACCAGGGCGAACTGGAGCGGAATCTGCTCGCAACCAATCGCGGTTTGCTGTGCGACGAGGATGACCGCATCCGACGGGCGGTGATTCAACAACTGATCTGTGAATTCGAACTGGATTTCGCCAGCATCGAAACCCGTTTCAATATTGAGTTCCGCGGCTATTTCGCCAATATCTGGCCGCAACTTCAGCAAATGCACCAGGATCGTCTGATCGACCTCACTGACAGCCGAATCGACGTACTGCCTGCCGGTCGTCTCCTGGTACGTTCCCTGTGCATGCTCTTCGACCACTACCTGGCCGACCACAACCAGCAGCGTTTCTCACGGGTGATCTGAGCCGACTCATGCGCTCAGCAGCTTGCCGACTTCGAGCGATTGCTCATCGCTGAGCCCGGCTTCGCGAATCGCTTTGGCGAGATTGAGGTTGGCACTGCTGAGCGCGCCTTGCAGTGAAGCCAGTTCGCCGCGCAACGCTTCCAGGCGCTGCAAACGGGCTTCCTCGTCCAGGCTCTGGTCGGCTGCTATTGCCTCCAGTTCAGCCTGCCGCTCGGCAATCTGCGCCTTTAGCGCGCGGATCAACTTCAACAGCTCCTTGATGCCATCGGGCAGACTGCTCTGATCGATGTCGTCGTTTTTCTGTGCCGCACGCGTCTTGCCCAGATCGGAAAGACTGACGCGGATCCCCTGGCGCACGGCATTCTGGTCAACGGGGGCGTCGTCCTCACGTGCGACCTGTCGCCGCACTGCGTCAGCTACCCGATACACCGGGCCATTGGTATCAAAGCGCAACATAAGGCCGCTCCTTGCCTGAAACTCAGCCCAGATATCGGCCGTTATCGATCAATCTTGAACTGAGAGTCAGGCAGGCTTTTTCTGGCCGTTGCCAGGACCCTGCGTTAACCTTACGCGCTATGTGTGTTTGCTCTGCAAGGAATAGCTCATGTCCGAGATCATCAAGGTGCGCAACCTCCCCCAGGCCCATTGCAAGGATTGCAGCTTGGCCGCACTCTGCCTGCCGCTGTCGCTCAACATGGAGGACATGGATTCGCTGGACGAAATCGTCAAGCGCGGCCGTCCCCTGAAGAAAGGTGAGCTCCTTTTCCGCCAAGGCGATGCCTTCGGTTCAGTCTTCGCCGTGCGCTCCGGTGCGCTCAAGACCTTCACCGTGACCGACACCGGCGAAGAACAGATCACCGGTTTCCACCTGCCCAGCGAACTGGTTGGCCTCTCTGGCATGGATACCGAGCTTTACCCGGTTTCCGCCCAGGCACTGGAAACCACCTCCGTGTGCGAAATTCCCTTCGAGCGCCTCGATGAGCTCTCGGTCCAGTTGCCGCAGTTGCGCCGCCAATTGATGCGTGTGATGAGCCGTGAAATCCGCGACGACCAACAGATGATGCTGCTGCTTTCCAAGAAGACAGCCGATGAGCGCATCGCCACCTTCCTGGTCAACCTTTCGGCCCGCTTCCGCGCCCGTGGTTTCTCCGCCAATCAGTTCCGCCTGGCCATGTCGCGCAACGAAATCGGCAACTACCTGGGGCTGGCGGTCGAAACCGTTTCCCGGGTCTTCACCCGATTCCAGCAGGCCAACCTGATCGCTGCCGAGGGCAAGGAAGTGCATATCCTCGACCCAATCGAACTCTGCGCCATGGCTGGCGGGACCATCGAAAGCTGATTGTTGCGGGCCCGCCAATCTGACGGCCCCGCCTGTTCCACCCGCCCTTCCCATCAGGCATCCACGATGATCTTCGACGACTTCTCCATCAAGACACTGATCCGCCCTGTTGAGGACTTCCCCAAGCCCGGCGTCGTGTTCCGCGACATCACACCGCTGTTCCAGTCCCCCCGCGCCCTGCGCCTGGTGGCCGACAGCTTCATCCAGCGCTACGTCGAAGCCGACTTCAGCCACATCGGTGCGATGGACGCTCGTGGTTTCCTGATCGGCTCGATCATCGCCTACGAACTCAATAAGCCCCTGGTGCTCTTCCGCAAGCAAGGCAAACTTCCGGCCGACGTGCTTTCCGAGCCCTACCAGACCGAATACGGCGAAGCCTTCCTCGAAGTGCATAGCGACAGCCTGTGCGACGGCGACAGGGTACTGATTTTCGATGACCTGATCGCCACCGGCGGTACCCTGCTGGCCGCCACCCGCCTGGTACGGCGCATGGGCGCCAGCGTGTTCGAGGCCGCTGCCATCATCGACCTGCCCGAGCTGGGAGGCTCCGAACGCCTCGCCGACGCCGGCATCCCCACCTTCGCCCTAACCGCCTTCGCCCTCGACGAACGCTGATCGGACTTGCGGGCCTGCGCCAGCGGGCCCCAACCGAAGCACAGCCAGCCGCTGCGGGTTACATCGCTTCCGGCTGGCGTTACTCCTCACCCCACGCCACGCCGCAATCACCCGCCGAAAGTTGGCGCCCAGCCCCTCGCGCCTCCTCGCTCGATCCTCAATAGTTACATCGACTGATGGCACGGTTGACGTGCCCGCCGATAACAACGAATGGACGGCTCGCCGAGCCCGAGAGGATTCCCGCATGACAGCCAGCGTCAGCGCCCCCCTGCCCAAGGCCAACTTTCCTGTCCGCCGCATGGACTTCAGCTTTGCGTCGACCCAGAAGTACTGGTGGAGTGGCGATCCCTTCATGACGCACTTCATGAACAACCTCTCCTCGCTCTTCCCGTACGGCGAAAAATTCTTCGTCGACAGCGTCCGCGCCGTGCGCGACCAGGTCAGTGACCCCCAGCTGCAGAAGGACATCAGCGCCTTCATCGGCCAGGAAGCCATGCACTCCAAGGAGCACGCGACCTACAACGACTACGCCGCCGAGCACGGCATCGATCTGGAGCGCCTGGAACTTCGCATCAAGGTACTGCTGGAGTGGGTCACTCGCATCACCACCAGGAAGCAGCGCCTGGCCGCCACATGCGCGCTGGAACACTTCACCGCCACCATGGCCGAGCAACTGCTGCGCCGGGAAGACATCAACACCCAGATGGACGACCCGAAGATGTACAAGCTGTGGATGTGGCACGCGATCGAGGAAAACGAACACAAGGCGGTCTGCTACGACGCCTACAACGCAATTGGCGGCGGCTACCTGATCCGCACCGGCACAATGGTGCTGACCACGCTTCTGTTCTTCGGCGTGATCATGACCTTCCAGGTCCACCTGATGCGCAAGGATGGCCAGCTGTTCAACTGGCGCAGCTGGGCCCGTGGCCTGAAGACGCTTCTCGGCCCGCGCAACGGTTACTTCCCGAAGATGATCAAGCCCTATCTGGATTACTACCGCCCCGGATTCCACCCGCTCGACCACGAAACCAAGGCGCTGGAAAAGCGCTGGAAGGAACGCCTGGGTTTCAACGGCTGACCGCTCGGCTGGAGTGCTTCTGTAGGGGCGATTTCAATCGCCAAGCGGGCCACAGGTCCGCCCTGATGCGTTCGAGGGGGCAACGTCGCTGCCCTTGGCGAACAAATTCGCCCCCACAACAGAGCTCGCTTCAACTGTCCTCGAAAAACTCCGCGAAGAACCCATCCAGCTCCCCTTCGTAGCTGTCCAGCGAATACAGGGTGTCGGCCGCCAGCAGGTCCAGCAGGATCAGTCCGTTGAGGCTGGAATCCTCCTCCGCGGCAGCGCGCAGGCGTCCGGCCATCCCCAGATTGACCAGCCGCAGGTTACGGTACTGCTCGCGCAAGCCATCCATGTCCCAGTCCGGTTCCAGCCCGCGCTGCCTGCGCAGGTGCTGCCCAAGCAGGTAGGTGCCCAGGGCACGATAAAGCGTTTCCGCCGAGCTGCTGAATGGCCAATGGAACCAGGCCATCGCCCTTAACATCCGGGTATGCGGGCAACCGCTGGTCGCCCCGAGCAGTCCCAGCAGCGAGCCGAGCGCACGTTGCAAGGTGGTCTGCTGGCGAATTTCCCGGCCCCGCCAGAACACGGCCACCCGTACTTCCTCGTAAGACGGTGAACGCGCCAGCACCGCCACCGGCCGCGCCAGCACCCGCGCGAAGGGGCAATCGCGCACCTCCGTCGCCTTCAGCGGGCAATGGGTGCACTGCCCGAAGCCCAGCCGGGCCCATTCAGGCGCGTTATCCGAGCTTTCGCTCTGCCCCGCCAGGTCCACCTCATGCACCCATAGGCGGCCGTCGGGAAACCCGAATTCGTAGCGAACCTGTGCCTCAGCCCTTGGCTCCAGCCCCATGGTCTAACCTTGCATTCCAGTTGAAGGGATTCCCAGGCGCCATCAGGCGCAATCTTCGACAGGATTCAGACGCCTGAAATCTGTCATACACTTCGTACAACAAAGTCGGACAAGCGCCAGAATTCAACCCTGCCAACCGTTCCACAGCGAAAAAAGCGGGCGACATCATGGAAAGCAGCCCTTTGGACCTTGCCGGAGCCCTGGTAGAACAGATCGAGGTGGGCGTCATCATCCTCGACCAGGAGCTGCGCATCCTTCACTGGAACGAATTCGTCAGCCAGCGCAGCGGAAAAGTCCTGGGCCCGGCCCTGCGACAACCCCTGACCGCTGTCTTCCCGGAAACGGACACGCCACGCCTCGGCAAGATGGTGGCCAGGGCTCGCGACCAGGGTCTGCACGCCTACACCCACTGGCGGGAAGATCCCTACCTGATCCAGCTCCCCTACAGCCCCGAAGGTCAGGTGACCCCCCTGCGCCTGCAGAGCACCCTGCTGTTTCCCTTCGATTGCCGCGGTGAACGCTGCCTGGGGCTATTGCTCTACGACACCACCGAATTCGCCCGTTCCAACGAGCAATTGGCCGCCGCTCTCAACGCCCTGGGCAGCAAGCAGCTGGAACAGGAACAACTGGTACACAAGCTGGAGAAAGCCAACGCCCAGCTGCTGCAGTCGGAAAAGCTCGCAGCAATCGGCCAGTTGGCCGCCGGCGTGGCCCATGAGATCAACAACCCCATCGGCTACGTGTTCTCCAACCTCAAGACCCTCACCGGCTACGTCAACGACCTGCTGCGCATCGTCGACGCGGTAGACGGCGTCGGGAGCCTGGAAGAACTCCAGCAGCTCAAGCGCAGCCTGGAGTACGACTACATCCGCAACGACGTCGAGGCCCTGATCCACGAGTCCGAGGATGGCATCGAACGGGTCAAGAAAATCATTACCGCCCTCAAGGACTTCTCCCACATCGAAGAAGAGGAGTTCCGCGCCGCCGACCTGCACAAGGGTTTCGACAGTACCCTCAATCTGGTCAACAACGAACTCAAGTACAAGGCCGAAGTACTGCGCGATTACGGCGAGCTGCCGCTGGTGGAGTGCATCCCATCGCAGATCAACCAGGTGGTGATGAACCTGCTGATCAATGCTGCCCATGCCATCGAGAGTTTCGGCCGCATCTGCCTGCGCAGCGGCCAACAAGGCGATTGGGTCTGGTTGGAGGTAGAAGACAACGGCAAGGGCATCGACCCGGCCATTCTCAATCGTATCTACGAGCCCTTCTTCACCACCAAACCGGTGGGTAAAGGTACGGGGCTGGGTCTCGCGCTCTCCTACAACATCGTGCAGAAACACAACGGCCGCATCGAAGTGGTGAGCCAGCCCGGCCATGGCACGCGCTTCCGCGTCTGGTTGCCCCGCAAGCAACCCCTGCCCGGCGGGACGCAGGCATGAGTGAAGCCCAGTACCGCCCCACCCTGCTGCTGGTGGATGACGAGGAACACATCCTGAGCGCCCTTCGACGTGTCCTGCGAGGCGAACCCTACGAACTGCTCACCGCCAACGGAGGAACTGAGGCGCTCGGCCTGCTGGCCGCGAATGAGGTCGACCTGGTGGTTTCCGACGCCCGCATGCCCGGGCTCGATGGCCCCGCCCTGCTTGCCGAAGTACAACAGCGCTGGCCCGGCACACTGCGGCTGATGCTCACCGGCGCCACCGATCTGGACACCAGCATCCGCGCCATCAACCAGGGACAGATCTACCGCTATCTGGGCAAACCCTGGAATGACGACGAGCTGCGTTTCACCCTGCGCCAGGCCCTCGCCCATCAGCATGCCGAGCGCGAGCACCAGCGGCTCGAGCGCCTCACCCTGGAACAGAACCAGCGCCTGCAGGAACTCAACGCCAGCCTGGAGCAGCGGGTCCGCGACCGTACCGCCGAGCTGCAACAGACCGCCGACATGCTCGACCTGGCTTACGACGAACTGCGGCACAGCTACGTGACCGCCACAGAAGTGTTCTCCTCCCTACTCTCCCAGCGCCTTCCAGGCGACAAGCAGGGTAATGCCCAGGTCATCGCCCTGGTGCGGGCCTTTGCCAACGAACATCAGTTGCCGGAGGCGGATACCCGCGACCTGGCCATGGCAGCAGCCCTCTACAACCTCGGCAAGCTGACCTGGGACGACCACCTGCTCAACCGGCCCAGCGACCTGTTGCACCGCGAGGAGCGGGAGCGCTACTGCCGCTATCCGCAGCTGGGCGAAAGTCTGCTCATGGCACTGGAGCCGCTCCACGACGCTGGGCGGCTTATCCGCCACCACCAGGAACGCTGGAACGGCACCGGCTTCCCGGATCAACTGCACGGCGAAGTCATTCCCTACGGCGCACGCCTGCTCAAACTGGCAGTGGACTTCGTCGAGCTGCAGTGCGGGCTGGTACTGCAGCGTCCGGTGCCCCGACCGGAAGCCCTGCAACTTCTCGCCCGTTACGCAGGACGCCTCTACGATCCGGCGCTCTGCCGGCAATTCATCGATCTATGCACCCGCCATGCGCCGGACCTGCTTGAGGCTGATCCCGGCATCCTCGCCGTCGACACCCGTCGCCTGGAACCGGGCATGGTCCTGACCCGAAATCTCCGGGCCGACAGCGGCATGCTCCTGCTCAACGCAGGCAAACAGCTCAGCCGCACCCTGATCGACAAGCTCATTGCCTTCGAGGCCAGCGAAGGCGCGCGCTATACCCTTCACGTCCGCCTGCCGGAGGCAGCCGGGAGCACGGCAAAGGAGCAGCCACGATGATCAAGATCCAGCTGGTGGACGACGAACCCCATATCCTCAGCGCCCTGCAACGCCTGTTGCGACCGCAGGGCTGGGTCCTGCACCCCTTCGACAACCCCGAAACGGCATTGGCTGCGCTGGCCGAACACCAGTACGCCGCCATCATCTGCGACCTCAACATGCCGCAACTGGACGGCCTGACCTATCTGCAGTTCGCTCGTCAGCGACAGCCCGATGCCCTGCGCATGCTGCTCAGCGCCCATGGCGACCGCGCCACGCTGATGCAGGCGATCAACCGTGCCGAGGTCTATCGCTTCCTCTCCAAACCCTGGGAGAACTACGACATCGAAAGCGCCCTGCAGGCCGCCGTCGACCTCTTCCTGCTGCGCGACGAAAACCGTCGCCTACTGGAACAGGTTCGTGGCCAGCAGGACACCCTGGAGCGCCAGCACCGTGAACTGTTGCGCCTGGAAAGCGAGCACCCGGGGCTGACTCGTGTGCGCCGCGACGCCGATGGCGCCGTGCTGCTCGAGGACTGCGACCTGGATGACTGAGTCCGGTCAGCCAGTACCACCCCCGCCACCGGAACGGCACGCCCCCATGGCCAAGCACAACCGCAACCTCGGCTACCAGGCTTACCTGCACTGCCTGGCTTTTGCCCTGATCGCGCTGGGCGTCACCAGCATGGTCGCCTTCGCGGTCATGACCAATCCGGCGCGCTACGAACTGGTACTGCTGCCCGACAGCGCGATGATCACCATCTTCGCCGGCAGCGCCCTGCTGAGCGCTACCCGCGCCTGGCGCCGCGCCTCGTGGCTGGCGGGACTGGCCCTGGTCGCCCTGGCCGGTTACAGCCTCGGACACAACGTGCTGTCCGGCGGCAGTGACCATGGCCGCTCGCTAATCAGTGGGTATTGGCGCATTCGCAGTGAACTGGCGATCGTCGCCTGCCTCTTCGGCCTGGCAATGCTCCTGGCCGTCACCCGCCAGGGTGGCCGCTGGCTCAGCCAGCTCTGTGGTATCACACTGATCGGTCTGGCACTGCTTTCGGAACTGTCGCTGCTGGGCGCCGGCCACGGCTTGCCTCGCTTCGCCTTCCGGCCGGAAGCCGGGCACGTCACCCACCTTTTCATCGCCCTGCTCGGCACCGCCGTGCTGATGCTCTGTGCGCTGCCGCAGGACCAGCGCAGCCTGCTGAACCGGCGTGCCATGGCCACCGGCATTCTGGGCACGCTGACCACCTGCATCGGCTGGTTCCTCCTCAGCCTGAATGAGATTTCCACCCTCAATGCCCACAGCCACCAGCTTCTGCTGCGCGCCCAATCCACCATCGAAAATACCGTTACCGTGCGCCGGCAGCTCGTCCAGCGCATGGCCGAGCGCTGGCAGACCCTGGAAGGAATGCCGCCGGAGCGACTCTGGCAACAGGAAGCGGACAGCTACCTGCGGGACTTCCCCAACCTCAACCTGATCGCCGTACTCGACGCCGATCTCAAGCCACTCCTGCAGCAAGGACGCAACCGCGTGGCAGACGACTGGCTGGCGCGCTTCCTCGCCCAGTCCGAGCTGCGCGACTGGCTTCAACAGGTGCGTCAGGGTACTGCTGCACAGATGAGCCCGGCGCAGAGCTTCAGCGCCACCGACAACAGCACGCTGGTCGCTACACCTCTGCACATCGACGGCCAACCCAAGGCGCTGCTGGTGGCCAGCCTGGACATCAGCGCCACCCTGGATCGCCAACTGGGAAGGAACCTGGATGGATTCGTACTGGAGGTCTTCGAAGGCCAGCGGCGCATCTATGAGTCCGGCACGGGCAGAGATGGCCGCAGCCTGTTCCCGGTGGACATGCAGTTCACCGACCTGGGCCCGGAGGGCCGCTGGCGCATGCGCACCTACCAGGCCCTGCCGCGCAGCGATTACGCCTCGGTCTATCTACCACCGCTGTTCATGCTGTTCGGCCTGGGTTTCACCTTCCTCCTGATGGTCAGCCAGAGCTTCTCCCGGCTCGCCCTCGAACGCAGCCAGCGCCTTCGCGAAAGCAACCGCGAACTGGAACTGAGCCTGCAGCACCAGGCTCGCCTGCAGGCGCAGAACCAGCGGATCATGGACCACTCCATGGATGTGCTCTGCGCCATCGACGCTTCCGAGCGCTTCACCCAGGTCAGCCCCTCCAGCCACAGCGTGCTCGGTTATCGGCCGGAGGAGATGATCGGCCGCCCCTACACCGACTTCGTCCTCAACGAGGACCGCGAGCGCACACGCGGCGATATCGAAGCCATCATCCAGGGAGAGTCATGGGATGCCGTGCGCAACCGCTGCCAGCGCAAGGATGGCAGCGTCGTCCACCTCCTCTGGTCCGCCGGCTGGTCGGAGAGCGAGCGCACCCTGTTCGCCGTCGCCCACGACATCACCAGCCTGGTGCGTCATGAAGCCTATGCCGAGGACCAGCGCGACATCCTCAGCATGATCTCCACCGACCAGCCGCTGGCGGAGATCCTCAAGGCCATCTGCCTGATGAGCGAAACCCTCGACCCCTCAGCCCTGTGCTCGGTCCTCCTGGTTAGCGGCGATCACAAGCACCTGCACCTGGGCGCCGCGCCAAGTCTGCCGGACGCCTTCAACCAGGCGCTGGACGGCCAGTCCATCGGCCCCCTGGCCGGCGCCTGCGGAACCGCGGTATTCCGCAGGCAGATGGTGGTCAGCGAAGACATCAGCGAAGACCCCCTCTGGCACGAACACCGTGACCAGGCCATGCGCCACGGCCTGCGCGCCTGCTGGGCAATCCCGCTGATCTCCCACCACGGCGACGTACTCGGCACATTCGCCGTCTACCTGCACCAGCCCTGCTCCCCGGACGACGAGTCCCTGCAATTGATCGGCACCGCCGGCCAGCTCGCGGCCATCGCCATCGAACGCCAGAACGATCGCCTGCGGCTCCTGGAAAGCGAGCAGCGCTACCGTTCCCTGTTCATCTTCAACCCTGACCCGGTGTTCTCCCTGGACCGCAATGGTCGCTTCCTCAGTCTCAATCAGGCCGGCTGCGAGCTGATCGGCTTCAACGCCGAAGACCTGCTCGGCGAATCGTTTTCCCGGCTGGTGCTCGACGCCGAAATCGAACACGTCCGCGAGCATTTCCGCAGCGCCCTCAAGGGCAAGGCGCAGCGCTTCGAAGTGCGCTGCCACGACCGGGCTGGCGGCTCGCTGGAGCTGGACATCACCCACCTGCCCATCGTCGTCGAAGGGCAGATAGTCGGGGTTTTCGGCATCGCCAAGAACATCGGCGAACGCAACCGCATGACCCGCGCCCTGCAGGACACGCTCGTCCAGTCGGAGCGCAAGGCGTTGCTCCTGCACGGTCTCAGCGACACTGCACTGCGTATTGGCGGCATTCTCGACACCCGCACCCTGCTGGACTTCATGTGCGAGCAACTGCGCCTGCTGGTGGGCTCGCATCAGTCATTGATCGACCTCGGCGATGGCCAGGGTCCGGGCGCCTTCTCGCTATCACCCAAGTACCAGGACTGGCAGACACCGCAGTTGCCTGCTGAAGGTGTCGCGCTCTATGCCCGAACCTGCGTCGGCAACCAGCCGGTGCTGCTGACTCGTGCCGAACTGGATGCGGCAGGCGACGCGGGCAGCGGCCAGCTACCGCTGCAGGGCTGGCTGGCGGTGCCGCTGATCGACCACGGCGGGCGCCATCTAGGCCTGATCCAGCTCTCCGACAAGTACGACGGCGACTTCAACCAGGACGACCTGGCGATTGCCCAGCAGTTCGCGCAGATGGCCGTGGCGGCGCTGGAAAACATCCGCCTGGTGCAACAGGTGCTTTCCGGCGAACAGCGCCTGCAGGAGCAACTGGACTTCACCTCGGCCATCACCAACAGCGTCGGCGAGGGACTGCTCGCGGTGGATCGCCAGGGACGGCTGAACTTCGTCAACCCGGCTGCCGCCGAACTGCTCGGCCAGAGCCCCGAGGCCCTGCTTGGCCAGGCCCTGATCGATCACCTGCCACTGGACCTCTACAGCACTCCCGCCACCACGGGTCGCCATGGTGAAGTCAGCCTGGACGGCGAGCGCCATATAGCCTACGACTGCGCGCCGCTCCTGCACGCGCAGACCCTCGGCGGCTGGGTCATTGCGTTCCGCGACATCAGCCGCGCCAAGGAGTCGGAGAAACAGCTGCGCATCCTCCAGCGCAGCATCGAGGCCAGCTACAACGGCGCGATGATCTGCGATGCCACCGCCAGCGACCTGCCGGTGGTCTACGTCAACCCGGCCTTCGAGCGCATCACCGGCTACACCGCAGCCGAGGCCATGGGGCGAAACTGCCGCTTCCTCCAGGGCGCGGACCACGAGCAGGCCGGCATAGCCGAGATCCGCCATGCGCTGGCGGAGAAGCGTGAGGTCCACGTCGTGCTGCGTAACTTCCGCAAGGACGGCACGCCATTCTGGAACGACCTCTACATCGCCCCGGTCCCCAACGAGCATGGCGAGATCACGCACTTCATCGGTGTACAGAACGACATTTCCGAGCAGAAGCGAGTGGAGTCCGAGCTGGCCTACAACGCCAGCCACGACGTACTCACCGGTTTGCCCAACCGCTCGCTGCTGGAAGACCGCCTGCGCCAGGGCTGCCAGATCAGCCAGCGCTACCAGCGCAAGCTGGCGGTCATGTTCATCGACCTGGACGGTTTCAAGCCGATCAACGACTCCATGGGCCATGGCATCGGCGACCAGATACTGGTGGAAGTGGCGCGGCGGCTGACCCAGCAGGTTCGCCCCGGCGATACCGTGGCGCGCCTGGGCGGCGACGAGTTCATCCTGATCCTGCCGGACCTGGCCCGTGAGGAAGACGTGCTGCAGGTGGCCGAGCGGGTCATCGACTGCATCGCCCGCCCCTATCCCATAGCCGGCAGCGAAATACACATCACCGCCAGTCTGGGCATCGCCGTGAGCGAGAAAGGCATGCAGCAGCCCATGCAGCTGATCCAGCAGGCTGACCTGGCGATGTACAAGGCCAAGCAACAGGGACGCAACTGCTACCAGTGGTACACCACCGACCTGGAACAGAAAGTCAGCGAACGGGTGACCCTGCGCAATGAGCTGCAGAAGGCCCTGGAAGCCAACGCCTTCATGCTCTACTACCAGCCGCAGATCGACGGCCGCAACGGTCGCGTCACCGGCTTCGAAGCCCTGCTGCGCTGGCAGCACCCGCTGCTTGGCTTCATTTCGCCGGCGCAGTTCGTACCGGTAGCCGAAGACACCGGGCAGATCATCCCCCTGAGCGAATGGGTTCTCGCCACCGCCTGTCGCGACTGCCGTGAACTGCTGGATCGGGGCATGACCGGCACGGTGGTGGCGGTGAACATCTCGGCAGTGCACTTCCAGCGCAACATCTTCGTCGACAGCGTGCGGCGTGTCCTCGAAGAAACGCGATTGCCGGCCGAGTTGCTGGAACTGGAGATCACCGAAACCGTGCTGCTGGACAACGCCGAGCGCGCCATCGCCACCTTGCAGGCACTCAAGACCCTGGGCGTGCGTCTGTCGATCGACGACTTCGGCACCGGTTTCTCCAGCCTCAACTATCTAAAGCGGCTGCCCATCGACAAGGTGAAGATCGACCGTGCCTTCGTCCAGGAGATCATTAGCGACCGGCACGATGCGGCGATTACCCAGGGCATCATCTCCATGGCCCACCACCTGCGACTGCGCGTGATCGCCGAAGGGGTGGAAAGCGAATCCCAGTTCGCCTTCCTGAAGAAGAGCCATTGTGACGAGTTCCAGGGGTACTACTTCGCCCGCCCCATGCCCTTCGAGCAGCTCGACCAGTTCCTCCACGAACATCACAAGAGCCCGGCGTCCTACCTGGACACGCGCTCCGGCACCAGCAACACCCAGACCCTGCTGCTGCTGGACGATGAGGAAAACATCCTCCGCGCGCTGACCCGCGTACTGCGCCGCGACGGCTACCAGATTCTCACCGCTACCCGCGCCCAGGACGCTTTCGCGCAACTGGCCAAGCACGACATCCAGGTCATCCTTTCCGACCAGCGCATGCCGGAAATGAACGGCACCGAGTTCCTCAGCCGGGTCAAGGACCTCTATCCCGACACCATTCGCATCGTGCTGTCCGGCTACACCGACCTGAAGTCCGTTACCGACGCCATCAACCAGGGGGCCATCTACAAGTTCCTCACCAAACCCTGGGACGACGACCAGCTCCGCGCAGTGATCGCCCAGGCCTTCCTCCACCACAGCATGGCCAAGGCCAAGGAAGAGAACGCAACGGTTGGAGAAGACGGGGAATGACGGTGATAACCCATCTCTTGGGCGAATGAATTCGCTATATCTGCGTTAGCGGATGCGAGAAATTTACCAGCAGGCCAAGAGCCTTGTAGGAGCTGGCTTGCCAGCGAAACGGGCCATTCGCTGGCAAGCCAGCTCCTACGGGCAATGCAGTTGCTTGATTCGCCTACCGATGGCCAACCGATACCTGCAATGTTCTTGTACACATGGGTGGAGGGAGTAACTACCGGCCAGAAAGTCGCGCCTCCCGGACGCTCTGGTTGGACTTCACCGCTACGCCAACCTGGTCAAGATGTTAGTCAACTCGGCCTGGCGATCAACGAAGACTGGCTGATGGAAATGCTCGGTTCCGGGTCCAGGGCGGAATCCTTTTTCAGTTTGAGTCCATGGCCGCCGCAGGCGGCCAAGAGCAAAACAAAACAGCCAGCACACAAGCCCTAGGCTTCACCGAGCATTCTCCACTCAACCAGTTCCTCGCCCACTGTGACCCTGTCGGGCAGCGGCCAGAGGCGGCGATGGCTCTGCCGCACCAGCAGCGTGGGCAGGATTTCGCCCTGTTCGAAGCGGCGAATGGCGCCGTCGTGGAGATGGGCCAGACGATTCTGGGTCAGCGCCACGACTTGCCAGTAGCCGGCGTGGAGGCAGGGTTGGCCGCTGTCGCAGACCGGCGCGGGTGCATCGACCGTGATGAAGTGGGGTGACCCCGTCAGCGGCCGACCGGTGGCGGGGTCGAGTTGCCGGGCCTTGGCCAGTTGTTGGGTCAGCGCCTCGCTGGGTTTGGGCGGTGGAATGTTGGCTTCGCGCGCTTCCAGCCATTTGAGCGTGCCGTCCCAGGGCGGCAGCTTGGCGGGCGGCAAGGGCACGATGTCGTTGATTTCGGGGACTGAGGGTTGGGCGTAGGAGTAGTTCCCCAGAACACGCCGGATCTTGTTGTAGCGCTCAGCGCGCTCTAGGTCTTCCTGTTGAGCAAGGTAATGCAGCCGATTATCTGGCTTTGGACCGCGAAAACCATTACTCAGGAAAGAAGCCGAGGTGCTGTAACCTGCCGCCACCCCCAGCTGAAAAGCTTCCAGCGCCCCTTGGAAATCCCCTCTGTTTTTCAAGTTGACGCCCAGGTCTGTAGCCGCCTCCCCATGTCCCTGTTCGGCCGCGCAACGGC
The DNA here is from genome assembly GCF_036328175.1 of Pseudomonas sp. JS3066. Lineage (NCBI taxonomy): Bacteria > Pseudomonadati > Pseudomonadota > Gammaproteobacteria > Pseudomonadales > Pseudomonadaceae > Pseudomonas > Pseudomonas sp. JS3066. The sequence goes on from NZ_CP143312.1 coordinate 3,561,506, forward strand.
GCATCTGCCGAGCGATGTCCGGGGCGATATCGATGGGCGCCAGCTTGTCGGCCACAAGCGCCTGCCCCAGGGCGCTGCCCTCGTCGGCGGCCTTGCGGTAGTACCGCAGGGCCATGGCCGGGTCCTCCCGCAAGCCGGCTGAGCCGCGCTGCAGGAAGAGACCGACGAAGTAGTAGCCGGTGGCCACGCCGGCGTCGATCAGCTCCTGGCTCAAGCGCAGGCGCTCGGCACCGCGTACCTGGAAATGACTACGAAAGGCACCGTTCACCAGGTTGATAGTGGCCTTGTAGTGCTAGTGCGCGGCGGCGATGCGGTAGAGCCGCTCGACCTCGGCGTCCACGGCCGGGTCCTCCTTGAGCTGGTTGTTCTTCTGCAGCCAGCGGGCGTACTGGAACAGCAGGTCGCTGTCGGCCGAGGGTTCGGGGATGCGTTCATGCTGGCAGGTGAAGGCCAGGTTGGCCTTGATCTGAGGGATCGGGTCCACGGTCGGGTCCTTTTTCAGTTTGAGTCCATGGCTGCCACAGGCAGCCAGTAGCAGGGTCGTGAGCAGGAGCAGGAAACGCATCAGTCGAGGTTCCTCAGGATGGCCTTGTCATACAGGAACTCCACCAGAGGGGTATCGGGTGTCGATTTGCTCGATTGACGTTCCTTGTTCTCGTTGATGAGCTCCTGCCAAGCGTCGAAGGCATCTCCCGGATCATCCTGCACCCCCTTTCCATCCGTATGCAGATCCCACAGCCGCCGGCGCATGGCCTGGGTCACGCTGTGCCACTCGTGGAGGATGTTCAGTTCGCTGTCCACCTGCATGCTGCGGGTGTTGATGTTGGCCGAGCCGTGGGTGGTGAGGACGTCGTTGACGATCATCAGCTTGGAGTGGATGTACACTGGCACCCAGGGTTGGCCGGCCGGCGAGTCGGGCGCGACCAGGGAGCAGACGTGCGCTTTCAGGCCGGGGCGCTCTTCAGGAATCACATCGTCGTCTTTAATCTGTTTGACCTGCCGGTCGAGCTCGGCTTGCCATTGGGCTAGTTCTCGGTGCCCGTGTCGGTCATTGGCGCCATCGGGCCTGGGCTGGGGCGGCATGTCCCGTTTGACCTTCTCGATGCGCAACAGCTTGGTGACCGCCGGAATGGTGTCGGCCCGGCCCAGGCTTTCCAGCATGCGCTGGGTGTTGACGGTGCCGGCGCCGAGGCCCTCCTTCGTGACATTGGTGATCACGAACAGGTGCAGGGCGCCGTGTTTGCCCGGGTCCCGCTCGGCGCGGGTCTGGTCCTGGGCCGCCTGTTTGATCGCCTCGGCCAGTGGCGGCCAGCGGAAGTACTGGTTCTCGATGTAGATGAACTGGGTGGCGTTGTTGATGGCCTTCAGGTAGCCGGCCTGGATGTCGCGCACGGCCTCCGTTTCTTGCGCCTGGGTGCGCAGGAGCTGGGCCATCAGCGTGTTGCCGTGCTCCGGGCGCGGTTGTAACTGCTTGGCCAGTTCATTGGCATTGCGCGCATGCAGCAGGTCCTCACCGGTTTCCTTGGCCCAGGCGGTGGCGAAGTTGTGGTGCAGGTCCCTGAGGATCCGGCCGGTGATCTGGCAGGAAATGTCCTGGCGCGGCAAGGCGCCGCGAGGGCCGCGATTGGGGGCGTGGGTCTTCGCGTCGGGCCGTTTGGGATCCGGCCGCCAGAGGGCCGAGTGGTGGTCGGTGTCCCAGTACTCGTCGAGCATGTTGTGGCCCATGACGAAACCGATGGCCCGCTCCGGCAATTCGAAGTCGACCAGCACGGACTTCTGGTGGTGGGTCACCGTGTGGCGCATGGTCAGGGCGGAGCGTTTGGCCAGCTCCGGGTCAAGGCGCTTGAGCTTGAGCTGATAGGCGATTTCCGCGCGTTCGGACCAGCTGAAGTCACGGCTGACGAACAGCGGGATATGGGCATCCGCCAACCCGGCGGCCTTGTTATCGGCGACCGCGTATTGCTTGAACCACTGGCGGTCGTAGGCGTACTGCTCATCGCTGGAGGTCTGCCCTGCCCGGTCGGCGAGGCCGCCCTTACCGGGCAAGTTGGCTTCACCCACCACCCCGGCTGCATTGAGCGGCATCTCCCACCCCAGGATGCGCACCTGCACGCCTTGCCGGGCCTTCTCTTCCAGCAGTACGCCGATGCAGCGGTCGTCGCTGCCGTCGCGGATGAAGTGCATCGAGGGCTGGAAGCCCCAGCAGATGATGTCGACCGAGCGCTCGGCATTGGCGATGGCCTGGTGCACCGCACGAAAGGCCTCCTCGCCATTGATCAGGGGCTTGTAGCTGGCCGGCCAGGGCCGGTACTCGGTATCGCAGACGAACCAGGGCGCGCTGCAGACCGCTTCGTGGGTGCGCTGGAGGGCGATGGGCACGACGATTTCGGGGTGCCTGGCGTTGGCGGGTCTCATGGGGCATCTCCTTTCTGGCCCAGGCGCTTGGTGAGCAGCTCGGCGTACCAGCGGCGATGTACGGTGTGCACTTCGTCATTGAAGCTACTGATCACCCCGTGCCGGGGCCGCAATGACTGGGCCGGTGGCACGCGCGGGCGAACTAAGAACTTCGGTGCGGGTAGTGGGAGGAATCTGAAGCTGGCCGTCTTGCCCCGGAAGGCGAGCACGTGAAGCAGTGCATCAAAGGTGCAAACGCGGGGCTTGTGGCAGCGTGGGTCGAAGATGGGGTGGAGTCCGTCAAGCATGTGGAGATACTTCCCTGCGCAAATACAGAACGCAGGAGACTGCCGCGAGCCGTCGTATTACCGCTATCAGGCCAGTTCAGAATGAACACTGGAAAAAGAGCTTCTTCGTGCAGGGAGAGAGGTAGACGCTGGAGAGGAGCTTCCGACAGACGTCTGAAGGCCGTGGGCAGGGATGTGCGCCAGCAAATAGAAAGCCTAACCCCCTCATCGGGACCCAGGCTTTCCACCCGGACAGGGCAGCAAGCAACCTAAAGGTGCATTCATTCGCGAATGAGCTCGCCACCCCAGAAAAACACCTACAACGCGCCTACCGCCTGCAACACACTGGCACCAGTGAAGAGGAACAGCACTTGTTCCACTGCCTCCTCACGAATCGCCTCGCGACGCTCCGGTTCACTGATGTAGTCCAGCGACATCTGGAACAGGTTGCGGCTGACCAGCCGCGACACTCGTCGCACCACCGGCTCGGCCACCATAGTCGGCAGCAGTTTGTACTCGCGGACGTCTTCGGCCATGTCGGCGGCGAAGTCTTCCATCACTTCGCGCAAAGCCTCCCGCAGAACCGGGGAAGCGCCATGCAGCTCGCGCACGCCGATGACGAACGCCTCGGCATTCTCGTCGACGAAATCGAAGAACAAGTGCACCGTCTCATGACAGACGCGCCGTCCGCGGCCCAGGTCGATACCCATCAATTTCGGCAGCAGTCCGCCATCACCCTTCACGGCGCGGGCCGCCGCCTCGCGTCGCAGATCACGCAGCGGCTGGCGCAGCTGGGTAGCGATGTTGCGGATGATGGCCAGCCCCAGGTCCTCCACATCCTTGAAGTGGCGGTAGAAGGTATTGGGGTTCAGCCCGGCCTCCCGCGCCAGCTCGCGAAGCCCCAGGTTGCCCAGGCTGCGACTCTGGGAACCCAGGCGCAACGCCGCTTCCATGAGCAGGCGCTTACCGGGGGCATCGGGCGTTCGTTCTGGCGACTGGGGCTCGTCACCGCTGGCGGAATTCATCTCGGGCCCTACCTAAGGTTGGTTGTGACGGCGTTGGATTGCCGGCGAGTATACAGATGTCTACCTTGGTATACAGCTGTATACGCCGCAATTAATAAGAACAGGAGCCCAGCCAATGACTGCGTCACCCCGACCCTCTGCCCGCCATTGCAAGATCGCCATCATAGGTTCCGGATTCTCCGGCCTGGGCATGGCGATCCGCCTGAAGCAGAAAGGCGAGAACGATTTCCTCGTATTCGAAAAAGAGCCCGGCATCGGCGGCACCTGGCGAGTGAACAACTACCCGGGCTGCGGCTGCGACGTGCAATCGCACCTGTACTCCTTCTCCTTCGAGCCGAACCCGGACTGGACGCGGATGTTCGCCAAGCAGGAAGAGATCAAGTCCTACCTGGAAGGCTGCTGGGAAAAGTACCGGCTGCAGGACAAGACCCTGCTCGGCACCGAGATCACCCGTCTGGCCTGGAACGACGTGGACGAGCTGTGGCAGATCGAGGACGCCGCCGGCAATCACTACAGCGCGCAGTTCGTGGTGTCCGGCATGGGCGCCCTGTCCACCCCAGCGATCCCGGCACTGAAAGATCTGGAGAAGTTCAAGGGCACGAGCTTCCACTCCCAGCAGTGGAACCATGACTTCGATCTTGCCGGCAAGCGTGTGGCGGTAGTCGGCACCGGCGCCTCCAGCATCCAGTTCGTGCCGCAGATCCAGAAGCAGGTCGCCCAGCTCGACCTTTACCAACGCACCGCGCCCTGGATCATGCCCAAGCCCGATCGCGCCATCAGCGAAGGTGAGCGCTCCCGCTTCAAGCGCTTCCCCTTACTGCAGAAACTCTGGCGCGGCGGCATCTATGCCATCCTCGAAAGCCGCGTGGTGGGCTTCGCCCTGACGCCGAAGGTGATGAAGCTCGCCGAACTGGTCGCCAAGGGCCACATCAAGCGCAAGATCAAGAACCCGGTGCTGCGCGCCAAGGTCACTCCGGACTACACCATGGGTTGCAAGCGGGTGCTGATCTCCAACGACTACTACCCGGCCCTGACCCAGCCCAACGTCGACGTGATCACCGACGGCATCCGCGAAATCCGCGCGAACAGCATCGTCACCGCCGACGGCACGGAACGCGAGATCGACGCCATCATCTTCGGCACCGGCTTCACCCCCAGCGATCCCCTGCCCCGCGGCGTGGTCTTCGGCCGCAACGGTGTCGACCTGCTGGACACCTGGTCGCAGGGTCCCGAGGCCTACAAGGGCACTCTCACCGCCGGCTTCCCGAACCTGTTCTTCCTCATGGGACCGAACACGGGCCTGGGCCACAACTCGATGGTCTACATGATCGAATCGCAGATCCATTACGTGCTCGGCGCCCTCAAGCTGCTCGACGAACGCCGCCTGCGCAGCCTGGAAGTCAAACGCGACGTGCAGGACAGGTTCAACGGCAAGCTCCAGGGCAGCCTGGGCAACACCGTATGGAATGCCGGCGGCTGCAAGAGCTGGTACCTGCACCCGGTCACCGGTCGCAACTGCACCGTCTGGCCCGGCTTCACCTGGCGCTACCGCCTGCTGACCCGCAACTTCGACCCCGCGGCCTACCATTTCAGCCGCAGCGCGCCGGTGCATGCCGCCCAGGGCCCGCTGCTGATGGCTAATCAAGAGGTACCAGCATGAAATCCTTCGAGAACAAAGTCGCCGCTGTCACCGGTGCCGGTTCCGGCATCGGCCGCGCCCTCGCCTGCGCCCTCGCCCGTCAGGGCTGCCACCTGGCGCTCGCCGACGTGAACGCCGAAGGCCTGGCGGACACCGCCGCCATGGCGCGCAAGCTGGGCGTGCAGGTCACCGAGACACGCGTTGATGTCGCCAACCGCGATGCCGTGCACGCCTGGGCCGAACAGGTGGTGCTGGACCATGGTCGCGTCAACCTGATCTTCAACAACGCCGGTGTCGCCCACGCCGGCACCGTGGACGGCAGCGATTACTCGGAATACGAGTGGATCATGAACATCAACTTCTGGGGCGTGGTGTACGGCACCAAGGCCTTCCTGCCGCACATCAAGGCCGGTGGCGAAGGCCATGTGGTCAACGTTTCCAGCGTGTTCGGCCTGTTCGCCCAGCCGGGCATGAGCGCCTATAACGCCACCAAGTTCGCCGTGCGCGGCTTCACCGAATCGCTACGCCAGGAACTGGACATGGAAGGCTGCGGGGTATCGGCCAGCTGTGTGCACCCCGGCGGCATCCGCACCAACATTGCCAAGACCGCGCGCATGAATGACAGCCTGGCCAAGGTCACCGGCCAGGAATCCAGCCGCGCTCGCCAGCAGTTCAACGACCAGTTGCTACGCACCAGCCCGGACAAGGCAGCGGAAGTGATCCTGCGTGGCGTACTGCGCGACAGCCGACGCATCCTCATCGGTGCCGATGCCTGGGCCCTGGACGGTATGCAGCGATTGCTGCCGACCCTCTACCAACGCCTGGTCACCACCTCCATGCGCCTGGCCGCGAAGTTCGCGCCGAAGCCAAGGGCGAGTGAGGTATCCAAGGCAGTGGAGTGACCTGAGGGGCGGCTGCGCAGCCCTTGGCGATTTCAATCGCGATGCAAGCCGAAGGGCTGCCCTGGACCGCCCCTCACCCCATCCCCGTCCTGCCCTGCTCTGCCCTGCCCTGCCCTGCCCTGCCCTGCCCCCCAGCCTGGGCGCTTCGCGCTCAGGCGTTGCTTGGTAACGGAGGCAGGGCTTCCGAAAGCATGCCGATTCCCCCTAGAGGCAGAGGGGGCTGCTTTGCCCCGGCACTGCCCCCTCCAGAGGTGACCGCAAAGTCACTCGTTCGGATATCCGAACGACATTCGGAGCGTATATTCGGAAGCCCGGACAAAGCGAAAATCCCGTTAGCCACCTATTAACTTAAAATCCTTTTATTTCAAATACTTAACTATAAATTCGAAGGACCATACAGCTGGCACGCATTCTGCCAATACAGATCCCCGACGGACGCGAATTCCTACCGCGCCGATAAGAACAAACTAAATCGAGGACTGTCGTTCATGCGTATGCTCCCAAAGGTTCTGGCCACCGCTATCGCAGCAACCCTGATCAGTGCTCCGGCCTTCGCCGCCGAGCTGACCGGTACCCTGAAGAAGATCAAGGAGACCGGCACCATCACCCTCGGTCACCGTGACGCTTCCATCCCCTTCTCCTACCTCGGCACCGAGCCGGGCAAGCCCATTGGCTACTCCCATGACCTCCAACTGAAAGTGGTCGAGGCCATCAAGCAGGAACTGGGCATGCCGGAGCTGAAGGTCCGCTACAACCTGGTGACCTCCCAGACCCGTATCCCGCTGGTGCAGAACGGCACCGTCGATATCGAGTGCGGCTCCACCACCAACAACCTGGAGCGCCAGAAGCAAGTCGGTTTCTCCGTGGGCATCTTCGAAGTGGGCACCCGCCTGCTGTCCAAGAAGAGCGCCAGCATCAACGAGTTCGAAGACCTTAAAGGCAAGAACGTCGTGACCACCGCCGGCACCACGTCCGAGCGTCTGCTCAAGTCCATGAACGCCGAAAAGCAGATGGGCATGAACATCATCTCTGCCAAGGACCACGGCGAGTCCTTCCTGATGCTCGAATCCGGCCGCGCAGTGGCCTTCATGATGGACGACGCCCTGCTCTACGGCGAAATGGCCAAGGCCAAGAAGCCCGATGACTGGGTCGTGACCGGCAAGCCGCAGTCCTTCGAAATCTACGGCTGCATGGTTCGCAAGGACGACGAAGCCTTCAAGAAAGTGGTCGACAAGGCCATCGCCGATACCTTCGCCTCCGGCGAGATCAACGGCATCTACGACAAGTGGTTCACCCAGCCCATCCCGCCGAAGGGCCTGAACCTGAACTTCCCCATGAGCGAAGAGCTGAAGAAGCTGGTCGCCAACCCCTCCGACAAGTCGGCTGAAGAAATCTGACGCCTTGCTCCCCTCTCCCTCCGGGAGAGGGGCCGGGGGTGAGGGATGGTGGGCTCCGTGCAATGTCATGCAGCCCTCACCCCAACCCTCTCCCCGGGGGAGAGGGGGCTGTCTGGAGTCGGCGGAAAACTCGCCGCGCGCCTGAACGCCATCCCCGCCTTCCACTGCCTTCAACCGCAGACAGATCGACCTGATAGGGGACAACCCTGATGAATTACAACTGGGACTGGGGCGTGTTCTTCAAGTCCACCGGGATCGGCAGCGAAATCTACCTGGACTGGTTCGTCACCGGCCTGGGCTGGACCATCGCCATCGCCCTGGCGGGCTGGATCATCGCCTTGCTGCTGGGCGCGTTGCTCGGCGTGATGCGCACCGTGCCGAACCGCTGGGTTTCCGGCATCGCCACCGTCTACGTGGAAACCTTCCGCAACGTGCCGCTGCTGGTGCAGCTGTTCCTCTGGTACTTCCTGGTGCCGGACCTGCTGCCCGAGCCGCTGGAAATCTGGTTCAAGCAGGACCTCAACCCGGCCACCTCGGCCTACCTCAGCGTCGTGGTCTGCCTCGGCCTGTTCACTGCCGCCCGCGTCTGCGAGCAGGTGCGCACCGGTATCCAGGCACTGCCCAAAGGCCAGCTCGGCGCCGCCCGCGCCATGGGCTTCCGCCTGCCGCAGATCTACCGCTACGTGCTGCTGCCGCAGGCCTTCCGCATCATCATTCCGCCGCTCACCAGCGAGTTCCTCAACATCTTCAAGAACTCCTCGGTGGCGTCGCTGATCGGCCTGATGGAGCTGCTCGCGCAGACCAAACAGACCGCCGAGTTCTCCGCGAACCTGTTCGAAGCCTTCACCCTGGCCACCCTGATCTATTTCACCCTGAACATGAGCCTGATGCTGATCATGCGCACGGTGGAGCGAAAAGTGGCGGTGCCCGGCCTGATCTCCGTAGGGGGTAAATGATGGATTTCTCCGCGATCATCCCTGCGCTGCCGGGCCTCGCCGACGGCCTGCTGATGACCCTCAAGCTGATGGTGCTTGGCGTCGTCGGTGGCGTTGCGCTGGGTACCGTCCTGGCCCTCATGCGCCTGTCGCACAACCCGCTGCTGTCGAAGATTGCCGGGCTTTACGTCAACTACTTCCGCTCCATCCCACTGCTGCTGGTGATCACCTGGTTCTACTTCGCAGTGCCTTTCCTGCTGCGCGCGATCACCGGTGAAGACACGCCCATCGGTGCGTTCACCTCGTGCCTGGTGGCCTTCATGATGTTCGAGGCGGCGTATTTCTGCGAAATCGTCCGCGCCGGCATCCAGGCCATCCCGAAGGGCCAGATGGGTGCGGCCTCGGCGCTCGGCATGACCTATGGCCAGAGCATGCGACTGATCATCCTGCCCCAGGCCTTCCGCAAGATGACCCCGCTGCTCCTGCAGCAAAGCATCATCCTGTTCCAGGACACCTCGCTGGTTTACACCGTGGGCCTGATGGACTTCCTCAATGCCGCCCGTTCCCGTGGCGACATCATCGGCCAACCGCACGAGTTCCTCATCTTCGCCGGCCTGGTCTACTTCAGCGTCAGCTTCATCGCTTCACAGTTGGTCAAACTCCTGCAGAAAAGGTTAGCCGTATGATTTCCATCAAGAACGTCAACAAGTGGTACGGGGACTTCCAGGTGCTGACCGACTGCAGCACCAACGTGAAGAAAGGTGAAGTGGTGGTGGTGTGCGGCCCCTCGGGCTCGGGCAAATCCACCCTGATCAAGTGTGTGAACGCGCTGGAGCCCTTCCAGAAAGGCGACATCGTGGTCGACGGCACCTCCATCGCCGACAAGGCCACCAACCTGCCCAAGCTGCGCTCCCGCGTCGGCATGGTGTTCCAGCACTTCGAGCTGTTCCCGCACCTGTCCATCACCGAGAACCTGACCATCGCCCAGACCAAGGTGCTCGGCCGCAACAAGGACGAGGCCCTGGAGAAAGGCCTCAAGCTGCTCGACCGCGTCGGCCTCAAGGCCCATGCCCACAAGCACCCTGGCCAACTCTCCGGCGGCCAGCAGCAACGCGTCGCCATCGCCCGCGCCCTGGCCATGGACCCGGTGGTGATGCTGTTCGACGAACCCACATCGGCGCTGGACCCGGAAATGGTCAACGAAGTGCTGGACGTGATGGTCGAGCTCGCCCAGGAAGGCATGACCATGATGTGCGTGACCCACGAGATGGGCTTCGCACGCAAGGTGGCCGACCGGGTGATCTTCATGGATCGCGGACAGATCGTCGAAGACTGTGCCAAGGACGAGTTCTTCGGTGACGTCAACGCCCGTTCCGATCGCGCCCAGCAGTTCCTCGCGAAGATCCTCCAGCACTGATGCACCTGTAGGAGCGAGCTTGCTCGCGAATGGCCCCGAGCACTTCGCCAGCGAGCTGGCTCCTACGGTCCCACTCCACCACTCGGCGCCCGTCCGTGGCGGCGACTGGAACGGCCCGGATGTCTATGATGCAATGCCCTACCGCCAGCCTCCGCGCCGTGCCGCCCGCATTGACCGTGAAACCGCGCCTGTTCCGCCATCTGCTGCTGTTCCTGCTATTGCTCCTGTGCATGCTGGGCTTCGGCTATATCGGCTATCACCTCAGCGAAGTGTCGGGCATCCGCCACCTGCGGGATAACGGCGAGCGCCAGCTGGAACTCCACGCCCGTGCCGTGGAAAGCGAAATCAACCGCTACACCTACCTGCCCAGCCTGCTGGAGCTGGAGTCCAGCGTCAGTCACCTGCTGCTGAACCCCACCCCGTACCGACGCAATCTGGTCAACGACTACCTCGAAGGCCTGAACCGCCGCAGCGGCGCCCGCGCCATCTACCTGCTGGACACCAACGGCCGCGTGCTGGCCACCAGCAACTGGCGCGACTCCGACAGCTACCTGGGAGAGGACCTCTCGTTCCGCGCCTACTTCCAGGAAGCGGTGCAAGGCCGACCCGGCCGTTTCTATGGCATCGGCAGCACCACGGGGGAGGCCGGTTACTACCTCGCCCACGGCTTGCGCTACCAGGGCCGGATCATCGGCGTGGCGGTGGTCAAGGTGAAGCTCGAAGCCCTGCAGGAACGTTGGGAAAAGGCCCGCCTGCAAGCCTTCGTCAGCGACGAGAACGGCATCATCATCCTGTCCAGCGATCCTGCCCTGCGCATGAAGGCCGTGCGTCCGCTCTCGGCCGAGGACAAGGAACGCCTGGCCCGTAGCCTGCAGTACTACTGGTGGGCGCTGAACGAATGGGAGCCGCGCTCTCGCGAGGTTTTGGGCGAAGGGCTGGAGGCCATCAGCTTTGCCGCCAGTGGCCCCCAGGGCGAACAGGAAGGCGAAGTCGCCTATCTGGCACAGACCCGCACCCTCAACGACACACCCTGGCATTTCACCCTGCTCTCCCCGCTAGCCGACCTGCGCCGCGAAGCGGTGATCCAGGGCATGCTCGCCGCCGTCGGCTTTGCTCTGCTGGCATTCCTGCTGATTGCCTGGAACGAACGACGCAAGGTCATCGCCACCCGCCTCGCGGCCCGCGAGGCGCTGCTGGCGGCCAACAACGAACTGGAACGCAAGATCGCCGAACGTACCCAGGACCTGCGTGCCAGCAACAGCCGCCTGCTGGCGGAAATCCGCGAACGCAAGCAGACCGAAGACAACCTGCGCAAGGCCCAGGATGGGCTGGTGCAGGCCGGCAAGCTGGCAGTGATCGGGCAGATGTCCACCAGCATCGCCCACGAACTCAACCAGCCCCTCGCTGCGCTGCGTACCCTCTCCGGCAATACCGTGCGCTTCCTGGCCCGAGGCGCCCTGGAAACCGCCAGCACCAATCTCGCGGCAATCAACGAACTGGTCGACCGCATGGGCCGCATCACCGCCAGCCTGCGCGCCTTCGCCCGGCGCTCCGACGACCACGGCGTGGCACACCTGGGCAAGGCGGTGGATGCCGCCCTCTTCCTCCTGCATACCCGCCTGGAGCGCACACCGCTCACACTGCACCGCGACTTCGCCGACGTGCTGCTGGCCATCGACCAGACCCGACTGGAGCAGATTCTGGTCAACCTCATCGCCAACGCGCTGGACGCCATGTCCGGCCAGACCGACTGCCAGCTGTGGCTAAGCGGCGTGGCCGATGGCAGTACCTATCGTCTGCAGGTGCGCGACAACGGTCCCGGCATCGACCCGGTCAACCGCGTGCACCTGTTCGAGCCCTTCTTCACCACCAAGCCCGGCGAACACGGCCTGGGCCTTGGCCTGACCCTCTCCGCCAGCCTGGCCACGGCCGCTGGCGGGAGTCTGGCGGCCCATCACCCGGAAAGCGGCGGCACCGCCTTCGAGCTCTGCCTGCCGCTGCTGGAAAGCCCCGACGAAACCGTGAGCCCAGCCCCATGACAGAACCCCTCAGCGTCCTCATCGTCGAAGACGACCCCCACGTCCTGATGGGTTGCCAGCAGGCGCTGGCCCTGGAAGACATCCCCAGCATCGGGGTCGGCAGCGCCGAAGAAGCCCTGGCCCGGGTGGGCGAGGATTTCGCCGGCATCGTCATCAGCGATATCCGCCTGCCCGGCATGGATGGCCTGACGTTGCTGGAACGCCTGAAGTCCCGCGACCGCAGCCTGCCGGTGGTGCTGATCACCGGCCACGGCGACATCACCATGGCGGTGCAGGCCATGCGCGACGGCGCCTACGACTTCATGGAGAAACCCTTTTCCCCCGAGCGCCTGGTGGACGTCGCGCGCCGCGCCCTGGAGCAACGCGCGCTGGCCCGCGAAGTGTCGAGCCTGCGCCGGCAACTGGCCGGGCGGCAGTCTCTGGAGCAGCGCATCATCGGTCGCTCGCCGGCCATCCAGGCCCTGCGGGAACTGATCGCCAATGTCGCCGACACCTCAGCCAACGTGCTGATCGAAGGTGAGACCGGTACCGGCAAGGAACTGGTTGCCCGTTGCCTGCACGACTTCAGCCGGCGCCAGTCGAAGCAGTTCGTCGCGCTCAACTGCGGCGGCCTGCCAGAGAACCTGTTCGACAGCGAAATCTTCGGCCACGAGGCCCACGCATTCACCGGCGCCGGCAAGCGTCGTATCGGCAAGATCGAGCATGCCCACCAGGGCACCTTGTTCCTCGACGAAATCGAGAGCATGCCGCTCAACCTGCAGATCAAGTTCCTCCGTGTGCTGCAGGAGCAGACCCTGGAGCGTCTCGGTTCCAACCAATCGGTTCCAGTGGACTGCCGCGTGATCGCCGCCACCAAGTTCGATCTGGACGAGGAAGGCCGCGCCGGGCGTTTCCGCAGCGACCTCTACTATCGGCTCAACGTAGTGACCCTGGAGCTGCCGCCGCTACGCGATCGCCGCGAAGACATCCTGCTGCTGTTCGAGCACTTCCTGCAGCTCTCCACCTTGCGCTTCGACCGCGCCGCCCCAGAGCTGGACAACGCCACCGTCTCCGCGCTGATGGCCCACGACTGGCCCGGCAACGTGCGCGAACTGCGCAACGTCGCCGAACGCTTCGCCCTCGGATTGCCGGTGTTCAAGAAAAGTGGCCAGACACCGGACGGCAACGAACCGCGCTTCGCCGAAGCGGTGGAAGCCTTCGAGAAGTCCCTGCTCAGCGCCGCCCTGGAACGCCACGGCGGCAACCTCAGCCAGGCCTGCATCGCCCTCGGTATGGCCAAGACCACGCTGTTCGACAAGGTGAAGAAGTACGGGCTGTAGGAAGGCGCGAACAACCCTGTAGGGGCGAATTCATTCGCCAAGCAGGCCGACGGTCTGCCTATCAAGCGCCCTGCCAGCCTGAATCTTCCCTCACCCCCAGCCCCTCTCCCAGAGGGAGAGGGGTGACGCACGCCGGCACCCCGCTCCAGCATGGTCTAAAACCACCAGACCACCCCACACGAACCACCGCCATGTCCCCGCTCCACCGCGCCATCCATGCCAGGGCCGGTGAACTGGCTCCGGCCCTGGCCGCCTTCGCCCTGCTGCTGTGTCTGTTTTGCGGCTACTTCATGCTGCGGCCGGTGCGCGAGACCATGGGAATCGCCGGCGGCGTGGAAAACCTGCAATGGCTGTTCAGCGCGACTTTCATTGCCATGCTGCTGGCGGTACCGGCCTATGGTTGGCTCAGTGCGCGAGTCCCGCGACGGATCTTCGTCGACTGTGTCTACCTGTTCTTCGCCAGCAACCTGCTGGGCTTCGCCTGGCTGCTGTGGCGCACGCCGGACCCTCTATGGGCGGCGCGAGCTTTCTACGTCTGGCTATCGGTCTACAACCTGTTCGTGGTGTCGCTGGCCTGGAGCCTGCTGGCTGACGTTTTCGACCGTCGGCAATCGAAACGACTGTTCCCCTCCATTGCCGCCGGCGCCAGCCTGGGCGGCCTGATAGGTCCGCTGCTGGGAGGGCTGCTGGTAAGTGACGCTGGTACTGCCGGATTGCTGGTACTGGCCGCGATCTTCCTGCTGCCCACATTGGCCCTGCGCCGCTATCTGATGACGTGGCGCGCCAGTGGCGGTGCCGGACGGCCAGGTGCGGAAAGCGAACCCCCGGAACGCCCGGTGCCCGGCAATCCCTTCGCCGGAATCAGCCTGGTGCTGGGTTCGCCCTATCTGCTTGGGATCTGCGCGTTCGTCCTGCTGCTCTCCTGCACCAGCACCTTCCTCTACTTCGAACAGGCCCGCCTGGTGGCCGCGCTGTTCCCCGACAGCCAGCAGCAGGTACGCGTCTTCGCCCTGATCGACTTCACCGTGCAAGCCCTATCCCTGGCCTGTCAGTTGTTCATCGCCGGGCGCGTTGCCCAGCGCTTCGGCGTCGGTGCGCTGCTGGCGGTGGTGCCGCTGCTGGTGGCCCTGGGTTTCCTCGCCCTCGCGCTGCTGCCGCAGTTCGCCGTACTGGCTGCGGTGATGGTGCTGCGCCGGGTGGGCGAATACGCCTTCGTGCGACCGGGACGGGAAATGCTCTTCGTGCCGCTAGGCGCCCAACAGAAGTACCGGGCGAAGAACTTCATCGACACCGTGGTCTATCGCGGAGGCGACGCCCTGAGCGCCTGGCTCGCCACGCTGCTCAATGGCATCGGCCTTACGGCGGCCATGGTGGCGCTGGTCGGCGCCGGTGTAGCCCTGGCATGGGCCGCGCTGGGCTGGCGTCTCGGCTTGCGACATGAGCACACTGAATCCCCGGCAACCTCACAGGAGGCCAAGCCATGAGAACCGGCATCACCCGCGCCGAATTCCTACGCCTCAGCGCCGGCACCGCGCTACTGGCCATGAGCCCATTCAGCCTGGGCGCGAACATGGACCAGCAGCCCCTGCGCCGCCGTGCCATCCCCTCCAGCGGCGAGCAGTTGCCGGTGATCGGCATCGGCACCTACCGGGGATTCGACATCTCCCGAAATGCCAGCGAAGCCTGGGCCGACTGCCGCAAGGTACTGGAAGCGCTCTTCGCGGCCGGCGGCTCGGTGATCGACAGCTCGCCCATGTACGGCCAGGCGGAAGAAGTGATCGGCGGCTTGCTGAACGAGCTGAAGGCCCATGAGCATGCGTTCGTCGCCACCAAGGTCTGGACCCAGGGGCGCCAGGGCGGCGTGAAGCAGATGCAACACTCCGTGCGCCTGCTACAGCGCCAGCGCATCGACCTGATGCAGGTACACAACCTGGTGGACTGGGAGGAACACCTGACAACGCTGCGTCAATGGAAGGAGGAAGGCCGAATCCGCTACCTGGGCGTTACTCACTACACCTCCAGCGCGTACGGCGAACTGGAAAAGGTGCTGCGCGCCGAGAAGCTGGACTTCCTGCAGGTCAACTACGCCCTCAACGACCGCGACGCCGAAGCGCGCATCCTGCCGCTGGCGCAGGAGCGCGGCGTGGCGGTGCTGGTCAATCGCCCTTTCGGCGGCGGCAACCTGCTGCGCAACCTATTGCAGCAACCACTACCGGAATGGGCCGCCGACTACGACTGCACGAGCTGGTCGCAACTCTTGCTGAAGTTCTGCCTCAGCCACCCGGCAGTGACCTGCGTAATCCCCGGAACGGGAAACCCCCGCCACATGCTGGACAACCTCCAGGCCGGACGGGGGAAGGAGCCGGACCAGGCGCTACGCAAGAAGCTGATCCATCTCTTGTAGGGTGCAAATCACTCCTCATTTCCATCATCGGTGCCAGGCCGGACTCCGCTGGTGGAGCGATGAAGCGTGATCCAGCATTTCGTAGGAGCGAGCTCTGCTCGCGAAACCTTGCACGGACCGTTCGCGAGCAGAGTTCGCTCCTACAACCTGGTCAGCCCGTCCTCAGGCCGAGAACCCACCATCGATCATCAGGTTCGCACCGGTGATATAGCCGGCTTCAGGGCCTGCGAGGTAAGCCACGAAGCTGGCGATTTCCTCAGCCTGACCGTAGCGCGGCAGGGCCATCAACTGCTTGAGGGACGTGGCGAACTCGCCGTTATCGGGGTTCATCTCGGTATCCACTGGCCCCGGCTGCACGTTGTTGACGGTGATGCCGCGCGGCCCCAGGTCACGGGCCAGGCCCTTGGTGAAACCGGCCACGGCCGCCTTGCTCAGTGCGTAGACCGAACCTCCGGCAAAGGGCATGCGCTCGGCGTTGGTGCTGCCAATGGTGATGATGCGGCCGCCGTCACCCATGACACGCGCTGCTTCCTGGCTGGCGATCACTACGCTGCGGACGTTGACGTCCAGGGTGCGATCGAGGTCGTCGATGCTGAATTCTTCGATGGGCGCCACGGCCAGCACGCCGGCATTGTTCACCAGGATGTCGAGTCGGCCGAAAGTCTCCACGGTGTGGCGGATGGCGGCGCGAATGGCCTTTTCGTCTCGGCTATCGGCCTTGATCGCGATAGCGCGGCCGCCGGCGGCTTCGATTGCCTGGACCACTTCAAGGGCGCTGCTGGCGGACGCGGCGTAGGTCAGCGCGACTGCGGCGCCATCATTGGCCAGGCGTCTGGCGATGGCGGCGCCGATACCGCGGGAACCGCCCTGGATGAATGCGACTTTGCCTTCGAGAGTTTTCAGAGTGCTCATTGGGTATCTCCTGATACTGGGGTTTTGTGTGGAAGACGGCCCCAGTATTCACCCCTTATTCGCAACCGATAAGCCAGTAATCGCTATATTCAGTCGATACCAGTGGTATATGGAGAACCCATGGAAACCCTCAGCAGCATCGAGTGCTTCGTGCGCGCCGCCGAGGCCGGCAGCTTTGCCGAAGCCGCAAGGCGCCTGGGCCTGACACCCGCCGCGGTAGGCAAGAATGTGGCACGACTGGAGTCCAACCTCGGCGTGCGCCTATTCCTGCGCAGCACACGCCGCCTGACACTGACCGAGGCCGGCGAGCGCTTCCTCGCGGAGGTGAGTGGAGGGCTGGCGAGCATCCAGGGTGCGGTGGCGAACCTCGCCAGCAGCCAGGGCCAACCGGCGGGCACCCTGAAGGTGAGCATGGGCGTGTCGTTCGGCCGGGATTACATCCTGCCGCACCTCGGTGAGTTCCTTGCCCGCTACCCGGCGATCATCCCTGACTGGCACTTCGACAACCGTCCCGTAGACCTGATTGGCGAAGGCTTCGACGCTGCCATCGGCGGTGGCTTCGAACTGCCGCCCGGAGTGATCGCACGCCAATTGGGACCGGCACATCGGGTGCTGCTGGCATCCAGGGAATATCTGGCGCGCAGCCCTGCCATCGTCTCCCCGGAAGACCTCGCCCGGCACGATGGCATCCTCATCCGCTCCCCCCAGACCGGGCGCGTTCGTGCCTGGCCGTTGCGCACCCGCGATGATCGCCAGGCGACCTTCGAGCTGAAGCTGCGCATGGCCATGACCGACCCGGAAGCAGCCTGCCATGCGGCCATGCAAGGGCTCGGTGTGACCCTGGTGAGCACAGTCCACGCCCTGCCCCACCTGAAGAGCGGCGCGTTGGAGCGCGTGCTGCCGGACTGGTACGTGGACACTGGCAGCCTGTCGCTCTACTTCAGCGCGCAGAAACTGCTGCCGGCCAAGACCCGCGTGTTCATCGATTTCATCGTCGAGCGCTTCCGCCAGCAGAAGATGGCGGAACAGTTCAACGCCAACTGGCGGCCTGGCACGCAATGACCCTGTAGGTTCGCGCTGCCCCTGCGAAGCCCAACGTGGCGTGCTGGATCGTTGGACTTCGTGGCCTCAGACCAGCCTACGGCTCTGAGCCAGAGCCAGGTTTGACGCCAGAAACCAACTGTGGGAAGACACTTGGGCCGACCTTCAGAGATGCTCGCTGCGGGCGGCCACATGCAGGTTGCGCCCGGCCCCCAGGCCAAACGCGGTGGCGGCCAGGCTGATCACCACGAAGATGATCCCCACCGCACTCCAACCCTCGGTCAGGTCATGCACCACGCCCACCATCAACGGCCCCATGGCCGCCAGGGTGTACCCCACGCCCTGGGCCATGCCGGAAAGGTTGGCAGCCACATGGGCGTCTTTCGAACGCAACACGATCAGCGCCAGGGCGATGCTGAAGGTGCCGCCCTGCCCCAGTCCGAGCACCACGGCCCAGCCCCAGATGCCGGACAGCGGCGCATAGAGCATGCCCAGCAGGCCGACGAGGGTCAGGCCCATCACCAGTACCACGGCCAGTCGCTGATCGCGGCCACGAGTGGCCAGCCAGGGCGCACCAAGGGCGCTGATCAGCTGCACCATCACCGATCCGGAAAGCACCAGGCCCGCCTGGACA
This sequence comes from Pseudomonas sp. JS3066, assembly GCF_036328175.1. Lineage (NCBI taxonomy): Bacteria > Pseudomonadati > Pseudomonadota > Gammaproteobacteria > Pseudomonadales > Pseudomonadaceae > Pseudomonas > Pseudomonas sp. JS3066. Next base: position 3,579,851 of record NZ_CP143312.1, read on the forward strand.
GCACTCAGGCCCCGGTCGATCAGAATCGACGGCAACCAGCCGAACACGATGTAGGCCAGGGAAGATTGCAGGCCCATGTAGAGGGTCACCTGCCAGGCCAGCGGGTCGCGCCACAGGCCGGTCACCTTGTAGGCCTGGCGATGGGCATGCTGGCTCTGGCGAGCCTGGGGCAGCCAGATCAGCGCCGCGATGATCGCCGGCAGCGCCCAGAAGGCCAGGGCCGGCTGCCAGGCATCATCCATCAACTCAGCCAGCGGCACCGTAGCGCCGGCAGCCAACGCCGCGCCCAGGCACAGCGCCATGGTGTAGACGCCGGTCATCAGGCCGGCGATATGGGGGAAATCACGCTTGACGATTCCCGGCAGCAATACGCCGATGATGCCGATGCTCGCACCGGCCACCAGGCTGCCCACGAACAGCCCCGCTACCGGGAACAGGCTGCGCAGCACGATGCCGCCGGCCAGCGTCAGGAGGATCAGTAGCACCGTGCGCTCACTGCCCAGACGCCGCGCCAGCATCGGCGCCAGGGGCGCGAACAGGCCGAGGCAGAGCACCGGCAAGGTGGTCAGCAGGCCCGCGCCGGTAGCCGATAGTCCCGTCGCCTCGCGCACCATGTTGAGCATCGGCGCCAGGCTGGACAGCGCAGGGCGCAGGTTCAGCGCCACCATCACCAACCCGACCAGAAGCAGCACGGTGCTACCGCGTAGCGCCTGGGGCTGGGGTTCGTCGTCGGCCTCGGCGTCGATCAGCAGTTCCTCCGGCGAGCAGGCCGGCTTGGGGTCATCCACAGGATTCGGGGCATTCATGCAAGGCAGCTCCAGAAATGGGGCAAGGTCAGATCAGCAATGCGCGGTTGGCCGCTGCGGCGGCGTCCGCGTCTTGGCGTTCGATGGCGTCGAGCAGATCGCGATGCAGGTCGAAGCTCGGCTGCTCACGCTCGGGATCGGAAATGGTGCGTTCCAGGCCAACGCGGATGACCTGGGAGAAATAGCGATACAGCTGGCTAAGCACCGGATTGTGGGCGCTATCCACCACCCGCTGGTGGAAGGCCAGGTCATGGACGATGTAGTCGTCGATATCCTCATAGCCGGAACGTGCGGCGGATGCGGCCAGGGCCACGCGCAGTGCGGCAAGGTCGTCTTCTGTGCGACGCAGGGCCGCCAGCCGCGACGCCTCGACCTCGATCATTCCCCTCGCCTCCAGCGCCTGCTCCACCGAACTGCGGGCCAGCGCCTGCATCGTGCTGAGCGGGTCGGCGCAGGCGCGCACATAGGTGCCGTCGCCCTGACGCACTTCCAGCACGCCGGAAAAGGTCAGCACGCGCACGGCCTCGCGCACGGTATTGCGGCTGATGCCGATGATCTCGGCGAGTTCGGGCTCCGGCGGCAGACGCTGGCCCAGGGGCCAGGTGCCGTCGTCGATGCGTTGGCGAATCTGCTCCAGGGCGATATCCACCAGGGAGCGCTTGAGGGCGAGTGCGGACATGGCAAACATCCAATCATCCGATGAATTTGAGATGGCAAAGGTTAGCCTGCTCACTATCGTCTCGCAACCGCGGCATCCTTGCGCTTGAGGCAATAGTCATTATCTACAGGGATGATTTTTCGCCCCCTCCCGCCGTTGGTAGCCTGCACGCACTCACAAGCACCGCTCGGGAACGCCCCCATGAAGCACGCCCACATCCTTGCGCTGGCCGTAACGGCACTGATCATCACCGGCTGTGCCAGCCAGGCCGAACCCGAGCCACGCCCCTACACCGACGCCGAGGTGAAACAGTTCGCCCTGGAAATGCTCAGCCGCGCCGGCCTGCCCTACGACGACTACGAAAAGGTGCGCCAGGCCCTCACCCACCCCAAGGTGCCCGAAGCGGGGAAAGACCTGCCGAAGGAAATGCCGCGCAAGGGATGAAGTCTCTATCCAAGCCTGACAGGGCCCACTGTAGGGGCGAATTCATTCGCCAAGCAGGCCCCAGGCCTACCGTAGGTTGGGCAGAGGAACGAAGCCCAACGCGCGGACGTGACCTTAAACGTTGGGCTTCGCGGAGCTCAGTCGCAACCTACGAGTGTTAGCCCCTACCGAACGCTTTTGCGCCACACGCTCGCCAGCCACGGCTGCTGCTCCCGCGGCAGGCCCGCTGGACGGTAGTAGTGCTCCAGTTCCTCGAAGCCCGCCGCTTCCAGCAGGATTTTCCAGCTGTCGTAGTCGTGCCAGGAGCCGTAGCGACTGCCGCTCCAGCCTTCGTCGTTCTTCCCGCGCGGGTTAGAGCTGAAAAGCACGCCGCCAGGTTTCAGCGCGCCATGTAGCTGGCGCAGGACGCGGGGCAGTTCCTGGCGTGGTACGTGGAATAGGCTGGCGTTGGCGAAGATGCCGTCAAAACGTTCGGCCGGCAGGTCCAGGGCGAGAAAATCCTGGTGCCAGACCTCACAGCCGGAATCGGCGCGGGCCATGGCGACGAAGCTCTCCGCACCATCCAGGCCGATTGCCTGATGGCCGAGACGGGTGAAAGCCTGCAAGTCGCGGCCGGGACCGCAGCCGAAATCGAGAATGGTGAACGGCGCGCCGCCCCTGATATGCCGCAGCAGCGCCTCTATGTTCTGGCGAACGTCATGATCACGGGTACCTTCGCGAAAATCTTCGGCATTGCGGTTGTAGTCGTCGAGGGTCGTGGCGGTGATGCTGGCCAGGTCGTCGGGTTGCAAGGGCATGAGTGGCTCGCGGCGGTACGTTGCAGGGAAGTGAATTCTACTCCCGGCCGAGCGGCAGCATCGTCCTGCGCCACCTATCTTTCTGGAGACATCTCCCTCAAAAGGTTTCCAGCATGGCAGCTTCCGGCAAGAAAATGAGCCTGACCGCGCTTACCACCCTGGTGGCGGTAAACATGATGGGGTCAGGCATCATCATGCTGCCTTCCAGCATGGCGCAGTTGGGTGCGATCTCCCTACTGTCCTGGATCATCACCGCAGTGGGTTCCATGGCCATCGCCTACTGCTTCGCCCAGTGCGGCATCTTCTGTGCCCGCTCGGGCGGGATGTCGGCCTATACCGAAGAAGCCCACGGCAAGTCAGCCTTCTTCCTCTGCTCCTATCTCTATTTCCTCTCACTGGCCATTGGCAATGTGGCCATCGCGATATCCGCCGTCGGCTATCTCACGCCCTTCTTCCCCTGGCTGGGCAGCGGCGCGATCCCGTTGTTTATCGGTGCGGTGGGGCTGATCTGGCTGACCACCCTGGCCAACTTCGGCGGGCCGAAGATTACCGGGCATATCGGCTCGATCACCGTGTGGGGCGTGATCATCCCGGTGGCGGGGCTATCGGTGATCGGCTGGTTCTGGTTCGACGCCGATATCTTCCGCGCTGCCTGGAACCCGAACGGAATCGCCACCAACGACGCCATTACCCAAAGCATTCCCCTCACCCTTTGGGCCTTCCTCGGCATGGAATCCGCTGCGCAGAACTCAGATGCCGTGGAGAACCCCAAGCGCAACGTGCCGCTGGCCTGCCTGCTGGGCACCCTGGGGGCTGCGGTGATCTACGTGCTGTCCACGTCGGTGATCATGGGCATCGTGCCCAACCCCGAACTGGCCAACTCCAGCGCACCCTTCGCCTTCGTCTACGCGAAGATGTTCAACCCACTGGTGGGTGACGTGATCATGGGCCTGGCGGTAATGGCCTGCGTCGGATCGCTGCTGGGCTGGCAGTTCACCCTGGCGCAGACCGCCAAGGTCACCGCCGACCAACACATGTTCCCGACGCTGTTCGCCAAGGTCACCCTGCTGGGCGCGCCCATTGCCGGGCTGGTGGCCAATGCCATCCTGCAAAGCGCCATGGCGGTGTCGACCATTTCGCCCAATGCCTCGGAGCAATTCGGCAAACTGGTGAACCTGGCTGCCGTGACCAACATCATTCCCTACATCACCTCACTCTCGGCGCTGCTGGTGATCATGCAGAAGGCCGGAGTAACGGGTTTCCCGCATCATCGCAACGTCGGCGTACTGATCATCGCGATGGCCTACAGCCTCTATGCGCTCTACGCCTCAGGCATGGAGGCGGTATTCGGCGGCATGATCGTTACCGCAGTTGGATACCTGATGTTCGGCTACATCGCTGACCGTTTCCTTGAAGAGCGCGCCGCGCGCACGCGTGCCCTTGGCCTGGAGGACAAAGCATGAACGCCAAGCATCTCTCCTGGCTGTCCCTGCTGCTAACGCTGCTGCTGCCATCGCTGGCCCCGGCCCAGACGCTCGACCGTATCCGCGCCAGCAGCACGCTGACCCTCGGCTACTTGCCGGACCAACCACCGTTCTCCTCCGCCGAGGGCGAAGGGGCCTCTGGCTACACCATCGACCTGTGCCAGAAAGTGGCCGACCAATTACGCACCCAGCCCGGCCTCTCGGCGATGAAGGTACGCTTCGTGCCCCTCGCGCCGGACAAGGCTCTGGACGTGGTGCAAAGCGGCGGCGTGGACCTGCTCTGCAGCCCCATGGTGGAAACCCTGAAGCGCCGCCAGACGGTCGCCTTCTCTCTGCCTGTGTACACCGCCGGGATCGGTGTCGTGCTGCGCAAGGATGCACCGCTGTCGCTGGTGAAAGTGCTCAATGGCGAAGTGGAGCAGACCGGCCCCACCTGGCGCGCCACCCTCAATCGCGGTCTGTCTGCCCACACCTTCGCGGTTCAGGGCGGCTCGCTGGTGGAGACCTGGGCGCGGGAGAAGCTGCGCCTGCTTAAAGTGCTGGTCAACCTGGAGACCGTGGCCAGCCCCGCCGAGGGCGTGGAGCAGGTAGCCAACGGCAAGGTGGACGCCTTCTTCGCCAGCCAAATGATCCTGCGCAGCCTGGTGGCGCGGGATACCGCCAACACCAACCTGATGGTGCTCGACCGGCGTTTCGAGTTCGAGCCGGTGTCCCTGGCGCTAGCTCGGGACGACGAGGATTTCCGCCTGCAAGTGGATACGGCGCTGAGCCAAATCTACCGATCCGGTGCCATCACGCCGCTCTACAGCAAGTACTTCGGCCCGCCGAGCGAGTTGGACCAAACGCTGTTCAAGGTGTATTCGCGCCCTTGAGAGCTGGCTCTCGAATTCGATAGCAAGAGCCGGGATGCGGGCGGCACGCAGCCCGCATACTCTCTGCCATGAACGAATCACAAGCGGATAGCGCCATGAAGCCCTCTGCCAGGACCGCCATCGAACAGGACCCTCGCTGGGCCGCCGTGCAGGCCCGCGATCCGGCCGCCGACCGGCAGTTCGTCTACGCGGTGAAGACCACCGGCATCTACTGCCGTCCCAGCAGCCCCACGCGACTTCCGCGCCCGGAGAACGTGGAGTTCTTCGACAGCGCCCAGGCTGCTGAAGCCGCCGGATACCGACCCAGCCGCCGTGCCGCGGCCGACATGACGCAACTGGCCGCACAGCATGCGGTACTGGTGTCGGCCGCCTGCCGGCAGATCGAAACCGCCGAGGAAGCACCAGGGCTCGAAGCCCTGGCCGAATCGGTGGGCATGAGCGCCTCGCACTTCCACCGGGTGTTCAAGGCAGTCACCGGCCTGACGCCCAAGGCTTACGCCCGTGCCCGGCGTGCGCGCAAGGTGCGCGACCAGCTCGGTCCCGACACATCGGTGACCGAGGTGATCTACGACGCCGGTTTCAACTCCAACAGCCGCTTCTACGCCGACTCCACCCTGGTGCTGGGCATGAAGCCGGCCGACTACCGTGCCGGAGGCGCCAACAACGCCATTCGCTTCGCCCTGGGGGAGTGTTCACTGGGCCACTTCCTGGTGGCACAAAGCGACATCGGCGTCTGCGCCATCCTCCTGGGCGACGACCCCGATACCCTGCTGCGCGACCTGCAGGACAAATTCCCCCGCGCGCAGCTGATCGGCGGCGACAGCGACTTCGAGCAACTGGTGGCCAAGGTCATCGGCTTCATCGAGGCTCCGCAACTGGGTCTTGACCTACCGCTGGATGTACGCGGCACGGCCTTCCAGGAGCGGGTCTGGCAGGCGCTGCGGGAGATTCCGCCAGGCAGCACCGCCAGCTACGCGGATATCGCTGTGCGCATCGGCTCGCCCCGCGCCGTGCGCGCCGTGGCCCAGGCCTGCGCGGCCAATAGCCTGGCGGTGGCCATCCCCTGCCACCGCGTGGTGCGCAGCGACGGCAATCTCTCCGGCTACCGCTGGGGCGTGGAGCGCAAGCGCCGTTTGCTGGAGCGCGAGGCAGAAAGGTGAACGGCTGGACCCTGCTGGATGCGGACGGCCGACCATACGCCAGCCCTGCCCCTGGCGCGCTGGGAGGGCACCGCAGGACGCGCATCTACGGTCGCCTTGACTGCCCCACCGCACTGCGCACCATCGCGCGCGGCGGCTACGTGAAGGAGCGGGTGTTCTTTCTTGATGAAGCGACGGCGCAGGCGGCGGGGTATCGGCCTTGTGCCCGGTGCATGAAGGAGGCCTACCGGGAGTGGAAGACCTTGTCGGGGGCGAATTCATTCACCAAGCAGCCCGAAGGGATAACCCGGCCCCCCCAAAGGGGCAACTGCGCCGCCCTTGGTGATTGAAATCGCCCCCACAAGCAAGCGGTCCCCTAGGGCGCTACCATCACCGTCCCGCCCTCTCGCGCCGCCTGGGCGATGGCCTCGACCACCCGCAGGTTCTGCAAACCGTCACGCACACTCACCAGGGGCTCCGCCTCGCCGCGAATAACCTGGCAGAAATGCTCCAGTTGCCGTGCCAGCGGATCTTCGCGGTGCAATTCGGCCACCTCGCAGGTAAAGGGCTTCCACCAGGACCGGTCTTCCGGCTGCGCATAGCACTTCAGACGCATGGTAGGCACCGCCAGTGAGCCGACGGTGCCGGCGATCAAGTAGCAGTCTTCGTCGTCGTAGCTGGGATAGTCGCGGTTTTCCCGAGACGTCTGCTCCCAGCTACACGCCGACGCCGCGGTGTCGGAAAGCAGGAAGCTGCCCAGGGCACCGCTGGCGAAGCGCAGGCTGATGGCCACTGTGTCTTCCACCGGAAAACCACGGATGGCGCTGGAGGCCAGGGCCTGCACGGCGACGATCTCGCCACACAACGAGCGCAGGTTGCCGATCTCATGGATCAGGTTGATCAGCACCGGTCCGCCGCCGGCCTTGCGTCGCCAGGGTGCGGCATCGAAGTAATCGTCCGGCTTGTAGAAGAGCGCGCTACCCATCACCGCCACCAGTTGGCCAAGGCGGCCCTGGCGGATGAGTTCGCGCGCCTGGTCGAGGATCGGACTGTGGGCTCGGTGATGACCGACCAGCAGCGGCACCTTCGAATCAGCAGAAGCGGCCAGTAGTCGCTCGCCCTCCTCCAGCGTATGGGCCACGGGCTTCTCGATCAGCGCGGGCACGCCCGCCTGCAGACAGACCAGCGCTTGCTCGACATGCAACTGATTGGGGGTCGCGAGGATGATGCCGTCAGGACGCTCCGTTTCGAACAAAGCCTCCAGCGAGGGGTACAGCGGCACGCCGGCACGCTGGGCGACATCCCTGGCAGCGGGCGCCGGGTCGACGAGCGCGACCAGTTCGCATGTGGGGCTGGCCAGGATGAGTTCGAGGTGGCGCTGGCCGATCAGGCCGGCGCCGGCAATGGCGATACGCAAGGTGTTCATGTCGTTCGATCTGTTCCGGTGGGGAAGGGTCGATCGAAAGACTAATATTCACGATTCGAACTATAATCAGCCGCCATGAAAAATCAGAATGCGCTTTTAGCGAATAATGATCCCTTCCTCCGCGACCTGTTGCTGTTCTGCACCGTGGCACGGCGCTCCAGTTTCGTGGCTGGCGCAACTGAGCTGGGCATCTCTCCTGCCCATGTCAGCAAACGCATCGCGATGCTGGAAGAGTCCCTAGGAGTCAAGCTGTTCAACCGCACCACACGGCGGGTGAACATCACCGCTGACGGTGAGGCCGCATTCGCCTGGGCGCAGAAAATCCTCGAGGACGTGGAAGGCATGGTGGAGGCCTTGTCCGGCCTGAAGGGCGAACCCCGTGGGGTGTTGCGCATCGCCACCAGCCTGCGTCTGGGGCGGGACTATGTATCGCCGGTGCTGTCCTTGCTGCGCCAGCGCCATCCAGGCCTGGAAGTCTGGCTGGAGTTGCTGGACAGGCGGGTTGACCTGATCGGCGAGAACTTCGACATCGACCTGCGCGTGGGCGAGGTGCATGAGCCACACCTGATCGCCCACAAGATCGCCGATAGCTACCGCATGCTCTGCGCCGCCCCCACCTACCTGGCGCGACGTGGCCAGCCGCGCACCCTGGCGGACCTCGCGCAGCATGAGTGCCTGCTGTTCCGCGAACGCGAATTGGGCTTTGGCGTGTGGCGCCTGTCCGGCCCCAATGGAGAGGAAACCGTGAAGGTCACCGGCCCCATGGCCTCCAACCACAGCGATGTGGTGCGCCAATGGGCCCACGAGGGGCATGGAGTGATCATGGCCTCGGTATGGGATGCCGCACCGAGCATACGTGCAGGCAAGCTGGTACAGGTGCTACCGACCTATCGGCAGAAAGCGGATGTCTGGGCGGTGACCGCAGCCCGGGCCTCGGGCTCGGCAAAGGTGAAACTGTGCATCGACTTCCTCCAGGAACAACTCGCCCACGGGCCCCACGCCCTGGATATCCGCCTCTGAACCACGCCCGCTAGGGCACGTAGTCGCTTTCCATCACATCCCGATAAGCCGTAGCGAAGGCTTTCCAGTCTTCGTCCGGCATCGGCTTGTGGTGTTCCTTGAACAGTTCGTAGTCGTGCTTCGCGGCACTGTAGGCAGTCAGGCGATGGTTGCTTCGGGCCAGTCCGAGCAAGGCCACTTCCACCTTCTTCTCCTGCTCGCCGGTGACCTTCACGAAGATGTTCTTCGGGTACAGGCGGCCATGCTCCCAGCCAGCTCGGTGCATGCGCGCGACGGTATTGGCCAGTTGCTGGATCATCTGCTGGCGAAGCCCGGCGGAAACCGGCTGGGCATACCACTCATCCAGGCCGATGAAATCGTTCAGGCTCTCAGTGACCAGCAGCGCCTGGTACTCGGTTTCCGTCTTGCGTGCACCGCTGAACACCACCCGGGGTACGCGGATACCGAGTTGATTCAGTGCCTGCAGGGCCTTCGCCTCGTGCAGGATGGTGGGTTCACCGAAGGGATGGGTCAGATCGCGGTGGAAGTGATTGATCTGGCGTTTGCTGTAAAGCACCTGGCCGTCCGGTGCGTGCAGCCGTTGGATACCGCTTTCGCCACTGAGCAACTGATCCTGGGAATCGAACCACTCGCCGTAGGTATCCCACCACTTGTCGAAACTGCCTTCCGCGTCGCCGTTGTCATGCCTGAACCACTGGGTGTTCATGAGAGCACCTCCTCATGGAGCGCACTGGCCCCACGGGCTACTGCCAAGGCAACCCGACACGGGCCGCCGCCTGAGGCCGGAACATCGACCCCTGGATTCAAGTTAGCGTCCTTTTGCGTGTTCTGCCGGCGCGTTCACAGGCACTTCGAGGTCGAATCCAGACAACTCCCGATAAGGCGTTAGACCTATGGTGACGGGCCTTTCATCAGATCGTTTGGAACTGAAATGTCCGACTTCATCACCGTTCTGCGCGAAACCTGCCCTACCCCCGTCCTCGACGCGACCAAATGGAAGCGTATCGGCGGCGACCCGCACACCGTGAACCTCAACGCCTACCTCTCCCAGGACGGCAGCAAGATCATGGGCACCTGGATCTGCACCCCCGGCAAGTTCGAGGTGAACTACGAGAAATGGGAGTACTGCCACTTCCTGGACGGCTACTGCATCATCACCCCCGAAGGCGAGGAACCAAAGCACCTGAAAGCCGGCGACGTATTCGTGATCGAGCCGGGCATGAAGGGCACCTGGGAAGTGGTGGAAACGGTGCGCAAGTACTTCGTATTTGCCTGATATGCAGGAGCGAATTCATTCGCGAAACAAAAGGCCGGGCATGTGCCCGGCCTTTTGCCGTCTTGAGCCGATCAGGCCTTGTAGCGATCAGCTGCCTTCGACCGCGACAGATTCGGTGCCATGTGGAAGCGGGCTGCAGTGAAGCGGTCCCAGTCCTCCTTGTCCGGCAGCGAGGGAATGGTTACCAGCTCGCCCTGTTCCAGGCCTGCCAGCGCGGCGTCGACCATTTCGCCCACGTCCATGAGGATTTCCTGCGGGATGTTCTCGATACCGGTGCCCGAACGCTCCCATATCTCGGTACGAGTCGCACCCGGCAGCACCACCTGCACGCGAACGCCCTTGTCTTTGACTTCCGCATTCAGAGACTGGCTGAGGTTGAGCACGAATGCCTTGGTGCCGCTGTAGGTGCCATTGAACATTTCCGGTGCCAGCGCCAGTACCGAGGCGATGTTGATGATGGTGCCGCGCCCCTGGGCGACGAAGTTGGCGGCAGCGGCGGCGGCCAGGTGGGTCACGGCTACCACGTTGAGCTGGATCATGGCGTCGAAGCGGTCGAGGTCGGTGTCCAGCAGGCTGCCACTGACGGCCACGCCGGCGTTGTTCACCAGCACGCTGATGGCGACATCGCTGCGAAGGCGATGCGCTACGCGGGTCAGGTCGGACCTGTCGGTCAGGTCGGCCTTCAGCACTTCCACCTTCACTCCAGCGGTTTCGCGCAGCTTGGCGGCCAGCTCTTCCAGGCGACCCTGGTCACGGGCGACCAGCAGCAGGTCATGGCCCCGTTCGGCCAGGCGCTTGGCATAGGTGGCGCCGATGCCAGTGGACGCGCCTGTGATCAGGGCAACGCCTTGGTGCTTCTGTTCGCTCATGGTTCTGTCTCCGGGAAAGGTGCTCGTGATCGAGCGGTGAACTTAAATTACACTCATAATATTACATGCGCAATATGAGCTTTCCCACCGTTCGTCACCCGGTCCTTCCGGGAGGTTTCAAAGGTTTCGTGTAGTCGCTGAAACCTCTGGAGCACTTGCAACCACTGGCGCTGATGGCTGTGCCGATTCCTGGTCGATGGACGAAGCATCCCTTTCTGTGGGCGCCATGGCGCGGCGAAAGCCCTTGATGGTCTCTCCCAGGTCCGGGCCGAGGGTCTTGAGGCGTTTGGTGCCGAACAGCAGTACGGCGACGATGATGATGACCAGCCAATGCTTCCAGTCGGTGATGCCCATGGGGTGGCTCCTCAAAAGGGGGTCAGTGGTTCCAGGGGGCGGGCTTCAAGGAAGAAGCCCGCCCTTTTCGTCACTGGTTCAGCCAGGGATAACGCGCGGCATCGCGGCCGCCGTAGTCCGGGTCGAGATAGATGAAGCAGCGCTGGATCTTCCAGTCGCGGATCTCGAACACGTCGCACCAGTACCCGGCACCCCAGCTGGGCACGCCGGCTCTCCAGGGGCCATCGACGTGCTCGCCGTAGCTGGTGCCTTCGCAGACCACCAGGTCGCTGCCGGAGAAGATCCAGTTGAAGTGCGAGTAGTCATGGGTAATGGACTTCAGACGGCTACCGAGGTCACCGAACATCTTGCCGATCTGGTCGCGGCCGGTGGCCAGCCCCCACTTGGGGAACAACACCTGGGCATCCTCGGCGAACAGGTCGAGGATGCTGCCGCCAGTGGACGTGATGCCGCCGTTGTCGAAAGCCTTCAGGTATTCCAGCGCAACCGATTTGCGCTGCTCGTCAGTCATGGTCTGTGTGCTGAGCATGAATCTCTTCCGGTTGGGTAATGGGATCAGTGCAGGGACTGGACGTACTGGATGATCCGGGCGCGCTTGGCAGGATCGTCCTGGAAATAGGTCATGGCGTTGCCCGGCGCGACGGTCTGGGTATCGGTCAGCCAGGCGTCGAGCAGTTGGTCGTCCCAGGTCTTGTCCGCCATGGCCTGGCGGAAGCCGTCCGAATAGGTGAAGCCGGGGGCGCTGGCGGCCTTGCGGCCGAGCAGTCCGAACAGGTTCGGTCCCTGCCCATGGGGTTCACCCTGCTTGAAGGTGTGGCAAACCGCACAATGATTGGTGGCCAGTTTTTCGGCGATCGCCTGGTCGTCGGCCTGCGCCGCACCACTTGCGGCGAGCAGAAGGGCCAAGGTCAGTCCGGTTTCAAGAAGGTTTCGCATCGTCTTTGCCTCGCGAGTGATGGATCAGGCCGGTCATGCCTTGCGGGGTTCGAGGTGAGCCTGGTTCGCGGCCCGGTAGGCGAAGGCCAGGATCGGTCCGAGGGTCGCGCCGCCTGCCCAGTAGGCCCGTCCGGATGCCGATGCCACGCAGTTACCAACGCCGTAGAGCCCGGGGATGGGCTGGTTGGCGCTGTCCAGCACCTGGCCGTGGGAGTTGGTCTTGGGGCCGCCCTTGGTATCCAGGTTGCCGCCGGTAATGAGGGCTGCGTAGTAAGGGCCCTCCCCCGCCAGCGGGTGCATCGTGGGGTTGCGGCGGGTCTCGCCCGGTTTCACGCTGCCGTTGAAGAGCTGCTCTACCGCCAGCTCGCCACGCTGGAAGTCGGTGTCCTTGCCGCTGCTGGCCAGGTCGTTGAAGCGCGCAATGCTGGCCTTCAGGTTGTCGAGGAAGTCTGCCGAGAGCTTCATCCCACCGGTTTCGGAGTGGTATTTCTCCAGGCGTTCACTGATGGCGCGAGCCAGCCCTTCCAGGGTGTCCCCCTTGATCACGTGGCGGTCGTTGCCCCCTGCCGGCACGATCGGTGAGCCGTATTCGTCGCTGGCGCAGTAGGTCTGGGCGCGTTGGTCCCAGATGGAGAGCATGACCAGGTTGGGGTACTCGGCCTTGTTCCCATCCCATTGGAAGAAGCTCGGCACCAGTTCGTTGTAAACGGTCTTCTCGTTCACCACGCGCTTGCCGTACTTGTTCACCATCAGCATGGAATCACCGGTCATGGTGAAGATGCCGGACATGGAGCCATCCTTGGCCACGGCCTTCTCCAGCAGAATCGGGCAGTGCCAGGCGTAATTCATGTTGCGCAGCTGCACACCCAGATCACTGGCGATACGGATGAAGTCACCTTCGTTGGTCAGGGTGGCGCAACCGCCGTATACCGGGGCGTAGAGGAAGTTGCGGCGCATTTCCGGATCGTGGGTGAAGCCGCCACTGGCAAAGATCACGGCCTTGCGGGCACGCACCCGCAGTCGAGTGCCTTCCTCGGTCTCCACTTCCACGCCAATGGCGGCGCCCTGGTCGTTGGTGATGACCTTCACCACGCGCTGCCCGGTGCGAATCGCCACACCATCGCGGCGGGCGGCGGCGGTCAGCGTGCGAATCGCCACGCGACCACCGTCGGACATGCTCGGGCGCGCATCACGCGGCACCAGCACGCGGCCCTTGGGCGCCTTGTCCTCGGGAATTTCGCACCAGTAGTCCGGCACGTCGGCGCAGTGGCGATACGGCAACGCATCCTTCTCTGCCAGCAATTCGGCAGCGGGCGAAGCGCTGTCGTAGATTGCCTCGCACATTTCGTATTCCCAGTCACTCAAGCCCAGCTTGGGCAACGCGGGGTCGTAGGACTGCGGCCGGGTCAGACGCGCCACGTAACGGAGGAAATCAGGCTTGGGATCGCTCATGCCGGCGTCGCGCATGGCCTTGTTGTTCGGCACCCAGTACCAGAACGCGGCCTTGGCGGCGGTTCCACCCGGACTCGCGGCCTTTTCCAGGATGACCACGTCATTGCCCAGCCAGCGGGCGAACAGTGCGGTGGGCAGGCCGCCGCCTCCCCCGCCACAGACCACGATGTCGTGTTCGCTGTCGAACGGCTGTTCGGCGGCACCGGCCTTGCCGGCCACCAGGCCACCCAGTGCCATGGCGGCAGTACCGGCACCAGCGGCCTTGATGAAGTTGCGTCGCGACGTGGCGAGCTTCTGTTGTTCGTCGTTCATGGTCGACTCTCCAGGTGGATTGAAGGCCCCGGCGATCCATCGGGGACGCCGGGGTGAACGGAGGGGATGGGTACGGGCGGGTTACCAGTAGTGCCAGAGCTGCAGGAACAGGCCGTCGGTGACGGCGGTGTTCTTGCCCTCTACGCCCCTGGAGTAATGCAGGGACACCTGGTCCCACATCTTCTGCGCGTAGAGGCTCTGGATGCCGGGCTTGAGCTGGAACAGCACGCCGGCGCCCAGGGCGGTCTCATCGGATTCCGAGTAGGGAATAGCCTGTCCGGAGCGGTCGTCGGATTCCCAGGTCTTCTGGTGGTCATAGCTGAAGAAGGGCGTGACCTGGTACGTGGGCCGGTCGATCACGTTGTAGCCAAGGCGCAGGTTGGCGTGGAAGGTGTCGCCCGGTTCGGTGCCATGGGGGCCATCGCCACGGAGGATTCCGCCGACCAGAAGGTCGATGTTCACCTTGCCAAACCACTCGTTGTAGAACAGCGAGGGCCAGAAGGAATACGTGTCGCTGCTGACCGAGTCAGCGCCGACAGGCAACTGCACATAGGCCTGGGCGCCCAGGGTGCGCAGGGGCGTCGGGTTGTACCAGACCAGCCCGCCGACCAGGGGATCGCCCAGGCCGCTGACACGTACGCCATTACCGCGTACCGCCACTTCCGGCACGGTGACGCTGGCGATGAAGCCGTTGTTCGGCAACCCATCGACCTTCCAGTAGTGCAGCAGCGAGGAGAGGCCGACATAGGTATCGGTGCCGCTGCCCTTGACCTTGTCGCCGTGGTCGTCGAAGCGCTTGCTGTCGTCGTTCCACTGCACGTACTGGCCGAAGGAATCGTAAGGCTCGGTGAAGTCCGAGCTGAACTGGAAGCTCTGCGGTCGGTTACCCGCAAAGGGGATGCCCGATGCCTGGGCATCCCAAGTGGAGAGGAGACCGCTACCGAGCACCAGCGTGCTCAGCGCCACGGGAGTAACCCGGCTGTTGTTGACGCGCATTCTGGACGTTCCTGCTGGAGTTCTTGTTTTTGGGACAAACGTCTCCCGCTCGCGCAACCTCGTGGGTCGCTCGATGGGGCATCTGCTGTGGATCGGGCTGTGGAAACGGCGTCAGCCGGTGGGCGATGAAACTCCGCCTGGGCCGGCCATCAGCTAGGCGCCGCGCAGGTGTGCGGCCAGATGGACACGCAATGGAACCCCGTGTCGCGCTCGCAGGGAGGCGGCGGGGAGATGGGCTTCATACGGAATCGATTGGACGCGAGGTGAGTGGGCACGCATGGCATTGACCTTGTTGTTATACGTTTGCCTGTGTCCGTCGGCAGCGACATGCAATGGGAGGCAGCCCAGCGTGTCCTGCCGAAGCCACCCCGCAATGCGGCGCGGCTCGTACGGCAAGGTCAAGCTACAAAAGGCTCGGCGCACCAACAATGCCGCTTTCAGCGATATGAGTGTTCGCGGTTCGCGAACAATGGGCACCGGTACGACAACCCGGGCGCGCAGGGCTTCTGGGATGGGGATGGCGGGGGAATTGGAGCGGTCCGGCCAGGTTGGTGGCAGGTGATGAGGCGGTCGATGATCGAACCGGTTTTGCATCGAGTCAGGCTTGTACGGGGATTTGAATCTCCAGGCAGGCCGCAGGAAGGCAACGAGAGAACTGGCCAAAGATTCGGCACGACATCGCTGGTGGGCACAGCGCAACCTACCCGCAACGCCCACCCTCCCTGGCGACTTCCGCACCTCGCAGGGTCTTCACTGGTTGAGCGGGTGACGCATGACCACGGCCTAAATGATATCGCCGCTACGGAGTGGCCCTGCTCCAAAAAAAAACGGCGCGCGGGCAGCAATCCCGAGCGCCGTAACACTGCCTAGCAGCTGTGGTAGAGGACCGCCGGCCCTGGTCGCCGGCGCTCCTTAGTGGGCGTCAGAGACGTCCCAGCTCCTGCGCGGTGCGATCCACCGCGATTTTCGTCTTGCTCACCAGCTCGTCGATCTCGCTGCGAGTGGCCACGAGGGCCGGCGCCATAATCATGCGGCCGAGGGTGGAGCGGATGATCAGCCCTTCCTCGAAGCCAATGGTGCGGCAGCGCCAGGCGATGTCGTTCTCATTGGCGAAGCGCTTGCGAGTGGCCTTGTCTTCGGCGAACTGCAGGGCAGCAACCAGACCGGCGCCCTGGATATCCCCCACCAGCGGGTGGTTGCCGAACACTTCGCGCAGGCACTGTTGCAGGTACGGGCCGGTGTCAGCCTTCACCTGGGCGACCACGCCTTCATCACGCAGCGCCTTGAGGTTGGCGATGGCCACCGCCGCCGCCACCGGATGCCCTGAGTAGGTCAGGCCGTGGGCGAACACACCGCCCTGCTCCACCAGGACCTCGGCCATGCGTTTGCTGAGGATCAGGCCGCCCATGGGGATGTAGCCGGAGGTCAGGCCCTTGGCGATGGACAGGGTGTCCGGCTCGAAGCCGAAGTGCTGGTGGGCGAACCACTCGCCGGTGCGGCCAAAGCCACCGATCACTTCATCGGCGCACAGCAGCACGTCGTACTTGCGGCAGATGCGCTGGATTTCCGGCCAGTAGGTTTCCGGCGGGAAGATCATGCCACCCGCACCCTGGAAGGGTTCGGCGACGAAAGCGGCCACCTTGTCGGCGCCCAGCTCGAGGATTTTCTCCTCCAGCTGACGCGCGGCACGCAGGCCGAACTCTTCCGGCGTCAGGTCGCCGCCGTTGGCGAAGTAGTAAGGCTCGTCGATGTGCGCGATGTCCGGCAGCATGCCGCCCATTTCGTGCATGAACTTCATCCCGCCCAGGGCCGTGGCGCCCAGGGTGGAGCCGTGGTAGCCGTTCCAGCGGCCGATCATGATCTTCTTCTCGGGCTTGCCGAGGATCTGCCAGTAGCGGCGCACGGTGCGGATCAGCACCTCGTTCGCTTCCGAACCGGAGTTGGTGTAGATGGCGTGACTGTAGTGGCCCGGCAGCAGGCTGAAGAGCAGCTCGGACAGTTCCACCACCGCCGGGTGGGTGGTGTGGAAGAACATGTTGTAGTAGGGCAGTTGCTCCAGCTGGCGGGTAGCGGCTGCGGTGAGATCCTTGCGGCCGTAGCCGAGGTTGGTGCACCACAAGCCGGACATGCCGTCGAGGTAACGCTTGCCGTCGTTGTCCCAGAGGTGGAGGCGCTCACCGCCAACGATCACCCGCGGCCCTTCGGCGTTCAGCGCCTTCTGGTCGAGGAAGGCATGGATGTGGTGGGCCGCATCTGCTGCCTGGTAGTCACGGGTTTCGCGTTGGGCCTGGAATTGAGCGTTCATTGTTAAGGGTCTCCTCGTCCCGGTATTCAGTGATACCGATGCTGGCCGAAGCCGATGGGCAGCGAAAATACTAAATTTGTCTTCGCGCTATATGAAAAAGCTGCCCTGCCCGCCGAGCGCCCAGGCGCCCGATGCCCGGCCGGGTGCCGGGCAGGCGGACAGGTATCCGGGCGACGAACTGCATGTCGCCCGACCCTGCGTTCAGTCGCGACGTATCACTGGGTCTGCTCCAGCGGTTCAGGGCGGAACAGGTCCTTGCGCATCACGACCTTGATCCAGACCACGGCAATCATCGACACCAGCGCCAGCACCACACCGGCAATGCCGAAAATCTTGCCGGTCATGTCCGGGCTCGGCGAGGCATACCAGATGGCGTAAAGCATGCCCACGATGCCGAACAGCTGCGGCAGCGGGTAAAACGGCGTGCTGAAGGGGCGGGCGATAGCCGGGTAACGGCGACGCAGGGCGATCACATCCAGATGCACGATGATGTAGGCCAGCAGCCAGGCCAGGGCCGCGGCGAGCAGCAGCAGGTTGATGGAGGCGGCATCCTGGCCCATGACCAGAATCGGCAGGCCGGTAATGGCGGCCACGAACAGTACTGCCACCCAAGGCGTGCGGGCGCGCGGGCTGAGCAGCTTGAACTGCGGGAAAGCCTGGCCGTTCTGCGCCATGCCATAGAGCATGCGCGGGATGGCCGCCAGCGAGGTGTTCAGGGTGCTGCAGGTGGCGGTGACCGCGGCGATCACCAGGAACACTTCACCCGCCTTGCCGAACACCGTGGTGGCGAACAGGTAATGCGGCAGCGCGTCGGTGGTCAGGGCCTCGGTGGGCACCATGAACAGTGCACCCAGGCAGTAGAGCGCAATGGTGATGAAGATGACGGTCAGGCCGATGATCATCGAACGCGGGATGTTGCGCTCTGGACGCTTGGTTTCCTCCACCAGCGGGCAGACGAACTCTGCGCCGACGAAGCCCCACACGGCCAGTGCGGTAAGGGTCAGCACACCCGCTCCCATGGGGTTCCAGTCGCCGTGCAGCACGGTGCTGGCGGTTTCGGTGGGCGCGCCTTCAACGACGGCGGCCAGGCCCAGCACCAGCAACACGATCACCATCACCACCGCCAGGGCGGTTTGCAGCTTGGCGAAGATGTCGATGCCCATCAGGTTGAGCACGGTGAACAGGCCAAGAACGCCGAAGGCCACGCTGAAGGGCGGGAACACACCCGGATAGACCTTGCCGACGATCAGGTCGAGCAGCAGCAGTTCGGCCGACAAGGCGAACATCGCCACCACCACATAGCCGGAGAAGGTCGCCAGGATGGCCGGAAAATGCCCGAGGGCAACCTCGGTGTAGCTGGAAAGGCCGCCGGCACGGGGAATCATCAGCGACAGCTCTGAGAAGGAAAACGCGTAACTCAGGGCCAGAAGGTAGGCCAGCCCCAGCGGGACGATGAAGCCCAACCCGGAGAAACCGGCGCCCTGCAGCATCAGCACCATCACCCCCTGGGACACCACCAGGCCGATGGCCACCGCCAATAGCGCGCCAAGGCCTAGCACGCGGCGGAATCCACCCTCTTCGACCTGCCCATGGGCAGGAACGGACACACTTGCACTCATGACATTCTCCCGATCTTGTACTTGTTATTGGCCCGCCCGGCCGTAACCACCGACGAGCGCTGGTAGTGCAGGGCGCGGTAAGGTCCGGCCCCGCCAGTTACGCCCCGCCCGCTCGCCGCACTTCCGGCGTCTGCGGGGCGCAATGTTCAACGTGCCGCCCAGGCGTTGAAGCGCTCCTCCAGTTCCTCGCCGTGGTTGACCCAGAACTCCGCGCTGACCAATTGCGCCTCGGCCAGGTTGGCCGGCGCGGTGGGCAACTGCGCCTGGGTGGCGGCGGGCAAGGCGGCCAGGGCGTCCTTGTGGACCGGGCCGTAGGGGATCTGGCTGGAGAAGACCTGCTGCGTCTGCGCCTGGCTGGCGAAGGCGATGAAGCGTTCGGCAAGCGCCTTGTTCGGGCTGCCGCGTACGATGGCCCAGTGGTCCGGGTCGTAGAGGTTGCCGTTCCAGACAATGGCGAGCTTCGAGCCTTCTTTCTGGGCGGCGGCGATGCGGCCGTTGTAGGCAGCGGACATCACCACATCGCCAGCCACCAGCCATTGCGGCGGCTGGGCACCGGCTTCCCACCACTGGATGTGCGGCTTGATTTCATCCAGTTTGCGGAAGGCACGCGCGACCCCGTCCGGGGTTTCCAGCACCTTGTAGAGGTCTTCGCGCTTCACCCCGTCGGCCAGCAGCGCCGCTTCCAGGGTGTACTTGGCGCCCTTGCGCAGGCCACGCTTGCCGGGGAAGCGCTGGGTGTCCCAGAAGTCCGCCCAGGAGCTGGGTGCACTGGCCAGCTTGTCGGAGTTGTAGGCCAGCACCATGGACCAGACGTAGCTGGCCACCCCGCACTCGCTGACAGTGCCGGGCATGTAGCTGGCGGATTCGCCGAGCACGGCCGGGTCCATGCGTTCGAACAAGCCCTCTTCGCAACCGCGCAGCAGTTCGGGGCTTTCCACTTCCACCACGTCCCAGGTGACCTGGCCGATGTCCACCATGGCCTTCACCTTGGACAGCTCGCCGTTGTACTCACCGGCCACCACCTTGCCGGCGCCGCTCTGTTCGAAGGGTTTGAAATAGGCCGCATCCTGAGCGGCCTTGGTGGCGCCACCGAAGGAAATCACGGTAAGGCTGGAGGATTGGGCCAGGGCCGGCACGCTGGCAGTGGCCAGCAGGGCGAAACCGAGGGTGGCACGGATGCACGGGAAGGACTTGAGCATGGAAACTCCCTCACTACTTGTAAGTTGTGGTCAGTTGCTGAGGCAGTCGTGGCCAGGAGGCCAGAGCCCATGCGTGCACCACGCACGGGATTGGATTTCTTGTTGTGGACGGCCGCGCACCGTAGGAGCACGCGGCCGGGTCGTCAGGGCGACCTCAGCGCAGCTGGAACCAGGTGGTCTTCAGTTGGCTGTACTTGTCGAAGGAATGCAGCGAAAGGTCGCGGCCGAAACCGGACTGCTTGCCGCCGCCGAAGGGTACGGTGACGTCCAGAGCGTCCACCGTGTTCACCGACACCGTTCCCGCCTTGAGTGCGCGGGCGACTCTGTGAGCGCGATGCAAGTCATCGCTCCACACCGAAGCAGCCAGGCCGTAGATGCTGTCATTGGCCAGGCGCAGTGCCTCTTCCTCGGTATCGAAGGTACTGACGGCCAGCACCGGGCCGAACACTTCTTCCCGGGCCAGCTGCATGTCGCTGTGCACGTCGGCGAAGACGGTCGGTTCGACGAAGTTGCTGGAGCCGTTGAAAGTCAGGCGACGGCCACCGGCGAGCAGTTGTGCCCCCTCCCCTTGCGCCCCTTCGATGAAGGCCATGATGCGCGCGGTCTGCCCGGCATCGACGATAGCGCCGGCACGGCTGGCCGGGTCCAGCGGATCGCCGGGCATCCAGTCGCGGGCCTTGGCCAAAAGGCGCTCGATGAACTCGTCGCGAATGGAACGTTGCACGTAGAGCCGCGAGTTGGCCGAGCAGACCTCGCCCTGGTTGAAGAAGATGCCGAAGGCGGCCTTCTCGGCGGCCAGGTCCAGGTCGCGGCAATCCTCGAAGATCAGGTTCGGGCTCTTGCCGCCGCATTCCAGCCAGACCTGCTTGAGGTTGGACTGGGCCGAGTACTGCATGAAGTACTTGCCCACCTGGGTGGAGCCGGTGAACACCAGGCAATCCACATCCGGGTGCAGGCCAAGGGCCTTGCCAGCGCTCTCGCCCAGACCCGGCACCACGTTCAGCACGCCTTCCGGCAGTCCGGCCTCCAGCGCCAGCTCAGCCAGGCGCAGGGCGGAGAACGGCGACTGCTCGGCGGGTTTCAGTACTACGCTGTTACCGGCGGCCAGGGCCGGGGCCAGCTTCCAGGCAGCCATGTCGAGGGGGAAGTTCCAGGGCACCACGGCGGCGACCACGCCCAGCGCTTCGCGGGTGATGGTGGCCAGGGCATTCGGCGCGGTAGGCGCGACCTGGTCGTAGAGCTTGTCCAGGGCCTCGCCGTACCAGGTAAACACGTGCGCGGCGCCCGGTACGTCGATGTTGTAGGCGTCCATCACCGGCTTGCCCATGTTCAGGGAATCCAGCAGGGCCAGTTCTTCACGGTGGTTCAGCATCAGCTCGGAGAGACGCAGCAGCACCTTCTTGCGTTCTGCCGGGGCCATGCGCGCCCAGGCGCCTTCGTTGAAGGCGCGGCGTGCAGTGCTGACCGCCAGATCCACCTCGGCCTCGCCACAGGCGGCGACACGGGCCAGCAGTTGGTTGGTGGCCGGGTTGATCGAGTCGAAGGTGGCACCGGAAGCAGCGGCCACCTGCCGGCCACCGATCAGCGCCTTGTCGTTGAATGCTTGCCGGGCAGCCTTTTGCTGCCAATAGCCGAGATCGAACACGCTGCACTCCCAGATCGACCGTCTTCGCGGTCATGTTGTTTTTCGGGTCGAGGCAGATGGTGCGCCAGCTTCCGGCAGAGGAAAATTATTAAAAATATGCTCGAGTCATATGAAAAAACTCGGCAGCCCATGCGGCCTCGCAGGTGCTGCCTGGGGTAATGTTCACCCCACAACGACAAGCACAAAGAGCCACCCGCACGCGCGCAGGCGGCCAACAAGCAGAGGTGCCCGTGGCTACCTATACCTTGCGACAACTCAAGTATTTCGTGACGACCGTGGAAGCTGGCAGCGTGGCCGAAGCTTCGCGCAAGCTGTACATCGCCCAGCCGTCCATCTCCACCGCCATCAAGGGCCTGGAAGAAAGCTTCGGCGTACAGCTGTTCATCCGCCATCACGCCCAGGGCGTGTCCCTGACGCCAAGCGGCACGCGTTTCTACGAAAAGGCCCAGGAGCTGCTGCGTGTGGCTCGCGAGTTCGAACAGAACGCCCTGGCCGACAACGACATCGTCGCCGGACAGATCGACATCGGCTGTTTCGAGACCGTCGCCCCGCTCTACCTGCCCCAGCTCATCGCCGGGTTTCGTGAGCAGTATCCCGGCGTCGACATCCGCATCCGCGACGGGGAGCAGCAGGAGCTGGTGCAAGGCCTGACTGCCGGCACCTTCGACCTTGCCTTCCTCTACGAACACGACCTGGACAGCACCATCGCCACCGAACCGCTGATGCCGCCGCAGAAGCCGTATGCCCTGCTGCCAGAGAACCACCGCTTCGCCAAGCAAGCCCAAGTCTCTCTGCGCGACCTCTGCCTGGAGCCGATGATCCTGCTGGACGTGCAGCCGAGCCGAACCTACTTCGTCAGCCTGTTCCACGAGCTGGGCCTGACACCCAACATCGTCTTCAGCTCGCCGTCGATCGAGATGGTGCGCGGCATGGTCGGCCAGGGCTTCGGCTTCTCCCTGCTGGTCACCCGCCCCCATTCGGAATGCACCTACGACGGCAAGAAGGTGGTCACTGTCGATATCACCGAACCCGTCGCCACCTCCGGCCTGGTAGCCGCCCGCCTCAAGCGCGGCCAATTGACCAAGCCGGCGCAGCTGTTCGTCGACTTCTGCCGTGAGCGCCTGGCGCAAAAAACTCATGACACTCCGTAGGTTGGTCAGAGCGCAGCGAAGCCCAACGATCACCACCTGCTTCGTGGGAGCGAATTCGTTCGCGATCAAGGTCGCTTCCACTCGAAAATGGCGGAAAGAAAAACGCTTTTCACCCTGCACACGCCTGCATCTTCGGTAGCATGACCGCACCAGTTCCAGGGTAGGTAGCCTGCGGTGATCAGAGAACTCAGGACATTCGTGGCGGTGGCCGGGCTTGGCAGTTTTTCTGCCGCGGCGCGGCGGGTCAGCCTGACCCAGGCGGCGGTCAGTGCGCAGATGAAGAGCCTGGAAGATGCGCTCGGCATGCAACTGTTCGATCGCACAGCCAAGTCGGTCAGCCTCAACGCCAATGGGCAGCGAGTGCTGCCGCTGGCAGAGGAAATGCTGGAGCTGTATGCGCGAATGTGCCTGCCGGAAACCCTGGAGGGTTATCGAGGTGCGCTGAACATCGGCGCTATCGGCACGGTGCAGACCGGCGTCCTGCCGGAGACGCTCAGACGCCTCAAGGAAGCCGCACCGCTGATGGAGGCCAGGCTGATTCCCGGCGTTTCACTCGACCTGGTAGGCCAGGTCGAGGCCGGCGACCTGGACCTGGCACTGATCATCAAGCCGCCCTTCCCGCTCGCCAAGGAAATGCACATGGAAAGCGTGCTGGAGGAGCCCTTCGTACTGATCCACCCGCCGGGCACCCAGGTCGACTGCATCGCCCAGACGCTCGTACGCCACCCCTTCATTCGCTACGACAGCAAGTCGTTCGGCGGGCGCCTGGTGGGCAGGTTCCTCAAGGACCGCAAGCTGCAGGTGAACCAGGTGATGGAACTGGATGACCTGGACGCCATCGTACGCATGGTGGAAACCGGGCTGGGCGTGGCCATCATTCCCTTCGCCGGCATCTGGTCCCGCGGCGGTACCACAGCGCGGGTGCATCCCCTCGGCGAACTGGCCTTCACACGGGAAATCGTGCTGGTGTGCCGCTACGCCAACAAGGCGCTGCCGCAGGTCGAGCTGTTCCGCAAGGTCATCCATCCATCAGCCCACAGTTACGTGGAAGAAATGGCCAACAATCTCAAGAGCAAGCTGCGAGCATAAGAATCCTTTTGGCTGAGCGAAGGAGCAATTCGCTTTCGCCCCAGCAGATTCGAATCGAACATTGAAGCCTCCAATGACGAGCCGCCGGAGTTTTCGATGAGCCTTTCTCCTTTCCACCTGGCCATTCCCGTATACGACCTTGCCGCAGCCCGTGCCTTCTATGGCGAGGTGTTCGGCCTTGAAGAAGGCCGCTCCAGCAGCCAATGGGTGGACTTCAACTTCTTCGGTCACCAACTGGTGATCCACGAGCATCCGAAGACCGATTCGCAGCACCACGCCCACACCAACGCGGTGGACGGCCACGACGTGCCCGTGCCGCATTTCGGCGTGGTGCTGGAATGGTCACAGTGGGAAGCCTTGGCCGAGCGCCTGGAATCCCTCGGTACCCGCTTAGTGATCGAGCCCTACATCCGCTTCAAGGGTCAGGTGGGCGAGCAGGCCACCATGTTTCTCTTCGACCCGTGCGGCAATGCCCTGGAGTTCAAGGCCTTCAAGGATATCGGCCAGCTCTTTGCCAGGTAGGGCGTGGCCATGCGTCATCGGCGCTGCCGGTGATAACTCGAAATTTACTTTCTGCAGGAGCGAGGGGGACGCCGAGTTCTTGCTCGCAAAAGATCTTGCTCGGACTGTTCGCGAGCAAGCTCGCTCCTACATGTTCATCCGGGCCACGATTTGCCAGCTTGCGCCGAGCTCCCCCGTTTACTTGTGAGTGACGCCTCCCCACAAGGGGCCGTTCAGACGTCCTTCACCACCGCCGCCTCGCCTATGGCATAGAAGTGACCGCCGGCGATGTAGTGCAGACTGCGCCAGTGGGGCGCGGCCGTCTCGAACTGCCAATGACCATCCCTGAATACACGGGTGTCGGCCCAGGCGCCCACCACCTCGCCGATGAACAGGTCGTAGGTCTGCTGGTTGTGGGGTTCGGGAATCAGCTTGCAGATCAGCCAGGCGGAGCTGCCGGCTACCAGCGGCACATCGAAACCGTCCATGCGGAACAGCTCCACGTCGCACTGCGCGAGCTTGTCCGGTGCCTCGTCGAGGCTGCGGGTTCCTACCTTGTAGGTCAGTTCGAGCTGGCTGAGGTTGGGTACCTGCAGGGCAAAGAGGCCGCTGCTCTCCACCAGTGAGCGAGTGCGGGTGGCCTTGTCCAGCACCACGGTCACCTTCGGCGGCGAGAAGTCCAGGGCACAGGACCAGGCGGCGGCCATGACATTCTCGACGCCGCCATGACTGGCGGAAACCAGCACGGTCGGGCCGTGATTCAGCACGCGATAGGCGCGGTCCAGCGCCACCGGCGCGATGTGCTCATTCATGGATAAACCTCGTTCGGGAAGCGCTGACTGCATGCCGCAGCCAGCTCGGGCGATGCGCGGATTATGCAGGTTGCACGCCGCACTCACCACGCACTGCGAACCCGCGCGGCTGGACCCAGCCTCGGATGAAGCTCCGGGCCTAGAGCGCGACAGGCGACTCTCCCTGCGCCCCGACGAGCCGCACCTGCCAGCTAGAGCTTCCACTGCTTGAGCGGCGTCACGCCAGGTTCGCGATCGATCTCGTCCTCGAAGGCGCGCTTCTTCTGGGCCCGGCATGTCCGCCGCCTACCAGATCGGCGCGGCCTTCGGCGGTGGCACGGCGTCCAGCCTCGCGACGGCCATCCTGATTGCAACGGGCAGCCCGTTCGGGGTGGCGGCTTATGGGGCTGACGATGGTGGCGGTGTGCTCGTTCCTGCTCCGGGAGACAGCGCATCTGAGCATGGAGGCGATCGATGTGGAGCCGGCGGTCGAGGTGAATGCGCGAGCGGCGCAGTCGATTTAGTCGACCGGCCAATCACACAATCACGACAAACAAGAACGGGCCCAAGGGGCCCGTCCTTTTGCGGAAACTGTATCCCTCGTCACTGCTTCACGAAGCGCTTCGAGAGAACGGTTCCTTGATCCGCTATCTGTTCAACTCGTACGCACACATATTGACCGTTGCGGCCAGGTTCAGCGATTCGATGGCGCCACAGCCGGGAATCGTAAAAGGCTGGGCGTTGAGCGCGATCAGTTGCTCGCGGGGCACGCCACGTGCTTCGTTGCCGAACAGATAACAATCGAACGTCTTGAAACTGGCGGATTGCAAGCTGTCGCCATTCATATCCAGGCAGGCAATGCGCTCGAAGCGCGTACGCAAGGAGTCCAGTTCCACATCCAGTTCCATGGGCGCATGAAAAATGGCGCCCATGCTGGAGCGCACGACTTTGGGATTGTACGGATCGACGCTACCGGGACTGAGCAGGCAGCGAAAATTACCGAACCACGCCAGCGTACGCAGGATGGTGCCGAGATTGCCCGGGTCCTGAATTTCATGCAGGTAAATGGCGCGTTCGTTCTGACTGGGAGCAGAAACCGGCGCGGCTTTCGCCGGCATTGGCACCAGCGCAATTATTCCCTGCGGTGTCTGGGTATCGGCGATGTGAGCCATCTGGCGGTCGTTGATCACATGGGTTTCAAACGGGCTTTGCCAGTGCTCGTAGGCGCCAGTTACATACAGCTGACTGCGCTGTAGCAGCGGGTTCTGCAAGGCCGCTTTTTGTAACTCCAGCAACAGGTGTTCGCCCTCCACCAGAAAATAACCGAACTCGGCCCGGTATTTTTTCTGGTGGAGTTTCTTGATGTCGTCGAGTTTCATCTATCCGTTGCTCAGTCGCTCTGCGCTTCGGTCTGAGACAGAAGCGATTTGACCACCGCTTCGGCGACTTTGATGCCATCCACGCCCGCCGACAAAATGCCACCGGCATAACCGGCGCCTTCACCGGCCGGATACAGGCCTCGCAGGTTGAGGCTCTGCAATGTCTCGTTGTCGCGGGTGATACGGACCGGGGATGAGGTGCGGGTCTCGATACCGGTGAGCACCGCGTCATCGCGATCAAAGCCGCGAATCTGCTTGCCAAATGCCGGTAGCGCCTCACGGATGGCCTCGATCGCATAGTCCGGCAGCGAGGGCGCAAGATCGCCCAGCCGTACGCCGGGTTTGTAGGAAGGCTCCACCTCGCCAAACTCGGCCGACGGCACTCCGCGAATGAAGTCCCCCACCAATTGCGCGGGCGCACAGTAATCGCTGCCACCCAATTCATAGGCGCGGGATTCCAGGCGCTCCTGGAACTCCACTCCGGCCAGCGGACCGCCTGGGAAATCCTGCTCCGGATTGATGCCGACGACTATGCCGGCATTCGCATTGCGTTCGTTGCGAGAGTACTGGCTCATACCATTGGTCACGACTCGTTCCGGCTCGGAAGTGGCCGCTACCACAGTACCGCCGGGGCACATGCAGAAGCTGTAGACGGCACGGCCATTCCTGGCGTGATGCACCAGCTTGTAGTCGGCGGCGCCGAGCTCCGGATGGCCGGCATATTTCCCCAGGCGAGCCTGGTCGATCATGCCTTGCGGGTGTTCGATGCGGAAACCCACGGCGAAGGGCTTGGCCTCCATGAACACGCCCTGCCGGTGCAACATACGGAAGGTATCGCGGGAACTATGACCTAGCGCCAGTACAACGTGGCGGCTGTGGAGTGTTTCACCACTGGCCAAAACAACGCCCTCGAGCTGGCCGTCGTTGATCAGCAGGTCGGTCACTTTGCTTTCAAATCGCACCTCGCCGCCGAGGGCGATGATCTCCTCGCGCATGGCAGATACCACGCCGGTAAGACGGAAGGTGCCGATATGCGGCTTGCTCACGTACATGATCTCGTCCGGAGCACCGGCGCGGACGAACTCGGACATCACCTTGCGGGCGTAGAACTTGGGGTCCTTGATCTGGCTGTAGAGTTTGCCGTCCGAGAAAAGGCCGGCGCCGCCCTCGCCGAATTGCACGTTGGATTCCGGGGTCAGGACCTTTTTGCGCCACAGTGCCCAGGTATCCTTCGTGCGGCGTCGCACGTCCTTTCCGCGCTCCAGCACAATGGGTTTGAACCCCATCTGCGCGAGCAACAGCGCCGCGAACAACCCACAGGGGCCAAAGCCCACGACCAGCGGCCGCTCGCTCAGGCTGGCCGGTGCTTGCCCTACTGGATAGTAGTGGGTGTCCGGGGCTGGGCGTACGTTGTGGTCATCCGCCAGGCGCGCCAGAATCGCCGCCTCGTCGCGAACCTCCAGGTCGATGATGTAGATGAACAGAATGACGCTGTTTTTCTTGCGGGCATCGTAGCTGCGCTTGAATACGGTGAAGTTCAGCAGGTCGGCGTCGCTGATACTCAGGCGATTGACGATGGCCTTGCGCAACTCATCGGCGGAGTGATCGAGGGGCAGAGACAGTTCGGTGATGCGAATCATGGCGGTAATCCTGGCCGGTGAATCCGGCAAAGGAAGCAAAAGAGGGGTGAAGTAGGAGGCGAATTGTACCCGCCGCCACCCTCCCCTGTCAGGCTTGGCCTGATGAAGCTCCCGAAGGCGCCCGCACTGATCGCCCCTGCCCCACCCCCGCCCTGCGGATAAAACCTGCGCAGTTTTATCGGCTTATAATTGCCGCCGCTCTGCGACCAACAGCTCCCCCTGCCCCAGGCATTGGTCCGCTCCTCACATTGATTTTCCGTGGTTGGCCCTTAAATGAAACGATCCAAAAGCAGCCGTCGCTGGCTGGATGAACACGTCAACGATCCCTACGTCAAACAGGCCCAGAAGGATGGTTTGCGCTCCCGCTCCAGCTACAAGCTGATTGAGCTGAACGAGAAGGATAAGCTGATACGCCCCGGCATGCTGGTCATGGATCTTGGCTCCGCCCCCGGCGGCTGGTCACAGGTGGCCGGGGGTCTGGTGGGCGAAAAGGGACGGGTACTGGCCACGGACATTCTGCCGATGGACGGGCTGGAGAACGTCGATTTCATACAGGGCGACTTTACCGACGACGCCGTGTTCCAGCAGATTCTCGACAAGCTCGGCGGCAGGCAGCCTGATCTGATCGTCTCCGACATAGCGCCCAATATCAGCGGCGTCGCTGCCGCCGACCAGGCCTCCTCGATGTACCTGGTCGAACTCACCCTCGACATGGTCCGGCAGGTGCTCAAGCCCAATGGAAACTATGTGGTCAAGGTCTTCCAGGGTGAGGGCTCTGACGTTTTCCTGAAGGACGTTCGCACTTCATTCGAGAAGGTGGTGATACGCAAGCCAGAGGCGTCGCGGCCGCGATCGCGGGAGGTATATCTGGTGGCGAAAGGATTTAAAGGATAAGGCGCCGCCTCCATCAGGCTCCCGGCAAACCGCACAGGTATAGGGATCATTACCTGAAGCGAGCATGCACGCGGACGATAACCACGCTCCTGGCCACAGGCCAGGCGTGGGCCATCGACGGGCAAGGCAATTCGTTCGACCACTTCACCATTGCCTCCAGCGTTGGCTCCGTAGCCATCAGTGAATCCACCAGCCATCCCATGCGTACCTGCCAGGCAGCCCGTGACGACGCCCTGGCTTACGTCGCTTCCGCAGGCGAATCCATGGCACGCGGCTGGAGCAGGCGCTGCGTCATTATCGGCACACGCATCCGCAATCCACACTGAGCGACATGCAATTGGCCCTGGCCATCGCCGGCCTGGGCTGAGCCGCTGCCGCAGCGTCGCATCAAGTCCGAAAATTGTGGGAACACCGAGCGAACCTCAAGGGTCATCTGCAATGAGCCCTGTGCCAGCTGGATTCGGTATTTCGGCTGGCAATGCGCAGGTCCTTCTGGCGATGCACCGGTTTCGTGCCCGAGTTCGATAGGGTTGCGAGTGGATATCTGCGAGATGGTGATTATTCTTCTCATGAACCTCGCATGTCCTGTGAGGTTGTCAGTCTGTTTCCATGCTTTGCGCAATCCGTAATCCGATGGCATCAGTCCTAAGGCCTGAGTGCGGTAACGGTTTTGGATACTCCGGCCTACAAAAAGAACAAGACGGAGAAGACTCATGGCGACAATAGGCGAAACATCCACGGGCAGCACGCCCAACCGCGGGATAACCAAGGAGGAGCGCAAGGTCATCTTCGCCTCGTCCCTGGGTACCGTGTTCGAGTGGTACGACTTCTACCTCTACGGTTCGCTCGCCGCGATCATCGCGAAGCACTTCTTCGCTGGCGTGAACGAAACCACAGCCTTCATCTTCGCCCTGCTCGCCTTCGCCGCGGGCTTCGCTGTGCGCCCCTTCGGCGCCATAGTGTTTGGCCGATTGGGCGACATGATCGGGCGCAAATACACCTTCCTCATCACCATTGTGATCATGGGCATCTCCACTGCCGTGGTGGGCCTCTTGCCCGGTTACGCCACCATCGGCGTGGCGGCGCCGATCATCCTGATCACGCTGCGTCTGCTGCAGGGCCTGGCGCTGGGTGGCGAGTACGGTGGCGCGGCGACCTACGTGGCGGAGCATGCGCCGCCGGGCAAGCGCGGCTTCTTCACGTCCTGGATCCAGACCACCGCGACGCTGGGCCTGTTCCTGTCGCTGCTGGTGATCCTCGCATGCCGCACTATCCTCGGCACCGAAGCCTTCGAGGCCTGGGGCTGGAGGATTCCGTTCCTGCTGTCGATCCTGCTGCTGATCATCTCGGTGTACATCCGCCTGCAGCTCAGCGAGTCGCCGATATTCATGAAGATGAAGGCTGAAGGTAAGGCCTGCAAAGCACCGCTGACCGAGTCCTTCGCTCGCTGGGACAACCTGAAGGTGGTGATCATGTCACTGTTCGGCGGCACCGCCGGGCAGGCCGTTGTCTGGTACACAGGGCAGTTCTACGCGCTGTTCTTCCTACTGCAGATGCTGAAGATCGATCCGCAGACGGCGAACCTGCTGATCGCCGGATCGCTGCTCATCGGCACGCCGTTCTTCATCCTGTTCGGCAGCCTGTCGGATCGCATCGGCCGCAAGAAGATCATAATGGCGGGTTGCGTCATAGCGGCTCTGACCTACTTCCCGATCTTCCATGCGCTGACCCAGTACGGTAACCCCGACGTGTTCGCGGCGCAGGCGAAGAACCCGGTCACCGTGGTCGCCGATCCCGACCAGTGCTCCTTCCAGTTCGATCCGGTAGGCAAGGCCAAATTCACCAGCTCCTGCGACATCGCCAAGAGCCTGCTGGCGAAGAAAGCCATCCCCTACCAGAACGAGAAGGCCGAGCCGGGCGCCGTTGCGCAAATCCGCATCGGCGACAAGGTGCTTCCGAGCTTCGAAGGCACCGGAATGCCAGCAGCCGATTTCAAGGCCCAAAACGACGCCTTCACCGCCACCATGGGCGCGGCCCTGAAAGACGCCGGCTACCCGGAGAAGGCCGACCCTGCCAAGACCAACTACGCGATGGTACTGCTGCTCCTGACCATCCTGGTGATCTACGTGACCATGGTTTACGGCCCAATCGCCGCCTGGCTGGTAGAGCTGTTCCCGGCGCGCATCCGCTACACCTCGATGTCGCTGCCCTACCACATTGGCAACGGCTGGTTCGGCGGATTCCTCCCCACGGTGTCGTTCGCCATGGTGGCGGCCACAGGGGATATCTACTTCGGACTCTGGTACCCCATCGTCATCGCGCTGATGACGGCCATTCTCGGCACGCTGTTCCTGCCCGAGACCAAGGACCGGGACATTCGTCACACGTGAGGGCGCGCCCTGGCGCGCAAACGAAAAAGCCGCAGTCTGTGACTGCGGCTTTTCTGTATCGGTCGGGACTCAGTCGTCCAGGCCGAGGGCGGAGAAGGCTTCGAGAATCTTGTTCTGGACTTCGTCGATGCTGAGGCTGGTGGAGTCGAGGATGATCGCATCCACGGCCGGTTTCAGCGGCGCCACGGAACGCTGGCTGTCGCGCTCGTCGCGGTCCTGGATTTCCTTCAGCAAGGCGACCTGGTCGGCCTCCATGCCTTTGCCCTTGAGTTGCAGGTAGCGGCGACGGGCACGCTCCTCGGCGCTGGCGGTGAGGAATATCTTCAGCTGTGCCTGCGGAAACACCACGGTGCCCATGTCGCGACCATCGGCCACGAGGCCCGGCGCCTCGAGGAAGGCGCGCTGACGTTGCAGCAGGGCTTCGCGCACGGCGGGCAACGCGGCGACCTGGGAGGCGCCAGCGCCGACCTGCTCGGAGCGGATCACGTCGGTGACGTCTTCACCCTCCAGCACGATGCTCTGGCCACCACCGGCCTTGGCATTGAACTGCACATCCAGGTGCGCAGCCAGGACCTTGAGGGATTCCTCGTTGGTCAGGTCGACGCCATGGTTGCGCGCGGCGAAGGCCAGCAGACGGTACAGCGCGCCGGAGTCCAGCAGGCGCCAGCCCAGGCGCTTGGCCAGCAGGCCGGCGACAGTGCCCTTGCCGGAGCCGCTGGGTCCGTCGATGGCGATCACGGGCACGTTGGCGTTCATGCCTTGCCCTCTTCCGCTACGCGGATGCCGGACTGGGCCGCGAGGCCGAGGAAGTTCGGGAAGGAGGTGGCGACGTTGGCGCAGTCATGGATGCGAATCGGCGCGCTGGCGCGCAGCGAAGCCACGCTGAAGGACATGGCGATACGGTGGTCGCCATGGCTCCAGACTTCGCCGCCGCCAATGGGGCCGCCTTCGATGACGATGCCGTCCGGAGTCGGCTCGGCTTTCACGCCCAGCGCCAGCAGGCCATCGGCCATGACCTGGATGCGGTCGGATTCCTTCACGCGCAGCTCTTCCGCGCCACGCAGCACGGTGCGGCCTTCGGCACAGGCGGCGGCGACGAAGAGTACCGGGAACTCGTCAATGGCCAGTGGCACCAGGTCTTCGGGAATGTCGATGCCCTTCAGCTTGGCCGCACGCACGCGGATGTCAGCAACAGGCTCGCCGCCCACTTCACGCTGGTTCTCCAGGGTGATGTCGCCGCCCATCAGCTTGAGGATGTCGATAACGCCGGTACGGGTCGGGTTGATGCCAACGTGCTCCAGCACCAGTTCGGAGCCTTCGGCGATGCTCGCAGCCACCAGGAAGAAGGCGGCGGAAGAGATGTCGGCAGGCACTTCGATACGGGACGCGCTGAGCTTGTGGCCGCTCTCGACGGTTGCGGTGTTGCCGTCCACCTTCACCGGGTAACCAAAGCCTTGCAGCATGCGCTCGGTATGGTCGCGGGTGGGGGCGGGTTCGGTGACGGCGGTTTCACCGGCGGCGTAGAGGCCGGCGAGCAGTAGGCAGGATTTGACCTGGGCGCTGGCCATGGGCATTTCATAGTTCATGCCGGACAGTCGCTGGCCACCGCGAATGGTCAACGGCGGACGGCCTTCAGCGCCAGTCTCGATGACCGCGCCCATTTCGCGCAGCGGCTTGGCCACGCGGTTCATCGGACGCTTGGACAGCGAGGCGTCGCCGGTCAGGGTGGTGTCGAACGGCTGGGCCGCCAGCAGGCCGCTGAGCAGGCGCATGGAAGTACCGGAGTTGCCGAGGTACAGAGGGCCGGGCGGAGGCTTCAGGCCGTGCAGGCCGACACCGTGGATGGTCACGCGGCCGTGGTGCGGCCCTTCGATGACCACACCCATATCGCGGAAGGCCTGCAGGGTCGCCAGGGCGTCTTCGCCCTCAAGGAAGCCTTCGACCTCGGTGGTCCCGATGGCAAGGGAGCCGAGCATGATGGAACGGTGGGAAATGGACTTGTCGCCCGGAACGCGAACACGGCCGGCGAGTTTGCCACCCGGCTGCGCCAGGTAAATCAGATCGTTATTGTGCATGGCGTCCACATAGGCCCTGCGGGCCAGAATTTTACTGAAATGCTCGCGGGCGAAGCGGGCGCGGGTGAACACGCCCAGCAATTCATGCCCGTCCCCTGCGTCAACCGCGCCGCGCAAGGCGCCGAGGTCATCGCGAAATGCGTCCAGGATGCGCAGCACGGCGTCGCGGTTGGCGAGGAATATGTCGTGCCACATCACCGGGTCGCTGCCGGCGATTCGCGTGAAATCACGGAAGCCACCGGCGGCATAACGGAAGATTTCCAGATTCTCGCTGCGCTTGGCCAGCGAGTCGACCAGACCGAATGCCAGCAAGTGCGGCAGGTGGCTGGTCGCGGCGAGCACCTCATCGTGATGCTCGACCTCCATGTGTTCGACGTCCGCCCCCAGGGCCCGCCAGAGCTGGTCGATGCACTTCAGGGCGAACGGATCGGTGTTTTCCACCGGCGTGAGGATGACCTTGTGGCGGCGGAACAGGCTGGCATTGGCAGCCTCTACCCCGCTCTTCTCCGAGCCGGCAATGGGGTGACCGGGCACGAAGCGAGCCGGCATGCCACCGAAGACCCGGCGCGCCGCGCGCACCACATTGCCCTTGGCGCTGCCGACGTCGGTCAGGATGGCGCTGCCCAGGTCCAGTTGGGCCAGTTCGGCGAGGAGCTTTTCCATGGCGAGGATGGGTACGGCCAGCTGGATCACATCGGCACCGCGGCAGGCCACAGCGAGGTCACTCTCGCAGCGGTCGACCACGCCGGTCTCGACGGCGATGCGGCAGGACTCGTGGTCCTTGTCCACCCCTACCACTTCGGTGAACAGGTTCTTCTCGCGCAACCCCTTGGAGAAGGAGCCACCGATCAGGCCAAGGCCGATCACCACCAGGCGCCCGAAGATAGGGGTGCCTTGTTGCGCGGTCATGACATCAGCCACGGCCGAGCACCTTGGCCAGTGCTTCCAGGCAACGGGCGTTCTCGGCCGGCAGGCCGATGGAGACACGCAGGAAAGTGGGCATGCCGTAACCGGCCACTGGGCGCAGGATCACACCTTCACTCAACATGCCCTGGTTGATTGGAGCGGCGTCGCGACCGAAATCTACGGCGATGAAGTTGCCCTTGGAGGGAATCCAGGTCAGACCCAGCGCACGGAAGCCCTCTTCCAGCTGGAGCATGCCGGCATCGTTGATGCGGCGACTCTCGGCCAGGTATTCGGCGTCATCCAGCGCGGCGCAGGCAGCGGCCAGGGCCAGGCTGTTGACGTTGAAGGGCTGACGTACGCGATTGAGCACGTCGGCCACCTGGGCGCTGGAGAGTCCGTAGCCCACGCGCAGCGCCGCCAGGCCGTAGGCCTTGGAGAAGGTACGCGATACCAGCAGGTTCGGATAACGGGCCAGGTAGTTCAGGCCATCGGGCAGCTCTTCGCCTTCGGCGTACTCGATGTAGGCCTCGTCCAGCACGACCAGTACGTTCTCCGGGACCTTGGCGAGGAACTCTTCCAGTGCCGCCGGACCGAACCAGGTGCCGGTGGGGTTGTTCGGGTTGGCGATGAACACGACGCGGGTATTGGCGTCGATGGCTGCCAGCATGGCTGGGAGGTCATGGCCGTAGTCCTCGGCCGGAACTACCTTGCCGGCAGCTCCTACGGCCTGGGTGGCGATGGGGTATACGGCGAAGGCGTGCTCGCTGAACACGGCATTCAGGCCCGGTGCCAGGTAGGCACGGGCGACCAGGTCGAGAATGTCGTTGGAACCGTTGCCCAGGGTGACCTGCGCCGGGGTCACGCCGCAGCGCTCGGCCAGGCGGCGCTTGAGCTCGAAACCATTGCCGTCCGGGTAGCGGGTCAGCTCGGCCAGTTCGTTGCGGATGGCTTCGAGGGCCTTGGGGCTCGGGCCGAGCGGGTTTTCGTTACTGGCCAGCTTGACGATGCCGGCCGGGTCCAGGTCCAGCTCGCGGGCCAGTTCATCCACTGGTTTGCCGGGTACGTAGGGCGAAAGTTTCTGCACGCCCGCTTGGGCAAGGGCGAGGAAGTCACAGCTCATGGATTCAGCCTCAACTACGGGCTCGGGGCCGCCGTAGCGCGCCCCAATCCAGGCTGGAGCGCAACGGCCCGTCGCGAATTCAAAGCACCGCTTTGGGGTAGGAACCCAGCACCTTCAGGGCAACGGCTTCCTGGTTGATCTTCTCCAGCACATCCTTGATCAGCGGGTCGCGGTGGTGGCCTACGAAGTCGATGAAGAACACGTAGGTCCACTTGCCGCTGCGGGACGGGCGGGTCTCGATGCGCGTCAGGTCGATGCCGTTATTGTGGAACGGAACCAGGAGCTCGTGCAGGGCGCCCGGCTTGTTGCGCATGGAGACGATGATCGAAGTCTTGTCGTCGCCGGTAGGCGGCACTTCCTGGCTGCCGATGATGAGGAAACGCGTGGAGTTGTCCGGGCGGTCCTCGATCTTCTCGCAGAGCTTGGTCAGGCCATAGAGGCTGGCGGCCATGTCACCGGCGATGGCGGCGGAGTTCCATTCGCTCTTCACCCGCTTGGCGGCGTCGGCGTTGCTGGACACCGCCACGCGCTCGACATTCGGGTAGTGAGCGTCCAGCCACTTGCGGCACTGGGCCAGGGACTGGGCATGGGAGTAGATGCGGGTGATGTTGTCGGTCTTGGTGTTCTCGCCCACCAGCAGGTGGTGGTGGATACGCAGCTCCACCTCACCGCAGATCACCATGTCGTGCTCGAGGAAGCTGTCCAGGGTGTGGTTCACAGCACCTTCTGTGGAGTTTTCCACCGGTACCACGCCAAAGTTGACCGCACCCGCGGCCACTTCGCGGAATACTTCGTCGATGGCGGCCATCGGCGAGCTGATCACCGCGTGGCCGAAGTGCTTGAGCGCCGCAGCCTGGGTGAAGGTGCCTTCCGGACCGAGGTAGGCAACCTTGAGCGGCTGCTCCAGGGCCAGGCAGGAAGACATGATTTCGCGGAACAGCCGCGCCATCTCTTCGTTGTCCAGCGGGCCCTGGTTGCGATCCATGATGTGCTTGAGGACCCAGGCCTCGCGCTCCGGGCGATAGAAGACCGGCTTCTCGCCTTCCGGCAGGGCGGCCATCTTCACGCGCGCTACGTCCTGGGCGCAGCGAGCACGCTCGCTGATCAGATCGAGGATCTTCTCGTCGAGGCTGTCGATGCGCAGGCGCAGCGCCTTGAGTTCTTGCTCGGACATCAGCCGCGCTCCTTCTCGAACTCCGCCATGTAGGCCACCAGGGCTTCGACTGCATCGAGGCCAACGGCGTTGTAAATGGAAGCACGCATGCCGCCTACCGAGCGGTGGCCCTTGAGGTTGAGCAGGCCACGGGCATCGGCGCCGGCGAGGAAGTCCTTGTCCAGGCGCTCATCCGCCAGGCGGAACGGAACGTTCATCCAGGAGCGGGCGTTGATGGCAATCGGGTTGGTGTAGAAAGCGCTCTTGTCGATGTAGCCGTAGAGCAGTTCCTTCTTCGCCTTGTTGCGTTGCTCCATGGCCTCGACACCGCCCTGCTCTTTCAGCCACTCGAAGACGAGGCCCGAGAGGTACCAGGAGAAGGTGGCCGGGGTGTTGTACATGGAGCCGTTATCGGCAGCGACCTTGTAATTGAGCATGGTCGGGCAGTTGGCGCGGGCACGGCCGAGCAGATCTTCGCGAACGATGACCACTACCAGGCCACTCGGGCCGATGTTCTTCTGCGCGCCGGCGTAGATCATGCCGAAGCGGGAGATGTCGATCGGGCGGGAGAGGATGTCCGAGGACATGTCCACCACGAGGGGGACGTCACCTACTTCCGGAATCCAGTCGAACTGCAGGCCGCCGATGGTTTCGTTGGAGGCGTAGTGCAGGTAGGCGGCATCCTTCGACAGCTGCCACTCGTTCTGGCCGGGGATCGCGAAGTAGTCGTAGCCCTTGGCGCTTGCTGCGACGTTGACGCGACCGAAGCGGCTGGCTTCCTCGATGCTCTTCTTCGACCAGATACCGGTGTCGACGTAGTCGGCCACGCCGTCTTCCGGTAGCAGGTTCAGCGGGATCTCCGCGAACTGCTGGCTGGCGCCGCCCTGGAGGAACAGCACCTTGTAGTTGGAGGGAATGGACAGGAGGTCGCGCAGGTCCTGCTCGGCCTTTTCGGCAATGGCAACGTATTCGTCGCTGCGGTGGCTCATTTCCATGACGGACAGGCCTTTACCCTGCCAATCGAGGAGTTCCGCCTGGGCGCGTTGCAGAACAGCTTCCGGAAGCGCGGCCGGGCCGGCGCAGAAGTTAAAGGCTCGCTTGCTCACATCCATTCTCACTGGGTAGCGCGGGGGCACCAATGCCCCCGCCAATTGTTACCTACCGAATGGACAGGCCGGCGACGGCCTGCCCGTTTCTACAACTATTACTCGTCGCCAGCCGGTTGGGCTTCATCCTGCTGAACGTCATCACCCTGGACGTCGTCCACGGTCTCCACGTTCGCATCGATACCCTCTTCCAGCTCGTCGTCCTCGTCGCCACCAGAGGGCTCCTGGACCCGCTCCAGACCGACCAGGGTTTCGTCCTTGGCCAGCTTGATCAGGGTCACGCCCTGGGTATTACGGCTGGAGCTGGAGACTTCGTCGACACGGGTACGTACCAGGGTGCCCTGGTCGGAAATCAGCATGATCTCCTCGCCGTCCTGCACCTGCACGGCGCCGACCAGCTTGCCGTTACGCTCGTTGGTGACCATGGCGATCACGCCTTGGCCGCCGCGACCGCGACGCGGGTAGTCTTCCAGCGGAGTGCGCTTACCGTAACCGCGCTCGGAGGCGGAAAGGATCTGCGCGCCCTGTTCCGGGATCAGCATGGAAATCAGGCTCTGGCCTTCCGGCAGGCGCATGCCGCGAACGCCGCGGGCGGTTCGGCCCATGGTGCGGACATGTTTTTCCTTGAAGCGGATGACCTTGCCACCGTCGGAGAAGAGCATGACTTCCTTGGCGCCGTCGGTGATGGACGCAGCGATCAGGGTGTCACCTTCTTCCAGCTTCAGGGCGATCAAACCGTTCGAACGCGGTTTGCTGAACTGCACCAGCGGGGTCTTCTTCACAGTACCGAATGCGGTAGCCATGAAGATGTAGGCGCCAGTGGGCTCGTCCTGTTCGTCGTCGAGGTCGGCGCCTTCATCGTCGCCGGTTTCGGCTTCGATTACTTCGCCTTCGATCACCACGCCTTCGTTTTCTTCCAGGTCCTCGTCGGCACCTGCGCTCTGCTGCAGTGCTTCCAGGTCGATCTGGAGCATGGCGGTGATGCGTTCGCCCTCGTCCAGCGGCAGCAGGTTGACCAACGGACGGCCACGCGCGGTACGCGAGGCTTCCGGAATTTCGAAGGTGCGCAGCCAGTAGACCTTGCCCTTGCTGGAGAACAGCAGGAGCGTGGCGTGACTGTTGGCGACCAGCAAGTGCTCGATGTAGTCCTCGTCCTTCACGCCAGTGGCCGACTTGCCCTTGCCGCCACGGCGCTGGGCCTGGTAGGCAGCCAGCGGCTGGGACTTGGCGTAGCCGCCGTGGGAGATGGTGACCACGCGCTCTTCCTCGGTGATCAGGTCGGCGATGGTCAGGTCCACCTGGGACGCGACGATCTCGGTGCGGCGGGCGTCGCCGAACTCGGCCTTCACCTTTTCCAGCTCCTCGCGGATGACTTCCATCAGGCGCTCGGGGTTGGTGAGGATGCGGATCAGCTCACCGATCAGGGTGAGGATTTCCTGGTACTCGGCCAGCAGCTTCTCGTGCTCCAGGCCGGTCAGGCGGTGCAGGCGCAGTTCCAGGATGGCCTGGGCCTGCTCTGGCGACAGGTAGTACTTGCCTTCGCGCAGGCCGTATTGCGGGTCCAGGTCTTCCGGACGGCAGGAGTCGGCACCCGCACGTTCGACCATGGCCTCCACGGCACTGGATTCCCAGGCAGTGGCGATCAGGCGATCCTTCGCTTCGGCCGGAGTCGGCGAAGACTTGATCAGTTCGATCACCGGGTCGATGTTGGACAGGGCTACGGCCTGACCTTCGAGGATGTGCCCGCGTTCACGGGCCTTGCGCAGCTCGTAGACGGTACGGCGAGTCACCACTTCTCGGCGGTGACGGATGAACACTTCGAGCATGTCCTTCAGGTTCAGCGTGCGCGGCTGGCCATCGACCAGGGCCACGACGTTGATACCGAAGACGCTCTGCATCTGGGTCTGGGAGTAGAGGTTGTTCAGCACCACCTCGCCCACTTCGCCACGGCGCAGCTCGATCACTACGCGCATGCCGTCCTTGTCGGACTCGTCACGCAGTTCGGTGATGCCTTCGATCTTCTTCTCTTTCACCAGCTCGGCGATCTTCTCGATCAAACGCGCCTTGTTCAGCTGGTAGGGCAGCTCGGTGACGATGATCTGCTGGCGACCACCGCCCTTTTCCATGTCTTCGATTTCGGCGCGGGCGCGGATATAGATGCGGCCACGGCCGGTACGGTATGCCTCGATGATGCCGGCGCGACCGTTGATGATGCCTGCTGTCGGGAAGTCAGGACCCGGGATGTACTGCATCAGCTCGTCGACCGTGAGGTCGGCGTTGTCCATCAGCGCCAGGCAGCCGTCAATGACTTCACTCAGGTTGTGCGGCGGGATGTTGGTGGCCATGCCAACGGCAATGCCGCTGGAACCGTTGACCAGCAGGTTGGGGATCTTGGTCGGCATGACCGCGGGAATCTGTTCGGTGCCGTCGTAGTTGGGCACCCAGTCCACGGTTTCCTTGTCCAGGTCGGCCAGCAGCTCGTGTGCCAGCTTGGACATACGCACTTCGGTGTATCGCATGGCCGCGGCGTTGTCGCCGTCCACCGAACCGAAGTTGCCCTGGCCGTCCACCAGCATGTAGCGCAGCGAGAAGGGCTGGGCCATACGTACGATGGTGTCGTAGACCGCGGTATCACCATGCGGGTGGT
Source organism: Pseudomonas sp. JS3066 (assembly GCF_036328175.1). NCBI lineage: Bacteria > Pseudomonadati > Pseudomonadota > Gammaproteobacteria > Pseudomonadales > Pseudomonadaceae > Pseudomonas > Pseudomonas sp. JS3066. The sequence goes on from NZ_CP143312.1 coordinate 3,620,302, forward strand.
ACTTACCGATCACGTCACCCACCACACGGGCGGACTTCTTGTAGGGCTTGTTCCAGTCGTTGCCCAGTTCGCTCATCGCGTAGAGAACGCGACGGTGCACTGGCTTCAGGCCGTCGCGCGCATCCGGCAAGGCGCGCCCGACGATCACGCTCATCGCGTAGTCGAGGTAGGACTGTTTCAGCTCGTCTTCGATATTGACCGGGAGGATTTCTTTGGCCAGTTCGCCCATGAGAAGCCTGGTTCCTTTTTCTGATGAAACTCCGCCCCTCTCGTCCTGAGCGGCGCGAAGCTCGTCACTGCGGCCAGATGCTGCAGCGACTCACGACAAATCAACGAGTTAAGCCAAGGATCTGTGCAATTGGGCCGCCTCAACAGAGGGGCGGCAATAACTGCCGGAGCTTACCACAGTCACCGTCTCGCACCTACCCCGCCGGGCGGCCTGCCGGCAGGGTGAAATAGCCGCCCTGATGGCTCAATGAAGGCGCTTGCGACACATGAGCTGAGCCATCTTGGCGGCGTCGGGACGCTCGACCACTCCCTTCTCGGTCACAATGGCATCGATCAAGTCCGCCGGAGTCACATCGAATACCGGATTGACCGCATGAACTTCCGCTGCGACGCGACGACCACCCAGGTCCAGCAGCTCAGAGCCATCGCGCTCTTCGATCGGGATGTCATCCCCGCTTTCGAGGGACATGTCGATCGTGGAGCTAGGCGCGACCACCATGAAGCGCACACCGTGGTGCATGGCGTTGACCGCCAACTGGTAGGTACCGATCTTGTTGGCCACATCGCCATTGGCGGTAATGCGGTCGGCACCGACGATCACCCAGGTGATCCCGGCGGTTTTCATCAGGTGAGCTGCAGCGGCGTCGGCATTGAGGCTCACGGGCACACCTTCGTTGGCCAGCTCCCAGGCCGTCAGGCGTGCGCCTTGCAGCCAGGGACGGGTTTCGTCGGCATAGACCCGCTCCACCAGACCATCCAGATGGGCCGCCCGAATCACCCCGAGGGCGGTGCCGAAACCTCCGGTGGCCAAGGCGCCAGTATTGCAGTGGGTCAACAGCGCCTGCGGACTGCCCTGGTGCTTGCGAATCAGCTCCATGCCCAGCTGCGCCATGGTCAGGTTGGCTTCGCGATCGCTCAGATGGATGGAAATGGCCTCGGCTTCCAGCGCCTGCAGCGGGGTTTCGCCCTCACGCACGCGCTCCAGACGCTCGCGCATGCGGTTCAGTGCCCAGAACAGGTTGACCGCCGTCGGCCGCGATTCGGACAGCACCTTGAAGTCCGCTTCCAGCGCCGCGCGCCAATCGCCACCGGCGGCGATACGCGCCCGGGCGCCCAGCACCACGCCATAGGCGGCACTGATACCGATGGCCGGCGCACCGCGCACCACCATCTGGCGAATGGCCTGTGCGACGCCTTCGGCGGAATCGTAGGACAGCCAGACTTCCTCGGCAGGCAGCACGCGCTGGTCGAGCAGATGAAGTACGCCGTCACGCCAGTCGATCGCCTTGACCTTCTCGGCTGCTAACAGTTGTTCACGCATCGACCACCTCGCCACCCCGTAACTCGCGGAAAAACCGCAGATTATAGCGAGCCGGAGGTCTTCTGGCTCGGGTATACTGCCGCCACTTCGATTTGCGCCCAGGATGCGCCGCCATGCCCAGCTCCAATGCCCCGCTCGACCTGCTCCTGCTCCCATCCTGGATAGTCCCGGTAGAACCCGCCGGCGTGGTGCTGCGGGATCACGCGCTAGGCATCCGCGACGGTCGCATCGCCCTGCTCGCCCCCCGGGACGAGGCACTGCGCGTTGAGGCGCGCGAGCGCCGTGAACTGCCGGGCATGTTGCTGGCTCCCGGCCTGATCAACGCCCACGGCCACGCTGCGATGACCCTGTTCCGTGGACTGGCCGACGATCTGCCGTTGATGACATGGCTACAGGAACACATCTGGCCTGCCGAGGCCAAGTGGGTCGATGAGACTTTTGTCCGCGACGGCACCGAACTGGCCGTGGCCGAACAGATCAAGGGCGGCATCAGCTGCTTCTCGGACATGTATTTCTTCCCGGCCCAGGCCAGCGCCGTCATCCACACGACAGGCATCAGGGCGCAACTGGCCATTCCGGTGCTGGATTTCCCGATTCCCGGCGCCGCCGACTCCGCCGAGGCCATTCGCCGTGGCGTCGAGCTGTTCAGCGATCTCAAGCACCACCCTCGCATCAAGGTCGCCTTCGGCCCTCACGCACCCTATAGCGTCAGCGATGACAAACTGGAGAGCATTCGCGTACTGGCAGAGGAACTGGACGCCGGCATTCATATGCACGTTCAGGAAACCGCCTTCGAGGTCAAGCAAAGCCTGGAACAACGCGGCGAACGCCCCATGGCCCGCCTGGCGCGCCTCGGCCTGCTGGGCCCGCGCTTCCAGGCCGTGCACATGACCCAGGTGGACGATTCCGACCTGGCCATGCTGGTGGAAAGCAACAGCAACGTGATTCACTGCCCCGAATCCAATCTCAAGCTGGCCAGCGGCTTCTGCCCGGTAGAGCGTCTGTGGCAAGCCGGCGTGAACGTCGCCGTCGGTACCGATGGCGCGGCCAGCAACAATGACCTGGACCTGCTCGGCGAAACCCGCACAGCCGCCCTGCTGGCCAAGGCGGTAGCTGGCTCGGCCAGCGCCCTGGATGCCCATCGCGCGCTGCGGATGGCCACCCTTAACGGTGCGCGGGCCCTGGGAATTGAGCAGGACACCGGCTCGCTGGAACTGGGCAAGGCCGCCGACCTGGTAGCCTTCGACCTTTCCGGGCTAGCCCAGCAACCGGTCTACGATCCGGTTTCCCAACTCATCTATGCCACCGGGCGCGATTCGGTGCGGCACCTCTGGGTCGACGGCAGGCAACTGCTGGACGACGGCCGCCTGACGCGCCTGGACGAAGAGCGCCTGGGCGCCACTGCCCGCGCCTGGGGCGAACGCATCGCCGGCCGCTGAATTCTGTTTCGAGGACATTCCATGACCAACGTCGATCACGTCGAAATCGCCAAGTTCGAGGCCCTCGCCCACCGCTGGTGGGACCGCGAGAGCGAGTTCAAACCCCTGCACGACATCAATCCCTTGCGAGTCAACTGGATTGACGAGCGCGTCAAGCTGGCCGGCAAGAAAGTGCTGGACGTCGGCTGCGGCGGCGGCATCCTCAGCGAATCCATGGCCCAGCGTGGCGCCACCGTGACGGGCATCGACATGGGCGAAGCGCCTTTGGCGGTCGCCCAGTTGCACCAGCTGGAATCCGGCGTACCGGTGGAGTACCGCCGCATCACCGCCGAAGCACTGGCTGCCGAGATGCCTGGCCAGTTCGACGTGGTCACCTGCATGGAAATGCTCGAACATGTGCCGGACCCGGCCTCGGTGATTCGCGCCTGCTACACCCTGGTCAAGCCGGGCGGACAGGTATTCTTCTCCACCATCAACCGCAATCCCAAGGCCTACCTCTTCGCCATCGTCGGCGCCGAGTACGTCATGCGCCTTCTGCCGCGCGGCACCCACGACTTCAAGAAGTTCATCCGCCCGTCAGAACTCGGCGCCTGGAGCCGCGCCGCCGGCCTCTCGGTGAAGGACATCATCGGCCTGACCTACAACCCGCTTACCAAGCACTACAAGCTGGAAGCAGACGTCGACGTCAATTACATGATCCAGACCCTGCGCGAGGAATGACCGGCATGCGTCTTCAAGCGGTACTTTTCGATATGGACGGCACCCTGCTCGACTCGGCGCCGGACTTCATTGCTATCTGCCAGTCCATGCTCGCTGAACGCGGCCTACCAGCCCGGGACGAGAAGGCGATCCGCGACGTGGTTTCCGGCGGCGCCCGCGCCATGGTCGCCTGCGCCTTCGAGATGGACCCGGAATCCCCGGAGTTCGAACCCCTGCGCCTGGAATTCCTGGAGCGCTACCAGAAGCATTGCGCCGTGCTCACCCGTCCGTTCGACGGCATCGACGAGCTTCTGGCGGATATCGAACAGGCCAAACTGATCTGGGGCGTGGTGACCAACAAGCCGGTGCGATTTGCCGAACCCATCATGGAGCAGCTCGGCCTGGCCGGACGATCCGCCGTGCTGATCTGCCCCGACCACGTAAAGAACAGCAAGCCGGACCCGGAAATGCTGCTGCTCGCCTGCAGCAAGCTGAACCTGGACCCGGCTGCAGTACTCTTCGTTGGTGACGACCTGCGCGATATCGAATCCGGCCGCGCCGCCGGCACCCGCACCGCTGCGGTCAGCTACGGCTACATCCACCCCAGCGACAACCCCGCGCACTGGGGCGCCGACGTTGTAGTCCACCATCCGCTCGAACTGCGCGCAGTGCTCGACCGCGCGCTGTGCAGCTGCTGAAACCCGGAGCGCCCCGTAGGAGATTCAAATGTTCCAGTATTCCGCCCGCCCCGATCTGCTCAAGGACCGGGTCATCCTGATCACCGGTGCCGGTCGCGGCATCGGCGCCGCCGCCGCCAAGACCTTCGCTGCCCACGGTGCCACCGTGCTTCTGCTGGGCAAGACCGAAGCCAGCCTGAACGCGGTGTATGACGAGATCGAGGCCGCCGGCCACCCGCAAGCCGCCGTGATTCCCTTCAACCTGGAAACCGCCCAGCCGCACCAGTACGACGAACTGGCGGCAACCCTGGAAACGGAATTCGGCCATATCGACGGCATTCTGCACAACGCCTCGATCCTTGGTCCGCGCACGCCCATCGAGCAGCTCTCGGGCGACAACTTCATGCGCGTCATGCAGGTCAACGTCAACGCCATGTTCATGCTGACCAGCACACTGCTGCCGCTGCTGAAACTGTCCAAAGACGCCTCGGTGGTCTTCACCTCCAGCAGCGTCGGCCGCAAGGGACGCGCTTACTGGGGCGCCTACGCGGTCTCCAAGTTCGCCACCGAGGGACTGATGCAGGTCCTGGCTGACGAAGTTGACGGCATTGCCAGCGTGCGCTCCAACAGCGTCAATCCCGGTGCTACCCGCACCGATATGCGCGCCCAGGCCTATCCCGGTGAAAATCCTGACAACAATCCGGAACCCGCCGAAATCATGCCTGTCTACCTCTATCTCATGGGGCCAGACAGCGCTGGTGTTAACGGCCAGGCTTTCGACGCGCAATGACCTCCCTCCGCGGCGGTCATCCGATCGCCGCAGCCTCCGCCAGTTTTCCGGCGGCGCTTCCCTGTGACCGGCATCACATTGCCATGATTTCGCCACCAGGCCGGCAATGGCTTGCCGCACGACATGGCAGATAACAGCTAAACACCTGAAATTAAAGCAATTTTTAATAGCCAGAAACTCCTGGCACGAAAATAGCTCTACCCCTGGTGTCGTCGCACATAGCGTCAGAGGTTCAACTCAATGGTTCCTCCCTCCCAGTCCAACACCATCGATTTCGACGCCGCCAAGCTGCAGCGCCTCGGCTTCTCCAGCAAGCGCCAACCCAAGCTGCGTCCAATCAGCCTGGCCGAACTACGTCGCCAGCTGAACCTGCAGTTGCAGACCAGCCTGGAGGTGGAACGCATCGTCAGCCTGTTCTTCGCCGAAGTGCAGCGCCTGGTCTCTCTCGACGCCCTGGGCTATCAGCACCAGAGCAGCGATCTGCGCCTGGAATACGGCAACCGTTCCAGCCACTCCGCGGGCTATCGCCTGACTCACGAAGGTGAGTACCTGGGGGAACTTATCTTCCGCCGCAATCAGCGCTTCGACGAACACGAACTCAACCAGCTCGAGTCCCTGCTATCCACCCTGCTCTTCCCGCTGCGTAATGCCCTGCTCTACCGTGCGGCGGTCCAGAGTGCCCTGCGCGATCCGCTGACCGACACCGGCAATCGCATTGCCATGGAGCAGACGCTGCAACGCGAAGTGGACCTGGCCCGTCGCAACCTGCAGCCGCTGTCAGTGCTGATGCTGGACATCGATCACTTCAAGCGCATCAACGACGAGTTCGGTCATGGCACCGGCGACGAAGTATTGAAAGCGGTGGCCAACACGCTCAAATCGCGCCTGCGCAACGTCGACATGGTGTTCCGCTTTGGCGGCGAGGAATTCCTCGTGCTGCTCTCCGGCACCTGCCGCGACGCAGCCGCGATAGTGGGCGAACGCCTGCGAATGGGCATCCTCGAACTACAATGCCTGGCGCAAGGTCACCCGCTGGACCTATCCATCAGCCTGGGCTGCGCCACCCTACTGCCTGCGGAATCGGTGGAAAGCCTGCTGCGTCGTGCGGACAACGCCCTCTATGTGGCCAAGCGTGAAGGCCGCAATCGGCTGTCCATGGCTGGCTGATCGACGTGCTCGCCGCACAATAGACAGACAAAAAGAAGGGGCTCAATCGAGCCCCTTCTTCATTACACCGTCAATCAACGCTTACGACCGAAACCCGGACGCTGGCCGTCACCGCCAGCGGGCCCACTGCGCTTATGCTGCGGACGCTGGGGCTTACGGGCCGGACGGTCGGCCAGCTCAACGGCCGGACGCTCACCCTGGGGCTTGGCCGGGCGCTTCTTGTTCACGTCACGCGGACGGTCGGCCACCGGCGTGCCACGGGGAGCACGAGCCGGGCGTTCATCACCGTCGCGACGCGGACCACGGGCGGGACGCTCGCCACCTTCGCTACGCGGACCACGAGCGGGACGCTCATCGCCTTCACGGCGAGGACCGCGGGCGGGACGCTCACCACCTTCGCTGCGCGGGCCACGAGCCGGACGCTCATCGCCCTCACGGCGCGGACCGCGAGCCGGACGCTCACCACCCTCGCTGCGCGGGCCACGAGCCGGACGCTCATCGCCTTCACGGCGCGGACCACGAGCCGGACGCTCATCACCCTCGCTGCGCGGGCCACGAGCCGGACGCTCATCACCCTCACGGCGAGGACCACGGGCCGGGCGTTCGTTGTCATCACGACGCGGCGCGCGAGCACCAACAGGCTTGGCGGACTTGCGCTGCAGGCGATCCAGCTTTTCGCGGAACTTGCCTTTCATGGATGGGAGGGCCACCGGCTTGAGCCCGACTTCGGTGCTGAGGATATCCACTTCGTTCTGGCTCATTTCGCGCCAGCGCCCCATGGTCAGGTCGGAAGTGATGAACACGGGACCGAAACGCACTCGCTTCAGGCGGCTGACCACCAGCCCCTGGGATTCCCAGAGACGGCGCACTTCGCGGTTACGACCTTCCATCACCACGCAGTGGTACCAGTGATTAAGTCCTTCGCCGCCTGGGGCTTCCTTGATGTCGGTGAACTTGGCTGGGCCGTCGTCGAGCATTACGCCCTTCTTGAGGTTCTCCAGCATTTCCTCAGTGACTTCGCCACGCACACGCACCGCATACTCGCGGTCCATCTCGTAGGAGGGGTGCATCAGGCGGTTGGCCAGCTCGCCGTCGGTGGTGAACAGCAGCAGGCCGGTGGTATTGATGTCCAGGCGACCGATGTTGATCCAGCGACCGGCCTTGAGGCGCGGCAGGCGCTCGAACACCGTGGGACGGCCTTCCGGATCGTCACGGGTGCAGACTTCGCCTTCGGGCTTGTTGTAGATCAGGACGCGGCGGACGCTCTCGACCTCTTCTTCGCGCTTGAGCAGGCGACCATCGACGCTGATGGCGTCATGGGTATCGACGCGCTGGCCAAGGGTAGCGGCCTCGCCGTTGACCTTTACCCGGCCTTCAGTGATCCACGCTTCGATATCGCGGCGCGAGGCCAACCCCATACGGGCCAGGACCTTCTGCAGTTTTTCCCCTGCGGGGCTGAATTCGACTTCACTCATCTGGGCACCTCCCGGTGTATCAGTAAAACGGCCGCGCATCATACGCGGCCGGTGGCACTCAGGCTAGTTGAGCAAAGTCCCGACGTCAGCCCTTCCGCTGACCGGTGGTGTCAATGCAGGGTTTCGTCCGGCAGCGACTCTCCGTCCTGTTCAGCGGCAACGGTGTCCGCTTCATCAGCCTCGGTGCGCAACAGGTCGTCGAAGTCGGTCTTCAGGCCCTCTTCCATGATGTCCAGCTCGGCCAGCAGGGAACGGAAACTGGTTTCTTCACGCGGCTCGGTCGGCTGCTCGGCATCAGCGCGGGCCTGCAGACCATCGGGCACCGGCGCCTCACCGTCCTCCAGAGCCAGCACCGGCTCGGGCTCCAACTCGCGCAGGGCAGCCAGCGGTGGAAGTTCTTCGAGGCTTTTGAGGTTGAAGTGGTCGAGGAAAGCGCGGGTTGTAGCGAACATCGCCGGTTTTCCGGGTACGTCGCGATAACCGACTACGCGGATCCACTCGCGCTCCAGCAGCGTCTTGACGATCTGGCTGTTGACCGCGACGCCCCGGATGTCCTCGATCTCGCCCCGAGTGATGGGTTGCCGGTAGGCCACCAAAGCCAGGGTTTCCAGCATGGCGCGGGAGTAGCGCTGCGGGCGCTCCTCCCAAAGTCGGCCGACCCAGGGCGAAAATCGCTCGCGCACCTGCAGGCGATAGCCGGAGGCCACTTCGCGCAGTTCGAACGCACGCCCCTCGCAGCTCTTGGCCAGAATCGCCAGGGCGGCACGAATCACCGACAACTCGGGCCGTTCGGCCTCTTCAAAAAGTTCGGCCAGGCGCTCCAGCGACAAGGGCTTGCCGGACGCCAGGAGAAAGGCTTCCAGCAGCGAGGCGAGGTCGTTGGGGTCGTTGAGATTCATCTACTCGGCCCTGGCGCGCACGTGGATGGGGGCAAAGGGCTCATTTTGCACGAGTTCCACCAACTGTTCCTTGATCAGTTCCAGCACGGCCATGAAGGTGACCACGACTCCGAGGCGGCCCTCCTCCGCAGTGAACAGCATGACGAAGGGTACGAAGGCGCCACCCTTGAGCTTTTCCAGCACTTCGCTCATACGCTCGCGAGTGGACAATGCCTCGCGGGTTACCTGGTGACTTTCGAACATGTCGGCGCGGCGCAGCACTTCGGCCATGGACAGCAGCAGCTCTTCCAGTGCGACGTCCGGCAACAGCTTGCGCGCCCGCGCCTCTGGAGCATCGATCCGCGGCACGGTGACGTCACGCCCTACCCGCGGCAACTGGTCGATGCCTTCGGCCGCGGCCTTGAAGCGTTCATATTCCTGGAGACGGCGAATCAGTTCGGCACGCGGATCGTCTTCCTCTTCCTCCGCTTCGTTCGAGCGCGGCAGCAGCATGCGTGACTTGATCTCGGCCAGCATGGCGGCCATCACCAGATACTCGGCGGCCAACTCCAGGCGCACCGACTTCATCAGCTCGACATAGGCCATGTACTGGTGGGTGATGGCTGCCACCGGGATGTCGAGGATGTCGATGTTCTGCTTGCGTATCAGATACAGCAGCAGGTCAAGGGGACCTTCGAAAGCCTCGAGGAAAACCTCCAGGGCATCCGGCGGAATATAGAGGTCCTGCGGCAGCTCGGTTACCGCCTGGCCGTACACCAGGGCAAAGGGCAGCTCCTGTTGAGCACCCGCCTGGGGATCTGGCGACTCGGATGGCGGTGTTTCGTGCATCTATTGCTCTCGCTGCGGCGCTACTTCCGGGGGGTGAGGCCCATCGACAAGGACCGGTGGGCGGGAAAACGGGCAAGTTAGCACCATGTGCCAGACTTAAAAAGTGTGACGCAGCACCCCTGGTCAGGTCTGGAGCCAAAGGCTCATGGAGGTTCCGATGAAACTCTTTACCCTGATGTTCAGTGCCTTCCTGGTGTCCCTCTGCCTCGCCGTCGTGCCCGTAACTACGGCACAGGCGGGCATGATCGGCACGGACGAAGCAGTCTCCGCCCAGCCGCAATCCACCGATCACGCAAGAATCGATGCTTTTCTGAGCAAATCCGAAGTTCAGGACCAAATGCGCGCAATGGGCGTGGATGCCGCTACGGCCCGTGCCAGGGCGCAGGCCCTGACCAGCGCGGAGGCGGCCCAATTGGCGCAGAAGATGGACTCAGTGCCCACAGGCGGGAACATCAGCACTACCGACTTCATCATCATCCTGCTGGTGATCATCCTGGTGGCGATCCTGCTTTGAGCGACGCCGTCACTCCTCATCGAGGAAGGGCTGCGGGTCACCGCAGCCCACTCGTACCACGTCTGGCTTGCCTTCCGACAGGTTGATGACAGTGGAGGCGGCCATGCCACCGTGGCCGCCATCGATGATCAGGTCCACCTGGTGCTCGAGGATCTGCCGCATCTCGTAGGGATCACTCATCGGCAAATCTTCCCCCGGCAGGATCAGGGTAGTGCTCATCAGCGGCGCACCCAGCTGTTCCAGCAACGCCAGCGTGATGGGGTGGTCCGGCACCCGCAGGCCAATCGTGCGCCGCTTCGGATGCATCAACATGCGCGGCACTTCACGGGTGGCATTGAGGATGAAGGTGTAGGGCCCCGGCGTATGTGCCTTGATGAGACGGAACGCTGTGGTATCCACCTTGGCGAACACACCGATCTCGGAGAGATCGCGGCAGAGCAAGGTGAAGTTGTGCTTCTCGTCCAGTCGGCGCAGTCGGCGAATGCGCTCCACTGCGCCCTTGTCACCAATCAGACACCCCAGGGCGTAAGAGGAATCGGTGGGATAGACGATCACCCCGCCCGCCTTGATGATTTCCACGGCCTGCCGGATCAGGCGCGGCTGTGGATTCTCCGCGTGTACCTGGAAAAATTGACTCACAACGTCTCCCTGTTCAGAGGGCAGCAGTAGGGCTGTGTGCATGGCGGAAGCGCCCCCAGATCGGCGGCAGATCATCCGGCAAGGGTCGGTACATGCCCAGCTCCGACCAATCGCAGGGTGCATGGAAGTCACTACCGGCACTGACCAACATGCCGAATTCGCGCGCGAGCACGGCCAGGCTTCCCACCTGGTCCGCCGGCTGCAGGCCATTCACGACTTCCAGTGCGTGACCGCCGGCCTGAATGAAGTCCGCCACCAGCTTGCGTCGTTTCGCGCCGGTGAAGTTGTACTGCCAGGGGTGCGCCAGGCTGATCCAGGCGCCGGCGGCACTCAAGGTGCCCACCGCTTCGGCGAGGGTCGGCCAGTGCTGTTTCACATCGCCCAGCTTGCCGGCTCCCAGCCATTTGCGGAATGCCTCGGCGCGGTCGCGCACATGGCCCGCTCGAACGAGGAACTCAGCGAAGTGCGGGCGCGCCGGTGCATTGCCGCTGTCGCCTAGCTCCTGCTGCACCGCGCGCGCACCTTCCAACGCTCCCGGCATGCCTTTGGCGGCGAGGCGTCGGGAAATTTCTTCTGCCCGAGCCCAACGCCCGTGATGCAGGCTGGCAATGGCCTCCAGTAGAGAAGGCGCATCAGCGGCAAAGGCGTATCCCAGAACATGGATGGTGGCGCCCCCCCAGGTGCAGGACAGTTCGATACCGTTGATCAGCTGCATGTCCAGCGCCACGGCCGCTTCGCGGGCTTCGTCCAATCCCTCCAGGGTGTCATGATCGGTCAGCGCCAACAGGCGAACCCCCCGCTCATGGGCGCGGGCGACCAGGGCCGCGGGGGCCAGGGCACCGTCGGAGGCCGTACTGTGGCAATGCAGGTCGATCTGCATGGGGTCTGCTTTCGCTAGGGGAATGGTTTGTTATTATGCCGCCACATCCCGCTTCTGGCTGCTGCCGTGAAACAATTCATCGACTTCATCCCGCTTGTCCTCTTCTTCATCGTCTACAAACTGGAACCGCGTGCCGTCGAACTGGCAGGGCACACCTATATGCTAGGCGGTATTTTCAGTGCCACAGCCGTTCTGATAATCAGCTCGGTGATCGTCTATGGCGCCATCTTCCTTCACCAGCGCCGCCTGGAAAAAGGCCAGTGGCTGACTCTGGTCGCCTGCCTGGTCTTCGGCGGCATGACCCTGGCCTTCCACAGCGAGACTTTCCTCAAATGGAAAGCGCCGGTCGTGAACTGGCTTTTCGCCCTGGCCTTCGCCGGCAGCCACTTCATCGGTGACAAACCCCTGATCCAGCGCGTGATGGGCCACGCCCTGAGCCTGCCGCAGGTCATCTGGGTGCGCCTGAACCTGGCCTGGATCTCATTCTTCCTGGTCTGCGGCTTCGCCAACCTTTTCGTGGCTTTCACCTTCCACGAGTTCTGGGTCGACTTCAAAGTCTTCGGCAGCCTCGGCATGACCGTGCTCTTCCTGGTTGGCCAAGGCGTCTACCTGGCCCGTCATATCCATGACGGCGAAACCGAAAAGCCTCAACAATAAGGACTGTCATGCTCTACGCCATCATCGCCACCGACGTTGCCAATTCCCTGGAAAATCGTCTCGCTGCCCGCCCCGCGCACCTCGCACGCCTGGAGCAGCTGAAGGCCGAAGGCCGCATCGTGGTGGCCGGTCCGCACCCTGCGGTCGACAGCAATGATCCGGGCAGTGCAGGTTTTACCGGCAGCCTGATCGTCGCCGAGTTCGACTCCCTCGAGGCGGCCAAGGCCTGGGCCGACGCCGACCCGTATCGCGCCGCCGGCGTCTATGCCGACGTTGTGGTCAAGCCGTTCAAGCAGGTATTCCCCTAAGCCAGCACCTTCTATCAGTCAGCCCCTGCCAGGAAAAAGGAGTTCCCATGCACGTCGGTCAATTGCCCCTGCTGTTAACCGCCGCGCTGCTCTGCAGCCTGGCCCAGGCTGAAGAACTCCAACCTGCAACACCGGAGACGGAAAGCACTCCGGTGATGACGGAAGCTGCCCGAGAGCCCATTGCCGCCAACGACGCCCTGCTCGCCCAGGTCGACCAGTTGCAGCGGCAACTGGCTGAAAGCGAGCGTCTGCGCAACGAACTGACCACCCAGGTCGAAGCTGTCGGCAATGAGCGCGAGAACGCCCAGCTCACCCGGTTGCGTCAGGAAAACCAGCGCCTCAAGCTGCAACTCAAGGAAGCACAGGCCTCGCAAGCGCCGCGCCTGCTGAGCGAGCAACAGACCTGGTTCGCGGTGGGCGGCGGCGTTGCCCTGCTCTCCCTGTTTACCGGCCTGATCGCCCGCGGCGGGCGTCGCCAGCGCCGCCAATGGATCAACTGACCGCACCATGAGTGAACTGCTGCTTATCGATGACGATCAGGAACTCTGCGAGCTCCTGATCAGTTGGCTCAGCCAAGAGGGCTTCGTCGTCCGCGCCTGCCATGACGGCCACTCGGCACGTACCGCCTTGGCGGAGCACGCGCCATCCGCAGTGGTGCTGGATGTGATGCTGCCGGACGGTAGCGGCCTGGAACTGCTCAAGCAGTTGCGCAGCGATCATCCGGATTTGCCCGTCCTCATGCTCTCCGCCCGGGGCGAACCCTTGGACCGCATCCTCGGCCTGGAGCTGGGCGCCGACGACTATCTGGCCAAGCCTTGCGACCCCCGCGAGCTCACCGCCCGCCTGCGCGCCGTGCTTCGCCGCAGCCAGCCGCCGCAACCATCCAGCCAACTGGAGCTGGGCGACCTCTGCTACAGCCCGGCGCGGGGCGTCGTCACCATTGGCAATCACGAGGTGACCCTGACGCTCTCCGAAGGCCGCCTACTCGAAGCCCTGCTGCGTCAACCCGGCGAACCACTGGACAAACAGCAACTGGCGCAGCTGGCGCTCGGCCGCAAGCTGACCCTCTACGACCGTAGCCTGGACATGCATGTCAGCAACCTGCGCAAGAAGCTCGGCCCCCATGCTGACGGGCGCCCTCGCATCCTCGCGCTGCGCAGTCGCGGCTACTACTACAGCGCCTGAGAGTCTGTTTACGATCTCGCGCAGCAGATCGTCATCAGGCTCTGCGTCTTTACCCAGCCTTTACCCACGACTGACCACCCTTGACCTTGCCATCCCTAGACTGGGCACATCCGGCAACCGGCCGGAATCGAGACTAGGAGAACCACCATGCGCAAGACCCTTACCGCCCTGTTGCTCGCCGCTACCCTGCCGACCCTGGCCATGGCCATGCCGGAAGGCGGCCCGCGCCACGAGCGCGGTTTCGGTGGCCACATGTTCAAGGAACTGAACCTGACCCAGGAACAGCGCCATGAGATCGGCAAGCTGATGCGCGACCAGATGAAATCCCGTCACGACATCACTCAGCGCTACCTGGACAAGCTGCCGGCTGCCGAGAAGAAGGCCATGCAGGACGAACTGAAGGCCGCCGAGACCAAGAACCGCGAAGCCATCCGCGCTCAGCTCAAGCCCGATCAGCAGAAGACCTTCGACGACATCCAGAAGAAAATGGAAGAACGTCGCGCTGAACGCGCCGAGTTCGAAGCCTGGAAGGCCGAGAAGGACAAGAAGGCCCAGTAATCGCCTTGCGGCATCCGCCGCAGGCACCGACCACACACCCATCAGGCCAGCCGGCCTGATGGGTTTTGCCGTTCAGGAGCAACCCCGTGCGTTCACTCTTCTGGAGAATCCTGGCCACCCTCTGGCTGGCGCTGGCCCTGGTAGCCGGCCTGTCCATCCTGCTGGGCCGCGCCCTCAACCAGGATGCCTGGATCCTCAGTCACCACCCCACCCTCCAGGGGCTGGCCGAGCGCCTCGTGCAGCGCTATGAAGGGCAAGGCCCGCACGACACGCAGCGATACCTGGAGCACTTCCGTCATCGCGCACGGATCGACATTCAGATACTCAACGACACCGGCCAACCGGTAGTAGAAGGTACGTTCCCTCCGCGTGCTGCGGCCTTCGAGGCCCGCCAGCAGAACTCGCGCCGACTGCCCTGGCGTCGCCTGACCGAGGAATACACCAGCCCAGCCAGCGGCGAGTCCTATCTGCTCATCTACCGCATTCCCTACCGCGAACTGGATGCCTGGCACCGCGGCAGCCTGCTGTGGCCCTTTAGCGCGCTGGGCATCGCCCTGGTAGTACTGACGCTGTTCAGCCTGGCCCTCACCCTGTCCATCACCCGGCCGCTGGACCGCCTTCGCCGCGCCGTACACGACCTCGGCCAGACGGCTTACCAGCAAGACAGCCTGGCGCGCCTGGCACGTCGACGGGATGAGCTAGGCGTTCTGGCCGGCGACTTCAACCGCATGGGGCAACGCCTGCAAGGCTTGATTGGCAGCCAGCGCCAACTCCTGCGCGACGTGTCCCACGAACTGCGCTCGCCACTCGCGCGTCTGCGCATCGCCCTGGCGCTGGCCGAGCGCGCCGAGCCCCATCAACGGGACGCCCTGTGGCCACGCCTGGGCCAGGAATGCGACCGCCTCGAAGCCCTGATCAGCGAAATCCTCGCCCTGGCCCGGCTCGATGCGGAACCTGGCGCTCACCGTCCGATCACAATGCGGCCACTGCTGGAAAAGCTGAAGGACGACGCCCGACTGTTGGCGCCGGACCAGCAAGTCCGCATCGATTGCACCGGCGACCCAAAAGTCGAGGGCTGGCCCGACATGCTGGAACGCGCGCTGGACAACCTGCTGCGCAACGCCCTGCGCTTCAATCCCCTAGGGCAGCCGGTGGAAGTAACGGTCAAGGAACAGGAAGGAAGCCTGGTGATCCAGGTCCGCGACCACGGCCCAGGTGCCGCCAACGAACACCTGGCATTGCTGGGCGAACCCTTCTTCCGCGCCCCCAATCAGACCGGAGCTGGCCATGGCTTGGGACTGGCCATCGCCCGTCGGGCAGTGGAGCGCCACGGCGGCAGCCTGTCCTTGGGCAATCACCCCGAGGGCGGCTTCATCGCCACCCTGGAGTTACCCACTGTATTGAAGGCCTGATCAGCCCCAGGCCTGAACGAAGTCTGCCGAAGCCAGTTCCGGCGGTGCACGGCGCTCACCCTCGACACTGCCCAGGTAGAGGAAACCCACCACCCGCTCGTTCTCGGCCAGCCCGAGGCCGGTGGCGACGGTGCGGTCATACGCCATCTCGCCGGTACGCCAGATGGCCCCCAGTCCAAGCGCATGAGCGGCCAGCAGCATGCCGTGAGCGGCGCAACCGGCCGACAGCAATTGCTCGACTTCCGGCACCTTGTGGCCGGCCTGCAAGGTAGCGATCACCACGACCATCAGGGGTGCCCGCAGCGGCATATTGCGCGCCTTGGTAGTAGCGGCTTCCGACGCCTGGGCATCCTTGGCGAGCACAGCGGACACGAACAGCTCACCGAGCTTCTCGCGACCTTCGCCTTCGATGGTCAGGAAGCGCCAGGGACGCAGATAGCCATGGTCTGGTGCACGCAAGGCCGCGCGGAACAGCACCTCGCGCTGGGCGGCGTCCGGGGCGGGTGCCTGCAGGCGAGCCAGGGATACGCGGTTAAGCAGAGCGTCGAGAGCCTCCATCGGCCACCTCCATAAATCAGGGAGCCGGCATTCTAGCCGATAACGCGACTCAGTCCCGGATCTGCGGTAATCAGTCTGACTTCCAGCGATGGCAACAGTCCATCGAACACTACGTACCTGGAACCGCGCAAGGGCAACTATCCAGTTCTGCACCAGCTCCCTGAAGCGGCTTTGATCTGGGCGTTTCAGGGGGGGCAAAGGCCGGATAGAATGCCGCGTCCGAACACCGTCCAGAGAGCTCCATGTCCCTGCCGACACTGCGCACTATCGGCTTCATCATCGGCCTGTTTCTCATCACGCTGGCAGTGAGCATGGTCATTCCCATGCTCACTCTCCTGCTCTTCGAGCGCACCGACGACATCTTCGCCTTCCTCTGGTCGAGCCTGATCACCTTCGTCGTCGGCCTGGCACTGGTCGGTCCCGGACGCCCGGAACACATCAACCTGCGGCCGCGCGACATGTACATGCTGACCACGGCGAGCTGGGTCATCGTCTGCTGCTTCGCGGCACTGCCCATGGTGCTGATCCAGCACATCAGCTACACGGACTCGTTCTTTGAGACCATGTCCGGCATCACAACAACCGGTTCCACAGTGCTCACCGGCCTGGACCATGCTTCGCCTGGTCTGCTGATCTGGCGCTCCATGCTGCATTGGCTTGGCGGTATCGGCTTCATCGGCATGGCGGTGGCGATTCTGCCGCTGCTGCGGGTCGGCGGCATGCGCCTGTTCCAGACCGAGTCATCCGACTGGGGCGAGAAAGTCATGCCACGCTCACACATGGTGGCCAAGTACATCGTGCTGATCTACACCGGGCTGACCATCCTCGGGACCGTCGCATTCTGGCTCGCCGGCATGACGCCATTCGAGGCCGTCAACCACTCGATGTCGCTGATTTCCACCGGCGGCTTCTCCACCTCCGACGCCTCGCTGGCCAACTGGAGGCAACCCGCTGTGCACTGGGTGGCAGTGGTGGTGATGATACTTGGCAGCCTGCCCTTCACGTTGCTCGTCGCCACGCTGCGCGGCAACCGTACCGCCTTGCTGCGCGATCACCAGGTCCACGGCTTCGTCGGTTTCCTGGTGGTCACCTGGCTATTTGTCGGTACGTGGCTTTGGGCCAACTCCGACAACGCCTGGCTCGACGCCGTAAGGATCGTTGCACTGAACGTTACCTCGGTCGTCACGACGACGGGGGTGGCGCTTGGCGACTACACCCTCTGGGGCAGTTTCTCGGTGCTGCTGTTCTTCTACCTGACCTTCGTCGGCGGCTGTTCGGGCTCAACGGCCGGTGGACTGAAGATCTTCCGCTTCCAGGTGGCCTGGCAATTGCTGATGGCCAACCTGCAACAACTTGTGCACCCGCGCGCGGTGATCAAGCAGCAGTACAACGGCCATAACCTCGACGACGACATCGTCCGTTCGCTGATCACCTTCTCGTTCTTCTTCACCACCACCATTGCCGTAATCGCTCTCGGCCTCTGCCTGCTGGGCCTGGACTGGGTCACCGCCCTTACCGGAGCCGCCACGGCGGTGTGCAACGTCGGACCGGGCCTGGGGCCCATCATTGGACCGGTGGGCAACTTCTCCACCCTGCCGGATTCGGCCAAATGGCTGCTGACCATCGGCATGCTGCTCGGCCGTCTCGAGATTCTCACGGTACTGGTGCTGTTCACACCGAAGTTCTGGCGGCACTGAAGCCGTCATGCCCGGTTTTACAGGATGCGGCGCAGGGTTAGAATTGCGCCTTTCGCCCCTTGTCTGAAGCGGACCCCATGGCCCTGCCGACACTTCGCATCATCGGCTTTCTCAACGGTATCTTCCTGATCACCCTGGCGGTCAGCATGGCCATTCCCGTGCTGACACTGGTGACCTACGACCGCACAGGCGACATCAATTCCTTTGTCTGGTCGAGCTTGATCACCTTCATCGCGGGACTGGCGCTGATCATTCCCGGGCGCCCCGAACACGTCCACCTGCGCCCTCGCGACATGTACCTCCTGACAGTGTCGAGTTGGATCGTCGTTTGCGTTTTCGCGGCCCTGCCCTTCCTGTTCACCCAGCGCATCAGCTACACCGACGCCTGGTTCGAGAGCATGTCCGGCATCACCGCCACTGGCGCCACGGTACTGAGTGGCCTGGACAACATGTCGCCAGGCATCCTCATCTGGCGCTCGCTGCTGCACTGGCTCGGGGGCATTGGCTTCATCGGCATGGCGGTAGCGATCCTGCCACTGCTGCGCATTGGTGGCATGCGCCTGTTCCAGACCGAATCGTCCGACCGCTCGGACAAGGTCATGCCGCGCTCCCACATGGTGGCCAAATACATCGTCGCCATTTACGTGGGCTTCACATTGATTGGCTCCCTGGCCTTCTGGGCCGCCGGTATGAGCCTGTTCGATGCGGTCAACCACGCCATGTCGGCTATCGCCACCGGCGGATTCTCCACGTCCGATCAGTCCCTGGCCAAGTGGGACGCGCCGGCGGTGCACTGGGTAGCGGTGGTCGTGATGATCCTCGGCAGCCTGCCCTTCATGCTCTACGTGTCGGTCCTGCGGGGAAATCGCAAGGCCCTGATCAAGGATGAACAGGTACGCGGCTTCATCGCCCTGCTGCTTGCGACATGGCTGGTGCTAGGCACCTGGTACTGGCTGACCACCGAACTTCACTGGCTGGATGCGCTGCGCCACGTGGCGGTGAACACCACATCCATCCTCACCACTACCGGTTTCGCCCTGGGCGACTACAGCCTCTGGGGCAACTTCTCACTGATGTTGTTCTTCTACCTGGGCTTCGTCGGCGGCTGCTCCGGCTCCACCGCCGGCGGCATCAAGATCTTCCGATTCCAGGTCGCCTACATCCTGCTGAAAGCCAACCTGACGCAACTGGTGCATCCGCGCGCGGTGATCAAGCAGAGCTACAACGGCCACCGGCTGGACGAAGATATCGTCCGCTCGATCCTGACCTTCTCGTTCTTCTTCACTCTAATCATTTGCGCCATCGCCCTGGGCCTTTCGCTGATGGGGCTGGACTGGATCACCGCACTCACCGGCGCCGCGGCGACGGTTTCCGGCGTAGGCCCCGGGCTGGGCGAGATCATTGGCCCGGCGGGCAACTTTTCCAGCCTGCCGGACGGCGCCAAGTGGCTGCTGACCCTCGGCATGCTGATGGGCCGCCTGGAGATCCTCACCGTCCTGGTCCTGCTCACGCCTTATTTCTGGCGGCACTGAGGCTCAGTGCGCTAGCGGTTTAACTGTAGGAGCGATTTCAATCGCGAATGAATTCGCTCCCACAGGCTTTCGTAGGTTGGTGCGGGCGGCGTTCCGCTAGAGCGCAGCGAAAGGCAACGCTTCGGCGCCTGTAACTGACTGCGTTGGGCCTCATAGACTCGGACCAACCCACGGGGCCGCTAATTTCCCACGGCGGGCGCGGATCAGACCTCTTCCAGGCGCGCTCGGTATTCTCCCGGTGTGCTGTCGAACCAGCGGCGGAAGGCACGGAAGAAGTTGCTCGGATCAGCGAAACCCAACAGGTAGGCAATCTCCAGCAAGGTCAGGTTTGCCTGTGCCAGGTACTGCTCGGCCAGCTCGCGGCGCGTGTCGTCCAGCAGTTGCTGGAAGCTCACACCCTCTTCCTGCAAGCGCCGTTGCAGGGTGCGTTGCGAAAAGTGCATCAGGCTCGCAACCACCTCGCGCTTGGGCTCGCCCTGGGGCAACATGCGGCAAAGCACCTGCCGCACCTGGTGGGTGACGCGGGTACCGGAGAAGCGCGCCAGGTAGTCACCGGCGAAGCGATCGTGTAGCTGGGCCAGAGATTCGTTCGCGGTGGGCAATGGCGTATCCATGTCAGCGCGACTGAACAGCAAGGCGCAGTGCTCGGCATTGAAACGCAACGGGGCCTGAAACACCTGGCGATAGGGTTCGAGGTCCGTGGGCGCCGGCCCCTGGAAACGAATCTCCAGCGGGTTGATCGGTCGCCCGGTCATCCACCGGCAGAATGCCAGGCAATAAGCCATGGACGCCTCGGCGCTCTGCCGCGCCGGCGGCAGCCGATCGCCATGGATCGACAGCCGCAGCTCGTAGCCTTCCGGCGTGCCGCCGAAGCTGAGGTCGGCGCCCTCGGCGATGATTCGCTGGTAGCGCACCAGCCGCGCGAACCCCTCCTTGAGAGTACGGCTGGACATCAGCGCATAGCCGACCACGTGGAAGGATGCCGGCCGTACGACCTTGGCCATGTTCAGGCCGATGGCCGGATTACCGGACAGCTCGACCGCGCGCAACCAGAGGCGTGTCATGCCGTCCTGGGGGAAACGGGCGTCAGGATCATTCAAGGCCTGGTAGTCGAGACCGAGTTCGGGAAACAGGTTGCGGCAGTCCACACCGCCCATTTCCAGGGCCTGGACTATCCCCAGGGCCCAGCTCGAAGAAGTCGTGCGTTCGCTCATGGCGCCTTCTTGTTCTGAAGTTCAAGGCAGCCGCCAGCAGGGCGGCGTGCCGGCAAGGATACTAAAGTGGCGCCCATTGTCACTGGCCCCCGGAGACAGCCGTCCTACACTGCTCCAGACAACAAGAACCTGGAGCAGCCAACATGCCCGCCGAGTCCGTCCATCGCTTCCAAAGCTTCGCCGAGTTCTACCCCTACTACCTGCAGGAACACAGCAACGACACCTGCCGCCGTCTCCACTACGTCGGCAGCCTGCTGGTGCTCAGCATCCTCGGCTATGCACTGGCTACCCAGCAGTGGATCTGGCTGCTGGCCATTCCCTTCGCCGGCTACGGCTTTGCCTGGGTTGGCCACTTCGTCTTCGAGAAGAACAAGCCGGCCACGTTCAAGTATCCGCTTTACAGCTTCATGGGCGACTGGGTGATGCTGAAGGACGCGCTGACCGGGCGCATCCGTTTCTGAGCCCGGAAACTCGGAGGGACTGGCGCCAGCTTGGCCGCCAGTCCCTCGCTTGGTTATGATCCCGCACCAGCCAAAGCCATGGCCCAGGACTTGCAGCATTTCGCTAACGCTGCAAACCCGCGTCAAGAAAGCACCAGGGACAGACCCAAGCCATGAAGCCTGCCATGCTCGATCCTTCCACAGCGACGCCCGTCCTGCGTGAGTACTACTCGCGTGTGCTGGCCTATATGGCCATCGCCGCCAGCATCGCTGCCGGCACCTCAGTCCAGCATTTCGGCTTCGACATCCTCTGGATGGTGCCCTACGCCCTGCTCTATCCACACCTGGCCCACCATCTGAGCCTGCGCTTCCCAGGCAAGCGCACGGACCGCATCCTCCTCGGCATCGACACCTTCCACGCTGGCGCCGCCGTCGCCCTGCTCGGTTTTTCCGTCGTGCCTACGCTGATGGTCGTGCTGACCCTCTGCTTCAGCGCCATGATCCTCGGCGGGCTGCGCCAGATGGCCCTCGTGCTGGGCGGTTCACTGATCAGCATGACCCTCGTCGGCCTGGCGCTGCAGCCGGCCATCAAGGGCGGCACCCCAGCCCTGGTGTCCGTGGTCAGCGTGTTTTTCACCACTCTTTACATCTGCATCACGGCCTATTTCGTGCACCAGCAGGGCCTGCGCCTGGCCCAGGCACGCAGTGAGATCAAGCGCGAGCAGGAAAAGGCGGCGCGACTGGCCCGCAACCTCGCCAAATACTTGTCGCCCCAGGTTTGGGAAATGATCTTCAGCGGCAAGAAGAGCGTGCGCCTGGAGACTCAGCGCAAAAAGCTCAGCGTGTTTTTCTCCGACATCAAGGGCTTCACCGAGCTCTCCGAGGAACTCGAAGCCGAAGCCCTGACGGACCTGCTCAACAACTACCTCAACGACATGTCGAAGATCGCCCTCAAGTACGGCGGCACCATCGACAAATTCGTCGGCGACAGCGTCATGGTGTTCTTCGGCGACCCCTCCACCCAAGGCGCCAAGAAGGATGCCGTGGCAGCCGTCTCCATGGCGGTGGCAATGCGCAAGCACATGAAGGTTCTACGCCAGCAGTGGCGCGCCCAGGGCATCACCAAGCCGCTGGAAATCCGCATGGGCATCAACACCGGCTACTGCACCGTGGGCAACTTCGGCGCGGACACGCGCATGGACTACACCATCATCGGTCGCGAAGTGAACCTGGCCAGCCGCCTGGAAACCGCGTCGGAAGCTGGCGAGATCCTTATTTCCCACGAGACCTACTCGCTGGTGAAAGACGTGATCATGTGCCGCGACAAGGGCCAGATAAACGTCAAGGGCTTCACCCGTCCGGTGCAGATCTACCAGGTGGTGGATTTCCGTCGCGACCTGGGCGCCGCCTCCAGCTACGTCGAGCACGAACTGCCCGGCTTCTCCATGTACCTGGATACCAACAGCATCCAGAACTACGACAAGGCCAAGGTCATCCAGGCCCTGCAACTGGCCGCGGAAAAACTGCGGGACAAGATCATTCCCTGATTAATCACCAACTTGTAGGGGCGAACTCATTCGCCAAGCAGGCCGAAGGTCTGCCCATAGAGTTTGAAAGGGAGCAGCTGCGCTGCCCTTGGCGAATGAATTCGCCCCTACAGTTCGGGAACCGCGTCCGGGAAAGATTCGCCATCCAGTAATGGTTGCCGCGCCAGGAATTCCAGGGCCGACGCCCGCCAGGAAAGCCGTCCCGCCCTCTCAGCGCATAGTTCGCGATCCAGCTCCAGCGCTGCCAGGCAGGCCGTTTGCAAGTCTTCGTCCATGCAACCGGTCGTGCCGGACTCCAGCACATCCAGCGGACCGGCCACCGGAAAGGCCGCCACCGGCGTGCCGCAGGCCAGGGCTTCGAGCATCACCAGGCCATAGGTATCGGTCAGCGAGGGAAACACCAGGACGCTGGCCTGGGCATAAAAGCGCGCCAACTCCTCGCCCTGGCGGAAACCAAAGAAGCGCGCAGCGGGATAGCGCGATTCAAGCTCGCGCCGCAACGGGCCGTCTCCTACCACCCATTTCTCGCCAGGCAAATCCAGTCCGAGGAATGCCTCGACGTTCTTCTCCGTGGCCAGTCGGCCAACGTAGAGGAACACCGGCATCTCCGGCTGGGGCAACGCCACGGGACGAAACAGCGCCGTGTCCACGCCCTTGCGCCACAAGTTGAGCCAGACCAGGCCATGTTCGGCGAACGTCTCGCGCATGCGCTCGGTAGTCACCAGTACCGCCTGGCTGGGACGGTGGAACTGGCGCAGGAAGGCATAGCCCCAGGAGAGGGGCAGCCAGGGCCAGCGGCCATGAACGTATTCAGGGAAACGCGTGTGGATAGCGCTGGAAAAGGCCAATCCGCGCTTGACCAGCCAGTGCCTTGCGGCCCAGCCGAGAGGCCCTTCGGTGGCCAGGTGCACACAGTCGGGCTGGAACGCCTCGATCATCGGCCCCACCCGCCAAAGGTCCCAGGCCAGAGGGATTTCCGGATAGCTCGGACAGGGCCGGCAACGAAACCCCTGGGGAGACAGCAACAGCACTTGGTGCCCAAGGCCTTCCAGTTCTCCCACCAGCGCCTGCAGGCTGGTGACCACGCCATTCACTTGGGGCAACCAGGCATCGCTGACGATCAGTATCCTCATGCCGCCGGCTCGACCAGCCCCACGGCGCGCTCTTCCAGCTCCCGCGCCTGGGCGTCAGCCAGTCGGTAGAGTTCGATGCTGCCGTCCCAGTGCTCGATCAGTGCCGTGCAGGACTCCACCCAATCACCGCAGTTCAGGTACTCCACCCCACCCACCTTGCGGATTTCCGCGTGGTGGATGTGGCCGCAGACCACGCCATCCAGGCCACGCTTGACGCATTCGTGGGCGATGGCCTCCTCGAAGTCGCTGATGAAGTTCACCGCGCTCTTCACCTTGTGCTTGAGGTAGGCCGACAGCGACCAGTAGCCGTATCCCCAACGCTCGCGCCAGTGGTTGAGCCAACGGTTCAGGGTAAGGGTGAACTCATAGGCGGAATCACCGAGAAATGCCAGCCACTTGTGGTAGCGAGTGATCACGTCGAACTGGTCGCCGTGGATCACCAGCATGCGGCGGCCATCGGCGGTCTCGTGTACCGCCTCGTCCACCAGCTGGATGTTGCCCAGCATCAGTGCCGAGTAGCGCCGCAGGAATTCGTCGTGGTTGCCGGTGACGTAGATCACCTCCGTGCCACGCTTGCTCATGGTCAGCAGGCGGCGGATCACGTTGGTGTGCGCCTGTGGCCAGTAAATGCCGCCCCTGAGCTTCCAGCCATCGATGATGTCACCGACCAGATAGATTCGGTCGGCGTGGTACTGCTTGAGGAAGCGCGCCAGGTGCTCGGCCTGGCAGTCGCGGGTGCCCAGGTGGACATCGGAGATCCACAGGGTACGCACGCGTTGCTTGCGCGGCTTGGTCTTGTTGACGGGTTCCAGGCGTTCGACGCTGCTCATGGGCGACCTCCGGCGGGGTTTCGCCGATGGTGAGCTTTCGCGGTGAACCGGGAATGAACGCTAGGTTGCAGGCCTGTGACAGGCGCCGCGCAACAGGGAGTAGAATGGCCGCCTGCCCGAGGTAAGCGCCATGCATTCGATCCTGTCCCTGCGCCAGTACAACCACGACCTGCTGGTCCACAGCCATGACTACGCCCAACTGGTATTTGGCCTGACGGGCAGTCTGGACTTCGAAGTGGATGGTCTCGGCGCAAGGGTCGAGCGCCAGACCCTGGCGGTGGTACCGCCCGAAGCCAGGCACGCCTGCGGCAGCCCGGGTGGCAGCCTCTGCCTGGTTGTAGATGTGCCCGACGACGACTGGCTGCGGCACACCCTGGGCCGTCATTTCGATGCCGGCCGACGCTTGCTGGAGCGCCCAGGTGCGCTGAACCTGAACCCGGCCCAAAGTCAGCTGGTCAGCTGGATCGCCGCCTGCCCCCTGGCCGATGAAGTGATTTCTGGCCAATCCGCCGGATTGCTGCTGGCCAGCCTCGCCGCTCCCGGCATGCAAGTGGAGGACAGCAGTGTCCTACCCCTGGTCGCACTCGACGCCCATATCGACCAGCATGCCGCCCACCCCTTGCAAGTCGCCGATCTGGCGCGCCTCTGCGGCCTTTCGGTGGCACGTTTCCACACCCGTTTTCTCAGCGAAACCGGGCAAACGCCCATGGACTACGTGCGCGCCCGGCGTCTTCATCTCGGCCGCCAACTGCTGCTGGAAAGCCGTCTGGCCGTGGGCGAGATCGCTGCACGAGTCGGTTACAGTTCCCAGAGCGCCTTCACCGCGGCCCTCTCCCGCGAATTCGGTCTCACCCCTCGTGCCCTGCGCAGTGGTCGCGAGTAACGCGACAAAGCCCGCGAGCCTGACGACAGACAAGGCCGTTCGTCGTCACTAGACTGGTGCGACTGCCAACAGGGAGAACCCTATGTCCACCATCGAATGGGCCGACTTCGAGCGCGTCGAGTTGCGCGTCGGCACTGTATTGTCCGCCGCCCTCAACACCAAGGCGATCAAACCGGCCTACGTGCTGGAAGTGGACCTGGGCGAACTCGGCGTGAAAACCTCCAGCGCCCAGATCACCGCCCATTACCAGTCTGAAGAGCTGGTCGGCCGCCAAGTGCTCTGCGTCTGCAACTTCGCGCCCAAGCGCATCGCCGGCATCCGTTCGGAGATTCTCGTCACGGGTGTGCATGACGACGAGAACAAGGTGGTGTTGGCCAGCTTCGACAAGCCGCTGCCCAACGGGGCACGCTTGGCATGAAGGAGCGTAACGCGTTGCTGGCCATTCACCTGGGCGCCTTGCTGTTCGGGCTTTCGGGCATCTTTGGCAAGCTCGCCAATACCGCGCCGATGATCATCACCTTCGGTCGCGGGCTGTTCGCTGTGATCGCCCTGGCGCTCTTCGCCCAGCTCATCACGCGTGGCAAGAGCCCGAATCCAAGCCTGCGCCAACTGGCCATGCTGGCGCTCGGCGGCCTGCTGCTGGGCGCTCACTGGATCACCTTCTTCCACGCGGTGCAGGTGGCCGGAGTGGCCATCGCTACCCTTGGCTTCGCCAGCTTCCCGGCCTTCACCCTGCTGCTGGAAGGGTTGCTGTTCCGCGAGCGCATTCGCGTCCAGGAATTTCTGATAGTCGCCCTGGTAAGCCTGGGCCTGGTGCTGGTAACGCCCAGCTTCGACTGGGGCAGCGCGGCCACCCTGGGTCTGTTGTCGGCGATTCTTTCGGGCCTGCTGTTCTCGCTGCTGTCACTCCTCAATCGCGTCAGCGTGAAAGGCCTGGACCCGGTGAAGGCGGCGCTCTGCCAGAACCTGACCATTGTGTTGTGCCTGGCGCCCTTCAGTTGGCCACTGCTACATGCGGTGCAGCCAATGGACTGGTTCTGGATCGCCCTGCTCGGGGTGTTCTGCACCGGCCTCGCCCATAGCCTGTTCGTCGCCAGCCTCAAGGTGCTGAAGGCGCGTACCACGGCGGTCATCTTCGCCCTGGAGCCGGTCTACGGCATCGCCTTCGCCTGGTGGTTGTTCGACGAGCAGCCCGGTCTGCGCATGCTGGCCGGCGGCGCGCTGATCATCTTCGCCATCGCCCTGTCGGCGCGCAAAGGTGCGGCTGTCGAGGCAAAGCCCGCTACAGCCTGAGGATCGCGGAACTGGGCGGGCGAGCGCTACCCGCAGCCTGCCGTCTGGGGAATGGCAACACCCGCCCGGTTCCGCGAAACACGTTCAGGCAGCCTGCCCCACTTCCGGCAGCCCGCCGCCCGATTCCTGTTCCAGCAACCAGCGGCAATAGCGTTCCACGCCCTGCTGCACGTCCAGCATCGGCTGACGGAAGCCGGTTTGGCGCAAGCGGCTGATATCGGCCTGGGTGAAACACTGGTACTTACCGCGCAGGGCATCGGGAAACTCGCTGTAGGACAGCAGGCCTTGCTCGCACATCGCCGACAGGCTGAGCGGCGGCAGGCCTTCATCGGCGCGCAAGGCGTTGACCATGCTCCAGGCCACATCATTGAATGGCTGGGCCCGTCCGCTGCCGAGATTGAAGATGCCGGAGCGCTGTGGCTGGTCGAGAAAGTGCAGGTTCACCCGCGCCACGTCCTCCACTGAAACGAAGTCCCGCAGGTGCTCGCCGCCACCATAGCCTTCGTAAGTACCGAACAGGCTGACCTTGCCGCTCGCGCGGTACTGTCGAAAGCAGTGAAAGGCCACCGATGCCATTCGCCCCTTGTGGCACTCGCGCGGGCCGTAGACGTTGAAGTAGCGCAGGCCAACCACCTGGCTGCGTGCCTTTGGTAGCAAGCGCCGCACTCGCTGGTCGAAGAGGAACTTGGAATAGCCGTAGACGTTCAGCGGCCGTTCCGCCTCGCGTTCCTCGCGGAAGACTCGATTTCCACCGTAGACAGCTGCCGACGACGCATAGATGAAGGGCACGCCCTGGGCCAGGCAGGCCTCCAGCAGCTCGCAGCTGTAGCGATAGTTGTTGTCCATCATGAAGCGTCCATCGCCTTCCATGGTGCTGGAGCAGGCACCCTGGTGGAACACTGCGCTCGGCCGACTCAGACGCCCCTCGCGCAGAAGCGGGAGCAGATCCCGCTTGTCCAGGTAGTCGGCGATCTCGCCATCGGCAAGGTTGCGGAACTTGTCGCCCTCGGTCAGATCGTCGACGGCGATGATGTCGGTCTCACCGCGGCCGTTGAGTGCCTGAACCAGGTTGCTACCGATGAAGCCGGCTGCACCGGTGACGATGATGCTCATGACGGACTGCCTCCACAAAGATGGAAATGCCGTCAGGCTATGCCTCGAAAGGCGCCATCCCGTTGATCTGAGGCAAACGCGGAAGGATCAGGAACGGTCGTTGTGACCGAGGTCCCGCGCCGGGTCGATCTGGTCACGCACACGCTGCTTGAGCACCTTCGCCTCGGGGAAACCGTCATCGACCTTGCGCTCCCAGATCTGCACGCCGTCGCAGGTAATACGGAACACGCCGCCGGTGCCAGGCTCCAGGCTCACCCTGCCGAGGTCGTCGCCGAAGGTGCTGAGCAGTTCCTGGGCCAGCCAGGCGGCACGCAACAGCCATTGGCACTGGGTGCAGTAGGTGATGACGATTTCGGGCTTGCTTGCGGACATGGCTGGGCTCGGCGACAGGTTGGACGCCCTATAATAGCCGGCTTCGGATCTTCGCCTGACCAGGGATGCGTTATGCGCCGCCTTCTGCTTTGCCTGCTGTTTTTCCCCCTCCTTTGCCTCGCCCAGCCCGAACCTCGCATCGGTCTGGTGCTCTCCGGCGGCGCCGCCCGCGGCCTTGCCCATATCGGCGTACTCAAGGCGTTGGAAGAACAGGGCATCAAGGTCGACGCCATCGCCGGCACCAGTATGGGGGCGGTCATCGGCGGGCTATATGCTGCTGGCTACCCGGTGGAGGAGCTGGAGCAGATCGCCGTCAACATGGACTGGCAGCGAGCGCTGTCCGACGACCCGCCGCGCCAGGAAGTCCCCTTCCGCCGCAAGCAGGACGACCGTGATTTCCTGGTCAAGCAACGCCTGAGCTTCCGCGACGACGGCAGCCTCGGCCTGCCGCTGGGTGTGATCCAGGGCCAGAACCTCGCCCTGCTGCTGGAGAGCTTGCTGGTACACACCAGCGACACTCGCGATTTCGACCAGTTGGCCATTCCCTTCCGCGCTGTCGCCACGGACATTGCCACCGGCGAGAAGGTGGTATTCCGCAAGGGCCACCTGCCACAGGCGATCCGCGCCAGCATGTCGATACCCGCAGTTTTCGCCCCGGTGGAAGTGAACGGGCGACTGCTGGTGGACGGCGGCATGGTGGATAACATCCCGGTGGACGTGGCGCGCGAGATGGGCGTGGACCGCGTGATCGTGGTCGACATCGGAACGCCGCTGCGCTCACGCAAGGAACTGGCCACGGTGGTGGACGTCCTCAACCAGTCGGTCACCCTGATGACCCGCACCAACTCCGAAGCCCAGCTGGCCACGCTCGAGCCCACTGACGTTCTCATCCAGCCGCCGCTGGCCGGCTACGGCGCCACCGATTTCGGCCGATCCCACGAGATGATCGACGCTGGCTACCGGGCCACACAGATACTCGCCACCCGGCTGACCGAGCTGCGCCCCCTGTCAGCCAGTCGCGACCAGGAACTGGACAGCGCGCGCCTGCCCAGTGAGCGCACGCCGGTGATCCGCAGCATCCTCATCGAGAACGACTCGAAGATCGGGGACGCGGTCATCCGTCGCTACATTCGCCAGCCCCTGGGCCAACCTCTGGATCTCGACCGTCTGCAGAGCGACATGAGTACCCTGTATGGCCTGGACTACTTCGAGCAGGTGCATTACCGGGTGGTCAAGCGCAAGGACGGCAATGCCCTGGTAATTAATGCACGCGGCAAGCGCGCCGGGACCGACTACCTGCGCCTGGGCCTGAACCTTTCTGACGACATGCGTGGCGACAGCGCCTACAACCTGGGTGCCAGCTACCGCAAGAACGGCATCAACGAACTGGGCGCCGAATGGCTGACGCGTCTGCAACTGGGCGACCACCAGGAGCTCTATAGCGAGTTCTACCAACCGCTGGACGCCGGCTCGCGCTATTTCGTCGCCCCCTATCTGTTCGGCGAGGCACAGAACGTCGAAGCCATCCTCGACAACGACCCCATCGCCGAATACCGCCTGGAGCGCTACGGCTACGGCCTCAACCTGGGCCGGCAGATTGCCAACAACGGTGAAATCCGTTTCGGCGTCGGCCAGGCCTGGGGCCAGGCGGATGTGCGGGTGGGCGAGCGCGACCTGCCCAGCTTCGAGTTCACCGAGGGCTACTACGAGCTGAAGTACTCCTTCGACACCCTGGACAATGTGGACTACCCCCACGAAGGTGAGGACATCAGCCTGACCCTGCGCCAGTTCGATCCCGGCCTGGGTTCCGACGAGCGCTATCGGCAGTGGCAGCTGAGCCTCGACAAGGCGCTGGGCGCAGGTCCGGACACCTTCGTCCTTGGTGGCCGCTACGGTCGTACCCTGGATGATGCCGAAGTGATCACGTCGAGCTTCCTTCTGGGCGGTGCACGCCAGCTCTCGGGATTTCGCCAGGACTCCATCGCAGGACAGAACATCGGTCTGGCGCGGGCGGTCTACTACCGCCGCCTGACCCAGCGCTCCTTCCTGCCGCTGGACTTCCCGGTGTATGTCGGCGGTAGCCTGGAGCGTGGCCGGGCCTGGAACAACGACAACAGCTTCGACAGCGGCTACATCAACGCCGCCAGCGTGTTCATCAGCTTCGACACTCCCTTGGGGCCCCTGGACTTCAGCTACGGCCTGAATGACGAAGCCGAACGCGCGCTCTACCTCAATCTCGGCCGAGTGTTTTGATGAGCTGTCGCAGGTTGGCGCAGAGCGCGGCGAAGCCCAACATTGCAAGCCTCGGCTTCGCGTGTCGGGCCTCGCACAGCTCAGCCACAACCGACAAGAGCTGACTGCGCGAATGGAAATAACCAAATGACCTTTTAGTATTAAAAGCCCATAAGGCCATCAGCTATAGTCGCCCGCTCACACTGCCTAGAAGGAACGCCCTGTGAAACGACTGTTCTCCGCCTCCCTCCTTGCCGCCGGCCTCGCCCTGGCCAGCGCTGCCCAAGCCGCGCCGACCCTGCTCAACGTTTCCTACGACGTGATGCGCGACTTCTACAAGGACTACAACGCCGCCTTCCAGAAGCACTGGAAAGAGGAGAAAGGCGAGAACATCACCCTGCAGATGTCCCACGGCGGCTCCAGCAAACAGGCCCGCGCGGTGATCGACGGCCTGCCCGCCGATGTCATCACCATGAACCAGGCCACCGACATCAACGCCTTGGCCGACAACGGCGGCCTGGTGCCGCAGGACTGGGCCGCCCGTCTGCCGAATAACAGCGCGCCGTTCACTTCGGCCACCGTATTCATCGTGCGCAAGGGCAACCCCAAGGGCCTGAAGGACTGGCCGGATCTGCTCAAGGATGGCGTGCAGGTCGTGGTCCCCAACCCCAAGACCTCCGGCAACGGCCGTTACACCTATCTTTCCGCCTGGGGCTACGTTCTCAAGAACGGCGGTGACGAGAACAAGGCCAAGGAGTTCGTCGGCAAGCTGTTCAAGCAGGCGCCGGTGCTGGACACCGGCGGCCGCGCCGCCACCACCACTTTCATCCAGAACCAGATCGGCGACGTGCTGGTGACCTTCGAAAACGAAGCCGAGATGATCGCCCGCGAGTTCGGCCGTGGTGGTTTCGAAGTGGTCTACCCCAGCGTTTCCGCCGAGGCCGAGCCGCCGGTGGCCGTGGTCGACAAGGTAGTGGACAAGAAAGGTACCCGCGTTGCCGCCGAGGCCTATCTCAAGTACCTGTGGAGCGACGAAGGCCAGACTATCGCCGCCAACAACTATCTGCGCCCGCGCAACCCGGAGATCCTCGCCAAGTACGCCGACCGTTTCCCGAAAGTGGAATTCCTCTCCGTGGAGAAGACCTTCGGAAACTGGCGTGACGTGCAGAAGACCCACTTCAACGACGGCGGCATCTTCGACCAGGTCTACACCGGTCAGTAAACCTCCGGCCTGCCCGCATCAGCGGGCAGGCTTTCCCCTCCAGCCCTGTACCTTCAAAGCCTCCAGCAGGGTCTCCCCGTCCAGCGCCGGAACTCGCCGGCCGTCCGCGCAGACCATCTCGCGCCCGGCCAATAGCGCATTGATGATGGCCTCCTCCACCGCCTCCGCAGCCGCCGCGAACAATGGCGAGATGTGATCGTTGTTGACCATGGCGAGCGGCGTGCTGAACGGCAGGCCTTTGCGCGCGTAGTCCGCCGCAGGCATGTCCCGGTTGCCGGTGGCGAAGGCGAGGAAGATGTCGCCGCTGGAGTCCTCGGTACCGCCACCGGTGCGGGCGATTCCGATGGAGGCACGCTGGGCCAGGCGGCGGCATTGGTGCGGCAGCAGCGGCGCATCGGTTGCCAGAATGACCACAATGGAACCCATACCGGGGGTATCACGCTCGGCGAAGGGTGACTCGATTTCCCGCAGCGCGCGGCCGACCGGATAACCATCCACGCGCAGCTCCTGGCGCACACCATGGTTCGCCTGTACCAGGGCACCCACGGTCCAGCCCCCCTGCTCCGCGGCGAGACGCCGGGAAGCGGTTCCGATACCGCCCTTGAACTCGTGGCAGATCATGCCGGTACCACCGCCCACCGGACCTTCGCTCACCGCACCGGAGCGAGCCCCGACCAGCGCCTCGGTCACCTGTTCCGGCCCTACATGCTGACCCCAGATATCATTCAGCAGGCCATCGTAGGTTTCCATCACCACCGGCATGCACCAGTACACCGCATCCCTGGCCCCGTCCCGCTCGGCAGCCACGAGCGCATCGCGCACCACGCCGACGCTGTGGGTATTGGTAATGGCGATGGGCGTGGTCAACAGGCCTGCCTCGCGAATCCACTCCAGTCCGGTGGCATCCCCATTTCCGTTGAGCACATGGCAGCCGGCGAAGCAGGGCTGCTCGCGCGCCGAACCGTCACGGGGCTGCACCACCGTCACACCGGTGCGCACTGGCTTGTCGTCGCGCTCCTCGCAGATGGTGCTGTGGCCGACCCGCACACCCGGCACATCCGTGATGGCGTTGAACTCACCCGGCGTACCGAGTCCGATAGTGATACCAAGTTGACGCGCGCGCATAGCGACTCCTGTGAATCAGAGTTTCTGGAAAGCTGGGCTGAGTTTGCCGTAGGTGCCATAGAGGATGGCCGATACAGCCAGCAGCCCGAAGATGATCAAAAGATCCCGGCTGGATGCTTCCTGGGTCAGTTTGAGCAGCAAGTACCCCGCACCGGTGACTGCCAGCAGCGCAGGCAGCGGCCAGAGCGGCATGCGGTATCCGTGCTCGACATCACGCCGCAATACGCGACTGAAGAGCGCACAGAGGCCGACGATCAGGTAGACCAGGACGATCAGCAACACCGTGAAGGAGGTCATCTCCGCCAGGTTGGAACTGAAGCTGAGCAGCGCCGACGGCACGGCCAGGAACAGCGTGGCCAGCCAGGGCGACTCCCAGCGTGGATGGATGCGGGTGAAAGCGCGATTGAGGGAAGGCATCCACAGCTCGTCGCGGCCGCTGCTGAAGATCACTCGGCCGATCTGGATGACGATGGCGATGATGGCGTTGAACACGGAGAGGAAAATGCCGGCACTGACCAGTCGCGACAGCGTCTCGTTGCCATGGCTCGTAAGCAGGTAACCGATGGGGTCGGGGCTGGCGATCATTTCCGAGAGCGACGGTGCGCCGATGAGGATGGCGGTGAGCGGGATCAGCTCGATGGCGACCACCAGCAGCAGCGACCAGAGCACAGCACGGGGAACCCCACGACCGCCACATTTCATGTCTTCGGCCATGAGCACCGCCCCACCGAAGCCGTTGTAGGAGAACAGCGCCATGCCGACTGCACTCAGCACCAGCGCCATGGGTGCCACGCCCAGTACGCCGTTGTCGACGATCTGCGGATGCAATAGGACGCTGGCCGGCTGCGAGGCATTACCGAATCCGAGCGCGACTATCACCAGCAGGGCCGCCACTTCCAGAAGCAGGCAGGCGCCAGTGACCCAGGCATTGAGCTTGATGTTGAGGATACCCAGCAGGTAGCTGGCGGCCACGACCACCAGTGCGACCACTTGCGAGTCGAGCTGCGTGCCGAGCGCGACATTGAGGTAGGTCGCAGCCCCGGTGGCCAGCACCGGCGGGATGAACAGCAGCATCGCCAACACCAGGAGGAAGGTCGCGTAGCCGGGCAGGCCGCCGAACACGCGCTTGGCGTAGACGTATTCGCCACCGGCAGACTTATGGGCACGCCCCAGCTCCGCGTAGGACCAGGCGAACATCAACGCCAGCACGCCGGCAAGCGCGTAGGAAAGGAAGGCACCGCTACCAGCCTGCTGGATGGCGAAGGGCGCGATGACGAAAACTGAACTCGCGGGGGTGACACTGGAAACAGTGATGGCAACTACGTCAGCGGTGCTCAGCCTGGGCTTGAGCACGCCGTTCTCCGGGGTGGGGGCGGGCATATCCTGATCCTCTGGTTGTTATTGGTGGTTGAGGCAGTAGGAATTGGTAAGGTGCGTCGCGTGATGGGGACGCTGTCGTTGTGGGCAGATTCTCGGCAGACCTCCCGGAAACGCCAATCACCCTATTGGAGTACGCCCCTTGACGATGCCCGCCCCGGATCAGCCAAGCTTGGGTACCCCTTCCCCTCATATCGATCGGAGTACCGGATGGACAGTCTGTTCAGGGAAGCCGCCCTGCACGCCGGCCTGGGCCGCACAATCGGACAGCTCGGTGGCGACCGCTTCTGGAAACAGCTCATCCTGCTGCTGCACCAGTGGCTGCCCTTCGACAATGCGCTGGCGACCTTCTACCCAAGCGACGGGGCGCCTCAACCCCAGGAGGAGTACGACGCGGAACCGCAGGCCGGGCCGGCCTCCATGCCTGTCTACCTGGACGGTTTGTACCTGCTCGACCCGTTCTACCAGGCTTGCCGCGAAGGCCTACCCAATGGTTTCTACCGGCTGGAAGAGATCGCACCTGACCATTTCCGCCAGAGCGAGTACTACCTGAACTACTTCCACGACAACGTTCTGGAAGACGAGGTGCAATTCATCGTCCAGCTGGAGAGCCAGAGCAGCCTCTCATTGTCGCTGGGCATGCGTCGCCGCTTCAGCGCCGAGGAGTGCGGATTGCTGGGGTTGCTGTCGGGATGGGTCTTGCCACTGATGAAACAGCACTGGCTGCAGCGCACCCATGTTCCGTTGCTGACACGCCAGGATGAAGTGGCCTCGCAGGTGCGCGACGCCCTGAGCCAGTTCGGCGCCGGTGTGCTGTCGGATCGGGAGCTGGAGATCGCCCGACTGATCCTCCGGGGTTACTCGTCCAAGGCCATGGCCGAGCGACTGGCGATTTCACCGGAAACGGTGAAAGTGCATCGTCGGCATCTCTACGCCAAGCTGGACATTTCTTCCCAACCGGAGTTGTTCTCGCTGTTCATCCAGGCCCTGGGACACGACCCGGAAAACCCCTGAGCTCTACTTGAAAGTCTCGGCCCACTCGGCGAACTGCATGCACTGGCCGAACGTCAGCACGTCCTGCGTATCGGCCAGGCAGTCGATGGAAACCCGGCTCTTCTCGCTGGCAACGTACTCGCTCACGCATTCACGCTCGTTGCGCTTCAAGCCCTTGTAGAAGTCGTCCATCTTGAACATGGCCTTGTCCAGCTGGTTCTGGGTGATCTTCTGCTTGCGCACCGCATCGCGACCGAGCTTTTGCGTCTCATTGATCAAGGTGGGCATACGCGCGATAGCCGTAGAGCACTGCTGCATGCCCTTTTGCTGGAGCTGGGCGGGTGTGAGCGATGGTGACTGCGCCTCGGTGTCCACAGCAGGTTCCGGCTGCTTGGGCGGGAGCGCATCCATGCTGTTCACCTGGAGGTTGTCGCTCTGTACGGCGCGGCTCTGGGGCGGCGGAGTGTCGGTGAAGTGCAGCTTCCCATCGGCATCGCGCCACTGGTAGACCTGGGCGGTAAGGGGTTGCGCCAACAGCAGGGCAATGGCGGCAAAAGCAAGACGGGGCGGCATCCTCGGCCTCCTAGATAGCGCAGTGCCAGCACACTACATAAGGTGCTCGTCGAGGGCAACTGGCGGGGGCAAGGATGTGTAGATCTTCTCTTATGGCCCGGCGCGGCCAGGGGACGTGGAGCGGACAGCGGGCTCGCTCCACAACGCCGGAATCAGTGGAAATGCCGGCCTAGACCTGCCGGAACGCCGCTGGCGTCGGTGGGCTGCCAGGGTCCCTGCGGGCTATTGGAATAGCTCCAGCCATTATCCCAGCGATAGTAAACGCGCTCGCGATAGAAGACGTTGCGCTCACCTTCGAGCACATAGACGCCCAGGCCGGTATCCCAATAGCAATTACCACCGGGTGGCGGAGCGAAGCGCGGGTGGGCCTTCATGCGCGGGGCCTGCTTGGGAGGCTGCGGCTGCACCGGCGGAATGGGGCGATTCTGCGGCGGCGGAGTCTGAACCGCTGGCGGCTTGCGGGAAGGCTCCCACTCCGGCTCATCGGGTTCATGGTACGGACCCTGGCCAGCACAGCCGGCCAGGGTCAGCAGGAGACAGATCAGGGGCAGGCCGAAGCGAGTGCTCGGCGCTGCCGAAAGTGCAGTTTGGATGGTCATTTCTTGTCCGGGCTGTCGATGGTCAGTCGTTGGGTATCCGACGTACCAGTAGACAGCGGCGAACTGCTTCCTATCCATTCACCTGCGGTCGCATTGCCACTACGGGAGATCCGGGCGACCAGTTGCACCTGTGGGAAGTTGGACAGCTTAAGCTGCGGCATCATCGCGTCCGCGTCGCTCAGGCTTACTTCCACCGGCAGGTCGGCCACAGTCATGCGCTTGACCGCCAGTGGCATGGGCGGACCGGAGGTGGCGCGGGCGAAGATGAACACACTGTCGCCCGGCTGCACCTTATCCTTCAGTGCTGCCGCCAGATCGACATGGACCTTGAGCTGGGCACCGGTTGGCGCCGGGGCTGCGGCAGGCTCTTCTACTGCCACACCGCTTTCCTTGAGCTTTTCGCGCGCCTTGTCGATACCGCCCTGCAGGGCAGCGCGGGACGGGTCGTCAGCCGGAAGCTGGGTGATCAGGCGCTCCCAGTAGGTGATCGCATCCTGGAAGCGGCCTTCCTCGAAGCCTGCAATACCAAGCAGTCCGAGACTGGTGATTTCGTTGGGGTCGGCCTTCAGGGCCTCTTCAGTGAGCGCCTTGACCTCGGGGGTCAGCTTCTTCTGGCTGGCGAAGTACAGGGCCTGTGCCCACTGGCCAAGCAGCTCGGGCTCACGGCCCCCGCGCTTGACCGCCTGCTCGTAGGCACGCGCGGCGTCCGCCGGCCGATCCTGGGCCATGTAAGTACGACCAAGGAAGTACCAGCCTTCAGCGGATTCCGGCTGTGCCTCGACCACTCGCTCCAGGCGCGAAGTCATTTCTTCGATGCTGCGGGGCTGCTCGCGCAGTTCACGGGCCAGCTCCACCTTGTTGCTGGCGCCCCAATGCAGGTACAGGCCAAAACCGAGTGCCGGTGCAAGGATGGCGGCCACCAGCGGCAGGGCCTTGCCCAACCGGGAAATGCGGTTGATGTCGGCACCTTCGGTATCGGCCAACAGCTCACGGGCTGCTTCTGCGCGGCCAGCCTCGAACTGCTCGGCCGTCAGGGTGCCGGCGGCGTGCTGGGAGTCCAGTTCGTCCAGGCGCTCCTGATAAAGGGCCACGTTGAGGGCGGTGCGGTCTTCCTCGGTCTGGGCCTTGCGGCCGCGGAGCACGGGGATCAGCAGGAAAGCCAGGGCGACCAGCAGAAGCAGGCCGGCGGCGAGCCAGAAATCGATCATGAGTCTTTCTTGTCCTGGTTCTCGGAGTTCAGCAGGGCATCGAGGCGGGCCTGCTCATCGGCGGAAAGCAGCACCTGCGCAGGGCTGTTCTCTACCCGGCGGCGGCGGACGACGATGATGCCCAGCACCACCAGCCCTCCTA
Source organism: Pseudomonas sp. JS3066 (assembly GCF_036328175.1). Classification (NCBI taxonomy): domain Bacteria; kingdom Pseudomonadati; phylum Pseudomonadota; class Gammaproteobacteria; order Pseudomonadales; family Pseudomonadaceae; genus Pseudomonas; species Pseudomonas sp. JS3066. The sequence continues at coordinate 3,658,061 of NZ_CP143312.1, forward strand.
TCAGCAGGCCAGCGGGGCCATACCAGAGCAACACGGTGCGGGCGTTGACCGGCGGCTTGTAGCGCACGAAGTCGCCGTAGCGCGCCACCAGGTAGTCGACGATCTCGTCGTTGTTCTTGCCCTCCTCCAGCATGCGGAAGATTTCCCGGCGCAGGTCGGTGGCAATCGGTGCGTTGGAGTCGGCGATATTCTGGTTCTGGCACTTCGGGCAACGCAGTTCTTCGGTCAGGACGCGGAAGCGCTCGCGCTCGGCCTCATCCTTGAACTGGTAGGTATCGATGGCGGCCTTGGCGACACCGGTAAGGGCCAGCCCCAGCAGGGCAGCAGCGATCAGACGCTTCATTTGCCGCCCTCATCCGCCAGGGACTGGTACAGAGGGGCCAGTTGCTCGCGCCAGACCACTTCGTCGATCACGCCGACGAACTTGTGGCGAATGATGCCGTCCTTGTCGATCAGGAAGGTTTCCGGCGCGCCATACACGCCCAGGTCCAGACCGAGGCTGCCCTGTTCGTCGCGGATGTCCAGCTGATAAGGGTTGTGGAATTCCTTTAGCCATTTCAGCGCGGCGGCGTTGTCATCCTTGTAGTTGACGCCGTAGATGGTCACGCCCATCTGTGCCAGCTTGTTCAGCACCGGGTGCTCGACGCGGCAGGAGACACACCAGGTGCCCCAGACGTTGACCAGCGCCGGCTTACCTTTGAGATCGGCCTCGGTGAGGGTGCGCTCGCCGGTGACATTGGGCAGCGAGAAGGCCGGGAACGGTTTGCCGATCAGGGCCGAGGGTAACTCGGCCGGGTCAAGGAACAGCCCGCGATAAAGGAATACCGCGATGGCAAGGAAGCCCAGCAGCGGCAGGACGAGGATCAAACGCTTCATGCTTGGGCTCCAGCCATCCCCAGCGCCTCACGGACGCGGGTCTTCACTTTCACGCGGTAGCGGCGGTCGAAGGCCGCCAGCAGGCCGCCAAGGCCCATCAGCAAGCCGCCCAGCCAGATCCAGCGGACGAAGGGTTTGACGTGAACGCGCACAGCCCAGGCGCCATTGTCCAGGGGTTCGCCGAGCGCGACGTAGAGATCGCGGGTGAAGCCAGCGTCGATGCCGGCTTCGGTCATCACCGATTGCTGAACGGTGTAGAGCCGCTTCTCCGGGTGCAATACCGTCACCTGGTTCTCGCCCTCATAGACGGTCACGGTTCCCTTGTCGGAGGTGAAGTTCGGGCCTTCATGATGCGCAGCGCCCTCGAAGAGGAAACGATAGCCGCCCAACTCCACCGACTCGCCCGGAGCCAGCCGCAGGTCGCGCTCAGCGCTGTACTGGCTGGATAGCACTACGCCCAGGGCACAGACGGCGATACCGGCGTGGGCCAGTTGCATGCCCCAGTAGCTACGGGTCAGGCCAGCGGCGCCTTTGAGCAGGCCCTTGTGACGGGTCTTGTCGAGCAGATCGCGAACACCGGCCAGCACGACCCAGGCGGACAACGCGCCCACAGCCAGCACCGCCCAGTGGAAGTCGCCATAGAAGAAGGCGGCCAGCACACCCAACAGCAGGCTGCCGATCAGCACCGGACCGAGCATGCCCAGCAGCCATTTCACCGGCGTATCCTTCCAGCGCACCAGCACGCCGACCGCCAGGGCCAGCATGACGAGGCCCATCAACGGCAGGAACAGGGCATTGAAGTACGGCGGGCCCACCGACAGCTTGGCGCCAGACAAGGCATCCAGTACCAGCGGGTAGAGGGTGCCGAGCAGGATCATCGACGCCGCCACCACCAGCACCAGGTTGTTCACCAGGAGCAGGGTCTCGCGGGACCAGAGAGCGAAGCCCACCTGGCTCTTCACAACGGGAGCACGCACCGCGAACAGCGCCAGCGAACCGCCCACTACCAACAGCAGGAACGCCAGGATGAACACACCGCGCTCCGGGTCGGAGGCAAAGGCGTGTACAGAGGTCAGCACGCCGGAACGGACCAGGAAGGTGCCCAGCAGGCTGAGGGAGAACGCCGCGATGGCCAGCAGCACGGTCCAACTCTTGAACACGCCGCGTTTCTCGGTCACTGCCAGGGAGTGAATCAGCGCAGTGCCCACCAGCCATGGCATGAAGGAGGCGTTTTCCACCGGATCCCAGAACCACCAGCCGCCCCAGCCCAGCTCGTAGTAGGCCCACCAGGAGCCGAGCACGATGCCGACGCCAAGGAAAGCCCAGGCGATGATGGTCCATGGCCGCGACCAGCGCGCCCAGGCGGCATCCAGCCGTCCGCCGAGCAATGCGGCGATGGCGAAGGCGAAGGCCACCGAGAAGCCCACGTAGCCCATGTACAGCATCGGCGGATGGACGATCAGGCCGAAGTCCTGCAGCAACGGATTGAGGTCGTTGCCGTCAGCCGGCATGTTCGGCAGCAGGCGATTGAACGGGTTGGAAGTGACGATCAGGAACAGCAGGAAGCCGATGCTGATCATCCCCATGACCGCCAGCACACGAGCCAGCATCACTTCCGGCAGTTGCCGGGAGAAGATCGAAACCGCGAAGGTCCAGCCACCGAGGATCAGGGCCCACAGCAGCAACGAGCCTTCGTGGGCGCCCCAGACGGCACTGAACTTGAAGTACCAGGGCAGTGCACTGTTGGAGTTGCTGGCGACATAGGCGACGGAGAAGTCATCCACCATGAACGCGTAGGTCAGGCAGCCGAAGGCAAAGGCCAGGAAGGTGAACTGCCCCCAGGCAGCGGGCTGAGCCAGGCTCATCCACTGGCGGTCACCACGCCAGGCGCCGATCAGCGGCAAGGTCGCCTGCACCACAGCCATGCACAGGGCAAGAATCAGGGCCAGGTGGCCGAGTTCGGGAATCATCAGGTCACCCCTCCTTCTTCGGGAGTTGGCCACTTTCCTTGAGGGCCTTGGTCACTTCCGGCGGCATGTAGTTCTCGTCGTGCTTGGCCAGCACTTCGTCAGCCACCAGCACGCCATCGGCATTCAGCTTGCCAAGGGCGACAATGCCCTGCCCTTCACGGAACAGGTCGGGAAGAATGCCGTGGTAGCGGATGGTCACGTTCTTCGCGAAATCGGTCACGACGAACTGCACGTCCAGGGAGTCGCCGCTGCGTTGCACCGAGCCCTTTTCCACCATGCCGCCAGCACGAATACGGGTGTCCTGCGGGGCCTCGCCATTGGCGATCTGAGTGGGGGTGTAGAACAGGTTGATGTTCTGTTGCAGCGCGGACAGCGCCAGCGCCACGGCGATGCCCACACCCGCCAGGATGGCAAGGATGATGAACAGGCGCTTCTTGCGAACCGGATTCACTTCGACTCCTCCCGGCGCAAACGACGCGCCTCGTCTTGCAGGTAACGGCGCCGCGCGATTAGCGGCATAGCGACGTTGATGGCCAGTACCACCAAGCTGATGCCGTAGGCGGTCCAGACATACAGGCCATGGTTACCCATGGCGAGAAATTCGGTGAAGGAAGAAAAACTCATCAGACCTTACCCACTTGTGCCTGAATCTCGGCCTTGGCCCAGCTGGCGCGGGACTCGCGCTTGAGCACTTCCAGGCGCATGCGCATCAGCATCACGGCGCCGAAGAAGCAGTAGAAGCCGAGCACCATGATCAGCAGCGGCACCCACATTTCCGCCGGCATGGCCGGCTTCTCAGTGATTTTGAAGGTGGCAGGCTGGTGCAGGGTGTTCCACCACTCCACCGAGTACTTGATGATCGGGATATTGATCACGCCGACGATCGCCAGCACCGCACAGGCCTTGGCAGCACTGTCACGATTGCTGATCGCCTGCCCGAGGGCAATGAGACCGAAGTACAGAAAAAGAAGGATGAGCATCGACGTGAGGCGGGCATCCCACACCCACCAGGCGCCCCAGGTCGGCTTGCCCCAGATGGCGCCGGTAACCAGAGCCACGAAGGTCATCCAGGCACCGATAGGCGCGGCGGCCTGCAAGGCGACATCGGCGAGTTTCATCTTCCAGACCAGACCCACTACCCCGCACACGGCGAGCATGATGTAGCAGGACTGGGCGAGGAAGGCCGCCGGCACATGGATGTAGATGATTCGGAAGCTGTTGCCCTGCTGGTAGTCCGGCGGCGCGAAAGCCAACCCCCAGACCAGGCCGAGGGTAATCAGGATCACCGCTCCCCAGGCGAGCCAGGGCAGCCAGCGACCGCTGATCTCATAGAACCACTTCGGCGACCCGAGCTTGTGGAACCAGGTCCAGTTCATCGGGGCCACCTGCTCGGCGCTGCGGCCTGTTCGGACATCGGCAGTTTTCTCATCAGGGCAACTCTATTTCTTATTCGCCGACGCTGATGGTCAGGCCAGCGGCAATGGCAAAGGGTGTCAGGGTCACCGCCAGGGCGGTGAGGCTCGCCAGCCACAACAGGTGGCCGACGGTCGGCAATCCTTGCAAGGCCGCCTGCAACGCCCCGCTGCCGAGAATCAGCACCGGGATGTACAGCGGCAGGATCAGCAGCGCCAGCAAGAGGCCACCACGCTTGAGACCGACAGTCAGCGCGGCGCCGACGGCGCCCAGCAGGCTCAAGACCGGGGTACCCAGCAACAGCGAAATCAGCAGGACGGGCAGGCATCGTGCCGGCAGGCCAAGCATCAGTGCCAGCAACGGGGCCAGCAGCACCAGGGCCAATCCGGAAAAGAGCCAGTGTGCCAGCACCTTGGCCAGGACCAGAAGCGGCAGGGGGTGCGGCGAAACGACCCACTGTTCGAGGGAGCCGTCTTCGAAGTCACTGCGGAAAAGCCCGTCCAGCGAGAGCAGGACGGCCAGCAGGGCCGCTACCCAGACCAGGCCGGGGGAAAGGCTTTGCAACAATTGGGTCTCGGGGCCGACGGCCAGCGGAAACAATGCGACCACTATGGCGAAGAACACCAGCGGGTTGGCCAATTCCGCCGGACGGCGTACCAGCAGGCGGGCTTCGCGGGCGACCAGCAGTGTGAAGACGTTGCTCATGCGCGGCGCTGCCCCAGGTCGAGTTCACGGTAGCCGGTGGGTACCTGGCCCATGGTGTGGTGAGTCGTGAAGACAACCAGGCCGCCCTGCTCGCAATGGCTCGCCAGATGAGCCTCTAGCTGGGCAACACCCTGCCTGTCGAGGGCGGTGAAGGGTTCATCGAGAATCCACAGCGGTGGCGCGTCCAGGTACAGGCGTGCCAGCGCGACGCGGCGCTGCTGCCCGGCGGACAGGGTGTGGCAGGGTACATCTTCAAAACCACGCAGGCCGACCGCTTCCAGTGCCCGCCAGATGGCGTCGCGCTCGGCGGGCTGGTGCAAGGCGCAGAGCCAGCGCAGGTTTTCCTCCGGGGTCAGCAAACCCTTGATACCGGCGGCATGACCGATCCACAGGAGGTTGCGCGCCAGCTCGCTGCGCTGGCTGGCCAATGGCTTGCCGTTCAGGCGAACTTCACCGGCAGTGGGCTGCATCAGACCGCAGAGGAGACGCAGCAGGCTGGTCTTGCCACTGCCATTGGGGCCGGCGACCTGGAGCATCTCGCCACGGGACAGTTGCAGGTCCAGCCGCTCGAACAGCAGGCGCCAATCCCGCTCGCAGGCGAGGGCCACGGTCTCGAGATAGGGACTGGTCACGGCATGAGTACCCGGGATGTATTCAAGTCAGGAAGGTGCCGGCCGCTATAATGGAGAACTCCAAGGCTCGCAGCCGGCCCGGACGGGGCGGCATTATACATGCCACATCCCCCCCCCGAAGCGAGCTTTTTCGACAGGTTGTAACCCCTTCATGACCGAAATCAGCGGCGCGCGCCCTCTCCCACCCAGCCAGCCCGTTTCCCGCCTCGTGCAAAACGCGGCGGACATGGCGCTCAAACTGCTTCAGCCCCTGGACGGACTGCTGGCCGCCGGTGAAAGCGCCGACGCCGAAGTCATCGCCCTGAAGGAAACCGCTCAGAGCTTCCAACTGCTGCTCAAGCTGACCCTGGCCAATGGCACTCAGACCACGCTTGAGGCCAGCAGCACGCGCCCTTTGGCCCAGGGAAGCCTGCTCAACATCACTGCCCTGTCGGATACCCGCCTGGCCATGGCACTAAAAGGCGGCGAACGTGCCCTCGGCAGCCTCGATCTCGACCTGCTGCCGGTGGGCACCCTGGTCCAGGGCAAGGTCGTGGCAAGCGAACTGGCCACCCAGGGCAAGGCCCAGTCGGCGGTCTACAAGGTACTGGTGAACGTGCTCAACACCCCGCTGGCCGGTAGCCAACTGAACATCGAAAGCCCGCGCCCGCTGGCCATCGGCAGCCTGCTGAGTGCCCAGGTCCAAGGTAGCCAGATGCTGCAGTTCCTGCCCCTCGCCGCTCAATTGGACCAACTCGAACTCACCCAGCAACTGGCCGGGCAGCAAAGCCGCCAGGGCTCCCTCGACGCCTTGCTCGGCGCTCTGCAAAGCACCGGCCGGGAGAGCCTGCCGGAAAACCTGCGCGCGGCCATGGACAAGCTGCTTGGCGCATTGCCCGACATCCGCCAGCTTGGCGACCCCAAGGTCCTGGCAGCCGCCCTGGAGAACAGCGGTGCCCTACTGGAGTCACGACTCCTGGCCGGGCAGTCCGGCTCCCTGGCCCAGGACTTCAAGGCCAACCTGCTGCGCCTGGTCGCCCAGTTGCTGCCGTCTTTGCCTACCGCCACCAGCCTGCCGACCATCGGCACCAGCAATGCCATGGCCCAGGCACTGCCGGCGTTCATCCGCAACGCTCTGGGTGCCCTCGGCCAGGCCAATGCCCGCCAGCAGGCGCTGAGTTTCCCCCTGCCCTCGCGCCTGGCGCAGGCCGCCGAAGAAGAAGGCGACCTGGAAACACTGCTCAAACTGGCCGCCGCTGCCGTTTCCCGACTGCAGACGCATCAACTCTCCAGCCTCGCCCAGACCCAAGTGACGCCAGAAGGCAACCTGCTGACCACCTGGCAGCTCGAAGTGCCGATGCGCAACCAGCAAGACATCGTCCCGCTGCAGATCAAGCTGCAACAGGAGCAGGAAGGCCGGCAGGAAAAGAACGAGCGCAAGGAAAGTCTCTGGCGTATCGAACTGGCCTTCGATCTGGAGCCCCTAGGGCCACTGCAGGTCCAGGCGCAACTGGCACAGGGCAGCCTGTCCAGTCAGCTATGGGCGGAACGCGCCGGTACCGCCGGATTGATAGATCGCGAACTGCCGAACCTGCGTGAGCGCCTTCAGGCCGCGGGCCTTACCGTCGGCGAACTGGCCTGCATCCAGGGCCAGCCACCGCGCGGGCACCGCACCACACTCGAACAACGCTGGGTGGATGAGACCGCATGAGCAAGAGACCGCGCCAGGCCATTGCCCTCTCCTACGACGGTACAAGCGCCCCCAACCTGACCGCCAAGGGCGACGACGAACTGGCCGAAGCCATCCTCGCCATCGCCCGCGAGTACGAAGTGCCCATCTACGAGAACGCCGACCTGGTACGTCTGCTTGCACGTCTGGAACTGGGCGATGCCATCCCCGAGCCGCTCTACCGCACCATCGCTGAGATCATTGCATTCGCCTGGTACCTGAAAGGCAAATGCCCGGACGGCTTCGACCCCGATGCCGAACGTGATGTCACCCCTGCCCTGCCACTGCTCAACGGTCCGGGTTACTGAGTACCAGGCGTTCCCCCGCCAGTCCCTTACCCTGGGGGAAGTCCTGCAATTGCCACGCAAAGTACCCTTCGCGGAAATAGAACACCTGCCGATAGCCCCAGCTGACGGCCATCTTCACCGCCTGAGCACCGTGGGGGCAGACCTCGCTGTCGCAATAGATCACCAGGGGTATCTGGCGCGGCCATTGTGGCTGGGCCAAGTCACTGAACCGATCGAGCAGGTCAAGGTGCAGGGCGCCATGAATATGGCCCCAGGTCCACTCGCGCGTAGGCCTTACATCGATGAAGATCGCGCCGCGCTCATACAGGTAACGTGCCTGCAACACGTTGACCGTCATTGCGCCCTTTACTTCCATGGGGGCTTCCTGGGCCTGCAGGCAGGACATCAGGCATAACAACAGAACTGGAAGCAGACGCATCGCCGGACCTCCCCGGAGAGAAGCCCCGGAATTTCAGCTTAGGTCAAGCGCATAGCCAAGAATTGGAACGATTGGAACGGACGGCGATAGCGCTAAGAACAGCTCGCGCTAAAGCAGCTGACGGAAAGTGAGGTTGCCAGTGCATGAGTGGTGGCCAGCGCAACCCTCGCTGCCGGTATCAGTCATGCTCCGACTTTGCCTGATGGAGCCTGCTCACCAGTTCGGCTTCGGCCTTGGTCAGCCCACAGGAATGGGTGAGGTCATCGACGCTGGCGCCGAGACCTACCAGACGCGCCGCCTGTGAGAAGGAAAGGCTCGTGGGGTCGCGCTGCTCCATCCGGCTCAGTTTGTCCGGCAGCGGAGCCACTACGCGACGCAGCTCCTGAAGGTCTTCGCCCATACGCACGCTGCCGTCGAAATAGGCTTCGAGACGGCGCCCCAGCTCCTTGATCTTCTGGTCGCGCACTGCGTCGCGCTTGGCCTGCGCCTCCACTTCCTGGCGCAGGCGCTTGGCCAGCCAGTAGCAAGTCGCTCCCAGGCCAGCGCAGGCCAGGGCCAGAACCACCGCGAGCAGTGCAATCCAGATCAACTCAGATGCTCTCCAGCTCGGACCACTCTTCCTCGCTCATCATCTTGTCCAGCTCGACGAGGATCAGCAGTTCGCCGTTCTTGTTGCAGACGCCCTGGATGAACTTGGCGGATTCGTCGTTACCGACGTTGGGGGCGGTCTCGATCTCCGACTGGCGGAGGTAGACGACCTCGGCCACGCTGTCGACGAGGATGCCCACCACCTGCTTGTCCGCCTCGATGATGACGATGCGGGTGTTATCGGTCACCGGCGCCGGGCCAAGGCCGAAACGCTGGCGGGTGTCGATCACCGTCACCACGTTGCCACGCAGGTTGATGATGCCCAGCACGTAGCTCGGGGCCCCCGGTACCGGAGCGATTTCGGTGTAACGCAGAACTTCCTGCACCTGCATTACGTTGATGCCGTAGGTTTCATTGTCCAGGCGGAAAGTCACCCATTGCAGGATGGGATCTTCGGCACCTTGAGCGGACGATTTCTTCATGTTCCCTAGCCTCTCTTGAGCCACCCTGGGCGGCGTACGCGGGTTAACCCGCTGTTGTGTTCATGGAGCTCCGTACGGCACGGAGCCACCCCTCAATTAAGTGACATGCGCTTGATGGCGCCGCTGGCGATCAGCTCGGCGAGGGCCGAGACGTCCAGCAGCGCACACATGTGTTCGATTACGGTACCGGCCAACCAGGGCCTTTGGCTACGCTGGCTGCGCCATTTGATTTCGTTCGGGTCCAGGCGGATGGAACGGCTGACCTGATGAACCGCCAGCCCCCACTCGTAACCCTGCACCGAAATCACGTACTGCAGGCCCTCGCGGAAGTCGTCACGGTAGCGCTCGGGCATGACCCAGCGCGCGGTATCCAGCACTTTGAGGTTGCCCGCCTGGCACGGCAGTATGCCGAGGAACCAGTCCGGCTGTCCGAACAAGGGCGTCAGCTCCTGACCGGCCAGAGGGTAGATGGAGCCAAGCGACACCAGCGGAACGGCCAGTGTCAGTCCGGCGACATCGAACAGCAGGCACTCGAAAGGTTCTTCACCCCACGCGGGCCGCCCACCGGCAACGAGCGCGGGAACATCTGAATGGAGCGCGCCCGGCATGCCGAGCTCTACCAGCGGCTCGACGCGCGCCTGCGCGAGTTCCGGCGCGGTCACAACCTCAGCCGGCACAAGCACTTCGGGCTCCAGGACCAGCAGCGGCTCTACTTCCAACTCCGGCGCAACCGGGATCGGAGTAGCCAGCGGCGCCGGCGCTGCCTCCAGCACGTGAGTCAGGCGTGCGTCACGTACCTGTTCTTCCAGCACCGCGGCTTCGAACTCTTCCCGGCTGATGCTTTCCGCCAGCTCGACTGAAGCCTCTTGCAACAGCGCATCCAGGTAGGACTGCAGAGCCAGTTGCGGGCGGGTGGCTGTGGCGAGAGGACGACTCATGTTGGGAACCCACGGAATTGATCTGTAGAGCCTATCGGCAGGCGGCACACTTCACTTGAGCTCCAGCAGTCGGCGTTGCAGCGCATCTCAGGCCACCTGGGTGGCCAGTTGCTGGCTGAGCAGGTGCTTGAGCAAAGCGCGGTAGGCAATCACGCCGCGGCTGTTGGAGTCGTACTGCGACGGCGTGACGCCGGCGCGACTGGCATCGCGCAGTCGGGTATCCACCGGAATGTAGGCCTGCCAGAGATTCTCCGGGTAGTTGTTGCGCAGCACTTTGAGGGTATTGAGCGACGCCTGGGTCCGACGGTCGAACAGCGTCGGCACGATGGTGTAGGGCAGAGCCTGCTTGCGCGAGCGGTTGATCATGCTCAGCGTGCTGACCATGCGTTCCAGGCCCTTCACTGCAAGGAATTCGGTCTGCACCGGAATCACCAGCTGCTGGCTGGCCGCCAGGGCGTTGACCATCAGCACCCCGAGCAGCGGCGGGCTGTCGATGATTGCGTGGTCGAACTGCTGCCAGAGCTGCGCCAGGCTCTTGGCGATCACCAGACCGAGGCCATTCTGCCCCGGCGATTGGCGCTCGAGGGTCGCAAGTGCGGTACTGGACGGTAGCAGCGAGATGCGCTCGTTGCTGGTCTGCAGCAGCAGCTCGCGCGGCAAACCATCGGGCACGCTGCCCTGGTTGAGGAACAGGTCGAAGCAGCTGTGTTCCAGCGTGTCCGGATCATGCCCGAAATAGCTGGTCATCGACCCGTGGGGGTCGAGGTCAACCACCACGACGCGCTTGCCGGCATCGGCCAGCAGACCTGCCAGGGCGATGGACGTGGTGGTCTTGCCGACTCCACCTTTTTGGTTGGCTACTGCCCAGACTCTCATCTTCTTCATCCTCCCGGCTGCGCTGATGCACCGAGACTTTCAACCTGCCCTATGGGGCAGGTGACGGGGAATTGACGGCACCCGCTGCAGGGGCCTGTGCTGGCGCTGCTGGTGCAGGTTGCGTGCCAGCCCTCTGCAGCGCGGCATCCGGCTTGGCATTGGCGCTACCGACGCCGCTGACACTGCGGCGCACATCGAGATTGCGGGAGATCACCAGCACCACGCGCCGATTGCGCGCGCGCCCTTCGGCCGTGGCGTTATCCGCAACCGGCTGGAACTCACCATAGCCCACCGCTGCCAGGCGGCGGGGCGCCAAACCGTCCATGGCCAGCATGCGCACGATGCTGGCGGCACGCGCCGTGGAAAGCTCCCAATTGGAGGGGAACTGCGAGGTGGCGATGGGCAGGTTGTCAGTGAAACCTTCGACGTGAACAGGATTGTCGTAGGGCGCCAGAATCCTGGCGACTTTCTCGATCAAGGTGAAAGCCACGTCATTGGGAACGGCGTCACCACTGGGAAACAGCAGACTGGAGTTCATCTCGATCTCCACCCAGAGTTCGTTACCGCGCACATTCAACTGCTCGGATTTGATCAAGTCGCCGAAGGCATCGCGTACGCTCTGGGCGATCTCTTGCAGCGGATCGGCACCCGGATCGTCGATCGAGCTCTGGCTACGCTCGCTCTCTTCCACCATGCTGCGGTCAGGCTCGGTGGTACGCGGCTTTTCCTCGCCTACCGGGATCGGCTTGATCGAGCGGTCGGGCTGGTTGAACACGCCGACCAAGGTTTCCGAAAGGATCTTGTACTTGCCCTCGTTGATCGAGGAGATGGAGTACATCACCACGAAGAAGGCGAACAGCAGAGTGATGAAGTCCGCGTAGGACACCAGCCAGCGTTCGTGATTCTCATGTTCTTCCTGATGCCGCCTGCGCGCCATGGCCCGTTCCTCAATCCATGAAGCCTTGCAGCTTGAGTTCGATCGATCGCGGGTTCTCGCCTTCGGCGATGGAGAGGATGCCCTCCAGCAGCATTTCGCGGTAACGCGACTGGCGAATGGCGATGGACTTCAGCTTGTTGCCGATGGGCAGAAGCAGCAGGTTGGCGAAACCGACGCCGTAGATGGTAGCGACGAAGGCCACCGCTATACCGCCCCCCAGTTGGCTGGGGTCTGCCAGGTTGCCCATTACGTGGATCAGGCCCATGACGGCACCGATGATGCCGATGGTGGGTGCGTAGCCGCCCATGCTCTCGAATACCTTGGCAGCTTGCAGGTCGCGCCCCTCCTGGGTGAAGAGATCAACCTCGAGGATGCTGCGGATGGATTCCGGTTCTGCGCCATCCACCAGCAGTTGCAGGCCCTTGCGAGCGAATGGGTCGGGTTCGCTGTCGGCGACCGGTTCCAGGCCCAGCAAGCCCTCCTTGCGCGCGGTCATGCTCCAGTTCACCACACGAGTGATGCCACCGGCGAGGTCCACTTGGGGTGGAAAGAGAATCCAGCGGAAGATGGCCAGCGCTCGCTTGAAGATGCTCATGGGCGTCTGCAGGAAAGCCGCGCCCAGGGTGCCACCCAGAACGATGAGTGCCGCAGGTCCGTTGAGCAGGGCTGCGGCATGGCCGCCTTCGAGGTAATTGCCGCCGATGATGGCGACGAAGGCCAGGATTACCCCGATGAGGCTCAGTACATCCATTACCTGGGTTTCTCCATTACATGCACGCCTCGACCAGGTGGCGGCCAATATCGTCCAGGCCATAGACCGCATCGGCCAGGTTGGCCTTCACCACTGCCATGGGCATGCCGTAGATCACGCAGCTGGCTTCATCCTGTGCCCATATCTGGCTGCCGCCCTGCTTGAGCAGGCGCGCACCTTCGCGACCATCGGCGCCCATGCCGGTCAGCACCACCGCCAGGACCTTGTCATTGTAGGCCTTGGCCGCCGAGCCAAAGGTGATGTCCACGCAGGGCTTGTAGTTCAGGCGCTCGTCGCCGGGGAGGATGCGCACCACGCCACGCGTGTCGACCATCATCTGCTTGCCACCGGGTGCGAGCAGGGCCAGGCCCGGACGCAGGACGTCACCATCCTCCGCTTCCTTGACGGTAATCCGGCAAAGCTTGTCCAGACGTTCGGCAAAAGCCTTGGTGAAGGCCGCCGGCATGTGCTGGACCAATACCAGGGGGGCCGGAAAATTGGCCGGCAGCTGGGTGAGTACACGTTGCAGGGCAACCGGCCCGCCGGTGGAGGTGCCAATCGCCACCAACCGGTAGGCCTTACGCTTTGGGGCGGCGGAGGCTGCCGGCGTTGCCGGTGCAGCATGGCTGGGCTGCGCCGGGGCATGAGCCGGGGTATGAGCCGGGCGTGCCGGGATGCTAGCGGCAGCTGCCGGGGCCGCATAAGCCGGTTGCGCCGGGGCACTGAAGCTGCTGTAGCGGCGGTTGCTGCGAGCGATGCTGTGCACTTTCTCGCAAAGCAGTTGCTTGACCTTCTCGGGGGTGCGCGAGATGTCCTCGAAATTCTTCGGCAGGAAATCCACCGCGCCAGCATCCAGGGCATCGAGAGTGACGCGGGCGCCTTCGTGGGTCAGCGAGGAGAACATCATGACCGGCGTCGGGCAGCGCTGCATGATGTGCCGCACTGCGGTGATGCCGTCCATCATCGGCATCTCGTAATCCATGGTGATGACATCGGGTTTGAGCGCCAGTGCCTGGTCAATGGCTTCGCGGCCATTGGTGGCAGTGCCCACCACCTGGATATTGGGGTCGGAAGAAAGAATTTCCGAGACGCGGCGGCGGAAGAACCCGGAGTCATCCACCACCAGAACCTTGACTGCCATAAGAAAAAAGCTCCTAGCGGGCGGCCGTTCCCGGCCACCCCAGATCAACCACGGCGTGCGTAATGCTTGAGCATGCTCGGCACGTCGAGGATCAGTGCGATACGGCCGTCGCCGGTAATGGTGGCGCCGGACATGCCCGGCGTTCCCTGGAGCATCTTGCCCAGTGGCTTGATCACCACTTCTTCCTGACCCACCAGTTGGTCGACCACGAAGCCAATGCGTTGGGTGCCCACGGAAAGGATCACAACGTGGCCCTCCCCCTGCTCCTCAACGGCGGCATCTCGCACCAGCCAGCGTTTGAGGTAGAAGAGCGGCAGGGCCTTGTCGCGGACGATCACGACTTCCTGGCCGTCCACCACGTTGGTGCGCGACAGGTCCAGGTGGAAGATCTCGTTGACGTTCACCAGCGGGAAGGCGAAAGCCTGGTTGCCCAGCATCACCATCAGCGTCGGCATGATCGCCAGGGTCAGCGGGACCTTGATGACGATCTTCGAGCCCGAGCCCTTCTGAGAGAACACGTTCACCGTGCCGTTGAGCTGGGAAATCTTGGTCTTCACCACGTCCATGCCGACGCCGCGGCCAGACACATCGGAAATCTCGGTCTTGGTTGAGAAGCCCGGGGCGAAGATCAGGTTGTAGCACTCCAGCTCAGTCAGGCGTTCGGCGGCATCCTTGTCCAGCAGCCCCTTCTCCACGGCCTTGGCGCGAAGTACGGCCGCATCCATGCCCTTGCCGTCGTCGCTGATCATCAGAAGGATGTGGTCGCCTTCCTGCTCGGCAGAGAGGACAACGCGGCCAGTGCGCGGCTTGCCAGCGGCCTCGCGCTCTTCGGGCGATTCGATGCCGTGGTCGACGGCGTTGCGCACCAGGTGCACCAGCGGATCGGCCAGGGCTTCGACCAGGTTCTTGTCCAGGTCGGTTTCCTCGCCCACCAGCTCGAGGTTGATTTCCTTCTTCAGGTTTCGCGCCAGGTCACGAACCAGCCGCGGGAAACGGCCGAAGACTTTCTTGATCGGCTGCATCCGCGTTTTCATCACCGCGGTCTGCAGGTCGGCGGTGACCACGTCCAGGTTGGACACGGCCTTGGCCATGGACTCGTCGCCGCTGTTGGAGCCCAGGCGTACCAGACGGTTACGCACCAGTACCAGCTCGCCGACCATGTTCATGATCTCGTCCAGGCGCGCGGTATCCACCCGTACGGTGGTTTCCGCCTCACTGGCCACTGCGGGGCCGGCAGCGCCATTACCAGCGGCAGCAGGTGCAGCGGACTGACGAGGTGCCGAGGCCGGCTCGGTCTTGGCAGCGGGTCTGGCAACTGGAGCTGGAGCTGGAGCAGCGACGGGGGAAGGACGGCTGACAGCGGGGGTCGCGGCCGGCTCTTCAGTAGCACCGTTGAACTTGCCCTTGCCGTGCAACTGATCGAGCAGCGCTTCGAACTCGTCATCGGTGATGTTTTCACCGCTCGCTGGTACGTCCGGTACGACGGGAGCGGCCGGGGCGATGGCAGCGACTTCAGCGGCGCCATTGAACTTGCCCTTGCCATGCAGCTGGTCCAGCAGGTCCTCGAACTCGTCGTCAGAAATTTCGTCGCCCGCGCCAGCACTCGCCAGGGCGCTCACCGGGGTGCTGGCCGCAACGGCGGCTTCCGGTTCAACCGCAGCTACGAACTTGCCCTTGCCGTGCAACTGGTCGAGCAGCGCTTCGAATTCGTCGTCAGTGATTTCATCGGCAGTGGCTGCAACCGGCTCAGCGGCACCACCAGCGTTATCGCCCAGCGCGTCGAGCAACTGCTCGAACTCGCTGTCGGTGATATCGGCTTTCGCTTCGACGGGAGCCGACTCCACGATCACCGGAGCAGGAGCTACCGAAGAAGCAACCACGGGCTCGGCGCCTGCCGGCTCAGCGAGACGCGACAAGGCAGCCAGCAGTTCCCGAGTCGCAGGCGTCGGTTCGCTGCGCTCACGTACTTCGCGGAACATTTCATTGACCGTGTCCAGGGCCTGAAGCACCACGTCCATCAGCTCGGCATCCACGCGGCGCTCGCCCTTGCGCAGGATGTCGAAAACGTTCTCGGCGATGTGGCAGCACTCCACCAGCGCATTGAGCTGGAGGAAGCCAGCTCCGCCTTTCACGGTATGGAAACCACGGAAAATCGCGTTGAGCAGGTCCATGTCGTCCGGGCGGCTTTCCAGCTCGACCAGCTGCTCGGACAGTTGCTCCAGAATCTCGCCGGCCTCTACCAGGAAGTCCTGGAGGATTTCTTCATCGGCGTCGAAGCTCATAAGTGGAGTGCTCCCTAAAACCCAAGGCTGGATAGCAGATCGTCGACGTCGTCCTGTCCGGACACTACGTCCTCACGTATATCGGCATGGATCTGCGGACCTTCACCCCTGGAAGGATTTTTTTGTTGTTCCAGCTCAACGCGTAGCGCGTCGTGGTCGTGCTCGATGCCGGCGTAGCGATCTACCTGGCTGGCCATCATCACCAGCTTGACCAGGTTGCTCTCCACTTCGGTAACCAGCTGGGTCACGCGCTTGATCACCTGGCCGGTGAGGTCCTGGTAGTCCTGCGCGAGCAGAATGTCGTTGAGCTTGCCGGACAGCGCATCGGTATCGCGCTGGCTGCGGGCGAGGAACTGCTCGATGCGGCGGGCCAGGTCACGGAATCCGTCCGCACCGATTTCCCGACGCATGAAGCGGCTCCATTCCTCACCCAGCTTCTGGGCTTCGTCGCTCAGGCCGTTGAGCAGTGGCGCGCTTTCCTCCACCAGATCCATGGTGCGGTTGGCGGCCTTCTCGGTCATTTGCACCACATAGGAAAGACGGTCAGTCGCATCGGCGATCTGCGACATTTCCTGGGCATGGGGCAGATGCGGGTCGATCTGGAAGTTGACGATGGCGTTGTGCAACTCACGAGTGAGCTTGCCGACTTCCTGGTAGAGGCCGCGATCACGGACGTGATTGAGTTCGTGGATGAGTTGCACGGCGTCGGTGAAGTTGCCTTTCTCGAGGCTATCCACCAATTCCCGCGCACGGACTTTCAGGGTCGACTCGAAGTCTCCCAGCAGGTGTTCTTTCTGGTCCATGGTGCCCTCGCGGCTGACATTCAGCCGTTGACCCGCTCGAAGATCTTCTCGATTTTTTCTTTCAGGACCTGGGCAGTGAAAGGCTTGACCACATAGCCGTTCACACCGGCCTGGGCCGCTTCGATGATCTGGTCGCGCTTGGCCTCGGCAGTCACCATCAGGACCGGCAGGTGCTTAAGGCGCTCATCGGCGCGTACCGCGCGCAGCAGATCGATACCGGTCATGCCAGGCATGTTCCAGTCGGTCACGAGGAAGTCGAAGTTTCCGCTGTGCAGCATCGGCAGGGCCGTGGTGCCGTCGTCCGCTTCGGCGGTATTGGTGAATCCCAAGTCGCGCAAGAGGTTCTTGATGATGCGTCTCATCGTCGAGAAATCATCAACGATGAGGATTTTCATGTTCTTGTCCAAGTCGACCTCCGTACAGTCTCAAACGCCCCTCTTGCCGGGGACGCCATTCAAATCCGAAAGCGGTGTACCGCTCAGCGCGCGCGCCATTCGCCCAGCCGTGCGCGCAGACGTGCCGCGCACTGGCTATGCAACTGGCTGACTCGCGACTCGCTGACCCCCAGCACTTCACCGATTTCCTTCAAGTTCAGTTCTTCGTCGTAATACAGCGCCAGCACCAGGCGCTCACGCTCCGGCAGGTTCGCGATGGCATCAGCCAGCGCGGCCTGGAAACGATCTTCTTCCAGATCATGGGAAGGCGAGAATTGGGTGACACCGGCGTCCTCGTGCACGCCGCCCTGCTCGCCGTCCTGCAACAGGTCGTCGAAGCTGAACAGGCGGCTGCCCAAGGTGTCGCTCAGGATGCCGTAGTAGTCTTCGAGACTCAATCCAAGTTCGGCAGCAACTTCCTGATCTTTAGCGTCACGGCCAGTTCTGGCCTCGATGGTGCGGATCGCATCACTCACCATGCGCGTATTGCGATGCACCGAGCGCGGCGCCCAGTCGCCCTTGCGGACTTCGTCGAGCATGGCCCCGCGGATGCGGATGCCGGCGTAGGTTTCGAAGCTGGCGCCCTTGCTACCGTCGTATTTCTTCGAGGCCTCGAGCAACCCGATCATCCCGGACTGCATCAAGTCTTCCACCTGAACGCTGGCCGGCAGGCGCGCGAGCAGGTGATAGGCGATGCGCTTGACCAGGGGGGCATAGCGCTCGATCAACTGATGTTGCGAATCCCTTGCCTGTGCCTTGCCGTACATACGCAGCCCCGTGGCGGGTGTCATACAGGGGTTTCCGCAGACGGCTGCCGGACCAGCCGCTCGACGAAGAACTCCAGGTGGCCCCGCGGATTGGCCGGTAGCGGCCAGCTGTCGACCTTCTGCGCGATGGCCTTGAAGGCCAGGGAGCACTTCGAACGCGGGAAGGCTTCATAGACCGCGCGCTGCTTCTGCACAGCCTTGCGCACCGACTCGTCGTAGGGCACGGCACCCACGTACTGCAGGGCGACGTCGAGGAAACGGTCGGTAACCTTGGTCAGTTTGGCGAACAGGTTGCGCCCTTCCTGCGGGCTGTGGGCCATATTGGCCAGCACGCGGAAGCGGTTCATGCCGTAATCGCGGTTGAGCAGCTTGATCAGCGCGTAGGCGTCGGTGATGGAAGTCGGTTCGTCGCAGACGACCACTATCACTTCCTGCGCTGCCCGGACGAAGCTGACCACGGAATCGCCGATGCCGGCGGCGGTGTCGATCACCAGCACATCGAGGTTGTCGCTGATTTCACTGAATGCCTGGATCAGGCCGGCGTGCTGCATGGGCGAAAGCTGCACCATGCTCTGGGTGCCGGAGGCGGCCGGGACGATACGAATGCCCCCCGGTCCCTGCAACAGCACGTCGCGCAGGTCGCATTCGCCATTGATCACATCGGCCAGGGTGCGCTTGGCGGTGAGGCCGAGCAGGACGTCGACGTTGGCCAGGCCGAGGTCGGCGTCCAGCAACATGACGCGACGGCCAAGATCAGCCAGGGCCAGCGAGAGGTTCACGGACACGTTGGTCTTGCCGACGCCGCCCTTGCCGCCGGTCACCGCGATCACCTGTACGGGATGCATACTACCCATTTCAAATACCTTGCCTTAGGGGCCAGTTGGCGGTCCAGCACCGCCCCCCGAGGAGGCGGTTCACAATTCTTCAACCGGCGCGGCGCGCCGGATTCTGGTAAAGCCCGGCGAACAGGTCAGCCATGGCTTCTTCACTCGGGTCCTCCGGAGCCTGGAGGCTGACCGCACGGCTCACCAGTTGGTGGCTGCGGGGAACCTGCAGATCATCCGGGATTCGCGGGCCGTCGGCCAGATAGGCTACCGGGAGATGCTGGCCGATAGCCAGCCCCAAAACCTCGCCCAGGCTGGCCGCTTCGTCCGCCTTGGTAATGATGCAACCGACCAGGCCGCAACGCTTGTAGCTGTGATATGCAGCCTTGAGCACCTGGCTCTGACTGGTGGCCGCCATCACCAGGTAATTCTTCGCATTTATCGCACGGCTGGCCAGTGCTTCGAGCTGCATGGTCAGGGCCGGATCGTTGACCGGCAGACCGGCGGTATCGATCAGCACCACGCGCTTGCGGGCCAAGGGAGCCACAGCCTGGGTCAGGGACTGGCCAGGATCGACCAGGGTCACCGGCACATTGAGGATTCGGCCCAGGGTCTTGATCTGCTCCTGAGCACCGATGCGGAAGCTGTCCATGCTCACCAGGGCGACGTTTTGCGCGCCGTACTTAAGCACGTAGCGAGCAGCCATCTTGGCCAGGGTGGTGGTCTTGCCCATGCCGGCCGGACCGACCAAGGCGATCACCCCGCCCTCTTCCAGCGGTTCGGTCTGCGGGGTGCGAATGGCGTGGGACAGGTGCGCCAGCAGCATGCGCCAAGCCTGACGCGGCTCGCTGACCTTGGCCACCTTGTCCAGCAGGGCCCGGGCCAGTTCGGCCGGCAGCCCCATGCGTTGCAGGCGGCGCCAGAGGCTGGCCTGCTGAGGGCGGCGGCTCTGCATCTGGCCCCAGGCGATGGAGCCGAGTTGCACTTCAATCAGTTCGCGCAGGCCGCTCAGCTCGAAACGCATGGCATCCAGGGCAGCCTGATCCACGGCAGCGGGCTTGGGCGCGCTGACGGGCTCCGCGGCGCGGGGGACTGCGCGCGGACGACTCATGGCGGCGGCCAGGACGGATTCCGGCAGTTCGGATTCGATGGCGGTCAGCGGCTCGCCGGCGAACAATTGACGGTCCTTGCCGGCGTCAGCCTGGGCACGCGTGGTCAGCTCAGCCTGGGCTTCGGCGATGCGCGCCTGGGTCTTGCGCAATTCCGCCTCGAGGGCCGGGTTCGGCCTGCTCGGGGCTGCTGCCGGCATTGGGTAGTCCAGCGCCGCGGTCAGCTCGACACCGCCGGCGACACGGCGGTTACCGATGATGGCGGCATCCGCGCCCAGTTCATCACGCACCAGCTTCATGGCTTGACGCATATCGGCGGCGAAGAAACGTTTGACCTGCATGGCCGTTGACCTCGGTTAGTTCTGCCCCACAGTGGCAACTATGGTGACCTGCTTGTTGTCCGGTATTTCCTGGTAGGCCAGTACGTGCATGGTTGGCACGGCGAGCCTTGCGAAGCGCGACATCATCGCCCGGATCGGCCCGGCCACCAGCAGGATCGCCTGCTTGCCGAGCATCTCCTGGCGCTGCGCCGCTTCCACCAGGGAACGTTGCAGCTTCTCGGCCATTCCGGGTTCGAGGAGAACGCCATCTTCCGAACCCTGTCCGGCCTTCTGCAGGCTATTCAGCAATATCTGTTCCAACCTGGGTTCCAGAGTGATCACAGGCAGCTCCGGCTCTAGTCCCACAATGCTTTGCACGATTGCGCGGGCCAACGAGACGCGGACGGCAGCCACCAGCGCGGCGGGATCTTGACTCTTGGGCGCCATGTTTGCGATGGCTTCGGCGATGGTGCGGATGTCACGCACCGGCACCTGCTCCTGCAGCAGGGCCTGAAGTACCTTGAGCAGGGTCGAAAGCGACACCATGCCCGGCACCAGCTCTTCGGCCAGGCGCGGCGAACTCTTGGACAGGTTCTGCATCAGTTGCTGGACTTCTTCGTGACCCAGCAGCTCATGGGCATGTTTGTGCAGCACCTGGTTCAGGTGAGTGGCGACCACGGTGCTGGCATCGACCACGGTGTAGCCGAGCGACTGCGCCTGGTCGCGCTGGCTGGCGTCAATCCACACGGCCTCCAGACCGAACGCCGGATCCTTGGCGGCGACACCATTGAGGGTGCCGAACACCTGGCCGGGGTTGATCGCCAACTCGCGGTCCGGATAGACCTCCGCTTCAGCCACGCTTACCCCCATCAGCGTCAGCCGATAGGCGTTGGGCAGCAGGTCGAGGTTGTCGCGGATATGCACCGAGGGCATCAGGAAGCCCATTTCCTGAGAGAGCTTCTTGCGAACACCCTTGATCCTCGCCAACAACTGGCCGCCCTGGTTGCGATCCACCAGCGGAATCAGGCGGTAGCCCACCTCCAGCCCCACGAGATCCACCGGAATCACATCGTCCCAGCCCAGTTCCTTGGTTTCCTGGGCACGCTGGGCCGGCAGCAGCTCCTGCTGACGTTGTTCTTCCTTCACAGCCTGATCCTTGACCTGCTTCTGCCGATGCCAGATCCACCAGGCACCGCCGCCAGCCACAAGACCCAGACCGATGAAGGAGACGTGCGGCATGCCCGGCACCAGACCCATGGCAATAAGGATGGTGGCGGACACCGCCAGCGCCTTGGGCGAGGCGAACATCTGGCGATTGACCTGCTGGCCCATGTCTTCGGAGGAAGACACTCGGGTCACCATGATGGCCGCAGCGGTAGATAGCAGCAGCGACGGAATCTGCGCCACCAGACCGTCACCGATGGTCAGCAGCGAGTAGATGCGGCCGGCGTCACTGAAGCTCAGGCCATGCTGCAGCATGCCGATGGCCATGCCGCCAATGAGGTTGATGAAGAGAATCAGCAGGCCGGCGATGGCATCGCCGCGCACGAACTTGCTCGCGCCGTCCATGGAACCGTAGAAGTCGGCTTCCTGGGAAACCTCGGAGCGGCGCTTCTTGGCCTCGGCCTGGTCGATGAGGCCGGCGTTGAGGTCGGCGTCGATGGCCATCTGCTTGCCGGGCATGGCGTCCAGGGTGAAACGCGCACTCACCTCGGAGATGCGCCCGGCACCCTTGGTGACCACCACGAAGTTGATGATCATCAAGATCGCGAAGACCACGGCACCGACGACGTAATTGCCGCCCACCACGACATCGCCGAATGCCTGGATCACCTTGCCCGCGGCGTCATGACCGTCCTGGCCGTGGAGCAGCACCACGCGGGTGGAGGCGACGTTCAACGCCAGGCGCAACAGGGTGGCGACCAGAAGAATGGTCGGGAAAACCGCGAAATCCAGGGGACGCAGGGCATAGACGCTGACCAGCAGCACCACGATTGACAGGGCAATGTTGAAGGTGAAGAACACGTCGAGCAGGAACGGCGGCACCGGCAGGGTCATCATGCCCAGCATCACCAGCACCAGCAGGGGCACCCCGAGGTTGCCACGACCCATGCCGATCAGGTTGTTGCGGACATTGCCGATCAGTTGCGTACGATCCACTGCTACTCCCCTACCCCTTTCGCGAAGCATCACTTCGCACATCCAATCTTTTGACGCCAGGTGGCGTCGCAATCCCCATTGTGCAAGAAGCTTTCCAACTTCGTTAAGGGGCTGAATGAAAAGGACTAATTCGGGGAATGGCCTGTAGGTGCGAATGAATTCGCCCCTACAGGATGGTGACTGGCGTCACTCATCCCGCCGCAAATCCGGCGGGATCGGCAGGTTGTTCAGCGGCGCCGGGCGCTTGCCGCGGCCGGCACGGAATTGCTTGAGTTGATAGACGTAGGCCAGGACCTGGGCAACGGCAAGGTAGAGTCCGGCGGGGATTTCCTGGTCCAGTTCGGTGGAGTAATACACCGCCCGCGCCAGGGCCGGGGACTCCAGCACCGTCACCTGGTTCTCCTGGGCAATCTCGCGGATCTTCAGTGCGGTGAAGTCATTACCCTTGGCCAGCAGCAGCGGCGCGCCGCCCTTTTCGGCGTCGTACTTCAACGCCACGGCGAAGTGAGTCGGGTTGGTGATGACGACGTCGGCCTGAGGCACGGAGGCCATCATGCGCCGCTCGGCCATCTCCCGCTGAAGTCGGCGGATACGCGACTTGACCTCAGGCTTGCCCTCGGAGTCCTTGTACTCGTCGCGCACTTCCTGCTTGGTCATCATCAGCTTCTGCTTGTTGTCCCAAAGCTGGAAGGGCACGTCCACGGCGGCAATCAGGATCAGGCCGCAGGCGAGCCAGACAGCACTCCAGCCCACTACCTGGACGCTGTGCAGGATGGCCATGTCCAAGGGCTCATGGGCAATGGCGAGAAGATCGTCACGGTCTGAATTGAGCACCGCGAGCGCCACCAGCAGGATGAGTGCGAATTTGGCCAACGCCTTGAGCAGTTCCGCCAGTGCATGCAGGGAGAACATTCGCTTGAGCCCGGAAAGCGGGTTCATGCGACTGAACTTGGGCATCAGCGCTTCGGTCGAGAACAGCCAGCCGCCCAGGGAAATCGGGCCGACGATGGATACCACCAGTAGGGTTATCAACAGCGGCAGCAAAGCGTCCAGCGCCATCTTGCCCGAGGTGAGCAGGAACAACCCCATGCTGCGCTCATCCATCAGCACCTCGCGCGGCAAGTCGAAGTTGCTGTGCATCAGCTTCATCAGCATGTCGGCAATGCCACCACCGGTTGCGAGGAGGCCACCCGCGCCAGCCAGGGTCACGGCTAAGGTATTCAGCTCCCGGGAACGGGCGATCTGTCCCTTCTCGCGGGCCTCCCGCAGCCGTTTCCCTGTGGGTTCCTCGCTCTTATCCGCCCCGCTCTCACTTTCTGCCATGGCTCACCTCAGCAGTAGGCCCGCGTAACCGCCGGGACGGGTAAGGAGTTGTTCATCGCGCCCTCGCCAGCTCACGCATGAGCTGCAGGGCGTCACTGGCCAGTACCTGGTACTGGGAGAGGATGTCGGCCATGCCGATCCAGACGATCACAAGGCCCAGCGCCAGGGTCAGTGGGAAGCCGATGGAGAAGATGTTCAGCTGGGGTGCTGCGCGGGTCATCACGCCGAAGGCCAGGTTGACCACCAGCAGCGCGGTGATCGCTGGCAGCGACAGCAGCAACCCTGCCCCCATCACCCAGCCGAGCTTGCCGGCCACTTCCCAGTGATGATTGGTCAGCAAGCCGCCGCCTACCGGCAGGGTGACGAAGCTCTCGGCGAGTATCTCGAAGACCACAAGATGGCCGTTCATGGAGAGGAACAACAGGGTTACCAGCATCAGGTAGAACTGGCCAAGCACCGGCACCGAAACACCGTTGGTGGGGTCGACCATGGAGGCGAAGCCCAGGCCCATCTGCATGGAGATGATCTGCCCCGCCACCACGAAGGCGTGGAAGAACAG
Organism: Pseudomonas sp. JS3066; assembly: GCF_036328175.1. Lineage (NCBI taxonomy): Bacteria > Pseudomonadati > Pseudomonadota > Gammaproteobacteria > Pseudomonadales > Pseudomonadaceae > Pseudomonas > Pseudomonas sp. JS3066. The sequence goes on from NZ_CP143312.1 coordinate 3,682,385, forward strand.
TTGCAGCACGAAACCGAGCAAGGCGCCCACCAGAATCTGCTCGCCCACCAGCAGGATGTTGCCGAGGTTGATGGCGTCGACCTGCGGCATGGGGGGCAGCGTGGGCACCAGCACCACGGCAATCGCCAGCGCCAGGTACAGGCGAACGCGTGTCGGCACGAGCTGCGTGCCGATGATCGGCATGGTCATCAACAGCGCGGCAATGCGGAACAACGGCAGCAGGAAGCTGCCGATCCAGCCGCCGATCTGCGCGTCGCTGAGTTCGAGCATGGTCAGCCGATCAGCATCGGGATGTTCTGATAGAGCGTCTGGATGTACTCCATCAGTTGGCGGGTCAGCCAGGGGCCGACCCAGATCAGGGTGAGCAGCATCACCAACAGACGCGGCAGGAAGCTCAGGGTCTGTTCGTTGATCTGCGTGGCGGCCTGGAACATGGCCACGATCAGGCCGACCACCAGGCTCGGCACCACCAGGATCCCGACGATGATGCAGGTCAGCCAGAGCGCATCACGGAACAGGTCGATTGCAACTTCCGGAGTCATCGCAACTCTCCTAGACGCCGCCGAAACTGCCGGCAAGGGTACCGATGATCAACGCCCAGCCGTCCACCAGGACGAAGAGCATGATCTTGAACGGCAGGGAGATGATCAGGGGCGAGAGCATCATCATGCCCATTGCCATCAGCACACTGGCCACCACCAGGTCGATGATCAGGAAGGGGATGAAGATCATGAAGCCGATCTGGAATGCTGTCTTCAACTCGGAGGTGACGAATGCCGGGACCAGGATGGTCAGCGGCGCAGCATCCGGGCTGGGTATATCAGTACGCTTGGACAGGCGCATGAACAGGTCGAGGTCGCTGGCGCGAGTCTGCGCCAGCATGAAGTTCTTGATCGGCACTTCAGCTTTCGCTATCGCGTCCTGGGCCGTCATCTGCTCATTGAGATAGGGCTGCAGCGCCTCGCGGTTCACCTGGTCGAATACCGGCGCCATGATGAACATCGTCAGGAACAGTGCCAGGCCGATGAGGATCTGGTTCGACGGCGTCTGCTGCAGACCAAGCGCCTGGCGCAGGATGGAGAAGACGATGATGATTCGGGTAAAGCTGGTCATCAGCATGACGAACGCAGGAATGAAGCTCAGCGCCGTCATGATCAGCAGGATCTGCAGGCTTACCGAGTATTCCTGCTGACCTTCGGGATTGGTGGACAAGGTAATGGCGGGCACCGACAGCGGATTGTCGGCGCCAAGGGCCAGGGGCGCAGCCAGCACCAGCAGCAGCGCAATGAGGAGGCGGGGCATCAATGCTTGTCCTTGCCGAGCAGTTCCATCAGTCGTTGAGCGAATTCCGGGCTAGCCGCCTCGGCGTCAGCCTGTTGCACGGGCTCTTTCAGTACATGCAGCGGCGTGATGCGTCCAGCACTGATGCCGAGCAGGATCTGCTCACCCCCCACCTGCACCAGCACCAGCCGATCACGCGGACCCAGTGCCTGACTGGCTACCAGCTTGATCGCCTGGCCACCACGCGGCCCGAGTTGCTGCACCCGACGCAGAAGCCAGGCAAGCAGGAAAATCAGTCCGACCACCAGCAACAGGCCGATGGCCAGTTGCCCCAGTTGCGCAGCCATACCGCTTCCAGCCTGGGTAGCCGCCGTAGCGGATGCCGGAGTGGTCACAGCGGTTTCGGCGGCAATGCCGCTGATGGGCAGAAGCGACAGCCCGGCAAGAAGAAAACGGTGCATGGTTTCAGCGCAGCTTCTTGATGCGTTCACTCGGGCTGATCACATCGGTCAGCCGGATACCGAACTTCTCGTTGACCACCACCACTTCGCCATGGGCGATCAGGGTTCCATTGACCAGCACGTCCAGCGGCTCGCCGGCCAGGCGGTCAAGCTCGATCACCGAGCCCTGGTTGAGCTGCAGTAGGTTACGGATGGTGATGTCGGTGTTGCCCACTTCCATGGAAATGGACACCGGGATATCCAGGATCACGTCAAGGTTCGGGCCGTCGAGGCTTACCGGACCGCTGGCCTTGGGTACGCTGCCGAACTCCTCCATCGGCGCGCGTGGCGAACTGGGAGCTGTGCTGCCCTGATTCATCAGCGCGTCGATATCGTCCTGGGAAGCATCACCGGCTTCGGCCAGGGCCGCGGCCCACTCATCGGCCAGGGCCTGTTCTTCTGGGGTAGTGTCCATGTCGTTTGCCATCGCTTGACCTCGGCTGGCTCTGAATTCTTGGGAAACGCGCGATCAGCGCTGGCGTTCGATCGGTTCGAGGATCTGCAGGGACAGATTGCCCTTGTGCGATCCCAGCTTGGCCTTGAAGGCCGGCACGCCATTGGCGCGCATGATCATGTGCTCGGGCAGCTCCACCGGGATCACATCGCCGGGCTGCATGTGCAGGATGTCTCGCAATTTGAGTTGGCGACGTACTACGGTGGCGGCCACCGGCACGCTGACGTCGAGGATGTCCTCACGCAGCGCCTTGATCCAACGCTCGTCCTGGTCATCGACGTCGGATTGGAAGCCGGCGTCGAGCATCTCGCGGATGGGCTCGATCATCGAGTACGGCATGGTGATGTGCAGGTCGCCGCCACCACCATCCAGCTCAATGTGGAATGTGGATACAACCACCACTTCGCTGGGGCTGACGATGTTGGCCAGGGCCGGGTTCACTTCCGAGTTGATGTACTCGAAGTTCACATCCATCACTGCGTGCCAGGCCTCGGCCAGGTCGACGAAGGCCTGGTCCAGCACCATGCGCACGACGCGCAATTCGGTGGGTGTGAACTCACGCCCCTCGATCTTGGCGTGACGACCGTCGCCACCGAAGAAGTTGTCCACCAGCTTGAACACCAGCTTCGCATCGAGGATGAACAGCGAGGTGCCGCGCAGGGGCTTCATCTTCACCAGGTTGAGACTGGTGGGCACATAGAGCGAGTGCACGTACTCGCCGAACTTCATCACCTGCACACCGCCCACCGCCACGTCCGCGGAACGACGCAGCAGGTTGAACATGCTGATGCGGGTATAACGGGCGAAGCGCTCGTTGATCATTTCCAGGGTCGGCATGCGCCCCCGGACGATGCGGTCCTGGCTCGTCAGGTCATAACTCTTGACGCTGGCAGGGTCCGCGTCGGTTTCGGTTTCAACCAGGCCGTCATCGACACCGTGCAGTAGCGCGTCGATCTCATCCTGGGACAGCAGGTCTTGAACAGCCATGGTTGTACCTTGCCTACTGCAGTACGAAGTTGGTGAAGAGCACTTGCTCGACGGTGATCGCCCCGGTTTCCTGCTTGGCCAGCTCCTGCACGGTGGCGGTGGCCTGCTGGCGCAGCATTTCCTTGCCCACCGGAGTGACCAGGTTGTCGAAGCTCTGGCTGGAGAACAGCATGACCAGCTTGTTGCGCAGAACCGGCATGTGCACTTTGAGTGCATCCATCTCGGCCTGGTCACGGGCCATCAACGCGACGCTGACCTGCATGTAGCGCTGGCGACCGTTCTGGCTGAAATTGACTACGAAGGCTGGTGCCAGCTCTTGATAGATGGCGGGCTGTTTGGTCGGCGCTACGGCCGCGGCTTCTTCCTTGGCCGGCTCAGCGGCCTTGTCGCCGCGACTGAGGAAGAACCAGGTGGCGCCGACCGACAGACCGATCGCCAGCAACAACGCCACGACGCCCAGGATAATGAGCTTCAGCTTGCTCTTGCCGCCTGCCACAGCGCCCTCTGCCGGGGCCTTCGCTTCTTTCTTCGCCATGCCAATAATCCGTCGCCTGGCGGGGAAAACCCGCCTTTTCCTGGGGAATGAGCAAGTGTTATGCCAGCTCGCCGGCCAACCAGCGGTTCAGGCAAATGCTTCAGGGCTGCGGATATACCAGTGTCAGGGGCGGCTGTCACGAAGTCAGGCGTAGAAGTCCACCAATCCGCGTCCACCACCCGCGCTGGCCGGGCGGATCTCGCTATGGCTCACGCTGATTTCCTCATCGCCCCCACCGCCAAAGTCGGCACGGCCACCGCCGGAGCGCCGCTCGCCGTCGCCACCCTGCCCCTGCCAGCCACGGTTGAGCGACTGGTCGGAAACGTTCACGTCGGGCTGGTTCATGCCCTGCTGGGCGAACATATCGCGCAGTCGATGCATCTGCCCTTCCAGGGCATCGCGAACGTTGGCGTTGGGACTGGCGAAGGTTACCTGGGTCTGATCCTGGGTCATATGCACGCGTACCTCGAGTCGCCCCAATTCCTGTGGATCGAGCTGGATCTCAGCGGACTTGAGGTTCTGGCTGGACAGCCACATCACGCGGTCCACGACCGCCTCGCTCCAGCCGCCCTGCTGCATGGCAACCGGCTGTCCGGGCACCAGTGCCGGCGCGCGCTGGGCCTGGGCAGTCTGCTGGCTGATGGACTGGCTCAGCGCATTGAGACGACTGGCCAGCAACTCGTTGCGCACTTCACCTTTGTTTTCGCCGAGGCCTTCCGTCAGTTCCACCGACAGCTCGGTGGATGACAGGGCCTTGTCCAGCTTGCCCTCACCGGTCTCCAGCGGCTTGTCGGCGAAGGCCGCCAGGGCATCGGCGAAGTCCTGATCTGCGGTCGGCGCTGTCTGCGCCGCCTGGGTGGTCGCGCTTTGCGCCTGCTGGGCGGCCTGAGCGCCCTGGTCCAGTGCCATTTTCACGGCCGGCAAGCCATTGAGCTGGTCCAGGTCCGGATCGAGGCTGGCTTCGGTCAGGGTCGCCGGAGCACTGCTGGTCACCTGTGGTGTCACGGGCAGTGCCGGTAGCGTTTCGCCGGAACTATCCGCCACTACCGACGCGGCATCGGCAGGCGGTTGGCCGGTCATTGCCATGAGCAGCAGCGGGTCCATCACCGACTCATCCGGTTTCTCCTGGGTTGCACCGTCTTCCTCGCCCGGCAACGGCTTGCCGCTTTCGGCAACTACCGGCTGGTTGGTGGCAGGATCTGCCGCCGGCTTTTCCTGGCTAGCTGCCTCATCCGACCTGGTCTTGGCTTGCCTTGCAGCCGCCTCGCTCCGTTCGGCAGCTTTTGCCTGGCGTTCTTTCGCGTACATCTGGGCGAAGCTGGAAGCCTCGCCCTTGTTGGTTTCCGCCGGTTTTTCCGGGGCTTTTGCGGCCGGTGCTTTCGGCTTCACTTCAGGCCTGGCCTGAAGAAGCAGATCGGGGGCAACGGGCATGGGCACTCTCCGCTCGGGTTGGTTCGTGCCAGTTTGACTGCAAGGGATGGGCCAACATGCCCGGCAGCGAGTGGAAGCGTTGATCAGTGCGCCAGCCCGCTTCGCGCGTCCTGCAGCAGATCACGGACGATGAGGAATTCCTGCTCGATCAGCAGGATGACGCCTGGCGCATCGGACAACTGGTCACGGCGGGCCATGTCCTCCAGTTGCTTGCACAGGCTCGCCAGCTCAAGGGCCCCCATGTTGCTGCAGCTACCCTTGAAGCTGTGGGCGGCCAGGCGCAGGGCCTGGCTATCGGACGCGGCGTTGGCCTGGCGGATCTGTCGCAAGCGCTCCGTCGAGTCCGCCAGGAAGGTATCCAGCAGCACCGGAAACTCGTCCTCCATGACGTCCCGCAAGGCGGACAGCACTGAATGGTCGAGATGGATATCGGACAAACCCGTCGCTCCCTCTACTGAACGTCAGAAAATTATGCCTTAACGGGCCAGCGGAATTCGACGCGTATGCCCCTGCCATCCTCGGCGGGCTCACAATAGGCGGTGAGCTGCCTGATCAGGGTCAGGCCGCGGCCGCAGAGGCCGTCCATCATTGGCTCACGAGCCAGGACAGTCCCCAGGTCGAAGCCTTTGCCGCTGTCTTCCACATGCACCAGCAAGCGCCCTCCCCTGCCCTCCGGGACCAACTGCAGATTGAAGCGCACGTAGCCATCGTCCAGCCCGGCAAGGCGTTCGCTGCGCTCGCGATAATAGCGGGCGAAACCTTCGGCGTTGCGCTTGAGGGAAGAATCCAGCCCCAGTACGCCGTGCTCCAATGCATTGGAGTAAAGCTCAGCCAACACCGTATAAAGCGCTCCCCCCTGGTCGCGCAGCCCCTGGACCTCCAGCAGCAACTGCAGGAGGAAGGGCAGCGGGTTGAAGCGTTTAAGCGTCTGGGCGCGAAACTCGAAAGAGGCAGACCAGTCAAGCGGGCTGGCCTGGCCGCTGTCGGTGAAGGCCAGCTTGGCACGCTCGGTGGAGTCATCGAGCATGCGCACTTCGATCATGCTCACGTCGTCCTGGGCATGGCCCCGGAAGGCGCTCAGGGCCAGCTGGATTTCGTCGAACAGCCGGTTGCCGTCGCCATTGGCATTGAAGACTTCGCGCAAGCGCTGGTCCCCAAAGGTTTCGTCGCTGTCATTACGGGTTTCCAGCACCCCGTCCGAGACCAGGAAGATGCGGTCGCCCGTTTCGATGGGATAAGACTCGAAATGCGCATTGAAACTGCCCTGGTCAAGCACGCCCAACGGCAGGTGGCGCGACACGAGCGGCACCAGTTCGCCGCTATCGGCGCGGCGCAGATACCCTTCGGGAAGGCCGCCGTTCCATACCTCGACCAAACGCCGCTGGAAACTCAGATTGAGAAAGGTCGCACAGCAGAACACGCCAACCGGCAGGATGCGTTTCAGCTTGGCGTTCATCTCCCGCAGGATGTCGGCCATGGCATAACCCTTGGCGGTCATGCCGTAGAACACCTCGGCCAGCGGCATGGCACCAATGGCTGCCGGCAGACCATGGCCGGTGAAGTCGCCGAGCAGCACATGCATGCCACCCGAGGGCTTGTAGGCGGCCAGTAACAGGTCGCCATTGAACAGCGCATAGGGCGATTGCAGATAGCGGATGTTCGGGGCACTCAGGCAGCCGGAGTGCGCCACCTTGTCAAACACCGCCTTGGCCACCCGCTGTTCGGTGACCAGGTGTTCGTTATGCCGGGCGATCAGGTCACGCTGCTGCAGCACTGTGTCTTGCAGACGGCGCAGACGGTCGAGCGCCTTGATTTTGGCTTCGAGGATGACGCGGTTGTAGGGCTTGGCGAGGAAGTCATCCCCGCCCGCCTCCAGGCAACGCACCAATGCCTCGTTCTCGGTGAGGGAGGTGAGGAAGATGATCGGCACCAGGGCTTCGCCGGCCAGCTGCTTGATCTGGCGGGCAGCTTCGAAGCCATCCATCACGGGCATCAGGGCATCCATCAGCACCAGTTGCGGCTGTTCTTGCTGGAACAGCGCCACGGCCTCGCGGCCATTGGCGGCCGTCAGGGCCCGGTGGCCCTGGCGGTTGACAATGGTGGACAGCAGCAGCCTATCCGCTGCGTTGTCCTCGGCAATCAGGATCGTCAGCGGCGACGGCATGGCAACAGGCCTCAGGCGATCTGGAACAGTTGTTCGAAGTTGGAGATGGCGAGGATTTTGCGGACGTCGGGGTTGCAATTGGCAAGGCGAATCTGGGCACGCTCGCCACCGGCGTGGTCACGCAGCAGCAACAGCATGCCAAGTGCGGAGCTGTCGAGGTAGGTGGTGCCCTTGAGATCCACGACGTAGCGCTTGGGGGTGAAATTGACGCGCTCGTAGGCGTCGCGGAATTCCTGGTGGGCGCCGAAATCGAAACGTCCCTGGATAGTGATGGTCAGCTCCTGCCCATCGTCTGAGGGCATCGAGGTGATGGCCATGCAAAGCTCCTTGTTCAAATTCGGAATGCGCGTGGTGAAGATTTAGCACCCACCATCAGGCACGGCAACTGGAAAGCGGCGAGCCGGGAGAATTTATGGTTCTGAGATGACACGTTGAAGAATGCATTCGCTTTCGCGCTGAACGGTTGGTGTGCACGGCGCACCCTACTCCTCACCTCTGGCGGGCAAGCGTTGCACCAGTTCGTCCAGCAGCTTCTGCTCGCGCTTGTCCTCGGCTGCCCGGGCCTCGTCGAGGTAACGCTGCACCAGCTTGCGCAGCCCCTCGAGACGCGCATAGCGCTGTTGCCAGGCCGCGCGGGCCTTGTCGAGGTTCTCGCGGTGCCATTTGACGCTCTGCAACTGCTGGCCGATGGCGGATTCGAGCTGCGACAGGAAGCGCTGGTAGTTCATCAGCCATTGGCCGGAAACACCGCGCCGCCCTTCCTCGATCCATTGCTGCTGGTAGTCGGAGCGATAGCGCTCCAACTCGCCCAGTTTCATCTCCGCCTGAGTGACCTGCGCCTGACAGCGACCGAGCATGCGCGCGGCTTCACGCTCGGCGCGCTCGGCCATTTCGACCACCGGCGCCAGGCGCGCCGCCCGATTGCGTGACATGTGCTATCAGCCCTGGATACCCAGGGCTGCCGCAAGACGCTGGGCGCTCTGGGGAAGGCTCTCGCTCTCGTCGAGGCCCTGGCGCAGGAAGGCACTCATGGCCGGCTGGCGAGCGATGGCCAGGTCGGTATCAGGGTCGCCGCCTGCGACGTAGGCGCCCACGCTGATCAAGTCACGGCTCTGCTGGTAGCGCGACCAGAGCTGCTTGAAGCGCTGGGCCATCTTCATGTGTTCGGGGCTGACCACCTGGGGCATAACCCGGCTGATGGACGCCTCGATGTCGATGGCCGGGTAGTGGCCCTCCTCGGCCAGGCGGCGGGATAGCACGAAGTGGCCGTCGAGTACGCCGCGCGCGGAGTCCGCAATCGGATCCTGCTGGTCGTCGCCTTCGGAGAGCACGGTGTAGAAGGCCGTGATCGATCCACCACCCTGTTCGGCATTGCCGGCGCGCTCCACCAGCTTCGGCAGTTTGGCAAATACTGATGGCGGATAGCCCTTGGTGGCCGGCGGCTCGCCAATGGCCAGGGCGATTTCGCGCTGGGCCTGGGCAAAACGGGTCAGGGAGTCCATCAGCAACAGGACGTTCTTGCCTTTGTCGCGGAAGTACTCGGCAATTCGGGTGCAGTACATGGCGGCACGCAGGCGCATCAGCGGCGCATCGTCCGCCGGGGACGCCACGACCACGGAACGTTTGAGGCCTTCTTCACCGAGGATGTGCTCGATGAACTCCTTCACTTCGCGACCCCGTTCACCGATCAGGCCGACGACGATGATTTCCGCCTCGGTGAAGCGGGTCATCATGCCGAGCAGCACGCTCTTGCCCACGCCGGTACCGGCGAACAGGCCGAGCCGCTGGCCACGGCCGACGGTAAGCAACGAATTGATTGAACGAATGCCCACATCCAGCGGCTCGCTAATGGGGTGGCGCTTGAGCGGGTTGATGGTGGGGCCGTCCATCGGCACCCAGTCTTCAGCCTTCATGCCACCCTTGCCATCCAGGGCGCGACCGGCGCCATCGAGCACGCGGCCAAGCATGGACATTCCCATGGGCAGGCGGCCGGTATCCGGCAGTGGCACGACGCGGGCGCCCGGGGCAATGCCGGAAAGGCTGCCCACCGGCATCAGGTAGATCTTGCTTCCGGCAAAGCCCATCACTTCAGCTTCCACCTGCACCGGGTGATAGCTGTCGTCGTTGATTACCAGGCAGCGACTGCCCACTGGTGCGCGTAAACCCTCGGCCTCCAGGGTGAGCCCCACCATACGCAGTAGGCGGCCTTCCACCATGGGTTGCGAAGGCAGATCGATGACATCGTTGTAACCCGCCAGCCGCTTGGCGAAGCTGGCGCGCTCAATACGCATGATCGAGGCTGTCCGGAGAGTCCAGGTCGACCACCAGATCGGCCGATGGCGGATGGACCTTCTGCTCGCGTTGTTGCTCGAAGAGCTGCTTCATGGCCAGGTTCAGGCGCGTCTCGATGCTGGCGTCGATGCGCGAATGTTCGGTCTCGACCCGGCAGCCGCCGGGCTCAAGCGCTTCGTCTTCGAGGATGCGCCAGCTTTCTTCATGGCGTTCGCGCAGGGCCTTCACCTGTTCGAAGTCCTGCGGGTTGATGTGGATGCGCACGTTGCTGGCGCCCATCGGCAGCAGCTTCAGCGCCTCGCGCAGCACATGGCGGATCTGTCCGGAATCCATGCGCAGCTCGCGCTGAATCACCTGGCGGGTGATCAGACTGGTGAGGTGCACCAGGGACTCCTCGATCTGCCGGTCCTGCTCGGCGATGGGGTCCAGCAAGTGCCCCATCAGCGCGTCGAGCTGGGCCAGTCGGGCATTCACGGCAGCCTCCGCTTCCTGACGGGCCTTGAGCTGGCCGGCATGGAAACCGTCGCGCTCGCCGGTGGCGAAGCCTTCGTTGTAGGCGTCCTGGCGAATGGCCTCGAGCTCGTCCAGCGTCAGCGGCTTGACGTCCTCGACCGGCACTTCCTCGATCTGCGATTCAGGCTCCGGCTCAGGCGCCGCCGCAGCCAACGGCTCTTCCGGCTCGGCGGGTTGCGGGGCGTCCGGATCGAAACTGGGCAGCGACCAGCGATCGAAGACGTTGACGTCCTTGGCGCGGATCAGTTCGCTTGCCGAATCCTTGTTGGCCATGGGCGCCGCCTCAGATCATTTCTTCGCCGCCCTTGCCGCCGAGGACGATTTCCCCGGCTTCGGCCATACGGCGGGCGATGGTGAGGATTTCCTTCTGCGCCGACTCGACGTCGCTGACACGCACCGGGCCCTTGGCTTCCAGGTCGTCGCGCAGCAGCTCGGCCGCGCGCTTGGACATGTTCTTGAAGACCTTCTCCTTGATCGCGTCGTCCGAGCCCTTGAGAGCCAGGACCAGCACGTCGGAGGACACTTCGCGCAGCAGCGCCTGGATGCCGCGGTCATCGACGTCGGCCAGGTTATCGAAGACGAACATGAGATCTTCGATCTGCGTAGAGAGGTCCTCGTCCACTTCGCGGATGGAGTCCATCAGTTGGCCCTCGACCGAGCTGTCGAGGAAGTTCATGATGTCCGCCGCGCGCTTCACGCCGCCCATGGTGGTGCGGGTGGTGCTGGCGTTGCCGGCGAACTGCTTCTCGAGGATCAGGTTGAGTTCCTTGAGCGCGGACGGTTGCACGGTATTGAGCGACGACACGCGCAGGACGATGTCCAAGCGGACCTTGTGGTCGAAGTGGCTGAGCACTTCGGCGGCCTGGTCCGGGTCGAGATAGGCGACCACGATGGCCTGGATCTGCGGGTGCTCGTAGCGGATCACGTCGGCCACGGCACGCGGCTCCATCCACTTCAGGCTGTCCAGGCCACTGGTGCTGCCGCCCAGCAAGATGCGGTCGATCAGGTTGTTGGCCTTGTCCTCGCCCAGGGCCTGGGTGAGCATCTTGCGGATGTAGCCATCGGCACCGACGCCCAGGCTGGTCTGGTCGCCGACGATCTCGACGAACTCGCTCATCACCTGTTCCACCTGTTCGCGATGGATATTGCGCATCTGTGCCATGGCGACGCCGACCCGCTGCACTTCCTTCGGCCCCATGTGACGGAGCACCTGGGCGGCGTCGGTCTCGCCCAGGGACAGCAGCAGAATGGCGGCCTTGTCGACCTTGTTCAGCTTGGCGGGAGCGCGGTTATCACTCATCGGCGTTGATCCACTCTTTGACTACCAGGGCCACACGGCCAGGATCTTCGGCCACCAGGCTCTTGATGGCGTTGAGCTGCGCATCATACCCGTCGCTCGGGCTGGGCAGGAGGATGCTTTGCGGGCCGCCCAGGCTGACGCGGTCATCCGACAGCTCGCCCGATAGCCCCATCTCGCCCAGGTCGGCATCGCCGCGACCGCCGTCCAGGTCCCTGGACTTGCCGGTGCCACTGATGTTGTTCAGCACCGGGCGCAGCACACCGAATACCAGCACCAGGATGAAGAGCACGCCCAGCACTTGCTTCACCACATCCCAGAACCAGGGCTGGGTGTAGAAGGGAATGTCGATGACTTCTTCGCCGCTGTCGTTCATGAAGGCGGTGTTGATCACGCTGACGCTATCGCCACGGCTGGCGTCGTAGCCCACCGAGTCCTGCACCAGGCGGGTGAAGCGAGCAATCTCGTCGGCGGTCCAGGGCACTCGCGTGGTTTCGCCAGTCTGTGGGTCGACCTTCACCTGATCGTCCAGCACCACCGCGACGGAAAGCCGGCGCAGGCGGCCCTGCTGCTGCTTGGTGTAACTGATGGAACGGTCCAGCTCGAAGTTGCGGGTGGTCTGATCGCGCTTGTCTGTCGGGTACGGCGCGAGCATCGGCTTGCCAGTGGCTGGGTCGATGATCTGCTGGCCGTTGTCATCCAGCAGCGGCTGTCCCGGCTGCACGCCGGCCGTTGCTGACCCGGTGGCTTGCTGGGGTGCGGCGCCCGGCGCCGGTGGCTGGTTGGACAGCGCACCCGGCACGCCTTGCGGACCGCCGTTGTTCTGGCGCTCTTCGGCGAGCTTCTGCTCGCTGCGCAGGGCCGGTTGATCCGGGTTGTACATTTCGGAGGTGGATTCGACCGCGCTGAAATCCACGTCCGCGGATACTTCCGCCTTGTAGCGGCCATTGCCCAGCACCGGCTGCAGGATGCTGTGCACGCGCTGGGTGTACAGGGTTTCCATACGACGGGTGTAGTCGAACTGCTTGCCGGCCATAGTCAGCTCGGACAGTTCCTGCTGGTCGGACAGCAGGTTGCCTTTCTGGTCGACGACGGTGACCTGCGACTTCTCCAGTTCCGGCACGCTGGTCGCCACCAGGTTGACGATCGCCATTACCTGGCTCGGCTCAAGGGAGCGGCCCGGATAGAGTTCGACCAGAACCGAAGCGGTTGGCTTGCGCTCGTCACGGACGAACACCGAGCTCTTCGGAATGGCCAGGTGCACACGCGCACCCTTGACGTTGTTCAGACTGGAAATGGTGCGTGCCAGCTCTCCTTCCAGACCGCGGCGATAGCGGGTGGCCTCCATGAACTGGCTGGTACCGAGGCCCTGTTCCTTGTCGAGGATCTCGAAGCCGACAGTGTTGTCGCTCGGCGCAACACCAGCGGCGGCAAGCTTCATGCGGGCACGGGCCAGGTCGTCTGACTTGACCAGCAGGGCGCCGGAGTTGGGCTCGATCTTGTAAGGGATGTCGGCCGCCCCCAGGGTTTCCACCACCTGGTTTGCGTCCATCCCGGACAAACTGCCGTACAGCGGGCGATAGTCCGGCTGCTGCGACCAGAGCACCACGGCAAAGCCGATGGCGACACTGGCGGCCAGGCCAACCAGGAGGCCAACCTGACGCAGCATGCTCATCTGCGAGAGGTTTTCCAGGAAGGACAGGCCGAACAGCGGCTTCTTCTCTCCCTGCGCTTCCGGCGCATCAGCCTTGGCAGGAACCTTTGCAACAGCGGCTTCAGCCATTTCTCAATCCGTCCTCAAACCGGCATCTGCATGATGTCTTGGTAGGCCTGGACCAGTTTGTTCCGCACCTGGGTCATGGCCTCGAAGGACACGCTGGCTTTCTGCGAGGCGATCATGACATCGGTGAGATCGACACCCTTCTGACCGACCTCGAATGCGGTGGCCATGTCGGTGGAAGCCTTCTGGGTTTCCGAAACCTTGTCGACCGCCTTGCCGAGCATGTCGGCGAAGCTCGGCGCACCGGCCTCGGGGGCTGCCACAGGGGCAGGCTTGGCACGGGCCATTGCGTCCATCTGCATGGAGCGCATTTCCAACATCAGGCGATTGAACTCAACACCCTGGCTCATCTCATTCCTCCAACTGTCGCGCTTTTTTGACGCTACGCGATCCGATGAAGGGGTATCTGCAACAAGGGTGCCAAAAGCTCAGGGACGGGTGTTACGGGGAAGGTTGCGAACTTGTAGGAGCGAGCTCTGCTCGCGAAAAAACGCGCTCGGGCCGTTCGCAAGCAGAGCTCGCTCCTACGAAAGGTTTGCCGGGACTGGCCTTTCCGCCTCCGGCGTCAGCTGGCGTAAAGGTAGGCCTCTACATCCATTCCGGCGTCGCGCATCTGGGCCAGCTTGTAGCGCAGCGTACGCGGGCTGATGCCGAGACGCTCCGCAGCTTCCTTACGACGGCCACGCTCGGAACGCAGGGTGTCGATGATCATCTGGAACTCATGGCGGCGCAGGTCATCGCCCAGCGCGCTTGGCGCCTCGGCAGGCATTGCGGCAACCGGTAGCGATACCACGGGGGCGGCAATCGGAAGCGACGTCACTGTCGGCATGGCCGGGATGATGGCCATGCCGATAGGCGCGGTCAGGCACAGGTCGTGGGGCTGGATGAGCCCGCCCTGCTGCAGGATCAGCGCGCGCTGCACGGCGTTGTCCAACTCGCGGACGTTGCCCGGCCAACCATGGGCCAGCAGGGCCGCATGAGCTTCGACGGAGAAGCGCACGGCAGCGTGATTCATTTTTTTGACGTGTTTCGCAAGCAGGCGCTCGGCCAGCGGCAGGATATCCGCCGGACGTTCCCGCAGCGGGCGCCAAGCCAGCGGGAAAACCGAAAGGCGGTAATAGAGGTCTTCACGGAAACGCCCCGCCGCCACTTCCCCGGCGAGGTCGCGGTTAGTGGTGGCGAGCACGCGGATATCCAGGCTGATCGGCCTGCGCGCGCCGACCCTTTCCACTTCGCGCTCTTGCAGTACCCGCAACAACTTGGCCTGCAGGCCCAATGGCATTTCGGAAATCTCGTCGAGCAGGATGGTGCCGCCATCGGCCATCTCGAACTTGCCCGGAGCACTGGCAATTGCGCCTGTGAAGGCACCCTTCTCGTGACCGAACAGAGTGGCTTCGAGCATGTTGTCCGGAATCGCCGCGCAGTTGATGGCGATGAAGGGGCCGTTGGCACGGGTCGACTGCTGGTGGATGTACTGCGCCAGCACCTCCTTGCCAGTGCCAGACTCGCCCGAGATGAGCACTGTGGAGTCACTGCGCGCCACACGAGCGGCCAGTTCCAGCAATTGACGGCTGGCCGGCTCCAGGGCGACCGGACCATCGCTGGCGAGCTGGGTTACACGCCCCAGCGCATGGCGCGCCACGAGGTCCAGCAGGGTGTTGGGTTCGAACGGTTTTACCAGGTAGTCGGCGGCGCCCTGACGCATGGCATCCACCGCTCGCTCCACCGCGCCGAATGCAGTCATCAGCAATACCGGAAGCTGCGGGAAACGCTGGCGAACGACGGCGAGCAACTGGTGGCCGTCCATGCCGGGCATGTTGACGTCGCTCACCATCAGGCCGAAGGACTCTTCACCCAGTGCCACCAGCGCGGTTTCGGCACAGTCCACGGCGCGGAAGTCGTAACCACCGATCAGCAGCGTGTCCGCCAGGGCTTCACGCAGGGCGCGGTCATCTTCGACCAGCAGAATTTTGGCAGTCATCGTCCTTACTCCTGTGTAACCGACTGCGCCGCGGGAATCAGCGGCAGGACCAGGGTGGCGCAGGTACCGCGACCGGGTCGCGAGCGCAACTTCAGCTCGCCCTGATGGGCACGCGCCACCGCTTTGACCACAGCCAGCCCGAGGCCGGTACCGGTGGTCTTGGTGGTGAAAAAGGGTTCGCCCAGGCGCGCCAGGGTAGCGGCGTCGATGCCCGGGCCGTTGTCACTGATGGACAGCCGCAAGTCGCCGCCGCGCCTATAGAGGTGGACCTTGAGACGCAGATCACGTCCTGCGGCCTGGTTGGCGTTCTCGATCAGATTGAGCATCGCGCCCACCAGGGTGTCGCGATTGCACAGCACCTCTCCCCCGGTCAGATCGCACTGCCAGCGCACTTCCTTGCCTTCCACATGGGACTCCGCCGAGGCGCGCAGTGCGGAGAACACGGCAGATGGTGCCAGGCGATCCGGCAGCGGCAGTTCGCCGCGCGCAAACACAAGCATGTCGCGGACCTGGTGCTCCAGCTCATGCAGGCGCTCTTTCAGGCGCCCGGCAAACCGCTGCTGCTGATCCGTCGGCAAGACCTGCTGGGTCAGGTGGCTGGCATAGAGCAAGGCCGCAGAAAGCGGCGTCCGAATCTGATGGGCCAGGGAGGCGACCATGCGCCCCAGGGCGGAAAGACGCTCATGACGGGACAGCTGATCCTGCAGGCGACGGGTTTCCGTCAGGTCTGTGAGCAAGACCAACTGGCCGGGTTCGGCATTCAGGGAGCGAGTGGCAATGGAAAGGCGGCGGCCGTCCTTGAGGGAGATTTCATGGCCGTCGTCTTCACGCGGGGCAAAGTTACGAGCGATCACTTCGCGCCAGAGCATGCCGACCAGGGGCTGGCCAAGCAGGTTGCGCGCCACCGGATTGGCTTCCCGCACCACACCCTGCCCATCGATCACGATGACGCCACCCGGTAGCAGGTCCAGCAGGCTTTGCAGGCGGTTGGCCAGGCGTTCCTTCTCCGCCAGCTCCTGCATCCGCTGGGCACTGACCAGGGCCAACTGCCCCTTCAGTTCAGTGACTCGCGCCTCCAGCATGCTGTAGGACTCACTGAGCTGAGCCGACATCTGGTTGAACAGCGCGAACGCCTGCTCAAGGCCGGCGCGGCTGGCCTGCTCAGCGGGGGCGTTTTCCGGATTCTGTGCGGGGGTTACTGCCTGGCTCATTGCTCTTCTCTCGCTCCATCGACCGTCAGCAGACGGTCGGTCGAGGGAGAGATAGCAATACTCGTGCCTAAAATTTAGTCCTTCAAAAACAAGGACTTGGAAAAAGCGGAATTATTCTTCCGCCAATTCCTCGTCGCGACGGCTCATGCCGTACTTTCGCATCTTCTCCACCAGGGTGGTGCGGCGGATACGCAGGCGCTCGGCGGCACGGGCCACTACGCCGGAGGCGTCGTCCAGCGCCTGCTGGATCAGACCTTGCTCGAGGTTGCCGAGGTAGTCCTTGAGATCCAGCCCCTCGGGCGGCAGCAGCGCCGGCGAGGCAACGCCGGGCAGGCCGGCGCCGATGGCCGAACGCTCTTCGATTTCCTCGCGCAAACTGGCCTTGAGCTGCTCATCCTCGTCATCCACATGGCGGAATTTCTTCGGCAGTTCGCTGACGCCGATGACGCCATAGGGATGCATGATCGCCATGCGCTCCACCAGGTTCGCCAGTTCACGGACGTTGCCCGGCCAGTCGTGGTTGCACAGGGACATGATGGCGGCGGAATTGAAGCGAATCGAACCGCGCTTCTCGTGCTCCATACGCGAGATGAGCTCGTTGATCAGCAGCGGAATGTCTTCCACCCGCTCGCGCAGCGGCGCCATCTCGATGGGGAAGACATTGAGACGGTAGTAGAGATCTTCGCGGAAGCTGCCCGCCTCGATCATCTGCTCGAGGTTCTTGTGGGTGGCAGCGATGATGCGCACATCGACATTCTGGGTCTTGTTGCTACCCACGCGCTCGAAGGTACGTTCTTGCAGCACCCGCAGCAGCTTGACCTGCATCGGCAGCGGCATGTCGCCGATCTCGTCGAGGAACAGGGTGCCGCCGTTGGCCAGCTCGAAGCGCCCTGCCCGGCTGGTGATGGCGCCGGTGAAGGCCCCCTTCTCATGACCGAAGAGTTCGCTTTCCAGCAGCTCTGCCGGAATGGCGCCGCAATTGACCGGTACGAACGGGGCTTCGCGACGCTTGGAATGGTAGTGAAGGTTACGCGCCACAACTTCCTTGCCGGTGCCGGACTCACCAAGAATCAGCACGCTGGCGTCGGTATCGGCCACCTGCTGCATCATCTGCCGGACTTGTTGAATGGCGCGGCTGGTGCCTACCAGGCTGCGGAACAGGTTGGGTTCGCGCTGGCGGCCACGCTCGCGGGCGTGATCGTACATTTCGCGATAGACCTGGGCGCGATGCAGGGAGTCGAGCAGCTTGTTGTAGCTGGGCGGCATCTCCAGGTTGGTCAGCAGGCGACGGCGCAAATCTTCCGGCCAATCCATCTGGGGCTGGTCACCGATCAGCAGCACTGGCAGGAACTCGTCCCAAGCCAGCAACTGCTTGATCAGCTCGAGCACGCCACCCTTGGCACTCACCTCGCCGAGCATGACGCAAAGAACGTCACGGCTGGAGTTCAGGGAACCCGTCACGTCGCGCCAGTCGTGGCTGGCACAGTCCAGGTACTCTTCCCCGAGGAAATTCAGGATCACCGCGAAGTCGCGGCGGCGATCGCTATTGTCGTCGATCAGCAGAATCTTGGTTTCACGCCACATTGTCTAGTTCTTGCTTTTAGGGCTGAACGCCGCGCTCCGCGACGCATGGACAGACGGTGCTTCCCGAAGGTGGGTTTGACCGGCAATTGGCCACTAGTAAAGTGAAAAACCCTTGCCGAGTCAATTTTATGGCGTGCTTTTTTTGGTCGAGCCGACGGAATGGCTAAGCGGTTGTCGGAGCAATATCGAACTAATGGCAGATGGGAACTGTCCAGCCATCAGCCGAACAACTTGTAGACCTTGGCGCCCTGCTGAGCCTGATTGATCTGAACCAGCTCGCAGGCAATGCGCTGCTGTTCGGCCTGGCAGATCTCCACCAGTTCACGGTAGAGCGACAGCAGCTCCTGCATGCGAGCGCCGAGTACCTCGACATCGTCCACGGCATCGACCATGGCGTCATCGACGGCCTGGCGGCAGAGCTGGTCCAGCTCACCGATGGCTGCCCAGTCCTGGCGAGCCAAGGCATCGCGCAGGGCGCTGCCGGTTGCTTCAAGACGCTGGACTGATGCATTCATTGGAATTCTCCTGCCAACCCGGACGGCATCACTGGGCAATGCCATCCCATCCGGTTTTCACGTTACGCAGCAACCCTGCCACTTCGTCCACCAGCGCAGCGTCGCTTTTCAGGTTCGCTTCGAGCAGGCGGGACACCATGTACTCGTAGAGTGCATCGAGGTTGGCTGCGATATCGCCGCCCTGCTCGAAGTTCAGGCCATCACGCAGACCGCCAATGATAGCGATTGCTTTGCCGATCAGCTCGCCTTTTTGCGCGAGCTGACCACGCTCGATGGCGCCGCGAGCCTGGGCCAGGCGAGTAAGGCCACCTTCCATGAGCATCTGGATCAGCCGGTGGGGGCTGGCATCCACGGCCTGGGCCTGGGTGTTCACGGATTGGTACTGCTTGAGGGCCGCCATCGCGTTCATGTTCGCTCTCGCTCGTGTGTCGGGCTTGGATACCCAAGGTATCGGCAGCGCCCGCGAGAGCTTTAGCCCGCAGTATTGCGGATATCAGGAAATTTCCGCGGCGACCGGCGCATCCACTTCCGGACCGATGGAGTCCCAGGCCTGTTTGATCTCAAGCAACAGCGCCTCGACCTCTTCGATCGGACGCGGCGAATTGTCCAGGGCAACCCTGGACAGGCGGCGGGTCATGTAGTCGTAGAGTGCGTCGAGATTCTCGGCGATCTCACCGCCGAGCTGCTTGTCCAGGCTGGCCTGGAGCACGCCGATGATGCTGAGAGTGGATCCGACCGCCATGCCGCGAACTTCCGGGTTGCCGGTTTCAAGGCCATGACGAGCGAGGGAAAGTCGCTCCAGGGCGCCATCCAGCAGGAGTTGCACCGCGCGATAGGGGGAGACTTCCTGGCTGGTTTTGACCTGCTTGTAGGTATCGATTGGATTGGCCATCACTTAGCTCTTCTTGACTACACCGGGGAGGTTGGAAAGGGACTGGCTCAACCGGTCGCTGGTCTGCTTCAGACTCGCTACCAGGGAATCCATGGCGTTGTACTGGGCATACAGCCGCGTCTGCACTTTCGCCATGCGCAGATCCAACTGGGTGCGCTGCGCTTTGACCGAACTGAGGGTTTCCTGCAGGCCGTTCTGGCGCTCAGACAGGATGCCCCCTGATTGGGTATAGGGATCGAGTTTGGCGTTGAGACGGGACGTCAGCCCCTTGTCCCCGGTAAAGAAGCCGGCGACGGACTCGTACTGCGTGCTGAGTACCTTGTCGAGCTTGCTGTCCTGGATCTTCAGCGTGCCATCTTTTTGAGTGGTGATACCCAGGTCTGACAGGATGGATATACCGCCCTTTTGACCCGACGGATTCACCAGCTCGTTACGCACGGAGGACAACAACGAACGTACCGAAGCGTCCCCCAGCAGGGGACCGGTGACTGGCGTATTGCCTTCACCGGCCGAGGTCACGGATGTCAGGCTCTTGGTCACCCCTATCAACTTGTTGTAGGCGTCGACGAACTTCTTGATGTTGCCTTTGACGGTGGAAGTGTCCTGGTCGACCGTCACCTTGAATTTCTTTCCGGGCTCAGCGTTCACCAGGTTGAGGGTGACTTCGGAAATGGCACCGGACACGGTATTGCTGGAGCTGCGCAAACTCAGGCCGTCGATAGTGAATTCCGCGTCCTGAGCCTGATTGATGTAGCCGCTGCTAGTGGCGTTGGCGGTATCCATTGCCGTTAGGGCGCCACTGGGGTTGGAGGCCGGATTGTTGTCAGCGAAATTGCCGATGCGGAAGGCTTCCAGCCCTGCGGACGCCTGGACATAGATGTCCTTGCCAGCACCCGTAGTGTTGGAGCTGAGCACCAGGCGAGAGCTGCCATCGGCTGGGTTGCTGACGATGTTGGCGCTGACGCCTTTGTCCTTGAGCGCCTTGTTCAGGCTGTCACGGATTTCCGACAGCGAAGCGCCAGCAGCGACTTGCACGTCCACTCCGCGATCGTCCGGCCCCAGCTTGACCGTCAGCGTTCCGGCTGCAGCCGCAGTGGCGTCCTTCGCGAAGGTGGCAGTGCCGACCTTGCTCGCGCTGGCAAGTTTTTCGACCGTTACCTGATAAGTACCCGAGCTTGCCTTGTTCGTGGCGGAGACAGTGGCCAGATCGGTATTGCTCGACTTTGCCGAACGCTTGGCGAACAGGTCGCTCGAGTTGAGGTCCTTCAGCGCAGTCTGGAACTCGCTGATGGCTCCCATGAGCTGGCCGACTGCGGAGAACTTCGACGTGGCGCTCTTCTCCACGCGATTCAGTTGGGAGTCTTTGGGCGCTCTTTCGGCATCGACCAAGGCCTTGACGATGCCGTCGATGTCCATGTTCGTACCGATTCCGGTTATCCCCGCCATTTTCCTTTACCTCGCCAATCGTCTGACGCCTTCATCAATGAAGCTGAAAGGAGTCAAGAAACGTGCCATCTCGCACGCAAGTCCCAGGTACGTATCAGGCCTCGGCCTTGAACAGCAGGCTGCGCATTTCCGACAGGCTTTCAGCCAGCTTGAGCGCATCCTCCGATGGAATCTGACGGATCACTTCACCCGATTCTGAATCGGTCACCTGGACCACTACTCGGCCACTGCTGTCATCCACATCGAAGTTCAGATTGCGACGAATGCTCTGGACGAACTCCTGGATGCTCGAGGCTGCCGCGTGCACTGGCTCGCGGTCTTCGGTTTCGGACTGCTGCTGAACCTGGCCGACTGCCTTTTCGCGATCTTCCTTTTCTGCCGGACCACGGACCTGGCCATTGCCGACAGGAGCAGTACTCACTCCCTTGTTCGTCAGGTTGACTATTCCGATATCCATTTTGTGCTCACCTCAGAAATGGCAAGAAGGGGGGAAGCGCTAAGCACTTCCCCCCGCGTTTAACGCCTTGCCTCGTCCGGGCCTTAGCCCAGGAGGCTGAGGACCGCCTGCGGCAGCTGGTTGGCCTGGGCCAGGATCGAGGTACCTGCTTGCTGCAGGATCTGGTTCTTGGTCAGGTTAGCGGTTTCTGCGGCGAAGTCGGTGTCCTGGATACGACCGCGGGCGGCCGACACGTTCTCGCCGATGTTCTGCAGGTTCGAGATGGTGTTCTCGAAGCGGTTCTGCACAGCACCGAGGCTGGCGCGCTGGGCATCAATGGACTGGATGGCCTGGTCGATGATGATCACGGCTTCCTGGGAAGACTTCACCTCGGTCAGGTCGATGTCCTTCACCTGGTTGTCATCGGTCACGGAGGAGATGGCCAGGTTAGTACCGGCACCGGCAGCGGTTTCGGCAGCTGCGACGCTGGCGCCCGAAGCGAAGGTCAGGTTCTGGATGTTGCCTTCGGCGGAGCCGGAGGTCAGCGACGAAACCAGGTCGATGTCGCCCGAGTCGTTGACGAAGGCACCTACGCCGATGTTGGCGTCGTTGATGACGGTAGCCAGGGCCTGCACCTGCTCGGCAGCGGTGGCACCGCTGGCGTAGGTGGCGCTGAAGGTACGAGCCTGGCCGCCGGCCATGGTGACGGAGATGGCGATGGCGCCGGAAGCACTGGCCGGAGCGGTGGCAACGGAGCCGGAAGTGACGGAACCGGAACTGAAGGTAGCTTCCAGGGACTCCGTGCTCATCTCGTCGATCTTGACGCTGATGGTTTCGTTGGCGGCGCTGCCCACCTGGAAGGTGGTGGTGCCGAAGGTGCCGTCGAGGAGCTTGCGACCACCGAAGGTGGTGGTGTTGGAAATACGATCCAGCTCTTTCTTCAGCTCGGTCACTTCGTCGTTCAGAGCCTTGCGTTCCTCGGTGCTGTTCGAACCGTTGGACGATTGCAGGGCCAGGTCACGCATACGCTGCAGGATGCTGGTGGACTGCTGCAGGGCGCCTTCAGCGGTCTGCGCCATGGAGATGCCGTCGTTGGAGTTCTTCACCGCAACGCCCAGGCCGTTGATCTGGCTGCTCAGACGGTTGGCGATCTGCAGACCGGCGGCGTCGTCCTTGGCGCTGTTGATACGGGAACCGGTGGACAGACGTTGCAGGGAAGTATCCAGCGCACGGGAGGAGGTATTCAGGTTGCGCTGGGTATTGAGGGAAGCGATGTTCGTGTTGACGGTCAAAGCCATGATGTTGTCCTCCGAGGACTACGTGTTTGCCTGAGCTTGCGACCTTGGGCGGGCATCGCCCAGGCACCCATAAAGTTCGCATTCGTACTTCGTATCGGCGGTGTCGGAGGAAGCTTTAGGGGGGCGTTCAAAAAATTTTGTGACCCGGGGGCTTGCAGCACCAACATCCCACCATCCGTGCTCTTTGTCGGCCCTGCCGGGGGAAACTTGAGGCGTGAATGTCGACCAACACGTCAGGATGCGACGATGCCCGTCCCCAAATGACAGGGCCCCGCCAATGCGGGGCCCTGTCGAGTCCAACACAGCCGGCTCTCGACTCAGTCCGGCGTCCACGCCTTGAGCCAGAGTTCGAGATTGCCCCCCTCCAGCATCCAGTCCCGGCGCACCAGTGCCTGCAGCTCGTCACCCATCCGGGCTGTGGCGTCGAGATCGGAAAGATGCATGCGGATCGCATCCACCCAGTCCTTGAAGCGGTTCTTCACCCGAGTCACCGGCAGGTCGCCCTGGTAGCAGCGGATATCGCTGCAAATCACCGGGAACCCACAGGCGCCATACTCCAGCAGACGCAGGTTGCTCTTGCACTCGTTGAACAGGTTCAGCTCTACCGGAGCCAGCGCCAGGTCAAGATTGAGGCGGGCAAGCGCCGCTGGATACTGGTCGATGGCCACCCCCGGATGGAACTCGTGGACGTAGGGACGTATCGATTCCGGACACATGCCGAAGAAGACCCATTCCACTTCGTTCGCCAGTTCCTTGACGACGTCCTCGATCAGTTCCAGGTCGCCCGTGTGACTCGAGCCGCCCGCCCAGCCCACGCGAGGCCTGGAAGAAGCGCGACGTTGCCCCTGCAGACCCTGCCACCAGCCGGTGGGCAAACGGTTATGCACTACGCGGATGTCTTCGTGCATACCTGCGAAGGCCTCGGCGAGGCACTCGGTGGAAACCACGAAGCGATCGACGAAGCCGAGGCCTCGTTTCAGGGACTTGAGGATGTCCTTGGGCATGTGCTGCCGGTGTGCGCTTTTCAATGGCAGGTTGAGCAGGTAGTCGTCCAGCTCATAGACCTTGAAGGCACTGGAGAACGCTTTCATCCGGCGCATTGCTTCCAGTCGTTCGTCACCGATCTGCCGCTGCAGGATGATGCTGTCCGGAGCATAACGTTCCAGGTCAGTCACATGCATGAGCCCCATCGAGAGCGCGCCATCCACTTTCCCGGATTGCTGCAATGCGGCAAACGGCTGCATCACGCGATAGTGACCACAGCCGAACTGGTCCGCCGGATGAGCCAACACCGTCGGCAAAGGCTTCCACGACGACAGCGGGCGCCAGGACAACGCGGTGTCGGCCAGCTTGAAGCCGCCGGGCATGGCCAGCGAAAGGTTGGGGTTATACGCCGGGTCGCGAGCCAGCAATGGCAGCCACCTGGCATAGAGCGCATCCTGCTCGTCCTGGGAAGCGATGGGGGCCTCGTCCGCTTCGAACAGCAATTTCGCGTTGGCCGCCCAGACAGTCAGGTAGCCGGCTTGCCGGGCGCGCAGACAGATGTCCGCGTCAACGTAGCGCTCCGGTAGATCGTCTGCCACGCCACCCAGGGCGTCGTAGAGCTCACGACCGATCATCAGGCATTCGCGGCTCACCGCGCTGTAGTCCTGGTCGACTTGCAGGCGCTGCAGGTAGCCGGGTGCATTCAGGGATTCCCCCACGAACGGGCGACCAACCGGCCCTTCCAGGCCGAGGATCAGGCCCGCATGGCGGATCGTGCCATCCGCGGCCAGGAGCTTGCCCCCGACAACACCGACTTCCGGACGTTGAGCATGGTTGACCAACTCGTCCAGCCATTGCTCATCGATTACTGCCGCATCCGGCGAGAGCATCAGCAGGTAATCACCCTTAGCCTGGCCAGCCGCCAGATTCAGCGCAGCTGCAACGCCGAGCTGCGCCGCTGCGGGCCACACGGTCCGCAGGCGAGCCTCGCCCATCTGCTCAAGAGCCGTGAGCCAATCCCTGACCTCACCTGCCGACGGATCGCTCTCGATCAGCAGCAGTTCGTAGTGGGGATAGCGTGTCGTTTCGAGCAGGCTCTCCACACAGCGCTGCAATCGCGCCAGATGGCTGCCGGCCAGGACCAGCAACGAAACCATCGGCTGCTGCGAGTGCCCGTAGTGGACGCAGTAATGGCCCGGCTGACTCGATTCGATCCTGGGTTGCTCGTAACCTCGCTCTTGCAGGTGGCGCAGGATCGCCGCTCGCTCGTCCTCGACGTCGAGCACGGCCGGCGCATCGGTGATCAACAGCGGCTCGGCGATATGCCCGAGCCCGGCAAGCCCGCCAGAGCCGATCAATCGCAGGATCATTTCCAGTTCCACGGCACGCGGAAGGCCCGCATCGAACCCGCCGGCCTCAAGCAGCACATCCCGGCGGAACAGCCAGTGATGGGCCATGCCGGCCGGGAAGCTGAGCAGATAGTCGAGATTGAACGCCGGTCGGAATGCAGCGCCCAGATCACCATTCGACTGACGGTACATCTGGTCGCAATACACAGCCCTGCAGTCAGGCGCCGTGAGCAATTCCAGGCAAGCCATCAGCAGGCCGTTGGGTGTGAGCTCCTCGCCGGCATTGACCAGCACGACCCAGTCAAAATCAGCTGTCTGCAGCGCCTGGTTGAGCGGCACTACCCACGCATCCGGGGATGCCTCGATGACCCGACCGGGGAAGCCGTCCACGGCCGATTGTCCAATCGTCAGGAGCAGCGGCTGGACGTTGTGGTAGGCATTGCGGGATGGGCTCAGCGACTCCAGCGTCAGCGCCACGGCGGCGCTATCCCCTTTCATGTCCAGAATCACGACGCCGACGCTCGGCCCACCTTCCTGTTGCAGGCGCTCGTTCACCAGGCGCTGCTGGGTCGGCGAGAGCGCACGCTTGTGCAGCCATTCCTGCAAACTGGCGCTGCGCACGCGCCCTCCGACCGAGTCCTGGATGCCGAAGCGCTTGAGCATTTCCTGGCGCGCCTGGCGCACAGCGTCGCTGCCCAGGTCGGAATGTCGGCGATACATCTCCTGGTAGAGGGCGCCGAAGTTCTTCTGCTCGCGACCGAGCATGTGGTCCGAACCGGTATTCGGGGCGTCCCGCAAGTGCACCTCGGCGGTCACCTGGGGTACGTGGACCAAGGGATACCGGGCAGCCAGCCGCAGCAGCATGTCCCAGTCCTCGAACGCAGTCAGGCCGGTATCGAACTCGCCGACCTCGGCCAGCATGTCGCGAGGGTGCGCCCAGGTATTCACAGGGATGTAGTTCTGGACGAACAGGCGCTCCTTGTCATACGCCGCATGGGCGAACGGCGCAGTTCGGCTCAACTCGATACGCTCGCCGCCTTCCAACTGCTCATTGATGTATTCCACGCCGGTGTAGACCACGGCCTGCGGCTGCTGCTCGAAAGCGCTCGCCAGCACTGCCAGGTGCTCGGGCAGGTAGATGTCGTCGTCATCCAGATAGCTGACGTAACGTCCACGGGCCAGCTTCAGACCGGCGTTTCGGGCAGCGGACAGCCCCTGGTTGCGCCCCTGATAGAGGTAGGTGATGGGGAAGTCGAACTCCACCAGCAATGGCTCGACCGGATCGCCGTGGTCGTTCACCAGGATCACTTCGAAGTCGCGCAGGGTCTGATCACCCAGGCTGACCAGGGCGTCCCGCAGGAGACCGGGGCGGTTGTAGGTGGTCAGGATGATGGAGAACAGCGGCTCGTATTGCGTGCCGGCCAGCTTATCCAGCTCGGCCCGGGCCACGGCGTCGTCCTGGCCAAGAGCTCGTGCCTTGTGGGCCATGCGCAGGGCAGAATCGTGTTCGCCGAGCTGACGCAGAATGCCCGACACGCGCCAACAAGCGGCCGCCTTCCCTGCCTGGTCATCGGCGAGGTCGGGGAACAACCGATCGACGGGGTAACGGGCGAAGGCGTCCAGCACGACCTTGCCTTCGAATGCCCGGCTCTTCGCACTGGAGAGGCTTTCGCCGTGCTGCCTCCAATGGCAGAGGATCTCATCGACTTTCTTGAAATCAGCCGTGTCGGCCAGGCGGGTCCAGATCTGGTAATCGTGGCAGCGAGTGAATGTCGTGTCGTAGCCACCATGCTGCTGGTACAGCGAACGACGCACCGCGGTGCCGGGGTTGGGCAGGCAGTTGGCCTGGACCAGCATCGGCAACAGCGACTTGCCCTGGTAGTCGGCATAGCGAGTGCGGTGCACCTGGCCGGGGAAGTTATCGTCGAATATCTCCAGGTCGCCATAGAACACGTCCGATCCGGGGTTCTCGACGATGCTCCGACGCAGCGCCGCCAAAGCACCCTTGGCTTGACGGTCGTCACTGTCGATCCATACCACGAATTCCCCGCGCGCAGCGGACAGGCCCTTGTTACGCGCCGAAGCGCCGCCACCATGGTCGTTGTGGAGCAGGCGGATGCGCGGGTCCTGGATGGAGCGGATGATCGCCACTGAACGGTCGGTAGACCCATCGTCCACCACCACCAGTTCGAAGTCGGCATCGTCTTGGGCGAGCACCGACTCGATGGCCTCTCGCACGTAGCGTTCGCGGTTGTAGACCGGCATGACGACGCTGAAGAAAGGTATCGGCGTCTGAGCGGTCGGCGCCGGCACAAATACCGGTTCGGAGGCTTCGGGCGGCGTGAAGATCGAGAAACGCTTGTTGAGCCAGGCCAGGGTGTCGGCGATCAGCTTTGGCTTGTCGCCCGCCGGGACGCCCCGATGCAAACAGATGCTTTCGGTGAAGAATGCTGCCAACTCCTGGTATTTCGGTTCCACGCGCTTGCCGGTGATGCGCTCCATCATGGTCGAGGTGCGCTTGCTGATTTCCCGGCGTATGTAGAGCGGCCGCTCGATGCGAGCGAAGGGGCCATGGGCGGCCAGGTGACAGAGGAACACCAGGTCCGCACTGACAATGGGCCTGAACGGCAGGTCGACGAATTCTCGCCGCAGCAGCTGGTTGATCGCCTCGCACCGGTCGAGCGAATTCAGCAGTCGCTGGTGGCGCTCATGGGGCAAAAGCGGCTCATCGAACACATAGTTGCCGCCATTCGTGTGCGCCAGTACCCGGTTGTTCTCATCGATCCACTGGGTGTGGCTGTACACCAGGCTCAGGCTGCGATCGGCATCCATCCGCCCGCAGGCTTCCTGGAGGAACTCGGGATGCAACATGTCGTGCCCGCCGAGCCACATGAACAGCTCGGAAGAGGTGTTCTCGAAGCAATACTGGAAGTTGGCGGTGGCCCCCAGATTGCTTTCGTGGCGAACATAGGTGAAGCGCGGATCCGTCTCGCAAAACTCCCGGCAGACTCGCTCGGTTTCGTCGGTCGAAGCGTTGTCGGCCACCAGCGCCCTGAAGTCCGGATAGGTCTGGGCGGCCAGAGACTTCAGAGTCTCCAGCACATAGGGTCCTTCGTTGTAGACGGGAACCGTGACGATGACTTTATGTTCCAGCTTTTGCATGGGGCTCCCCGTAACCAGGAAATTCAAAGGCGTTTTCACTCAAGGACAGGCATCGGCCGGAGCGCGTTCGCCTCAGCGGATGCAACGCAGGTATCCATCAGGTGCGACAGTGATGAGCAATTTGCTGACGATCCGCCGGTCGATCTCGAAACGATCGTTCTCGCCCAGGAATTGGTGCACCGCCGTTTTCGGATTGTTGCCGCGCCCCCAGGGACGATCGGCCGCCTGCAGGTCATCGGGCATGTCTTCCAGCAGCGTGTCGAACACCACCAGGTAGCTGTCCCGTGTCACGAACGGCGAATAGGCCTGCAACTCGGCTAGCACGTGCTCGTGGGTGTGGTTGGAATCCAGTACCACCAGCACTCGCTCCTTTCCACGGGCGTGCTCGGCAACCTGTTGCACCGTTTCCGGGGCGATGGATGACCCCTGGATCAGGCGCAGGCGCTTGCTCATTGGATGGCGCTCGATTTCCACACGGTTGTGAGTACGAATATCGATGTCCACACCCAGCACATAGCCATCGCCGCCCAGTAATTCCAGCAGCGAAGCGTAGTAAAGCGCCGAGCCGCCGTGCGCCACGCCGGTCTCGATGATCAGGTCGGGCTGGATGTTCCAGATCAGCTCCTGCATCGCGATCATGTCCTGCGGGAACTGGATGATTGGCCGGCCCATCCAGCGGAAGTTGTACGCGTACTTGTGACGGGTGATCTCCCGCAGCCAGATGCGGGACAGTGCCTGCACATCCTGGTCTCCGTGAAGGCTATCGATGTTCGTCTCGACCTCGGCCGCGAACCGCTCTATCTCATTCATCTTTCACGAACTCCCGCCAGGGCAATGTATTGGGTTGAATCAGCGCCGAGCCTTGCCGCCCGCAGTTGGCGACCAGGTCGAGGCTAGATACGTAAGGGGTGAAGTCGCCGTGCTGTTGCGGATACGGCGATTTGCTGTAGTTCATGTAGTCCACCTGGATACCGGCGCGTTCGAATGCATGGTGATCCAGGTAATTCCGCGCACCGAGGCCGGTCACGTAGTGGCTGCCGCCCAGCGCCTTGACGATTTCCAGGACCCGTTGGCTACCCGCCCCTCCAATACCCAGTTCGTCGATCGAAACGAAGCGTGTGGCGGATGCCAGGCCGAAGTACTCGCAGAGCACCTTGAGCGACAGGTCGCCAAGCGCGGCGATGTTGCCGCAGTCAGCTGCATAGACCTGATCGAGCAGCGCCAGCATATCGTCACGGAACGGCGCGGCGGCATAAGCCTGAGCCATCAGGGCACGGTGCCGTGAGCGCCAGTCGATACGGTGATCCGGACTCACTTCGGAAATGGTCTGGCCAAGCGACAAACCGGCGAGAGGTACGCTGAGCCAATGGCTGCCCCTGGCCGTCTTGACCTGCACCCGGTTGGTGAAGCTGCCCTTGGAAAACTGCACGTCGTCGTATCGCACGAAAACGTCGGCCAGGCTTACCTGCTCGAGGAAGCCGGGCCAGGGGAAAAACATGGGCTGGGAGATGACCACTCTCATGGCACGAGCAGCCTCTCCATGACGAGCACGTCGCGGTAACTCCCATCGATGCGAGCATGGGCCTGCAGGCAACCCACCTCACGGTAGCCCACGCGCGGGTAAAAGCCGGCCGCCGGGTTGTCCGCCAGCACATGGAGCAGGATCTTGCGGATAGCGAACACCCGCTGGGCGTAGTCCTCGAGCAGAGCCAGGGCTTCCCGCCCCACACCCCGCCGCTGTGCAGCCGGGGCCAGGCAGATGCCAAGCTCGGCCGTTCCGTGGAGCGGGCGCTGGTTGTACAGCTGCAGATAGCCCAGGCAACTTCCGCTGTCCCGGTCGCCGATCACGAAGAACAGCACATCTTCGCTGCCACTTTTGTCGACCAGCCAGCGACGCACCTTCTCTACCGAGTTCGGGCGCGCCTGGGCCATCAGCAGGTTCTGCAGTGCCAAGTCATTGCGCAGTGCGACCAGGGTTGGCAGATCGTCATCCCGCCAGGCCCGCAACTCGATTGTCTGTCCTTCAAGCATGGCCGGACCTCAGAGGTAGAACTGGCGCAACGACCGTCCCTGCAACGCAGGGATGTCGGCAATGATCTGCCGGGCATGGGCCGGATTGAGGCCCACCAGCAGGGTGTCGACGTCTTCGTCCAGCTCCGCCGGGGCCACGATTGGCCTGTCGAACAACCGTCGCCCCTGTAGGAAGGGGTTCTGGTCGACGAAGCAACGGATGCGTCCGGCCCCGCCGAGGCAGGCCGTGATGAAGGAACCGTAGAAACCAGCGCCGTACACGGCACAACGGGCGTCTTCCGGCAAATCGTCCATGTAGGACACGACCTTGTCGGCCGCCTCCTGCCAGAACGCGGCCATACTTTCCAGCGACACCAGCTGGCGCGCTACTTCGAGCGTATCCGCTACCGGTTCGGCCAGGGCGCCCAGAGGCCGGCGTGCAAGCACCACGAATGCGCCACGGTGCACGCCGGCATCGATGGAGTCGACCTCGAAGCCGGCACGCTGCAGCAGGCACGCCAGCGAGCTTTCAGTGAAATGGTTGACATGGTCGACCACGATGAAGTCGGCGATGTTGGTCGCCACATTGGGGACTACGCAGTAGAAGTAACCACCCGGCCGAACCAGGGCGCGAATACGCTGCAGGGCCTGAAGCGGCTGGACGATGTGCTCCAGGGCGAAGAACGAGGTCACCAGGTCGAAACTGTCCTTCCATTCCGCCTTCGGCTCGAACGTCGCCCAGCGCTGCTCCGGAAGGAATCGGGCCCAGAATCGCTGATACGCGTCGCTGACATCGAACAGGTGCACCTGCAGGTCGGCACGCCGTTTGAGCAGCGCCTGCATGCTCGAACTCTTGGCGCAGCCGTAGTCGAGCAGCCGCGCGTCGGACTTCAGCGGGACCTTTTCCAGCAATACCGCGAGCTGGTGCTCTGTGCGATACAGCGGCCGTCCCTCGCGTACTTCGTAGATCTGATCCTCTTCCTCGCTATCGGAAAGAATGTTGTATTGCTCGGCGTAGTAGTGATCGACCTGGTCCATTTCGTCGGTCTGCAAGTGAGCACAAGCCTGGCAGGCCCATACGCGGGTGGCAGCCGGATACGTCTTGCCCAATGAGGTCAGCGCCAGTCCGGAGCGCATTTCGTAGAGCATCTTCAGGTCAGCGCCAGCGCATACCTGACACAAGGTCCGGGTCATTCGGCCTCCCTATCAGCGCATAGCTCGGGGTGGATACTGCGAAAATCCACGCCGGCCGCAAAGGAACCCTTCCAGCCATGAGCGCGGCCAGTGGGTTCGTTGAAATTGAAGTAACGGAGCTGCATCGACCAGCGCGAACGCTGCGCACGGTTGAAGCCGGAGGCGTGCAGCAAGAGAAAGTCCACTATCACCAGGTCACCCGGCTCGGTCAGGGGCGCCACCTGTGCGTAGCGCGCAATGCGCGCCTGCTCATCCTGAAGAGTCAGCGCGTAGGCCTGCGTCTTGCCACCCGAGCCGCTGGCGTGGACCGGAACGAGACCATCGCGGTGCGAGGCGAGGCAGAACTGAACGGGGCCCAACGCCTCGCTAACCTCCAACAGCGGACTCCAGTACACCAGGCCATCCAGGCTGCGCAGTTGCGCGGGATACTCCTGATGCCAGTTGGCCCGGAAGCGCTCTTCGCCGGGATTGTCGATACGGATGCCGTAGCCACCGGCGGCGACGCCTGGCAACGCCTGCTCCCCCCGCAGCTCGCGGAACAGACAATCATGCAGCGGATGAGCCACCAGGCGTACGAACGCCGGGATCTGCTTGACCGCGTCATAGACTTCGCCGCCATAGGCACGATTGGCAGCGATCAGCGCCTGGTAGCCGCTATCGAAGGTTTCAGCGCTGAAAGGCAGACGCGAAATCGGCAGGCGGTACTTGTCGATAACCAGGCCGATGATGTCGTAGATGCCGCGCTGGATCGGCAGGATGTCCCGCTCCAGGTCGTAGAAACCGGGCACGATCAGCAGACCGTCCCGCTGGAAGGCTTCGCACTGCGCAGGGCTTAGCAGTGGGCTGTTCACGACGGTTCTCCCGCCGGGGCGGAGGCCCGCCTATCCAGGCCGAAGAGAATCGCATCCACTACCCGATCCTGATCCGAATGGCTCATATCGTGGTAGCTCGGCAGATTGAAGGCGCGCTGTGCCAGATCATGAGCAATCGGGGTCGGCCCACAGGCAACCCCGTTGAAAACCGGCGTATCGCCCAGCGGTTGGAAAAAAATTCGCGCATCGATGCCTGACAGGCGCAGCGATTCGAGTACATCGGCTCTTCGCGTGGAAAACTCGACCGGCAACACCAGCGTCGGCATCCAGTAGCTGTTCAGGCAGCCTGTCGGTTCGGGATTCATCCGTGCACCTGGCAATGCCGCGAGCAGGCGCTGCGCGTAGTACGCGAAGATCTCGCGCTTACGTGCTACCAGGTCGTCGATCCGCTCGAGTTGAGCGCAACCGAGCGCAGCCTGCAGGTTGGACATCTTGTACTTATGCCCGAGCTCCGATGGCCAGAACTGGCGCATGTCGCCAGCAGCCCGGCCATGATTGTTGAGCTGCTCTACACGGCGAACCAGTTCGGCATCGCTGCTGGCAAGCATGCCTCCCTCTCCGGTGGTCATGACCTTGGTGCCATGGAAAGAGAACACCGAGAAGGTCGACAGGCTGCCAGCCTTGCGGCCGTCTATCTCAGACCCGAGCGCCTCGGCGGCGTCCTCGATCAGCGCCAGGCCGTGCTCGTCTGCTATTTCCTGCAGTTCCCGCATCGCCGCCAGGTTGCCGTACAAATGGACCGCGATGATTGCGCGGGTCCTCGGTGTGATGGCGTGGCGAACCTGCTCGGGGTCCAGGCACCAGCTGTCCTCCAGCACGTCCACCAGCACCGGTTGGGCTCCGACGTAGAACACCGGGGCAGCCGACGCGATCCAGTTGATGTCGGCCAGGATCACCTCGTCTCCCGGACCGATATCCAGCGCTCTCAGCCCCAGATGGAGGGCGCCGGTGCAACTGGACGTGGCAACCGCATGGGACACGCCGAGGTAACGGGCGAACTCGCCCTGGAAGCGATGGATGTAGTCGTAGCAATGCTCACCCCAGCCATTGCGTACGGCATCGGTGACGTACTCGAGCTCCAACTCGCCAATACTGGGCTTGGTGTAATGGACCTTGCTCATAGCACCTGCAACTCCGGTATGGCCACAACGAATCGCCCGCCCCACTCCGCGATCCGGGCATATTGCTGCCGCACTTCCGTCAGCAGGTTCCACGGCAGCACCAGCAGATAGTCCGGACGCTCTTCGTCTATACGGGCGGGCGAGACAATCGGAATTCGACTGCCCGGCAGAAACTTGCCCTGTTTGTGAGGATTGAGGTCGGCGACCCACTCCAGCAGGTCTTCCCGCACGCCGGCGTAATTCAGCAGCGTATTGCCCTTGGCCGCGGCACCGTAGGCTGCGACCCGCTTACCCTGCGCCCGTGCCTCGAGCAGGAAGCGCAGCAGCTCGTACTTGATGCGAAGCGCGGCCGGCGCCAGGCCGGAGTAGTAAGCGGCGCTCCGCACACCCGCTTCGCTTTCGCAGGCCAGCAGCGCCTCGACCGCGCCCGTGCGAGCCCGGCCGCCGCTTGCACGCTGGACGAAGAGCCGCAGCGAGCCGCCGTGGGTGGGCAACTGCTGCACATCGAAAACCTTTAGGCCGTTGCGCTCGCACATGGCCTCGACTGCGGTCAGCGAGAGGTAGGAATAGTGTTCGTGGTAGAGCGTGTCGAACTGGCATCCGGACAACAGGCTCGCCAGGTGGGGAAACTCGAACGTCGCCACACCGTCAGCATTGAGCAGAACGGCAAAGCCCCGGAGGAAGTCGTTGATGTCCGGCACATGAGCCAGGACATTGTTGGCCACCATGAGGTCGGCACTCCAGCCCTCCGCCACGAGGGCCTGCGCCTGCGCCTCGCCGAAGAAGACCTCGCGGATGTCCAGGCCCTTGTCACGGGCCGCCCGAGCCGTACTGGTGGTAGGTTCGATACCCAGGCAGGAAATACCGGCCCCGGCCACATACTGGAGCAGGTAGCCGTCGTTGGCAGCTACTTCCACCACCCGGCTGTCCCGGCCCAGGGAAAAGCGTTCGATCATTTCCTGCACATAGCGGCGGGCATGCTCGAGCCAACTGCTGCTGAAGGAACTGAAGTAGGCGTAGTCGGCATCGAAGAGACTGTCAGCGGCGCGATAGTCCTCGGTCTGGACCAGCCAGCAGGACTCGCAGACCCAGACCCTCAGGGGCACCCACTGTTCGGCCTGGTCGAGTTGTTCGCTTCGCAGATAGGCGTTCGATGGCGGCGCAGTGCCAAGGTCGATCAGCGGCAGGTGCACAGGGGCGCTACAGCCACGACACTTCATGTCTCGACTCCTTGGAAACTGTCCTCAAGCCAGGGATGGCCCGCGTCGCGGGCAGAAAGGTTACGCACCGGCATCGGCCAGTCAATGGCCAGCCGCGGATCGTTGACCGACAGGCCGCCCTCATGGGCAGGGTTGTAGTCGGCACTGTGCAGGTACAGGAGTTCGGCGCAATCGCTGGCCGCCTGGAAGCCATGGGCGAATCCCGGAGGAATCAGCAGGCTCTGGCCATCGCCTTCCTCCAGCCACTCGGCATGCCAGCGCAGAAAGGTCGGCGAGCCGCGCCGCAAATCCACCGCCACATCCCAGATGCGGCCACGCAGGCAGGTGATCAGCTTGTGCTCCGCGTGGGGCGGGTATTGGAAATGCAACCCGCGTACTGACCCTGATTCCCGGGTAACGGAGAGGTTGATCTGGCGGATATGGAACGGGAGGGCAGCCAGCTCCAGGCTGCCCTCGCAAAACAGACGCGAAAACCGGCCACGCGCATCCTGGTGGGTGCGATGCCTGAGCAATTGCAGGCCGTCGAGGGGCAAGGCGCACAACTGAAGCTCACTCACGCGCACCTCCAATAGTCGTCCAGTTGCGCGAGGCACACCGCGCGCATATCGGCACGGTCGCGCCAGTGGCGATGCCAGTCGAGGGTCTGCTCCAGGCATTGCTGCAGCGACCATCGGGGCCGCCAGCCAAGCTGCTGTCGCGCTCGGCTGCTATCCAGCCGAAGCAATCCGGCTTCGTGCAACTGGGCCGCTTCGACCACCACTCCAGGCGCCTCCGGCCACAGCGTTGCCAGCCGCTCGACCAGCTCGCCCACCGTGCAGCAGTCGCCCTCACCGGGCCCGAAATTCCAGGCGCCCGACAGCGCGAATCCCTGCTCATGGAGGCCCTGTGCCAATTGCAGGTAGCCGGCCAAGGGCTCGAGCGCGTGTTGCCAGGGGCGCACTGCCTGCGGGTAGCGCAGGGTGACCTGCTCGCCACGTGACCAGGCAGCGAGGACATCCGGCACCAGCCGGTCGGGCGCAAAATCACCGCCGCCGAGCACATTGCCGGCCCGTGCGGTGGCCACCGCAAGCCCATGGACGGCGTATTGCGACGACGGGAAGTATGATGCGGCGAAGGATTGCACCAGCAGCTCGCAGCACGCCTTGCTGCTGCTGTAGGGATCATGGCCGCCCAGGGGCTCGTTCTCGCGATACGGCCAGGGCCATTCGTTGTTGGCGTAGACCTTGTCGGTGGTCACCACCACGCACGCACGCACGCCTCCGACACGGCGGATCGCTTCCAGCAGGTGCAGAGTTCCCATGACGTTGCTGCCGTAGGTGCCGAGGGGGTCCCGATAGCCTTCACGCACCAGAGGTTGTGCGGCGAGATGCAACACGACCTCGGGCCTGCACTCCTCGACCACCCGCTGCAGCGCCGGCAAGTCACGCAGATCGCCAATTCGGCTGTCGAGCCCTTCCACAACCCGCGCCAGTTCAAAGAGACTGTGGCCCGCTACGGCCGGCAGTGCGAACCCGGTTACCTCGGCCCCCCACTGCTTCAGCCAGAGAGCCAGCCACCCCCCCTTGAACCCGGTATGACCGGTCAGCAGGACGCGCCTGCCCCGCCAGAACTCAGGGTTCAGTGCCACAGTTTCCACGGCGCCTCCCCGGTCTGCCAAAGCTGCTCCAGATGGTTCTTGTCTCGCAGCGTGTCCATCGCGTGCCAGAAACCCTGGTGCTGATAGGCCTGCAACTGGCCTTCGGCTGCCAGCCGCTCCAGCGGCTCAGCCTCCCAGGCTGTCGAATCTTCAGCGATGTATGGCAGTACCTCAGGGGACAGGACAAAGAAACCGCCATTGATCCAGCCACCGTCACCGCGCGGCTTTTCAACGAATCCGTTGACGCGATTCCCATTCAGGTCCAACGCGCCATAGCGCCCCGGCGGTTGAACGGCGGTAACAGTGGCTTGCTTGCCGTGCCTGCGGTGGAAGGCGACCAGCGCGCCAATGTCCAGGTCGGCCACACCATCGCCGTAGGTAAAGCAGAATGCCTCCTCGCCTTCGACGAAGCGTCCCACGCGGCGCAGGCGGCCGCCGGTCATGCTGTCTTCGCCCGTATCCACCAGCGTCACTCGCCACGGTTCGCTGTAGTTCTGGTGAACTTCCATCTGGTTGTTGCGCATGTCGAACGTGACGTCGGAGGTGTGCAGGAAGTAGTTGGCGAAGAAATCCTTGATGGCATAGCCCTTGTAGCCCAGGCAGATGACGAAATCCTGGATGCCATGGTGGGAGTAGATCTTCATGATGTGCCAGAGGATTGGCTTGCCACCGATTTCGATCATCGGTTTGGGTTTCAGGTGGGACTCTTCACTGATGCGAGTGCCCAGGCCACCGGCAAGAATCACCGCTTTCATCGCTGCTTCCCCTGCTACACCGACCCGTCAATTAGTCGGCAGGCTGTTGTTTGATGCCCTGGCGCTGCAATAAGCAGGCCATACCCGGTCGACGGCAATCGACCGGGTGGGTATCCAGCGGGGAGCAATCAGGCCGGGAGACGGCCGATAGAGTGGTAACGCAGGCCGTAGCGTTGCATCACGCGGGGATCGTAGAGGTTGCGCCCATCGAAGATCAGAGCGTCCTTGAGAGTGTCGCGGATCAGGTCGAAATCCGGCGCCTTGAAGCTCTGCCAGTCAGTCACGATGGCCAGCGCATCAGCCCCTTCCAGGGCCTCCTCCTTGCTGTCCACCAGTTCGAGGTCACGTCGCTCACCATAGAGCCGACGGCATTCCGGCATAGCCTCTGGATCGTAGGCGCGAACCCGCGCGCCCGCCTTCCAGAGCTGCTCCAGCAGCGTTCGGCTGGGCGCTTCGCGCATGTCCCCAGTGTTGGCCTTGAAGGCGAGCCCCCACAGGGCAATGACCCGACCGCGCAGGTCGCCGCCATAGTAGCGGTGGATGCTCTCGCCAATCTTGCGCTTCTGCCGCTCGTTTACGGTCGCCACCGCCTGCAGGATCGCCGGCTCGTGACCGGCCAGCGTCGCGGACGCCTTCAGCGCGCTGACATCCTTCGGGAAGCAGGCACCACCATAGCCGCAGCCAGGGTAGATGAAGTCATAGCCGATTCTTGGATCGGCACCGATGCCTCGACGTACTGCTTCGATATCGGCACCGAAAAGTTCGGATAGCCCCGCCATCTCGTTCATGAAGGAGATTTTGGTGGCCAGGAAGCAGTTGGCAGCATATTTGGTCAGCTCGGCGCTGCGCCGATCCATGACCATGATCTTTTCGCGATTGCGGTTGAACGGGCTGTAGATCTCCTGGAGCAGTTCGATGCTGGATGGTTCGCGGGCACCGATGATGATCCGGTCGGGTCGCTGGCAGTCGCTTACTGCGGCGCCCTGCTTGAGGAACTCGGGGTTGGATACAACGTCAAGCCGCAGGTCGGATCGGCCACGCTCGGCGAGCACCTGATCCATCAGGGCCTGGAGTTCGTCGGCCGTCCCTACCGGCACAGTGGACTTGTTGATCACCACCTGGTCGGTCCCGGTGACGCCGGCGATACCGCTCGCCACCTCGAAAACCTGACTGAGGTCGGCATGTCCATGGGCATCGGAGGGTGTGCCGACGGCGATGAACTGAACCCGGGCATGGCGCACCGCTTCCTCAAGGGAGCCGGAGAATCGCAGGCGACCGTCCTGGACATTGGTCAGCACCATGCCCGTCAGGCCCGGCTCAAAGATCGGCAACTCGCCGCGCTCGAGCATCGCCCGTTTGACCGCATCGTTTTCGATGCAAAGCACATTATGGCCCACGTTGGCCAGTACCGCCGCCTGGACCAGGCCTACATATCCCGCGCCGAAC
Organism: Pseudomonas sp. JS3066; assembly: GCF_036328175.1. Classification (NCBI taxonomy): domain Bacteria; kingdom Pseudomonadati; phylum Pseudomonadota; class Gammaproteobacteria; order Pseudomonadales; family Pseudomonadaceae; genus Pseudomonas; species Pseudomonas sp. JS3066. The sequence continues at coordinate 3,720,731 of NZ_CP143312.1, forward strand.
ACACCAATATTCATTCCCTCTCCCCAAGGCTCCTGGCCCGCGCCAATCAGCCCAGCTTGTTGAACAGACTGAGTCCCGCGATCTTCACGTAGCTCTGCTGCGAGGCTTCGAGAATGATCGACTGGAAGGACAGCCGCGACAGCGCCTCGGCGTAGTCCAGCTCTCGCAGGTCGGCCTGTATCGACTGGTTCACCAAAGTCACGTCTTCGTTGTCGGTGACGGTGGATTCCACCACGTTCAGGCGTGCGCCGATGTCGCCGCGCACGGAGTCGACCACGGTGATGCCGTTGTCCAGGTTGGTCAGGGCCTCAGCGACGGAATCGCGGACGAGGTTGTTGCCGGCTGGCGTATTGGGCGCGTTCTCAAGCGCCATACGCAGGTTGGCGATGGTGTCGAGGATGCCCTGCTTCTGCTGGTTCGGCTGTGCGGTCACTTCGATGGTCTCGCCCCCTACGGGGACGCCATCGAACTTGATGCTGACACCACGGAACACCACCTGGTCGTCGGTTGCGTCATCCGTGTCGATGGCGCCGCTGCCAAGCACTGGCGTAGTCGTGCCCACAGCGAAGATTTCGTAGCTGTTGGCGTCGGGGTTGCCGAAGACGATCTGCACGCCGGTATCCGGGAAAGGCGGGTTGCCGGAGAAGGCTACCTCGTCTTGCACCAACGGCGCCGAAGGGCTCAGCGTGGAGCCTGCGGGGCTGTTGGTCACGGCGCTGTCCAACCGCCCGGCGTTGATTACGTTCTCGAAGACGCGCTTTCCGTTATCGCTGATGGCTATCTGCAAGGAGCTCGCCACCTGCAGCTTGCGCTGGCCTTCGTCGCCTTCGTAGCTGTAGCTGCCGTCAGCATTGCGTACGAAGGGCTGGGTCTTGCCCTGGAAGCCGGAGAACAGGTATTCACCCCGCGCGTTGCGGGTGTTCATCAGGCTAAACAGCTCATCCTCGCGCTCCTTGAGTTCGGCAGCGATAGCCTTGCGGTCCTCGGTGCTGAGGGCGCCGTTGCCGGCCTCGCCCGCCAGGTCGCGCACGCGCTGGAGCACGGTATTGACCGAGTTCAGCGTCACCTCTTCCTGGGTCAGGCTGTTCTTGGCCGCCGTCAGGTTGGAAGCGTATTGATCCAGAACGCCCTGCTGCTGGTCCAGTTGCAGCAGGCGCACCGAAGCCACGGGATCGTCCGCCGGCGTGAGGATGCGGTTGCCGGTGCTGATCTGTTCCTGGGTACGGGTGACGTTCGCGTAATTCCGCTGCAGGCCCGACACCCCATTGTTGTACTGCTGAATGGTGGAAATGCGCATCGCAGGCTCCGTTAGCGGAAGGTGCTCATCAAGGTATCGAACAGGCTTCGGGCAACTTGAATCACTTGCGACGAGGCGTTGTAGTACTGCTCGAACTTGATCAGGTTGGCTGCCTCTTCGTCGAGGCTCACCGCCGAGAGCGAGTCACGGTTATCCGTGGCCTGCTTGAGGATCGCCGTACTGGCTTCACTGTCCACCCGTGCCTGAGCGGTCAGGGTGCCTACGCGCTCCACCAGGTCACCATAGCTGTCGGAGAAGCTGGAACCGGTGCCGCCAACCAGAGCGTCGACACCGACTGCGGCCTTGTTCTGCAGGTCCACCAGCTTGAGCGCGTTACGGTTATCGGAGACGCCATTGGTGCTCATGGCGAGGCTGAAGGTGTCGCCGGTTTCCGCACGTCCGCTGAAACTCTGGGTGATCTGGTATTCCTGCGTGGTGGCCGGCGTGCCGGTGGTAACCGAAACGGTATAGCTCAGTTGGTTGGTCTGCCCCGGCGTCACGTTCAGGGTTCCGGACGGCGGCTGGGTGATGGTCACGCCAGTCGGCAGGCCAGAGAAACTCAAGCTTCCCGGAGTGCCCGCCGTGTAATTTATGGTGATGGACGAGATCGCTGCCAGGTGCGCCTGGCTCATGGGGTTGAGCGTATTGGTGATGCTGGGCTGGCCGATAGCGCCGGTGCCCTTGTTCTGTACGTTCGCTTCGGAGTGCAGCGGTGCGGCGAATGCCAACTGGTCCGCCTGGTCCAGCACGGTGTTGATGTCCTTGGCGGCGGTGCGCGTCGGCTGCAGCAGGAACTTGTCGCCGGTGGTAGGCGTCGGCACACCCAGGGCAATCTGGAAGCCCTGGTCGCGACCTGCGCTGTCTTTAATCGTCAGCGTGCCGGACGGCGTGCTGTCACTGACCACCATCTCCTGGTTGTCGCTCAGGCGGCGCACCGTATAGGGCGGCGTCGCCGTGGCGTCGTACTCCATCTGGTAGTCGCTGGTGCTGAGCAGGCTGGTATTGGTGATGTTCAGGGCTGGCTGGGCATTACTGTTGCCGGCGAAGGCCTTGACCCGCAGCGCCGCCAGGGCCGGGTCGTTGTAGTTGCCGAACAGCGCAGCCCCCACCTTCCCCTTCAGGTCCAGGCCCTGGCCGAGCTGGGTGTTGACCTGGTCGCTGATCGACATGGCCAGGCGCCCCAGTGTGTTCAGGCTGGAGTCCAGGGTCTCGTTGCGGTAGCGGATCAGGCCACCCAGTTCGCCGCCGCTGAGCAGCGTGGTGACGCCCTGACGGGAATCGCCGCTGACGAACTCCAGCTCGAAACGGCTGGGGTCGCCTTTGCCGGGCACCGCTTCCAGGCGGTTGGCGCTGCTACCCACCACCAGCGGCTGTCCGGTGCCGACGAAAATGCTCTGGGTGCCGTCACTCTGCGGTACCACGCTGACGCCCACGTAGGTGGAAAGCTGACGGATCGCCTCCTCACGGGAGTCCAGCAGGTCATTGGGCACCTGGCCGTTGGATGACGCGACCGCGATGGCATCGTTGAGACTGGCGATGGAGCCGGCCAGGCGGTTCACCTGGTCCGCCACCGACGACATCTGCTTGTTCAGCGAGTCGTTCTGCGCGCTCAGCCGGTCGTAGACGGTATTGAAACGTCGAGCCAACCCTTCGGCCTCGGACAGCACCAGTTGCCGCGCCGGCATATTGGCGGGGTCTTCGGCGGCGGTCTGCATGGCCGCGAAGAAGCTCTTCAACGACGGTGTAATGCCGGTGGTGGTGCCGGACAACAGCGAATCGAGCTGGTCGATCTGGCTCTTGTAGGCATCCACATCGCTGCTCAGCGACGTGGTGTTGCGCAGCTGGGCAGTGAGGAACTCGCTATAGCTGCGACGGATATCCGTCAGGGTGACGCCGCTGCCGATGTAACCCGAGCCGGAGAACTGCGGCAGGGTCGTCGACTGGGTCGCGCTCTGCCGGGTGAATCCGGGGGTGTTGACGTTGGAGATGTTGTGGCCGGTGACGGTGAGCTGCGTCTGGCTCACGCGAAGCCCCGACAGGCCAATGTTCAGTAAGTCAGCCATGACTCAAGCCTCATATCCTGGTGGTCGTGCTGTCGACTGCAGCAACGGCCTGGTAAACCTGCATACCGCGGGCAATCTGGGAAATCTTGCGGGCGTACTGCGGATCAGTGGCGTAGCCGGCCTTCTGCAGTTCGCGGACGAACTGCTCCGGCTTCTCGGCGGAATCCAGCGCGTCCTGGTAGCGATCGTTGTTCTGCAGGAAGCTCACGTAGTCGTGGAAGCTCTGCTCGAAGGAGTTGTAGGAACGGAACGATGCCGCTTCCTTGACCGCTTTGCCGCCCTTGTACTCGGTGGTCATCACCCGCGCCGAATCGCCGTCCCAGCTCTTGTGCGCCTTGATGCCGAACAGGTTGTGACTGCTGGTGCCATCGCCCTCGCGGATGATCGACTTGCCCCAGCCGGTTTCCAGGGCGGCCTGGGCTACCAGGTAACGGGGGTCGACGCCGATTCGCTCGGCGGCCTTCTCGGCCATTGGCAGCAGGGTTTCGATGAACTCGTTGCGCGACGCGAACACGCGCTTGCCCGTTCCTTTGGCGCTTTCAACTTCTTCGGCGCCGACTACTTCGCGCTCGGGCGCGGCATAGGTCTTGGCAGGGGTCCAGTCACTGCCGGCCAGCGAAGTACCGGCAAGCTGCTCGGGCGACGGCACGATACCCGCTGCCTGGCGATCGCTCAGCTTGCCGGGCAATGCCAGGCGACGCTGATTGAGCAGCCTGGAATCGTCGCGCTCGGCGAAGCCCGAGGCTTCCGCCTTCGCCACCTGCTTGCTGCCCTGCGCAGGCCAGTTGGCCTGGACGCCGGACTGCACTTGCGCGAAGGGGTTGGGCCCCGTCGACTTGTTGGTCTTGGACAGCTGTCGGGTCAGCACATCGGCCAGGCCGACGCCGCCCTGCTTCGACAAGGTCACGGCCAACTGCTGGTCGTGCATTTCCTGGTAAGTCTTGGTTTCGTTGCTGTTCAGGTAGTTGCCTTCGGCGAAGGCTTCACCCGCCTGACGCATGGACTTCATCATTTCGTTGAGGAACAGCGACTCGAACTCCTGGGCCACCTTGCGGATGTTGCCCTCGCTGTCGCGATCCTTGCCGGCCTTGAATTGGCTGAGCCGGTTCAGGTCGGTATAGGCGCCGCTATCCAACCTGGAGCCGGAAGCGAGGCCTGCGGAGAGTTTCGAGTTCATCGCCTTTCCCTTAAATCACGATCAGGTCGGCCTGCAGGGCACCGGCCTGCTTCAGCGCTTCCAGGATGGCCATCAGGTCGGACGGCGCCGCGCCCACCTGGTTAACTGCACGCACGATTTCGTCGAGGGTGGTGCCAGGGCCGAACTTGAACATCGGCTTGGCTTCTTCCTCGGCGTTCACCTTCGAGCGCGGCACTACTGCGGTCTGACCACCGGAGAAGGCTTCCGGCTGGCTGACGATAGGGTCTTCGGTAATGGTCACGGTAAGGCTGCCATGGGTCACGGCAGCCGGCTGCACCTTCACGTTCTGGCCGATGACGATGGTGCCGGTACGCGAGTTGATGATGACCTTGGCCACGGCCTGGCCCGCCTCGATTTCCAGGTTCTCGATCACCGAGAGATAGTCCACGCGCTGGTTCGGATCGAGCGGCGCACTGACCCGTACCGAACCGCCATCGACCGCCTGGGCAACGCCCGGGCCGAGCAGTTCGTTGAGCTTGTCGACGATGTTCTTCGCTGTGGTGAAGTCCGGGCGATTGAGGTTCAGGGTGAGGAAGTTGCCCTGCTCGAAGCCACTCGGCACCGGACGCTCCACGGTGGCGCCGGAAGGAATGCGCCCGGAGGACGGAACGTTGACGGTGATCTTCGAGCCGTCGCTGCCCTCGGCGTCGAAGCCGCCCACCACCAGGTTGCCCTGGGCAATGGCGTAGACATTGCCGTCGATACCCTTGAGCGGTGACATCAGCAGGCTGCCGCCGCGTAGGCTCTTGGCGTTGCCGATGGAGGAAATGGTCACGTCGATGGTCTGACCCGGCTTGGCGAAGGGCGGCAGGTCCGCGTGGATGGACACCGCCGCGACGTTCTTCAGCTGCACGTTGCCGACGTTGGCCGGGACCTTGATGCCGAACTGCGCCAGCATGTTGTTGAAGGTCTGCAGGGTGAACGGCGTCTGGGTGGTCTGGTCACCTGTGCCGTTCAGGCCCACCACCAGGCCGTAGCCGATCAGCTGGTTGGTCCGCACACCCTGGATGCTCGCCAGGTCCTTCAGGCGCTCGGCCTGGGCAAGGCCGGCAACCAACAGCAGGCAGAGAGCGGAAATCAGTCGCTTCATGGTCGGTCTCATCAGAACGGGAACAGCGGGCTCATGAAGAACCGGTCGAACCAGCCCGGCTGGCTGGCGTCGGCGAAGGCGCCGGTACCGGAGTAGGTGATGCGCGCATCGGCCACACGGGTGGACGGCACGGTGTTATCGGTGCCGATGTCATCGGCGCGGACCATGCCGGCAATGCGCACCAGCTCGTCGCCGGTGTTCAAGGTCAACCACTTCTCGCCGCGAACCGCAAGGATGCCGTTGGGCAGGACTTCGGACACGGTGACGGTGATGGAACCTGACAGGCTGTTGCTCTGCCCTGCCTTGGAATCACCCTTGGTATCGCGGGTGGCGTTGTACTCCGCATCCAGGGACAGTCGTGCGGCATCCAGCGGATTGAGGCCGCCATTGGGGTTGTTCACCGAGACGCCACCACCGAACAGCGAAGTCAGGCCGATGTTGGCGTTGCTGTCCTTCTGGATCTGCGAGTTGGCGTTCTTGCTGGCCTGGGTGCGCTCGTTGAGGGTGATGGTGATGATGTCACCCACACGATAGGCCTTGCGGTCGTCGTAGAGGTTGGTCTCGAAACCGGCCTGGTAGATGGCGCCGTTGCTCTGCGCGGCAGGCAGCGGAGTGCGCGGCAGCACGGGCGCGTAATAGGGATCGTTCGGTCGCGGCGCAGGTTGCACGCAGCCCTGGATGAGGGTGATGCCGAGCAGCGGGAGGAGAATGATCAGCCGGTTCATGACAACTACCTCAGGGCGTTACAGGTTCTGCGTGACGAAAGCGAGCATCTGGTCGGCTGTGGAGATGACCTTGGAGTTCATCTCGTAGGCACGCTGGGTGGTGATCATGTTCACCAGTTCCTCGACCACGCTGACGTTGGAGTTCTCCAGGGTGTTCTGCTGCACCACGCCCAGGCCGGTCAGACCCGGCGTACCGACCTGCGGCGCGCCACTGGCGGCAGTCTCCAGGTACAGGTTGTTGCCGATGGATTGCAGGCCGCCGTAGTTGACGAAGTCGGCGGTCTGGATATTGCCGATTACCTGGGCAGCGGGGTTGCCGGTGGTGGTCACGGAGACGGTGCCGTCTTCGCCGACGGTGAAGGTCTGCACTTCGGCGGGCAGGACGATGGCCGGCTCCAGGGCGAAGCCCTGGGAGGTGACGATCTGGCCGTCGGAGTTCAGGTGGAAGCTGCCATCGCGGGTATAGGCGACGGTGCCATCGGGCATCAGCACCTGGAAGAAGCCGCGACCGTTGATGGCCATGTCCAGCGGCTGCTCGGTGGTTTGCAGGCTGCCCTGGGTGAAGATCTTCTGGGTGCCGGCGATGCGCACACCGGTACCCAGTTGCAGGCCGGTCGGCAGTTCGCTGTCCTGGCTGGTCTGGCCACCCGGCTGGCGACGGATCTGGTACAGGAGGTCCTCGAACTCTGCGCGATCGCGCTTGAAGCCCGTGGTCGAAACGTTCGCCAGGTTGTTGGAAATGGTGGTCAGGTTCATGTCCTGGGCGGACAGGCCGGTCTTGCTGACCCAGAGTGCCGGAAGCATTTTCTTCTCCTCGGGCGCCGGAAACATGGCGCCGCGTACTGGTGATTAGCTGAACTGCAAGACCCGCGCCATTGCCGACGAATTGTCTTCGGCAGTACGCATCATCTTCACGGAAAGCTCGAACTGGCGGGACAGAGACAGGATCGCGGTCATCTCTTCCACGGCATTGACGTTGCTGGCTTCGATAAAGCCGGAGGTCACGCGGACATTGGCGTCGGCTTGCACCGCCTGCTGCGGGTCCTTGACGCGGATCAAGCCGTCGGCGCCCTTCTCCAGCTGCTTGGGATCGGGATTGACCAGTTTGATGCGATCCACCTCGGCCACCACGTTAGGGGCTTCACCCAGGGCACGGATGCTGATGGTGCCGTCCTGGCCGATCTCGACTTTCTGCTCCGGCGGAATGGCGATGGGTCCGGCATTGCCCATGACCGGCAAACCATTGCCGGTGCGAAGCTGGCCAAGGGCATCGATCTGCAGGCTGGCGGTGCGCACATAGGCTTCGCTGCCATCGGGGGCTTGCACGGCAACCCAGCCCTCCCCTTCGATGGCCACATCCAGGTCGCGACCGGTTTCCTGCAAGGCACCAGGCGTGAAGTCGGTGCCGGGACGCTCGGTCATGGCATAGACCCGCGACGGGAAGCTGTCGCCGAACACAGGCATAGAACGCGCCTGTTCGAAGTCGCGGCGGAAACCGGAAGTCGAGATGTTCGCCAGGTTATTGGCATGAGCGCGCTGGGCCAGGCTGTTCTGGCTGGCTCCGCTCATTGCGACATAAAGCATCTTGTCCATGAATTTCTCCGAGTGGGCGTTGCCGCCCTTGGCGCTGTGCAAGCTATCCAGCAAGCCGCGTGCCAAACCCGAAAATCACGAGCAAGCAATTGATAAATAATGGTTTTTTTAAAAAAGAAAAGGCCCCTTACAGGGCCTTGTCAAAGCGCCGGCGGCGAGGGGCTGCCGCCAACGGCAAGGGGAATTGCCGCCAGTAGGAGCGGGCTTGCCCGCGAATGGGCAAACCTTCGCGAGCAAGCTCGCCCCTACAACAGCAGTTCATCAGCGCAGGTTGATGATGGTCTGGGTTACAGCGTCTTCCGTCTGGATGGTCTTGGCGTTCGCCTGGTAGTTGCGCTGGGCCACGATCAGGTTCACCAACTGGTCCGACAACTCGACGTTGGAGTCTTCCAGGGCACCGGCCTGAAGGGCACCCAGGGTGCCGGAGCGCGGCGTACCAACCACCGGCTCGCCGGATTCGAACGACTGCACCCAGCCGGTCTTGCCTACCGGGCTCAGGCCCTGGACGTTGGCGAAGTTGGCGAGGATCACCTGGCCCTGCACTTTGGACTGGCCATTGGTGTAGCGAGCGAAAATCACGCCGGTATCGTCGATTTCCAGACCGGCCAGTTGGCCGGTGGTATAGCCGTCCTGGCTGATGCTGTTCACCGCGAAAGCGCTGGAGTACTGGGAGGAGCCGCGAATGTCGATGCTGATGCCGCCGGCGTTGGCGGTGGCGCCGTTGGCCGACCAGTTGGCCGGCGTGCCGCCATCGGAAACCGCAGGTACCCAGTCATCGAGGTTCATCAACCCGGTAGCGGGGTCGTAGTTCAGCTCGCCACCTGCCGCCATGCCGGCAGTGTTCAGGCTGCCGTCGGCATTGAACAGCAGGTTGGTGGTGTGCGGGTCTGTGCTGGTCGGGTTGGATGGGTTACGGCCATCCACCAGTACGGCCATGGTCCAGTTGTTGGTCACCGGCGGCGTCGCGGCCGGGTCGGAGTTGTTGATGAAGTACTGGGTCATGACATGGGCATTGCCCTGGGAGTCATAGATGTTGACCGAGGTGGACGAGGTGTAGGTCGTCGGATCGCTCGGATCGAACGGGGTATTGGTCGGCGCCTTGGTGGTGGAGTTCAGGTTGAACTTCTGGGCGACCTGGGTAGTGGCCTTGGGTGCCTGGTTGGCGGTCTGGATCTGCAGGTCGCTGACCACGCCGTTCTGCACGTTGCCATTGCCGTCGATGCCATAACCCTGCAGGCGGTAGCCGAAGTTGTTGACGATGTAGCCATTGCGGTCGGTCCCGAAGTAGCCGGCGCGGGTGTAGCTGACTTCACCGTTGTTGCTGGTCTGGAAGAAGCCGTTGCCGTTGATGGCCAGGTCCAGGGCGTTCTGGGTGTAGTTGATGTTGCCCTGGTTGAACAGCTGGGACACATCACCCAGCAGCACGCCGCTACCCTGGGCGTTCTTGCCAGTGCCAAGCACCGAAGCGGCGTAGACGTCGGAGAACTCCGCTCGGGACTGTTTGAAGCCAGCTGTGCCGGCGTTGGCGATGTTGTTACCGGTGACGTTGAGGTCGCTGGTCGCTGCACGCAGGCCGCTGAGACCGATGTTGAACGCCATTTAAATCTCCTTTGCCGGTGCTTCCCGGCGCTCTGAACCGGGAAGTTACTGACCGATGACCTGGACCTTGGAGAGGCCGACGCTGCCGATACCCGCAAGGTTGAGCATCAGTTCGCCGCCATTCTGGCCCAGGGTGACGCTGTCGACGTTAGCCGGCAGCATGGTGTAGAGGGCTTTGGTCTCGCTGCCGTACTGGGCCTGGGCTTCGAACTTGTAGGTGCCGGGCGGCATGACCTTGCCGCTGGAGTCCTTGCCGTCCCACATGAAGCTCACGCTGCCAGCCGGCTGCTCTCCGAGGTTGACGCGGTTCACCAAGGTGCCGGCGCTGTCGTAGACGTTGACCCAGACGTTGCTGCTGGAAATGGGCAGGTTGGCGCTGGCCTTGAAGGTTTCACTGGTGTCCACCACCGCCTTCTCGCTCGGCACGATCACCTTGCGGCCCACCAGCGAAGAAGCCTGCAGAGCCTGGGAAGACTGGTAGCCGGACAGCAGCGAACCCATGCTGGTGTTGAGCTTCTCGATGCCTTCCACCTGGCTGAACTGCGCCAGTTGGGCGATGAACTCGCCGTTCTCCTGGGGAGACAGCGGATCCTGGTTGTTCAACTGAGCGACCAGCAGCTCGAGGAACTCGTTCTTGCCGAGGTCCTTACTCTTGGTTTCGCTCTTGATGGCGTACTGATCGAGAAACGACTGGCCATCGGTGGACGCTACGTTGCTGACACTCATGCTGTTCCCTCGCGCGCTATCACTGACCCAGGGTCAGCACTTTCTGCATCATCTGTTTGGCGGTGTTCATCATTTCCACGTTGGTCTGGAAGGACCGGCTGGCGGAAATCATGTCGGCCATTTCTTCGACCACGTTCACATTCGGGTAATAGACGTAGCCATCCGCGTTGGCCGCCGGGTGGTTCGGCTCGTAGCGCGGGGTCAGGGTGCTCTGGTCCTCGATCACGCCGAGCACCTGCACGCCAGCGCCGGACTGGTCCTGGTCGGCGAACAGCGAGCCACGGTCGCCGTTGCCCAGGCTGTCCTGGAACATGGTGGCGAACACCGGATGGCGGGCGCGGTAGGTCTGGTCGAGGCTGGAGGAAACCGTTTCGGCGTTGGCGATGTTGCTGGAGATGGTGTTCAGCCGAGTGTTCTGAGCACTCATGCCGGTGCCGGCGATATTGAAGATGCTGGACAGTGACATGGCTTGGCTCTCCGTTATTCGCCGCGCAGGGCGCCGATCAGCCCTTTGAACTTGCTGTTGAGGAAGGTGAAGCTGGCCTGGAACTGCATGGCGTTCTCGGTGTAGTTCGACTGTTCCAGCTGGGCGTCGACGGTGTTCTGGTCGACGGCCGCCTGGAAGGGAATGCGGTACTTCAGCGAGGCGTCAGCCATGTCGAAACCTTCGGCGACGATGTGGCGCTCGTTGGTCCGGGCGGCCTGGAAGCTGCCGTGGGCGGCCTTCTCCGACTGCTGGGCCAGCACGCTGGCGAAGTCCAGGTCACGAGCCTTGTAGTTCGGGGTGTCGGCGTTGGCGATGTTGTTGGCCAGCACCTCGCCACGCTGAGCGCGGAAGCTGAGGGCTTGCTGATGGATGCCGAGGGCCTTTTCGAAGCTGATGCTCATGTCCGGAACCTTTGCCAGTGGCAATCTGGTTTGCTTGCCATACACTCAGCAAAGGCCGTGCCAAACTATTTTTCCCTTTATTTTCAATTGCTTGATTTAAAAATGAGCGGCAAAAAGCGGCAATGGACGCTGGACGGACGGCAAAGCGGCAAGGGCAACTTGCCGCTGGTTGCCGCTTTGCCGGGGGCATCCGGCGATAGAACCGGTAGGAGCGAGCTTGCTCGCGAATGAGCACGCCCGGGACTTTCGCGAGCAGAGCTCGCCCCTACAAAAAGAGTTCAGCGCAGAAAGAAGAAGGCCGCCCTCGGGCGGCCTTGGTGCTCTCAGTGCTCTCAACGAGTCAGTGGATACAGCCTGTCGTCGAACTGGTCCAGCCGGGGAAACCGGAGCGGTACGTCCTGATCCAGCCCCTGCAACCGATCCTGATAGGCGCGCAGAAAATCCTGGCGCGCATCGCTGCTGATGTAGGGCACGTGCCACGCCACGAAAGGTGGCAGAACTTCCAGGCCGACATAGGCCAGGGTGCCACGTAGCAACGGCCGCAGCATGTCCTCCAGCGGACCGTGGATGGCGCCCTCACCGAACATGTGTTCGCGGCCGCCCAGGGTCAGCGTCACCAGCGCCTTCTTGCCGGCCAGGCCGCCCTGATCGTAGAAACGCTTGCCGCCGTAGCAGACGCCGGATACCAGCACCCGGTCGATCCAGCCTTTGAGAATGGCCGGAACCGAGAACCAGTAGAGCGGGAAGTTGAGTATCAGCAGGTCGGCCCAGAGCAGCTTGTCGAGTTCGCGCTGGATGTCCGGCGCGATATTGCCGGCCTTAACGCCTTCGCGTTGCTCCAGGGCATAGACCAAGTAATCGGGGTTCTGCCGCTCGCTGAAATCGGCGGCACTGGCGACCGGGTTCCAATCCAGCGCGTGGAGGTCGGACTGCCGGACTTCGTGCCCCTGCCCTTGCAGGGTTTCCACCGCCAGGTCGCGCAAGGCGCTGCAGAAGGACTGCGATTCCGGGTGGGCATGGACGATCAGGATCTTCATGGGTGTTCCTTATGGGACGGTCCGTCGGTTGGTGCAGAGCGTAGCGAAGCCCAACAATCAGGGATTCGGTGCGTAGCGCCAAGCATCATTCACAGGGTTTTGCGCTGTTCAATCAGCTCGGCCGCGCAGCGGGCAATGCGACGGCAGGCCTCTTGCAGCGGCTCGCTGCCCAGCACCAGCCCCAGGCGGATATGCCCGGCCGCGCTAGGTCCGAATGCTTCACCCGCCAGAACCGAAACGCCATGGTTGTCCAGCAGTCGGTCGGCGAATTCCTGGGCGGACAACCCGGTTGGGCGGATATCCACCATCACGAACATGCCGCCGTCCGGTTTCAGCGCGCGCAGGCCGGGGCAGCCTTCCAGGCTCGCGCACACCAGATCGCGTCGCTGGCGATAGGCCTCGCGCATGGCTTCCAGCTCGGGCAGGCGAGTGTCCAGTGCGACGCAAGCCGCATCCTGAACGAAGTCAGGCGAGCCGTAGAGCATGCACAGGGCGAGGTTTTCCAGGTGCCCGGACAGCTCCTTCGAACCCACGACCCAGCCCACCCGCCATCCGGTCATGGCGTGGGACTTGGACAGGCTGTTGATGGTGGCGGTGCGTTCCGCCATTCCTGGCAGGCTGGCCGGGCTGATGTGCTGGCCCTCGAAGAGCAGTTCGCTGTAGACCTCGTCGGAGATCATCCAGAGATCATGGGCAGTGCAGAGCTCGGCCAGGGCTTCCCAGGTGGTGCGCGGCAAACTGGCACCGGACGGGTTGTGCGGGCTGTTCAGGGCCAGTGCCCGGGTGCGCGGGGTAATGGCGGCGGCGACATCCTCCGCCTGGATGCGGAAGCCGTTCTCCGAACGTACCGGTACCGGGACCACCTTCGCTCCACAGGCACCAAACACCGCTTCGTAGGTGACGTACATGGGCTCGGCGACTATGACCTCATCGCCCGGATTGAGCAGACACTGCACGACGCAGAACAACGCGCACTGCGCACCGGCCAGCACCACGACTTCGTCCGTGCCGACATTCTGCCCACTGCGCTGGTTGTGCCAGTCGGCGATACGCTGACGCAGGGTGATCTTGCCGCGCACGTCGGAGTAATGGGTGTTGCCATTGAGCAGGCTGTCGATGGCGGCCTGGACGATGGGCTGCGGCGTGTCGAAATCGGGATCGCCGACCGACAGCAGGAGAATGTCGTCGCCCCGGGCCTGGCGCTCCAGCGCACGGTAGTGAATGTTCCAGGCTGCCGCGCCATCGCCGGCGATACGTTGGGTGAGGTCGGAAAAGCGCATGATTATCTCCTTGACCCAGGCTCAACGAGCACAGGCGTGTTTCAGTTCGATCAGGGTGACGCCGGGGTGGTCGAAGCCTGTGCGCAGGTCACGCTCCAGCTCGTCGAGGCTCCGCGGCTGCATCACCGTGCAACCGAAGGCCCGAGCGAGGGCGGCAAAATCGGGGTTGCGCGGCAGCACGCCCACCGGTTCGATGTCCAGGGCCTGCATGTCGTCGCGAATCTGGCCCAGGGCGTCGTTGTTCCACAGCAGCACCACCAGCGGGCTGTCGAGCTCTTCCGTCGCGGTGGCCAGTTCCTGCACGGTGTAGAGGAATCCGCCATCGCCAACGAGCACCAGACCGGCCCGCTCTGGCGCACCGAACTTGGCGCCGATGCCGGCCGGCAGGCCGTAACCGAGCGTGCCGTAGCCCGTAGGGTGCAGCCAGCTGCGCGGCGCCCGGCTGGCGAATGCGTAGTTGCCGGTGTAGGCAAGCTGGGTCATGTCGGTGCTGATGAAGGCACTGGCCGGCAACGTGGCGGCAATGCGGTCGAGGATGGCTTGGTGAATACCCTGCAGAGGGGCGTGGCCATTGCGTATCGCCTCATGCAGGCGAGCTACGCGGGCGGCGGCTTCCTGCCCTGCCCTGCCTGCTTCGGGAATGCGTGCCAGCAGCGCCTCGAGCGACTGTCGGGCGTCGCCCCGAAGCGCCACGGCACAGGGGTAGAAATCATTGAACTTGCGCGGGTCGACATCGATTCGGATCAGTTCGCCGGACAGCGGCAGACGCTCGCGCCAGAAGTCCGTATCAGCCATTTCGGTACCCACGGCCAGCACCAGGTCAGCCTCGGCGATCATTTCCCAACCGGGCGCCATGCAAAGGCTGGAACCGGCGTTGAGCGGAGCATCCGGCGGCAACAGCCCCTTGCCAGCCACGCTGGTGAATACGGGGGCAGCCAGACGTTCGCTGAATGCCTGCAGGGCGTCGACAGCCCCGAGGGCGCCACCACCCGCGATGATCATCGGTCGCTTGGCCATGGCCAGCCGCTTGGCCGCCGCATCCAGGGACGCGCTATCCGGCAAGCCACGGCCGGGGCGGCGTACCACCTCGGCGGTCCAGTCCCGTGCCACCGGGGCGGCAAGCACGTCGAGCGGCACGGAGATATGTACCGGGCGCGGACGTTCGCCGTCGAACACGGCATAGGCGCGCGCCACCAGTTCGGGCAGGTCTTCCGGAGTCAGGGCCACGGCCGAGAAAGCGGTGATGGGGGTGGTAATGGCGCGCTGGTCCTGGGTTTCGTGCAGGCAGCCCCAGCCTTTGCTGAGGCTCGCCGTGTGGTTGACGCTGGAGATCACCAGCATCGGGATCGAATCGGCGTAGGCCTGGCCGATGGGGGTAGCCGCATTGGTCACGCCGGGACCGGTGATGATGAAGCAGACACCGGGTTTGCCACTGACCCGCGCATAGCCGTCAGCCATGAAACCGGCACCCTGCTCGTGCCGGGTCAGCACGTGCCGGATGCCACTGCCGGGCAAGCCGCGGTACAACTCCAGGGTATGGACGCCGGGGATACCGAACACGGTATCCACGCCATAGTTGGCCAGGAGGCGAACCAGGGCCTGGCCGCCGGTGAGGCTATTCTGTTGTTGCATGTGGTATTCCCTCGAATCGATGCCAAGACCTGTAGGAGCCAGCTTGCTGGCGAAACTCTCGTGCTCCGCCGCTCGCGAGCAAGCTCGCTCCTACAGGGGGGGATGTCATTCCGCGATACGGATCAGTGCATCCACCGCCACGGCGCCTTCCGCGCAGACCAGCAGTGGATTCACGTCCAGCTCCAGCAAGCGTCCGGCGTTCTCGCAGGCGTAATCCGCCACAGCGCGAATGGCGGCCACCAGCACCTCCAGGTCGGCCACCGGCCGCCCACGGAAGCCGGTAAGCAGCGGCGCGCTACGCAAGCTCAACAGGGCATCGCGGATTGCCGCATCGTTGGTGGGCAGCAGCAGGCTGCGGCTGTCCTTGAGCAACTCGACGAGAATGCCACCGGCGCCGATCACCAAAGCCAGGCCGAAACCTTCTTCGCGTTTGACGCCCACAATCAGCTCCGCCAGCGGCGGTGTGGCCATGCGCTCCAGCAATACCTGGTCGAAGGCCACGCCCGGTGCATAGGCGGCAATACGTTGCCGCATCTCGCCCAGGGCCTGGTCCAGGGACTCGGCGTCGCGCAGGTTGAGCGCAACCGCGCCGGCTTCGGTCTTGTGCGGCAAATGGGCGCTGACGGCTTTCAGTACCAGCGGATAGCCAAGCCTCCCGGCATCCTCCAGCGCCCGCTCAGGAGTACTCAGCAGCGCCTGCGGCACCGGGAGGCCGAAGGTGCGCAGGGCTTGCTTGGATTGCCACTCGTCGAGCAATTCGCCCTCTGCCACAGGAGCCGGGCTCAGGGGCACCAGGGCCGACTCACCTCGCGCCAGCAATCGGTCGCGGCGCTGCCGGTAGGTGGCGATGCGGCCCCAGGCGGCCAACCCATCTTCCACCCCTTGCAGGGCGGCCACGCCACGAGCATGCAGGTATTCACGGGCATGGGGCGGCAGCAGTTCGGGCAAGGCCGAAGCGATGAAGCCAGTCTTGCCGTGACGCGCGAGGGCGTCGCAGTAGAGCTCCAGCAGCAGGTCGCACTGAGGGCGCTCTCCGGTATCTTCGCCCGGGTAGTCGAGCACAAGCAGCGCGGCGTCGGCGGGACTGTCCATAGCGCTGTCGAGCATGCGCGCCAGTGCAGCACCATCGCCCCAGATGGCAGTGGTGAAGTCCAATGGGTTGGCGATGTTGGCGTAAGCCGGCAGGACCTGCGCCAGCTCGCGACATTGACCGTCGTCCAGCTTCGGCAATTGCAGACCGTTGAGTTCGGCGTAGTCGGCGATCAGCCCGGCATCGCCGCCGGAACAGGCCAGGGCGATCAGGCCGGGACCGCTTGGCAGCTTGCCGCAGGCCGCAGCCTTGAGGGTTTCCATGAAACTCACCGGGCCACTGACACGAATCACTCCGAGACGCTCGAAAAGGCTGTCGTACAACGTATCGGAGCCAGCCAGGGAGCTGGTGTGGCTGAGAGCGAGCTCTGCGCCAATCTGCGATACACCAGTCTTCAAGGCGATGATCGGGATGCCCTTCTCCAACGCCTTGTGCGCCGCGCGGGCAAAGCCCGGTATGTTCTTCAAGCCCTCGAGGTGCAGACCGATGGCTGTGACGCGAGGTTCATCCAACAGCACATCCATCAGTTCGGCCACGCCCAGTTGGGCCTGATTGCCCACAGAGGCCATGTAGGCCACGGGCAGGGAGCGGTCACTCATGGACAGGTTGTAGGCGAAGTTGCCACTCTGCGTGAGCACCGCCACGCCCTTCTCCACCAGTTGGCCGCCATGGGCTACTGGCCAAAGAGCCGCGCCATGCAGGTAGTCCAGCAGGCCGTAGCAGTTCGGGCCGAGCAGCGCCATTTCGCCGGCCGCCGCAAGCAGTTGTGCCTGCAGGGCCTGGCCTTCGGCACCGGTTTCGGCAAAGCCAGAGGCGTAGCAGATGGCGCCTCCCGCTCCCTTTGCGGCAAGCGCGGCAACGCTGTCCAGGGTCTGCTCGCGGTTGGTGGCGATGAACACCGCATCCGGCCCGCAGGGCAGTTCGGCGACACTGGCCACGCAATTCACGCCTTCCAGTTCGGCGTGCTGGGGATTGACCAGCCACATCTGGCCGGCAAAGCCGCCCTCGGCGCAGCGCTTGAGCGCACGGGCCATGCTGCGACCGCCGATGAAGGCCAGATGCCGGGGCGCCAGCAGGCGCTTGAGGTTGTCTCTATTCATGTCAGTTCTCGGCTTGGGACTTGGCAGGATTTCCCTCAACCCCTGCCCCGCTCCGCACCCCGGCGCGATCGTTTCGAGATCAATCGCTCATCGACACCGAAGTGAGCGGGGAGCGGAGGCGTCAGCGCAGCAGCGGCCGCAGCAGTTCGCGGGAAATGATGTGGCGCTGGATTTCCGAGGTGCCCTCCCAGATTCGCTCGATCCGGGCGTTGCGCCAGATGCGCTCCACCGGACCTTCATCCATCAGGCCCATGCCGCCGAAGATCTGCACGGTCTCGTCGGCCACCTTGCCCAGCACTTCGCTGGCGAACAGCTTGGCCATGCCGGCCTCGCCGTCAGTCATGCTGCCCTGGTCCATTTTCCACGCGGTGTGCAGGGTCATCAGCTCGGCCGCGCGAATTTGCGTGGCCATGTCCGCGAGCTTGAAGGAGATGCCCTGGTAAGTACCTATGGGCTGGCCGAACTGTTTGCGGTCGGCGGCCCATTGCAACGACAGATCGAGGGCGCGTTGGGCCTGGCCAACACAATTGGCCGCCACCATTACACGGCCGGCGGTGAGCCAGGCGTTGGCCACTTCCCAACCCTTGTCCACTTCGCCAAGGACCTTGGAGGCCGGCACGCGGCAGTCATCGAAGAAGATTTCGTAGGTGTGATAGCCCTTGTTGCTGACACACCGGGGACCACGGCGCACGGTCATGCCGGGAGTGCCCTTGTCCACCAGGAAGGCAGTGACGGCATTGCGCTTCTTGCCGTTGCGCTCGTAGGTGTCGGTGACGGCGAAAACGATGGCGAAGTCGGCATGACCGGCGTGACTGATGAAGTGCTTCGCACCGTTCAGGATGAAGTCATCGCCATCGCGCACTGCGCGGGTCTTGATGGAGTTGGCGTCGGACCCGGCACCCGGTTCGGTCAGGGCGAAGCAGTCGATCTTTTCTCCCTGGATGCAGGGCAGCAAGTACTGCTCGATCTGCTCGCCCTTGCAGGCCATGAGGATCTTCGAAGGCCGCGCGACGAACACATGCAACGCCCAGGACACCTTGGACAGCTCGCGCTCGACCAAAGCCTGGGACAGGTAGTCGAGTCCGCCTCCACCTACCTCTTCCGGCATGTTGAAGGCATAGAAGCCGGCGGCCAGCGCCTTGCCGCGAATCTGTGCAGCCAGCTCCGGGGAGACGGCGTCGGCGCGGTCCACTTCCTCTTCATACGGCAACAGTTCCTTCTCGACGAAGCTCTTCACCGCCTCGACGAGCATTTCCTGTTCCTGGGTCAGTTTGAAATCCATGG
This sequence comes from Pseudomonas sp. JS3066, assembly GCF_036328175.1. Classification (NCBI taxonomy): domain Bacteria; kingdom Pseudomonadati; phylum Pseudomonadota; class Gammaproteobacteria; order Pseudomonadales; family Pseudomonadaceae; genus Pseudomonas; species Pseudomonas sp. JS3066. The sequence continues at coordinate 3,739,333 of NZ_CP143312.1, forward strand.
GAGTCACCTGCCCGCGCTTAGCGGCCTTTGAATTGAGGGGAACGTTTCTCGGCCACGGCGCGCAGCGCTTCGGCGGCGTCTTCGCTGCGGCCACACAGCAAGCCGGCAGCCTGTTCGGCTTCCAGTTGCTGGGCGAGGCTACGGCTGGCGCCATCACGAATCAGCGCCTTGGCCTGGGCAAAGGCGAAGGTGGGACCAACTGCCAGGCGCGCAGCCAGCTCACCGGCGACAGCCTGCAGTTGCTCGTCGGCGCAGACTTCACCTACCAGCCCTGCCGACAGCGCGCGGTCGGCACTCCAGAGTTCATCGAGGAACAGCAGGCGCTTGGCCTGTTCGGCGCCAATCAGGCGCGGAAGGTGCCAACTGGCCCCCGCATCCGGCGAATAGGCCATGCCGGTGTAGCCAGCCTTGAAGCGCGCCGAGGCGGCGGCAACGCGAAGGTCGCAGCACAGCGCGAGGTCCATCCCCGCGCCGACGGCGGTTCCATTGATGGCGGCGATGGTAGGTTTGGCCAGGCCATGCAGCCGGGTCATCAGGGCGTGGGCTGTTTCGGTCCAGCCATAGGTTTCCAACTCGCCGCGGGCTTCCGCGTCGGCCCATTCGGCAAGATCGGCACCAGCGCAGAAACTGCGCCCTTCTCCGGTCAGCATCACAACGCGCACGGCCGGATCGACTTCATGGGCAGCAAGCAGTTCAAGCAGGGCGTTCAGGGTGGGAATGTCCAGCGCATTGCGCTGTTGGGGGCGGTTCAGGGTGATCCGGGCGACACCGGCTTCGACCTGGCTGAGCAAGGTGGTCATCGCAACCCTCGTCTTGTTGTGATTGGTGGTGAGGAACTCAGGACGATCCTAAACGAGTGTTCAGGAAGCCGGCAATCCCGCCCAAATGGGGTATGTAACGTCGAAGCCATACACCTAAGTGTTTGTTTTAAATTGATTTAGCCCGGAGAGAAACGTAACGGGAGCGACGGTTGTTACATCTTTGAACAACTCGAAACCGACAATCCTTTCCCTCAAAATGGGCAGGAAGCTCGAGCTGAGGATTGGCCCCCTCCCCCAGAGGGAGAGGGGGCAGTCCGTGTGAGGTTGAAGATTTGCAGGCTTTCTGTAGGCGCGAAGTCATTCGCCAATAGCGCGCGAGGACGTTACACCGCAGGAGCAACCATCGCCCGGCGCTGACGCTTGAATTGCAGGAAGTAGTAGACGGCGTAGCAGATACCGACGAAGCCGAAGCCCCAGTAAAGCGACGGCCGTTGTGTCGGGTCCATTGCCAGGAAGACGAACAGCGAGCTGCACAGCAGGATGCAGGCCAGAGGCAGGATGGGATACAGGGGCGCTGCGTACTTCAGGTCCTGAACGGTACCGCCGGCCTTGTAGTGCGCGCGGCGGAAACGGTACTGCGCCAGAGCGATGACGATCCAGGTCACGGTGCCGGCCATGCCGCTGACGGCCATCAGCACCATGAACAGGGTGTCGGCGGCTACGACGCTGGTCAGCAGCGACAGCAGTGCGAAGCACAAGGTGATGCAGAGGGCACGCAGCGGTACACCGCGCTTGCTGAGTGTTGCCAGGCTACGCGGCGCCATTTCGGTTTTGGACATGGCCCAGAGAATCCGGGTTGAAGCATAGAGACCTGAGTTTCCCACCGAGAGGATGGCGGTGAGGATGACGAAGTTCATCAGGTCGGCTGCAAACGGAATTCCGACCATATCGAACACCTGGACGAACGGACTTTCCATCAGGCCCGCCTCCTGCCAGGGAACGATGGCCGAAAGCACCACGATGGCCAGCACATAGAAGATCAGCACGCGAAACACTACGTTGCGCACAGCGCGCGGAATGCTTTTCTCCGGCTGATCCGTCTCACCGGCGGCCACACCCATGATCTCGCACCCCTGGAAGGCATAAACCACCGCCATCATCACGGCGAACACCGCAGAAAGGCCGTTGGGGAACAGGGTGTCACCGATCAGGTTGGAGAACTTCGGCGCCGGTTCGCCACTGGCTAGCGGCAGGCCGCCGAAGATTGCCAGGAGGCCGACGACGATGAAGCCGAGAATGGCCGCCACCTTGATTCCAGAGAACCAGTACTCCGCCTCGCCAAAGGCGCGAGTGGCCAGGGCATTCAGGGAGAACAGCACCACCACGAACAGTGCCGACCAGTACCAGATGGGGACTTCGGGGAACCAGCGCGTCATCAGCATGCCGGCTGCGGTGAATTCCAGGCCAACCGTGGTGGCCCAACTCATCCAGTAGACCCAGCCGATCATGAAGCCGGTACCGGGACCGATGTAACGGGTGGCATGGGCCTGGAAAGAGCCGGATACCGGCATCTGTACCGAGAGCTCACCGAGGCAGACCATCACCAGGTACATCAGCAGGCCGGCTACCAGGTAGGCCAGCACCGCGCCTGCGGGGCCGCCCTGGTGGATGGTGACGCCCGAGCCCATGAACAGGCCAGTGCCGATCACCCCACCGAGGGACAGCATGAAGATATGGCGGCTTTTCAGCGCGCGGGTGAGCTGGATGCGTTCTTCAGACATGGCGCACCTCGGTGAAGGTACGACGGGAGAGGCGGGCTTTGCTGGTCATTATTCTTGTCTCCAATAGGCCACGAGGACCGCGTTGGACGCGGCTCGGACCGATTATTGGAAGGACTTGTAAGACGCCGTTGAATGCGGGGATCGAAATTGTAAAAAGTCGTAAGGAATTTGTTCGACGCTCACTAGGCGCGCTGCAATTGCTCGTCCAGCATCTGGACAGAGCGCGCCAGCAGCTCTTCCAGGCGCGGTGTCAGCGCAGGCAGGGCGAGCGCATCGCCGGCCTGCGCCAGGTCTTCCAGCTCTCGCAAGCAGCTCGCCAATGCACGTAGCCCGAGGGACTCACTGCTGCCGGCGAGGCGATGGGCGAGGTGCCCGACTTCGGCGCAATCCTGTGCCTCCAGAGCATCCAGCAAGCCGGTACGCTGTTCGTCGAGCATGCGTCGCAGCAGGACCAACAGCCCCTGGACCTTCTGCTCTCCGAGAAGGCCGCGATGGGTGTCCAGCAATTGCTGGTCCAGCAGCTCGTCACTCTCCACCTCTACGGCCACCGTTCCTGGCCTGGTCAGGGCACGGCGCAGGTCGTCGAGCTTCAACGGCTTGGCCAGCGCACCATCCATGCCGGCGTCCAGGCAGCTGCGCACCAGGGCCGGCTGCAGGCTGGCGGTAAAGGCGAGGATGCGGGTGCCCCGGTTGGCACCCTCGAAGTCGCCACGGATCAGCCGGCATAGCTCGGTGCCGGCCATGCCCGGCAGGTGAAGGTCCAGCAGGATCAGGTCGAAGCGTCGCTGCCGGCAAAGCTGCAAGGCCGGCTCGGCGTCCTCTGCCAAGGTGACGCTGTGGCCATCACGCTCCAGTAGCCCGGTCACGACTTCGCGGTTGAGGGCGACGTCCTCGACCACAAGCACATCCAGCGGCTGGCCCGGTGCCGTGATAGCCGGGATGCTGTTCTGATTTCGTGCGACTGGCAATGTCAGCTCGAACCAGAAACAGCTTCCCTCACCTTCCACGCTCTCGACACCGATACTGCCCCCCATCAACTCCACCAGACGCCTGCTGATGGCCAGCCCCAGGCCTGTGCCTCCGTAGCGTTGGGCGACAGCTTCGCTGGCCTGGGTGAAGCGCTCGAAGATTTTCTCCTGCATCTCAGGCGCGATGCCAATGCCATCGTCAGTGATGCTGATGCGCAGTCGTTGCCCATCGGGCTTCGACTCCAGCAGCCGCACATCCACCAGGATTTCCCCGTCCGTAGTGAACTTCACCGCATTGGCCAACAGATTGCTCAGCACTTGGCGCAGGAACTGTTCAGCGCCGTGGCAGCGCACCTGGACCCTCGGATCCAGGCGCGAACGAAGGATGGTGCCATTTGCACCGGCCCTGGGCTCCAGCAGGGTCAACACCTGGTCGAGCAGTTCCGGCAAGGAGAAGTCGACCCGCTCAGGCCTGCCCTCCCCTTCCTCCAGGCGGGCAAAATAGAGCACCTCATTGAGAATTGCCAGCAAGCCTTCCGCCGCCTTGTACAGGGCGTCCAGCCGCTTTCCGTCGCGCTCGTCCAGAGTAGCGCCACGCAGCAGCTCGGCCATGCCGAGGATGCCATTGAGGGGGGTGCGGATTTCGTGACTCATGGTGGCAAGAAAGCGCGACTTGGCGAGGTTGGCTGCCTCGGCATCTTCCTTGGCCCGTTGCAGGCTGGCAGTGCGCCGTTCCACCATGCCCTGCAAAGCGGCCCGATCCTCTTCGCGGCGCTGAATATCGTCGACAAAAGCCCGGCGCATGTCGTCGAGGGCCTGAGCGACCGTGTCGATCTCATCGGCGCCGCGCCCACCCCGGCGATCGAGGTGCAATGCCTCATGCCAGTCACCAGCGCCGATGCGCCGGGCGAAATCGGCCATGACCTGCAGATGGCGGGTGACCAGTCGATGGAACAGCCAGGACAGAGTTATCGCGAGACCACACAGGAAGACTCCCATCCACAGCAGGCTGGTGAGGCCAGTGGCATAAAGGCGCTGATAGACAGCCCCGAGGTCGATGGCGACTTCCAGTTCGCCCAACTGGCGTGGCTCGCCACTGGGCGGCTGGTAGGAAAGCGGAAAATGCTCGCGTCGCAGCGGACCGGTGGGGTCGCTGGCACCTTCCTGCAAATCGAAATCAGCGCTCGTCAGGCGAACCCTGGCGATATCGGGAAAGTCTGCCAGGCCGCGCAACTGCATCTTGAGCTGTTCCTGATTGAGATCCCAAAGGCTGCGCTCGAAGCTGGCCAAGTAGCCGACACGGATCAGATCCAGTCGCGCGTCGATGTCGCGCATCTCGCGGCGGTATTCCAAGTGCAGTTGCACTGCGCTGGCCACCAGCGTGAAGCACAGGCTGAACAACAGGATGAACAGCAGCAGCCGTCGCAGCAGGCCGCTGGCGGGTTTCGGCACGGTCATCGGCGCGACTCCGGCTGGGCGATCATGTCGCGGTAGGTGGCTTCGCTCTCCGCCAGCCAGCGCTCGATTTCACCGCTATCGGCCAGGTGCTGCAGCTCGCGGTCGATTTCCCCCATGCGCACCGCCAATGGGGAATGTCGTGACACCGCCAGACGCAGGTGGTCCACCGCCAGGGTCAGCGGCAGGGCCCGGATATCGCTGCCGCCTGGCAGGTGCTCGATATAGAGCAACCCGGTGCGCCGCTCATGGGGAATGAAGTCGATCCGGCCACGAATCAGCTTGCCGAAGTTCTGCTGGCTGTCGGACACCCATTCGATATTGCCAGCGCGGGCAACAGCCTGGTCGAACGCTTCGCCGTAGCTTTCACCAAACAGCAGACCTCCGCGATAGCGCGTGAGGTCTTCCAGCTTGTTCACCTCAAGCGGGCGCTGCCGGTTGTAGAACACCGCCACCTCCTCGCGCAGTACGGCGGTTTCGGCAAAGGCCAGCTCGGCCATACGCTCGGGCGTCCGGTACGCCAGCACCACATCCACACGTCCCTGCGCGGCATCCATCAGGCAGCGCTTCCAGTTACCCAGCACCACCATTTCCACGTCCAGGCCGAGTCTGGCGAACACTGCCTTGACCACTCTCGGCGCCAGGCCGCGTACCTGCTTGCCGTCGCTCCAGGAAATCGGCGGATAGACCGGATAGTCGCAGTAGCGCACGGCAGGCGCGGCATGGACGGTATTGCAGAGCATGAACAGCGCCAGCAGCCAGGTACGCGCCATGGATTCAGGCAGCGCTGGCCGTGGCGGTGAACAAATAACCCGTGCCGTGGATGGTGATGATCAGCTGCGGTTCAGCGGGATCGTCGCGCAGCTTGCGGCGCAGCCGCCCGACCAGCACATCGATGGAGCGGTCATTGGGTAGCCATTCGCGGTTGCGGATCTGGTCCATCAATTGGTCGCGGCTAAGGGTGTGCCCGGCATTGCGCAGGAACACGCTGAGCAACTGGAACTCGCCATGAGTTAGCAGGGTCTCGCTGCCGTCCTGATCGATCAGGCGGCGGCGGTCGTTGTCCAGCATCCAGTCGGCGAAACGCCGAAGCGGACTGCCGGGAACCGCAGCCGGTTGCTGGGCATGACGTACCCGACGCACCAGGTTCTTGGCGCGGGACACCAATTCACGGGGATTCAGGGGTTTGACCACGTAGTCGTCGGCGCCGCATTCAAGGCCGACGATACGATCGACTTCATCGTTGCGGCCAGTGATGAGGATGATGCCGACCTCGGAACGCACACGCAGTTCGCGGGTCAGGGTCAGGCCGTCCTTGCCGGGTAGGCGGATGTCGAGCATCACCAGGTCTACCGGGCTTTCCGCCAGCGAGGCTTCTGCCTGTTCGGCAGTGCTGGCGCAACGCACCTGGTAGCCCTCCTGGGCGAGGTAGGACTGGAGCAGTTCACGGATCAGCGGATCGTCGTCGACGATCAGCACACTGGGAGCCATTGCAAATGCCCTCCGCCGCCGCTGCTTGGCGGGGCGATCTTATTGTTGGAGTGGCTGGAGGTTATCGCCCGCTGAACGATCGATCAACAGCCGCCGACGGGACGCAGGAAGCGCTGCATGCCGCCAGCCTGGAGACCGTCGACCCACGCTTCGCAGATCTGCGCGCCTTGTGCCGGCGTAAAGGTGTGCGGGTTCAGCCCGGACTCCAGCCAGAGCCCATCGAGCAATGCACTGAGACTGATGGCGGCGAGCTCGGCGTCGAAACCCTGCCAGCCCTCCTCAAGTGCCAGTTCAGTGAGCACCTTGGCAAGAATGGCCCGGTACTCGCCATAGGACTGATCGTGAGCCTGATTGATGGCCTGGGCAGTCTTCACGGCTCCCCAGAAGGCCAGCCACGCCTCCAGCAGTTGGGGGTCCAACAGCTCTGCGCTGAAGGACGCCTGGAAGAACGCCGATAGTCGCGGCCGTGGACTGGGCGGAGCATCGTCGATGGCATCGCGCAGGAGCTTCATCACCCGTCCCGTGACAGCCAGGTAGGCCTCGGCGACCAGTTCGTCCTTGCTCGCGTAGTGGTGATTGATCAGCCCCACCGAGACACCGGCCTCGGCGCAGATCTTGCGGATGGAGGCCCCCTGGAAACCGTGGCGTTTCAGGCATATGAGGGTCGCTTCGATCAAGTGCGCCTTGCGCAACTCGGGGTCCAGGCGGGAGTAGCGCACATCCTGGGTCGTCATGCCGAAAGCTCCTTTGGTGGTCCGGCGAGTCGTAGAACCTGTTCAAGCTCTTGCGATGCGCGGCAGATCATGGACAGGTTCTGAACGACTGTACAGGAGGAAGTCGACCCCACCTACCCGTTCGGGTTATGGCCGAGGTCGACCAAGGGGCACAAAGTAGGTAGCGAGGCGATTCGATAACAACAATAGAGGTGAACCGACATGCGCAAGACCCTGGTCGCTGCACTCGGCGCGACGCTCATCCTTCTGCCGGCCCTGAGCCCGGCGGACGACGGCAACACCCTGCGCCTGTACAACTGGTCGGACTACATAGGTGAACACACCCTCGCCGAGTTCGAGAAGGCCACCGGGATCAAGGTGATCTACGACACCTTCGATTCCTACGAGACCGTGCAGGGCAAGTTGCTGCCAGGCCGTTCCGGCTACGACCTGGTGGTGCTCAACGCCGCCCTGGTGCCGCCACTGCTCAAGGCAGGGGTCTTCCAGCCGCTGGACAAGGGCCGCCTGCCCAGTTGGAGCAACCTCGACCCACAGGTCCTGGCCAACCTGGAACACTTCGATCCGGGCGTAGCCTACTCGGCGCCCTACACCTGGGGCAGCAATGGCATCACCTACAACGTCGACATGATCAAGGCGCGCATGCCCGACGCGCCTATCGGCTCCCTGGCGATGGTCTTCGACCCCGAGATAGTGTCGCGTTTCGCAGATTGTGGCGTGACCCTGATCGACTCCCCCACTGATGTGCTGCCGCTGGCGCTGGCATACCTAGGGCGCGACCCGAACAGCGCCGAGCCCGAAGACCTAAAGGCCGCCCAGGACCTGCTGATGAAGGTGCGCCCCTACATCCGCAAGTTCGACTCCATGAGCTACCTCAACGGTCTTGCCAATGGCGACCAGTGCATCGCCATGACCTGGTCCGGCGACTACGCCACGGCCCAGGCTCGCGCCACCGAAGCTGGCGCCAAGGTGAAGCTGGACTACTTCATACCCAAGGAAGGCTCGCTGATCTGGTTCGATGACTTCTACATCCCCAAGGACGCGCCGCATGTGGAGAACGCTCACAAGTTCATCGAATACATGCTGCAGCCCAAGGTGATCGCACAGGTTACCGACTACATCCGTTATGCCAACAGCAACAAGGCCGCCACTCCGCTGGTAGCCGCCGAGGTGAGGAACGACCCGGCGATCTATCCCGACGACGCGACCCGCGCCCGGCTCTTCACCCAGAAAACCCAGCCGCAGAAAGCGATGCGCCTGATCACCCGCACCTGGAATGCGGTCAAGACCGGCAAGTGAATTGAACTGCCCAGTAGAGATGGACCCGAGGTAAAGACCATGAACACCCCAAACACCGACTTCTTCGCCCAGTTCGACGATGAGCGCCTGGTGGCCGCCGACAAAGCGCATTACATGCACGGTTACCACATCTTCGACGACCACAGGGAAAACGGCTCGTTGAACATCGCAGCCGGCAGCGGCGCCTACATCTTCGACACCGCCGGCAATCGCTACCTGGACGCCGTGGGCGGCATGTGGTGCACCAACATTGGCCTCGGCCGCGAGGAAATGGCCGAGGCCATCGCCGAACAAGTCCGCCAACTCGCCTACTCCAACCCGTTCTGCGATATGGCCAACGTCAAGGCCATCGAGCTCTGCGAGAAGCTTGCCGAACTGGCTCCGGGCGACCTCGACCACGTGTTCCTCACCACCGGCGGTTCCACCGCCGTGGATACCGCCTACCGCCTGGTGCAGTACTACCAGAACTGCCGCGGCAAGCCGGAAAAGAAACACGTCATCACCCGCATCAACGCGTACCACGGCTCCACGTTCCTGACCATGTCGCTGGGCGGCAAGGCAGCGGACCGTCCGGCCGAGTTCGACTTCCTCAAGGACCGCATCCATCACATCTCCTGCCCCAACCCCTACCGAGCACCAGCGGGCATCGATGAAGCGCAGTTCCTGGACTTTCTGGTCAACGAGTTCGAGGACAAGATCCTCACCCTGGGTGCGGACCGGGTGGGTGCCTTCTTCGCCGAGCCGATCATGGGCTCGGGCGGCGTGATCATCCCGCCGGCCGGCTACCACAAGCGCATGTGGGAGGTCTGCCAGCGCCATGACGTGCTCTATATCTCCGACGAGGTGGTGACCTCCTTCGGCCGTCTGGGCGCCTTCTTCGCCTCGGAAGATGTGTTCGGCGTCGTGCCGGACATCATCACTACCGCCAAAGGCCTGACTTCCGGTTACCTGCCGCTGGGTGCCTGCATCTTCTCCGATCGTATCTGGCAGGTGATCGGCGAGCCGGGCAAGGGCCGCTGCTTCAGCCATGGCTTCACCTACAGCGGGCACCCGGTGAGCTGCGTCAGCGCGCTGAAGAACATCGAGATCATCCAGCGGGAAAACCTGCTGACCCATGTGGACGAAGTGGGTGCCTATCTGGAGGAGCGCCTGCGGACCCTGGCCGACCTGCCGCTGGTGGGCAGCGTGCGCTGCAAGAAGTTGATGGCCTGCGTCGAGTTCGTTGCCAACAAGGCCAGCAAGACCCTGTTCCCCGATGAGTTGAATATCGGTGAGCAGATCCACCTGAGGGCGCAGAAGCGCGGATTACTGGTACGGCCTATCGTGCACCTGAACGTGATGTCGCCGCCGCTGACCATCACCCACGCCCAGGTGGACGAGATCGTCGACACGCTGCGCGAGGCCATCCTCGAAACCGCCGCCGACCTTGCGCGAAGTGGCGACTATGCCGGGAGTTGAGGGGGTCTGGCCGCCACCTGGCGGCACCAGTAGACTGCCGGCCATGACCGAAACCACTGCTGACAGAACCACCCCAGCCACCCTGCATGCCTGGCATGCGGGGCTGGCCCTGGCCATGGCCAGCGTTGCCGAAGCCGGCTTTTGCGAGAGGCTGGCAGAGGCGCTGGCCAGCCTCGTCCCTATCGAGTCCGTACTGCTTGGCCTGGAGTGCAAGGGCCTGCCGCCGCGCCCGCTCTACCAGCGTGGAATCCCGGCTGAGTACCGCGAGGCGCTCACCGAGCGCTACTACGCCCGTGGTTACATGCTCGACCCCTTCTGCCTTGCACTGGAGAACGGCCTGGCGGAAGGCTTCTACCACCTCTCGGAAATCGCCCCGGACGACTTCTTCAATAGCGAGTACTACCGCACCTACTACCTGAAATGCGGCTCGGTGGAAGACGCCCACTTCATCGTCGACCTGGGCGGCCAGCGCAAGGTTTCGCTGTGCGTTTACCAGGGTCGCAGCGGCGCACGCTTCAGCACTGCCGAGCTGGACCTTCTTCGGGCCGCACAGCCGCTGGTTCGGGAACTGATTCGCCAGTTCGACGAGCGCGGCGGACTGGTGCGCTGTCTGGACGGCCATGGACCTGCGCCCATGCATTCGGCGCCGGCCGCGGCGCTTAACCAGCAGATACGCGAGGCCTTCATGAACTTCGGCAGCGACCGGCTGACCGAACGCGAGCGGGAAATCGCCCACCTGCTGCTTCGCGGGCACTCGGCAAAATCCAGCGCCAAGGTGCTGGAAATCTCCCCGGAAACCGTGCGCATGCACCGCAAGAATCTCTACACCAAGCTGGAAATCAGCTCCCAGGCGGAGTTGTTCGCCCTGTTCATCGATTGGCTGACAGCCTGACCCAGGGGCCTTTTCAGTCAAACGGCAGTGGGCAGATCGCATCCATTGACTAGGCTTGCTTGTCTCTTCCCTCAACTGGAGACGCGCCATGCCCATTGAAAAAGCCCTGTACACCGCCCACGCCGAAGCCTACGGCGGCCGTGAAGGCCGCGCCGTGTCCTCGGACGGCGTGCTGGATGTGAAGCTGACCACTCCCAAGGAGCTGGGCGGCCCTGGTGGCGACGGCACCAACCCCGAGCAGCTCTTCGCGGCGGGTTACTCAGCGTGCTTCCTCGGTGCGATCAAGTTCGTCGCCGGCAAGGAGAAAATCACTCTCAGCGAAGACACCTATATAGAAGGTGCCGTGGGCATCGGTACCCTGCCGACAGGTTTCGGCATCGAAGTCGAATTGAAGATTTCCCTGCCCGGGTTGGACAAGCAGGCCGCCAAGGAACTGGTGGACAAGGCGCATATCGTCTGCCCTTACTCCAACGCTACGCGTGGCAACATCAACGTGACACTGACTTTGGTGTAACGTGCGCTCGGACAAATAAAGAGGGAGGCCACTGGCCTCCCTCTTTACTTCACCTTGTAAATGATCCCCGGACTGCACTGGACCATCTGGTAGAGGTCCGGCAGGCCGTTCAGCGCCTCGGACGCGCCGAGGAACAGATAGCCGCCCGGTTTAAGGGTGGCGTGGATGCGAGTGAGGATGTCCTTCTTCACATCGGCGGAGAAGTAGATCAGCACATTGCGGCAAAAGACGATGTCGAACTTGCCCAGCGCCGCATAGCTGTCCAGCAGGTTCAGCGGACGAAACTCCACACGGCTGCGAATGGCCGGCTTGACTGCCCAACGCCCCGGCCCTTTCGGGTCGAAGTAACGTACCAGACGTTCCTGCGAGAGGCCCCGCCCCATGGCCAGGCTGTCGTACTCGCCAGAGCGGCAGGCCGCCAGCATCGAGCTGGACAGATCCGTAGCGACGATTCGCGCGCCGGCCTTGAGCTGGCCGAGGTTGATCTTCTCGTACTCGTCGATCGTCATGGAAATGGAGAACGGTTCCTGCCCCGACGAACTGGCCGCCGACCAGATGCGCAGCGGCTGATTCGGGTTGGCCTTGAGCAGCTCGGGCAGCACCCGGCTTTTCAGCACTTCGAAGGGATAGGTATCTCGAAACCACAAGGTCTCGTTGGTGGTCATGGCATCGATGACCTGCTCGCGCAGGCCACCACGGGAAAATCCCTGGATGCGCTGAGTGAGTTCACCCAGCGTCTTGATGCCGTTCTGCTCCATCAGCTTGTTCAGCCGACTGGAGACCAGATACTGCTTGTTGCTGCCCAGCAGGATGCCGCAGGTCTTTTCCAGGAACACCCGGAACTGCTCGAACTCCACATTGCCTGAAGACACTAAGGGCGCCTCACCGATCTGTTTCCGTGTCAGGGGGCCGAATCAGCCCCCGTCCGTTACCTTGATGCGTTCCACGACTCGCGCGGCCAGGTCATCCGGCTTGAACTTGGCGAGGAAGTCATCCGCCCCGACCTTCTTCACCATTGCCTGGTTGAACACACCCGAAAGCGAAGTATGCAGGAGGATATGCAACTTCTGCATGCGCGGATCGTTGCGGATCTCCGCCGTCAGGGTATAGCCATCCATCTCCGGCATCTCGATGTCGGAAACGATCATCAGCAATTCCTGTTCCGGCGCCTTGCCTTCTTCCACCAATTCACGCAGGTAGTTGTAGGCTTGGCGCCCATCGTTCAAGGCCTTGACCTCGACGCCGACGGTTTCCAGGCAACGGATCACCTGCTTGCGCGCGACGGAAGAGTCGTCGACGATCAGGACGCGCTTGCTGACGGCCTTGCTCTGGGTGTCGATATCGATAACGCCTTCGGACACCACTTCGGAGGTGGGCGCCACTTCGGCGAGGATCTTCTCGACGTCGATGATTTCCACCAACTGCTTGTCGACCCGGGTGACCGCCGTCAGGTAATGGTCGCGACCGGTTCCCTTGGGTGGCGGATGGATCTCCTCCCAGTTCATGTTGACGATGCGCTCCACCGAGCGCACCAGGAACCCCTGCACCTTGGTGTTGTATTCCGTGATGATGACGAAGCTGTTCTTCAGGTCATCGAGGCCTCTGCGCCCGGTCGCCATGGACAGGTCGAGAATCGGAATGGTACCCCCACGGATATTGGCGACCCCGCGTACAACCGGACTGGACTTGGGCATCAGAGTGAGACGGGGGCACTGCAGTACCTCCTTCACCTTGAACACGTTGATCCCGTACAGCTGCGGCCCGTCAAGACGGAACAGCAGCAGCTCCAGGCGGTTCTGCCCGACCAGTTGAGTACGCTGGTTAACCGAATCCAAAACACCGGCCATGACCAGACTCCTATTACAAGTCGATGAGCGCCCGCTTCAGCCTAGCAGGCGGCACGAGCCTTGCTTCTAAGTTTGCATGAACACCATGATGACGCTTTTCCGACACCTGATGGCAAAACGCCGCAATACGCTTGCGGCTGTTTTACCCGCTTTGTGCTGTCTCGGCTACAGCCCTGCGTCGAGTGCGAGTGTGACGTCGCCTGAAGTACTTATCGGCACCGCCGAAGGCTTTCTTGAGTTCACCGTCGAAGAATATCTGCAGCGCGGCAATATCCAGGGTCGCAGCGAAATCCAGGTCAACCGGCTCGATCCCCGCCTGCGGCTGGCAGAATGCGACAGGGATTTGACGGCCAAGCTGGAAAGCCCTGCCCAGCCGCTGGGGCGTGTCACGGTACGAATCAGCTGTGAGGGCAGCGCCCCCTGGACAGTGTTCGTCCCCGCCCAGGTGAAGCTCTATCGCGAAGTGGTGGTAGTCACGCGCGCATTGCGCCGTGGCGTGCCCATCACCCATCAGGACGTGGCCCTGGCCGAGCGTGACGTGGGCACCCTGAGCCAGGGCTTTCTGAGCGATCCGGGGCAGATCATTGGACAGAAAACTACGCGCTCCCTGGTTTCCGACCAGGTATTGGCCCCATTGCACCTGGAGCAGGCCGAAGTAGTGAGCAAGGGCGACCAGGTCGTGATCAGCGCCGTCGGCTCGTCAATCAATGTACGCATGCCGGGCGAAGCCATGAGCAAGGGCGCGCCGGGTGAGCAAATACGGGTCCGAAACCTGAGCTCCGGCCGCGTGATCAAGGCCCGAGTGAAAGGGCCAGGCCAGGTTCAGGTAGATATGTAGACATGGTTCCGCTGGCGCCGGACCGGGCTGATTTCCTAAACTCAGCCGGTACGAAAGAATTTTCTAAAGTTATCCCGGACAGGGCCGATAAAACGGTAAGCGTCCAATTAGCGTCCGAGGTTCAGCATCATGGTTATCGACTTCAACCGGCTTAATAACGGCCCCACGCCTGCCAACTCCGGGCGTACCGGCAGCACCCAGGCCGGCAAGAGCGAAACCGTCACCAGCGGCCAGACTGCTTCGACCCAGAACACCGGCGAGCAGGCTCCGACTGCCAAAAGCGGCGAATCCGTGCAACTGAGCAGCGAAGCTCAAGTGCTGCAGAAAGCCGGCGAAAAACTGCGCGACCTGCCCGTGGTGGACAAGGAACGCGTGGAAAAGCTCAAGCAGGCCATTGCCGACGGCTCCTACCAGGTCGACAGCAAGCGCGTGGCCAGCAAGCTGCTGAACTTCGAATCCCAGCGCTAGTCCACGGGCGGCGCTGGGGAACTTGGACGCTAAGGCCCCAGAGCGCGTATGCACGATACCAACCTGCTTCAGCTGTTCACCGACGATATCGGCCATGCCAAGCGTTTGCTTGAGCTAATGGACGAAGAATTCCAGGTTCTGGGCGAGCGCGACCTCGTCCGCCTCGAGAAACTGCTGGCCGACAAGCAACCCCTGCTTGCCCAACTCGACCAGCATGGCCACCAACGCAGCCAACTGCTGGCCAGCCTCCAATTGAGCACCGATCGCGCCGGTTTGCAGCAACTCGCCGAGCGCTCCCCCGTGGGCCAGGAACTGCTCGAACGCAGCGACGAACTGGGCGAGCTGCTCGAACGATGCAGAACGACCAACGAGCGAAACGGTCGACTGATCCGCGCCAATCGGGCAACGATCGGCAGCATGCTCGGCATCCTGCGTGGCGGTGACACGCCCAGCCTCTATGACAGCCGCGGCGCGGCCGCTAGAATCGGCCAGCAGCGCCCGCTTAGCCAGGCCTGACAAGACATTACAAGAAAGGCACAAAGACACATGGAGGCATGACGCCACTGCTCTTTGTGTAACCCGCGTTTGCGTTCGGAGAAACCTGGACCGTGTCCAATCCATTCCACGAAGTTAACGGCCCTCAACCCCCCAAGGTGCTCAAGACACCGGTAGAGATCCTGGCCAATCTTCGTCTGCTTCAGCAGCATCACGATCCGTTGATCGTCACCTTCCACGGCCGAAACCAGCGTTTCCAGAGTTACCTGATTGAAGTGGACCGCGATCGCGGTCTTATCGCCCTGGACGAGATGATCCCGAACGACGGCGAGCGTTTCCTGAAGAGCGGCGAATCCTTCCGTGTAGAAGGCTTCCATGATGGCGTGCGTATCGCCTGGGATACCCAGCAGCCGGCAACACTCGGGGAGTTCGAGGGAGGTCGTTGCTACTGGTGCCCACTGCCCGACGAGGTGACCTACCACCAGCGCCGCAACGCCTTTCGTGCCCCCCTCAAGCAAAGCCAATTGGTACCCATCGAGCTGGACGGCGACAAGATGTCGTCCGCGATAAAGGGTGTGATGCTGGATATCTCGGCCACCGGGTGCAAGCTGCGGTTCGAAGGCGACCTGAGCGGCCGCCTGCAACCTGGGCAGATTTATGAGCGTTTCAGCGCCAAGATGCCCATCGGCCCCGTTACCACCCCGGTTGAGCTACGCCATCTGCATTTCGACGAGAAGCTGGGTATGAGCTTCGTAGGCATCCGCTTCCACAACATGAGTGGGCTGGTACAGCGCAACGTCGAGCGCTTCGTCTACCAGCTGCAACGTGAAGCGCGTCGATTCGAAAAGGACGAGCTCTTCTAGCGTTCAACCCGGCATGGCTTCCGCTGTGTCGACCTTCCCTCAGACAGTTCCGAGCTTGAAACCCAGACGCCCCAGGCGCGGCAGATGCTCGGGACTGTCCATCACCCATAGCGATGGCAGCAGCCCATGCTGCCAATCCAGCTCCTGCAGGCGTTCACACGTCAGGGCCAGCACCTGGTCACTGCCCCAGGGCATGGCTTCAAACAGGCGCGGATCGACACGTCGCAAGCCGAGGAGCACGTAGCGGCCATCCTCCGTCGGCCCCAGAACCGCCTGGTGCTGATGCAGCGCCTCGCAAGCGGCCGACAGGTAATCGGCATCCAGCATCGGGCAATGCTGGCCGATAAGCACCACGGCATCGTTTTCTGACAACCCCAAGGCAGCGATACGTCGCATGCGCTCCCCCAGGTCACCCACCGGCTGCCCCACGACCATCCAGTCGTTGTCCTCGGCCAGGGCTTCAAGGGCCTCGTCCGGCCCATCCTCGATCCAGAAGATCCGCTCACAGAAGCCAAGCGGCGGTAGGTTGAGTACGCGCGCCACCAATTGCCGATGCAACTGGCTCACCCCCTCCTCGCCCAACTCCGGAACCAGGCGGGGGTGGTGCTTGCCAGCCTGAGGGGCGCTGGCCAGCAGATGCAGGGAAATGCTCAACGACATGACCAGTTCCTCCTTGAAGTCCCAAGGCAGGCCTTGGGCTTGAAGCTCGGGTAGCCGCACTGGTCGATAATTGGGCAAAAACGATGTGGCGTTGGGCCACTATTTGTCGGGCTGTGGCTGTTCCGGCATTCCCTCGGTCGACGGCTCTGGCGGCGGAACGTCGCCGCTCTGCATCTGGTCGTGCACCGCCTTTTCATCGACGCGCGGGTCCAGGGCTGCCACCAGGGGTGAACTGGTCATGTTGTCCGGGGTCGGCACATGGTGCAGCGGCGCCTCGTCGACCCGGTGTAGCCCGGTAACGGCATCCGGTCGAACCCGCAACACCAGAACCGTGGCGCAGAAGCAGACGAATGCATAGAGCATGTTCGGCCCCAGCTGTTTCATCAGTGCGCCGGTCAACAGCGGACCGATACTCGCCCCCACACCGAAGGTGATCAGTAACATGGCGGTCAGCGACACCCTCCTTTCGGTTTCTATATGGTCATTGGAGAAAGCCACCGCGAGCGGGTAAAGGCTGAACTGCAGCAGGCAGACCAGGAAGCCTACCGGGAACAGCACCTCGAGGGGCGCCGTCGGCATGATCGCCAGGGGCAAGGCGGAAACTGCGAGCAAGGCCGCCGTGCTGCGAATCAGCACCGCGCGATCATGACGGTCCGACAGCCAGCCCAACGGCCACTGCACGAGTAGTCCGGCCAGGATGCAGCTCCCCATGAACAAGCCCACCTGATCGATAGGCAGGCCCTGGGCCGTGGCATAGAGCGGCGCCAGGCCGTAGAAGGAACCGATCACCAGACCGGAAACCAGCACAGTGGTCATGGACTGCGGCACCCGCTTGATGAAGAAGCGCGGCTCCAGCGGTGCCGGATGCAGCGGCGCCGGGTGCAGCTTGCGGGTCAGCGCCACCGGTACCAGGCACAGTGCGAAGCACATTGCCACCAGCATCAACAACTCCGGCCCGAGGCCGGGATGCAGGACCAGCACCAACTGCCCGAGTACCAGCCCCAGGTAGGAGGCAACCATGTAGCCCGCGAAAACCTGTCCACGCTGGCTCGCCTCGGCCTGCTCGGTGAGCCAACTCTCAATCACCATGTACTGGCACATCATCCCCAGGCCAACAAGCATCCGCATGAACAACCAGGCTGGCAGGAAGTCGATCAGACCGTGCCCAAGCACGGCCGCCGTCACCACCCCGGCGCAGGCCACGTAGGCACGGATATGCCCGACCCGCGCGATCAGCCGGTGTCCCAGCTTGCCGCCAAGGATCAGGCCGAAATAGTTGGCCGCCATCAGGGCGCCGACCCAGAGCCCATCCACCTTGTCCGCCGCGAGGCGCAGGCCGAGGTAGGTACTGAGCAGGCCGGAGCCGATCAGCATGAGCAAGGTGGCAAAATACAGTGCGCGAAACGACTTCCAGATCCGATGCATCGACGCTCCAGGCGGCTTCTAGTGCAGGGAGGACCGCCTGGAAAGGCGGTCCCGGGGCGATCAGGCCTGGGCGGCGAGGACGCGCCGTTCCCAAGGAGTGATCTCATCGAAGAAGCTGCAGAGCTCCATCGTCTTCGTAGCAATGTAGCCTTCGATGAACTCGTTGCCGAACAGTTCACGTGCCAGATCGCTGCGTTTCAGACGCTCGATGGCCGCATGCAAGGTACAGGGCAACAGCAACTCGTCCGGAGCCTCGAATTCACCCTGGATCGGAGCGCTCGGCTGTAGCTGCCGCTCCATCCCATAAAGCCCGGCCGCCAGACTGGCAGCGATGGCCAGATAGGGGTTCGCATCGGCGCCGGGCAGACGGTTCTCCACCCTCCTCGCAACTGGGGCGCTGGCCGGAATTCGCAGGCCTGCCGCACGATTGTCGTGGGACCAGCAGGCATTGTTAGGCGAGGCGTAGGGGTGGCATAGGCGCTGGTAGGAGTTCACGTTGGGCGCGAACAGGGCGGTGAAATCCCCCATGGCCGCCTGTTGTCCTCCGATGAAGTGATTGAAGGCCGCAGTCGCTTCGCCATTGGTGTCGCTGAAGATGTTCTGCTCATCGTCGAGGCTCACCACGCTCTGGTGGATGTGCATCGAACTACCCGGCGTATGCGCCAACGGCTTGGCCATGCAGACAACCTGAATGCCGTGCTTGAGCGCAACTTCCTTGAGCAGGTGCTTGAACAGGAAGGTCTGGTCCGCCAGGAGCAACGGATCGCCATGCAGGAAATTGATCTCGAACTGGCTGACGCCCATTTCGTGCATGAAGGTGTCGCGGGGCATACCGAAGGCTTCCATGCCGCGATAGACCTCTTCGAAGAATGGCCGCAAACCATTGTTGGACGACACGCTGAAGGCCGAGCAGCCATCCTCGCGACGACCATCCAGTCCTACCGGCGGCAGGAAGGCCTGGGTCGGATCAGGATTGGGAGCAAAGACGAAGAACTCCAGCTCGGTGGCCACCACGGGCTTCCAGCCATAGGCAGCATAACGCTCCACCACCTTGCGCAGCAGGCCTCGGGTCGAAAGCCCGGACGGACGACCGTCCAGTTCCTGGGCATCGCAGATAGCCAAGGCGCGCGAACGCTCGCTCCAGGGCAGGCAATGAACCTGGCTCGGCTCCGCGACCAGGGCTAGGTCGCCGTCGTCACTGCCGTAGAAGCGGGCTGGCGGATAGCCGCCCATGATGCATTGCAGCAGCACGCCACGCGCCAGTTGGAGGCGTCGCCCCGAGAGAAAGCCCTCCCCCGTCATAACCTTGCCGCGCATCACCCCGTTCAGGTCGGGAGTGACACACTCGATCTCTTCAATGCCGGCCAGGCGCTCGGCGAGCGGGCTGCGGACTTTGGTAGTCATGATTGTTGTCCTTGTGCACTACGGCCGCTCTGGATGGCGACTTGTACAAAATACGCACCGGCCGTTCGAAATATCAAGCAGGTGAAACGGCGATTCTTCATGCCATGAAAAAGGGGTGAAGCCGCGAGGGCTTCACCCCTTTTCCGTTACTGCATCGTGCGCGTTGGCTGCCTCCTCAGCTGACGATGAAGTCCGCCTGGGTCACGGTGGTGGCATCCGCCACGCCCACCAGGGTGATGCTGTTGGCCCCGATGGTGACCTGGGTGTCCGCCCCGACATCGGCGATCACCACGTTGGCCGCGAAGGTCGCCGCAGTGATGCCCAGCGCCGTCACGTCCATGCGATCCTGGCCGCCTGCCGGGTTGGCATCGAAGTCCAGGATGCGGTCCTGGCCGAAGCCCGCCGCGAACTGGAACACGTCACTGCCCACGCCACCGGTGAGGATGTCGTTGCCGGCACCACCGCGCAGGGCGTCGTTGCCGCCGCCGCCGTTCAGGGTATCGACACCACCACCACCGATCAGGGTGTTGCTCAGCCCGTTGCCGTTGCCGACGAAGGCCGCGTTGCCTGCACGCACCAGGATCTCCACGTTGGCACCCAGGGTGTAGCTCGCCAAGGTGGTCCACACGGCATCCATACCGCCGTTCAACGCCTCGGTGACGATGTCGTTGGCGCTGTCCACTTCGTAGGTCTCGTTACCCTGGCCACCCGTCATGGCATCGTTGCCGGTGCCGCCGATCAGCACATCGTTACCCAGGCCCGATTCCAGCACGTCATTACCGGCACCACCGTTGAGGGTGTCGTTGCCACCTGCCGAACGCATGAAGTTCCCCAGCCCGTTACCAGTACCGCTGAAGTTGCCACCGCCGTTGTAGATCAGCGCTTCGACGTTGGCGCCCAGGGTATAGCTGGTCGTGGTCGTCCACACTGCATCGAAGCCGGTATCTCCACCTTCGGCCACGCTGTCGCCGACACTGTCCACCTCGTAGGTATCGCTGCCGGTACCGCCCGACATGCTGTCGTTGCCAGTCCCGCCCCGCAGCACGTCATTGCCGGCCCCGGATTCGAGGATGTCATCCCCACCGCCGCCGTTCAGGCTGTCGTTGCCGCTGTCGCTGGTCAGGCGGTTCGCCAAGCCGTTGCCGGTACCGGTGAAGTTGGTGACCCCGACATACACCAGGTTCTCCACGTTGGCCCCCAGGGTGTAGCTCGCCAGTAGCGAGCGGACCGTATCAGTACCGGCACCCGCGCCCTCGTTCACCACATCCCCGGCACTGTCCACCTCGTACGTGTCGCTGCCGGTACCACCGGACATGTTGTCGTTGCCAGCCCCACCGATCAGTTGGTCGTTACCAGCACCACTCTCCAGTACGTCGTTGCCCGCATCGCCATTGAGGGTGTCGTTGCCTCCGGATGAACGCAGCAGGTTGCCCAGAGCGTTGCCGGTGCCGTTGAAGTTGCCAGCGCCGTTGTAAATCAACGCCTCCAGGTTGGCCCCCAGGGTGTAGTTGGCCAGCGTGGTCCACACCGCGTCGAAGCCTGGTTCGTTACCTTCGATTACCGTATCCAGCGCGTTGTCGACCTCGAAGGTGTCGTTGCCGGCACCGCCGACCATGCTGTCCGCCCCAGTACCACCACGCAGTACGTCATCTCCGGCACCACCATCCAGCGCGTCATTGCCGGCACCGCCGTTGAGCTGGTCGTTGTCCAGATCACCGGCCAATGTGTCGTTGCCCGCCAGACCATTGAGGATGTCGTTACCACCACCACCGTTGGCCACGTCGTCACCGGCCGACCCGTTGAAGGTCTCCGCCGCCGCACCACCGGTGAACAGCACGCCCACCGCCGCGGTCACTGCCGAGTTCACCGTGTTGCTGAAGCCGCTGTCATCGGTGTAGGTGGTCACCACCCGCAGGAACCGCCCGACCTGGGCCGCACCCGGGGTGAAGTCGGCGCCCGTGGCACCGCCAATGTTGGTGAAGGTCGTGCCGTTGAGCGACGACTGCCACTGGAAGCTGAACACCGAGGTCGTCGTTCCATCGACGTCCGCCACGGTGCCGCGGCTCGCCGTCAGCAACTGGCCTTGCAGCGGCGTGGTGTCGCTGATCACCGGTGCACCCGTCGGCGCATCGTTGGTCTGGGTGGCCGAAACCGGTGCAGTCACTGCCGAGTACACCGTCTCCAGCACGCCGTTGGCGTCCTTGTAGACAGCCTTGACCCGCAGGGCCAGACCAGCCTGGGCGGCCGTGAGCAGGAAGCTCTGTCCGGTGGCACGAGCCAGCTCGGCACCAGCATTCTCGATGATGATGTCCTCGAAGATGCCATCACCACGAACATCCGCCTGCCAGTAGTAGGACACCGGCCCGGTGATGGTGCCTCCAGCATTATTGGCATCGGTGACTCCGGCAATGGATGCCACCAGCCGAGTGCCAACTTCAGGGGTCGCGTCGTTGACCGTCGCCAACCCTACCGGCCCGCTATTGAGACCAACCACCAGCGCCTCGCTGACATCGTTGAACTGCAGGCGCTCGATACCACTCAGGCGGTCGCTACCATCGCGTCCATCGACAGTGTCGGTCACGGTCCAGGTGCCATCACCGTTGTTGAGCACCGTGTAATCGGCACGATTGCCGGAAAACTCGGCGGTGTCGTAGTTGAACGCCCCATTGCCGGCGAGCAGCTCGCGAGTGACCACCAACTGACCGGGGGTGTAGCGGCCGGTAAGCATGTCGTGTACCAGCTCGGTCATGCTGAAGGCGCGGTCAATCTCCGGTCCGGTTCCGTCGGCGTTCTGCTTCACGCTGATATAGACGGTCAACGAGCGATCGCCGTCGATCCGGTCATCCCCGCCCCGGCCCGCGATGATGTCGCTACCGCTGCCACCGAGGATGATGTTACCGGCGCCGAACGAGGTGACCCCAGTGCCCAGGAATTCCCCCAACCCGGCGATCAGGCCGATGTTGGTGAGGATGCTGCCGTTCACGCCCGAGGTGGAGATGGCCGCCGCATCGCGGTCGTCACCCTTGAGGATGTCGCTGTGGGACGAACCGGACAGACCTTCCATGAACTCGAAGCGAGTCAACAGGGAAGCGGTCGACGGAGTCACCGGGGTTTCGTCGAAGGCACGCAGGTCGAACTCGATATTGACCCCCTGCGGGTCGTCGCGGAACACTGCCCAGTCGAAGCCGGAGGCACCGACATAGCGGTCGCCCTCGCCGCCATTGCCGAGCATGATGTCGTCACCACCCTCGCCATCCATGCGGTCGATGATGCCGCGCTCGCCGATGTACACATCGTTGCCGGGCACGTTGTCCAGGCCGAACTCGTTGAAGTTGTCACCGGCGTTGCCGTCGGGACCGCCCAGTTCCAGCCAGTCATCACCCTCGTTGCCGAACTGCGCTTCGTTGCCACGGGTACCAAGGATGAAGTCGTTGCCGACGCCACCGAAGATTTCCGTGGCGTCCTCACCCGAGACGATGAAGTCGTTGCCGAAACCACCCAGCAGCAGGTTGATGCCATTGCCGCCGTGGATGACGTCGTTGCCACCGTCGCCCTGGATGTTATCGTCGCCGCCGCGGTCGGTGATGATGTCGTCGCCATCGCCTGCGCGGATCAGGTCGTTGCCGTCGCCGCCTTCAATGCGATCACGACCGCCATCGCCCCAGATCGTGTCGTCACCGATGCTGGCGATCATGACGTCGTCGCCGTCGGTACCGCCCAGCACCACGTGCTCATCACCGGTGTAGCGCAGGTAGTTGGTGTTCGCCTCGTTGTAGAACGCCGTGGCGAGATTGTCGGTATTGACCGGGTTGTCGCGGATCACCCAGGGCAGCAAGGCACTGCCGCCCTGCGGGTCTTCGCCTGGAGCAGCGAAGTCGTCGAGGCTTTCGTCGATACCCACCGTCGAGGGATCATCACCGAGAATGCCATCAGCCCCCGGGTTGACCACATCCGCGTTGAACTGCCGGGAAATGTCCACCTCCAGGATCAGGCCTGGGTCGGAGAAGATATCCCCTGGCAGGTGGATCGCGTTGGTGTTGGCCATCACCATCTTGGCGAAGGAGTTGTTCTCCAGCTCGGTGAGGAAGTTCATGCTCGCCGTGCGTTCGAGGTAGTAGAAACGATCGCCGTCCTGGAGTTTCTCCATCTGGTTCTCGAACACGAAGTTGAAGGTCGAGCCCAGCAGACCACCGAAGGGCATCTGCCTTTCAGCCAAACCACCGATCCACAGGTCGATATCGTTGACCCCAGTGGTAGCCGCGGGTCCATTGAGGAAGGCCAGACGATCCGCGGTGTCGGCGGTGAAGGTGCGCTGTTCCGCCGTCCCTTCGTTGATGATCGCATCGCCACCAAACACCAGGGCGAAGGCCACCGCACGCTTCTCGGCAGTCGTATTCACGTCAGCCGCCAGCAATTCGGCATGGGTGCCATAGGCCGCGATGAAGTTGACGATGGACGTCTGGTGCTTCAGATGAGCAGCGAAGTCGACCCAACTGGTGTAGGGCCGCAGCTGGCTGTCGCCGGTCGCGTTGTAGAAGTCCTGACGCGCCGCGTTGAGCGTGGGCACGCCGGTGTCACGGCCGCGAGCGATGTTGATGGTGGCCAGGTCCAGTGGCAATCCGAGGAGGTTGTTGCGCAATGCCTCGGTGACGAACTCGTCAATCTCGTTGCCGGTCTGGCGAGTCATGCCACGGACGATGTTGCCGGCAGCCTCCTCAGCCGACAGGGCGCCGTTGTTGTTGAACGCTAGCGGGTTCAGGAAGGCATCGATCAGATCCATGCTGCCCGCGTCGGTGAAGTCCGGGTTCAGCCGGTCCACAGTCTCGGTGAGCATGGAGTGGCCGAAGCGGTACACCACGTGGGCGAACTCGGCGACGATCGCCGGGTTGATCTGGGTGTCATACACCTGGGTGGCATTGAAGAACACATCCACCTGCGGCTGCACCTTGCGGGCGAACTCCTCGAACACCAGGTGCTGGTACTGCATTTCCGTCGTGAAGCGAGCCGCCTGGAACAGACGTTCGCCATTCCAGCTGCCGTCCGCATTCTGCCAATTGCTGATGAAATCCGGATCGTTGCTGGCCAGCACCACAGCCTTGATCTGATCGACCATGCGGTTGTGCTCGGCGTGGAACACATGGTGAACCGAGGTCAGCCCGATGTTCTCGTTACCACGCCCGTCGCCTGTGATGAAGTGGCGGTCGAGCAGTTCGTTGTCAAAGGTATTGGCCGGTTGGGGCAGGAACGGTTGGTTGCCTGGCCCCACCGGTAGATTCGGATCGAATGCGGGGTTCGGTACCGGACCGGTTACCGCGTCTGCATCCGCC
This sequence comes from Pseudomonas sp. JS3066, assembly GCF_036328175.1. Taxonomy (NCBI): domain Bacteria; kingdom Pseudomonadati; phylum Pseudomonadota; class Gammaproteobacteria; order Pseudomonadales; family Pseudomonadaceae; genus Pseudomonas; species Pseudomonas sp. JS3066. The sequence continues at coordinate 3,764,010 of NZ_CP143312.1, forward strand.
GTCATCAACGCGCCGGTCTGGCTGTTGAACGGGTTGGCCGCATGGGCGATGTCATCCAGGAACGCATGCCCGGTGAACAGGGCGTTGCCCGGAATCGCGAGGCCGCCCGCGACGCCCTCGACGAGCACGATCTGGTCGCCAACAAGGGTGACGATCTGCGCGAACCCGTTCGCTCCCGGGATGAACTTGCCATAGAGGTCAGTCGCCAACAGCGGGACATTGCCGATGTTGCCATCGGTCAACTGGATGCCCAGCATCTGGGCGGCCTGAGCCTTGACTTCGGCCCAGGTCGGCAGGCCACCGACGCCATCGAGCATGCGACCCGTGGCGACCGGATTTCCGCTAGCGTCTGGCTCGTACTCGCGCAGGAACACCTGGTGCGAGGCGTGGGACGTATAGGTCTGGTTCTGGTCGACGAACGGCGTGGTCGTATTGAGCGGTCCGCCACCGATGATGTCGTCTGCGGTGCCCATCAAGCCGTCCTGCCCCGGAGCATCGTTGCTGGTGCGGGTGAGGATCATGAAGTTCGAGGTACCCCCCGGAACGAAGAGGGGGTCATCCGGCTGCAGCGGCACGAAGACAAAGCCATTGCCGCCCTTGGTCACCAGGTCCAGGCCATGGTCGAAGAACTGGCCGAACAGGGTGAACCAGGAGTTGAAGCCGGCGGACAGCCCCTCGTCCGGCGCGGTGTTGGGGATGAACAGCGGCTGGCCAGCCGGGATCGGTGCGCCGTTCAGGTCCAGCAGCACGCCACTGGGGTCCAGGGTTCCCAGACCGGCATCCACATAGGCCTGCACAGCGGCTGGGTTGGTGATGGTCTGGTCGACGATCAGGTTGGAGATGGTCCGCGGGTCAGTATCGGCCACATTGCCGGGGGCGCCGTAGTCGGTGTTGGTGACCACGCCTCCCGGGCCGAGGTTCATGGTGTCCCCGTCCTGGTCGTCACGGAACACGGGTGGGACCAGGTTCGGGAAAGGCTGGTCAGCCGCACCGAAGTGCTCCTGACCCGGAACCAGGTTATTGAAGGAGCCATCCACAGTGCGCAGACCAAATGCACCGCGAGAGTTAGGCACGATATCCAGCAGGTTCTCACCAGCGGCATGGCGCTCGGAGATAATGATCTGGTCGAGGATGAACTGCAGGTCGCTGCGAACCAGATGTACGCCGGGGCTGGCAACGAAGCTTTCCTGCGGTACGGCTGCTGGCGGCGCAACAACCACGTTGCCGTTCACCGCGGCAGTAGCGTTCGAGAACACGTTCTCCAGCACGCCATCGGCGTCCTTGTAGACAGCCCTCACCCGCAGCGCCAGGCCGTCGAGGTCGGCAGTCACACGGAAGCTGTCGCGTTGCGCCGTTTCCGGTCGTTCCCCGGCTTCGTTGACGATATCCACGAACAAACCCGATCCGGCAACGGTCTCTCTTTGCCAGAAGTAGGCAACCGGCCCGGTAATCGCGCCCGTCGGGTTCCCTCCGGTAATGTTGTCCGCATCGGTCACCAGCAGGGACGAAGCGGTCAGGACCTGGCCGTTCTGCGGAGTGTTATCGCTGATCTGCAGCAGCCCCTGCGGGCCGGCGTTGCCACCCGGCACCAAAGCCACGGACTGATCGTTGAACTGGAGCCGTTCGATGCCGGTCAGCCGGTCCACGCCGTCGGCACCAATGACGGTATTGCCGTCGACGTCCACCTCAAGGTGGGTCACCGTGATCACGTCGTCGCTGAAGTCCAGCGTGGTGCCGTTGTTGTTGATATCGACCTGGTAGTCGTCGAAGTTGCCCGAGTAAACCGCTGTGTCGTAGTTGGGGCCAACGGTCTGGATGACTTCACGCACGATGACCAGCTGCGACGGATTGATCGCACCCGAGAGCATGTCCGGAATCAGCGCGCCAATACTGTCGACCCGGCGAATTTCCGTGGCCGGATCGCTAGGATTGGTACGCACGCTGACATAGGCGTTGAGCGTACGATCGCCATCGATCAGGTCATCGCCGCCGCGGCCTTCGAGGATATCGCTGCCGCCACCGCCAAGGATGATGTTGCCCCCGCCGAACGACGTGACACCTGCGCCGAGGAACTCCTGCAGCCCGGCGATCAGGTCGATGCCGGCCTGGTTCAGCACGCTGCCCAGCGGACCGTTTTCAGCGATCTCCGCAGCATCCGCGTTGTCACCACGCAGGACATCACCGAACTGCGAACCCGCCAAGCCTTCGACGAAGGCGAAGCGGTCGAAGATGCCGGCGTTGGAGGCCGGTACCGGCGGCTCGAAGAAGTCGTCGACGATCATGTCGGCCAGCACGCCGAACGGGTCGAACTTGTAGCTGACCCAGTCGAAGCCGGAGCCACCATCGAAGTGGTCGGCACCTTCCGAGCCGAAGAAGATATCGTCGCCGCCTTCACCGATCATCTCATCGAAGCCACCGCCACCGACGAAGACGTCGTTGCCGGGTACTTCATCCAGGGCAAAGGGCGAGAAGTTGTCACCGGGGGCACCGTCCTGGGTACCGATCTCGATCCAGTCGTCGCCTTCGTTACCGGCAGTCTGCAGGTTGCCCTTGGCACCGTAGATGAAGTCGTTGCCAGTACCGCCGAAGGTTTCCGAGACGTCTTCGCCGGTGATGATGAAGTCATTGCCGGCGCCGCCGAGGATCAGGTTGAAGCCGTTGCCGCCATGGATGACGTCGTTGCCGTCGTCGCCCTTGATGTTGTCGTCGCCGCCCATGTCCGTGATGATGTCGTCGCCGGCGCCGCCATTGAGGCTGTCCACGCCATCGCCGCCTTCGATACGGTCATTGCCGCCATCGCCCCAGATGGTGTCATCGCCGATGCTGGCGATCAGGATGTCGGCTTCGTTGGTGCCACCGAGCACCACGTGGTCTTCACCGGTGTAGCGCAAGTAGTTGGTGTCGGCTCCCGGAGTGGCCGGGTTGTCGCGGATCACCAACGGAACAAGCACATTGTCGCCCAGCGGGTCCTCGTTGGGCGTCGCGATATCGTCGGCGCTTTCATCCACAAGCGGGGTGGATGGATCATCGCCAAGAATTCCATCAGCACCGGGGTTGTTGACGACACCCGCATTGAACTGCCGGGCTTGGTCGACTTCCAGGATCAGACCAGGGGCAGAGAAGATATCCGCCGGCAGTCGATCAACGTCGGTGTTGCGCATCACCATCTTGGCGAAGGAGTTCTGCTCCATCTCGGTGAGGAAGTTGAGTCCTGCCAAGCGGCCCAGGTAGTAGAAGCGGTCGCCGTTCTGCAGGGCCTCCAACTGGGTCTCGAAGACGAAGTTGAAGGTGGAACCCAGCAGCCCGCCGAAGGGCATCTGCTTCTCGGCCAGACCGCCCACCCAGAAGTCCACCAGATCCAGGCCGGTAGTGGTCACTCCATTGGCGCCGCTGGCCCATTCTCCGGTGCTGTGCAAGAAGGCCAGGCGATCCTCGGGTGCACCAGCACCACCTAGAACGATGGCCATGGCGGCAGCGCGCTTGTCGTCAAGAGTCAATGCGCCAGTGATGGTGGAGTGAGTGCCATAGGCGGCGATGAAGTTGATCAGCGACGCCTCATGCTTGAGGCCACCCATGAAGTCCACCCAGCTGCTGTAGGCCTCCAGCTGAGCGTCACCCGTAGCCTCGAAGAACTCGCGGCGTGCAGCGTTCAGCGACGGGATACCGGCGTCACGGCCACGGGCGATGTTGATGGTGGCCAGATCCAGGGGCAGGCCCAGCAGGTTGTTGCGCAGCGCTTCGGTGACGAACTCGTCGATCTCGTTACCCTGCTGGCGCGTCACGCCACGGATAATGGCACCGGCGGCGGCATCGGCGTCCGCTCCCCCTTCGGCAAACGCCAGGGGATTGAGGAAGGCGGCGATCAGGCCGATTTCGCTGTTGACGAAGTTCGGGTCCAGGCGGTCGATGGTTTCAGTCAGCATGGAGTGACCGAAGCGATACACCACGTGGGCGAACTCGGCGACGATCGAAGGGTCGATGCTGGCGTCGAAACCCGTGGGCGCCAGGAACTCATCGATGTTCGGTTGCACCTTGCGGGCAAATTCCTCGAACACCAAGTGCTGGTACTGCATTTCCGTACCGAACTTGGCGGCCTGGAACAGGCGCTCGCCATTCCATACCAGAGTGGATGTATCGGCGGGAATCTGTCCGACAACGGGAACCAGAAGCCACTGGTTGAGGAACTCCACATCACCGGAACTCAGAATAACCTGCTTGGTGTGCTCCACCAGCCGGTTGTGTTCGGAATGGAACACATGGTGCACAGCGGTGAGACCGATGTTCTCGTTCACCCGGCCGTCACCGGCGATGTAGTGTGAGTCCAGCAATTCGTTGTCGTAGGTGGCCGGATTGCCATCGTCGGTTCCGGCAACGCCGTCAGCGTCGGCGGCCAGCAGCGCGCCGGTCTGGCTATTGAAGGGGTTCGCGCTATGGGCGATGTCATCGAGGAAGGCATGGCCGGTGCGCACAGCGTTGGCCAAACTGATGCCCTGTCCGCCGTTAGCGGTCGGATCGCCTTCGACCAGGAAGGTCCCACCGGCACCATCGCTCATTACCACTTGCGGGTAGCCGTTGGCACCCTTGATGAAGTTGCCGTAGGGATCAGTGGCCAACAGCGGAATGCTGCCCACGTCGGCATCGGTCAGGTTGATGCCAAGGACGTCGCGTGCCTGGGCCTTGACGGTTGCCCAGGTGGCCATGCCGCCCAGGTCCACGTCATCACCATCTCCGAATACGCCATTGACCAGATCACGATTGGTGATCAGCTTGCCGGTCGTAACCGGACCATTGGCCGTCGACACATATTCGCGCAGGAACACCTGGTGCGAGGGGTGCGAACTGTAGGTCTGGTTCTGGTCGACGAAGGGGGACGTGGTGTTGGTGTGCTCGTGGATATCGTCCTCGGTACCCAGGACACCATCCTCACCCGGCTGGTTGGTAGCACGGGTCAGGACCAGGAAATTGGTCGCGCTGTTCGAGTCGAACAGCGGATCGTCCTCTTGCAGTTGAATGAAGATGGTCCCGCTGCCCCCCTTGCTCACCAGGTCCAGGCCATGGTCGAAGAACTGGCCGAAGAAGGTGAACCAGGAGTTGAACGGTGCCGACAGGCCTTCATCCGGTGTGGTGTTGGGGATGAAGAACACCTCCTGGTCATCCGGCGTGCCAAAGATGCCATCGAGTCCCGGGCTCAGGACGGGAGCCGCGCCACCGTTGGCTTCCACCGCCGCCGGGTTACTGGCGGTCTGGTCGACGATCAGGTTACTGATGATCCTCGGCTGCGAGTCGAACACTAAACCACTAGTCTGGCTGTAGGTCGTCCCGTTATCTGCAATGCGGAAAACCGGATCGAGCAAGCGCGGAAACAGGTTGTCCGCCGCCCCGAACTCGGTCTGTCCCAGTACCAGGTGGTTGAATGATCCATCGACGGTCCGCAGTCCCCAGGGAACCTGCGAATTCGGCAGCAGTAGCGACAGGTCCTCACCTGCCGCATGGGCTTCAGAGATCAGGATCTGCTGGAGAATGAACTCGAGGTCAGACTTGATGTAGGTGGCCATGGTGTTGTTTTCCTCAATCCGACAGCAATTAGTCAGGCCGAATCACGCCCACGCGGGTGCAATTCCACGTTTCTTCGAAGGAAATCGATCAAGCCGGGCAAATCGCAGTCGCGGCCGAACCCGCCAAGCCTTGGAAGTGGCTCAGTTCCGACTGAATGGATTTGTCCCCGTCAGCGCCGCGCTCAAAGGCGGCACTTCAACTCAGACGAGCGGTGGGCCGTGGAAACGGATCTGGGGGGCGGCACAGGCTGAAGGGCCATTTGGCCCACTGCGCGAGAATGAATCGATGCTCATTGCGGTGTTCTCCCTAGCACTCTTGTGGCGGGCGCCACAGCGATGTCCCTCAACGCCGCTGCGTGCCAAAAAACAGTCATGCTCGTTCACACCCTGACTAAAGCCCCGGCCCCAGGCACTGTCAATAAAACGTCAGTATGTGTTTCTAAATGTAAAAACACATTAAGCTAATGATTTAAAAGGATTAGTTGACTAATTAAAGTGCGCCAAGTGCATTCAACATGCGGCTGCACTCTTCCAACGGTCCTGGCACGCTCTTCTCCTGACAGCTAGAAGTGGCGTTCTAGAGCGGCTGCTGGTCGTATTCCCACTTATCAGCGGATTACAACCGTTGACTCAAGTGGGAAATCCGGGCAATTCAGAGGCATCTTTCTTGCTTGTTAATGGACATCAAGTTTATTTGATCGCCAAGAAACCGGCGACACTTGCCAGGCGGGCCGAATGTGCCGGAATAGAGCGGCTCAAGGTTTAAATAAAACATGAAAAAAGGGGAAAGCACTGGGTGCTTTCCCCTTTTCTGATTACTGCAGCGGGCGTGTCGGCTGCCTCCTCAGCTGACGATGAAGTCCGCTTGGGTCACGGTGGTGGCATCCGCCACGCCCACCAGGGTGATGCTGTTGGCCCCGATGGTGACCTGGGTATCCGCCCCGACATCGGCGATCACCACGTTGGCCGCGAAGGTCGCCGCAGTGATGCCCAGCGCCGTCACGTCCATGCGATCCTGGCCGCCTGCCGGGTTGGCATCGAAGTCCAGGATGCGGTCCTGGCCGAAACCCGCCGCGAACTGGAACACGTCGTTGCCCGCGCCGCCGATAAGGATGTCGTTGCCGGCACCACCGCGCAGGGCGTCGTTGCCGCCGCCGCCGTTCAGGGTATCGACACCACCACCACCGATCAGGGTGTTGCTCAACCCGTTGCCGTTGCCCACGAAGGCCGCGTTGCCCGCACGCACCAGGATCTCCACGTTGGCCCCCAGCGTGTAGCTGGCCAGGGTGGTCCACACCGCATCCATGCCACCACCAAGCGCCTCGGTGACGATGTCGTTGACGCTGTCCACCTCATAGGTGTCGTTACCCTGGCCGCCGGTCATGGCGTCGTTGCCGGTGCCACCGATCAGCACATCGTTGCCCAGGCCAGACTCCAGCACATCGTTGCCGGCGCCACCGTTCAGCGTGTCGTTACCGCCCGCCGAACGCATGAAGTTCCCCAGCCCGTTACCAGCACCGCTGAAGTTGCCACCGCCGTTGTAGATCAGCGCTTCGACGTTGGCGCCCAGGGTGTAGCTGGCCAGCGTGGTCCACACCGCATCGAAGCCGGTATCGCTGCCTTCGATCACGCTGTCCCCCACACTGTCCACCTCGTAGGTATCGCTGCCGGTGCCGCCCGACATGCTGTCGTTGCCCGTCCCGCCGCGCAGCACGTCATTGCCGGCCCCGGATTCGAGGATGTCATCCCCACCGCCGCCGTTCAGGCTGTCGTTGCCGCTGTCGCTGGTCAGGCGGTTCGCCAAGCCGTTGCCGGTACCGGTGAAGTTGGTGACCCCGACATACACCAGGTTCTCCACGTTGGCCCCCAGGGTGTAGCTCGCCACCAGCGAGCGCACCGTGTCGGTTCCGGCGCCCGCGTCCTCGTTCACCACATCCCCGGCACTGTCCACCTCGTACAAGTCATTGCCGGTACCACCGGACATGTTGTCGTTGCCGGTACCACCGATCAGTTGGTCATCACCGGCACCACTCACCAGCACGTCGTTGCCCGCACCGCCATTGAGGATGTCGTTGCCCCCAACCGAACGCAGCAGGTTGCCCAGAGCGTTGCCGGTACCACTGAAGTTGCCGGCACCGTTGTAGATCAGGGCCTCCAGGTTGGCCCCCAGGGTGTAGTTGGCCAGCGTGGTCCACACCGCGTCGAAGCCTGGTTCGTTACCTTCGATTACCGTATCCAGCGCGTTGTCGACCTCGAAGGTGTCGTTGCCGGCGCCCCCGGTCATGCTGTCCGCACCGGTACCGCCGCGCAGTACGTCATCTCCGGCACCACCATCCAGGGTATCGTTGCCGGCCAGGCCATTGAGCTGATCGTTGCCGCCACCGCCGTTGGCCACATCATCACCGGCCGTGCCGTTGAAGATATCCGCCCCCGGACCGCCATTGAACAGAGCCCCGACCACCGCTGTTGCCGCCGAGTTCACCGTATTGAGGAAGCCCTGGTCATCGGTGTAGGTGGTCACCACCCGCAGGAACCGCCCAACCTCGGCCACACCCGGCGTGAAGTTGGCGGTACTGGCACCGGCGATATTGGTGAAGGTCACCCCGTTGAGCGACGACTGCCACTGGAAGCTGAACACCGAGGTGGTCGTACCATCCGCATCGGCGATGGTGTCAATGCTCGCCGTCAGCAACTGGCCTTGCAGCGGCGTGGTGTCGCTGATCACCGGTGCACCCGTCGGCGCATCGTTGACCTGCGTGGCCGATACCAGATCGGTCACGTTCGACAGCACGGTCTCCAGCACGCCGTTAGCGTCCTTGTAGATGGCCATCACCCGCAGGGCCAGGCCAGCCAGATCCTCGGTGACGCGGAACGTCCGGCCGGTGGCGCGGGATGCCTCACCGGCGGCGATGAAGACGATGTCTTCGAAGATGCCCGAGCCCGCGACGGTTTCCACCTGCCAGTAGTAGGACACCGGACCGGTGATGGTGCCACCGACATTGTCGGCATCGGTGACGCCGGCCAGGGATGCGGTCAGCAACGAGCCAACCTCAGGCGTACCGTCGCTGATGCTCACGGCGCCCACCGGAAGGGCATCGGTGCCCGACAGATCGATGATCCCGTCGGTGAACTGCAGCCGCTCGATGCTGGTGAGGCGGTCGACGCCATCACGACCAGCCACCAGGTCGGTCACCGTCACAGAGCCGTCCAGGTTGGTGACGAAGTCGTACTCTGACGAAAGGCCCCGATAGGCCGCCGTATCCAGCGCCGCATCGCCCTGCAGGATCTCCCGCACGATCACCAGTTGCCCCGGGTTGTAGGTGCCCCTGACCATCAGCGGCACCATCTCGGCCATGCTGTTGAAGCTGGCGATTTCCGGGCCTGAGCCGTCCAGGTTCTGACGTACGCTGATGCGCACGTTCAGCCACTTGTCGCCATCGATCAGGTCATCGCCGCCGCGCCCCATGAGGATATCGCTGCCGCTGCCGCCGAGGATGATGTTGCCGCCGTCGAAGAAGGTGACCCCGGCGCCGAGGAACTCCTGCAGACCCGAGATCAGCGCGATGTTGGTCAGCACGCTGCCCTTGGCTCCAGCTGTCGGCAGCGTAGTGGCATCGGAGTCGTCGCCGCTGATCACATCACCGAAGGCGGAGCCTGACAGGCCTTCGACGAAGTCGAAGCGAGCCAGCACAGAAGCGCCCGATCCCGGTAGTTGCGGCTGATCGAAGAAGCGGTCGCTGATGTCGATCGTGACGCCGCGCGAGTCGTTCTTGAAGGTCGCCCAGTCGTAGCCTGAAGCACCGATGTAGCGATCACCCAGGCCGGCGCTGCCGACCATGATGTCGTCACCGCCCTCGGCGTTGAACTTGTCGCCCTCGCCTCTGCCGACATAGACGTCGTTGCCCGCGATCGGGTCGTTGCCGGCCGGATCGAAGTTGTCGCCAGGGGCGCCGTCCGAGGTACCGGCTTCCAGCCAGTCGTCCCCTTCGTTACCCATGTCCTGCTCGTTGGCCTTGGAGCCCAGGATGAAGTCGTTGCCCTGTCCACCGAAGGCCTCACTGGCGTCTTCACCGGTGATGATGAAGTCGTTGCCAAAACCACCGAGGATCAGGTTGACGCCATTGCCGCCCTGGATCACGTCGTTGCCGTTGTCACCCTTGATGTTGTCGTCGCCACCCACGTCCGTGATGATGTCGTCGCCGTCGCCACCATTGATGAAGTCATTGCCGTACCCACCATCCAGGCGGTCGTTGCCGCCGTCGCCATAGAGGGTGTCGTCACCCTCGCTGGAGCGCAGGATGTCGTTGCCGGCGCTACCGCCCAGCACCACATGGTCGGGTCCGCGGTACAACAGGTAGTTGGTATCGGCCCCGGGAGTGTCCGGGTTGTCGCGACTAACCAGTGGCAGCAGCGGGTTGTCACCCAGCGGGTCGGAGTTGCCGGCGATGCCGTCGGCGCCCACCACATCGTCCAGCGTGCCCTGGATGCCATCGAGCCCTGCATCGTTGAGGCCGGTGTGCTGCAGCAACGGATTGACTTCAAGGGTGAAGGCCGGGGTCAGGAAGACCACGCCCGGCAGGTGAGTGGCAGCAGTGTTGGCCATGATCAGCTTGGCGAACGAGTTGCCTTCCAGCTCGGCGTTGAAGTTCAGGCCGGCGGTGCGCTCCAGGTAGTAGAAGCGGTCACCGTCCTGTAGTTTCTCCAGCTGGTTCTCGAACACGAAGTTGAAGGTCGAGCCCAGCATGCCGCCGAACGGCATGATCTTCTCGGCCAGGCCACCAATCCAGAAGTCCACCAGGTTCAGGCCGGTTTCCACGCCGGTCCAGGTACCCGTGCCATTGAGGAAGTCCAGCCGGTCGGCCGGGGCGGTAGCGCCACCCAGGACAATCGCGGTGGCGGCGGCACGCTTGTCGGCCAGGGTGGTCGCCCCGGTGATGTCCAGGTGTGTGCCGTAAGCCGCGATGAAGTTGATCAGCGATTCCGGATGCTTCAGGTGCATCACCATGTCGGCCCAACTGACGTAGGGCTTCAGATTGGAGTCGCCGGTGGCTTCGTAGAACGAGGCCCGGGCATGGTTGAGACTCGGCACGCCGGTGTCGCGTCCACGGGCGATGTTCAGCGCGGCGAGGTCGAGTGGCAGGCCCACCAGGTTGTTGCGCAGGGCCTCGGTGACGAACTCGTCGATCTCGTTACCCACGGTGCGGGTCACGCCGCGGACGATGGCGCTGGTGGCGTCTTCCGGGGTCAGCCCGCTAGCCGCATAGGCCAGGGGGTTGAGGAAGGCCGCGATCAGGCCCAGTTGCTGGTCGTTGGTCGGGTGCAGCGGATCGGCCGTGACCGGGTTGAAGTTGGCGTCGAAGCGATCCACCGTCTCGGTCAGCATCGAGTGGCCGAAGCGGTAAACCGTGTGGGCAAACTCGGCGACGATCGACGGATCGAGGTTGATGTCATAGACCTGGGTCGGCGCGAAGAACGGGTCGACGTTGGGCTGGATGGTCCGCGCGAACTCTTCGAACACCAGGTGCTGGTACTGCATCTCGGTGCCGAACTTGGCGGTCTGGAACAGCCGCTCGCCGTTCCACTGCAGTGCGGCTATCTCGGCCGGAGTGGTCGGGAAGTTAGTGACCGGGCTCAGCAGCCACTCGTTGATGAAGGCCACGTCATTGCTGGCCAGCACCGTGCTCTTGGTCTGTTCCACCAGGCGGTTGTGCTCGGAGTGGAAGATCGCGTGCACGGCGGTCAGGCCGATGTTCTCGTTGACCCGGCCGTCACCGGCCATGTAATGCGCATCCAGCAGGTCACCGTCGTAGGTGCCAGCCGGCTGGGGAACGCCGGCCTGGCTGTTGATCACGCCGTCGTTGTCGCGGACCAGCCCCGGTGCTGCCGACGGGTCGGCGGCGTGAGCGATGTCGATGAGGAACTGGTGCCCGGTACCGACAGCACCGGCCAGGCTGATCCCGAGGCCGCCGTTGGCGGCCGGATTGCCTTCCAGCAGCACGTCATCAGGGGTACCCGGCAGACCGTCCGGACCGACGAAAACCACCATCGGGAAGCCGTTCGGCCCCTTGATGAAGTTGCCGTAGTCATCGGTGGCCAGCAGCGGCACGTCGAACACATTGGCGTCGGTCAGGTTGATCCCGAGCACGTCGCGAGCTTGTGCCTTGACCACCGCCCAGGTGGCCATGCCGCCGATTTCCACATCGTCGGTGGTGCCGAACTGACCGTCAGCCCCCAGATTTCGGTTGGTGATCAGATCACCAGTGGCCACCGGACCATTGGCCGTCATCACATACTCGCGCAGGAACACCTGATGCGATGGATGCGAGCTGTAGGTCTGGTTCTGGTCAACGAAGGGTGAGGTGGTGTTCATGGATTCGCGCGTATCGTCGGCCGTACCGAGGATGCCGTCGGCGCCGGGCCCCGCCACCTGGGTGGCACGGGTCAGGACCATGAAGTTGGTCGGACTGCCGACAACAAAGCGTGGGTCGTCCGGTTGCAGCGGAATGAACACCGTGCCGCTGCCGCCCTTGGTCACCAGATCCAGACCATGGTCGAAGAACTGCCCGAAGAAGGTCATCCAGGCGTTGAACGGCGCGGTCAGGCCAGCATCCGGGCTAACGTTGGGGACGAAGTTCACCTGCTGGTCATCAGCGGTGCCGAACAAGCCATCCAGGCCGGGGCTGGTCACCAGTGTGGAGCCATCGGTACCTGCCGCGGCAGCTACCGCCGCCGGGTTGTTGCTGGTCTGGTCGACGATCAGGTTGCTGATGGTGCGCGGGTCACTGTCCACCACGTTCGTAGCAGAGTCGTAGTTGGTGTTGGTGATGCCGTTGAAGGCAGCCTCGTCCTGCTCGTTGGTATATTCCGCCGGCAGCAGCCGGGGGAACGCGTTGTCGGCGGCGCCGAATTGGCTCTGATCGAAGCCGGAGAAGTTCAGCAGGTTGTTGAACTCACCAGTTACGGTACGCAGGCCGGCCGACGCGCGCACGTTGGGCACCAGGGACAGCAAGTCGGCACCATTGGCGTGAGCTTCGGCAATGCGGATCTGGTTGAGGATGAAGTCCAGGTCCGAACGCACCAGTTGTACACCGGCCCCGCTGGCGGTGATCGCCGGCCCCGGATCGACAGCTGTGGTGGGCGGCGGTGGAGTGAAGGGATCGACCGCAACCGAGGGCGCGGAAAACACCTGCTCGGTCACCCCATTAGCATCGGCGTAGAGACCTTTCACCCGGATTACCAGTCCGGCCAGGTCCGGAGTGATGCGGAAGCGGATGCCGTTGGCACTCTGGAAGGCCAGGTCGCCCGCAGGAGCGGCGATGATGTCCTCGAACACACCGGTACCGGGATTGCGTTCCACCTGCCAGACGTAGGTGACGTCAGTGATGCCGCCGCCGGGGTTGTCAGCGTCGTTGACGCCGGCCGCGGACACGCTGAGGAAGTCACCGACCTGCAGCGATCCGCCATTGGTATCGGTGATGGTCAGGGAGCCCGTCGGTTCAGCATTAAGTCCCGGCACCAGCACCTGGGTGTCATCGGAGAACCGGATGCGCTCGATGTTGGTCAGTCGGTCGATGCCATCACGACCGGCCACCGAATCGGTCACGGTGAAGGAGCCGTCGGCGTTGGCCACCACCGAATACTCACTTGCCAGGCCTTGGTAGTTGGCGGTATCGAAGTCCGCACCACCATTGAGCAGTTCACGCACCGCCACCAGCTGGCCGGGGTTGTAGGTGCGGTTCAGCATCAGCGGAATCAGGTCCACCATGCTGTCGAATGTAGCGATCTCGGGCCCCGTGCCGTCGAGGTTCTGGCGCACGCTGATGCGCACGTTCAGCCACAGGTCGCCATCGATCAAGTCGTTGCCGCCGCGGCCCTCGATGATGTCGCTGCCACCGCCGCCGAGGATGATATTGCCGCCGACGAAGGTGTCCACCAGATCGTCTGCGGTACCTAGGATGGCATCCGCGCCTACCGAGGCCTGATCGCCGAGGAAGGCCCGCAGGCCGGTGACCAGGTCCAGGTTGGTCAGCGCGCCACCGGTGGCGCCACCATGGTTGATGATGGTGGTCGGGTCCACGTCGTCACCACGCAGGATGTCGGCGAAGTCAGAACCGGACAGGCCTTCCACTTCGGCGAAACGGTCGAAGATGGAGGCCGGCGACTGCGCCACGGGGAAGGCAATGTGGTCGCCCACCTCACCGATGCCGAGGAAGGCCGCCAGGGACAGGTCGACGGTTACGCCGATGTTGTCGTTCTTGTAAGTGACCCAGTCATAGCCGGACATGCCGTCCATCTTGTCCTGGGCATCGCTGCCCACGAAGATGTCGTCGCCGCCCTCCCCGATCATCTCGTCGAAGCCGCCGCCGCCGATGAACACATCGTTGCCGATGATGTTGTCAGCCAGCAGGGGCGCAAAGTTGTCGCCAGGCGCACCGTCCTGGGTACCCCACTCGATCCAGTCGTCGCCCTCGTTGCCAGTGGGTGGCAGGCTTGTCTTGGCGCTGTAGATAAAGTCGTCGCCCTGGCCACCGAAGGTGGTGGACATGTCTTCGATGGTGACGATGAAGTCCTTGCCGCTGCCACCGAGGATCAGATTGCCAACGCCTCCGGCCATCATGCTGCCAACATGGATCACATCGTTGCCGTCGCCGCCTTCCATGCGGTTGTCGCCGCCGGCGTCAGTGATGATGTCGTCGCCGGCCCCGCCCATCACGGTGTCGTTGCCATAGCCGCCTTCGAGCACGTCATTGCCACCATCACCGTAGAGGGTGTCATCGCCCTCGCTGGAAATGATGATGTCATCGCCAGCCGTGCCGCCGAGCACCACGTGGTCCGGACCGGTGTAGCGCAAGTAGTTGGTTTCCACAGCGGCGGTATTGGGATCGTCCCGGATCACCAGGGGGGTGATCTCCACGCCGTTGATGAGGATGCCGCCGGTGGGGTCATCACGGCCACCAACTCCCAACCCCGTGTGCTGAACAGCCTGGTTGACTTCCAGGGTCCAGGTCGGCGTGGTGAAGATCGCATTGGGCAGGTGGGTGACGTCGGTGTTGAGCATCACCAGCTTGGCAAAGGAGTTGTTCTCCAGCTCGGTGCCAAAGTGCATCCCCGCGGTACGCGACAGGTAGTAGAAGCGGTCACCGTCCTGCAGGGCTTCCAACTGGGTCTCGAAGACGAAGTTGAAGGTGGAGCCCAGCATGCCACCGAAGGGCATTTTCTCCTCGGCCAGGCCACCGATCCAGAAGTCCACATTGTCCAGGCCGGTAATGGTCACGCCGTTGGCGCCGCTGGCCCAGGCGCCGGTGCTGTGCAGGAAGTCCAGGCGGTCAGTCGGCTCACCGGCACCGCCCAGCACCAGCAAGGTTGCGGCCGCGCGCTTGTCTGCCAGGGTGGTGGCGCCTGTGATGCTGACGTGGGTGCCGTAGGCCGCAATGAAGTTGATCAGCGACTCCATGTGCTTGAGGTGATCGGCAAAGTCCACCCAACTGGTATAGGGGGTCAGTTGCTCGTCGCCAGTCATGTGATAGAACTCGCGGCGTGCTGCGTTCAGCGACGGAATACCGGCGTCGCGGCCACGAGCGATGTTCAGTGCCGCCAGGTCAAGCGGCAGGCCCACCAGGTTATTGCGCAGGGCCTCAGTGACGAACTCATCGATCTCATTGCCCACGGTGCGGGTCAGGCCACGCACGATCGCACCGGCCGCTTGTTCGGCGCTCGGGCCGCTGGCGGCATAGGCCAATGGGTTGAGGAAGGCGGCGATGAGGCCGATCTGCTGGTCGTTGGTCGGGTGCAGAGGATCGACCGTGACCGGGTTGAAGTTCGGGTCGAAGCGGTCGATGGTCTCGGTCAGCATCGAGTGGCCGAAACGGTAAACCGTGTGGGCGAACTCGGCGACGATGGACGGATCAATGGTGGTGTCATAGCCGGACGGTGCCAGGAATCCATCCACCTGCGGCTGGATGGTCCGGGCGAATTCTTCGAACACCAGGTGCTGGTACTGCATTTCGGTGCCGAACTTGGCGGCCTGGAACAGACGCTCGCCGTTCCAGTCGAGGGTCGAGGTGTCGGCGGGGATGGTGACTACGGGCGTCAGCAGCCATTGATTGAGGACCGCCACATCACCGGAAGCCAGCAGTGTCGCCTTGGTCTGTTCCACCAGGCGGTTGTGCTCGGAGTGGAACACGTGGTGCACGGTGGTCAGGCCGATGTTCTCGTTGACCCGGCCGTCGCCAGCCATGTAGTGGGCATCGAGCAGTTCGCCGTCATAGGTACCGGCCGGCTGGACACCACCGATCACGCCGTTGTTGTCGCGCACCAGCCCAGCTGCGGCCGAGGGGTCGGCACTATGGGCGATGTCGATAAGGAACTGGTGGCCGGTGCCGACCGCATTGGTCAGGTCGATGGGCGCCAGCGGATTGCCTTCCACCAGGAAGTCGTCAGCGCTGCCGGCCAGGCCATCGGCCCCTTTCATGACGACTTGCGGGAAGCCGTTCGGGCCCTTGATGAAGTTGCCATAGGCATCGGTGGCCAGCAGCGGCACATCGAAGACGTTGGCGTCGGTCAGGTTGATCCCGAGGATGTCACGGGCCTGCGCCTTGACCACCGCCCAGGTGGCCATGCCGCCGATTTCCACGTCATCGGCGGTGCCGAACTCGCCGTCCGCCCCGAGGGCGCGGTTGGTGATCAGCTTGCCGGTGGCATGCGGCTGCCCATCGGCACCGATCTCGTAGGCACGCAGGAACACCTGGTGCGACGGATGCGAGCTGTAGGTCTGGTTCTGGTCAGCGAAGGGCGACGTGGTGTTCTGCTGCTCATGGATATCGTCGGCAGTACCCAGGATCCCATCTGCGCCCGGCAGCATGGTGGCGCGGGTCAGGACCATGAAGTTGGTCGGGCTGCCCACCACGAAGCGCGGGTCATCCGGTTGCAGCGGGATGAAGACGATGTCGTTGCCGCCTTTGGTGACCAGGTCCAGGCCGTGGTCGAAGAACTGCCCGAAGAAGGTCATCCACGCATTGAAGGGGGCGGACAGGCCGCCATCTGGCGCGACGTTGGGAATGAAGAAGGTCGGCGTGTCATCGCCCGTACCGAACAGCCCGTCGAGACCAGGGCTGGTCACGATCTGGGCGCCGTCCTTCAGCACATCGTCGGCGGTCCCGAAGGTCCCGTCCGGCCCCGGATCGAAGGCCGCCGCCACCACTGCAGGATTATTGGCGGTCTGGTCGACAATCAGGTTGCTGATCGTCCTCGGCTGGGAGTCGATCACCGTGCCCGTGGTCTGCGCGTAGGAAGTTCCTGCCTCCGCAGGCCGGAACACCGGGTCCAGCAGGCGCGGGAAAATGCTATCCGCAGCGCCGAACTGGGACTGGTCAGCGAACAGGTTGTTGAACGAGCCATCGATGGTGCGCAGGCCGAAAGGCACCTGCACGTTGGGTAGCAGGTCGCGAAGATCCTCCCCGGAAGCGTGTGCTTCGGCGATAAGAATCTGCTGGAGGATGAAATCCAGGTCCGCGAGGTTGAAATTGGCCATTTTGCTGATTCCTCACTTCCGACTGCGTAGGGGCGTGCGCCATGGCAGCAAGGTCATGCGCCACGCTTTCGACTTGACTTCGGGATTTGGGGGATTAGATGACGCCTACCTTGAAGCGACGCAGGTGCTAGCGCAGTTCATGCTCTTCAGCAGGAGGTTCTATCCCTGACGGTACCGGCGAAGTTGGCCGGCACCTGGGTCAATGACCCGGCGGGTCGTGATATTCGGAAAGATGAGAGGAAATGGGCGAAATCGCCCCTTGGGACAGGACTCGAAAGACAGTGCTCATGACGTTCTCCCTAGCTTTTATTGTTTCCCGGCTAAGGCTGCAGCGCCCTCACGATGCAGCTGCCTACGATGCGAAACAATTTCTTACACACCTGACTAAAGATTCGGCCAAAAACACTGTCAAGCGACCGTCGGAATGACCAATATCGCAACATTTACAACTCTAAGTTGTTGTTATTACGGCGCTTTACAATGAAATAAGTTCTTACAAAGATGCGAATACGTGGTACTTCGGGGCTATACCCACCCAATTCAGGGGCCATCACCAACCGCCGAAACCATTGATCTAGAGCCTTCCAATCAACAAACCTCCGTTAATCTGCTGTTTGCCACCGCCCGGAAGCCGCACGCCAAGACTTGCAAAATACGCGAATAGGTGAGTCAAAAAACCGTGCCTTGGCCTGAATCGGCAGCCGGGTTGGGCTTTGTGTAGGAGCGAGCTTGCTCGCGAAGGGGCGGCCCAGAAGGTTCGCGAGCCAGCTCGCTCCTACAGTCCGCTCGCGCCTCAGGATGAGGCGCGGGAGATGGGATCAGGCAACACGAACGCCGGGGGTGCGGCTGACAGCCTCCAGTTCGCCAATCTTCTCCAGCCGCGCGCGCACGATATTGCGGCTGATGCCCAGCAGCCTGGCGGTCTGCAACTGGTTGCCATGGCAGAAACGGTAGGCCGTGCGGAACAGCCGCTCCTCGATCCGCTCGTAGAGATCCGGCTGGTTTTCCTCGAACAGCGCCTCCAGCGCTGACTCGAGGCCGACGGGCTGAAGAGGCACTTCCTGGCGAATCGAGGACGGGCGCAGATCCACCAGTTGCAGATCGCCAGGTTGCACCTCGCGATTGCGACAAACCAGCAGGGCGTGGTGGATGGCGTTCTCCAGCTCGCGGATATTGCCCGGCCAGCTGTGGGCGAGCAGCTTGCGTGCAGCCTCTTCGCTCAGGCTGGCCGGGGTGTAGCCCAGGCGCCGGCAATGTTCTGCGAGGAAAAATTCCGCCAGGGGCAAGACATCGCCCTTGCGCTCGCGCAGCGGCGGAAGCTTGATGCTGGCCACGTGCAGCCGATAGAACAGGTCCTCGCGAAAGTGCCCGGCGACGACGGCGTCCGCCAGGTTCACGTTAGTCGCAGCCACCAGGCGCACATCGATGGGAATGGGCGTGCGCGAACCCAGCCGAACCACCTCCCGCTCCTGCAAAACACGCAACAGCTTCACCTGCATGTTCAGTGGCAGGTCGCCGATTTCGTCGAGGAACAACGTGCCGCCGTTGGCCGTTTCGAACCAACCGGCCTTGGCCAGGGTGGCGCCGGTAAAGGCGCCCTTCTCGTGACCGAACAACTCGCTTTCCACCAGGGTTTCGGCAAAGGCGCCGCAGTTCACCGCCACGAAGGGGCCACTGGCGCGGCGACTGAGATTATGGATATGACGGGCCACCAGCTCCTTGCCGGTACCGGTCTCGCCAATGATCAGCGCATTGGCCTCACTAGGCGCCAGGCGCTCGATGCGGCTGAGCAGTTCCTGGGAAGCCGGGTCCTTGAACACCAGCACAGTGGCCCGTACCGACTTGGTCAGTTCACGGGCATTGGGGAGCGTAAGCAGAGACATGGTGCATTCCTGGCAGCCGATAGCGCAGGCGGATGATGCACGAAACACATATAGATAAAAAAATTATTGATTGATATTTATATATTTCTTTTTCGAATATAAACCTTTCAACACGGCCGACGGAGTGTTGCCACAGCAACACTTCATCAGCACAACTGTTGCGCATTAATCAGAGAAAACCTGAAAAACAGCATTGAACTGCCCTGATTCAGCACACTTTACGTCTTGGTACGCCCCTTGCTCTGACCTGCTGCACACAGAGCAACATCACAAGGGATTCCCCATGACCAAGCCGATCAAAGTGGTCGCTGTCACCGGCAGCACCTTCCGTCCTTCCCGCACCCTGGTACTCACCCAGACCATCGTCGCCGAGCTGGGCAAACACCTGCCCATCCAGAGCCATCTGATCGAACTGGGTGATATCGCCCGCTCGGTAGGCGGCGCCCTGTCCCGCAAGGAACTGCCGGATACCGTCGAGCACGAACTGCGCGCCATCGAGAACGCCGACCTGCTGGTCGTGGCCACGCCGGTCTATCGCGGTACCTATCCGGGCCAGTTCAAGCACCTGTTCGACCTGATCGACCTCAATGCCCTGATCGATACCCCGGTGCTGCTCGCCGCCACCGGTGGCAGCGAGCGCCACGCGCTGGTCCTCGACCACCAGTTGCGTCCGCTGTTCAGTTTCTTCCAGTCGCTGACCCTGCCCATCGGCGTCTATGCCTCCGAGGCCGACTTCGACAACTACCAGATCGCCAGCGACGCACTGAAAGCCCGCATCCAGCTCGCCGCCGAGCGCGCCGCCCCCCTCTTCACCGGCGCTGCCGCCGACCTGCTGAAGATTGCCTGAAGGACCTGACATGAACGTTTTCTGGTTTCTCCCCACCCACGGCGATGGCCACTTCCTTGGTACCAGCCAGGGTGCCCGGCCGGTCTCGCTGCCCTACCTCAAACAGGTAGCGCAGGCCGCCGACAGCCTCGGTTACTACGGCGTGCTGATCCCCACTGGCCGCTCCTGCGAGGACTCCTGGGTGGTGGCCTCAGCCCTGGCGCCGCTGACCGAACGCCTGCGTTACCTGGTAGCGATTCGCCCTGGGATCATCTCCCCCACCGTGTCCGCGCGCATGGCCGCGACCCTCGACCGCCTTTCCGGCGGCCGTCTGCTGATCAACGTGGTCACTGGCGGTGACCCCGACGAGAACCGCGGTGACGGCATCCACCTGAGCCACGCCGAGCGCTATGAAGTCACCGACGAATTCCTGCGCATCTGGCGTCGCGTGTTGCAGGGAGAGTCGGTCGACTTCAAGGGCAAGCACATCCAGGTGGAGAACGCCAAGGCGCTCTACCCGCCGCTCCAGCAGCCCTACCCGCCGCTCTACTTCGGCGGCTCCTCCGACGCAGCCCATGACCTGGCTGGCGAGCAAGTGGACGTCTACCTGACCTGGGGCGAACCGCCGACAGCGGTGGCGAAGAAGATCGCCGATGTGCGCGAACGCGCCGCCCGCCACGGCCGCACGGTGAAGTTCGGCATCCGCCTGCACGTGATCGTTCGTGAAACCGCCGAAGCAGCCTGGCGAGCCGCCAGCAAGCTGATCGAGCACATCTCCGACGACACCATCACCGCCGCCCAGCAATCCTTCGCCCGCTTCGATTCCGAAGGCCAACGGCGCATGGCCGCGCTACACGGCGGCCGCCGCGACAACCTGGAAATCGCCCCCAACCTCTGGGCGGGCGTCGGCCTGGTGCGAGGTGGTGCGGGTACTGCCCTGGTAGGCGACCCGCAACAGGTGGCGGAGCGCATCAAGGAATACGCGGACCTCGGCATCGAGAGCTTCATTTTCTCCGGCTATCCGCACCTGGAAGAGGCCTACCGCTTCGCCGAGCTGGTGTTCCCGCTGCTGCCCGAGCCCTACGCGAGCCTGGCCGGACGCGGCGTGACCAACCTCACCGGCCCCTTCGGCGAAATGATTGCCAACGACGTGCTGCCCAAGACCGCCGCTGCGCGCTGAATCGCCCTTGCCCCTTCCCGGCGAAGGGGCGATTCAACGACAAGAAATCCACCTGAAGAGGTAATCCGCGTGAATGCCCCGCAGCATCTCACCCTCCCCACACCGCTGCAGATCGCCAGCGAGCTGGCGGCCGGCTTCGCCGAAACCGCGGCTGAACGCGACGCCCGTGGCGGCACGCCCAAGGCCGAGCGGGACGCCATCCGCCAAAGCGGCCTGCTGTCACTGATCATTCCCCAGGAACACGGCGGCCTGGGTCACGACTGGCAAACCACCCTGGAAGTGATACGTGAGTTCGCCCGCGTGGACAGTTCCATTGCCCATGTCTTCGGTTTCCAGCACCTGATGCTCGCCACAGTGAGATTGTTCTCCCGCGCCGAGCAATGGCAGCCCTGGTTCCTGCTCACCGCGCGCAACCGCTGGTTCTGGGGCAACGCCCTGAATCCGCTGGATACCCGCACCACGGTGAAGAAGTTCACTGGCTGGCGCGAGTTCTCCGGCAAGAAGAGCTTCTGCTCAGGCGCGCTGGATTCGCAGATGCTGATCGCCTCCGGCCTCGACGAAGAAAGCGGCAAGTTGCTGATCGCCGCGATCCCCACCGCACGCAGCGGCATCAGCCTGGCGGATGACTGGGACAACATGGGCCAGCGCCAGACCGACAGCGGCAGTGCCATCTTCGAGCGAGTGCGGGTCGAAGAAAACGAACTGCTGCTGGACCCGGGCCCCTTGAGCACGCCCTTCGCCTGCCTACGTCCGCTGATCGCGCAACTGATCTTCACCAACATCTACCTGGGCATCGCCGAAGGCTCCTTCGAGGACGCACGCGCCTACACCCTCAAGGAGGCGCGGCCCTGGTTCAAGTCGCCGGCCAGCCACATCGGCGAGGACCCCTACGTACTGGCTCACTACGGCGAGTTCTGGGTCGGACTGGAAGGTGTTCGCGCCCTGGTGCAACGGGCCTGCGCCCTGCTCGATGCCGCGTGGAACCAGGGTCCTGACCTCGGCGAAGCCCAGCGCGGCGAACTGGCACTGGCCATCGCCACAGCCAAGGTGGCCGCCACCCGCACCGGCCTCGACCTGTGCAGCCGCCTGTTCGAAGTCACCGGCGCACGCTCCACCCACGCGGCCCTGCGCCTGGACCGTCACTGGCGCAATCTGCGCACCCAGACCCTGCACGACCCGGTGGACTACAAGGTCCGCGAACTGGGTGAATGGGCCCTCAACCAGACTCTGCCGAAGCCGACCTTCTACTCATGAAAGCACCGCGCCAAGCCTCTTCCAGCCTGCTCACCCTGCCCCCCTCCCCAACTCTGGCCACGTCGGTCAGGGCCACCGCCCAGGTGTTCGAGGACCCCAGGTCCCAGTCCCTGTTGGCGCATCTCCAGCAGGTGGCGCCAAGCGAGGCCAGCGTGTTGATCATCGGCGAGACCGGCACCGGCAAGGAGCTGGTAGCGCGACACGTGCACAACCTCAGCGATCGCCGCGACGGCCCCTTTGTGGCGGTCAACTGCGGCGCATTCTCCGAATCCCTGGTGGAAGCCGAGTTGTTCGGCCATGAAAAAGGCGCCTTCACCGGCGCCCTGTCGGCCAAGGCCGGCTGGTTCGAAGCAGCCAATGGCGGCACCTTGTTCCTCGACGAGATCGGCGACCTGCCCATGCCGATCCAGGTCAAGTTGTTGCGCGTGCTTCAGGAGCGCGAAGTGGTGCGCCTGGGCTCACGCAAGAGCATTCCCATTGACGTGCGCGTACTGGCCGCGACCAACGTGCAGCTGGAAAAGGCCATCAACGCCGGGCATTTCCGTGAGGACCTCTACTACCGGCTCAACGTCGTCAGCCTGGAGCTCAGCCCGCTGCGCGAACGCCCCGGCGACATCCTGCCGTTGACCCGCCACTTCATCGACGAGTACAGCCGACGCCTCGGCTATGGCCGCAGCGAGCTCAGTCCGGACGCCGAACGCAAACTGCGCGGCTACTCCTGGCCTGGCAACATCCGCGAGCTGGAAAACGTCATTCACCACACCTTGCTGATCTGCCGCGACGGTGTGATCCAGGCAGCCGACCTGCACCTGTCCAACCTGCGCATCGACCGCCCGGAGGAACCGCGTGGAGCCGAAGGTGGTGCCGAGGCGCAGCTGCAACAGGCCTTCCAGCGCCTGTTTGAGGAACCTGCCTGCGACCTCCACCAGAAGGTCGAAGACGCGCTTCTGCGCGCGGCCTATCGCCACTGCCACTACAACCAGGTGCATACCGCCAACCTGCTGGGCCTCAGCCGCAACGTCACCCGCAGCCGGCTGATCGCCATCGGCGAACTGGTGGTGAGTCGGCGTGGCGCGCAGCGCATCGACGGCCAGCGCGAAGTGCAGCTGTCGGTCTGACCGCTCAGATCGGCTGCAACACGCCGACGGGCAGTGACTCCGGGGCATCGCATTCATCCTTGGCGGATGGGGAATCATCTTTGGTGCTGACCCGTTCGCCCTCGGCATCCAGGCCAATCACGCCCAGAACCCGGTAGCAATCGACATCGTCCTCCAGGGGAATGGCGAACAGCCGCACCGTTTCCGGCAGCGCGAAGCGGTGCACCTCCTCGCCAATGGCGACGCCATTGCGGTAGGCCTGCAGATGCAGTTCAGCAGCCACCGCATCACCTTCCTCGTCGCGGCTCAGCACACCGACGAGGCTGTCTTCTTCGTCTATGAACTGCTGCCAATGCCCGCGCAGGTGAACGTCCGCCGCGTGCGCCGGGTCGATTGCCAGCAGCCCGAGCAGGCAGCAGAGCACCAGATGACGGAAGTCGACGCGCATCAGCGGCTGCTCAGTTGACCGTAGCCTTCCGGTGTCGGCAGGCCGAGCCACTCCTGCCAGCGCTGCAGGTCGCCGCGCGCATTCTCGAACAGTGCGCCGGTCTGCATGTTGTCCAGGGACTTCAAGCAGTCCTCCAGCGCTGCATCCTCACTCAGGCAAGGATTGTCGGGTGGCAACTGGGTGCCCGCCAGGTAGGAAACCAGGAAGTAGGTCGCCGCGTTGTCGGAGGGGAAGATGTGTTTGCCGCCAGTTCGCAGCCAGCCGCGCAGGGCTTCGGTGAGGTTGTCTGCATAGGCCTTGGCGTCGGGGGTGAAATCGACTTCGGTGCAGTCCTTCAGATACAGGCTGCTGGCGCTGTCGTCGGTGACCTTGCCGAAGACGGTGCAGTAGAGATCCACGTATTTCCCTTCGACCAGCGGCTCGGAGTACTTGCGCGGATCGCTGTGGAGCTCCGCCTGCACATTGAACATTGGATTGGCGCCGGGCAGTTCCAGGACCACGTCATCGGCATAGTCGACCCGCACGCCCAGGACTTCCCCGGTGACGATGAGCTTGCGGCCCTTGAAGAACGGGTCCACCGCCTCCTCGTCACCTTCATAGAACTGTGCCAGGCGCGAGCTGGGCATGCGTTCCACCGGATTGACCATCGCCAGCTCGTTCAGCGCCGACTTCCCACCCGCCAGGGCGACCAGGTAATCCTGCTCCATGATGTGCCGAAAGAAATTCAGGGCCCCCGGATTCACCCCAGGATGGTCAACCGCTTCCTGGCGCGATGCGGCCTCGCCTTCCGTGTGAAAGCGCTGCGGCGCGGGAGCCCCGGCCAGTTCGCGGGTAGTGGTGGCGATGTGCACGCCCAGCAGGAAAAGCGGCACCGAGAGCAATACCACTGCGATGCTGCTGCCCCCTTTCCCGGTAAGGCTTTCGATTGCCCGCCAACAGGCGGGGCACAACCAGATCGCACCGCAGAGCATCAGCAATCCGCCGATGACGGAGTCGCGCATGACCCCGAACGACACGGCAACCAGGACCGAACAGACGATCCAGCAGATCAGCCGGATGACAGGTACGAACTTCATTCAACGCCCCTTCTCGTATCAAGACAGGCCCCGGATGCTCCGGGAAGGCGAGAGCCTCCCTCGGGTCGTCGACCTCGGGACGGGCGGATTCTTGGCGGGGGGATGGGGAAATCAAAATCAGCAATCTTCATTTGCCGTTAGCAGTACGTTGCCTGCGGATGGCAGGAGGCGCGGACGCGAGTGGAAACGGCTGAGCCAAGCCGCTTGCCGAATTCTGCTTATATTTCTGGTTTCGCTGCCCGGCGAGTCTCTTTTGGCAGTCGCCCCAAAAGAAACCAAAAGGGCTTGCCCCTGCATCCGGGTTCGGCTTCGCCGAACTCACCTCGCTCCATCGTTGCGCCGGGGGCACGGCGAGAGGGGGGGCGTCCCTCGCCGGCGCGAGTCACCCCTCTACCTATGGGAGAGGGGCCGGGGGTGAGGGCCGCCTCAGGCTGGCACGAGCACATTGAAGGCGAAGGCCCCAGAGAACTCGGCAAGCAGCTTCGCTCAGGACTTCCCGACAACACCTGACGCAGCATCTGCCCAGCCAATGAACATTTTTGATTCGCATCAGGCCTGTGCCGACTTCGAAAATCGACACCGTGACTACTTCAACGGAGTGCCTGAAATGCTGGTCCTGTGTCGCAACATCGGGGAAACCCTGGTCATCCAGAACACACCGGATACCCTCACTCGCATCAAGGTCGTTCGCACGGAGCGGCCCATGGTCATCCTGAGCGTGGAAACCCACACCCTGGACGGAAAGCTCAAGGAACGGACCGAGCTTCACCTGCCGGAAAGCGCCTGACAGGTGCAGGCGCCGGAACTCAACGGTTCAGACAACGGAAGTTATCGATCTCCCGCGCGTAGTAGCAGATCGCACCATCCGGTGCCGGCAGGAACTCCAGACGCATCGTCGCGCCAGTCGCCAGACCGTACTGACGACCGAACAGCACGTCGGGGATTTCACTCATCCGTTCCATCGGCCTGGCGCGGCTGGTCTGGGCCTTCTGCAAGCGGACATCGATGCTACGTGGCCCAAAGTGCAGGACGTCCGCCACCAGGGACGCGTAGTTGACCTCCGAGGCAACCCGCTCCATGGCCGCAAAACTCATCTTTTCGCCGATGATCAGCCGCTCCTCCAGGCGAATCCGTGCGCCATCGTTGAGCACGATGTCACTGGTGCCATGGTAGGAAACACCGAGCCTGTAGGCAGGACGGTCGAACACCAGGCCGGCTACGGCCAGCAAGGCCAGCCCGCCGAGGATGAAGGCGTGTTTGTAGCGGCGCAGCATCATGGCCAGCCCCTCATGCAGCGACGGACCATTTCCAGTTGCAGGTTGGCCATCTTGTTGTCCTCGAGAAAGATCAGGTTCTGCGTCGTGCCATCCGCACGCACGCAGGCCAGGTCGTAGAGCCGATTCGAGCGGTTGATCCAGATATGCCCGGCAAGGCCCTCCTCGCGGGTATCCAGCGCCAGCTTGAAAGCCTCGATAATCCTGGCGTTCTCCTCGGCGCTGTCGCCGGTGAAGTGGTAGGTCATGGGCCCTGCCGCCACGTCCTCGATCACCAGCTCCGACGCGACGTCATCGAAGATGCCCAGGCGATACAGCGCCACCAGGGCGAGCAGGCAGAACATCCCCGCATAGGCAGGCAGCAGCAGCTTTGGCGAGCGGAGCAGCCCTGCCAACCGACGCCGTGGCGCGGCAGGTGTCGCCCCCTCGGCAAGCGAGGTCCGCTGCGCGCCCCCACCCGCCAAAGCCTCCACGACGCCCGATACGGGCATCGATGCGGGTTCTGGCGTGGACTCGTCAGCGACCTGCTGTGCGTTGAATCGATAACCGCGGCGCGGGACGGTCTGAAGCAATTCGTGATCAGTGCCGTCTTCGATCAGGTTACGCAGGGTGAATATCGCCTGGTTCAGACTTCCGGCGGCAACCACACGATTGTCCCAAGCATATTCCATTATTTCGTTGCGACTCCGGGTCTCCCCCGGTTTATCCAGCAGAAGTTGCAACAATCGTGTTTCCGAATAGGAGAGTGTCACCGCGCGCGGCTCACCTAGATTCGAACTTATATGCAACTGATTGTTTGCGGCATCGAACAATACTGCGCCGCCACTTTTCAGGAAGAACTTGAACTGGTTTTTCATGAATCTTTTCTGAGTTTATAAATTTCATTAACCACAGGAGATGATGCGGATTGTCTCGCACATCGCCTTCCTGCTGCGCACCTCACGGCACAAATAACGATTTTTGATTCTTGTTCTGGCCGCCCGTAGCCCAGAGTAGAAGGGCGCCGGAAAGGGCGCGAAAGCAAAGCTTCGTGCGCTCTCCCCTTCAGGCGAACCACCCGAAGGCAAGGCGGATCGCCTTCCTGCCTGCAAATACGCAGCGCATCCGGCGGGCCGGTCGGCGCGCCTCCAACAGGAATCCCCATGCATATCAAAGAACTTTCCATCCTCACGCTTTCGATGGTCCTGTGCGGCTGTTCGATGGCTCCCTCCATCGACACGACCGACATATCTACACAACCTGCCAATGCGCCACTGCGCGTCATTGAAAGAGACGAAGGCACCATTGCCTGGAAGAAATATCCAGCACCCCTTTCAAGTGACCACGACAAGTCGGTATTCATCGACTTGCCCAAATCATTCGCCACTAACGGACAGGCATTGACTGAGTCCGACGCGGATATCAGCAAACTGCTCCGCCACTTCCGTGGCCAGCTGGAACGGCAACTGTCCTCAGCCGGCTATCGCCTGGTGGACCGGCCCACTCCAGGGGCCCTGTCGCTGCGCGTATCGATCTCCGATCTGAAGCGCAAACCCCGTGATCCAAACGTCACGGAGTACATCCCGATCGGCATGCTCATCGGCCTCTCGCTGCACGTCACCGGCGTGCGCGATGAAACCCTCTACGTGTTCTTCGAAAGCGAGGTCAGCGACGGCAGGAGCGGCGAAACCCTCGCTCGCGCTGTCGACCGGGCCAAAGGCCGGAACATCGGACAGTCCGACAAGCCCGTGGTCGAGGACATCTACCCCGCCCTCGACGCTTCCGCACTGCAGATTCGCGAACGCCTGGACCGAGAGTTCCAGCACAAGGGACCGGCCTGATCCCGCCCACTCCAATCCAACCAACCACACAGGACAAACGATGAAATTCGGCAAACAACTCGCAGCCGCCCTCCTGGCATTCAACTCCCTCAGCGCCATCGCGGATGACCGCGGCCTGTACCTGGGCGGCGGCGTGACCCGGGTGGAAATTGACGAACACACCCTCGGCGACGAAGACAACAGCTACAAGGCCTACGTCGGCTACCGCCTTAACCCCTACCTGGCGGTGGAAGGCGCCTGGGTCGACCTCGGCAGCTTCTCTGGCGAGCGTGGCGACTTCGATGGCCACTCCCTGCAAGCCGCCGCCCACTTCGGCGTGCCCGTAGGCGACCGTCTGCGCCTGTTCGCCAGCGCTGGCGTGCATGCCTGGGATGCCGACGAAGACACCGCTGGTGACAGCAGCGACCTGGACCTGACCTACGGCGTGGGCGTCGAGCTGGACGTGTTCCGCAACATCGGCGTGCGCCTGGAGCAGGAAGTCCTGAAGGTCGGCGACATCGAGCTGGACCAGACCAGCGCCAGCGCCTACCTGCTGTTCTGATTCCCCTCGCGGCTTCTGCCTCGGCAGCGAGCCGCTTTTTCCCAGGGGCTGCATCTCAGCCCCGTTTTTCCAGCCTGCCCAGCACGCTTTCCGATTGCATTTCCTCCCGCTCCTGGGCGAAGCGGTAGGCGACGTAGTACTTGTACACGTTGCTCACGTAATCGAGGGTCTCACGCCCCAACTCCCTGGCCGCCATTTTCTCCACATGGCCGTACCAACGATCCGGGTCGAGGCCGTTCTCCCGCGCCATGCGCCTGATCTTCTGCAGATTGCCAGGCCCCGCGTTGTACGCCGCCAGCAGCAGAAATATGCGGTTGTCCGAGGTCAGCGCCGGATCGTCGAGGTAGGTGTCGGCGAGAAATCGCAGGTATTTGCTGGCGGCTTCGACGTTCTTCTCCGCACTGCTGCCCACGCCTGAAACCCGAACGTTGGGGTCCGCCGCGGTGCTCGGCAGGACCTGCATCACCCCCACCGCCCCCCGGTTGCTGCGCGCACGCTGGTCAAACCTCGATTCGTGGAACGCCTGGGCCATCAGCATCAGCGGGTCCAGGCCATGGCGTTCGGCGGACTCGATGAAGGCCTGATTGAGGCGGCGAAAGCGGCGCAGCTCGTCGGCCGAAGCCGGCTCATCGAGGAAATGTCCGGCCGCCAGCCGGTCTCCATCCAGGGCCCGCACCAGACGGCTGTCGTGTTGCTGATCGTTGAAGAATGCCGCCAGTACGCCACGCAACTCGGGGTTGCCATTGCGCACGGCCCAGGCGTAGTGACCTCCCCAGGAAAATTCGAGGGGCTGGATCGCAATGCTGTCCAGGGTCGGCTTCCAGGCCCTTGCCACCCGCCGATCCACCACTGCAGCGGAAAGCGCACCGGCGTTCACCCGTTCCAGCAAAACCTCCGCCTCGATGCCTTCGGCCAGGGGCAACAGGCGGATCGGCGCCAGGCCACGCTCGCTGAGGCTCCGGCTCAGTTCCACCAGCCCCCAGAAGTCGTTGCTCAGCGCGGGTACCGCGACCTCCTTGCCGGCCAGGTCATCGAGGCTCGCAATGGTCTCGCCGGCCGGCCCGATCACCAGTACCGGCTCGGTACGGAACTCGCCGGACGCCATGACCACCTGCCCATCGAAACCTGCACGCTCGCCTTCCACCAGGCCACCTGCGGCAATGTCGCCGACACCGCGAATCAGGCTGGGCAGCAACTGGTCACGGCTTACCGGGATGAAGATCACGTGCCAGCGCGCACTCCCCTTCCGGCTCGGGTACCGCTGGTTGAGCCAACGCTCGAATGCCAGCCCGGTTTCGTGGCTCACGCCCTTCTGGCGACCCTGGTCGATGTGGAAGAAGGTGCGGCTGTAAGGGACCAGGATGCGGATGGTGCGGCGCTCACGGATGCACTCGAAGTCATCGGTTCGATTGGGCGGCGGAGCGGGCGCGAGCATGGTTGTCGCGATCGGCACGACTTCCTGCTGCATGGCTTCGGCCAGAGGCAGTACGCCCAGCAGCAGGCCGGCAGGCAGGGCGATCGCGCCCGGGAGCGAGCGCAGCAAGTTGCGCCCTGTTCGATTTGCCATGGGAGTTCCTGTGTTCGAATTCGGATCCGCCCCCGGCGCGCCCGTCGCTCCGCCCCCCGACAAGGGGCCCTGGGGCGGAAGGCAGCTGCAACGCTCAATCAATGGAAGGGGAAGATGTAATTCATCCAGGCCGCCATGCGCAGGAGGATCTTGCGCATCACCGCCACATGGTGGAAATGCTCGCTGTAGAGTGCCGCCTGGCCATAGGAACCGCCCGGCATCTGCGCCGCATACTTCGCGTAGTCCGGGTCGGTGATTTCGATGATCACCGGCACCCGGCCCGCGGGCGGCGCGCCAGTGAAGCTGAGCAAGGTACCCGACGGCTGCACCTGGCCTTCGCCAATCACCCCGATCACCTGCTTCACCTTGCCCTTGAACACCCGACCGGGAATCCCGTCGAAGGCCATTTCCGCCTCGTCGCCAGGAGTCAGGCGCAACTGGCTGTTCTGTCGCATCCAGGCGGCGAAGTAATGTCCCTCGTCCGGGATGAAGACCATGGACGGGCGCAGCGGCAACTTGGTCGCCATCATCCCCGGACGCAGCGAGACATGGGTGACGAAGCCTTTGCTGGGGGCACGAACCACAGTGTGGTCAAGGTCGAACTGGGCGATGTTCAGCTGCGCCTGCAGGTCGTCCACCCGCGCCGTGGTCAGATCCACGTCGCGGCGATTGCCGACGTTACGAGCAGCCAGTTCACGGGCACGGGTCTGGTCGGCGCGGGCCGACACCAATTGCGCCTTGATGGACTTCACCCGGTTCTCGAACGGCGTCGGGTCGATGCGGAACAACACATCGCCTTTCTCAAGCGGCTGGTTGGTCCTGACCGGGACCTCCACCACCTGCCCATTCACAGTTGGAATCACCGGGGTCGACACGAAATAGCTGCGCGCCACTTCCGAGTATGGGTGGTTGTAGTTCATCAGGAAGATCAGCGTACCGATCAGCACCACGCCGCCCAGCGCGGCGGTGGGCACGCTCCATTTGTTCAGCGGGATCTTGAAGACCTTGAAGATGGCGACGCAGATGGCCGTGTAGGTAAGGATCAGCAACAGGTCCATGTCACGCCTCCTCTGCCAGAGGCCTGGAACGGGGCGCAGCCCGGTCTTCCAGATATTCGAGGCGCAGGCGCATATCGGCCAGTTGCTGCTCCAGTTCCGCATGGGTCGTACTGAAGCCCCAGCCCCGATCCGGGCGATACAACATCGCCCAGATCCAGAGGAACGGCCACAGCGCGTGAAGGGTGAACAGGCTCACCCAGCCGGCAGCATGGATGGCGTCCTGATGCGGATGGTTACGGCGCTTGGAGATTTCGTAGGGAATGTCGTGCAACACGATGATCCCGTAGAACAGCACGATCACGACGAAGAACAGTACGCCTAAGGCGAAGTAATCGAGAATTCCGTCATTGAGCATTGCATCACCTGGTTGGCAGTAGGAGTTCCGCGCCCGGTCAGACTGCGTCCAATGCCGGGGCGGATTCGGATAGGTAGCCAGGCCGCTCCGCAGTGCGAAGAGCTGGCATGGATGAAGGCGAACCGGCTGCTCGCCGGTTCGGGCCTTACGATGGATTGACCCGGAGGAATCCGGTCATGGCCTGAAGTTGCGCGCGTCCCGCGCCCAGTCATCGAGCACGGGCTTGAGGTCGTCCAGCACCAACGGTGTCTTGCGGTTCTCCAGGCTCAATCCCTGGCCCTTGCGCACCGCCCTGACGACGGGCTTGCCGCTGGTTGCGTCCACCGCCTCCAGCTCGGCATAGATGGCCACTTCCTGATCGCGGATACCCGCAGCCGTGGTGGTGGCGGCTGCCAGCAGGGCGATAGGGATGACCTCGTAGGCCTTCAGGTGCTCGGTGGAGATCGCCACCGCGGAGATGGACGGGCGCAGCACCAGGGTGTCTGCCTCCGACGTGCCGACCAGACGTGCCCTGCCTATCAGCTCGCGCTGCAGCGCCAGTCGCATGTAGGTGGCGATCTGGTCCATGGTCTGCTGGCTCATCTGGTCGCTGGGGGCCGGGGCTGGATGGAAAACCGGCTTCTCCACCAGAAGCGTGCCATAGCGCTTGGGGTCGAAGTCCGGCGCGGTCCAGCGCAATACAGGCTCACCGCTGGCGGACATGGTTTCTTCGAGCTTCGAGTAATCCCCCAGGAAACCCGAGTACTCCTCAGGTTGGGTGATCTTGCTGGAACAGCCGCTGCCGAGCAGGACAAGCCCTGCCAGCGCAAGGGTGCAAAGCGGTTTCGCCATGAATGACTCCAGGAGTTTATCGGGGCGGGCGCAACCGGCTCTCCACCCCTTGGGACCGGGTCGCAAAGCCTAGGGACAGCTTCCTGTCAGCTCTTCGCATTTCACGACAAAAATTTCGCATTTCATGACAACGTGACCCAGTTCCTTGCAACAAAAGATGTCGATCCGTATGGCGCATCGCCAGTCGAGGAGGCCTCTCGGACGCGGATGAGGTAGCCACTTGGCCGTTTGGGTTCGCCTGCGAAAAACAACCCGGTACGGGCGGCACCGGGTTGCATGAGGAGATGGAATGGAGTTGAAACTTTGCCTGCGCCCTGTCCTCCGGCGGGACGCAGGGTGGTTGGCGTTCAGACCACGCCGATGAAGTCACCCGCTGCCAGGGCGACATGCCCAACGAGGTCGATCTGGAAGTCGGCGGCGTTGTTGTTGTTCACGTTGCCCTCCACATAGGTGTGCTCGACACCACCGACGTTGACGTAGTGGAACCTCAGCTGAGCCTGTCCGTTGAACTCGTTGCCGGCACCATTCCATTCGCCAAGAAAGCTGAAGTCCTGGTTCCCCGCATTGCCAGGCCCTGTAGTCCTCGCATCGATCTGGCCAAGATCGATGCGATCGACCCCGAGCTGGAAGTCGTTGATCACATCCCGAGTACCGCCGCTGGTACCCGATTCGTTGAGCGCGGCGAAGGCGAAGATGTCGGCATCCGCGCCACCGGTGAGCAGGTCGCGCCCTGCACCGCCGGTGAGGACATCGGCGCCGGCCGCGGCATTGAGACTGTCGTCGCCACTGCCGCCGGCCAGTTGGTTGGCCAGTGAGTCACCGGTCAG
The DNA here is from genome assembly GCF_036328175.1 of Pseudomonas sp. JS3066. Taxonomy (NCBI): domain Bacteria; kingdom Pseudomonadati; phylum Pseudomonadota; class Gammaproteobacteria; order Pseudomonadales; family Pseudomonadaceae; genus Pseudomonas; species Pseudomonas sp. JS3066. Next base: position 3,797,132 of record NZ_CP143312.1, read on the forward strand.
GGTATCGGCCCCCGTCCCGCCCACAACGCTCTCGATGCCGCTCAACAGGTCGTTACCGATCTGACTGCTGCCGGCCACTCCAGTGGTCAGGTTGACCACGGCTGCCGCTCCGGTGGCGGAAAGGTCGTAGGTATCCAGTCCGTCGTCACCGGCGTAGATGTCATTGCCGTCGAACAGGCCCGCCACGAAGCGATCGTCACCCACACCGCCACTGGCACTGTCGTTGCCCTGCCCTCCGGTCAGGGTGTCGTTTCCGGACGCGCCGGACAGGCTGTCGTTGCCACCGAGTCCTTCGAGGCGGTTGTCCGCAGCGTTACCCATGATCTGGTTGGCGCCACTACTGCCCAGGACATTCTCGATGGACACCAGCACATCATTGCCGGTCTGGGCGCTGCTGGCGGTACCGGCAGCCAGGTCGACGCTGGCGTTGGCAGCAGTACCGGACAGGTCGTAGGTGTCTACGCCTTCGCCGCCGTCATAGTGGTCATTGCCGTCGCCCACCGTAGCCACGAGGGTGTCGCTTCCACCGCCGCCTTCCACGCTATCGTTGCCGGCCTGGCCGACGAGCCGGTTGTTGCCGGCGTTACCCACCAGCCAGTTGTCCAGTCCATTGCCGACGCCGTTAATGTTGGCGGTGCCGGTCAACGTCAGGTTCTCGACATTGGCAGCAAGGTTGAAGCTCACCGAAGACCGTACGGTATCGATCCCACCGTTCAGGGCTTCGGTCACGCCGTCCCCCGTGGTGTTGACGACGTAGGTGTCGTTACCCGCCCCACCGCTCATGCTGTCATTGCCGGTCCCGCCGTCCAGCAGGTCGCTGCCGTCGCCACCACTGAGCACATCGTTGCCGGCGTTGCCGAGGATAACGTCCTGGAAGGCGGTCCCCACCAGAGCCGCACGGTCGAGGAAGCCGCCCAGGCCGTTGTCATTGAAGGTGGTGCCCTCGATGAACCGCCCGACCGTTTCAGTGGGATCGGAGTAGACCGTCTCCACTACGCCATGGTTGTCCGTGAAGCTGACTGCCACCCGCAACTGCTGGCCCACCTGCGCAGCCACCGGCGCGTAGGTCGAAGCAGTAGCGCCATTGATCGCGGCCCAGACGGCCCCCGAAAGTACCTGCCACTGGAAGCTGAACGCACCAGCACCGGAGGGAATGCCATCGGCGTCCTGGATGGCAACGGTGCTGGCGGTCAGGCGGTACTGCGTCGGCAATGGCCGGCTAGGGGTGGTCGGGGCAGTGGCATAGCCGGTCACCAGCGGCTTGCCTGTTGCGAGCTGATTGTTGACGTCGAGCGTGACCGTGCGATCCGCGAAGCGGACTTTCTCGACGCCGACCAGGAGGTCGGTTGCGTCCAGGTTGGCGGCACCGACACGCTTGTCCGTGATCCTGAAGCCCCGAATCTCATTGCTTCCCGGATTGGTATCGCTGATCAGGGTAATGCTGTAGTCGGCAAAGTTACCGCTGTAGACCGCCTCATCGGCGGCGCCATCCGCTGTTCCGCCGGCGTGGTTGTCGCCGAGCACGAAGCCTGACCGCGCGGCCTGCAGTCCAGTGAAGTGCTGGGCGAATCCCTGCGAGGCGAGCAGATGGTTGAGGTCGGCCAGACCAATGGAGTCGCCCACCAGCACATCGTTGCCGGCATTGCCCTGCACCACGTCGTCGCCGCTACCGCCTACCAGCCAGTTCTCGTTGCCGTCACCGATCAGGCCCGCCGTCGGGTTGGCGGGGCTGGCTGGATTGGCCCGTGCATCACTGAAGCGCGAGCCGACCAGGCCTTCGATGTTTGCCAGCAGGGCGTTGAACGGCTGGAACATCACGTTGGTACCGGGTGCCGCGATGATGTTCTGCTGGTTGAGGTCGGCGGCGGCATCCAGCTGGATGTTCACATCGCTGAACGCCGCGATATCGAAGCCGACATCGCCGAGTGCTTCGTCCCCGTCACCTTGCCCCGGTGCACCGCCGATCCCCGGCAGGAGAATGTCGTCGCCCTCCTCACCGAACAGCTGGTCACCGGTCGAGCCGCCAGAAATGATGTCATCCCCGGCCTCGGCAAAAAGGATGTCGGGCCCGTCTCCGCCGTAGATTTCGTCGCTGCCATCACCGCCGTGGACCAGGTCGGTGTCGCCACCGGCATCGATGTAGTCATTGCCCGCGCCGCCGTAGAGCTCGTCGATCCCGGCCTCGCCGTAGAGATGGTCATTGCCGTTGCCACCTATGACGATGTCGATGGCACCCGCACTGGTGCCGGCGTAGACGATGTCATCGCCGTCACCGCCGTCCAGGAAGTCCTCGATGTCGCCGCCATAGATCACGTCGTTGCCGTTGCCGCCGTAGAGGTGGTCGGCGCCGGCCTTGCCGTCGAGGATGTCGTTGCCATCCTCGCCATAGCCGGTGTCATCGCCATCGCCCAGGTCCAGCCAGTCGGCGTAGTCGGTTCCGGCTACCACCTCGTGCGAGTTGTAGCCTACCGCTGCGGTGCCATCCGGGTTCTCGCCCTGGTCAGGACGGTAGTCACGGATGAATGAACTGGAAACATGGGTTTCCGGGTTGATCAGGTTGATCAACAAGCCGTTGCCGCCGATACCGCCTGCGCCGCCCGTGGAGTACACGCCCATCTGGTTGGCATCCACCAACCGGCCGTACTTGTGCTCGCTCTTGTAGGCGGTGGCAGTCGCCCCGGAGTCCTGGTAACTGAGCTCGATGTAGCTGTCCATGTAACCGAACACGTCGCCCGCCAGGTGCCGGGCATCGGTGGTGCGCTCGATGATGTCCTTGAACTGCTCGGTGACCACTTGCTCATTGAGGTTGGTCATGCCTGGCAGGCCGAGGTCCAGGCGGAACAGGTAATAGAAGCGGTCGCCATCCATCAGACGCTCCATCTGGTCTTCGAAGATGGCGTTGAAGGTGGTACCGAGCTGGCCGGTGTAGACATGCTTCTCGGCCAGTCCGCCGATCCACAGGTCGATGTGGTTGAAGCCATCCGAACCTGCGACGAAGTTGCCGTTCTGGTCTGCGGCGTTGGACAGGAAGCGCGCCGCGTCTTCGGCGGTCACCACGCCACCGGCCCAGGTCACGTCCAGCCCGGTCTGGTCAGCATCGATGATGGCCTGGGCATGGGCCACGTCGCCGTCGAAGGAGTACGCGCCGATGAAGTTCACCAGAGACTCGGGGTGGATCATGTTGTTGGCGAAATCGCTCCAGCTCGTATAAGGCGTCAGCGCATCCACGATCAGGTTGGTGTGGTGCTGGGAGCCGGCCGGCGTCTGTCGCTCGGCAATCAGCGCGTCATGGATCTGCTGACGCGCCCCGTTGAGGGTTGGTAGCCCCAGGTCGCGGCCACGTGCCAGGTTGATCGTGGCCAGGTCCAGCGGCTGTCCCAGCAGGCCCTGTTGCAGTGCCGGCGTGACCAGCTCGTCGATCTCGTTGCTGACCTGTCGCGTCATGCCGAGGGCAATGGCGGTCGGACCGATATCGGCGAAGCCGCCGGGATTGAGGAAGGCTTTCTCCAGCGCATAGCGGGTAATGGCGCCGGTCAAGTCATAGGCACCGCTGGCATCGCGCTCCAGTGCGTCGATGGTTTCTCGCAACTGCGAGTGACCGAAACGGAAGGCGGCCTGGCCGTACTCCAGGGAGATATTGGCGTTGATGCCGGAGTCGTAGGTGACGAACTCCGGCAGGTCCGGCGTGATCAGGCGGGCGTACTGGTCGATGGCAACGTGCTGGTACTCCATCTCCACAGCCAGCTTGGCGGCGGTGAACAGCTTGTCCTGGTCCCAGGAGAGCGTCACGCCGTCGGCGAGGGTGTAGTTGCCGGCGGCGTCGCTGTAGAAGCCGCCAACGCCATTGGCGATACCCACCTGCCAGTTGTGCCGCACACCCACGTCGGCCTGGAGGATTTCCTGCTGCAGGTTGATCAGTTGGACGTTGTGGTCCTCATGGAACACGTGGTGAATCGCAGTCAGCCCGTAGTTCTCGTTGGCGCGGCCATCGCCGGCGATGTAGTGGTCGCCCACCGACTCCAGCAACAGTTCGTTGGCGACCGCGTAATCGGCCGTGTCCGGATCGGCAAAGATGGAAAAATCGGCAGGATTGACCAGGCCGAACAGGGACTTGCTCGGGCCGTTGTCGTAGTTGAACAAGATCCCGTAGGGGTTCGTCGGGTCGAAGGTCACGCTCACCAGGTGGCTGTCCAGGGCCATGAGACGAGCCACATCAATGTGCGCGTCATCGAAGTGCGGGTTCATGTCCAGAAGCAGGGCTTCGCGGGTAAGGACTACCTGGACACCAGGGGTGGACGAGTCGGCGTCCAGCACATGGCCTGCATCATCACGTACGCGGAAGTTGGCCAGGTCGTCCCAGGTCAGGTCGTCACGTCCGGTGGCGACGATGTGGGCGCGCAGCTCGTTGAGGGTCGGCAAGGTCTGATGGGTGAGTACGCCATTGAGCGTCCAGGCAGCCTCGTCGCTCAGGGTGGTGCCATCGAACAGGCGTGCCCCCGCACGGAACTGGCCAGGATTGGCCGGGTCGGCAACCCATTCGCGCAGCAACTGGGTGACAGAAGCATCCGAACCGTAGGTCTGGTTCTGATCGATGTAGGGCGAATCCAGGTTGCGGTATTGCGGATTGCCGGCGGCGTCGACGCTGCCCACGCTGGCCCGGTGGATGGTGAGCGAATGCACTGGCTGGCCGTCCGGGCCAATTGAGCCGTAGAGCGGGTCGTCGGGCGCCAGGGGAATGGTGATGGTGGCGGTCTTGCTCGGCTTGTCGATGAAGTCCAGGCCATGGTCGAAGAACTGGCCGAACAAAGTGAACCAGCCCGTGGTCGAGGGGTCGCCAGAGACGGTGTTGAGGTTGCGGATGAAGTATTGGCCGCTGCTGGGTGACGTGGGGTCGGCTTCACCCAGTTGCCCGAGCAGACCCGGATCGCTGACCACCGCGACGCCGTTGGCGTCATGCAGGATGTGGCCTTGGGCGTCGCGGGCGAAAACCACCCCGCCGCTGACGATGGTCTGGCTGATCATCCTCGGCGTGTAGTCCACCAGCGACGCGGTCGGATCGGCGTAGGACGTTGGTGCGCCAAGCTGGGCGTCGGGGTGACTGGACAGGTAGTCCTGCCAGGCCGCATTGCCGGCGTTCTGCTGCACGTACTGGCTGTAGTCGGGCAGTGTCAGGCGGATGAAGTCTTGCCCGAAGCTGCCCCAGGCATGGCCATCGTGAGTGAGGTTATTGAAGTAACCGGACACGTTGCGCAGGCCGATGGGGTCGCGCGCGCCGTTGTACCAGACGCTCTCCCCGGCTGGGATGGCCAGTGGATCGAAACTGCCGTCTATACCCAGCACGTGCACCGTGCCATCGGAGCCGGTATAGCCGAACAGGGGTTCACCCACGACGGTGTAACCCACCACGCGCAGCGTGGGGAAGCTGACCTGCTGCTGCAAGTAGCTAATATCCTTCAGGTTGAGCGTGAAGCTTTTCAGGCTGTACATGGCTTTCTCCCGCTACCCATTCGGGCAGGCATTTCCAAGGGCCTGGGAGAAAGCATCGAGGAGTCCGGCGAATGCCCGCAGATGCGAAGGTCGAACCAAATCAGCGGACCTTGGGTCAAGACGACGACCCGACTTTGGTCCAATCGGAACCTGGACCAACGTCCAGTGAGCAGCCCTCCTGGGGGAGGCGCCTGCGCCAACGAATCCGCCAGCTCAAGCGCTCCACCCAGTTCGTCATTGCCGCCGCCCTGATCCTCGGCCTGACCATGAGCCTGGTGGGCAATCTGGTGAGCCAGCGCATCGAACGGGCCGCGGTGCAGTCGGCGGCGCAGGCCGGTGCGCTGTACATGGAAAACTTCCTCGAACCCTTCGTGCAGGAATTGGCGCGGACCCAGGACATCCCCCCGGAAAGCGCGGCGGCCATCGACCGGTTGATTATCAACAGCAGCCTCAATCGCCATGTGGCCTCGGTGAAGATCTGGCGCCCTGACGGCACCGTGATCTACAGCACCGACAAGTCGGTGGTGCACCGCAAATTTCCTACCGATGAGATCGACGAGGCGCTCAAGGGCGCCATCGTCACCAACCTGGAAGACCTAGGCCAGGAGGAGAACGCCTTCGAACGCGGTCTCAAGGTCCCTCTCTACGAGATCTACGCACCGCTACGGGAAACCGGCTCGGGCAAGGTGGTGGCGGTTGGCGAATTCTATGAGCGGGCCGATCAGCTGGAGCAGGAAATCCACACCGTGCGCCTGCAGGTTTGGGCGGTCGTAGGATCGGCCACGCTGGCGATGCTGGGGCTGCTCTTCTTCGTGGTGCGCCGTGGCGAACGCATCATCGAACATCAGCAACTGGCGTTGAAACAGCGAATGGCCGAACAGGTAAGCCTGCATGCCCACAACGCCGATTTACAGCGCCGCATCACGACCGCCAACCAGGAGTTCTCGCGCATCAGCGAGTTGACCCTGCGGCGCCTGGGTGCCGACCTGCACGATGGTCCGGCACAGTTGCTGACACTCATCCTGGTGCGCCTGGACGAACTCGCCCAGTTGCGCGAGCGCCTGCAACAGCAGGACGAATCCCTCGACAGCGATGCCCTGGAAACCCTGCGCAGCGCAGGCCAGGACGCCCTCCGGGAGATTCGCGACATTTCCCGCGGACTGGCGGTACCGGAGATCAACGAACTGAGTCTGGAACAAGTCCTGCGCCTGGTGGTGCAGCGCCACGAACAGCGTACCGATACCCAGGTGGAGCTGGACATCCAGCCGCTACCGGCCAACGCCACGATGTCGCTGAAGATCTGCCTCTACCGCTTTACACAGGAAGCCCTGAACAATGCCGTGATGCACGCCGGCGGCCAGGGCCAGAAGCTCTCGGCCCGGATGCGCGACGGGCAGTTGGAAGTGCAGGTGGCGGACACCGGCAACGGTTTCATCCCTGGCGACCAGGCCAGCAATGGCCAAGGCCGGCGCAGACTCGGGCTCGCCGGCATGCGTTATCGCGTGGAAGCGTTGGGGGGGCAATTCGACATCCAGTCCAAACCGGGCGAAGGCACCCTTGTCAGCGCTCGCTTCCGGATGGAGGAGGACGTGATCCGCTAACGTGCCTTGCCCTGGGCATCGAGCGATTGCACGTTGTCTTCATCCCATTGGCGCCGCAGGGCTGTGACGGCCTCCACGCGATTGCGTGCGTGGAGCTTCTGCATCACGTTGGTCATGTAGTACTTCACGGTTTTCTCGCTCAGGTTGAGCCTGTCGGCCACTTCGCGATTGGTCAGGCCGTTGGCCACTTCGCGGATGATCTGTTCCTCGCGGTGGGTCAGCTCGATCCGGTGTCGCTCAACATCCTGTCGCCGCCGCATTCTTCCCAGCAGGCGGCTGGCGAATGCTGGCGTGATGAAACTGCCACCGCCGGCGACGGTGCGGATCGCCTGCACCAGCTCTGGCCCACTGACCCCCTTGAGCACGTAGCCCTGGGCACCGGCCTCCAGTGCGGCGTAGGCATCGTCCTCGCTTTCCGAAACGGTCAGCATCAGCACCCGCACCCCATTCGCTTCGGCAGTGATCCGGCGCACGGCAGCGAAGCAGTCGCCCGGCATGTTCACATCCATCAGCAGAACGTCAGGCTGGAGGCGCAGGGCAATGTCCAGAGCATCTTCCGAGCAGCCTCCCTGCTCCACGACCTGGAAGTCTCCGATGCGTTTGAGTGCGGAGGCCACGCCTTGCCTGAGCAGGGGATGGTCGTCGACGATGCCGATCCTGATCCTGGCTTCCACGATAAGGTTCTCCCCGACGTACACAGGCCGCACAAGACCGGCGGCAGCAAGCCGGCAACGGGCGGGTTCGGGGCAGCCCCGATTGCGGGGCGAACGTCCCCCGACACTCCTGAGTAGTAGCAGCGCTCCGGGACCGATGTTGCTGCGGACTGAAAAGCCCCCGCCGAAAGCACGGTTTTCCCGGTCAAACGGTAGCCCGCGCGACCGTCGGCCACCCCATCGAAGCACGCTGCGGCGCAGCTCGCCGGCACCGAGGCAGCAGGCCTCAGCAGAAAGGCGTTATCGCCTCTGGCGATAAACCTATGGCGGGTAATTCCTTTCCTTCATCAATGAGTCATGGTCAGCTGCGGCAGTTGGAAATTTGTGCGGAATTCGACGATCTCCAGTTCGCCAAAAGCCCGCCAACTGATAAAACAGGAGCCGTACCCTGGAAGGGTCCGTACCTCACCATAATTGCAGTTCACTTATGGCCGGCAGCACTCCAGAAACACCTTTCACGCTCTACCCGCCTCTGCTCGAGCAGCCGATTCAGCTCACTCGCGCGGAACTGCTCGCTTCCCTGGAAAACACCATGGCGTGCCATCGCGGCGGGCCGGTCTGGCTGTTCGCCTACGGCTCGCTGATCTGGCGACCGGAATGCCCCACGGTGGAATCCCGCCGCGCGCGCATCCATGGTTATCACCGTGGGCTCTACCTCTGGTCGCTGATCCATCGCGGCACTCCGGAAACGCCGGGACTGGTGCTTGGCCTGGACCGTGGTGGCTCCTGCGCGGGCTTCGCCTACCGCCTGCCGGAAGAACAGCTACAGGAACACCTGTTCGCCCTCTGGCAACGGGAAATGCCCGACGCCGCCTATCAGCCGAAATGGCTCAACTGCCAGCTGGAAGGCGGTGCCCAGGTGAAAGCCCTGGGCTTCGTGTTGCGCCGCGACTTCGCCTGCTATGCCGGAGCCCTGCCGGACCATGTGCTGCGCAAGGTGTTCGACGGTGCAAGCGGCCACTACGGCAGCACGCGGGACTACGTGGAGAAAACCGCGAGCACCCTGCGCGCCCACGCCATGCCCGACCGCAAGCTGGAAGAAGCCCTGGTGCGCTGCTGCAAGCAGGGTGCACTGAGCTTCAGCTGAGGTCGCATGTCTTTGTGCAGGAGCGGGCTTGCTCGCGAATAGCTGTGTTCAAGCGCTTCGCGAGCAAGCTCGCTCCTACCTGTCCTGCGCCACAGCCCGATTTCCACCACCGCCCCACAAGACGCATCAACGCCGGGCATCGCTGGTGCGCTGCTGCAAGCAGGGTGCGCTTCAGCTGAGGTCGCGTGTATTTGTGCAGGAGCGAGCTTGCTCGCGAATAGCTGTGTTCAAGAGTTTCGCGAGCAAGCTCGCTCCTACCCGTCCTGTGCCACATCCCGATTTCCACCACCTCCCCACAAGACGCATCAACGCCGAGCATCGCTGGTGCGCTGCTGCAAGCAGGGTGCGCTGAGCTTCAGCTGAGGTCGCGCGTCTTTTGTGTAGGAGCGAGCTTGCTCGCGAATAGCTGTGTTCAAGAGTTTCGCGAGCAAGCTCGCTCCTACCTGTCCTGTGCCACATCCCGGTTTCCACCACTTTCCCGCAAGACGCATCAACGCCGGGCATCGCTGGTGCGCTGCTGCAAGCAGGGTGCGCTTCAGCTGAGGTCGCGCGTCTTTGTGCAGGAGCGAGCTTGCTCGCGAATAGCTGTGTTCAAGAGTTTCGCGAGCAAGCTCGCTGCTACCTGTCCTGCGCCACAGCCCGATTTCCACCACCTCCCCACAAGACGCATCAACGCCGAGCATCGCTGGTGCGCTGCTGCAAGCAGGGTGCGCTGAGCTTCAGCTGAAGTCGCGTGCCTTTGTGTAGGAGCGAGCTTGCTCGCGAATAGCTGTGTTCAAGAGCTTCGCGAGCAAGCTCGCTCCTACCTGTCCTGCGCCACGTCAAGCAGCCAGCCCGATCTCCACCACATCCCCCACAAGACGCACCGGCCAGACCCGCAAGCGTTGCTGTGGGTACTCCAGGCAGGCGCCGTCTTCCAGGCGGTAGTGCTGCTTGTACAGGGGCGAGGCGATGACCAGGTCTCCGCCGAGGTGACCGACGATGCCGCGGCCGATGACGTTGGCGCCTGCATGGGGATCGTGGTTATCCACCGCGAACAGCTGTTGCCCCTGCTCTCCGTCAGGCAGGTAGAACAACGCCACCTGGGCGCCCTCAACCCAGGCCACCACGCCCGAGTTTGGCACCAGGTCGCCGCGCGAGCAGAGGGCTCGCCATTGTACGAATTCTTCGATGCGTTGCGCGCTCTGCTGGGCCATCAGACCACCTCCTCTGCTGCAGGGATCAGGGTGAGCTCAGCCGCCCGCGCCGGACGGATCTGCCCACGTTCTTTGACGAAATGGATATCCGGATCGCCGCTCGCGTCGTTGACGAAGGTGCGGAAGCGCTTGAGCTTCTCCGGGTCCTGGATGGCGTTGGCCCACTCGCACTCATAGCGGTCCACCACCAGTTGCATCTGTGCTTCCAGCTCTGCGCCAAGACCCAGGCTGTCGTCGATGATCACCGCCTTGAGGTAGTCCAGGCCGCCTTCCAGGCTCTCGCGCCAGACCGAGGTGCGCTGCAGCTTGTCGGCGGTGCGGATGTAGAACATCAGGAAGCGGTCGATGTAGCGGATCAGGGTTTCGTCATCCAGGTCGGTGGCGAACAGCTCGGCGTGGCGCGGGCGCATCCCGCCGTTGCCGCAGACATAGAGGTTCCAGCCCTTTTCGGTGGCGATAACCCCCACGTCCTTGCTTTGCGCCTCGGCGCATTCGCGGGTGCAGCCGGAGACGGCGAACTTCAGTTTGTGCGGAGAGCGCAGGCCCTTGTAGCGGTGTTCGATATCCAGGGCCATCTTCACGCTGTCCTGCACGCCGTAGCGACACCAGGTGCTGCCGACGCAGGACTTCACGGTACGGGTCGATTTGCCGTAGGCGTGGCCGGTCTCGAAGCCGGCAGCGATCAGTTCACCCCAGATGTCCGGCAGCTCGTGGAGCTGGGCACCGAACAGGTCGATGCGCTGGCCGCCGGTGATCTTGGTGTAGAGGTTGTACTTCTTCGCCACTTCACCGATGGCGATCAGGCCTTCCGGGGTGATCTCGCCACCGGGGATACGTGGCACCACCGAATAGGTGCCGTTCTTCTGCATGTTGGCCATGAAGGTGTCATTGGTGTCCTGCAGCGGTACCAGCCAGGGGTCCTGGATCGGCCGGTTCCAGCAGGAAGCGAGGATGGAACCGATGGCTGGCTTGCAGATCTCGCAGCCCACATGGCCGCGGCCGTGTTTGGCGAGCATTTCCTCGAAAGTCTCGATGCCTTCCACGCGCACCAGTGCATAGAGCTCCTGGCGGGTGTAGGCGAAGTGCTCGCAGAGGCTCTTGTCCACCGACACGCCACGGGCGGACAGCTCGTGCTCCACCACCTGCTTGAGCAATGCCGCGCAACCGCCGCAACCGGTGGCCGCCTTGGTGCACGACTTGACCCCGGCAACATCGGTGCAGCCGCTGTCGATGGCGGAGCAGATCGCCCCTTTGCTGACGTTGTGGCAGGAGCAGACGGTGGCAGTGGCCGGCAGCGCATCGGCGCCCAGGGCCGGGGCGCCCTCGCCCGCCGGCAGGATCAGGCTGGCCGGATCGGCCGGCAGCTTGATGCCGTTCTGCACGTACTGCAGGAGGGTGTCGTAGTAGCTGTTGTCGCCCACCAGCACAGCGCCGAGTGCCTGCTTGCCGTCGGCGGAAACCACGAGGCGGCGATAGCTCGAGGTGGCTTCGTCGATGAAGCGGTAACTGCGCGCACCGGGCAGCGCACCATGGGCATCGCCAATGGAGCCCACGTCCACGCCGAGCAGCTTCAGTTTGGTGGACATGTCGGCGCCGATGAACGGATCGGCATCCTCACCGCAGAGCTGCGCAGCAACGCTGCGGGCCATCTGGTAGCCGGGGGCGACCAGGCCGAAGATGCTGCCGTTCCAGGCGGCGCACTCGCCAATGGCATAGATGTCCGCATCCGAGGTCAGGCACTGGCCATCGATGGCCACACCGCCACGCTGGCCCAGCTCGAGGCCGCACTGGCGCGCGAGAGCGTCCTGCGGGCGAATACCGGCGGAGAAGACGATCAGGTCGGTTTCGAGGAAGTCCTCGCCGGCGAAGTTCATCCGGTAGCGGTAGTCATCACCGGCACCGATGGACTGGGTGGCTTTCGAGAGGTGCACACCAACGCCGAGCGCCTCGATGCGCGCCTTGAGGGCGGCACCGCCCAGGTCATCGAGCTGGACCGGCATCAGGCGCGGAGCGAACTCCACCACGTGGGCATCCAGACCAAGGGATTTCAGCGCGTTGGCCGCTTCCAGGCCCAGCAGGCCACCGCCCACCACCACGCCACGGCGCGCCTGTGCAGCGGCGGCGCGGATGGTGTCGAGATCGGCCAGGGTGCGATAGACCAGTCGCGAGTTGCCTTCGGCACCCTCGATGGGCGGCACGAAGGGATAGGAGCCGGTGGCCAGCACCAGCTTGTGGTACGGCACGCAACCGCTGGCGGTGATCACTTCGCGGCGCTCGCGGTCGATCTCCAGCACGGGTACGCCCAGGTGCAGGGTCACGCCCGGCGTCTGGTAGAGGCTGGCTTCGCTCAGGGCCAGGGACTCGGCATCGCGGCCCGTGAAGTATTCGGACAGGTGCACACGGTCATATGCGCGCAGCGGCTCTTCGCTGAAGACCTCGATGCGATAGCGGTCCAGCGCGCCGCGCTCGATCAGTTGCTCGACGCAATGATGGCCGACCATGCCGTTGCCGATGACGATCAGCGTTAGCACATCAGGAGTGGAAGCGACGTTGGAGTTCATAGGTAGCACCCGGCCCAAGCCAATCACGTTTTCTGGGGGCAAAAAAAAGCGCCTGGGACTTATCGTCCCAGGCGCCTTTGCCTGTTCATTCATGGGTGCCACCGGGCCACACTGCCTGGCGCACCTGTCAGCCCGGGGAAGTGATCGCCATTGATCTACCGGGCCGCCCTCCACACTGTTCGCGGTGGGCCTGGTCCTCCCTATGCAGTGGCTGTGCCAGATTGCAAAACTCCCGCCAGCCGAGGCTCCGACAGCATGCCGTATATCAGCAGTGACGGGGCCTGCGGGGTTACCCGAAGTCCGGCAGGCTGAATTCAGGCCTCCCCTCCATGAAGGCCCGACCGAGAACCAAAACAGTGCGATAACGCACCTTGCGCCCCATCCTGAAGCCGGCCATCCCCAAGCTGATTACCCTCGAAAAATGACCACAAGGTCCGTCCCACTATGCCTTGGAGGCCGTTGAACAGAACTTGGCATGTGCCTTGCGATAAGGCCGCCAGGGCAATCAATGCCGATTGCCCTACCCCACGACAAAGGCGCCGTGTCTCCCCCGTTCCGACGGAGGGTGGCATGGCGCTTTTTCGTTTGCGCTCCAGGTAACGGATATGGCGAACAAGACAGTACGAAGCGTGTGTCCCTATTGCGGCGTCGGCTGCGGCATCGTCATGGAAGTCGCTGACAACCGCGTGATCAAGGTGACGGGGGACAAGGACCACCCGAGCAATTTCGGCCGCCTCTGCACCAAGGGCAACACCTGCGCCCAGCCGCTCACCGACTCCGGCCGCATGGAGCATGCCTACCTGCGACACGAGCGCTGCCGCGACCCGGTGCGCACCGGCATCGACCAGGCCATCGACGACACCGCCCGGCGCCTGCGCGCCCTGCTCGATACCCACGGCCCGGACGCCATCTCCTTTTATGTATCCGGGCAGTTGTCGCTTGAGGCGCAGTACCTGGCCAACAAACTGGCCAAGGGTTTCATCCGCACCCGCCACATCGAGTCCAACTCGCGGCTGTGCATGGCCAGCGCCGGCAGCGGCTACAAGCTTTCCCTGGGCTCGGACGGCCCCCCCGGCTCCTACCAGGACTTCGACAAGGCCGACCTGTTCCTGGTAACCGGCGCCAACATGGCCGACTGCCACCCGATCCTGTTCCTGCGCATGATGGACAGGGTCAAGGCCGGTGCGAAGTTGATCGTGGTCGACCCGCGCCGTACCGCCACCGCCGACAAGGCCAGCCTTTACCTGCCGATCACGCCCGGCACCGACCTCGCCCTGCTTAACGGCCTGCTGCACCTGCTGCATCGAAACGGCCATACCAATCCTGACTTCATCGCCACCCACACCAAGGGCTGGGAAGCCATGCCGGCCTTCCTCGAGGACTACTCGCCGGAGCGAGTGGCCGCTATCACCGGCTTGCCTGAGGCGGATATCCACAAGGCCGCCCAGTGGATCGGCGATGCGCCGGAGTGGATGAGCTGCTGGACCATGGGCCTCAACCAGAGCACCCATGGCACCTGGAACACCAATGCCCTGTGCAACCTGCACCTGGCCACCGGCGCCATCTGCCGTCCAGGCAGCGGCCCCTTCTCTATCACCGGCCAGCCCAACGCCATGGGCGGACGTGAAATGGGCTACATGGGCCCCGGCCTGCCCGGCCAGCGCTCGCTGCTGGTGGATGACGATCGCGCGTTCATCGAAGACCTGTGGCGACTTCCGCGCGGACACCTGCGCCAGGACGGCGGTAACGGCACCGTCGCCATGTTCGAAGCCATGAGTACCGGGGACATCAAGGCATGCTGGGTCATCTGCACCAACCCGGTGGCCACCGTGCCGAATCGCCGCCTGGCCATCGAGGGGCTGCAAGCCGCCGAGCTGGTGATCACCCAGGACGCTTTCCTCGACACCGAGACCAACCGCTATGCCGATATCCTCCTGCCCGGTGCCCTGTGGGCCGAGGCGGAAGGCGTGATGATCAACTCCGAGCGCAATCTCACGCTCACACGCAAGGCCGTGGACGCCCCGGGCGACAGCCTGCCGGACTGGCAGATCATCGCCCGCGTCGCCTGTGCGATGGGATTTGCCGATGCCTTCACTTACGCCAGTGCCGCCGAGGTGTTCGAAGAGATCAAACAGGCCTGGAACCCGAAGACCGGTTACGACATTCGCGGCGCCAGCTTCGACCTGCTGCGCCAGGGCCCGCTGCAATGGCCCTGCCCGCCCGGCAGCGAAGCCAACGCCCGCAATCCCATTCGCTACCGCAATGACGGTGTCAGCCAAGCGCTCAAGCTGAACGCCGACGGCAGCCGCCCGGCCATTGCCTTCGCCACCGAGCATGGCAAGGGTATGTTCTTCGCTCGCCCGCACATGGAACCGGCGGACCTGCCCGACGATACCTTCCCGCTGGTGCTCAACACCGGCCGTGTGCAGCACCAGTGGCACACCCTGACCAAGACCGGCAAGGTGACCACCCTGAACAAGCTCAACCCTGGCGCCTTCCTGGAAATTCACCCGAGCGATGCCAGCCGTCTCGGCATCGTCGACAAGGGCCAGGTGGAGGTGCGCTCGCGCCGTGGTCGCGCCGTGCTGCCGGCGGTAATCACCGACCGCGTGCAACCGGGCAACTGCTTCGCGCCCTTCCACTGGAACGACCGCTACGGCGAGGACCTGGCGATCAACGCGGTGACCAGCGACGCCATCGACCCCATTTCGCTGCAGCCGGAGTTCAAGTACAGCGCCGTCGCCCTCGCGCCGGTCGCTCCGGCCAGCCCCCAGCTCATCCCTTTGGTGGAAGTCGAACCGGTCGCGGCCAGCGACGCTGCCGGTTTTTCGGAGGAACTCGCCGACATGCCGATCAACGCCTTCGCCCGTCTACTCAACCTCGAGGCCAGCGCCGACCTCTGCCTGGCGCCCACCGAGCAGCGCTATCTGCAGGGCTATCTGCTCGGCCTGCGCAGCGACGAGAGCCGCAAGCAAGGTGGCGTGCCCACACTGCCGGCCAGCGCGCCACTGGCGGCGGATACCCGCCTGCTGCTGGATGGCATCCTCGCCGGGCTGTTCTCCCGCAGCTGGGACGCACCCGCGGCCCAATCGGCGCCCGCCGCCATCGCAGAGAAACCCTTGCTGGTGCTCTGGTGTTCGCAAACCGGTAATGCCGAGAGCTTCGCCGCTGTCTGTGCGGAACGGCTCAAGGCTGACGGTCGCGCAGTGACGGTGCGCTCGATGGACGACATCCAGCTCGCCGAACTGGCCAGCGCCGGTACCGCCCTGGTGATCGCCAGCACCTTCGGCGATGGCGATCCGTCCGACAACGGTGCCTCGCTCTGGAGCGCACTGAACGCGGATAACGCGCCCTCGCTTGCCGGCCTGGACTTCGCCGTACTTGCCATGGGCGACTCCAACTACGACCAGTTCTGCGGCTTCGGCCGCAAGCTCGACGCGCGCCTCGAAGCACTCGGTGCCCGCCGCATGGCGCCGCGTGTGGACTGCGAACCGGAGTACGAGGAACCGGCCCTTGCCTGGCTGGCCAACGTCCTCGGGGCACTGGCCGGAGCCACGGTCGAGCAACCGGTTATGGAGACCGTAGGAGGCCCTGCCGAGGATGCGGACGCTCCCATCTACAGCCGCCAACGCCCGCTGGCCAGCCGCCTGCTGCGCAACCCGGTGCTGAATTCGCCGGGCTCCGGCAAGGAAACCCGTCAGATCGTCCTCGACCTCAAGGGCAGCGGCCTGCGCTATCAGGCGGGCGATGCGCTGGGCGTGTGGCCCAGCAACTGCCCGTCGCTGGTGACGGAAGTCCTGGCGTCCCTGGAGCTGGACGGCGGCCAGGAAGTGGAGGTGAAGGACCAGGGCCGCATGCCGCTGGCGCACGCCCTGGGTCGGCACTTCGAAATCGCCCGGCCCACGCCCGACCTGCTGCGCTTCATTGCCGAGCGCTCCGCCAGTGCGGAACTGCGACGCCTGCTGGAACCGGCGAACAAGTCGGAACTGGACCAGTGGCTCTGGGGCAGGCAACTGGCCGACCTGCTGCGCGCCTTCCCGATCCGCGCCAGCGCGGAGGAACTTCTGGGCTTTCTCAAGCGCCTGCAACCGCGCCTCTATTCCATCGCCTCCAGTCCACTGGCCACGCCGGACGAAGTTCACCTGACCGTGTCCACCGTGCGCTACCGGTGTGAAGAGCGTGACCGTGACGGGGTGTGCTCGGCCTTCCTTGCCGATCGCGCCGACCAGGCCGACGTACCGGTCTTCATCCAGAAATCCGCCCACTTCCGCGTGCCGTCAGACCCGCAACGGCCGATGATCATGGTCGGTCCCGGTACCGGCATCGCTCCCTTCCGCGCCTTCCTGCAGGAACGCGAAGCCTCCGGCGCCAAGGGCCGCAACTGGCTGTTCTTCGGCGAACAACGCGAAGCGACCGACTTCTACTACCGCGATGAACTGCACGCCTGGCAGGCCAGCGGCCACCTGCATCGCCTGGACACCGCCTTCTCCCGTGACCAGGCGGAAAAGGTGTACGTGCAGCAGCGCATGCTGGAACAGGGAGCCGAACTCTGGCGCTGGCTGGAGGATGGTGCGCACTTCTATGTCTGTGGCGATGCCAGCCGCATGGCCAGGGACGTGGACGCCGCGCTGAAGGCGGTGGTGCGCGAACATGGCGGCATGGACGCCGCTCAGGCCGAGGCCTATGTCAGCGCCATGGCGCGGGACAAGCGCTATGTGCGGGATGTGTATTGAGGGCAGGTAGGTAGGTAGGTAGGTAGGTAGGTAGGTAGGTAGGTAGGTAGGAGCGAGCTTGCTCGCGAACAGTCCGAGCGCGATCTTTCGCGAGCAAGCTCGCTCCTACAGAAAAGCCGAGTTCATCCTGCTAATCGGCGCATGTCGAATCACCAGCGCGGATTACTCCTGACCACGCCCTGAGCGCGAAGCGATCGGGCTGAGGTAAGGGCAGTCTCGGGTCAGCTCGATGCCAGTTCCTTTCGCGATTGAAATCGCCCCCACAGAAAGGTCCAGCCAACACGGTCAGCCCCTCTTCTCTTCAGGAAGAGGGGTTGGGAGCGAGGGCCGCCAGCACTTCCTCGGTATTGAGGATCGCATGGGCATAGGTCGGCCCGTTCAGCTCATGGGCCGCGTGCATGGCTTCCGTTGAAAACGCCGCCGTCGCGTCCGTCACCAGGGTCACGTGGTAGCCCAGCTCCGCGGCAAAGCGTCCGGTGGATTCGATGCAGGTATTGGCCAGCATGCCCACCAGGATCACCTGCTGCACGCCGTGTTGCTTGAGCTGGAAGTCCAGGTCGGTATTGGCGAAACCGCTGCCCCCCCAGTGCTCATGCACTAGCACGTCACCGTCAAGGGGCTGGAAGTCCGGGTGCCATTCACCACCCCAGGTACCCGCAGCGAACACCTGGGCGCGGGCGGCGCCGAGTTGGTACGGGCTGGGATGCGTCCAGCCCTTGAGGTCGTCGGGGCGTGCCCGGTGATGGGGAACGTAGAACACCTGGATGCCCGCCTTGCGCGCCGCAGCCACGACCCGACGCAGGTTATCCAGGGTACCCACGGCATCGGCCACTGGTTTGGCCAGGCCGTTGAGTTTGCCGCCTTCGCTGAGGAAATCGTTGTATGGGTCCACCAGCAACAGGCCGGTGCTTTCACGTAGGTAGGTCATGACGCCGCCCTTCAGTGCAGTCGATAACCTGTGCCAGTGTAGAGCGCCCTGGCTGAATCGCTCCGCGACTGCCGAAGGCGGTTCAGCCCACGACCCTGCAACCCCTCATTGATTGAAGCGGGAGTCATCGCGCTGGAAGTGCAGCAGCGAACCTTTATAGGCTTCGCCGTTGTTCATCACGCGATTCATGCAGGTGATCTGCGACGCGTATTCGAGTTCGGCCATTTCCCGGCAGAACTTCGAGCGGTTCGGGCGATTGGGATCGACGATGTAGACATCCACCAGATCCGCCGAATGTCGGTCGATGAAGTCGGCGAGCAACGCCGGCTGTTCACGCTCGTAAATGACATCGCTGCCGATGATCATGTCGAACAGCCCCAGGTCATCATTGACGTCGGACCATTTGGCGACCTGGTAATTGATCGGCCCGAGATCGTTCAGGCGCAGGTTTTCCGCCAGAAAGTCGGGGATCAACGGGTGGTAGTCACTGGCCGTAACGTTGCCGCCCCGCCGGTGCACGACAAGGCTGGCCAAGGCCAGGCCGGCGCCCACTTCAAGGATGCGCTTACCCTGCAACTCCATCGTCAGCATGGTGTGCGCCAGGACCTGTCCGGACGGCCAGACCTGACCGAACAATGGCCAACTTTCGGGGGATATTCCGAGGTTTTCCGCCTCGAGTTCCGGATCGTGATACTGCTGATGGTCGAGCAATGAGCGGATATGAAAGTCCATATCCCCTACTGATATATCCTGAAATCTGACTTGATAGCCCGGCATGCAGAACTCTCCAATACAGTGAGTGATGCCGCCAGAAGCGCAGAACCAAATAGTTTGCTTGCAACTATCAATGATTCATGGAGGCGATGAATGACAAAAGAACGCCCGCCAGCGATATAAGCCAGCAGAGCCATTTGAAATATTCGGGAGATATAAATAAAAAAGCCCCGCGATAGCGGGGCTCTTTGAACGGAAAAGTATCAGACTACCTGAACTTTGTCCGCTTGCAGGCCTTTCTGGCCACGTACGACTTCGAAAGTCACTTGCTGGCCTTCGCTGAGGCTCTTGAAGCCGGAGCTTTCGATCGAACGGTAGTGAACGAACAGATCAGCGCCTTCTGCCGGGGTGATGAAGCCGAAGCCTTTTTCATCGTTGAACCACTTGACGGTGCCGGATTGACGATTGGACATTTCATATCTCCAGGATAAAAAGAAACTACCCTGATAATTAATCAGGAATTACTGAAGTGCTAAAGCTGTAACGAATCGAGGAGATGAAATAACTTCAATCAGAACATCGAGCCAAGTATCGCAGAGACAATTGCAGTGCAGTGGGCAGGACTATACGCGGTTCAGCCAGGAAGTACAGGTTTATTTTCCGTCGAATAATTCGACCGGCTGAATACGCTTGGCATTCATACGCTTAGGCGGCAAACACAGAAATGCCCGCAGGCGCGATTCTTCGAATCGCCGGTTCCCCGCCCTCGCCCAGCCATCACAGCGACTGCATCAGCTCCAGGATCTGCGCATGCAGGCGCGAATCGCCGCAGGCGATGACGTCGCCACCGTCCTGCGCGTCGCCACCATCCCAGCGGGAAACCACTCCACCGGCGCCCTGGATGATCGGCATCAGCGCCTGAATGTCATAAGGCTTGAGTCCAGGATCGAGGACCACGTCCACCAGCCCCAGAGCCAGCATGCAATAGGCGTAGCAGTCACCGCTGTAGCGCACCAGGCGTACCTCGCTCGAAAGCTTTTCGAACACATCGCGGTACGGCGACTGCTGGAAATGCTCGGGGCTGGTGACCATCAGCGTCGCATCGGCCAGCTTGCCGCAGGCGCGGGTCTGGATGGGCCGGCCGTTGAGCGATGCACTGCTGCCGTCACCGACAAAGCGCTCGCGGGTGAAGGGCTGGTCCATCATGCCCAGCGCTGGGCGGGTGCCGTCGTTGAGGGCGATCAACGTGCCCCAGAGCGGAATGCCACTGATGAACGAGCGAGTGCCATCCACCGGGTCCAGCACCCAGGTCCAGGGCTCTTCGCCCGCAATGTTCTCTTCTTCCTCGCCCAAGACACCGTGACCGGGATAGCGCTCGCCGATCAGCGCACGCATGGCCCGCTCTGCGCCCTTGTCGGCCAGGGTCACGGGGTCGAAACGCTCAGCCTCCTTGTTCTCCACCTCCAGCGGGAGGCGGAAGTACGTCAGGGTGACCCGGGCCGCGGCGTCAGCCAGTTCTTCGGCGAATTCCAGGTACTCGGAGGGAAGGGTTTGATCGTTCATGGGGACTCCGTTTCGGGCCATTCAGCAGCATTCAGCATAGGTCAGGCGGTTTGCGCGCCGGGGGTTGCGGCGAAGCGCCGGTCCAGCCGCTCGCGCTGAAAGTGTTCGACGAGAAAGTCGATAAAGGCGCGGGTCTTGGCCGGCAGCAGGCTGCGGCTGGGGTAATAGAGGGAAATGGTACCGGCATCGGCATACCAGTTGGGCAGCAGACGCACCAGTTCACCTCGCTCGAGCCAAGGCAACGCGTCGGGTACCGACAGCATGGCTACGCCGAGCCCCAACAGGGCCACTTCGCGCATGGCGGTGGGGTCGTTGAGCATGATGGTCTCGGCCAATGGCGCGGCGGTTTCGTTGCCGGCGGCATCGCGCAGGGACCAATGTCGCGCCCGCCCGGAACGCGCGGAGCGCAAGACAATGCCGTCGAACTCGAGCAACCCTGCCGGTGCGCTGGGCAGCACGCGGCCCGCAAGATAGGCCGGCGCCGCCACCGGGATGATGTGGGCTGGAGCAAGCGGACGTGCCACTACGCCCTGGGCCAGTTCGAAACCGCCGCCGATGGCCAGGTCGTAGCCTTCGGCGATCAGGTCCACCGGGCGGTTTTCCAGATGCCATTCCGGGCGTACCTGTGGGTAACGCGCCCGAAAGGCCGGCAGCAACGGCAGGATGTGGGTCATTCCGAAGCTCGGCGCCATGCTCAGTTTGAGCACCCCGGCCGGCTCGCCCTGGTCATTGCCAACAGCGGCGATGGCCGCCTGGAGGGCTTCCAGGTTGCCGCCGATGGCATCAAGAAAGCGTTCTCCGGCTTCGGTCAGGGTGAGTTTGCGAGTGGAGCGCTGGAACAGGCGCACGCTGAGATTGCGCTCCAGCATGGCGACGTTGCGGCTGACGGCGGCGGGTGTCAGGGCCAGGCGGCGCGCCGCGGCCGAGAAGCTGCCGGTCTCGGCACTGCGGACGAATGATTCCAGGTTGGCGAGGGTTTCCATGGGCCGAACTTATATCAATACTTGAAAATCATTCAAGCCATTACCCACTAATCATCGCTGAATCCGGAAGGGATAGTAGGTCCTGAGCCAACCCACCACCCCCGGAGACAACCCGCATGACCACTACCCTTCCCCTCACTGGCAAGATTGCCCTGGTAACTGGCGGCTCCCGCTCCATTGGCGCCGCTATCGCCAAGCGCCTGGCCGCCGACGGCGCCGCCGTCGCCATCACCTACAGCGCCTCGCCCGACAAGGCAGCTGAAGTGGTGCGCACTATCCAGACCAGCGGCGGCCGCGCTGTCGCCATCCAGGCCGATGCCGGCAACCCCGCCGCCGTGCGCGCCGCCATTACCGAAACAGTGGAATCCCTTGGCGGACTAGACATCCTGGTGAACAACGCCGGACTAGGCCTGGGTGGCGCCATCGACGAGATCGCCTTCGAAACCTACGAGCGTATGCTGGCCGTCAACGTCACCGGCGTATTCGTCGCCACCCAGGAAGCCGTGCGCCATATGCCGGCCGGTGGTCGCATCGTGCATATCGGCTCGTCCATGACCCACTACGCAGCCTTCCCGACCGCCTCCCTCTACACCCTGACCAAGGGCGCCATCGCCGGTTTCAATCGCAGCCTGGTGCGCGACCTCGGTCCACGGGGCATTACGGTGAACACCGTGCATCCCGGTCCCACCGACACCGACATGAACCCCGACGGGGGCCCGGTCAGCCAGATCGTCGGACCCGGTATCGCCATCGGCCGCTATGGCAAGCCGGAAGAAATCGCCAATGTGGTGGCCTTCCTCGCCAGCCCGGAAGCGTCGTTCGTCACCGGTGCCGACATCATCGCCGATGGCGGTTTCACGGCCTGAACCCTGGAGAACGCGACAATGAAAAGCATCGGAATCATTGGTGCCGGCGCAATCGGCTCAGCCTTCGCCAGGGCCCTCGCCCGCCAGGGCGTGGAAGCGGTGATCGCCAACAGCCGAGGGCCGCAATCCCTTGCAGAACTGGTCGGCGAACTCGGCCCGGGCATCAGGGCAGGTACGCGCGAACACGCAGCGGCGCAGGACATCGTGCTGGTGGCGGTGAACTGGTCGAAGTTGCCGACGGCCCTGGCTGGCCTGCCGGACTTCGCCGGACGCATCGTGATCGACGCCAACAACCCCATCGAAGCACCACTGTTCAAGCCGGTGGATCTGCATGGCCGGCTGTCCAGCGAGGTTTTCACCGACCTGGTGCCTGGCGCTCGGGTGGTGAAGGCCTTCAATCACCTGCAACCCCACTTGCTGTCGGGCAATCCGGCCAGTGAAGGCGGTCGTCGCGTGCTGTTCCATTCTGGTGATGACGCTGGTGCCAGGGCCGAAGTCGGCGCCTTGATCGAGCGCCTGGGATTCTGCGCCATCGACCTCGGCCAATTGGCCATCGGTGGCCGTTTGGTGCAATTCCCCGGTGGCCCGCTGCCGGCGCTCAACCTGGTGCGCTTCGGCTGAGGATCACGGGTTGCCGGGCCCCTGCTGGGGCCCGGCAACATGGCAGCCGCACCCGCGGCAGGGTTACCGACCCTGCAGTGCGAGGTACTCGTCAGTGGAAACCACCTTGGCGTAGCCAAATCCCAGGGCCGCCATGAACGCGGCGTGCACCTGCTCTGCCGGCACCACCTTGCCGTTGAATTCCAGATCCCTGGAGGCACAGGCATCGTGGATCACGGTGGCTGTGTAGCCGTAGTCGACTGCGGCGCGGGTGATGCCATCGACGCACATATGGCTCATGTTGCCGACGATGGTGACCTTCTCCACGCCATTGCGATCGAGCACCGCCTTGAGGTCGGTATCGCGGAAGGAATTGATGAAGTTCTTCAGCACCACGTGCTCGTCAGGCGTGTTGATGACTTTCTGATGGATCTGCGCGCCCTCGGAGCCAGGACGGAAGAATGGCGCATCCTGAGTCGGGAACTCATGGCGGATATGCACCACCAGGTCGCCGGCGCCGCGAGCACCGTCGATGACCCGCGCAGCATTGTCGGCCGCAGCATCGACGCCATGCAGCGTCCACAGGCCGCCGGGGAAATAATCGTTCTGGATGTCGACTACGATAACGGCTTGTTTGCTCATGATGTTCACCTCAGGTTGTGGGGGTGGAAACGTGGGGCCAAAGATGAACTTCGGGACGCGGGTTGGGGATCGGCGCGACCGACAAATTCGCAGGAAAAACTGACAATGAAGACCATGCTGGAGATCGGCCTCCTGCTCTATCCGGGCGCCCAGCTCGCGGCGGCCCATGGCCTCTCCGACCTGTTCACCGTGGCCAACCGCATGGCCACCGAGCACACCGACGCTGATCTGCCGTTGCTGCGGGTCAAGCACTGGACGGTCGTCGAGAATGGCGAAATCCGCTGCACCCATGACAGTCATCCGGACGCCGAGAGCGTGCCCACCGTGGTGATCCTTCCGCCCTGCCTGGGCGCCCTGCCTCCCACTGAAACCCTGCAACCTTTCGCCGACTGGCTCAAAGGTCAGCACGCCAACGGCGTCACCCTGAGTTCGGTGTGCGCCGGAGCCTTCGTGCTGGCCCAGACCGGACTGCTGGCTGGCCGCGTCCTGACCACTCACTGGAGCCTGGCCAAGGACCTCGTGCAGCAATTTCCCGAAGTGAAAGTGGATGCCGACAAGCTGGTGGTGGATGACGGCGACATCATCACCGCCGGGGGCGTGATGGCCTGGACGGACCTGGGTCTGGCCCTGGTCGATCGCCTCCTGGGGCCGACCATCGCCGCGGAAGCAGCGCGCTTCCTGGTGCTCGACCTGACCCGTCACTCCCAGCAGTACTTTCGCCGTTTCACTCCGCGCCTCACCCACGGCGACGAGGCGGTGCTCAAGGTGCAGCGCTGGCTTCAGCGCCACGACGCGCGCCAGGTCAGCCTGCCTGCCATGGCCGCCGAGGCCGGGCTGGGCGAGCGCACCTTCCTGCGCCGCTTCCAGCAGGCAACCGGACTACGACCAACCGAGTACTGCCAGCAACTTCGCGCGGCCAAAGCCCGCGAGCTGCTGGAACTGACCAACCGCTCCGTGGACCAGATCGCCTGGGAAGTCGGCTACCAGGACCCGGCGGCGTTCCGCAAGGTGTTCAACAAGATGGTCGGGCTATCGCCCACGGATTATCGGCGCCGGTTCGGACGCAGGAGCCAGGGGGAAACCTGAAGGTCATCCTGTCGAATAGATCCCGGTAGGGGCGAATTCATTCGCCAACCGGGCCGACGGTCCGGCCGCAAACTACTCGGGGGCGCTGCGCGCCCCTTGGCGAATGAATTCGCCCCTACAAGCGCCCAACCGCTTCAATCGCTGCAGTAGTCCCCTTCACAAGTTGGCGGCCCCCCCTCCCCGTCCCGTACTTCCACATCTCGATAAACGCCCAGCTCCGGGTCGAAGGTGCGAATCAGCACCTGCGGCTTTTCAGTGCTCACGCGGGGGAGCTGGGCATCGCGAAACCGGTGGTATTCGGGGACCACGACGAAGGGTTGCGGCGGCAGGTCGGCGAAGGGCCTGGGGGGTGGCGATACATAGGGTTGCAGCGGGGGGCTGGGGTAGTAGGTCGTGCCCAGATAAGGTCCCAGCCCGTAGTACGAATCGCCATAGCCGGCCCCCCAGACACAGGGCGCGACCACTACCAGCAACAGGATTCCGCGGCATCCCATGACGATGCCCTCCAAGGTGAATCCCCCAAGGTTTTCAGTTATAGCACCGGCCTCGCGGCCCGCTGTCCAATGCCTGTCGACGCTGATCGGAGAGGTGCTCCGCCATGTCCCGGCCCCGCCTGCTGCTCGTCACCCTCGCCAGCATCCTCGCCTATCTGGGCCTGGCCATCCTGAGCCTGGGCGGGTTCGCGGTCTTCTTCGGGCACCCGCCGCTGGTGGCCCTGACCCTGGTGCTGTTCATGCTGGCGGGCCTGGCGCCCTTCTCCGAGGGCAATCTCAGTAGCGGCGTGCGGGAAGACCGGCGCAACCGCTGGGTGCTCCCGGTGTTCGGTATCATCGGCCTGCTCAGCGCCTTCCTGCCGGCCTACACCGATCGGCTCGATGTCTGGACCTTCGGCGGCGACGGCGTCCGCTGGCTGGGCGTCTTGCTGTTCGCCGCCGGTGGCGCACTGCGGATATGGCCGGTGTTCGTGCTGGGTAACCGCTTCAGTGGACTGGTGGCGATCCAGCCTGGCCACCGCCTGGTGACCGACGGCATCTACGGGCTGATCCGCCACCCCAGCTACCTGGGCCTGATGATCGCGTCGCTCGGCTGGGCCCTCGCCTTCCGTTCCGGCGTCGGCCTGATGCTGGTGGCCTTGACGCTACCACCGCTGCTGGCGCGCATCCACGCGGAAGAAGCCTTGCTGCGTACCGAATTCGGCGAGGAGTACGAAGCCTATTGCGCGCGCACTTCGCGATTGATTCCCGGGGTCTACTAGACCGTTCGGCCCAGCAACTCGAACCGTGGGAACTCGCATCCTGTCAAAACACATGCAACCCACTGGCGCCCCGGTCCCCATCGGCGGATACCCAGGCGTTGAGTTTCAGGAGATCTGCAAATGATCACTCACTACAAGATCGGCAAGAACCTTGCCTGTGGACGACATGGCAGCAACCTGCTCGCCAGCACCGAACTGGCGCGGGTGAAATGCCGCAACTGCAAGAACACCGAGGTCTTCAAGGAGGCGCGCCGGGATGCGCGAAACGCCGCCCGACGCGCAGCTCGCCGGGCCAAGGTTGCCCGTGCGGCTAACGACTGGCGCTATTTCTGGGAAGAGAAACTGACCAGGATGCCGGGAAAGCAGCGCCTGCCACGGGGCTTCGGCGACCAGTCTTACGTCTGACTCCAGTGGGGCCAGATTCGGTCCACGCAGGATGCAGCCGAACTCAACCATCCAGCTTGAAACGCGCCCGGTAATCGCTGGGTGTTACCCCCAGACGGCGCTGGAAAGCGCGTCGGAAGCCATCGACGTTGGCGTAGCCCACCTCATCGGCGAGCCGTTTCAGGGGAGCGTCGGACTCTTCGGCCAGGCGCCGTGCGGCGTCAATGCGCGCCAGTTCGACGAACTCGGCCGGTGTGGACCCCGCCTCCTGCTTGAACACCCGGGCGAAATTGCGCTCGCTCATGCCGGCCCGAGCGGCCAGGGCCGGCACTCCAAGGTCGCCCTTCAGATTGGCCAGCACATGGTCCTGGATGTCCCTGATCACCGAGCGCTCGGCGGTCTGCGCCGCCAGGTGGGCACTGAACTGCGACTGGCCACCGGGCCGCTTGAAGAACATCACCATTTCCCGCGCAACGCGCAGCGCCAACTCGCGGCCGTGGTCTTCCTCCACCATGGCCAGGGCCAGGTCCATCCCCGCCGTGACACCGGCGGAGGTATAGAGGTTGCCGTCCTTGACGAAGATGCTGTCGGACTCGACCTGGGTTTCTGGATTCTCTTCCGACAGGCGTGCGCTGCTGTTCCAGTGAGTGGTCACCCGACGCCCGCGCAGCATGCCGGCGGCGGCTAGGACGAAAGCACCACTGCATACCGACCCGATCCGCCTGACCGAGCCCGCCTGCTGGCGCAGCCACTGATGCAGCGCCGGATTGCCGGCGATGTCATCGACCCGGGGGCCGCCCGCCACCAACAGAGTGTCGAGCTTGCCCTTGTGGGTTTCCACGGTGGAATCCACCGCCAGGCGCAAGCCATTGCTTGCCCGGAGCAGACCGGCTTCGGTACCTATTACCTCGACTCGATAGGCACGAGGATTACCCAGTTGTTTCGCCGCCTCGGTGAAGACGTCGGCAGGGCCGACGATGTCCAGTAATTGCACGCGGGGAAAGGCCAGCAGGGCTATTCGCATGGGTGTGTCCGTCACTGTCGAGAGGTTGGCTGAATTCGTCGCAACAAGTCTATTCCAGTCAAATTCATCATGGCAGAAGCTATCTCCAACGACAAATCCAGCCAACGGAGACCGCCATGACTACCACCTTCATTCCCCCGCTTGAGCAAGCCCAGGTCAAGCCGCTCGGCAGCGCCTCGATCAAGAACCTGCCGGTCAACCTGTTTGGCTCCGTCATGGGCCTGGCCGGCCTGGGACTCGGCTGGCGCCTGGCCCACCAGTACTTCGGCGTGAGCCCGCTGATCGGTGAAGCCATCGGCCTGTTCGCCGCGCTGGTTTTCGTTGCCCTTGGTGTCGGTTACCTGGCCAAGCTGCTGCGTCACCGCCAGGCAGTGATCAACGAATTCACCCATCCGATTGCCGGCAACTTCTTCGGTACCATCGTCATTGCGATCCTGCTGCTGTCGGTAGTCGCCGGCCCTTATAGCGAAGTGCTGGCCCAGGGCCTGTGGACCGTAGGCAGCGTGCTCACCGTGTTACTCGGTGGCCTGGTGCTGTCGCGCCTGTTCAATGGCAGGCAGGAATTGCAGCACGCTGTGCCGGCGTGGCTGATCCCCGGTGTCGCCACCCTCGATGTGGCGGTCACCGGCGGCCATATGCCCATGGCCTGGGCAGCCGAACTGAACCTCTTCGCAATGGCGATTGGTGCGGCCTTGGCGCTGATCTTCTTCACCAGCATCTTCCCGCGTCTGGTCCATCAGGAAGCGCTGGCCAAGCCCATGATCCCGTCGCTGATGATCCTGGTGGCACCTTTCGAAGTCGGCTTCCTGGCCTACACCAATCTGTTCGGGATCGACCGCTTCGCCGCCCTGCTCTTCTACTTCGGCCTGTTCCTGGCGATTGTCGTGGGCTTCAAGGTATTCCGCCGCGACGTGCACTTCGCCCCGTCCTGGTGGGCCATCAGCTTCCCCCTGGCGGCACTGGCCAGTGCGGCACTCAAGTACGCCCATGAGCAAGGCAGCCTGCCGCTGCAGCTGATCGCCTGGGCCAGCCTGCTGTTCCTCAGCGCTGCACTGGCCGTGCTGACCTTCAAGACCCTGAGCAGCCTGGTACGCGGCAAGCTGCTTGCCGGCTGAGAGACTCCTCCCCCACTTCGCGAGCCCTCCGGGGCTCGTTTTTTCTTCGAGTAGAGAGCCCCCGATGACCCCGACAAGCTCCTGGCTGATGCTGCTCGCCGCTGGCGTGCTGGAAGTCGCCTTTGCCCTGGGCCTGAAAAGCGCCAACGGCCTGCAACGGCCATGGATCCTGGCAGGAACCCTGCTGGTACTCAGCGGCAGCCTGGGTCTGCTGACCCTGGCGTTGCGCCATTTGCCGGTAGGCACCGCCTACGCCGTATGGACTGGAATCGGCGCAGTGGGAACCGCCCTGGCGGGCGTGATCTGGATGGGGGATTCCGCCTCCGCCGGCCGATTGGCCTGCATGGGGCTGATAGTGGGAGGGGTGATGGGGTTGCGCTGGTTGCCCTGAGGGACCGTCGCCGGGGAAAGCCCCCGGCGCGGCCGGTACGAGCTAGAGACGCCGGCGTTCGGCACTGATCTCCGCCAGGTCGGTGCGACGCAGATAGACCAACAGCACGTCGCACAGATTGAGGCGATCGTTGATGTTCTGTTCCAACAGGATCTGCAGACACTCGCGGCTCAAGGTCATGACCTGGTCGGTCTTCAATGTCCAGACGAACTCACAGGCCGGAACGATGCTGTCGTCAGGCACGTCCATGCCGAACGAATCCTCGCTGAATCGGACGATGTATTTACCCAGCTTGCGGTTGAAGCCGACAAAGCCCTTGAGGGCATCGGCGGCATTGCAGATATCGGCGGAGGTGATGCTCATGCTGTACTTCCCTGGTTGGATCGGCGGGTTGGGCACGCATGAAAGGCAGGAATATCCCCACTCTGCGCGGTGGGGTAGGCGGGCCATTCTGCCAGCCGCGAGCGACTTGGGGGATAGCGCCACGGGAGGCGCTTTGTCGCACCCGTGGCACGTCTTCGAGCCGTCAGCGCTCAGCCGCGACCAGCAGCATCATCGGCCGTTCGCGCTCTTCAGCGAGCAAGGGCATGACGGCGATGTCCTCGTCGGTGGGGCCCCATTCCTCTACATGGGCAATGCGAAAACCGGTGCCAATCAGAAGGTTGAGCAAGGTACCGAGGGTGCGATGCTGTTTGATCACGCCCTTGGCGAGCCAGTCAGTGACCCGTGGGCCTTCCATCTGGTAGCCATCGATCGGCCAGGTCTTGCGCCCTTTGCCATCGAGCACCCAGCCCGGGTTGGCGGGCGCCATGTAGATGGGATGCTCGATGGAAAACACCAGGCGGGAATCGGGTACCAGGGCGCGATAGACCTCTGCGAACATCCCGGCAAGGTTTTCCACATAGTGGAAAGCCAGCGAGCTGTAGGCCAGGTCGAAGCTGCCTTCAGGCAGGACCAGGTGTTCCAGGTCGGCCCGTTGGTAGAGAATCGCGGGATCGTCAGTGCTGTTCCTGGCCCGCTCCAGCATCTTCTCCGACACGTCCAGCCCCAGCACCTTAGAAGCGTCGTTCTCCCGTGCCCAGCGGCAGAACCAGCCGTAGCCGCAGCCGAGGTCCACCACGCGGCGACCTCGCATTTCCGGCAGCATGGCGCGCAGAGCCGGCCACTCCGGGGCGCCCGCAAGTCCGAATTGAGAGCGGCCAAGCTGGCCATAACCTTCGAAGAAGTCAGGGTTGTCGTAGATGTTCTGGGTCATTTTCCCTGGCTCCCTGCGAAAACCTCAGATTCTGGTGGCTCAGCGACCCGGCGACAAGAACGTCGGCGGGCCGACTCCGTCTCAGTGCGCCGGCTGCACGATGGCGTTGCCGGGCAGTGCCGGCAGTCGCGCCAGGTGCAGGGCCACCGCCACGGCAATTACCAGCAGACCGCCGATGAACAGGCCGACGCCCTGCCAGCCATAGTGATGCCAGAACAGACCACCGAGGGTGCCGGCGAGGCTGGAGCCAAGGTAGTAGCTGAACAGGTAGAGAGAGGACGCCTGGCCCTTCGCGCGCAGGGCGCGTCGGCCGATCCAGCTGCTGGCCACCGAGTGGGCACCAAAGAAGCCGAAGGTGAACACCGACATGCCGGCCAGGATCATCCCCAGCGGGCTGAACAGGGTCAGCACCAGGCCGCCCAGCATCAGCAGGATCGAGACCCAAAGCACCTTCCGCCGGCCCAGCTTGTCCGCCAGGGAACCAACCCAGGCCGAGCTGTAGATGCCGGTGAGGTAGACCACCGAGAGCACGCCCACCAGCGCCTGGCTCATGTGATAGGGCGAAGCCAGCAGGCGGTAGCCGATGTAGTTGAACAGCGTGACGAAGGCGCCCATCAGCAGGAAACCGGTGAGGAACAGCCAGGGCAGGCCGGCATCACGGAAATGCATGCGGTAACCCTCCACCAGGGTGGACGGCTTGAGCGGCTGCGGACGGAAGTGCTTCGACTCCGGCAGCACGCGCCAGAACACCAGCCCGGCGACCAGCGCCAAGCCACCCAGCACGGCAATTGCCGCGTGCCAGGACACGAAGTCCACCAGCACCCCGCTGATCAGGCGGCCACTCATCCCACCGATGGCGTTACCGCCGATGTACAGGCCCATGGAGAGGCCGAGATGACTGGGATGGATTTCCTCACTGAGATAAGTCATGGCCACTGCGGCCAGACCGCTCAGCGCCAGGCCCACCAAGGCGCGCATCAGCAGTACGCCCTCCCAGGTCGGCATGGCCGCGCTGGCCAGGGTGAACAGCGCCGCGGCGAGCAGCGACACCACCATCACCGGTTTGCGGCCGATGGCGTCGGATAGCGGACCGGTCACCAACAGGCCGAGGGCGAGCATCGCGGTGGATACCGAAAGGGCCAGGCTGCTCTGGGCCGCGGTGATGGAATAGGTCTTGGACAGCACCGGCATCATTGGCTGGATGCAGTACAGCAGCGCGAAGGTGGCGAAGCCGCCGGAGAACAGCGCCAGGGACGTACGCATGAACTGCGGCGTGCCCTTGCGGATGTAGGTGGATATCTCCGGGTCGTTGGCGGCGGCGTCCGGCAGTTCGTTGGCTGCATCACGGGCCGCCTCGCTAAACGCGGGCTCGTCTTCGGTCTTGAGTACTGCTTGGGAATTGCTCACGGGGCACCTTCGAAATTCTGCGGCGAGCAGGCACAACGAGGCCGTACCGCCTGGATCAGGGGCTGGGGATATTCGTTGTTGGGGTTATGGGCCGAAGGATATCGAGCGGTTTATATTATCTCCAATATATTGTTCGACACATTTGATACGTTTTAAATATCGAAGGATTTCCCCATGGAACTCAGGCACCTGCGCTATTTCATTGCCGTGGCCGAAGAGCTGCATTTCGGTCGGGCAGCCGAGCAACTGGGCATTTCCCAGCCCCCGCTGAGCCAGCAGATCCAGGCGCTGGAAGAAGAGATCGGTGCACGCTTGCTGGAACGCACCAATCGCCGGGTCGAGCTGACCGAAGCCGGTCGGCGCTTCCTCGATGAGGCTCGCCAGGTACTGGTGCAGGTGGACAAGGCGGTGCAGCTGGCGCGCCGCGCTCACCGAGGCGAACTGGGAGAGCTGAAGGTGGGCTTCACCTCCTCGGCGCCGTTCACCTCCACCATTCCTCGCAGCATCCGCGCCTTTCGCCTGGCTTACCCCGACGTGCACCTGGAACTCACCGAAGGCAGTAGCGCGGAAACGGTCAAGGCGCTGCAGGAAGACAGCCTGCAGGTGGGCGTGATTCGTCCCCTCAGCCTGCCGGACAATCTGCTGGCGGTGGAGCTGTTCAGCGAGCCGCTGGTGGCGATCCTGCGCGCCGACCACCCACTGGCCGCCGGCAGCGAAGAAGGCATCCAGTTCGGCGCGCTGGCGAATGAGCCCTTCGTATTCTTCCCGCGCACCTTCGGTACCGGCCTCTATGACCAGATGCTCACGCTTGCCCGCAATGCCGGCTTCCTGCCCCGCATCGCGCAGGAGGCCAGCGAAGCCATGACCATCATCGGCCTGGTATCGGCTGGGCTTGGCGTGTCGGTGCTGCCCGCATCGTTCCGCCGCACCCGTGTCGACGGCGTGGTCTACCGCACCCTGCTGGACCCCGGCGCCACCACTGCTGTGTGGCTGGTACGCCGACGCGACGAGCGCTCACCGCTGGCACTGTCGTTCATTGACCTGGTGACCCGTGAAGCCGCAGCCATCCGGGAACGCCGGGTGGAATAAACACAGGACTGGCGAGCCAAGGAAGACAAACGTGTAGACGCGAGCTTGCTCGCGAATAGTCCGAGCGCGATCTTTCGCGAGCAAGCTCGCTCCTACATGAATTCCGACTTCATGCTGCTGACAGCAGAATTCACGAGGGCATGTCACAACTCGAATCCCTGGTTCGTCGTGAAGGTGTAACCCCTTTCAGCCCCGAATGAGGAACACCAGATGAGCCCCGCAAGCCCCCTCAACTACCAGCAGGTCATCCCCGACGTCATAAACGCCATGGGCGAGGTGCACACGCCGCTGGATGCCCTCGGCCTCGAACGCAGCCTGCATCACCTGGTGCAACTGCGCGCCTCACAGCTGAACCAGTGCGCCTTCTGCGTAAAAATGCACACTCGCGAGGCGCGTGAAGACGGCGAAACCAGTGAGCGCCTGGATCGCCTGGTGGTCTGGGATCACTGCAACGACTTCACCCCGCGTGAAAAAGCGGCCCTTGCCTGGACCGAAGCGCTGACGCAGCTCGACCGACGCACCGACTATGCTGCCCTGCGCACCAACCTGCGCGAGCATTTCAGCGAAGTCGAAATCGGCGCGCTGACCGCCACCGTGGCGATGATCAACCTCTGGAACCGCATCCAGATATCGAGGCACTGACGTGACAACCGCCGATGCCACGGCTGTCTTCGAAGACAGTCGCCGCTACCTGCTGAACCTGGCCTACCGCATTCTCGGCTCGCGCAGCGACGCCGAGGACGCGGTACAGGAAACCTTCCTCAAGTGGCGCGAGAGCGATCCCGAATCGCTGGACAGCCCGCGCGCCTGGCTGACCACTCTCTGCACTCGCCACTGCATCGACCAGTTGCGCCTTGGCCACCGGGCACGAGTGGAGTACGTCGGCACCTGGCTGCCAGAGCCCATCCACAGCGAAGTCACGGAGTCCCCGGAAATCCTGCTGGAACTCTCCTCCTCGCTATCCACCGCCTTCCTCCTGCTGCTGGAACGCCTCACGCCACGGGAGCGGGCGGCCTACCTGCTTTACGAGATTTTCGACCTGGACTACCCGGACGTAGCCCGCGCCATCGGCGTGCAAGACGCGACCTGCCGCAAGCTGGTATCCCGCGCCCGCACGGGCCTGGCCGGAGGCAAGGTGCGCCACCAGCCGCCGCGCGAACGCCAGGAGCAATTGCTCGAAGCCTTCCAGGTGGCCATCGCCAGCGGCGCCACCGCCGGGCTGACCGCCCTGCTCTCGGAAGAGGTGGAGCTGTGCGCCGATGGCGGCGGCAAGGTGCCGACCCTGGGCCACATGCTGCATGGCAAGGCCGAGGTGCTGGCGTTCATCTTCGGTTCCCTGCGCGGCTACTGGAGCGACTACGACTGGTTGCCCACCGAGCTCAATGGCGGGCGTGGGGTGATCCTCGTACACGGCGACGAAATCGCGGCCTCAGTCACCTTCGCCTACGACGACGAAGGTCGAGTCAGTAACATCTACATCGTGCGCAATCCAGAGAAACTGGCGGGCCTCAGGACGCCCGACTGACAGTCACCTGGCCCCGATCCGACGAAACAACCCGACACATCTCGGCGTCGCCGCACGACGCCATTCGACGTTTTCTTCACATTCCCTCTGGCAATGTCCGGCCCTTTCGGCGGACCTAACTGGAACCAATGTGCCATCAGGTGATCTACTTGACCCCCGGCATCGTTCACCTCCAAAGGTGCCGCCCCGCCCTGAGTAGACCAATGGATGCTTGATCGCATGACCGCACAGGAACCTGTAGCCACCCGGCAGTCCTCGTTCAACCTGGACACCCCCACCGTCAAGAGCCACCTGGCCTTCACCCTGCTCAGCGCCGTCGCGTTGATGCTGATGTACACCCTGCTCCGGGTGGCATTGCTGACGTACAACAGTGACCAGATCGGCGATAGCCCGGCCTCGG
Source organism: Pseudomonas sp. JS3066 (assembly GCF_036328175.1). Lineage (NCBI taxonomy): Bacteria > Pseudomonadati > Pseudomonadota > Gammaproteobacteria > Pseudomonadales > Pseudomonadaceae > Pseudomonas > Pseudomonas sp. JS3066. The sequence continues at coordinate 3,831,737 of NZ_CP143312.1, forward strand.
TCTTCGTCGAAGCCTTCTATAACGGCCTGCGCTTCGACATGCGGGTAGTGGTGTTCGCCCTGGTTCCGCTGCTGCTATCGCTGCTCAGCGTCCCCGCCATGGCCGCCCGTGGCCTGCACCGGCTCTGGCTGACCTTCTTCGCCAGCCTCACCCTGTTCCTCGGGATCAGCGAGCTGGACTTCTACCGGGAGTTCCACCAGCGCCTGAACAGCCTGGTGTTCCAGTACCTGCAGGAAGACCTGGGCACAGTTGCCAGCATGATCTGGAACGGCTTCCCGGTGGGTCGCTACCTGATCGCCTGGGCCCTTGCCACCACCTTGCTGTACCTGATGTTCCGTGGCCTGGACCTGATCAGCCGTCCGCGCGCGTCCAGCGTCGTGAACACCCGGCCAAAAAACCGTGCAACCGCACCCTGGTTCAGCCGCGTGGCGATCTTCATGGTCTGCCTGGTGATCGCAGTGGTCGCCGTCCGTGGCCACCTGCGCCAGGGTCCGCCGCTGCGCTGGGGTGATGCCTTCACCACCGATTCGATGTTCGCCAACCAGCTGGGGCTGAACGGCACCTTGACCCTGGTAGACGCGGCCAAGAACAGCTTCTCCTCCCACCGCGACAACGCCTGGAAGTCCACGCTGCCCGAGGATGAAGCCCTGGCCACCGTGCGCCAGATGCTGCTGACCCCCAACGACAAGCTGGTGGACGCCGACACCGCCGCCATCCGTCGTGATTTCACCCCACCAGTTGAAGGCACCCTGCCGATCAAGAACGTGGTGGTGATCCTGATGGAGAGCTTCGCCGGCCGCTGGGTCGGTGCCATGGGCAGCGATGCGGGTATCACGCCCTACTTCGACAAGCTGGCCAAGGAGGGACTGCTGTTCGACCGCTTCTTCTCCAACGGTACCCATACCCATCAGGGGATGTTCGCCACTATGGCCTGCTTCCCCAACCTGCCGAGCTTCGAGTACCTGATGCGTACCCCGGAGGGTGCGCACAAGTTCTCCGGCCTGCCACAACTGCTCAGCACTCGCGACTACAACGACCTCTACGTCTACAACGGCAACTTCCAGTGGGATAACCAGTCCGGCTTCTTCAGCAACCAGGGCATGACCCGCTTCATTGGCCGCGAAGACTTCGTCAACCCGGTATTCATGGACAAGACTTGGGGCGTATCCGACCAGGACATGTTCGACCGGGGCGCCGCCGAGCTGGCGAAGATGCCCACAGACAAGCCGTTCTACGCCCTGCTGCAAACCCTTTCCAACCACACGCCCTATGCCCTGCCGGTGGATCTGCCGGTGGACAAGGTCACCGGCCACGGTGCCCATGACGAGCACCTGACCGCCATGCGCTACTCCGACTGGGCCCTGGGCCAGTTCTTCGAGAAGGCGCGCAAGGAGCCCTACTTCAAGGACACGCTGTTCGTGGTAGTGGGCGACCATGGTTTCGGCAGCGACAAGCAACTCACCGAGATGGACCTGTTCCGCTTCAACGTGCCGCTGCTGCTGATCGGCCCCGGCGTGCAGGAAAAGTTCGGCGACCTCAACCACACCGTCGGCACCCAGATCGACGTCGTGCCCACCATCATGGGCCGCCTGGGCGGTGATGTACGCCACCAGTGCTGGGGTCGCGACCTGCTCAACCTGCCGGAAGGCGATCCGGGCATCGGCGTGATCAAGCCGTCCGGCAGCGACCAGACCGTGGCCATTGTCAGCAGCGACCGCATCCTGGTGCAGCCCAAGGACTTCCCGGCGCGTCTGTACCAATACCAATTGGGTGCCGATGCCAAGGTCGAGCGCGTCCCCGGCGACAGCGACCCGCATCTGCAGAAGTACCTGGAAGCCTTCCTGCAAACGGCCACCGGCAGTCTGTTGAACAACACGGCGGGCGTACAGGACGCCAAGCAGAACCAGTGATGATCCACTGACGAACAGGCCCCGCTCGATGCGGGGCCTTTTTTTCCGGCGCCATTGTGGGAGCGAATTCATTCGCGACGCGCCGCGTGTAGGTGCACCCCGGCACCCTTCGGTGCCTGCGGCCCGATTCGCGATTGAAATCGCTCCTACAAGGCCGTGCCCTCGTAGCGTCGCGCTTGACAGCCCCGCCCCCAGCCCGCAAATTACGCAAAGTGTAAATTGATTACGAAAACAATAATGCCGGCACCGGGACCTCACACCGGAACGCCTGCCGCCGAGCGATTGCCATGGACCTCTACACCTATTACCGCTCCACCTCTTCCTACCGGGTGCGCATCGCCCTGGCCCTGAAGGGACTGGAAGCCCGGCATATCCCGGTCAACCTGATCCAGGACGGCGGCCAGCAACACAGCCCCGAATACAAGGCACTCAATCCCCAGGGTCGCGTGCCCAGCCTGCGCACCGACGACGGCCAGGTACTGACCCAGTCGCCCGCCATCATCGAATACCTGGAAGAACGCCATCCCCAGCCGGCTCTCCTGCCGCAGGGCCTGGAAGCACGCGCCAGCCAGCGCGCGGTGGCGGCCATCATCGGCTGCGATATCCACCCGCTGCACAACGTCGCGGTGCTCAACCGCCTGCGCGGCCTCAATGTGGAGGAAGCCGAGGTGATGAACTGGATTCGTCATTGGATCGCGGAAGGCTTCAGCGCGGTCGAAGCCCTCATAGGCAACGAAGGATTCTGCTTTGGCGAACCGGGGCTGGCTGACGTCTACCTGCTACCGCAGGTCTATGCCGCCCGCCGTTTCGAGCTGGACCTGTCACACTATCCGAAGATCGCCCGGGTAGAAGGCCTCGCCCTCGAGCATCCAGCCTTCATCCAGGCGCACCCCGACCAGCAAGCCGATAAACCGGCCTGAGGCAACGTCCATGCAAAGCCTCGGATTCAAAGTCACCATCGGCGACTACCTCGCCCGCAGCGTACGCGGCATTTCCTGCGCGCCACCGGCTGCCACCTCGCATTGACCTATAACTTCCAATCAATTGCTTGAGGTGCCAAAAAATGGCTGACATGTTCGAAAACCCCATGGGCCTGATGGGCTTTGAATTCATCGAGTTCGCGTCCCCCACCCCGAATGCCCTGGAGCCCGTCTTCGCGATGATGGGCTTCACCAAGGTCGCCACCCACCGTTCCAAGGACGTGCACCTGTATCGCCAGGGCGAGATCAACCTGATCCTCAACAACGAGCCCAAGAGCCAGGCCGCCTACTTCGCCGCCGAGCATGGCCCGTCCGTCTGCGGCATGGCCTTCCGCGTGAAGAATGCCCACCAGGCCTACGCCCGTGCCCTGGAACTGGGTGCCCAGCCCATCGAGATTCCCACCGGCCCGATGGAACTGCGCCTGCCGGCGATCAAGGGCATCGGCGGCGCGCCGCTGTACCTGATCGACCGTTTCGGTGAAGGTTCCTCGATCTACGACATCGACTTCGAATTCATCGAAGGTGTCGACCGCCACCCGAAAGGTGCCGGCCTGAAGTTCATCGACCACCTGACCCACAACGTTTATCGCGGCCGCATGGCCTACTGGGCGGACTTCTACGAGAAGCTGTTCAACTTCCGCGAGATCCGTTACTTCGACATCAAGGGCGAGTACACCGGCCTGACCTCCAAGGCCATGACCGCGCCGGATGGCATGATCCGCATCCCGCTGAACGAAGAGTCCTCCAAGGGCGCGGGCCAGATCGAAGAGTTCCTGATGCAGTTCAACGGCGAAGGCATCCAGCACGTGGCCTTCTTCACCGATGACCTGATCAAGACCTGGGACGAACTGAAAGCCCTCGGCATGCGCTTCATGACCGCGCCGCCGGCCACCTACTACGAGATGCTTCAGGGCCGCCTGCCGGACCATGGCGAACCGGAAGGCGAGCTGCAATCACGCGGCATCCTGCTGGACGGCACCACTGAAGGCGGCAGCAAGCGTCTGCTATTGCAGATCTTCTCGGAAACCCTCATGGGGCCAGTGTTCTTCGAGTTCATCCAGCGCAAGGGCGACGACGGTTTTGGTGAAGGCAACTTCAAGGCCTTGTTCGAATCCATCGAACGCGACCAGATCCGTCGCGGCGTGCTGAGTACCGAATAAGGCGCCAACCTCTGCAAAAAACCCGGCCAATGCCGGGTTTTCTGCTTTTCAGGTCGAACGCAGAACGGTCTGCTGCCACGCATATCCGACCGATACCGGGCTATCCCCTGACTATGCTTGTGCCATGGGGGCTGGAGGCGCACACATGCAACTCATCAGCGTCAGCATCGACAAGCCGGAATCGATCAATTGCATCTTCGGCCAGACCCACTTCATCAAGTCCGTCGAAGACATCCACGAAGCCCTGGTGGGCAGCGTGCCCGGCATCCGCTTCGGCCTGGCCTTTTGCGAAGCCTCCGGCAGCTGCCTGGTGCGTTGCTCTGGCACCGATGAGGCGATGCTCGAACTCGCCCGCAACAACGCCTTGAACATAGGTGCCGGGCACAGCTTCATCGTCTTCCTCGGCGAAGGCTTCTTCCCGATCAATGTGCTCAACTACCTGAAGCTGGTGCCGGAGATTTGCCACATCTACTGCGCCACCGCCAATCCCACCCAGGTCATTCTCGTCGAGACCGAGCAGGGCCGTGGTGTGCTCGGCGTCGTGGACGGATTTTCACCCAGGGGCATCGAAGGCGAAGACGACATCGCCTGGCGCAAGGGCCTGCTCAGGCAGATCGGCTACAAGCTTTGATGAGGGCTGCGTAACGCTCGACGCGCAACTTGTAGGAACGAGCTTGCTCGCGAACCTTCCGAACGCGTTCTTTCGCGAGCAAGCTCGCTCCTACGCCTTGCCGCGAGCAAAAAAAAGCTGCCATCGCCGGCAGCTTCAATTTGCACCCTGGCACTTCCTGTGCCCTTTCTGTTCCTGCCTGCAGGATGACCAATGCGCATGACCATTCGATGACCAAATCGCTGCAAGCCAAAGTCAGCCCCCTCGTTGGCCAAGTGAACCCCGGGAAACGCCCTCCCGTGACACACCCACGCAGACGGGCAATGGCCCTGTGCCATCCCCTGATGCCGGTCAAAAAAATCTCACTGTCCACCGCTTAGAGTTGAAGACAGACACAGCCTCTTGCCGTGCTGGAGTACCTCTCTTGAACGAGTACGACAGGCAACTACTGGCCGAAGCTATGGAAGGCGCCGCCAATGCCATCTTGATCACCGACCGCAATGGACGCATTGAATGGGCTAATCCGGCTTTCTGCCGGCACAGCGGCTACTCGCTCGACGAGTTGCTGGGCAAGACGCCAGCCTTGCTCAACTCGGGAGCACAGCCCCCTGAGTTCTATGAGCAACTCTGGAACACCGTGCTGAAAGGCGAGCCCTGGCAGGGAGAACTACTGGAGCGAGCCAGGGATGGGCATCACTACAGAGTGAACCAGGTCATCACGCCGCTGATGGATGACCAGGGCCAGGTGAGCCACCTGCTGGCCATCCAGCACAGCTTCACCCAGGCCGACCACGAGCGATCCCTGGTGAACTTCGAAGCCAGGCACGATGCACTGACCCGTCTTCCGAACCGGCGCCTGCTCTTTGATCGCATGGCGCAAGTGCTGCAGGACCCAAAGCAGAGCAGCGTCGCACTGGCCGTGATGTTCATCGACCTGGACAAGTTCAAACCGGTCAATGACGCCTACGGCCATTCCTACGGCGACAAACTGCTGATAGCCGTTGCCGGTCGTCTGCGTAGCGGCGTACGAAAGAGCGACCTGGTCGCCCGGCTCAGCGGTGATGAGTTCGTGATTCTGATACTCGGCCCACAAGAGGTGCCCTATCTGGAAGCCCTGGCGGCAAGCCTGGTTCGGCGCATCGCCCGCCCCTATCGAATCGAAGGACGGACCTGCGCCCTCAGTGCAAGCATCGGCATTGCACGCTATCCCGAGAACGGTACCGCCCCGGAAGCGCTTCTTGCGGCGGCGGATGCCGCGATGTATCAGGTGAAACAACGAGGGGGAAACGCCCATATGATGGCGAATAGCCAATTATCGAGCTAGACCACTAATAACGGTGAGGCGCCCGGCGAGAATCTGCCTGGCCTGCGACCTGCATTGTTCTCCTGGACCTGTAGTCAATCAATGGAAGGTCGAGCCCGTATGGTTACGCCACCAAGACGCCGTTTCATCTGGATGGTCACCACTTGCTACGGCTTGCTTGCCTTGACGTGGATCGCCCTCTCCGACCGGCTGCTGTTCACCTTGACGGAGGGCCAGATCCAGAGCTGGCTTTCCGTTGGCAAAGGTGCGTTCTTCGTCCTGTCGACCAGCTTCCTGCTCTACTTCGCCCTCAATACCGTTCCCCCCGCGCAATCAGGTAACGCACCGACGGTGACCGTGAGTGCGGGCCAGCGCCGGTATCCACGCTGGCTGACCTACCTGTTCGCCGGGGCACTCAGCCTGGCCATGCTGGCTGCGCGGGAGCATCTGGCTTCAGCATTCGGCGAGAGGTCGCTGCTCATTCTGTTCATGCTGCCAATCGTGATGAGCGCGCTGATCGGTGGGCTGGGCGCGGGCCTGCTGGCCACCGGACTCTCCGCATTCGGGATCGGTAATTTAACGATGGAGCCCAGTCACAGCTTCTACATAAACCTCCCCGACGACCAGGTACAACTGGGCGCACTGGTGCTCAACGGCCTGATCGTGAGCTTGCTCGCCGAATCCCTACAACGCTCCCTGCGCAAGGCCAACCTCCAACGCCGGCTTCTCGACTCGGTGGTCTCCGGAACCTCCGACGCGGTATTCGTCAAGGACAGGCGCGGTCGCTACCTGCTGGTCAACCATGCTGCCGCGCGTTATGTCGGCAAACCCCCCGCGGCTATCGTCGGTCATGACGACTTCGAATTGTTTCCCGCGGACTCCGCTCACGAGATCGTCTCCAAGGACAAGGAGGTCATGGCGGCCGGTACCACGGTGACCCATGAGGAACACCTGGTCACCGAAGACGGCAAGGCACTGGATTTCCTGGTAACCAAAGGGCCGATGCTCGACGCGAATGGCCAGGGTGTCGGGCTGTTCGGGATATCTCGCGACATCACCGAGCGCAAGCGCATCGAGCGGGACCTTGCGGAGGCTGCCGTGGTGTTCGAGAGCAGCCATCAGGGGATCATGATGGTCAGTCCGCGGAAGTCCATCACCAAGGTCAACCCAGCCTTCTCCCGCATCACCGGCTATGCCCTTGACGAAGTGCTGGGCAAGTCGCCAAAAGTGCTGTCGTCCGGCGTTCACGGTCCAGAGTTCTATCGCAAGATGTGGGGCAACCTCGACCACGACGGATTCTGGCGGGGAGAAATCTGGAACAGGCGCAAGAACGGCGAGATCTATGCGGAGATTCTGTCCATCTCGGTGGCTCGGAACGAAAGCGGGGGCGTGCAGCACTACATCGGTGTGTTCACCGACATCAGCCAGATCAAGGCCCACGAAGCGGAGCTCGACCGTATCGCCCACTACGATCCACTCACGGGCCTGCCCAATCGCCGCTTGCTCACAGACCGTCTCCAGCAGGCAGTCATGCGCGCCGCGCGCAGCAACAAGACCCTTGCGGTGTGTTTCATGGATCTGGATGGATTCAAGGCCATCAACGACGACTACGGCCCAATCAACGGCGATGCCCTCCTGATTGGCATCGCTGAAAATCTCAGGCAGGTACTACGCGGTGACGACACGCTGGCGCGGCTGGGTGGCGACGAGTTCGCGCTGCTGCTCTCGGATATCGCCTCGCCAGAGGAATGTGCCCTGGCCCTGGATCGCATGCTTGCTGCGGCCAGCAAGGAGGTGGACGTGGGCGGCAAGCGACTCAGCGTTTCCGCCAGCATCGGCGTTAGCTTGTATCCGAACGACCAGGCAGACCCCGACACGTTGCTCCGTCACGCCGACCAGGCCATGTACCTGGCCAAGCAGGCGGGCAAGAACCGTTATCACTTGTTCGACCCGGAAAGTGATCGCAAGGCCCAGAAACGCCGCACCCAACTGGAACACCTGCGAGCCGCCCTGGACGGCAATCAGTTCCGCCTCTATTACCAACCCCAGGTGGACCTGCAGAACGGTCAGCTCCTGGGTGTAGAGGCGCTGCTGCGCTGGCATGACCCACTACAGGGGATGCGCTCCCCCAGCGAGTTCCTGCCCTCCGTCCATGGCAGCGATCTGGAGCGTCCCATCGGTGAGTGGGTGATCCGCGAGGCGGTAGCCCAGGCAGCGCGCTGGTACGACATGCACCTGGATATCAGCGTGAGCATCAATGTCAGCGCCAGCCAGCTGTTGCATCCCGGCTTTCACGAATTGATGCGCCAAACCCTGGCCAATCACGCCACCCTTCCTCCCGGACACATCGAACTCGAAATACTCGAAAGCGCGGCCATAGCGGATATGGATCAAGCCATCGACGTGCTTCGACTGTGTCGATCGCTGGGTGTGCGCTTTGCCATCGACGACTTTGGCACCGGCTACTCATCACTCACCTACCTGCGCAAACTGCCGGTCCAGATTCTGAAGATCGACCAGAGTTTCATACGCAACATGCTCATCGATCCGGAAGACCTCGGCATCGTGGAAGGAGTGATTCAGCTCGCGAACACCTTCAAGCTCGATGTCATCGCCGAAGGTGTGGAAACGCGCGAGCATGCCCGACAGCTGCGGCGAATGGGCTGTCACCTGGCCCAGGGGTATGGCATCGCCCGCCCCATGCCCGCAGACCAACTGGCAATCTGGGCAACCCACTGGCAGCACACCGATGAGTGGCTAAGCCTCGAAAGCGCCCTGAAGCTCAGTAGCTGACAGCCCTTTCCTGTAAACGCGCATCACCGCCATCTTCAGGGTCCCTTAAGACTTCCCGCAGATACTGCCCTCCATCCGCAAAGCTCCTGGAGGGCTACTGATGAACAGCGACGAGTGGAGCGCCCTGTTCCCATTCCATTTCGGTCTGAATTCGCAACAACACTCCCTGTCCCTTCTGCTGCCCGGCGTTCCAGGACGCAGTCAGGTCGAGGATTTCGTCCATCGTCGGTTCCTCAGCGCCCATGGCGCGGATATCCGCCAGTTCATGCCGGAGCTGCTCAGCCTGCGCAATCACCACGGGGCACTCAGCGCCGCGACCGGCATTCGCCTCGCCGAACACGGACCGCTGTTCCTCGAGCAATACCTTGAGCGGCCAGCGGAATCGCTGATCGCCGATCTAGCGGGCCAGTCGGTACGGCGCGAGCAAGTGGTGGAAGTGGGCAACCTGGCCTCGATCAACGTCGGCAATGCCCGGCTGATCATCGTCGCCGTGACCTGGCTCCTGAACCTGCGAGGCCTTGAATGGGTGGTGTTCACCGGCGCCCCGGGACTGATCAACAGCTTCCGCCGCCTGGGCCTTGAACCTCAGCCACTCGGCGCAGCCGACCCCGGCCGTCTCGGGGAAGCGCAAGAGCAATGGGGCACCTACTACGAGCAGAAACCCCAGGTGTTTACCGGCAACATCCGCCTTGGCTTCGAGCTGTTGCAGCGCAACGGCGTACTCGCCCGCCTGGGCTTTCCCGATATCGACAGGACTGCCCACCATGCAGCCTGAAGCCCTGCGCGAGCGGTTGCGCGAGCATGCCAACCACCTGCCGATGCCCCTGGCCATCCGCGGGGATACCCGGCGCTATACCTACGCCCAGTTGCTGGCCGAAGTGGAGCGGCGTGAAGGTCTGCTGCGCAGCGAGCCCGAAGGCGTGCTCGCCCTCGGTCTGGACAACGGACCCGAGGCGCTGCTCTGGGACCTGGCCGCCCTGTTTGCCGGACGCCCCTGCCTGACCCTGCCACCTTTCTTCAGCCCCCAGCAGCGCGCCCACTGTCTGGAGCAATGCCAGGTCGGCCTGGCGGTGGTGGACGACGGCTTCACCGCCGACCTGGAAGACGCCGGATTTCATTCGGATGGAACCCTCTGGCGTCGGTCCGGAGTCGGCCGCACCGCCCTGCCCGCCGACACTGCCAAAATCACCTACACCTCAGGCACCACCGGCCAGCCCAAGGGTGTCTGCCTTGGTGCGCAAGCCCTGCTTCGGGTCAGCCAGGAACTGGAAATCGCCAGCCGCCCCACCGCACCGGCACACTACCTTGCCGTGCTGCCAATGGCCGTCCTGCTGGAGAATCTCGGGGTCTACGCCGCGTTGATTGCCGGCGCCTGCGTCACGGTGCTGCCGCAGCGGCAGCTCGGCATCCAGGGTGCCAGCGGGGTGGACTGGCCGAAGCTGCTCGCCACGCTCGTACTCAGTGGCGCCCAGAGCCTGATCCTGGTGCCGCAGTTGTTGCTGGGCCTGGTTACCGCGATCGAACGCAACCACCTCAGCGCCGCGCAGTTCCGCTTCGTCGCAGTGGGCGGCGCACGGGTCTCGCAGGATCTGCTGACCCGCGCGGCACGGATCGGTCTACCGGTGTTCGAGGGTTACGGTCTCTCCGAATGTGCGTCGGTAGTCTGCCTGAACCGCCCCGGTGCCAATCGCCCGGGCAGCGTCGGCAAACCCCTGCCCCATGTGCAGGTGCGTCTGGCGGAGGATGGCGAAGTGCAGGTCAGCGGTTCCGCCCTGCTCGGCTACCTCGGCGAGACGCCCCATGCAGGTGAGTGGTGGCCCACGGGCGACCTGGGCGAGTTCGACAGCGAAGGCTACCTGCACCTCAAGGGCCGCAAGAAGCACCAGTTCATTACCAGCTTTGGCCGCAATGTGAATCCGGACTGGGTGGAAGCCGAACTCACGCAGCGCGGGGTGATCGCCCAGGCGTTCGTCCAGGGCGAAGGCCTGCCCGGCAACCTTGCCCTGCTCTGGCCGCTGGACCCGCAGTGCGACGAACAGACCCTCGCGGATGCCGTGGCCAGCGCCAACGCGGCTCTCCCCGACTACGCACGGGTCAGGGCCTGGTACCGCCTGACCGCTCCTTTCAGCGCCGCCGACGGGCTGCTCACCAGCAACGGGCGCCTGCGCCGAGACGCCATTGCCGAGCGCTTTCGCGGCCCCCTGCTCGAACTCGAAAACGAGGTAAGACCATGAGTTTCTTCAACCAGCTGCAAGTCGCCACGGCCCAGGAACGCGATGCCCTGTTCAATGTGCCGGTAATACGCGAGGCCCTGGCCGGGCAGGTCAGTCTGGAGGGCTATCGAGCCTTCCTCGGCCAGGCCTACCACCACGTGCGCCACACCGTGCCACTGATGATGGCCTGCGGGGCGCGCCTGCCATCCCGTCTCGAATGGCTGCGGGGTGCCGTGTGCGAATACATCGATGAGGAGTACGGCCACGAACGCTGGATTCTCGATGACATCAGGGCCTGCGGAGGCGACGCGGAGGCCGCCCGCACTAGCCGCCCCTCGCTGGCCATCGAACTGATGGTCGCCTACCTCTACGACCTGATCGCCCGTGGCAACCCGGTGGGACTGTTCGGCATGGTCAACGTGCTTGAAGGCACCAGCATCGCCCTGGCGACCCAGGCCGCCGGCACCATCCGCGAGAGCCTCGGACTGCCGGCGGAAGCCTTCAGCTACCTGTCCTCCCATGGAGCCCTCGACCAGGATCACATGGCCACCTACCGCCGCCTGATGGATCGCCTGGAAGACGAAGACGACCAACAGGCAGTGATCCACGCCGCAAAGGTCGTCTACCAGCTCTATGCCGAGATGTTCCGAGGGCTGCCTCGTGTCAGTGAGGTGGACCATGCGGCTCGCTGACTGCCGGGTATTACTCACCGGTGCCAGCGGCGGTATTGGCCTGGCCCTGGTCGAGCAACTCTGCGTGCGCGGAGCCCAGGTGTTGGCGGTCAGCCGCCACCCTGAAAACCTGGCCGGATTGCGCCAACGCTTTCCTCATCAATTGTCCTGGGTAGGCGCCGACCTGCGTCAGGCTGCAGGCCGCCAGCGCGCACTGGAAGCGGCTCGCGGCATGGGCGGGATCAACGTCCTGATGAATGCAGCCGGGGTGAACGCCTTCGCCATGTTGGAACAGGTGGACGATGGGCAGATCGAAGACATGCTTGCCCTCAACGTCACCGCCACCCTGCAACTGACCCGCGCCCTGCTGCCATTGCTGCGTCAGCAAAGCCATGGCCTGGTAGTAAACGTGGGCTCCACCTACGGTTCCATCGGCTACCCCGGCTATGCCGTCTACTGCGCCAGCAAGTTCGCCTTGCGCGGCTTTTCCGAGGCGCTGCGCCGGGAACTGGCCGACACCCCTGTGAACGTTCTATACGTCGCTCCGCGCGCCACCCGTACCAGCATGAACAGCCAGACCGCCATGGCCCTCAACGCCGAACTCAAGGTGGGCGTGGACGAGCCGGAACAGGTGGCCGGCGCGGTGATCGCGGCCATCGAAAAAGACCTCAGCGAGCTCTACCTCGGCTGGCCGGAGAAATTTTTCGTCCGCCTCAACAGCATGCTGCCGGGCGTGGTGGACCGCGCGCTGCACAAGCAGCTGCCGATCATCCGCCGCTTCAGCAACCTCCACCACGGCAAGGACCACTCATGATGAACAAGCTACTGTGCGCTTTCGGCCTGCTCCTGGCCCTCAGCATCCCCGCATGGGCCCTCGACGCCAGCGACAGCCAGCGCCTGGCGGACATCCAGAAACGCTGGGCGGAAATCCAGTACCAGTTGCCGGAGAAGCAGCGCGCTGCTGAGTTCGAGAAACTCGCCGCCCAGAGTGGCGCCTTCACCCGCAGCGCCCCACAAGCCGCTGAGGCCTGGATCTGGCATGGCATTGTCACCAGCAGTTGGGCCGGCGCCGAGGGTGGACTGGGTGCACTGGGCAAGGTCAAGGACGCCCGCGCCGCCCTTGAGCGCGCCATCCAGCTCGACCCGCAAGCCCTGCAGGGCTCGGCCTACACCAGCCTCGGCGCGCTCTACGACCGCGTTCCCGGCTGGCCCGTCAGCTTCGGCGACGAAGACAAGGCCGATCAGCTGCTGCGCAAGGCGCTGCAGATCAACCCGACTGGTATCGACAGCCTGTATTTCTGGGGCGATCACCTCAATCGCCAAGGGCACCCGGAACAGGCGCGCGAGGCCCTGCTCAAAGCCAAGGCTGCCGCCCCGCGCCCCGGACGTGAACTGGCCGACCAGGGCCGTCGCCAGGAAATCGATGCTTTACTGCAGGAAATCCAGAAGCGCTAAAGCGCTAAGGCGGCCCATGCGACTCCTACTCGTCGAAGACGACAACGCCCTGGGCGCAGGCGTGCGCGCCGGTCTGCGCCAGGAGGGCTACACCATCGACTGGCTCACCGACGGCGCCAGCGCGCTACATGCCTTGCAGACCGAAGAGTTCGACCTGGCCATCCTCGACCTTGGCCTGCCGCGCCTGGATGGCGTGCACGTCCTGCAGAAGCTCCGGGCGGGCGGTTCAACCCTGCCGGTGCTGGTACTCACCGCCCGCGATGCCCTTGAAGACCGCATCCTCGGTCTGGACGCCGGTGCTGACGATTACCTGGTCAAGCCCTTCGACCTCAATGAACTCAAGGCGCGCCTGCGCGCCCTGCTGCGCCGCAGCGCAGGCCGGCCGCAGGTGCTCATCGAACACGCCGGCGTGGTGCTCGATCCGACCAGCCAGCAGGTCAGCTACCAGGGCAACCCGGTGCCGCTGACACCCAAGGAGTACCAGTTGCTCCACGAACTACTCTCGCAACCGGGCAAGGTGCTGACCCGCGAGCGCCTGGTGCAGACCCTCTACGGCTGGGACGAGGAAGCCGAAAGCAACACCCTGGAAGTGCACATCCATCACCTGCGCAAGAAACTCTCCAGTGACCTCATTCGCACCGTGCGAGGCATCGGTTACCTGGTGGATGCGCGACCATGACCTCACTGCGCCACCGCACCCTGTGGCTGGTGATGGCCCTGTTGCTGCTCGGCACCCTGCTCATCGTCTACCTCAACTACCGCGACAGCAGCCACGAGGTGGAAGAAATCTACGATGCCCACCTGGCACAGAACGCCCGACTGTTGCTGGGCGTGATGAACATGCCGCAGGCCAGCAGCAACCGAGAAGAACTGTTCAAGGCATTCAACCTGGCCCTCAGCCAGGCCGGGCCGCACAAGGTCGGCCACCCTTACGAGAGCAAGCTGGCCTTCCATGTCTGGGACCGCGACGGCCGGAGCCTGGTGCAATCGGCCAGCTCGCCGCCCTTCGACCACGTCCCCATCCGCACGGGGTTCCACAACCTCCAGCTCGGCGATCACCACTGGCGCGGGTTCGTCCTGCCGGACCCGGAACAAGGCCTGCGGATCTGGGTGGGTGAACGCGACGATGTGCGCCAGGACCTGGTGCGCCGTATCGTGCGTCATACGCTGTGGCCGAACCTGATCGGCATCCTCATCCTCGCGGCGCTGGTCTGGCTGGCCATCGGCTGGGGGCTGCGCCCCTTGCAGAACATGGCGCGTGTGATCCGCAGCCGCCACGCCGAATCCCTCGCGCCGCTGCAAGTCGTGCCGCTGCCCCGGGAGTTGGAACCCATGCAAGCGGCGATCAACCGGCTGTTGGCGCAGATTGAACAGATGCTCCAGCGCGAACGCCGTTTCATCGGCGACGCCGCCCACGAAATGCGTACGCCGCTCGCGGTATTGCGCCTGCATGCGCAGAACGCATTGGAAGCCACGAACGATGAGCAACGTACCGAGGCTCTGCGGTTTCTCACCGTGGGCGTCGACCGCCTGACCCGCGTGGTCCACCAGTTGCTCACCATGGCGCGGGTTGAGCCTGAACTGGTCTGGCAGAAATGGCAGCCCGTGGACCTGGAGCCTCTGGTTCGTGAGCACTTGGCCGAACTCACGCCTCTGGTGCTGGACAAGGGTTTGGAACTGTCCCTCGACGTGGCGGACGGCGACTACCACACCACCAGCGACCCGGCGGCCATCGGCATCGCCCTGCAGAACCTGGTGACCAATGCCAGCAACTTCTCGCCGACAGGCAGTGAAGTGAAGGTGAGCCTGCTGCCGGATGGCCAGGACGCCCTCGTACTGCGGGTCGAAGACCAGGGGCCGGGGATCGACGAGAGCCGGCTGGAACGACTGTTCGAGCGCTTCTACAGCCAGGACAACCCCCAGGGCGCCGGCCTCGGCCTGGCCATCGTGCAGATGATCGCCTCCCGCCTGGGCGGCAGCATCAGCCTTGCCAACCGCGACGGCGGCGGCTTGCGTGCCGATCTCCGGCTACCACGCGGAACGCCCATGCCCGGCTCGGCGGCTGGCAAGTGCTGACGCACCGTCAGAGCCCCCTCGCCGCCGCCCCTGTGACCACAACGTCGCAGGAGCCCAACCTGACAATCCATTCGCGGCGCAGGGCGGGGCGATTTACCTTGAACAGGTGCTGCCGTTCGTCACCTGCATGCCTGCATGTAAAGCCAGCTCGGAACTTGCCGCTTTCCGTCGAAAAGCCTTCGACTGTTTCCCCCATGAATCAATGTGGGAAATTTTCCCGCAAAAACACCAACCCTTAAAAACGCCCGCACCAAGGGGGCCGTCCCCTTATTCCCCCAAGCTCCAAACGTCTTAATTCACGCGCTTCCCGCCTGTCCAGAAGCATGTAACCAGCGATGAACCACGGCCTTGTCCCGGGCTCAACCGAATGTGTGTTCCTCGGTGAGGGAACCCCTGAAGACTGAGACGGAGGTCCGACTATGTCTTTTAGAAAGTGCCTACTCACTCTAGCGATTGGTGGTGTTCTCTCGGCATCCAGCGTGCTGGTACCTGATTACATTTCGAGCTCATTCAGTGTCCACGCCCAGGATGGAGGCGGCGGAAATGGTGGTGGTAGCAGTGGTGGAGGTGGTCATGGCGGCGGCTCTGGTGGCGGCGGCGGTGGCGGTGGCCACGGCGGAGGTAGCGGTGGCGGCAGTGGCGGAGGCGGCTCCGGTCACGGTGGCGATGGTGGCGGTCACGGCGGTGGCGGCGGCAACGCTGGCTCTGGACATGGCGGTGGTGATGGCAGTGGTCATGGTCATGGCGGTGGCAAGGGCAGCTCTGCCTCTGGACATGGCGGCGACGGTGACGGTCATGGCGGGCCGGGACGCGGCGACACGGACCGGGGCGGTATGGCGGGCAACGATGGTCCGGGCGATGGCCAGGACAACGACGCCGACAACGATGCGGCCGATGCCGCCAGGGGCGCGGCCAGAGATGATGCGGCTGCGGCCAGAGACGCTGCCAGAGCCGATGCAGACGCAGCCAGAGATGCGGCTAGGGATGCAGCAGACGCTGCCAGGGATGCCGCAAGGTCAGCCGCCGATGCGGCAAGGGACGCGGCCAGAGCGGCTGGTGTCGAGGGTGCGGATGCGGCCAGGGATGCGGCAAGAGCCGCCGCGGATACCGCCCGGGATGCTGCCAGAGCGGCTGCAGACGCAGCCCGGGACGCAGCAAAAGATGACGCGAATGCCGCCAGGGATGCGGCCAGGACTGCTGCTGATGCAGCCAGGGACGCAGCCAGGGATGCTGCAGACGTAGCCGACGACGCTGCTGACGCACCGGACGTCGATGCCGTCGAGGCGGAACCCAATGACGCGCCGGATGCTCCGGATGTCGACGTTGTCGAAGTGGAACACCGCTCGGTTCAATAACAATCAGGGAAGCTGGGGGAGTCGTGTCCTTCGGAGTCTCCAGGCCGGCACATGGCCGGCCCGGAGCTCCGATTCTTGCCGCCTGCAGCCAACGGCGATGACCTTCTTGGCAATCACCCGATGCTGCGTCGCGTTCTTCCCTTTTGCAGTCGAATATGGACACCTATCGCTCGGCGACGGCAGCGTAATCTTGATCGCAGTCAGGTCACGAATAGCATTGCTCCATTGATCACGGTGCGCTTGTAGCTCTTCGCATTGGCAGGACCTCACCAGGTTCTGCGACCTGCACGGCCTCAAATGTTTTGAGGCCCGCTTCTCCGAACAGACGTGACTTAGTCAAAGGCCATAAGCTTGAGACCTCGCCGCCGCCACACAGGCGGCATTTTTTTGCGCCGACCACGTGCGTTCTCGACACATGCCAGCTGCCACTTGGCGCTGAGCGAATGTTCCGACGGCGACTACTGCCCTGAAAGCCTGAGAATGCAGATTGCGTACGACTGGTCAGACAGTATGTAAGACAGTGGCCACGTCCAACGACTAGGCAAGTGATGCAGAAACGGCGCGAGCGATGCGCTGTACATCACAAAGCGCAAATTGATAACCAGGGCAGTCATTACTATCGCCACAGGCAGCACATCGTTGTGCAGCAGTTGCAGTGCTGCCATCTGTGCCGACCCCGATTAGAACAACAAGGTCATTGCCATGGTCATGGTTGGGGACATGCCCATGTCTACGGCCATGACACCCGCCACAAGCCCGAACGGCACAACACCTGGCGTCAAAGGAACTAGCGTGCGAACGCCCGCCCAAAAGGCTTCTGTCCGTGTTCGGTAGGTCATGTCGTGTCCCTGGTTGTGAAACTAACGCGTGATTTCCGGCCGCCAGGCGGGTCGGAAGGCGTTGATAGGGCCGGCGGAGGTCATCGGCTGGATTCAAGACGGAGTACAGAAATTCAAACTGAAAGCCGGCAACGCTCCAAACGTTTTCCCCGACTCCGCTTGCCCGCCCCGCAAGCTCAAACCTTGAAGTGATTTCGTTTGCGGAACTGCCCCGGGGCCATATCGAACATCGCGCGAAAGCAACGCTGGAAATGCGGGAGGGTCACGAACCCGCTCGCCACGGCGATCTCAATCAGCGATTTATTGGTGTGCTGCAGTAGCTGACGTGCCCGG
The DNA here is from genome assembly GCF_036328175.1 of Pseudomonas sp. JS3066. Taxonomy (NCBI): domain Bacteria; kingdom Pseudomonadati; phylum Pseudomonadota; class Gammaproteobacteria; order Pseudomonadales; family Pseudomonadaceae; genus Pseudomonas; species Pseudomonas sp. JS3066. The sequence goes on from NZ_CP143312.1 coordinate 3,849,435, forward strand.
GTGAGTCGAAGCTCGAGGTAGTAGCGTGGAGGCGTCGCCTTTACATAGCGCCGGAAGAGACGCTCCAGATGTCGTCTGGATATACCCACGTAACGAGCGATTTCTTCAATTTCGATCGGGTCTTCAATGTTGCTGTGCATCAACTCCAACGCGAGCTTGATCGTCTCAGGCAGCGTTGGATCGAAATCGATCGAGACGACCGACACGTCGACGACATCTTTCATTTTGTCGCAGCTGAGCACCTCTTCCACGGCACTCACCAGGTCATCACCCGCACTGTGGCGAACGACCTCCAGCATCATGCCCAGGGAGCTGTTGGCACCAGCACAACTGATTCGCCTGCGATCGAGTACCTGGGAGTGACTCGTTACCCTTACCTTTGGAAAGAGCTCCATCATCATCGCCCGGCAGTCCGGATGGAACGCGCAGTCGTGGTCATCCAGCAGGCCGGCTTCGGCCAGAAAATAGGCACCATTCCAGAGCCCCCCGAGCACTGCCCCGGCGGCATCGGCTGATCGAAGCTTGGTCCTTAGCAATGCCTCAGTCTCGAGCCGAACGCGAAAGCCGCCACAAACCACCAGGATGTCCTGACGTTTTTCATCCAGCTCGCTGAGGACGCAATCGGTGGAAATGGATATGCCCAGGTCACTCACGACGAGATTGCTATCTCCCCCCACCACCTGAACTTCGAACACGGGGGTCGAGCTCATGAGATTGGCGGTCACCAGCGCATCTACAGCACCGGTGAAGGCCATCATCGAGAAATGCTCGCGCAGGATGAAGGACACACGCCGGACCGGAGTTGTCAGTCCTGAGCGACGGGCCTTGTCCAGGTGAGCCAGGTTCTTGCTCTTCAGAACGCTCTCGAAGGACGCTCTCATTTCTCGACTCACAGGAGCTCAGGGTACGAATCGACATTCTCCCAGCTGATACGCGGATGTCGGTCCATAGGCTGGTACCAGCGCAAGCAAATTCTCACAGTTGGGACTTCCGGACAGTTCTGCATTCGCCGCTTCCATTTCCCGATGCGACGCCGCATCTGGACTGATTGCTGCCGGCACTCGTAGCCCCGCCTGGCCCACCGACTTTACCGTGGCTGGCTCAGTATAGGGATACAGGAGCGAGAGCAAGCACAGCCGGGGTACTTGCGATGTGCAAGAACTGCGCGTGGGTATTGGAGCGTCGGCAAGAAGTCGAACTCGATTGCAACGTCCGTGGCCAGCCAGGAGATGCTATCGCCGATGTTGATCAACGAAGACCCTGAGCGGCCCTGAACAGGAACCTCCTCCGCTACGCCTGCAATGCGGAGGAGGTTCAACCGGCAGCTCGGAGTTTCGAAAAAGAATCGCCCGAAGCGACGCAGTCTCAGAACGGCAACGGCAGCTTGGCCGTCCGACCACCGTCGACAACCATTAGTTGGCCGGAGATAAAGGCCGCACCGCGACTAGCCTTCATCCGTTGGGCCGGCCGGTGGGTGTAGTGCGTTGGCAGCGGGAGCTGTGGGTGGCGTGGCGGGATTTGCCAGTCTTCATGGCAGACGGCCAGGAGGTGTCGCCATGAGTGCCCGCAATGAAGGTCAACGTACGCACTGACCGCAAGCAGGGTGCGGTCTGAGTCCTGCGCGGTTTCAGGGCTGGAAGAAGTCGCCGGGCGTCACCCCGAAGTGCTGACGAAAGGCTGCGATGAATGCGGAGGTGGAGTCATAGCCGTAGGCAAGGGCGACCTCCGTCACTCGCTGCCCCCGTTCCAGCGCCTCCAGCGAGCCATGCAAGCGCAGGCGCTGGCGCCATACGCGGAAGGTCAACCCGGTTTCACGCAGGAATAGCCGTCGCAGGGTTTTCTCGGAAGCGCCCAGCTGTTCGCTCCATTGCAGCAGCGTTCGCGCGTCGTCCGGGGCCGCCTGCAGTGCCCGGCACAGGCGCAACAGCCTGGCGTCGCTGGGCAGGGGCAATGACAGGCTGACCTCGCGGGCGACCAGCAGTTGATCCAGCAGCACCTGAGCCAGGCGCCCGTCGGGGCCCGCCTCGTCGTATTCCGCCGGAAGCTCGCAGAAGCGCCGGATCAGCTCACGCGTCAGCGCGTCCATCTCGATCACCCGACAGCTGCTCAGCGCTCCTCCCGTAACTGCGGCGTCCAGGTACAGGCTGCGCATTTCCGTGTGAGGCGAGCTGAACACCTCATGCTCCGTCTGCGCCGGTATCCATACGGCCCTTTGCGGTGGGGCTACAAAACTCCCTTCCCGTGTATGCACATGCAGCACGCCGCGAATGGCATAGGACAGTTGCACCCAGTCATGGGTATGACGGGGCGTTCCCGTCGCATTGGCCAGCGATTCGTTTCGGGCGAAGAGTGGCCGGGGGAGTTTCGTCAGTCGGGGGATCTGGCGCTCGGACCATTGAGCCTGTCCGTTTTCAGACATTTGTTGCCCCTATCGCGTTAGTCGGCATCGAGGAGCAAGGCTAGATTAGGCCGGTCCCGAATGACAATCAGTGAATCCATCCATGGCCCGCCCGCGCTTTCTCCCCGACAACTTCACACTGACGCTGATCGCCGTCGTTGCCGCTGCCACTCTGCTGCCCGCCCAGGGTCAGGTCGCGGTGGCGTTCGACTGGATAACCAACATCGCCATTGGCCTGCTTTTCTTCCTGCACGGCGCCAAGTTGTCGCGCGATGCCGTGATCGCCGGCGCCGGCCATTGGCGTCTGCATCTGCTGGTGTTCCTCTGCACCTTCGGTCTGTTCCCGCTCCTGGGCCTGGCACTGAAGCCGGTGCTGCTGCCCATGGTGGGTACCGAGCTTTACGCGGGTTTCCTCTATCTCTGCGCCCTGCCCGCTACCGTGCAATCGGCCATTGCCTTCACCTCTCTGGCTCGCGGCAACATCCCGGCGGCCATTTGCAGTGCCGCTGCGTCGAGTCTGCTCGGCATATTCGTTACGCCTGTTCTGGTCGCACTTCTGATGGGGGTTCATGGCGACGGCGGCTCCACCGTCGAGGCCATCCGCAAGATCAGCATCCAGTTGCTGCTGCCCTTTGTCGCCGGGCAGATCGCCCGCCAATGGATCGGCGGCTGGGTCAATCGCAACAAGCAATGGCTGAAGTACGTCGATCAGGGAAGCATCCTGCTGGTGGTCTACACGGCATTCAGCGCGGCCGTGATCGGCGGGCTCTGGCAGCAGGTCCCTCCGCTGAAATTGCTCGGCATCGTAGTCGGCTGCTGCCTGCTGCTGGCCCTGGTGCTCACCATCGTCAATCTGCTGGGCAAGTGGCTGGGCTTCAATCTCGAAGACCGCATCACCATTCTCTTCGCTGGGTCGAAGAAGAGCCTGGCCACCGGCGTGCCCATGGCGCAGGTACTGTTCGCCGGCAGCAGCATCGGGATGCTCATTCTCCCGCTGATGCTTTTTCACCAGATCCAGCTGATGGTGTGCTCCGTCCTGTCCCAGCGTTTTGCGCAGCGCCCGGAAACACCCACGCTCGGGTCACCGTTTGAAAGCGCTTCCAGGCCCTGAAACACTCGAACGGACCTGTCCTGATGCCCCGCCGGCAGGGGCTCAGGCGATCATCCGCTCGCGCAGCCGCGCCAGCATGCCGAGCAGGCTGCCGACCTTCTGGTTTTCGCCTGCTTCTTTCGGGGCTTCGGCCATGCGCGGGACCAGGTCCAGCGGTTGGGAACGCCAGAGAAAGGCCTGTTCGGCAGCGGCCTTCAGGCCCTTCTCGAACAGCCCCCGGCGGATGGGTTTGGGCAGGTAGCGGAAAATCTGTGCTTCGTTGATCAGTTTCAGCAGGGCCTGGGTGTCTCGGAAGGGCGTCACTACCAGGCTGAGCAGGCGCGGATGAGCCTGGGCCAGGGATTTCAGGAGCGGCGCCATGTCCTCGTCACCTAGCTTGAGGTCGCTGACGAGCAGGTCCACGGGTTCCAGGTTCAGCGTTACCAACGCTTCGCTCAGATTGTTGGCACGCATCAGCCGGTGCCCACCGGCCTGGCAGAAGGCTTCTACGCAGTGCAGGGTTTCCGGGTCTTCGTCGAGCAAGAGCAGGTTCAGCGGCGCCGCCAGATCACTGGTGGCGGCAGTGACTGGCGCGCAGGTCTGGCGCTCGGCGATCTCCGCCGCCTGACGCAGGGTGAACGCCATCTCCTGCGGGTCCCAGGGCTTGGTCAGGTAGCGGAATATGCCGCCGTTGTTCAGCGCTTCCACCGCAGCATCCAGGTCCGAATAGCCGGTCAGCAGGATGCGCAGGCACTCCGGTGCGGCCTCCCGCGAGCGGGCCAGCAGTTCGGCGCCGCTCATGCGCGGCATGCGCTGGTCGCTGACGATGATCTGCACCGATTCTTCCTTCAGGCGCTCCAGCGCCCGCAACGGGTCGCTCTCGGTGATCACCTCGTACTGGCGACGGAACTGCAGCGCCAGGCTACGCAGGATGCGTTCCTCGTCATCGACGAAGAGGATGCGGACAGGTGAATTCATGGGCTCAGGCACTCCGTTTCAGTTCGACCGCCTGACTGCGCGGCAGGCTGATGAGAAAGCGCGTTCCGCGCCCCGGCTCCGAGGCCACGCGGATGCTGCCGCCGTGGTCGCGGATGATCTTGTAGCTGATGGACAACCCCAGCCCCGTACCCTGCCCCACCGGTTTGGTGGTGTAGAACGGATCAAAGATGCGTTGCATGACTTCCGGCGGCATGCCCCGTCCACTGTCCTGCACGGAGATGCAGACATTGCCGTCGTCGGCCCAGCTCTTCACCTGGATGCGTCCCGGCGCATCCATGGCCTGGGCGGCGTTGGTGAAGAGGTTCAGCAGCACCTGGTTGATCTGCGACGGCGCGCAGGCGATACGCGGCAGCTCACCGAGCAGCTGGAGCACCTCGGCCTTGTCCTTGATGTGGTTGCGGGCGATGAGCAAGGAACTGCGGATGCACTCGTTGAGGTCCACTTCCTCGCTCATGGCACGGTCCAGACGGGCAAAATCCTTGAGTCCGGATACCAGTTCGGAGATCTGGCCGAGGCCATAGAGCGTGTCGCCGAACAGCTGGCGCAGGTCGTCGGCCAGCAGCTCGGGAGCGGCCGCTTCGCGGCTGGCGGCGGCCTGCTCCAGCGCATCGGCCAGGCGCTGTTCGTCGCAGGCCGGGTCTTCGAGGCAAGCGGCCAGCGCAGCCTGGCTCGCGGCCAGGGCGAACAGCGGCGTGGTCAGCTCTTCCATCAGCTGCACGTTGTTCTTCACATACCCCAACGGCGTGTTCAGCTCGTGGGCGACGCCCGCCACCATCTGGCCGAGGGACGCCATCTTTTCCGACTGCACCAGTTGCGCCTGGGATTCCTTCAGGTCGACCAGCGCCTGGCGCAGTACCCGGTTGCGCTGGGCGATGCGCAGCTCCATGGCCTTCAGCAAGTCCAGCACCGTACCCAGTCCCAGGTAGCGTCCCTGCTCGTCCACCAGGATGAAATCTTCGGTAATGGGGTACTGCAGCTGTGCGGTGACCTGCTTGGCTGCCGGCTCCAGGCCAGAAGCGAGGGCCACGGTCAGCGGCGCCGAATTCATCACGTCGCCCACCGGACGGCGGCCCCAGAGGTCGCGGCCGAACCGCTGCATGAAAATATCCTGCAACGTGTAGCGGCTGACCAATCCCAGTGGCTTGCCCTGCGCGTCCACCACCGGCAGCGACAGGAAAGCCTTGTGCTCAGGGGTCAGCAGGCGATCAGCCACATCACTGATACTCATATCCGGGGCCAACGGCTCCACGGTCTTGAGAAGGCGAGCCAGACTGCTTTCGGCTGCCATGGTCGGTACTCCGGGCGACATTTGAGGTGCAGGGCATTCAAGCAGCATCAGGTTGCCACCATGTGACAGATGTCTCATGCAAGAAACAAATGGCGAGGACACGAAGTAACGACAACACTGAACCTCGACGCCACAAGGAAACGCCACCATGCCCGAAAACTCCGCCACCCCGAGGCCCCGCAAAGGTCTGCTGCTCCGCCTGCTGCGAATCCTTGCCTGGCTGTTGATGGCGGTGGCGCTGATCTGTGTGACGCTCTACCTCGCGTTCGGCCCGGCGCAGCTGTTCGAACGCCTGAAGCCGCCCCCGCCACTCTTCCCGGGGAGCAACTCCACCGAAGCCCCGTCTGCCCCGGTTGCCGCCGCGCCGGTACCGGCCCCGGCGCAAGCGCCGGCCGACTCGCAGGAGCTGGTGGAGCTGATGATGGAGAGCATCGAGGACATCTGGGGCGAATTCCTCGCCCGTGGCGACTACTCCTACAAGAAGCCCAAGCTGGTGACGTACCGCGGCAAAGTTGAAAAGCCCTGCAAGGACACCGGAACAACCAGCGGTCCCTTCTATTGCCCCGGCAGCATGAGTCTCTACCTGGATCTGGACCACCTCGACGGCCTGCACAAGAACGCACCCGAAGTCGGCGACTTCGCACGCAGCTACGTCGTGGCGCACGAGGTGGCCCACCACATGCAGAACCTGGTGGGCGTCAACAGCTGGATCAAGGATATGAAGGAAGGTGGCGTCAAACTCTCAGGGTCGGAGGGTCTGATGGTCGCCCAGGAGCTGCTGGCCGACTGCCTGGCGGGCAGTTGGGTCGGCTATGCCCAGCGCAAATACCCATGGGTCAATCCCGATGACGTGGACAAGATGCTGCAGACGGTCATGGCCTACACACAGGAACAGGGCACGATCCCAGGCAAAGCCCCCATGCGCGACCCGCTGACCCACGGCAGCCTCGAGCAGCGCCAGAAGTGGCTGTATACCGGAATCGAAACCGGCGACCCGCAGCGATGCATGCAGCTGTTCACCGGATTGGCGCAGTAGCGGGTCGGATACCCACGACCTCAGAAATCCACTTTCCCCCTGCCGGCCTTGATTGCCCCGCGCTTGGCCTTGCCTTCCAGCCGACGCTTCTTCGAGCCCAGCGTGGGCTTGGTCGGCCGTCTTGCTTTCTGCACTTTCGTCACGCTACGGATCAGCTCCGCCAGGCGCTCCAGGGCGTCGGCGCGATTCTGTTCCTGTGTGCGGTACTGCTGCGCCTTGATGATGATCACGCCGTCAGCGGTGATGCGGCTGTCGCGCAGTTGCAGCAGGCGCTCCTTGTAGAAGTCCGGCAGCGACGAGGCGTTGATATCGAAGCGCAGATGCATCGCGCTGGAGACCTTGTTGACGTTCTGCCCGCCCGCCCCCTGGGCGCGGATGGCGGACAATTCAATCTCATCGAGGGGAAGGTGGACGCTGTTGGAGATCAGCAGCATGGCGCGACAACCGAAAGGCGGGAGTGCAGAGCATACGTAGGCGACGCCGGGCACGCCAGGAAGCCGTGGTTGATCTGCCCCCAAGGCGGGGCCGCTCGCCCTTCCGCACTTTTCCGTGCGCGTAAAAAAGCCCCGCCAGATGGCGGGGCTCAAGCAAAGGAGCGGAAACCCGTGTCGTCTTAGAACACGTACTGGGCACGGAAGACCATGCCGTCGCCGTCGTCGTCGCCCACCGCGTTGGTGGCGTTGTCCACTTTGGTCTTGACGTAGTAGCCGCTGAGCTTGACGGCTTCGTTGGCGTACCAGTTCACACCGAGGTTGTGCACCTTGGCTTCCACGTCGTCGATGTTGGCGAAGGCGCCGTTGTCGTCTTCAGCACTGATGTTGTCGTAACGATAGAACACTTCCCAGGCGCCGATGCCCTTGTTGGCCGGCTTGATCTTGTCGAACTTGCCGAGTTTGTAGTCGCGGGCTTCGCCGGTCAGGGTGTAGGCAACCTGCACGTAGTAGCCGTCGGCATCGATGTCTTCGCGGTTGGCAGCCTTGGCTTCGACTTCGCGCTTCAGGTATTCGCTCTGGATGGAGAACGGACCGGTGGCGAAGGCAGCTTCCAGGCCAACGGTGCTGTCGTTGTCGTAAGCGCCGACCGGGGTGTTGTTGGCGCCGGCCAGTACCAGGCGGTTGCCGTTGCTACCGGCGTCCTGGCCACCTTCGGTGCTCACACCGCGGATGCCCAGGCGGCTGCGGATACGACCGTCGAAGGAGGTATCCTGCAGGTCGCGGGTGGCATAGTTCACGCCAAAGTGCAGGACATTGCCGGCCTCGTGCATCGGAGCGAATACACCGCGCAGGTTGAACTGCTTGACGCTGTCACCGTCTTCGTCGCGGTTGGTGGCGTCGTTGGCCATGAGGCCGGCGGAGCCGTACAGGGACGCGCCGTAGGTGCCGGACACCTGCACGCCCATGCCACCGTTGTGGTTGTTCACATAGTCGGCCAGATCATAGGCGGCGGTGCGCTCCTGGGCAGTTACCCACTTGGAGCTGGTGGCCTTTTCCAGGCCGAAGTCGGGGTCGAAGCGACCCATCTTGATCACCACCGGCTGGAAGCCGATGTAGGCAATGGAGGCTTCGTCGAAGTAGCCATCGTCAGCCTTGGCATCGCCACCGGCGTTGTGGGAGAAGTCGTAGTTGATCTGGTAGGCCCAGTCGGAGAAGGCGATGCCGCCCAGTTCCAGGAACGCGCGACGGAAGTAACCGGCGTCGGCAGTGTCGCCGTTCACGGTGTAGAAGCCGTCGAAGCGGCTGTAGTCAGCCTGCAGACGACCGCCGAGCTTGAAGCTGAAAGCCTTGTCGGTGGTGCCGACTTCCAGGCCGCCTTTGGTCTTGATGACGATATCGGCGCCGTCAGTGGTAACGGTACCGGCGAAAGCCTGGGCGGAAATGGCCAGAGCCATGGCGCTGGCGGCAAAACCGGCGAAGTGCTTACGGATCATCGAAGGGTTCCCCTATTGGTCTTTAGCGTTAGAAAACACGAGAGCGTCTGGGCTCGTCGGTGCTGGTGGGGAATCTTGGCGGCGGGTTATTTCAGCTCAGTTGCTTATATATAAATATTTTGTGACAACGGAACTTTTTTACTTCGAAATTTCATAAGCACGCAGACGCTCTACCACGCGGCTTTCAGGTGTTTTTGCCGAGCAAGACGAGCTTAAGGGACTTGAAATAGGCGACTTGCGAATATGCGGATTCGCGACTACTCACGAAGCGGGCGGGAATGGAACGCTAGAGGGAATCGCGGCGCTTCTGCGCCAGGTGTGCGGCCAGGTCGTCCACTTCGGCACCCTGGCCCTCCGGCAACAGGCGGACGACTGCCTGGGTCAGTTTCATCTGCTTGATGAAGCGACGGCAGTTGCGGCACAGCATGAGGTGGCGGCGCACAGCCATGCGCTCGCGAAAACTCAGTTCGCCATCGAGCAATTCGCTGGAACGGGCAACCAGTTCCTTGCACGTCAGCATTGGCCTGTCTCCTCGAAATGTTCCAGCGTGGCGAACAGCTTCAGGCGTCCACGATGCAGCAGCACCCGGACATTGGAGAGCGATATCTCCAATAAATTACAGATTTCTTCCAATTCCAGCCCTTGGCGCTCACGCAGCAACACCACGCTGCGCTGCATCTCCGAGAGGCTGAGCAAGGTCTTCTCCAGACATTCGCGCAGCTCCTCCTCAGTGAGCAGGGCCTCGGGCGAATCCTCGTGCCAGGCCGGCAGGGTCGCGGCCCAGTGGCCATCTTCGGCGAAACGATCAGCACCGATGCTCCCGTGGGGGGCAGGCAGGTCGTCGAGCAACACCTCGCGGCGGTTCTGCTTGAGACGGCTGCGGGCGTTGTTGGCGACGATGGTGAGGAGCCAGGTCTTGAGGCTTGAACGCTGCTGGAAGCCGTCCAGGTTGCGCACCACGGCCAGCCAGGCGTCCTGTACCACCTCATCGGCATGCCGCTGGCCGACGATGGCATAGGCGACTGCACGCATGGCGCCCTGGTAGGTGCCGATCAACTCGCGAAACGCGCCCTGCTCCCCGGCCAGGAGCCGGGGCAGCAGGTCAGCGTCGGCCGGTTGGTTCATCAACGTTTGCGCAGGATCACGCTGCCGATGGAGTAGCCGGCGCCGAAGGAGCTGAGCACGCCCAGCGCACCACTGGGCAGGTCGTCCTGGTGCTTGTGGAAGGCGATCACGGAACCGGCGGAGCTGGTGTTGGCGTAGGTATCGAGGATCACCGGCGCCTCCTGCGGCTCGGCCTCACGACCCAGCAACTTGCGGGCGATCAGCAGGTTCATGTTGAGGTTGGCCTGGTGCAGCCAGAAGCGCTTCACGTCGGTGACGTTGAGCTTGTTCTCTTCCAGGTGGGCGGCGATCAGCTCGGCGACCATAGGGCAGACATCCTTGAACACCTTGCGGCCTTCCTGGACGAACAGCTTGTCGCGGGCACCCACGCCCTCTTCCGCGGCGCGGTTGAGGAAGCCGAAGTTGTTGCGGATGTTGTTGGAGAACTGGGTCAGCAGCTTGGTACCCACGACCTCGAACTGGTGCCTGGAAGTGGCCTGGTCGGCACGTTCGATGATCACCGCGGTGGCGGCATCGCCGAAGATGAAGTGGCTGTCGCGGTCACGGAAGTTCAGGTGGCCGGTGCAGATTTCCGGGTTGACCATCAGGATGGCGCGGGCCTGGCCGGTCTGGACTGCGGTGGTGGCAGCCTGGATACCGAAGGTGGCCGAGGAGCAGGCGACGTTCATGTCGTAGCCGAAGCCGTCGATACCGAGCGCCGCCTGGACTTCGATCGCCACCGCCGGGTAGGCACGCTGCAGGTTGGAGCAGGCGACGATCACACCGTCGATGTCCGCCGGGGTCTTGCCTGCACGCTCCAGCGCCTGCTTCGCGGCGGCAACTGCCATTTCGCAAAGGATGCCCCACTCATCGTTGGTGCGCTCCGGAATGCGCGGCGTCATGCGCTTGGGATCGAGGATGCCGTCCTTGTTCACCACGAAGCGGCTCTTGATGCCGGATGCCTTCTCGATGAAGGCCACACTGGATTCGGCCAGGGGCTCGATTTCGCCACGCTCGATAGCGCCGGCGTTCTCGGCGTTGTAGGCCTGCACGTAGGCATTGAAGGACTCCACCAGCTCCTCGTTGGAGATGCTGTTGGACGGGGTGTACAGGCCGGTGCCACTGATTACGACGTTGTGCACGGTCGATCCTCTCGATACTGGGCCGCTCGCTCGAACGGCCGGTTCAGGCAGTCAGCTACCGGCCACGACAGGCCGGCAGCGGAAAAAGGGTCATCCCGCAGGCGGAATGAAACAGCAAACAGGGGTGGAAGCCTTGGCGCGTACATCCTTCGTCGTGCCTCGCTGGCGGGCTTGGTGCCAGGTGGCGGGATCGCCGACGTCAGCTTTGCGGTGCTCCACTTCTTATCCAGATGCGAAGGGTAACGCCAGAAACGGCGGCTGGCGACGGGGACTTTTGCCAGAACGTCGGCAAAAACGCAGAACCATCGGTCCACTTTCGACCCTGGATACCCTAGTCGTTCGCAGCGGTGTTCGCCCGCAGTTTCACGGCCGTGGATTCAGCACCCAATTGGATGTGCATGACCGGAAATGGCCACTTGGCTAGCAGGCCAACAAGAAAGGAAAGCCGCGGACTGCCTGGACAACCCGCGGCACAAGGTCAGAAATCGATCGTTCCTACATGCAAAGCTGAAGGGGATCTGGCACTGGCCGCAAAGTAGCCAGCCTGCCGGTGAAGCTCCTCAAGACAAAATGGGAGTAATTGCCAGTTCAAATTATTAGCGATTAAGCATCCTCTTGCAGACGAATACGGGTCTCAGCGCCTTGATTACCGGCTCATGGCCGAAAAAATCGACGAATCGCCGGATGCTGCGGTTGCGCTTGCAGTGGATGCAGCGGTCGGTGTGGCGGATGGGCGCTTCCGGGGTTTTCCGGCGTCGCGCCGGGCGTTAATGTGCACGGCTCGCAATCGGCAAATGGAGAGCCTTCGATGAGCTTGCACGGCACCTATGATCCGCAGAACGTTTTCGCCCAGATCATTCGCGGCGAAGCCCCCTGCTACAAACTCTACGAAGACGACGACGTGCTCGCCTTCCTCGACATCTTCCCGCAGTCGTTTGGCCACACGCTGGTGATCCCCAAGCGATCCGCCGCCCGCAACATCCTGGAGATCGAAACCGACGCCCTGGCCAAGGTAATGGCCGTGGTGCAACGGCTGACCCACGTACTGGTGCAGGAACTGCAACCGGCCGGTGTACAGGTGGCGCAGTTCAACGGTGCACCGGCGGGCCAGACGGTGTTCCACATTCACATGCACATCGTGCCGCGCTTCGAGGGCGAGTCGCTGGCAATCCACGCCAGCAAAAAGGCCGACCCGAATGAACTGCAAGCCCTGCAGGCACGCCTGCTGAAGCATCTGGCCTGACACCCTCTCCCATTGCGCCAGGACGGACAGCGCTGTTCCGTCCTGGCGCCGCCCCTGCCCTACTCTCCCGCTTTATCCAGTTTTCGCCGGCTGCGCTCGAACCAGGCCAGCAGGTAGTCCACCAGTACCTGGGTGCGTCTCGGTAGCCCGCCTTGCCAGGGGTGAACCAGGAAGACTGGCGTCTGACGGGTCTGGAAGTCGCGCAGCAGCCACACCAGACGGCCATCGGCCAGTTCGTCGTAGATCATGTAGGAGGGCAGCCGCGCAACGCCGGCGCCAGAGAGAGCGGCCTTCTTCAGCAAGCTGTAGTGATTGCTCGCCAGCGCACCCGCCACCTTTACCCGCTCCAGCCGGTGCTGCTGGTGATAGAGCCACTCCTCGAAACCGCTGTAATGCGTGTTCAGCAGGCACTGGTGGCGGGCCAGGTCTGCCGGTTGCCGGGGTTCACCGTGGGAGGCTAGATAGGCCGGGGTAGCGCAGGTGATTTCCTCCAGGGAGAACAGCGGCCGCGCCACGAGACGCTCATCCATGTCCACGCCTGAACGAATGGCCAGGTCGAAACCTTCCGCCACGAGGTCGCGATAGCCATTGTGCAGGTCCAGCTCAACACGGATCTGCGGGTACTGCCGGGTGAAGTCCAGCAACAGCGCATCGAAAAAGGTTTCACCGAGGGACACCGGCACCGTCAAGCGCACGCAGCCGGCCAGTTCCTCCTGCAGGCGCCGCACCGATTGCCTGGCTCGCTCGGCCTGGGCGGCCAGGGCCTGTGCCTCCGGCAACAAGGCTGCCCCTGCGGCGGTCAGGTCCAGCCTCCGCGTCGTGCGATGCAGCAACGAAGCCCCCAGCCCCTGCTCCAGCAACCGGATGCGCTTGGACAACTGCCCCTTGCTGCAGCCCAGCCGCTCGGCAGCAGCAGTGAAGCTACCGGCTTCCATCAGCACCGCGAAGGCGGCCAGATCATCCATTTCGCTCATTGAAATGCGGTCCTATTGTTTCCAATTGAAAACCAAATTTTTCCAATTGCATGGATTATCGACAACAGGCAGCACTCTACACTGGACCTGTCGTTCATTCCTCCACACAGGATCCGGTCCCATGAAAATCATTCTCGTCGGTGCCAGCGGCACCATTGGCAAGGCCATCGAACAGGAGCTCACCGAGCGCCACGAAATCATCCGCGTCGGCCGCAACAGCGGTGAGCTGCAAGCCGACATCACCGACGTTGCTTCGATTCGTCGCCTGTTCGAGAAGGTCGGCCCCTTCGACGCCCTGATCAGCGCCGCCGGCAAGGTGCATTTCGGCGCCCTGGCGGAAATGGGTGAAGCCGAGTTCGCCATCGGCCTGAAGGACAAACTGATGGGCCAGGTGAACCTGGTGCTGATCGGCCGCGAGTTCGCCAACGACGGTGCCTCGTTCACCCTCACCTCCGGGGTGCTGAGCCACGACCCGATCCGTTTCGGCGCATCCGCCAGCATGGTCAACGGCGCCATCGATGCCTTCGTGCGCAGCGCCGCCCTGGAGATGCCGCGCGGCATGCGCATCAACAGCGTCAGCCCGACCGTGATCGAGGAGGCCCTGCCCGACTACGCACCCTACTTCCGTGGCTACAAGGCGGTACCGGCAGCCGAGGCGGCATTGGCCTACGCCAAGAGCACGGAAGGTGCGCAAACCGGGCAGACCTACCACGTGGGCTGACCCCCCTAAAGTTCGCCGGCATAACACACCGGCGAACTGGGTGGACCGCTGCGTTCAAGCTCTTCCTCGAGAAAATCCGCCAGCACCCGGGCGTTGTTGTGCACCTCGTCCCTGGCGGCGTAGAGCAGGGTCAGGTCGCCTTTGCGGGCCATCTCCAGCAGTCCCTGCCAGTACTCGGGATGGGCCGCCAATTCCGCGCGGTATAGCAGGCGGAACTCATCGAATAGCGCCGGATCATGGCAGAACTGTTTGCGCAGGCTGTCTGAAGGCGCCACCTCCTTCAGCCAGGTGGTCAGGGCCAAAGATTCCTTTCGGCATCCGCGTGGCCACAGTCGATCCACCAGTACCCGCTGGCCATCTCCGGACTGCACCGCATCAAAGACTCGCTTGCACTGGATCATCTGCCTTCTCCGCGCTTGAGCCGGAAGCTGCGCACCGGTAACGTTGCCGCTCCCTGAAGGAGACCCACTATGCGCTTCGCCCGCCCCTTGCTGTTCAGCCTCTTGCCCCTGTTCGGCGCTTGCCAGATGTTCGCCGACAAAGCCCCTGCTCCCGACGCCAACATGGTGCGCCTGCAGGGTGAGCTGAGCGTAGTCTCCGGGCAGGTGATGTTCAGCCCCTGTGGCGAGAAACGCCGCTTCGCGCTGGTCGACAGTGGCGCCACCGGGCTGTTGCCTGAAGCCGCCAACCTCTCGGCGGATGGTCCCGGCACCCTGTTCGCTGATATTCGCGCCAGCATGGGCGCAACGAAGCTGCCGGACGCCGACGGCCAGCTGAACCTGAAGACCCTCTACCGCCTGCAGCGCGAAGGCCATGGCTGCGATGACCTCAATTTCAAGCGCCTGCTGCTGCGCGCCAGCGGCCATGAGCCGGACTGGAGCATCAGCGTCAGTGGCAAGGGCCTGATTCTCGACCGTCCCGGCCAACCTTCCCTGGCCCTTCCCTATATGGAAGAACAACTGCCGGACGGCCGATTCAACCTGTCCAGCGAAGCCAATGGCCAACACCTGGAGCTCTGGGTAGCGCCCCAACGCTGTGTCGACAGCATGAACGGTGCGGTGCAGCACCTGACCGCCGAGCTGCGCCTGGACGGCAAGACGCAACGTGGCTGTGCCTCCTTCGGCGGCGCCCGCGACAACTGACGATTGGCAGCGGTCTCCTTCCTCGTCCTTCACCACTAAGCTGAGGGAAGGATCAAAGGAAGGAGAACACCATGCTGCGCATCGCCCTGAATGGATATGGGCGCATCGGTCGCGCGCTCGTTCGTGCTCTGTTCGAGCGGGGTCTCGACCAGCGCCTGCGCATCGAAGCCATCAATGACCTCGGCGATTTCGAATCGCTGGCCCACCTCACCCGTTTCGACTCGACCTTCGGCCGCTTCTCCGGCCATGTTCACCTGAGCGATGATCGCCTGCAGGTGAACAACCAGATCATTCACCTGCTGCGCGAGCGTGACCCGGTCAACCTGCCCTGGGACCAGCTTGGCGTGGACCTGGTGCTGGAATGCACCGGGAAGCTGAAGAAGCGCGCCCAAGTGGAGCAGCACCTGACCGCGGGTGCGCCGCGAGTGTTGCTGTCGCACCCCCTCGAAACCGCCGACCTGACCGTGGTGTTCGGGGTCAACCATGACCAGCTGGGCAGCCAGCAGATCGTTTCCAATGCCTCCTGCACCACCAACTGCCTGGCGCCGTTGGCCATGTTGCTGCACCGCGAAGTGGGGATTCGCAGCGGCCTGTTGACCACGGTGCATGCATACACCAACGACCAGCATCTGCTGGACAAGAGCCACAGCGACCCCTATCGCGCACGGGCTGCGGCTCTCTCGATGATTCCCACCAGCACTGGCGCGGCCAAGACCATCGGCCTGGTGCTGCCGGAGCTGGCAGGACGCCTGGATGGCCTGGCGGTTCGGGTGCCAACGCCGAACGTGTCGTTGCTGGATCTCACGTTCATCGCCGAACGCCCGACGAGCCGCGAAGTCCTCAATGCGGCCCTCGTAGCCGGTGCGGAGAACCTGCCGCCGGGCGTGATGGAGTGCAACGCGTTGCCGCTGGTATCCAGCGACTTCAATGGCTATCCGGTGTCCTGCGTGGTCGACCTCAATCACACCCGCGTGCAAGGGGAGCTGGTGAAGGTACTGGCGTGGTACGACAACGAATGGGCCTTCGCCAACCGGATGCTGGACGTGGTCCTGGCGTGGCTGAACCCTTAGAAAGCTGCGCCGCCCGAGCTCCAGTGGCAGAGGGTGGTCCGGCGAGAACCGTTGGGCCGGCGGGCAGGATCGTCGAAGGTCGACACCTCGCGGAAGCCGGCCTTGCGCATCATGCCCGCCGAGGCGAGGTTCTCCTCATGCCGCTGGATATAGATGTCCACAGTCCCAAGCGCGGCCAGTTTCTCCATGGCGGCCAAAAGTAGTCGCGTGCCCAACCCGCGCCCGGCCAGATCGCGATGCACCACGGCCTCACAGACATAGCCCTGGAGCTGATCCTGCCTTCCGGCTTGCTGATGGACCTGGATGTCCTGGCTCAGGTAGAAGCTGACGAAGCCCGCCAGACTCCCCTCGCCTTCCGCCAGGATCGCTCCTACGGATGCATCGGCGATGCCCCGCAAGTGGGCGCGGACCTCATCTGGTGGCAGGTGATTCCACGGGTTGGGACCATGCGCGAGGATCAGGTCGCACAAGGCTGGGATGTCATCAGCGGTGGCCAGGCGAATGGCGAAGGCATTGTTCAGAACGATCAATCCAGCACCCCGGCCGGAGCCGGAGATGCGCTCTTCCACTGGCTCAGCGCAACACCCGCGAACACCACGCTGGCAGCGAGCAGTTGCACGAAAGTCAGCCGCTCACCCAGCAAGCCCCAGGCAAATACCAGGGTGAACACCGGTATCAGGTTGATGAAGCCGGTGGCTTGGCTCGCCGGCAACCGCGAGACGCCGAAGTTGTAGAGGCCATAGGCACCCACCGTGACTACGGTGCCGAGGTAGATCATGGCGCCAACGCCCAGCGCGCTGACGGACTCCGGCAAGGGCGAAGTGACCCATGCCAGGGGCAGGAAGAACAGGCTGCCGATGAAGGCCTGCATGGCGGTCAGGAAGAAGGCCGAGTAGCGCGATGACAGGTGCTTGAGCAGCAGCGTATAGCCGGTGGCACAGAGCATGGCGAGGAACTCGTAGAAATTGCCCAGCAGCGGCTGCGGGGCATGGCTATCCGAGTCGCTGGCCAGGCTGAGCCAGACTGCGCCGACCACGGCGAGGACGAAGCCAGCCAGGGTGCCGCGAGTGATCCGTTCATGTAGCAAGCCATAGGCACCCACCGCTACCAGCAGCGGTAGAAGCGCGGTGATCATTCCGGCCTGGGAGGCGCTGGTGTGCTGCAGCGCCAGGGCTTCGAAAATGAAGTAGAGGCAGGGTTCGCAGGCGGCCAGGCCCAGCAGGTATTTCCAGTCGCCAGGCCGGTAGTCGAGGTTGCCTCGCCAGCGCCAGGCGGCAAGGAAGATCAGGCTGCCCAAGGCCATACGCGCGAAAATCACCCAATGCGGGGCGACCTCCTGGAAGGCCAGCTTGAGGGCGATGAAGGAGCTGCCCCAGAGCGCCATGGCCAGCACCAGGCAGACCACCGCCACCAGTCGACCTTGCTGCGCCATGCTTCACCTCCGGGAGAAAGTCGCCAGTCTAGACGGCCGTCCATGGGGCCAGACAGGCACAGCCGGCAGGAGAAACTGTTGCGTTCACTGGTTCCAGGGCTTGCCGCGGGTTTTCTGGTCCAGCGGCAACTGCTGCAGCACCGCTGCCTTGGCCAGCATATAGGCGCTGACCGGGGCGCTGATGAAGAGGAACAGGCTGATCAGCAACTCGTGCAGGCTGATCCCGCCGGCATCGGCCGAAAAGAACACCAGCGAAGCCATCACCACGCCACCCACGCCCAGGGTGGTGGCCTTGGTCGGGCCATGCAGGCGCATGAAGAAGTCCGGTAGGCGATAGAGGCCGATGGCGCCGATCAGCATGAAGGCACTGCCAAGGATCAGCAGCGCACACACGAGGATTTCCAACCAGAGGGCCAAGTGTTCGCCGGTCATTCGATGATGTCTCCGCGCAGCATGTACTTGGCCACCGCCACGGTGCTGACGAAGCCGAGCACGGCGATCAGCAGTGCGACCTCGAAGAACAGGTTGCTGCCCTTCCAGATGCCGTAGAGCACGAGCATGGCGATGGCGTTGATGTAGAGGGTGTCCAGCGCCAGCACGCGATCCGGCAGGCAAGGCCCCTTGATGAGCCGCGCCAGGGTCAGCAGCAGCGCCAGGCCGAGCATGGCCAGGCAAAGGGGGATCACTAGGCCGAGCATGGGAAGATCTCCTTCAGCGGCGCCTCGTAGCGCGACTTGATCTCGGCCACCATGGCCGCCTTGTCCGGGACGTCCAGGCCGTGCACGAGGAGTGTCCGGCGATCGGCGCTGAGGTCGGCGGCCAGCGAACCTGGTGTCAGCGACACCACGCTCACCAACACGCTGATGGCCAGTTCGTTGTCCAGCTCGATGGGGACCTCGACGAAGGCGGGACGCAGCGCTTCGACACGGCCGAGGGTCAGGCGCGCCACCTGGAAGTTGGCCACCAGCACGTCCCCCACCACCATCAGCAGGAAGCGCATCAACTTGAGCGGGTGCCAGCGTTTCGGACGCTCGATCAACAGCGGCTGGAAGAAGAACGGAATCGCCCAGCCGAGGAAGCCCCCCATCAGCCAGTGGCCGAAGGCGAAGGAATCCACCAGCAGCAACCAGACGAACAGCAGCAGCAGGCTTTCGGCGGGGTGAGGAAAGATTCTTCGAATCATGCTCCGCTCCCCTCGAGAATGGCGCGGTAAAGGTTCAGGTCATGCAGCTGCATGGCTGTGGCCTGGGCGTAATCGAGCAGTGGCTGGGCAAACGCCACCAGCAGCAGACTGCCGGCCAACAGCAAAAGGGTGGCGAGCAATCGGCCACCGTCCAGCTCCGCGCTGCCGAGCACCTGGTGGCCAGTGCGCCAGAACAATGTGCTGCCCGCGCGGCTCAGGGCGATGAGGCTGACAAAGCCACCGATCAGCAGCACGCTCCACAGCGGCAATGCACCAGCGCCCGGCGGCACTGCCTGGAGCAGCAGGAGCTTGGCGAAGAAGCCCGACAGAGGCGGGAGACCAGCCACCGCAATGGCACCGAGGAAGAACGCCGCGCCAAGGATGTTCGGGTTCTGCAGTGCCGGTCCTTGCACCAGGTGGCCCGCCTTCTCCCCACGCTGCCGGCTGACCAGGTCCGCGAGGAGGAACAGGCCTCCGGCCACCCAGGTGCTGTGCAGCAGATAGAAAAGTGCAGCGCCCTGGGCTTCGGGGGTACCCAGGGCGATGGCTGCCAGCAGGGTGCCGGCGGATACCACCACCAGGTAGGCCAGCAGGCCCTGCAACGTAGTGGCCGCCAGTGCGCCCAGAGCGCCGAGGATTACCGTCGCCAGGGCCAGCGGCCAGAGCCAGGGCTGCGCCAGGTTGGCCAACTCTCCGGCTTCGGGACCGAAGACCAGGCTGTATACCCGCAGGATGGAATAGATGCCCACCTTGGTCATGATCGCGAAGAGCGCGGCCACCGGAGCACTCGCCGCCGCATAGGCGCGTGGCAGCCAGAAGTACAGCGGCAGCAGTGCCGCCTTGAGGGCGAACACCAGCAGCAACACCAGTCCGGCTGCGGCCAGCACCGGGGCATTTTCCGGTCCGGCTGCGGCCACCTGGCGGGCCATGTCGGCCATGTTCAAGGTACCGGTGATGCCGTAGAGGGCGCCCACTGCGATCAGGAACAGCGCCGAACCGGCGAGGTTGAGGATCACGTAGTGCATGCCCGCCTTGACCCGCTCGCCACCTCCGCCATGCAGCAGCAACGCATAGGACGCGATCAGCAGGATTTCGAAGAACACGAAGAGGTTGAACAGGTCGCCCGTGAGGAAGGCGCCGTTGATTCCCAACAACTGGAACTGGAAAAGCGCATGGAAGCGCAGACCGATGCGATCATCGCCGCGCACGGCATAGAGCACGGCAGCGCTGGCCAGTACGGCGGTCGCCAGCAGCATCAGCCCTGCAAGGCGGTCCAGCATCAGGATAATGCCAAAGGGAGGCTGCCAGCTGCCCAGGGCATAGACACGCAACTGGCCATCGCCAGCCTGCTGCATCAGGTACAGCGCCACCGGTATCAGCGCCAGGGTAGCGAGCACCGAAAGGCTGCGTTTGAGGCGCTCGTTGGACGGCAGCACCAGCAGCAGCGCGCCGGTGAACAGCGGAATCAGGACGGGCAGTATCGTCAGGTGGATCATGGCGCCGACTCCCCGTCGGTGTGGCCATCGACATGATCGCTGTTCAGATCACCCACGCCGCGCAGGGCCAGCACCACCACGAAGGCGGTCATGGCGAAGCCGATGACGATGGCGGTCAGTACCAGGGCCTGCGGCACGGGGTCGGCAAACTGCACGTCGCGCCCGAGCACCGCCGCTTCACCGGCCAGACGCCCCATGGCAAAGAGGAACAGATTGACTGCGTAGGACAGCAGGGTCAGCCCAAGTACCACCGGAAAAGTCCGGCCGCGCAGCAACAAGTAGATGCCGCTTGCGGTCAACAGGCCGAGGGTTACGGCGAACAGCGCCTCCATCAATGAATCTCCTTGATCGCAGGCGGGGACAGGCTCAGCCGTCCGAGGTTGACCAGTACCAGCAGCGTCGAGCCAACCACGGCCAGATAGACGCCGAGGTCGAACAGCATGGCGGTGGCCAGCTCGAATTCCCCCACCAGCGGCAGCTCGAAATGGCCGAAAGCCGAGGTGAGGAAGTTGCGGCCAAAGGCCCAGCTACCGAGGCCAGTGAGTCCAGCAATGAGCACCCCGGCACCCGCCATGCGCTGGTAATTCAACGGCAGGCGTTGTTCCACCCAGGCAATTCCACTGGCGATGTACTGCAGCACCAGGGCCACCGCGGTGACCAGGCCGGCTATGAATCCGCCACCCGGCAGGTTATGCCCGCGCAGGAAGATGAACACCGAAATCAGCAGGGCCAGGGGAAGCATCAGGCGCGAGAGGGTTTCGAGAATCAGCGGGTGCTTGGCACCGGCCCAGTTGCGCCCCTGGGGGTCGCAGGTCGGATTTTCCAGGCGCAGTCCCGAGAGCATGGCGAAGATACCCACGGCGGCAATCGTCAGGACGGTGATTTCGCCCAGGGTGTCGAAGCCACGGAAGTCCACCAGTATCACGTTGACCACGTTGGTGCCGCCGCCCCCGGATACGCTATTGGCGAGGAAGAAATCGGCGATGCCTTCGTATGGACGGGTCAGCACGGCATAGGCCAGCAACGCCACCATCACGCCTACCGCACAGGCCAGGATGAAATCGCGCAGTCCACGCAGGCTGGAGCTTTCCCCCGGCGTACGAGACGGCAGGTAGTAGAGCGCCAGCATCAGCAGGACCAGGGTCACCACTTCCACCACCAGTTGGGTGAGCGCCAGGTCAGGTGCGGAGAACCGGGCGAATGCCAGTGCTACCAGCAAGCCGGCCACACCGAGGATCATCAGCGCGATCAGCCGCTGGCGATGGAATATCGCCGTCAACACACCAGACAACGCCAGCACCACCAAACCCAGGGCGGTGATGCCGTCCAATGGTGTCAGCGGACGTTCGCCAGCGATCTGCGGCAAGGGCGCGAGAGACAGCGCCACCATCACCATTGCAGCGCCCAGCAGCAGCGACAGGTAACGTTGCAGGGAGCCGTTCTCCAGGTGGCCGGTGATCCAGCGGGCGGCCACGACACAGCGCTGCACTTGCTGCTCGAACACTTCTTTGGCATCGGTATCGGGCAGGTCGGCGTACCAGCGGAACAGCGGCTTGCGCAGTACATAGACCAGCACGCCGCCCACCAGCGCGACCAGGCTCATGGCCAGCGGCAGGTTGAAGCCATGCCAGATCGCCAGGTCATATTCCGGCAAAGTGCCCCCCAGGCTGGCCGAGGCTGCAGTAGCGAGCAGAGGCGCGACCGTGATGCCCGGCAGCATGCCCACCAGCAGGCAGAGGGATACGAGGATCTCCACCGGCACCTTCATGTAGCGCGGCGGCTCGTGAGGCGGGAACTTGGGCAGGACAGCAGGCTCGCCATTGAAGAAGACGTCGTGGACGAAACGCAGCGAATAGGCCACCGAGAAAACCCCGGCGAGGGTCGCCGCCGCCGGCACTACCCAGCTGAAGCTACCCAACAGGTCCTGCTGCAACGTCTCGCCGAAGAACATCTCCTTGCTGAGGAAACCGTTCAGCAAGGGCACGCCGGCCATGGCAAGAGAGGCCACCATCGCCAGCACCGCGGTATGCGGCATGTACCGCCACAGCCCGTTGATCAGGCGCATGTCGCGGCTGCCGGTTTCGTGGTCGATGATTCCCGCGGCCATGAAAAGCGAAGCCTTGAACGTGGCGTGGTTGATGATGTGGAACACTGCGGCAACGTTGGAAAGCTGCGAATCGAGGCCGAACAGCAACGTGATCAAGCCGAGATGGCTGATGGTCGAGTAAGCCAGCAGTCCCTTGAGATCATGTTGGAACAACGCCATGCCGGCACCGAACAGCAACGTCGCCAGGCCACTCAGGCTGACCAGGTAGAACCAGAGGTCGGAACCGGACAAGGCCGGATACAGCCGCGCCAGCAGGAACACCCCGGCCTTCACCATGGTGGCCGAGTGCAGGTAGGCGGACACCGGGGTCGGCGCGGCCATGGCGTGGGGCAGCCAGAAATGGAACGGGAACTGCGCGGACTTGGTGAATGCACCCAGCAGCACCAACACCAGCGCCACCGGATAGAGGTTGTGGGCGCGGATCTGCTCGCCTGCGGCAAGCACCTGGGTCAGCTCGAAGCTACCGGCGATATGCCCTACCAGCAATATCCCGGCGAACAACGCCAAGCCACCGCCACCGGTAACCGCCAGCGCCATCCGTGCTCCCTTGCGCGCATCGGAGCGATAACCCCAGAAGCCGATGAGCAGGAACGAAGACAGGCTGGTCAGCTCCCAGAACACCAGCATCAGCAGCAGATTCTCGGACATCACGACGCCCAGCATCGCGCCCATGAACAGCAGCAGGAAAGCAAAGAAGCGCCCCATGGGCTCTTCCTTCGACAGGTAGTAGCGGGCGTAAAGGATCACCAACAGGCCGATGCCGAGAATCAATAGGGCGAACAGGTAGCCCAGGCCATCCAGTCGAAGGTTGAAGCTGAGGCCGAAGCCCGGTAGCCAGGGCTGGACGAAGTTGAGGGTGTGCCCGGCAAAGACGCTATCGGTCTGGGACAACAGGAGAACGAGGCCGGTCAGCGGCAACAATGCGGTGACGGCCGCGCAAACGGAACGGCCAAGGCGCTCGGCCAGCGGCGGAAGAAGTGCCCCGAGAAAGGGCAGCGCGACAATGAGCGCCAGAATCATCCATATCTCCCCTAGGTCAGCGCCAACTTCCTCCAAGTAACGGAAATGGCAAGAAAAAAACCCAGCGATTATCCATTACTATCGATTCATCGCGATAGATTGAATTATTTCAAAACGCTAGCAATTGCGGAGAACGTCCACTCCAAACGGCGATAGCGCCATGACGCTATCGCCGACATACGTGGAAGCGGGGAGGGAAACAGCAAGCTGTCCCGATTGGGACAGCTTAGCCTCAGTGGGCGACGCGGCTGGTGCCGTTGACCGTCGTGATGCGCACACGCTCGCCCACGCGGAAGACTTCATTGGGTTGGACTTCCTGGACGTAGGCGCGCATCGAACCATCGTCTTCACGTACAGTGATTTCGACGCCCTGGGTACGGGTAACGCCCTCTTCGGCAGCCGCACCCAGCAGACCGCCTGCAACTGCGCCAATCACGGCTGCGACTGCACTGCCGCGACCGGAACCGATGGTGCTGCCGCCAATGCCGCCGACAACAGCGCCGGCACCGGCGCCGATTGGCGTCTTGGTGCCTTCGATCTTCACCGGTCGCAGGGATTCGATGGTGCCCATGCGCACGGTCTGCACTTGTCGAGCTTCGTCACGGGAATAGGTGTCTCCGGTCAGGCTCGACTGACAGCCACCCAGCGCCAGTGCCACTGCCGTGAAAGAGGCAACCAGCAGATAGGGTTTACGCATAGCAATTCCTCCAGAATTAATTACTTGTCCATTAGACTCCGCGCCGCGGAGGCTGTCACCAGAGCGGGCTGACTACTCAGGTATCGTTCAGCCTGAATTCAGCTTTCTGACAGTTTCAAAGGAAATTTCCCACAAGCTCCCTGTCACTCAAGGTTAGCCCATGGACTACTTCATCATCGCGATCACCACCATCGCCGGCCTCTACTTTCACTGGTGGCTGTACGTTCGCATCAAGCGCTGGATTGATCGCGACCTCGCGTTGTCCCTGGCCGGGGGCGACAAGGACAAGCAAGCCTTCATGTTGGAGCAGTTGCAGGCCGCCCGCGCCCAAGGCGTCAGACGCAAGGACCTGCAGGTGTGGCTTGAGCGGGCGGCGCAGCGTTACACCGCCTGAGGGCGGTTAGCGGGGAGCTCCTATAGCCGGGTGATATCGAGCTACGCACCGCGCCCAGCGGGCGTCTTGCCATGCAAGCTCTGGGGGTCGAGGCGAACTTCCGCCACCAGCTCGACTACGGAGCGGAAGCGGGCACCGAGAAAGGCCCGCGCGGCAAACCCCAGGCCGCTGGCCTGCACCTGCGCGCAGGTGCAGGCCATGGTCTCGGCCCTAGCAAGCGGCGATCCGCTGCGCGTAATGCCCCTGGCGCCGCGTCGAGCGATTCCACCTACGTGGGATTGGCATCCTTCTTCAGGCCGGAAACATGAGTGGCGCCACAGGCCCCGCATAGCGGGTTGTCACATCTGCCGCTACTTCGAATTCAACGCCGGAAAGCCGCCAATCAAGGCCGGACGGCTCAACCGTTTCCAGGCGGTAAAGCGGATTCGGGCGCGAGTGGTCGATGGCCTCGCGCCTTCTCTCGGGAAAGTCAGGGTGCCAGGCGCTCGCGAACCCAGGCGCTATCCACGAGCCGGTAATTGAGGCGGTCATGCAGACGGCTCGGGCGCCCCTGCCAGAACTCGATCCGCTCGGGCAGCAAGCGATAGCCGCCCCAATGCGGAGGGCAGCTGGGTGCGCTATCGAGGAATCGCTGTTCGGTATTCGCCAGCAGCGCTTCGAGCTCCGCGCGATCGCGGATCACCCGGCTCTGTGGCGATGCCCAGGCACCCAGGCGGCTACCCAGCGGACGAACCTGGTAGTAGGCGTCGGACTCGGCCGGGCTCACCCGCTCCACCTTGCCCTCGATTCGTACCTGGCGCTCTAGGGCGGGCCAGAAGAAGGTCATGGCGGCGAATGGATTGGCCGACAGTTGATCGCCCTTCGCACTGTCGTAGTTGCTGAAGAAAGTGAATCCGCGCTCATCCAGTCCCTTGAGCAGTAGGACCCGGCAATGGGGACGGCCTTCGGTGTCGACCGTAGCGAGGGTCATGGCGTTGGGCTCGACCGGTAGTTGCTCGGTCTTCACCGCATCGCCGAACCAGCTCTGGAACAGGCTGAAGGGCTCTGCGGGAGCCTGTTCCTCGCTGAGCCCGTCACGGGCATAGTCACGGCGCATATCGGCCAGGGTCTGGGTCATGATTGGCAGTCCTGTGTTCGGAAAACCAATAGCTTACCCAAGCCAGGCCTATTCGGTTTGATCTGCCGCAACCACCTTCTTGGCCTTGTCCAGCGGCTCCGGCTTGGCCGGCTTGTTGTACTGGGCTATTAGCGCAACCAGGGTTTCCTGCGGCGTCAGGATCATCTCGACACGGCGGTTGAGGGAACGGCCCTGCTGGCTGTCGTTGGCGGCGCGCGGCATATCCGAGCCCAGCCCCTTCAGGGACAGGCGATCACGCTGCAGGCCGCTCAGGCGGAAGATCGCCGCAACGGACTGGGCGCGCTCCTGGCTGAGCTTGCGGTTGATTTCGTCCTTGCCGGAGCTATCTGCATGGCCCAGGACCAGCACCGCGGTCTTGGGATCGCCTTCCACCAGCTTCGCCACTCTGGTAATGGGGCCAAGGGTGATAGGCAGCAGCATGCTCGGGCGATCCGGGTTGTAGGACGGGTCGACCGGCAGGGTCACCACCAGCACGTTCTCACGACGCTCCAATTCCAGCTTGCTGCCCTTCACCGCCTCGCGCAGGCGCGGCTCGTACTGATCGAGCCAAGCCTGGGTCGCCTTAGTATCCACCTTGGCAACCTTGGTTTGCTTGGCCTTTTCGTCACCACCAAAGGGCCACCAGCCCTTGCTGGCGGAGACGGTCTTCTCGGGTTTGGCAACAGGCGCCTCGGCCTTCTGCTGGCCAAGCATGCTGCAGCCGGAGGCAGACACACAGAGGATCAGGGTGGAAATCTTTAACAGCTTCATGGGGCAGGATTCCGTAGTCGCTGAAGGCCGCTCGCCAGCATCAGCTGATGGCGTTTTAATCTCTCAATCGAGCTTAAATTTTCGCGCCAAGCCTTTAATCAGCAAAGAAATAAACAGGGTATCTGACGAGTGGCTCAGCCCAGGCAGTCTTTGACCACGCGTGCCAGTTTTTGCGCTCGCGGGTCCATCAGCACATAGGGGCCGAGGGTGTTGGTGACGAAGCCAAAGGCCAGTTCGCGCTCCGGATCGGCAAAGCCGGTGGAGCCGCCTGCGCCGGGATGGCCGAAGGCGTAACGGCCCATGCCATAGGTGGCATTTGTTACGTCCGGTTGATCGAGCATGCAGCCGAGGCCGAAGCGGGTGGAGGTCAGCAGGGTGAGGTCCTCGCCCTGGGCGTGTTCACGGGTCAGTTCGGCGAGCAGCTCCGAGTCCAGCAGCTCGCCGTCCAGCAAGGCGGCATAGAAACCCGCCACGCTGCGCGCGTTGCCGTGGCCATTGGCCGCAGGCTGCTGCATGCGACGCCATTCCGGCTTGTTCGTGCTGGTCATGATCGACGGCGGATTGGTGAACGAGCGGGTACTGACCGACGTCGGCTCGGTCATCATGCTCTTGAGCAGCCGCTGCGCCGCGGCATCCCCCATGTTGCCCTTGGCACGTGCGATATGGGCGACGCGATGGAACTCCTCATCCGCCAGGCCCACATGAAAATCCAGCCCCAGAGGTTGGGCGATGCGGGCAGCGATGGACTCGCCCGGTCCCCGGCCATCGGCTCGGCGAATCAGCTCGCCAATCAGCCAGCCGTAGGTGATAGGCGCATAGCCATGAGCCTCCCCGGGTGTCCACCAAGGCTCTTCAGCAGCCAGGGCCGACGTCATCGCTTCCCAATCGTAGAGGGCCTCGGCCGGTAACAAGGCGCGAATCGCGGGCAGGCCGGCGCGGTGACAAAGCAGTTGGCGAACGCTAATTCGCTCCTTTCCTGCTGCAGCGAACTCAGGCCAGTAGCGCGCCACGGGGGCGTCCAGTTCCAGTTTGCCCTCCCCCACCAGCTGCAACAGCGTTACGGAGGCGAAGGTCTTGGTGCAGGAAAACAGGTTGAGGATAGTGTCGCTGTGCCAGGCCTGCTGGCCATCCTTGTCGGCCACGCCGGCCCAGAGATCGAGCACCGTCTCGCCACCGACCTGCACGCAAAGGGCGGCGCCGCGCTCCTGCGGATCAGCGAAGAGTTCGGCGAACGCGTCTCTCGCCGCTTCGAAGCGCAAGTCGAAATAGCCCTGGGTCTGCACCGGCATGCTCCTGAAAGAAAATGGAGGCGGCATTGTTCCAGCCTTGCCGCCCCTTGTGAACCGTGCCGAAGACGGGTCACCCATCAGGGCTTCCCGGCTTCCTCCTGGTTCGGAGCGGCCGGCTGGGCGGGTTCCTCAGCCTTGGGCTGTTCTGCCGGTTCGGCAGTCGGTTGTTCAGCCTCTTGGGCTGGCTCCACGGGCTTTTCTGCCGCTGTCGGCTTGGCCGCTTCCTTGGGCTGCTCCTTCACCGGCGTCTTGGGCTGCTCCTTCGAGGGAGCTTGGGGCTGCACAGGCTTGTTGATATCAGCGGCCAACGCCAGGTTCGCCTTGCGCACGGCCTCGACGAAGCCCTGCCATGGGCGGTCAGTGATGCCGACCAGTCCCAGGTGGCCGTTCTCGCCGTCCAGCAGACGGCCAGTGGCGGGCTGGTCGAGGTACTGGAACCAGTGGGCGCCGACGATCAGCGGCTCCTCGGCTGCCTTCTTGAGATAAGCGGCGTAAGCCGGACCGCGCTCTTCTTCCTTGTAGACCTCGGAGACGCCACCCCAGAACGGACCGCGGTCACGGGAGCCGAAGTGGAATTCGGTGAGCATCAGGGGCTTGTCGAGGCGACGCAGCAAATCCATGTCCAGGCCGTGCTGCGGCTCACGGGTGTAACGGTTGAAGCTGATCACGTCGCAGTACTGCGCGCAGGACTCGATGGCCTCGGGCACGGTTGCGGCGAAACGACCACCTAGCAGCATATGGTTTGGCGCATGCCACTTCATGGAGTCGGCGATGGTTTTGAAATAGGTGTCTGCAAAGAAGCGCTGGAAGCGCTGGAAGTCTTCCTCGATGGCCGGGTGCTCCGGATTCGGCAGCGGAGGTTCGAAGCCCGGGTCTTCCATCAGCTCCCAGGCTTGCAAATCGATGCCCCAGGCTTTCGAGAGGCCCTGCTGGTTACGGTACTTGTCGCGCAGCTGCTTGAGGAAAGCGCGCTTGGCAGGCACGTCGGTCGTCAGGCGCAGGGTGCCGTAGGCCAGCGCGTAACGGGCCCTAGGGTCTTCGCTGTGGCCGCCCCAGGCAAGTTCGTTATCGGCGAAGAAGCCGAGCAGCCAGGGATCGTCGCGATGGTCGCGGGCGGCAATGGCGATAGCGCGCTCCGCCGCCATCGCAAATCGAGGGTCGAAGGGGTCGGGCATGCCGCCCCACCAGTCGAAGCCCGTCTTGATGGTGGCGTAGTCACCGTGAATGGACAGAGGCAGCGTGTAGGGCATGCGCTGACTGTTGTTGAAGGCCGGGTCGCTCCAGTTGCCGACGGTATTGAAGCCCCACGCCTTGAGACGATCCAGGCTGTGGCGAACCCAGCGCTGCGGATCATTCCCGCCGTAGGTGCGCTCGATGTTGGCGCCGTAGAAGTCGTACCAGCGGCCCTGGTTGAATTCGCGCCCCTTGTTGGCGTCGGTTTCGGCACGGTCGTCGCCTTTGCCGAAATGGCCGGCCAGTGGCTCGTTGTCCTTCGGCAGTGCCTTGAACATGGCTTCCCGGCCCTGGACGTAGGTCTGGCTCAACCCCGGAGTCACCGCGTTGACGCCCAGCGAGAAGAACGGATGGCCTTCCGGGGTGACCAGGAACCAGCGACCATTACGCTTCTCGGTACGGAAGAAGCCGCTGGCTTCGAAGGTTTCACCACCCAGCCAGCCACCGTAGGTGTCCTGCTGCGGCAACTTGGCCGTCCAGTCGGCAAGCTGTTTCACTTCGTCCCCGGCGGCCTTCTTCAGCTGCTCGTCATTCTTCACCTTACCCGGCCAATCAGCGCGGGTGTACTGGCCGTAGGCGTCCATCAGGCCGTCGTAGAAGGCTTCTTGCTGATCTTTCTCTTCAGTTCCGAAACGACCGAGCAGCACGTTCTGGGCGGCAGTCGGCTGGCTCAGGGAAAGCGTCACAGAGGCGACCTTGCTGCGGTCGATCTCGCCGTTGACCAGTGTCGCCGGCAGCCAGCGCTTGCCATCGGCGGTCCAGGGTACCGGCGGCGCCGCTCTCATTCCGTGGGCATTGGGTGATGTTGCGGAAAGGGGGACGAGCAAGGTTTGCGCCGGTCCGGCCGGCAGCGCTACCTGGGTGGTCAGAACCTTGCCATCGGTGCTTTCGATGGCCACGTCCAAGGTAATTGCCCAGTCCTGCGCACTCTGGATGCGCAGGCTCATCGCCTCGGCCTTGGTCCAGTCCCAGGTACCGCTCTGCGGGGTCAGGCGCAGGCTGGGCTTCTCCGCTGCATTGAAAGTGAGACGGCGCAGGACTTCGCCATTCGCGGTGGTTTCAGCGGTCACGCTCGGCAGGTTGGCGTCCTGGGTGGTCACCTGCACCGCATCCAGCGGCCGGACGAAGTTGAACAGGGTCTCCGCCTGGGCAATCAGGGGAATTCCCGACATCCCGAAAAGGATGGCCAGGGCGAGGGGGCGTTTTGGTATCGAAAGCATCGGACCGGAGTTCCCAAGAGAATGCTGAGCATAGACCGCAAAAAGTTCGTATCTCGCCAACTGTGCGACAAAACGAAGCGGGACAAGGCGGGCGCTCTGGGCGTCCGCAAAAACCCCGGCATCATCGCAGATGGGGGGCGCTCAGCGTCAAGGGCAGTCCTGTATCAGGCGATCTCGCGACGGAACGGCGGCAGGGCATCGAGAATGGCGCGGCCGTAGCGCTGGGTGACCACGCGTCGATCCAACAGCGTGATGGTGCCTCGGTCGGCCTCTGTACGCAGCAGGCGACCACATGCCTGCACCAGACGCAGGGAG
The DNA here is from genome assembly GCF_036328175.1 of Pseudomonas sp. JS3066. Taxonomy (NCBI): domain Bacteria; kingdom Pseudomonadati; phylum Pseudomonadota; class Gammaproteobacteria; order Pseudomonadales; family Pseudomonadaceae; genus Pseudomonas; species Pseudomonas sp. JS3066. Next base: position 3,879,843 of record NZ_CP143312.1, read on the forward strand.
GCATCGGGCACGGCAATCTCCATGAAGGGGTTACCGCCGCGGGCCTCGATCCAATCGGACAACGCCGCTTCCACCGGGTCGTCCGGTACGGCGAAGGGAATTTTGGCGATCACCACGTGTTCGCAGTAGGCACCCGGCAAGTCGACACCTTCGGAGAAGCTCGCCAACCCGAAGAGCACGCTGGGCTCGCCGTCGTCCACCCGTGCCTTGTGCTTGTTCAAGGTTTCCTGCTTGGACAGGTTGCCCTGGATCAGCACGCGCTTGCGCCAGTCACGGTCCAGCCCTTCGAAGACATCCTGCATCTGCCGACGCGAGGCAAACAGCACCAGCGTGCCGCGTGCGCCCTCCACCAGAGCAGGCAATTCACGGACGATGGCGGCAGTGTGAGCGGCGGCATCGCGCGGGTCGGCTTTCAGGTCAGGAACACGCAACAGACCGGCATCGGCATGCTGGAACGGGCTAGGCACGACGGCAGTGACCGCGACCTTGGGCAGGCCGGCGCGCATGCGGAAACGGTCAAACTTGCCCAGCGCGGTGAGGGTTGCGGAAGTGACCAGCGCACCGTATGCCACATTCCACAGGTTACGGCGTAGCGTCTCAGCGGCGAGGATTGGGCTGGCATTGACCTCGATGTCATGCAGCGCCCCGCTTTCAGCGAGCGTCAGCCAGCGCGCCATGGGCGGACTGTCCTCCGGATCCTCGGCGGTGAAGGCCGTCCACAGCTCCCAATTACCCTGGGCACGAGACAGCAGGCTACCGAACAGGGGATACCACTCTTCCGCCTGATGACTGGCAACGCCGATGCTGGCTTCACCGTCCATGGCTTCCTTGAGCAACTCGGTCAGCCGGGTGAAGACGTCGTGCAGCCTGGAGAAGCCTTTCTTCAGCTCGATACCCAACTCTCGCAGGTGCTCCGGCACAACACCGGCCTCGAAACGATGGCGGGGACGGTCGCGGCCTTCCATGTCCTCACCGGCGCGGAAGTCCGCAATCTCCTCACAAGCGTTGAACATGAACTGCTGGTGAGTACGAATCTCCCGAGCCAACTCGGGTACGCCTTCCACCAGACGACCGAAATCGCCTGGGAGGGGGTTCTGCGCCAACAGCTTGGTGAGATTCTTCGCCACCTGTTCCAGCCAATCGGCGGTGGAACGCAGTCGGGTGTAATGGGCGAAGTGGCCGATGGCCTTGTCCGGCAGGTGATGACCTTCGTCGAACACGTACATCGTTTCGCGCGGGTCCGGCAGTACGGCACCACCGCCCAGGGCCAGGTCGGCGAGCACCATGTCATGGTTGGTGACGATGACGTCCACCTTGGTCATGCCTTCCCGTGCCTTATAGAAAGCGCACTGCTGGAAGTTCGGGCAATGGCGTTTGGTGCACTGGCTGTGGTCGGTAGTGACGCGAGCCCAGTCCTGGTCCTCGATGGCTTCAGGCCAGGAATCGCGATCGCCGTCCCAACGGTTGCCGGCGAGGCGTTCGATCATCTGATTGAGGAGTTTCTGCCCTTTCTCGTCGACGTCGATGGTGAAGCCTTCGTCGGCGAACAGCTGGGCCGTGGCACTCTGCGCCTGGCCTTCCTGCAGCAGCATGTCGAGCTTGGACAGACAGAGATAGCGGCCACGCCCCTTGGCCAGGGCGAAGCTGAAGTTCAGGCCGCTGTTGCGCATCAGGTCGGGCAGGTCCTTGTGGACGATCTGCTCCTGCAGCGCCACGGTGGCGGTGGCAATCACCAGGCGTTTGCCGGCAGCCTTTGCTGCGGGAATGGTCGCCAGGCTGTAGGCCACGGTCTTGCCGGTACCAGTACCCGCCTCCACCGCCACCACGGCAGGCTCGCCCTCGCGGTGACCTTCGTCGTCCACGGGAATGGCACCCAGGGCCTTGGCTACCTCGGCAATCATCAGGCGCTGGCCATAGCGGGCCTTCAGCCCCTTGGCTTCGAGAAAACGGCTGTAGGCGCCCTGGATCTGGGATTTGAGTTCGGTGCTGAGCATGGATGACTGCGGCGGGAAGAGCTGGATAAATTTTCAGTACTTTAACAGGACGGCTATGATAGCGCGCCTTCTTTTACCCGCCGAATGGAGTTGACCGGATGACTGCCCACGCAGCCCTTTACGCCCTGCATCTGCTGGCCGCCCTGGTATGGGTCGGCGGCATGTTCTTCGCCTGGATGATCCTGCGCCCCGCCGCCGTCGCCACCTTGGAGCCCCCGGCCAGGCTGCGTCTCTGGCTGGATGTGTTCCGCCGTTTCTTCTATTGGGTATGGCCGGCGGTCCTGGTCCTGCCCTTCACCGGCGTGGGCATGCTGCATATGTCGTACGCCAGCATGGAAACCGCGCCGCGCTATGTGCACATGATGATCGGTCTGTATGTGGCGATGCTGGCACTGTTCCTGAGGGTGAGTGCCTTGCTGCTGCCGCAGCTGCGTGCGGCGGTGAATGCGGAAAACTGGCCGGAGGGGGGCGCGGTGCTCGGTCGCATCCGCCGCGTGGTGGGATTCAACCTGCTGATCGGGCTGACGCTGGTGACCATAGTCGCCATTCGCCCCAGTTTCTGAATCAGGCGCACGTCCCTGTGCGCCTGCCCTCGATCAGAATCGTACGACCTTGAAGCTGCCGGTATTGCCGGCAGCACCGACCTTGCCGGGTTGCCCGGCGCGCCCACTCTTGGCGCCGTCGGCCTTGTACAGCAAGCAGCCTTTGCCGGCACCTCCATGGCCACCGGCACCGCCCTCTCCCGCAGCGCCGCCCACGCCACCTTCGAGACGCACGCGCACCAGATCCACCGGGAAAGATGCCGGCACTTCAAGGCGCACCTGACCGCCCGCACCACCAGCCTCGCCATCGGTGCCGGGTTGACCGTCCCAGCCACGGCCGGCGGAGCCCCAGAGGCAACCGGCAGCATCGCCGTCGGCGCCAGCCAGCCCCGGCCGTCCCGGTGCGCCGATGCCGCCGCGCACATCCAGGGTCATTTCATTCACTTGGACATCCACCAGGCGCAGTTCGAGGTTGCGTCCCGCGCTAGCCGGTCTGCTCATGCTGCCGGCCGCGCCCGATGCGGTGATATGGCTGCCGGTACCGATCTCGCCATGCTGCACTTCGAGACGAAAAGCCTTCTCGGACGGTGCGATGCCAAGTCGGGCCTCGCGCCCCATGCGCAACTCGCCAATGCGCAGCTCGGTAACGCCTGCGGGAATCAGTAGTGTGGCGTAGTCGGCCACTTCGACCTGGTCGAGACTGAGGCTCCCAGCTCTGGGGGGCAGCTTGAGGAAGTTGTGAGCGTCCACCTTCACCTGGCCCTGGGCCAGGGCGACGGGGGTGATCAGTGCGAGCAGGAGGCCCAGCTTACGCATGACGTGCCTCCTTGCCGCGATGACGCGGAATGCTGAGCAGATGGAAGACGCCGAACAGGAGCAGCTGCAGGCGGTCCTGCCAGGGATTGGCGCGGCCGTGCAGCAAGGAATTGAACAGCATGATTTCGAACAGGTGGACCAGGATCAGCAGGATTCCGGCACCGTTGAGCAGCATGTCGAATGGTTTTGTGAACGGTGCAGCGACGTTGGCAATGACGACCAGCCAGAACAACAGGGCAACTACCTTGCCCAGCCCCATTAATAAACGCATGCCTTCCTCCCGGCATTGTTCGAGTTTTTGCGGAACATACGCCGAAGCCCGGCGACGCACCAGTGCGTCGCCGGGAAAAGCATTCACTTGCAATCGACTCCTTGATACGGCGCAGGAAATCCGTCAGCGGTCGACCTGGATTTCCACCCTGCGATTCTGCGCGCGCCCGGCATCCGTCTCGTTGTCCGCCACCGGTTTGCTCTCGCCCACGCCTTCGGTCGTCAGCTTGTCAGCAGGTACGCCCTGGCTCGCCAGGAAGTCCGCCACGCTCCTCGCCCGTCGCTCGGAAAGCCCCTGGTTGTACTGATCGGAACCCACGCTGTCGGTGTGGCCGATCACCTTGACGCTGACCAGGTTGGCGCCAGTGAGTCGATTGGCAACTGCTGCCAGTTGGTCTTTCGCTGCAGAGGTCAGTTCGGCCGAATCGAATGCGAAGAGCACGTTGCCCATATCGCTGAGGACGATGACTTCGTCCTGTGGCGGCGGGACGGGCTCCGGAGGTGCCTGCGGATAAGTCCGTTCCGGACAGCCCCGGCTATCGACCGTCGCTCCGGCGGGTGTATTGGGGCAGGTATCGCGACGATCGAAAACACCATCGCCATCGGCATCGCCATCCTGCGCAAAGCAGATGAGGCCACCGACTATGGCACCTGCCGCGGCACCACCGGCCGCCCAGGCAGAACTTTCCACGGCGCCTAACCCACCACCTACGAGACCACCGACCAGACTACAGATTGGCCAATTCCCCTGATTCAACACCGCACGGCCATCACTGGACGTGGACGCGCAACCAGACAGGAAACTGCTGACCAGAAGAAGTGAAATCGCAACCCGGGGAAGTTGGTTGCCCATGATGATTCTCCTGTGCCACCGGCCAGGCCGGTAACACAGGAGTAAAGACCCGGCGCCCACGGCGCACAAGGCGCGCGCCGCAGGCTTACCGGGGTTTAACGGTCGATCTGGATTTCTACGCGACGGTTCATGGAGCGACCGTCTTTGGTGGAGTTGTCGGCCACTGGCTGGCTTTCACCCGCACCACCAACACTGACGATATTGGAGGCCGGGATGCCGCTGCGCACCAGATAGTCTGCAACCGCATGGGCGCGACGCTCGGAGAGTTTCTGGTTGTAGGCGTCGGAACCAACGCTGTCAGTGTGACCGGTGATGGTCAACTTGGCGTCAGGTGCTTCGTTTTTCAGGCGAGTAGCTACGTTGTCGAGGGTGGCTTCGTCTGCCGCATCGAGTTTCGAGGAGTCGAAGGCGAACAGCAGGTCACGGACAACAATGGTTTCGTGCTCGACGACCACTTCTTCAACCACTGGCTCTTCTGCCTTGAGCGGGCAACCGTCAGCGTCCACTTGGGTGCCGGGCGGTGTGCCAGGGCACTTGTCACGGCTGTCGAATACGCCATCGCCGTCTTCGTCACCATCGCCGTGTACCCAGCAATAGGCAGCTGCCGTACCGGCGCCGATCAAGGCGCCCCAGCCAGCGTAAGTACTGCTTTCGATCGCACCCAGCCCCGCACCTACCACACCACCTACTGCTGCACACTTGGGCCAGTCGGTCTTCTGCAGACCGGCGCAACCGGTCAACAAGCTGGTCACCAGGATTAGGGGTAAAGCTGTCCGTGTAATGCTCATAAGCGAGTCTCCTCTTAGAATCGGCCCATACCGACAATTAGGGAGTAAAGACGCCAGCCCCGGAAACCGCCAGCACTAGGCCATGACTCGCCTTCGGGCTAGTCTTGCTCCACTTGTTCGAGGATTTTCGATGACTGACAGCTTCTCTTTCCGCACACCCCAGCAGGCACTCGCGGCCCTGCTCGAACGCTACGCGCCGCAAAGCCTCCTGCTGGTGGGCAACAGCCCGCTTCCTGCCCTTGAAGCGTTCGCCGCCGCACACCCCGACAGCCAGGTCGTGCAAGTGCCAGCCGGAACGCTGCCAGCGGAACAGGCCGCAAAGCGCTTCGACCTCGCCCTGCTGGCGGACTGCCTGGAACACCTGCCCAAGCGAACCGGACTGGAACTGCTTGGCGGTATCCGTAATCTGAATGCCAGTCGGGTGGCGGTGCTGGCCGACCTCAGTGCCTGCGGCTGGCGGGACACCGACTTCTTTTCTCTCGCTCTCCAGGCAAGCGAGCGCTTTCGCCGCGAAGAGCAGACCCTCACTCTGTTCACCTACGACCTGCGCGAATACAAGCAGGTCCCCGATTGGCTGAACGCGAAGTTCTGGGCCAACCCGGAAAACTTCGGCAAATACTGGTGGTAAGCCATGAGCACTGCGATCTGCCCCTGCGGAAGTGGCAACCGCCTCGAAGTCTGCTGCGGCCGCCATCATGTCGGTCATCCTGCCGCCAGCGCCGAGGCACTGATGCGTTCGCGTTACAGCGCCTATGTACTGGGCCTGGTGGATTATCTGGTGGAAACCACCCTGCCCGCCCAGCGCTCCGGGCTGGATATCGAGGCCATCCGCGCCTGGAGCCTTGGCAGCACCTGGCTCGGGCTGGAGGTGGAATGCCATGAGTTGCTCGGCGGCCAGCCGGAGCACGCGTTCGTTACCTTCACTGCACGCTGGCACGACCAGAGTGGTGAGCACAGCCATCGTGAACGTTCGGCTTTCGTCCAGGCGGATAACCACTGGTACTTCCTCGACCCGACCGTCCCGGTGACGGCGAGCCGCAACGATCCTTGCCCTTGTGGCAGTGGCCTCAAGTTCAAGAAATGTTGCTCGAGTTATTTCTGAGGCACTGACAAAAAAGGCCCGCAATCGCGGGCCTTTCTCTATCTATTTGCGCTCTTCAAGCCGCAAATGCGACGTATCTGGCGGGGGGCCTGACGGGGGTGTTTTCTGCTGTCCCATGTCGCTGCCTACGGGCGCCAGGCTGAGAGTGGAGAAGTCGTAGCGTGGCGCCGTCGATTGTGGCTTGGCATCCTGAAGGTCGGCGCCAACCGGCGCGATACCGAAGTCCGGTGCGTCCACACCGACGAAAGCAGCCATGTATTCATCACGCGGCACCACCTTCAAACGACCAGGCGATGCAGCCTGCTGCGCGGCGTTGGGCGCTGGGACCGGCTGAACCTGCGGTTCGGGTTCGGGCGGCGGAGCCAGTTCCACCTCTTCTATTTCCGGTTCCATGGATGCCACTTCGACCAGCGCACCGGCGCGCTCCAGGGTCGAGCGATATTTTTCGGCAGCGGCTTCATCCAGGTTGTTCTTGAGAATCACGCGCCGACCAGAGAACAGCATGGCAACGCGTTGGGCATCGGCCTGGAAAAGCCTGGCCAGATTGGCCTGCACCACTTCCCTTTGCGCCCCTGGTACCAGCTTTCCGGAAAAGGCGATCTCATAACGCCCCATTGGTCACACTCCTGTCCGAATTGTCTTGCAGTATGGCGCAGCTTTTTTTCCCCCCACAACTGGTTGCGGCCGAGCAGTTGCTTGTTACACTGGAGCGTCACTTGGAGTATTGCAATGTTTTCCCAGGCGCAAACGATAAGAATTCTCAGCCTACTGTTTTTCTTCGCCCTCCCATTTTCGGGCCTCAGTGGATGCTCCACCTGGATCAGCGACAGCTTCCAGGACCCCGACGTGCGCCTTCTCAAGGTGGACGTGGTACGCGCCAAACTGCTGGAACAACAGTTCGTGCTGCGTTTTCGCATAGACAACCCCAACGACGTCAGCCTGCCAGTGCGCGGCTTGGTCTACACCGTTCACCTCAATGAAGTGAAGCTGGCATCCGGCGAATCCAGTACCTGGTTCACCGTACCCGCCCATGGCAGCCAGACCTTCGAAGTACCGGTGCGCACCAACCTGTGGCGACACATGAAGTACATCGTGAAGCTGCTGGAAAAGCCCGACGAGCCCATCAAGTACCGCCTGCAAGGCGAAGTTAAGACTGGATTGATGTTCGGCAAGAGCGTGCACCTGAGCCGCAATGGCGAGATAATCCCCGGCAGTTACATCCCGGAGTAGTACCTTCATGAGCCAAGAACCCCACGTACATGGTCCGAACTGCAACCACGACCATGATCACGACCACCATCACGGCCACGTCCACGGCCCGCACTGCAATCACGGCCACCAGGAGCCGGTGCGCAACCCGCTGAAGGAAGTGGGCCGCAACGATCCCTGCCCCTGCGGCAGCCAGAAAAAGTTCAAGAAGTGCCACGGCGCCTGACGTTGCTGACACTCACCAGGCCCGCCAAGTGCGGGCCTTTTCGTTTCCGGACCAAGCCTACGCCCCAGGAGCCTTGTCGATGATCGACCTCTACTACTGGACCACGCCCAACGGCCACAAGATCAGCCTGTTCCTCGAGGAAGCCGGCCTGCCCTATCGACTCCATCCGATCAATATCGGCAGGGACGAGCAGTTCCAGCCGCACTTCCTGAAGATCTCGCCGAACAACCGCATCCCGGCCATCGTCGACCACGAACCAGCAGATGGCGCCGAGCCGCTGTCGCTGTTCGAATCCGGCGCCATTCTGCTCTACCTGGCCGAGAAGACCGGCCGCTTCATTCCCAAGGACCTGCGTGGCCGCCAGGAATGCCTGCAATGGCTGTTTTGGCAAATGGGTGGGCTCGGGCCGATGGCCGGGCAGAACCATCACTTCAACCGTTTCGCCCCGGAGAAGCTGCCCTACGCCATCCAGCGCTACATGAAGGAAACCGCCCGCCTCTATGGCGTGCTGGACAAGCGATTAGCCGACCGCGCCTACGTGGCCGGCAACGAGTACAGCATCGCCGACATGGCCATCTATCCCTGGATCGACCGCCACCCCTGGCAGGAACAGAACCTCGACGACTTCCCCAACCTCAAGCGTTGGTATCTGGATATCCAGGCGCGCCCGGCGACCATCCGCGCCTATGCACTAGTGGAACAGGTGAATCCGGGTAACGTGAAAAAGTAGGGCGGGCGGTGCTTGCACGGCGCGGGGCGGCTCACTAACGTAGCGCGTTTGATCCGATGCCCCTCTCAGGAGAGCCCGTTCCATGGCTTCGCCAGCCTTCAAGCGCTTCCTCCCCCGGTTCTGCGTTGCCGCCGCCGCTGGCGCCATGATCGGTCTCAGTGGCTGCCAGTCCTGGCTGGACAGCCGCTACTCGGACAGCCTGCCGCCCACCTCCGGCTTCCAGCCGGTAAAAGGCCTCGCGCAGAGCGTGTCGATCCGCCGCAACCCGCTGGGCATGCCGCTGATTGAAACCACCACCTTCCACGACGCGCTGTTCACCCTCGGCTACGTCCACGCTTCCGATCGCCTCAGCCAGATGGTTGGCCTGCGCCTGATGGCCGAAGGCCGCCTCGCGGAACTGGCCGGACCCGGCGTGCTGGAAATCGACCGGTTCATGCGCGCCGTGAACCTGCGCAAGAGTGCCGACATCCTCTACAAGAACTCCTCGCCCCGCCTGAAGGAGTTCTTCGCGGTCTACGCCCGCGGCGTCAACGCTTATCTCTATCGCTACCGCGACAAACTGCCGATGGACCTGGCCGAGTCCGGCTACAAACCGGCCTACTGGAAGCCCGAGGACTCGGCGCTGGTCTTCACCCTGCTGAACTTTGGCCTGGCGGTGAACCTGCAGGAGGAAATCGCCTCCCTAGTCCTGGCGCAGAAGGTCGGCGCCGACAAGCTGGCCTGGCTCACCCCCATCTATCCCGACGAACCGCTGCCGTTCGAGGAAGCCGAGAAGCTCAAGGGCCTGCAACTGGGCGGCCAGATTCCTGGCCTGACTGCGCTGGATGATGCCGCCAACCAGATCGCCTCGCTCGACATGCTTGGCGTCGCCGCCTCGAACAACTGGGCCATCGCACCGCAGAAGAGCCGCACCGGCCGCAGCATCCTGGCCAATGACACCCACCTGCCCATCTCCATGCCTTCGGTCTGGAACTTCGTGCAGATCCGCTCGCCGAAGTTCCAGGCCGCCGGTGTCTCCATCGCCGGTGTACCGGCCGTAGTCGCCGGCTACAACGGCAAGCTGGCCTGGGGCATGACCATGGTCATGGGCGACAACCAGGATCTGTTCCTCGAGAAGATCAAGCGCGAAGGCAGCCGTCTTTACTACCAGGCCAACGGCAAGTGGGTGCCTGCCAGCGAGCGCATGGAGACCTTCTTCGTCAAAGGCGAACGCCCGGTACGCGAAGTAATCTACGAAACCCGCCACGGCCCACTGCTGAACTCGGTGCTTGGCCAGCGCAAGCACCCGCTCCAGCCCATGGAAATCAAGAGCGGCTATGGCATCGCCCTGCAGACCAGCCAGTTTGAAGCCGACCAGTCCCTGGACGCCTTCTTTGCCCTGTCCCGCGCACAGTCAGTGGACCAAGCCCACGAGGCCACCCGCTCCATCCGTGCAACGGGCCTGAACATCCTCTACGCCGATGACAAGCACATTGCCTGGCAGGTGACCGGCCGCTACCCGAACCGCCGCGAAGGCCGTGGCCTGCTGCCTTCCCCAGGCTGGGACGGCCGCTACGACTGGGACGGCTACGCCGACCCGATGCTCCATCCTTACGACCAGGACCCGGCTCAGGGCTGGCTCGGCACCGCCAACCACCGCACCGTGCAGGGCGGCTACGGCGTGCAGCTGTCCAACTCCTGGTACTACCCGGAGCGCGCCGAGCGCATCGCCGAACTGGCTGGCGGCAGCGGCAAGCACGACTGGCAGAGCATGATCACCATGCAGTACGACCAGACCAGCCCATTCCCGGCCAAGCTCAAGACCATGCTGCAGGACCCCGGCATGGCCCAGCCGCTCAAACAGGCCATCAATGCCCTGCCGCCCACCGACCGGGCCAAGGCCCAGGAAGGCCTCGACCGTCTGCTGTCGTTCGACGGCCGCCTCAGTCCGACGTCGGCCGACGCCGCCTACTACGGCGCCTTCCTCCACGAAAGCGCGCGGCAGATCTTCCTCGACGAACTGGGCCCGGAGAGCAACCCGGCCTGGCGCGCCCTGGTGCAGACCGCCGACCTGTCCTATTCAGCCCAGGCTGATCACCTGCTGGGGCGCGTCGACAGCCCGTTCTGGGACGATGTGAACACCCCGCAGAAGGAAGACAAGCCAGCCATCCTCGCGCGCAGCCTGGCCGCCGCCGTCAGCTACGCCGAAGGCCGCCTGGGAGCGGACCGCAAGGCCTGGCAATGGGGCAAGCTGCACACCTATGAGTGGGTCACCGACAGCACCCAGCTGGCGCCGTACATGAGCGCCAGCCAGCGCAGCGGCCTCAACGCCCTGAAGGGCTATCTGGATCGCGGCCCCTACCCGGCCGGCGGTGACCACACCACCCTCAACGTCTCGGCCTACCACTGGGGCGAAGACTTCGATACCTGGCTGATTCCGGCCATGCGCATCATCGTCGACTTCGGCCAGCCCGAGCCCATGATCGGTGTGAACAGCTCCGGCCAGTCCGGCAACCCGGCCAGCCCGCACTATGCCGACGGCATCGATGCCTGGCTGAAGGCGCGCTACGTGAAGTTCCCCTTCCAGCCGCAGAACCTCGATGCCGTCTATGGCACCAAGCGCCTGATGCTGACCCCGCAAAAATGATCGGCAAGCGGTGGAACTTCCCACCGCCCCATCGCTCTGATCTGGTGGACTTACTCCATAGATCACATTTCAAGGCACCCTCGGGTGCCTTTTCTTTTGCCCGGCATTCCGCATGGGAGGTAGTGCCCGCAATCTTGCGTAACACCCGCCGGTGCCGCATCCTGCGCCCTTTCCACGGTTTGCCCGGAGCCCCGAGAACCGACCATGCCCGACAGCGCCTTTTCCGGCCGCATCATTCAGAACCTGCTGGACACCGACTTCTATAAGCTGACGATGATGCAGGCGGTGCTGCACAACTATCCCAACGCAGAAGTCGAGTGGGAGTTCCGCTGCCGCAACGATGAAGACCTGACGCCCTACCTCGCGGAAATCCGCTTCCAGATCGAGCAACTGGCGGACATCTCCATCACTCCTGACCAACTGAACTTCCTCGAGCGCATCCCCTTCATCAAGCCGGACTTCACCCGTTTCCTCAGCCTGTTCCGCTTCAACCTGCGCTACCTGCAACTGGGTATCGACAACGGCCAGATCTGCGTCCGCCTGCGCGGCCCCTGGCTGCACGTGATCCTCTTCGAGATTCCGTTACTGGCGATCATCAGCGAAGTCCGCAACCGTTACCGCTATCGCGACGTCAAGTTGACCCACGCCCGCGAAAGGCTCTATCGCAAGCTCGACTGGCTCAAGGCCAATGCCAGTGACGAGGAACTCAGCGGATTCCAGCTGGCGGACTTCGGTACCCGCCGGCGCTTCTCCTATAAGGTCCAGGAAGAAGTCGTGCACATCCTCAAGCGCGACTTCCCCGGCCGTTTCGTCGGCACCAGCAACGTGCACCTGGCCCGCGAGTACGACATCAAGCCCATCGGCACTATGGCCCACGAATGGCTGATGGCCCATCAGCAACTCGGCCCGCGACTGATCGACAGCCAGATCGCCGCGCTCGAGTGTTGGGTCCGCGAGTACCGGGGCCTGCTGGGCATCGCACTGACCGACTGCATCAACATGCAGGCCTTCCTCAACGACTTCGACTTGTACTTCGCCAAGCTCTTCGACGGCCTGCGCCACGACTCCGGCGACCCGCTGCAATGGGCGGAAAGAGCCATCCGGCATTACCAGAATCTGGGCATAGACCCACAGACCAAGACCCTCGTATTCTCCGACGGCCTCGACATGCCCCGCGCACTCGCGCTCTACCGCGCCCTGCGCGGGCGCATCCAGGTCAGCTTCGGCATAGGCACGAACCTGACCTGCGATATCCCGGGGGTCGAGCCCATGAACATCGTGATCAAGATGACAGCCTGCAACGGCCAACCGGTGGCGAAGATTTCCGATGAGCCGGGCAAGACCCAATGCCGCGACGAAAATTTCGTCACCTACCTGAAACACGTTTTCCGCGTCACCGACGCCCAGTAAGGACTCCGCACATGAGCAACCGCCAGCAAGAAATCGCCAAAGCCCTGGATGTTGTCCCGCCCTTCGCCGACGAAGCAGCCCTGGTGGCCGAAGTCGAACGCCGCAAGAGCTTCATCAAGGACTGCCTGCGCAAGTCCGGCCTGAAGGTCCTGGTGCTGGGCATCAGCGGCGGCGTCGATTCCACCACCGCCGGCCGCCTGGCCCAACTCAGCGTCGAGGAGTTGCGTGCCGAGACGGGTGATGCCGGCTACCGTTTCATCGCCGTGCGCCTGCCCTACAACGTCCAGCACGACGAGGCGGATGCGCAGGTGGCGATGAACTTCATTCGTGCCGACGAAGAAGAAACCGTGAACATTGCGGACAGCGTGATCGGGCTGTCCGAGCAGGTTACCCACCTGAACCACCTCACCGACGCGCGCCGCGACTTCGTCACCGGCAACATCAAGGCGCGCATCCGCATGGTGGCCCAGTTCGCCATCGCCAACGCAAACAATGGCCTGGTGATCGGTACCGACCACGCAGCCGAGGCGGTGATGGGCTTCTTCACCAAGTTCGGCGATGGTGCCTGCGACCTCGCCCCCCTCTCCGGTCTGGTAAAGAACCAGGTACGCAGCATTGCCCGTCATTTGGGCGCACCGGAAAGCGCGGTCCACAAAGTGCCCACCGCCGACCTGGAAGAACTGCGCCCCGGCAAGCCCGATGAAGAAGCTCATGGGGTGACCTACATCGAGATCGACGCTTTCCTGCACGGTCAGCAAGTCAGCCCCGAAGCCTACGCCACCATCGTTCGCACCTACGACAACACCCAGCACAAGCGCATCCTGCCGCTGGTGCCCTGAACCTCAGACCACCGGTGCCGGTGGTGGCTCATCAGGAATGGTGGGCTCGCCCGGCTCATGGGGCTGACTCGGCTCGTCGGGCTGTCCCGGATCGCCGGGCCCTTCCTCGTGCAACGGGTCGCGACCGGCCAGTAGTTCGCGCAGGACAGTCCCCAGCAGGAAGCTGGACTCCGGCGACAGTGTCTCTATGAGCTTTTCGATGTGCATCCCGGATTCCTCCGTGGTAGGGAGTTCCCTGGATAGAGCCCCACCCTCCGCCAGGCATTCAAGCTTTCCGACCTGCGGACACCGGGCACAAAAAAACCGGGCATCGAGCCCGGTTCTTTCATTGCCCATTGGCCTCAGGCCTTGGGCAAGGTAACCCCGGTCTGGCCTTGGTACTTGCCGCCACGATCCTTGTAAGAGACCTCACACGCCTCGTCCGACTGCAGGAACAGCATCTGCGCCACGCCTTCGTGAGCATAGATTTTCGCCGGCAGGTTGGTGGTGTTGGAGAACTCCAGGGTCACGTGGCCTTCCCACTCGGGTTCCAGCGGGGTCACGTTGACGATGATGCCGCAACGGGCATAGGTGCTCTTGCCCAGGCAGATGGTCAGCACATCACGGGGAATGCGGAAGTATTCCACAGTGCGGGCCAGCGCGAAGGAGTTCGGCGGAATGATGCAGACGTCGCTGTTGATGTCGACGAAGCTCTTCTCGTCGAAGTTCTTCGGGTCGACCACGGCGGAATGGATGTTGGTGAACACCTTGAATTCGGCGGCGCAGCGCACGTCATAGCCGTAGCTGGAAACGCCGTAGGAAATCACCCGGCTATCGTCCGCACCGCGAATCTGGCGCTCGACGAACGGCTCGATCATGCCGTGCTCCAGCGCCATGCGGCGAATCCACTTATCCGATTTGATGGTCATGGCGGGCGTCCTGTCAGGGGCTGAAAATTTGACGGCGAATCTTACAGCCCGGCGAAAGCCTCGGCAAAGGCCCCGCCGGATGGTCGGAGCGTCAGTCGTCGCTGATAGTGATGTTCGGCATGGCGGTGGCAGCCTGGTCGGACAGCGCAATGCGCGCCCCAACGCAGCGGGCCGCCTGCTGGTAGATCATCGCGATCTGGCTTTCCGGGTCAGCGATGGTGGTGGGTTTGCCACCATCGGACTGCATGCGGATGGCCATGGACAGCGGCAGCGACGCCAGCAGATCCACGCCGTACTGGGCCGCCAGCTTCTCGCCGCCGCCCTCGCCGAACAGGTGCTCGGCGTGTCCGCAGTTGGAGCAGATGTGCACAGCCATGTTTTCCACGACCCCGAGTACCGGGATGTTCACCTTGCGGAACATCTCCACACCCTTCTTGGCATCCAGTAGCGCCAGGTCCTGGGGGGTGGTGACGATCACCGCGCCGGCCACCGGCACCTTCTGCGCCAGGGTCAGCTGGATGTCGCCGGTGCCCGGTGGCATGTCCACAACCAGGTAGTCCAGTTCTTCCCAGGCGGTCTGGGTGATCAGCTGGATAAGCGCGCCTGAGACCATCGGACCGCGCCACACCACAGGGGTGTTGTCGTCGGTCAGGAACGCCATGGACATCACCTGCACGCCATGAGCTTCCACCGGCACGAAGAACTTCTGGTCGCGAACCTTCGGCCGAGTACCTTCGGGAATGCCGAACATGATGCCCTGGCTGGGGCCATAGATATCGGCATCGAGAATGCCCACCCGCGCGCCTTCGCGTGCCAGCGCCAGCGCCAGGTTGGCGGCGGTGGTGGACTTGCCCACGCCGCCCTTGCCGGAGGCCACGGCGATGATGTTCTTCACGTTGGCCAGCGCCGGCACCTGCTCCTGAGCCTTGTGCGCCTCGATGACGCAATCCACCTGGACCTCGGCGCGGTCGACGCCAGCCAGGTTCTCCAGGGCCATTTTCAGCATCTGTGCCCAACCGGACTTGAACAGCCCGGCGGCATAACCCAGCTCCAGGCGCACGCGGACGTTGCCGCCCTGGATATCGACTTCGCGCAGGCAGCCGGCGCTGACCGGGTCCTGGTCGAGGTGGGGATCGGTGAACTGGCGCAGGGTGGCTTCGACCTGGGCGCGGGAAAGGCTACTCATCGCATGACTCCGGAAAGACCGAGCAAATCAGGCGGCTATCCTACCCGACCACCTCACCGCTGGGTCGCCCACGGGTGAAAAAATCGCGCCGGGCCTATATAGTTGCCGACTTCCCTTTTGTTTCGTATCCGGTAGCCGAGCACCATGACCGAGCCCCGCAAGATTCTTGTGACAAGCGCCCTTCCCTATGCCAACGGGTCCATCCACCTCGGGCATATGGTTGAGTACATCCAGACCGATATCTGGGTGCGCTTCCAGAAGATGCGTGGCAACCAGGCTGTCTACGTCTGCGCTGACGACGCCCACGGCTCGGCCATCATGCTGCGCGCCGAAAAGGAAGGCATCACTTCCGAGCAGCTGATCGACAACGTGCGCGCCGAGCACACCACCGACTTCGCCGACTTCCTGGTGGACTTCGACAATTACCACTCCACCCATTCGGAGGAGAACCGCGCGCTGTCCAGCAGCATTTATACCAAGCTGCGCGACGCCGGCCACATCGCCACCCGTCCGGTGACCCAGTACTTCGACCCGGACAAGCAGATGTTCCTGGCAGACCGATTCATCAAGGGCACCTGCCCGAAATGCGCGGCCGACGACCAGTACGGCGACAACTGCGAAGTGTGCGGTGCGACCTACTCGCCTACCGAACTGAAGAACCCGAAGTCCGCCATTTCCGGCGCCACTCCGGTGCTGAAAGAGTCCCTGCACTACTTCTTCAAGCTGCCGGACTTCGACGCCATGCTGAAGGAGTGGACCCGCAGCGGCGCCCTGCAGGATTCGGTGGCCAACAAGATCGCCGAATGGCTGGACGCTGGCCTGCAGGAGTGGGACATCAGCCGTGACGCGCCTTACTTCGGCTTCGAGATCCCGGACGCCCCCGGCAAGTACTTCTATGTCTGGCTGGACGCCCCGATCGGCTACATGGCGAGCTTCCAGAACCTCTGCGCGCGCCGCCCGGAACTGGACTTCGACGCCTTCTGGAACAAGGACTCCAACGCCGAGCTGTACCACTTCATCGGCAAGGACATCGTCAACTTCCACGCCCTGTTCTGGCCCGCCATGCTCGAAGGCGCCGGTTACCGCAAGCCGACCGCGCTGAACGTGCACGGCTACCTGACCGTGAATGGCCAGAAGATGTCCAAGTCCCGCGGCACCTTCATCAAGGCACGCACCTACCTGGATCACCTGCAGCCGGAATACCTGCGCTATTACTACGCGTCCAAGCTGAGCCGCAGCGTCGACGACCTCGACCTGAACCTCGAGGACTTCGTGCAGAAGGTCAACTCCGACCTGGTGGGCAAGGTGGTCAATATCGCCAGCCGCTGCGCCGGCTTTATCCACAAGGGCAATGCCGGCAAGCTGGTAGCCGAGAACGCCGCGCCCGAGCTGTTCACCGAGTTCGCTGCCGCCGCACCGAGCATCACCGAAGCCTACGAGAACCGTGACTTCGCCCGCGCCATGCGCGAAATCATGGCCCTGGCCGACCGCGCCAATGCCTGGATCGCCGACAAGGCGCCCTGGGCCCTGGCCAAGCAGGAAGGCAAGCAAGCCGAAGTGCAGGCCGTATGCGCCGCAGGCGTCAACCTGTTCCGCCAGCTGGTGATCTTCCTCAAGCCCGTGCTGCCGCAACTGGCCGTCGCTGCCGAGCAATTCCTCAATGTCGCCCCGCTGGCCTGGGATGACCATAAGACGCTGCTCGCCGACCACCAACTGAACCCGTTCAACCCGCTGATGACCCGCATCGAGCCTGCGAAGATCGAAGCCATGGTCGCCGCCTCCAAGGAAGACCTGGCGGCCGCCTCGGCGCCGAAAGGCAATGGCGAACTGACGAAGGACCCGCTGGCGGCGGAAATCGCCTTCGACACCTTCGCCGCCGTCGACCTGCGCATCGCGCTGATCGAGAAGGCCGAGTTCGTCGAAGGCGCTGACAAGCTGCTGCGCCTGACCCTGGATATCGGCGATGCCAAGCGCAACGTCTTCTCCGGCATCAAGAGCGCCTACCCGGACCCGAGCAAGCTGGAAGGCCGCCTCACCCTGTACGTCGCCAACCTGGCGGCGCGCAAGATGAAGTTCGGCGTCTCCGAAGGCATGGTCCTGGCCGCCGGCCCCGGAGGCGAGGAAATCTACCTGCTCAGCCCGGACAGCGGCGCCAAGCCCGGTCAGCGCGTCAAGTAACACCACAAGCTCCAAAAAAAATGCCCGCTCCTGCGGGCATTTTTGTTCAGGAGCACCGGCAATCCACTCTCGCACCGGATACGTTGGAAGCGAGGCCCATCGCTGGCTTCAGCCCGCCAACCGAATTCGCATGGTCCTGAGCTAGCCTTGTAACAGAGCCCGGCCCTCACGGCCGTGCCCCTGTACCGCTCCGACTGCATTCCGGATAATACGCGGCCCCTTTTTCAGCCTGGCGACGCTACGTCCCTATGACCGACTTCATCTTCGCCCTGCTCGGTGCAGCGCTGGTCAACAACCTCATCCTCGGCCTGCCCCTTGGCGCCGACAGCCTGCGCCAGTCGCGCAGCCGGGCGCTGGCCCTGGCGGGTGGCGCGCTGATCGCCGTGGCTACCCCGATTGCCTGGCTGCTCGACCAGTTCGTCCTGGTTCCTTTGGAGCTGGGCGCGCTACGTCTGTTCATCTTCCTGCCTTTGCTCGCCCCGCTCGCTTGGCTCTGCCTCGAAGGCGTCGGCCGCGCTTGCCCTAGCCTGCCTCGCGAGGGGCTCTGGCCGCTGTTGCTGGCGAACGGTGCAGCACTGGGCGCCATGCTCATCGGCAGTGAGAGCGGCTTTGGAGTGGCTATCGGCCTGGGCCTCGGCGGAGGCCTGGGATTCTGGTTGGTGCTGACCCTGCTGGACGATCTGCTGCAGCAAGTGGATGAAACGAAGGTGCCGGCCGCCTTTCGCGGCACGCCCTTGCTGCTGGTCTGCGCCGGCCTGATGGGCCTGGCCTTCCTGGGATTCAATGGCATGGGGGCGCAATGAGCCAGGCCAGCCTGATCCAGAGCATCGACGCCCTGCTGCCACAAACCCAGTGCGGCAAGTGTGGTCACCCCGGGTGCAAGCCCTACGCCGAAGGCATCGCCCAGGGCGAGGCAATCAACAAGTGCCCCCCCGGCGGCAGCGCCACCATTCATGCCCTGGCCGACCTGCTGAAGGTCCAGCCCCTTCCGCTGGATGCACCCAACGGCCCGGTTCCGCCGCAGATCGCGTTCATCCGCGAGGCGGAATGCATTGGCTGCACCAAGTGCATCCAGGCCTGCCCGGTGGACGCCATCGTCGGCGCCGCCAAGCAGATGCACACCGTCATCACGGATGAATGCACCGGCTGCGAACTCTGTGTGGCGCCCTGTCCCGTGGACTGCATCGACATCCTGCCCCTGGCCGAACCTGCCGCAAGCGCCCAGCGCCAGCACGCCGACCAGTTCCGTCAGCGTTTCGAGTTTCGCAACGCACGACTTGCCCGTGACGACGCTCGTCGCCGGGCTGAACGCGAAGCCCGTGCCGCCCGAGCCGCAGAGGCCCCGCAGAGCACTGCCGCTGCGCCGCTGGACGCGGTGCAGGCTGCCATCGAACGGGTGAAGGCCCAGAAGGCCGCCACCCCGAGTCTCAGCGACCAGCAGAAGCGCCTGAAGATCGAAGCTGCCATGGCTCAGGTGGCGCTGAAGAAGGCCGAAGACAAGCTGGAGGTTTATGGCACTTCCGACTTGCAGGCTCTGGTCGTCGAATTACGTGCCGCCAACGAGAAGGCCCAGGCCGCACTCAAGGCAGCCTTGGAAGACGCCGCTCCGCAGGCAGACGAAGCCACCCTCAAGCAGGCGAAAATCGCCGCTGCAATGAGCCGCACCCAGTTGGCGAGGGCCGAGAAAGCCTTCGGCGAATCCCCCACTGAGGATCAGCAGGCCCAACTGGTCGAACTGCGTGCGGCCGTGGAGCAGGCTCAACAACGACTGGATGCAGCCCATGGCTCGCCAGCCGCACCCGCCCCCATCAGCGAAGGCGAGGCCCGCCTCAAGCAGGCCAAGATTGCCCTTGCCAGCCACCGAGCGGCGCTCAAGAGCGCCGAGCATCGGGGCGCGAACGCGGCCGAACTGGCGTCCTTGCGCCTGGCACTCGCCGATGCTGAAACCGCCCTGCACACCGCCGAAGACGCTTCGGGCAAGCAACCACCGAATTTGCAGCGTATCGAGAAGCGCCCGGTTGACCCAGCCATGCGCGCCATCAAGACCGAGTTGGCTTATGCCCGCGCCGACCTCAGCAAGCTGGAACGCCAGCCCGATGCCGACCCGGCGGCACTGGCCCAGGCCCGCGAGCGCCTGCATAAGGCTGAGCAAGCACTAAATGAACAACCCAGACCGTAGCCCTTGTAGGAGCGTGCTTGCTCGCGAACAGATGTGGAACTGCATTCTTCGCGAGCAAGCTCGCTCCTACGATTTCTTGCAGGTCCGCTCATGACGACCCGCCCGGCCTTCGACCCGCGCCCCAGCATGCAACTGGTGCTGGTCGCTTGCCTGCCGGGCCTGCTCGCCCTGTTCTGGCAATACGGCTGGGGCAGCCTCCTGCAATTGATGATCGCCATCCCGGTCGCCCTGATCTGTGAAGCTGTAGTACGTCGCCAGCTCCGGCAGCCCGCCACGCCCGAAACCTCACTGTTCAACCAGCCGCTGCTGGGCGAGGGCAGCGCCTTGGTCAGCGCAACGCTGCTGGCACTTGCCCTGCCGCCCTATTCGCCCTGGTGGCTTACCGCCTGCGCCTGTGCCTTTGCCCTGCTGTTCGGCAAGGCACTGTTCGGCGGTTTTGGCCAGAACCCCTTCAACCCGGCCATGCTCGGCTACGCCCTGGTGCTGGTGGCCTTCCCGGCACACCTCAACCAATGGCCCGCGCCGGGCCAGCACCCCGGCCTGGGTGAATCCCTGCAGCAGGTGTTGGGCTTCGGCGGCGGACTGGTGGATGGCTGGAGCCAGGCCACCGCGCTGGACAGCCTCAAGCACAACAACCGCCTGACCATCGACGAGCTCTTCGCCGGTCACCACGCGTTCGGCAGCTTTGGTGGGCGCGGCACGGAATGGGTCAATCTGGCGTTCCTGCTGGGTGGCCTGTTCCTGCTGCAACGCCAGGTGATTCGCTGGCACGCGCCAGTGGGCCTGCTGGCAGGTCTCTTCGTGATCAGCCTGCTGTGCTGGAACGGCTCCGGCTCGGACTCCAATGGTTCACCCCTGTTCCACCTGTTCAGCGGCGCGACGATGCTCGGTGCGTTCTTCATTGCCACCGAACCCGTATCCGGCGCCGGTAGTGATCGCGCGCGACTGTTGTTCGGCGTAGGCGCCGGCGTCCTGGTGTATGCGATCCGTACCTGGGGTGGCTATGCGGACGGCATGGCCTTCGCCATCCTGCTGATGGACCTGGTCGTGCCGACCCTCGACCGCCTCGCCGCGCGTGGCCAGGAGACGCAGTCATGAACGGGCGCAGCCTGGCATTGCTGGCCGCACTGGCGGGACTTGGCCTGGCCGTAGTGGTCGTCACCAGCCAACTGCTCGATGGCCGCATAGCGGCCGAACGCCGCTCCGCCGACGAGCGTGCCCTGCTCGATCTGCTTCCCCCTGGCAGCTACGACAACCATCCACTGGCCCAACCCATCACCCTGCCCGCCAGCGAACTGCTGGGTGAACCGGCGCCAACCCAGGCCTGGCTCGCTACTCGCGAAGGCACTCCGGTAGCCGTTCTGCTTCCGGCCACCGCCAAAGGATACGAGGGGCCGATCCGCCTGCTGCTGGCCATACGCCCGGACGGACGCCTGCTGGCCACCAAGGTCCTCGACCACCGGGAAACCGCGGGAATAGGTGACCGAATCGAACCCGCCCGCAGCAGCTGGCTGCAAATCTTCGCCGACGCCTCCCTGGCCAGCCATCCAGAAGCGGAATGGCGAGTCGAGGCCGACAAGGGCGAGTTCGACCAGATTGCCGGCGCCACCATCACTTCCCGCGCCGTAGTCAGCGCCATCCAGCACGCGCTGCAGTACTTCGATGGCCATCGCCAATTGCTGCTCGGGAGCCCATCGCCATGAACGCCCGACAACTCGGATTGATGGGCCTGGCCTTGCTGACAGGTGCCACCGACCTGCTGATCAAAGGGCTGGGGCTCGCCTTGGCCGGATTGCCTGTCCTTGCGGTATTTGGCCTGCTCCTGCCGTTGCTGCGGCGCCATCTGCAAGACACCGGCTACTGGTTCGGCGCGATGCTGCTGGCCGCCCTGCTGACGAGCCTGGCCAGTCTGCTGTTGCAGGCCGGCGCCTTCGAGCTGCATCGCGCCCTCGGCCCCTACCTCTACCTGCTGGTACTGCCGTGCCTGCAACTCGCCGCAATGGATTCCACGGCCGCCGGCGGCCTGCGCGCGGGGCTCGTCTTCACGTTGCTCGCCCTGCTGCTGGGCACCCTGCGGGAAGCCCTCGGACATGCCAGTCTGTTCGCCCACTTCGACTGGCTGCTGGGGCCGGTCGCGCTCGGCTGGCGCTTGCAGTTCGGCGCCGATGGCATTCCCCTGTTCGCCCTCGCACCTGGCGCCTTTATCCTGCTCGGCACACTAATGGCCCTCTGGCGCCAACTGACCACGAAGACCGCTGACTCCTGATGAACGCCGCCAAACGCTACGAAATCTTCCGCCGCCTCCACGACGACGACCCCAACCCCACCACCGAACTGGCCTACAGCACGCCGTTCGAGTTGCTGATCGCGGTCATCCTTTCCGCCCAGTCGACCGATGTCGGTGTGAACAAGGCCACGGCGAAGCTGTACCCGGTGGCCAATACCCCGGAAGCCATCCATGCCCTGGGTGTGGAAGGCCTGTCGGAGTACATCAAGACCATCGGCCTGTACAACAGCAAGGCAAAGAACGTCATCGAGACGTGCCGCATCCTCGTCGAGAAGCACGGCAGCCAGGTGCCGGACAACCGCGAGGACCTCGAGGCCCTGCCCGGCGTGGGCCGCAAGACGGCCAACGTGGTGCTCAATACCGCCTTCCGCCAACCCGCCATGGCCGTGGACACGCACATCTTCCGAGTCAGCAATCGCACCGGCATCGCCCCCGGTAAAAACGTGCTGGAAGTCGAGAAAAAGCTGCTGAAATTCGTGCCAAAAGAATTCCTGCTGGATGCCCACCACTGGCTGATCCTGCACGGCCGCTATGTCTGCGTGGCCCGCAAACCGCGCTGTGGCGCATGCCGTATAGAGGACCTGTGCGAATACAAGGCGAAGACGTCCGACGATTGATGTCCTATTGATTCACTCAGGTATCTGATTGAAAAAATCTTTTTTACCGGCTCTGGCTTTGTGGTTATAAGGTGCGCCAATAGCGCCCCGCATTGTGGAGTGAACCTTATGACCACTGCCAAAGAAGAAATCGAACTCGAAGAGGAATTCGTCTCCGAGGAATCCGACGATTCGGAAGCCCCGGCCGAAACCGCGAAGACCAACCTGACCAAGCGCCGCATCATCGACAACTACCTCGAAGAACGCCGCCTGCAGAAACAGCTCTCCGACTACGACTTCGACCTGTAAGTGGCGCCTTGCCTGAAAAGCCCCGCAAATGCGGGGCTTTTTGTTGGTGCAGCGGATCGACCTTCGGTCCAGGAGCCTTGTAGGAGCTAGCTTGCTAGCGAAAAGGGGCCATTCGCTGGCAAGCCAGCTCATACGGGCAATGGAGCTACCTGCAACATTCAGTGCAGACAGGCCGACCCCAAGCGCTATCAGCTCAGGGGACCAGCCAGACAAAAAGAAGCCGGCACAAGGCCGGCTTTATAAGGACGCACAACAAATCGGTCAGCGCAGCTTTTCCATCATCTGGTAGTACCACATGCCTACCGCCAGCATGTGATTGCCGAGGCGCTCGCTCAGCGGCACCCGGATATGCTGGCACTGGGCGAAGGTGTCGAACTTCTCCAGGCTGCCGCTCATGGCATTGGCCATGACCTCACCCATGATGTGGGTGGTCGCCACGCCGTGGCCGGAGTAGCCCTGGCAGTACCAGACGTTCTTCGACAGCTTGCCCAGCTGCGGGATGCGGTTCATCACGATGCCCATGGCGCAGCTCCACTTGAAGTCGATCTCCACGCCCTTGAGTTTCGGGAACGTGCGCTCGATGCAGGGGCGCAGCTCTGCGGCGATATCGCGGGAGTCGCGGCCGGAGTAGTTGGCACCACCGCCGAACAGCAGGCGACCATCGCCCGTCATGCGGTAGTAGTCGAGCACGAAGCGGCAGTCGTACACGGCCAGGTCCTGCGGGTTGAGTTCCTTGGCCAGGTCGCCCAGGGGTTTGGTGGTAACGATCCCGCCCATGGCCGGGAAGATCATGCCCTTGAGCTTCTTGCGCTCCAGCTTGTGGTAGACGTCCCCTGCCAGCAGGATTTGCTGGGCGTTGATCCGGCCACGGCTGGTGACCACCGCCGGGCGGTCGCCGTGGATGATGTCCTGCACCTCGGAATGCTCGAAGATCAGCGCGCCCAGACTGGCAGCGGCCTTGGCTTCGCCGATGCACAGGTTCAGCGGATGCAGGTGCATGTTGCGGGTGTTCTTGATGGCGCCGACGTACAGATTGGAATCCAGGTGTTCGCGCACGCCGGCCGCATCCAGCAGGGTCACGTCGTCCGCCATGCCACGGCGCACCGCTTCGTCATAGGAAGCCTTCAGCTCGTCCATGTGCGAGGCCTTCATCGCGGCATGCAGGTGGCCATGCTTCAGGTCGCACTGGATGCCGTACTTCGCCACGCGGCTCTTGATGATTTCGTGACCACGCCAGCGCAGATACCAGATGAAGTCGTCCACATCCTTGCCGAGGAACTTGCTCATCTGCTTGCGCATGGCCGCATCGCCGGAAAGGCTGCCAGTCACCTGGCCGCCGTTGCGGCCGGTGGCGCCCCAGCCAATCTTGTGGGTCTCCACCAGGGCGACCTTGTAGCCGCGCTCCGCCATTTCCACTGCCGTGGCTACACCGGTGAAGCCGCCACCAATAATGGCGACGTCGACATTCACTTCACCTTCGAGCGTGGGGTACGCGGTCTCCTCGTTGAGGGTCGCGGAGTAATAGGAAGGCGCGCGCTCGGCGGCGGGCAGCGGATGTCTGATTGCAGCGGTCATGGGTGGATCCTTCTTGGCCACAGGGGCCTTCAATTCCGGGGAGCGATTCGCGAATGAATTCGCTCCCACAAACAGAAACGGACGGTCGTTCTCCGGCTCAGGCCTGGTTCAGGTACCAGCGCCAGTCCTGCTCACCAACTTCGGACATGAACTGGCGGTACTCGGCGCGTTTCACGGCCAGATAGACGCCGAGGAAGGCGGTACCGAACGCGTCGCGTGCCCAGCTGGAGCGCTCCAGGGCACACAGTGAAGTCAGCCAGTCGGTGGGCAGCAGCTCCTTGGCCTGGGCGTAACCGTTGCCCTCGATCGGATTACCCGGATCGATGTTCTCGCGGATACCGCGGTGGATACCGGCAAGGATGGCCGCGGCCGCCAGGTACGGGTTTGCGTCGGCCCCGCAGATGCGGTGCTCGATAT
This sequence comes from Pseudomonas sp. JS3066, assembly GCF_036328175.1. NCBI lineage: Bacteria > Pseudomonadati > Pseudomonadota > Gammaproteobacteria > Pseudomonadales > Pseudomonadaceae > Pseudomonas > Pseudomonas sp. JS3066. Next base: position 3,904,883 of record NZ_CP143312.1, read on the forward strand.
GCCGGCTGTTGGCCGGGCCGCCCGGCACACGCAGGCTCACAGTGCGGTTATCCACACCCCAGGTCGGCGCCAGCGGTGCGTAGCTATTGGCCTGGAAGCGGCGATAGGAGTTGGCGTTGGGGCAGAACAGCAGCAGCGAATCCAGCAGGCTCTTGAGCATGCCCCCCACGGACTGGCGCAGCAGCGGGGTACCGGCAGGGTCTTCGCTGGCGAACAGGTTGTGGCCTTCGGCGTCGGCCAGGCTCACGTGCATGTGCATGCCGGTGCCGGCGATCTCGGCGAAGGGTTTGGCCATGAAGCACGCCTGCATGCCGTGGGCGTGGGCAACACCCTTGACCAGGCGCTTGTAACGCACGGCCTGATCCATGGCTTGCAGCGCATCGCCATGTTCCAGGGTGATTTCCACCTGGCCCGGTGCGTACTCGGAGATGGCGGTGCGCGCCGGAATGCCCTGGGCCTTGCAGGCGGCATAGAGGTCGGCGAGGAACGGCTCGATCTGCTCCAGTTCACGCAGCCCATACACCTGGGTACCACGCGGACGATGTCCATCGGCATCCAGCGCCGGCTGCGGACGGCCGTCAGCGTCGCGCTTCTGGTCCAGCAGGTAGAACTCCAGCTCGCAGGCCATTACCGGGTGGAAGCCATCGGCCTTGAGGCGATCGATCACTTCTACCAGCACATGGCGCGGGTCGGCGATGGCGGCGGGCATGCCCTCCTGCGGGTGCATGCTGACCTGCACGGCGGCGGTGGGCATCTTGCGCCAGGGCATGCGAACCAGGCTGCCGGCCAGCGGATAGGCGCGGCAATCGATATCGCCCACATCCCACACCAGGCCGGAGTTTTCCACATCCTCGCCATGCATGGTCAGGCCCAGGATAGTGCTGGGTAACGGACGGCCGGTTTCGTAAACGGCCAGGAGCTCGTCGCGATGCAGCAGCTTGCCGCGAGGCACGCCATTGGCGTCGAGGATGAAGAGTTCGAATGCGTCGATGTCCGGATTCTGTTCGAGGAAATCCCGGGCTTCCTGCACGCTGGCAAATGTCATGTCGCTCTCTTTAGTGCCCATGGGCACGCAAACTGGCCCTCACCGGTTCGGGCAAGGGTCGAATTTCTCTTTCTGGGTGAGGTTGGCCGCAGCGATGGCGGCCCGATCAGGCGAGAGCGCTGTCCGGCGGACGAGCGTGGCGGCAATGCCAGAGCGCCCAGAAAGCAAGTTCGAGCGGCAGGGAAATCACGAGATGGGAGGCCCACTTACGGAAGAACTGGACCTTGGGAGCGACTCCGGGAGCACGGCGGGCAGCGCGGCTCTGACCGAGGGTCAGGGCGCGGAGCGGAGAAGTGTGCGGAGTGGAACAACCCATGTGGGAAAGCTGCTTTATTGGAATGCGTTGGAGGCTCGCACGGCGGGATGGGTGAATAAAATTCAGGTTTTCCTATCCTTGGTTAACCAACGACTAAACATTAACCCTGCCTGAGGGAGATTCCATGTCAAAGCCGCAGCCCCGCAGGGTGAATGGCGCTTTTCCATTCACCAGCGGCGCCATACCGGACCTCGATGGTGGACCAGTGAAGCGTGGTCCACCCTACGGCTGAACACTCGGGTTCTGCCTAGCGCAGTTTCAGAGGGTCCACCAGGCCGGCCGCGATGGCCATGCCCACCAGGTCAGGCAGGCGCTCGGCCTGCATGCGTTTCATCACGCGGGCACGATAGAGGTCGATGGTCTTCACGCTAATGTCCAACTGCTCGGCAATCTCGCGGTTGGTGTAGCCCTGCACCAGCGGCAGCAGTACATCGCGCTCACGCGGAGTCAGACTGTCGAGACACTCCTGCAACTGCCCCTGGTTACCTGAGACGGTGCGCTGGTGGTCAGCGCGGGACAATGCCTGCTGCACGCTATCGAGCAGGAGCTGTTCGTTGTAGGGCTTCTCGATGAAATCATGAGCGCCCACCTTGAAGGCGCGTACCACAATCGGCACATCCGCGTGGCCACTGACGAAGATCACAGGCAGGTCGAGGCCGCGGCTGCGCATTTCTTCCTGCACATTTAGGCCTCCCATGCCGGGCATGCGCACGTCGAGCAATACACAGGCGTCGAGGCTAGCATCGCAGGCGTCGAGGAAGGCGCGGCCGCTGGTGAAGGGCAGCGCCTTGAGACCTACCGACTCCAGGAGCCAGACCGTGGAATCGAGCATGCCCTGGTCGTCGTCCACCACATAGACCACCTGTTCGCCACTGTTGGACATCAAATCGCTCCTGTTACCTTCTTGTTATTGCAGCGGCAGGCGGCAGCGCATGAGCAGCCCGCCCTCCCCGTTCGGCATTCCGTCCAGGGCGCCACCGAATCCTTCGATAATGCTGCGGCTCATCGACAGCCCCAGGCCCAGGCCATCCGGCTTGCTGGTATAGAAGGGAGTGAAGATGCGCGCCAGTTCCTTTTCGCCGAGCCCTGGCCCCTGATCGCAAACCTCGATGAGCAGTTGTCCGTCCTGTGCACTGGCAGCCAACCGGATCACCGATTCCCGACCGGGATGAGCCTCGCGGTTGGCGTCGATTGCGTTGCGCAGCAGGTTGAGCAGCACCTGTTCCAGCAACACCCGATCGGCGTAAACCGGCGGCAGATTGTCCGGTAATTGCTCGGCGATCGCCACCTGGCAGGCGCTGGCTTCCCAGGCGCACAGGCGCACCGCTTCGCGGGCCACTTCGGCCACGTCCAGCGCCTGCATCTTGCGCTGCCCCTTGCGCAGGAAGGCCCTTAGCCGCTTGATCACTTCCGAGGCATGGTTGGCGTGTTCGGTGATGCGCTCCAGCCCCTGGGCCACGCGCTCCGCCGCCTTGGGGTTGCTGCCCAGGGATTGCAGGTAGCGCTGGCTGGCACTGGCGTAGTTGACCACCGCGGCGAGCGGCTGGTTGATCTCGTGGGCGATGCCGGAGGCCAGTTCGCCCAAAGTCACCAGCCGTGCGGTGTGCGCCAGCTCATCCTGGTGGCGACGCTGCTGAGCCTCGCGCAGCTCGCGCTCGGTCATGTCGTGGGCCACCAGTGAGTAGTAGCGTTCGCCCCCCGCCGTGCTGTGGGCCAGCAGCACCATGGACACTGGCACCGATGCGCTGCCATCCGGGGGCAGCAGCCGCGAATCGATGCTCCACACGCCCTTGCGCTCGGCGGTGCGCCAGCCCTCGCGCTGCAGGCGCGCCAGATCATCCGCCAGCATCACCTCGGCCAGCGCCGGCATCGGCTGCCGGGCCTCCAGGCGCAGGGCACGACGGGCAGCCGGATTGAGGTACGTGATGTGCCCAGAGGGGTCGACGAACAGCACCGGGTCGGTATTGGCCTCCACTACCTCGGCCAGGCGTCGCCGGTTCTCCTCGGCCTGCACCCGCGCGGTGATGTCGCGGGAAACGCTGACCACCTCCACCACGGCCCCGGTGTAGGTCTCGCGAATGGCGCGGCTGGCCGTCTCGAACCATAGGTAATGCCCGGCGCGATTGCGAATGCGGTAAGTCATGGTGTGATAACCGTCTTGCTCCAGCGCATCCCGGGCGCGCTGTACCAGTTGGGCCAGTTCCTGGGGATGGAAGAGGCACTGGGCGAGCTGTCCGCGCAGCTCTTCCGGCCAGTAGCCGAGCAGGGTCCAGGAGGCCGGCGAGGCGTCGAGGAAACGGCCTTCGGGAGTGTGCCGGGAAATCAGGTCGGTGGTGTTCTCAGTGATCAGCCGGTAGAGCCGACGCGCCCGTGCCGCCTCGCGTTCGGCGAGGATCTGCGCGGTAGCTTCGCGGCAGCGCGCCACCACCCGTCGCTCCCGCGGGTCGGGGATATAGGTCCAGATCAGCATGCGCTCGCCGCACTGGGCCTCCACCCCTTCGATGGCGCGCTCCTGGGCCAGACAGGCACGCACAAGAGAGGAATGGTTCACCGGCAAAAAACGCAACACCTCGGCCAGGGGCATTTCCCCAAGCATCGCCAGCAGCGCGGCGTTCAGTTCCAGGGGGGCGGCCCCGGCATCCACCAGCAGGCTCGGCTGCGGGTCATGGCCGAGCAGCGGCGAAGCGCGCAGTAGGCCGTTGACGCTGCCGAGTAGAGTGGTGAGCAATTCGTGCACGCAGCCCAGCCAATCCAGCCCCACGCCTTCGTGCACTTCCACCAGCAGCAGCCCCCGCTGGCCGATCTCCAGCGTCAGGTCAAACGCTTGGCCATGGCTGATCGCGGCCCGGCGCAGACGTCCAGCCAGCCAGCAGTCGAGCTGGCGGAGCTGATGCAACGACAGCCGCCCATCCTCTGCCAGACGCTCGACCAGGCGTTCATCGCTGGCTTGCAGCGGATCGCCCTGCCCTGGTGGTAGCTGCTGACCGCTGCCTTCATGGCTGTAGATGGACGCACCAGACTGCCAGCTCAGATAGAAGGCCTGGCGTACCTCGGGGCAGCCGCGCAACGCCCGGCACAGGGCATCGGCGCGGGCGGACAGGGACACGCCCTCGCGCTGCAGGCGCAGCCAAGTGTGAAGTCGAACCGGGGTCTGGGTCATAGCGAGTCCAGCGGCAGGGGGTGGGCAAGGATATACCGGTCTACGGAAGGAACAGAAACACTATAGTAGTTTTACTATACGACTCTAGAAGTACTTCCATATGCCCACAAGCTTGTTATATAAATCACCCCAGAGAACTACCGGCCTCTTCCAGATGCGCCGGTGCAGAAGAGCTAATAATCAGCCGCCGGGTATCCAGCATGTCGATCTACGATCAGGGCCTCGCCCCTGCCGCCGTCAACCACATCGCCCTCTCCCCCCTCAGCTTCATCGAGCGCACTGCCGCCGTTTACCCCCATTACCCGGCCGTGATCCACGGCTCTATCCGCCGCAACTGGGCGCAGACCTACGCGCGCTGCCGGCGCCTGGCCTCGGCCCTGGCCAGCCGCGGCATCGGTAAGGGCGACACGGTGGCGGTGATGCTGCCGAATATCCCGCAGATGCTCGAGGCGCACTTCGGCGTGCCGATGATCGGCGCGGTGCTCAACACCCTGAACGTGCGCCTGGACGCTGAGGCCATCGCCTTCATGCTGCAGCACGGCGAGGCCAAGGTGCTGATCACCGACCGCGAGTTTCATGAAGTGATCCGCGCCGCCATCGGCATGCTCGACCACCCGCCACTGGTGATCGACGTCGACGACCCGGAATACGGCGAAGGCCAGGCCGTGAGCGAGCTGGATTACGAGGCGCTACTGGCAGAGGGCGACCCGGACTACGCCTGGCAGTGGCCCGAGGATGAATGGCAGGCCATCTCGCTGAACTACACCTCCGGCACCACCGGCAACCCCAAGGGCGTGGTCTACCACCACCGCGGCGCCTACCTGAACGCCCTGGGCAACCAGATGACCTGGAACATGGGCAACCATCCGGCCTACCTCTGGACCCTGCCGATGTTCCACTGCAATGGCTGGTGCTACCCCTGGACCGTGACTGCCCTAGCAGGCGTGCATGTATTCCTGCGCCGGGTCGACCCGCAGAAGATCCTCAACCTGATTCGCGAACACCAGGTCAGCCACCTGTGCGGTGCGCCAATCGTGCTCAACGCGCTGGTGAACATGCCCGAATCGGCCAAGGCCGCCATCGACCACCCGGTAAACGCCATGGTGGCGGGCGCCGCACCGCCGGCCAAGGTGATTGGCGCGGTGGAGGAAATGGGCATCCGCGTGACCCATGTCTACGGCCTCACCGAGGTCTACGGGCCGGTGACCGTCTGCGCATGGCATGACGAATGGGACGACCTTCCGCTGGAAGAGCGCGCCCGCATCAAATCCCGCCAGGGCGTGCGCTACCCCACCCTGGAAGGCGTCATGGTGGCCGATCCGAAGACCCTCGAACCGGTTCCCATGGACGGCCAGACCATCGGCGAGATCTTCATGCGCGGCAACACCGTGATGAAGGGCTACCTGAAGAACCCCAGCGCCACCAGCGAAGCCTTCGAGGGCGGCTGGTTCCACACCGGCGATCTGGCGGTCTGCCACCCGGACGGCTACGTGGAAATCCGCGACCGGCTGAAGGACATCATCATTTCCGGCGGCGAGAACATCTCCACTATCGAGCTGGAAGGCGTGCTCTACCGCCACCCGGCGGTACTGGAAGCGGCCGTGGTGGCGCGCCCGGACGAGAAATGGGGTGAAACCCCCTGCGCCTTCATCACCCTCAAGGCCGACCAGCAGGAGACGCGCGAGGCCGACATCATCGCCTTCTGCCGCGAGCACTTGGCCGGCTTCAAGGTGCCAAGGACGGTGATCTTCACCCAATTGCCAAAAACCTCCACCGGCAAGGTCCAGAAGTACGTCCTGCGGGAAATGGCAAAGAGCCTCTAATCCGACTCCGGCAGCAGCCGGACATACCAGAGACCCAGGAACGGGGCGGCAGCCAGTGGTTGCCGCCAAGGGCAGTCGCATGCCCGAAAAGCTGCGGCGGCCGGCTACAGGCATCGACAACAACAACAAGCGGAGCCCGATATGACACCTCACCACTCCCCCAACACCTCGGCCAGCGCTCGCATCATGGCCAACCCGAAGTTCCAGCGCCTGGCCCAGGAGCGCGCCGTTCTCGCCTGGTCGCTCAGCGCCCTGGTGCTGGCGGTCTACTACCTGTTCATCATGCTCGTAGCCTTCGTCCCCGGCTGGCTGCACCTTCCCCTCTACGAGGGCAGCCATCTCAGCCGCGGCATCCCGCTGGGTGCCGCCATCATCATTCTTTCCTGGCTGCTGACCGCCTGGTACGTGCGTCACGCCAATACCCGCTTCGATGCACTGAGCGCGGAAATCCTCGCGGAGGGTCAGGCATGAAAGCCCTCCTCGCCCTCCTTGCCCTCGCGCCGCTGAGCGGCTTCGCCGACACCATCACGGCGCAGAAGCAACCCCTCAACCTGCATGCCATCGGCATGTTCTTCGTCTTTGTCCTGGCCACCCTGGCCATCACCTGGTGGGCCGCCCGGCGCACCCGCTCCACCGCCGACTTCTACACCGCTGGCGGTGGCATCTCGGGCTTCCAGAACGGCCTGGCGATTGCCGGCGACTACATGTCGGCGGCCACCCTGCTGGGCCTTTCGAGCCTGGTGTTCGCCAAGGGCTACGACGGCTTCGTCTACATCATCGGCTTCTTCGTCGGCTGGCCCATCGTCACTTTCCTGATGGCCGAGCGCCTGCGCAACCTGGGCCGCTACACCTTCGCCGACATCGTCTCCTACCGCCTGGACCAGACCCGCATTCGCAGCTTCGCCGCCCTCGGCTCGCTGACCGTGGTCTGCTGCTACCTAGTCGTGCAGATGGTCGGCGCCGGCCAGCTGATCAAGCTGCTGTTCGGCCTGGACTATCAGCTGGCCGTGGTAGTGGTCGGTGTCCTGATGCTGGTCTACGTGATCTTCGGCGGCATGATCGCCACCACCTGGGTGCAGATCACCAAGGCCGTCCTGCTGCTGGCCGGTGGCACCGCACTGGTGCTGATGGCCATGAGCGAGTTCGGCTTCAGCTTCGAGAACCTGGCCGAGCGAGCGGTCGCCGTACACGCCAGCGGCGTCAAGATCATGGGGCCCGGTACCTTGCTGGCCGACCCGATCAGTGCCGTCTCGCTGTCCCTCGGCCTGGTGTTCGGCATCGCCGGCCTGCCACACATCCTGATGCGCTTCTTCACTGTGCCCAATGCCAGGGAAGCCCGCCGCTCGGTGCTGTTCGCCACCGGCTTCATCGGTTTCTTCTTCCTGGTGGTCTGCGTGCTCGGCTACACCGCGATCGTGATCGTCGGCACCGACCCGCAGTACTTCGTCGACGGCAAGCTGGGTGGCGCCCTGGTGGGCGGCGGCAACATGGTCGCCATGCACCTGGCCCAGGCAGTGGGCGGCAACCTGTTCCTCGGTTTCCTCTCCGCCGTAGCCTTCGCCACCATCCTCGCCGTGGTTGCAGGCCTTGCCCTGGCGGGCGCCTCGGCCATCTCCCACGACCTCTATGCCTCTGTGCTGAAAAAGGGGCACGCCAGCGAGAAGGATGAAATGCGGGTGTCGCGCATCGCCACCGTGGCTATCGGCCTGGTCGCAATCGGCCTGGGCATTCTCTTCGAGCAGATGAACATCGCCTTCCTCGTGGGCCTGACCTTCGGCGTCGCCGCTTCGGCCAACTTCCCGGTGCTGATCATGGCCATGTACTGGAAAGGCCTGACCACCCGTGGTGCCCTCTGGGGTGGGCTGACCGGGCTGGTGAGCGCCCTGGCCCTGGTGATCTGTGCACCGGCCGTCTGGGTCGGCGTGCTGGGCCATGAGAAGGCCCTGTTCCCCTACGACCAGCCGGCGCTGTTCTCCATGCCGCTGGCGTTCCTGGTGATCGTCGTCGTCTCCACTCTCGATCGCAGCGCCCGCGCCAGCCGCGAACGCGCCGCCTATGACGACCAGTTCGTGCGCGCCCAGACCGGCCTGGGGGCTGCCGCCGCCAGCAGCCACTGAACCATCCGGCACGGCCTGCGGGCCGTGCCTTCCCGCAATCGCCGTAACAGAGGTTCCACGCCATGCCCGAATACAACGCCCCGCTGCGCGACCTGCGCTTCGTCCTGCATGAGGTCTTCGACGCCCCGTCCCTCTGGGCGCGCCTGCCTGCGCTGGCCGAACGGGTCGATGTCGACACCGCCGACGCCATCCTGGAAGAAGCGGCCAAGGTCACTGGGCAGCTCATCGCCCCGCTCAACCGCAGCGGTGACGAAGAAGGCGCTCAGTGGCACGAGGGCGTGGTCAGCACCCCGACAGGCTTCAAGGAGGCCTACGCCACCTATATCGACGGTGGCTGGGTGGGGCTTTCCGGCAACCCGGACTTCAGTGGCCTGGGCATGCCGAAGATGCTCGCTGTGCAGTTCGAGGAAATGCTCTACGCCGCCAACTCCAGCTTCGCCCTGTACTCCGCGCTGTCCTCCGGCGCCTGCCTGGCCATCGACGCCCACGCCAGCGCCGACCTGAAACAGACCTACCTGCCCCCGATGTACGAAGGTCGCTGGGCCGGCTCGATGTGCCTCACCGAACCCCAGGCTGGCACCGATCTCGGCATCATCCGCACCAAGGCCGCCCCCCAGGCCGACGGCAGCTACCGCATCACCGGTACCAAGATCTTCATCACCGGAGGCGAACAAGACCTCACCGAAAACATCATCCATCTGGTGCTGGCCAAGCTGCCGGATGCGCCGGCCGGTCCCAAGGGCATTTCCCTGTTCCTGGTGCCCAAGGTGATGGTCAACGCAGATGGGTCCCTCGGCGCGGCCAACGCCGTGAGCTGCGGCTCCATCGAGCACAAGATGGGCATCAAGGCCTCGGCCACCTGCGTAATGAACTTCGACGGCGCCAGCGGGTGGCTGATCGGCGAAGCCAACAAGGGCCTGGCGGCGATGTTCACCATGATGAACTACGAGCGCCTGTCCATCGGAATCCAGGGCATTGGCTGCGCCGACGCCTCCTACCAGAGCGCCGTGGCCTACGCCCGCGAGCGCATCCAGAGCCGCGCGCCCGCCGGCCCAGTGGCGCGGGACAAGGTGGCCGACCCGATCATCCATCACCCCGACGTGCGCCGCATGCTGCTCAGCATGAAGGCCATGACCGAGGGTGGCCGCGCATTCGCCTGCTATGTCGGCCAGCAACTGGACCTGGCCAAGTACGCCGATGACAGCGACGAACGCCAGCGCGCCGAGGCCCTGGTGGCCCTGCTCACTCCGGTGGCCAAGGCCTTCTTCACCGACACCGGCCTGGACAGCTGCGTGCTCGGCCAGCAGGTGTTCGGCGGCCACGGCTACATCCGCGAATGGGGCCAGGAACAACTGGTACGCGACGTACGCATTGCGCAGATCTACGAAGGCACCAACGGCATCCAGGCCCTCGACCTGCTGGGCCGCAAGGTAGTGGCCAACGGCGGCGCCGCACTCAAGCTGTTCTGCGCCGATGTGCGCGCCTTCGCCAGCCAATCCGCCACCCCCTACACCACCGAACTACTGGAAGCCCTCGGGCGCCTGGAGGGCGCCAGTGAATGGCTGCTGGCCCAGGCCAGCCGCAGCCCCAACGAAGTGGGCGCAGCCTCGGTGGAATACCTGCAGCTTTTCGGCCATGTGGCCTACGCCTGGCTGTGGGCGCGCATGGCTGCCGTAGCCGAAGCGCGTCGAGAGGAGGACGAGGCCTTCTACGGCGCCAAGCTGGCCACCGCCGAGTTCTTCTTCCGTCGCCTGCTACCGCGCACCCTGGCCCTGGAGGCCAGCATCCGCGCTGGCGCCGAGCCGCTCTTCGGCCTTTCCAGCGAACAGTTCTGACCCTTGAGCGTGGCGCGGCCCGTGCTCCTTTGGGCCGCGCTTTTTTAATACCGCTGTACCTGAAAAAACAAAAACAAGAGGACTCACGATGACCCGTACCACCCTCACCTCCCACCTACTGTTCGTCGGCGGCGCGCTGTGTTGCTCCACACCCGCCCTGGCGGACTTCGTCAAGGATTCGAAAGCCAGCCTGGAGCTGCGCAACTTCTACTTCAACCGCGACTTCCGCCAAGACAACGCGACCCAGGCCAAGGCCGAGGAATGGGCCCAGGGTTTCCTCCTGCGCTATGAGTCCGGCTTCACCGAGGGACAGATCGGTGTCGGCGTCGACGCCATCGGCCTGCTCGGCGTGAAACTCGACTCCAGCCCTGACCGTGCCGGTTCCGGACTGCTCAAGCGTGACCGCGAAGCGCCCAAGCGCGCCCAGGATGAATACGGTGAGCTGGGCCTGACCGCCAAGCTGCGCGCCTCGAAGAGCACCCTCAAGCTCGGCACCCTGATGCCCAAGCTGCCGGTGCTGCTGGCCAACGATTCGCGCTTGCTGCCGCAGACGTTCGAAGGCGGTCAACTCAACTCCCTGGAGATCGACGGCCTGACCTTCGATGCCGGACGCCTGCGCCAGGTGAACCAGCGCGACTCCTCGGACTACGAGGACATGAGCATCACCACGGTGGGCGTGAAGAACATCCGCGCGCGCCAGACCACCAGCGATGCCTTCGACTTCGCCAACCTCAGCTACAAGTGGAACGACGCCCTCACCACTGGTTATGGCTTCGGCCGCCTGGACGACTTCTACCGCCAGCACTACCTGAGCCTGAACCACCTGCTGCCCCTGGGTGACGGCCAGAGCCTGAAGAGCGACCTGCGCTTTGCCCGCTCCACTGACGAGGGCGGTAGCAATGTCGACAACAAGGCCTTCGGCGCAATGTTCACCTACGGCTTCGGCGGCCACGCCGTGGGCCTGGGCTACCAGCGTATGAGCGGCGACACCGGCTTCGCCTACGTCAATGGCAGCGACGCCTACCTGGTGAACTTCGTGCAGATCAGCGACTTCGCCAACCGCGAGGAACGCTCCTGGCAGGCACGCTACGACTACAACTTCGCGGCTGTCGGGATTCCGGGGCTGACCTTCATGACCCGCTACCTCTCCGGCGACGGCATCGAGCTGGGCGCTGGCCGCGAAGACGGCAAGGAATGGGAGCGCGACACCGATATCGCCTACGTGGTGCAGAGCGGCCCGCTGAAGAACCTTGGATTGAAGTGGCGCAACGCGACGGTGCGTTCGACCAACTTCGGCAACGACCTCGACGAGAACCGCCTGATTCTCAGCTACACCCTGCCACTCTGGTAAGGGCTCAAAGCCAACCTTCGGACCGCGCTGTTGGGCCTCGTTCCTCGACGCCAACCTACGGCAGGACTGCGTCCTGCCTGGCGAATGAATTCGCCCCTACAGGGATGTGCGCACGGGCCGCCCCTCTCCCTTCAGGGAGAGGGGCTCCCATAGGTTGGCGCTGAGCGAAGCGAAACCCGTCGATGACTGCACACCGGGCTAATGGGTATCGCAGGCTCGCGGACCGCCGCCGAACCCATCCTACGGACACATAGCACAGCCCCTCACGCTCACTTCGGGTAAGGCTCGAGCACTGCCTCCTGCTCGGTCTTGAGCATCCACACCACCAGCTTCGCCGGCTTGGAGTCGCTGGCATTGCGCGATTGCAGGTGGACACTGCCCGCAGGCTCGTACCAGCTCTCGCCCGCCTTGTAGCGCTTGGGCTCCTCGCCCTTGAGCTGGGAGATCACCTCCCCTTCCTCAACGTAGGCGAGCACCGAACCTGCATGACTGTGGGCCACGGAGCGTTGCCCTGGCGCATAGTCCACGGTGAGCAGGATGGCCTGCTTGCCAGGCGCATTGAGCAGCTCGTGATCATGCAGGATGGTGACCTGCTCCTGGCCCTCGCCCGTTTCGTGCGCATAGGCCTGGGGGAGGTTCAACAGCATCAGGCCAGCGGCCAAGGCACTCAAGGTCTTCAGGTTGCGCATCGTGGTCTCACTCGCTCGGGATTTTGCGGAAGCCGACAGCCAGCCGGTTCCAGCTGTTGATGGTGTTGATCGCCAGGGTCAGGTCCACCCGCTCGCGCTCGCTGAACTCGGCCGCCAACTGGGCATAGTCCTCATCGGGGGCGTGAGTTTCGGCCAGGCGCGTCAGGGATTCCGTCCAGGCCAGAGCGGCGCGTTCGCGAGGACTGAAGAACGGGCTTTCGCGCCAGACGGCAACCGAGTAGAGGCGGCGCTCGGTTTCCCCACGCTTGCGTGCGTCGGAGCTGTGCAAGTCGACGCAGAAGGCACAGCCATTAATCTGCGATGCACGCAGCTTCACCAACTCCAGCAGCGGCTTCTCCAGGGGGAGTTTGCTCACCGCCGCTTCCAGGGCGAGCATCGCCTTGAGCGCGTCGGGAGAGGCGGAGTAGTAATCCATGCGTGGTGTCATCGAGGCATCCTCGTGGTGGGAAGGGATGCCTCAAAACTACTGCCGACGGGGCTTGTGACCTACGGCCAATTGGCGTGATTACGAGGTGGCCAATGCACGTGCGAGATCAGGGTGAGAAAGATTGTGGTAGCGAATTCAATCGCGAATGAATTCGCTCCGACAAAGAACGATCAAGCCTTCAGCTTGTGGGTCCAGTCCAGCAGGCTGCGCCACAAGCAGATGCCCACGAAGTAGGCCGAGGCCAGCCACCAGATGCCCAGCACCAGGGATTTGTAGAAGGGGTGCTGGAGGATGAGCAGCATGCTGCTGATCATCCACACGAAGGTGACCACGATATTCAGTGGCATCAGCTTGCGCACCCGGAACGGATGGAGGAACTTCAGCTTGGTCAGCGTCAGCGCCGCGAGGGCGCAAATCAGCAGCAGGCTCACAACGGGCAGCGGATCGATGATCCAGATGTACAGCGCCACCACATTCCACGCAGCGGGAAAACCCACAAAGTAGTTGTCGCTGCTCTTCATGTTCAGGTTGCAGAAGCAGAACAGCGACGACACCAGGATAAGGCTCACCGCCACCAGCGCCGTATGCTCGGGCAGGTCGATGTAGCGGTAGATGAAGATGGCCGGAATGAACACGTAGGTGAGGTAGTCGATCACCAGGTCCAGGGTCGAGCCGTCGAAATTAGGCAGCATGGTGCTGGTTTGGACACGCCTGGCAAGAGTGCCATCCAGACCATCGACCAGCAGGGCAGCACCCAGCCAGAGGAGGCAGTCGCGGGGCTGATTGTCGAACAGGGCGAGAATGGCCATCAGGGCCAGCACAACGCCGGTGGCAGTGACACCGTGAGCCGACCAGGCCTTGGCTTTATTGACGACACTAATGTTGGTGGACACGAGGCAGCTCTGCTCTAAATGGTGGGTGACAGAATCGATAGACCGCGATTATGCGTTAGCTTCTCAAATGCCTTCAGAGTTTTGTGAATCCGGCCATGTCGCTTTCAGACATCTTCACCTTGCATATTCGAGCCTAGGTCATCCGCGCCAGACAGCAATACCGGTCGGCGCGCGAACATCCGAAAAACGGCACCCATCGGTGCGGACTTGCAGCCAGAATTCCAAGACGGCAACCTTGCGCCCTTTCCACCCTGATCAACCGCCATGAGCGCCCCACCCGATCCCACCCGCTGCCCGCTTTGCGGCCAGAGCAACCAGTGCACCCAGGCTGATCCCGCCAGGGCCGGCCAGGCTTGCTGGTGCTTCGAGGCGAAGATCAACCCCGCCGTGCTCGACGAGATCCCCCCGCAGGACATCGATCGCACCTGCCTCTGTCCTCGCTGCGCACGCGCGTTGCCACCCGATGCACCAAGCTGATGCGCCTTGATCGATTTTTGAGCAATTTCCCGGAATTCAGCCGCCTCGACGCGCGCCTGCTGCTAGCCGCCGGTCGGATTCGAGTGGATGGCCAGCCAGTTACCGACAGTCGCTTCGAGGTCCGGGAATTCAGCCGCGTCGAGCTCGACGATCGCCTGCTCCAGGCCGGCAAGCCAGCCCGCTACTTCATGCTCTACAAGCCTTCCGGCCACGTCAGCGCTACCGAGCATCCGGAGCATCCCACCGTGCTCGACCTGCTCGACGAGCCCGACAAGCACGAGCTGCACCTGGGCGGGCGCCTGGACCTCACCACCACCGGCCTGCTGCTGATCACCAACGACGGACTCTGGTCCCGCCGGCTCACCCTGCCCGGCAGCAAGCAGCCCAAGGTCTATTACGTGGAAACCGAGCAGCCCATCGGTACCGAGTACATCGACACCTTCGCGCAAGGGCTCTACTTCGCCTATGAGGGCCTGACCACCCTCCCCGCCCAGCTGGAAATCCTCGGCCCCCGCGCCGCCCGCCTGACCCTGCACGAGGGTCGCTACCACCAGGTCAAGCGCATGTTCGGCCACTTCCAGAACAAGGTCGTACGCCTCCACCGCGAGAGCGTCGGACCGCTGAAGCTGGACCCGCAGATGCAGCCAGGCGACTACCGGTCGCTCACGGCTCAGGAAGTGGCCTGCTTTTAGCTAGATCACTCGCGAGTCACATCGGGATTGAATAACCCGACGAACTGCAAGAATTTTTCCTTTCAATGAGCTTGCGAGTGAAATCATGCCCTGCTTAAATCGGACACAAGGTCAGAGCGTGACCAAAGAGTCACGCCGACCATCTAAGCGTTCCCTGCGGTCTCCTGTGCTCTGCACTCGTAGGTTCCCTGCCTGGTTAGAAGACTCGTTCGGTGCTCTGAAAAGCGCCGAACTCCCTCGTCTTTTCTCGACCTAACCGCTTGATAAATAAAGAATTCTAAAAATTCCAGCCTGACATTCGATTGTCATCGAAAGGCGCTTTCCTACTGCCAAGACTTAGAGCGGGCCAAGCCGTTGAGAGGGCTCGCATGACCCATCTGCGCCAGGAGGAAACGACATGAGGCCGGAAACCGCCATCGTCGAGATTCACAGCCAGTACAAGGTTTACACGGAGTTCTACGGCAACCCGGAAGCCAGGGAGACCATCATTCTGGTCAACGGCTCCTTGTCGACGACCGCCTCGTTCGCGCAGACAGTGAAATACCTGCAACCGCACTTCAACGTGGTGCTCTTCGACGAGCCCTATGCCGGCCAGTCCAAGCCGCATAACGACAACTCGCGCTTCATCGGCAAGGAAACCGAGGCCGACATTCTCCTCCACCTGATTGAGCACTTCCGGGTGGACTACCTGATGTCCTTCTCCTGGGGCAGCGTCTCCGCCCTCCTCGCCCTGGCCCAGTGCCCGGCACGGATCAAGAAGGCCATCGTTACCTCCTTCTCGCCCATCCTCAACGAACCGATGATGGACTACCTGACCCGCGGCCTGGATTGCCTGTCGGCCATCGATCGGGACGCCGTGGGCCACCTGGTCAACAACACCATCGGCAAGTACCTGCCGAGCCTGTACCAGCGCTTCAACCACAAACACTGCAGCAGCCTCGACGACCACGAGTACCTGCAAATGCACCACCACGTCTGCCAGGTGCTGAACATGGATTCGCGCTGCTACGTGGACTGCCTGGCCAACGTCGACATCCCGCTGCTGTTCATCAACGGGGACCGCGACGAGTACACCTCCGCCGAGGATGCCCGCCACTTCGCCAAGCACGTGCGCGATTGCCAGTTCGCCACCATCGACAACGCCGGCCACTTCGTCGACGTCGAAACCAAGGCCGCCTGGCTGCAGACCCAGCAAGCCATGCTGGGCTTCCTCAAGGCGCCGGCCACCAAGGGCATGGCTCGCCCGCAGGTTGCCGACTACCAGGCAGTAGCCGTTTGAACGCGTGGCCGCCCGGGCAGGTGCAAGTATTTTCAGTAACTTGTGACTGCCCCGGGCTTCACCTCGCCCGCGCCTTCTGGTAAAAAGAGCACCCTTCGCGGGCGTCGTATAATGGCATTACCTGAGCTTCCCAAGCTCATGACGAGGGTTCGATTCCCTTCGCCCGCTCCATACTCCTCACGGAACCGCTCTAGTACGGGCCTTCCGCGACGGCATTGAGGTTAATGGGTAGCTGTCAGTCCAAGAATTTCCTTTTCTGAGGACTTACCCATGTCTAAACCTACGCAACTCATTCTCCATCTCGTCCTCACCTCTGGCGTTGGCTTCCAGTACTACTTCATGCGCCATATTCCCGGCCTTCCCTGCCCTCCGTTCAGTTTCCTTGCTGAACGATGGCACATCACTTGCTGACACCAGCACTCCGAACGTCCTCCAACGGCGGAGACAGTTCATAGACGATGGCGTCGCTCCCGGTCACCAATCCCATGGTGACTGGGGCGGCGCCTTTTTCGTTCAGCGGTGGGACAAACAACATGACCGACAAGAGTTGCACCCGTAACGACAATCTCGCCTGGGTCGCGGGCAGCGATGCCCCGGAAAAGCGCACTGTGAACCTGGGCTTCATGGCCCTTTCCGACTCCGCCTCGCTGATAGTCGCGGCTACCCAGGGTTTCGCCCAACCCTATGGACTGACCCTGGAACTGAAGCGGCAGACCTCCTGGGCCGGCCTGCGCGACAGACTATTGAGCGGCGAACTGGACGCCGCGCATTCGCTCTATGGACAGGTCTACGGCACCCACCTGGGACTGGGCAGCGCCCCGACCGAAATGGCGATCCTCATGGGACTTTGCCAGAACGGCCAGGCGATCAATCTCTCCGAACCGCTGCGTCAGGCAGGCGTGACCCGTGCCGACGCCCTGGCCGCCCGGGTGCGCCAGCACGGTGCGAAGCTGACCTTCGCCCAGACTTTTCCCACCGGCACCCATGCCATGTGGCTTCACTACTGGCTGGCGGCCCAGGGTATCCACCCGCTGGAAGACGTGAACACGGTGGTGCTGCCACCTGCGCAGATGGTCCAGCATCTCAAGACAGGACACATCGACGGTTTTTGTGCCGGCGGCCCCTGGGGCGCGCTCGCCGTGGATGAGAAACAAGGCTTCACCCTGGCGACCAGTCAGATGATCTGGCCAGACCACCCGGAAAAGGTGCTCGCCTGCACTCGCGCCTTCGTGGAGCAGTACCCCAACACAGCCCGCGCCCTGACCATGGCGGTGCTCGAGGCTAGCCGCTTCATCGACGCCAGCGACGACAACAAGCGCAGCACCGCCCAACTGATCAGCGGCGGCGAATACCTCGATGCACCACTCTCAGCCATTGAGCCGCGTTTTCTCGGTTTCTACGAGGACGGCCTCGGCTACGCCTGGCGCGATGATCACCCGTTGCGCTTCTTTGCCGACGGAGAGGCGACCATGCCCTGGCTGTCCGATGGCATGTGGTTCATGACCCAGTTCCGTCGCTGGGGGCTGCTCAGGGAAGACCCGGATTACCTCGGCGTGGCCCGTCGAGTCCACCAGCTTGCGCTCTACCGCGAAGCGGCCGAAGCACTGGGCATCGTGGTCCCCGAGCACCCCATGCGCAGCTCCAGGCTGTTCGACGGCCATGTCTGGGACGGCACCGATCCGGCCGGCTACGCCCGCAGCTTCGCCATCCATGCCCGCAGCTCCGCCATTGCGGCTGCTTCCCTCTGACGCCTGGAGTTGATCACAGCATGCTCCGCATTCTCCTGATTGATGACACCCCGAAGAAAGTCGGCCGTCTGCGCAATGCCCTGGTGGAGGCCGGTTTCGAGGTCATGGACGAAACCGGCCTGAGTATCAACCTGCCTGAGCGGATCGAAGCCGCGCGCCCCGATGTCGTGCTGATAGACACCGAATCCGCGGGTCGCGACATGATGGAACAGGTAGTGATGGTCAGCCGCGACCGGCCTCACCCGATCGTCATGTTCACCGACGACCACGATCCCGAGCTGATGCGCCAGGCGATTCGGGCCGGTGTCAGCGCCTACGTGATCGAGGGCATTCACGCCGAACGCCTGCGGCCGATCCTGGACGTGGCCATGGCGCGCTTCGAGGCTGACCAGGCCCTGCGTACCCAGTTGCTGGTGCGGGATACCCAATTGGCCGAACGCAAACGCATCGAGTTGGCCAAGGGCCTACTGATGAAGATGAAAAGCTGTGACGAGGATGCCGCCTACACCTTGATGCGTCGCCAGGCCATGGGGCGTCAACAACGATTGATCCAGGTGGCCGAACAGATCATCGCCACGCACGAGATGCTCGGCGTCTGAACAGCGAGTAGAAATCGGCCAAGTCCATGTGGGTGCAAACTCATCGCTCCACATGGACAGGGCAAACACCCGCGACAACCTCAAGCCACACACCGTACGCAGGCGCACTGTGGTGCGGTCCGTCGTTGCCCCAGACACAGGACTACGTTCCTGGCATCCGCCCCTCGCCGCACTCCTACTCCAAGTGAACCAAAACCGTTCAGGCCACCTCTGCACCGCACGAACATGGCTCAGTGCCGCCAGCCTGTCCGCACTTTTACCCAAAGAGTCAAGCTGCTGATTTAAAAGACAATAACGACCTAAAGCAGCCTGCCGAAGTCATGGCTTCGGGCTGCTGGGCAAGCTGGCAAGGCGTTTGCAGTCTCACCTGCAGAATCTTGCGTAGCGCGCCAACGGCGGTGGGCCGCGGATCACGGACAACGGCGTCCGTCAGAGCTCCTTTCCTTCTCGGGAGCTCTGGCGTGCGCCGTTTTTGTTTTGCCCTCCATTCAGGACAGCACCATGAGCGAACGTGATTCCAAAGACCCGGTGAACAACAGTCGTCGCAACTTCCTCAAGCAATCGATCGCCATTGCCGGCACGGTCGGTGGCGTGACCGCCCTCGGCCTCTCCGCCCCCGGTTTCCTGCGCAGCGCGGCCTGGGCCGCCGGCTCGGATGCACCGGAAAAGACCGCCCTGAAGGTCGGCTTCATTCCCCTCACCGACTGCGCCTCGGTGGTCGTGGCCGCCACCCAGGGCTTCGCCGCCAAGTACGGCCTGTCCATCACACCCAGCAAGGAAGCTTCCTGGGCTGGCGTGCGCGACAAGCTGAACACCGGCGAACTCGATGCCTCCCACGTGCTCTACGGCATGATGTACAGCTCCCAGCTCGGCGTTGCCGGTCCGCAGAAGAACATGGCGGTGCTCATGGGACTGAACCAGAACGGCCAGGCCATCACCCTCTCCCGCCAATTGAAAGAAGCTGGCGTGACCAACGGTGAACAACTCGCCGCGCATATCAAGAAGGGCGGCAACCCGCTGACCTTCGCCCAGACCTTCCCCACCGGCACCCATGCCATGTGGCTCTACTACTGGCTGGCCAGCCATGGCATCAACC
This sequence comes from Pseudomonas sp. JS3066, assembly GCF_036328175.1. Lineage (NCBI taxonomy): Bacteria > Pseudomonadati > Pseudomonadota > Gammaproteobacteria > Pseudomonadales > Pseudomonadaceae > Pseudomonas > Pseudomonas sp. JS3066. The sequence goes on from NZ_CP143312.1 coordinate 3,924,451, forward strand.
CGCTGACCGATGTGAAGACCATCACCGTGCCGCCGCCGCAGATGGTCGCCAACATGCGCGTCGGCAACATGGACGGCTTCTGCGTCGGCGAGCCCTGGGGCGCGCGGGCGATCTTCGACAAGATCGGTTTCACTGCCACCACCACCCAGCAGATCTGGGCGGACCATCCGGAGAAGGTGCTGGGCTGCTCGCGCGATTTCGTCGAGCAGAACCCCAACACCGCACGGGCACTGGTGATGGCCCTGCTCGACGCCAGCCGCTTCATCGAGGCCAGCGACGAGAACAAGAAGGCCACCGCCAAACTCATTGCCGGCAAGGCCTACGTGAACGCCCCGGTGGACGTCATCGAGCAGCGCTTCCTCGGCCACTACGAGGACGGCCTGGGCAACAAATGGGATGACAAGCACGCCATGGCCTTCTGCAAGGACTGCAACGTGAACTTCCCTTGGCTCTCCGACGGCATGTGGTTCATGACCCAGTTCAAGCGCTGGGGCCTGATCAAGCAGGACCCGGACTACGCAGCCGTCGCCGCCCAGGTCAACCAGACCAAGCTGTTCAGTGAAGCGGCCAGCGCCCTCGGCCTGCCGGTTCCGGCCAGCCAGATGCGCGGCAGCACCCTGATTGACGGCAAGCTGTGGGACGGCTCGAACCCTGCCGCCTACGCCCAGTCCTTTGCCATCAAAGCCTGACCCGGGAGGTAACGATGAACGCTCCGGTAACTCCGCCGCTGCCTCTGCCGGCCAAGGCCGCACCCAGCTCCGCTCCACGACTGGCCAAGCCAGCCGTGGAGTTCTTCAACAACCTGGCACGGGCACTGGTCCCACCACTGCTCGGCCTGCTGCTGTTCATCGGCCTCTGGGCCCTGGTGGCGACACGCAGCGAAGGGTTGCCGGGGCCACTGTCGACCTGGCATTCGGCGCTGGAACTCTTTGCCGATCCCTTCTACGACAACGGTCCCAACGACATGGGCATCGGCTGGAACATCCTGCACTCGCTGGGCCGGGTCGGCCTGGGCTTCGGCATGGCGGCGCTGGTAGGTATTCCCCTGGGTTTCGCCATCGGCCGCTTCACCTTCCTGGCCGGAATGCTGTCCCCCATCATCAGCCTGCTGCGCCCGGTGTCGCCGCTGGCCTGGCTGCCCATCGGCCTGCTGGTGTTCGAGGCCGCGGGCCCCGCGTCGATCTGGGTGATCTTCATCAGTTCGATCTGGCCGATCATCCTCAACACCGCCGCCGGGGTGGCCAGCGTGCCGCAGGACTACCTCAACGTGGCGCGGGTTCTGAAGCTCTCCGAGTTCAAGGTACTCACCCGCATCCTGTTCCCCGCCGTGTTGCCTCACCTGATGACTGGCATCCGCCTGGCCATCGGTGTCGCCTGGCTGGTGATCGTGGCGGCGGAAATGCTCACCGGCGGCACCGGCCTGGGCTTCTGGGTGTGGGACGAATGGAACAACCTCAACGTCGAGCACATCCTCATCGCCATCATCATCGTCGGCCTGGTGGGCCTGGCCCTGGAACAGAGCCTGCTGTGGCTGGCCAAGCGCTTCGACTACAACAACTGACCATTTCTGTAGGAGCGAGCTCTGCTCGCGAACCGCATTCGCGAGCAAGCTCGCTCCTACCAAGAGCAGGAGAACCCTGATGGACAAGTTCGTCGAGCTGACCGGTGTCAGCAAACACTTCGATACACGCCAGGGGCGCTTCCAGGCCCTCAGCAACGTCAACCTCTGCATCGCCCGTGGCGAGTTCGTTTCGCTGATCGGCCACTCCGGCTGCGGCAAGTCCACCGTGCTCAACCTGATCGCCGGCCTGCTGGACGCCAGCGAAGGCGGGCTGATTTGCAATGGCCGGGAAATCGACGGCCCTGGCCCGGAGCGTGCTGTGGTGTTCCAGAACCACAGCCTGCTGCCCTGGATGACCTGCTTCGGCAACGTCTACCTGGCTGTGGAGCGGGTCTTCGGCGCCCGCGAAAGCAAGGCCCGCCTCAAGGAGCGCACCGCCGCCGCATTGCAGATGGTTGGCCTGGATCACGCGGCGCACAAGCACCCCAGTGAAATCTCCGGTGGCATGAAACAGCGCGTGGGCATCGCCCGCGCGCTGGCGATGGAACCCAAGGTGCTGCTGATGGACGAGCCCTTCGGCGCCCTGGACGCCCTCACCCGTGCGCACCTGCAGGACGAGTTGCTGCGCATCGTCGGCGAGACCCACAGTACCGTTGTGATGGTCACCCATGACGTGGACGAGGCCGTGCTGCTCTCCGACCGAATCGTGATGATGACCAATGGCCCGGCGGCCACCGTCGGCGATATCGTCCGGGTCGATCTGGCGCGCCCGCGCAATCGCCTGGCGCTGGCCAACGATGCCCACTACCACGAGTACCGCACCGCGGTGCTGGAGTTCCTCTACCAACGCCAGCAGCGCCCTGCTGCTTAGGTATCCGCCCTGCCCTTCGCGAAAGCCCGGCCACGTGCCGGGCTTTCGCGTTTTGACTTGCCCGCATGCCCCATGCAGGGGCCCCCGTCCCCGGCTTCGCACCCCACCAATGCAACCTTGCCCGCGCATGTGCATGACGTAATCGCCAAATGTTCTTGGCGCCAAACAAACTTCAGGCAAATCAAGTAATTGAACAAACTGGCACAGTGCCTGCTAAGACCTTCCCCGGTCAGCACAACGGCGTGTCTGCCACTCAACCGACAACGACGTCGCGGAATCCCCTCTCCATCAGGAGCGCGGACACCGTGACGTTTTTTTTTGCGCTTTTCAGACCTAGGAAAACCGCTATGCACATGCTGAAACCCGCTCTGCTGTCGCTGGCCGTTGCCGGCACCAGTCACGCCGCCCTGGCCGCAGAGGACGTTAGCAACCTGTTCACTGGGGGCAAAGCCATCCTCGATGCCCGCTACCGCTTTGAGAACGTTGACCAGAACAACAACCTGCGCGACGCCAATGCCCAGACCCTGCGCACCCGCGTCGGCTTCCAGACCGGCAAGTGGTACGGCCTCTCGGGCCTGGTGGAAGTGGACAACGTCAGCCGCCTCGGCGATGCCGCCTACAACAGCACCCGCAATGGCCAGACCAACTACGCCATGGTGGTCGACCCCGACGGCACCGAAGTCAACCAGGCCCTGCTGCGTTACGACCAGGCCTTCGGCAGCGCCGTGCTTGGCCGCCAGCGCATCAATCTGGACAACCAACGCTTCGTCGGCGGCTCCGCCTGGCGGCAGAACGAGCAGACCTACGACGCGGCTCTCGCTCAACTCAAGCCCCTCGACGGCCTGACCCTGACCTACAGCTACCTCGACAACATCAACACCATCTTTGGCCCGGAAAACGGCCGCTTCGACAACCGCACCAACCCGGCCAACATCGAAGGCCACAGCCACCTGTTCAATGCCCAGTACCTGGTGCGGCCGGAACTCGCAGTGACCGCCTACAGCTACCTGCTCGGCCTGGACAACATTGCGACCACCGCGACCTCCCCGCTGGGCAGCTTGTCCAGCCGGACCAGCGGCCTGCGCCTGAACGGTGCGCTGGCCGGTTTCAACTATGCGCTGGAGTACGCACGCCAGCAGGACTACGCCGATAACCCGCTGGACCTGGACAGTGAGTACTACCTGGCGGAATTGGGGTATGTCTTCAAGGGCGTGCAGTTCAAGGGCGGGTACGAGGTGCTGGGTGGCGACAGCGGCCCCGGCAACCGCGCGTTCCAGACGCCGCTGGCGACCAAGCACATCTTTCAGGGCTGGGCCGACCAGTTCCTCACCACGCCGGCCGACGGCATCGAGGACGCCTACCTGGGGTTCACCGCGCCATTGGCCGGCGGCAGCCTGCAAGCCTGGTACCACGACTTCGACACCGAGCAGGGCAGCGACAGCTACGGCAGCGAGATCGACCTGTCCTATGCGCACCCGATTCCAGGTGTGAAAGGCCTGGTCGGACTGCTCAAGTACGCCAGCTACGACTCGGATGATCGAGCCCGCACGGTCGATACCGACAAGCTCTGGGTGCAGGTGCAATACACCTACTAACCGCAAATTGGTGGGTACATCGGTGTGCGGGCGTCTTGCCCCACACCGATCCCGCCGAACCGTTCACGAGGACGCGGCACGATCATGGACAACGCACAGTCTTCACTCCACGTGGGAATCCCTGCATGAGCAATCTCGCTGACTCCGGTGTAACTGGAATCGACGGAGCGACCAGACTCGCTCAGGACCTCCGGCGAACGCCTCGACGACGGACGACCTCCCTGCCATTCGAGCCAGGTATCGCCCTGGTCGCCAGTGTCCAATCCGGTGCATGGCTGCCCATCGGGACGGCACTGGGAGCAGCGGCCTGCACATATGCAGGTCAGCCGGTCATGGCGCTTGGATTTATCCTCGTGACGCTCTACCTGGCGATCTCCCTGCATCTACATAAGTTGCGCCAGCGCTGCAGCGAAGCCTTCTGGTTCGACGAACTGGCGCGCCTGCTCAGCACTCAATCCGCCAACGACCAGGCCAACCTGCTGGTCGAGTGCAGTGAACGACTGCGCGGCAATGATCGCCTCAACAGCGAGGTGCGCTTCGCCAGCCAGGCGCTGGAACAGTTGGCGCAGAAAGCCAATGTCCAGGGCGGTGAGCAAAGCCAGCGGGTGAACATGATCGCAGCCGCCAGCGAACAGATTGAGCGCAGCCTGGTCAGCGTGGACGAAATGGCCAGTAGCGCCCGGACGGATTTCGCGGCCGCCCATGCCCAGGGCGAGGAAGGATGCCAGGCGGCTCGGCAACTGGGGGCAGGGATGGCGGACATACGCAGCAGCCTCGGCGACACCGCCCGAGCTGTGACGCAATTGCTGCACAGCACCGCGCTCGTCGAGCAGTCGGTGCATGGCATTCAGGACCTGGCCAAGCGAACCCAACTACTGGCTTTGAACGCCTCGATCGAGGCGGCCCGCGCCGGTGAACAAGGTCGCGGTTTCGCGGTGGTGGCCGACGAAGTCCGGCAGATGGCTACCGCTACCGACAGGACCACGCGCGAGATAATCGCTGCAGCCTCGGCCATTGCCGAAGCTGTGAAGCAGGTGAGCCATGAGGTCGAGCATCACCGCGAGCTGCTGGAGCGGGGTAGCGGCCAGAGCAACAGCCTCGCCGAGAGCCTTGATCGGCTGGCCCGCAAAAGTCAGGAAAACCTGCAGCGTTTCGACAACATGCAACAGGCCCTGGTCGAGCATCACCAGGCGAACCAGGACCTCGGTGAACAGCTGCAACAGATCAGCACCAGCCTTCAGGTGCAAAGCCGACAGACCCACGACCTGCATGACCTGACCCGCTACCTCACCCGACTCACAAGCGACGCGACGCTATGATCATGCAGAGCCTGCCCGCACTGGCCGTACTGACGGCCCTCGCCGCGTCGTGCATGGCCCTGCTGTGGGCCAATCGACGCCGGCAGTACCGCCAGCAAGAAGAACTGCGCACCATGTTGCAGTTGGGCCTGGTGCTCATGCAGGGCGTCCAGCGCCATCGTGCGCTGGGCGCTCAGAGCAGTGGCGAGGCCCTGCACCACCGCCAGAAGCTTGCAGCCGAACTGGAACAGTCCTGGCTGGCCTGGACAGCGTCGGGGCACTATCGAACCTGGCAAGGCCTGCTGCGCACGCCGGAGGACTTCGATGGGCATTGCCGTTTGCTGGAGCAACTGCTTGCCCACATCCAGCACCTGGACTTGCAACGTTGCCACCTGCTGGCACTGACACCGGAGGTCGCCGAGCGATGCTGGCAAGTCGAAGAGCTCGGCCGACTGCGAGGTCTTTCGATTCGCGCGGCTGCCCAGGAACACTGCCCGCTGGAGCTTCGCATTCAGCTGCAGTACCTGCATGATCGCCTGCTGAAGAATGCAGACGTGCCCCTCCGCGCGGCCCTGGGGCGTCTGTCCACTGAGCTAATGGGTGTACAGCGAACCGCACTCCAGCCTACCGACCTCTATGCCTTGCTCACTCCGCTGATCGACGCACGAATCGACGCGATTCAAAGTGGTATTCGACCTGCTGGGCACTTCCGAGCCTCATGACCTGACGCCTCATTGGATGCCAGGAGCGCTCCCGTGACGTACTGGTGTCCACAATCAACTGTGGATTCAACCGGTAGCTGCCATTCACTACCGACCGCCAGTTGCGTAGTCGAGCGTCTTCCGGGGACAGGTCATAAGAGTTCGATGCCCTTCGCCCGCTCCAGACCTCCTCAGATCAAGGCCCACTTGATGGTCTTTTCGTTTCTGGGCCTCTGAGCCGCCCAGAATCCGCTTCCCCAATCAGCCCTTTCGCACACGTCTTCGACATTGCCGCTTTCCGGCACCGTCCATACCCTCTTTCGCTGGCGCCTAAGAAACGCCTATCAAGCAGCGGATCACCGCTCCCGAAAGCTCAGCGGCTTTTTTGTGCTCGCGGCATACTCGCGTCCGCAAAACTCTGCACTGTCGGGAGTGGGCTAATACAACACCCGAAAGGGAAATATGCCCGGCCTTCTGCTTGAGGTTTCTTAGCTCCCGACTCCAACAGCCCTAAGAAAGCTGCTCCATCAAGCAGAGGTAATGGATATGCCCGATTTCCCCTTTCTCCCCGCGCAGCAGACTGACGTCGAAGTCCTGCTCCCCCTCTCCTTCATTCGCCACAAACGCCAGCTCCGTGCACTGCTGCTGGACGACGAGCCCTGGTTTGCCGTCAACGATCTCGCCCGGCTGATGGCACATCCCCAGCTTGCCGAACGGATACAACGCAACCTCGATGAAGATCAGGTGCAAAGGGCCTGGATGCGCAACAGCCATGGCGAGTTCCAGGAGGAATTGCTGGTTAGCGACTCCGGCCTGTATGCCACGCTGATCCACTTCTATCACCCGGAGAACCGCTGCATACGCCAGTGGATAACTCGGCAGGTGATCCCTCGCCTGCGCAGCGAGGAACGCTTCGACGGCCAGCGACCCTGTCGCAGGGTGCTGCATTGGCTGGGGCGGGAGTTGGAGGTATTGCATTGGCAGGGCAAGGCGTGGCTGCCGCTGAATGAATGCTCGCGTTTGCTGGAGCGAGAACCAGTGGTGGTCGGATAACAGAGAGGCAGGGGGGCAGATAACAGATCTGTCCCCTAATCGCCCCTTGCTCTTCTATTCCGCCTTCCGCTGGGTGAGAAGGAGGGGCAACTCACCACGAGCGGCACTGATCTCGATCAGAATCTGATCGACGGTATTTTCCAGGGCTTCACGCCCCAGCAGGGACTGCATGGTGATACCGGTGATGGCCATGCTCTCGCCGGAGGCAGGCCAATGCACCGTCAGCGCCAAAATGCCATCGGCGCCGATCTGGCAATTGATGACATGGCCGGGTAGCAACGCTTCCAGCCGCTTTTGCAATCGATGTTCCAGCTTGGCTCTCATTGCTCTCCCCAGATCGTACGCGCGTTCTGAACAGAGCGCGTGGAAGGGGTATAGCTCACGGAAAGCGGGGAAAGGGGCCTGATATCGACCGTTCGGCGGGAAGCTTAAAGACCCTGAAGTACACCCCCGAACAGGGCCGTCCAGGCCGCTCCCGAGGCGTCCTGCGCGCCAGGGAATACGCCGCCGAATGGCTCATTCACAGTACGGCGAAATGAGGCAGGACCTCCCTGTCCCTCCACTTCGCTTGCGCGAAGCGCTGCCGCTTGATTACTGCGAGTCACCCGCCAGGATGGCGCTCGCCAGATCCAGGTCACTGCGCTCGCTCAGGCTCGGGTTCGCGCTGCGAATCCGTTGCAGTTCGGCTTCGAGATAGGGGCCGCGGATTTCGCCACCGCTGGCGATGAAGCTGCTGGCGTCGTCCTTCACCGGTCCTACGAGCTTATCGTCGCCGCCGCTGGTGATGTAGCTGGAGGCGGTGGTAGCGCCGGTGGAGATGAGATTTCGCAGCAGGTCGTCGTGATCGTCGTGGTCGTGTTTGGCAACGGCAGACGCGAATGGCACAGCGATCAGTGCGAGGGTGGCAACGGTGTTGCGGAAACGCATGGTGACTCCTTGGGTGTTTGCGTTCCCCTCAGATTGCGGCACGCGAAACGAGTTCCTGGCTTTCCCACAAATCTCGTTCATATCGATAGGCCCGCCGTCCATCCGGTCGCCAGCCCTGCATCGGAAACCATTGATCCAGGTTAGGTGGGGTGAAGTCCCTGCATGGAAAAATGCGCGCCTTCCCCGCCGCTTCCGTATACCGGACGTCGGGCCACCATGGGGTGATCTGGGAAGAAGGCGGAGCTGTACTAGACTGCACCACCACTGTGCACCCAAGCGTGGCGGTCAGGGCTCCGGTTGTTCACAACCACGAATTCATCTCACTGCTTCGTGTAACTCGCAGGCCACGGAGGGCCGACATTTCGAAGGAAGAGAGCGTACTTATGTCGCAAAGAAAACGTCTGATCGCCGCTGCAGCAATGGCTACCGGCGTCCTGACTGGCGCCCAGGCCGACGAATCGGCCATCCAGGCACATTGCCTGGAGAAATGGAGCGGTGATGCCATGCGCAGCTATTGCGTAGAAGAGCAACGCCAGTCAGCCGAAGCCGTTGCCAGCTACAGCGGCCCCATTCGCGGCCAATGCGAGTCGGAATGGGGCAGCGACTTCCATATGGTCCTCTTCTGCATCAGGGAAACGCAGCCTCTGCGCCAGGCCGCATCCCTGGAGCAAACCACGAACAACGCAGCGAACTGACATTCCAAAAAGGAAAAGCCCCTCAAGCGGGGCTTTTCTCTGTGCAGGCTTTGGACCACGCAATGCACCTCGCAGCCGCCATTCACTCCAGCAGTCCACCCGCCCCGTACAGCTCCGGCCGACGATCCTCATGCAGGTGGTTGTGCTGGCTGATGCGCTTGTTGCGCGCTTCATCCAGATTCAGGGTGGCGACGAGAATCTGTTCCCCGCCCTCTTCCGCCGGCCCAGCCAACGGGTAGCCGTCCGGATCGACGATCACCGAGCCCTGCACCCAGTTCACCCCGCGCTCGCTGCCATGCCGATCACAGGCAGCGATGAACAGGCGGTTGACCGCAGCGTTGGCTTGCACGCGCACCACTTCGGCCGGGCGTTCGATGGGCGGGCGCGGGCCGTCCGGCCAGTTGACCGGCGCGCAGAGCAAATCGGCGCCAGCCAATGCCGGCAGGCGCACCCACTCGGGGAACTCCAGGTCGTAGCAAATCATCACGCCGATCCGTCCGAAGGCGGTTTCCACCACTGGCGGCGGTTCGTTGCCAGTGGTGAAGATGGCGTTTTCGGCATCCCACAGGTGCGCCTTGCGGTACAGGGCGCGCACTCCCGTGGCATCGACCAGGGCGGCGCTGTTGGCAACGCGCTGATCATCGAGTCGCTCGCAGAAGCCGGCAACGATGACGATCTCAAGCTCGCGGGCCAGCGCTTGCCAGAGTTGCAGCGTCGGCCCGTCCACGGCTTCGGCCGAAGCCAGCGCCTCGGCCAGGTCGTGGAAGACGTAACCGCTCTGCACCAGCTCCGGCAGCACCACGACTCGCGCGCCTTGCAGCGCAGCCGCGCGGATGGCCCGCTCGGCAATGCGGCGGTTGTGGGCGAGGTCACCGATCTTCGGCGCCAACTGGCAGCAGGCGACCTTGAGGTTTCGGGATGCGTTCACTGGGCAGTACTCCCTGATATCAGGCTCGCGGTTCCTGGCTTGCGCCAGCTTGGGTCATTTCGAGGATGTCGCGTTCGCTGATGGCATCGATGATGCGGCGTTCGCTTTCCAGGTCGAGCGAGCGACTGAGGATGAAGTAGGTCAGGCCGGACACCACCAGCCCTACCAGCCAGGCGATATCCACGCCGTCCAGCAGGCGTGCCATGGGGCCGACGAAGACCTCCTGGCCTGCCGCTGCATCGAAGATGAAGAAGAACGGGATCATGCAAACGAAGCCCACCACGTAGGCGACGATGCCGCGCATTTGCCACGCGCCGTAGATGCCATTCGGCGTAAAGAAGTGGGGGATCGCATAGCGGCCTTTGCGCACGCAGAAGTAGTCCACCAGGTTCACGGCGGTCCACGGCACGAGGAAGTAGAGCATCAGCACCAGGAAGGTATTGAGGATGGAGATGCCATTGCCACGGATCGACATCACACAGGCGAGCAGCACCAGGGTGATGATGAGGATCGACAGCACCCGCGCACGCGGTGTCGGGTTGATGCGGCGAACCGAGTCGATGCCAGTCAGCAGGGTAAGCATGGCGCTGTAGGTGTTGAGCGCGATCACCGGCAGGAAGCCGACCACCGAAACCAGTACCAGAACATGGCCCAGCCCCGGCAGCACGGCCGTGCCGACGCGATCCAGCGCCACCAGTGCGTCGGACACTTGCAGCAACTGCGCAAGCCAGGCGCCGAGGCCGATCATCCAGGCACCGGAGAGCGAAGCGCCGAGGAACACCGCCGCAATCAATTTGGGTCGGCTGGTGTTCTTCGGCAGGTAACGCGAGTAGTCAGATACATAGGGCGCGTAGGAGATGTTGTAGCTGGCCGCGATGGCGAACTGGGTGACGAACGCAACCCAGGTGAAGCCCAGGCTGGCCGCCTCGACTGCCTCCGACTGCCCGGCGCCGAACATGAGCGCGACGGTCACCAGCGCGTAGAGCGGCAGGGTCAGCATCAATGCCCATTTGAAGGCCTTATGCATCAGGTCGTGGCCATAGATCGACAGCAGCGCGCCGACGGCGATCACCGCGCAGGCCACGGGAAGCGGCTCAAGTCCGAAGACATTTTTCAGGCCGTCGATGATCAGCGAGACGTTCACCACGTTGAAGCCGACGAACACGAACAGGGTCGCCATCAACGCCAGCACCACCCCGCGATAACCGAACTGCGCACGGGACTGGATCATCTGCGGCAGGCCCATCTCCGGCCCCTGGGAGCCGTGGAAGGCCATGAACAAGGTGCCGAACATGATGCCCAGCGCACCGGCCAGGGTCGTCCACAGGGCAGACAGCCCCAGGCTCGGCCCGACGAAACCGATGGAGATGGTGAAGAAGTGGAAGTTGCCGAGGAACCAGAACGGCCCCTGGCTGCTGAGCCGGGCGTGGCGCTCGGATTCGGGGATGTAGTCGATCGAGTGGCCTTCGATGGCCAATCCGGCGCTGGCGTCAGCCGCGTGAACGGGCTGGGTGGACCCTGACATGGGATGCTCCTTCGCTCCTGGTCGAGCGAACTGTTGTTCTTGTGATGATGCGGTCAGCGGGCCACGCAAGGCGCCAGCCATACATCGGGTTCATCTATGTTGGGTGAGATGGCGCTGCCCAAGCCCTGTGGCGAACGCCCTCTGCGGCGACCTATGATGACGCCTGGCGACCCGGCTATTCCCGGCATCCTGATTGGGATCGAGCCGTCGCTGAAGCAGCAATCTAGGTGCCCTGCCGAACTCGTAAAATAGCGCGGGCCAACTGTTCACATAGATCGCCTTCTATGTAAGGCATTCCCGGAGGCCCCATGCTGGGCAACGTATCCGAACTGGATATCCGTCTGATCCGCGTGTTCCTGGCGGTTGTCGAGGCAGGAGGCATTTCCGCTGCGCAGACTGCGCTGAACACTTCGCAACCCACTATCAGTGCGCAACTGGCGTCACTTGAGACTCGCGTGGGCTTCCGCCTCTGCCAACGTGGCCGGGCGGGATTCGCGCTGACGTCCAAGGGCAGCCAGTTCGTCGAAGCGGCGCGGCGCCTGCTGGCAGCTGCCGAGGGCTTTCGCCTTGAAGTGCAGCACATCAACCGCACCCTCTCCGGCACGCTGAACATCGGCCTGCTCGGACAGATCGACCCGACGGCCAACAAGAAGATCGCCCTGGCCATCGCTCGCCTGCGCGCACGCAACCAGGGCCTGTACTTCCAGTTCACCGAGCTGTCGTCCGCCTTCCTCGAAGAGAAGCTCATCAATGGCCATCTTGACCTGGCCATCGGCTATTTCTGGCGGCGTCTCGACAACCTCGACTATCTGTCCCTGTTCAGCGAAACCCAGGCTGCCTATTGCAGTGCCTCGCACCCGCTCTATCTCCAGGCTGGCACGCTACAAGTCGCCGACGTGGCCGAACACGAGTGGGTCTGGCCCAGTCACCCGCTGCCGGAAATGCCAGCCCCTACCTCGATCGACCGCATGACCGCTCTCACCGACAGCATGGATGGCGCTGCCCTGCTGATCCTTTCTGGCCAGCACCTGGGCTTTCTGCCCGAGCACTACGCGGCACGCCACGTTGAACTGGACCAGCTCCGCGCCCTCAACCCGAACCAGTTTCGCTATGAAGTGCAGTTCCACGCGGCAGTCCGGCATTCCATCCGCCAGAGCGAACTGGTGAGCACCTTTCTCGCGGAATTGATGGATGCCTTCGAGCTGGCCTGACCGCCTGCCCCGGCGTTAGAAGCCGTACTTCGCCTTCAGCGTCTGAATCGCCGCTTGCTCACGCTGGAGAAAGGCATCGAAACGGTGGATGAGCTCAGGGTGCTGGATGCTGGAGAGGTGGTAGTAGCTGTCGCTGAGTGGCAGCAATGACGACTCGATCACCAGGCCGCCTTCCCGCCCCAGGTGCTTGAGGTGGAAGTTAGCCACTTGCTGCGCCATGTTGGCAGCGTCTATGTAGCCGGCCATGGCCATGTGGATAAGTCCCTCGGGGTTGGGCGCCTCCTCGATGACCACCCGTCCGGCAGCGATGTCGTCCTGAAACTTCCACGGCGTGAAACCACGGACGAAGCCGAGCCGGCGGAAGTTCTTGCGCGGCTGGCCCTTGCGCTCCGGCAACACCAGCATGGCGTCCTGGAATTGCAGCACCGGCTGCGAGTAGGTGATTCCGGCGGGCTTCTGCGGCTCTGCCCAGCGCGGGTTGTCGGGGAAGACCAGATCGAGTCGTCCACTCCAGAAGGAATGGGACAGACGCCGCACCGGCAGCGCCACATAGATGAAGCGCAGGTTTTCCCGGGTGGCGAAGAGGTCCAGCAGGTCACGGGCATAGCCGCGGTATTCGTTGTCTGGCGGCACCGCGGAGTAGATGGGGTAGTAATCCACCTGTTCCACCCCGATGCGGTACTCGGCCGGTTGGCCGGCATGGCCGAACAGCGGCCACACGCTGGCCAGCAGCAGCGCGACGAACCACAACGCTCGGCAACGACTTGATACCTGCGTACTCGGCATGGATGGGCAAGGGGCCTGACGAAAATGCCGCTCAGTTTAGGCTGACGGGAAGCCGCGAGTCTCCCCCTTTTCAGTCCTTTATCGGCACCCAGATTTCCACCCAACCCGTTCCAGCCATGGGATCGAAATCAGCACTGTAATACTCGAACTCCGGCGCATCGGCGGCCTGCAATCCGGACTGCGGCAACCAGCGCTGGAAGATCGCTGCAAAGGTCTCGTGGATGCTGGAGATGTGCCCCTGATGGCGGAACACCGCATAACGCCGCGCTGGCAGCCGCTGGTGGGTGAAACCGGCCGGCAGATCGTCTGTGCGGTTGACCCGAACGCCAGCCATGTACTCGAAACCACCCTCCTCATCCGGGCTGTGGCACAGACCATACGTCTCGTAACCCTGCTGCCCGGATACCCGGCCGATGTAGGGCACGAAGCGCTGCCAGAGGGCGGTGATGCCTTGGGACTTGTCGGCGGTGAAGCGCTCACCGAGTCCGGCGATCAGCAGTTCTTCGCCCTGTTCGAAACGCGGTTCGGTAAGTGGATAGGTGCTGGTGGGGCGCATGCGCATGGCCTCTCTTAATTGGATGCCGTCCAGATGGCCGCGTGCTCGAACGGATTCCGGCGTCAGGCCGAAATGCTCGCGAAACGCGCGAGTGAAAGCCTCGTGGGAGCCATAGCCGGACTCCAGGGCCAGGCCGAGGATGTCCGTTTCCCCGTCAGCCAGCCTGCGCGCTGCCCGGCTTAGCCGCCTTACCCGCGCGTAGCGCATCACCGGCCAGCCGGTGGCAACGACGAACGCACGGGCCAGGCAGAAACGGGATACGCCACAGGCGTCGGCGATGGCCTGGAGATCGAAGTGGCCGTCGACATCGGTTTCGATCATCCAGAGGGCTTTGCCGATAGGGTCTTCCATGTTCACTCCTTACGAGACGCCAGCGAGTGTGCCGCGCTGGAGAGGATGGCACTTGATCGTTCTTGCGCGGCGACTTCCCTTCGCACCGCCCGTGACGACGGAATTGCTCCGCCGGATTTCCACCCTGGCCGGTACCGGACCGAAAGTAAGCACACCCATGCAATAACTCCGCACCGGCCAGCGCGATAGTCCAGCCAGCTGGGCGCGGCACGGTTGCCGCACTCGATTTTTGGCAAACACACAGGGAAATGAATCTTGAACCTGCGCAACCACCTGCTCGCCGTGGCCATCGGCCTTTCGTCCGCGACCGCCTTCGCCGCCGGCAGCCCCGGCGTGGACCATGAAACCCAGGCCTTCCTCGAAGCCCTGGAAGCCGGCGACGGCAAACCCCTGGAAACCCTCTCGCCCAAGGATGCTCGTGCCGTGCTGGTGGGCGCCCAGGCATCGGTGAAGGTCGATCTCGCCGGCACTCGCGTCGAGGAAAAGACCATCCAGGCCGACGGTCAGCCGCTCAAGCTGACCATCGTTCGCCCCGAAGGCACCAAGGGTGAGCTGCCCGTATTCATGTTCTTCCATGGTGGCGGCTGGGTGCTGGGCGACTACCCGACCCATGCGCGGCTGATCCACGATCTGGTGGTCAACTCCGGCGCTGTTGCAGTCTATGTCGGCTACACGCCGTCCCCTGAAGCCCGCTACCCCACCGCCATCAACCAGGCCTACGCCGCCACCCGATGGGTCGCCGAGCATGGCAAGGAACTCGGCGTGGATGGCAGACGCCTGGCCGTCGCCGGCAACAGCGTCGGCGGCAATATGGCGGCAGTGGTCGCCCTAATGGCCAAGGAAAAGGGCACGCCACAACTGCGCGCCCAGGTCCTGCTCTGGCCGGTGACCGACGCCAGCTTCGAGACCGCCTCCTATAACCAGTTCGCCCAGGGGCATTTCCTCACCAAACCGATGATGCAGTGGTTCTGGGATAACTACACCACTGACGCCAAGCAGCGCGCCGAGATCCATGCATCACCGCTGCGCGCCACGCCCGAGCAACTCAAGGGCCTGCCGCCGACCCTGGTACAGACCGCCGAGTTCGACGTGCTGCGTGACGAGGGCGAAGCTTATGCGCGCAAGCTGAATGCTGCTGGCGTCGACGTCACCGCCGTGCGCTTCAACGGCATGATCCACGACTATGGCCTGCTCAACCCGCTGGCCCATGTTCCCGCCGTGCAGGCGGCCATGCGTCAGGCCGGTACCGAGCTGAGGAAGCACCTGCAGTAAGAGATTCGCCGTGCAGAACGATGTTCTTCGGTAGGTTGGTGCCGAGGAACGAGACCCAACGATCGGAGCCCGGATCGGCATCGCTGGTGGATGAACAGAGCGTCATCCACCCTTGGGGCTGGCCAGGCATCACTCCCGATGTCCACCGGCGAAACAAAAATGCCCGCACAAATGCGGGCATTTTTTTGCGCTGGGATTACTTGGCGTTCAGCGCCGAGTAGCTCTGCATCAGGTTGGCGTAGGCCGGCAGGTGACCGGCGAGCAGACCGCCGAAACCTTCGATGTCGTTGCGCCAGTCGCGGTGCAGTTCGCAGCCCACGGCGAACCAGTTCATCAGCTGGGCGCCGGCCTGGCTCATGCGGTTCAGTGCGGCGTCGCGTACCACCGGGTTGAAGGTGCCGGAGGCGTCGGTGACCACGAACACGTCAAAGCCTTCGGCAATGGCCGACAGGGTCGGGAACGCCACGCAGACATCGGTCACCACGCCCGCGATGATCAGTTGCTTCTTGCCGGTGGCCTTCACCGCCTTGACGAAATCGGCGTTGTCCCAGGCGTTGATCTGGCCGGGGCGCGGGATGTACGGCGCGTCTGGGAACATGGCCTTGAGTTCTGGCACCAGTGGGCCGTTCGGGCCGCTTTCGAAGCTGGTGGTGAGGATGGTCGGCAGGTTGAAGAACTTGGCGATGTCGCCAGGGCCAGCACGTTGTTCTTGAACTCGTCGGGTGAAGTCGCGAACCAGCGACAGCAGGCCGGACTGGTGGTCCACCAGCAGGACGCGCGTTGTCCTTGTCGAGACGCTTGTAGGAGTAGCCATGGTGTTCTCCTTGCTTGGGTTGGGCGCCGGCTTGGGCCTGCGCAAATAATTCAGGCTTGCTGTTGTTTTCTCTGTAGGGGCAAATTCATTCGCCAGGCAGGCCGAAGGTCTGCCCTTCGGGTCGCCGGGGGCAGCGTTGCTGCCCTTGGCGATTGAAGTCGCCCCCTCAAGGAACCATCAGAAGGCAAAGCAGGAGCAGCCCAGTGCCCCCCAGAAGCCCTGGAAGTCGCTCACCGGCACGCTCGACTGCCGTGCCCGCTCGTGGCTGTGGGCGTGCACCGTGCAGGCGCCGACGCACTGGTGCACCTGGGCGGCGAGCGGCGCGGCGGGCTTCCAGTGGCCGGGGACCTTGGCCACCGGCGACCACTCCGGCAGCACCGGCAGCTGCGGCGGACCGAGCTTGTCGAACTCGCCGGCGGCGTAGACCACCTTGCCGTCGACCACGGTCAGCACCGACTCGATCCACTTGATGGCCTCGTCCTCGACGCTGAAGAAATCCGCCGACAAGGCGGCGAGGTCGGCCAGTTGGCCCACCTTGATCTGCCCCTTCTTGCCTTGCTCGCTGGAGAACCAGGCGCTGCCGTGGGTAAAGAGTTGCAGCGCGGTCTCGCGCGACAGGCCCTGGGGATAAAGCTCCAGGCCGCCGACGGTGCGGCCGCTGACCAGCCAGTACAGCGAGGTCCAGGGGTTGTAGCTGGAGACGCGGGTGGCGTCGGTGCCGGCGCCCACCGGCACGCCTTCGGCCAACATGCGCTGGATCGGCGGAGTCTGCTCGGCCGCCTTGGCGCCGTAGCGGTCGACGAAGTACTCGCCCTGGAAGGCCATGCGGTCCTGGATGGCGATGCCGCCGCCCAAGGCACGCACTCGCTCGATGTTCTTCGGCGAGATGGTTTCGGCGTGGTCGAAGAACCACGGCAGGCCGTTGAACGGGATGTCGCGGTTGACCTTCTCGAACACATCCAGCATGCGCGAGATGGATTCGTCGTAGGTGGCGTGCAGGCGGAACGGCCAGCGCTGCTCCACCAGGTGGCGCACCACCGGCTCCAGCTCCTGCTCCATGGTCTGCGGCAGGTCCGGGCGCGGTTCGAGGAAGTCCTCGAAGTCGGCCGCGGAGAACACCAGCATCTCGCCGGCGCCGTTGTGGCGCAGGAAGTCATTGCCCTGGCCGGGCTTGACCACCTTGCTCCAGTTCTGGAAGTCGGTGAGCTCTTCCTTGGGTTTCTGGGTGAACAGGTTGTAGGCGATGCGCACGCTGAGCTGGCCCTGCCTGGCCAGTTCCTCGATCACCTGGTAGTCGTCCGGGTAGTTCTGGTAGCCGCCGCCGGCGTCGATGGCGCTGGTCAGGCCGAGGCGGTTGAGCTCGCGCATGAACTGGCGGGTGGAGTTGACCTGGTACTCCAGCGGCAACTTCGGCCCCTTGGCCAGGGTGGCGTAGAGGATGGTGGCGTTGGGCCGGGCGATCAGCATGCCGGTGGGGTTGCCGCTGCCGTCGCGCTGGATTTCGCCACCCGGCGGGTTGGGCGTGTCCTTGGTGTAGCCGACCGCCTTCAGCGCGGCGCGGTTGAGTAGCGCGCGGTCGTAGAGGTGGAGGAGGAACACCGGGGTGTCCGGCGCTGCGCGGTTGATTTCCTCCAGGGTCGGCATGCGTTTTTCGGCGAACTGGAACTCGTTCCAGCCACCGACCACGCGTACCCACTGCGGAGAGGGGGTTCGGTCGGCCTGGTCCTTGAGCATGCGCAGGCGTCGGCCACCGAGGGCACGCCTTCCCAGCGCAGTTCCAGGTTGTAGTTGAGGCCGCCGCGGATCAGGTGCAGGTGCGAGTCGTTGAGGCCGGGGATCACCGTGCGCTGCTTGAGGTCGATGACCTGGGTGGCGTCGCCGCGATGGGCCATGGCCTCGGCATCGCTGCCGACGGCGAGAAAGCGCCCGTCCTTGATGCCACGGCGCTGGCGGTGGGCTTTTCGCGGTCGACCGTGTGCAGGCGGCCATTGAACAGGATCAGGTCGGCGGACATGGAACCCCCTGAAGTAGCGGCATGGGCGACGCCTGCGGCGCCGGTGAAGGGTAGTGCGGACCAGAGTGCGCCAGCGGCGCCCAGCACGGAGCTGGCGGCGAGGAACTGGCGGCGGCTATTGCTGGATGGGTCTTGGCTCATGAACGGTTCCTCGGTCGTCGCGCTCGCCGGGGCTGACGGCGAAAATCGGACCCCGAGGATGCCGTGTCCTCTCATGCAACGATTGCACGAATGTGCTGTTCTTCAGCTGGAACGCCCGTCCTAGACGGCTGCGCTCCCAACCCGCTAGTGCAGCGGACGCGACATGTGTTCGACGATGTGCGTGCGCAACCAGCGCTCCGCCGGGTCGTTGTCATGCGCCCCGCTCCAGACCATGGAGAGCTCGGCCGGAGTAATGGGAAACGGTGGATCCTCGGCGCGCAGGCTGGTGCCCGCGACCAATGCACAGGCGGCATAGTCGGGCACAGTGGCGATAAGCTCGGTGCGCGGCAGCAACGAACGCAGGCCGCTGAACTGCGGCACCGCCAGCACGACGTTACGGCTGCGTTCCACCCGTTGCAGGTCGTGGTCGATGTTGCCGCACAGGTCCCCGGAGAAGGACACCATGGCGTGCGGCCGCTCGCAGTAGTCGTCCAGGGTCAGCGGCTCCGGCCGGTCGTCACCACGCAGCACCTTGCAGGGGATGTCGCGCAATTTTCGGCGCTTGGCATTGGCCGGCAGTTCCTGGGTGTAGCTGACGCCCACGGAAATCTCGCCGGATGCCAGCAGCGACGGCAGCAGCAGGTAGTTCACCCGCCGCACCACCACCTTTATGCCGGGAGCCTCCTCGCGCAGACGCCGCAGCAGCTCCGGGAACAGGCCGAATTCGGCATCGTCGGAAAGGCCGATGCGGAATATCTCGCGACTGCTGGCAGGGTCGAAATCCTTGGCACGGCTCACCGCGCCGGAAATGGCGTCCAGCGCCGGACGCAACTCCTCGAGGATGGCCTGTGCCCTCGGCGTGGCTTCCATGCCACGGCCCTGGCGGATCAGCAGCGGGTCGTCGAACAGGTCGCGCAAACGTGCAAGCGACGCACTCACCGCCGACTGGCCGAGGAAAAGCTTCTCGGCTACCCGCGTCACATTCTTCTCGAACATCAGGGCCTCGAAAACGACCAGGAGGTTGAGGTCGACGCGACGCAGTTGGTTTCGGTTCATGGGGTATTCCTGGTGGCGGAGTCGTTGGGGTCGAGCCGCGCTCCGAGGCGCCAGGTCAGGGGCGTGACCCCGACGCTGCGCGAGAAACTGCGGCAGAAATGCGCCTGATCGCAGAAGCCGCATTCCAGGCCGATCTGGATTAGGCTCAGCTCGGAGCGGCGAATCAGCTCCTTGGCGCGGGCGATACGTTGGCGCTGAATCCATTCCCGGGGCGACAGTCCGGTGCTGCATTTGAATGCCCTGGAAAAATGGCTTCGGGACAGAGAACAGGCATCGGCCAGGGCGGTGACTTCAAGGCTGCTGGCGAGGTTGGCGAGAATCAGCTGCTTGACCAGGCGTTCGCGGCTGGCGCTCAGCCCACCTGCGGTGGAGAACGCCACATCGTCCCCGGAGATTGCACCGGGGGCGCCCGTGGCGTGGAACTCGGATCGTGGCATTGCTTCAGTCCATCGTGGTGAGACGGTGGGTCTGGCAGGGTGAGTGAGGGCCATCACCAGCAAGCTGCTGATTGGCAATGAGGCCAGTGGTTCTTTGCAGGCGTGCGTCAGCACACCGACAGCCATGTGCCAGGCTCCCGACGAATGGCCTTTATCTTGTCAGTTGGAAGATGTACGACAACTCTGCGGCGGTGCCGAATACGGACATCGCAGTGCCCGATGCGGACACTGCGGCTCAGCTGAACTGCTGGCGGTATTGCAGGGGGGTCAGCCCGAGCCGCTCGGTGAAGCGCTGACGCATCACGCGCACGCTGCCGAAGCCACTGCGAAAGGCAATGGTCTTCAGTGGCAGGTCGCTGGTTTCCAGCAGGTTCCTGGCGTGATCGATACGGGCGTTCTGCAGGAAATCCATGGGCGTCATCTGCACCTCACGGACGAAGGTACGGGCGAAGTGACGCGGACTCATGGCCGCGATCTCGGCCATTCGCGCGACGCTGAAGGATTCGTCCAGGCGCTCCAGCACATGGCTCTGCACCCGGCTGATCGGTGTCTCGTGGGTGCTGATCGTCGCCACCAGCGGGCTGAACTGCGCCTGCCCGCCCTGACGCGTCATGACCACCAGCAGCACCTTGGCCACATCCAGGGCGACCTTGCGGCCGTGGTCCTTGGCGACCATCGACAGCGCCAGGTCGATACCGGCAGTGACGCCCCCAGAGGACACCAGGCGACCATCCTCCAGGAAAATGTGGTCGGTCTGAACCTGTGCCCTGGGGAAGGCCTTGGCCAGACGATCGGTGTAATGCCAGTGCGTTGTCACCCGATGTCCATCCAGCAACCCCGCAAAACCGAGAATGAACGCGCCCGTGCAGATGGAACCGAAGCGCCCGGCCTTTTCACAGGCCCGCGGCAGCCAGTCCACCAGCTCAGGGAAGGGTTTGAGGTAGGCGCCTGGCCCGCCGGGGACCAGCAGCAGGTCGTAGGCATCGACGGCTTCCTCCAGGCTAAGCTCCGCCTGCATCAAGGTGCCGTTGGAGGCCCGAATAGCGCTGGTCTCGGTGCCAATGGTGATGATCCGGTAATGCTTGTCGGCAGGCAGATAGCGGTTGGCGATGGAGAAGACTTCAAGCGGACCGGCAATGTCCAGGAGCAGGAAGTCCTGAAACAATACCATTGCTATATTTTTCATGGACTTAGGGATACCTGTGCAGGACTGCGAAGAGCATGCGACATGACATTCCAGGACGCAATCGACAATTCCACATCCGCCACGTGCCTGCCCCAGGAAACGAAGACCGTTTGAACATCGGCCGACAGCCGGATGGGGATTGCGCAACCAATCCCCGCCACCGCTGTCCATAATGGCGCGCTCCGTCAGCGCCTCCGGGAGGCTCCTTGTTCGCTGTATCCCTTCGCACATTCCTGCGTCAGACCATTCTTGCCCTGCCCTTCGTTTCCACCGCCGCCCTTGCCTGTCCCGCCGGGCAATCGCAGGTGTGCGTGGTGACCTGTTTCTGCGCACCGGGAAGCCAGGGGGACATTGCCCCGCTGCTGGAAGGGGTCAACCAGATGGCCGCCACCAGCCTGCAACAGTGGATCGTGGAGTCGCGCAACAACATGCCAGCGACCCTTCTGTACCCCATTCCACTGCACATCCGTGCGCAGCTGGAGCCTTACTACGACCTGCAGGTGCTGGACACGGCCCGCTACAAGGTGGGCGTCGATGCCGAGATGAACGCCGCCAACACCCTGATGCAGAACCCGGACGTGGAAGCGGTGACCCTGGTGGACGTGATCGTCTTCCGCAACGAGGACGACGCGCAGAACAACGTCGCCCTCTGGGCTCATGAACTGCACCACGTAAAGCAGTACCTGGAATGGGGCGTGGCGGACTTCGCCAAGCGCTACACACGGGACTACAACTCGGTGGAAGCCCCGGCCTACAAAATCCAGGGTGAAGTAGCGCGGGCGTTGAGGCCAGCGGTGGCCAGTAGCGGCAAGAAGCTCTGAACCCGCCAGCTGCACAAATCTTCCAGACTGGCTATCCCCAACGCCAAGCGGGCATCAGTCTCCGTCCAGATCGGATGCCTGATGCCGCTCCGGGCACTGTTCCGCCGGATCACCCCAGGTGCGGTTGACTCGCCGACCACGCTTCACCGCAGGCCGCTGGGCGATCTCCTCGGCCCAGCGCAGCACATGGACGTACTCATGGGCGGAGAGGAATTCCGCCGCGGAGTACAGATGCCCCCGCACCAGTTGGCCGTACCAGGGCCAGACGGCCATGTCGGCGATGGTGTAGGTGTCGCCGGCGAGATAGCGGTGATCGGCGAGACGGCGATCCAGAACATCCAGTTGGCGCTTCGTCTCCATGGTGAATCGGTTGATCGCGTACTCGAACTTCTCCGGCGCGTAGGCGTAGAAGTGCCCGAAACCTCCCCCCAGGTAGGGCGCCGACCCCATTTGCCAGAACAGCCAGTTCAACGTTTCGGTGCGCGTTGCCAGATCGGACGGCAGGAAGCGGCCGAACTTCTCCGCGAGATACAGCAGGATCGAGCCCGACTCGAAGATGCGGATGGGCTTTTCCTGGCTGTAATCCACCAGCACGGGAATCTTCGAGTTCGGGTTTATCTCGACGAATCCACTGGAGAACTGATCGCCCTCTGTAATGCGGATGAGCCAGGCGTCGTACTCGGCGCCGGCATGCCCCAGGGCCAGCAGCTCTTCCAGCAGAATGGTCACCTTCACCCCGTTGGGCGTCGCCAGCGAATAGAGCTGTAACGGATGCTTGCCCACCGGCAACTCGCGCTCATGGGTCGGCCCCGCGACCGGGCGGTTGATGTTGGCGAACTCGCCCCCGGACGGTTCGAGGTGCCGCCATACTTCCGGCGGAACATAGCGTGCATCGGACATGTGAACCCCCTCATGCAGGACAAAAGACAGTGGTCTTGAATGGAACCCGAAGCATTGTAGGGCGGCAGGAGCCTTGCGGGAGTGACCAGAGGGCTGCAACGCAGCCACGCCCACTCGACATCCGCAACCAGGCCCGACAGATGCCACCGATGGACTCGCCCCACTTGGCTCCAGCCCCTGCCCCGCGCGGCGAATCGCACCGCTCCTCCGTAGCCCTACGGATGGCCGCCATCGGCACAGGCCAGGCATGATGCACACCGTGAAACCCCTGACCAATACCCGCACATTCCTGCTCTGGCTGGTGCTGTTCTGCCCCGTCGCCGCCTGGATCGGCTGGCAGGACCATGCCGACCGACGTGAGCGCTTTCTCCAGGACACCAGCATCGCCCAGCGCATGCTCAGCCAGAAGACGGTGCAGCACGAGGCTGTGCTGGCCACCCTGGCCGCGTTGTCGCATCCGCCTGATCCCGAACGCCTGCTCCCCAGCCTGCAACCCTCCATGCCACAACTGCTGGACCTGGGTTTCCTGCGCGACGGAACCTGGACGGGCAGCCTCGCCGCCCCGCCGAACTTCGCTGCGACGATCGAGCAGGCACGCCAACTGAAGCGTCCCGTCACGCAGCCGCTGGACGAGGCACGCTACTGGCTGGTGGCACCGTCGAGCTGGAGCCTGTTGCTGGATGCGCGGCAACTCATACCGACCGCCGATTTCCCCCCCTCGCTGGCCACGCTGACGCTGGATGTGGGCGCCGGGCCGCTGACCCTGCTGGCACGCCAATCCAGCGCCAGCTCGCTGGGCTGGTTGATCGACCTGCACAAACCCTTGGGCGCGGTCAGCCAACCCTTTCCCCTGCACAGTTGGAAACGGCTGACGCCCAGCGATTGGCCCTGGCTGGAATGGCTGGTCTGGACGGTCGCCAGTTGCCTGCTGGCCGCCGGTACGAGCGTCTGGCAGCGTACGCGCGCCGACGCCAGGCGGCAGCAGGAAGAAGCCCGTCTGGCCGCAATGACACGGCTGAGCACCCTGGGCGAGATGGCGGCTGGCATCGCCCACGAGCTGAACCAGCCGCTGACAGCCATCCTCGCTCAGGTGCGTGCCGCCGAACGCCTGCTGGATGACGAAGAGGAACGCCCGGCAGTGCGCCAGGCCCTGCTCGCCAGCGCCGGCCAGGCACGCCGCGCAGCCGACATCATCCAGCGCATGCGCGAGCTGGTGCAGCCCAGCTCACCCTCGCCACGCACGGCGGTCGATCCCGATGCGCTCGCGGCTTCGCTGCTGTTCCTGCGCGAACAGGAACTGGCGCGCCGTGGCATCCGCCTGACCTGGCGCAACGCCTCTCCGGGCGAACGGCCGCTGGGCGACCGGGTGGCCCTCGAGCAGATCCTGCACAACCTGGTGCAGAACGCCGCCGACGCGACGAGTACCCGCAACATCGGCCTTTCTGGCGGTGTCGAGGACAGCGGCTATGTATTCAGCGTCAGCGACGACGGTCCGGGCATTCCCGCCGATGCGCTGCCGCGCCTGTTCGAGCCCTTCTACACCACGCGACCGCACGGTATGGGGCTGGGCCTGACACTCTGCGAAACCCTGGCCGGCGCAATGGACGGCCGCATCAGCGTTCGCAACCTCGAACCCCGAGGCGCCTGCTTCACCCTGCGCCTGCCCCTCGCCGGAGCCGATGCATGAGCCTCCCCGCACACTCTCCGCTCGTTTACCTGGTGGACGATGACGACGCCGTGCGCGACGCCCTGGCGCTGTTGCTGCGCAGCGTTGGACTACGCAGTGAGGGATTCAGCGATCCCCAGGTTTTTCTCGACTCGCTGGCGCCGCAGGCCATCGGTTGCGTGGTGCTGGACATTCGCATGCCGGGCATCGGCGGGCTGGACGTGCTGGCCCGCCTGGCGGAAGTCTCCGACCTGCCGGTGGTGATGCTCACCGGCCACGCCAACGTCGACCTCTGCCGCCGGGCCTTCAAGGGCGGCGCCATGGAGTTCCTGCAGAAGCCGGCGGACGACGATGTCTTCCTCGACGCAGTTCAGACCGCCGTGCGCACCCACATCGCCAGCCGCGAGCGTCAGGCGGTGACCCAGGCCGCCGTCGAGCGGCTGGGGCGCCTCTCGGGGCGCGAGCGCGATGTGCTGGAACGCATCGTCCAGGGCATGAGCAACAAAGAGATCGCACGCGAGTTCGAGTTGTCGCCGCGCACCGTGGAAACCTATCGGGCCAACGTCTTCGCCAAGCTCGAAACCGACTCGCTGGCGCAGCTCATCCGCCAATACGCCAGCCTGCTCGACTCGCCACCTCCGTAGCACTACGGAGGCCGTCCCGTAGTCGGGCGAATACCGCGCCGCCCCCCCTCCAGACACACTGGCTGCACCTCAAGTCCACCACGAAAGGACACAGCCATGCCCCGTACTTCCCTCGCTGCCCTGCTCTGCTCCCTGACCCTCGCGGGCACCGCCCAGGCCGCCGTGCTGAAGGAAAGCAACATCTCCAGCGAAGACGCCCAGAAGCTGGCAGTCGCAACCGTCGCCGCCTGCCAGGCCAAGGGCTACAACGTCAGCGCTTCGGTAGTGGACCGCGCCGGCCTGCTGAAAGCCTTCGCCCGCGCCAACAACGCCGGCCCACACACCGTAGAAGCCAGCCGCGCCAAGGCCTTCACTGCCGCCTCCGCCAAGAACCCGACCCTGAACATCATGGAGAACGCCCAGAAGAACCCGGCCGCCGCCAACCTGGCCGACATTCCCGGCTTCCTGCTGCTGGGTGGTGGCGTTCCGGTCAAGGCCGGCGATGCCGTCATCGGCGCCATCGGCGTAGCCGGCGCCCCGGGTGGCCACCTGGACGCCCAGTGCGCCGACGAAGTCCTGGCGACCAACGCGGCGCTGTTCAAGTAAGCGATTCGCCCAGTTACCTGGCGGCCTACTCGAAGGTCACCAGGCGGCTCCTTAGCGGCGGGGAATGGGTCCTCATGATTCGGGCCAACGGCGATGGATGCTCTCATCCATCGCACGATCTCTCAGTCCTCTCTACCGACCTGCGACGAGGCTGGCGGGCATAGCTTGGGCGATGGTCAGTCCCTGCCCTGCGTCTCGGGCCTGGGGCAGGCGGCCCCGTGCGTGCTTCTCCTTTCCCTCACCCCGCCGCAGAAACCGCCGCGCTGCGTGCCTTGCGGGTCATCAGCGTGAACCCGCTGATGGCCGCCACGGCGAATACGGCTTGCACGCCGACCATCGGCCAGGAGCTGCCATCTTGCAGCGCCCCCAGCAGAACGCCGCTCAAGGTCGCGCCGAGCATCTGGGCGAAGCCCATCAGGCCGGCGGCAAGGCCAGCGCGGTGGGCGTTGGGCATGACCACACCGGCCACCGAAGCCGGAATCAGCATGCCGCCGCCCAGGGTCACCAACACCTGCGGCAATGAGAGGCCGAGTACCGACAGGCCAAGCGTGGCGTGCACCAGCAGGGTGGTCAGTGCACCCGTGGCCACCAGGCTCACACCAATACCAACGATACGTTGCGGACCCAGTTGCATGATCTTGCGTTGGGTGAACAACGCGCCGGCGATCAGTCCGGAAATGGTGGCGCCGAAGGCCAGACCGTACTCCGCCGCGCTCAGTCCCAGCAGGCCGATATAGACAGCCGATGAACCGGCCACCACCGCGAACATCGCCCCATAGGTACCTGCCAGGGTAAAGGCCAAGGCGCGGCTGGAACGCTGCTTGAGCAGGTCGAAGTAATCGCGCGCCAGCGTCGCCGGATGACCGGCCTTGGGATCGAGACTGGGGTTGGATTCCCGGTAGAAGGCCAGCACCGCCAGCAGCGCCAGGCTGCCGATGGCCAGGGAAGCAAGGATGGGCGCATGCCAGCCGCCCCACTGGGTGAGCAGGCCGCCCACCATGGGCGCCAGGGCGATGGCGCTGAGCATGCCGATCACGGTCAGGGCCAGGGCCGGGGCCGCCTGGGTCTTCCAGACATCACGCACGATGGCACGCGCCAGCACCAGTGCCGCGCAGGCACCAAGGCCCTGGACCACACGGCCGAGAATGAAGTCGGACATGCTATCGGCCAGGAACATCCACGCAGTTGCGGCCAGATAAAGGCTGAGACCGCCGATCAGCACCGGTCGGCGGCCAACCCGGTCGGACAGCGGCCCGAGCAGCAATTGCCCGAGCCCGAACGCTGCGACGAAAGCGGACAGCGCCGCGAGACTGGTGCCATGAGCCGCACCCAGCCCCTGTTCGAGGGCACCGAGGGCGGGAATGATCAGTTGAGTGGAGATTTCCCCCATGGCGGTCAGCACCATGAGGATGGCCAGCAGCAGGCGCGACGGATTCATGACAGTTCTCCCACTACTTCGGCTTCCAGCGCCAGGGCCATCAGTTGCCACTCCAGGGCATGCCAGTCGTCGTTGCTGACGGCGGGCGGCGCAACGCAGGCCAGGCCGTTATCTGCCACTTGTTGTTCATTGCACATCGCATGCACCTCCGTTGGTCGCTTCGCCCTTGGGCTGACGAATTAGATGACGAGTGACATATATACACGAAATTAGATTATGCCTATCATATTTTCGACCTGCGGTGCTCCGCCCCGATGCCGCCCACTCCGAGGATCGCTCCATGAATCGCCCGCACCTTGCCCTACTCGCCCTGATCCCCGCCGCCCTGCTGGCGCTCTCCGGTTGCAACAGCCAGGCCGACACCACGGTCAGCGCGCCCCAGCCACGGGCGGTATTGGCGGCGGACGTACAAGCGGCGGCCCAGCAGAATGCCCTCTACACCGGCGTGGTAGCCGCCCGCACGGCCAGCGACCTGGGCTTTCGCGTCGGCGGCAAGGTGATTGCCCGCAAGGTGGACCCGGGCACCCGCGTGAAGCGTGGCGATGTACTGCTGGTGCTGGACAACACCGATTTCGAACTGGCCCTGCGCACCGCACGCAACCGCGTCACCGCGGCTGAAGCCGAACTGCGCCAGGCCCGCGACGACGAAGCCCGCTATCGCCGCCTGGCCGGCACCGGCGCGGTCTCCCGCCAACTGTACGACCAGGCCGCCACGCGCCTGCGGGTCGCCCAGGCCGAACAGGCCGCCGCCACTTCCGAAGCGGCCCAGGTGGAGAACCGTCGCACTTACTCGACCTTGCAGGCCGATGGCGACGGCGTGATCACCGATGTACGGGTGGACCGCGGACAGGTCGTCGCCGAAGGCCAGATCGTCGCCAGCCTCGCCCATGACGGTGCGCGCGAAGCGGTGATCGACATCCCGGAAACCCAGCGTTCCTTCGCCAACCACGCTGCCCGCGCCTACCCATATGGAGCGTCAGGCGATGCGGTGCCAGCCACCCTACGCGAACTCTCCGCGGCGGCGGATACCACCACTCGCACCTTCCGCGCCCGCTACACCCTGGGTGGCGACTCCACGGCCCTGGCCATCGGTTCCACCATCACCCTGCAACTGGAAGGCGCCGCCCAACAGCAACTGGTACGCGTGCCGCTTGGCGCCCTGCACGACAAAGGCCAGGGCACCGGCGTCTGGGTCATCAAGGCGGACGGCAAGGTCGAGCTGCGTTCGGTTCGCGTGGTGCGCCTGGAGCAGGAAGAAGCGGTGCTGGAAGGTGGCGTGCAGCCGGGTGAACGCATCGTCGCCCTCGGCGCCCACCTGCTGAACGCCGGTGACAGCGTGCGCGAACTGCCGGCGCCGTCGCTGGCCCTGGAGAACTGAGATGAGCCGCTTCAATCTTTCCGCATTCGCGGTACGCAACCGGGCGGTGACGCTGTTCCTGATCATCGCCACGCTGGTCGCCGGCGCCATCGCTTTCAGCAAGCTGGGCCGCGCCGAAGATCCCTCCTTCACGGTCAAGACCATGACCATTACCGCCGCCTGGCCGGGCGCCACTGCGCGGGAAATGCAGGAGCAGGTGGCAGACCGCCTGGAAAAGCGCCTGCAGGAGCTGGACTTCTACGACAGGGTAGAAACCATCGCCCAGCCCGGCTTCGTCTCGATGAAGCTGCAGTACCAGGACTCCACCCGGCCGGGGGACATCCAACAGCTGTTCTACCAGACCCGCAAGAAGCTCTCCGATGAAGCCAAGCGCCTTCCACAAGGCGTGGTCGGCCCCTTCTTCAACGACGAGTACTCGGACGTCTACTTCGCCCTCTATGCACTGGAGGCCGAACAACTGCCCCACCGTCAGCTGGTGCAGATGGCCGAGGACCTGCGCCAGGGTCTGCTCAACCTGCCTGGCGTCAAGAAGGTCAACATCCTCGGTGAACAGGCCCAGCGCATCTTCGTCGAGTTTTCCTACCAACGTCTGGCCACCCTCGGCCTGAAACCCGAACAGATCTTTGAAGCCCTGGGCAAGCAGAACGGCGTGGCCCCGGCAGGTTTCGTCGAAACCAGCGGGCCGCGCGCCTACATCCGCCTGGATGGCGCCTTCGACAGCCTGAAACTGATCGAGAACGTACCGATCAACGCCAACGGCAAGCTGCTGCGCATCGCCGATGTCGCCACGGTCAAGCGCGGCTACGAGGACCCGCCGAGCTATCGCATTCGTCACCAGGGCGAACCGGCACTGATGCTCGGTGTGATCATGGACCCGCACTTCAACGGCCTTGAACTGGACAAGTCCCTGCAGGCCGAGGAAGACCGCATCCACGCCGGGCTGCCGCTGGGCGTCACGTTCGACAAGGTTTCCGACCAGGCCGAGAAAATCCGCATCGCGGTGAACGAGTTCATGCTCAAGTTCTTCGTCGCCCTGGGCGTAGTGATGCTGATCAGCCTGCTGGCCCTGGGCTTCCGCGTCGGTCTCGTGGTGGCTGCTGCCGTACCGCTGACCCTGTCCATCGTCTTCGTGATCATGCTGATGACCGGGCGCGAGTTCGACCGGATCACCCTCGGCGCGCTGATCCTCTCCCTGGGCCTGCTGGTGGACGACGCCATCATCGCCATCGAGATGATGGTGGTGAAGCTGGAGGAAGGCCTCGACCGCGTGCAGGCCGCCACCTTCGCATGGACCTCCACCGCCGCCCCCATGCTCACCGGAACCCTGGTAACCGTCATCGGCTTCCTGCCGGTGGGCTTCGCCAAGTCCGGCGCGGGCGAGTACGCCGGAAACATCTTCTGGATCGTCGGCTTCGCCCTGCTCGCTTCCTGGCTGGTGGCAGTGTTCTTCACGCCCTACCTGGGGGTGAAGCTGCTGCCGAAGATCAAACCCATACCCGGTGGCCATGAAGCGCTCTATGCCACCCGTCTCTACCAGCGCCTGCGCGCCCTGATCACCTGGTGCGTGAACCACCGCAAGCTGGTCACCGTGCTGGTGGTGCTGGCCTTCGTCGCCAGCGGCCTCGGAATGGGCATCGTGAAGAAGCAATTCTTCCCCAATTCCGACCGCTCCGAGCTACTGGTGGAGGTCTACATGCCACCGGGCAGTGCCTTCAAGGCGACCGAAGCCGTAGTCGCCCAGGTGGAGAAAGCCCTGCTGGAGGAGCCACAGACCAAACTGGTCGACGCCTACGTGGGTGGTGGTGCGCCACGTTTCTTCCTGTCCCTTAACCCCGAGCTGCCGGACCCGGCGTTTGCCAAGATCATCGTGCAGACCGCCGATTCCAAGGCCCGCGACGCCCTCAGGGAACGCATGCAGACGCGCATCGCCGCTGGCGAATTCCCCTCCGCACGGGTACGTGTCACCCAGCTGGTGTTCGGCCCGCCAGTGCCGTTCCCGGTCGTGTTCCGCGTTTCCGGTCCGAACCTCGACCAACTGCGGCAGATCAGCGAAGAGGTTCGCGCCGTGGTGGCCGCCAATCCCAAGACCCGCGACACCTTCGTCGACTGGGGCGAGCGCAGCAGCTCCTATCGCCTGGTACTGGACCAGGACCGCCTGCGCCTGCTCGGCTTCACACCCGTTGATGTGAAGAGCCAGCTCAACGCCCTGCTTACCGGCAACCCGGTGACCGAAGTCCGCGAAGGCACCCGCACCGTGGCCGTAACGGTCCGTGCGCAAAACACCCAGCGGGAAAACCTCGGCGGTATCGAGGGCCTGACCATTACCAACGCTGCCGGCGTCTCGGTGCCGCTGGAACAGGTGGGCCGCTTCCAGCCGGTGATGGAAGACCCCATCCTCAAGCGCCGCGACCGCGAGCTCACCTTCGAAGTGCGCGCCGACATCATCAAGGGCACCCAGCCGCCGGATGTGGAAAAGGCCGTGTTCGCCGACCTGCAACCACTGATCGCCAAGCTGCCGGCAGGCTACAAGGTGACCATCGGCGGCCCGGTGGAAGAAAGCGCCAAGGCCAACAAGGCGCTGGCCGTGCTATTCCCGGTAATGATCTTGCTGACGCTGGTGGTGATCATGTTCCAGGTGCGGTCCTTCGGCCGGATGTTCATGGTATTCGCCACCGCGCCCTTGGGCCTGATCGGCGCCATGCCGGCACTGCTGCTGTTCAACCAGCCGTTCGGCTTCAATGCCATCCTGGCGCTGATCGGCATCGGCGGAATCCTGATGCGCAACACGCTGATCTTCACCGACCAGATAGAACAGGAGCAGGCCCACGGCCGACCGCTGCGCGAGGCCATCATCGAAGCCACCGTCCGCCGTGCCCGCCCAGTACTGCTCACCGCCCTGGCTGCCGCGCTGGCCTTCATCCCGCTGACCTTCTCGGTGTTCTGGTCATCCCTGGCCTATGTGCTGATCGGTGGCGTACTGGTGGGCACAGTGCTCACCCTGCTGTTCCTGCCGGCGCTGTGTGCGCTGGTATTGCGGAAGGAAAAACCGATAACCACCGCTGCGGCCCTGGCATGAGGCGGTAAACCTCCTGTAGGGGCGAATTCATTCGCCAAGGGCAACGCAGTTGCCCCCTGACACTTCCCAGGGCAGACCTCCGGTCTGCTTGGCAAATGAGTTCACCCCCACAATTGCGAGAGGCTACTCCGCACAGCAGCTATGCACCTTGACGGGCTCGTCCTCATAGCGGTCGTGGTAGGTCATCCAGTCCATGATCTCCGCTTCGTCCCGTCCCTTGGGCAGCAGGTCGAGGAAGTTGTAGGCGCCCACCAGCAGGTCGAGGCCACGGGCATAGGTGGAATAGGTGTGGAAGATTTCCCCCGCCTCGTTGCGATAGAACACGCTGAGCCCCGGCATGTCCTCACCCGGGTCCTTGCTGGTGCCGTAGTTGTATCGTGCAATGCCAGCGGCGATGTCCTCGGGCCTGGCGGCCACGCCGAAGTCCCGGTTGAAACTGCCGCCATGGGACGACACCCACTTGAACTTCCAGCCCATGCGTTTGCGGAAGGCCTGGAACTCCTGCAAAGGCGCACGTGAAACGCACAGCAGGGTCACGTCGTGGTGCTTCAGGTGCTGGTTTGGCCCGTCGATATGGTCGGCGAGGAAGGAACAGCCCGGGCAACCCTCCTCCCAGCCGGGTCCAAACATGAAGTGGTAGATGACCAGCGTGCTGCGCCCATCGAACAGGTCGGCCAGGGTTTCCCAGCCATCCGGCCCCTCGAAGGCATAGATCTCCTCGACTCGTACCCAAGGCAGCGCCCGCCGCTCGGCACTGAGTTTGTCGCGCTCTCGGGTGAAGGCTTTTTCCTTGCGCAGCAGCTCTTCGCGCGCCTGAAGCCATTCTTCTCGGGAAACTACGGGATGCTTGTCGATCTTCATGGTGCGCACTCCTGAACCAGACGTTGATAAGGGACTCGCCCTATTGGTCGTCCGACGGAAAGTGCGCTCGACAATCGCTCGAAGAGTTGGCGACGAACGGCCCCGCCTCAGAGGCTGTGGCCGCGCCGGGCTTCCAGGCGCTGCACCGTGGCGCTGGGCGTCTCGCCGAACAGCTTGCGGTACTCGCTGGAGAAGCGTCCGAGGTGATTGAAGCCCCAGGCCAGGGCAATCGCCGAGATGTTGCGCTGGGAACGGTCCTCGAGGATGTCCTGGCGCACTGCAGTGAGCCGGTGCTTTTTCAGGAACGCCATGGGCGACTGGCCGAAGTACTTCTTGAAGCCCTCGAACAGCTTGAAGCGCGAAACGCCGGCAGCCCGCTCGATGTCCTCCAGGCAGATATCCTCGCGGGCGTGGACCTGGATGAAGGAACGGGCACGCAGCAGGTAGTGAGGCAGCTTTATCTCCAGGCGTTCGCGCAGCTCTTCCGAATAGTTGTTCGGCTGCGCCAGGATCAGCCCCTTGATCAACGCGCTTTCCAGGTCACGGGTGAAGAACAGCTGCCCGTAGAGATCGCGGCTGCGCTCCAGCTCGTCGATCAGGTGCCGGGCCATGCGCCACCAGGACGCGGCCGCGCCATCCACGGCGTCCATCTCGGCCTGGAAGCACAGAGGAGTATCCACGCTGCGTTGCAGCAGGTCTTCCAGGGTCTGCAGCATCGCCGCGCGGGGAATGGCTACCTGCAACTTGTGGCAGTCGCCGGCGATGGTCAGTTCCTGATGCTCGTGGGGCGAGACAATCACCCCCCAGTCGCGATCCGAACGCAGCAGACGCCCGGACTTGGCCAGCTCCTGTTCACCGCAGAGCGGCAGGCTGAGGCTGTAGCAATTGAGGTTCATGTCCTCGCCGACGCCGATGGTGACGTCGGTGCCGTACTCCACATAGCCCAGGGTCGTGGACATCGAGGGCAGCACATTGCCGCTGTGGTGGAACTGGATGCGTTCAGGCTTCGCCACCTTCAAGTGGTGGGGGCCGCAAATGTTCGACATCCAGGAACGGGCTCCGGCCAGATCGTAGCGATCGGCGGATATGTCTCGAAAATGAAGATGGTTCTTCGTACTCATCACGCGGCACCCAACGCGGCAATTGGAGATGCGCGCTCTAGCGGCGCGTCGAGTTAAAGCAGGCAAGCTCCATGCCACGCCAGCACGATCCTTCGAAGAGCAGAAAACGAGGATAGCATTGGCCAACTTTCCGGATAGAACCGTTCCTCGATCCCCCGGACGGGTCACTTCAAAGAACCAGACCGCGCGTCTGGACGCCTCATCCCAGAGCCTTGCTGCCACGCGCTGAAGCACGCGCAGCAACACTTCGATGCGCGCGTTGGCCACCGTCACCGGCGCCACTCGATGAAGCACCGCCAGACAGGTAAAGCACCCCAGTGTTACCTGACGTGGGAAGGGCGCGCAGGCGAAGGGTTACCCGCGCAGCACCGGCGGATAGTCTTTGCCAACTTTTCGGATAGCGCGCAGCGAACGAATCGGCTAGCCATCCGCAATTTCCACGACTTTGCGTTACCTCGGGCCAATCCAGGCCAGGCGGCCGTTACCGCGCCCCGCCAACCTGCCGACAGAGTGGATTCAATTCCCCTTCAGAGCCTCGTCGCTATCCGCTCCCTGGACAAAGGCTATCCGCTTTTTCCGGCCGCCCGAAATCCGCTGGAAACCCCGCCCCGTCTGCTCTCTGGCCTGCAACCGGGACACAAAATTTTCGGCGCGTCTTTGCCAACCAAACGGATAGACCGGGGAAGTCCCGGCTCCTTCTAATGACCTCCACTGTTTCGCCCGATGTGGAAGGTGCCACCCATGAATACTTCGAATAAAAACGTTGCGCAGTGGAGAGAGTACGTCAGCGGCTGCCTGGACTTCCGTCCGGCCGAAGGCGTGTACCGCATTGCCCGGGACATGTTCACCGAGCCGGACCTGTTCGACCTGGAGATGGAGCTGATCTTCGAGAAGAACTGGATCTACGCCTGCCACGAGAGCGAGATCCCCAACGTCCACGACTTCATGACGATGCGCGCCGGCCGCCAGCCGATGATCATCACCCGTGACGGCAATGGCGCGCTGAACGCCCTGATCAACGCCTGCCAGCATCGCGGCGCCACCCTCACGCGCGTCGGCAAGGGCAACCAGTCCACCTTCACCTGCCCCTTCCACGCCTGGTGCTACAAGAGCGACGGCCGCCTGGTGAAGGTGAAGGCACCTGGCGAATACCCGGAAGGCTTCGACAAGGCCACCCGAGGACTGAAGAAGGCGCGCATCGAAAGCTACAAGGGCTTCGTCTTCATCAGCCTCGACGTCACGGGCACCGACAGCCTGGAAGACTTCCTCGGCGACGCCAAGGTGTTCTTCGACATGATGGTCGCCCAGTCGCCCACCGGCGAGCTGGAAGTGCTGCCGGGCAAGTCCACCTACACCTTCGACGGCAACTGGAAGCTGCAGAACGAGAACGGCCTGGACGGCTATCACGTCAGCACCGTGCACTACAACTACGTGGCCACCGTGCAACATCGCCAGCAGGTCAACGCCGCCAAGGGTGGCGCCAGCAGCACGCTGGACTACAGCAAGCTCGGCGCCGGCGATGCCGAGACCGACGATGGCTGGTTCTCCTTCAACAACGGACACAGCGTGCTGTTCAGCGACATGCCCAACCCAACCGTGCGTCCCGGCTACGCCACCGTAATGCCGCGCCTGGTGCAGGAGCACGGCCAGGCCAAGGCGGAGTGGATGATGCACCGCCTGCGCAACCTGAACATCTACCCCAGCCTGTTCTTCATGGACCAGATCAGCTCCCAGCTGCGCATCGTGCGCCCGGTGGCCTGGAACAAGACCGAGATCATCAGCCAGTGCATTGGCGTGAAGGGCGAATCCGACGCCGACCGTGAGAGCCGCATCCGCCAGTTCGAGGACTTCTTCAACGTCTCCGGCCTCGGCACCCCCGACGACCTGGTGGAATTCCGCGAACAGCAACGCGGCTTCCAGGGGCGCCTGGAGCGCTGGAGCGACATCTCCCGCGGCTACGGCAAGTGGGTCACCGGCGCCACGCCGAACAGCCAGACCCTGGGCATCGCCCCGGTGATGACCGGCACCGAATTCACCCATGAAGGCCTGTACGTGAACCAGCACAGCAACTGGCAGCGGTTCCTGCTCCAGGGTCTGGACCAGAAAGCCCTGAAACTGCAGGAGGTGCAGGCATGAACTCGCAGCTGCAATACCAGATCGAACAATTCCTCTATCGCAAGTCCGCCCTGTGCGACGCCCAGGACTGGGATGCCTACCTGGACCTGTTCGACGAGCAGTGCGAGTACCACCTGCCGCAGTGGGAGTCCGAGCACCAGTACACCACCGACCCGAAACGCGGCATGTCGCTGATCTACTACAGCAACCGCTCGGGCCTGGAAGACCGCGTGTTCCGCATCCGCACCGGCAAGGCCGCCTCGACCATCCCGATGCCGCGCACCCTGCACCAGATCAGCAATGTGCGCATCACCGAGCGCGAAGACGGTCAGCTCGAAGTGACGGCCGGCTGGCAGACCCTGTACTACCGCCTGGGCCAGGCCGAGCACTTCTTTGGCCATGCGACCTACCACCTCAAGCCCAGCGGCGAGAGTTGGAAGATCACCCGCAAGCACATGGTCCTGCTCAACGACACCATCAACTCGGTGCTCGACTTCTACCACCTCTGATTGCCCGGATGCATGCGCCATGAATCACAAGGTCGCCTTCAGTTTTGCCGATGGCAAAACCCTGTTCTTCCCCGTGCAGGGCAACGAGATCCTGCTCGACGCCGCCCTGCGTAACGGCATCAACATTCCGCTGGACTGCCGCGAGGGTGTCTGCGGCACCTGCATGGGCCGCTGCGAATCTGGCCGCTACGCAATGGACTACGTGGACGAAGAAGCCTTGTCGGCCAAGGACCTGGAGCAGCGCAGGATGCTCACCTGCCAGACCCGTGTGCAGTCCGATGCCTCGTTCTACTTCGATTTCGCCTCATCGCTCTGCAGCGCGGCGCGGCCGGTGCAAGAGCGTGGCGTGGTCACCTTTGTGGAGCAGGTGTCGCCGACCACCGCCATCCTCCACCTGGATGCCGGCATCGACGGCCAGCACCTGGACTTCCTGCCGGGACAGTACGCCCGCCTGCAGGTACCGGGCACGGACTCGAAACGCTCCTACTCCTTCGCCAACCGACCGAACGCGGAGAACAAGCTGCAGTTCCTCATCCGCCTGCTGCCGGACGGGGTGATGAGCAACTACATCCGCGAACGCTGCAAGGTGGGTGACGAGATCCGCTTCGAAGCCCCGCTGGGTGCCTTCTACATGCGCCACATCGAAAAACCGCTGCTGATGGTGGCCGGCGGCACCGGCCTCTCCGCCTTCCTCGGCATGCTCGACGATATCGCCGCGAACGGCGGCTGCGGACAGCCGGTACACCTGTTCTATGGCGTGCGCCAGGTAGCGGACCTCTGCGAGCTGGAGCGCATCCAGAACTATGCCGCGCGCATCCCGGACTTCAGTTTCACCCCGGTGATCAGCGACGAAGGCCAGGACTGGAACGGTAAGCGCGGTTACGTAGCGAAGCACTTCGATGCAGCGGCCCTGCGCGAATCCCCGTTCGACATGTACCTCTGCGGCCCCCCGCCGATGGTCGAGTCGGTGAAGACCTGGCTCACGGAAAACGGCATCGACAACGGCCACCTGTATTTCGAGAAGTTCACCGAGAGCAATACCTGAGGCTCGTCCCAAACGCAGGCCCCTTTGTAGGAGCCAGCTTGCTGGCGAATGCGCGGTGCGCTGCTGGCAAGCTCGCGCCTACGGCGGCACACAAAACAACAAATACGCTCCACCCGCTTCACCAACTGCCCACACAACAACTAGCAGGCCGGGTCACGACGGCACTGCGTAACCAAGGCGGTAACCATGAAAACGACTCTGAACCTTGCGATGCTCGGGGCCGCACTGGCCTCTTCCCTTCCCGCCCTGGCACAGGAACCTGTGCGCATCGGCTTCATCACCACACTTTCGACCCCGGCCGGTTACCTCGGCGAGGACGCCCGCGACGCCTTCCGCCTGGCCATGGACCAGGAAGGCGGCAAGCTCGGCGGCGTGCCGGTGGAACTGGTGGTCGAGGACGACGGCCTGCAACCCGCCAAGGGCAAGCAGATCATCGACCGCATGAGCCTGGATGGCATCTCCCTCTACACCGGCGTGATGTTCTCCAACGTGCTGGCCGCCGTGGTTAACGGTGCCACCCAGGGCGACCGTTTCTACATCAGCACCAACGCCGCACCGTCCAACCTTGCCGGCGCGCAGTGCAAGCCGAACTACTTCGCTGCCTCCTACCAGAACGATGTGCCCCATGAGATGGCCGGCGTTGCCGCCAACGACCTGGGCTACACGAAGATGGTCATCCTGGCGCCCAACTACCAGGCCGGTCGCGATGCGCTGGCCGGGTTCAAGCGCACCTTCAAGGGCGAAGTCACCGAGATCTACACCAAGCTCAACCAACTGGACTTCTCCGTGGAACTGGCGCGCATCCGCTCGCTGAACCCGGACGCCGTGTTCCAGTTCCACCCGGGTGGTGCAGGCATCAACTTCGCCAAGCAGTACGGCAGCTCGGGCCTGTCGAAGAGCATTCCGATGGTGGTGCCGGTGTTCTCCATGGATGAACGCATGCTCGCCGCCACCGGCAACGTGGCCGAGGGCGTCAACGTGGTCAGCGGCTGGAACCCGCAGTCCGACAACCCGGCCAACCAGGCCTTCATCAGGGCCTTCACCGAGAAGTACAACCGCGCGCCGACCATGTATGCCGCCCAGGGCTACGACACCGCGCGCCTGATCGGCTCGGCACTCAAGGCCACCAACGGCGACCTCAAGGACGCCGACGCCTTCCGCGCGGCCCTGCGCGATGCCCGCTTCGACTCGGTACGTGGCGACTTCCGCTTCGGTAGCAACCAGCATGCGGTGATCGACTGGCACCTGCTCAAGGTCCAGGCCGGCGCCGACGGCAAGCTCGCCGAAGTGCCGGTGAAGACCATCGCCAAGGCCCAGGTGGACAGTTACGCGACCCAGTGCGCGCTCTGATTCCAATCTGATCCGCCAGCCCGCCGGCCACACCGGCGGGCCACCACCGCAGGACTTCGCCATGCTGTTGCTCGAACAACTTCTCAATGGCCTGCAGTACAGCGCGCTGCTGTTTCTGCTCGCCTCCGGCCTGACGCTGATCTTCGGCATCATGGGCGTCATCAACCTGGCCCATGGCGCCTTCTATATGGTCGGCGCCTTCTGTGCCGCCTATACCGCCATCGCCAGCGGCTCGTTCTGGCTCGGCGGCCTCGCCGCCCTGGCCGGTGCCGCGCTCTACGGCCTGGTGATCGAGACCGGGATCATCCGCCGCCTCTACAACCGCGACCATCTGGACCAGGTGCTGGCCACCCTCGCAGTGGTGTTCTTCACCAACGAGCTGATCACCCTGCTGTTCGGCCGCAGCCCGCCGGCCATGCCGACGCCGGACTGGTACAACGCCTTCGTCGAAGTGCTCCCCGGCCTGATGTACCCGGTCAGCCGCCTGCTGTTCATCGGCGCTGGCCTGCTGGTGGCATTGGGCATGTGGCTGCTGATCAACCACACCCGCCTGGGCATGCTGATCCGCGCCGGCGCCGACGACCACGAGATGGTCGGTGCGCTGGGGGTGAACATCAGCCGTCTTTACACCCTGGTATTCGTCTTCGGCTGCATGCTCTGCGGCCTCGCCGGATTCATGGCCGCGCCGCTGCTCTCGGTAGAGATCGGCATGGGCGAGAAGGTGCTGATCACTACTTTCGTGGTCATCGTCGTCGGCGGCGTTGGCTCGGTGCGCGGTGCCCTGGTGGGCGCCCTGCTGATCGGCATGG
The DNA here is from genome assembly GCF_036328175.1 of Pseudomonas sp. JS3066. NCBI lineage: Bacteria > Pseudomonadati > Pseudomonadota > Gammaproteobacteria > Pseudomonadales > Pseudomonadaceae > Pseudomonas > Pseudomonas sp. JS3066. Next base: position 3,963,747 of record NZ_CP143312.1, read on the forward strand.
TCGACAGCCTGGGCCGCGCCTACATCCCGCAACTGCTGGACCAGCTGCTGCCGGCCGAGGTCAGCGGCGCGCTGAGCGCCGGGTTGATTTCCGCCAGCGCCTACATCGTCATGGCCCTGGTGCTGCTGGTGCGTCCACGCGGCCTGCTGCCGTCCCGCGCCTGAGGAGAATTCCATGTCCCGACGCCTCTTCATCGACCTGGCCTGCCTGGCCACCTTCGCGCTGATGCCCCTGGTGGCGGCGCTGTTCGACGAACCCTTCCTGGTCAGTCTGTTCACGCGCCTGGCCATCTACGGCATGGCCGCCGCCAGCCTGGATTTGCTGATCGGCTACGGCGCCCTGGTCAGCTTCGGCCACGCGGCCTTCTTCGGCCTGGGCGGCTACGTGGTCGGCATCATCGCCTTCCATAGCTCGCAGGCGATGCCGCTGTGGGGCTGGGAAGGCAGCAACAGCGCGCTCATCGTCTGGCCGCTGGCCCTGCTCTGCTGCGCCCTGCTGGGCCTGGTGATGGGCTACCTGTCGCTGCGTACCAGCGGCGTACAGTTCATCATGATCACCCTCGCCTTCAGCCAGATGCTCTACTTCATCCTCGGCTCGCTGTCGCTCTATGGTGGCGACGACGGCATCCTGATGAACGAGCGCAACAGCCTGCCCGGCCTCGACCTGAACGACGCCAACCAGTTCTATTACCTCTGCGTGGCCCTGCTGGTGACCTGGCTGCTGTTCTGCCGGCGCCTGGTCGGGTCGCGCTTCGGCTTCGTCCTGCGCGGCCTCAAGCAGAGCGAGCGACGCACCATCAGCCTCGGTCTGAAACCCCTGCGCTACCGCCTCACCACCTTCGTCATCGCCGGCCTCGGCGCGGGCCTGGCCGGCGTGCTCTGGGCCAACTACGCGCTGTTCGTCAGCCCTGACATGGGCGCCTGGCAGAAGTCCGGCGAGCTGATGGCGATGGTCATCCTCGGTGGCGTCGGTACCCTCCTCGGCCCGGTGCTGGGGGCGGCCGCCTACCTCGGTCTGGAACAGCTGCTGAGCCTGTGGACCGAGCACTGGCTGCTGATCTTCGGCCCCCTCCTGCTGCTGGTAGTGCTGTTCGGCCGCCAGGGCATCTACGGCCTGCTGATGGCCCGCCAGCGGCCGCGCAAGGCTTACTCCAAGTCCTCCCCTGTCGCCACCACCCGTGAGGTGCATCCATGAGCGCGCAACTGTCCATCCGTGGCCTGGAGAAGGCGTTCGGTGCAGTGAAAGCCACTAACGGCGCCAACCTGGAGCTGGCCGCTGGCGAGTTGCACGCGATCATCGGCCCCAACGGCGCGGGCAAGTCGACGCTTATCTCGCAGATCGCCGGGGAAATCCGGCCGGACAAGGGGCAGATCCTCTTCGCCGGCCGGGACATCACCGAAGTGCCGGCCCATGAGCGGCCGCGCCTGGGCCTGGCCCGCTCCTTCCAGGTCAGCCAGCTCTACGCGGACTTCAGCCTGCTGGAGAACGTCGCCGTGGCCATCGCCGCTCGCGAAGGCAAGAGTTTCGGCATGTGGCGCCCGCTGTCCCGCGACCGCAGCTTGCTGGACCCGGCCCAGGACTACCTGGAACAGGTCGGCCTCGGCCACCGCGCGCAGGACCTGGTTAGCGAGCTGTCCCACGGTGAACGCCGCCAGCTGGAGCTAGCCCTGGCGCTGGCCCAGGAGGCATCTGTCCTGCTGCTGGACGAACCCATGGCGGGCATGGGTGCGGAAGAATCCGCGCGGATGACCGATCTGCTCCAGTCGCTCAAGGGGCGCTACGCCATCCTGCTGGTGGAGCACGACATGGATGCCGTGTTCGCCCTGGCCGACCGCATCACCGTGCTGGTCTATGGCCAGACGATCCTCACCGGCTCCGTCGAAGAAGTCCGCAGCAACGCGCAGGTCCGCGCCGCCTACCTGGGGGAAGAACATGCTTGAAGTCAGTGGATTGCAGGCCGGCTACGGTCTGAGCCAGGTGTTGTTCGACATGCACCTGACGATCGAACAGGGTCAGGTGGTCTCACTGATCGGCCGCAACGGCATGGGCAAGACCACCACCGTGAAATCCATCATGGGCCTGCTCAAGCCCAGTGCCGGGAGCATCCGCATACACGGCCAGGAGATGCGCGGCGCCACGCCCTACCGCATCGCCCAGGCGGGCCTCGGCCTGGTGCCGGAGGGCCGCCGCACCTTCGGCAGCCTGAGCGTGAAGGAGAACCTGCTGGCTACCGCCACCAAGGGCGGCAAGTGGGACCTGGCACGCATCTACGCCCTGTTCCCGCGCCTGGAAGAGCGCCAGGAGCAGTTGTCGAAGACCCTCTCCGGAGGCGAGCAGCAGATGCTGGTCGTCGGCCGCGCGCTGATGACCAACCCGCAGTTGCTGATCCTCGACGAAGCCACCGAAGGCTTGGCCCCGGTGATCCGCGAGACCATCTGGAACTGCCTGGTGACCCTCAAGGCAGAGGGCGAGACCATCCTGGTCATCGACAAGAACCTCAAGGAGATGGCGCGGGTGGTCGATCGCCACCACATCATCGAGAAGGGCCGACAGGTCTGGCAGGGCACGCCGGACCAGCTCGCCGCGACACCGGAGTTGTCGCATCGATACCTGGGCGTCTGACCAACGCCCAGCCTCCCGGCCCGTAGTCAAGACGGACCGGTAATCCCGACGCAATCCGCTCCCCACCGGCTCAGCAAAAGCCGGCGGCGGACGGGTGCGCCCTGAAAACCAGAAGAAGAAGAGCCTTGCGATGATCTACAAGTCCCGTGCGTTCCCGATCCTCTTGAGCACCCTCCCGCTTTCCGCCCTGGCTGCAGAGTCCGGCTTCATCGCGGATTCCACCGCCACGCTGCAACTGCGCAACTATTACTTCAGTCGCGATTTCTCCGACATCGTCGGGCCGAACCAGCAGTCCAAGGCCGAGGAATGGGCCCAGGGCTTCATCCTCAACTTCAAGTCCGGCTACACGCCCGGCCCGGTCGGTTTCGGCATCGATGCCATCGGCACCCTCGGCATCAAGCTCGACAGCAGTCCCGACCGGGTGAACACCGGCCTGCTGCCGGTGCAGGAAGATGGCGAGGCCGCCGACGACTACAGCCGCCTGGGCGTGGCCGGCAAAATGCGCGTGTCGAAGACCGAGCTGAAAGTCGGCGAACTGCAACCCAACCTGCCCGTGCTGATGTTCAGCGACATCCGCCTGCTGCCGCCCAGCTACCAGGGTGCCAGCATCACCTCCACCGAGATCGCCGGGCTGACCTTGCAAGGCGGCCATCTGACCGGTACAAGCCTGCGCAACGAGGCCGGCGACGACAAGATCCAGGCTCAGATCGGCTACCAGCCGCAACGGCAGGCTTCCAGCGATGCCTTCAACTACGCCGGTGCCGACTACGCCTTCAACGCCAACCGCACCACGGTGGGTACCTGGTACGCGCAGCTCGAAGACATCTACGACCAGCGCCTGATCAGCCTCAAGCACGCCGAGCCGGTGGGTGACTGGGTGCTGGGCGCCAACATGGGCTTCTACGATTCTTCCGAGGACGGCAAGAAGCTGATCGGCGAGGTCGACAACCAGGCCTTCTACTCTCTGCTCTCGGCCAAGCGAGGCGGCCATACCTTCTTCGTCGGCTACCAGGGTATGTACGGCGACCAGGGCTTCCCCAAGGTGTTCGCCAACATCACGCCGCTGGGCAACGAAGTGCCGACCTACGAGTTCGCCTCGGCGGATGAGCGCTCCTGGCAGGTGCGCCATGACTACGACTTCGCCGCCCTCGGCATCCCCGGCCTGACCACCACGGTGCGCTACATCAAGGGCGACAACGTGGATACCGGTAAGGGCTTCGAAGGCGAGGACTGGGAACGCGACCTGGATATCGGCTACGTGATCCAGAGCGGCTCGCTCAAGGGGTTGGGCGTGCGCATCCGCAATGTCACCGCACGTTCCAACTATCGCACCGACATCGACGAGAACCGTCTGATCCTCAACTACACCCTGGCACTGTTCTAAGCCCTGTTGGGGCGAATAAATTCGCCCCAACAGGTTTCTTGCCCACAGTCCCTGCCCCGACAAGGAAACCGCCATGCCCCGAAAATCCCTGGCCGCCCTGCTGCTCTGTCTCGGCGGACTCTTCATGCTCGCTGCCTGGTTGCTGGCCAGCTCCTGGCCCCTGCTCCTGGCGAGCGCCTGCACCCTTTGTGGTGGGCTGCTCTACCACCACCTGCCAGCCCGGGTAGTCGAGGTCCCGCTGAACCAACCGGCGCCGGAACCGCTACCCGCTCCACCGCCCGCGCTGGAAATCCCGGTAGCGCCGGTCCTAACCCTACCCCTCGAACACCTGCTGGCCCGCCTGGCCGACCTTGGCCTGGCCATCGCCGAAAGCGCGGAAGACATGCAACAGGCCAACAGCCTGGCTCGCCAGGCGGGCGAGAACTTGCAGCTCTCCACCAACAGCATCGAGGACTCGAAAAACTCCATCGGCGAACTGGGCCAGTACATGGGACATATCACTGAAGTGTTCAACGACCTCAGCGATCAGTCACAGCGCATCGGCTCCATCGTCGGCAGCATCCAGGAGATCGCCAAACAGACCAACCTGCTGGCTCTCAACGCCGCCATTGAAGCGGCACGCGCTGGCGAACAGGGCCGTGGATTCGCCGTGGTGGCAGACGAGGTGCGCCACCTCGCCCGCCGTGCCAACGAGGCGAGCGAACAGATCAGGGAGATTGTCGGAGGCTTGCAACAGGCCTCGGAAAACGCACGTACGGGCCTTGCACAAGTGGACGGTTCGACCCGCGCCGGCCTGGAGAAATCCGCCATCGCCCTGCAGGCCCTGGCGGAGATGAAGCGCGTTGCCACCACCCGCTACGAAATCGTCCAGCGCATCATGCAGCGGCTGGACGAGAAGCAGCGGATCACCAGGCAGCTGAGGGGGTTGGTGGGTTGATCACCGCTGCTTTCCTTGTAGGGGCGAATTCATTCGCTATGTCTGCGTTAGCTGTTGCGAGAGATTGACCATCAGGCCAAGAGCCTTGTAGGAGCTGGCTTGCCAGCGAAACGCGGCCATTCGCTGGCAAGCCAGCTCCTACGGGCAATGCAGCTCCTTGCAAGACGTAATGCAGACATAGCCAATGAATTCGCACCTTCTACAGGCTCACCCATTCAGGCCCATGAGTTCGCACACTGCCCGATACAGCTGCGTCCCCGGCTGGCCTAGCTCCAGCACGACATCGAAGTGGTTCTTGCCCGGTGCGGCCACGAAGCGACCTGGCAGCCCCCTCGCGATCCAGGCGTCGAGGAACTCGTGGGACTGGCGCGCAAATTCCGCCGTTTCCTGCGCGCCATAGCTGATCACCAGCTCGGCTCCCCGCGTCGGCAAATGGAAAGTCGGGCTGTTGCGCCGCGCCGCCGCTTCGTCCATTCCCATCCAGCCATTGATATGCGTTTCCAGCAACGGTCGCAGATCAAACAGCCCACTGATGGGGAGCGCACCACGCAGCACACTGTCCGGCACGCCATAGCGTCCGTGCCAGCCTCCAGCCAGCAGCATCCCGGTGAGGTGCCCGCCCGCCGAGCTGCCGCTCGCATACAGGAGCTGCGGATCGCCGCCGAAATCGGCGATATGCCGGTGCAGCCAGGCCAGCGAGCGGCGGGTCTGGTCGACGATGTGATCGAGGGTCACGGCCGGAGCCAGGTCGTAGTCCAGCACCACCACGCAAGCGCCGGCAGCGGTCAGGGCTGGCGCCATGAATGCCGAATCGGCCTTGGAAAGGGCACGCCAATAGCCGCCATGGATGAACAACAGCACCGGCGCGTTCGGCTGCTCGGCAGGGAAGATATCCAACCGCTCACCGGTACCCGGCCCGTAGGACACATCCTTGAAGCACTTCAGGCTCGCGTGGGCTGAGTCGCTCAGTGCGCGGTACTGGCGCGGGTACTGATCGAAGTCTTCGACGCTGGCGCGAGCGTTGTATTGCACGTCGTAGTAAGCGGCCAGTTCGGCCGGATCACTGGGGCGGGTCATGGGCACCTCCGATGGTTGTCCGTCGATTAGGCGGCATCCCGTGGAATGGCGAAATCCGGATAGTCGGGGATGGCTATCCGGGGAGTCAGGGGTGCTCATTTGTGGGAGAGAATTCATTCGCGAAAGGCCTAGCGCGGGGTCAACCACCCTCCCCCTGGCCCCTCTCCCGAAAGGAGAGAGGTGACTCGCGCCGGGCACTCACCAGCCATCCTGCTTGGACAGCCCCCTCTCCCTCTGGGAGAGGGTTGGGGTGAGGGAAGCGGCGTTCGGCCACGCCCCGACGGCCGATCCAGGTTGACTAGCCGCCCATAAAAAAGCCGGCCAATCGGCCGGCTCAAACAGCGGGGGAACCAGCCTCCCCCGCCGATTCGGTGACTCAGGCTTCGGCGCGAACGCGGTCGCGGATGGCTTCCTGCTCTGGGCTCGGGGCCTTCTGCAACTGGAAGTCGAAGTCGATTTCGGCGAAGCGATCCACAGCGCCACGGGCGGCAGCAGCGGCGGCGTCCTCGGTGAATCGGATCTCGCCCACCAGCCCGTCGCGGGTGGCATAGGCGAAGTCGTCCCACAGGTATTCGTCGCCCGACAGGTTGATCTGGGTGGTCAGGTGGCGATAGCCCGGTGCGGAGATGAAGAAGTGGATGTGTGCCGGACGATTGCCGTGGCGGCCCAGGTGGTTCAGCACTTCCTGGGTGGTGCCATCCGGCGGGCAGCCGTAGCCGGACGGCACGATGCTGCGGGCGCGGTAGCGGCCATCGGCATCGGTGACGATGCGGCGACGCAGGTTGTAGTCCGACTGGGTGGTGTCGAAGTAGGAGTAGGTGCCCTTGGTGTTGGCGTGCCACAGGTCGACCACGGCACCGGCGATCGGTTTGCCATCGGCGTCTTTGACCTGGCCCTGGAGGAACATCACGGTACCGGCATCGGTGCCGTCGTCCATGCGGGTTTCACCTTCGGACAGCGGCGCGCCGGCCACGTACAGCGGGCCTTCGATGGTGCGCGGGGTGCCGCCGGACAGGCCGGCCTGCTCGTCCTGGGCATCCAGCAGGAGGTCCAGGTAGTGCTCCAGGCCAAGGCCGGCTACCAGCAGGCCGGCTTCGCCACGGGCGCCCATGCGGTTGAAGTAGTCCACCGCTTTCCAGAACTCTTCGGTGGTGACTTCCAGGTCTTCGATGATTTTGATGGTGTCGACCAGGATGCGGTTCACCAGCTTCTTCATGCGCTGGCTGCCCTGGTCGTTGTTGAAGCCGCTCACTTCCTGGAAGAACTTCTGGACGCTTTCGGTACTGGACAGTTTGATAGTCATGGCTATTTCCTCATCTTGTTGTTATCGGGCGCGAATCGATCAGCGATCGTCTTCGTGAATCGATGACGGGTGGCGGCAGAGGCCGTCCACCTCGATCTCCATGTAGGGGAACAGCGGCAGCTGCATCAGGGTGTCGTGCAGCTCCTCGACGCTGGCGAGGTCGAACACGCTGTAGTTGGCGTAGTGACCGGCGATGCGCCACAGGTGGCGCCACTTGCCCTCACGCTGCAGGCGCTGGGCCAGTTCTTTCTCGTCGGCCTTGAGCTTGGCCGCCTTGGTGGGGTCCATGTCGACCGGCAGTTTTACGGTCATCTTCACGTGGAACAGCATGGAAAGATCTCCTGTTTACTTGCGGCGGAAGAACGCCAGGCGCTCTTCGTCCAGGGCCAGGCCAAGGCCCGGGGTACGCGGCACGTGCAGCTGGAAGTCGCGGTAGACCGGCGCTTCGGTGACGATTTCCTCGGTCAGCAGCAGTGGGCCGAACAGCTCGGTGTGCCAGGTCAGTTGCTTGAGGGTGACGAAGGCATGGGCCGACGCCAGGGTGCCGATGGAGCCTTCCAGCATGGTGCCGCCATACAGGGCGATACCGGCCGCCTCGGCGATCTGGGCGGTGCGCAGCACGGCACGTGGGCCACCGTTCTTGGCAATTTTCAGGGCAAAGATGCTGGCGGCGCCGTCGGCAGCCAGGCTGAAGGCGTCCTCGACGCTTTCGATGGACTCGTCGGCCATGATCGGCGCCGGGCTGCGCTGGTTCAGGCGTACCTGGCCGGAACGGTTGATGCGCGAAATGGGCTGTTCGATCAGGTCGATGCCGTTATCACCAAGGATATGGCAGGCACGCAGGGCAACGGATTCGTCCCAGGCCTGGTTGACGTCGACACGCACGCTGGCGTTGTCGCCCAGGGCCTGCTTGATGGCGATCACGTGCTTGAGGTCGCGGTTCACTTCACCCGCGCCGATCTTCAGTTTGAAGATGCGGTGACGGCGGATTTCCAGCATGTGCTCGGCTTCGGCGATGTCCTTGGCGGTATCCCCGCTGGCCAGGGTCCAGGCCACTTCCAGGCCGTCACGCACGCGGCCGCCGAGCAGTTCGCTCACCGGCAGGCCGAGGCGCTTGCCCTGGGCGTCGAGCAGTGCGCTTTCCAGGCCGGACTTGGCGAAGGTGTTGCCCTTGGCGGCCTTGTCCAGGCGCAGCATGGCGGCATTGATGTTGCTGGCGTCCTGGCCGATCAGCAGCGGCGCGAGGTGGCTGTCGATGTTCTGCTTGATGCTCTCCGGGCTTTCGTTGCCGTAGGCCAGCCCACCGATGGTGGTGGACTCGCCGATGCCTTCGATGCCATCGGAGCAGCGCAGGCGGATCACCACCAGGGTCTGGTTCTGCATGGTGTGCATGGCCAGCTTGTGCGGGCGGATGGTCGGCAGGTCGACGATGATCGTCTCGACGCTTTCGATCAGGACTTGGCTCACTTCAATACCCATCAGGTTCGTTTCATCTGGTCCCGATAGTGGCCGCGACAAATCGCGGGGTCCAATATAGAGTTTGTCTAGCACGATACCTACAGGGTATCGACAAACCCGAAAAGTCACCGCCCCGGAGTCACCATGGAGCTTCGCCACCTGCGCTACTTCCAGGCGCTTGCCGAAACCCTCAATTTCACCCGTGCCGCCGAGCGCCTGCACATCGCTCAACCCCCACTGAGCCGGCAGATACAGCAACTCGAAGAGGAGCTCGGGGTGGCATTGCTGGACCGTGGCAGACCCCTGCGCCTGACCGAGGCAGGACGCTTTTTCCATGAGCACTCCAGCACCCTCCTCGAGCAGCTGACGAAGGTTTGTGACAATACCCGCCGCATTGGGTCAGGCGAAAAAGCCTGGCTCGGCATCGGCTTCGCGCCCTCCACCCTCTACGGTGTGCTGCCCGATCTGATCCGTCGTTTGCGCAGCGACGCCGGGCTGGAACTGGGCCTGTCGGAGATGACCACCCTGCAACAGGTGGACTCGCTCAAGGCCGGGCGCATCGACGTCGGCTTCGGCCGCATCCACATCAATGATCCGGCCATCCAGCAAGAGGTGCTGACCCTCGACCCGCTAGTGGCCGCCCTCCCCGCCGGACATCCGCTTCTACCCGGCCCGGTGAGCCTTACCGACCTGGCCCAGGAGCCTTTCGTGCTCTATCCGGGCAACCCACGGCCAAGCTATGCCGACCATGTGCTGGCACTGTTCGCGGCCTACGGCCTGCAGATCGAAGTGGCGCAATGGACCAACGAACTGCAGACCGCCATCGGCCTGGTCGCCGCCGGCATCGGCATCACCCTGGTACCGGCCTCGGTGCAGGTGCTGCACCGCATCGACATCGGCTACGCCAACCTGCAGGAAGCCCAGGCCACCTCCCCCATCATCATCAGCCGCCGTGTGGGCGATGCCTCCCCGGCGCTGACCCATTGCCTGGATCTGATCGAAGAGCTGTCCGAAGGGCATATCGGTGCCTGAGCGTGCTCGGGGCCCCTGCGCTGCCCTTGGCGAATAAATTCACGCCCACAAGAGAGCGGCCGAAGCGCCCCTACAACAAGAAAAAAAGCCCGCAAAGGAGTGGAACGGGCTGAGGTAAAGCTAAAAAGGGTTTTCGCCTACTGCAGCGGCGAGAACTTCGCCGGCAGGTAGACGGTGGAATGCATTTCACGCAGTTGCGGCCCGGAGTTCTCCGGTGGCCACACGCCGTCCTCGACGGCTCGCGTGCGGACATCCAGCCGCTGTTCCAGGGTCGCGTAGGGCCAGATGTGCAGGTAACGCGGCGTGCGTCCGTCGGTGGCGTAGAAGGCCGCGTAGACCTGTGAATAACTTTCTCCGGTACGCGGCGCGACGGCCTTTTTCCAGCCTTCCAGGGTGGGGGTCAGACCGGAGGGAATCAGGTTGTATTCGCGCAGTTCGTAGAAGGGGCCGTGGGCGCCCGGCGCGAGGGGTTCGAGGAAGGGAAACAAGCTGTAGTTCTCCACCTTCATGTCGAGCATGAACTCCTCGATGCCGAATGCATCCCGCGCCAGCAGGTAGCGCTCGCGCTCGGCCTGACGGGCCTGTTCGTCGCTGAAGCCGCGCAGCACGGCGACCTGGTTCAGGGGGCCGATTTCCGAGGACCAGCAGCCGACCAATGTGCAGCCCGGCAGCGCTTCGGCAAGGGTGGATTCCAGGCGCGCCAGGGTCGCGGCGGGAGTACGCACGCGCAGGGTGAAGGTGATGAGTTCGTAGAGTCGCATCGGAGTCTCGCTGCCAGGTAAGAATGCGGGGCCGACCGTTTTCGACCGGCCCCGCAGGGTCAGAACTTGAAGGTATAAGTGGTGATCAGGCGGTTTTCCTGATAGTCCGGACCCGAGGCACTGCCGTTGCCGTAGCGTGTCTTGACGTCGATGTTGCGCCACTCGAAACCGACGCCCCTGAGCGGGCCGCTCTGCACCACGTAGCTGAGGTAGATGTTGCGTTCGCTCTCGACGTTCTGGTCCAGGGCGTTGTTGCCACGGTCGATGCCGGTGCCTCGCAGGTAGCGGGTCATCAGCTTCAGGCCGGGCACGCCGTAGGCGGCAAAGTCGAGGTCGTAGCGCAGCTGCCAGGAGCTTTCGTTGGGTTTTACGAAACCGACGGTGGACCAGTTCACCAGATACGGCTGCGGCGCGTAGCCGTTGAGGGTTGGGAAGACGCTCTCGCCGAGCATGCGCTGGTAGCCGACGCCGATGGCGTGGGGGCCCTTGCGCAGGGTGGTCATCGCGCCGTAGGAGCGGTTGTCGATATCGCCGTACAACGCCTTGCCGTCTTCGCTGTTGTCGAAGTAGCGCAGGTCTGTCTTCAGGCCATAGCCGCCACCCAGGTCAGCGGTATGGGTCGCGCCCAGGTAATGCTGCTGGTAGATGTCTTCCAGCTGGCCGTAGAAGTAGCTGGCGGTAAGGCTCGGGGTGAAGGCGTAGGTGGCACCGCCGAAATTCAGGCCATCGCTGCGGCGTTTGATGTCCGGCCCATTGAACAGGTACATCTTCTCGCGGTTGGACGATTCGCGACTGCTGATCTCGGTGAAACGGCCACCGGTGAGCGTCAGCCGGTCCACTTCACGGGACTCCAGCAGGAAGCCGTGGAAAGTGGTGATCAGTTGGCGGGAATCATCGTAGAAGGCCACCGGCAGCATCGGCCGATGCTCGCCGACCTTCAACTCGGTCTTGGAGTAACGCACCTTTCCGGTCAGCGCGGCGCGGCCGTAGTCGCGCACCTGCTCACCTTTGCTGTCGTCGTAGGGAATGATGGTGTCCGGGCCGCGACCGCCGCCGCCATCGAGGCGATAGGCATATTGCCCGGATACATCCAGACCGAACTGCAAAGTGCCTTCGGTATATCCGGAGATGGCACGGAAGTCGAAACCCTGGGTCCAACTTCCAATACGCGACTTTGGCGCATCATCCTGTTTGAAATCACGATCGATATAGAAGTTGCGCAGGCCAAGGCTGATTTGCCGATCCTTCACGAAGTCCGCCTGGGCGGACATCGGCATGAGCATCCCCATCAGGCCCGCGGCAGCCACGCCGCTGGCCAGCCAGCTTTTCTGAAACATGGAAGTGATCCTTTCTTACATGTGCATGCAAGGCACATCTAGTGGGAGCAGATTAATTAGCAAGAAGTGCAACTTCGGCAGTTAATCCACAGTTTTGTTTTTATAACCACTTACTGCAAAAAAGTTGTAGCAAGGCCCGCCACCCGAACATGTACGGGCGCCCTCGATATATATAGTTATGGGTACAGCTTCAAACTGGATGAAGTACAACTTCATCCGGTATTCCGGCGATCAGCCGAAATCCATTGGCAGGCCTGCGACCCGCATCGCGAATGAATCCGCTCCTACACGCTAACCGGGTCTCGTTTGCCGTAGGAGCCAGCTTGCTGGCGAACAACCTGCGGCAGACTTTCGCGGCCCCCGCTCCTACAGGTCGATCAGCAGGCCGAGCGCGAGGCATCCCCCAGGCGGTGGTAGGCGCGGTTGAAATACACCAGGCCTTCCTGGTTCTTGCCGTGACGGATGCCCAGCACCTCGCAGTAGAAGATGGTGTGCGAGCCCACCTCATGCGCCTGGGCGATGCGGCAGTCGAAGCTCACCAGGGCGTCGTCCAGCAGCGGCGAACCGCTCTCCAGGGTGCTCCAGCTGGCGCGGGCGAAACGTTGCTCGGAGTCCAGTTCGCGGTTGGCGAAGACACCGGAGATTTCCTTCAGCTCGGCGGTCAGCACGTTCACGCTGAGCACGCCGTTCTGTTTGAAATGGCCATTGGCGAACGAGGAGCGGTTCATGCACACCAGCAGCGTCGGCGGCTGGTCGGTGACGCTGCACACAGCCGAAGCGGTAAAGCCCCAGCGGCCTGCGGTGCCATCGGTGGTGATGACTGAAACGGCGCCGCCCAGCAGCGCCATGGCATTACGGAATCCATTGGTATCGACCATGGTCTTGCCCCTCAGCTGTCAGATGTCCAGCACCAGTTTTTTCGACTTGGCCCGCGAGCAGCAGACCAGGATCTGGTCGTTGGCGGCTTTTTCTTCATCGGTCAGGTAGACGTCACGGTGGTCCGGTTCGCCTTCCAGTACGTCGCACAGGCAGGTACCGCAGACGCCCTGCTCGCAGGAAATCTCGATCTTGATACCGACGCCGGCGAGAGCGTCGACGATGCTCTGGCCCTCAGCCACCTGCACCGCCTTGCCGCTGCGCGAAGCAACGACTTCGAAGCTGTCGCCACTGGCGTCCACTTCCACCTGGAAGTACTCGCGGTGGATGTGATCGTCGGCGTAACCGGCCTTGCGTGCCTCACTGATCACCCAGTCCATGAACCCGGCCGGGCCGCAAACATAGACGTGAACATCGGCCGCTGGTTGCCCCAGCACGGCGGGCAGGTCGAGCTTCTGCTCGGCGGCCTCATCATCGAAATGGGTACGGACGCAAGCGGCGAAGTCGGCGTTTTCCAGCTCGTCGAGGAAGGCGGTACGGCTGCGCGAGCGACCGCAGTAGTGCAGCTCGAAGGCACTGTCCTTCGCGGTCAGCTCGTGGGCCATGGCGATCATCGGGGTAATGCCGATGCCACCGCCGATGAGGATCGAACGGCTCGCGCCGCCGGCCAGCGGGAAGAGGTTGCGCGGTGCGCCGATGGCGACCTCGCTGCCTTCCTGCAGCAGTTCATGGACCGCAACCGAACCGCCACGGGAAGCCGGATCGCGCAGCACGCCAAGGCGGTAGACGGAGGCGTTGGCCGGGTCACCGCAAAGGGAGTACTGGCGCACCAGGCCGGGCTTGAGGTGGATATCCACATGGGCGCCGGCTTCGAACGCCGGCAGGGGTTTGCCCGACGGGTCGGCGAGGTCGAGGATCACCACGCCCTCGCCCTGCTCCACCCGCTTGCGGACCACCAGATTCAACACTTGCTCACTCATACCGGCCTTCCCGCACCTTCAAGGTGCTGCTTGTTCTCGTTGTTACCCACCGCACTGCACGCACGGCCTTGCTTTGTCGCTTCGCGCACTTAGCGCATGAACAGTCCACCGTTCACATCCCAGGTCGCCCCGGTAGTGAAATAGGCTTCAGGACGCGCCAGCTGCACCACCAGATCGCCGAGGAAATCCGCATCGCCCAGGCGCTTGACCGGGATGTTGGCAAGCAGCCCTTCCATGCGCTCGGCCGGCACCGCTGCGCGCACGGCGGGCGATTCGATCGGCCCGGGCGCGATAGCGTTGACGGTCACACCACTGGCCGCCAGCTCCTTGGCGAAGATCTTGGTCAGGGTGACGATGGCGCCCTTGGACGCGGCGTAGTGCGCGCCCGTGGCGGTGCCGCCGTTCTGCCCGGCCAGAGAAGCCATGTTGACGATCCGCCCGTAGCCGGCGGCGGCCATGTGCGCGCCGAATACCTGGCAGCCGACGAAGACGCTGCGGGTATTGAGGCTCAGGACCCGGTCGAACTCCTCGGGGCTGATCTGCATGACCGGCGTGGTCATGGTCATGGCTGCGTTGTTCACCACCACATGCAGCGCACCGAAGCGATCCAGCGACGCCGCCAGCGCCGCCTCGAAGTCGGCCTTGCTGGCCACATCGAGTTTCAGCGCCAGGCTGCGTTCGCCGCTCGGGTCGAGCCGGTCGGCAGCGGCCTGGGCGCGTTCCAGCGACAGGTCGGAGATCACCACGGCGTAACCGGCGGCGAACAGGCGGCTGGCGATGGCGAGGCCGAGGCCCTGGGCGGCGCCGGTGACGAGTGCAATCTGACTCATGGCGCGCTCCGCAGGGTCGACTCATGGGCTCGCGAGCTAGAGCGAGACAAGGAAGAAATGGCTGAGAGAGCGGAGTTTACGTGCTGTAAATGAGCATCTCGAAGCCATTGATGACGCGGTATCGCCGACGCGCAGCAGCTCATGGATCGGCCCTCAGAGGATGTAACCGATACCGGCGAGGGTATCGGTGGAGTTGATCAGCTGGATCAGCTTGCGCTGGATCTTGAAACCCTCGCCTTCGCGCTTGAGCTGGAAGGTGATGTCGGCGGTGTAGTGCTTGAGCACGTCCTTGCGGAATTCCCGCAGGTTCTGTGCGCAGCGCACGGTGATCACGCCGTCTTCTTCGCCCAGCACGCGGAAGCGCGACAGGGCACGCACGGTGCGGGCCCGCGGGCTGGTGGAGATGGACTCGCCGCCGATCAGACGCTGCACCCGCAGTTGGCGCATGTGGTGGTCGTCGTAGGCGTAGTTCAGGGTGTTCTCGAAATCGGTCTCGGTCGGATCGATCGGAATGATGTAGGTGCCCTTGTCGGACCACAGGTTCAACCAGGCGTCGAATTCGCCGTGGTCGAGCATGTCCGCTTCCTGCCAGATGAAAGCGCTGACGTGGTTGAGCAATTCAAGGTTCATGGCTGGTCTCTTCAAACTGTGCGTTGCGTGGCCACGCCGCCCTTCTCACCGCTGGGGAGGGGCGCGCGCAGCGTCGGATGGGGTTAGGCCGACATCATCTTTTTCCACTGCTGATAGGCCGCGCGCATGCCGGTCTCGGCGCTGACGTCGCTGATCAGCCCGTCCTCGCTCGGCTTCTCGCCGGGCAGGCCGCGGTTGAGCATGATCCAGAGGTCGGTGCCCGCCTGGGCGCCCTTCTGCACACGCTCCCAGGCCTCGGAATCATCCGGGGTGCCGAAGCCCATGGGGCCCTGGAAGTGTTCGTGCAGGCGCAGCCGGTAGCGGTTGGCCACGGCCGGGCCGCCGTCCATGGTGATCACCGCGTGGTGGATCTCGGTCTCGTTCACGGAGATCGGCTGCAGCACACGGAAGAAGGCCATGGAGCAGGCCACGTTGGGGAACAGGTTGAGGTTGAAGCCGGAGCCGCCGACGGCGCGGACGATACGGCGCACCTGCTGTTCCTCGATGCCTTCGGCGCGCAGATCAATGGCCAGGGCCTCGAAACGCTCGGGGATCGGCAGGTCCAGGTTGGCTTCCAGGTCCACCAGGTCGGGGATCATCACCATCACGCTGTGGCCGTTGCCGAGGTCTTCGACGTAGCCCGGACCCTTCACGAAATCGAAGAGTTCCAGGGTTTGCTCGTCCACCGAGGACAGGAACGACTTGTGCACCAGCGGGAAGTGGTAGGCATCCGTGGTGTTTTCCAGCTGGATCTTCCAGTTGCCGGGGAAGCGGAAGCGGTGCTCACCGGAAACCTTAACGCCGTAGCCGGCACCCTGCTTCATGAACAGATCGATCCACTTTTTGGCCGGGCCGAGGAAGTCCACCAGCGGCTCGATGTCGTCCTTGAAGGTGGCAAAGATCATGCCGTTGTATTCCTCGACACGCAGGCTCACCAGCGGCAGCTCGCCCTTGTCCAGGCAATCGGCGTAGCTCTCCGGGTGCGGCACGCCGCGCAGGCTGCCGTCCAGGGCGTAGCTCCAGCCGTGGTAGGGGCAGACGAAGCTGTTGGTCTTGCCCTTCTTGTGCTCGCAGACGGTGGCGCCACGGTGACGGCAGCGGTTGAGCAGCACGTGCACGTCCTTCTTGCGGTCACGCACCACGATCACCGGCTGCTTGCCGACGTAGGTGCTCTTGTAGCTGCCGGCCTCGGGAATCTCACTGGCATGGGCGACCCAGATCCAGGTGCTGTAGAAGACCTTCTCCAGCTCTTCGTCGAAGATGCGGGCGTCGGTATAGAGGGAGGTGTGCACGCGGTCGTGCAGCACCAGGTCGGCCGGCGAGCTGGCCAGGTTCACGGTTTCGATCAGGTTGGTCACGATCACTCCTCGTCGGCGCAAGGCGTCGACTCACACAAAGTTCTTGTTGGCGGCTTCCGTAGGAGCGAGCTTGCTCGCGAACCTCGGTCGCTCCCCTTTCGCGAGCAAGGACTCGGCGTCCCCCCTCGCTCCTACACAAAGGCAGGCAGGTGTTTTCATTTGCCCGGCACCGGCAGGTGCGCGGAATCGTTCCAGGCATCCACCGGGCGGCTGAACAGGTTCTCGGTCTGGAAATGCGCCATGCGCCAGGTGCCCTCTTCCTCGCGGAACTTCACCGTCAGGCGCGCTGCATTGAGGTGCGAGGCGCCGCTGGCAAAGGTGGAGGTCTGCAACATCACCCAGCTGCCAAGCGCTTGCGCGCCTTCTACGCGAATCAGCTCGGAGCAGAGGAAGTGCACGTTCAGGGCGAAGTGCGCCGGCTCGACCATGTAGGTGGCGAACATGGCGCGGATCGCCTCACGGCCCTGGTAGCCACCGAAGCTCTTGGCGTACTTGGCACCCTTGCCTTCCCAGATGGCGTCGGCGGTGAACAGGCCGGCCAACTCATCCAGGGGCGTGCGGGCATCCAGTGCGTCGCACAGCTCCATGTAGCGGTTCATGCAGGCGCGCACGGAATGTTCGCTTTCCAGTTGGCGCAGGCGTTGCTCAAGGGCTTCGGTCATGGCGGTCACGCGCGCTGGATGATCAGTTCGCGGCCGGTACGGGCCTCGACCTTGGCGTAGCGCCAGAGTTTGTAGGTGCCGTCGCCCACCGGGGTGGTGCGGAACAGGTTGCAGGCGGCGTGCACGGTTTCGATGTCCGGTACGTCGGCCAGCAGGTAGGTGGTCCAGGGGTAGCCGGTGGACGGGCCGACCATGCTCTGGTCGTCGTCCATGTTGCCGAACACCTTCACACCGGGCAGGTCGTGGATGCCGTTCCACATTTCGCTGAAAGCAGCCCAGACCTGCAGTTGTTCTTCGCGCGGCGCATCGAAGAAGTTCTGGTTGATACCCATGCAGAACAGGACGCGCAGGGCTTTTTTATCGCTCATCAGAATCACCGATCAGTCAGTTGGAATTCACAGGTAGCCGGGCAGCGGCTTGTTGCCGAAGAAGATCGCGCCGGCGTTCTGGTAGGTCATGTCGCCCATGAAGGCGTGCTGGGTGATCACCAGGGTGTCGTTGACGAAGCGCGACAGCGGGTTGTCCCGGTACACGCCGGTCATGCCGGAGAGCATCTGCGCGGTACGCGCCACTTCGGCCGCCACGCGGGTGGCATGGGTCGAGGACAGGCGCAGCAGGTTGGTCTGTTCCACGCTCACCGGGTCGCCGGCCAGCAAGTTGGCCCAGGCGTTTTCCATGGCCTCGTAGAACCAGGCACGGGCGGCGCGCAATTCGGCTTCGGCCTTGGCCATCTGCATCTGCGCCAACGGGCGGTCGGAAAGGGCCGGGGCACCGGTGACGGAGAAACGGCCAGTGGCCATGCCGGACAGGTAGTCCAGCGCGGCACGAGCGACGCCCAGCCCCACGACAGACAGCACCTGGGTGGCGAAGGACAGGGACGGATAACGGAACATCGGTTCGTCGAGGTTGGACGGGCCACCACGGACGAAGGTCCATTCCTCGGGGACTACCACGCCATCGATCACCACGTCATGGCTGCCGGTGCCGATCAGGCCGACCACGTCCCAGGTCTCCTCGATCTTCACCTTTTCGCTCGGCATCACGGCCAGACGAGGCAGACCGACGGTGTCACCGTTCTTCGGGCTGATGCCGACACCAATCAGGTTGGCGCCCATGCAACCACTGGAGAACTTCCAGCGGCCGTTGACCTCCAGTCCGCCTTCGACGAAGACGGCCGGTTGCGGCGGGAAGATGCCACCGGCGAACACCACGTCCGGACCGTTGGCATAGATCTTTTCCAGGGTCGCCAGGGGCAGCGCCGCCAGGTACACCGGGTTCATGCCGAAGCTGGCGACCCAGCCGGCAGAGCCATCGGCGGCGGAAATGTCTTCCACCATCTGGCAGAACTCCATCGGCGAGCGCTGATCGCCTCCGAAGCGAGTGGGCACCAGAGCACGGTAGACGCCGAGCTCCTTGAAGCGCTCGATCACGTCCTGGGAAATGAATTTCTGCCGGTCGAATTCCTCGCGCCGGGCACGCTCGCGGATGTCTGCGAGCAGTGCCTGGAATCCTTCACTCGCGGTAATCGGGGTGGGGCGCTGGTAATCCAGCTCGCTTAGCGAAGACATGGGGCTCTCCAGGTGGGCTTCTTGGTTATTGTTCGAGGCGCTGCACGATCTCGCGGGCGACTGCCAGCAGCAGTTCATCCGCGCCCTTGGCGGCAACGAGTTGCAGACCCACCGGCAGCTTCGAGGCGCCCTCGAAGGGCATGCTCAATGCCGGGTGGCCAGTGAGGTTGAACGGCCGCACGAAGGCGGTCATGCCAATGGCCGCGCGGGTATCAGCAGCGTCAGCGACCAGCGCCGGGTAGTCCGGCATGGTCGGCAGCGCGAGGATCGGGCAACGCGCCAGGGCGGCATCCACTTCAGCGGTGAATGCGGCGCGGACGTCTTCGGCGTCGGCCAAGGCGGCATCGGTGGTGCCACTGGCAGCCAGCAGGCGCGAAGCGACATCGGCGCCAACCAGCCCGGTTTCCACCAGGTGGCCGCAGGCATTCCAGGTTTCCCGGTTGATGATGGCCAGGCCCGCGTCATAGGCGGCCTGCATCCCGGGCAGCGGCGCACTGAGCAGTTCGAAATCGGAGGCTTCCAGCACGGCATCCAGCGCCGCCTGCACTTCCGGATTGGCGTGTACCGGTACGACGCCGATCCGGACGCCGTTCACCGTCGGCAGTGCATCAAAGGAAGGATCGATGGCAGCCATGGCCTCGATCAGTATCTGGATGGTGTCGGCAAAGGGGCCGACGCAATCCAGAGAAGTCTGCGCCGGCATCACACCCGCACGGCTGACACGTCCGAAGGTCGGCTTGAGGCCGAACACACCGCAGCAGGCCGCCGGAACGCGCACCGAGCCACCGGTATCGGTACCCAGGGAAAAGTCGCAGAGACCCGCGGCGACGGCAGCGGCCGAACCGCTGGAGGAGCCACCGGGCACGCGTCCGGGATAACGCGGGTTTTCCGCGGTGCCGGTCCAGGCGTTGAGGCCGGTGGTGCCGAAGGCCAGTTCATGCAGGCTGGTCTTGCCGGTGATGCGGCAACCGGCATCCAGCAGCGCCTGGACTACATCGGCATGGCGCACGGCGTCGGGCGCTTCTTCCAGCGCACGACTGGAGGCACGGGTCGGGTGGCCGGCGATATCGATGGTGTCCTTCACCATCACGGTTCGCCCCGCGCCACCCAGCTCCAGTCGCTCGACCACTATCGTCATCTGCTTCACCCATTGGCGTTCTTGTTGGTGCCCGATCACCCCGTCGAGGGTGTCGATTGCGTAAATCCAGAATCGGAATAATTACGTGAAATGTCAATTGAATTATCACTGGAAAAAGAGTGTGTAGATTAGGTGCATTTTCACGTAACAAAGCACCACTTCCGTGCATTTAGGTAACAACCTAAAAATGGAACTTTCACGCAAAAATGATTATTAAATCGTTATTTTTTAATGATTTATAAGTCACTTAAGAATCATTCACATCGCACACATTGAAAATCTGCGTGCATATACCCCATCTCGAAATGACCGGTAATCGAACGGATTATTTGCAAATTATTGCGGTTTTATTGGCGATAGATATGGCTTTTTACAGCCTAAAAAATCACATAAATAAGCAGGTAAAACACCCTGAAGAAGGACGCTGAAAGGCCGATTGCCACTGGCAGGAATGAGGTTTTCCGAAAGGTCCGACGTGAGAGCCAGAACATGCCGACTTGAGGAGAAAGCCGAACGCCTCAACGGGGATGCCTCGGCATTGCACCGCCATGGCGCAGGTTTTTCTGGCACGGGAGCTGCACTTTCGCTTCCGCCGAGCGGGATAGCCGCCGGCAGCGCCACAAGGCGCCAGAACAAAAAAAAGGCGGCAAGCCATCTGCGCGCCGGCCCCCCCACAAGGGACCGACGCGCCTTGCGGATTGCCTCTCCAATAGCCTTGCAACCCTCGGAGAACGTCATGTTCCTCAAACAAGCCGTGTCCACCCTGCTCCTCAGTGCCATCTGCCTGGCCAATGCCCAGGCCGAAGTGAAAGTCGGTGTCATAACCTCTTCCACGGGTCCACTGGCCCTGGTGGGGCTTCCCCAGAAGAATTCGACGCCGCTGCTGCCTACCCAGGCAGGGAACCAGACGGTGACCTACATCCCCCTGGATGACGGCAGCGACCCCACCGCTACCGTGAAGGCGCTGAAGAAGCTGATCAGCGAAGAGAACGTCGACGCCATCATCGGCCCAAGCGGCTCGCCCAACGCCATGGGCGTGATCCAGTTCGTCGCCGAGGCCGGTGTGCCGTTGCTGGCACCGGTGGGCACCGCCTCCGTGGTGCTGCCGATGAATGACCAGAAGAAGTGGGTGTTCAAGACCACCCAGAACGACGACCTGATCGCCAAGGCCCTGGTAGACGACATGACCGCGCGCGGCGTGAAGACCCTGGGCTTCATCGGCACCGCCGACCCCTACGGCGAGAACTGGTCCAAGGTGATGGGCGCCCTGGCCGCCGAACATGGCATCAAGCTGGTGGCTAACGAGCGCTTCCAGCGCCAGGACACGTCCGTCACCGGGCAGAGCCTGAAGGTGCTGGCTTCCCGCCCTGACGCCGTGCTGGTCGCGGCGCCTGGCAGCGCCGCGGTACTGCCGCAGACCACCCTGTTCGACCAGGGCTATCGCGGCCAGATGTACCAGACCCACGGAGCCGCCCTGCCGGACTTCCTCAAGCTCGGCGGCAAGAAGGTCGAAGGCACCATCCTCGCCGCCAGCCTGATGCTGGTGCTGGACGAGATCCCCGACAGCCATCCCTCCAAGCAGGTCGCCGGCGAGTACGTAGCCGCCTACGAGAAGCTGAACGGCAGCAAGCCGGCCACCTTCGGTGCCAATACCTACGACGCGGGCCTGCTCCTGCAGAAGGCCAT
Source organism: Pseudomonas sp. JS3066 (assembly GCF_036328175.1). NCBI lineage: Bacteria > Pseudomonadati > Pseudomonadota > Gammaproteobacteria > Pseudomonadales > Pseudomonadaceae > Pseudomonas > Pseudomonas sp. JS3066. The sequence goes on from NZ_CP143312.1 coordinate 3,985,386, forward strand.
TCCGCAGGCCGCCGCCAAGGCCGCACCGGGTACCCCGGAGTTCCGCGCGGCCCTGCGCGACGCGCTGGAATCGAGCCACGAGCTCCCTGCTACCCAAGGCGTCTACAACATGACTCCGGAAGACCACAGCGGCTTCGACGAACGCGGCCGTGAACTGATCCAGGTGAAGAACGGGACCTGGACGCTGCTCGGCAGTGACTGAGGCGGGTCGAGCGCCGACGGTGGATGAAAGAAACGTCATCCACCCTACGCCCGGCACGAACCTTTCCGCTCCGTAAGGTGGACATCGCTCCTCATGTCCACCTTTCGGGGTTCGGATGGAGCACCGACGGTGGACGAGAAAGCGTCATCCACCCTATGAATCGCAACAAGAGTTCCCACCATGAATCTCCAGATAGCCCTGCTGCTCGGCCAGGACGGCATCACCAACGGCGCCATATACGCGCTGCTGGCCCTGTCGCTCCTGCTGGTCTTCACCGTCACGCGCATCCTGCTGATCCCCCAGGGGGAGTTCGTTACCTATGGCGCGCTGGCCATGGCCAGCCTGCAGGCCGGCCAGCCCACCGCGCTGGTCTGGCTGCTGCTCGGCCTGACCCTGGCGGATTGCGCCATGGACCTGTATGACGCAACCCGCGCCAGCCGCGGCTTCCGTTTCCCCATACGAATCATCCCCAAGCTCGCCTATGCGCTGGCCATGGTCGGACTGGTGCGTAGCCTGCCTCTGGCCGAACTGCCGATGGCGATCCAGGCCCTGCTCACCCTGTGCCTGGTGGTACCGCTGGGCCCGCAGCTCTATCGCCTGGTCTTCCAGCCAATCGCCTCGGCCAGCTCGCTGGTGCTGCTGATCGTTTCCATCGCCGTGCATGTGGCCATGGTCGGCCTCGGCCTGCTGATGTTCGGCCCTGAAGGCGCACGCACCGCACCTTTCTCCGAGGCCGGCCTGACCCTGGGTCCGGTGACCTTCAACAGCCAGACCCTGTGGGTGATCGCTGTCTCGCTGGCGCTGATCGTCGGCCTGTTCCTGTTCTTCGAGCGCAGCCTCTACGGCAAGGCCCTGCGCGCCACGGCGGTGAATCGCCTGGGCGCCCGGCTCATGGGTATCTCGCCGAACCTGGCGGGCAAGTCCACCTTCGCGCTGGCCACCTTCATCGGTGCGCTCTCGGGCATCCTCATCGCCCCCATCACCACCCTCTATTTCGACTCGGGCTTCGTCATCAGCCTCAAGGGCTTCGTCGGCGCCATCATCGGCGGCCTGGTGAGCTACCCGGTGGCTGCGCTGGGTGCGCTGGGCGTCGGCCTGATCGAGGCGTTCTCGATGTTCTGGGCCAGCACCTACAAGGAGATCATCGTTTTCACCCTGATCATCCCGTTCCTGCTCTGGCGCTCCCTCACCAGCCGTCATGTGGAGGACGATGAATGAAACCGCGCTACCTGATCCTCGCCCTGGTGGCCGTGCTCGGCGTCGCGCCGCTGCTGCTGCCTCCCTTCTACGTCACCCTGCTGAACTACATCGGCCTCTACACGCTGGTGGTCCTCGGCCTGGTTCTGCTCACCGGCGTCGGCGGCATGACCAGCTTCGGCCAGGCTGCCTTCGTTGGCCTTGGCGCCTATACCAGCGCCTACCTGACTACCGTGCAGGACCTGCCGGGCTGGCTGGCCTGGGCCAGCGCCTCACCCTGGCTGACGCTGCTGGTGGGCCTTGTTCTGACCGGTGCGGTGGCCCTGCTGCTAGGCGCGCTGACCCTCAAGCTCTCCGGGCACTACCTGCCACTCGGCACCATCGCCTGGGGCCTGTCGCTCTACTACCTGTTCGGCACCCTGGAATCCCTCGGCGGCCACACCGGCGTCAGCGGCCTGCCGTCGATCTCGCTGTTCAGTTGGGAGCTGAACAAGGGTGAGGACATCTACTACCTGATCTGGGCCGTGCTGCTCTGCGCCATGCTGATCACCCAGAACCTCCTGGACTCCCGCGAAGGCCGCGCCATCCGTGCCCTCAAGGGCGGCCAACTGATGGCCGAGTCGATGGGCGTGAACACCTTCCGCGCGAAGATGGTGATCTTCCTCATCTCCGCGCTGTTTGCCGCCCTGTCGGGCTGGCTCTACGCCCATACGCAGCGTTTCGTGAACCCCACGCCCTTCGGCCTGCACATGGGCATCGACTACCTGTTCATGGCGCTGATCGGCGGCGTGGCCAGCGTCTGGGGTGCGCTGCTCGGCGCGGGCGTGCTGACCATGCTCAAGCAGTGGCTGCAAGACCTGCTGCCACACGTGTTCGGCAGCTCCGGCAACTACGAGGTAATCGTCTTCGGCCTGCTCATCATCCTGCTCATGCAACGTGCGCCGGGCGGCCTCTGGCCCCTGCTGTTGCGCCTGGTGCCGGATGCGTGGAAACCGCGCCCGTCGTTCAAGGCGGTGGAAGCCACCGTCGAGCTGCCACGCCGTGAACTGCCTGTCGCGGGCGAAGTCCTGCTGGAAGCCCGCGACGTGACCCGCCGCTTCGGCGGCCTGGTGGCCAACAACGCGATGAACCTGGACGTACGCGCCGGGGAAATCCTCGCGCTGATCGGCCCCAACGGCGCCGGCAAGAGCACCCTGTTCAACCAGCTGTCCGGCGTCGACACGCCCACCTCGGGCGACGTGCTGTTCCGTGGCCAGCGCATCAACGGCATCCCCTCCCGCGAGATCGCCCGCATGGGCATGAGCCGCACCTTCCAGCATGTGAAGCTGCTGCCGGAAATGAGCGTGCTGGAGAACGTCGCGATCGGCGCCCACATGCGCGGCAACAAGGGCGTTCTTTCCGCCGCGCTGCGCCTGGACCGCACCGAGGAAGCCGAACTGCTGGGCGAAGCCCGTCGCCAGCTGGAACGCGTCGGCCTGGGCGACTACCTGCACGTGGAAGCCGGCAGCCTGGCCCTGGGTCAGCAGCGCATCCTGGAGATCGCCCGCGCACTCTGCGCCAACCCTTGCCTCCTGCTGCTCGACGAGCCGGCCGCCGGCCTGCGCCACAAGGAGAAGGAAGCCCTTGGCGTGCTCCTCAGCCGCCTGCGCAGCGAGGGCATGGCGATTCTCCTGGTGGAGCACGACATGGACTTCGTCATGGGCCTGGTGGACCGGGTCGTGGTGATGGAGTTCGGCCAGCGCATCGCCTACGGCCTGCCAGCTGACGTACAGAAAGACCCGGCAGTGCTGGAAGCCTATCTCGGAGGTGCTGAGTGATGAACATGCCGATTCAAGACCTGAAGCAGCCGGAAAACCTCGCCGCCAATCCGGTGCTGGAAGTCAGCGACCTGAGCGTCGCCTACGGCAAGGTGGAAGCCCTGTCCAACGCCAGCCTGCGGGTTGGCCAGGGGCAGATCGTCACCGTGATCGGCCCCAACGGCGCCGGCAAGACCACCCTGCTGTCCGCCATCATGGGCGTGCTCGGCTCCCGCGGCCGGGTCGCCTTCGACGGCAGCCTGGAGGCGGTGCCGGAAGTGGAAGTGATGGTCGCGCGCGGCCTCGGCCTGGTACCGGAGAAGCGCGAACTGTTCGGCAGCATGACGGTGGCCGACAACCTGCTGCTCGGCGCTTTCCAGCGTCACCGCAGCGGCAAGCGCGACCACGCGATCACGCTGAAGGAGGTCTACGACCTGTTCCCGCGCCTGTGGGAACGCCGCGACCAACTGGCCGCCACCCTCTCCGGCGGCGAGCGGCAGATGCTCGCCGTAGGTCGTGCGCTGATGGCCAAGCCCAAGCTGCTGATGCTCGACGAACCCAGTCTGGGCCTCGCACCGCTGATCACCCGCGAGATCTTCCGCATCATCACCACCCTGCGTCAGCAGGGGGTTTCCATCCTGCTGGTGGAGCAGAACGCCCGCGCCGCGCTGCGTGTGGCCGACTACGCCTATGTGCTGGAAACCGGCCAGATCGCCATGCAGGGCCCGGCCGCCCAACTGGCCGATGACCCGCGTGTGATCGAGGCCTACCTGGGCCTGGCCAGCAAGCACCAGGAGATGCTCGCCAGCTAGGTAAACAGCCCGGCCGATCGTCGACCGGCCGGGCTTGCCGGACAGAGCGCCGGCCAGGCCCAGCGCAGCACCCAGATCGGCCAGGAACTGCACCAGCTGGCCAACTCCCAGCTCGACCTGGCCCAGCGTTTCCTGCACGGCTGACGGGGGTTGGCCGCTCTCCGCAGCGGCCCGCCCTGCTGACCGAGGTCAAGCCCGCTGCAGATGGCTGTCGACAGCCCACGCGCAACCCCCTATAACTCTCCCCCTGTCAGTTCGAACCTTGCCCCCCTCGCATGAGCACCCCGAAAAAGCGCCTCAACCGTTACAACCCCGCAAGCGACGATTTCAAGAAGGAGGAGTTTCCCTTCTACTGGATCGCCAGAGTCTATGGCCGCTACAACATGGCCATGGAGAAGACCCTGAAGAAGATCGACCTCGACGTCCCTCGCTGGCGCATCCTCTTCATCCTCAAGGAGAACGGCCAGTCGAGCATCTCGGAGCTGTCCGAGCATGCCATCGCCAAACTCTCCACCGTCACCAAGATCGTCTACCGCATGAAGGACGACGGCCTGGTAGACACCGCCCCCTGCAGCAACGACGGCCGCGTCACCCAGGTGACCATCACCGACAAGGGCCGGCACATGGTGGAAGAAATCCAGGTCAATACCGCGCACATCTTCACCAACAGCTTCCAGGGCCTCACCGAAGCCCAGATCGCCAAGCTCAACGGCACGCTGGAAAAGATCTACGCGAACCTGCCGGAGGATTGATTCCTCCGGTGGTGCAGTTCCTGTAGGGGCGAATTCATTCGCCAAGGGACACGCAGTGTCCCCATGGGGCCTTGAAGGGCAGACCTCCGTCCTGCTTGGCGATTGAAATCGCCCCTACAAGGTTTCCCTCACCCTCGCGCAAACTCCGCAGCCTTCTCGATCAACCCTGCCTCCGGCCGTACGCCGGTGTAGAGCACGAACTGCTCCACCGCCTGCAGCACGATGACTTCCGCACCGGTGATCACCGGCTTGCCCAGCTCGCGGGCGAGGCGGATCAGCGGAGTTTCCACCGGCAGGGCCACCACATCGAAGACCCACTCGGCCGCTTCCACCTGCTCACGGGTGAAGGCCAGGGAGTCCGCTTCCGGGCCGCCCTGCATGCCGATGGGAGTGACATTGACCAGCATCTGCGGATGCTCGTCACCCAGCTCGGCCAGCCATGCATATCCACAGCCCTCAGACAGCGCCGGGCCGGCCTCCGGGTTGCGGGCGACTATCGTGCCGTGTCGGAAACCACTGTCGCGAAAGGCGCTGGCCACCGCCTTGGCCATGCCACCGCTGCCACGCACGGCGAAGCGAATGTCGCTCGGCACCGCGTGGCTCGCCAGCAGGCTGGCCACGGCGCTGTAGTCGGTGTTGTAGCCCTTCAGCCAGCCGTTGTCGGCGACGATGGTGTTGACCGAATCGATGGCCAAGGCAGAAGGGTCCAGTTCATCCAGCAATGGGATGCAGGCTTCCTTGAACGGCATGGAAACGGCGCAACCACGAATACCCAGGGCGCGGATGCCACCAATGGCCGCCGGCAGGTCGGTGGTGGTGAAGGCCTTGTAGACGAAGTCCAGATCCAGGGCCTCGTACAGATAGTTGTGAAAACGCGTGCCGAAGTTGCCGGGCCGGCCGGACAGCGACATGCAGAGCCGGGTGTCGCGGCTGATGGTGCGGGGCATTGGAGTCTCCGTTTTTGCGGCGGGGAATCAAACCTTGTAGTCGCGAATTCATTCGCGAATCAGGCCGAAGGCCTGACCGGGAACCACCCTGTCGCGAATGAATTCGCTCCCACAAAAAAGCAGCAATCACATCCGCCTCAGAAAATGTAATCCGTGGTCAGGAAGTTCGATTCGCGGTTGCGGATGATCTCGCTCACCAATTCTTTGTTGTCCGCCTGGAACTTGGTTGCCACCAGGGTACGGATGGAGAACACCCGCAGGGCGTCATGTACCGACAACGTGCCCTCGGCCGAGTTCTTCCGCCCATTGAAGGGGAAGGTGTCCGGGCCCCGCTGGCACTGGGCGTTGATGTTGATGCGGCCCACCTGGTTGGCGAAGGCATCCACCAGCCGGCCAACCTGGGCGGGGTCGTTGCCAAACAGACTTAGCTGCTGGCCGTAGTCCGAATGCAGCACGTAGTCGATCACTTCCTCCACTTCCCGATACGGCACCACCGGGATCAGCGGGCCGAACTGTTCTTCGTTGTAGAGGCGCATCTCTGGGCTCACCGGGCTCAGCACGGCGGGATAGAAAAAGCTCTGCCGGTGGCTGCCGCCACTCGGGTTGACCACTTTGGCGCCCTTGGTCACGGCATCCGCCAGCAGAGTGTTGAGGTAATCGACCTTGCCCGGTTCAGGCAACGGGGTCAGGGCAACGCCGTCTTCCCAGGGCATGCCCGGCTTGAGCGCGGCCAGCTTGGCGCAGAACTTGTCGAGGAAGGATTCGAGCACATCCTCGTGGACGAAGAGGATTTTCAGCGCCGTGCAGCGTTGGCCATTGAAAGACAGCGCGCCGGTGATGGCCTCGCTGACGGCGTTGTCCAGGTCCACCTTGGGTAACACGATGCCGGGATTCTTCGCGTCCAGGCCCAGCGCCGCGCGCAGGCGGTGCGGGCGCGGGTGCAGCTTCTTCAGGTCGGCGGCGCCGGAGTGGGTGCCGATGAAGGCGAACACGTCCACCTTGCCACTGGCCATGATGGCGCTGACGGTTTCCCGGCCACGGCCGTAGATGATGTTGATGACGCCGGCCGGGAAGCTGTCGCGGAAGGCCTCCAGCAGCGGACGGATCAGCAGCACGCCGAACTTGGCCGGCTTGAACACCACGGTGTTGCCCATGATCAGTGCCGGGATCAGCGTGGTGAAGGTCTCGTTCAGCGGGTAGTTGTAGGGGCCCATGCACAGGGCCACGCCCAACGGTACGCGGCGTATCTGGCCGAGGGTGCCCTGCTCCAGCTCGAAGCGGCTGGAGCGGCGGTCCAGCTCCTTGAGCGCTTCGATGGTGTCGACGATGTAGTCGCAGGTGCGATCGAACTCCTTCTCGGAATCCTTGAGGTTCTTGCCGATCTCCCACATCAGCAACTTGACCACCGCGTCGCGCTGCTCACGCATGCGGGCGAGGAACTTCTCCACGTGCTGGATTCGCTCGGCCACGCGCATCGTCGGCCACAGCCCCTGACCATGGTCATAGGCGTTCACGGCGGCCTCCAGGGCTGCCAGCGCGGCGTCGGCGTCCAGCAGCGGCGTGCTGCCCAGCACCACCTGCTCATCACCCTTGTCGGTGGCCAGGAAGATCGGGCTGCGCACGGCAGCCAATGGGCCATCCCAACGGATCAGCTCGCCGTTGACGAGGTACTCGCGCTGTTCGATCGGCGCACCGGGGCGGTAGCGCTCGGGAATCTGGTCGGCAGTGGGGAACAGGGCTTCGAGCTTGTTGTTGTGGGTCATTGCACTTTCCTCTGGATCGGAACCACTGGAAGTCGGTTTTAACGCGGTTTCTTGATTTGGTAAATCGTTTCAGCAAACCGTTTGGCGGAATCCGTTCTCGCAGGAAATTGAAGTCCGGGAACTACGGTGTCGGGGTTGAAACGTGTAGGAGCAAATTCATTCGCGAAGCAGGCCGCTGGCCTGTCCTGAGCGGCTACCCGAGGGCACTGGGTGCCCTTTCGCGAATGAATTCGCTCCTACAGGTGAAGCAGGAACGCTGACTGGGTGGGTTTCAGCCCAGCAGTTCCAGCGCCTGGGCGGTGGCTTCCTGGATGCGTCGCCAGTCGCCGTTGCGTATCCAGTCCTTGTCCATCATCCAGGTGCCACCCACGCACATCACATTGGGCAGGGCCATGTAGTCGTGCAGGTTGTCGGGGTTGACCCCGCCAGTGGGGCAGAAGCGGATGCCGGGGAAGGGGCCACCAAAGGCTTTCAGGGCCTTCACGCCACCGCAGATTTCCGCCGGGAACAGCTTGAAGCGGCGATAACCCAAGGCGTAGCCGAGCATGATTTCCGACGCACTGCTGATACCGGGCAGCAGCGGCAACGGGCTGTAGACGCCCGCACGCAGCAGCTCGGCGGTGCAGCCGGGGGTGACGATGAACTGCGAGCCGGCGGCCTCGGCTTCGGCCAGCATCCATTCATCCAGCACGGTGCCAGCACCGACGCAGAGCTCCGGGCGCTGTTCGCGCAGGGTGCGGATGGCGGAGAGGCCGTGCTCGGAGCGCAGGGTCACTTCCAGGGTGCGCAGGCCTCCAGCGGCCAGGGCGTCGGCCAGGGGCAGGACGTCCTGCTCGCGTTCGATGGTGATCACCGGGAGGATGCGCGCCGCACCGCAGAGGATATCGATCAGGGCCGCCTTGTCGGCCATGCTCGGCACGGCTTCGCGACTGGTGGCCCGATGGGTGGGGAGACTGGTCATGGGCGTTCCTTCGGGCTCAGGGGCACCAGTGGATTTCCAGGGGACGGCGGAGGAAAGCGCGGATCGGCATGGCCGCCACGTCATCACCCGCCAGCGCGTCGGCCAGGGTGGCCAGCTTGGCCTGGCCTTGTACGGCCAGGAGGGTCAGGTGTGCGCTGGCCAGCAACGGCAGCGTCAGGGTCAGGCGCTGGCGCGGTACGCTGGGCGCCTGCATCGGCAGGCAGCGTTGCGCGCAGTCGGCATTCAGCGCCTGCTCCAGATTCGGGCTGGACGGGAACAGCGACGCGGTGTGGCCGTCCTCGCCCATGCCCAGCACCAGCACGTCGATGGCGCCCAGCCGGGCCAAGGCCGCATCGGCCAGGCGGGCTGACTCTTCCAGACCCTGCGAACTGTGGTAGAGACCGACGAAGCGTGCGTTGGAGGCCGCGCCCTGCAGCAAATGGCGGCGCACCAAGCCTTCGTTGCTGTCGGGGTGGCTGACTGGCACGAAACGCTCGTCGGCCAGGCTGACGGTCACCTTCGACCAGTCCAGCGTCTGCGCGCAGAGCCGCTCGAAGAAGGCCACCGGGCTGCGTCCACCGGATACCACCAGCACGGCCGCATTGCGGGATTCGATGGCCACGCGCAGGGCATTGGCCACGGTGATGGCCAGTTCACCGGCCAGTTGTTCAGGGCTGCCGAGGCTGAGCCCGGTGACCTGCGTCGGCAGGTCGAGATTACAGATCGCCATACCAGCTCCTGCCATCACGGGTGATCAATGCGATGGAGGCCACCGGCCCCCAGGTTCCCGCCGCGTAGGGCTTGGGTGCGTCGCCCTGCTGGCGCCATCCGGCGATCAGCTGGTCGCACCACTTCCAGGCGTACTCGATTTCATCCTTGCGCACGAAGAGGTTCTGGTTGCCCTTCATCACTTCCAGCAGCAACCGCTCGTAGGCATCTGGAATCCGCGCGCTGCGGTAGGTGTTGGAGAAACTCAGCTGCAACGGGTCGCTGCGCAGCTGCATGCCCTTGTCCAGGCCCTGGTCCTTGGTCATCACCTGCAGGGAAATGCCTTCGTCCGGCTGCAGGCGGATGATCAGACGGTTGCTGATCAGCGGCCGCTGCTCGGGGGCGAAGATGTAGTGCGGCGGTTCCTTGAAGTGTATGACGATCTGCGAAAGCTTCTGCGGCATGCGCTTGCCGGTACGCAGGTAGAAGGGCACGCCGGACCAGCGCCAGTTGCGGATTTCGGCACGCAGGGCAACGAAGGTCTCGGTGTCGCTGTGGGTGTTGGCGTTCTCCTCTTCGAGGTAGCCGGGCACCGTCTTGCCGAGGATGTTGCCGGTCACGTACTGGCCGCGTACCACTTGCTGGCCAAGCTGCTGCTGGGCGATGGGCGCCAGGGCTTTCAGCACCTTCACCTTCTCGTCGCGGATGCTGTCTGCGGAGAGGTCGCTGGGCGGGTCCATGGCGATCAGGCAGAGCAGTTGCAGCAGGTGGTTCTGGATCATGTCGCGCAGTTGGCCGGCCTGGTCGAAGTAGCCCCAGCGACCTTCGATGCCCACTTGCTCGGCCACGGTGATTTCCACGTGGGAGATGTGGTGCTGGTTCCACTGGGTCTCGAACAGGCTATTGGCAAAACGCAGGGCAATCAGGTTCTGCACCGTCTCCTTGCCCAGGTAATGGTCGATCCGGTAGGTGCGGTTCTCCGGGAAGTGCGCCGCCACGGCGTCATTCACCGCACGGGAGGATTCCAGGTCGTGGCCGATGGGCTTCTCCAGCACGACGCGGGTGCGCTCGGCCAGTCCCGTGACGGCAAGGCCCGCGCAGATGGCGCCGTACACGGCGGCCGGCGTGGCGAAGTAGGCGATCAGCCGGGCAACCGGCCCCAGCTTGTCGGCCAGGGCCGGATAGGCGCTGGCGTCGAGGAAGTCCATGGTCAGGTAATCGAGTCGCGCCAGGAAGCGCTGTACCGCGCCCTCCTCCACTTCGATAGCCGGCACGTAGCGGCGCAGGTGATCGCCAATGGCGGCGATATGCGAGGCGGGTTCGCCGTTCTCGCGCCCCAGGGCGAGGATGCGCGTATCGGCCGGCAGCAGGCCGGCGCGGTCCAGTTGATAGAGCGCAGGAAACAGTTTGCGCAGTGCCAGATCACCCAGGCCGCCGAAGAGGGCCAGGGTGCAGGGTTCGACAGGTTGCGAGGTCATAATATTTGTTCTTCTATCAAACATAAGCTTATGAATACACCCAGTTAAGCGTTACAGCAAGACAAAATGTTGTAATAAAACTACATTTCTCAACATGCGAGATTGCGGTGGCTCAGCCTGGATGCGCTCAGTACGATAGGCCACCGATTGCAGGCCCCTTCCCAGGAATCCCAATGGACCGCGTGCACAACCTGCTGGAGCAGATCCAGAACCGCCTCGACGAACTCAACAAGGCCGAGCGCAAGGTCGCCGAAGTCATCCTGCGCGACCCGCAGCAGGCCACCCGCTACAGCATTGCCGCACTGGCCCAGGCCGCGCAGGTCAGCGAACCGACGGTGAACCGCTTCTGCCGCTCCTTCGGCGTCAACGGCTACCCCGAACTCAAGATGCAACTGGCCCAGAGCCTGGCCAGCGGTGCCGCTTACGTGAGCCAGGCGGTGTCCGCCGACGATGGCCCCGAGGCCTACACGCGGAAGATCTTCGGCAGTGCCATTGCCTCCCTGGACAGCGCCCTGCAGAGCCTCGACCCACAACTGATCAGCCGCGCGGTGGACCTGATGATCCAGGCCCGGCAGATCCACTTCTTCGGCCTGGGCGCCTCGGCCTCGGTGGCCCTGGACGCCCAGCACAAGTTCTTCCGCTTCAACCTCGCGGTGTCGGCCCACTCCGACGTGTTGATGCAACGGATGCTGGCGTCGGTGGCGCATACCGGCGACCTCTTCGTGATCATTTCCTACACCGGCCGCACCCGTGAGCTGGTGGAGGCGGCACGCCTGGCACGGCAGAATGGCGCATCGGTACTCGGTCTCACGGCAGCCAACTCGCCGCTGGCCAAGGCCAGCACCCTGAGCCTGGACATTCCCCTGCCGGAAGACACCGACATCTACATGCCAATGACCTCGCGCATCATCCAGCTCACCGTGCTGGACGTGCTCGCCACCGGCATGACCCTGCGCCGCGGCGTCGACTTCCAGCCACACCTGCGCAAGATCAAGGAAAGCCTCAACGCCAGCCGCTATCCAGCGGATGAGGAGCCGAGCTGATTGATTGAAGCGTCCCGACTCCTCCTTGTAGGGGCGAATTCATTCGCCAAGGGTCGCGCAGCGGCCCCGAGGGAAGCCGGGGGCAGACCTTTGGCCTGCTTGACGAATGAATTCGCCCCTACACCTCTAGCGGCCAGGCCCGCCCCCGATCACCCCACCCACGCCTTCAAACTCAGCCGCGCCTCCTCCCCCGCCGCCAGTTCCACACTGTCCTCACCACAGGCCGCTCCCTGTACCGAGAGAAAGCCAAGCCCTTCCGACCAGCTGACTTCCGCCAAGGGCCGGCTGCCGGGATGCCAGACCACGGTGCCAGGATTACTCCCACCCTCGATGCACAACCGCCGCTGCCACCCGGCGTCCTGAATCCGCACCCGGCCGCCGCGCTGGAACACCGTGTGGCAGCCGTCGATCACCCGTAGTTCACCCTCCTGCCGGCACGCCTCGCGGCTCAGCAGGTCGCGACCTTCGGCGCCGTCCAGCCCCAGCAACCCGACCCGCGCCACATCACTGACTCGCCAATAGGCGTGCAACGCGTGGCTGAGCACGCAAGGCTCGCTGTCACGGTGACGGGTGACCAATTGCAGACTCATACGCTCGCCCAGCTCGACCACCAGCTCCACCTGCCAGTCGTGCAGGTCGAGACGCCAGTTCAGGCGCACGCCGTCGGTATCGGCTTCTTTGTGGATAAGTCGCCAATCCGACAGCCTCGCCCAACCGTGGTGCGGCCAGCCACCTTCCATGGGGTGACGACCGAACCACGGCCAGCAGACCGGCACGCCGCCACGAATGGCACCGATGCGCGGCCAACGCGCTGCACACCAGAGCAACGGACGTTCGCCGGATGGCTGGAAGTGCAGCAACTGGCCACCCTGGCGGCTGAACACCGCCGAACAGCGCGGGTGCTCAACGAGCAGCAGCTCGCGCCCCTGGTGCTCGGTCCAGCGAAAGGGTTGCCCATTCGCCGGACGCAACAGGCCGGCAAGGGGATGGTCAGCACCCTCTCCCGCCTTCACCAGGCACGGCCCGCGACGGCGGATTTCACCGGCGGCCATCGTCGTTCCCGGTCATTTCCACCAGTACTCCAGTTGCACACCGAAATTGGAACCGTGCAGGGCATCACCGAAGGCGCCGGTATCCGACAGCGCCGAGCCCGCTGCCAGTTCGCTGGCCGCGCGCTGGGCGGCTTCGTTCCAACTGGCATAGGTGTAGTAGAGGCGGATTTCCGGACGCTCCCAGAAACCAGGACCGGCCGGCGACCAAGTGGGCGCGACCGTGAACTTGGTCAGCTTGCGGGTGCCGCCCGGGGCTTCAACCTGGTCGCGGCCCAGCTCGGTGACCAGCTTGAACTGCTCGGTGATCGCATAGCTCGGACGCACGCCGACGGACAGCCAGTTCTGGTCGCCGCCATCCGGGCGCTTGTCCTTCTGGTAGATCACCTCGAACTGGCCACCGAAGCGCGGGGTCACCTGCCAGTCGAAGAACTCCACCACGCGCCAGCTCTGGTTGGCGTTGTCCAGGGTCGGATCGCCGGTGTAACCCAGCGCAGTGCCCGGACCACGCCCGTATTGCAGGGCGAAGGTGTTCACCCCGCCGAGGAATTCCTTCTGCTTGTGCTGGGCCGCCACCGACCAGCCACTGTGGGCGTCCGTGCTGTCGGGCTTGGAGAGGTAGCTGACACCCAGCTCCACTTCGCCGCCGGGGTTGGTCTGGAAGCCCGCGACGTTGAAATCATGACGATTGATGTAAGGGTCCTGGTCGTAGTTGTCCTTGCGCGAGAATACGTAGCTGTACCTGAGGTCGCCGATGGCCACTTCGTCGAAGCCGAAGCCGGTGGCGCTCTGGTTCCAGTAGTAGAAGTCGGAGATGTGGATGTCGTTCCGCTTGTAGAAGCGGCGCCCTGCCCAGAAGGAGCCGCCGCCCAGCGCCGGCATGTTGCTCCACTCGGCGTACATCTGGTTCATCCGCGCGAAGCCATGATCACCGGTGAACTCGGGCGTATGGCCGTATTCGTTGTAGAGCTGCGCCATGCCTTCGACGCTGACCACCGAACCGTCATCGAGTTTGAGCAGGTCCTGGCGCAGGTCCAGTTCGATGTACTGCTCGCATTCGTTCCCCAGACGGTACTTCGATTGCGCCCCCGGCAACTGGAAGCAGGATTGTGTGCCGCCCTCGCTGGAACCGCCGGCGCCGCTGCGCATGTAGCCGGTGAATTCCACCGCCTGCGCCATACCGGAAACCGCGAAAAGCGCGCAGGGCAGTACCCACAAACCTTTGATCGTCGTGCTCATGTCCACTCCAGATTTTTATTGTTGTGTTGCGATGGATCGTTTACGCGGTGCGCTGGTAGGAGCGAGCTTGCTCGCGAACAACCCGGCTCCGTGCCAGCCCCTCGCGAGCAAGCTCGCTCCTACATGCCCTTCAGGCGTGCCACCTTGGCGCGCTCAGGGCATGCCGCCTTTCCCGGTGCACGCAGCCGCTCGCCGCTTTGCGCGTCGAACAGCAGCACCTTGTCGGGCGCGAACTGCAGGTCGAGGGTGTCGCCCACGCGCACCGGGGCATCGGGGGCCAGGCGGCAGCAGACCTTGGTCTGGTTGATCTCTACGAAGGCCAGCGTGTCCGGGCCGGTTGGCTCCAGGACCTGCACTTCGGCACGAATGGCGGGCAGGTCGCTGGCGCCGACCAGGATCTGCTCAGGCCGAACGCCGAGGATCAGTTCACGCCCTTCCAGATCGCCATCGGCGTCGCCCAGGGGCAGCTCGCAGTGGCCGTCGGCGCTGTCCAGCAGGCCCACCAGGCGGCCGTCACGGCGCTGCAGGCGCAGGGGGATGAAGTTCATCGGCGGCGAGCCCATGAAGCCGGCGACGAAGAGGTTGGCCGGGTCGTTGTAGATCTGCTGCGGGGTGCCGAACTGCTGGATGATGCCGTCCTTCATCACCGCCACCTTGTCGCCCAGGGTCATGGCCTCGATCTGGTCATGGGTGACATAGACGGTGGTGGTATTCAGCCGCTGGTGCATCAGCTTGATCTCGGTGCGCATCTCCACCCGCAGCTTGGCGTCGAGGTTCGACAGCGGCTCGTCGAACAGATAGATCTTCGGCCGCCGCGCCAGCGCCCGGCCCATGGCCACGCGCTGTTGCTGGCCACCGGAGAGCTGACCCGGCTTGCGCTGCAACAGGTGCTCGATCTGCAGCAGCTTGGCCACGCGCGCTACCTCGGCGTCGATATCGGCCGCCGGCATTTTGCGGATCTTCAGGCCGAAGGCGATGTTCTCGCGCACGTTCATGGTCGGGTACAGGGCGTAGGACTGGAACACCATGGCGATGTCCCGATCCTTGGGGCTCATGCCGCTGATGTCCTGGCCGTCGACCATGATCGCGCCACCGCTGATGCTCTCCAGCCCGGCGATGCAGTTCATCAGGGTGGATTTGCCGCAGCCCGAGGGGCCGACGAGGATCAGGAACTCGCCGGAGTCGATGGACAGCTCGATGTTCTTCAGGGTGTCCGCCAGGCCGCTGCCGTAGGACTTGTTGACGTTGCGCAGTTCGAGGGTTGCCATGGGTGCGACTCCTAGCCTTTTACAGCGCCGGCAGTGAGCCCGCGCAGGAAGTATTTGCCGGCCAGCACGTAGACCAGCAGGGTGGGCAGGCCGGCGATCATCGCGGCGGCCATGTCGACGTTGTATTCCTTGGCTCCGGTGCTGGTATTCACCAGGTTGTTCAGGGCCACGGTGATGGGCTGGGTGTTGCCGCTGGCGAACACCACGCCGAAGAGGAAGTCGTTCCAGATCTGGGTGAACTGCCAGATCAGGCAGACCATGATGGTCGGCACCGACATGGGCAGCAGGATGCGCCCGAAGATGGTGAAGAAGCCCGCCCCGTCGAGCCGCGCCGCGCTCACCAGGGCGTTCGGGATGCTCACGTAGAAGTTGCGGAAGAACAGCGTGGTGAAGGCCAGGCCGTAGACCACATGCACCAGCACCAGGCCACCGGTGGTGTTGGCCAGGCCGAATTGGCCGAGGGTGAACGACGCCGGCAGCAGCACCACCTGGAACGGCAGGAAGCAGCCGAACAGCAGCAGCCCGAAGAACAGCTGCGATCCGCGGAAGCGCCACATGGACAGCACGTAGCCGTTCAGCGCGCCGAGCAGGGTCGAGATGATCACCGCCGGCACGGTGATCTTCACCGAGTTCCAGAAGTAGCCACCGACGCTGGCCCAGGCCTTGGCCCAGCCCACCAGGGTGAACACGTCGGGCAGCGACAGCAGGTTGCCGGTGCGGATGTCGTCCGGCGTCTTGAAGCTGGTGAGCAGCATCACCACCAGCGGCACCAGGTAGACGGCGCAGGCAACGAACAGCGTGGCGTGGATGGCCAGGCGGCTGAAACTGAAGGCGGGTTTTCCGGCCAGGCTAGTCATGGCGCTTGTTCCTCAGTTCGGAGTACAGGTAGGGCACCAGGATCGCCAGCACCGCGCCGAGCATGAGCATCGCGCTGGCGGCGCCGAGGCCCATCTGGCCGCGGGTGAAGGTGTGGGCGTACATGAACATCGCCGGCAGGTCGGACGCATAGCCGGGGCCGCCGGCGGTCATCGCCGCCACCAGGTCGAAGCTCTTGATGGCGATGTGAGCGAGGATCATCAGCGCGCTGAAGAACACCGGACGCAGGCTCGGCAGGACGATGCGCAGATAGATGGTCGGCAGGCTCGCCCCATCCACCTGGGCGGCGCGGATGATCGACTGATCCACCCCGCGCAGGCCGGCGAGGAACAGCGCCATGACGAAGCCCGAGGACTGCCACACGGCAGCGATCACCAGGCAATAGACGACGCGATCAGGGTCCACCAGCCAGTCCAGGCGCAAGCCCTCCCAGCCCCAGTCGCGCAGCAACTTGTCCAGGCCGAGGCCGGGGTTGAGCAACCACTTCCAGGCGGTGCCCGTAACGATCATCGACAGTGCCATGGGGTAGAGGTAGACGGTGCGGATGAAGCCCTCGCGGCGGATGCGCTGGTCCAGCAGTACCGCCAGGAACACGCCGATCACCAGGCTGATGCCGATGAACATCCCGCCGTAGACCAGCAGGTTCTGGCTCGCTACCCACCAGCGGTCGTTGCCCAGCAGGCGCTCGTACTGCTGCAGCCCGACGAACGTGTAGCTGGGCATGAAGCGCGAGTTGGTGAAGGACAGCAGGAAGGTCCAGAGGATGTAGCCGTAGAACCCGACCAGCACGATCAGCACACTGGGCGCCAGCACCAGCCTGGGTAGCCAGCGTTGCAGCGCGTCCAGCGGTGAGGCCTTGGCGAAGACTGCGGTTGAAGACATGGATAACTCCTCGCAAGGAAAGAGCGGTGGCACGGACCTCGTAGGAGCCAGCTTGCTGGCGAACAGAGGCAGCCGACCGGCATTGAGGTTGCCGACCAACTCCGCATCGCCAGCAAGCTGGCTCCTACAGGTAGTTCAGGCGCGACCGATCCCGAGGCACACACCTGGGCATGTGCCTGAATTCAGACTTGGAATCCGGCGGGGCAAGACCCGCCCGGGTGCGCGCTTACTGCACCGCTTCGATCGCGGCGGCCAGTTGTTGCGCGGCCTTCTTCGGGTCGGCGGCGGGGTCGTTGAAGAAGTTGGTCACCACGTCGAACACCGCGCCCTGCACGTAGCTGGAGGCGGCCATGCCGTGCGCCAGGCTGGGCTGCAAGCCATCGCCGGCCGCCGCTTCCTTGAAGTCCTTCATGGACTGCTGGGCGCAGGCGTCGAAGCTCGACATGTCCTGATCGAGGCGAACAGGGATGGAACCCTTGTTCTGGTTGAAGAACTGCTGGAACTGCGGCTCGAGCACCGTGCGCGCCAGGTCGTTCTGCGCCTGGATGTTCGCTTCATCCTTGAGCTTGAACATGGCCAGGGAGTCGATGTTGTAGGCGAAGCTGCCCTGGGTGCCGGGGAATGGCAGGCACTGGTAGTCCTTGCCCGCCACCTTGCCGGCGGCGCTCCACTCGCTCTTGGCCCAGTCGCCCATGATCTGCATGCCGGCCTTGCCGTTGATGACCAGGCCGGTGGCGCTGTTCCAGTCACGACCGGCGGCGTCGGGGTCGACGTAGCCGCGCAGCTTCTTCAGGGCGGCGAAGACTTCCACCATCTTGTCGCTGGTGAGGGTCGCCTTGTCCTGCAGGACGAAGGCCTTGTGGTAGCCCTGCGGGCCGAGAATGCTGAACACCAGATCCTCGAACACCGTGCCGTCCTGCCAGGGCTGGCCACCGTGGGCGAGCGGGATGAAGCCGGCAGCCTTGAGCTTGTCGGCGGCCACGAAGAATTCGTCGAGCGTAGTGGGCGGCGTCGCGCCGGCCTTCTGGAAGACCTCGGGGTTTATCCACAGCCAGTTGACCCGGTGCACGTTGACCGGCACGGCCACGTAATGGCCGTCGTACTTCATGATGTCCGCCACCTGCTTGGGCAGCAGGGAATCCCACTTGCCTTCGCTGGAGACCTCATCCAGTTCGGCCAGCAGACCCAGCTCGCCCCACTCCTGGATATCCGGCCCCTTGATCTGCGCGGCAGACGGTGGGTTGCCGGAGACGGCGCGGGTCTTCAGCACGGTCATGGCAGCCTCGCCACCACCACCGGCAACGGCGAAATCCTTCCAGGTGTGGCCTTTCTCTTCGACGAGTTTCTGCAGGGTATCGGCGGCACGCTTCTCGCCACCGGACGTCCACCAATGCAGGACTTCCACTTCGCCGGCGAGGGCGGACAGGGGGAACAGGGAGGCGAGGGAAACGACAGCGGCCAGGCGGGAGATGGCATTCATGGACGGGGATACCTTCTTGTTTTTATGACTGTGCAAGTCGGTGCTTGCGCTTGCCTGCAGTCTAACCACGGCCTTCAAGCCCGCGGGTAACAAAGGGATAGTGGATGGTCACGGGGTGGTTACAAAACTCGGGCTGACTCCCTCTCCCTCTGGGAGAGGGAGAAAATCAGGCCTGCCTGGGCAACCACAGCGTCACCCGCAAGCCGCCTTCACGCAGATTGCGCAGGCTCAGTTCTCCGCCATGGCTGTGCGCCAGATTCCGCGCGATGCCCAGCCCCAGCCCGTAGCCCTGCGTATGGCCGGCCAGGCGAAAGTGCGGCTCGAACACCTGTTCCAACTTCTGCTCCGGCACGCCGGGGCCTTCGTCGTCGACATGCAGCACGAAGGCGTCATCGCTGTCTTCGATCTGCAGGTGCGCGCGCTCACCGTATTTCAAGGCGTTGTCCACCAGGTTGCCGATGCAGCGACGCAGGGCCAGGGGCTTGCCGGGATAGGACGCACTCGCCTCCCCTTCGAGCGTCACCTGGCCGGAGCCGAGGTAGGGCTCGATCAGCCCATGCAGCAGGTGATTGAGATCCACCGGCTCGATGTTCTCGTGGATGTCGGTGTCCTTCACGCACTGCAGCGCGCCCTTCACCAGCAGTTCCAGTTCATCCAGGTCACGGCTGAACTTGGCCTGCAGTGTCTCGTCCTCCAGCAACTCCACCCGCAGGCGCAGTCGGGTGATGGGGGTACGCAGGTCGTGGGAGATGGCACTGAACAACTGGCTGCGTTCGCTGAGGTAGCGACTGATGCGTTCGCGCATGCTGTTGAAGGCGCGGCTCACGTCGGCCACTTCGCTGCCACCGGCTTCCTGCAGGGGTTCCACTTCCGCCCCCAGGGACATTTCCCGCGCGGCCCTGGCCAGACGCTTCAGCGGGCGGCTCTGCCAGTGAACCAGCAGGCCGATGAACAACAGTAGGAACGAGCTGGTGAGGATGATGAACCAGAGCTGCTGGGTGGGCAGGCCCTGGTCTTCCAGCGTGGCGTACGGCTCGGGCATCAAAGATGCGAGGTACAGCCATTCGCTGGGCCCGATCTGGATCTGGGTGACCAGGATGGGCGGATTCACCGGTTCCAGGGTCAGCGCGTAGTGAGCCCAGGAGCGCGGCAGTTCGTCGAGTTTCAAGCCACTGTTGAAGATGCGCAGATCATCCGGATTGACGAAGTGCAGGGACAGGTCCACCTGCTTGCCCAGCCGTTCACGCAGCACCGTTTCCACCTCGTCGAGCACCGCGCGCTTGCGCGGGGTTTCCGGCAGCACGCGCATCTCCAGCGGCTTGTCGTTGAGGGACACGAAGAAGCGCGTGCCGCCCATTGAGCGCAACTGATCCAGCACCATGGGGCGGTAGCCGATGGGCAGCGAGCGGATGTAGCTGACGCTGGCGACCATGGATTGCGCCAAGCTGCGGGCGCTGGTCAGCAGGCCCTCCATCTGGCTGGCGCGCAGCTGCGAGACCCAGATGACGCTGGATAACGCCTGCGCCAGCAGCACCACCAGCAGGGTGAGAAACAGCATGCGCCCGAGCAGCGAGCGCGGCATCAGCCTAAGCATGGTGGTGCGGCGTCACCTGCGCCGCCAGCAGGTAACCCGCGCCGCGCACGGTGCGGATCAGCCGTGGTGCCTTGCCCGTGTCGCGCAGGCGTTGGCGCAGGCGGCTGACTGCCATGTCGACGATGCGCTCCAGGGGCATCACCTCACGGCCACGGGTGGCGTTGGCGATGGTGTCGCGATCGAGGATCTGCTGCGGGTGGTCGAGGAAGAGCTTCAGCAGGGCAAAGTCGGCACCGGAAAGGATCACCTCCTCGCCGTCCAGGTGAAACAGGCGATGGCTGATCATATCCAGGCGCCATTCATCGAAGGCCAGCACCTCGACCACCGCTCGCTCCTGACCGAAACCGACGCGACGCAACAGGGCCTTGATCCGCGCCAGCAGCTCACGTGGGCTGAAGGGCTTGCCAAGGTAGTCGTCGGCGCCCAGCTCAAGGCCGATCACGCGGTCGGCTTCGTCGGAGCTGGCAGTGAGCATGATGATCGGCACCTGCGCGAGGCGCTGATGGGCGCGTACCCAACGACACAGGCTGAAGCCGTCTTCGTCGGGCAGCATCACGTCGAGTATCACCAGGTCCGCCGCCTCTTCACCCATGGCACGACGGAAGCCGTCGCCATCGGCCACGCTGCGCACCTGGAAGCCGGCGCGGCTCAGGTAGGTTTCCAGCAGTTCGCGAATCTCCTGGTCGTCATCCACCAGGAGAATGGATTTTCCGGATTGGCTCACAGTGGCCGTCCTTTGTTGTTCTGATCAAACACTGGTGATACGAGGTGCCGGTAGGATGGGTCGGGCGGCGTTCCGCTACGCTCTATCCATCCTACGGAATAGCGCCTGCTGCAGGGCGACTCCGGCGCCTTCCAGGCCGGGGTATTCAGCTGTCACCAGCCACACGGGGATGCCTTCGAAATAACCGCTCATGCAGCCCTTGCTGGCGAAGGCGCGGGCGAAGCCGCTCTTCTGGAAGAAGGCAGCGAAGCGCGGCACCACGCCGCCGACTATATACACACCGCCACGGCCGCCAAGGGTCAGCACATTGTTGCCGGCCACTCGCCCAAGCCAGCCGCAGAACAGGTCCAGCACGTCCTCGGCCAGCGGGTCGCCCGCCAGCGCCGCCGCACTCACTTCCGCAGGTGAAGCCAGGCGCGGTGCATGACCGTCCACGGCACAGGCCGCGCGATAGAGCTGTAGCAACCCATTGCCGCTGAGCACGTTCTCGGCGCTGACATGACCAAGCTGGCCGTGCAGTTGCTGCCAGAGGGTTGCCTCGCGCAGGTTGCCCACCGGCAGGTCGACATGTCCGCCCTCCCCCGGCAACGCCTTCCAGCGCCCTTCGCCCAATGGCAACAGGGTGCCGACGCCAAGGCCGGTGCCAGGGCCGATCACCACCGCCGGACTGTCCAGATCGGCGACGCCGGGACAGATCTGCAGCTTTTCGTGCTCGCGCAGGCGGGTCATGCCCAAGGCCATTGCGGAGAAGTCGTTGATCAGCAGCAACTCCTCCACCTGCAAGGTGCGGCAGAAAGCCGAGCGGCTCAGGCGCCAGTGATTGTTGGTGAAGCGGAAGTGCTCGCCACTCACGGGCCCGGCCACGGCCAGGCAGACGGCACCCAGGCTACCCAGCGCCAGGCCGAGGCCGGCGAGGTAGTGACTGATGGCCTGTTCCGGCCCGGCAAAGTCGGCGGTGGCCAGCACGCGCACCGACTCCAGTTCCTCGTCTCGCCAGAGGGCGAATCGCGCATTGGTACCGCCAATGTCTCCGACCAGCGCCAACTTCACTTCAGGCTCTCCAGGTTGCGGGTGAAGGCACTGGCGCCCTGCTCGGCACTGCTGAAGGATTCGCGCATGAAGGCAAAGAGTTCGCGCCCCGTTCCCACGTTCGCTTCGAGGTCCCAGGGTGCCGGCGCGCGGGCGGCGAACTCGGCGGCATCCACCAGAACCTCCAGGGTGCCGGTGGTGCCGTCCACACGTACCCTATCGCCGTCGCGCAGCCGCGCCAGCGGCCCGCCGTCGAAGGCTTCCGGGCAGACATGGATGGCGGCGGGAATCTTGCCCGAAGCGCCGGACATGCGCCCGTCGGTGACCAGGGCCACCTTGAAGCCACGGTCCTGCAGCACACCGAGGAAGGGGGTCATCTTGTGCAGTTCGGGCATGCCATTGCTGCGCGGGCCCTGGAAGCGCATCACCGCCACCAGGTCACGGTCCAGTTCACCGGCCTTGAAGGCATCGGCCAGCGCCTGCTGGTCGTGGAAGACCCGCACCGGGGCCTCGACCACCTGGTGCTCCGGTGCCACGGCGGACACTTTCATCACGCCACGGCCAAGATTGCCCACCATCACACGCAGACCACCTTCCGGCGAGAAGGGCATCGAAACCGGGCGCAGGATGGATTCGTCCAGACTCTTGCTCGAACCTTCGCGCCACACCAGCTTGCCGTCTTCCAGGAACGGCTCCTGGGTGTACTGGCGCAGGCCGCGCCCCATGACAGTGTTGACGTCTTCATGGAGCAGGCCGGCATCGAGCAGCTCGCGTACCAGGAAGGCCACACCGCCAGCGGCGTGGAAGTGGTTGATGTCGGCCTTGCCGTTGGGATAGACGTGGGCCAGGGTCGGCACCACCTCGGAGAGGTCCGCCATGTCCTGCCAGGTGAGCTGGATGCCCGCCGCCTGGGCAATGGCAGGCATGTGCAGAGTGTGGTTGGTGGAGCCACCGGTGGCGTGCAGGGCGACGATGGAGTTGACCAGCACGCGTTCATCGACGAGTTCGCCGAGCGGCAGGAACTGCCCGGACTGCTTCGTCAGGCGCGTTACCTGGCGCGCTGTCTCCACGGTCAGCGCCTCGCGTAGCGGGGTATTCGGGTTGACGAAGGAGGCGCCTGGCAAGTGCAAGCCCATGATCTCCATGAGCATCTGATTGGTGTTGGCGGTGCCGTAGAAGGTGCAGGTGCCGGGGCTGTGGTAAGCCTTCATTTCCGACTCCAACAGCTCATCGCGGGTGGCCTTGCCTTCGGCGTAACGCTGGCGCACTTCGGCCTTTTCCTTGTTCGACAGACCCGACGGCATGGGTCCGGCGGGCACGAAGATCGAGGGCAGGTGGCCGAAGCGCAGGGCGCCCATCATCAACCCGGGGACAATCTTGTCGCAGATACCGAGGAAGAGCGCGGCATCGAACATGTTGTGCGACAGCGCCACCGCGGTGGACATGGCGATCACTTCGCGGCTGGCGATACCCAGCTCCATGCCCGGCTCCCCCTGGGTGACGCCGTCGCACATGGCCGGCACACCGCCGGCGACCTGGCCCACCGAACCGATGTCGCGCAGTGCCTGGCGGATTTTTTCCGGGTAGACCTCGTAAGGTTGGTGCGCCGAGAGCATGTCGTTGTAAGCGGTGACGATGGCCACGTTGGCCGAATCCATCAGGCGCAGGCGCTGCTTGTCGCCACTACCGCAACCGGCCACTCCATGGGCGAAGTTGGCACATTGCAGCTTGCCGCGCTGCGGCCCATCGCTGACCGCCTTGTGAATCATCGCCAGGTAGCGCTCGCGGGTTGCGCGGCTGCGCTCCACCAGGCGTTCGGTTACCTCAAGTACGCGGGGATGCATGGATTCGACTCCAAGTAGCGGGTAGATTTGTTTTTATACAAACTACAATACTGCCAATACGATTGGGAATTCACTAGTAAATTCAAAATATTTTGTTATTAAAACAACAAAACCAGAAAGACCCACTCTCATTCATATAGACCACCGACTCGGGCGGGGCGCGCAGCATAACGCCCGCCCCGCTCCGCCACCTATTCCACTCATGGCGCATTCCAGAGGCTTATGTCTTTTCTGAGTGGGCGCTAGAGCGAAATGCTCTAAAAAATATCTTGCGCGCAAAATAACTCAGCAGTAATTTCCACCTCACCGAATTACTTAACGCACAAAACATTAACGAACAAACTACATCGGAGAATCACCATGAAAGCCTTGATCACCTTCACCGCCATCCTCGCGCTTTCCTCCGCCAGCTTCGCCGATACCGGGAGCAGCGAGCAGAAAAGCAGCGGCAACGGCAGCGGAGCCCAGTACCCGGAATGGCTGATCAACCACGACGGCTGATCCAGACAACCCCGACCACTCACGCACACCACGCAATCCAAACCTGACTGAAAAGGAAACCATCATGAGCATCGAAAACGTTCTCTACCGCGCCTACGCTGAAGCCACCGGCGGCCGTGAAGGCCGCGCCATCTCCTCCGACGGCGTACTCGACGTCAGCCTGACCACCCCGCGTGAGCTGGGCGGCGCCGGCGGCGAAGGCACCAACCCCGAGCAGTTGTTCGCAGCCGGCTACTCGGCCTGCTTCCTGGGCGCACTGAAGTTCGTCGCAGCCCGCGACAAGCACAAGCTGCCGGCCGATACCTCCATCGAAGGCATCGTGGGCATCGGCGCCATTCCCACCGGCTTCGGCATCGAGGTGGAGTTGCGTATCGACATCCCCGGCCTGGACCGCGAGGAAGCCCGCGCCATCGTGGACAAGGCGCACATCGTGTGCCCTTACTCCAACGCCACTCGCGGCAATATCGACGTGACCCTGACCCTGGTCTGAGTCGCACAAGGAACAAGGGCGGGCATCCCGAGAGGGGTGCCCGTTCTTTTTTGTGTGGGAGCGATTTCAATTTGGCTCCCGCAAGGAAGCCGCAGAGAACCTCGACTGCAGGGGCGCATTCATTCGCCAAGCAGGTCGAAGGTCTGCCGTTCAATGCCCAGAGGTCTGCTACGCAGCCCTTGACGATCGAAATCGCCCCTACAATTGCCCTCTATCCCCACCGCCAAGGAGTGCAACATGATCCTCTCCACCACCCCCACCCTCGAAGGCCGAACCATCCGCGAATACAAGGGCATCGTGGTCGGTGAAGCCATTCTCGGCGCCAACGTGTTCCGCGACCTGTTCGCCGGCATCCGCGACATCATCGGCGGCCGCTCCGGCGCCTATGAAAAGGAACTGGCCAAGGCCCGTGAAATCGCCTTCGAGGAATTGTCCGAGCGCGCCGAAAAGCTCGGAGCCAACGCGGTGGTCGGCATCGATATCGACTACGAGGTAGTCGGACAGAACGGCAGCATGCTGATGGTGAGCATCAGCGGCACTGCCGTGACCATCTGAGTCAGGACTTCCGGGCCTTCGCCATCTGCTTGTCTCGGGCGAGCTTGTAGGCCACGTAGTACTTGTAGATATTGCCGACGTAATCCACCGTCTCGCGCCCCACCAGGCGCGCGGCGGCGTGCTCGACGTTGCCGAACCAGACGTTCTTGTCCAACCCCGACTTCTCTGCCAGCCGGCGGAACTTGCGCAGGTTTCCCGGCCCGGCGTTGTCGGCGGCGAAGGCCATCAGGGTGCGGTTCACCGGCGTCAGTTCGGGGTCGTTCAGGTACTTGTCGGCCAGCAGCCGCATGTACTTGCTGCCCGCCTCGATGTTGCGGTCAACGTCCTTGTCGATCTCCGCGATGCCCACGCTGGGGTCGGCTGCGGTGCTGGGCAGCAACTGCATCACACCAACCGCACCGCGATGGCTGCGAGCATTCTGGTTGAGCTGGGACTCCTGGTACCCCTGGGCCATCAGCATCAGGTAGTCGAAGTCGTAGGTCCCGGCGTGCTTCTCGAAAATGCCGACCAGCGCGGCAAAGCGCTTCAACTCCTCCTCATGAGACACCGCCTTCGCCGCCCAGGGCGACGGAATCAGAACACCTCGTCGACCAACCGGAATGGATAAGGCGCCGCCTTGTACTTGCCCAGCTTGCCGCGCTTGGGCAGCTCGACCTTCTGATCGCGGGTCAGGTCCTTGTAGGGAATCTGCTTGAGCAGGTGGCTGATGATGTTCAGTCGCACGCGACGCTTGTCTTCCGAATTGGCCATGTACCAAGGCGCCCAGGAAGAGTCGGTGGCAGCGAACATTTCGTCGCGGGCGCGGGTGTAGTCATCCCAGCGAGCGTATGACTTGAGGTCCATGGGCGACAGCTTCCAGATCTTGCGCCCGTCGTCGATACGGTCCTTGAGCCGGCGGGTCTGCTCCTCGGCACTTACCTCGAGCCAGTATTTGACCAGGACGATCCCGGACTCGACCATCATCTTCTCGAACAGTGGCGTGACCGTGAGGAACTTGTGAGATTGCTCCTCGGAACAGAAGCCCATGACTCGCTCGACACCGGCGCGGTTGTACCAGCTGCGGTCGAATATCACGATTTCACCGGCCGCCGGCATATGCGCCAGATAGCGCTGTATGTACATCTGGGACTTTTCCCGCTCGGTGGGTGCCGGTAGCGCTACTACACGGAACACTCGAGGGCTGACCCGCTCGGTAATGGCCTTGATGGTCCCGCCCTTGCCTGCGCCGTCGCGCCCTTCGAAGACGATGCAGACCTTCAACCCCTGGTCCACCACCCATTGCTGGAGTTTCACCAGTTCCACGTGCAGGCGCTTGAGCTCCTTGTCGTACTCCTTGCGCCCCAGACTGTCCTGCTCCGCCGCGTTGGCGGCCGCCTTTTTCTTGCCCTTCGCCATGACCTGCTCCGCTGTTGTGGGACCCGATCAGTAAAAGCTAGCTGAGCTCTGGCATCTTGCTGGTCCACAAGCGAAACGCCCCATCCTGCGAGGCAGGACGGGGCGTTGTGAGCTTTCCGGCGCCACCGCTGCGCTGCAACCCGGCGCGCCGGTGCTGCTGCGCTGGGCCGCGGCGAATGCCTGCGTCTACACCGAGTGGAACGAAAGCGACCTGCTCAAAGGTGACGGGGCGCACTGAAGCGCATGGAGCTGCGAAGCCTGTAACGCCCACGCCTACACGGTCGGCCAGGACATCGTCTTCGATGCCGGACAATTCGCCCCGGCATCACGCGAAGGCCAGCACTTGCTGGCCCATGAGCTGACCCATGTGGTGCAACAGCGCGGTACCGCTGGCGCGGTCCTGCGTCGCGATCCCGGCGACGAGGAGCTCACGCCCGAGATCGTCGGCCAGGAGCCCGGCCTGCTGCTTTGCTTCGCCCTGTGCGAACTCGGCGTGCCGCCGGCCATCTGGCGGGACATCACCGAGATGTTCCTCGGCGCTGTCTGGGAGGAGTACCGGGAAAGCTACGGCCGGGCGCGGGGGAACGCACGATTCCGTACCTTCCAGAATGCTTTCCGGAGCTACTCCGTCCTGAACTCGGTCAAGACCATCCTCGGTTTCGTCGTCCATGGACGCGTTGGTTTCATCCCGATCCGCACGGCGTCGGGTCGTGCGGCACAGCAGGCGCTGTTGCGTTTCCTGATTGCTCGAGGCGCCACCGAGGCGGGCGTGATCGCTGCCGAACAACTGGTGCGCCGCATCGCCATTGCCATCGAAGTGGCCATCGCCGCGGGTTGTGGCGCCTACTGCTCGGTCCGCAGCTACGCCTTGTTGATGCGCGACCTGGCCGACCAGATGGCGGCAGGCCTGGTAGCCGTGGCTGAAGGCATGGAAAGCCTTGGCGGCATCGTCAGCGGCCTGGCCACGGCAATCCTGGTGCGCCCTGTCCTCTATGCCGAAACCTTGCTGGAAGTGTCCAACTGGAACCTCAGCCACATGCCCGCCGGAGCGCGCGCCGACACCATCGCCCTCGGCCTGTACTTCAGCAGCGTGATCGAAGGCGAGGATTTCGACACCCTGATCGCCTCCCACGCCCGCCCCATCAGCAGCTACCCCACCGCCGCCAGCCTGGTACGCGAAGTGATCGCCGAGCTCAATCGCGACCGCGCCATCACCGAAGAGCCGCCGCTGGACGCCGAAGCGCTGGTCAACGGTTCACCCGCCGCCTTCTTCAGCCTGCTGGCCGAACAGGGTTACCTCGACTTCGAAGAAGACCCCGAGCACCTGGTCGACGAGATGCTCGAAGGCCCCTCCCCCTGACGTGCGAAATCAGCCGCAACGGCTGTGACAGGTCATCAGCACGCCACTCGCTCATTCACCTTGCCCATCTCTTCCACCAGGAAATCGATGAAGGCGCGGGTCTTCTGCGGCATGCGTCGGGCCGAGGGATATACCGCGTTGATGCTGATGGGGGGTGCCTGCCATTCGCAGAGCAGCGTCACCAGCCGGCCGGCGGCCAGGGCTTCGTCGACGATGAAGCTCGGCAGCAGGGCAATGCCCATGCCGGCCTCGGCCACCTGGGCGAGGAAGTCGCCGTTGTTGGCCTGGAGTGGACCGTTCAATTGCACGCGGCGGGTTTCCTCGCCGTTACTGAGCGCCAGGCTGACGCCGCTCTGCAGGTAGCCGTAGCCGAGGAAGGCGTGGCTGGCGAGGTCTTCCGGCGACTGCGGTATCCCGGCCTTTTCCAGATAGGTCGGTGAAGCCACCAGCAGGCGCGGCGCCGGTGCGATGGTGCGGGCAACCATGGACGAGTCCGCCAGGCTGGCAATCCGGATGGTCACGTCGAAGCCACCACGCACCGGGTCCACCTGCTGGTCGCTGAGTACCAGCTGCAGCTCGATCTGCGGATTCCGCTCATGGAATAGCGGGATCAGCGGCCCCAGTTTGCGCAGCCCGAAGGACATGGGCGCATTCACCCGCAACACCCCACGCAACTCCCCCACCCCATCTCGCGCCCGCTGCTCGGCCTCGTCCAGGGCCGCCAGCAGGTCCCGCGCTGATTCGAAGTACTCCGTCCCCGCCTCCGTCAGGTGCAGGCTGCGCGTCGTGCGCACCAGCAATTGCACGCCGATGGCTTCCTCCAGCGCCTGCACCTGCTTGCTCACCGTCGAGCGTGGCAAGTCCAGCGCCCGCGCCGCCGCCGCGAAACCATTGCTGCGCACGGTTTCGATAAAGGCGCGCATGCACTCGACCCTGTCCATCAATGTCTCCAATTCAGAATCAATGAAGTTCAATTATGCCTAATTGTTTCTCTTTATGGGCGCGATCAGAATTTATCCCAAGTCGGAACCAAACAGCCTCACAGACAGAGGCACCGGCCAGGAAGAAATCACACAACTCACGCTTCAGGAGAAATGCCATGTCCATCCGCGAACTGCTGAACCCGACCAACTCCGCCCTGATCCTGATCGACCACCAGCCGCAAATGGCCTTTGGCGTGCAGTCCATCGACCGCCAGCAACTGAAGAACAACACCGTGGCCCTTGCCAAGAGCGCCAAGATCTTCAACGTTCCGACCATCCTCACCAGCGTCGAGACCGAAAGCTTCAGCGGCTACATCTGGCCGGAACTGCTCGGTGTGTTCCCGGGCCAGCAACCCATCGAGCGCACCTCGATGAACTCCTGGGAAGACGAGAAATTCGTTGCCGCCGTGAAAGCCACCGGCCGCAAGAAACTGATCATGGCCGCACTCTGGACCGAGGTCTGCCTGACCTTCCCCGCACTGGAAGCCATCGAAGCCGGCTACGAGGTGTACATCGTCACCGACGCTTCCGGCGGCACCTCCAAGGAAGCCCATGACATGTCGGTGCAACGCATGATCCAGGCCGGCGCCATCCCGGTGACCTGGCAGCAGGTCATGCTCGAGTACCAGCGCGACTGGTCGAAGAAGGAAACCTACGACGCCGTGATCGGCCTCGTGCAGGAGCACAGCGGCGCCTACGGCATGGGCGTGGACTACGCCTACACCCTGGTGCACAAGGCGCCCCAGCGCCAGGTGAAGTAAGCCGCAAGGCCGGCGGCGGGTAACGCCCCCGGCCTTCTTCCACGCCTTGCACGGAGCACCTCGCCATGACCACTGACGACATCGTCACCCTGCTGATCCGCCATCGGGTCAAGGAAGGCCGGGAACAGGAGTACGAAAACTGGCTGCGCCGCATCATCGGCATCGCCAAGGGTTATCCCGGCCACCTCGGCATCGATGTGGTGCGGGATCGCAAGGATGGCCTGCACCTGTTCACCTGCGTCCTGCGCTTCGCCAATACCACCCAGCTCCAGGCCTGGCTCGAATCCACCGACCGTCGCCAACTGGTGGAGGAAGTCAGTCACCTGCTGGCCGATGGCGACCAGGTGGAGATCAACCCCGAACGCGAATTCTGGTTCACCCCGGCAAGCGCCGACGCGCCACAACCGCCGCGCTGGAAACAGGCCTGCGTCACCTTCCTGGTGATCCTGCCGCTGGCCCTGCTGGTGCCGCTGCTCTGGCAGCCGCTGTTCAGGCTGCAGCCCTGGCTTGGCGGCTACGTGGCCAGCAACGTGGTGATTACCGCCAGCATAGTGCTGCTGGTTGTCTATCTTTTCATGCCTCCGGTAACGCGTTTCTTCTCCGGCTGGCTGAACCAACACTGATCCAGGGAGGGCTCCATGAGCGAAGACCCATCCAGCAATAGCCGCCGCCAGTTCCTCGCCGCCAGCTCCGTGCTCGGTGCCGCTGGCGCACTCTGGTCCGCACTACCCTTCACCGGCGCCGCAGGCGTCGCCCATGCCGCTACTTCAGGGGGTTCCATGTCCGCCGACCTGATCCTGTTCAATGGCCGCCTGCACACGGTCGACCGCGAAAAGCCCACCGCCAGCGCCGTGGCCATCAAGGACGGGCGCTTTCTCGCCGTCGGCAGCGATGCCGAGGCCATGGCCCATCGCGGCGACGCCACCCAGGTCATCGACCTCAAGCAGCGCACGGTGATCCCCGGCCTCAACGACTCGCACCTGCACCTGATCCGCGGCGGCCTCAACTACAACCTGGAACTGCGCTGGGAAGGCGTGCCCTCGGTGGCCGACGCCCTGCGCATGCTCAAGGACCAGGCCGACCGAACCCCCTCTCCGCAGTGGGTACGCGTGGTCGGTGGCTGGAACGAGTTCCAGTTCGCCGAAAAACGCATGCCGACCCTGGAGGAAATCAACCGCGCAGCGCCGGACACCCCGGTGTTCCTCCTCCACCTCTACGACCGCGCGCTGCTCAACCGCGCCGCGCTGAAGGCGGTCGGCTACACCAAGGACACGCCCAACCCGCCGGGTGGCGAAATCCAGCGCGACGGCAGCGGCAACCCCACCGGCATGCTGATCGCCCGGCCCAACGCCACCATCCTCTACGCCACCCTGGCCAAGGGGCCGAAGTTGCCGCTGGAGTACCAGGTCAACTCCACCCGCCAGTTCATGCGCGAGCTCAACCGCCTCGGCCTGACCAGCGCCATCGACGCCGGCGGCGGCTACCAGAACTACCCGGACGACTACCAGGTGATCGAGGAACTGGCCAGGCAGGGCCAGCTCAGCGTGCGCATCGCCTACAACCTGTTCACCCAGAAACCCAAGGAAGAGCTCACCGACTTCCAGAACTGGAGCAAGGTGGTCAAGCCCGGCCAGGGCAATGACTTCCTGCGCCACAACGGCGCCGGCGAGATGCTGGTGTTCTCCGCGGCCGACTTCGAGGACTTCCTCGAACCGCGCCCGGACCTGCCGCAGACCATGGAGCAGGAGCTGGAGCCGGTGGTGCGCCACCTGGTGGAGCAGCGCTGGCCGTTCCGCCTGCACGCCACCTACGACGAATCCATCTCGCGCATGCTGGATGTGTTCGAGAAGGTCAACCGCGACATCCCGTTCAACGGCCTGCCGTGGTTCTTCGACCACGCCGAAACCATCTCGCCGAAGAACATCGAGCGAGTGCGTGCCTTGGGCGGCGGCATCGCCATCCAGGACCGCATGGCCTTCCAGGGCGAGTACTTCGTCGACCGCTACGGCGCCAAGGCGGCCGAGCAGACTCCGCCGATCCAGCGCATGTTGGCCGAAGGCGTGCCGGTGGGCGCCGGCACCGACGCCACCCGCGTCTCCAGCTACAACCCCTGGACCTCGCTGTACTGGCTGGTCAGCGGCCGCACCGTCGGCGGCCTGGAGCTTTATCCCCAGGGCCTGTCGCGCGAGACCGCGCTGCAACTCTTTACCCACGGCAGCGCCTGGTTCTCCAGCGAGCAAGGCAAGAAGGGGCAGATCAAGGTGGGCCAACTGGCCGACCTCGCCGCCTTGTCGGCGGATTTCTTCAGCGTCGAGGACGAGGCCATCAAGTGGATCGAGTCGGTGCTGACCGTGGTCGACGGCAAGGTGGTCTACGCCGCCGGCGAGTTCGACAAGCTCGGTCCGCCGCAGCTGCCGGTGCTGCCGGAGTGGTCGCCGGTGGCCAAGGTCCCCGGCCACTGGAAGCCCGCCGCGCCGCTCGCCGCCCAGGTGCACCAGTGCGTCGGCGCCTGCACGGTGCACGCCCACAGCCACGAGCGGGCACGGCAGTCGAGCGTGCCGGTGAGCGACTTCCAGGGCTTCTGGGGGGCACTGGGCTGCTCCTGCTTTGCCTTCTGATGGTTCCTTGAGGGGGCGACTTCAATCGCCAAGGGCAGCAACGCTGCCCCCGGCGAACCCGAAGGGCAGACCTTCGGCCTGCCTGGCGAATGAATTTGCCCCTACAGAGAAAACAGCCCTGAATTATTTGCGCAGGCCCCAAGCCGGCGCCCAACCCAAGCAAGGAGAATCACCATGTCTTTCCAATACAAGCGACTGGACAAGAACGATGCTGCGGTACTGCTGGTCGATCACCAGGCTGGCCTGCTCTCCCTGGTGCGGGACATCGATCCCGACAAGTTCAAGAACAACGTGCTGGCCCTGGGCGATCTGGCCAAGTACTTCAAGCTGCCGACCATCCTCACCACCAGCTTCGAGACCGGTCCCAACGGCCCGCTGGTACCAGAACTGAAAGAGCAGTTCCCCGATGTGCCCTACATCGCCCGCCCCGGCAACATCAACGCCTGGGACAACGAAGACTTCGTCAAGGCGGTGAAGGCCACCGGCAAGAAGCAACTGATCATCGCGGGTGTGGTGACCGAGGTCTGCGTGGCCTTCCCTGCACTGTCGGCCCTTGAAGAAGGCTTCGACGTATTCGTGGTCGCCGATGCGTCCGGCACCTTCAACGAAGTCACCCGTGACGCCGCCTGGCGCCGGATGGAAGCTGCCGGTGCGCAACTGATGACCTGGTTCGGCGTGGCCTGCGAGCTGCACCGCGACTGGCGCAACGACATCGAGGGTCTGGGCACCCTGTTCTCCAACCACATCCCCGACTACCGTAACCTGATCACCAGCTACACCACGCTCACCGCCAAGTGAACGACACAGGGGCCGCGTCGTATTGGCGCGGCGCCCTGCCCCGGTCCGCCGCACTGCTCTAAGATGTCGCCCCTTTCAAGCAGCATGACTGAGGAGTGACCCATGCCCCATGACGGCAGCCTGCTGCAGGCAGCGGTGGTGTTCCTGTTCGCCGCCGTAATCACCGTCCCCCTGGCCAAGCGGCTGCAGCTTGGCGCTGTGCTGGGCTACCTGCTGGCAGGGGTGTTGATCGGTCCCTCGGTACTGAAGCTGGTCAGCGACCCGGAGAGCGTCGCCCACGTATCCGAACTGGGCGTGGTGCTGCTGCTGTTCATCATCGGTCTGGAACTCTCGCCCCGCCGGCTCTGGGTGATGCGCCGCTCGGTGTTCGGCGCAGGCCTCGCACAGGTCCTGCTCACCGCCCTGGCCATTGGCCTGGTGGCCTGGCTGGTGTTCGCCAAGAGCCTGAACACCGCCGCCGTACTGGGCTTCGGCCTGGCACTCTCGTCTACCGCCTTCGGCCTGCAGATACTCGCCGAGCGCAAGGAACTCACCAGCCCCCACGGCCGCCTGGCCTTCGCCATCCTGCTGTTCCAGGACATCGCAGCCATCCCGCTGATCGCCCTCCTGCCGCTGCTCAGTGGCTCTGGCCACCTGGACACGGAAGGCGTCAACCTGCGCGACGTGCTGCTGGCAGTGGCCAGTATCGGTGCGGTGATCATTGGCGGCCGATACCTGCTGCGACCGGTATTCCGCACCGTGCTCAAGGCCGGACTGAAGGAGGTCTCCACCGCCACCTCGCTGCTGGTGGTGATCGGCACCGCCTGGCTGATGGAGCTGGCCGGCGTTTCCATGGCGCTTGGCGCCTTCATCGCGGGCCTGCTGCTGGCGGACTCCGAATATCGCCATGAGCTGGAAGCGCAGATCGAGCCCTTCAAGGGTCTGCTGCTGGGCCTGTTCTTCATGAGCGTGGGAATGAGTGCTGACCTCAGCCTGCTGTTGAACGAACCGTTCGCGGTCATGGTGCTGACGATCCTGCTGCTGATGCTGAAACTCCCGCTGCTCTACCTGGTGGGCCGCTTTGCCGGAGGGCTGGAGCGCGGCCATGCGCTGCGCCTGGGCATCGTCCTGGCCGCTGGTGGCGAATTCGCCTTCGTGGTGTTCAAGGTGGCCTTCGAACAGGGCATGCTCGACGCCCGCCTGCACGGTCTGCTGGTGCTCAGCATCACCCTGTCCATGGCCCTCACGCCGCTGCTGGTGTTGGCCCTGTTCCGTCGACTGGTCGCTGCACCGGCACCAGTGGAGGTACCGGCGGAGTACCAGCGCATCGACAGTGACGCGCCCCGCGTGGTGGTCGCCGGCATGGGGCGCATGGGCCAGAT
Source organism: Pseudomonas sp. JS3066 (assembly GCF_036328175.1). Lineage (NCBI taxonomy): Bacteria > Pseudomonadati > Pseudomonadota > Gammaproteobacteria > Pseudomonadales > Pseudomonadaceae > Pseudomonas > Pseudomonas sp. JS3066. The sequence continues at coordinate 4,019,852 of NZ_CP143312.1, forward strand.
CATCGCCCGTGTGCTGCACGCCCAGCAGGTTCCGTTCGTGGCCCTGGACACCGCGGTGGACATGATCGAGTACGGCCGTAGCCTGGGCCGCATGCCCATCTACTACGGCGATCCACTGCGGGCGGAAATCCTCCGCGCAGCAAAGGTGGACAAGGCCGAGTTCCTCATCATCGCCACCGACGACCCGGACACCAATCTCAAGATCACCGAACTGGTCAAGCGCCTCTACCCTCACGTCAAGGTCATCGCCCGTGCCCGCAACCGCCAGCACGTCCATCGGCTGCTTGACCTGGGCGCCGTGCCCGTGCGCGAAACCTTCCATTCGGCGTTGGAGATGAGCCGCCAGGCCCTGCTTGGCCTGGGCCTCGACGAAGACCGGGCCAACGCCCGCATTCGCCGCTTCCAGCGCCACGACGAAGAAGTCCTGGCGGCCCAGCACAACGTCTATGACGACGCCGCCGCCGTGATCCAGACCGCCCGCGAAGCACGCACGGAACTGGAACACCTGTTCGACGCCGACGTGATCGAAGACAAGGCGGTGAAATAGCCGCCAGCGCCATTACCCGGTCGCCGGCCATCGAATCAGCTTTACTCAAGGCAGATTCAGTGTGGGGGAGGCCCCGGATGAACCGGAACGATCTGCGTCGCGTGGACCTGAACCTGCTGGTGGTCTTCGAGACGCTGATGTACGAGAAAAACCTGACTCGCGCATCGGAAAAGCTCTTCCTCGGCCAGCCCGCGGTAAGCGCCGCGCTGGCCCGCTTGCGCGACCTCTTCGACGACCCGCTTCTGGTCCGCAATGGCCGCGTCTTCGAACCCACCAAGCGGGCGCTGGAAATACTCGAGGAACTGCAACCTGCACTGGACTCGATATCCAGCGCCGTCAGCCGGGCGAAGGAATTCAATCCGTCCACCTATCGCAATACCTTTCGGATCGGCCTATCGGACGACGTCGAGTTCGGCCTGTTCCCTCCCCTGCTCCACCAGCTCCGCGAGGAAGCGCCCGACAGCATAGTGGTGGTGCGCCGGGTCAACTTCCTGCTCATGCCAGCAATGCTCGCCTCCGGGGAAATCTCGGTCGGCGTCAGCTACACCACGGAACTACCGGCCAATGCCAAGCGCAAGCGGTTGCGCAACCTGCGCTGCAAGATCCTGCGCGGCGACGACCGCCCCGGCGCACTCACCCTGGATGACTACTGTTCGCGTCCGCACGCACTCGTATCCTTCTCGGGCGACCTGACCGGAAACATCGACAATGACCTGGCGCGCGTTGGCCGCACACGCCGCGTGGTGCTGGCGGTACCGCAGTTCAGCGGGTTGCGCTCGATCCTGACAGGCACGGAGTTGCTCGCCACCGTCCCGGACTACGCAGCGGATGCGCTGATCGACGGTTGTGGATTACGCGCCGATGAGCCGCCCTTCCCCATCTTCACTTCCGAGCTCTCCATGGTCTGGAGCAGCGGCACGGACAACGATCCCGCCGAGCGCTGGCTCCGTGAACTGATCGTGCAATACATGTCCGCGCCGGCAATGCCCGATCAGCCCGCCGCATAGAGCGGATGAGTCTCGCGCAGGAACACCGGGAGATCGGTGATCGGTGGCCGCGCGGGAATCTCGAAGTACATCTGGATCACGCTGCCGCGGTGATAGGACGCATGGTTGACCACGTGCATGAGCATGGCGCCCGCGGTCATGACGCCGGGGTCCCCGGAACAGAAGACGAACTCCACCGGCGTGTTCAGCGATTCGTCCGTCTGCGCGGCGCTCCACGAGACGAACCAGTCGTTCATGGCGGCCTGCGCGGCGCGGAGATCGTCGAACTCGGGATAGGGAACTTCCAGGCGCGTCTTGTAGGGATGCGGCCGGTGTTCCAGGTGGGCGCGCCAGATGCAATCGATGACGTGGATATGGTTCAGGGTGCCCAGGATACTCTTGCACAGGGTCACGCGTTCCTTGCCGACTTCGCCGGGCGGCAACCCGGCAAGATCCTCGAAGAGCCGTTCGTCGACCCACTGCTTGTAATGGGCAAGCATCCTGGCCGTAGGAGCGTTGATCATCGGATGTCCTCCCGCTCGGAGTCAGGCCGCCAGCGCGTTCGACGGGTGCGACGGCCATCGGTGGCAGAAGGAGTTTAGGCCCGGCGACAGGCACCCGAATTCATTGGCCGACGGCTGGAAATGCCGACAAGGCGTCGACCCGCTCCTTGTCCGGAACCTGCGCGTTGAGCCGCCGCACATACTCGACGAACGCTTCCTGCGGCAGCGGCCGGCTGAACAGGTAGCCCTGGAACTGCCCGCAACCGTTGCCAACGAGGAACCGCTGCTGCGCTTCCGTTTCCACGCCTTCGGCTATCACCGCCAGCCCCATGCTTCGTCCCAGGGCGATGACGGTGCGCACGATGGTTTCACTGCTGGAGTCGGTCAGCACATCACAGATGAAGGAGCGATCGATCTTCAGCTTGCTCAGGGGCAGGCGCTTGAGGTGGCTCAGGGACGAGAAGCCGGTGCCGAAGTCATCCAGGGAGAAGCGGACCCCCTGCTCCACCAGCGCGGTCATCTTCCGCGTAAGGTCTTCCAGGTCCTGCACCACCAGCGTTTCAGTCAGTTCAAGCTCCAGGCGCCGCGCCTCGATACCGTGTTCCTCGATCAGCGCCAGCACCTCGGGTACGAAGGCCGGCTGGCGGAACTGGTTCTGGCTGATATTCACCGCCAGGCCCATTTCACCCAAATCAGGGTCGTCCTTCCACGCGCGCAACTGTGCACAAGTCTGACGCAGCACCCATTGGCCGATGGGCAGCATCAGCCCGGTCTTCTCGGCATGGTCGATGAACTCGCCCGGTGCCACCAACCCGCGTTGCGGGTGCCGCCAGCGAACCAGCACCTCCGCCGCCACCACTCGTCCAGCGGAATCCAGTTGCGGCTGGTAATGCAGGACGAACTGCTCCTCGCGCAGGGCGGTACGCAGGTCACGGTCGAGCTCCGAGCGCTCCACCGCATCGGTCTGCAGGATGTGCAGCAGCATGAAGAACATCGCCATGGACGCCACGCCCTGGACCCAGGAACCGACCACCCGCACCTCGTCAGGCAGGCTGTAACCGGTGATCGGGCTCCAGGAGGACGATGCCAGCCCGGCGAACAGCGCCAGGCAGAGGGTCGTGACGCCGTAGCGCAACCACCTGGGTTCGTCGCGAAAGGCCATGAGCGCAGCCAGGGCCAGAGGCAGGAAATACAGATGGGACGCCCGTGGCGCCGCCGCCGTCGGCACGTCGAGCATCAGGGTGGAAATCAGGATGACGACAATCAGCACGCCGAACAGCAACAGGTTGGCCGCGCGCGTCCGGTTGCGCAGTGTCAGCACGAATACCCCCAGCCCACAGAAGATCAGGACCAGGTCCATCGGGACGATCCCCCACGCGCCCCGCAGGGAGAAGTAGCCGCCCCAGAGCAGCCCCATGAGCACCATGAGCCCGCTCGCCAGCAAACGCATGCGTCGCTCCCTGCGCTGGCCGACCAATGCGAGATCAGACGACTGCCAAAGCAGTTGGACGCGCTTGAGGAACGTTGAAATGGGGGTCATGGAAAATCCCTTTACCGACCCTATTCATTCTTGAGGGTGATTGCGTGATTGCAAATTGGCATTGGATTGAAGGACGACGCGCAGGGGCCAGCGGTTAAGTCCGAGCCCGCGCCGCCCGACTTCTCTCCGAAAATACCGGTCGTCGCCTCAAGCATTTTTTGATGAGGGACCTGCTTGACGTCGATGGGCACTTGCATGAGGATTATTTGCATCGTATACGATTTAATCGCTAGCGACAACAAATGAACATCGACCGCACGAGGAAATGACCATGATCCATCTGACTCAAGCCAGCCGCCAGTTCACCGAGATCGGCCTTCCCGGCATCCGCGTCGCCACTGTCTGGGGCGAGAACGGCAACGGCTCGGACTTCATCGAGTTCAAGGCCGGTACCCGCTTCCCCCTCCACGACCATGAAGGCCCGGAAGAAATTCTCATGCTGTCGGGCCGCATCCGCTTCGGCGATCTGGTGCTTTCAGCGGGCGACTACCTGAGGATCGGCTCCGGTGAAGAGCACGACGCGGAAGCCCTCGAAGACTCCGTGTTCTTCCTTGCCCACATTGGCGGTGCAGTGATCAAGGAATGAGCGCGCCGGCGATGATCGAGGCGGGATACGGCGTCCGCGACATCGCGGGCGCTCTATTTCCGGATCGATTCGCAGCGGCCCTTGGTCGGCCCCTGAACTCAAGGCACTTCCGATGTTCTCGCATGCGATCTATAGTCCGGACATTCGAGACATCGGTCTTTGTTCAACGAGGAAACAGATGAAATCCACCGGCAGATCGACCCCGGCCCAACCGGCCCCGCTCTCAGACTTTCTGTGCTTCGCGGTCTATTCCGCGAACCTGGCCTTCGGCAAGGCGTACAAGCCGATTCTCGAGCAGCTCGGGCTGACCTACACCCAGTTCATCGCCATCGTCGCGCTATGGGATGAAGACAATCAGACCGTCGGCAGCCTCGGTGAAAAGCTCTTTCTGGAGTCGAACACGCTCACGCCGATGCTGAAGAAGCTCGAGGCGATGGGCCTGGTCCAGCGTCAGCGCGATCCAGAAGATGAGCGTCAGGTGCGCGTCAGCCTGACAAAGGCGGGCAAAGAGCTTAGGGAGCAACGCGCGGAAACAGGCCTCAACGGTGCAACGGGCCTGGACTCGGATGAGTTCGTGCGCATGCAGCAGGCCGTCGCGGCGCTACGCGACAACCTCCTCAAATCGTCTGGAAGCCGCAAGTGAGTTTCGTGCTCGCGTAGATTGCGCTGAGCTATGCGAAGCCCAACGAATGCTGTCGGCGCCCCTTCAGGGCGCGCCGAACATCATGGTCCAGTAGATGCCATTCTCGCTGCGGGTTTGTGCAGCGTAGGCGGCGCCGACTTGCGTGAAACGGGGATTCATCAGATTGGCGCAATGGCCTGGGCTGGCCAGCCAACTGTCCATGGCCGCGCGCGGTGAGCCCTGCCCCGCAGCAATGTTCTCGCCGACTTGTCGTCCCCGGTAGCCCGCGGCCCGCGCCCGGTCGAAAGGCGAATCGCCGTTGGGATCGTTGTGGGAGAAGTAGTCGCGGTTGGCCATTGAGCGGCTGTGCTGCTGGGCTGCACTGCCAAGGGCGGGGCTCCAGGCGAGAGGGCGGGTAGCGGCAAAGCGCTTGCCACCGCACATACGCGGCTTGGCCCGCGCCGCATTGACCTGAGCCAGCAGCGCCTGACCGGCCGAGCGGGTATCCCCAAGCTGGGCACTGGCCATGGGTCGGGCCAGTACCAGGCGCCACTGATTGCCGCTACGACTAATGCCGACATCGGTCACCTGCGGGTCCATCAAATCCGTGCAGTAGTCATCGCGGAGCATGTCGAACGCCAAACGCGCATCACGCGCCCCGGACAAGCGGATGCTCCGCACCTCACCGGCCACGTAGCCGGCATCGCGCAGCCCCCGGCGCAGTTCACCCGAGTACCCCACCGGCAGTGCCACGTTGGCTTTCATCTTCAGCGGCGGTGCCGCCTGGACACTGCTCCACCCGCAACGCTGGCTGTGGGTGCGGTAGTCGTTGATCGCTGCCAGCAGTTGACGCTCATCACCCGCCTGGGCGGCGTGGGTGAACAGGGACAGCAGGGCAAGTGGCAAGGTTGGAAGCAGACGAAGGGATCGGCGGATTGGGCGCATGGAATGGCGTGCAGGAGAGTCATTGTGATTTCGGGGCTGGCGTATGACTGCGCCGTGCAACACAGGTTCGGGGCGCCCAGAAAAAATTCACCTCCCGGCGATCGCGTTGCGTCGTTCGGTATTTCCGTAGCCAGCAGCCCGGCTGATATCCGGACTAGGGTGCTGGCCACGTCTCCGTTCCGGCAAATGGCTCGTACCTACACGCTATAGCTGTGCCACATGCCCCTCGGAGCGGCGGTGAGCCATCAGGTGCGGCAGCACCGCCGACAGCAACGGTTCCTTGAAAGCCTCCTGGAACCGATGCGCCAGGCCGGGAATCAGCTTCAGCTCCGAACCCTTGATATGCGCCGCCACATGCACGCCATGCATCACCGGCAGAAGCGGATCGGCCGTACCGTGCACCACCAGGGTGGGCACCTGCAGGCGATTGAGCATGTCGACGCGGCTGGGCTCGGCGAGGATCGCCAGCATCTGCCGCTGCACACCTTCGGGGTTGAAGGAGCGGTCGTAGGCGCGGGCAGCCTGCTCCAGCAGTTGAAAGCGATCGTCGCTGACATCGGGACTGCCCAGCGCGGCGAGCAAGTCGGCCTGTTGCTGGATAGCCACCTCGCGGCTCGGTGCCTCGCGCCGTGCAAGCAGCTCCAGCAGCGCCGAACTAGGCGCCGGCAAGCCCTGGGCGCCGGAGCTGGTCATGATCAGGGTCAGGCTCAGCACCCGCTGCGGAGCGAGGTCGGCCAGGTGCTGGGCGATCATCCCGCCCATGCTGGCGCCCAGTACATGGGCCTGCCGAATGTGCAGGGCATCCAGCAGGTGCAATGAGTCGCTGGCCATGTCGCGCAGGCCGTAAGGCGCTGAAACCGGCAGGCCCAGGCGATAACGCACCACTTCGTAAGGCAGGTTGGTCGAAGGTGCGGGGCCAATCCAGGCCGAGAGTCCGACGTCGCGATTGTCGAAACGGATGACCCGGAAGCCGTTTTCGCAGAGGCGCTGCACCACCTCGTCCGGCCAGTGGATGAGCTGTCCGCCCAGGCCCATGATCAACAGCAGCGCCGGGTCCCGCTCACGCCCTACGCTCTGGTAAGCCAGGCGCACCTCGCCCAGGTCGACGGTCTCCGTCGGCACGGCGACATCGCAGCGAGCGTTGGCGATAGCAAAGGAAGGCAGGCCGCAGATGAGCGCGGCGAGCAGGATCAGCACACGCATGATGGAAATCCAGAACGCAAAACCCCAGTTGAACGCGATTCTGATGAATTCCTGTCGTTCGCTCTGCCATAGAACCGTGACAATTTCATGACGAGCGCCGAACGGTCGTTTCCCTGCCTCGTCTACTCCGTCTCAGGCCAGTGAGAGCATCAGGATGACCTGTGCCTCGCCGGCGCGAGTCACCCCTCGCCCTCCGGGATAGTGGGCGGGGGTGCGGGGTGCGCCAGCGGGCACGTTTTTGGGAGGTACAGAACTGTTTCGCCCTGCGCCTCAGGCCCCCACCTGGCGCAATGGTGCGTGGCTGCGCTGGGCGCTTTCCCAGTTCGCGGCCAGGCCCACCGGTGCGTCTTCAGGCGCCAGCGGCCGACGGCCACGCACCAGGTCAGAAGCGCGTTCGGCGAGCATGATGGTCGGTGCGTTGAGGTTGCCGTTGGGCTCGGTGGGGAAGACCGACGAGTCGATCACCCGCAACCCCTGGATGCCCCTTACGCGCAGCTCGGAATCCACCACGGCCATGTCGTCCTCACCCATGCGGCAGGAGCCGCAGGGGTGCATGGTGCTTTCCATGTTGGCGCGCACGAAGGCGTCGATTTCCTCGTCCGTCTGCACGTTCGGACCGGGTGCCAGTTCGACGCCCCGGTAACGATCCATCGCCGGCTGGCCGATGATCTCGCGGGTCAGGCGCACACAGCGGCGGAAGCCTTCGCGGTCCTCCTCGCTCTCCAGGTAGTTGAAGCGAATTTCCGGGTGCTGGTACGGGTCTGCCGAGAGGGCACGGACGTGTCCACGACTCTTTGGCTTGTTGGGACCGGTGAGCACCATGAAGCCATGCCCCTTGAAGGGTTTGTCGCCGTCGTAGCGCATCGCCGCCGGGAGGAAATGGAACTGGATGTCCGGCCAGCGCAAACCCTGTTCGGAGCGGATGAAACCACCCGCCTCGAAGTGGTTGCTCGCACCCAGGCCGTCCTTGAACAGCAGCCAGCGCAGGCCGATCATCGCCTTGGCCAGCAGGCCCATCTTGCTGTTCAGCGTCACCGGTTCCTTGCATTCGTACTGGATGTAGATTTCCGAGTGATCCTGCAGGTTCTCGCCTACACCCGGCAGGTCATGCCTGACCTGGATGCCGGCCTTCTCCAGCACCGCTGCCGGACCGATGCCGGAGCGCTGCAACAGGTGCGGCGAACCAATGGGACCGGAAGACACCAGCACTTCGCGATTGCAGTGCACGGTATGCGTCTGGCCGCCCTGGTCGTACTCCACGCCGACAACCCGCTTGCCGTCGAGAAGCAGGCGCCGGGTCATGGCATGGGTGATCACGGTCAGGTTGGGACGCTCCATGGCCGGACGCAGATAGGCGTTGGCGGTGGACCAGCGCACGCCGTCCTTCACGGTCATGTGCATGGCGCCGAAGCCTTCCTGCATGTAGCCGTTGCAGTCCTCGGTCTTGATGTATCCGGCCTCGGCACCCGCCTCCACCCAGGCGCCATACAGCGGGTTCTGCATGTTGTTGCCATTGTTGGTGGCCAGGGGGCCGCTGGCACCCCGGTAATCATCGCCACCGAACTTGAAGGTCTCCGCACGCTTGAAGTACGGCAGGCAGTTCCGGTAGCTCCAGTTCTTCGCTCCCAGGCTTTCCCATTCGTCGAAGTCATAGGCATGGCCACGGATGTAGACCAGGCCGTTGATCGAGGACGAACCGCCGAGCACCTTGCCCCGCGGGCAGTGCAGGCGGCGTCCGTCCAGATGCGGCTCGGCCACCGTCTCGTAGCGCCAGTTGTACTTCTTCGTGTTCATCGGGATGGAAAACGCGCTGGGCATCTGGATCAGCACACTGCGATCGCTGCCGCCGAACTCCAGGACCAGTACGGAGGTGCCGGCATCCTCGGTCAGGCGGTTGGCCAGGACGCAGCCAGCCGAGCCGGCGCCGATGATGATGTAGTCGTATCGCTTATTCATTGCTGTAGCCCTTTGCGGTGAGGCCCAGGGCCTCAGTGTTGCGTTCGTTGCCCTTTGGGTAGGCGCCCCAGCCCATGCGGGTGGCCAGCACGCGGGTCAGCACGTAGTGGACCAGCCCGGCCAGCAGGCAGGACGGCAGGGAAGCGGTGGCGAAGGTGAAGAAATTGGTATTGGCCAGGGTCTGCGGGTTGAACACCACCACGTAGATGGCGAAGCCGGCGGCCAGCGCCACGATGGCCGCGGGGTTGAAACCGCGCCAGAAGTGGAATGGCGAATGTGCTTCGTTGGCGTAGAGGTGGCGCAGGTTCAGGCGCTGGCGGCGGAGGAAGAAGTAATCGGCGATGCCGATGCCCGCCAGGGCGCTGTTCAGGGCTGAGGTCCAGACCAGGAAGATGAAGAAGCCGTCGTAGATGCCCGGCGCAAAGAGCACGATCAACCCCGGCACCAGGCAGAACAGCACCACCAGCCACTCCCAACTGAATTCCCGCAGCTTCTGGCCGGCAAGCTGGCGCAGGCCGACGATGGAGGTGTAGAGGATGTTCACCATGCTGGTGACGTTGGCGAAGGCTACGAAGCCCAGGGCGATGACACCGAAGGTCAGGCCACCGATCCGGGTCATCCAGACCGTGGGATCGCTGTCTCCCAGGGCGGCGGCGGCCAGCAGGCCAACCACTTCACCCAGGGCGGCGGCCGCGAAGATGCCGATGATGTTCGGCCAGTACGAAGTCCGCTGGTTCTTCGAGAGGCGCGCCAGGTTGCCCACATAGGGCCACCAGGAGAAGCCCGCGGCCATGTTCACCTCGACGGCGATCATGAAGTTCACCCGCTTGTCGTCGAAGGGAGCGTCCAGCGCGGGCATGGCCATCAGCTCGGAGAACGCGTGCTCGCTGAGGATCATGTAGAACATCACGCCCATGATCACCACCAGAGCCGGCGCCACGATGGTGTTGAACACCTTGATCGACGTCGGTCCCTTGGCGACCACGAAGCCGGTGAGGACCACCGCGAAGAACCCCGCGCCCAGGACCAGCCAGCCACTGGCATCGGTCTTGTGCTCCGACACCAGTCCGGCAAGGCCGTCGATGGAGCGGCCGAACATCAGCCCCAGGACCGCCAGCCAGCCCATGGTGAGGAGCACCACCGCCAGCACGTAGACCAGCCGGCTGCCGTTGCCGCCGAACATGCTGCGCAGGAAGGTGAACTGCTCGGTGCCGTACTTGCCGCAGGGTACGCAGGTAGCGAAGGTGGTCAGCAGCACCCCGAGGATGTTGCCGATGACGATGGCGGCGATGCCCTGCTGCGGCCCGACGAACAGGGCCGTGGCACCGCCGATGAGGAAGGCCCAGGTGGCGATGGCCAGGGCGGAGTTCGCGTAGGTGAACTCCCAGAAGCCCCACATGCGTTCCGAGGGGAGGAGCGGCGTATCGCCCCGCTCGGCTTCCAGGCTGTGATTGACGGGTTCGTGGTGGGTCATGGCTCAGTACCCCCAGAGGTAGAAGCCGACGACCAGGACCAGCGTCATCAGGATGGTTGCGATGTAGTCGACGGCGTTCAACGCCCCCGGCCACTTCTTGCTTGCTTCCAACTGCTCATAGACGCGTATGCGCCTTTCCAACTCTTGTGCACGCTCGATATCGGGTTGGCTGTTCATCTGGGCATCACCTCAATGGGTTCTTGTTCTTGAAATTCGATGCATCCCGGCCAATCAGGACCGTCGCCCGAAGGCGACGGCTACTTCCGCCCAGCTCCTCAGGGCAGTGTGATCCACACGGCTTTGGTTTCCAGCAGGTATTCCAGTTGCTCCGACCCGAGGTCCTTGCCGTAGCCCGACTGCTTGTAGCCGCCGAAGGGCATCGAGGGATCGAGGGTGCTGTGGGCGTTGACGTAGACGGTGCCCGCACGCAGGCGCGGGATCAGGTTGTGGACCCGCCCGAGGTCGTTCGAGTAGAGCGCCGCGGCCAGGCCGAAGAGCGAATCGTTGGCCAGCGCCAGGGCTTCTTCCTCGGTATCGAAGGCGGCAGTGACCAGCACCGGGCCGAAGATTTCCTCCTGGACGATGCGCATGTCGTTGCGGCAGTTGGCGAAGACGGTTGGCTGGACGAAATAGCCGGGGCCTTCGACCGGTTCGCCGCCGTAATACAGCTCCGCGCCCTCCGCCTTGCCGGCCTCGATGTACTCAAGCACCCGCTGCTGTTGCTGACGCGAAACCATCGGGCTGATGAAGCAGTCCGGGTCCAGTCCGGGAGCGATCTTCAGCGTTGCGGTGTAGCTGGCCAGTTCGCGCAGGAACTCGGCGTAAACGCTGCGATGGACGTAAGCACGGGTACCCGCGTCGCAAACCTGTCCGGAGTTGAAGAACACCCCGTTGGCCACCGCCTGGGCCGCGGCCTTGATATCGGCGTCGGCGAAGACGATCACCGGCGACTTGCCGCCCAGCTCCAGGGTCAGGCGCTTCATCTGGTCCATGGCCGCCTTGCCCACGCCGCAGCCGACTGGGGTCGAGCCGGTGAAGCTCAGCTTGTCGATTCCCGGATGGCAGGACATGGCTGCTCCGACCACGCTGCCGCGACCGGTGACGATATTCACCACGCCATCGGGGATGCCGGCTTCCTGTACCAGCTCGGCGAAACGCAGGGCCGAAAGGGAGGTCAGCTCCGCCGGCTTTACCACCACGGTGCAACCCACCGCCAGTGCCGCGCCAAGCTTCCAGGCCATGGTCTGCAGCGGGAAGTTCCAGGGCACGATGACGCCCACCACACCCACCGGCTCCTTGCGCGTATAGGCCAGGTAGTTGCCCGGCAGCGAGGGTTCGACGGTGCGGCCATGGATTTTGCTGGCCCAGCCGGCGAAGTAGCGGAAGGTGTCGATGGTGCCCTGGATATCCACGGCCCGCGCCTGGGCGACCGACTTGCCCATGTCAATGGATTCTATTTCTGCCAGCTCATCGGCATTGGCCTCGATCAGGTCGGCCAGGCCATGCAGCAGGCGCTCACGCTCCAGCGGCTTGAGCTGGCTCCAGGCGCCACCGTCGAATTGCGCACGCGCGGCCTGCACCGCACGGTCCAGGTCCTCAGGCGCACCCATGGGAATGCGGGTGAGCACTGCACCGGTGGAAGGCTCGATCACCTCGGCACTGGCGCCATCGGCAGGCTCCAGCCAGGCGCCGCCCACGAACATTTTCTGCGTCTTGCCGAGGAAGCGCTGGGTCGCTTCGGATACGCCGAACTGCTGCAGATAGTCTTTTACCTTGATGTCCACGCTCTGTTCCTCCTGGCCTGTCAGCGGTTGCGGGCGCGTTCGTGGAAGATGAAGCCGATGCTGTTCATCAGCAGTTGCGCCGCGAGAATCGAGGTGGCGCCGGTGGGGTCATAGGCCGGTGCAACCTCCACCAGGTCGATGCCGACGACCCGGCCCTGGCTGCGTTTGGCCAGCGCCTGGATGATTTCCAGCACCTCGTAGTAGAGGAAGCCGCCGTGGCTGGGCGTGCCGGTGCCGGGAGCGATGGACGGGTCGAAGCCGTCGATGTCGATGGTGATGTAGTAGTCCAGGCCTTCCGGGATCTTCGCCATGACGCCTTCGGTCCCCAGCCGGCGTACATCGCGTACCGAAAGAATCTGCGAGCCGGCGGCGCGGGCGGCGTCGTAGTCATCGCGGTTGGAGGAAGACACGTTGCGAATGCCCATCTGGGTCATTCCGACGATGTGGTCCAATTCGGAGGCGCGGCGCAGCGGGTTGCCATGGCCGTAGCGCACACCGTGGCGCTCGTCGACGAAGTCCAGGTGCGCATCGAAATGCACGATATGAATGGGGGCGTGGCCCTCGAAGGCCTTGATCACCGGGGCGTGGATCGAATGGTCACCACCCAGCACCACCGGCATGGCACCGGATTCGAGAATCTTGCGTACGGCGAATTCGATGTTGTCGTTACTGGAAGCCATGTCGGTGTGGACGATGTCCGCATCGCCGACATCCACCATGGTCACCTGGTCCTGGGTGAGATAGAGGGCGTCGTCCTCATGGTCGTAGGCGCCGGAATGGCCAAAGGAAAACAGCGTGGAAGCTTCGCGAATGCTGCGTGGTCCGAAGCGTGCCCCGGAGCGCCACTGGGTGCCCATGTCGTTGGGCGCACCGAGCACGGCGACGTCCGCGTTGATGGCATCCCAATCGGTGCAGATCGGGGACTTGGCAAACGTGCAGTGACCTACGAAAGGCAGGTTCAACCGTCCGGACTCATAAGCATTCTTCGACATCGTCGTGCGCCTCGCTTCTTGTTTTCAGTGGTCGGCGAACCGGCTTGGAATTCGCCGTTGCAGGCACTATGGGCGCAGGATTATTTTGTAAAAATGCAAAACATCAGATGCTCATATCGTTGATTCCGAAGTAACGATCGACTGGGAGGTTCGCGTGATCCAGTTGCATGATGTGGACCTGAAACTGCTCAGGGTCTTCGCCACCATCGTCAAATGCGGCGGTTTCTCTGCCGCTCAGGCCGCACTGAATGCAGGCCAGTCCACCATCAGCGAACAGATGAACCACCTGGAGACGCGACTGGGGGTCAAGCTCTGCCAGCGCGGCCGCAGTGGTTTCCGCCTGACCGAACAGGGCGTGGCCATCCATGAGGCGACCCAGCGGCTGCTTTCGGCGGTGGAGACCTTCTGCATGGACGCCGATGTGCTCAAGCAACGCATCAGCGGCAAGCTCAACCTCGGCATCATCGACAGCACCATCACCGACCGCGACTCTCCCCTGCCCCGCGCCACTCAGCGTTTCGTCTCCCGAGGGCACGACGTGCACCTGAGCGTCTACGTCGGGACACCCGCCGAATTGGAAGAGCGGGTCCTGGACAATCGCCTGCACCTGGCCATCGGTCACTTCCCTGTGCGCATCCCAGGCATCCACTACTCGCCGCTTTACCACGAGGCACTGGGACTTTATTGCGGGCGCCACCACCCACTGTTCGAGACCGGGCTGGAAGGGGCCGAGCTGGGCAAGGCCATTGGCGCCAGCCGCATCGTGGTGCGCGGCTACATGCAGCAGTACGATCTCGACGTACTGGGCGTGAGCAAGGCCGCGGCCACTGTGGACAATATCGAGGCGCTGGCCATCCTGATCATTTCCGGCGCCTACCTCGGCCTGCTGCCGATGCATGTCGCCGAACAATGGGTACGCACCGGCGAAATGCGCCGCTTGCCCATCACCGATTCGCAACTCGAATCGCCGTTCGACGTGATCACCCGTCGCGGGGCGATGCCACCGATCCTCCATGCCTTCCTCGAAGACCTGACCCAGTGCTCCAGCGGCACGGGCAGAACTTGAGCCATTCGCAGGCGACCCTCCCATGCGCATCCACGTCACCTTCATCGACCGCGTCGGCATCACCCAGGAAGTCCTGGCCTTGCTCGGTGGCCGCAACCTCAACCTGGAAGCGGTGGAGATGATTCCGCCGAACGTGTACATCGACGCCCCCAGCCTCGGTCCGGAAGTGCTGGAAGAACTGCGTGAAGCCCTGCACGGCTTACAAGGCGTGCAGGCGGTGACCGTGGTCGACATTCTTCCCGGCCAGCGCCGCCGCCTGCAGCTCGACGCCCTGCTGGCGGCAGTCAGCGACCCGGTACTGGCGGTGGACGACAGCGGCCATGTACTGCTGGCCAACCCCTCGCTGACCAACCTCTACGGTCGCGAGCCTGCCGGGGAGCCACTGTCGAACCTGTTCGATGATCCCGCGCTGGCGCAAACCCTGATCGACCGTGGCTTTCGCCTGCCCATGTGCGAAGTGGCCTTCAAGGGACAGGCACTGCTGCTGGACGCCACACCAATCAGCAGCGCCGCGGATGGCGGACCGGGTGACCTGGCCGGGGGCCTGCTCACCCTCTATCCACCGAGTCGTATCGGCGAGCGTCTGGCCTCTCTGCGCCATGACGGCGGCGAAGGCATGGAAGCACTGCTCGGCAAGTCGCCGCCGCTGAAGCAGCTCAAGGCACGTCTGCGCAAGGTCGCCGGTCTGGACGCGCACCTGCTGATCCGCGGCGAGACTGGCACCGGCAAGGAACTGGTGGCCCGCGCCTGCCACACCCTGAGCGAGCGACGCGACGCGCCATTCCTGGCGTTGAACTGCGCGGCACTGCCGGAAAGCCTGGCCGAAAGCGAACTCTTCGGTTACTCGGCGGGCGCCTTTACCGGCGCCCAGCGCGGCGGCAAGCCCGGTCTATTGGAAATGGCCGACGGCGGCACGGTGTTCCTCGATGAAGTCGGCGAGATGTCTCCCTACCTGCAAGCCAAACTGTTGCGCTTTCTCAGCGATGGCTGCTTCCGCCGGGTTGGCGGCGACCGCGAAGTGCATGTGAACGTCCGCGTCCTCGGCGCCACCCACCGGGACCTGGAGGCCATGGTCGGCGCCGGCAGCTTCCGTGAGGATCTGTTCTACCGCCTCAACGTGCTGAACCTGGACGTCCCGCCCCTGCGCGACCGTGGCCAGGACATCCTCCTGCTTGCCGGGCATTTCCTCGACCAGGCCTGCGCGCAGATCCAGCGGCCGCCCTGCCAGTTGGCCCCGACCACCTACCCCCTGCTGCTGGGCAATCGCTGGTCGGGCAACGTGCGCCAGTTGCAGAACGTGATCTTCCGCGCTGCCGCCGTCAGCGAAGGCGACCTGATCGACTGCGACGACCTCGAGCTCGCCGGCACCGCCCTCAGCCCCCAGCAGGTCGATTCTCTGGAGGTCACCAGCCTGGAAGACGCGGTGCAAGGCTTCGAGAAGAACCTGCTGCAACAGCTCTATGCCGTCTACCCGTCCACGCGGCAGTTGGCGACCAGGCTGAGTACCTCCCACACCGCCATCGGGCAGCGGCTGCGCAAGTACGGTATTTCCCGATAAGGACTGCTCTTTTGTAGGAGCGAATTCATTCGCGATTGTGGGAGCGAGCTTGCTCGCGAACGGTCCGACCACGATCTTTCGCGAGCAAGCTCGCTCCTACAGTTCATCCCCGGTTCGAATCCATTCCACTGGAGCGATTTCGCTCCACTCCTCCTCAAGCCCCGGTTTCCGGGGCTTTCCTCGCTCAGGGCGATTGAAAGACGCTTTTCGGAGTGGAGCGATATCGCTCCAAAAATAATCAGCCGGGAACGAAAAAACCCATCAATCCATTGATATATAAGCCTTTTAAGTAGTTGGCACCTCAATTGCTCTTGTTCCATCAGCCGAGCCAAGCGCTCGGGACCCAACCTGATAACAAGAGGACGTTCCATGACCACTCTGCGTTTTACTCCCGAGCACGAATGGCTGCGTGTCGAAGCCAACGGCGAAGTGACTGTCGGCATCACCAGCTATGCCCAGGAAGCCCTGGGTGACGTGGTGTTCGTGCAGTTGCCCGACGCGGGACGCTATGAGCAGGGCGCCGAAGTCGCCGTACTGGAATCGGTGAAGGCCGCCAGCAATATCACCATGCCGCTCGACGGCGAAGTGGTCGAAGTGAACCAGGCTCTGGCCGAAAACCCCGAACTGGTCAACGAAGCCCCCCTGGACGATGGCTGGTTCTTCCGCATCCGTCCGAACGATCCCGAAGCCGTCGCCAACCTGATGGATCAGGCCGGTTACGACGCGTTCCTCGCCGACCAAGCCTGACGGAGGAGCCGCCATGAGCCTCGCCCAATACCCCCTGGACACGCGCAACGAGTTCGTCCCGCGCCATATCGGCCCGCGCAATGTTGATATCCAGTCCATGCTGCAGCTGCTTGGTTTCGACAGCCTGGAAGCGCTGATCGCCAGTGTGGTGCCCGACAGCATCAAGGGCACCAGCGTGCTCGACCTGCCGGCCGGCCAGGGCGAGGCCGAAGCGCTCGCCGCGATCAGGGCCATCGCCGCGAAGAACCAGCTGTTCAAGAGCTACATCGGCCAGGGCTACTACCCTTGCCACACCCCCAGCCCGATCCTCCGCAACCTGCTGGAAAACCCCGCCTGGTACACCGCCTACACCCCCTACCAGCCGGAAATCTCCCAGGGCCGCCTGGAAGCCCTGCTGAACTTCCAGACCCTGGTCAGCGACCTCGCCGGCCTGCCGGTGGCCAACGCCTCCTTGCTCGACGAAGGCACCGCCGCCGCCGAAGCCATGACCTTCTGCAAGCGCCTGGCGAAGAACAAGGCCAGCAACGCCTTCTTCGCCTCCCAGCACTGCCACCCGCAGACCCTCGACGTGCTGCGCACCCGCGCCGAGCCGCTGGGCATCGAAGTGGTGATCGGCGACGAGCGTGAGCTCAGCGACGCCAGCGCCTACTTCGGCGCCCTGCTGCAGTACCCCGCCGCCAACGGCGACCTCTTCGACTACCGCGAGCTGGTGGCGCGCTTCCACGCCGCCGGCGCCCTGGTCGCCGTCGCCGCCGACCTGCTGGCCCTGACCCTGCTCACCCCGCCCGGCGAGTTCGGTGCCGACGTCGCCCTCGGCAGCGCCCAGCGCTTCGGCGTGCCGCTGGGCTTCGGCGGCCCGCACGCGGCCTACTTCGCCACCCGCGACAACTTCAAGCGCGACATGCCGGGCCGCCTGGTCGGCGTCTCCATCGACCGCCACGGTAAGCCGGCCCTGCGCCTGGCCATGCAGACCCGCGAACAGCACATCCGCCGCGAGAAGGCCACCAGCAACATCTGCACCGCGCAGGTGCTGCTGGCCAACATCGCCAGCATGTACGCCGTCTACCACGGTCCGCAGGGCCTGACCCGCATCGCCCGGCGCGTGCACCAGCTGACCGCCATCCTCGCCGCCGGCCTGACCCAGCTGGGGGTTGCCGTCGAGCAGGAAGCCTTCTTCGACACCCTGACCCTGGCCACCGGCGCCAAGACCGCCGACCGGCACGCCCAGGCCCGCGCCCAGCACCTCAACCTGCGTGAAGTGGATGCCGTGCGCCTCGGCCTGTCCCTTGACGAGACCACCACCCAGGCCGACGTCGAGCAGCTCTGGGCACTCTTCGCCGACGGCCAGGCCCTGCCGGTCTTCGCCGAACTGGCCGCCACGGTCGCCAGCCGCCTGCCGGCCGCCCTGCTGCGCCAGAGCGCGATCCTCAGCCACCCGGTATTCAACCGCTACCACTCGGAAACCGAGCTGATGCGCTACCTGCGCAAGCTCGCCGACAAGGACCTGGCGCTGGACCGCAGCATGATCCCGCTGGGCTCCTGCACCATGAAGCTGAACGCCGCCAGCGAAATGATCCCGGTGACCTGGGCCGAGTTCGGCGCCCTGCACCCCTTCGCCCCGGCCGAACAGTCCCAGGGCTACCTGGAACTGACCCGCGAGCTGGAAGCCATGCTCTGCCAGGCCACCGGCTATGACGCCGTGTCCCTGCAGCCCAACGCCGGCTCCCAGGGCGAGTACGCCGGCCTGCTGGCGATCCGCGCCTACCACCTCAGCCGTGGCGACGACCAGCGCGACATCTGCCTGATCCCGCAGTCGGCCCACGGCACCAACCCGGCCACCGCCAGCATGGTCGGCATGCGCGTGGTGGTGACCGCCTGCGACGCCCGCGGCAACGTCGATATCGCCGACCTCAAGGCCAAGGCCGAGGAGCACCAGGAGCGCCTCGCCGCGCTGATGATCACCTACCCGTCGACCCACGGCGTGTTCGAGGAAGGCATCCGCGAAATCTGCGACATCATCCACGCCAACGGCGGCCAGGTGTACATCGACGGCGCCAACATGAACGCCATGGTCGGCCTCTGCGCCCCGGGCCAGTTCGGCGGCGACGTCTCGCACCTGAACCTGCACAAGACCTTCTGCATCCCCCACGGCGGCGGCGGCCCCGGCGTCGGCCCGATCGGCGTGAAGGCCCACCTGGCGCCCTTCCTGCCCGGCCACGCGCACATGGCACGCAAGGACGGCGCGGTCAGCGCCGCGCCGTTCGGCAGCGCCAGCATCCTGCCGATCACCTGGATGTACATCCGCATGATGGGCGGCGAAGGCCTGCGCCGCGCCACCCAGATGGCGATCCTCAACGCCAACTACATCGCCCGCCGCCTGGAAGAGCACTACCCGGTGCTCTACACCGGCAGCAACGGCCTGGTGGCCCACGAGTGCATCCTCGACCTGCGTCCGCTCAAGGAAACCAGCGGCATCAGCGTCGACGACGTCGCCAAGCGCCTGATCGACTACGGCTTCCACGCCCCGACCATGTCCTTCCCGGTGCCCGGCACGCTGATGATCGAGCCCACCGAAAGCGAGTCGAAGGAAGAGCTGGACCGCTTCTGCGACGCCATGATCCGCATCCGCGAGGAAATCCGCGCGGTGGAGAACGGCGAACTGGACAAGGACGACAACCCGCTGAAGAACGCCCCGCACACCGCCCAGGAACTGGTCGGCGAGTGGACCCACCGCTACAGCCGCGAACTCGCCGTGTACCCCAGCGCCAGCCTGGTGGACGGCAAGTACTGGCCGCCGGTGGGCCGCGTGGACAACGTCTACGGCGACCGCAACCTGGTCTGCGCCTGCCCGTCCATCGAGGCCTACCAGGACGCCTGACCCAACCACCTCCCGTGGGAATAAATCCTTGTAGGAGCGAATTCATTCGCGATCGAACGTCCAGGGGGGCTGCTGCGCAGCCCTTCGCGGATGAATTCGCTCCCACAGCCCGACCTGACAAGAAGGAAAACGACCATGTTCCACAAGAGCCTGACCCTCTCCGATTTCGACCCCACCCTCTTCGACGCCATCCGCCGCGAGGCCCAGCGCCAGGAAGACCATATCGAGCTGATCGCTTCGGAGAACTACACCAGCCCGCAGGTGATGCAAGCCCAGGGCAGCGAGCTGACCAACAAGTACGCCGAGGGCTATCCGGGCAAGCGCTACTACGGTGGTTGCGAGTTCGTCGACAAGGTCGAGCAGCTTGCGATAGACAGAGCCAAGCAGCTGTTCGGCGCCGACTACGCCAACGTCCAGCCGCACTCCGGTTCCCAGGCCAACAGCGCCGTCTACCTGGCCTTGCTGAACGCTGGCGACACCATTCTCGGTATGAGCCTGGCCCATGGCGGCCACCTGACCCACGGTGCCAAGGTGTCGTCCTCAGGCAAGCTGTACAACGCGGTGCAGTACGGCATCGATGGCAATGGCCTGATTGACTACGACCAGGTCGAGCGCCTGGCCGTGGAACACAAGCCGAAGATGATCGTCGCCGGCTTCTCCGCCTACTCCAAGACCCTCGACTTCCCACGCTTCCGCACCATCGCCGACAAGGTGGGTGCGCTGCTGTTCGTCGACATGGCCCACGTTGCTGGCCTGGTCGCCGCCGGCCTGTATCCCAACCCGCTGCCCTACGCCGATGTGGTTACCACCACCACCCACAAGACCCTGCGCGGTCCGCGTGGCGGCCTGATCCTGGCCAAGTCCAACGAAGAGATCGAGAAGAAGCTGAACTCCGCCGTATTCCCCGGCGCCCAGGGCGGCCCGCTGATGCACGTGATCGCCGCCAAGGCCGTGTGCTTCAAGGAAGCGCTGGAACCCGGCTTCAAGGATTACCAGGCCCAGGTGATCAACAACGCCCAGGCCATGGCCAAGGTGTTCATCGATCGCGGCTACGACGTGGTGTCCGGCGGTACTGACAACCACCTGTTCCTGGTCAGCCTGATTCGCCAGGGCATCACCGGCAAAGACGCCGACGCCGCCCTCGGCCGCGCCCATATCACCGTGAACAAGAACGCCGTACCGAACGACCCGCAGTCGCCCTTCGTGACGTCGGGCTTGCGCATCGGCACCCCGGCGGTGACCACCCGCGGCTTCCAGGTGGCGGAATGCCGAGCGCTCGCGGGCTGGATCTGCGACATCCTCGACCACCTCGGCGATGCCGATGTCGAGGCCCAGGTGGCACGCCAGGCAGCGGCACTCTGCGCACGCTTCCCGGTGTACCCGGCCTGACCCCCTTTTCGAGAAACGCCCCATGTCGCTGAGTGTCTTCGATCTGTTCAAAGTGGGTATCGGCCCCTCCAGCTCCCACACGGTGGGGCCGATGCGTGCCGCCGAACGCTTTATCCTCGGTCTTGAATCGGACCGGCTGATGGGCCAGGTAGCAACCGTGCGAGCCGAGCTGTACGGCTCCCTCGGCGCCACCGGCAAGGGCCACGGCAGCGACAAGGCCGTGCTGCTCGGCCTGGAAGGCGAACAGCCGGACACCGTCGATACCGAACGAGTGGACGAGCGCCTCGCGGCCATTCGCCAGCGCGGCGAACTGCGTCTGGGGGGCGAGAAACCCATCCACTTCGTGGAAAAGGAACACCTGGCGCTGATCCGCAAGCCGCTCCCCTACCACCCCAACGGCATGATCTTCCGCGCCTTCGATGCCGCCGGCATCCAGATCCGCGCCCGCGAGTACTACTCGGTGGGCGGCGGCTTCGTCGTCGATGAGGAAGCCGCCGGCCTGGATCGCATCGTCGAGGACCGCACGCCGCTGCCCTATCCGTTCAAGACCGGGCGCGACATGCTCGCCCAGTGCAGCGCCAGCGGGCTCGCCGTCAGTGGCCTGATGCGCGAGAACGAGAAGGCCTGGCGCACCCCCGAGGAAACCAGCGCCGGGCTGATGAAGATCTGGCAGGTGATGCAGGACTGCGTCACCACCGGCTGCCGCAAGGAAGGCATCATGCCCGGCGGACTCAAGGTCAAGCGCCGCGCCGCCGCGCTCTACCGCCAGCTCAGCGAACACCCGGAGGCCAGCCTCAAGGACAGCCTCTCGGTGCTCGACTGGGTCAACCTCTATGCCCTCGCGGTGAACGAGGAAAACGCCACCGGCGGCCGCGTGGTCACCGCGCCCACCAACGGCGCGGCCGGCATCGTCCCGGCGGTGCTGCACTACTACAGCCGCTTCGTGCCCGGCGCCAACGACGACGGCGTCGAGCGCTTCCTGCTCACCGCCGCCGCCATCGGCATCCTCTACAAGGAGAACGCCTCCATCTCCGGTGCCGAAGTCGGCTGCCAGGGCGAGGTCGGCGTGGCCTGCTCGATGGCCGCCGGCGCCCTCTGCGAAGTCCTCGGCGGCACCCCGCAGCAGGTGGAGAACGCCGCCGAGATCGGCATGGAGCACAACCTCGGGCTGACCTGCGACCCGGTCGGCGGCCTGGTCCAGGTGCCCTGCATCGAACGCAACGCCATGGGTTCGGTGAAGGCCATCAACGCCGCGCGCATGGCCTTGCGCGGTGACGGCCAGCACTTCATTTCGCTCGACAAGGTGATCCGCACCATGCGCCAGACCGGTGCCGACATGAAGAGCAAGTACAAGGAAACCGCCCGCGGCGGCCTCGCCGTGAACATCATCGAATGCTGAAGAGCACCTTCTCCCCAGCCCTCTCCCGCACGCGGGAGAGGGAGCTTGTCTCCCCCCGCCCTTCAGGGAGAGGGGCCGGGGGAGAGGGCTGCCCCAACCCGCACCGACTTTTGCTTTGGAGCCTTACATGACCGACCTCGCCAAGACCCCGCTGCACGCCCTGCACCTCGAACTCGGCGCCCGCATGGTGCCCTTCGCCGGCTACGACATGCCGGTGCAATACCCCCTCGGCGTGCTCAAGGAACACCTGCACACCCGCGAGCAGGCCGGCCTGTTCGACGTCTCGCACATGGGCCAGGTCATCCTGCGTGGCGACAACGCCGCCCGCGCCCTGGAGAGCCTGGTGCCGGTGGACATCCTCGACCTGCCGGTGGGCACCCAGCGCTACGCGATGTTCACCGACGAGAACGGCGGCATCCTCGACGACCTGATGGTCGCCCGCCTGGCGGACGACACCCTGTTCCTGGTGGTCAACGCCGCCTGCAAGGAACAGGACCTGGCGCACCTCAAGCAACACCTCGCCGAGCAGTGCGAAATCGAATCGCTGTTCGACTCCCGCGCCCTGCTCGCCCTGCAAGGTCCGGCGGCCGCCGCGGTACTCGGCCGCCTCGCCCCGGAAGTGCAGAAGATGACCTTCATGCAGTTCGGCAGCGTGCGCCTGGAGGGCGTCGAGTGCTACGTCAGCCGCTCCGGCTACACCGGCGAGGACGGCTACGAGATTTCCGTGCCCGTGGCCCAGGCCGAAGCCCTGGCACGCACCCTGCTGGCCCAGCCGGAAGTCCAGCCGATCGGCCTTGGCGCGCGCGACTCGCTGCGCCTGGAAGCCGGCCTGTGCCTCTACGGCCATGACATGAGCCCCGCCACCACCCCGGTGGAAGCCAGCCTGCTCTGGGCCATCTCCAAGGCCCGCCGCGCCGACGGCCTGCGCGCCGGCAATTTCCCTGGCGCCGGTCGGGTCTTCGCCCAGCAGCGCGATGGCGTGCCGAGCAAGCGCGTCGGTCTGCTGCCGCAGGAACGTGTGCCGGTGCGCGAAGGCGCCGAGATCGTCGACGCCGACGGCACGGTGATCGGCCGCGTTTCCAGCGGTGGCTTCGGCCCCAGCCTGGGCGCCCCGGTCGCCATGGGCTACGTGAGCACCAGCCATGCCGCCGTGGACAGCGAGGTCTGGGCCCTGGTGCGCGGCAAGCGCGTGGCGATGAAAGTGGCCAAGACGCCCTTCGTGCCGCAGCGTTACTACCGCGGCTGAAGGCTGGTGCCTTCCTTGAACGGGTAGGAGCGAGCTCTGCTCGCGAACAGCTTCGCGAGCAAGCTCGCTCCTACGAAAATCGCCCGAGCCTTCGGAGCAAGAGCATGACCGAAACCCAGATCCCTCCTCGTCCACAGCCCTTGCAAACCGGCGTGAAGCTGCGCGGCGCCGAGAAGGTCGCGCGCATTCCGGTGAAGATCATTCCCACCGAGGAGGTGCCGCGCAAACCCGACTGGATTCGCGTGCCCATCAGCGCCTCGCCCGAGGTCGCACGCATCAAGCAATTGCTGCGCAAGCACAAGCTGCACAGCGTTTGCGAGGAAGCGTCCTGCCCGAACCTGGGCGAGTGCTTCTCCGGCGGCACCGCCACTTTCATGATCATGGGCGACATCTGTACCCGTCGCTGCCCCTTCTGCGACGTCGGTCATGGCCGGCCGAAGCCGCTGGATGCCGACGAGCCGAAGAACCTCGCCATCGCCATCGCCGACCTGCGCCTGAAATACGTAGTGATCACTTCGGTAGACCGCGACGACCTGCGCGACGGCGGTGCCCGGCACTTCGCCGATTGCCTGCGCGAGATCCGCAAGCTGTCGCCGGGCATCCAGCTGGAAACCCTGGTGCCGGACTACCGTGGCCGCATGGACATAGCCCTGGAAATCACCGCCACCGAACCGCCGGATGTGTTCAACCACAACCTGGAAACCGTACCGCGCCTCTATCGCTCTTCGCGTCCGGGGTCGGATTTCGAGTGGTCGCTGGACCTGCTGCAGAAGTTCAAGCAACGGGTGCCCCGTGTTCCGACCAAGTCCGGCCTGATGCTCGGCCTGGGCGAGACCGACGACGAAGTGATTGAAGTCATGCAGCGTATGCGTGAACACGAGATCGACATGCTCACCCTTGGTCAGTACCTGCAACCGTCCCGCAACCACTTGCCGGTGCAGCGATTCGTCCATCCCGACACTTTCGCCTGGTTCGCCGAAAAGGGCGCTGAGATGGGGTTTGCGAACGTGGCATCCGGCCCGCTGGTTCGTTCCTCGTACCACGCCGACCAGCAGGTGCATGGCAGGAAGATCAACTGATCCTGCAGCTCTCCAGGACAAGTGTTCCAAACGCTGCGCCACCTGATGCGGCCCTCTCCCCCGGCCCCTCTCCCGCAGGCGGGCGAGGGGTGACTCGCGCCGATGAGGGACAAACCCCTCTGAATCCACCAGCGGCCTGACATTGAGTAACGAAGGTGGGGCAGCGACCCTGCGCCTTCAGCAGGCCGAGCGGAATCGTTGCAGAGGGGACGAACGGCATGGATGCCGCGAGAGGCGTGTGGGGCCATGGATGGCCCCTCGCGCCGTGCCCCTGGAGCAAGGCTGGAGTGAGGGGAGTTTGGCGAAGGCAAACGGGGACGCCGAGTTCCGGATGCAGGGGCAAGTTTTTTGGTTCCTTTTCGACGATTGGAAAAGGGAATCGCCCGGCAAGGCGAAACAGAAAGCCTCCGCAGAACTGGATCAGCAACCTGGCTCGAATTGCAGCAGCAACACCAAAGACGGCTGTCGACAGCCCCCGCAACTTGAGACAAACTCAACAACTTCGCGTTTCTCTCAAATTCCACTCATGGAGGCCGCCATGCTCGAGCTTCGCCACCTCAAGACCCTGCACGCCTTGCGCGAGGCCGACAGCCTGGTGGAAGCCGCAGAACGCCTGCACCTCACCCAGTCCGCCCTCTCCCACCAGTTCAAGGAACTGGAAGAGCGCCTGGGCATGCAGCTGTTCGTGCGCAAGACCAAACC
This sequence comes from Pseudomonas sp. JS3066, assembly GCF_036328175.1. Classification (NCBI taxonomy): domain Bacteria; kingdom Pseudomonadati; phylum Pseudomonadota; class Gammaproteobacteria; order Pseudomonadales; family Pseudomonadaceae; genus Pseudomonas; species Pseudomonas sp. JS3066. The sequence goes on from NZ_CP143312.1 coordinate 4,045,054, forward strand.
GGTTCGCTTCACCAGCGCCGGCCTTCGTCTACTGCAACTGGCCGACAGTCTGTTGCCGCAACTGCGCAGTGCCGAGCGTGACCTGGCGCGTCTGGCTGGAGGAACCGCCGGCCGACTGCACATGGCCATCGAGTGCCACAGCTGCTTCCAGTGGCTGATGCCCACCATCGACCAGTTTCGCGATGCCTGGCCGGAAGTGGAGCTGGACCTGGCGTCCGGGTTCTCTTTCGCCCCCCTGCCCGCCCTGGCCCGCGGTGACCTGGACCTGGTGGTGACCTCCGATCCGGTGGACCTCGCCGGCATCACCTATGTGCCGCTTTTCACCTACGAGGCCCTGCTGGCCGTGGACAACCAGCATGCCCTGGCGAGCAAGCCGTTCATCGTCCCCGAGGACCTGGCCAGCCTGACCCTGATCACCTACCCGGTGGAGCGCGATCGCCTGGACATCTTCACGCGCTTCCTGGAACCGGCGGATGTGGAACCCGCTCAAGTGCGCACGTCGGAGCTCACGGTGATGATGATGCAACTGGTGGCCAGCGGCCGTGGTGTCTGCTGCCTGCCCAACTGGGCGCTGCACGAATACAGCTCACGGGGCTATGTAACGGCCAAACGCCTGGGTGAGAAGGGTTTGTACTGCACGCTGTTCGCGGCGATCCGCGCCGACATGCTGGACGCCCCGTTCATGCGCGACTTCCTGCTGACGGCCAAGGACACGTCGTTCGCCACCCTGGAAGGGGTAAGCGCGGCGCGTTGATGAGTGAGATTGAGGTCTTTCAAGCCATAGCCCGGATGAAATCCGGGCACCCCGCCCGGTTTCCCCGGATTGCATCCGGGCTATGTGTTACTCGCTTGGAACGGTCGGATGCACCGGAATAGCCGGGCCCAGATAGGCATTGGCCTGCTGGATATCGTCCTCGCCCAGCGACCCCACCGACGCCGCCAGGCGCAAGCGCGACAATAGATAGCGCAGCTTCGCCTCCAGGAGGTCCCGACGGGCGATGAAGGCCTGTTCCTCGGCATTGAGGATGTCCAGGTTGGTACTGGTACCGGCCTGGAAGCCCTTGCGTGCGGACTCCTGGGCCCGCTCGCTGGACACCACCGCGGTCTCCAGGGCGCGTACCCGTTGCTCGCCACTCTGTACCCCACGGAACTCGCGGGTAGTTCCGGACAGCACTTCCTCGCGGCTGGAGTTCAGCTGGTCGTTGGCCAGCTCGCGGTTAGCCGAAGCCTGGCGCACCTGGGCGCTGGTGGCGCCGCCGGTGAAGATCGGGATACGTAACTCCACCCCGACAGAACCGTATTTGTTGGTCTGGTTCTGGGTCGAAACCGAGTCGCTTTCCGTGTCGTTGTAGGCGGCGACGAAATCCAGGGTCGGCCAGTGTCCCGCTCTGGCCCGATCCACCTCGTCGACCGCGATATCCAGGCTACGGCTGCGGGCGATGATGGTTGGGTTGTTGGCCCGCGCATCGTTGATCCAGTCCTGCAGGGTCGGTGGCTCCAGCGGCGGCGTGGGGAACTCGGTACGCAGGGTGGACATATCCTCTGGCAGCACGCCGAGCAGCTCCTGCAGCAGGCGTCGCGCCACCAGCAGGTTATCTTCGGCTTCGATCAGCTCGGCCTTGGCCAGGTCGCGTCTGGCAGACGCCTGGTCGACGTCGATCACGGTACCGTCGCCCAGTTCGAAACGTCGCTTGGCGGCCTTCACCTGGTTCTCCAGGTTCTTCAGCTTGACCTCGGCCAGATCGATGGTTTCCAGCGCCAGCAGCACGGCGAAATAACGGCTGGCCAGGCTGACCGCCGACTCCTGGGTCTTGGCGTCGAATACCGCATCACTGAACAGGGTGCGTTGCTTGCCCTGGCGGTACTCGGCCATCCGCTGCTTGTTGAACAACGGTTGGCGCAACTCCACCACCGCCCCCTTTGAGTCGTACTCCAGGTCGCTCTCCACGGAGTTGCCCAGGAAGTTGTCCTGCTCGCTGGTGCCGTCCACCCGTTTCCAGTAGGCGGTACTGCTGATGTTCGGCAGCAGGCCGGCCTTGCCCAGTTCCTTGTATTCCTGGCCGGCCTGGCGTTCATGCACCGATGCCAGATAGGTCGGTCCCTGGGTCTGGTAGACGCCCCAGGCTTCGCTGAGGTCCATGGCCGTCGCGGGCATGGCGACGGCTCCGAGCAAACCGGCAATGGCCATCCGGGCTCTCATTTCACTGCTCCTTGAATGCGCTTCCGACACGACCCAGCAGCGGTTTCATCAGGTAACTCATCAGGCTGCGTTCACCGGTCTTGATGGTCACGGTGGCCGGCATGCCTGCCCGGATATTGTTTGGCCCAAGCATCCGCATGCCCTCTTCGGTCACTTCCACCTGGGTCAAGTAATAGGGCTGTTTGCTGGCTTCGTCCACCAGACGGTCAGCGGCGACTGTCATTACCCGTCCTGGAATGTTCGGGGTCTGCGCGTGGTTGAAGGCCGGGAAGGTGATGTCCACCGCAAGCCCCGGCACCATCTTGTCGATGGCCTGCACCGGTACCTGGGCGTCCACCTGCAGGGGTTCCTTGTCCGGTATCACGTCCATGATCCGCGCACCGGGTTGAATGATGCCCCCCACGGTGGCGATGTCCAGGCCCAGGACGATGCCGTCGATGGGCGAACGGATAACCGTGTTTTCCACCTGGTAGTCCACCGAACGCAGGCGCTCGCCCAGGGAGGTGGCTTCCTTCTGCACGTCGGTCAGCTGGGATTCCACTTCCTTCTGGAAGTCCTGCTCGCGTTGGAGGATGCGCAGCTTGAGTTCGGCGATCTGGTTCCGGGTGCGACCGATGTCGGCAATGTTCTGCGCCATGGAGCCATTCAGCTCCGAAGCATTGCGTTCCAGTTCGAGCATGCGGTTGCGCGGGATGTAACCTTCGGCGGCCAGGCTGCGCACACCTTCCAGCTCCTGACCCAGCAGGCTCGACTGACTGGCACGGGTGGCCTGGACCTGGCGCAGGCCCTTGAGCTGCTCTTCGGCACCGTTGAGGTTCTCGTGGAGGATGCCGATCTCACCCAGCAGCGCCCTGCGCCGGGTCTGGAACAGCCGCTGCTGCAGAGCGATGGATTCCATCAGGCGTGGGTCGCCGGCGTAGCGCTCCAGCAGTTCCGGGGCGAAGGTCACGGTGTCGGCGCCATCGCGCTCAGCGACCAGGCGATCTTCCACGGTCTTGGCGACGATGTACTGGGAGCTCAGGGCGCCCTGCTCGGCGATCGCCTGGGTCGGGTCCAGGCGCACCAGTTCCTGGCCGGCGCGCACCTTGTCGCCTTCGCGCACGAGGATGGCGTCCACCTCGCCGCCGGTGAGGTGCTGTACCGTCTTGCGCGCATTGGTGACGTTGACCGTGGCGTTGGCCACGACGCCGGCGTCCAGCGGGGCCAGCACGGCCCACACCAGGAAGCCGCCGAATCCGGCCAGCACCATCCAGACACCCCAACGGGCCGGTCGACTGTCATCCATGTCCACCTGTGTCGGTTGTTCGACCGGTACCAGGGCCTTGCTTTCGCTTGCCGCTTGCATGATCGATTACTCCTTGGCGCGCATGGACGCGAGGTTTGGCGTGCCCACGGAGGGCATGACGCTGGCCTGGCGCAGTGCTGAGAAGACCTCGTCACGAGGACCGAACATCTGCATGCCGCCGTCGCGCAGCAGCAGGACCTTGTCCACCGTGCTGAGCACGCTGGGGCGATGGGAAATCAGGATCAGCGTCTTGCCGCGCTTCTTCAGGTCGAGGATGGCTTCAACCAGCGCTGCTTCGCCCACGTCGTCGAGGTTGGCGTTGGGCTCGTCGAGCACGATCATCGACGGATCGCCATAAATGGCCCGGGCCAGGGCGATGCGCTGCTTCTGTCCGCCGGAGAGCGGGCTGCCGTCGAGGCCAAGGGTCGTGTCGTAACCCTTGTCGAAGCGCAGGATCATCTCGTGTACCCCGGCACGCTTGGCCGCCAGGATCACCTCTTCGCTGTTCACCTCGCCGAAACGGGCGATGTTGTCGGCAATGGTGCCCTCGAACAATTCCACATCCTGAGGCAGGTAGCCGATCCAGGGACCAAGCTCTGCCTTGTTCCACTGGAAGATATCGGCACCGTCCAGGCGCACCGTCCCCGCTTGCGCCGGCCAGACACCAACCAGCAACCGGGCCAGGGTCGATTTGCCGGCGGCCGACGGGCCGATGATGCCGAGCGCTTCACCCGGAGCCAGGCCGAAATTGACCCCACGCAAGATGGTGGTGGTGCCGCCGGGCGCCGTGGACATGGCCTGTTCCACCGACAGCGCACCCATGGGTTTGGGCAGTGCCATGGCGTCCTTGCGGGCGGGGAAGTCCGCCAGCAGCTTGGACAGCCGCTCCCAGGAGGCGCGAGCGGAGAGCAACTGCTTCCATACGCCGATGGCCTGCTCCACCGGTGCCATGGCGCGACCGCTAAGCACCGAACTGGCGATCATCATCCCCGCGGTGATCTCGCCCTTGATCGCCAACAGCGCGCCGGCGCCCAGGATCAGCGACTGCAGGGTGATCCGCACGAAGCGGCTGGCACCGTTGATATAGGCGGCGCGGTCCGAGGCCAGAGTCTGCTTCTCCAGGATGCGCTGATGGCTGCTGTACCAGCGCTCGCGGATCGCCGGCAGCATGCCCATTGCCTCGATCACCTCGGTATTGCGCAGGTTGTTGTTGGCGAAGGAACCGGAGGCCATCGAGGCCTGGTTGGCTTCCATCAACGGGCCACGGGTGACCACCTCGGTGAGCAGCGCCAGGCCGAAGAGAATGACCGAGCCGACCAGGGTGACGATGCCCAGCAAGGGGTGCACGAGGAAGATCACCAGCAGGTAGATGGGCGTCCAGGGCGCGTCGAAGAAAGCGAACAGGCCATTGCCGGTAAGGAATTGGCGAACCTGGGACAGGTCCTGGAGAGCCTGGGCCGGATTGCCACCGGCGCGGCGCAGGTTGCGTTCGAAGGAGGCGTTGAAGATGCGCTTGTTCAGACTCATGTCCAGCCGGTTGCCAAGGCGGATGAGCACGGTAGAACGCACCACTTCCAGCAATGACATGAGCACGTAGAGCCCGAGCATCAGCACCGTCAGCATCACCAGGGTAGTGATGTTGCTGCTCGCAAGCACACGGTCGTAGACCTGCAGCATGTAGAGCGCCGGCGCCAGCATCATCAGGTTGATGACGCCGCTGAACCCGCCGATCACATAGAAAGTGTGGCGCAGGCGATTCAGGGCTTCGGACAGTTCTGTACGGGGCTGCGAGAAATTCTTCATCTCGGCGCTCCATTGAAGGAGTGATGGGTTCGGCCCTGGTGCGGCCGCCTTTTTATAATTCGAGCCCCTGGAGCGAAAACGGCGCTGCCCCCACAGAAGCCTACACACATCCTTAGCCAAGACTCTGACGCACCGCCAGCCTGGAACCCCTCCTGCCGGACGGTTGCGGGATTAACCCCGACCGACGACATGGGGCACTCTGGCGAGAGCGCTTCTCATCAAGGTCGAAAGCCTTGTTCTAGAGCGGCTTTACCCACTTTTGGGGAAAGTGCGGAGGGGCGAAGAAGACGCCAGGAAAGCGAAACTGGCGCCGGATAAATGACACAGAAGGGTAAAGGCGAGATTTCAGGCGCTTCTGACCCGCAGCGCCGGGCTGAAAGTCAGCATGTCCATCAGGCTGTTAACCAGGCTTTCCGCCTCGTCCGCCAGGGAATAGCCGTTGGGCACCAACAGCCAGTTGGTCTGGATGCCTTCGATATAGGCATGCACGCTGACGGCGGCACGGCGGCAGTCCAGGTCACTGGGCAACTGGCCTCGACTCACTGCGTTGCGCAGTGCCTTGGCGATCCGCTCGTCACACTCCGCGCTGAGGTCCTGCATCTGCTGGCGCAGGTCGCCCAGTTCCTCGGTGTATTCCACCTTGAAACGGAGGATCTCGTGGATGCGCCGGCTCTGCGGGTCCAGCTCCACGCGTTTGAGCAAGCGCACCAGCAACTGGTGCATGCGCCCCAGCGGGTCGGGTTCGTCTTCGCTCTCACTGGCGCGGGCGAGTTGCTCCAGGGGCGTGTGGATGCGTTCGAGCATGGCCTGGAACAGGTCGTTCTTGTTCTCGAAGTGCCAGTAGATGGCGCCTCGACTCACACCGGCAGCAGCAGCGATTTCCGCCAGCGAAGCGCGGGAAACACCCTTTTCGTGAAATACCCGCTCGGTGGCGTCGAGTATCTGCACGCGGGTTTCTTCGGCTTCTTCTTTGGTGCGTCTGGCCATTCGCCACTGGTACCTATCTGATTGCTAACAAAAGAAAAATCCTCTTACCGCAGTAATAAATTCTGACATCGGCAACAGAAGATTCAATTTACAAACATTCACGCATGTAAGTATATTCATACACCTTCGCAAGAATCCAGAACCTGCCCTGCGCCTAGCTTTCCTTCCGAAAGCTGAACCCCAGAAAAAATGAGGTCCCTTCAGATGCCCATGAAGCCAGCCTTTGCCGCCTTGGTTTCCGCCATCGCACTGGCCACGCTCGCCCTGACCGGCTGCCAGGAAGCCTCGGCTCCCCCGCCCGCCCAGACGCCCAAGGTCGGCGTCGTCACCCTACAGCCCCAGAGCTTCACCCTGACCACCGAACTCCCCGGCCGCACCAGCGCCTACCGCATCGCCGAAGTGCGTCCGCAGGTCGACGGCATCATCCAGAAGCGCCTGTTCACCGAAGGCAGCGAGGTCAAGGCCGGGCAGCAGCTCTATCAGATCGACCCGTCCGTCTACTCCGCCACCTTCAAGAGTGCCCAGGCGAGCCTCGCCTCGGCACAGTCCCTGGCGGATCGTTACAAGGACCTGGTCAGCGACCAGGCCGTGAGCAAGCAGGCCTACGACGAGTCCCAGGCCGCTCGCCTGCAGGCCGAGGCTGCGCTGGAGAAGGCGAAGATCGACTTGCGCTACACCAAGGTGCTGGCCCCCATTTCCGGACGTGTCGGCCGCTCGGCGGTCACTGAAGGCGCGTTGGTGAGCAATGGCCAGACCCTGGCCATGGCCACCATCCAGCAGCTCGACCCGATCTACGTCGACGTGACCCAGTCCACCAAGGACCTGCTGCGCCTGCGCCGGGAAATGGCCGAAGGCCAACTGGAGAAGGCCGGTGCCAGCGGCGCCAAGGTGTCCCTGCTGCTCGAAGACGGCAGCGAGTACCCGCACAAGGGCAGCCTGGAGTTCTCCGAAGTCTCGGTGGACGAAGGTACCGGCTCGGTGACCCTGCGCGCAGTCTTCCCCAACCCGGAGCACAACCTGTTGCCTGGCATGTTCGTCCACGCCCGCCTCGGCTCGGCGGTGAAGCAGGAAGCCATCCTCGCGCCGCAGCAAGGCGTGACCCGCGACCTCAAGGGACAGGCCACTGCCATGGTGGTGAACGCCGAGAACAAGGTCGAACTGCGCCACCTCAAGGCCGAACGCACTGTCGGTGACCGCTGGCTGGTCAGCGATGGACTCAACCCCGGCGATCGCCTGATCACCGAAGGCCTGCAGTTCGTGCGCCCGGGCGTCGAAGTGAATGCTGCGCCGGCGACCAACGTGGCTGCCCAGCAACCCGCGGGTGACAACCTGGCCAAGAGCCACTGAGGAGCCCATAGATGTCGAGATTCTTCATCGATCGCCCGATCTTCGCCTGGGTGATCGCGCTGGTGATCATGCTCGCCGGCGGCCTGTCCATCCTCAAGTTGCCGATCAACCAGTACCCCAGCATCGCCGCGCCTGCGGTCGGTATCCAGGTCAGCTACCCCGGTGCCTCGGCGCAGACGGTGCAGGACACCGTGGTGCAGATCATCGAGCAGCAGCTCAATGGCATCGACGGCCTGCGCTACATCTCCTCGGAGAGCAACTCCGACGGCAGCATGACCATCACCGCCACCTTCGAGCAGGGCACCAACCCTGACATCGCCCAGGTGCAGGTGCAGAACAAGCTCCAGCTGGCCACCCCGCTGCTTCCGCAGGAAGTGCAGCAGCAGGGCATCCGCGTGACCAAGGCGGTGAAGAACTTCCTGCTGGTCATCGGCGTCGTGTCCGAAGACGGCAGCATGGACAAGAACGACCTGGCCAACTACATCGTCTCCAACATCCAGGACCCGATTTCGCGGACCAAGGGCGTGGGTGACTTCCAGGTGTTCGGCGCCCAGTACGCCATGCGCATCTGGCTGGACCCGGCACGACTGAACAACTACCAGCTGACGCCGGTGGATGTGAAGACCGCCATCCAGGCGCAGAACGTACAGATCTCCTCCGGCCAGCTCGGCGGCCTGCCCGCCTCCCCCGGGACCCAGCTGAACGCCACCATCATCGGCAAGACCCGCCTGCAGACTCCCGAGCAGTTCGGCAACATCCTGCTGAAGGTGAACCGCGACGGCTCCCAGGTGCGCCTGCAGGACGTGGCGAAGATCGAACTGGGCGGCGAGAACTACAGCATCAGTGCCCAGTTCAACGGCAAACCGGCCTCCGGCATGGCCATCAAGCTGGCTACAGGCGCCAACGCCCTGGATACCGCCAAGGCTATCCGCGCCACCATCAAGGAGCTGGAACCCTTCTTCCCCGCCGGGATGAAAGTGGTCTTCCCCTATGACACCACCCCGGTGGTTTCCGCCTCCATCGAGGGCGTTATCCACACCTTGGGCGAAGCCATCGTCCTGGTGTTCCTGGTGATGTTCCTGTTCCTGCAGAACTTCCGCGCCACCATCATCCCGACCCTCGCGGTGCCGGTGGTGCTGCTCGGCACCTTCGGTGTGCTGGCGATGTTCGGTTTCACCATCAACACCCTGACCATGTTCGCCATGGTGCTCGCCATCGGCCTGCTGGTGGATGACGCCATCGTGGTGGTGGAAAACGTCGAGCGGGTGATGGCCGAGGAAGGCCTGTCGCCGCTGGAAGCCACGCGCAAATCCATGGGCCAGATCCAGGGTGCGCTGGTGGGTATTGCCCTGGTGCTCTCGGCGGTGTTCCTGCCGATGGCCTTCTTCGGTGGCTCCACGGGCGTGATCTACCGACAGTTCTCCATCACCATCGTCTCGGCCATGGCCCTGTCGGTGCTGGTCGCACTGATCTTCACCCCGGCCCTGTGCGCCACCCTGCTCAAGCCCATCGCCAAGGGCCACCATGAGAAGCGCGGCTTCTTCGGCTGGTTCAACCGCAGCTTCGACCGCAGTGTGCAGAGCTACGAGCGCGGCGTGCGTGGCGTGCTCAAGCGCAAGGCGCCCTACCTGATGCTCTACGTGGTGATCCTGGTCGCCATGGGCTGGCTGTTCACCCGCATCCCTACCGCCTTCCTCCCCGAGGAAGACCAGGGCGTGCTCTTCGCCCAGGTGCAGACGCCGTCCGGCGCCAGCGCCGAGCGTACCCAGGTGGTCGTGGACCAGATGCGCGAATACCTGCTGGAGAACGAGAAGGACACCGTGAAGTCCGTGTTCACCGTCACCGGTTTCAACTTCGCCGGTCGCGGCCAGAGCTCGGGCATGGCCTTCATCATGCTCAAGCCGTGGGAAGAGCGAACTTCGGAAGGCCAGAGCGTGTTCGACCTGGCCCAACGTGCGCAGCAACACTTCTTCAGCTTCCGCGATGCGATGGTCTTCGCCTTCGCCCCGCCGGCAGTGATGGAGCTTGGCAACGCCACCGGCTTCAACCTGTTCCTGCAGGACCGCGCCGGCGTCGGCCATGAGGCGCTCAACGCGGCCCGTGACCAGTTCCTCGAACTGGCGGCGAAGGACCCGGTACTCAACCGCGTGCGCGCCAACGGCCTGCGCGACGAGCCCCAGTACCAGCTGCTGATCGACGACGAAAAGGCCCGTGCCCACGGGATTTCCCTGTCCGACATCAACAACACCGTATCCATCGCCTGGGGTGCCAGCTACGTAAACGACTTCATCGACCGTGGTCGGGTGAAGAAGGTCTACCTGCAGGGCGAACCCGAAGCACGGATGAATCCGGAAGACCTGAACAAGTGGTTCGTGCGCAACGATCAGGGCCAGATGGTGCCGTTCAGCGCCTTCGCCAGTGGTGAATGGACCTACGGCGCGCCCAAGCTGGCCCGCTACAACGGCGTGCCGGCGGTGGAAATCCTCGGCGAGGCCGCTCCGGGCCACAGCTCGGGTGAAGCCATGGCCGCCGTGGAAGAGATCGCCAAGCAGCTGCCGGCGGGTGTCGGCTACTCCTGGACCGGTCTCTCCTACGAGGAACGCCTGTCCGGCTCCCAGGCCCCGGCCCTCTACGCGTTGTCGTTGCTGGTGGTGTTCCTTTGCCTGGCGGCGCTCTACGAGAGCTGGTCGATTCCGTTCTCGGTGATGCTCGTAGTGCCGCTGGGTGTGATCGGTGCACTGATGTTCACCAGCATGCGTGGCCTGTCCAACGACGTGTTCTTCCAGGTGGGCCTGCTCACCACCATCGGTCTCTCGGCGAAGAACGCGATCCTCATCGTCGAGTTCGCCAAGGAGCTGCACGAACAGGGCAAGAGCCTGTTCGACGCCGCCGTGGAAGCCTGCCGCATGCGCCTGCGCCCGATCATCATGACCTCGCTGGCGTTCATCCTCGGCGTGGTGCCCCTGGCCATCTCCAACGGTGCCGGCTCCGGCAGCCAGCACGCCATTGGTACCGGCGTGATCGGCGGCATGCTCACCGCGACCGTCCTGGCCATTTTCTGGGTGCCGTTGTTCTACGTGCTGGTCTGCTCGCTGTTCAAGGACAAGGCGAGCAAGGCTGCGATCAAGAAGGAGGCCCTGCAGTGAGGCGTTCCCTGATTTCCCTGGCCATCGCCGCGACCCTGCTCGGTGGCTGCTCCATGATCCCCGACTACCAGCGCCCGGAGGCGCCGGTAGAGAACGCCTGGCCCGAGGGCGAGGCGTACAGCCAGGGCGAGGCCCAGGTGAGCACCGCCGCGGCCGATCTGGACTGGAACGAGTTCTTCCAGGACCCTGCACTGCGCCAACTGGTGCAGCTCGCCCTGGACAACAACCGCGACCTGCGCACCGCCGCGCTGAACGTCGAGGCCTATCGTGCGCTCTACCGCATCCAGCGTTCCGAGCTGTTCCCGAGCATCTCGGCTGACGGCGGCGGCACCCGCCAGCGCCTGCCCGGCTCTCTGAGCCAGAGCGGTGAGGCCACCACCAGCGGCCAGTACAGCGCCACCCTCGGCACCAATGCCTGGGAGCTGGACTTCTTCGGCCGCCTGCGCAGCCTCAACGAACAGGCGCTGGAACAGTACTTCGCCACCGAACAGGCCCGCCGCAGCACCCAGATCAGCCTGGTGGCCTCGGTGGCTACCGCCTACCTCGACTGGCAAGCCGACCAGGCCCTGCTGCAACTGACCCGGGACACCCTGAAGACCTACGAGAAAAGCTACGCCCTCACCAAGCGCAGCTTCGACGTGGGCGTTGCCGATGCCCTCGCGCTGAGCCAGGCCCGCACCGCCGTGGAAAGCACCCAGGTCAGCCTGGCGCAGTACACCCGCCTGGTGGCCCAGGACCGCAACGCACTGACCCAACTGGTGGGTACCGGCATTCCGGCGGACCTGCCCAAGGGCCTCGCGCTGGACGCCGACCTGCTGGCCGAAGTACCGCCGGGATTGCCGTCCGACCTGCTGCAACGCCGTCCGGACGTGGTCCAGGCCGAGCACCTGCTCAAATCGGCCAACGCCAACATCGGTGCGGCACGCGCGGCGTTCTTCCCCAGCGTCAGCCTGACCGCCAACGCCGGCACCATGAGCAACGAGTTGTCCGGCCTGTTCGATGCCGGCTCGGGCAGCTGGCTGTTCCAGCCGAGCATCAGCCTGCCGATCTTCACCGCCGGTCGACTCAAGGCGAATCTCGATTACACCGAGCTGCAGAAGGACATCCAGGTGGCGCAGTACGAGAAGGCCATCCAGGTCGCCTTCCAGGAAGTCGCCGACGGTCTCGCCGCACGTACCACCTACCACCAGCAACTGGACTCCCAGCGCGCCCTGGTGAAGACCACCGAGGAGTACTACCGCCTCGCCGAACGCCGCTACCGCACTGGCGTAGACAGCTACCTGACCCTGCTGGATGCACAGCGTCAGCTGTTCAACGCCCGTCAGCAACTGATCGGCGACCGCCTCAACCAGCTGGCCAGCGAAGTGAACCTCTACAAGGCCCTTGGCGGCGGCTGGAAAGAGCATGGGGAACATTCCCCGAACGCTTGATCCGCGACTCCCCAATCCTCACGGACGAGGAATCCACGCGGCGCCCCTGTCCTTCTTGGCGGGGGCGTATTTTTTTGGCTCTCTCGCCGTTAAGTGTTGCCAGAAAGTCCTGAGCCAAGCTGCTTACCGAGTGCTGCAGAAGTTTCTGGTTTCGCCTCCCGGCGCGTCTCTTTTGGCAGTCGTCGGAATGCCGCTCCACCCAAAAGATGCCAAAAGGGCTCCCTCCTGACGTTTCCGCCAGGGGTCAGGCCAGTGTGTGCCTCCGGATGGCTTGTACTCACCGGCTCGAGTCACCCCTCGCCCGCCTGCGGGAGAGGCGCCGGGGGCAAGGTTCAAAAACGGGCATAAACTCCGGAAATCCCCATGCCAATCAAAGCCTTGCAAAAGCCCACCGGTCCATTTTCCAACCACCTATCCGGGTTTCTCCGCGCGTTGTAATAAAAGGCGATGCTGTCCGTCCAACACGTGGGGGACGAGTTGGAAACAAGAGGACACGACGATGAAATCGACATTCAGCACAACGACCCTCAGCGGCCTGCTTCTGGCCCTGGCGGTGACAACGGGACCGGTTACGGTCCTCGCGGAGAATGGAAGCGACCGCCTGGACGACTACCGGATACGCAACCAGCAACTCCTGCAAATGAGGGAGGATTCCAGCGAGAGTTTCACCAGAATGGTCCAGGAAGAACCCACCGCGTCCGGCCCGAGTTACCAGGACGACGGCATGCGCTCCAGCGGACGGCAGATGCCCAAATACCAGTCGCTGATTCATCAGCAACGAGTCGAGTTCGGTAAATAACCGGACTCACCGCCCGTCGGATGCGCGCACGCCCTGCGCCCCCGACGGGCAGAAGGACATCCCGCTTTCCGACAACCGGCACTGGGCGCCAGATCCCGTTCCAGAGCTGTCCTTCCCGCTTCACGCTCCCGCAGCACGTGCCGTGCATCCCCTGCCGCTTGCGGCACCGACCGCACTGATCCTAGTGTTCCCACATCCCTGAACCGGCGGAGGATGTTCCCTATGCCGGTGATTCGTTCAACGGATTGATCCACCGCAGAACCCGGCTCCGGCCGCTTTCCCCTGGAGAGTCAAACCGTTGCAGAAGCCCGCTCCTCGCCGCTTCGGCGTACCCCTGTCCTGGCAATTACTCACGCTCGCCGTTTTCAGCGGCGCCCTGCTGTTGGGTGCTGGCGACGCCAGGGCCGCCTGGAGTGTCGACCCGGTGCTGCGCAAGGCGGAAAAACGCTTCGGCCGCAGCGGTCCGGCCAAGGACCGCCTGCACGCCTGGCGCGACCTGCTGGAAACCGGCCACCGCCTGACCGAGCGACAGCAGCTTGAAGCCGTCAACCGGCAGATCAATCGCCAGGTGCGCTTCACCGACGACAGCGCTCTCTGGCAGCGTCGCGACTACTGGGCCACGCCCGTGGAAACCCTGGCCAAAGGCGCCGGGGACTGCGAGGACTTCGCCCTGGCCAAGTACTTCACCCTGCTGCAGCTGGGCGTTGACCCAAGCAAGCTGCGCATCACTTATGCGCGAGCCCTGGAGCTGAACCAGGCGCACATGGTGGTGACCTACTACGAAACCCCGGATGCCGAGCCGCTGGTGCTGGACAACCTGGTGGACGACATCCTCACCTCCTCCCGACGCAAGGACCTGGCCCTGCGCTACGCCTTTGATGCCGACGGGCTCTATGCGATGAAGGGCGGCGCACTCAGACGCGTCGGCAACACCGCCGAACTTCCCTTCTGGCAGGGCCTGTTGGCAAGGATGGAGCGGGACGGTTTCGCGCTGTAGACAGCGCGTCTCCGAAGTCGCCGCCGCGCATCGTTGGCGGAACGTCGCACGATGCCCATCCCGCGATTCGCATGCACGCCAAGCTACCGCGCCGCGCCAGGAAAGCTGCCAAGGAAGACATCAGCGAACTGCTGCAACGTCCCGGCTGGCAGACGGTTGATGCCAGCGGCGCGCTTGCGCCCCCCTCCACCATCGAAGCCCCGGCAGAAGGCATCCGCTTCCAGGCTGGCTCCGGCGGGTACTCGCAGGCTGAATGTCCAATCCCCGTCGGCCCGCGCGCTCAACAGGCCAAGTGCGCGCTGCGGGTCCCGCGATGCCAGCTGGTTAGCCAGCACCCCGCTTACCCGTCGCGCCCAGGGTTCCTCCGGCAAGCGGTAAAGCGTCGCGCCATTCCCGGCATACCAGGGGTCGAGTCGGGCAGCCGCCGCCATATCAACCGCGTAGCCGTCACGCAAGCGGGCGAAGCTGGCGCCGAGCCGAATGAAGTCCAGTGGGTCTTCATAGGGCGCCAGCTCCGCCGCCAGCATCAGCGGATCGAAATGCAGGTCGTCCAGACTGTCGCCATAAGCGTTGTAGTTCAGCAGCAAACCCAGCTCTTCCAGTGCGCTGATTTCCGCCGGTTCCAGGCCGTGGAGCCCGGCCAGGGCCCTGGCCGGTCCACTCATGCCGTCACCGAAAGCCGCCACCACCGCCCAGCGATGGAAGCGCCCCGCGAGGAAGCGATTCACCAGCAGGCCAGTACAGACGTCGGTCGCCGTGTCGATGAAAGACTCGAACGCCGGGTGCGCGGGCAGCTCACCGGCGAAGTGGTGGTCGAAGTAGCGGATGCGCGCACCAGCACCGAGCAGGCGCAGGACATCCGCGCGATTCTGCTCATGGGAGATGTCCAGCACCGTGACCCGCCCACCCGGACTGGGCGGCACCCGGTCGAGCAGGCGGATGTCACGTTTCACACCACTGACCAGGCGCACATCCGCATCCAGTTCACCCGCCAGGCGCAACTGCTGCAGGGCGCAGAGCCCGTCGGCGTCGCCGTTGAAGGCACAGTGATCGAGCATCTTCCTCTCCCCGTGCTCAGCGCATCAGCTCGCCGCCGTTGGAATCCAGCTGCGCGCCATTGATGGCGCTGGCGTAGTCGGAGACAAGGAACAGGGCCGCGCGGGCGCACTCCTCGTCGCCCGGCATGCGCCCGCCGGGAATACCCGCACTGAACTCCGCTCGCACCTGTTCTTCGCTGACACCACGCGCTGCTGCGGCCGTGCGCACATGGGCCTGCACCGGCTCACCCCACATCCAGCCACAGGCCAGGCCATTCACCCTCAGGCCGTGCCCAGCCAGCTCGGAGGCCAGATAACGCACCGCCACCGCCAGGCTGCCCTTGGAAATCGCATAGGCGCCGCCGCCTGCGTAGGGCTTGAATACGCCCAGAGTGCTGACCATGACGATGGCACCGGTTCCTTGCGCCTTCATGTGCGGTAGCACCGCCCGAGTCAGGTGCAGCGAGCCGAACAGGTTCACATCCAGGGCTTCCTGGAGCAGTTGGTCGGTACAGCCTTCCAGGGACTCGAAACCACCATGGGCATAAGCGCTATTGACCAGGGCATCGATGCGTCCGAAGCGCTCCACCGTTGCCTCGGCGAATCTGCGACAGGCGTCGGGATCAATCACGTCGGTGCACATCCACAGCACCTGGCAATCGGTACCCAAAGCGCGGATGCGTTGCTCCGCCTCGCGCAGGCGCGCTTCATTGCGGGCGCAGATCGCCACGGCGCGAGCACCTTCACGCGCCGATTCGAGCGCGAGCTTGATGCCCATTCCCGGGCCGATCCCGGAGATCATTACAACCTTGTCGTTCAGCAGCATGTTCGTGTCCTTTTGTTGTTATCGATCTGCTTTTTTCGTAGGAGCGAGCTTGCTCGCGAATTCGGAGGCTGCTTCGCGAGCAAGCTCGCTCCTACACACAAGAACCGGCACCGGCCTGTTCAGGCGAGGTGGCGGGCGCGGTAGTCGCCGTAGTCGCGTTGCAGGCGCGCCTCATCGAGGCCGAAAGTCGCCGGGTCGTACTGGTGCGCCGCACGTTGTTCGCGACCATTGCGCGAGAGCCAGTCCACCATCGCAGCGCGCACCACAGGCGTCAGCTCCAGGCCTGCGAATCGATAGATGCGTTCGGCCACGCCCAGCGGGTCGGCCACCGTGTCTTCGAAGTGCAGGTCGAAGAACGCACTGGCAGGGTGGTTTTCGCGCACCGTCATGCTGTGGCGCAGAGCTCGGGCCATGCGGCTGTTCCACTGCTCGCCGACCTCGGCCGGGTCAGCCTGGTCGCTGTATATCTGCCAAAGGGTGTGGATGAAGCTCGCCAGCGATGGAACGGTCTTGCCCGGGTCCCTGTGGGTGAGGATCACCTGCGCTCGCGGGAAGACTTTCAACAGGATTTCAAGGGTGTGCAGGTGCTGTGGGCTCTTCAGCAGCCAGCGGCGCCCCGGTGCTATACCGCGGCGCGCCTGCTGCCATTGCAGGAACTGCAGCATCTTCTTCAAGTACGCGTAGACCTGAGTCTGGTCCTGGCGGTCGAGCCAGGCTGTGTAGGCCGGCACATTGACGTAGGAATCCATTGCGCAGAGGAATGAATGCTCCATGAGCATGAACTCTTCATCCGGCTGCTCGGCGTCCAGCGGATGGATCGCCAGGATCTGCGGCACGAACTCGATCATCGCGGCGACCTCGGCGCGGGCCCGCTCGATTCGCACTCGCGGCTGCTCCAGGGTTTCGCCGCCCAGCGGTGCCGGGTAGCGGGTCTCCCACCACTGCGCCTTGCTGAACTGGGGGTCCACCGACAGCAGGCGCTGCAACAGCGTGGTGCCAGTGCGCGGCAGGCCGACGATCACCAGCGGGTCGTCGATGGGTTGCTGGAGGATCTCTGGATAGCGCTTGCAGTGATCCTCGATCACCAGTCGATTCGCCAGCTGCGCCACCAGCTTTTCCCGAAGCAACGCCTTGCCTTGCGCCGACAGCCGGGCCTCGTTGTGCAAGGCATCCTCCAGCACCTGGAGCGCCTCGCGGTAGTTACCCGGGCCGAAGTCATCGAGCCCCCCGGCACGACTGCTGGCTTCGGCCAGCAGGCTGTCCAGGGAGAAATCGTCACCTGCGGGAATGAGGCTGGTCATTGCAACTCCTTGAGGTGGTCGAGCTTGACCACCCGCGTGGTGGGATGGACGGGCTGGCTGGCGCCGACCCAGCGCATGCAGAACGTACCCTCTGCGTGGCCGGCGGTTTCCAGCCAGTTGGGCAGGCCGGGGTCGCGGTGGCTCAGCACCATGCGCAGCCCGTCGCGTGCGTCGGCTTGCGCGGAATGCTTGTTCAGGCAGATGCGGTGGTGGCGGTAGTCGAGGGACTCCATCCAGTAGTTGTTGATCTGCAGATTCCAGAAGTCGCAGTCCGGCAAGCGGTCGACCTCGATCAGCAGGGCCTCGTCATCCGCCAATGACCAGTAGCCGTGGTAGTAGAAGATGTTCGGGTCGCCGCCCACCGCCTGGCACAGTTTCTGGTCCGCCGGCGGCAGCTGGTTGGCATGGGTCTGGTAACCCTGGGCCCAGTCGGCGAACAGGCGCGCGGTGTTCTCGACGAAGCTGGCGACGCGTCCCAGGCTCTGCTGCAAACGCTCGGCGCCCAGCGGTTCAGGCTTCTGCTGGCTGTCCAGACGCTCGATGCGCAGCTGCGCAAGCTGCTCGCTGGCACGGTCGAGGAAAGTCTGACGAACGATCAGTGCATTGCTCTCGGGCTCCAGGCGCAACCAGTTGCCTCCTTGCGCGGGTTCCTGGCCGAGGATGATCTCGAAGCTGCCGTCGGCCTCGAGTTGCAGCTGGCTGGCATCGATGAAGCCCGTCTGGATCATCTTGCCGTCGCTTTCGTAGCCGCCCTTCTGGGTACCGAAGCTGAGGTAGGAAACGCTGCCCCGGTTGCCGCTGACCCGGTACTGACGCTCACCATTGAGGCGCGCGTACTGGTAGAGGTTGTCCGGGTTGTCGGCGCCGATCTTGGCCGTCTCGTGGGAGGGCGAGAAGAAGCCGGGAAAGTCCGGGTCGGCGAACTCAAGATGCATCTCCAGGGCGATGCGCAACAGGCGGGTCAGGTAACGAAAGCCCTCCGCGCGGGTCTGTGCGTCAGCCGGCGCCTCGGCCCGCAGAACCTGCTCGCC
This sequence comes from Pseudomonas sp. JS3066, assembly GCF_036328175.1. Lineage (NCBI taxonomy): Bacteria > Pseudomonadati > Pseudomonadota > Gammaproteobacteria > Pseudomonadales > Pseudomonadaceae > Pseudomonas > Pseudomonas sp. JS3066. Next base: position 4,063,243 of record NZ_CP143312.1, read on the forward strand.
GGCACGCCTGAGCTGATCGCAGAAGTCGTTCCAGACCTGTCCGCTCACTACCTGCTGTTCGATTCCATCTGTGGCCATCTCGCTCTCCTCTGGTCCGGCGGCACACCCGCCACGGGACAAACCTTAGGGAGAGCGGAATCGAGGATTCTTCGTCTGGGCGGACTAATAACGTAGGAGCCCGCTTGCTGGCGAATGCGGGTTGGTTTCGCGAGCAAGCTCGCTCCTGCAGTTCAGCACCAGCTAGTCCACCCGGACGAGGAACTGGAGACAGCGGGCGCGGAGCATCGGCCAGATCGGCGCCGCACGGTGCGGTGCCTGTATTCCGAGGAGTCCCCGATGCCTGATGAAAAGAACCTGGTGAGATCGCTGACCGTGGACATCGCCGCCCCCGCCGAACTGGTCTGGTCGGTCCTGGTAGATCTTGACCGCTACCCCGAATGGAACCCCTTCACCGTGAAAGTGGAGTCCAGCCTGCTGCTCGGCGAGCCAGTGAACCTGTACCTGCCCGACCCCGCACGCCCCGGCGAGCTACTGCGCGTGATCGAGCAGCTCGCCAGCTTCGAACCGCCGCGCCTGCTGGCCTGGGAGATGCACGCCAGCGCGAGCAATCCCGATGCCGCGCGCCGCGAGCAGGTGATCGAGGCCACCGGAAAGGAGAGCTGCCGCTACCACACCACCGACCTGTTCCTCGGCCCGACCGCCGACCAGGTGATGGCGCTGCACGGTCCCTGGGTCAAGCAGGGCTTCGATGCGGTGGCCCTGGCGGTCAAGGCGCGCGCCGAATCGCTGTTCGCAACGGAGCGCTGAAACTTCGTCCGCTCAGACGAAGAACCCCCGGCGACGCATTCCCTACCGTGGAAAAAAGCCGGCTCGCACCATGTGGAGCCGGCGCCACCCAAGGAGGCAAGCGATGCTGACTCACCTGCAACGCCTGGAAGCCGAAAGCGTCCAGATCATTCGCGAAGTGGTCGCCGAGTGTGAAAACCCGGTGATGCTCTACTCCATCGGCAAGGACAGCGCAGTCATGCTGCACCTGGCGATGAAGGCCTTCGCACCGGGCAAACCGCCCTTTCCCCTGCTGCACGTGGACACCACGTGGAAGTTCCGCGAAATGATCGCCTTCCGCGACCAGACCGCACGGAACCTGGGCCTGGAGCTGCTGGTGCACATCAACCCGGAGGGCCAGGAACGAGGGATCAACCCCTTCACCCACGGCTCGGCACTGCACACCGATGTCTGGAAGACCCAGGGGCTGAAGCAGGCGCTGGACCTGCATGGATTCGACGCGGCCTTCGGTGGTGCCAGGCGTGACGAGGAAAAGTCGCGGGCCAAGGAGCGCGTGTTCTCGATCCGCTCCGAGCAGCACCGCTGGGACCCGAAGCAGCAGCGTCCCGAACTCTGGCGCCTGTACAACACCCGCAAACGCAAGGGCGAAAGCCTGCGGGTGTTCCCGTTGTCCAACTGGACCGAGCTGGATATCTGGCAATACATCTACCTCGAAGGTATTCCCATCGTGCCGCTCTACTTCGCCCAGGAGCGCCCAGTGGTGCGCCGCGACGGCACCCTGATCATGGTCGATGATGAGCGCCTGCCGCTTCTCCCCGGCGAATCCCCCGAGCTGCGCAAGGTGCGCTTCCGCACCCTCGGCTGCTACCCATTGACCGGCGCCATCGACAGCGAGGCCGACAACCTGCCGGCGATCATCCAGGAAATGCTGGTGAGCCGTACCTCCGAGCGCCAGGGTCGCCTGATCGACAGCGACTCGGCCGGCTCCATGGAGAAGAAAAAACAAGAGGGGTATTTCTGATGAACGCCAAAATCGAGCTCGACCAGTACCTTGAGCAGCAACAACACAAGGACCTGCTGCGCTTCATCACCTGCGGCAGCGTCGACGATGGCAAGAGCACCTTGATCGGCCGGCTGCTGTACGAAACCAAGGTGCTCTTCGAAGACCAGCTCGGCCAACTGGAGGTGGACTCGAAAAAGCTCGGCACCCAAGGCGGCGAGCTGGACTTCGCCCTGCTGGTGGACGGTCTGGCCGCTGAGCGCGAGCAAGGCATCACCATCGACGTGGCCTATCGCTTCTTCGCCACCGACAAACGCAAGTTCATCGTCGCAGACACCCCCGGCCATGAGCAGTACACCCGCAACATGGTCACCGGCGCGTCTACCGCCGACCTGGCAGTGATCCTCATCGACGCCCGCCAGGGCCTGCTGCAGCAGACCCGCCGGCACAGCTACCTGGTGTCTCTACTGGGCATTCGCCAGGTCCTGGTGGCGGTGAACAAGATGGACCTGATGGCTTATTCGGAGGACGTCTTCGCCCGCATCGAGGCCGACTACCGCGCCTTCGCCGCACAACTCGGCTTGACCGATATCCAGTGCATCCCGATGTCGGCTCTCAAGGGGGATAACCTCCTGGAGACCAGTACCAACATGCCCTGGTACCAAGGGCCGACCCTACTCCAGCACCTGGAGAACGCCCCCCTTGAAGCAGCCCGCCCCGGTGCCGACTTCCGTCTGCCGGTGCAATGGGTGAACCGGCCGAACCTCGACTTTCGCGGATTCGCCGGCAACGTCGCGGCGGGAGCCATCCGCGTTGGCGAGCGCGTCCGCGTCCTGCCCTCCGGCCAGCAGAGCCGCGTTGCCGGTATCCTCGGCATGGCCGGCGCACAAGAGGAAGCTAGTTGCGGCCAGGCCGTGACCCTGACCCTGGAAGACGAGATCGACATCAGCCGTGGCGACCTGATCGTCCGCGCCGATGCGCCGTCCGCCGTGGCTGACCAGTTCGAAGCCACCCTGGTCTGGATGGGTGAGGAGGCCATGCTGCCCGGCCGTCCCTACCTGATGAAGATCGGCTGCCGCACGCTCGGCATGAGCTGCGCCACCCTCAAGCACAAGGTCAACGTCAACAACCTCGAGCAACTCGCGGCCAGGACCCTGGAACTCAACGAGATCGGGGTGTGCAACCTGAGCCTGGACCAGTCGATCGCCTTCGATCCCTATGTGGAGAACCGCGATACCGGGGGGTTCATCATCATCGACCGGCTGAATAACCAGACCGTTGGCGCCGGCATGCTGCACTTCGCCCTGCGCCGCGCACAGAACGTGCACTGGCAAGCTGTCGACGTGAATGGCCCGGCCCGTGCCGCACTGAAGGGGCAGACGCCACGTATCCTGTGGTTCACGGGCCTTTCCGGGGCAGGTAAATCCACCATTGCCAACCTGGTGGAGCGCAGGCTCCATGCACTGGGTCGGCACACCTACCTGCTGGACGGCGACAACGTGCGTCACGGCCTGAATCGCGACCTTGGCTTCAGCGAAGCCGACCGTGTGGAGAACATCCGCAGGGTGGGCGAAGTGGCGCGGCTGATGCTGGACGCGGGACTGTTCACACTGGTTTCGTTCATCTCGCCCTTCCGCGCCGAACGCGAACTGGCACGTGGTCTTGCAGGCGAAGGAGCGTTCCTGGAGATCTTCATCGACGCATCGCTGGAGCTGGCCGAGAGCCGGGACCCCAAAGGCCTTTACCAGAAGGCCCGGCGCGGCGAGCTGAAGAACTTCACCGGCATCGACTCGCCCTACGAGCCACCACTGGCGCCGGACATCCGCATCGACACGGCAAGCGAATCAGCGGAAGCGGCCGCCGAGCGCATCGTCGAGTACCTACTGTCGCTCTAAGCTCGCGCGCTTGATGGGCCTTGGCCTGTAGGAGCGAGGGGGACGCCGAGTTCTTGCTTGCGAATGTCCTGTGCTCGGATGTTCGCGAGCAAAGCTCGCTCCTACATTTCCCAGCCAACCGAATCGATCCTCGCCGCCACTAGGCCGAACGGACGATTTGTCCACAGCCCGTGCCGCCAATACTCAGCCGATCCAGCCCGACAACCACAACAAGCGAGGCGAGGATGGACGATCTTCGATATGCCCATGAGCTTGCGGGCATCAGTGCCCCAGAACTCAGCGAGCTACTGGCGCTGAACTACCGCGGCCCGCTGGAACCCACGCCTTGGGCCAGCCTGCTGGACGCGCTGCGCCGACGCTTAGACGCCAGCTACCTGACCCTGGTCCTGCGCAATCCCGCCCATGAGCGGCCGGGGTTGATCGTCAACGCCTCGATCCACGGGCCGCACCTGCCCGGCGAGCCCTCCTACAGCGAGCATTACTACGCCATCTGCCCCTTCCTGGACTGGCCCGCGGACCAGGTGGTCAGCGCCGATCAGGTGCTGGGGACCGGACACTGGCTGGCTCACGACTTCTACCAGGGCTACCTGCACCCGCTCGACCTGCGCTACGTGCTCGTGGCCAATATGCAGACGGCGGCTGGCATGCACTGCGCCCTGTTCGCCTGCCGGGGGCATGCTGGACGGGATTTCGACACCGCGGAAAAGGCCCTGGTGCGTCTGCTGCTGCCACACCTGCAACAGGCCGTGGACCTCCACTCGACGGTCGACCAACTGGACTCCGAACGCCGCCTCTATGCCGCCACTATCGACCGTCTGCTGGTGGGCACCGCCATCCTCGACCAGACCGGCAAGGTGATGCGCAGCAACCAGGCCGCCCAGCGCCTGTTCGCCGCCCAGGATGGCCTCGAGTGCAATCAGGACAAGCTGCGGGCCTTCGCCGGACAGGACAACCGCAATCTGCAGCGGACCATCCAGAGCATGCTGCAGCACCACCAGCACGGCCGGGATGACTGCATCGAGGTATTGACCCTGGCGCGCCCTACGGGTGAGGTTCCGCTCAACCTGCTGTTACGGCCCATTGCCCTGAACTACGAAGGCCAGGGCAACGCCCGACGGCCGGCCGTGGCCGTGTTCATCCGCAATCCGGGCGACTCCCCGCAGGCTTCGCGCTGCCTGCTGCGCAGCCTGTTCCAACTGACACGCACGGAAAGCGAAGTGGCGATGCTGATGATGGATGGCCTGACTCTCGACGAAAGCGCCGAGCGGCTTGGCGTATCGCGCAACACCGTGCGCGCGCACCTGCGCGGCGTGTTCGCCAAGACCGGCGCCACGCGCCAGGCGCAACTGGTGAAGACCTTGCTGAACAGCGTGGCTTCGCTGGCTTGAAAGAGGCGGTAATCCCCTCGCGCCTGGATCCCGACACGGTCTTGTGTAGGAGCGAGGGGGACACCGAGTTCTTGCTCGCGAAAGATCGCGCTCGGGCGGTTCGCGAGCAAGCTCGCTTCCTGCAACTTCCCCCCGGAGTCCCTATGAGGCCAAATTTCGCAGCGCGTCCTTGGTCACCTTGCCCGCCGCATTCAACGGCATCGCCTCCACCACCTGGGCGCGGCGCGGGACCTTGTAGTTGGCCATCTGCTCGCGGCACCAGATGAGGAAGTCTCCGGTATCCAGCGCCTGGCCAGTAGCCGGCAACAGGAAGGCCATGGCCACTTCCCCCAGACGCTCGTCGGGAATGCCAATCACCGCCGCCTGGGCCACCCCCGGATAGCGCAGGATCACCTGCTCGATTTCCGCCGGGTACACGTTGAAGCCACCGGTGATGAACATGTCCTTGATGCGGTCGGTGATGCGCAGGTAGCCGTGCTCGTCGAGTACACCGACATCACCCGTGTGCAGCCAGCCGTCGGCATCTATGGCTTCGGCCGTCGCCTCGGGGTTGTTGAAGTAGCCCTGCATCAGGTTGTAGCCGCGCACCAGCAGCTCACCGGGCTCGCCCGGCGCGACCGGATTGCCGGCAGCGTCCACGCAGCGCACTTCCACGTCCGGGAACGCGCGGCCTGAGGTGGTGGCCACCCGTTCGGCGGAATCGCCCGGACGGCAGATGGTGACAAAGCCACAGGCCTCGGTCAGGCCGTAGGCGGTGACGATGGTCTCGAAGCCCAGTTCGCTGCGCATGCGCCGGACCATTTCCACAGGCACCGAGGCTGCGCCGGTCACCGCCACCCGCAGGCTGGAAAGATCGAAGCGCTCGCGCTCGGGGAAGGCCAGGATCGACTGATAGAGCGTGGGTGGACCGGGCAACACGTTCACCCGTTCGCGAGCGACGCGCTCCAGCATTACCGGCACGTCGAACACCTGTTGCGGCAGGATGCAGCAACCCCGCATCAGCGCCGCCAGCCAGCCGGCCTTGTAGCCGAAGCTGTGGAAGAACGGGTTGACGATCAGGTAGCGATCACCCGGACGTAGTCCGACCATCGCACTCCAGTCACGCACGATGCGCAGGTTCTGGCCGTGGGCGGTCATCACCCCCTTGGGCTTGCCGGTGGTGCCTGAGGTGAACAGCAGGTCCGACAGGCTCTGCGGCTGCACCTGGTTTTCGCGCACCGCCAGCTCTGCCGGTGAAACCTCGGCGGCCAAAGCGAGAAACTCGTCCCAGCCCAGGCAACCCGGTGCCTCGCCACGCAGGCAGATGCGCGTACGCAGCGCCGGGAGAGACTCGTCGTCCAGCAGCGCCGGATAGCGGGTACCGAGGAACTCGCCAACCACCAGCAACAGGCTGGCGCCGCTCTCACGCAGGATGAAACCCGCCTCGCTGCCCTTCATCCGCGTATTCAGCGGTACCAGCACCGCGCCCACGCTCTGCAGGGCAATAGCCGCGACGATCCATTCGTGGATGTTCGGCGCCCAGATCGCCACGCGCTCGCCGGCCTGCACCTCCAGCGCCAGCAAGGCGCGGGCGGCCTGGCGACGCAGTTGGTCGAGCTGGTGATAACTGAGGCGGGTGCCATCGTCCTCGATGGCCATGGACTCGCCGTAGCGGCTCGCGGCGGCGGCCAGCAGTTCAGGGATGGTCAGGGCGCTTTCCAGGTCGGTCATGGGCTTTTCTCGGGGCGAGACGGGGCAGCGGCCGGGAGAACCCGGCCGTGGTCAAGGCAATGAAGTCAGGCTTGTGGCGGGGCGAAGCGACGTCCGGCGGAGAAGCCGCCGTCCACCGCGATCATCTGGCCGCTGACGAAGGAGGCGTCGTCAGACGCGAGGAACAGCGCCACGCTGGCCACTTCGTCCGGCTGGCCGGCACGGCAGAGCATGTGCTGCGAGGCGAAGTAGGCATGGAATTCCTTCTGCTCTTTCACCATCTGGGTCATGGGTGTATCGATCAGCCCCGGGCACAATCCGTTGACGCGGATGTTCGCGTGGCCGTAGTCGATGGCCATGGAGCGCGTCAGCTGGGTGATACCGCCCTTGGCGGTGTTGTACGCAGCGTTGCCGTCGCAGCCCTGCAGACCGAAGATCGAGCCGAAATTGATGATCGAGCCACTGCGCTGGGCAAGCATCTGCGGCAATGCGTAGCGGCTGGTGAGCATGGAGCCGGTCAGGTGGATATCCAGGACGCGGCGCCATTCCTCGGTCGTGGTCTCGGTGATGCTGCCACGGCTGGCGATGCCGGCGGCATTGACCAGGGCGTCGATGCGCCCGAAGCGTTTCGCCACCTCATCCATTACCGCTTGCACCCGTGCTTCGTCGCGCACATCGAGGCTCATGAACACCGGCGCCGGGCTTAGCCCTTCCAGGCTTGCGGCGACATCCGCGCGGGGCTCGCCCACATCCAGTCCGACTACCTGTGCGCCTTCGGCGGCGAAACGACGAACACAGGCCAGACCGATACCTGATGCAGCTCCGGTGATGACCGCAACCTTGCTAGACAGACGTGCCATGGGAAACCTCGTTGCTTGTTCTTGGAATGGGGCTTTCGGCGGAGTCTACCGCTGGTACGGGCAGGAGTGATCGTCCGTTGGGACTACGCCTCGTTCCCTTGAGGGGGCACCGCACCTGCAGGAGCGAGCTTGCTCGGGAACCTCCTGGATCCGGTCTTTCGCGAGCAAGCTCGCTCCTACACTCAGCCCGTGCCGTACAAATAAAAAACCCGGCCGAAGCCGGGTGTAAAGGCACAGACATACACGCTCAATACCACCACTTAGGGCGGTAGCCCCCGGCTGTCACCCCGGAAACTTCAGTTTCAGCCGCGCGCTGCCCGGACGGCCCTGGCACGCCAGGGTCCAGCCTTCGGCGAGTTCCGCAGGACTGAGAATATCGTTGCGCGAGAGCACAACATCGCCCTCTTCGACCTTGCACATGCAGGCGCCACAGAAGCCTTCCTCGCAGGAGTAAGGCGCATCGAGACCTGCATTGCGCATGCTCTGCAGCAGGGTCTCGCCAGATTGCACGGGCACTTCGCTGAGCTGGCCGTCGAGCTCCACCAGCAGCTGCTCCGCTTCGACGCCAACTGCAGCCGGCACTGCTACCTGCGCATCTGGATCGGGCGGCGAGACGAAACGCTCCACATGGATGCGCTCGCGCGCCTCGCCCAGCCCCAGAAGCGCGTTCTCCACGGTATCCATGAAGGGGCCGGGGCCACAGATGTAGAACTCCGCACCGGAATGACCACGCACCAGCTGGCGTACCTCGCCCTGGCTCAGGAATCCCTGCACCGAGTCCAGCACGTGAACCACTTCCAGCTGCTCCACATGGGCCTTGGCCAGCGCCTTGAGCTCATCGCGGAATATCACCGATGCCTCGTCGCGATTGGCGTACACCAGCTTGATGCGGCGACCGCTGGTCTTCAGCGCCGACTTGAGGATGGAGAACACCGGCGTGATCCCCGATCCTCCGCCAAACAGCACCAGGTCATGCGTACCGGGACGCAGATGGAAATGCCCCGCGGGCGGCAGCACCTCCAGCAGGTCGCCGGGGCGCACCTGGTCGTTGAACCAGTTGGACACCCGGCCACCGTCGACTCGCTTGATCGTGACCTTGGGCAAGGTGTCGCAATCCGGCGAGCTGGACATGGAATAGCAGCGCGTCAGCCGTTTGCCACCGAGCACCACGCGAAAGCCCAGATACTGTCCCGCCTTGTAGTGGAAGCGCGTTTCCAGGCCGGCGGGAATCCGCAGCACCAGCGAACGGCTGTCGTGGGTCTCGCTGATCACCTCGGCCACTTCCAGCTGGAAGGCGCCGGACTGCTGCGGCTCGATCACAAGTGGCTGCACGCTGCCCATCGCTATCTCCGGATCAAAGCAGGCCGCTGACGGTCTGCGCGTTGTCGATGCGCATCTCGCTGCCATTGATGAAGCGCGATTCATCGGACGCGAGGAAGAGCACCAGGTTGGCGATATCACGCGGTGCGCACATCCGGTTCTTCGGATTCTGGTCCAGCACGTCCTGGGGAATCGCCTGGCCACCGGTCAGGGCCTGTGTCATGGGGGTGTTGATGCCGTCCGGGTGCACGCTGTTGCAGCGGATGCGGTAGCCCTGCTCCTTGCAGTGCAGCGCTACGGAGCGGGTCAGCGCTGCCACTGCACCCTTGGAAGCGGAGTAGGCGCAGAAGGCCGGCATGCCGCCCAGGGCCGCGACCGAGGACATGTTGACGATGGAACCGCCGCCACTGTCCTTCATTGCCGAAATGGCGTACTTGCAGCCGAGGAAGTAGCCGTCGCTGTTGATGCGCTGGACCTTCTGCCAGAGCTCCAGGCTGGTGTCCTCGACACTGGCCATGGCGAGGATCGCGGCGTTGTTCACCAGTACGTCGAGGCGGCCGAACTGCTCCAGGGTCAGCTTGATGACGTTCTGCCAGTCGGCTTCGCTGGCGATGTCCTGGCGAACGAACAGCGCATTGGCGCCGATCTCGGCGGCCACCTGGCGGCCGGCTTCTTCATTGAGGTCGGTGAGCACCACCTTCGCTCCTTCGCTGGCCAGCAGCAGCGCGTCTTCGCGCCCTACCCCGCTGGCGGCGCCAGTGACGATGCAGACCTTGCCTTCGACTCGTTTCATTGTTGTTCTCCTTGGGAAGCCAGAGCGGCACGAACCAGGCCCGCCACATGCGCACCGACCCGTCGTCCGGAGTGGACGCAGTCGGCCAGGGACAGGCCGGACACATAGAAATTGGATGCGACACCCACCGCATTGCGGCCGGCGCTGAACAGGCCGGGGACGGGATAGCCGTCATTCCCCAGCACCTGGCCACTGCGTTCGCACACGGTGAGGCCGCCGAGGGTGATCACCGGACAGGGGAAGAGCTTGCTGTCGAAAGAGAGGTCCAGGGCGTACCAGGGTCCTTCGTCCAGCGGGGCCAGGAACGCCCTCGACTTACCCAGTTCGTCTTCGCGATCCCCCCTCGCTGCGGCGTTGTACGCGGCGACGGTGCGTTCGAGGTTCGCCGGCGGCAGCCCGCTGCGCTCCGCCAGTTCGGCGAGGCTACGGCCACGACGGGCGTTGCACAGCATGTTGAGCACCGCCGGCAAGCGCTGGAAGGCCCAGACCTTGCCCGGTCCGACCTGGGCGTAGGCTTCTTTGATCAGCGCCCGGTTGAGAATGAGGATGGCGCGACCGCCCTGCTCCTCCACCATGGCATGCCCGAGCCTGGCACCGTAGACCTCTTCGTTGCAGTAGCGGCGGCCTTCGGCATTGACGATCAGGCCACGGGCCCAGGCCAGCGGCGGGTTGATGAAGCGCCAGGCGCTGGCCCGCTCCATGCGCGCGGTGCGCCCGCCGGCACTCTGGCCGAGACGGATGCCGCTGCCATCGCAACCACTGGTCCCCAGCGGCAGGCCGTCGAGGTAGCGCGGCGCGTGTACCGTGAGCATCGCGCGGTTGAATACAAAACCACCGGCACTGAGTAGCACACCTTGCCGGGCGCGGATCAGTCGGCGCTCGGCATGAGCCAGCTCCAGCGCACGCAATTTGCGTCGCAGGCGATCGGCAAGCGCTGGAGCATAAGGATGAATGGCATCGGTCCAGCGACTGAGGCGTGCATGCTTTTTCGCGGCGCCACTGTCCAGCGGCAGGCCCCAGGCTTCGACGCCGAGCACGGCACCGGAGTCGTCCACCACCAACCGCCGGACCTCGCATTGGCGTTGCACGCGCACACCCAGGCGCTGCGCGCTGGCCGCCAGCGGACGGAACAGATTGATACCGGACATCCCCGAGCCCAGGGCGCGGTGACCTCGAGGTGCCGGACGCGCCTTGGCGGCGTAGCTCGGCACCGCCTCGTTGCCGGAGTAGTAGAGGAAATACTGGTCGCTGGGGTAGGAGGTTTTCAGCGGTGGCACGCTACCCTGGAAGGCAGCGCCATGGCGCTCCAGCCAGGCCAGGTTGACGCGGCTGTCGTTACAAAACCCCCGCAGCGTATCGGCGGACACAGCGTCGCCCACTTCCTGGCGCAGGTAGTCGTACATGGCTTCGGGAGAGTCCTCCACGCCCGCCTCGGCCTGCTGCGGTGTACCGCCTCCGGCGTAGACCACGCCACCACTACGCGCTGTGGCGCCACCGCCGGCGAAGCGCTCCAGGGCCAGGACTGCAACGCCCTGGCTGGCCGCCTCGATGGCGGCACAGACGCCGGCGCCACCGAAGCCGACCACCAGCAGGTCGGCGCTGTCATTCCAGGCCAGCTGCGTGGCGTCACGCACCCGCAGCGGCGCTTCAGGACTCTGCTCCATGGCGGTCATGGGCAGTCCTCAGTTCGCTACAGCCAGGGACGATGCCGTGGTGGTGTAGGCGCCGTTGAGATAGACCAGCGGACTGATTTCAGCGCTGTTGTGAATCTCCACGATGCGACCGATGAAGATGGTGTGGGTGCCGTAGCTGAACTTGCCGTCCTGCCGGCAGAGGATGGCGGACTGGGCATCGCCCAGGTAGGGAATGCCGCCTACACTGCTGCGCCAGTCGCCCTGCTGGAAGCGCGCCTCGCCCTTCACCGGGCCGCTGCACAGGTGGGACAGCTCCTCCTGCTCCAGGCCGAGGATGTTCACGCAGAAGTCCGCACCGGCATCCAGCACGTTGTGCAGGGAGGCGGTCTTGTTCACGCAGATGAGCAGCGACGGCGGCTCGGTTGAAAGCGAATCCACCGCCGTGGCGGACATGGCGAACCGCTCCTGCCCGTTGCTGGTGGTGATGATGGTCACGGACTTGGCCAGACGACGCATCGCCTGGAGCATCTCGCCTTTCAGATCGGCCTGGCTCATCGCACTGCCCTCTTGTTGTTCTCAAGTGGAGCCGATTCTTCGCCAGGGCCGGGCGGGCAACATCGTCCGAGGGGACTAGGCAAAGCGAGGGCCCGCCAGGCGAACTCCCTGTAGGGGCAAATTGATTCGCCCCTACAGAAGAGCAGTCCGTGCAATCAGGCAGCTCCGAGCTCGTGCATATGGTCCGTTTGAGGGATGCCCGCCCACTTGCCCGTTGTTTGAATGCCCGGCGATAGGTGGAAAAGCCTTCAACAGGAGAACAACAACATGCTCGACCACGACCTGATCCGCCAACGCCTGAAACAACGTGCCCGAGAGCTGGTGCCGGTGCTGCGCGAACGCGCGCCACTGGCCGCGAAGAGCGGCCAGCTCCCCGAGGAGACCATCCGTGACTTCCAGGAAGCGGGCTTCTTCCGCATCCTCCAGCCCGCACGCTGGGAGGGCTACGAACTGGAGCCGCGTGATTTCTTCGAGGTGCAGATGACCCTCGCCGAAGGCTGCATGTCGTCCGCCTGGGTTCTGGGGGTGGTGGCCATCCACAACTGGCAGCTGGCGCTGTTCGACGACCGTGCCGCGCAGGATGTCTGGGGCCAGGATTCGAGCGTACTGATCTCCTCCTCGTACATGCCGGTGGGCAAGGTCACCCGCATCGACGGCGGCTTCCGCCTTAGCGGCCGCTGGGGCTTCTCTTCGGGCAGCAAGCACTGCCAGTGGGCTTTCCTCGGCGCCATGGTGCCGCCGGAAAAGGAAGGCGACGGACCGGACTACCGCACCTTCCTGGTCCCGCGCCAGGACTACAACATCGTCGACAACTGGGACGTGATGGGCCTGGAAGCCACCGGCTCGCATGACGTACTGGTGGAGGACGTGTTCGTACCCGAGCACCGCACCCACCGTTCCATCGATGGCTTCCTGCAAAACAGCCCAGGCAACGCGGTGAACACCGACCCGCTGTTCCGCCTGCCCTTCGGGCAGATCTTCGTGCGTGCGGTGTCCTCTTCCACCATCGGCGCGCTGCAAGGGGCCATCGACCTGTTCATCGAGGCCAACAAGGGCCGCGTCGGGGTGAACGACGGGCGCAAGATCATCCAGGACCCAGGCGCGCAGACCGCGCTGGCCAATGCCATGGTCACGGTGGATGAGTGCCGCACAGTGCTGTTGCGCAACTTCGACCTGATGATGCAGCGCGCCAGGGCGGGCGAGGCGCTGACCATGGCCGAGCGGGTGAAGATGCGCTACGACTCGGCGATAGTCCCGGACAAATGCGCCCAGGCGGTGGAAGCCCTGATGTACAACAGCGGCGCGTCCACCATCTTCCGCCAGCACGGCATCAACCGCGCCTTCCGCGATATCCATACCGGGCGCGCCCACGTGGCCAACTGCCCGGGCAAGTACGCCCTCAACCTGGGCGGCGTGGGGATGGGGCTCGATAGCACCGACTTCTTCCTCTGAAATCGCGATCCGCCAGCAAGCCGGCTCCTACGTAGGCGCCAGCTTGCTGGCGAACCCGCCTCGCCACGACGCCCGCCCCGCGCGGGCGTCGTGCTTTGCGGGGCACCAAGATGACTAGTCCCTTTGGGGGATTCAGGCCGTTTTTCGATCCCACACCATGCGCTCAAGACCCGGCATCTGCGGGTTGACCGAACGAAGAACAAGAAGGGCCAAGCGCATGAAATTCTCCCTGATCTACGAGGCACAGACGATCGATTCCACCCGCGAAGGCGACCGTCGCATCTTCGACGAAACCGTCGAGCAGGCAGTGCTCGCCGACAAACTCGGTTTCGACACTTTCTGGTGCGTGGAACACACCGCGCTGACCAACTACTCCCACATGTCGGCGCCGGAAACCATGCTCGCCTTCGTCGCCGGCAAGACCGAGCGCATTGGTATCGGCCATGGCGTGGTCTGCCTGCCGCCGGCCATGAACCACCCGGTAAAGGTGGCCGAGCGCATCGCCACCCTCGACCTGCTGTCCAAGGGCCGTGTGCACTTCGGCGTGGGCAAGGGCGGTACCCAGCAGGAGGCCGGCACCTTTGGCTACGATCTGGCGACCCTGCAGCCGCAGATCGACGAGGCCATGTACCTGATCCCGAAGATGTTCGTGCAGGACGAGATCGAACATAACGGCGACTTCGTGAAGATCCCGAAACGCCCGATCCATCCCAAGCCCTACCAGGACCCGCACCCGCCGATGTACCTGGCCTGCACCAACACCGAGTCGCTGAAGAACGCCGGCGGCCGTGGCATGGGCGCCCTGGTGCTGGGCTTCGGCGGCCCCGAGGAGATCGCCAAGAAAGTGGCCGTGTACCACGAAGCCTGGGACAACCGCGACGAGAAGAACCAGGTGGGTTTCCGCCCCAACCGCCACATCGCCGCCCTGTGCCCGGCCATCGTCCTGGACGACAACGAGAAGGCTCGCCACATCGGCATCCGTGGCCAGCGTTACTTCATGGAATCCCTGGCCTACTGGTACGCCGGCGGCGAGCGCCCGGACCCGGAGAAATGGAAGGAAGACACCTTCGTCGACGGCAACGGCCAGGCGGTGATCAAGTCGCGCTTCGCCTCCGAGGAAGTCACCGTGGACTTCTCCGACCCGACCATGGCGATGATGAACCCCAACCATGCCTACGGCACCGTGAAGGACTGCATCGGCTACGTGCAGCGCCTGATCGACGCCGGCGCCGACGAAATCCTCTTCATCTGCCAGATGGGCACCGTGCCGCAGTGGGCGCAGATCGAGACGCTGAAGAACATCGGCGAACACGTGATTCCCTACTTCCGCAAACAGAAGGACTGACCTGAGCAGCGGAGTGAGGAATGAAAAACGGGCCTTCCGGCCCGTTTTTCTTTTGTCTGGCAATGAACCCTGTGGGAGCGAATTCATTCGCGAAAGCGGGCCGAAGGCTCGCCCAGTGGACTCAGGGGCCGCGTCGCGGCCATTCGCGAATGAATTCGCTCCTACAAGGTACAGCCGCCCCATCAACCCGATTTCTTCACGATCGCCTCGGCAATGCTCGCCGGCACCTCGGCATAGCGGGCGAACTCCATGGAGAAACTGGCCCGGCCCTGGGACATGGAACGCACATCGGTGGCGTAACCGAACATCTCGCCCAAGGGCACTTCGGCGCGGATGATCTTGCCGGAGACGCCGTCGTCCATGCCATGGATCAGGCCGCGGCGGCGGTTGAGGTCGCCCATGATGTCACCCATGTAATCCTCCGGCGTCACCACTTCCAGCTTCATCACAGGTTCCAGCAACACTGCGCCGCCTTTCTGAGAGAGCTGCTTGGTGGCCATGGAGGCAGCGATCTTGAACGCCATCTCGCTGGAGTCCACGTCGTGGTAGGAACCGTCGAACACAGCGGCCTTCAGGCCGATCAGCGGATAGCCGGCGAGCACGCCGTTCTTCATCTGCTCCTCGATGCCTTTCTGGATGGCCGGGACGAACTCGCGGGGAACGACGCCACCTACCACCTCGTTGATGAAGTCCAGCCCCTCCTGCCCTTCGTCCGCTGGCGCGAAGCGAATCCAGCAGTGGCCGTACTGGCCGCGACCGCCGGACTGGCGAACGAACTTGCCTTCGATCTCGCAGGTCTTGCGGATCGTCTCGCGGTACGCCACCTGGGGCTTGCCGGTATTGGCCTCGACGTTGAACTCGCGCTTCATGCGGTCGACGATGATGTCCAGGTGCAACTCGCCCATGCCGGAGATGATGGTCTGTCCGGTTTCTTCGTCTGTCTTGACCCGGAACGACGGGTCTTCCTGGGCCAGCCTGCCGAGGGCGATGCCCATCTTTTCCTGGTCAGCCTTGGTCTTGGGTTCCACGGCGATGGAAATCACCGGCTCGGGGAAGTCCATGCGCTCGAGGATGATCGGTTTGTTCAAGTCGCAGAGGGTGTCGCCGGTGGTGACGTCCTTCATGCCGATCAACGCGGCGATGTCACCGGCGCGGACTTCCTTGATCTCGGCGCGGTGGTTGGCGTGCATCTGTACCATGCGGCCAACGCGCTCCTTCTTGCCCTTCACCGAATTGAGCACGGCATCCCCCGAGCTCAGCACGCCGGAATAGACGCGAACGAAGGTCAGGGTGCCGACGAAGGGGTCGGTGGCGATCTTGAAGGCGAGGGACGAGAAGGGCTCGGTGTCATCGGCATGACGTTCGTCTTCCTTCTCCGGGTCGTCCGGATGGGTGCCGCGGATCGAGGGGATCTCGGTGGGCGCCGGCAACAACTCGACCACGGCATCCAGCACCAGGGGCACCCCCTTGTTCTTGAAGGACGAACCGCACACCGCCGGGACCACGTCGCATGACAGGGTGCGGATGCGCAGGCCGGTCTTGATTTCCTCTTCGGAAAGTTCGCCCCCGTCGAGGTACTTGGTCATCAGTTCCTCATTGGCCTCGGCCGCCGCTTCCAGCATCACGTTGCGCCAGTGTTCGGCCGTCTCCCGCAACTCGGCGGGAATCTCCTCCTCGCGGAAGCTGGCACCCTGGTCGGCGTCGTTCCAGTAGATGGCCTTCATACGGATCAGGTCGATCTGCCCGTTGAAGTTCTCTTCCTGGCCGATGGGCAGCTGGATCGGCACAGGGGTGTGGCCGAGGCGCTTCTTGATCTGCTCCACCACGCGCAGGAAGTCGGCGCCGGCGCGGTCCATCTTGTTCACGTAGGCAATGCGCGGCACGTGGTATTTGTCGGCCTGGCGCCAGACCGTTTCGGATTGCGGCTCCACGCCATCGGCGCCGCTGAACACCACCACCGCACCATCCAGCACGCGCAGTGAGCGCTCCACTTCGATGGTGAAGTCGACGTGGCCGGGGGTGTCGATGATGTTGATGCGGAACTTGTCGAGCTGTTTGCGCGAGCCGCTCCAGAACGCCGTGGTGGCCGCCGAGGTGATGGTGATGCCGCGCTCCTGCTCCTGGACCATCCAGTCCATGGTCGCGGCGCCATCGTGCACCTCGCCCATCTTGTGGTTGACCCCGGTGTAATAGAGAACCCGTTCGGTGGTGGTGGTCTTGCCGGCATCCACGTGGGCCACTATGCCGATGTTGCGGTAATGGCTGATAGGGGTTGTACGGGCCATGGCTATCACCTCCGTGCGGGTTATGGGTTATGGCAGGGCCGCACGCACTCCGGCGGTGCCACCGGCACCGGGTTCGAGTACAAGGGTTGTGGGCGAATGGCCTTGCAAGGGAATGGCACAGCCCCCAAGGCCGCACGTCCCCTCCACTAACGCTAGCACCGCCTCGACCATGCCACCGGCCACTCATCCGCTAGTCCGGGCGGACGATGCAGGGCCCCGTGCCCAGGCCGCATGGTCTGGACACATTCATAAAAACGCGAAGGACCTTGCCGTGGAAAAGATCATCTACACCTTGTGGCGTACCCCGCAGGACAGCGTCGAAAGCTTCTCCCAGAAATTGCGCGGCGTGGTCGCCGAGCAGCTGTTCACGCTGGGGGCCCGGGGCCTGCAGGTGAATCTGGCCGATGCCGACGTCACCCCTGCAGCCGGCCTGCGGCAGGAGAACAACCGGCCGTTGCCGGACGCCACGTTGTCGCTCTGGGCCGACAGTGCCAACAACGAGGTCCGCCGCCCGTTCGATGACGTCCTCAACGCGGTCTCCAGCCGACTCGCGGCCTACCTGGTGTGCGAGTCAGTGGCGATTCGCAACACCCGCTTCCCGGCCCACCCTGGCCAGCGCACCCACGGCTTTTCGCAAGTCGCTTTCCTCTGCTGTCCGCCGCGCCTTACGCGCGATGCCTGGCTGGATATCTGGCGTAATCACCACACGCGCGTGGCCATCGACACCCAGGACAACTTCCTCTACGTGCAGAACCTGGTGGTGCGCGCCCTGACCCACGGGGCCGCGCCAGTGGACGCAATAGTCGAGGAAGCCTTCCCGCCGGCCGCCATGACCGACCCCATGGCGTTCTTCGATGCAGCGGGCGATGAAGGAAAATTCCAGAAAAACCTGGCGGCGATGATGGACAGCTGCAACCGCTTCATCGACTTCGACAAGCTCGACGTGCTGCCCACCAGCCAGTACCTGCTCAAGGCAGCTTCCGCGCTTTGAGCCCAAGGGGAGCGGCCACCGGTGCTGCTCCCCATTCGTGGGCAGGACGTGCTACAGGCCGCTGAGCAGGCGCCGGAACTCTTGCTCGGAGTAACCGCGTAATGTCTGTGTCCTGACATTGCCCAACTGACCCGTCTTGAGCAGCAGGGTGGTCGCCGCTTCCTCGTCCCCCTCGACTATCAGCACCAGGTCATAGCTGCCTACCGTCCAGTAGACGGTCTTGACCGAAAGGCCAAGCTGCTCGGCCAGCCCTTTGAAGGCGACGAACCGATCCGGGGAATCCTTGACGCTGCGAATACCTTGATCGGTGAAGCTCGCCAGCGTGATGAACGTAGCCATGCTTTCGCTCCTGTTGGATTGCAGGGCGACGGTCAGGATTGCGGAGATCAGTGCACCGGAAGAAGGCCGCCACTCTTCCCGCCATGCATGCCCATTCGGCGCAATGCGCCACGGGCCCTGTCGACAGCGAGTTTCCGACGACCTCCACAAGGTAGGAATAGCACCCCCGGGCCGGGGTGCATGACCACTGATCCACTGCCCGCCGGGCAGGCTCGGGAGGCCGACCTATACTTTCACACCCGGCAAGCCCGTGGGCCTGCCGCGATAGCCGCCAAGCGTTGGCGGCCCCTTCCAGCCAGACAGAAAGGAGGACCTACATGGCAATCCGCATTGGTGACGAAGCGCCCGACTTCACCGTGGACAGCACAGAAGGCACTATCAATTTCCACCAGTGGATCGGTGACCAGTGGGCCATCCTGTTCTCCCACCCGAAGGACTTCACGCCGGTCTGCACCACCGAGCTGGGCTACATGGCCAAGCTCAAGCCCGAATTCGACAAGCGCAATACCAAGGTGATCGGCCTGTCCGTGGACCCGGTCAGCGACCACCGCAAGTGGGTCGGTGATATCGAGGAAACCCAGGGCCACGCGGTCAACTACCCAATGATCGGCGACGAGAACCTGGTGGTGGCCAAGCTCTACGACATGATCCACCCAAATGCCAGCGCTGGCCCGCGCACAGCGGTGGACAACGCCACGGTGCGTTCGGTGTTCATCATCGGCCCGGACAAGAAGGTCAAGGCGATGCTGATCTACCCGATGAGCGCCGGCCGGAACTTCGACGAAGTGCTGCGCCTGCTGGATTCGCTGCAACTCAACGCCAAGCACACGGTGGCGACGCCGGTGAACTGGCGCCCCGGTGAAGACGTGATCATCCCCACCTCGGTCTCCGACGAAGACGCGAAGAAGAAGTACCCGGACGGCTACAAGACACTGAAGCCGTACCTGCGCGTAGTCGCCCAGCCGAAATGACCGGTCGCGCGCCCTCCCACGGAGGACGCGCCACGGGCTGCCATACTCTCCTGCATGGTCAGGGCAACGTTTCGATTCTACGAAGAGCTCAATGACTTCCTGCCCGCCGAGCGGCGCCGGCAGGCCTTCACCTGTGCCTGCGCGCGGGCGGCCACGGTCAAGCACATGATCGAGGCGCTGGGCGTGCCGCACACCGAGGTGGAACTGGTCCTGCTCAATGGCGAGTCGGTCGGATTCGAACGAGTGATACTCGATGGCGACCGGGTGGCGGTCTATCCCAAGTTCGAGGCGCTGGACATCAGCCCCCTGCTCAAGGTCCGCTCGCGCCCATTGCGGGTGCTGCGCTTCGTCGCCGATGCCCATCTGGGCGGGCTCGCCAGCCTGCTTCGCATGTGCGGCTTCGATACCCTCTACGACAACGGCTTCGAGGACGGCCAGATCGCCGAGATATCCGCCCATGAAGGGCGCATCGTGCTCACCCGCGACCGCGAGCTGCTCAAGCGCCGCATCATCACCCACGGCTGCTACGTACATGCGCTGAAACCCTCGTTGCAATTGCGCGAGCTGTTCGAGCGGCTGGACCTGGCCCGCAGCGCCAATCCCTTCAGCCTCTGCCTGCACTGCAACCATCCGCTCCAGGAAATCGCCCCGGAAATGGCCCGCCCTCGCCTGCCGCCAAGGGTTGGCGCCCTCTATTCGCGCTTTCTAAGTTGCAATGCCTGCGACCGTCTGTACTGGGAAGGTTCCCATTGGCGCAGCATGTGCACCCTGCTCGCGCCCTTGCTGACGGTGGATAAGTCCAGCGAAGACTGATCGACGCATACCCACAAAAACGGTGGATGAAACTGTGGATAAGCTGTCGGGAGATGGCCAGGCGCCAGATCTGGCGGGGGCCCCTTGGGTTGGGTCAATTTCTGAGCTATTACAAGCGGTTAGACCATGATCATGTCCCAGCAGGCTGATGCTGCCCTCCCCCCGACCCTCTCACAGACGCAGAGGGGGCTATTTGTGCCACGGGCTTGTCGCCGTGTGTCCCCCCCTTACCCCGGCATTCGCGCCCGTCTCGACTGTTGCCCAATGGGGGTTGCCGCCGGCTGGCGAATCAGCGCCGCGCGCCACTCATTGGCGGTCGCCACGTCCACCTCTTGCAGTAGCGCCACTTTGCCCGCCACCAGCGTCGCGACGGGCACGCCATCGCGCAGCAACAGGCGATTGCCCGACACCGCCGGCACCTTGGTGCCGTTGAGCAAGGTCCCCAGCAGGTTCAGCGGATCGCAGGCGGCAAGGCTGATCAGCTGTCCGTCCAGTGGACGCTTGCGTACTTCGCGGAGCAGCCCCACCGCCTCCGGCAGGGCGAACTGTTCGCCGGAGACTCCCGCCACGAATCGCCCGCCGCGAATCTCGCCGCGTGCCTCCAGTCGGTGATAGACCCGCAGCAGATCTCGCCAGGGCGGCATCCAGGCAGCCTCGCGCTCCAGCAGGCGCCAGCCCACCACGCCATAGCGGCGCAGCAGCGTGCGGGCCACATGCTCCAAGGCGTCGACAGGAACCTTGCCATTACCTTCCTCGGCCTTGCCGCGCAGCAACGCCCAGCGTCCGGCGTCCTGCATATTGGCCAAGGCCAGGCGTGCCCGGCGGTCATGCCGGCTGCGCCGTGCCGCCGGCAGCAACAGTGAGCGCAGACCGGCGAAGCTGTCGGCATTGGCCAGGCCCAGGGCCACCAGTTCACCAAGGCAGTCCTCCAGCTCACTGCGCAGCAGATGGGCCTCATCCATCAGTTCATCGAAGAACAGCGCACCCTGGCCAGCCAGCACCTGGCGCACCCGCTCTGCACGCGGGGACGGTTCGGGCGTCGGCGTGTCCTGCAGGCACGCGCGCCAGAGCGCCAGGTTCTTGCGCGGCAGCAACAGGATGGGCGTGCCACGCACTGGCCCTGCAGCTTTGCCGCGCCCACCCAGGCGGCACCAGACCACCCGGCCGGCGCGACAGAGGTCGTCGAGCCAGTTGATCCCGTAGTCAGCCACGCGGCTGGGAAGAATCTCGCTTTCCCAGGCCGCGGCCGCTGCCTCGAATCCTTCCAGTTGTCCAAGCACAGTCGCCAGGGCTTCGGCACCACGCACTTGGGAGGCCGGGGCAACACGCTGCCAGTCGAACAGGAAACGCATGAAATCGGCCCGCTCCACCGGCTCGATCTCGCGGCGCAGGCGCTTGACCGTGTAGCGATGAATGCGCGCCAGCAGATGGCGCTCGCACCACTCCTCTTCCACCGTGCCTGGCGTGAAACGACCGCGCAGCAACTGCCCTTCGCGCTCCAGGCTTGCCAGGGCAATGCTGAGCGCTGCCGGCGCCTGGAGCAGGTCCCTGGTCAGCCGACCTAGCGACAACGGGCCGAAACCACCCATGCGCGCGCGCACGACTTCCACCAGCGCCGCCTCGGTTTCCCACACCGATGTGAATCCCTCTGGCGCGACAATGGCTGGCTTGAGTACGGCCTCGGGATAGAGGGCGCGGAACTGTTCCACACGCTCGGCCGCCAACCACAGGGAAGCCTTGCCATCCAGTTGCAGGCAGGCAGCCCGGCGGGCCTTGGCCAGTTGTGCCAGCCAGCCAGCCCAACCGTCGTTGGCTTGCACCTCAGCCTGGGTGATACAGGCCAGGGCGAGCAGCGCTTCATGCATCTCATCGGCATCGCGCACCTGCGGCCAGGCTTCTTCGGCCACGGCCGCAATGGCCTCCATGTCCAGTGCGCCCAGATCGTCGGCGGACTCCGGATCGCTCCAGCGTCGTTGCTGCACGGCCTGGGTTCGACGCTCTTCCAGCGGCGCGTCATCGAGGAAGGCGTAGGGCCGCGCCCCAAGGATTTCTGCCGCCAGGGATGAAGGTGCCGGCAGGTCGCGGGAAACCAGTTGGACCTCGCCTCGCTCCATGCGTCGCAGCAGGGCCAGCCAGCCATCGGCATCCATTGCCTCGTGCAGGCAGTCATCGAGGGTCTGGGCCACCAGCGGATGGTCGGGAATCTCGCGCTCGCCCACGAGGTTTTCCTGGCAGGCCACCTGATCGGGAAAAACGCTGGCCAGCAGGTCTTCACTGCGCATGCGCTGGATCTGTGGTGCCACCTTGCGGCCGCCTGAGTAGCGCGGCAGGGCCAGGGCCGCAGAAGCGTTCCAGCGCCAGCGCACGCCGAACAACGGCGCATCGAGAATGGCCTGGACCAGGATGTGTTCGGCGCTGTTGGAATGCAGATAGCGCCAGACTTCTTCCAGCGCAAAGCTGTGGCTGGTGGCGAGCGAAAGGATCAGCGCATCCTCCGTGGCCGCCGCCTGTAGTTCGAAGTTGAAACTGCGGCAGAAGCGCTTGCGCAACGCCAACCCCCAGGCACGGTTGAGCCGGCTGCCAAAGGGTGAATGGATGATCAGTTGCATGCCACCGGATTCGTCGAAGAAGCGCTCCATCACCAGCCGCTGCTGAGTCGGCAAGGCCCCCAGCGCAGCCCGTGCCCGCGCCAGGTACTCGACAATCTGCCGCGCCGCCGCCTCGCTGAGATCGATGCTCTCGCACAAGGCCACCACCGCGTGCTCGACCGCGCTTTTCTCCCCTCTCCCTTGGGAAGAGGGGTCGGGGGTGAGGGTGTCCTGATCCGGCTCGGACGCCACCAACAAGTCCTCCACCATCCCCCGCAGCCGCGCCACCCCCGCCGACAGCTCATCCGTGCGTCCCGGCGCCTCTCCCAGCCAGAAGGGGATGTTCGGCGGCTGGCCCTGGGCGTCCTCCACCCTTACCCGGCCGGGCTCTACCCGGAGGATGCGGTAGGCCTGGTTGCCCAGCTGGAAGACATCACCCGCCAGGCTTTCCACGGCGAAATCTTCATGCACGCTGCCGACCGGCACGCCCTGGGGCTCCAGCACCACGGCGTAGTCGGCGGTTTCGGGAATGGCGCCCCCGGAGGTGATGGCGGTCAGGCGTGCTGAACGGCGACCCCGCAGACGGCGATTCACCGCATCGCGGTGCAGATAGGCGCCCCGCACGCCCTGTCGGCCGTTGTAGCCCTCGGAAAGCATCTTCACCAAAGCGTCGAACTGCCTCCGCGCCAGGCCTGCGTAGGGCATGGCGCGGGTCATCAGCCGATACAGTTCGTCCTCGCCCCATTCCTGACTCGCCACTTCAGCCACCATCTGCTGCGCCAGCACATCCAGCGGAGCATGGGGAATCACCAGGGCATCCAGTTCATCACGGCGAACGCAATCCAGCAGCGCCGCACACTCGATCAGGTCGTCCCGTGACTGCGGGAACAACCGCCCCTTGGGCGTGCCGCCGACGCTGTGGCCGGAGCGGCCGACGCGCTGCAGGAAGGCGGCGATGCTGCGTGGCGAGCCGAGCTGGCAGACCAGTTCCACATCGCCGATATCGATGCCCAGTTCCAGCGACGCCGTTGCCACCAGCACCTTGAGATCGCCGCGCTTGAGGCGCTGTTCGGCGTCCAGCCTGAGCTCCCGCGCCAGGCTCCCGTGGTGGGCGGCGACCGCGGCATTACCGAGGCGCTCGGAGAGGTGGCGGCTGGCGCGCTCGGCCAGCCGTCGGGTGTTGACGAACACCAGGGTGGTGCGGTGCTCGGCCACCAGTTCGGCCAGCCGGTCGTAGACCTTCTCCCAGGCTTCATTGCTCAGCACCGCTTCCAGCGGTACGGGAGGTACTTCGATGGCGAGGTCGCGCTCGCGGCTGTAGCCCACATCCACCAGGGTGCAGGCGTCGCGTCCAAGGCCCATGAGAAAGGCCGCCACCCGCTCGATGGGTTTCTGCGTGGCCGACAGGCCGATGCGCTGCAAGCTGCGCCCGCACAGCGACTCCAGGCGCTCGGCGCTGAGCATCAGATGGCTGCCGCGCTTGCTTCCGGCGATGGCGTGGATTTCGTCGATGATCAGGCTGCGACACCCGGTCAGCATGGCGCGGCCAGATTCCGAGCCCAGGAGGATGT
This sequence comes from Pseudomonas sp. JS3066, assembly GCF_036328175.1. Classification (NCBI taxonomy): domain Bacteria; kingdom Pseudomonadati; phylum Pseudomonadota; class Gammaproteobacteria; order Pseudomonadales; family Pseudomonadaceae; genus Pseudomonas; species Pseudomonas sp. JS3066. Next base: position 4,087,518 of record NZ_CP143312.1, read on the forward strand.
AGAGCGACTCCGGTGTGGTGACCAGGATATGCGGCGGGCGCTTGCGCATGGCGTCGCGCTCGGCCTGGGGCGTATCGCCGGTGCGCACGGCGGTGCGGATATCCACATCTGCCAGGCCCTGACATGCCAGTTCGGCACGGATACCGGCCAGGGGTTCCTCCAGGTTGATGCGGATGTCGTTGGACAACGCCTTCAACGGCGAGACGTAGACCACCGTGCAGCGATCCGGCAGGCCGCCCTGTTCCAGTCCTTCGTGAACCAGTTCGTCAATGGCCGAGAGGAACGCGGTGAGGGTCTTGCCCGAGCCGGTAGGCGCCGCCACCAGGGTGCTTGCCCCTGCCTGGATGGCTGGCCAGGCGAGGGCCTGGGCCGCCGTCGGAGCGGGGAAGCTGGCGCGGAACCAGGCGGCGACGGCGGGGTGGAATCCCTCCAGCGCGGCCGATGTGGATTGGCGAGTCGAGGTCATGGCACCCACTATGGTCGGCGCCCGTCAGTGGCTCAAGGACGCCGGACCGATGGTCGCCGCCAGGTCCGGCAGGCCATTGCCTGCCGGCGGCAAGCCCCTGCCGCAGGATTGGTACACCAGTACTCTAAAGCCCAGAAACGACGGGCCTTCCCGCGAACTGGCCCGAATAATGCTGAACAGGCGGTCAGATCGCGCAGAGGAACTGCCATGACCACCATTTCCAATAACTCGGCCCTGGCCAACTATCTGGGTCTCGCCTCCAGGAGCAATGCCAGCAATACGGCCAACACCGCTACCACCGGCACCAGCACCGGCAAGACCGAGGAAAAGTCGACGACGCCCCAGGACCATATCGCTGAGCTTCGTCGCTATGCCAACACCCTGATTGCCCAGAGCCGCGGCGGCCTGTTCCGCGCCATGAGTGGCGGCGGCAGCGCCATCAGCGGCAGCCAGACCGGCAGTACCCGTCCTGCGGACACGACGCAGCCGAACGCCGACGCCAACAGGATCCAGCTTCCCGACGTGTCGGAACTGGACCGCGACGATGCGCTGAAACTCAAAGACAAGGTGCAGAAACTGATCGATGCCGGCTTCGACGAAAAAGACAGCGGCATCGGCTTCATCGGTTACGACGGCGACAAGCAGACCACATCCCTGACCACCTACCGCGACTGGTTGCAGGCCAAGGGCGGGGTCAGCATCTACGTCTGAGCGGGCACGCCGCTTATCGGCTGCACCCCCTCAGTCGGCAATGGACCATCGGCTGGCCACTAGACTCAAATTGTCCTGCGATTGCGGGACACGGAAGGGGCCTCTCCAGTCAATAATGACCCGGCTGCCGCGGCTCCTTCCATTGCTATCACGGCTCCCGTCGCCGCATATCGCTGTCGCTCCGGCCAGATGGTTGCCCACTTGCCAGAGGAGGACAGGTGATGGACGAATCCAGACTCAACGACTTCATGGGTAAGCTGGTAGCCGACATGGGTGGCGCGGCGATGCTCGCCAACATCATCCTCGGCGACGAACTCGGCCTCTATCGCGCCATGGCCGACAGCCAGCCGGTCAGCCCGGAAGAACTTGCCGCCAGAACCGGCTGTAACGCCCGCCTGCTGCGCGAATGGCTGAGCGCCCATGCCGCGTCCGGCTACATGGAACATGACAGCGGGCGCTTCCGCCTTCCCGAGGAACAGGCACTGGCCCTGGCGGTGGAGGACTCGCCGGTGTACGTGGCCGGCGGCGCTTCGGTCATCGCAGCCCTCTTCCACGACAAGGACAAGGTGGTAAAAGCCATGCGCGGCGATGGCGGACTGCCCTGGGGCGATCACCATCCCTGCATGTTCAGCGGCACCGAGCGTTTCTTCCGGCCTGGCTACCGTGCGCATCTGGTGGCCGAATGGCTGCCGGCGCTGGACGGCGTCGTCGACAAACTCAAGGCCGGTGCCAAGGTGGCCGACGTCGGCTGCGGCCACGGTGCCTCCACCGTGATCCTGGCGCAGGCATTTCCAGCCTCGCGCTTCGTCGGCTACGACTACCACGGCCCGTCCATCGAAACCGCTACCCAGCGTGCCAGGGACGGGGGCGTTGCCGACCGTGCCACCTTCGTCCAGGCCAGCGCCAAGGACTATCCGGGCGATGGCTTCGACCTGATCTGCTATTTCGACTGCCTGCACGACATGGGCGACCCGGTGGGCGCGGCCAGGCACGCCTGGCAGACATTGAAGCCCGACGGCACCGTGCTGCTGGTCGAGCCCTATGCGAACGACCAGCTCGACGACAACGCGACCCCGGTGGGCCGGCTGTTCTACTCGGCCTCCACCTTCATCTGCACGCCCAATTCGCTGTCCCAGGAAGTGGGCCTCGGCCTTGGTGCCCAGGCCGGCGAGGCACGCCTGCGCAAGGTGTTCGAAGAAGCCGGCTTCACCCAGTTCCGCCGGGCCACGGAAACGCCCTTTAACCTGATCCTGGAAGCCCGCAAATGAGGCACGCGGTGGACGGCGCTCCAGCCGTCCACCGCCGGCCAAACCGGAACATCTCCAAGAAAGTCCTTGTCAGACAGACAGTAATCTCGCTATTACGCTGAATCATGACTGCCGAATCTGTCCCGCAATAAATCCGTAACGTCGTAGTGCCCAGATAAGAAACACCGCCTCAACCTGCGCCATGGATCACGGCGCCCCGCATTCCGCCGCGTCGGCCGACCGGCCTTCCGGCATCGTTGCAAGGAAATTCCGAATGCCCAGAAGACAAGTCATCAATGCTCAGGTCAGCCCCAAGGGCGCCCTTGACACCCTCTCCCAACTGGAAGTGCATCAGCTCAGCGAAGCCGGTTCCGGCCGCATGTACCAGCTCTTCCGCCAATGCGCCCTGGCCATCCTCAATACCGGTGCGCATAGCGACAACGCCAAGACCATCCTCGACGCCTACAAGGACTTCGAAGTACGCATCCACCAGCAGGACCGCGGCGTACGCCTGGAGCTGATCAACGCCCCGGCCGACGCCTTCGTCGATGGCGAGATGATCACCAACACCCGCGAGATGCTGTTCAGCGCCCTGCGCGACATCGTCCATACCGAGAACGAACTGAAGAGCCGCCGCTTCGACCTGGACAGCTCCGAAGGCATTACCGACTACGTTTTCCATCTGCTGCGCAACGCACGCACCCTGCGCGCCGGCGTGGAGCCGAAGATCGTCGTGTGCTGGGGCGGCCACTCCATCAGCACCGAGGAGTACAAGTACACCAAGAAAGTCGGCCACGAGCTGGGCCTGCGCCACCTTGACGTCTGCACCGGCTGCGGCCCGGGCGTGATGAAGGGTCCGATGAAGGGCGCCACCATCGGACACGCCAAGCAGCGCACCCACGGCGGTCGCTACCTGGGACTGACCGAGCCCGGCATCATCGCCGCCGAAGCGCCCAACCCCATCGTCAACGAACTGGTGATCCTGCCGGACATCGAGAAGCGTCTGGAAGCCTTCGTTCGCGTCGGCCACGGCATCATCATCTTCCCGGGCGGCGCCGGTACGGCGGAAGAATTCCTTTACCTGCTGGGCATCCTGATGCACCCGGACAACCGGGATCTGCCTTTCCCGCTCGTGCTCACCGGGCCGAGGAGCGCCGCCGCCTACCTGGAGCAGCTAAACGCCTTCGTCGGGGCCACCCTGGGCGAAGCGGCGCAGAGCCGCTACAAGATCATCATCGACGACCCGACTGCGGTCTCCATCGAGATGGCCCAAGGCCTGAAGGCGGTCAAGCAGTTCCGCCGCGAGCGCAACGATGCCTTCCACTACAACTGGTTGCTGAAGATTGACGAACGCTTCCAGCACCCGTTCGAACCCACCCACGAGAATATGGCCAGCCTCGAGCTGCGCCGCGACCTGCCGCCCCACGAGCTGGCCGCCAACTTGCGTCGGGCATTCTCCGGCATCGTCGCCGGCAACGTGAAAGACAAGGGCATTCGCCTGATCGAGCAGTACGGCCCCTATGAGATCCACGGCGACGCCGCGGTGATGCGACCGCTGGACGAGTTGCTCAACGCCTTCGTCCGCCAGCACCGGATGAAACTCCCCGGCGGCGCGGCCTATGTGCCCTGCTACCGGGTGGTGCAGAGCCGCATGGAAGAACTGGCGGGCTGAAGGCCGGCAATTACTGTGGTTTTTTCGCGAGAGCGGGCAGCAGCCCGCTCCGAATTCGCGATTGAAATCGCTCCCGCAGGTTCCGCTTCCGAAGATCACTCCACCCAGGGCTTGAGCACGACCTTGCCGGAGGTCTTGCGTGACTCCAGCAGGCGATGCGCTTCGGCAGCCTGCGACAGCGGCAGCACCTGGCCGATCTGCAGTTGCAGGCGATTGCCAAGTACCAGACCGATCAGTTCGCCCACCGTCTCGGCAAGGATGTCCGGACGCTCGAAGTACTGGGTGATTGTGAAGCCCTGGATGCTGCGGTTGGAGAAGACCAGGTCACCGGTATCCAACTGACTGAGATGGCTACCGGCACCGCCGAATACCACCATGCGGCCGAACGGCGCGAGGCTCTTCAGCGCTGAAGCCAGGACATTTCCTCCCACCATCTCCATCACGATATCCACGCCCCGCCCACCGGTGAGCGCGCGTACCTCTTCTTCCCAGTTCGGCGCGGTGTAGTCGACCGCCGCATCGGCCCCCAGGTCCAGCGCCAGTTGGCGCTTCTCCGGCGTACTGGCGGCGGCGATCACCTTGCCGGCACCCATGATCTTTGCCAGTTGCACGATCAGCGAACCAACGCCACCGGCCGCACCTTCGACCAGGATGGTTTCGCCGGGCTGCAGTCGAGCGGCATCCTTCAGACTGCGCAAGGCGGTGATGCCCTGGACGAACATTGCAGTCATCTGCTCCGGCGACAGGCCGGGTGGCACCGGCACCAGCCCTGCAGCCGGTACCGCCGCGTACTGCGCATAACCGCCGCCCCCGGAGGCGGCGAACACCAGAGCGCCCACTTCGGGACTGCTGACGCCTTCGCCATGGGCCTCGACCACACCGACTATCTCGTAGCCGAGGGTAAACGGCAGCGGGCTTGGCTGCGGGTAGTTGTCACCACGTCGACGCATTACATCGGCGTAGTTCACCCCGACCGCCTCGACCCGCAGCAGCACTTCGCCCGGCCCCGGTTGCGGGGTGGGAACATCCTCATACACCAGTTGCTCCGGCCCGCCGGTCTGATGGAAACGTACGGCTTTCATGATTGGTTCCTGCATGGATCAAACGACCGGGAGGGCGGGCAAGCGAAGATCGCGACCGCCGGACAGCGCAGGCAGCATCTCGCTCGCCTGCTGGTGGGGAACACCCAGCTCGACAGTGCTGGCGGCGCTGAGGCGCGCGAACTGCTCTTCGCTGAGTTCAACCTTGAGGGCACCGAGGGTCGCATCGAACTGGGCACGGGTACGCGAGCCGAGGATCGGGATCATCGCGGTGCTGGCGCGGCGCGCCTTGTGCAGCAGCCAGGCGACGGCGACCTCGGTCGGGCTGGCGCCCTGCTCGGTGGCCACGGCGAACAGTGCATCGAGGATGGCGGTTTCGCGGGCGCTCTTCTCGGCATGCACCAGCATGCCCAGTTTGGCGGCACGGGAGTCATCGGAGCCGGAACGGTACTTGCCAGTCAGGAAACCACCGCCCAGGGGCGACCACTGGGTAACAGCCAGTCCCAGCGCCTCTGCCATTGGCAGCAGCTCACGGTCGGCGGTGCGTTCGGCCAGGCTGTACTCCAGCTGGATGCCGGCCAGGGGCGCCCAGCCACGAATTTCAGCCAGCAGGTCGGCACGGGCGATGCGCCAGGCGGGGAAGTTGGAAAGGCCTGCGTAGTGGATCTTGCCGGCGCTGACCAGATCATCGAAGCCGCGCAGGATTTCGTCCATCGGCGTCATGCCGTCGGTGATATGTGCCCAGAGCAGGTCGATATGGTCGGTCTTCAGGCGCTTCAGGCTTTCCTCCACAGCGCGGACCATGTTCTTGCGGTTGTTGCCAGTACGGGCGATGCCGTCCCCCGGAGTAGTGCCCAGGGTGTACTTGGTAGCGACGACGAAATCATCGCGCTGGGAGGCGATGAACTCGCCCAGCAGCACTTCGGCCTGCCCCGCCTGGTAGCCATTGGCGGTGTCGAAGAAGTTGCCGCCCGCCTCCACATAGCCGTCGAAAATCTTCTTCGCTTCGTCCCGCTCCGCGCCATGCCCCCAACCTGTACCGAAGTTGCCGGTGCCCAGTGCCAGTTCGGAAACGCGAAGGCCGGTGCGGCGGCCGAATGTGGTGTAGCGCATGGCGATCTCCTGCCGTGAGTTGTTTTGAATGATGGCCATCATATTGGAAAAAACCAACCTGACAACTCACGTTAGTCGATCAACCGGATAGACGATGGCTATCGGTCGCGAACGCACAGGCAATCCATCCCGGTCGCGGGATGGCGCGCTCGGGGCTAGGCTCTCCGGGACGCTCGACAGGGGGAAAAGCGCCATGCGATCCAGCCTCGCCAACGGCGTGTCACGCCGTGAAATCTGGGCCTGGGCGATGTTCGACTTCGCCAATTCCGGCTACACAACGGTGATCATCACCGCCGTTTTCAACGCCTACTTCGTCGCGGTGGTGGCGCAAGGTGAACCCTGGGGCACCCTGGCCTGGACGACCACCCTCGCCATCTCCTACGCCCTGGTCATTCTCACCGCACCGCTGATCGGCGCGTACGCCGACGCCACTGCGCGCAAGAAGCGCCTGCTCCTGTTCAGCACCCTCGGCTGCGTGGTGTTCACCTCAGCGTTGGCGCTCGCCGGACCCGGTGCCCTGGCCCTGGCGGTGTTGTTCGTGGTCCTGTCGAACTTCTGCTTCGGTACCGGGGAAAACCTGATCGCCGCCTTCCTCCCGGAGCTCGCCCGTGACGATGCGCTGGGCCGGGTTTCCGGCTGGGGCTGGGGCCTTGGCTACATCGGCGGACTGGTCAGCCTGGGTGCCTGCCTCGGCTACGTCAGCTGGGCCCAGGGACAAGGCCAGACGGCGGTGCAGTTCGTGCCAGTGTGCGTGATCATCACCGCCCTGCTCTTTGCCCTCGCCAGTACGCCGACTTTCCTTTACCTGAAGGAACGCAGCAGGCCGCAGCCAACCTCGGCAGGCGGGGCATGGACACGCTTTGCCCGAACGATGCGCGAGGCAGGACGCTACCGTGACCTGGTGCGTTTCCTGGCCTGCACGGTCTGTTACCAGGCGGGTATCGCCGCAGTGATCAGCCTGGCCGCCATCTACGCCAACCAGGTGATGGGGTTCACCACGCAGGACACCCTGCTGCTGATCTTCGTCGTCAACATCACGGCCTCGATCGGCGCGATGCTGTTCGGCTGGCTGCAGGATCGCATCGGCCATCGCCCCACCTTGGCGCTGACCTTGCTGGGCTGGCTGGCCATGGTCGGCATGATCTGGCTGGCCAGCGGCCCGGCAATGTTCTGGGCCGCCGCCAACATCGCCGGCCTGTGCATGGGCGCCAGCCAGTCGGCGGGGCGCGCCATCATCGGAGTGCTCGCTCCACCCACGCGGCTGGCGGAGTTCTATGGGCTCTGGGGCCAGGCGGTGAAACTTGCCGCCATCCTCGGCCCGATGACCTACGGCCTGGCCAACTGGCTATCCGGCGGCGACCACCGGCTGGCCATGTTGATTACCGGCAGCTATTTCGTGATCGGCCTGTTGCTTCTGGCCAGCGTTCGCCTGGAGCGCGGGCGACGCGCAGCGCTGGCCGGCTGAGGCCTTAGACGCCGAACCAGTTCAACGCCGCCGGGCTGGTGTTCAGGTAGAAATGCTTGAGCTCGCTGAACTCCTCCAGCCCGGCCCGCGACAGCTCGCGACCGATCCCGCTGGACTTGTAGCCACTCCAGGACGCCTGGGGAAAGGCAGCGTTGTAATCGTTGATCCACACCGTGCCGGCCCGTAGCCGACGGGCCACGCGATGGGCCTTGGCGAGATCGCGGGTCCAGACCCCGGCGGCGAGACCAAAGGGCGTGTCGTTGGCCAGTTGCAGAGCCTCGGCTTCGCCCTCGAAGCGCTCCACGGTGATCACCGGACCGAAGATTTCCTCGCGGGCGATGCGCATGGACGCCCGCACGTTGCCCAGCAGGGTGGGCTCAAGCCAAAAACCCTGTTCGAATCCGCTGCCCTGCGGAACCCGCCCACCGGCCAACAGACGGGCGCCTTCCTCCAGCGCGCCGTTCACCATGCCCAGGACCTGGTCGCGCCGGCTGGCAGAGATGACCCTCGCGGCGTTCCCGTGGGGTATGGATGCTCCTCAAGGATTTTCCGCCGTCTAGACTGCTTCCATTCCCACCGAAAGGAAGCGCCATGCCTGACGCCACGGAAGTCCTGCTCGATTTCGCCAGTGCCCTCGCCGTCGGCCTGTTGATAGGCGCGGAACGCGGCTGGCGTGAGCGCAACAAGGAGGCGCTACGGCTGGTCGCGGGCATCCGCTCCTTCGGTCTCACGGGTCTGCTCGGCGGGTTCGCCGCCTTCCTCGGCGAACAGTTCGGCACCGCAGTCTGGGTAGCGATCTTCGTCTGCTTCGCGGTGCTGGTGATCGCCTCGTACTTCGGCGAACTCTTCTATGTGGGCGACCTGGGACTCTCCAGCGAATTGACCCTGCTCATCACCTTTCTTCTCGGCAGCCTGGCAGTGGCTGGCTATCACACGCTATCCGCGTCCGGGGCGGTGGTCGTTGCGCTACTGCTGAGCCTCAAGGATGAGTTGCACAAAGCGCTCTTTCGTCTGCAGGAGGCGGAACTCTCGGCAGCTCTGAAGCTGCTGTTCATCTCGGTGGTGATGCTGCCGATCCTGCCGAACAAGGGCTACGGTCCCTGGGAAGTGTTCAACCCCTATGCCACCTGGTGGATGGTGGTGCTGATCGCAGCTCTGGGCTTTGCTGCCTACTTCGCCATCCGCCTGGTGGGGACGCAGCGTGGTTTGCTGCTGACCGCCCTGCTGGGTGGCACCGTGTCATCCACCGCCATGACCATTACCCTCTCCCATCTGCAGGAGCATCGCGCCCTACGTCCGTTGCTGGCCGCGGGGCTGCTGGCCACGTCAGCGTTGATGTTTCCCCGCGTCCTGCTGGAAGTCGGCGTGGTGAACTCCGCCTTGTTGATCCATCTGGCCTGGCCGCTGGGGCTGGCCGCGCTGGTCTATGCGGCCGGCGCCTTCTTCTTCTGGAGAATGGCGGCCAATGCCGAATCCCCCAATGCCGAACCACCTTTGAAAAACCCCTTCGAGCTGGGCCCTGCCCTGCGCTTCGCCGCGCTGCTGGCGCTGATCCTGTTCCTGGTGGAAGCGGCACGCCGCTACCTGGGCGATGTAGGCGTCTACCTGGTCTCGCTGCTCTCGGGCCTGACTGACGTGGATGCCATCACTCTATCCCTGGCGCGAGGCGCCAACCGGGAGCTGGGGGCGGAGGTCGCCGTGCGCGGCATTTTCCTGGCCGTGCTGAGCAACAGCCTGGTAAAGGCCGGATTGATTGCGGTGATCGGCGGCAAGGCATTGGCGCTGCGCACCTTTCCCTTTATCGGTGGAGGCCTGTTGGCGGGTACGGTGGCCTTGCTGATGTTCTAGGGATTCACCGCTTCAGGAACCCCTTCAACAGCTCGCCGACCCGCTCGCCCAACTCCTGATTGGCCGAGAGTTGCAGCCCTCTCGCCAGCTCGCTGTCCACCACCTGTTCCACCAGCGGACGCAATGCCAGCAGCTGCCGATTGAGGTCGTCCAGTTCGCTGACATGGGGCAGGCTGGTGGAAAGCAGCGGGTTGACCAGATGCTCGACGATCATCCGCACGATGCCGGCCGATACCGGCTCAACCTGGCGGCGGATGGCGGCGAACTGATCCAACAGTACATCCAGCGGAATACCAGAGCGGTAGAGCTGCACGCCAGCGCCGAATACTCGTGGGTTGAGCACCCGCAAGTGGTCACCGGCGAACTCGATCAGGCCCAATTCGCGGGCGCGGTCCATGTTGTCGTCGGTGAGGTCGGCACCGAACAGCGCCTGCACTTCGTCGAATCCCAGTCGCGTTGGCTCCACCAGGTTCCAGGCGCCAACGATGGCCTGCTCCAGCCCCAGCACGTGGGCGAGATCCCGACCCTGCTCCCAGGCGTCCAGCAGTTCGCGGATGCTGGCGATGCTGTAGCCGCGCTCCAGCAACTGGCCAATCAGCCTCAACCGCGCCAGATGCTCGCCGTTGTAGATGCCCACCCGACCGCGGCGCTCCGGCGGCGGCAGCAGGCCGCGATCCTGATAGGCGCGCAGATTGCGCACAGTGGTGCCGGCCTCGGCGGCAAGCTCATCCACCGTGTACTCGGCGTCTGGCGCGCCATTGGCCTCGGCGGACTGGGTGAGGAGCCTGGCCAGAAAAGAGGGGATATTTTTCATGGGCCGGATCATATCGCCGCCTCTCTTCCACCAACAACAGCGCCCGGAATGGCCCAACCATTGGCTGGACTTGTCATGCCACGCTGCACCGTGTAGCGCCTGGAACCATTCGGAACCGCTCTGATCCGGGGCTTTACAGCGTCAGGTAACGCGGTAACAGCCGTTTCGGCGAGTACGGCGAAGATATGGCCAGGGCCGGATTTCCTGTTCAAGAATGACTGTGACATCGAGTGATGTAACAGTCACGACACGGAGATCCACATGCCAACCCCCATTACCCAAGACCGCGCCGAGCCCTTCCAGCAGCACAGGCAGGTGAGCGCATGAACGCCCCCCTGCTGGAGCCCCAACGCTTTGCCGTAATGGGAGATGGCGTCGAACTGGCCGCTTACCGCTGGGGCAACGCTAACGGCCCGACCCTGCTACTGGTACATGGCTACCCGGACAATCACGCCGTTTGGCTGCCGCTGATCCGCGAGCTGGCTGCAGACCACCAGATCATCGCCTATGACGTGCGCGGCGCCGGCGCCTCGGACATCCCTCGCAAGACCCACGATTACCGCCTGGCCAGGCTGGCCAATGACCTGGAAGCGGTAGTCAGGGCCGCCAGCCCGGATCGCCCGGTGCATCTGGTGGCACATGACTGGGGCTCGATCCAGTCATGGGAAGCGGTCACCGAACCCCGAATCCAGCCGCTGCTGGCCTCCTACACGACGATCTCCGGCCCCTGCCTCGACCATGTGGGCCACTGGATGCGCGCCCGCCTGAAAGAGAAGCGCGTGAGTGCGCTCGGCCGCGTGCTCGGGCAGTTGGTCAGTTCCTGGTACATCGGTTTCTTCCACACTCCGCTGGTGCCGGAGCTGCTCTGGCGCGCCGGACTTGCACGCGCCTGGCCGGCCCTGCTGCAGCGGATGGAAGGGGTACGCGAAGCGCGTCCCAACCCGACTCAGGCATCCGATGGCCAGCACGGGGTCAAGCTCTACCGCGCCAACTTCATCACCAGCCTGTTCCGTCCGCGCCTGCGTCGCACCGATGTGCCGGTACAGCTGATCGTCCCTACACGCGACCGTTTCGTACGTCCGCAGCTTTTCCAGGACCTGCAGCATTGGGCTCCACGCCTGTGGCGCCGCGAAGTGGCCGCCGGGCACTGGCAACTGATGGCCGATCCCGCGCGCCTGGCGGGTTGGCTCCGTGAATTCGTCAGCCACCTGGAAAGTGATGACGCCAGCCGCGTCGTGCGGCTGGGTCTGCCCGTCTGAGGAACCTCCCGTGAACCAACAGCATCACCGCCTCGAACAGCGCAAGGTGCGCTTCGACTTCGCCGACACGCCGCTGCACTGGGTGCCGGGCGAGCCGGAGGCCTCGCACATCATGAATACCCTGCACCTGATTCTGCCGGCGGGAGAGTTCTGGTTTTGCCGGGTGTACAACAAGGCCTTGCCACTGATCACCGATGAGCACCTGCGCGAGGACGTGCGCGGGTTCGTGCGCCAGGAAGCGCAGCACGCCCGCGCCCATGACAGTGCGCTGGCGCCTTATCTGGAACGCCATGGCATCGATCCCTCGCCGTTCACCCGAGGCATCTACTGGCTGTTCGAGAAAGTGCTGTGCGACTACCCATTGGGCGAAAGCGCCATCACCCGCTGGCTGCAACCCTGGTGGTTGCGCCAGAGGGTCGGACTGATCGCCGCTGTGGAGCATTTCACCTGTGTGCTGGGCAACTGGATCATCACCACTCGGAGCCTGGACGATGCCGACCCGGTCATGCTCGACCTGTTGCGCTGGCATGGTGCCGAGGAAGTGGAACACCGCTGCGTGGCTCACGACCTGCACGTGCATCTCAAGGGCAGCCTGCTGATGCGCTGGTTCTACATGCTGGTGGCCAGCGGCGCGCTGATCTTCCTGTTCAGCCGCTCCATGCGCACGTTGATGCGCCAGGACCCGGCCACTCGCAACCACCGTGGCTTCCTGCGCTTGTGGCATGCCCTGGGCAAGCGCGACATGCTTCCGCCGATGGGTAGCATTGGCGTGGCGGTATTGCGGTACTTCAGGCCGGACTTCCACCCCCGTACCGAAGGTGACCTGCAAGTGGCGCTGGATTACCTGGCCAGTTCACCGGCCGCACAACGTGCGGCGGCGGAGGCGGGCTGAACTATAGGGACCAATTCATTCGCGATGCGAGTGGCACAGCGGCTGTGAGTAATCGCCCTCACCCCAACCCTCTCCTAGAGGGAGAGGGGGCTGCACGCGCATGCCTCTGGCCGGGTGATCATCCTGTAGGAGCGAATTCATTCGCGATGCGGCCCGCAGGGCTGCCGTAGGTTGGTGCCGAGCGTGCGATGCCCAGCGATCGGGCTCAACCTGCGGGACCTCAACCCTCTATCTGCTCATCCAGCAGCGGCAAACCGGCTGCCCGCTCGAGCAGGTCATTGGGAATACTCTTGCTCGCACGAGCGCCCAGGAGCTTGAGGTTTTCCACACGGCTGATCAGGTTGCCGCGACCTTCCACCAGCTTGTTGCGCGCGTTGGCGTAGGCCTTGTCGAGTTGTTGCAGGCGGCTGCCCATCTCGTCCAGGTCCTGGACGAAGGCGACGAACTTGTCATAGAGCGCACCGGCGCGTTCGGCGATCTCGCGGGCGTTCTGGCTCTGCCGTTCCTGGCGCCACAGGCTGTCGATCACCCGCAGGGTAGCCAACAGAGTGGTTGGGCTGACGATCACGATGTGCTGCTCGAAGGCTTCCTGGAACAGGCCCGGATCGGCCTGGAGAGCCGCGGCGAAGGCAGCCTCGATGGGCACGAAGAGCAATACGAAATCCAGGCTGTGTAGCCCTTCCAGACGCTGGTAGTCCTTCACCGACAGACCTTTCAGGTGACTGCGCAGGGACAGTACATGCTGCTTCAGGGCCTGGCTGCGGGTGGCCTCATCATCGGCGGCGATCAGCGTCTGATAGGCAGTGAGGCTGACCTTGGCGTCCACCACCACCTGCTTGTCCCCGGGAAGCTGGATCAGCACGTCGGGCTGGAAGCGTTCGCCCTCGGCGCTCTTCAGGCTGACCTGGGTCTGGTATTCCCGCCCCTTTTCCAGACCGGCGTGTTCCAGTACCCGTTCCAGCACAAGCTCGCCCCAGTTGCCCTGGGTCTTCTGGCCCTTCAGGGCACGAGTTAGGTTGGTGGCTTCGTCACCCAGGCGCTGGTTGAGCTGTTGCAGGCGCTCCAGTTCCTTGCCGAGGGAGAAACGCTCGCGCGCTTCCTGTTGATAGCTTTCCTCTACCCGCTTCTCGAAGGCCTGGATGCGCTCCTTGAGCGGGTCGAGCAACTGGCCGAGGCGCTGCTGGCTGGTTTCGGCGAAACGCTGCTCGCGCTCGTCGAAGATCTTCCCGGCCAGTTCCGCGAATTGCGCACGCAGATCATCACGGGCTGCCTGCAAGTCGCCAAGGCGCTGTTCGTGCGCCTCGCGCTGCTCGCGCAGTTCGGCTTCCAGGCCAGCACGGTCGGCGTCCAGGCGACGCAGTTCGGCATCCTTGCGCTCGCGTTCCTGGTTCCAGGCCAGCAAGGCTTCGCGGGCACTCTGGCGTTCCACGCCGAGCAATTCGGCCTCACGTCGCAGGGCGGCCAGCTCGGCCTGCTGGGCGGCATTGAGCTGGCTGAGTTCGCGGTTCTCGTCGCGGCTGTCGTCCAGTTGCACGGCCAGGCCATCCTGGGCCAGCTGGGCATTGGCCAGGCGCTCTTCGAGCAGGGTCTGTTCGGTTTGCAGGGTGGTGAGTTTGCGCTGCTGTTGCCAGGCCAGGCCCAGCAGGGGTACGGCGGCGGCCAGCAGGCCGATCAACAGGTTGGGGATATCTAGGGGCATGAGCGGCTCCGCGCTGGAATGCCGGGAGTATACCCAGCGGCGCGCGGCGCGATCAGGATTGCAGCGAGAGTCCGTTGAGCAGACGTTCGGCTTCGTGGGAACCCTGGGCGGCGGCCTGTTCCAGCCAGTGCCGGGCCTGTTCCGGCTCGTTGATGCGCGGCTGGCTGCACAGGCGACCCAGTTCGAGTTGCGCACGACGGTCGCCGGCGCGGGCGGCCTGGCGCAGCATGTCCAGGCCGATGCGGCGGTCACGCTGGTTGCCGCAATCGCGGCAGAGCATTTGCCCCAGGCGGCTTTGTGCCGCGACCACGCCTTCTCGCGCCGGTTGCTTGAGCAGGTTGCCGGCGATGCGCTTCACGCTTGGTGCCTGGCCCAGGCGCGGGTTGTCCAGCAGCCAGAGAGCGACTCGGGTCGGCAGGGTTTGCGGGTTGGCAACGGACTGGGCGGGGACGCGATACTTCATGAAACGGGGCAGGTAGCCGGAAAGGCGCGCAACTCTACTCCTTTTTTTTGACAGGTAAAGTCTTGCAATTGCCGCAGGTCGCGTTCTAGAGCAAGTGCTCGGGACAATCCACAGAACCTGTGGATAACTCTGTTAAGAAGATGCTCGAAACGTCACCAAGTGCTCATGGATCGTGGCCTGCGCTCAAACTGACGATTTTTTCACCAATTATAAAATTCCTTATTTTTCATGCAGTTACGTACAGGTCACTGAGAATCAAGCGCTTACGGAGCTTTTCGTGCGCGTTTTGCGAGCCTGCTTCCCAACTGTGCACAACTTCAAGCTGTCAAGACCTAACGCGCCCTGTTAAAGGGCATTTACCTCCGAAAAGCGCCTGGAACCTGTGTTGCACGGGCGTTCCAGACTGCGACGAATGGCAAGTAAAAGGGTCTGTGGAGCCCCTCCTGAAGCTGGCACGAACGTACTTCTGCGCCAACTCTGTGCACAAGTTTGCCCACGTCTTGTACGGATCCCTTTCCCGCAACCCCATGAAGGCTCTTAGAATGCTCGGCCTCCCCATCGAACGCGTCTGCCCATGGACAAGACCCGCATCCATCGCCTGATCCTCGACAAGCTCGCCGTCGACCTGCAACTGCTGCAGCGAGCGGCGCAGGCCGCCTACGAGGCGGCGACCCACGAGGAAAACATCGCCGAGAACAAGTACGACACCCTTGGCCTGGAAGCCTCGTACCTGGCCACCGGCCAGGCGCGTCGTGCCGCCGAGATCAAACATGCGCTGGGTCTGTTCGAAAACCTCAGCCTGCGCCCTTTCGACCCGGCACGCGGCATCCAGCTCAGCGCCCTTGTGCTGCTGGCGGCGGAGGACGGTAGCGAGCAACGGCTGTTCCTCGGTCCTGAGGCCGCTGGCCTGAAGGTGGTGGACGCGGGTGAGGAAATCACCGTGATCAGCCCTCGTTCCCCGCTGGGCCAGGCCTTGCTTGGCAAGGTCGAAGGCGCCGAGGTGACACTCACAATCGGCAATAGCCAGCAGACCTTCGAGGTGCTGGAGGTAAACTGAATCCTGCCGCCCAACGCTTCGGAGGCTCCATGGATCGCCCACGTCGCATCCTGCGCATCAGCTTCAATCCCCTGGTCCTGACCCTCAGTGTCGCCTTGGGCGTATGGCTCGGTTTCATCGCCATCGGCCTGACCACCTACCTCGGCTACCGGCTCTACATGGCCGATAACGAGGCGCCGACAGCCCAGGTCTTCACCCCGCCCCCTGCTCCACCACAGCCGGCACCTGCGCCAGTACCGCCAGGCCCGGGCGAAGAGCGTCTGCAGAAGTACGAAGAGAACTACAATGCCACCCAGCGTGCGGACAACGAACGCCTGGAACGGCTGGAGGATCAACGCCGACTGGACGACGCCAAGTGCCAGTTCTGGACCGAGCAGTACCGCAATGCACCGACCGAGAAGGCCAAGCGCAACATGGATCAGGAGTGCGGATAGGCGTCTCGTCAGATTCCATCGTGCCAGCCGACCAAAGGCAGCCGGCTTCAAGTGGTCGTCACAATGGCGCGGCTAGACTCAGGGCGTGCGCTTTCCACTTTGGCGCCAGAGGCGGTTTGCAATGGGTCCCGAAATCTTCATAGCCCTGATGATCATGGGTTGGCTGCTGGCAGCGGTCGCGTTGCTCTGGGCCATGCTCAGAATCTCCCACCATCACCACCATCACCACCATCACGGCCGGCCTTCGCCGCCCCACTCAGCCCGTTCGTTCCGGCGGCACAAGGCGAAGCACGCACCGGTTACTCCGCACTGACAACAAGTCCGCAATCACCTGACGGCAACCTTGTGGGAGCGAATTCATTCGCGAATGAATTCGCTCCCACAAATGTCGTGCATCGCACGGTGATCTTCGCCGCTCCATCGAAGGTTTTCCTGGCGCATTGCGGACATGAAAAGCGATATCCACTCGACAGATAGTCGCGATCTGCACCGATCTAGTGGAAATCCCGGCTTCTCACATCGAGACCGCTGAGCAGTGGCGTCAGGTCGCCAAGGCGCCGGGCGATGAGATGACGCACCCCCTCCACCGACTCCAGACGGCCATCCACTTGCAGCAGCTGTGAACCGACCAGCACGCGGCGCTGGCGCTCGGCCAGGTCGTGCCAGACCACCACATTGACCATGCCGAACTCGTCTTCCAGGGTCACGAAGATCACCCCGCTGGCTGTCTGCGGGCGCTGGCGGCCGACCACCAGGCCGGCAACGCTGGCGTTCCGTCCGTGCTCCAGTGTCAGCA
Source organism: Pseudomonas sp. JS3066 (assembly GCF_036328175.1). Taxonomy (NCBI): domain Bacteria; kingdom Pseudomonadati; phylum Pseudomonadota; class Gammaproteobacteria; order Pseudomonadales; family Pseudomonadaceae; genus Pseudomonas; species Pseudomonas sp. JS3066. Next base: position 4,104,494 of record NZ_CP143312.1, read on the forward strand.
GTTCCCGCGAGCTGCGGCAACGTCGCTTACGCAGTTCGCCGCGTAGCATGGCCATCGGATGCGGCCCAAGGGTGGTGCCCAGCGTGGCGTAGTCGGTCAGCATGTCCTCACTCACGCTGGGCAGCGGCAAGGGCACCTGTGTTTCCTCCTGCTCCGGAAGGTCGGCGAAGAGCGGCGCCTGCACCTCCACCCCGGCCACCGCCCAGCGCGCCCGGTGACGGTGCCCGGCCAGGCTACGCAGGGCACCGGAATCGGCCAGCAGTTCGCGGGCGCGGGCATCCAGACGGACGCGCTGGATGAGGTCGCCAACGCTACTGAACGGACTCGCCTGCCGTGCCTCCTCGATACGTCGTGCGTCGTCCTCACGAAATCCTCGCACCATGCGCAACCCAAGGCGGATGGCCAGATCGCTCCCCTGCTCCAGGGGTTCCAGGGAGCAGTCCCATTGGGAATGCCGCACATCCACCGGACGCACTTCGAGGCCATGCCGACGGGCATCCTGCAGCACCTGATCGGGGCTGTAGAAGCCCATGGGCCAGCTGTTGATCAGGGCGCAGGCATAGGCAGCCGGCTCATGGCATTTCAGCCAGCAACTGGCGTAGGTGAGCAGAGCGAAGCTGGCGGCGTGGGATTCGGGGAAGCCATAGCTGCCGAAGCCTTTGATCTGCTCGAAGATCTGGTCGATGAACTCCTGTTCATAGCCCTTGGCACGCATTCGCGACGTCAGGCGCTGGCGGTGGTGCTCCAGGCCGCCGTGACGCTTCCAGGCCGCCATGTTGCGACGCAGCTCGTCGGCCTCGCCTGGGCTGTAGTCGGCGGCGACCATGGCCAGTTGCATCACCTGTTCCTGGAACAACGGCACGCCCAGGGTGCGCTGGAATACAGGAACCAGTTCCCTGGATGGGTACTTCACCTCCTCCAACCCATTACGCCTGCGTAAGTAGGGATGGACCATGTTGCCCTGGATGGGCCCCGGCCGGACGATGGCGACCTGGATCACCAGGTCGTAGAAGGTCCTCGGCTTCAGGCGCGGCAGCATGGACATCTGTGCCCGCGACTCGATCTGGAATACGCCGATGGTGTCGGCGCGACCGATCATCTCGTAGGTGGCGGTGTCTTCCTTGGGCAAGGTGGCCAGGGTCCAGCGGGTGCCGCGGTAGTGTTCGATCAGGCCGAAGCAACGGCGCAGGGCACTGAGCATGCCCAGCGCCAGCACATCAACCTTGAGCAGCCCGACCAGGTCGAGGTCGTCCTTGTCCCACTGGATCACGGTGCGTTCGGCCATGCTGGCGTTCTCCACCGGGACCAGGCAGTCCAGCGGCGCTTCGGAAATCACGAAGCCGCCGGGATGCTGCGACAAGTGGCGAGGAAAGCCGATCAGGTCACTGGTCAGCGCCAGCACCCGACGCAACACCGGGCTCTCAGGGTCGAAACCCACCTCGCACAGACGCTCCGCCGAGGGCGCCTTATCGCTCCAGCTGCCACAGCAGTCGGCCAGCGCATTGACCTGGTCCGGCGGCAGGCCGAGGGCCTTGGCTACATCACGCACGGCACCGGCACCGTGGTAGGTGTTGACCACGGCGGTGAGCGCCGCCCTGCCCCGGCCATAGCGGCGGAACAGGTACTGGATGACCTCTTCGCGGCGCTCGTGCTCGAAGTCGACGTCGATATCCGGCGGCTCGTTGCGTTCCCGGGACATGAAGCGCTCGAACAGGAGTTCGGTGAAACCACAGGGGTCCAGCTCGGTTATCCCCAGGGCGAAGCACACCACCGAGTTGGCCGCCGAGCCTCGCCCCTGGCAGAGAATGTGCCGACTGCGGGCGAACTCGACGATGTCGTACACCGTGAGGAAGTAGCTCTCGTAACCCAGCTCGCCGATCAGCGCGAGCTCCTTCTCCACCAGCGCCCGCGCCTTCGGCGGCACACCGTCCGGCCAGCGCTTGAGTAAACCTCTCTCCGTTTCGTTGCGCAGCCAACTGCCCGGGCTGTGACCTTCCGGCACCAGCTCGCGGGGATACTGATAGTTCAGTTGTCCGAGGTTGAAAGCACAGCGGTGGGCGATGCGTACCGATTCGGCCAGCAGGTGGGCCGGGTACAGGCTGGCCAGCACCTCGCGGCGGCGCAGGTGCCGTTCGCCATTGGGAAAGAGCCGGTAGCCGGCATCCGCCACCGTACAGTGATGGCGCACGGCGGTCATGCAATCCTGCAAGGCCCTGCGGCCTCGGGCATGCATATGCACATCGCCGGTTGCCACGGGTGGGATGCCAAGGCGCTCGGCCAGGGCCAACAGGCCCGTCAGGCGGCTGGCGTCGTCCGCGCCCTGGTGCAGCTCCACTGCCAGCCACAGGCGTCCGGGGAAGCACTGGCGCAGCCAGAGGCCTTCGGAATCGTCGTTTTCCCGCTCGGGTATCCAGAGGGCCAGCAGGCCGTCCATGGGTGTAGCCAAGTCACCACGCAGCAGTTGGTACTCACCCTTCTTCGCCCGTCGCCGGGCCTGGGTGATGAGACGGCAGAGGTGCTGGTAGCCCGTCAGGTCTTCCACCAGCAGCACCAGCCTGGGCCCGCCTTCGACGCGCACTTCGCTGCCGATCACCAGGGGCACTCCGGTTTCCCTGGATGCCTGCCAGGCACGCACGATGCCGGCCAGGGTGCACTCGTCGGTGATCGCCAACGCCTCATAGCCATGATCCTTGGCGCGCTGGAACAGCTCGCTGGCACTGGAAGCCCCGCGCTGGAAACTGAAGTTGGACAGGCAATGCAGCTCGGCGTAGGCGCTCATGCGAACCAACCCTGCAGCAGCAGCGGTCCCTCCCCGTTCACCAGGCGGAAGGCCCAGCCGCGCTGGCCGTTGCGGGTTTCCACCAGGTAGTAGTCGCGGCGTATATCGCCACCATCCCACCAGCCGGACTCGATCCGCTCGGGGCCGGCGAGAATGCGCACGGACGACTCCCGCAAGGCCACGGGCTCGCGCAGCAGCCAGCCGGGGCGCGGTGGACCGGGCAGGAGCGGTGCCTGCAGTGCTTCGGCGCCCAGTTGCCAGGCGCATTCGGGACGGTGATCGGCACGGGCCGCCAGGCTATGCACCGCTTCGTCCCCCAGGCGTGCGCGCAGGCGTTCGCGCAGTTGCTCCCAGGGCAGGGATTGCTGCGGGCGCTCGTCGAACAGCTCACGCCGTTCCGGCACGAAAGCCGGCAAGTCCTGTGCCTGCAGGCGGAAGGCGCGCACCGGTGCAGGCACCTGCAACTGCTCCAGGCGCCCACGCGCCAGCTCGAAGAGCATGGCCGCCTCACGTTCGGCACTGAGCAGCCCCACCGGCACCGGGGTATCGGCGAGATCACGGTGTTCCAGATAGAGCGTGAAGCGCTGCACGCCGCTGTCGCGCCCGGCGAGGAAAGCAGCCAGGTCGGCAGTGAGGCGGCGCAGGGGGAAGAGCAGCGCCTGATGGGACTCCACTTCGAAGTTCAGTTCGATGCGCAGGTCGAACTCATCCGGCGGCCGGTAATACTCCAACGCCAGCGGACGATCGCCGAGCAGGGTGTCGACGTGCTGCAACACATCGACAGGAAAGCGTCGGGCCACGGTATCCCGTGGTAGCGCCAGCACCTGTTCCAGATTGCGCAGGCCCATGCGGGCGAAGGCGGTGGCGGTTTCCCGCGTCAGCCCCGCGCGATCCACCGGCATGCGCCCAAGCGCCTCGCGCAGATCATTCTGGCTCGTTACCGCCAGGCCATCGTAGGCATTGGCAAGCATCCGCGCCGCCGCCGGATTGGGCGCAGCGACGATGCGATGACGAAAACCTAGAGCCTCCAGTTCCCGCCGTAGCCGTGCCTCGAACCGTGGCCAGGGACCGAACAGGGCGAAGCTGGATTCCACCTCCAGCAGCAGGCAACGCGGGTAGCGCAGGCTGACCTGGGAACTGAAGCGATAGGCCCAGGCAGCGAGCAACTGCTGCCAGCGCTCAACCTCAGTCGGGTCGTACTCGACCAGAGCGAAATCACGGGTCAGGACATGCGCAGCGGTGAGCGACTGGCCAGGGCGCAACCCCAGTGCCCTGGCCGCCGGATTGAGTGCACGCAGCATGCGGCGCTGTGGCGTGCCGGTCACCAGCGCCAGGGGCGCTTCGGGGTCGGGATGGCCGCGCAGCACGCCATCCAGCGCCAACTGCGGCAGCAATATGCAAGCCCAGCGCATGGCCGCGTCATCGAGCCAGGGCGATGGGGGTCGCCGATGGAAGGCCGCCCCGGCACTTGAGCACCCGCAATTGCGCCGGCCATCCGTCGACGGCGATGCGCAAGGCCGCCGGCGAGGGGTTCAGGGCGGCCTCCAGGGGGCGATAGGCGAAGGCCAGCGTCTGGCCGGTTTCCGCGGCCACCTGCAAACGGCGCAGGGCGCGATCATCGACCTGCTGCGGCCAGCAGAGCACCGCACCGCAACTGCCGGAACGCAGGCATTGCTCGGCCGCCCAGAGGGCATCGCGCCCGCTCGCCTCCACCAGTGCCAGCCAGCGCAGGTCCACGCCTGCCGCCTGCCAGGCCTGTGGATAAGGAATATGCGGTGGCGCCACCAGCACCACGCGCTCGGCACTGGCGGTCAGCCGCGCCAAGGTGGGCCAGAGCAGGCGCAACTCACCCAGGCCCGTGGCTGGAGTGAGGATTTCGCTGAGTGCGGCTTCGGGCCAGCCACCGCCGGGCAGGACCCGATCCAGGGCGGCCAGGCCGGTGGGCTGGCAGCTGCCGGACAGCAACGCGCCGGGCTGGCCTTTCCAGACCCGCCGCTCATTGAGCAGGGCATCGAGGGCAACGACAGCGCCCATCAGCTCCACTCACTGGCAGAAGAGAAAAACGGCAGCCCCGGGGCGGGGCTGCCGAAAGGGCCAGGAACAATCATCAAGGCCATTGGGGGAAATCCTACGAATACTGTATTTATATACAGTAAATCGCAGAGACTTCCCACGGTCAATTCGGAAAAGACAGAAGGCCTGCGAAAGCACGAACTTCCCGCAGGCCAGATGCCCTTCCCGTCATTTCACGTAGTGATTACCCCAGCGCTCGGCCTGGCGCACCGACTGCTGACGCAGGGTGGTGGCACCTTTCGCCTGTTCGGCGGCCGCGGCGATCTCGTCGTCGATGATCTTCGTCGACAGTGACAGCCAACTGGTGGCGAACGCCATGGCGTCGCCGTTGATCTCCAGGGCGTTCAGGTCGATGTTGGCGGTGGTGTCGCAACCCTGGTGGTAGCACGGATCGAAGGGCTGGCCGGCAGCGCCGCCATACTTCTGTGCCTGCTCCTCGCTCTTGATATCTTCGGCGCCCGTGAACAGGCCACCGAAGGGGATGCCCACCTCGAAGAACTGTGCATAGTCGGAGCGGAAATCGATCTGGGTACCTTCGAAGGGCTCGCTGCGAAGCTTGAAGTAGGCCTCGAACAAGCGCTCGATGGCAGCAGAACCTGCCGGACCCGGCAGGCCAAAGGAGGAACCGTCGCCGTCATAGATGAAGTTGCCGAAGTTCGGCGAACCGATCATGTCGAAGTTCAGGTAGGCCTTGATCTTCTTCCGCTCCTCATCGCTCAGGCTGTTGACGTAGAACGTCGAGCCCACCAGCCCCGACTCCTCGGCGCCCCACCAGGCGAAACGCACCTTGTTCTGCGGGTGCGCCTTGCGCAGCAGTACGGCCATTTCCAGCAAGGCCGCGCTGCCCGAGCCGTTGTCGTTGATACCTGGCCCCTCGAACACCGAGTCCAGGTGCGCGCCGGCCATCACCACGTTCTTCGGATCGCCACGCCGGGTCTCCGCCACCAGGTTGAAGGTTTGTGTCTTCTCGCGAATCACATCCGCGACCATGCGCAATTGCAGGCCAGGAGTCTGGGACCAGGCCACGCCGTTGTCATAGGTGGCGAACAGCACCGGGATGCCACCCTCGTAGGTGTCTCCCAGGGTGACGTTCTCAAGGCCCTTGCGGTCCTCGGTGTTGCCCTGGTTGAAGATGATCACGCCCGCCGCACCTGCAGCCGCGGCATTCTCCGCCTTCAGCTCGAAGTTGCAGCTGCCGCGTTGGACCAGAGCGATGGCGCCGCTGGGAAAGCCAGCGAAATCTTCCGCCTCGCAGCCGCTGGTGGAGGTATTGCCGGCCCCGAGGGACAGGTCCACCGCCACGACCGGCGCGCTGACATCACCGGGGTCGGTCTGCGACAGGTAGTTGAAGTCCTCCTCCCAGACGTAGTCGGCCGGCTGCGGCACCAGTGCCTGCAGGGTGCCCGGTCCCTTCGGGAAGAAGGCGGTGAAGGGGAAGGGTTGAACCCGCACCTGGTAGCCGGCGTGTTCCAGCGTCTTCTTCACGTAATCGATCGAAGCCTGGTAGCCCGGCAGGCCGGCCGCGCGGTTGCCATCGTTGAGCGTGGCGATGTCCTGCAACTGCTGCAGGCGGTGCATCACATTACCCGCCTCCAGACAACGCGGCAGGCCCAAGGGCGTACCGACCAGCAAAGGCGATTTGCAAATGGCGGGGTTGGGTTTGCCGGGACTCCAGAATTCGCCGAAGGCATCGCCATCGGCAGCCGGCGCAGCAAGGGTGGAAGTTGAAGCGGCAAGAAACAGGGAACCAACAACACGTCTGACGTTGTACTTGTGGGTCATGACTTCAATCCTTTTGAAGTTGTTGTAGGTGGCCTGCCATGGCATTGCGCCACTGTCCTGTACGGCTTCCTCGGGGGCAGACCTAGGAGAACAGACTGGCGCAAGGTCATTCGGTTCTTCCGAGTGCGTGTAAAAAACGTGCAGTTTGTCGCCTTTTACGAGGAAGATCGCAGGAGATACGCCATCAATTAGCCAGCAAACGGATGGCCACCTCGCATCACTCAAACTTCGGGGAATGCACAGGCTCTATGCTGTAACCACTGCCCGCGACAGGACCCCGCACATGTGTGGACGCTATGTCAGCCCCTCCGAGCGTGCCATCGAAGACTACTGGCATATCGGTGCCCGGGACTCGGGACGCTGGATCCAGAGCTTCAATGTTGCGCCCACTACCCAAGTGCCCTTATTGCGCCTTGACCGGCAAGGCGAACTGGAGCTGATTCCCGCACGCTGGGGACTGATACCGTCCTGGTGGACAGAGGAAAAGCCTCCACTGCATGCCGTCTTCGCTCGCAGTGAAGAAGCCGCCAGCAAGCCGCTGTGGCGCCAGGGCTTGCGCAGCCAGCGCTGCCTGATGCCCGCCCAGGGCTGGTATGAATGGAACCCCCAGGAGCAAGTACGCAATGCCCGCGGCCGCCTGGTACATCAGCCCTACTACCTCTACAGCCCGAACGACCCGATGCTGGCGATTGCCGCCATCTGGGCCTCCTGGACAGGCCCGGACGGACAGGAAGTCATCTCCTGCGCCCTTCTCACCCGGGATGCAGCGCCCTCCATCAGCGCCATTCACAACCGCATGCCCGTAATACTTCCCCAGGAGCAGTTCAGTCCGTGGCTCAGCCCCGGCACCAAGGAGGAACAAGTTCACCAAGCCATCGGCCAGGCGCGCGGAGATTTCACCGGGCACGCGGTTTCCACACGTGTGAACAGTGCACAGAACGATGATGAGCAGTTGATCGAGGCGATTGCCGAACCCGAATCCTGAGCTGGAGACAGCCCGAGCCTATTCGCCAGCTACCAGCCGCAATCGCACGGGGGCCGGTAGTCGGCTGTCGATGTACGAATAGAGAGTCGCGTACGCACTGATCGCAATGCGCTCGCACAGAATGAGCCGCGTGAATTCCGCCATCTGGTCATCCGACCATGGGACTGCTGCTTCTTCCAGGAAGGCCACCATGGCGATGTGCGCGGCAGATACGTTGAGCGAGAGCTGACGCAGCTCCGCCCAGTAAACCGGTTCGATCACGAATCGCTCCTGGTGCATCACATAGCCAGATGCACCTAATTAGCGATAGCGCACCCGACATCAATGTTCCAGGGAACTGGCAAAATTCTGACGGAGAACCACATTCTTCGAATCGGCCTCTCCTTCTCCCCGTCGCCTAAGGAAAAACGGGAATACACTTATCCGGGACAGGCAGTGGCCACCTGGGCAAAGGATGCCCCCTCCTGTCGTGGCCTCCGCTCCAGGCGCCCTGCCTCAACGACCAGCCAGCAAATGCCGGCTGGCCACCCGCCCCAGCCTGGAGCAACAGCCATGAACCACACTCACCCTGGCCTCTCTTCAGCATCCCTTCGCAACGGCAGTATCCTGATTCTCTCCACCCTGCTGATCGCAACAGGCTGTAGCACTCACAACCCCGACATACGATCCAGCCGCGACGGGACATCCGGCGTCACCAGCCAGGCAAATCCGGATTACCTGAACTGCGTGAAAGGCGAAATCCGTCAGGATGTCCGGACCTTTACCTCGGAAGAAAACGGCAAGACACTGCTGTTCGTTGGCGATACCGACCCGGCCAAGGCCTCCGGCCTGGTCGAGCTCTCCAGTGGCCAGGGCCCGACACAGTACTCCGTGTATCAACGCAACGCCTGGCAGGACAAAGGCAGGCTGATCAATGCCGCGCGGATGTGCTCCAGCGCCTGAGACTCATGCGCTTTCTTGCTTGAGAAGCTGAAGAGGAGAACCCCCGCAGGCCAATGGTCTGCGGGGGTTTTCATATAGCGACCGAAGGTTCAGGCCTACAACTTCCAGAGCGGGTCGCTTGCCATCAGCGCCGCCGCCCAATCGGCGAATACCCGTACCCTGGCCGACAGGTGTCGTGAGTATGGGTACACGAGACTGATCGGCATGCTGCCCAGTGCCCAGCCAGACAACACCTCAACCAGCTTCCCTGTCTGAAGGTGCGGACTGGCTTCGGCAAGCGGGACTGAAACGATGCCAAGCCCTGCCAGGCCCGCCGTTATGTACGCACCACCATTGTTGAAACGCATCGCTGGCAACTGGTCGACCGTGAAGCTTTCATCGCCCCGCCGGAGCACGGGGGTCATCTGCTTGCCTGAGCCCGGAAAGGTGAAACCGAGATACCGGTGCTGCAGCAAATCGCCCGGCTCAAGTATCGGCACCGAGTCGCTTAGATAAGCCGGCGATGCACAAAGGCAAAACCGCATTTGCCCAACGGGACGACACACCAGCCCCTGATCCGCGACCGGCCCGCCCCGGAACGCGCAGTCGATGCCTTCCTGCACGAGGTCGACCACGCGCTCGCTGCAACCTATGTCCAGTTGGATTTGCGGATGGAGCGTCGCGAAGTCAGGCAGCGACGGGATGATGAGGCATGCACCGACCGGCGAAGGCATCTCGACCCTCACCCTCCCCCGCGCCACGCTGCGACTTTGCGCAACCGAGGCTTCAAGTTCATCGAGGTCATCCAGTACCGCACGTGCGCGCTCATAGTAGGCGGCGCCATCAGTGGTCGGGGTCACCCTTCGGGTGGTTCTGTGCAGCAGCTTCACGCCCAGTAGCGATTCAAGCCCCTGGATCTGCCCGGAAATCGTTGTCTTCGCCACGCTCAGCGACTCCGCTGCACCGGTGAAGCTTCCCACTTCGACAATGCGGCAGAACGCGCGCATTGCCTCTAATCGATCAAAAGCCATGACTGTCCGACTTTACGCACAATGAAAACGATATTACCCAATTTATCCATGCACCATCACCCAATAAAGTGACTCCACGGCCGAAATTCTTCGGTTACCTGGAGAGTGAAAAATGAGCTCGAAACGCCTCAATTACTACCAAGCCGCTCCTCAAGCCATGAAAGCCATGCTTGGCCTCGAGAAAGCCGCTTCCGAATCGATCCTCCCGCGCTCCCTGCGCGAGTTGGTGCGTATCCGAGCTTCGCAGATCAACGGCTGCGCCTACTGCGTCGATATGCACACCACTGATGCGAGCAAGGAAGGCGAAACCCTTCGGCGCCTGATGGCGGTCAGCACATGGAAGGAAACGCCGTTCTTCGACGAACGCGAACGCGCCGCCCTGCTGTGGACCGAAACACTGACCCTGGTTGCAGCCACGCATGCGCCGGACGACATCTACGAAAAAGTGGCCGCCGTGTTCAGCGACCAGGAGTTGGCCGAACTGACCTTCGTCATCGCCGCCATCAATGCCTGGAATCGGTTTGGCGTTGGCTTCGCCATGCAACCGGAGTGAACGCCATGAAACCGGCTTTTCTGGCCATAGGTTTATTGGGCCAGTTGGAGAAGCAAGTACAGGTTTCGCCGGCAACAGTTAAAAGTTAACCGAACTCAACTCACTACAAGTGCATTCCGAGTGGCAAACATCCGAGGAAGATTGCTGCTTGGCCACCTTTTGCCTGGAGATCGTCATGAAATTTCTCAAGCTTGTTTTTCTTTGCGCAGTAGTTGGAGTTTCAGCACCTGTTTTTGCAGAAGGAGGCAGTGATCGACTGATTGAACGAATCGACTCTCTCCACTCTGCTGCCACTCGCAACTAGACGGAATCGGCAAAGATTGCGACGGCCGTCAAATCACTCGGAAACGCCAACGCCATGGACGGTTCCAAGCATCAGGAAAATTCGCTGGGCGCTTTTATCGCAGTTCGATGAGCAGAAACTTGCCTGTAACCACTACCGACCCCGCAGGAAAGATGCGGGCGGAGAATTATCATGATCACTCTCCCCCACTACAGAAGAATCTCGGACCGGGCAATTCGCTCATTTACCGGCGATAAGGCCCCGGCCTTGGCGTTGATTGCAGCAATGTCGCTCGTGCTCGGCGCTTGCAAGGAAGGCGCAGCAGATACAGCGGTGCCAAGCGCGGCACCCACCGTTGATGTCGCGCGAGTCGTGCATAAGGAAACTCAGCAATGGAATGAATTCAACGGGCGAATCGCAGCCACCGACGCTGTTGAAATCCGCCCTCGGGTAAGTGGCTATATCCGCCAGATCGCGTTTGAAGAAGGAAGTGAAGTCAAGCGGGGCGACTTGCTGTTTGAAATTGATCCACGTCCCTTCGAGGCTGAATTGAACAGTGCGCTGGCGCGCCTGGAACAGGCCCAGGCGGCACTGACACTGGCCCAGGCCCAGGACAAGCGCGCTCAGCGATTGCTGCCGACAAGCGCCATTTCCCGGGATGCCGCCGATACCAAACGTGCTGCCCGGGTTCAAAGTGAAGCCTTGGTAAGGGAAGCGAAGGCCGCGGTTGCCGTGGCGAAGCTGAATGTGGAATTCACCAAGGTCCGAGCCCCGATCGATGGCAAAGTAAGCAATGCATTGCTGACACTCGGAAACCTTGCCATTGCAGATCAGTCGGTGCTGACCAGAGTCGTCTCAATCAACCCCATTTATGTTTACTTCGACCCGGATGAAAAGAGTTTCCTTAACTACACACAAAAGAGTCAGGAAACACACAAGACGAGTTTTCCTGTGCGTATTGGCCTGGCCAACGAGGAAGGCTTTCCCCACTCGGGCACAGCCGACTTCCTGGACAACGTCCTCGATCCGCAGACGGGCACAATCCGCGCACGCGCAACGCTGGATAACTCCCACCGAAAGTTCACTCCAGGCCTCTTTGCAAGAGTTCAATTGGCAAACAATGAAAAGACGGATGCCATTCTTATTGACGACAAGGCGATCCTGACTGATCAGAACAAGAAATATGTCTATGTGCTGGCAACGGACAATACGGTCAGCCGGAAAGATATCGTTCTCGGAAAACTTACAGAAGAAGGGCTTCGTATCGTTGCGAAAGGGCTTTCTAAAGATGACCGCATCGTAGTCAACGGCTTGCACAGATCCAGCCCGGGTGCAGTCGTTACACCCGTTGAAGTCACCATGTAAACCACAGAAAGAACGGTGGTCAGAAAGATGAACTTCTCAAAGATTTTTATTGAAAAGCCCATATACGCAATCGTGCTTTCCCTGGTGATCTTCGCACTTGGCCTGGTATCCATTCCACTGCTGCCGGTCGGCGAGTACCCGGAAGTGGTACCTCCGAGCGTCGTCGTACGTGCCGTCTATTCGGGCGCCAACCCGAAAGAAATCGCCGAGACCGTGGCAACACCGCTGGAGGAAGCCATCAATGGCGTGGAAGGGATCATGTACATGAAGTCCGTTTCAGGCTCGGACGGTACCTTGCAGATCATCGCCACCTTTCAACCTTCGGTGGACCCTGACACCGCAGCGGTAAGGGTGCAGAACCGGGTCAACCAGGCACTGAGCCGTCTGCCGGAAGAAGTGCGTCAGTACGGCGTGACGACGCAAAAGCAGTCGCCCACCCCATTGATGTACGTGAGCCTGTATTCCGAGGACCCGAAGTACGACTCGCTGTACCTGAGGAACTACCTGACGCTGAACGTCAAAGACGAACTGTCGAGAATCCAAGGCATCGGGGATGTGGGGTTGTACGGTGCGGGCGATTACGCCATGCGGGTATGGCTGGATCCGGACAAGCTGGCTTCGCGCGGGCTCGCGGTCGCCGATGTGGTGAGTGCGATCAGGGAGCAGAACGCGCAAGCATCTGCCGGTCAACTGGGTGCGGAACCGTCCCCCAAATCGACGAATTTCCTGATCCCTATCAGCGTGCGCGGTCGCCTGAAAACCGAGGACGAATTCAAGGAGATCGTGCTCAAGGTCGGTGAGCAGGGCCAGGTCGTGACGCTTGCGGATGTGGCCAGGATCGAGCTTGGCTCCGGCGACTACACCATGCGCGTCCAGAAGAATGGACAGAATGCGACGACCATCGGTGTGTTCCTTTCGCCAGGAGCCAACGCCCTGGATGTGGCCGATGCGGTTTATGAAAAGCTCGACAGGTTGTCCGCCGACTTCCCCGAAGGGGTCAAGTATCAAGCCGTCTGGGACCCCACGACGTTCGTCCGGGATTCGATCAGTTCGGTCAAGGCCACCCTGATCGAAGCGGTTGTCCTGGTCATACTGGTCGTCATTCTTTTCCTGCAAACCTGGCGGGCCTCGCTCATCCCGCTTGCGGCGGTACCGGTCTCCGTCGTGGGTACCTTCGTATTCCTGCTTCTGCTCGGCTACTCCATCAACACCCTGACCCTCTTCGGTCTGGTGCTGGCGATCGGCATCGTGGTCGATGACGCCATCGTGGTCGTGGAGAACGTGGAACGTTACATCGCCGAAGGGCTGCCCCCTAAAGCGGCCGCGCACAAGGCCATGCAGGAGGTTTCCGGGCCGATCATCGCCATTGCACTGGTCCTGTGCGCCGTTTTCGTGCCGATGGCCTTCCTCTCGGGGATCACGGGCGAGTTCTACAAGCAGTTCGCAGTGACCATCGCCATCTCCACTGTGATCTCCGCGATCAACTCCCTCACCCTTTCTCCCGCCCTGGCGGCCAAGCTGCTCGTCCCCCACTCCGCGCCCAAGGACCGGTTCGAAAGATTGCTCGCCGGCTGCTTCGGCTGGCTGTTCACCCCCTTCAACCGCTTCTTCCTGAAAAGCTCCAACGGCTACGGTTCCGCGGTGGGCAGATCGCTGGGGCGGCGCGGCATGTTCATGGCGTTCTACGTCGTACTCCTGGGCGGCACGGCGCTGCTGTTCAACCAGGTTCCCAGCGGCTTCATTCCTACCCAGGACAAGCTCTACCTGTTCAGTGGCGCCCAGCTCCCAGGTGGCGCATCCCTTTCCAGGACAGCGGAGGTTGCTCGGCAGATGAGCGATGCTGCCCGCTCCACCGAAGGGGTCGAACTAGTCTCCGACTACATTGGCTTCAACGCACTGCAAACGGTAAACACGCCCAATGTCTCCGCTTCTTACGTGGTGCTGAAACCCTTCGCAGAGCGAACCAGGAGCGCAGAAGCGATAAATGCAGAGTTGAACGAGAAATTCTCGAAGATCAAAGGTGGTTACACCTACGCCTTGATGCCGCCACCAATCCAGGGGCTTGGCAACGGTTCGGGCTACTCGCTGTATCTGAAAGACCGTGGGGGCCTCGGATATCCCGCCCTCAACGACGCCTTGACCAAGCTTCAGGCGGCGATCGCCGCGACGCCCGGGATGTCCTATCCGGTGACGTCCTACCAGGCCAACATCCCGCAGCTTGAAGTGGTCGTGGACCGCGTGAAAGCCAAGGTCCAGGGCGTTTCGGTCAAGGAGATATTCGAGACGCTGCAGACCTATCTCGGTGCGGTGTATGTCAACGACTTCAACAAATTTGGTCGCGTGTACCGAGTCATGGTCCAGGCGGATGCCGCGCACCGGCAGCAGATCAGCGACATCGAGAACCTGCGCGTGAGGAACACCAGCGGCGCAATGGTGCCCATCTCCTCGGTAGTGCGCGTTGAACAGAGCTTCGGACCGGACCCGGTCATCCGCTACAACGGCTACCCCGCTGCCGACCTCATCGGAGGAACGAACCCGAGCATCCTGTCGTCATCCCAGGCAATCGAAAAGATCACCGAGATTGCCGCGAAGGTGCTGCCGCAAGGGATCGAACTGGAATGGACAGACCTCAGTTATCAGGAGGTCACCCAGAGCAACTCCGCCATCATCGTCTTCCCGGTTGCGATCCTGCTGGTCTTCGTCACGCTGGCCGTGCTGTACGAAAGCTGGATATTGCCCTTCTCGGTGATCCTGATCGTCCCAGCCTCGATCTTCTCGGCCCTGTTCGGCGTCTGGATGACCGGCGGCGACAACAACATTTTCGTGCAGGTCGGCCTTGTCGTCCTGATGGGACTCGCCTGCAAGAACGCCATCCTGATCGTGGAGTTCGCACGCGAGCTTGAAATGCAGGGGCGCGCGACCATCGACGCCACCATCGAGGCATGTCGCCTGCGTCTGCGCCCCATCATCATGACGTCGATTGCGTTCATCGCTGGCTCCGTGCCTCTGCTGCTGGGCCAGGGTGCAGGCGGAGAGATTCGGCTGGCAACCGGAGTAACGGTCTTCGCCGGCATGCTGGGGGTTACGTTCTTCGGACTCTTCCTGACCCCCATTTTTTATGTGGTCATACGAAAATTGTCCGGAGAATCACTCGCACGCACCGAAGAGGAGAACGCGCCAATCTTTGCGGCTCACCGCTAACCGGGTGATCCATGGGAGAAGGCAGCAGTAGCAGCGGGATGTAGGAGCCCAAATTCCGCGCCCTAAAACACAAAGCCCCTGATTTCTTCTATGAAATCAGGGGCTTTGCGCTTTCTATGTATGGCGGGAAGATAGGGATTTGAACCCTAGGTGCCATTGCTGACACAACGGATTTCGAATCCGTCCCGTTCGGCCACTCCGGCATCTTCCCGAACGGCGCGCATCATACCAGTTCATCGGCCATTGGCGAAGCCCGTGGCGAGATTTTTTCGCGTGGTTTCAGATGGTTGCGGTAATGAGGGGAAATTCGAGGTGCGGGCAACCCCTCACCGCAGCCCCTCTCCCACAGTGAGAGGGGTACGCATGGATCAGGAAGTCAGCTTGGTCAGCGCTTCGCGGTACTTGTCAGCGGTCTTCTGGGCGACGTCGGCGGGTACGGCAGGTGCCGGCGGCTCCTTGTTCCAGCCGGTAGACTCCAGCCAGTCGCGCACGAACTGTTTGTCGAAGCTCGGCGGGTTCTTGCCTTCGACGTAGCTTTCCACCGGCCAGAAGCGGCTGGAATCGGGAGTCAGCACTTCGTCCATCAGGGTCAAGGTACCGTCTTCGTCGATGCCGAACTCGAACTTGGTGTCGGCGATGATGATGCCGCGGGTGGCGGCGTACTCGACGGCGGTGCTGTACAGGGCGATGGCGGTGTCACGGACCTTGGCGGCCAGTTCCTTGCCGATGATGGCTTCGCACTGCTCGAAAGAGATGTTCTCGTCGTGGTCGCCGACGGCAGCCTTGGTCGAGGGGGTGAAGATGGGTTGCGGCAGCTTGGAAGCTTCCTTCAGGCCGGCCGGCAGCTGGATGCCGCAGACGGTGCCGCTCTTCTGGTACTCCTTCCAGCCGGAGCCAACGATGTAGCCGCGCACGATGGCTTCGACAGCAACGGGCTTAAGGCGCTTGGCTACTACCGCGCGGCCTTCCACCAAGGGCAATTCGGCGGCGGGAACGACGTCTTCGACCTTGTCACCGGTGAAGTGGTTGGGAACGACGTCGGATAGCTTGTCGAACCAGAAGTTGGAGATGGCAGTAAGGATCTTGCCTTTCTCTGGAATGGGCTGGTCGAGGATCACGTCGAACGCGGAAAGGCGGTCAGTGGCGACCATCAGCATGCGCTTGTCGTCGATTTCGTAGAGGTCGCGAACCTTCCCCGAGTAGATCTTCTTCAGGCTGAGGGTGGTGGGTGTGCTCATGTCGTTTTCCGCCTTTATCAAACGAAACAGGCGAAACCCGGGGGTTTCGCCTTCTTGTTTCCACGATCCGCCGCTACGCGGCGCACCTTTTGCTCTTAGCCGAGGTTTTCCTGAATCAGGGTCAGCACGCGGCGCGCCACATCGGCGGGGGCCACGGTGTTGATGTCCTTCTCCACGGTTACCTGAACGCTATCGCCAACGCGGGTCAGGCGGACCTGGTAGCGTTCGGCGCGGGCTTCGATTTCTTCCTCGCTGGCGTCGCTACCCCAAAGGCTGCTAAAGAAGCCGGGCTTCTCGTCTTTCTTCTCGGCGCCTTCGGCGAGGTTGATGTAGTAGACACCCAGGCTGCGGTTGATGTCGTCGACGCGGACGTCGCCGGTTTCCAGGGCACGACCGACGCTGGACCAGGAACGATCGAAGTCGGCGCCTAGGCTGAGCATGGGGTTGCCGTTGCCATCTTCGGAAAGGGTCACGCGGCTCGGCGCATCGAAGTCGCGGGCGGCGAGCAACGACACGGATCCGCCCTGTTCGGAACTGCGGGCCATGCTGGCCAGCATTTCATCCAGCAGCGCGGCTTCCAGGCTCGCGTTGTCGGAACGGCTGGGCCAACCGGTGTCGGCAGTGCTGCCAGCTGGACGGCTGACAGTGGTAACGAAGATTTCGCTGGTGTTGCGCTGAACACCCGGCTCGATACGTACGCGAGCACGGACTTCGCTGTCCGGCTCGACTCCGCTGACACGGCTACCCAGGCGACGGGCCAGGGGACCGGAGAGCTGGTCGAGGCGCTGCCAGTCAGTGCTGAACTCGCCGGTCTGCGGACGCTCGTCGGCAATGCGGAAACCACCGTTCTCGAAGAACTGGCGGGCTACAGGCCAGACTTCGGCCGGTACGCGCTGGGCAACCACCCAACGGGAGTCACCGCTCTTCTGCAGGCTGTAGTCGCTGACTTCACCCTTGCCCTGCAGGGCCTGAGGGCGCGGTACCTCGTATTCACCTTCAGCGCGGCTGTCGGCAACGTTCATCGGTACCGGGAGCAACGGGTCGAGCAGCTTGGAATCAACGTCCGGCGGAAGCTGCATGGGGGCCGTCTGGCGTGCTTCCAGGTAATCGCTACCGCGATCACGGAAATAGCCATCTTGGCCCCAGAGCCAGCCGCAACCGCTGGTGCTGGAAATGATCAGGGCGAGAGCGGAGAGTCCGGCCAGTCGCTTCATGCGGAATGTTTCCTTGGATTAGGCAAGTAGGCCGGACTGGCGCATGGCTTGGCGCAGAGGCTCATGGCAACGCGGGCTGAGCCAGGTCAACGGCAGGCGAATGCCGTCGGGAATCAGACCCATTTCGTGCAGGGCGAATTTCACCGGGATCGGGTTCGATTCGATGAAAAGAGCCTTGTGCAGCGGCATCAGCTTGTCATTGATGGCGCGAGCGGCTTCGGCTTCGCCACGCATGGCGGCAGCGCAGAGATCAGCCATGGCGCGCGGGGCAACGTTGGCGGTAACCGAGATATTGCCCTTGCCGCCCATCAGCATCAGTTCGACGGCAGTAGCGTCGTCACCGGAATAAACGAGGAAATCCTTGCTGACTCGGTTCAGTACTTCCTGGCCGCGCTGCAGGTCGCCAGTGGCTTCCTTGATGCCGATGATGTTGCCGATCTTCGACAGGCGCTCAACGGTTTCCGGAAGCATGTCGCATACGGTACGGCCGGGAACGTTGTAGAGAATCTGCGGAATGGCCACGGCTTCGGCGATATGGCGGAAGTGCTGGTACAGGCCTTCCTGCGTCGGCTTGTTGTAGTAAGGGGTCACCAGTAGGCAGGCATCGGCGCCGACTTGCTTGGCAGCAGCGGTCAGTTCGACCGACTCACGAGTGGAATTGCCACCGGTGCCGGCGATTACCGGGATGCGGCCATTGACCTGGTCGACGACGCGGCGGATCACTTCGACGTGCTCGTTGACGTCGAGTGTGGCGGACTCGCCCGTGGTGCCGACGGCGACTATGGCGTTGGTGCCCTCTTGAAGATGGAAGTCAACGAGTTTGGAAAGGCTGTCCCAGTCCAATTGACCCTGCGCATCCATGGGCGTAACCAGTGCCACCATACTGCCCGCAATCATGCAACCGCTCCTGCCGGAAAAAGTGAGCCGTAATGGTACTGTCGGCTCTGGCCTTGCACAAGGTGAACGCAAGCGCCGTCAGGCGGTTACAGCATTTCCCTCGGCGACGCTTTTCGCTAACCTTCCCCGTTTGAACAGTGTGGCCTCGGCCGCCCTCCCCTCGCTCTAGGAATGCTGCATGTCCACCACCCCGCCCCGCGAACAATTCCTTTTGATCAGTGCCCTGGGCCGCAACCCGATGGAGCTGACCAACGTGCTGTGCCGCGCCAGCCAGGAAAACCGCTGCGCCGTGGTCAGCAGCCGCCTGACCCGCCACGGCGAGTTCAGCGCCCTGGTGCTGCAAGTTTCCGGTAGTTGGGATGGCCTGGCGCGCCTGGAGTCAGGTGTGGCGGCATTGGCCAAGCGCCATGGCTTTACCGCCAACATGACCCGCAGCAGCGCCATGGAAACTCGCCCCCAGGCACTGCCCTACGTGGCCTACATCAGCGCAGCCTATCGCCCGGACATCCTCAACGAGCTGTGCCAGTTTTTCATCGATCACCGTGTCGAGCTGGAAAACCTCACCTGCGATACCTACCAGGCACCGCAGACTGGCGGCACCATGCTCAACGCCACGATTACCGTGACTCTGCCCGCCGGCACCCAAATCAGCTGGCTGCGCGACCAGTTCCTTGACTTCGCCGATGCACTGAACCTGGACGCCCTGATCGAACCCTGGCGCCCGCAACACCCCTGAGGAGCAAGCAGACATGGCCGTTTCCCTGAACCAACCCGTCGCCGACTTCACCGCCCAGGCCACCAGCGGCCTGGAGGTCAGCCTGTCCGCGCTCAAGGGCAAGCAGGTAGTGCTCTATTTCTACCCGAAGGACAGCACCCCCGGCTGCACCACCGAAGGCCAGGGTTTTCGTGACCGGCATGCCGCCTTCCTGGCTGCGAACACCGCCATTTTCGGCATCTCCCGCGATGGCATGAAGTCTCACGAGAACTTCAAGTGCAAGCAGGAGTTCCCCTTCGAGCTGATCTCCGACAAGGATGAATCGCTCTGCCAGCTTTTCGACGTGATCAAGCTGAAGAAGCTCTATGGCAAGGAGTACATGGGCGTGGACCGCAGCACCTTCCTGATCGACAAGGACGGTGTACTACGCCAGGAGTGGCGCGGCGTGAAGGTACCCGGTCACGTGGATGCGGTGCTCGCCGCTGCCGAGGCGTTAAACAAGGGCTGACCCTGCCCCAATGAGAAAAGGCCGCAATCGCGGCCTTTTTCGTTTATCCGATCAAGGGATGTGCGCATGGAAATGCGCTTTCCAGACCCATTTACTGCGCCATGGCATTTCTCGGGTCGGCTCGCGGCCAGGCATCCAGTACAGCCTTGAACAAGGTAGCCAGGGGAATGGCGAAGAACACCCCCCAGAAGCCCCAGAGTCCGCCGAACAGGAGCACGGCGCAGATGATCGCCACCGGGTGCAGGTTCACTGCTTCGGAGAACAGCAACGGCACGAGGACATTGCCGTCCAGGGTCTGGATCACGGTGTAGACCACCATCAGGTAGATGAACTGGTCGCTCCAGCCCCACTGGAACAGGGCAATCAGGGCGACCGGCACGGTTACCACCACGGCGCCGATGTAGGGCACGACCACCGAGAGCCCCACCAGCAGGGCCAGCAGCGCCGCATAGTTCAGGCCAAGCCAGACGAATGCCACATAGGTCACCGATCCGCAGATGACGATCTCGATCACCTTGCCTCGAATGTAATTGGCGATCTGGATGTTCACTTCGTCCCAGACCTGCGTCATCAATCCGCGTTCGCGTGGCAGGTAGCCGCTGATCCAGCGCCCGATCATCACCCTGTCCTTGAGGAAGAAGAACACCAGGATCGGCACCAGGACCAGGTAGATCATGATGTTGACCAGCAGCGGCAGGCTGGACAGGGAGAAGGTCAGTGCCCACTGGCCGAACTTGGCGACTTCACTGCGGGTCACCTCGATGGCCTTCAGTACCTGCTCATCGGTCACCAGATGCGGATAGCGCTCGGGCAGGAGCAGCAGCAACGACTGCCATTCGCCAAGCATGCCTGGCAGCTCCTGGAACAACTTGCTCAACTGTTGCCAGAGCAACGGCACCAGCACGCCGAGAATCAAGGCCAGGGCACCGATGAACAGCGCGAAGACGATCCAGACCGCCAGCGTTTGCGGCAGTCGCAGACGCTCCAATAGGTTGACCAGCCCCTGCATGAGGAACGCCAGGACCATGCCCGCCAACACAGGCGCCAGCATGTTGCCAAGAGTCAGAACGATCGTGAAGCCGAGAACGAGGACCACAGCCAGCACCACGGCTTCTTCATCAGAGAAGTAGCGCTGGACCCAATCGCGAAGCACCTTGAGCATCAAAAATCCTTGAAAGACCCACTCGACAAGCCGTGGTCAGGCCTTGCGCAACCAGTAGCGGAATACGCCGTCTTCGACCTCTTCACGCAGCAACTGGTGCCCGGCCAATTGTGCGAAGGCGCGGAAATCGCGCTGGGAACCAGCGTCGGTAGCGATCACCTTGAGCACCGCTCCGCTGTTCAGGCGATTGAGCTCGAGCTTGGCCTTGAGCAGGGGCAAGGGGCAGTTCAGGCCACTGGCATCCAGTTCGACGTCGAAATCATCGGTTCGACTGGCAGCGTCAGTCATGGTGAGTCTCCGGAAGGGCGCCTGGCGGGTCGCTCGGGAAGGTCGCGGGGCGGGAATACTTGAGCGGGCGGTTAGGATACAGAAGGCAGAGCTCCGCTGGCCAGCCAGCAGCGCCGGAGGCTACAGTTAGGCCTTTGCCGCCAACGAGCCCAGTGCATGAATCTTCTGCGCCCCACTCTGCTGACGCTTGCCTGTTTTCTCGCTCCCCCCCTCATGGCCGACGACCTGCCGTCGCTGGGGGACTCCAGCTCTTCGATCGTCTCTCCGGAACAGGAACATCAACTCGGCCGCGCCTGGCTGAGTCTGCTGCGTGGCCAAGTGCCGCAACTCAATGACCCGCAGCTTAAAGACTACGTGGAGACCAGCGTCTATCGCCTGGCCGAAACCAGCCAGTTGCAGGACCGCCGCCTGGAGTTCGTCCTGCTCAATAGCCCGCAGTTGAACGCCTTCGCCGCCCCCGGCGGGATCATCGGTGTCAACGGCGGTCTCTTCCTCTACGCCCCTACCGAAGCCGAGTACGCCTCGGTACTGGCGCACGAATTGGCGCACTTGTCGCAACGCCACTTCGCCCGTGGCGTAGAGGCCCAACAGCGCATGCAGATTCCGGTGATGGCTGCGATGCTCGCGGGCATCGTTGCCGCCGCAGCCGGCGCTGGCGATGCCGGCATGGCCGCGATCATGGGCACACAGGCCGCTGCCATTCAGGAACAACGCCGCTTCTCCCGGCAGAACGAACAGGAGGCCGACCGCATCGGTCTGCTCAATCTGGAAAAGGCTGGCTACGACCCGCGCGCCATGCCACGCATGTTCGAACGCCTGATGCGTCAGTACCGCTATGACGCCAAACCGCCGGAATTCCTCCTCACCCACCCGGTGACCGAGAATCGTATCGCCGACACGCGCAACCGCGCCGAACAGTTGCCGCCGGGGGGCGTCGAGAACAGCCTGCGCTACCAGCTGATGCGCGCTCGCGTGCAACTCATGTTCGAGGAGACCCCGGGCATCGCTGCCAAGCGCTTCCGCGCCCAGCTCGACGAA
Source organism: Pseudomonas sp. JS3066 (assembly GCF_036328175.1). Taxonomy (NCBI): domain Bacteria; kingdom Pseudomonadati; phylum Pseudomonadota; class Gammaproteobacteria; order Pseudomonadales; family Pseudomonadaceae; genus Pseudomonas; species Pseudomonas sp. JS3066. Next base: position 4,126,527 of record NZ_CP143312.1, read on the forward strand.
GACCCGAAGCTGGACGCAGCCCGCTACGGCCTGGCGATCGCCCAGATCAAGGGTGGACAGCTCAATCAGGCTCGCGACAACCTGGCGCCGCTCCTGGCCAAGGCGCCGAACGAGATCGTCTACAACCTGGCTCAGGTCGACCTCGACATCACCGCCAATCGATTGCCTGATGCCCAACAGCGCGTCGACCGCCTGCTCGCGCAATACCCCAATAACTACCCGCTGAAACAGATGCGTAGCGACCTGCTGATCAAGCAGAACAAACCGAAGGACGCCGAGAAGGTGCTCGACGGCCTGCTCAAGAGCCGGCCGAACGATCCGGATGTGTGGTACCAGGTGGCGGAAGTGCGTGGCCTGGCCGGCAATACCATTGGCCTGCACCAGGCCCGCGCCGAATTCTTCGCCCTGGTGGGCGACTACGATCAGGCGATCGAGCAGTTGGACTTCGCCAAGCGTCGCGCCAGTGGCAACTTCCCGCTTGCCGCACGCATAGACGCCCGCCAGCAGGAACTGGCTGAGCAACAGAGGATGCTTAAACAGATGATGCGCTGATCGCCGCATCAAGCCCCAGGCTCAGCCCAGATACAAAAAAGCCCGGACGAGTCCGGGCTTTTTCATGGAGAGGAATCAGGCGTTACCGGCCTGTTTCATTCGTGCAGCCTGGGTGAAGTCCAACATTCGCTTGAGCGGTTTGATCGCCTTCGGAACCAAGGCCGGATCGACGAAGATTTCGTTCGTGCCTTCGCGCAGGCATTGCAGGGTGCGCTCCAGGGTGTTCATGGCCATCCACGGGCAGTGGGCGCAACTGCGGCAGGCCGCGCCATTGCCAGCTGTGGGGGCCTCGATGAACTGCTTGTCCGGGCACAGCTGCTGCATCTTGTAGAAGATGCCGCGATCGGTTGCGACGATGAACATCTTGTTCGGCAGGGTCTGCGCCGCTTTGATCAGTTGGCTGGTGGAACCGACCGCGTCGGCCAGCTCGATCACCGCTTCAGGGGATTCAGGGTGCACCAGCACCGCTGCATCCGGATACAGCGCCTTCATATCCTGTAGCTGCTTGGCCTTGAACTCTTCGTGAACGATACAGGCACCATCCCAGAGCAGCATGTCGGCACCGGTTTCACGCTGTATGTATCGGCCCAGGTGCTGGTCCGGTGCCCAAATGATCGTTTCGCCGTTGTCCATCAGGCTCTCGACGATCTCCAGCGCACAACTGGAAGTCACCACCCAATCGGCACGTGCCTTCACCGCGGCCGAGGTATTGGCGTAGACCACCACGGTGCGCTCGGGATGCTGGTCACAGAACGCCGAGAACTCGTCCACCGGGCAACCCAGGTCGAGGGAGCAGGTGGCCTCCAGGGTCGGCATCAGCACGCGTTTTTCCGGGTTGAGAATCTTCGCGGTCTCGCCCATGAAGCGCACGCCGGCAACCACCACGGTCTGCGCCGAATGCTGGTTGCCGAAGCGGGCCATCTCCAGGGAGTCGGAGACGCAACCACCGGTTTCCTCAGCCAGCGCCTGGATCACCGGATCGCAGTAATAGTGCGCGACCAGTACCGCGTCCCTGGCCTTCAGCTCAGCAGCAATGGCGGCACGGTAGTGCGCCTCCTCCTCGGCCGTCAGCGGCTTGGGCTGCTTGGCGGCAAGATGGGCCTGGACCAGAAAGCGTTCGGAAAGCTGTGTCATGGGAGCTGAACCTGCGAGCGCGATGGCGCGAAAACAATTATACATCCGCCTATACAGCCAAAGGGCCACGGGAGGGCGGCGGATAATAACGCAGATTTGGCGGCGTCGGCACAACGCTGGCAAGCGCCGTCTGTCTGTCGTAGCCGGCCCTGGGCGGACAGCCGCCCCCCTGGAGAAACGCAAAGGCCCGCCTGGAGGCGGGCCTTGTGGTCAGTGGCGAGCCCCAGGGCTCATGCTTGGCTCACCGCCATATCCCCTTCCGTCTGGCATGCGGGCCGGCGTTCGGCGGACCTGCCGAGCATGCTGGCGGGAATCGCCAGGATCAGGCCACCGCTGACGAACAGGCACAGGGCCAGGACGTAGGTGCCGTTGTTGATGTCGCCGGTCAGGGATTCCGCCATGGCGGTGATCATCGAGCCGGTGAAGCCGGACAGGTTGCCGAAGGCGTTGATCATGCCGATGCCGGCGGCTGCGGCGACACCGGAAAGCACGCTGCCCGGCAAGGTCCAGTAGATCGGCATCAGGCTGAGGATGCCCGAGGCGGCCACGGTGAGGAACAGCACCGAGAGCACCGGGCTGTGGGCGAACACGGCGCTGAGGATCAGCCCGGTGCCGCCGATGAAGGCCGGAATCGCCGCGTGCAGCCGGCGCTCGCCGGTGCGGTTGGAGTGCCGGGCGTTGAGCAGCATCGCCACCAGCGCCACACCATAGGGAATGGCGGTAAGCAGGCCGATGTGCAGGGTGTTGGCAACGCCGGTGCTCTTGATGATCGACGGCATCCAGAACGCCAAGCCGTAGAAGCCGGTATTGAAGGTCAGCAGGATCAGTACCAGCAGCCAGACGCGCGGGTTGAAGAACACCTCGCCCAGGCGTGAGGCCTTGCCCTGGTCGTCCTGCTTGAGGTTGGCCTTGAGCACGGCCTTTTCGGCGGCCGACAGCCACTTGGCCGAATCGATACCGTCGCAGAGGAAGGTGAACACCACCACGGCCATGACGATCGACGGCAGGCCTTCTATGAGCAGCATCCACTGCCAACCGGACAGGCCGTGCACACCATTCATGGAGGTCATCAGCCAGCCCGATAGCACGCCGCCCAGGGTCAGGCTGATGGGCAGGGCGATCAGGAAGCCGGACATCACCCGGCTCTGCCGGTGGGTCGGGAACCAGTAGTTGAGATAGAGGATGACCCCGGGGAAGAAGCCGGCTTCGCAGATACCGAGCAGGAAGCGCAGCACATAGAACATGGTGCTGGCCTCGACGTGGAAGAACGCCGCCAGGGGCGCTGTGAAGGCCACGGCCATCGACACCACGGCCCACGTAATCATGATCCGGGTGATCCAGAAGCGCGCGCCGAAGCGATGCAGCAGCAGGTTGCTGGGAACTTCGAAGATGAAATAGCCCCAGAAGAACACGCTGGCGCCGAGGGCATAGACGGTATTGCTGAATTGCAGGTCGCCGAGCATGTCGAGCTTGGCGAATCCGATATTGACCCGATCGAGATAGGCCGCGATGTAGCACAACAGCAGGATGGGCAGCGTACGCAGGATGACCTTGCGATAGAGCCGGTCCTCGCTGGCGAGGTCAGGAGCGCCAACGGGGGCGTGCGAGTGTTCTGGGACTCTTTGCATTGTGCTAACCCTTAGGCACGTGACATGCCTGATTGTTGTTATTAACAGGGTCGCCGATTGCGCATTTCACCTGCGCTGATCGCCCTGGCGCTGCCCTGCCCACGGGAGGCGTGGCGTGCAGCGGACGGCGTGGACAGGCGGGCGTTCTGACCAATCGAAAGCGATGGCCGCTAATCTAGGTGACCGATCGATGCAATCCCAATGGCATTTTTGGATTAATCGATAACGCAGGGTTATTGATTTTAGTCTTGGGCTACCTGCGTACGGCGGGCGTTCTCCAGCAGGATCTCGGCGAACTCCAGGGCGCGCCCCACCAGCGGCTCGCCCTTGCGGGTGAGAATGCCGTAATCCTGGGGCGCCAGGTACAGCGGAGTGTCCAGGGTTTTCAACGAACCGCTCCTGAGGTGCGGCTCCACCATCACGCGGGGCAACATGCCGATCATCGGGCCGCTCTGCAGGACCTGGAGGAAGGTCTGCATGGAGATGGTTTCGATGGTGTTGCGCGGCTCGGCGACCTGGGCCTTGGCGAAGGCATCCTCCATGCGCCCACGGATCGGCGTGCCCTTGGGATAGAGAATCCAGGGCCATTCCACCAGCTCCTGCAGGGACATGGGCCCAGCCTCGCAGAGCGGATGGCGGCTGTTGACCACGATGGAGAACGGCTCCGGCGCCAGGGCGCGGAAATCGTAGCGCCGCTGCTGGCCCTGCTCGGTGAACCGACCGATGGCCAGGTCCAGGGTGTGCTCCTCGAGCATTTCCATCAGGTGATCGCTGGTCTGCTCCACCACTTCTATCGCCAGCAGGGGCCAGCGCTGTTTGATCTGCACTATGGCCTCCGGCAGCACCACTGCGGTGGCGGCGAAGATGGCCCCGACCTTCAGGTGGCCGTGGCCGCCGGAACTCAGGTTGTTGATCTGCTCGACGAAGCTGCGAGCGTCGTTCAACGCCAGCTGGGCGTAGCGCAGCACCTGCTCGCCCAGCGCGGTGGGCGTCATGCTGCGCGGCTGGCGCTCGAAGACGGCGAAGCCCAGCAGGCTTTCGATTTCCTTGAGCATCTTGCTCAGGGCCGGCTGGCTGAGGCTCATCTGCTGGGCGGCCAGGTGCATGTTGCGGGTCCGACCCAGGGTATCGATGAGCACCAGGTGCCTGAACTTGAGCCAGCTGCAGAAGGTCGAGAACGACAGGTCCGACATGGTGCTTCCACGATGGGATGAATGGGACTACCCAATAACCAACGGTTATCGAATATTGAGAATATGCCATTGGAGTTTATCTACGCCACCACCTAGCGTGCAGGCTTCACGCATCAGGAAGCTTTCACCATGTCGATCCGCCTCACGCCTGCGAACACCCTGCCCGTCGATGGCCTGTCCGCCACCCTGGTTGGCCGCGCCTGGATTCCCGGTCCGGTGCCAGGCCCCTCGCCCATCGTGCTGCGCGCCGATGGCGTCTTCGACCTGTCCGGACGTTTCGCCACCCTCAGCGAGCTGCTGGAGCTGGACGTACCGCTGCAGGCATTGCGCCAGACCCCCGGCACCTTCCTGACCAGCATCGAGGAGCTGTTGGCCAATAGCGGCGCGGATGCCGACCCGGAAAAACCCCACCTGCTGGCCCCTCTGGATCTGCAGGTGATCAAGGCCGCCGGCGTGACCTTCGCCGCCAGCATGGTGGAACGGGTGATCGAGGAAAAAGCCGGTGGCGATGCGGCCCTGGCCGAAGGGGTGCGGGCGGTGGTGCGCGAGGTGATCGGCGACAACCTGCGTTCGATCCGGCCAGGCTCCGAGCAGGCGCAACGCCTGAAGGAAGTGCTCATCGAGCGGGGCATGTGGTCGCAGTACCTGGAAGTCGGCATCGGCCCGGACGCCGAGATTTTCACCAAGGCGCCTGTCCTCGCCGCCGTGGGCAGCGCCAGCCTGATCGGCGTCCACCCGCATTCGCAATGGAACAACCCGGAACCCGAGGTGGTACTGGCGGTCAACAGCCGTGGCCAGATCCACGGCGCCACCCTGGGCAACGATGTCAACCTGCGGGACTTCGAGGGACGTAGCGCCCTGCTGTTGAGCAAGGCCAAGGACAACAACGCCTCCTGCGCCATCGGGCCCTTCATCCGCCTGTTCGACGAAGGTTTCGACCTGGATGCGGTGCGCCGCTGTGTGGTGGACCTGGAAGTCCAGGGGCTCGATGGTTATCAGCTGCGCGGTTCCAGCTCGATGGAGCAGATCAGCCGCGATCCGCTGGAGCTGGTGGCGCAGACCGTGAATCGCAATCACCAGTATCCTGACGGCTTCATGCTGTTCCTCGGCACGCTGTTCGCACCCACCGAGGACCGTGACCACCCTGGCGCCGGCTTCACCCACAAGCCCGGTGACCGCGTCAGCATCAGCAGCCCGCTGCTGGGCGGACTGCACAACGAAGTGACCCACAGCGACGCAGCCCGGCCCTGGACCTTCGGCCTCGGCGCCCTGATGCGCAACCTGACCGCACGCGGACTGCTGCCACGCTGATCCCAGCTCCGCGCCGGCCGCCCCACCAGAACAAGAGAGCAACGCCCATGACATCGACTACCGTACGCCGCCTGCGCAGCCAGCAATGGTTCGACGACCCGGCCCACGCCGATATGACCGCGCTCTACGTCGAGCGCTACATGAACTACGGGCTGACCCGTGACGAGCTGCAGTCCGGCCGCCCAATCATCGGCATCGCCCAGACCGGCAGCGACCTGGCGCCCTGCAACCGCCACCACCTGGAGCTGGCGCAGCGGGTCAAGGCCGGCATCCGCGATGCGGGCGGCATTCCCATGGAATTCCCGGTGCATCCGATCGCCGAGCAGAGCCGCCGGCCAACCGCGGCCCTGGACCGCAACCTGGCCTACCTGGGCCTGGTGGAAATCCTCCACGGCTACCCACTGGACGGTGTGGTGCTGACCACCGGTTGCGACAAGACCACCCCAGCCTGCCTGATGGCGGCGGCCACCACCGACCTGCCGGCCATCGTGCTCTCCGGCGGCCCTATGCTCGACGGCCACCACAAGGGCGAGCTGATCGGCTCGGGCACCGTGCTCTGGCATGCCCGCAAGCTGCTGGCGGCGGGGGAAATCGACTACGAAGGTTTCATGGAAATGACCACCGCGGCGTCCCCCTCGGTGGGGCACTGCAACACCATGGGCACGGCCCTGTCGATGAACGCCCTGGCCGAGGCCTTGGGCATGTCGCTACCTGGTTGCGCCAGCATCCCGGCACCCTATCGCGAGCGTGGGCAGATGGCCTACGCCACCGGCAAGCGCATCTGTGACCTGGTCCTGCAGGACGTGCGACCGTCGCAGATCATGACCCGCGAAGCTTTCGAGAACGCCATAGCCGTGGCCTCGGCCCTGGGCGCCTCGAGCAACTGCCCGCCGCACCTGATCGCCATCGCGCGACATATGGGTGTGGAGCTGACGCTGGATGACTGGCAACGCGTCGGCGTCGATGTGCCGCTACTGGTCAACTGCATGCCGGCGGGTAAGTACCTGGGCGAAGGCTTCCACCGCGCCGGTGGCGTGCCGGCGGTGATGCACGAATTGCAGAAAGCCGGACGCCTGCATGAGGCCTGCAACACGGTCAGCGGCAAGCGCATCGGTGAGATAGTCCGCGACGCCGCCACCAGCAACGCCGACGTGATCCTGCCCTACGAGGCGCCCCTCAAGCACGGCGCCGGCTTCATCGTGCTGGGCGGCAACTTCTTCGATAACGCCATCATGAAAATGTCGGTGGTGGGCGAGGCGTTCCGAAAGACCTACCTGTCCACCCCCGGCGCGGAGAACAGCTTCGAGGCGCGGGCCATCGTCTTCGAAGGACCGGAGGACTACCACGCGCGCATCGACGACCCGGCCCTGGACATCGACGAGCGCTGCATCCTGGTGATCCGCGGCGCCGGCACAGTGGGCTACCCCGGCAGCGCCGAGGTGGTCAACATGGATCCGCCGGCAGAACTGATCAAACGCGGCGTCACCTCCCTGCCCTGCCTGGGCGACGGACGTCAGAGCGGTACCTCGGCCAGCCCCTCGATCCTCAACATGTCGCCGGAAGCGGCGGTCGGCGGCGGCCTCGCCCTGCTGCAAACCGACGACCGACTGCACATCGACCTCAACGCCCGCCGGGTCGAACTGCTGGTGGACGCGGGTGAACTGGAGCGTCGTCGGCAGAACAGCAAACCCAGCATGCCGCCGTCGCAAACGCCCTGGCAGGAGATCTACCGGCAGATGGTCGGCCAGCTGTCCACCGGCGGCTGCCTGGAGCCGGCGACCCTGTACATGAAGGTGATCACCAGCAACGGCGAACCGCGTCACTCCCATTGAGGTCGGGAGGCAACCCCTCCCTCTCGCACCCGACCAACCGCAGGCACGCCCCTCCCCCTACGAGGGGGACGGGCGCTTTTTCATCTGGACTAGTCTGGGCGCCGCATTCGACGGCTGCCATGCCTCGGCCCACACGGCCGGGGCCTCCCTTCGATCCCAACCTCGCCCCCGGGCAGGAGAACCCCATGCTCAATCTGATTGGCCACAACTACATCGGCGGTGCCCGCCGAGCCGCAGGCGACATCACCCACCATAGCCTCGACGCGGGCACCGGCCAGGCGCTGCCCTACCGCTTCATCCAGGCCACCCCGGAGGAAGTTGACGCCGCCGCCGAGGCTGCGGCGGCCGCCTATCCGAGGTTCCGCAATCTGTCGGCAGTGCGCCGCGCCGAATTCCTCGACGCCATCGCTGACGAGCTGGACGCCCTGGGCGACGAGTTCATCGCCCTGGTGACCCGCGAAACCGCACTGTCGACGGCGCGTATCCTGGGTGAGCGTGGCCGCACCAGTGGCCAGATGCGTCTGTTCGCCAAGGTGCTAAGGCGCGGCGACTTCCTCGGGGCGCGTATTGACCGCGCGCAGCCCGAGCGTCAGCCACTGCCCCGTCCGGACTTGCGCCAGTATCAGATCGGCGTTGGTCCGGTCGCCGTGTTCGGCGCGAGCAACTTCCCCCTGGCCTTCTCCACTGCCGGCGGCGACACCGCTTCGGCCCTGGCCGCCGGTTGCCCGGTGGTGTTCAAGGCGCACAGTGGGCACATGGCGACCGCCGAATGCGTTGCCGATGCCATCATTCGCGCGGCGCAAAAGACTGATATGCCGAAAGGTGTGTTCAACATGATTTTCGGCTCCGGCGTGGGCGAAGCGCTGGTCCGGCATCCGGCCATCCAGGCCGTCGGCTTCACTGGCTCGCTCAAAGGTGGCCGGGCCTTGTGCGATCTGGCGGCCGCACGCCCGCAACCGATCCCGGTGTTCGCGGAGATGTCCAGCGTCAACCCGGTGGTGGTACTGCCCGGCGCGCTGCAGGCACGCGGCGCGACCGTGGCCAGGGAACTGGCGGCTTCGGTGGCGCTAGGCTGCGGCCAGTTCTGCACCAACCCCGGCCTGGTCCTGGGCATCCGCTCGGCGGCGTTCAGCGACTTCCTGGCCCAACTGGGGGACGCCATCGCCACGCAACCGGCGCAGACCATGCTCAACCCCGGCACCCTGCGCAGCTACGCCGCCGGCGTCGCCCGCCTGCACGCCAACGCACAGGTCAGCCATCTGGCCGGTACCGAGCAGAACGGCCAACAGGGCGTACCCCAACTGTTCAAGGCGGATGTGGACATGCTGCTGCGCGGCGACCCCCTGCTGCAGGAGGAGGTGTTCGGCCCGACCACCATTGTGGTGGAGGTCGCCGACCGCGACGAACTGACCCGCGCGCTGCGGAGCATGCACGGGCAACTAACAGCCACCCTGATCGCCGAACGGGACGACCTGCTGGCCTACCGCGAGCTGATCGGCTTGCTGGAAGAGAAGGCCGGGCGCGTACTGCTCAACGGCTACCCGACCGGTGTCGAGGTCTGCGACGCGATGGTGCATGGTGGCCCCTACCCGGCGACTTCGGATGCCCGTGGCACCTCGGTGGGTACCTTGGCAATCAACCGATTCCTGCGCCCGGTGTGCTACCAGAACTATCCGGACGATGTCCTGCCCGAGGCCCTGCGGGACGCCAACCCGCTGGGCATCCTGCGCCTGGTGGATGGCGTCTACAGCCGCGACGCGCTGAACTAAGCCCTTGCTGCTCTATGCCGCGCTGGCAACGGCGCGGCATCGGTGCCGCCGGGAGCGAACGAGAGCAATGGGCGGGGGCGAATACTGGGAGGCGGAAACGTAAAAGCCCGCCTTTTTCAAGGCGGGCTTTTGGAGATGGTGGGTCGTGTAGGATTCGAACCTACGACCAATTGGTTAAAAGCCAACTGCTCTACCGACTGAGCTAACGACCCAACGCGAGGCGCATGATACTGATTTTATTCAGGAATTCAACACCCCTCGTGAAAAAAATTACTGGTAGCGGGTCGGATCCTCAACACCGGCAGCGGTGAAGCCTGCCGCACGCAGCCGGCAGCTGTCGCACTTGCCGCAGGCGCGGCCGTCGTCGTCAGCCTGGTAGCAAGACACCGTTAACCCGTAGTCCACGCCATGACGTAGCCCAGCACGGACGATGTCGGCCTTGCTCAGGTTCTGTAGCGGCGCCTGGATTCGGAATCCATTGCCTTCCACACCAGCCTTAGTGGCCAGGTTGGCCATGCGCTCGAACGCTTCGACGAATTCGGGGCGGCAATCCGGGTAGCCGGAATAGTCGACTGCGTTGACACCGATGAAGATGTCGCGCGCGCCCAGCACCTCGGCCCAACCCAGTGCCAGCGACAGGAACACGGTATTGCGCGCCGGCACATAGGTCACTGGAATACCTTCGGTCGGGCTTTCAGGCACGTCGATTGAGGCGTCCGTCAGGGCCGAGCCACCAATTCCATTCAGATTGAGACCGATCACCTTGTGCTCCACCACGCCCAACTGGCGGGCGACGCGCTCGGCTGCGCTCAGCTCGGCGCGATGCCGCTGGCCGTAGTCGAAGCTCATGGTGTAACAGGCATAGCCTTCGGCGCGGGCCAGCGCGACTACGGTGGCCGAATCCAGGCCCCCGGACAGCAGGATGACCGCTTTTTTCTCGCTCATGGGATATCCCTCGAAATCGGCCTACCCCGCACGCAAGGCGCTGGGAGGCAAGGTGCGCAATGGAGCCGGATCAGTGACCCGGTTCGTCGTTCCAGAGGATTTTGTGCAACTGCAGCTGCAGGCGCACTGGCAGGTTGTCGGCGACGATCCAGTCCGCCAGGTCGCGGGCACTCACCTCCTTGTGACTAGGAGAGAACAGCACCTCACCGGCGCGCTGGTCGAGGCGGTACTCGATCAGCTTGGACACCGCCCAGTCATAGTCCTCGCGGGAGCAGATGACGAACTTCACCTGATCATTTGCCGTGAGGTGGGCAATGTTTTCGTAGCGGTTACGACCGACTTCCGCCGAGCCCGGAGTCTTGAGATCAACGACCTTGCTCACTCGAGGATCCACAGCGGAGACATCGAGCGCACCGCTGGTCTCGATGGACACCTCATAGCCGGCGTCGCACAAATGCTGCAGCAGCGGGATGCAATTCGGCTGGGCAAGCGGCTCACCACCGGTGACGCAGATATAGCGCGGCTTGTAGGCGGCGACGCGTTCGAGGATGGCGTCGAGCGTCATGATCTCACCGCCATTGAAGGCGTAGGCGGTGTCGCAGTACTGACAACGCAGGGGGCAGCCGGTCAGGCGCACGAAGACCGTCGGCAAGCCGGCGGTACGTGTTTCCCCCTGCAACGAGTAGAAAATCTCGGTAATTCGCAGGGTTTGATGCATATCAGCCACGGGCGTGACGGCGAAACAGGCCATCCGCCTCCGTTGCGGGAATGAAGGTTTGGGGCGGCGATTCTAACGAAAAAACCCGCGGCTGGCGCGGGTTTTCGTGATCCGGAGGCAGAACCTCAGGGCAGGCGCTGCAGGTCGCGCTGGGCCAACTGGGCGGCCGAGCTGCCAGGGAACTGGCTGACGACCTGCTGGAGAATGGTCTTAGCCTTGTCGGTGTTACCCAGGCGCTGCTCAACATCCGCCAGCTTATACATGGAGTCCGGCACTTTCGGGTGCTGTGGATAAGCCTGGCCAACGCGGGCAAAAGCCTGGCTAGCGCCTTGCAGGTCGCCCTTGGCGAGGTTTACCTCGCCCAGCCAGTACTGTGCGTTGCCAGCATATTGGCTGTTCGGATACTTGCGCAGGAAAGCGGTGAAGGCCTGGCTGGCCTTGTCGAAATCCTTTGCTTTGATCAGGTCGAAGGCAGCGTCGTAGTAGAGCTTTTCCTTCGCAGGGTCGCCCGGTTCGCTGCTGGCAGCCGGTTGCTGCGGCGGGGCGGCTGGGGCGCCGTTGGCTGCAGGTGCGCCAGCGGCAGGGGAATTCGGAGATACCGGCGCGCCGGCTGCGGCACCACCGGAAAGACGGCGATCAAGATCCTGGTATCGCTCCAGGCTTTCCTGTTTCAGGCGCTGGATTTCGTACTGCTGCTCTTCGAGCATGCCGCGCAGGCGAGCGATCTCTTCCTGCATTTGCTGCAGCTGCATGAACAGCTCGCCCTGCGCAGAGACAGGGGCCGCGGGGGCCCCGGTCCCTGCGTAGGCGGCACCAGTCGTGCCGTAACCGGCCGGAGGGTAACTGCCACCGTAACCGGCGTCGTTATCCACAACGGGAACCTCAGCCAGAGCCGCGAACGGCAGGCTGGAGAGGGCCAGGATGGTCAGAGCACGACTGGACTTGCGCATAGCGAATTACTTACGCAGTTCTACGCGGCGGTTTTGCGCCCAGGACTGCTCGTCGTTGCCAGTGGCAACCGGACGCTCTTCGCCGTAGGAAACCAGCTCAGCCTGAGCCGGGGAAACGCCCTGCAGAACCAGGTAGCGCTGAACGGCCTTGGCACGACGCTCACCCAGAGCCATGTTGTACTCGCGGGTACCGCGCTCGTCGGTGTGGCCTTCAAGGACAACGCGGTTGCCGTTGGCTTTCAGGTCCTTGGCGTGTACGTCCAGAGCGCGCATGGCTTCCGGCTTCAGGTCGGAGCTGTCGTACTCGAAGTAGAAGGTGGTGATAGCGCGCAGAGCGGCTTCTTCGCTCATGCTGCCGTCTACACCGCTGCCACCGGCGTTGTAGCCAGCGTTCGGGTCAACAGCGCCTTCACCGGTGCCTTCGCCGCCTTTGGACGAGCAACCAACAGCTACGGCCATGGCCAGAGCGAGAGCGGCAAATTTGCCGAATTTCAGCATTTCCATCATGTAACTCCTAATGAACCCCAGGTGTGTTTAGCAAAGGTATTTTTAAAGACCGCTTCAGTTCAGGTACGGCGACCAAGAAGGTTCGCGAATGTCGCCCTGAACTGTGGGAATCGGGACTCGTACGCGCCCGTTTGTAGACACGAGCATCAGCACGCCGCCCCCCTGCTGGCGAGTTGCGTAGATTAGCATGGTGCCATTAGGCGCAACAGTGGGCGAGTCGTCCAGCGTGGTGCCGGAAAGGATGCGCGGAGCACTGCCCGAGCGGGTCAGATCCTGGGCAGCCACCTTGAAGTTGGTGAAGCCATCCTGACGATGGATCATCACTAGCATCTTCTCGTCAGCCGAGAGCTTCGGGTTGGCGTTGTAGTTGCCCACGAAGGTCACGCGCTGCGGTTCGCCGCCATTGATGTTGGCCTTGTAGATCTGCGGCTTGCCGGCGCGATCCGAGGTGAAATAGATGGTCTGGCCGTCCGCGCCCCAGAACGGTTCGGTGTCGATGGCCATGTTGTTGGTCACGCGACGCATCTGGCGACTGCCAAGGTCCATCACGTAGATCTCCGGGTTGCCATCGCGGGACAGCACGAACGCCAGGCGACTGCCCTCAGGAGACCATGCAGGCGCACCGTTCAGGCCTTCGAAGTTGGTGATCTGCTCGCGGCGACCGGTGTCGATGTGCTGGACGAAGATACGCGGACGACGCTGCTCGAAGGACACGTAGGCGATACGGCGACCATCAGGCGCATAGCGCGGCGACAGGATGGGCTCGCGGGACTGCAGCAGGGTCACCGCACGCTGGCCGTCGTAGTCGGAACGCTGCAGGGTGTAGCGGGTGTTGTTCACCGAGAAACGCTCGGCGGTCACGTAGAGCATGCGGGTGGAGAACGCACCCTTGATGCCGGTGAGTTTCTCGAACGACTGGTCGGCGATGTAGTGCGCCATGTCACGCAGCTGGTCGGTCGAGCCGCTGACGTTGCCGGCCATGACCTGTTGCTCGGTGGTTACGTTGAACAGGGCGAACTGCACCTGCAGACGGCCGCCGGACGGGACGACGCTGCCTACCAGCACGTACTGGGCGCCAAGGGCCTTCCAGTCGCGGTAGATCACTTCGCTGGCCTGGGTCGGCAGGCTGATCATGTTCTGGCGCGGGATCGGCTCGAAATAGCCCGAGTTGCGCAGGTCGTTGCCGACCACCTCTGAGATTTCAGTGGGTAGCACGGTACCGCCCTGCCAGCCAAAGGGTACTACGGCAATCGGGGTCGCCCGGTCGGTACCACTGGTGATTACCAGCGGGTCGGCGGCCTGGACGGAGCCGACCAGCATGGCCACCCCGACCAGGACGATACGAATGAGGGTATTCACAGACCTAAATCCTCCGGTTTGAAGATGATGCGGCGCTGCCTGTACATCTGGTCAAAGGTAGCGCGATCCAATTGTTGCATCTCGGGGATGCGCCCCACGCTGCGCACCGCACTCACGGCCGAGCTGTCAAAGGGCGAATCACCGCTGGAGCGGGTGACGCTGGCGTTGGTAATGGTGCCATCGGGCAGCATCTCGATCAGTACCTCTACGCTCATGCCGTTACGTGCCGATGGCGGACGGCGCCACTGCTCACTGACCAGTTTGATGATCAAATCGTCGAGGCTGCCTGCTACCTGGTCGCCGACTTCGTCGGCCAACGCTTGCTGGCGGCCCACTTCCTCGGACAACAACTCGGCCAGAGCGGCGGCCTTCTTGTCCTCGGTGGCCTTGCGTTTGGCTTCCTCGGCCGCTTTCTTCTTCGCGGCGTCAGCGGTCGCTTTCTTCTTGGCATCCTCGGCGGCCTTCTTCTTCGCTGCCTCGGCTGCCGCCTTCTTCTTCGCCTCTTCCGCAGCCTTTTTCTTGGCCTCTTCAGCGGCTTTCTTCTTCGCTTCTTCGGCCGCCTTTTTCTTGGCTTCCTCTTCGGCTTTTTTCTTGGCGAAATCGGCCTGTTTCTTCTCTTCGGCCTTCTTCGCTTCATCAGCCTTCTTGGCTTCGGCCGCCTGCTTGGCTTCCTCAGCTTTCTGTTCCGCCTCTTCGGCCTTTCGAGCTTCGTCAGCTTTCTTTTGTTCCGCGGCCTTGGCCGCCGCTACCTTCTGCTCCTCGGCCTTCTTCTGCTCCATCTGCTCGGCTTCGAACTGCGGCGCAGAAGTCTTTTTGGCCTCGCCGGCGATCTTCTGGTTGGTCTGGGTAGTGGCCTGACTCTGGGATTTGAGCTGGTACAGAGTGGCCTGGACAATCGGACGGGACGGAGGCAGTTCCGGAGTGAAGGCGAAGCTGACGAACAACATGCCGAACATCAGGACGTGCAGAGACACAGCCCAGACGGTCGGCCAGAAGTAACTTTCCGAGGAGGAGCGTTCGCTCTGCTGCTGCATCAGGGCGCCTCGGTGATCAGCCCGACGTTGGCCACGCCGGCCTTCTGCAGGCCGCCCATCACGGCCATCACGGCGCCGTAGTCGACCGTTTTGTCGCCACGGACGAATACCTGGACCGTCTTACCCTGGCGGCTGTTCTCGGCCATGATGCCGGAGGCTGCCTGAACCAGAGCATCCAGAGAGACCGAGGTCTCGCTCTTGCGGGTCTGGTCGGTCTGTACTTCTTCGCCCATGTTCCAGTAGTAGGACTTGTCGGCCTTGATCGAGATCGTCAGGACACGGGCATTGTTGTCCTGCGGCAGGGCCTCGCTGGAAACCTTCGGCAGGTCGACCTTTACGCCCTGGTTGAGCATGGGCGCGGTGACCATGAAAATCACCAGCAACACGAGCATGACGTCGATGTAAGGCACGACGTTCATCTCGGCGACCGGTTTGCGTTTGTGGCGGACTCTGGCCATGACTTGAAACCTTTCCTATCAGGGACCCGGCGACTTACTCGTCGCTGGTGTGCACTTTGCGGTGCAGGATGGCCTGGAACTCATCGGCGAAGGTGTAGTAGCGACCGATCAGGGTCTCGCCGCGAGCGGAGAAGCGGTTGTAGGCGATTACCGCCGGGATCGCGGCGAACAGGCCGATCGCGGTGGCGATCAGAGCCTCGGCGATGCCGGGCGCCACAGTGGCCAGGGTCGCCTGCTGCACCTGGGCCAGGCCACGGAAGGAGTTCATGATGCCCCAGACGGTACCGAACAGGCCGATGTACGGACTCGTAGAGCCCACAGTAGCGAGGAACGGCAGGCTCTGTTCGATCTTCTCTTCCTCACGGGAAATGGCTACGCGCATTGCGCGGGCCACACCTTCCATCACCGCATCCGGATCAACGCCGGCTTGCTGGCGCAGACGGGAGAATTCCTTGAAGCCGGCGCGGAAGATCTGCTCGACGCCGCAGTCCGGATCCGGGTTGCTGCCTGCCTGGCGGTACAGCTTGGACAGGTCGATACCGGACCAGAAACGCTCTTCGAAGGTTTCCAGGGACTTCTTGGCGGCGCGCAGCATGTTGCTGCGCTGGAAAATCATGATCCAGGAGGTGACCGATGCGGCCACCAGGGTCAGCATGACCAGCTGCACCACGATACTGGCGTTGCTGATCAGGCTCCACATGGAGGTATGGTCGACGACGTTGGCTTCCACGCTTAATCTCCTGCTGGGAATAGACCCGGGTCGGCGGCGAAGGCTTCACGCAGCGCTTCGGGGATCGCCCGGGGTTTCAAACTGTCGGCACGTACACAGGCAATCAGGAACTGCCCTTCGCACAACAATGCGTTATCGGTGGCTCGCCTGACCTGTTGACGAAAACGCAGGCTGGCACGGTTCAACTCCATCACCTCGGCACTGATCTCCAGCTCATCGTCCAGCTTCGCAGGCGCCACGTAGCGCGCCTGGGCCGAATGAACGACGAACAGCAGGTTCTCCCCGGCCAGCTCGGACTGGGCAAAGCCCAGACTGCGCAGGCGCTCGGTTCGAGCCCGCTCCATGAACTTGAGGTAATTGACGTAGTAGACGATGCCGCCGGCATCGGTGTCTTCGTAATACACACGACAACGATGCTGAAACGGCTGGGCCCCATTTTGCGCGCGCATACTCTAGTGCTTACTCCTAAGGTTGCCAATCCGGCCAGGCAACTGTTTTTTCATGGCTAGCCCTGCCGAGCGCTTCGACCACGAAAGCGCCTATTCGTCACCCGAGCTGAAAAGATCGGCGGTCGGATTCTCCGCCATGCGCTTGGGCAGGTTGAGACCGAAGTGTAAGTAGGCGTGACGGGTCACCACCCTCCCCCTCGGCGTACGCATGATGTAGCCCTGCTGGATCAGATAGGGCTCGAGAACGTCTTCGATCGTGTGGCGTTCTTCACTGATGGCCGCTGCCAGGTTGTCGATCCCTACCGGGCCGCCATCGAACTTGTCGATCATGGTCAGCAGTAGACGCCGGTCCTGGTGGTCAAAGCCACGCTCGTCGACATCCAGCAGATTCAGAGCCTTGTCGGCAATGACGCGGGTGATCTCACCCTGACCACGCACTTCAGCGAAGTCCCGTACCCGGCGCAGCAGGCGGTTGGCGATACGCGGCGTACCACGGGCACGGCGCGCGATCTCGAACGCGCCCTCCGGTTCGATATGCAGGCCGAGGATACCGGCGGAGCGCGCAACGATGATGGCCAGGTCCGGAGTGCTGTAGAACTCCAGGCGCTGGACGATACCGAAGCGATCGCGCAGAGGGTTTGTCAGCATGCCAGCCCGCGTGGTGGCGCCGACGAGGGTGAACGGGGGCAAGTCCAGCTTGATCGAACGAGCCGCAGGGCCTTCGCCGATCATGATATCCAGCTGAAAATCCTCCATCGCGGGGTAAAGCACCTCTTCAACGATGGGTGAAAGGCGATGGATCTCGTCGACGAAGAGCACGTCGCCCGCCTCCAGATTGGTCAGCAGCGCCGCCAAGTCTCCCGGGCGCTCCAGAACTGGGCCGGATGTGCTCTTGATGGCAACCCCCATCTCGCTGGCAATGATGTTCGCCAGGGTAGTCTTGCCAAGGCCGGGCGGGCCGAAGATCAGGGTATGGTCGAGAGCCTCGCTCCGTCCCTTGGCAGCCTGGATGAAGAGTTCCATCTGCTCACGCACCACCGGCTGCCCGATGTAGTCGGCAAGTTTCAGTGGGCGGATGGCACGGTCCAGCTGCTCGTCGCGGTCGCGACTGCTGGCAGTGATGAGGCGGTCGGCTTCGATCATTCGGACTTACACCATTCCTTTAAGGGCGCGACGGATCATTTCTTCGCTGGACAGCCCGTCTTCCTTGATCGCGGACACAGCGCGGCTGGCCTCTTGAGGCTTGAATCCGAGGGCGATCAGCGCAGCCAGCGCATCATTCTCCGCGCTAGAGACTGCCACGCCAACCCGAGGTTCGACCACCAGGGTGGCGATGGCCGGCATGCTTTCCCAAGCCTTGAATCGATCCTTGAGCTCGACCAGCAAGCGCTCGGCGGTCTTCTTGCCGACGCCAGGAATCTTCACCAGCGTGGAAGTGTCCTGGGCCTGTACGCAGCGCACCAGCTCATCCACCTCCAGGCCGGACATCAGTGCCAGGGCCAATTTCGGCCCGACGCCATTCAAGCGGATCAGCTCGCGAAACAGCTCTCGCTCCCGCTTCTCGAAGAAGCCGTAGAGCAGGTGGGCGTCCTCTCGCACCACCAGATGGGTGTGCAATGTCACCGGCTCGCCCACTGAAGGCAGGCGATAGAGGGTGGTCATGGGCACTTCCAGCTCATAGCCCACGCCATTGACGTCAAGGATCAGATGCGGCGGTTGCTTCTCCGCCAAGTTGCCACGCAGGCGTCCAATCACGAATTGCGTCCTTTGAATTGATTACAGACGAAGGCGGCCACCCCGCCGTTTGGCGGTGGCCAGACCATGGGGAATCAGACTCTGCCGGTGATGGGCATGGCACAGGGCGATTGCCAGGGCATCGGATGCGTCGATCTGGGGTTTCTGCACCAGCTTGAGCAGGTGCATGACCATCATCTGCACCTGCTGCTTGTCAGCACCACCGGTTCCGGCAATAGCCTGCTTGACCTGACTGGCGGTGTATTCGGCGATTTCCAGACCCGCCTCGGCAGCCGCGACTATGGCTGCACCACGAGCCTGGCCGAGCTTGAGCGCGGAATCCGCGTTCCGCGCCATGAATACCTGCTCGATACCCATGGTCACCGGCTCGTAGGAACGGATGACTTCACTTACCCCCCGGAAAACGATCTGCAAGCGCTCGTGCAATGCGCCAGCGCCAGTACGGATGCAACCCGAGGCGACGTATTCGCAGCCGCGCCCAGTATCGCGAACCACACCATAACCGGTGATACGCGAACCAGGGTCGATACCAAGAATCAGGGTCATGCCGCCGCAAGCTCCACGGGCCGACCTGAAGCCGGCACACTGTCTATTTATCCAGCCGCGAGTATACGGAGCGGCCCGCAAACAAAAAAGCCGGAAGCGCACGGGGCGACTTCCGGCTTTCGGATCACGCCAGCACTCGAACCTAGTCACGATCGTGCGGGCTAAAGCCATGGGCAAAAACAGGAAAGGGAGCGGAGTTTACGAGCCGTAAATGAGCATTCCGAGCCGGTTTTTAACGCCGCAGGGCCGAGGCGCAGCTTATCGTGATCAGGTTCTCAGCCGAGCTGCTCCATGATCTCGTCAGGGATTTCAGCGTTGTGGTAGACGTTCTGGACGTCATCCAGGTCTTCCAGCATATCGATCAGCTTCATCACCTTCTGCGCGGTTTCCAGGTCGGAGATGGGCGCAGTGATCGACGGGATCATCGCCACTTCGGCCTCATCGCCCTTGAAGCCGGCTGCGGTCAGCGCTTCGTTCACAGAGAGGAAGTCGGCGAAGGTGGTGTAGACCTCGACGGAACCGTCTTCGTCAGCCACGACGTCGTCGGCGCCCGCTTCCAGGGCAGCCTCCATCAGGGATTCTTCGTTCACACCGGGCGCGTAGCTGATCTGGCCCTTGCGGTCGAACATGTAGGCGACCGAGCCATCGGTACCCAGGTTGCCGCCACACTTGCTGAAGGCATGACGCACTTCCGCCGCAGTGCGGTTGCGGTTGTCGGTCATGGCTTCGATGATGATGGCCACGCCGCTCGGCGCATAACCTTCGTAACTGAGCTCGACCATGTTGTCGGCTTCGTTCGAGCCGGCGCCACGCGCAATCGCACGATCGATGGTGTCGCGGGTCATGTTCGCGGTCAGCGCCTTGTCCACAGCCAGACGCAGACGCGGATTGTCCGCAGGGTTGCCACCGCCATGCTTGGCGGCGACAGTCAGCTCACGGATGAGCTTGGTGAAGATCTTGCCGCGCTTGGCGTCCTGGCGTTCTTTGCGGTGTTTGATGTTGGCCCATTTGGAATGACCAGCCATAACTCACTCCGTACTTTCTGAACGGACGGCGCCATCTGGCGCCGCCCCGGGTTGGTTCTGATTACTCGGCCTTGGCCTGCTCGCGCAGGCGGATGTTCAGCTCGCGCAGAGCCTTGGCATCCACGGTGCCCGGTGCCTGGGTCATGACGTCGCCGGCACTCTGGGTTTTCGGGAAGGCGATAACTTCGCGGATCGACGCCGCGCCAGTCATCAGCATCACCAGACGGTCCAAACCGAAGGCCAGGCCACCATGCGGCGGCGCGCCGTACTTGAGGGCATCGAGGAGGAAGCCGAACTTCTCTTCCTGCTCCGCATCGTCGATGCCGAGCACGCGGAACACCGCCTGCTGCATGGACTTGTCGTGGATACGGATGGAACCGCCGCCCAGCTCGGTGCCGTTCAGCACCATGTCATAAGCACGGGACAGAGCGGCAGCCGGGTTGGTTTCCAGCTCTTGCGGGCTGCACTTGGGCGAGGTGAACGGGTGGTGCAGCGAGGTCAGGCTGCCGTCGTCGTTCTCTTCGAACATCGGGAAGTCCACGACCCACATCGGCGCCCACTCCTTGGTGAGCAGCTTGAGGTCATGACCGACCTTGATACGCAGCGCGCCCAGGGCGTCGCAGACGATCTTGGCCTTGTCGGCGCCGAAGAACACGATGTCGCCATCAACCGCACCCACGCGGTCGAGGATCACATTGAGGTTCTCTTCGGGAATGAACTTGACGATGGGCGACTGCAGCCCCTCGACACCCTTGGCGCGCTCGTTGACCTTGATGTAAGCCAGGCCCTTGGCACCGTAGATACCGACGAACTTGGTGTAGTCATCGATCTGGCTGCGCGGCATGGAAGCGGCACCCGGCACGCGCAGGGCAGCGACTCGGCCCTTCGGATCATTGGCCGGACCGGAGAACACCTTGAACTCCACTCCCTTCAGCTGGTCGGCGACATCAACCAGTTCCAGCGGGATACGCAGGTCAGGTTTGTCGGAGCCGTAGCGGCGCATGGCTTCTTCGAAAGGCATGTGCGGGAACTCGTCGAACTCGACATCCAGCACTTCCTTGAACAGCTGGCGAACCATTTTTTCGGTAATGCCGATGATGTCGCTCTCGTCGAGGAAGCTGGTTTCGATGTCGATCTGGGTGAATTCCGGCTGACGGTCGGCACGCAGGTCTTCGTCGCGGAAACACTTGGCGATCTGGTAGTAGCGGTCGAAGCCGGCCACCATCAGCAGTTGCTTGAACAGCTGGGGCGACTGCGGCAGGGCAAAGAAGTGGCCCGGGTAGGTGCGGCTCGGTACCAGGTAGTCGCGGGCGCCTTCCGGAGTCGGACGACCCAGGATCGGGGTTTCCACGTCGAGGAAGCCGTTCTCGTCCAGATAACGACGGATGCTGCTGGTAATACGCGCACGCAGCTTCAGCTTGGCGGCCATTTCCGGACGACGCAGGTCGATGAAGCGATAGCGCAGGCGGGTTTCTTCGCCGACGTCGGAGTATTCATCCAGCGGGAAGGGGGGCGTCTCGGCCTGGTTCAGCACTTCGAGCTCGTAGCCCAGCACTTCGATGGCGCCGGACGCCATGTTGGCGTTGCGCGCGCCTTCTGGACGCAGGCGGACCTTGCCGGTGATCTTGACCACGAACTCGCTGCGGACGCGGTCGGCGCGGGCGAAGGTCTCTTCGCGATCCGGGTCGAACACCACCTGGGCCAGGCCTTCGCGGTCACGGATATCGAGGAAAATGACCCCGCCGTGGTCGCGGCGGCGGTGTACCCAACCGCAGAGGGTGATTTCCTGGCCGTCCAGGCTCTCGTTCAGTTGGCCGCAATAGTGGCTGCGCATCATGGTCGTGTTTCGCTTCTCTTGAGTCGTGAATTCGTCCGCCCGCCCAAGGGCTGCGGAGCATCCGGCGGAGGTGCAACCCCTGCCGGACAGGCCGGGGTTCGCGGCAAAGAGCGGGATTATATAGCGTAAATTGCCACCGCGCAGCCGCCCTCCCCGCCACCCCGCAACCCCTGATCGGGAGCGGGTTCTCTTGCTGGGCCATCGGGCAGTGTCTAAGCTCGCCAGCACTCGCCCGACGGACGGACGCGAAGCACACAAGGAAGGAGTGGAGATGCAATCGCTTGCTGGGAAAGTCGCAGTCATCACGGGCGCAAGCTCCGGCATCGGCCGTGCGCTGGCCAATGAGTTCGCCGCACTGGGTTGCCACCTTGCCCTCGCCGATGTGGACACCGACGGCCTGGAGGCCACGGCTTCCACCCTACGCCGCGACGGCCTTCAACTCTCCACCCACAACCTGGATGTCTCCAACCGCGAAGCGGTCCACGCCTTCGCCGATAGCGTCCTGACCCAACACGGCCAGGCACACCTGGTAATCAACAACGCCGGCGTGGCCGTATCGCAAACCATCGCGGAACTCCGCTACGACGACTTCGAATGGCTTATGGGCATCAACTTCTGGGGCGTGGTCCACGGCACCAAGGCCTTCCTCCCTCACCTGCTGGCACGGGGCGAGGGCCATATCGTCAATGTGTCGAGCATCTTCGGCATCGTCAGCATGCCCACCCAGGGCGCCTATAACGCCAGCAAGTTCGCAGTGAGGGGCTTTACCGAGGCACTGCGCCAGGAACTTTGCGGCACCGCCATCAAAGTCAGCTGCGTGCATCCCGGTGGCATTCGCACGAACATCGCTCGCTCGGCACGCTTCTATCAGGGAATCGACGGCAAGACAGACGCCACCAAGGCGGCGGCCCGCTTCGACAAGCTGGCACGCACCTCAGCAGAACAGGCGGCCCAGAGCATCATCAAGGGTATAAGGGCCGGGCAGCCACGCATCCTCATAGGCGCCGACGCACGCTTGCTCGACCAAATTCAGCGCCTGATGCCCGCCAGCTACCCCCGCCTGCTGGCCAAATTGCTGAAGAAGACGTGAACCCTGAAGTAGCCAATGACTTCTAAGCATGGCTTTCATTGATGGAAGACAAGACTGTCCCGCGACCACCCCGTGTTAGGCTTTGCCCATCACACGCCCGGTGCGGGCCACAAGCTACCGAGAGGAGAACTGGTATGGAAATCAACATCGGAATCGCCGAGCAGGATCGTGCAGCCATCGCCGAGGGCCTGTCCCGCCTGCTGGCCGACACCTACACCCTCTATCTCAAGACCCACAACTTCCACTGGAACGTTACCGGGCCGATGTTCAACACCCTGCACCTCATGTTCGAAGGCCAGTACAACGAACTCGCCCTGGCAGTGGACGCCGTCGCCGAGCGAATCCGCGCCCTGGGCTTCCCAGCACCCGGCACCTACGCGGCCTACGCCCGGCTGTCTTCCATTAAGGAAGAAGAAGGCGTGCCGTCTGCCGAGGACATGATCAAGCAGCTCGTGCAGGGCCAAGAGGCCGTGGTGCGCACCGCCCGTGGCATCTTCCCGCTGCTGGACAAGGTTAGCGATGAACCCACCGCCGACTTGCTCACCCAGCGCATGCAAGTTCACGAAAAGACTGCGTGGATGCTCCGCAGCCTGCTCGCCGCCTGACGTCGAGGCAAATCAAAAAGGCCCGGGAAACCGGGCCTTTCGCTATGCGCGAAAGACTGCCTGTTCTATGCTCTGGCAATTCGATATCTCGCCACAGTGAAGTGCATGAGCCAGCCTCCGAAACATCCGTCGCTGCTTGAGCTTTTCCCCGAAGAAACGCGTGAGGCGGCCGATCTGCTGAAGCAGGCGGTCCCCCACATGGTGCGCCATGCGATTCCGCCGAACCCAGTGCATTACGCGCTCTGGTACAGCTACAGCCAGGGTGCGCAGCCGGACCTCAATCGCCGCCTGGACAAGATTACCAACGACTTCGACGCCTTCCCGCCGGAATCAGCCCTCAAGCTGTTCCGCGAGTACATCATTCGTGGCGAACTCGAAGAAGCACGCCATGGCCAGCAACAAGTCATCGACCTTGTCGACGATATCGAGGGTGATGTCAGCCGCAGCGTCAACGGCAGCCACGCTTACCAGAGCAGCCTGACAGCGGGCCTGGCAGCCCTGCACGAACCCATAATCGACGACCTCCCCAGCGTCCTGAACCACCTTCAGGAGAGCACCCAACTGATGCAGGAGCAGCAGGAACAGTTCCTCTATCGCCTGCGTGCCGCCCAGGCGGAAATTCAGCATCTGCGCAATCAGCTGGAGCGCGCGCAACTGGCCGCCACTCTGGATGGCCTGACCCAGGTATTCAACCGCCAGGCGTTCACTCGCCTGCTGGAACAATCACTGAAAAGCGACCAGGAAGGACTGGCGCTGGTGATGCTGGATATCGACCACTTCAAGCAATTCAACGACCAGTTCGGCCACCCGCTGGGAGATCGCGTGCTCCAGCATGTGGGCCAGCTGTTGCGTGAACTGCTGCCTCCGCGCGCCATGGCCGGTCGTTACGGCGGCGAGGAGTTCTGCGTTGTGCTGCGCGACTGCCAGGGGCTGGAGGCAGCACGCGTCTTCGCAGAGCAACTACGCAGCAAGATGCAGGCGCTACGTGTAAAGGTCCGCCGCACCGACCAGGTGCTCGACACCATCACCGCCAGCTTCGGCCTGGCACTGGCGGAACCGGGCGATACCCTGGAAAGTTTCATCACACGAGCTGACGATGCGCTCTACCAGGCCAAGCGCAATGGCCGTAATCAAGTGCATCCACCAGCACCTGAAGCAGCGCTAACCGCTTGATTTGAGTAGCCCTCTCCTTTGCTGTTAAATACAGCCGGTGCCGCAAGTCGATCCAAAGACTTGCGGCATAGGCCGATGCCCATGCCTTTTTCATCTCGCGTGGCCCGGCTCTTTCGTTAGAGATTCCGTTTCCAAGGTGAATCCATTGAACATCCTGAAAATCGTCCATCTGTTGACGGGCGCTGCCGCTTTGCTGCTGTCCTTCATTCCCAGCCTGCGCGCCGACGCCCTGCCCTACCTGCAACAACCTGATGCGCTGTATCTGGCCTTCTCCGGCCTGCTCAATCTTCTGTTGGCACCCGTGGTTCCAGTCTGGGCAAAGGGGCTGCGCAATCAGCTGCAAAGCCTGGTTTCCGCCCTTCTGGCTCTGGCGGTCGTCCTGCAAACTCTGATCCTCCTGGCCCCGCTACCGATGATCGGTGAGCAGCCAGCAATCCTCGTCAGCCTCCTGGCTGTGATCGTAGCCGTTGTGCTGCACCTCTGTATCAACCTGCACAAGGTCACCCAGGCTCCACTGCTGCCCCAGGACATGTCCAACCGTGAAACCGGTACGGTGAAGTGGTTCAACACCTCCAAGGGTTTCGGTTTCATCTCCCGGGACTCCGGCGATGACATCTTTGTCCACTTCCGTGCCATTCGCGGCGAAGGTCACCGTGTACTGATCGAGGGCCAGCGCGTGGAGTTCTCGGTCATCCAGCGCGACAAAGGTCTGCAGGCCGAAGACGTAATCGCTGCATTACCCAGCCGACGCTAAAGCAGAACGAAAAAGCCCGTCGAATGGCGGGCTTTTTCATGGTCACTCAATAGTGCGGTGGCGGTGCCTCATCCTCACTCGGCCCGAACTGGCTGAGCAGCTCCTCCTGGCGCTTGGCCAGTACCGCCACCTGTAGCTGCAGGCGATCCACCAGCCGCTGTTGCTCAACCAGTACGTCGTTGAGGGTCTGAATGGTGTCGTCCTGGAAAGCGAGTCGGCTCTCCAGGTCGGCAATCCGCATTTCAAGGCTCATGACTCACTCCCCCACGAAATGGAAATCATCCGCCAGCACCAAGCGAAGCTTTGAGCGAATGGCAGCCACCTGTTCGGACGAATAAGCCACAGCTGGATGACGCCCCCAGACAGGCGCCGGCCAGGCAGCATCCTCACGACGACGCACGATCACATGCATGTGCAATTGGCTAACTACATTGCCCAACGTAGCAACGTTCATCTTGTCAGCGCCGAAGGTGTCCTTGAGGGTCTCCGCCAGGAATGTCGTTTCCTGCCAAAGCTGGCGCTGCTCATCGACGCCGAGCTGGAACAGCTCACTGATTTCCTCACGACGCGGCACTAGGATGAACCAGGGGTATTGAGCATCGTTCATCAACAGCAGCCGGCACAGGGGAAAATCACCGATGGGCAGGGTATCCTGCTGAAGTCTTGGGTCCAGGGCGAACATACTGGCCTCTCCTGTTCGACTGTAGGGAATTCGAGATTAACACCCCATCACGACCAGGCGACCGCCACGGGGTCGCGCAGCATAGCCAAGGCTAACGCCCAGCGGAACTCACCATGACATCCTGGCTATATAAAGGAAGGATTGTCGCCACACGCACCAAAACTGCTCAAACCCAACACCGCGTTACTTCTCGCCACACCCCTGGTTACGCCCGCCTACTGAAGACTGGGGGCGGTGGTCTCTTCAACTCCTGCACTCTTGCCTGTCAAGAGCCAGCCGGCATGCAGAATGCCTCATTTCAGGGCACATTATTCTGCAGCAACCACACATGGATCAGGGGTTAGAGGAGCTGGAACGAGCGCACCACGTAGACGTAGCGAGTTTTATCTCCACCCCTTACGTTTTGTGCACGTTTGTTGCTTGGCAGGTGCCAGGTCACACGCGACGCCGGGAACTACGTCATTGGGCGCCCGCTCGCAAAGTGCCTTGGATACATAGGGGGTGAAGGGATGCAAGGCCAAACCTATAGATATGCGACACAGGTCTTCTCGATTTGCGACAGCACTGTGAAGAAATCGTAAGGACCCGGTTTCAACTATCGCCAATATTGTCGCCGTGCTATAAGTTAGCGCCGACACAAAAAGAAAGAACCGCCTTCCATTAATAAGAAAGCGGCGAGAATCTTCAAAACCAAAGGAGCAATCACAATGCAAGTGATGAAGTGGAGCGCACTGGCTCTGGCCGTGACCGCCGGTAGCATGCAGTTGGCTTTTGCCAGCGCCCAGGAAGAGTCCAAGGGCTTCGTAGAAGACAGCGACCTGAAGTTGCTGAACAAGAACTACGCCTTCTACCGTGACTTCCGTAACAACGGTGCAAATAGCCGCCTCGGCAACGCCAACGATCAGAACTATCGCAACGAGTGGGCTCATGGCATCAGCGCCATGTACCAGTCCGGCTTTACCCAAGGCACCGTTGGCTTCGGCGTTGACGCCCATGCCATGCTGGGCCTGAAGCTGAACAGCGGCAAAGGCACCGACAACACCGGCCTGCTGCCGACCGGCTCCGACGGCCGCTCTCAGGACGATTACTCCTACGCCGGTGGCGCCGTGAAGATGCAGGTGTCCAACACCCAGCTGAAGTACGGCAACCTGTTCCCGACCGCTCCGGTGTTCGCCACCGGCACCGCTCGCCTGTTCCCGGGTTCCGCTGAAGGCTTCCAGCTGCTGAGCAGCGAAATCGAAGGCCTGAACATCGACGCCGGCCACTTCACCTCCATCCGTGACGGAAGCGCCTCCACCGCCCGAAACGGCGAAATCACCACCACCTACCTGGGCGGCCAAGCCAATAGCGCCGATTACGTAGGCGGTTCCTACGCGTTCACCGACAACGTCACTGCCAGCCTGTACGGCTCGGAACTGGAAGACACTTGGCGCCAGTACTACGGCAACCTGAACTGGAACATCCCGTTCACCGATAGCCAAGCGCTGAACCTGGACTTCAACGCCTATCGCACCACCGACAAAGGCGACGCTTCCGCTGGCGAAATCGACACCACCGCCTGGTCCGCTGCTGCTGCCTACTCCATCGGTGCCCACAAATTCACTCTGGCCTACCAGAAGGTGAGTGGCGACGAGCCCTTCGACTACATCTCGATGGATGGCAAGAACTCCGGCGACTCCATCTACCTGGCCAACTCCGTTCAGTACTCTGACTTCAACGGTCCGAACGAGAAATCCATGCAGGCTCGTTACGACCTGAACATGGCCGAGTACGGTGTACCGGGCCTGAGCTTCATGGTTCGCTACATCACCGGCGATGACATCGACGGCAGCAAGAGCGATAACCCCCTCGTCGCTGCTAACATCGGTGACGGCGGTAAGGAATGGGAACGCGACATCGAAGTCAAGTACGTTGTTCAGGAAGGTCCGGCAAAGGATCTTTCCGTCCGCGTTCGTCACGCTTCCTGGCGCTCCAATACTGACGCAGCCTTCTTCACCTCCGGCAACTCCACTGCCCTGGATGAAGTTCGCGTAATCACCGAGTACCCGCTGGATATCCTGTAATATCCTTTGTGTACACGTAAGTGATAGAAGAAACCCGGCCTAGGCCGGGTTTCTTTTTGGGCGGAAGAACTTGACTCTCGAGTTGATCAAATCGCCACCAATCAACTGCTCAAACTTTAACCAGGAACGGCAAGGCATAAGTGCCTGTTACATGCGCCACAAGGTCATCTTCCGCGCCCAATGAATAAAGTGATACTTCGCATACCGCTTGACGCCGACCAAGTTTAAGTATCCGCGCCTCTGCAAATAGATCCACCGGCTTGGGCCTGGCCAGGAAGTTGATGTTCAAGTTAGACGTCACCGCCATTTCAACTTTCCCCAACCTGCCCAGCACTACTGCATACATGGCGGCATCAGCCAGCGCCATGATCGTGGGACCGGACAGAGTTCCACCCGGACGCACCAATCTGGACTGGAACGGCACCCTGGCCAACGTACCCCGATCGTCCATCCGCTCGATCCGCAGATCGATTTCCTCCGCCATGGGTACCCCATTGCGAATCAGTGCCTGGACCTCTGTCGCTGTAAGACTCACTACGTCGCCCTCCTCCCTCAACCGGACCGCAATCCTGTACGCCACTTGATCTGCGCCGTACAATGCCGAGCCATTCAAACCCATCGCAACCGACAAAACGGCCAAACATGCGTACCAGTCAGTACCTGCTGTCTACCCTCAAGGAAACCCCCACCGATGCCGTGGTGATCAGCCATCAGCTGCTGCTGCGCGCTGGCATGATCCGCAAGCTTGCCTCCGGCCTCTACACCTGGCTGCCAATGGGCCTGCGAGTGCTGCGCAAGGTCGAGACGGTGGTCCGCGAAGAGATGAATGCCGCTGGTGCGCTGGAAGTATTGATGCCTGCCGTGCAGCCTGCAGAGCTGTGGCAGGAGTCCGGCCGTTGGCAGCAATACGGGCCTGAACTCCTGCGCCTGAAGGACCGCCATGAGCGCGACTTCTGCGTTGGCCCGACCCACGAAGAAGTCATCACCGACCTGGCACGCAACGAGCTGAACAGCTACAAGCAGCTGCCGCTCAACTTCTACCAGATCCAGACCAAGTTCCGTGACGAGATCCGTCCGCGCTTCGGCCTGATGCGCGGCCGCGAATTCATCATGAAGGATGCCTACTCCTTCCACATGAACCAGGAGTCGCTGCAGGAAACCTACGACCGCATGCACCAGGCGTACTGCAACGTGTTCAGCCGCCTGGGCCTGGATTTCCGCCCCGTACTGGCCGACACCGGCTCCATCGGCGGCACCGGTTCCCACGAATTCCATGTACTGGCCGAGTCCGGTGAAGACGATATCGCCTTCAGCGACAGCTCCGACTACGCGGCCAACGTCGAGAAAGCCGAAGCCCTGCCGCGTGAGACCGAACGTCCTGCGCCCAGCCAGGAACTTAAGCTGGTCGATACGCCGAATACCAAGACCATTGCCGATCTGGTGGAAAACTTCGGCCTGCCGATCGAAAAAACCATCAAGACGCTGGTCGTCCACGGTGCCGAAGAAGGCAAGCTGGTCGCCCTGATCGTCCGTGGTGACCACGAACTGAACGAAATCAAGGCAGCCAACCTGGCACAGGTTGCCAGCCCGCTGGTGTTCGCCAGCGAAGCCGAACTGCGCCAGGCCATCGGCGCCGGCGCAGGCTCGCTTGGCCCGATGAATCTGCCGCTGCCCTGCATCGTGGACCGTTCCGTGGCCCTGATGAGTGACTTCAGCATCGGTGCCAACATCGACGACAAGCATTACTTCGGCGTGAACTGGGAGCGCGATCTGCCGCTGCCGGAAGTCGCTGACCTGCGTAACGTGATTCCTGGCGACCCGAGTCCGGACGGCAAGGGAACCCTGGTAATCAAGCGCGGCATCGAAGTCGGCCATATCTTCCAGCTGGGCACCAAGTACAGCGAAGCCATGAAGCTGAACGTACTGAGCGAGCAAGGCAAGCCGGTGACCCTGATCATGGGCTGCTACGGCATTGGCGTATCTCGCGTTGTGGCCGCAGCCATCGAGCAGAACTACGACGAGCGCGGCATCCTCTGGCCCGAGGCTCTGGCGCCGTTCCAAGTCGCACTGGTTCCGCTCAAGTACGAGACTCCGGCCGTCAAGGAAGCCACCGACAAGCTCTACGCCGAGCTGCGCGCAGCGGGCGTCGACGTACTGCTGGATGACCGTGACAAGAAGACCAGCCCCGGCGTCAAATTCGCCGACATGGAGCTGATCGGCATTCCGCACCGCATCGTCGTGAGCGAGCGTGGCCTGGCCGAAGGCAACCTGGAATACAAGAACCGCCGCGAGACCGACAATCATAATGTGCCGGTTGCTGAGGTTCTGTCCTTCATCACCGCCCGCGTGAATCGCTGATCTAAAAAATGTCCAAGCGTAGTTCCCATTACCTCGTCGGCGCCGCCCTGTGCGGCGCCCTCTTCCTCAGCGGCTGTGCCAATCATTTGCCACAGCGCAGCGAGCACGAGGAGCGTGTCGAGCGCAAACTGCTCAACCACAGCCTGCAGATCGACGTTGGTGATCCACAGGTATTGGAACTACCGCAGCGACGCATCCGCATCAACGAGCAGAAGACTTTCGAAGTCACCGAGTTCGAGGTCAGCCGTCACTACGACCGCTATACGCCCTACCAGCCCTGGCGGGAGCTCTACGAGGTCCCGCTGGGTGCGGTTGCGGTGGTCGCAGGCGTCGGCGCGAACGTGCTCAACGTGGTACTACTCGGCAGCCTGCCGGATACCGCCACCAAAGACTGGATCAGCTACGGCTTCGCCGGCCTCAACCCGGCGATGAACGTCGAATCCAATGGTCGCTCCGAGCAGAACCTTGCCAGCATCGACGA
Source organism: Pseudomonas sp. JS3066 (assembly GCF_036328175.1). Lineage (NCBI taxonomy): Bacteria > Pseudomonadati > Pseudomonadota > Gammaproteobacteria > Pseudomonadales > Pseudomonadaceae > Pseudomonas > Pseudomonas sp. JS3066. The sequence continues at coordinate 4,157,465 of NZ_CP143312.1, forward strand.
GAAGCAGCTGGACAAGCGCATGGAGTATTCGAGCCTGCCCTGGGCCGAGCGCCCGGTACTGGTCAAGTTGGGCAACCACACCCATGAACTGGCTACCGACCGCAACGGAATCCTGCGCCTGAACCTGCTGGACGGCCCCTTCGCCGACCAGGACATCAGCCGCATCGGAAAGCTCCAGTTGAGCGTCGAGGACCCGATGGACAACGCCCGCGCCGACGCCAACCTCGGCATTAGCCACGCTCTGCGCGGCAAGCTGATGGAGGCCCATGCGCTGATCTTCGAAGACCTCGAAGACGATGAAGTCCCGCAGTGGGTCCACCGGGTCAAGCGTCTGTCGGAACTGGGCCTCGAAGAAGAAGCCAGCGAGTTGGAGCAGAGCCTGATCGAACTGACCCGCAACGATCCGGAACTGCAGCAGGAGTTTCTTCACTCGCTGATGAAAGATGCCGGCCGACTGGCTGCCGATCCCGGCGATTCGGATTGACTTGCGCGAGGAGCGAGCCTGGCTCGCTCCCACCTCGTGACTTCAGCGTCGCACGATGAAGCCGGTAACGCCCTGTACCGGCTGTTCCTGAAGCTCGACGCCCGTCACCCTTGCTTCTGCAGGCCCTTGCTCCAACCAGGCAGCCAACGCACGCACGGCGTCCTCCTCTCCCTCCAGCAACACCTCGACCCGGCCATCCGCCAGGTTTCGCACCCAGCCATCCAGCTCCAGCTGGTCAGCCTGCTCCTGGGTAGACTGACGGTAATAGACGCCTTGCACCGTGCCGCTCACGTAGCCGTGCAAACAGATTCGAGCCATCGTCCTAGCCTCCCTTGCGCAGCTCGTCCAAGCGTGCAGTCAGGCCTGCAGCGCTCTGCTCACCCAGCAAACGCTCCCGCATCTTGCCCTGAGCATCGATGATGTAGGTGACAGGCAATGCTTCACTGCGCGGCAGGTCGTATCGCTTGGCGGGGTCCTCCGAAAGCACAGTGAACTGGATGCCCATTTTCTGCGCGGCCTGGCCGAGTTCGTCGCCCTGAAGCCCATCGAAGTTGACGCCCAACACCTTCACGCCCTTGTCCCGCTGTTGTTCAGCGAATGCGTTCAGCTCGGGAATCTCCGTGCGGCACGGCGCACACCATTCCGCCCAGTAATTGATGACCAGCCACTGGCCTTCGAGGCGCTCAACCGCTACCTTCTGCCCATGCTGATCGACACCTACGTCGTCCGAGCAGCTGGCCAGGAGCAGGCCGGCGCCCATCAGTGCGAATACCCCCAAAACAGCCTGGAGTCGCGATCCCATGCATTCGGTCCTCGTTTACGCGGGGTTGATATGACGCTGGATGCCCTGCGCTTGGAAGTGCCAGACATCCTTGAGGAAAACAGCACTTCTTTGGCAAGTGTGCCGACCCTCCTCGCGAAAGCGCGCCAGCTTCCTCAGGATAGTGCCCTGCAGCAGCTCCTGGGGCATTTGTTCAGGCTCAACCGCAGCGCAATGACCTTACTCGAAAGGCAACGCGTGCTGCAAAGCTTCAGCGAGGAGTTTCGCCACTACGCTCAGGCCTATCACGACCGCAAGGTGCCCCCCACGCTATTCGTCAAGCTCTGCAACGAGCTGGCCTGCGGATTCAAACGCCTGCTGCTACAGATCCTCCAGGGCCATCAGCCATCGCGCCCACATCTGGCCTGGTGCCTGTACATGGCCCAGCACTTCCTCGCCCAGACCCAACTGCGTCACTACCAGCTCTATCAGGAACCCAACCCACGACTGTGGCGTGACAGCCATCTGCTCTATTGGATAGGTGAGCACCAGAACTGCCTGGATGAGCCAGTCGCAGCCGCTTTCCGCCCCACGCCTGCCAATACCTTGCGCGGGCTCTACCAGCAGATGCTGCTGTTGGCGCTGAGCAACCCATTCCATTTGAGTGAAGGCGAATGCCCTCTGTTGTTCGGCGCCCTGGCGCCGCTTGCCAACCTGGCGCGACTCCTGCCCTGGGATGAAGAAGACGACAACGGCGGTCCGACAGTAGACCTGACCGAGTCCCAACCCTGCCTGCCACTGGACCAGCGCCCGGATGGCGCCAACGGCTATCTGCGCCGCTTCGAGCTGGGCGCCTTGTTGATCGCCGTGCACGAACCCGCCCCCCTGCGCAGTGAAACCGAACACCAGCTTCTGGAGAGGGTTCGCCAGCACTGGCTGGGGCGCCAGCAGCGCCGTCACCCACGCACGGAGCAATCAGGAAGTTGCCAGTTGGTCGTGAGCCTGGCTGCCATTCATGCCGATTTGCTGGCACAGCATCCTGGTCGTTGCGATGCACAACTATTGGACGCCAGCCCTGGCGGCACCCGCCTGCTCTGTCACGGTGACCTGGGCAGCCAACTTCCGGTGGGGCAACTGGTCCTGGTGCGGAACCAAAGCACGCCGGTTCTCGCATTGGTACGTTGGCGCTACCAGAACAGCGAAGGCCTGCACCTCGGCCTGCGCTACCTCAAAGGCTTGCCACGTCCTGTCTGGCTGCGCCGCGCGCCCAGCGCCCAGACCCACCCAGGCGTCCTGCAAAGCACGCCGGAGCCCGGTAACGGCTGGCACCACGGCCTGTGGCTGCCTTGCAAACAATTCGTCGAAGGGGAGAATCTCTGGCTTCAACTGGCCAGCGTGAACAACCAGGCCATCGTGACGCTACCGGAGCCCAATCTCGCCTCGTCGATGGTGGCGCGCTATCCCCTGCAACTTGCCTGAGTAGTCAAACTGCGAGACGGGTCACGCCCAGCGGGGGCCAAGGCGCACAGTACGCAAGGGAATGGCTGCTTATAATCCTGCCCTATCGGTACGAGCGTACCTTTCCCAGCCTGGATGCCCCATGCCACAGCAAGACAGCCTGATCGGCCCTGTCCCTGTCCGAATCATCGAAGTCGCCCGCTCCACTCTCACCCCATTCGAGGGAAGGGTGGCTGATTTCAATGTCGCGGCCTGGTTGCACCTGCCCGGAATGACCGATCTGCCGGTCTCGCTGCTGGTGAGCTATATGGACGGCGGACAACGCCGCGAGGTCGCGGTGGATCACGGCAGGCTGAATACCAAGGGCAAGATTCTACTGGCGGGCATCGCCCGCGTGCCGTTCAAGCAGAAAATCGAGCTGATGCAGGTGCGCCTGCGCTCGGCGGTACCAATCAAGGGTTTGCTGGTGGAAGAACTCTTCGTGCAGGCCGTGGAACTGGCCGAGCCAGCAAAGAGCCAGGCTCGCGCCTGACCTGCAACTCAGCCGGGCAGCGCCCGATTGTTCTCCTGGAGCGACAGCTCCGCACTCTCCCATTCCTCCTGCACGACCACAGGTGTCAGCGACTCTGGCCAGTGGCGGAAACTCAGCCCGGTCACCCGATTGAGTCCCTCCAGCGCCCGTTGCGGTGCGCGCTCGTGCAGACGGACCAGTTTGTCTTTCTTGCTACCCATCGCTCTCATCCCCTGGCCATCGACTCGATGGCCTCTTCCCTGTCAGTGCCATAAGCATGCCAATCGCTCGGACCCGCTATCGCACGGGCCGCTGTTGCGTCCAGCAAACGCTCCGTCGTTTGTAACTGACAAATTTCGTCAGTCGTTCCCCGGCTTGAGCCACTGCGCCAGGCTGCCACCGAACAAGGCCTGCTGCTCTTCCTGAAGCAGCTCAAGGGCCGTGCGCAGCGGCGGATACCATTCCTCGTCCAGATGCTCGGGCAATTGGTTCAACCGTGGAAGCGGCCAAGGCAAATGAACGAGCAATTGATAGAAACTGTAGCCTCCCAGATCGCGACAGAGCACCCAGTTACCGCCGCTGGCGCGGCAGACCAGATGCTGGCTTTCCAGCAGCTCCAGCATTTCCAGCCATTCGTCTTCCGGCAAATGCCAGCCGGCCCGCTGCACGTCGAGATGACGAACCGGCATGCCACGCAATTGTCGGTCGTGGAACACTCGCAGGATGCCCAGCAATACCAGCAGGCGCGGCAATGCGCGGCGTCGCCAGTGCCAGGGAGTCGAAAGGTTGCAGACCAGCTCGGCACCGAACAGCACGATCACCCACGACAGATAAATCCACAGCAGGAACAGTGGCACCGTTGCGAAGGCGCCATAAATCAACTGGTATCCGGGAAAGAAGCTGACATAGAGCCCGAACAATGCCTTGGCGGCTTCGAACAACAATGCCGTGAAGGCACCGCCCACCAGCGCATGGCGCACGGGTACCCGGGCATTGGGTACCGCAGCGTAGATCAGCGTGAAAGCGGCAATGCTGGAGAGCAGCGGCATGAAGCCCAGCAGCGTCTTGGCGCCGATCAGTGCATCCGGACCGGAAATCAGCGACAGCGATGTGATGTAGGTGCTGACGGCAAAGCCCGCCCCCAGCAGCAACGGGCCCAGGCTGAGGATCGCCCAATAGAGCAGGAAGCTGGATACGCCTCGACGTGGCTGGCGCACGCGCCAGATGGTGTTGAAGGCTTTTTCGATGGTCACCAGCATCATGAATGCCGTTACCACCAGCAGGCCAACCCCGACCCATGTCAGGTGCCGGGCCTGTACCGTGAAGCCACGCAGGTATTCCTGCAGGGTTTCACCGGTGGAAGGGACGAAGTTGCGGAAAATGAAGCTCTGGATCTGCTCGCCCGTCCCCTCGAAAGCCGGGATGGCCGAGAGCATGGTGAAGGTCACCGTCATCATCGGCACTACGGCGAACAGGCTCGTATAGGTCAGGGCCGCTGCGCTGTTGGTGCCATGATCGGCAATGAACCTCTGCAGCAGGAAGCGCCAGAATTCGACGACGTCGGTGAGGCGTTGGCGCATTCCATCTCCTTGATTCAGATCGATCCGGCCAGGCTAAGCAGACCGCAAGCGCAGCTCACGGTTCAGACCGGCGCCACGACGCGGTTAGAATAGCCGCCTCGACCAAGCCCATGCGACCCCCGACATGACCGAATTGACCCTCTACCACAACCCGCGCTGCTCCAAATCCCGCGGAGCCCTGGAGCTGCTGGAAGCCCGTGGCCTGGCACCCACCATTGTGCGGTACCTGGAAACCCCTCCCAACGCCGCCGAACTGCGTGATCTGCTGGCCAAGCTGGGGCTATCCGCCCGCCAGCTACTGCGCACCGGCGAGGACGAGTACAAGGCCCTCGGACTGGACGATGCCAGCCTCTCCGAAGCGCAGCTGATCGCCGCCATGGCCACGCACCCCAAGTTGATCGAGCGCCCCATCCTGATCGCAGGTGACAAGGCTGTTGTCGGCCGACCGCCGGAGAAGGTCCTGGAGATCCTTCCTTGAGCGCGCCCTACATCCTGGTCCTGTACTACAGCCGCCACGGTGCCACCGCCGAAATGGCCAGGCATATCGCCCGAGGTATCGAGCTGAGCGGTCTGGAGGCACGTCTGCGCACCGTACCGGCAGTGTCCACCGAGTGCGAAGCGGTTGCCCCGGACATTCCTGCCGACGGCGCGCTCTACGCCACACTGGACGACCTGCGCCATTGCGCTGGCCTGGCCTTGGGCAGCCCCACCCGCTTCGGCAACATGGCGGCCCCTCTCAAGTATTTCCTCGACGGCACCAGCAGCCTCTGGCTCACCGGCGAACTGGTTGGCAAACCGGCGGCAGTGTTCACCTCGACCGCCAGCTTGCACGGCGGCCAGGAAACCACGCTGCTGTCCATGCTGCTGCCACTGATGCACCACGGCATGCTGGTCACCGGCTTGCCCTATAGCGAGTCGGCGCTGCTGGAAACCCGTGGCGGCGGCACCCCCTACGGCGCGAGCCACCACGCCGGTGCCGATGGCAAGCGCCCACTGGACGTGCACGAAATCGCCCTCTGCCGCGCCCTGGGTCAACGCCTGGCGCAGACCGCCCAACGCCTGGAGGCTCCGCGTGGCTAAGAAACCCAAGACACTGCCGGAACTGACGTGGCTGACCCCGCGCATGACGGCCAGCCGCGTAGTCAGCCTGGTGAGTTTCATCGCCCTGGCTGCACTGCTTACGGTCAACACACTGTTCTTCGCCGACCTGCACGGCGCCCGGACCTGGGTGGTCCTGGCCATCCTGCTGGTTCCGCTGGCGCTGCTGGCACCCGGCATGATCCTCGGCAACGCTCGTGCTCATGCCTGGGCCTGCTTCGTGGTTAACCTCTATTTCATCCAGGGCGTACTCGCCGCTATCGATCCGGCGCGCAGCCTGTTCGGCTGGCTGGAAGCCGGTCTCAGCCTGCTGTTGTTCTGCGCCGCCCTGCTCTATACCCGATGGCGGTTCCAGTACAATCGCAAGCTGGCGGGAGAGTGATTCCTGCACGGAAACGAAAAAGCCCGGATTCAGATCCGGGCTTTTTCTTCAGCGACCCCACGAAGCGTTGGCTACCAGCCGAAGATTTCCTTGAGGAAAGGAATGGTCAGCTTGCGCTGGGCCTGGAGCGAAGCCTGATCGAGGATGTCCAGCAGATCGAACAGGAGGTTCATGCTGCGCGGGCCGCGGGTCAGGATGAAACGCCCGACTTCGTCGGTCAGGTGCAGGCCACGGCGCGAGGCCCGCAGCTGCAACGCTCGCAGCTTGTCCTCGTCGGACAGCGCATGCAGCTGGAACACCAGCGCCAGGGTCAGGCGCGACTTCAAGTCAGGCAGCTTCACCCCCAATTCGCGCGGCGATTTGCTGGCAGACAGCAGTAGCTTTCGACCGGCATCGCGCAGGCGGTTGAACAGGTGGAACAGGCCTTCTTCCCATTCCGGCCGACCGGCCAGGGCATGCAGGTCGTCCAGGCAGACCAGTTCACACTGTTCCAGGTTGTCGAAGACTTCCGGACCGTAGTGCACCAGTTCGTCCATGGGCAGGTAGATCGCCTGTTCGTCGCGCTGCTCGAAACGCAGGCAGGCGGCCTGCAGCAGGTGACTGCGCCCGGCGCCCTCGCCCCCCCAGAGATAAATCAGGCTTTCGGTCCAGCCCGCATCAGGCTCGCACAGGCGCTCGACATAGCCGAGTGCCGCGGCGTTGGCGCCGGGATAGAAGTTGGCGAAGGTGGCGTCGTCACGCAGACGCACACTCAGGGGAAGCTGGATCGGTGTCATGCCGTACTGGAAGGGTCGTCTGGACCGCTACTCGACTGTCCGTAAAGGTCGGAAAGTTTATAGAAATCATGCGCATGGCGCAGCAAAACCATGATGATCGCTGCAACTGGCAGAGCCAGGAGCACACCAGTGAAGCCAAACAGCTGGCCGCCGGCAAGTATCGCAAAGATAACTGCCACTGGGTGAAGGCCGATACGATCACCCACCAACAGCGGCGTCAGCAGCATACCTTCGAGCAATTGTCCCACTGTGAAGACCGCTACGACGCCGACCAGCGGATAGAGTTCGAAACCGCCGTACTGGAAGAGAGCGGCAATCAATGCGGCACCGAAGCCGACGACGAACCCCATGTAGGGCACGATGCTGGCCAGGCCTGCCAGCAAACCGATCAGCAATCCCAGATCGAGCCCTACCAACATCAGACCGACGGCATAGATGAGGCCCAGCGCCAGCATCACCAGCAATTGGCCGCGCAGGAAGGCCCCCAGCACTTCGTGACATTCACCTACAAGCCCGACAACCAGGGACTCACGATTGCGCGGCAGCAAGCCACGGAGCTTGGCCACCATCAGATCCCAGTCGCGCAACAGATAGAAGCCCACTACGGGGATCAGCAACAGGTTGCCCAGCCAACCCAGCAGCGCCAGCCCCGAGGCAGTGACGCTGGCAAGCAGAGTACCGGCGAAATCCGTGGTCTGGCCGAGATGGCCGCTGATCACCGCCTTGAAGCGGTCGAAGCGCCAGAATTCACCGGGTAGGCCGAGCTTGGCCTGGCCCCAGGGCAATGCCGTTTGCTGCAGCCAGTCGATCATCTGCGGCGCCACCTCATAGAGGCGGAAAAGTTGACGACCGAGCATGGGCAACAGGACCAGCAGCAGCGCCAGCAGGACCAATCCGAACAGGCCGAACACCAGCACGACGCCCCAGGTACGCGAAAGTCCCAGGCGCTCCAGGCGATCCACCAGTGGGTCTCCGAGGTAAGCCAGCAGCATGCCTATCAGGAACGGCGAGAGAACCGGGTGCAGCTGATAAAGCAGCCACCCCAAAAGCAGGAAGCCACCCAGCCATAGCCAGCGGCGTGAATCGGTCATGTCAGGCCCTCATCCTTGCGTAGCGATATTTCCGTCCCCAATCCCAGATGTACTGGGCTCCGCTGCATAGCGTCACCACCAGTACCAGCCAGCTAAAGGGCCAGCGCAATGAAGCGAGTGCCGGAGCCAGGCTGAGCTCCAGCAACAGGCACAGCACCAGCAGCATCTGCAGCAATGTACTCAGCTTGCCCAGCCAGCGTGGCAAGAACTCCGCCGGTCCCGCCAGTACCCGGAATAGCCCGGCACCGAGCAGGATCAGCAGGTCCCGCAGGACCACCACGAGCGTCAGCCAGAACGGCAGCACCTGGGTCATGGTCAGGCAGACGAAGCTGGTCACCAGCAGTAGCTTGTCGGCCACGGGGTCGAACAGCGAACCGAACCGACTGGTCCAGCCGTAGCGCCGGGCAAGGAAACCATCCAGGGCATCGGAACAACCCGCCACGGCAAAAAGCACCAGCGCCTGCCCATATCGATCGGACAACAGAAGCCCGGCAATGGGAAGAACCAGTGCCAGGCGCAGCAGAGTCAACAGATTGGGCAACTGGTGCATGGCATCCCCGTCACGGGTAGGCCAGCAGTTTACGCCCGCTACCAGTGGAAGCGCAGCAGGTTGTTACGCGGTATCACCTGGGGCGCTGGCGCAGCCTGCGGATCAGCGGAAGGGGCCGGTGCGGCCGGCGGTTCGGCTGCTGACTCCTGGAGTCCGACCAGGGAAAGCTGTGCACGCAGCTGTTCGGGGCTGGCGTTGACCCGGTACTCAAGGCGGTCGCCGTCAACCTTCAGCAAGCGTGCTCCGAAGGGTTCCAGCAGGCGAGACAGCTCGGCGTAACGGGCGAGGTTGGCACCCTGTACTTCCAGCTCCAGGTTCTGCCCGGAGCCGGGAGCCACCACAAAGCGCGGCGCCAGACGCTGGCTCACTGCGGACATCACGGCATCGGCCAACGCGGCGCTGTCAGCCCCTTCGGCGGTGCCCTGCTCACGACTGTCACCCAGCCACAGGCGCCACTGGGCCTGCCATTTGCCATCGGCCTCACTGGCATCCACCGCCAGCAGTGCGTCCGCGCCATAGCGCTCGGACGCCTGGGTCAGCGCGCCGGGCTTGGCGGATGTCAGCTGTTCGGGCGTCGCCAGCAGTTGCTCGTTGAGGTCGGCGATCGGCAGGCGCAACGGCAGGCCGCGGTTCTGTGCCGCCTGGCGCAATGGAGTTGCGGCGTCCTGGCCGTCGCCTACCAGGTTGTTGCTGCCTTCGCCGGAGCGATTCAGCCACCAGGCCAGGATGGCTGGGCGATTGGCACTCCACAGAGGAATGCCAGCCTGGCGCAAGGTCCGTTCGGTGGTAACCGGATCGAAGTCGACCACCAGTGTCTGGCCTTCATACCCGTATTGGCTGACGAGCTGCTGCGGATCCTTGCGCACGGCCTCCAGCGCGGGACTCTGGGCGGCCTTGGGATCGCCAGACAGGCGCATTACCAGGGTTTCCAGAGCGCGCACCAAGGCCTGGGTACGCTCCTCCGGCTGCTGAGATGCGACCGGTTCGCGAACCTGGTAGAGGTTCTCGGCCGTTTCAGCATGGGCGGGCAAGCCCAGCAGCGTGAGGCAAAGCAGGACAGCGGAAGCGATCAGGCGCATGGCGGATTCTCTGGAGGCGAACAGATGCAGCATAGGCCGCAATCGAAGGGCTATACCTTAATCAGCCGCTTGCCCCGGGGCAACGCAGGCGTTTTCACATTGTTTTCTCCTTGGGCCGACCACTGCGGATGGCCGCTACCGGGCAAGCCTGATAAAATCGCGCGCCTTCGCAAACCGGCAGCCAGACTTGCCGGTCGATCCTCGAATTTCCCCCTATAGGCCTGGATTTATGAGCAAGCAACCCTCCCTGAGCTACAAGGACGCCGGTGTAGACATCGACGCTGGTGAAGCCCTGGTCGAACGCATCAAAGGCGTCGCCAAGCGCACCGCGCGCCCGGAAGTGATGGGCGGCCTGGGCGGCTTCGGCGCCCTCTGCGAAATCCCGGCCGGCTACAAGCAGCCGGTCCTGGTGTCCGGCACTGACGGCGTCGGCACCAAGCTGCGCCTGGCGCTGAACCTGAACAAACACGACAGCATCGGCCAGGACCTCGTGGCCATGTGCGTGAACGACCTGGTGGTCTGCGGCGCCGAGCCGCTGTTCTTCCTGGACTACTACGCCACCGGCAAGCTCAACGTCGACGTGGCTGCTACCGTGGTCACCGGCATCGGCGCCGGCTGCGAACTGGCTGGCTGCTCCCTGGTTGGCGGCGAGACCGCCGAAATGCCCGGCATGTACGAAGGCGAAGACTACGACCTGGCCGGCTTCTGTGTCGGCGTGGTGGAAAAAGCCGAAATCATCGACGGCTCCAAGGTCCGCACCGGTGACACCCTGATCGCCCTGCCCTCCTCCGGTCCGCACTCCAACGGCTACTCGCTGATCCGCAAGATCATCGAAGTCAGCGGCGTCGATATCGAACAGGTCCAGCTCGACGGCAAGCCCCTGGCCGACCTGCTGATGGCCCCGACCCGCATCTATGTGAAGCCGCTGCTGCAGCTGATCAAGGAAACCGGCGCGGTCAAGGCCATGGCCCACATCACTGGCGGCGGCCTGCTGGACAACATTCCGCGCGTTCTGCCGGACAACGCCCAGGCAGTGATCGACGTAGCCAGCTGGCAGCGTCCGGCGGTATTCGACTGGCTGCAGGAACAAGGCAACGTCGACGAGACCGAAATGCACCGCGTGCTGAACTGCGGCGTGGGCATGGTCATTTGCGTTGCACCGGAGCAGGTCGAAGCCTCGCTCAAGGTCCTGCGTGCAGCCGGCGAGCAGCCCTGGGTCATCGGTGAAATCGCTGCGGCCGCCGAAGGTGCCCAACGCGTCGTACTGAACAACCTGAAGAGTCACTGATGGTTGCACGCTGTGATGTGGTGGTGCTGATCTCTGGCTCTGGCAGCAACCTGCAGGCGCTGATCGACAGCATCACCGGCGATGACCATCCGGCCCGCATTCGCGCGGTGATATCCAACCGCGCCGATGCCTTCGGCCTGGAACGGGCGAAAAAGGCCGGCATCGAAACCGGGATACTCGATCACAAGGCCTATGCCGACCGCGAAGCCTTCGATGCCGCCCTGATCGAAGCCATCGATGCCTATTCCCCACAACTGGTGGTGCTGGCTGGTTTCATGCGGATTCTCACGCCCGGTTTCGTGCGCCACTACCACGGGCGCCTGCTGAACATTCATCCGTCGCTGTTGCCCAAGTACAAGGGATTGCACACCCACCAGCGCGCGCTGGAAGCCGGTGATTCCGAGCATGGCTGCAGCGTGCACTTCGTCACCGAAGAACTTGATGGTGGCCCTCTGGTAGTGCAGGCCCTGATCCCGGTAGAGTCGAACGACTCGCCGGATAGTCTGGCCCAGCGGGTCCATGCACAGGAACACCGCATCTATCCGCTGGCCATGCGCTGGTTTGCCGAAGGCAGACTGCGCCTGGGCCCGAACGGCGCCGAAATGGATGGACAAGCGTTGCCTCCCTCGGGGCAACAACTGCGTAACTAGGAGATTCGCCAATGCGTCGTGCCTTGCTGTTGCTCCTCGCCCTCGTGGCCCTGCCCGCCGTGGCAGTCGAGTTGAAACCCTTCGAGGCCAGCTACACCGCCGACTGGAAACAGCTGCCTGTCAGCGGCACCGCCGGACGGAGCCTGAAGCAGCTCGATAATGGCCGCTGGGAGCTGGACTTCGAAGCATCCATGCTGGTCGCCAGCCTCAGCGAAGTGAGCACCTTCCGCCTCGAGAACAACGCTTTCATGCCCCTGACCTACCGCTTCAATCGCAGCGGCCTGGGCAAGAGCAAACAGGTGGAGTTCGATTTCGACTGGGCCCAGAAACAGATCATCGGCAACGACCGCGGCAATCAGGTTCGCCTGCCCTTGAACCGTGGCCTGCAAGATAAATCCACCTACCAGCTGGTGCTCCAGCACGACGTCGCCGACGGCAAGAAGAGCATGAGCTACCAGGTGATCGATGGCGACGAGATCGAAACCTACGACTTCCGCGTATTGGGCGAGGAGCGCGTACGCACCAAGGCCGGCCTTGTAGACGCGATCAAGGTCGAGCGTGTGCGTGACCCCACCCAGAGCAGCCGTAAGACCGTGCTCTGGTTCGCCAAGGACTGGGACTACCTGCTGGTCCGCCTGCACCAGGTGGAAAAGGACGGCAAGGAATACCAGATCATGCTCAAGGAGGGCACAGTCAACGGCAAGTCGGTAAAAGGCCTGCAGGAGTAACACCCCCTCACGAAGAACCGGGCCCAGTGCCCGGTTTTTTGTGCCTGGGGGAAACCCGCCGAACCTTGGTCGGGACCTGGATGGGCGAAACAGGCGGATACTTGAAGGTAAGCCAAGGCGCGCCCGCAGCGCCTATGCTGTCCATCCGACATGCCGCAGAGGACACTGCCATGACCGAGGAATATCTGCCGCTCTCCTGCGACCTCTATGACTACATCGAGATCGCCTGCCTGCATCGCTACCAGTTGCATATCGAGCTGGCTGGCGGTGCGCGCCTGGACGCGCGTGCCATGACCACCCTGACGACCCCCGACAAGGAAGAGTTCCTGATCGTGCAGAACGAGGGTGGCCAGGAGCGCCTGCGGCTGGACCAGATAACGGCGATCACACCGTTGACCGAGGGTGCGAGCTTCGGGCGGGTGTTGCTGGGGAATCAGATCTGCTGAAGCGCGTCGCCAGCCCAGACACGCTGGATAGCCCCGCTCCGCCCGCCCCGGATTGCGTCCAGGCTACAGGAGCTGCGCTCCCACAATGAAAAACCGGGCACAAGGCCCGGTTTCGTCACCGCATTACCACATCAGGTCATCCGGCACCTTGTAGGCCGCGTACGGATCATCGGCATCCGGCTCTTCGGTCTGGGTGTTGAGCAGCACCACCCGGCGCGGATCGCGCTCCTGAATACGCAGGGCAGCATCACGGGGAATGATCTCGTAGCCGCCGCCATGGCGGACGACAGCCAGCGAGCCGCGGCTCAGCTTGTCACGCAGCATGGCGTTGACCGCGATGCGCTTGACCTTCTTCTCGTCGACAAAGTTGTAGTAGTCGTCGGTAGTCAGCTTCGGCAGGCGTGAGCTTTCGATCAGTTGCTTGATCTGCGCCGCCTTGGCCTTCTGGTCGGCCTTTTCCTGTTGCTGGCGGTTCAGCTCCTGGTCACGGGCGGCCTTCTCGGCCTGGGCCTGCAAGGCAGCCTGACGCAGGCTATCGTCCTTCTCGACCTGGTTCTTCTTCTCCAGGCGCTGTTGTTTCTGTTGCTGTTTGCCGGCCTGTTTGACCTGCTTTTCGTTCACCAGCCCGGCTTTCAGCAGCTGGTCGCGGAGGGAAAGGCTCATGACGGGGTTCAGTCTCTCGAGTTAACAGCCAAGGCTGAGTTTTTCCTGTTTCTTGGCTTCGCCCCAGAGGGCATCCAGTTCTTCCAGGGTGCAATCTTCAATGGGACGACCCGCCTCGCGCAATGCCTGTTCGATAAAGCGGAAGCGACGGTCGAATTTTGCATTGGCGCCACGCAGGGCGGTTTCCGGATCGACCTTGAGGTGACGGGTCAGGTTGACCACCACGAACAGCAAATCACCCAGCTCATCGGCGATGGCCTGCGGGTCGTTGTCGCTCATGGCCTCCAGGACCTCGTCCAGCTCCTCACGGAGCTTGTCGATCACCGGCAGTGCCTCAGGCCAGTCGAAACCCACCTGGGCCGCGCGTTTCTGCAATTTGGCGGCGCGGCTCAGGGCAGGCAACGCGGTAGGTACGTCATCCAGAAGTGAAAGCTGCTCAGGGGCATCAGCCTTCTCCGCGCGCTCCTCGGCCTTGATCTCTTCCCAGCGCTGCTTGATCGCAGCCTCTTCCAGCCGGGCCATGTCCGGCGCGCCATAGAGATCGCCGTCGGGGAAGACATGGGGGTGACGGCGGACCAGCTTGCGGGTGATTGCATCCACCACACCAGCGAACTCAAAGCGCCCCTCCTCCTTGGCCAACTGGCTGTAATAGACCACCTGGAACAGCAGGTCGCCGAGCTCGCCCGGCAGATGGTCGAAGTCACCGCGCTCGATGGCATCGGCCACCTCGTAGGCTTCCTCGATCGTGTGCGGGACGATGCTGGCGTAGTCCTGCTTGAGGTCCCAGGGGCAGCCGCACTGCGGATCGCGCAGCCGGGCCATGAGGTGCAGCAGGTCATCGAGTTGGTACATGGTGGGGGTCCCGTTATAAACGCCTGTAGGTCGGTGCGGGCCACGCTGGTTAGAGCGAAGCGAAACCCAACGCTCGCCGTTGGGCCTCGCAGGCTCGGACCAACCTACAGATCAGGCAGCCCGGTTGCGACGGGCTTCGATGATATTCGGCAGCTGCGAGATGCGCGCCAGCAACCGGCCCAGCGCGTCCAGGCCGGGGATCTCGATGGTCAGCAGCATGGCGGCGGTGTTGTCTTCCTTGTTGGAGCGGGTATTCACCGCCAGCACGTTGATGCGCTCGTTGAGCAGTACCTGGGAGACGTCACGCAGCAAACCGGAACGGTCGTAGGCGCGGATGATGATGTCCACCGGGTAGGTCTGTACCGGTACCGGTCCCCAGCTCACCTGGATCATCCGCTCGGGCTCACGACCACCCAGTTGCAACACCGATGGGCAGTCCTGGCGGTGAATGCTGACACCGCGACCAAGGGTGATGTAGCCCACGATGGGATCGCCCGGCAGCGGTTGGCAGCAGCCAGCCATCTGCGTGAGCAGGTTGCCCACGCCCTGGATCTGCACGTCTCCGCGCTTGCCAGGCTTGTTGTGAGACGGCCTCCGAGGGATCAGCTCCAACTGCTCGCTATGGCCACGCTCCGGCTCTACCAGCGCCTGAGCGGCGTTGACCACATGGGCCAAACGCAGATCGCCGGCGCCGAGGGCCGCGTACATGTCTTCGGCTGTACGCAGATTGCACTTCTCGGCCAGCTTCTCGAAGTCCACCGGCGGCAATGCCAGGCGCGACAGTTCGCGTTCGAGCATCGCCTTGCCCGCTGCGACGTTCTGGTCGCGGGCCTGCAGCTTGAACCAGTGGACGATCTTCGCCCGTGCGCGCGAGGTGGTGATGTAGCCGAGGTTCGGGTTCAGCCAGTCGCGGCTGGGCGCACCGTGCTTGCCGGTGATGATTTCCACCTGCTCGCCAGTCTGCAGTCCGTAGTTCAGCGGCACGATACGACCGTTGACCTTGGCACCGCGGCAGTTGTGGCCGATTTCGGTGTGGACGCGGTAGGCGAAGTCTAGCGGCGTGGCGCCCTTGGGCAGATCGATGGCGTGGCCATCGGGGGTGAAGACATAGACGCGGTCGGGCTCGATATCCACCCGCAGTTGCTCGGCCAGGCCACCGATGTCGCCCAGTTCCTCGTGCCATTCGAGCACCTGGCGCAGCCAGGCGATCTTCTCTTCGTAGTGGTCAGAGCTGGACTTGACGTCAGTGCCCTTGTAGCGCCAATGGGCGCAGACCCCTAGCTCGGCTTCCTCGTGCATGGCGTGGGTGCGGATCTGCACTTCCAGCACCTTGCCGTCCGGGCCGATCACCGCGGTGTGCAGGGAGCGGTAGCCGTTCTCCTTGGGGTTGGCGATGTAGTCGTCGAATTCCTTGGGAATGTGCCGCCATAGGGTGTGGACGATGCCGAGTGCGGTGTAGCAATCACGTACCTCGGGCACCAGCACGCGTACTGCACGTACGTCGTAGATCTGGCTGAATTGCAGGCCCTTGCGCTGCATCTTCCGCCAGATGGAATAGATGTGTTTGGCGCGGCCGCTGATGTCGGCCTTGATGCCGGTGGCGGCCAGCTCCTCGCGAAGCTGCTTCATCACGTCGGCGATGTACTGCTCGCGATCGAGACGGCGCTCATGGAGCAGCTTGGCGATCTGCTTGTACTGCTCCGGCTCCAGGTAGCGGAAGGACAGGTCTTCCAGCTCCCACTTGATGTGGCCGATGCCGAGGCGGTGGGCGAGAGGCGCGTAGATGTCGAACACCTCGCGGGCAACGCGGTGCCGCTTCTCCTCGTCGGTGTTCTTCACTTCACGAATGGCACAGGTACGCTCGGCCAGCTTGATCAGCGCGACTCGTACGTCGTCGACCATGGCGACCAGCATCTTGCGCAGGTTCTCCACCTGCGCCTGGGTGCCGAGGACCATCGATTGCCGGGGGTTGAGGCTGGCGCTGATCGCAGCCATGCGCAACACGCCCTCGATCAGCTTGGCGACCACCGGACCGAATCGCTGTTGCACAGCCTGCAACTGGATCTTGCCTTCACGCACGCCGCGGTAGATCACTGCAGCCACCAGGGATTCCTGGTCCAGCTTCAGGTCAGCCAGGATCTCGGCGATTTCCAGACCGGTCTGGAAGCTCGAGTTGCCCTCCGCCCAACTGTTCTGCGCGGCGATGGCCTGTTGTTCGGCGTCGCGGGCGAACTCGCACGCCTCCTTGAGTACCGCGCGGTCGAGCACCGGATCGAGGCTGATGACATGGTCCAGCCACGCCTCGAGGTTGATGCTGCCGTCCGTATTGACCGGCTGTTGCGCTCTCACCTGTACCATCTTGCCTACCTTCCCTACGACGTGAACCCCTCACGCCGAATTGTCGCCAGCCTCTGTCGTGCCGGTCGGATTACGCGGGCTTCCTAGCCCGCCTCGAATAACGCCATGGCCTCGACATGGGCCGTTTGAGGAAACATGTCGAGAATCCCGGCCTTCTTCAGCTGGTATCCCTGCTTGACCAGTTCAGCACTGTCACGCGCCAGGGTCGACGGGTTGCAGGATACATAGACCACTCGTTGCGCACCGGTTGCAGCGATCTGCCGAACGGCTTCGAAAGCACCGTCTCGTGGCGGATCGAGCAGCACAGCGTCGAACCCCTGTCTGGCCCAGGGCGCCTTGGCCAAGGGGTTCGACAGGTCGGCCTGGAAGAAGTGCACATTCTCCAGGCCGTTGGCCGTGGCATTGCCGCGTGCCCGTTGCACCATCGCCTCCACACCTTCCACCGCAACCACCTCGCGCACCTGGCGCGCCAATGGCAGGGCGAAGTTGCCGAGGCCGCAGAACAAGTCCAGCACCCGCTCGCCCGGCTGCGGATTCATCCAGTCTAGCGCCTGCGCCACCATTGCTTCGTTGACCGTTTCATTTACCTGGACGAAATCGCCGGGGCGATATTCAAGCTCCAGGTTCCAACGTTCCAGACGGTAGCCCAGGCGAGCAGCAGGCTGATCCGGTTGGGGTTCGCCCTCGCCGTGCAGCCAGAGTTGGGCCTGATGCGCCGCGCAGAACTCGCGAAGGCGCTGCAGGTCGGCCTTGCCAAGTGGCTGCGTGTGACGCAACAGCAACGCCGATGCGGTGCCATGGAATAGCTCCACATGCCCGACTACCTGGGGCTTGTCCAGGCCCCTAAGCAGGTCGGGCAGTGCCCGCATCAACGTTTGCAAGGGCTGTACCAGCACCTGGCAATCCTTGATCCCGACTATCGCCTGGCTGGCGGCCGCGCGGAATCCGACTTCCAGATGGCGGGCCTTGACATCCCAGCGCACGGCGATGCGAGCGCGGCGCCGATAACCGAATTCGGTCCCCACAAGTGGGGCCACCCACTCCTGCGGCTGGAGGTCGGCGAAACGCGCCAGCTGCTCAGCAAGCGTGCGCTGTTTCAGGGCGAGCTGTTCGACATGGGGCAGGTGCTGCAGGGTGCAGCCACCACACTGGCCGGCATGGGCGCAGGGCGGTACCAGGCGCATAGCGTTGGCGCTGAGCACACGCTCGGCACGGGCCTCCACAATCTGGCTGCGAGCCGCAAGGACACGGGCTTCCACTTCTTCACCCGGTAGCGCACCGGCAACGAACCAGGTGCGCCCTTCGACGAAGGCTATGCCACGCCCGTCATGGGCCAGCCGCTCGATGGAGAGCCGCTGCTTCTTGCCCACTGGGACTTGCTGGGACCGCGCTCCGCCGCTGGGCTGGAAGCGCAGGCCTGTGTTACGCCGGGACATGATGAACGCTCTGAAGAGATCGTGAAGAGCGGCCCGAGAGCAAAGCGGCCGGAGCGCAGCGACGAGACATATCGTTTGGACAGGCAAGGAGCGAGCACCGCCCAACGCAGCTATCGGGACGCGCAGTAGATATCTTCACAGCCGTTCTGGGTCTTCGTAGATGCCGGTGGAGAGGTAACGATCGCCACGGTCGCAGATGATCGCCACCATCACGGCATTCTCCACTTCGCGGGACAGGCGCAGCATCGCGGCCACCGCACCGCCGGAGGAGACACCGCAGAAGATGCCTTCTTCGCGGGCCAGGCGGCGCATGGTTTCTTCGGCTTCGATCTGGGCCATGTCGACCACGCGATCGACACGGTCGGCCTGGTAGATCTTCGGCAGGTATTCCTGCGGCCAGCGGCGGATGCCGGGGATGGCCGAGCCTTCCTGCGGCTGCAGGCCGACGATCTGGATATTCGGGTTCTGCTCCTTGAGGTAGCGCGACACGCCCATGATGGTGCCGGTGGTACCCATGGAGCTGACGAAATGGGTGATGGTGCCCTGGGTCTGCTGCCAGATTTCCGGGCCGGTGCCGACGTAGTGGGCTTCCGGGTTGTCGCCGTTGGCGAACTGGTCCAGCACCTTGCCACGTCCACCACGCTGCAGGCTTTCTGCCAGGTCGCGGGCACCTTCCATGCCCTCTTCGCGGCTCACCAGGATCAGCTCGGCACCGTAGGCTGTCATGGCGGCCTTGCGCTCGGCGCTCATGTTGTCCGGCATGATCAGCATCATCTTGTAGCCCTTGATGGCCGCAGCCATGGCCAGAGCGATGCCAGTGTTGCCGGAGGTGGCTTCGATCAGGGTGTCACCGGGTTTGATGTCACCACGCAGTTCGGCGCGCGTAATCATCGACAGGGCTGGGCGATCCTTGACGGAGCCGGCGGGGTTGTTGCCTTCGAGCTTGACCAGGAGGGTATTGCTGGTTTCGCCGGCCAGCCGCTGCAAACGCACCAGCGGGGTATGGCCGATGCAATCGGCGATTGTGGGGTACTGCAGGGTCATGGCGGGTTTCGCAATCCAGACGCAGGGGGTGCATATGATAGCGGCAAACCGCGCTACGCCATATCGCGCTAGCGTTTCGGCTTATGGCGTGGAGCTATATATATGTAGCGGAAAGGCATTTCTCGCGCCCCCGAATAACGAAAGCCCCGGCGGGTTTCCCGGCCGGGGCTTCCGCTTGCTGCGCTTAGAAGTGCACGCTGGCGGTGAACTGCGCGATACGGCCAGCCGCATGGTTGACGATGCTGGTCACCACGCCGGCACGATCACCCACCGCGCCCGGGTCCACCACCTCGCTATCCAGGTAGCTGTAGCCGGCGAATACCTGCCACTTGTCGGTCAGCCTGCCGCTGGCAGGTGAGCCAATGGTTGTCGAAATTAATTGACATGTCTTATTCGCATCTTTTTTACAACATTTCCAAAGTAATCCGTGAGCGCAAAAAGGCCCCGAGCGCTTCGGTTTTACAGGCTGAATGAAAATAAATACTATTCGCCTCCATCTCAGTTTTCCCCGGTGCACCGCCATGCTTCTGCACATTCCCGGCATCTTCACTTCAGAAGAGGCAACGCGCATCCGCGAGGCCCTGGAGCAGGCCGACTGGTTGGACGGCAAGGCTACTGCGGGATACCAGTCAGCCAAGGCCAAGCACAACGAGCAATTGGCAGAAGGCGACCCGCTGGCTCGCGAAATCAGCAGTGCCATGCTGCAACGGCTGCGGAACAACCCCCTGTTCGTATCCGCGGTCCTGCCGAACAAGGTCTATCCGCCGCTGTTCAATCGCTACCGGTGCGGCGGCACCTTCGGCTACCACATCGACAACGCCGTGCGCCCAATCAAGGGCAGCTCCGAGCACGTCCGCACCGATGTGTCCGCCACGCTGTTCTTCAGCGAGCCGGATGCCTACGACGGCGGAGACCTGGTTATCCAGGACACCTATGGCGCCCATCGCGTGAAACTGGCAGCCGGCGACCTGGTGATCTACCCCTCCAGCAGCCTGCACCAAGTGGAACCGGTTACCCGTGGTGAACGCCTCGCCTCGTTTTTCTGGATCCAGAGCATGGTCCGCGAGGACAGTCAGCGGACGCTGCTGTTCGAGATGGACCAGGCCATCCAGAGTCTTGCGCGTGACGTTCCGGACCATCCCGCATTGGTCCAGCTCACAGGCAATTACCACAACCTTCTGCGTCGCTGGGTCGAGGTCTAGGCATGCACCTCACCCTGACACGCACTGAAACCCTCAGCAGCGAAGAACTTCGCGAACGTCTGGCCAGCGATCCGCGCCAGGCAGCCCGAACCATTCTTAGCGCCGCGCGGGACGGGGTGACTGAAGCACAGACGCTGCTGGGCCAGATTCTCCTGGACGGCCAGGGCATCGAGCAGGACGCCGCGCTGGCGCGCACCTGGTTCCAGATCGCCGCCGAGCGCGGCGACGCCATGGCGCGGAACATGCTCGGCCGTTGCCTGGAGCAGGGCTGGGGAGGCCTGATCGACCTGCCTGGCGCCGCGTCTCACTTTCGCATGGCCGCGGCAGCGGGACTCGATTGGGGGATGTACAACTTCGCGGGTCTGCTGGCCACCGGACGCGGCGTCCAGCGCGATCAGCACCAGGCCATGGCGCTCTACCTGCGCGCGGCACAATTGGGACATGCCAAGTCGATGAACCTGGTGGGGCGCTATTACGAGGAAGGCATCACTGTTGAGCCTGATTCCAAGGTTGCCTTCGCCTGGTATCGCCGCTCCGCCGAAGCTGGCGACTTCCGCGGCCAGTTCAGCCTTGCTGCGGTGCTGGCGGCCAAAGGCGAGGTGGATGAAGCCGTCCACTGGCTGGAACAGGCCCTGGCGGGAGGGAACCTCAATTTCCTGCGAGCCAGCCGCGCCAGCCTGGCTGAAGCGGCAGAATCACGCATCCAGGCGCTGGCCCTGCCCTACTACCAGCGCGCGGCCGAACTGGGCGACGACAGCGATCGCGAGGCGCTACAGGAATACCTGTTGATAGCGCACCGGTAAACCAAACGTAAAAACTTTCTTTTGAGAAACCCTCTCATCTGATCCCCTCCATTTTTTCACCGGGGAGAAACTTGCGATGAGCACAAACAGGTCCGAGGGCGCCATTCTGCCTTCGGCAAACCTTAGCCTGGCCGCGAAGAAACGCGGTGGTGCGGACTATTCCGGCAAGGAGATGAAGTACATCGCCCCGGAAAGCCTCAGCCTGTGGGCCACCTGCAGGCCGTTCGCCGAACTGACCACCAACGTCAGGTTCTGACCTGTGACGGGGCGGCTCAGCTCGGGCTGCCCTGCCAGACCGGCAGACGAAGGTACATGCACAGCCCGGATCGAGGTTACGCGCCCAGACCGCCCCACCCTGCAGGACGATCGCGCTGCGGCGATGCTCAAACCCAAACCGAAGCCGCCATCCCCTGACGTGCCTGGTTGAGCCGGGCGAAGGGTTCGAGCATCAGTTCCAGTTGTTCTTCGAGTACACCTGAGCCTTCGTCGCGGAGATCGTCCTTGATAGCCAGGATTCGAGCGGGAGCGCGATGGATACCTAGCACGGAGATCACCTGCAAACAGGAATGATTACGTAGAGCGCCGGCAATTCTACAAGACGGCCAGCAGATTCCCACCCAATGAGTCGCTACACTGCGCGGAAAGCGCATGGGGAGAGGATGGGCGTGTACAAGGATCTGGGTATCAAGGGCCGCGTGCTCATGCTGACGTTGCTGCCCACCAGCCTGCTGGCACTGGTATTGGGCGGCTATTTCACCTGGGTGCAGCAGGCCGACATGCAGGCCCAGCTGCTGCAACGCGGCCAGATGATCGCCGAGCACCTGGCGCCTCTCGCTGCTCCCGCATTGATTCGCGGGGACGCTGTGTTGCTGGAGCGCATCGCCGACCACGCGCTGGACCAGGCCGATGTGCGCGCAGTGAGTTTCATCGGTGCTGATCACAAGCGCCTCGCCCATGCCGGGCCCCGCATGCTCAATGAAAGCCCTGATGGCGAAGGCAACAATCTCTCGCTGACGAGCAACACGGAGGCCACTCGCTTCCTGCAGCCAGTGTTCGAGCGCCATCGGGTGCTTTCCGGCGACAAGACACCACTACCCAACGACAACCTGCTGGGTTGGGTTGAACTGGAAATGTCCCACCAGGGCACCTTGCTGCGCGGCTATCGCAGCCTGCTCGCCAGTCTGTTGCTGATCTCCACGGGCCTGGGTGTCACCGCTTTGCTGGCCCTGCGCATGAGCCGCGCGATCAACGACCCCTTACGCCGCATCAAGCAGGGTGTCGCGCTGCTCAAGGAGGGTCGCCTGGAAACCCGCCTGCCCCCGCTGGGTAGCCATGAACTGGACGAACTGGCGTCAGGCATCAATCGCATGGCAGAGGCCCTGCAGACCGCCCAGGAAGAACTGCAGCACAACATCGACCAGGCCACCGAGGACGTCCGCCAGAACCTCGAGACCATCGAGATCCAGAACATCGAGCTGGACCTGGCGCGCAAGGAAGCCCTGGAGGCAAGCCGCATCAAGTCAGAGTTCCTCGCCAACATGAGCCACGAGATCCGCACTCCGCTCAACGGCATTCTCGGTTTCACCAACCTGCTGAAGAAAAGCGACCTCACCTCACGCCAGCAGGACTACCTCGCCACCATCGAAAAATCCGCCGACAGCCTGCTGGGAATCATCAACGAGGTGCTCGACTTCTCGAAGATCGAGGCCGGCAAACTGGTCCTGGAGAGCATCCCCTTCAATCTCCGCGACCTGGTCCAGGACACCCTCACCATCCTTGCCCCGGCTGCCCACGAGAAACACCTGGAGCTGGTCAGCCTGGTCTATCGCGACACCCCCCTGCACCTGATGGGCGATCCGATGCGTCTCAAGCAGGTCCTGACCAACCTGGTGAGCAATGCCATCAAGTTCACCCGCGAAGGCAGCATCGCCGTGCGCGCCATGCTCGAAGACGACAGCGACGACGAGCTGGCGCAGTTGCGCATCAGCGTTCAGGACACCGGCATCGGCCTGACCGACGCAGACTTGCGCGCCTTGTTCCAGGCCTTCACCCAGGCCGACAACTCCCTCTCCCGCCAGGCCGGTGGCACCGGTCTCGGCCTGGTGATATCCAAGCGCCTTATCGAACAGATGGGCGGTGAGATTGGCGTCAGCAGCACACCGGGGGTCGGCTCGGAGTTCTGGATCACGCTCAGCCTGCCCAAGTCGCTGGACGAGATGGAGAGCGGTGTACAACCCCAACTGGAAGGCCGTCGCATAGCCGTGCTGGAGCCACAGGAACTGACACGGCAGTCGCTGCATCACCAACTGGAAGACTGCGGCCTGGAAGTGTTGGACTACCCGAGCATCAGCGCTCTGGTGGACGACGTCGCCGCACGCCGCCTGAGCAAGCGCCCAATCGGCCTCGCCGTGATCGGCGCCGACGTCCAGGCACTTTCACCAGAGCAGCTCAGCCAAAGGGTCTGGGATCTCGAACAGCTCGGCTGCAAAAGCCTGGTGCTCTGCCCCACGACCGAACAGGCGCTCTACCATCGCGCCCTGCCCGAAGCGCATAGCCAATTGCAGGCCAAGCCCACCTGCACAATCAAGCTGCAGCAGGCCCTGAGCGGCCTGGTCAGCCCCCGCCAAATGCGCGTCGAGCCGCAGCAACC
Organism: Pseudomonas sp. JS3066; assembly: GCF_036328175.1. NCBI lineage: Bacteria > Pseudomonadati > Pseudomonadota > Gammaproteobacteria > Pseudomonadales > Pseudomonadaceae > Pseudomonas > Pseudomonas sp. JS3066. Next base: position 4,181,354 of record NZ_CP143312.1, read on the forward strand.
GAACAACAGCCGTGCGCCACGTCTGCTCTGCGTCGACGACAACCCGGCCAACCTACTTCTGGTGCAGACCCTGCTGACGGACATGGGCGCCGAAGTGCGAGCCGTCGACAGCGGCTTCGACGCCATAGAAGCCGTGCAACGCGAGCGCTTCGACCTGATCCTGATGGATGTGCAGATGCCCGGCATGGATGGCACCCAGGCCACCGAGGCGATCCGCCGCTGGGAAAGCGACCAGCGCATCGATCCGGTGCCCATCGTCGCCCTCACCGCCCACGCTCTGGCGAACGAAAAGCGCGCCCTGCTCCAGGGCGGAATGGACGACTACCTGACCAAGCCCATTGGCGAACGCCAGCTGGCCCAGGTCGTCCTCAAATGGACCGGCCTCAGCCTCGGTAGCCAGCCCGTGCAACGCCAGGGGCGTGAAGGCCGGTTGGATGATGGCCTGGAAGTGCTCGACCCGGAGGAAGGGTTGCGCCTGGCCGCGGGCAAGGCGGACCTTGCCGCGGACATGCTTTCGATGTTGCTGGCCTCTCTCGACGCAGACCGCGAAGCCATCCAGCTCGCCGCCCGCAGTGGCGACCGCACCACCCTGCTGGAACGCGTTCACCGCCTGCACGGCGCCACTCGCTACTGCGGCGTTCCACAACTGCGCGCAGCCTGCCAGCGCAGCGAAACCCTGCTCAAACAGAACGATCCCGGCGCCCCGCAGGCACTGGCTGAACTGGATGCGGCCATCGCTCGCCTCGCCGAAGTGGCGCGAATGGAGGCCTGACCCGGAACAACGTGCAGTGGCCAGACGCCAGCTATGCTGCTGGGCAACCAAGGAGAATCCATGCGCACCATTCTGTTCAGCAGTCAGGCCTATGATCGCGAGAGCTTCCTCGGGGCCGGCCCAAACTTCGAGCTGCACTTCCAGCAGACGCGGCTGACCCTCGACACCACGGCCCTGGCCAATGGTTTCGATGTGGTCTGCGCATTCATCAATGACGACCTGTGCGCCCCCGTACTGGAGCGCCTGGCCAGCGGCGGTACACGACTCATCGCCCTGCGTTCGGCCGGCTACAACCATGTCGACCTGGCGGCCGCCAAGCGCCTCGGCCTGACCGTGGTGCGAGTACCGGCCTACTCCCCCCATGCCGTAGCCGAGCACGCGGTAGCGCTGATCCTGGCGCTCAACCGACGCCTGCATCGTGCCTATAACCGCACCCGCGAAGGCGACTTCACCCTCCACGGCCTGACTGGTTTCGATCTGGTAGGCAAGACCGTCGGCGTGGTCGGCACCGGCCAGATCGGCGCCACCTTCGCTCGCATCATGGCCGGCTTCGGCTGCGGCCTGCTGGCCTTCGATCCGCAGCGCAATCCGAGTGTCGAAGCGATGGGCGCGGTCTATGTCGAGCTGCCGGAATTGCTGGCCGATAGCGACGTCATCAGCCTCCATTGCCCGCTCAATGAGGCCACCCGGCATCTGATCAACTCCAGTAGCCTGGAACAGATGAAACCCGGTGCCATGTTGATCAACACCGGGCGCGGTGCCCTGGTGGATACGCCAGCGCTGATCGATGCGCTGAAATCCGGCCAGCTCGGCTACCTGGGCCTGGATGTCTATGAAGAAGAAGCCAACCTGTTCTTCGAGGACCGTTCCGACCTGCCCCTGCAGGACGATGTGCTGGCGCGACTGCTCACCTTTCCCAACGTGATCATCACCGCCCACCAGGCCTTCCTCACCCACGAAGCCTTATCCGCCATAGCCCGCACCACCCTGGATAACATCCTCGCCTGGGCCGCCGGACGGCCGTGCAATCAGGTGGACGCCTAGGCCGTGTTAGCATGCGCGGCGCTTCCGGAGGACCTATGGCCGAACACGATTTCCGTTACAACCTGCTCAATCCCGCCCACACCTTGAACGAATGCCGCGCCCTCTCCCCGGGCCTCTACCAGGTAACGGGTACCGGCGGCTCGATCAAGACTGGCGACACCCTGCTGGTAACCCTCAAAGGCAGCCGCGACCTCAGCATGCGCCTGACCGTGGACAAGGTGCGCCACCTGATCAACCCGCCCGGCCAGTGGCTGGCGGTGGCCAAGGGCCCGGTTTTCAAGGAGCTCTCGATTCACAACTGGCAAGTTGACTGTGACGCCTGCGGCGCGCACCTGGACTTCGAGTTCGCCGTCGACGGCGGCCTCGGCAAGCAGGCCCAGGCCCCCGCCGCCGAAGCGCGTATCGCGGAGCTGGGCTGGCGCAGTCAGGCTGGCAAGCATTACTGCCCGAACTGTCGTCAGGAGGACGCCCAATGATCCCAAAAACCCTGCTGCTGACTGCCGTGGCTGCCGCTCTCACAGGCTGCGCCACTGACCGTCCGCAACTGGAAACCGGCACGACCTATCAGGTGGAGTGGATCGGCGAACGCCCGCTGATCGACCGTAGCCACCTGACCATCACCCTGGGCGACGACAACCGCGCCTACGGCAACGCCGGCTGCAACCACTGGTTCGCGTCCTACACCCTGGAAGGCGACAAGCTCACCTTCGGCGCCGCCGGCAGCACCCGCAAGATGTGCGCCCCTGCACTGATGGAGCAGGAACAGCGCTTCCTCGACTCCCTGGGCAAGGTGCAACGCTGGGACATTTCCCCCATCGACCAACTGCGCCTGTGGCCCGCCGAAGGCAAGCCGATCCGGCTTTGGCCGGCGGAAGGTTGATCTCCTCCTCCCGCGCCATCCTTTCAATGTAGGGGTAAACTCACTCGCCAAGAGCAGCAACGCTGCCCCTCGCGGCGTCGAAGGGCAGGCCTTCGACCTGCTTGGCGAATGAGTTCGCCCCTACAAAAAGGCGGGGCGTGCGTCAGAACAGGGATAGTTGCTCGAGCGAGCCACGCAGGTCCTGCAACCTCACCCCCACGCCAATCAGGCGCACCGGTTTGTCGCCACGGGCGAATGCCGTGCTCAGCAGTTGCCGATAGCTGTCCAGGTCACGACGGGCACCGGCCTGTTCCAGAGTGGTCTGGGTGAAGTCGTGGAACTTCAGCTTCACGAAGGGTTTATCCGGTTTGTAGCTGGCATCCAGCCGCGCCATTCGCCCGCGTAGTTCATCCAGCAGGGCCGGTAGTTGCTCAAGGCAGGCGTCCAGATTCGGCAAATCCTGGTCATAGGTGTTTTCCACGCTGATGGACTGTCGGCGGCTGTCCACCTGCACGATGCGGTCGTCCTGACCACGGGCCAGGTTGTAGAGGCGCTCGCCGAAGCTGCCGAACTCTCGTGCCAGTGCCAGCTTGCTCCAGTCGCGAAGGTCCGCACAGGTGCGTACCCCCAGGCGCGCAAGCTTCTCTGCAGTCACCTTGCCGACCCCATGCAGCTTGCCCACCGGAAGCGCGGCGACGAATTCGTCCACCTGGTCCGGCGTGACCACGAACAGGCCATCCGGCTTGCGCCAGTCACTGGCGATCTTGGCGATGAACTTGTTGGGCGCAACACCAGCGGACACCGTGATATGCAACTCCGCCGCCACTCGCCGGCGAATTTCCTGGGCAATGCGCGTTGCGCTGCCATTGAAATGCGGGCTGTCGGATACATCCAGGTAAGCCTCGTCCAACGACAACGGCTCGATGATCTCGGTGTAGTCGCGAAAAATCTGGTGGATTTGCCGCGACACGGATTTATAGACATCCATCCGCGGACGGACGATGTTCAGGTCCGGGCACAACTTGACGGCCGTGCGCATCGGCATGGCCGAGCGTATTCCGTAGGCCCGTGCGTCGTAGTTGCAGGTAGCCACGACCCCGCGCTTGTCCGGGGAACCACCCACGGCCAGGGGCTTACCCGCCAAAGCAGGGTCATCGCGCATTTCGATAGCGGCGTAGAAGCAGTCGCAGTCAATGTGGATGATTTTTCGTTGCGGCATGGCGGTAGGTGGCGCAGGGGCGGTTCGGGTAACCGGCGATGATACAGCAGCCGTCGCTCCCGCCGGCCGCTCTAGCGTAGTAGTAAGCCAGCCTTGCCCTCTCCGCGGATTGCTAAATATTTGAGGGAAAAAGATTTTTTCTGAGAAATCGTTTGACAGCCCCTCGCAGAACTGTAGAATTGCCGCCGCGGGATGGAGCAGTCTGGTAGCTCGTCGGGCTCATAACCCGAAGGTCGTTGGTTCAAATCCAGCTCCCGCAACCAACATTAGGAAAAGGCCACTCTTCGGAGTGGCCTTTTTCGTTTGGGCTCGAATTAAGTATTTGATTTAAAAAGCAGAAATCATTTGACAGCCCCCCGCCGATCTGTAGAATTGCCGTCGCGGGATGGAGCAGTCTGGTAGCTCGTCGGGCTCATAACCCGAAGGTCGTTGGTTCAAATCCAGCTCCCGCAACCAACATTAGGAAAAGGCCACTCTTCGGAGTGGCCTTTTTCGTTTCCACCGTCCCTCCGTCTGTCCAGGCTGTTCGTCAGTCACCCGACCGGACAAGTCCCGACCTCTATACTTCAAGCGCACCCGTCTACCAGATGGAGGTTGGCCATGGCCGCCTACTGCGCCTCCAGCGAGGAAGTCGAATACCTCAACCGCGCCCTGCGTACGCTGAGCGGCTGCAATCGCGCCCTTCTACGCGCCGAAGACCCGTGTTTCCTGTTCAAGGAAATCTGCCGCGTAGTCGTAGAAGAAGGTGGCTACCGCATGGCCTGGGTCGGTCGCGCCGAGCATGACGAAGCGCAGTCGGTGACTCCCCTGGCGCATGTGGGACTGGATAAAGAATATGTCGACTCGCTAAACATCACCTGGGCCGACCGCGAGCGGGGACAGGGCACCACGGGTACGGCCATCCGCACCGGCACCCCAACTATTACGCGCAATATCCTCACCGACCCCAGGCTCAGCCCTTGGCGGGAAAGCGCGGTAACCCACGGTATCGCCTCGGTCCTGTCTCTACCCCTGCGGGTGGAAGGCCAAATCTTTGGCGCCCTCGCCATCTGTGCCAAAGAACCCGACGCCTTTGGCGAACGCGAACTGGAACTGCTCAGCGAAGCCGCCGATGACTTGGCCTTCGGCCTCCAGGCACTGCGCAGCAAGGCCCACCGCCGACAGGCCGAACTCCAGGTGGAAGCCCTCAATCGCGCCCTGACGACTCGCGTGGCGGTCAACCATGCGGTGATCCACGCTGCTAGCGAAACCCCGCTGCTGGCAGATATCTGCCGGGTCCTGGTGGATGAATGCGGTTATTGCCAGGCCTGGGTCGACTATCGCCAAGACGATCCGGCGCATCCATATAAGGTGATGGCATGCCACGCCGCTAATGGCATCTGCCAGGGATGGGGCGCCGGCAGCCATGACCGAAACTTCCATGGCGAACTGGAGCAGGCGCTGCTCGCCGGCAGTCCGTTGGTAATGCGTGACCTGCTCAATGATTCCGCCGCGGCACTGCATGAGGAAGCCCTGGAGCTTGGTTTCTCCGGCGCACTGGCACTCCCCCTTCACGTGGAAGAAAAACCCATCGGCATGCTGGTGATCATGGCCGCCAGCGCCGATGCCTTCGATGAAAAGGAAGTGGAACTGCTCCTGGCCATGGCCAACGATCTGGGTTTCGGCATCGCCACGCTGCGCACCCGATCCCGCGCCCTGGAAGCCGAAGCGACCATCCGCAGGATGGCCTATGAAGACGCGCTGACCGGCCTGCCCAACAGGGTACGCCTGCACGAGCTGCTGGACACCGCCATCGCCACTGCCCGCCAGGAACGCCGCCCCTTTGGCCTGCTGCACCTGGAAATCGCGCGCAACCAGGAGATCAACGAGACCCTCGGCTATCGCGAAGGCGACCGCCTGCAGATCGAGATCGCGTCCCGCCTGAAGCAGGTGGTGGGGCCGGAACGAACCGTGGCAAGAATGGGTGAGTGTGAATTCGCTGTGCTAATGCCTAATAGCGGTGCCGAGCACGCCTCGCAATTGGCCAAGCAGATTCTCACCGCGCTGTACGACCCGGTGGAGCTTTCCGGCCTCTATCTGGAAGCCCGCGCCAGCATCGGCATTGCTCTCTACCCCGGCCACGGCACGGCGCCAGAAGCGCTGATCCGCCGCTCTGGCAGTGCCATGGAACAGGCCAAGCGCTCCAATGCGGGCTTCGCGGTGTTCCAGGGCGGACTCGATCAGGAATGCGCCCAGCACCTGACGCTGATGGGCGACCTGCGCCGCGCCATCGATCGCAACGAACTGCTGCTCTACTACCAACCCAAAGTGGATATCGCCAGCAATCGCGTTTGTGGCACTGAGGCCCTGGTGCGCTGGCGCCATCCGCAACACGGCATGCTGCCTCCGGACGAATTCGTCCGCCTTGCGGAGAACACCGGCCTGATCACCCCGCTGACCCTCTGGGTGCTGGATACCGCCCTGGGCCAACGATATGCCTGGCATGAGGAGGGCGATGAACGACCGATATCGGTCAATCTCTCCGCCCACGACCTGCGAGACCCTCGCCTGCTGGAGCGCATCAAGGGCTCCTTCGCCACCTGGGGCGCCAAGCCCCACTGGATCGAGTTCGAGCTGACCGAAAGCGCACTGATGGAAGACCCGGTTGCCTCGATGCAAACCCTCAGCGCACTCAAGGAACTGGACGCCCACCTGACCATTGACGACTTCGGCACCGGTTACTCGTCCCTTGCCTATCTGCAGAGACTGCCGGTGGATTCGCTGAAGATCGACCAGTCCTTCGTGACCGCCATGACCAGCAACGACGGTTCGGCGAAGATCGTTCGCTCCATCATCGAGCTAGCGCATAACCTGGATTTGACGGTCGTCGCCGAAGGGGTCGAAGACCAGCTGACCTTCAACCAGCTCGGCCAGTACGGCTGCGATATCGCCCAGGGCTACAAGATCAGCCAGCCGATCCCTGCCGATCAGTTCCGCGATTGGGAGACCCGCTCGGTCTGGCATTGACCGGCGGGGCCTCCGGCCGCGACAAATTGCCGCTCGCCTCCTGTCCTCCCCGAATCCCCGCTACAGCCGCCCTCCCGCGCTCGCCTAGACTTGGCGCTACACCCGGCTGTCCCACGTGTTTCCGTGCGGCCCTGCCGGCCATGAAAAAAGTTCTGCCAGACACTTGGAACTTGCTGTCGGCGCCCACACACAGTGGCGCACATTGCCTAGAGGTGCTTGATGCGCGCCAACACTCCGCCAGCGGAAAACCCGGCCAACGGCCCACTCAACGAAGAACCCGCCCCGCTACGCTGGCTGGATGGCCTCACGGCTTATCGGCAGTGGATCGTCGTCGCGTTCACCCTGCTGGTCTTCGTCCTCGGCCTGCTGGCGTGCTGGCACCTGCTGCGAGAACTGGACCCCGATGCATTGCGTGGTGCCATCCATGACGTCCCTGGCACCAGCCTGCTGTTGGCCCTGGGTGCCACCGCAGTCAGTTTCATCGCCTACATCGGCTACGAGTGGTCCGGCTGCCGCTTCGCCGGAGTGCACCTGCCCTTGCAGCGCATGGCACTCGGCAGCTTCTGTGCGTCAGGGGTCGGCAATGCCGTTGGCTTGTCCATGCTCACCGGCGGCTCGGTGCGCTTTCGCCTCTACGGGCGCAACGATCTCGGCGCAGGCGACATCGCCCGCATCACCCTGTTCGCCAGCCTGGCCCTGGGTTCTGCACTCCCCCCCCTGGCCGCCCTTGCCGCACTGAGCGCCCCGGCTGCCGCCTCCCTTGCCCTGGGCCTGCCGAAAAACCTGGTGATCATCCTTGCGATGGGTGTATTGCTGGCCAGTGGCGGACTCATCCTCTGGATTTCGCGACACCGTGCAGCAGAGCCGCCAGTGCCCGGCTGTATCGACCTGCCTCTGGGCAATCGCAGCGTGCGCCTGCCGGGTCTGCGTCTATCGGCACTGCAGTTGCTGATCACGGTGGTGGACGTCTGTGCCGCAGCCTGCGTGCTCTATGTCCTGCTGCCGGAAGCGCCGCCCCTCGGTGCATTCCTGCTGGTGTACATGCTCGCCCTGGCCGCTGGCGTGCTCAGCCATGTACCCGGCGGAGTCGGTGTATTCGAGGCTGTGCTGCTGGCAGCCTTCGCTGGCCAGTTGGGCGCCGCACCACTGGCAGCCGCACTGCTCCTCTACCGTTTGATCTATGTCGGCCTGCCACTGGTGCTGGCTTGCCTGTTGTTGCTCGCCAATGAGGCCCAACGCCTGTTCCCCGCTAGTCGCCAGGCCCTTCGCGCCGCTTCAGGCCTTGCAGCGCCGGTACTTTCGCTACTGGTGTTTCTGAGCGGCGTGGTGCTGCTGTTCTCCGGCGTCACCCCGGCAGCCGACGTCCGCCTGGAGCACCTTAGCTTCCTCATTCCCCATCGCTTGATCGATGCCTCGCACCTGGTCGCCAGCCTTGTCGGCGTGCTCTGCCTGTTGCTGGCCCACGGCCTGAGGCACCGCCTGTCGGCGGCCTGGGCGTTGACCGTGGTGCTGCTGCTGACGGGTGCCGGGATGTCACTGCTCAAGGGCTTCGACTGGGAAGAAGCCAGCCTGCTGACCATGACGGCCGTGCTGCTGGCCATCTTCCGTACCGCCTTCTACCGCCCCAGCCGCCTGCTGGAGATGCCCTTCTCGCCGCTCAACCTGGCAGCCAGTGCCTGCGTACTTCTGGCGGCGATCTGGGTGATGTTCTTCGCCTTCCAGGACGTGCCCTACAGCCATGAACTCTGGTGGCAGTTCGAAGTGGATGGCGATGCGCCCCGCGCACTTCGCGCCTCCCTGGCCAGTGGCGTGCTGCTGGCCGGTATCGCCCTGGCCTGGCTGTTGCGCCCAGTGCCGCCGACCATCCACGAGCCCACTGACGACGAACTGCGGCGCGCCGCAGACGTGATCCGTGCCTCCGACCAGCCCGACGGCGGTCTGGTGCTGACCGGCGACAAGGCCCTGCTGTTCCATCCGCAAGGCGACGCGTTCCTCATGTACGCCCGCCGTGGCCGTAGCCTGGTCGCCCTGTTCGACCCCATCGGCCCGGCGCACCGGCGCGCCGAGTTGATCTGGCAGTTCCGCGACCTGTGCGACCACCATCATGCGAGGCCGGTGTTCTACCAGGTTCGCGCAGAAAACCTGCCCTACTACATGGACATTGGCCTGTCGGCGCTGAAGCTGGGCGAGGAAGCGCGCGTCGACTTGCCCCGCTTCGACCTGGAAGCCAAGAACAAGGCCATGAAGGACCTGCGCTACACCCTGAGCCGTGGCCAGCGCGACGGCCTCAGCCTGCAGATCTACGAAGTCGGAACCGCGCCGCTCGACCAGCTCCAGTCCATTTCCGAAGCCTGGATGCAAGGCAAACAGGCACGAGAGAAAGGCTTCTCGCTCGGTCGCTTCGACCCGGACTACCTGAACCACTTCCGCATCGCTACCATTCAGTTCGAGGGCAAGCCGGTGGCCTTCGCCAACCTGCTGGAGACCGAAGGCAACATTCTCTCCAGCATCGACCTGATGCGCGTTCACCCTCACGCACCCAAGCTGACCATGGAGTTCCTCATGCTCAGCCTGTTGTTGCACTACAAGGAGCGCGGCCATGCCCGATTCAGCCTGGGCATGGTCCCGCTGGCCGGCCTGCAACCGCGCCGCGGTGCACCTCTGACCCAGCGCCTCGGCGCCCTCATTTTCCGCCGTGGCGAGCAGTTCTATAACTTCCAGGGCCTGCGTCGCTTCAAGGAAAAATTCCAGCCCGACTGGGAACCGCGCTACATGGCGGTGCCCGCTGGCCTCGACCCGCTGGTGGCACTGGCCGATACCGCAGCCCTGATCGCGGGCGGTTTCACAGGTTTGGTAAAACGCTGAGGTGCTCATGCTCAAGCGCAATTGGCGGCGCCTGCTGCTGATCCTGGTTCTCGCCCTGGTCGGTACCGCCCTGTTGATCTGGAGCCGCCCAGCGCCCCAAGCCCGGCTGGATCACCTGAAATCGCCGGACGGCAGTGCCATAACCCTGGCCAGCCCGGCTGGCGCCCTACAGCACCGCGTCCTGTTGCTGGCCAGCGGCGACCAGCGCCTGGCCGACACCGACCTGCTGGCCCTGGCCCGCGGCGGTAATGCCCGCCTGCTGCAAGTGGACTTGCCGGAGAAAAATTGCGCGGCGCAGCAGCAGCGTCTGCAGCAGGCCCGTAACACCCTCGGCGGCGAACCTGATCTGGTGGCAGGGATCGGCCCGGGGGCCTCCTTCGCCTGGCGTTGGCTGGCCGGCCAGGGCGATGACAACGCCCAGGCCGTGTCCATCGACTTCAGCCTGGACACCCCGGACTGCCCCGCCGCCCTGCCCAACCAGGCTCCCCACGGCCACTGGCTGGCTGCATGGAACGACAACCCGGACGACCCTAGCGCCGCATTCGCACGCAACCAGGCCAACGCCGAAACCCTGATCAGCGACTACGACACCAGCCTCGTGCAATTGCTCCAGCAGCGCCTCGCCAGCCTGCTGCAAGGCCAGGGCGAGCCGTTGCCGGTCGTGGAAGTGCCAGCGGCCAAACCCGTCGAAACCGTCACCCTGTTCTATTCCGGTGACGGCGGCTGGCGCGACCTGGATCGCGCCGTGGCGGACGAAATGGCCAAGCGTAGCCATTCAGTGGTCGGCATCGATTCGCTGCGCTACTTCTGGCAGCACAAGAGCCCGGAACAGGGCGCCGCCGATCTCAGCCGACTGATGAAGCAATACCGCGAAAAGTGGGGCGCCAAGCGCTTCGTGTTGGCGGGCTACTCGTTTGGCGCCGACGTGCTACCGGCCTTCTACAACCGTCTGCCCAAGGCCGACCAGGACCAGGTGGACGCCATCCTGCTGCTGGCCCTGGCGCGCAGCGGCAGCTTCGAAATCGAAGTACAAGGCTGGCTCGGCAAAGCCGGCCAGGAAGCCGCCACCGCTCCGGAACTGGCCAGGTTGCCTGCAGCCAAGGTGCTGTGCGTGTTCGGCAAGGACGAAGCCAATGAAAGCGGATGCACCCAACCGGGCGCCGTCGGGGAAAATCTGGAGCTTCCGGGTGGCCACCATTACGACGAGAAATATCCGGCATTGGCGGAGAAACTGCTGGCAGCAGTAGAGAAACGGCAGGATTCCCTGGCCAGGGATTGATCTGGGTTCAGATTCGCTTAAGGCAAGGCGACTATTCTCTTCGGCTGTTTCGCATAACGAGAAAGAGGAACCGTGATGAGTCTCAAGAACACACCCGCCCGCTATGGGAGCCTGTCCATCGCCCTGCACTGGCTGATGCTGGTACTGATCGCCGCCGTGTATGCCTGCATCGAGCTGAAGGGCAACTTTCCCAAAGGCAGCGAAGCCCGCGAACTTCTCAAGCACTGGCACTTCATGCTCGGCCTGGCAGTGCTCTTCCTGGTCGGGCTGCGCCTGATCGGACGAATGACTTCCCCAACCCCGGCCATCGAACCCGCACCGGCAAGCTGGCAGAACGCCCTCTCCAAGCTGATGCACCTGGCGCTCTACGCCCTGATGATCGGTGCCCCCCTGGCCGGTTGGCTGATCCTCAGCGCCGCAGGCAAGCCCATCCCCTTCTTCGGCCTGGAACTGCCGGCACTGATTGGCCCGAACAAGGAACTGGCCGGCCAGATCAAGGAGCTCCACGAGTTGGCGGGCACCGCCGGCTACTGGCTGATCGGCCTACACGCCGTGGCCGCGCTGTTCCACCACTATGTGAGCCGGGACAACACCCTGGCGCGTATGTTGCCAGGCAAGAGCTGATACCAGGCTCCCAGCAGGGTGCGCCGCGCGCACCGGAAGCATCGCGCGATGTTCCGGTGCGCATGACGCACCCTACTTGCAAGGTTTCAAATTTCCACCTGCGTCCCCAGCTCGATCACCCGGTTCAGCGGCAGGTTGAAGTACTTCAGGTTGCTGTTGGCGTTCTTCAGCAGGAAGGCGAAAAGCGCCTCCCGCCAACGCGCCATGCCAATGCGCTTAGTGGGAATCACCGTCTCGCGACTGAGGAAGTAGGTGGTGCTCATCGGGCTGAAATCCAGCTCATTGAGGTGACAGAGCTTCAGCGCCGCCGGCACGTCCGGTTCTTCGATGAAACCGAAGTGCAGGATCACCCGGAAGAAACCATCGCCGTAGGCGTCCACCTCGAAACGCCGATCTGGCGCCACCCGCGGCGTGTCCTCGCTGATAACCGTCAGTAGCACTACCTGCCCATGCAGCACCTGGTTGTGCAGCAGGTTGTGCAACAGCGCGTGGGGCACGGCGTCCGTCCGCGCGGTGAGGAACACGGCAGTACCCTGCACCCGATGGGGCGGCTGCGAACGGATGCTGGCGATGAACAGCGGCAATGGCAACGCGGTTTCGTCCAGGCGCTCGACCACGATCTGCTTGCCACGCTTCCAGGTGGTCATCAGGATGAACAAGGCAGTACCGGCAACAACCGGGAAGGCACCACCCTGGAGGATCTTCGGCACGTTGGCGGCGAAGAACAGGCTATCGACGAAGAGAAAGCCGAGCAGCACCGGAACCGCCAGCCACCAGGGCGTTTTCCACAGCAGCAGCATCACCACGGACACCAACAGGGTGGTGATCAGCATGGTCCCCGTCACCGCCACGCCGTACGCCGAGGCCAGCGCCCCAGACGACTCGAAGCCCAGCACCAGCAGCACAACGCCCACCATCAACGCCCAGTTCACGGCGCCGATATAGATCTGTCCCTGCTCCTGCTGCGACGTGTGCTGCACGAACATGCGTGGTATGTACCCCAGCTGCATGGCCTGATGAGTCAGGGAGAATGCTCCGGATATCACCGCCTGGGACGCGATCACGGTGGCCAGGGTAGACAGCAGCACCATGGGCAGCAGCGCCCAGCCCGGTGCCAATAAGTAGAAAGGGTTTCGCGCCGCGTTGGCATCACCAAGGATCGCCGCACCCTGGCCGAAGTAATTCAGCACCAGCCCCGGTAGCACCAGGAAGAACCAGGCGCGGGCGATAGGTTTGCGGCCAAAGTGACCCATATCGGCGTAGAGCGCCTCGGCCCCGGTCAGGGCCAACACCACCGCCCCGAGAATGGCCACGCCGACGGCCGGATGGGTAATGAAGAAATGTAAGCACCAGTATGGGTTTATCGCCTTGAGCACTTCGGGCTGCTGGAGTATCCCGTAGAGCCCGAGGGCACCCAGCACGCTGAACCAGAGCACCATGATCGGCCCGAAGAAAATCCCGATCCGCGCGGTGCCGTGTTTCTGGATCAGAAACAGCCCTACCAGCACGATCAACGATAGCGGCACCACCCAGTGGCTGATGCCATCGAACGCCAGATCGAGGCCCTCGATAGCCGAGAGAACCGAGATTGCCGGGGTGATCATGCTGTCGCCATAGAACAGCGCCGTGCCAAACAGGCCGAGCAGCAACACCGCCAGTTTCAGCCTGGGGTATGACCTGGCGGCACGCTGGGCCAGGGCGGTCAACGCCATGGCGCCGCCTTCCCCGTCGTTATCGGCGCGCAGCACGAACAGCATGTACTTGATCGAGACCACCCAGATCAGCGACCAGAAGATCAGTGAAAGTACCCCCAGAACCCCGTCATGGTTGACCTGGACTCCATACTGTTCGGAAAACACTTCCTTGAGGGTGTACAGCGGGCTGGTGCCGATATCGCCGTAGACCACTCCCGCTGCGGCGACCAGCATGCCGAGGCCGGAAGCCGTATGTCCGGCTTGCTGCTCGGCAGGTTGCGTGATGCTCTCGCTCATCTGAACCTTCCTGTTGATGACTGTTGCCGCGCATCATTTGAGAAGCCTTCCCGGCAATGAGAAGCATCCCACTCATCCCTCACCAGTTTCCTAAAGGCTAGCCGCGAAATGACAACAGATGAGGGTGGAAATGGTCCGCGCCTGCCGCTAGAATTGCGCACTTTTTGATCAGAGGCGCCCTCCCGAGCGCCCATCGAGGTTAGCCGCAATGTCCACCGCTACTCCAAAAGTCGGATTCGTCAGCCTGGGTTGCCCAAAGGCCACTGTCGACTCCGAACGCATCCTCACCCAGCTGCGCATGGAAGGCTACGAGATCGTGCCGACCTACCAGGATGCCGACGTAGTAGTGGTAAACACCTGCGGTTTCATCGACAGCGCCAAGGCCGAATCCCTGGACGCCATCGGTGAAGCCATCGCAGAGAACGGCAAGGTGATCGTCACCGGTTGCATGGGTGTTTCCGAAGACTCCATTCGTGACGTGCACCCGAGCGTACTGGCCGTGACCGGTCCTCAGCAGTACGAGCAAGTGGTCAGTGCCGTGCACGAGGTGATTCCGCCAAAGGCCGACCACGACCCCTTCGTCGACCTGGTACCGCCCCAGGGCATCAAGCTGACCCCGCGTCACTACGCCTACCTGAAGATTTCCGAAGGCTGCAACCACAGCTGCAGCTTCTGCATCATCCCCTCCATGCGCGGCCGCTTGGTCAGCCGCCCTGTAGGCGACGTGCTCTCCGAGGCCGAGCGCCTGGTCAAGGCCGGCGTGAAGGAACTGCTGGTGATCTCCCAGGACACCAGCGCCTACGGCGTCGACCTCAAGTACAAACTGGACTTCTGGAACGGTCAGCCGGTGAAGACCCGCATGCTGGAGCTGTGCGAAGCCCTGTCCGCAATGGGCGTCTGGGTCCGCCTGCACTACGTCTATCCGTACCCCAACGTGGATGACGTGATCCCGCTGATGGCTGAGGGAAAACTGCTGCCCTACCTGGACATCCCCTTCCAGCACGCCAGCCCGAAAGTGCTCAAGTCGATGAAGCGTCCGGCCTTCGAGGACAAGACCCTGGCCCGCATCAAGAAGTGGCGCGAGATCTGCCCGGACCTGACCATCCGCTCCACCTTCATCGTCGGCTTCCCCGGCGAAACCGAGGAAGACTTCCAGTACCTTCTGGACTGGCTGACCGAAGCCCAGCTGGATCGCGTCGGCTGCTTCCAGTACTCCCCCGTGGACGGCGCACCGGCCAACGACCTCGGCCTGGAGCCGGTACCGGACGACGTGAAGCAGGACCGCTGGGAGCGTTTCATGGCGCACCAGCAGGCTATTTCCACCGCTCGCCTGCAGCTGAAGATTGGCCGGGAAATGGACGTGCTGATCGACGAGGTGGACGACGAAGGCGCCGTGGCCCGTTCCTGGGCGGACGCGCCGGAAATCGATGGCAGCGTGTTCATCGAATCCACCAGCGTGAAGCCGGGCGACAAGGTCCGCGTACGCATCGTCGACGCCGACGAGTACGACATGTGGGCCGAGCTGGTCTGAGTCGATAGATGAATGAAAGGGCCCCGCTGATGCGGGGCTTTTCCTTTTGGGCAAACTCACGCGCCCTATTAGTCGTAGGATGTGGTTGAGCGCAGCGACACCCATCACCGGAGCCTGACCATGCTCAAGGTCTTCTACGACGGCGCCTGTCCTCGCTGTAATGCCGATCGCCACTGGTACGAATCCCTTCCAAGGGCTGCCGAAGGTGTGGAATGGATCGACATCACCGGCCGCGACGCAGAACTGCGCACCCTTGGTATCGACCCCTACCTCGCGCTCACCGAACTCCATGTCCAGGATGAAGCCGGCCGAGTTCACCGCGAACTGGACGCCTACATCCTCCTGCTCGCCCGTGTTCCCAGACTGGCGCCGCTGGCCTGGCTGATCGGCCTGCCGCTCATCAAACCACTTCTGTCACTGGCTTACCGCCACTGGGTACTGCGCCGTCTGCGCCGGGACGGCAGGCTCTAGGGGCACCGTCTAGACTCGCTTCATCCATGGACCACGCGGAACCAGAACAATGACTACCGAGAACCGCCAGGTAACCCTCTACCACTGCCCCTACACCCGATCCACGGGTGCGCTGACCCTGCTGGAAGAACTGGGCGTGGAGTACAACCTCCATGTGATGAATATGAAGACAGGCGAACAGCGCAAGCCCGAGTTTCTCGCCATCAACCCCATGGGCAAGGTGCCCACCATCACCCATGGCGATGCGGTAGTCACCGAGCAGGTTTCGGTCTACCTCTATCTCGCCGATATATATCCAGAAGCCAAGCTGGCGCCAACGCTGGGCGATCCATTGCGCGGGCCTTATCTGCGCTGGATGGTGTTCTACGGCTCGTGCTTCGAACCGGCTGTGGTGGATCGTGTGCAGAAGCGCGAGCCGATTCCAGAATCGCGCTCGCCATACGGCGATTTCGACAGCGTCATGAAGACCTTGCTCGGCCAGTTGAAGGACGGCCCCTGGCTACTGGGTGAACAGTTCACCGCCGCCGATGTGCTCTGGGGCAGCGCGTTGAACTGGACGACCCAGTTCGGCCTGATCCCGGAAGTGCCGGCGATCAAGGACTACATCGCACGCTTCATCGAACGTCCGGCCTACAAGCGAGCCTTGGCCAAGGATGCCGAATTGGCTGCTTCCCAGGCGGCTCCGGCGTGACAATGCCGCTTCATTCCGCACCTCGATAATGCCCCCGCCCCGGCCATGCCGGGGCTAGGGTATGGGCCTTTCCCGGCTCACTCGCGAGGTTCGCTATGCCCCCCTATTTCAGTCTTCAGGGCCGCACCGCCCTGGTCACCGGTGGTACCCGTGGCATCGGGCGGATGATCGCCCAGGGCTTTCTCGAGGCAGGTGCCCGCGTCTTCATTTGCGCCCGTGATGCCGAAGCCTGTCGTGAAACTGCAGCCGAACTCTCCGTCTACGGCGAATGCCAAGGCCTTGCCGCGGACCTCTCTAGCGAGGAAGGGGCCAGGGACCTGGCTGCTGCGCTGGCGCAACGCACGGAACAACTGGACATCCTGGTGAACAACGCCGGCACAACCTGGGGCGCGCCCTTGGAAAGTTATCCGGCAAAAGGCTGGGAGAAGGTCATGCAGCTCAACGTCACCTCCGTGTTCAGTTGTATCCAGCAGCTACTGCCCTTGCTGCGCAAGGCTGGCAGCGAAGCGAGCCCGGCCCGGGTGATCAATATCGGGTCGGTCGCGGGCATCACCTCCCATGGCGAGGAAGCCTACGCCTATGGTCCGAGCAAGGCTGCTCTGCATCAGCTGTCGCGAATGCTGGCGCGGGAACTGGTGGCGGAACACATCAACGTCAATGTGATCGCCCCTGGTCGCTTCCCCAGCAAGATGACCCGTTTCATCGCCAACGACCCGGAAGCCATGGCGCGCGATACCGCGCTGATTCCGATGAAGCGCTGGGGCCGGGGTGAAGAGATGGCGGCATTGGCTATCAGCCTGGCCAGCACCGCCGGGGCCTACATGACCGGTGCCATCATCCCCATCGACGGCGGTTTCCACCTGTAACCGGTCTATTGCGCGGTGCCCGGAGCGGCGCTAGGGTAGCCGCGCACGTCACCGGAATTACCCCATGCGCCTCACGCTCCTCACCTTGCTGCTCACTCTGGCCACCCCGAGTTTCGCCGCGCCGTCTCCCTTCTTCATCTGGCAAAGCAAGCTCGATGGTGCCCTGACCTGCGCCCAGACCAGTCCGGGCGAAGGCTGGCAGCGCCTCGGCGGAGCCTTCCGCGACGCCGGCTGCCGCGTTCCTTACTGATATGCAGCACAACATTTCGCCGGTCGGCTACGTCCGTTCCTGCTTCAAGGAAAAATTCGCCATCCCCCGCCAGCCGCATCTGGCCCCTGCGGCCCGGGGCGTGCTGGAGCTTACGCCGCCTTTCGACACTGGCGATGCCGTGGCCGGCCTGGAGCAGGTCAGCCATGTCTGGCTGCTGTTCCTCTTCCACCAGGCACTGGAAGACAAGCCGCGCCTGAAGGTGCGTCCGCCACGGCTTGGCGGCAACCAGTCCATCGGCGTCTTTGCCAGTCGCTCCACCTACCGGCCCAACGGCATTGGTCAGTCGGTGGTGAAGCTGGAAAAGGTAGAGGCCGGCCGACTCTGGCTATCCGGGATCGACCTGCTGGACGGCACTCCGGTAATCGACATCAAACCCTATGTGCCCTACGCCGATTGCCAGGATGGCGCGCTGAATGCCATCGCCGACGCTGCACCTGAACTCATTCCAGTGGAATGGGAGCCAACCGCCCTGCTCCAGGCCCATGAGCACGGCCAGCGCCTGGGTGAGCCCCTGACCGAATTGATCGAACAGTGCCTCGCCCAGGACCCACGCCCGGCCTATCAGAAGCCTGAGCCCGAACGCCGTTACGGCACCCGGCTGTGGGACGTGGATGTGCGCTGGCACTACCCGGAACCCGGACGGATTCGCGTGCTGGAAATCGCGCAAGGTTGAAACTGTGGGAGCGATTTGGATCGCGAATGAACTCGCTCCCACAGTTTCGTGAATCACTTCTTCGATCCACCAATGACGCTCGACAGCAACGGTGGTGGGAATGAAGGGCGATTGCCACCCTTCAGACGCAGGAATCAGCGAGCGGCGTTGAACGCCAGGGAATCCGCTTCGATGCAATCCTGTTCGAGTATCAGAGGCTCCACCAGCGGCCGGCTGGCGAGGAAGTGCGGGGTCAGCATATGCGCCTCGAAGGCGGCTTCGTCGGTATAGACCTCGTAGAGCCAGATCAGGTCGGGGTCGCTGCGATCCTGCAGCACATCGAACACCAGACAACCGGGCTCGACTCGTACCGACGCAGCGGCGTTGATGCGCATGGCATCCATGAAGGCGTCCAGGCTACCGGGACGCAGGCGGGTCTTGAGAAGAAGGCAGTACACGTTGAACTCCGTTTTGTCTTATATTTACAAAAAATTGTATACAAAAACGGAGTCAAAGAAATGCCCAGCCGTCCAAGTCGCCTCAATGGCCTGCGCCATATCGCCATCGTCGTGCCCAATCTGGAAGAGTGCGAACGCTTCTACGTGGACGTACTGGGCATGGAAGTCCTCAACCGCGCCAACGAGGACCTGGTTTACCTAACCTGCGGTAACGACAATCTCTCCCTCGGCCGAGCCTTTGCTCCCAGTAGCGGCATGCAGGCGGTGGATCACTACGGCTTCGTGGTGGACAGCCTTGACGAGCTGGAGGCCTGGTTCCAGTACCTCAAGGCTCATGGCGTGACCATGCTTGACCGTCCCTTCGCCCATGGCGACGGCGCCTACAGCTTCCATGTGCTGGACCCGGCGGGGAACAAGATCCAGCCGATCTACCACCCGGCTATCTCCGGGCAGCGCTTCAGTTCCCCGGTCTGATTCTCCGGAAACGACAAAGCCCGCCAATTGGCGGGCTTTGTTCTGGAGCTGTCGAGGCTTACTTCTCTACGAAGGCGCGCTCGATCAGGTAGTCACCCGGCTCACGCATGCGTGCGGAGATCTTCAGGCCGAAGCTGTCGAGCACTTCGCTGGTCTCGTCGAGCATGCTCGGGCTGCCGCAGATCATCGCGCGGTCGTCCTGCGGGTTGATCGGCGGCAGGCCGATGTCCTCGAACAGCTTGCCGCTGCGCATCAGGTCGGTCAGGCGGCCCTGGTTCTCGAACGGCTCGCGGGTCACGGTGGGGTAGTAGATCAGCTTGTCTTTCACCGCCTCACCGAAGAACTCGTTCTTCGGCAGGTGCTCGGTGATGAACTCGCGGTAGGCAACTTCGTTCACGTAGCGCACGCCGTGCACCAGGATGACCTTCTCGAAACGCTCGTAGGTTTCCGGGTCCTGGATCACGCTCATGAAGGGGGCGAGGCCGGTGCCAGTGCTCAGCAGGTAGAGGTGCTTACCGGGGTTCAGGTCATCGAGGACCAGGGTGCCGGTGGGCTTCTTGCTGATAATGATCTCGTCGCCTTCCTTGAGGTGCTGCAGCTGGGAGGTCAGCGGACCATCCGGCACCTTGATGCTGAAGAACTCAAGGTGCTCTTCCCAGTTCGGGCTGGCGATGGAATAGGCGCGCATCAGCGGACGGCCGCTGGGCTGTTGCAGGCCGATCATGACGAACTGCCCGTTCTCGAAGCGCAGGCCCGGGTCGCGGGTGCACTTGAAGCTGAACAGCGTGTCGTTCCAGTGATGAACGCTGAGGATGCGTTCGGAGTTCATGTTGCTCATTTACGGGGCTCCGAAAGTTTGGGAAGTCGCCAGCGCCGCACTGGTCAGGGGGCGCAATTGCGCGACATTGTAATGACCGCCACAATATCTGTTAACTGAATTATCAAGATATAGGTTATCGGTTATATAGATATGCGATTTACTCTCAGACAGATCCAGGTCTATGTCGCCGTCGCCCAACAGGAAAGCGTCTCCCGTGCTGCGGAGCAGTTGTCGCTCTCCCAGTCGGCAACCAGTACCTCACTAACTGAACTGGAGCGCCAATCCGGCTGCCAGCTGTTCGATCGGGCCGGCAAGCGCCTCAGCCTCAGTGCCCTCGGTCGCCAGTTGTTGCCCCAGGCCGTCGCCCTGCTGGACCAGGCACGAGAGATCGAGGATCTACTCAATGGCAAGACTGGCTTCGGCTCCCTTGATGTCGGCGCCACACTCACCGTGGGTAACTATCTCGCCACACTGTTGATAGGCGCCTTCATGCAACGCCACCCGGAATGTCGCGTGAGCCTGCACGTGCAGAACACGGCGAATATCGTCCAGCAGATTGCCTTGTACGAACTTGATCTGGGTCTAATCGAAGGTGACTGTCAGCACCCGGATATCGAAGTCGTACCCTGGGTGGAGGATGAGTTGGTGGTGTTCTGCGCACCGCGGCATCCACTGGCAGCCAAGGGCCAGGCGAGCATGGAAGAACTCAGCCGCGAGGCCTGGATCCTTCGAGAACGGGGCTCAGGCACACGGCTGACCTTCGACCAGGCCATGCGTCATCACCCTACCCCGCTGAACATACGGCTTGAGCTTGAGCACACCGAGGCGATCAAGCGCGCGGTGGAGTCTGGGCTGGGCATAAGCTGCATCTCGCGGCTGGCCCTGCGCGATGCCTTCCGCCGTGGCAGCCTGGTGCCGCTGGAAACCCCGGGCATCGATTTGCGCCGGCAGTTCTACTTCATCTGGCACCGGCAGAAGTACCAGACAGCGGCCATGCGCGAGTTTCTCGACCAGTGCAGGGCATTGACCGCTGGCGTGAACCGAAGCGACGAGATCGTGCTACCACCGATAGCCTGAGGATTACCCGAGGAGGATCGTGGCCCAGACGGCGGTGATCAGGGTCAACGCCGTGAACTGAGCCGCACTGCCCATATCCTTGGCGTTCTTCGACAGCGGATGGCGCTCGAGCGAGATGCGGTCGATGGCCGCTTCCACCGCCGAGTTCAGCAGTTCGACAATCAGCGCCAACAGGCACGCGCCAATCATCAGGGCGCGTTCGCCACGACTGACATCGAGAAAGAAGGACAGCGGGATCAGTACCACATTGAGCAATACCAGCTGGCGGAAGGCAGCTTCGCCAGTGAAGGCGGCACGCAGGCCGTCGAAGGAATAGCCGGCGGCATTGAGGATGCGTTTGAGGCCAGTCTGGCCTTTGAATGGCGACATAGGAGAAGGGGCTTTAGAAAGGAGCGCGCAGCCTAACGCAACGCGCTTCAAATTTGCGTGAAATGCCGAACTCAGGCCGAAGGAATCGATTCCATCTGTTGCAGCAGCAGTGCAGCCTGGGTTCGCGTACGTACATTGAGCTTGCGGAAGATGGCCGTTACGTGGGCCTTCACCGTAGCTTCGGAGACATGCAGCTCGAATGCGATCTGCTTGTTCAACAGCCCTTCGCAGACCATGGTCAGTACGCGGAACTGCTGAGGCGTCAGGCTGGCGAGGCCTTCACTGGCCGCCTTGGCCTCATCGGACAGGGTCTGGGCCTCCTGGAGCTGAGGCGGCCACCAGGCGTCGCCATCGAGCACCGCGCGCACCGCGCTCTGGATCACTTCCAGTGGACTGGACTTGGGAATGAAGCCGCTCGCACCGAACTCACGCGAACGTGCGACTACCGCGGCCTCTTCCTGTGCAGAGATCATTACGACGGGAATCTGTGGGTACTGGCCACGCAATAACACCAGTCCGGAAAAGCCATAGGCGCCTGGCATGTTCAGATCGAGCAGGACCAGGTCCCAGTCGGCGCGCTCGCCCAGACGGGTCTCGAGTTCGGCAATGCTCGCCGCTTCCACCAGCCGTACATCAGGCCCGAGGCCCAGGGTCAGGGCTTGCTGCAAGGCGCTGCGAAACAGCGGGTGGTCATCGGCGATGAGAATTTCGTATGAGGCCATGGGCATGTCCTTTTTGTAATGGGCCCAGACACGCCTCTCTGGGGTGTGGAGAGGCATTTCGGCACGACGGGATACGCTAGCCAGGACCCGGAGCTTGATACGGGCAGGCCGTAAAGCGGCGCTCAGCATGCCGAGCCGGGACGGGGTGGTCAAGTCGAACGCTTTACGGCAAAGTTTCCGGCTTTTCCCGTCGAGAAACACCATGCGAAGCCAAGCACTGCGCGCCGATATCCTGATGCTGATCACTGCCGCCATCTGGGGCGCAGCTTTCGTCGCCCAGCGCCTGGGCATGGATGCGGTCGGCCCCTTCCTTTATACCGGCCTGCGCTTCGCCCTTGGCGCCCTGATCCTATTGCCCCTGCTGCTGGTGCTGCCCAAGCCAGCGGTCAAGCAACCACTCAATCGCGGCATGCTGCTCGGCGGCTTGCTGATGGGCCTGGCCCTGTCGCTGGGAATCAATCTGCAGCAGGTGGGCCTGCTGTTTACCAGCGTCACCAATTCCGGCTTCATCACCGGTCTCTACGTCATCATCGTGCCGCTGCTGGGACTCTTCCTCGGCCATCGCACTGGCATGGGGACCTGGCTGGGGGCCAGCCTGGCGGTCATCGGTATGTTCCTGCTCAGCGTCGGTGAAGGTTTCCAGGTTGCATCCGGTGACTGGCTGCAGCTGGCTGGCGCCTGCGTCTGGGGCGTGCATGTGCTGCTGGTGGGTTTCTTTGCCAGCCGCTATGACCCGATCCGCCTTGCGATCCTGCAATTCGCGGTATGCGCGTTGGTGAGCCTGGTGCTGGCCGTCGTGTTCGAAGAGATCCGGATAGACGCCATCCTCCAGGCCGGCCCGGCCATTCTCTATGGCGGCGTTATCGCCGTCGCCATCGGTTACACCCTACAGGTGGTAGCGCAGCGCCACGCCATCGCCTCCCACGCCGCCATCATCCTCTCCCTGGAAGCGGTGTTCGCCGCTATCGCAGGTGCCCTGCTGCTGGATGAGTCCCTGCACACACGCGGCTACTTCGGCTGTGCCCTGATGTTCGCCGGCATGCTGGTGGCCCAGCTCTGGCCGCAGAAGCGTGAAGTGCAGGCGAGCCCGACCAGCGCCGAAGCCTGATCAGAGGAAAACACTGAGCGCCTGATGCGCCGGACTTGCCTCGTCCAGGGGCAACTTCCGCTTGGCGCCCAGGTAGCGTTCAGTGAACACATCCAGATAGGCGTTCAGCGCGCCACCGGCCTGTTCGTCACCGGCCAGCTCCAGGCAAAGCGCACCGACTTCGGCGGTGCATAGGTGCTCCTCGCGAGTGGAGCGGCGCAAGCGATAGCGGGAAATCTGCTCCGGGGTCAGGCTCAGCACTGGGAAGCGATCCAGATAGGGGCTCTTGCGGAACATCTTGCGCGCCTCGGTCCAGGTGGCATCGAGCAGGATAAACAGTGGCCGCTTGCCCGCCCCCGTCTCGACGTGATCCACCACACGCTCCGGCTCCGCATACTCGCCTGGAAACACCAGGTACGGCTGCCACTGCGAGTCTTCCAGCAGCGCCAGCAGTGCCTCATCCACCTCGGTGCGCGACCAGCCAAAAGCCCAGGTATCGGGCACCAGATCCGCAATCAGCCAACCGGTGTTGCTCGGTTTCATTGGCTCGGAGTGATACATCATCAGGCACACGCCGGAGCGCACAGGGACCTTGGGGCGCCAGGCGCAGAAGCAATACTCGAAAGCGACCCGGCACCCCGGGCAGCGGGGCGAACGCGATCCACGGGCCACGAAGGGACGGGTGCTGCGCGCAAGACACTCGGCGCGCAGGCGGAAAACAGCGTGACTCATCGAAGCGGATTCCAGTACGGCAGCTGATCAGCCCGCATACCGAATGGTGGCAGGTGAAATCAGATTGATCGGAAAGAATCGAGCGATTCTACCAGAGGCGTCGTAACGCACCGTCGACCGGACGACGCAGATTTTTCACGCGACAAGCCCCGCCTGCGAACGCACAATTGCCGCGCTGGTCAAACAGCTACTTTTCGTTAGGAGATTTCCATGCTGCGCCTCACTGCCCTCGCCCTTTGCGCGACCCTGCCATTGTTCGCCCAGGCCGCCTCACTGAAGGACTACGAGCTCAGCAAGATGCTCGATAAAGTGGCCAAGGAGAGCAGCGCCGGTACGCCGCGCGCGATCAACGAGGACATCCTCGACCAGGGCTACACGGTGGATGGCAACGAACTGGTGAATCACCTCAGCGTGCGTGAGGCCCATGCCGCCCAGATGCGCGCAAATCCCGATGCCGTGCGCGCACAACTAGGTGCGAGCGTTTGCCGCAACACCGGCTACCGTCAATTGCTGGCACGTGGCGCAGGCCTGCGCTATGAGTTCAGCGAGTACAAGACCAATCGCCCGGTGACTTCCGAGCGCTTCACCGCCAAGGACTGCGGCCTCAAGGCCAAGACCAACTAATCGTTTCTGCGGCGCTCCCCAGTTCGGAGCGCCTTCTCCTTCCCCTATGTGCAGCCGACGCGCTGCGCCATGCTCCAGAGCTTGGCCTCCCTACATTCAGGCGGAGGTCGGCTGGAAAAGATTCGTTCCCTGCCGCAAGCTGTAGTTGAGCGGCTCGACTGGGTCGCCCGGATTCCGGACACAGCCAGCAGAGCGGCTCAGAGAAGTCGATGAGCAAGGAGAATGCTATGCCCTATGATCCGGACGATTATCTCTCCCGGCACTTCCAGACCAGTGGAATCGACCTGACCCAGAAAGTCGATGAGCTGATCAACCTTACCGTTCCCAGCGGCAGCCCCAACCTCGCGCTCTACCGCGAAATGCTGATTACCGTGGTGCGCATGGCGCAGGCCGACCGCAACCGTTGGGACGCCAAGATCATGCTGCAGACTCTGCGCGAAATGGAGCACGCCTTCAGCGTACTAGAGCAGTTCAAGCGGCGTCGCAAAGTCACCGTGTTTGGCTCAGCGCGAACCCCTGAGGGGCACCCCGTCTACACTCTGGCCCGCCAGTTGGGCGCTGAACTGGCCAAGCGCGACCTGATGGTTATCACCGGTGCAGGCGGCGGCATCATGGCCGCAGCCCATGAAGGTGCTGGGCTGGAAAACAGCCTTGGACTGAATATCACCCTCCCTTTCGAACAACATGCCAACACTACGGTCGATGGCACCGAACATTTGCTGTCGTTCCACTTCTTCTTTGTACGCAAGCTGTTCTTCGTCAAGGAAGCCGATGCGCTGGTGCTATGCCCAGGTGGTTTCGGCACGCTGGATGAAGCGCTGGAAGTGCTTACCCTGATCCAGACTGGCAAGAGCCCGGTCGTGCCAGTGGTGTTGCTGGACGAGCCGGATGGTAGCTATTGGGAAGACGCCATCGGATTCCTCCACGAGCAACTGGAACGCAACCGCTACATCCTGCCCAGCGACATGAACCTGATGCGTCTAGTGCGCAATGCCGACGAAGCCGCAGCAGAAATCGCGCAGTTCTACCGCAACTACCACTCCAGCCGCTGGCTGAAGAACAGCTTTGTGATTCGCATGAATCATACGCTCAGCGGACGGGCCCTCGACCAGATTCGGGAGCAGTTCGCAGACCTATGCCTGGAGGGCGATTTCAGTCAGCAAGCGTATCTAGAGCCGGAGAAGGATGAGCCGGAGTTCAGTGAGCTCATTCGCCTGGCATTTCGCTTCAATGGCCGTGACCACGGTCGCCTGCGCGAGCTGATCGACTTCATCAACCTGCCGCAACACTGGGCCAGCAAAGTCTGATCCGCCAAGCACAACCAATCCCATCCAGCGACCAGCCATGCGCGACCGCGCATGGCTCAAGGCTGCCCTTATGGAACGTCAGTCGTCGGAACTACCGCGCAGGAGACGGCTGATCATCTCCATGGAATAGCCACGGTAGGTGAGAAAGCGGCCCTGCTGAGCACGCTCGCGGGCGTCCTGGGGCTGCCGATTGAACTTACGACGCCAGACCTCGCGCAGCTGTTCGTTCCAGTCGATATCAGCCTCGCGCAGGGCCAGGTCGATATCGCTTCGTGGAAGACCGCGCTGGGCCAGCTCTTCGCGAATGCGTTGCGGCCCATAGCCGCCGCGGGCGCGGCTGGCGATGAAGCTTTCGAGATAGCGGGATTCGGAGAGCAGGCCCTCTTCCGTCAAACGGTCGAGGGCACTGTCGATCAACTCAGGAGGGGCGCCGCGCTGACGCAGCTTACGCGTCAGCTCGAATCGCCCATGCTCGCGCTGCGCCAGTAGGTCCATGGCGGCCCGCCGCACTGCGGCGGAGTTGTCGAGCACTACAGGCATAGGAGGATCAGAGGTCTACGTCGGCCAGATCGTCAACTGTGGCAGCCGACTTGGTGTTGGCGGACGAGTCGACCAGCAGCTTCTCGCGGATGATCTTCTCGATGGCGCTAGCAACTTCCGGGTTGTCTTCCAGGTACTTGGCGGCATTCGCCTTGCCTTGGCCGATCTTGTTGCCCTGGTAGCTGTACCAGGCACCGGACTTCTCCACCAGGCCCTGCTGCACACCCAGGTCGATGATCTCGCCGGTGCGGTAGATGCCTTTGCCGTACATGATCTGGAATTCGGCCTGGCGGAAGGGCGGAGCCACCTTGTTCTTCACAACCTTGACGCGGGTTTCACTGCCCACGACTTCCTCACCCTCTTTCACCGCGCCGGTGCGGCGAATGTCGAGGCGCACGGAGGCGTAGAACTTCAGGGCGTTACCGCCAGTGGTGGTTTCCGGGTTGCCGAACATCACACCAATCTTCATACGAATCTGGTTGATGAAGATGACCAGGCAGTTGGCGTTCTTGATGTTGCCGGTAATCTTGCGCAGTGCCTGGGACATCAGGCGCGCTTGCAGACCAACGTGGGAGTCACCCATTTCGCCTTCGATTTCGGCCTTGGGTACCAGAGCGGCCACGGAGTCGACGATGATCACGTCAACGGCGTTGGAGCGCACCAGCATGTCGGTGATTTCCAGGGCTTGTTCGCCAGTATCCGGTTGGGAAACCAGCAGATCGTCGACATTCACGCCGAGCTTGCCGGCGTAGTCCGGATCCAGGGCATGTTCGGCGTCGACGAAGGCGCAGGTAGCGCCCATTTTCTGGGCTTCGGCGATGACGGAGAGGGTCAGGGTGGTCTTACCGGAAGATTCGGGACCGTAGATTTCTACGATACGTCCCTTCGGCAGGCCGCCAATACCAAGCGCGATGTCCAGGCCCAGGGAACCGGTAGAAATAGCCGGGATAGCCTGGCGGTCATGGTCGCCCATGCGCATGACCGCGCCCTTGCCGAACTGTTTCTCGATCTGGCCCAGGGCAGCAGCCAAGGCGCGCTTCTTGTTCTCGTCCATTGAAGTCCTCACTAAAATCAAGAGGGCCTGGCGGCCACCAACAACTGTATAAGTAGACAGTATTATTCCATAGGGCAAGTCGCTCGCCTACCCCTGAACGGCTTTTTCTCCTGCAGCTAGTCGGATCAGTCCCTTGAGCGCTTCCGCAACAGTTTGTCGGCGCACGGCCAGGCGATCGCCCGGAAAGTGGCGGCGTACAGCCTCGACATCCCTTCCATTCCCCCACGCCAACCAGACCGTACCGACCGGTTTATCCGGCGAGCCACCATCCGGTCCGGCCACACCGCTGACCGCTATGGCGAAACGTGCGCCGCTACGCTGCTGGGCGCCATGCACCATTGCCTCGACCACCTCTCGGCTGACCGCTCCCACCTGCGGAAACAACTCCATCGGCACCGCGAGCTGCTCGGTTTTCTGCGTATTCGAGTAGGTGACATAGCCCGCCTCGAACCAGGCGGAGCTACCCGGAATACGGGTGATCGCTTCGGCGATGCCACCGCCGGTACAGGACTCTGCGGTGGTTACCGACTCACCACGCGCCTTTAGCTCCTCTCCCAGCCTGGCGGCCAGGGAAGTCAGCTCTTCATCGGTAACGGACATGTGCACTCCGGGGTTAAAGCGGGCCAGCGGGATACCGTACACTAGCGCCTTTTGCACGCAAGGCCAGCCAATGAGTCAGAGCGATCTCAGCGAACACACCCCGATGATGCAGCAGTACTGGAAGCTGAAAAATCAGCACCCGGACCAGCTGATGTTCTATCGCATGGGCGACTTCTACGAGATCTTCTATGAGGACGCCAAGAAAGCCGCCAAGCTGCTCGACATCACCCTGACCGCACGCGGCCAATCGGCAGGCAAGTCGATTCCCATGGCCGGCATCCCTTTCCACTCGGTGGAAGGTTACCTGGCCAAACTGGTGAAGCTTGGTGAGTCCGTAGTCATTTGCGAACAGATTGGCGACCCCGCCACCAGCAAAGGCCCGGTGGAACGCCAGGTGGTTCGTATCATTACGCCAGGCACCATCAGTGACGAAGCGCTATTGGATGAACGCCGCGACAACCTGCTCGCTGCCGTGCTCGGCGATGAGCGTCTGTTCGGCCTCGCAGCTCTGGACATCACCAGCGGGCGCTTCACCGTGCAGGAAATCAAAGGCTGGGAGAACCTGCTGGCTGAACTGGAGCGTCTCAACCCTGCCGAGCTGCTGATACCGGACGACTGGCCCCAGGGCCTGCCGGCCGAAAAGCGCCGCGGCGTACGCCGTCGTGCCCCCTGGGACTTCGACCGCGATTCGGCAAAGAAGAGCCTCTGCCAGCAGTTCGGAGTTCAGGATCTCAAGGGCTTCGGTTGCGAAACGCTGACCCTTGCAATTGGCTCGGCCGGCTGCCTCCTGGGCTATGCGAAGGAGACGCAGCGCACCGCCCTGCCCCACCTACGCAGCCTGCGCCACGAGCGCATCGACGACACCGTCATCCTCGATGCTGCCAGTCGCCGCAATCTGGAGCTGGACGTGAACCTGGCCGGGGGCCGAGACAACACCCTGCAATCAGTGATCGACCGCTGCCAGACCGCAATGGGCAGCCGCCTCCTGAGTCGCTGGCTGAACCGCCCACTGCGCGACCGTGCCGTCTTGGTTGCCCGGCAGGACGCCATCGACTGTCTGTTGGATCGCTATCGTTTCGAAAGCCTGCAGCCGCAGCTGAAGGAGATCGGCGACGTCGAACGTATCCTCGCCCGAATCGGCCTGCGCAATGCGCGCCCCCGTGACCTGGCCCGCCTACGCGACGCCCTCGCCGCCCTGCCGCAACTGCAAGGCGCGATGACTGAACTGGAAGCTCCGCACCTGCAGGAGCTGGCAGGCAGTATCCGCACCTATCCGGAACTGGCCGACCTGCTGGCTCGCGCCATCATAGAAAACCCGCCAGCTGTCATTCGTGACGGTGGCGTGATCAAGACCGGCTACGACGCTGAACTGGACGAACTGCAGGCACTTAGCGAGAACGCCGGCCAGTACTTGATGGATCTGGAAGCGCGGGAAAAGGCCCGTACCGGCCTACCCAACCTCAAAGTCGGCTACAACCGCATCCACGGTTACTTCATCGAGCTGCCGCGCGTGCAAGCCGAACAGGCACCTGCGGACTACATTCGCCGCCAGACCCTGAAGGGCGCCGAGCGTTTCATCACGCCAGAACTGAAAGCCTTCGAAGACAAGGCGCTATCGGCCAAGAGCCGCGCCCTGGCACGGGAGAAGATGCTCTACGACGAGCTTCTGGAACTGCTGATCGAACAGCTGGCACCGCTGCAGGATACTGCCGCCGCCCTGGCTGAGCTGGATGTGCTGAGCAACTTCTCCGAGCGGGCGCTGAACCTCGACCTGAACCGACCACGCTTCGTCGACGAACCCTGCATGCGCATCAACCAAGGCCGTCACCCGGTGGTGGAACAGGTACTGGACACCCCCTTCGTGGCTAACGACCTGGCCCTGGATGACGCCACCCGCATGCTGATCATCACCGGCCCGAACATGGGCGGTAAATCGACCTACATGCGCCAGACCGCACTGATCGTGCTGCTCGCCCACATCGGTTGCTTCGTGCCGGCGGCCAGTTGCGAGCTGTCGCTGGTGGACCGCATCTTCACCCGCATCGGTTCCAGCGACGACCTGGCTGGCGGCCGTTCCACCTTCATGGTGGAGATGAGCGAAACCGCCAACATCCTGCACAACGCCAGCGCAAGCAGCCTGGTGCTGATGGACGAAGTGGGTCGCGGCACCAGTACGTTCGACGGTCTCTCGCTGGCATGGGCGGCAGCCGAGCATCTGGCCCAACTGCGTGCCTTCACCCTGTTCGCCACCCACTACTTCGAGCTGACCGTTCTGCCTGAAGCTGAACCGGTGGTAGCGAACGTCCATCTGAATGCCACCGAGCACAAAGAGCGCATCGTATTCCTGCACCATGTGCTGCCGGGCCCGGCAAGCCAGAGCTATGGCCTGGCGGTAGCGCAATTGGCAGGCGTCCCCGGCGGAGTGATCCAGCGCGCCCGCGAGCATCTGGCGCGGCTGGAAACCACCAGCCTGCCTCATGAAGCTCCGCGGCAGGCCCCCGGCCAGCCAAGCGCGCCAATGCAGAGCGACCTGTTCGCAAGCCTGCCGCACCCGGTGCTGGACGAATTGGCGAAGATCAAGCCGGATGATCTGACGCCTCGGCAGGCGCTGGAGCTGTTATATACACTGAAGTCACGCATCTAACCCCTTAACCGCACAAGCTGCTAGAATCCCGCGCGCTCTGGAGTGCACCCGGGAATCAGCCTACCCGGTACCGTGAGTTCCCGAGCCGAGAAGCCGGATATAGAAGGCTTCCGAGCCGCCGCTTGAGGAGAAGAATAGAAATGACCTTCGTCGTCACCGACAACTGCATCAAATGCAAATACACCGACTGTGTGGAAGTCTGTCCGGTGGACTGCTTCTACGAAGGCCCGAACTTCCTGGTCATTCACCCGGACGAGTGCATCGACTGCGCACTGTGCGAGCCCGAATGCCCGGCGCAAGCCATCTTCTCCGAGGATGAAGTGCCTGAGGACATGCAGGAGTTCATCGAACTGAACCGTGATCTGGCCGAAGTGTGGCCAAACATCACCGAGAAGAAAGAAGCCTTGGCCGACGCCGAAGAGTGGGATGGTGTCAAAGGCAAGCTGGAGCATCTGGAGCGCTGATTCGTCTGCGCATCCAAACGCAAAAAGGCCCGCATCTGCGGGCCTTTTGCTTTCCTGCGGGCGAAAAAAGGGGCGGGGGATACCCGCCCACTCTTTTGTCCCTATTCCCTGTATTCCTTGCTCATCATCCTGATGAATCGCATCCCGCGATGTCCCTGGTCGACGTCCTTATCAACCCGCGTACATCCTGTACGCAAGAGTGATATTAGTGATCCGGGAGCACAGAGCAAGTTGGCAGGTTGCCGCACAGACGACCAAGCCAGTTCAATGTAAAAAAATAAATTTCTTATTAATCAATAAGTTAAAAATTCTCCTATCAGATTCTCACCAATCACGAGCAGCAACCTCCTCTAATCACGCACATAGCGTGTAAGCAATGACTTACACCGCAACGCACAAAAGAGGACTTCGTTGATCCGTGAAACACGCCTTCAAGCCCGACTCCAGTCACAGCATCAGGCCGTTCTATTCCTCCACTCCGACCATGAAAAAGCCCGGCCTAAGCCGGGCTCTTTCGCTTTGCTCCAGGTTTACTGGAACAGGGCATCGCTAGACAAACCGTTCTTCTCCAGGATCTCCCGAAGCCGTTTCAGTGCTTCGACCTGGATTTGCCGCACCCGCTCACGGGTCAGGCCGATCTCCTGGCCCACTTCCTCGAGCGTGCAGCTTTCATGACCGCGCAATCCGAAGCGGCGAACAACCACTTCTCGTTGCTTGTCGGTAAGTTCGGACAGCCACTGGTCGATGCTCTGCGAGAGATCATCGTCCTGCAACAGCTCGCAGGGGTCGGTGGGTCGATCATCGGTCAGTGTGTCCAACAGAGTCTTGTCGGAATCCGGACCGAGGGAAACGTCCACGGAAGTCACCCGCTCGTTGAGACCGAGCATGCGCTTGACCTCGTCAACAGGCTTTTCCAGCAGATTGGCGATTTCTTCAGGCGAAGGCTCGTGATCCAGTTTGTGGGTCAACTCACGTGCGGCTCGCAGATAGACATTGAGCTCCTTGACCACATGGATCGGCAGGCGGATGGTCCGGGTCTGGTTCATGATGGCCCGTTCAATGGTCTGACGGATCCACCAGGTCGCATAGGTAGAGAAGCGGAAGCCTCTCTCCGGATCAAACTTCTCCACAGCCCGGATCAAACCGAGGTTGCCCTCTTCGATCAAGTCGAGCAGCGACAAACCGCGGTTGACGTAACGTCGTGCGATCTTCACTACAAGGCGGAGGTTACTTTCGATCATGCGCTTGCGCCCGGCAGGATCACCACGCTGCGCAAGGCGCGCGAAGTGCACTTCTTCTTCCGGGGTTAGCAGGGGGGAAAAACCGATTTCGTTGAGGTACAGCTGAGTCGCGTCTAGCGCGCGGGTGTAGTCGATATACTTGTGTTGCTTTGGTGAGGTTGAATGCCGGGATTTTGCGGTAGGCAGAGGCGCGTCGTTCTCCTCGCTCAACGCATCATCCAATATGACGCCCGGCTCCAGAAGGAGCAGTTCGTCATCGACGTCAAACTCCGGCGCTTCTTTATTGAGTGCCATTGTTGTTGTCCCTTGCTGAGTTCGACAACAAGCCCTGGCGAAGCCTTATATCCCTGGCGCCGCCCGAGCCCGTCCTTACCACGTGGTGGAACGGGCTGAATAACGGGTCAACGACGTGGCAGGTATTGCAGCGGATCTACAGGCTTACCCTGACGGCGAATTTCAAAATGAAGCTTCACCCGGTCAGTTCCCGTTGAGCCCATCTCGGCAATTGTCTGCCCGACCTTGACCTGCTGTCCCTCCCGCACCAGCAGCCTGCGGTTATGACCGTAGGCGCTTACGTAGGTATCGCTGTGCTTGATGATGACCAATTCGCCGTAGCCCCGTAATCCACTTCCGGCATAAACAACTGATCCATCTGACGCAGCCAAGACAGGCTGGCCTAATTCCCCAGCGATATCAATCCCTTTATTCAAACTGCCGTTTGACGAAAAACGGCCGATCAAAGGCCCACTCGCGGGCCATACCCAACCGGCTGCAGAGCGCGTAATAGACGCGTTCTGGGTAGATACAGGTGCAGTCGCGACCGGTTGCGGTGCTTGCGATTGGGGGCGGACAGCCGGTTGCTGGGGCTGCACGGGCGGGCGGGTCGAAGTAGCGCTACTACCCGTTCTTGAATTGGTCACCACGGGCGCGGTAGCGACCGTTGTCGGACGAGCCTGGCTAGGTTGGCCATCGAAACGGATGATCTGGCCGGGACGAATCACGTAGGGTGCAGGAATGCTGTTGCGCGCTGCCAGGGCTTTCCAGTCCCAGCCAAAGCGAAACGCTATGGAATAGAGGGTGTCGCCGCGCTGGACGCGGTACTGGCCGCTGGTGACGGGTTGTCGCTGTGGCGCGGAAGTCGCCCCCGAATGATTGCGATCGACGATGCTGACACCATCTTTCTGGGTACTGGAGCAGCCGGCAAGCAGAATGCCGACGGCCAAAACGGGCAACCAGGTGAGCCCATTCCCCACGCGAATCCACTGCCGAATGGCCTTCAGGCTCACTCTTGTCCCCTTTCCCAACATTCGAAGGTCTTGATCATTGTGCCGGAAATATCCGGACGAGCCAGTCGCCTGCCGCACAAAGTACTGCAGGAAGGCCGCTTGGCGGTGCATCAGAAAGTTGCCCTAGACGCAGGTTCCCTGAAATCGGCCTCAGGCGAGCGGGCCACTGAGCAGCGGCACGAAGCGTACGGCGTCGAGCACATGGCGAGTGAATCCCTGCTCCTCGCGAACGATCAGCATCAATTGCTGGACATCGCCCGCACCCACCGGAATCACCAGACGCCCACCGGGAGCCAGTTGATCCAGCAGCGCCTGGGGAACATCCGCCGCCGCCGCCGTCACGATGATGCCGTTGTAAGGCGCCAGCGCTGGCCAGCCTTCCCATCCATCGCCCCAGCGGAACACCACATTGCGCAGGTTGAGAACCGCCAGACGTTCCTTGGCCTTGTCCTGCAGGACCTGAATGCGTTCAACGGAAAACACGCGCTCGACCAGCTGCGCGAGGATTGCGGTCTGATAGCCCGAGCCGGTACCAATCTCCAGCACCTTGTCCAGCGGTCCCGCAGCCAGCAGGAGCTCGGTCATCCGAGCGACCATATAGGGTTGCGAGATGGTCTGGTTGTGGCCGATCGGCAGCGCAGTGTCCTCGTAGGCGCGATGGGCCAGGGCCTCATCGACGAACAGGTGACGCGGTGTCCGGCGAATGGTTTCGAGCACACGGGCGTTGGACAGCCCTTCCTCGTACAGACGCTGGATAAGGCGTTCGCGAGTGCGCTGGGAGGTCATGCCAATCCCACGGCGCATCAGGTCATCCTGTTCCCGGGACATCAGAGCAGGCCCTCCAACCAGCTATCGAGGCCCTGGAAGGCCTCATTGAAAGTCCGATCGAGCTGCAGGGGTGTGATGGACACATAGCCCTGCATCACTGCATGGAAATCCGTACCGGGCCCGCCGTCTTCAGCGTCACCGGCCGCTGAGATCCAATATCCCTCCTTGCCCCTGGGGTTGACCACCTTTACCGGTGCGGCAGCACGTGCGCGATGGCCCAGGCGGGTCAGTTGGATACCCCGGATGCGCTCGAGCGGCAGATTGGGAATGTTCACATTGAGCACGGTGCGCGGCGGCAGGTCGAGCTGATCATGCGCAGCCACAAGCCGGCGCGCGATGTGCGCGGCGGTGGGCAGGTTGTCGGCCTGGCGCGACAGCAGCGAGAAGGCGAACGCGGGCAAGGCGAGGAAGCGCCCTTCCAGAGCCGCGGCCACGGTCCCCGAATAGAGCACGTCATCGCCCAGGTTGGCGCCGAGGTTGATCCCCGAAACCACCATGTCAGGCAATTGCTCGAGCATGCCGTTGAGCCCGAGGTGGACGCAGTCGGTCGGCGTGCCGTTGAGGCAGATGAAACCGTTGTCCAGCGTACTGGGGTGAAGCGGGCGGTCCAGGGTCAGGGAACTGCTGGCGCCGCTCTTGTCCTGGTCCGGTGCGATGACCACGCAGTCGGCGTAATCCTTGAGCGCACCATGCAAAGCGGCCAGACCGGGTGCATTCACCCCGTCGTCGTTGGAAATCAGAATGCGCATGGGTTTTCCGTCTGCCCTGTCGGCAGCAGATCGACGAGCTCACGCACCACTGCGGTGGCGAAGCATCCAGCCGGCAGGACGAATTCCAGTTGCAGAACGTCAGGCTCGGGATAATGCCACGTCAGGCCGCCGATGGGGAGGCGGAGGATGCGCCGTTCGTGCGCCATTCCCGCTTCGGCCAACCAGTGGCAAAGTGCCGGCTCCGCCGCGGCAATCGCCGCTTCCAGCATCTGAGGCTGACCTTGAGCAGGCGATGCGCCCTCTCCCCACAGCGGCCCGGTCGGATGCAGATCCAGCTCGGCCAGACGGGGGTCGCTGCACTCGGCCTCGCCTGCAGGGAAGAAGCTGCGACTGGTGGTGAAAGCGAGCAGATCACCAACTTGAGCCCGGTTCCAGGTACCGGCAGCAATACGCTCGGCCAACACCCGATTGAAGAGAAAGCTGCGACCTGCCGAGAGCAGCCGCGAACGAAGATTGCGCTGCACCGGCAGTTCCTTGCGCTCAGCAAAGGCGCGGGCGTCAACCACGTTTCCACCGCCATGACCAAAGCGCTGCAGGCCGAAATAGTTGGGCACCCCGGCCTCGGCCAGTTGCTTGAGTCGCGCGTCCAGTGCTTCTCGATCAGCAACCAGGTGGGTCAGGCGCAGGGTGAAGCCATTGGCCGAATGGGCCCCGCGTTGCAGCTTGCGCTTGTGACGGACGATCTTGAGTATCCGCAGATTGGCGTTCTCAGCGGCAGACAGGTCCGGATCAGCCTTGCCCGGCAAGTGCAGGCTGAACCATTGGCGGGTCAACGCCTGACGGTCCTTCAGCCCGGCATAGCTCACCACTTTCAACGGCACGCCGGCAGCCCGGGCAATGCGCCGCGCGGCTTCCTCGGTGTTCAGCTCACGCTTCTCCACCCAGAGCCAGAGGTGCTCGCCCTCACCCTCCAGCGGAATGTCCAGCACTTCGTCGACCTGGAAATCCTCTGCCACGGCCTTCAGTTGTG
This sequence comes from Pseudomonas sp. JS3066, assembly GCF_036328175.1. Classification (NCBI taxonomy): domain Bacteria; kingdom Pseudomonadati; phylum Pseudomonadota; class Gammaproteobacteria; order Pseudomonadales; family Pseudomonadaceae; genus Pseudomonas; species Pseudomonas sp. JS3066. The sequence goes on from NZ_CP143312.1 coordinate 4,217,562, forward strand.
CCTGCCCGAGGGGCTCACCATGGGCGCGCGGGCCCAGCAGTTCGAGCTCGTTCATACCGGTAGCAGCAGGGCAACCGCGTGTACGGCGATGCCCTCCTCACGCCCTGTGAAACCGAGCTTCTCGGTAGTGGTGGCCTTGACGTTGACGTGGTCCAGGTCGACCTCCAGATCGGCTGCAATATTGGCGCGCATGGCCTCGATATGTGGTGCCATCTTCGGCGCCTGTGCAACGATGGTTCCGTCGACATTGCCGACTTTCCAGCCCTTGGCTTTCACCAGGGAGAGCACATGACGCAGCAGCGCACGGCTGTCAGCACCCTTGAACTGTGGGTCGGTATCAGGGAAGTGCTTGCCGATGTCGCCCAGCGCGGCTGCGCCAAGAAGGGCATCGGCCAATGCATGCAGCAGCACGTCGCCGTCGGAATGGGCAATGAGCCCGAACTTGTGGGGTATGCGCACGCCGCCGAGGGTGATGAAGTCGCCTTCACCGAAGCGGTGTACATCGTAGCCGTGGCCAATTCGCATAGAGAAGAACGCCCTGAAAAGTCAGGGCGTGATTCTACCCATTTTGCAGACGCTTAGCCCTTGAGGGCCTCGGCGTGATGCTTCAGGTGGTCGCCAATGAAACTGGCAATGAAGTAGTAGCTGTGGTCGTAGCCAGGTTGCAGGCGCAGAATCAGCGGGTGCCCGGCTGCATTGGCTGCTGCCTGCAGGGCTTCGGGCTTGAGCTGATTGGCAAGGAAGTCATCACGGTCGCCCTGGTCCACCAGGATCGGTAAGCGCTCGTTAGCCTCGGCCAGCAACACGCTGGCATCCCACTCGCGCCAGCGGGCTCGGTCGTCACCCAGATAGCGACTGAATGCCTTTTCGCCCCAAGGGCAGGCCATAGGATTGCTGATAGGGGCGAACGCCGACAGCGACTGATAGCGCCCCGGATTGCGCAGCGCGCAAACCAATGCGCCGTGGCCTCCCATCGAGTGGCCGCTGATACCGCGCTTCCCAGACACAGGGAAGTTGGCCTCGATAAGCGCGGGCAACTCGTGCACCACGTAGTCATGCATGCGGTAGTGACGTGCATAGGGCTCCTGGCTGGCATTCAGGTAGAAGCCGGCGCCAAGACCGAAATCCCAGGCATTGTCTGGATCAGCAGGTACATCTGCGCCACGTGGACTGGTGTCCGGCGCAACGATGATCAGCCCCAGCTCCGAGGCCAGGCGCTGCGCGCCGGCCTTCTGCATGAAGTTCTCATCGGTGCAGGTCAGCCCCGACAGCCAGTAGAGCACTGGCAACTTTCCACCTTGTTCCGCCTGGGGCGGCAGGTAGACCGCGAACACCATCTCGCAGTTGAGACTGGTCGAGCGGTGACGGTAGCGCTTGTGCCAGCCGCCGAAGCTCTTGTTGCTGGAAACGATCTCAAGAGTCATGGAGCGATCTCCGTCAAAGCCGGGCGCCCGAAGCTGAAGGCCTTGCCTGCCTCGGGCTGCCCGCCTGATTAGTAGTGGACGACCGAGCGGATGCTCTTGCCTTCGTGCATCAGGTCGAAGGCCTTGTTGATGTCGTCCAGCCCCATGGTGTGGGTGATGAAGGTATCCAGCGGGATTTCACCCTTCTGTGCCTTGTCCACATAACTCGGCAACTCGGTACGCCCCTTCACGCCGCCAAAGGCCGAACCGCGCCACACACGACCGGTCACTAACTGGAACGGACGGGTGCTGATCTCCGCACCAGCCGGCGCTACGCCGATGATGACGGACTCGCCCCAACCCTTGTGGCAACACTCGAGCGCCGCGCGCATCAGGTTGACGTTACCGACGCACTCGAAGCTGTAGTCGACGCCGCCATCAGTCATTTCGACGATGACGTCCTGGATCGGCTTGGCATGGTCCTTCGGATTGACGAAATCGGTGGCACCCAGTTCTCGGGCCACATCGAACTTCTCCGGGTTGATGTCGATGGCGATGATGCGCGATGCCTTCGCCATCTTGGCGCCAATGATCGCCGCCAGACCGATGCCGCCCAGACCGAAGATGGCCACTGTGGCGCCCTCTTCTACCTTGGCGGTGTTGAGCACAGCGCCGATGCCGGTGGTCACGCCGCAACCCAGCAGGCAGACCTTCTCCAGCGGAGCTTCCTTCGGGATCTTCGCCAGGGAGATTTCCGGCAGCACGGTGTACTCGGAGAAGGTGGAGCAGCCCATGTAGTGGTAGATCGGCTGACCGTTGTAGCTGAAACGGGAAGTGCCGTCCGGCATCAGACCCTTTCCCTGAGTGGCACGTACTTTCTGGCACAGGTTGGTCTTGCCGGATTTGCAGAACTTGCACTCGCGGCATTCGGCTGTGTAGAGCGGGATGACGTGATCACCCACCGCCAGCGAGGTAACGCCCTCGCCCACCGCTTCGACGATGCCGCCACCTTCATGGCCAAGGATGCAGGGGAACACGCCTTCGGAGTCGGCGCCGGACAGGGTATAGGCATCGGTATGGCAAACGCCCGTTGCCACGATCCGAACCAGGACTTCGCCGGCCTTGGGCGGCGCGACGTCGACTTCGACGATCTGCAGCGGCTGGTTGGGCGCAAAGGCCACAGCGGCACGGGACTTGATCATGGTCATTCTCCTGCTGATTGAAATGGCCAAGGAGTGTAGTTGAGGCGCCAATGGGAAATAATCGACCACAAAGCAAAACTTTATTGCTGTGGAGGGATAATGATGAGTCGTTGGGAAGGCCTGGACGAATTCGTCGCCGTTGCCGAAACCGGCCAGTTCACCGCTGCGGCGGATCGCCTGGGTATTTCGTCATCCCATGTCAGCAGGCAGATCGCCCGACTCGAAGAACGCCTGCAGACACGCCTGTTCTATCGAAGTACCCGGAAGGTAGCCCTTACCGAGGCCGGACAGACCTTCCTGCAGCACTGCCAACGCCTGATGGATGCACGCGAGGAAGCGCTTCGAGCAGTGAGCGACCTCGCCAGCGAACCCAAGGGCTTGCTGCGCATGACCTGCGCGGTGGCCTATGGCGAACGGTTCATCGTGCCACTGGTCAACGAGTTCATGGCACGCCATCCACAGTTGCGCGTGGACATCGAATTGAGCAATCGCACCCTGGACCTGGTGCATGAAGGACTCGACCTGGCGATACGCCTGGGCCGTTTGCAGGATTCGCGGCTGGTGGCGACGCGCCTTGCGCCGAGGGTCATGTACCTCTGCGCAGCGCCTTCCTATCTGGAGCGTTATGGTCGCCCGCACAGCCTCTCGGAGTTGGCGCGGCACAACTGCCTGATTGGCAGCGCGGACCATTGGGATTTCCTCCAGCAAGGGCGCGAGCATGCGATCAGGGTCCAGGGCAACTGGCGCTGCAACAGTGGCCAGGCCGTGCTAAATGCGGCGCTGCGGGGGTTCGGCCTATGCCAGTTGCCCGACTATTACGTGCTGGAGCATCTGCGTAGCGGTGCGTTGGTGTCGCTGTTGGAACAACACCGCCCGCCGAACACGGCGGTCTGGGCACTTTATCCACAGCAGCGGCACCTCTCGCCAAAGGTGCGGCAACTAGTGGACCTACTGAAGGCTGGGCTGGCCGAACGGCCGGAATATGCGACGGATCAGACGCGTGTCGACCAACGCTGACGCAGCCAGTCGAGATCTTCGGGACGGGTGATCTTGAGGTTGTCGGCGCGACCCTCTACCAGCCTGGGCGCGTTGCCGGCCCACTCCATGGCAGAGGCTTCGTCGGTGATGGCAACACCTGCTACCAAGGCATCAGCCAGCGCCCGGTGCAGGGCACCGAAGCGAAACATCTGTGGCGTGTATGCCTGCCAGATCAGGCTGCGGTCTACGGTTTCCGCTACCCGGCCATCGGCGCTTGCACGCTTCAAGGTGTCCCGGGCCGGCACGGCCAGCAGGCCACCCACCGGGTCATCAGCCAACTCTGCCAGCAGCAGGTCAAGATCGTAGCGCGACAGGTTCGGTCGCGCCGCATCATGCACCAGCACCCAGTCGTTGGCTCGGGCGCCGTGCTCGGCCAGCCGCAACAAAGCGCTGAGCACCGAATCCGAGCGCTCCTTGCCGCCATCGGCACGGATGATGCGCTCGTCGGTGGCGCAGGGCAGCGTTGGCCAGTAGGGATCGTCGACCGAAAGGCTGACTACCAGTCCCTTGAGCTGTGGATGATCCAGGAAGCAGTCGAGGCTGTGCTCGAGAATGGTTCGCCCGGCGAGTTCGAGATACTGCTTGGGACGGTCGGCGCGCATGCGGGCACCGACACCGGCGGCAGGAATCACCGCCCAGAAAAAGGGGATATCGGCCTGGTTCATTCGGAAATCTGGTAGAGGGTTTCGCCTTCCTTGACCATACCCAGCTCGTGCCGGGCACGCTCTTCGACGGTCTCCATACCCTTTTTCAGCTCCATCACTTCCGCTTCCAGAATGCGGTTTCGCTCCAGCAGGCGTTCGTTCTCGCCTTTCTGTTCGGCAATCTGGTGTTGTAGATCCTGGACCTGCGCCAGGCTACCGTCGCCCACCCAGAGGCGATACTGCAGGCCCGCCAGCATCAGGATCAGGACAACGAACAACCAGTAAGTGTTAGGGCGAGTCATTTTGCCAGGGAGTATCCATGCGAAAAGGGCAGCTTGCGCTGCCCTTCTACCAGTCCCTGCCGGCTGGGCAGGTTGAAATCAGGTGATAACGCGCAGTTTACATGAAGTAAAGAGGCATTCAGCGGCTGATTTCAACCCGGCCTGACCGATTGCAGCTGCGGACTTAGCCGCGGAACTCGGCACGGCCACGGTACGGCGCTTTCTCGCCCAGTTGCTCTTCGATACGCAGCAGCTGGTTGTACTTGGAAACGCGGTCGGAACGGCACAGGGAGCCAGTCTTGATCTGACCGGCGGCGGTGCCTACGGCCAGGTCGGCGATGGTGCTGTCCTCGGTCTCACCGGAACGGTGGGAGATCACCGCGGTGTAGCCGGCAGCCTTGGCCATCTGGATGGCTTCCAGGGTTTCGGTCAGGGAGCCGATCTGGTTGAACTTGATCAGGATCGAGTTGGCAATGTTCTTCTCGATGCCTTCCTTGAGGATCTTGGTGTTGGTCACGAACAGGTCATCACCTACCAGCTGAACCTTGGTGCCGATCTTGTCGGTCAGGTCTTTCCAGCCGGCCCAGTCGGACTCGTCCATGCCGTCTTCGATGGAGATGATCGGATAACGCTGGGTCAGGCCAGCCAGGTAGTCGGCGAAGCCTGCAGCGTCGAACACTTTGCCTTCACCGGCGAGGTCGTACTTGCCTTCCTTGAAGAATTCGCTGGAGGCGCAGTCCAGAGCCAGGGTCACGTCAGTGCCCAGCTTGTAGCCTGCATTGGCGACAGCTTCGGCGATCGCGGCCAGGGCGTCTTCGTTGGAAGCCAGGTTCGGAGCGAAGCCGCCTTCGTCACCGACGGCGGTGTTCAGGCCACGGGCCTTCAGCACGGCTTTCAGGTGGTGGAAGATCTCGGCGCCCATGCGCAGGGCGTCGGCGAAGTTCTTGGCGCCAACCGGCTGCACCATGAATTCCTGGATGTCGACGTTGTTATCGGCATGCTCGCCACCGTTGATGATGTTCATCATCGGTACCGGCATGGAGTACTGACCGGGAGTGCCGTTCAGGTCGGCAATGTGGGCGTAGAGCGGTACACCCTTGGCCTGGGCAGCGGCCTTGGCGGCGGCCAGGGACACGGCGAGGATGGCGTTGGCGCCCAGCTTGGCCTTGTTCTCGGTACCGTCCAGCTCGATCATGGCGCGGTCGAGGGCTTTCTGGTCAGCAGCGTCCTTGCCCAGCAGCAGGTCGCGGATCGGGCCATTGATGTTGCCCACAGCTTTCAGTACGCCCTTGCCCAGGTAACGGCTCTTGTCGCCATCACGCAGTTCCAGTGCCTCGCGGGAACCGGTGGAAGCACCGGACGGCGCGCAAGCGCTGCCGATGATGCCGTTCTCGAGGATCACATCGGCTTCCACGGTGGGGTTGCCACGGGAGTCCAGAACCTCGCGGCCCTTGATGTCGACGATCTTTGCCATTGTTGTTAGCACTCCAAAAGTTGACGAAAACGCTCAGCAGAAAGTGAGGCAATTCGCCGGGCCTCGGGGTCGGCTGACCCGGCGAACGTCCTGACCGATCGGTCAGATTGTGCCCACGCGGCACTTTACCGGAGATCGGCCCGTTCAGGCAGTCTCGATCGGCGGAAAACTCTTGACCAGGTCGTCCAGCTGCTTGAGCTGGGACAGGAAGGGTTCGAGTTTGTTCAGGCGCAAAGCGCAGGGACCATCGCACTTGGCGTTGTCCGGGTCCGGATGGGCTTCAAGGAAGAGGCCCGCCAGCCCCTGGCTCATGCCGGCCTTGGCCAGGTCGGTGACCTGGGCACGGCGGCCGCCAGCGGAGTCGGCACGGCCACCCGGCATTTGCAGGGCGTGAGTGACGTCGAAGAAAACCGGGTACTCGAACTGCTTCATGATGCCGAAGCCGAGCATGTCCACGACCAGGTTGTTGTAGCCGAAGGAGGAACCACGCTCGCAGAGGATCAGACGATCATTACCGGCTTCCTCGCACTTGGTGAGGATGTGCTTCATCTCGTGGGGTGCAAGGAACTGGGCCTTCTTGATGTTGATCACCGCACCGGTCTTCGCCATCGCGACCACAAGGTCGGTTTGGCGAGACAGGAAGGCCGGCAGTTGGATGATGTCGCAAACTTCAGCCACCGGAGCTGCCTGATAGGGCTCATGGACGTCGGTGATCACCGGCACGCCGAAGGTCTTCTTCACTTCCTCGAAGATCTTCATGCCCTCTTCCAGGCCCGGGCCGCGGAAGGAGTTGATCGAGGAGCGGTTGGCCTTGTCGAAACTGGCCTTGAACACGTAAGGGATACCGAGCTTCTCGGTCACCTTGACGTACTCCTCGCAGACCTTCAGGGCGAGGTCGCGGGACTCCAGCACGTTCATACCGCCGAACAGCACGAAGGGCTTGTCGTTGGCAATCTCGATGTTACCGACGCGGACGATCTTCTGCGCCATGGCTCAGGCCTTCTTCGCTTTCTGCGCCAAGGCGGCGTTGACGAAGCCGCTGAACAGCGGGTGGCCATAACGCGGCGTGGAGGTGAACTCCGGGTGGAACTGGCAAGCCACGAACCACGGATGATCCGGAGCTTCGACCACTTCTACCAAGGCACCGTCGCCAGAGCGGCCAGTGACCTTCAGGCCGGCTTCCTGCAATTGTGGCAGCAGATTGTTGTTCACTTCGTAGCGGTGGCGATGGCGCTCGACGATCTCGTCCTTGCCATAGCAATCGTGTACCAGCGAGCCATTTTCCAGCTGGCACGCCTGGGCGCCAAGGCGCATGGTGCCACCGAGGTCAGAGGCTTCAGTACGGATTTCGGTGGCACCAGTGGCGTCTTCCCACTCGGTGATCAGGCCCACGACCGGGTGGCCGCTGGACTTGTCGAATTCGGTGGAGTTGGCATCGGTCCAGCCCAGCACGTTACGGGCGTACTCGATTACCGCCACCTGCATGCCGAGGCAGATGCCGAGGTAGGGAATCTTGTTCTCGCGGGCAAAGCGCACGGTGGAGATCTTGCCTTCCACGCCGCGCAAGCCGAATCCACCCGGAACCAGGATGGCGTCAACACCTTCCAGCAAGCTGGTGCCCTGGGTTTCGATGTCTTCGGAGTCGATGTAGCGCAGGTTCACCTTGGTGCGACTCTGGATGCCGGCGTGGCTCATCGCTTCGATCAGCGACTTGTACGCGTCCAGCAACTCCATGTACTTGCCGACCATGGCGATGGTGACTTCCTTCTCGGGATTCAGCTTGGCATCCACCACGCGATCCCATTCGGAAAGGTCGGCACTGCCGCATTGCAGGCCAAAACGCTCGACGACGAAATCGTCCAGGCCCTGGGCGTGCAGCACAGACGGGATCTTGTAGATGGTGTCGACGTCCTGCAGGGAGATCACCGCGCGCTCTTCAACGTTGGTGAACAGGGCGATCTTGCGACGGGAGGACAGGTCGACGTCATGGTCGGAACGGCAGACCAGAACATCAGGCTGCAGGCCAATGGAGCGCAGCTCCTTAACCGAGTGCTGGGTCGGCTTGGTCTTGGTCTCGCCAGCGGTGGCGATATACGGAACCAGGGTCAGGTGCATCAGCATGGCGCGCTTGGCGCCCACTTCCACACGCAGCTGACGGATGGCTTCAAGGAACGGCTGGGATTCGATGTCACCAACGGTGCCGCCGATTTCCACAAGGGCCACGTCCGCGCCGGCGGCTCCCTTGATGATGCGGTGCTTGATCTCGTCGGTGATGTGCGGAATCACCTGGATGGTCGCACCCAGGTAGTCACCACGACGCTCCTTGCGCAGCACGTCGGCATAGACGCGGCCGGTGGTGAAGTTGTTGTTCTGGGTCATGGTGGTGCGCACGAAGCGCTCGTAGTGGCCCAGATCGAGGTCGGTCTCGGCGCCGTCCTCGGTCACGAAGACTTCGCCGTGCTGGAAGGGGCTCATGGTACCCGGATCGACGTTGATGTACGGATCGAGCTTGAGCATGGTGACCTTCAGTCCCCGCGCTTCCAGAATGGCGGCCAAGGATGCCGAGGCGATGCCTTTCCCCAAAGAAGAAACAACACCGCCCGTGACGAAGATGTAGCGCGTCATGAAAAACCCTAGAAGTCTGCGTTTAGGCGGAAAGCCGCCGGGGAAAGCGATGAAGGGCTATGGCCTTCAACCATGGAGCGCCGCTGGGGCGCTGCTTCAAAAGCAACAACCGCCGATTCCGAAGGAATCAGCGGAAGCTATGTAAGACGGGAGCGTAGTCTACCGGAAAGACCCTACCAGCTCAAACCTTGGTCATTCGTCGGTGGCATCCAGCGCAGTTGCCCGTCGCCCGCTCCCGGACGGTCCAGCCCCGAAAGGTTGGCGACGGCCAGCAACTCGCCGTCGACAAACAACAGCGGCAATCGGCCGCGGACAAAAGCAGGCAGACGAGCTTCGTTAAGCAGCCGTTTGAGATCGCGACGCCCTCGCCCCGGCAGTTCCAGCACCTCACCTCCCCGGCGATAGCGGACTTCGAGCCTGCCGGCCGGCGGCTCACCCAGCAGGCTCAACCTGCCGTTGCCAGGCAGTTCGAGCGGCAGAGCAGGGTCGGCCCACGAAAAATCGCACTCCGGCGCCGCCAGCCACTCCCCGGACAGCCACCACAACCGTCCGTCGGCACGATGCAGCTCCCCCATCGCAAGGCGCCAGATCGGAGTTGTATCGACGGCGGCATCGCGGAGGTCTTCCCATCCTGCCCAGTGGTTGCTGTCCGGAAGCGTCGTCAACTGTGCGAGCCAGTAACGCAAGGCATTGCGCTGTCGTGGCGGCGATAACGACGCCAGCGCGCCCAGCTCCAGGGACGGCAGTGGCAGCCATGGGAAATCGCTGCCAACTTGGGCACGTTCCAGATCAGCCTCGGCCAACTCACCCAGCAAGCCCTCTGCCTCAGCCATGTGCTCCGCGCTACGGAACAGGCTTTCCGTCACCCTAGGCCAGCGAGACTGCAGCAGCGGGAACACATCGCGACGGAGAAAGTTGCGAGCGAGCGAAGTGTCTGAATTGCTCGGGTCCTCCACCCACTCAAGTCCTTCAGCGCGGGCATAGGCTTCCAGCTCGGCACGGGACGCTTGCAGCAATGGCCTGACCAGGCTACCCAGGCCCAGAGGTCGGCATTGCGGCATACCGGCCAGTCCGCGCACGCCAGCACCTCGGAACAGACGGAAAAGAAGCGTTTCGGCTTGGTCGTCCCGATGCTGTGCGCTGAGCAGCACGTCCCCGGCGCCCATTTGCCCGATGAAAGCGGCGTAGCGTGCGTCCCGCGCAGCGCGCTCCAGGCTCGGCCCGGTATCAACGGTTACCCGCAGCACCGTGAGCGGCACGCCCAATGCGTCGCAGGCCCGTTGGCAGTGGTTTGGCCAGGCATCGGCCGCGGCCTGCAGGCCGTGATGCACATGGATGGCGGATAGCGGCGGCAAGGATTCGCGAATGGCGAGGCGCGCCAACATATGCAGCAGGACAGTGGAATCGAGCCCGCCGGAAAAGGCGACGCGCCAGGCCGGCGCGTGGCGCCAGGACGCCAGGTTCGTCAGAAGGCGGGACTCGAGGGACATGGACGGCTCAAAAAGAAATCGGGCCCCAAGCATAAAGCCGGGGCCCGATCTTTACAGCCTGAAGCGGGATCAGGCTACGCCGTAGCTCATCAGTCGATCATAACGACGAGCCAGCAGATCCTCGTTACTGAGCTTCTGCAGGGTCTTCAGTTGCTCGGAGAGCTCCTTGCGGATCGACTCGGCCGCAGCGGCCGGATCGCGGTGCGCGCCGCCCAGGGGCTCGGCGATCACCTTGTCGACGATACCCAAGCCTTTCAGGCGTTCGGCAGTGATGCCCATGGCTTCAGCTGCGTCCGGCGCTTTCTCGGCCGTTTTCCACAGAATGGATGCGCAACCTTCCGGCGAAATCACCGAGTAGGTGGAGTACTGCAGCATGTTCAAGCGGTCGCAGACACCAATGGCCAGCGCGCCGCCGGAACCACCCTCGCCAATCACGGTGGCGATGATCGGGGTCTTCAGGCGGGCCATGACACGCAGGTTCCAGGCGATGGCTTCGCTCTGGCCGCGCTCCTCGGCATCGATACCCGGGTAGGCACCGGGGGTATCGATGAAGGTGAGGATCGGCATCTTGAAGCGCTCGGCCATTTCCATCAGGCGGCAAGCCTTGCGGTAGCCCTCCGGGCGCGGCATGCCGAAGTTGCGGCGAACCTTCTCGCGCACTTCACGGCCCTTCTGATGGCCGATGACCATGACCGGCTCATCGTTCAGACGGGCGATACCGCCAACGATCGCGGCGTCGTCGGAGAAATGACGATCCCCGTGCAGCTCGTCGAACTCGGCGAAGATGTGCTCGATGTAGTCAAGGGTGTAGGGCCGGCGCGGATGGCGCGCCAGCTGGGCGATCTGCCAGCTGCTGAGATTGCCGAAGATGCTTTCGGTGAGCGCACTGCTCTTCTCCTGCAGGCGCGAAATCTCGTCGGTGATATTCAGGGCGTTGTCGTTACCGACCAGACGCAGCTCCTCGATCTTGGCTTGCAGATCGGCGATGGGCTGTTCGAAATCCAGAAAGTTCGGGTTCATAGGCTTCCGTCGTGCGCTTGGGGCCAGGCGGCTGGTTCCATTTGGCGCCCTACCTTAAGGGATCGGGCGCGTTCGGGTCGAGATCAAATCGAAATCGGGCCGCTGCGAGCGTGCAATCACGTTCGCATCAGCGGTAGTGCAGGAAGACGTTGTCGCGCCCGAACTGGTCACGCAATGCCTGAATCAAAGCGTCGGCCGGTGCGATTCGCCAGTTGTCGCCGAACTGCAGCACAGCCTTCGCGTCATTACCGCTGTAGTCCAGCGTCAGCGGGCAGGAGCCGCGATGGCGGCCGCAAAGTTCAGCCAACCAGCGCAAGCGATCGCCTTGCAGGGCGCTGAAATCCACTTTCATGCGCAGGCTCTCGGCGAGGCCGGTGCGCGCCTCTTCCAGGCTAAGCACGCGCTTGGCGCGCAAGCGCAGGCCGCCGGAGAAATCGTCATGGCTGACCTCCCCTTCGACAACCACCAGGGCGTCGGTCTGCAGCAGCCCCTGGGCAGTGTTGAAGGCCTCGGCGAAGAGCGAGGCTTCGATGCGGCCGGAGCGGTCGTCAAGGGTGATGAAGCCCATCTTGTCGCCTTTCTTGTTCTTCATTACCCGCAAGTTGACGATCAGGCCGGCAATGATCTGGGTGTCGCGCGCTGGCTTGAGCTCGACGATGCGCTGGCGGGCGAAGCGGCGGATCTCGCCTTCGTACTCGTCGATCGGGTGACCGGTGAGGTACAGGCCCAGGGTTTCCTTCTCGCCCTTCAGGCGCTCCTTGAGGGATAGCTCCTTGGCGTTGCGGTGATTGGCGTACATGTCGGCCTCAGGCTCGGCGAACAGGCCGCCGAAGAGGTCCATGTGCCCGCTGTCATGACTGCGAGCGGTCTGCTCCGCCGCCTGGATGGCCTCTTCCATGGCGGCCAGCAGCACCGCTCGGTTGCGGTCAATGCCAGCCTGATAAGCCTTGGGCTCGTTGCTGAAGAACGGTCCTAGGCGATCGAGCGCTCCACCCCGAATCAGGGCCTCCAGGGTGCGCTTGTTGATGCGCTTGAGGTCGACACGGTTGCAGAAGTCAAACAGGTCCTTGAACGGACCACCTTCGGCGCGGCATTCGGTAATGGCCTCCACCGGTCCCTCACCCACGCCCTTGATGGCGCCCAGGCCGTAGACGATCTGGCCGTCATTGTCGACGGTGAAGCGGTATTCGGAATTGTTCACGTCTGGGGCGACGATGCGCAGCTTCATGTGCCGGCATTCTTCGATCAGCGTCACCACCTTGTCGGTGTTGTGCATATCCGCAGTGAGCACCGCGGCCATGAAGGGTGCCGGGAAGTGCGCCTTGAGCCACGCGGTCTGGTACGAGACCCAGCCGTAGGCGGCGGAGTGGGACTTGTTGAAGCCGTAGCCGGCGAACTTTTCCACCAGGTCGAAGATGTTGCCCGAGAGGTTCGGGTCGATGCCGTTGTTGGAGCAGCCTTCAATGAAGCCGCCGCGCTGCTTGGCCATTTCCTCGGGTTTCTTCTTACCCATGGCACGTCGCAGCATATCCGCGCCACCAAGGGTGTAGCCGGCCATCACCTGAGCGATCTGCATCACCTGTTCCTGGTACAGGATGATGCCGTAGGTGGGCTTGAGCACCGGCTCGAGGCCGGCGTACTGGTAGTCGGGGTGCGGGTAGGAAAGCTCGGCACGGCCGTGCTTGCGGTTGATGAAGTCATCCACCATGCCGGACTGAAGCGGACCCGGGCGGAACAGCGCCACCAGGGCGATCATGTCCTCCAGGCAGTCGGGCTTGAGCTTCTTGATCAGTTCCTTCATGCCGCGCGATTCGAGCTGGAAGACCGCGGTGGTCTCCGCCTTCTGCAGCATGTCGTAGGTTTTCTTGTCGTCCAGCGGGATGCGGTCGATGTCGACCAGGGGCTTGCCCAGCTTCTCCTGCTCCCGATTGATCATCTCCATGGCCCACTTGATGATCGTCAGGGTACGCAGGCCGAGGAAGTCGAACTTCACCAGGCCGGCGGCCTCCACATCGTCCTTGTCGAACTGGGTCACCAGGCCGGTGCCCTCTTCGTCACAGGCGATCGGAGAAAAATCGGTAAGTTTGGTCGGCGCGATCACTACACCACCGGCGTGCTTGCCGGTGCCCCGGGTGATGCCTTCCAGCTTCAGGGCCATGTCCCAGATTTCCTGGGCCTCTTCGTCCACCTTGAGGAAGTCCCGCAGCGCTTCTTCCTGGTTGAACGCGGCCTCCAGGGTCATACCCACTTCGAACGGGATCATCTTCGACAGACGATCCGCCAATCCGTAGGACTTGCCCTGCACGCGCGCCACGTCGCGCACCACCGCCTTGGCCGCCATGGAGCCGAAGGTGATGATCTGGCTCACCGCATTGCGTCCGTACTTGTCGGCCACGTAGTCGATCACCCGGTCGCGGCCATCCATGCAAAAGTCGACGTCGAAGTCGGGCATGGATACCCGCTCAGGGTTGAGGAAGCGCTCGAACAGCAGGTCGTAGGCCAATGGGTCGAGGTCGGTGATCTTCAGTACGTAGGCAACCAGGCTGCCGGCACCCGAGCCCCGGCCCGGCCCTACCGGCACGCCATTGTTCTTGGCCCACTGGATGAAGTCCGCAACGATCAGGAAGTAGCCGGGGAAGCCCATCTGGATGATCGTGCCGAGTTCGAACTCCAGGCGATCGATGTAGAGCTGGCGTTTCTCTTCGTAATCGGGCGTGGTTTCCTTCGGCAAGAGCACGGCCAGGCGCTCTTCCAGGCCCTCGAAGGAGGCATGACGGAGGTAGTCATCGATGCTCATGCCGTTGGGTGTGGGGAAATCGGGCAGGAAGTGCTTGCCCAGTTGCACCTCGATGTTGCAACGCTTGGCAATCTCGACGGTGTTCTCCAGCGCTTCCGGAATATCGGCGAACAGCTCGGCCATTTCCTCAGGAGACTTGAGGTACTGCTGATCGGAGTAGTTGCGAGGACGGCGCGGGTCATCGAGGACACGGCCCTCGCCGATGCAAACGCGGGTCTCGTGGGCCTCGAAGTCGCCGGGCTTGATGAAACGCACGTCGTTAGTGGCCACGAGCGGCGCACCACAGCGGCTGGCCAGGGCGACGGCAGCGTGGACGTGCTCCTCGTCGTTGATGCGAGAGGTACGCTGCAGCTCCAGATAGAAGCGGTCGGGGAACACACTCTGCCACTCAGCCAGCATGGCCTCGGCGCTCGCCGGGTCATTGTTGAGGAGGGCCATGCCGATCTCGCCCTCCTTGGCACCGGACAGGGCGATCAGGCCTTCGGCCGCCTCCTTCACCCATTCGCGCTGGATAATCACCAGGCCATTGCTCTGACCGTCGGACCAGCCGCGGGAAACTAGCTCAGTCAGATTGCGGTAACCCTTGGCGTTCATCGCCAGGAGCGTCATGCGGCTGAGCGGGCCGTCCTCGAAGGGACTGGCCAGCCAGATGTCCGCGCCGCAGATGGGCTTGATGCCGCCGCCCATGGCGGTCTTGTAGAACTTCACCAGCGAGCACATGTTGCTCTGGTCGGTGATCGCCACCGCCGGCATGCCCGCTCCCGCCACGGCCTTGACCAGTGGCTTGACCCGTACCAGGCCGTCTACCAGGGAGTATTCGGAATGCAGACGCAGATGGACGAAAGAAGCGGTCATGGAAGTCCTATGCAAAACGCGAAAACGACAGGGCCCGGATTGTACCGGGCCCTCGGACAAAGCTACAGGCTTGGGGCAAGGTCGCGGATAGGCGCGACATTGCGCCTCAATAACCGCCTTCGATGAGATCCCGGACCGGGCCGAAAGAACGGCGATGGATTGAGGTGGGGCCCAGTCGGCGCAAGGCTTCCAGATGGACGGCCGTGGGGTAACCCTTGTGTCCGGCGATGCCGTAACCCGGGTAAAGCGCGTCCAGTTCGGCCATTTCACGGTCACGGCTGACCTTGGCCAGGATGGACGCGGCGGCGATCGCGGGAACCTGGCTGTCGCCTTTGACCACAGGAGCGCTGGGCACCTTGAGCTTGGGACAACGGTTGCCGTCGATAAGGGCCAGCTTCGGCGTCACACTGAGGCCCTCCACTGCGCGCTGCATGGCCAGCATGGTCGCGTGAAGGATGTTCAGCTGATCGATCTCTTCCACTTCGGCGCGCGCGATGCACCAGGCCAGAGCCTTTTCGCGTATTTCGTCGAACAGCGCATCACGACGGGCTTCGGAGAGCTTCTTCGAATCGTTAAGGCCGAGGATCGGCCGTGCCGGGTCGAGGATCACCGCGGCCGTCACCACCGGACCACAGAGGGGGCCACGGCCAACTTCGTCGACACCAGCCACCAACTCTTCTACCAGACTGAAATCCAGACCGAGTTGCATCAGGACACTCCAATCAATTTCAGGATGGCATCGGCCGCCTCGCGCGAGGCGTCTCGGCGCAGAGCGCGATGAATGACGTCGAAACCGTGCGTCTGCACCTCGCCGTCGTCGAGCAGGGGCGAAACGGCCTGGGCAAGCGCCTCCGGCGTAGCGGCATCCTGCAGCAGCTCGGGCACCAGCAAGCGCTGGGCCAGCAGGTTGGGCAAGGACACGTACGGGCTTTTCACCAGGCGCTTGAGAATCCGATAGGTCAGCGGTGCCACCTTGTAGGCCACCACCATCGGGCGCTTGTACAACAGTGCCTCCAGGGTGGCAGTCCCAGAGGCGATCAGTACCGCGTCGCAAGCGGCCAGAGCGTCATGGGAGCGGCCGTCGAGCAACTTCAACGGCAAGTTTCGACTGGCTAGCATCGCCTCGATCTGCACCCTCCGCTCCGGGCTCGCACACGGCAGAACGAAACGGATACCGGGGCGAATCGAACGCAGACGCTCGGCAGCATCGAGGAACAACTCCCCCAGCCTGCCCACTTCACCACCGCGGCTACCGGGTAGTAGCGCTACAACGGCAGAGTCTTCCGGCAAGTCCAGCGCCCTGCGAGCGGCTGAGCGATCGGCCTCCAGCGGGATGGCATCGGCCAGCGGATGCCCGACAAATCGGACCGGAACGCCTTTCTCTTCGTAGAAACGTGCTTCGAAGGGGAAGAGCGTGAGCATCAGATCGCAGCCTTCGCGGATCTTCAGTACACGTTTCTGCCGCCAGGCCCAGACCGAAGGGCTGACGTAATGCACTGTCTTGATACCGGCACGACGAAGCTTGAGTTCGACGCCGAGGGTGAAGTCAGGTGCATCGATTCCAATAAAAACGTCAGGGCGCTCGTCGATCAGGGTCCGGATGAGCTGTTTGCGGCGTGCCAGCAGCTCCGGGAGGCGCCCAAGGACTTCCACCAGTCCCATGACTGCCAGGCGTTCCATGGGGAAATAGGATTCCAACCCTTCTGCCTGCATAAGCGGGCCGCCAACGCCAATGAACTGGGCGTCAGGATGGCGCGCCTTTAGCGCGTGCATCAGGGTGGAGCCGAGAATATCGCCGGACGCCTCGCCGGCAACCAGCGCGATGCGCAATGGACGATTCATGTGCTCAGCGGGTAATGCCGCGGGTCGAGGACTGGATGGAGTCGCGGAAAACTGCCACTTCCGGGAACTGCGCAGCGGACTCGGCCAGTTCGGCCAGCGCCTGCTCCACGGTCAACCCCTGGCGATAGACCACCTTGTAGGCACGACGCAGAGCGGCGATGGCCTCGGCACTGAAGCCACGACGTCGCATGCCTTCGAAGTTCATGCTGCGGGCCTCGGCTGGGTTGCCGAAAACCGTGACGTATGCCGGAACATCCTTGCCGATTGCCGTGCCCATACCGGAGAAGCTGTGGGCGCCGATGCGGCAGAACTGGTGGACCAGGGTATAGCCGGACAGGATCGCCCAGTCATCCACATGTACGTGGCCGGCCAGTGCAGTGTTGTTGACCAGGATGCAATTGTTGGCGATCACGCTGTCGTGACCGATATGCACGTAGGCCATCAGCAGATTGTGGTCGCCGATAGTGGTCTCGGAGCGGTCCTGCACGGTGCCACGATGGATGGTCACGCCTTCGCGGATCACATTGTGGTCACCGATCACCAGGCGCGTGGGTTCACCCTTGTACTTGAGGTCAGGCGTGTCTTCACCCACCGAAGAGAACTGGTAGATGCGATTGTGCTTGCCAATACGGGTCGGTCCCTTGATGACCACATGCGGTCCGACCACGGTCCCCTCGCCGACTTCCACATCGGGTCCAATGATCGACCAGGGGCCGACCTGAACTCCATCCGCCAGCTTGGCTGCCGGATCGATAATGGCGCGAGGGTCAATCAAACTCATAGTTTGCGTTCCGCACAGATAATCTCGGCCGAGCATACTTCCTTGCCATCGACGCTGGCATGGCAGTCGAACTTCCAGATGCCGCGTTTGACGCTGAGGAACTGCGCACTGAGGATCAACTGATCGCCCGGTAGCACCGGCTGGCGGAAGCGCAACTTATCGGAACCCACGAAGTAATAAAGGGTGCCGTCCGCAGGCTTGACGTCGAGCATCTTGAAGCCAAGGATGCCCGCCGCCTGGGCCATGGCCTCGATGATCAGTACGCCCGGCATGATGGGATGCTGCGGGAAGTGGCCATTGAAGAAGGGCTCGTTGATGCTGACATTCTTGTAGGCGCGAATGCGCTTGCCTTCAACATCCAGCTCCACCACCCGATCTACCAGGAGGAAAGGGTAGCGGTGCGGCAGATATTCGCGAATCTCGTTGATGTCCATCATGTTCCTGGAGCCTTTTCAGAGGATTGGGGATGCACGGCGCGGCGTGAATCACGCTTCTGATGAAGCATCCCCGCCCGGGGTCACTGCCGCCAGGCGTTTTTCCAGTTGCTGCAGACGACGCGCCATGTCGTCCAACTGGCGGATCCGGGCAGCGCTCTTCTTCCAATCCGCGGCAGTCTGCATCGCGGTACCGGAGGAATAAGCACCCGGCTCGGTGATATTGCGAGTCACCATGGTCATGCCGGTGACAAACACGTTGTCGCAGACCTCGATATGGCCAACCATGCCCACGCCACCGGCGATCATGCAGTTGCGGCCAATCTTGGTGCTGCCGGAAATGCCCACACAGCCAGCCATGGCGGTGTTGTCACCGACCTGCACGTTGTGGGCGATCATGATCTGGTTATCCAGCTTCACGCCATTGCCGATCAGCGTATCGGAGAGGGCACCACGGTCGATGGTGGTATTGGCCCCCACTTCCACGTCGTCGCCCAGGGTAACGCCGCCGATCTGTGCGATTTTCTGCCAAACGCCCTTTTCGTTGGCGAAGCCGAAGCCCTCACCGCCTATCACGGCACCGGACTGGATCACGACACGCTTGCCGATCTTCACGTCGTGATAAAGGGTCACGCGCGGCGCGAGCCAGCCGCCCTCACCAATCACGGTACGGGCACCTACGACGCAGTGGGCGCCCAAGGTCACTCCGGCCCCGATCTGCGCACCGGACTCGATCACCGCATAAGCTCCAACGCTGGCACTCGGGTCAACCTTGGCATCAACCGCCACCACAGCGGTCGGATGAATGCCGGGCTGAGCCTTCGGCTTCGGGTCGAACAAGTGGGATAGCTCGGCGTAGGCCAGATAGGGATTGGGTACCACCAGCGCGTCGCCGGCAAAGCCCTCGGCATCAGCCTGAGTCAGCAACACCGCTCCCGCCTTGCAGTCGGCAAGGAACTTGCGGTACTGCGGATTAGCCAGGAAGCTGAGGTGGCCAGGGCCGGCCTCCTGCAGGGTGGCCAGGCCGGTGATCGCTTTTTCCTCGGAACCACGCACGGTGGCTCCGAGACGCTCAGCCAGTTGGCCCAGAGTGAAGACCGGAGTTGCCATCATCAGCGCTGCTGGTTCATGCGCTCAATGACTTGGCGGGTGATGTCGTACTGCGGCTTGACATCAACCACAGCACCACGCTCCAGCACCAGGTCATAGCTGCCTTGCTTCAGGACTTCTTCAACAGCCTTGTCCAGCTTCGGCTTGAGCTGCTTGAGCATGTCGCGGTCAGCAACGGCCTTGGCTTCGTTCAGTTCCTTGGACTGGAACTGGAAATCGCGGGCCTTCTGCTTGAATTCAAGCTCCAAGCGCTCACGTTCGGCTTGTTGCATCTTCTCGCCGTCTTTCACCAGACGGTCCTGGATACGTTTGGCGTCGCTCTCCAGGGTCTTCAGTTTGTTCAGCTGGGGACCGAATTTCTTCTCGGCATCGACCGCGTACTTCTTGGCGGCGTCGGACTCGAGCAGGGCCATTTGATAGTTCAGTACCGCAATCTTCATTTCCGCGAAGGCCGGAGTCGCCATCATGGCAGCGGCAACCAGAACGAATTGAGTCAACTTACGCACGATGCAACTCCTGCAACACTTACTGTTGTCTTGAAATAACACTTAGAAGGTCTGGCCCAGAGAGAACTGGAACACCTGGGTATCGGCATTGTCCGGTTTCTTGACAGGCATGCCCAGACTGAAGCTCAGCGGACCCAATGCAGTGATCCAGGTCAGGCCGACACCCACGGAACTGGCCAGGTCACCGGCGTTGATGCTGCTGCAGTTGGTCGCAGTAGACGAGCAACTGGTATCGAATACGTTACCCACATCCCAGAACAGCACAGTACGCAACTGGCGCTGGTCCTTGACGAATGGCATCGGGAACAGCAACTCGACACCACCCTGGATCAGAACGTTGCCACCGAAAGGCAGCGGATCCTGGTCCGGGTCGAAAGCAGTGCCCGGCTTGGTACCTTTGCTCGGTGTGCTGCGTGGGCCCAGGCTGCTGTCTTCGAAGCCACGCACGGAGTTGAAGCCACCCGCGAAGTAATGCTCGTAGAACGGCAGCTCGGAAGTGGAGCCGTAGCTGTCGCCGTAGCCCAACTCGGTGTGCCAGCGCAGGGCAGTGTTCTGGCTCAGCGGAGTGAACAACTGGCCGCGGTAGTCGAGCTTGTAGAACGACAGGTCGCTACCCGGAATGGTGCTTTCCAGCACCAGGCTCTGGGAATGACCACGAGTGGCCAGCACGCCTTTGTTCAGGGTCGATTCGGACCAGCCGATGGAGCCCTTGAAGTTCAGGTAGCTGTCGCCTTCCTGATCGATGAAGTCAAAGATCTCGTCGACGGTATAGATGCCGGTGTTGATCTTGTCCTGCTGCACGGTCAGGCCGTAGGTAAGGCGCCCGGTCTCACTGATCGGGTAGCCGATGCTGACGCCCGCGCCGTAGCTGTCCACCGCATAGCTGGATACGTCCACGTCGAGGTCGTCGTAGTCGGTGCTGCGATAGAAGGCGTTGTAGCCCAGGCTCACGCCGTCCGGTGTCCAGTAGGGGTCAACGAAACCGAAGTTGTAGCGGGTCTGGTACTCGGAACGCGTCAAGCCAATGCTGACCTTGTTACCGGTGCCCAGGAAGTTGTTCTGGCTGATGGAGCCGCCCAGGATCAGGCCCGCACTCTGGGCGAAGCCCACGCTGGCGGTGATGGAGCCGGACGGCTGCTCTTCCACGGTGTAGTTCACGTCGACCTGGTCGTCGGTGCCAGGCACCTGCGGGGTCTCGACGTTGACTTCCTTGAAGAAGCCGAGACGCTCAAGACGAGTCTTGGACTGGTCGATGAGGTAGGTCGAGGCCCAGCCACCTTCCATCTGACGCATTTCGCGGCGCAGTACTTCGTCTTCGGTCTTGGTGTTGCCGCGGAAGTTGATACGGTTGACGTAGGCACGTTTACCCGGATCGACCACGAAGGTGATGGAAACGGTGTTGTCCTCGTCATGGGCCTCCGGGACGCCGTTCACGTTGGCGAAGGTATAGCCCTCGTTACCCAGGCGACGGGTTATCAGCTCGGAAGTGGTAGTCATTACCTTGCGCGAGAAGACCTGCCCCTTCTGCACCAGCAGCAGCTTCTTCACTTCGTCTTCGGGAACCTTCAGGTCACCGGAGAGCTTGACGTCGCTGACGGTGTACTTCTCGCCCTCGTCCACGTTCACGGTGACGTAGACGTGCTTCTTGTCCGGAGTGATGGATACCTGGGTGGAGGAGATATCCATGTTGATGTAGCCGCGGTCCAGGTAGTAGGAGCGCAGACGCTCCAAGTCACCGGAGAGTTTCTCGCGGGCGTACTTGTCGTCGTTCTTGAAGAAGGACAGCCAGTTGGTGGTCTTCAGTTCGAACAGGTCGATCAGGTCTTCATCAGAGAAGACAGTATTGCCGACGATGTTGATGTGCTGGATGGCCGCAACGGAGCCTTCGTTGATCTTGATCTTCAGCGCTACGCGGTTACGCGGCTGCGGATTCACATCAGCCTCGATCTCGGCGGAGTATCGGCCTTGGGCCACGTACTGGCGCTGCAGTTCGTTACGCACACCTTCAAGGGTCGCGCGCTGGAAGATTTCACCTTCGGCAAGGCCCGACTGTTTTAGCCCTTTGAGCAGGTCTTCGGTGCTGATGGCCTTGTTGCCTTCGATCTCGATGCTGGAAATCGACGGGCGCTCGACTACGGTAATGACCAGCACATCGCCATCGCGACCCAGTTGGATATCCTGGAAGAAGCCGGTCTTGAACAGTGCGCGGGTAGCTTCGACCAGACGACGGTCGTCCGCGGTGTCACCGACGTTGAGCGGAAGTGCGCCGAACACGCTGCCAGCGGAAACCCGCTGCAGGCCGTTGACGCGAATGTCGGAGATGTTGAAGGACTCGGCGTGAACCTCGGCGATCATGAGTGCGGCAAGCACCGCAGGTAGCAGCAGGCGTTTCATGAAGTCCTTTTTTATTCCAACCGGTAATAAAGAATCTGCCGCACAAGGCGGCAGACTCGAAATTCAGTGACTCGTTACAGACGGCTCAGATCGTTTACCAGGGCGAGCAACATCACCCCCACGACCAGACTGATACCGATCTGCACCCCCCAAGCCTGCACCCGCTCCGATACTGGGCGACGCCGCACCAGTTCGATCAAGTAGAACAGCAGGTGCCCCCCGTCCAGGACAGGAATTGGCAACAGATTGAGAACCCCCAGGCTTATGCTCAGATAGGCGAGGAAGTTCAGAAAATCCCCCACCCCGGACTGGGCCGAAGCGCCCGCCACTTTAGCAATGGTTATCGGCCCGCTCAAGTTTTTTACCGAGAGCTCGCCAAGCAACATTTTCTTTAAGGAATCCAGAGTTAGCAGGCTCATGGACCAGGTTCTGGCCATCGCTTCGGTAACAGCATCCAGCGGTCCGAAACTGACCTCCCGTAGCATTTCAGCGGGCCAATCCACACCTTTCACCCCAGCGCCCAGGTAGCCACTGCGAGCTTCGCCTTCGCCCCGAGCAGCCAGGCTCAATTGAACATCGCGCACCTGCCCATCGCTCTCGACACGCAAGGTAACGCGCTCAGCAGGACGCTTGCGGACCCGCTCCACCACCTGCTGCCAATCGTCCAGAGGCTGCCCATCAAGTGCCAACAGGCGGTCGCCGAGCTTGAGACCAGCAGCCTGGGCAGGGCCTTTCGGATCGAGTTCAGCGAGAATCGGCGGAATCGCCGGGCGCCAGGGCGTGATACCAAGGGCGCCGATAGGATCGGGCTCGTCGACGCCTTTGAGCCAGTTGTTCAACTGCAGCTCATGGCTTTGCTCGGTCGAAGCACCGGACTCGCGCACACTCACCCGCAGCGTGCCGCTTTCACCCAGACGGCGCACCAGCTGAAGGTTGACCTGCGACCAGCCAGTGACGACCTCACCATCTACAGAAATGATTTCTTCGCCAGCTTCAAGACCGGCACGGGCAGCAATGCTGTCCGGCGCAATGCTGCCTATCACCGGCTTCACCTGCTGACTGCCGAGCATGGCCAGTACCCAGAAGAACAGCAGTGCGAGTAGGAAGTTGGCGATGGGACCGGCAGCCACAATGGCGATGCGCTGCCCAACCGGCTTGCGATTGAAGGACTGACCAAGCAGCTCTTCGGGCACTTCAGCCTCGCGCTCGTCCAACATCTTCACGTACCCACCGAGGGGGATGGCAGCGACTACGAACTCGGTGCCGTGGCGATCATGCCAGCGGAACAGGGCCTTGCCGAAGCCCACGGAAAAGCGCAGGACCTTGACCCCGCAGCGCCGTGCAACCCAGAAGTGACCAAACTCGTGAAAGGTCACCAGCACCCCGAGGGCGATCAGGGTGCCAACAATCATGTATAGAGCGTTCATCGGTTTCCTCCGGAACAGGCGGGCTGTCTAGGCCACCTGTTACCGCCCTTGACGGACTAACCACTGCTGCGCCGCCGCCCGAGCACGGGCATCCGCCAGCAGTACGGAATCCAGCGTTTCGACCGCATTCGCCGCTTCGCGGTTCAGCACTTCGTCGATGATACTCGCGATCTCTGTGAAGCGGATGCGCCTATCCAGGAATGCCGCCACAGCCACCTCGTTGGCGGCATTGAGCATCGCCGGGGCGCTGCCCCCCTCCTCTGCCGCCTGCCGCGCAAGACGCAGGCATGGGAAGCGCTCTTCGTCCGGCGCCTGGAAGTCCAGACGAGCCACCGCGAACAAGTCCAGCGGCGACACACCGGAATCGATGCGCTCCGGCCAAGCCATTGCGTGGGCGATGGGGGTGCGCATGTCCGGATTGCCGAGCTGCGCCAGTACCGAGCCATCCACGTAGTCCACCAGGGAGTGGATAACGCTCTGCGGGTGTATCACCACTTCAACCTGGGCCGGCCGCGCATCGAAAAGCCAGCAGGCTTCGATCAGTTCGAGACCTTTGTTCATCATGCTGGCCGAATCAACGGAGATCTTTCGCCCCATGGACCAATTCGGGTGGGCGCAGGCTTGCTCGGGCGAAACATCCGGCAGTTGTGCCAGCGGCATCTCACGGAACGGGCCGCCTGAGGCGGTCAGCAGGATGCGCCGAACGCCTACGGGAGCCAAACCCTGAGCGTAATCCCGAGGCAGGCACTGAAAGATCGCGTTGTGCTCGCTGTCGATGGGCAGCAGCACGGAACCGCTCTTGCGTACGGCCTGCATGAATAGGGCGCCGGACATTACCAGCGCTTCCTTGTTGGCCAGCAGCACGCGTTTGCCAGCCTCCACGGCTGCCAGGGTAGGCTTGAGGCCGGCGGCACCGACAATAGCGGCCATTACTGCGTCGACCTGCGGATGCGCAGCGACTTCGCAAAGACCCTGCTCGCCAACCAGGACGCGAGTGTGCAATCCGGCCGCCAGCAGGCCGCCTTGCAAGTGACGGGCGGAATCGGCGTCCGGCACCACAGCGAACTCGGGCCGATAGCGCAGACACAGCGCCTCCAGCTCGCTCAGGCGACTGAAGCCACTGAGCGCGAAAGCCTGATAGCGATCAGGATGACGACCTATGACGTCGAGGGTGCTGAGACCTATCGAGCCAGTCGCACCCAGAACGGTAATGCGTTGCGGCTGAGTCACAGGGCTCCCCAGCCAGCGGCCCAGAGCAGCGCGGCGAACAGCGGGATGGCCGCGGTCAGGCTATCGATTCGGTCCAGTACGCCACCGTGGCCCGGCAGCAGATTGCTGCTGTCCTTGATGCCGGACTGACGCTTGAACATGCTTTCGGTCAGGTCCCCTACCACCGAGATCAGCACAACCAGGGCTGCACCCACCAAGGCCAGCAACAGCTCGGAACCGACCCATCCACGATAGAAACCGACACCTGCGGTAATCAGGAGACTGGCCAGCAATCCACCCACCAGGCCTTCCCAGCTCTTACCGGGACTCACCTGAGGCGCAAGCTTGCGTTTACCGAAAGCCTTGCCGGAGAAATAGGCGCCGACATCGGCTGCCCAGACCAGCACCATCACTGCCAGGATCAGCCAGTTGGCCAGCGGCCACTGCTTGAACAGGATCAGGCCCTGCCAGGCGGGAAGCAGGATCAACAAACCGATGACCAGCTTGCCAGGTGTTCCACCCCAGTAGCGGCTGGTTTCGGGGTATCCCAACACGAAAACCGTGGCAGCCCCCCACCAGAGCACACCAAGCACCAGTACCAGGGGCGCCATGGCCGGCACGAGATAAAGCCCATAGAGCAGCGCCGCCACGAGAAGTCCGTAAGCGACGCGCAAGGGCTGGGAAGAGAAGCCCGCCAGGCGCGCCCATTCCCAGGCACCGAGGCTCACAACGGCACCGATGAACAGCGCGAAGGCGCCACCGTCCAGCCAGAAGAAACCCGCAAGGGCAATGGGCAGCAACACCAGCGCGGTGATGACGCGTTGTTTCAGCATTTGGCTCGGGCCTCGGCTTCTAGCTGCTCGCTCGTCTTGCCGAAGCGACGCTGGCGCTTTGCGTAGTCGGTCAGCGCCTTACGCATGGCTTCGTGCTTGAAGTCGGGCCAGTAGAGATCGGAGAAATACAGCTCTGCATAAGCGAGCTGCCAAAGCAGGAAGTTGCTGATGCGGTGCTCGCCACCGGTGCGGATGCACAGGTCGGGCAGCGGCAGGTCGCCGGTAACCAGGCAACTTTGCAGCAACTGCGGGGAAATATCGTCCACTTGCAGGTGACCAGCCTGGACCTCTCGCGCCAGGCGCTGTGCGGCCTGGGTGATGTCCCACTGACCGCCATAGTTGGCGGCGACCTGGAGGACGAACTTCTGATGGCTGGCGGTCAACTGTTCGGCTTCGCGCATGGCGGCCTGCAACTCCGGATGGAAGCGCGAGCGATCGCCGATGATGCGCAGCCGGATGTCATTCTGGTTCAGGCGCCGTGCCTCACGGCGCAGCGCCCCCAGGAACAGCTCCATCAGGGCGCTCACCTCGTCAGCCGGGCGCTGCCAGTTCTCACTGGAGAAGGCGAACAGGGTGAGCACTTCGACGCCTGCCTCGGCGCACACCTCGATCACAGCCCGGACCGCATCCACGCCGGCCTTGTGGCCGGCTACGCCAGGCAGCAGACGCTTCTTCGCCCAACGGTTGTTACCGTCCATGATAATCGCCACATGCCGTGGCACCGCGGGGTTCGCGCCTTGCTGGTTCTTGTCCATGACGATTCCGGACGTCAGACGGCCATCAGGTCTTTTTCTTTGTTTTCCAGAGCCTTGTCGACTTCGCCGACGAACTTGTCGGTCAGCTTCTGGACGTCATCAGCGCCACGACGCTCGTCGTCTTCGCTGATTTCCTTTTCCTTGACCAGGTCCTTCAGCTGCGCCAGGGCATCGCGACGGATGTTGCGCACGGCAACACGGGCGTTCTCGGCTTCAGCTCGCGCCTGCTTGGTGAAACCCTTGCGGGTTTCCTCGGTCAGCGCGGGCATCGGTACGCGAATGGTGGTGCCGGCAGTGGCCGGGTTCAGGCCCAGGTCGGAGGTCATGATGGCCTTTTCCACAGCCTGGATCATGCTCTTGTCGAACACGGTCAGGGCCAGGGTACGGGAGTCCTCGGCAATCACGTTGGCAACCTGGCGCAGCGGAGTGTCAGTACCGTAGTAGGACACCATCACGCTATCCAGGATGCTCGGATGCGCGCGCCCGGTGCGGATCTTGGCGAAAGCATGATCCAGCGATTCCAGGGTTTTCTTCATGCGCTCCTGCGCTTCTTGCTTGATCTCGTTGATCACTGTTCGCCCTCCTCGATCAGGGTTCCTTCGGCGCCGCCAACCACGATGTTCAGCAAGGCACCCGGTTTATTCATATTGAAGACCCGCAGCGGCATCTTCTGGTCACGGCACAGACAGATGGCCGTGAGATCCATGACACCCAGCTTGCGATCCAGCACCTCGTCGTAGGTCAGGCGCTCGAATTTCTCGGCATTGGGGTCCTTGAACGGGTCGGCAGTGTACACGCCATCGACCTTGGTGGCTTTCAGTACCACGTCCGCATCCACCTCGATGGCACGCAGGCACGCGGCCGAGTCAGTGGTGAAGAAGGGGTTGCCGGTACCGGCAGAGAAGATCACCACTTCGCCGGAAGCCAGGTGGCGCATGGCCTTGCGGCGGTCGTAGTGATCGGTCACGCCGACCATGGATATCGCCGACATCACGATGGCCGGGATATTGGAACGTTCCAGCGCATCGCGCATGGCAAGGGCATTCATCACGGTAGCCAGCATGCCCATGTGGTCGCCGGTCACGCGGTCCATGCCAGCGGCGCTGAGGGCCGCACCGCGGAAAAGATTGCCGCCGCCGATTACCAGGCCGACCTGCACGCCGATACCGACCAGTTGGCCGATCTCCAGCGCCATGCGATCGAGGACCTTCGGATCGATACCGAACTCCTCGGACCCCATCAGGGCCTCACCGCTGAGTTTGAGCAGAATGCGTTTATAGCGAGGTTGGCGACCACTCACCTGCTGAGCCATTGCGTATCTCTCCTGCGGCGCTATTGAATTCTTGGGCCTAAAGGCCCGATGTACTGGCGAGTCCTGAGACTGCGCAAACGGCGGTTGGTGCCCGACAACCGGGCCCGCCGTGGAAGCCACCCCAAAATGGCTCCCCAGTTTGACGAAGAGGCCGCGCGCGTGAGCGGGCAGCCTCTTGGGGCGACAGCCGGAGCCGTCTTATTGCTTGGTAGCAGCGACTTGAGCAGCTACTTCGGCAGCGAAGTCGACTTCGACTTTCTCGATGCCTTCACCTACTTCATAACGAACGAAGGAAACGATCTCGGCGCCGGCTTTCTTGGCCAGATCACCTACCTTGACTTCCGGATCCTTGACGAAAGGCTGCTCGACCAGGCTGGCCTCGGCCAGGAACTTGGCGATACGGCCCTTGACCATGTTCTCGACGATGTTTTCCGGCTTGCCGGCGATCTTGTCGGCGTTCAGGGCCAGGAAGATTTCCTTTTCCTTGGCGATGGCTTCTTCGGAAACCTGGGACGAGCTCAGGAACTGCGGATTGCTGGCTGCCACGTGCATGGCGATGTCCTTGGCCAGCTCCGGGTTGCCACCCTTCAGGTTCACGACTACGCCGATGCGGTGGCCGTGCAGGTAGGCGCCAACCACGTCACCTTCAACGCGGCTCAGACGACGGATGTTGACGTTCTCACCGGTCTTGGAAACCAGGGCCAGGCGAGCCTCTTCGCGGGACTCAACCAGCGGAGCAGCGTCGGTCAGCTTCTCGTTGAAAGCCTGTTCCAGGGAAGCGGCAACGAAGGATTTGAAGTCGTCCTGCAGGGCCAGGAAGTCGGTCTGGGAGTTGACTTCGATGATGACGGCAACCTTATTGTCGTCAGCAACCTTGACAGCGATGGCACCTTCGGCGGCGATGTTGCCAGCCTTCTTGGCAGCCTTGATGGCACCAGCGGCACGCATGTCGTCGATGGCCTTTTCGATGTCGCCGTCAGCGGCGGTCAGGGCCTTCTTGCAATCCATCATGCCGAGGCCGGTACGCTCGCGCAGTTCTTTAACCAGGGCTGCAGTAATCTCTGCCATGTCGCAATCCTCTTGAATAGGTTTTCAACCATTCAGCCCGGAATCCGGGCATTCACAATTCGGAGGTGGCAAAAAGGGGGCCTAGCCCCCTTCTTGCGCACCGGGTAACGCTAGAGGGCTGTCAAATCAGCCTTCAGCGGCCTCGGAAGCAGCTTCTTCAACGAACTCGTCAGGGCCACCAACGGCATTCTGACGGCCGCGGATTACAGCATCAGCAACGCTGGCCAGGTACAGCTGAACGGCGCGAATGGCGTCGTCGTTACCCGGAATGACGTAATCAACGCCTTCAGGGCTGCTGTTGGTATCGACTACGCCGATTACCGGGATACCCAGCTTGTTGGCTTCGCTGATGGCGATGCGCTCGTGGTCA
Source organism: Pseudomonas sp. JS3066 (assembly GCF_036328175.1). Taxonomy (NCBI): domain Bacteria; kingdom Pseudomonadati; phylum Pseudomonadota; class Gammaproteobacteria; order Pseudomonadales; family Pseudomonadaceae; genus Pseudomonas; species Pseudomonas sp. JS3066. The sequence goes on from NZ_CP143312.1 coordinate 4,246,432, forward strand.
ACGTCGATCACGAACAGAGCGTCCGGCAGGCCGCCCATATCCTTGATACCACCCAGGCTGCGCTCGAGCTTCTCGAGGTCGCGGGTACGCATCAGGGCTTCTTTCTTGGTCAGTTTGGCGAAGGTGCCGTCCTGGGCCTGGGTTTCCAGGTCGCGCAGACGCTTGATGGACTGACGGATGGTCTTGTAGTTGGTCAGCATGCCGCCCAGCCAGCGGTGATCGACGTACGGGGAGCCGCAACGAGCAGCTTCTTCGCGAACGATCTTGCCAGCGGAACGCTTGGTGCCGACGAACAGAACCTTGTTCTTGCCTGCAGCCAGTTTCTCAACGAAGGACAGAGCTTCATTGAACATCGGCAGGGTTTTTTCAAGGTTGATGATGTGGATCTTGTTACGCGCGCCGAAAATGTACTTGCCCATTTTCGGGTTCCAGTAACGGGTCTGGTGGCCGAAGTGCACACCGGCCTTCAGCATATCGCGCATATTGACTTGGGACATTTCTATTCCTCGATAGTCGGGTTAGGCCTCCACGCATCCCAATTTCCAACCCTTGCGGGCACCCAGGAAATCGTGTCGATACGTGTGTGGGTTTGTGCCTTGCAGACAGGTCGTCCGTAAAGCGGCGCGTTTTATAGCACAAAAAGCAGACCCAAGCTACTGGAACAATGCCCAGCAAAACAGGCCGCTTGCTGCCAGCCGCTTATGGCTTGCGGCTTGAAGCTGTTAATATCAAGCCTTTTCCGTTTGCGCCCGAGAGCCAATATGACCGTCACCATCAAGACGCCCGCAGAAATCGAGAAAATGCGCGTTGCCGGCCGCCTGGCCGCCGAAGTGCTGGAGATGATCGGCGAGCATGTCAAAGCCGGCGTGACCACCGACGAACTGGACCGCATCTGCCATGACTACATCGTCAACGTGCAGCAGGCCATCCCCGCGCCCCTCAATTACAAGGGCTTCCCCAAGTCGATCTGCACCTCGATCAACCACGTGGTGTGCCACGGCATTCCCAACGAGAAGCCGCTGAAGGATGGCGACATCGTTAATATCGACGTCACCGTCATCAAGGACGGCTACCACGGCGACACCAGCAAGATGTTCATGGTGGGCAAGGCGCCGGAATGGGCGGACAAGCTCTGCCGCGTGACCCAGGAATGCATGTACAAGGGCATCGAGCTGGTCAAGCCTGGCGCTCGCCTGGGCGACATCGGCGAGGTGATCCAGAAGTATGCCGAGAAGCAGGGCTACTCCGTGGTCCGTGAGTACTGCGGCCACGGCATCGGTGCCGTGTTCCACGAAGAACCCCAGGTCCTGCACTACGGCCGCGCCGGCACCGGCATGGAACTCAAGGAAGGCATGACCTTCACCATCGAGCCGATGATCAACCAGGGCCGCCCGGAAACGCGCTTGCTCGGCGACGGCTGGACCGCCATCACCAAGGACCGCAAGCTCTCCGCACAGTGGGAGCACACCGTACTGGTCACCGCCGACGGCTATGAGATCCTCACCCTGCGCAGCGACGATACCCTGCCGCGCACCTCGTCCTGATCAACAACCTATATAAGGAATGCCGCCCCATGCCGCAGGTGGATCCCGAGTTGTTCGACCGCGGGCAGTTCCAGGCGGAACTGGCCTTGAAGTCCAGCCCCATCGCTGCCTTCAAGAAAGCCATCCGCCAGGCCCGCGACGTGCTCGACAACCGTTTCACCAACGGTCGCGACATCCGTCGCCTGGTGGAGGATCGTGCCTGGTTCGTCGACCAGATACTGCGGGCGGCCTGGGAGCGCTTCGATTGGAGCGAAGATGCCGACATCGCCCTGCTGGCAGTGGGCGGCTATGGTCGCGGCGAGCTGCATCCTTACTCTGACATCGACCTGCTGATCCTGCTGGACAGCGCCGACCACGAAGTCTTCCGCGCGCCCATCGAAGGCTTCCTCACCCTGCTCTGGGACATCGGCCTGGAAGTCGGTCAGAGCGTTCGCTCGGTTGCCGAATGCGCCGAAGAAGCACGTGCCGACCTGACGGTGATCACCAACCTGATGGAAAGCCGTACCATTGCTGGTCCCGAGCACCTGCGTCAGCGCATGCTGGACGTCACCAGCCCCGAGCAGATGTGGCCGAGCAAGCACTTCTTCCTCTCCAAGCGCACCGAGCAGAAGGCACGCCACGCCAAATACAACGACACCGAATACAACCTGGAACCCAACGTGAAGGGTTCCCCCGGCGGCCTGCGTGACATCCAGACCATTCTCTGGGTCGCTCGTCGGCAGTTCGGCAGCCTCAACCTGCACGGCCTGGTGCAGCAAGGCTTCCTTGTAGAAAGCGAGTGCAGCATGCTGGCCTCCAGCCAGGAGTTTCTCTGGAAGGTCCGCTACGCGCTGCACATGCTCGCCGGTCGAGCCGAAGACCGACTGCTGTTCGACCACCAACGCAAGATCGCCGCCCTCCTCGGCTTCGGGGACGGAGACGGAAAGCTCAACATCGAACGTTTCATGCAGAAGTACTACCGGGTGGTGATGGGCGTCTCCGAACTCAGCGACCTGATCAACCAGCATTTCGAGGAAGTCATCCTGCGTGCAGGGGAAACCGGTCAGGCACAGCCGCTCAACAGCCGCTTCCAGCTGCGCGACGGCTACATCGAGGTGACCCACCCGAACGTCTTCAAGCGCACGCCCTTCGCAATGCTGGAAATCTTCGTGCTGATGGCCCAGCACCCAGAGATCAAGGGCGTTCGCGCCGATACCATTCGCCTGCTGCGTGAAAGCCGTCATCTGATCGACGACGAGTTCCGCAAGGACATCCGCAATACCAGCCTGTTCATCGAGCTGTTCAAGTCCGCCCAAGGCATCCACCGCAATCTTCGCCGGATGAATCGCTACGGCATCCTTGGCCTGTACCTACCGGAGTTCGGCCAGATCATCGGGCAGATGCAGCACGACCTGTTCCACATCTATACGGTGGATGCCCACACTCTCAACCTGATCAAACACCTGCGCAAGTTGAAGTGGCCCGAGCTGGCGGAGAAATTCCCCCTGGCCAGCAAGCTGATGGACAAGCTGCCCAAGCCCGAACTGATCTACCTCGCCGGGCTCTACCACGACATCGGCAAGGGCCGTGGCGGCGACCACTCCGAGCTGGGCGCCGTGGATGCCGAGGTCTTCTGCGCACGACACCAGTTGCCGGTATGGGACTCACGACTGGTGGCCTGGCTGGTGCAGCATCATCTGGTGATGTCCACCACAGCGCAGCGCAAGGACCTTTCCGATCCGCAGGTGATTTACGACTTCGCGCGTCTGGTAGGCGACCAGACCCGTCTGGATTACCTCTATGTGCTCACCGTGGCCGATATCAACGCCACCAACCCGAGCCTTTGGAACTCCTGGCGCGCCAGCCTGCTGCGCCAGCTCTACACCGAGACCAAGCGCGCATTGCGCCGTGGCCTGGAAAATCCACTGGACCGCGAAGAGCAGATTCGCCAGACCCAGTCCGCCGCCATCGATACCCTGGTGCGCAACGGCATCGACCAGGACGAGGCCGAACAGCTCTGGAGCCAGTTGGGCGACGACTACTTCCTGCGCCATACCGCCAGCGACGTGGTTTGGCATACCGAGGCGATACTCCAGCATCCGGCCGGCAACGACCCGCTGGTACTGATCAAGGAAACCGCCCAGCGCGAATTCGAAGGCGCTACACAGATATTCATCTACGCGCCGGACCAGCACGACTTCTTCGCCGTGACCGTGGCGGCCATGTCGCAGTTGAATCTGAACATTCATGACGCACGGATCATCACGTCCACCAGCCAGTTCACCCTCGACACCTACATCGTGCTCGACGCGGACGGCGGGCGGATCGGCGAGAACCCGGCGCGTATCCGCGAAATCCGTGAAGGCCTGATCGACGCCCTGAAGAATCCGGACGAGTACCCGGCCATCATCCAGCGCCGCGTCCCGCGCCAGCTCAAGCACTTTGCATTCCCGCCACAAGTGACCATCTCCAATGACGCGCAGCGTCCGGTGACCATCCTCGAACTGATCGCCCCCGACCGCCCTGGCCTGCTGGCGCGCATCGGGCGTATCTTCCTGGAGTTCGACCTGTCGCTGCAGAACGCCAAGATCGCCACCCTGGGCGAGCGCGTGGAAGACGTTTTCTTCGTCACCGATGCGGACAACCAGCCACTCTCCGACCCTGAGCTCTGCCTGCGGCTGCAGGAGGCGATCGTCTCCCAGTTGTCCGAAGCCAATGGGCAGAGCCTGGACCCCACGCGAATAAGCATCTGAACCCGTAGGGTGCAATAAGGCCGCAGGCCGGATTGCACCGTTTTACCCACGACCTCCCTGTTGACGCCCTACAACCATGAACGACGCCCTGAATCATCTGCAGCCCTACCCCTTCGAGAAACTCCGTGCCCTGCTGGCCGGCGCCCAGTCACCGGCGGAGAAGAAGGCCATCGCCCTGTCCATCGGCGAACCCAAGCACCGCTCTCCGGCTTTCGTCGCCGAAGCCCTGTCGGCCAATCTCGACCAACTGGCGGTCTACCCCACGACCCTGGGCATTCCGGCGCTGCGCGAGGCCATTGCCCAATGGTGCGAGCGTCGCTTCAAGGTACCGGGTGGCTGGCTCGATGCTGCCCGCCACGTACTGCCGGTGAATGGCACCCGCGAGGCGCTGTTCGCTTTCACCCAGGCAGTGGTCAATCGTGCAGATAACGGACTGGTAGTCAGCCCGAACCCCTTCTACCAGATCTACGAAGGTGCAGCCCTGCTGGCCGGTGCCGAGCCCCATTACCTGCCATGCCTGGCGGAGAACGGCTTCAACCCGGACTTCGACACCGTTCCAGCGGACGTCTGGCAGCGTTGCCAGGTCCTCTTCCTCTGCTCTCCGGGCAACCCTACCGGCGCGCTGATCCCGGTAGATACCCTGAAGAAGCTGATCGCCCTGGCCGACGAGCACGACTTCGTGATCGCGGCCGACGAGTGCTACAGCGAGCTCTACTTCGACGAGCAGAACCCGCCGGCTGGACTGCTCACCGCTTGCGCCGAACTCGGCCGCTCCGACTTCAAGCGCTGCGTCGTGTTCCACAGCCTGTCCAAGCGCTCCAACCTGCCTGGCCTGCGCTCGGGCTTCGTCGCCGGCGACGCAGGCATCCTCAAGTCCTTCCTGCTGTACCGCACCTACCACGGCTGTGCGATGCCTGTGCAGACCCAGCTGGCCAGCGTCGCAGCCTGGAATGACGAAGTGCACGTGCGCGCCAACCGCGCCCTGTACCGAGAGAAATTCGACGCAATGCTGGATATCCTTGGTCCGGTCCTCGATGTGCAGCGCCCGGACGGCGGCTTCTATCTCTGGCCGAAGACGCCGGTGGACGACGAGACCTTCACCCGCGAACTGTTCGCCCGCGAGCACGTCACCGTGGTCCCCGGCTCCTACCTGTCGCGCGCTGTGAATGGCTTCAACCCCGGTGCGGGCCGCGTACGCATGGCCCTGGTGGCCCCGCTGGCCGAGTGTGTCGAAGCCGGTGAACGTATCCGCGACTTCATCAGGGGCCTGTGAGATTCAAAGGAAATACACGATGAGCATCACCCTCTACGGCATCAAAGCGTGCGACACCATGAAGAAGGCCCGCACCTGGCTCGAAGAGCAAGGCGTCGCCTACAGCTTCCATGACTACAAGGCATCGGCCATCGATCGCGCCAATCTCGACAAATGGTGCGCCGAACACGGCTGGGAAACCGTCCTGAACCGCGCCGGAACCACATTCCGCAAACTGGACGACGCGCAGAAGGCCGACCTTGACCAGGAAAAGGCAATCGCCCTGATGCTGGCCCAGCCCTCGATGATCAAGCGTCCGGTGCTGGACCTGGGTGATCGCACCCTGGTCGGCTTCAAGCCGGACCTTTACGCGGCCGCCTTCAAGTAACCATGGAAATCGCCTGGGCGCTCTTCATCCCGGCCTGCTTCGCGCTGAACATGGCGCCGGGGCCGAACAACCTGCTGTCGCTGCATAACGCAGCGCGCCAGGGTCTGCGCCCCGCCTGCCTCGCTGGTGCCGGACGATTGCTGGCCTTCGCCGGGATGATCGCCCTCGCCGCCTCAGGGCTGGCCCTGGTCCTGCAGGCTTCGGCCACGCTGTTCCTGGCCATCAAGCTGCTGGGCGCCGGCTACCTGTTCTGGCTGGCCTACCAGCTCTGGCGCGCACCAGGTGGCCACTTCGCCGAACCCGGCGAGGTCGTTCGCCTGTCCCTGTGGAAGCTGTCGCGCCAAGAGTTCTGGGTAGCCGCGGGCAATCCCAAGGCGATCCTGATCTTCACCGCCTTCCTGCCGCAGTTCGTCAATCCGCAGCAGGCGGTCGGCCCGCAATTCCTGGCTCTAGGCCTGGCCTTCCTGGCCCTGGAATGGCTGGCCATTCTGCTTTACGCCCTGGCCGGGCTGAATCTCGGCCGCCTGCTCGCCGGGCCTCGTGCCCGGCGCCTGTTCAACCGTGGCTGCGCTGTCCTGCTGGGCAGCGCCGGCCTGGGCCTGCTGCTCAGCCGCCGCCCCGCCTGATCAACCCCTTCAGCAAGAGGAATCCTCATGTCCAACGCTCTCTTCAGCATCGCCTTCGGCGTCGGTACCCAGAATCGCCAGGGCAACTGGCTGGAAGTCTTCTACGCCCTTCCGCTGCTCAAGCCGTCCGAGCAACTGGTCGCTGCAGTCGCCCCGGTGCTCGGCTACAGTGCCGGCAACCAGGCCATCACCATCAGCAATGCCCAGGCCGCCCAACTGGCGACCGTGCTCAAGGATATCGACGCAGCGCAGTCAGCCCTGTTGACCCGCCTGGCCGAAAGCCACAAGCCGCTGGTCGCCACCCTGCTGGCCGAAGACGCCGCCCTGACCTCCACCCCGGAGGCCTACCTCAAGCTGCACCTGCTGTCTCACCGCCTGGCCAAGCCCCATGGCCTGAACCTGACCGGCATTTTCCCGCTGCTGCCGAACGTGGCTTGGACCAGCCAGGGCGCCGTCGACCTGGCCGAACTGGCCGAGCGCCAGCTGGAAGCCCGCCTGAAGGGCGAGCTGCTGGAAGTCTTCTCCGTGGACAAGTTCCCGAAAATGACCGACTACGTGGTTCCGGCCGGCGTGCGTATTGCCGATACCGCCCGCGTACGCCTGGGCGCCTACGTGGGTGAAGGCACCACCGTGATGCACGAAGGCTTCGTCAACTTCAACGCCGGCACCGAAGGTCCGGGCATGATCGAAGGCCGCGTGTCCGCAGGCGTCTTCGTACGCAAAGGCTCGGACCTGGGCGGCGGTTGCTCCACCATGGGCACCCTGTCCGGCGGCGGCAACATCGTCATCTCCGTAGGCGAAGGCTGCCTGATCGGCGCCAACGCCGGCATCGGCATTCCGCTGGGTGACCGCAACATCGTTGAAGCAGGCCTGTACATCACCGCTGGCACCAAGGTGGCCCTGCTGGACGACCAGAACCAGCTGGTGAAAGTGGTCAAGGCCCGCGACCTGGCTGGCCAGGCTGACCTGCTGTTCCGCCGCAACTCGCAGAACGGCGCCGTTGAGTGCAAGACCAACAAGACTGCCATCGAGCTGAACGAAGCCCTGCACGCTCACAACTGAGCCATGGTCCCGAAGCCTCGGCTTCGGGACAGTTTCCGACCAGGCCCGGACGCTCGTTTACACTCAGTAGAACGTGTGTCCGGGCCTGTTCATGTTTCAGCTGGCCGTTATTCGCAACGCTTCACTCCTTATTTTGCGTGCTGCAAGCCATGTCCCTGATTTCACCCTGGCGCTCCGACTTCCCCGCCCTTTCGGCCCTGGCGGCCGAGGGGCAGACCTATCTGGACAGTGCCGCCACCTCGCAGAAGCCCCAGCCAGTGCTCGACGCCCTGCTCGGCTACTACGCCAGTGGCGCGGCTAATGTACATCGCGCCCAACACTTGCCCGGAGAACGCGCCACCCGAGCCTTTGAAGGGACCCGGATGCGCGCAGCGCAGTGGCTGAATGCCGCGAATCCGGCGGAAATCCTCTTCACCCGAGGCGTCACCGAGGCAATCAACTTGCTGGCCTACGGCCTGGAGCACCTGTTCCAGCCTGGCGATGAGATCGCCATCAGCGCGCTGGAGCATCACGCCAACCTGCTGCCCTGGCAGCAACTCGTCCTGCGCAGGCAGCTCAAGCTGGTGGTGCTGCCACTGGATGATCGTGGCCTGATAGATCTGGAGCAGGCCCGGCAGTTGATTGGCCCGCGTACCCGCTTGTTGGCGGTGAGTCAGCTGTCCAATGTGCTCGGTCGCTGGCAGCCGCTGACCGAACTGCTGCCCCTGGCGCGCAGCCAAGGCGCCATTACCGTGGTCGACGGTGCCCAGGGCGCAGTCCATGGCCGCCATGACGTACAGGCTATGGGTTGCGACTTCTACACATTCTCCAGCCACAAGCTCTACGGCCCGGACGGCGTCGGCGTGCTCTATGGCCGTAACGAGGCCCTGGGCCGCCTGAAGCATTGGCAGTTTGGAGGTGAGATGGTCCATACCACCGGCTACCAGACGGCCGATTTCCATGGCGCGCCCCTGGGCTTCGAAGCCGGTACCCCGGCGATTGCTTCGGTTATCGGCCTGGGCGCGGCGCTGGACTACCTGGGCAACCTGGAAGCTGCCACCATCGCCGGGCATGAGGCGGCCCTTCACGCCAAGCTACTGGCCGGCCTTGGCGCACGAGACGGCGTGCGTCTCCTCGGTGCCCCGGAACTGGCGCTCGCCAGTTTCAGCATCGATGGCGTGCATAGCGCTGACCTGGCCCACCTTCTCACCGAGCAGGGTATTGCCGTGCGTGCCGGGCATCACTGTGCCATGCCGCTCATGCAGACCCTTGGCGTGCAAGGTGCTGTTCGCGTGTCCCTCGGCCTGTATAACAACGGCGATGATCTGGAGCGGTTCTTTGCCGCGCTGGACAAGGCCCTGGAGTTGCTGCGATGAGCCTACCCGCAAAGGCACAGGAAGCCCTGGACGCCTTCACTGCCGCCGGAGGCTGGGAACAGCGCGCGCGTCTATTGATGCAATGGGGTGAGCGGCTGGAGCCGCTTACGGATACCGAGCGCAACGACACCAATCGGGTGCATGGCTGTGAAAGCCAGGTGTGGCTCGTGGGCGAACGGCAAGACGAGCATTGGCACTTTCGTGCTGCCAGCGACGCCCGGTTGATTCGCGGCCTGCTGGCAGTGCTGGTAGCACGGGTGGAAGGGCTGTCGGCGGGCGAACTGGCTGCCGTCGATCTGGCGGACTGGTTCAGCCAGCTCGGCCTCGGCCGCCAACTGTCGCCTTCACGCAGCAATGGCCTGAACGCCGTCCTCAAGAAAATGCGGGAAATGGCGCAGGCATGAGCACTCTGGGGGCTAATTCATTCGCAAAAGGACGGCGCAGCCGTCCCTAGCCCGCCTGGCGCTCCGACGGCCTGCGCGCCCCTGCCACCAACTTATCCACAATCCTCGCTGCCGCTACCATGCCGAAGGTCGCGGTCACCATCATCACCGCACCGAATCCGCCAGCGCAGTCCAGCTTCACGCCTTCGCCGACGAAACTCTTCTGTTGGCACACCGAGCCATCCGGCATCGGGTAGCGCAACTGCTCCGTCGAGAACACGCAGGGCACGCTGTAGGTGCGCCCCGGTGTACGGGAGAAGTTGTAGTCGCGGCGCAGGGTGGAACGCACCTTGGCCGCCAGCGGGTCGTTGAAGGTCTTGTTCAGGTCGGCGACCTGGATCTGGGCCGGGTCCACCTGGCCGCCTGCACCGCCGGTGGTAACGATCTGGATCTTGCGTCGCTTGCACCAGGCGATCAGCGCGGCTTTGGCCGCTACGCTGTCGATGCAGTCGATCACAGCGTCCAGTGCGGGCGTGATGTACTCGGCCATGGTCTCGCGGGTCACGAAGTCGGCCACGGCGTGAACGACACAAGCCGGGTTGATGGCACGAAGGCGCTCGGCCATCACATCCACCTTGGCCTTGCCCACGGCTCCCTCGATGGCATGCACCTGGCGATTGGTGTTGGTGATGCAGACGTCATCCAGGTCGAACAGGGATATCTCCCCCACCCCTGAGCGCGCCAGGGCCTCGGCCGCCCAGGAACCCACGCCGCCAATGCCGACCACAGCCACATGGGCGGCCTGCAGCCGGGCAAGTCCTTCCAGGCCATATAGCCGGGCGATGCCGCCAAAACGCTCGTCTGTACTCATCCCAATCACTCCCATCGCCAACTTTCGGGCGGGCGCGCATTATAGGAAGCGCTATCCCTCGGCCCAAGTCCATTGCCGCTGAATGGCGACCTATAGATTCGGGCACGGTGCGCCAGGGCTATAGTCGGCCGATAACGACAAGGGAGCCGGTCATGCGCAACTTCACCTTCTACAACCCTACCCGCATCCACTTCGGCGAAGGCCAGATCAGCAAGCTGACGCGGGATGTCCCGGCCGGTAGCCGGGTGCTGGTGACCCACGGCGGAGGAAGCATCTTCCAGAACGGTGTCTGGCAACAGGTCGAGGAGGCGTTGGCTGATCACAAGGTCGTCCGTTTCGGCGGAATCGAGGCCAATCCGCAGTTCGACACCCTGGTCAGAGCAACCGAACAGGCCAAAACCGAACAGTGCGACTTCATCGTTGCCGTGGGTGGAGGCTCGGTAATCGATGGCAGCAAGTTCATCGCTGCGGCGGCCTGCTACGACGGTGACCCGCTGGACCTGCTCAGTGGCAAGCGGATCACCGCCGCCCTTCCCATGGGCTGCGTACTGACACTGGCCGCCACCGGCTCCGAGAGCAATCCCCACGGTGTGGTTACCCACGTTGGCCGCCAGGAAAAGCTGCCGTTCTCCAGCGCCCTGCTCTACCCGCGCTTCGCCATCCTCGACCCGCGCACCACGTTCAGCCTGCCGCCCCGGCAGATCGGCAATGGCGTGGTGGATGCCTTTGTCCACACCATCGAGCAGTACCTCACCTACCCTGCCGATGCGCCCCTGCAGGACCGCTATGCCGAAGGCCTGCTGCTGACCCTGATAGAAGAAGGCCCCAAGGCCCTGGCCAACCCGGAGGACTACGCCATACGCGCCAACCTGATGTGGTGTGCCACTCAGGCGCTGAACGGTCTGCTCGGCTGCGGCGTACCCCAGGACTGGTCGACCCACATGATCGGCCACGAGCTGACTGCGCTGTACCACATCGATCACGCCCAGACCCTGGCCGTGGTGCTGCCGGCCCTCCTGGCGGAACGCCGCCAGGTCAAGCGCGAGAAGCTGCTTCAATACGGGGCGCGCGTCTGGGGTCTGAAGGAAGGCGACGAAGAACAGCGTATCGACGCAGCGATTCAGGCTACCCGCGATTTCTTCAAGCGCATGGGCGTGCCTACCCGTCTGTCCGAACATGGCCTGGATGCCGATGTGATCCCCCAGGTGCTCGCGCAACTGGAGCGCCATGGAATGACCGCGCTGAGCGAGCGCCGAGACCTTGACCTGGAAGCCAGCGAACGCATTCTGCTGCGCGCCCTCTGAAGCTGATCCAGGTCAAGCCGAAGCGGCATTTCGATTCGTCGGTCGAACTTCTCGCGCCGCGGGCAAACAAACCATCTGGCGGGGACAGCTATCCGGCTTCCCCGGCTGGTCGCAATCTATACAGCTGTTGGGCGCCGGGGTAGGATTCGCGCCGACCAGCATATCGCTGGCCCTACCCCAGGTTTTGTACGAATTTTGATCAAATGGCGATCATTCTCGTATGGAACCCAGTTCCTCGATTCGGAACCCTTGACCTCTATGCCATCGCGTAAATTTGGACTCAACCTGGTGGTCTTCGTGGCAGTCGCCGCGTTGTTCACCGGTATCTGGGCGCTCTACAACCGCCCGGTCACCGCGCCGGACTGGCCGGAACAGATATCCGGCTACTCCTTCTCGCCGTTCCGGGCGGACCAGAACCCGCAAACCAACCGCTATCCCAACGACGAGCAGATCCGCCAGGACCTCGAATTGGTAAGCAAGCAGACCGACAACATCCGCACCTACTCGGTGGACGGCACCCTGGCCGACATTCCGCGCCTGGCCGAAGAGTTCGGCCTGCGGGTGACCCTTGGTGTCTGGATCAGCCCGGACGAGGAACGCAACGAGCGCGAGATCGCCAAGGCCATCGAAATCGCCAACGCCTCCCGTAGCGTGGTTCGCGTGGTAGTGGGTAACGAAGCCTTGTTCCGTCGCGAGATCAGCCGCAAGGACCTGATGGTCTATCTGGACCGCGTGCGCGCAGCCGTGAAGGTACCGGTGACCACCTCCGAGCAGTGGCACATCTGGCTGAAGTATCCGGAACTGGCCAAGCACGTCGACCTGGTGGCCGCCCACGTGCTGCCTTACTGGGAGTTCGTGCCGATGGAGGACTCCACCGAGTTCGTCCTGGAGCGCGCCAAGGACCTGAAGAAAGCCTTCCCGAAGAAGCCCTTGCTGCTTTCCGAAGTGGGCTGGCCGAGCAACGGCCGCATGCGCGGCGGTGCCGACGCTTCCCAAGCCGACCAGGCCATCTACCTGCGAACCCTGGTCAACGCTCTCAACGCCAAGGGCTACAACTACTTCGTGATCGAGGCCTTCGACCAGCCGTGGAAGGCCAGTGACGAAGGTTCGGTGGGCGCCTACTGGGGCGTCTACAACCTCGACCGCCAGCCGAAGTTCGCCTTCGAAGGGCCGGTGATCGCCATCCCGCAATGGCGCATGCTCGCGGTCGCTTCTGTGGTCATGGCACTGCTGGCCCTGGCCCTGATGCTGATCGATGGCAGCGCACTGCGCCAGCGCGGCCGCACCTTCCTGACCTTCGTCGCCTTCGCCGGCGGCTCGGTACTGGTGTGGATCGCCTACGACTACAGCCAGCAGTACAGCACCTGGTTCAGCCTGACCGTCGGTCTGCTCCTCGGTGTCGGCGCCCTGGGCGTATTCATCGTGCTGCTGACCGAAGCCCATGAACTCGCCGAGGCGGTCTGGGTGCGCAAGCGCCGCCGTCCGTTCCTGCCGGTGCTGGCCGACAGCGCCTACCGTCCGAAAGTCTCGGTACACGTGCCCTGCTACAACGAGCCGCCGGAGATGGTCAAACAGACCCTCGACGCCCTCGCCAACCTCGACTATCCGGACTACGAAGTCCTGATCATCGACAACAACACCAAGGACCCGGCTGTCTGGGAACCGGTGCGCGACTACTGCGAGCAGTTGGGCCCGCGCTTCAAATTCTTCCATGTCGCCCCGCTGGAAGGCTTCAAGGGTGGTGCGCTGAACTACATCCTGCCGTACACCGCAACAGACGCCGAAGTTGTGGCGGTGATCGACTCCGACTACTGCGTCGACCGCAACTGGCTGAAGCACATGGTTCCGCACTTCGCCGACCCGGAGATCGCCGTGGTGCAGTCACCGCAGGACTATCGCGACGGCAACGAGAACACCTTCAAGCGCCTCTGCTACGCGGAATACAAGGGCTTCTTCCACATCGGCATGGTCACCCGCAACGACCGCAACGCCATTATCCAGCACGGCACCATGACCATGATCCGTCGCAGTGTGATGGACGAGTTGAAGTGGGCCGACTGGACCATCTGCGAAGACGCCGAACTGGGTCTGCGCGTGTTCAAGAGCGGTTATGCCGCCGCCTACGCGCACGAGAGTTTTGGTCGTGGGCTGATGCCGGACACCTTCATCGACTACAAGAAGCAGCGCTTCCGCTGGGCCTATGGCGCCATTCAGATCATGAAAGGCCACGCCCGCAGCCTGTTCCTCGGCAAGGACTCCAAGCTAAAGCAAGGCCAGCGCTACCACTTCATCGCGGGCTGGCTGCCCTGGGTCGCCGATGGCCTGAACATCTTCTTCACCGCCGGTGCCCTGCTCTGGTCGGCGGCGATGATCATCGTGCCGCAACGGGTCGACCCGCCGCTGCTGATCTTCGCCATCCCGCCGCTGGCGCTGTTCTTCTTCAAAGTCGGCAAAATCGTCTTCCTCTACCAGCGCGCGGTGGGGGTCAACCTGAAGGACGCCTTCTGCGCAGCGGTGGCGGGCCTTGCCCTCTCGCATACCATCGCCAAGGCCGTGCTCTATGGTTTCTTCACCAAGAGCATCCCGTTCTTCCGCACGCCGAAGATGCGCAGCAATCACGGCCTGTTGATGGCCCTGGCCGAAGCCCGCGAAGAAGTCTTCGTGATGCTTCTGCTCTGGGGTGCGGCGATCGGGATCGCCATCGTCCAGGGCATGCCCAGTCCGGACGTGAAGTTCTGGGTGGCCATGCTGCTGGTGCAGTCGCTGCCTTACCTGGCAGCGCTGATCATGGCCCTCCTCTCCTCCCTGCCCAAGGGTCAGGAAGAGGAGCAAGAGGAGGTCGCCACCGCCTGATTGGCGAGCGAAACCCTTAAACGGCGGCCTATGGCCGCCGTTCTTGTTTTAAGATATCGGCCTTTTCATCCCTTGCGTTGCCGCGCTGCCCTCCGGAGCCCTTCATGTCGTCCCTGTCCCCCACCCTCGAACTCGCCTGCGACCTCATTCGTCGTCCCTCGGTCACCCCGGTCGACGAAGGCTGCCAGGACTTGATGATGCGTCGGTTGGAGGCCGTAGGCTTCCGCATCGAGCGCATGCGCATCGAGGATGTGGAAAACTTCTGGGCCATCCGTGGCGGCGATGGCCCGGTGCTCTGCTTCGCCGGCCATACCGACGTGGTCCCCACCGGCCCCGTGCAAGCCTGGCAGCACCAGCCGTTCGATGCCCTGATCGACGCGCAGGGCATGCTCTGCGGTCGTGGCGCGGCGGACATGAAAGGTAGCCTCGCGGCCATGGTGATCGCGGTCGAACGCTTCGTCGCCGAACACCCGCAGCACAAGGGCGCTATCGCCTTCCTCATCACCAGCGACGAAGAAGGCCCGGCCCATCACGGCACCAAGGCCGTAGTCGAGCGCCTGGCCGCTCGTGGCGAGCGCCTGGACTGGTGCATCGTCGGCGAACCGTCGAGCACCTCGCTGGTGGGTGACGTGGTGAAGAACGGCCGTCGCGGCTCCCTGGGCGGCAAGCTGACCGTGCGCGGCGTCCAGGGACACGTGGCCTACCCGCACCTGGCGAAGAACCCCATTCATTTGGCAGCTCCCGCCCTGGCCGAACTCGCCGCCGAGCACTGGGATGACGGCAACGCCTTCTTCCCGCCGACCAGCTTCCAGGTCTCCAATCTCAACTCCGGCACAGGCGCCACCAACGTGATCCCGGGCGATCTGGTAGCAGTATTCAACTTCCGCTTCTCCACCGAATCCACGGTGGAAGGCCTGCAGCGCCGCGTCGAGGCGGTTCTCGACAAGCATGGCCTGGACTACCACTTGGAGTGGTCGCTGTCCGGCCTGCCCTTCCTGACTCAGCCGGGTGAACTGCTGGACGCAGTTTCCGCGAGCATCAAGGCCATCACCGGCCGCGACACTACGCCGTCCACCAGTGGCGGCACCTCCGATGGCCGCTTCATCGCCACCATGGGTACTCAAGTCGTCGAGCTCGGTCCGGTGAATGCCACCATCCACCAGGTGAACGAGCGGGTGCTGGCCAGCGATCTCGATCTGCTGACCGACATCTACCAGCAGACCCTGGTCCGACTGCTCGCACAATGACGCTCATCTGCCCCCTCTGCCAGGGCGCGCTGAGCGCCCGCGACCAGGGCCTGGCGTGCCCGGCGAACCACAGCTTCGACCGCGCCCGCCAGGGCTACTACAACCTGCTGCCAGTGCAACACAAGAACAGCCGCGATCCGGGCGACAACGCCACCATGGTCGAGGCACGCCGACGCTTCCTCGATGGCGGCCACTATGCACCGCTCGCCAGCCGATTGGCCGCCCTGGCCGCCGAACGGGATCCGGAGCGCTGGCTGGATATCGGTTGTGGCGAGGGCTATTACACCAGCCAACTGGCGATGGCCCTTCCCGCCACCGACGGCTATGCCCTGGACATCTCCCGCGAGGCGGTCAAACGCGCCTGTCGCCGCGCACCGCAGCTGCACTGGCTGGTGGCGAGCATGGCGCGCGTGCCCCTGGCCGATGCCAGTTGCCAGTTGCTCGCCAGCGTCTTCAGCCCGCTGGACTGGCAGGAAGCGCTGCGCCTGCTTTCTCCAGGTGGTGGCCTGCTGCGAATGGGGCCAACTCGTGAGCACCTGCTGGAGTTGCGCGAGAAGCTCTATGACGAAGTGCGCGACTACGACGACCAGAAGCACCTGGCGCAGATCCCTGCTGGCATGCGCCTGGCCCACAGCGAAAACCTGACCTATCGCCTGCAACTGGACGAAGCAGACGCCCGCGCCGACCTGCTGGCGATGACCCCCCACGGCTGGCGCGCCAATGCCGAGCGCCGTGAGGCAGTAGTGTCGGCACCATTCGAGGTCACGGTTTCAATCCGCTACGATTGGATCGAACGAATCTAGGGAGTCCCCATGCGCCAACCCGATATCGAGATCTACCTCAAGGACGCCGACCAGGACGCCGTCACCGTCTGGCTCAACGAGGCGCTGGGCTCATGCACGCCCTGGCAGCAGAAAGGGCAGACCTTCAAATGCCTGGCAGGGAACATTCCCGTGACCTGGCTACCGAAGGCCGTGGGCAAGTGGAACAGCCTCTACCTGGAAAGCGACACAACGCCTTGGGAGGACGATCTGGGTTGTGCCCGCGCGGCCTTCGCGGCTCTCGGAGTGGAAATCCGCTGCGCGCCAGGTGGTTGGCAGGAAGTACAGGGCGAGGAGGATGCCGACCGCTGGATCAAGGTTAATGCGGAAGGCGAGCAGGAGATCATCTGGCGCACCGAATGAATTTTCGGCCGCCCGGTGCAGGATTCGCAGAAAACAAAAGGCCCGTCACTGACGGGCCTTTTGTTTTTGAGTCTCAGACCTTGGCGACGTCTTCCGCCTGCAGGCCTTTCTGACCCTGGATCACGGAAAACTCTACCTTCTGGCCTTCCAGCAGAGAGCGGTGGCCCTCGCCGCGGATAGCGCGGTAGTGAACGAATACATCAGGACCGCTTTCGCGCTGAATGAAACCATAGCCCTTGGCGTCATTGAACCACTTGACGGTTCCGACCTCACGATCAGCCATTACTGCTCTCTCCAACTCACAATTTTGTTGTTTACCCCCTTTGGTGGGGGTTTCGACGGTACGACAAAGACGTTCTTCTTGTTATATCCGACCCCGGCCGAATCAAGCTTGGAGCGGCTACTTCGAATGGCGTTCTTTTTTTGACCGCGACCGGAGTATACGACAAGAGTTCGCGCTGAAAAGCACTTTTTTATGACAGTGCAGAATGGCCGTGCCACGCGGGCTGGGCGCCCTTTTTTGGCTCTTTGGAAGTACAAAATGGGGCATAAGGATAGGCGGAAATGAACTGGCTATTGTCCGATTTACCGCCCCCTCAACAACTTGCACTACTTGGCCGCAAGTACATCCTCGAGCTTCTTGGCCAATGCCTGATATTGGAATGGTTCCAGCCGATAGGCCCAATCCAGTTTGCCCGGCACTTGCTCATCGACAAGTTTCTTCTTGTCCTTCAGAACCATCCAGGCCTGCTCGCCCTGACTGAAGACCTCGCCGCGAAGCTCTCCACCATCGAAGGTGGAAAGACTGAACTGGAGCATCGGCTTGCCCTTGAACTGCACTTGCGCCAAGGGCGCGTTGTCGGCGAACTCGAGGCCAGCGAACAGCGTCGCCATGCCATTGGCCGCAGCATCAAAGGCCAGCCTGCGCCCCTTGGGCAGTTGCTTGAGCTTGAGGTTGGGTTCTTCGGCCGTATCGCGATAGACAGTCAGGCGGTTGCCACTCGGATAGGTGATTTCCACCTGCCTCACGCTGGCGAACGGAATGCCGGCCACCCGACGATCCAGCCAGCCGAGTTCGTTCGCAGGCAACGTGATGGCCTGGTCGATCAGCCAGACCTGATTGTCGCCGTAGAGACGCACCAACTGACCGTTGCCCTGTTGCGCCGGTTTTCCCACGAGAAGCTCCAACGGGGGCTCGCCACCGCGCTCCAGCTTGATCCTCGTTCCCTGTTCCTCGGCGCTTCCCTTGTCAGCGAGGCCGACTCGGCCATGCAACTCCGGATTGGCAGTCTTGGCCTCCACCTTGCGCGCATCTGCCAGCGCCCGCAGCAGAGTCGCCACGGGCAGTCCGGCCGCTGGGTAGTCGGCCTTGGCCGGTAGTACCCAGAGGCCATCCTTGCGCGCCAGTCGCAGATCCGGCTGCCCAGGTATTTGCACGTCAAGGGCGGACACGCTCGCCAGCCTGCCTTGCAGCGCAGGTAACAGCAGCTCGCGTGTGACACCGGTCGGCTGCGGTTGGGGCCGCGAGCTGTCGTGTTGAATGACATAGGCGGTGCCAAGACCGGCGGCCAGCAACGCAAGAACGATCAGACCTTTGTGTCCCATTGTGTCTCCCTCAGGCCTTGCGCTGGCGGCGCCAGAACCACAGCACCAGCACACCCAGGGTCAGCACCAGCGGCACCAGGGCGATGTTGATGAATTTCAGGGTGCGCCCCAGGTCTTCGATGCTGGCGTTGAGCTGGAAGCGCACATCGCGAAGTTCCTTGCGAATGCGCAGCTTTTCCTGGACGAACTGTTGCAGCGCCGCCTGCTGTTCCGGAGTCAGTTCCAGGGCCTTGGCAGGGTCCTGGTTCTGCTGCAGCGAGGCCAGCTTCTGCTCAGTGTCCGCCAGGCGCTGCTGGAGTTCCTGCTCCTGCTCGCGGAACTTGACCTCGGCATCGCGCTGGAGCTTCTCCACTACGTCAAACGGGCGGCTGTAGCGGCCGCGGGAACGTACGCTGATCAGTGCATCGGAGCCGGCCAGGTTGTCCAGCGCGTTGATGGCGAAGCCCGAGTTGTCGGCCCAGGGTTGCGGTACGCGCTGGCCAAAGAAGTCCTGCACCTGCACCCACATACGGTCGCTGAGGATGTCAGTGTCGGCGACGGCGATCACGTTGATGTTCTCGGCGGACTTCAGGCCGTCCTTGCGACCTTCGATACCCTCAGGGAAAGCCGATTCTGCCGGCCCACTGATCCGCGCGGCCACGGTGTAGCGCTGGCCGGTCGGCTTGAGCTCACGAATCAATTCTTCGGGATCCGCGAGCATTCCGAAGCGTTGCACGTCGAAGGGCATGGAGTACTCGGAACTCTGGATCAGCGGCACAAAATGGGTCTTGGCGCCATCCAGCGGTTTGAGGATGCCAGCGGTGGCCACGGTGATGTTCTCCAGGCCGGCGGTACTGACATCGTTCTGATCAAGGCTATGCCTTGGCAGGTTGAGCCAGGCGGCATGGCGCGCCGGCGGCTTGTCCTGGCCCACGCTGACGGACATCGCATTGGCACCGTCCCCCAGCACCTTGCCCGGCACCATCTGCAGTCCCCAGGCCTTGAACAGCGCGTCCAGGTCAGACGACTTGTCCCCGCCCGGCTCACCCGGCATTTCCATGCCGCTGTCCGCTTCGCTCCAAGGGTCCACGAAGGCCAGCAGCTTGCCTCCACGCAGGACGAACTGGTCGATGGCGTATTGGGTCTGCTGTGGCAGGTTCTTCGGATGCACCAGCAGTAATACAGAGACCTTCTCGGGAATCTGGTCGATATCACTCTTCAGGCTCTCGATCTGGAACAGTTGGCGAACTTCCTCCATCACCATCCAGGGCTGGGTCGGCTGACGGGTCATCATGTCGAAGCCGCCATTGAGCTTCAGACCGGAGAGAATCCCCACCACCGGGCGCTCCGGCTTGGCCAGGCTTTGCACCAGGCGGCTGACCTCGTATTCGAGGAACTCCTCCTGGTCCAGCGGGAAGAACGGAATGATCTGGGTGTCATCCACTCCGTTGGTGCCTGCCAGGCCGAAATAGATCTGGTCGCCCCCCTGTTGCAACGGCACGGCCTGAAGGCCGAACTCGGCGGCCTTGTCCTCGTCCTCGGAGAAGGGCTCGGGATCGATGACGTGCAACTTGATCTTGCCGTCGGCGGCGCGCTCGTAGGCTTTCAGCATCTCCTCTACGCGGCGGGCGTAGTTGCGCAGCACGACCAGGTCCTTGGCGGACTTGTCGGAGTAGAAAAAGTACAGGTTGATCGGCTCGTCGATCTCGCCAAGGATCTGCTTCGTACCGTCAGAAATGGTGTAGAGCTTCTGCTCGGTGAGATCGACCCGCGCGTTGGTCAGGGTCAGGCCGGCGAGCATGTTGAAGGCAAGGAAAGCCAGGGCGATGAGCAGCAGTCCGGCGCCGGAATACATCATTCTTTTCATGTTCAGTCGGCCTTCTTCAGATCGACCACCACAGCGGTGGCAGCCAGCCAGGCCGCGATCAGGGTGACGAAGTAGAGCAGGTCACGCAGATCGATCACGCCCTTGCTGATGGCATCGAAACGGGTCAGGAAACTCAGCGAAGCCACGGCATCCAGCAGCCACTGCGGTGCCCAGGCGCTGAAGGCGTCCAGCACCAGCGGGAAGCCGCTGACGATGAACAGGAAGCAGACGCTGACGGCGAGAATGAAGGCGATCACCTGGTTCTTCGCCAGCGCCGACATGCACGAACCAATGGCGAGGAAGGCACCGGCAAGCAGCCAGCTACCGATGTAGCCGGTGATGATGGCGCCATTGTCCGGTTCGCCCAGGTAGTTGACCGTGATCACCATCGGGAAGGTCAGCAGCAGCGCCAGTCCAGAGAAGGCCCAGGCCGCGAGGAACTTGCCGGTGACCGCCTCGAAGCGGGTGATCGGCAGGGTCATCAGCAGCTCGATGGAGCCGGACTTGCGCTCCTCGGCCCAGAGTCGCATGGCGATGGCGGGAACGAGGAACAGGTACAGCCACGGATGGAAGTTGAAGAACGGCGCAAGGCTCGCCTGGCCACTTTCGTAGAAACCGCCCAGATAGAAGGTGAAGACCCCGGAGAGCACCAGGAAGATCACGATGAACACATAGGCCAGCGGCGTTGCGAAGTAGCTCGCCAGCTCGCGTTTGAAAATCACCGGCAACTGCCTCATGCCGCTTCTCCTCGGGTCAGTCGGCGGAATACTTCGTCGAGACGACCGCGCTCCACGTCCAGCTCCTTCACTTTCCAACCCCGCTGGTGAATCAGTTGGTTCACCTGCGGGAAGATCACTTCGCCCGGCTTGGCCAGGATGGTCAGGCCGCCCTGTATGGCGTTCTCCTCGATGCCAGCGACACCCGGAAGCACCGCCAGCGCCAGCATGTCCAGAGGCTCCTCGGCCACGAGGGTAACGGCCTGGTGATAACGCGAGCGGCTCTCCAGCTCGAACGGCGTGCCGTCAGCCACCACCTTGCCGGAGGCGATCACCAGCGCACGGGTGCAGACTGCGGCGACCTCTTCGAGGATGTGGGTAGAGATGATCACGATCTTGTCCCGAGCCAGGCTCTGGATCAGTTGACGCACCTGGTGCTTCTGGTTCGGATCGAGGCCATCGGTGGGCTCGTCGAGGATCAGCGCGCGCGGGTCGTGGAGGATCGCCTGGGCCAGGCCGACACGACGTTTGTAGCCCTTGGAGAGCGTTTCGATGGATTGGCCGAGGACGTTGTCCAGCTCTACCTGTCCTACGGCGCGAGCCACGCGGGACTTCTTCTCGACACCACGGAAGCCACGTACTTCGGCAATGAACTCGAGAAAGCCACGCACCGTCATATCGCCATAGCAGGGAGCGCCTTCCGGCAGGTAGCCGATTTCCCGCTGGGCCTTCAGGGTCTGGGTCTGGATATCGAAGCCAAAGATGCTGGCGCTACCGGCAGTAGGAGCAAGGAAGCCGGTAAGCATCTTCATGGTGGTGGACTTGCCTGCGCCATTGGGGCCAAGGAACCCCAGCACCTCCCCAGGTGCGACGCTGAAGGACAGGTTATCCACGGCAGTATGCTGCGCGAAGCGCTTAGTCAGATTTGTTATCTCGATCATGGCCTTTAGTCCCGTAGGGAGCAGCCCCTGGCCATGCTGGCCACCGGGGCCTTGCAAAACGCCGGCGGACTATAAGGAGTGATCCGCCGGCATTGCAAGACAGCCATTTGCGCGAAAAGTTGCAGGATTATTCGGGCTAAATCGACGGCCCGCGCCTTTTTGCGACCCGGCGGCGAATACGGCAAACTAGCCGCCCCGAGCAATTGCTCGTTTCACAGCATTACCCCGCCATGACCCGCTCCCCCTTCCGCCGCCTTGCCTTTGGTGCCCTGCGCCGCCTGCTCTACCTGTGGGTACGTTCGGAAACCATCAACCAATCGGCCTTCACCCTGAAGCTCGACCGCAGCAAGCCGGTGTTCTACGTCCTGCAACAACCGTCGGCCAGCGATCTGGCGGTGGTGGATCGGGAATGCACCAAGGCCGGCCTGCCGCGCCCGGTACTGCCTGTGGGGGTGGGCGACCTGATGGAGCCGGCAGCGTTCTTCTACCTGTCGCCAGAGCCTGGCTGGCTCGGCGGCCAGGACAAACGCGCCGCCTCCCCTACGCTGGTGCGGGTACTGGGCGCGATCGAGCGACAGGCTGTGGAAGACGCGCAGATCATCCCGGTGACGGTGTTCTGGGGCCAGTCGCCCGACCGTGAAACCAGCCCTTGGAAACTGCTGTTCGCCGATAGCTGGGCGGTGACCGGTCGCCTGCGCAAGCTGGTCAGCATCCTCATTCTCGGGCGCAAGACCCGCGTGCAGTTCTCCGCACCGATCCACCTGCGCGAGCTGGTGGAGCAGGACAAGGGCCCGGAGCGCACGCTGCGCATGGTCAACCGCATCCTGCGGGTGCACTTCCGCAACCAGAAGACCGCTGTCATCGGTCCCGACCTTTCCCACCGCCGCAATCTGGTCAAGGGCCTGGTGCGCGGCCCGCTTGTGCGCCAGGCCATCGCCGAAGAGGCTGAGCGCGAGAAGATCAGCCTGGCCATTGCCGAAGCCCAGGCGCTCAAGTACGGCAACGAGATCGCTTCGGACTTCGCCTATACCGCCATCCGCTTCCTTGAAGTGGTGCTGTCCTGGTTCTGGAACAAGCTGTACGAGGGCATCAAGGTCAACCACATCGAGCAGGTGCAGGAGATCGTGCATGGTCACGAAGTCATCTATGTGCCCTGCCACCGCAGCCATATCGACTACCTGCTGCTGTCCTACCTGCTGTTCCGCAATGGCCTGACGCCACCGCACATCGCCGCCGGCATCAACCTCAACATGCCGGTCATCGGCGGCCTGCTGCGCCGTGGCGGCGCATTCTTCATGCGTCGTACGTTCAAGGGCAACCCGCTGTACACCGCAGTATTCAACGAGTACCTGCACACCCTCTTCAGCCGCGGTTTCCCGGTGGAGTACTTCGTCGAGGGCGGGCGCTCGCGCACCGGGCGCATGCTGCATCCGAAAACCGGCATGCTCGCCATCACCCTGCGCAGCTTCCTGCGCTCCTCGCGCCTGCCCATCGTTTTCGTGCCGGTCTACATCGGCTACGAGCGCGTACTGGAAGGCCGTACCTACCTGGGCGAACTGCGCGGCGCGAGCAAGAAGAAGGAATCCATCTTCGACATCTTCAAGGTCATCAGCGCCCTCAAGCTGCGTTTCGGCTCTGTGGCGGTGAATTTTGGCGAGCCGATCAAGCTGGCTGAATTCCTCGACCAGCAGCAACCGGACTGGCGTGCTCAGGAACTGGGCCCGCAGTTCCGCCCGGCATGGCTCAACGACACCACCAACCAGCTCGCCGTGCGCATCGCCCGCCACCTCAACGACGCGGCGGCGATCAATCCAGTCAACCTGGTGGCCCTGGCGTTGCTTTCCACTAGCCGCCTGGCTCTGGATGAGCGTGCCCTCACCCGTGTGCTCGACCTTTACCTGGCGCTGCTTCGAGCCGTTCCCTATTCACCCCATGCGACTTTGCCGGAAGGCGACGGCCAGGCGCTGATCCAGTACGTGCAGAGCATGAACCTGCTGGCCGAGCAGAAAGACGCGTTGGGCAAGATCCTCTATCTGGACGAGCAGAACGCCGTCCTCATGACCTACTACCGCAACAACGTCCTCCACGTTTTCGCCTTGCCGGCATTGCTCGCGTGCTTCTTCCAGAGCAGTGCGCGCATGAGCCGCGAGCAGATCCTGCGCTATACCCGCGCGCTCTATCCCTATCTGCAAGCCGAACTGTTCATCCGCTGGGACGCGGGCGAACTGGAAAGCGTGGTGGACCAATGGCTGGCCGCCTTCGTCGAGCAGGACCTGCTCAAGGTGGAAGGCGACATCTACGTGCGTCCGGCACCAAGCTCGCGGCAATTCGTCCTGCTGACCCTGCTGGCCCGCGCCATAGTCCAGACCTTGCAGCGTTTCTACATGGCCATCGCCCTGCTGCTGAACGCTGGGCAGAACCAGTTGAGCGCCGAAGAACTGGAAGACCTCTGCACCGTAATGGCCCAGCGCCTGTCGATCCTCCATGGCCTGAACGCCCCGGAGTTCTTCGACAAGAGTCTGTTCCGCAACTTCATCCAGACCCTGCTGGACCAGCGCGTGCTACGCCGGGACGAGGCCGGCAAGCTGGGTTACCACGAGTTGCTCGGCGAACTGGCCGAGGGTGCCGCCAAGCGTGTGCTACCCGCGGAGATTCGACTGTCCATCCGCCAGGTGGCATTCGATCGCCAGGCCGAGCCGGAGCCGGAAGTCCCGGCAGAAGCCGGCTGACCACGTATCTGCCAGGCCTCCGGGCCTGGCATGCTCCTGCAATTCTCGCTTTAGACCGTTCCTACAAGACATCCAGACAGCTTCCGGCAGGCGTGGCCGGGGCCACTTCGTACCATTCGGCGCTGCGCCGCCTCGGTCAATCGAGCGCGCTACCAGCCCTGAACACGGAAGGCCCGCCCCATGATGCTTAGAACCATCACTGTCGAGGACGGCACTGGAGAGGTGGTCAACGCTGCCGTCCTTTGCAGCTTCGCCATTCCCCTGATCGACAGAAACATCCTCGTCTACACCCTCAACGAAGAAGGCAATCACGGCACCGCCAAGGTGTACGTGACGAGTGCAGTTCCCCAGGAGAACGGATTCCGCCTGGCCAATCTGGAGTCCGAACAGGAGTGGCAGTACACCCTGGAGGTGCTCAGACAGATCACCAAGGGGAATCAATCGTGAGCAAGACCGACAAAATTCAGTTCCACTTCGTCCATTTCGACGGCGAGATTACTGGCGAAGACCGGCAACCTCCGACAACCCGTGAACACCGCAGCCTCGCCATCAACCGCTCCTCGATAGACAAGCTTATTGCCACTCGCCAGAGCGCCAACACCGGCGATACGCTGCCATCCACCCGCCCACCGCTGGCAGATCAGGGCACCGAGGAAGTCGCACCTCCCCAATCCTTCGACAGCCGCTTCCTGAGTGTGGATTTCAGCCTGCCACCATCAGCCGAAGCCGTGATTGCAGCGGAGCCACTGCCCGAATCCGAGGAAAGACGCGCAGAGTCGCAGGAAGCACAAGTTGTCGATCAGGACGCCAACCAGGAAGCGATGGTGCCGCTGGCTATTTCCCAACCGGAGCCGGAGTCCTGGGATAAACCTGGCACCGAAGCAGAGGGGAATATCGAGGCCGAAGACCTGCGGAGCTTCAGAGTCGAACTCGCGACACAAGTCCCGTGCGAGCAACCCGATGCAGCAACGTCGGAGCAGCCGGAGGTTGGACCAATACCCCAATCCACGGTGTCGGTGTCCGTTGGCGGCGAGGCCGACAATCTCCTGGGCGATGTGCAGAACACACTCGACTCCCTCGCGGATATGGCAAAGGGTCTCACCCAGCAGAAGCTGGACGCACTGAAGCATCAGGAGAGCCTGGAGCAACGCAAGGCCCAACTGCAGGACAAGGAACGCCTCCTCGCCGACAAGGAAGAGCAATTGCGCCTGCTTGAAGTGCGCCTGACTCGCGAAGTCGGCAATCTGGAGCGCAGCGCCGAAGACAATGCACGGGCCCTGGCCGAGCGCAGTGCCGCTCTCAAATCCCTGGCCGAGAACGTGGAGGCGCGGGACCGCAGCACTGCCAGGCTCGCCGAAACCCTGCGCCACGAAAAGCAGCGCAATGACGAGTTGACCGAAGCCCTGCAGCGCCGCAGCGATGCCCTGGACGAACGCGAAGCCGCGCTCGGTCGAAAGGAGGACGAACTGGCCGAGAACCTCAAACAGCTGATCGCCGCCAAGGATCGTTTCCGGGCACTGGTCAAGTCTTTCAACGAAACCGTGCAGTTCAACGACACCCTCAACGCCATCTCCAATACCGCGCTGGACGACAGCGCGCACTGACCCTACATCGCCCCCGATCGGGGGCGATTTCTTTTCGGGCGCCTTGACCCGACGCCATGGTTCAACGCACTTCGACTTCTATAGTGGGTGCTATCGACACCACATGGTCCCGAGGCCCCAATGAAATCACTGCCCCTGATCATCGCCAGCGGCCTGCTCGCCGCCTGTGCTGGCCAGCCCGCCGACCAGAAGAGCCATCTGGCAGGTGAAGTCTTTTACCTGCAACGCATCGCGCTGCCTCCCGCCGCCACCCTCAGTGTCAGCCTGCAGGACGTATCCATGGCCGATGCCCCTGCGGTGGAACTGGCTCGCCAGCAGGCGCCGGTCCAGGGCCAGATACCCCTCGCGTTCCGCCTCGACTACGACTCTGCCAAGATCCAGCCCAACCACCACTACGCAGTGAGTGCGCGAATCGAACTGGACGGCAGGCTGATGTTCATCAGCACCGAGCAGCACTCGGTTAAACTCGACGGCTCCGATCCGCAACCACTGCGCATCAAGGTCGATCCGGTCCGCTGATCATCGAGACGGACCGCCCCCAAATAGCCACAAGGATGCAGCCATGATCCGCTTCGCCACCCTCTGCGCAGGCCTCGCCCTGTCCGCCGGCGCCTTTGCCCTGTCCATTGCCGATCTCAGCCAGTCGGATGCCAGCGGGGGCCTGAAGGATGCATTGACCCAAGGTGCCAAGGTCGCCGTCCAGCAACTTGGCAAGCCGGGCGGCTTCGCCAACAACCCGGACGTCCGCATCGAACTACCGGGCAACCTCGGCAAGGCCGCCAAGACCATGAAGATGATGGGCATGGGCGCCCAGGTGGAACAGCTTGAAGACACCATGAACAAGGCCGCCGAGGCCGCGGTGCCGCAAGCCCAGTCGTTGCTGGTGGACGCGGTGAAGAAGATGACCGTGCAGGACGCCAAGGGCATCCTCAGCGGCCCGGACGACGCCGCCACCCAGTACCTGAACAAGTCCAGCCGCGACCAGCTCCGCGCCAAGTTCCTGCCCATCGTCAAGCAGGCCACCGACAAGGTGGGGCTCGCCCAGCAATACAACAGCTTCGCCGGCCAGGCCGCGAGCTTCGGTGTGGTGGATGCCAAGAGTGCCAATATCGAAAGCTACGTGACCGAAGAAGCCCTGGACGGCCTGTTCAAGATGATCGCCGAGCAGGAAGCCAGCATCCGCCAGAACCCGGCGGGCGCAGCCACCAGCCTGGCGAAGAAGGTGTTCGGGGCGCTTTGAGCGTTCTCCGTCGCGAAGAGCCCGGCTTGATGCCGGGCTTTTAACTCTTATATGCCACGCAGGACTAGGCATTGAAAAAAAATACTCTTACAACCCCACACTCAACCCCACACAATTAGGGCGCAACGATCAGGCTTCGCAATAGCTTTCCGCTTCTCTTGCTGCCCCTCCTGATTCGCCCAGGTATGGCCTGGCGTCAAATGCGGAGAACCGTGAGGAACAGATTTCTTCGGAAGCCAATACATCGCCGAAAGGATTCGGGTGATGCCAACGAGGGACGCCTGGACATGCTTCGGATGGTTCTGCTGACGCTCAGGCCATCTACCCTCCCAGGAAGAAAGCCAAGCAGGGCAGCGTAGTGGATTGGCCAAGGCGTAGAAAATCGTCGTCCGCCTGCTAACCGCTGAAATGAATGCCGCCGCACACAACACACTTAATCCAGGGAAAAAACAAAAACGCCCCTGGTGAGTTTTTATTGACACAAAAACTCACCAGGGGCATTATTCCCATGCACCAGGGGATAGAGACCTGAGAAATCCATACCCCTTCAGTGCGGCAGTAGCAATCAATCCGACTACCAACAGGAAATCTATATGTATCCGAAAATTGACGAAATGCCCACACCCATTGTCGGCACGGGGGCGCTCCAGGGCCTTGAGTCTCTCGACAGCTTGGCAGATGCGGGCGATGTGAACGAGACCCCGTTCAATGTCTTCATTGGCCACAATCTTGGCCATCGCGTATTCACGATGTCCGTGCCTTTCCGCAAATTTGCCGACATCTCTGATGTGGCGAATGACCGCGAAGCCGGACCGGTCGCACAGCGCCAGCTCGACGAAGGCCATGCGAAGAAGCTGGCCATCTACATGGTCAAGGGCCTTATCTCCGCTGCGAAGATGCGGCGAATCGCTGCAAACAAACCGGTGCCCGAGACGTTTGACGCACTTATCCGCGTCCTTGGAGAGCAACCTTATTTTTCCTTGCAACCACTCGTTTGCAACATTCGCAACATTCCCCCGGGCGGCAACGGCGAGGGAGGAATCCGTGGTCTTCGCCTGGAAACGAAAACAGGGGAGACGGCTGGATTCAAGGTCTTCCTCTCTGAACGCCACACCCTCTGGGTAGTTGATGGACAGCACCGTCGCCACGCAGCAGATATGGCAATGATCTTCTTGGAGCAGGTCCGTCAGTCAGGCAAGTACCCAGGCAAAGGGGCGGTCTTGTTTACTGAAAAGGGTAAGCTCGTTTCCGAAGCTGAAATGCTTGTCTGGAATGAGGCATACGAAGCAGCAAGGCAATTCGCCACGCTGACTGTTGAAGTCCACCTTGGACTTGATATCGAGCAAGAGCGTCAGCTCTTTCATGATCTCAATCGCCTTGGCAAAAAGGTGGATGCCTCTCTCGCGTTCCAGTTCGATGGCTCCAACCCCATCACCTTGTTCATCAAGCGCAAGCTGTCTGGAGAGCTGGGAGTTGCGCTTACTGATAGCGAACCCAAGGACTGGTCGCAGGACTCCGGTGCTATCTTGCTGAAGGACTCGGTCGCCATCAACGCAATTGCGTTCATGAACAAGGGTAACGTCAGTGGCGCTACTCCTGCAGTAATTGAGCCTCGCGAACAGGTAGTGCTCGATTTGTGGAGCAAGATTATCGAAATCCCCCACTTCGGAAGCCATCAAGCGAAAGAGAAGACGGTCGCAGCGCAACCGGTTGTCTTGAAAGCGATGGCAAAAATCGCTTACGACTTGAATTTCAGCAACCGTCGCCCGGAAGACTCCAATGAGCAGTTTCAGCAGTTCTTGGAGCGCATTCCATCAGTCGACTTCTCGCATGAGAACCCGATGTGGAACTTCTACGCACTGAGCCTGGGAGAGCGACTGGATAGCGGGCTCTCTGGCTTGGCCGAATATCTTCCCGAAGAGGTGCCTGGTGTGAACCGAGATATCGGGTCTAAGCAAGGGGATTTCATGCGCTTCGGTGCCAAGCACAATGACATCTTTCCCATTCTGGGCGACATGCTCCGTTGGGCTACTGGTTTACCAAGCCGCAGGTCGAGCGCTGATTGAGCGCTAGGCAGGAGCTTGCAGTTGCCAAGCTGGCTATCAGCGCACCCATGCATAAAACGACAGGGATGGGAATCTATCCCTGTCGCCTTACTGGTAACGCAAACTTTCTAGGGAACTCGTGATATTGGCGAGAGTTCAGTTGGCGAGCGACAGCCAGGCACAGTGCATCGCGCAGAGGGTCCGTCGACGCTAAATGTCGCTGTTAGCCGATTTCTGCCGTTCGCGAGTGGCAGGTACCGACCGATAGCGGTCAGGCGCTATGGATAAGTGGGGCAGGGATTGTGGGCGGGTATCTCCGAGTCTAGCCTTGCGCAAACCTGAATAGCGTCAGCTGCGGGAGTTGCAGGAATGATACATTCGATCCGCAGCTTTACCACCACCCTATTCCATAGCAGAGCGCTGGATCCAAAACTTCATTTACCCACCACACGGGGCTTTTAAACGTGTCTGGTGGTGTCTATTTATAGCAAGGCAAACACATGGCATCACCGAGCGTTGAAATTGCAAATGACTTCTTCCATGATTGCCAGGACTTCTTGCATCGCTATCGACTTACGGTCGAGTCCTTCTACGCCGTCAAATCAAAGCGAATGAAGCTATTCCTCGATCTGCGTATGGCAGCAGAATGCCTGATGAAGGCTTATTTGGCGTACAACGTATCACCGAAATTAAGTAGGCGCGAAACAATTGGCAAGATAGAGAAGTACAGCCATAAGATCAACAAGCTTGCAACTGACGTCAAGGGACACATTGACGCTAGTCTGTGGGCAAAAATAGAACCATTCGTTCAGCCGCTAAATGCACTACCTGTTGGCCTTCGCTACCGTCTTGATGGCTACGATTTCCGCGAGCTGAATGAAGAGTTCTACTACAGCACAGTCGGATCGGACGACTGGCTCAATGCTTTGCATGCAGCTATTGCGGAAAGTGCCGAGGGCCTCAACAAAAAGCTTCAAAACCATTCGCGCATTGTCACTATCGAAGAGCTGCTACCCGAGCTTCTTGCACCGTCAGAAAACAAGTACGCAGGAAAGACGTAACAGTAAACCTTCCTCTGTATGTATGTCTGTATGGCTACCTGGCTGGCTGGCTGGCTGGCTGGACAAGCGGACGCCCAAAAGATGCGTTTGTGGGTACCCTCGGCGCTCCGGCGTCGGTTGCCTCAGACATAGGCACCAATTGCAGTACCAGGAGCATTGATGAGTTGCTTACCGAGTCACGGCAGAGTCTCCTGTTCGCGTTGTCATAGTGACATCGCGCCACAATTCGATGCATCAAAGCGCACGGAAGGTGATTGGCGAATTACTGCCAACCCTATGTCATGGGGCAGTACCAAGCCCGAGATCGTTGTACTTGGCTTCTCCAAGGGGCCAACTCAAGTTGGCGCACTTGATTTCACACCTCACGACGAAATTGCGTACAAGGGCAGTCGCCTTAACGTGGGCAAGATTCTGGCTCATGTTGGACTCATCCCCACCGACGAGCCCGATAGACTAAAAAAACATGTAGACCAGCTTATCGCGGATAAGTCTGGGCGGTTTCACTTCGCATCACTCATTCGCTGTACTGTAGAGCGATACGACCGCAAATCTGCATCCTGGAAAGGATCTGGCGGCGGCATGTTGGATAAATTTATTGAGACTCCGTTTGGAAAATTAGTCACGACTAACTGTACAACTACCTTTCTCCGTGACCTGCCTGAAGAGACTCGGCTCATTATCATGTTTGGTCTGGGTACCAACCTTAACTATGTAGCGTCCGCTTACCGCATGTTTCGGAGCGCTCGCCCCGGCGACTGGAAAATGATTAATTCGGTTGCCTACACGGACGGAAAAATCACAGTAGTTCACGTCGAGCACTTTGCTTCTCAAGGAGCACTGATTCCGAACTGGCTAGGAGAGGAAAATCACCCAAGAAGCAACCTTGGGTGCCTCGCAAAAGCGGCTGTCGAGTCATCCAGAGTCAGTGCCTAACAATTCATTCAAGCCGAAGCCGTTTCGTAGCTCGGCTTACGAAAAGCTAAGTCTTAGTAACTCATCAACAGCCTACGGCAACTTTTGAAACACATCAGAGGGAACTGATATGCAGCAAATAGCAGTGAAGACCTTCAACCCGCTCGCTTACATCGAGCGCTATTACGCCGCCGTAGAGATCGACGAGGATAACAATCCCTTTCCGCGCCTGAAGGCCTGGGAGTTTCTCTACGAATACATCTGGGGCCAGGGTCGCTCCTGGAATTCGCTGACCAATGCGGCCAACCTAGACACCACCGCCTTGCACGTGGGGTTCTATCTGGCCAACTGGGGAATGTTTCGCGGCCGCTCAGAGCTGCTGCGCAATAGCAATCTCGACCTGATGAAGGAACTGGTACTGCGCCTATTCCAGGGCAAGGGTCCCGAGCTTTTCGACCTTAGCGGCGAGGACTTCCTACCGAGTGCGTCTAGCCTTGCGCGCAATCAGGCGCTGTTCGATGAGGTGGTGCAGATCTTTCACAACATGCCGGGAAAGGTGTCCTGGACCGACACCCTAATCAGCAAGATCCTGCTAGGCGTCTGGGGCGAGTATCCAGCACTCGACCGCTACTATAAGCTTGGTGTCCGTTCGCTGTACCCGAAACAGGGCCTAGTCGAAGTTAGTGGCCGTTCGCTTACCTCGCTGATGGAGTTGGTAGAGACGGAGGGCTTCGAGCTTCCCGCCATCAGAACCGAATGCCTGCGGCTCGCCTACCCCAAGGGCCGCCTCCTGGACATGGCCTTCTTCCAGGTTGGCCTCGAGCTGGATAATGAATCCCCCTAGTTTTGTAGACACTAGATGACAGCTGTTGGCCGATTCTGTTGAAAAAAGGCAGTTCTGCGGCAGCTGCTCAGCCAGGTGCACCTGCTTTCGAAGTGGCTGCAAGCCACTTCAAGTTGCCTTTCGGCGTTTCACTGAGCGTCCCGGCTCAGGTTTGAAGGTTATTTCGAGGGTTTCTGCTCGCAGCAGGCGTACCTATCCCGTGAGCGGTGGCCCTTGGGGCAAAAGCTTGGCCATGCGACGCAGGTTCTGCACGGTTGCCGCCAAGGTGAATTCGTCAGTAGCACCAGTCAGACCACGCAGGCGTAAACGGTCGAGTTTCATGATCCGTTTGAGGTGGGCGAACAGCATCTCCACCTTCTTGCGCTCGCAGCGAGAGCGGAGGTACTCCGGCGTCTTGGCGATGCGTCGCGCCACGTCGCGAGCAGCCTCATGGATACTGCGGACGATCTTCCGATTCGGCGTATTGGGGCAGCACTTGGCTTTCAGCGGACAGGTAGCGCAGTCGGTTTGGCTGGAGCGGTAGATGATGGTGTTGGCCTTGGTCACCCGCGATCTTGGTTGGGTGAAGGTGCGCCATTCACTGCGTAGCGGTTTGCCGATGGGGCAGCGGTATTCATTGGCCTCTTGACTCCAGTGAAAGTCGTTGCTGGAGAGGCTGTCGTCCTTGCGCTCGGTCTTGTCCCACACCGGCACGTGCGGCTCGATGTCCTTCTCCTCGACCATCCAGGCCAGCATCGGGGCCGTGCCATAGGCGGTATCGCCGATGAGGCGTTCCGGCGTGAGGTCGAAGTGGGCTTCGACGCGCTCCACCATCGTCCTGGTCGACTCGACCTCGGCGGTCCGATGCGCCGGCGTGGCTTCCACATCCAGGATCACACCGTGCGCGGTGTCGATCAGGTAGTTGGTGGCGTAGGCAAAGAAGGCTGGGCCGCCTGGCGCGGCGGTCCACCGCGCCTGCGGATCGGTGAGCGAAATCTTCTTGGGCAGGGCCTCGGCCAGCGCTTCCTCATCGAGGGCTTCGAGGTACTCGCGCACGGCGCGGGTGCTGAGCGCCGAATCGCGCCAATCGACCTCATCGCCCGCCACCCCGCGTTGCCGGCTGGCATCCGCCTTGATGATGCTGGCGTCGACGGCGAAGCCTTCACCTTTGACCAGCCCAGCGGCCATGCAGCGCCGGAGCACCTCATTGAACAACCAGCGGAACAGGCCGCTGTCACGGAAGCGGCCGTGACGATTCTTCGAGAAGGTCGAGTGATTGGGCACTTCGTCTTCCAGGCCCAGCCGGCAGAACCAGCGGTAGGCCAGGTTCAGATGCACCTCTTCGCATAGCCGCCGCTCGGAACGGATGCCGTAGCAGTAGCCGACCACCAGCATGCGCACCATCAACTCCGGATCAATCGACGGTCGCCCAATGGGGCTGTAGAAGTCAGCCAAGTGGACGCGCAGATCGCTGAGGTCCAGGCACCGGTCGATGCTGCGCAGGAGGTGTTGGGGCGGGACGTGCTCTTCCAGATTGAACGAGTAGAACAGGCGCTGCTGCCCACCCGGTAACTGCCCCATCATGCTGCCTGCCCTAATGTCCACCGACTCGCCGATTCTGCCTGCGGATTGAGAGGGAAGCCAAATCCATGGCCGCCGGGCTATTGCCCCTGTCGTGTGCCTGACGTCCTCTCGACGAGAGTCTTATGCGATCCTTTCGGCACCGAATAACAAGGAGGTCAGGGATGCAACCAACATTCGACACAGCCAGGGTCAAGCAGCTTCGTCAGCAGCGATTTTGGTCGCAGGATGAATTGGCCGCCATTTCAGGCCTCAGTGTTCGCACCATTCAACGTATAGAGCGCAGTGGAGTCTGCTCCACCGAATCGAAAATGGCCCTGGCCTCTGCGTTCGATCTGACTCCAAGTGACCTGATCGCAGCGAGTGCACCAGCAACTCAAGGACATTGGGTAGGCCTATGCATCTTCGTCCCCAATTCAGTAGCAGCCCTAGACTTCTACGTTAATGGATTCGGTGCGGAGGTTCTTCAGCGTTGGACTTCTATCGAGCCGTCTCGTCCTCCGTCGGTCGATATTCGAATAGGCAACGGCGTTTTCCGCGTCATCTCGGTCAATCCCCGAGTCGAAACAACTCCTCGGCACGGCTGGGCAAACAGCCCCGGGCGACTGGGCGGTGTTAGCACTCTGATCCCGGTTCTGGTCGACGATGTCCGTGGCGTCATGAACCGGGCGATTCAGCTCGGGGCATCTCAAAGGTTAGGTGACCAACTCACGCATCAATCCGAAGACGGAATGGAACTTGGCGTCCTGGTTGATCCATTCGGATACATCTGGGCCCTTCATGGCTCCATCGAATGACCTGATTCGGCTCGTCTGTTGGCGCAGATCAATCCGAGTCAGCGGATCAGGCCAGCATCAAGGCAAGCGCAGAGCAACGCTGCTCGGGTTCGAGTTTTTCAACAGAATCGGCCGATAGCTGCCAACTACGACGGCGGCTGTAGATCGGTTTCGGCCTGTCGTAGTCACGAGAGGCTGCTCAAATCCGTTGCACTCGATCTAATCAGAACTGCGGTCCGGTGCATTGGCCGTTGATCATGGTTCCATAGCAACGGGCCACCGGCTGGCCCATGGTCGACCCATGGCAAACGCCATTTACCACAGCTCCGATGCATTGGCTGGCGTCATAGATCGGCTGGCCGTTCGGCGTCAGTGCAGGAGCTTGCTGATAGACCGGCTGGCCGTTCGGTGCCAGCACTGGGGCTTGTTGGTAGCCCTGGCTCTGGTAGTACGCGCGCGGGGCCGACGCCCAGCGCACAAAGTCGGAATTCAGCACACTCGCGCAGCCACCCAGCAGCGAAAGTGCCGTCAGCATCAGCAGTGTCTTCATGTGTGAAAGGCGCAGTCCCCCGCGCCGCCTCCGGTCAGTTCGCCGTCCACCGTGGTAGTCGGTGACGATGCCATCATCAACCTCAATCTGGACCTTGACCTTGATCTCGATCAAATCGACCGGCCCGGCGTAACGGCGCGACCAGCGTGAACCCAGTGATGCCGATCACCATGAGGTCGACCTCGATGACGATCTCAACGGCCACCTCGACGAGGTCCTCGACCACCGCACTGACCAGGTGAACCCGGGACCACTGCGCTGACCAGATGAACCCGGTGATGCCGATCACCATGAGGACGACCTCGAATGACGATCTCGACGACCACCTCGACGAGATCCTGGACCCACTGCACTGACCAGGTAAACCTGGTGATGCCGATCACCATGACGAGGGTGAACACCGTGATCCTTGACGCTGGAAGCCGCGATTCCCCGCAGTTTTTCTCGTAAGCACTTGATTTAGCGAGAGGTATGGCAGCAGGCAAATCACGATATCGGTGCAGAAAGGCCCCTTAACGCGAACTGGCGATAATTTATCGCTATTCGGGCTCCTTTCGCTGACCGAGCAAACCCGCGCCGCAGAGCCGCATATCGCCTAACCAGAAATTTAACGCCTTGGAGGTCGCGGCCCCTCCTGCCCACCACCCGGCATCCCCCGGCCTAGGCGGCCATTCCCCTTTTCCACCGCGCCACCCGCACGGAAAAGCCTGTTAGCAAAACCCGCGAAAAACCCGCGAAAACCCCATCGGTTTACCGCTGGCACCCTGCTTTCCCTGGCACAGCCATCTAGCTCGCCATGTTCCAGGTGGTTAGCTTTTCTCCACGTCGCAAACAGCGGCCAGCAGGCCGCCCAGGTCCAGACCCGCTGCCCCGGCATTGCCGACGCCCTGCCAGAGTGCCAGCGCCTCCCGCTTCTGCCTGGACAGGTCCGCCTGCACATAGGTTGCCGACAGCCCCGGCATCGCGTGATTCAGCAGCAACTCCGCCACCAGGTAGTCCACGCCCAGCAGCGCCCACCCGGCCCGCGCCATCTTGCGCAGGTCATGGCTGGACCACACGCCACCACTCAGCGCCCGAATTGCCTCCTGTGCCGCCGACGACGACAGCGGCTGCCCCCGCTCCCCTGGAAACAGGAAGACACTGTGCTTCCACGCCTGCGCGGCCTGGAACCGGCGCAGCAGCGCCACCAGCGCGGGCGACAGCGGCAGCTCCAGCTGCGTCCGCGTCTTCGTCCGCTCTGCCGGAATCACCCAGACCGCCGCACCCAGGTCGAAGTCCGCCCAGCGGGCCCGCCGCGTTTCCCCCACCCGCGCCCCGGTGGCCAGCATCAGCAACGGCAGCAGGGCGGCGCTCGGCTTATGCGGGAACAACGCCATCAGCTCGGCCGCCAGGGCCGGCGCATCCTTCGGCAGCAAGCGCGCCGCCTTCGGCTTCAACGGGCCCAGTCCGAAGTCACTGACCTTCACGCCCTCCAGGGGGTTGCCGGGCAGCAGGCGCAACGCCTGCGCCGCGTGGATGGCCGCAACCAACATCCGATAGCCGTGCACCACGGTGGCCGGCGCCAGGGTCCGGCGCATCGGTTGTATCAGCAGCCGATCCACCGACTCCCGGTCGAGCGCGGCCAACAGCAGCGGCCCCAGGCGCGGCAGCAACCAGTTGCCGACCATTGAGCGATAGCCCGCCCTGCGACTCGCGGACACCATCCGATCATTCAGCAGCCGGTTCAGATGCCAGGTCAGCAGATCGCCCACGGCGAGCAACGCTCCCGTCACCCTGGTCGGCTGCGCTCCGCCAGCCCGCGCTGAAAGGATGGCCGGCAAGGCTGCCTGGAGATCACCCCAGCCCATCGCCGGCCAGTTGCCGGCCTTCCTCCACTTGCCGTCATGCCGCACGTCCCACGTGCCTTGCCGGCGGTCCTGGCGGAATCGCAGCCGCACTCCCGGATACCGAGCATCACGCAGGTCGCGTACGTCCTCATCCGCCGCCGCTCGCCTGATCGCGGCATCACTGAAGTCCACATAATCAGTCGCACCCATCGCACTCACCTCGCAGTTGATTGCATGGCTCCAGCCAGTCGGGGCGACGATCAAGATGTAATTCGGCGTGATAGCGCACCACATCTGCCCTGATCCCGGCTTCATACTCACCGCGCACCGACGCGAGCAGCGCCGGGTCGGCACCCAGGTCGGCCAGCTCGGCAAGACGATCCGACACCCATGGGTCAGACACCAGGGCCAAGCAGCTCAGCGCCGCCGTTTCCCGCAGAAACTCCACGGTCCAGACTTCGCCGCCTGCGTCGGCTATCCGCGCATTCGCTCTCCGCAGGCTCAACGGCTGGCCGTCAGCACCTGGGAACACCAGCGGGCCGATGGGCGGGAAGGCGTGGAGGTAATGCTCCAGCAGGACCGCGAAAGCATTTGTCAGCGGCAAGCCCTGCCCATCGATCCAAATCAAGTGGTCGATCAAGTCGATGTCAGACCAGCGCATAGAAAGCAGTGATGGCAGCCGGCAGGCATACGCCAGCAAGCTCAGCCCCAGCATGGCGGCAACCGGATCAGCTTCAGCTGAACCCGGGTCCATCGTGCGCAGCAGCATGGCTATATGCGTGTTTTCGTCCGCCACCGGAGCCCCTCATCGCCATCACCTCGCCCAGATCAGCCCATCCGTCACCTGATGCACTTGACCCCGACAAGTCGGGGCCCCACTCGGGCCACCGGATCAAAGTCCACGAGCACTGATCGCTCAGGCAGAGCCAGGGCGGGCTGAAGAAGGCCCCGGCTGACCTTCGCCATGCGCCTCTACCGCCTGCGCCGCAAGGCGCTTCCTGTCCTCCAAGTCGGCTTGGCTGGCCAGAACCTTCGCGCGGTTCGCATCTGCCCGCTGCTCCTGCGTAGTGATGCCAGCGCGCAGTTTCTCGCAGAGCTGGTGGCCACCCTCACCGCTGATAGCCGGCACGAGGATGGGTCCGGTCAACTGGACGGCGCTGTCGGCGGGGCGGGGCAACTGGCCCGTCTCGTGAGCGATCCGCTGTAGATGGGGCGCGGCCTGTTCCGCCGACAGCCGACCAAGCATTACGGCCTCTTCAACAGCCGACTGGCGCAGCGCGGGTGCCGTGCCAAAGCTCATCGACCAGTCCACCGGCAGACCACGGGCACGGGCCTCGCGCACCTGTTTGGCGTACGCCTCATGAAACATCCTGTCCGCCATCCAGGCATTCCCTGAGTTCAGGTATGGCTGGACCTCAGCGAGCGCCGCCAGAATTTCAGGCGTCACGGCAACACTGTCCGCCTCATCCGCCGCCCGTTGCGCGATCCTCCACGCTTCCCCGGTCGTTGGCCTGCCGTCGCGCTCCACCATCCACCGGATTAGATCAGCTGGACGGGGCTGGTACTTGCCAGTCTCTGGGTCGTCGACATGCCGCTGGAGCGCCTCCAGCACAGCGGCAAGGGGGAAACGCTCCAGGCTACGCCAGAAAGCATCGGCCATTGACCGCGACAGTGGCGTGCCGTAAACGGACATGGCTTCGGTGAGTTGCCGCGTGAACTCCAGACGGTCAGTGGCGCGCATGATGAATCACTTCGCCATCGATCACCTCGCCGCTTCCCTGGCCCGTCTCTTCGGCAATCTGCCGCAGGGTTTCATCGCTGACGGCCTGAGCCCGCTCCTGCTTGCTCAACCCTACGCCGCCCTGGTGGATGCGGTTGGCATTCGCCCACCACTCTGCCTTGAAGCCCTGCCAGCCCTGTTCGGCGCTGATCTTCACGGCATCGGCCAGGGTGATGCCGGCCTTCGCGGCTTCGCGCTTCACTGCGTCGAGCGCCGTCTGGGTCATCGGCTTGCTCTTGGCCTTGCGCACCGCCAACCAATCCTTGGCGTGCTGCTCAGCCACACCCAGTCCGACCAGATCGGCAACGCCGAGTGCGGTCATCTCTGGCTTTGGCTTTTTGTCTTTCGGAGGTAACGCCGCGCCGCGCCCTTCCATTTCCACTTCCGCTTCCCTATCCACTTCCACTTCCACTTCCACTTCCACTTCCACTTCCTCACGATCCTGCACGTGCTCTTCATGTGCATGACCAGTGTTTGCACATGCATGCACGTGCGTGCATTCCGTAAGGACTGAAGCCGGCTCCCTCGCATTGATGCGCTGATGATTTTGCCAGGACGGAATGGCACCGCACTCTTTGCCTTCAACCGTGTAACGCCGAATAAATCCAGCAGCCAGCAAAGCGTCTAGCACGTGGGAAAAGTCCACTTCGTCATAGGGCATCACATCGAGTTTCAGAGTGCGCGGTTGCCACCGGAAACGCCCTTCGCGGTCGACAACGGTGAACAGGCCGATGAAGGCCAGCCGCAGCGGTAGCCCGGACTCGCGCTCAGCCTCGAAAAGCGCTTCATGCCTGAACAACTCAGGTTTCACTGTCCTGATTTTGCTGCCCATCGCTCAGCCCTCCAACCAG
Organism: Pseudomonas sp. JS3066; assembly: GCF_036328175.1. NCBI lineage: Bacteria > Pseudomonadati > Pseudomonadota > Gammaproteobacteria > Pseudomonadales > Pseudomonadaceae > Pseudomonas > Pseudomonas sp. JS3066. The sequence continues at coordinate 4,286,119 of NZ_CP143312.1, forward strand.
CAGCACCGGCCCTGGCCGTGCAGGATGAAGGTGCTGTTCGGATGCGCCGCCGACAGAAGCAGGTCGCCATCGGCGAGCCATACGGCATAGCCCGTGCTGCGGCCGGGCTGGTCGCTCAATGCGGGAAATCTGGAAATCTTGGCAGCAGGTGCGGGCCTGCCAGCCATCGACCCACAGTGGGCCTCTGCTTCGTCTTGGAGACTCATAGGAACTGCCCTCGATGAATTGTCGAAGGCCAGACAAGGTGCGACGATGGGCGCGCCCGCCACTGAGGCAAACCAGTGGTCAGCACAGCCGGACGCCGTTACGTCCGGCTTTTTTATGCGTGTGCTGCTGTGCCCCGCGTGTTGTCTATCTGCTCATGCATCCACGCGACAACTTCATGCTCCAGCCACATGACAGAAGCCTTTTCGCCGATCCGAATAGGCTTCGGGAAAGTGCCCTGCTCCATGTACATGTAGATCGTGGACTTAGCGAGGCCGGTGACTTCTTCAACGTCACGACGGCGCAGAAATCGAAGCGGGAAAGGAGTGCCAGTTTTTGCCATGGTGGGAACCCATTTCAACTCGTTCCGAGGGTTTCAGAACGTCATGGGCCGTATGCTGGGACGGAAAAAACTCAGGCGGAACTTTTTTCCGTACTCTCTTTCTCGAGCTCATGAATCAAGTCGATACCTTTGAAAATGTGGTCGAAAAAGCATTGCAACCTTCCTAGGCTTTCAGCGTCCTCTAGGAACTCCTGAGCAGATTTCAGCGCGCGGGAAGGGCATTGCCTGGCCAACGCCTCACCACCTCGACGAAGTTCTGACTTGGGCAACCATGAGGGACGGGCCTCAGCCAAAAGGTCGCAAGCCTCAGCCTTGCTGCACCCTTTTGCACGCATTAGTAGGGCAATTGAGTGAACCAAAACGAATTTGTGGGCGACAGTCCACTTTGCCTTAGCACCATCCGGCTTGCGCTCTTTAAACTCTGGGACATGGCGCTCGACCAGCGCCCAAAGCGTTGCATGCTCACGATAAGGGGTCTCTGGTATTCCCATCCCATCAGCCAGCTCAAATAGGATTCGCCGTTTCTCTGCGGCTCGCTGCATGAACTGCCGGTCTATTTCTTCCATCGACGTCAATAGTCCTACCTTGAGCGGGGTAAGGCCTTTACGTTTGCCGGTCATGCTTCGGCCCGACCGAACGCACCATGCACGACATTCGACGCAGGCGGAGTGGTGGCAAAGTCTGCCCATACCTGCATCAGCTCGCGACGCTTCTCCAGCAGGTTGCTGCGACTGTAGGCGGCCTCGGTCTGGTCGCGTTCATCATGCGCCAGCGCCAGCTCGCAGACCTCGCGCGGGTAGTGCGTGCATTCGCTCGCCCAGGTACGGAAGGTGGCCCGGAATCCGTGCGTGGTTATGTCCGGCTGCTCCAGGGCGCGCAGCAACTGGAGGAACGCGATTCGTCCCATCACGCCCGACTTACCACTACCGGGAAACAGGTACGGACTGCCCACCGTGCGCGGGATGGCTCGCAGCAGTTCAACGGCCTGCTCTGGCAATGGGATGGAGAACGCCTGCCGAGTTTTCATCCGCTCGGCTGGCAAGTTCCAGGTAGCGGCCTCCAGGTCGAACTCATCCCAGGTCGCCAAGCGCACCATGCCCGCCCGCGCGGCGGTCAGGATCACCAGTTGCAGCGCCTGTGCATCGCGGCCAGTGGTAGCGGCGAGCTTGCCCATGAATGCGGGCAGTTTGTGCCAAGGCATCGACGGATGATTGGTCTTCTGCGCAGCCCGCTTCTTGTCGGCACGGCTCAGCAGGTTGTCCAGATGGCCGCGCCAGCGGGCCGGATTCTCGCCAGTTCGCAGGCCAAGCGCCTTGGCGGAGTCCAAGACGCTTTCAATCTGGCCCCGGACCTCATTGGCCGTGCGCGGTTTCGCGTTCCATATCGGCCTGAGCGAGAGAATGACCAGCTCAGTGTCGATACTGGCGGGCGACAGCTCACCCAGGACCGGGAACACATAGCGCTGCATCTTCGACAGCCAGCCGGCGCGCCAAGCCTTGGTTACATGCTCGAAATGCGCCCGGTGGTAATCCTCCGCCAGTGACTTGAAGGTAATGGCCTTGGCTTTGTCTGACTGCCGCTGTTCCTTCAGGCGCTGCTGTTCGGCTTTGCGCTCGTCCAGCGGATCACGGCCCTGCATGATGAGCGCGCGCGCCTCAGTGGCCGCCAACCGTGCAGCCTTGAGTGCCACAGTGGGATACGGCCCCAGCCCCATGTCACGGCGCTTGCCGCCGAGCTGGTAACGCAACAGCCAGGACTTGCCGCCCGAACTGCTGATCACAAGGTACAGCCCGTCCCCGTCCAGGTACCGGCCCGGTTCGCTCAAGTGTTCTACCTGCTTGGGGTTCAATCCGCTCATGCTGCGTCCTCATCGCCCGATCTGACCCCACACCCAGCCCCACACTTTTTCGCAGAATGAGCTGGAATGAATCAGAACGTAATGGACGCATAATAGCCTGAAATCCCCGTATTAACGAGGCTTCTCGGAATGAATCATAATCATGCGGAACTAAAAAAGCCCGGCTTGATGCCGGGCTTTTTTGTGAGTGACCGGACAGATACGGGCAATGCGGTTCGTGCCGGATGAGCATTCCGGTGTGAGGGCTTGGGAACTTGTTGTTCAGCTCCTTACCGAGTTGGTTCGGGCTTTCGTTTCGCCTTGCCGGGCGACTCTCTTTTCCAATCGCCGGATGGCCAGCTCCGTGAAAAGGAAGCAAAAAACTTGCTCCTACATCCGGCTCCAGCCGCGCCGGAGCCCCCGCCCCCCCCTAGGTTGCCAAATTTCAGGCCAGCGCTGTCCGGCGATGCGGAACCAATCATAAAACCTCCACCCGCTCCTCCGCCAACGCCTCATCCAGCCCCTGATGGAACCATCTCAGCGCCTGTTCGAACCGGCCATGCCAGAGCCGGTCGCTCGCGCCGGCCTGGATTCCCGCCTGCACTCGTGCGGCCATGGCGAAGTCTTCCTCCAATGCCGAATAGAGAATGGCGTTGTTCTTCTCGAAATAGCGCTGTGCCTTTTCCGTTGCCGGAGTCTCCGGCAGCAGGGTATGGCCCAGCACGCGGGTCGCGAGGGGACCGTCGGGGAATACGGTGGAAAAGTCGATGTGGTCCGGCTCCACCAGCACCAGCGTGTTGGGCCAGAGGAAGTACAACAGGTTGCCATGGCGCCGCAGGTCCCAATCCCGCTCGGGCTGGTCGAGGATCTCCCGCAGGTTGCGCTTCACGTAGTAGTTGCGGATATGCCGGCCGAAACGCTCGAACAGTCCCAGGTTGGGCCAGAACAGGTGATCGATGGTGGCCTGGTGGGCGCGGGAGACGTGGTAGTTCTCGAGGAAGGTGTCGATGGTCAGTTTCCAGTTCACCGGCCGGCGAATGTCCTGGGGGTCGAAGAGCACGTGCCCTTCCAAGGCAAAACTGTCGAAATCGGCCAGGATCTGTTCGCCGAAGAAGGCATCCATGTCCAGCGCAGGCCCCGGTGAGTGCCGGGCCCAAATGGCGCCAAAGCGCTCGGCCACCGGGACTTCGGTGAGATTCAGGCAGGTACGGTCGATGCCCTCGAAGCCGTAGCCATGGGGGATACCCCGCAGCTGGCCATCGGGGTTGTAGGACCAGGCGTGATAAGGACAGACGAAGACGCGGTTGCGCCCGGCCACATCGCCCACCAGCTGGGTACCTCGGTGCTTGCAGACATTGAGGAAGGCCCGCAACCTGCCCTGTTCGTCGCGGGTCAGCAGCAGCGGCGCCAACAGATCACGGGTAATGAAGTGGCCCGCGGGAATCTCCACGGAGCGAGCCACCAGCAACGGCTCGCGCCGAAGGACCTCGTCTCGCTCGCGGCGGTAGCGTTGCTCGTCCAGGTACAGGTCCACGGGTAGTGATGAGGGCGTCTCGACGCATTCGGAGACGCCCCGTTCCACCAGGGCCAGGGTCCGTTTGAGCAAGTCCACCTGGGTCGCGTGCTGCATGGGCACCTCGTCTTGTTGTGATGGGCGGAGACAGGCCCGGCCAGTCTCTGCCCACAGGCGATCAACGCCAAGAGCTCGGGAAGAAGTGGCCTGATGATTGGCAGGATCGACCGGGACGCCCATGAAAAAGGCCCCCGGAGGGGCCTTTGTCGTCAATGGCTGGGCTGGGTGTCTGGCACCGGTACCGCCCGGACCTGTTCCGCTTCAGCCGGTTTGACCCGGAACCAGGCCGCGTAGAGAGCAGGCAGGAACAGTAGCGTCAGGGCCGTGGCAACGATCAGGCCACCCATGATGGCAACGGCCATCGGCCCGAAGAATACGCTGCGCGACAACGGGATCATCGCCAGCACCGCCGCCAGTGCGGTGAGCACGATGGGCCGGAAGCGCCGCACCGTGGCTTCGATGATGGCGTGCCAGCGATCCAGTCCGAGGGCGATGTCCTGCTCGATCTGGTCAACCAGGATCACCGAGTTGCGCATGATCATCCCCGCCAGAGCGATAGTGCCGAGCATGGCGACGAAGCCGAACGGCTGGCGGAACACCAACAGGAACAGGGTCACACCGATCAGCCCCAGAGGCGCGGTTAGGAACACCATGGCCGAGCGCGAGAAGCTCTTCAGCTGCAACATCAGCAGCGTCAGCACGACCACGATGAACAGCGGCATGCCAGCATTCACTGACTTCTGCCCGCGAGCGGAGTCTTCCACCGTGCCGCCCACTTCCAGCAGGTAACCGTCCGGCAGCTCTGCGCGGATCGGATCCAGCGTTGGCGAGATATCCTTGACCAGCCCCGCCGGCAGCGACTTGTCGTAGATATCGGCACGCACGGTAACGGTCGGCAGGCGATTGCGGTGCCAGATGATGCCTTCCTCGAAACCGTATTCCAGGGTGGCAATCTGCGACAACGGCACGCTGTGGCCGCTGTCGGTGGGCACCGCCAGGCTCGGCAACAGGGCCAGCTCCTGGCGCTCGCGCACCGTGCCGCGCAGGAGTATCTCGATCAGCTCGTTGTCCTCGCGGTACTGGCTCACCGGCGCGCCGGTCAGTGAACTCTGCAGGAAGCGCGATAGATCGGCGGTACTCACACCCATGGCACGCGCGCGGTCCTGTTCGATATTCAGGCGCACCACCTTGCTGGGCTCTTCCCAGTCCAGATGCACGTTGACGACATGGGGGTTCTCACGAACCTTGTCGGCAACCTTGCGGGCCAGGGCACGGACTTCGTCGATGTGCTCACCGGAAACGCGGAACTGCACCGGGTAACCCACCGGCGGGCCGTTCTCCAGACGCGAGATACGGCTGCGCAGAGTGGGGAACTCGTCGTTCAACACCTGGATCAACCAACTGCGAATTTCTTCGCGCGATTCGATGGATTTGGCCAGCACGACGAACTGGGCGAAACTCGCCGCCGGCAATTGTTGATCCAGCGGCAGATAGAAGCGTGGCGAACCGGTGCCGACATAGGCCACATAGTTGTCCACACCCGGATGCTCGCGGAGCAGTTGCTCCAGGCGCTTCACCTCGACCTCGGTATTGGCCAGGGACGAACCCTCGCCCAGCTTGAGGTCGACCATCAGCTCCAGGCGTCCGGAGGATGGGAAGAACTGCTGGGGCACGAAACGGAACAGGGCAATGGAAGCGACGAACGCCGCCAGGGTCAGCAGGATCACCGTCTTGCGCCGCCGCACGCACCACTCCACCACGCGACGGACGCGCTGGTAGAAGGGCGTGCCGTATGGGTCGTGGCCCTTGTCGCTGCCGCCGTGCTTCTTCGCATGCAGCTTGGCAAGGTCCGGCAGCAGTCGGTCGCCCAGGTAGGGCACGAACATCACCGCGGCGATCCAGGACACCACCAGGGCGATGGTCACCACCTGGAAGATCGAGCGGGTGTATTCGCCCGTACCCGACTGCGCGGTGGCGATGGGCAGGAAGCCGGCGGCGGTGATCAGAGTGCCGGTGAGCATGGGGAATGCGGTGCTGCTCCAGGCATAGCTCGCCGCCTTCAGGCGGTCGTAGCCCTGCTCCATCTTGATGGCCATCATCTCCACCGCAATGATCGCGTCGTCCACCAACAGGCCAAGCGCGAGCACCAGGGCGCCAAGGGAAATCTTGTGCAGGCCGATGCCGAGGTAGTACATCGTGGCGAAGGTCATTGCCAACACCAGCGGAATGGACAGCGCCACCACCAGGCCCGTACGCAGGCCCAGGGAGAAGAAGCTCACCAGCAACACGATGATCAGCGCTTCGGTGAGCACGCGGACGAACTCCCCTACTCCGGTCTTCACCGCTGCCGGCTGGTCCGACACCTTGCGCAGCTGCATGCCGGCCGGCAGATTCTGCTGCAGGCGGGCGAACTCGGTTTCCAGCGCCTGGCCGAGCACCAGGATGTCGCCTCCGGCCTTCATGGACACAGCCAGACCAATGGCGTCCTCGCCCATGAAGCGCATGCGCGGTGCCGGCGGGTCATTGAAGCCACGGCGAACTTCTGCGACATCGCCGATGCGGAAGGTGCGGTCGCCCACGCGGATAGGGAAATCGCGGATTTCCTTCACCGAATCGAAGCGGCCGGAAACCCTCAGCTGCACACGGTCGCTTGGGGTTTCGAAGAAGCCGGCTGCCGCCACCGCGTTCTGCTCTTCCAGGGCTTGCTGCACGGCAGCGAGCGGAAGTCCCAGGGTTGCCAGTTTCACGTTGGACAGTTCGATCCAGATCTTCTCGTCCTGCAGGCCGAGCAGCTCCACCTTGCCCACATCCTTGACTCGCTGCAGCTGCAGCTGGATGCGGTCGGCATAGTCCTTGAGCACTGCGTAGTCGAAGCCTTCGCCGGTCAGCGCATAGATATTGCCGAAGGTGGTACCGAACTCGTCGTTGAAGAACGGCCCCTGGATTCCCGGCGGCAAGGTGTGGCGAATGTCGCTGATCTTCTTGCGGACCTGATACCAGAGCTCGGGAATCTCATTGGAATGCATGGAATCGCGAGCGATGAAGGTCACCTGCGACTCGCCGGGGCGGGAGAAGGAGATGATCTTGTCGTACTCGCCGGTCTCCATCAGCTTCTTCTCGATGCGTTCGGTGACCTGGCGGGACACTTCCTCGGCGCTGGCGCCCGGCCAGTTCGTACGCACCACCATGGCCTTGAAGGTGAAGGGCGGATCTTCGCTCTGCCCCAGCTTGGTGTAGGAAATGGCCCCAACGATGCCCAGCAGCAGCATGATGTAGAGGACGATCTGGCGATTCTGCAGCGCCCAGGCGGATAGGTTGAAGTTCACGACGCCTTACTCCTTGGCCAGCATCTTCACCGAACGGTTCGCACGGTCCACCGGCCGCACCTGCTGGCCTTCGCGCAGCACCTGCACGCCAGCGGCCACCACCCAGTCATCAGGCTGGAGACCTTCGAGCACTGGTACGCGATCCTCGCCATAGGGGCCGACGCGCACTTGGCGGCGCTTCAGCGTGGAGTCTTTCGGGTCGACGACCCAGACGTAAGGCTGGCCTGCCTCGGCGGTTAGCGCCGAGAGCGGTACGGAGAGCGGCACGGAGCCATTGCTGCGGATGAACACGCGGGCGCTTTGTCCCAGTTCGGCGGGTGCCTTGCCATCGTTGAAGGCGACCCGCGCGGCGAACGTGCGCGACTGTGAATCTGCTGCTGGCGCCAGTTCACGGATTCGCGCCGGGAATCGCTGGTCGGGAAGCGACCAGAGTTCCACCGCCACATCCTGACCCACCTTGAAGCGATCGATTGCATGTTCCGGCAGGCTGATCACCACTTCGCGCTCACCATCGGCAGCCAGGGTGAAGACGGTCTGCCCGGCGGCCACCACCTGTCCTACTTCAGCTCGTCGGCTGGCGATCACACCGTCCTGGGACGCGCGCAGAACGGTATAGGCAGCCTGGTTGCTGGCGACGTTATGTTCGGCCTTGATCTGCTTCACCCGCGCCTCGCCGGCCCGGTACTGGTTCTCCACGTTGTCGTACTGGGAACGGCTGATCATCTGGCGGTCCAGCAAGGTGCGGTAGCGATCCCGCTCGGCCCGCACCAGCTTGAGGTTCGCGTCAGCCGCGGCCACCTGAGCCCGGCTGGCTTCCAGTTGAAGACGCACGTCCTCCGGGTCCAGCTCGGCCAGGGCCTGATCCTTCTTCACCCGCTGGCCCACTTCCACCAGGCGCTTGGCGATCTTGCCGCCGATACGGAAGGCCAGATCCGGCTCGTAACGCGAGCGCACCTCGCCCGGGAAGGTATCCACCGCATCGGCAGCAGGCTCGGGTTGCGCCACCATGGCCGGTCGCACCACTTGTTGCACGGGCTCCCCATTACCGCAGGCCGTGATCAAAAGGGAGAGGGAAATGGGCAAAGCGAGGGGCAAGGCATGGCGAAACATGATGAATGACCTTTCGCGAAGAGCAGCTGGAATATTTATACTGCTGGGTATAGTAAAAATAGCAAACTCACCAGTCCAGTATTTATAAAGAAATGTCAGACAATTCATTTCCGACTAGCGGCCCAGGCCGCCCGAAAGATCCCGCGAAGAGAAAGGCAATTCTCGAAGCCGCGAAGAATCTTTTCCTACAGAACGGCTACGACGGCAGCAGCATGGACGCCATCGCCGCCGAGGCCGGCGTGTCCAAGCTGACCGTGTACAGCCACTTCACCGACAAGGAGACGCTGTTCTCTGCCGCGGTTAAGGCGAAATGCGAGGAGCAGCTGCCGGAGCTGCTGTTCGAGCTGCCGGCGGACGCCAGCATCGAGCATGTGCTGCTGAACATCGGCCGCAGCTTCCACCAGCTGATCAACAGCCGGGAATCCCTGGAGCTGCACCGGGTGATGGTGGCCATGGCCAACCAGGATCAGAAGCTGTCGCGCATGTTCTACGAGGCGGGACCGCTGCAGATCCTGCAGGAAATGACCGGGCTGCTGGAGCACGCCAACCAGGCCGGCAAGCTACGCATTGACCACCCGCAGAACGCTGCCGAGCATTTCTTCTGCCTGATCAAGGGCGGGCACAACTTCCGCATGCTGATTGGCTGCGCGACAGCCCTGGAAGGGGAAGAAGCCGAAGAGCATGTAAAGGAAGTGGTCGAGCTGTTCATCAGGGCGTATGCGCCCTGATTTCCGGGGTGCGGTGGTCCAGCGTGATGCTTGCGCTGGTGCCAACGCTGTAGTTCAGGCCCCGAGCTTCTTCTTCGGATAGATGTCGTAGCGGCTGGACTTGCCTTCCAGCGCATAACCCGGCTTTGCGCCTACGATGATCGGCGCCTTGCGCGGGCGCTTCACCACGACCCGGTGACTGGCCAGGGCCAGGGCGGCCTCCAGCAGGGCCGGCGCGTCCTGGTCGTCCCCGACCAGGGGACGGAACAGGCGCATTTCCTTCTTCACCAGGGCGCTCTTGTCGCGGTGCGGAAACATCGGGTCAAGGTAGATGACCTGGGGGGCCTCACCCTGCCAATTGCGCATCAGCTCGATGGCATTGCCATGCAGCAGGCGCATGCGTGCAGCGATGGCCGACGTTTCCAGGTCATGACCGGCGCGAGCCAGGCCATCTTCCAGCAAGGCGGCGATCAACGGCTGACGCTCGATCAGGGTCATGTCGCAACCCAGCGTCGCCAGGACGAAGGCATCGCGACCAAGCCCGGCCGTGGCATCCAGCACCGTTGGGCGCACGCCCGGCTGCACGCCGACAGCCTTGGCAATCATCTGCCCGCTGCCACCACCGAACTTGCGCCGGTGAGCAGCGGCGCCCTCGACGAAATCCACCCGCACCGGCCCAGGTGAGTCCGGCCCGAGCTGTAGCAGTTGCAGACCCTCGCCCCCCAGTTGCAGGGCGAACTCCGCCTCACCTTCGCGCGTCAGGCCCAGGCGCGCAGCCCAAACATCCAGCGCTTCGGTAAAAGCCGGCTCGAGGGCCTCGGCCCTCACCCTGACAGAATCTTCACTCATGGACGCAATCGCCTGACCGGTAAAAACCCGCGCATTCTGCCAGACCGGTGACGCAGTTTCGCGCCCGTCTCAGCGACACATGCGGAATCGCCCCATGTCCAGATGGAAGTGGTCGCGATGAGCCGCGTTGTAATCCGGGCCGAGGGTCACTTTGAAGTGTTTACAGGCTGCTTCCCGCACCTCACGAAGGAATCGGGCATTGTCTCCCTCCCCAGCCCAATCCCTGGCCACCGAAATATGGCGACCGTCGGCCAGTCGGAAGCCAGCGATATCCAGCGCGTTGGCCGACGCATGCTGGCTCCGACGCTGGCTGCTTTCGATGTTGCGGCAGGCGAAGCTTCCCAGGTGGTCGATGCGCGTCACTCGCTGGCCGAATACCTGCTGAGCAGCGGGCTGCAGGCCATGGCGCTCGAATAGGGCGAAGGCTACCGCAAGTTCGCACGTGGCGATGAAGCTGCTGCTGAAGGTCAGATCGGATGCGCTGATACGCACGCTATTGGAGAGAGGACAACCGGCGATCGGGGCACTATCGGGCAATGCCGCATACCGCAGTGGAGAACTGGCCAGGGCCTGTCGGCAAAGTTCGGGATGGCCCTGCATGCGAGAGACCTTGAAGCGGGTCATCAGGTTGGGCGCTTCCCGCACATCCAGCGGCGCCCAGGGATTCCAGCGCGGCGGCAACTCCAGACGCCACCCCTGCCCCACAGGCGGCGCCAGCAGAACAGTCAGCGCCGCGATACCGAGCAGGATTCGACGCAAGTCAGGCTCAGGGCTTGAACAGGTCGTTCAGGCGGTCGAAGGGCATCGCATGGGACATGGATGCCAAGTCGCCCCGGCGCAGTGCTTCGGCAGCCTGGTAGAAGGCACCAAGAGCCACGCGCGCCAGGTTCGAACCAACGCTGACGCGCTTGACCCCAAGCTCGGCCAGTTCATCCAGGCTCAGCTTGAAACTGGCCGATCCCACCAGCACATTCACTGGCCGCGGTGCCACGGCAAGCACCGCCTCGTGAATCTGTTCTCGAGTGCTCAGGCCAGGCGCATAGAGCACGTCGGCACCGGCTTCAGCATAAGCCACCAAGCGGCGCAGGGTATCGTCCAGGTCGGGACGGCCATGAAGGTAATTCTCCGCCCGGGCCGCCAGGGTGAACGGAAAACCAAGGCCGCGAGCGGCCACAACTGCGGCACGGATACGTTCCACGGCCAGGTCCATGGGGTAGATGGGGGCTTCCGGACGCCCACTGGCGTCTTCGATGGAACCGCCAACCAATCCAACGGAAGCGGCGGCACGAATAGTCGCCGCACAGTCCTCGGGATGATCGCCGTAACCATTCTCCAGGTCCGCCGCCACCGGCAACGATGTGGCTTCCACGATTTCGCGAGCATTGGCCAGGGCCTCGTCGCGGCTGACATTGCCTTCGGCATCCCTTCGGCCCAAGGCGAACGCCAGGCCGGCACTGGTAGTGGCCAGTGCATGGAACCCCAGGTGGGCGAGCATCTTCGCCGAGCCGGCGTCCCAGGGATTGGGCAGAACGAGAACGCCAGGGCCTCGATGCAGACTGGCGAAGGCTTCACCGCGTTGGGCTTGTGTGGACATGGCAGGCTCCGCAATCCGTGGGGAAGAGTTCGATAGCCTAGCCCAAGGCGAAGCAGGTCATTTCGTGATCCCGCGAACTGTGGATGCGCGCACCCCCGCTAACTCTCAGAGCAGGCCCAGTTGTTGCGCAGGCGGCTCCGGAATCACCAGCTCCGGCAATTCAGGCAAGCGCTCGCACAGGCTGGCATGAAAGCGCAGGGCCTGGGCCGCGGCCAGATGGTTATCCGGGGTGTGCAGAAAGACGTTCGGCGTAAGGCCTTGCTCGATCCAGTCGGCGACCTTGTTCAGCCAGGGCTCGAGGAATGGCTGGTTGGCGTCCAGGTCCGGCCCACCGATGAAGCGCACCTGCGGACTGCCACTGAAGGCCGTGGGCCGCACCGGCACACGTGGCTTCTTCGACTGAGCATGAAGCACCGCCGGGTCCTGAGAACGAACGCTGAACAACGCCCGTGAATCCAGGCAGATTCGCTCCACGCCACGCTCATGCAGCAGGCGGTTGAGCAGCCGCTCATCGCCCCCCTTGTCGAAGAAGGCCGGGCTTCGCACTTCCACCGCGATGGGCTGATGCTGGAACTCGTCCAGCCAGCAAGCCAGTTCGCCCAGGCGGCTCGGGCCGAAGGCCGCCGGCAGCTGCAGCCAGAGCGGCGCCAGGCGTTGGCCAAGGGGAGCCAGGAGCTTGAGGAAGTCCGACGTGGCGGCGAACTGGTCACGCAGATCGCCTTCGTGGCTGATATCGCGGGGCACCTTTGCACAGAATCGAAACCGCTCCGGCATCGTATTCGCCTAACGCTGCAAGGTGTCAGCGGAGGGACGGGCATAGAAGGTGGTATTGCCTTCCACCGCGTTGAACACCTGAACGTAGTGGCCAAGGGTATCGGCAGGACGCAGGTCGGCGGGATAGAAGCTACCGCGCCAGGCCGGCTCGTTCCAGGACGGGCAGCCCAGATGGTAAGGCAGCATCAGGCGTAGAGATCGAGACCGAGGACTTCGGGGGCGTCGTACTCGGCGGTCATGCGGGCGGTGGTGCTGTAGCTGGCAATGGCCTGGGCGGCGCGGTTGCTCATGTTGCGCTGCTGCTGGATCAGATCCTGCGGACGCACCGGCAGGCTGTCGCCGGAGCCATTGCTGGCCTGCACGCGGCGGGGCTGGGGAGCCTGTTCGTAACCCTGGGTCGAGGACGGGGTGCCCGGCTGCTCGCGGCGAGCTTCTTCTTCACGCTGGATCTCGCGAAAAGGCGTGACCGCGCTGCCCTGGCGGGGGCTGCGTTCCAGCGGAAAGGAAGAGGTGAAGCCGTCGATGCGCATCGATTACTGCTCGGCAGTGCTGGCGTTTCGAAATGATTGCGGGTGGACTCTAGCCGCCCGGCCACGGCTTGGCAATCCGCGGCGCAGGGCTCATTGACGCAATTCTACTGCGGCGCCTTGGGCGTGGCGACGTTGTCGCGCAGGTAGACCGGCTGAGCCTGATCGGCGGGCACAGCCTCGCCTCGCGCCCAGGCGAAACGGGCCAGGCTCAGCAGGTCTTCGGCGTGGGGCAGCAGGTTCGGCGACTGACCACTGATCGCAACCGGAATCCGCGCGGCGAAAGTACCCCAGCCAGTACCGGCACCGTACCAGTCACCGCTGGCATCACGCGGCAGCAGCGCTTGCTCGGGCGGCAATACGGCTTCCAACCCAGCCAGGCGCATTTCACCGGCGTCCAGGCGGTAGCAGCCCCAGTAGACCTCATCCATCCGAGCGTCGATGGCGGCGGCCACCTGATCGACACCCTGCTCGCGGTGGGCGCGCTGGGCCAGCACGGCCAGGTCCGACACCGGCAGCACCGGACGATCCAAGGCAAAGGCCAACCCCTGGACGACACCAATGGCGATACGCACACCGGTGAAAGCCCCGGGGCCACGACCGAAGGCGATGGCATCCAGCGCCGACAGCGGCACGCCGGCCTCGCCCAGCAGGGCCTGGATCATCGGCAGCAGGCGCTGGGCGTGCAGACGCGGGATCACCTCGTAGTGGCTAAGCACCTTGCCGTCATGCAGCAGGGCGACGGAGCAGGCTTCGGTGGCGGTATCCAGGGCCAGCAGAGTGGTCATCGATCAGTCCAGACGCAGAAAAAGGCGCGCATTATAAACGCCAACGGCCCGCAAGCGGGCCGTTGGTCAGATACGGGCAGCGTCTCAGCTGAGCGCGGCCAGCACCTTGGAGGTGATCTCTTCCACCGAGCCTACGCCGGCAATGGCGCTGTACTTCGGGGTGCCTTCAGCAGCAGAGAGCTTCTGGTAGAAATCCACCAGCGGTTTGGTCTGCGAGTGGTACACGGCGAGACGCTTGCGCACGGTCTCTTCCTTGTCGTCCTCGCGCTGGATCAGATCTTCACCGGTTTCGTCGTCCTTGCCGGCAACCTTCGGCGGGTTGTGCTCGGTGTGGTAGACGCGGCCGGAAGCCGGGTGTACGCGACGGCCAGCGATACGGCCGACGATTTCCTCGTCGTCCACGGCGATCTCGACCACGTGATCGATGCTCACGCCGGCTTGCTTCATTGCTTCAGCCTGAGGAATGGTGCGCGGGAAGCCATCGAAGAGGAAGCCGTTGTCGCAGTCGGGCTGGGCGATGCGTTCCTTGACCAGGTTGATGATCAGGTCGTCGGAAACCAGGCCACCGGCATCCATCACGCTCTTGGCCTGCAGGCCGAGCTCGGTACCGGCCTTGACGGCTGCGCGCAGCATGTCGCCGGTGGAAATTTGCGGAATGCCGAACTTCTTGGTGATGAAACCGGCTTGAGTACCTTTGCCGGCACCAGGGGCCCCCAGCAGAATCACGCGCATCGATGTGCTCCTCAAAGATTTTGTTTTCAGATCGGTCGGATTTGCCTCATGGGGCCAATCTCAGAATAGGGTTTCGGCGTCGCTGTCGGGCCAAAAAGGACGTTCAAGATACACAGCGCCCCTATAGCGCACAAGACGCCGGAAGTAGGGGCTAAAACGGCCTCAACCAGTGTTGCGAAGCCCCGCCGCGATACCCGCCACGCTCACCAGAAGGGCCTGTTCCAGAGGGCCCTCGACATGCTCTTCACAGCGTCTGGAACGGGCCAGGAGCTCCGTCTGAAGCAGGTGCAAGGGGTCAAGGTAGGTATTGCGCACACTGATGGCTTCACGGGTCTCCGGGTTATGCGCCAGAAGCTCGGACTGGCCGGTCAGAGCCAGTACCGAAGTACCCGCCTGCGACAATAGGTCGCGCAACTGCGCACCCAGTGATTTCAGCTCTTCAGGCACCAGCCGCTCGTCGTAAAGCGCGGCGATATTGGCATCGGCCTTGGCCAGGACCATCTCAAGCATGTCGATGCGCGTGGCGAAGAACGGCCAACGCTCGCGCATTCGCGCCAGCAACTGGGTTTCGCCACGTTGCTGGGCGTTGGCCAGGGCCGCTTCCCAGCCTAGCCAGGCCGGTAGCATCAGGCGGGTCTGGGTCCAGGCGAAGATCCACGGAATCGCCCGCAGGCTTTCCACCCCACCGGCGCGGCGCTTGGCGGGTCGACTGCCCAGAGGCAGGCGGCCCAGTTCCTGCTCGGGCGTGGCCTGGCGGAAATACTCCACGAACTGCGGATGCTCGCGCACCACGGCGCGGTATGCGGTCACACCGTCCGCAGCCAGGCGGTCCATGGCTGCGCGCCAGGCGGGCTCTGGCTCCGGCGGCGGCAGCAGGGTCGCCTCCAGGACAGCCGCCACGTAGGTATTGAGGTTTTGCTCGGCGATACCCGGTAAACCGAACTTGAAGCGGATCATCTCGCCCTGCTCCGTGGTGCGGAATCGCCCAGCCACCGACCCCGGTGGTTGCGACAGAATGGCCGCGTGCGCCGGACCGCCGCCGCGCCCCACGGTGCCACCGCGGCCGTGGAACAACAGCAACTCCACTTGATGCTCGCGGCAAACGTCCACCAGGCGTTCCTGGGCACGATATTGAGCCCAGGCGGCGGCGACGGTGCCGGCGTCCTTGGCCGAGTCGGAGTAGCCGATCATCACTTCCTGCGGACCGTGCAACCGGGCGCGATAGCCAGGCAGGCTCAGCAGACGGTCGATGGCGTGACCCGCGTTGTCGAGGTCGGCCAGGGTTTCGAAAAGTGGCACCACACGAATAGCTCGTTGCAACCCGGCTTCCTTGAGCAGCAACTGCACGGCCAGCACGTCGGACGGCGCCCCGGCCATGGAGATAACGTAGGAGCCGAGGGAGGCTGCCGGAGCGTTGGCCACCACGCGGCAGGTGGCGAGCACTTCGGCGGTATCGGCAGAGGGCCGGTAGTTCGCAGGCAGCAGAGGACGGCGGTTGTCCAGCTCGCGCTGGAGGAAGACCAGGCGGGCCTCTTCATCCCATTTGTCATAGTTGCCGAGGCCAAGGTAATCGGTGATCTCACCGAGGGCGGCAGCGTGACGGCTGGCGTCCTGGCGGACATCCAGGCGCACCAGGAACAGACCGAACGTGGCCGCACGGCGCAGGCAGTCGAGCAGCGCGCCATCGGCGATCACGCCCATACCGCAGGCGTGTAGCGAGTGATAGCAGAGCTCCAGGGGTTCCAGCAATTGAGCATTCTCGCTGAGCACCTCGGCACCGGGTGCGATTTCGCGCTCCAGCGCCGCTTCAGCCCAGGCACGGGTGGCGCGCAGGCGGTCGCGCAGTTGCTTGAGCACTGCACGGTATGGCTCGGGATGAACACCCACCCGCACCCGCAACTCATCGCTGGCTTGCTGCATGGACAGCTCGGCGGCGAGGTGATCGACATCGCGCAGATAGAGGTCGGCCGCCATCCAGCGCGCCAACAGCAGCACCTGGCGACTAATGGCGGCGGTGACGTTGGGATTGCCGTCGCGGTCGCCCCCCATCCATGAAGCGAAACGCACCGGCGCGGCGGTCAATGGCAGGCGCAGCCCGGTGGCGGCGTGCAGCGTCTGATCGACATGCCGCAGCACGTTGGGCAGGGCGTGCCAGAGGGAGTGTTCGATCACCGCGAAGCCCCATTTCGCCTCATCCACCGGACTCGGCCGACTGCGGCGGATTTCCTCGGTGTGCCAGGCTTCGGCGATCAGCCGCAGCAGGCGCAGGCGCGTCTGTTCGCGCTCGGCTTCGTTAAGGTCCGCATGGTCCAGGGCCGCCAGCTGCGCGGCCATGGCGTCGTATTTCTGAATCAGGGTGCGCCGCGCGACTTCCGTGGGATGGGCGGTCAGCACCAGTTCGATGTCCAGGCGTCCGAGCTGCCGGGCCAGCTGCTCCGGTCCATGACCGGCATGGATCAGGCGCTGCAGCAGGTCACCGAGGACCGAGTCTTCGAAGGGTTGCGGTTCGTCCGGGCCGCGCCGACGGATGCGGTGGTACTGCTCGGCGATGTTCGCCAGGTTGAGGAACTGGTTGAAGGCACGAGCCACCGGTAGCAGCTCGCCGTCGCTGAGGCTGTCGAGGGTCTCGATGAGCTGGCGTTCTCCCTGAGCCGACCCTTTACGCGCGGCCTTGGCGCCCTTGCGAATGCGCTCGATCTTATCGAGGAAGGCATCTCCCAGCTGGGCGCGAATGGTGTCGCCGAGCAACTCGCCGAGCAGGTGGACGTCCTCGCGCAAGCGCGCGTCTATTTCGGCCATTGCCTTCCCCTCCTTAGCTGGATTCGACCTCCAGATTGCCGATAGCGCCATGCAGATACAAGGGCGCGACGAACGGCGTATCCCCAGGCGCCTGCGAGCTAGTCTGAACAATAGCCGCCATCACGAATGACGACTCCCGGGTGGCAGAGACCGCCCGGAGTTCAAAGCCACCCACAACCACGTGGGAAGAGGATGAGGTGTCTATGAAAATCCGAGAACTAGTCCGCCATTGGGAGCAGAACGCCAAGGGTCGCCTGACCCGCAGCGAGTACAGCATTCACCTGGACCTGGAGTCCGCCGCGCGACTGGCCGCCCTGGCCGAGATGTACCCCAAGCGCAGTGTCGAGGAGCTGATTGGAGAACTGGTCGGTTCCGCACTGGAGGAACTGGAGGCCAGCTTCCCCTACGTCAAGGGCAGCCAGGTGGTCGCCACCGATGAACAGGGCGACCCGCTGTACGAGGATATCGGGCCGACGCCCCGTTTCCTGGCCCTTTCACGCCGCTACCTGCGGCAATTGAGTGATCAGCGCGACAACACGAACCACTAGACCGTCGCACGCCAAGTCAGCCCCGCCGATGCACGCCCGGTACGTGCAGGTGGCCGGCGTGCGCGCATTCCTCGCTGGTCACCGGCGGCGGCCCCGGTTGCTCCAGTTCGCGGAGAATGCCGCAGGCCTCGCTTGCGCCCTCCCCGCTGCAGCGCGCGCGCAGGTCATGGAGCTGGTCGCGCAGTGACTGCAGCTCCGCGATGCGCACCTCCACATGGTGCAGGTGCTCCTCGATTAGCCGGTTGGCGGTGCCGCAATCGGCCTCGGGACGATCGCGCAAGGCCAGCAGGGCGCGGATTTCCTCCTGGGTCATGTCCAGCGAACGACAGTGGCGGATGAACGACAGCCGCTCGACGTGGACCGTGTCGTACTGCCGGTAGTTGCCCGCGCTGCGCGAGGGCGCCGGTAACAGGCCTTCGCGCTCGTAGTAGCGGATGGTTTCCACAGGGCACCCGGTGAGGGTGGCAAGTTCGCCGATCTTCATGCGGCACCTCCGCTTGACTCTGTAGTTGCTACAGGGTGTGCAATGCCACTCGAAGCGTCAAACAGGAATTGACCCATGAGCCACCATTGCTGCCACGACCATGACCATGCGCCCCGCTCCGCCACGCCGGAAGTAGCCGCCATCGCCGCTACCGCCGAAGCTCGCTGGAGCAGCCTGCGCATCGATGCCATGGACTGTCCCACGGAAGAACGCCTGATCCGCGACGCCCTGGGCAAGGTCCCGGCAGTCGAGGCGCTGGAATTCAATCTGATGCAGCGTCTGCTGCGCGTACGCCATCGCTTCGACGACGTCGAGCCCCTGCAACGCCTGATCGAGAGTCTGGGCATGCAGGCAGTGCCACTCGCCGAAGGCGCTTCCGCCACGGCCCCGGCTCAAGCGAAAAAACCCTGGTGGCCCCTGGCGCTGGCTGGACTGGCCGCGCTGGCAGCGGAAGCCTGCGAGTGGTTTGGCCTGGCGCCAGAATGGGCAATTGCCGGCCTGGCAATACTCGCCATCCTCGGCGCCGGCCTGCCCACCTACAAGAAGGGCTGGATCGCCCTGAAGAACCGCAACCTGAACATCAATGCACTGATGAGCATCGCCGTCACCGGTGCCCTGCTGATAGGTCAGTGGCCAGAAGCAGCCATGGTCAGCGTGCTGTTCGCCATTGCCGAGCTCCTTGAAGCGCGATCGCTGGAACGCGCGCGGGACGCCATTCGCGGCCTTCTACAACTGGCGCCCGAACAGGCCACGGTGTTCGAAAGCGGCCAATGGCGCGAACGCCCAGCCCGTGAGGTACAGCCCGGCACCCGCCTGCGGGTGCGGCCGGGCGAGCGCATCGCTCTGGACGGTGAAGTGCTGAGCGGGCGCTCCAGCGTCAACCAGGCCCCGATTACCGGCGAGAGCCTGCCTGTGGATAAGGACCTGGGCGATCCGCTGTTCGCCGGCACAATCAATGGCGAGGGCGAATTGGAATACCGCGCCACCCGTGCCTCCGACGACAGCACCCTGGCACGCATTATTCATGCGGTGGAAGCCGCCCAGGGTTCGCGCGCGCCTACCCAGCGCTTCGTCGATCGGTTCTCGAGCATCTACACCCCAGTGGTGATCCTCATCGCCGTACTCACCGCCCTGCTCCCGCCCCTGCTGTTCGACGGCCTCTGGCTCGATTGGTTGTACCGGGCACTGGTGCTACTGGTGATCGCCTGCCCTTGCGCGCTGGTGATCTCCACCCCCGTTACCATCGTCAGCGGCCTGTCCGCGGCGGCGCGGAGCGGCATCCTGATCAAGGGAGGCGTTTTCCTGGAGCTTGGCCGCAAGCTGGCCTGGATCGCACTGGACAAGACCGGCACCCTGACCGAGGGCCGCCCCCGGCAGACAGACTTCGAGCTGCTGCACGCGGATGAGCGTGACGCCCGAGCCCTGGCGGCCAGCCTGGCGGCCCGTTCGGACCACCCGGTGTCCCAGGCCGTGGCCCGCGCCGCCGAGGCAGACGGCATCGCGCTCTACGCTGTGGATAACCTGGCCGCCCTGCCCGGCCGGGGCGTCAGCGGTCAGATCGAGGGTCAAACCTACCACCTGGGTAATCACCGCCTGGTGGAGGAACTCGGCCTTTGCGGGGCAGGCCTGGAAGCGCGTCTGGACGGCCTGGAAACCCAGGGCAAGACAGTGGTGGCGCTGTGTGGGGAAAACGCCGTGCTGGCGCTGTTCGCGGTGGCCGACACAGTGCGTGACAGCAGCCGCGAGGCCATCGGCCAGCTGCATGAGCTGGGGGTGAAGACGCTCATGCTGTCCGGCGACAACCCGCACACGGTGCAGGCCATCGCCAGCCAGGTGGGCATGGACGACGCACGCGGCAACTTGCTGCCCGCGGACAAACTGGCGGAAATCAGCAGGCGCCAGTCCGGCAACGTGCCCGTGGGCATGGTCGGCGACGGCATCAACGACGCGCCTGCGCTGGCCCGCGCCGACATCGGCTTCGCCATGGGCGCCGCCGGCACGGATACCGCCATCGAAACCGCCGGCGTGGCGCTGATGGACGACGACCTGCGCAAGCTGCCGCAATTCATCCGTCTGTCTCACCGTACCCACAGGGTGCTGATGCAGAACATCAGCCTGGCACTGGGCATCAAGGCGGTGTTCCTGGCATTGACGTTGATGGGCGAAGGCACGCTGTGGATGGCGGTCTTCGCCGATATGGGAGCCAGCCTGCTGGTGGTGTTCAATGGGCTGCGGTTGTTGTCGCCGAAGTCGTTGCGCTAACGAAACGTAGGTTGGTGCAGAGCGCAGCGAAGCCCAACGATGGTGTCAAAGCCGGAAACTATGGTGCTGGGCATCGCTCCTCAGCACCAACCTACGTCAGAGCCTCTTGATAGACCCTGACCATGTCCCCGCCGAACGCCACCAACAGCACTTCACGCAAACTGCTGCCCTCGGGCCTCGACCGCTTCAACTCGGCCACCGCGACACGCGCCGCTGCCTCCAGCGGATAGCCATACACGCCGCAACTGATCGCCGGAAAGGCGATGCTCGCCAGCCCTTCGGCTTCGGCCAGGGCCAGGCTGTTGCGGTAGCAGTTGGCGAGCAGTTCCGGTTCACGATGATTGCCGCCGCGCCAAACCGGGCCGACGGTGTGGATCACGAACCGTGCAGGCAGGCGGAAGCCCGGCGTGATGCGTGCCTCGCCCGTGGGACAACCGCCAAGGGTACGGCACAGCGCGAGGAGATCGGGGCCGGCGGCGCGGTGAATGGCGCCATCAACACCCCCGCCGCCAAGCAGCGAGGAGTTGGCGGCATTGACGATGGCGTCCACCTCCAGGGTGGTGATATCGCCCTGCCAGATACGAATGTTCATGCGAGTCACCTCCTTACGGAAGCTAGCCCCTTACTTGACCTCTTGCGGGGTCTCCTGACCCACGCAGCGCACCGCTTTCTTCTTGTTGTCCACGAGCACGCCAGTCAGGCCTTTTTGCTGGGTATCGAACATCACCAGCACGCCGTCGATGCACTGCGCCACTTGCGCGGCGGGCTCCAGGGAAACCTTGTAGTCCTCGCCGGGGATGGTCTTGAGCATGGTGAAGTCGGACAGCAGAAGCGCGTCCTCGGGTTTGGCGAAGTGCAGGTAACCGTAGAACCAGAGCACCATCACGGTGCCGACAATGCTGCCGATGCCGGTGAGGATCAGCGGGATGGGATTGCGTTCGCTCATTGGGGACTCTCTGTATTCGGGACTTCAGCCAGCCGGCGCAGTCCGACGAAGCCCGTGGGGTCTTCGAGGTAAAGCAGCATTACCTTCCGCCAGGTGGGATCGGCGAAGGTCTGCACATGATCGCCACGGACCGGCTGGAACACCCGCGGCGGGGGCGCAGCTTGATACAAGCGCACGCCGTTGGAAAGAGGCACCACCGGATCATCGATGCTGTGGTAGATCAGCAGCGGCAAGCCCTTCAGCTCGCCAATGCCACGTATGGCGCTGTCACCGTCGGGCACCAGCCAGGACAACGGCACCTGCAATGGCCAGGTCAGCCAGGCATTGGACAGGCTGTAGCGGGCGATTTCGCGGTAGCTGGCCGGCACCCCATCGAGCACCAGGGCCTTGAGCAGATCGCGCCGTTGTGGACGCTCGGAGAGGTAGTGCACGGCCAAGGCGCCACCGATGCTCTGGCCAAGCAGCACGACCGGCTTGCCCTGGACCTCCGGCGCCTGGTCCAGCCAGGCGAAGGCGGCATCGATGTCCTGGTAGACGTCCGGCAGCCTGGGCGAACCCTCGGAGCGGCCGTAGCCACGATAATCCAGCAACAGCACCTGGTAGCCCTTCGCTGGTAACCACCAGCTGCCGCCCAGGTGCGTAGCGACATTGCCGCCATTGCCATGCAGGTGTAGCACCGTCCCCTTCACCTCCACGCCAGGCTTGGCCGGCAGCCACCAGGCATGCAGGCGTGTGCCATCGGCGGCAGTCAGGCTGATATCGCGATACTCCAGCTTGGCCTTTTCCGGCGTGAAGGGCAGGTGCTGGTCCGGGTAGAACAGCAGCGCACTGCAGCCTTGCAGGATCAGAACGAAGAGGATCAGCAAGAGGCGGGAAGCGGGCATGTGCATTTCCTTCCTGAAACATCACAGGCCAGCCCTGCGGGCTGGTTGGCGAAAGAATTCGCCCCTACAGGGTTCGTGCCGCTCTGCCGGGGCGAGTGCCTTCGCCCCGACAAGGTCGGTCAGAGAATGTTGGCGTAGTCCGCCTCGATGCGCTCCAGGCTCAAGTGGTTGAGGAAGTTGGAGAAGCACATCCACGCCGACAGCGCGTTGAGGTCACGGAACTGCGGCGGCAGGTACTTCGGCGGCACCACCAGGCCTTCGTCCACCAACTGACGCAGCGTGCGGGTGTCTTCCAGGGTGGTCTTGCCGCAGAACAGCAGCGGGATCTGCTCCAGCTTGCCTTTGCGCACTGCGAGCTGGATGTAGTTGTAGATCAGGATGAAGCCCTTCAGGTAGGACAGGTCCTTGGTGAACGGCAGCCCGCCCGGCAACGAACCCCGGAAGGCGCGGCTGGCGCTGCCATAGCTCTCCTCCATGCTGTAACCCTGCTCGCGGTAGAAGTGATAGACCTCGAGGAAATCAGCCCCCTCCTCCGCCATGTGGATCGCGCGGGTGCGGTTGGTCAGCCGGCGCAGCCGGGTCGGATAGGACGCGAACGCGATCACTTCCATCAGGATCGCCAGGCCTTCCTGGGTCACGGTGGAGGACGGCGGGCCCTTGGAAAGGAAGGTGCAGATCGGTTGGTTCTGGCCGTTCAGGGTTGTACCCACGTGCACCAGTCCCTCGTGGACTTCCAAGGCACGCACGTCGCGCTCGTTGAACATGGCATCGGCGCGAATCTTGATGTAGTCCGCACCGGCCGCCGCGTCGGCGACGATACCGTCGGACTCGAAAACGCGGATGGTGTCATCGCCGAACACGTTTCCCAGCCGGCTCTGCAGCAGGTTGACGGCATCCTTGGCAGTGAGAGTCTTGGGCTCGTCCTTGAGGTCGCCTCGATGGTCGATGTTGTTCAGGTAGTCCGAGAGCATCAGGCCGAGATCGGCCAGGGTCGGATCGCCCGCATGGAAGGCATCTGAGGCCGCGCCGTAGAGCTCCTGGGAAATCAGGCCGAAATCCGCGGTGCCGCGTGCTTCCAGCATGCGGATCACCATGCGGTATTCCTTGCACATGCGCCGCATGATCTGCCCCACCGGGTTGAACTGGCCCAGATGACGGGTGATATCGCGCTCGATGTTCTGGAACTCCAGCTTCTTCTCCACCGAGTCGAAGGCCAGCGGACGGCTCTCGTAGTAGGCGCGGTCCACATGGGGCATGGACTTGCCCTTGTGCTTGAGGAAGTCCTGGCGAACGCTGTCGTCCCATTTCACGGCGTCGAGCACGCGAATCGGCGTCTGCGCCTGGACGATGCGGTCGGATAGCGCGCGAATGGTTTTCTGGTAATCGTCAGGCAACTTGCGACGGGTCATCGTTGACTCACTCCTCGGCTGAGCGCTGGTAACGCGCCACTTCAACGAAGACGTCCGAGTTCGCGGGATCATCCAGCCAGCCGAAGACCACATCCAGAGGAGTGGTGATGAGCACGCCGTCGCCGTCCGGCATTTCCACAGGCTGCCCCTGGAACTTGCCTTCCTGCATTTCCTGTTCGATGCGCTCGACGTCCAGGTTGTAGACCACCAGTTCGTTATCGGTGGTCAACTCGAAACCGACGATGGCGAAGTTCGCGCCCAGTTTTTTCGGCAGCCCGGCAGAGAGATACCAGCGGCGGCCGTGGTGAGCGACGGTGAAACCGAACTCCTCCATGCCCTCCAGGTTGTCTTTGCTGCCCTCGAAGCTGCGCGCCTTGTACACGTTGGAGCCGGAGCGGCTGATCTCCAGATACTCGCGTTCGCCCCACTCGTCCTTGCGGGTCCAGTCCCCGAGCAGGGGGATAGGGGCCGGTTCGTTGGCCGGAATAGGATCCTTGAAGGTGACCAGGCAGCCGCCCAACAGCAGGAAGGACAGGGCAACCACGGCACGCCAGACTTTCATCTCGCTCTCCTTGTGATAACGAAAAACCCCGCGATAGCGGGGTTTGATCTACGCGCTCAGAGTCCCATCACCAGATACAGGTATCGCTTCAGGACCGCTCGCATCTCGCCGATGTCGAGGTTTTCCACGCCGTCGAGGAGGCCCTGATATTCCATCCGCAGAATGACGGCCGTCAACACCTTGGCGTCTTCGGTGGGCTCGGCCGAACCCAGTACCTGGAAGAAATGCTCCGCGCCCAGCGAGAGTATCTTGCGATGTGCGTCAGCAAGATTACGCAGACCGGCATTCAACAGCGCCTCCTGACGGAAAGCATGTTCGGCCAGCAACTGGTCGCGGTTCTCCTCCAACTGGCTGCGCACGTACTGGATGGCCAGTTCGACGATCTGGTCGGTCATGGCCCGGCGCGAATCACCGTCGCGGCTGAGCACCGCTGCCATGGCCTGCAGGTCATCCTCCACGCTGGCCCAGAAGGCCGCCATCACCGCCGAACTGCGCTCTACGAACTGGGCGAAGGTATCGGTGATGAGATCGTTGATGTCCTTGAAGTAATAGGTAGTGGCCGATAGCGGTACCTGGGCCTCTGCGGCCACGGCGCGATGGCGCACCGCCCGCACACCGTCGCGGACGATGATGCGCATGGCGGCATCGAGGATCGCCTGGCGGCGTTGCTCGCTACCTTGGCGGCTGGCCTTGCGGCCCTGGTACTTCACGCTCTCGGCAACTGCGCTGGCCACGCGGGCGGCGCTGTCACTGCGGGACGACTGGTTCAAGACAGGAAACCCTCCGAACTCACTCAAGGTGAAAGTGTTGACCATTTATCCCGCTTATCAATGCAGGAGCTGGCGAGATTTAGGCTCTGTCTCCCTGACGAGCGCCTTGTAGGAGCGGCGCCGGGGCAAAAGGTTCGCATGCCGGTCGGCGGCCAAGAAAAAACCGCCCGAAGGCGGTTTTATTCTTGCTCCTGCATCAAGCCTGGGGCCGCATGTGCGGGAACAGGATGACGTCACGAATAGACGGCGAATTGGTGAGCAACATCACAAGTCGGTCGATACCAATGCCTTCGCCAGCGGTGGGCGGCATGCCGTATTCCAGGGCATTTACGAAATCGGCATCGTAGTGCATAGCCTCGTCGTCACCGGCATCCTTCTCCTTGACCTGCAGCATGAAGCGCTCGGCCTGGTCTTCGGCGTCGTTCAGCTCGGAGTAGGCGTTGGCGATCTCGCGGCCACCGATGAACAACTCGAAGCGGTCGGTGACGCTCGGGTCCTGGTCGTTGCGGCGCGCCAGCGGCGACACTTCGAAGGGGTACTGAGTGATGAAGTGCGGCTGCTCCAGCTTGTGCTCCACCAGCTCTTCGAAAATCATCACCTGCAGCTTGCCCAGGCCTTCGTGGCCGAGGACCTTGGCACCGGCCTTCTTGGCGATCGCACGGGCCTTCTCGACATCCTTGAGGTCGGCGGCGCTGATTTCCGGGTTGTACTTGAGGATGGCGTCGAATACGGACAGACGGGCGAACGGCTCACCGAAGTGGAAGACCTTGTCGCCGTAGGGCACGTCGGTGGAGCCAAGCACCGCCTGGGCCAGTTCGCGGAACAGTTCCTCGGTCAGGTCCATGTTGTCTTCGTAGTCAGCGTAGGCCTGGTAGAACTCGAGCATGGTGAACTCGGGGTTGTGCCGGGTCGAAACGCCTTCGTTACGGAAGTTGCGGTTGATTTCGAAGACCTTCTCGAAACCACCTACCACCAGACGCTTGAGGTAAAGCTCCGGCGCGATACGCAGGAACATGGCCATGTCCAGCGCATTGTGATGGGTCGCGAACGGCTTGGCCGCGGCGCCACCGGGAATGGTCTGCAGCATCGGGGTTTCCACTTCGAGGAAACCGCGGTCGGACAGGAAGCGGCGGATGTGGGCGATCACCTGGGAACGCACGCGGAAGGTGTTGCGGGTTTCCTCGTTGACGATCAGGTCGACGTAACGCTGGCGATAGCGCTGTTCGGTGTCGGTCAGGCCGTGGTGCTTGTCCGGCAGCGGGCGCAGGGACTTGGTCAGCAGGCGCACGTTGGTCATCTCGACGTACAGGTCGCCCTTGCCGGAACGGGCCAGGGTGCCTTCAGCGCCAATGATGTCGCCCAGGTCCCAAGTCTTGATTTCGGCCAGGGTCTCTTCCGGCAGGGTCTTGCGGTTGACGTAGACCTGCAGGCGGCCGCTGGTGTCCTGAAGAACGATGAAAGAACCGCGGTTGAGCATGATGCGACCAGCGACCTTGACCGGGATGGCGGCTGCTTCCAGCTCTTCCTTGGTCTTGTCGGCGTATTGCTTCTGCAGGTCCGCGAAGTAGTTTTCGCGGCGGAAGTCATTGGGGAAGGCAATGGCCTTGGCTTCTCGCACGGCGGCAAGTTTTTCCTTGCGCTGGGCGATCAGCTTGTTTTCTTCCTGTTGCAGTTCGTGCTGGTCGAGTTGTTGGTCGCTCATGGTCTTGGTGGTTCCCGGTTAGGCGTCGAATCGCCTGTTTGAAAATAATCGCGTTGCAAAGGCTCAAAAGCTTAGCGAGCGCCGGCCAACACGCAGCCCGGCCGGCGAAATCGCGTCAAAGCCCCTGCTTGAGGCTGGCCTCGAGGTATTCGTCCAGATCGCCGTCCAGCACCTTGTCGCAGTCGCTGCGCTCGACGCCGGTACGCAGGTCCTTGATCCGCGACTGGTCGAGTACGTAGGAGCGAATCTGGTGGCCCCAGCCGATGTCGGACTTGGTGTCTTCCAGGGCCTGGGACGCGGCGGTGCGCTTCTGCATTTCCTGCTCGTACAACTTGGCCCGCAGCATTTTCATGGCGGTGTCCTTGTTGGCGTGCTGGGAGCGTTCGTTCTGGCACGCCACCACGGTGTTGGTCGGCACGTGGGTGATACGCACCGCGGAGTCGGTGGTGTTCACGTGCTGACCGCCTGCGCCGGAGGAGCGGTAGGTGTCGATGCGCAGGTCGGCCGGGTTGATCTCGATCTCGATGTTGTCATCGATTTCCGGCGAGACGAACACCGCGGTGAACGAGGTGTGGCGACGGTTGCCGGAGTCGAACGGGCTCTTGCGTACCAGGCGGTGCACGCCGATCTCGGTGCGCAGCCAGCCGAAGGCGTACTCGCCCTTCACATGGACGGTGGCGCCCTTGATACCGGCGACCTCGCCTTCGGACAGTTCGATGATGGTGGCGTCGAAGCCGCGCTTGTCGGCCCAACGCAGGTACATGCGCAGCAGCATGTTGGCCCAGTCCTGGGCTTCGGTACCGCCGGAGCCGGCCTGGATGTCCAGGTAGGCGTTGTTCATGTCCATCTCGCCGCTGAACATGCGACGGAATTCGAGCTTCTCGAGGATCGTGCGCAGGCGCTCGACTTCGGTGGCGACGTCATTCACGGCGCCTTCGTCGTTCTCCTCGACCGCCATGTCCAGCAGGTCGCGGGAGTCGGCCAGGCCGCTGGTCAGGTCGTCCAGGGTTTCGACGATCTGCGCCAGCTGGGCACGTTCACGGCCGAGATTCTGGGCGTATTCGGGGTTGTTCCAGACGGCGGGGTCTTCGAGTTCGCGGTTTACTTCGACGAGACGATCATGCTTCTGATCGTAGTCAAAGATACCCCCGAATAGACAGGGTGCGATCGGAGAGGTCCTTGATGCTGTTCAGGATCGGGTTGATTTCCATGACGGGAAGCTCTCGCTGGCAAAACTTTCGGAAAAGCCGGCGAGTATACCCGAGTCACTGGATGCCGGCAGCATGCCAGCCGCGAATTGCGCCACGCCGGCGACGCACGGGCTCAATGAAGCCCGTCCCGATCACGGAGTGGAGCTGGTTGCCACCATGGCCACCTGGTTACGGCCATTGTGCTTGGCCTGATAGAGCCCCTGGTCAGCCATGTCCACCAGCACCAGGGAAACCTGGCCTGGCTTGGGAGTGAGCGTGGCGACACCGATACTGACGCTCAGTACCGAGCCCGCCACCGGCAGGTCGTGGTGGATGCCCAGGGCCTCCACCGAGCGCCGTACTTTCTCCGCCAGCAGGCGCGCGCCGCCAGCGGCGGTACCTGGCAGGATCATGGCGAACTCTTCGCCGCCGTAGCGCGCGGCGAGGTCGGTGGCGCGGCTGCAGCAGGTGCGGATCGACTCCGCCACCCGGCGCAGCGCCTCATCGCCCGCTACATGGCCAAAGCTGTCGTTGAAGCCCTTGAAGTGGTCGACGTCGATCATCAGCATCGACAGCTCGCTCTGCTCGCGGAGCGCGCGGCGCCACTCCATGTCCAGGTACTCGTCGAAATGACGCCGGTTGGACAGCCCGGTCAGCCCGTCGGAGTTCATCAGCCGCTGCAGCACCAGGTTGGCTTCCAGCAATTGCTGCTGGCTCTCGCGCAGGGCGCGGTAGGCCTCGTCGCGCTGCTGCAGGGCGGTGAAGGAGCGCGAGTGGTAGCGGATGCGCGCGACCAGCTCGATGGTATCGGGCAACTTGACCAGGTAGTCGTTGGCCCCGGCGGCGAAGGCTGCACTCTTCACCGTGGGTTCTTCCTTGGTCGACAGGACGATGATCGGCACATCGCGCAGCGCTGGCACCGCGCGGTACTCGGCAAGCAGGCTGAGACCGTCGACTCCCGGCATCACAAGGTCCTGGAGGATGACCGTTGGCTTGATCTGCAGGGCCACGGCGACCGCTTGCAACGGGTCGGCGCAGAAATGGAAGTCGATGCCCGGTTCGGCCATCAGTGCCCGACGCACCGTTTCACCGACCATGGCCTGGTCATCGACCAGCAGCACCATTGCCGACGGCTCGACCGGGGTCATGTCCATGGGGTTGCGATAGGGGTATTGCATAACGCTCTCCGGGCCCGCAGGCCTGAGGTAGAAATCATCCGAACACCTCGGCCAGCCGGGGCGCGATGCGTTCCAGGCCGAGGATCTCCACCGCCGCGCCAATGGCGGCGGCGGCCTTGGGCATGCCGTAAACCGCGCAGCTGGCCTGGTCCTGGGCAATGGTCAGGAAGCCCCGGTCGCGCATGCGTTTCAAGCCTTCAGCACCGTCCCGCCCCATGCCGGTAAGGAGCACGCCGATGGCCTCGCCCTTCCAGTGCTCCACCAGACTGTCGAAGAAAACATCGATGGATGGACGATATACGAAGCTGGTGGGCTCGGCGGTATAGGCCAACGTGCCATTTTTCAGCAGTCGCAGGTGATTGTTGGTGCCGGCCAGGAGGATGCTTCCCGGCTGTGGCGGCTCGCCTTCCCGTGCCAGTCGAACGGGCAGTCGGGACTCGCTGGCCAGCCAGTCGGCCATGCCGGCAGCGAAGACTTCGTCCACATGCTGGACCAACACCACGGCTGCCGAAAAATCCGCCGGCAACCGCTTGAGTAGTTGCGCCAGGGACGCCGGACCACCCGCCGAGGCACCGATGGCGACCAGCCGCTGGCCGCCACTGTGCCGGGAACGCGGCTCGTCTGCCCCGCGTCCGCGGTTGTCGCGCTGGCCCACGAGCCAGCCGATATTCTGGATCTTGCGCAGCAGCAGCGCGGCCTCCTGGGCCTGGCCGCTGCCAAGCGCGGGCGTATTCACTGCGTCCAGGGCACCATGGCCCATGGCCTCGAACACCCGGTGCACGTTCTGCTCGATATCCACGGTGACGATGAGGATGGCGCAAGGGCTGCGAGCCATGATCTGGCGGGTCGCCTCGACCCCGTCCATCACCGGCATCAGCAGGTCCATCAGCACCACATCCGGCACATCCCGACCGCAGCACTCCACCGCTTCCGCGCCATTGCCGGCTATCCAGGCGATCTGGTGCGCCGGTTCCAGGGCAAGGGCCCGACGCAGCGCCTCGACCGCCAGGGGCATATCGTTGACTATCCCTATCCTCACCCTTGGGCCTCCCCGATCAGCATGACCACTGCATCCAGCAACGCTTCGTCGTGGAAGCTGGCTTTCGCCAGATAATAGTCGGCGCCGGCATCCAGGCCGCGTCGCCGGTCCTCTTCACGATCCTTGTAGGAAACCACCATGACCGGCAACGACTGCAAGCGATTGTCACGACGCACCAGGGTGACCAGTTCGATGCCGTCCATGCGCGGCATGTCGATATCGGTGATGAGCAGGTCGAAGTGCTCCGAACGCAGTGCGTTCCAGCCGTCCATGCCATCCACTGCCACCGCCACGTCGTAACCACGACCGGCCAGCAGCTTGCGCTCCAGCTCACGCACCGTGAGCGAGTCATCCACCACCAGCACGCGTTTGCGCTGGGCACCAACTCCCTGGCGGCTGCCGCGATCGACCTTTTCCAGACGACCACTGCCCAGCAGCTTGCCGACGGACTTCAGCAAGTCCTCGACATCGAGGATCAGCACAGGCCGGCCATCATCCAGCAATGCCCCGGCGGACAGGTCCTGGACCTTGCCCAGACGCGGGTCCAGCGGCATCACTACCAGCGTTCGTTCGCCGATGAATCGCTCCACGGCAACGCCGTAGCAGGTGTCACGCTCGTTGATCAGCACCACCGGGATGCCGGCCTCGTCACGCTTGCCCTCGGCGCACTGGAGGATCTGGCTGGCCGAGACCAGCCCCACGTGCCGGCCCTCGTGCCAGAAATGCTGGCGACCCTCGAGCTGGACGATGTCCTCGTGCTGCAGGCGGGTCATGCGTTCGATATGGGCCAGCGGGAAGGCGTAGGCCTCGCCGCCCACCTCCACCACCAGACTGCGCACCACCGACAGGGTCAGCGGTACTTCGATGCGGAAGGTGGCGCCCTTTCCGCTGCGCTGTTCCATGCGTACGCCGCCACGCAGCTGGCGCACCATGTGCTGAACTGCATCCAGGCCAACGCCACGTCCGGAAACCTCGGTGACCTGCTCGCGCATGCTGAAACCGGGCAGGAAGAGGAAGGCCAGCAACTCTTCCTCGGTCATCCTCGCGGCGGTTTCGGGATTGGCGAACTGGCGGGCGACCACCGCATCGCGCAGGCGCTCCAGGTCCACCCCGGCACCATCGTCCGCCAGCTCCAACAGGAGCATCCCGGCGTGATGGCGGGCATGCAGGCGGATCACGCCCTCTTCCGGCTTACCCAGGCGCGAGCGCACCTGCGGGCTCTCGATACCGTGATCCACGGCATTGCGCAGCAAGTGTGTGAGTGGGGCCTCCAGGCGCTCCAGCACGTCGCGGTCGACTTGCGTGGTCTCGCCGCTCACTTCCAACCGCACCGGCTTGCCCAGTGAGCGGCCAAGATCACGGACCATGCGCGCCTGACCGGCCAACACGTCGGCGAACGGACGCATGCGCGAAGCCAGGGCGGCGTCATAGAGCAACTGGGCCCGCTGGCCACCTTGCCAGCCGAACTCATCGAAATCGGCCATGTAGCCGGAGAGCATCTGCTGGCACTCACCGAGCAGCTGCCGGGCCTCGCCGAGCATCGCCTGGGCTTGCGGGTCCAGGGTGCCATCCAGCACCGATTCCCGCGCCACATCAAGGGCGCGGCTGGCACTGGCCTGAAGGCGTTTGAGGCGGTGCAGGGCATCGTTCAGGGGTTTTATGCGCTGGAACTCCACCAGCGACTTGCTGGAGATATCCAGCAGGTGATCAAGACGTTCGGCACTCACCCGCAGTACCCGGTCACGGGCCTCGGCACCGCTGTCCACAGGGACCTGAGCTTCCACTTCGCGGGGAGCGGACTCCGGCGACGACGACAGTGCAGCAGGGATGGCGGGAGCAGATACAGTCGGCGCGGGGATGACCGGTTCGTTGAAATCCTCGGCCACGGGCGAAGGTTCGGCGGACCGACCCTGCAGCCGGGCTATCAGCGCAGCGATGGCATCGCGGCCTGCGCTCTCCGCCCAATCGGCATCGCTGCCAATGCGCAGCAGCAGATCGGACCCCTGCAGCAATGCATCGATATTGTCCGGTTGCAGCCGCACATGCCCCTGCCGCGCAGCCTCCAGCAGGTCTTCCATCACATGGGCGACGCGCACCCCGGCATCCAGCCCGACGATACGCGCAGCACCTTTCAGGGAGTGGGCCGCGCGCATGCAGGCTTCCAACTGGTCGGCCTGGGTCGGATTGCGCTCCAGCACCAGCAAGCCGGCGTTGAGCACCTGGGTCTGGGCATCCGCCTCCAGGCGGAACAGCTCCAGCAAGGATGCGTCGCGCATCTGGTCCGGGGTCATGCCAGGCTCCTTGCCATGGCCTGCAACAGCAGGCTTTCGTCCAGCAGCGTAATGCTGCGTCCACGCCACTGAACCACCCCCGACGCGAACTGGCGAGCCGCCAGATCCGGGGTACGGCCAGGATCGATCACCGCATCCACGGGTATGCCGTGTATGCCATCCACTTCGTCCACTGGCGAAACCAAGGGTCCGCTCTGGCTGGCGAGAATCAGCATTCGCGGCACGACACGCCGCTCGCCATTCACCAGGCCGCCCTTCTCCAGCCCCAGCAACTCACTCAAAGACAGGCAGGCCACCAGCGCCCCACGAACGTTGGTCACCCCAAGCAGGGCCAGGGAACGCTGGTGCGGCAGGGAATGGATGGGGTTGATCGAGGCCACCTCAACCAGACTGCGCGTCGCCAATCCCAGCCACTGCTCGCCCAGGCGGAACACCAGGGTGGAACGGCAGTCGCGGCCATCCTCTTCCACGCCGGCCACTGGCGCGGCGGCAATGTCCTCGCGAACCAGCGCGTAGCGGTCGAGCAACAAGGTGGCGGCGGCGGCGTGAACCTCGCAGTTGCGACAGTGCACATGGGCTGCCAGGCGCTCGCAGGACTTGTCGCCATGCACGCCAATGCGATTCCAGCAGTCGTCCACGGCGGGCAGCTGGTCGCTGGCAATCAGGGGCAAGCGGTTATCGGCCATGGCTGTTCACTCCGCGACTGGCGCGCTGCAACAGGCGTTCTGCACCGGCGCGATCGCCACGTGCGGCGAGCAACGCCGCCAGGTGTGCCAGCGCCTCGGCATGCTGGGGCGCCAGATAGAGCGCCTTGCGGTAGTGGTCCTGGGCTTCATCGCTCTTGCCGGCCACATCGCTGAGCAGCCCGAGCCAATAGAAGACGTCGGCCGATGGGCCGTGAGCTGACAGGAAGGCTTCGCAAGCGACGCGAGCCTCCTCGGTTCGGCCACTGTTGGCCAGGCTGGCGATAGCCGCCAAGGCGGCGTCGGGCCCCACGCCATCGGCCTTGGCCCTGGGCAGTTCGGGCTTCGGCAGCATCGCGCGCGGCCTGGCCGGCGCTCTGCTGGGCAGCGGGGCGGTCACGACGGGAGTGGGTGCCGGAGCGCGTGCCTTGGCCGGCTTGGCGGCAGCCTGGGGCGGCGCATTGCGGAACACGAAGGCCTGTGGATAACCCAGCGGTTGCATGCCCTGCTGGCTAAGCAGATTGGCTTCGGCCGGACCGATGAACATGGCGCCGTCCTTCAGCATATGGCGCTTGAGCACCTCCAGCACGGCGATCTGGGTGGTTCGGTCGAAGTAGATCAGCAGATTGCGGCAGAAGACGAAGTCGTAGGGCGGCTCACCAGAGAGGAGGCCGGGGTCAAGCAGGTTGCCCCGCAGGAAGCGCACCTTCGACGCTACCTGCTGGGCCAGCACATAGCTCTCGCCCGAGGGGATGAAATAACGGTCGCGAAAGCCCAGGTCCTCGCCACGGAACGAGTTGCGTCCGTACAGCCCCTGGCGCGCCCGCTCCAGTACACGTTCGCTGATATCCACTGCATCCACCTGGAACAGTCCTGGTGCAAGACCAGCATCCAGTAGTGCCATGACGATGGAAAACGGCTCTTCCCCGGTGGAACAGGGCAGGCTGAGGATGCGCAAGGGCCGCCCACCCGCCAGCGTCGGCAGCCGTTCGAAGGCCAGGCGACCAAGGGCGGCGAAGGATTCGGGATAACGGAAGAACCAGGTTTCAGGTACCACCACCGCTTCCACCAGCGCCTGCTGCTCGGCCGGCGAGGCGTTGAGGGTGGCCCAGTAGGCTTCTTCATCGCGACTGCCGCAAGCGCTCATGCGCTGGCGCAGCGCACGTTCGATCACCACCCGGCCGACGGACTCCGCCTCCAGGCCGATGCGGCTCTTCAACAGGGCCTCGAAGCGTTCGATCATGCCGCACCCTCCGTGGCCGGAAACAGCAACGCGCGAACCTCATCCGGCAGTAACTCGGCCACACGAATGCGTTGTACCAGGCCATCCGCGCCCTGGTAGACAGGCCCCAGGTAGCGTGCCCCGCCCTGCTCCAGACCGTAGTCGCGGAACTCATCCGGGCGGCAGCGCAAGGTGTCGGTAGCCTGCTCGAGGATCAGCCCGAGCCAGCGCGTCCGCCCCTCCAATGGGTAATCCACCAGCACCAGCCGGGTACTGGTGCGCACCTGCGCAGCTTGGCCGAAGGCGAGCACGCCCAGGTCCAGCACTGGCACCAGCACGCCGCGATGGGAAAACACCCCGGCCACCCAGCCCGGTGACTCGGGCACCTGTTTCAGCTGGCGCATGGGCAGGACTTCCACCACTTCATGGACATCCAGCGCATAGCGGTCGCCGCCCATGCGGAACTGCAGGTAGAGCCGGCCCCTGACAGTGCGGGCCGGCGCGCGGGTACGACTCGGGCACATGGGCGTCGACTCAGACCTTGAATCGGCTGACGCCGGTTCGCAGGCCATTGGCCACCAGGTTCAGTTCATCGATGGCTGAGCTGGCCTGGCGCAGGGACTCCACCGTCTGACCAGTGGCCTCGCCCAGTTGTACCAGGGCCTGGTTGATCTGTTCGGCGCCGGTGGCCTGGGCCTGCATGCCCTCGTTGACCATCTGCACACGCGGCGCCAGCGCCTGCACCTGCTGGATGATCTGAGACAGCTGCTCACCCACCTGCCCCACTTCGGCGATGCCGCGGCGCACTTCTTCGGAGAACTTGTCCATGCCCATGACCCCGGCGGACACCGCCGACTGGATCTCGCGCACCATCTGCTCGATGTCGTAGGTGGCAACGGCGGTCTGGTCGGCCAGGCGCCGCACCTCAGTCGCCACCACGGCAAAGCCGCGACCGTACTCGCCTGCCTTTTCCGCCTCGATCGCGGCGTTGAGGGACAGCAGGTTGGTCTGGTCGGCCACCTTGACGATGGTGGTGACCACCTGGTTGATGTTGCCGGCCTTCTCATTGAGGATCGCCAGCTTGGCATTCACCAACTCGGCCGCGCCCATCACCTGGTGCATGGTGTCTTCCATTCGCGCCAGGCCAAGCTGGCCGGAACCCGCGAGGATGGAAGTCTGCTCCGCGGTGCCGGACACCTCGTTCATGGTGCGGACCAGGTCGCGAGAGGTCGCGGCGATTTCCCGCGAAGTGGCGCCAATTTCGGTGGTGGTGGCAGCGGTCTCGGT
Organism: Pseudomonas sp. JS3066; assembly: GCF_036328175.1. Classification (NCBI taxonomy): domain Bacteria; kingdom Pseudomonadati; phylum Pseudomonadota; class Gammaproteobacteria; order Pseudomonadales; family Pseudomonadaceae; genus Pseudomonas; species Pseudomonas sp. JS3066. The sequence continues at coordinate 4,321,739 of NZ_CP143312.1, forward strand.
AGCGGTGGCCTGCTGTTGCTTGCTTGTGGCGGCGATCTCGGTGACCGAAGTGGTCACCTGGACTGCGGAGCGCTGGGCCTGGGAAACCAGGGCCTTGAGCTCTTCGGCCATGCTATTGAAGCCGGTCTCGATGGCGTTGAATTCATCCTGGCGCTTGAGATCCAGGCGCGCGGACAGATCGCCGCCGCCCATGATCCGCAGGGTATCGACGATACCGCCAACCGGGCGGGTGATCGCACGCATCAACAGCAAGCCGCAAACGGCCGCGGCGGCAACCGCCAGCACCATGGCAAGGAGCATGCTGCGCTCGGCATTGCGCACCGAGCTGACGATCTCCCCGACCGAGCTCTCGGCGGTCCCCTTGTTGAAATCGATCATTTCGTTAAGCAGTTGGCGCCCACCGTTCCACTGCACGATCAGTCCTTCGCGGAAGCTCTGGCGAGCCTGCTCCAGGCTACCGGCACGCGCCAGTACCAGTATTTGTGCCTGGTGCTCGCGATAGGCCTTGTAGATACCGAGGAATTGCCGGTAGTTGTCCAGGTCATCGGTCTTGGAGATCGTCTCTTCGTACGACTTGATGAAGGCATCGAGCTGGTCGTTGCTTTCCTTCAGCGCCTTCTCGTCGCCCGGATAAACCAGTACGTCGCTTGCACCAGCGCCGCCCAGCAACGCCTGGGTCCGCAGCATGTTGTCAGTCCAGCTGCTGCGCAGCTTGCTGATCATGAACATGCCGGGTACGGAGTCGGCCAGCACCCGGTCGCCTTCGTGCTCGATGTTTCTCAGCTGCATGTAGGACATGGCGGCCATCAACAGCATGATGGCGATGATCACCGCGAAACTTGCCTGGATACGCAGGCGAACAGTCCAGTTCTTCACAAAACTTCCCCAGTTACCAATGCCCGGAATCTTGGCGGCGCAGCGCCATTGGCGGCGACTCTAGTGACTCGCCCCAACGCCCGCAAGCACCGGAAGACGTACATTTACGTCGCCAGAAAGCCGACGGCGCGTGGCTTTGGGAGTTTGGCAGAAAGTTGCCGGTTTGCAGGAAGGGAATGGACGGGGCAAGCGCGTGGGGAGCGAATTCCGAATTTGTAGGAGCGAGCTTGCTCGCGAAGAGTCCCGAGCACGATCTTTCGCGAGCAAGCTCGCTCCTACAGAAGACTCGACTTCATTCGTTGATCGTCTTGTTCAGGCCAGCTCTTGCCGAACCTGACGCTCAAGCTCGGCCTTGAGCCCCGGATCGAGGCGCAGCTGGCGCGCCAGCTCTTCCAGATAGGCGCGCTCCATGAAGTGCTCCTCGTCCACCATCAGCACACTGGCCAGGTACATCTCGGCCGCCATTTCCGGGGTTGTGGCCGCGCGGGCCACGTCCATGGGGTCCAGCGGCTTGTTCAGTTCGGCATCCAGCCAGCGGCGCAGGTCTGCATCCTGGGTCAGTTTGGCCAATTCTTCTTCTATCAACTGGCGCTCACGGGCATCCACATGGCCATCGGCCTTGGCCGCAGCCACCAGCGCCTTGAGGATGGCCTGGCTGTGCTGTTCAGCCTGGGGAGCGGGCAGTCGATCGAGGGTCTGGGGTTCGCTTTGCGGCGCACCGGCCTGCTGGGCCTGCCAGTTGCCGTAGGCCTTGTAGGCCAGCACACCGAGTGCTGCCAGGCCGCCATAGGTCAGCGCCTTGCCGCCCAGCTTGCGAGCACTCTTGTTGCCGAGCAGAAGCCCCAGGGCGCCTGCCGCAAGCGCTCCGCCACCCGCACCTTTGAGCAGGCTGCCGAGGTCGCCGGAGTTGGACTTCCCGCCCGAAAAACCGCCGGATTTACCGGCGGTTTTCTGTTGCAGAAGGTCCTGGCCGGATTTGAGTAGTTGGTCGAGCAGTCCGCGGGTGTTCATGGAAACCTCCAGGTCAGTCCGAATTCACAGATCGACCGACTCTAGCCGGAGGGACTCCTCGCAGCAGTTCACAGAGTGCTTCGAGATATTGCTGCGGGCCCGCAGAGTGGCGGAAATCTGCATAACCATCTAAAAAAGCGAATCAACCGTTCAGATTTCGATAAACCCTAATCTCCGGCTGCCATCCAGACGCGAGCCACGCCCATGATGACCCTCCGCCAGATCCGCCATTTCATTGCTGTCGCCGAAACCGGCTCCATCTCCGCCGCCGCCCAGGCAGTGTTCATATCCCAATCCACACTGACCCTGGCCATCCAGCAACTGGAGGAGGAAATCGGCGTCAATCTGTTCAATCGCCATGCCAAGGGCATGTCTCTGACCCACCAGGGCCACCAGTTCCTGCGCCAGGCGCACCTGATCCTGGCGACGGTCGAGAACGCCAAGCGCAGCCTGCAGCAGAGCACTGACCAGGTGGCCGGCAGCCTCACCATTGGCGTGACCAGCCTGGTAGCCGGTTACTACCTGGCGGACCTGATTACGCGCTTCCAGCGCGCCTACCCCAACGTAAGGACCCGCGTGGTCGAGGACGAACGCCCCTACATCGAGCATCTGCTGGTCAGCGGCGAGATCGATGTAGGCGTGCTGATCCTCTCCAACCTGGAAGACCGCCATGCCCTGCAGACCGAAGTGCTGACCCACTCTCCACACCGTCTCTGGCTGCCGGCCCAGCACCCGCTGCTGGAACTCGACAGCATCGCACTGGCGGACGTGGCGGGCGAACCGCTGATCCAGCTCAATGCCGACGAGATGGGCCTGCACACCCAGCGAATCTGGTCCCGAGCGGGTCTGACGCCCCAGGTCACCCTGCGCACCGCGTCTGTGGAAGCGGTACGAAGCCTCGTGGCGGCAGGCCTCGGACTGTCGATCCAGCCAGACATGACCTACCGCCCCTGGTCGCTGGAGGGCGACATCATCGAAGCCCGTCCGCTGGTGGACCTGGGCGCCCCACTGGACGTGGGCCTGGCCTGGCGCCGCGGCACCGCACGCCCGGCGCTGGTGGACCCATTCCTCACCGTGGCGCGAGAGCAGCCGAATAATCGCAAGCCTTCGATTTAATCGAACGCCACTTTCAATATTTAGAATTTGTCGACCTCAAGCCCGACCTCTAGTCTCTCGTCTCCATAAGCAGAGGCATGCCGGGCCCATTCAGGGAGCACCGGAATGACCGAAGAACAAAAAACCGAGAAGAAAAGAGCCAGCAAGATGACCGGCGCCGCCAGCACACCCACCCTGCACACCGAACTGCTGATCGACGGCCAGCTCGTCATCGGCGAAGGGTTGGCCGAGCCGATCATCAACCCCGCCAGCGGCGAGGTCCTGGTGACCATCACCGAAGCGTCCATCGAACAGGTGGAAGTTGCCATCACTGCCGCCAATCGCGCTTTTGCCAGTTGGTCGCGCACCACGCCGGCACAACGCGCCACCGCACTGCTGGCCATTGCCGACGCCATCGAGAAACGCGCAGACCAACTCTCCCGCCTGGAAGCCCTGAACTGCGGCAAGCCGCTGCATCTGGCGCGCCAGGACGACATTCCCGCCACCGCCGACGTATTCCGCTTCTTCGCCGGCGCCGTGCGCTGCCAGCAAGGCCAGCTCGCTGGCGAGTACATTCCCGGCCACACCAGTCTGGTGCGCCGCGATCCGGTCGGCGTGGTGGCCTCCATCGCGCCCTGGAACTACCCGCTGATGATGGCGGCCTGGAAGATCGCCCCGGCGCTCGCTGCCGGCAACACGCTGATCTTCAAGCCCTCCGAGCACACCCCGCTGTCGATCCTGGCCCTGGCCCCCGCATTGGCCGAAATCCTCCCACCGGGAGTGATCAATGTCCTCTGCGGCGGTGGCGACAGCGTCGGCAGCCAGTTGGTGAACCACCCCCGCGTGCGCATGGTGTCGCTCACCGGCGATATCGTCACCGGCCAGAAAATCCTCCAGAGCGCCGCGCGCACCCTGAAACGCACCCATCTGGAACTGGGTGGCAAGGCGCCGGTGATCGTCTGCAACGATGCCGACATCGATGCCGTGGTCCAGGGCGTGCGCACCCATGGCTACTACAACGCCGGCCAGGACTGCACCGCTGCTTGCCGCATCTACGCCCAGGCCGGTATCCACGACCGTCTGGTAAGCGCGCTGGGCGAAGCCGTGGCCAGCCTGCGCTTCGCCCGCAAGCGCGATCAGGACAATGAAATCGGCCCGCTGATCAGCTCCCGCCAGCGCGACCGCGTGGCCAGCTTCGTCGAGCGCGCCCTGGGCCAGCCCCACATCGAGCGGGTCACCGGCGCTGCCGTGCACTCAGGCGCAGGCTTCTATTACCAGCCCACCCTGCTGGCCGGCTGCAAGCAGCAGGACGAGATCGTCCAGCGCGAAGTCTTTGGCCCGGTGGTCACCGTCACCCGCTTCGACGACCTGGCGCAGGCCGTGGACTGGGCCAACGATTCCGAGTACGGCCTGGCCTCCTCGGTCTGGACCCAGAACCTGGATAAGGCCATGCAGGTGGCCGCGCGCCTGCAATACGGCTGCACCTGGATCAACACCCATTTCATGCTGGCCAGCGAGATGCCTCACGGAGGGCTCAAGCGCTCCGGCTACGGCAAGGACCTGTCCAGCGATTCACTCCAGGACTACAGCGTGGTGCGCCACATCATGGCCCGCCACGGGAACGACTTTTAAGAGAGATAAACGGCCTTGAAGGCCGGCTGTACCTGCTTCATCTGCCCCGACCAATAACGAAAAAGAGGGAACAACATGTCCGTGCGCAAAACCGCCCTGCTCAGCGCAGTGGCCACCGCCATCCTCGCCAGCGGCAGCCTGCAGGCCGCCGAAGCCCTGAAACAAGTCGGCAAGGGCGAAGGCCAGCTCGACATCATCGCCTGGCCCGGCTACATCGAACGCGGCGAGTCGGACAAGAACTACGACTGGGTCACCCAGTTCGAGCAGGACACCGGCTGCAAGGTCAATGTGAAGACCGCCGCCACCTCCGACGAGATGGTCAGCCTGATGGCCAAGGGCGGCTACGACCTGGTCACCGCTTCCGGCGACGCCTCGCTGCGCCTGATCTACGGCAAGCGCGTGCAGCCGATCAATCCGGAGCTGATCCCCAACCTGAAGAACCTCGACCCGCGCCTGAAGGACGCGCCCTGGTTCACCGTTCAGGGCCAGCAATACGGCACCCCCTACCAGTGGGGCCCGAACCTGCTGATGTACAACACCAAGGCCTTCGCCAAGGCCCCGGACAGCTGGAGCGCGGTTTTCGAGCCGCAGCAACTGGCCGACGGCAAGGCCAACAAGGGCCGCGTGCAGGCCTACGACGGCCCGATTTACATCGCCGACGCCGCCCTTTACCTGAAATCCGCCAAGCCGGAACTGGGCATTCAGGACCCGTACCAACTGACCGAAGAGCAGTACACCGCCGTGCTCGACCTGCTGCGCAAGCAACATGGCCTGGTGCACCGTTACTGGCACGACGCGACCGTACAGATGAGCGACTTCAAGAACGAAGGCGTGGCCGCTTCCAGCACCTGGGGCTACATGGCCAACACCCTGAAGGCCGAAGGTCAGCCGGTAGACACCGTGTTCCCGAAGGAAGGGGTCACTGGCTGGGCCGACACCACCATGCTGCACGTGGACGCCAAGCACCCCAGCTGCGCCTACAAGTGGATGAACTGGTCGCTTGAACCCAAGGTCCAGGGTGACGTTTCCGCCTGGTTCGGCGCCCTGCCGGCCGTTCCCGCCGGCTGCAAGGCCAGCGCCCTGCTCGGTGCCGAAGGTTGCGCCACCAACGGCTATGAGCAGTTCGACAAGATCGCCTTCTGGAAAACCCCGCAGGCCGAGGGCGGCAAGTTCGTGCCGTACAGCCGCTGGACCCAGGACTACATCGCGATCATGGGCGGTCGCTGACCCCATGTCCTGCCCTCTCCCTGACGGGAGAGGGCGCTGTCCTTAGTCCTTTGAAACACCTTGCAAATGGCGTTTCCCTCACCCCAACCCTCTCCCAGGGGGAGAGGGAGCTATTGCCTGCACACCTGATTTTTCGCGTCACCGGAGCACCACACCATGACACTTGCTGTCCAGTTCACTCAGGTTTCCCGCCAGTTCGGCGAGGTCAAAGCCGTCGACCGGGTATCCATCGATATCAAGGACGGCGAGTTCTTTTCCATGCTCGGCCCCTCGGGCTCGGGCAAGACCACCTGCCTGCGCCTGATCGCCGGCTTCGAGCAACCCACCTCGGGTTCCATTCGCATCCACGGTGAAGAGGCCGCCGGCCTGCCGCCCTACGAGCGCGACGTGAACACCGTGTTCCAGGACTACGCCCTGTTCCCCCACATGAACGTGCGCGACAACGTCGCCTATGGCCTCAAGGTGAAGGGCGTAGCTCGCGCCGAGCGCCTGGCACGTGCCGAAGAAGCGCTCGGAATGGTCGCCCTGGCCGGCTACGGCGACCGCAAGCCCGCGCAGCTTTCCGGCGGCCAGCGCCAGCGCGTGGCCCTTGCTCGCGCATTGGTCAATCGCCCGCGCGTGCTGCTGCTTGACGAACCCCTCGGCGCATTGGACCTGAAGCTGCGCGAGCAGATGCAGAGCGAGTTGAAGAAGTTGCAGCGCCAGCTCGGCATCACCTTTATCTTCGTCACCCACGACCAGGGCGAGGCGCTGTCCATGTCCGACCGCGTGGCGGTGTTCAACAAGGGCCGCATCGAGCAGGTGGACACCCCGCGCAACCTCTACATGAAGCCGGCCACGCCTTTCGTTGCCGAATTCGTCGGCACCTCCAACGTGCTGCGCGGCGACCTGGCCCGCCAGCTCTCCGGTGTAGAGCAACCTTTCTCCATCCGCCCCGAGCACATCCGCTTCGCCCAGGGCGAGGTCGGCAGCCACGAGGTGGAAATCAGCGGCCTGCTCCACGACATCCAGTACCAGGGCGCCGCCACCCGCTACGAAATCCGCCTGGATAACGGCCAGAACCTCTGCGTCAGCCTGGCCAACAGCCAGTGGCAGGACGCCGCGCCGCTGCACCAGCAGGGCCAGGTGGTCACCGCTCGCTGGGCCCGCGATGCCATGGTCCAGCTGACCGAGGGTGCGTGACATGGAACTGACCCTCAACGCCGAGCGGCCGCGCGCCGCCAATGGCTTGATGCGCAGGTTCTCGGGCCTGCTGTATCGCCGTCCGACGCTGTACCTCTCGCTGCTGCTGGTGCCGCCGCTGCTGTGGTTCGGCGCTATCTACCTGGGCTCGCTGCTGACGCTGCTCTGGCAGGGTTTCTACACCTTCGACGACTTCACCATGACGGTGTCGACGGATCTGACCCTGGTCAACTTTGGCGCACTGTTCCAGGCCGCCAACTTCGACATCATCGTGCGCACGCTGAGCATGGCCATCGCCGTGTCCATCGCCAGTGCCGCACTGGCCTTCCCCATCGCCTACTACATGGCGCGCTACACCACGGGCAAGACCAAGGCGTTCTTCTACATCGCGGTGATGATGCCCATGTGGGCCAGCTACATCGTCAAGGCCTACGCCTGGACCCTGCTGCTGGCCAAGGGCGGCGTAGTGATGTGGTTCGTCCAGGCGCTGCATCTGCAGCCCGTGCTGGAACTGCTGCTGGGCGTGCCCGGTGTCGGTGGCAGCACCCTCTCCACCTCGCACCTGGGGCGCTTCCTGGTGTTCGTGTACATCTGGCTGCCGTTCATGATCCTGCCGATCCAGGCCTCCCTGGAGCGCCTGCCGCCGTCGCTGCTGCAAGCCTCTGCCGACCTCGGCGCGCACCCGCGCCAGACCTTCATGCAGGTGATCCTGCCGCTGTCCATTCCGGGTATCGCCGCCGGCTCTATCTTCACTTTCAGCCTGACCCTGGGCGACTTCATCGTGCCGCAGCTGGTGGGCCCGCCCGGTTACTTCATCGGCAGCATGGTGTACGCCCAGCAGGGCGCCATCGGCAACATGCCCATGGCCGCCGCCTTCACCCTGGTACCGATCGTGCTGATCGCCGTGTACCTGTCCATCGTCAAACGTCTGGGGGCCTTCGATGCACTCTGAGAAAGCGTCCTGGGGCCTGAAAGCGGCCGCCTGGGGCGGGCTGGCATTCCTGCACATCCCGATCCTGATCATCTTCATGTACGCCTTCAACACCGAAGACGCCGCCTTCAGCTTCCCGCCGCAGGGCTTCACCCTGCACTGGTTCAGCGTCGCCTTCGGCCGCGCCGACGTGGTGGAAGCGATCAAGCTGTCGCTGCAGGTCGCGGTCGTCGCCACGCTGATCGCCATGGTTCTGGGCACCTTGGCGGCCGCCGCGCTGTATCGCCACAGCTTCTTCGGCAAGGAAGGCATCTCGCTGATGCTGATCCTGCCGATCGCCCTGCCCGGCATCATCACCGGTATCGCCCTGCTCTCGGCGTTCAAGGAGTTGGGCATAGAACCCGGCCTGCTGACCATCGTCATCGGCCACGCCACCTTCTGCGTGGTGATCGTCCACAACAACGTGATCGCGCGCTTCCGCCGCACCTCCCATAGCCTCATCGAAGCCTCGATGGACCTGGGTGCCGACGGTTGGCAGACCTTCCGCCACATCATCCTGCCGAACCTGGGCTCGGCCCTGCTGGCGGGCGGCATGCTGGCGTTCGCGCTGTCGTTCGACGAGATCATCGTCACCACCTTCACCGCCGGCCACGAGCGCACGCTGCCGATCTGGCTGCTCAACCAGCTCAGCCGCCCGCGTGATGTCCCGGTCACCAACGTGGTCGCCATGCTGGTGATGCTGGTGACCATGCTGCCCATCCTCGCCGCCTACTACCTGACCAAGGGTGGCGAGAGCGTGGCGGGTAGCGGGAAGTAAACAGTTTCAGGCCGGCTCCCTATCCCTCGCTTTCTCCCCTCTCCCTCCGGGAGAGGGGCCGGGCGTGAGGGCGGTCCGAGCCACACCGATTTTCCCTCACCCCAACCCCTCTCCCAGGGGGAGAGGGGCTAGAACCGAACGAGGATCACCCCATGCAAACCAAACTCCTGATCAACGGCCAGCTCGTCGCTGGTGAAGGCCCCAGCCTCGCCGTGCTAAACCCGTCCCTGGGCACCGCCCTGGTGGAAATCGCCGAGGCCAGCCCGGCCCAGGTCGATGCCGCCGTGCGCGCCGCCGACGCCGCCTTCCCGGCCTGGTCGCAGACCTCGCCGAAAGACCGCTCCACCCTCCTGCTCAAGCTCGCCGACCGCATCGACGCCCACGCCGAAGAACTGGCCCGCCTGGAATCGCAGAACTGCGGCAAGCCCTACGCCGCCGCGCTGAACGACGAACTGCCGGCCATCGCCGACGTGTTCCGCTTCTTCGCCGGCGCCAGCCGCTGCATGAGCGGTTCCGCCGCCGGTGAGTACCTGCCCGGCCATACCTCGATGATCCGCCGCGACCCGGTCGGCGTGGTCGCTTCCATCGCGCCGTGGAACTACCCGCTGATGATGGCCGCCTGGAAACTCGGCCCGGCCCTGGCCGCCGGCAACACCGTGGTACTGAAACCCTCCGAGCAGACCCCGCTGACCGCCCTGAAGCTCGCCGAGTTCATCGCCGAGATCTTCCCCGCCGGCGTGGTGAACATGGTCTTCGGCCGCGGCCCGAGCGTCGGTGAACCGCTGACCACCCACCCGAAGGTGCGCATGGTCTCCCTCACAGGCTCGGTCGCCACCGGCTCGCGCATCATCGCCGGCACCGCCGACAGCGTGAAACGCATGCACATGGAACTGGGCGGCAAGGCCCCGGTGATCATCTTCGACGACGCCGACATCGACGCCGCCGTGGAAGGCATCCGCACCTTCGGCTTCTACAACGCCGGCCAGGACTGCACCGCCGCCTGCCGCATCTACGCGCAGAAAGGCATCTACGAGAAGTTCGTCGCCAAGCTCGGCGAAGCCGTCGGCAGCATCCGGACCGGCCTGCAGGACGACCCGAATACCGAACTCGGCCCGCTGATCACCGAGCAGCACCTGGAACGCGTCGAGGGCTTCGTCCAGCGCGCTGCCGCCGTGCCGCACATCCAGGTGGTCACCGGCGGCAAGCGTGTCGACGGCCCGGGCTTCTTCTTCCAGCCCACCGTGCTCGCCGGCGCCCGCCAGGACGACGAGATCGTCCGCCGCGAAGTGTTCGGCCCGGTGGTCTCGGTCACCGAGTTCGATAGCGAGGAGCAGGTGCTGGAGTGGGCCAACGATTCCGACTACGGCCTGGCCTCTTCCCTCTGGACCGCCGACGTCGGCCGCGCCCACCGCCTGTCCGCGCGCCTGCAGTACGGCTGCACCTGGGTCAACACTCATTTCATGCTGGTCAGCGAAATGCCCCACGGTGGCGTCAAGCACTCCGGCTACGGCAAGGACATGTCCATGTATGGGTTGGAGGATTACACCGCCATTCGCCACGTGATGTTCAAGCACTGATCCGGCCGCCGCTCGCTTGCTCGGGCGTTGTTGAGAAGAACGTCGAAATGCTCATGTACAACAGTACATTCCGCGTTCTCCGCTCTTCTCGCCTAGCCCGCGCGGCGTGAGCGACGCCCGGATTCGCGCCACCTGCTGTAGGGGCGATTTCATTCGCCAAGCAGGCCGCAGGCCTGCCCGGGGAAACCTTGGGGCAGCTACGCCGCCCTTAGCGATTGAAATCGCCTCCACAGACAAGCAAAGCAAGAACGTTCCACCCGCAGTACGCCTCACCCAACCAGGAGAACGAGCAATGCGTAATACCTTGCGTAATTTCAGCTTCATCCTGTTTTTCGCCATGGCCGGGATGGCCCAGGCGGCTGACGATGCCAAGGCCATAGTCGATGGCTACATGGCTGCCTGGAACGCCCACGACGTCGACAAGGCCGCCAGCTTCCTGGCCGAGGACGCGGAATACTTCGATGCCACCGTCGGCACGCCGCAGAAAGGTCGTGCGGCTGCCCGCGACAACGTCATCAAGGTGTTCATCGGCGCCGTGCCGGACCTGAAGTGGAAAATGATCAGCGAGCCCATCGTCAGCGCCGAAGGCATCGCCTTCCAGTGGGAATTCGCGGGTACCAACAGCGGTGCCTGGAGTGCCGAAACCCCGGCCACCAACAAGCCGCTGAAGTTCGAAGGCGTGAGCTTCGTACGCGTCAAGAACGGCAAGATCACCTACCAGGGCGACTACTACGATGCCCTCGGTTTCAACAAGCAACTCGGCTGGTAACCCCTTCACCGGTGCCCCCAATGCGGGGCACCGGTCTCCTCCCGCCCGGCTTCGCGCCAGCGTCGCTGCAAAGATCGAAAACAACTGCCTTGCAAGGATTCGCTATGACCATCACCCGCCGTGATTTCCTCAACGGTGTCGCCCTCACCATCGCCGCCGGCCTCACGCCCACGCAGCTGCTGCGCGCAGCGCCGTCCGGCCGCTACTACCCGCCGGCCCTCACCGGCCTGCGCGGCAGCCACCCCGGCGCCTTCGAAGTGGCCCACCAGATGGGTTGGGAGAAGAAGAAATTCGACACCGATGGCATGCCGGTAGCCGAGGAATACGACCTGGTGGTGGTCGGCGGTGGCATCAGCGGCCTGGCTGCCGCCTGGTTCTACCGCGAGAAGCAGCCCAATGCGCGCATCCTGATCATCGAGAACCACGACGACTTCGGCGGCCACGCCAAGCGCAACGAGTTCGAGGTCGGTGGCCGCATGATCATCGGTTACGGCGGCAGCGAATCCTTCCAGTCGCCCAACCACCTCTACAGCGAGACCGTGAATGGCTTGCTGAAGAAGCTCGGTGTCGACATCAAGCGCTTCGAGACCGCCTTCGATCGCAACTTCTACCCCAACCTCGGCCTGTCCCGCGGGGTGTTCTTCGACAAGGAGAACTTCGGCGTGGACAAGCTGGTGAGCGGCGACCCGACACCCATGGTGGCCGACGACATCGCCCCGGAAAAACTCAATGCCCGCTCCTGGCGCGCATTCATCAGCGACTTCCCGCTGCCCGAGGCAGACCGCCAGGCGCTGATCGATCTTTATGAAGCGCCCCGCGACTACCTGGCCGGCAAGACAAGCGACGAGAAGGAAGCCCACCTGGCCAAAACCAGCTACCGCGACTTCCTGCTCAAGGACGTTGGCCTGTCCGAGGGTGCGGTGAAGTACTTCCAGAGCCGCACCAATGATTTCTCAGCCCTCAGCATCGATGCCGTAGCTGCCTACGACGCCTACTACGTCGGCTTCCCCGGCTTCGCGGCGATGCAGCTGCCGCCCATTGGCGAGGAAGCCAAGGCGGAGATGGAAGAGCCGTACATCTATCACTTCCCCGACGGCAACGCCTCGGTGGCACGCCTGCTGGTGCGCGACCTGATCCCGGCCGTAGCGCCCGGCAAGGGCATGGACGACATCGTCCTGGCGCAGTTCGACTACAGCCAGCTGGACGTCGCAGGCAGCCCCGTACGCCTGCGCCTCAACAGCACGGCGGTGAACGTGAAGAACCGCGCCGGCGGCGTCGATATCGGTTACAGCCGTGGCGGCCAGCTGGCCAGGGTACGTAGCAAGCACTGCGTAATGGCCTGCTACAACATGATGATTCCCTATCTCCTGCCCGACCTCTCCCCCGACCAGGCCCAGGCTCTGAGTCAGAACGTGAAGTTCCCGCTGGTGTACACCAAGGTGGTGATCCGCAACTGGGAGAGTTTCCAGAAGCTCGGCGTGCACGAAATCTATGCGACCACGCAGCCTTACAGCCGGATCAAACTGGACTACCCGGTAGACCTCGGTGGCTACAACCACCCGCGGGATCCGAAGCAGCCCATCGGCCTGCACATGGTCTACGTGCCGACGTCGCCTAACTCCGGCATGGACGCCCGCACCCAGGCCCGCACTGGCCGTGCCAAGCTCTATGCGACGACCTTCGAGCAGCTCGAAGCGCAGCTTCGCGACCAGCTCCAGCGCATGCTCGGTCCAGGTGGTTTCGACCACCAGAAAGACATCCTCGCCATTACCGTGAACCGTTGGTCCCACGGCTACGCCTACTTCTCCAACTCACTGTTCGACGATGAAAAAGAGAGCGAGAAAACCATGCTCCTGGCGCGCAAGCCGGTAGGCAACGTGACAATCGCAAACTCCGACTCGGCCTGGAGCGCCTATGCCCACGCGGCCATAGACGAAGCCCACCGGGCGGTCAGCGAACTCGGCTGACAGGTCGAGGCCATCCGGGGTACGAGCGATCGGGCCCCGGTTTCGCGCCACTGCCTGTGGCGTCTTCCTGCCCCAATCCATTTCGGTAGCCCACCATGCAGAGCAGTACCCGACAGCCCCAGGCGCCCATATCGGACGACGGCGTCCAGGACAACTCCACCCTCGACCAGGTCAAGCTGCTGATCGACGGCCTGAACAGCCGCTGGAACGAGATCAGCAAGGTTTCCGACGTGATCCGCCAGATCGCCAGGAATACCAACCTGGTCGCCCTCAACGCCGCCATCGAGGCTGCTCGCGCCGGCGAACTCGGTCGCGGCTTCGCCGTGGTCGCGGACGAGGTGCGGCGCCTGGCCACCCAGTCGGCCAACGCCACCTCCGATATTGGCAACGTGGTCGCCACCATCCGCCAGGAGAGCGAAAAGGCCCTCGAGCAGGTGCAACGAGCGGAAAGCGCCTCAAAGGCGGAGACGGCTGCGGTCCTGCTCGCCCGAGAGGCGCAGCAATTGCAGAACCAGTTTGCGGTAATGGCTACTGCGCTCTATGGCCTCAAGCATTTCATCCTCGGCCTGCATGCCCAGGGCCTCGGCCCGCAGCGCGAGCAGATCGACGCCGTGATGCAGCAATTCCTGCTGCAAAACCCCGGTCTGCTGGCTTTCGCCTGTGCCAGCGAACCCAACGCCCTGGACGGCCGTGACGGCGAGTTCGCCAACCAGCCGGGGCACGACCATACCGGCCGCATCATGGCCTACTGGAACCGGGGCGCCGGCGCCATCCAGCGCGAGTGCCTGGTGGGCTACGACGGCGACTGGTACGAATTACCCCGGCGCAAAGGCCGCGACCTGTTCATGGAGCCCTACGAGTACACGGTGGCCGGCAACACGGTGCTGATGACCTCCTTCATGACCCCGATGCAGGCCGGCGGGCGCTTCCTCGGCATCCTTGGTGCCGACTACAGCCTGCAACAGCTTCAGGAGCGTCTGAGCCAGCTCAAGCCGTTCGGCAACGGCCACTACGCGCTGCTTTCCAACGCTGCCCACTACGTGACTCACCCGAATGAGAAGCGGCTGGGCACCCCGGCCAACGAACTTCCTGGCGATGCGCGCAGTGCAATTCGCGATGGCCAGACGTTGCGCTTCAAGGGCGCCGGCAACGCCATATGCCTGCTGCATCCGATTTTCGTCGGCAACTGCAATGCGCCCTGGTCGTTGCTGCTGCAGTTCGATCCTGATCTGGCTAGCTGAAGCAGAGTGACCCTCTCCCCCTTCCCTCTCACCTGATGCCCCGAGGCTCGCAGTACTGCCGAATCCCCCCTCCCCCAGAGGGAGGGGGCTTGAGTGAGGGGGAAACATCTCAAGCGTGTGCCAAGGCTGATCTGAAAGCCCCAGCGCAACGACAGCCTAGAACCCAGCCGCACCAGCCAGCCCCTTCTCCGCCAACCACGCCGGATTGAACAGCCGCCCCTGATAGAGCCCGCCTCGATCACAGAGCAGGGTCACGATCCGGTGCCCCGGCCCCAACGCGCGGGCCACCTGCACAGCCGCGGCGAGGTTGATGCCGGAGGAGCCACCGACGAACAGGCCCTCCTCCCGCAACAGGTGATAGACCATGGCCACGCAGGCGGGGTCGTCCACCTGCACGGCGTCGTCTATAGGCGTGCCTTCGAGGTTGGCGGTAATACGCGTGGTGCCGATGCCTTCGGTGATGGAGCTGCCTTCGGCCACCAGTTCACCGTGCTTCACCCAGTTGTACAGCGCGCTGCCCAGCGGGTCGGCGAGGACGATGCGGATGCCCGGGTCACGCGCCTTGAGGAACCGCGCCACCCCGGCCAAAGTGCCACCGGTACCGGTGGCGCAGACAAAGGCATCCAGCCGACCATCCGTATCGGCCCAGATTTCCGGGCCGGTCGTTTCGAAGTGGGCTTGCCGATTGGCGGTGTTGTCGAACTGGTTGGCCCAGATCGCCCCTGGCAGCTCGGCGGCCAGCCGTCCGGCGATCTTCTGGTAATTGTCCGGGTCCTTGTAAGGCCTGGGCGGCACCGGACGCACTTCGGCGCCGAGGGTACGCAACAGGTCGAGCTTCTCCGGGGACTGGTTGTCAGGAATCACGATGATGCAGCGATATCCACGCGCCGCGCAGATGTGTGCCAGGCCGATTCCCGTATTGCCGGCGGTGCCCTCTACCACGGTGCCGCCGGGATACAGCAAGCCCTGGCATTCGGCGTCGTCGAGGATGGAGCGCGCCGCGCGATCCTTTACCGACCCACCGGGATTGAGGAATTCGGCCTTGGCGAGGATGTCGCAACCAGTCTCGTTGCTCAGGCTTTCGAGACGCAGCAGCGGCGTGTTTCCGACACTGCCGATGAAACCTTCGCGGATCGCCATGCTGCACCTCCAGGCGAAGGCGGACTGACAGATACAGTCTAGTCGTCCTGCTTGTGCAGCCCTCGTGACATGTGGAGCTTGATGACTTCGGTCACCGCCGCAGTCATTACGGCGGTGGACACCCCGAACATGAGGATGCCGTTGGCGGCCTCCAGCGGTCCCAGCAAGCGCCAGGCGCCAGACATGACGATGTCGCCGTAACCCAGGGTCGCGAAGTTGACCGCCGAGTGGTAAAGCGCGGTTGCGAAGTCATCGAACTCACCAAGTAGCCGGAACAACGCCGCCCAGATCGCCATCTGCACGAAATTGCCCAGCAGCATCAGAAGCATCACCACGGCCAGGTATCCGGTGTTGCGCAATTGCGAATCATGCCCCTGCCAGAGCTTCCGATAACGCACGAAGTATTTCAGGCAGAGCGCCACGAAGTACGCCTGCATGAGGAGGCAGAGCAACATCACGGGAATTCCGACTAGCAGATTGAGCAACATGAAGCGACCTCGTCAGAGCGTGGAGCGCCGTTGCCGGCGGAAACGACGCCGATCGATCAGGTAAACCGCGGCGCAGGCATACAGGGTGACGGCGATGAACAGGCCCATGCGGACGGCGAAGGCGGTGTAGACATCCTTGCCCGCCGCGCTGTCCTGCACAGACTGGCCCAGCAGGATGATCAGCGTGATCAGGGTGTTGACCCAGAAACCCGGCGTCTGCGCCGTTGGGCTGAGACGATAGAGCTTTCGGGCCAGCAGCAGGCCGAACAGCAGCATCCAGAGGAAGAACATCCAGAGGTGCGGAAAGAGGCTCAACGCGCTCCAGAACAGCATGGCGAGCACGCCGCCCAGCAGGGTCGAGCCCAGCAGTTCGCGACCGGCCGTGCGTGCGCTGGCACCGCAGACCTGCTGGCCGAGGCTGACCGACTTCATGATCAGCGGCATGTAACTGGCCGGGTCGATAAGGGCCAGGAGGAAAGCAGGCAGCACCACCAACGCTGCGCGCAGCGCCACCCAGGCAGCCTCCACGTCCTCCAGCACCGGGCGCGCGGCGGGCGCCGGCGGCGCGGTTGGCTCGGGAAAGACCATATGGCTGAGCGAAACCACCAGTACAGCGAGCAGCACACCCTTGCCCAATGCCTGGATCACCGTCAGTGCCAACGCGAATTCGGCCGTGCCGGCGGCGCTGATCATGGTCAGGCCGATCACCAGAAACTGCGCCACCAGCGGGTTGCCGCCGCGCAATCCATAGCGAAAGCACAGGTACAGGCAGAGTGCGACCAGCAACACACCGCTCGCTGGCGCATGGCGCAGGAGTGGAATCAGCAACAGGCCAGTTCCGGTACTGAGCATGATCACCAGCGCCAGTCCCGGTCCGGCCTTCAAAGGCAGGGGACGATTGCCGGCGGTCAGCAGGACCAGGACGAAAATCGGCGCCAGGAAGGGAATCGGCAGGGCCAGGCCGAAGCTGATCGCCAAGCCCAGCGCCGTACCACTGGCCAGGCGCAGGGCGCGCTGACTGCGTGGGTCGTGCTCAGTAGGCATAGGACAGCCAGCTCATCATGCGAATGAACAGTCGGCCCAGCGGATTGAGGACGTTGCCTTCGCGGGGAAAGGCCATGACTTCGGCCTGGCCGCCAACACGCAGGCCGCGCAGTTCGTCGAGTTCGCCCGGCAGGAGCTCGACGATGACCGGGAATCGCTGGGCGGGCCGCAGCCAGTCACGGCTGTTCTCCACCGATGGCAAGCTACCGGGGGCCGGCGCCTGACCAACGCTGACGCCATAGCCGACGCTGCGTACCCGTCCTTTGAAAACTCGCCCAGGCAGGGCATCGAGCACGATGGCGACCGGAGCCCCCGGCTGGACGTGGCCCAGGTTGTTTTCAGTGAAGTCGGCGCTTATCCACAGGTCGTGGATGGCGATCAGGGTCATCACCGGGTTACCCGCCCCCACGTACTGCCCGATGTCGGTGCGAAGGTCGGTGATCAGGCCGGCCGAGCGTGCCCTGACCTGGGTGTTGGCCAGGTCCAGTTCGGCCTTTTCCAGGGCGGTGGCGGCACTGCGCAACTGCGCGTTCTCCGCTTCGCTGCCACCTTGCTGCTCCCGCGCACGCTGCACTTCGGCCCGCGCTGCCGCTACCTGGCTGATGGCCTGCTCGCGGGATGCCCGCGCCCCTTCCAGGCGCCGTACGGAGAGAGTGCCCGGGTCCTGCTGGTAGAGGCGTTCAAGGCGTTCGCTGTCCTGGCGCGCCTTCAGTTCGTTGGCCTCGGCGGCCCGCTGGGAAGCCAGTGCCGAATCAATGGCGGCAGTGCTCGCCCCCACCTGCCGGCGTACGGTTTCCAGGTCGGCACGGGCGCGGTCGACGGCAATCTGGTAGTGCGTCGGGTCCACTTCGAACAGCACCTCGCCCACCTTGACGTCCTGGTTGTTGCGAACGTGCACCTTGGTGACCCGGCCGGCTACTTCAGCGGCCACCGGCACCACGAAGGCCTGCAGTCGCGCCTGCTGCGTATAGGGGGTGAAACGATCGGCCAGCAGGTACCAGACCAGCGTCAGGACGATGACCAGGGCGACCCAGCGGGTCCCCTTCTTCGCGCCGTCCGCAGCCTTCTCGGGAGCGGGCTGGGCCGGTGGCTGCGGATTGGCCTGAAGAGAATCGGTCATGGTCGTTCACCTTGTTCGATCGGAGACGAGTCGGACGGCGCATCGGGCTCGTCCAGCAGGTCACCCCAATCGGTGCGTTGCTGCATCTGCTGGCGCGTACTGTCGTCGATCAACGGTCTCGTGCTGTACCAGCCACCGCCCAGGGCCTTGTACAGTCCGATCAGGTTGGCCACTGCGTTGCTGCGGCTGACCAGATAGCTGTCCTGCTGCTGGAATAGCTCCCGCTGGGCATCCAGCACCCGCTGGAAATCTGCGAAGCCTTCGCGGTACTGCGCCATTGCCAGGGTCAGGGAGCGCTCCGCCGATTCGGCAGCCTCGCGCCGGATGCGTTCGCTTTCGAGCGATTTGATCAGCCCGGTGGCGGCGTCGTCGGCCTCGCGCGCGGCCTGGCGCACGCCGTCACGGTAAACCTCGATGAGCTGTTGCAGGCGCGCATCCTGGACGCGCACATCGTTCTTGATCCGACCATGGTCGAACACGTTCCACACCAGGCTCGGCCCCGCGGCCAGGTCCAGGCTGTCGGAAGCGCCATCCAGGGTCGAGGCGCTCCAGCCGATGCTGCCCAGCAGGGTGATGGAAGGATAGAGATCCGCCTCGGATACGCCGATCAACGCCGACTGGGCGGCAACCGCGAGCTCGGCTGCGCGGACGTCGGGACGACGTAGCAGCAGGTTGGCGGGAACGTCCTGCAGCACCGCGCGATCCAGCAATGGAATGAGGCCCTCTCGTTCGCGCAGCTCCGGCAGTGGACCTGGCGGCCGGCCCACCAGCACGGCCAGGGCATTGCGCGTGCGAAGCACCTGGCTTTCCAGGTCAGGGATGGTAGCCAGGGTGCCGAGGTACTGGGTCTTGGCTTGCTGGAAGTCCAGCTCGTCGCTGTCACCACTGCGGAAGCGCCGCTCGGTGATCTCGAAGCTGCGCCGCTGCCGTTCGGCGTTGTCACGGGCGATGCGCAGGCGAGCCTCGAAGGTGCGCAGTGAGAAGTAGGTGTCCGCCACCTGGGCACGCAGCAGCACCAGCACGTCTTCGTAGTTGGCATAGGCGGCGAAGTAGGCCGCGTCGGCCGACTCGATGGCGCGGCTGAATCGTCCCCAGAAATCCAGCTCCCAGGCCGCGTCGAAGCCCGCACCGTATTGCCAGGAATGGCTGTCTTGCGGATTGCGCCCCCCGGATTGGTTGCGGTCCAGGTACAGCGCATCAGCACTGACCTGCTGCACCTGCGGATATCGGCCGCTCATGGCGATGCCGAGCTGCGCGCGCGCCTCCATCACCCGCAGGCCGGCAATTTCCAGGCTTGGGTTGTACGCGTCGGCTTCGGCAACCAGGGCATCGAGGACCGGGTCGGTGAACACTTGCCACCATTGGCGGAAGTCCGGCTGCGGGCGATCAAGGCTCGCCTGCGCGATGGCCGGACTGTTCCATTGGTCGATCCAGGGTTCGCGCGGCGTCTGGAAATCCGGTCCCAGACGCACGCAGCCACTGAGGCCAAGGGCTCCGAACAGGAACAGCCAGGTAGATCTGCCGGCCATGTACATGGGGAAGTCGGAGCGTCAGGTCGTCGTCTCTTCTTCCGAAGTGGTTGTCACCGCCGCGCTTTCCGGCTGGTCGTCGACCCAGTGCCAGAACAGCATGTAGCCGACGGCCAGCATGACCGGGCCAATGAACAACCCAATGATGCCGCCGGTGACCATGCCGCCCAGGGCGCCGATCAGCACCACGGGCATCGGTACGTTGACACCACGCCCCAGCAACAGGGGTTTCAGGACGTTGTCCGACATCCCGGCAACGAAGGTGTAGATGGCGAAGATGATGGCTCCGGCGGTCGCTCCTTGGCTGGCGAACACGAAGATGATCACCGGAATGGTGATCAGCAGTGCGGGCAGTTGCATGATGCCCAGCAGCAACACGCCGAGCGCCAGGAGGCCAGCGCCCGGGATTCCCATCAGCACGAAGGCGATGCCCACCAGCAGCATCTGGATGAAGGCAATGCCGACCACGCCCTGCGCCACTGCACGAATGGTCGCCGTGCAAAGCTCGGCGATCTGCGGGCCACGGTCCGGCCCGGAGATGCGTGAAGCGATCTGTATGGCACTGCGGTGACCATTCTCGCCAAATGCCATGAAGATGCCTGCCACGATCAATGCGGCGATGAACAGCAGAAAGCCCGCCCCTACGCCGGCCAGCTTGCCGAACATGCTCATGCCGAAGCCGCGCAGGTGGGGCAGCAACTTCTTCATCAGGCTGGTCAGGTCGACCGACGCCTGCTGCCAGAAGTCGAACAACGGCTGGCCGATCAGGGGCCAGCTGGCAACGGACGCGTTGGGTGATGGAATATTCAGTTCACCGCCCTTGAACAGTTCGATGGCCCCCTGCACCGACTCGGCCATGGAAGATGCCAGCAGGTAGACCGGCACCATCAGCAGAATCAGGGAAACCACAACGATCAGCGTGGCCACGTGGCCATCACGCATGCCCAGCTTGGCCTTCAGACTCTGATGCAGTGGATAGAAAGTGACCCCCAGGATCAATGCCCAGAGCATCAGGTTGAGGAAGGGATGGAAAACCTGGTAGCAGGAAATGGCGAGGATCGCGACCAGGCCTGCTCGAATGAGCACGTCCATCAGGCCGCGAGACAGGATCCTTTCCGAAACGGAACTTGACAGCATTGAGCTCTCCTTCTGCTGTAGCAATCAGGCAAAACCAGTCGGACATTCCTACTGCTTGGCAGCGATCCAACGGACGTACGGCGCAAGATCCTCAAGCCGCACTGGAGTCTGATCCAAGTCATTTCTGTTCAATGATCGTCATTTCTGCCGGCTTCCAGCCTAGACCCCCCTATCGTGTCGGGCCTAAAGCGACGTCTCCGATCCGCTGCTGGATCGGCTGAATACCAGCATAGTCGCTACTCGACGATTGGTAGTCCCCTTGCGAGAGGGGCTCTCGCAAGGGGTCCCACTGGCGGGCGCCAGGGGGGACGATGCGGTTGTGGCGTTGGTTTGGGATCAGGCCGCCGGCTCGCCGATATCCTCGTTCCACAACTCCGGCCGGGCTTCGATGAAATCCTCCATGAGCTTCACGCATTCGGCATCCTGCAGCACCTCCAGCTCCACGCCACGGGAGCGCAGCAGTTCCTCCTCGCCCATGAAGGTGCGGTTCTCGCCGATGATCACCTTGGGAATCCCATAGAGCAGGATGGCGCCGCTGCACATGGAACAGGGCGACAGCGTCGTGTAGAGCACCGCCTCCCGGTAGACGCTGGCGGGCTGGCGGCCGGCGTTCTCGAAGGCGTCCATCTCGCCGTGCTTGATCGCACTGCCTTCCTGGATACGGCGGTTATGACCCCGACCGATGATGCGGCCCTTGTGGACGATCACCGAGCCGATGGGAATCCCGCCCTCGGCCAGGCCCTGGCGGGCTTCTTCGATGGCGGCTTGCATGAAAGGGTCCATGGTCGTTCCTTGGTTTCCAATGGGTTGATCCTGTGGTTTACGCGACAGGCTGCTTTTCCTGCAAGGCCTGCTTCGCCAGCCAGATACGGTAGGCATTGATGCCGGCACGTACCGAGCTGAATACCAGCGGCGGTTTCAGCTCGCCAAACTGCCCGGAGCGTAGCAACAGGTCGTGGGCCGGACCGAAGAGACGGGCAAAGCCGAGAAAAACGCCACGGGCCGCGAGGGTTTCCTGCACCTCACGCAAGGTGGCCAGGCCCGTGACGTCCAGGTTGATCATGGTTTCGGCGTTGAGCAACACCGCGCGCGGGGCTTCCGACCGCTCCACCACGGCCAGCAGGCGCTGCTTGAAGTAATCGGCATTGAAGAACAGCAGCGGCGCGTCGAATCGGTAGATGATCAGCCCCGGCAAGGTGGTGGCCTGTGGATAACGCCCAAGCTCCACCTGGCCATCCACGCCTTCCACCCAGCCAAGCACCGCGTCGGTGGGGCGATAGGTGAGATACAGCAGGCGCAGCAGGGCCAGGGAAATGGCAACGAAGATGCCGGGCAGCACACCGACGCCCAGCACCCCCACGGTGGTCAGCAGGCAGAGCCCGCACTCGAAGCGGCTGAGGCGCCAAAAGGCCTTGATCGTACGAAAATCGATCAGCCCCCACCCTGCCAGCATCAGCACCGCGCCAAGGGCCGCAATGGGCACCCAGGCCAGGGGACCATGGAGGAACACCAGTACCGCGACAATCACCAGCGCCACCACCACGCTGACCATCTGGGTCTTGCCGCCCACCAGGTCGTTCACCGCGGTGCGCGAGTCCGCGCCGCTGATGACGAAGGACTGCGACACCCCGGCGCCGACGTTGGCCAGGCCCAGGGCAATGAATTCGTGGTTGGCGTCGATGGCATAGCCGTGACGGGCGGCGAAGCTGCGAGCGGTGAGCATGGCGCTGCAGAAGCTGACGATCGTGATACCGGTGGCGTCGCGTAGCAGGCTGAGCAGCTCCTGGTAGCTGGCGCGCGGCCAGCTCAGTTCGGGCAGCCCGGCCGGGACGGCGCCCAGCAGGGCCACTCCGTGACGGTCGAGCCCGAGCCAGGCGGCCGCCAGCGAAGCCAGCACGAGGGCCACCAGCGAGACCGGCAGCCGTGGCCAGCGCCGCGGCAGGACGATCATCAGCAGCAGCGCCGCGGCGCCCAAGGCCAGGGTCGGCAGATGGGTGTCTGCCAGATTGCGGATCATCGCCAGCAGGCCGGCGATGAAGCCGCTGGTTTCGCTCTGGTAACCCAGCAGTTTGCCGAGCTGGCCAGCCAGCAGGCTGAGGCCGATACCGTTGAGGTAGCCCACGAGGATGGGCCGTGAGAGGAAGCTCGCGATGAAACCGGCGCGGATGAAGCCAGCCACGATCGACAGCAGGCCAACCATCACTGCGACGATCATCGACAGGTGTACCAGACGCTGTGGATCGCCTGCCGCCAGCGGGGTAATAGCGGCGGCCACCATGGCTGCGGTGGCGGCATCCGGCCCGACAATAAGCTGCCGGGAGCCGCCCACCAGAGCGTAGATCAGCATCGGCAGGATGCAGGCGTAGAGCCCGACCTGAGCGGGAAAGCCGATGATCTGCGCATAGGCGATGGCCGTAGGAATCTGCACGGCGGCGACTGACAGGCCGGCCGTGAGATCGGCGCGCAGCCAATCGCGGCGATAGTGGAAACGGCTGACGTGATCACGCAGCCTGTGGATCAGGAACATTGGAACCGTCCGCTTCAGATGACTCCAGAAGCTTAGGCCCACAACGCCGGGGAGACCCCGGCGCCGCAGTCACTTTTGAGAACTAATGATCCTTCTCACAGTTGATCATCCAGGGCACTCCGAAGCGGTCCACCAGCATGCCAAAGCGCGCGGCCCAGAAAGTCTGCGCCAGGGGCATCTGTACCTGACCGCCCTCGGCCAGCGCATTGAAGACCCGCTCGGCCTCGACTATGCGGTCGACGTTGATTGAAACGCTGATGCCGCTGATGCCCTTGAAAGGCGCTTGAGGCGGGCAATCCGAGCCCATGATCACCTGATCACCCACAGCCAGGCGGGCATGCATGATCTTGTCGCGGAAGTTCTCCGGCACATCCTCGCAGGCTGGGCTTTCGGCGAAGCTCAGGAAGGCTTCCAGGGTGCCGTTCAGCACCTTGGCGTAGAACTGGAAGGCGGGGCCACACTGGCCATCGAACGTGAGGTAGGGATCGATTTTCATGATGGTCTCCTGTCCGTGGTGGATGGCGGTCACTGCTGCCGGGCTTTCTCGAAAACGCGCTGTTCCTGCTCGCGCAGCTCAGGAGTGAACTCCGCGCCGAAGTCCTCGGCCTCGAACACCTGGCGAATTTCGATCTCGGACTCGGAGATCATGGGGTTGGGGCAGCGTTTGACCCACTCGACGCACTCTTCCAGGGAATTGACCTTGAACAGCCAGAAGCCGGCGATCAGTTCCTTGGTTTCTGCAAAGGGGCCGTCGATGACAGTGCGGTCCTTGCCCTTGAACACGACTCGCGCTCCTTTTGAACTGGGATGCAGTCCCTCACCAGCAAGCAGGATGCCGGCGTTGACGAGCTCTTCGTTGTACTGGCCCATGGCCGTGAGCAGTTCCGTGCTGGGCATGATGCCCGCTTCCGATTCCTTGGTTGCTTTGACAATCACCATGAAGCGCATTGTTGTTCTCCTGTTGGGTTGCATGAACATCAGCCTGCGACCGTTGCCTGCTGACTGTGCTTAATGGTCGATGGGGAATCGACGAGATCGACAACAGGCCGAAATTTTTTTCTCGGGGGCGCAGGACTGGATCAGCGTAGACCCGGATCGGAGGTTTGCGCGGACGGGGTGACGGACGAACGGAGACTGTTCTTGTGGGGGCGATTGCAATCGCGAAGGGCAGCGCAGCGGCCCCTTTGGTTGGGGCCGAGCCCGCGAGGCCCAACGAACCGGGCACGCTATGCGCGCCAAGTTGGGCTGCGCTTCGCTCAACGCCAACCTACGAGTTGCTTACGTGGGCGCTCAGCGTGGGGCGATGTGGGCGACCATCAGTTGCACGCTTTCCTGGCCACGGTATTCGTTGACGTCCAGCTTGTAGGCCACTTCCGCCCAGCGAACGCTGGCGTTGGGCCATTGCTCGCGGTCGATATTGAAGGCGATGCCGTCCAGTTGCACCGAACCGCATTCACTTTTCAGCACCAGCTTCAGATGGCGCTCGCCGACCAGGCGCTGTTGGACGATCTGGAATACGCCATGGAACAGCGGCTCGGGGAAGTGCTGGCCCCAGGGGCCGGCCAGGCGTAGGGCACGGGCAAGCTCCAGGTGGAACTCCTCGATACTCAGTTGACCGTCGGAAAGCAGGCGGCCGGTGAGGTCGTCTTCATCGAGCTGCCGGCGGGTCTCGGCGTCGAACGCGGCAGCGAAGGCACCAAAGTTTTCCACAGGCAGGGACAAGCCAGCGGCCATGGCGTGACCACCGAACTTGCTGATCAGACCCGGATGGCGGGCGGCGACGGCATCCAGCGCGTCACGGATGTGGAAGCCCGGCACTGAGCGTGCCGAGCCCTTGAGCAGACCGTCGCCAGCATCGGCGAAGGCAATGGTCGGACGGTGGTAGCGCTCCTTCAGGCGCGAGGCGAGGATGCCAATCACGCCCTGGTGCCAGTCCGGCTCGAATACGCAGAGCCCGAATGGCATGTCTTCGATAGGCAGGTTCTTCAGTTGCGCCAGCGCCTCGCGCTGCATGCCCTGCTCGATGGCCTTGCGGTCCTGGTTGAGCTGGTCCAGTTGCACGGCCATGTCGCGGGCCAGGGCCTCGTCTTCGCAAAGCAGGCATTCGATGCCCAGGCTCATGTCGTCCAGGCGGCCGGCAGCGTTCAGGCGGGGACCGAGGATGAAGCCGAGGTCGGTCGAGGTGATGCGCCCTGCCGGACGCCCGGCAACTTCGAGGATCGCCTTGAGGCCGGCACGGGCACGGCCGGCGCGGATGCGCGCCAGGCCCTGGTGCACGAGGATGCGGTTGTTGGCGTCCAGGGGCACCACGTCGGCGACGCTGCCCAACGCCACCAGGTCGAGCAGGTCGCCGAGGTTGGGTTCCTTGAGGCCGGCACGATTGAACCAGTCCAGCTCACGCAGGCGAGCGCGCAGCGCCATCAACACGTAGAAGATCACGCCGACGCCGGCCAGAGACTTGCTCGGGAAGTCGCAGCCAGGCTGGTTGGGATTGACGATGGCGTCCGCCGCGGGCAATTCCGGCCCCGGCAGGTGGTGGTCGGTGACCAGCACCTTGAGCCCCGCAGCCTTTGCGGCTGCCACGCCTTCGACACTGGAAATGCCGTTATCCACCGTCACCAGCAGGTCCGGCTGGCGGGTCAGGGCAACGGCAACTATTTCTGGCGTCAGGCCGTAGCCGTACTCGAAGCGGTTGGGGACCAGGTAATCGACATGGAAGGCACCGAGCATGCGCAGGCCGAGTACGCCAACGCTGCTGGCAGTCGCACCGTCGGCATCGAAGTCGCCGACATAAAGGATGCGCTGGCGCTTTTCCAGGGCCTCGACCAGCAGTTCCACCGCAGCGTCGATGCCCTTGAGCTGCTGGTAAGGAATCAACCGCGCCAGGCTCTTGTCCAGCTCCGCCACGGACTGTACGCCACGGGCAGCGTAGAGGCGGGTCAGCAGCGGGGGCAGCTCGCCCAGGTCAGGCAGGACATCGGGTAGGACGCGGTGTTCGATACGCATGAAAGGTCCAATCTTTGAATCGACTTCCCCTCTCCCTCCCGGGAAAGGGCCTTGGGGCGAGGGCTTGGCGCCCTGCCCCGGAAATCTTCCGGATTTCCGATCAGCGCTCCCCGGCCAGCCACTCCAAGGGAACTTCGTGCTGGCCGCGCTCATCGGTGACGAACAGCTCGCCGTCGCTGATCATCACGCTCCAGCTGATCGAGCGCGGGAGGTCGCGGGCCAGTTCTTCCAGGGCTTCCTGGCCGACGGCGACGACATTGATGTTTTTCAGGCTGCGCACGCCGTCCAGGACCTTGGTCTGCCAGACGCGCAGGTTGCCATAGGCCACCAGGCTGAAGCGCTCGGTACGGCGCGAGCACCAGGTGATGCGCTCGGCGTCCGGCTGCCCCACCTCGATCCAGTGCAGGACGCGGTCATCCAGGCTCTTTTCCCACAAAGCCGGCTCGTCTACGTCCGACAGGCCACGGCCGAAAGCCAGCTGCTCGTGGTACCACAGCGCGTAGGCGATCAACCGCACGGCCAGGCGTTCCTCGGTTTCCGAGGGGTGCTTGGCGACGGTGAAACGCAGGTTCTCGTAGACGCTGCGATCCAGGTCAGTGAGGTTGAGTTCGACTTTGTAGGGGGTCGCTTGGAGGGCCATGACGGGCTTCTTGGTGATTCGCGGAGGGGCGCAAGTCTACCCTGATTCCATTGCCTTGGCTGGGGCTTCCAGCTAATCGGCGGGGTAGCGCTGGATGCGGTTGCGCCCCTTGTCTTTCGCCGCGTAGAGGGCGTCGTCGGCCATCGAGAGCAGGCGGAACAGGTCGTAACCTGCTTCCTTGGAGCTGACGATTCCGATGCTGACGCTGAGCTCCCCCGGCTCTTGGAATGGCAGTTCGGCGAACTCGCGGCGGATGCGCTCGGCCACCTGGGCACCGGCTTCGTCGTCGGCATCGGCCAGCAGGCAGGCGAATTCTTCGCCCCCGATGCGGCCGAAGACGTCCTGCTTGCGCATGCTGCCGACGGCAATACGGGTGAACGCGACCAGGGCCTCGTCGCCGGCAGCATGGCCGTAGCTGTCATTCAGCCGCTTGAAGTGGTCGAGGTCGCAGAGCAGTAGTGCAACCGGTTCGCGCCGGTGCTCACAACTTTCCAGCAGGTATTCCCCAGTGGTCATGAAGGCGCGCCGGTTGCCGACCCCTGTAAGCGGGTCGCAATAGGCGGCAGCGCGAAACTTCAGTTCGGCGCGTTCCTTGACCATCGCGAGGGTGACGAAGGCAATGCCGATGGCGTACAGCAGGGTCTCGAATACCAGCAGGGAGAAGAAACTGGTGCCCTGGCCGCTGCTGGCCATGGCTGCATCGAACGGCATGCCGCGATCGATCACAATGCGCGCGCTGTAAAAAACCATGTGGAAGAGGGTCAGTACCAAAGCAGGCATGTAGGCCACTTCCAGCGACTGGCGACTGCGCCACAGCTCATGGGCGCTCAGCCCGCAGTAACAGACTGTGATCAGCGAGCTGACAGCAACGCGCACGGTAAGGGATTCGTAGAACGCCGGGTTTAGACAGAGCAGCATCCAGACCAGCGAGCCGGCGCAGATACCCAACAGGTGCGGCTGGCGCCCGGCGAACACGCGCATGGCGGTCCAGTTCATGGCCGCGCAGAAATGAAGCACCACATTGCCCAGCACCAGCGGAACGAAGTCCATGCCCATGCCGCGCAGGCTGCCCAGCACCGTGCCCAGGGCACCGAGCAGCAGCATGGCGGCGAGGTAACCGAGCGTCGGTTCGCGACGACCACGACGCCAGGCGTGCAGCATGAGCAGGCCGACCAGGGCGAGGACATAAATATCCACAAGCACCAGCGTGGGGACATTCAGTTGCATGCACCCTCCTCCCGATACGTTCCGGGCGACAAGTGGCTGCGGCTGGCAAGGCGATCTGGCATGGTCGTCGACGCGTTCGAATCGGGGGCCTGCCAAGAACTTTAAGTCGCCCGGGAATGGCGCGCCAGCGACAATCCGGGCTGTTCGCAACAACCTCCAAGGGAGTAGAGTCGCCGCCATTGCCTGGCCCATGGACATCCCGATGAACGCCCCCGCCAAACCACTCGCCGGCCTCAAAGTAATCGAGCTCGGCACGCTGATCGCCGGTCCCTTCGCCTCGCGCCTGTGCGCGGAGTTCGGCGCCGAAGTCATCAAGATCGAATCCCCCGATGGCGGCGACCCACTGCGCAAGTGGCGCAAGCTGTACGAAGGCACGTCGCTCTGGTGGTTCGTACAGGCGCGCAACAAGAAGTCGCTGACGCTGAACCTGAAACACCCCGATGGCCGGGACATCCTCAAGAAGCTGTTGACCGAAGCGGACATCCTGATCGAGAACTTCCGCCCCGGCGTGCTGGAGAAGCTGGGCCTGGGCTGGGACGTGATTCATGCCCTCAACCCCAAGCTGGTGATGGTACGGCTATCCGGCTTCGGCCAGAGCGGCCCCTACAAGGACCAACCGGGCTTCGGCGCGGTGGGTGAGTCCATGGGTGGCCTGCGTTACATCACCGGTTTCGAGGATCGCCCGCCGGTGCGCACCGGCATCTCCATCGGCGACTCCATCGCCGCCCTCTGGGGCGTGATCGGCGCGCTCATGGCGCTGCGCCACCGCGAGGTGAATGGCGGCCTGGGCCAGGTAGTGGACGTGGCGCTCTACGAAGCGGTGTTCGCCATGATGGAAAGCATGGTGCCGGAGTTCGACGTGTTCGGTTTCATTCGCGAACGCACCGGCAACATCATGCCCGGCATCACCCCCTCCTCTATCCACACCGCCGCCGATGGCCGTCATGTACAGATCGGCGCCAACGGCGATGCCATCTTCAAACGCTTCATGCTGGCCATCGGCCGCGAGGACCTGGCCAACGATCCGACCCTGGCCAGCAACGACGGTCGCGACGCACGTCGCGATGAACTCTATGGGGTGATCGACCGCTGGGTGGGCTCGCTACTGCTGGACGAGGTGCTGGCCGTGCTGAACCGCGCCGAAGTGCCGGCCAGCTGCATCTTCTCTGCCGAAGACATGTTTGCCGACCCGCAGTTCCTCGCCCGGGAAATGTTCCTCTCGGCAAAGCTGCCGGATGGCAAGCCATTCAAGATGCCGGGCATCGTCCCCAAGCTCTCCGACACGCCCGGTTCGACCGAATGGATCGGTCCGGAACTTGGAGAGCACAACGCAGAGGTGCTGGCCGCCCTGGGTTACAACGCCGAGCAGGTTACGGCGCTGAAGGGAAATGGGGCGATCTGATCGCCGCTGGAACGGAGCCGATTTTCCTGTAGGGGCGAATTCATTCGCCAAGCAGGTCGAAGAGTTGCCCTGCGATACCTAAGGGGGATGCTACACATCCCTTGGCGAATGAGTTCGCCCCTACGAGGTCTCGACGCAATGCCATAAAAAAGGCCGGCCCCTTTCGGGAGCCGGCCTTTTCGTTCTGGCGCCTGGATTACAGCGGCTTGCCGCGGTTGCCATGCTGGCTGACGAAGGCCTGGATCTGCTTCAGGTCGTTCGGCAGCACGGTGCAGCGTTCCTCGCGCTGGAACAGGTCGGCGAGGTGCGGCGGCAGGGCCGGGACCTGGCCAACGCCAGCCTTTTCCACCGCTTCCGGGAATTTGACCGGATGAGCGGTACCCAGGGTGACCATCGGGGTGGCCAGGCTGCGGCGGCACTCGCGGGCAGCGCGAACGCCGATCGCGGTGTGCGGGTCCAGCAGTTCGCCGCACTCCTTGTACACCTCGGCGATGGTTTCGCAGGTAGCTGCGTCATCCACGGCCAGAGAGTCGAACAGCTTGCGCGCTTCGGTCCAGCGGTCTTCCTCGACGCTGAAGCCGCCGCCCTGCTTGAAGGTGTCCATCAGGTTGGCGATGGCAGCACCGTTACGACCGTGCAGGTCGAACAGAAGGCGCTCGAAGTTGGACGACACCATGATGTCCATCGACGGCGACAGGGTCGGGTGCAGGGTGTCCTTGACGTACTGATTGCCGCTCATGAAGCGGTGCAGGATGTCGTTGCGGTTGGTGGCGACGATCAGTTGGCTGATCGGCAGGCCCATGTTGCGCGCCAGGTAGCCGGCGAAGATGTCGCCGAAGTTGCCGGTGGGCACGGAGAACGCCACGGAGCGCGCCGGGCCACCCAGCTGCAGGGCTGCGTGGAAGTAGTAGACGATCTGGGCCATGATCCGCGCCCAGTTGATCGAGTTGACCGCGACCAGGCGAGTACCCTTGAGGAAGCCCTGGTCGGCGAAGCTCGCCTTGACCATCTCCTGGCAGTCGTCGAAGTTGCCCTCGACCGCGATGTTATGGATGTTGTCGCCGAGGATGGTGGTCATCTGGCGGCGCTGCACTTCGGACACGCGATTGTGCGGGTGCATGATGAAGATATCGACGTGTTCGCAGGCTTTGCAGCCTTCGATCGCAGCCGATCCGGTGTCGCCCGAGGTGGCGCCCATGATCACCACACGCTCGCCGCGCTTGCTCAGCACGTGGTCGAGCAGGCGACCCAGCAGTTGCAGGGCGAAGTCCTTGAACGCCAGGGTCGGACCATGGAACAGCTCGAGCACCCACTCATTGCCATTCAGCTGGCGCAGCGGCGCCACGGCGTTGTGGGCGAAGACGCCGTAGGTTTCCTCGAGGATCTTCTTGAAGTCGGCGTCATTGATGCTGCCGGCAACAAAGGGGCGCATCACGCGGAAGGCCAGTTCGTGGTACGGCAGGCCGGCCCAGGAGGCGATTTCTTCCTGGGTGAAGCGCGGCAGGTTTTCCGGTACGTAGAGGCCACCGTCACTGGCCAGGCCAGCCAGCAGCACGTCTTCGAAGTTCAGGGCCGGAGCCTGGCCGCGGGTACTGATATAGCGCATGTCTTAAAACCTTGGTTTCGAGCGGCCGGGGCTGGTGCGTCGCTCCGGGGGATCGCCCCTCGCGGCGGCACCAGCGCCCGGTGGCTGCTTAGTTCAGTTGCTCGACGCGGATGCGCACTACGCTGCCTACCACGTCTTCCAGAGCTTCCAGCGCGGCGATGGCGTCGTTGACGCGCGCCTCGACGACCCGGTGGGTAACCAGGATCATCGGCACCAGGCCGTCCTGCTCTTCGACTTCTTTCTGCATGATGGATTCGATGTTGATGCCGCGCTCCGAGAGGATGGTCGCGACCTGTGCCAGCACGCCCGGATGATCCTTGGCCTGAATGCGCAGGTAGTAGGCGCTCTCGCAGGCTTCGATCGGCAGGATCGGGTGGTCGGACAGGGAGTCCGGCTGGAACGCCAGGTGCGGCACATGGTTTTCCGGGTCGGTGGTCAGCGCGCGGACCACGTCCACCACGTCGGCGACCACGGCAGAGGCAGTGGCCTCCATGCCAGCGCCAGCGCCGTAGTAAAGGGTGCTGCCGGCGGCGTCGCCATTGACCATCACAGCGTTCATCACGCCATTGACGTTCGCGATCAGGCGGTCGGCCGGAATCAGGGTCGGATGCACGCGCAGCTCGAAGCCGCTATCGGTGCGACGTGCCACACCCAGGTGTTTGATCCGGTAGCCCAGGGCCTCGGCGTAGTTGACGTCGGCGCTGGTCAGCTTCGAGATGCCTTCGGTGTAGGCCTTGTCGAACTGAAGCGGGATGCCGAAGGCAATGGATGCAAGGATGGTCAGCTTGTGAGCGGCGTCGATGCCTTCGACGTCGAAGGTCGGGTCGGCTTCTGCGTAACCCAGCGCCTGGGCTTCCTTCAGCACGTCCTCAAAGGCGCGGCCCTTCTCACGCATTTCGGTGAGGATGAAGTTGCCGGTGCCGTTGATGATGCCGGCCAGCCAGTTGATGCGGTTGGCAGCGAGTCCTTCGCGGATCGCCTTGATCACCGGGATGCCGCCGGCAACGGCAGCCTCGAAGGCGACCATGACACCCTTCTCGCGCGCTTTGGCAAAGATTTCGTTGCCGTGCACGGCGATCAGCGCCTTGTTGGCGGTGACCACGTGCTTGCCATTCTCGATGGCCTTCATTACGAGCTCACGGGCCAGGGTGTAGCCACCGATCAGCTCGATGACGATGTCGATTTCCGGGTTGTTGGCCACGTCGAAGATGTCGGCGGTGATGGGGGTGGCGCCGGTTTCACACTTCGGGTTGGGGCGACGAGCGGCAATCTGGGCAACTTCGATTCCACGCCCGGCACGGCGGGCAATTTCCTCGGCGTTGCGTTTGAGTACGTTGAAGGTGCCGCCACCGACGGTCCCAAGGCCACAGATGCCTACTTTTACCGGCTTCACGCTGAACTCCCCATCATCACTGCGAAAACGGCCGGGTGTATCCCGGCCGAGGAAAAGAGCCGCACTTTACGAAGCGGCTGTTTATTGGTCAATCAAGCTGGGCGCCCGGATTACTTGGCTTCCAGGGCCAGTTTGGCCAGCTGCGGAGCCGGCTGGTATCCCGGAATCATCTGGCCGTTGCCGAGCACGATGGCCGGGGTGCCGTTGACGCCGATCATCTGGCCCAGTTCGAACTGCTTGGCCACCGGGTTATCGCAGGTCGCAGCCGGAAGTTCTTTGCGGGACTTGGCCGTGTTCATGGCAGCTTGGCGGTCCTTGCTGCACCAGACGCTGACCAGGCTGTTGTAGCCATGGCTGCCGATGCCCTGGCGCGGGAAGGCGACGTAGCGCACTTCGATACCGCGACGGTTCAGCTCCGGCACTTCGCTGTGCAGCTTCTGGCAGTAGCCGCAGTCGGTGTCGGTGAACACGGTGATATGCGCCTTGGCCGGCTCCTTGGGCGAGAACACCACCATCTCGCCAGCAGGGATGGCGTTGATTTCCTTGGCGATGGAGCGGCTCTCGGCCTGCTCGGTGAGGTTCACCGGCTTGCCGTTCTGCACGTGATACAGGTAGCCCTGCATCAGGTACTGGCCGTCGGCGCTGGTGTAGAGCATGCGACCGCCCTTGAGTTGCACCTGGTAGATGCCGTTCATCGGGCTTTCACCGATGGATTCGATGGGCAGTCCAAGTTCCAGGGCATCGAGGGTCTTGCGGATGGCCTGGTCCGGATCGTCGGCGAGGCTGATGGTGCTGGCGAGGCCAAGGGCCAGGCCGGCGATAAGGCGGGTCACGCGCATGGGTACTCCTGTCGAGCGGCGGACGTACGGAAACCGCTCAAGCCTACCACAGAAGGCCCAACACGCAGTCGTCTGACGCCCGGCGGATTGCGTAGGCTGCTGGCTGGTGCTGCGTAGGCCGGTCGTTCGCCGGGGCGACGCATGCGCGAGGTCCAGCGCTTGTACATGACATCCCTGTCGTCGCCCTTTTGCCCGGTTCAACCCCGGCCCGGCCATCCATGGCCGGTCGTTCGCCGGGGCGACGCATGCGTCGCTTGATCCGGCTCACCCCCTCGGGTGGTGGCGGGCGTGCAGTTCCTGCAGTCGGGCACGGGCGATGTGGGTATAGATCTGGGTGGTGGACAGGTCGCTGTGGCCAAGTAGCATCTGCACCACGCGCAGGTCAGCGCCGTGATTGAGCAAGTGAGTGGCGAAGGCATGGCGCAAGGTGTGCGGCGACAACGACTTGCCGATACCGGCCACCCGGGCCTGGTGCTTGATGCGGTGCCAGAAAGTCTGGCGGGTCATCTGCTCGCCACGCAGGCTGGGGAAGAGCACGTCGCTGGGCTTGCCGTCGAGCAGGAAGGGCCGCGCTTCGCGCTGGTAGCGTTCGATCCAGGCAATTGCTTCTTCGCCCAGGGGCACCAGACGCTCCTTGCTGCCCTTGCCGAAGACCTTGAGTACGCCTTGGCGCAGGTTGACCTGCTCCAGGGTCAGGCTAACCAGTTCGGTCACGCGTAGGCCGCAGGCGTAGAGCACTTCGAGCATGGCGCGGTCGCGCATGCCGATGGGATCGTCGAGCTCCGGCGCCTCCAGCAGCGCCTCCACATCGGCCTCGGAAAGCGACTTGGGCAACGGTCGCCCCAGCTGTGGCAAGTCTATCTGCAGGGTCGGGTCCTCGATGATCAGGTTCTCCCGCAGCAGGAAACGGTAGAAACCGCGCAGGCCGGAGAGAAACCGAGCGGTGGAGCGTGCCTTGTAGCCCTGTTCCAAACGCCAGGCGAGGTGATCGAGGATGAGATCGCGTCCGGCTTTATCCAGCGCCAGACCGCGATCGTCCAGCCAGCTGTTGAAGTGCGCGAGGTCGCTGCGATAAGCCGAGCGGGTGTGTTCGGAAAGTCCCTTCTCCAGCCAGAGGGCATCGAGGAAACGGTCGATCAGGGGATGGTCTAGCGCGGGCATGAATGGCGGCCTTGACTGTACGAAACGCTAGTCTTTCATAGCGCTGTATACGATTCATCCCCGACAAGGACTTCCAATGAGCGAACACCACATCTTGCTGGGCCTGGGCGGTATAGGCGCGGCTGCGCTGTTCAGCCAGTGGCTGGCATGGCGCCTGCGTCTGCCGGCGATCCTCTTCCTATTGGTGGCCGGCATACTCAGCGGACCGGTGACCGGCCTACTGGACCCCGAGGCGCTGTTCGGCCCGCTGTTGTTCCCGCTGATTTCCCTGTCGGTGGCACTGATCCTCTTCGAGGGCAGCCTCACCCTGCACGTCTCCGAATGGCGCGAAATCGGCAGCGTGGTGCGGCGAATGGTGACTGTCGGCGCGCTTCTGACATGGGCGGTGATCGCGATCGCCACGCACTGGCTGCTGGATTTCTCCTGGGAACTGGCGCTGCTGTTCGGCACCCTGACCCTGGTCACCGGTCCCACTGTGATTGTTCCGATGCTGCGCGTCGTGCGACCGCGCTCGTCGATCGCCAACATCCTGCGCTGGGAAGGCATCGTCATCGACCCCATCGGAGCGCTGCTGGCGGTAGTGGTGTTCAGCTTCATCGTCAGCCGCGACGACGGCGGCTGGATCGCGAGCCTCTCTACTTTTACCAGTGTTATCGCCTGTGGCTGCCTGCTGGGGGCTGTTGGAGGCTGGCTGTTCGGCGTGGTCATGCGGCGCCATTGGCTGCCGGAGTACCTGCAGAACCTTGCAGCCCTGGCGGCGGTACTCGGGGTGTTCATCATTGCCAACCTACTGGTGCATGAGTCCGGGCTGCTGGCGGTGACCGTGATGGGCATGGGGCTGGCCAACATGCGTGGCGTGGATGTACGGCAGATCCTGCACTTCAAGGAAAACCTCAGCGTGCTGCTGATTTCAGGACTGTTCATCCTCCTTGCCGCGCGCATGGACTTCGCCGCCCTTATCGCCATGGGGCCGGCGACTCTGCTGTTACTGGCAGTGATCCAGTTCATCGCACGACCGCTGAACGTCGCAGTCAGTACTTGGGGATCCAGCCTCAATTGGCGCGAGCGGGCGCTGCTGGCGTGGATCGCTCCGCGCGGGATAGTCGCGGCGGCGGTGTCGGCGATTTTCTCCCTACGTCTGATCGAGGCTGGCCACGAGCAAGCGCAACTGCTGGTCCCTCTGACCTTCCTGGTGATCATCGGCACCGTGGTACTGCAAAGCGCCACCGCGCGTCCGCTGGCTCGACTCCTGAAGGTTGCCGAACCTGCCCCCTCGGGCTTTCTCATCATCGGCGCCAATCCTGTGGCCCGGGAGGTCGGCAAGGCGCTGCAGAACCTGGGCAGCCGTGTGCTGCTAACCGACTCCAGCTGGGAAAACATTCGTGCCGCGCGCATGGACAACCTGCCCACCTACTTCGGCAATCCCACATCGCAACACGCCGAAGCGCACCTCGACTTGGTGGGCCTCGGCCATCTGCTGGCCCTATCACCTTCCAGTGAACTCAATGCCCTGGCCTGCATGCATTTCCGTCATGACTTCAGTGCCCAGCGTCGCTTCACCCTGCCCAGCGGCCATGAAAGTCGACGCAGCGAGAAGCACCGTGCCGGTGAAACGGTCCGGGGCCGACCGCTGGGCAACCAGCCGCTGACCTTTCCGCAATTCGCCAGCTACTTGGCCAAGGGCGCCGACGTTCGGACCACTACGCTGACCGCCGCCTTCGGCTGGGAGGAATACCAGGCATTGCACGGTAACCGCGCGACCCTGCTGCTGGCACAAGACCCACGGGGCTGGGTGCACCTGATCGGCAACCCGACGGACTTCGTACCCGAGAAGGACTGGACCCTCGTGTCCCTGATCGAAACCGAAGCGCAACCCGGTGTTACCGCTGATCGCACTCTGGCGCAAACACACTGACGGGCGGCACGGCCAGCCTATCCTTAGTCTGGTGACAGGATTGGGCTGGCCGTGGATGATTTCATCTTGCTATCACCCACCGCCGGTACCGGACCATGGCCAACCAAATGAACTCCCGCCTGGGGCAGATCCTCATCAACAAGGGTCTGATCAACTCCCAGCAGCTGGATGCCGCAATCAAGATGCAACTCACCTGCAAGATGCGGCTGGGTGAAGTACTGATAGCGCAAGGCCTGCTAACCCAGAAGCAACTGACCAAGGCCCTGAAGAAACAGAGCAATCTGCGTCTGGCAGCTACCCTTGTGGCTGCGTTGATGAGCCCCTTCCAGATGGCCAGCGCCGATATCCAGCGCCTGCAGCCGCCGGCCAGTATCAGCCGCCAGGAGACCCCGCAGGGCCTGCGTCCGCTGAGCGACCTGGAGATGAGCAATGTCAGCGCCCAGGGCCTGGACGACGTTCTGCAGGGCCTTTTCCTGCAAGCGGAGCAGGGCGATGGGTTGGGTGCAGTGAAGCAATTGGCGCGGCTGGTGATGCCAGTGCTGGACGGCCTGGACGCAGAGACCTCGATGAAGGATGTGGCCTACGACACCAGCAAGATGACCTCGGTGGTCAACCCGGATGGTTCGGTGAACCTGCGCCTGCCCAGTTCGATCGGCGAGTTGCGCTTCGAGAATATCCGTGTGGCCGGCGCACCACGGGACCAGAGTTTCGGCAGCCTGACCCTGAACAACATCGATCTGTCGCAGGCATCCCTGAAGATCAGCATGCGGAACTGAACCAGGCGGGATACGAGAAAGGCACCCGACGGGTGCCTTTTGCATTCATGCGGCGCTGGCGGTCCGCGGATGGTCCGGCAGAACCTGCACCGGTCGCTTCTCCCCGTCGATGGCGACGAAGCTGAACAGGCCGGTGATGGCCTTCTCGCGAGTGGCGCAGTACATGTCCTCGACGAACACCTCGACCTCCACCTTGAGACTGGTATTGCCCACCTTCACGACGCGTCCCACCAGTTCGACGATGGAACCTGCCGGGATCGGGTGCTTGAAGTCGATGCGGTCGCTGGACACCGTCACCAGCGGCAGGCGGCAAAAGCGCGTGGCGGTGATGAAGGAAACTTCGTCCATCCAGGCCAGGGCGGTACCGCCGAACAGGGTGTTGTGATGGTTGGTGCTGGGCGGAAACACCGCCTTGGTCACCCGGCTCTCGGACAGTTCGGTCCGGCGGGCTATCTCTTGCTCTCTCGGGGTCATGCCACTACTACCTGAATCGAACCCATGTGGCTGCCACTCGTGCGGCGACTCTTGTGATTCTTCTATGCGCTACCTGGTAGGCAGGAATCTTCCTGGCTGGCGCTGCCAGCGGGGCACGGATTATCCCTTGCACACAGGCAAGAAAAAACCCGCCGAGGCGAACCTGGGCGGGTTTTTCGAGAAACTCTGGCGATTAGACCAGCTTCTCCTTGATACGAGCTGCCTTGCCGGACAGGTCGCGGAGGTAGTACAGCTTGGCCTTGCGCACGTCACCGCGGCGCTTGACGCTCAGGCTGTCGACCAGCGGGGAGTAGGTCTGGAAGGTACGCTCAACGCCTACGCCGTTGGAGATCTTGCGTACGGTGAAAGCGCTGTTCAGGCCGCGGTTACGCTTGGCGATGACCACACCTTCGAAGGCCTGCAGACGCGCACGGTCGCCTTCCTTCACTTTCACTTGAACGATTACGGTGTCGCCCGGGGCGAAAGCCGGAATCTCTTTGTTCATTTGTTCAGCTTCGATCTGCTGAATGATTTTGTTGGTCATCGCTATGCTCCTAAGGCAGGCCTTCTGGGCGTGCCATCGATACGTTAACTATCGTTCCGCTGGCGGACATATTCCTCCAGCAGCTTTTTCTCTTCTCCAGAAAGCGAGCGGCAATCCAGAAGATCGGCCCGACGTTCCCAGGTGCGCCCAAGCGCCTGCTGCAAACGCCATCGCCGGATGTGTTCGTGGTTGCCGCTGAGCAGCACCTCGGGAACACGCTTGCCTGCATACATCTCCGGTCGGGTGTAATGCGGGCAATCGAGCAGGCCGTCCGTAAACGAGTCCTCCTCGGCGGAGTCCGCGTGGCCCAACGCACCGGGCAGCAACCGCGTCACCGCATCGATCAGCACCATGGCCGGCAGCTCACCGCCGGACAGGACGTAGTCGCCAATCGACCATTCCTCATCGACGTGCTCTTCAATGAAGCGTTCGTCGATGCCTTCGTAACGACCGGCGATGAGGATCAATGCTTCCTCGTTCGCCAGCTCGCGCACGGCCGCCTGCTTCAGCTGACGCCCTTGCGGCGAGAGGTAGATCACCTTCGCCTTCTCCCCCGTCGCGGCCTTGGCTGCTGCCAGGGCCCGTTCCAGGGGCTGTATCTTCATCACCATGCCGGGGCCACCGCCGAACGGCCGATCATCCACCGTCTGGTGGCGGTCTTCGGTGAAGCTCCGCGGATTCCAGCAATTGAGCTTGAGCAGCCCTTGCTTCACCGCACGGCTGGTAATGCCGTACTCGCTGATGGCAGCGAACATCTCGGGAAAGATGCTGATGACTTCGACCTGCATGCTTTTCATGTCAGGCCCTCAGAAATCAACGTCCCAATCCACCCGCATCTCGCCGGCGTCCAGATCAATCGAGAGCACGCACTGGTCCGTATAGGGCAGCAGGCGTTCACGATCATCGAGGCTGCCAGCACAGGGCTTGACCACCATCACATCGTTGGCACCGGTCTCGAGGAGGTGATCGATTCGGCCGAGCAGTTGCTCGTCCTGGTTGATCACATTGAGACCTTCCAACTGGTGCCAGTAGAACTCGTCATCGTCGAGTTCCGGCAGTTCGCTGACGGGAACGCAGACTTCGAAACCTGCGTAGGTTCGTGCAACCTCGCGGTCGTCCAACCCTTTCAGCCTTACTACCAGGACCTTGCCGTGCACACGTCCGCTGGCGACTTCGACCTGCTTTACCTCGTTGTCACGCTTGAGCGTCCAACGGCGGTAATCGAGCACGTTATCCAGCGGATCGGTGAAGGAGTAGACCTTCACCTCGCCACGTACGCCATGCACCGAGAAAATCTTGCCGAGAACGATCAGTTCATCGGCGGGAGCCGGCGTCGTGCTCATAAAGATGCTTAGGCAGCAGCCTTGGCAGCTTCCTTCAGCAGCTGAGCAACACGCTCAGACGGCTGGGCGCCCTGGCTCAGCCAGTAGCTGACGCGCTCCTGATTTACGGAGAGCTTGACTTCTGCACCCTGGGCAACCGGGTTGAAGAAGCCAACGCGCTCAACGAAGCGACCGTCGCGCGCATTGCGGCTGTTGGTCACGGTCAGGTGGTAGAAGGGGCGCTTCTTGGAGCCGCCACGGGCAAGACGGATGGTTACCATTGAACTTCGTTCCTATAGTCGGTGCTTTTCAAGCTGTGCACACACATGGGCCATGGGCCCGAAAGGCCGCATATTCTAAGGATTATGCGGCCGATTGCAAATCTCTTTTTGGCGGCCACCGATCGGCGGCCAGGGCTCACATCTTCGGCATGCCACCGGGGAACATGCTGCCCATGCCGCGCATCATCTTGGCCATGCCGCCTTTGGCGGTGACCTTCTTCATCATTTTCTGCATCTGCTTGTGCTGTTTGATGAGGCGACCGACGTCCTGCACCTGGGTGCCGGAGCCCAGCGCAATGCGGCGCTTGCGCGAGCCGCTGATCACATCGGGATCGCGACGCTCTGCAGGGGTCATGGAATTGATGATCGCTTCCATCTGCTTGAACTGCTTTTCTGCGGCGTTCTGCGCGTTGCCCATCTGCGCCAGGTTGACGCCACCGAGCATGGGCAGCTTGTCCATCAGACCGCCGAGACCGCCCATGTTCTTCATCTGTTGCAGTTGGTCTCGGAAGTCTTCGAGGTCGAAGCCCTTGCCCTTCTTGATCTTCTTCGCGAGCTTCTCGGCCTTCTCGCGATCCATGTTCTGCTCGGCCTGCTCGATCAGGCTAAGCACGTCACCCATGCCGAGGATGCGCGAAGCGACACGATCCGGGTGGAAGGGGTCAAGGGCTTCGGTCTTCTCGCCCATGCCGAGGAATTTGATTGGCTTGCCAGTGATCGCGCGCACGGAAAGCGCGGCACCACCACGGGCGTCGCCGTCGACCTTGGTCAGTACCACGCCGGTCAGCGGCAGGGCATCGTTGAAGGCCTTGGCAGTATTGGCGGCATCCTGACCAGTCATGGCGTCAACGACGAACAGGGTTTCCACCGGTTTGATGGCGGCATGGACCTGCTTGATCTCATCCATCATCTCGGTATCGACGTGCAGACGACCCGCGGTGTCGACGATGACGACGTCGATGAACTTCAGCTTCGCTTCCTGAATTGCCGCTTGCGCGATGGCCACCGGCTTCTGGCTGGTTTCGGACGGGAAGAAGGTGACGCCAATGTCGTTGGCCAGGGTTTCCAGCTGCTTGATGGCCGCCGGGCGGTAGACGTCCGCGGAAACCACCAGCACCGACTTCTTCTTGCGCTCTTTGAGGAAGCGCGCCAGCTTGCCGACCGTGGTGGTCTTGCCCGCGCCCTGCAGGCCGGCCATCAGGATCACCGCCGGCGGCGCGGCGTTAAGCGCCAGGTCTTCGTTGGCGGCGCCCATCAGCTCCACCAGTTCAGCCTGGACGATCTTCACGAAGGCCTGGCCC
The DNA here is from genome assembly GCF_036328175.1 of Pseudomonas sp. JS3066. NCBI lineage: Bacteria > Pseudomonadati > Pseudomonadota > Gammaproteobacteria > Pseudomonadales > Pseudomonadaceae > Pseudomonas > Pseudomonas sp. JS3066. The sequence continues at coordinate 4,362,936 of NZ_CP143312.1, forward strand.
GGGGTCAGGCTCTTGGAAACCTCGGTACCGACCGCCCGATCCTTGATCTTGGCGACGAAGTCCTTCACCACCGGGAGGGCGACGTCGGCCTCGAGCAGGGCCATGCGCACTTCACGCAGGGTGTCCTTGATGTTGTCCTCGGTCAGCTTGGCCTTGCCGGTGACATGGCGCAGCGTCTGTGAGAGGCGGTCGGTTAGGTTTTCAAACATGCGCGTTCCTTTCGGGCTCTCATGGGCCCCGGCTGAGCTTGCTGCAGGCGGCGGAGTATAACGAAGAGTCGGCGCCGCCGACACCGCCAGCGGTCTTTCACCGTCAAGCCTTGTATGCCACACTCACTGCCTTTCGGGCTTGCCTTACAAGGACTTATGCACCCTCTGCTGCCCAGCCTCCTGGCTGCATTCCTCTATATGGGCACCACTGGCTACCACGGCTTTCGCCTCAGCCAGCGCACTACGCCGGACAAACGTCTGCTGATCCTCGGCAGCGGCCTGGCCCTGCTCGCCCATTGCACTGCACTTTTCCTCCAGTTGATAACCCCTGCCGGGCTCTACCTGGACTTCTTCAATGCCGCCAGCCTGATCGCCGCAGCGGTGATTCTGCTGACCATCGTGGCGGTCGCGCGGATTCCCATCGAGAACCTGCTGCTCCTGCTGCTGCCTCTTGGCACCCTGACGGTGCTGGCGGCGGTACTGGTGCCGGGCGGCACGTCCCAGGCCATCAATGAAGAGCCGGGCATCCTTGCGCATATCCTGCTGTCCATCCTGGCCTACGGCCTTCTGACCATGGCGGTGTTCCAGGCGCTGCTGTTGCTGCTGCAGGACCACCAGCTCAAGCACAAGCATCCTTCCGGACTGATAAAGAACTTCCCTGCCCTGCAAACCATGGAAAGCCTGCTGTTCGGCTTCCTGTGGGCCGGCTGGTGCCTGCTGTCGCTGTCGCTGATCTCCGGTTGGGTGTTCGTGGACAACCTGTTCGCCCAGCACCTGGCGCACAAGACCATCCTTTCCTGCATCGCCTGGGTCGTGTTCGGGGTGTTGCTGTGGGGCCGCCACCAGCTCGGCTGGCGCGGGCACAAGGCCATACGGTGGACCCTTGCGGGCTTCTGCCTGCTGATGCTGGCGTATTTCGGCAGCAAGCTGGTCCGCGAATTCATCCTTCACGTCTGACTATCCCATGCACGGACTGCTCGCCGGCCTCCTCCTCGGAATCACTCTCTCCCTGGTAGCCGGCGCGCTGGTCGCATGGCTGACGACACGCCGCCGCCATGGCGTGGAGATCCAGCCGCAATCGCGGTTGCCGGTTGCTGTGACCGATGCTCTGCAACGGGTCAGTATCAGTTCCATCATGATTCCCCGAAGCGAAATCCAGGGGATCGACCTGGACACGTCGCAAGACGAGCTCATCGCCCAACTGCAGAACGCCACCCACACTCGCCTGCCGCTGTATCGCGAAGACATCAACCAGATCGAAGGCATCCTCCACCTGCGCCAGCTACCGCGCCTGCTGGCGGAGGGCAGGCCCAGCGCCGAATCGCTGCTGGCAGTCAGCCGGGAAACCTACTTCGTGCCGGAAAGCACGCCATTGCTGACGCAGCTGGTGAACTTCCAGAAGCAGAAGCGCCGCCTCGGCATCGTGGTCGACGAGTACGGCGATGTGGTGGGCCTGGTCAGCCTGGAAGACATCTTCCAGGAGCTGGTGGGCGAGTTCGGCAGCCTGGAAGACTTCGCTCCCAATCCCGGCATCCAATCGCGCGATGACGGCCACTACGAGCTCGACGGTGCGCTTCATCTGCGCGAACTGAATCGGGTGCTCGGCTGGCACCTCCCTTGCGACGGGCCGAAGACCCTCAACGGCCTGATCACCGAAGCCTTGGAGCAGATTCCCGACTCAAGCGTGTGCCTGAAGGTCGGCCCGTACCGCCTGGAAATCCTCCAGTCCGGCGACAACCGCGTACAGCGTGTGCTCGCCTGGCGCGCCGGACTTACGCCAAAGGCCTAGTAGTCCCGGCCGGGGCCCCTTCCTATAATCGACCCGGGCTTACCCGCCCTCCTCCGGCCACAGTCGCCACCCGCGACGCCGCGCCACCGGCCGCACTCTGCGACCACCTGAGAACCATCCGCCGCGGCCACCCGCCTGCAGCCCGGGATTCGATGGCGACACAGCGCCATCAGCCCATCCCTCAGCGATCGCCAGCTCCAGAGACCCGCCGGGCATCCCGCAAGGAGCACGTCCGGCCCATGCAAAGGGATATCCACAGATGACCAGCGCCGCCCTGAGCGACACCCCGGGCACCCAACCGGCCAACTCCCCGGTGCGGGTAGCGACCGCCAGCTTCATCGGCACCGCCATCGAGTTCTATGATTTCTATGTCTATGCCACCGCCGCCGCGCTGGTGATTGGTCCGGTGTTCTTTCCGCAGACCTCCAGCACCGCGCAGATGCTTTCGGCCTTCCTCACCTTCGGCATAGCCTTCCTCGCCCGCCCGCTGGGCTCGGCGCTGTTCGGCCATTTCGGCGATCGCATCGGGCGCAAGTCCACCCTGGTCGCCTCACTGCTGCTGATGGGCGTGTCCACCACCCTGATCGGCGTACTACCCGGTTACGAGAGCATCGGTGCCTGGGCGCCCATCCTGTTGTGCCTGCTGCGTTTCGGCCAAGGCCTCGGGCTGGGTGGCGAATGGGGTGGTGCGGCGTTACTCGCCACGGAAAACGCTCCGCCCGGGAAACGAGCCTGGTATGGCATGTTCCCACAACTCGGCCCATCCATCGGCTTCCTCGCCGCCAACGGTCTGTTCCTCGGTCTGGCCATGGGGCTCGATGACGAGCAGTTCCGCAGCTGGGGCTGGCGCATTCCCTTCCTGCTCAGCGCCGTGCTGGTAGTAGTCGGCCTCTATGTGCGGCTGAAGCTGGAAGAAACGCCGGTCTTCGCCCAAGCCATGGCCCGCCAGGAGAAATCCCGCGTGCCACTGCTGGACACCTTCTCCGGACACTGGCGGCCCGTGCTTCTCGGCGCCCTGGCCATGGTGGTGTGCTACGCACTGTTCTACATCTCCACGGTCTTCTCCCTGAGCTACGGGGTGTCCACCCTGGGCTACAGCCGCGAGACCTTCCTCGCCCTGCTCTGCTTTGCAGTGCTCTTCATGGCCCTCGCGACGCCGATATCCGCCTGGCTCAGCGATCGTTTCGGGCGCAAGCCGGTGCTGATCGGCGGCACGCTACTGGCGATCCTCTCCGGATTCACCATGGAACCCCTGCTGACCCAGGGCTCGGCCTACGGCGTGGCGCTGTTCCTCTGCATCGAGCTGTTCCTGATGGGCGTGACCTTCGCACCCATGGGAGCATTGCTGCCGGAGCTGTTTCCAACTCGCGTGCGCTACACCGGCGCTTCGGCGGCCTACAACCTGGGGGGCATAGTCGGCGCCTCGGTGGCACCCTTCTTCGCACAGAAGCTGGTCGCCATGGGTGGCCTGAGCTGGGTCGGGGGCTATGTGTCGATAGCGGCAGTAATCAGCCTGCTGGCCGTCCTCTGCCTGAAGGAAACCCGCGACAGCGACCTCAGCCTCACACGCTAAGGTCGAGCGCCAGGCCCTCCGCCTCCGGAGACGGTTGGGCCGAGGCGACGAACCAGTCCGCCAGTGACTCGCCCCAGACGCGATAACCAAGTGCGGAAGGATGGTAGCCATCCAACGCCAGAAACTCCGGGCGCATTTCCAGACTGGTGGCACAACAGACCAGCCCCTCACGCTCAGCCAACGCTCGCAGTTGACGGTCCAGCAGCCTGGCCCGCCAGCCGAGCAACTGGCGCAACAGCCAGGGCAATGCAGTGAAATGCTGCAGCGGCGGCACGCCGGCCAGGGCGACTTGCGCGCCACGCTCTACGAAATGCCGAGCCATCCCATTCAGGGCCTCCTGCCAACTACGGCTGGAGCTGAAATGAGTGGTGTCGTTGACGCCGAAGACCAGCAGCACCAGATCAACGGGTTCATCTGCCGCTTGCGGCAGCAAGCGCTTCAGGGCCTCGCCGGCGGTGATGCCATTCTCGCCGCAGGCACGCCAGGCCACAGGGCGCCGCAGGCGCAAGGCCAGAGCGGCTGCCAGCTGACCAGCCAGGGCGAAGTCCAGGCAGGACGCGCCGACACCGGCGACGGTGGATTCACCAATCAATAAAAGCCGGAGGGGATCGCCTTGCAGCTCGCTTCCGGCAAGCCCGCGCTCCGAGCCAGCGGCCGGTGCCAGGCGCAGGGCGGTGCGACGAGTGTGCATGGCCATGGGCAGTGCTAAGGGTAACAGCGGCAACGCCGCTACCCACCAGCACAGCGTGGCCAGGCGCATCACAGCTTGATGTCGACCGCCTGGGCGGACCGGGTCGCCTTGGCCCGCGCCAAGTCGGTGGACTCGTCCCGCGCCAGGGCAACGCCCATGCGGCGCTGGCCATCCACTTCCGGTTTGCCGAACAGGCGCAGCGCGGTATCCGGCTCGCTGAGCGCAGCGCCCAGATTGCCGAAGCTGACCTGGCTGGACTTGCCCTCGACCAGGATCACCGCCGAAGCGGACGGCCCCATCTGGCGAATAGCCGGGATCGGCAGGCCAAGAATGGCTCGCGCGTGCAGGGCGAATTCGGACAAGTCCTGGGAAATCAGGGTCACCAGGCCGGTATCGTGGGGACGCGGCGAAACCTCGCTGAACCACACCTGGTCGCCCTTGATGAACAGTTCGACGCCGAACAGGCCTCGGCCACCCAGGGCTTCGGTCACTAGCTGGGCAATACGCTCCGACTCGGCCAGGGCCTTCGGATTCATGGCCTGGGGCTGCCAGGATTCGTGGTAGTCGCCCTTCACCTGGCGATGGCCGATAGGCGCGCAGAAGCTGGTACCGCCGATGTGGCGCACGGTGAGCAGGGTTATCTCGTACTCGAAGTCGATGAAACCTTCGACGATGACCCGCCCTTTGCCGGCGCGGCCACCTTCCTGGGCGTAGTCCCAGGCGGCCTTCAGATCTGCGTCGGATTTGAGCACTGACTGGCCTTTACCGGAGGAACTCATGATCGGCTTGACCACGCAGGGATAGCCGACGCTGGCCACTGCCGCGCTGTAATCCTCGAAGGTATCGGCGAAATGATAGGGCGAGGTGGGCACGCCCAGTTCCTCGGCGGCGAGACGGCGGATACCTTCCCGGTTCATCGTCAACTGGGCCGCACGGGCGGTGGGCACCACGGTGAAGCCTTCGGCCTCCAGTTCGACCAGAGTCGCGGTGGCGATGGCCTCGATCTCCGGCACGATGTAATGCGGCTTCTCCTGCTCGATCACTGCGCGCAGGGCAGCACCGTCAAGCATGCTGATGACGTGGCTGCGGTGGGCCACCTGCATGGCCGGTGCATCGGCATAACGGTCAACGGCGATCACTTCACAGCCGAGGCGCTGCAGTTCGATCACCACCTCCTTGCCGAGTTCGCCGGAGCCACACAGCAGCACACGGGTCGCGCTGGGCGACAAGGGGGTTCCAATACGGGACATGTCGTTTCCTCGGGGGAGTCAAGAAGCCTGGGGCGGAGTGCTGATGAACTGGCCGCTGGCCTTGGCGCGCTCGAAGCAGCGGGCCAGGACTTCGCGGCGCTCGGCATTGTCCATGCGGCCCCAGCGGGTGATTTCGTCGGCGCTGCGTTGGCAGCCGCCGCAGATGTCATGGTCGTCCAGCACGCAGACTTGCACGCAGGGGGAGCGGACGGGGCGTTCGGCGTCCATCAGTCGTCCTGCTCGGCCAGATCGCGGGCGTAGCGCTGGGCATTGTGTACGTAGTGGGCGGCACTGGCTTCGAGCATCTTCTTCTGTTGCTCGGTCAGCTCGCGCACCACCTTGCCGGGAGCGCCCATGACGAGCGAACCATCGGGAATTTCCTTGCCTTCGGGGATCAGTGCGTTAGCGCCGATGATGCAGTACTTGCCGATCTTCGCGCCGTTGAGCACCACGGCGTTGATGCCGATGAGACTGAAATCACCCACCGAACAGCCGTGCAGCATGGCGTTGTGGCCGATGGTGACGGAGCGGCCGATGTTCAGCGGATAGCCCATATCGGTGTGCATCACCGTGCCATCCTGGACGTTACTGTTCTCACCGATGTGGATCAGCTCGTTGTCACCGCGCAGCACGGCGCCGAACCAGATGCTGGCACCGGCATCCAGGCGCACCTTGCCCACCAGGGTGGCATTAGGTGCGACCCAGCTCTCGGGATGGGTTTCGACCTGGGAGGTTCCAAGGCGGTATTTCATCAGGCGCTCCTCAAACGGGGCTTATTTGAGTTTTATGAAGCTCGCGGGGGCGCGAGTCATATCGATTCCAGCGTCATAGACCAGGTTGACCAGTTCGATGACCATGATCGCCGTCAGGCCCCAGATCTTGTATTCGCCGTACTGATAGCTGGGTACGTACCAGCTGCGGCCGAGGTAGTCGATGCGGTGGGTCACCTGTCGCGGATCGTCGCGAAAGAACACGAGCGGCACGCTGAAGACCGAGTCGATCTCCCCATCGTTGGCCTTGTACTGGACGAAGTCCGGAACCAGCCCGACATAAGGTGTGACCTTTATGCCATGGCGGGAAACCAGGGGGCTGAGCGGGCCGATGACCTCCACCAGCCCTGGTGGCAGGCCCACTTCTTCCTCCGCTTCGCGCAGGGCGGTGTGGATCAGGTCCGCATCCTCGGGGTCGCGACGACCGCCGGGAAAGGCCACCTCGCCGCCATGGGTCGACAGGCCACTGGCGCGCAACGTCAGGACAAGCTCAGGCTCGTCGCTGCGAGTGATAGGCACCAGTACCGCCGCTTCGGGGAAGTCGTGATCGGTTTCCAGGGTTCTCGGGGAGTAGCTCTGCACACGACGGAGCAGGTCATCCAGCATGGATTTTCTCGTTGTTCTCGACTGCCGGGCATCATGGCATGAACCTGTGGGACGCCCAAGTCCCACGCCGACAGGTCGCACCATTCACCACCTTTGGTTTGCCCGGTACGTCGCTTGCCGTGCGACACCGTGCCGCGCCAAGATGAGCTCCTGCCCCCGAGGAACCACGATGAAATACTGCAGCCAGTGCGGTGGCCCGATCGCCCAGCGCATCCCCGACGGAGACAACCGCCTGCGCTACGTGTGCGACAGTTGCCACACGATCCACTACCAGAACCCGCGCATCGTCGCCGGCTGCCTGCCGGTTTGGGGCGAGCAGGTACTGCTCTGCCGCCGCGCCATCGACCCGCGCAAGGGCTACTGGACCCTTCCCGCCGGCTTCATGGAGAACGGCGAGACCATGGAGCAGGCCGCCGCCCGCGAAACACTCGAAGAAGCCTGCGCGCGGGTGAGCAATCTCAGCCTTTACACGCTGTTCGACCTGCCGCACATCAGCCAGGTGTACACCTTCTTCCGCGCCGAACTGGTCGATCTGAACTTCGCCGCCGGTGACGAAAGCCTGGAAGTGCGCCTCTTCCTCGAACAGGATATTCCCTGGTCGGAGCTGGCTTTTCCGACCGTGGGCCGTACCTTAGAATGCTACTTCGCCGACCGCACCGGGCAGGTCTTCCCGGTGCGCAACGAGCCGCTCGCGCCGTTGCGGGCCTACTACAAAAAAGCCTGACCGCTATATCTGCTTACTTGAACACTGTGGGGTTGTTGTGCCGATGCGCTGGTTGCTAGTCGTACTTTCCATGAGCCTTGCCGCTCTCGCCCAAGCGAGCACTACGCCGACTATGGGTGAAAAATCCATCGACAAGGTCCTGGTGGTGAAATCGGAGCGCAAGCTGCTACTGATGAATCGCGGCGACATTCTCAAGTCCTACCGCATCTCCCTTGGCAAGCAACCGCTTGGCCCCAAGCTGCGTGAAGGAGACCAGCGCACTCCCGAGGGCTTCTATTGGATCGACTGGCGAAAGACCAGCGACAAATTCAACCTGGCCATGCACATCTCCTACCCCAACGCCCGCGACGCCGCCAAGGCACGGGACAAGGGCGTGCCGCCGGGCGGCATGATCATGATCCACGGCACCCCGCTCGATGAGGAATACCCCGAGTGGTACTTCCACAGCCTGGACTGGACCGAAGGCTGCATCGCCATGAAGAACTCTGACATGCGCGAAATCTGGAGCCTGGTGAAAGATGGCACGCTGATCGAAATCCGCCCCTGAGTCGATCTGCTGCGAAAAAGGCGCCAAATGGCGCCTTTTTTATTTTCCATTGCACGAATCAGGGAAAGTTCGAAGCAGGCTGGCAACCTTTTTTCAGGCAGACTCAGGCCGAGGCGGCCAAAGGACGAAAGCTGAAATAGAAACGCAGGGCATCGATCAGGTCGGCATACTCCGACGGCGGCGCAACCAGCGAGAAGCCGGAATCGTAATGCCCGGGAGTCACGTCCTCATGGCACCACTGGCAGGTGGCATAGAAATCGATGAAGTGCAGCTGCCCATCCTTGCCCGGAATCTTCAGCTGCATGTCGAAGCGCGCGCCCACCAGCATGGGCAGCTGACTGATCAGCATCAGGCCGTCCATCGAAACATTGCCCAGGTAACCCATGGGCTTGTCGGTGATGCGATTGAACACCTTCAGGTAATAAGGCAACTGATGGCGTTCGATATGGCGCTTGGTCGGCATGATATCAGATCGCTATTGGTGGCACTTCAGTATGAACTCGTTGTAACCCCAGACCAACCTTCAATTGCAATCGCGGGAGATGTTCTCGCCGAGCTTGCGATGGAAGGTTTCGATCTCTTCATCAGTGTAGTACTGACGTTCGCCACGCTCGTCGACCCGGTAAAACGGGCCGCCGCGACTTAGCTGGTCCTGCTGCGAACGCAACTGGCCGCACCTTCTCTGCTGCTTCTCCCGAGCCTCCGTGGCCTGGTCAGCTGCAGCGGCCTTTTCCTGGCGGCGCGCATCGAAGAATTTCGCGGTGCGCGCCTCGCGCTCACGAGTCGCCTGGTCACGCTCCACCACCTGGGGCTTCACCGAGACCGGCTCGGCTCCCTCCCCGGGCGTCTCGCTGAAATGCACCTGTCCCTGGGCATCAGTCCAGCGATAGATCTCTGCACCGGCGATGGCCGGAACCAGCAACAGGCAGCACAGCAGGTGGCGCATTCCAGGGTTCCTCGGATTGACGCACAGCTTAGCCCCGGCCGAACGCAGCTCAAGCTGACAACGACCGACGGCCGGGTTACGGGTCAGAGCGGTGTGGCGCTGGCGCGGGCAGCGCTGCCGCCAAGGTGGCCGAGCTGCTCCAGGGTCTCCAAGCGGGCCTTGGCCCGATAGGCGTACTCGCTGGTGGGATAGCGGGCGATGATGAACTGGTAAGTCTGCGCTGCATCGACGAACAGTCTCTGGCGCTCCAGGCACTGGCCGCGCAACAGAGAGATTTCCGGTTGCAGGTACTGGCGGGACCGGCTTTTGCGCTCTGCCTTGGACAGCTCGAGCATCACATCCTCGCAATCCCCCTTCTCGTAGGAGCGGTAGGCGCTGTTCAGGTGATGGTCGAGGGACCAGCGGGTGCAACCGCCCACGGCCACCAACAGGGTCAGGATGATCAGGGTTCTCATGGGTAATTCCTCCGTCCCACGGGATATCGGCTGGGAGCGCCGCTTCTTCAGGCCGTTGGGCGAACGAGAAGTGCAAAGCATAACCTCCGATTGGTCCTGCTGGCGCGCGACTCGGAGGGCAAGCGGCCACTGCTAGACTGCGGAAGTCGCCCAAGGACACGCTCCCGCCATGCACTCCACGCGCCCCACCCTTCTCGCCCTGTGCCTGCTACTGGGCGCCTGCTCGCCCACCACTCCGCTATTCATTGCCCAGGTCACCACCAACGAAGTGGTGGAGTACAAGACCATGAAAAGCAATCGGATGGCCGCGGCAGTAGAGGAAGAAGGCGATCTGCTGACCTACAGCGCCATGGCCATCCGCGACGCGAAGAGTCCGGAGGCGGAAGAGCTGTATCTGGTCGGCTACCGCGACGACAAGTTCAGCGACGACGTACGCGCCATCAGCCTCTACCAGATCGGCCTGATCTATATGAGCCGTTACAACGAGCAGCGCAACGATGCCAAGGCGCTGGGCTACCTGGAGCGGGTGCTCGACGAATTTCCCAGCAGCCGCGCGGCTCAACGCGCCGAAGCGCGCATTCTGGTCATTCGCCAGCGGGCCGGGGAGCCAGTGCAGAAGACGTCCCGCGAACTCCTCGCCACCTGGCAGCCAAGCAACAACCTCGATCTCTACAAGCCGGGACTGGATCCGGACATGACCCTGCTTTCACGCCGGGCAGTACTCAAGGACCGCGTGGCCGAAGCCGAGGAGCTCTACCTGCTGGCACTGTCCGACGCCCACGTACAGCCTGACATCAAGGAGAAGGCGCTCTATCAACTGGGCCTGATGTACCTGGCGCCGGACAATCCCCACGCCAGTCGCGACAAGGCCATTGGCTATTTCCGCCGGCTACTGGTGCAGTTCCCCGACAGCGACCTGGCCAGCAAGGCTTCGCAGCACCTCGACCAGGCCCTCAATCAGAGTCGTCCGTAGCGCCGCCCAGCGGCCCACCTGAAACAATTCAGCGGGTAGTGCAAAGGAACAATGACTACAGTTTTCTCGCGTAGTAGCCTCGCGCTCTGCTTGAAAAATGGAGTCTTCGCATGCCTTTTCGCCGTACCAAAATCGTCGCCACCCTCGGCCCGGCCAGCAACTCCCCGGAGGTCCTGGAGCAACTGATCGTCGCGGGGCTGAACGTCGCCCGCCTGAACTTCTCCCACGGTAGCCCCGAGGAACACAAGGCACGCGCCCGCCTGGTCCGCGAACTGGCCGCCAAGCACGGCCGTTTCGTCGCGCTGCTCGGCGACCTGCAAGGCCCGAAGATCCGCATCGCCAAGTTCGCCAACAAACGCATCGAACTGAAGGAAGGCGACAGCTTCCGCTTCTCCGTCACCCATCCGCGTGACGCCGGCGACCAGGAAGTGGTGGGCATCGACTACCCGGACCTGATCAAGGATTGCGGCGTCGGCGACGAGCTGCTGCTGGACGACGGTCGCGTGGTGATGCGCGTCGTCGCCACCACCGCTGACGAACTGCATTGCACCGTACTGATCGGCGGTCCGCTGTCCGACCACAAGGGCATCAACCGTCGCGGCGGCGGCCTGACTGCACCGGCGCTGACCGCTAAGGACAAGGCCGACATCAAGCTGGCCGCGGAAATGGAACTGGATTACCTGGCCGTCTCGTTCCCCCGTGACGCCGCAGACATGGAGCTGGCCCGCCGCCTGCGCGACGAAGCCGGTGGCAAGGCCTGGCTGGTGGCCAAGATCGAACGCGCCGAAGCCGTGGCCGACGACGAGGCCCTCGACGGCCTGATCCGCGCCAGCGACGCCGTCATGGTGGCCCGTGGCGACCTCGGCGTGGAAATTGGCGACGCCGAACTGGTGGGTATCCAGAAGAAGATCATCCTGCATGCCCGCCGCTACAACAAAGCCGTGATCACCGCGACCCAGATGATGGAGTCGATGATCCACAGCCCGATGCCGACCCGCGCCGAAGTTTCGGACGTAGCCAACGCCGTGCTCGACTACACCGACGCCGTGATGCTTTCGGCCGAAAGCGCCGCTGGCGAGTACCCGGTCGAGGCCGTGCAAGCCATGGCGCGTATTTGCCAGGGCGCCGAGAAGCACCCGGATACCCGCCGCTCCCACCACCGCATCGGTCAGACCTTCGACCGCTGCGACGAGAGCATTGCCTTGGCGTCGATGTACACCGCCAACCACTTCCCAGGTATCAAGGCCATCATTTGCCTGACTGAAAGCGGCTACACACCGTTGATCATGTCGCGCATCCGCTCCTCGGTGCCGATCTTCGCCTACTCGCCTCACCGCGAGACCCAGGCCCGCGTGGCGCTGTTCCGTGGCGTGGAGACCATCCCCTTCGACGCCGCCGCACTGCCCCCGGAGAAGGTCAGCCAGATGGCCGTGGACGAACTGCTGCAACGCGGCGTGGTGACCAAGGGTGACTGGGTGATCCTGACCAAGGGTGACAGCTACACCACCCAGGGCGGCACCAACACCATGAAGATCCTCCACGTCGGCGACCTGCTGGTCTGACCTGGCCTGGAACGAAAAAAGCCGCCCTTCGGGGCGGCTTTTGGCTTTCTTGTAGGGGCGAATTCATTCGCCCCTACAGCATCGATTCCCCTACAGCGGCTCTCGCAGCCTCATACAAACTTCGAGAAATCCGGCTTGCGTCGCTGGGTGAAGGCCGACAGCGCTTCCACCGCCTCAGGCGAACGCAGGCGCTGGCTGAACATCTCGCCCTCTTCCGCGATCACCCGGCGCAACTCTTCGCGGCCCGGCGCCTGCATCAGGCGCTTGCTCACCGCCAGTGCCGAGGGCGCCAGGTCGAGGAATCGCAGTGCGGCCTCGCGGGCGCGGGCCAGAGTCGCAGCCCCATTTTCCAGTGCAGCGTTGGCGATACCCCAGCTGGCAGCCTGCTCACCCGTGAAGCCTTCACCCAAAAGCAGCAACTCCGACGCCTTCGCGTGACCGAGCAGACGCGGCAGGATCAAGCTGGAACCGAATTCGGGGCAGAGGCCAAGGCTGACGAATGGCATCTTCAGCTTGGCATCGCAGCTCACGAAGACCAGATCGCAATGCAGCAACAAGGTTGTGCCAATGCCTACCGCCGGACCACTTACCGCCGCCACCACAGGCTTGGGAAAGTCGAACAGCGCGCGCATGAACTGGAACACCGGGCTGCCCATCCCGCTCGGCGGTTCCTGCAGAAAGTCCACGATGTCGTTGCCGCTGGTGAAGCACTCCTCGCTGCCGGTGATCAGCACGACACGTACGCCAGCATCGTTTCGCGCGGCGTCCAGCACTTCGGCCATGCCGCTGTACATGGCACGGGTCAGGGCATTCTTCTTGTCCGGACGGTTCATCCGCAGCGTCAGCAGGCCCTGTTCGCGCTCGACCAGAATGTGCTCGCTCATGGCAAATCCTCGATGGGTGTTGGCCCGCGACTTCAGGCTTCGCGGGTCAGGAAGGTATCGGCCAGCAACTGATTGCGGGGCAGGCCGGCCAGGTACAGCCGGCGTGCAAACTCTTCGACGCTGGCAGGATGGCCGCAGAGTAAGGCGATGGTCTGGCGGGAAACAAGGCGGAATTGCGCCAAAACCTCTGGCAGCTCGGCCGGGGAGATCAGGCTGACTTCCAGGCCTGGATGGGCTGTGGCCAGCTCGGCAAGGGGGTTGGCAAGGTAGTGGCCCTGGGCGTCATGGGCCAGGTGAATGACGCGCATGGGGCCTTGGTGATGCTGCCGCAAGGCCTCCCTCAGCAGCCCCCAGAGCGGCGCGAGACCGGTGCCCGAAGCGAGGAACAGTAGCGGCCGCGCATCCCAGGATGGATCGTAGTGAAGTGCACCGCCATGGAGTTCGCCCAGGCGCAGCTTCTCGCCCAATGCCAGACGACGAGCCCGATCGCTGAAGAGGCCGGGCTTGCGGCAATCCAGATGAAATTCCAGGCAGTCATCGACACCGGGCAGGCTGGCCAGGGAATAGGGCCGCGCAATACCCTCGTCGTTCCATAGCAGAAGGTGCTGACCCGCGCTGTAGCGCAGAGGTCGCTGCGGCACGAGCCGCAAGCGCAGGACGTCTGGAGCCAACCAGTCGATACCGACGACTTCTGCCTCAAGACCATCACGAGCGGGATCGAAGACCTCCACCACCAGGTCCTGCACTACCAGGCACTGGCAGGACAACCGCCAGCCTTCGGCACGCCGGACACTATCCAGCGCCTCAGGTAGGGCATCAGCCGGTTCTCCAGACAGGCAACGAACCAGGCAGGCGTGGCAACTGCCAGCGCGGCAGCTAAAGGGCACGTTGCAACCGCCGGCATTCAGGGCATCCAGCAAGTTGCTGGCAGGTGCAACGCTCCAGTGTTTTCCGGCAACTTCAAGTTCAGGCACCCTGCCCCTCCCAGGCGGCATCGCAACGGTTACGTCCGCCGCGCTTCGCCCGATAGAGTGCCTGATCCGCACGCTGCAGCGCATCATCCAGATCGTCGCCGGCCGTCAGCAGAGTCATGCCCGCCGACAGACTCAACCGCTCAACCTGCACGCCCACCGGCTCGGCCTGTTCAAAGGCCTGGCGCAGGCGCTCGCAACAAGCGGTAAGGCGGTCTGCATCGCAGTTGGGCAGGAGCAGGACAAACTCCTCGCCGCCGTAGCGCGCAAGCACATCGCCATCACGCAGGCACGCCCGCGCGACGGCGGCGAACGTCTGCAACACCCGATCACCGGCGGCATGGCCATGGACATCATTGATTCGCTTGAAATGGTCCAGGTCGATCAGCGCCAGCCCATGCCGGCGGTTCGGCGTCAGGTTCTCCAGCTCGCGACTGGCCAGGCGTAGGAAATGACGGCGATTGAACAGCCCGGTCAGCTCGTCGGTGGCTACCAGGTCCTCCAACTGACGCATCATTCCACGCAGGGTGTCCTGGTGCGCCTGGAGGGCAAAGCGACGTTGACGCATGCGCTGGCGCAGCGCCTGGACATAGCTGGCGAACAAGCTCAGCCAGACCATCAACACGAACAGCACGCAAACCTGCAACAACGCCAGGGCCGGATCGGGCAAGCGCATCCAGTAGGCTTCAAACAGATTGAGGCCGGCGAAAGCAAAGAAGCCGACTGCCGCGCAGCGGGCGAATACCCGCGGTTTGAGCTGGAATACGCCAAACATCATGATCAGCACATAAACCGCCAGCAGTGTTCCCCTCGCGGTGTCGACCATGGACATCAGCCAAGTGTTCCAGGCCAGCGCCAGCAGCACCTGGGGCTCGGTCAGGCTGGGATCGGAAAAGCGCAGGTTGTGCCCGCTCATGAACAGCCAGAACAGGACGAACTGGGACAGGGCGACGAAGCCGGAGCCGATCAGGGCGGTGCTCGCCGAAACCCGGAACAAGCCACCGATCATCGCGACCCAGCACAAAAGCAGGACCATCGAGTAGGTAGCCACTGCCATACCGAAGCGCTTCAACAGCAAACTCTGCAAGGCTCTATGGCTGACCCGCTGGCTGGATGGGCTCATGGGGCTCCTTCCCGTAATGGCACCATGCCTTCAATGTACGCCTGTGATCACAAATTTCCTAGCCTGTAGGATGTGGCCGACAACCGACCAAGGTCGACTACCGGCGACTGTGCCCGAATGGCACCACGCGCTATACTGCCGCGCCTTTTTTAGCCTCGCGCGCCGGGTCGTGGTCCGGCGCTTCCCTGATGTTCCCTCCAAGAGGAGCGCCCACATGACCGTGATCAAGCAAGATGATCTGATCCAGAGTGTCGCCGACGCCCTGCAGTTCATCTCCTACTACCATCCCGTGGATTTCATCCAGGCCATGCATGAGGCCTATCTGCGTGAAGAGTCGCCCGCCGCGCGCGACTCCATGGCGCAGATCCTGATCAATTCGCGCATGTGCGCCACCGGCCACCGCCCGATCTGCCAGGACACCGGTATCGTCACCGTGTTCGTCCGCGTCGGCATGGACGTGCGCTGGGACGGCGCCACCATGAGCGTGGACGACATGATCAACGAGGGTGTGCGTCGCGCCTACAACCTGCCCGAGAACGTCCTGCGCGCGTCCATCCTGGCCGACCCGGCAGGCAGCCGTAAGAACACCAAGGACAACACCCCGGCGGTCATCCACTACTCCATCGTTCCCGGCAACACCGTGGAAGTGGACGTCGCAGCCAAGGGCGGCGGCTCCGAGAACAAGTCGAAGATGGCCATGCTCAACCCGTCCGACTCCATCGTCGACTGGGTACTGAAAACCGTCCCGACCATGGGCGCCGGCTGGTGCCCGCCGGGCATGCTCGGCATCGGTATCGGTGGTACCGCCGAGAAGGCTGCGGTGATGGCGAAGGAAGTCCTGATGGACCCGATCGACATCCACGAGCTGAAGGCCCGCGGTCCGCAGAACAAGATCGAGGAAATGCGCCTCGAGCTGTTCGAGAAGGTCAACCAGCTGGGCATCGGCGCCCAGGGCCTGGGCGGCCTGACCACCGTGCTCGACGTGAAGATCATGGACTACCCGACCCACGCCGCCTCCTTGCCGGTGTGCATGATCCCCAACTGCGCGGCTACCCGGCACGCCCACTTCGTGCTCGACGGCTCCGGCCCCGCCGAACTGGAAGCCCCGCCGCTGGACGCCTACCCGGAGATCGTCTGGGAAGCCGGCCCGTCCGCTCGCCGCGTCGACCTGGACAAGATCACCCCGGAAGAAGTGCAGAGCTGGAAGCCGGGCGAAACCCTGCTGCTCAACGGCAAGATGCTCACCGGCCGCGACGCCGCGCACAAGCGCATGGTCGACATGCTGAACAAGGGCGAAGAACTGCCGGTGGACCTGAAAGGCCGCTTCATCTATTACGTCGGCCCGGTCGATCCGGTCGGTGATGAAGTGGTTGGCCCGGCTGGCCCGACCACCGCGACCCGCATGGACAAGTTCACCCGCCAGATCCTCGAAAGCACCGGCCTGCTGGGTATGATCGGCAAGTCCGAGCGTGGCCCTATCGCCATCGAAGCGATCAAGGACAACAAGGCTGTCTACCTGATGGCCGTCGGCGGCGCCGCCTACCTGGTGGCCCAGGCGATCAAGAAGTCCAAGGTCCTGGCCTTCGCCGAACTCGGTATGGAAGCCATCTACGAGTTCGACGTGAAGGACATGCCGGTCACCGTCGCCGTCGATACCAACGGCGAGTCGGTCCACATCACCGGCCCGGCGATCTGGCAACAGAAGATCGCCGAGAACCTGGCGGTGGAAGTGAAGTAACGGCCACGCGCCGAATGAGATGCCCGGCCTCGTGCCGGGCATTTTTGTAACTGGGCAGCATTGCTGTCTGCGAGATTGGAGCGGTCTGGACCCGGGGAAACCGCCACGCATGAACACCTATATCGGGCACGACGCCCGGAACGGCGCTGCACAGCTCAAAGCGTCCAAGGTCTCGGATCTTTCGGTGCGAAATGACATCCAGGGGCTAAGAGCCATTGCAGTGCTGGCGGTGATCCTGTTCCACGCAAACAAGGATTGGCTGCCTGGCGGCTTCATCGGCGTCGACATCTTCCTGGTGATATCTGGCTTCCTGATCACATCGATCATCCTGCGGCAGCAGGAAGGCAATCGCTTCAACTTCGTCGACTTCTACCTAAGCCGATTCCGTCGCATCGCCCCGGCCTACCTGGTTCTGCTGGCAGTGGTCGCCGCGGTGATGGCGGTATTCCTTGTGCCGGACGATTTCCGCTTCTTCAAGAAAAGCCTGAACTCGGCGCTCTATTTCAGCAGCAACAATCACTTCGCCGATTTCGGTGACTATTTCGCCCCTAGCGCTCACGAATTACCGCTCCTGCACACCTGGTCGCTCGCGGTGGAGATGCAGTTCTATCTGCTGTTGCCGCTCGTTCTGCTCATGCCGCGTCGACTCAATCGATTCCTGCTGCCCGGCATTGCGCTGGCGTTGACCGCCTACGTCGGCTACCAGTTGAACGACAACGCAAATCGGCAGGCTGTCTACTTTTCATTGCTGGCCCGAATCCCGGAGTTTCTGGTTGGCGCAACCCTGGCCCTCTGGAAACCCGCAGGCTTCTCCTCGCCACGCCTCGTGCCAGCGCTCGCGCTGGCGGGGCTTCTGCTGGTACTCACCAGCGTGTCCTTGATCGACGAATCCCGCGGTTTTCCGGGCTGGATCGCCCTGCTGCCGTGCCTCGGCGCCGTAATGATGATGGCCGCGCGACGCGGACCGGTGACGGTGCTGCTTTCTGCAGCCCCCATGGTATGGATTGGCGGTTTGTCCTACTCGCTTTATCTCTGGCATTGGCCGGTCTTGGCGGCTATCCGCTACTACACGGGCCAGTACGAGCTGACACCTGAGCATCTGGCCCTTTTTGCGGTCCTGACCCTCTTGCTCTCCTATCTGTCGTATCGCTGGATCGAGCAGCCCTTCCGCTCCGCTCCCAATCGCCATACCGCGTGGCTGCGCATAGCGGCGATACTCGCTCTGGCGGCGCCGCTGATCGCCCTTTCCAGCGAACTCAATCGAGGGTTGGTGGAGAGTCTTCCCGTCGAACAGACCCAATACGCCGTGGATGCAGAAATCTGCCATGGCAAGCTGGTCGGCGACTGCATCCATGGCGATCGAGATGGCAAGCAGCCTCTGCTGGTACTCGGGGACAGCCATGCTGCGCAGTTGAACCTGTTCTTCGACGCGGTGGGCAAGACCGATAAGCTCGCTGCACGCATCATCAGCGGGAGCAGTTGCGTTACCATCCCAGGCTTCGACGTGGAGCGGCTGCCCGACTGGGCACAGGCTGCGTGCCGCGCGCAGATCCAGGCGGCGGCCCCTTATCTCGAACAGGCGCCCAAGATCGTCATTGCTGCCATGTGGCAGTACCAGACCCAGAGCACCGCCTTTCTCCAAGCATTCGAGAAGTTTCTGCAAGGAGCCGACGCACGCGGCCAGAAAGTTCTGGTAATGGCTCAATTACCAATGTTCGACTCGAACATGCAGCGCATGACCCGTTTCGATCAATTGGGCCTTCCCGTCAGCCGCAAGATGAATGATCAATGGCAGGCAGCCAATCAACTGGTCGCCCAGATCGTCGCCAAGCATCCATCAGCGAGCTTCCTGGATCTTTCCGCGGATCCGCTCTTCGAGGAAGCCCCATACGCGGATGGAACGCTGATTTACTACGACAATCACCACCTCAACGAGATTGGTGCCCGTCGCTACGCGGAGATTGCGGCGCCCTACTTCACAGACTTCTGAGTCCTTTCGTGGCGCATGGGCCCGGCTGGCCCCGCGCCCTTACCTGCGCTCAACCGCCCCAGAGAATTTCCTGCAGACTCATGCGGCCGCGTTGCTTGCTGAGGACCTCCGGCGGGATCTCTTCGACGAAGAACTCGCGCTTGATCCAGGCAGCCTTGGGAGTCGCATTGTCGACGGCCTTGAACAGCTTGGGCTCACGCTTGCGCGCCAGCGCGATGTCACGTTCCGACTGGTCCTGCAGCAGGAAAATGGGCGGCCCTTCCCGCATGCCCCCAGTAGGCCCCTGCCCTCCGAAGCGACCGCCTGGTAGTTGCCCAGGTAGGTCGTAACGCCGGGGCGCACGATGAACGGGATGGAGAAAGGCGCGGCTGCGGAATAGACCAGGGGTGGAAGGATACTCCCGCGGAAAATAGTGGCCGAGTAATTGACGAACTCATACTCGCCAGGAGCCAGTTTTGCCGCCAGTACCATCCCCTCGTCCTTCTCGCTTCGGAAATCGGGTTTGGCAAAGGGCTGCATTAGCGGCGGGTACATGAACCGACTGTACTCTTCAAGGCTGCCGCCATTGAACATGGAGCGCCCGTAGTAGAGCGCTACGCTGCTGTACTGGGTTCCGGCCGACGCCCCAAAACCGATCACCACATAACCGGCGTCCGGGCCTTTGTAATCATCGTCGAGGGTTAGCCCACTCATGGACCTGCAGCCGGCCAGCGACAGCAGCAGCGACAAGAGCAACGCGCGTTTCATGAAGGTCTCCTTACCGACACGCATCAAATTGCCGCCATGCTAGCCAGTTGCCTTCATCACTGAAACGTCATCAACGCAAAAAATCCAGCCCGATCACAAAAGCGCCAGGTGCTCCGGCTCGAACTGCTCCGGCCAGTCCCGCCGGGTGAACACCTGCCCTTCCGTACGCACACGGCGCACCTCCTCCAGATCCAGATCGCAGATCAGCCACTGGCTGGAAGCGGGGCAGAGTTCGGGGCTTTCGGCGATCACGCCGTTGCTCGGCATGCCATAGTCCGGCGGCACATAGAGGCCGGCGCGGCCGATGTTCTCGTCAAGCGCGGGCGACCATGGCGCCAAGCCGACGGTGGGGGCCTGGAGCACGGCGATCTGGTTCTCCAGTGCGCGCGCCTGGGCACCGATGCGCACACGGTTGTAGCCGGCTTCGGTGTCGGTGCAGCTGGGGGCGAGGATCAGGTCGACGCCGCCTTCGGCCAGGGTACGCGCCAGCATGGGGAACTCGTTGTCGTAGCAGATCAGGATGCCCAGTCGTCCCAGGGACGTGTCGAACACCTTCAGCCCCTCCCCCGCCACGATGCCCCACTGCTCTCGCTCGAAACGGGTCATGATCAGCTTGTCCTGATGGCCGAGTTCGCCGCCCGGACCGAACAGCCAGGCGCGGTTGCGAAAGCGCCCGTCTGCGTCACGCACCGGCAGGCTGCCGGGCTGCAAGTAGACACCGCGCTTCGCGGCAATGCCGGCGCACAGCGCTCGCCAGTCCTGCAGGAGCGGCTGGATGCCGACGATGGACGCCTGCAGGTCGCCCCGCTCATCCGGCGGCAACTGGCCTGCCAGCACCAGGCCGGCGTACTCGGGCAGCACCAGCAGTTTCGCGCCAGTCGCTGACGCCTCGGCGCAGACTGCCTCCAGGTGTGCGGCGTAGGCGTCCCAGCTCTCATGCAGTTCGATGGCGTACTGGCAGGCGGCGATCCTGATCATGGAGTGAGCTCCTTGAGCCAGAAGGACATGGGTTTGGCCGACTGCGAATCTTCGTCCAGGTCGCGCCAGTGGTATTCGGTGCGCAGCTCCGGATGGTGGCTATAGCCACGCCGCGCCCAGAACTCATTGAGCGGCTGGTAGCCCGGAGGCCGTCGTGGATGATCGTCCGGTCGTTCCACCGCGCAGAAGGCGCAATGGCGAAAACGACCCAGGCGCCGTGCGTACCCCTCGCGCTCGGCGAAGAAGCGCACGCCCAGACCACTGCCCCGGTATTCGGCCTGCAGCACGGACTCACCGAAGTAGAAGATGCGCTTCGGGTCCCAGCCCCGCTCGCGGAAGGGCCGCTGGAACTCCTCCGTTTCATCCGCCATCGGCAGGCCAGTGGAAGCACCTACGACGCGCTGGTCATCCAGGGCCAGGACGAACAGGCTCTCCGGCGATTCGGCATAGGTCGAGAGGTAGCGCGCTTCATATTCCAGCGTGCCATCGTAGAGATAGGGAAACTCGCGGAAAACCGTCAGTCGAAGGCGTGCGAGGTCTTCAATGTGGGGCGCGATGGCAGCGCCCTGGAGAAGTCGGATCTGCATGGGAGCGGTCGTTCTGGCGATGTGGATGACGCCCCTGGCTAAGCCGGGCCTGGGTCAAGAACCTATCATGCCGGGCACGGACCGAATGACCCCATTGCGACAGGAACCCAACCATGACCGCTACCGAACTGGTGCAAGCCTATTACGCCGCCTTCAACGCCAGCGACATGCCGGCCTTCCTCGCCCTGCTCAGCGAGGATGTGGTGCACGACATCAACCAGGGCGAACGCCAGCAGGGCAAGGCCGCTTTCGCAGCTTTCATGGACAAAATGAACCGCTGCTATAAGGAGCGACTGTCAGACATCGTGGTCATGCAAAGTGCCGACGGCAGCCGCGCCGCCGCCGAGTTCGTGGTGCACGGCCAGTACCTGTCCGACGATGAGGGCCTGCCGCCGGCCAAGGGCCAGACCTACGTGCTGCCAGCGGGCGCCTTCTTCCACATCCACTGCGGCAAGATCGCCCGCGTGACCAACTACTACAACCTGAACGACTGGGTCGAACAGGTGGTTTAAGGTCTCAGCCCTGCGCTCGCGCCTTTGGCAGCTCGACGACCGTGGCGCGCCGCTGAGCCAGATAGCGGGTGCAGCTCACCCGCAGGAAAGAGGCAAAGTTGATCACCTCGCCGCGGTACTCCATCACCTCGTCGTAGAGCTTGGTGATGAGTTGGTTGGTGGTCATGCCATCCACCTCGGCGATCTCTCGCAGGATGTCCCAGAACTGGTTTTCCAGGCGCAGGGTGGTCACGACCCCGCGGATTCGCAGCGAGCGCGAGCGGGACTCGTAGAGGATGGGATCGGCCTTGACGTACAGCTCGCACATGGGTGCCTCCAGGTTCATGGTGTGGTGCATCGGCGCAGGGTGGATCACGCTTCACCAATCCACCCTCGGAGGCCGGCACGACCTCGGTGGTGGAAACCTAAAACGGTTTCCACCCTACGCACCTCACAGCTCGATCTTCGTCCCGAGCAGCTTGAGGAAACCTGCCAGCCAGGCAGGGTGAGCCGGCCAGGCCGGGGCGGTGACCAGATTGCCCTGGGTGTGGGCAGCATCCACCGGGATATCCACAAACTGGCCACCGGCGAGCCTGACTTCCGGGCCGCACGCCGGATAAGCGCTGCACTCGCGCCCCTCCAGCACGCCGGCGGCCGCCAGTAGTTGGGCGCCATGGCAGACCGCGGCAATGGGCTTGCCCGTCTTGTCGAAGGCCTTCACCAACTCCAACACGGCAGCGTTCAGGCGCAGGTACTCCGGCGCGCGCCCCCCCGGGATCAACAGGGCGTCGTAGTCCTCTGCCTTGACCTTGGCGAAGTCGAAGTTGAGGGCAAAGTTGTGGCCAGGCTTCTCGCTGTAGGTCTGGTCACCTTCGAAGTCATGGATGGCGGTGCGCACGCTCTGGCCGGCGATCTTGTCCGGGCACACGGCGTGCACCGTGTGACCCACCATCAGCAGGGCCTGGAACGGCACCATGGTTTCGTAGTCTTCGGCGTAGTCGCCGACCAGCATCAGAATCTTCTTCGCGGCCATTTCGCATCCTCCTGGATTGGAAGCCCTGAGGCTTCAAAGGGTAGCCAATTATCCACGGCGTCTTTCGATCGCGGGTAATAGGCCCCTACTACAGGAATGCCAAGCGTCAGATGCCAATCTTATCCAGCGCCCGGCCCACGCCGCGCCAGAAACCCTCCTGAGGGCGTACCACTTCACCGCTGGCGGCAACCCGCTCGATCGGCTGCACCTGACGGGTGGCAGTGATTTCCTGGCTGCCCAGGGATTCCTCCACCAGTTGCAGTGGACCGTTGCCCGCGCCGGGCTGTTCGCTGTTCTTCGGCGGCGGGTCCAGTTCGTCGTAGCGCAGGAAGTAGGTTCGACCGGCGCTGGCGTCCAGAGCAAAGGAAGTGACCAGGGTGAAGTCCAGTGGACCGTCGGCGAACAGGGTCCAGTAGCTGCCGAACAGGGGCCGACGCACTTCCAGCTTGTAGCTGGCGGCTTCGAATTCCAATGCCTGGTAGCCATTGCTCGGCAGGCTGCCGATCAGTTCGTTATTGAGGAAGATGCCAGGTGCTTCCAGTTCCTGGTCGGCCCATTGGCTTTGCGGCCGATAGAGGTAGACCAGCGCGTGCTCGCCATCGCTCGGCGCAATGGACTGGAAGGCCGGTCCCTCGGTTGCACCGAAGAACGCACCTGGGGTGGAACAGCCGCCCAGCACGGCGCACAGCAGCAGGATCGGCAGGTATCGGCGGCCCATGCAGCCACTCCCTCTTGTTGTTGTGGAGCAAGCCTAGCCCGGCATCGATCCGCAGACACCCGACGAAAGTGCGGCGGCCATTCCCGTGCCGCTAGCGGCGGCGGTCAAGCAGATTCACCACCAGACGGTCCAGCCATCCCCAAAGGCGCTGGCGCAAGCGTTTGATCAGGGGCCGGGCATGCCAGTCGTCCATAGTGATCTCGCGACTATCGGAGAAATCCTGGCGCATGCAGGCATCGACCGCCTGAGTGAAGTTCTGGTCCAGCGCCTCCACGTTGGCCTCGAGGTTGAAGCGCAGGTTCCAGTGGTCGAAGTTGCAGGAGCCGACGCTGACCCAGTCATCGGCCAGCACCATTTTCAGATGCAGGAAGCGCTGCTGGTACTCGAATATCCGCACGCCGGCACGCAGGAGGCGCGGGTAGTAGCGCTGGCCAGCGAAGCGTATCGGCGGGTGGTCGGTGTGACGGCTGGTGAGCAGCAGGCGCACTTCGACCCCCTGTCGTGCGGCCTTGATCAGGGCACGGCGAACCTTCCAGCTCGGCAGGAAGTAGGGCGTCGCCAGCCACACACGATTGCGCGCCGTGCGGATACTGCGCACCAGCGACTGGACGATGTCGCGATGCTGGCTGGCATCGGCGTAGGCCAGGCGACCAAGCCCCTCGCCCACCGCCGGATAGGGTGGCAGATGCGCCAGGCCCGGCGCATCGCCCGATTTCCAGGGGCGGCGGCCGAGGTTGGCCAGCCACTGGTAGTCGAAGATCAATTGCCAGTGCGCCACCAGCGGGCCCTCGATTGCGACCATCACCTCGTGCCAACGGCTGGCTTCCTGCGCCGGGTCCCAGAATTCGTCGGTGGCGCCGGTGCCGCCCACGAATGCCAGTCGGTCATCCACCACGAGGATCTTGCGATGGTCGCGATACAGGTTCCTGAAGCCGCGCCGCCAGCGCAGCGGGTTGTAGAACTGCAGCAGCACCCCGGCATCGTTGAGTCGCTCGCGAAGCACCCTGCCAAGTTTCAGGCTGCCGAAATCATCGAACAGGCAACGCACGCGCACTCCGCGCACGGCAGCAACGCACAACGCATCTACCAGCGCTTCGCTGCAACGGCCGTCTTCCACCAGGTACAACTCCAGCGCAACCTGGTACTCGGCCCGTGCAATGGCGGTGAGCATGATCGGGAAGAACTGCGGTCCGTCAATCAGCAACTCGAGGCGGTTGCCGGACTTCCAGGGGAAGATCTGCCCCATCAGCGCTCCGTGAAGATCAGCACGGCCCCCACCGGCACCGACAGGCTGATGCCCGGCAGGCCGGCGAGCTTGCGCAGGCCATCCAGCGCCGTGGTCAGGCCGAAGTCCTCCACCTGGAGCACCAACGGCGCCAGGGTCACCACCTGGAAGCGATGGTCATCGAGGCGGGTGGCCAGGAGTTCCGCGCGGTATTGCTGCTGCTTTTCGCGAATCTTCACGGTGAGCGGCAGGCCCAGCTCCAGTTGTGCACCAGGTGCCAGGTCGGTGATCGGACGCAGGTCAAGTTGGGCGCTGGCCTCGGCCTCGGGGTACTTGGCGATTTCGAAGAACTGATCCCGCAGGCGCTGGTCGCGCAGCGGCACGCCAGTGCTCACTGACTCCAGCTCCACGCGCAGGTTGGCCTTGCCATCCTTGCCGATCTTGCCGTGCAGGGTGAGGAAGCGGTGTACCTCGGAGATGCTGCCGGACTTGGTGGAGATAAAGGAGATCCGCGATGACTCGTTGTCCAGGTACCAGCTCGCGTGGACGGGCAACGCCAGAGCGGCGAGCAGGGCAACGAGGGGGCGTATCGATTTGTGCATGCGGGCTTCCTTTGGCATGTCGCTGACGGCCCAGAGACTCAGGCCGGACTCCATTGGTCACACGAATCGCCACCGGGTTCCCCCTGGGGCGATCCCGACGGACGGACAATGGAAGCAAAGCTACCAGAGGAATCGGAAATTTGATCTCGCCAAGATAACTGTAGGGGCGAATTCATTTCCCAGGCAGGCCGAAGGCCTGCACGCAGGCAAAGCCACCTCGGGGCCGCGGCGCGGCCCTTGTCGAATGAATTCACCCCTACAAGGCCTGTTGCGCTGTTACAGGCGCGGATAGTCGATGTAGCCCACCGGACCCTTGGCGTAGAAGAGCTCCGGACGCGGCTCGTTCAACGGTGCATCCAGGCGCAGACGCTCAGGCAGGTCGGGGTTGGCGATGAAGGGAATGCCAAAGGCCACGGCATCGGCCTTGCCACTTTCCAGCCAGGCACTGGCGCTGTCCCGGGTGAAGCGCTCGTTGGCGATGAACACGCCGCCGAAGGCTTCCTTCAGTTGCGGTGACAGGCTGTCTTCGCCCTCCTTCTCGCGGGCACAGATGAAGGCGACGCCACGCTTGCCCAGTTCACGGGCGACATAGCCGAAGGTAGCCGCCAGGTCGGAATCCCCCATGTCGTGGGAATCGGCACGCGGAGCCAGATGCACGCCTACGCGGCCAGCGCCCCACACCTTGATCGCGGCATCAGTCACTTCCAGCAGAAGACGCGCGCGGTTTTCGATGGAGCCGCCGTACTGGTCAGTGCGCTTGTTGGTGCCGTCCTGGAGGAACTGATCCAGCAGGTAGCCGTTGGCAGCGTGGATTTCCACGCCATCGAAACCAGCAGCCTGGGCGTTCTCCGCGCCGACTCGATAGGCCTCGACGATGTCGGCGATCTCTTCGGTTTCCAGGGCACGCGGCACCGGATAGTCACGCAGCGGGCGCAGCAGGCTGACGTGCCCCTTGGCCGCGATGGCGCTGGGCGCCACGGGCGCGTCGCCACCCAGGTAGCTGGGGTCGGAGATGCGGCCTACGTGCCACAGCTGCAGGACGATCTTGCCGCCGTTGGCGTGGACGGCCTTGGTGACGTTGCTCCAACCCTTCACCTGCTCGTCGGACCAGATGCCGGGGGTGTCCGGGTAGCCGACACCCAGGGGAGTGACGGAAGTGGCTTCGCTGATGATCAGCCCGGCGGACGCGCGCTGGGTGTAGTACTCCGCCATCAGCGCATTGGGCACGCGGCCCTCGTCGGCGCGGCAGCGGGTCAGCGGCGCCATGATGATGCGGTTGGAAAGTTCCAGATCGCCGATCTTGATGGGGTCGAAAAGCGTGGGCATGTCGTTTACCTCGGGTCAGTCGAGAGCCGCTTGCAGCTCGGGAGTACGGTTGCTGAAGGTGAGCAGGGTCGCTATCAGGGCGAGGATCGCCAGCACGGCAGCGGCCAGGGGAACTGTGGTGAGGCCGTAGCCCTGGCTGATGACCAGGCCTCCGACCCAGGCACCAAGGGCATTGCCTACGTTGAAGGCGCCGATGTTCAGGGTGGAAACCAGGTTCGGCGCGGCACTGCCGAAGTTCACAACGTTGACCTGTAGGGCCGGCACCGCGGCGAAGGCGGCCGTCGCCCAGAGGAACAGCGTGATTTCCGTGGGGATCAGCGCAGCGCTGGTCCAGGTCAGGGCACTGGAGGCAACAGCCAGCGCGACGAATACCCCCATCAGGGTCTGCGCCAGCTTCCAGTCGGCCAGGCGGCCACCGATCACGTTGCCCAGCGTCAGACCAAGCCCGATCAGCAACAGGCTCCAGGTCACACCTCGGGGCGAAATACCGGTCACCTCGCCAAGCAACGGCGCGACGTAGGTAAAGATGCAGAACACCGCGGCGGAGAACAGCACGGTGGTGGACAGAGCCAGCCACAGCCCGGCACCACGCAGGGCGGCGAACTCGGCACGGATGTCGGTGGCTTCTTCATCGTCCTGGCGCGGCAGCACCCGCCACAGGCCGATCAGAGCGGCGATGCCGATCAGGGTCACGGCCCAGAAGGTCGAGCGCCAACCGGCGGCCTGGCCCAGGGCGGTGCCCAGAGGAACGCCAAGCACGTTGGCCAGGGTCAGGCCGGTGAACATCAGGGCGACGGCGGAGGCCTTGCGGTTGGCCGGCACCAGGCTCGCCGCCACCACAGAACCGATACCGAAGAAGGCGCCATGGCAGAGTGCGGTGACGACTCGAGCCAACATCAGCAGGCCGTAGTTGGCGGCGATGGCGCAAAGCAGGTTACCAATGATGAACACGCCCATCAGGACCAGCAGAGCGCGCTTGCGTGGCAGCTTCGAGGTGACCAGCGCCATGAACGGTGCGCCGATGGCCACGCCCAGGGCATAGCCGGTGACCAGCCAGCCGGCGCCGGGAATGGACACGCCAAGGTCGGCAGCTACCTCGGGCAGCAGGCCCATGATGACGAATTCGGTTGTGCCTATCGCAAATGCGGACAAGGCGAGGACGAGAAGCGCAGTAGGCATTGGCCTGCTCCTGGGAAGATTTTCGGGTTGTGGCAGGTGCTGCAGTTACAGCTCGTCGCTCATCTGGCGAAGAAATTCAGCGATGACGGCTTCATTGCGTTTGAAGAAGTTCCATTGGCCCACCTTGCGGCTGGTCACCAGCCCGGCGCGCTGCAAGGTCGCCAGGTGCGTCGAGACGGTGGACTGGGACAGTCCGCAACGCTGGTCGAACTTGCCGGCGCAGACGCCGATTTCGAACGGGTGGTCCTGCTCGACGAAATACTTTTCCGGTTCCTTGAGCCACTGCAGCATCTCCCGTCGCACGGGATGGGCGAGTGCCTTGATGATTTCGTCGAGGTCAATCTGTGTGCTCATGGCCGGGTTCTCATATCGAGATGGAGCGAACTTTATATCGATCAAAATCGATACGCAGATCGTTTGTGACGATAGTCATCATCGACCGCCATGATAAAACCGCCCCTGGGTTAAGCTCAGCCAATGAACTACCTCGCCCACCTCCATCTCGGCGGCTCGCAGCCTGCACAACTGCTCGGCAGCCTTTACGGTGACTTCGTCAAAGGGCCGCTGGCCGGACGCTGGCCGGCGGAGATCGAAGCCGCAATCCGCCTGCACCGGCGCATCGATGTCTTCACCGACAGCCATCCCCTGATCACCCAGGCCAGATTGCGCTTTCCCAACGAGCGACGGCGATTCGCCGGCATCCTGCTGGATGTCTTCTTCGACCACTGCCTGGCTCGGGACTGGAAGCTCTACGCCACCGAACCGCTGGACGCCTTCACCCGCCACGTCTACCAGGTCCTGGGCAACGAGCCCGAACTGCCCGGCCGCCTGGCCCTCATCGCGCCACGCATGGCGGCCCAGGATTGGTTGGGCAGCTATCGGGAGTTCGAGACGCTGGAACTGGTCGTTGCCGGCATATCCCGTCGCCTTTCGCGTCCCGAAGCGCTGGCCGGCGCCATGGCCGAGCTGGAACAGCTGTACCACCCCCTGAGCGAGGATTTTCGGCAGTTCTATCCACAGCTCCAGCAGTTCGCCGGCGGCCAGCCAAACATCGCTTGACCTGCATCAAGGGAAATTTCCTACACCTGCAGTGGAATAAGATTAGGAATCCGCTAAAGGAGGCGTCCGATGAAAGCCCTGATGCTCGCGACCGACCTTTCCAACCGTTCAGACCGTGCCCTGCGGCGAGCAGCCCGGCTGGCCCATCAGTTCAACTGCCCCTGGTTCATCCTTCACGTAGTCGATGAAGACCAGCCGCAATTGCGCATCGAGTTGGAAGTGGAGCAGGTCCGCCGCTACCTGAACGAGCAGCTGGATCTCTTCACCGAACTGGCTGGCCGCGCACCCGAAATCTGGGTGGAAGTGGGTGATCCGGCCAAGCACATCACCGACTGCACCCGCTGGGCCGACATCGACCTGCTGGTTGTCGGCAGCCACCGCAAGAACCCGCTGCGCGACATCTTCGCGGGTACCACCCTGGAACGTCTGCTGCGCACCAGCCATGTACCCATCCTGCTAGTGAACAAAGTGGCGGAAGACGACTACCGGATGCCCCTCCTGGCCCTGGACTGCTCCCCGGCTTCCGCCCAGGCGGTGCGTGCCGCCGTAGAACTGGGCCTGCTGCCGAAGACTGGCACCAAGGCGCTGCATGCCTTCGACCCGCTGGGTGGCGCGATGATGCTGGCGGCCTCTGCCGGCGCCGGGGCGATACCGGGCGACTACAGTGCCGACGAACGCCGCCGAGCCACAGCCGCGCTGGATGAGTTCCTGCGCCGAGAGGAACTGGGCGCACACGTCGACCAGCGCCTGATCGAGGAAGGCCAACCTATGACCGCGCTGCGTCGCGTACTGGAACGCGACTCCGTCGACCTGCTGGTCATGGGCACGCGTGGATTGACGGGTATGAAGCGGATACTGATTGGCAGTGTCGCCGATGCCGCCATACGCGAGCTGGCCTGCGACATCCTCGCGGTGCCGCCAATCCGCTGGCCGGACAAAGACAAGGCCTGACCACCTATCAGGCGGCCAATGCCTCGTCTTCCTCCTCGCCGAAGAGCGCCAGTTGCACGGCGCTCTTCGCTTTCTGACTCAGCACCGTGCGGGTCAGCCCCTGGCTCGACACTGGTTCGAGCAACCGGATTTCCACCTCTGCCAGATCACTGCGCAACAGGCGGACCAGATGCGAAAGCAGGTCGTCCTCGCCGATGAAGGGGGCAACATTGTCACGCTCGCCATTACGCAGGTAACGGATGGCCACCGGTTGCACCGGCACACCGGTCTCGACCGCGCTGGTCAGCAGGCGACTGTGGAAAGTCTTCAGGAGGCTACCGTCGGTAGTAGTGCCCTCCGGGAAGATCAACAGGTTGCGCCCATCGCCCAGATGACGGGCGAGTTGCTGGCCAACCAATCCGCTATCCCCCGAGCCGCGGCGGATGAACAGCGTGCCGGCCTTGTGCGCCAGCCAGCCGGCAACCGGCCAGGTACGCACCTCGGCTTTGGAGAGGAACGACAACGGCGCGACGGCGCCGAGCAGTGGAATATCGGTCCAGGACACGTGATTGCTCACCCAGAGCATCGGCTGATCCGGCACGCTTCCGCTGACGTGTACGCGAAACGGCAAGGCACCGGCCAGGCAGTTGAGGAACCAGCGGGTCAGGCGCTGCCGGGTGGCCATGAGCTCGGCACGCCCCAGGCGCTCCAATACGGAAACCCAGGCAGCCAGTGACAGGCCGAGGCCAATCACCGCCATCAGCCGGACAACGCGCGCGTAGAAACGTACGGACTTCAGCATGCCCGGCCTCAGACCGCTGCCTTGAAGTGGCGGGCGTAACGCGGGCAGAGCTCGTCGCGCTTGAGCAGGATGAACACGTCGGCCACCTGGAAGTCCGGGTCCCAGCAGGGCTCGCCGCAGACCTTCGCCCCCAGGCGCATGTATGCCTTGAGCAGCGGCGGCATCTCGGTAATCACGTTGCCCGGCAACTCCAGGATGGGTAGCGGGTTCTTGGGCTCGGCGCGCAGGTATTCGGTGCACAGATAACGCTCGCGCAGACGCTGCATGATGGCCTGGGCCTGGATGCCGCCGTCCTGCATCGGAATGCTGGCGCAGCCCATCAGGTAGCGGTAGCCGCCCTGGTTCAACACCTCGGCCAGCTCACCCCAAAGCACGGCGATGGTCGCGCCATTACGGTAGGCCGGGTCGACGCAGGTACGACCAATTTCCAGCACCGGGCCCTGCAGTTCACCGAGTCCGTGGAGGCTGAACTCCTCTTCGCTGTAGAAGCGACCCAGGTCGCGGGCGGCCTGGTGGTCGAGCAGGCGGGTGGTGGCGACCAGCTCACCGCTGTCCAAATCCCGCACGCCGATGTGCTCGCAGTGCGGATCGTAGTCATCCATGTCGAGACCGAATTCGGCACCTTGCAGCTTGGCGTCGAACTCGGCGCTGAATACGCGGAAACGCAGGGCCTGTGCCTCACGCAGCGCAGCGATGCCTTCCAGGCGCTCGGCCTGCAGGCGGCGAGGGCTTTTCCCGTTGGGTGCGACACTGTCGCGGGTCATGGCGATCTGGGTCATGAATAAGCCTCCGTAGGCCGGCTCGATCCCGGTTGCAGCCGGACGATCTTGTTGTGCAAGCTCAGGCTAGGTAGACCCGGTGTCACGACCATGACGGTCCAGTGATGCTTGTATGACAGCCCTCGAGGAATCCCTAATGCCCTGGCAACGCCTGCTCGAAGCTTCCGCCCGCCTAACGTCCGGCCATCCGCTGGACGACTGGTACGGCGCTCTGCTGGACCGATTGGGCGAGGTCACGCCCTTCGAACTCGCCGTCCTCGGCGGCAAGTTGGCGCCTACCCCCGGCCTGGCTTTCCTGGCGGGTTACCAGGGCGCCCTTCGCCTGCTCTGGCCATCGGCGCCGCTGAGCCTGGGCGCGCTGTGCGTCACCGAGAACCGCAGCGTGCGCCCAGCGGACATGCAGACGCGCCTGGCGGGTCTCAGCCTCAGTGGCCGCAAGGACTTCGTCACCGCTGGCGACGCCGCCGACTGGTTGCTGGTGGCGGCCCGTGAGGAGGCCGAAGGTGAGTCACCGCGCCTGGCGCTGGTGGTGGTTCGCAATGGCGCTCCCGGCGTGCACGTCGAACAGCTCAAGCCGTTGCCGCTGATGCCCGACGTCCCCCATGCCCGCCTGCACCTGGAAGGTAGCCATTGCGAGCGCCTGGCAGGCGATGGCTGGGACGCATACGTGAAACCCTTCCGCAGCATCGAAGACCTCCACGTCCTCGCTGCGATGGTCGCCTGGCTCTATGGCGTGGGACGCGACAGCGCCTGGCCGCAGCTCCTGCAACTGCGCCTGCTGAGCCTGCTCAGTGGCGCCGCCGAAGTCTCCCGCCAGTGCGCTACCACCCCGACGATGCACCTGCTGCTGGCCGCCCTCTTCGCCGAGTTCAAGGCACTCAAGCCAGAGTTGGACGCCGCCTTCGCCAGCGGTCCGGCGGAATGGGCCAACCTCTGGCAGCGCGACCAGGGCGTGCTGGAAATTGCCAGTGGACCAAGGGCCAAGCGGCTGGAGAGAGCCCGTGCAGTCCTGGGGCTCTGACGCGGTCCTGTAGAAGCGAAGTCATTCACGAATGGGGCCATGATCAATGGCTGACCTTCGGCCTGCATCGCGGTTGAAACCGCTCCCACAGAAGACGTTCCGATTGTGTCCCTGTGGGAGCGAATTCATTCGCGATTGAAATCGCCCCACAGCAAAGCCCGCCTCAGCCTGAATTGACTCAGGTCAGCACTCGTCCTTCAGAAATGCCTTACATCTGCGCGTCGCTTTTCCTATCGAGGTTTACATGCGTCGCGACCCCATCGTGCTGTTCGACAACGGCTCCCACCAATGCCTGATGTTCGACGATCTGGTCAGCGGCGACGGCGTGCAGTCCAACCAGTTCCTGATCACTGACCACGAGCAGTACCTGCTGCTGGACCCGGGCGGCGACCTGACCTACACGCCGCTGTCGCTGGAATTGTCCAAGCACATGCCGGTGCAGGACCTGACCTACATCTTCGCCTCCCACCAGGACCCCGACATCATCGCGTCCCTCGACAAATGGCTGCTGCACACCCGTGCGCGAGTGATCTGCTCCAAGCTCTGGGCTCGTTTCCTGCCTCACCTGACCGCCAACTACCTGGCCATCAGCCACGGCATCTCCACCTACGACCGCATCATCGCCCTGCCCGATCGCGGCCAGTCCATCAATCTGGGTCGCTGCCAGCTCAAGGCCGTGCCGGCACACTTCCTCCACTCGGTGGGCAACTTCCAGCTCTATGACCCGGTCAGCCGTATCCTCTTCTCCGGCGACATGGGCGCCTCCATGGTTGACGACGCCACGCCGGTGCGCGACTTCGTCAATCACGTGCCGAACATGGAAGGCTTCCACCGTCGCTACATGGCCAGCAACAAGGTCTGCCGTCTCTGGGCCGACATGGTGCGCGGCATGGACGTGGAGATGATCGTCCCGCAGCACGGCCGTCCCTTCGTTGGCCAGGAAATGATCAGTGCCTTCCTCTACTGGATCGAGAACCTGGAATGTGGCCTCGACCTGCTCGGTCCGGACGACTACCGCCTGCCACGCTGAACTGACTTATCGCGCCGAATAGCCACAGCAGCCGGCGCGTTCGGCGCTTTTTACCGTCACAAGGCCCGTGCTAGCTTCGCCCTTCGAAACCAGAAGAGGCCGAACAATGCCCATCCCCGTTCTACGACCGCTGGCCATGGCGCTCGGCTTGCTCACCGGTCTGGCCCAGGCTGAAACCTGGCCCGCCACCGACTGGCAACAAGCCCCTGCGCCCAGTAGTGCCGCCGTGAAGGCGCTCGAATCCTATGCCTTCCCGCAGCGTGACGACGCCAGCCGCAAGGGCGTTCGCACCGATGCCGTGGTGGTGATCCGAGATGGCGAGCTCATCTACGAGCACTACGCAGGTCCCACCCGCGTAGACACCCCACACCTCACCTGGTCGGTGAGCAAGAGCCTGCTGGCCTCCGTCCTCGGCGTCGCCTATGGCGAGGGTCGCTTCAAGTTGGACGAGCCAGTCTCACGTTACTACCCGGCCTTTGCAGGCCATCCCGGTGTCCGCCTCGACCATTTGCTGCATTGGGCCTCCGGGCTCGCCTGGCAGGAGGACTACGAGTACGCACCGCTGAAATCCTCGGTGGTGGCCATGCTCTATACCCGTGGCCGGGACGACATGGCCGCGTTCGCCGCCGCGCACCCACTGGATGCGGTGCCCGGCAAGCGCTTCCGCTACTCCAGCGGCGACACCAACGTGCTATCCGCCACGCTGCGCGGCATGGTCGGGGAAAAGGCCTACGCGGAGTACCCCTGGACTGCGCTGTTCGAGCCCCTGGGAATTCGCTCGGCAATCTGGGAAACCGACGCTGCTGGAACCTACGTCGGGTCTTCCTACAGCTACCTGACAGCCCGCGACCTGGCGCGTGTCGGCCTGTTGATGCAGCGCGGCGGCCGCTGGGGTGAACGCCAGCTCCTGCCAGCGGACTGGGTCGCCTTCAACCGCAAGCCCTTCGCCGAGTACCGTACCGATCCGGCCAAGCCCGGAGAGGCCGTACCCGGCGGCCATTGGTGGCTCAACGTCCAGCTCGAAGGCAGCGCCAAACCCTGGCCGGACGCCCCGGAAGATGCCTTCGCCGCCCTGGGCCACTGGGGGCAGGCGCTGTACGTGCTGCCCAGCCAGAAACTGGTGATCGTGCGCTACGCCGATGACCGCGACGGCAGCTACCACCACAACGACTTCCTCAAGCTGGCCCTGGCCGCATTCGCCCCGGAGGTGCAGCCGTGATCGCCCGTCG
Organism: Pseudomonas sp. JS3066; assembly: GCF_036328175.1. Taxonomy (NCBI): domain Bacteria; kingdom Pseudomonadati; phylum Pseudomonadota; class Gammaproteobacteria; order Pseudomonadales; family Pseudomonadaceae; genus Pseudomonas; species Pseudomonas sp. JS3066. The sequence continues at coordinate 4,397,473 of NZ_CP143312.1, forward strand.
TCCCGTTCTCAGCCTGCTGGTGCTGGCGCTCATCCTGCTGGCCGCGCTGGCCTGGCAAAATCGCCAGCACCTTGCGGCCTTCCCCGACATCATCAGCGCCTACACCGCCAAGGAGTACTGCTCCTGCCGCTACGTGATGGGCAACGACGCCGATTACTGCCAGGGCTACGTGAAGCAGTACGTACCCACCAGCGGTTTTCTCGACGACGCTGAGCACAAGCGCGTGACCGCCAGCGGCCTCGGGCGCAGCAGCACTGCCGCCTGGGTCAGCCCGCATCAGGGATGCCGCTTGATGTCCAACGCGAACAGTGCTCTCTGAGGCATTCGTTCCTCGCCCGTTGGGCGTCGTGGACTCAAACCAACCTACGGAACGCCCCGACGTCCCCGTAGGTTGCGGCTGAGCGGAGCGAAGCCCAACGCGGCCCTCGCCCCCCCCCCCTGTTCCACCCTGTGGAACCACCTTCGATTGTTCTCATTTCGTCCTCGCGGTTAGCTGAGGGCCAGCCGCAAAAGGCGGTAGCCGCCCCAACGAGGAGAACAAGAACAATGACCCGTTACGCACATATCCAGGCCTGGCTCGATGACGTAGACGCCGACTTGAAAGCGCTGCGTCAGGACATCCACGCCCATCCCGAACTCGGCTTCGAAGAGCAGCGCACGTCCGCCCTGGTCGCCCACCTGCTGACGGAGTGGGGCTATGAAGTACACAGCGGCGTCGGCCGCACCGGCGTAGTCGGCGTGCTGCGCAATGGCGCCTCCAACCGCACGCTTGGCCTGCGTGCCGACATGGACGCGCTGCCCATCATCGAGAACACCGGTCTGGCCTACAGCAGCTGCCACGCTGGCCGCATGCATGCCTGCGGCCACGACGGGCACACGGTCATGCTGCTCGGGGCGGCACGCTACCTGGCCGCGACCCGCAACTTCCAGGGCACCCTGAACCTGATCTTCCAGCCGGCCGAGGAAGGCCAGGGTGGCGCCGAAGCCATGCTCGAAGATGGCCTGCTGGAACGTTTCCCGTGCGAGGCACTGTTCGGCATGCACAACATGCCGGGCCTGGAGGCCGGCCACCTGTGCTTCCACGCAGGTCCGCTGATGGCCTCCCAGGACCTGCTGGAAGTGGTCATCGAAGGCGTCGGTGGCCACGGCTCCATGCCGCACCTCTCCGTCGACCCACTGGTAGCCGCCTCCAGCACTGTGATGGCGCTGCAGACAGTGGTTGGTCGCAATGTCGATCCGCAACAAGCGGCGGTGGTTACCGTCGGTGCCCTACAGGCAGGCGAAGCGGCCAACGTAATTCCGCAGCAGGCGCTGCTGCGCCTCAGCCTGCGCGCCCTCGATGCCCACGTGCGCGAGCAGGTGCTGGCGCGCGTGAGAGGGATCATCCACAGCCAGGCCGAAAGCCTCGGCTGCCGCGCCAGCATCGAGCACCGTCCGGCCTACCCGGTGCTGATCAACAGCCCAGCGGAAACCGCCTTCGCCCGGCAAATAGGCGTGGAGCTAGCCGGCGCCGACCAGGTGTTCGAAGCCCCCACCGTGATGGGCAGCGAAGACTTCGCCTGGATGCTCCAGCGCTGCCCCGGCAGCTACCTCTTCATCGGCAACGGCAGCGGTGCCGGGCGGCCGATGGTTCACAACCCCGGATACGACTTCAACGACGAAATCCTGGTGCGCGGCGCCGCGTACTGGGCCGCGCTGACGGAAACCTGGTTCCAGGACCCCGCCGCGCCTTCCCAGGCTTCTGCCACTGCCGCCTAGCCCAACACCAGATTCCGGAGATTCCCCATGCACGCTTCCCAAAGCGGAACCTCGCGCGCCCGTCAGGTGACCGCCGCCGTCATCGGCAATGCGCTCGAGTGGTACGACTTCATCGTCTACGGCTTCCTGTCCAGCATCATCGCCCGCTTGTTCTTCCCCTCCGACAGCGAGTACGCCTCGCTGCTGATGGCCCTGGCCACCTTCGGCGTCGGCTTCTTCATGCGCCCGGTAGGCGGCGTGCTGCTGGGCATGTACGCGGATCGCAAGGGACGCAAGGCGGCCATGCAACTGATCATCCTGCTGATGACCCTGTCCATCGCCCTGATCGCCTTCGCCCCTGACTACGCCGCCATCGGTATCGGTGCCCCCCTGCTGATCGTCATCGCGCGCATGCTGCAAGGCTTCGCCACCGGCGGCGAGTACGCCAGCGCCACGGCCTTCCTGGTGGAAAGCGCACCCGCCAACCGCCGTGGCCTCTATGGCGCCTGGCAACTCTTCGGCCAGTGCCTGGCGGTGTTCGCTGGGGCGGGCATGGGCGCCCTGGTGACCCACAGCCTGTCCCCCGAAGCGCTGGACAGCTGGGGCTGGCGGATTCCGTTCATCCTCGGTCTGCTGATCGGTCCGGTGGGGCTGTGGATGCGTCGCCACATGGAGGAAACAGAAGCCTTCATCGATGCCCAGGAAGAACACAAAGGCGAATCCTTCAGCCTGCTGCGAGTAGTGCGCGAACATCGCCGCGCAGTGCTGGCGACCATGGGCGGCACCATCAGCGGTACCGTGGCCTTCTATGTGGTGCTGGTGAACATGCCCACCTTCGCCCACAAACAACTGGGCCTGCCGCTGGACCAGGTGTTCATGGTGCAGATGCTGGCCGTGGCGCTGATGACCATCATCATTCCGCTATCCGGTGCCTTGTCTGATCGCATCGGCCGGCGCCCGGTACTGTTCGGCGGCACCCTGGCCTTCTTCCTCCTGGTCTATCCGCTGTTCTCCTGGGTCGCCCAGGCCCCCAGCCTGGAACGCCTGCTGGTGATGCAACTGCTGCTCTGCTCGATGATCGGCGTGTTCTACGGCCCTGCACCCACAGCCGTCGCCGAACAGTTCCCCACCCGCGTGCGCTCCACCGGCCTGGCGTTCGCCTACAACGTCGCCGTCATGCTGTTCGGTGGCTTCGCCCCGTTCATCGTCACCTGGCTGACCCAGGTGGGCGGCACGCCGGTAGCGCCTGCCTACTACGTGCTCTTCGCCTCCTTCGTCGGCCTCATCGCCACCTGCTATCTGCGCGAAGGCGCCCCCGCCGCCCTGGAGCGCCGCCAACGCCGCGACCTGCTCGCCACTGCCCGGAGCCTGTGAATGACTCGTTTCGAAACCAATCTTCCCCATGCCACCCTGCAGCAGGAAATCGTCGCACTGGATGCGCTGCCTCTGTCAGAGGCCATCCGCTCGCGCCAGCTGTCCTGCCGTGAGGTGATGCAGGCCTACCTGGAACAGATCGACCGCTTCAATCCCAGGGTCAATGCACTGGTTGCACTGCGCCCGGCAGAGGAACTGCTGGCCGAGGCCGATGAACGCGACCGCCAGTTGGCCCGGGGCCAATGGCTGGGCTGGATGCACGGCATGCCACAGGCGGTGAAGGACCTGGCTGCCTGTGCCGGGCTGCCGACCAGCATGGGTTCTCCGCTGTTCGCCGGGCAGATCGCCCAGCACGACGCCATCGCCGTCTCGCGGGTACGCGCTGCCGGTGCAGTCTTCATCGGCAAGAGCAACGTCCCGGAGTTCGGCCTCGGCTCGCAGAGTTACAACAGCGTCTTCGGCACGACCGGCAACGCCTACGACCCCAGCCTCTGCGCTGGCGGCAGTAGCGGCGGAGCGGCAGCCGCCCTGGCGCTGCGCCTGCTGCCGGTGGCCGACGGCAGCGACATGATGGGCTCGCTGCGCAACCCGGCGGCCTTCAACAACGTCTACGGCCTGCGCCCGTCCCAGGGGCGCGTGCCCTTCGGCCCCACACCCGAGCTGTTTGCCCAGCAACTGGGTACGGAAGGCCCCATGGGCCGAAGCGTGGCCGATGTGGCGGCACTGTTGCGCACCCAGGCCGGCCCTCATCGTGCTACGCCGCTGGCCCTTTCCAGTACCGCCGACCTGATCGGGCCGCTGCAGCGCGATTTCGCCGGTGCACGCATTGGTTGGCTGGGCGACCTGAGCGGTCGCCTGCCCATGGAACCTGGCCTGTTGGCTCTGTGTGAGAGCGCCCTGACGGATTTCCGCGACCTCGGCTGCCAGGTCGAGGACTGTCAGCCTGCGTTCGACATGGACCGGCTCTGGCGCTGCTGGTTGGTGCACCGGCAATGGCTGGTGGGCGGCAGCCTGGGCGCCGCCTACACCGACCCTGCCCGGCGCGCCCGACTCAAGCCCGAGGCAGTCTGGGAAGTGGAAAGCGGCCTTGGCCTCAGCGCCGCCGACGTCTTTCAGGCCTCAGTGGACCGCAGCGACTGGTACCGGGCCGTGGAAAAACTCTTCGAGCGTTACGACTTCCTGCTGCTCCCCAGTGCACAGGTGTTTCCTTTCGATGCAACGCTGCACTGGCCGAAGGCCATAGCAGGCCACGAGATGGACACCTATCACCGCTGGATGGAGGTGGTGATCGGCGCCACCCTGGCGGGTATCCCGGCCATGAGCGTACCGATTGGTTTCAACCCCGCCGGCCTGCCCATGGGTCTGCAAATCATGGGCCCGGCGCAAGCTGACCTGGCTGTGCTGCAACTGGCCCATGCCCACGAGCAGCTCACGCAATGGGTACGCAATTGTCCGCCACCGTTGCTCAAAGAGGCTGATTAAGCCAATGGGCGGCATCTCTGGCGCCTTCGGGTCCCGATCTTGCAGCGTTTTCGGAACGCAAATCCGGGAGGCGCGGCAGGTGGCGGAGACTCAGGGTAAAGACGATGGTGGCACGGTCAGGTCGGTGGAACGCGCGCTGGCGATAGTCGAGCTATTGGGCGAACACCAGGAACTCGGGCTGGAAGAACTCCACTACCTCACGGGACTGCCGAAGGCGACCGTCTCGCGACTGCTGCACACCCTGCAGGAGCAGGGCTGGCTCTACCGGGGACTGTGCGACCGCCGCTATCGCCTATGCTCCCGCCGCCTGTTCGGCAATCCCGCCCAGCGGTTCAGCCGGCTCCTTGTCGAGCAGGCCGCGCCGCTGCTGCTGGACCTGAGCGAGAGCACCGGGCTGGTGGCCGACCTGTCGTACTTTGACGGCGACGAGCTGCATGTGATGGAAAGCTCCATTCCGGAGGTGCTGCGCAAGCGATATCCGGGCAATCGTCTGGTCATAGGGCTGCGGGCCAGCCTGTTCCATTCGGCCATGGGCAAGGCCTGCCTCGGCGAGTTGGACAGTTCCGAGGTACAGCGCCTGGCGCAGCACCACCGGCTTAGCGGTGATGACCTGCTGCAGGCCCACGAACAGACCCACAACCGCGGCTTTGGCGAGCGCACCGAGGGCTCGTGGGAATACTCGATACGGCTGCCCTTCCTGATCCGCGCCGTGGCGCTGCCGATACTCAGCCGCGGCCGCCTGGTCGGCAGCATCGCGCTGCACTGGCCACGGGATACCGGCAGCGTCGAGAGCGTAAGGGAACGCCATCTCGGAAGACTGGCCAGCACCGTCAGCCAGTTGCAGCACAGTCTCGGCTGAACACTCGACCGCCGTCTTGATGAAAAGTATCCGTCGACAACTCTGACGGATACTTTTCATTCACTCTTGAAGTTGTGATTCCACAGCGCGGAACCCAATTGAATTGCCCTTTATTCGCGTGAATCGACAATAGACCACGACCCGGAAATCGGTCTTTTCGTCATAACACAAGAATAAAGGTGATGAGATGTGCAGAGTTCGCTGCGAGTATCTGGCAGGGATTGCCGGACTCTTACTGGCAGGAAGTGCAAGTGCCGATGGCTTTATCAATGACAGCATCACGTCACTTCGCTACAGCCAGTTCTACTGGAAGGAAAACAACGGCGACGGTGTCGGCCCCACCCGCGACGAATGGGTCCAGGGCACTCAGTTCAGTTTCAATTCCGGCTGGTACCGGGACGTGCTGGGCGTGGACTACAGCTACGGCCTGGCCGATGACCTGCGCATCGGCGACGACGCCAACAGCATCAGCAACCTCGAACCCGACGACTCGGTGCAGTCACCTCATGGTCTTGCCAAGCCCCTGGAGGCCTACCTGCGCGGCCGCCTGCAGGGAGACGCAGGCGAACTGGTGGTGGGCGGCGGCAAGAAGGTCCGCCGCTATGCCCAGTATTTCGATGACGCCACCCGTATCCTCCCCGCCGGTACCACGGGCCTCGATGCGGACTACCGCATAGGCAGCCTGAACCTGCGCTACAGCCGGGTGAACCAGTTCAGTCCGCGCAACGAGAATGGCTGGGGCGACGACCTGAGCAATTTCCGCGGCGAGAAGATCGACCAACTGCAGCTGTTCGCCCTTGCCTACCGGATGCCCTTCGGCAGCAACTTGCTGGCCGAATACTCCGAGTCCGATAACTACTTGCGCGCCGCCTCCATCAAGCTGGAGCACAGCTTCGACCTGGGTGCCGGCCGCTTCATCGATCTCTACGCCACCCAGGGCATGCAGCAGGATGCCGGCGATCTGTTCGACTACCAGGGCGTACCCGGACTCTACGAAGCAGAAACCTCCCATGACGCGCGCTATATCGATCTTTCCGCGAAATACCGTACGACGAACTATTACGCCGGCATGACCTACAACAAAGTTCGAGGTGACGACTTCGACCGTTTGTTCTTCAGCAAGGATCACGGCGCCTGGAACAGCAGCGCAAAGTTGTTCTATTTCTTCGGCGTGGAAGATGAGGAAATGTTCAAACTTGTGGGCGGCACCAACTTCAGTTCAATTGGTCTTCCACAACTCAGGCTGGATGTTCACTATGCCTTTTCCGATCACGCAGCCGGTTACGACGGGTTTTCCCGCCGGGAATTCCAGAGTTTGCTGCAGTACAGTTTCACGGGCGCCCTGAAAGGCTTGAGCCTGGTCTGGCTGCACAACGAGTTCCACACCAAGGGCCAACCGGACGGCATCGAGCGCACCACCGCTTCCCGCGGCCCGGCAGGGATCATTACCCACAATGCCGAGCGGTTTTATCTGAATTACGTATTCAGGTTTTAAGGCTGGAGACGCGATCTTCACTTTGAATTGAAAATTTATGCGCGTGTCCGGGCCTCCCTCCCCCGCCCCCTCTCCCAAACCTAGAGGGGTGACTCGCGCCGGCGACGACCTAACAATCCTGAAGCAGCCCGCGACCTGGAACTAAGCAACCATTCCGCCCCTTCAGAAGGCCGAGCGGAATCGTTGCAGAGGGAACGAGCGGCATCGATGCCGCGAGAGGCGAGAGGGGCCCGGCGCAATGATGGAGCGAGGGCACCCGGCGAAGCCGGGCCGGATGCAGGGGCAAGCGTACTTGCTTCCTTTTGGGCGACTGCAAAAGGGAGTCGCCCGGGAAGGTGAAACATTAAGCCAGAGCCCGCTCGTCAATGAGCTGGACTCCCAGGCTCCAGATTGCCAATAACATGCGAAACCTTCCCGAAACCTCGAATCACCCATAAAAAAGCCCCCGAACCACAAGGCACGGGGGCTTTTCTCAAGCAGCTTGGATCAGCGCATGTTCAGCTGCTGCTGCAGGTTCTGCACCTGGCTTTGCAGAGTGCTGATATTGCGGGTCATTTGCGCGCGGAAAGCATCGAACTCGGCGGTGCTGGCACCCTGGGACGGTGCCGGACGGTTGTCCATTTCGCTACGCAGCACCAGCAGGTCCTGCTCCAGGCCCTTGATCGCCTGGTTCGGATTGCCCTGCTTCTTCAGCGCCTCGACATCACTGCCCAGGCCCTTCAGACGGCTGTCCAGCTGGGCCATATCGCCTTGGGCGGCCTTGAGCTTGCTTTGCTCGCTCGCCAGGCCGTCGAGCTTGCTGCCCAGTTGGCTGCCCACCTGGGTCGCCGCACTCTGCGCAGCCTTGACGTCAGCCGCGAGCTGATCGACTCGCTTGCCCTGGCTGCCAAGCTGAGCGCCAGCGGCCTGCTGCTGCTTGGTCAGTTCGACTACCTTGGCCTGCAGCTGCTTGATCTGCAGTTTCATGGACTCACTGCCGCTGGTCACGCTGGATTCGGTGGCGACCACCTTACCGGAGATGTCCTGGATGCGGCCGGCTGCCTCTTCACTGATGCGGGCAAAGCTTTCCTGCGTCGCCACCAGTTGCTGCTCCATCAGGCTGATCTGCTGGAAGCTCCACCAGCCGAGGCCACAGAGGGCGACGACCAGGGCAACCACCAGGGCCCAGAGCGGCCCGGTGCTGGCTCCCTTGCCCACGGGAGCAGCGGCTGAATAACCATTGTTGTGGCGATGCACGGGCTCAGCCACCGGGTGATGACCGAACTCGTCGCGATCACGGGCATCGGTAGTCAGGCTGGGGACATCATCCACTTCGTCAAGAGCGTCGTTGCGCATTGGGGGACCTTTGGAGAGAAACGCAGAACCGCGAATGGCCGGGAGTATACCGGTTCGCACGGCGGTCTTCAGCGTCGCGCCACGGCGGTGCGGGTTGCACTGCTCAGGGGCAGAGACACTCGATTGACCACGCCAGGGCCCAGCAGTTCCGGGGTTTACAGCCTGGTACGGGGCTTGCTAGCCAGTTGCCAGCCCCGGCACGGGGCCATGCCAGGAAATCGCCATCCGGAGCCAAAGGCTCCGCCAGGCTTCTCGCTCGTCGCCATGAAGGGCAGGAGCACACTTCGACCATGGGGGAAGAAGGAGTGGAATTGACCAAGGCTGTGCTGGACTGCATGCAAACCCTGCGGCGCCAGCTTCGAGACGAACAGGCTGTGGATATCCGCCTCAGCCAGCCCGACGCCATCCTGTCCATGCTCAATGCGTGCGCCGAATCTCAGCGCGACACGACCCGCGAGCTGGGCGAGCACCTCAGTATCCTGACCGGCATTCGCCTCAAACCGCCGGTGCTGAGCGAAGAAGAACTGGTTCGCAAGTACACCCAGTACGCCGGTCCCTTGCGCGGTTAGGGCTGCTGAGCGCCCCACCACGCACAGAACTCATCCAGCGCCGTCCAGACGTTCACCCGCGGATCGTAGTCCAGGTACTGCCGCGCGCGGCTGATATCCAGGGAGAAGTCCTTGGCCATCACCGCCACGGCCAGTCGATAAAGCGAGGGTTCCGGCCGCCCCGGCAGAATCCTGCAGACCGACTCGTTCACGAGCGCGGCACTGTAGGCCAAGCCATAGGGAACGTGCCGGGTCACCTGGGGGACGCCCAGCTTGCGCAGCACATAGTTGATGACATCCCAGATCGGCACCGGTTGGCCATTGCTGATGTTGTAGACCTGTCCAAGCGCCGGCCCGGCAGCCAGAAGGCCGCTGAGCAGGGCGTCGTTGAGGTTCTGCACGCTGGTGAAGTCGACCTTGTTCAGGCCGTTGCCGATGATCTTCAGACGGCCTTTGCGCTGCATGGCGATAAGGCGCGGAAAGATGCTGGTATCCCCCGCGCCAGTGACGAAGCGCGGACGGAAGGCGATCACTTCCAGGCCGAACTCTTCGGCGGCGAACACTTTCTGCTCGGCCAGGTACTTGGTGGCGCCGTAATGATCGGAGAAGCGCTTGGGCACCTGTTCTTCACGAATACCGACATGGGAACGGCCATCGAAGTAGATCGAAGGCGAGGACAGGTGCACCAGACGCTTCACTCGCTGCTTCAGGCAGGCTTCGACCACGTTTTCGGTGACCTGTACGTTGGCCTGGTGAAAGTGCTCGTACTTGCCCCAGACGCCGACCGCGCCTGCGCAATGCACCACCGCTTCGACGTCGTCGCACAGGCGCAGCACCAGGTCCGTGTCCGACAAGTCGCCCTGGACGAATTCGGCACCGCGCTTGACCAGATGCTCCACGCCCTCCGGCCGGCGTCCATTCACCCGCACGTCGAGCCCCTGCTCCAGCGCGAAACGAGCGAAACGTCCGCCGATGAACCCACTCGCCCCTGTCACCAGAATCTTCATCGATGGTCCCCTGCCATGCCTCGTGATGCCCGCGACTCTAGCAGCCCTGATGCCTGCCAGGTGTGGCGTCGCGAGCCAATAGAACGACTCTGAACGTTATCCCCGATCATCGTTCCCGCCGGGCCGGCAACGTCACAGCGGCACCAGCCAGCGACTGGCTGCCGCAGCCAGATGATCGGTGAGCAGGCCCAGCAGTTCGCCGCCATGTCGCCAGTGATGCCAATAGAGCGGCACGTCGATGGGCTGGTCGGCAATCAATTCCCGCAACTCGCCCCGCGCCAGCTGCGCCCCCACCTGCTGCTCGGGCACCAGCCCCCAGCCCAGGCCGCCTTCCGTCAAGCGCACGAAGCCTTCCGAGGAGGGACAAAGGTGATGGACGAAGCCGCCTTCGACTCCCAACGCCGCCAGGTAACGGTGCTGCAGCAGATCATCCGGGCCGAACACGATTGCCGGTGAGCGGGCCAATGCCCCCGGCGTGACGCCCTTGGGGAAATTCCGCTCGATGAACGCGGGGCTGGCCAGGGCACGGTAACGCATCGCACCAAGCGGCAGACTGCGGGCGCCGGCCACTGGGCGTTCAGCAGCGCAGACACAGGCCGCTACCTCACCAGCACGCATGCGCTTCAGGCCCACTTCCTGGTCCTCCACCACCAGTTCCATCAGTACCCGCTGTTCGGCGCAGAACTGCCCCACGGCGGCGGCCCACCAAGTGGCCAGGCTGTCGGCATTCAGGGCAATTCGCAGGCGTTCCGGCATGTCGCCCTGCTCGAGTGCCGGCACCTGGCGTTGCAGGTCGCGTTCCAGCAGGCGCACCTGCTGCACATGGTTGAGCAGGCGCGTGCCCACTTCAGTGGGCGCTGGCGGCGTCGCGCGTACCAGCACCGGCTGACCGACCCGCGCCTCCAGCAGCTTGATGCGCTGCGATACGGCGGACTGCGACAGCCCCAGCAACTGGGCCGCGCGCTCGAAACCACCCTGTTCCACCACGGCCGCCAAGGCGGCCAGCAACTTGTAGTCGAACAAATCAGTTTTCCTAATGAGAGATCAGCAAGATTCGTTTTCCTTATACATCTTCGCGCCGCAGACTCGCCACATCCCAACCCGTCGTAGCGAAGGAAGCACCATGGCCGGCGAAACTGCACTCTCCATTCTGATCCGCAACATGTCGCCGCAACTCAACCCCGGCCAGTACGTGTTCTGCACCCTCGAAGACGCCGCCCGCCTGCAAGGCAGCGTGCCGCTGGGCAGTTTCCGCGAGCGCGAAGGACTGACCGTGATCCTTGAACGCAGCGAGGCCGATCGCCTGGGCCTGGCCTACGACTACAGCGCGGCCTGGATCACCCTGGAAGTGCATTCCTCCCTGAGTGCAGTAGGCCTGACCGCGACCTTCGCTGGCGCCCTGGCCCAAGCCAGCATCAGCTGCAACGTCGTAGCGGGCTATTTCCACGATCACCTGTTCGTTGCCAGCGCCGACGCCGAACGCGCCCTTTCTACCCTGCGGGCCCTGGCGGCCAACGCCCAGGCGGAGTGAGCAACATGTGGCAGAGCTATCTGAACGGAATACTGGTGGCGGCGGGCCTGATCATCGCCATTGGCGCACAGAACGCCTTCGTCCTTGCCCAGAGTCTGCGCCGCGAACACCACCTGCCGGTGGCCGCACTCTGCGTGCTGTGCGATGCGTTGCTGGTCAGCGCCGGCGTCTTCGGCCTGGCCACCCTGCTGGCACAGAACCCCGTGCTGCTGGCCATCGCCCGCTGGGGTGGCGTGGCCTTCCTGCTCTGGTACGGCATTCAGGCGCTGCGTCGCGCAGTTAAGCCCGGCATCCTCGACCAGTCCGCTGAAACCGGACCGCGATCGCGCCGCGCGGTACTGCTGGCGGCCCTGGCGGTCACCCTGCTCAACCCCCACGTCTACCTGGACACGGTCCTGCTGATCGGCTCCCTCGGTGCGCAACAGGCTGTCCCCGGCGCCTACGCCTTGGGCGCTGCCAGTGCCTCGCTGGTATGGTTCTTCGCCCTCGCCCTTGGCGCCGCCTGGCTCGCCCCCTGGCTGGCGCGTCCAACCACCTGGCGCCTGCTCGATCTGGCAGTGGCGGTAATGATGTTCGGCATGGCGGCTCAATTGGTGAACGGAATCTGAGTGCGTCGGGTCCAGATGAGATAACCGTGCCAGAGCCCTGGCGGCAGGGCTTAACCACACAGTTGCTGCGTGGTTAAGCCCCATGCCCGATGCTATGATCCGGACTTCGCGGCAATAAAGAGTACAAACTCGCAGCCGCTTTTTCGGCCGACCGTGAACGGCCCCGCGCCTGGCGCAAAAATCCCGACCTGATGATGAAGGAGATAGACATGGCTTTCGAATTGCCGCCGCTGCCTTACGAAAAGAACGCCCTTGAGCCGCACCTGTCCGCCGAAACCCTGGAATTCCACCACGGCAAGCACCACAACGCCTACGTGGTAAACCTGAACAACCTGGTTCCGGGCACCGAGTTCGAAGGCAAGAGCCTGGAAGAGATCATCAAGACTTCTTCCGGCGGCATCTTCAACAACGCGGCCCAGATCTGGAACCACACCTTCTACTGGAACTGCCTGAGCCCGAACGGCGGTGGCCAGCCCACCGGCGCCCTGGCTGACGCCATCAACGCCGCCTTCGGTTCCTTCGACAAGTTCAAGGAAGAGTTCACCAAGACCGCCATCGGCACCTTCGGCTCCGGCTGGGCCTGGCTGGTGAAGAAAGCTGACGGCTCCCTGGCCCTGGCCAGCACCATTGGTGCCGGCGTTCCGCTGACCAGCGGCGACACCCCGCTGCTGACCTGCGACGTTTGGGAACACGCCTACTACATCGACTACCGCAACCTGCGTCCGAAGTACGTAGAGGCCTTCTGGAACCTGGTCAACTGGGACTTCGTAGCCAAGAACTACGCAGCCTGAGACCCGCTCCAGCGGTAAGAGAAACCCGGCCATTCGCCGGGTTTCTTCATTTTTGCGCGTCATTCGTCGTCTTGTTGCGGTACAAGGGAAAAATTGTCGGACACCCCCTCAAGGTCGGACCGGTTCGCACCGACATAAAGGAGAGGGGGAATCGAAAGCGGCGGTCCCGAGAGTGGATCGATGCTTTGAATAGTGGCATACACATACTGGCCCTTTGACGGCCAAGGCCTGTTTGCCAATACTCACACCCGTCTGACGCCTGGCGGCATCGAACAAGGAATCTCCATTTGAAGCTGGATCTCAAACACAGCTTGTCGCTGAAGCTGCTGCGTGTGGTGCTGCTGTCCGCACTGGTTGTCGGTGTGGTGCTGAGCTGCGCGCAGATCGTGTTCGATGTCTACAAGACGCGGCAGGCGGTTTCCAACGACGCCAACCGGATCCTTGGCATGTTCCGCGACCCCTCGACCCAGGCCGTCTATAGCCTGGATCGCGAGATGGGCATGCAGGTGATCGAAGGCCTGTTCCAGCACGAATCAGTGCGCCACGCCTCCATCGGCCACCCCAACGAGCCGATGCTGGCGGAGAAGGACCGGCCGCTGATGGAGCTGTCGACCCGCTGGCTGACCGACCCCATCCTCGGCAAGGAACAGACCTTCACCACCCAACTGGTCGGCCGCAGTCCCTACAGCGAGTACTACGGCGACCTCAGCATCACTCTCGATACAGCCCCATACGGCGAAGACTTCGTCACCAGCTCGGTGATCATCTTCATCTCCGGTGTACTCCGCGCCCTGGCCATGGGCCTGGTGCTCTACCTCGTTTACCACTGGCTGCTGACCAAGCCGCTGTCGAAGATCATCGAGCACCTCTCCAGCATCAACCCTGACCGCCCCAGCGAGCACAAGCTGCCCATGCTCAAGGGCAACGAGAAGAACGAACTGGGCCTGTGGATAAACACGGCCAACGACCTGCTGGCCTCCATCGAACGCAATACCCACCTGCGCCGAGAAGCCGAGAACAGCCTGCTGCGCATGGCCCAGTACGACTTCCTCACCGGTCTGCCCAACCGCCAGCAACTGCAGCAACAACTCGACCAGATTCTCGAAGACGCCGGCCGTCTGCAGCGCCGCGTGGCGGTGCTCTGCGTCGGCCTGGACGACTTCAAGGGCGTCAACGAACAGTTCAGCTACCAGACCGGCGACCAGTTGCTGATTGCCCTGGCCGACCGCCTGCGCAGCCACAGCGGCCGACTGGGCGCCCTGGCACGCCTGGGGGGCGACCAGTTCGCCCTGGTCCAGGCCGATATCGAGCAGCCCTACGAAGCCGCCGAACTGGCCCAGAGCGTGTTGGACGATCTCGAAGTGGCCTTCTCCCTGGAACAGCAGGAAGTACGCCTGCGCGCCACCATCGGCATCACCCTCTTCCCGGAGGATGGCGACAGCACGGAGAAGCTGCTGCAGAAAGCCGAGCAGACCATGACCCTGGCCAAGAGCCGCTCGCGCAACCGTTACCAGTTCTACATCGCCAGCGTCGACAGCGAAATGCGGCGGCGCCGCGAACTGGAGAAGGATCTACGCGAAGCCCTCAACCGAGGCGAGATGCACCTGGTCTACCAACCCCAGGTGGATTACCGCGACCACCGTGTAGTGGGCGTCGAAGCGCTGCTGCGCTGGCAACACCCGCAGCACGGTTTCGTGCCGCCGGACCTGTTCATCCCGCTGGCCGAGCAGAACGGCACGATCATTCCCATCGGCGAGTGGGTGCTGGACCAGGCCTGCCGCCAGCTTCGCGAATGGCACGACCAGGGCTTCAGCGAACTGCGCATGGCCATCAACCTTTCTACCGTGCAGCTGCACCATGCGGAGCTGCCAAGGGTGGTGAACAACCTGCTGCAGGTCTATCGCCTGCCACAACGCAGCCTGGAGATGGAAGTCACCGAAACCGGCCTGATGGAAGACATCTCCACTGCCGCCCAGCACCTGCTGAGCCTGCGCCGCTCCGGCGCGCTGATCGCGATCGACGACTTCGGGACTGGCTACTCCTCGCTGAGCTACCTGAAGAGCCTGCCGCTGGACAAGATCAAGATCGACAAGAGCTTCGTGCAGGACGTGCTGGAAGACGAAGACGACGCCACCATCGTCCGCGCCATCATCCAATTGGCGCGCAACCTGGGCATGCAGGTGATCGCAGAAGGTGTGGAAACCACCGAGCAGGAAGCCTACATCATCGCCCAGGGCTGCAACGAGGGTCAGGGCTATCTCTACAGCAAGCCCCTGCCCGCCCGCGAACTCACCCTCTACCTCAAGCAGGCCCGTCGCCTGTCCAACGCTGCGTCCAATCCCGCCACACTCTGACGTCAACCCTCTCCCCCTAACCTTTCCCTGAAGGGAGAGGGTGCTTACCGTGCAAAGCTCAGGATTCGTTTGTGGGAGTGAATTCATTCGCCAAGGGTCGCGCAGTGACCCCGCTGGGTGGATGGCGCCCCCCCCACATTGAACGCCAATGGTGGATCGATGAAGCGTGATTGGATCTACAGGAGCCCAGTCACCTTCAGCAGGTAGACGGTCGCCACCGCACCGCCGACGCAGAGCACTGCGCCAAGCAGTGCCTGCCAACGGAACTGCCGGGCGAGCACATCTTCACCATGACTGGAGAGCAGGAAAGGGTGCGACTCCACCGGACGACGCATCTGATTCACGGCAGGCGCCGCGCTGGTCTGGCGATGACGGTCTTCGGCTTCGAGGCTGGCGGCCAGGCGCACGCGCGACCACTCCGCTTCGTCCAGCTGGCCATCGCCGTTGCTGTCGAAGCGTTGCAGCAGGCCGGTGAAATCGCCTTTCCATTCGCGGATCACCGCCCCCTGGGCCGAGGTCGGCTCCAGACCCTGCCGACCACCGCCACTGGTGCGGAAGTCACCGATGGCGTACAGCGGCTCGTCGGCATGCAGACGCTCCTCGGTATAGCGGTACTCGCCGCCAGACAACCAGCCACTCAGGCCGCCAGAAACGCGGGCACCACGAGGATGACGCTGATGGCCTTTCCAGACTTCGCGGGTCGACGGGCGCACTTCGGCACCGCGCGGATCGATCAGGCATTCGCCAGTGGAGTCGGCCAGGCGCAGCCAGGCGTCGCTGACGCCACTGTCCACCACTCGCCAGCTCTTGCTCTTGCCTCGCTCGCTGTACTCCTCGATGCGATAGCGCCACCAGAGGCAGGGCTTGCCCGTCAGTGGCGCCACCAGTTGGCCGTCTCCATTGGGATGGAGCATGCCGTAGAGCTCCACGTATCCCTGGGCCGCTGAGCGGATCTTCGAGGTCGGGGTATCCAGCAGCAGCCGCGCCTGGGCCAGGCGGCGCAGGCACCACCAGCCACCACCGGCAAAGGCGCCCAAGCTGAATCCCAGGCTGATGGCCAGCCCGGCTACATCCACTGCCATGTCAGTTGAACAGGCTCTTGAGATCGACGTCGGCTTTCTCGGCGTCGCTGAACTCCAGCAGCTCGGCAGCCTTGAAGCCGAACAGGCCGGCGATGATCACATCCGGGAACTGCTCGATGCGCACGTTGTTCAGGTTCACCGCCTCGTTGTACAGCTCACGGCGGTCGGCGATGCCGTTCTCCAGGCCGCTGATGCGCTGCTGGAGGAACTGGAAGCTCTCGTTGGCCTTGAGTTGCGGGTAGCTCTCCGCCAGCGCGAAGAGCTGCCCGAGGCCGGCGCGCAGACCGCTCTCGGCCTGGCCGAGCGCGCCGATGTCACCCTTCTCGCGGGCACTGGCCACGGCATTGCGCGCTGCGATCACCCGCTCGAGGGTGGTGCGCTCGTGCTGCATGTACTGCTTGCAGGTCTCCACCAGCTTGGGCAGTTCGTCATGCCGCTGCTTGAGGAGCACTTCGATGTTCGACCAGGCCTTGCCTACCCCGTGCTTGAGCCGCACCAGCGCGTTGTAGAGGATCACCGCGTAGGCGGCGACCAGAAGCAGGACCACGATCAGGGCAACGCTGGTCAGACTCATGCAGGCTTCTCCTTCAGGCTGCGGGTCATGGGGAACCGGGCGATTCTAATGGCATTCGTACAGGGACGCGGAGACCCCGTACACAGCTGTTGCAAAACGCCCGACAACATCCTTTCCAAAAATGAAAATCTTTCGCATTATGTTGCGGTTTTCATTTGCGCAACTTCAGATTGCCATCACCCAGAAGCAAAGGACCTCGCCCATGATTCGTAAGCCCCTGGCTGCCGCCAGCCTGCTCGCCGTCGCCATTGCCCTCACCGGTTGCGGTGACGACAAGAAAGAAGCTGCAGCACCGCAAGCCACCGCACCGGCTGCCAGCACTGCCGCGGCCCCGGCTGCAACTGCCAAGGTCGATGAGGCCGAGGCCAAGAAAGTCGTTGCTCACTATGCAGACCTCGCCCTGGCCGTCTTCACCGACGCCCACGCCACCGGCGCAAACCTGCAGAAAGCCGTTGACGCATTCCTCGCCAAGCCCGACGCCGACACCCTGAAGGCAGCCCGTGAAGCCTGGCTGGCCGCCCGCGCGCCCTACATGCAGACCGAAGTGTTCCGCTTCGGCAACCCGGTGGTCGACGACTGGGAAGGCCAACTGAACGCCTGGCCGCTGGACGAAGGCCTGATCGACTACGTCGCCGGCGACTACCAGCACGCCCTGGGTAACCCTGGCGCCACCGCCAACATCATCGCCAATACCACCATCCAGGTCGGCGAAGAAAAGATCGACGTCACCGAAATCACCGGTGAGAAACTGGCCAGTCTGAACGAACTGGGCGGCTCCGAAGCCAACGTCGCCACCGGCTACCACGCCATCGAATTCCTCCTCTGGGGTCAGGATCTGAACGGCACCGGCCCGGGCGCCGGCAACCGTCCCGCCACCGACTACGTGGTCGGCGAAGGCTCCACCGGCGGTCATAGCGAGCGTCGCCGCCAGTACCTGAAGGCCGTGACCGACCTGCTGGTTTCCGACCTCGAGTACATGGTTGGCCAGTGGAAACCGGGCGTTGCCGACAACTACCGCGCCAAGCTGGAAGCCGAACCGGCCGAATCCGGCTTGCGCAAGATGCTGTTCGGCATGGGCAGCCTGTCTCTCGGCGAGCTGGCCGGCGAGCGCATGAAGGTCGCCCTGGAAGCCAACTCCACCGAAGACGAGCACGATTGCTTCAGCGACAACACCCACAACTCTCACTTCTACAACGGCAAGGGCATCCGTAACGTCTACTTGGGCGAGTACAAGAAGGTCGACGGCACCACCCTGACCGGCCCGAGCCTGTCCTCCCTGGTGGCCAAGGCTGATGCTCAGACCGACACCACCCTGAAGGCCGACCTGGAAGCCACCGAAGGCAAGCTGCAAGCCCTGGTGGACAGCGCCAACAAGGGCGTGCATTTCGACCAGCTGATTGCCGCCGACAATACCGCCGGCCAGCAACTGGTGCGTGACGCCATCGCCTCTCTTGTCAAACAGACCGGTGCCATCGAGGATGCCGCTGGCAAACTCGGCATCACCGACCTGAAGCCGGACAACGCCGATCACCAGTTCTGATCGACACAGCGGTAGCAGGAAGCGGATGCGGCCCAGTGCCGCATCCGCTTTTTTGTGCCTGAAGTTCCGTGCGTTTCCTTGTAGGGGCGAATTCATTCGCCAAGGGTGGCGCAGCCGCCCCTGCGCGGCTTCGGGGCAGGACTTCGTCCTGCTTGGCGATTGAAATCGCCCCCACAAGGATGTCTACGGACTCCGGCCAAGAATGCAAGCCAAACGCAAATCCCTCTTATTCAGAGCCCCCAGTCCTGATAAGCTTGCCGGCCTGTTTATTTGCCGACCGGACCCCGCCAATGCTCGCTCCACCGGCCTTTCGCCGCCTGTCGCCCCTGCTGCTGGCCCTTGGCCTCAGTGCCTGTGACGACGCGCCGCGGTTCACCCAGGCCGAACCCGGCGAGCACCTTTCCGGCGGAGCTGCTTCGGTCCGCCAGTTCGACCACAACGCCTTTTCCATGCCCTCGGGCAACCTGACGCCCTCGCGCAGGCTGGACTTCAGCGTGGGTAACAGCTTTTTCCGCAACCCCTGGGTTATCGCGCCCTCCACCACCACGGCGCGTGACGGCCTCGGCCCCCTGTTCAATACCAATGCCTGCCAGAACTGCCACGTGAAAGACGGTCGCGGCCATCCGCCGGAACCAGGTGCAAGCAACGCCGTGTCGATGCTGGTACGCCTGTCGATTCCGGCTGACGCCTCGGCCGAACACGCAAGGCAGCTCGAACGTCTGGGCGTGGTGCCGGAACCCGTTTACGGCGGCCAGCTGCAGGACGTATCGATTCCCGGCCTCGAGCCCGAGGGCAAAGTGCGGGTCAGCTACGACACCGTTCCAGTGACCTTTGCCGACGGCACGACTTTAGAGCTGCGCAAGCCGCGCCTGGAAATCACCCAACTCGGTTATGGCGCGATGCATCCCGATACGTTGTTCTCCGCACGCGTCGCCCCGCCGATGATCGGCCTGGGCCTGCTCGAGGCGATCCCCGAAGCGGCGATTCTCGCCAATGCGGACCCGGACGACACCGATGGTAATGGTGTCCGCGGCCGCGCCAACCAGGTCTGGGACGATGTCGCCGGCAAGACGGTGCTCGGTCGCTTCGGCTGGAAGGCCGGGCAGCCGAATCTGAATCAACAGAATTTTCACGCCTTCTCTGGTGATATGGGCCTTACCACCAACGCCCTGTCGAAGGACGATTGCACGGCGGCACAGACCGCCTGCAA
The DNA here is from genome assembly GCF_036328175.1 of Pseudomonas sp. JS3066. Taxonomy (NCBI): domain Bacteria; kingdom Pseudomonadati; phylum Pseudomonadota; class Gammaproteobacteria; order Pseudomonadales; family Pseudomonadaceae; genus Pseudomonas; species Pseudomonas sp. JS3066. The sequence goes on from NZ_CP143312.1 coordinate 4,417,000, forward strand.
GACCACGGTGAATGGTGGAGAGCCGGAAGTCAGCGATAACATCCTGTCCCTCGTATTGTTCTACACCCGCAACCTGGCCGTACCGGCCCGCCGCGACGTGGATAGTGCGCAAGTACTGGAAGGCAAGGGCCTGTTCCACCGGGCTGGCTGCCAGTCCTGTCATACCCCAAGTTTCACCACTGCGGCCGATGCCGCCGAACCCGAGCTGGCCAACCAGGTGATCCGTCCATACAGCGACCTGCTGCTCCACGACATGGGCGAGGGCCTGGCCGACGGCCGCGCTGAGTTCCAGGCCACTGGCCGCGACTGGCGCACCCCGCCGCTCTGGGGCATCGGGCTGACCGAAACCGTGAGCGGCCACACCCAGTTCCTGCACGACGGCCGCGCACGCAACCTGCTGGAGGCCATTCTCTGGCACGGAGGCGAAGCGGAAGCGGCGAAGCAGAAGGTCCTGAAATACGATGCCGGACAGCGTGCCGCGCTGCTGGCTTTCCTGAATTCTCTATAAGGAGCCCTGCATGTTCCGTCCCAAACTGCTGTTCACCAGCCTCGCCGCCCTGGCCCTGGGCGCCTGCGCCCCGCAGGACCCCCAGGCGCAGACCGCCTCGGCCCTGGCCAAGGACGTGATCCTGCCAACCTACAGCCGTTGGGTCGATGCGGACCGCCAACTCGCCGCAAGCGCCCTGGCCTTCTGCTCCGGCAAGGAGGATCTGGCCAAGGCCCGCGCCGACTTCCTTGCCGCGCAAAAAGCCTGGGCTGAACTTCAGCCGTTGATGGTGGGCCCGCTGGCCGAAGGCAACCGCGCCTGGCAGGTGCAGTTCTGGCCGGACAAGAAGAATCTGGTCGGCCGCCAGGTGGAACAGCTGATCAAGGCCCAGCCCAACCTCGACGCCACCTCCCTGGCCAAGGCCAGCGTGGTGGTCCAGGGCCTTTCGGCCTACGAATACATCCTCTTCGACAGCAACCTGGACATGGCCGACGGCGCCCAGAAAGCACGCTACTGCCCGCTGCTGCAAGCCATCGGCGAGCGTCAGAAGACCCTGGCCGAGGAGATCCTCACCCGCTGGAACAGCAAGGACGGCATGCTCGACCAGTTGAGCAAGTTCCCCAACCAGCGCTACGCGGATTCCCACGAGGCCATCTCCGAGCTGCTGCGCGTCCAGGTCACCGCCCTGGACACCCTGAAGAAGAAACTCGGCACACCTATGGGTCGCCAGACCAAGAGCCTTCCGCAGCCGATGCAGGCCGACGGCTGGCGCAGCGACTCTTCCCTGGAAAGCCTGAGCGCTAGCCTGGCCAGCGCCGAAGCCCTCTGGCTGGGCAAGGACAAACATGGCATCCGCAGCCTGCTGGGTGACGACCAGAAGGCCTTGGCCGAGAAGATCGACGCTGGCTACAGCGAAGCGCGCGGCAAGCTGGCCGCCGTCAAGCAGCCGCTCAGCGAATTGCTGGCCAGCGAAGACGGCCTCAAGCAGCTCAATGACTTCTACGACAGCCTCGACCGCGTACAGCGCCTCCACTCCGGCGAGCTGGCCAAGGCCCTGAATGTACAGCTCGGCTTCAACGCCAACGACGGTGACTGAAATGCTCCGGCGCCAGGTCCTCACCCTCGCCAGCCTGCTACTCGGTGCCGTTGGCATCGGCGGCTGGACCCTGAGCCGCAAGGGCGAATCGCCCCTGCTGCTCTCCGCCCGCGACGACGCCGACGGCCAGCATTACGCCGTGGGCTTCCGCCTGGATGGCACCCAGGTGTTCGCTACCCGTGTCGCCCAGCGTTGCCACGACATCGTCGAGCATCCCAGTGAACCGGTGGCGCTTTTCGTTGCCCGTCGTCCGGGCACCGAGAGCTACCTGGTGGACCTGCGCGACGGTCGCCTGCTGCAGACGCTGACCTCGCAGAAGGACCGCCACTTCTACGGTCACGGCGTCTGGCATCGCGACGGTGAATGGCTCTACGCCACCGAGAACGACACCACCGACCCGGGCCGGGGCATGCTCGGCCGCTACCGCTACCAGTCGGGCCAGTTAACCCACGAGGGCGAAATTTCCACCCACGGCCTCGGTCCGCATCAGGTTTCCTGGATGCCCGACGGTGAAACCCTGGTAGTGGCCAACGGCGGAATCCGTACCGAGGCCGAAAGCCGTGTGGAGATGAACCTCGACGCCATGGAACCGAGCCTGGTGCTGATGCGCCGCGACGGCGGCCTGCTGTCGAAGGAAACCCTGCCACAGCAGATGAACAGCGTCCGTCACCTGGCCATTGGTGCCGATGGCACCATCGTCGCCGGGCAGCAGTACATGGGAGATGCCACCGATCGCGCCGACCTGGTCGCGATCAAGCGCCCAGGCCAACCCTTCCAGCCCTTCCCGCTGGAGGACGAGCAACGCCTGGCGATGGTCCAGTACACCGCCAGCGTCGCCATTCATGACGAGCTGCGCCTGGTGGCCCTCACTGCACCGAGAGGCAACCGATTCTTCATCTGGGACCTGGATAGCGGCGCCGTGCGCCTCGACGCACCGCTGCCGGATTGCGCCGGTGTCGGGGCCGTGAAAGACGGTTTCGTCGTCACCTCGGGCCAAGGTCGCTGCCGTGTCTACGACTGCCGCAGCGACCAGTTCACCGCCACCCCGCTGCAGCTGCCGGCAAGCTTCTGGGACAACCACCTGCACTTGGCCGTGTAGGAGCGCGCTTGCTCGCGAACAGTCCGCGCGCACTCTTTCGCGAGCAAGCTCGCTCCTACAGAGGCCCGGCCTTCGTCCGGCACCAGTGAAAGCCCCGCCACTCCTGGCTTCCTGGCACTTCCGTACCCCACAAATTCCCTGTCGCAGCCCTTCAGCGGCACCGCGCCGTGCCGACTATGTGTATGCCTGCCTGACGTACCCCCAACGCGCCTTCCTGGCGCTCACACAACTGCAACATTCGTCAGGTAGAGAGCCACCATCCCTTCCTTTCTCCACGAGGCGCAACATCATGTCTCTGCGACGCTCCCTGCGCGGCCAGATCCTCACCCTGCTCGGCGGCAGCCTGCTTCTACTCCTGCTGATCGCCCTGGCCTGTTTCCACTTCCTCTCCGGCGGCATCCAGTCCTATCGCGGGCTGGTGGACGGCACGCTGGAAGCTTCAAGTCTGGTGGATGAGGCCAACCTCGAATTCAAGGTGCAGGTCCAGGAGTGGAAGAACGTGCTCTTGCGCGGCAAGGACCAGGAGAACCTGAACAAGTACTGGAGCCAGTTCGAAGGCCAGGAAGCCAAGGTCCAGGCCGTACTCGGCAAGCTGCTCGACAAGGCCCGCGACCTCGACGACAGCGCCCTGCGGGCAAAGGTGGAGAACCTGCGCAACGAACACCGCAACCTCGGCATCGCCTACCGCAAGGGCCGTGACGTGTTCGTCGCCTCCGGCGCTGATCCGGCGGCCGGCGACAACGCGGTCAAGGGCATCGACCGCGCCGCCAGCGAGCAGATGAGCGCACTGGTGGCTGAACTGCATGCCCGTGGCACCCAGCAATCCGAAGCCATCAGCGCCGGCGCCGACAACACCGTGAACCTCGGCCTGGCGGTCATGCTGCTGTCGAGCATCGGCATCGGCCTGTTCAGCCTCTGGTTGCTCAACCGCAACCTGATCGCGCCCATCAGCTCGTTGATCGAGCACATCGCCCAACTCAGCCAGGGCAACTTCGGCCAGCGCGTCGATACCCGCCGCGCGGATGAACTGGGCCGGCTGGCCGTAGCCGCCAACACCCTGCGCGACTTCCTCGCCGATACCTTCAACCGCCTCAAGCAGAGCACCGCGCAACTGGACAGCGCCAGCGGCGAACTCAGCGCCATCGCCAGCCTGATGGCCGAAGGTACCCGTGAGCAGTTCTCACGCACCGACCAGGTGGCCACAGCCATGCACGAGATGTCCGCCACGGCCCAGGAGGTGGCTCGCCACGCCGCCGAGGCCGCCGGTGCGGCCGATCAGGCCGACCATTCGGCGCAGCAGGGTGGCGCGGTGATGCAGGCGACCATCCACAGCATCACCGGCATGCGCAGCGAGATCGCCAACACTGCCGAAGTGATCCGTCGCCTGGAAAGCGACAGCGGCCGCATCGGCAAGGTGCTGGAAGTGATTCGTGGCATCGCCGAACAGACCAACCTGCTGGCGCTGAACGCCGCTATCGAGGCGGCCCGTGCGGGTGACCAGGGCCGTGGCTTCGCGGTCGTCGCCGACGAGGTACGTACCCTGGCACAGCGCACTGCCGAGTCCACCGCCGAGATCCATCAGATCATCGACACGGTTCAGACCGGCGCCCTCAACGCTGTCCGCGCCATTGAGAACGGCCAGAACCGCAGCGAGGAAAGCGTTGCCCAGGTCACCGAGGCCGGCGCCATGCTGCAACGCATCACCGATTCGGTCGAAGCCATCCGCGACATGAACCGGCAGATCGCTACCGCCGCGGAAGAACAGACCTCGGTGGCCGAGGACATCTCGCGCAACCTCACCGAGATAACCGCCATCGCCACCACCAACGAGGAAAATGTGCGGCGCACCCAGGGCGCCAGCCAGCACCTGCATGGACTTTCCGGCGACCTCAACCAGCTTACGGGACGCCTCCAAGCCTGAACCGAATGCAGCACAGGGAAGTGCTGCCGGGCCTTGTCCCACGATCAGAAAGGTCCGAATCCTTCCGCAGGAAATTCATCGATCTGATTCGATCTCCAGCGATTCTCACGGCGCATAAGCAGCAAACTGCGTGAACGCAACGTTCTGCAATTTCTTGTCTTTGACTTGGTCTAACTCTGGTACTAAGGTGCTTGCCTCGCCTATTCCCAGGCCACTTTTTCCCTGCCAAGGAACCGGAATATGTTGCTCCGCCGCATGCTCATCATGCTGGGCGTGGTTGCCCTCGTGGTGACCGCCCTTGCCGCCTATAAAGGCTTCTCGATCTACCAGCAGATCCAGCAGTTTTCTGCGCCCCAGCCTCCCATCAGCGTCTCTGCCGAGCAGGCCGTCGAGCAGCCCTGGCAAAGCCGCCTGCCCGCCATCGGCTCGCTGAAAGCCTTCCAGGGCGTCGACCTCACCGTGGAAGCCAGCGGTACCGTCCAGGACGTGCTCTTCCTTTCCGGCGAGAAGATCAAGCTGGGCCAACCGCTGATCCAGATGGACAGCGACGTCGAACGCGCCAGCCTGGCCACCGCGGAAGCCGAACTGTCCCTGGCCCGCGTCGAGTTCGAACGCGGCCGCAGCCTGGTCAGCCGGCAGAACATCTCCAAGAGCGAGTTCGACCGCCTGTCTTCGGAACTCCAGGCCGCCACTGGCAAGGTTGCCCAGCTCAAAGCCCTGATGGACAAGAAGCGCATCGTCGCGCCCTTCGCCGGCACCATCGGCATCCGCCAGGTCGACGTCGGCGATTTCCTCTCCTCGGGCACCATCATCGCCACCCTGCAGGACCTGAACACCCTGTTCGTCGACTTCTTCCTGCCGGAGCAATCCGCTCCGCTGCTGAAAGTCGGACAGAAGGTGCGCATCAGCGTCGCCGCGTTCCCTGGCGAATCCTTCGAAGGCGACATCGCCGCGCTCAACCCCAAGGTCGAGGAAGCCACCCGCAACCTGCAGGTGCGCGCGATGCTGCAAAACCCCGACGGCAAGTTGCTGCCGGGCATGTTCGCCAACCTCGAAGTGCTGCTGCCGGGCGACCAGGAGCGCGTGGTGGTTTCGGAAAGCGCGATCACCTACACCCTCTACGGCAACTCCGTGTATGTGATCGACGAGAAGAAGAATGCCGAGGGCCAGACCGAGAAAGACCAGGACGGTCAGCCTCAGTTGGTGGTGGAGCGCCGCTTCGTTGAAACCGGCGAACATCGCGATGGCAAGGTCGTGATCCTCAAGGGCCTCCAGGCTGGCGAGCAGGTGGTGACGTCCGGCCAGCTCAAGCTGGATAACGGCTCCCACGTCGCCATCGCGCCCGACCAGACCCTGTCCAGCCCCCCGGACAAACAAGCCCGCGCCCAATAAGCGGCATACGCGCGAAGGAACAGAACATGGCTTTCACAGATCCTTTCATCCGTCGCCCGGTACTGGCGACCGTGGTCAGCCTGCTGATCGTGCTGCTGGGCTTCCAGGCCTTCAGCAAGCTGGTGATCCGCCAGTACCCGCAGATGGAAAACGCCCTGATCACGGTAACCACCGCCTACCCTGGCGCCAACGCCGAGACCATCCAGGGCTACATTACCCAACCGTTGCAACAGAGCCTGGCCAGTGCCGAGGGCATCGACTACATGACGTCGTCGAGCCAGCAGAACATGTCGGTCATCCAGATCTATGCACGCATCGGCGCCAACTCGGACCGCCTCTTCACCGAACTCCTGGCCAAGGCCAACGAGGTGAAGAACCAGCTGCCACAGGACGCCGAAGACCCGGTGCTGTCCAAGGAAGCGGCAGACGCTTCGGCGCTGATGTACATCAGTTTCTACAGCGATGAGCTGTCCAACCCGCAGATTACCGACTACCTCTCGCGGGTGATCCAGCCCAAGCTGGCGACCCTGCCGGGCATGGCCGAGGCGGAAATCCTCGGCAACCAGGTCTTCGCCATGCGCCTGTGGCTGGACCCGGTGCGGATGGCGGCCTACGGCATCACCGCCAACGACATCAACGACGCGGTGCGCAAGTACAACTTCCTCTCCGCCGCTGGCGAGGTGAAGGGCCAGTACGTAGTCACCAGCATCAATGCCACCACCGACCTCAAGTCCCCCGACGCCTTCGGCGCCATCCCGGTGAAGACCGTGGGTGACAGCCGCGTGCTGGTGCGCGACGTGGCACGGGTGGAAATGGGCGCGGAGAACTACGACTCCATCAGCTCCTTCGACGGCATTCCGTCGGTCTACATCGGCATCAAGGGCACCCCCAGCGCCAACCCACTGGACGTGATCAAGCACGTGCGCGCGATCATGCCGGAGTTGGAGTCCCAGCTTCCGCCGAACCTCAAGGCATCCATTGCCTACGACGCCACCCGATTCATCCAGGCCTCCATTGACGAGGTGGTGAAGACCCTGGGTGAAGCAGTGCTGATCGTGATCGTGGTCGTGTTCCTGTTCCTCGGCGCCTTCCGCTCGGTGCTGATCCCGGTGATAACCATCCCGCTGTCGATGATCGGCGTGCTCTTCTTCATGCAGTTGATGGGTTACTCCATCAATCTGCTGACCCTGCTGGCCATGGTTCTCGCCATCGGCCTGGTGGTGGACGACGCCATCGTGGTGGTGGAAAACATCCACCGGCATATCGAAGAAGGCAAGACGCCATTCGATGCGGCCATCGAGGGCGCCCGTGAAATTGCCGTGCCGGTGATCTCCATGACCATTACCCTGGCAGCGGTCTATGCCCCCATCGGTTTCCTGGAAGGCCTGACCGGCGCGCTGTTCCGCGAGTTCGCCCTGACACTTGCGGGCGCAGTGATCATCTCCGGCATCGTCGCCCTGACCCTGTCGCCCATGATGTGTTCCAAGCTGCTGCGCCACGACGAGAACCCGTCAGGCCTGGCGCACAAACTGGACATGATCTTCGACCGCCTTAAACAGCGCTATCAGAAGGCCCTGCATGGCACCCTGAATACGCGCCCGGTAGTCGTGGTATTCGCTGTCATCGTGCTCTGCCTGATCCCGGTATTGCTGAAGTTCACCAAGAGCGAACTGGCCCCGGACGAAGACCAGGGCATCGTCTTCATCATGGCCAAGGCCCCGCAACCGACCAACCTGGACTACCTGAACGCCTACACCCAGGCTTTCGTGAAGATCTTCAAGGAGTTCCCCGAGTACTACTCCTCGTTCCAGATCAACGGCTTCGACGGCGTGCAGTCGGGTATCGGCGGCTTCCTGCTCAAGCCCTGGGACGAGCGCGAGCGCACTCAGATGGAACTGCTCCACGAGGTCCAAGGCAAGCTGAACGAGATTCCCGGCCTGCAGATCTTCGGCTTCAACCTGCCGTCGCTGCCGGGTACGGGTGAAGGCCTGCCGTTCCAGTTCGTGGTCAACACCCCCAACGACTACGAGTCGCTGCTACAGGTGACCGAGCGGATCAAGGCGCGTGCCATGGAGTCCGGCAAGTTCGCTTTCCTCAACGTCGACCTGGCATTCGACAAGCCCGAAGTGGTGGTTGACATCGATCGGGCGAAGGCTGCGCAGATGGGCGTGTCCATGGAGGATCTGGGGTCGACCCTGGCGATCCTGCTGGGCGAGGGTGAAATCAACCGCTTCACCATCGACGGCCGCAGCTACAAGGTCATCGCCCAGGTGGAGCGCGCCTACCGCGACAATCCGGGCTGGTTGAGCAACTACTACGTGAAGAGCGAGAGCGGTGCCATGGTGCCCCTGTCGACCCTGATCAGCGTGCATGACAGCGCCCGGCCGACCCGCCTGAAGCAGTTCCAGCAGCTCAACTCGGCGATCATCGAAGGTTTCCCGACGGTGAGCATGGGTGAGGCTATCGACACGGTGGCACAGATCGCCCGCGAAGAAGCGCCGCGCGGTTATGGCTTCGATTACGCAGGTGCGTCGCGCCAGTACGTACAGGAAGGCAGCGCGCTCTACGTCACCTTCGCGCTGGCCCTGGCGATCATCTTCCTGGTGCTGGCAGCCCAGTTCGAGAGCTTCCGCGACCCGCTGGTGATCCTGGTCACGGTACCGCTGTCCATCTGTGGCGCACTTATCCCGCTGTTCCTGGGCGTGTCCAGCATGAACATCTACACCCAGGTGGGCCTGGTGACGCTGATCGGCCTGATCAGCAAGCACGGCATCCTGATCGTAGAGTTCGCCAACCAGCTACGCCGCGATAAGGGCCTCTCTGTCCGCGAAGCGGTCGAAGAAGCCGCAGCCATTCGCCTGCGACCGGTACTGATGACCACGGCAGCAATGGTGTTCGGCATGGTGCCCCTGATCTTCGCCACCGGCGCCGGTGCGGTCAGCCGCTTCGACATCGGCCTGGTGATCGCCACCGGCATGTCCATCGGCACGCTGTTCACCCTCTTCGTCCTGCCCTGCATCTATACGCTGCTGGCGAAGAAGGACCTGGTGCCCGAGGGCCAGCCGGCGGTGAGCCACTGAGCCCGGACGCGATAAAGAAAAGCCCCGCGATTGCGGGGCTTTTCTTTGCCGGCCTCATCATAGGGTGCGCCATGCGCGCCGGCTCTGTGCCTGTGTGGGGTTTGAAGTAAACCGGTAACGCCATTGGTGCGCGCGGCGCACCCTACCCAAGGTGCGCAAAACAAGCGCTCTCGCGGGGTTTTCGGATCTCATTCCTGGGCGCGCAATCCCTGGGACAATCCGAACATGAACAGCAGCAGGTTCTGGTCCGGCTGCACTTGCGCCTTCAACCGCGCATTGGGCGGTAACGGGCAGTAGCCGAGGCCGTTGACGCTGACCACGGAGGGCGAAGGCTCATGCCAGGCAGCCACCGCCAGGGAGGCTACTCCCAAAGCGCCGACGAGAAACAAAGCTCGCGTGACTTCTAATTTCATGATCGCAAACCCTTGATAGCGCTGCCAAACGCTGCTTCATAACCGTAGATCAGCACCTGCCAATCCGCTTCGCTCAGCGACGAGTGGCGCTTAAACTGCCACAAGTCGCGCAGAGCTGCCCGCTTGCTCGACAGTCGGCGCCGGGCTTTTTCCAGATCCAACAGGGCAACTTCGGGCAGGCCACCCTCTCCCGCCGGACGGACGAAAACATGTTTGGCATAGAGGCAACCGTGCTGCCACCCACCCCGATGCAAGCGGGCCAGGGTAGCCGCCAATTGTTGCAATACGAGGTGTTTGGCGCCTTCGCCCACCTGGGCGGCGTACCAGCGTTCGAACTCGATGAAGCCTTCCAGCGCTTCGGTCACCAGCAGCCCTTGCCACCCTTGTAGCGGGCAGCGGTGAACACCCCCGAATACGACCCTAGGGACGCGCACGCCCAGCCGCTCGACGGCCAACAGTGCCTCGCGCTCGCGCAGCACCGTCGGACGACCAAAGGGATGGCGCAGACTGCGGTAGAGGTGCTCGACCTGACGCTTCACATACCACTGCCGACCGTCCCCCAGGACAACTCGCTGTACGCCGCTTTCACCACCGCGACGTCGATTGGGCTCCTCAACCCATTCACCACGCAGCGACCAGACACGCAGGAACGGCTCATCCGACCGGGAGCCCACCGCCCCGACCAGCTCACTGGCCATGGCCGGCGACCTTGCGCAGCACGTAGACCCGCCACATCGCGTAGAAGGGCAGGAAGTCCAGCCGCTCCTGAATGTCGAAACCCGCCTCGCGAAACTCCGCTTCGGCAGTGGCCACCGGCAGGACGAAACGATTCTGGTATCCCTGCTCGCTGTGGCGGGCCTGGCGTCGGTTTTCCAGGCGCTGGCGACGCCAGGCCTTGTAGTTGCCATCGACCCATAGGGAAAGGATCAGGCTGTCACGGGTGACCCGCCGGCACTCCCGAAGCAACGTCATGCGATGTGCAGGGTCACCGATGTGGTGCATCAGGCGCATGCAGAAAATGCTGTCCACCGAGCTCTCGGGCAACTGGATGGAAAAAGCCGAGGTCTGCAGCAGGCGCACGCGCCTGACCACTTCGACCGGTTGGACCTCGCTGGCCACGCGCAGCATCTGCTCGGAGTTGTCGGCACCGATAATCACCCGATTCGGCTTTTCCGCCAGCAACGGCCAGAAGCGTCCGGCGCCGCAAGGAAGGTCCAGCACCAGGCCGGGATCGTCGGCCAGGGCCAGCGCCTTGCGCGCCAGCTGCAGGTCTCGCCAGTTGGACAGGCGACGCCACAGGCCGGCCTGATGCTTACGGTGATATGCCTCGGCGTGCTTGCGGTCGTACTTGTCGGAGAATTCGAGGTTGATCGGGCGGGTCATGGACCACCTCCAGCTTGAAGATGGCCCTTAAATTAGCCAGCCCCTGGTCAAGAAGTGGTCAAGCACAGGTGAAAAAAACGTCAATCGACGAGAGCGCTTCGCCCGCCGAGATCCACCTCAAAGCGGCAACCAGTAGGCTCGACGGCACTCAGGCTGACCGTCCAGCCCTGGTTGTCACAGATTCGCTGCACCAGGGAGAGCCCCAGCCCAAGACCATCGCCGCGCTTCGCCGGACCACGCACGAAAGGACGAAACATCGCTTCTCGCTCCTCTTCGGGAATGCCAACGCCACTGTCCTCCACCACGAAGCCGCAATCTTTCAGCACCAGGCGGATGCTGCCGGTATCGGTGTAGTGCAGCGCGTTACGGAGCAGGTTGCCCAGCACCGAGCGCAGCAATGAGGCGTTGTAGGCGCGCTCGTGTGGCACTCCGGGCTGGTACTCGAAACGCAGGCCCTTCTGCTCGATGGCTTCGCGCCACTGGTTGGCGAGATCACCGGCGACACTGGTCAGGCTCGCCTGGGGCGCCACGCTGGCTTCATCGCGCTGTGACCGCGCCAGCATCAGGAAAGTCTGGACCAGGTCGCGCATTTCCTCGGTAGCCCGGGCAATACGCTGCACATGGGCACGGCCACGAGCATCGACATGGGGATTCTCCGCCAACAGCTCACAGGAGGTTGCCAGCACCATCAGCGGGGTCCGTAACTCGTGACTGACGTCGCTGGTGAACAGGCGCTCGCGATTGAGCACCTCATGCAGCCGTCCCAGGGTGTCGTCGAAGGCCTGGGCCAGCTGTCCCACTTCGTCAGCGGCATAGTCCGGCGCCAGCGGGGGGGCCATGCCCAGCAGCTGGTCGCGATGGCGGACCTGCCCGGCCAGGCGCACCACCGGTTCGATGACCTTGCGCGCCAGCACCCAGCCCAGCATCAGCGCCAGAATCACGCTGAGCACGAAGCCGACCATCACCACCCGGTAAAGCACCTGCTCGCGGGCCTCGAACTCGCTCTGGTCCTGCAGCATCACATAGCGGCGGCCCTCGATTTCGCGGACCAGCGCATGGTAGGAACTATCGCCCTCGAAGACCTCGTGAAACCCTGGTTCCAGATCGGTCAGGGTCTCGGGAATCGCATAGGGCCCGGCATTGTCGCTACTGTAGAAGCGGGTATCGCTATCCAGCGCAGGCGGCTTGCCCTGGAAGATGTTTTGGGTGAGGACACGGTGGAGCTCGTTGTTCAAGTCACGGGAAATCAGTTGCTCTTCGATCAGGTGTACGACTTCGATGATGCCGATAGAGAAGGTGCCTCCCACCAAGGCGGTCATCAGCACGAAGGCGATGAGAATCCGCCGTGCGAGGCTCTGCTTAAACTCCATCAGCCGACTCCGCCAGGCGGTAGCCCAGGCCATGCATGGTGTGCAGCAGGGGTTTGCCGAAGGGTTTGTCGATCACCTGGCGCAGCTGGTGGATATGGCTGCGCAGGCTGTCGCTATCAGGGCAGTCATCTCCCCACAGGGCCTCTTCCAGGGCTTCCCGGCGCACCAGGTGCGGGCTCTTCTGCATCAACACTGCGAGCAGCTTGAGACCGATGGGATTGAGCCGGAGGGTCTTGCCCGCGCGACTGACTTCCAATGTATCCAGGTCATAGCTGAGGTCGCCCACCTGCAGGCTGCGCCTGCCGCCGCCCTGGGAACGACGCAGCACGGCCTCGATACGCGCAGCCAGTTCAGAGAGGGCGAAGGGCTTGAGCAGATAGTCGTCGGCGCCGGACTTGAAGCCTTGCAAGCGGTCGTCCAGGGCATCGCGGGCGGTGAGCATGATGACCGGAGTATCACGTCGAGCCTCTTCACGCAGCCGACGACAGAGGTTGTAACCATCCAGCCCCGGCAGCATGACATCGAGCACGATCAGGTCGTAATGCTCACTACTGGCCAGGTGCAGCCCGGATAGGCCATCCCGTGCACAGTCGACGGAGTAACCCTTGAGTTCGAGGAAGTCGACCATGTTGCCCAGAATGTCGTTGTTATCTTCGACTAGCAGGATCCGCATTGGCTCAACTCCATTCATCCACTGATGGCCACTTGCCGGCCAGAGCACGCCCTAACCGGGAATCCGCAGGAAGTTTCCGTCAGCGCGCAACGACCGATCATACCCACGTGCGGCGCTTCCGCACATTTTCGCGGGCAAGAAAAAGCCCCGCGCGAGGCGGGGCTTCTTCGGACCGGATGGCCGGGTGGCTTACATCATGCCGCCCATGCCGCCCATGCCGCCCATGTCCGGCATGGCCGGGGCGCCCTTGTCGTCGGCCACTTCGGCAACCATGGCCTCGGTGGTGACCATCAGGCCGCCGATGGAGGCAGCAGCTTGCAGAGCGGAACGGGTGACCTTGGCCGGGTCCAGGATGCCCATTTCGATCATGTCGCCGTAAACGCCGGTAGCAGCGTTGAAGCCGTAGTTGCCGGAACCTTGCTTGACCTTGTCAACCACGACGCTCGGCTCGTCACCAGCGTTGGCCACGATCTGGCGCAGCGGGGCTTCTACAGCGCGACGCAGCAGCGCGATACCGACGTTCTGGTCTTCGTTGTCGCCCTTCAGGCCTTCGATGGCCTGCAGGGCGCGAACCAGGGCTACGCCACCGCCAGGAACCACGCCTTCTTCGACGGCAGCACGGGTAGCGTGCAGGGCGTCTTCAACGCGGGCCTTCTTCTCTTTCATCTCGACTTCAGTAGCCGCACCGACCTTGATTACGGCAACACCGCCGGCCAGCTTGGCCAGACGCTCTTGCAGTTTTTCCTTGTCGTAGTCGGAGGTGGTTTCCTCGACTTGCTTGCGGATCTGGGCAACGCGGGCTTCGATGTCAGCCTGGGCGCCAGCGCCGTCGATGATGGTGGTGTTTTCCTTGCTCAGGACAACGCGCTTGGCGTTACCCAGGTGCTCCAGGGAAGCGCTTTCCAGGGACAGACCGACTTCTTCGGAAATCACGGTGCCGCCGGTCAGGATGGCGATATCCTGCAGCATGGCCTTGCGGCGGTCGCCGAAGCCCGGAGCCTTGACGGCTGCGACTTTGACGATGCCACGCATGTTGTTCACAACCAGGGTGGCCAGGGCTTCGCCTTCAACGTCTTCAGCGACGATCAGCAGCGGGCGGCCGGCTTTGGCGACTGCTTCCAGGACCGGCAGCATTTCGCGGATGTTGGAAATCTTCTTGTCCACCAGCAGGATCAGCGGGCCGTCGAGCTCGGCGACCATGGTGTCCGGCTTGTTGATGAAGTAGGGGGACAGGTAGCCGCGGTCGAACTGCATGCCTTCTACGACGGACAGTTCGTTTTCCAGGCCCGAGCCTTCTTCAACGGTGATCACGCCTTCCTTGCCCACTTTCTCCATGGCTTCGGCAATGATGTTGCCGATGGAGTCGTCGGAGTTGGCGGAGATGGTGCCTACCTGGGCGATGGCCTTGGTGTCGGCGCAAGGCTTGGCCAGCTCTTTCAGCTGGGCAACGATGGCGATGGTGGCCTTGTCGATGCCGCGCTTCAGGTCCATCGGGTTCATGCCGGCAGCAACGGCCTTCAGGCCTTCGTTGACGATGGCCTGAGCCAGAACGGTAGCAGTGGTGGTGCCGTCACCGGCAGCGTCGTTGGCCTTGGAGGCAACGTCCTTCACCAGCTGGGCGCCCATGTTTTCGAACTTGTCTTTCAGCTCGATTTCCTTGGCAACGGAAACGCCATCCTTGGTGATGGTCGGAGCGCCGAAGGATTTGTCCAGAACCACGTTACGGCCTTTCGGGCCCAGGGTAGCTTTGACGGCGTCGGCCAGTACGTTTACGCCAACCAGCATTTTCTTGCGGGCGGAATCGCCGAATTTGACTTCTTTAGCAGCCATGTTGATTGATCCTCAATTCTTTAGTGTGTAGGCGGAGATTCGCGAGACTCAGGCTTCGACGACGGCGAGGATTTCGCTCTCGCCCATCACCAACAGTTCTTCGCCATCGACCTTGATGGTGTTGCTGCCCGAGTACGGGCCAAATACCACCTGGTCACCGACCTTGACGGCCAGAGGACGCACTTCGCCGTTGTCCAGCAGGCGACCGGTACCTACAGCGACGACTTCGCCACGGTTCGGCTTTTCGGCAGCCGAGCCCGGCAGCACGATGCCGCCAGCGGTTTTGGTCTCTTCTTCGCTGCGACGGATGACGACGCGGTCATGCAGAGGACGAAGCTTCATTGTCGATCTCTCCCAATAGTGTTGTTACTTCGACCGGCGCGAGCACCGGTGGGTTGGTAATGTCCGGCGGAGCCGGTTGCAGCGCGACGGGGCGCCGCTGAATTCAGACCTGCAGATCAGCAGGAACCTTGCGGTGACCGATACATAGGGGCGCGCGAAGGCATTTCAAGGGCGAGGCGCAAAAAAAATGCACTTTATTGATCGCGGCGCTCGTACTCACCTTCGATCACGCGCGGACGGGTTTGGCCGCTGCGGGCGGCAAGGTCGTCGGCGAAGGCGCGCTGGCGAATCGCCTGGGCCGCAGCGCGCTGGCGCAGGCTGCGAATGAACAGGCGACGAGTGAAGGGGATCAGGCAGAGCAGGCCGAAGATGTCGCTGATGAAGCCCGGCAGCAGCAGCAGGCCGCCACCGACGGCGATCAGCAGGCCTTCAAGCACTTCCTGCTCCGGCACCTCGCCCCGGGCCAGGCGCTCGCGGGCGCGCCAGGCAGTGGCGACACCGGCTACCCGCAGCAGCACGCTGCCGAGCACGGCGGTGCCAATCACCAGCAGCAGGGTGGGCAGGACGCCGATCGCGCTGCCGACCTGGATCAGGACGGCCAGCTCGATCAGCGGAAAGAGCAGGAACAGAAAGAGAAAAGCGCGCATCTGGGGTTTCCTTGGCGGAAGAACGGTTTCCGATAATCCGTTAGATGAAGCCGCCCTCCTCCCAATTCAAGCTACGGCCTCATCACTGGTCGGCCAGGATTCGGCGCGAGCCAGCTGTACCATGGCCTGACGGACAGCGCCAGGGTTGTTACAGGATGTTGGGAAGGGCAGCCAATGAAGCGTCTGACCGATGCGTAGGTGGAATCCTTCAGAGTCGATCCCAACCATCTCCGCCGCAGGTTGGGACGGCAAACCGGCCAGTTCCACATAGTGAGCGATGGCATTGGCGTGATCGCTGTTCATATGTTCCAGCATGCTGATCTCGGCTTCGCCAGCAAACGCATTGGCCAGCACCAGTTGATCCACCCAATGGATGGCGCCAAATCCACCGATGAAGCGGGCGCGCACCGGTTCGAGGCGCCAGAAGTCGAAATCGTGGGTGCGGTGATAGTCCGCGGCCTGCGGGAAGTAGCGGTAGTAGCGGGTTGATGCGGCTTCCACTTCGGCTTCGACACTGATTTGCCGTGCCTCGGCCAGCAGGGTCAGGCGCCCGGCGGCCTGGACATCCGCGGCGCCGCGCTCGCCCACCAGCAGCGAGCACTTGGCGTCTTTTTGCAGGTTGTGAGTGTGCTGAGCGATACGGCTGATGAGGATCAGTGGCCGGCCTTCGGCGTCCAGGCAGTAAGGCACCACTGATCCGAAAGGGAAGCCAGGCATGGTCTTGGAATGGGTGGACAGCACCCCCTGGTATTCCTTGAGCAGCATTTCTCGTGCATGCTTTGCGGCTTTCACGCTCACCTTATGACTCCTCGCAAAGAATCCGTCGAAAACGGACGAGCGCCCAGAATAGCGGTTTAACGGCGCAAGCGGGGACAAAGCGACAGTTATTCGAGGGGATTCTCATGCAACTCAAAGACAAGGTCATCATCATTACCGGTGGTTGCCAGGGCCTTGGCCGCGCCATGGGTGAGTATCTGGCCGCCAAGGGCGCGAAGCTCGCCCTGGTCGACCTGAACCAGGAAAAACTGGATGAAGCCGTGGCTGCCTGCAAGGCCGCCGGTGGTGATGCCCGTGCCTACCTCTGCAACGTGGCCAACGAAGAGCAAGTGACCCACATGGTCGCCCAGGTGGCCGAAGACTTTGGCGCCATCAACGGCCTGGTGAACAACGCCGGTATTCTTCGCGATGGCCTGACCATCAAGGTCAAGGACGGCGAAATGACCAAGATGAGCCTGGCTCAGTGGCAGGCTGTGATCGACGTCAACCTGACCGGTGTCTTCCTCTGCACCCGTGAAGTCGCCGCCAAGATGATCGAACTGGAGAACGAAGGCGCGATCATCAACATTTCCTCCATTTCCCGCGCCGGCAACATGGGCCAGGCCAACTACTCCGCCGCCAAAGCCGGTGTAGCTGCGGACACCGTGGTCTGGGCGAAGGAACTGGCTCGCTACGGCATCCGTGTGGCAGGCGTGGCTCCGGGCTTCATCGAGACCGACATGGTCGCCAGCATGAAGCCGGAAGCCCTGGAAAAGATGACCTCGGGGATCCCCCTGCGTCGCCTGGGCAAACCGCTGGAAATCGCCCACTCGGTCGCCTACATCCTGGAGAACGACTACTACACCGGTCGTGTCCTGGAGCTGGACGGCGGCCTGCGCCTGTAATACCTCGCACCATGAAAAAGCCCCGCATTTGCGGGGCTTTTTTTATTGCAGGACATCAGGTGTAGGAGCGAGCTTTGCTCGCGAAGCCTTGTTTGCGTCCACTCGCGCAGAACTAGCGCGCACAGATTCG
Source organism: Pseudomonas sp. JS3066 (assembly GCF_036328175.1). Lineage (NCBI taxonomy): Bacteria > Pseudomonadati > Pseudomonadota > Gammaproteobacteria > Pseudomonadales > Pseudomonadaceae > Pseudomonas > Pseudomonas sp. JS3066. The sequence continues at coordinate 4,434,524 of NZ_CP143312.1, forward strand.
TGCCCTGCGGGAACGAGTTCACTCGCGACCCGCCGCTCCTTCCCCACACACCGGCAGCGCGCTGCACTGCCCTTTTCCGCTTGACGCTGTTCCCAGCGGCGCCGACAGACGCGCATCCCCCGGCGCCAATTGGCGAGCGCAGGCTCGGGCTTGTGCAGCCTGGGCAGCGCAGCCCTTCTCGTTGAGCACCTCAGACAGATTGAACCAGCCCAACGCGTAATCAGGCTTGCGCTTCAGGCTCTCGCGCAAGGCCTGCTCGGCGCCTTCACGATCACCGTCGGCATAACGCGCATTGGCCAGCGCGAATAGAGGCAACGGCTCCGTCGGCCAATGTTCGGCAGCTGTACGGAATGCACGCTCCGCGACTGGGCGCTGGGCGGTTTGCTCCAGGTCGCTGGCGGCCTTGATCCAGGGTTCCAGGCGAGCTTCTGCGGGGAGTTGATCCGCCGGCAAGGTCACTACGGCCCAGCGCTCGGCACGCTGCCAGGTGCGATCGAAGCTGCGCAGGTCGGTCACCCAGCGCTTCTCGGTGCCAGACCGCAGCACCAGTTCGTCTTTGCTTCGATCAAACCCGACCACCACGGCGAAGTGCCAGCGCGGCAACCAGTCCAGGCCGAGGTTCTGCATCACCAGCACCGGGTTGCCGGCTGCCACCTGGGCCAGCAGCGCATCCAGGTTGGGCTCCAGTGGATAAACCAGCATCCCGTACTGGCGCGCGGCGGCCACCAGTTCCAGCTTCAGGCTGCCTTGCCGGGAAGGCAGGTAGACCTTGGGTGTCAGCTCCTCGGGTGAGGTTTTCACCCCACGCTGCACCAGCACCGTGGCCAGCGCGGCCGGGCCGCACTGGTAGATCTCCTGTGGATAGAACGGCGTCTGGGCCAGCTCCGTGCGCTGTGGCAGGCGGTCGCTCTGGGGCGATAGCAAGGGTTGCTGCCCGGCGCAGCCCGCCAAGGCCAGCGTCAGGACAGCGAGCCAGAGCCGCATCAGTTGATGCACTTGATGAAGCTGAAGATGTCAGTGGCGCAGAGCATGTCGGTGATGATGAAGATCACCAGGAACAGCACGATGATGCCCACCCAGCCCCCAGCCGGTTCCTGCTCAAGGCGCTGATTGAACTGTTGCAGTTCGGCCGGCGTCAGGCTGGCGATACGGGCCTCCACCTGCTCACGCGGCACGCCGAGGGATTCGAGCTTCTGCTGCACCTTCTCGTCATCGAGCATGGCGCGCAGTTGTGCCTGGTCCACCGGCTGCTGCTGCGGCGCCTGCTGTTCCTGCATGGCTTGTGGAGTGCCAATCATGGCCGCCTGGGCCAAGGGCATCTGCGCAAGGAAAACGAACTGGCTGGCAATCAGCAAAGAAGCAAGGCGGCGGTTGCAGGGACGTGAAAGCATAATGGTTCTCCAGGTTTTGTTGCCAGTTGACCACGGTACGTGTTTGCCGGTTCCAGCTTTCCCACAGCAATAGCAGAAGATTCTTCACCACAGACTGATTATTGCTGAACTCCGGCCAGCAGATATAGAATGCGAAACATTCCCATTTGCCTCCGAGTCCAGCTCTTGAATCACGGAGCCGACGCCCTTCCGCCTCCGCCGGTCGAATCTTTGCAGAAGCTCTACAGCGACCACCACGGCTGGTTGACAGGCTGGCTGCGCCGTCGCCTGGGCTGCCCGCAGAACGCCGCAGATCTTGCGCAAGACACCTTCCTGCGCGTGCTGCTGGCGCGGGAAAAGCCGGTGATCCTCGAACCTCGCGCCTTCCTCACCACGGTGGCCAAGCGCGTGCTGGCCAACCATTACCGGCGCCAGGACATCGAACGTGCCTACCTCGAAGCATTGAGCGCGCAGCCGGAAGCGGCCGCGCCGAGCGAAGAGGAGCGCGCCATCATCCTGGAAACCCTGGTGGAGCTTGACCGCCTGCTGGACGGCTTGCCGGCGGTGGCGAAGAAGGTCTTTCTGCTGGCCCAGGTGGACGGCATGACTTACGTGGAAATCGCTGCCCAACTCAATATTTCTCTCTCTACCGTCAAGCGCCACATGGTCAAGGCGGCGCAGCGCTGCTATTTCGCGGAGAGCCTTTGAGATGAACCTGCTCAGCGTGGATCGCAACCGAATCGCCCCGGCCATCGCCGAGCAGGCGGTGGAATGGCTGGTGGAATTGCAGGGTGGCGAGGTCAGCGAACAACGTCGCCAGGCCTGGCAGGATTGGCGCAGCGCCAATGCCGAGCACGAGCGTGCCTGGCAACGCATCGAGGCGGTCAACGTGGGCCTGCGCGGCCTGGAATCCCCCGCGGCGCTGGCAGCCCTCGGCGCTCCGGCCCACCGTAGCCGCCGCGAGGCCCTGAAACTGCTGATGCTCTGCGCCATGGTCGGTGGCGGCGCCATCAGCCTGCGTAACAGCGAGCCGCTGCTGGTCCTGCGCAGCGACGAATCCACCAGCGTCGGCGAGCGTCGTGCGCTGCGCCTGGCCGACGGTTCGCGCCTGGAACTGAACACCGCAAGCGCTGTGGATATCCGCTTTGATGCCGGGCAACGCCTGATCGAGATGCGCCAAGGGGAAATCCTCGTCGATGGTGTCGCCGATTCCCGCCCCCTGCGTATCCATACCCCGCAAGGGCTGATAGAGAGCCGTGGCGGTCGCTTCAATGTGCGCGTCCTCGATCGCAGTAGCCGGGTCAGCCTGTTCGCCGGAAGCGCCGACCTGCTCGCCGACGGCCAGCGCCAGTCGCTGCTGCCCGGTCAGCAGACGAATCTCAGCCCCACCCGCATCGATACACCCGACAGCGTCAGCGAGGACAGCCTGGCCTGGACCCGGGGCATGCTGGTGGCGAGTCATATGCGCCTGGACGATTTTCTCGCCGAACTCGGCCGCTACCGCCATGGCCACCTCAGCTGCGCCCCGCAAGTGGCCGGGCTGCTGATTTCCGGCAGCTATCCGCTGGATAACACCGAGCGCATCCTCGCCATGCTGCCCAAGGCGCTGCCAGTGGAGGTGCATAGCCTGACCCGCTACTGGGTCAAGGTGCATCCGCGCGCCACCGGTTGAAGGGGAGTATCCGTAGGTTGGCACAGTGCGAAGCGAGGCCCAGCCTACGGCACGACTCTGACGTTGGGCTTCGTACCTCAGCCCAACCTACGGCCTCCATCGATAGCCAGATTTTTTGCGAAAGCTGAGCCTTTTTTCCGACCTCGCGTGACAAGGCAGGCAGAGACCTTCCCAATTCACGAACGAGACGCCCCCATGCAGTGCCCGCCCCGCCTTCGCCACTTCGCCCGAAAACCGCTGGTCCGCGCCATGCAACCCCTGCTGCTCAGCCTATGCCTGACCGCTGCCCTGCCCGCCAAGGTCATTGCTGCCGCCCTGGAAATTGGCACCGAAAGCCAGCGCCGAGCCTTCGACATTCCAGCCGGCCCGCTAGAGGCGGCACTCAACCAGTTCGGCCGTGAAGCCGGCGTGCTGCTGTCGTTCAGCCCCGAGCTGACCGCTGGCCGCCAGACCCAGGGTCTGCGCGGCCAGTACGGCGTCGAAGAAGGCCTGAACCAGTTGTTGGCCGGCAGCGGCCTGCACGCCGTGGCCCAGGACGGTGGCTACAGCCTGCAATCGTCCGGCGCGGCCATCGAAGTGGATCGCCAGGTGGTGGTCGGCTCCCGCGCGCCCACCAGCATCAGCGAACTGCCAGGCACCGTCTGGATCATCGACGCGCCGCAGCTACAGGAGCAGACCAAGGCCGGCGTGCCCTTCAAGGAAGCCCTCGGTCAGTTGATCCCTGGCCTCGACATAGGTCCACAGGGCCGCACCAATTACGGCCAGAACATGCGCGGCCGTAGCGCCCTGGTGATGATCGACGGCGTTTCCCTGAACAGCTCCCGTGGCATCAGCCGCCAATTCGACTCCATCGATCCGTTCAACATCGAACGCATCGAGGTCCTTTCCGGTGCCAGTGCTGTGTACGGTGGCGGCGCCACCGGCGGCATCATCAACATCGTCACCAAGAAAGGTGACGCTGGCGCAGCCCGATTCAACAGTGAAGTGGGCCTGCGCAGCGGCTTCGAAACCAGCCAGGAACACGATTGGCGTGTGGCCCAGTCCGTCAGCGGCGGCAGCGAACAGATCAAGGGCCGCGCCGCGGTGGCGTACCAGAAGAACGGCGCCGCCTATGACGGCAACGGCGACCAGGTGATGCTCGACATCACCCAGACCGACCTGCAGTACAACCAGTCGGTGGATGTCATGGGCAGCCTCGACTTTGCCTTTGCCAATGGGCATAGCCTGAGCCTGGGTGCCCAGTGGTACGACTCCGGCTACGACGGCGACAAGGGCGTAGACCTCGGTCGCAACTTCCGTGGTCTGCGTGGACTGGAGCCCTTCGAGATCGAAGGCGGCGCCAACTTCGACCGCGAGCCGCGCACCGAACGCACCCAGTTCAACGCCACCTACCATGCCCCCGAAGTGCTGGGCCACGACCTCTACCTGCAGGCCTACTACCGCAGCGAAGAGATGGCCTTCCAGCCCTATCCGAGCATCACCTTCACCGGCACTGGCGCGATCAACCCGTCCCGCTCCTACTACTCCGCCTCCCAACAGGACACCAACTACTACGGGCTTAAGGCCGTGCTGGTGAAAGAGTGGGACCGCTTCACCCTGACTTACGGCGCCGATGTCGAGCGCGAAAGCTTCGACTCCGACCAGGCTCTGTTCGACCTCAGCACAGCTGCCCAGACCGGCGGCCTGGTAGCTGACGAATACGCCAAGGTCGGCCGCTACCCGGGGATCGATACAGACAGCAATTCGCTATTCGCCCAGGGCAGCTGGCGCGCGACCGACGCCCTGACCCTGTCCGGTGGTGTGCGTCGCCAGCGCACCAACAACGACGTCGGCGACTTCGTTGCAGCGGCCCAGCAGATCCAGATCAGCAAGGGCAACGGCACCAGTGCCGACGCCATTCCCGGCGGCGAGAAGGACTACCAGGTCGACCTCTACAACTTCGGAGCCGTGTACAAGCTGAACAAGGCGCAGCAAGTCTGGACCAACTACTCCGAAGGCTTCGAACTGCCCGACCCGGCCAAGTACTACGGCCAGGGCACCTACTCCGCCGCGCCGGTCAACGGCCGCTGGGTGCTGCAGAAGGGCGTGAACGTGAAGGATTCTGCCCTCGACGGCATCAAGACCAAGCAGGTGGAGCTCGGCTGGCGCCACTACGACGGTAGCTTGGACGCCCAGTTGGCGGCCTTCTATGCGTGGTCCGACAAGAGCATCACCTATAACCGCACCACCCTGCTGGTGGAGCAGCTGGACAACAAGAAGCGCAACTTTGGCCTGGAAGGCCAGGCCAACTACTGGCTGAACGATAACTGGCAGATCGGCACCAGCGCCCTCGCGATCCGTTCCCAGCAGAAGATCGACGACCGCTGGCAAAAGCAGGACGTGACCGCGGCCAGTCCCTCCAAACTGACCGCTTTCGTCGGCTGGCGTGACGACGACACCAGCCTGCGCCTGCAAGGTGTGCGCACCTTCAACCTCTCCGACGACGGTAATGTCCTCGCCAATGGCCAGTTCGACGGCAACGACCACAAGATCGACGGCTACGCGACCTTCGACCTGCTGGGCAGCCAGGTCCTGCCGGTGGGTACGCTCAACTTCGGCATCCAGAACCTGCTGGACAAGGACTACACCACCGTCTGGGGCCAGCGCGCGCAGGTGTTCTACAGCGCCAACATCCCGGCCGACCTGTTCGACTACCACGGCCGTGGTCGTACCTACAGCCTGAGCTACAGCGTGGAGTACTGACAGCCCTCACCCCCAGCCCCTCTCCCAGAGGGAGAGGGGTGACTCCCGGCTCACCTTCAGCGCAATCCTGTAGGGGCGAATTCATTTGCCAAGCGGGCCACAGGTCCGCCCCAATGGCCGTTCAGTACGACACTGTCTTGTCCTTAGGCGCGATGTTCCAGCGGAACCAGTCATCCAGCATGGTCTTCTCGTAGCGCAGGCGGTCGTTGCTGAAGTAGTAGTTGCCGTGTTGCAGGTAGGACTGGTCGATCACCGTGACATCGCGACTAACCAGGGTCTTGCCGTCCTGTTCCAGTCTGTAGTACAGCTTGATCCTGGGCCAGGTCACTTCGCGCATGAAGCGCACGTCCTTGAAATTGACCCGCCAGGGCTCGAACTGGCCGGCGAGGTCGATGTCGCGGATATCCATCTTGAGGGTCTGGCCAGATTGCAGGTAGCGCTTGCCGAGCTTCTCGATATGCGCCTTGAGATCCTTCAGCACGAAGTCATCCGCACCCCGACCGTAATCCCGGTTCAGGCGCGCATCACTGTACTTGTCGGGCTGGCTGAAGCTGACCTCGGTGGTGGAGGCGAGCACGGTCGGGGAAAGGATCACCAGGGCCAGCACGACGAGGGGCAGCGTGGGTCGCATGGAACACCTCCTGACGGCGAAGCGAGGCACCGCAAGGACCAGTTTACGTCCGCAATTGCGAACGGGATGCGGCTCCAGTCGGACGGTTCAGAACAGGCGCAGCAGGCCAGCGCCCAACGGCAGCAGGGCCACTAGCGGCAGGACCCAGCGGGCCTGCCAGGCCAGCAGCGCAACCAGCAACAGGCCGGACAGCATCAGTTGGCAGAGCCAGATCACGATGCCGATTTCGCCACCCAGTTCGGCGATGGCCAGGGCCAGGCTAACCAGCATGGCGAGCGCCGCGCCGACCCGCAGCAGTCGGGTACGGGATTCACTCAGGGCGACACTGAAGAGCAGCTTGTGTTGTCGGGACATGGCCAGGGCCAATCCGGTCATGGCCAGGTAGCAGAAGGCGAAACTCAGGAGCAGCATCAGGCGCTTTCCTCTACCAGGCGGCGGACGCGCGGGGCCTTCGCCGTCTGCGGTTGCGAACGGCGCCAGGCCAGGAAGCCGCAAAGGGTACCAGCCGCAATCAGCACCAGGTCGATGCCCGCCATGTCCCAATCACCGCGCGCCAGAGTCGCCAACAGGCTGCCCTGAGGAGTGACCAGCGCGTTAAGCAGCGGCAAGCCGAGGGCCAGCGCTGCCACGGCGACCAGCGCGTCGCGGGCGACCTTGCCGCTATCGCGGCGCAGTACGGCCCAGACTGCCACCAGCAGCCAGACACCGACGAAGACCCAGGTTTCCACACTGGCGCGCTCAGCCAGACCGGCCGGCAAAAGGCGATTGCCATAGAGCAAGCCCAGGCTGGCGATCGGCAGGCCGCCGACCACTGCGCCATTCAGCGCCCGCACCAGACCGATGCCGTAGCCGCCACGCGCCTCGCGCTTGCGCAGCCAGACCTGCAGGCCAGCCACCAGCATCGCGCAGCCCATCAGGCCGAGCAGCAGATAGAGGGCACGGACAATCTGCCCACCGAACTGCGCCATGTGCAGGTTGGTCAGCCAGGCATAGCTCTGGTAGCCGGGGCTGTAGGGCTTCTGTTCGTGGAGCAGCTCACCGCTTGCCGCGTCGTAGGACAGGGTCCACTGGAAGTCGACAATGCCGGAACGGTCGTAGCGGCGGATATCCACTACTGCAGCTTCGTCTCCCGGATGATGCACGCTGATCCAGCCGGTCTCGGTGCCACCCCAGCGACGATGTGCATCGGCCAGCAACGCATCGAGGGACTTGGGCGCAAGCGCCGGGCGCTTCACATCCTCGCGGTGGTACGCGCCCATGGTGTCGTTGAAGAACTCTTCGGCATTGCCCTTGTACGCCAGCTGGATGCCGGCGGGCATGTAGAAGGTCACGAAGATGGCCAGGCCCGTGTAGGCAATGAGCAGGTGGAACGGCAGCCCCACCACGCCGAACAGGCTGTGCGCGTCCAGCCAGGCCCGTTGGCCGTTGGCGTCCGGACGCAACGTGAAGAAATCCTTGAAGATGCGCCGGTGGATGATGATGCCGCTGATCAATGCCACCAGCATGAACATGGCGGCGATGGCCACGATGTACATACCGATCATGCCGGCGTTGAGGTCGTAGTGCAGCGTGAAGAAGAACAGCCCACCGACGGTTTCCGGCATCGCCTCGCCGGTGGCCGGGTCGAGGGCGAAACGCACGAACTCGCTTTCGTCGGCCGGCTCGTAACCGGCCCAGTAGAAGGGCTCGCGCTCGCTCGGCGGGCGAATCCAGATGGCATGGGCATCCGGCGCCTTGGCGAGAATTGCTTCACGCACCTGGTCCACGGTCATGCTGTGGCTGGATGGCTCATGCAGGGCCGGGCGCATCCAGCGCTCCAGTTCCTTGTCGAAGCAAGCGATGCTGCCGGCGAAGAAGATGACGAACAGCAGCCAGGACGGTAGCAGTCCGCCCCAGGTGTGCAGTCCCGCCATGGATTGGCGCAGGCTCATGGACGTACTCCGAAATCGCTGGGCAGGTAGGCGGCCAGCGCCATCAGGACGGTCGCTCCGACCAGCATGAACCAGACGCGCACGGCCGAACGCGCGGCAAAGGCGTAGATGATGGCGAAGGTGTAGACGGCGAAGCAGGACAGACTGGCGAACACCACCCGGTCGCTGCGCACCAGCGGTAGATAAACGGACAGGAACGCCGTGGCCGCATAGGCCGCCGCGTAGCCACCGAGAATCGCCGCCAGCATCCTTGCGGTCACGTCCCAGCGCGTGGAGGTCTTGGCTTTGCTCACGTTAGTTCCTTGATCAAGGACGCTCCCGGCGGGATCGTTCCGGCAGGGCAAGAGGCATCTTCAGAAATATACTGCGAATTATTTACATACGCATCATATTTGCAACAGAGAAATACTATCAGCCATCAGGGAGCGACCCGGATCAGGCTATACGCGACAGCTGGTCGGTCCGTCGGTCATTGCGGTTCGAACTTTGCAGTTCTCCTGGCGTCCATCGACACATCGCTCCATCAACCAGGTGACAGGCCATGTACAACCCCTTCCAGATCCTCACCGACGCATTCCAGGCCGAATACCGGGTCAACCTCAGCCTCGTGAGCCCGGACGGCAGCATCATGCTGACCCTCACCAATGAACGCGGCGTGGTGGCGCGGCGTTTGATCAGTGCGGCACAGCGTAATGACGTGGTACGCCTCAATCGCGTGATCGAAAGCATTCGCCTGGGGATAGCCATCGAGAGCGGGCACAAGGTGGGCGAACTGCTCACCAGCATGACAGGAGGTCATGTGGCGCCGGTCCGCGCGGGGCTGGTCAATGCCGCACAGATAGCGCGCATCTGATGCACGCTATCCGTGCACGAGGTCAGGCTTCCTCTTCCGCCTCGACCTGACGACGCAGGTGTCGCCGACGCGGCGGGGCGTCGGACTGCTCGGAGGGAAAGCGCGAAGAAGCGAAGCGCACCACCAGGATTGCAAGAGCCAGCAACAGGATCGCGCCGGAGACGAATACCGCACCCAGGTCGGGACGATGATGGTGCGAAACGTCGGAGATCAGCAGGCGCGTCAGAGCGGTGATTGCCACATAGATCAGGAAACGCACCGGCATGTGGTTGGTCTTGAAGTAGATGCCGACCATGGCGCCCAGTTCGAGGTAGATGAACAGCAGCAAGATGTCATCGACCGTGATGTGCCCCTTCTCCACCATGCCCAGGAAGGCCACGACAGCGGCCCAGGCGGTGATACCGCCGATGGCGAACAGCGCCAGGTAGTGGAAACTCTCCACCAGGAGATTTCCCAGCGACTCGGCCAGGCCATGCACATTTGCACGCAGTTGTTCAGCCCAGTTGATTTTCACGATACAGCTCCTTGCGACAACGGCCCCGATGGTGCCGGCGAAAAATGACAGTGGGGTTATGCAGGATGGGGGCCGCCCTGGCCCCCACGCCACGAGGCAGGTTGTCGCAGCCTGCCCTCCGCAGGGACGAGGCACGGACTATGCTTGGGTTCCAGCGGAATTCGGGCCGATTCGCAGCGACCGTTGAGAGAGGCCGGCAAATGGAAATTTCCTACGGGGTATTTCCATTTGCCATCATTCCGAATACTGTACGCACATCCAGTATTTTTCCAACCAATGAAGGTGAGGGGTGATGAATGGCCGTCGAAGTGGTGTACCGCAGCAGCCGCGATCCGGAGCGCCTGTTCATGGATAAGGCCGAAGCCGACCGTTACGACAAGATGCTCGAGCTGGCCGAATCCCTGGCCGAAGTCCTGCACAAGGCGGTTCCGTCACTGAGCGAGCAGCAGGTGGAAGACATCGGCATCTTCATGGCCAAGCATCGCGACACCTTCGCCCGCGCCTTCAAGAACCAGCCCGACGCCCTGGGCGAACTGGAGCTGGCTGGCGAGTAATCCGCCCTCTCCAACGGCCCCGCCCATTGCCCCTGCAATGGGTGTCGCCCAATCCCATCTTGCGCGGTTTCTTCAATCCGGCGGAGGCCCTTCCCCTCACGCTGGAGGTCCCTTTCAAGGAGACCTCCCATGCGCTCACTCTTTGCCTGGCTCTACGCCCCGCTGTTCCTTTTCGGCTTCCTCGCCCTTGGGCTCTGGACCACTGCCCATCATCCGACCTACTGGCTCGCGGCCCTGCTGGTGCCGGCCATTGCCCTGTCCTTCCTCGCCGAAGCCGGGCTGCCCTATGAGCCACAGTGGAACCGACCACGGGGCGACCGCTTACGGGACGGCCTGCACGCGCTGTTCAACGAAAGCCAGAGCCTGCTCGGCGTGTCGGTCATCCCGCTGGTCGCTACCTGGCTGCAGGGACTCGATACCTGGCCCAATCACTGGCCACTGATTTTCCAGTTGCTGCTGGCCGTCCTGGTCGCCGACCTCGGCGTTACCCTGATGCATTACCTCAGCCACCGACTCGAGCCGCTCTGGCGCCTGCATGCCGTGCACCACAGCGTCCAGCGGCTGTATGGCTTCAATGGCCTGATGAAGCATCCGCTGCACCAGGCCGTCGAGGCACTGGCAGGTACCGCACCGCTACTCTTACTAGGCATGCCGCAGGGCATCGCCGCGCTGCTGGCCTTCGCCATCGCCCTGCAGCTCCTGCTGCAGCACAGCAACGTCGACATGCGCATCGGCCCACTACGCCATCTGTTCGCCTGGGCGCCGGTACACCGCTTCCACCACATGAAGTACGGCCGCGCCGGAGACGTGAACTTCGCGCTGTTCTTCAGCTTCTGGGACCGCCTGCTTGGCACCGCTTTCCACAGCGACTACCCCTTGGGCGTGCATGATCTTGGCATCGGCAGCCGTCCGGACTATCCGCGCAACTACCTGGCCCAGTTGATCGAACCCTTCCGCCCTCAGCCGCATGGAGCCAGCCCCGAGGCACCGGAAGGGCTGCGCCAGGTCTAGTCGATCAGCCGCAACGACAACCGCGCCACGTTGCGGTCGGCGCGGATTCCGAAGGTGGCACGCATGGTGCGAGAGAAGTGCGCGGCGTCGGCGAAACCGGCGTCCATGGCAGCGCGGGTCAGCGTCGCGCCTTCGAGGGCCAAACGCAGCGCCAGACGCAGGCGGCGCCAGAGTACGAGACGCCGCACCGAGAGCCCCACCTGGTCGCTGAACAGTCTTTCCAACTGGCTAAGTGACAGGCAGGCCCTTTGCGCCAGGGCCACCGCACTGACCTTCTCCTCCAGCAAGGTATCCACCGTTGCCAGCGCATTGGCGATTCGCGGGTCCAACTGTTGCCGGGGCGCAGCCTGCAGCAGGTCGGCCAGCGCTTCAAGGTTCGTCGGGGCATCCGCGAGCAACTGGCGTAACGTCTCCGGACTGAAGGCCAGGGGTTCGGCATACACGGCGACCACCTCCTGGCTGGGATCCTCGATGGCATGGGAACGCATCGATTCCACCAGCAGGAAGCGCCCGCAAAATAGCTCACCCTCCAGGGTCAGGCGAAACGGCAAGGCCTTGGCCAATAGCGCCTGGTGGGCGTAGTGGGCGTGGGGGCGCGCACTACCAGCAACGCCCTCGAGCAGGCAAAAGTCGCGGGCCATCCATAGCGCGCCCTGCCAGGGTAACTCGATCATCAGGGGCCTCCTGCCGGCTCAAGGCAGACAGCAATAGCTGCCGGTCGCCGGATCGGCAAGATGAGTGTCGAGGTATCTTTGGGGGCGAATTCATTCGCGAAATGGAATGGCACTGAGCGGCGCCTGACACAGCCCTCACCCCAACCCTCTCCCAAAGGGAGAGGGGACAGTTCGCGCCGGAGCTTAGCGACGTGCTTTTCCTGTGGGGGCGATGTCAATTGCTGAGCAAGGCACAGCCCTGCCCTACGGCTGCTCCAGCGCGTGCACCAGCGCCTTCAGAAACCTCGCCGCCTCGCCACCGGTGACGGCCCGGTGGTCGAAAGTCAGCGACAGCGGCAGCACCGGGTGGATTTCCACCTTGCCCTGCCAGGCCACTACCTCGTCGCGGATGCCGCCCGCACCGATGATCGCCACCTGGGGCGGAACCACCACGGGATTGGCGTAGCGGCCAAACAGGGTGCCGAAGTTGGACAGGGTAATGGTGGCGCCCATCATTTCCTGCGGCGGGATGGAGCGTGCCTTCACGTCCGCCCGCAGGCGCGACATGCCCTCTTTCAGGTCTTCCGCGCTGCGCCCGCCCACATTGCGCAACACCGGTACGAAGAGCCCGTCGGGGGTATCGACTGCGATACCGAGGTCGAGCTTGTCGTGCTGGCGGATGGAAAGGGCGCGGCCGTCGAACCAGCTGTTGAGGATCGGCTCCACCTCACAGGCCGCGGCAATGGCCTTGCCCAGGCGGATCAGCGGGTCACGGGCTTCCGGCCAACGGTGCAGGTCGGCGTCACCGAAGATGGTCACCGGCACCACTTCGGCGTGGGAACGCGCCATGTTGATCGCCATGCTGCGGCGCACACCTCGCAGCCGCTCACCGCCGAAGCTGTCGCGGGCGCTTTGCGCGGCCTGCTCCACATCGGCGCGGGTCACCAGGCCATCCGGGCCACTGCCGGCCAGGGCCGCAAGCTCCACGCCCATTTGCCGGGCAAGCTGGCGAACAGCGGGAGTGGCGCGAGGCGCCAGGTGTTCACGGGTGGAGGGCGCGGCGCCGACGAAGAAGCTGTCGGCCTGAGCATTGCCGCCACCTTCCAGGCGACCGACCACGGTTCCGGCGTCGGCATCTTCCCCCTCATAACCGAGCAAGGGTTCGCCGACATGGAGGATGTCGCCCTCCTTGCCGAACGTCTTCGCTACCACGCCATCGTGGGGCGCCGGGATGTCCACCAGGGCCTTGGCGGTTTCCACCGAGACGAGCAACTGGTCAGCCTTGACGCTGTCCCCCGCCTTCACGTGCCACTGGACGATTTCCGCTTCCTGCAGACCTTCGCCCAGGTCGGGCAGTTTGAAGTATTTCATCGTGCACTCCTCAGGCGTAGTTCAGCACCAGGTCGCAGGCCGCGAGAATGTCTTCCGGGCTGGGGATATAGAGCTGTTCCAGGCGATACAACGGTGGCGGAATGTCCGGTGCGGTGACTCGCTGGATCGGCGCCTGCAGGTCGAGCAGCACGCGCTCGTAAAGACTGGCGGCGATCTCTGCGCCCACACCGCAACTGCGCGGTGCTTCGTGGACGATCACGCAACGGCCGGTCTTGCGCACCGAGGCTTCCAGGGTGTCGAGATCCAGCGGCTTGATGCTGGCGACATCTATGACCTCGGCAGACACGCCCTGCCCTTCCAGCCTGGCGGCGGCCTGCAGCGTTTCATGGACGCTGGCGCCCCAGCTGACAAGGGTGATGTCCGAACCTTCGCGCAGGGTGAAGCAGCTATCCAGCGGCAGGCGCTTGCCGTCGTCGATGATGGGTTGCGGGTTCATCCGGTAGAGCCGGGTAGGTTCGAGGAAGATCACCGGGTCCGGATCGTCGATGGCCGCCAACAGGAGTCCGTAGGCCCGTGCCGGTGACGACGGGATCACGACTCGCAGGCCGGGGATATGCGCGAACAAGGCCTCTGTGCTTTCGCTGTGATGTTCCGGCGCACGGATGCCGGCGCCCATGGGGCTACGCAGCACCAGCGGGCAGGTAAGCCGGCCACGGGTGCGGCAGCGGAGGCGACTGGCGTGGGATACCAGATGCTCCATGGCGGCGTAGATAAAGCCGAGAAACTGGATCTCCATCACCGGCTTCAGGCCCTGGGCGGCCATGCCCACAGCCAGTCCGCCGATCATGGCTTCGGCCAGCGGCGTGTCGATTACCCGCTTGAATCCGAAGCGGTCGCGCAGGCCGAGGGTGGCGCGGAACACGCCGCCGTTGACGCCCACGTCTTCCCCCAGGATCACGACGTTCTCGTCTTCCTGCATGGCACGGTGCAGGGCCATGTTCACGGCTTCCAGCAGGGCACGTTTTTCGATGGTGGCGTTAAGGTTACTCATGATCCTGTTCCTCCCTGCGGGCGACCCGTTCAAGGAGCATTTCGCGCTGCTCGCCAAGGGCGGCCGGCCAGCGCGCATAGACGTGGTCGAGCACCGACTCGACTGGCTGGACGCCGGCGCCTTCGAAGTTATCCACAGCGACCTGCACCTGGCGCTGGCAGTCGGCGATCAGCGCCTGTTCGCGCCCTTCGTCCCAGACCTTGTGACTGGCGAGGAAGGCCTGCATGCGCTTGATGGGCTCGTCCTGCCAGGCCGCCTTGACCTCCTCGGCACTGCGGTAGCGGGTGGCGTCGTCGGCGGTGGTGTGGTCACCGAGACGGTAGCTGATGCACTCCAGCAGCACCGGCCCCTTGCCGTGTCGCGCACGATCCAGCGCCCATTGCATGCGGTCGTAGACGGCAAGCACGTCGTTGCCATCCACCTGTTCGCCATGGAAGCCGGCACCGATGGCCTTTTGCGCCAGGGTGGGCGCGCCGCTCTGGATACGCCGGGGCACGGAAATCGCCCACTGGTTGTTGTTCACCACGAAGACCACCGGCAGCTGCCAGGCACCGGCCACATTAAGGGCTTCGAGGAAATCGCCCTTGCTGGTGGCGCCATCGCCACAGGTGGTCACCACGGCGCGATGCTGGCCGCGGATCTTGATTGCCGTCGCCACGCCGCAGGCATGCAGGGACTGGGTGGCGATGGGCACGCAGATGGGGAAGTCCTCTTTCGAGCGCGGGTCCTGGAAATCACTGCCACGTTCGTCGCCACCCCAGTAGAGAAGGATTTCCTCCATGCGCACGCCACGCATCAGTTGCACGGCGGTGTCACGGTAGTAAGGCACCAGCACGTCCTCACTCTGCATCAGGCTGCCGATGGCAACGCCAATGGCTTCCTGGCCGAGTGTCGGCGCGTAGGTACCGATGCGGCCGGTGCGTTGCAGGGCCACCGCCTTCTGGTCGAACAGGCGGGTCAGCACCATGCGGCGGTAAAGGTCGGTGAGCAGGTTGAAGTCGTCGGCCCAGACCGGCAGCTCGCCGACCAGGTGTCCCTCAGGGTCGAGGAAGCGCGTATAGGGCAATTCGATTCGATTGGACATGGCATCTCTCCTTACACCTTGTGGGTGCCTGTCGAGGCCCGGGGCTTGTGGCGCCGGGAGCGTGCGGGCCGGACCGCTGGTTGGCGGTCGCTCAGCCAAATAGCAGGCGTTCGGCCAGGGCGTCGGCGACCCGCGCGGGGGATCGCTTGTCGGCCTGGGCGTGCGCGTATATCTCGGTAAGGCGCTGGCTGATCCGCGACAGGTGCGCGGTGATCGCCGGCAGACTTTCGCCCTTGTGCTTGAGCGCGACGTAGATGAGCCCGCCGGAGTTGATCACGTAGTCCGGCGCGTAGAGGATGCCGCGCGCTTCCATCTCGTCGGCGATATCGGGGCTGGCGAGCTGGTTGTTGGCCGCTCCGGCAACCGCCGCGCAACGCAACTGCCCCACGGTCTGGGCGTTGAGCACGCCGCCCAGACCGCAGGGCGCAAGAATGTCGCAAGGCGTGGTCAGGAACGCATCGCTGGCCACCGGATGGGCGCCAAGCTGTTCCATCGCCAGTTGCACGCGGCCGGCGTCCAGGTCGCTGACCAGCAGTTCAGCACCCACCGCATGGAGCTGTTCGGCGAGGGCGTAACCGACATGGCCGAGCCCCTGCACGGCGACGCGCAGGCCTTCCAGGTCATCGCTGCCAAGGCGCGCATGGGCCGTGGCGCGAATCCCGGCAAACACGCCAAGCGCGGTGTGCGGCGAGGGGTCGCCGGCAGCGGTGGTGCTGGTGACGTGCCCGGTCTGCTGGGCGATGCAGTCCATGTCGGCGCTGGAGGTACCGCTGTCCACGGCAGTGATGTAGCGGCCACTCAAGGACTCGATCATGCGCCCGAAGGCTTCGAACAACGCGGCGCGGTCATTCACATGGGAAGGCCGGATGATCACAGCCTTGCCGCCGCCCTGGTCAAGGCCGGCCAGGGCGGCCTTGTAGCTCATGCCCTGGGCGAGGCGGATCGCATCGCGAATGGCACTTTCATCATCCGGGTAGGCGAGATAGCGACAACCGCCCAAGGCTGGGCCGAGGCGAGTGTTATGGATGGCGATGATGGCCTTGAGTCCGGTGGCGGGATCATTGGCGAGGTGCAACGCCTCCAGCCGGGCGGTTTCCATCATGGCGAACATGGCGGGCTCCCTTCCTGACGTTACGGCCAGTATAGGCCGAGCTTCGCCGTCCGCCCCCTCGCATCCGGGCATAAGCCTGGCCATCGAGATAACCGCTATTCGCGCCACTACTGGACGAAAATCAACCAGTTGACTACAAGGAATCAACCCGTCGGAGATACCCATGGACCCGCGCCAACACTGTCTAGCCTGCCTCGAACGCGCCCCTCCAGCGATGCTGGAGGCGGCGCTGTGGATTGCCGCCGAACACGATCCGAGACTGGAGCCCGGACAAGTGCTGCGTGACTTCGGCGCACTGCTGCAACTGGTCGCTGCCGGCTTGCCACAACTGCCGCCGACGGAGTTGGCGCAACCCCTGTTGCGGCGTCTGAACGAACTGGACTTTCACGAAGACGACGAAACGCCCCTTCGTCCGCGGGCTGCACTGCTGCCTCAGGTGCTGGCAACGCGACGTGGCCAGCCGCTGTCCTTGGCGCTGATCGCCCTGGAACTGGCCTCCCGGTTGGGCATTCCGCTGGTCGGGGTCAACTTCCCGGGCCACTTCCTGCTGCGTGTGCCGAGCGCCGATCACCTGCTCGACCCGTGCAGCGGGCGCCGGCTCTATACCCGTGACTGCCGGGATCTGCTGATACGCGTTCAAGGCCCGCAGGCCGATCTCAAAGCCGTGCACCTGCAGACCGCCAGCCCCGGAGACATGATCCAGCGTCTGTCACGCAACCTCAGCCAGCTACACCGCGAGGCCGGCGAGTTCCTCGCTGCCCTGAAAGACGCCGAGCGCGTATTACTGCTTGGCCCGCCGAACATGCACGACCATCTGGCGCGCGCCGACATCTACCATCGTCTGGATTGCCCGCAGGCCGAGCGCTACGACCTTGAGCGCGCCCTGCTGCTCTGCGACAACCCGACCCAGCACCTGCAACTTGCTCAGCGCCTGCGCAGGCTGGGGCATGTTCAAGCCCTGCATTGAAGGCCACCCTCTGGCTCGGGCATGCTTTGGGCTTCCCCTCGCCGTGACCGCCTCATGAGTTCGCACGATCAAGCTGCCGATCCCCTGACCACCGCCACCCGTGACGTGGTGATGCGCTACCACCTTAGCTGGAAAGCCCGTGACATCGAGGCCGTGCTCGCGCTCTACCACCCCGAGGTGGAATACAACGACTTCTTCCAGAACCGCTGCATGCGCCGCGAAGACCTCCGCGACTACCTGATCGCCACCATGCCCAGCGGCCCGGAAGACTTCCTCGAGCACAACGACCGCATCCGCATCGATGGGGACACCGCATTCATCCAGTACGCCATCAGCGTCGCCGGCGGTGGCACGTTCCGCGCCAGTGAAGCCATCACCGTGCGCGACGGACTGATCTGGCGGATCAACGAATACGCCCTGCTGGTACAACCCGCTGCCCAGCCCGGCAAGGCCCAGTCGCCGCGCCCGGCGGCCAGCCGTCTTGGCCTTTCGGCACGCCAACTGGGCATGCTGGCGCGGGACATCGAGGAGTACTTCCAGCGCTCCCAGCCCTACCTCGACCCGAGCCTGGACCTGCATCAGGTAGCGAACGCCACCGGCTACACCCGTAACCAGATTTCCTACCTGCTCAACCAGATGCTTGGCCAGAGCTTCTACCAGTACGTCAACCAGGCCCGCCTGCAGCACTTGCTCGAACTGCTGAAAACCGCCCTGCCGCCGGTTCGAATCGACGAACTGGCCTTCAGCGCCGGTTTCAATTCCCTTTCGGCGTTCTATCGCTGCTTCCGTCAGCACACCGGCCAATCACCCAAGGCCTATCTCAAGCAACACCCCAAATTGTAGGGTGCGCTACGCGCACCGAGCAGAGTTCAGCCCCGCACCGGGGTTCTGGTGTGCACGGCGCCCCCTGCGACAGGGCATGTGCAACCAGCACATTCCCAGCGTGCCCGCGCACACGACAAGCGCCCTGCCACCCTCTAGCCTTGCCAGCCACGACAACCTGCCAACGGGGACCTGCCTATGCCGAACTGGCGCCAAATCAGCCTGTGGATGGACACGCTCGACGAAGACCTCAAGCCACGACCGGCGCTGGCGGGATCGCTCGAAGTGGATGTGGCGATCATCGGCGCCGGTTACACCGGACTGTGGACGGCCTATTACCTGAAGCGCCAGGCCCCGGAGCTGAAGATCGCCATCGTCGAGGCGCAGTTCGCCGGCTTCGGCGCCAGTGGCCGTAATGGCGGCTGGCTGATGGGCAACCTGCTGGGCGAGGACCGCGCCCTGGCACCGCTGCCTGCTGACGTGCGCAAGGCGTCCTTCGACCTGCTGCACGGCATTCCCGATGAAGTGGCCGAAGTGCTGCAACGCGAAGGCATCGATTGCCACTTCCGCAAGGGCGGCATCCTTTACTGCGCCGCCCGCTATCCGGAGCAGGAAAAGCGTCTGCGCGACCAACTGGCGGACCTGCATGCCGAAGGCCTCAGCGAAGCCGACTACCGCTGGATGAGCCCCGAAGAGTTGAATGGCCAGCTCCGTGTGGCCAACCCCTACGGCGGCATCCATACCCCGCACTGCGCCACCATCCAGCCGGCCCGGCTGGTGCGCGGACTGGCCCGGGCGGTGGAGCGCATGGGTGTGCAACTGTTCGAGCAGAGCCCAGCCACTCACTGGCAACCAGGACTGGTGCGCACCGCGCAGGGCGAGCTCAAGGCGCATTGGGTAGTGCCTGCCATCGAAGGCTACGCCGCCAGCCTGCCCCCGCTGGGCAAATACCAGTTGCCGGTACAGAGCCTGCTCATCGCCACGGAACCACTAAGCGACGCGCAATGGGCGGAGATCGGCCTGGGACATGGCCAGGCGTTCAGCGAGAGCAGCCGCCAGGTCACTTATGCACAACGCACCGCGGACAACCGCCTGGCCTTCGGCGCACGGGGCGGCTATCGCTTCGGCGGCCGCTTGCGGGAGGACTTCCAGCTCACCGACGACGAAGTCGGCCTGCGTCGTTACCTGCTCGGCGAACTCTTCCCGCAGTTGCGCAACGTGGGCATCACCCATAGCTGGGGTGGCAACCTGGGCATGGCGCGGCGCTTCCGTCCGCACATGCTGGTGGACCGCAGGAACGGCATCGCGCTGTCCGGCGGCTACGGCGGCGAAGGTGTCGGCGCCAGCAACCTGGGCGGTCGCACCCTGGCCGACCTGATCCTCGGCAAGGAAACCCTGCTCACCCGCCAGCCCTGGGTCTTGGGCGACGGCCCATTGGAGCGCCTCAGCACCTGGGAGCCGGAACCCTGCCGCTGGCTCGGTTACAACGCCATCATCCGCAGCTTCGTCCACGAAGACCGGGTGCTGGCCAATCCTCACAGCGCGCCCTGGCGCCGCGCCATGGCGCTGAAGCTGGCCAACCTCATGGAAGGCCTGATGCGCTGAGCCGCGCGAAACATTACTGCACCCATTCGCGAGCAGAGCTCGCACACCCAGGCATTTGCGGAGCCAACGACATGAAAGCCACCTTGCTGCAGAACACCCACGAGATGCCCCTGTCCGCTCCTAGCCCGGTCGCGGTGCCGATCGACGAGCCCGTGCCGCACACCCGCGTGCATTCGGTGGAGCGCACCGACAGCGTGGAAACCGGCGTCTGGGAATGCAGCCCCGGTCGTTTCCGCCGGCAGATCGTCGAGCAGGAGTTCTGCCATTTCACCCACGGCAGCTGCACCTTCACCCCGGACGGTGGCGAGCCCATCGAGATCAAGGCAGGCGACGCCCTGCTGCTGCCGGCCAACAGCCTGGGCATCTGGGATGTGAAGGAAACCCTGCGCAAGACGTACGTGATCATCTCGCGCTGATCAAGCTGGCCTCCAGGCAGGGCTGCGCCCTGCTTGGCGAATGAATTAGCCCCTACAGCGTTCCATCGAAATCAATCGCTGAAACTGCCGTGCCGCCCCTGCCCCGCCTTGAAGGAGCGCGCGCCGGCCAATGTTTCCCCGCTGCGGATAACCTCCATCCCTCCCGCGAATTCGTTGGCGATGGCCGCCTCAAACGGCAGTTCCCACTGGGCATAGGCGCTGGCTCGGTCAGCCAGCATGCAGCGTTGAGGAAAGGCCGCAATCGCATGGGCCAGCTCCTCGGCTGCGGCACGGGCCTGCCCTTTTGGGACGACTCGATTGGCCAGGCCGATTGCCAGGGCTTCCTGTGACTTCACCGGGCGTCCAGTAAGGATCAGGTCCAGCGCCCTGCCCTGGCCGACGATGCGTGGCAGACGCACCGTGCCGCCGTCGATCAGCGGCACGCCGAAACGTCGACAGAACACCCCGAACACCGCGTCCTCGGCCATTACCCGCATATCCGCTACCAGGGCCAACTCCAATCCCCCCGCCACTGCATGGCCTTCGACGGCTGCGATGAGCGGCTTCGCCAGTTGCATTCGGCTCGGTCCCATCGGGCCGTCACCCTCGGTTTCCAGGCGATTGCGCCGCGCACCGTCTTCCGCCACCGCACCCAGGTCAGCCCCGGCGCAGAAGGTGCCGCCCGCCCCGGTAAGCACTGCGACCCGAGCCTCCTCATCCGCCTCGAACGCACGCAGTGCTGCCGCCAGGGCATCGGCGGTAGGACGGTCCACGGCATTGCGCACATCGGGGCGGTCGATGATGAGCGTGGTGACCGGACCGTTCTTCTCGACTTTGACGTTCATGGGGGGCTCCTGGGTTTGGCAGATGGAGGGGCAGTTTTCTTGTGGGAGATTCATTCGCGAAGATGCTGCGCGGCAGCCCCCTTGGGGACTCCGTAGGGCAGGCCTGTGGCCTGCATCGCAAATGAACTCGCTCCCACATAATGAAAAAGGCCGGCAACAAGGCCGGCCTTCAACATAGTGCTTCACCGAAGGAATGTTCAGCCCACTGGCGGAACTGCCCCGGTGAACGGCGGGATCAGAGGGCGTACTTCTGCAGGTTGGCCATCATCTCGCGGAGGGCTTCGACGTTGTCCGCCGGGTGCGCGGCGCCTTCGAAGTCGCAGATGGTCTTCCAGTTGGCCGCCACGTCCTCGGCGTCGAAGCCGGCCTTGGGATCGAAGCCAAAGCCCAGGCTACGCTCCCAGCGCACCTTGCCGATCCAGCCACCGCCGACTTCGAACAGGCCGGAAGTTTCCTGGCATTGCTCGCTGCCCAGGAATACCACCAGCGGGCTGACCAGTTCAGGCTTCAGCTGTTCGAACACCTGCGGTGGAATCAGCCCTTCGGTCATGCGGGTACCACCGGTTGGGGCGATGGCGTTGACCAGGATGTTGTTCTTGCGGCCTTCGATGGCCAGGTTGCGGGTCAGGCCGTAGAGGCCGAGCTTGGCCATGCCGTAGTTGGACTGGCCGAAGTTGCCATAGATGCCCGAGGTGGACGAGGTGAAGATGACGCGGCCGTAGTTCTGCTCGCGCAGGTGCGGCCAGGCGGCGCGAGTGACCTTGTAGGCGCCTTCGACATGGACTTTGTAGACCAGCTCCCAGTCGGCGTCTTCCATCTTGTGGAAGGTCTTGTCGCGCAGGATGCCGGCGTTGTTCACCACCACATCGACGCGGCCGAAGTGATCGAGGGCGGCCTGGACGATCTTCTCGCCATCGGTCACCGAGTCATGGCTGGCCACGGCGGTGCCGCCGGCTTCGCGAATCTCCGCCACCACACGGTCGGCCGCCGAGGCGTTGGCACCCTCACCGTGGGTGCTGCCACCCAGGTCGTTGACCACCACCCGGGCGCCGTGCCGGGCGAAATTCAGCGCGTGGGCGCGGCCAAGGCCACCACCGGCGCCGGTGACGATTACGACTTTGTCTTGGAAGCGGATTGCATCGCTCATTGGCTGGGCTCCTCGGCACGCCTGGGTATCCGCCGAGTCTCCGGCAGCTCAACCGGACCCACAAGAATCGGAGCCGCCATGAATGGTGCCCGATAAGGGCAACGCTACTTGATGGGAATGAACAGGCAACCGTGCGGCCGCAGTTTGAACAACCACCAGTGATAGCTGTGGCAGAGCAGCGCCAGCAGCCCGGCGCCCAGCAGGCAAGCGCCGGCGGCGAGCCAGCTCCACCAGCCGGGCTGGCGCAGTACCGCGTAACCAATCAGGCTGATGCCGGCGATGAGCAGCAGGGCGGCGGCAGCCGGTCCCAGGTTACGAATGACGGGATAGAGGAACACCAAGAAACGGAACAGCATGATCGAGCCTCGATGGCGCCGGGCAACCCGTGCCCGGCCAATGGATGAGGCCGGAAATGCTAGTGCTACGCCGCCAGCAACTGGAGGCGAGCAAGTCCGATTAGTCTGTGGGAAATGCCGCTATCGGCCTCGATCATGAAACGCCAGGAAGTGCTCCAGCACCTGTTCCGGCGCCTCTGTCTGTGGGTAGTGGCCAATACCTTCGAGCAACACGGTATTGGCGTCCGGAATCAGCTCCCGATAACGCGCGACCATGTGCGCACCGGAGATGGGGTCCACCGCACCATCGATCACCTGCAGCGGCACACCGCCCTTCTGCATGGCCGCCACCCAGCGGTCACGCTGTTGGCGACGCTCAGGGATGTAGTGGATCAGCCGGTGCATGACCGCTGGGCCATCCTGCTCGGCGATAAGTCGCCAGAAATCATCCAGCTCCGCTTCACTGGGTTGGGTGTATGGCCCGAACACCTGGGCGAAGCTGGCGGCCAGCTTGCGGCGGGAGAACAACCGCCCGACCAGCCCACCGATGGGGCTCAGCAGCAGTTTCTGCACCAGCACCGGCCGGTGGGTTTCCGGAAACAGGCCGCCATTGAGGAAGACGCAGCTGGCCAGGTTGAAACGCCCTTCGTGGTGCCGCGCCAGCAGCTCCTGGGCGACGCTGTCGCCGTAGTCATGAGCGAGCAGATGCACTGGCCCGGTTACGTCCAGATGGGCGAGCAGCGCCTGCTTGAGGTCCGCCTGCTCCAACAGGCGGTAGTCATGGCCGCGGGGCTTGGCCGAATAACCGAAGCCGAGCATGTCGCAGGCGATGACGCGAAAGCGCCTGGCCAGCGGCGCCCAGAGGTAGTGCCAATCCCAGGAGGCGGTGGGAAAGCCGTGTATCAGCAACAGCGGCTCGCCCTCCCCTGCCGTCCAGTAGCGAATGCGCTGGCCCCGGAAGTCCATGTCCCTCGCCTGGGCGCGCCAGTCGCCCAGGCAAATGCCGGACAGGCCTTTACTGGGCATAACCGGGGAACTGCTGATCGAGCTTGCGCAGCAGGGCTGGCCAGGGCAAGGCACCGCCCATGCCGGTGGAGCTTTTCATCACCCCGGCGATCATTGCACTGGCGCCGTCGAGAATCTGCTGCGGGATATGGATGAGCTCACCACCACCGGACTGGGCCATCACCTGGATTTCGCAGGCGCGCTGCAGGGTGAACATGCCGAGGAAGGCGTCGGCGATGCTGCCAAAGGCGGTGAGCAGGCCGTGGTTGGGCAGGATCATGAAGTTGGCCTGACCGAGGTCGGCCTGCAGGCGGGCTTTCTCATCGTGGTTCAGTGCGACGCCTTCGTAGCCGTGGTAGGCGAGGCTGGCGAGGACGAACAGCGATTGCTGAGACAGCGGCAGCAGACCCTGCTTCTGCGCCGACACGGCGATACCAGCGGCGGTATGGATGTGCAGCACGCAGCCCACATCCGGGCGTACTTCGTGCACCGCGCTGTGGATGGTGTAGCCGGCCGGATTGATGTCGTAGGGGCTGTCCATCAGCTTGTTGCCGGCCAGGTCGATCTTCACCAGGCTGGACGCGGTGATCTCATGGAACATCAGCCCGTAGGGGTTGATCAGGAAATCCTCGGTGCCGGGAACCTTGGCGGAGATGTGGGTGAAGATCAGGTCGTCCCAGCCGTACAGGGCGATCAGGCGGTAGCAGGCGGCCAGATCGACACGGGTCTGCCATTCGGCTGCGGACACCTGGTCCTTGAGGTTGAGTGACGGGAGAGCTTGGGCGGCTGTCATGGCGAAACCTCGTTGTTGTTATGTGTGCGAGGAGTCTAGCCATGGGCTGCCGCGGCGATAGTCGCCTTGGCAGCCAGCTTAATGGCCTTGCGAGTCAGATCAGCGATGCCACCAATGGCGCGGCGAACAGATTGAGCAGGCCCATAAGGACCATCACAAGACCGGCCACGGTGCCCTCTTCGCGGCCCACTTCCTGGGCCCGGCTGACGCCCGCGCCGTGAGCGCCAACGCCGAACAACGCACCGCGGGCCAGCGCACTGCGCAGGGGCAGCCAGCGGATCAGCAGGCTGCCGGCGAGCGCGCCGAATACCCCGGTGAGCATGACGAAGACCGCCGTCAGCTCGGGCACGCCGCCCAGGTCCTGGGCCACCGGCATGGCGAAGGGCGTGGTGATGGAACGCGGCACCAGCGACAGGCTCACCTCGGACTCCAACGCCAGGGCATTGGCCAGCCACCAGGAGCTGGCAATAGCGACCGCGCTCCCGGCCAGCATGCCCAGAAGCAGCGCCGCCCAATGACGGGCAAGCAAGGTGCGCTGTTGCCAGATGGGCACGGCGAAGGCCACGGTAGCCGGGCCCAGCAGCAACATCAGCCAGTGGGTTGCCCCGGCGTACTCGGCGTAGGCGGTGTGTAGCGGAACGGCCACGACGAGCAGCAGCGCGGGCACGAAGATCAGCGGCGACAGCAGGTAGCGGCCGGTGCGCCGGTACATCCAGCGGCTGGCCAGGTAGCCGATGAGCGTCAGCGCCAGCCAGAACCAGGACATGGGCTCAATGTTCATGGCGCACCCTCCAGCGGCAAACGAATTCAACCGTCAGCGCGGTGGCCAGCATGACCAGCAGGGTGCTGGCGCCGATCACCAGAAGTATGCGCAGTCCGTCCGCGCGCAGCAGCGCTCCGTAGTCCAGCAGGCTCATCAGGGCCGGAATGAAGAACAGCAGCATCTCGGCCATCAGCAGTCCGGCACCCAGTTGCAGCGCCGCGGGCTTTACCCAGCCGGTGGCAAAGGCCGACAACAGCAGGCCGAGGCCGATCACGCCACCGGGAATCGGCCAACCCAGCACCGTCGCCAGTTTGCCGCCCAGGGCGTAGAGACCCAGGAGAACGACGAGTTCGGCGGCGAGGCGAGTGATATGGAGCAGGCGGGAACGGTTCATGGCGGTGACCCTCGGTACTGGTGGCCAGCTTAGGTCCGCGCCTATCATCCCAAAAGCGAATTATTCGACTTGCAGCCATTCGATATTGGAATAGCCATGGAATTCCGCCAGTTACGCAGCTTCGTAGAGGTCGTCCGTCAGGGCGGCTTCACCCAGGCCGGCAAAACCCTGCATGCCACCCAATCCACCGTCAGCAAACAGGTGGCCCAGCTTGAACAGCGGCTGGGCGTACAGTTGCTGGAGCGAAGTGGCCCGCATCTGCGCCTGACCGACGCCGGAGCCGTGGTGCTGCGCCACGCCGAAGACATGCTGCGCCAGCGCCAGGACCTGCATAGCGAGCTGGATGACCTCAGCCACCTGCGCCGGGGTGAACTGCGCCTGGGGTTGCCGCTGCTGGGCGGTGAAGTGCTGTTCGCCGAATTGTTCGCCGAATACCGACGGCGCTACCCGAACATCGTGGTGCGCTTGCAGGAAGGCGGCAGCAAGCTGATGGAAGAGGCGCTGCTGCAGGGGGAACTCGAACTGGCTGGCAGCCTGACGCCCAGCGATCCGGTGCTGGAGTACCAGCCCTTCTGCAACGAACCACTGGATGTCCTCGTACCCGAGAGCCATCCGCTGGTAGGCGAGACAAGCCTTGCCCTTGCGCAATTGGCCGACTCGCCGTTCCTGCTCTACCAGCAGAGCTTCACCCTCAATGACCGATTGCTGCTGGCCTGCCGCCAGGCCGGCTTCACTCCGCGCGAAGTGGGCCGAAGTGGCCAGGCAGATTTCCTCGCCGCGCTGGTGGCTGCTGGTCAGGGTGTGGTGCTGCTTCCGCGCATCGTCGCCCGCCCGCTGCAACGTCCTGGCCTGCGCCTGGTTCCGCTGCGCGAACCGGACCTGCGCTGGGACATCGCCTTCGTCTGGCGACGCGGCGCCTACCTGTCACGGGCCGCACAGGCGTGGCTGGAGCTGTTGCGGGAATATTCGCCGCTGGGGCGAGACGAAACCTTATAGGGCGCGGAGTTTTTCGTAGGTTGGCGTAGAGCGCAGCGAAACCCAACGCTGCGGCTCCTGTGCCTTGCCGCGTTGGGCCTCGTGGGCTCGGACCAACCTGCGGGTACGCTGCGGCTGACTGACAGGGAATCTTCCACAGCACAAGCAAGGCAGGTTCAGAGCAGTTCGCGATCCAGCAACGGCCAGTCCTGCTGCGCCTGCGGATCGTCTGCCAGCAGGCGGAAGCCGGCGAACTCGAAGCCTGGCGCCACATTGCAGCCCACCAGGGTATAGGCGCCGAGGGCGCGGGCGGCCTGCCAGGCGTGGGCGGGTACGGAACACTGGGGCAGGCTGCCCTCCGCGACCGGGCCGAGGATTTCCCGGCGAACCTCTTCCGGAGAATCGGCAACCAGCAGTTCCAGCGGTTCGCCTTCATAGAAGTGCCAGATCTCGTCGGCATCCACCCGGTGCCAGCGGCTCACGCCGCCCTGCGGCAACAGGAAGAAAATGGCTGACGATGCCGCTCGGCCACCTGGCAGGGTGATGGCCGACTCGAACACCCGGCGGTAGAAACCTCCCTCCGGGTGCGGCAGCAGTTGCAGTTCGCGGATCAGCTGTTCAGCGCGCGGATGCATCAGGCTTTCAGCGCAACGACGACACTGTTCAGCCAGGGCTCGGCATCCAGTTCCGGCGTGACGGTTTCGCTGGCATCCAGGCGCTGCATCTCCACCACTTCACGCAGGCCCAGTTCGGCATAGAGTTCGCGCATCATCTCGCCGCCGCCGCAGAACAGGTCGTAGCTGGAATCGCCCAGGGCGAGGATGGCGCCAGCGCGGCCACGCCAGTTGGGCAGGCGGTCGCGCAGCTCGGTGTAGAGGGGCAGCAAGTTGTCCGGCAGTTCGCCCATGCCCGTGGTGGCGGTCACAGTAAGCAGCGCCTCGGGGTCGAAGGCGATCAGGTCGTCCAGGCTCACCCGCGGCAAGTAGTGAGCGTCGAGGCCGGCGGCCTTGAACAGCTTTTCTGCGTGACGGGCGACTTCTTCGGCGGTGCCGTAGACCGAGCCGGACAGGATGGCGACTTTCATGGGTACTCCGAGTCTGGGGCGAAATGCCGCGCATTATGCCGCAACTGGCAGCGGGCGCAGGATGCCTTAGACTGCTTCCGGTCAGGTCGAACGAGCCGAAAAAATGATCAATGCCAAGCTGCTGCAACTGGTAATAGACGCCTCCAACGATGGCATCGTGGTCGCCGAGCAGGAAGGCGAAGACAATATCCTGATTTATGCCAATGCCGCCTTCGAACGCCTGACCGGTTACTCCCGCGACGAAATCCTTTATCAGGACTGTCGTTTCCTCCAGGGCAAGGACCGCAACCAGCTGGGCCTGGCCGCCATTCGCCAGGCGATCCGCAATGGCCAGCCGAGCCGGCAGATCCTACGTAACTACCGCAAGGACGGCAGTCCCTTCTGGAACGAGCTGTCGATTACCCCGGTTCTGAACGAGTCCGACCAACTCACCTACTTCATCGGCATCCAGAAAGATGTCACCGAACAGGTGGAAGCTCGTCAGCGGGTGCGTGAACTGGAAGCGGAGTTGGCCAGCCTCAAGGCCGAGCTGGCGGCCTTGAAAGGCTGAAAAAAACCGGTAGCCCAAGAAGGGTGAACAAATCGGCCACCGGTAGCGCAGACAAAATCTGTACAAAACAAATTTATGTACAAGTTATTGTATAGAATTTGATCAGCACGCCAGCAAGGGGTTGCTGGACTCTTCCTGCCGAACGGTCGCTTGAAGCGCAGCGTGTCGGGCCGCTAGCCGGCCAGCAGCCTTAGCCTCGATGAATTCGGCGAAAGACGGGCGAAAGCAGCTTCAGGTATCCAGGTGACCGGAAAGGAACTGCCGCAGGCGCCGCTGCATCAGTCGTCCCTCGCTGCCGAGGCAGGCGACGGGCGTGCCGTCGAGCTCCTCGCTCATCAGGTCGGAGGTATCGCCGGCCAGGGCCAGAGGACAGTCCAGGCCCTGGGCCAGCCGGGTGAGTTGCTGGCCAAGGTCATCGTCCGGCGGCTGGTTGGAGAACAGCACCATGGCCTGGGGCTGCAGCTTGCCGCAAACCATCTCCAGCTCGGCCAGCGGCTGGCCCAGGCCAAGCACGCTGACGGCCACCTCGCTGCTGCCAAGCAACAGGCCGGCCACCAGCAGCTCCAGTTCACGCCCCTGCCCTGGCAACGGCGCCAGCAGCACGCGCTGCTGTTGGCCACTGCGGGCCAGTTGCAGACGCTGCAGGACGCGGGCGCGGAGAAAGCTGTCGAAAAAGACCCACTCGCTGCCACGGCCGAACTCATCCTGGCGCAGCAACAGTGCCTGCCAGACCGGCATCAGCACATCGGCGAAAGCCACATGCAGGGGATAGGTGGAGAACACCTGGCCGTAGACCCGTTCCAGCTCCGCCTCGTCCAGGGTGGACAAGGCCTTGTGCACCTGGGCGCGCCGCTCGCTCCACTCCCCTGCGGCCGCTTCGTGGTGAACCGGCGCCACCGGCACCTTCGCCGCGTGGCTACGGGCCAGCAGCTTGCCCACCTTGCTCACCGAGACGCCGCGCTCGATCCAGGCGAGGATGCTGCGCACCGCCTCGACATCCGCCATTGAATAGAGGCGGTGACCGCTGTCGGTGCGCGTCGGCTGGATCAGCCCGTAGCGCCGTTCCCAGGCCCGCAGGGTGACCGGGTTAACGCCCGTCAGGCGCGAAACTTCCCGAATCGGGAAGAGTTCTTCCTGTTTCAGGGCGCGGGATGCGAGGGATGCACCGGATTCGGTCATGGCAGGCAATCGTCAGGGGAAAGATTCACGCAGTTTAAACCTTGCGGCGGGGATTCCAATTGGCCGCAGGCCACGGAAAGCGCGCTACGACCCGCCAGTCATCCTTCACGCTGGCGCTTTGTTGAAAAAACGGAATAATCCTTGCCTCTTTTTTTGCGCAGCCCACCACCCCGGCGCTGCGTGATGTGCCACAGCCCTACCCGGGCGGGCACCCGGTTGCAAGGAGATACACGATGTCTGCCGATCCCGTCACCCTGATGGTGGCCCGCCGCGTCGCCCGCGAGCGCTACCACGACTTCATGGCCTGGCTGCGCGAAGGCGAGCAACTGGCCGCCGACTTTCCCGGCTATCTCGGTTCGGGCGTACTGGCGCCGCCGCCGGATGACGACGAATTCCAGATGATCTTCCGCTTCACCGACGAGCCGACCATGACAGCCTGGGAGCACTCCGCTTCGCGTCGCGCCTGGCTGGAACGCGGCACCGGCTTGTTCGAGCAACCCCAAGAACATCGCGCCCTGGGCCTGGATGCCTGGTTCGGCAAGGCCGAACAGCGCCCGCCCCGCTGGAAGCAGAGCGTGGCCATCTGGCTGGCCTTCTTCCCGGTATCCCTGGCCTTCAACCTGCTGTTCGAAGGCGCGCTGGGTGACCTGCCGCTGGCCCTGCGGATCCTGATCAGCACCCTGGCGCTGACGCCACTCATGACTTATTGGTTCATCCCGCTCTCCACCCGCCTGCTGGCCCCGTGGCTGCAAGGCGGTCGGGAATCCATGGCACGCGGTGCGGCGGCGGTGCAACCACGCTGAGCCCGCTCTTCTGGAAATTTGTACAAGCCCCACCCCTGGTATAACGTGGCCGGCCATAGTCCTCAGATTTCGAGGCGTAAATGAGCCGCCCCACCGCCCCCATCCTGATCACCGGCGCCAGCCAGCGCATTGGCCTCTACTGCGCCGAGCGCCTGCTGGACGACGGCCAGCCGGTGATCATCAGCTACCGCACCGAACGTGACGGCGTCCGGCACCTGCGCCAACGCGGTGCCGTGACGCTGCAGGCGGACTTCGCCAGCGAAGTCGGGATCCTTGCCTTCATCGACTCGCTCAAAGCCTGCACCAACAGCCTGCGCGCCATCATCCACAACGCCTCGGACTGGCTCACGGAAGCGCCCGGCCATGAGGCCGAGGCCTTCCAGCGGATGTTCAGCGTGCACATGCTGGCGCCCTACCTGATCAACCTGCAGTGCGAGGAACTGCTGCGCCGCAGCAGCCCGGCCGACATCATCCACCTCAGTGACGACGTGGCGCGCCGTGGCAGCGAAAAGCGTATCGCCTACTGCGCCAGCAAGGCCGGGCTGGACAATCTGACACTGTCCTTCGCCGCGCGCTTTGCCCCGCACATCAAGGTCAACGGCATTGCTCCAGCACTGGTGATGTTCAATGCCGATGACGATGACGCTTACCGCAAGAAGACCCTGGCCAAGTCGGCGCTGGGCATCGAGCCCGGCCCGCAGGTCGTCTACCAGGGCCTGCGTTACCTCCTGGACAACTCCTACGTCACCGGAACGACCCTGACCCTGAACGGCGGCCGCCACCTCAAGTAGGCGCCACAAGGACTGCCACCATGAGCGATGAACTGAACCGGCACTATCGGGAAATCCTGCTTGGCCTGGGCGAAGACCCGGACCGTGAAGGCCTGCGCGATACGCCCAAGCGCGCGGCCAAGGCCATGCGCTACCTGTGTCACGGCTATGAACAGAGCCTGGACGAAATCGTCAACGGTGCCCTCTTCGCCTCGAACAACGACGAGATGGTGACGGTCAAGGACATCGAGCTTTATTCCCTCTGCGAACACCACCTGCTGCCCTTCATCGGCAAGGCCCATGTGGCGTACATTCCCACCGGCAAGGTGCTGGGGCTGTCGAAGGTCGCGCGCATCGTCGACATGTTCGCGCGCAGGCTGCAGATCCAGGAGAACCTCACCCGCCAGATCGCCGAAGCGGTGCAGCAGGTGACTGGTGCCGCCGGCGTCGCGGTGGTGATCGAAGCCCAGCACATGTGCATGATGATGCGCGGCGTGGAAAAGCAGAACTCGGTGATGAGCACCTCAGTGATGCTGGGCGCCTTCAGGGAGTCCCAGAATACCCGCCACGAATTCCTGAAACTGATCGGACGGAGCAACTAGAGAATGCCGAGACTGGAGCCCGGAATGGCGCGAATTCGCGTCAAGGACCTGCGCCTGCGCACCTTCATCGGAATCAAGGAGGAGGAAATCCTCAACAAGCAGGATGTGCTGATCAATCTCACCATCCTCTACCCGGCTGCCGAGGCAGTGCGCGACAACGACATCGACCACGCGCTGAACTACCGCACCATTACCAAGGCGATCATCCGCCACGTCGAGGAAAACCGCTTCGCCTTGCTGGAGCGCCTGACCCAGGAAATCCTCGACCTGGTGATGGCCAACCCGAGCGTGCGCTATGCCGAGGTGGAGGTGGATAAGCCCCATGCGTTGCGCTTCGCCGAGTCGGTATCGATCACCCTGTCCAGCCATAGATGAGTCTTTGATCGGACCTGTTTGCCGGTGCCACGGAGGGCTCTTATCATGCCGGCCACTCCCTCCCGAAAGCCCCAGGAGAATCCTGCCATGACCGAGCAAGAACGCCTTGAACTTGAGGCCGCCGCCTTCCGCAGTCTGGTGCAACACCTGCGTAGCCGCCCCGATGTACAGAACATCGACCTGATGAACCTCGCCGGCTTCTGTCGCAACTGCCTGTCGAAGTGGTACAAGGCCGCCGCCGACGATCTGGGCCTGGAGGTCACTCCGGACCAGGCACGCGAAGAGATCTACGGCATGCCCTACGCCGACTGGAAAGCCAAGTACCAGAAAGAAGCCAGCGCCGAGCAGCAAACGGCCTTCAACAAAGCGAACAAAGAATGACCAATTTGAACGACTTCCGCGCCCGCCTGCATAGCGACCAGCACGTCTTCGCCGACACCCTGGCGTTCATCGCCGATGGTTACGACTACCAGCAGAGCGCCTTCACCAACGGCGCGGTGGAAAACGCCTCCGGCCAGAACGAAGGCTCCTGCAAGACCCTTGGCCTTGCGCTGCTGGAAGGTTTCAGCCTGGAAGAAACCCTGCTGGCTTTCGGCGAGCACTACCGCGCAGTGCTGGCCACCCCGGAAGGCACTGACCACGGCAATATCCGCGCTTTGATGAATACCGGCCTGGCGGGTGTGCGCTTCGAGCGCCAGTCGCTGCAACGCAAGGCCTGACTCCCCCCGCCGCCCCTTCCGGGGCGGCTTTCTTACGCTTTAGCTTCCGTTCTCTGTCAGCAATGGCTGACATCAATTCGCCACTCAAACGCGTAGGATTCTCATCAGATAGCTGTGGAGCTACCGGAATCCCCACAGGAACAGCACCACTCTCTCTGCCGGAGCGCACGGATGCAGCAATCCCTCGTATGGAAGCCCCTGACGACGCCCGGCGTGGAAAGCCTGCGCCTGTCCACGGATGAAACCGGTATCCATGCCAGCAGCCACCTGATCCAGAACCGCAATGGCCAAAGCATCGCCGCCGCCTATGTGCTGGACAGCGACCCGCGCTGGCGCTTTCGCCATCTCTGGCTGAAGGTGGAGAACCTGGGATCTCGCAGCCTGCGCCTGAGCCGTGACATCCGCGGCCGCTGGATGCTCGATGGCCAGCACCGCCGCGACCTCGACCAATGCCAGCTGGTGATGCTCTCCGGCACACCCTTCACCCACACGCCGGCGCTGCATCGCTGCGACCTGGGAACGGGCCAGAGCGAACAATTGCACGTTGCCTACATCGACCTGTCGAGCATGCGCGTGGAAGCCCGCCGCATGCGCTACCACTGCCTTCGCCAGCAACCCCAGCAAAGCCTGTATCGCTGCGAGGCGGAAGGCCGCAAGGCGATCGAATTGACCGTGGACCGGCAATCCCTGCTGCTGGAAGCCCAGGGCCTGTACCAGCGCATGAGCGCGCGGACCCTGTCGCTGAATACCTGGGTTTGATCCGTAGCGGAGCGGTGCCCGCCCCTGCAAGGCAGATCCGGGTCAGGGTTGCGCGCTTCTCCGTAGGGGCGAATTCATTCGCCAGGTAGGCCGAAGGGCTGCCACGCTGGACACCCAGCCGACCTGACGCTTCCCTCTCCCCCCGCTCCTCTCCCAAAGGGCGAGGGGTGACTCACACTGGCCAGGCCCAAACCATCCTGAAGCTCATCTGCAGCTTGACACCGTGAAAGAAAAGTTGGCCTGACACAAAAGAAAAGCCCCGCATTGGCGGGGCTTTTCCTCATCAGGCTGAAACTTAGTGCGCGTCGAGGTAGCGCTCGACGTCCAGGGCGGCCATGCAGCCCGCGCCGGCCGAGGTGATGGCCTGGCGATAGACGTGGTCGGCCACGTCGCCAGCGGCGAACACACCGGGGATACTAGTGGCGGTGGCGTTTCCGTCACGACCGCCATTGACCACCAGATAGCCGTCCTTGAGCGCCAATTGGCCTTCGAACAGCGAGGTGTTCGGGGTATGGCCGATGGCGACGAACAATCCGTCTACCTTCAGCTCGTCAGTGCCGCCATCGTTGCGCTTGAGGCGCACGCCGGTGACGCCCATGTCGTCGCCCAGCACTTCGTCCACTTCGGCATTCAGCCTGAGCTCGATCTTGCCTTCGGCGATGCGCGCTTTCAGCTTGTCCTGGAGAATCTTCTCGGCACGGAAGGTCTCGCGGCGATGCACCAGGGTCACCTTGCTGGCGATGTTGGCCAGGTACAGCGCCTCTTCCACAGCGGTATTGCCACCGCCCACCACCGCTACTTCGCGATTGCGGTAGAAGAAACCGTCGCAGGTGGCGCAAGCAGATACGCCCTTGCCCATGAATGCTTCTTCCGAAGGCAGCCCCAGGTAACGGGCACTGGCCCCGGTGGCGATGATCAGCGCATCACAGGTGTACGTGCCGCTATCCCCAACCAGGGTGAAGGGCTTGCCGGCCAGGTCCACAGCGTTGATGTGGTCGAAGACGATCTCGGTCTCGAAACGCTCGGCATGTTCCTGCATGCGCTGCATCAGCGCCGGGCCGGTCAGGCCATGGGGGTCGCCAGGCCAGTTGTCGACCTCTGTGGTGGTGGTCAGTTGCCCGCCCGCCTGCATGCCGGTGATCAGCAGCGGCTTGAGGTTGGCACGGGCGGCGTAGACAGCCGCGGAGTAACCGGCAGGGCCGGAACCGAGGATGATGACCCGCGAATGGCGTACTTCGGACATGACTGACTCCCGCCCTGCTGGGCATAAAAAGGGGCCACTGCGGCACTTGGGGAAGGCTTTGGATGCAGTGGCCCCGTTGAACCAGGTCTGGCCGTCAACGATCGGCCAGGAATGGGCGCAAGGTTACTAAGGCCCCTTCGATAGCGGAAATACCCGCTCTCAATCCCGGCCATAGGACGCACCTATTGGCGCAACCGCGATCAAATTTGTTCCGAGCCTTTTCCAGGCTTTCCACGGCGCCGGCAAAGCCGTTAAGGTCGGCGCGTTTGCAACCTTGGGGAACCACCATGCCTGCACCCGCACTATCCGGGCCGCAATACCTGGGCGAAGGACTGAAGCTGGTCCTGAGCCCCGGACTGCGCCTGTTCGTCCTGCTGCCGCTGACCGTGAATCTGCTGCTGTTCGCTGCCTTGATCGGCTTCGCGATAGGGGAATTCAGCGGCTGGGTCGATGCCTTCATGCCCAGCCTTCCAGACTGGCTGAGCTTCCTCCAGTACCTGATCTGGCCCCTCTTCGTGCTTCTGGTGCTGGTCATGGTGTTCTTCAGCTTCACCATGCTGGCCAACATCATCGCCGCGCCGTTCAACGGCTTCCTCGCGGAAAAGGTGGAAGTGGTGGTTCGTGGCCAGGACGACTTCCCGGCCTTCAGTTGGGCCGAGCTGATGGCGATGATCCCGCGCACCGTGGGCCGCGAGCTGCGCAAGCTGGCCTACTTCCTCCCGCGTGCCGGAGCCCTGCTGATCCTGTCCTTCGTTCCGGGGGTGAACCTGCTGGCCGCCCCGCTGTGGATCGTTTTCGGTATCTGGATGATGGCGGTGCAGTACATCGACTACCCGGCGGACAACCACAAGCTGGGCTGGAACGAGATGCTCGCCTGGCTGCACGAGAAGCGCTGGCAGAGCCTGGGTTTTGGCGGCATCACCTACCTGGCGCTGATGATTCCCTTCGTGAACATCCTGATGATGCCGGCTGCCGTGGCCGGCGCCACGCTGTTCTGGGTACGCGAGCAGGGCGACCTGGCCCTGCAGAAACAATCCGGCCAGTTGGTTCGCTGAACCGTCCGGCCGCACGAGCGGCGGGCCCCGGTCACATCGGGGCCTGCCATGCGCACGCTGCTGATCATGCCTGAATATTGATCGGATTCTCCCTCGCTTGACGCTCCTCCTCCGCTTCCTTGGCCTGCATCTCCATCTTCTGCTGGAAGCGCTCGGCGATTTCCTTCTCCACCGCCTCCTGCTGCTCCGGCGGCATGGCGTCGAGTTCTTCCTGGGTCAGCCCCATCTCCGCGAGGATGGCGTCGCGCATCTTCTCGGCCGGTGACTTGTCCATGTACTCCTGGAATTTCTCCACCGCAGTCTTGCCACCCAACCCCAGGTCGGCCGGCAGGTCCTTGTTGCTCATTTGCAACTTCCCAGCGGAGTTCTGCAGCTCCACCCGCATTCGGGCAAAGCCCTCCTCGGTTGCCTGCCAGGCCCGGTAGTCGCGCTCCGAGCCGGGAGACGCAGTGCGTCGAGGCTCCTCCCTAGTGTTGATCCCAAAGGGATCCTCACTCTCCTTTGAAGATTTGCTGTTACGGAATCCAAGGCCGGACAAGGCGCTGCCCGCGCCAGCCCCGCCGATCGAGTTGATTGACACCTTTGCCGCTCCTTTAAGGGGATCCGCGCGTTGGTACTCAAGTACCATGCCATTTCCGTCATTCGAGCCAAGGCGTTGAAAATCAAAGCTTCGCGGATTTCCTGAGCGGGACAGCCAGGCCCTTGGACGGCAAATTCTTGCCGCCAGCGGCCGGTAGTCACAGAGGCGTCACAGGGTTGTCACGCGGGCTACATGGCCCTTGTCGACACTGGTTGCATGACCACAGCGCCCCTGTACATCTCGCTGATCAGCGAAACCTTCCTGCCCGAAGTCAACGGCGTGGCCAATACCCTTGGCCGCCTCTGTGATGGCCTGCGCGCCGCCGGCCATCGGCTGCAGCTGGTGCGTCCGCGCCAGTCGTGCGACCAAGGCCGCCGGAGCGACGATGATCTGATGCTGATCCGCGGCTGGCCGCTGCCGGGATACCCCGGCTTGCAATGGGGCCAGTCCTGCCTGCACAAGTTGTTGCGCCGCTGGCGCCAGCGCAAGCCGGACGTGCTCTATATCGCCACCGAGGGTCCGCTGGGTTTCTCCGCCCTGCGCGCCGCACGGCGCCTGGGGATTCCCGTGGTCAGTGGCTTCCACACCAACTTCCAGCAGTACACCGGTCATTACGGCGCGGGCCTGTTGACCCGCTTGCTGACCAACTACCTGCGCTGGTTCCACAACGCCACACGACTGACCCTGGTACCCAGCGTCAGCCAGTTGCAGGACCTCACCCGGCGCGGCTTCGAGCGCCTGCAGCTGCTTTCGCGAGGCGTAGACGGCCAGTTGTTCAACCCGGCCCGCCGCTGCCCCGAACTGCGCGCGCAGTGGGGTGTGGGTGAACAGGAAATCGCGGTGATTCACGTTGGGCGCCTGGCAGCGGAGAAGAATCTCGGCCTGCTCGGTGAAACGTTCCAGCGCCTGCAGCAACGTTATCCACAGCTGCGCCTCAAACTGGTGGTGGTGGGCGACGGTCCGCAACGCCTGGCACTGCAACGCGCCCTGCCGGAGGCCATCTTCTGTGGTGTGCAACGCGGCGAGGAGCTGGCCCGCCACTATGCATCCGGCGACCTGTTCCTGTTCCCGAGCCTGTCGGAAACCTTCGGCAATGTGGTGCTGGAAGCCCTGGCTTCCGGCCTGGCGGTGGTCGCATTCGACCAGGCGGCGGCCGCCCAACACATTCGCCATGGGCACAATGGCGCATTGGCGCTGCCGGACGAGCCGACCAGTTTCATCGAGGCCGCCACCTGGTTGCTGGAAGACCCGGAATGCCTGCGTCGCGTGCGCCTCAACGCACGCATGCACGCCGGCCGCCAAGGCTGGGAAGCCATCGTTCAGCAGTTCGAGCAGTACCTGGCACATGCCCGCCGCCCCGAGCTGGAAGTCCCGGCTGGTAGTAGCCTGCCCCCGCAGGCCTAGGAAAACGCCGCCGGTGGCGCGGCGTAGGCCAGACTCAGAGCGCCACGCCCCAGGTTGATCGCCCCGGTGGGGCTCAGCATCGCCAGGTGCAATGCAACCCCGCGCTCGACACAGGCCGTTTCCAGTTCGGCGAAGCCTGGCAGATCTCGTACCAGCGACAGCTCCCCGGCATAACTGATGCACAGCTGGGGCGCTAGCAGCTCACCTGCCAGTACCCGCAAGCACGCATGGGCCAGAAGCTTCTCCGCCGCCTTGTCGAAGTTGGGGGCCAGCGACACGGGTTTGTCCTCACCCTGCTGCACGCTGATCACCGGTTTCACATCCAGCAACGAGCCCAGCCCCAGTGCAGCGCCACGCAGGCGGTCGAGCAGCCCGCTGCGCTCGCCCTTCTGGAATCCTCGCTGGCGCAGATGGCCGAGATCGTCCGGCACGAGAAAGGTACAGACCTGCCCTGCCAACTGTTCCAGCCGCGCACGCACGGCGTTGGGGTGGGCACCATCACCGATCAGCCTCGCTGCCTCGGCAGCCAGCACTGCGGTGCCGGCGAAGATGTTGCCGCCATCCATCACGCGCATCGCGAAATGCCCGGCCACCCCAGCTGCCGAACGACGGTCGCGATAGCGCTGGAGCAGACCGAAGGAGGCCTGGGTTGCGTGCTCGAAGATCGGGCTGCGCTGGGAGGCAATCGTCAGGCAGATCACATGGTCGAAGCGGGTGACAAGCTCTTCCAGGAACCACTCCTGCATTTCCACCACCTGCAGCGGCTCGCTGCGATCGGCCGGGCCGACCTTGGGCAGCAATTCGCCGTAGAAGGCTTGGGTCGCCTGGGGTACGCGGCGATCCACCAGGGAATGCTCCCCCAGCCGGATGCGGATGGGCAGTACCGGGATATGGTGCGTGACGAGGAAGTCCTGGGGCAGGTCGCAGGTGGCATCCACTACCAGGCCAATGCGCATGGGTTACTCCTTCGGCCGGTGTGCCGGCGCTTGTTGTGGTGCGCGCAGAGTGACCGCAGGAGGATGTGGTGTCAGCCCAACTGAAAGAGGGTTTGAGGGAACTCGAATCAAGGCCACAAATAAGAAGCCCCGCATTAGCGGGGCTTCTTCACTCAAGTGCCTTACACCAGGCTGGCCAGTGCGTCTCGGCTGAACGGCAGGATGTCCTGCATGCGGCCTTCGCGCACCTTCACCGCCCAGTCCGGGTCCACCAGCAGGGCACGGCCCACGGCAACCAGGTCGAACTCGTCCTTGTTCAGGCGCTCCAGCAGGCCTTCGATATTGGCGGGCTGGGCGACCTTGTCGGTCTTGACCATGAACTGCAGGAACTCGCCATCCAGCCCGACGCTGCCGACGGTGATGGTGGGTTTGCCAGTGAGCTGGCGGGTCCAGCCGGCGAGGTTGAGATCGGAGCCTTCGAACTCCGGCTCCCAGAAGCGGCGGGTCGAGCAGTGGAAGATATCCACACCGGCATCGGACAGCGGCTTGAGGAATTCACCCAGGGCGTCGGAGGTCTGCACCAGGCGCGCGGTGTAGTCCTGCTGCTTCCATTGGGAGTAGCGGAAGATGATTGGATAGTCCGGGCCAACGGCGGCGCGGATGGCCTGGATCACTTCGATGGCGAAGCGCGAGCGGTTGGCCAGGCTGCCGCCGTACTCGTCAGTGCGCTGGTTGGTGCCCTCCCAGAAGAACTGGTCGATCAGGTAACCGTGGGCGCCATGGATTTCCACGCCGTCCATGCCGATGGCCTTGGCATCACGCGCGGCCTGGGCGTAAGCGGCAACCACTTCCTGGATGTCGTCCCTGGTCATGCCATGAACCACCACCTGGCCGTCCTTCACCTTTTCCGTCGGGCCGTAGCCGGGAACGCTTGCGTCCGGTTCGGTGCCCAGGCGACGTACGTTGCCCACATGCCAGAGCTGCGGGACGATGCGGCCGCCTTCGGCGTGCACGGCATCAACCACTTCCTTCCAGGCGGCCAGGGCGTCGTTACCGAAGAAGCGCGGCACATGGGGATAACCGTTGGAGGCCTTGTGACCGATGGTGGTGCCTTCGGTGATGATCAGGCCGACACCGGCCGCGGCGCGGCGGCGGTAGTACTCCACCACCTTGGCGTTAGGCACGCCGCCCGGCGAGAAAGAACGAGTCATGGGCGCCATCACCACGCGGGTAGGCAGTTCCAGGCCGCCGAGGCGGAAGGGTTCGAAGAGGGCTTGTACGGGAGCGGTCATGGGTTCTCCTGTGGCCGGCCATATGACCGGTCGTCTCGGTTTCAAGGCATTGAAAAATCACGCCCGGAGCAGCAGCTCCAGACGGTCGACGAATGCGTTCATGGGTACGGTGCCACCGCCCACCTTCAGGCGCGTCAACACGCCCTGCCAGGCATTGGCGATGAACGCCGCGAGGTTGGCGCAGTCCTCATCGGCGGACAGCTCGCCCACAGCCACGGCCTCTTCCAGGCAGGCCTGGAGGATGTCCACCGAGCCCTGGAGGATGCGTTCAACCTGCTCGCCGATGGCGGGCGAGAGTTCTGCCATCTCGAAGCCGAGACTGCCGATGAAACAGTGGTATTCCGGTTTCTCGCGGCTGGAGAAGTGCACCAGCAGCTCGCGGTAATAGCCGAGGATGCGCTGGCGCGGACTCAGCGCCGAATTGCCCAGGGCCTGTGCGTAACGATCCAGGCGCGGCAGGTAGAGGTACTCCAGCGCCTGCAGGGCGAAGTCTTCCTTGCTGGCGAAGTAGTGATAGAAGGAGCCCTTGGGAATGCCCGCGGCCTGGACGATCTCCTGCACGCCGGTACCGTGGTAGCCACGGCGGGTCATCACCTGGGAGCCCTTGGCGAGAATGAGGTCGCGTTTGTCGAGTCGGATACTGGTCATGGCGGCGAGCATATGACCGGTCGTCTCGCCTTGCCCAGCACTATTGACGACGCTGATCGAGCACTAAAAGCCGGGGAAGTTACTGCCGGGGGAGGAAACGTAGGAGCCAGCAAGCTGGCTCCTACGGTCAAGCGTTCATGAGTGCAGGAGGTGCATCAGGCCAGGGCCTTTTCGACAGCCTGGATCAGCGCGGGATCGTCCGGCGCGGTGCGCGGAGAGAAGCGCGCCAGCACGCGGCCGTCCTTGCCGACAAGGAACTTCTCGAAGTTCCAGGTGATCTCGCCGGGGAATTCGGCGCCCTCGCCCGCCAGTAGGCGATACAGCGGGTGACGGGCCGATCCGTTGACCTCGATCTTGCTGCCCAGGGGGAAGGTCACACCGTAGTTCAGGCTGCAGAACTCGCGGATCTCGTCCTCGCTGCCCGGCTCCTGCCCGGCAAACTGGTTGCACGGCAGGCCCAGCACGGTGAAACCCTTGTCACGGTATTGCTGGTAGAGCTTTTCCAGCCCGGCGTATTGGGGCGTCAGGCCGCACTTGGAGGCGACATTCACCACCAACACCACCTGGCCCTTGTACGGCGCCAACGGCAGATCCTGACCGTCGAGCGCACGCAGATTGAGGTCGTGAAAGGCACTCATGACTGACTCCTCGAAAATCTCAGGGATTTCACAGCGGACAAAAAAGGCGCCCCGGGGCGCCTTTTCGGTTTTTTCAGCTTAGCAGCCGATTCGCGAATTGCCGGGTCGACAGTCGCGGACGATCGGTCAGTGGTGGTGACCGCCTTCGCCGTGGATGTGACCGTGGGCGATCTCTTCGTCGCTGGCGTCACGCACGGTGACTACCTTGACCTTGAAGTTCAGGCGCTGGCCGGCCAGCGGGTGGTTGCCGTCCACGGTTACGTCGTCACCGTCGATGTCGCGGATGGTGACGATCTGCATGCTGCCGTCCGGGCCGGAGGCGTGGAACTGCATGCCGACTTCCAGCTGGTCGACGCCTTCGAACATGGCGCGGTCCAGGGTAGCGACCAGCTCGGCGCTGTACTCGCCGTAGGCATCTTCGGGCTCGACGGCAACATTCAGCTCGTCACCAATCTGCTTGCCTTCGAGTGCACGTTCCAGGCCAGCGATGATGTTGCCGGCGCCGTGCAGGTACACCAGCGGAGCGCCGCCAGCGGAACTGTCGATCACCTCACCGGCGTCGTTGGTAAGGGTATAGTCGATGGACACGGCCTTGTTGGCGGCGATCAGCATGGTGCGAGACCTTCTGCGAATGAATGATGAACGAGCAAGTTTAACCGCGCGGCAAGTCGATTGCGACCCGAACGCTGACGGGCGGCCCCGGCTGGTCGGCTACAGGCAAGACGAGGACGGTCACTGGGTGGCAGTGCTTTCCTGCGGCCATACTCAGCACTTGCGGCACCAGCCACCCTGGCAGTCGCGCGCCTGGGTGCTCGATCCCGCGCAACGCGCCGACCAGTTGGGCCGCCTCTTCCCCTGCGGCTGGTGCGCCCAGGGCATGGCCCCTGTCCCCACCGAGGAAACC
Source organism: Pseudomonas sp. JS3066 (assembly GCF_036328175.1). Taxonomy (NCBI): domain Bacteria; kingdom Pseudomonadati; phylum Pseudomonadota; class Gammaproteobacteria; order Pseudomonadales; family Pseudomonadaceae; genus Pseudomonas; species Pseudomonas sp. JS3066. Next base: position 4,476,640 of record NZ_CP143312.1, read on the forward strand.
TGATGCCTGCACGCAACATCCTGGTGATCCATGCCCGCAGGACATCCCTGCGCTTCGCCCTGGTCAACGAGGCCCACAGTCAGTTCATCTTCCACGGCATGGCCGACGGGCTTGGCAGCCGTAACGCCGAACTGCGCTGGCAGCGCGGCGGTGACAAAGACAGTCTGATGATCCCCAACGCCGACCACCGCGCCGCGCTGTCGCAGCTGATGCCCATTGTCCTGGGTGCGGCCGGCGGCAAGCTGCATGGCGTCGGCCACCACGTGTTGCACGGTGGCGAGCTGTTCAACTCCGCCTGCCGCGTGGATGCCCAGGTGATCCGCTGCCTGCAGGCCCTGGTCCCGCTGGCGCCGCAGCAGATGCCGGCCAGCCTGGTCGGCATCGACGCCGCCATGCACCTGCTGCCGAACCTGCCCCATGTGGCCGTGTTCGATACGGCCTTCCACCAGAGCATGCCCGAGCACGTCTACCGCCTCGCCCTGCCGGATGCCGTCTACCGCGACCACGGTCTGCGCCGCTATGCCTTCCACGGCAACAGCCACCGTTTCGTCAGTCGCCGTGCCGCCGAGCTGGCCGGACTATCGCTCGGAGACAGCTGTTGGCTTTCCGCGCACGTCGGCGAGCACAGCTCCGCCTGCGCCATCGTCAACGGCCAGAGCCGCGACGCCAGCATGAACCTGGTCATGGCCAACCGCTGCGGCGATATCGACCCGCATCTCTATACCCAGTTGCACCGCAGCCTTGGTTGGAGCCTGGAGAAGATCGACCAGGTACTGCGTCAGGAAAGCGGTCTGCTCGGCCTCTCCAATCTGGCCAAGGACATGCGCAGCCTGGAAACAGCCCGCGACCAGGGCCACGCCGGCGCCACCCTGGCCATCGAAGTCTTCTGCTATCGCCTGGCCAAGACCCTGGCGGCCGTAAGCTGCGCTCTGCCACAGCTGGACGGGCTGATCTTCACCGGCGAGATCGGCGAGAATTCACCCCTTGTGCGCAGCCGCACGGTGGATCACCTGAAGCTGCTCAACCTGGCCATCGACCGCGAAGCCAACGCGCGCTGCGTGCGCGGCATCGCCGGCCCCATCCACCAGCGTGGCCATCCACGCGTGCTGGTGGTGCCGACCAACGAAGAACGCCAGATCGCCCTCGATACCCTAGGCCTGCTCGCCTGAACCGTTTTCGCCAAGGAGCCCCATGCACTGCTTTTTCATCGCCCCGACCGGATTCGGCGTCGGTCTGACCTCCACCAGCCTGGGATTGGTACGTGCCCTGGAGCTGGCTGGCCTGCAGGTCGGCTTCCTCAAGCCGGTGGCCCAGCCCCACCCCGGCGACCTCGGCCCGGAGCGCTCCACCGAGCTGGTGGCCCGCACCCATGGTCTCAAACCACCGACGCCACTGGCGCAGTCCCAGGTGGAGCGGATGCTCGCCGACGGCCAGTTGGACGAGTTGCTGGAAGACATCACCGGCCTGTTCCATAAGGCCGCCGAGGACAAGGACGTCGTGATTGTCGAAGGCATGGTGCCGACCCGACACGCCAGCTACGCCGCGCGCATCAACTTCCACCTGGCCAAGAGCCTGGACGCCGACGTGATCCTGGTATCGGCGCCGGAAGACGAGAGTCTCTCGGAATTGTCCGATCGCCTGGAGATCCAGGCCCAGCAATTCGGCGGACCGCGTGACCCGAAGGTCCTCGGGGTGATCCTCAACAAGGTGCGCGACGACGAATTCGCCCGCCGCCTCAAGGAGCAGTCACCCCTGCTCCGCGGCGACGACTTCCGCCTGCTGGGCAGCGTGCCCTGGCTGGACGAACTGAACGCACCGCGAACCCGCGACGTCGCCGACCTGCTGCAGGCCCAGGTGATCAATGCCGGCGACTACGACCAGCGCCGCGTGCAGAAGATAGTCGTCTGCGCACGCACCGTGCCCAACACCGTGCAACAGCTCAAACCGGGCGTGCTAGTGGTGACGCCTGGCGATCGCGACGACATCATCCTCGCCGCCAGCCTGGCGTCCATGAACGGCGTGCCGCTTGCCGGCCTGCTGCTCTCCAGCGATATCCAGCCCGACCCACGCACCCTGGAACTGTGCCGAGGTGCCCTGCAAGGCGGCCTGCCTGTGCTGGGCGTGGCAACCGGCACCTATGACACGGCGACCAACCTCAACCGGATGAACAAGGAAATCCCGGTGGACGACCGCGAGCGCGCGGAGAAAGTCACCGAGTTCGTCGCCCGCAACCTCGACCTCGACTGGCTGCGCGCCCGCTGCGGCGCTCCCAGCGCGACCCCGCGTCTGTCTCCCCCGGCGTTCCGCCACCGCCTGATCCAGCAGGCCCAGCTCGCCGGCAAGCGCATCGTCCTGCCTGAAGGCAGCGAGCCGCGCACCGTGCAGGCTGCCGCCGCCTGCCAGGCTCGAGGCATCGCCCATTGTGTGCTGCTGGCCAAGCCGGACGATGTTCATGCCGTGGCTAGGGCGCAGGGCATCGACCTGCCGGAGGGCCTGGAAATCCTCGATCCGGACAAGGTCCGCGAACGCTATGTGCAGCCCATGGTGGAACTGCGCCAGAACAAGAGCCTCAATGCGCCCATGGCAACCGCGCAGCTGGAAGACAGCGTTGTGCTCGGCACCATGATGCTGGCCCTGGACGAAGTGGACGGCCTGGTGTCCGGTGCCATCCACCCCACGGCGAACACCATTCGCCCGGCGCTGCAGCTGATCAAATCGGCGCCCGGCTACCGCATCGCCTCTTCCGTCTACCTGATGCTGCTGCCGGAACAAGTGGTGGTCTACGGAGACTGCGCGGTGAACCCCGATCCCGACGCCAGCGACCTGGCGGAAATCGCCCTGCAGAGTGCGGATTCCGCCGAGGCGCTGGGGATAACCCCACGCGTGGCGATGATCTGCGATTCGGCAGACGCAGCTGAGCTGGCCAAGGTCGGCGAGGCTACGCGCCTGGCCCGAGCCGCCCGCCCGGACCTGCCCATCGAAGGCCCCCTGCCCTATGCCGCCGCCAGGGACGGACGCACCACGGTGTTCGTCTTCCCCGACCTCGCCAGCGGTGATGCGGCCTACAAGGCCGTGCAACAGGGCAATCACGCAGCCAGTGGCGGCCTGATGCTCCAGGGCCTGCGCAAGCCGGTGAACGACCTGCCGCGCAATGTCGTGGTGGACGACATCATCCACACCATCGCACTGACGGCGATCCAGGCGGCGTGCGGTAGCGAGGGCTGACAGAACCACACCTTGCCGGGAATTTCCTCTGTAGGGGCGAATTCATTCGCCCCTACAACAGAGCCGACGAATTAGCCTCGCTCCCGACCGCCCGGTCACCCTTCCCGCTTGCAGTTGAGTGAACAACCGTTAACCTTGGCCACCATTCTGCCCGCAGTCAGGGAATGCAGCGGGCCCTATCCATGACGCGGTGGCTACGACCACCCACGGTGAGGCTCCACCCTTTCATGCTCAGCTTTATCCCCGCCCCCCTGCTCGGCGCCCTGGCAGCTGTCCTGCTGGCGCTCAACACCCTGTTCTGGTGCATGCCGCTGTTCGCTGTGACGCTGCTGAAGCTGCTGCTGCCCTTCCGCGCCACCAAGGGCGTGCTGAACTGGGCCGCTAGCTTCATCGCCGAGGGCTGGATCAGCTGCAACAAGTTGTGGATGCGCCTGGTGCGCGACACCCGCTGGGACGTCGACGGACTGGCCGGGCTCGATTACCAGCACAGCTACCTGGTCACCAGCAATCACCAGAGCTGGGTGGACATCCTGGTCCTGCAACACTTGTTCAACCGGCGCATCCGTCTGCTGCGTTTCTTCCTCAAGCAGGAGTTGATCTGGGTCCCGGTGATCGGCCTGTGCTGGTGGGCGCTGGATTTCCCCTTCATGAAGCGCTACTCCAAGGCTTACCTGGCCAAGCACCCGGAGAAAAAGGGCAAGGACCTGGAAACCACCCGCCGCACCTGCGACAAGTTCCGTGACAACCCGGTGGGCATTTTCAACTTCCTCGAAGGCACCCGCTTCACCCGTGCCAAACACGACGAACAGGGTTCGCCTTTCCAATACCTGCTCAAGCCCAAGGCAGGCGGCATCGCCTTCGTGCTCGACGCCATGGGTGAGCAGTTGCATTCGCTGGTCAACGTCACCATTCACTACCCGGATGGCAACCCGAATTTCTGGACCTTGCTGGCCGGCCGCTTGCGCCAGGTAGTGGTACGCATCGAGAAACTGGAGATTCCTGGCGAGTTCATCGGCAAGAACTACGACCAGGACGAGCAATACCGCCTGGCCTTCCAGCAATGGGTGAACCGCCTGTGGGAGGCCAAGGATGCCCAGCTGGTGCGGCTGCACCAGCAATTCCCGGCAGCCTGAGCCGGATACGAAAAGCCCGCCGATTGGCGGGCTTTTTCTTGCTCTAGGCCGTCTGTAGCACCTCATCTACCTGGAGCAACGGCGCCAGGTTGGTGTAGTTGGCGATATCGGCGCTTATCTCGTCGCCGTTCAGTTCCAGAGTGCTGCGCAATTCATCCACCGACAGTACCCAGATATTGGCCATGCAGATAAACGGCGCCACGGCGCCATCCGCTGCAGCCAAGCCCTTGCGCACTTCGAGCTTCACCAGGTTTTCGCCGATCAGGCGGGACAGGAGCGGGATGTGTTCCTCACAGTAGTAGGTGAAGTCGAACTTGGCGCCCGGTGCATTGGGATACGCCACAACAAAGCAGTACATGGAGCCTCCTTTTCTCAATAGGCAGCGGGCGCGAACCCCGATGCCCCGACTAATGAAGTGTAGGCCCGCGACTTCCGGTATGCGTGATGGCCTGCCCCGGTTTCAGGGAGAGGCCGTCAGGCTATCTGATCCCTCGCGCAACGCGACCCAGTCCACCACTTTCGGGAAGGCCTCAGCCTTGGCCACCGGCAGCCCGGGCGCCACCAGGAAGCCCTGCATGAAAGTGCAGCCGTGTTCCAGCAGCCAGTCGCGCTGCGCCAGGGTCTCCACCCCCTCGGCGATCACTTCCAGTCCCAGGTGGCGGCTGAGGTCGATGATGGTGCTGACCACCGCGGCGTCGCGACGCGACTCCAGCATGTTGGAAATGAACAGGCGATCGATCTTCAGGGTATCCAGCTCGAAATGCCGCAGGTAGGCCAGGGACGAATAGCCCGTGCCGAAGTCGTCGATGGCGATACGCACCCCCAGGGCACGCAGCTGCCTGAGCTGTTCGCGGGTCAGCTCCAGGTCCTGCATCAACGCGCTTTCCGTGACCTCCACTTCCAACTGCTCGGGGCGCAAGCGGAATTCCCCGAGCACCCGCCGCAGGTCATCCACCAGTTGCGGCATGCCGAACTGCACCGGACTGACATTCAGGCTCACCACCAGGTCGCTGCCAAAGGTCGGCTGCCAGGCGCTGCACTGGCTGGCCCCCTCCCGCAGTACCCAGTCGCCCAGGCGGTTGATAAGGCGGGTTTCCTCCAGCAGCGGGATGAATACATTGGGCGCCACGGTGCCGGCCACTCGATGTTCCCAGCGCAACAACGCCTCGAAGCCACGCAGGCGACCGGTCTCCAGGTTGACCTGCGGCTGGTACACCAGATGGAAGTCGTTCTGCTCGATGGCATTGCGCAGGCTTTCCTCCAGCATCAGACGGGAGCGGGCGCGGCCATTCATTTCCGGCGAGTAGAAGCGGTACTGCTGACGACCGGCGCGCTTGGCCTCGTACATGGCGATGTCCGCCGCGCGCAACAGGCCGTCCACACTCTGTCCGCACTCGGGGAAGCAGGCGATGCCGACGCTGGCGCCGAGGGTGACATCGATGCCCTCGATGCGGTGGCGCACCGAGACCAGTTCGATGAGTTTCTCGGCAACCCTTGCAGCGTCTTCGGGGTGGTCGAGGGTATCCAGAAGTGCAGTGAATTCGTCGCCCCCCATGCGCGCCAGGATGTCGTAGGGGCGCAGGCAGTTCTTCAACTGTTCCGCTACCCGTCGCAGCACGCGGTCGCCGGCCTCATGGCCCAGGGAGTCGTTGATCAGCTTGAAACCGTCCAGGTCCAGGTAGAGCACCGCCATGCGCTTGCCGTTACGTTCGATGCGCGCCAGGGAAGCCTCCAGCGCCTGGTGGAAGCCTCGGCGGTTGAGCAGTCCGGTCAGGGCATCGGTGATTGCCTGGGACTCCAGTTGGGCGTGCAACTGACGCACCACTGACATATCCAGGGCAATGACCACCATGGAGCGCTGCAGCCGTGGCAGCGGCGAGGACGACAGTGCCACCGGCAGACGCTCGCCCCCCATTGTCTTGAGACTGGCGTCATGCAGGCGGTAGGTCTGGTTCTGCCTCCAGTGGCGGTAGAAATCCGACAGTTTCCATTCGCTCGCCATTTCGGGATGGGCAATCAGGCTCAGCAGTGGCCGGCCCTCCAGATCGTCCACGCTGCCCTGGAGCATCTGCGCCATGGCCGGGTTGGCGAAACTGATCAGGCCGTCTTCGCCCACTACCAGGATGCCCTCGGCGGCATTCTCCAGCACCGAGGCGTTGAAGGCGCGCGCGGTGTCGAGTTGCTGGCTGAGCTGCAGCAGGTCGCGCCGATTGCGCTCGTGGGCCAGCAGCGACTGGATCTTGTGACGCAGCACCTGGGGGTCGAACGGCTTGAGAATGAAGTCCACCGCACCGGAGGAGTAGCCACGGAGCACTGCGTCCTGGGTATGGGCGATGGCGGAGATGAAGATGATCGGCGTGAAGCGGGTCAACGGACTGCTACGCATCAACCGAGCCACTTCGAAACCGTCCATGCGCGGCATCTGCACGTCCAGCAGTACCAGGCCGACTTCCTCTTCCAGCAGACACTTGAGCGCGGCCTCGCCTGAATCCACCGTACGGACCTGCCATTCACCGTCGTCCAGCAACGCCTCCATGGCGGCGAGGTTTTCCTGGCGGTCGTCCACCACCAGCAGGATGTTGGCCGCCAGGCCCTCTTTAAGCTGCAGGTGCGCCATGGCGACCTCCTGGTTGTTCCAGCCAGCGGTAGAGCATGTCCAGCACTTCCTGGCGACTGACCGGCTTGGCCAGGTAGTCGTCGGCACCGGCGGTGATGCACTTCTCACGGTCGCCCTTCATTGCGTGGGCGGTCAGGGCGATGATCGGAATAGCGCAACCGTGCTCCTGCTTGAGCACGCGGGTGGCCGTGTAACCGTCCATATTGGGCATGGCCATGTCCATCAGGATCAGGTCGAAGGGTTCACGCTGGAAGCATTCGATGGCCTCCAGACCGTCGCGGGCGGCGGTCACCTTCAGGCCGGCCTCGTCCAGCAAGGCGCTGAGGGCGTAGATGTTCCGCACATCGTCATCCACCAGGAGCACCCGGCTACCTTCCAGAGGGTCCATGTCCGAGAGGGCGTTCGGCTGACGCACGGCTGCAAGGAAGCCCTGCACGGCCGAGCTGAGGTTGTCGAGGTCCTCGCCCGCCTTGCGCACCACGACTGCCGAATAGCGGCGCAAGCGCTGAAGGTTCTGCTGATTGACGTCAACACCGGTGTTGATGACCACGCGCGAGCCGTCCAGGGGACGTTCCCGGTCGAGGCTGTCGAGCAGTTCGAAGCCATCCTGGTCGGGCAGGTCGAGGTCGATCACCAGGGCGGAGAAATCGTTCTGTGCGTAGGCCTTCCGGGCCCCTTCGCCACTGGCGCTGGCCACCACATTGAAGCCCAGTTGTTCCAGGTGTTCGCGGTAGTGCTCACGCTCTACATCCACGTCCTCCACCAGCAGCAGCTTGCGCGCATCCGGCGGAGTGCCGCCCTCCAGGTCATGGAACACCTGCTCCAGGTCTTCCCGGGCGATGGGCTTGACCAGGTAGCGGGTATCGTCCTCGTTCCAGTCCTGGGGCTGTGGCACGCAGGAGATGATGTTCACCGGCGTGGCACGGTGGTTCGCATGGCTGCGTAGGCGTCGGTAGATCTGCCAGCCGCTGATGTCCGGCAAGAGGATGTCGAGGATGACCGCGGCGAATCGCTCGCTCTGCAGCAGCGCGATGGCCTGTTTTCCACTGCGGCAGTGAACGCTGGAGAATCCGTGGGCCTGGGCTTCCTCGGCCATCACCGAGGCGAAATTGACGTCGTCCTCGACAATCAGCACGGACGGGCCTTGGCCGCTGCGCACCGGTTGCGGCGGTGTCTCGTCGTCCTTCGGCTGGCTGGCGGCCACCGCCACCGGCAGTCGGACGATAAAGCGCGAGCCCCGCCCCGGCACACTTTCCAGCGTGATGTCGCCATCCAGGGCGAGCACCAGTTGACGCGTGATGGCCAGCCCCAGCCCGGTACCGCCGAAGCGCCGGCTGGTGGAACCATCTATCTGCTGGAAAGCCTGGAAGATACGATCGTGCTGGTCTTCGGGAATGCCGATACCAGTGTCGCGCACGGCAAAACGCAGCACTTCGCGTTCATCGGTTGCGGCCGACGGGTCCAGCTCCACGGACAGTTCCACCTCACCCTGCTCGGTGAACTTGAGGGCATTGGATAACAGGTTGCGCAGAATCTGGTGCAGGCGCACGCGGTCGCTGTGGATAACCCTCGGCACGCCCGCCTGGATGTGCGTGGACAGGCGCAGGCCCTTGATCTCGGCCATAGGCCGCAGGCTGCCATCCAGCTCGGCAAGCATGTCCTGGACGTTCAGCGGCTCCAGCTTGAGCTGCATGCGCCCCGCCTCGACCTTGGCCAGGTCGAGGACATCGTTGATCAGTTGCAGCAAGTCGCTGCCGGCGCGGTGGACGATGTCGGCGTGCCGGGTCTGCTTCTCGGTCAGGTTACCGACCATGTTCTGCCGTAGCTGGTCGCTGAGGATCAGGATGCTGTTCAGCGGCGTACGCAGCTCGTGCGACATGTTGGCGAGGAATTCCGATTTGTACCGGTTGGCCAGCATCAGTTGCTCGGCCTGGTCACGCAGCCGCTGTTCCGCCGCCCTGCGCTCGGTGATGTCGATGATCACCGCCTGTACCAGGACTTCGCGGCCTGCACGGATCGGCGAAAGTCCCACCTCCAGGGGGATCATGGTGCCGTCGCGATGCTGGCCGAACAGCTCGCGGTTGCTGCCCATTCGCCGTTGCTCGGGCTTGCGCAGGAAGCCTTCGCGCATCGCCACATGGGACTCGCGCAGCGCCTCGGGCAGCAGTTTCTCCACCGGTGCATCGAGCATTTCCTGGCGGCTGTAGCCGAAGAGCTGCTCGGCCTGCCGATTGACCATGGCGATCCGCCCCTGGGTATCCACCAGGACGATGGCGTTGGGCGAGGCTTCGACCACCAGGCGGAAGCGTTCCTCAGCGCTCTTGCGCGCCTGCAGATCCACCAGGTTGATCAGGTAGCGATGATTCACGCCAAGGTTAAGGCTGCTCAGGGTCAGCGCCACCGGAATTCGCTCTCCCCCCTCCTGTTGCACTTCAACCTCGGTCAGCTGGGTGGGCGCCTGGTCAGCCTCACTCGACACCAGTGCAGCCATGTTCGGCAGGTATCGCTGCAGGCGCTGGCCCAGCAGGAATTCGGTATCACAAGCCAACAAGTCGCCAGCACTGGCATTGGCCATTTCTATACGCCCTTGGACGTCGCAGATAAGCGTGGCCACTGGCAGGTGCTGCAGCAGCAGGCGGAAGCGTTCCTCACGCTCGGCAAGTTCGATGGAGGAAGACAGGCTGAGCTGCAATTGGCGCTCACGCTGGTAGAGGTAGCCCCCTACCAATAGCGAGAGCAGCACCGCGGCCGCCAGGCCTGTCCAGAGGCTGAAAGCGATGCGGTTGTTGCCCAGCATGGCCTCGTACTTGGCCGTGCTGCCTACGCCCAAAGCCCATGTACGGCCGAACAGTTTCAGTTCCTGGACCTGGTGGAAACGTGGCTGGCGTTCGCCACCAACCGTCTCCAACAGGGGCAGACCTGGGTTACCGAGGTCCTTCAGGTCAATTTTGTAGAGGCTGCTCTGGGTCCCCAGGATGCCGTCCATCAGGTCGCTCACGCGGAAGGCACCGCAGACCATGCCAATCAGTGCCGCACGGCGCTCCTCGACGGTGCTGCTGGGCGCATCAGGGCGGTACACCGGCATGTAGAGCAGCAGTCCTCCCTGCACTTGCTGATCGGTTTCCTGCCTGAGCTTCACCGGTCCGGTGAGGATGGCCTCGCCGGTCTCCCAGGCGAGATTGATAGCCTCCCGGCGCACCGCCTCGGTGAGCATGTCGAAGCCCAGGGTACGTCGGTTGCGCCAGTCCATGGGGCTGCTGTATTGCACCACCAGGTACTCGTCCCTCGGCTCCGACGGGAATACGCGGAACTCGCGACGCCCCTGGTCCCAGATCTCGCCGACGAATTCGCTGAGTTCCTCGTGTTTCAGGTAACGCGCCCAGGCCAGCGCCTGGATACCCGGATAGCGGTCCTGCAACTGCAACTGGTCGGTGGCCCGAGCCCACTCCTCGGCAGACACGGCGGTGCTACCAACCATCAGGCCGGACATGCCACGCAGGACCATCTCATAAGCGCGCATCCGGATGCCGACACGCTGGGCAATTTCCTCCGCCTCTATCTTGAAGCGCTGCTCGTACTCGTCGCGATTACGTGCTTCGAGAGCCAGCCATTGCCAGATAACCAGACCGCCGAGCACGAGCAGCAGGGTCAGTGTCACCAGCAGCGGCAACAGGTACTTGCGGGAGAAGGGGGATTGGTTGTCGTCCATGCACGCTCCTGACTACTCCTTGTCCGTGGCGGCGCCTCTGGGGGCGTTGGCCGACGGTTCAAACAGGGTTCGGTGGAACCCTGCAACGCAGTCTAGACAGGAAAGTGACAACTGGCGTTGCGCCAGTAATCGCACGACGAGCGGCAGAAACGACGAGGCCCGCAACAGCGGGCCTCGTGGTGGTGGAGCAGTATCAGTACTGCTGCGGAGCCTGGGCGCCGGGGATGGGCGTCAGCTTGATTTCCACACGGCGGTTCTGCGAACGGCCCGCCTCGTTGGCGTTGCTGGCGACCGGCACGTCCGGGCCCATGCCACGGGAGGAAACGCGAGTGCCGTTGACGCCCTGGGCCATCAGGTAGTTGGCCACGCTCTGGGCGCGCTGCTGCGACAGGTTCATGTTGTATTGGTGGCTACCGGTGCTGTCGGTGTGGCCGACCACTTCAATGTTGTTCTGGTCGTACTGCTTGAACGACGTCGCCAGGTTGTTCAGCGGGGTGTAGAAGTTGCTGGCGATATCTGCCGAGTTGGTGGCGAACGTGATGTTGCCGGGCATGATCAGGTTGATGTTGTCGCCCTGGCGCTGTACCTGCACACCAGTGCCTTCCATGCTGCGGCGCAGCTCGGCTTCCTGCTTGTCGACGTAGTAGCCGTAGCCTGCGCTGGCAGCGCCAGCCACGGCGGCGCCAATCAGCGCACCCTTGCCACGGTTGTCATGATTGATCGCGGCACCGGCTACGGCACCCGCCAGTGCGCCCAGGGCACCGTACTTGGCGGTTTTGCTCATGCCGCCTTCGGCGGGAGCCTGGACTTCACCCTGTTGATTGTAGGGATTCTGAGCAGCACAGCCCGACAGCATGGCGAAAGCGGTGGCGGCGATGATCAGGCGACGCGGGGTGAACATGGACTTTTTACTCCTGAGAAATCGTTTAGCCGGTGTGGCTGCGGGCGATTAGACATCAATGCGCGTAAAAATTCCGTAGATCAGGCTCGCACGAACGGATTTTCCCGCATCTCATCGCCCAGGCGCGTGTCCGGGCCGTGACCGGTCACCACAGTGGCATCCTCGTCCAGGCTGTAGAGGCGCTGCTTGATCGAGCGTTCGATGGTGCCGTAGTCGCCGCCCCACAGATCGGTACGGCCGATGCCCCGGCGGAACAGGGTGTCACCGGCGATCAGCAGCTTGGCCTCGGGGAACCAGAAGCTCATGGAGCCTGGCGTGTGCCCCGGAGTGTGGAGGGCAACGCCGCAACCGCAGGCCAGCTCCTCATCATCGGCCAGCCACTGGTCGGGTGCCGGCACTGGCTTGTAGGGCACACCGAACATGCGGCATTGCATTTCCAGGCTGTCCCAGAGGAACTGGTCTTCCTTGTGCAGATGCAGGGTTGCACCGGTGGCTTTCTTCAGTTCGCCCGAAGCGAGGAAATGATCGAGGTGGGCATGCGTATGGATGATGCTGACGAGCTTCAGGCCGTGGGCCTCCAGGCGTGCCAGGATCAGCTCGTGGTTGCCACCCGGATCGACGACGATGGCCTTCTTGCTGACCGGATCGCCGATCAAGGTGCAGTTGCACTGCAAAGGGCCGACGGGGAAGGTTTCGCGAATCAGGGCTGTGGCTTGGGTCATCGGGCATCTCCGGTACGGCGGTGCGCTCTGCGGCGCTCGGGGAATGGGCATCACGGCCCGGCACGATAATCGCTCGGCAGCCTGCCCGTCCATTTGCGGAAGGCGCGGCGGAAGTTGGAGGGATCGTTGAAGCCCAGCAGGCCGGCGATCTCGAACAGCGGCAGCTGGGTGCTGCTGAGGTACTGCAGCGCCAGCCCCTTGCGCACTTCGTCCAGTACCTGTTGATAACTGGTGCCCATGGCCGCCAGGTGTCGGCGCAGGCTGCGCCCGCTGGTATGCAGGGCGCGGGCGGCACCGTCGAGGTCGGGGAAATCGCCGGGACGAGCCATGAGCAGGCGGCGCACACGGGTCAGCAACGCGTCCTGCACATCCAGGGTGGCCAGCAACGCCTCGCACTGCTGCTGGCACATCTGCACCGTGGCGGGGTTTGCCAGGGCCATGGGCCGCTCCAGGTAGTGCTTGGGCAGGCTCAGCCAATGGCAGGACTGCTCGAACTGCGCTTCGACACCGAAGACCTCCACATAGCGCGCCGCATAGGCCGGCGCCGGGTGGGCGAAACCCACTTGCTGCCCGTGCAGCTCTTCACCCAACAGAAAGCGCGCGATGCTGAAGAAGCTGGCCAGCAGCCCTTCCCCGGCGAATCGTCCCAGGGGGCCCATCGGGAAAGATTCGGTCGCCCGCAGTTGCAGGCAATCGCCCTGCTCCACCAGCTCCAGTTCATAGGCTAGTCCCAGGACGCGGTAGTACTTCAGGGCAAACTGCAGGGCGCGACCAAGGTTGGCGCTGGAGAGCACCGCATAGCCAAGGATTCCATGGGTGGAGACATTGAGACGCCTGCCAAGCAGCAGGCCCAGGGCTGGTTCCCGGCACAATTGCAGGGCGGTGCCGGCGAGCTGGTTGAAATCGAGGAACGACAGGCGGCCATTGGGGGTGCCGAGGATCTCCGGCCGGACCCTCGCACCGGCAAGCAGCGCCTCGCGCGCCACGCCCAGCTCTTCAGCCAGACCCAGCAAGGATTCGGCGTAGGCGACGGGCACCAGTTCGGCGGAGAAGGTCAGGGATTGCTTCATATTGGCGTCTTGTTCTGGTTGTGGCCGGATATGACCCGAAGGTTGGCAGAAGATAACCTTGTCCTACAAAACCCGGCAAGCGGATATTGGGACCATGGTCCATACAGACTCAAGGAGCCCCCATGGCCAGCACCACACCCGAAGGATTGGTAATCCGCCCGCGCCACATGGATTTCGAATTTCCCAATCCGCTGCCCCGCCACTGGCACAGTGGCGATGCCTTCAAGAGCCACCTGTTCGACGCGATGTCGGTGCTTTTCCCTGACGGCGAGCGCTTCTTCATCGACTCGGTCCGCCTGTTCCGCCACCAGATCGACGACCCGACCCTGAAGGAGCAGATCCGCGGCTTCATCGGCCAGGAAGGCCACCACAGCCGCGAGCACCTGGAGTACAGCAATCGCCTGCGCGACCTCGGCTACGACATCGGCGCCATCGAGCGCCGCGCCCAGGCACGCATCCGCTACACGCAGAAGAAGTTCTCTGCACGCCGCCAACTGGCCGCCACTGCCGCCCTGGAACACATCACCGCGATCATGGCCGATGGTCTGTTGAAGAACCCCGAGTACATGGCTGGCGCCCACCCGGTTATGGCGCGTCTGTGGCGCTGGCATGCGCTGGAGGAAACCGAGCACAAGGCAGTGGCCTTCGACGTGTACAACCAGGTCTGCGGCAGTCATCGCCTGCTGCGCCGGGCGATGATGATGGGCACCTTCTTCTTCGTCCTCGACACCACCCGCGGCCTGGCCCACATGCTCAAGCGCGACGGGCTCTTGTGGAACTGGCTCGTCTGGCGCGACGGCCTGAGCTGGATGTGGGGGCGCAACGGTATCTTCCGCCCGTTGGTGCGTACCTACCTGGACTTCTTCAAGAAAGGCTTCCATCCGTGGCAGCACGACAACCTGGACCTGCTGTACAAGACCCGCGAAGAGTTCGATGAGCCTCAAGCGAGTGCTGCCTGAGCATTGACCGGATGAGAAAAACGGCCCTTCGGGGCCGTTTTCTTTTGAGCTCGGGGTGATTGGGTAGGGTGCGCCGTGCGCACCAGGAAGTCCGCACGGGAAACTCGATGCGCGCGGCGCACCCTACAGCCAGGTTCGACCGGTCAGCCCAACAAGAACCTCATCGCATCCGCCGCGCTCTGCTGCGGAATCTCTTCCATCGGGATATGCCCGACGCCAGGGTAGGTCTTCACCTCGATACCGGGCAGGTCGCGCTGCCAAAGCGGCACATGCTTCGGTGAAATCCAACGGTCCTTCTCGCCCCAAAGCAGCAGCGTCGGCGCCGTGATCTGCGCCACGCGCTGGCCGGTGCCTTCCAGTTCCTCCTGGTTGACCTTCAGCAGTACGCGGAAGATCTCCATCATCGCCCGACGGTTACCAGGGCGGCGGCTCAGGTCGTAGTAACGATCCACCACACCCGGCCTGATCCGGCCCGGTTCGCCGTAGACTTCCTTGATGCCCTGAGCGATCAGTGCCCTGGGCATCCACAGCGGCATGGCCAGGGTGGCGCCGGGGAGCGCAGCGGAGGCGATCATCCACGGTACCTTGCGCATCTGGTAGCCGGCCGGGTCGATCAGCACCAGCTTGTCGACCCGCTGCGGCTGAGTCAGGGCGAAGTTCCAGGCGATGTAGCCGCCCAGAGAGTTGCCGGCGATGGATGCCCTGGTCACGCCCAGGTAATCCATCAGCAGGCCGAGGATGCCGACCATGCGTTCGGCCGAGTAGTCACCGCCGCGCTTGGGACCGGTGAGGCCAAAGCCCGGCACGTCGAAGCGAATGATGCGGTAGTACGGGGCGAAGGCTTCGACCCAGCCATCCCAGGTATGCAGGGAAGCCACCACGCCATGGATCATCACCAGGGCCGGCTTGTCGCGGCTACCTTCGTCGCGGTAATGGACGTTGAAACCATCCAGCTCGATGAAACGCGAACCGCTATCGGCGCTGGCATAGCGCGCCTTGAGGCGGTCGAGCGGCAGGGAGCCGAAACCCAGACGGGCGAAACCGGCGGCGAGCGGCGGCGACAGCGGCAAGCTGGATGCGGACATGCGGGGGCACCTCGTGATTGTTGTTGTCGAGGGCCTATCACAGCACGCAGCCCGGAAGACCGCGCCCAACCTAGGATGTGTCCGTCGTGTTAGAGGGCGCGTGGGCGCAGTGCAGCGATCAGCAGATCCCCCAGCACCGTCTTGGCCCGCTCGATCCCGCTGGCGGAGGCGGCACTACCCAGCAGCTCCAGGGATGCCGCCTCCATCGCCCAGATCAGCGCGCGATAGGTCAGCGGGTCGCGCGCATCACCTTCGCCATGCAGGCGTTCGGCGAGCAGGCGGCCCATCTCCTCGTGGGCCCGCTGGCGGTGGCTCGCAAGGGGGGAATCGGCACGCAGGGCTTCTTCCTGCATCAGACGAATGATGGGGCCGACGGCCAGGTGGTAATCGAAGAAACGCGCCACCATCCCGCGCAGCCAGGCGTCGGCGCTGCCGGCGTCGTCCTGCATCTCGCGAAAGCGCGCCAGCAGCAGGACCACGGCCGTGCGATAGATGCTTTCCAGCACATCCATCTTGTTCGCGAAGTACTTGTAGAAAGTGCGGCGGGACACCCGGGCCGCCTCCAGCAAGTCGTTAACCGTGGTCTCGGCGATACCCTTGCGGGCGAATACCGGGATGGCCGCCAACTGGATATTGGCGCGCAGAATATGGCCCACCAGCGGCCCTTCGCCTTCGCCCTGCTGGCGCACGGCGTTGAAACCACCCAGGTCCTCGAACACCGCACGCACGGCACCCTGCTCGCTCGTTTCCATCAGCCTGTTTCCCAACCAAGGCGCGGGTGACGGCGCATCGCGGCCTCGTTACTCTTGGCCGGCCCTTCCCCGCAGGATTGTCCTGATCGATGACGCTAACACGCCCCCTGCTCTTGCCGCTGGCCATCCTTTTGCTGGTGTTCGCCCTGCGCGCACCGGCCGCCGAGCTGTTCTACCTGGGGCAGAAGATCCCGGACATCCAGCGCCCCTGGTCAAGCGCCGACTATCACCAACTGATCCTGGCCCTGCAGAAGATCGATACCACCCAGGTCAACGCCCTGCCGCGACGCAGCGGCGAGTTCACCGGCCCCATCTACACGCGCATGGTCAGTGAGCAGAACTTCAAGCCACAGCTGAACATCTATGCGCCATTGGAGCTGCGACAGAACGAGGCGCGCGAAGTGCTCTTCCAGCTCAAGGAGCTGATGCGCCTGTACTTCGACTTCAAGGCCGCGCAGCAACCCTACGGTGCCGAGGCGCTGGGCCTGATGACCTATTCACTGCGCCAGCAGGCCATCCTCTTCACCCTCACGGTGGAGTTCTGGATGACGCTTTCCGAAAAGGAACAGACCAGCCAGATTCGCCTGCAGGGCCTGCAGGAGACCAAGGCTGCCGCCGCCATGCTGACCTCCAGCGCACTGGACTACCTGGGTCTGACCCGCCAGTTCAATCGCGAAGACCTGGTGCTCTACAGCGCCGAACTGGCCAAGCAACTGCCGGAGCTTTTCGTGCATCTGCCGGCGGATGTGCGTGGGCAACTGCTGGCGCGGGTGGCCGAACTGGCGGAGAAACATCAATACGACGAGGTGCGCGCGAACATGGCCGACCTGCTACCGGTACTGGTCAGCATCCAGCAGGACGTGGACGCCCAGTTGGCCAAACCCACTCCGACGAAACCGGCCAAGCCGGCATTGGACCTCTCGGTACCGCAGGCCACCTCAGCGAAGTAGACCTAGCGCCTTGGCCCGGGCCACGGCCTGGGTGCGGCGCTCCACGCCGAGTTTGCTGTTGATATGGCGGGCGTGGCTTTTCACCGTATGTAATGAGATGAACAGGCGCTCGCTGATTTCCTGGTTGGAGCAGCCCTGGGCGATCAGCTGCAGCACCGCCAGCTCCCGCGAACTCAATGCCTCGGCGGCCCCGACGTCCGCTGGTAGCGCAACCTCGGCGCCCGGCAGCAGGTCGAGCAATTCGCGCACCGAATCCGGAGAGCGTGTCGCCAGTTGCTCGCGGAGCCACTGTGGATGCTGCTCCAGCAGCTCCCGATATGGCAGCAGGGAACCGCATTGCAGGCATTCCAGGGCACGGTCGAGCAACGCCGAGGCTTCGCGCTCGCGACTGGTGCGCAGCAGACTTACCAGTTGCAGCCGTGCTCCCAGGGCCACATGCATGATTCCCTGGCTTTCGGCCTTCTCCAGCAACGCCCTGAGCCGAGCCTCCGCTTCGACCGCCTTACCTTGCGCACGGGACAACGCGGCCGATTGCTGCTCGATGCACAACGGCAGCAGCGGGTGGAACTCCGGCGCCGCTGCAGCCCCTTCGCCCGCGTAGGTTTCTTCCAGTCGTGGCAGCCAGGCTTCCGCCAGTTCGAGCTGCCCCTGTGCCAGCCAGAGCTCGCATTTGGACAGGGTGATCATCGCCAGGTAGTAAACCGGCGGTACGTCCCAGATGTGCATCAGCCGCTCGGCCTCGGCCAGTTGCGCAAACGCGGCGGCGAAGCGCCCTTCACGCCCTTCCAGGGCGGCCAGGGCGCAGTGCCCGATCAACAGGCTGATATCGCGGCAGGCACGGGCTTCGGCAATGCCCGCCTGCAGGCTGACCCGTGCTGCCTGATGCTGCATGCGCATACACAGCAGGAAGCCCTGATAAAGCATCAATCGCGCCCTTGCCACACAGGCCCTGGGAACTTCCACGCCGCGCAGGCGCTCCAGGCCTTTCTGCACTTCGGCCTGAGCCCGCAGCGTTTCGCCACGCACCTGCAGGACGCGGGCACGGTCGTAATGGACCAGCGACTCGAACAACGGATTGGCGCCGCGCTGGGCCATTTCCAGCGCTTCGCGGTTGAGGCCACGAGCGCGCCAGAGGTCGCCGCGCACCAGGGCAATATTCCCCAGCAGCGACAGGCAGAGGTGGCGCTGGCCGTAGTTCTCCGGCGACAACGCAGTCAGGGCCTCGGTACAGGAAGCTTCCGCACGCTCGATATCGCCACGGCCACGGGCGATCAGCCCGTTGATGGCCTGCCATTGCACCAGCAGGCTGCGCTGTTGAGCGGCGTCCGGTGCGGGCAGGAAGCGCGCCAGGTTGCTGGCCAGTTCTTCCGCTGCATCCAGCTGGCAAGCCAGGCCCAGGGCCAGGCTGTAGAGCACGATCAGGCGCGGCGTGCTGGACAGCAGGCTGTCGGGCAAGTCCATCTTCCAGCGCAGCAGCATGGCGATGTTCTGGTTGGCCAGCAGTTGCTCCTCGGACAGGTTCTGCACCAGCGAGGCCGCCACATCGGGCTGGCCAGCACGCAGGGCCTGTTCCACCGCCTCATCCAGCAGCCCACGTGCGCTGAACCAGCGGCAGGCGCGCAGGTGCATTCCGGAAGGCGTCAGGCTCGTGGTGCCACGGGCACGCAACAGATCGGAGAACAGGTGGTGATAACGGAACCATTGGCCCTGCTCGTCCAGCGGCACCAGGAACACCTGGTGCGCCTGCAGGTGGCGTAGGATCGCGGCGCTGTCGTGGCTCTCGCGCACGGCATCGCAGAGCTCGGCGCAGAAACGCTCGAAGCGGGCGGTCTCGAAGAGGAAGGCCTGGACTTCGGGCGGCTGTCGCTCGATGACTTCCTCCAGCAGGTATTCGCGAATCAGGCTCTCATCGCCATGGGCGACCTGCTCGACACCAGTACCAGCCGGTGCTTCCTGGCCGGCCAGGAGCCACAAGCGAAGGCCGGCGACCCAGCCTTCACTGCGTTGCAGCAGGCCTTCAAGGTCGTCGCTATCGAGTTTGGTGCCCTGGCTGCTGAGCAGAGCCAGGCACTCGTCCTCAGTCAGGCGAAGGTCCTGTTCATTGAGCTCCAACAGGTGACGCGACAGGCGCAGCCGCGCCAGGTGCCAGTCCGGGCGCTGGCGACTGGTGACCAGCAGTACCCAGCCATCGGGCAAGTGGTTGAGGAGGAACTGCAGGCAGCGATCGAGCACTGCGTTCTGCGCAAGGTGATAGTCGTCCAGCACCAACAGCAGCGGCTGGTTTGCATCCAGGCGCTCGGCGACTTCGTCGAGCAGGCCATCCAGCCACTGCTCGAAGGCGAAAGGCTGGTGGCGCTGGCGCATCTTCAGGTGCCCCATGGCTTCGTCGCCCAGGCCCGGATAGAACTGGCGCAGGCCATCCAGCAAGCGCTCGAGAAAGCGCCCCGGATCGCTGTCGCGCCGACTCAGGCTGAGCCACAGACTTTGCCAGCCATCAGGCAGGTCCTCGCAGAACTCGATCGCCAGGGAGCTTTTGCCAAAGCCGGCGGGGGCACTGAGCATCAGCAGACGACCGTCGAGGCCGGCGGCAAGCCGCTCGCACAGGCGCGGACGCGGGACATGGCCGGCGGGACGCGGCGGGCGGAAAAAGCGCGCATCTGCCACGGGGACAGCGGACGACGAAATGGTTCGCGAACTGGTCAGTACGGTCATCACCCAGCTTCTAGGAATGTTGTACGTGCGGGGGGCGAGCTCGAAGGAGCCTAGCCGTTCGGGAGAGCCAATAGAAGCCCCGCCGGGAAGGAAGTACAGACAAGAAAAAGCCGGCCCGGAGGCCGGCTTCGCAACAGGGTGTTGCAGCGATCAGCGAACGCCCGCCTGGCGCAGGGCCGCCGGGGTGTAATCGCTCTCGCCAGCGGTGTAGCTGAAGTCGTAGGACTGTTTCTCCTCGTTCTTCATGCCCAGCGCCAGGTAACGGCCGGACAGCAGGTCGTAGAGGCTTTCCAGCGTGTACCACGGCACCTGATGGTTGTAGTAGTACTGGGCATGAGCCTCGGCAACGCGCCACAGGGTGCCACGACCGTCGTAATGGTCGATGGCGGCGGCTTGCCAGGTGTCTTCGTCGATGTAGAAGTCACGCTTGGCATAGATGTGGCGCTCGCCCGGCTTCAGGGTGGCTACCACATGCCACACGCGGTGCAGCTCGTAGCGGGTCAGGTCCTGGTTGATATGGCCGGCCTTGATGATGTCGCTGTACTTCAGGTTCGGGCCATCCAGCTTGTAGCTGTTGTAGGGGATGTAAATCTCCTTCTTGCCTTCCAGCTTCCAGTCGTAACGGTCCGGTGCGCCGTTGTACATGTCGAAGTTATCGGAAGTACGCAGGCCGTCAGCCGCGGTACCCGGACCGTCATAGGACACCTGCGGGGCGCGACGCACGCGACGTTGACCGGCGTTGTAGAGCCAGGCCAGGCGCGGCTCCTTCACCTGGTTGAGGGTCTCGTGCACCAGCAGCACGTTACCGGCCAGGCGGGACGGCGCAGTTACCCGCTGTTTGAAGTAGAACAGCACGTTGCTCGGCTTGCTCGCGTCGTAGTCCTTCAGCTTGTCGCGGAAGGTGAACTCGTCCTGGAAGTACACCAGGCTGTAGGAGCCGTTCGGCTGCGGGGTCGCCTGGGTCACCAGACGACGCACGCTGCCGCCGCGGTAGCGGGTGATGTGGTTCCAGATCGCTTCCAGGCCGTCCTTCGGAATCGGGAAGGGGTTGGCGGTGCGGAAGTTTTCCAGGCCGTTGCCACCCTCGACCAGCTTGGTATTGGTGGCGTTGAACTTGGTGGCCTCGAGCACGCCGTCTGGCACCGTGGCCGAACGGTGGGTCTTGAACACCGGCATCTTGTAGGTGTCGGGGTAGCGTTTGAACATCGCCAGCTGGCCGGGAGTCAGCTTGTCCTTGTACTGGTCGACGTTCTGCGCGGTGATGGTGAACAGCGGCTGCTCGCTGGCGAAGGGATCCGACAGGAAACCGCGGGCATCGACGTTGCCGGCATTCTTCGGCAGGCCGCCGGTCCATTCGGGGATGGAACCATCGGCGTTGCCGGCCTTTTCCGCGCCCATGGGCGTCAGGGTGGAGCCCAGTTTGGCCGCTTCGTCGGCGGATACCGCAGCCATGACACCAGTGGCCAGCAGGGACAGCGCCAGCACGCCGGTTTGCAGCAGACTCTTTGTTGTTTTCATTTTCATCGTCTTCCTCAAATTTCCAGACCGCTTAGAAGTTCACGCCGAAGCTGAGCGCGAGGAAATCGCGATCGATCGAAGTGTTGTAAGTGCCGCCGAAGAAGTCGGTGTAGGCAAGGCTAGCGGTGTAGGTGTTCTGGTACTCGGCATCCAGGCCCAGGCTCACGGCCTTGTTGCCTTCGTTGAACACGCCGTTCGGGCCGTAGCCATCGACGTCATGGGACCAGGCGATGCTGGGCTTCAGGTTGATACCAGCGAATACGTCGTTGTAGTCCCACACGGCACGGGCGCGGTAACCCCACGCTGTAGTGGTGACGAAGCCGTCGTCCTCGCAGTACTTGGTGAGGTTTTCCGCAGTGGCGCTACCCAGGGTGCTCAGGTTGAGCGCACGGCACTGACCAGCCGGCAGCGGGCCAGGACCAAAGACCGGGTCACGGCCGTAGCGAGCCTCGGTCGTGCTCTCCAGGCCGCCGGTATGGACGACACCGACTTCGCCCACCAACGTCAGACGACTGGCGCCCATGACCTGGTCGAAGAAGTGGGTGAAGGTGGTCTGGAACTGGGTGACTTCCTTGCGGCGATAGCCAGGCTGGTCGGTGTTCGGACGACCGGTCAGCACCGACACGTTGGGGTTCAGCGGGCTCAGGCCGGAGAACAGGATGTCGGTGGTGTTCAGCTGTACCGGCAGGTTCGGACGGTAGCTGACCTCACCGCTCCAGGCGGTACCCGTGGGCAGGGTGGTGGAGAAGCTCAGGCCATAGAGGCGGATGTCTTCCGGGTACTCAACGTAGTACTGGCTGTTGCCGGCAACTACGAGCGGCAGCAATTGCGGTACCAGGGCATTGACGGTGCCCGGAATCGCGGCGCCAGGAATGGTGCCAGCCAATGCGCCGCCCAGCGCCTGACCCAATGCGGTCGGCGAGTAGGAGGCGGCCGGTGCGCCACGACCGCTGAAGTACGGGTTGCGGCTGTGATAATTCATGAAGTACAGGCCGAACTCGGTATCCAGCTCCTCGGCGAAGTAGCGGAAAGCGGTACCCCACTGACCATCATCACGGGCGTCGCGGTCCGGACCACGTTTGACGATCGCGCCTTCGTCCGGGTTGCCCCACTGCACGCCGCGGGCTTGCAATGCGCTGACAATGTTGTTCTGGGCTGCAGCCGGCAGACGGGCGGCTGCAAGGGCATTGCGAAGACCCTGCTGGGTACGCAGTACGGCCAGGTTCTGGTCGCAGCCGTCGGCGATCACGTCCGGCTGGGCGAAGAAGGTGCCGCAGTTGTCGACGACGGTCTGGTCCCACTCGATCTGGTAGAAGGCTTCGGCGGACAGGTTGTCGGTCAGGCTCTGGGACACATAGAACATGTTGACCGGGATCAGGCCTTCCTTGATCTCGGCGCCCGGACGACGGAATGCGGACACGTCTACCGGGTTGATGGAGTTGATGCTGTTGCCGATGAAGGTGCTTTCACCCCAGCTCACCACCTGTTTGCCCAGGCGAACGCTGCCCGGCAGATCGGCGATGTTGTAGTTGTGGTAGACGAAGGCGTCGAGCAGTTCGGCGCCGGACGACTTGGCGCCTTCCTTGCGATTGCTGTCGTCGATGTCCTTGAACAGGCGGCTTTCGTCCTTCAGTTCGAAGTCGTACCAGTATTTGCCACGAACGAAGACGCCGGTATCGCCGTATTTCAGTTCGAGGTCATGGATGCCCTTGAAGATCTTGGAGAAGGTTTCGCCCTTCTTGAAGTTCAGGTGGGAGTCGTCGGAGGTCTGGGACAGACCGTCTCCACCGTTGTTCACGCCGATCAGGTCCTTGTCGGCCCCCCGCATCGACCAACTGGCCCCCACGGACAGCGAAGAGTCGAACTGGCCTTCGATTTCACCGAGGTTGAACGTCACGCCGAAGGCCGGAGCTGCAAGCGTGGAAGCGAGGCTTACGGCCAGTGGCAGTTTCGCCAGGCGCCAGAACGTTGTGGTTGTTGTCATCGACGCTACTCCATGTGTTTTTTGTTATTGATGGTTGCGGACTATAGCCAGCGGGTATTAGCGCTTGATCCCTCGAAAGTGTGATTTGGAACCCCCAGGCACTCTGGCTCGCACCTTCCGACGGACTAGTCCGATCCTTCGATAGGAAAGATAGCCAGTAATTTTCAGAAAGCAGCAATTAACAAGCCAAGCGTTTGCTTGGTTGCCTGGCCGAAAAAAAGCCCAGGCCGCGCAAGGCGCGGCCTGGGCTGTTCAGCGGACGAGGGACGAAAGGTCAGAGTGCGGAGAGGAAAGTGCTCCCGGCAGCCTGCCATTGGGCGATGTCGACACGAATGCGTTTCTTGTCCAGTTTGCCCACGCTGGTCTTGGGAATTTCAGTAACAACGGCGATCTGGCTGGGAATTGCCCACTTATTGATGTGACCTTGCTCGACGAACGGCTTGAGGTGTTCCTTCAGCACTTTGGCATCCAGGCTCTGGTTGTCACGAACCACCACCAGGGCGAAGGGACGTTCACCCCACTGCGGATCGGGCACCCCAACCACTGCCACTTCGCGTACCGCCGGGTGACGACTGATCAGGTCTTCCAGCTCAAGGGAAGAGATCCATTCGCCACCGGTCTTGATCACATCCTTGATGCGATCGCGGATATCGATGAAGCCCATGCCGTCCAGCGTTGCCACGTCGCCAGTGTGCAGCCAGCCGTGCTCCCAGAGCTCCTCGCTCTTCTGCGCTTCGTTGAAGTAGCCATAGGTCAGCCAGGGCGCGCGCAGCACCAGTTCCCCTTGAGATTCGCCGTCCACCGGCTGGAACTTGCCGTCGGCATCCATGATGGCGGGCTCGACCAGCGGTACCGGCACGCCAGCCTTGATGCGGTAAGTGGTGCGCTCATCCTCACTGCCGGCCAGCAGCTCTTCGTTGAGGTGGGCCACCGAGATCAGCGGGCAGGTCTCGGACATGCCATAGGCGGCGGTGAGCTGGATGCCTCGAGCCTTGGCCGACTCATACAGGGCACGGTTCAGCGCACTGCCACCAATGATCATCTTCAGG
Source organism: Pseudomonas sp. JS3066 (assembly GCF_036328175.1). Taxonomy (NCBI): domain Bacteria; kingdom Pseudomonadati; phylum Pseudomonadota; class Gammaproteobacteria; order Pseudomonadales; family Pseudomonadaceae; genus Pseudomonas; species Pseudomonas sp. JS3066. The sequence continues at coordinate 4,501,026 of NZ_CP143312.1, forward strand.
CCGCCGAAATCATGGCCCTGGGCAGTGGGCGCATTCATCACCATCTGCAGGATGGTGGGTACGCAGTGGGAGAAGGTGACCTTCTCTTCGCGGATCAGCTTGCAGAGCATGTCCGGCTCGTAGCGGCCGGGGTAAACCTGCTTCACCCCGAGCATGGTGGCCACGTAAGGCACGCCCCAGGCATGCACGTGGAACATCGGGGTGATGGGCATGTAGACGTCATTGGTGCCCATCAGGCGGATACTGTCCAGCGCGCCGATGGTGGCGGCCATGGACAGGGTATGCAGCACCAGTTGGCGATGGGTGAAATACACGCCCTTGGGATTGCCGGTGGTACCGGTGGTGTAGAAGGTGGTCGCCACCGAGTTTTCATCGAAGTCGGGGAAATCGTACTTCGGACTGGCCGCTGCCAGCAGGGTCTCGTACTCACCCACCAGGTTCGGCAGGTCGGCATCGTGGTCGCTGCCGTCGGTGAGCAGCAGGGTCTTTTCCACCGTAGTCAACTGACCACCGATGGCCTTGAAGATCGGCAGGAACTCGCTGTTGACCAGCACGAAGCGGTCGTCGGCGTGATTCATGGTGTAGAGGATCTGGTCCGGCGAAAGACGGATGTTGATGGTGTGCAGCACGGCGCCAATCATCGGGATGGCGAACATGCACTCCAGGTAGCGATGGCTGTCCCAATCCATCACCGCAACGGTGTCGCCAGCCTTCACCCCGGCCTGGGTAAGTACGTTGGCCAGGCGCGCGACGCGCTCGTTGAAGGTCGCGTAGCTGTAGCGGATGCGGTCGCGGTAGACAATCTCGCGGGTCTTCTCGTAGCGGCTGCCGGACATCAGCAGGCGCTTGATCAGCAGGGGATAGACGTAGGCGTTTTCAGCGGGCTTGATGACGCGGGTCTGAAGCATGAGGCACACCTGGCGAGGTTGGGAAACTTTTCGTTGTTCCCGACTTTAGGTCGCATTGGCCAGGCGCAAATCAGTCAAAAGAGTGATTTGATGGATGACTCTTTTTAGCCTTCTGGTCACGAGATAGAATCCGGCGCTCCGGCCGGTCGCGGCCAGTAATCCACAGAGGTAGGTTCGAGATGTCCGATATCGTTATCGTCAGTGGCGCCCGTACTCCCATGGGCGGCTTCCAGGGCAGCCTGTCCGGCGTTTCCGCCGTGGACCTTGGAGCGCTGGCCATACGCGAGGCCGTCAACCGCGCCGGCATCCAGCCGGCCGACGTGCAGGAAGTGATCATGGGCAACGTGCTGCCTGCTGGCCTCAAGCAAGGCCCGGCCCGCCAGGCGGCGCTGAATGCCGGCCTGCCCGCAGCCACCGGTTGCACCACCATCAACAAGCTCTGCGGCTCCGGCATGAAGGCCGTGATGCTGGCCCATGACCTGCTCAAGGCCGGCAGCAACTCCGTAATGGTGGCCGGTGGCATGGAAAGCATGTCCAACGCCCCCTATGTGCTGGAAAAGGCCCGCACCGGCCTGCGCATGGGCCATGGCGAAATCAAGGACCACATGTTCCTCGATGGCCTGGAAGATGCCCGTACCGGCCGTCTGATGGGCTCGTTCGCCCAGGAAACCGCCGACAAGTACGGCGTTTCCCGAGAAGAAATGGACGCCTATGCCATCGAATCCCTCAAGCGCGCCCAGGCCGCCATTGCCGATGGTTCACTGGCCGCCGAAATCGTCCCGGTGACCGTCACCACCCGTAAGGGTGAGGTCGTGGTCAAAGACGACGAGCAACCGCTGACCGCCAACCTGGACAAGATCCCAGGCCTCAAGCCTGCCTTCCGGAAAGACGGCACCATCACCGCCGCCAACGCCAGCTCCATTTCCGATGGCGCCAGCGCACTGGTCCTGATGACCGCCGAAGAAGCCGCCCGCCGTGGCCTCAAGCCGCTGGCGAAGATCGTCGGCCACGCCACCCAGAGCCAGGACCCGGCCGAATTCACCCTCGCCCCGATTGGCGCCATGACCAACCTGCTCAAGAAAACCGGCTGGAACAAGGACGAGATCGACCTGTTCGAGATCAACGAAGCCTTCGCCATGGTGACCATGCTGGCCATGCGCGAACACGGCCTGGACCACGCCAAGGTCAACGTCTACGGCGGCGCCTGCGCCCAAGGCCACCCGGTTGGTTCCACCGGCTCGCGCATCATCATCACCCTGATCAACGCCCTGCGTAACAAGGGCGGCAAGCGCGGCGTGGCTTCGCTGTGCATCGGTGGCGGTGAAGCGACTGCGGTAGCGATCGAGCTGCTCTAAGGCCCATCGCTGGATAGAGAAAGGCGCGGCTTTGGCTGCGCCTTTTTTTGTGTGAGTGGACGTCAGTATGGCTTTTGCCTAACAGGCGCGAGCACTTCTACTTCCCGGAGAGCGGCTGGGAATGAGGGAGTTTCCAAGAGCTATGCCGCCACCACCTTCGGCACATGCGCCGGCGTGCGCGGAAACACTAGCGCTGCCGCGAAGGTCAGCACCGCGAATCCAACCAGCACCAGATACAGCCCCGTCAGCCCCTGTCTCGGCTCGATGAAGGCAATCATCGGGATTGCCGCGGCACTCGCACCAAAGGAAACGAAATAGCGCAGTGCGAACACTCGTGCCTGCCATTGCGGTGCCACGAAGTTGGCGACCATCGAATCGTTCACCGTCACCTGGCCGAACACCACGAACATGAAGGCCGCGCCCAGCAGGATCACCACCCCGCCATCGACCCAGGCCATGGCCAGCAGCAGCGGCGCCTGGCAAAAGGTAAGCAGGACGAAGGGCACCTTCAGGCTGACGCGATCGATCACCCGGCCGATCAGCAACTGGGCGATGGCGCCGAAGGCGTAAGCCAGGCTGACCACCAGGCCGAGGGTTTCCGGTGTGGAGAAGAGGTCATGCAGGCGCTCCTGGAACAGCTTGGGATAGGTCACGGTGGACGCGTTGAACACGACCCCGCCGGTGGCCGTCACCAATGCCAGCACGCCGAATACCAGTGGCATGGAGACCCCGCCCGCAAGACCTCCACGCCGGGCCCCGGCCGCTGCCACGGGCGCAGCCTCGTCGCGCACGCACCAGGCGAACCAGAACCCCACCAGCATGGCCACAACGCCCGGCAGGATGAATGCCACGCGCCAGCCGAAACGCACCGTGAGAAAACCCGTCAGCAACGCCGCAAAGGCCACTCCCAGGTTGCCCCACATACCGTTGATGCCGATCTCACGTCCGCGACTCTCCGCATGGGCCACCAGCATCGCCGTGCCCACCGGGTGGTAGATGGCGGCGAACACTCCGACCAGGGTAAGGCCCGCCACCAGTGTCGGGACCGAAGTACTCAGGCCTGTGAAGATGGCCGAGGCGCCGATACCCAGGAAGAACAGCAGCATCATCTGGCGCCGGCTCCAGCGATCCCCCAGCCAACCGGCAGGTAGCGAGCATGCACCGAAGGCGATGAATCCGCCGAGCGACAGGCCTATCAGCTCGCCGTAGGCCAGACCGAAGTCGCGCCCCATGCCAAGCACGGCAGCCGGGAAGATGAGCATGAACATGTGGTCGATCACATGGGCGGCATTGATGAAGCGGATAACGGTGCGGGGTCGATTCATGACGGCGACGTTCTTGTTGGTGGAGCGGCCATGCTAGGTTGTCCGCATTGAACCAACCTGCCATAGAAGTCATCGAATCAGACATGCTCATCAGACTCCACCAGCAAGGCCGCCTGAGTGCGGTCGCCCGCGACTATCAGGACGGTGCCCATGTCGAGCGCCACTGCCACGAGGAAGCGCAGTTCCTCTACGCGGCACGAGGTCTGATGCGTCTGGTCACCACAGCCGGTGCCTGGGTGATACCACCGACCCAGGCGGTGTGGATTCCGCCGGGCGTGGAGCACCAGATCTTCATGGCCGGGCAGGTGCAGATGCGTACCCTGTTCATCACCGCCGATGCAGCGCCCGCCTCGCTCGACAGTTGCTGCGTGCTGGCGGTACCGCCCCTACTGCGGGAGCTGGTCCTGCGCGCCGTTCAACTGGAAGAAATGGACGCCGAGGAGCACAAGTCCCTGGTGCAACGGCTGGTCCTCCACGAAATCGCCGCCCTGGAGCACATGCCCTTGCACCTGCCTTTGCCGGAAGACCGCCGCCTGCGGGCCATCTGCCTGGCGTTGCTGAAAGCTCCGGAACAGGACCGCACGCTGGAAGATTGGGGACTGGAAGTAGGCGCCAGCAGCCGCACCCTGGCCCGACTGTTCGCTCGCGAACTGGGCATGAGCTTCAACGACTGGCGCCAGCAATTGCGGCTGACCGAGGCCTTGCCGCGTCTGCTGTCGGGACAGAGCGTGCAGAAAGTGGCCGTTGACCTTGGCTACGGCAGCGGCCGTGCGTTCAGCGCCATGTTCCGGCGCCTGCTGGGTAAGAATCCGAAGGAGTACGTGAACAGCCTGGGGCTGCTGGCCACGCTGGAGAAGGAATAGAAAAACCACGCTTGTAGGACGTGGAATTGTTTGTGCCCCCTGCGCCAAGCATGACCTTTGCGCCTGGCGACTTACCGGGCGTGTAGGAGCGAGCTTGCTCGCGAACAGTCCGAGCACGATCCTTCGCGAGCAAGCTCGCTCCTACGGAAAGGATGAACCGTTACCTGCGGGGGCGAACTCATACGCCAAGCGGGCTGAAGGCCCGCCCAGCGTGGTTCATTTCAGCTCGGTAAAGGCCAGCTTGATCCCCAGCCCCACCAGCACCGCTCCCATCAGCCGGTCGAACCAGTGCCCCATACGGGCGAATCCTGCACGCACCCGGCGCTGGCTGAACAGCAGCGCCACGAGGCTGAACCACGTGGCAGTGGCGAAAGCCAGGTAAACGCCGTAGCCGGCCTGGATCGCCAGCGGCGTGTGCGGGTTGATGACCACCGTGAACAACGACAGGAAAAACAGGGTTGCCTTGGGATTCAGGCCATTGGTAACGAAACCGGTGACGAAGGCTCCACGCGGACTGCGTTCGCCAGCCATGAGCGCGGCCTCGGTAGCGACTGGGTCGGCCGGCTTGGCCCGCAGGGCCTTGATGCCGATGTACAGCAAGTAGGCCGCTGCAGCCCACTTAAGCGCGTTGAACAACATGATCGACTGGGACACGACCAGGCCGATGCCCAGCAGCGAATAGGCCACATGCACGAAGATGCCCGTGCCCACGCCAAGCGCGGTCCAGGTTCCGGCGCGGCGCCCATGGGCCACGCTCTCGCGCACCACGATGGCGAAGTCCGGTCCGGGGCTGGCCACGGCCAGCAGGTGGATCAGGGCGACGGTGAGGAATTCCGTCCAGTACATGCGACCTCCAAGGGATGTAACAAGCTTTGTTAGGCTGGCAACCTTACGCCTTCCCACGGACTCGCAAAAGGTACAGCCCCGCATGAAAAGCAGCCGCGCCGTCTTCCTCGATCACGCCTCCCTCGATCTCGGCGACCTCGACCTGAACCCGCTGCGACAAGTCTTCGGCGAGCTGCAACTGCATGGGCAAACTGCGCCTTCCGAAGTGGCGGAACGCCTGAGCGGTGCCCAGGTGGCGATCAGCAACAAGGTGCACATCGACGCGGCAGCGATGGCAGCCAACCCGGCTCTCAAGCTGATCCTGGTAGCCGCCACCGGTACCAACAACATCGACCTCGAGGCGGCCCGCGCCCGCGGCATCACTGTCTGCAACTGCCAGGCCTACGGCACGCCCTCGGTGGCCCAGCACACCCTCGCGTTGCTGCTCGCCCTGACCACCAGCCTGCCGGACTACCAGGCCGCCGTGCGCGCCGGCCGCTGGCAGCAGTCCAGCCAGTTCTGCCTGCTGGACTTCCCGATCTTCGAACTGGACGGCAAGACCCTCGGCCTGCTCGGACACGGTGAGCTGGGCGGCGCGGTGGCCCGATTGGCGGAGGCCTTCGGCATGCGCGTGCTGCTCGGCCAGCTACCGGGTCGCCCACCTCGCGCCGACCGCCTGCCGCTGCACGAACTGTTGCCCCAGGTGGATGCCTTGACCCTGCATTGCCCGCTAAACGAGCAGACCCGCGACATGATCGGCACCGCCGAACTGGCCCTGATGAAACCGGGCGCCCTGCTGGTGAACACCGCCCGCGGCGGCCTGGTGAACGAAGAGGCTCTGGCCGCCGCCTTGCGCAGCGGCCACCTCGGCGGTGCCGCGACTGATGTACTGACCCAGGAACCGCCACGGGATGGCAACCCTCTGCTGGCCACCGACATCCCGCGCCTGATAGTCACCCCGCACAGCGCCTGGGGTAGCCGCGAGGCCCGCCAGCGCATCGTGCAACAGCTTGCCGAGAACGGCGCCGCCTGGCTGAAGGATTCGCCCGTCAGAGTCGTCAGCTAGTTCCTACAACTTCCTGATAAAATTCGCTGCTTTTATCAGGATCTCCTTTAGATGGACCCACGCAGCGAAGTCCTGCTTCGACAGGCCGATCTGTTCCAAGGGGCGGTGTTACTGGCCGGATTGCCCGCCGACGACCTGCTCGGCACCTTGCCGCAGGCCAGTGGCTGGAGCTGGCACGCCGGTGACCAGGCGGCCCTTGAAAGCCGCTTTGCCGGGCGTAGCCATTTCGGCACCACGCCGCCGGATACCCCTTTCACCGCTGCGGTGCTTTTCCTGCCCAAGTCCCGTGAACTGGCTGACTACCTGCTGGCCGCGCTTGCGGCCCGCCTGCCCGGCGGTGAACTCTTCCTCGTCGGCGAGAAACGCGGCGGTATCGAGCGTGCTGCCAAGCAACTGGCCGCGTTCGGCAAGCCGCGCAAACTGGATAGCGCGCGCCATTGCCAGCTGTGGCAGGTGAGTATTGAGCAGACCCCCGCCGCCCCCGACCTGGAGGCCCTGGCCCAGCGCTACTCGCTGGATCTGGCCGACGGCCCGCTGGAAGTGGTCAGCCTGCCCGGCGTCTTCAGCCATGGCCGCCTGGACCGCGGCAGCGCCCTGCTCCTGCAGCAACTGGATGGCCTGCCCAATGGCCATCTGCTGGACTTCGGCTGCGGCGCCGGCGTACTGGGCGCGGTACTCAAACGGCGATATCCACAGAGCCAGCTGACCCTGCTGGACGTCGATGCGTTCGCCGTTGCCAGCAGCCGCCTGACTCTGGCCGCCAATGGACTGGAAGGGGAGGTGATCGCCGCCGACGGTATCCATGGCGCTCCGGCAGGCCTTTGCGCAATCATCAGCAACCCGCCGTTCCACCAGGGCGTGCACACCGACTACCAGGCCAGCGAGGACTTGCTGCACGAGGCCCGCAACCACCTGCGGCCGGGCGGTGAGCTGCGTATCGTGGCCAACAGCTTCCTCAAGTACCCACCGCTTATCGAGTACCATCTCGGCCCCTGCCAGACCCTCGCCGAAGGGGATGGCTTCCGCATTTACCGCGCCCGCCTGGCCTGACCTGGCGGGCACCGCCTCAATACCCTTGCTCAAGCGGCATCCAATAGCCGCCCTCTCCCCTGGCCTCGGCGGGGGGGATCTGGAGATCTTTGTGACCAATTTGAACACTGCCAGCGCTACTCCACTCAAGGATGGGCTGCATCGCTCCCTCAAACCACGCCACCTGAACATGATCGCCATCGGCGGCTCCATCGGTACCGGCCTGTTCGTAGCCTCCGGCGCCACGGTCGCAACTGCCGGGCCGGGCGGCGCGCTGCTGGCCTACGCACTGATTGGCCTGATGGTCTACTTCCTGATGACCAGCCTGGGCGAGATGGCCGCGCACATCCCGGTTTCCGGCTCGTTCAGCACATATGGCAGCCGCTTCGTCGACGATGGATTCGGTTTCGCCCTGGGTTGGAACTATTGGTACAACTGGGCGGTGACCATTGCCGCTGAACTGGTAGCGGCGCAGCTGATCATGAGTTTCTGGCTGCCGGACGTGCCCGGCATCTACTGGAGCGCCCTGTTCCTCGGCTTGATGTTCCTGCTCAACGTGATCTCGGTGAAGGGCTTCGGCGAAAGCGAGTTCTGGTTCGCGCTGATCAAGGTGGTGACGGTGGTGGTGTTCATCGGCATCGGCCTGGCCACGATCTTCGGCATCATGGGCGGCATCGAATCCCCCGGATTCAGCAACTTCACCACAGGCGATGCGCCCTTCGTCGGCGGCCTGCAGGCCATGGTCGGGGTGGCGATGATCGCCGGATTCTCCTTCCAGGGTACGGAGCTCATCGGCATCGCCGCAGGTGAATCGGAGAACCCCAAGAAGAACATCCCCATCGCCATCCGCCAGGTGTTCTGGCGCATCCTGATGTTCTACATCCTGGCGATCTTCGTGATCGGCATGTTGATTCCCTACACTGAACCGAACCTGCTGAAGAACGACGCCAGCGATATCAGCGTGTCGCCCTTCACCCTGCTATTCGAGCGTGCCGGTTTCGCTGCCGCAGCCAGCGTGATGAATGCGGTGATCCTCACGGCCATCCTCTCCGCCGGCAACTCCGGCATGTATGCCTCGACCCGCATGCTTTACAACCTCGCCCTGCAGGGCAAAGCGCCGAAACTCTTCGCGCGCCTCTCCGCCAGTGGCGTGCCGCGCAACGCGCTTTATGCCACTACCCTGGTCGGCGCGCTGTGCTTCTTCACCTCCATCGTCGGTGACAGCACTCTCTACACCTGGCTGCTGAACACCTCGGGCATGTGCGGATTCATCGCCTGGCTGGGCATCGCCATTTCCCACTACCGCTTCCGCAAGGGCTACCTGACCCAAGGCGGGCGCCTGGAAGACCTGCCCTACCGCGCCAAGCTGTTCCCCTTCGGACCACTGTTCGCCTTCACCCTGTGCCTGCTGATCACCCTCGGGCAGAACTACCAGGCCTTTTTCGGCGACAAGATCGACTGGGCCGGTCTGGCGGCCACCTACATCAGCCTGCCGTTGTTCCTCGCCATCTGGCTGGGCTATCGCATGAAGAAGGGCAGCCGTCTGGTCGCCTACTCGGAGATGGACGTGCGCGGCGGCGACAACTGACCGACCGGCATTTCGCGCTTGCCGGGGCGGCCCGGCTTGTGCAAAATGCGCCCCGTCCTAGGGGAGTAGTCTCCCGCGAGCGCCCTGCTCGCCCGGCGTGCGTCAACACACTTGGTCCACAGACCATGGCGCATGCGACCCCGAGCCTGCAAAGACAGGCCAGCGGTTTGACAAGACCTATGACACATACAACCTGACCCGGGGTGGGCAGATTGCGTGTGTCATGGTGATTAGTCGACCCGCCCCCGTAGGAACCCTGATGCTGGAATCCCTCTTCGTCCCGACGCTGATCGTTGCCCTCGCCGAAATCGGCGACAAGACTCAGTTGCTCGCACTACTGCTTGCCGCCCGCTTCCGCAAACCCTGGCCGATCATCTGGGGCATCGTCGCGGCTACCCTGGCCAACCACTTCGCCGCTGGCGCCGTAGGTTCATGGGTCGCCAGCTTCTTCTCTGCCGCCACCCTCAGCTGGATCCTCGCGGCATCCTTCGCCGCCGTGGCCCTGTGGACCCTGGTGCCGGACAAACTGGATGACGACGAAGAGTCCGGCCTGAAGAAGTACGGCCCGTTCCTCACCACGCTGATCGCCTTCTTCCTCGCCGAAATGGGTGACAAGACCCAGGTCGCGACCGTGATGCTGGCCGCCCAGTACCCGCACTTCGTCATGGTGGTCATGGGCACCACCCTCGGCATGCTGATCGCCAACGTACCGGTGGTGCTGGCCGGCAACTTCGCCGCCGACCGCCTGCCGCTAACCTTGATCCGCCGCCTGGCCGCCATCGCCTTCGCTGCCCTGGCCGTCTATGCCGTTTACGAAGCGCTGAAGCTCAGCGGGACGTTCTGACGGGTTGCCGCGCCTGAGAAGCCCGTGGGGCGGCTGCCGCCCTTCGGGCTTCGCTCCGCTTACCCCGCACCACGGCGCTTCGGCCAATGGAATCGCCACGTGTATCGGTATTGTTACGCGCTGGATCAAGGCGCAGGGGAGCGCATCGTGTCACTGGACGATATGAAGCGGCTGGTTCGCCAGCACATCGAGCTGTCGTGGAACAAGGGTCGCCTGGCCCTGGCCGAGCAGCTGCAGAGCAAGGACTTCCTCTACAAGAGCTCCTTCATCGGCCGCGCCTTGAACAGCGCCGCCTACGCCCAGATGGTGGCGAACATCCGCGAGGCCATGCCTGATCTGGAAGTGGTGGTGGAGGAATGCATCGCCGAAGGCAACAAGGTGGTGACCTGGTGCACCCTGATCGGCAGCATCCAGAAACCCGCCCTGGGCTACCCGCCCAGCGACAAGATCCTCAGCATTTCGGCCATGGCCTTCTGGACCCTGAACAGCGTGGGTGAAGTGCAGGAAATCTGCACCATGTTCGACATGGAAAGCTTCCGCGCCCAACTCGGTCTCGCCACCCAGCCTCTGGCCGAGAAAGCCCTGCCTTAATCAGAGATAGCCGTTGGCCCGGAACCAGCCAATGGTGCGTTCCAGGGTGACGTCCAGCGGCGTCTCGGCGACGAAGCCCAGTTCATGGCGCGCCTTGCTGCCATCGAGGAACTGCCCGCCAGCCATCACCGCGATCGCGGTGTCATCCAGTTTCGGCAGCTCGCCGGATAACCGGTAACGCAAACGTCCGAGCACCGCGATGCCCTTGGCCATTGCCAGCGGCATGGGTTGCGGCGGCTGAACACCGAGCAGCCTGGCAATTCGCTCGGTCAGCTCGGCCAGCTCGATGTTCTGCCCGGTCAGCAGGTAGCGCTCGCCCGCCCTTCCCTTCTCCAGCGCCAACAGCAGGCCCCGCCCGGCGTCGGCTGCATCCAGCAGGTTGCGCCGGCCGGGTACGTAATGAGTCATCCAGCCCTGCGCCATCGCGGTGACGAGGCGCCCGGTACTAGGACCTGCGTCGAACTCGCCCAGGCACATGCCGGGAATCCCGATGATTACAGGCAGTCCGCTGCGGGCCTGTTCGCGGGCCTGTTCATCGAGTGCCCACTTGCTCAGCAGATATGGGTTCTTCCAGCGCGGCATCCCCTCATAGAACAGCCCTTCGTGGCCGGGCAGTCCTTCGGGATGTCGCGGCAGGGCGATGGCGGCGCCGGTGTAGAGGATGCGCGGGACATGCGCGGCGAGACATGCGGCATAGAAATGGTTGGTCTGGTCGAGGGCGCTGGCGACTTCCTCTTGCCAGCGGCGCGGCCGCTTCGGGTAGCCGGCGGCACAGAAGATCACGCCGTCGATGTCGCTGAGCGCGCGGGTGAGACCGGCATGGTCCAGCAGTTCAGCCGCCCGGCACTCGGGCTCCAGGTATGCCAGGCGTTCGATCCGTGACGTCGGCCGGTGTATCAGCACCAGGCGGTGCCCGGCGACCTTTACCGCTCGTGCCGCGTGATGGCCGAGCAGGCCAGTTGCTCCCAGTACGGCGATTTTCACTGCGACTCCTCATCCGCTGGAGATTCGCCACCCCGACGCTTCGAGGTGGCGGCGAGCAGTCTAGAACGCGGGTTGCCGGGATGCCAGCCGGGATCACCGACAACCCGGATGTTCCTAGCGCTGTCCCTTCGCTTGCTCGTACAGTGGCATCACCTTTGGAATGGCTGCCTGCAACGACGACATGCGCGAGCCTGACGACGGGTGTGTACTCATGAACTCCGGTGGAGCTCCACCGCCGGCCTGCTCCATCTTCTGCCAGAGGCTGATGGCGGCGTTCGGGTTGTAGCCGGCACGGGCGGCGAGCTCCAGGCCGATGAGGTCGGCTTCGTTCTCATTGGAGCGGCTGTTGGGCAGGGTCATCAGGTATTCCACACCCGCGTTGGCCATCCCCAGACCAGCCTGACCGACACCCAGGACCGAACCGATCTGGTTGGCCATCTGCACGCCATAGGCCTTGGACATGGCTTCGCGGCTGTGTTCGCGCAGGGCGTGGGCGATCTCATGCCCCATCACCGCTGCCAGTTCGTCGTCGGTGAGTTTGAGCTTATCGATCAGGCCGCTGTAGACGATGATCTTGCCGCCCGGACCGCAGTTGGCGTTGAGCTCGTCACTGTCGATCACATTGGCTTCCCAGGCCCATTGCGCGGCATCCGGACGGAACGCGGAAGTTTGGGCGATCAGCCGCTTGGCAATCGCATCGACACGACGGGCGTCGGTGCTGTTCTTGTCCAGCACGCCCTTCTGCTGCGCCTCGGTCACGGTCTGCTGGTAGGACTGGGCGTACATCTGATTCAGCTCAGAACTCGACAACATGCTGAACATGTACTGCTTGCGTTCGACGCCGACTGCTCCGCCGCTGGTGGTATTGACGGCCTGGCATCCTGCCAGGAGCAGGGCCGCGGTCAGCCCGGACAGGTAAAACAGCTTGGCCATGGTGGCTCTCCATCTCTTTGCGAGGTCGGTAATGCTAAGGCTGGCCAGAAACCCGGGCAACCACGTCGCATGTAGACAAGCTGGCGACGTTTTTAACTGCATGCACGACTTAGGAAATTTCACAGTCCGGCCGATATAAGGAATCACGGTGAAATCCCATTTCCGGAGTCCACATGAAGTTCAGGTCCATTCAGTTCTCCATCGCAGCCTTGGCAGGAGCCAGCGTGCTGGCGGTGGTTGCCGCCCTGGTGCTCTACGCCCTGTTTTCCGGTGCGAAAACCCAGGAACTGGTCCAGCAACGCACCCAGGCATTGCTCGAACAGGTGATCAATGATCGCCTGATTGCGCTCGCTGGCTCCCAGGTGAGCCAGATCCAGCGGGAACTGGAGCTGCCCCTGGGAATTGCCAAGAACATGGCTAACCTCAACAGCCTGCTCGGTGAAACCGACGACGCCGGCAATCCCAAGCTGAGCATCAGTCGTGAGCAGCTGAACAACCTGGTTCGCCAGACCACCGAGCGCAACCCCAAGCTCAATGGCAGCTACATCGGCTGGGAGCCCAATGGCATCGACGGTGCCGACGCCAACTATGCCGGCCCGAAGGGGAATGGCTACGACGGCACAGGCCGCTTCCTGCCCTGGTGGTTCCGCAATGCCGACGGCAGCGTTGGCCAGGACGCCATCGGCTTCATGGAAAGCGAGAAGATGCTCCCCACCGGTGTACGTGAGGGCGAGTACTACCTTTGCTCGAAAGAGCGCAAGAAGCCCTGCGCCATCGACCCCGCACCTTATGATGTGGGCGGCAAGATCGTGATCCTCTCGTCGTTCACCGCGCCGATCATGATCAAGGGCGAGTTCAAGGGCATCGCCGGTGCCGACTTCTCCCTGAACTTCATCCAGGACCTGCTGAGTAAAGCAGACCAGCAGCTCTACGAGGGCGCCGGTGACATGGCGCTGCTTGCCAGCAACAACCGCCTGGTGGCCTATTCCCGCGACAGCTCGAAGCTGGGCGAAGACGCTGCCAAGGCGCTGGACTCCACCACCCTGGACAGCCTGCGCGGCCTGTCCGGCGACCAGCCGGCTTACCGCATTGACCAGGCCAGCCAGCGCATCGAGCTGATGGTTCCCTTCGGCATCGGCGACACCGACGCCCGCTGGGTGCTGCTGATTCAGTTGCCGGTACAGGCAGTGATGAAGGAGCTGTCTCAGCTGCAGAGCGACCTCGCCTCCCAGCGCGAAGCCGATATCTTCGGCATGACCCTGGTGGGCCTGCTCATCGCTGGTCTTGGTCTGCTGGTGATCTGGTTCGTCGGCTACGGTATCGCCCGTCCGCTGCGCCAGATGGTCGGCATGCTGGATGACATCGCCAAGGGGGACGGCGACCTGACCCAACGCCTGCACAACAACCGCGCCGACGAGATGGGCGCCATCGCTGGGGGCTTCAACACCTTCCTCGGCAAACTGCAGTCGATGATCAGCCAGGTAGTGACCTCAGTGCAGAAGGTCAGCGACTCTTCCGAGCACACTGCCGATATCGCCATCCGCACCAACCAGGGCGTACAGAAGCAGCTAGCGGAAATCGAGCTGGTGGCCACCGCAGTCCATGAAATGACCGCCACTGCCCAGGACGTGGCCCGTAATGCCACCCATGCGGCGGAAGCCGCCAGCCACGCCGACCAGGCGGCAAACCACGGTAAGCGCATCGTCCACAGCACCGCCGAAGCCATCTCCGCCCTGGCCACCGAGATCGGCCGCGCCGTGGGCGTGGTGCAGAACCTGGCCAAGGACAGCGAGAACATCAATGCCATCCTGGTCGCCATTCGCGGTATCGCCGAGCAGACCAACCTCCTGGCATTGAACGCGGCCATCGAGGCGGCACGCGCCGGCGAGCAGGGGCGTGGTTTCGCGGTGGTCGCCGATGAGGTACGCAACCTGGCGCAGAAGACCCAGCAGGCCACTGAAGAAATCCAGACGATGATCCAGCAACTGCAGCACGGCACCCGCGAAGTGGTGAAGGTGATGCAGGACAGCCAGGAGAAGACCGACACCAGCGTGCAGCACGCCAACGAAGCGGCCCATGCGCTGGAGTCCATCACCCAGGCGGTATCGGTGATCAACGACATGAACACCCAGATCGCCAGCGCCGCGGAGGAACAGAGCGCGGTGGCCGAGGATATAAACCGCAACGTGATCAACATCGGCCAGGTGGCCAACGAGGTCGCCGGCGGCGCCGACGAAGCCTCCCAGGCCAGCGCCGAGCTGACCAAGTTGGCCGAGCAGCAACGACGGCTGATCAATCAGTTCAAGGTGTAAGAAAAAGCCCCTCATCACGAGGGGCTTTTTCATTCGGCTTGCGAACTGCTCTTGTAGGTTGTGTCTGAGCTATGCGACGCCCAACGCGCAGCCCGACGGAGATTCCTTGGGTTTCGCTTCGCTCTGGCGGAACGCCGCACGCACGAACCTGCGTAACTGCGAGGGTGGGTGCGACACATCAGGCCGGTGTCAGGCACTCCGGTCCATCTAGCTTGGGATTGTTCACCAGTGTCGCCAGGGCGCGCTCGCGCAGCTGCGGGCCGGGCCGGGCCAGCAGTTCCTGCAACTGAATCGGCGTCGAATCGGCGGCCAGCCAGAGGCGCTGGCCCTCCTCATCCAGCACCAGCGGGCGGCGCAGGCCGGCAACAGGCTGGGTGACCATCGCCAGGCTGAGGTATTCCACATCGCCAACCGGGTAGGCTTCCCAGAGAGCGGCGAGGTACATGCTCCCGCCTTCGGCGCTGAGCCAGTAGGGCCGCTTGCGCACGCCACGCCACTCATAGAACCCATTGGCCAGGATCAGGCAGCGCCGCGAGCGGAAAGGCTCACGGAACATCGGCTGGTCGGCCAGGGTTTCGACACGGGCGTGCGACGGGGTCTTGGACAGATCGGTGAGCCAGGACGGCGTCAGGCCCCAGCGGGCCATGTCGGCACGCAACTGGCCGTCCACCTCGCGCAGCATCAGCACCCGGCTGCCGGGAGCCAGGTTCCAGTGTGGTTGGTGGTCGGCGGGGAAACCCGGAAGGGCGGCCTGAGTGGGCGACCAGCGGAACAGTGCGAAACGTCCAGACATGAGGCAGCCAGTTCGTGTGCGGGAAATCAGCAGAGCAGAGTCCCGGGGTAACTGTCGGGCTCTTCACCCGGCAGGGGTTGCGCGGCATTGTACGCGGCGATCAGCCTGCTGGCGCGTTCGGCGTCCTCGTCCTCGACCAGCAGGCCGAGCAAGCCGAACATAGGCAACTCGCCGATTCCGCCCAACAGATGTCCACCGGCCAGATGGGCCTCCACGCCCTCGCTGGCGAGCATGCCCAGCAGCAGTTCGGCTTCGATCAGGTCCCTGGGCTCATAGATTCGTCGCATCAGTCGTCCTCCCGGCGAACCTCCAGTGTCCAGTCCTGGCCATCGGTCCAGAGCAGGAAGAGGATGGGCCGGCAGCACACTGGACAGTCCTCGATGTACTGCTGTTCGCCACCCGAGAGATCGAGCACGGCTTCAGCCGGCTCGCCGCAATAGGGGCATTGGTAGTCCTCTGTCTCCAGCATCCCGCCTCCCGTGTGACTTGCCTGTATCGTCGCTGCTCTTTAACAAGCTCTCACAACATCTGAAAAATCAGGGGGTTGGCGTTTTGTCCTCTGCGTGATCGCTCACTATCTCTTATGCATTATGGGCGTTGTGGTCACTTGATAATCATTGTGCATGTAGTGGCGCCGTTGGGATTTCCCTCGCCTGTGTAGTTCGGTCCTGGACTCTGTATTGATCTTGCTGACTCACCCATGCCCATTAGCTGTCGTAGTATTTTCTCGGCCGCTGCTTCGCAAGCTGCTTTGCTAGTGAATCCGCCTAGCATCATGGGGCTTATGTCAGTGTATTGCCCTGGTGCCGGCGTCATAAAAAACGTCGTTATCAGTATCCATTCCTGCATTTTTTCTCCCTTAAGCCTTCCTTGAAAACCAGCGTTGGGCCACTGCTTCCGTTATCTGCTGCCCGTTTTTGGTTCTGGCAATTTTAGGTTCGCTTCGTCATAGGCTGGGCTGGTTTGCCCTATCTCTGGGCTGACTGCTCCGGTTCCTATCCATAGCGAGTATTGCGGGTATAGGGACATCAAGAAGCCTGCTTCATAGGCGCCCATCCTTATTTTTCGTCGTTTGATGTTGTCCCAGCGGGAGTGCTTGGTCTCGCTCTCCTTCGCCAGTCGGTCAAGGCTGGTCATATCTAACAATAGATAAAACCTTTCTTCTTGGTCGTTGCTCATAGATTTATTTTTTACCTCGTAACCTTTACGGGGTACGTCAAGCTCACTATATTCGTAACTATTACGGAGCGATAGTAACTATCACGCCGTTAGACATTATGAGACTTTGTGAGGTTAGCAGCTATGGCAGGCGTTCACGTTTCCAAGGGAGTGGCCTTTTGATGTCAAACATCTACGTGAGTCTTCCACCTTTCTGTACCCGCGAAGAGTTCGGGCAAATCACCGGCCTGATAGGCGAGGGAAAGTCTGTCGTTCTCGGCATGTGCAATCTCGGTGCCCTTCCTACCGTGAAGGTTGGCCGTCACTCGCTGGTGAATGTTCACCAGATCATTAAAGACCTTGAAGCCGGCAAGACCGAGTTTCTTTCGGGCGACTACTGCTGAGGATTTAGAAATGGCACAGGGATCGCGTCAGCGTCTTCAGTATCTAAAAGATGTCGTTAAGGTTCTTTTCTTCATTTTTGCCCTGATCAATTTCTTTACTTCCTCGATTGCGGTTGTTGGTGATCTTTGGAATGGGATTGATTCGGTTGTTTGGGCGGTCGCCGCTGTCTCTGGCTACATCCTTTTCGTGCCCGTCCTGACCATAATCCTGATAGTTCGTGGCCTGGGCTTTAAGTGGGATTGAACCATGAGTCTTATTTCTCGTCGCGCTCAGGTCCTTCATTTGCTTTCGGGTCGCCCGGTTCCCTTTCATGGTGACTTTCGAAACTTCTATTTCGACCACTTGTATCACTTGGGCTACGTGGCCGTTCACCGTAATGAGCATGGACGCCGGGCTTTCTTTGTTTCCGATGTTGATGCGCTGGTGAAGTGGTGGAATGAGAAGTTCTTGGCGCGTCTGCGTGAATCCGATCGCCAGCTTTATCGGGTAGAAGCTCCTCAACTGGCTCAGGTTCGCGAAAAGAATTGGAGGGTAATCAAGGATGAATCAGGGACTCGCTTTGTTGGACTCTGAAGGATTTCTTCAGTTCTTTTTAGGTTCGATTCTGTTTTTGCTCCTTTTGTTGTTCTTCGCGGTGTTGTTCAGTCTGTGCTGCTACCTAACTTTTTTGCTGATAGAGAAAATTTGGCAGGTCTATATGAGTATCACAAGCATTCCCCCTAAAAAGCAGGACGCTGGTGATCCCCCGAAGAAGTTTTTAACCCAGGTTAAGACTTCTGAATATCTCGCACTGCAAAAGGAGGCGGCAGATCGTGGATTGGACATTCTATCTCTCAGTGGCATTGTTCTCTCTGTTTGGCTTGCTAGTGGCTGTCCGCTTAGTTTTCAGGTGGATGGGGAAGCCGGTCAGTAATTACGAACTAGATGTAAAGCTAGAGCGCACCCTTAAACACATTCATCTTCTCAGAGATGAAGTCTCGCAAATCAAGCTTTATATGCGTGGAATTGATGCGGATACGGTGGGAATGCGGGAGAGCATTGCGCGTATTAGCGACTCGCTGGCTGAGGCCGAATCGGTAGTTATCTGTAAAACCCCAGAGTCCGAACTAATCGGGTAGCTCGGGACTTAATAACCCTAGGAGGGTCTAGCAATGCAATTTGAATTCACTGCAATCGTAATTGGTGTGCGTCGTCAGTCGATCGAAGGCCGTAGCTTCGTGAACGTCATGGTGGCTGAAGAAACCACGGATCAAGAACGCGCCGATGGCTGTTCCGGTCTGCGGGTGAAGAAGATCCCGGCTGACGATGCCCTGATCCCGCAAATGCCGCAGGGCTACAAGCCGATGACCCCCATCAAGTTCCTGGCGGTTCTCAAGGATGCGGCGGGTGGCAAGTCGCAGCCGCACATCATCGGTGTTGTTCCGGCCAAGGCCGGGGTTCAGGCCTAAGTGATGGGCTGCTTCGTGGCTCACCGCGTGCCGGGGCGTGCCGTCCCCCGCCAATGCCAAGGTTTGGCCTCGACCTCGGCCAACGGCCGATTAGGCGCCTGCACGGTTTTGGCTGTGGAACGCTGCGCTCCCCGCGCCGGAACCCGCGAAGCGGCCCGAAGCCAAGGCAGCGAAAAGGCCCCCGCGGCCTTCCCGACGGCTCCGCTGCCTTTCCGCGGGACAAGCCGTCACAGGCCGCGTGGGGGCCTCCCTCGCGCCCTGTTTAACAACCGGTCCGCGCGCCGGGGTGTCCGCGCTTGCGCTGGCAGTCTCCCCGGATCGTCCGCCGTCTGGCCGGTTCCGCTTACGGCAGTTCCGAACCTGTCAGCCGCGCTTTTCCATGGCACGCCCCGGCACGCGGTCAGGGTTGTGCGACTGAATTCAACGAATGACGGAGCGCTCGCAATGGGTGTCATCGAACAGGCGCTGTCGCAGATCACTCTCGGTGACCTGTGGGCGCTTCAACTGATCTCGGGGGCGTGCCAACTGCTCGCCCTCGGCCTTATCCACGGGCACCAGAGGTAACGGCCATGGGGTTCACCTGGACTTCGTATCTCGTTATCGCTGGCTGCTTCATGGGCACTCTGGGTGTCGGCGTCGCCTGGGGACAATTCCGGCTGAGCTGGAAAGAAGTAATCGACGCCTCTGTCTGAAGGAGAGCAATCATGCTCAAAGAAAAGCTGTCTGCCCTGATGGGCAAAGAAGATGGTCAGAGCGTTACCAGTGTCGGTAAAGCACTGGGCGCGAAAACCGCCATCGTTGCCGTAGTTGCTGCGGCTTCTGCTGTTCCCATGATGGCCAATGCGGCTATCACCGTTCCTCCGGAAATGCTCGACGTGTTCACCGATCTGGCGACTGCCTTCGGTGTGATCATGGCTGCGGGTGCCGTGCTCTTCGGCGTCATTCGTGGTGGTGTCGCTCTGTTCAAACTGGCTGGCCGTATCTTCTCGGCCGCTGGCGCCTAACGGGGTCGCGGATAGATGCGCGCGGCTATCCGCACCCTCATTGCCCTCACGCTTATGGCGTGGGGGCAATTTGCGTTGGCGGTGGATTATTACTGGGTCTCCCAGAGCGGCGGGGGCCAGCAGCCTTCGGCGGCGGCTGCCTGTGCTGCCGGTGGGAAGCTGTGGGCGCCAACTGCTGGCAATACCTATGTCAGCTCGTACGTGCAGGGCGGAACGGCCGACTTGAAGTATTGCGTGGTTACTTACACCCGCAATTCCGATGGTGGCTCCGGTACCAGCCAGATCGGTTACGTCACTCGATACGGTGATTCCTGCCCGGCTGGTGGCACGTATAACCCGACTACTGGTGCTTGCGATGCGCCAATTAATTGCTCTGCCTCTGCTAATAAAGAGATTTATGCGGCAGTGGAGTGTAGTTATCAGGTAGCGACTAAGTATTGGGCTTGTCCGTCTGAGGTCAAATATACCGATGGATGCTCTTATGTAACGACGCCCAATGGTTCGCTTAATTGCAATTCAGCTACAAGTATCTGCACTCCTCGCTTTAGCGGGACGGGTAATGTGGCTTCTGCCGGGGCAGAAGAGTGCACGTCTGCGACCTGTGCGCCTGTACCTCAGAATAATCCGCCCCTTCCTGATGAAGGTTGCGTGACTAACGGCGGTAACACCGTCTGTATCAAAGATGAGGAAACAGGCTGCGGCACTATCAACGGAAAAGAAGGCTGCTTTTCCGAAGAAAAGAACTGCGGAACGTTCAACGGCACCTTTCAATGTTTCGACAAGGAAAAGCCTAATCGCAACTGCGGCTATGCCAATGGTCAGCAGGTCTGTTTCGACCCCAAAGACCCGACAAAACAGATTGCTCAAACGTCTTCGGATCACCCGGTAAACGGTGGTAACGCTGACGGCGACGATACCAACGATCCACGCCCGTCGGGTGGTACGGGCACCAGTGTTCAGGGTTCTGGTTCTGGCGCCACTAATCAGGCTGTTAATGATCTGGGCGAAAAGTTGGGGCCCAAGATTGACAAGACCAACTCCCTACTCAGCGACATTCGCGGCAAGTTCGAAGAGCTGAATGAGGGGCTGTTCGGCGGTGAGTTCTCTGAGGGCGATTTGGGCGATGAGTCGGGGGCAGGTCAGGCCGGTGAACAGGCTGGAGATGGCCTTGGTGAGGCGCTCGAGGGCAAGGCCGAAGAGATACAGGCAGAGCGCGACTCTGAAGCTGAAGCGTTCCTAGATGGCCTGCCGAACACTGTGGGCGGGTGGTTCGGTATTAATGGTGAAAAGGTCGGCCTGAATGGCGTGATTGATAGTGTGTTGCCGACCTCCATGGGCTGCGCGGATTACCGAATAGAGTTCACCGTTCAGAATCCCATCAATAACAAGCCGTACACGGTTCGCCTCGATCTGCCTGTGTGCGAGTTAACCCGCATGAAGCCGCTGTTGGAGTGGGTTATTTGGGTGGTCACTGTCGTCGGCCTCTGGAAGATTCTCTATAGCGCCTTGCGGCAAGAAGATGTGAAAGCGTCGAAGGGGGGCTTCTGATATGCCGATTATCTTGGGCTTCCTCAGAGCCTTTTTCCCCACGCTGTTTCGTAGGGCCGGTCTGTTTCTGGCGGGGTTTGTCGGTAGCGCACTGCCGACAGTGGTCCAGTTTGTCGCGACCGCCTTTAAGAAGATCGGCCTGCTCGCCTTGATTGTGGTGGCGATTGGGTTGGCCATTGAGGGACTGTCTTCGGCCATAGGCATCATTGCGGAGATGGTGATTGAGGAAAGCGCGCCTTGGATGTTGGAAGTGGGGCGCATGTTTATCCCGGATAACCTCTCGTTCTGCATCACACTTCTAGTGTTAGCCCGCCTCAAGTCGTTGATTTTCATGTGGGTAACTCGACTCTCGGAAAAGCTGATCCATACCTGAGTAATTAAACATGGCCGTTTATATCGTCACAGGGAAGCTTGGGGCGGGCAAAACCCTTTTGCTCATTATGCAGATATTGAAGTATCTGAAGGCTCGTCGTCGAGTTGCGGTGAATGTCGATGTCTTCATGGATAAGCTCTGCAAGCCGGGCAACAAGTATTCCCGCGTGGTGCGCTTGCCTGATCTGCCCTCGGCGGATGATTTGACCGGTCTGGGCATGGGTTTCGAAACTTATAACGAAGAAATGTTCGGTGGCATTTTCCTCGATGAGGGTGGGGTTTGGCTGAACTCGCGGGACTGGAACCAAGGGGGTCGCAAAGACCTCCTTAATTTTTTCCTGTTCCTGCGCAAACGCCGTTGGGATTTGTGGCTCTGCGTGCAAAACGTCAATGTGATTGACAAACAAGTCCGCGAATCCATTGCCGAGCATGTGATTTATATAAACCGCTGGGACCGGTTGAAATTGCCCTTCATGTTCCGTCTCCCGCTGCAAATTCTCTCCCTCGGACGCTGGAAAGGGCGCCTGCCGAAACTCCATCAGGCCATTGTGAAGTACGGCGCGAAGTTTAACTCGCCCAAGGTGGATGACTGGTATTACCGGGGCGAAGACTTTTACTCCTATTACGACACGACGCAGGAATACAACAAGGATTACGACAAAGGTTCCTATTCGCTCCTTCCTCCCGGTTATTGGCGGCGCGTCCTGCCGAAAGCCGTTCGCAATATAGGTTTCTATATGCGCACTACCAAAGTCTTTTTCCGGCGAACTCGCATTGTGAATGCGTTCTTTCTAGGAGGTGTCTGTGCACTCTTTCTTTGCGTTCCTATCTTCAGTGCTATCGCTATTTCTGATCGATCGAATGGCCAGTCTCTTCCTGTTGTTAGTGCGCCGAAAGCGGCTGAGCCAGCCCAAAAGCTGGCTGATGATTTCGGGACACTGCGCATTGCTACTTATGGCCGTCTCGCTGGGAACACTGTTTACGTATTTAGAGACGGTGACGGCAATCGAATCACTATGGATGACCTCAGCGTTAAGGGTGTCTCCGTAAAAGATCGTGGCCCCCGTGAAGCCTTGTTAGTGCGGGATGCCGATTACATTTCGGTTTTCCGCTAGGAGTTGGAATTATGTCTTTTAGGGATTTAGTAGAATTATTGCAGGCTGCATTCCTTGCGGTTTTTTTTGCGATTGTCGTTCTGGTATTTGCTCCTGAGTCTGAGGCGACGGAGCGGGTAGAACTATACGACGCGACTTTGCAAGACTTCGTGGAGTGGTCCGCTGTTCAGCTCAATAAATCAGTGGTGGTCGGGGCGGACATTCGCTCTGCACCGATTTCGATCTTCGCCACCTACAGCGGCCCGAAAGAGTTGGAGCAACTCCTAGAGAATGCGGTGGTGTCCTCCGGTTTTCACTTTTCGTCCACGCCGGGGGCGTTGCGGATTAGCGCTCAGGCGGTCGAAGAGTCCCCCGACCTTGTAACTGAGGTGTTCCAGCTTCAGCACCTGCAATCCGACTTTGCCCATGCGGCGGTAAGGGATGTGCTGTCGTCGCGCTCTGAGGGCAAGGAAGGGGCGGCGGTGCAAACCATGGTTAGCCCCTCCCCTACGTCTAATGCGTTGATCGTCACCGGCACCCGCTCCCAATTGGATGTGATTAGGCAAGTGGTCGCGGAAATTGACCGGCCTCGTCGGCAGGTGATCATCACAGCGGTGGTGGCGGAGCTGGCCGACGATGATTTCGAAGCCCTGGGGCTTAATGTCGGCTTGGATTCGGATCGCACCGATATCGCGGGGGTGTCGTTGCGCGAGTCGGACAAATCCGATCTTGGCTTTAGCCTGACGTTCTCCGGCCCTACTCTTTCGGCGTTCCTTAAGGCGGTGAAGACCACGGGTAATAACCGCATTCTCTCCACGCCCCAGCTGCTCACGCTCAACCGGGAATCCGCCTCCATCGTCGTCGGCCAGAATGTCCCCTTCATCACCGGCCAAACCACCAGCGGCGCCACGCCGGCTTCAGATCCGTTCCAAACCATTGTTCGTCAGGATGTGGGCGTGACGCTGGAGGTCACCCCGTTCATCACGCCAGCCGATGCCATAGAGCTGGAGGTGAGCCAAACCGCCTCCAGCGTTTCGGATGATCGAACGGCGGCAGACATCATCACCAACACGCGCCGGATCACCACCAAGGTTCAGCTTCGCAGTGGGGAGGGCGTGCTGCTCGGGGGATTGCGCTCTGAGCAGGTGGATAAGTCCGTGTCGTCCATTCCGTTCCTTTCGGACGTGCCCGTAATCGGTCCTATTTTCCGTTCTACGACGAGTCGCGCCAAGGCTACCAATCTGGTCGTCCTGCTCACCGCGCGCATTCATGGGGCCTCTGATGGCGTTTCCCTGCGTGATCCTGTTCGCCCTCTCGTGTTGCCCGCGCTGAGCGTGGCCGGCCCGGGAATCGGCGCAGCCGGTGACGGGGCCGGCCTAGCGAAGGCGCGCCCCACTGACGCCCCTGTAACACGTCAGATAAACCAACCAGAAACCGACACAAAGTCGAACAATCTCTAAAAAAAGGACTGCCGATGGCTAGCAAGGCTGCTGTTGATATGAACCGTGTAGAGCAGTTTTCCCGCGTCTTTGTTGATCCGGGTTCGGCTGCGATTTTTGATTTGTCGTCGGTTCGGTTGCTGCGCTGTGCGGTGGATACCGTTCGCCAGCTTTATCACGGGCTGATTCGCCCTGAGGTGCTGGCTCTGTTCGAAGAGCCGGGCATGGTTGAGTTTGCCGGGCACAAGTGGCACGCCGGTCGGGTTGGGCGTGATTCGGGTTATCAATTCAAGCTCCAGAATGCCGACCTCGGCTTCATTCTGCTGATCAAGGCCTTCAGCAAAAAGGCCGACAGCATTGGGCCGCACCTCAAGATCGAAGTGAGCCCGCACGCTATCGATTTCTTTTCCCCGGAGCGTTTGCAGGAATACCTGGATCGCTTCGCCTCGGCGGTAATGACGCATGTTTCCCCAAATCAATGCGCGGTGCATTTGGCCTTGGACGTGCAAGGTTGGAATCCGCCTGCTGATCTCGTCGCTCGGCTGCATTGCCGGGCCCGTGCTCAACGCACTGTTACTGGCATTGATCAAATTCATTGGGCGTCCAATGCCTCGGTCTACGGTCGTGGGGAAACATTCCTGTTTGGTTCGCCGGACGGGGTTCAGCTCTGCATCTACAACAAAACCGATCAGGCTAAATCCACCGACAAACTGGACTACTGGCAAGCGGTCTGGCGTCGTTCGGATAACCCCTTCGACGTTGAGGATTCCTACAACTACGACGCGACCTTGCCGGTTTGGCGGGTTGAGCTGCGCTACCACCATTCGATTGTCCAGCAGTTTGCGGACGGCTCCGCTGATTTTGCGACTGGGGCAATGATCGATACGCATACCTTTGTCGAGCTGGCGAGCCATCTGGATGGCCTGTGGCGCTATGGTCTGGAGGCGTTTCGCTTGGTTCACCGTCCGGGCTATCTGGAGCCTTTCTGGTCGTTGATTCGTCAGGATGTGCGGGTGTCGGTGGAGGCCGAATCCCTGATCGATAAGACCGGCTACAAGCGTCACTACAAGACCGCTACGGGGTTCAGCGGCAAGAATGTTGAACTCTTCATTGGTAACTTCGTGTCCCTCTTGGCGCGGGAACGTCACGGCGCAAAGAAGGCGTTTGCACGGTTGAAAGAGTGGGAATGCTGGCCGGTGATTCGCGACCACTACGCAGCCAAGGGAAAGGGTGAAAAGGCTCTCTATGAGCATATCCGCGACCTGCTGGAGGAACGGCATGTTCGGTGGGGGCGTGCGATATGACGGTGAAGAAACAACCTGACGGAACATGGTCCGTTGATTTCTACGTCGATGGTCGTGGTAGTCGGCGGGTGCGTCGTGGTGGTTTCCGTAGCAAGGCACACGCGCAACGGTTTGAACGGGATTACGTGGTGTCCCCTGAGCCCGCTACGGGGCGTTTTTCTGGCTTGGTTGACCTCTGGTATCGGGTCTATGGCTGCACGCTGAAAAGCGGTCCTAGGCGCCTTGCTGCCCTGCGTCTGACGGTGGCGCGGTTGGGTGATCCTTACGTCTCGGAATTCACCTCGTCGCTCTGGTCGAATTACCGGACGCGGCGCATGAAGGAGGTGATTCCGGCGACGATGAACATTGAACAGCTCTACGTTTCGTCGGTGTTCGCGGAGCTGATTCGGCAGGGTCACTATCAGGGGGTTAACCCGCTGTCTCAGATTAAGCTGTTCAAGGTCGATCAGAAGCCCTTGGCGTTCCTGTCCTTTGAGCAGATAGACCAGCTCCTAGGAGAGCTGCGCAATTCGACCAATCCCTATGTCCTGATGATTGCTCGCATTGCTTTGGCCACGGGTGCGCGCTGGTCTGAGGCGCAAAACCTGCGGCGTTCTCAGGTGCTGGGGGATCGGATCGTTTTTTCGGCAACCAAGAACGGCAAGCTTCGTACCGTGCCGGTTGATCCTGAGTTGCTGCGGGAAGCGTTGGCGCTGGCTTTGCCCTCGGATCGGATGTTTGGTCCGGCTCGGGGTGCTTATGAACGGGCTTATCTGCGCTGTGGCTTTGAGACGCCTGGGCAATTGACGCACATGCTGCGCCATACCTTCGCGTCGCATTTCGTGATGGCTGGCGGTGACCTGCGGACGCTGAAAGATATCTTAGGGCATGCCGATATTACGACGACGATGCTGTATGCCCACCTTGCACCGGAGTATCTGGACAAGGCGCGGTCGCTGAACCCGTTGGCCCTCGCTTCGATGCGTGGACAGGGTGTAGTCAATTCGTAGGCAATTTCGTGGAGGGGTCTTGCTGAGGTGCTGATTTGGCGGGGCTTCTGCGGGATTGCTGTGATTAGCCTGTATAATCGCCGGTCTATTTGACGCCCCGTATGACGGGGCCTCCATCCTTTATCCAGCCGATTCCAGAACAAGAGTGACCAATGGGCGAATTTGAAGCCATCCGACCCTATGACGATGCCGAGGTCCCGGCGGTGCTTGCGCGCCTCTTTGCCGACGACGCCTTCCTCGGCACCCTCACCCGCTATCGTTTCCCGAAACTGGCGGGCCCGCTGGGCTGGCTCCTCAAGCCTGTTATAGCTCATCGGCTGCGCAGCGAGTTCGCGAGCATCAACTCGGTGGCGGCCTTGCAAGACCGCATTGAGCCCTATGTGGACAACACCATCGAGCGCGCTACCGATGGCGTGACCTATTCCGGCGTGGAGCGCCTGAAGCCGGGTACCGCCTACCTGTTCCTGGCCAACCACCGCGACATCGTGATGGACCCGGCCTTCGTCAACTACGCCGTGTACCACGCAGGGCTGCCGACGCCACGCATCGCCATTGGCGACAACCTGCTGCAGAAGCCCTTCGTCAGTGACCTGATGCGCCTGAACAAGAGCTTCATCGTGCATCGCAACCTCGCCGGGCGCCGCGAGAAGCTGGCGGCGTTCCAGTTGCTGTCGGCGTACATCAACCATTCGATCCAGAAGGATGGTCAGTCGATCTGGATCGCCCAGGCCGAAGGCCGCGCGAAGGACGGAGACGATCGCACCGATTCGGCGATCCTCAAGATGTTCCACATGAGCCGCAAGGACGAAGCGTTCGCCGACGTCATTCGTGACCTGCACCTGATCCCGGTCTCCATCAGCTACGAATACGATCCGTGCGACCAGGCCAAGGCCCGCGAACTGCAGGTCCGCGCCAGCACCGGCAGCTACGCAAAGGCCCCTGGTGAGGACGATGCGAGCATTGCCCTCGGGATCACCGGCTACAAAGGCCGCGTGCACATCACCTTCGGCAGCGAAATCGGCAGCTCCAGCGAGGACGCCAAGCAACTGGCCCAGGAAATCGACAAGCAGATCCTCGGTGGCTATCGCCTGTTCCCTGTGCATTACCTGGCCTACGCCATGTGGGGCGAGCGCGCCCCCGATCTGCACGTACCGACTGCCGCCGATATCTTCAAAGGCGATGAACTGGCTCGCGCCCAGGCCGAGTGGCAGAAGCGTCTTGACGCTTGCCCGGAGGAGCAGCGTCCTTACCTGATCCAGCAATACGCCACCCCCGTACGCAATCAGTACCGGATCAAGGCAGGACTGCCCCTGTAAGGCGGAGTCAGAATGCAAAACGGCGACCCTGGGGTCGCCGTTTTTTATTGAGCAAGAGGCACCGGAACCTGTTCACGAGCTGGTGGCTGAGGGCGCGAAGTAAATGAGCAGCCCGAAGCCAAATTCAACGCACTCATTCCAACGTGCAACAGGTCGTGGGCAAGTTCTCAGAGTTGGGTACTGGCCCAGGACACCCCCAGGGCCACCGCCAGGCTGAAATAGCCGAAGGCGTAAAAGAAGCGGTTCAGACGCCGGGCACCGTCATCCTGCATATCGGCCGCTTCGTCGAGTTCGCTGTCGGCAACCAGGCGGGCAATGGAACGCTGTTCCCGCAGCCGGGTAGCCAGCAGCACCCAGGCACCAGCACAAGCAAAGAACACGGCCAGGCCATTGACGACCTGTGCGGGGTGGGCCAGGAACATGGCCCAAAGCGCCTGCAGCGACATCTCAAACTCCGCTTCAGGCGGTGCGACCATGCACTCAACCTGCAAGACAAATATCTGCCCACCCTGATCCGGGGGGTCTATCGGAAGACGCGAGTTTACCGAAACCGACGCCCGCCCATTCGCTCCTTCCGACGAATGCCGCCGGACTCGCGGAAGACCTCACGCGAGTCCGGAGGCAAGAAAAAGCCCGGCGCGTGGCCGGGCTCTCTCGGACAAGGTCCGCTTACTGCTGAGACAGAACCTGACCGATGGTCGGGTCCTTGAAAGCTCGGGTCATCGCATCGCTCAGCACATCGGTTACCAACTTGGTGTTGGTCTGCTGGTTCGGCGCGGTACCGAAGCGCTGGTTCAGCGAGGCGCCGTACTTGCCGCTGTAGCGGCGGCTGCTGTTCTGCACGTCGACGCGGAAACTGGCACTGATGTTCGCCTCGGTGACGTAGGTCTCCTTGGGAGACTGGTACTTCAGGTCAGCCAGGGTCAGGGTCAGTTGCGGAGCGTTGTAGGCGTTCGGCGACGGGGTGAAGCCCAACAAGCGCACAGCGGCCTCGGCCTCGGCTTGCAGACGCGGCAGGATGTCCTGGCCCTGCACGCTGATGGCACTGGTATCGGCATAGATACCGCCACGGGTGCCGAGAACCGGAGAAGGACGACCGTCAGCAACACGCACCACCACCGGCTGGCCCTGGCCTACAGGAGTCAACGGGCCGGTCAGCTTGGGTTGCGGGCTGAGTTGTTGCGGACTGAGGGCACAGCCGACCAGGGTCAGGCTGAGGGCGGCCAGCAGGCCAAGCAACGGGCGTTTCAGCATGCTTTATCTCTCCAGGAGTGAAGGCAAAACGGCCGGCAGTATAACCACCCGACCGAGGTACTGACAGAGCGCCAGTCCCCATGCAATGTCAGACCGCCATCCTCGGGTGCGGTTCCTGTCATTCCCCTGTCACGCCCCCCTGGCATAAAGGCGTCAGTCCCACAGGAGTAGTCAGGATGTTCCTTCTCTGGTCCATGCTCGCCCGCCGCCCGCAACACCGCAGTTTCGCCCTTGTGGATAACGCGGGGATCTGCCGTGGCCTGCACCACGGAGTCGACCGTCCGACCAGCGGCAACTGGGTGGAAGTGAGCGAAACCAGTCTCGCCTGGCTCGACCAGCCCCTGCCCGCCAGCGCCCGCGTCGCACCGGTCGTCAGACAGCCTTCGCGCCGCAACGCGTTGGCAGCCTGACCGGTGGATGAATAAAAGTCACACCGAGCGCCCTATTCCGTCCATTTCATCGTTATAATCGCCCCCCGATTATAAGGTCGTCTCCTGATCGGGCCTCGCAACACCGCACCTCGCGCCAGCTTGGGCATCCGCACAGCCCCACAGAGAGCCGTCCACTTTTCGCGCTGCCACTTGTTGGCTTGCCGCATCCTTCCGCCCGAATTGCAAACGCTTTTTTGCAGGGACGCATGCGTAGCAACACGTATGCAGACGGAAGCGGCCTGCCTGGGGGTAGCCGATCCTTTTGAGGTTCACGTCTCCAAAAGAGCGTGAGATGACGGTTTTTCACTACTTCACAAGAGAGTGGCGAGCAAATGGCGCAAAACGATTACGAAGCAGTGGACGTGTTGCTGGTCGGGGCCGGCATCATGAGCGCTACGTTGGCGGTACTGCTTAAAGAGCTCGATCCCGGCATCAAGCTGGAGATCGCCGAACTCCGGGAATCGGGAGCCATCGAGAGCTCCAATCCCTGGAACAACGCAGGTACCGGCCATGCAGGCCTCTGCGAGCTGAACTACACGCCCCAGGCGGCCGATGGCTCCATCGACATCAAGAAGGCCGTCAACATCAACGCCCAGTTCGAGGTGTCCAAGCAGTTCTGGGCCTACATGAGCGGCAAGACCGCGTTCGGTTCGCCCAAGACTTTCATCAACGCCGTCCCGCACCTCTCGTTCGTGCGCGGAGAAAAGGACACGGCCTTCCTCAAGAAGCGTTTCGAGCTGCTCCGCCAGCACCACGCCTTCAGCGAGATGGAGTACACCGAAGACCGCGCCACCATGGCCAAATGGACGCCGCTGATGATGAAGGGACGCGATGCGTCCGAGAAAATCGCCGCGACCCGCGCCATGAACGGCACCGACGTCAATTTCGGCGCGGTCACCAATCAGCTGCTGCAGTACCTCTCCAGCCTGCAGGACACTCGCGTCAGCTATTTCCAGAAGGTCACCAACCTCAGTCGCACCGACGAAGGCTGGAAAGTCAGCATCAAGAACACCCAGACCGGCGCCAATCGTGAAGTGTCCGCGCGCTTCGTGTTCCTCGGTGCCGGCGGCGGCGCACTGCCGCTGCTGCAGCTCTCCGGTATCCCCGAAGGCAAGGGTTTCGGCGGCTTCCCGGTCAGCGGCCAGTGGCTGCGCTGCGATAACCCCGAAGTGGTCAAGCAGCACCAGGCCAAGGTCTACAGCCAGGCCGAAGTCGGCGCCCCGCCGATGTCCGTGCCGCATCTGGACACCCGCGTGGTCGACGGCAAGAAATCCCTGCTGTTCGGACCCTACGCCGGCTTCACCACCAAGTTCCTCAAGCACGGCTCCTTCATGGACCTGCCGCTCTCGGTACGTCCGAGCAACCTCGGCCCGATGCTGGCCGTGGCTCGCGACAACTTCGACCTGACCCGTTACCTGGTCAAGGAAGTGATGCAATCCCAGGAGCAGCGTCTGGATGCCCTGCGCAAGTTCTATCCGGACCTGAACCCGGCCGACTGGCGCCTGGAAGTGGCCGGCCAGCGCGTGCAGATCATCAAGAAGGACGCAGGCAAAGGCGGCATCCTGCAATTCGGTACCGAGCTGGTCTCGGCCGAAGACGGCAGCATCGCGGCACTGCTGGGCGCCTCCCCGGGCGCTTCGGTGACCGTTTCCATCATGCTCAACCTGATCGAGCGCTGCTTCGCCGAGCAGGCACGTTCCGAGCAGTGGACAGCCAAGCTGAAGGAAATCTTCCCGGCTCGCGAGAAGGTCCTGGAAAGCGACGCAGATCTGTACCGCGAGATCAGCGCCCGTTCCGATGCGGCACTTGGCCTGACAAACGTCAACACCGCGACCCAGAGCATCGCCTGAGCCTCGGCAGTACGCTGAAAGAAAAAACCGCCCTTCGGGGCGGTTTTTTTATGTGCGTTGTGCACTTCTCGCCCACAAAAAAGCCCGCTCGATGGCGGGCTCTCTCGTCTGCGCATGGGATTAGCCACGAGCGGCCTTGATCACTTCGATGTAGGGCTCGGCCTGGCGCTGGTCCTGGATCAGCGCGATGAAGTCGTTGCCCTTCTCATCCTTGGCGTCGAGGTCGTAGCCGGCCTCGACGAAAAAGCCGACGAAACGCTCGAAGTCGTCGATGCGCAGGCCACGGTATGCCTTGATCAGTTTGTGCAGCGAAGGCGGAGTGGAGTCGGCTGGCTCGACCGCGAGGAACAGCTTGATCGAGTCTTCGGAGATTTCTTCGCCAATCACCTGCTTCTTGTCTTTACGCATCGCTCACATCTCTCGGGCCGGGTATCACGGGGCGGGCAGTTTACCCCCGGCGGGCCTGCGCGCTCAACGCAGGCGTACTGCACCGCTGTGCAGGTCGGCCCAGACATGGCCGTTGGGGTAGCTGAGGAACTGGCAGTACACCGGTCCGTTGCGCAGCAGATCGAGCACAGCCGCGTACTGCGCCATCGGGTAATTCAGGCTGAGAATACGGGTTTGCGGGTCGTATCCGGGTTTCTTCAGGCTCTTGCCCTCGACGTCGAACTGGATCACCACCTGACGCACATCGGCGCCCTTGCTGAGCGGCTTCCCCTTTAGGCGCAGCACGGCAGGCGACGTGATGGGGATCGGCTGCTGGTTGGACTGACGCTGGCTACCCAGCACAACCGAGTACTCGGTGATCTGGATCAGTTGCTGCTGATCGGGCTGTTCCTGGCGCAGCGAGAGGTCGTCTGGCGGCAGGAACTGGGCGTGCATGGGGGTGTTTTCGGCGGCGGAGAGAGGCAGGCTCAGCACTAGGGCCAGGCAGGCCCCGATACGCAGGGGAAGGGACATCGACAACTCCGGATTCAGCGGGCGAACACTCTAGCACGGGGCTTTCGGACAGCGGCATTCGACCCTCGCCGACTTAACTTCCCGAGCCTGCCTCCTATACTCGGGGCCTCTGCCACAGGAGCGACCATGTCCCGATATCTGCCTCCCCTATTCGCGGCCTTGCGCCAAACGCTGCGCGATGGCTATTCGCTCGCCGACCTGCGTGGCGATCTCGCAGCCGGGACCACGGTCGGCATCATCGCCATCCCCCTGGCCATGGCACTGGCCATAGCAGTCGGCGTGGCGCCGCAACATGGCCTCTATACGGTACTGCTCGCGGCGCCGCTGATCGCCCTCACCGGCGGATCACGTTTCAACATTTCCGGGCCTACTGCTGCCTTCGTGGTGATCCTGTTGCCCATCACCCAGAAATTCGGCCTTGGCGGCCTGCTGCTCTGTACGTTGATGGCCGGACTGATTCTTATCGCCATGGGCCTGGCACGCTTTGGCCGGCTGATCCAGTTCATCCCCTACCCGGTGACCCTGGGTTTTACCGCCGGCATTGGAATCGTCATCGCCACCCTGCAGATCAAGGACCTGCTCGGTCTGCAGTTGGCCGAGTCGCCGCAGAACTACGTGGATCAATTGCACCTGCTGGCCGGCGCCCTGCCAACCGCACACCTGGGCGATGCCCTGGTGGCCATGGTCTGTTTCGCGGTGCTGGTGATCTGGCCGCGCCTGGTGCCCAAGGTGCCGGGTCATCTGGTAGCGCTGGCGCTGGGTGCCCTGCTCGGGCTGCTGATGGAAGCGATAGGTATTCCAGTCGCAACCCTGGGCGAACGCTTCAGTTACGCAGTGGATGGCATCAACCACCCTGGCATTCCACCGTTCCTGCCAACCTTCGCCTGGCCATGGATGCTGCCCGGCCCTGATGGCCAGCCCCTGGGCCTCTCGTTCGAATTGATTCGCCAGTTGCTCGCACCGGCCTTCGCAATCGCCATGCTCGGTGCCATCGAGTCTCTGCTTTGTGCCGTGGTGGCTGACGGTATGGCAGGCACGCGCCACGACCCCAATGCAGAATTGGTCGGCCAGGGTCTCGGCAACCTGGTTGCTCCGCTGTTCGGCGGCATCACCGCCACTGCGGCAATCGCCCGGAGCGCCGCCAACGTGCGCGCAGGTGCCCGTTCCCCCATCGCGGCCATCATCCACGCCGGCGTGGTATTGCTGGCCATGCTGCTGCTAGCGCCGTTGTTCAGCTACCTGCCCATGGCCGCGCTGGCGGCACTGCTGTTGATGGTTGCGTGGAACATGAGCGAAGCGCGACACGTGGTGCACACCCTGCGCATCGCCCCGCGCAACGACGTACTGGTCCTGCTCACCTGCCTGGTGCTGACGGTCCTGTTCGACATGGTGCTGGCAGTGGGTGTCGGCCTGCTGCTGGCTGCCGGCCTGTTCATCAAACGCATGAGCGACCTCACCGACGCTGCGCCCTTGCCCCGCCACTTCCACGAAGCCCTGCGCGATCTCCCTGAACAGGTGTTGGTCTACGCCATCCGTGGTCCGCTGTTCTTCGGCGCTGCGGAAAAGGCGTTGAGCGTGCTGCGCCGCTTCAATCCCGAGGTGAAGGTGGTGATCGTCGAGATGGCCGCGGTACCGATGCTGGACATGACCGCGCTGGCGGCCCTTGAAAACCTGCTGCACGACTACGCTCGCCAGGGCGTGGGATTGGTGCTTGTGGGCACTTCACCCCGTGTGCGGCTGAAACTACGCCGCGCCGGTGTACATCGGGAGAGTGGTCGCCTGGCCTACGTACAATCGTTGGAACAAGCACGGGCCAAGGCGATGCAGTGGCTGCAGGGCGATGCGCCTCAGGAGAACAACGAGCGCATCCAGGCCGAGTAATCGGCCACCCCTGGCTCGCCCTCACGGGGCGCCCATGCGGGCAGCTCGCCTTCGCCCACTGGGCGATAGGGGCCGGCCTTGCACTCGAACAGCAGGCTGTCCGGCTCCAGCACCACCAGCGCGTGGAACACGCCCGGCGGCAGGTCGACACCGACGCATTCGCCGCCCGCCGCCAGCTCGCGTTTGTCGACGACCTGGCCGTCCTCGTCGAAGATCAGCAGGCCCAGGCGCCCCTTGAGCACCAACAGGCTTTCCGCCTTGTCAGCGCTGAGGTGACGGTGCGGCGGGATGTAGGTTCCCGGCTGCAGCCCCACCGCCATGCGATGG
The DNA here is from genome assembly GCF_036328175.1 of Pseudomonas sp. JS3066. Taxonomy (NCBI): domain Bacteria; kingdom Pseudomonadati; phylum Pseudomonadota; class Gammaproteobacteria; order Pseudomonadales; family Pseudomonadaceae; genus Pseudomonas; species Pseudomonas sp. JS3066. The sequence continues at coordinate 4,535,222 of NZ_CP143312.1, forward strand.
CAAGGTTCTTCCATGGCATGGAAGTTATGGTGCTGGCGCTTGCGCGGATTCGCCGCGGATTTGTCGGCCAGTTCGGCGAAGAGGGCCTGATCAAGGAAGCGCGGCGATCTCATGACTCAGAGCCCCTTGACCGCGAAGATGCCGGCGGCGTTGCGCCAGTAGCCCTTGTAGTCCATGCCGTAGCCGAAGATGTAACGGTCTTCGCAGGGCAGGCCCACGTAGTTGGCCTTCAGGTCCGGACGGGCCTTGCGGTCGTGGGTCTTGTCGATCAGCACGGCGGTATGCACGTTGGCAGCGCCGGCGTGTTTGCAGAAATCGATGATGGCCGCCAGGGTGTGACCTTCGTCGAGGATGTCGTCGATGATCAACACGTCACGGTCGATGAAGGAGATTTCCGGCTTGGCCTTCCAGAACAGCTCACCGCCGCTGGTTTCATTGCGGTAGCGGGTGGCGTGCAGGTAGGACAGCTCCAGCGGGAAGTCCAGCTTGGGCAGCAGCTTGCCAGCGAAGATCAGACCACCGTTCATGACGCAGAACACCACCGGATTGCGCTCCGCCAGTTCGCCGTTGATGGCGATGGCGACCTGGGAGATGGCCGCCTCGACCTGGGCGTCGGTGTACAGGCAGTCGGCTTCGGCCCTTACCTGGCGGATGTGTGCGAGATCGGCGGACATGGCAATTCCTCTGGGTTCTGCGGGGAACAGGCAGGGTTCCCGGTGAAAACTTGAACGGGGCGTCAAGATAAAAGTCGGCAAAGGTACCCATCCGCCTGCCCCGGAGCAAGTCCCGACGGACGAGTGTCGACCATACTGCAGCAGGTTGCCGCCGCGTGTGACAGTTCCTTGCTTGACCGCGACATCAGTGCCCGGGACCCACCAGTCAGTGCAGCACAGCCTGTGATCAATGGATTAAGCTAACGCAATTTTTTGCCAGCCCGCCGGAGAACCCTCCCATGCCCATCCGTGAGATCCGCCATCCGCTGATCCGCCACAAGCTCGGCCTGATGCGCCGCGCCGACATCAGCACCAAGAACTTCCGCGAACTGGCACAGGAAGTCGGCGCCCTGCTGACTTACGAAGCGACCAACGACCTGCCCCTGGAAAACTACGAAATCCAGGGTTGGGCCGGCACCGTGCAGGTCGAGAAGATCGCCGGCAAGAAGATCACCGTGGTACCCATCCTGCGCGCCGGCATCGGCATGCTCGACGGTGTGCTCAGCCTGATTCCGGGCGCCAAGGTCAGCGCCGTGGGCGTGGCCCGCAACGAAGAAACCCTGGAAGCCCACACCTACCTGGAAAAGCTGGCACCGGAGATCGACGAGCGCCTGGCGCTGATCATCGATCCGATGCTCGCCACTGGCGGCTCCATGGTCGCCACCATCGACCTCCTCAAGCGCGCGGGCTGCAAGGAAATCCGCGCGATGGTGTTGGTCGCCGCCCCCGAAGGCATCAAGGTGGTCAACGATGCCCACCCGGACGTGATGATCTTCACCGCCTCAATCGATCAGAGACTCAACGAACACGGCTACATCATCCCGGGCCTCGGTGATGCGGGAGACAAGATCTTCGGCACCAAGCAGAAGGAAAACTGATCGATGAGCGACGAATTCAAGGACCCGCTCTGGCGCCAGGTCATTTCCGGCGCCCAGATGCTCTTCGTGGCCTTCGGCGCCCTGGTGCTGATGCCACTGATCACCGGACTGGACCCGAACGTAGCGCTCTTCACCGCCGGCCTCGGCACCCTGCTGTTCCAGTTGGTCACCGGGCGTCAGGTGCCGGTGTTCCTGGCATCCAGCTTCGCCTTCATCACTCCGATCATCCTCGCCAAGGGCCAGTTCGGCCTGGCCGCGACCATGGGCGGTGTGGTGGCGGCAGGCTTCGTCTACACCTTCCTCGGCCTCGCAGTGAAGATCAAAGGCACGGGCTTCATCGACCGCCTGCTGCCGCCAGTGGTGATCGGTCCCGTGGTGATCTCCATCGGCCTGGCCATGGCCCCCATCGCAGCCAACATGGCCATGGGCAAGGGTGGTGACGGCGCTGAGCTGATTCCCTACGCCACCGCCATGTGGATTTCCATGCCGGCACTGCTGACCACATTGATCGTCGCCGTGTTTGGCAAAGGCATCTTCCGCCTGGTGCCGATCATCTCCGGCGTGATCGTCGGCTTCGCCCTGTCGTTCTGGTTCGGTGTGGTCGACACCGCCAGGATCGCCGCCGCGCCCTGGCTGGAACTGCCGAACTTCACCGCCCCCGAGTTCAACCTGCAGGCCATCCTGTTCATTGTCCCGGTTGCCCTGGCCCCGGCCATTGAACACATCGGTGGCGTGATCGCGGTGGGCAGCGTGACCGGTCGCAACTACCTGAAGACGCCCGGCCTGCACCGCACGCTGCTCGGCGACGGCCTGGCCACTTCGGCAGCCGGCCTGTTCGGTGGTCCGCCGAACACCACGTATGCGGAAGTGACCGGCGCGGTGATGCTGACCAAGAACTACAACCCGAAGATCATGACCTGGGCAGCCGTCTTCGCCGTCGGCCTGGCCTTCATCGGCAAGTTCGGCGCCGTACTGCAGAGCATCCCGGTGCCAGTAATGGGCGGCATCCTCTGCCTGCTGTTCGGCTCCATCGCCGCGGTTGGCCTGAACACCATGATCCGCCACCAGGTGGACCTGGCCGAAGCGCGCAATCTGGTGATCGTGTCTGTCACCCTGGTATTCGGCATCGGCGGCATGCTGGTGGGCACCGGTACCGGCCAGGACGACTTCGGCCTTAAAGGCATCGCCCTCTGCGCCATCGTCGCCATCGCCCTCAACCTGATCCTGCCGGGCCACCAGACCTGGAAGCATCAGAGCCCGGACGACGCGCCGCATATCTGAGGCGCAAAATGAAAAAGCCCCGCAATCGCGGGGCTTTTTTGTCTTCTGCCTGTTCTACGTGGAAGGCTGTGCCTCGCGGAGCATGGTTTCACCCTGTGGCTCCACGCCCCATTGCTGCAGTCGCTGCAGGCTTTCGCGATAAGGCTTTAGCCCAGCCCACAACAACACCACCGAGCTCGCCACCGCGATGGTGGTGACGATCAGCAACGAGTAGCGCAGGGCCTTGTCGTCGGCGAACACATAGTCGGTCACCAGGGCCACGGCGGTAGGACCGAAGCCAAGACCGATCAGGGTGATCACGAACAGGTAGATGGCCGAAGCCTGGCCGCGCATGGCGTTGGGCATGATTTCCTGGATGGCGGCCGGCGCAACGCCAAAGGGCATGCTGAGGCAAAACACGGTAGGCGCCATCAGCACCGTGACCCAGAAAGCGTCATCCAGCAGGGGAAACAGCACCACCAGCGGCAGGGCGCCAATGGCGGCGAACAGACCGACGCGCATGTTGGCATCCGCCCGCCCGTGCTTGGCCATCCAGTCCGCCAGCCGCCCACCGAAGACGATGCCCAGGCAGCCGAACACGGCCACCAGGCTGCCGTAGATCACGCCGACCTGGCCGGCGTCCCAGCCATGGGTACGGATGTAGAAAGTGGGAATCCAGGCCGCGCTGCCGTAGCCGGCGAAGGCCAGGCCGGCGAAACCGAAGTTGTGGCAGATGACGGTGCGTCGATTGCTGCGTAGATAACGGCCGACATCCGCAAGGGGCACCACTACGCCGGCACCAATGCCGCGCCGCTGCGGCTCACGCACCGCCAGCATCAGCAGAGTGAAGAGCGCACCGGCCGCGCCAAGGGCGAGGAAGATCAATTGCCATGGCCGCACTTCGCCCAGCAACGGCAAGTGCACGTCGCCCTGGGCCGACGCGAACTTGATAACCAGCCCGCCTAGCAGAAAGGCCAGCCCGGAACCGAGATAGACCCCCATGGAGTAGACGCTGATGGCAGTGGCGCGCCGCTCCTTGGGGAAACTGTCGGCGATCAGCGAGTAGGCCGCCGGCGACAAGGCCGCCTCGCCCACGCCTACGCCGATGCGGCAGAGCAGGAATTGCCAATAGAGTTTTGCCATGCCGCATGCGGCGGTGGCGGCGCTCCAGAACAGCACGCCAATGGCGATCAGCCCGCGCCGGCTGCGGCTGTCGGCCAGGCGACCCAGTGGAATGCCACAGACGGTATAGAAGAGCGCAAAGGACAGGCCCATCAGCAGGCTCATCTGCGTATCGCTGATGACCAGGTCACGGCGGATGGGCTCCACCAGCAGGTTGAGAATCTGCCGGTCGATGAAGGACAGCACGTAGGCCACCATCAGGATCGCGACGGTGGTCCAGGCTCTCAGGCCCGAGGGATAGCCATTGTTCTTGTTCTGCACTGGGCTCTCCTCGGCGCCGCCGGTGCGGCGCACGACGGTTGAAGAAGAACCCAGCTTAGGTGGCCATGGGCGGCCTGAATACGAGAACGGTCGTCATATAGGCACGCTGAATGCGCGCCATGACCTCTGGTTGATAAGGGCGCCGCAGGAGCGAATTCGCCCCTGCGTGAAGTACGTGGACGAGATCAGAGAGGGCGCACCGCCGTTTCGCAAAGCCGGGCGAGCGCAGAAACCCATTGCGGATGGCTATTCATACACGGCACCAGCACCAACTCCTGGCCTCCGGCTTCCTGGAACTGCTCGCTGCCGCGCTGGCCGATTTCTTCCAGCGTCTCGATGCAGTCGGCCACGAAAGCCGGGCACATCACCAGCAGCTTCTTCACCCCCTGCTTGGCCAGCTCATCAAGCCGCGCCTCGGTGTAAGGCTCGATCCATTTGTCCTTGCCCAAGCGCGACTGGAAGGACACCGACCATTTTCCGGGCGCAAGCCCCGCACGTTCAGCGAAGGCTTCGGCAGTGCGTTGGCACTGACTGCGGTAGCAGACCGCCAGGACCTCGTCGCTGACGTCACGGCTATCGGGGGCAGTCAGGTCATGCTGTGGATCGATGCTCTTGACCAGTTTGCGGATATGCCGCTCGGGTAAACCGTGGAAGCTCAGCAGCAGGTGGTCGAAGTCCTGCTCAAGGTAGGGCCTGGCGCTGGCCACCAGGGCGTCCAGGTAGTCCGGCTCGGCAAAGAAGGGTGGCAGCACCGAAACATTCAGCGTCAGGCCTCGCTCGCGGATTACACGGCGAGCCTCCTCGATGGCGGTTGTAGTGGTGCTGTCGGCGAACTGCGGATAGAGCGGCGCCAGGGTCACGCGCTTGACACCCTGCTCAGCCAACTTGCGCAGCGCATTTTCGATGGAAGGTTCTCCATAGCGCATCGCCAGTTCCACCGGGCCATGCCGCCAGAGGGGAACGATGGCGTCCTGCAATTCACGACTGAGGACGATCAGCGGCGAACCGTTCGGCCACCAGATCGACGAGTAAGCATGGGCCGACTGTGCCGGACGCTTGATCAGGATCAGCGAAACCAGCAGGCGCCGCAGCGGCCACGGCAGGTCGACGACGTAGGGGTCCATCAGGAACTGATCAAGGTAACTCCGCACGTCCTCCACCTTGGTGGAAGCCGGCGATCCCAGGTTGACCAGCAGCAGCGCGTGATCAGTCATCAAACATCCTTAGGCTTCAGCAGATCGCCGAGTGCCATGTCCAGATCGGTGAATGCAAAGGTAAAACCCGCTGCCCGCAATCGGGCCGGTACCGCACGCTGGCCACCGAGCAACAGCCCGGCCAGCTCACCCAGCAGCAGACGCAGGACGAAGGCCGGTGCCGGCATGAAGGCCGGCCGGCCCAGTGCGCGACCCAGGCTGCGGGCGAAATCGCGGTTGCGCACGGGCTGCGGCGAGCACGCATTATAAGGACCGCGCGCATCGATCTGCTTCAAGAGAAAATCCATCAGTGCAATTTGATCGTCCAGGTGCACCCAGGGCATCCATTGCCGACCATTGCCCAGGGGACCGCCCAATCCCAGGCGAAAGGGTGGCACGAGGCGCTTGAGAAACCCTCCGTCGCGCGCCAGCACCAAACCGGTGCGCACCAGCACCACGCGGATGCCGAATGCCTCGGCGCGTTGCGCCGTCTCCTCCCAGGCCACACAAAGCTGGCTGGCGAAATCATCGGTCACCGGTGGCGATTCCTCGGTCAGCTCCCGTTCGCCGCCATCACCGTACCAGCCTACCGCCGAGCCATTGAGCAGCACCTGCGGCATCTGGCCGCGCTTCTCCAGCCACTCCAGGATCTGCTCGGTGAGCGTGATGCGACTGCCCCAAAGCTGTGCCTTGCGCTTATTGCTCCAGGGCCGATCTGCAATGGGTTCTCCCGCCAGGTTGACGATGGCGTCCAGCGGCTCGTCGCCATAATCGGGAAACTGGCTGATACCACGCACCGTGCGGCCGCAAAGGCTTGCAACGCTCTGCGGCCGCCGACTCAGCACAGTGAGCTGATGCCCCTCCGCCAGCCAACGCTGGCAGAGCGCCCGGCCGATCAGACCAGTACCGCCGGTCAGCAATATGTGCATGGCATCCTCCTCGCATGGCGCTAAGTGCGGATATCGCCCTAGTCTGGTCTATGACGCCTCAACGTGCCCCGGATTGGGCCACGTATCGTCAGAAATGCAGTAGTCCGCGATTGGAAACGATCAACCTGTACAAAGCTTGAATTTTGTACAGGTGTTGTCTAAAGCGTAGCCTGTAGCCATAGGTAACGAGGTAGACCATGAGTGCACCTATCGCCATCATCGGCACCGGTATATCCGGCCTCTCCGCCGCCCAGGCGCTGCATGCAGCCGGGCAGGCCGTGGAGCTCTTCGACAAGAGCCGCGGCAGCGGTGGACGCATGGCCAGCAAGCGAAGCGACGCCGGCTCCGTGGACCTTGGCGCTCAATATTTCACCGCCCGCGACCGTCGCTTCGCCGAAGTGGTGCAGCAATGGCGCGATCGTGGCTGGGTCGCCGAATGGTCACCCAGTCTCTATCACTTCAGCGAAGGCCAGCTGCTGCCCTCCCCCGACGAGCAGATTCGCTGGGTCGGCACGCCACGCATGAGCGCCATCACCCGCGCCCTGCTCGGTGCCCTGCCCGTGAATTTCGCCTGCCGCATCACCGAGGTCTTCCGTGGCGAACGCCACTGGGGCCTTCAAGATGCCGAAGGCCTCAGTCACGGCCCGTTCAGCCACGTGATAGTCGCCACCCCGGCGCCCCACGCTGCGGCCCTGCTGGCCGCTGCACCGAAACTCGCCGGTGCCGCCGCAAGCGTCGCCATGGAGCCGACCTGGGCCGTGGCACTGGGCTTCAGCGAACCGCTGGATACCCGTGTTGAAGGTTGCTTCCTGCAAGACAGCCCGCTGGACTGGCTTGCCCGCAATCGCTCCAAGCCAGGTCGCGAAGCCAGCCTGGACACCTGGGTGCTGCACGCCACCAGCAGTTGGAGCAAGCAACACCTGGACATGCCCAAGGATGCGGTTATCGAACACTTGCATGGTGCCTTCGCCGAAATGATCGGCTGTGCCGTTCCGGCTCCGAGCTTCAGCCTGGCCCACCGTTGGCTCTACGCAAGGCCGAGCCAGGCGCACCAGTGGGGCGCCCTCGCCGATGCCGACTTGGGCCTTTACGCCTGCGGCGACTGGTGCTTGTCAGGCCGTGTGGAAGGTGCCTGGCTAAGCGGCCAGGAAGCCGCTCGCCGCCTGCTTGAGCACTTGTGACCGCTCCGCGGCTCAATCCGCGCAAATTACTGCTCTCGAAGTGGACGGCCGTACGGCCGTCCAGACGCGAACGACACTTCCTCGTCAGCCGCTTGATCTTCGATGAAGGCGGCGTCCTGCAAACCGTGGAACTCGAAGCTGTGCACAGCCACCGCTGCCGGCAGTTGCCCTGGCGCGACCTGACCGATACCCGCTGCTGGCAGATCGGCTGGCGCTGATCCCACCCGTCAAGAACTTGTACAAGTCATTTGACTTGTACAAGACCATCTCTATGATTTCCATAAACCTATACAAGCAATCTACTTTGCATAACACGCGTCCAGGTAATAGCCCATGGTCATGCCCTTCGATCTGTCGCAGCGCCCCAAACTGGGCATCAGCGCCTGCCTCCTCGGCGACCCCGTGCGCTTCAATGGTGGGCACAAGGAGTCACGGTTGTGCAGCCGCAGCCTGGCAGCGCATTTCGACTTCGTGCCGCTGTGCCCGGAAGTGGCCATCGGCCTTGGCATTCCCCGCGCGCCCATCCGACTGGTTGGCGACCTCGCTGCACCGCGTGCGGTCGGCACGCGACAGCCGCAACTCGATCACACCGAGGCCCTGACCGAGTTCGGCGAGCTAATGGCGGAGCAACTCGACGACATCAGTGGCTACATCTTCATGCAGAAGTCGCCCTCTTGCGGGCTCGCACGGGTGAAGGTGTATCGGGCCAACGGCCAAGCAGCCGCAGGAGATGGCCGGGGAATCTTCGCCAGAGCCTTCTGCGCCCTGCGCCCGGACCTACCGGTAGAAGAAGAAGGTCGCCTCAACGATCCGGTGCTGCGGGAAAACTTCTTCACCCGCGTTTACGCCTACGCGCAGTGGCAGGCGCTGTGCCGCGAAGGGCTGACGCACAAGGCAATCATCGCGTTCCACTCCCGCTACAAGTACCAACTGATGGCCCACGACCCGGTGCAGTACAAGGTCCTTGGCCGACTGCTCGGCGACATCGGTGAGCACCCGGCAGCCGAGATCGGCCCGCGCTATTTTTCGGCACTCATGACAGCCCTCGGCAAATGCGCCACTCGCGGCACTCACAGCAATGTGCTGCAGCACCTCAGCGGTTATCTCAAGACGCACCTCAGCCGCCCGGAAAAGGCGGAGCTCCAGCGCCTGATCGAGCAATACCGAGGTGGCATCATCCCACTGGTCGTGCCCATCACCCTGCTCAAGCATCACTTCAACAGTCACCCGGATCGCTACATCACCCAGCAGGCCTACCTGCAGCCGCATCCGGAAGAACTCAGCCTGCGCAACGCCCTCTAGCCATGGACACGCCCGGCGAAACCTCGATGGACATCGACTACCAGACCGCACTGTCGCGGGGGCTGCTGCCCATTCGCGAAGTGGCACGCCAGACCGGTGTCATACCGGTGACCCTGCGAGCCTGGGAACGCCGCTACGGGCTCGTCGCACCGCTGCGCACCAGCAAGGGTCACCGCCTCTACACCGAGGACGATGTGGTGCGCATACGCCTGATCCTCACCTGGCTGGACCGGGGCGTCGCCGTTGGCCAGGTCAAGGGGCTGCTCAAGGAGCAACAGCCGCCGGCAGCCCCTGAACCTACGTCGGCCTCCCCCTGGGAAGAACAGCGCCAGCATCTGCTGGAAGCCATTGGCAGCCTCAATGAGCGCCAACTGGACGAGCGCTTCAATGCCTCAATGGCGCTCTACCCTCCTCAGACTCTCTATCGCCAGTTGTTGCAGCCCGTGCTGGAAGAGCTGGAACAACGTTGGCGCGGCCAGTTCGGCCGCCAGGCGGAGCGCGTGTTCCTGCACTCCTGGCTGCGCACCAAGCTAGGCGCGCGGCTCTACCACAACAACCGCCAGTTCAGCGGGGCGCCGATCCTGATGATGAATGTTTCGGACCTGCCAATGGAGCCCGGCCTCTGGCTCGCGGCCTGGCTCACCAGCAGCGCCGATTGCGCAGTAGAAGTCTTCGACTGGCCGGTACCCGCTACCGAACTACCCCTGGTCGTGGCGCGCATCCAGCCTCGTGCCCTAATGCTCTACTCAAGCCAGCCGATCAGTCCCGGGCAACTGCCAAGGCTGCTCAACGGCCATCGATGCCCGTGTCTGCTGGGGGGACCCGCAGCGGCCATCCACCAGGCCGATTCCGTCCCCGGCGTCATCCTGGCCGAAAGCCCGCTCGACGCCTTTCAGGCCCTGTCAGACCTCGGCCTGCTGCACAACCGATAAAGGAATGCTCCATGCGCCAGCTCATCTGGTTCCGCACCGACCTGCGCGTGCAGGACAACACGGCCCTGCAGGCTGCACTCACCGCCGGCCCGACTCTGGCCCTGTACCTCATCACCCCGGGCCAATGGCAAACCCACGACGACGCGCCTGCCAAAGTGGATTTCTGGATGCGCAACCTGTCCGAGCTGGCCTGGGCGCTGGACCGGCTGAACGTGCCTCTACTGATTCGCCACGCCGACACCTGGGCCGAGGCGCCACAGGTGGTACGCCAGCTTTGCCACGATTTCGACATCGGTTCGGTTCAGGTCAATGAGGAATACGGCATCAATGAGGCCCAGCGCGACCACCAGGTGGCCGAGCTGCTTGCGGCAGACAGTATCGTCTTGCAGAGCCATCTCGATCAGTTGCTGTTCCGTCCCGGTAGCGTTCTGACCCAGTCCGGCACCTGCTTCCAGGTCTTCAGTCAGTTCCGCAAAGTCTGCTACCAGCGCCTGCACACAGCCCTGCCGAGTTGCCTGCTACCACCGCGACCGCAGGAAGAACTGGATATCCCCAGCGACACGCCCCCCATGTCGGTAGAAGGCTTCCCGATACCTCCGGAAAGCCTGCGCCAACTCTGGCCCGCCGGGGAAGAAGCCGCCCGCGAGCGGCTGGACACCTTCGCCCTGGAAGAGCTCTGGTGCTACGAGGAACGCCGCGACTTCCCCGCCGTCCCCGGCACCAGCCAGATCTCGCCGTACCTCGCTGCTGGCGTGCTCTCGCCCCGCCAATGCCTGCACGCGGCGCTACGCAACAACCTCGGGGAGTTCGACAGTGGCAATCCCGGCGCCGTCTGCTGGATCAACGAGCTGCTCTGGCGCGAGTTCTACAAGCACATCCTGGTGGCCTTCCCGCGCGTTTCCCGCCACCGCCCCTTCCGTCGCGAAACCGAAGCGCTGGCCTGGCGCCGTGCGCCAGAGGATCTGGAGGCCTGGCAGCAAGGGCGAACCGGCATCCCCATCGTCGACGCGGCGATGCGCCAATTGCTCGCCACGGGCTGGATGCACAACCGCCTTCGCATGATAGTAGCGATGTTCCTAACCAAGAACCTGCTGATCGACTGGCGCGAAGGCGAGCGCTGGTTCATGCGCAACCTGATCGACGGCGACCTCGCGGCGAACAATGGCGGCTGGCAGTGGAGCGCCTCCACCGGCACCGATGCGGCCCCGTACTTCCGCATCTTCAACCCCATAAACCAGTCGCAGAAGTTCGACCCGGACGGACGCTTCCTGCGCCACTGGCTACCGGAACTCGCTCATCTGGACAAACGCGATATCCACAACCCGGCCGGACTGGGTGGCCTGTTCGGCGTCACCGGGTATCCGCCGCCGCTGGTAGACCTGTCTGCCAGCCGCGATAGGGCACTGGCGGCCTTCAGGAATCTTTCGGAACGTACCGTTTGAAGATGCAGGCACAATAAAAAACCGGGCGCTTGGCCCGGTTTCCGGTGTTGCAGGTTCGCCTCAGAAGGACAGGCGATAGTGCAAGGTGTAAGCCTCCACGCCATCGTTCGGCTGCTTGATGCCGGCGTTGGAGTAGTGCATGGCGCGCACGCCGACTTCCTGATTGGCGAAACGCAGGCCCAGGCCGATGCGATCCTCGAACTGGAAGGAGGAACCCAGATCGTTGTCTTCCAGGTCGGTGTCCGAGAACACGGCGACGCCGATACCTGCTTCGACGTAGGGCTTCACGGATTCACCTGCGAACTCGTAGACGAATACCGGAGTGAAAGACAGGCTGTGGTTGCTGGCGGTCTCATCGCCTTCCCAATAGGTGTATGCGGCATCCCAGTAGCCGGTCAGGCGCCCTACATCGGTCTGGAACCAACTGCTGGAGAAGTCGAACTGAGTTCCCAGACGATAAACCATGGTGGAATCGCCAGTCTGGCCAATGTCCAGAGAAACGTCCGCAGCCTGGGCGGAAACAACATGGCCGACGGTGATCGCTGCAGCTGCGGCCCAGCAGAAAAGCTTCTTCATGAAACCAATCCTTTTTCTGAAGTGCAGACAAAAAAGTCTTAATACCTGGCAGCGATTATAGATAGCTTTTTAATCGGGGAAAGAACTCTGGCGGACTTTTGTATCAATCCGGAAACCTGTCCACACAGGCGGATTCGCCCCAGAGAATCGGCAGGATTTCCTGCATCGCCAGCGGATCGCCGCTCGACCAGAAGCGGCAGTTTTCGGCCGCCCCTTCCGCCAATAGACCGCGCGCATCCAGTAGCCGCTGCAACTGACGGGCAACCGCCGCACCGGTATCGATCAGGCTGACCGAGTCCGGCACCAGCTGACGCAGCAAAGGACGCAAGAACGGATAGTGGGTGCAGCCGAGGATCAAGGTATCGCAGCCCTCGGCCAGTAGCGGCTCGACATAGGCCGTCAGCAGGGTGCGCGTTTCCGGCCCCAGCAGGTCCCCTGCCTCGATGCGCTCCACCAGTCCGGGACAGGGCTGGGTGATGACCCGTACATCTCCGGCAAAGCGATCCAGCAGTGCCGCGAACTTCGCACTCTTCAGCGTGCCAGTAGTCGCCAGCACCCCGACCACGCCACTGCGCGTTGCGGCTGCAGCCGGCTTCACCGCCGGCTCCATGCCAACGATAGGCAGCTGTGGATAACGCTCACGCAGGTCGGCTACGGCGGCCACAGTGGCCGTGTTGCAGGCCAGCACCAACGCCTTGGCGCCCTGGTCGAGCAGGAACTCGGCGATTTGGTGACTGCGCTCGCGAATGAAGTCGGCGCTCTTCTCGCCGTAGGGCACGTGGCCGCTATCCGCCACATAGAGCAGCGATTCGCGAGGCAGCAACGTGCGAATTTCCCGCAGGACGGAAAGGCCGCCGACGCCTGAGTCGAAGACTCCGACCGCAGCTTCAGGCACGCCGTGCTCCGCAGACTTCGCAGGCCGGGTCGCGCTTTACCCGCAGTTCGCGGAAGCGACTTCCCAAGGCGTCCACCAACAAGAGGCGGCCGACCATGGGCTCGCCGAAACCGGCGATCAACTTGAGCGCTTCGAGTGCCTGCAAGCTGCCCACCAGTCCAACCAGCGGGCCAACCACGCCGGCCTCGCTGCAGGTCAGTTCGGCTTCGCTGCCATGGCCGTAGAGACAGTGGTAGCAAGGGCTGTCGTCACGGCGCGGGTCGAAGACCGAAAGCTGGCCTTCAAGACGAATGGCGGCGCCGGACACCAATGGTTTGCCGGCGGCGACGCATGCCGCGTTGACCGCTTCGCGGGTACCAAAGTTGTCGGTGCAGTCCAGGACCAGGTCGACCGCTGCAACGGCGGCGGCCAGGGAATCCTCGTCCAGCGCGCGGTCGTGCGGCACCAGACGTACCTCAGGGTTCAGCGCGGCAAGGCGGGTCATGGCCGAATCGACCTTGCTCTGCCCGACGCTGTTGCTGTCGTGGACGATCTGTCGTTGCAGGTTGGTGAGGTCGACACTGTCGAAGTCCGCCAGATGCAACTCGCCCACACCGGCGGCAGCCAGATAGAGAGAAACCGGCGAGCCCAAGCCGCCGAGGCCGATGATCAGGACGCGTCCCTGCTTCAGGCGCAGCTGACCGTCGATGTCGATCTGCGGCAGGAGAATCTGCCGACTGTAACGAAGGAGTTCCTGATCATTCAGCATGGCCATTGCCCCAGAGAGATGCGCTCATGGCCGCCCAGGTCGCGACGGCTTTCCACTTGCTGGAAGCCTTGCTGATCGAGCAGATCGCGCACGGCCGGTGCCTGGTCAAAACCATGCTCCAGCAATAGCCAGCCGCCCGGCAGCAGGTGATCGGGCGCGTCCTGGATGATCTTGCGGATGTCGTCGAGGCCATCGGCGCCGGCCACCAGGGCGCTGGAAGGCTCGAAGCGTACGTCGCCCTGGGCGAGGTGCGGATCCTGGGCCGGTATGTAGGGCGGATTGCTGACGATCAGTGCGAATCGTTGCTTCCCCAGGGCAGAGAACCAGTGGCTCTCGACGAACCGGGCATTGGCCAGGCGCAGCCGCGCGCGGTTGCGCTCGGCCAACTCCACGGCCGTGGAAATCCGATCGACGCCGGTGACCTTCCAGGCCAGACGCTCGCATGCCAACGCCAAGGCGATGGCGCCGGTGCCGGTGCCCAGGTCGAGTACCTCGGCCGGGCTCGCCGGCAGCAGTGCCAGGGCGGTTTCCACCAGCAATTCGGTGTCCGGGCGCGGAATCAGGGTATCCGGCGCCACTTCCAGGTCCAGGCTCCAGAAGCCCTGGTGGCCAAGGATGTAGGCCACCGGTTCGCCGGTGCGGCGGCGCTCCAGGAAGCTGGCATAACGCTCGGCCACTTCGCTGGAAACCACTCGCTCCGGCCAGGTGTGCAGGAAGCTGCGGGGCTTGCCGAGGGCGGCGGCCAGCAGCAGTTCGGCGTCCAGGCGCGGGGTGGGCGAGTCCGGTAGGCGGGCTTCGCCGAGGAGACTGGCGATGATGGTCACGTCAGTCCCCCAGGGCTGCCAACTGGTCGGCCTGGTATTCGGCGAGCAGCGGCTCGATCACGGCCTCGACGCTGCCGGCCATCACGTCGTCCAGCGCATAAAGGGTGAGGTTGATGCGGTGGTCAGTCACCCGGCCCTGCGGATAGTTGTAGGTGCGGATGCGCTCGGAGCGGTCACCGGAACCCACCAGCAGGCGACGGGTATCGGACATTTCCTTGTGGGCGGCGGCTTCCTGCTGGTCGTTCAGCTTGGCCGCCAGCCACGCCATGGCCTTGGCGCGGTTCTTGTGCTGGGAACGTTCTTCCTGGCACTCGACGACGATGCCCGACGGGATGTGGGTGATACGCACCGCAGAATCGGTCTTGTTAACGTGCTGGCCACCTGCGCCGGAAGCGCGATAGGTATCGACACGCAAATCGGCGGCGTTGATTTCGATGGCGGCCTGCTCGTCAGGCTCAGGCAATACCGCCACGGTGCAGGCGGAGGTGTGGATACGGCCCTGGGACTCAGTCTCCGGCACCCGCTGTACACGGTGCGCGCCGGACTCGAACTTGAGCTTGGCGTAAACGTTGTCACCCTCGACGCGGGCAATCACTTCCTTGTATCCGCCGTGCTCCCCTTCGTTCTCGGAGAGGATCTCGACACGCCAACCCTGGCGCTCGGCATAACGGGAATACATGCGGAACAGGTCGCCGGAGAAGATCGCCGCCTCGTCGCCGCCCGTGCCAGCGCGGATTTCCAGGAAGACGTTGCGGCCGTCGTTGGGGTCCTTCGGCAGCAGCATGCGCTGCAGACGGTCCTCCAGCCCCACGAGCTGCTCACGGGCCTGGGCCACTTCTTCCTCGGCCATCTCCCGTAAGTCCGGGTCGCTGTCCTTGAGTAGCGCCTGAGCGCCCTCGAGGTCTCCCTGAACCTTACGGAATTCGCGGAAAGCGAGGATCACCGGCTCGACCTCGGCGAACTCCTTGGAGTAAGCGCGGAACTTGGCCTGGTCACTGATGACTTCGGCATCTCCGAGCAGGGCGGTAAGTTCCTCGTAGCGGTCCTGGAGGAGGTCAAGCTTGTTCAGCAGGGAAGCTTTCATTGCGAACGTTTATCCGGGCCCTCGTCGAGGGCGAAGAGTTCCTGGGCCACGACCAGCGCGTCGAAGCGGCCATCGGCGGAGAGTTTCTTCAGCTGCACGCTGGGTGCGTGCAGCAGCTTGTTGGTGAGGCCGCGGGCAAGTTGCGCCAGCACTTCCTCGGCCGATGTGCCGTTCTGCAGCATGCGCTGCGCCTTGGCCACTTCCTCATCCCGCAGACGCTCGGCCTGTTGGCGATAGGCACGCAGCACGTCGACCGCGGCCAGCTCGCGCAGGCGCTGCATGAACTCCTCGACGCCAGCGCCGACCAGCTCTTCGGCTGCCTGAGCCGCCCCCTGGCGACTCTTGAGGTTTTCCGCGACCACCTCGTGCAGGTCGTCCACGGTATAGAGGTAGACATCGTCCAGCTCGCCGACTTCGGGCTCGATGTCACGCGGGACGGCGATGTCCACCATGAAGATCGGCTTGTGCCGGCGCTGTTTCAGTGCGCGCTCCACCGCCCCCTTGCCGAGAATGGGCAACTGGCTGGCGGTCGAGCTGATGACGATGTCGCTGTTGACCAGCTCCTGGGGCATGTCGGCGAGCAACACCGCATGGGCACCGAACTCCTCGGCAAGGATGCTGGCGCGTTCCAGGGTCCGGTTGGCGACGACGATGCGCTTCACTCCCTGCTCGTGCAGATGGCGGGCTACCAGGGTGATGGTTTCGCCAGCACCGATCAGCAGCGCCTGGCTGCGGTGCAGGTCGGAGAAGATCTGCTTGGCCAGGCTGACGGCAGCGAAGGCCACGGAAACCGGGTTCTCGCCGATAGCGGTGTCGGTACGCACCGTCTTGGCGGTGCTGAAGGTCGCCTGGAAAAGACGACCGAGCAGCGGGCCGACGGTGCCTGCCTCACGCGCAACCGCGTAGGCAGACTTCATCTGGCCGAGGATCTGGGGTTCGCCGAGGACCATGGAGTCCAGCCCGGAGGCGACACGCATCATGTGGCGAACAGCGTCATCGTCCTGGTGCACATAGGCGCACGCGCGCAGCTCTTCAAGGCTGAGGTTGTGATAACCGGCCAGCCACGCGAGTACTTCATCGGTGCTCGGGTGATCCTGCTCCAGGTAGAGCTCGCTGCGGTTGCAGGTAGATAGGATGGCCGCCTCACGGCTGGGCGTGATGCGACACAGCTGCTGCAGGGCCTCCACGAGCTGCTCGGGGGTGAAAGCCACGCGTTCGCGGACATCCACCGAGGCGGTCTTGTGGTTGATACCAAGAGCAATGAAGGCCATGCAGGGTCGCTAACTGAATCGGGAGGGCGCGCAATTGTCCTACTTCACCCGAACGACGACAACCACCGCCGATAATTGTCTGCCCGTACAGGTTTTGCTCGTCCGCGGGTTGGCCCCCGCCCCATGTGCTAGCCTGACGGCTTGTGTCATGATGGGCCACTCGCTGGTTAGCCCCTTCCTTCCTATATGAATAGATCCCTCGCGTTGCTGACCGCCCTGCTGTTTCTCGGCGGCTGTCAGAGCTTGACCCACAAGTCCCCGGACGGCACTCCACCGGTCGAGGAAGGCAACCAGGCCTCCACGCCCGCAAAGCCAGAGGTCTATGGCTCGTTCAACCGCGAAACCCTCTACGCCCTGCTCGCGGCCGAACTGGCCGGGCAACGCAATCGCTTCGACATCGCCCTCGGCAACTACGTGCAACAGGCCAACGCCACTCAGGATCCAGCTGTGGCCGAGCGCGCCTTCCGCATCGCCGAGTACCTGGGCGCCGACCAGGCAGCCCTGGACACTGCGCTGATCTGGGCCAAGAACGCTCCAGACAATCTCGACGCCCAGCGCGCCGCCGCCGTTCAGCTGGCCCGTGCCGGCCGCCACGACGAAGCCATGGCCTATATGGAGAAAGTGCTGCAGGGCCAGGGCGACACCCATTTCGACTTCCTCGCGCTCTCTGCCGCAGAAACTGACGCAGACACCCGCGCCGGCCTGCTGCAAAGCTTCGACCGCCTGCTGGCCAAGCACCCCGACAATAGCCAGCTGGTGTTCGGCAAGGCTGTGCTGCTGCAACAGGACGGCCGCACCGAAGAAGCGCTCACTCTGCTCGAAGGCGTGCCCGCCAACGACAAGGAAATCGCCCCGATCCTGCTCCGTGCTCGCCTGCTGCAGAGCCTCAAGCGTGGCGATGAAGCCCTGCCGCTTCTGCAGAAAGCCATCAAGCAGCACCCGGACGACAAGCGTCTGCGCCTGACCTACGCCCGCATGCTGGTGGAGCAGGACCGCCTGGACGAGGCGAAGTCCGAGTTTGCCGGCCTCGTCCAGCAATTCCCCGACGACGACGACCTCCGCTACTCCCTGGCGCTGGTCTGCTTGGAAGGCGAAGCCTGGGACGAAGCCCAGGTGTACCTGGAAGAACTAGTGGAACGCGGTAGCCATGTCGACTCTGCCCACTTCAACCTTGGCCAGGTCTACGAAAAGCGCGGCGACAAAGAGAGCGCGCTGATCGAGTACGCACTGGTTGGCCCGGGCAACGACTACCTGCCGGCGCAGATGCGCCAGGTGGAAATCCTCCTGGAAAGCGGTCGCGCCGACGAAGCCGAAACCCGTCTGGCCAAGGCCCGCGATGCCCAACCGGATTACGCCATCCAGCTCTACCTGATCGAAACCGAGAGCCTGGCGGAGCGCCAGCATCCGGAACGTGCCTGGAAGGTCATCCATCAGGGCTTGCAGCAGTTCCCGGACGACCTCAACCTGCTCTACACACGCGCCATGCTGGCGGAGAAGCGCAACGACCTCGCCCAACTGGAAAAGGACCTGCGCTTCATCATCGAACGCGAGCCGGAAAACGCCATGGCCCTGAACGCCCTAGGCTATACACTCGCCGACCGTACCACGCGCTACGACGAAGCCAGGAAACTGGTGGAACAGGCGCACAAGCTCAACCCGGACGACCCGGCAATCCTCGACAGCCTCGGGTGGGTGAATTACCGCATGGGCAATCTGTCGGAGGCCGAACGCCTTCTGCGCCTGGCACTGCAAGAGTTCCCCGACCACGAAGTAGCCGCTCACCTGGGCGAAGTCCTCTGGGCCCAGGGCAAGCAGGTCGAAGCCCGCAAGGTCTGGGCGGACGCCCTGCAGAAGCAGCCCGACAGCGCCATCCTCCGTGACACCCTGCAACGCCTGACTGGCTCCGGAAACCTCTGATCCATGCGTGTACGAAATCTCCTGGCCGCCGGCGCACTTGTCCTGCTCGCCGGCTGCTCCGCCCTTGCCCCGCGCGAAACCCTCGAAGGCCAGGGTAACCAGGCCATCTGGAAAGCTCACAAAGAGCAGGTCAGCACCCTCGATGGCTGGCAGATAAGCGGAAAGGTAGGCATCCGAGCGCCCAAGGACTCCGGTAGTGGCACCCTGTTCTGGCTGCAGCGCCAGGACTACTACGACATCCGCCTTTCCGGCCCCCTGGGTCGCGGCGCGGCGCGACTCACTGGTCGCCCGGGCAACATCGAGCTGGAAGTAGCCAACCAGGGCCGCTACCAGGCCGAATCCCCCGAGGCGCTGCTGGAAGAGCAACTCGGCTGGCGTCTGCCGGTCTCCCATCTGCTCTGGTGGGTGCGCGGCCTGCCCGCACCTGACAGCCGCAGCCGCCTCACCCTCGACGGCGAAAGCCGCCTTTCCCGCCTGGAGCAAGATGGCTGGCAGGTGCAATACCTGAGCTACGTCGAGCAGAACGGCTACACCCTGCCCGAACGCATCAAGCTAAGCGGCGAAAACCTCGACGTCACCCTGGTGATCAAGGACTGGCAACCGCGCCAGCTCGGCCAGTGACATGCAGGATGCGCAACTCGTCCTGCCGGCACCGGCCAAGCTCAACCTGATGCTGCACATCCTCGGCCGACGGGCCGACGGATATCACGAGCTACAGACCCTCTTCCAGTTCCTCGACCACGGCGACGAACTGGGTTTCGCCCCGCGCGACGATGGTGAAATCCACCTGCGAACCGACGTGCCCGGCGTTCCCCACGACAGCAACCTGATCGTCCGCGCGGCGCGCAAGCTCCAAGCCGAATCAGGCAGCCGCCTCGGCGCGGACATGTGGCTGGAGAAGCGCCTGCCCATGGGAGGCGGGATCGGTGGCGGGAGTTCCGACGCCGCGACCACCCTGCTCGCGCTCGACCGACTGTGGAACCTCGGCTGGAGCGAAGACCGTCTGGCAGCTCTAGGGCTTACCTTGGGCGCCGATGTGCCGGTCTTCGTGCGCGGCCGCGCGGCCTTCGCGGAGGGTGTTGGCGAGCAGCTGACCCCCGTCGAACTCCCTGAGCCGTGGTTCCTTGTCGCCGTGCCGCAAGTCTTTGTCAGCACAGCAGAAGTTTTCTCCGATCCTGAGTTGACACGGAATTCGCCGCCCATTAAAGTTCGCAGCCTTCTTGAGGGGGGCGGTCGTAACGACTGCCAGCCGGTGGTCGAGAAGCGTTACCCGGATGTACGTAACGCTCTGATCTTGTTGAATAAATTCACTTCAGCTAGATTGACCGGCACTGGAGCTTGTGTGTTTGGGAGCTTCCCAAACAAAGGCGATGCTGATAAAGTTCGCCGCCAACTTCCGGCCACTCTGCCGAGCTTTGTCGCCCAGGGCCGCAACATCTCCATGTTGCACCGCAAGCTTCAAGGTCTGGCTTGAGAAGGAATGCAAGGCATTCGGTTGTACGATACAGGGGCGTCGCCAAGCGGTAAGGCAGCAGGTTTTGATCCTGCCATGCGTTGGTTCGAATCCAGCCGCCCCTGCCATTAACCCACTGGGTCATGCGTACAGCGAAACGAATATCCTGCATAGCGAGTTGCACACATAGGGGCGTCGCCAAGCGGTAAGGCAGCAGGTTTTGATCCTGCCATGCGTTGGTTCGAATCCAGCCGCCCCTGCCATACACTTGAAAAGCTGTTCAAAAGCCCACGGCCTTTGAACGGCTTTTTGATTCATCAGGTCTACCCTCAGCCGGCAGGTACTGCGCGTGTCCAAGATGATGGTCTTCACGGGGAACGCCAACCCCGATCTGGCGCGTCGCGTCGTACGTCAACTGCATATTCCCCTCGGTGATGCCTCCGTAGGCAAGTTCTCCGACGGTGAAATCAGTGCTGAAATCAATGAAAACGTTCGCGGCAAGGACGTTTTCCTGATCCAGCCGACTTGCGCACCGACCAACGATAACCTGATGGAACTGGTAGTGATGGCTGACGCCTTCCGCCGTTCCTCGGCTTCCCGCATCACCGCGGTCATCCCCTACTTCGGCTACGCCCGCCAGGATCGCCGCCCGCGTTCCGCCCGCGTGGCTATCAGCGCCAAGGTAGTGGCTGACATGCTGACCGTAGTCGGTATCGACCGTGTACTCACCGTCGACCTGCATGCCGACCAGATCCAGGGCTTCTTCGACATTCCGGTGGACAACATCTACGGTTCCCCGGTCCTGGTCGATGACATCGAAGACCAGCGCTTCGAGAACCTGATGATCGTTTCCCCGGACATCGGCGGCGTGGTTCGCGCACGTGCCGTGGCCAAGTCCCTCGGCGTTGACCTTGCGATCATCGACAAGCGTCGTCCGAAGGCCAACCAGTCCGAAGTCATGCACATCATCGGCGATGTCGAAGGCCGCACCTGCGTGCTGGTCGACGACATGGTCGACACCGCCGGCACCCTGGGCCACGCGGCCAAGGCCCTGAAGGACCATGGTGCTGCCAAGGTCTACGCCTACTGCACCCACCCGGTGCTGTCCGGCCGTGCCATCGAGAACATTGAAAACTCCGTGCTGGACGAGCTGGTGGTGACCAACACCATCCCCCTGTCCGCCGCGGCACAAGCCTGCTCGCGTATCCGTCAACTGGATATCGCGCCGGTTGTGGCTGAAGCGGTCCGCCGCATCAGCAATGAAGAATCGATCAGCGCGATGTTCCGCTAAGCGGCCATCCCTGACGAAACGCGCCCCGCTCAGGCGGGGCTTATAGACCAATCGCCCGGATGCTGGTCGCAAGCATTACGGGCGTTTTGGTTATTTTGGAGAACTGTAATGACTGATTTCGCCCTGAATGCCGATGCGCGTTCCGACCTGGGGAAAGGTGCGAGCCGCCGCCTGCGTCGTAATGCCAACCTGGTTCCCGCTGTAATCTACGGCGGCGAGAAAGCCCCGCAATCCGTAAGCCTGCTGGCCAAAGACCTGGCCAAGCTGCTGGAAAACGAAGCTGCCTTCAGCCACGTGATCGCCCTGAACGTTTCCGGTGCTACCGAAACCGTTCTGATCAAGGCTCTGCAACGTCACCCGGCCAAAGGCTTCGTACTGCACGCTGACTTCCAGCGCGTAGTTGCCGGCCAGAAACTGACCGCCCACGTACCCCTGCACTTCATCAACGAAGCTACCTCCGTTGGCGTGAAGCAAGGCGGCGGCGAAGTTTCCCACACCATCGCTGAAGTCGAAGTCTCCTGCCTGCCGAAAGACCTGCCGGAGTTCATCGAAGTTGACCTGGCCAAGGTCGAAGTAGGTCAGACCGTTCACCTGTCCGACCTGACCCTGCCGAAAGGCGTCGAGCTGGTGGCCCTGGCCCACGGCAACGACCTGGCAGTTGCCAACATCCATGCTTCCCGCGTGGTGAAGGAAGAAGGCGAAGCCGAGTAATTTCTTACTCTGCGTCAGCCTGATAAAGGGCCCCTGTAGTGACTGCCATTCAACTGATCGTCGGCCTGGGTAATCCAGGCCCCGAATACGACCAGACCCGGCATAACGCAGGGGCCCTTTTCATTGAGCGCCTGGCCGATCGCGAACGCGTCAACCTGAGCCTCGACAAGAAATACTTCGGCCTGGTCGGAAAATTCTCCCACCAAGGTCGCGACGTTCGTCTGCTGATCCCCACCACCTACATGAACCGCAGCGGCCAGTCCGTGGCGGCGTTGGCAGGGTTCTTCCGCATTCCCCCCGAAGCCATCCTGGTGGCCCACGACGAACTCGACATGCCCCCAGGAGTCGCCAAACTCAAAACCGGCGGCGGCCACGGCGGCCACAACGGGTTGCGCGACATCATCGCCCAGCTCGGCAACCAGAATTCGTTCCATCGCCTGCGGCTTGGCATTGGCCATCCGGGGCACAGCAGCCTGGTATCCGGTTTCGTACTCAGCCGCGCCCCGCGCAGCGAACAGGAACTACTCGACACCAGCATCGATTTCGCCCTCGACGTGATGCCAGAACTGCTCGCCGGTGACCTCACCCGCGCCATGCAGAAGCTGCACAGTCGCAAGGCCTGAACCCACTCCGCGCAGAGGCACATACCATGGGATTCAATTGCGGCATCGTCGGCCTACCCAACGTCGGCAAGTCCACCCTGTTCAACGCCTTGACCAAGTCCGGCATCGCAGCGGAGAACTTCCCCTTCTGCACCATTGAGCCGAACAGCGGCATCGTGCCGATGCCCGACATGCGCCTCAACGCACTGGCCGACATCGTCAAGCCCGAGCGCGTGATCCCCACCACTATGGAGTTCGTCGACATCGCCGGCCTGGTAGCGGGCGCCTCCAAAGGTGAAGGCCTGGGTAACAAGTTCCTCGCCAACATCCGTGAGACAGACGCCATCGCCCACGTGGTGCGCTGCTTCGAAGACGAGAACGTCATCCACGTCTCCAACAGTGTCGACCCCAAGCGCGACATCGAGATCATCGACCTCGAACTGATCTTTGCCGACCTCGATAGCTGCGAAAAGCAACTGCAGAAGGTTGCTCGCAACGCCAAGGGCGGTGACAAGGACGCCCTGGCGCAGAAAGCCCTGCTGGAAAAACTCATCCCCCACTTCAGCGAAGGCAAGCCGGCGCGTTCCCTGCTGAAGAACCTGGGCGACGAGGAAAAGCGCCTGGTTCGTGGCTTCCACCTGCTTACCAGCAAGCCGGTGATGTACATCGCCAACGTTGCCGAAGACGGCTTCGACAACAACCCTCACCTGGACGTGGTTCGAGCCATCGCCGAGGAAGAAGGCGCCATCGTGGTTCCGGTGTGCAACAAGATCGAAGCCGAAATCGCCGAACTCGATGACGGCGAGGAAAAGGATATGTTCCTCGAGGCTCTCGGCCTCGAAGAGCCTGGCCTGAACCGTGTGATCCGCGCCGGCTACGACCTGCTCAACCTGCAGACCTACTTCACCGCCGGCGTGAAGGAAGTCCGCGCCTGGACCGTTCGCATTGGCGCCACCGCCCCGCAGGCTGCCGCAGTTATCCACACCGACTTCGAAAAAGGCTTCATCCGCGCCGAAGTAGTCGCCTACGACGACTTCATCCAATACAAGGGTGAAAACGGTGCCAAGGAGGCCGGAAAATGGCGCCTGGAAGGCAAGGAATACATCGTCAAGGACGGCGACGTGATGCACTTCCGCTTCAACGTCTGATCTCCTAAAAAGCCCCGGTCCTCCGGGGCTTTTTGCTTCCGCGGGATGGCGAAGGACGAAGCGAAAACCGCCACTTGCCTCTCCCCTCCCTCGTCGAATGCCGCTTCACGCTCCTGAAAACCCTCGCGCCGCCTAAACGCTTGAAAGATCACAAAATTATCTAAGCAAAGGGGTTGACAGCCTGCCACCGGACACGGAAAATGCGCGCCACTCGGCTACATAGCTCAGTCGGTTAGAGCGCAGCATTCATAATGCTGATGTCCCAGGTTCAAGTCCCGGTGTAGCCACCATACAAATCAAAGGGTTAGCGCAAGCTAACCCTTTTTTGTTTTGGGCGACAGACTACATCCCGACTACCGAGCCTTTGCTAGGCACCTTCCCAAGGATTCACGAGGGCCACCCCCAACTCTTCGAAGTCACGGGTGTTTCGTGTAGCGACCTGGGCGCTGTAGAGTCGGGCTATCGCCGCAATCTGTGCATCCGCCATATCCGTCGCCCTTCCCTTGGCCTGACTGGCCGAAACCAGGGCCGCGTAGTGCACAGCTGCATCCGCATCAAAAGACAGAATGCAACCGGCAAAGAGCTTGTTGAAAAGCGTGTCGGCGCCCATCGCCAACAAATCCTTCCGCTTACCGTTTGGCATCCTGGCGATCCCATAAAGGATCTCAGCCACTGAGATGGAACAGATCACCAGTTCGCTACCTGGCTGAGCATCCAGCCATGCAACGACGTTTGGGTCAGGCCTGGTTTTCATCATCTCCGAAAGGACATTGGTGTCTAACAGGATCATTCATCAAAGTCCGCTGCACGTGCCTTTGTGTTGCGGGGAGGCAATTCCAAGTCCACACCGCCCGCAGCGGCAAAAAGTTCGTGAATCCGAGTGCCCATTCCGCTGGGCTTGTTCTGCTTCGCAAGCGCTTCAGCAAGGATCACCCTCACTTCTTCCTCCATCGAGCGACCATGGCTGGCGGCGACGACACGAAGCCGAGCTTTCAGCTCATCGTCCAGGTTGCGAATCGTGATGCTAGCCATAGGGACCTCCAGTGGAATCATTGCAATCACTGAAATCATACTGGAACGTACCTGCTTTGCGCCAATGGCGACAGACGTAATGCAGATTCCAGATGATCCGGCGACAGGTGCGCATAGCGCATGGTCATGGCGATCGACGAGTGCCCGAGGATCCGCTGCAGGCTGAGGATGTCCCCTCCACCCATCATGTAGTGGCTAGCGAAGGTATGCCGGAGGATATGGGGCATCTGCCCTGGCGTGTGGAAACCACAGCGTTGGTAGGCACTTCGAAATGCGGCCCTGCGAGACATGAACATAGATCCGCTGCAGACGAAGGCGATGACGAAATCCCATGCCGGCAATCGCATACCGTCACTGTTCCCTCAGGTTGATTTCAGGAAGAATCAAGCCTGAACACGGGCATCGAAGCCCCGACCTTTGCCAGTCACACCGCGCCTTTTTCAATGGCGCAGGAGATGGCAACCTGTAGAGCAGGCACCGTTCCCAGGTCACACAATTCGCCCATACGGACAGATGAGAAAGTGAAAGACGACTTCGAAAGCATCCGAGCAGAACGCGAAACGCCGCCCCACCGCGTGGCACCAACCAAGAACTACGCAGGACTCTGGAAGCAGATCGCGCTGGGCATCATCGTTGGTTACACCGTGCTTGGCATCATGAGCACTATTGGCTGGTTCATCTTCCTTAAGCTCAGCATGGGCAGCTTGCAGATCGCGATTCCCTGAGCCGGGAAATACGGGCTACCTTCCGAAAATCCGAACCGCCTATAGGAAGTATCTGAACTAACGCTTCCCCCATAGCCCCTCTCTCCGTGCCGTGTTCCCCTCCCACGGTCATCCATGCGAGGCAATCCACATGCATATTCATGTTGGCGAACGCAGGGAAGGTGACGTGCTTACGCTGAGGGTGCTGGAAGGAATCAGCGAATCAGTGTTGATGGAGATGTTGAAGGCGGAGGGGATCGAGATTGTGGTTGGGCCAATTGTGAATGGCTCGGCGCGGCTCGAGGTTCGGGCGCCTAAACGGATGCTGGTTCTGGTGGAGAAGGCTCCTCCGGGGCCGCCGGAGATAGATTCTGGTTGAGATTTGAGACCCCGCTTTGGCGGGGTTTTCTTTTTTGTGGAGGTTGGGAGGTCGGTGCTTAGGCTGGAGACCCTCTCCCCCGCCCCCTCTCCCTGAAGGGAGAGGGGAGCAAAAGCCTTAGAGCACAGCCAGGATGCCCTGCCCCACTACCCGAGTGGTTTCGAAGCCGAAGTCGGCTTTGCCTTCTTCGCGCAGGAAGTTTTCCACAGCGGCTTCCAGCCGTATGGCCAGGGCGGGTTTCTGCCAGTGGTAGCGCAGCAACAGCGCCATACTGAGGATGGCGGCGATGGGGTTGGCGCGGCCGCTGCCAGCGATGTCGGGAGCGCTGCCGTGGACGGGTTCGGCCAAGGCGATGCCATTGTCCCAGTTGAGGGAAGGCGCAAGGCCGAGGCCGCCGCTCCAGTGGCAGGCAAGGTCGGAGAGGATATCTCCAAAGAGGTTGCTGGTGACGATCAGGTCGAAGGCTTCGGGCTGTTCCACCAGTTGCAGGGCGGCGAGGTCGACCAGACGTTCGTCGAGTTCTGCAGCCCAGCCCTCGCCTTCCAGGACCTCGCGGCAGGTGTCACGGAAAAGGCCGCAGGTCACGGGCAGGACGTTGGCCTTGTGGACCAGGGTGATGCGCCGGGCCTTGCGCGCCTTGGCTACGTCCAGGGCACAGCGCGCCAGCGCTTCGCAGGCAACGCGGCTGATGACCCGTTCGGCGATGGCGACGCCTTCGGATTCCCAGTGCTCGCGGCCACTGTAGAGGCCTTCGCTGTTCTCGCGGAGGATCATGAGGTCGACGCCCGGCCGAGGCGAGACGCCTGGCCAGCTGCGTACCGGGCGCAGGCTGGTGTTGAGCTTGAGACCCTGGCGCAGTTGCAGGATGGCGCTGCGGTAACCGGGCACACGCTGGCCAGTGGGAGAGGAGACCGCGCCGAAAATGCCTGCGCTACAGTCTCGAATCGCTTGGTAGGTCGCCTCGGGAACGGCATTGCCGCCGCGCTGGAAGCAGCTCCAGCCGGCCTCGGCTTCCACGATTTGCAGGTCGGGAAGGAGTTTCTCCAGCACTTCGACCGCAACCGGCACCACTTCGCGTCCGATACCGTCTCCTGGGATGACGACTAGTTTGTGCATAGGCTCACCTCAGCGAGGGGCGCGTCGCCAACAACAGGCCGGAGAAAATCATCGCCCCACCCAGCCAATGGTAGGCCTGCAAGCCCTCGCCCAACAGCAGGTATCCGAGCAGCGCGGTGAACACCGGCATCAGGTAATTGGTGAGCACGGCTTTGGCCACACCCAGAATTCGGATGCCCTGGTTCCACAACAGGTAGGCCAGGAGGGAAGCGCAGACGCCGGTGTAGCCAATGGCGGCAAAGTTTTCCACAGACAGCTCGAAGCGCTGCCCACTGGCCAACTCCAGCAGATAGAACGGTAGAAGCATGGGCACGCCACTCGCCACCAAGGCGCCCAGCAGCACCAGCGGCGGCAGCTTGAAGTAGTGGTTCCAGCGACGCAGCAGCAGCGTGTAAAGCGCCCAGTCCACTACGGCAAGCAACATGATCAGGTCACCCGGGTTAAACGACAGCGCTGCCAGTTGCGCCAGGCGGCCCTGGGCGATCAGCACCAGCAGTCCGCTGGTCGCTACCGCCATGCCAAGCCAGGCACGTCGTGGCGGCCACTCATTGAGCAGCACGCCCGCGCCGATGAAGGTCGCCAGCGGCAGGCAGGTGTTGAGCAGAGTGAGGTTGATGGCCACCGTAGTGCGCGCGGCGAAATAGAGCAGCACGCTGTAGGTGCTGATCCCCAGGGCTGCCACCACCAGCAGGCGCCAGCCGGCGCAACGCAGCGCGCTGCGATGCTCCCACATGGGTCGTGCGACGAAAGGCAGGAGGATGGCCAGCGCCAGCGTCCAGCGCCAGAAGGCCAGAGTGAACGGCGGGATGGCATCGTGGAAGGCGCGGGCAACCAAGGCGTTGCCGGCCCAGAAAACGCTGGCCACGAGCAGGCCGAGCCAGGCCAGGCCAACGGCCCGGCTGTTGTATTGCGTCATGGTTCAGTTCTGTCCGATAGGGCGCAGGCGGTACTGCGGCGGCAGTTGTTCCATGCCGCTGACGGTGACGTTGAGGTTTTTCCAGATGCCGTCCTTGATGCCATAGATGCAGCCGTGGACGGAGAGTTCCTGGCCACGGTGCCAGGCGTTCTGGACGATAGTGGTGTGGCTGACGTTGGCCACCTGCTGGATGACGTTCAGCTCGCAGAGGCGGTCAACGCGCTCTTCTTCGGTGGCGAAGGTGGCGAGGTGCTCGCGCTGGTCGTAGTAGAGGTCGCGAATGGTGCGCAGCCAGCCATCGATCAGGCCGTACTGGGTATCGCGCATGGCGGCGCGGACGCCACCGCAGCCATAGTGGCCGGTGACCAGGATATGCCTCACCTTGAGCACGTCCACGGCGTACTGGATGACCGACAGGCAGTTGAGGTCGGTGTGCAGTACCACGTTGGCCACGTTGCGGTGGACGAAGAGGTCGCCGGGCAGCATGCCGACGATTTCGTTGGCCGGCACGCGGGCATCGGAGCAGCCGATCCAGAGGTACTCCGGCACCTGCTGCTTGGCCAGCTTGGCAAAGAAGTCCGGGTCTTGTTGCTTGATCTTCTCGGCCCAGCGCGCGTTGTTGTCGATCAACTGTTGCAGGTCGCTCATGCTTCTTCTCCTCTTCTGGCTGGCGGCACCTTACGGAGCACCGGGAGCTTTGGCAATGGCCTGCGCCGGGCTCAATCGATCAGCGTGCAGGCCATGACCAGGGCGTCTTCGCGGCCCCCCACGGCGGGGTAGTAGTCGCGGCGACGGCCGATTTCGTTGAAGCCATAACGCTCGTACAGACGGTAGGCGGACTGGTTACTGGCGCGCACTTCGAGGAAGCATTCGCCGGCTTCCAGTTCACGGGCGCGCTCCATCAGGTGCTCCAGCAGGCGCAGGCCCAGGCCGCGGCCCTGGCTTTCCGGTTTGACGGTGATGTTCAGCAGGTGGGCCTCGCCGACGATGACGTTGATCACGCCGTGGCCGACCTGCTGGCTGCCTTCGAACATCAGCCAGCAATCGTAGGACTTGAGGCTGTCGTTGAAGATGCCGCGGGTCCAGGGATGGCTGAAGGCGGCGTATTCGATTTTCAGGACTGTATCGAGGTCCGCCTCGGTCATCGGGCGGAAGGAAACGGCATCGGTCATTCAGTGTTCTTCCAGCGGCGCATCACGCGGCGCATGGCTTGCCAGAGTGCGCCCTTGAGTTCGGGCTCGTCCATCAACAGTTCCAGGCCAGGCAGTGCCCAGGCGGCGCCCAGGCCTTCAACCTGGAGTTCTCGGTTGAAGGCAGTGGCGTCGGCCTCACCGGCAAATCGCACCGCCGGCAGGCCCACGAGCCAGAGACAGGCGCAATCGCCCTGCTCTTCCATGCGCACGCCAACGAAGCCCTGGATGAAGTCGCGTGCGGCATCGGGGCCCTGGTCCATGTTGCCGCGGCTGAGCAACGGCCAGCGCACCGGCTCGCCGAGGATCTGCGGGCTGTCCGGCAGGCCGGCAGCGCGCAACAGGTCTTTCAGCAGCAGGTAGGCCGGGTCTCGGCTCTGGAACGGCTCGCCAGTTGGCAGCTCCACCAGCAGCAGGCAGTTGCCAGCGCGCAGAAGCTGCAGCGAGAAGCGCGGCGGCGGAAGCGTTTCCGCCTTGGTCGGCGCGGTTTCCGGTTCGGCAGCCGTTTCGGGTTCGGGCTGTACGGCCGGTCGCGGGGCGCTGCCAGGACGGGGAATCTCGA
Organism: Pseudomonas sp. JS3066; assembly: GCF_036328175.1. Taxonomy (NCBI): domain Bacteria; kingdom Pseudomonadati; phylum Pseudomonadota; class Gammaproteobacteria; order Pseudomonadales; family Pseudomonadaceae; genus Pseudomonas; species Pseudomonas sp. JS3066. The sequence continues at coordinate 4,564,914 of NZ_CP143312.1, forward strand.
TCCTGGCGCGCGCGGAGGGCGCCGACGGGCGGGCTTCCGCTGCGGGTGCTTTGGGCGTTGCGTCAGCAACCGGCACCGGTGCGTCCTCGTGGGGGACATCCGGAACCAGGGCCAGCAATTCGGGATTGGAAGGTGCGGCGAAGGGCAATGCCGTGCGGGGTAGCCAGGTGGCTACCTGCATGGCATCGAGATACGCGCGACGACGGTGTTCTGTGATCAAACGTCAGCAACCTGTGGGTGAGCCTTGCGCACGCCGGCCTGCATCAGGTTCAGCGCGTTGAGGTAGGCCTTTGCGGAGGCGACAACTATATCGGTATCCGCACCGTTTCCGTTGACGATTCGTCCGGCTTTTTCCAGGCGGACGGTGACTTCACCCTGGGAATCGGTCCCCTGGGTGATGGCGTTGACCGAATAGAGCTGCAGGCTCGACTCGGACGTCGCCAGGCTTTCGATGGCCTTGAAGGTGGCATCCACCGGACCGGAACCGTCGGCGCTCGCGCCTTGCTCCACGCCGTCGATGGACAGCACCAGCTTGGCCTGGGGCACTTCTCCAGTCTTGGAGGCGACCTCCAGGTAGACCAGTTTGAAGTGCTCCGGGGCTTCCTCGCCCAAGGTGTCGGATACCAGCGCCTGCAGGTCTTCGTCGAATATCTCGTGCTTCTTGTCCGCCAGCTCCTTGAAGCGGGTGAAGGCGGCATTCAGGTCGGCCTCGCTGCCCAGCTGGATGCCGAGCTCGTCCAAGCGGGTGCGGAACGCGTTACGCCCGGAGTGCTTGCCCAGCACCATCTTGTTGGTGTGCCAACCGACGGACTGGGCGGACATGATCTCGTAGGTTTCGCGGTGCTTGAGCACGCCGTCCTGGTGAATACCGGACTCGTGGGCGAATGCGTTGGCACCGACGATGGCCTTGTTCGGCTGAACCGGGAAACCGGTGATGCCGGAGACCATGCGCGACGTGCTGAGGATGTGCGGTGTGTCGATGTTGGTGTAGACACCGAGCACGTCCTGGCGGGTCTTGATGGCCATCACGATCTCTTCCAGCGCGGCATTGCCGGCGCGCTCGCCCAGGCCGTTGATGGTGCATTCCACCTGGCGGGCGCCCACTGCAACGGCAGCCAGGGAGTTGGCCACGGCCAGCCCCAGGTCGTTGTGGCAATGCACCGAGAACACCGCTTTGTCGGCATTGGGGATGCGCTGCAGCAGCTGGCGCATGGTTTCCGCGTACTGGTGCGGAATGGCGTAGCCAACAGTGTCGGGGATGTTGATGGTGCGAGCACCGGCATCGATGGCGGCTTCGATGATGCGGCAGAGGAAATCGATTTCCGAGCGGCCGGCGTCTTCGCAGGAGAATTCCACGTCTTCGCAGAGGTTGCGTGCACGCGTCACCGCCCGAATGGCCTGCTCCACCACCTGGTCCGGCTGCATGCGCAGCTTGTACTGCATGTGGATGGGGCTGGTGGCAATGAAGGTGTGGATGCGCGCGGAGTTGGCGCCGGCCAGGGCTTCGGCGGCGCGGTCGATATCGGCATCCACTGCCCGCGACAGGCTGCACACGGTGCTGTCCTTGATGCTGTCGGCAATGGCCTTTACCGCCTCGAAGTCGCCGGGGCTGGCGATGGCGAAGCCGGCCTCGATCACGTCCACCCGCATGCGCTCCAGGGCCTTGGCGATTCGCAGCTTTTCTTCCTTGGTCATGGAAGCGCCGGGGCTCTGCTCGCCGTCCCGCAGGGTGGTATCGAAGATGATGACGCGATCTTGGCTGCTCATGGCTCGCTCCTCACGGCCCCACCGTGCGTGCGGCCGGGGCTCAGGCTGATGGTGCCGGACTGCTTGTGGCGACGGCACCCGATCAGAGGATTGTGGCGTGAAAAGCGGTGGGCGGAAAGGTCGGCGGGCGGCTGATGGAAGGGTCAGGGAAACCTGGTAGGAGCGAATTCATTCGCGAAAGGAGCGCGAAGCGCTCCCCCGGGGTTCCTGGGCAGGACTGCATCCTGCAATCGCGAATGAATTCGCTCCCACAATGAAAGCCCCCTGGGGGCTTCAATTGATCGGCGTCGCTGTCAGGTTGGCGCTGATGTCGGCGTTCTGCACCTTGATGCCATACATGGAGGTGACGGCGCCGCCGGTTGGGTGGACGTGTTGCAGGCGGTCGACGTTGATTTCCTTGAAGTGGATGCGGCCGTTCACCGCGAAGCCCAGCGGGTCCGGGGTGACCGGGGTGCAGCTGCCGCCATTCTTAGTGCAGACCTTGGTGGGCGCGACGTCCAGGTTGAGGTCGGCGTTGAAGCCGTAGGTGTTGGCGTTCGGGTCACTGGGGTTGCCATCCGAGGTGGAGAAGTTATCCACAACCAGCTGGCTGCCGGTGCCGGCGGCACCGTTGACGCGATTGGTTTCCCAGACGATCTGGTTACGCTTCTCGTCGGTGGCCACGCCATTGGTGGTGCTGTCGATCGCGGTGTCACGGACGAAGACGTTCTTCAATTTCACCGACACACCTTCATTGCCCCGATCCTCCCAGCGCCCGCCGCTGGCCGAGCAGGCACCGGCATTGGCGCCGCTGCCGCCGACGCATAGGGCGCCCGCACCACCGGAGCTCACCGCCAGCGTGGAGCCCAGCTCAAAGCGCTTCAGTACCAACCTGCCAAGGCTGGTGCCGGTGGCACGATCCCCCCAGCGCAGGTCGCTGACCTCCAGCTTCGACCAGTAGGTACCCTTGCGCAGTTCGATGCCGTTGTTGCTCACGTCCACCGAGCCATCGCGAAAGTGCATGTCGTAGGTGGTGCCGGCCAGCCACAGGCCCTTGCCGGTTTCATCCACCGTGATGGCGGCACGGGCATCGCTGAAGACGAAGTCGGCGTTGTAATGCACACCGTCGCCACTGCTCCCCCCCGGCAGCAGGGTGATCTGGCCATTCAGGGTGAAGTCGTAGGCAGGGAAGATTTCCATCAGCACCAGCAGTTCGGTGCCGCCCTGCAACGGCGCATCGGCCGAGCCAACGCGCAGGCCGTCGAAGCTGTAACCGCCCTTGATGTTGGAAAGCCCCAGGCGTAGGCCGTCGAAATGACCGTTGTAGTTGCCCTTGCCCATGTCGCTCTGGGTGCCGGCGTAGCAACCGGTGCTGACCCCGCCCGCGCAACTCTTGGTCAGGTCCAGGGTGAGCTGGCCGGTGCCGTTGGTGCGCAGGCCGCTGAACCACATGCTGTTGCCGTTATCGGTGAGGGAAACCGAGCTGTTGGCCATGTTCCAGCTGACATCGGCAGTCAGGCCCTTCGCCCCGGAGTTGGGGTCGCCGCCCGGACGTAGCTTGAGCCAGTTCTGCTTGGCGCCGTCGTCGGCGAAGTTGAGGTCGATGGCCAGGCTGCCCAGTTTCTGGTTGGTCGGGTTGCCGACGATCAAGCCGCCCAGGGTGGCGTTGAGCTTGAGGTCCTGGAAGGCCACCTGTGCATAACTGCTGCCTGCGTCCTGGGCCAAGTCGATGGTCAGGCCTCCGAGGCTGCGCAGGGTGCCGGAGAAGTTCTCGGCGCGAAGGATGCCTTCGTCCTGGTACTGGAACAGGCTGCTACCGATATTCAGGTCCGGGCGGACGCGGATGCCATCGCCGCTCGCACCGCCACTTGCGACGCTGAGGCTGCCGCCCAGGCGCAGGTCCATGTTCAGCTTGCCGAAGCTGCGGCTGGCGTTGGGGTCCCGCAGGTCCGGCGCGCCGGGCGTCACGGGGGAGACCGTGGGATCGCCGTGGGCGAGGTCGAGACTGATACCGCCGACAGTGCCGATGAAGCGCGCGTCACCGAGGTTGAGCTTGACCTCCTGACCACTGCCACCGCTGACGATGTCCAGGTAGGCGTTGTTCAGGTAGGTGTCGAAGGACAGGCCTTTGACAATGAGGTCGAAGCCGTTGTCGCGGTAGTAGAAGGTCACATCGCTAAGGGACAGCCGGCTGTCGTTCACCGCGATGCCGCTTACGCCGCTGGCCCCGCCTCCCTTGAGCTTCAAGGTGGCGCCCAAGGTATAGAAGGCTCGGAACGAGCCAAAGCTCTTGCTGCTGCCATCCATCTCGATGTTGTTCACTGCCAGCACCTGCGGCGTGGAGCTGTGCTGGACCTCCAACTGGCCGTCCTGCACATCGATGGTCGACTGTGAGGTGCCGGTGGTGCCGGTGGCGGCGCGATTACTCACATCCCGCAGGTTCAGGCTGCGGCCGTCCTGTGTGTAGCTGACGTTGCTGGCCGACCAGCCCTTGCTGGAAGCCTCCAGGCTGATACCGCCCTGGCCGCTGACCGAAGCCATGGTGGAGTCGTCCAGCGCTTCCATGGCCTGGGCCTGGGAAGCGAGGAGCATGCCGAACAGCAAGGGGGCTGGGCGCATGGGCGGTTCCTCAGTTCTTCGGGAAGATCAGCACGCTGCCCTGCATGCGGATGGTGCCGTCGATCTTCGCCGAGAAGATATTCGTCTGCTGGTAGCTGGGATTGCCGCCGTTGGCGACGGTGCCGGACTTGTTCTGCCAGCCACCCTGGTTGGCCACGCCGAAGGCGAAGCTGCCGTTCTTGAAGCGCATCTCGTTGGGCAGGCCCAGCGCCAGCACATCCTGGTTGAAGGCCGCACCGTCGCCGCCGAAACCACTGCTGATCAGTCGGGTGTTCAGTGTCAGGCCCTCGAAGCTGAAGATGCCCTTGAGGTTGTCCAGCACATACCAGCCGCCATTGGCCTCGGAGCGGATGGCGATGCGCAGGCCGCAACTTTCCGGAGTGGCGGCACCAGCGATGGCGCAGCTGCGCTCGTTGGCCGTCCATGTGGCCGGATTATTGGACACCGGTGTGTTCCAGAGCACGCCGCCATTCTTGTTGATGCTGAACTCGCCGGAGAGGTACACCCCGCCCTGCCCACTCATCTGGCTCAGGTCGGCGTCCTCCAGCGCTTGCAACTCGGCTCGCGCCATCGACGGTAGCACCAGCAATACCGCCAGGTAGAGCGCCCTAAAGGTCATGGCTGGTCACCTTCAGGTAATTGATGCTGAGCCCCTGGAGCGCGTTGTAGCCGAAGTTGTAGCCACCGCTGGAAAAGCTGCCGCTGCCGGTCTGGAGGCTGTTGATGACGATGTTGGTGCGCGGCGCGTTGGCGTAGAAGTCAGCGGCCAGCGCATCCTTCTGCGCCTGGGAGGTACCGGACGCCGTGGGGTTGGGCAGTTCGAGCACGAACTGGCCGTTGCTGCTCACGTCGAACAGCAGCGGCTGGGTCTTGCCGTAGCCGAGGGATATGTTGGCGAAGGCGTTGTTGAGGAAGATGGTGCGGTCGCGCTGCTCGGTGGCAGTCGTGCAACCGGTGGTGCCGGCTGCGCAGCTCATGATCTGCAGGCTCTTTGTGAACAGATTGATACGCGCCTCGCCGACCATCTGGCTGCGGCTGCTGTCCCCCCACAGACGCAAGTAGGAGCCGTCCATCGCCAGCTCGGCGAAGTCGAGGTTAAGGATATCGGTGCGTCCGGCGGCCACCTGGAAATCGAAGCGGATGCCCAGATCGACCTTCTCGCTGGCGCGGCTGGAGCAGTTGTTGCCGGCGGCAGCCAAACCCGCGATGCAGGGTTGGCCGGCGGCGCCGGTCAGGCGCTCCGGAAACATGAATTCGAGGACAGTGACATTGCTCGGGGTGGTCTGCACCCACTGCCCATCGTCGCGCAGGGTGCGCATGGCTTCGCCCTTGGCGAGATTGAGGGCGAAGGGATGGTCGAGCCGGCCGATGGTAACCGGGCTCAGATTCGCCCCTTTGTTGCTGCCGGCGGCGCCCAGGTAGAACTCCTTCACCGAGATCGGCACGTTCTGCTTGGCGGCGTTTGTGATGTCGTTGATGGTGATGGTCGCGTTGTTGGCGTCCAGCAGGACCTGATCCAGCACGAAGCCGATTCCGGCACCGTCCACATTGGAGAGCTCCGCGTCATCCAGCGCCTTGAGTTCAGCCTGCGCTGTGGCGGCGGCCAACGACAGCAGGATCACGATGGTTCTGCGCATGCTCAACACCCCGCGGTGGCTGTGCCCAGGCAGGTGTCCTGCCGCGGGATGCCATTGAACGCCTGCTCGAAGTCGATGTTGATCGGCGACACCAAGTTGCCGTTGGCGTCGCGGTACTTGGGCATGTTCATGAAAGCGCCCTTGAGGGCGGTCATGAAGGCGTTCTGGTCCATGTCCTTCCACGCCAGGTCCTGGGTCTGGAAGGAGATGAAGAAGCCCTTCGCCGCGCCCTCCATGGTGTTCATGTTGCTGATGTTGCCCACCGGCAGGGATTTGAAGTCGCTGAGCGGGAAGCAGGTATTAAGGGAGAGGATGCCGCAACCGCTGGACTTGAACAGGCTGAGCAGAGCGTCGGAGAGGCCGCCGAGGTTACAACCGCTGACGCAACTCAGCGCCGTGCCATTGGTGAGGCCGGCCATGCCACCGCGTACCGGATCGGCGTTGCCGCTGGAGTTCACCAGGGTGGCGTCGGCCTGTAGCCTGGTCGAGTCACTGATACCGGCCAGCGCCAGGAGGAACTGATCGAACCCCGAAGCCTTGTCGATGATGGGCTTGGCGGTGCCGGTGATGTGCACCGGGATATTCCCGGTCAGGCTCTGGATATCCCCCGACAACACGCCCTTGGCCTCGCCGAAGCCGATGCGCACACCCACCACCTTGTTGCCGGAATAGGCCAGTTCGACGAAGGGATCGGCAATACGGAATGGGTTAACCGAGCCGTCCGCATTCACGGTGCCAAGGGCGAAGTTGTTGATGAGGATGTCGGACGAACCAGCGACTTCCCCCGCCCGAGTAACGGAGTCGTCATACTGGCCGAGCTGGAGCTTCTTCATGTTCAGCTGGGTGTCGACGTTCACCCCGAAGTTGACGCGGGTGTAGTTGATCCCGGCATTGGCGTCGGTGGTCAGGTTGATGAATGCCTGGCCGGTGATGTCGGACAGTTCGCTGTCGGCCAGCTCCTCCATTCGCGCCTGGGCGATAGACGAGGAGAACACCCCGGCAAGAAGAATGGCCTTCAGCGACCAGGCGGGCAGCGGATTCGAACGCATGGCGACATCCCTGATTGTTCTTGTATGGGCAAGCGACGAAGACTCGTCCCCTTTTTAGCCACTATAGGGAGGCAGGCCGGGAAGCGTCCCGACCCATAGTCGAGTTGAGGGTGCTTGCCAGGAAGTCGGCGATGGATGGCTGTTACCCATCGCAACAAAGGGGTAACGCCGAGGTCAGCCCTGGCGGAACAGTCCGACCAGGTGATCGGCGATGGCGCCCTTGATGTTCGAGACCTCCAGCCGGGAATTGCGTCCCAGGCGACTCGCATCGATGCGATGCAGGTGCAACGAAGGCATGCGCGCCTCGTACTCGCGCAGGTCACCCTTGACCAGCACTGGCAGGAACTGCTCGCCACGGGACTGGTAACGCTGGATCAGGAATTTGAGGCCGTCCAGGAAGGGCAGTTCGTGTGAAGCGCTGAGACGGTGCTCGCCGGGGATCTTCAGGTAGAGGCCGGTCGAGCCGAGCACTTCACCGGGAAGGACATGGATACCGGTAGGCAACACGGCGTCTGCAGGAATGTCATGGAAGGTGTCGTACCAGGCCATCTCGTCGGGAAGGATGGTGATGCTGCCATGTTCCTCTTCGGGCACCACGAAGCTGTAGCGGCTGTAGAGCTTTTCCACGTACCCCGAATAGACGCACAGGCGGTTTTCGAAGTGCAGCAGGAAGTCGATGGCCTCTTGCCGGTTGGTGATGGCGTCGAGGTCCCAGGCCAGGTCGGTCTGGCGTTCCAGCTCGGCCCAGCGGGCGTCGGCGAGAAGTGCGGATTCGGGGCTCATGGTTCCTGCGGTCATACAGCGGACGCTTCCCTAACGCAGAAAACATGCCAGGGAATTCAATCACTTGCACAAGGCTTTCCAGCCTTTTTCGGCTATCTGATAGCACGATGCCAGTCGCAAACTGCCAAAAAATGTCAGTCCGCGACGGGTGTCGCTCCTCTGATCGGTTGAAGCTCAATCGCTGCCAGCAACCTGAAGTACAATCGCCTCTTTTTTCAGCGAACCCCGGCCAATCGATGATCGATCCCAAGCGCGTATTGCGCGCCCTAGCCGAACACTGGACGTTGCTCGAGCCGCTCTGCGAGCGCTTCGATGCCGGCACCCTGAGCCTGGTGGAACTGCGCGTGCAGCTCGCCGGCCAGTTGCCGGAGGGCACGCCCACCGACGTGACTGCCCTGCTCGACCTCTGGGTGCGCCTGGACATCCTGGTTCCCGTGGCCAAGAGTCCGAACCGCTTCGAGCTGAACGCGCAGATCCACGACTTCCTCGCCTACCTGCGGCGCGAACACCGCCTCGGCCTGTGCCTGGAGATCGAAGCCTACCTGCGTCACCTGGAACGCCTCGCCGGCTATATCCAGGAAGCCTTCGAAATCCGTGACGGCAACGACCTGGCGCGCCAGTTGCGTCTGCTCGACATGCGTGTACGCGATGTCCTGAAGAAGCTCGACAACGACGAGCAGGCCCTGGTGGCCGTGGCCGACCGCGCCAAAACCAGCGACCGGCAGATTCCCTTGCGCCAGCGCTACGCTGAAGTGCTGGCCACCTGGGACGAGTACGTCGAGCCGATGATCCAGCTGGTGGCCGCCGACGGTGCCTTCGAGCAAGGTGTGCGACGCGTCGAGCAGGTGTTGCTGCGCCTCCTGGGCGAACAGCAACGCCTTGGCCAGTTGGTAGACGACGACCTGCTGCTGCGCACCCATGCACGCATCCTGGAGATGCAGACCAGTGCCCAGATCACCCTGCGCAAGGCCCGCGAGCTCCTGCTGCCGCTGCGCGAAGAAGCGCGTCGGCACAATGCCGTGACCCGTGGCGCCGCCCTGGCGCTGTCGGTGATCCGCAAGAAGGGCCTGGACGCTGTGCCCCAGGCCGCGATGCCGCTGTTCACCCGCCCGCAGACCACCTTCCTGGGCAGTGGCTCGCAGGTGGAGGCCTATGTCTACGCCCTGGCACGCTTCCAGCCGAAACCGGCGCACTTCCCGAAATCCGGCGGGGCGCGCAAGGCCACTGCACCGCGCTCACCGAAGACCGCTCGGGAAATGCTCGACCGCTGCGAGCAGGCCCTGCCGCTACCGGACCTGATGGTCTGGCTACTGGAGCAGGAACCCGAAGGCGCCACCGACGAACTCCTCTACTGGTTCTCGCGTCTTTCCCGCGATTCGCGCTTCTCGCGCGATCGCCTGGAGCGTCGTGACTACCTGACCGCCGAGCACCAGGTCAGCCTGAGCTCCTACGCCCTGATCAAGAGCCCCAACGCCGCGGCCGAGAAGACTTCCTGATGAATATCGACCTGAAAGAAATGACCCAGCTGGCGCCTATCTTCCGCGAGCTGTTCAAGGGCTATCACCTCTCCCGCAGCGAGCCGGAGTGCTACGCCCAGCTGTCCACCATGCAGGACCAGTACCGCGCCCTGTTCAAGGGCCTCGGCTTCGAGCTGGTCTGCGACCCGCGTGGTTTCTACTACTTCGTGCCCGAGCAGATGGGTGCCCAGGTGAACAAGACCGCCCAGCGCCTGGCTCTGTTCACCTTCATCCTGGTGGAGCACCTGGCCGACCAGGGCCGCGACCCGCTTGCGGTACTCGATGGCGGCAGCATCGGCCGCGACGAACTGCCAGCCCTGCTGGAAAAGTACCGCGACCTGTTCATGCAGGCCGAGGTGACCACCCATGAAGAACTGGAAGAGAAGGTAATCCGCCGGCTCACCCAACTCGGCTTTGCCGAAGACAGCAACGGTGTTTACCGCTTCCTGCCGCCGATGCACCGTTTCCTCGATGTGTGCCTGGCGGTACAGCATGACCGCGACCTGGCTGCCAGCCTGCACAGCACTGACCTGGAGCTGCATGCCCCGGTACTGCTGGACGACGACAGCGGCGACGCCATCATCCCCATCGACGAGCCTGAAACCGTCGATGCGCCCGCGGAGTCCGAAGAAGACGCCCTGGCCCGTGCCATGGCCGAAGAACGCGCCGCCCAGGAGGAAGACGCATGAGCCAGGAACGCTACGGCATCCGCCGCTTCGCCCTGCTGAACACGGCCGGTTACAGCCTAGGCCTGTTCCCGCTGGAAACCCCGCTGTCGATCTACGGCGCCAACAACCTCGGTAAATCGGCTTCGATCAACGCGCTGCAGTTCCCGATCCTGGCGCGCATGTCGGACATGAGCTTCGGCAAGTACAGCCTGGAGCAGTCGCGCAAGTTCTACTTCGCCACCGATACCAGCTACATCCTGGTTGAAGTCTCCCTGCCCCATGGCCCGCACGTCATCGGCGTTGCAGGTCGCGGCCCGGGCGGTGGTTTCGGTCACCAGTTCTTCGCCTACCGGGGCGAACTGAACCTGGAGCACTACCAGCGCGACGGCACCTGCCTGCGTCAGCGCGAGCTGTTCAACAGCCTGGAGCGCGAAGGCATCAAGGCCTACGAGCTCAAGCCCGATGAACTTCGCCGCCTGCTGGTGGGCGGTCATACCTCCATCCCGCTGGACCTGACCCTGATCCCGCTGCGCTCCACCAGCGAACAGAGCCTGAAGACCTTCCGCTCGCTGTTCATCAACCTGCTGCACATGCGCGAGATCACCGCGGCCAAGCTCAAGCAGCTGTTCCTCGATGCCTTCGAGCACAGCCTGCGCTCGGGCAGCGTGGACTACATCGCCGCCTGCGAAGAGGCCTTCCGCGACGTGCGCCGCATGGAGCAGGACTACCAGGCGCTGGTTTCCGCCGGTCCGCTGGTCGAGGCCCTGGCCAACGGCGTGGCCCAACGCGAGACCCTGCGCGGCAAGCTGCACCGAATCTCGCCGTTGCTGGATTCGCTGCTGGGGACCTGGCAGGACTATTCCGGCGCTCGCCGCGAGGAGCTGGTGATCCAGGCCGAGCACTACCGCAACGAGCAGGACGGTCTGCAGAGCGAACAGCGTGGCGGCACCCAGGAAATGATGCGCCTGGAGCGTGCCATCACCGAGAACCAGCGCTGGCTGGGCGAGCTGGCAGTGCTGAAGAACCGCTTTGCCCTGGTGGAAAATGCCAAAGTGCTGGAGCAGCAGCTGCTCGCCGCCAAGGATGCCCACGACGAACTGGCCGGCGCCCTCGCGCAGTCCCGCCAGTTCTCCGCCGAAGACCTGGACGAGCGCCTGCGCGATCTGGAGAAGCGTCTGAAGGCGGTAAAACAGCAGCTCGACCACGCCGACAACAACAGCTACTCCCGCCTGCGCGAAGAGTTCTCCCAGGCCGACGTGGACCGCCTGATGCGCCTGTTCAACGGCCAGCTGTTCAGCCTCCCGCTGGGCGAGAAAGGTATTCAGCTGGACGACGGCGAAGCCTGGGTGAAGACCCTGGAAACCGTGCTCGACCAGTTCAAAGGCAGCCAGTTCGAAGTACCGGGCCTGTCCATCGACCTCTCCCACATCGAACCGCCAGCCCTCCAGGCCCTGGCCGACCGTGCAGCCCTGCGCGACCAGAAAGACCGCCTGGAACGCGAGCTGAAGCAGCTCAAGACCCAGCAGTCCGTTGCCGCCGACCGCGCGGCGAGCAAGGCCCAGGCAGAGAAGCTGTACCAGGACGTGCTCGACGCGCAGAAAGCCCTGGAAGATTTCCGCAAGAGCCAGACCCTGGCTGCCGAAGAGCCCGCCAAGCTGGAAGAGCTGGCGCAGCTGGAAGCCACCCAGGATGAGCTCAAGCGCTCCGCCGATGCCTTCACCGAACGCGTCCAGCAACTCTCCGCCAAGCTGCAGTTGGTAGGGCGTCAACTCGCCGACCTGGAAGCCAAGGAACGCACCCTGGAAGACGCCCTGCGCCGTCGCCAGCTGCTGCCCGCCGACCTGCCCTTCGGCAAGCCGTTCATGGACCCGGTGGACGACAGCCTCGACAATCTGCTGCCGCTGCTCAATGACTACCAGGATACGTGGCAGGCACTGCAGCGCATCGACGGCCAGATCGAAGCGCTCTACGCGCAGGTCCGCCTCAAAGGTGTGGCCAAGTTCGACAGCGAAGACGACGCCGAGCGCCGCCTGCAATTGCTGATCAACGCTTACGCACACCGCCAGGACGAAGCCCTGACCCTGGCCAAGGCGCGCCGCGCCGCAGTCACCGACATCGCCCGGACCCTGCGCAATATCCGCAGCGACTACGACAACCTGGAACACCAGCTGGCGCTGTTCAACCGCGAGATCAACAAGCGCCAGGTCTCCAACCTGTCGAGCTTCCGCATCGTCCTTGCGCCGAACAAGGAAGCCCTGCGTCACATCGATCAGATCATCCACAGCGCCGGCCAGTACGAGGAGGGCGAGACCCTATCTGTCTTCGACCTGACCAACTCGAGCGATCAGGATGCGAAGAACGAAGAGGCCAAGGAATACCTGGCGCGCCTGGTGGCCGCCAACGGCAACCAGCTGGGCCTGAAAGACCTGTTCGAGCTGGCCTTCGAGATCACCAAGGTGCACGGCCAGCCGGTCATCCACACGGACATCGATGGCGCCGCTTCCAACGGCACTACGATGACCATCAAGGCGCTGACCAACATGTACCTGCTGTTGCATCTGATGGACCGCGAGCAAGCCGGGCGAATTCGACTGCCCTACTACCTGGACGAAGCGGCAGACATCGACGAACGCAACCAGCAGGCGCTGATCGAAACCAGCCAGCAACTGGGCTTCACCCCCATCCTCGCGTCGGTTAAGCCGCAGGTATCGGCCAACGTCGCCATCGACCTGGAAGGCGGCAGTGGCCCGAACGGCATCTACATCGACGAGGCGGACTGGAAGTTCATCAAGCGTCGCGACGTGGCTACCGCCACCCAGGATGCGAAGGACGAGGCGGCCGAACCCGCCTGATCCGTTCGCCAGAAAAGCAAAAGGGCCGCGGATTGCGGCCCTTTTGTTTGTTACGTGCTTACTTCGCCAAAGGAATCTTCGGCGCCCAGGTCAGCCACTCGTCCTCGGCATCGTCATGCAGGGCGAAGGTCTGGCCATTGAGCGCGGCGTTGCCCATCTGCCCTTCGTTCGGTGTGGCGAAAGAAATCCCGCCCTCCACCAAGGACTCCAGGGAGCCAGTTCGCACCTTCACACCATCGAACAGGCTGGCATCCACCCCGACACCACTGGTGTGCCAGAAGCGGCTGCCGCTGTGCACCAGGGGCGCGTAGCGCGGTTCGATGAGTACATGGATGAAGACGCGGTCGGCGGTCTTGCCGAGCTCGTAGGAGAGCACCTTACCAACGGGAACCTCGCGATAGCTGACGATCACACCCGGTTTGATCGAGCCACGTCGCGGCGCGCTGAGGGTGATGCGCAGGCCTTCCTGGCGCGCAAGTGCATCCGGCGCCTGATCCAGCGCGGTGAATCGGGTCTGGGCTGCGCCAGGCTTGGCAGCTGGCAGCACCTCCAGGTATTGGCCGCTGACCAGTGTCTCCAGATTGGCCGTGCGCAGCAGACCGAGCTCCGGACGCACCACCCAGAACTGGGTTCCGGCGCTGGCAATGCGATCCGCCGCCTGGGTCAGACGTGCCTTGACCGTTACGCCGGATAGATCACTGTTCAGGGTCACGGTTTCCACTTCGCCCACATCGATGCCCTTGAAGCGGATCGGCGTACCGGCCTTCACGCCCTCGGCCTGCGGAATGATGATGTCGACCAGAGTGCCCTTGACGACGGCTTGAGTCTCATCGTCATACAAGGTGAAGCGACGCGGCCGGGTGACCGGCTTGGCTTTCGGATCTGGGGTGTCGAAGGTGATACCGCCCGCCAGCAAAGTCTGCAGGGATTCACTCTTCACCTCGACCCCCGACAGGCCGCCCTTGAGAGTAATACCGCTGGAGTTCCAGAAACGGGTGGACTCGTTGACCAGCTTGGTGAACTCGGGCTCGATGTGAATGCCAATCACCACACGCTGCTGGTTACGCGAGAGCTGGTAGCTCTGCACGCTGCCCACGCGCATCTGACGGAACAGCACCGGGCTGCCGACCTCCAGGGAGCCGAGTCGCTCGCTGGTCAGCACCAGGTGCAGACCGGGCGCATCGGTGTTGAGTGGAGGCGCCTTGGGGCGCACCTTGAATTCACGGGTCGGCGTACCTTCCTTGGCGAAGCGCACAGCAATATAGTTCCCCTTCACAAGGGCTTCGATGCCGGTGATGCCCGCCAGCGAGATCGACGGTTTCACCGTCCAGAACTCGGTGCCTTCGACGAGGAAGTCTTCGGTACGTGGCTCCATGGTCAGTTCGGCAGTGGCGCCCGTGAAGTCCTTGTCCATGTCCAGCTTCTTCAGGGTGCCGACCTGGACACCGTTGTACATCACCGGGGTGTTGCCCGGACTGAGGCCACTGACGTCGTCCATCCGCAGCAATACGCGAAGGCCCGCCTCGGCGGACTCGAAGCCGTCATACAGCCGGAACGGGATGCTCGGGTCAGTGGGCGGACTGTCTTGGCGGTGCTCTGGCGTGGAGAAAGCGATGCCGCCGGCCATGATGCTTAGCGCGGACTCGGTGCGAATCTTCACGCCCGACAGACCCGCAGTGACGCTGAGGCCACTGGCATTCCAGAAACGAGTGTGCTTGCGCACAAGATGCGCGTAGGGCTGTTCGATGTGCACCTTGATCTCGACGGTGCGCTGGTCTTCCGCCAACTGGTAACTCTTCACCTGACCGACCTGAATCTGCCGGTAGTAGACTGGGCTCCCTTGCTCAAGCGAACCGAGGCGCTCGGCCTTCAGAGTGAGGTGAAGGCCGGGAAGCGAATCGGACAGTGGTGGGGGCTCAGCGAGCGCCGTGTAGCGTCGCGCGGGCTCGCCTTTGACCGGATCGATGGCGATGTAGATACCGGAAACCAGGGTTTCCAGTCCCGTAACGCCGGCGAGCGATACCCGCGGGCGTACCAGCCAGAAACGGGTTTCCTTACTGAGGTAGGGCTCGGCCTCCTTCATCACCTCGACCGTCGCAATCACGCCCTTGATGTCGTTGCTGACATGCAGGTCGATCACCTTGCCGACCTGGATGCCTTTGTACATCAGTTGGGTCTTGCCGACTTGAATGCCATCACCGTTCTCGAAACGGATCTGGATCTCGATGCCTGCTTCACTCATGGCCTTCCATGCGAGCCAGAGGCCAATGATGAGCGCCAGCAGAGGTAGCACCCAGATGGCAGACCAACTCGTGGTTTTACGGGTTTTAGGCGTTGGCAACTCAGGCATTCTCGTCGTCCATATCGGTGTTGTCCCAGATCAGCCTGGGATCGAAAGTCACTGCCGCGATCATGGTTATCACCACGACGGTAGCAAAGGCAGCCGCTCCCAGGTTGGCTTCGATGCTGGCCAGGTTGCCGAAGTTCACCAACGCCACAAGGATGGCGATGACGAAGATATCCAGCATGGACCAGCGACCTATCCATTCGATGAAGCGGTACATCAGGATGCGCTGTCGCGGTGACATGGGCAGTCGTCGCTGTACTGAGTAAAGCAGCAGCGCGATGCCCACCAACTTGAAAGTGGGCACAAGGATGCTGGCGACGAAAACGACCAGGGCAATGGGCACCATCTCGGCGTGAATCAGCTCAAGCACACCACCCATGATGGTCGAGGGCGCACCGTTGCCTAAGAAGTTCACCGTCATGATTGGCAGCACATTTGCCGGCACATAGAGAATGGCCGCGGTAATCAGCAATGCCCAGGTGCGGGTCAGGCTGTCGGGGCGACGAGGGTGCAGGCGTGCACCGCAGCGGCTGCAGGAACCGTGATCCTCATCGGACTCAGGGCGGTTCAACTGATGGCATTCGTCGCAGACGATGATGCCGGCATCAATGGCTCGCATGGGCGTCTCCTTCGGCGTCCAGTGCATCCCACACCTGGTGTGGCGACATGGTCACCTCGAGCCATACCTGGGCCAGCAGCAAGCCAATGAAACAGGCCAGACCGATGCCCAGATGGAGGTCTGCAAGATCGATCAACTTGACGATGGAAACCAGGATGCCCATGAGGTAAACCTCGAGCATTCCCCACTCCCGAAGGTGGTGATACAGGCGATAGAGCATCAGCCCCAGGCCAAGGGCGCGCCGAGTCTCGATGCAAACCAACACAATCAGCTGGCAGAGCAGTTTGATCAGCGGGATAACCATGCTGCACAGGAACACCAACACCGCGACACCTTCCATGCCCGTGTTGTAGAGGCCTAAAACCCCTGTCCAAACCGTATCGTGGCTGGTCTGCCCAAGCAGGTTGAGCTTCATGATCGGAAGGAAGTTTGCCGGTACGAACAAGAACAGTGCAGTCAGCACCAACGCCAGGGCGCGACGCTCCATCTGCGAGCGGTGCACCACCAATTCATAGCCACAGCGCGGGCAACAGGCCTTTTGCTCTTCGCCGATGTGTGGGTGGCGCATTAATAGATCGCACTCGTGACAGGCAATCAGGTCGTGCAGAGGAAGTTCGGAAAGGGGGCGTTGTTCCGCCTGTTCGGGCATGGTGGTAAGGCTCTTTAGGTATCGCGGCTATTCTAGACGAGCGCAGCACTGGCGGTGGCGATTCAAGAGTTTCCGGGCGCTACCGGCTTCGACGCGGTACCGCACACTTTCTCGCGCCCAAAGACAAACCCCCGAACCGTTTTCACGGATCGGGGGTTTGGGATAGAAGCTTGACGATGACCTACTCTCACATGGAGAAGCTCCACACTACCATCGGCGATGCGTCGTTTCACTGCTGAGTTCGGGATGGGATCAGGTGGTTCCAACGCTCTATGGTCGTCAAGCAATTCGGTTGGGATCTCGTCTGCGACGCGACCCCGAATCAGGTATGTGACAGTCTGTTTTTGCGGTTCAGGCCAATTTTCGGTCTGTCGACTTCAACCAGTCGCACCCACAATCACCAGATTGTTTGGGTGTTATATGGTCAAGCCTCACGGGCAATTAGTATTGGTTAGCTCAACGCCTCACAGCGCTTACACACCCAACCTATCAACGTCGTAGTCTTCGACGGCCCTTTAGGGGATTCAAGATCCCAGTGAGATCTCATCTTGAGGCGAGTTTCCCGCTTAGATGCTTTCAGCGGTTATCTCTTCCGAACATAGCTACCCGGCAATGCCACTGGCGTGACAACCGGAACACCAGAGGTTCGTCCACTCCGGTCCTCTCGTACTAGGAGCAGCCCCTCTCAAATCTCAAACGTCCACGGCAGATAGGGACCGAACTGTCTCACGACGTTCTAAACCCAGCTCGCGTACCACTTTAAATGGCGAACAGCCATACCCTTGGGACCGGCTTCAGCCCCAGGATGTGATGAGCCGACATCGAGGTGCCAAACACCGCCGTCGATATGAACTCTTGGGCGGTATCAGCCTGTTATCCCCGGAGTACCTTTTATCCGTTGAGCGATGGCCCTTCCATACAGAACCACCGGATCACTAAGACCTACTTTCGTACCTGCTCGACGTGTCTGTCTCGCAGTCAAGCGCGCTTTTGCCTTTATACTCTGCGACCGATTTCCGACCGGTCTGAGCGCACCTTCGTACTCCTCCGTTACTCTTTAGGAGGAGACCGCCCCAGTCAAACTGCCCACCATACACTGTCCTCGATCCGGATGACGGACCAGAGTTAGAACCTCAAGCATGCCAGGGTGGTATTTCAAGGATGGCTCCACGAGAACTGGCGTCCTCGCTTCAAAGCCTCCCACCTATCCTACACAAGCAGGCTCAAAGTCCAGTGCAAAGCTACAGTAAAGGTTCACGGGGTCTTTCCGTCTAGCCGCGGATACACTGCATCTTCACAGCGATTTCAATTTCACTGAGTCTCGGGTGGAGACAGCGCCGCCATCGTTACGCCATTCGTGCAGGTCGGAACTTACCCGACAAGGAATTTCGCTACCTTAGGACCGTTATAGTTACGGCCGCCGTTTACCGGGGCTTCGATCAAGAGCTTCGCTTGCGCTAACCCCATCAATTAACCTTCCGGCACCGGGCAGGCGTCACACCCTATACGTCCACTTTCGTGTTTGCAGAGTGCTGTGTTTTTAATAAACAGTCGCAGCGGCCTGGTATCTTCGACCGGCATGGGCTTACGCAGTAAATGCTTCACCCTCACCGGCGCACCTTCTCCCGAAGTTACGGTGCCATTTTGCCTAGTTCCTTCACCCGAGTTCTCTCAAGCGCCTTGGTATTCTCTACCCAACCACCTGTGTCGGTTTGGGGTACGGTTCCTAGTTATCTGAAGCTTAGAGGCTTTTCCTGGAAGCATGGCATCAACCACTTCGTGTTCTAAAAGAACACTCGTCATCAGCTCTCGGCCTTGAACACCCGGATTTGCCTAAGTGTTCGGCCTACCACCTTAAACTTGGACAACCAACGCCAAGCTGGCCTAGCCTTCTCCGTCCCCCCATCGCAATAACTAGAAGTACGGGAATATTAACCCGTTTCCCATCGACTACGCATTTCTGCCTCGCCTTAGGGGCCGACTCACCCTGCGTCGATTAACGTTGCGCAGGAACCCTTGGTCTTTCGGCGTGCGAGTTTTTCACTCGCATTGTCGTTACTCATGTCAGCATTCGCACTTCTGATACCTCCAGCAAGCTTCTCAACTCACCTTCACAGGCTTACAGAACGCTCCTCTACCGCTCGTCTTACGACGAACCCGTAGCTTCGGTGTCTAGTTTGAGCCCCGTTACATCTTCCGCGCAGGCCGACTCGACTAGTGAGCTATTACGCTTTCTTTAAAGGGTGGCTGCTTCTAAGCCAACCTCCTAGCTGTCTAAGCCTTCCCACATCGTTTCCCACTTAACTAGAACTTTGGGACCTTAGCTGACGGTCTGGGTTGTTTCCCTTTTCACGACGGACGTTAGCACCCGCCGTGTGTCTCCCACGCTGACACTTCCAGGTATTCGGAGTTTGCATCGGTTTGGTAAGTCGGGATGACCCCCTAGCCGAAACAGTGCTCTACCCCCTGGAGTGATACGTGAGGCGCTACCTAAATAGCTTTCGAGGAGAACCAGCTATCTCCGAGCTTGATTAGCCTTTCACTCCGATCCACAGGTCATCCGCTAACTTTTCAACGGTAGTCGGTTCGGTCCTCCAGTCAGTGTTACCTAACCTTCAACCTGCCCATGGATAGATCGCCCGGTTTCGGGTCTATACCCAGCGACTAAACGCCCTATTAAGACTCGCTTTCGCTACGCCTCCCCTATTCGGTTAAGCTCGCCACTGAATATAAGTCGCTGACCCATTATACAAAAGGTACGCAGTCACCTAACAAAGTAGGCTCCCACTGCTTGTACGCATACGGTTTCAGGTTCTATTTCACTCCCCTCTCCGGGGTTCTTTTCGCCTTTCCCTCACGGTACTGGTTCACTATCGGTCAGTCAGTAGTATTTAGCCTTGGAGGATGGTCCCCCCATATTCAGACAAAGTTTCACGTGCTCCGTCCTACTCGATTTCACTTCCTGGACCCTTTCGCGTACGGGGCTATCACCCACTATGGCCGCACTTTCCAGAGCGTTCCGCTAAAATCCAAGAAGCTTAAGGGCTAATCCCCGTTCGCTCGCCACTACTAAGGGAATCTCGGTTGATTTCTGTTCCTCAGGGTACTTAGATGTTTCAGTTCCCCTGGTTCGCCTCTTGCACCTATGGATTCAGTACAAGATACCTAGGTTATCCTAGGTGGGTTCCCCCATTCAGAGATCTCCGGATCAAAGTCTGTTTGCCGACTCCCCGAAGCTTATCGCAGGCTACCACGTCTTTCATCGCCTCTGACTGCCAAGGCATCCACCGTATGCGCTTCTTCACTTGACCATATAACCCCAAGCAATCTGCTCGTGATCATAGGGGTGAAGACGACATTCGCCGAAAATTCGCGCTTGAACTCGCAAATTTTTACCTTGAATTATTGAGTGCAGTGAAACACTCAACAAGTCACTTCTATCACATACCCGAATTTTTAAAGAACGATTCTGAAGCAAAGTTCAGAATTCAATATCCCACCCGGGATATTCAATTCTGGACTCTTGGTCAGCCTGGAGATGGTGGAGCCAAGGAGGATCGAACTCCTGACCTCCTGCGTGCAAAGCAGGCGCTCTCCCAGCTGAGCTATGGCCCCAATGTCAACCGGTCATACGACCCCGCGACAATTGGTGGGTCTGGGCAGATTCGAACTGCCGACCTCACCCTTATCAGGGGTGCGCTCTAACCAACTGAGCTACAGACCCAATCGCCTTCGCAATTGAATCAAGCAATTCGTGTGGGAACTTATGAAGAAGCTGAAGTCTTCGATTAAGGAGGTGATCCAGCCGCAGGTTCCCCTACGGCTACCTTGTTACGACTTCACCCCAGTCATGAATCACTCCGTGGTAACCGTCCCCCTTGCGGTTAGACTAGCTACTTCTGGAGCAACCCACTCCCATGGTGTGACGGGCGGTGTGTACAAGGCCCGGGAACGTATTCACCGTGACATTCTGATTCACGATTACTAGCGATTCCGACTTCACGCAGTCGAGTTGCAGACTGCGATCCGGACTACGATCGGTTTTATGGGATTAGCTCCACCTCGCGGCTTGGCAACCCTTTGTACCGACCATTGTAGCACGTGTGTAGCCCTGGCCGTAAGGGCCATGATGACTTGACGTCATCCCCACCTTCCTCCGGTTTGTCACCGGCAGTCTCCTTAGAGTGCCCACCATAACGTGCTGGTAACTAAGGACAAGGGTTGCGCTCGTTACGGGACTTAACCCAACATCTCACGACACGAGCTGACGACAGCCATGCAGCACCTGTGTCTGAGTTCCCGAAGGCACCAATCCATCTCTGGAAAGTTCTCAGCATGTCAAGGCCAGGTAAGGTTCTTCGCGTTGCTTCGAATTAAACCACATGCTCCACCGCTTGTGCGGGCCCCCGTCAATTCATTTGAGTTTTAACCTTGCGGCCGTACTCCCCAGGCGGTCGACTTATCGCGTTAGCTTCGCCACTAAGATCTCAAGGATCCCAACGGCTAGTCGACATCGTTTACGGCGTGGACTACCAGGGTATCTAATCCTGTTTGCTCCCCACGCTTTCGCACCTCAGTGTCAGTATCAGTCCAGGTAGTCGCCTTCGCCACTGGTGTTCCTTCCTATATCTACGCATTTCACCGCTACACAGGAAATTCCACTACCCTCTACCGTACTCTAGCTCAGTAGTTTTGGAGGCAGTTCCCAGGTTGAGCCCGGGGATTTCACCTCCAACTTGCTGAACCACCTACGCGCGCTTTACGCCCAGTAATTCCGATTAACGCTTGCACCCTTCGTATTACCGCGGCTGCTGGCACGAAGTTAGCCGGTGCTTATTCTGTTGGTAACGTCAAAACAACCAGGTATTAACTAGCTGCCCTTCCTCCCAACTTAAAGTGCTTTACAATCCGAAGACCTTCTTCACACACGCGGCATGGCTGGATCAGGCTTTCGCCCATTGTCCAATATTCCCCACTGCTGCCTCCCGTAGGAGTCTGGACCGTGTCTCAGTTCCAGTGTGACTGATCATCCTCTCAGACCAGTTACGGATCGTCGCCTTGGTGAGCCATTACCCCACCAACTAGCTAATCCGACCTAGGCTCATCTGATAGCGTGAGGTCCGAAGATCCCCCACTTTCTCCCGTAGGACGTATGCGGTATTAGCGTCCGTTTCCGAACGTTATCCCCCACTACCAGGCAGATTCCTAGGCATTACTCACCCGTCCGCCGCTCGCCGGCATCCCGAAGGACCCGCTGCCGCTCGACTTGCATGTGTTAGGCCTGCCGCCAGCGTTCAATCTGAGCCATGATCAAACTCTTCAGTTCAATACTGCTTGGGTTTTGAGAAAACCCTAAACTTGGCTCAGCAATCGCAAATAAACTCTCGAATTCACGAGTGTTACTTGTGATGCTGATAATCAGTTGACTACCAGTCTTACCTCACAAGCACCCACACGAATTGCTTGATTCAGTTGTTAAAGAGCGTTTCGATCAAGTCTTTCGTCTCAACCGAGGCCGCGCATTCTACAGCAGCCTTTCTTACTGTCAAGCTGTTTTTCGAAAATCTCTTTTCTACTCAACCGCTTGCAAACTCGAGCTGATTCCACCAGGGATTCAACCCAACAGTACCACCAGGGTAACTGCGAAGCCTACATTTCGAGGGCTTTCACTAATAGGCAAAGCCCCGATATGCACAAGGCATATCGGGGCTTTGGGATAGAAGCTTGACGATGACCTACTCTCACATGGAGAAGCTCCACACTACCATCGGCGATGCGTCGTTTCACTGCTGAGTTCGGGATGGGATCAGGTGGTTCCAACGCTCTATGGTCGTCAAGCAATTCGGTTGGGATCTCGTCTGCGACGCGACCCCGAATCAGGTATGTGACAGTCTGTTTTGCGGTTCAGGCCAATTTTCGGTCTGTCGACTTCAACCAGTCGCACCCACAATCACCAGATTGTTTGGGTGTTATATGGTCAAGCCTCACGGGCAATTAGTATTGGTTAGCTCAACGCCTCACAGCGCTTACACACCCAACCTATCAACGTCGTAGTCTTCGACGGCCCTTTAGGGGATTCAAGATCCCAGTGAGATCTCATCTTGAGGCGAGTTTCCCGCTTAGATGCTTTCAGCGGTTATCTCTTCCGAACATAGCTACCCGGCAATGCCACTGGCGTGACAACCGGAACACCAGAGGTTCGTCCACTCCGGTCCTCTCGTACTAGGAGCAGCCCCTCTCAAATCTCAAACGTCCACGGCAGATAGGGACCGAACTGTCTCACGACGTTCTAAACCCAGCTCGCGTACCACTTTAAATGGCGAACAGCCATACCCTTGGGACCGGCTTCAGCCCCAGGATGTGATGAGCCGACATCGAGGTGCCAAACACCGCCGTCGATATGAACTCTTGGGCGGTATCAGCCTGTTATCCCCGGAGTACCTTTTATCCGTTGAGCGATGGCCCTTCCATACAGAACCACCGGATCACTAAGACCTACTTTCGTACCTGCTCGACGTGTCTGTCTCGCAGTCAAGCGCGCTTTTGCCTTTATACTCTGCGACCGATTTCCGACCGGTCTGAGCGCACCTTCGTACTCCTCCGTTACTCTTTAGGAGGAGACCGCCCCAGTCAAACTGCCCACCATACACTGTCCTCGATCCGGATGACGGACCAGAGTTAGAACCTCAAGCATGCCAGGGTGGTATTTCAAGGATGGCTCCACGAGAACTGGCGTCCTCGCTTCAAAGCCTCCCACCTATCCTACACAAGCAGGCTCAAAGTCCAGTGCAAAGCTACAGTAAAGGTTCACGGGGTCTTTCCGTCTAGCCGCGGATACACTGCATCTTCACAGCGATTTCAATTTCACTGAGTCTCGGGTGGAGACAGCGCCGCCATCGTTACGCCATTCGTGCAGGTCGGAACTTACCCGACAAGGAATTTCGCTACCTTAGGACCGTTATAGTTACGGCCGCCGTTTACCGGGGCTTCGATCAAGAGCTTCGCTTGCGCTAACCCCATCAATTAACCTTCCGGCACCGGGCAGGCGTCACACCCTATACGTCCACTTTCGTGTTTGCAGAGTGCTGTGTTTTTAATAAACAGTCGCAGCGGCCTGGTATCTTCGACCGGCATGGGCTTACGCAGTAAATGCTTCACCCTCACCGGCGCACCTTCTCCCGAAGTTACGGTGCCATTTTGCCTAGTTCCTTCACCCGAGTTCTCTCAAGCGCCTTGGTATTCTCTACCCAACCACCTGTGTCGGTTTGGGGTACGGTTCCTAGTTATCTGAAGCTTAGAGGCTTTTCCTGGAAGCATGGCATCAACCACTTCGTGTTCTAAAAGAACACTCGTCATCAGCTCTCGGCCTTGAACACCCGGATTTGCCTAAGTGTTCGGCCTACCACCTTAAACTTGGACAACCAACGCCAAGCTGGCCTAGCCTTCTCCGTCCCCCCATCGCAATAACTAGAAGTACGGGAATATTAACCCGTTTCCCATCGACTACGCATTTCTGCCTCGCCTTAGGGGCCGACTCACCCTGCGTCGATTAACGTTGCGCAGGAACCCTTGGTCTTTCGGCGTGCGAGTTTTTCACTCGCATTGTCGTTACTCATGTCAGCATTCGCACTTCTGATACCTCCAGCAAGCTTCTCAACTCACCTTCACAGGCTTACAGAACGCTCCTCTACCGCTCGTCTTACGACGAACCCGTAGCTTCGGTGTCTAGTTTGAGCCCCGTTACATCTTCCGCGCAGGCCGACTCGACTAGTGAGCTATTACGCTTTCTTTAAAGGGTGGCTGCTTCTAAGCCAACCTCCTAGCTGTCTAAGCCTTCCCACATCGTTTCCCACTTAACTAGAACTTTGGGACCTTAGCTGACGGTCTGGGTTGTTTCCCTTTTCACGACGGACGTTAGCACCCGCCGTGTGTCTCCCACGCTGACACTTCCAGGTATTCGGAGTTTGCATCGGTTTGGTAAGTCGGGATGACCCCCTAGCCGAAACAGTGCTCTACCCCCTGGAGTGATACGTGAGGCGCTACCTAAATAGCTTTCGAGGAGAACCAGCTATCTCCGAGCTTGATTAGCCTTTCACTCCGATCCACAGGTCATCCGCTAACTTTTCAACGGTAGTCGGTTCGGTCCTCCAGTCAGTGTTACCTAACCTTCAACCTGCCCATGGATAGATCGCCCGGTTTCGGGTCTATACCCAGCGACTAAACGCCCTATTAAGACTCGCTTTCGCTACGCCTCCCCTATTCGGTTAAGCTCGCCACTGAATATAAGTCGCTGACCCATTATACAAAAGGTACGCAGTCACCTAACAAAGTAGGCTCCCACTGCTTGTACGCATACGGTTTCAGGTTCTATTTCACTCCCCTCTCCGGGGTTCTTTTCGCCTTTCCCTCACGGTACTGGTTCACTATCGGTCAGTCAGTAGTATTTAGCCTTGGAGGATGGTCCCCCCATATTCAGACAAAGTTTCACGTGCTCCGTCCTACTCGATTTCACTTCCTGGACCCTTTCGCGTACGGGGCTATCACCCACTATGGCCGCACTTTCCAGAGCGTTCCGCTAAAATCCAAGAAGCTTAAGGGCTAATCCCCGTTCGCTCGCCACTACTAAGGGAATCTCGGTTGATTTCTGTTCCTCAGGGTACTTAGATGTTTCAGTTCCCCTGGTTCGCCTCTTGCACCTATGGATTCAGTACAAGATACCTAGGTTATCCTAGGTGGGTTCCCCCATTCAGAGATCTCCGGATCAAAGTCTGTTTGCCGACTCCCCGAAGCTTATCGCAGGCTACCACGTCTTTCATCGCCTCTGACTGCCAAGGCATCCACCGTATGCGCTTCTTCACTTGACCATATAACCCCAAGCAATCTGCTCGTGATCATAGGGGTGAAGACGACATTCGCCGAAAATTCGCGCTTGAACTCGCAAATTTTTACCTTGAATTATTGAGTGCAGTGAAACACTCAACAAGTCACTTCTATCACATACCCGAATTTTTAAAGAACGATTCTGAAGCAAAGTTCAGAATTCAATATCCCACCCGGGATATTCAATTCTGGACTCTTGGTCAGCCTGGAGATGGTGGAGCCAAGGAGGATCGAACTCCTGACCTCCTGCGTGCAAAGCAGGCGCTCTCCCAGCTGAGCTATGGCCCCAATGTCAACCGGTCATACGACCCCGCGACAATTGGTGGGTCTGGGCAGATTCGAACTGCCGACCTCACCCTTATCAGGGGTGCGCTCTAACCAACTGAGCTACAGACCCAATCGCCTTCGCAATTGAATCAAGCAATTCGTGTGGGAACTTATGAAGAAGCTGAAGTCTTCGATTAAGGAGGTGATCCAGCCGCAGGTTCCCCTACGGCTACCTTGTTACGACTTCACCCCAGTCATGAATCACTCCGTGGTAACCGTCCCCCTTGCGGTTAGACTAGCTACTTCTGGAGCAACCCACTCCCATGGTGTGACGGGCGGTGTGTACAAGGCCCGGGAACGTATTCACCGTGACATTCTGATTCACGATTACTAGCGATTCCGACTTCACGCAGTCGAGTTGCAGACTGCGATCCGGACTACGATCGGTTTTATGGGATTAGCTCCACCTCGCGGCTTGGCAACCCTTTGTACCGACCATTGTAGCACGTGTGTAGCCCTGGCCGTAAGGGCCATGATGACTTGACGTCATCCCCACCTTCCTCCGGTTTGTCACCGGCAGTCTCCTTAGAGTGCCCACCATAACGTGCTGGTAACTAAGGACAAGGGTTGCGCTCGTTACGGGACTTAACCCAACATCTCACGACACGAGCTGACGACAGCCATGCAGCACCTGTGTCTGAGTTCCCGAAGGCACCAATCCATCTCTGGAAAGTTCTCAGCATGTCAAGGCCAGGTAAGGTTCTTCGCGTTGCTTCGAATTAAACCACATGCTCCACCGCTTGTGCGGGCCCCCGTCAATTCATTTGAGTTTTAACCTTGCGGCCGTACTCCCCAGGCGGTCGACTTATCGCGTTAGCTTCGCCACTAAGATCTCAAGGATCCCAACGGCTAGTCGACATCGTTTACGGCGTGGACTACCAGGGTATCTAATCCTGTTTGCTCCCCACGCTTTCGCACCTCAGTGTCAGTATCAGTCCAGGTAGTCGCCTTCGCCACTGGTGTTCCTTCCTATATCTACGCATTTCACCGCTACACAGGAAATTCCACTACCCTCTACCGTACTCTAGCTCAGTAGTTTTGGAGGCAGTTCCCAGGTTGAGCCCGGGGATTTCACCTCCAACTTGCTGAACCACCTACGCGCGCTTTACGCCCAGTAATTCCGATTAACGCTTGCACCCTTCGTATTACCGCGGCTGCTGGCACGAAGTTAGCCGGTGCTTATTCTGTTGGTAACGTCAAAACAACCAGGTATTAACTAGCTGCCCTTCCTCCCAACTTAAAGTGCTTTACAATCCGAAGACCTTCTTCACACACGCGGCATGGCTGGATCAGGCTTTCGCCCATTGTCCAATATTCCCCACTGCTGCCTCCCGTAGGAGTCTGGACCGTGTCTCAGTTCCAGTGTGACTGATCATCCTCTCAGACCAGTTACGGATCGTCGCCTTGGTGAGCCATTACCCCACCAACTAGCTAATCCGACCTAGGCTCATCTGATAGCGTGAGGTCCGAAGATCCCCCACTTTCTCCCGTAGGACGTATGCGGTATTAGCGTCCGTTTCCGAACGTTATCCCCCACTACCAGGCAGATTCCTAGGCATTACTCACCCGTCCGCCGCTCGCCGGCATCCCGAAGGACCCGCTGCCGCTCGACTTGCATGTGTTAGGCCTGCCGCCAGCGTTCAATCTGAGCCATGATCAAACTCTTCAGTTCAATACTGCTTGGGTTTTGAGAAAACCCTAAACTTGGCTCAGCAATCGCAAATAAACTCTCGAATTCACGAGTGTTACTTGTGATGCTGATAATCAGTTGACTACCAGTCTTACCTCACAAGCACCCACACGAATTGCTTGATTCAGTTGTTAAAGAGCGTTTCGATCAAGTCTTTCGTCTCAACCGAGGCCGCGCATTCTACAGCAGCCTCTCTTACTGTCAAGCTGTTTTTCGAAAATCTCTTTTC
This sequence comes from Pseudomonas sp. JS3066, assembly GCF_036328175.1. Classification (NCBI taxonomy): domain Bacteria; kingdom Pseudomonadati; phylum Pseudomonadota; class Gammaproteobacteria; order Pseudomonadales; family Pseudomonadaceae; genus Pseudomonas; species Pseudomonas sp. JS3066. Next base: position 4,592,526 of record NZ_CP143312.1, read on the forward strand.
TACTCAACCGCTTGCGCTTTCGATCCGATTCACTCTTCTCGTCAGCGGGAGGCGCATTCTACAGCGTTGAAAGTCGCTGTCAACACCTCGGCGATCATCTTCTGGCCGACCTCTCGGAAGACCGAAGCGACAAGCACTACCACCGCCTGCCGATCACCTCTCCCCGCGCCTAACTACAGCTAAGTGCTTGATTTTCAAGCCTTTCCGCTGCTTCGTCGCTGGGAGAGGTGCGCATTATAGGGATGCAGAATCTGCCGTCAACACCTTTCTGAAACCTTTTTGTCATTCCGCCTGAAAGACGCGAACACCCTAGGCAGAAAACGCACTACCAGCGGGAGCCTCAACAGCATCAACGAAGTACCAGCAATTGCGTAGCCAGCCCATTCGGCCATGTCGGCACGAACAACCCAGAGCATATGCAGCAGCGCTATAGCCAGGATGGCGTAAGCCAGCCGGTGCAATTGCTTCCAGCGCTTGCCAAGGCGCCGAATACTGAAACGGTTGGAGGTTACCGCCAGGACGAGCAGACCACTGAACCCCAAGGCGCCCACGAATATATAAGGACGCTTACCCAGATCGATCAGGAGTTGCTGCAAGTCCAGACCAAGCAGGAATACGGCATAACCAGTGATGTGCAGCACCACATAGGTAAAGCACCAGAGCCCCAACTGGCGGCGAACTGCGATCCACCCGCCCCAGCCGCTCAGTTTTTGCAGGGGCGTCATGGACAGGGTCAAGAGCAGCAACCAAAGCGCCGCCAACCCTAGGCGATCGACCAATACTTTCCCCGGGTCCGGGCCCAGGGCAAATATCCAGGCCTGATAGAGCCACAAACCGACCGGGATCGGCGCTATCAGGAAGACGAACGATCGCCAAAGTCTGAATCGCATCAGTAGTACTTCCTCAGATCCAGCCCGGCGTAGAGGCTGGCCACCTCGTCGTAGCCGTTGAACATTCGCGTCGGCACTATGTTTGGACTGAACAGCCCACTAGGAAGTCGTCGCTCATGGGCCTGACTCCAGCGAGGATGGTCCACCTCAGGATTGACGTTCGAATAGAAGCCATATTCCTCGGGGGCGATAGATTGCCATGTAGTTGGCGGTTGCTCGCTGACGAGACTGATCCGCACGATCGACTTGATACCCTTGAAGCCGTACTTCCAGGGCACCACCAACCGAAGCGGTGCTCCGTTCTGATTAGGCAGGACCCGACCGTACATGCCCACCGCAAGAATGGTCAGCGGATGCATTGCCTCGTCCAGCCGCAATCCCTCCACGTACGGCCAGTCGATCAGGGAGAACCCCGAGCGCACCCCAGCCATCTCATCCGGTGCCAGCCGCGTTTCGAAACTGACGTATTTGGCATTCCCGGTAGGTTCGACTCGCTTCAGCAAATCCGCCAAGGGGAAACCCAGCCATGGAATCACCATGGACCAAGCCTCCACGCATCGCAGCCGATAGATGCGCTCTTCCAGTCCGTGGGGCTTCACCAGATCCTCTATCGAGTAAGTACCCGGTTTAGCCACTTCGCCATCTATACGCACCGTCCACGGTTCAACCAGCATCTTACCGGCGTAGCGCGCCGGATCGCCCTTGTTGGTCCCGAACTCGTAGAAGTTGTTGTAGTGGGTCGCATCTTGAAAGGGAGTAATCGACTCATTCCCCGGCATCACCGCCTGCCAATACGTGCCCGCTAACTTTTCGCTAAACCAGGCAGGTCCTTGGGCAGCTTCAACATCAGGATAGGTCGACGCCGCCAATGCATGACCTGGCAATGCAGCCATTGCGGCCAAGCCACCGGCAGCGGCAATCAACTTACGTCGGGAGAGGTAGATGGACTCAGGAGTGACTTCGTGCTCGGGGCACGCGGAGGAAGGGGGGATCTGGATCAGCATGGCGGCTCCGCAATTCGGGCTGGGATGCCCAATGGACTGCGGAGCCGCGAAGAAATTACATCACTCGACCTGCTTGCGACGACGCAGCTGGAGCAAGTATTGCACCGGACCAGATGCGGCGTAAGCCAAGAAGATTAGCAGGAGAATGCGCGGCGGGTCGCTGAAGACGACTGCAAAGGCCAGTACAACAATCAGGATGGCCACGAAGGGTACGCGACCTTTCAGGTCCAGGTCCTTGAAACTGTAGAACTTGATATTGCTCACCATCAGCATGCCTGCGAGGGCAACCAGCAGGGCAACGATGAACGACATGTTCGAACCCTTGATGCCGAAATCGCTGAAAGCCCAGACGGTACCAGCCACCACCCCAGCTGCAGCAGGGCTGGCGAGGCCGATGAAGAATCGCTTGTCCACCTTGCCGATCTGGGTATTGAAGCGAGCCAAGCGCAAAGCCGCACCGGCAACATAGATGAAGGCCACGGTCAGGCCCACACTACCCAAACCGCTCAGTGCCCACTCAAATGCCAGCAGCGCGGGAGCGACACCGAATGCGACCATGTCCGACAGCGAGTCGTACTCGGCCCCGAAGGCGCTCTGAGTATTGGTCAGACGAGCAACCCGTCCATCGAGACTGTCCAGCACCATGGCAACGAAGATAGTGGCGGCGGCCACCGAGAAATTGCCGCTCATGGCATTGATGATGGAATAGAAGCCGGCGAACAGGTTCGCGGTGGTAAACAAGTTGGGCAACAGGTAAATGCCGCGATGCCTAACTTTACGACCCTCAGCGTCCTGCCCTTCCTCGACATGTTCATCGATGGGCAGCAGGCTGTCGTCTTCGAGGGGCTGATTCGGCTCTTCGGGACGTTCACTCATGAACAACATCCTTGCAACGAATACGATATGTGGTGGGCGACCCATATGATGCGTCGCCCGGCAGACAGGCTTTATACCAGAACCGTGCCGCCATAACGAAAGAACGCGGCCAAGGCCGCGTTCTTCATGATCGCATCAGACCTTAGTTCTTGGTCTTGTCGACGATCTTGTTAGCAGATATCCACGGCATCATCGCGCGCAGACGCTCGCCAACCTGCTCGATCGGGTGAGCAGCGTTGTTGCGGCGGTAGGCGGTCATCGAAGCGTAGTTCGACGCACCTTCCTGGATGAACATCTTGGCGTACTCGCCGTCCTGGATTCGCTTCAGAGCGTTGCGCATGGCCTGACGGGATTCTGCGTTGATGACCTCCGGACCGGTTACGTACTCACCGTACTCGGCGTTGTTGGAGATCGAGTAGTTCATGTTGGCGATGCCGCCTTCGTACATCAGGTCGACGATCAGCTTCAGCTCGTGCAGGCACTCGAAGTAGGCCATTTCGGGCGCGTAGCCAGCTTCGACCAGAGTTTCGAAACCGGCTTTCACCAGCTCTACGCAGCCACCGCAAAGAACAGCCTGCTCACCGAACAGGTCGGTTTCGGTCTCGTCCTTGAAGGTGGTTTCGATGATGCCGGTACGACCACCGCCCACGCCGCAAGCGTAGGACAGGGCGACGTTCTTGGCGTTGCCGGAAGCGTCCTGGTAGATCGCGACCAGATCAGGGATGCCACCGCCCTTGACGAACTCAGAGCGAACGGTGTGGCCCGGAGCCTTCGGCGCAATCATGATCACGTCGAGGTCAGCGCGCGGTACGACTTGGTTGTAGTGGATGGCGAAGCCGTGAGCGAAGGCCAGGGTCGCACCCTTCTTCAGGTTCGGCTCAACCTCTTCCTTGTACAGTTTGGATTGGAATTCGTCCGGGGTCAGGATCATTACCAGGTCAGCCGCGGCAACGGCTTCCGGCACGCTCTTGACGGTCAGGCCGTGGGCCTGGGCCTTGGCAACGGTGGCGGAGCCAGAACGCAGACCAACAGTCACGTCCACACCGGAATCTTTCAGGTTGCACGCGTGGGCGTGACCCTGGGAACCGTAACCGATGATGGCAACTTTCTTGCCTTGGATGATCGAGAGGTCACAGTCTTTGTCGTAATAAACTTTCATGTTCCTGACTCTTTTATAACGAAAGGGATGGGGTGCGCGCACCGCGACAAGGGCACATTAAGCGATCTGATCCATTGCGTAAAATGATATATTCGCAACGCAATGTGCCGACAGATGAAATGCTCATGGACAGCCAATCCCTCAGGCTCTTTCTTTCGCTGGCAGACAACCTGCACTTCGGCAAAACCAGCCGCGAGCAGCATGTCAGCCCCTCCGCACTCAGTCGCAGCATCAAGCAACTCGAGGACGAACTCGGCGCACCATTGTTCGTGCGCGACAGCCGCTCAGTCCAGCTGACCCGCGAGGGGCGGCAGTTCCGCGAATACGCGAGCGAGGTCATGAGCGGTTGGCATGCCATCCGCCAACGACTCATGCAGGACCAATTGGACCTTCACGGCGAACTCTCCCTGTATTGCTCGGTGACGGCGAGCTACAGCTTTCTCTATGACATCCTGAGCAGCTTCCGCCAGGACTACCCCCGCATCGAAATGAAACTGCACACCGGCGACCCCGCAAAGGCTGTCGAGCGGGTGCAACAAGGGCTGGAGGATCTCGCCATCGGTGCCCGACCCGACAACCTGCCAGCCGGCGTCGACTTCCAGTCGATTACCCGTTCGGAGCTGCGCTTCATCGGGCCACAGTCACCTCAACTGCTGACAGAAGAACAACTGAGGCAGCCCACGGCGCAAAGCTGGAAGGACGTGCCGATGATTCTCTCGGAAGAAGGCCTGGCCAGGACCCGGACCGACCGTTGGCTGAAAAACCACGGCATCAAGCCGCGCATCTATGCCCAGGTGAGCGGCAATGAGGCCATCGTCAGCATGGTGAGCCTGGGATTCGGCATCGGCGTGGTTCCGCAGATTGTGCTCGACAACAGCCCACTGACCGCACGCATCCGCATCTACGATATCCAGCCGCCATTGGCCGCCTACGACATCGGCCTGTTCGCCCTGGAAAAACGCCTCAAGGACCCGCTGATCGCAGCCTTCTGGAATCGCCGCCAGTAAAATCCGGGCAATAAAAAACCCCGCACAAGGCGGGGCTTTTCATGACTGCGATCAGATAGTCAGCACTTTGTCGCCTCGGGAAATCCCGGTGACGCCACTGCGCACGGTTTCCAGGATCGAACTGGTACCGATGGCCTGGATGAAGCTGTCCAGCTTGTCGCTGGTGCCCGCCAGCTGAATCGTGTAGACGCTGGAAGTCACGTCGACGATCTGACCGCGGAAGATATCGGTAGTGCGCTTGACCTCGGCGCGCTGGGCACCGGTGGCCTTGACCTTGACCAGCATCAGCTCGCGCTCGATGTGAGCACTTTCCGACAGGTTTACCAGCTTGACCACTTCAATCAGCTTGTTGAGGTTCTTCGTGATCTGCTCGATCACCTCATCGTGGCCGATGGTGGTCAGGGTCAGACGCGACAGGGTCGGGTCCTCGGTCGGAGCAACCGTCAGGCTTTCGATGTTGTAGTTGCGCTGGGAGAAGAGGCCGACCACGCGGGACAGAGCGCCCGGCTCGTTCTCAAGCAGCAGGGAAATGATATGTCGCATGTTCAGGTCCGCTCCGTCTTGCTCAGCCACATGTCGCGCATGGCGCCATCCCGAATCTGCATCGGGTAGACGTGCTCGCTGGAATCGACCTGGATATCAAGGAACACCAGACGGTTCTTCAGCGAGAACGCTTCTTCCATCTTCGCCTTCAGATCCTTCGGATCAGTCACGCGAATGCCGACATGGCCATAAGCCTCGGCCAGCTTGACGAAGTCAGGCAGCGATTCCATGTAGGAGTGCGAGTAACGGCTGTTGTACTGCATGTCCTGCCATTGGCGGACCATACCCAGCGCACCGTTGTTGAGGTTGATGATCTTCACCGGCAGGTCGTACTGCAGGCAGGTGGACAGCTCCTGGATGTTCATCTGGATACTGCCCTCGCCCGTTACGCAAGCGACGTCGGTTTCCGGGAAGCTCAGCTTGATACCCATGGCCGCCGGGAAACCGAAGCCCATGGTGCCCAGGCCGCCAGAGTTGATCCAGCGATTGGGCTTGTTGAAGCGGTAGTACTGTGCCGCGAACATCTGGTGCTGACCCACGTCGGAGGTGACATAGGCGTCGCCCTTGGTCACTTCCCAGAGGGTCTCGATCACACTCTGCGGCTTGATGATGCTGCCGTCGCCCTTGTCGTAGGGGAACAGGTCACCACCAGCACGCCACTCATCAACCTGCTTCCACCATGCAGCGACCGTTTCCTTGTTCGGGGTTTCGCCGATCTCCTTGAGGATGGCAACCATCTCGGACAGCACGCTGTCTACCGGCCCCACGATCGGGATGTCGGCCTTGATGGTCTTGGAGATCGAAGCCGGGTCGATGTCGATATGGATGATCTTGGCGTTCGGGCAGAACTTGGCTGCGCCGTTGATTACGCGGTCATCGAAGCGCGCGCCGACGGCCAGGATCACATCAGAGTGATGCATCGCCAGGTTGGCGGTGTAGCTGCCGTGCATGCCAAGCATGCCAACGAACTGGCGATCGGTTCCCGGGAAGGCACCCAGCCCCATCAGGGTGTTGGTAACCGGCAGGTTGAGCATCTTGGCCAGTTCGGTGAGCTGCTCGGATGCGTTGCCCATGATCACGCCACCGCCTGCGTAGAGGATCGGGCGCTTCGCCGCCAGCAGCATCTCCGCAGCCTTACGGATCTGGCCGGAGTGACCACGAACAGCAGGGCTGTAGGAGCGCAGCTTGACCTTCTTCGGGTAGCTGTATTCGAATTTCTGGGTCGGATCGCCCATGTCCTTCGGAATGTCGACGACCACAGGCCCAGGACGGCCGGATTGCGCGATGTAGAAGGCCTTCTTGATCACCTCAGGGATTTCCGAGGGATGCTTGATGATGAAGCTGTGCTTCACAATCGGGCGGGAAATACCGACCATGTCGGTTTCCTGGAAGGCATCGGTGCCGACCATGTTGCTCGGCACCTGGCCAGACAGGATCACCATCGGAATGGAGTCCATGTAAGCGGTGGCGATACCGGTGACGGCGTTGGTCGCACCTGGGCCGGAGGTCACCAGCACCACACCGGGTTTGCCGGTGGCGCGGGCATAGCCGTCAGCCATATGGGTAGCAGCCTGTTCATGACGGACCAGGATATGGGTCACTTCATTTTCTTTGAACAGGGCATCGTAGATGTGCAGGAGGGCACCGCCCGGGTACCCGTAAATGTACTTAACGCCTTCGTCACGCAGCGAGCGGACGACCATTTCAGCGCCAGATAAAAGCTCCACGTTTATCACCTCTAGAACGCCAGATAACCGCCCGCGACCGGACGGCCTGATTAGGTTTGCCTGCAATCAGCGCGTGAGCGACTGGTGGTCGCCGACTACGTCAGCTACTGACTGAACAAGCATCGGGTCGGCCCCTGAGAGTTGTTGCGGGGCTTTCCCACCCAGCGCGAGGTAACGCGTTGCGGGTGAAACAGGTCGGCGCGGGTATGCACCTCATCGACTGCTACAGCTTCCGACTTGCGGCCGGCCCACTGGAACAGCGAACCTTGGATTCTTCGGATTACCACCGTACAAGTCAAGTAATCCGTTACGGAATCTTGCATGGATTGCTGTGACGCGACGCAGGATCAAGACCCACGGCTTTGGTTATAGTTAGCGGAGGATTCTCCGCCACCAGAAGGAAACCGCATGCACCGCATGATTCTCGCCGGCAGCCTGCTGCTGGCAGTGAGCACGTCCGCCACGGCCGGCCAGGTCTATAAATGGGTCGACGCTCAGGGCATCACCCACTTCGGCGCGCAGCCGCCCGAAGGCCAGCAGGCCACCAGCGTCAACACCTCGGTGCCGAAGCCGCGCCCCGCCCTGCCGCGCTTCGATAGCGAAAACGCCCAGCCGCAGGCGCCACTTCCCGAGAGCGCGCCGGTAGGCGATCAGAAGGCCATTGATGAGAAAGTGAAGGCAGAAGTCGCAACCCAGGAAGCGGAACGTCGCAAGTACTGCGACACCATACGTACCAACCTGGCACAACTACAAAACAACCCGCGCCTTCGCGCAGAGGTCAATGGGGAAGTTCAGCGGCTGACCGAAGAAGAGCGTCAGTCCCGCATCAAGGAAGCCGAGAAGGCAATCGGCGAGAACTGCAACTGAGGCAACGCCTCAGTTCGTCCCACCAATCAACCGGTCGAACGCCCCCAGGGCGTCGAGCAGCCTGCCGACTTCGACGAGCCGCTCCCGGTAAACCTCTTCCGCCATGACGCGGATCCCGGATGCGTGCGGCAACTCCAGGCCATTCTCGAGAATGACCTTCATGCGCGGCAGGAAGATCCACTGAAGCCACTGCTCAAACGCCAGGGTATCGACACAGAACGGTGTCTGGCTGGCAAGTGCTTCCGCACTGGGCGGCGTCTCGACCCACCAGCCCAGCGCACGCAGCTCCCGCTCGATGAGCAGGAGCTGATCAGCCAGGTCAACGCAACGCGGATCCATCAGAGATTGACCTTTGCCTTGTCACGCGCAAGCGCGGCACCGGACGGGTCGCCTTGGCGATCACGGGAACGTGCGATCAAATCCCACAAGCTGGCCTGCAAGGCCGGACGACCATTGGCGTAGGTCAGTGCACGACGAGCGAACTGCTCGGCCTGGGCGGCATCGCCCTGCGCAAGGCGCACTTCGGCCAATCGGTAAAGCACCTGCGGCTCGCGGGGAGCGATACGCTGCGCACGCTCCAGGCTAGCAGCGGCGCCATTGAGGTCGCCGCCGCCCTGTTGCTGCTGGGCAGTGGTCAGCAGCGCCAGCACTGGGCCGTCGAGCTGCTCGTCGGCCGACAGACCGCCTGCGCTGCTCGGGATACCGGTCGGAGCGGCGAGTGCCTGGGTGCTGTAGCTGGGCGAGCTGTAATTGGTTGAGCCATAGCCCGGTGCGCCGGACGCGCCAGGTGCAGTGGCAACTGGTCCGCCGACCATGGGACCAGGGGTGATCCCACCGCTGGTGATACTGCCGCTGATGGGCGCGCTGGATGCCGGAGCGGCGATGGGCGCACCGGAGCTGGCACCCGGTACCATCACAACCACACCGGAGTCTTCGGGGATGCTGCGCGGCGCTGCGGATGCCTGATTGTAGCCGCCGCGATTGGAGGTCCCCTGTTCCAGCTCGGACAGGGGCGCACCGGAGTCGACCACGGGAATGGCGCCTCGCTGCGGGGTAGAACAACCAGCCAGCAAGGCGGCTGCCGCAAGGGCGGGAATCCAGGCTTTACTCACGTTTCATCCTCTCGGTTCATTGCATCCAACCGCGAACCCAGTCCATTACCGAGTCCACGGGTGCTCCAAGGCCGCAAGGCGCGCCTGGGGCGGGTTCGCTGCCACGAATGTACGGCATCTGGACTGCACCGGGGCAGCTCGGGTCAGAACCCTGGCCGCTGTGCGGATCAATCCACGCCTGTGTCACGTTATCCGGCATCGGCATGTCCAGGGGCAGCGGGTCTGCCTTGCGCATGAAGCTGGTCCATACCTGCAACGCACCTGTGGCGCCGGTCAACGGCGTCTTGCCGTTATCATCGCGTCCCAGCCAGACCACCGCCAGGAGGTCCTGACTGAAGCCTGCAAACCAGCTGTCACGCGAGTCGTTCGTCGTGCCCGTTTTGCCAGCCAGGGTCAAGGACGACGGCAACTGGCTATAAACTGAGCGGGCCGTACCTTCGCGCATAACCCGCTGCATCGCATTCTGCACCAGGTAGATGGCGCCCGGATCGAAGCGTTGCTGGATCTGGAAGGGGTAACGCTTGAGCGGCTCACCTTCGGAGGTCAGCACGCTACGAATCGCCCGCAACGGCGTATTGAAACCACCATTGGCCAGCGTCTGGTACATGGTCGCCACTTCCATCGGGCTCAACGCACCTGCGCCGAGCAACATCGAGGGATAAGCCGGCCACTCGCGCGAAACGCCAAGCCTCTCAAGGGTTTTGAGCACATTGGGAACGCCCAGTTCCAAGCCCAGCTTGGCGGTCGACAAGTTGTAGGAGTTGGCCAGCCCCTGGTACAGGTAAATGGTCCCGTGGGCGCGGCGATCATAGTTCTGTGGACGCCACACCTGGCCATCTTGTCCCTTCACCGAGAAGGGCTCGTCAGCGACCCAACTGGTCAGGGTGTACTGACTCGGACGCTCAAGTGCTGTGAGGTAGACAGCTGGCTTGATCAACGAGCCGATGGGGCGTACTGCATCCACGGCGCGATTGAATCCGGCGAAGCGAGGTTGACGGCTACCGATCAGCGCCTGGATTTCACCAGTTTCGGGATTGCTCACGACCATGGCCGACTCAACCTGATCTACGCCCTTGCGCCCAGCCAGACGCTTGAGGGTCTCGTCCAGCGAGGTTTCTGCCTTGGACTGCAGAATAGGGTCGAAGCTGGTGAAAATGCGCAGACCTTCCTCTGTCAGGTCCTCTTCTCGGTAATCCTCGCGCAGCTGGCGCTTCACCAAGTCGAGGAAAGCCGGGTAGGAGCTGTCGGCCAGACTGCCGCGCTTGGATACACCCAGCGGCTTCTCCTTGGCTGCGACGGCTTCCGCTGGCGTGATCACGCCCTGTTCGGCAAGCAAGTCGATCACCAGATTACGACGCTCCAGTGCACGTTCCGGGAAGCGACGGGGGTTGTAATAGGAAGGACCCTTGACCATCCCCACAAGCAGAGCGATCTGATGCACTTTCAATTCAGCCAGGGGCTGACTGAAGAAATACTGGCTGGCGAGGCCAAAACCGTGAATGGCGCGCTGACCATCCTGGCCAAGGAACACCTCGTTGAGGTAGGCCTCCAGGATTTCGCGCTTGTCGTAGTGCAGCTCCAGCAGCACCGCCATCATGGCCTCGGTGGCCTTGCGCGAAATGCTGCGCTCGCTGGTCAGGTAGAAGTTCTTCACCAACTGCTGGGTCAGCGTACTGCCGCCCTGACGCAACTCACCGGCGGTGGCATTGATCCAGAAGGCTCGGGCGATGGACTTGAGGGAAACACCGTGGTGATTGAAGAACTCACGATCCTCCGTCGCTACCAGGGTTTCCACCATATAGGCCGGCACCTGATCCAGCTTGATCAGTACACGGTCTTCATGATGGGCGGGATACAGCCCGCCGATCAGCAGCGGCTCCAGGCGAGTCACCGCAAGGTCGGCGCCACTTGCCTGAGTCAGGCCAGCCACATAGTCGCCGGAAAAACGCACGCGTACCCGCTGCGCCGGCTCGGCACCTTCATAGAACTGGAAGCCACGGGTGTTGAGGTCCACGGCATTGCCGGACACCGAAGCGGCACCCGGGCCGTTGGACACGCTCTCGCGTCGGTAGCCCAGGGCGTCGAGTTCCTTCAGGAAATCGTCCTTGGACAACTTCAGCCCGACGAACAGTTCCAGCGGACGGGCATAGACCTTCGCCGGCACTGTCCAGCGCTTGCCGGAGAATTTCTCCTGCACCACGGCGTCGAGATAGATGGCGAAACCGGCCAGCACTACCAGGCCTACCAGGCCCAGTTTGACGGCCCAGCCCAACCAGGGGCGAAGGCCGCTGGAACGGCGTTTAGAGCGGGATTTGGGAGATCGGGGACGAGTCATGGCGGCGCATTATACGCACTTTATCCACAGCCAACAGGCACGCCCTGACGGTTTGCAGGGCCGCCCACAGAGGCGATAATGCCGGCCTTCCACAGCGACAGAACAAGGAACGCCCGTGAGCCAGTCCCTGATAGCCGCCCTGCAGAACCCCGCCCTCTACCCCCACTCGGTGGACGGGTTCCAGGTCATCGAGACGCACATCTCCTGGGTGCTGCTGACCGGTAGTTACGTCTACAAGGTGAAGAAGCCTGTGAACTTCGGCTTCCTCGACTTCACCGACCTCGAACGCCGCCGCCACTTCTGCGAGGAAGAACTACGCCTCAACCAGCGCCTGACACGCGACCTCTACCTGGAAGTCCTGCCGATCACCGGCAGCGTCGAGGCTCCCCAGATCAATGGAGACGGCGCGGCCATCGAGTACGTGCTGAAGATGCGCCAGTTTCCCCAGGAAAACCTGCTGAGCGCGTTGCAGGCCCGCGGCGAACTGACCCCTGCCCACGTCGATGCCCTGGCCGGGCAGATCGCCAGTTTCCATCAGGGCGCTCCGCAAGTGGCCATTGACCACCCGCTGGGCACCGCCGATGCGGTGATGATGCCCGTCCGGCAGAACTTCGAGCAGATTCGCCCGTTGCTCAGCGACAAGGCCGACCTGCAACAACTGGATGCGCTCGAAGCCTGGGCCGAGAGCAGCCATGAGCGACTCAAGCCGCTGCTGGCACGACGCAAGCAGGAAGGTTTCATTCGCGAGTGCCACGGTGACATCCACCTGGGCAACGCCACGCTGATCAACGGTGAAGTCGTGCTTTTCGACTGCATCGAGTTCAACGAACCCTTCCGCTTCACCGACGTCTACGCCGACATCGGCTTCATCGCCATGGACCTTGAAGACCGAGGCCTCAAGTCCCTTTCCCGCCGACTGGTCAGCCAGTATCTGGAACACAGCGGCGACTACGAGGGCCTGGAGTTGCTCAACTTCTACAAGGCCTACCGCGCACTGGTTCGCGCCAAGATCGCCCTGTTCAGCCTGGCGCACCAGGCCGATGCGGTGCAGAAGGCCGCCACCATTCGCCAGTACCGCAACTATGCGGGCCTCGCGGAAAGCTACAGCGCCATCCCCTCGCCCTTCCTGGCCATCACCAGTGGCGTGTCCGCCTCCGGCAAGAGCCACGTCGCGTTGCGTCTGGTGGAATCCCTGGGCGCTATCCGCCTGCGTTCGGACGTCGAACGCAAGCGCCTGTTCGGCGAACAGCAATCGGGTGCGCAAGGGCTGCAGGATGGCATCTACAACGCAGACGCGAGCCAGGCGACCTACGAGCGCCTCAACGAACTGGCGCGCGCGATCCTGCATGCCGGCTTCCCGGTAGTAATGGACGCCACCTTCCTGAAACGGGACCAGCGCAAGGCCGCCCGCCAGGTTGCTGAGGAGACCGGAACACCGTTCCTGATCCTCGACTGCCACGCGCCGGAGGCGGTGATCGAAGCTTGGCTGGAACAGCGCCAGACCGAGGGCAATGACCCGTCCGACGCCACCATGGACGTGGTGCGCGCGCAACTGCTGAGCCGCGAACCGCTGGATACCGTCGAGCAGGCGCAGAGCAAGCGGATCGATACCGATCAGGCCGCCAGCCTCGACGGTCTGGTGGAGCTCATCCGCCAGCACCTGCCGGGCGTCTGACCGCACCCTCTCCACGCCGGGCAACATCTGCCGCGGCTTCTATACTGCCGGCTGGGTCGCACTCAGCCGGCAGCTGCAATTTCCCCCTGCCGGTATCCCAGCAGCCGCTTGAAACCTGCGCCGGGAAAAGCGTCCCACTCTATCGTCAGCAGTGATCGTTTTCCGTGCAGGGAGTGCACGAGGATTGAGCGATAGCACAAGGCTACGCCCCGCGATTGGCCGCTACACTTATCCATAGCCCCTCTCGTGCCATTCCATCGCAAGGAGGCTCGATGAACGACGAACTGCAACACATGAAGAATCTGGGCAAGACTTCAGCACAGTGGCTGCATGCCGTCGGCATCCACAGCGCCTCCGACTTGCGCAGACTAGGCGCCGTGAGTGCCTATAAAGCTGTCCGGGCACGGGGTTTCCGGGCCTCCAAGGTCCTGCTCTATGCTATCGAGGGTGCCCTGCTGGACATCCACTGGAACGACCTACCACCCGGCCACAAGGCAGAGCTGAACCACCAACTGGATACTTCGGCCGCCCACAACAAGAGCTAGCTCACAACCTCCACCAAGAGAGATTTACGAGCCGGTCACAGGTCCCTATTGTTTCAGGGACCTTCGTGTGCGACGCCATTCCAGACAGTTCAAGGAATTACTGCCATGTACCTACTCGGGGAGCAACCGGCCTACGCCGACCTGCTGATCAACAGACTGCAAAGCATCCCCGGGCAGTTGCTCGACGGGCTTGAACCCAGCGGCCCCGCACTGCGACTGGACCAGGTCGAAGACCTTTCACCGCTGATGCCAGGCAACCAACTGTTCCTGATCGAGAACGGTCTGATCCACGCCATCGTCGACGAGCGCCCGCTTTTCTATCTCCAGGAGGGCGACCTTATCGGCCTGCGCCAGGGCATCGATCTGCCATCCTGCCGCTATAACAGCGACGAACCCATCAGCCTGCTGCCGTTCAGCCGCAGCGAAGTGTTCAAGCACATCTACGGCAACGAGAAGCGCCAGGAACTGTTCATCCAGTACCTGGTAGGCCACACCGCCCTGCTTTCGGATGCCGTGGCGCGCCTGAAACAACCGGACGTGCGCCCGTCGACCGGTTTCCAACACTTCTCCGCTGGCGAGGAACTGATTCACCAAGGCGACGAAGCCGACCACGTCTTCATCATCATCGAAGGCCATGCGGAAGCCTTCGTCGACGGGCAAAAAGTAGGCGACGTGCAGAAAGATGAAATCTTCGGCGCCATGGCCGTTTTCACCCGCGAACGCCGCAGCGCCACCGTAGTGGCGAGCGAGGCATGCACCGTGATGGTGATTCCCAAGGAGCAGTTCCTCAGCCTGATGCAGAGCAATCCGCGTATAGCCCACAGCCTTATCGAGAGCATGGCGCGCCGCATCGACCTGCTGAACAAGGAAGTCACCCAGCTTCGGCTGTCATCCGAGCGGAACTGATGCAGATAGCAGAAACCCCGGCGAAGGCCGGGGTTTCTGCTTTTGGAGCGGGAGGAATCAGCTTGCGAAGAAAACCCGGAATCCACGCTTGACACGGAAATGATAATCGTTACTATTACAGCAACTGGTCGCGAGATCAGCCGGTAAGCTGGGATTCCAAGCAGTCGGACTCTTCAGATTATCTCCTCATCAGGCTAATCACGGTTTTCGACCCGGCAAATTGCCGGGTCTTTTTTTGCTCGCGACTTTTATCCGACGCGCCTCAGCGTGCCGGTGCCATCTGCTTCTTCAGGTTGGCGCAATGATCGATAGGTGGGAGCGCCGCGGTGTACCAGACGTAGTCGGCAGCGCCCTGCCCCACTGGCTTACCCACCTCGGAGAGGACCAGTACCGCATTGCCATCAGCCTTGCCCAGGTCAGCCAGATGCAGGGGCACGCCCAGATCGCGGCGCACATGGAACGCCCCAGCGAACAACATGGCCGGAGCAGGCGCCGCCAGCAGCCTCTCGGCCATGCGGCGGTCACGTTGCTGCTGCACCGCCAGCATCGCCGGCGTCTGCGATTCAGGCAGCATGCCGCAGTGCGATTCGCGAATCTGCTCCAGTAGCGGTCCACGTACGGAATCAGCAGTGGATAACTTGCCTTTCAGGACCGGGCGATCCTTATAGATGCGCTTGATTTCGCTGCGATCGAGGTTTGCCGCCAGCAGCGGATAGGGCTGCATCAGGGCATGCTGGACAATCGGACCGTACAGCTCCCAACTCCAGTTCTTCTGCCAGGCCAGCGCCTGAGGCAAATCGCTGGGCAACGGCCCCCGGCGCACGGCATCGATCTTGGCCTGCTGTTCGGGTTCGAGCATCTCCAGCAGCAGGCTGCCCTGTTCACGACGAGTTTCAAGAGCCCGCAGCAACCAAAGCTGCAGGGCATGGTGATCCGGATTGTCATGCTGCTCGCCAACCAGCACGCGCGGCTGTGCAGCGAGTCGCTCGACCAGTTGCTCCGGCGTCAATTGCTCCCCGGTGTTCAGGTCACGGATAACACCCAGTTCCGGTCGATTTCGCCCCTCGGGGCTCTGCCAGGCTGGCGGCGGTGGCAGGGTCTGGCAGGCAGCCAGCAAGCTGTAGAGAACAAGCAGGAAAACACGCATGGAAGATCCTTGTTTGATTCAGCGAGCAACAATCAGGGGATGGCCCCGCTCAGGATGGCGCTGCACCAGCACTTCAAGGCCGAATACTGCCTTGAGCGGTTCGGCCTGGAGCACCTGCTCCGGCGAGCCCAGCACATGGGGACGACCGTCGGTGAGCAGTAGCAGGCGATCGCAGTAGCGCGCGGCCAGATTCAGATCATGAAGGATCACCAGCACCGCCACGCCGCGCTCGGCAAAGGTCCGCACAGCCTGCAGGGTCGTGTGCTGGTGCAAGGGATCGAGTGCCGAAGTGGGTTCGTCCAGTAACAGTATCTGCCCGGCACTTCCTGGCCAGAGCTGCGCCAGAACCCGAGCCAGGTGCACCCGCTGGCGCTCGCCTCCGGACAGCGCCACATAGCTGCGACCTGCAAGGTGGCTGGCATCCGCTGCCTCCAAGGCCTGCGCGACTACCTCGGCATCTCGTTCCCGCCCGGTGTCGTGAGGCATGCGTCCCATGGCCACGACTTCTTCGACACGAAACGCGAAGCTCAGCGTCGAGCTTTGCGGCAACACCGCAAGACGCCGAGCACGCTGCGGGCCGCTCCAGTCCGCGAGCGCACGATCATCGAGACTTACTCGCCCTCCCGCGGCCGACACCTCGCCGCAAAGGGCAGCGAGCAGCGTGCTCTTGCCCGCTCCGTTGGGTCCGAGCACACCCAGCACCTCGCCAGGCTGCAGCTCCAGGTCAATGCCCGTCAGCACTTGTTTGCCGCCGCGCAGCACGTCCAGCCGTTCAACGCGCAGCATCAGCTACGACCTCGCACCAGCAGATAAAGGAAGAACGGCGCGCCGATCAGCGCCGTGACGATACCGATGGGCAACTCTGCCGGCGCCAGCACCAGGCGCGCAGCCAGGTCCGCCAGCAGCATCAGGCTGGCCCCGGCCAATGCCGAGGCTGGCAGCAGGACGCGGTGATCGGGCCCCGAAACCAGGCGCACCAGGTGCGGCACGACCAGGCCGATGAAGCCGATCAGGCCGGCCGCCGCCACCGCGGCACCTACGCCAAGGGCGGTGCAGAACACCAGCTCGCGCTTCAGGCGCTCCACATCGAACCCCAGGTGACGGGCCTCAGACTCGCCCAGCAACATGGCATTCAGCGCCTTGGCCCTGCGCGGAAGCCAGACGATGACAAACACAGTGACGATGAGCAGCGGCCACAGCCGCGAGTAGCTGGCGCCATTGAGGCTGCCCATGTTCCAGAAGGTCAGGCTGCGCAGGGTGGCGTCGTCGGCCAGGTAGGTAAACAGGCCTATCACCGCGCCGGCCAACGCCGTCAGGGCGATGCCTGCGAGCAGCATGGTGGCCACACTGGTCTGACCATCGCGACGTCCCAGGCGATAGACCAGCACCGTCACTCCCAAGCCGCCGGCAAAGGCGCACATGGATAGCAGATAGGGCGCGAATGCATCCGGCAATCCACCCAGCGCAGAACCTCCGACGATGGCGGCGGCGCCCCCCAAAGCGGCGCCACTGGAAACCCCAACCAACCCAGGGTCCGCCAGCGGATTGCGGAACAGGCCTTGCATCGCGACACCAGACAAAGCCAGCACCGCACCCACCGCCAGGCCGAGCAAGGCGCGCGGCAGACGGATCTGGCCAACGATCAGCTCAGCCTGCTCGAGACCCTGAGCGGAAAACGGCAGGCCAGCCATGCGCAGGGCCGCGCGCAGGGTGTCGCCCAGCGGCAGGCTGACTGGACCTAGCGCCAGCGCCAACCAGAGTGCCAAGAACAGTAGAACGCCCAGGGCAATGAACAATGGGCGGGAAGGGACAGACGCGATCATGGTTGGCTCAGGCTTTTCTCGGTAAGGGCCGGAGCCGAAGGATAGAAGCCTGCGGAAAGCGCAGCCATGCCATCAGGCAGGCGTGGACCCAGCCCGCCCACCAGCAAGGTCGGATCGAGGCTGAGCAGGCGGCCCTCACGAGCGGCACGGGTCGCAGCCAGGGCCGGATTCTGCTTGAGCAGCGCCTCGCGGGCGGCATCACCTTCCAGGCGGCGATCAGCGATCACCACTACGTCCGGGTCCAGCGCAGCAAGCGCTTCATTGGAAATCGCCTTGTAACCCTGATGATCGGCAAGGTTCTGCCCACCGGCACGCTCAATCAGCCACGCTGCGGCCGTGTCCTTGCCGCCCGCCATCGGGCTGCTACCGGAATGCCCCAGCAGGAAAAGTACCCGTGGCGACCTCTGTGTCTGCTGTGCCTTGGCGACCCAGTCAGCCTGGCGCTGCAGTCGCTGGCGGTAATCTGCAAGGGCCCTGGCGGCACGAGCCTCATTGCCCAGCAGGCTACCGATCAGCTTGAGATTCTTTTCAAGGGTGGAGACGTCGGGAGTGGACTGCAGGCGCTCGATACGCACCCCGGCCGTGCTGATTTGCGCCAGCACCGGCGGAGGCCCCATCTCCTCGGTACCTACCAGGATGTCTGGACGGAGCGAGAGTATGCCCTCCGCCGCCAACTGTCGCTGATAGCCGATGCTGGGAAGGCTTTTCAGTGCCTCTGGATGCTGACTGGTGGTGTCCACGCCCACGAGCTTTTCCTGCCCACCCAGTACCACCACCCACTCGCTGACGGAACCACCGGCGCTGACCCAGCGCTGGGGCAAGGCCTCGGCCGCAGCGGCCTGGTGAGAAAGCAGGATGCCTGCGCAAAGGCTGGCCAGGCCGACAACTAGACGCATCGAAAACAACTCCATCGCTGAATGCGGGAAACGCCAACGCCCTGTTTTAACAGGGCGTTGGCCTGGATCTGGGCGCCGTGCTCCCCTGGATGCTCGACCTCAGAGTGCCGGCGCGGCTTCCGCCAGCGCTCGCCAGTCGTCACGCTCAGGAATACCGGGTTTGCGCGCGCCGAACAATTGCACAACCAATTGTCCTTCGGCATCGAAGGCCTCCCAGCTGGTGATCACGCCATCGGTGCTGGGTTTGCGCACACGCCACAGCTCGGTCACGCCGGCGGTTTGCAGGTGCAGGTTGAACTCCGGATCGAGAACATTGAACCAGGTGTCCAGCCACTTCAGGTTGCTAACCGGGCCGCTGTGAATCTGGATGCAGTGGCGGTTTCCAACGAACACCATGATCGGCACTTCACGCGCACCGGCTTCTTCCAGCAGGCGCGGCAACTCGACGGTGTCCAACTGCTCGGCCCACTCAGTACCGGCCAGACGCAGCGCCTGGGTACGCTCGGCTCCATGCTTTTTCAGCAGAGCGAAGAAGTGGTGAGTGTCCTTCAGCGCTGCCCAGCCGTCGCGCAGGGCGTCGACATCGATCTCGGCATCGGGCTTGGCCTGCACCTGTTCTGGCTGCGGGTGCAGATCGATCTCGTCGCTTTGCTCCTCAGCACGGAAGCGCTCCACCAGCGGCTCCCAGGCGGCCAGCTCACTGTCGTCAGTGAGGAAGACCTTATGCACGGCAGTGCCTTGCTGATCGAATATCTGCACGCTGCGCCGGGTACCACGCGGGGATTCCTCAGCCACGGCGAAAACGCTGGCCCAGCCGCTCATGAAGAGGCGCAGGTCGATATCGGCGGATACCACCAAGCCCATCTGGCCGTTAGCCATGACCGAGACTTCGCGGTAGTAGCCCTTGCGCTCATGCACGCAATGCTCGTTGCGGGTCAGCGCCATGATGTAGCCAAGCTCGCCCAGGGCCGGCAGCAGGCCTGCCCAGTCCGGACGCAGGCGCACGGTATCGACGCCGAGGCGACTGGCAGTCAGTTCGGCCTCGCTCACGGACAGGAGCTGGGCGGCATCGCGGGTGCGCAGGCGCGGCTGCTCGGATCGCAGCGTCTGCCATGCCTGGTAGAGAGGAGAAGCCGGGCTGGTGGTCGAAGTTTGCAGGCTCATCTGAAGCTCCTTGTTATTCAGCGACTCGCCGAAAGGGCGAACTCAATGGGAATGTGCACGCGGCTAGGCACTGGCTGGCCATTCTGGGTTTCGGCGCGGAAGCGCCACGCAGCTACCGCATCCATGGCCGATCTATCAAGGCTCTCCACTCCAGAGGAGCGAAGGAGCCGTATCTCGCGGAGCAGGCCTTTCTCGTCCAACCGCACCTCGACCAGGACAAGGCCCTGCTGGTTACGACGCCGGGCCTGAGCCGGATAAATCGGAGGTTTGGGCGACGTGAGGAACGAAGGTTCACGACTGAAAACCTCGGTGACGACCGGCTTGGCCGTTGCCGCGGGGGCACTGGCAGCGGCTGACGACTCGGAATGACTGAGTGCCGGGCTCGCCGCCACGGCCTGCGGTTGCGCTGGTGCAACGGCTTTGGCTTTTGCGGATTCGACTGGCGCTACAGGCTTGGCAGGTGTCGGGCGCGGCTTGCTCGCCAACACAGGCTTGGATACTGGCCGCTGGACCTTCACCGACTGCGCTGGCTTGGAAGGGAGCACCCGCCGGCGCATTACCGAGGCAAGAGGTTGAACAGGCGCGGGGGCAGGCTCGGGGCTGACCAGCCGGACCATCATCGGCGCAGACGACTGCAATGCCGTGCCCGGCTCTTCCAGCAGGTCATGCAGGAGCCAACCCGCGACAAAGTGCAGGGCCAGGACAATCGAGAAGCAGAACAGGAAGCGCGGCATCGCAACGGTCAATCTCTAAATACGAATACATTTGATTATTATTTGAATTTATCTGTCAACGCCATTATGGTTCTGCGCCGATATCAACCTGCGATCACCAGTAAGACCTGACGAACGAGCCCCGAGAAAGGCGGAAAAAATCGCTGGAAACGGA
Organism: Pseudomonas sp. JS3066; assembly: GCF_036328175.1. NCBI lineage: Bacteria > Pseudomonadati > Pseudomonadota > Gammaproteobacteria > Pseudomonadales > Pseudomonadaceae > Pseudomonas > Pseudomonas sp. JS3066. The sequence continues at coordinate 4,613,090 of NZ_CP143312.1, forward strand.
TGCCACCACGCCGGAAAGCCACGGCGTTTCCCAGTCAGGGGACTAGTACGCCTTGCTAACAGGAGCCTTGCCATGCCGTTGCGTCCTCCCTTTGCCCGCCGTACCGGGCTAGCCCTGATGCTGCTCTGCCCCTCCCTCGTACTGGCAGCCGAAAAGGCCGCAACTCAGTTCGACACCATGACGGTGACGGCCACCCGCAGCGAGCAGCGCCTCGATGAGGTCCCCAGCACGGTTTCGGTTCAGACCGAGCGCGACATCGACCATAAGAATGTGAACAACATTCGCGACCTGGTGCGCTACGAGCCGGGGGTTTCGGTGAGCGGTACCGGTAGCCGCTTCGGCCTGTCCGGTTTCACCATTCGCGGCATCGGCGGCAACCGCGTGCTGACCCAAGTGGATGGCGTGTCCGTACCGGACGCTTTCAACTTCGGCCCCTTCCTGAATGCCCAGCGCAATTACATCGACCCGGATATCGTCAAGCAGGTGGAAATCATCCGTGGCCCGGCGTCCTCGCTGTACGGCAGCGATGCCATCGGTGGTGCGGTGAGCTTCCTGACCAAGGATGCCGCCGACTATCTGGATGAAGGCGATGACGCCTACGCCCGCCTTAAGACCGGCTACAGCAGCGCCGACAACAGCTGGCTGCGCAGCGCGACCTTCGCCGGCCGCCAGGGCGTGGTTGATGGCGTGCTTCATCTGGGCCGTCGCAGTGGCGACGAAGTCGAGACCTTCGGTGGTCGTGGCGGTACTGGCGCCGGCCGCGAGGAAGCGAACCCGCAGGACTTCACCACCGACAACCTGCTGGCCAAGATCGGCTGGAACTACGCAGGCAACGATCGCCTGCAACTGAGTTACGAGCGCTTCCAGGACGACGTGGACACCCGTGTACTCAGCGAAGCCTCGACCCTGACTTCCACGTCCCTCGGCGGCGGCATGTTCAGCAACGCTCTGATCGCGGCGAGCAATGCCACTGACAGCACCGACCGCGAGCGCATCAGCCTGGAACACCAACTGGAGCTGGATACCGTCTTTGTCGATCAACTGAAGTGGCAGCTCAATCACCAGGACAGCAAGATTCGTCAGCAGACCGATCAGAGCCGCTACAGCTGGGTAGCCTTCAACCGCAACCCGACGCCGCCGGCCTCGGCCTTCGAACGCCTGCGCACCCGTGACTCGACCTACGAAGAGAAGCTCTGGTCATTCAACGGCCAGCTCGACAAGAACTTCGCCATCGGCGATACCCAGCACCATCTGATCTACGGCGTCGATCTCAAGCGCCTGGAAAGCAGCGACCTGCGCAAGGGCAATGAGATTCGCGTCAGCACTGGCCAGCCCCTGCCACCGGCCTTCGGCGCGGAAACCTTCCCGCTGAGCGACTTCCCCGATCCGGTCACGCACGAATACGCCCTGCTCGTCCAGGACAGCATCGAGATCGGCCGCTGGACTCTGCTGCCGGGCCTGCGCTACGACTACTACGAACTCAAGCCCGACGTGACCGCGGAATACCTGAACAGCAATCCGGTGAACCGCAACCCCTCCGACTTCAGCGACAACCAACTCTCGCCCAAGCTCGGTGTCACCTACCGCCTGGACGACGCCCACAGCATTTACGGTCAGTACGCTGCAGGCTTCAAGGTGCCGGAACCTGTGGATATCTTCGGCGAGTTCGTCAACGCCGGGATGGGCTACCAGACCATCGCTAACACCAGCCTGAAGCCGGAAACCAGCGACAGCTACGAGATCGGCCTGCGTGGCAAATACGACGTCGGCGGTTTCGGCGTGGCGGTGTTCTACAACCGCTACGAGGACTTCATCGACCAGGTGACCATCCCCGACCCGACCGGCAACAACCTGCTTACCTTCCAGTCGCAGAATCTAAACAAGGTGACCATTCGTGGCGCCGAAGCGAAAGGCGAGCTGTTCCTCAACCAATTCGGCCTACCCACCGGCTCCCGCCTTATCGGTTCCATCGCCTATGCACGGGGCAAGAACGAGGAAACCGGCGAGCCGATCAACAGCATCGACCCGCTCAAGGCGGTCATTGGCCTGGGTTATGCCGAGCCGACCGGAAAGTTCGGTGGCGAACTGGCCTGGACCCTGGTCAAGGGCAAGGACCGCATCGACCAGACGAACAACGCCAGTCTGCGCATCACCGAGCAGTTCGCCACGCCTGGCTACGGCACCCTGGACCTGAACACCTGGTGGCAGGTTACCGACGCCTTCTCGGTCAACGCCGGCCTGTTCAACCTGACCGACAAGGAATACTGGCAGTGGGGCGACGTCCAGGGCCTGGACGCCAGCAGCCGCAGCCTCGGTCGCTACACCCAGCCGGGGCGCAACGCATCGGTCAACCTGGTCTGGGAAATCTAAGAACCGGTTTACGATTTTGCGAGCTAGCGAGGAACAAGGCGAAAAAGGCTGAGGAGGCGGAGTTTACGGCCTGTAAATGAGCATTCAGAAGCCATTTTCAACACAGTCACTGCGACGCGCTGCAGATCGTGAATGGGCTCTATCCCGCTTCAGCACAAGGACGTGCCCCTCTTGGCAATCCACAGCGGCGCGCGATAATGCGCGCCTGCTGTGGAGAAGCCGATGATCCTTCTTTGTCGCCCCGACGAACTGCCTGAAGGCCAGAGCCGGGGCTTTGTCGTTGATGGCCTGAATATCCTGCTGGTGCGCCGGAATGGGCAGATCCATGCCTACGAGAACCGCTGCCCGCACCGGGGAATTCCTCTGGAATGGACGCCGGACCAGTTTCTCGACCACAGCGGCAGCCTCATCCAATGCGCTACCCATGGCGCACTGTTCCTGATCGAGTCCGGCGAATGCGTCACGGGCCCCTGTGTCGGCGAGGTACTGGAGCCGGTGGGCATTTTCGAAGATGCCGACGGCATCTGGCTGCTGGACGCAGCCTGAGGCTCAGATCCTCACATCAAGACGGCGGCAGACGCGCACCTCTTCCGGCGTCAGTTCGACACCGTAGGCCAGCACTTCGACGCCGGCAGAAACGGCCTCACGCAGGGCCGCCGAATAAGCCGGATCGATTTCTTCGGCCGGGCGCACTGCATCGATACCCGAGAGGTTCACGCAATACAACTGCACGGCCCGCACGCCATCGCGGGCGAGCGCAGCCAGTTCGCGCAGGTGCTTGCTGCCCCTCGTGGTCACTGCATCGGGAAAAGCGGCGACCGACGTGCCGTCGAACCCCAGCGTGACACTCTTCACTTCGATGAAGGCCGGCCCCGCAGCGAAGTCCAGGCGGAAGTCGGCACGGCTGTTTTCCTGCCCGTAGGCTACTTCGCGCCTGAGGCTGGAGAAACCCGCAAGTTCCTTGATCACGCCCGTCTGCAATGCCTCTTCCACCAATGCATTGGCGCGGGCAGTGTTGACGCAGGCCAGACGCCCCTGTGGCGTCTCGGCGATTTCCCAGGTACCGGGCAGCTTGCGCTTGGGATCGTTGGAGCGACTGAACCATACCCGGCAGCCCTCGCTCATGCAGTTCAGCATTGAGCCGGTATTGGGGCAGTGGATAGTCAATTGCTCCCCCGAAGCGGTCTCGATGTCCGCGAGGAAGCGCTTGTAACGCTTGAGCAGCCTGCCCACTTCCAGGGTCGGGGCGAACTTCATTGGCCCGCCCAGGTCTTCAAGCCGCGCGCCAGGCGCTGCACCGCCTCGTCCAGACGCGGCAGGCTCTGCGTATAGGCAAAGCGCACATGGTGACCGGCCTGATAGCGGCCGAAATCCAGACCTGGGGTGAAGGCCAGGTGCTCGGTTTCGATGAAGTGCCTACAGAAGGCATAGGCATCGCCGCCAAAGGCGGAAATATCCGCGTACAGATAGAAGGCGCCTTCTGGCTCGACTGCGATGCGGAAACCCAGTTCACGCAGGGCTGGCAGCAGGAAGTCGCGACGGCGAGCGAACTCTTCGCGGCGCTGTTCGAAGATTTCCAATGTGCGCGGCTCGAAGCAAGCCAGAGCCGCATACTGCGCCATAGAAGGCGCACTGATGTAGAGGTTCTGCGCCAGCTTCTCCAGTTCGGGCACGGCATCGGCAGGCGCCACCAGCCAGCCAAGACGCCAGCCGGTCATGCCGAAGTACTTGGAAAAGCTGTTCAGCACGAAGGCGTCATCATCCACTTCCAGCACGCTGCTGGCGTCCATCCCGTAGGTCAGGCCGTGGTAGATCTCGTCCACCACCAGGTGGCCACCGCGGGCCCTGAGGGTCTGCGACAGCGCGGCCAGGTCATCGAGGTGCAGCACGGTGCCCGTGGGATTGGCCGGCGAGGCGACCAACGCCCCCACGCTGTCGGCGTCCCAGTGCCGCTCGACCAGTTGCGGGGTCAGCTGATAGCGGGTTTCCGGCCCGACCGGCACCAGTTGTGCGCCCCCCTCCACAAGACGGAGGAAGTGGCGGTTGCAAGGATAGCCGGGGTCGGCCAGCAGCCAGTGCTTGCCCGGGTCCACCAGCAGGCTGCTGGCCAGCAGCAAGGCGCCCGAGCCACCGGGGGTGATGAGAATGCGATCTGGGTCTATGTTCAACCGATAGCGCGATGCGTAGAAGCCGGCGATAGCTTCGCGCAGTTGCGGCAATCCGCGAGCGGCGGTGTAACGGGTATGCCCGGCGGCCAAGGCGGCCTGTCCGGCCTGGATGATGGGTTCGGCGGTGGTGAAGTCCGGCTCGCCGATTTCCAGGTGGATCACATCATGACCCGCCGCCTGGAGTTCGTTGGCGCGAGCCAACAGGGCCATGACATGGAAGGGTTCGATGGCGCGGCTGCGTGCACTGTAGGACTGGGCCATTGGCCTTCCTTTATTAAGGCAAAGAGAGGATTCTAACCAATGGTCCCTGGACGCTGCAGCATGTACGACGCCGGGGAGTGGCGTACCCGGATTTGATCTGGTAAGTTCGCCCGCTTGCAGCCGCAGGGCCGGCACCGCCGGCGATGGACCATAATCCTGCGCAATGGATTAAGAAAGTGAGAGGCGGCCATCCATGCCCACCAATGCAAAACAACAGAACAGCCAGTTGATTCGTGGCTTCGTGCCCTACCAAGAGACCAAGGGCGAGGAGTACATGAGCGACCGCATGCGTGCTCACTTCACCAACATCCTCAACAAGTGGAAGCTGGAGTTGATGGAAGAGGTGGATCGTACCGTGCACCACATGCAGGACGAAGCTGCCAACTTCCCCGACCCGGCCGACCGCGCCAGCCAGGAAGAAGAATTCAGCCTGGAACTGCGCGCCCGTGACCGTGAGCGCAAGTTGATCAAGAAGATCGACGAGACTCTCCAGCTGATCGAAGACAACGATTACGGCTGGTGCGACTCTTGCGGCGTCGAGATCGGCATTCGCCGTCTGGAAGCCCGCCCCACCGCCACTCTCTGCATCGACTGCAAGACCCTGGCGGAGATCAAGGAAAAGCAGCTCGGCTCCTGATGCCGATACGGGGCGCCAATGGCGCCCCGTTGCTTTGTCCGCAACATGATGTCCCCTGCCTATATCGGGCGTTTCGCCCCAACGCCCAGCGGCTATCTGCATTTTGGTTCGCTGGTCGCCGCCCTCGCCTCCTACCTCGATGCCCGCTCAGTCGGCGGTCGCTGGTTGCTGCGCATGGAAGACCTTGACCCTCCGCGCGAGGTGGAAGGTGCCCAGGCGGCAATCCTCCGAACCCTGGAAACCTACGGCTTTGAATGGGACGGCGAAATGGTGCGCCAAAGCGATCGCCAAGAGGCTTACGCCAAGGTCATCGACCGTCTCTATGAGATGGGGCTTGCCTATGCCTGCACCTGTTCACGCAAGCAGCTGGAGGGCCACCTGGGCGTTTATCCGGGCTCGTGTCGCAACGCCCAGCATCCCCCGCACGATGCCGCCATACGCATCCGTGTACCGGATTTGGAATACCACTTCGTAGACCGCGTCCAGGGCGAATACCGGCAACACCTGGGCCGGGAAGTGGGCGACTTCGTCATCCGCCGCCGCGACGGTCTCTACGCCTATCAATTGGCCGTAGTGCTGGACGATGCCTGGCAAGGCATTACGGACATCGTCCGTGGCGCCGACCTGCTGGATTCCACGCCGCGCCAGCTCTATCTGCAGGAGCTGCTCGGGCTCAGCCAGCCACGCTATCTGCATGTGCCCCTGATCATCCAGCCGGATGGGCACAAGCTGGGCAAGTCCTATCGTTCTCCGCCACTGCCAGCCGACAGTGCCGGACCGCTACTGGCACGCGCGCTGCGCACCCTCGGCCAGGAGCCGCCGGCTGAACTGGCCGATGGCAGCCCCCGCGAAGCACTGGACTGGGGGATCGCCCACTGGGATGCCACGCGCATACCGCGTTGCCGAACACTGGCCGAAACACAGCTGCGCTAGCCACTCGCCGCCGTACCGGGCATTCGCTACCATCGCGACAGACACGACGAGAATTGCGGCATGTACATCTATCGACTGGTCCTGCTCCTGGTGGTGGGAATCTACCTGTTCTCCCCCGCCATCATGGATTGGTGGATCGACCCCAACGGCGCCTGGTACCGCCCCTACCTGCTGTGGCTGATCCTGATCGTGGTGACCTTCATTCTGCAGAGTCAACGCGATGCTGATGAGCTTTAGCCTCACCCAGCTGATCCTGATCAGCGCTGCCTACCTACTGGCCCTGTTCGGCGTGGCCTGGCTCAGTGACCGGGGCTTCGTCCCGCGCTGGATCATCCGCCACCCGCTGACCTACACCCTGTCCCTGGGTGTGTACGCCAGCGCCTGGGCCTTCTACGGCACCGTTGGGTTGGCCTACCAGTACGGCTACGGTTTCCTCGCCAGCTACCTCGGCGTTTCGGGCGCCTTTTTGCTGGCCCCTGTATTGCTCTATCCGATTCTGCGAATCACGCGCACCTACCAGCTTTCGTCCCTGGCCGACCTCTTCGCCTTCCGCTTCCGCAGCACCTGGGCCGGCGCGCTCACCACGGTGATCATGATCATCGGCGTACTGCCTCTTCTGGCTCTGCAGATCCAGGCGGTAGCCGACTCCATCGGCATCCTCACCCGCGAACCGGTGCACAATCGCGTCGCCTTCAGCTTCTGCGCCCTGATCACGCTGTTCACCATCCTCTTCGGGGCACGCCACATCGCCACCCGCGAGAAGCACGCTGGCCTGGTGTTTGCCATCGCCTTCGAATCGGTGGTCAAGCTGGTGGCCCTGGGTGGTATCGGCTTCTACGCGCTCTATGGCGTCTTCGGCGGCCCGCGCGAACTGGAGTTGTGGTTGCTGCAGAATCAGGCAGCCCTCTCCACCCTGCACACGCCTTTGCAGGAAGGTCCGTGGCGCACGCTGCTGCTGGTGTTCTTCGCTTCGGCGATCGTCATGCCGCACATGTACCACATGACTTTCACCGAGAATATCAACCCACGCGCCATGGTGAGCGCGAGTTGGGGCCTTCCCCTCTTCCTGCTGCTGATGAGCCTGGCCATTCCGTTGATTCTCTGGGCCGGCCTCAAGCTTGGAGCCACCACCAACCCTGAATACTTCACCCTCGGTCTCGGTATCGCAGTCGATAACCCGGCGCTGGCCCTGCTCGCCTATGTCGGCGGACTGTCGGCGGCCAGTGGCCTGATCATAGTGCTTACCCTGGCGCTCTCCGGGATGGCCCTGAACCACCTGGTGCTACCGCTCTACCAGCCACCGGCAGAAGGCAACATCTACCGCTGGCTGAAGTGGACCCGCCGCGCGCTGATCGCCTTCATCATCATGGCCGGCTACGGCTTCTACCTGCTGCTGGGCGCCGAGCAGGACCTGTCAAACCTTGGCATCGTCGCCTTCGTCGCCACCCTGCAGTTCCTGCCTGGTGCGCTTTCGGTGCTCTACTGGCCGACCGCCAACCGCCGTGGTTTCATCGCTGGCCTGCTGGCGGGCTTCATCGTCTGGCTGTTCGCCATGCTGTTGCCACTGGTGGGCAACCTGCAAGGCGTGTACCTGCCGCTGTTCAATGCCATCTACGTCCTCGACGACACCAGTTGGCACATCGCAGCGATCGCCTCCCTGGCGGCCAACGTGCTGATCTTCACCCTTGTCTCGCTCTTCACCGAAGCCAGTCCGGAAGAGATCAGCGCCGCTGAAGCCTGCACCGTGGACAACGTGCGTCGCCCACAACGCCGCGAACTGGTGGCCAGCTCGCCGCAGGAGTTCGCCAGCCAACTGGCCAAGCCGCTGGGCGCCAAGACAGCACAGAAGGAAGTGGAACAGGCGCTGCGCGACCTGCACCTGCCCTTCGACGAACGTCGCCCCTACGCCCTGCGTCGCCTGCGCGACCGCATCGAAGCCAACCTCTCCGGCCTGATGGGGCCGAGCGTTGCCCAGGACATGGTGGAAACTTTCCTGCCCTACAAATCGGGCAGCGAAGGCTACGTCACTGAAGACATCCATTTCATCGAAAGCCGGCTGGAGGACTATCACTCGCGCCTCACGGGCCTGGCCGCCGAGCTGGACGCCCTGCGCCGCTACCACCGTCAGACCTTGCAAGAACTGCCCATGGGCGTCTGCTCACTGGCCAAGGACCAGGAGATCCTGATGTGGAACCGAGCCATGGAGGAACTGACCGAAATCCCCGCGCAACGCGTCGTCGGATCACGCCTGTCCACCATCGCCGAGCCTTGGAAAGGACTACTGGAAGGCTTCATCAACCTGCCCGACGAGCACCTGCACAAGCAGCGCCTGACCCTGGAGGGCCAGGTGCGCGCCCTCAATCTGCACAAGGCGGCGATTGAAGAACCTCTGGCCCCCGGTAGCAGCGGCCTGGTACTGCTGGTGGAGGATGTGACCGACACCCAGTTGCTGGAGGACAAGTTGGTGCACTCCGAGCGCCTGGCGTCCATCGGCCGCCTCGCGGCAGGGGTTGCTCACGAAATCGGCAATCCCATCACCGGCATCGCCTGCCTGGCGCAGAACCTGCGCGAAGAGCGCGAGGGTGATTCCGAGATCAAGGAACTCAGCAGCCAGATCCTCGAACAGACCAAGCGCGTCACCCGCATTGTCCAGTCACTGATGAGTTTCGCCCATGCCGGCGGCCGCCAGCAGGCCAGCGAGCCAGTGTGTCTGGCGGAGGTTGCGCAGGATGCCATCGGACTGCTTTCGCTGAACAAGCGCAGCATCGAGGTGAGTTTCTTCAACCTCTGCGATCCGCAGCACGTCGTCGAAGGCGACCCGCAGCGCCTTGCCCAGGTCCTGATCAATCTGCTGTCCAACGCCCGTGACGCTTCCCCAGTGGGTAGCGCCATCCGCGTGCGCAGCGAAGCCTCGGAGCACACTGTCGATCTCGTCGTGGAAGACGAGGGCAGCGGCATTCCAAGGGCAATCATGGACCGCCTGTTCGAACCCTTCTTCACCACCAAGGACCCAGGGAAAGGGACCGGCCTTGGCCTTGCACTGGTCTATTCGATCGTGGAAGAGCATTATGGACAGATAACCATCGAAAGCCCGGCCGACTCCGAGAGCCAGCGCGGCACCCGAATCAGGGTGACGCTGCCTCGTTTTGTCGAAGCGACATCCGCCGTGAGCTGAGACCGTCTAGAGAGCCGAATTAATGCCACATATTCTGATCGTCGAAGACGAAACCATCATTCGCTCCGCCCTGCGACGCCTACTGGAACGCAACCAGTATCAGGTCAGTGAGGCTGGCTCCGTACAGGAAGCCCAGGAGCGCTACAGCATTCCCGGTTTCGACCTGATCATCAGCGACCTTCGCCTGCCTGGCGCTCCCGGTACCGAACTGATCAAGCTAGCCCAAGGCACCCCCGTGCTGATCATGACCAGTTACGCCAGCCTGCGCTCGGCAGTGGATTCGATGAAGATGGGCGCGGTGGACTACATCGCCAAGCCCTTTGACCATGACGAAATGCTCCAGGCTGTCGCGCGCATCCTCAAGGAGCGCCAGGAAGCCAGATCGACTCCGAGCGAGCGCCCCAGTGCCGGCCGCGGCGGCGAGAAGGCCGCAGCTGCCAACGCCGATGGCGAGATTGGCATCATCGGCTCCTGCTCGGCGATGCTCGAGCTCTACAGCAAAATCCGCAAGGTCTCCCCGACCGACTCCACCGTGCTGATCCAGGGCGAGTCCGGCACCGGCAAGGAGCTGGTGGCCCGCGCCCTGCACAACCTTTCCCGTCGCGCCAAGGCGCCGCTGATTTCGGTGAACTGCGCGGCCATCCCGGAAACGTTGATCGAGTCGGAACTCTTCGGCCATGAGAAAGGCGCCTTCACTGGCGCCACCGCCGGCCGTGCCGGTCTGGTGGAAGCCGCCGACGGCGGCACCCTGTTCCTCGACGAGATCGGCGAGTTGCCGCTGGAAGCCCAGGCGCGTCTGCTACGGGTTCTGCAGGAAGGCGAAATCCGCCGCGTTGGCTCGGTGCAGTCGCAGAAGGTCGACGTGCGCCTCATCGCCGCCACCCACCGCGACCTCAAGACCCTGGCCAAAACTGGCCAGTTCCGCGAGGACCTCTATTACCGCCTGCACGTCATTTCCCTGAAACTGCCCGCCCTGCGTGAGCGCGGCAACGACGTACTGGAGATCGCTCGCTCTTTCCTGGCTCGTCAGTGCTCCCAGATGGGGCGCGAAAGCCTGCGCTTCGCAGCGGATGCCGAACAAGCGATCCGCCACTACAACTGGCCGGGTAACGTACGCGAGCTGGAAAACGCCATCGAGCGTGCAGTGATCCTGTGCGAGAGCCCGGACATTTCGGCGGAGCTGCTGGGTATCGACATCGAGCTGGACGATCTGGACGACCTCGACTTCAACGAAGCCGCGGCGCCAGCCCAGGCCAACAACACAGCCCACGAGCCCACCGAAGACCTTTCGCTCGAGGACTACTTCCAGCACTTCGTGCTGGAGCACCAGGACCACATGACTGAAACCGAACTGGCCCGCAAACTGGGGATCAGTCGCAAATGCCTATGGGAGCGCCGCCAGCGTCTGGGTATCCCTCGCCGCAAATCCGGCGCCGCAGCCGGGCCTTGAGCCCCCGACGAGGGTGACAGTACGGAAACACAACTGGTTCCGTGCGCTGTTACCCCGCCAAACATCGCGTAACAAAGCCGGGTTTAAAGGTAACGAAAACCCGGCTTTTTTTTGCCCTCCGATCCGCCACCGTCGCTCGCAAAGCCTTGATTTACAAGGAATCACAAAAGTTGGCACGACATCTGCTTTATCTCTGGCACAACAACAATAAGAAATGCTGAACCCCACAATAAAAACAAGACGTATCGACTCCAGCACAACAAAAACAAGACAGCGGAGGCGCAGCTAACTGATTCTTTTGGAGAGGAGTTGCCCTTGGGGCTCGCCCCACAGCCAGACCGAGAACAATAAAACTGTCCTGAGACAGCGCCCGTACTGGTTGGGTCATGGAATGATCAAGGCACCATCAGCGTCCAAAGCAATCCGTTTGCTATTAACCCTCGATTGGAGGGCATATCCAGAGGCGAAATGCTTGCTGGACCGGGTCGAACAACAAAAACACCAAGCCCGAAACAATAAAAACAAAGCACGCACCAATTTGGGGGGGAGCTTCGGCTCCCCCAGTAGCTTTGCCTCCTTTCAGACCTTTTCTTCTCCATCCCCCCTCCCAGTGCTAGAATCCGCGGCCATCGTGCGCCCATATCCTTTTCTGGCCGTCCATCCCGCAAAACAGTGCATCCCATGCTGAAGAAGCTGTTCCAGTCTTTCCGATCCCCCCTTCGCCGCGCTCAGCATCCGCGCAGCACTCCCGAAGTACTGGGCAATAATCAGCACTCGCTGCACCGCTCGGGTATCAGCCGCAACGCCGTGGTGGTGGTCGAGCGCCTGCAGAAGGCGGGTTATCAGGCCTACCTCGTTGGTGGCTGCGTCCGCGATCTGCTGCTAAACCTGCGCCCCAAGGATTTCGACGTGGCCACAAGCGCCACCCCGGAACAAGTGCGCGCCGAATTCCGCAATGCCCGGGTGATTGGCCGCCGCTTCAAACTGGCCCATGTGCAGTTCGGCCGGGAGATCATCGAAGTCGCCACCTTCCGCGCCAACCACCCGCAAGGTGAAGACGAGGAAGACAGCAACCAGGCCTCGCGTAACGAAAGCGGCCGCATCCTGCGCGACAACGTCTATGGCAGCCTGGAAGACGACGCACAGCGCCGCGACTTCACCATCAATGCGCTGTACTACGATCCGACCACCGAGCGCATCCTCGACTACGCCCACGGCGTGCACGACATCCGCAATCGCCTGGTGCGCCTGATCGGCATTCCAGCGCAGCGTTACCAGGAAGACCCGGTGCGCATGCTGCGCGCCGCGCGGTTCGCCGCCAAGCTGGACTTCGAGATCGAGAAACACAGCGCCGCTCCCATTCGTCGTCTGGCACCGATGCTGCGCGAAATTCCATCAGCGCGCCTGTTCGACGAAGTGCTCAAGCTGTTCCTCAGCGGCAAGGCCGAACGCACCTTCGAATTACTGGTGGAGTTCGACCTCTTCGCTCCGCTGTTCCCGGCCAGCGCCGCTGCGCTTGAACGAGACCCCGAGTACACCGGTAGACTGATCCGCCAGGCGCTGATCAACACCGACGAACGCATCCGCCAGCACAAACCCGTTACCCCGGCGTTCCTCTTCGCTGCACTGCTGTGGCCGGCCTTGCCCGCCCGCGCGGCGCAGCTGCAGGAGCGCGGCATGCCGCCGATCCCGGCGATGCAGGAAGCTGCCCACGGTCTGATCACGGAGCAGGTCCAGCGCACCGCCATTCCCAAGCGTTTCAGCATCCCGATCCGTGAGATCTGGGACATGCAGGAGCGCCTGCCGCGCCGAAGCGGGAAGCGCGCCGACCTGCTGCTGGAAAATCCGCGTTTCCGCGCCGGCTACGACTTCCTGCTGCTGCGCGAAAGCGCCGGCGAAAAAACCGATGGTCTGGGCGACTGGTGGACCGATTACCAGGACGCCAGCGACAGCCAGCGCCGCAATATGATCCGCGAACTGAGCGCCAAGGATGATCAGCAGCCGTCCGGCCAGCGTCGCCGTCGCGGTGGCAGCCGCCGCCGTCGCGGCCCACGCAGCGACAACACCCCCGGTTCTCCGGGCGAGTAATCATGGAACGCGTGTACATCGGCCTCGGCAGCAATCTCGCCGACCCCGTCAGCCAGCTGCGTGGAGCCCTCGCGGCGATGGGCGACCTGCCCCGCACCCGGCTTGCTGCCGTGTCCTCGCTCTACGCCAGCGACCCGCTCGGCCCGGCGGACCAGCCCCGCTACGTCAACGCCGTCGCTGCTCTGGAAACAGAGCTCGCCCCGCTGGACCTTCTGGACGCCCTGCAAGTCATCGAGCTTGCGCAAGGGCGCGTACGCAAGGACGAGCGCTGGGGGCCACGCACCCTGGACCTGGACATCCTCCTGTTCGGCCAACACCGGATCGACGAGCCCCGGCTGCAGGTTCCGCACTACCACATGCATGCCCGTGCCTTTGTGCTCTACCCCCTGGCGGAGATTGCCGGCGACCTGCAGCTGCCCGATGGGCGCCCGTTGCAAAGCCTGCTGAGCGCCTGCCCCTTCGAAGGCCTCGAACGCCTGCCCGACTTGGCGGTAACGCCGTAACAGGTCGGTAACACCTGCAATTGACTTCATGCCCCCCCATCGGGACTATAAGCGTCCCGTTGCCCCGCGCCGGTGCAAACTGGCGCCGCTGAGGACGTTTTCATGCCTGATGTGACCCTGACCACCCTGCAAGAGCTCAAGCTGAAAGGCGAGAAGATCGCCATGCTGACAGCCTACGACGCCACTTTTGCCCGGGCCGCCTGCCAGGCCGGCATAGATGTGCTCCTGGTGGGTGATTCTCTTGGCATGGTCCTGCAAGGCCATGACAGCACCCTGCCGGTCAGCGTGAGCGAAATGGCCTATCACACCGCGGCTGTGAAACGCGGTAACCAGGGCGCGCTGATCATCAGCGACCTGCCGTTCATGGCCTATGCCAACCTCGACCAGACCTTCGCCAACTCCGCCGCACTGATGCAGGCCGGTGCCCACATGGTGAAACTGGAAGGTGCCGCCTGGCTGGCCGAACCCATCCGTCTGCTGGCCGAGCGCGGCGTACCGGTATGCGCCCATCTAGGCCTGACCCCGCAAGCCGTGAACATCCTCGGCGGCTACAAGGTCCAGGGACGCCAGGAGGCTCAGGCGCGCCAACTGCGCGCCGACGCCATGGCCCTGGAACAAGCTGGCGCAGCGATGCTGCTGCTGGAATGTGTGCCCAGCGAACTGGCCGCAGAAATCACCCAGTCGGTGAAGATCCCGGTAATTGGCATCGGTGCCGGTAGCGCCACCGATGGCCAGGTTCTGGTCCTGCACGACATGCTTGGCCTGTCCCTCACCGGCCGTGCACCCAAGTTCGTGAAGAACTTCATGGAAGGCCAGACCAGCATCCAGGCAGCGATCGCTGCCTACGTCCAGGCCGTCAAGGACGTCTCCTTCCCCGCCGCCGAACACGGATTCTCCGCATGAACACCGTAAAGACCGTCCGAGAATTGCGCGCAGCCGTCGCCCGCGCGCGCAGTGAAGGCAAGCGCGTTGGCTTCGTGCCGACGATGGGCAACCTCCACGCCGGACACGTCGCCCTGGTGGAAAAAGCCAGCCAGCGAGTCGACTTCGTGGTAGCAAGCATCTTCGTCAACCCGCTGCAGTTCGGCCCCAGCGAAGACCTGGCCAAGTATCCACGCACGCTGGTGTCCGACCAGGAAAAGCTGGTGGCAGCTGGCTGCCATCTGCTGTTCCATCCGGACGTGGAAGAAATGTACCCGGACGGGATGGACGGCCAGACCCGTGTAAATGTCCCGCTGGTGTCCGAAGGACTCTGTGGCGGTAGCCGCCCTGGCCATTTCGAAGGCGTCGCCACCGTGGTGAGCAAGCTGTTCAACATGGTCCAGCCCGATCTCGCGGTATTCGGCGAGAAGGATTTCCAGCAGTTGGCGGTCATCCGCAAGCTGGTGCGTGATCTGAACATGCCGATCCAGATCATGGGCGAGCCCACGGTGCGCGCCGAAGATGGTCTGGCCTTGTCGTCGCGCAATGGCTATCTGGACGACGCTCAGCGGGCGGCTGCTCCCGCGCTCTACCGCACCCTGCAGCAACTGGCATCTGCCATCCGCGCAGGACGCCGCGATTTCGCCGCACTGGAGCAGGAAGGCCAGGCCGAACTGACCAAGGCAGGTTTTCGCCCGGACTACCTCGAAGTCCGCGAAGCGCTGAACCTGCGCCCCGCAGGTGACAAGGACCAGCAGTTGGTCATCCTGGGCGCCGCCTTCATGGGCAACACCCGCCTGATCGACAACCTTGCCTTCAACCTCGAAGCGCAAGCCTGACCAACGCCCGTCATAGCCTTGAACCCCCTCGGGGGTTCGGGCAAACTCTGCCGCCGCCCGCATCCTGACGAGGAAAAGCCATGCACGCCATCATGCTCAAGGCCAAACTGCACCGCGCCGAAGTTACTCACGCCGTGCTCGACTACGAAGGCTCCTGCGCCATCGATGGTGAATGGCTCGATCTCTCTGGCATCCGCGAGTACGAACAGATTCAGATTTACAACGTCGACAACGGCGAGCGCTTCACCACCTACGCCATCCGCGCCGAGAATGGCTCTCGGATGATTTCGGTCAACGGCGCTGCGGCGCACAAGGCCAAGGTGGGTGATCGTGTGATCATCTGCGCCTACGCTCACTACAGCGAAGCCGAACTGGCCAATTTCAAACCGCGTATGCTGTACATGGCTCCGGGCAATGAACTCAGCCACACCAGCAACGCGATTCCGGTACAGGTCGCCTGAGACCGGGATACAGAATGACCCGAAGCCCGGACTTTTCCGGGCTTTTTCATAAGTCGCACACAGGTACGCCATGGATCACCACCTGACGCCGCTCGATGTCACTCAACTGCCCACCTGGACCGTGCTCCGCCAGCATCGCCAGGAACTTGCCGGTTTCAGCCTGCGCCAGGCCTTCGCCGAAAACCCTGAGCGCTTCAAGCAGTTCAGCCACAGCGCCTGCGGCCTGCTGCTGGACTTCTCGAAGAACCTGATCCGTACCGACACCCTGAACCTGCTGGTCAAGCTGGCGGAAGAAGCCCAGCTCGGCGACGCCATCAAGGCCATGTTCCGTGGTGATGTGATCAACGCGTCCGAGCAGCGTCCGGTATTACACACGGCGTTGCGTCGTCCCATTGGCGACAAGGTGCGGGTAGAAGGCGTCGACGTGATGCCGGAGGTGCATCGCGTCCTGCACCAGATGACCGAACTGGTGGGCTACGTGCACAACGGTCTGTGGCGTGGCTACACCGAGAAACCCATCACCGACGTGGTGAATATCGGTATCGGCGGTTCGTTCCTCGGCCCGCAACTGGTCTCCGAAGCACTGCTGCCCTTCGCCCAGAAAGGTGTGCGCTGCCACTACCTGGCGAACATCGACGGCAGCGAGTTCCGCGAACTGGCCTGCCGACTGAACGCCGAGACCACGCTGTTCATCGTCTCCAGCAAGTCCTTCGGCACCCTGGAAACCCTGAAGAACGCCCAAGCCGCCCGCGCCTGGTACCTGGCCCAGGGCGGCAGCGAAGAGGAGCTGTACCGGCACTTCATCGCGGTTTCCAGCAACAAGGAAGCTGCGGTGGCATTCGGCATCCGCGAAGAAAATATCTTCCCCATGTGGGACTGGGTCGGCGGCCGCTATTCGCTTTGGTCCGCCATTGGCCTGCCGATCGCCATGTCCATCGGCATCTCCAACTTCAAGGAACTGCTCTCCGGCGCCTACAGCATGGACCAGCACTTCCAGAGCACACCGTTTGATCGCAACATCCCGGTGATCCTCGGCCTGCTTGGTGTCTGGTATGGCGATTTCTGGGGCGCCCGCAGCCACGCGATCCTGCCCTACGACTACTACCTGCGGAACTTCACCGACCACCTGCAGCAGCTGGACATGGAGTCCAACGGCAAGAGCGTGCGTCAAGATGGCACCCCGGTCACCGCTGGCACTGGCCCGGTGATCTGGGGCGGCGTCGGCTGCAACGGCCAGCACGCTTATCACCAGTTGCTGCACCAGGGCACCCAGCTGATTCCGGCGGACTTCATTGTCCCGGTGTCCAGCTACAACCCGGTGGCCGACCACCACCAGTGGCTTTTCGCCAACTGCCTGTCCCAGAGTCAGGCGCTGATGCTCGGCAAATCCCGCGAGGAGGCTGAGGCCGAATTGCGCGCCAAAGGATTGCCGGAAGACGAAGTGCAGCGCCTGGCGCCGCACAAGGTCGTGCCCGGCAACCGGCCGAGCAATACCCTGGTGGTGGAACGCATCAGCCCTCGCCGTCTGGGCGCACTGATCGCCATGTACGAGCACAAGGTCTACGTACAGAGCGTACTCTGGGGCATCAATGCCTTTGACCAATGGGGCGTGGAGCTCGGCAAGGAACTGGGCAAGACGGTCTACTCGCGCCTCACTGGCCAGGACGAAGCCCAGGCCGAGGATGGCTCGACTCAGGGCCTGATCGACTTCTTCCGCGCACGCCATCGCGGTTAACCCATATCGCTCCCACAAGCCGTATCGTGCCTTGTGGGAGCGAAATCATTCGCAAATCCACCCTTACCGGCAAAACCGCTGCCGATACTCGCTCGGCGTTACTCCCAAGGCCTGAACGAAGGCCCTGCGCAGGTTGTACTCGCTGCCGAACCCGGTCTTCTCCGCCGTACGCTTGAGCGATGGCGCCCCCGCCTCCAGCAGTCGACAGGCCTCTTCAAGACGTAGCTGGAACAGTAGCTTCGCCGGCGTCATGCCCAGCTCCGCCTGGCAATGCCGGTGCAAGGTGCGTGGAGAAACCGCGGCCCTCGCCGCCATAGCTTCGATATCCAGCTCCTGGTGCAGTCGACCACGAAGCCAATGGACCAATTGCTCCAGCAAACCACCTTCAGGCGCCTGCTGCGCCAACAGTTCGGCGCTGAACTGCCGCTGTCCTCCCGGCCGGCGCAGGTACATGACCAGCCCCTTGGCCACCTGCAACGACAGTGCACGGCCATGATCTTCCTCCACCAGGCTCAGGCAGAGGTCCATTCCAGCGGTCACGCCCGCTGAGCTGTAGAAGTCCCCGTCACGGACGAACAGTGCGTCCTGCTGCACCCGCAATTTCGGGAATAGCCGCTGCAGTAGCGAGGCGTACTTCCAGTGAGTCACCACGGAGCGGTCATCCAGTAGCCCGGCCTGCGCCAGCAGGAAAGCCCCTGTACAGACCGAACAGCAACGCGCCGCAACAGGTCCGGCCTCCCTCAGCCAACGCGCCAGCACGCCCTGTCCCATCACCCGCTGTATGCCGAAGCCGCCCGCCACCACCAACGTGCACCCGGCCAGGCTGGTTGGTTCGGGCAAGGCTTCGGTCATCAACTCGAGCCCAGTGCTGGAACGCACCAGTCCACCATTGGCGGAAATGCCCCGCAGCACGTAGGGCACGCCCAACTGCTTCGGAAGGTGCTCGGCCACCGCAGCGAATACGTCCGCCGGACCGGTGGCATCCAGCAACTGGAATTCGGGAAAAACCAACAGCAGTACGTTATGAGGAGGCTGCATGCGGGGGCGCTCGACGGCAGGATTGGCAGATATTCACTCATAGCTGTCATTCAGGACACCTGCCCGCGCGCCAGACTGGAATCCCCGTCTCGGAGAAGGCCCATGCGAGCGCTACTGCTGATCTTGCTGCTGTACATCCCCCTGCTTGGGCTGGCGGAAACGCTCCAGTCCTACCACCCGCATGCCGGACGCGAGCAGCCGCTGGTGGCTGTGGTCGGCGAGAACCGCATGACCGAGCTGGTGGACTTCATGGTGCCCTTCGGACTGCTCAGCCGCGCCGGAGTAGCCAAGGTGGTCGCCCTGTCCACCCGCAAAGGGCCGCTGCAGTTGATGCCGGCGCTGAAAGTCGAAGCCCAGGCGACCACTGCCGAGTTTGAACAGGACTACCCGGAGGGGGCGGACTACCTGATCGTCCCTGCCGTGCACCATAGCGACGATCCCATACTCACTGCTTTCGTCGCCGATCAGGCCGCCAGGGGGGCCACCATCGTCGGCATTTGCGACGGTGTACTGGTATTGGGCCACGCCGGCCTGCTCCATGGCCGTCGGGCCACCAGTCACTGGTATTCGAAGGCGCAGCGCGAAGAGGACTTCCCCGACACCCGTTGGCAGGTCAACCGCCGCTACGTGGTGGATGGCAAGCTGGTGACCAGCTCAGGCGTCAGCGCCGCACTGCCTGTGTCCCTGGCCCTGGTACAAGCGATTGCCGGTGAGGCGAAGACGATCGCCTTCGCACGCGAGATCGGCCTGGCCGGCTGGTCCGCCGAGCACCAGAGCCAGACATTTGCCTTTGGCCCCGGCGGTTACCTGACGGCGGTGGCAAACTACCTGGCCTTCTGGCGCCACGAAACCCTGACCTTGGCGCTGCGGCCAGGACTCGATGAAGCCTCCCTCGCATTGCGCGCCGATGCATGGGCCCGCAGTTTCCGCACCGACGTGCTGGCCGTCGGCGATGGGCCGGTTCGCACTCGTCACGGCCTGGTGCTGCTACCCGATGCGTCCATGGGAGGAAAATCGGCCCTCCCCGACAGCAACGCGCCGCCCGGTCAGGTGCTGGACGAAACTCTGGACGACATCGTCGCGCGCTACGGCGGCGCCACTGCCACCTTCGTCGCCGCCCAGCTGGAATATCCGCGTCGCTGAACGATCTGGCGGGCACCGGGTTCAAAACTCCATGGACAACCCTTGAACCCGGCGACGGCTTGGATGCACCCTTGTCGCCATCTCGGCTCTACAACAACAAGGACCCGCCATGTACGAGATCAGCCTTCACCCCGTGCCGGACGCCGTGCGCAAGCACGCCCTCGTCGACAACGATGCCTACCTGCGCCTGTACCAGCAGTCCGTGGAGCAGCCCGAGCTGTTCTGGAGCGAGCAGGCCACCAGCTTCCTCACCTGGTTCAAGCCCTGGGACCAGTTGCATCACAGCGACCTTGCGAAAGGCGAGGCCGAGTGGTTCAAGGGCGGCAAGCTGAACGTCGCCTACAACTGCATCGATCGCCACCTGGAGCAGCGAGGCGAGCAGGTTGCCATCATCTGGGAAGGTGACAATCCCAGCGAATCCGCGCAGATCACCTACCGCAAGCTGCACAGCCATGTGGCCCGCCTGGCCAATGTGCTGAAGAGTCGTGGCGTGAAGAAAGGCGACCGGGTCTGCATCTACATGCCGATGATTCCCGAGGCGGCCTACGCCATGCTCGCCTGTGCGCGCATTGGCGCCGTGCACTCGGTGGTGTTCGGCGGCTTTTCCCCGGATGCCCTGCGTGACCGCATCCTTGATGCCGACTGCCGCACAGTGATCACCGCCGACGAAGGTGTTCGCGGCGGCAAATACGTCCCGCTGAAACAGAACGTCGACAAGGCCCTGAGAGACTGCCCGAACGTATCCTCGGTGCTGGTGGTCCAGCGCACCGAAGGCAAGATCGACTGGCAGGACGGGCGCGACCTCTGGTACCACGAGGCCCTGCGCGGCGCCAGCGAGGATTGCCCGCCGGAATGGATGGATGCCGAAGACCCGCTGTTCATCCTCTACACGTCCGGTTCCACCGGAAAACCCAAGGGCGTGCTGCATACCACCGGCGGCTACCTGCTGGGCGCAGCGATGACCCACAAGTACGTGTTCGACTATCACGAAGGCGAGATCTACTGGTGCACCGCGGACGTGGGCTGGGTCACCGGCCACAGCTACATCGTCTATGGCCCGCTGGCCAACGCCGCTACCACCCTGATGTTCGAGGGAGTGCCCAACTACCCCGACGCCTCGCGCTTCTGGCAAGTGATCGACAAGCACCAGGTGAATATCTTCTACACCGCTCCCACCGCCATCCGCGCCCTGATGCGCGAAGGCGAGGAACCGGTGAAGAAGACCTCCCGGTCCAGCCTGCGCCTGCTTGGCAGCGTCGGCGAACCGATCAACCCGGAAGCCTGGGAGTGGTATTACAACGTAGTGGGCGACTGCCGCTGCCCCATCGTCGACACCTGGTGGCAGACCGAAACCGGCAGCATCCTCATTACCCCGCTGCCCGGCGCCACTGCCCTGAAGCCCGGCTCGGCCACTCGCCCCTTCTTCGGCGTGCAGCCGGTGCTGCTGGATGATAAAGGCAAGGAAATCGACGGCGCCGGCTCGGGCGTACTGGCGATCAAGGCCAGCTGGCCGAGCCAGATCCGTAGTGTCTACGGCGACCACAAGCGAATGATCGACACCTACTTTGCAGCCTATCCCGGCTACTACTTCACCGGTGACGGCGCCCGGCGCGATGAGGACGGCTACTACTGGATCACTGGCCGCGTCGACGACGTCATCAACGTTTCCGGCCACCGCATCGGCACCGCCGAAGTGGAAAGCGCCCTGGTGCTGCATGACGCCGTGGCAGAGGCCGCCGTAGTGGGTTACCCGCACGACCTCAAAGGACAGGGCATCTACGCCTTCGTTACGCCAATGAAGGGCCTGGAACCGACCGAGGAACTGAAGAAAGAACTACTGGCCCTGGTCAGCAAGGAAATCGGCAGCTTCGCCAAGCCCGAACTGATCCAGTGGGCGCCGGGCCTGCCCAAGACCCGCTCGGGCAAGATCATGCGCCGCATTTTGCGCAAAATTGCCTGCAACGAGCTGGATAACCTCGGCGATACCTCCACCCTGGCCGACCCGTCGGTGGTGCAGAACCTGATCGACAAACGCCTCAACCAGTAAGCCCTGTCAAGGCGCCAGTCTCCTCGGGGGCTGGCGCCTTTCGCTTGGAAGCCCTCGCTGCATGGAATTCATTCGCCGCCGCATCGAAAGCCAGATCATCGGCCTCACCGGTCTAGCCCTCGGCCAGCTCGATTTCGAAAACCCCAAAGGTGATCCAGGCCTCTTCGGCCCAGACTCTGTGACCTGGAAGGTTCACGGCGATTTCACCTCGATGATGATCGGCGGCATCAGCGCCTTGCTCTTGCAGATGCTGCATCCCCTGGCGCTTTCCGGCGTATGGGACCACTCCAATTTCCGCGCGGACATGCTCGGTCGCCTGCGCCGCACCGGCCAGTTCATCTCCGGTACCACCTATGGCACCCGCAAGGACGCCGACTGGCTGATCGACAAGGTCCGCACCATCCATATGCAGGTGGTCGGCACCGCTCCGGACGGCCGCTCCTATGCCGCCAGCGACCCGGCTTTGCTGACCTGGGTGCACGTGGCCGAAGTGAGCTGCTTCCTCAAGGCTCACCTGCGCTACCTGAACCCTCAGCTTTCCGGTGAAGAACAGGACCGCTACTACGCTGAGATCGCCCTGGTGGCTGAACGACTCGGTGCGCAGGACGTACCGAAGTCCCGCCAGCAAGTGGCGGACTATCTGGAGGCGATGCGCCCGCAGCTTGCCTGCGATGACCGCAGCCGGGAAGTAGTGCGAGTTCTCCTCGGCGCCCCGTCACCCAGCGCGGTGGCCAAACCCTTTGGTGTGCTGATGATGCAGGCCGGCATCGACCTGATGCCGGACTGGGCCAGCGCCATGCTCGGCCTCTACCAGCGCCCCTGGCAGCGCCGCGTGGTGCGTGATCTGGTCTGGCGGGTAGCACCGCTGCTGCGCTGGGCCATGCGCAATGGCGCTGTCCATCGTGCGCGCCGCCGTATGGGGCTGCCCCCCCGTTGAGAGTGTGGTCCGACCAAATTCCCTGTGCGACGATTGCGGCTTGCTCGGTCATTGCCTGACCCAATTCACAGCTGTGAGGACAGATCCATGCAAGACGTCGTAATCGTTGCCGCCACCCGCACCGCCATCGGCAGCTTCCAGGGCTCCCTGGCGAACATTCCTGCGCCCGAGCTGGGAGCCGCCGTGATTCGCCAGTTGCTGGCGCAAACCGGCCTCAAGGGCGAGCAGGTCGATGAAGTGATCCTGGGCCAGGTGCTCACCGCCGGGTCCGGCCAAAATCCGGCACGCCAGGCTGCTATCCTCGCCGGCCTGCCCCATGCGGTTCCAGCCATGACCCTGAACAAGGTCTGCGGCTCCGGCCTAAAGGCGCTGCACCTGGCAGCCCAGGCCATCCGCTGTGGCGACGCCGAGGTGATCATCGCTGGCGGCCAGGAAAACATGAGCCTGGCGCCCTACGTCATGCCAGGTGCCCGTACCGGCCTGCGCATGGGTCACGCCAAGCTGGTGGACACCATGATCCAGGATGGCCTGTGGGATGCCTTCAACGACTACCACATGGGCATTACCGCCGAGAATCTGGTGGAAAAGTACGGCCTGAACCGCGAACAGCAGGACAGCTTTGCCGCCGCCTCCCAGCAGAAGGCCGCTGCCGCTATCGAGTCCGGGCGCTTCAAAGATGAGATCACCCCCATTCTGATCCCGCAGAAGAAAGGCGATCCGGTTGCCTTCTCCACCGACGAGCAGCCACGCGCCGGCACCACTGCCGAAGCCCTGGCCAAACTCAAGCCTGCGTTCAAGAAAGACGGCAGCGTCACCGCTGGCAACGCGTCGACCCTCAACGACGGTGCCGCCGCCGTACTGCTGATGAGTGAGGAAAAGGCCAAGGCCCTGGGCCTGCCGGTGCTGGCCCGCATCGCGGCCTATGCCAACGCTGGTGTCGACCCGGCGATCATGGGCATCGGCCCGGTATCTGCCACCCGCCGTTGCCTGGAAAAGGCGGGCTGGAACCTGACCGACCTGGACCTGATCGAGGCCAATGAAGCCTTCGCTGCACAGTCCCTTTCGGTTGGCAAGGAGCTGGGCTGGGACACCACAAAGGTCAACGTCAATGGCGGCGCCATCGCCCTCGGCCATCCCATCGGTGCCTCCGGCTGCCGCGTACTCGTGACCCTGCTGCACGAAATGCTCAAGCGCGATGCGAAGAAAGGCCTGGCGACCCTCTGCATCGGCGGCGGCCAAGGCGTGGCCCTGGCCATCGAGCGCTGATCCAACTCGTAGGTTGGCGCGCAGGGCGAAGCCCAACATATCGCCCCCTATCGGGGCGCCAACCTACGAAAGCCCAACCCGCTCTCGTTTGTTAAACTGCGCGCCCCTTTTTGCGAGACGCCGCGCATGTCCTCCGCTCTCATCCAGGCGCTGCGCGCCGCCCTCGATGCCCGCCAGCCGCTGCTGGCCGAGCTCCATGCCCAGGACACCGATTGCTACCGGCTGTTCCATGGCAGCCAGGAAGGCGCACCGGGCCTGACCGTCGACCGCTACGGCCCCCAGCTGATGGTGCAGAGCTTTCACCAGCCACTGGAGCGCGGCCCCTTGCTGGATCTGGCTGCCGCGGTAAACGAGTTTCTCGGCGAGAAGCTGCTGCTGGTCTACAACGACCGCTCCCAGGGCAATTCACGCGTTGATCGCCACGACCCGGTTTATCAGGCTGAACCGGCTGCCCTGGAAGACCTCGTGGGTCGCGAGTGGGGCCTGAACTACCGGGTACGCGGCCGCCATGCGGGGCAGGACCCGCTACTCTTCCTCGACCTGCGCAACGCCCGTGGCTGGGTCAAGGACAACAGTGCCGGCAAGTCCGTGCTCAACCTTTTCGCCTACACCTGCGGAGTTGGCGTCTGCGCTGCCGGCGGCGGCGCAAGCGAGGTGTGGAACCTGGACTTCGCCGAGGGCAATCTCGCGGTCGGCCGTGAAAACGGAGCCCTGAACCCGAGCCTGGCCCCCATGCGCTTTGTGCAATCGGACTACTTCCCGGCGATCCGCCAACTGGCCGGGCAGCCCATCGCCCGCCGCCACGGCCAGAAACTGCCCAGTTACCCGCGCCTGGAGCAGCGCCAGTTCGACCTGGTATTCCTCGACCCGCCCGCCTGGGCCAAGAGCGCCTTCGGAACCGTGGACTTGCTGCGCGACTATCAGAGCCTGCTCAAGCCGGCCCTGCTGGCCACCGAGGATGGCGGCGTGCTGGTGTGCAACAACAACCTGGCCAAAGTGGATATGGAGGACTGGCGCGAACTGGTGCTGCGTTGCGCGAGCAAACTGGGCCGCCCAGTCCGCGACTGCCAGCAATTCGCACCCGCCGCCGACTTCCCCTCCCGAGATGCGCGCCCACCGCTCAAGACCTTGATCCTGCAGCTCTGAAAGCCGTTCGGTAACGAGAGCCAGCCGTCAGGCGGAACCCTGAGGCCGTGCCATAATCCAAGGCATTCTTCGCCGGGATAGTTGACGCCTCATGTACAAAGGATTGAAACGGGCCGTTTGCGCCCTGCTGATCGTCGTAGCCCTCTACAGCCTGCTTGGCTTTCTGATCATCCCGGGGATCGCCCTGCGGGTGGCCAACCAGCAACTGGCCCAGTACGCCACGGTTCCCGCACGGCTGGAGCGCATCCAGCTCAACCCCTTCAGCCTTGAACTGACGCTATGGGGGCTGCACATCGGCGAAGACAAGGCCGAGCAAATAGGCTTCGAACGGCTCTATGCCAACCTGGAACTGGACAGCCTGTGGTCTGGTGCCCTGCACCTGGCGGACGTGGAGCTCGACAAGTCGACCACCGAGGTGCTGTTCGCCAAGGACGGGAAGCTCAACCTGGCCCAGCTGTTCAAGCTGCCGCCCAGTGAGCCCAAGCCGGAAGAGCCCGCCGGCGATCCTTTCCCGCTGCGCATCGACCGCATCAAGCTGACCGAGGGCGGCCTGCATTTCGAGGACCTCCGCCCGAGCGAACCCATCGAGTTCGTCTATGACTCGCTGAATCTGGAACTGCGCAATCTCAGCACCCTGCCCGATGACAGTTCGGAGATGTCCCTGGTCGCCACCGGTCCATACGGTGGGCGGATCGACTGGGAAGGCCAGATCAGCCTGGTGCCTTTCAGTTCCAGCGGCACGCTCAAGCTCACAGAAGGCAAACTCAAGGGCGTCTGGCCCTATGTCCGCGACGCGGTACCGCTGGTGCTGGAGAAAGGCGTGATCAGCCTGTCCACCGAGTACAAGCTGAATCTGGCCAAAGGCACCCAGCTCAACCTGGACAAGATCTGGATCAAAGTGGCGCCCTTCGCCATCAAAGCGCCCGATAACCGCCCCCTGGTCAACCTGGAGACGCTGGAGGTCAGCGACAGCTCCCTCGACCTGGTCAAGCAGGAAGTGGTGATTGGCAAGATCCACAGCCAGAACCTGGAGACCTGGGCAGCACGTGAGTCCGATGGCCAACTCGACTGGCAGAAACTGTTTGCCAGCGAGGCCAAACCGGCAGCCAAGGCTGACGAGAAAGCCGCCAGCGAATCTGCCGACACCAAAGCTGAACCGAGCAAGCCCTGGCTGGTTCTGCTACGCGAAACCCAGCTGCGCGGCTACAAGGTGCACCTGGCCGACCGAGTGCCCAAGGAGCCTGTGCAACTGGAGCTGGGCCCGCTTAACCTGGATCTCAAGGACTTCGACAGCCGGGGCGAATCGCCTTTCAACCTGAGCCTCGACACCGGCCTCGGCAAACAGGGCAAGTTGCAGGCGGTGGGCCAGGTCCAGCTCAAGCCAACCACCGCCAAACTGCAGGTGCAGACTCGGGACATCGACCTGCGTGTGGCCCAGGCCTACCTCAGTCCATTCGTGCGCCTGGAAGTGCGCAGCGGCATGCTCGATAGCGACCTCAATGTCGACCTCAAGAGCACTGAGCCACTGGCCCTTGGCATAACCGGCCGCGCCCTGGTGAACCAGATGCACACCCTGGACACGATCAAGGAGCGCGACTTCGTCAAATGGCAGCAATTGCTGGTGGAAGGTCTGAATTACCAACACGGCGACAGCCTGAATATCGACAAGGTGAGCCTGAGCCAGCCCTACGCGCGCTTCATCATCAACGAAGACCTCACCACCAACGCCAGTGAGTTGGTGATCAAGCAGCCCGCAGAAGCAGGTGCCCCAACCACCGCCCCTGCCAAACAGAAACCCGCTGCCAAGCCCCTGGGCATCCGCATTGGCGGCATCGAGATAAAGGACGGCTCGGCCAACTTCGCCGACTTCAGCCTGACGCCGAACTTCGCCACCGCCATCCAACAGCTGAATGGCGAAATCGGCACTCTCGACAACCGCAACCCCAAGGCGGCCAAGGTCGCGATCAACGGCAAGGTGGATCGTTACGCACCAGTCACCATCAAGGGCAGTCTGAACCCCTTCGATCCGCTAGACAGCCTGGATATCGCCACCAGTTTCAAGCGCGTCGAGCTGACCACCCTGACGCCCTACTCTGGCAAATTCGCTGGCTATCGCATCCGCAAGGGTCGACTGAACCTGGACCTGCACTACCAGATCGAGAAGGGTCAGTTGAAAGCCGACAACCATCTCGTCCTGGAGCAGTTGCAGCTCGGTGAACAGGTCTCAAGTCCCGACGCCGTGGACTTGCCGGTGCGACTGGCAGTCGCACTGCTGAAGGACACCGAAGGCAAGATCGACATCAAGCTGCCCGTGGCCGGAAATCTCAACGACCCGCAATTCAGCGTTGCCCCCATCGTCTGGCAGACCCTGCGCAATCTGGTGCTGCGAGCCGTGCAGGCGCCCTTCAACTTCGTCGCCGGCCTGGTAGGTGGCAGCAGCGAAGATCTCGGCCAGGTTCCCTTCCCGGCCGGTAGCAGCGAGCTCGACACTGATGCGCAGAAGGCCCTGGACACCCTGGCCGAGGCACTCAAGAAGCGCCCGGCACTGCGCTTGGAGGTGGAAGGCGCTAGCGCCAAGGCCGCCGACGGTCCGCTCCTGGCCCAACAACGCCTGGAACGGGAATATCAGAGCACCTACTACAAGATCGCCCAGCGCCGAGGCGACAAAGTGCCAGCCGAGGCCAGCCAGATCGAGGTTCCGGACGACGAGAAAGCGCCTATGCTGGAAGGCATCTACCGCACCCGCCTGAAACAGCAGCCACCTGCCGAGTGGACGGAGCTGGACAGCGAGCAGCGCACGGTCAAGCTGCGCGACGCGGTGCTGGCGTCCTGGGCGCAGAGCGACCTGCTGCTTCGCCAGCTGGGTCAGGCCCGCGCCGCCACCATCAAGGACTATCTGGTGGACCGTGGCGGTCTCGCCGATGATCGCATCTTCCTGCTCGACATCAGCCTGGTGGACCCAAACCAGGCCGGTGAAGTGATCACCCCGCTGCATCTGGACAGCGAGTAGGAGTCTTCCATGCGTACGCTGCCGCTCGCCGTGCTGACACTCGTCCTGGCCGCCCCGGCCGGGGCCGAGACCATGCGCTGCGGCAGCAAGCTGATCAGCCTGGGCGACCGCACCTTCGAGGTCCTGCAGAAATGCGGCGAGCCGGTACACCGTGACCTTGTCGGCTACACCCTCGGCTCCTACGACCGGCGCGAGTTCAACGTCGAGGAATGGGTCTACGGCCCCAACAACGGCATGCTCAGCATCCTCACTTTCGAAGGCAACCGCCTGGTACGTATCGAAACCCGGCGCAGCCGCTGACGGTCCTCAGCGCCGGGTGTAGGCTGTAGCCACCTCTCGCCATTCGGACATCCCCGTGAAGCTCCGTGTCCTTTTCCTTGCTTCGCTGCTATTGGCTCTGGGCAACGCCCAGGCCTCCTCCACTTTGCGCTGCAACAGCAACCTCATCAGCCTCGACGA
This sequence comes from Pseudomonas sp. JS3066, assembly GCF_036328175.1. Classification (NCBI taxonomy): domain Bacteria; kingdom Pseudomonadati; phylum Pseudomonadota; class Gammaproteobacteria; order Pseudomonadales; family Pseudomonadaceae; genus Pseudomonas; species Pseudomonas sp. JS3066. Next base: position 4,641,677 of record NZ_CP143312.1, read on the forward strand.
CACTACCAGCGAGGTCCTCGATAAGTGCGGCGAGCCGATCAGCCGTGCCGACCTGGGCTTCAAGGAAGTGATCGACGAGTATTACCGGCGCAACGAAGTCCGGGTCGAGGAATGGGTGTACGGACCACGCAATGGCATGTACCAGTTCCTTCGTTTCGAAGGCAATCGGCTGCGCAATATCGACAGCAAGCGGGGCAACTGACAGCCGCTCGGACGGAATGCTAGGCTCTGCGCATTCTTACCCCCAGGACAGGATGCCCGCCCCCATGAAAGCCCTCACCTGCGCCGTCGCAGCCCTCCCTCTGCTTGTCTTCGACGCCACGGCCAACACCTTCCGCTGCGAAAGCAAACTCGTCAGCGTTGGCGATCGCAGTGTCGAGGTTCAGCGCAAGTGCGGCGAACCGGCCTCGCGCAGTTTCATCGGGTATTCGGTAACCACCGGCGGGCGCCAGGAGATGCAAGTGGAAGAATGGGTCTACGGCCCCAGCAACGGTATGTATCACTACCTGAAATTCCTCGGCGGGCGCCTCGACGAAATCGACAGCAAGCGCAACTGAGGCGCGCGCGATGATCATCCTTCCTGCTGATCAACCCCTGGACTGGCGGCGACCGCCCGTCATCACCTTGCTGCTGATCCTGCTCAATACCCTGATCTACATCGTCTACCAGGGCGGCGACCAGGCACGCGTCGAAGAAGCGCAGCAGCTCTACCTGGACGGTGGCCTGCTCAACCGCGAGCGCGCCCTGTTCATCGACCATCTGGTGGAGCGCGAGAAGTTCGACGCTGACCAGCGCCGTGGCATCGATGCCATGCGTCGGCAGGACCTGGCGACAATCATCCTCCGCGATCTGGAGTTCGAGGACTGGCTGCACCGACTCCCTGCCTACCAGGCCGATCCCGCCTGGCAGCAGTTACGACAGAAAGCCGAAGCGGCACGGGACCGCATCAGCGCACAGCGATTCGGCTTCATCCCCAACAAGTTCAGTGTCCAGGGGCTGTTCGGCGCCATGTTCCTGCATGGCAGCTTCGATCACCTGCTGGGCAACATGATCTTCCTCTTCATCTGCGGATTCGCCCTGGAAGCGGCGCTGGGGCGCTGGGTCTACCTTGGCCTCTACCTGGCGAGCGGCCTCGCGTCGCATCTGCTCTGGTGGGCCATGGACCCGGTCTGGGTAGCGGGTATCGGTGCCTCGGGGGCGGTCTCGGGGTTGATGGGCATGACCATTGGTGTCTACGGCCTGCGCAAGATCCGTTTCTTCTACTGGCTGGGTCCCCTCATCGGCTACTTCAAGGCGCCAGCCCTGTGGATATTTCCCGCATGGCTCGGCAAAGAGCTGTACGGCGTGCTGTTGGCCGATGACCACGTCAATTACTACGCGCACCTCGGCGGGCTGGCCTTCGGCTTCCTCTCGACCTGGCTGTTGCACAAGGTGGGCTTCCTCAAGGTTGATGAGGCCTACCTGAACAAGGAAGACCCGGACGCACCCTTCAAGCGAGAACTGACTGCCCTTGACCAGTTGATCGGTCGTTTCGCCCTTGACCAGGCAGCGCCGCGCGGCCTCGAGCTGCTGCAGCGCTACCCCGGCCGACTGGCGCTCCTGGAGCGCCTCTACCCCGTGGCCAAGGGGCGTCAGGACAAGCCGTTACTGACCGCTGTGCTGAAGCAGCTTTTCAGCCTGCCCGAACAGACGGCTGCCCTGCCACTGCTGCAGAAGCTGGCCGATGACGTCGCCGACCCGCAGCAACGCATGCTGCAGCACCCCGCTGTCTTGCTGCACCTGCTGCAGCGCCTGATCAAGGCCGGGGACTGCACCCGCGCCCTGGCGCCGTGGCGTCGACTGTGCGAGGCGAGCCCAGTGCCGCCGCAGCTTCCCGGCCTGACACTGCAACTGGCCAAGCAACTGGGCCAGCGCCAGGATCTACGCGGAGTTGGTGAGCTGGGACAGTACCTGCGCCGCGCCTTCCCCGAGGCGGAACAGACCCGCCAACTGGCGCTGTATCAGCAGCACCTGGCGCGCTGACAGAAAAAGCCCCGCAATTGCGGGGCTTTTCCTCTCCGGCAGGCATCAGAGCCGACTGCTGAAATCGCGGACTTCCTGCTCCGCCCGATCCTTGCTCCAGCCGTAGCGCTCCTGCAGCTTGCCGACCAGATACTCACTATGACCTTCGGCCACGTCGAGATCGTCATCGGTCAGGTGGCCCCACTTCTCCTTGATTCGGCCGCTTAGCTGCTTCCATTTGCCTTTGATGATGTCAGCGTTCATAGGACGCTCCTTTACTTTAGCTGGGCCGCCCGGAAAGGGCGGAACCAGCCGAGGGTCAATCGGCGGACTTCAGGCCGTCGGCAGAAACCGCAGTGACACCCTTGATGTTCTTGGCGGTTTCGATGGCCAGGTCACGTTCGGCATCGGTTTTCACCATGCCGGACAGTGCAACCACGCCCTTGTTGGTTTCGACCTTGATGTCCATGCCGCTGAGGTTTTTGTCAGCCAGGAATGTCGATTTGACCTTGCTGGTGATCCAGGTGTCCGAGACAGCCTCTTCGGCCTTCTGAACGGTGTCGCTGGCTGCCAGCATGGTTTGTCCGCTGGTTTCTGCGTAAGCGCCGGTAGCGAACGGCAGGCTGATGGCGGCAGCAGTAACAGCGGCAAAGGTCCACTTGGTGAAAGACTGTTTCATGAGGGGTTCTCCTCTTTACTTCGGAACATCTGCAGCAAGTTCCCGGCTGCAGGGTCACGAGAAATGTCGCAAGGCCTGTGCCAGCTTCCGAATGAAGATAAAAACCAACAAAATCAATCAGATAAATACATCACCGAAGAACCTGCCACATGCAGTCTGCAAGTTCTCCCCTAGGAGGCCTTGCAGACTGCACGATCAAACCCGTCTCAGCGTCCAGCGTTACCCAACCTGGCGATGGTGCCTTCCAGGGCAGTGACCTGGTCCAACAGAGGCGAAGCCGGATAGCGTGCGCGGATGTATGCCAGCAGCTTCTGCGCCGGCTCCACCTGACCGAGGCCTTCGGCGAAACCACGAGCCGCCAGCAGGTAGGCACGCGGAATATGTGGATAGTCGGGGAAGCGTTGGTGCAGGTTGCGTAGCAGACTCAACGCTTCGCGCACCTTGTGGCGATCGAGCAGGGCACCCGCGACCTGCTCGCACACCAGCGCATCGCCGGGCAGGAAGTCAGCCTGGAACTGGCGGGCATTCAGCAGCGCAGTCGCGGCCTGCGCAGGGTTCTGGCGGGCGACCAGGGGCAGGTAATGATCCAGGTGGCGAAGGCAGCGCTCCCGCGCGCCCAACCCGAACAGCAACTGGTGGAAACGTTCGTTGAGGCGCAAGTCCTCGGGGTCGCGCTGCAGAGCGTTGGAGAGAATCTCCAGGGCACCATCGCTTTGGCCTTCCTTGAGACGAATCTCTGCTTCGGCGAGAGCCTTGCGTCGGCGCCATTCGTTTTCCGGCAACCCCTGCTGGGTGCCTTCCTCGGCAATCGCAAAGCCCAATGCCCCCTGATACTGGAACACGGCATAGCCCATCATGCTGCACATCACCACGCCGAAGTACCCGAACAGGAAAGTGGCGATTGGCATCAGCACCACCTTGGGCAAACCACCGGAAAGCATCCAGGCCACGTAGCTGGGGGATTGCCAGAGGATGAAGAGAAAAGCGCATAGGATCAGGTAACGCCAGCCCATCGCCTTGATCACTTCACCCACCTGGTCGGGGCTCAACGCAGCACCGAGTTCTTTGCTCAGCGCCAGACGGATAATGCTTGCCGGCAGCAGGAGCACAATGGCGATGTTCACCACCCAGAAGATCGTCTCGCTGTTGAAATCGGCTGCCAGCCAGAGTGCCCCAAGCGCGATGGCAAAGACCGCCATCTGCTTGAAGAACAATGAAAAGCCTTCGCCAGCGAAGGCACTGACCAGTGACGGCGACTCTCGCACGCCCTCACTGCTGGCCTCGATCACGCTGTGGAAGTACTTGGTGGCGATGCTCAGCAAGATGATCCAGAGGATCAGCGAGCGCGGCATGAACAGGCCTGCCAGGGCCAACAGGGCGCTGAAAGCGAGTGGCCCGGTCTGCAGGCCGTAAGCGAAGAATTGAGGCAGACGTTCCCAGAAGGGTTGGGCGGTGTTGGCCGCACCGAGGAAGGTCAGCTGGCTGCGGCATAACGGACAGGCCGGGCTGTCGTCGGGAACGTCAGCATTCAGGGGAATGCAGCAATCACCGAAATGGCGCTGACATGGCACACAGTGCCAGGTTGCGGGTTGGGCGGGATGGTACTGGCAGAGCGTCTTGTCCATGACTGTTCCAGGCACGATGGCGGTTCGCCATTGTCCGGGCAAAAAAAGAGGGCCCGCAAGGGGCCCTCTCTTTCATCGTGCGGCGATTATCAGACGCCCGAAGCCTCGGCGGCTTCTACATCCTTCATCGACAGCTTGATGCGACCACGGTTGTCGACATCAAGGACCAGGACTTTGACTTCCTGACCTTCCTGCAGAACGTCGGTGACCTTGTCGATGCGCTTGTCGCTGATCTGCGAGATGTGCACCAGACCGTCCTTGCCCGGCAGGATGTTGACGAAGGCGCCGAAGTCGACGATGCGCTCGACCTTGCCCACGTACACCTTGCCGATCTCGGCTTCAGCAGTGATGCCCAGAACGCGCTGGCGCGCAGCCTCGGCCGCTTCCTTGGTCTCGCCGAAGATCTTCACGCTGCCATCGTCTTCAATGTCGATGGAAGCCTTGGTCTCTTCGCAGATACCACGGATGGTGGCGCCGCCCTTGCCGATGACGTCGCGGATCTTGTCCGGCTCGATCTTCATGGCAATCATGGTCGGGGCGTTGGAGGACAGCTCGCTGCGGGACTCGGCGATCACCTGGTTCATCTGGCCGAGGATGTTCAGGCGCGCTTCCAGAGCCTGCTCCAGAGCGATCTCCATGATTTCTTCGGTGATGCCGTTGATCTTGATGTCCATCTGCAGCGCGGTTACGCCCTTGGCGGTACCGGCTACCTTGAAGTCCATGTCGCCCAAGTGGTCTTCGTCACCCAGGATGTCGGTCAGGACGGCGAACTTGTCGCCTTCCTTCACCAGGCCCATGGCGATACCGGCAACCGGCGCCTTCATCGGCACGCCGGCATCCATCAGCGCGAGGGACGCGCCGCAAACGGAAGCCATGGAGCTGGAACCGTTGGATTCGGTGATCTCGGAAACCACACGAATGGTGTAGGGGAACTCGTCGCCCTTCGGCAGCATGGCGGAAACGCCACGACGGGCCAGACGGCCGTGACCGATTTCGCGGCGACCAGCACTGCCCATACGACCACACTCACCTACCGAGAAGGGCGGGAAGTTGTAGTGCAGCATGAAGGCGTCCTTGCGCTCGCCTTCCAGGGTGTCCAGCAGTTGGGCGTCACGGGCGGTACCGAGGGTGGCAACGACCAGGGCCTGGGTTTCACCACGGGTGAACAGGGCGGAACCGTGGGTCTTGCCCAGCACGCCGACTTCGATCTTCAGCGGACGTACGGTGCGGGTGTCGCGGCCGTCGATACGCGGCTTGCCGTTGACGATGTTCTCGCGAACGGTGCGGTATTCCAGCAGGCCGAAGGCGTCTTTCACTTCACCAGCCGGGAACTGACCTTCTTCTTCGCCAACGAAGCGGGCGACGACCTGGTCACGCAGCTCGTCCAGGCGGTTGTAGCGGTCCTGCTTGATGGTGATGGTGTAGGCCTGGGAAATGGCCTCGCCGAACTCGGCCTTGATGGCGCTGAGCAGGGCGGTGTTTTCGGCCGGGGCAGTCCAGTTCCAGGTCGGCTTGCCAGCTTCGGCAGCGAACTCCTTGACGGCCTGGATCACGGCCTGGAATTCCTGGTGGGCAAAGAGTACGGCGCCCAGCATCTGGTCTTCGGTCAGCTCTTGGGCTTCCGACTCAACCATCAGTACGGCGTCTTGAGTACCGGCAACCACCATGTCCAGGCTGGAAGCCTTGAGCTGTTCGTAGTTGGGGTTCAGCAGGTAGCCAGTCTCTTCGTGGTAAGCCACGCGAGCGGCGCCGATCGGGCCGGCGAACGGAATGCCGGAGATGGCCAGGGCTGCGGAAGTACCGATCATGGAAGCGATGTCCGGATCGGTCTTCTTGTTGGTGGAGACCACGGTGCAGATGACCTGCACTTCGTTCAGGAAACCTTCCGGGAAGAGCGGACGGATCGGACGGTCGATCAGACGCGAGGTCAGGGTTTCTTTCTCGGACGGACGACCTTCACGCTTGAAGAAACCACCGGGGATACGGCCGGCAGCGTAGGTTTTTTCCTGGTAGTGCACGGACAGCGGGAAGAAACCCTTGCCCGGATCAGCTTGCTTGGCGCCGACCACGGTCACCAGCACGGTGACGTCGTCGTCCATGGTGACCAGTACGGCACCGGAGGCTTGACGGGCGATACGGCCAGTCTCGAGGGTTACGGTCGATTGACCGAACTGGAACTTCTTGATTACCGGGTTCACGGTGTTTTCCTTCTCTGTGTTGCCTTGGGGGAAATCGGGGGAGTGGCGGGAGTCGGACCCGTTTCAATCCCTTAAAAAACCAGAAGCTGGAAAGCCGAAAGCTGGAACGATGTCCAGCTTCCGGTTTCCAGCTTCCAGCTCGTCTGTGTCGCTTAGCGACGCAGACCCAGACGACCGATCAGGGCGCTGTAACGAGAGGTGTCCTTACCCTTCAGGTAGTCCAGCAGCTTGCGGCGCTGGTTAACCATGCGGATCAGACCACGACGGGAGTGGTGGTCTTTGCCGTTGGCCTTGAAGTGATCCTGCAGCTTGTTGATGTTGGCGGTCAGCAGGGCAACCTGCACTTCCGGAGAACCGGTATCGCCTTCAGCTTGCTTGTACTCGTTAACGATCTGGGCTTTTTCAGTAACGCTCAGTGCCATGATGGGCTTCCTCTGAGAGTAATAGGCCGGGACCTTCGCCCCGTGTTCTAAAAAGAGGATTGACCGTGCCTATTAACAGCCATCCTCGGATCGGTCATTCCGACCGAATCAGTCGACGCGGCGCAACGCGCCCGTCATCGCTCACTTCACCGATACCGATGAAGCGACCGGTATGATCCTGAACTCGCATCATGCCGAACTTCGGCGCTTCCGGGGCTCGTACCGGTTGGCCGTGTAGCCAGTAGTACGCGCTGTGCTCGGTAAGCTGGATCAGCGGCCAGTGTTCCAGTCCGCTGTCGACCGGCAGGAGGAACTGATCGAGTGCCTCGCTACCGCCTTCGGCGTGGACCTTCTCCAGGGTCTCCAGGCTGATTGCCTGGGCCAGCACGAAGGGGCCCGCCTGGGTCCGGCGCAGCTCCGCCACATGGGCTCCACATCCCAGGGCCTGGCCAAGATCCTCGACCAGGGTACGGATATAGGTGCCCTTGCTGCAGGCTACCGCCATTCTTGCCTGACTGTTTTCACAGGCCAGTAAATCCAGGCGCGCAATAGTAACAGAACGCGCCTCGCGCTCCACTACTTCGCCAGCACGCGCCAGCTTGTAGAGGGGCTGGCCGTCCTTCTTGAGAGCGGAGTACATCGGTGGTATCTGCTTGATTTCGCCACGAAAACGCGGCAGCAGAGCTTCTATGTCCTCGCGACCAACGGTCACTTCGCGACGCTCGGTCACTTCACCTTCGGCATCGCCGGTGGAGGTGGTAATGCCGAGCTGGGCCAGGGTTTCGTAACCCTTGTCGGCATCCAGGAGGTACTGGGAGAACTTGGTCGCCTCGCCGAAGCACAGCGGCAACACACCGGTAGCCAACGGGTCGAGGCTGCCGGTATGGCCGGCTTTCTCGGCATTGAGCAGCCAACGCACCTTCTGCAGCGCAGCGTTGGAACTCATGCCGCGCGGCTTGTCGAGTATCAGCACACCGCTGACATTACGGCGAATACGTTTTACCTGGGCCACGCCATCACTCCTCGTCGCTGCCCTGGTGCTTGCGGTCTTCCGCGACGGCACGCTCGATCAGCGCCGACAGTTCGGCGCCACGCCGGATGCTGGCGTCGTAGTGGAAGTGCAATTGCGGCACGCTGCGCAGTTTCATGGCCTTGCCGAGCTGCATACGCAGGAAGCCCGCGGCGTCCTGCAGAATGTCGAGGTTGAGCTTGACCTTCTCGGCGTTGTCATCCTGGCCCATCACGGTGATGAACACCTTGGCATGGGAGAGGTCACGGCTCACGTCGACAGCAGTGATGGTCACAAGACCCAGGCGCGGGTCTTTGATCTCACGCTGGATCAGCAGCGCCATTTCGCGCTGCATCTGGTCGCCGATGCGTTGGGTACGGCTGTAGTCTTTAGCCATTTCGTTTCACTCTTGAACGCTTAAAAGCCGAAAGCCAGGAGTGGAAGGCGATGGCTTCCAGCTCCTGGCTCCCGGCTTGTGGCAAGCGCGACACTTACAGCGTGCGCGCCACCTGGACCTTCTCGAAGACTTCGATCTTGTCACCGACTTTGACGTCGTTGTAGCTCTTCACGCCGATACCGCACTCCATGCCGGCACGCACCTCGGACACGTCGTCCTTGAAGCGGCGCAGGGATTCCAGTTCGCCTTCGAAGATCACCACATCGTCGCGCAGTACGCGGATCGGGCGGTTGCGGTGTACCAGACCTTCGGTAACCATGCAGCCGGCGACCGCGCCGAACTTCGGCGAGCGGAACACGTCGCGCACCTCGGCGATACCCAGGATGTTCTCCCGGACTTCGCTGCCCAGCATGCCGGACAGTGCTTTCTTAACGTCTTCGATGATGTCGTAGATGATGTTGTAGTAGCGCAGGTCCAGACCTTCCTGCTCGACGATCTTGCGCGCACCGGCATCGGCACGCACGTTGAAGCCGAACAGCACGGCGTTGGACGCCAGCGCCAGGTTGGCGTCGCTCTCGGTGATACCACCTACACCGCCACCCACAACACGTACCTGGACTTCCTCGTTGCCGATATCGGCCAGGGCGCCCTGCAGGGCCTCGAGAGAACCACGCACATCGGACTTGAGCACGATGTTGAGGGTCTTTTTCTCGTCCTGCCCCATGCTTTCGAAGATGTTTTCCAGCTTGGAGGACTGCTGGCGAGCCAGCTTGACCTCGCGGAACTTGCCTTGACGGAACAGGGCAACTTCGCGCGCTTTCTTCTCGTCGGCGACCACAGTCAGGTCGTCACCGGCGTCCGGAGTGCCATCCAGGCCAAGAATCTCGACCGGGATGGACGGACCGGCTTCTTTCACCGGCTTGCCGTTCTCGTCGAGCATGGCGCGAACGCGGCCATAGTTGACGCCGCAGAGAACCATGTCGCCCTGGCGCAGGGTACCGTCCTGTACCAGCACGGTAGCGACCGGGCCACGGCCCTTGTCCAGGCGGGACTCGACCACGACACCACGACCAGGGGCCGACGGAGTGGCAGTGAGCTCCAGAACCTCTGCCTGCAGCAGCACGGCTTCGAGCAGTTCGTCGACGCCGGTACCGGCCTTGGCCGAAACAGGCACGAACTGGGTGTCGCCGCCCCACTCCTCCGGAATCACATCCAGCGCGGCAAGGCCGTTCTTGATGTTGTCCGGGTTGGCTTCCGGCTTGTCCATCTTGTTGACCGCAACCACGATCGGCACGCCAGCCGCTTTTGCGTGCTGTACCGCTTCAACGGTCTGCGGCATCACCCCGTCGTCGGCCGCCACCACCAGGATGACGATGTCGGTAGCCTTGGCACCACGGGCACGCATCGCGGTGAACGCTGCGTGGCCAGGGGTGTCGAGGAAGGTCACCATGCCGCGATCGGTTTCGACGTGGTAGGCGCCGATGTGCTGGGTGATACCACCCGCTTCACCGCTGGCTACCTTGGTACGACGAATGTAGTCGAGCAGGGAGGTCTTGCCGTGGTCGACGTGGCCCATCACGGTCACTACCGGCGCACGGGTCAGGGCTTCGCCTTCAAACTTCAGGGACTCGGCCAGTTGGTCTTCCAGGGCGTTCTCGTTTACCAGTTTGACCTTGTGGCCGAATTCTTCGGCGATCAACTGAGCGGTCTCACGGTCGAGCACCTGGTTGATGGTCACCGGAGTGCCCATCTTGAACATGAACTTGACGACTTCTGCACCCTTGACAGCCATCTGGGCGGCCAGTTCGGCCACGGTGATGGTCTCGCCAATGCTGACTTCACGCACGATAGGTCCTGTCGGGCTCTGGAACCCGTGCTGGTTACGCTTCTTCAGCTTGGACTTGCCACCACGGCCACCGCCACGACGACCGAAAGCATCGCTTTCTTCGTCGGTACTGCGCGGTGCCACGCGGGGAGCCGGAGCCTTTTCTTTCTCTTTGAGCGAAGGACGGTGCTGCGCATGCTTGCGGTCGCGGCGATCGTCTTCATCACGAGCACGCTCGGGACGACGAACCTCTTCCTTCTTGCGCTCGCCGTTAACCGCAGCTGCGCCGGCCGCTGCAGGAGCAACTGCTGCCGCAGAGGCAGCAGCGACAGGCGCGGCTGCGACAGCGGCCGGCTCGCCGGCAGCAGCAACAACTTCCGCCGGAGCGGATTCGGTAGCTACCTTGGCACGAGATTCCGCTTCGCGGCGGGCAGCCTCTTCGGCACGCTGACGAGCCTCATCTTCAGCCTTCAGTCGAGCGGCTTCTTCCGCTACGCGCTGCTCTTCGAGTTCGCGCTGACGCTCAGCCTCGATCTCGTCGGGGCTGCGCTTGACGTAGGTCTTCTTCTTGCGTACTTCGACGTTGATGGTCTTGCTACCGGCGACCCTCAGCGTAGTAGTGGTCTTGCGCTGCAGGGTAATCTTGCGCGGCTCTTCCAGGCGCTCACCGTGGCTGCTCTTGAGATGGGCCAGCAGGGCCTGCTTCTCATTGTCGGTTACAACTTGTTCGGCGCTGGTGTGCGGCAATCCCGCCTCGCGCATCTGCAGCAGCAGGCGCTCCACCGGTGTATCGACCACTTGGGCCAGTTCTTTCACCGTGACTTGCGTCATGCACTTCTCTCCTCAGGCCGCGATACTTACTCGAACCAGTGGGCTCGGGCGGCCATGATCAGCTTGCCGGCACGCTCTTCGTCCATGCCGTCGATGTCGAGCAGGTCGTCGATCGACTGCTCGGCCAGATCTTCGCGGTTAATAACGCCACGTACGGCGAGTTCAACAGCCAGGTCCTTGTCCATGCCTTCCAGGGAAAGCAGGTCTTCGGCAGGCTGGGCATCCGCCAGCTTTTCTTCGGTTGCGATAGCCTTGGTCAGCAGGCGGTCCTTCGCGCGCGCACGCAGCTCGTTGACGATGTCCTCATCGAAGCCGTCGATGCTGAGCATTTCTTCCATGGGCACGTAGGCGATTTCTTCCAGGCTGGTGAAACCTTCTTCAACCAGTACCTGGGCCAGCTCTTCGTCCACTTCCAGCTCTTCAACGAATGCACGCAGGATGTCGCCGGTTTCGGCTTGCTGCTTGGCCTGGATGTCCGCTTCGGTCATCACGTTGAGGGTCCAGCCGGTCAGCTGGCTGGCCAGGCGCACGTTCTGGCCGCCACGACCAATGGCCTGGGCCAGGTTGTCTTCGGCAACGGCGATGTCCATTGCGTGGGCATCTTCGTCGACGATGATCGCAACCACTTCGGCCGGGGCCATGGCATTGATCACGAACTGTGCCGGGTTGTCGTCCCAGAGGACGATATCGACACGCTCACCGCCCAACTCGCCGGATACGGCCTGGACGCGGGAGCCACGCATACCGATGCAGGCACCCTGCGGGTCGATACGTTTGTCCTTGGAGCGTACGGCGATCTTGGCGCGCGAACCCGGGTCACGGGAGGCGGCCATCACTTCGATCAGCTCTTCGGCGATTTCCGGCACTTCGATGCGGAACAACTCGATCAGCATCTGCGGCGCAGTGCGCGACAGGATCAGTTGCGGACCGCGATTTTCGGTGCGGATTTCTTTCAGCAGGGCACGCACACGAGCACCAACCCGGAAGGTTTCGCGGGCGATGATGTCCTCGCGAGCCAGGAGCGCTTCGGCGTTGTTGCCCAGGTCAACGATCACGTTGTCGCGAGTGACTTTCTTCACAGTGCCGAAAATGATGTCGCCCAGCTTCTCGCGGTAGGCTTCAACCACCTGCGCACGCTCGGCCTCACGTACCTTCTGCACGATGACCTGCTTGGCGGTCTGGGCAGCGATGCGACCGAACTCGATGGACTCGATCTTCTCTTCGATGATGTCGCCGATCTTGGCATTCTCATCGCGAGCCTGAGCCTGGTCGAGGGTCAGCTGGATCGCCGGATCCTCGAAATCTTCTTCCTCGACCACAGTCCAGCTACGGAAAGTGTCGTAGTTACCGCTCTGACGATTGATCGACACTCGCAGGTCGACCTCGTCCTCAAAACGCTTCTTGGTAGCGGTGGCCAGGGCCAGCTCCAGCGCCTCGAAAATAACGCCAGCCGGTACACCCTTTTCGTTGGATACCGACTCAACAACCAGCAGTACTTCTTTGCTCATCGTACGCCTCGCCTTTCGCAATCCATTGGATCCGCGGGATCCGCGTCTCAGTCAAAACGGGGAATGATGTTGGCCTTGTCGATCAACTCGATCGGCAGGAGGAACTCGCGGTCTTCTATGAGAACCACCACGTCCTGCTCCTCCACCCCGCGGAGGAGCCCCTGAAAATTGCGCCGCCCTTCGAAGGGCGAACGCAGCTTGATCTTGACCAGCTCACCGGCGTGGGCCGCAAACTGCTCAAGGGTGAACAGCGGACGATCCATGCCCGGCGAAGAAACTTCGAGGGTGTATTCGTTGCTGATCGGGTCCTCGACATCGAGTACACCACTGATCTGCCGACTGACCTTCTCGCAATCCTCGACTAGGATGCCGTTCTCGTGATCGATATAGATACGCAGCAGGGAATGCCGCCCTTGAGACAGGAACTCGATGCCCCAGCACTGATAACCGAGCGCTTCGACTACCGGGGCCAACAAGGCCTGCAACTGTTCTAGCTTGCTCGACACCTGATCGCCTCTCGCATGCTGTGCAAATAAAAAATGGGCGAAACGCCCATCCCTTCAAACCGCCTGATCTGTGATCGGAGGCCAACTGTCCAGCTAGCAAAAAGCCCCTAAAAAGGGGCTTCGCGACTACTGGTTGCGGGGGCTGGATTTGAACCAACGACCTTCGGGTTATGAGCCCGACGAGCTACCAGACTGCTCCACCCCGCGTCAAAGCTGGTGCGAGAGTATACGGCCAGCACCTTGCGTGGTCAACCGAACATCCCGCGAAGAAGAAGGCCCGCATCACTGCGGGCCTTCTCTTTGTATGGTACCGAGGAGGGGACTCGAACCCCTACAGCCTATGGCCACTACCACCTCAAGGTAGCGTGTCTACCAATTCCACCACCTCGGCAAAACTTGCCTTACTTCTGCTCCGGAGCCTGCGGCACATCACCCGATTGGGTAGCTGGCTTCTGCTCTTCGAGCACCGGCACATCATCAGCTGCCGGCTTAGCGGGCTGAACTTCGAGGGCCGCCGGATCTGGCAGACCTACATTGCTCAGCGCCTCAGCCTTTTCCTTAGCGAAGAACGCTAAACCCAGGCTGGTAATGAAAAAAACCGCGGCGAGTATAGCAGTAACTCGACTCAAAAAGGTAGCGGAACCTTGGCTTCCGAATACGGTTGCCGAAGCACCGGAGCCAAAAGAGGCACCAGCATCCGCGCCCTTGCCCTGCTGAACCAGCACCAGACCAACAACGCCCAGCGCGACCAGCAAGTGCACCACAATTACGACAGTTTCCAGCATCTCGTCAGCTTCCTGCGGCGCGACAGATCGCACCGAACTCATCCGCATTCAGGGAGGCTCCACCAACCAGCCCCCCATCGATATCCGGCATGCCGAACAAGTCGGCCGCACTGGCCGCCTTCACACTGCCGCCGTACAGAATTCGTACGCCGCGAGCAACCTCAGCATTCTCCGCCGACAGTTGCGAGCGAATCGCCGCATGAACCTCTTGCGCTTGCTGCGGCGAAGCTGTCAGCCCCGTACCAATGGCCCAAACCGGCTCATAGGCAATTACCGCTTGCGCAAATGCGCCCACACCAAGCTCTTCGATCACGCTACCCAACTGACGCCCGACAACATCGAGCGTCTTGCCGGCTTCGCGCTGCTCCCGAGTTTCACCGACGCACAGCACCGGGATCAGACCACAGGATTGAGCAGCAGCGAACTTGCGACTCACGACTTCGTCGCTTTCGCCCAAAATCAGGCGACGCTCCGAATGACCGACCAGAACCAGACTGCAACCCACGTCCGCCAACTGGCTTGCCGCGATCTCTCCGGTGAGGGCTCCCTGCACCGGCTCCACCGCACAATTCTGGGCACCTACGACAATCGACTTGCCGTCCAGGCCTTGAATGACCTGATTGATGTACAGACAGGGCGGCATTACCGCGACTTCGACTCCAGTAGGCAAGGCCAATTGGCGCAAGCCTTTGATCAGCTCTGCGACGCTGGCGCGGGTACCGTGCATTTTCCAGTTACCGGCTACCAGAGGTCGGCGCATGCTTTATCTCGTCGATCAAAGTGGGCGCAGATGTTACCCAAGAGATTTTCAACAAGCAAGCGAAATCAAGCACATACCTCTGTCACGACTTTTGCCAGTTCCTCGGCGTAGCCGCGCACCAGCTTTTCGTCGTCGCCCTCGACCATCACGCGCACGAGCGGCTCGGTACCGGACTTGCGCAGAAGCACACGCCCCCGCCCTGCCATCTGGGTAGTAACGCGGGCAGACGCATCCTTCACGGCCGGATGATTGACCGGATCCACGTCGCCGCCTGCGTAGCGAACGTTGATCAGCACCTGCGGGCACTTGCGCATGCCCTGGCGAGCTTCGGCGAGAGATTGACCGCTGCGCTGCAAAGCCAGCAGGACCTGGAGGGCGGAAACGATGGCGTCACCCGTGGTAGTGAAATGGCTACAGACGATATGGCCGGAATTCTCGCCACCCAGCGTCCAGCCATTGGCCTGCAGTTCACTCATCACGTAGCGATCGCCGACTTTGGCACGTACGAATGGAATCTCGAGCTCCTTGAAGGCCAGTTCAAGGCCCAGGTTGCTCATCAGGGTACCGACAACCCCCCCGTTCAGCCTGTCTCGGGCATGCAGGTCACGGGCGATCAGATAGATCAGTTCGTCGCCATCGACTACCGCACCAGTGTGATCGACCATCAGGACGCGGTCGCCATCTCCATCGAAGGCAATACCGATGTCCGCATTCTGCTCGACGACCGCCGCCTGCAGGCTGGCCATATGAGTGGAACCGCAATCGTCATTGATATTGAGACCGTTGGGCTGCGCGGCCAGCACGCTGACTTGTGCTCCCAGTTCGCGAAACACGTTGGGTGCGACCTTATACGTAGCACCATGAGCGCAATCCACCACCATCTTTAGGCCAGCAAAATCGGTACTGATCGGGGTAGTGCTCTTGCAGAATTCGATGTAGCGGCCGGCGGCGTCGTTGATGCGGGATACCTTGCCCAATTGAGCCGAGTCCACCACGGTCATCGGCTGGTCAAGCAACTCCTCGATCATCAACTCAACTTCATCCGAGAGCTTGGTCCCCTTGCCCGAGAAGAACTTGATGCCATTGTCGTGATGCGGGTTGTGCGAGGCACTGATGACAATGCCCGCATCCGCCAGGAAGGTGCGGGTCAGGTAGGCGATAGCTGGAGTCGGCATGGGACCGAGGAGCATCACATCCGCGCCGGCAGCCAGCAGGCCGGCCTCGAGAGCGGACTCGAACATGTAGCCGGAAATCCGAGTGTCCTTGCCGATCAGGATGCGGCACTTACCCTGCTTGCGGAACGCCATACCGGCGGCCCAGCCAAGCTTGAGCATGAATTCCGGAGTAATCGGGAACTGCCCGACGTGGCCACGAATACCGTCGGTGCCAAAATACTTTCTGCTCATTAGGTGCTCCGTATTGTCTTATTCCGCCGCTTGTACCGCGGCTATCATGCGTACTGCGTCAACGGTCTCCGCGACATCGTGTACGCGCACGATGCGCGCACCCTTGGCCACGGCGAGGGCGGCCAAGGCGAGGCTGCCCGGGAGACGTTGCTGAACTTCTCGCCCCAGCGTCTGACCAATCATGCTTTTGCGCGAAACGCCAACCAGCAACGGGCGCCCGAGCTCATGCAGGACCTCCAGATGCTTGAACAGACTGAGGTTGTGCGCCAACGTCTTGGCGAAGCCGAAGCCTGGATCCAGGACTATCCGATCCTCCGAGATGCCCGCAACCACGCATGCCCGTACGCGCTCGGAAAGGAACTCGCCGACTTCGCGAACAACATCGCCATAATGCGGATCCTGCTGCATGGTGCCCGGCTCGCCGAGCATGTGCATCAGACAGACCGCCAGACCGGTGTCTGCGGCGGCGTCCAGCGCGCCGTCACGGCGCAAGGAGCGCACATCATTGATCATGCCGGCGCCGAGGCGAGCACCTTCACGGATCACCGCGGGAGTGGACGTATCCAGAGAGATGACCACATCCAGTTCGCGGGCGATGACCTCGACCACGGGGGCTACGCGCTCAAGCTCCTCGGTTGGGGACACAGGTCGTGCCCCGGGGCGAGTCGACTCGCCGCCGACATCGATCAGGGTCGCGCCGGCAGCGACCATTTCCTCGGCATGGCGCAACGCCGCATCACGCGCATTGAAACGACCGCCATCGGAGAAGGAATCTGGAGTGACATTTAGGATGCCCATGACATGCGGCTGGGCCAAATCAAGAACCCGGCTGCCGCAAGGCAACCGGGTCGGGCACTGCACTGACTTCATCTACAGGCCTTAGTGTTCGCCAGCCGGCCCGCCGATGGGGGTTTCAGGGCGCTTGGTCTCCTCACGGGGAGCGGGAGTACCAGAAGTACCGGAACCACCCTGCCAATCCTTGGGTTCACGCACAGTGCGACCGGCCATGATGTCGTCGATCTGCTCGGAATCGATGGTTTCGTACTTCATCAAGGCTTCGGCCATGGCATCGAGCTTGTCACGATTCTCCGTCAGAAGGTTCTTCGCGGTGGTATAGCTCTCGTCGATAATCCGACGGACTTCCTGGTCGATCAGCTTGGCGGTTTCACCCGATACATTCGCGTGCTGTGCACCCGCGCTGCGACCAAGGAACACCTCGCCCTCTTCCTCTGCGTACATCAGCGGACCTAGCTTTTCGGACAGCCCCCACTTGGTGACCATGTTCCGAGCGATCTGAGTGGCACGCATGATGTCGTTAGAGGCCCCCGTAGTGACACCATCAAATCCGAGGGTCATTTCTTCGGCGATCCGGCCGCCGAACAGTGAGCAAATCTGACTGGTCAGCGCGCGCTTGGAGAGGCTGTAACGATCTTCCTCGGGGAGGAACATCGTCACGCCCAGAGCGCGCCCACGCGGAATGATCGACACTTTGTAGACAGGATCATGCTCCGGTACCAGGCGCCCAACGATGGCGTGGCCCGCCTCGTGGAACGCGGTATTCAGTTTTTCCTTCTCGGACATCACCATGGACTTGCGCTCAGCGCCCATCATGATCTTGTCCTTGGCCAATTCGAACTCTTTCATTTCGACGAGGCGCTTATTGACGCGAGCGGCGAACAGAGAGGCTTCGTTGACCAGGTTGGCCAGGTCCGCACCGGAGAAACCTGGGGTACCACGCGCGATGACGCCAGCATCTACGTCGTCGCCCATGGGCACCTTGCGCATATGCACCTTGAGGATCTGCTCGCGCCCACGGATATCCGGCAGGCCCACGACCACCTGACGGTCGAAGCGGCCAGGACGCAGCAGAGCCGGGTCCAGCACATCAGGACGGTTAGTGGCGGCGATCACGATGATGCCGTCATTCATCTCGAAGCCATCCATCTCCACCAGCAACTGGTTGAGAGTCTGCTCACGCTCGTCGTGACCACCACCCAGTCCGGCACCACGATGGCGACCAACAGCGTCGATCTCGTCGATGAAGATAATGCACGGGGCGTGTTTCTTGGCTTGATCGAACATGTCGCGGACGCGAGACGCACCCACACCGACGAACATCTCGACGAAGTCGGAACCGGAAATGGTGAAGAACGGAACCTTTGCTTCACCCGCGATGGCCTTGGCCAGCAGGGTCTTGCCGGTACCGGGCGGGCCGACCATCAGCACGCCGCGCGGGATGCGGCCACCCAGGCGCTGGAACTTGCCAGGATCACGCAGGAACTCAACCAGCTCGCTGACTTCCTCCTTCGCTTCATCGCAACCGGCGACGTCGGCGAAGGTGGTCTTGACCTGATCTTCCGAGAGCAGGCGCGCCTTGCTCTTGCCAAAGCTCATCGGGCCGCCGCGACCACCGCCGCCGCCCTGCATCTGGCGCATGAAGAACATGAAGACCGCAATGATCACCAGAATCGGGAAACTGGCTACCAGCAGTTGAGTCCAGATGCTCTGCTGCTCAGGCTGCTTGCCTTCGATGATCACGTTGTTGTCGATCAGGTCGCCGATCAGGCCACCGTCCTGAATCGCCGGACGAATGGTCTTGAAGGGCTCGCCATCATTGCGCTTGCCGGTGATGACGAAGCCATCGACGGTTACTCGCTCGACCTTGCCTTCCTTAACCTGCTCGATGAATTCCGAGTAGTTAAGCGTCTGCGGTTCGCTCGGGCTGGAGAAATTGTTCATCACCGTGACTAGCACGGCGGCGATGATTAGCCACAGGATCAGATTTTTTGCCATATCGTTCAATTAGCTACCCTCTGGAACGGGCTCCTTCCTGGAGCGCAGCCCGCATGACGGCTGGTGATTAATCGGCCTAACTTACTACACAACCCCTACCCCTGGCAGGCGCCGTCTGTAACCCTTTATGAGACCTCGCGGCCTCCCTGCTATATCCAGCTCCTGCAGAGGGGAACCGATTGGTCAGGTTCCCGTTGCAGTCTATTCCCCACGGAAGCCACGCGCGAGCAGGTATTGCTCCCGGGAGCGGTCACGCGACGAAAGCGGCTTGCGCATCTGCACCTTGTCGAACATCTCGCGCACCTGCTTGTGGTAGACGTCGAAACCTTCGCCCTGGAAGATCTTGATCAAAAAATCGCCACCCGGGCGCAAAGCACGGCCGGCCAGATCCAGCGCCAACTCACAGAGGTGCATTGCACGCGGCTGATCACTAGCCCTTACCCCACTCATATTGGGGGCCATATCGGAAATCACAAGGTCTACCGGGTTTTCACCGATCGCCTCGAGGATGCGTGCGAAGACTTCATCATCAGTGAAGTCGCCCTGAATAAACGTCACATCAGGAATGCTATCCATCTCCAGGATGTCGGAGGCGATCAATCGACCGCGATCACCTATCACACGGCTAGTCACCTGGGACCAGCCGCCCGGCGCAGCACCGAGGTCAACGACTGTCATGCCAGGCCGCAGGATGCGGTCCTTTTCCTGGATTTCGAGCAATTTGTAGCTGGCACGGGAACGATAACCGTCCTTCTGAGCCATTTTGACGTACGGGTCGTCGATATGTCTTTGCAGCCATCGCTGGCTACTCTTGGAACGGGCCACGGGATACCTCGTGTTCGGCTGTGCGCCCCGGAATCACTCGGGTAAACTAGCAGCCTTTTTTCGCAGGGGTTTGATTATGGCGCTCTCACAGGAGCACAAGAAGCAATACAAATCTATCGGTCATCACCTGAAACCGGTATTGACGGTGGCCGAGAACGGTCTGACCGAAGGTGTGCTGGCCGAACTGGAGCGCGCACTGAACGATCATGAGTTGATCAAGGTTCAGTTCCGCATCACTGAGCGTGATGACCGCCGTGCCCTGATCGACGAGCTCTGCGCCGCCGGTAACTGCGAACTGGTCCAGGTCATCGGCAAGATGGCGTTGGTCTATCGCCGCAACCCCAAGCCGAACCGCAACCTCTCCAACATCAGCCGCTTCAGCGGGCTCTGATTCCCTCACCAAGGGCGCGCGCTCAGCGCGCCCGGTCCTCCGCCATCTTCACTGGCAAAGGCTGGATTACCAGCAGCAGGCCGCAGAAGGCCAGCGACAAATAGCTGAAGTTCAGCCAGTAAGCCGCCTCCGGCCTCCAGAAGCGCACGAGCAGAAACACCGCTACCAGAGCCAGTACAGCTGCGAGCAATTGCGCGCGGGCATCACGCCAGAGACGCGCAAGCCCCGCATGCTGAATCAGCAGCAGGGCCTGGAGCAACGCGCAAAATCCGGCAAAGGCTACAAGCAGGGGGCGCAGACCAGCCGCCACTTCATCGACCAGCATTGGCGCAAGACCAATCTGGCCGAGCGCCGGAAGCATGACGAAGTGCAGCAGCCAGAGGCCACCAACCCAGAAAGTCTGGGCCAACTGCCAGGCAATGGCGCCGGCCCGGAAACGCTTAGACGTGACGGACTTCGACAATCTCGTACTCGACGATACCGCTCGGAGTCTTGACGGTCACCACGTCCCCTTCTTCCTTACCCACCAGGGCGCGAGCGATGGGAGAGCTCACCGACAGTTTGCCTTTCTTAATGTCGGCTTCGTCGTCACCAACGATCTGGTAGGTAACGGCTTCGTCGGTTTCGACGTTGGCAATATCCACCGTGGTGCCGAAAATCACCTTGCCGGTATGGGCGATGCTGGTGACATCGATAACCACCGAATTCTGCAGACGGCCTTCGATATCACGGATACGCGCCTCGACCATGCCCTGCTGCTCGCGCGCCGCATGATATTCAGCGTTTTCCTTGAGATCACCCAGTTCACGCGCTTCGCCGATGGCTTGACTCAGTTGCGGGCGCATTACTTTGGTCAGATGAGCCAGCTCCTCTTCCAGGGCGCGAGCGCCCTGGACAGTCATGGGGTACTTATTCATGCCTTGATTCCTGCATGGAGATCCTGCAAGCGACGCACGGTCTTCTCGGGACCGAATTTGAGCGCCTCACAGATCGCCTGACCAGCCGCGATGGTGGTGGTGCAGTAGATCTTGTGCTGCAGGGCGTTACGACGGATCGAGTAGGAGTCAGCAATGGACTGACGCCCCTCAGTGGTGTTGATGATGAGGGTAACCTCATCGTTCTTGATCATGTCAACGACATGAGGACGGCCTTCCGTCACCTTGTTCACGCGACGGACCGGCAGACCAGCCGCCTCGATCACCTTGGCGGTACCGGAGGTGGCGACCACCTCGAAGCCCAGATCGATCAGATCGCGCGCGACCTGGGTGACCATCGGCTTGTCGTCTTCGCGCACGCTGATGAACACGGTGCCGGAGTTCGGCAGGATCTCGCTGGCACCCAGCTGGGCCTTGGAGAAGGCCTCGCCGAAGGTGTCACCGACACCCATCACTTCACCGGTGGACTTCATTTCCGGGCCGAGGATCGGGTCGACGCCCGGGAACTTGGCGAACGGGAACACCGCTTCCTTGACGCTGAAGAACGGCGGGATGATTTCCTTGGTGAAACCGATTTCCTTGAGGCTCTTGCCAGCCATTACGCGGGCAGCGACCTTGGCCAGCGATTCGCCGATGCATTTGGAGACGAACGGCACGGTACGGGACGCGCGCGGGTTGACCTCGATGACGTAGATGTCTTCGCCCTGCACGGCCATCTGCACGTTCATCAGGCCGACCACGCCGAGTTCCAGGGCCATTTTCTTGACCTGGTCACGGATCTCGTCCTGGATGTGCTGCGGCAACGAATACGGCGGCAACGAGCAGGCGGAGTCACCGGAGTGCACGCCAGCCTGTTCGATGTGCTGCATGATCGCGCCAATTACGACGGTTTCGCCGTCGCAGACTGCATCGATGTCAACTTCGATGGCGCAGTTGAGGAAGCGATCGAGCAGCACCGGGCTGTCGTTGGACACCTTCACCGCTTCGCGCATGTAGCGCTTGAGCTCTTCTTCCTGGTAGACGATTTCCATCGCGCGACCGCCCAGTACGTAGGACGGACGCACCACCATCGGGTAGCCGATGCCCTTCGAAAGGGCCAGGGCTTCGTCTTCGCTGCGGGCGGTGGCGTTGGCCGGCTGGCGCAGGTTCAGGCGCTGCACCATCTGCTGGAAGCGCTCGCGGTCTTCGGCGCGGTCGATCGCGTCGGGGCTGGTACCGATGATCGGCACACCGGCCTCTTCCAGCGCACGGCAGAGTTTCAGCGGAGTCTGGCCGCCGTACTGGACGATCACACCTTTCGGCTGCTCGACGCGGACGATTTCCAGCACGTCTTCCAGGGTGACCGGCTCGAAGTACAGGCGGTCGGAAGTGTCGTAGTCGGTGGAAACGGTTTCCGGGTTGCAGTTGACCATGATGGTCTCGTAGCCGTCTTCGCGCATCGCCAGCGCCGCGTGCACGCAGCAGTAGTCGAACTCGATGCCCTGGCCAATACGGTTGGGGCCGCCACCGAGGATCATGATCTTGTCGCGGGTAGACGGATTGGCCTCGCACTCTTCCTCGTAGGTCGAGTACATGTAGGCAGTGTCGGTGGCGAATTCAGCGGCGCAGGTATCCACGCGCTTGAATACCGGCAGCACCTTCAGCTTGTGACGATGGCTGCGCAGATTCTTCTCGGTGACGCCGAGCAGCTTGGCCAGGCGAGAGTCGGAGAAGCCTTTGCGCTTGAGCTTGCGCATCAGGTCGGCATCGATGCCGGACAGACCGAGGGTCTTGACCTTCTCTTCGTCCTTCACGAGGTCCTCGATCTGTACCAGGAACCACTCGTCGATACGGGTAAGGTCGAAGACTTCTTCGATGGTCTTGCCGGCACGGAAGGCGTCAGCCACGTACCAGATACGCTCGGCGCCCGGCACGGTCAGCTCACGCTTCAGGATGCCTTCGGCTTCCGGGTCGTTCAGGTCCAGCTTGGGATCGAAGCCGGCAACGCCCACTTCCAGGCCGCGCAGGGCTTTCTGCACGGACTCCTGGAAAGTACGACCGATGGCCATGACTTCGCCCACGGATTTCATCTGGGTGGTGAGGCGGGCGTCCGCTTTCGGGAATTTCTCGAAGGCGAAGCGCGGAACCTTGGTCACGACATAGTCGATTGCCGGCTCGAAGGACGCCGGGGTACGACCGCCGGTGATGTCGTTCTGCAGCTCGTCGAGGGTGTAACCGACAGCCAGCTTGGCGGCGATCTTGGCGATCGGGAAGCCAGTGGCCTTCGAAGCCAGGGCCGAGGAGCGCGATACGCGCGGGTTCATCTCGATCACGACCATACGGCCGGTGTCCGGGCAGATGCCGAACTGCACGTTGGAACCGCCGGTCTCGACGCCGATCTCACGCAGCACCGCCAGGGAGGCGTTGCGCATGATCTGGTATTCCTTGTCGGTCAGGGTCTGGGCCGGGGCTACGGTGATGGAGTCACCGGTGTGCACGCCCATCGGGTCGAAGTTCTCGATGGAGCAGACGATGATGCAGTTGTCCTTCTTGTCGCGGACAACCTCCATCTCGTATTCCTTCCAGCCGATCAGGGATTCGTCGATCAGCAGCTCGTTGGTAGGCGACAGGTCCAGGCCACGGGCGCAGATCTCCTCGAACTCCTCGCGGTTATAGGCGATGCCGCCACCGGTGCCGCCCATGGTGAAGGACGGACGGATGATGCAGGGGAATCCGACTTGCTCCAGCACGCCGTAGGCTTCTTCCATGCTGTGGGCGATACCCGAGCGCGGGCAGGCCAGGCCGATGTCCTTCATGGCCCTGTCGAAGCGCGAACGATCCTCGGCCTTGTCGATGGTATCGGCGTTGGCACCGATCATTTCCACGCCGAACTTTTCGAGCACGCCATGGCGTTCCAGGTCGAGGGCGCAGTTCAGCGCGGTCTGGCCGCCCATGGTGGGCAGCAGCGCGTCAGGACGCTCCTTCTCGATGATCTTGGCGACGGTCGCCCACTTGATCGGCTCGATGTAGGTGGCGTCGGCCATGGCCGGGTCGGTCATGATGGTGGCCGGGTTGGAGTTCACCAGGATGACGCGGAAGCCTTCTTCCTTCAGGGCCTTGCAGGCCTGAGCGCCGGAATAGTCGAACTCGCAGGCCTGGCCGATCACGATGGGGCCGGCACCGAGGATCAGGATGCTCTTGATGTCTGTACGCTTGGGCATGGGACTCTCGTTGCAATAATCAGGACAGGGTTGCGGTCGCCAGCTTCACGCCAAAGCCGACGAACAGGGCGCCGACGCCGCTCGAGGCGCCGGCAGCCAGCCGTTGCCGCCGGCGGAACCAGGCCGCCAGGCGTACACCGGAGAAAATCAGGAAACTCAAGTACAGGGCGCTGATGACTTCGAGGATTGCGCCCAGCACTAGGAACGACACTCCGGGGTAGGCGTATCCCGGATCGACGAACTGGATGAAGAAGGACACAAAGAAGAGGATCGCCTTGGGGTTGGACAAGCTCAGCAGCAGCGCCTTGCGGAACGGCTGGTTGACGTCCATGTCCTTCGCCGGAGCGGCTTGCTCGATCGGCTGGCGCAACTTCTGCCAGCCACCCCGGAGCATGCCGACGCCCAGATAGAACAGGTAGGCGGCGCCGACGTACTTCAGGCCGAGGAATAGCATCGGTTCGGCCTTGAGCAGCGAGGCGATTCCCAGTGCCGACAGCAGCATGAGGATCGCATCGCCGAGGAACACCGCACTGGCCGCCCGGTAGCCGGCGGCCACGCCGCGCTGGGCGGCAGTGGCGAGCACGAACAGCGAGTTCGGCCCAGGCAGCAGGACGATGAACAGCGTCCCCAGGACGTAGGTCCAGAGGTCGGTGATCCCCAGGGTCGGCATCATCTTCGCAAGCCCCTCAACGGTCTCAGCGACGCTCGGCCATCGCCGCGATGAAGCGGTCGAACAGCGGAGCCACGTCGTGCGGACCAGGGCTGGCTTCCGGGTGACCCTGGAAGCTGAAGGCGACCTTGTCGGTGCGCTCGATGCCCTGCAGGGTGCCGTCGAACAGCGACTTGTGGGTTGCGCGCAGGTTGGCCGGCAGGGTCGACTCGTCTACAGCGAAACCATGGTTCTGACTGGTGATCATCACCACGCTGGAGTCCAGGTCCTGTACCGGGTGGTTGGCGCCATGGTGGCCATGGCCCATCTTCACGGTTTTGGCGCCGGAGGCCAGCGCCAGCAATTGGTGGCCGAGGCAGATGCCGAACACCGGAATCTCGGTATCGAGGAACTCGCGAATTGCCTGGATGGCGTAATCGCACGGCTCGGGGTCGCCAGGTCCGTTGGAGAGGAAGATGCCGTCCGGATTCAACGCCAGAACTTCGCTGGCCGGAGTCTGCGCGGGCACCACGGTCAGGCGGCAGCCACGGGCTACCAGCATTCGCAGGATGTTCAGCTTGACGCCGAAATCGTAGGCCACCACGTGGTAAGGCAGCTCGCTGGCAGCGATTTCCGGATGGCTGTCGGTTTCCAGGTTCCACACGCTGGAGCGCCACTCATAGCGTTCCTCGCAGGACACCACCTTGGCCAAGTCCATGCCTTTCAGGCCCGGGAAACTGCGAGCCAGCTCCAGCGCTTTCTCTTCGGTGGCGTCGGCGCCAGCGAGGATGCAGCCGTTCTGCGAGCCCTTTTCACGCAGGATGCGGGTCAGGCGGCGGGTATCGATGCCGGCAATGGCGACGGTACCGTTCTCTTTCAGGTAATCCGGCAGCGACTGCTTGTTACGCCAGTTGCTGGCCAGCAGCGGCAGGTCGCGGATGATGAGGCCGGCGGCCCATACACGGTCAGCCTCGGCGTCTTCCGGCGTGGTGCCGGTGTTGCCGATGTGCGGATAGGTCAGGGTAACGATTTGCTGGGCATAGGAAGGATCGGTAAGGATTTCCTGATAGCCGGTCATGGCAGTGTTGAACACTACCTCGCCGATGGTATGGCCATCGGCCCCAATGGCTTCGCCGCGAAAAATGCTGCCGTCGGCAAGCGCGAGTATGGCTGGCTTAATCAAGAAGACCTCCCGTAGATCAAGGCTGAAGCAAACGCAGGTTGTAAAAAAGCGGGATGACGTTGTTACCGTCACCCCGCTTTTTTATCTGAGCCATTTCTGCGTAACTTTTAGTGGACACACTAAAGCTGCAGTTTATAGGAATGCGTCATTTCGGTCCACCCGAAAGACATCCCGATTAGCGACTCAGCGGAGACCGAGCACATCCTGCATGTCATACAGACCCGCTTCCTGGCCTTCCAGCCAGAGTGCGGCACGCACTGCACCGCGGGCAAAGGTCATGCGACTGGAAGCCTTGTGGGTGATCTCCACCCGCTCACCTTCGGCCGCGAACAGCACAGTGTGATCACCTACGACATCACCAGCGCGCACGGTGGCGAATCCGATGGTCTCGCGAGCGCGGGCGCCAGTCTGACCTTCACGACCGTAGACAGCGACCTTGGACAGATCGCGACCGAGCGCATCGGCAACCACTTCACCCATGCGAAGTGCGGTACCGGATGGCGCATCCACCTTGTGACGGTGGTGGGCCTCGATGATCTCGATGTCGACCTCGTCCCCCAGGACGCGGGCGGCGGTATCGAGCAGCTTGAGGCAGAGGTTCACACCGACACTGAAGTTGGCAGCGAAGACGATCGGAATCTCCGTGGCGGCAACCGCCAGCAGGGCTTTCTCGTCAGAGGAGAATCCCGTCGTGCCGATCACCATGGCCTTGCCCGCCTGACGGCAGACTTCCAGATTCTTCAAAGTCACCGATGGGTGGGTGAAGTCGATCAGCACGTCGAATTCGTCGACTACCTTGGCCAGATCACCCGACAGCGGCACGCCGATGCGGCCCAGCGCCGCCAGCTCGCCAGCGTCAGCGCCGACCAGGCTGCTGTCCGGACGATCGATGGCAGCCGTCAGGCCAGCGCCCTGCGCCTGCTGCACCGCTTCGATCAAATTCTTGCCCATGCGCCCAGCGGCGCCCATCACTGCAATACGTCGCATAAAAAGCTCCAAGCTGGAAGCCTGGAGCTGGAAATCGGGACAGGAGCAGTTCAACTCCAAGCGCCGACTTCCAGCTCGTCGTTAGAGATCGCCGAAGAAGCGCTTCATACCCTCGAACCAGCTACTGGCCTTGGGCGAATGGGAGCCATCGCTCTGCAGCGTCTTGCGGAACTCATCGAGCAGCTCGCGCTGGCGCTTGTCCAGGTTGACCGGCGTTTCCACCACAACCCGGCACATCAGGTCGCCAGCACCTCCACCACGCACCGGCGCTACGCCCTTGCCGCGCAGACGGAACAGCTTGCCGGTCTGGGTCGCTTCCGGAATCTTCAGTTTGACCCGGCCATCCAGGGTCGGCACCTCGAGCTCGCCCCCCAAGGCTGCGTCTGCGAAGCTGATCGGCACCTCGCAGTAGAGGTGCTTGCCATCACGCTGGAAGATCGGGTGCTCGCGCACGTTGACCACCACGTAGAGGTCGCCGGAAGGCCCACCAAGCGCACCAGCCTCGCCTTCGCCGGAAAGACGAATACGGTCACCGGTGTCGACGCCAGCAGGCACTTTCACCGACAGGGTCTTGTGTTCTTCCACGCGCCCCTGGCCGTGGCAACTGCCACACGGGTCGCTGATCATCTTGCCGCTGCCATGGCAGCGCGGGCAGGTCTGCTGCACCGAGAAGAAGCCCTGCTGCATGCGCACCTGGCCGATACCACCGCAGGTGGTACAGGTGACCGGACTGGTGCCCTTCTTGGCACCAGAGCCTTCGCAGGTCTTGCAATTGACCAGCGTCGGCACGCGGATGGTCACGGTAGTACCACGCACTGCTTCTTCCAGATCCAGTTCCAGGGTGTAGCGCAGGTCGCTGCCACGCTGTGGACCGCCACGCTGGCCACCACGCTGACCACCGAAGAAGTCACTGAACACATCGCCGAAGATGTCGGAGAAGCTGGCCCCACCAAAACCGGCAC
Source organism: Pseudomonas sp. JS3066 (assembly GCF_036328175.1). Lineage (NCBI taxonomy): Bacteria > Pseudomonadati > Pseudomonadota > Gammaproteobacteria > Pseudomonadales > Pseudomonadaceae > Pseudomonas > Pseudomonas sp. JS3066. The sequence continues at coordinate 4,669,554 of NZ_CP143312.1, forward strand.
CGGCGCCTGCGCCCATCTGCGGATCGACACCGGCGTGGCCGTACTGGTCATACGCTGCGCGCTTGCTGGCATCGGAGAGAACTTCGTAGGCCTCGTTGGCCTCCTTGAACTGCTCCTCCGCAGCCTTGTCGCCCGGATTGCGGTCCGGGTGGAACTTCATGGCGAGACGGCGATAAGCCTTCTTCAGCTCCGCCTCGCTGGCGCCACGCTCGACACCAAGGATCTCGTAAAAGTCACGTTTAGCCATAGGTTTCCTGCACTCTCGAATTCACCAGCCCCAGACACACCAACGCGGGAGCAAGCTCCCGCGCGGCAGATCAGGCGTACGGGCCGTCTGGCACCGTACGCCGGGGCGAAAGCAAGCGTGACACTTACTTGTTTTCCTTGACCTCTTCGAACTCGGCGTCGACGGCATCGTCGCCAGCCTTGTCCGCAGCGGAAGCTTGCGGCTGTTCGCCAGCCTGAGCCTGGTCGGCGTACATCTTCTGGGCCAGCGGAGTGGACGCCTGGGACAGGGCATTCATCTTGGCTTCGATGTCGGCCTTGTCGTCGCCCTTCACGGCCACTTCCAACTCACCCAGCGCCTTCTCGATCGCAACCTTCTCCTCAGCAGTGGCCTTGTCGCCGGCCTCGGTGATCATCTTGCGAGTGGCGTGAACCAGCGCGTCGCCCTGGTTGCGGGCAGCGGCCAGCTCTTCGAACTTGCGGTCTTCCTCGGCGTTGGCCTCGGCATCACGCACCATCTGCTGGATTTCTTCCTCGGACAGACCGGAGTTGGCCTTGATCACGATGGATTGCTGCTTGCCGGTGGCCTTGTCCTTCGCGCCGACGTGCAGGATGCCGTTGGCATCGATGTCGAAGGTCACTTCGATCTGCGGTACGCCACGCGGAGCCGGCGGAATCTCGGCCAGATCGAACTTGCCCAGGGACTTGTTCTGGGCGGCCTGCTTGCGCTCACCCTGCAGCACGTGAATGGTCACTGCAGACTGGTTGTCGTCGGCGGTGGAGAACACCTGCGACTTCTTGGTCGGGATGGTGGTGTTCTTCTCGATCAGCGCGGTCATCACGCCACCCAGGGTTTCGATACCCAGGGTCAGCGGGGATACGTCGAGCAGCAGCACGTCTTTCACATCACCGGCCAGCACGGCACCCTGGATGGCGGCACCAATGGCGACGGCCTCGTCGGGGTTCACGTCCTTGCGCGGCTCTTTGCCGAAGAAGTCGGCAACCTGCTTCTGCACCAGCGGCATACGGGTCTGGCCACCAACCAGGATCACTTCCTGGATATCGGATACGTCCAGGCCTGCGTCCTTCAGGGCGATGCGGCAGGGCTCGATGGTACGCGCGACCAGATCTTCGACCAGGGCTTCCAGCTTGGCGCGGGAAATCTTCACATTCAGGTGCTTCGGACCGGTCTGATCTGCAGTGATGTAGGGCAGGTTGACGTCAGTCTGCTGAGCGGAAGACAGCTCGATCTTGGCCTTTTCGGCAGCTTCTTTCAGACGCTGCATGGCCAGGGGATCACCCTTCAGGTCCATGCCGGACTCTTTCTTGAACTCGTCGACGAGGTAATCAATCAGGCGCAGGTCGAAGTCTTCACCACCAAGGAAGGTGTCGCCGTTGGTGGCCAGCACTTCGAACTGGTGCTCGCCGTCGACCTCAGCGATCTCGATCACCGACACGTCGAAGGTACCGCCGCCCAGGTCATAGACGATAACGGTGTGATCGCCCTTAGCCTTGTCCATGCCGTAGGCCAGTGCAGCCGCGGTCGGCTCGTTGATGATGCGCTTGACGTCCAGACCGGCGATGCGGCCGGCGTCCTTGGTAGCCTGGCGCTGGCTGTCGTTGAAGTAGGCCGGAACGGTGATCACCGCTTCGGTGACCGGCTCGCCGAGGTAGTCTTCGGCGGTCTTCTTCATCTTCTTCAGCACTTCCGCAGAGATTTGCGGCGGCGCCATCTTCTGGCCCTTCACTTCCACCCAGGCGTCACCGTTGTCGGCCTTGGCGATCTTGTAGGGAACCATCTTGATGTCTTTCTGCACGACGTCTTCTTCGAAGCGGCGACCGATCAGACGCTTCACGGCGTACAGGGTGTTCTGCGGGTTGGTGACCGCCTGGCGCTTGGCGGACTGCCCGACCAGGGTCTCACCGTCGTTGGTGTAGGCGATGATGGACGGCGTGGTGCGAGCGCCTTCGGCGTTCTCGATCACCTTGACGTTGCCGTTTTCCAGGATGGCCACGCAAGAGTTGGTGGTCCCCAGGTCGATACCAATGATTTTGCCCATATTCTCTCTCCCGAAACTTTGGATTCTCCGCGGCCTCACTTCACGGACCGCGGCAGCACATAAACGCTTGATCTAACAGATGGGGGCCCAAGCCCGGATTTCAAGCCTGCTCGTCGATCGACGGCGGCGTCGCGCTCGGAGCCTTGCTGACCACCACCATGGCGGGGCGCAACAGGCGGCCGTTGAGCAGGTAACCCTTCTGGAACACCTTGAGCACGCTGCCCGGCTCGACACGGGTGCTCTCTTCCATTGCCATGGCTTGGTGATGCTCAGGATTGAAGGGCGCGCCATGCGGGTCGACCGCCTCCAACTGGTGACGCTTGAGCGTGTCGTGGAACAGCTTAAGCGTCAGCTCCATCCCTTCGCGCACCGGCTTGATCGTCTCGTCAGTGGCGCTGGACAGTTCGAGACCGCGCTCCAGACTGTCGACAACCGGCAGCAGGTCGTTGGCGAATTTTTCCAGGGCGAACTTGTGCGCCTTCTCCACATCCTGTTCGGCACGGCGACGGATGTTTTGCAGTTCGGCGGCAACACGCAGCGACTGATCCTGGGCCGCAGCGAGCTGCTCTTCCAGCACCTGTACGCGGGTGGCGAGGTCTTCGCCGGATGCGGCGTCGGCAGCAGGATTCGCTTCGGGGGTCTGGTTATCCAGGGTCTGTTCGTCGGCCATGCCTTCCTCCTCATAAAAGACAGCTGCGGGTAAAGACCCGCTGATATGTCCGCCTATATGGGGTCGCAATTTGTCGCTTCAAGGGGGAGGAGCGATTGTCAGGCAGAAAACAAACACTGTATAAATACACAGCCAACTCAGCGCGGGAGTCGCACCATGCTGGTACACCTGTCAATCCACAATTACGCCATCGTCGAGCACCTGGATCTGGAGCTTGAGGGTGGAATGTCCGTGATCACCGGGGAAACCGGCGCCGGCAAGTCGATAATGCTCGACGCCCTCGGCCTGACCCTGGGTGATCGCGCCGACAGCGGCGTGGTGCGCCCCGGCGCCGACAAAGCCGACATCCTCGCCAGCTTCGACCTCAGCCGCATCCCCGAAGCCCGCACCTGGCTGGCCGAGCGCGACCTGGACAACGACGGCCCATGCATACTGCGACGCGTCATCACCGCCGAAGGTCGTTCCCGTGCCTACATCAATGGCAGCCCCTGCCCCCAAGGCGACCTAAAGACCCTGGGCGAACTGCTGATCGACATCCACAGCCAACACGAACACCAGTCCCTGCTCAAGACCGACACCCATCGGCGCCTGCTGGATGAGTTCGCAGGCGCCAGCGACCTCGCCCGCCAGGTGCAACTGGCAGCCCAACGCTGGCGACAGACCCGCCAGGAGCTGGAGCACCTGTCCCGAGCAGGCGACGAACAGCGGGCACGCCACCAGCTGCTCACCTACCAGTTGGACGAGTTGGAAAACCTGGCCCTCGGCGAGAACGAACTGGAACGGCTGGAGCAGGAACACAAGAACCTCGCCAATGCCGAAAGCCTGCTGGCCGCATGCCGCCAGGTCATCGAAATGTGCAGCGACAGCGATGCCGGCAACGTACTCAGCGCGCTGACCGCCAGTCTCAACCGCCTCACCGCCTTTCATTCCCAGCCAGGCGCCCTGACCGAAGCGGTCAACCTGCTGTCCAGCGCACAGATCCAGGTCGAGGAGGCCATGGGCGAGCTGAACCGCTTCCTCGATCATTTCGACGCCGACCCTGAACGCCAGCAAGCTCTGGAGGAACGTCTCGACGCCATCTACACCCTGGCTCGAAAACACCGCGTCCAACCGAACGACCTCGCCGAGCTTCAGCAACGCCTGCTGGACGAACTGGAAGCCCTCAACGCCGATGACGAAGCAGCCGAGCGACTCGCCGAGGAACTGACTGCGTATGAGCGTCACTATCAGGAGAAAGCCACTGAACTGAGCCGGCTGCGTGGCGAAGCGGCGGAACAGCTGGCCGGCGCCGTGGAAATCGAGATGCAGCGCCTGGGCATGCCCGGCGGGCGCTTCAATATCAGGCTATATGCGAGCCAGCTGGATGAGCCACAACACTACGGACTGGAACAAGTGGAGTTTCTGGTGAGCGCCAACCCTGGCCAACCGCTGAAGGCATTGGCAAAGGTCGCCTCGGGCGGCGAACTGTCCCGTATCAGCCTGGCGATCCAGGTGATCACCGCGCAGACATCACGCGTGCCCACCCTGGTCTTCGACGAGGTGGACGTTGGTATCGGCGGCCCCACCGCCGAAGTGGTTGGCCAACTGCTGCGTCGCCTCGGCGAGCGTGGCCAGGTCCTTACCGTCACCCACCTTCCGCAAGTAGCCGCGCAGGGCCACCACCACCTCTTCGTGCACAAGGTGCGTGGCACCCAGGAAACGCGCACTGCAGTGACCAAGCTGCAGGAAGCACCGCGCATCGAAGAGATCGCCCGCATGCTGGGCGGCCTGGACCTCACCGAGGAATCCCTGGCCCACGCCCGGAAGATGGTGGTCAGCGCCCAGCGCTGATTTCAACCCAAACGAAAAAGGCGACCTTGTGGTCGCCTTTTCCTTTGCGCGAAGCGCTCACTTTTTCTTGCGGATGTACAGCACCAGATTGTGGTCAACAAGCTCGTAACCACGCTCCTTGACGATTTCCTTCTGGCGCTTCTCGATTTCCGGATCGAAGAACTCGATCACTTCACCGGAATCGACGCACACCATGTGGTCGTGATGGCCGCTATCGGCCAGCTCGAACACTGCATGACCGCCGTCGAAGTTGTGACGAACCACCAGGCCCGCCGCTTCGAACTGGGTCAGAACTCGATAGACAGTGGCCAGACCGACATCTTCACCAGCTTCCATCAGGGCCTTGTAAACGTCCTCCGCGCTCATGTGGCGTTGCTCGGTGGAGTCGAGCATCTGGAGGATCTTGACCCGAGGCAAGGTCACCTTCAGGCCGGCTTTACGCAGTTCGTTGTTTTCAACCATGGTCGGTTTTCTCGAGGAATGCGGCTTTCGCAGCTTCCCTTAATGCAGGTATGATCGGGACTTTTCGTGCCCAGCCAAGATAGTGGAAGTCTCCCACCGATGCAAAACACCAAGCTCCTGCTGACCAGCCTTTCCTTCGCAGGCTTGCTCGCACTCGCCGGTTGCTCGTTTCCCGGGGTCTACAAGATCGACATCCAGCAGGGCAACGTCGTAACGCAAGACATGATAGACCAGTTGAAGCCCGGAATGACCCGGCGTCAAGTGCGGTTTATCATGGGCAACCCGCTGATCACCGACACCTTCCACGCCAAGCGCTGGGACTACCTCTACAGCATCCAGCCAGGCGGCGGTCAACGCCTACAGGAGCGCGTCAGCCTGATGTTCGACGGCAACGACCAACTGATCGGACTGGCTGGCGACTTCATGCCCGGCGTGAGCCGTGACGAAGCGATCCTCGGCGGCGAAAGCACCACCACGACTACCGAAGCCAAACCGGAACAGCCGAAAGAGCAACAAAAGGCCGAAGAACCGGCAGCGCCGGGTTCCCTGCTGGAGAAAATCCAGAAAGAAGTGGACAGCGCAGAGCCGGTACCGGTGCCGATTCCGGAGCCGCTGGAAACCTCGCCGCAATAACACGCGGCAACAAAAAAGCCCGGGCTGGTCCCGGGCTTTTTCATGGACGGGATTCAGGCGCCCCGCTCACCCTCACGCACTTGGGCAGCCTTTGCTGCTCGCTGCTTGCGCACTTCCTTCGGATCAGCGATCAGCGGCCGATATATCTCCACTCGATCCCCCTCCTCCAACAATCGATCTTCCGGGTTCGGCAGCGCCTTGCCGAAGATGCCAAGCGGGCAGCTGGCAAGATCCAGGTCGGGGAAGTGCTCCGCCATGCCCGAACGCAGCACCGCCTCCCGGGCGCTGATGCCCACAGGGACATCAAGGCGGAGTAACTGCTGGTGGCCGGCCAGGGCGTAGACCACCTCGATGTGGATCACAGCATTAGCCATAGAGCTGCTTCGCACGCTGGCAGAACGCGTCCACCATGGTATTGGCAGCCTGGGTGAACAAAGGCCCCAGGGTAGCCTTGATGATCGGGCCGGCGTAATCGAACCGCAGATCCAGACTGATCTTGCAGGCCTTGTCTCCCAACGACTTGAAATGCCAAACGCCGTGCAACTGACTGAAGGGGCCTTCTTCCAGATTCATTTCGATCATGCTGCCCCCGTCCAGCTTGTTGCGGGTGACGAAGCGCTGGCTGAGGCTGCCCTTGGCCACTTCGAGCCTGGCGAGCATATGACTCTCGCTCTCCTCCATGACGGTGGCAGCCGAACACCACGGCAGGAATTCCGGGTAGCGCGCCACATCGTTGACCAGGTCGTAGAGCGCCTGCGCAGGGAATGGCAACAGGGCGGAGCGCTGGATATGGGTGGTCATCTTGGCCTCAAACAGGGTTCCAGACCGCTTCGCGCAGGGATGCACAGGGCCGGACTGATCAAAAAAGTGCCGCATTGTCGGAGATTCACCAGCATCGCTCAAGCCTACGCCGCCGTAGCCGCGCCGTCTGCGACTCCCTATAATGCGCCGCCTATGGCTAAGCAAAAGAAACATCCGGAAGGCACCATCGCCCTCAACAAGAAGGCGCTGCACGACTATTCCATCGAACAGAAATTCGAAGCCGGGCTGGCTCTCGCCGGCTGGGAAGTGAAGAGTCTGCGCGCCGGAAAGGCACAGCTGGTGGACAGCTATGTGCTGCTGAAAGACGGCGAAGCCTGGCTGCTCGGCAGCCACATCACCCCACTGAAGACGGCGAGCACTCACGTGATTGCCGACCCGGTGCGCACCCGCAAGCTGCTGCTGCACAAGCGCGAGCTGGGCAAGCTTTTCGGCGCGGTTCAGCAGAAGGGCTACGCCTGCGTGGCGCTGTCGATCTACTGGAAGAAGCACCTGATCAAGTGCGAGATCGCCCTGGCCAAGGGCAAGAAGGAATTCGACAAGCGCGCCACGGAGAAGGAGCGCGACTCCGACCGTGAGATCGCGCGGGCCATGCGTACCAAGGGCAAGGAATAAGCCCAACACAAAACAACGCCGGGCACTGCCCGGCGTTTTTTTGCCTCAGATACCCTGACGCCGCTGAGATCTCGCCAGCCGCTGCGCTTCTAGCTGACCTTCCTCCAGCACCTCTTGAACGTACTGGATGTGCTGATGGGAAATCTCCCGCGCATCGACTGCACGCCGCTCGATGATCGCTTCATAGAGGGCCCGGTGTTGCTTCGTCAGCATGTCGCGGGTCTCACCACGCTGCAGGTACATCCCACCGATGTTGGTTACCACATTGTGCTTCAGCAGATCGAAGAGTCCCCGAATGGTGTGCAGCAGCACCGCATTGTGGCTGGCCTCGGCAATTGCCAGATGGAAGCGCGCGTCCGCCGCCCCCTCCTCCGCCCGACTTGCCTTGCTGTCCGGCGCATAGCAGGCCTGAAGACTCTCGTAGGCCTCTGTCAGGCGCTCGTGATCCACCTCCGTCGCCCGCTGCGCCGCGTAGTACGCGCATGAGCCTTCCAGGGTATGGCGAAACTCCAGGAGATCGCGCTGGGCCTCGGGATTGCTCTCCAACAATTGCAACAAGGGATCGCTGAACGTCGCCCCCAGCTCGGCAGCGACATAGTTGCCCCCGCCCTGCCGGCTGACCAGCAGCCCTCGCGCCACCAGCTTCTGGATCGCCTCACGTAGCGAGGGGCGTGACACACCGAACTGCTCGGCCAGCGCACGCTCGGCAGGTAGCCGTTCACCGGCCTTCAAGGTGCCCTCGAGGATCATCGCCTCAAGCTGACTGACGATATCGTCCGACAAGCGGCGCTGACGTACCTGACCGAATCCCATTGCTCTACCAACCCTTCACGCCGCCTCGGGCGGCCTTAAAACACAGCGCCTACGGGGCGCGACGCGGCAGCCTAACCAGCCCACCAGTCACGCACAAGAAGCACACCTTCCATCGGCCGCTCGACCAAAGTCGCAAAGCGGCAAATTGACACAACGATATTCAGGCTTTTACTCTGAGCCGTCGCTTTTGTAAATTGGTATTACCAATTATTCCGACACGCAGCGCCGACTCGGTCTTCGCCTGCCGCCGCGCCACAAGCGCAACGGTCTTCGCCCGATCCGGCAAACAGGCACTCCAAAAACAATTAGGGAGCCACCCCACGATGCAAACCTGGCAGCAGATCTATACCCCTCTCGGCAGCCTCGGGCTGTCGGCGCTCGTCGCACTGATTCCGATCATCTTCTTCTTCCTGGCCCTGGCGGTGTTCCGCATGAAGGGCTACATCGCCGGCACCATCACCCTGGCGCTGTCTCTGGCAGTGGCGATCTTCGCCTTCCAGATGCCAGTGGACATGGCGTTCGCTGCAGCCGGCTACGGCTTCGCCTACGGGCTCTGGCCCATCGCCTGGATCATCGTCGCGGCGGTGTTCCTCTACAAACTCACGGTCAAGAGCGGCCAGTTCGAAGTGATCCGCAGCTCCGTGCTGTCCATCACCGATGACCAGCGCCTGCAGGTCCTGCTGATCGGTTTCTCCTTCGGTGCCTTCCTCGAGGGTGCAGCTGGATTCGGCGCACCGGTGGCCATTACCGCCGCCCTGCTGGTCGGCCTGGGCTTCAACCCGCTCTACGCAGCGGGCCTGTGCCTGATCGCCAACACCGCACCGGTGGCCTTCGGCGCCCTGGGCATCCCGATCATCGTCGCAGGCCAGGTCACCGGCATCGACGCCTTCAAGATCGGCGCCATGACAGGCCGCCAACTGCCGCTGCTGTCGATCATCGTGCCCTTCTGGCTGGTAGCCATGATGGACGGCTGGCGCGGCATCAAGGAAACCTGGCCGGCAGCCCTGGTGGCTGGTGCCAGCTTCGCTGTCACCCAGTACTTCACCTCCAACTTCATCGGCCCGGAACTGCCCGACATTACCTCCGCGCTGGTGAGCCTGGTGTCCCTGACCCTGTTCCTGAAGGTGTGGCAGCCCAAACGCGCTGAAGACCGCGAAGTGGTCGGCATCTCTGGCGGCACAGCGGTGATGGGTGGCTTCGGCGGGCCGCGCAATACCACACCTTCACCCTACAGCTTCGGAGAGATCCTCAAGGCCTGGTCGCCCTTCCTGGTGCTGACCGTACTGGTGACCATCTGGACCCTGAAGCCCTTCAAGGCCATGTTCGCCCCGGGAGGCGCACTGGAGCAGTTCGTCTTCCTGATCGCCATCCCGCACCTCGACCAACTGGTGATGAAAGGCGCACCCATCGTGGCCACCGCCACCGCCATTCCGGCCGTCTACAAGTTCGACCCAGTATCCGCCACCGGCACCGCGATCTTCTTCTCGGCCTTGATCTCCATGGCCATCCTCGGGATTCATATCAAAAATGGTATGACCACTCTCAAGGAAACTTTCGTCGAGCTGAAGTGGCCGATCCTCTCTATCGGCATGGTGCTGGCCTTCGCCTTCGTCACCAACTTCTCCGGCATGTCCACCACCCTGGCGCTTGTCCTGGCCGGTACCGGCGCGGCCTTCCCGTTCTTCTCGCCGTTCCTCGGCTGGTTGGGCGTGTTCCTCACCGGTTCGGATACCTCGTCCAACGCCCTGTTCGGTTCCCTGCAGGCCACCACTGCGCACCAGATCGGCGTGAACGACACCCTGCTGGTAGCGGCCAACACCAGCGGCGGCGTGACCGGCAAGATGATTTCGCCGCAGTCCATCGCCGTTGCCTGCGCAGCCACAGGCATGGTCGGCAAGGAATCCGACCTGTTCCGCTTCACCCTGAAGCACAGCCTGATGTTCGCCGCCATGGTCGGCCTGATCACGCTGGCTCAGGCCTACGTGTTCACCGGCATGCTCGTACATTGATCGAGCGCCCGGGCTGCCCCGCGCGGCAGCCCGGTTCTCCCATACTGCCCTGAAGCCCGCCCCGGACCGACTACATGATCATCTCCGCCTCTACCGACTACCGTGCCGCCGCTCAGCGCAGGCTCCCGCCCTTCCTGTTCCACTACATCGACGGCGGCGCCTATGCCGAGTACACCCTGCGCCGCAACGTCGAAGACCTGGCCAGCATCGCCCTGCGCCAGCGCGTGCTGCGGAACATGTCCGAGCTGAGCCTGGAGACCAAGCTGTTCGGCGAGACCCTATCCATGCCGGTGGCGCTGGCCCCTGTTGGCCTGACCGGCATGTATGCGCGTCGCGGCGAGGTACAGGCGGCCAAAGCGGCGGCGAACAAAGGCATTCCCTTCACCCTTTCCACCGTTTCTGTCTGCCCGATCGAGGAAGTCGCGCCGGCCATCAACCGGCCCATGTGGTTCCAGCTTTACGTACTGAAAGACCGCGGCTTCATGAAAAACGCCCTGGAGCGCGCCAAGGCCGCCGGCGTGACGACTTTGGTATTCACCGTCGACATGCCGGTACCGGGCGCGCGCTACCGTGATGCCCATTCCGGCATGAGCGGCCCGAACGCAGCCATGCGCCGTGTCCTCCAGGCCATGACCCACCCGACCTGGGCCTGGGATGTGGGCTTGCTGGGCAAGCCCCATGACCTGGGCAACATCTCCACCTACCGGGGCAACCCCACGGGCCTGGCCGACTACATCGGCTGGCTCGGCGCCAACTTCGATCCATCGATTTCCTGGAAGGACCTGGAGTGGATCCGCGATTTCTGGAAAGGCCCGATGGTGATCAAGGGCATCCTCGACCCCGAGGACGCAAAAGACGCGGTGAAATTCGGTGCTGACGGCATCGTTGTCTCCAACCACGGTGGCCGCCAACTCGATGGCGTGCTTTCCAGCGCCCGCGCCCTGCCGGCCATCGCCGATGCAGTGAAGGGCGAACTGAAGATTCTCGCTGACTCCGGCATCCGCACTGGCCTCGACGTGGTGCGCATGCTGGCCCTCGGCGCCGACACCGTGATGCTCGGCCGCGCCTTCGTCTACGCTCTGGCCGCAGCAGGCGGAGCAGGCGTAAGCAACCTGCTGGACCTGATTGAAAAGGAAATGCGTGTGGCCATGGTGCTTACCGGCGCCAAATCCATCGGCGAAATCAGCGCCGACTCGCTGGTACGCGAACTCGGTCGCTGACCGGCCACCCAACTCCGGCGGGCCGCCCGCGGCCCGCGACAAATAGACGGGACACCGCATGAGCCTGCCGATTCCTTTCCTCAACACCGTTGAACACCTGATCCCCCGCGAGCGTCGTTTCGACGATCCGCTGTCCACCCTGGCCTTCGGCACCGACGCGAGCTTCTACCGGCTGATTCCCAAGCTGGTGATCCGCGTGGAGAGTGAAGCCGAAATCATTGCCCTGCTGAAAGCCGCCCACGCCGAACTGGTCCCGGTGACCTTCCGCGCGGCCGGCACCAGCCTTTCCGGCCAGGCCATCACCGATTCGGTATTGCTGGTCCTGGGTGACAACTGGAACGGCCGCGACATTCGCCAAGGCGGCGCACAGATTCGCCTGCAACCCGGCGTCATCGGCGCCCAGGCCAACGCCTGGCTGGCCCCCTTCGGCCGCAAGATCGGCCCGGACCCAGCCTCCATCAACGCCTGCAAGATCGGCGGCATCGTCGCCAACAATGCCAGCGGCATGTGCTGCGGCACCGCGCAGAACAGCTACCACACCCTCGCCGGACTGCGCCTGGTGCTGGCCGACGGTACCCTGCTGGATACCGAAGACCCTGCCAGCATCGCTGCCTTCCGCCACAGCCATGGCCCACTGCTGGCCGAGCTGGCCGAGCTGGGCCGACAGACCCGCGCCAACACCGAACTGGCTGCGAAGATTCGCCACAAGTACCGCCTGAAGAACACCACCGGCCTGTCGCTCAACGCCCTGGTGGACTTCGACCAGCCCCTGGATATCCTCAGCCACCTGCTGGTCGGCTCCGAAGGTACCCTCGGCTTCATCAGTGCAGTTACCTACGACACCGTGCCCGACCACCCGCATAAGGCCAGCGCGCTGATCGTCTTCCCCGACGTGGAAAGCTGCTGCAAGGCGGTGACCCTGCTGAAAAGCCAGCCGGTTTCGGCAGTGGAACTGCTGGACCGGCGCAGCCTGCGCTCGGTCCAGAGCAAGCCCGGCATGCCCGACTGGGTGAAAGGACTGTCGGCCAACGCCTGCGCCCTGCTGATCGAATCCCGCGCGGCCAGCCAGAGCCTGCTGCACGAGCAATTGGCGCAGATCATGGCGTCCATTGCTCATTTCCCGCTGGAACAGAAGGTCGACTTCAGCGAAGACCCAACCGTCTACAACCTGCTGTGGAAAATCCGCAAGGACACCTTCCCCGCCGTCGGAGCTGTACGCCAGACCGGCACCACAGTGATCATCGAAGACGTCACCTTCCCCATCGAGCAACTGGCCGAAGGCGTCAATCGCCTGCTGGCGTTGTTCGACAAGCACGGCTACGACGAAGCGATCATTTTCGGCCACGCCCTCGAGGGCAACCTGCACTTCGTCTTCACCCAGGGTTTCGACAGCCCCGAACAGGTGGCCCGCTACGAAGCCTTCATGCAGGACGTGGCGCAACTGGTGGCAGTGGAGTTCGGAGGCTCTCTCAAGGCCGAACACGGTACCGGACGCAATATGGCGCCCTTCGTCGAACTGGAATGGGGCAGCGATGCGTATCAGCTCATGTGGAAGATCAAGCGCCTGCTGGACCCACGCGGCGTGCTCAACCCTGACGTGATACTCAGTGAAGACAACGACATTCACCTGAAGAACCTCAAGCCGCTTCCGGCCGCCGACGAAATCGTCGACAAGTGCATTGAATGCGGTTTCTGCGAACCGGTATGCCCATCCAAGGGACTGACCCTGAGTCCGCGCCAACGCATCGTGATCTGGCGTGACATTCAGGCCAAACAGCGCGCGGGCATCGACACCATCGAACTTGAACAGGCCTACCAATACCAGGGCATCGACACTTGCGCCGCCACCGGCCTCTGCGCCCAGCGCTGCCCGGTGGGCATCAATACCGGTGATCTGGTGAGCAAGCTACGTGCGAAGAGCGCCCTCCATGCTGGCAGCGCCAACTGGCTGGCCGGCCACTTCGCTACCGCCCTCAGCGGCGCGCGCCTGACCCTGCGTGTCGCCAACGGCGCCCGCCGCGTGCTCGGCGCGCCCTTGCTGGAGAAAGCTTCCGGTGCCCTGCGCCAGCTTTCCGGCAACCGCCTGCCACAATGGACACCCGCCCTGCCCCAGGCCGTAGCCCCCATCCACATTACCCCGCCCACCACCGGCAATCGGCCAAGGGTGGTTTACCTCGCAGCATGCGTCTCCCGCGCCATGGGCCCATCGGCAGGCGACCGCGAGCAGGTGCCCTTGATCGACAAGACTCGAATGCTGCTGGAGAAGGCCGGCTACCAAGTGGTGTTCCCGGAGAACCTCGACAGCCTCTGCTGCGGCCAGCCGTTTGCTTCCAAGGGTTACGCCGATCAGGCCGAAAACAAGCGCCGCGAACTGGTGGATGCCCTACTCAGCGCCAGCCGCGGCGGCCTGGACCCGATCTACTGCGACACCAGCCCCTGCACCTTGCGCCTGGTGCAGGACGGACTGGATTCACGCCTGCAGCTGTTCGACCCAGTGCGCTTCATCCGCAACTATCTGCTGGAACGGCTGGACTTCACCCCCCAGGACAAACCAGTGGCCATCCATGTCACCTGCAGCACCCAGCACCTGGGCGAGGCACAGGGTCTGATCGATATCGTCAAACGCTGCACGCGGGAAGTCGTGATACCGGAAGGTATCCATTGCTGCGGCTTCGCCGGTGACAAGGGATTCACCACCCCGGAACTGAATGCCCATTCCCTGCGCTCCCTGAAAGACGCCGTGCAGATCTGCGACGAAGGCATCTCCACCAGTCGTACCTGCGAGATCGGCCTATCCCAGCATGGCGGCATCGACTATCACGGGCTGGTCTACCTGGTGGACCGCGTTACCCGTCCCCGTGTAGTGGCGTGAGTCAGGGCAGCGCCTCGCTGCGTGGGGGCGAATTCATTCGCGAATGAATTCGCCCCACAGCGAAACATTCCACGTCTTGCCACTTGGGCAAAAAACCTGAACCCCCTCGCAAACAGGGCAGTCCACCCCCATGAGCCCTGCAAATGGCCACGGGCTTATCCGTCTCGGACACGAAGGCCCCGAGTGCCGAAAAATCGAGAGGTGACTCCCCATGAAACGCACCGCCCTCTTCATCACCGCCGCCCTGCTTGCTTCGCCCATATTCGCCGCCGACGATCTGTGCGCAGTCAACCTGCAGAAACTCAACGATGCCATGGCTACCAACACCAACCTCGGCGACCCACTGCGCCAGGAGGTCGAGGACCTGCGCATGAAGGCCGAACAGGCCCAACAGAGTGGTGACACCAAGGCCTGTATCAACCACAGCAGCATGGCCCTGCAACGTCTCCAGCAACCGGCTACGGATGGCGGCTCGGGTGGATCCAGCTGATACCGGGTTAACCCTTCCGTGACTTGAGTGGGGCTGCGCGCGGCCCTGCTCGCCGTTATCCCAACCATGCGGCACAAGTCAGGGGCTTACCTATACTGCTCAGCGGTTAACCCGAAAAGGAGGTTCGACATGCGCCGTCTTGCCGTTTTCCTTGCCGCCGTACTGCTCAGTGCTCCAGTTCTTGCCTCACACTGCCCAGCAGATATGGCAAAGATCGATGCAATCCTGAAGACCGATCCACCCGCTGACCCCGCCGTACTCGATCAAGTGAAAAAGCTCCGCGCCGAGGGCGAAGAGCTGCATAACTCCGGCGATCATGCCGAGTCTGAGAAAGTGCTGGCTGAAGCGCTGAACCTGCTGCAGTCCAGCGAATAGGAAATCGCCCAGGATCCAGCGCGAGCTGGATCCTGGGCTTCAGGCCTCCTGGCCCAGCAGCGAAAGCGCCATGCGGCGCACCTGCTTCAAGTCCACAGGTTTGCTCAGGCAGGCGTCGGCACCGCGACGGCGCGCTTCGGCCAGTAGCTTTTCATCCACAGCCGCACTCACCACCAGCACTGGCGTCATTGCCAAACGCGGGCTCGACCGCACGAAGTCGAGCACATCGAGGCCATCACCGTCCGGCAAGTCCAGGTCGAGCAACAACAGCGACGGCGTGATATCCGCCAACAGTCCCAGCGCCTTGCCCACCGAGCCGGCGCCGCGCACCTCAGCCATGTCGCGCAGGCCTTCCTGCAACACCTTGAGGCAGGCCGGATGGTCTTCCACACAGAGCACCTTCGGCAGTACCTGCGGCTCCTCCAAGTCAGGCTTGACCGGCGCTGGCGGCTCGAAGTCGTCCGATGCCGCAACACTGGGCAGGTCGATCCAGAAACGGCTACCGATATCCGGCGCGCTGCTGAAGCCCATTTCGCCACCCATCAGCTCCGCCAGTTCGCGGCACAGCACCAGACCGATACCGGTTCCCGGAATGGTCGAGTTTTCCCGGCCCAGCCGCTGGAAAGGCTGGAACAGCATCGTCTGCTGCTCCTGGCTCAGGCCCGGGCCACTGTCAGCCACCCAGAGACGCACCGCGGCCGGGCGTATCTCGTAGCCCATGCTCACCATCCCTTGTGGGCTGTTGTACTTCACCGCGTTGGACAGCAGGTTCAGCATCACCTGGCGCAGGCGCCGGGCATCCGCCATCACGTGCAACGGCGGTGCAGGCGGCGGCATCAGCTGCAACTGCAGGTTGCGCGCCTGCAGCTCGGGCTGGATCAGTTCGGAGCAGCTGGCCAGCAACGGGCCGATCTCTACCGGCTTGAGCTGCAGCTTCTGGCGCCTGTTCTCGATGCTCGACAGGTCGAGAATGTCGTCCACCAGTGACGTGAGGTGACGGCTGGCGTTGACGATCTCCTGCGCGTAATCCCCTTCCACCTTGCGATCTTCCTGCCCTTCCGCCTCCAGCGCGATGAGCTGGGCGAAGCCGTTTATGGCATTGAGCGGCGTACGCAGTTCGTGGCTCATGCTGGACAGGAAGCGGCTCTTGGCCTGACTCGCGGCCTGGGCCTCGCGACTGGCGACACGCAACTCTTCTTCCACCTGTTTGAGCCGGGTGATATCCACGTGTGTACCAGCGACTCGCAGGGCTCGGCCGTCGGAGTCGCGCTCAAGCACCTTGCCGCGGCTGAGCAACCAGGAATAGCGCCCCTCCACATCGGCAAAGCGGTACTCGGCGTCGAAGTTGTCCTGGTCGCTGACCGAGAACAGCATCCGTAGGCGACGCACCCGCTCCACATCGTCCGGGTGCACACGCTCGTTGAATTCGGCGAACGTGATGTTGTCGCTGCGAAGGCCAAAGCGTTTGACGAATCGCCCACTCATCTTGATCGACAGGGTGATGGCATCCACTTCCCAGAGGCTTTCAGTGGTGCTCTCCAGCACCAGATCGAGGTTGCGCCGGGCTTCCAGGCGCTCCTCCTCGCTCGCCTGCAATTGCGCGCCGCTAAGCTGCACCGCCTCCGCCAACGCCTGCAGTTCGGCAATGCGGCTACTGGGTGCAGGTGGGCGGAAGTCGCCCTGGCCGATGCGTTTCATCATGCCCATGATTCCGGCCATGGGCGTGGCCAGCTCACCGCTGAGCCGCCGTGACCGCGACCACATCCAGGCGAAGAACAGCGCGTAGAAGAAACCGAGTCCGGCGATCAGCAGGTAACCGATCTGCTGGTAACGCTCAGCGAGCCGGTTGGTTTCCTTGAAGATGTTGGCCTCGTCCACCACCATCATCAGCCGCCAGCCGGTTTGCGGAATCTCGGCCCAGGCCACCAGTTGCTTGCGCCCACCCAACTCGACTTCCTGGACATTGCCCTTGCCGGCGGCCATGGCCTCCAGCAGCGGCTGCATCTCGCGGTGGCGAGCCAGGTTGAAGTCCTCGGGCTTGAGCACTTCGCGGCGCACGGCCTCGTCGTAGGAGAAGCGGGTCAGTTCGCGCAGGCCAAAATCACGCTCGCCCGCCTCCGGCAGCGCCATGATGCTGTGGTCGCGGCTCACCAGCATTGCGTAGCCCTGCCACGGCACCTTCAAGCTACCTATCTCGCCAAGCATCTGCCCGACGGTGATATCCAGTCCCACCACCCCTTCAAGGAAATCGCCACGGTAGACCGGGGTGATCGCCGACATCATCCAGCCAAGTCCGGCCGGGTCGAGGTAAACGTCCGTCCAGACCGTCTTGCGCTGCGGATTGTGCTTGGCGTCGGCGAGGTAATAGAAGTTGTAGTTGGGTATCACCATGTCATGGGGATACTGCTCGGGCGTCATGAAGAACGGAAAGATGCGGTTGTAGCTGTCCCAGCTGTTGAAGTAGACCGCTGCCACCAGCGGGTTGGACTCGCGGATGGAACGCATGAGCGGGTCGACTTGGGACAGGCGCAGGGCCTTGTCGTGATCCTGCTTCTCCACCGGCGTGCTGCTGGCATAGAAGGACGCGGCGCGGCCATCGTCGGTGCGGGTGTAATAGACGCCATCCGAACTCAGCACATGCCGCTGGCGCTCCAGGTCATCCGGCCTGAAGCTGCGATCCTGAATCGCCCGGCCAACCGCATCACGGAACAGGCGCGTGGGCACCTCGATGCCCTGCAGTCGCATATCGATCACTTTTCCCTCGCGCAGCACCGCGCCACTCAAGTCCTCCAGCGCGCTCTGCTGCAGGTAGTCCACCTGGGCATCGCGAATCGCACTGTTGGTCAACAGATAAGCCGTGATCAACACCGATTCGACCAGAATCAGCGGGATCAGGGCACTCTGTACGAAGGCACGCCAGATCCACTGGCGGAGGGGAGTTCGGGCAGAACGCGGCATGGCGACGTCTCGGCTCAAAGGTCTTCCTGACAATAGCCTGCAATCATATCGCAAGCACCCATGACATTAGGTTAAAAGCGCGGTCGACGCTGCCCCCCTTTTTGCCGTAGAATCCGCACTGTTGTACACCCTGCAGTTCTTGGGGCCGATTAGGATTCGACGCCGGTAACAAAACTCTAGGGGCATGCCGAGCTGGTAGCAGACCTCGTAAATTAGCTGCTGCAAACTATTAGTTGCCAACGACGACAACTACGGGGCGGCCCTCGCGGCCTAACCCTTCTGGCGGCTTCGGCTGCCAGCAGTCATGAGGGGATGCCTGTAAACCCGAAATGACTGTCAGATAGAACAGGATCGCCGCCAAGTTCGCTGTAGACGTAACGGCTAAAACTCATACAGCTCGCTCTGAGCACCCTGCCAGTCGGGCCGCAAAGAGCTAACTCAGTAGACTTGGCTAAGCATGTAGTCCCGAAAGCGGAGAGCTGGCGGACGGGGGTTCAAATCCCCCCGGCTCCACCAAAAACAACGACTAAGCCCCTGATTTTCCTAGCGAATTTCAGGGGCTTTTTCGTTTCTGCCTGGATGTCTCGAAGAAGTGTCGAACATCGATGACCCTTCGGGTCGAAGCAAGGGTTTGCAAAGCTCCCTACTTCAGTTTCCCGTGCAAAAAAACCGCGCCTGCCGTTAGCGCAGCGGCACCAAGGCCTGTCGCGATCATCGCACCGATTCTCATATTCCCTCGCTGAGTAGTTGTGGAGCGCTCCCCACAATCACGGGCTTCCTTCTTCTGCCGCTTGTCCCCATTTTCCGCCATCTTCGCGTACCGCATCCGCTCCTCAGGGGAATCAGCATTCTTGATTGCCTCCTTCAAAGCTTCCATCAGTGCTTCTGAGGTGGCGGCACTTGCCTTCAATTCTTCCGCATCAACCTTTGCAGCGCTCTCCGATGCCTTTGAGATCCCCTCTAGGGCCTCCTTAACAACTTCATCGCTGACCTTCTCCGGCTTATAAGCTGTCATGCCCCACTCCTTCCTTGCTATCAACGAACAAGCCCTTGAATGATGGCACAAGACTATCAGTGCAGCTCCGAAAGGCCACACGACATCGAGGAGCTGAATAGAAGGAGTACCGAGCGGCCCAAACGGATCGCGTCCTGAAGATGATCCGGCGAAAGGTGGGCATAACGCAGGGTCATCACCAGCGTGGAGTGCCCCAGGACTCCTGGAGGGTCACGATGTTGCCGCCATTCTGGACAAAGTGGCTTGCAAAGGTATGCCGCAATGCGTGGGCCGCTTGGCCTTTGGGTAGCTGAATCGTTGCCCCCGCACCGAAACCGCGACAGCGGTGTATTGATGTGCTGCCGGATTCCGGCGTAATCGTTATTCGCAGTGCCCCTTTGGCCGGGATGTCCCGGGACCTGCGGGCTCGCTGTCCGGGACTGCCTCGGCGTCTTCCTCCGGGTCGGGGAACGAGTAGAGCTCCGAGCGGGAAAACAACGGCAAGTGTCGCGATTTCTCGCTGGGCTCGCGCGGGTCGTGGGGCTTGCGGATGACCGGCGGGAGGACGGGTTTGTCGCAACAGCTTTGGATGTTCATGGTGCTCTCGATAACGCCCAATACGCTTTGGGCTGGTGCTGTCAGCGTGTCAGGTCGTTTGAGAGCTGTCGGTGCGTTATAGCACTGATGCTTTGCAGCAAAGCCACCTCAAGGCGTCGGCCCCTGGTGCGGAGCCAATTCGTCATCCTGCGGTACGCGTGCCGCTTCATTCGCCTCCTCGGCACGTTTGTGCAGCAGCTCACCGGGGGTCTTGATCCGCGGTGAGTGCTTCGAGTTCGGCTTGCGAGGTTTGCGCGGCGGATTGGGATCGATGTGGGTATGCATGGCGACCTCGGGGTGCTGGCGCTGCGGTGGGCAGTGCCTTGCCCATCGAGCATTGCAGTTCGGACCGGGCGTCTCGGTGCGTCATCCCACAGACGGCTAAGTGCTCCAACGCACCGACTGCGCGCGACGGTACTGCCACGCTGCTTGAAGCACAGCATTTCGCATGCCCTTCAAGGAACAGACATGACAGATAAAGCCGACAGCCACGACGCCGACACCGTCGCCCCTGCACAGAAGCCGGACATCCCGCCGCACTTGCAGCGAGCACACGCCCTCCATCACTTCCTGGAAAGGGTCGACGCCATCATCAAGAAACGCTGCGCGTTGTTACTGGCGCGTCAAACCAGGGAGGCGGCCTCGGGTAACAAGCCTCAGCGACAAGAGGAGCAAATGCCGCCGGCCTTCCATCATTCCATCACCCCGCGCGGCGATGACGAACTTACCAATCCGGGCCCTGACGAGGCTCCGAAACGCTTAACACCATCCGCAGACTGAGGACAGACCATGAGCAGGCTCCTTGCAGACATCATCAAGAGCAAATGGCGAGAGCTGGTGGGTACCGCCAGGATCCTCTGGGACGAGCTGACCGTGGCCGAGCTGATCAACTCCGAAGGGGATGCACAAAAGCTGGCGAACCTGATCGAGGAACGCTACGAGATGACCCATGAAGAGGCTGAAAAACAAGTGCTCAGCTTCTTCGAGAGAAGCCGCACCCTGTAGCTGCGCGTGCAGCAGGGGCCTGCGCCAACAAGGGAACAGCCCATGATCACTGCATACTTCGTCGTTGCAAGAAGCTCCGGCAACATCATCCGGATCACTCGGCGAGAGAGCCCGCCAGATGATACGCCCACTGTTTTCAACGTCCCCATCTCGACCTCCAACCAGATGCGCTACGACAGCCTGTATGCCGATGGCGCGGACCTGATCAGCCTGCAAAGCGTCACCCGGCCGGCCAAGGCCGACACTGCGAAACCCCAGAATTCGTGCCGGATCGACTGACTCGCAAGCCCCCTCTCCCCTGTCCCGCCTATGTGCGGTAGCAGACAGACGCCCACTGCCGACGCCTAGAGACTCGACTAGACAACGCTGCACAGCCCCTCATGGCGGGGAAACGCCTGATGAATCTGTTCCAACTCAAACGCAACTCCATGGCGAATCGGCTGGACCTGCTGATGAACAGCAGCGCGGCACTCGTACTGGTGATCTTTCTGCTGCTCGCTGGGCCACTGGAGGCATGGCAGGAAGCTACGGCCCTGGCCATGATCGGCCTGGCAGCGACGCGCCCCGTCGTTGCATTGCTGCGGCATTACGCAACCTGGCCGCGACCGGCGCATGTGCGCTCGACCATTCCGCCGCTGCTGGTGATTTTCGTCCTGCTCGGTGTGCTTCTGCTGATGCCCCTGGCACTGGTGGCTGGCCCCTGGCACGCAACTGCCTTTGGCATTGGCCTCCTGTGCGGCTTCCTGCTGGATCGTGCCGATATCCAGCGGGTTGATCCCTGAAGCGGCAACCATTACCTCAGGCCCCGGGATGGACATCTTTCGTACCCTGGCATCGCTCCGAATCCCACGTTTCAACACGAGGCTCCTGCGCTGGCGAACGGCGTTTCGAAACTTCGAGTACGAACCCGACCTGCGCTCGGACCTGTTCAGCGCCGAGCAGATGGAGCAGCACGGCCCGGCCCTGGCCGGGATGCACCGACTGAGCCCGAATCGGACCCCGGATGGGTTGTTGCAGCGACTTGCCGATAACGAAGTAACCCTGGCCAGCAGCTGTCGGATCCTCACCGCGGCCTCACTGTCCAGCCGGCGTATCACCCCCGCCGGCGAATGGCTGCTGGACAATCATTACCTGATCGAAGAGCAGATCCGCACCGCCCGCAAGCACTTGCCCAAGGGCTACTGCCACGAGCTTCCTCACCTAGCCTCCGGCGATTCCAAGGGCTTGCCGAGGGTCTATGACATCGCCCTGCAAACCATTTCCCACGGAGATGGCAGGGTGGACTGTGGCAGCCTTGGTCACTTCGTCAATGCCTACCAGAACGTGACGCCGCTCAAACTTGGCGAACTCTGGGCCATTCCCATCATGCTGCGCCTGGCACTGATCGAAAACCTGCGCCGTGTGGCCGCGCGCGTCATGGCCAACTGGGGGGACCGCAACCTGGCCGATGACTGGGCTGACCGGCTGGCCGAGATTGCCGAGCAGGACCCGAAAAGCGTCGTGCTGACGGTGGCTGACATGGCGCGCACCGACCCACCGATGACCAGCTCCTTCGTCGCAGAACTCGCCCGACGCCTGCAGGGCCAGAGCGCAGCACTGGCCTTGCCCTTGAGCTGGATCGAACAGCACCTGGCCGAAACCGGACTGAGCATCGAGCGCCTCGTGTCATCCGATGCCCAGCAGCAGGCCGCCGACCAGGTGGCCATCAGCAACAGCATCGCCAGCCTGCGTCTGTTGTCGGCAACCGACTGGCGCGACTTCGTCGAAGACATGAGCCACGTCGAACAGGCCCTGCGACAGGACCCAGCCGGCATATACGAAACCATGGAATTCGCCACCCGGGACCTCTATCGACATGCAGTGGAGCACCTGGCGAAACACTGCGCGAGCCCGGAGACGACAGTGGCTCGCCGGGCCCTCGAGCTGGCCGGTGGTGCAGCACCCGGAGGGATCACTGGCCACGTCGGCTATTACCTGATCGACAAGGGGCGGATTGAACTCGAGCGACGCCTGTCCGTGAAGCCGACACTGCGGGAACGCTGGGAGCGCCTGCTACAAAGCGCACCGCTGCTCTTCTATCTGGCTCCGGTGACGCTGCTGTCACTGGGCCTGACCTGGCCCTTCATACTCTGGGCGCAAGCCAGCGGGCTGCCCACCTTCGCCATTACCCTGCTGGCACTGGCAGCTGCCCTGATGGCGAGCCGACTGGCGATCAGCCTGGTGAACTGGCTGGTCACCCTCACCGTGGCTCCGCACCAACTGCCGCGCCTGGACTATCGCAAGGGCATCCCTGCCGAGGCGCGAACCCTGGTGGTGGTGCCGACCCTGATCGGCTGCGCTGCGGACATCGACGAACTCTGCGAAGGCCTCGAGGTACGGTTCCTCGCCAACCGCGACCCCCATCTGCATTTCGGCCTGTTGAGCGACTTCCTGGACGCCAGCACCGAGGTCCGCGAACAGGACGCCGAGCTTCAGGCCCTGGCGCAGGAGCGCATCGAAGCACTGAACCGCAAGTACCCCGATGCAGCCGAGGACCGCTTCTTCCTCTTCCATCGGGCGCGTCGCTGGAACCCCGCCGAGGCGAGCTGGATGGGCTTCGAGCGCAAGCGTGGCAAGATTTCCGAGCTCAACGCCGTACTGCGCGGCAACGGCCTGGAGCGCTTCGCCTTGATCGTCGGCGGGATCGACATCCTGCAGCAGGTCAACTACGTCATCACCCTCGATACCGATACCCAGCTACCACGCGATGCGGCACGGCAGTTCATCGGCACCCTGGCTCACCCGCTCAACCGGGCGCGCTTCGATACAGAGGGAAAATGCATCACCGGTGGCTACGCCATCCTGCAACCACGGGTAGGCATCAGCCTGCCGAGCACCGCCCGCTCCGCCTATGCCCGGCTGCTCGGCAGCGATGCCGGGGTAGATCCGTATACCCGTGCCGTGTCGGACGTCTACCAGGACCTGTTCCAGCAGGGCTCGTTCATCGGCAAGGGCATCTATGCCGTGGATGCCTTCGAGCACGCGCTTTGCGGCCACTTTCCAGATAACCGCATCCTCAGTCATGACCTGATCGAGGGCTGCTTCGCCCGCTCCGGCTTGCTCAGTGACGTACAGCTCTACGAAGAATTCCCTTCTCGCTACAGCAGCGATGTGAAGCGCCACCACCGCTGGATTCGCGGCGACTGGCAACTCCTGCCCTGGACCCTGCCATGGTCGCCGGACGCACGGGGAGGCTACGAGCGCAACCGACTGAGCGCCCTGGCGCGCTGGAAAATTGCCGACAATATGCGCCGTAGCCTGGAACCCGCTGCATTTCTCTGCATGTTCCTGGCGGGCTGGCTGCTGATGGCCCAGCCCGTTGCCTGGACCCTGGCAGTACTGGCCGTCAGCATGCTCACGCCGCTGCTCGCCTCGCTGCTCGATCTCCTGAGAAAGCCCCACGACATGTCGCTGAGGCAGCATCTTTCCGCCACGCTGCGCGGCGCTTCCCAGCACTTTGCCCGGGCCCTGCTGACCCTCGCCTGCTTGCCCCATGAGGCGCACTACAGCCTCGACGCCATCCTCCGCACGCTGTGGCGCATGTACTTCAGCAAGACGCAGCTGTTGCAGTGGAGCCCCTCACGGGAAGTGGAGAGAACCAGTACCAATCAACTGGGCGGCCTGTACCGGATGATGTGGACCGGCCCCGCACTGACCCTGCTGCTTGCAGTGCTTCTGGCGATGACGCCTTTGGCCTTGGCGGCCGCCGCGCCGCTGCTCCTGCTCTGGCTGGCGAGCCCGGCTATCGCCTGGTGGCTGAGCAGGCCTGCGCTCCCCAGGCGCTTTGTACCGGCACCAGGCGAACTGCGCTTCCTGCGCAACCTCGCACGCCAGACCTGGGCCTTCTTCGACCAGCTTGTCGGCCCTGCGGACAACTGGCTTCCACCCGACAACCTCCAGGAACACCCCTCCACTACCATCGCCCATCGCACATCGCCAACCAACATTGGCGTGGCCATCCTGGCGAACCTCGCCGCCTATGACTTCGGTTACCTGAGTGCCGAGCGCCTGCTGCAGCGCTGCGAGCTGACACTGGCCAGCATGGCGAAACTCGAGCGCCATCGCCGGCACTTCTACAACTGGTATGACACCCAGACCCTCCAGCCCCTGGCACCGCAATATGTGTCGACCGTGGACAGCGGCAACCTGGCGGGCATGTTGCTGACCCTGGCCCCCGGACTTCTGGCGCTGGCCGACGACAGCCCGTTTCGCACTGAACAGCTGCGTGGCCTGGAAGACACCCTCGATGTACTGGAGACCGCCTGCACCGACGACCGTAACACCAGGGCCTCCTTGCGCAGGTTTCGCGGCACGCTGGAGGCCATGCTGGACGAGCCACCGGAATCGCTGGCGGCCGCATTCGAGTTCCTGCAGGTCCTGCGCGACCGCGCGGATGAGTTGGCAACAGCCAGCGATGCCGCCCCTGACAGCGATACCGCGTTCTGGGTAGCAGCCCTGCATGCGCAATGCGTGGACCAGCACGACCAGCTGCGCCTGTGCCTGTTGCCGAACGTCGACGACTCAGCCGCTTCGGTGGATTTCCCACCCATGCCTTCTTGGCGCCAGCTCGCCCTGCTCGATGCCGGGCAATGGCCGGAAGCGATGCGCGAGCCCATCCTGGCGGTGCGTCGACACGCCGCCGCACGGATCGAAAATGCCGAGCGCCTGGCCGAAGCAGCGGCAAACCTGGCCATGATGGATTTCGGGTTCCTCTATGACATCCAGCGCAACCTGTTCTGCATTGGCTACAACGTCGACGAACGCCGTCTCGACTCCAGCTACTACGACCTGCTTGCGTCTGAAGCGCGGCTGAGCACCTTCGTGGCGATTGCCCACGGCCAGTTGCCCCAGGCCAGTTGGTTCAGCCTCGGCCGCCTGCTCACCAGCACCCGAGGCGTACCGGTGCTGCTGTCCTGGTCGGGCTCGATGTTCGAATACCTGATGCCGTTGCTGGTGATGCCGAGATACGAAGGCACCCTGCTCGACCAGACGTGCTGCGCCGCCGTCGCCAGGCAGGTCGAGTATGGCCAGCAACTGGGAATCCCCTGGGGCGTATCGGAATCGGGCTACAACACGCTGGATGCACACTTCAATTACCAGTACCGGGCTTTCGGCGTACCAGGCTTGGGGCTGAAGCGTGGCCTCGGTGACGACCGGGTAGTGGCGCCCTACGCCACGACGCTCGCCCTGCTGGTCGCCCCCGAACTGGCCTGCCGCAACCTGCAGGCTCTGGCAGCACAGGGTCTGGCGGGCCGCTACGGCCTGTACGAAGCCATTGACTTCACCCCGGCGCGCCTGCCACGCGGACAAAACTCCGCAGTCGTGCGTTCGTACATGGCCCACCATCAGGGCATGAGCCTGCTGGCGCTGGTCAGCCTGCTACGGGATCGCCCCATGCAGAAGCGCTTCGAGTCCAACCCGCAGTTCCAGGCCAGCGCACTGTTACTGCAAGAGCGTGTCCCCAGGAGCGCACAGGAATTCCTGTACACCGCCGATTTCCAAACCAGCAGCACCGCCACCCGGCCGGTCGAGAACAGGCTGCGAATCTATGCCGATCCGGGACGCCGCCACCCGGCCGTGCAATTGCTTTCCAACGGCCGCTACCACGTGATGATCAGCAGCGCCGGCGGCGGTTACAGCCGCTGCCGCGAATTGGCAGTGACGCGCTGGCACGAAGATGCCACCTGCGACGACTGGGGCATGTTCTGCTACCTGCGCGACGTAGCCAGCGGCGACTTCTGGTCCAGTACACACCAGCCAACGCTGAAGAAGCCGGACCAGCACGAAGCGATCTTCTCCGATGCCCGCGCGGAGTTCCGGGTTCGCCACCGTGACTTCGACGCCCACAGCGAGATCGTCGTCTCGCCGGAAGATGACATCGAGTTGCGCAGGATCACCTTGACCAACCGCGCCCGAACCCGGCGCAGCATCGAGCTCACCAGCTACGCCGAAGTGGTGCTCGCGCCCCCCATGAGCGATGCGCTGCACCGCGCATTCAGCAACCTGTTCGTCCAGACCGAGCTGTGCACGCCCTTGCAGGCGATCCTCTGCACACGCCGGCCACGATCGGACAAGGAGCAGGTGCCCTGGTTCTGCCACCTGCTGGCGGTCCACGGTGCGGACATAGACGCTATTTCCTACGAGACCGACCGCGCCCGCTTCATCGGTCGTGGTCGCGATCTGGTCAATCCAGCCGCCATGGACGCCGGCCGGGAGACCCTCGGCAACACCTCCGGTTCCGTCCTCGACCCCATCGTCGCGATCCGCTGCAGCATCACCCTCGACGCTGGCCAGGCCGCCACCATCGACCTGGTCAGCGGCGTCAGCGACAGCCGCGACGGATGCCTGCAACTGATCGACAAATACCGCGACCGCCACCTCGCCGACCGCGTGTTCGACCTCGCCTGGACCCACTGCCAGGTGCTGCTGCGCCAGCTCAATGCCTCCCATGCCGACGCCTGGCTGTACGAGCAGATGGCGGCCTCCATCCTTTACGCCAATAGCGCGCTGAGGCCGAAGAATGGCGCCCTGACGGGAAATCAGCGCAACCAGTCCGGCCTCTGGGGCCAGGCGATTTCGGGCGACCTGCCAATCGTACTGGTACAGATCACCGATGCGGCCAACATCGAGATGGTGCGCCAGCTGGTCCAGGCCCATGCGTATTGGCGGCTGAAGGGCCTTGCCGTCGACCTGGTGATCTGGAACGAAGACAGTGCCGGTTACCGGCAGCAACTCCAGGACCAGATCATTGGGCTGATCACCTCCGGCGCCGAAGCCAACCTGATCGACCGTCCGGGCGGAATCTTCGTGCGTCCGGCACACCAGCTCTCGCAGGAAGATCGCACCCTGATCAAGGCCGTCGCGCGCGTCATTCTCAGCGACACCGCCGGCACTCTGCAGGACCAGGTCGTGCGTCGACAGCCCAGGACCTACTGGCCACGCTTCGAGCCGGACCTCATCCTGCCGCCCGTGCAGCCCCAGGAATCGATGAGCAGCGCAGCCGACCCGGCGTTGTGCATGGCTAACGCCTATGGCGGTTTCAGTCGCGACGGCAACGAGTACATGCTGAAGCTGGAACCCGGTGTCGCCACCCCGGCCCCCTGGGTCAACGTGCTGGCGAACGCCACGTTCGGTACCGTCATCTCGGAGAGTGGCAGTGCCTATACCTGGCACCTGAACGCCCACGAATTCCGCCTGACACCCTGGCATAACGATGCCGTGCGTGACCTCAGCGGCGAGGCCCTGTACCTGCGGGACGATGAGACCGGGCACTACTGGTCACCCACGCCCCTGCCCAGGCGCGGCAGCGGCACCTACGCAATACGCCACGGGTTTGGCTACAGCTGCTTCGAGCACCGTGAAAAAGGCATTGAGAGCGAACTCTGGGTCTACGTGGCGCTCGACGCGCCGGTCAAGTACTCCCTGCTGAAACTCCGCAACCTGTCCGGTCAGCCACGCAAACTCTCCGTCACCGGTTATGTCGAATGGGTACTCGGGGATCTGCGGGACAAGACCGCCATGCACCTGGTCACCGAAGTCGACAGCAGCACCGGCGCGCTGATCGCGCGCAATCCCTATTCGATGGAGTTCCCGGGACGGGTGGCCTTCTTCGCGATGGACCCGCCGAGCCGGAGCCGTACCGCCGACCGCAGCGAGTTCATCGGCCGCAACGGCAACCTCCAGGCACCCGCGGCGATGGCGCAAGGGCAACTCCTCGGGCACTTTGGTGGCGGCCTCGACCCCTGCGCAGCCCTCCAGGCGGGCATCGAACTGGCCCCCGGAGACTCATACGAGCTGGTGTTCTGCCTGGGCGCCGAGCAGGACATCGAGACCGCTACCGCCCTGCTGCGCAGAGCCCTCAGTTCGGGAGCGGCCCATGTGGCCTTGCAGCAAGTGCGCGAGCACTGGCGCGTAACCCTGGGGCAAGTACAGGTTGAAACTGCCGAGCCTGCCGTAGACCTGATGCTCAATGGCTGGCTGCTGTACCAGGCCATCGCCTCTCGCTTCCTCGCCCGCAGCGGCTATTACCAGTCCGGCGGTGCCTATGGCTTCCGAGACCAGTTGCAGGACAGCATGGCCATGCTGCATACCGCCCCGGCCAGTGGCCGCCAGCACCTGCTGCTCTGCGCAGCCCGTCAGTTCGAGGAGGGCGATGTCCAGCACTGGTGGCACCCACCGATGGGACGCGGCGTCAGAACGCGCTGCTCGGACGACTACCTGTGGCTACCCCTGGCCGTAAGCCGCTATGTAGAGCTGACCGGCGACCAGACTGTGCTCGATGAACAGGTGGGTTATCTCCAGGGTCGCGAACTGAATGCTGGCGAGGCGTCCTACTACGACCTGCCGGAACATTCGACGCTACAGGAAAGCCTCTACCAGCATTGCGTGCGAGCGCTGGAGCGCGGAATGCCGCGAGGCGCCCATGGCCTGCCGTTGATGGGTGACGGCGACTGGAACGATGGCATGAACCGTGTCGGTGAACTGGGGCGGGGCGAAAGCGTCTGGCTAGGATTCTTCCAGCACCTGGTACTTGAGCGGTTCGCGAACATCGCGCAGGAGCGCAGCGATACCGACTTCGCCCAACGTTGCCACGAACAGGCCGCGCAGCTGCATGCAAGCCTGGAGCAACACGGATGGGATGGGGCCTGGTATCGAAGGGCCTACTTCGACGACGGCTCGTCGCTCGGTTCGGCCAGCAATGACGAATGCCGCATCGATGCCATTGCCCAGAGTTGGTCGGTGCTTTCCGGCGTGGCACCTCCCGGGCGACGGCACCGGGCGATGGAGTCGCTCCTCGAACATCTGGTACGACGTGACTCCCGCCTGGTCCTGCTGCTTGCACCACCCTTTGACCACTCTCTGCCCGACCCTGGATACATCAAGGGCTACGTCCCCGGCGTGCGCGAGAACGGTGGCCAGTACACCCATGCCGCGGTGTGGGCGTGCATGGCCTTCGCCGAGATGGGCGACAGCGCGCGCGCCTGGGAACTGCTGGAGATGATCAACCCGGTCGGCCATGGCATCGCAAGCCATATCGAGACATACAAGATCGAACCCTATGTGCTGGCCGCCGATGTCTACGCCAGCACCCCACACCTGGGGCGTGGCGGGTGGAGCTGGTACACCGGTGCGGCCGGCTGGATGTACCGCCTCATCCTCGAGTCGTTGTTAGGCCTGCGACGCGAGGGCGCAAGCCTGCGCTTCGAACCCGTGCTGCCGGCCGATTGGCGCGGCTACACATTGCGCTACCGCTTCGGTTCCGCGCTGTACCACATCAACCTGGTTCAGACCGAAGGCGTGCCGGACGGCCAGCAGGTCAGCCTCGATGGTGAATGGCTCCAGGATTGCCGTGTCCCGCTGCTGGACGATGGCCGGACACACCAGGTAGAAATCCACTGCCAACCCTGCGGACCCGCGCAGCCGCGAAGCGGGCGCGAAGAGACGATGGCGAAGCTGCCGGGGCGCGAGGATGGCATCCCCTGATGCCTACGGCTGGGTCATGGAAAGCAGGGAAAAGAGAGGAGTAACGCGACACCGGTGAAGTCCGGGCTGCCAGGAGGGGTAGCCCCGAAAGAGGCCCTGGCAGCCGAACTGCATACGCTGAGTGGCATGAGGTTTGCCGGGCCTCCTACTCCACGCTTACGAACGACGTCCCTGAATGAACTGGAGCAGGAACAGCACAATCGCCGCTACCAGGAGAATATGGATAAACCCGCCCATGGAGTAGGACGTGATCAGTCCCAACACCCACAAGACCAGCAACACGACCACAAGTGTCTGGAGCATTTCTGTTCTCCTTTTGCAGCGCGAAGCAACTGCCTGCTCACAGGTTGCATCCGGAGCGAAAGGCTCGTCTGTATGGCAACGCACCAAAGGAAAAATACTTGTGGTCCATGAACTGTCCGCAGCCCGAACACGCCCCTGCGCAATACATCGCGCAATGCGCAGTGCATGACTTGAGTCCGTCAAAGGGAAGTGTCGTGCCGGGTGGGTATTTTCCAGGGCAGCAGTCGGTCGGTCTCTTTCTTGACCACGGCATAGCACTCGCAGCTCAGCTCCTCGAGCTTGGCCCGGTCAAGCACCGTGATGTGCCCGCGGCTGTACTCGATCACGCCAAGCTTCTGCAGTTTGCCGGCAGCGTCCGTCACCCCTTCGCGACGCACACCGAGCATGTTGGCGATGAGTTCCTGGGTCATCGTCAGATGGTTACTCGGCAGGCGATCCAACGACAGCAGCAACCATCGACACAGTTGCTGGTCGATTGAATGGTGGCGATTGCAGACTGCGGTCTGTGCCATTTGGGTGATCAGGGCCTGGGTATAGCGCAGCATCAGAAGCAGCAACTCACCATGCCGATTGACCTCGGTTTTCAACTCATTCCCCCGCAACCGATAAGCGTGACCGGCGCTCTGCACGATGGCCCGGCTCGGGGTGCTTTCCCCACCCATGAACACCGCCAGGCCTATCATCCCCTCGTTGCCGACGACCGAGATTTCCGCCGAGGAGCCGTTCTCCATCACATAGAGCAGGGACACGATCGAGTCGGTGGGGAAAAAGACATGACGCAACGTATCCCCCGACTCATACAGCACTTTGCCAAGTGGCAGCGATACCAGTTGCATCTGTGGGATCAAGCGCTGCCGAACCTCCACCGGCAAGGTCGCGAGCAAGTGGTTCTGCAAAGGTGAAGGTGTATCCGACATGTGCGCCACCATCGAGCCAAGCACCTGAAAAAGGCCTTGATCCTGTAACGATAGGTCAACGGGACAGCCGCTGTGTGTGCTATCGGACATAGGGCTTTCGATGCACGACTTTCTTCTTGTGAGCACGCCGCCGGCAGCTGTTGCCAGGGTGAAAACGGCTGGCGGCAGCCCCTGGGCAAGTATTGGCTGGCCGGAGGTGAATAGTGGGGGTTCTACTCACCTCACCCAACCCCATCACGAGTCGAGGCTTACTGATCACGGCGCGTGACTGTTCGAGCATGGCGACTCAGAGGGCTGAGTCCCCGACGTCAGTAGCGAAGTTCCGTTGAACGAACGCTCTTCACGCCTCGGACGTTCTGCGCCAGTTCGATCGCCCGGTCACGCTCGGCATCGTTGTCGACGAGACCACTCAGCGTAACGATGCCGCTGTTCGTGCTCACGGAGATCTCGGAACCTTTGACGTTGCTGGAATACATCAAGGTGGACTTCACCTTGGTCGTGATCCAGCTATCGGCAATATCCCCACCTGTTTCCTTCGCAGTGCTCTTGGCACTGTCGACCGGCGCTGGCTTCGAGGCGTCGACCACAAGCTGGTTGTCCACCAGCATCACGCCATCGGTGTTCATGGCGAGGCGGCCGGCAAGATCCTTGTCTGCCTGGCTATCGGCGTTGCCAGTCAGCGTTACCTTGCCTGACTGGGTTTTGACCTGAGTCGTCATGCCATCAGCCTGTTTGCTCCAGAGCAGCTTCGACTTGACCGAAGCGGTAATCGTGGCGTCATCGACCATGACCCCATAGCTCCGATCCTTGCCCGCCTTCGGCGGAACGTAGTCCGGCTTGACCACGATCTGGTTATCCACCGAGTCGATTCCGCTGACGCCCAGTGCGATCTCCTTGGCAAGATCCTTATTGACCTCTTCCGCGACGTTTCCGGTGAGTGTGGCTTTTCCATTCAGGACCGACACTTTCAGATCATTGGCCCGCAGATGGGGGTTCAACGCATAGGTCGTCCAAATCTGGGTTTCCTGGCGGTTATCGGTAAAGGTCTGTGATTCTGCGGCGGCCATGCCGCCCGTCGTCCCCAGCGCCAGCGCGATGCAGGCGGCAAGGAGTTGCTTTCGGGATTGTGTGTGCATCTGGTTTCACCATTCGGGAAGGAGAGAGATCCGAACCGGAACCCGTGCACGACTGGGCCGCTGGTTTGGGCCGCCTGATGAGCCGCGAGGCGGTGCATCAGGGGATCTTGTGTGGCTCAGTGCCTGCATTTCTCAAGGAAGTGCTTTACCTGCTTTTCCGCCTTTCGGCGGCTGATGGCGTAGCGTCCGTCCTACACCCGGCAGGCCAACCGTGCCAGATAGGCTCATGAGTTTCTGGGCTCCTCGCTCATGAGGTCGTCATCTCCCTTGGCTGCGCGTGGTGGTTCTTTCGCGGAGGCCTTGGCAGTTGCCTTGTCTGCATCCTGGGGCTTGGTCCTTCTGGTCTCTTCGCGAGGCACAGTCTTGGGATCAGACATGCGTTCAGGCTTGATGGAAGTGGGTGAGCCGATGGTCGGGCCAGGCTTCCTGGCCGCCTTGCTGGCCGGTGCCGCGCCACTGTTCGGGATAGATTTGCTGTGCTTGCTCATGTTGACCTCTGAGGTCGGTAGTGGGGCCTGTACTCTGGCAGTGGGGCAGTGCTCCCGTCGGTGCGCCACCGCGCTTATCCCCCTGGAAACGCTGTGTCACGCGCCGCGTGCGAGGCGGGCTCAGCCCCAAGGCACAAGCCGCGAGCGGCAATTTCAATCGTCAGGAAACTGCGCTGGCCTGGCCGAAGAAAGCAGTTCGGCCATTAGGGCCCGTACGCAAAGTCGTCGAGAACTTTTCCTACAGAGCCTAGAAGTGCTTTCTATTACGCCGTTCCGCCCAGCTCCAGACGGATAGTTTCCGCAAGGGCTGGTCGTGATAGGTGGGAAGTTCGAGGCTTATCCAGTAATCGTCTGGCGAGTGCCATCTCAAAGCGCCCTCCTCCAGTTTCAGCTCGCGTTCGACCTGCCTGATCAACTTGGCCGCTTTCGCGCGGATGGACAGAGCCCCCGCATCGATGACCTTGCTTGAGCTCTGCTGCCCTGGCCGCGCGAGGACCATCAGTACCCGGCCATCCGGCCGCGATGCCAGCGACACCTCATAACCAGGAAAGGCGTTCGATAAAAGATGCGATGTGAGTTGCATGTGCTTCTCCCCTGCCAAACCAAGGCAGCAATTAGGTGAGATCGCCGAAAATCCAGTCCCCGCGCTTGCACTTCTCTTATGGGTTGATGCCCCATTTGCCCGGTGAGTCTCGCTCTGATCCGAACCGACGGCAGGCCACTCAAAGCCGCCCGGTGAGCAGCAGCACAATGACGATGATCAAGACGATGCCCAACCCACCGGTTGGCCCATATCCCCAGCTTCTGCTGTGCGGCCAGTTCGGCAAGGCCCCGATCAGCAGCAGGATGAGAACGATTAAAAGAATGGTACCCAGACTCATGGCTATATCCTCGGATGCGAACAATCAGAAGACTGCTCGCCGGCGCTCGATATGCGAGCAGCAATCTGCCGAGAACCAGATTGATCCCATCCATCGGCCACATCTGTACGGCATCGAACAGAACTGACTCAGAACGAGATACGCGGGATGCTGATCACCTGATACTCCCCATTACTTCGCGTCGGCTCGCGGGCCTGATTGTTCCCTGGCCCTCCCGCGCCCGATTCACTGATGCCGCCCTCGGCTTCGCGCTCATCGAACTGCACATAGGCGCTCTGCATCAGTGTCGTTTCGGTACGTACCTTCCCGGTCAGGCCCGGCGAAGAGTCGTCCATCGCAAGGACATCGCCGCTCACGACCAATGGCAGGACAACCATCGAAACAAGCAGCAGTAGAGGCGACTTCCGGCGCAGCGGCGCGACGCGCTCCCTGGCGACATGCAGCGGTACCTGCTTGG
Organism: Pseudomonas sp. JS3066; assembly: GCF_036328175.1. Classification (NCBI taxonomy): domain Bacteria; kingdom Pseudomonadati; phylum Pseudomonadota; class Gammaproteobacteria; order Pseudomonadales; family Pseudomonadaceae; genus Pseudomonas; species Pseudomonas sp. JS3066. The sequence goes on from NZ_CP143312.1 coordinate 4,703,905, forward strand.
CAGGCTCCACCCTTAGGGAAAGAGCGACCCTTCCGGAGCAGGCTGACTCGCGTCTCAGGCCGATAGGGCTCTCAACGCGCTTTGGATTGATCGACGAACTCATCACAACCTCCACGCTATGCGGCGAGATATCGGATGAGAAAATGGTCAATGGCCGTGCCTGCGTCGGTGCGCTAGCGCTCATAACCCTGCAAGTTTCGCCCTGGTGCGATGGCGTACATACCGGTGTGTGCAGACAGCACAGAATGAAACAAAGGCAGAGCAGCACCGGCTGCAGCAGGCACTGGCCATGAATGGAATGTACGACTCGACCTTGTTTCAGCGTTTGGATGCGCAGTGCCAGCCGCTGCTGCGCTACCTGCACAAGCTCACAGGTGTCCGCTATGCGGCAACCTCCGAAGCGGACGGAATCTATGAACTCAGCCCGATACATGGCGAGCACAAGCATGCCAGCCAGGATCAGCTGGCCAACGCTGAGGTTTGGCAAAAGCTGGTTTGAGCAACAGCCATCCGACTGACTGAACGGCATGGGTGCGCTAACGCACAGACACCCCACCGGCTTGCCGACAAGGTCATGACTCGGCTCATCGCAATCGTGCGCGGGCTGGGCACAAGGCATCACCGCTCTCGCTGCTCATGGAGCAAGCTCATGAACAAAGATCAATTCAAAGGAAAGGTCGATCAGTTGAAGGGCCTGATCAAGGAAACCACAGGCAGGCTTATCGGCAACCAACGGCTCGAAAACGAAGGCAAGGCACAAAATGCCACCGGTGATATCCAGGAGACGGTCGGCGACATCAAGGAGGACATCAAGAGGCCTTGACTCGGTTTCATGATTGGCTCCCCTTCCCTGGCGCTGCCTTCGTTCCCCGTACGCAGGCTCTACAGGGAAAGGGCCAGCCAAACTTTCTGCAATTGGAGGTACTCATGAACCATCAGGGAAAGAACGCCGGCAACGAAGACAACGAAGCCGGCCACGCCTCTCGAACCGGGCCTGGACCTAACCTGATGGGCGCAGACACGCTCATCGGTAACGATGTCTACAACCTCGCGGGAGATGACCTCGGAGTAATCAAGGAACTCATGCTGGATATGCGCAGCGGCCGCATCATCTATGCGGTGCTGTCCTTCAAGTCGTTCCTCGGCCTGGGAGAAAAACTCTTCGCGGTGCCCTGGAGAGCGTTGACCCGGGATACCGAGCACAAGCGCTTCATGCTCGATGTTGATCGGCACCAGTTGAAAGGTGCCCCCGGATTCGACAAGAGCCATTGGCCTGACATGGCTGACCAGCGCTGGCAAATGCAGATCAGCCGCTTCTACGGAAGGACGGGATGGGAGTGAACGGTATGCCCCTCGCGGCGGGGGTTCTGTGATTGCCAGGACGTCTTGGGCTCACTCTCGCCGTCCCAGCCTGGACCGGAACATGACCAGCGCGATCGACAGAAACAGCAGGATGTGGATGAGTCCCCCCATGTAGAAGGACGTAAGCAGTCCCAACGCCCACAGGGCCAACAATCCGATTACGACGAATTCGAACATGTCCATTCTCCGCTGCGTCATGGCAAATACCTGCCTTGTTGCAGGTTGCATCCACGCCGGAAGGACGGTCTGTACGGTATCGCACTCAAGGCCAGCAGCTTCACCGCAAACAAGCCGGGCGCAACACTTCCCCCATGGCCCTCGCGCCCTCGACCGCAATCCATCCCGCTTGCGTGTCCTAACGAACAGACCGCCGCGACCACTGGGCGCAAGAGTGCAGCATGACCTAGCTGCCCTATCGCACCGCCAAGGACCGGCGCGTGCGACAGGGCAAAGGGAGGCGACCATAGTGACCAACCAACTTCTCAATGGCATCCCGAGCAAAGAGCGCAACAGGATTCTCAATCACTGCGAATCGGTAGAGTTGGTCTTTGGCAGCCTTCTTTGCGAAACAGGTCGGATATACAGGCATGCCTACTTCCCGATTACCGGCTTCATTTCGCTGGTGACCCATCTGGATTCCCATCGGCCGCTGGAAATGGGCCTGATCGGCAGCGAAGGCATGCTGGGTGTCACCTTGGTACTGGGGGTACGCAAGGCGCCAATCCGCGCAGTTGTGCAAGGCGCCGGAAACGCCCTGCGCATTTCCTCCGCCCACCTTCTGCACGAGTTGCACGAATGCCCCGACCTGCAACGCAGCTTGAATCGCTACCTCTACATATCGATGGCGCAACTGTCGCAATCGGCCGCCTGCATCCATTTCCATGAGATCCAGCCACGGCTGGCGCGCTGGCTGCTGATGACCCACGACCGGGCGCAGGCCGACCATTTCCACCTCACCCATGAGTTTCTCGCTGACATGCTCGGCGTGCGTCGGAGTGGCATCACGGTGGCCGCAGGGGCGCTGCAGGAACAACACCTCATCCGCTATACCCGCGGCGAAATCACCATTCTCGATCGCGCAGGGCTCGAAGCAGCGGCCTGCGAATGTTACTGCGCAGTGACAGACTCCTACAGCAAGCTGCTCGGCTAAGCGGCACAGCGAACCGACGGGCCGAGAAGATGGGGTCAATGTGAACAGTCAACTACTTCGGACGCCTTCGAGCGAAAGACTCGAGGCCCGCCAGCACCTCATCACCCCATCAATGGAGTCACCTCATGCCTACCAAATCGAACGGTCTCAGATCGAACAGCAACAGCCCCAGCCAGGAGTTTCACAGCTTTCTGGCAGATGTCGAAGACCTGATGAAGGACACTACCTCGCTTAGCGCGGAGGAGCTGACACAAGCCCAGGCCATGCTCAGCGAACGGATATCAGCGGCGAGGGCGTCGATGGAGCAACTGGGTGACAAGCTCGCTCAGCAAAGCCGCAAGAGCGCTGCCGCCACCAATGACTATGTCCACGAGCAACCCTGGAAAGTGATAGGCGCCAGCGCCGCCGCAGCCTTCCTGTTCGGGTTCGTGCTGGCCCGTCGTAGCTGACACACGCCTCGATCTGCAAATGCACTGAGGAATATGGAGGCGCGTCGCTCGCGCCGCGCCCTTCCTCCAGACCACAAGTGCTTTCTACCGCACAAACCATTACCCAGGTTCAAATGAAGGAAGTTTGAGACTCCGAGATCAAAGAGAAAACGTGGCGCGGGAAATGGAGACAGGCATTAATTTGAGAGCTGTAGCTTTCTCCGCTAATGCACCAGTTGCAAAAATGCTCGCAGTTATTCGAAAGCAACCTGTACTGACTCTCACCCACTCTTGAGCGCGCCCGACTTGCGATTTCATCGCTGGAATATCGGCATTGCTCTTGAACTATCCAGACATCATGTCCATTGGCGAAGCACTCAAGATCGGTCACTTCAACGGGGCCGGGTTTTATCGAACTAGCGAATCCGGAGTAGTGAACGACATTACCGCCACCAAGATAAATTCCGTGATGCGCATAAAGCGTGCGCGGGCTAATCAAATGCGAACCGACAGGCAAGCTGCTTGCGCCTTGCTTGATATCTTCCAGCCTGAACAACGAACTCGCTGCAGAGTTTGCCAACTGCCCCCTTCCGCGCGATTTGGCGAAAGGCTTCCGCTCAGGCATCAGAGCATTCAGCTGACGGGTGATGCGGGTAGTTAGCAGGGTCAAGCAGACAAACAGTGCTGAGCGAAGCGCATTAAAACTGTCCGCTAATTCATCTGTGAAGTGCCTCATGATGAAACCCTCCGAAAGCCTTGATGCTGAATATATCGCCAGGGCCGCAGAGATTCATTTGTGCGGAGGATTAAATCCATTAACCAATAAATATGCTCCACCTATACACAAGTATTAAATCCAATACGCAAGTACAAGTCCCCCATCGACAGCCATAGCTTTTAATCAAAACTCTTCGATTTTTTATTACGGACCTGCCCCCCCAGATATCTGGCCGTCGTCCTGGCGAGAGGGCATGCCAGCTGGCCGTTCAGGACCCTTGGTCCGGTTTACCAATAAAGCCAAGCAATTGCCGGCCAGGGGGTAGATAGTGGAATTCCAAGCACTCTCACAACTCCGGCAGAGGCCACCATGAAACGAGACTTCCCCGAGCACGTTGCATGGAGTCAGGCCCAGATGAATGGCGACCACGCGCTGGCATTCGTCGCATTCAAAACGCGCAACAGCGGCACGGAAATGCGCTTTCACCAGGTCTATGACGGCACCAGCTTTACTCGCCTGTCAGAGGCGATCAGCGCGGCTGAACGTGCGCTGGGCAAGGTGCTGGGATTCGATGCTCACGGCGCGCCGGTGTTCAGTTCGCGCGAGTGCTGACCTGCGACAGCGTCCACGATGAGTCTCACCCCGAGGTTTCCATGGCCAAGCGTGATGCGCTACCGCTCGTGCTCCATCGCATCCACATGAATCAGATCATGCTGGGTGCCGCCCTTGTCGAACTGGCGATCTGGATCGACCAATGCGGCTCACCGGACGCCTCTGAGCAGCTCTGCCATCGCCTGGCGACCCTGGAGGCCAACGCCGATTTCATCAGCGAAACCATTGTGGACCTCATGGCTGACTCATAGCTGCCGAGGCCACGTTGCCACAGCCCGCCCCGTGCGGGCTTTTTTTGGCCAGCCGCATGGACACCTGGCATCGTTTTCCTCAGGTCTCGCTCAGGGTCATGAGGATGTCGGCATACCAGGTGCAATTGAGCCCAAGCGCTTCGTCCTGCACGAGGTCGCGGCTGCCAAGGTCCAGGCGTGCCGAGTGGACGCCGAGCAACATCCAGGGCAGTCCCCCCAGATCCTGGCACTCTTCCGGCGCGCGCATCACTACCGGCGCGCCACTGGTGCCACGATGGGTGCGTGCATCGGTGAGGAAATAGCCCTGTCCCTGGAAACGCAGGCCGAACGACGACGCGACAATGGCATGCCGTACCACCGGCATGTGATGAAGGCTGTCGTGGAAGCCCAGGGGAAAACCCACCACCAACAGCGCGGTGCCGACTTCGATGGGCTCGCCGGGCAGTTGCAGGTGCCTCGGCGTGAATGCGTGGTAGACCGTGGCAGCCGGCAAAGCCGAGCGCTCGATCTCGATCAACGCCACATCGACGCCGCCTGCCGTATCCCGCCCCTGTCGCCACAGGCTTTCACGGTCGCGATACAAGGGCACGGAGAAGCCGCAGGATTGCGCCATGTTGTGAAGATCCGTGTGCAGTTCGATTTCGAGTCGATCGGGGAAATGCCGGCTCGGAGCATCCAGCACCACGTGCCGACTGGTGACCAGGAACAGGCGCTCGTCACGCGCAAAGAAGAATCCGCTGGCATTGGTCAGCACGCGCGTACCGGCCAGGGTGCAAATGCGCACGGTGCTCAGCAGCAGGGGTTCGATTACCGACATGGCGTAAGGTCCTTGAGCTCGCGTCGCTGGGACCGCGCGTCGTTGGAAAAAAGTGCATGCCACGAGCATCCGCCTAGTCGGGCCGTTTGACTACGAATAACGCGCCACCGGGCCAGAAAAGGCCTACCCAGCAACTGCCTTGCGGTCCTACAAGGACGATCTATAGCGTCTCGCCCCGTTGTGGCTTTGGCTGCAACCGGGATTAGAACCCCCGTGAAACTGTCGAGAATGCCAACACGCCATAAGCAGGATCAGCGACGTCTTCGGCTCGCTGCTACCTGGCAGTCTATGGCGGACCGTGCAGGGTGGGCCTGGCCCATCCGGTTTGTGGCTTCTCAACCGGGGTTCTAGCCCTGCACGGTCCGCCACCCTCCCCTTGGTGGCGGCTACTCAGTTCCGAACATGGAGTTTGAACATGAGAGCCACGTCCACTCCCTCGCTCGTACCCCCTGCCCTCCGCCACTGCCCGGAGGTGCGTCATGACTGATTACCGAATCCCCACCGTTTTCCCTCGTTTTCGTCTTTCGTTACGCGCGCTCCTGATCGACGACCGAGCCTGGTTCGTCAGCCGAGACCTGGCGAAGCTGGCCTGCATTCGCACCGATACCGACTTCACCCGCAAGCTTGATGAGGACCAGTTGCGCGATGAGCTGCTGCGTCTGGAAGACGGCAGTTTCTGCCTGGAGCGGCTGGTGAATGAAAGTGGTCTGCACCAGTTGCTGCTGGTGCATTACTACCACCCGGAGCATCGCGGGCTGCGTCGCTGGATCAGCAACGAAGTGGTCCCCGCACTGGGACGCGAGGCTGGCGTGGGCCAGCAACCGCGTCGCCGGTTGATGAGTTGGCAGGGCCAGCCGCTAAACCTGATCGAGTGGCAAGGCACGCTGTGGATTCGTTACGAGGACATGCCACGCTTCCAGGGGCAGGTGCCAGAGCGAAAGGCACTGCTCTGAAGCAGACAAAGCCCGGCAGGACGCCGGGCTTTTTCGTTGCAATCGGTTCTGCGGAGTAGAGCTTGCGAAACCCATCGACCACGGCCCGCATGGGTTTCGTTTCTCTACCCAGCCGGCGAAAGCCGGTCAATCCACGAAGTCGGTGGACATCGACAGCGCCTTCCATTCAGCCACTTCGCCATCCACCAGGCTGTGCTTGGCGGCGATGCGAGCGACGGCGTCGCTGCCCAGGGCGAGGCGCTGCGGCGGGTTGGCGGCGTTCACCAGCTCCAGCATGGCGCCGGCGAACTTGCTCGGGTCACCCGGTTGGGCGTGGTTGGCGCCCTCGGCGAAACGGCGCATGGCGCCCACGGTTTCGTCGTAGTCCGGCAGTTCCAGGGCAGTCTTCACCAGTGACTGGTCATCGAGGAAGTCGGTGCGGAAGAAGCCCGGCTCGACCACCGTGACGTTCACGCCCAGCGGCGCCAGCTCCTGGTGCAGCGCTTCGCTGAGGCCTTCCACGGCGAACTTGGTGGAGCCATAGACACCCCAGCCGTAGTAAGCCTGGTAGCCGCCCAGCGAGGAGATGTTGACGACGTGGCCGGAACGCTGGCGGCGCATGTGCGGCAACACGGCACGGGTGACCTTGAGCAGGCCGAACACGTTGGTGGCGTAGATGCGCTCGACTTCGGCGGCACTGGTTTCCTCTACCGCACCGAGAATGCCGTAGCCGGCGTTGTTCAGCAGGATGTCGATGCGGCCGAAGCGCTTGATACCTTCGGCGACCGCCTCATGGGCCTCGCTTTCGCGGGTTACATCGAGGCGCACGGCCAGCAGGTTGGGATGTTCGCCCAGGCGGGCAATCACGTCTTCGGGTTTACGGGCGGTGGCGATCACCGCATCGCCTACCTCCAGCGCTTTTGCAGCGATGAGGGCGCCAAGACCACGGGAAGCTCCAGTAATGAACCAGGTACGCATAGCAACTCTCCTGTGTGGAACCCGCACCGCGCGGGCTTTCTGTTTGAGTTGCGTTCACTGTAGGGCTGGCTGACTGCTGTGATAATCCCAAGAAAATTGCATGTGCTTGTGAGCAAATTTCATTAATTTTAAGAAACGTGTAGAAGCGAGGAAGACGCCGAGTTCTTGCTCGCGAGAACTCCGAGCACGATAGTTCGCGAGCAAGCTCGCTCCTACGGAAGAATCGCGGGCGCATGGCATTGCTGACAGGCCCGCACCGGGCCGGCGGCCTCGATGGCCTGCACCCGTTCCAGGTGGCAGCCCCGGCAGAGTTGGTGGAAGTCCTGCTCAATGCGCACGGCCAGCTCCTGAGACCTCTTGTGGCAGAACAGGCAAGTGCGGTCACCGGAAGGCGGGGCCGGGGAGCGGTCAGCGTAGTCGTGATGGCAGTTCAGGCAATTCACCTGGCCATGTACGCCGTGATCGAAGTTCAGCGGCAGCAAAGGACGCTGTCGCACCAACTCGGCGTGCCCCTGCGCAAGGCCGTAGCCCAGCAGCGCCAGCAGTCCGAGGCAGACCAACAGGTAGAGCCACTTCATAGCGGCAGATCGCTGTTGGTCAGCAGGGCGTAGCCCCCGGCCAGGCACAGGACGAACACCAACAGGCCCGCGCAGAGCCGGCTGGCGAGTCCCCCCGTGTTACGACGCCTGTGCCCCTCGGCTGGCGCCAGGGGGCTACGCGGCAGCAGGGGCCAGATCAGTGCGCAGCTGGTGATGACGCCCCAGAGCACGGCCTTCCAGCACGCACCGGTGTAGAACCCGGTCCCGATCACGTGCACCGCCAGTAGCACCAGCAGCACGGAACTGATCCAGTAGTGCCAACGGCGAAAACGCAGGTGATGACGCCACAGGCGCTGGCGCACGGCGGGGAGACTGATGGGCACGAGAATCAGCAGCAGCAAGGCAGCGAGCGTGCCGGCCAGCATGGGCAGGGAAGCCGAAGGCAGCAGATAATCCACCACCAGCGGCTCGTCCACTAGCAGCAGGCCAACGTGCAGCGCCAACAGGATCAGCACCGCGTAGCCCAGGTCACGATGCAGGACCATGAAGAACTTCCCGTCGAAGTACGGCCGCGACATCGGCCGGCCGCAGTAGACGAACAAGAGGAGGAGGATCACGCCACCGAACAGGCCTGCAGCGTTGGCAAAGTCCCAGGCGGGCGCGAGACCAGGCATGGCGTCGACCAGGAACACCAGCACGTAGGGCAGCGCACTGAGGATGGCCAGGCGCAATGTCAGCGCGACCATGCACTCCTCCTTGGGCATCCACCCGGCACAAGACGCTGAATTCGACCCGGAGGATTCTCTCAGCCTCTGGCAGGTGTGGCGATCGCCTTGCCTGCCAGTCCCGTTGCTGTGGATGCCAAGGTGCCCGGCTCGCGCGCCGGGCCGGTCAGGTTACTTGAGCAGTCCCTCGTCACGCAGCGCCTCTTGCACTGCCGGACGTTCGAGCCACTTCTGGCGCAGACGGGTGACGTTGTCCAGGCCATCGAACGGCGCACCCAGGCGGGTCAACCAGGTGGCGAAGACGCCGAGATAAATGTCCGCCAGGGTGAAGCGCTCACCCACCAGCCACTGGCGCCCCTCCAGGTGCCGCTCGATGTGCTCGAACGCCTTGAACAACTGAATACGCGCCTGTTCACGGATACCGGTATGCGCGGATTCGTCGGCGGAGTAACGCTCCGGGCGGTTCAGCGGGCGGAATGAGGCAGTGTGAACCTCCGCGGCAAGGTAGCCGAGCCAGCCCTGGATCTGCCCGCGCTCGGCGCTGCCGGCCGGAGCGAACAGCGGAGTACCGGGAACCTGGTCGGCAAGGAAAGGCAGGATGGCGCTGTTCTCGGTCAGCACCGTGCCGTCGTCCAGTTGCAGGGCGGGCACGCGGCCCAGTGGGTTGATGGCGTGGATGGGCGAATCCGGTGCGCGCAAGGCGACCTTTTCGATCTGGATAGGCAACCCCAGTTCGTGCACGGCGATGTGGGAGGCCAGCGAGCAGGCACCGGGGGCGATGAACAATGTGGTCATGGTCGTTTTATCCTCAGAAGGGCCGGCTGCCGGCCAGGCTGATGCGTTTCAGGCGGCGCCGCTGGGTTGCCGGGAAGCCGTTGCGGGCGTGCAGCGTAGCCTGATTGTCCCAGTACACGATGTCGCCCACTTCCCAGCGGTGGGTGTAGGAGAAGCGCGGGTCCTTGAGGTGCTCGCGCAGGCGGCCGATGAGTTCGACGCCTTTGTCCGCGGCGTAGCCGGGGATTTCCACTTCTGTGTGCACGCCGAGGTAGAGCAGGCGCTTGCCGCTCTCCGGATGGGTACGTACCAGCGGGTGCTCGGTGCCCTGGATGGGTTCGATGTCCGGCGTGCGGTAGGTGATGCCGACGTTGTAACCGTCACGCAGGCGCACGAAGGGGTTGTAGTTGATCAGTTTGAGGCCATCGATCTCGCGGCGGGTGTCTTCGTCCAGCGCGCTGTAGGCCAGGGCCAGGTTGGTCCAGGTGGTTTCGCCGCCCTCCTCCGGGACCTCCAGCGCGTAGAGCAGGGAGCCGGCCGAGGGGGTCGGCGTCCAGTGGTGATCGCTGTGGGCCGGCAGAGCGATGTTGCTCAGTTCGCCATCTTCGGTGTTGGCCACTTTGACGATGTCCGGCGCCTTGCCGTCGGTGCCCGAAGACAGCACCAGGTAATCCGGATGGGGCTGGAACACCGAGCCGAACCAGGAGGTGAAACGCAGGTACTGCGCATCGTCCAGTTCCTGGCCCTTGAAGATCAGGATGTGATGGTCGCGCAGGGCCTGCTTGAGGGCGAGGATCTGTGCCGAGGTCAGGTCGCGGCGGCCATCCAGGCCACGAACCTCGGCGCCCAGGGGTGCGGCGAGGGGTTCGATGCGCAGCCCGTCGAGGGGCTGGCGCAAGGCGGTGACGACAGTGCTCATGGGGTTCTCCTTGGTCGCGGGTCAGAAGTCGTAACGCAGGGACACGCCGGCAGTGCGCGGCTGGCCCACGGAAGCGGTGTAGGCGCCGTTGCTGAAGGCGAAGGCGGTCAGGTAGTAGTCCTTGTCGAAGGCGTTGCGCACCCAGAGCGAGGTGTCCAGCAGGCCGTCACCGAGATCGGCGCGGATGCCGGCGGCGAAGTTGGCCAGGCCGTAGCCGTCGATCTTGGAAAGCTCGGAGTTGTCCAGGGTGCCTTCGGCTTCGGAACGGTAGGAGTAGCTGGCATTGACGTAGGGGCGCAGGCCATTGCCGGTCTGCCAGGTGTACTCACCGTTGACGTTGCCGATCCAGCGCGAAGCGCCCACCACCCGCTCGCCGGTGAGGTCGCATTTGGCAGTGGGGGTCACGGTGTTGATCTCGCCCGGGCACGGCGCGTCCTTGAAGCTCAGGTAGGTGACGTCGTTGAACGAGCCGTTGGCGTTCAGGGTCAGCCCGCGCAGCGGGCGCCAACTGGATTCGAACTCCACGCCACGGGAACGCACGCTACCGGCGTTGGCCAGCACCGATACGGGCGTCAGCGAGGCCGCGGTGGTGGTCAGGGTGGTGGCCTGGTAGCCGTGGATACCGGTCCAGAAGATGTTCGCGTTGAACAGCAGGCGGCCGTCGTCGAGGGTGCTCTTGAATCCCAGCTCGGCGTCGTTGGCACGCTCGGGGCCGACGATCAGCGAATCGCTTCCCAGCCCCGCCACAGGCGCCACCAGGTTGACCCCACCGGACTTCTCGCCGTGGGCCAGACTGGCGTAGCCGAGCAGTCCGTCGCTGACCTTGTAGCTGAGGCTGAGCAGCCCGGACGGTGCGGCGTTGTGCAGGCCGAAGTCGCCGGTATCCAGTGCGCCCAATTGCGCTTGCCGTGCAGCCGCCAGCGGCCCGGTCAGATTGGCGCCGCCCACCGGGGCGAAGCGGTGCAGCCGCGCCTGCTTCTCCTCGTAGGTGCCACGCAGGCCGAAGGTGAAGTCCAGGCGGTCGGTGATATGCCAGTTACCCTGGCCGAACAGCGCGAAGCTGTCGGTTTCTATCTTGCCGTTGGTTTGGGTGGATACGTTGTTGAAGAGGTTGCGGTTTGCCCCGGTGAGGTAAAGATCGGCGAAGGGACCGTACTGGGTGCGCGTGTTGTTGCCGAGGTTCTGGTTGAACAGGTAGGCACCCACCACATAGTCGAAGGCACCACCGGTGGGCGAGGCCAGTCGGAATTCCTGGGAGAACTGCCGGTCGTGGACTTCGACCCCGCTGTCGACGATCGCCGAGACATCGGTGAGGTCGGCATCGTTGTGCGGGACGAAGTGCCAGTAGCGGTAACCGCTGATGGAGGTGAAGGTGTAGCCGCTGTCCAGGTTCCAGTTGGCCTCGAGCGACGATCCTCCCTGCCAGACATTCACTGACTGCACCGAGTCGATGTTCACCTCGCGCTTCTTCACATCGAGCTGCGGGTTGGCGCCGATCAGCGCGGCACGCTGGCGGAAGCGGTCCGACACGCCATACAGCGCCCAGACACCGTTGGTGGAATCCTCCTGGTTGTAATCGGTGATCCAGCGCAGGCTGAAGTCTTCGTTCGGTTCGAACAGCAACTGCCCGCGTGCGCCTTCCCGCTCGCCGCCTACGAAGGTGCGGCCGTCATGCTGGTTGTCGATATAGCCGTCCTCACGAGTGCGATAGAACGACAGACGCCCAGCGACTGACTCGGTCAGCGCGCCGGATACCGAGCCCCTGCCCTGGAAGTAGCCGCGCTCGCCGCCGGACAGCTGCAGGCTGCGCTCGGGGGTAAAGGTGGGCTTGCGGGTGCTGATGTTGATCACGCCCGCCGTGGTGTTCTTGCCGAACAGGGTGCCCTGCGGTCCCCGCAACAGTTCCAGCTGCTCCACGTCGAGCAGGTCGAACACGGCCATGCCCGGCCGCCCCAGGTAGATGTTGTCCAGGTAGATGCCGGCGCTACCCTCCAGGCCATCGCTCGCGGGGTTATTGCCGATGCCGCGCACCGCCACGCTGGACTGGCGCGCATGGATGTAGGCGACGTTGACGCTGGGCAGTACCTGCTGCAGGTCCTGAACCTTGTAGACCTTCTGCGCCTCGAGATTGTCGCCGCTGAGGGTCGTGATGGGCGTCGGCACCTCTTGCACGTCCTCCTCGCGACGGCGAGCGGTGACCGTGACTTTCTCCAGCGCCGTATCTTCCTTGGCGCCGGGCTTGGCGGCGGAATCTTCGGCATGGGCGGGCGTAACCAGGCCGCCGAGGGCGAGCAACAGGGTCAGGGCGTATTCGGGAGTCGTCAGGCGGTGCAGGGCCAATGGCCTGGCAATGCGAGAGAGAGAGCGGTATGGCATGTGCGTGCTTCCTGTACCAAGGCCCGGGCAGAACGGGGCCGCATCGCGCAGTCGGCGCGACGTTGAGATGAATCGAGTGATTTCGGGATACCCGCGCTGATGACGCGGCAAGCGGTCAGCGACAGCGGCGCCCGATCATGCGCGGGACAGGTGGTGCGGCGGCTCTGTTCATAGGCTCCCCCGGAGGCTGCAAGGTCATATTCTTATTCCCATTAAATATATTTAATTAATTTAAAAGGACTTCTAGGAATAAGAGCCTGCATTTAAAACCAGCCCTCAGGGCGGGAACAAATGCCTTGTTCCTATATTTTCGATGCCGGGAGTGCATGGGCTGGACGGAGGCTGCTGGGAAGCGGCACCGGTTGGTAGGAGCGAGCTTGCTCGCGAACAGCCCGAGCACAATCATTCGCAAGCAAGAACTCGGCGTCCCCTTCGCTCCTGCAGAAAGTCCGATTTCATCCTGGCAATCCGAGTGCGTAAAAGGGTGGATGGCGCTTTTCCCTCCACCACCACGCTGCGGGCCGGACGCCAAAGGTGAAAATGAAAAGCGATTTCCACCCTACGGGGCCAAGGGATCAGCGCGAGAGGTGGCTGGAGAACTGCCCGATGGCGCTGACGACGCGTTGCGCGCCGTCCTGGATTTCAACGATGGCGTTGCCGGCCTGTCCGGACAGTTGCAGGCCAAGTTCGGCCTGCTCGCGCCCACGGTCGATCATGGCGACGGCGCGCTCGGCCAGTTGCTGGTTCTGTTCCACCACCTTGGAAATTTCCACCGTTGCCGAACTGGTACGCGAGGCCAGTTGGCGGACCTCGTCGGCAACCACCGCGAAACCGCGCCCCTGTTCACCCGCACGGGCCGCTTCGATCGCCGCGTTGAGGGCCAGCAGGTTGGTCTGGTCGGCGATCCCGCTGATGCTCTTGACGATGGCGCCGATGACCTGCGACTGCTGGTCCAGCGCCTCGATGCCCTGTACGGCTTCCTGCATGCGGGTAGCCAGCTCGCGCATCACCTCCACCGTCTGCTGCACCACGGCAGCGCCTCGCTGGGCGCTGTCGTCGGTGCCCTTGGAGGTTTCGAAGGCGATGCTGGCAGCCTCGGCCACTGCGGCCTCGCGGTTCACCTGGTCGGTGATCACGGTGGCGAACTTGACCACTTTGTAGAGGCGGTCGTGGGCATCGATGATCGGGTTGTAGGAAGCCTCCAGCCAGACGGTGCGGCCATGCTTGTCGATGCGTTTGAAGCGGTCGGCAACGAATTCGCCACGACGCAACTTGTCCCAGAAGGCGTGGTACTGCGGGGAGTTGTATTCCGCCGGCTCGCAAAACATGCGGTGATGCTTGCCGCGAATCTGCTCCAGGTTGTAGCCCATGCCGTCGAGGAAGCGGTCATTGGCGGTCAGCACTTCGCCTTGTAGGTTGAACTCGATCACCGCAGTCGAACGCTGCAGGGCGTTGATCAGGTTCTCATGCTCGCGGGACGTCTCGATAGTGCGGGTCAGGTTGCTGGCGTAAAGGGAAAAACGCTGCAGCTTCCCGGTACTGTCGCGCAGCGGCTGCAGGATGCAGCGCAGCCAAGCCTCTTCGCCGTCGCCACGCAGCAGGCGCACCACCCCTGCCAGGTGCTCGCCACGGTCCAGCGCGGTCTTCACCTTCAGGTGAAAGTCCAGGCCGCGCACATGTTCAGGGATCAGCTCCAGCAAGCTCTTGCCGAGCAATTGGTCGGCGCGGTAAAGCATCTCCTGCTCGAAGTTGGCGTTGACCGACTCGATGCGGCCGCGCGCGTCGAGGTAGAGCGCAAGCATTTCTTCATCGAGGCTGTCGCGGACCTGCTGGATGGAAGACAGCTCTTCGCGCAGGCTGAGCAGTTCCTGTTTCAAACGGGAGTTGAACATGTCGGGGCTCGGGGAGGTGATAACGCAGGGAAGTACGTCCTGCATCGGCAGCGCTGCCGGCTTCTTGAGACCGTGGACAACCCCTGGCGACGGCCGGGGGAATCACTGCGAAATGAGTCTGGAAGAAGGTGGCCTGGCTGGCCTGCAGGGGTCGCTTGCGCGATGAAGATGGGTGACATCCGTGTCTGATCGCATTCTGCCACCAGCCAGTCAGGCGACGCTACAGCTAAAGCAATTCTCGTTATCCGTGATGGGAATGACGGAAGGTTTCCGCGTCGTCGAGGGTGGGGTCGAATAGCGGATCATCCGGGTCGCGCTCCAGGACCAGGTCGACGTAATCCGGGTCGACCAGCCAGCGCGGAAAGTCCGCCAGGGTTTTGCTTTCACGTCTGCGCGTGTCGCTACTACGTTCGCTGCTCATGCTGGACCTCTTGAGAAACGATGGATCACTTTTATTTGAGCGTCGTGCGCGTCGCTTCGTTCTGCCAGTCGTCAGGATCGATCAGTGCTCGCCCGGTCCGTTTCCTCCGTCGACGAACAGGTGCTTGCGGTCATCCTTGGCCCCGGCGCCGATCAGCATCTGCGCCTGGTCCTCGCTGATCACCGCATTGCCCTCCACGCACCGGATCACCGAAGCGCGCATCACTTCATCGGTTCTGACCACGATCTGGTTGATCGGCAGTTCGATCAGCTTGCCGTTGAGTTCCAGGCTGCAGAGGTCGCGATCCAGATCAATGCTGACGGTCATGACGGTCACCTCGGATGACAGGTGAATATGCCGGTAGAAGCGCGAAGTGACAGTGAAGTTCAGGGAATCTGATCGATGGATTCCTCGTCCTGGCAGACGTGAATCGTTCCCGGATGCGAAGACGCCAGCCCCTTGCAGGGCTGGCGCTATGGAATAAGAAAGCGGGGCCGGTGTGAGGGCACCGAACCCCGGTGGACGATGCGGCGATGCGAGCAGGATCGCAGCCCGGCCACAAGGATCTCCTCCTCCCGTATTGGCGAGAGGGAGTGCTAGGGAACTGTGACGCCCGTGGACGTCGGGG
Source organism: Pseudomonas sp. JS3066 (assembly GCF_036328175.1). Taxonomy (NCBI): domain Bacteria; kingdom Pseudomonadati; phylum Pseudomonadota; class Gammaproteobacteria; order Pseudomonadales; family Pseudomonadaceae; genus Pseudomonas; species Pseudomonas sp. JS3066. The sequence continues at coordinate 4,719,427 of NZ_CP143312.1, forward strand.
CCTGGTGGCGGATCAGTGACGGCGATCCGGCCGGATCAGGCCCAGTTTTTCGATTCGGTAGCGCAGCATGTCCCGCGTCAGGCCCAGGAGGCGGGCGGACTTGGTGACGTTCCAGTCGGTCTTGTCGAGCATGCGAATGACCATTTCCCGCTCGGCCTCGGGCTCGGCGCCATGACCATTGCCATCGGTGCGGTAGTGGGCAGTGGAGTCCTCCACCAGGCTCGGGCAGATGTGCAATTGCGCGGCGCTGATCAGTTGCCCCTGCGACAGCAGCACGGTCTGCTCCAGCATGTTGCGCAGCTCGCGCACGTTCCCCGGCCAGCTGTAGCTCTGCAGCAGGTGCTCGGCCTCGGCGGAGAAATGCAGCCCCGACTTGCCATAGCGCTTGCCGTGCTGTTTGAGGAAATGCCGAGCCAGCAGCAGGATGTCGTCGCCGCGGGCATAAAGCCGAGGCACACGGACAGAGATGATACGCAGGCGGAAGAACAGATCGCGGCGGAACTTGCCCTGCTGAACCATCTGTTCGAGGTTGCAGTTGGTCGCGCTGATGATGCGCAGGTTGACCTTGCGCTCCTTCACCGAACCGATGCGGCGGATGGTGCGGTCTTCCAGCAGCTTGAGCAGCTTGGCCTGGAGCACCAGGTCCATCTCGCCGACTTCGTCGAGGAACAGGGTGCCGCCATCGGCCGCTTCCACCAGGCCCAGGCGCCGATCCTTGGCATCGGTGAAAGCGCCCTTCTCATGGCCAAACAACTCGGCCTCCAGCAGGTGCGCGGGGATCGAGGCGCAGTTGAACTCGACGAAGGGGCCATTGCTGCGCGCGCCGTCGAAGTGCAGAGCGCGGGCGATCAGCTCCTTGCCGGTCCCGGTCTCGCCTTCGATCAGCACCGCAGGCAGTTCGGCGTCGGCCATGCGGCTTTCGGCATCCAGCAACTGGCGCACCATGGATTTGACTTCCATCATCGCCGGCGACTCGCCGATCAGCGCGGCCAGCCCGGCATTCTGCGCTGCACGGCTTTGGTAGAAGTCCAGCTTGTGCTCCAGGCGCTGGGCGTCCAGGGCCTTGTCCAGCAGCAACTTGAGCTCGGCCAGCGCCACCGGCTTGGTCAGGTAGTGGAAGGCGCCGGCCTTCATCGCCTGCACCGCGTCCTCGATGTTGCCGTAGCCGGTCATCATGATCGGTTTGATCTGCGGAGCACGGTTGCTCACCTCGCGGATCAGCTCATGACCGCTCATACCCGGCAGCGAGTTGTCGGTGAGCAGCACATCGGGCACCTGGTCCCGCAACAGTTCCAGTGCCTCTTCAGCCGAATGGCATACCAGGGCCTCGAAGTTCTTGCGCTCCAGGTAAGTCTGGATATTGCCGGCCAGCAGCTCGTCGTCTTCGACTATCAATACGCTGTGTTCCATCACACCCGTCCTCCAGCAACCTTGAAGTTCAGGCAGATGCGGGTGCCTTCACGCTCGCGGCTGGTCAGGCTGACCTTGCCGCCGAAGCGTTCCATGATCCGCTTGACCATCACCAGGCCCACGCCGAGGCCACCCTGCTTGGTGGTGTAGTAGGGCTTGAAGGCCATGGTTTCCTGCTTGCGCGTCATGCCCTGACCGGTATCGGTGATGGCCAGCAGCAGGCGCTTGCCGGTGCTGTCGGGCTTGACCTCGATGCGTAGCAGGCCGCCATTGGGCATGGCTTCGATGGCGTTGGCGAACAGGCTGTTGAGCACCTGCGCCAGCAGCACCTTGTGGCTGACCACCGCCGGCGCCGCCTCGGCATGGAACTCCACCCGCACACCGGAATGGCGAATCTGCTGGTCGAAGCCGTGCAGCGCCTCGCTGATCACTGCCACCGGTTCCACTGCCTCGGAGTCACCGGACAGCGGCCGCGCCGAAATCAGCAGTTCGCGTACCCACTTCGACATACGGTCCACCTGGCTGATGATGTCCGCGACGTTCTTGCGTACCGGCGGGTCCACGAGTTCCTGGGCGAGTTCGGCACTGGAGCGTATCGCCGCCAGCGGATTGCGCAGGCTGTGGGCCACCGCGGAAGACATCTCACCCAGGGCGACGAAAGTTTCGTTGGCGATCAGCAGGCTCTGCTGCCGGGCCAGCAGGCCCGAGGCCCGGCGCACGATCCAGAACAGGCCTAAATAGATCAGCCCGCCGCCGATGGCAGTGGCCATCCAGATCAGCACGAAGCCACGCTGGATGCGCTGCACCAGGTCACGGGGCTCCTTGTAGATTTCCACTACCGAGGCCACGTTGCCCTGGTCGTCCAGCAACGGGATGTAGTTCTCGATGAACAGGGTGCGAGGTGCCCGCAGGAACTTCTGCTCGGCACGCCCTCCGGTGACCTCGTCATAGCTGGAGGCGACTTGCATCGGTGAAGAAAAAGCCTGTTCCAGATCGTCGTTGCCACTCATGTCCTTGCCCACCAGCGCCGGGTTGGTGGACCAGACGATCACCCGGTCGGCGCCATAGATGTTGGCCAGCAGGGCATCGGGCAGCATGGAGAGGTGGTCGAGGAATTCGTTGCGGGCCCGCTGCCGGGCTTCCAGCATGTGCTGCGGATGGTGCCCGTCCTGGCGGGCGTCCAGCAATTCGCCCATGGTCATGCTCGCCGGCAGCGCCACATGACGGATTTCGGCCGAGGCGATGGACTGGATGAACTGCGAGCTGAGCATCGCGTCGCGCTCGATGCTCTCGGTCACCACGAAGCGCGTGGAGATGATGCCCAGGCCAATGGCCACGCTGGCGATCACCACCAGGCTGACCAGCGAGAACCAGCGCAGCAGGTTGAATTGCGGTGGCGAATCGCCGGTCTTGCCGATCGCATACCTATCCCAGATCACCGACAGAGCGCTCATGGAAGCCTTCCTATGCGTTGCGTGATGGGTTCGGCCCGTCGTGCCAACCGGGCGGCCTTGGACACTTGTACCGGTGCATAAACCAGGCCGGTTTCCCCCATAGCGCCTGAAAGCCGCGCCCCATGCGGTTTCCCCAGAATTAACCCAGCCATTCCCCGGCTTTTCCCCACTCCCCCACCACCCCCAAATTCACCCAGTTGTGGGGGGCCTCCCCCACCTCGGCGGCCTGCTCGGCGTTTATTTCGGCGACGGCCGTGAGCCCTGTACGGCGCGGCTTTGCGAGGCGATCTCGAAACACTGGCACGGTCGTTGCGGAGGGCCGGTCAGCCAGCCTGTGACGACGCGATTCCGCAGGGAGGCGCCCACATTGCAAGAGGAAACGCTCATGCAACGCACACTCTCCAAGGCCACCACTTCGTTCCTCCTGATCGTCGCGGCAGACCAGGTTCCCGCCGCCCTGTTCGACGTGGACCCCGGCCCATACAACCCCGATATCGGTTCCTTCGCTGCCTGGTACCAGGACACCCACGGCCGTACGCTCGACCTCTGCCTGTCCAAGGCAGTGAGCTCGCGGGCTCCCGGTGCACCTGGAGCACCCGGCTACATGTGCTCGCTGCTGCCAGAGCCTGGCGTGTACGACGATGCCCAGCCGCTGGTCTTCCCCACCAACTTCCCGCCGGAAGCCTTCTGGTTCACCGCCGACGCAGCCATCGCCGACGCAGCCAGCGGTATCAACCTCGATTGGGGCTCGGCGATCGAGGCCGCCTTCGCGGTGGAAACTCCGGCCGAGGGCGACCAGATCAGCTTCGCCCGCATCCGCATCCGGGTGGATGTCCCAACCATCGGTACCTACACCATCACCCACCCCTATGGCGTGGAGGTCTTCGAAGTCACCGCGGCCGAGTTCGGAGCCGACGGTGGCCGCGCCATCAACATGACCCGCGACATCGGCATCGGTGCACCCAAGACCTACAACGGCGCCCTGGGCGGCGACATCGGTCCGTTCCTGCGCAGCGTCAACGGCCCCTATACCGAGGTGAACCCGGAAACCACCCTTTCCGAGCGTTTCATCGGCGACCCCAATCTGAACGAGCCGGTCACCGGCAGTCCTTTCAACACCAACTACGTGCGCATCCAGGGCCCTGGCGGCATTGACCTGCGCACCAACCTGTTCGCCGTCTCCGGAAAGCTCTCCGAGGTGGTCCGGCCGACTCCGGTGATCGTCCAGCGCTCCACCTACTCGCGCAGTGCAGGTGAAGCCGGGGCCAGCGCCCAGCAGGACGTCTTCGTGATGGCGCCGCCGCCCCCCGGCACCGCCGACTACGAGGACAGCGCCGGCGACGCAGTGGCCATGACCGAAGCCAACGCCACCGGCAACTGGTACGGCCAGTCCACCGGCAATCCGACCCTGCCGGCCAGCGTCACGATCAACGCCGACAACAGCGTGGCCATTCCGGAGAGCACGCCCACCACCCTGAGCGCCCCACTGGTCGATCTCGTTCGGATCGAGCGCGCCGAATACAACCTGAACTCCGGCGAACTGACAGTGGTAGCCAGCAGCAGCGACGAAACCTCGCCCCCGGAACTCACCGCCACCACCAGTAGCGGCGCCGCCATCGGGACGCTCAGCGGGGACGGCGCCACCAAGTCGCTTACCACCGGCATCACCCCCACACCTCCCGCGAAGGTGACCGTCACCTCGCTCAGCGGCGGCAGTGATACCGAAGAAGTGGTCATTCTTCCCTAAGCGAACCCAGAGCCGAGCGCTCAAGCGCCAGGAGGCAACATGAACAAGTGGCCCTGCCTGCTTCTCACAACCCTGGGTCTCGCTGTCGAAGGCATCGACACGGCCGAGGCCGCCCTCGAGGCGGTCCACCCAGGCCCATACACCGCATCCACCGGCTATTTCCCGCAGTGGTACCAGGACAGCGACGGCCAGAGCCTGGAGCTCTGCCAATCCAAGGCCCTCAGCCCCACCGGCGGCTACATGTGCACCCTGCTGCCGGAACCGGGCCAGTTCGATGACCTGCAGCCGATGGTCTTCCCCAACAACTGGCCCAGCGAGCTGTTCTGGTTCATGGCCGAGGCCAGCATCCCGGACGCGGGCAATTACGGCCTCGAGGTCTACACCGCTGCCGTCGAAGCCGCCTTTGCCCTGGAAGTGCCGCGCGTCGGCGACCAGCAGAGCTTCGCGCGCATCCGCATCCGCGCCACCATCCCCACGCCGGGCAGATACACGGTCACCCACCCCTACGGCGTGGATGTCTTCGACGTGACCGCGGCTGATATCGCAGAACGAAGTGGCCGTCGCGCCATCAACATGACCCGCGATATCGGTATCGGCGCGCCAGGCGTGTTCAGTGGTGCCCTCACCGGCGACGTCGGCCCCTTCCTGAAAGGCCCTGGCTACCCCTATCCGGGCACCAATCCGGAAACCGGCGAAGCAGAGCAGTTCATCGGCGACCCCAACGTCCCCTCGGCCGTGACGGGCAGCCCCTTCGACACCAACTACGTCGAGATCAGCGGGCCGGCGGGGACCATCCGTACCGACCTGTTCTCGGTCTCCGGCAAGGTGTTCGACTCCCGCGCCGCCACCCCGGTGGAAATCGAACGGGCCAGCTACCGGCGCACCAACCAGGGCACGCGCCTGGAAGTGTTCGCCAATGGTCCGGAAGATGCCGACTTCTGCTACCGGGAAACCCTGGAGCTGGTCCAGGACGGTACCAACCCGGCCTGCCTGGCGGACATGGTCAACGACGGCGCCGGCTTCTTCTTCGCCCACAACCCGGCACCGGGCGTGCTGCCGCCCTTCGTCGTGGTGACCGCTACCGACCCGTCGGGCGCCACCAAACCGACTTCGCTTTCCAAGGAAGTCACGGACGTGGTGAAAGTCAGCACCGCTCGCTACAACTGGGCCGACCATTCGCTGACCATCGAAGCCAGCTCCAGCGATGAGGTGCAGATTCCCGACCTCGCCGCCCAGGGCTTCGGCCGTCTGACCAAGGCCGGCGTCCTGCAGTCCCTGCGGGTCACTGATCTGGCTCAGCCGCCAGCTGTGGTTACGGTCAAGTCCGCCGCTGGCGGTGCCGATACCGAGCCTGTGGTGGTGGTCGGCAGCGCACCGGAAGAAGTGCCCAACCAGCCGCCGGTGGCGCTCAGCGACGGTGCCAGCACCAGCTTCGGCGTACCGGTGACCATCGCCGTGCTGGCCAACGACAGTGATGCCGACGGCGACGTCCCGCTCAGCATCACCGATCTGAACCAGCCCGCCCCCGGCCTCGGCACCGTGGCCCTGAACGGCAGCACCAGCGTGATCTACACGCCGCCGCCGGTGGTCAACAGCCCGCTCACCGCGACCTTCACCTACCGCGCCCAAGACATACGCGGCGCGGCGTCGGCTCCGGCGACCGTCACGGTCAGTGTCAGCCCCAACCAGCCGCCTGTGGCCACCGCCGATACCGGCGCGACACTCGGCGTACCGCTGACCCTGAACGTGCTGACCAACGACAGCGATCCGGAAGGCAACGTGCCGCTGACCGTGGTCAACCTCACCCAGCCGGCAGCCGGCCAGGGCACGGTGAGCACCAACGGCACCAGCATCACCTACACCCCGCCGGCCAATGTCACCGCTGCCTTCGCCGCCACCTTCACCTACCAGGCCCGGGACGCCTTCGGCGCCCTCTCCACCCAGGTGAACGTGACCGTGCAGGTATCGCCGCCACCGGCCGCTGCGGAGAACTTCACCGTCGCCACCAACGAGTTCACCCTGCGCTCCAACAACCGGGTGACCTGGGCCCTGGACGGCACCAGCTCGGTCACCGTCGGCAACAGTGTGCGGGTCCAGGTGACCACCACCACCGGCCTGCTGGACCTGGGCTCGGTCGTGGTGCCGGCAAGCGGACGCTGGCGGATGTCGGTGACCACCACCGGCGCGGTTCCCACCGCGAGCCCGACGGCCACCATCACCACCTCTCAGGGCACGGTTCGCACCGTAACCCTGGTTCCCCGCTAGGAGGCTGGCCATGAACGCCGCCGTCCTGTCGCGCACCGTCCTCCTCCTGGTCCTCGGGCTCGGAAGTGGCGTGCCGCAGGCGGCGGACCTGATGGACAACTTCGACCTGGCCGGCGGCAACACCGACCTCGCAAGCCCGCAAGGCGCCCCGCTGGACCAACAGGCCCTGGTGCGCCAGCTGGGCGACGCGAATGTCGCGTTGCTGACGCAGGACGGGCATTCGTTGCTGGGACAGATCATCCAGAACGGCAGCGACCAGGAGGCCTACATCCTCCAGGAAGGTGTGCAGAACCTGGCGTCCATCTCCCAGCAGGGCACGGGCAACCAGGCCTACATCTCCCAGAGTGGCACCAACAACCGGGCCGAGATCGGCCAGGTCGGTGCCGACAACAGCGCATCCATCGTGCAGTCCGGGGACGGACTGAACAGCAGCGTTACCCAGTACGGAAACGGCCTCAGCGTGCAGGTGATCCAGCACTGAAGGCGCACTCACGATCCAACGACTCGCGGGGACCGTCCCCAGGAGGCAACACCATGTTCCAGTACAAACCGCTCGCCGCAGCTATCCTGGCCCTAGTCAGCATCCAGGCCTTCGCCGACGACAGCCAATCGACCCAGACCCAGAGTGGCCTGGAGAACATCGCCGAAGTGCAGCAGGCCGCCGCGCCCTCCAGCACCGCTACCCAGCTCCAGACCGGCGATGGCAACAATGCCTACGCCAACCAGGCAGACGGAACCGGTACCGTCTCCCAGACCCAGGACGGCGAGTACAACGCCTCCACCGCGGTGCAGAACACGGAAACCGAAAGCCAGGTCACCCACACCCAGAGCGGTGAATGGAACCTCGCCCACAGCGAGCAATGGTTCAACGAGAACAGCCAGGCCAACGTGACTCAGAATGGCAGCGAGAACGACGCGTTCAGCTTCCAGGACAGCCAGATAGCCAGCACGGTCAACATTACCCAGGTCGACCAGCGAAACATCGCCGATGCCGAGCAGACATTCGGCACGAACAATACGACCACCATCAACCAGAGCGGCACCCACAACCAGGCAGGCACCTGGCAAGTGGACCAGACCGGCAGCCGTATCGAGATCCAGCAATCGGGCAGCGACAACGAGGGCTACGTAGATCAGACCGGTCCCAGCAACGATAACCAGGCGGTGATATTCCAGAGCGGCGAGACCGGCTACGCCGAAATCTGGCAGACCGAACAGGACAACAGCGTGGCCACCATCGACCAGGGCGGCGGCGCCCTCAATGAAGTGGTCGTGGACCAGAGCTTCGGCTCGGGCAACGTGGCCACAATGACCCAGACCGGCGACGCCAACGCTGCCTGGGCCGACCAGTACGAATCCACCGACTCCACCAGCACCGTCACCCAGACCGGCAACAGCAACCTCAGCCTGACCTACCAGGAAGGCACGAATCTCAACCTGACGGTCGACCAGAATGGCATCGACAACAATGTCTACGCCAGTAACTGGCAAGGCGCCCAGGAGGGCGGCCAGTTCGGCAGCGACCAGACCGTGGAGCTGAGCCAGAACGGCAACGGCAACACCGCCAACTTCACCCAGGAAGGCAACTTCAACGAGCTGTACTTCGACCAGACTGGCGACGACAACACCCTGGTGGTCGCCCAGCGTGAAGGCGGCAACCTGGCAGAAGGCTCCAGCGAAGGTATCGGCAACAGTGTCGAAGTCGACCAGTCCGGCAGCGACAACCTGAGCCAGATCTTCCAAAGCGCCGGTGGCGGCAACAGCGCCATCATCACCCAGGCCGACATGAACAACGTATCCGTCGTCACCCAGGTGGGCTGGGACAACCAGGCCCTGGTCACCCAGAGCAACTTCAACCAGAACTCCGTTATCGACCAGAACGGCACCGGCAACAGCGCCATCGTCGTCCAGCAGTAGTCCCCCGATGCCGCCGCCCCTTCGTGGGCGGCGGTCTTTTCCCCATGCTCCTCGCCGCCCTGCTGGCCAGCGCCAGCCTCCAGTTGCACCCTCTGGCCCCCGGCCAGGCCGAAGTGCGCCTGTGCTTCGCCAACCCCACGCCCGCCATCCGCTACGAACTCCAGGTCACCGCCCAAGGCCCCGCCGGCCGCAGCCGGTCGCGCCAGAGCGGTGTGGCCGACCGAACCTGCCCGGTAACCAACACCCTCCAGCTTGCGCCGGGAACGCAAGTCGAAGCGCAGCTCAGATGGTGGGTAGAAGGCGTGGAGCAGGAAGCTCAGGCGGAGTGGGCCGTGCTTTAGGGCGGCCCGCCAACCGGGACTATGGCTTTACCTGTGGGGGCGAATTCATTCGCCAAGCAGGACACAGACCTGCCCATCGAGCCCCACCGGTCATCTAGTGGGAGCGAATTCATTCGCGAAGGGCTGCGCAGCCGCCCCTCGCACCAGATCCACTGGCATCAATAGACCGGCGGTGCTTCGGGCAATACTTCCGGATCAGGAATGAAGGGCATGGCCCAAGGGTCCAGGTTGCGCCCCTGGCGCTGCAGGTCGGCGCGGGCCTGCCCGATCACCCCGGCCAGCCGCAACGGGTTGGCGTACTGCGTGCTCTGGATGTTCTCGATGGACAGTACTACCTGGCCCTGCAGGTCGTGGACGGTGAGGCTGAAGCTGTCGTCCGCTTCGTGGCTTCTTACCTTGCAGCCGTAGGGTACGAAGGCTTCGCTGGCCAGGCGCATGGCGGTGTTACGGGTAATCGGCGTGGTCATGGCGGGCTCCCCGCTGGGTAGTCACACAAGGTTGACCACCCGAACGCGGGAGCGGGTTCCGCCATGGCGACGGAGGGTCAGTGGATGGAGACCTGCGCCCCCATGTACTTTTTCAGCGAGGTCTGTTCCACCGGCTGGTCCCCGGCCGCCGACCACAGCCGGCGTTCCACGCCCTGGGCAATGAGGTGGGCCACGGCGGATTCGATAGCTGACAGCACGCACAGCTGTGCCGGTTCGTTGGTGGTGTAACCGGCCTCGGCCTCCAGCAGTTCCTTGAACTCGATGAACTTGAACACGCTGGCGCTCTGACCCACCGAGTAGATGGTCTTGGTGGTCATCACGTTGGCCAGAACCGTGCCGCTGCGCACGTCCACCGCGCGCAGATTCACCGAGACCTGGTCGACCCGGTACTCGTGGGAAGCGCCGATGCCAAGGTAACGGGCGCCTTCGCCGCCGCTGCGCACGTTGGTGTCGTAGGCGATGATGCCGCCCTCCAGCAACAGATTGGCGGCCTGCAACGGCGGCAGCTGGGTCTGGATGTTCGCCGGCGTATTGGGTTTGTTCTGCGAGGCACGGATGATCTTGCGTTCGGTCAGCACGTTCTGCAGCCCCTCGCGTTCCAGCACCATGAACCAGCCGCTGGCCTGCAGCGCATCAACCAGCATGCTGGCGGCGCCCTGGGTGACGCTGGTGGAGAAGGAACTGGCCGGGGTCGGCTTGTACTGTCCGGTCTGGTCGCGGAAGCCGTACACGGCCGCCACCAGCCGGCCCTTGGGTCGTGGCAGGTTCAGCAGGTCGTAATAGGTCGAGGCGCGCGGGGTCAGCGTTGGCGTCTGGCCTTCGGTATCGGCCGACATCGGCTGGCGCAGGCCGCAGCCTTGCAGGGTGGCGAGCAGCAGGACCAGCATCAGCACTCTGTTCATGGTCGTGGCTTCCTGTCGATGCCTGGATTAGGGGAGCAGGCCGTTGACGACGACTTCCGAAACTTCGCCGGTGGCGCGATCGGTGATTTCGATGGTCAGCTGACCACCATCGTCGATCATGTTGATGATGAAGGACTCGGTGGTGAGGCTGCCGGTATTGCCCTCCTCGATATTGGTCAGCAACTGCGACAGCAGGCGCGATTCCAGGGTGCTGGTGAACCGTTCCAGGGCACTCTGCCGGGTCGCCGTGGAGCGGGAGTCCGGGTCATCGTGATCGTTCTGCGCCTGGGCGTTGTTCAACAGCCAGGTGCCATTGAGCGGGTTGCCGCCGAACGCGGGGTTGACCGGGGTGTACACCAGCTCGGTAGCCTGGACCGATCCGACCAGGCCGAACCCGAGCAACCACAGGGCAAGTCTGTTCTTGTTCATAGTTCGTCCCTCTCCATGTCGTGTGTGTCTTGCAGGAGGCGTTGCAGCTTCGTTTGGGCGATGGCCTCCAGCACCAGGTCCGCCGCTGCATAGGCAGTGGGTTGCAGTTCTGCGGTGTTGGGCGGAAGAAACTGGCGGTAGAGCACGCGTTGCTCGTACTCCACCCAGATCAGGCTGCCCCAGCGGGCATCGGGGCGTTCGCGCACCACCAGGTTGAAATCCAGCTTGCTGGTGTCGCGCAGGCGCTCACTGAAGGAGCGATAGAAGTCGTGGCCGATGTGGGAAATGGTGTAGTCGACGATGAAGCCCATGATCTCGTCTTCATCAGCACGCGCCGCGCCCAGGGCGCAGCACAGAGCGAGGACGGCCAGCAGCGGTGCGCGGCTCATGGCAAGGCCCTCGCCGGCGTGTTCTCCATGAAGGCTTTCTCGGCGACGAAGCGCCAGTCGGCATAGCTGCCCGTGCCTTCGAACTCCACCCATTGCGCGGGGAAGTGCGCCTGTTTCATCGGGCGCTGGCGGGCCTGACTGTAGATGCCGGCGATGCGTCCGTCGAAGGAGCGGATCAGGCCCCAGTCCGTGCTGCCGGTGATGGGGTCGGGATAGAGCTGCCTCAAGTGCCTGACGGCCTGCGGGAAACGGTTGTCTTCCAGCAGCTCTTCCAGGGTCGCCGGGTACTGCGCCACCCCCGGCGAGGAGCGGTAGTAACTGCGCAGGGCCTGGGCGTACTGGCTGCCGACCCAGAGCAGGTCGCGCTCGCGGGCGCGCTGGCTGCTGGTGGACCAGAGCTGTCCCGCGCCGGCCAGTGCCATCCCCATCAGCATCACGAGGAAGAGCACGCCGAGGTAGGTGAAACCCTGCTCACCAGTCCGCATAGAGGCTCCCGTCACGCGCCCGGCCCGGGGCGCCGCTCTTGACGTCGTAGACGCTGCCCGGCGCGCCTTCCGGGGGAGGCAGTACCACCCACAGGTCGCTGCGCTCGGTCATCGGGTCCTGTGGCAGGGCGCGCAGGTAGCGCTGGGCAACGAGTTCCTCTATCGAATCAGGATAGCGCCCGGTATCGCCGTAGAACTGGTCCAGGGCCTCGCGCATGACCGAGAGGCTCTGGCGCAGGGTGGTCTCCTTGGAGTTCTCCAGGCTGGAGAAATAGCGCGGCACGGCAATGGTCATCAGCGTGGCGATGATGGCCATGACCACCAGCAGTTCGATGAGGGTGAAGCCCTTCTGCCGAGTCATCGTCACCACTCCCGGTAAAGCGTGCCATTGAGTCCACGGCCGGAGGACAAGGAATAGACGTCGAACACGTCCACGCCGGGCCGCGGGTCGTTCGCCGGGCGGGTATAGGCGCGCAGGCCCCAGTTTTCCTCGGGCTCCAGGCGGGTGTCGGCGAAAGGATCGCGTGGAATGCGGCGCAGGAAGTAGATGCGCTCGCCCTTGATGCTGCGCAGGTCACGCACCCCTTCCACCAGTACCGAAAGCGACGCCGGGTAACCGGAGCTGGCGGCGGATTTCTCGATATGCCCGGCGTCCGCGGCCAGCTTGTAGGCATCGATGGCGTCGCGGATCTCGTAGAGGGCGGCCTTAAGTGCCTGTTCCTTGCCACGCTGGATCACGGTTTCGGCCAGCGGCGCGGCCATGCCGGCAAGCAGGCCGAGAATGGCCATGGCGATCACCAGTTCGATCAGCGAGAAGGCAGCCTGGCGTTGCATGGTTCAGGGCCTCCCACTGATGGGAGCGGGGCTGACCACCACCGCCGGTGCATCGGGCAAATCGACGCCAAGGGCTTCCACCGGGCCGCGCACCGTCGGCACGCGCATGCTGCTCTCGGTGCCCGAGGGGAACTCCATGTCGTAGGGGCTCTGGTACGGCAGGTTGCGCACGATGCGCGGGGTGATGGAGAGCACCAGCTCGGACTTGGCGAGCTGGTCGTTGTTGCTGCCGAACAGCCGGCCGATGCCGGGAATGTCGCCGAGGCCCGGAATCTTGTTGCCGCTGTTGGACTGGTCGTTGCGCACCAGGCCCGCCAGGACCTGAGTTTCGCCGTCACGCAGGCGCAGAGTGGTCTGGGCGTTGCGAGTGTCCACCTGGACCGGGATGGTGCCCGCCTGGGTCGGGGTCAGAGGAGTGGCGTTGCTTACCTCCAGGGCGATCTTGATGGCCACCTCGTTGTTCAGGTGCACCGTGGGCTGTACCTCCAGCTTCAGGCCGACGTCCAGGTAGGTGATGCTCTCGGTGATTACCGGGCCCTGGGTGGAAGGCACCGACGTGGCGCTGACGATGGGTACCCGCTGACCGATATGGACACGGGCCTGCTCGCGGTTGCTGACGCGGATCACCGGGCTGGCCAGGGTGTTCACGTCGTTGTCCTGGGCGTTGATCTTCAGCTGCGGCGACGGCGAGATGCTGATGCGACCGGAATCGATGCCCTTGAGCTGGTCGAGAATGGTCACGGGCGAGCCGTCGTCGTTGATCACACCGAAGGTGTTGGGCCATTGCAGGCCGAGGTCGAGGATGCGCTTGCGCGATACCTCCATCACTTCCACTTCCAGCACCACCTCGGGGTTGGACTGGTCCTGGGCCTGGAAGAGTTTTTCCGCCATGCGCACGGCGTCTGGCGTATCGCGCATGGTCAGGGTGTTGAGGCGCTCGTCGATGAACACGTCGCGGGTTTTCAACAGCGTCTTGACCAGGTTCATCGCCGTCGCCGCGTCGGTATTGGTCAGGTAGAAGGTGCGCATCACCAGGTCCTGGTAATCCTTCAGCTTCTGCGGCGAGTCGGGGTAGACGACGATGGTGTTGTCGTTCACCACGCGCTGGTGCAGCTGGTTCTGTTGCAGCAGCAGATCCACCGCATCCTCGATCGGCACCTCGCGGACGAAGATGGTGGCCTTGAGGTCCGGGCGCACATCCTTGTCGAAGATGAAGTTCAGTCCCGAGGTCTGCGCCAGCACTTCGAAGATCACCTTGAGGTTGGCGTCGCGAAACTCCAGGGTCACTGGCCGGTCCAGTCGCGAACGCAGCTGCGGATAGGGCACGGCGGAGCGCGCCTGGACCACTTCGATGCTGCGTTTCAATTCGCGGGCGCCTTCATGCTCGGGGTCCAGGGCGAAAATGCCGCGCACCTGGCGCGAGGCGCCGACCACATCACCCCGGCGCAGGTCGGTCTGGCCCTGGCGCAGCATGTCCTGGATGTTGCGCTGTTGCTCGATCATGTGCAGGCCGTCCAGCGCCCGCTGGTTGTGGCTCTCGATGCGCAGTACGCGCTCGTAGTTCAGGCGTGCGGTGGCGAAGTCACGCTGGCTGCGTGCGAGGTCACCGTTGCTGAGCAACGCCTTCACTGCGCGCTCGCGCTGGGTGGTCAGGGCCATCTGCGCGCCGACATCGCGGGGCGACTCGCGCGCCGTCTGCTCCAGCTTGGCCAGGCCTTCCTCGAACTGGCCGGCATCGATCAGATCCAGCCCTTCACGTTGGGCCAGATTGGTGGCGCAACCGGCGAGTAGCACCAGTGCCAGGCAGCAGGTCAGGCGGCTCATAGCGAACTCCCCACGACCAGGGTCTGGGCGATGTCCAGGGGCAGGTAGACCAGCGTCATGCGCTCGGGATCGATGCGCTGGACCTTGTAGGTCTTGTCGATCAGGTCGCCTTCACGCACCACCAGCACTTGCTCGCCGCGCATCAGGAAAACCTGCATTTGCTGGCGGTCATCCATCTTGCCGATGAACTTGAACGGCAATGGCGGCGCGGTTGGCTTCGGTGGCGGGGGTGACGCCACGGAGGCCATCGCCGGAGGCGGCGGTGGTGCCACATACCAGCTCTGCACAGCGAACAGGTCGGCCGCCGGTACCGCGACCTCGGACAGCGCCGACGCCACTGGCGCAGGTACCTGCGCGGCGGTCTCGGGCGTTGCCGCCAGGCGTGGTGGGCGCGGCATGGCCATGGGTTCGGCCTGCTCGCTGAAGAACTCAGGGACCACCGCCAGAACGGCGGCCGAGCCGAGGAATGCCAACCAGAACAGACGGCGTGCCATGGTCACCTCGCCAGATACAGGGTCATGCGGATACGCCCCTCGAGTTCCGAGTCGGCAATCTGCTTGCGTTGCAGGTCCACCTCTTCCAGGGCCAGGGCCGGCAGTTGTGCCTGCAGGCCATGGAGGAAACGGCGCAGTTGCGGGTAGCTGCCGCGCACTGGCAGCAGTACCTGGTAGCGCGCCAGGCGGGTCTTGGGATCGAGTCCGAGGGCGTATTCGCCACGGGCCAGTGAGATGCCCTCTTCCCTGGCCAGGGCGTAGATGCGGTCGATGGCGCCGGTGGCGTCCAGTTGCGCCGGCAGGTTGCGGCGGAAGTCTTCCAACTGGGCCGACGACGCGTCACTGGTCGGCTTGCTGGAAACGACGCTGGCGGCAGCCGACAGTTGCGCGCGATCCGCAGCCAGTTGGAGATCCAGGTTGGCCAACGCCTGGCGCGCTGGCAGCAGCCCCAGCAGGGCATAGCCCAGGGCCAGGGCCAGCAGTGTGCCGCCGGCCAGACCCGGCCAACCGAGGCGCCGGGTCTGTTCGATGAGGATCAGCCTAGGGACGCGCATCCTTCACCCCCCAGTTCGCCAGCAAGTTGAAGCGAATGGGCCGCTCGGCCTGCTCGGTGACCATTTCGTGGTTGAGCAGCGAGACATCGCTCAGCGCGTCGCTGGCTTCCAGTTCCCGGTGGAAGGCCAGCATGGCCGGCAGGTCGCGCGCCTCGGCGGAGATGCGCAGCTGGCCCTTGCGGGCATCGGGAGTCAGGGACAGCAAAGCGATGTCCTTGCGCGACTGCCCTTCGAGCATGGCGAACAGGCCATCCCACGGCAGGTTCATCTGTGCAGTGATGCGCCGCAGCTCCGCCACGCTGGCGGCGCGGGCCTTCTCTTCTCCGGCCGAAAGCGGTGCTTGGCGCAGGCCGCGTTTCTGCAATTGCTGATCGACGCGTTGCAATTCGGCAGTGCGTGCATCGGTCTCGGCGCCAATGTCCTGGTGCGCAGCGAGCATCAGCACTGACATCAGCATCCCGCCGCCGAGCAGCAGCCAGCCGGGGACGCTGGAAACAGGTTTGTGCTGGAAGTCGAGATCGATCTGGCGCATTTCAGCTCACCGTCATCGCCATGGCGTGCAAGGGGTCCTGGTACTGCCCGTCTGGCAGCACGGCATCCAGACGGGCGACGTCAGTGGCGAACTGGCCGGTGCGTCCTGGTGCATGCAGGAAGAAGGCAGCCGGAGCGCCCTGCTCCAGGCCACGGAGTTCGCCTTCGCGGGCGATCAGGTCATTCAGCGCCACGTCGCTTTCGTCCAGCGTCACCGAACGCACGGTGGCCCAGCGACCGTCGCGCGCCAGCAGCAGGCTGCCGCGACCGGGTTCGGCCACCAGGAAGAGAAAGTCGTCCATCGACAGCGCGGCGCGGTAGCGGTTGAAGGCGGCGACCAGATAGGGCTGCACCGACGCGAGTCGCAGGCCACTGGCCTTGGCCAGGCTGCGCAGCTGGGTCAGCAGCTCCTCCGGCATGGCGGCGGCCAGGCGCGGCTGGCCGGCGGCTTCTGGCGCCAGACTCAGGTTCCAGCCTTCGCCCAGGGTGCCGTAGATGTCTTCGAAGCAGAGGCGCGCGTAACCGGCCAGCTCCTCGGGGGTGTTGATGGCTTCGCTCCAGGGCACCAGGCAGAAGCGCGTGTAGTGGCTGGCCAGCAGCACCTTGAGCATTGCCCGCTCCGGCTTGCGCCCGGCCAGCAGGGTTTCCAGTGCCGCCACGGCGGAGGGCCAGGACAGGCCGCCGACGGTGTCGAAGGCGGTGCTGCCGAGCCACTGGCGGTCACGGCACCGGAACAGGCCCACGCTGCGGGGCCCGAGCACGGCGATGTAGGTCTCAGGCCACAAAGGTGACACGGTTGATCTCCTCCAGCGTGGTGCGGCCTTCACGGACCAGGTCCAGGGCCGAGGTACGCAGCAGGCGCAGGCCGCGTTTGACGGCCAGTTCCTTGATGCGGCTGATGGGCTGGCGCTCGATGATCAGCTGGCGCAGGTCATCGTCCAGGCGCAGCAGTTCGGCGATGGCGGTCCGTCCGCGATAACCGGTGCCCCGGCATCGCCCGCAGCCCGGGCAGGTGATGAAGCGGTACTGGTGCGCACTGGCGGGGTCGATGCCCGAGGCCAGCAGCTCTTCCTCGCCCGGCTGCACGACCTCGGCGCAGCTCGGGCAGGCCAGGCGGATCAGGCGCTGGGCCAGCACCGCGTTAAGGGCGGAGACGAAGCTGTAGGGGTCCACTTCCATCTGACTGAAGCGGCCGATCACGTCGAACACGTTATTGGCGTGGATGGTGGTGAACACCAGGTGACCGGTCAGCGCCGACTGCACGGCGATCTGTGCGGTGTCGGGGTCGCGGATCTCGCCGACCATGATCTTGTCCGGGTCGTGGCGCAGGATGGAGCGCAGGCCACGGGCGAAGGTGAGGCCCTTCTTCTCGTTCACCGGGATCTGCAGCACGCCGGGAAGCTGGTACTCCACCGGGTCTTCGATGGTGATGATCTTGTCCACGCCGTGGTTGATCTCGGTGATCATCGCGTACAGCGTGGTGGTCTTGCCGCTGCCGGTGGGGCCGGTGACCAGCACCATGCCGTAGGGCTCGGAGGCCAGCCGGCGCAGACTGCGCAGGGTGCCGTCCTCGAAGCCCAGGGCCTCCAGGCGCACGCCGTTGACCTGGTCGGCCAGGTCCTGCTTGTCGAGTACCCGCAACACCGCATCCTCGCCGAAGATGCTCGGCATGATGGAGACGCGGAAGTCGATCTGCCGGCCATTGATGCCGATCTTGAAGCGCCCGTCCTGGGGCACGCGCTTCTCGCCGATGTCCAGCTCGGCCATCACCTTCACCCGCGAGATGACCTGCTCTGCCAGCTCCATGCCGGGCACGCGGCTGCCGCCACCCAGCACGCCGTCGATGCGGTACTTGATGGACAGGCCGTTGCCGGTCATGCCCAGGTGGATATCGCTGGCGTGCAGCTTGAGCGCGTCATAGAGAGTGGAGTTGACCAGCTTCACCACCACGCTGGCGTCTTCGCTGATGCGGGCCAGGGAGAGGGTTTCAAAAGACTCGCTTTCCTGCACGGTGCCGGCACCGGCCTGCAGGGAGTCGACGGCGTGGAAGCTTTCCTCGTGGCGTTCGAGGAAGGCGGCCAGCTCGCGGGGATGCACCAGGTGCAGCTGCGCGTCCTGGCGTTGCTCCTCGATCCAGGCCAGCCGCGACTCGTCGAAGGGGTCGGCGAACACGCCAAGGGTTTCGCCGTCCAGCTCCAGCAGCACGAACTCGCGCTTCAGGGCCAGTGCCAGGGGAATCCGTTCGAAACAAGGTATGCCGCGGCTGAGGGCCTCGAAGGCCAGCACCGGGTAATGCAGGGTGCTGCCCAGGTGCCGGGCGAAGGCATCCGGCGCCAGGTTGGCCAGCTCGTCCAGGGCATCCACCAGACGATGCCCCAGCTCGTCCGAACGTTTGCGCGCGGCGCGCATCAGTTCGGTATCGAAACGCTCCGGTACAGGCTGCGTCAGGAGCTGGCTGTCCATGGTTGTACCTCCAGGGGCCATGGCGGTCCGGTCTTGCCGGAATCCGCCTTTGCCTGGACATACGCACGCATCGT
This sequence comes from Pseudomonas sp. JS3066, assembly GCF_036328175.1. NCBI lineage: Bacteria > Pseudomonadati > Pseudomonadota > Gammaproteobacteria > Pseudomonadales > Pseudomonadaceae > Pseudomonas > Pseudomonas sp. JS3066. Next base: position 4,738,028 of record NZ_CP143312.1, read on the forward strand.
GCCAGCCGATTTGCTCGCTGGAGAGGCTTCTAAGTCGCTGATTTGCAATGGGGGTGGTTTACCCGCCATCGGGGGTTCCCCCAAAACCGGGGGAATGGCCGATGTTGGCCAGTGGCTATCCCCAGAAGTGGGGGATGGCCTTTCGCGGGATCCCTGCCGGCTCCTTCGCGAATGAATTCGCTCCCACAGAAAAGCGGGACTGCGAGCTGCACGGATAGCCCCCTCTCCCTCCGGGAGAGGGTGAGAGTGGCTCCTCCGTGCGGCACATCATTGAGGAGCCCTGCGGCTTCCGCCGCGAATGAATTCGCCCCCACAGAAAAGCAGGCCCTGCGGATCGCCGACCTACAACACCACCAGCACTTCCACCCTGCCCTTCTCGCGCAATTTCTCCAGCGCCAGCTCGCGGCCCTGGGCTACGCGTTGGCCAATGATGTATTGGCGCACCAAAGCCAGGGCGCGCGCTTCTTCCATGCCCGGGTCGATCTGCGGTTTCAGGCTCTCGAAGGCGACGCGCACATCGGCGTCACTGGGCGGGTCCACATGGGCGATTTCGTCGAGGACGCGGCTGGCGACCAGCTCGTGGCGCAGGTAATCGCGATACGAGGCCTCGTCGAAACCGGCCTCGTCCAACGCGCGGGCAAAACCCTGGGTGTCAGGGAAGGCGGCCTTCATTTCGGCCAGGCTGCCGCTGATTTCCTCATCCGACACGCTGATGCCCAGTCGGCTCGCCTCCTGCCAGAGCAGTTCCTTGTCGATCAGTTGCTGCAGCGCCTCACGCTTCAGGCGCTTGTAGGCCACCGGGCTGCGGATGGCGCCAACCTGGCGGCCCTGGATCTTCAGGTAGTCGGCAAAATGCCGCTCCAGCCGGAAGTTGCTGATGTCGGTGCCGTTGACCCGCGCGGCAATGCCGGTTTCCCCGGCCAGTACCAGGGGCGTGAGCAGGCCTATGACCAGCCCGAACCATGGATTGCCTTGCATGTCCTGTCCTCCCCTTCGTGACGCTTAGAGTCGCGTGTCCACCTTGATGAACTTGCCCAGTGGCCGGAAGCTCTGGCCGTGCAGATCGACGGTGACGATATGCGCGCCGGCCAGGCCCACCCGCTGCCCTGGCCCGAAATCCAGCGCCGGGGTCAGGCCGGTGCGGAAACCACGCAGGCCTTCCAGGGCGCTGACCAGCTTCTTCCGGCTGGCGTCCCGACCCGCGCGCTTCAACCCCTCGCTGACCAGCATGGCGGCGCAGTAGGCGCCCACCTGCAATGCCGCGTGCTGACCGCCCAATCCCTGGCTGCGACGAATCGCCAGCAGCGCTGCCTCGCCTTCCGGGGTCCAGTCGGCGGGCATGAATGGATAGGCGAGGAACACCCGTTCGGAGAAACGCGGCGGAATGCGCAGGGCGCTGCTGGCAACCTGCGCCGAGGCGGCGAACAGGTAGGGCGAAAGGTCGTCTGCCTGGAGCCGGTCGGCGAGCCGGGCGAAGTCCTCCGACTGGCCGAGGAAGAACACACCCTGCGCCCCCCTGGCTGCGGAGCTGAGGGCACTACTGCCGTTTTCGGCGTCGTAGCCCAGCAGGCGTACCCGCGACCACCCCTGGTCCATCAGGCGCAGGGCCAGGGATTCTGCCAAGCCCTGCTGCCGGGCCTCCCCGGGGTAGACCACCAGGGCTTCCGACTGCTCCAGGCCGAGGTCGCTGCTGGCGTAACCCGCCAGGGCGAAAAGCTGCTCGCGCAGGCCCGGCAGGGCATTGAAAACCAGCGGATTGCTTCCAGCTTCATCGAACAGGGCCAGTGGCCCCACCAGCGGTACGCCAGCCTTACCGATCGACTCGGAAAGGTCGCCATCCAGCGCCGGCACCAGGGGTGCCAGCAAAGCGAAGACCTGATCCTCGGCGAGCAACTTCTCCAGCGCCCTTTGTGTGCTTTGCCGGTCCATGCCGGGGTCACGCACCACCAGCGACAACCGCCGGCCATGGATGCCGCCCGCCTCGTTGACCTGCGCCAGGGCACCGCGCAACACCGCCTCCACCGTGCGCCCCAGCTCGGCCAGGGGCCCCTGCGTTGGCAGCAGTGTCCCCAGGCGCAGCTCGGCCTCCTGCACACCGGGATCGTGGTCATCTTCCAACCGCTTGAGATAGGCGGTGAGATTGGCCATGTCACGCAGGGACATGACGAAGCGCGGCATGGCCGGGTCGAGGCGGTTGCCGGCGGGGTCGCGGCCCTCGCCCACCGCGCGGGCCAATGCGCCCTCGTCGTAGGCCCCATGGTTGCGGCCGTTGGATTGCCGCTGGCCATAAGGCAGGGAAAGGCGCCGCCAGGTGATATCCGGTGGGCGCACACCGCCTTCCGGGCGCCCGCGGCCATCGGCGCCGTGACAGTTGGCACAGCGCATCACCGCCGCCGGCACCAGGGTATCGCCGGCACCGACCCGCGCGCTGATCTCGCCATTGGCCGAGCCCATGCCCTCCAGGTAGATGCGCCGACCCGCCGCTTCCTCAGGGCTGAGTTCCAGCGCAACGGCCAGGCCCGCCTGGGCGATCAGCATGACCAGCAGCAGGGCGCGCCACATGGCTGCGGCCCTCAACGCCCGGCCACGGGCATGGTCATCAGTTGCAGGCGCTGGGCGATGGCATTCACCGGCGCGTCGGGGCGGATCTTGCTCCAGCGCTTGTTCGGCACATCGCCGGCGATCAGCAGGGTCGAATGGGCCTCCGGGCTTTCACCCAGTTGCCCCAGGCGTGCCAGCACCAGGTCCATGTTGGCCTTGTCGCCGGTCAGGAAGATCCAGTTGGGCGAATCCACGCCGTGCTTGGCGGCGAAGGCCTTGAGCACTTCCGGGGTGTCGTTCTCGGCATCGCTGGAAAGGGAGATGAAATACACCTGCTTCGACAGGTCTTCGCCCATGGCTTCGCGCACTTCCTTGAGCTTGCGGGTGATCAACGGGCAGGCGTCATTGCAGTGGGTGAAGATCACGTTGAGCATCACCAGCCTGCCCTTCAGTACGTCGCTGTAGAAGCGCACTTCCTGGCCGTTCTGGTCGCGCAAGAGCGTATCGGTGAAATAGGTCTGGGCGTCCGTCGTGCCACCGGCCTTCAGGGGCTGGGCAGCGGGGGCATTGGAGGCCGGGGCGGCTTCATGGTTCTCGTGGCCTTCGTGGGCGTTGGCGACGTTGGCCAGGGCCATGGCCAGGACGAGCGGGAGCAGGCGCTTCATGGGTGGGTCTCCTGGGCAAGGGCGTCATGGCTGCGGCCGCCGTGTTCGCGGGCGGCGCTGAGCTCGTCGACCCGCGCCATCAGCACGGCGGGATCGGTGAAGCCGTAGAAGCGGGTCCACTGCTGGGTGCGGCCATCGCCCACCATGATCAGCGGCGGGTGGTCCTGGTAGTTCGCGGTCCAGGTGCCGAGGCCCTTGAGGGTGTCGGTCACGGCCTCGCTGGTGCCGGTGACCCAGCGCCAGCCCCCACCCGCGTCGAAGCGGCCGGCATATTCGTAGAGACGTTCAGGGGTGTCGCGCAGCGGGTCGATGCTGAGGGAAATCAGCTGAACGTCGCGACCGGCGCGCTCGCCCAGTTGTTTCTGCAGCTTCTGCATGATCGCCGAGATCACCGGGCAGACCGTGGTACAGCTGGTGTACACGAAGCCCATGACGACGATGCGGTCGCCGACCAGGTCGTCCTTCAGGCGCAACTCGCGGCCATCCTGGTCCAGCAGCGGCACATCGGCGAAGACCACCTGGGCGCCCGCCTGCGAACTGGCGTGCCCCTGGTGCTGCGCATGCGGGTCGGCGACCATCTGGGCCATATGAGCGGCATGTTCTTCCTGACGGTGGTCCGCCAGAACAGGGCCGGCAACGAGACCCAGGGTGACCAGCGCGGCAGCGATGCCAGTTTTCAACGGTTCCATGGTGTGCTCCTTACGGGTTGGTCCGTGCCTGGCCCTGGACGGCACGCAGGCTGGCATAGGGTTGCGAGCCGAAGGGCATGCCCAGGGAGGACGAGCCCACGTGCAGGTAATACGCACCGACCTGTTTCAGCTCGATCGGCGCCTCATAGACACCCTCGCCCACTTCCACTGCAGCCACCTCGTAGGGGCGTGAGGCCGGCGCCTGGAAGTAGCGCACGCGCAGGTCGGCAATGCCGGTCTTCGGCTGGTCGGCGCCGCCCTGGAGAATGCGGAAGCGCGCCTTGGTGGTGGCGCCCGCAGTCACCAGCGGCTGGTCGATGAGGAACTCCACACGCGGCTTGTTGCGCTGGGCGGCCATGGCCTTGTTGGGCTGCACATCGGCGCTGAAGCAGTGGGCGATCTTCGGCTGGTTGAGCATCACCGCCAGGTCGAACTTGCCCGGTGCCGGCAACTTGATCCGGCTGCTGAACAGGCCCGGCTCGACTTCGCGCATGCTGCGGTCAATGACCCGCGCGGCGCGGGAGGTGTGGCCCCGATTGAGGTAGCCGGTCATGGGGGCGTTCATGCCTTCCATGTAGAAGTAGGTGGTGTTGTCCACCGGGTTGACCACGAACACGGCGCCTTCATCGCGAGCCTGGCTGAGGCCATCGGCCAGTGGCAGCTCGCCGGCCAGCTTGGGGGCAGCGGGACCTGCCTCGAAGGCCTGGACGATGATCTGCTTGTCTTTGCCCAGTGACTCCAGGTTGATCATGCTCACCTTCGGCGACGCCAGGCCGCGCACATAGGCGTAGTTGCGGGTGAACACCAGCTGATAGGGCTCGGCGGTGATCTCGGCGCGCTGGACGATCTCGTCACTGCCGGCATCCAGCACCAGCACCTGGTCGTTCAGGCTGTTCAGCGCCAGGCCGAAGCGACCGTCCGGCGTGAAGCGCAGCGGCCCCAGGCCGTGGCCGGCATCGATCACCTTGCGCACCTTGAGGCTGCGGGCGTCGATGACGGTGACGGTGCCCGCCTTGCCGTCGCTCACGTAGAGCGCACCGGAAAGGTTCGACAGGGCCAGGGACAGCGGGCTCGGCCCGGTCTCGATGTCCTGCACCTTCTTCAGGCTGGCGACATCCACGACCGTCACCCGGCCGGCATCGCGACTGCTGACGAAGGCAAAACGCGAGTCGGCGCTGAAGGCGATTTCGTGATGGCCGCCACCGGTGGCCAGGGTCGCCACGGTCTTGCGTGCCTGGGTGTCGATCACGGTCACGCCGCCCTCCTCCCCGCGCTGGGCATTGTTGCCAACCCAGAGGTAGCGGCCATCCGGCTGCAGCGCCACGCGCACCGGCTCGGGCCCGGCCGGCAGGTTGCCCAGCACCTTGAATTCGGTGGTATCCACCACCGCCACTTCCCCCGCACTGGGCATGGAAACGTAGAGCAGGCGGTCGTCGGCGCTGGCAGCCCAGTCCATCGGTGGGCGCTTGAGAGCGACGCGAGTCAGGGTGCTGGTGATGCCGCCCACCGAGGTCACCGGATCGATCACGGTAAGGGCGGAATCCTTGTTCATCACCACCAGGTAGTAGCTGTTCAGGTCCACCAGCGGGCGTGCGCTGAGCACGCCCTTGAGGTAGGTGCCGATGCGTACCTTGCACTGGTCGGCCTGGCCTTCCGGCAGCGCCTGGTCGAGCCAGGCCCCCGGTACCTGCCCGGCCAGCGGCTGGCCAGTGGTGGCATCAGAGATGCGCAAGCGGACATCGGCAAACATCCCTTCGGTGAGCACGCCATCGCTGCCCAGCGGCCGGGCCTCGAACTCGATGGCGACGCCATCGCGCACCAGACGCTGGGAAACGCCAGCCGGCGCTTCGGCCGCAGGGACCTGGACGGCCAGCAGGCCGGTGAACAGCAGCAGGCTGGAAGCTTTGTGCAGGGCTTTCATCTGGCGTCCTTCCCCTTGGTCTGGACCTCGTGCTGATGCAGGAGCAATGCCTGTGCCAGCCGTTAAAGGTCAACAGATTCAACGACTTGTGAAGTCGTGGACGGGCAGAGCCCGGATTATTCCCCACCCATATCCCCTCTTTTGGGGGAACGCTGCCCGGCAGGTTCGAGCCCGCCTGAAGCCACCCTCTCCCCCGTCCCCTCTCCCTGAAGTGGAGAGGGGTGACTCGCGCCGGCAGCACCCTGCCCCGGGAAGCCAACCTTGTGGGGGCGAATTCATTCGCCAAGCAGGACGCAGTTCTCTCTGGTGAACGATCCGCGGATGCCCGGAAAAGACAATCGCAGGCCATGCCTGGCCTGTGATTTCAGTGTCATGGCTGGCCGAGCTCGATGGGCCCACCGCAGAGTGGGTAGAGGCACGAAACCCATCGGCAGAGTGGACCTTCGGGAGCGAATTCATTCGCGAATGAATTCGCTCCCACAGTCGTTCATCAGGCCCTACTGCTCATTGGTCACCCGCAACAGACCCCAGACCCCGCCGACGTTGCCGAAGGCAGCGTAGTCCCGGTACAGGTAATCCCCCGGCACCGCGTTGGCGCCACCAGCACTGGGGATCGACAGGCTGTAGTGCGCCGCCGGCAGCACGCTTTCCTGGGCACCGATGTAGAGCGCCGCCGGGTTGATGCCGAAGCGCAGCGAGCCGATGCCAGCGTTCTTCTGCGGGTACCCCCAGACGTCCAGCTTCTCGGACAGGAAGGGGTTGAACGCCCAGACATGGCCATCGAGCTGGAAGGTCATGCCACGGCTACCGCCCGAGGGCATGGTCACGTGGGTACGGAACGGCTGGCCGGGCTTGACCTTCATGATCGGGGTCAACGGGTCGCCACCCACCAGCTCGTTGTTGTACGCCATGTGCGCGTTGGGTACGTCGCCCCAGCCGTGGCCCTGGGCATGGCCGAAGGGCGCGTCCGGCGCCTTGCCGAAGCGGTACCACAGCGGCTCGCTCTTGTAGTTCACCGCCATGCCGGAGTTGTCCTTGGGATCGGCCGGGATGCCGAAGCCTTCGGAGGCCATGTTTTCCACCGGCCGGCCATTGGCCCAACGCATGTTCAGCGACTTGTGCAGCACCAGCGAGAAGTCGCGGTACGGCGTGCCGGACAGCGGGGTCACGGTGGCGGCAGCACGCATGCCGGCGTCCTCGACCCAGGTGGCGCCTTGCGGGGCGATGCTCATGGCGCCGGCGAGGCCTTTCTGGCCCTGCTTGACCGGGTCGGCCGGCAGCAGGTTGAAGCCACCGAACTCGACCGGGGTCGCGGTGATGTTGTCGACGCTGCGGCCGAGCTGGGTCACCGGTTTGCCCTCGCGTTCCAGGTGGCCGACGTAGAACTTGTAGCTCTTCGACGGCCAGGCGCCGCCCGCCGCGCCGCGCGGCTCGACCGTCTGCACCGGGTTGATGCCGACGTTGAAACCGTCCGACTTGGTGATGTCGTACGCCAACAACTGGGTGTGCAGGCCGACATGGCTGGAGGGCCGCATCATGTTGTTGTTGAAGGTGGTTGGACCCTGCGCGCTGTTGCGGTCGCGCTTGACCAGGCCCTGCATCACCGCGTAGGTCGGCAGGTCAGGCATCGTCTGCGGCAGGCGGTTTTCCAGGGTGATGTTCACGCAGTCGCCAGCGGCAGCGCGCAGCACCAGCGGCTCGACGGGCACGCCGGGCTTCAGCTTGCCGGTGAGCGGGTCCAGGTCGGCCTTGCGCACATAGAGGATGGCGGTCGGGTCATGCAGCGGGCCGGACTGGCCGCCGATGGTGAACACCTCGCCGTCTTCCTCGTCGATCACCGTTGCCTGCGCAATGGTCACCGGCCGCGCGTTGAACACCAGGGTGCCACCCTGCGGGTTGAGCGGCCCGCCGGCATGCATGCCCGCCCCGGCCGGATCGCCGATGGTCAGGCCCAGCGGATTGCCGAGAATGTCGTTGGCGAGCGCCGCGACGATCTCGTAATTGCGCTGCACCGTGGTGCGGGTACCAATGCCATTGGGGTTGGGGCTGGTACGTGGGCACACACCATCGAACTGGGTGGTGTTGCGCGACGAGACCGGGCGCGGGTTGTTCGGCAGGGCGAACAGGTCGGTGCGCGGCTGGGTGTAGTTGCGCATCACGCCCCAGATGCCGTTCCAGTAGCCCTCGATGGAGGCATCCATGTTGTAGAGGTAGTCGGCAGCCTCATAGGTGGTGTTGCCGGACATCATGGTCACCGGGGCGACGAAGCCGAACTGCTCGGAGATGCCAACCATCTGCGAAGCCTTCCATCCCGAGTTGCCGCTGTTGCCGAAACCGGTGCCCGAGTGCAGCCACTTCACGCCGTGCAGGGTGACGTTGTGCTCCTCCTCATGGCCACCGGCGTGCATGCGCAGGCGCACGTTGTCGCCGGAGTATGCCCGCAGCAACGGAGTGAACGGGTCGCCCGGCAGATCGCCGCCGAAGTTGATGTGGGGCGGGAACGCGGTGCTGGCACCGGTGGGGCCGGTGGCCGAGCTGATGGCGCTGGGCGCCAGGTTCAGCGCGGGAATGGCGCGATCGGTACGGGTCTGCAGGGCATAGGCGAGATCGCCCGCCAGGCCGTCGGCCTGCATGCCGGGCTTGCCGTCCGGGGCCACCTTGTTGGGGTCGAAGATGCGCAGGCCCACAGGCTCGTTGCGGTAGTTCACGACGAACATGCCGGGGTCATCCACCGAGATCGCCTGCGGGCAAGGACGGCTCGGGCAGCCCAGGACCTGGCCGCCAGCAGCCTCACGCACCGACTCGAAGAGGTTCGAACCGGACTGGCGCACGGGAGGGTTGATGGCGTAGCGGAAGCTGTCCATTGAGGTCGGATAGGCGCCGGCATCCGGGATGCCGTCAGGACCGGCGCCGACGTAGACGCCCGCCTCGTAGGCATGCTGGAAGTCGCTGTACTCCATGAAGAACTCGCGGAAGCTGTCGTTCTTGCCGTCGCCATCCAGGTCGCCGGTGGCGATCACCGCCTGCCAGGAGGTCGGGCCGCCGTCCTGGCGTCCACTGTAGAGCGGCTGCCCGGTTTCGCCGTGGTACCAGCTGGAGCCGGCCGGCTCGGTGAGCACGGTGGCGTAGAGGCCGAGCTGCTGGTGGGTGGACGGGCCGAAGTGGTCGTGGGTGAAGATGTTCCCCAGACCGCGGTCGACGTTGTAGGTATTGATCAGCGGGTCGGCGAACCAGCGCTGCAGGGTGGTGCGCGCACCCAGCCAGTCAGCGCGGCCGAACTGGCCGAAATACGGGTGCTGCCTGGCCACCGGGCACTCCTGGGAACCGTCGCGCGGGTCGGCGTCGACGCAGTGGTTGTACTCGCGGATGGCGTGGATGCGTTCCACCACGCTGGCCGGCGAGAGGGTGCCGTCCTCGTAGTTCCAGCCATTGGCCGAGCCGTCGGCCGCGGTCAGGTCCCACTTCGGCAGGTGGATGTGTTGGCCGATGATGTCGGTGGGGGTGCGCACCTGGTAGTCGTCCAGCTCGTACACCGCCGGGATCAGGTTGGTGTGCTGGTACATGGTGCAGTCGAAGGTGTTCATCCGCATCACCAGCGGTTCCGGCGGCTGCTGCTTGTTGATCACCGGCCAGGCGTCTTCCCAGAGCGCGAGGATGCGCGTCTGCGGGAAGTGATAGCCAACCTTGTTGAACACGGCGTCGAACTGGATGTTGGCGCCCTTGTAGACGCGCGGGCGGTCGGCGGTGTAGGCCGAGCTGCCGGTGAAGGACTGGCCGTTGATGGTGTCGCCGCTGTTGTAGCGACCGACTGCGGAGGCCTGGATCAGGCGCTTGCCGGTGTCGTCCATGCACGGCTCGTAGTACGGCGCACCGCCCACCGGCAGGCTGCCGTTGGTGCGGAAGTTCTTCGCCTGCACGGCGCCGCTGGGCGACACGGCGAAGCTAGGGTGGCTGGCCTTGGCGTGGAAGGCCATGACCGACTGTTCGACGTCGGTCCCCTCTTCCGGGATGAACACGGCCTTGGCGCGGTGGACCACCTTGGAGAAGTCCAGGGCGCTGGTGACCACTTCGGCCTCACCGCCAGCGGACACACCGTCGAGGGTGTGGCGCGGCAGGCCGCCGTCCCAGCCACCGGCCTGGGCCGGGTCGATGTTTGCCCACAGGGCATTGCCCGAATCACGCAGGCTCTGGGCCCTGGCGGTGTCGAGCATGTCCAGTGGCGGAGTGCTGGGGCGTTGGCCAACGGTGCTTTCGATACCACCGATCCAGAACGGGAAGCCCGGGTTTTTCAGGGTGCCGTCGGCGTTGCGGTTGGCCTCGCTGCGGTCCACCAGGGCCACCGAGCCCACGGCCTTGCGTTCAGGTTCGTGGTTCGAATCGTCATCGCCCTCTTCGTGCTCGTCGTCATCGTCGTTCGCAGCCACCAGTTCTTCGCCGTACTTGGCGACCACCGTGACCTTGCCCGGCATGGGCGGCATGGCCTTGCCCGGCAGCGGGACGATAGCGGGAATCGGTGTACCGGCGACGATTTCGCCATCCGGCAGGGCGCGGGCGCCCTGTGCAGGCAGGCCGCTGCGCAGTTCGAAGGCCTTCTTGTGATAACCGTCGTCGCCTTCCTCGGATACCGCCAGGCGGGTGCCTTCCTCGAATACATCGTGGATGCGCCACATGGCCCACATGCCCTGGGCGAAGTGCGGGTAGAAGTGGCAGTGGTAGATGGCATCGCCCGAGGTGCGGTTGCGGTTGCCGGAGCCACCGTTGGCGATTTCGTAGGTGTAGCCCGAGCCCGGCCCGATGCCCTGGGCATCGATGTAGTCGGAGTTGTCGTCATTGGGGTTGAACAGCCACTGGTGGCCGTGCAGATGGAATACATGCTGCTCGTAGCCGTTATGGGTGTTGCGGAAGCGCACGGCATCGCCGATGTAGCTGTGGGCGACGTTGGACGGCTCGGCCGGGAACAGTGCCATGGTGGCCTTCACCCCGGTGGTGCCCTCCGGCGGTACCTGGCCAGGCAGGATGGCTTCCAGGCCGACGTTGGCCGGTACGTCCACCTGCATGGCGATATCGCCGACGGCGTGAGCGCTGAGGAAGAACTCTTCGTAGGCGCAGGACAGGCAGTCATGCATCGGACCGACACCGAGACGGTTGGCCACCACCTCGGCACCGATACCGCCAGCGCCGTAGTTGATCATGAAGGAGTCGCGGGTCGGTTCCAGCACATGGCCGAACACCGGGTCATTCCAGTAGCCGGGAAAGGCCTGGGCCACGGCGTTTTCGTCATGGAACACGGACGAGAAATCGCGGAAGGGTTCCAGGCGATTGGGCAGCGCCGGGTTGCGCTTGCCGTAGCTTTCCAGCGGGTAGGTGTTCTGCGGGAAGGTGCCATCGGGGTTGGGGCCCATGACCACGGCATCGGTGTCGCTGGAGATGATCTCGCCGTTGTCCATCATGGCGATCACCGGCAGCCCGGCCTTGCCTTCCTCGTTCCAGGGCGCAGCCTGTGGATAGCGTTTTTCGTAGTCGATGATCGGCTGGCCGGCCGGGGTGCGTCCGGTGGTGGCCAGGCGCATTTCTTCTTCGGTGATCACGTTACGGTAGGTGCGGGCGCCCTTGGGCAGCACCACCACCTGGGCGAACAGGCCGTTGGCGGTGTTGCCGCCGGTGCCTTCACCACCAAAGGTGGCGCCGTAGCTGGTGGCGGCAAAAGCGCCCTCGCGCTCGGCATACAGGGTGTAGGTGCGGCTGCCACCCGGCGGGGCCAGGTTGTTCTGGTTGCGGCCAGCGTTGGTGGCGATGTCGCCAATGTCGTTGACCGCCTGCATGCCGTTGACCTGGAAACCGACATGACGGTCGGCGACCTGCTCGTCTTTCTTGAACAGCGGGTCTTCGGGATTGTTGGGGTTGGCCTGGTAGGCCAGCAGGTTCTGCAGGTTGATGGTCAGGCAGTCGCCTGCGGCCACCCGTAGCACCAGCGGGCGAGGACGCTTGTCCGGACGCAGCGCCACCTCGCCGGGCACTGCCGCGCCGCCCTGGGTGAGCGGCACTTCGTTCCGGTCCACCACGTCACGACGCAGGGCGAACATCATGCCGTTGATGTTCTGGGCACCGAGGCGGTTGAACATCAATGGCTGATCCAGCGCCACGACATTGGCCACGAGGTTTCGCTGGCACTGCACGGCCGCCCGTGCCTCCTCGGTGGAGAAGAGCGCGCCCAGCAACAGGAAGACGCCGCCCAGATAAAGAGATGCCCTCGGGGCACCATCGGAAATGGGGTTTGCACTGCGCGAAGGGTTAGTCCGTTTCATTTGGCTGACCTCGGTATCAGGTGCACGGATGCCAAGAGAGGGCAGGACTGATCGAGCAATGCCTGTGCCATCAGAGCAAGGCCTTTAAAATCAGATAGTTGTAATCGCCAATGGGGGAATTGCCAGTATTTCCCCCACCCGATTCCCACCCAATTCCCCGGTTTCTACGGGGTGGGGGCGATGGGGCGTGGAGTGATTCGTGAAGGGTGATTTCAATCGTGATGGAGTGCGTGGGGGCAGGATAAAAAGAGCGTTATCCCCCCTACGCACCCTGCGGCGAACTCGTTCGCAATCGGCCAGCACCTCGTAGGGTGGACGACGCTTTTCCGTCCACCAGGTGGAGTTCGATTCAGCGCCGGCCTGTTCAGCGACTGAAGTCGCCCCCACAGAAGAATCCATGGCCCGAATGCAATTCCTGTGGGAGCGAACTCATTCGCGAATAAATTCGCTCCCACAGGACTATGGAATCGGGGTGATGGCGGTGAAGGATTCGCAGGAAAACGCCCCCGCATCTGGGGAATTTCCCCACTAGCGGGGTCGTTTTGCGTCGGCCTGGAGGCGCTGGTAGTGACCCAGGACACTGGGCACGTAGCGCTGGGTTTCCGGGTAGGGAGGAATGGCACTGCCATAGGCGAGCACGGTCCCGGGACCCGCGTTGTAGGCGGCCAGGGCAAGGGAGAGGTCATTGTCGAACATCGTCATCAGGCGCTTCAGGTAGCGCGCGCCGCCACGCACGTTGGCGGCCGGGTCGAACACGTCCTGCACGCCCAGGTCCTTCGCGGTGTCGGGCATCAACTGCATCAGGCCGGCAGCGCCCTTGGGCGAGAGGGCGGAAGGATCGTAGTTGGATTCGGTCTGAATCACAGCGTGCAACAGCTCCGCCGGCAGTTCGTAGTCGAAGGCCGCCTGGGCGACGATCAGCGCGTAGCGCGGGGCCTTGGTCCTACCTTTGCGGATCGGCTGGACCAGGCTTGGGGCCTTGGCCAGCAAGGGTTTCTCACGGGCCACGCGAACCAGTTTGCGATCACTGCGCTGGATGTTGGTGAGGGTGATGCTGCCGTCCGCCGAGACAACCCGGAAGATGTCGGCATGGGCGCAGAACGCGCTGCTTGCAAGGATGCTGGACAGCACCAGGACGGGCACTCTGATCATTGTTCTCTCCCTGCGGGGCCGGAGCCCTTGGGGTTGCTCGGTGCTGTTCCGTCAGCAAAGCACGTGCCGGAAGGTCGGTCCGGCGATGTGTCGCCCCCCTCGCCCGTCTGTCGTGCATAGCTCTTGCATAGCCATACGCAGTGACCCGCAGCGGAGGCTCCCATGAAGATGCTTCGTCGACCCGAACAGGGCTTCACCCTTCTCGAACTCCTGGTGGTGCTGGTGGTGCTTGGCTTGTTGGCCGGCATTGTGGCACCGAAGTATTTCAACCAGCTGGGCAAGTCGGAAACCAAGGTGGCCCGGGCGCAGATCGAGGGGCTGGTGAAGGCCCTGGATATCTACCGCCTGGAGGTGGGCCGCTACCCCAGCACCGAGCAGGGCCTGACGGCACTGGTGAGCGCCCCGTCCGACGAGCCGCGCTGGGGCGGTCCCTACCTGCAGAAGGAAGTGCCGCAGGACCCCTGGGGCCGCGCCTATGTCTATCGCGCTCCCGGTGAGAACGGCGATTTCGACCTGCTCACCCTGGGCAAGGACGGCCAGCCTGGCGGCGACGGCGAGAACGCCGAAGTCACCAGCTGGCAGTGACCGCCATGCGCTTCCAGGTGAAGGCGGTACGCGCCCAGGCCGGGGTAGTCGCCCTGGTGGTGGAGGCGGCAAGCCAGGACGACGCCCGTCGCCAGGCCGAAGCCCAGGGATTGCGGGTGCTGGCCCTGCAGGCCGAACGCGGCTGGTCGCTGCAGAACTGGCGGCGCCGTGAGGCGTTTCCGCTGCTGCTGTTCAGCCAGGAACTGACCACGTTGTTGAACGCCGGCCTGTCGCTGATCGATGCGCTGGAGAGCCTGGCGGAGAAGGAAGCCGACCTGCAGGCGCGCAAGGTGCTGGGGGCCCTGGTGCGGCTGCTCTATGAGGGCAAGTCGCTGTCCCAGGCCCTGGCGCAGTTCCCCTCGGTATTTCCTGCGCTCTACGTCGCGCTGGTGCAGTCCAGCGAGAAGACCGGCGCGGTCGGTGACGCCCTCGGCCGCTACGTGGCCTATCGCACGCGGATGGATGAGGTGCGCCAGAAGATCATCAGTGCCTCGGTCTACCCGGTGCTGTTGTTCATGGTCGGCTGCGGTGTGTTGCTGTTCCTGGTGGGCTATGTGGTGCCGCGCTTCAGCCTGGTGTTCGAAGGTCTGGGCTCGAACCTGCCCTGGCTGTCCCGGGTCCTGCTGCACAGCGGCCTGTTCCTGCACTCGCATCAGGCGGAGGTGTTCGGCGGCGCCGCGCTGGTCCTGGTGGCCCTTGTGCTGTTGTTGCGCCAGGAGAGCGTGCGCCGCGCCCTTGGCCGGCAGATAGAGCGACTACCGGCGATCCGAGAGCGCATCCAGGTCTATGAGTTGGCGCGTTTCTATCGCTCCCTGGGCATCCTGCTGCAGGGCGGGATCCCCATCCTCACCGCCATCGAGATGGTGCGCGGCTTGCTCGGCGCCGCCTCGCGCCCGAGGCTGGACCAGGCCGCCGCGCGCATTCGCGAAGGGCAGTCGTTGTCACGCGCGCTGGAAGAGCATGGGCTGTCGACGCCGGTATCGCTGCGCATGCTCAGGGCCGGTGAACAGTCCGGCAACCTCGGGGAGATGATGGAGCGCACGGCCGATTTCCATGACGAGGAAACCGGCCGCTGGATCGAATGGTTCGTGCGTCTGTTCGAACCGCTGTTGATGACCTTCATCGGGCTGATCATCGGGGTGATCGTGATCCTGATGTACATCCCGATCTTCGAGCTGGCATCCAGCATCCAGTGATCCGCGCGTGCTGGTAGGGGCGAATTCATTCACCAAAGGCCGCGCAGCGACCCCGTCGCGGTCCGTTCGACCAGGCAGGCTTCGGTCCAGCACCGATGGTGGATAAAAGGGCGTTTTCCTCCGCACGTTCCCTGCGGTTGGCTCGTCCGCAACCGGCACGCACCTCGTCCACCAAGCGGAGTCCAGCCAGAAAAAACAAAGCGCAGGACCAAGCCTGCGCTTCTTCTTGAACCGGCGACGTCAGGTGCCTTTCTTGACCTGCTTCACGGGTTCTTCGGAGCCTGCCGCGGGACGGCGGCGATCGGAAAGTACCCAGGCGCCGTCATACAGCTTCAGCGGGAAATTCACTTCGCCGCCACGACGACGTTCCATCTGGGACGACGGTTCGCTCGGGGACTCGCGCAGGGCGCCGGTAGGCAGGCCATGCAGCACCACGTTGCCCAACTCATGCAGGGGGAAAGGCTTGAGCAGGATGATGTCGATCTTGCGCTCGATGGCGCGGTTGCACACTTCGATGCTGGGATGTGCGGTCATCAGCACCGCTTCGCAGCTGTGCAGGGTGCGGATGGCATCGAAGACATCGAAACCGGTCATGTCCGGCAAGCGATAATCGAGCACCAGCAAGTCGGGCTTGAAGTTCACCACGACTTCCAGAGCGATGGCACCGTTGGCGGCGGTGCGCACTTCGCAACCGAGCATTTCCAGGTAGGTCTGGAAGTTCCCGGCGAGGATTTCTTCATCGTCGACTATCAATACTTTCTTCGACACTGCGGCTGCTCCCCTGTCAGGAGATCGGACGGCGGCCAGGCTGACCGCTACTTGCATCCTTGCACGTTCCGAGCCAAGGCTGCATCGACCCGACTGGGTCGATGATTTCTAGAGTCTAGATCGGCGCGGAAGTTTCACCAGACATTGATCCCCCGACCTTGGTCGGGGGAAACCCCTGAATCGGGGAGGATTTCAATGTTGCTGCCGGTCGGGCCGTTCCAGGCCCAGCTTGTCGATACGGTAACGCAGCATGTCGCGGGTCAGGCCGAGCATGCGGGCGGACTTGGAGATGTTCCAGTCGGTCTTGCCCAGCACCTTCACCACCAGGTCACGCTCGGCGTCGGACAGGCTCATGTTCTCGTCTTCCAGCCCCAGCGGACTGCTGGCCATCTGCGGCATCGCCGCTTCGGTGACGCCGGCGCCCGCCAGCAGGCCACGGCAGATGGTGAGCTGGTCCGGGCCAATGAGGTTGCCCGGCGCCAGCAGCACGGTCTGCTCCAGCATGTTGCGCAGTTCGCGCACGTTTCCCGGCCAGCTGTAGCCCTTGAGCACGGACTTGGCTTCTGCGCTGAAACGCAGCCCCGGCTTGCCATAGCGTTTGCCATGCTGGGCGACGAAATGTTCGGCCAAGGTCAGGACGTCGTCGCCACGGGCGCGCAGTGGCGGCACCTTGATGGTGATGATGCGCAGGCGGAAGAACAGGTCGCGGCGGAACTTGCCCTCCTGGACCATCTGTTCGAGGTTGCAGTTGGTGGCGCTGATGATGCGCAGGTTGACCTTGCGCTCGCGCACCGAACCCAGGCGACGAATGGTGCGGTCCTCCAGCAACTTGAGCAGCTTGGCCTGGAGCAGCAGGTCGATCTCGCCCACCTCATCAAGGAACAGGGTGCCGCCGTCAGCAGCTTCAACCAGGCCCACGCGACGGTCCTTGGCGTCGGTGAAGGCGCCCTTCTCGTGGCCGAAGAGTTCGGCTTCCAGCAGGTGAGAGGGAATCGAGGCGCAGTTGAACTCGACGAAAGGGCCCTTGCTGCGCGCGCCGTCGAAGTGCAGCGCGCGAGCCACCAGCTCCTTGCCGGTACCCGTCTCACCCTCGACCAGTACCACTGGCAGGTCTTCCCCGGCCATGCGCTCTTCGGCACCGAGCACCTGGCGCACCATGTCCTTCATGGTGCGCATGGGTTCGGAATCGCCAATCAGTCCGGTGAGCCCGGAGTCCTGGGCTTCACGTTGCTGGTAAAAGGACAATCGCTGTTCCTGTCGCCGCGCTTCCAGCACCTTGTCCACCACCAGCTTGAGCTCGGCGAGCGCCACCGGCTTGGTCAGGTAGTCGCTGGCGCCAGCCTTCATGGCCTCTACCGCGCCCTGCACATTGCCGTGGCCGGTGATCATGATGACCTTGAGCTGTTCGTCCATCGCGCGGGCACGGCTGATCAGGTCGCAACCGCTCATGCCGGGCAGGCAGTAGTCGGTGAGGACCAGGTCCGGATGCTGCGCCTCGATGATCGGCAGCGCTTCTTCGGCCGAGCTGCAGACCATGACGTCGAACTGACGCCGTTGCAGGTAGGTGCAGAAGTTGTCGGCCAGGATTTCGTCGTCTTCGACAATCAGAATGCTGTTGCCCATTTTTGTTATCCCCCTGCCGTGGCCCTGAAGGTCAGGTGCACGTTGGTGCCGGCGTTCTCCCGGCTATCGATGCTGACTGCTCCACCAAAGCGCTCGACGATCTTGCGCACCAGCACCAGGCCGACGCCCAGACCGCCACGCTTGGTGGTGTGGAAAGGTTTGAAGGCCATCTCCAGCATGGCCGGCGACATGCCGCTGCCGGTATCGCTGACGGTCAGGGTCAGCAGATGGCGACGCGCATCGGGTTCCAGGCAGATGGCCAGGCGACCGCCGCGCGGCATGGCCTCGATGGCATTGGAAAGGACACTGCCGAGCAGTTGTTGCAGGAGTACCGGATGGCTGACCACCTTGGGGGCCTGCCGGGTTTGCCAGTCGACCTCGATGCCGGCGTGGCGAATCTGTGGCTCGTAGGCGGCGAGGGTTTCCTCCAGGGCGTTGGTGAGGTCCACCGGCTCCTGGTCGCCGGCCAGCGGGCGGGCTGACAGCAGCAGCTCGCGCACCCACTTCGACATGCGATCCACCTGGGTAATGATGTCGCCCAGGTTCTTGTGCAGCGGCCCCGGATCCACCTCCAGCGCCAGCTCGGCGCTGGAGCGGATGGATGCCAGCGGATTGCGCAGGCTGTGGGCAACCGCTGTGGACATCTCGCCGAGCAGGGCCAGTGTTTCGTTCTCCACCAGTTGCCGCTGCTGGTCGTCCACCAGGCGCGAGGCGTGGCGCACGAACCAGAACAGGCTGAGGTAGATCACCGCTCCGCCCACTGCCGTGGCGATCCACAGCAGCACAAGCCCGCGGTTCATGCGGGCGATCAGATCCACCGGTTCCTTGTAGATCTCAATGATCGAGAGCACCTCGCCCCGGCTGTCCAGCAGCGGGATGAAGCTTTCCAGGTAGAGGCTGTGCGGCACACGCATGAAATAGTCTTCCGCCGGGCAGGCATCGGGGCCGTGATGCTCGGTGGTCACTGTGTTGCCGCTGCTGACCGCCTCACTGAGCTTGGCGCGCTCCAGAGAATGCCCACCCACCAGCTTCGGATTGGTCGACCAGATCACCACGCCGTCGGGCGCATAGACGTTGGCCAGCAGCACATCGGGCAGGCGCACGATGTGGTCGAAGAACTCTTCGTGGGACTTGATCAGTTGTTCGTGGGAGACGCCAAGGCGCGCGCCATCGACGCGCTTGTCGAGGAACTCGCCCAGGGTCAGGCCGGGGGAGAAGTTGCCGTGGATGACTTCGACATCGGCGATGGACTTGATGAACTGGGCACTGAGCATGGCATCGCGGTCGATGCTCTCGCGCATGAGGAAGCGGGTCGCCGCCGAGCCGAGCAGGATGGCCACCGCGAGGATGATCACCAGGCTCACCAGGGAGAACCAGCGGAACAGATTGAAGGGCTTGGTCACCAGCGCCATCTTCATCGAAACCTCCCCTAGTGTGACCGTCGGATCGCTCGCAAGGCGGGCGTGAAAAGGTGCCTCCGGCCGGGCCGGCAACTCCTGCGCCGACTGCGGGTAGTTATAGCGCAGGCCCCATGATTCGCGGCCGTACCGTTCAGCGGTCGCCGAACGGTACGGCCGGAAATTCCCCATTTCGCCACCCACTTTTCCCCCACTTCTGGGGTGCCAATCCCCAGCTCCGGCGAAAGCTCCCGACGACTCTTTTCAAGATGTTTCAGACGTCGCCCCCATGCCAGAGCGGCCGAACCGCTCTGGCATGGGGTTTGCGCCCTTTCCTGGTCAACGACGGGCCCCCGGCCTATCGGAGCCTGACAAACGGCGAAGTTCATCGACTGGAAGGGCAACACCATGCACAACGCACTGCCGAAACTCGCGCTCCCACTATTGCTCGGACTCACGGTCGTCCCGACCAAGGCCGGTCTCTATGCGGTCGACCAGACAGCCACTACCGAGGCCAACGGGTTCTTCGCGGCCTGGTATCAGGACACCCATGGCCGCGCCCTCGATCTCTGTCTATCCAAGGCACAGAGCACCCGCGTCCCCGGCTCCTTCATGTGCAACCTGCTGCCCAACCCGGGTGTATTCGACGAAACCCAGCCGGTCGCCTTTCCCGACAACTTCCCGGACGAGGCGTTCTGGTTCACCGGCGATGCCGTCATCACCGATGCGGCCACCGGCATCGACCTGATCTATGTCTCCGCACTGGAAGCGGCTTTCGGGGGTGGTCTGCCTGCAGCGGGCGACCAGATCAGCTTCGCGCGAATCCGTATCCGGGTGACCGTACCGGTGGCTGGCACCTACACCGTCACTCACCCCTACGGCGTGGAAGTGTTCGATGTGGATGCCCCCGGGACGCGCGCCATCAACCTGACCCGCGACATCGGCATCAGCACGCCCGGCGACTTCAGCGGGGCCTTGAAAGGTGACGTCGGGCCCTTCCTGCGCTCGGTGAACGGACCCTATGTGGAGGTCAACCCGGTCACCAGCCTGCCCGAGTCCTTCATCGGCGACCCGAACGTGCTGGAAGAAGTCACTGGCAGCCCCTTCGGGACCAATTTCGTGCGTATAGAAGGCCCCAACGGCTTGCGCGCGGAAACGCGGCAGTTCGCCATTTCCGGCAAGTTGTCCCAGGTGCCGTTGCCGACGCCCCTGATCGTCGAACGCGCGACCTATTCCACTGGCGGTACCGACGGCACCGCCCAGCAGGACTTCTTCACCCTGGCCCCACCCGCCCCGGCCACCGTGCGCTACACCGATACCGCCGGTGCCAGCGGCGCCATGCTGGGCAGCGCCACCGGTGCCTGGTACGGCCAGTCCGCAGCGACCCCGACGGCCAATGGAAGCGTGTCGTTCATCGCCGACAACAGCGTGGCCATCCCCGGCAGCACGGCCGCTACCAAGACCGCGCCGCTGGTGGACCTGGTAACCATCAGCCGCGCTGAGTACAGCCTGGGCACCGGCCGCCTGACGGTGGACGCCAGCTCCAGCGACCAGGCCGACCAGCCGGTGCTCACAGTGGAGGGACTTGGCCCGCTGGTAGCCGGACACCTGGATCTCCCGGCCGGCGTCATTCCACCGGCGAGCGTCCATGTGAGCTCGGCCAATGGCGGTTCCGATACCGAAGAAGTCCTGATTCTCCCCTGAGAACAACACTCACCCGCCCCAGGCGAGTGAACGGAGGCAGTCATGTTCAAATGGCCAGGAATACTCACCCTGTTGCTGGGTGTGCTTATCGGCGCCCCGGTTGCCGAGGCGCAACTGGCTGCGGTGGACCCCGGTCCGTACACCGCTGCCAGCGGCTACTTCCCACGCTGGTATCAGGACACCCAGGGCACGCCGCTGGAGCTTTGCCTGTCCAAGACCCTCAGCACGCGGGCTCCGGGTAATTTCATGTGCACCCTGCTGCCGAACCCAGGCATCTTCGACGAGACCAAACCCGTGGCCTTCCCCGGCAACTTCCCGGATGAAAGCTTCTGGATGCTCGCCGAAACCAGCATCGACGATCCCGGCAACGGACTGCAGCTGGATGTCTATGTGGCCGGCATCGAGGCGGCCTTCGCCGGCGGCGTGCCGCGGCAGGGCGACCAGCAGAGCTTCGCGCGCATCCGCATTCGCGCCACGGTGCCGGTGGCCGGCACTTATACCGTCACCCATCCCTATGGCGTGGACACCTTCAACGTTACCGCGCCCGGGCGTCGCGCCATCAACATGACCCGCGACATTGGCATCGGCGCCCCCGGCAACTTCAGCGGTGCCCTGGCAGGGAACATCGGCCCTTTCCTGACACGAGCCGGAGGCCCCATCCAGGAAACCAACCCGGAGTCCGGTGAACTGGAAACCTTCATCGGCGACCCCAACCTGACCGAAGCGGTAACCGGCAGTCCCTTCGGAACCAACTTCGTGCGCATCGACGGCCCCAATGGCCTTTCCATCCAGACCGACCTGTTCAATCTGTCCGGCAAGCTCTTCACCGGTGGCGTCGCAAGCGAGGTCGGCGTCGACCGCGCCACGTACAGCCGCGACGCCCAGCGCACCTGGATATCGGTGTTCGCCAACTCCAGCGCCAGCGCAACGCTGTGCTTCCGCGAAAGCGTCGACCTGGTGGGTGACCCACCGTCGCCTTGCCAGTTCGAGATGACCGGCGATGGCAGCGGGCTGTTCTTCGGCCAGGACCTGGCCCCGGCCAACCTGCCGCCCTTCGTGCTGATCACCGCAACAGACACCAACGCCTCGGCCACCACCCTGACCCAGCCACTGACCGATATCGTCAAGATCAGCCAGGCGCGCTATTCCTGGCCGAACAAGACGCTGACGGTAGAGGCGCGCTCCAGTGACGAAGTGGAAATTCCGTCCATGGCCGCTGAAGGCTTCGGCCGCCTGCTGCCGGTCAGCGGTGTGATCCAGCGCCTGGTAGCCGTCGGCATTGAGCAGCCCCCGGCGAAGGTCACGGTGAAATCGGCCGCTGGCGGCAGCGACACGGAGTTCGTGGTCATCGAAGGCAGCCCCGTTACCCAACCGGCCAATCAGCCACCCGTGGCCTACCCGGACAGCGGCAGCACGACCGCCGACGTGACGGTGACCCTGGCCCTGACCGCCAACGACAGCGACCCGGACGGCAATCTGCCGCTGTCCATCGCCAGCCTTGGCAGCGTCACCTTCGGCACCCTGGTACAGAGCGGCACCGGTGCGGTGATCTACACCCCGCCGCCCCAGGTCGCGAACACCCAGACAGAGACTTTCACCTATCAGGTCCGTGACAACCTGGGCGCCCTGTCCGCCCCCGCCCTGGTGACCATCACCGTCCGACCGAACCTGCCGCCGGTGGTCGCCAACGACACTGCGACCACCAGCGCCGGCGCACCGGTGACGATCAATGTGCTGGCCAATGACGCAGACCCGGAAGCCAACCCGATGACGGTGGTGAACCTCACCCAGCCGCCGACAGGACTCGGTACGACCAACACCAACGGCACCACGGTGACCTATGCCCCGCCGGCTAGCGTGACCACCGCCTTTACCACCACTTTCAATTACCAGGCGCGGGACTCGATCGGCGCCACCTCGTCGGCAGCAACGGTAACCGTGACGGTGAACCCGGCCGTGGCGGCCGACAGCCTGGCGATCACTCAGGCGCAAGTGAAGGCGGGCTCCAACAACCGCTACTCCTGGGATATCCAGGGCACCACCTCGCGGCCGCAGAACAACCAGATCCGCATCGAGGTCACCAGTACCCAAGGCACCGCTCTGCTGGGCACCGCCACGCCGGCGGCGAACGGCCGCTGGAAGCTGTCGGTGAATAACTCCTCCGCTATCGTCCCCAGCGCCAGCCCCGGGGTCACCGTGCGCTCCACCTTCGGAGGCGTGCGCACCGGCAACATCACCGTACGCTGATCGCTCAGCGCCAGTTCCCCCCAGTCGCGTCGGGCGGCTGGGGGGATTTTTTTGTTTGGCATTGGCCCAACGCTCAGCAAGCCGACGTTCAATCTCACAAGCCCATTAGGGTGGATAGCGCTTCTCCATCCACCAGCGGCGCCATGCCCGCCCCGAATGGTGGACCGGTGAAACGTGGCCCCCCTAAGACATGGCCCCCCTGCCGCCCCAATTCAAGGCAAAACCGCCCACACGGTCAGATTCATCCCCAGAGTTGTGCACCTGGTCAGCTTCCAGCAGTCGGGAAATCACCGCGAACCTCGTACAACCGCTTGAAAAACCTCGCCTTCACCCGATAATCGCGCGCCCGGTCGTTTGCCCAGAGCATCCTGGCGCTCTTTTTGCTGCCCGGCAGACCTGACCAATCAGACAAGTTCTACGCAGATAGACACAGCTTAAAACCACTGGAGCCAATACCCGATGAACCGCGTCTTTTCCTCCCTGATGCTCGCTGGTGGCCTGCTGGCGGCCGGCAACGCCCTGGCCGACGGCCCCCTGCTGTGGCAGGACAACAGCCTGACCTACCTCTACGGCAAGGATTTCGAGATCAACCCTGAAATCCAGCAGACCTTCACCTTCGAGCACGCCAGCGGCTGGACCTTCGGTGACCTGTTCATCTTCGTCGACCAGATCAACTACAACGGTGAGGAAGACGCCAACGCCGGCAAGAACACCTACTATGGCGAAATTTCCCCGCGCCTGTCCTTCGGCAAGATCTTCGACCAGAAGCTGGAATTGGGCCCCATCAGCGGCGTGCTGCTGGCCGCGACCTACGAGCGTGGCGAGAACCGCAACCAGAACTACCTGCTCGGCCCGGGCTTCGACCTCAAGGTCCCCGGCTTCGACTACTTCCAGCTGAACTTCTACTACCGCAAGCCCGACGGCATCACCAACAGCCCGTCCGGCCAGTGGCAGGTCACCCCGGTGTGGTCCTACACCATTCCGGTGGGCAATTCGGACATCCTGATCGACGGGTTCATGGATTGGGTATGGAACAACAAGGACGCCACTTCCGACCGTCCGAATGACCTGCACGCCAACCTGCACTTCAACCCGCAGATCAAGTACGACCTGGGCAAGGCCATGGGCTGGAGCGCGGTGAAGCACTTCTACGTCGGCATCGAGTACGACTACTGGAAGAACAAGTACGCCATCGACGACAACAGCTTCCTCGGCGACGAGATCCTCGGCGGCACCGACCAGAACACCTTCAGCCTGCTGGCCAAGGTGCATTTCTGATGCCTGTGGGGCCCGGCACAATGTCGGGCCCCTCTGTCTTGCACCATGGAAAAGGCGGGTAGAGAATGCGCGACAGTCTCAGCCTGCAGTCAGAAAAGGAACCTTCCGATGGCCAGCGACAGCGCCCAAGCCACTTCGCACACCCGGGGTGAGAAACTGGTTTCCAGCGCCTGGATCGCCATCGCGATTGCCGCCCCCATCGGCTGCATCCTCGCCAGCGAGCCCTTCGACTTCTCCTCCGGCCTCGCCGCACTCTCCCTGATAGCCCTCTGCGCCATCTTCGCCTGCTGGCCGAAGCTTTTCTTCGCCCCCATCAACTACCGCAATCTCTGCGACGAAGTGCCCCGCAACAGCTCGATTGCCATGGCCGTATTCGTCGGCCTCACGGTGCTGCGCGGCTTCGTCGAACTGGTGGCCTGAAGCCTGATTTGTGGGGGCGAATTCATTCGCCAAGGGTGGCGTAGCTACCCCATTCAGCCTCGTAGGGCAGACCTTCGGCCTGCCTGGCGAATGAGTTCGCCCCTACAAGCCATTCGCCGCCAATGAAAAAGCCCCGCACTTGGCGGGGCTTTTTCATTTCTCGACCTATCAGGCCGCGACAGGCTCCAGGGACTCGCGACGGCTGCGCACGAACTGCGGCAGCATCGAGCCCACGAACATGCCAAGGGCACTGAACAGCAGGCCAGCCAGTTGCGGCGGCCAGAAGTCGGTTTCGGCGTAGGTGGCTTCCAGGAAGATCCAGGAGATCAGGCCCGCGGCGATTGCCAGCAGGGCGCCCTGGGTGGTGGCGCGTTTCCAGAAAAGACCTGCGAACAGCGGCACCACGGCGGCGACCAGGGTCACCTTGTAGGCGTTGCCCACCATCTCGTAGATGCTCGCATCCGAGTACAGGGCGAACAGCGAGGTCGCAATGGTCATTGCGATCACGCTCAGACGCATGGCCAGCAGGAACTGACGGTCGTTCATGTCCGGAATGAAGCGCTTGAGCACGTTCTCGGTGAAGGTCACCGACGGTGCCAGCAGGGTGCCGGAGGCAGTGGACATGATGGCCGAGAGCAACGCGCCGAAGAACATGATCTGGGCGAACAGCGGAGTGCGCTCCATGATCAGGTGCGGCAGGATCATCTGCGAGTCTTCGGCCAGCCACTTCTGCACCATGGCCGGGTCGATCAGCGATGCAGCGTAGGTCAGGAAGATCGGCAGCATGCAGAAGGAGAGGTAGAACACGGCGCCGGTCATGGAGGCACGGGCGGCGATGTTCTCAGTCTTGGCCGACATTACGCGGGCGTACACGTCCTGCTGCGGGATGGAGCCGAACATCATGGTCACCGCCGCGCCGATGAAGGCGACGATGTCCCGTGGCTCGAAGCCGTGCATGAAGGTGAACTTGCCTTCGCTGGCGGCATGGCTGATCACCACGTCGGCGCCACCGGCCATGTCACCGATCAGCCAGGTCAGGTACACCAGGCCGACGACGATGATGATCATCTGCATGAAGTCGGTCAGGGCAACGGACCACATACCGCCGAACAGGGTGTAGAGCAGCACGATACCGGTGCCGATCAGCATGCCCTGGGTAGTGGTAATGGAGCCGTCGGACAGCACGTTGAACACCAGGCCCAGTGCGGTGAGCTGTGCAGCCACCCAGCCCAGGTAGGAACCGATGATTACCAGGCTGGTGATCAGCTCGACGTTCGGACCGAAGCGCTTCCTGAAGAAGTCACCGATGGTCAGCAGGTTCATGCGGTAGAGGGGACGGGCGAACACCAGGCCTACCAGCATCAGGCAACCGAAAGAGCCGAAGGGGTCTTCGATGATCCCGGCGAATCCTTCCTCGATGAAGCTTGCGGGAATGCCCAGCACGGCTTCCGAGCCGAACCAGGTGGCGAACACCATCGCCGCAACCAGGGGGAAGGACATGCTCCGGCCGCCGGCCGCGAAGTCCTTGGAGTTTTTGACGCGGGTGGCGGCGTAGAAACCGACACCGACGGTGACCAGCAGGTATACCGCAACAAACCAGATAAGCATTTGTTCTTGTTCCAGAGGCACGCCCGTCGGGGCCGGAAACCTGGGAGACAGGAGTCTCGACTGACGGAGTTTTTGTTATTGACGGCGAAGCCCGGCACGGAGTGAACCGGGCGGATACCACGGAAGCGAAGTCTGCCAAAGACGTAAAATATGTCAAACAAATACAGCAGCAATGAGCAAAAAAATCGACAGAACGCCTCTGACCAAAAATACAGAGATCACCTCAAGCGCATGATTTAGCGCTATTTTCCGCGTCATCTCGTGACCTGTTAGTTTCTTATTTTTTACAGGGCCTGTTGATTAAGAACGACACCAAACTACCGTTCATCGCCAGTGGGAAGGCATCTGCTAGCATCCAGGCGTCATCGTCATGGAGCCTTCGTGCATGTACGCGCTGAACCCGCAACAGACCGAGTCTTACCTGCGCCATCTGGACATCCCCGCTGCGAAGCAGCCCGACCTTGCCAGCCTCGACCGGCTCATCGCTGCTCATCAGCGCCGGGTGGCCTTCGAGAACGTCGACGTACTGCTCGACCGCCCCATCCGTATCGACGCCGACGCGGTGTTCGCCAAGGTGGTGGAGCGCCAACGCGGTGGCTACTGCTACGAGCTGAACAATCTCTTCGCGCGCCTGCTGCTCGCCCTCGGCTACCAGATCGAACTGCTGGGCGGCCGGGTGCGCTGGGGCCTGCCGCTGGACGCACCGCAGACCATGCTTTCCCACCTGATGCTGCGCGTCCTGCTTCCGGAAGGCCCCTACCTGGCGGATGTCGGCTTCGGCTCCGCCACCCCCTGGCGCGCCGTGCCCCTGGCAGGTGAAATGCCTGGCGACCTCCCCTATCGCCTGCGCCCCCAGAACGACGGAACCGGCGAAGTGCAGCTGGAAAACTTCCGCGCGGAAACCGGCTGGGCGGCCTGCTATCGCTTCGGCGCGGAGGTAAACGCCTGGGTCGATTGCATCCCGCGCAACTGGTACACCTCCACCCACCCCAATAGCGTGTTCCGGCAGATGCTGATGACCGCCCGCAGCGAAGGCGAGTGGCGCCTGACCCTGGCCAACGGCACCTTCAACAAGCGCCATCGCGATGGCCGGGTGGAAAGCCGTAAGATCGAAGACGCAGCGGAACTGGTTGAAGTGCTGAGAAACGACTTTCTGCTGAGCCTGACGGAAGACGAGATCGAGCCGTTACACCAGCGCCTTGCCGGCCTGCTCAAGGGCTGACGCCTGGGCTCGAATGGTGGACCGGTGACGCGTGGTCCACCCTACAGGTAGCCCCACCGGCGAAAGAGGACATCCCCATGTCCACCACCGACCACCTTCGGGCGTTGCACGACCAGGGTTTCACCCTCCTTCCTGGCATACTCGATGGCCCCGCCATCGCCACCCTGCGCGCACTGATGGACCGACTCCAGCCCATCCACTGGGACTACATCGGCCTGGTGGATGACCACTTCAAATGCGTGTTCAACCGGGGCCCGGAGTGGCTGCCATATCTCGACCTGCCCGGAGTGATCGAATTGGCCGAAGCGGCACTCGGCGGAGACTGCCACCTGGTCGGCATGACCGCCTGGCGAAGCCACCCCGGCTTTATCGGCGGCGAACTGCACGTGGACCATCTGGCCATGGAACTGCCGGAAAGCCTGCTGGCTGACCCGGCCTTCTCGCTGCCGGTGCAGATATGCACAGCGCACCTCTACCTCGACGATATCGACGCCGACCTCTGCCCCACTCTGGTGATTCCTGGCAGCCATCGCGCCGGACGCAAGCCCTGCACAGGAGAAACCAGCTGGCGCGGCAAATCGGCCGAAGCCGTGCTGTGCAGGGCCGGCGATGTGCTGGTGTTTCGCAGCGAGCTCTGGCACGCCGGCAGTCGCAATCGCACAGCCGACCGCACTCGCTACCTGCTGCAGGTGCATTACGGACGACGCATGGTGGCGCAGAAGTTCTCGCCCTACCTCGCCTTCCGCTTCAACCCGGACGTGCTGGCCGCCTGCTCTCCGCGTCAGCGCCGCCTGATGGGCGATCACGAAGCCGCTGAATACGACTGACGCCGAAAAACCGAGCAAGCGCTTCCAGCCCATCTCCCGCGGGCCACAGCGGCATTTATCCCAAAGATATCCACAGAGCGACCCACAGTTTTTGTGCGCATTACCTGACCTGCAGCAGGGGGCATGCCTAGCGTTATGGGAGCTAGTTCACTCGCGAGTTTCAGAGCCATCGCAACCCGCAGCCCAGGCAGCTCAAGACACCTGAGCAAAATCCAACCACCACGCTGAAAGCCGCGCACTTCAATGCCTGTAGCCATCCACCCCAAAGCTATCCACAGCTTACCCCACAGATTCCGTGAGTATCTGCGGCAGGCCTTCAGGCGGATAGGGTTGCACCCCGCATGCACATGAAACGAGCAACCAGTGCCAACCCTCCAGGCACGGGCCTTGCGGCAATCCATCCAGAAGATATCCACAGCTCGCTCCACAGAAAATGTGGGCACGCCCGCACGGGCCTGATCTTTACTTCAACGCAAGACCTCACGCAGGAAGCACGCCATGCGCACCACCGGCCTTGCCGCCCTGTTGATTCCCCTGCTGCTCCTGACGGGCTGTGCCGACTTCGGTACACGCGACCCGTTGCAGGTCGACCTGGCAGGTATGGAGCCCATTCCCGGCGAGGGGTTGGAAGTGCGCTTCAACCTCAAGCTCCGCGTGCAGAACCCCAACGAGGGCGCCATCCATTACAACGGCGTGGCCCTGGAACTGGACTTGAACGACCTGCCCATGGCCAGCGGGGTCAGCAGCAAGGGCGGGACGGTGGCGGGATTTGGCGAGACGCTGATCGAAGTTCCGGTGACCATCTCGGCCTTTTCGGTCCTGCGGCAGGCCTGGACGCTCAGCGGCACCCATCCGTTCCAGAACGTGCCCTACGCCCTGCGCGGCAAACTGGGCGGCGGCTTCTGGGGAACCCGGCGCTTCACCGACGCCGGCGTTCTGAGTATTCCCGAACCCATCGACACGCCCTGAGCCTCAAGTGCTCAGCACGAATCCCAGCAGCTCGTGAGTCGCCGACGTCAGCGAAATAGCTCCGGTATCAATTTCCCAGTCCGCATCCAGCGGCGGCTCGTAGGGACTGTCCAGGCCAGTGAAGTCACGGATACGTCCTTCCAGCGCCGCCTGGTACAGGCCTTTCGGATCGCGCTGCGCACAAACATCGAACGATGTGCTGACGTACACAGAGAAGAATTCACCCGGATTGAACAACTGCCGCGCCATTTCACGATCAGCGCGAAAAGGCGAGATCGCCGCGACGATCACGATCAACCCCGCATCCACCATCAGCCGTGCCACTTCGGCGATGCGCCGGACATTTTCGCGACGATCCTCGGCACTCATGCCCAGGCCGCGACAGAGACCACCGCGCAGATTGTCGCCATCCAGCACATAGGTGTGCAGGCCACGGGCGTTGAGCTCAAGCTCCAGGGCATTGGCCAGGGTGGACTTGCCGGAGCCGGACAGGCCGGTCAGCCAGATGCAGCGTGGACGCTGATGCTTGATCGAAGCTCTGGCCCGTGCAGGCACGGCCAACGTGCAGGTGACTGCCTCACTCATAGCCCAACCACTCGTAATCTCGCGCATAGACCCGGCGCACTATGCGCCGAGTGCGCGCCGAACAGAATTCCCGCACCGGGACCGACTGCCGCTGCAAAGTGTGGTTCATGTGCTGTAGGCGGAACAGGCGCGCTCCAGCGGGTCGCGCACGAAGGTGAACTTGAACGCCCTCGCGTAGTGCTCGGGGAACTGCTGCTCGTACCAGTACAGCGGCACATGCCCCGGCCGCCAGTTGCCGAACAGCGCCGAGCTGACACTGTTGCCGGCGAACTTGGGGACGTGGATGAAGAGACAACCATTGAGGCTGAACTGCGGCGGCAACCCGAGCCTGGCGGACATCGACCGGTTCACTACCTGACGATCCACCGCGCTCAGGCGGCTACGCAGGAAACTGCGCTGCTCCCTGGGGATCAGCTTCCAGAACACAGGTTGCAGCATGGCACCCTCGATGCGGGATAGGCCCGCGCACTATCAATGGAGCCAGACTAGCAGCCGCTTTTCCCGAGAAGATTTTGACATGGTCAAGTCGGTAAAGCGGCGGATACAAACGCATTACGAACGCGCAGAAATGGGCAAGGCGATGGCAAAACCCTATACAATCCATGGTTTTTCGTGACACCGACGTCGAGGTAAACCGTGAGCACCCTGCCGCCCTGCCCCAAATGCAACTCCGAATACACCTACGAAGATGGCGCAATGCTGATCTGCCCGGAGTGCGCCCACGAGTGGTCCGCCGACACCGGCGCTGAGGCAGTCAGCGACGACAAGGTGATCAAGGACTCCGTCGGCAACGTCCTGCAGGACGGCGACACCATCACCGTGATCAAGGACCTCAAGGTCAAGGGCTCGTCCCTGGTAGTGAAGGTCGGTACCAAGGTGAAGAACATCCGCCTGGTCGACGGCGACCACGACATCGACTGCAAGATCGATGGTATTGGCGCGATGAAGCTGAAATCGGAATTCGTGCGCAAGGTGTAAGTCTCTACCCCCCGACAAAAAGCCCGGCATCTGTCGGGCTTTTTGTTGGGTCATAGATGCAAGCTCCATAGGTTGGCGCTGAGCGAAACTAAGCCCAACAAGGTGACCAGACATAACTCCTGCAATCCCCGCAGCACCGCTGCCAGCCTTGCAGGGGGACATCGCTTTACATGCGCATCCAGCCTCCGTCGGTGAGCCGGTGAAGCTTGCGCCACCCTACGAAAACGACCCATCGCTGGCCATGGCACCAGTCACCGGTCCGCAGTATGGTCAGGCATTCACTACCCCAAGGATGAACCATGGCCATCAAGCAGCAAGCCACTCGCCAGCAGAAGCACCTGGCCGTTCTGATCGACGCCGACAACGCGCCGGCCGCTATCATCGAGGGCCTGTTCGAAGAAATCGCCAAGTACGGCGTGGCCAGCGTGAAACGCATTTACGGCGACTGGACCGGCCCGCAACTGGGCAGCTGGAAGAAAGTGTTGCTCGACCACTCCATCCAGCCCATCCAGCAGTTCGCCTACACCAAGGGCAAGAACGCCACCGACAGTGCGCTGATCATCGACGCCATGGACCTGCTCTATACCCGGCGCTTCGACGGTTTCTGCCTGGTTTCCAGCGATAGTGATTTCACCCGCCTGGCCGCGCGCTTGCGGGAAGAAGGCCTGACCGTGTACGGATTCGGTGAGGAGAAGACACCCAAGCCCTTTGTCTCGGCCTGCGACAAGTTCATCTACACCGAGATACTTCGCGCCGAGCTTCTGCCTGAGCCAACCCCCAGCGGTGACAAGCCGTCCGTTGCAGCGCCGCAACCGGCCGAGGCGCCCAAATCGACTGATAAGCCCTCCCCGGTGAAGCCGCAGAAAGTTCCGGTGAACGCAATTGCAACAGTCATCGACGGGCTAGACGAAGAAGACGGCTGGGCTCCCCTCGCAGCTGTGGGTTCCAACATCACCAAGATCCGCACCGACTTCGATCCGCGCCTGTACGGGTTCAAGAAGTTGAGCGACCTGATCAAGGGGAACCCGAAACACTTCGAGCTCGAGGAACGTGGAACCACCACGACTGGGGGAAAGGTGCTGTTCGTGCGCAACCGCAAGATCGGAAAGTAACTGTCCGCTCAGTTACCCATCAAAACAAAAAGGCCCGGCAAATATGCCGGGCCTTTTCGTTCAACGGGTCAATCAACCGTTGCTGGGGAAGGCGAATTGCGCAGCCTCGTGGCTGGCGCGCTGCGGCCAGCGCTGCGTGATGGCCTTGCGACGGGTGTAGAAGCGAACGCCGTCCGGGCCGTAGGCGTGCAGGTCGCCGAACAGGGAGCGTTTCCAGCCGCCAAAGCTGTGGTAGGCCACCGGTACCGGCAGCGGCACGTTGACGCCGACCATGCCCACTTCGATTTCGTCGCAGAACAGACGGGCGGCTTCGCCGTCACGGGTGAAGATGCAGGTGCCGTTGCCGTATTCGTGGTCGTTGATCAGCTGCATGGCGTCTTCCAGGCTGCCGACGCGGACGATGCACAGCACCGGGCCGAAGATTTCTTCCTGGTAGATGCGCATGTCGGCCTTGACGTGGTCGAACAGGGTGCCGCCGACGAAGTAGCCGTCTTCATGGCCGGCCACGCGGTAGCCACGGCCGTCCACCACCAGCTTGGCGCCAGCAGCGACGCCGTCGTCGATGTAGCCGACCACCTTGTCGCGGGCGGCGGCGGTGACCAGCGGGCCCATGTCCAGGCCGCATTGGGTGCCGGCGC
Source organism: Pseudomonas sp. JS3066 (assembly GCF_036328175.1). Classification (NCBI taxonomy): domain Bacteria; kingdom Pseudomonadati; phylum Pseudomonadota; class Gammaproteobacteria; order Pseudomonadales; family Pseudomonadaceae; genus Pseudomonas; species Pseudomonas sp. JS3066. The sequence goes on from NZ_CP143312.1 coordinate 4,770,458, forward strand.
CGATCTTCAGGCCCTTGATCTGCGGAACGATCTTGTCCACCAGGGCATCGGCGATCTGGTCGCCCACGCACACGGCCACGGAAATGGCCATGCAGCGCTCGCCGCAGGAACCGTAGGCGGCCCCCATCAGTGCGCTGACGGCGTTGTCCAGGTCGGCGTCGGGCATCAGCACGGCGTGGTTCTTGGCGCCGCCGAGGGCCTGCACGCGCTTGCCGCGCTTGGTGCCTTCGGCATAGATGTACTCGGCGATCGGGGTCGAGCCAACGAAGCTCAGGGCCTTCACTTCGGGCGCTTCGATCAGCGCATCCACGGCTTCCTTGTCGCCGTTGACCACGTTCAGCACGCCCTTGGGCAGGCCGGCCTGATGGAAGAGCTCGGCGATCAGCAGGGTGGAGCTCGGGTCACGCTCGGAGGGCTTGAGGATGAAGGTGTTGCCGCAGGCGATGGCCAGCGGGTACATCCACAGCGGCACCATGGCCGGGAAGTTGAACGGGGTGATGCCGGCGACCACGCCCAGCGGCTGGAAGTCGCTCCAGGCGTCGATGTTCGGGCCGACATTGCGGGTGTATTCGCCCTTGAGGATTTCCGGGGCGGCGCAGGCGTACTCGACGTTCTCGATACCACGCTTGAGCTCACCGGCGGCGTCTTCCAGGGTCTTGCCGTGTTCTTCGGCGATCAGCTTGGCGATGACTGCTTCGTTCTGCTCCAGCAGTTGCTTGAAGCGGAACAGCACCTGGGCGCGCTTGGCCGGCGGGGTGTTGCGCCATGCCGGGAAGGCGGCCTTGGCGGCGTCGATGGCCTGCTGGATAGTGGCGCGGCTGGCCAGGCCGACCTTGCGGTGGGCTTCGCCGGTGGACGGGTTGAACACGTCCGCGGTGCGGCCTTGGTCGTCGATACGTTCGCCGTTGATCAGGTGCGGAATGAGGCTCATGGGTGGGGTCTCTTGTAGGGCATTTTGTCCGGTAGGTCCGCAGGGGAGGTGGTTTCCCTCACCCCAGCCCTCTCCTGGAGGGAGAGGGGGCAGACCGTGCATTACTTGATTTCTGTTTCCACGAAGACCACTTCGTGGTCGCTGGCGTTGATCACGTTGTGTTCGACGCCTGCCTTGCGGAAGTAACTCTGGCCGGCCACCAGGGGGGCGTGCTTGTCGCCCTCCGGGGTTTCCAGCAGCAGGGTGCCGTTGGTCATCGGCACCACGACATAGTCGTAACCATGGCGGTGGCGACCGGTTTCGGCACCGGGGGCGAAGCGCCACTCGGTGACGATCACCTCGTCGTTATCCACCTGCACGGTGGGCACGGCCTGCGGGCGTTGGCTCATCAGTTGACGCCCTGCAGGGCCTGGCCGACGGCGTCGAACAGGCGATCCAGCTCTTCCGGCTTGGCGTTGAAGGTTGGGCCGAACTGCAGGGTGTCGCCGCCGAAGCGCACGTAGAAGCCGGCCTTCCACAGGGCCATGCCGGCCTCGAACGGACGCACGATGGCGTCGCCGTCACGCGGGGCGATCTGCAGGGCACCGGCCAGGCCGCAGTTGCGGATGTCGACGACGTGCTTGGCGCCCTTCAGACCGTGGATGGCCTTCTCGAAGTGCGGAGCCAGTTCGGCCGATTGCTGCACCAGGTTTTCCTTCTCCAGCAGGTCCAGGGCGGCCAGGCCGGCGGCGCAGGCAACCGGATGCGCGGAGTAGGTGTAGCCGTGGGTGAACTCGACGGCGTACTCGGGCGTCGCCTGGTTCATGAAGGTCTGGTAGATCTCGCGGCTGGCGATCACCGCGCCCATGGGGATGGCGCCGTTGGTGATCTGCTTGGCCACGTTCATCAGGTCCGGGGTCACGCCGAAGTATTCGGCACCGGTCATCTTGCCCATGCGGCCGAAGGCGGTGATCACTTCGTCGAAGATCAGCAGGATGTTGTTCTGGTCGCAGATTTCGCGCAGGCGTTGCAGGTAGCCGGCCGGCGGCACGATCACGCCAGCGGAGCCGGACATCGGCTCGACGATCACGGCGGCGATGTTGGACGCGTCATGCAGTTCGATCAGTTTCAGTAGTTCGTTGGCCAGCTCCACGCCGCCGGTTTCGGCTGCGCCCTTGGTGAAGGCCATGCCCGGCTGCAGCGTATGCGGCAGGTGGTCGACGTCCATCAACTGGCCGAACATCTTGCGGTTGCCACCAATGCCGCCCAGGGCGGTGCCGGCGACGTTCACGCCGTGGTAGCCACGGGCGCGGCCGATCAGCTTGGTCTTCTGCGGCTGGCCTTTGAGGCGCCAGTAGGCGCGGGCCATCTTGATGGAGGTGTCGGCGCACTCGGAACCGGAACCGGTGAAGAACACGTGGTTCAGCTCGCCCGGAGTGAGGTTGGCAATCTTCTCGGCCAGCTGGAAGGACAGCGGGTGGCCGTACTGGAAGCCTGGCGAATAGTCGAGGGTGCCGAGCTGCTTGGCCACGGCTTCCTGGATTTCCTTGCGCGAGTGACCGGCGCCACAGGTCCACAGGCCGGAGAGGCTGTCGTAGATGCGACGGCCCTGGTCATCGATCAGCCAGCTGTCTTCAGCGGCGACGATCAGGCGCGGGTCGCGCTGGAAGTTGCGGTTGGCTGAAAACGGCATCCAGTGAGCGTCCAGCTTGAGCTGGCTGGCGAGAGGAAGCTGGGCGGTCTGCGGCATGTTCATGTGTGGCCTCGAATGGGTCTTGTTCTGAGGAACGACGAGCTACTTGCTGCCGACATTGCCACGGGCATAAAGTCACGAAAATCCAACTTTACTTATCTTTAGATCAGAGGTTACTAAACCATGAGCAGCCGCCGCCCCGAGCCGCTGGCGCAGGTCAGCGATTTCGATATCCGCCTGCTGCGCATCTTCCGCAGCGTGGTGGAATGCGGCGGTTTCTCCGCCGCCGAGAGCGTGCTGGGCATCGGTCGCTCGGCCATCAGCCAGCAAATGAGCGACCTCGAGCAACGCCTCGGCCTGCGCCTGTGCCAACGCGGCCGCGCCGGCTTCGCGCTGACCGAGGAAGGCCGCGAGGTATTCCAGTCATCCATGCAGTTGCTGGCGGCACTGGAAACCTTCCGCACCGAGGTCAATGGTCTGCACCAGCATTTGCGCGGAGAGCTGAACATCGGCCTCACCGACAACCTGGTGACGCTGCCGCACATGCGCATCACCAACGCGCTCGCCCGTCTGAAGACCCTCGGGCCGGATGTGCAGATCAATATCCGCATGACGCCACCCAGCGAGGTGGAGCAAGGTGTGCTCGACGGTCGTCTGCATGTCGGCGTGGTACCCCAGACCGCGGCCCTCTCCGGCCTGGAATACCAACCGCTGTACAGCGAACGTTCGCTGCTCTACTGCGCCGTCGGTCACCCGCTGTTCTACGCCGACGATGCGCAACTGAGCGACGAGCGCCTGAATCAGCAGGACGCCATTGCCCCCACCTTCCGTCTACCGGCGGACATCCAGTCCCATTATCAGGTGCTCAACAGCACGGCCAGCGCCTCGGACCGCGAAGGCATGGCCTTCCTGATCCTCACCGGGCGCTACATCGGCTACCTGCCGGACCATTACGCCACCTTCTGGGTGCAACAGGGGCGGTTGCGGGCACTGAAGCCGACGAACCGGTTCTACGACCTGTCGCTGGCCTCGGTCACCCGCAAGGGGCGCCGACCGCACCTGGTGCTGGAGAGCTTCCTGGAAGCACTGGCGGCGACGACCTGACGGTGCGAAACGGCTGCTTCCCAGCCCCATTTGGGTGCAGCCGTGACAAATCCCGCGAATAACCTGACCACGGCTACAGTTTTGGCTTGTCGGACACGCCAACCTGAGTTATCAGTGCTGTCGCCACCCCATCTCAGAATCTGGAAGCCTATGACCTCACTGGTGCCCGCCCACAGCCCGAATCCTTCCGCGAAGCCCGCCGGACGCATCCGTCAGAAGAACGAAGAACTGATACTTGCCGCCGCCGAAGAAGAGTTCGCCCGCCACGGATTCAAGGGCACCAGCATGAACACCATCGCCGTCCGCGCAGGGCTGCCGAAGGCCAACCTGCACTACTACTTCACCAACAAGCTGGGTCTGTACGTCGCGGTGTTGAGCAATCAACTGGAACTCTGGGACAGCACCTTCAATACCCTGACCGCCGAGGACGACCCAGCCGAGGCCCTGGCCCGCTACATCCGCGCCAAGATGGAGTTCTCCCGGCGCAACCCGCTCGCGTCGAAGATATTCGCCATGGAGATCATCAGCGGCGGCGGCTGCCTGGCAGAGCACTTCGATCAGGACTACCGCACGTGGTTCAAAGGACGCGCAGGCGTGTTCGAAGCCTGGATCGCCGCTGGCAAGATGGATCCGGTGGACCCGGTCAACCTTATATTCCTGCTCTGGGGCAGCACCCAGCACTACGCCGACTTCAACACTCAGATCTGCCGTGTCACCGGCCGCAAGCGCCTGACCAAGGACGATTTCGAAGCGGCCACGCAGAACCTCATTCAGATCATCCTCAAGGGCTGCGGCCTGACGCCGCCCGCGACCGCCTGATGCCATACACGCTGTCCTCTCCCGCCGAATACCGCGAGGAAATCAAGAAGAGCCGCTTCATCGCCCACGCCGCACAAGTGGCCAGCGTCGAGGAGGCCCAGGCCTTCATTGCACGGCTGTCCGAGCCCGGCGCTTCCCATAACTGCTGGGCCTGGAAACTGGGCAACCAATATCGTTTCAGCGACGACGGCGAACCCGGAGGCACCGCCGGACGCCCCATCCTCGCCGCCATCGAAGGCCAGGATTGCGACCAGGTGGCAGTGCTGGTAATCCGTTATTACGGTGGCATCCAACTCGGCACCGGCGGTCTGGCACGCGCCTACGGCGGCAGCGCCGCCAAATGCCTGCAGGGCGGCCAACGCGTGGAGCTGGTGGCGCGCAGTCGCATCAGCTGCCACCCCGGTTTTGCCGAACTACCGCTACTCAAGGCTCGCCTCGCCGAGTTCGAAGCCCTGGTGGAAAGTGAAAGCTTCGATGCCGAAGGCGCCGAGCTGGTCCTGGCCCTGCCCGATGGCCGCATCGCCGGGCTGGAACAGGTTCTGCGGGACATCAGTCGGGGACGCCTGGAAGTGAAACGACTCTAGGGATGAATTCATTCGCCAACCGGAGCGAAGGTTCGGCGATCAGCCATCCACAGCCGTAGGGTGCGCCATGCGCACCAAGCCCAGGCCCCGAATCCCTGGTGTGCGCAGCGCACCCTACAGAATGAACCCGCTCCGAATCCCACCCACAATTTCTGTGGAGCCGGCTGTGGATAACTCGTGGACTTCTCGCTGTAACGCCGCTGTGGTGCGGATTAGCGAGAGTTGTTCGCTTTTTGCCCAGCCCCCTCTCTTTTCTCTTGCACCAAAGATAAGCAACTGATTTTCGGTACTTTCCAACGCGCACCAAGGCTGCGCATCTGGCTACCCTCGTGGCCGCGCTTGTCCACCTCCAGCGGGGAAAAGACTGTGGATAAGCTTGGGAGTATCCGCCGCAGCCCATGAGCCACGGCACTTGCAGGCGGATGATCAATAAACAGCCAAAAAGCTTCCCTGGTGAACCCGGGCGGGCCGACACCCTCTCAGCACATTCCCATCCAGCCAGTTAAACTTTCCGGCGATCTGGCCTGAAAACGAGAAACCACCATGTACGACTGGCTCAATGCCCTACCCAAGGCTGAATTGCATCTGCACCTGGAGGGTTCGCTGGAGCCCGAACTGCTGTTCGCCCTGGCCGAACGCAACAGGGTCGCGCTGCCCTGGGCCGATGTGGAAACCCTGCGCAAGGCCTACGCCTTCAACAACCTGCAGGAGTTCCTCGACCTCTATTACTCCGGCGCCGACGTGCTGCGCACCGAGCAGGACTTCTACGACCTGACCTGGGCCTACCTCGAGCGCTGCAAGGCGCAGAACGTTATCCACACTGAACCCTTCTTCGACCCGCAGACCCACACCGACCGGGGCATCCCCTTCGAGGTGGTGCTGTCCGGCATTCGCCAGGCCCTGGAAGACGGTCGCGAGCAACTGGGCATCAGCTCCGGGCTGATCCTCAGCTTCCTGCGCCACCTCTCCGAAGACGAAGCGCAGAAAACCCTCGACCAGGCCCTGCCCTTCCGTGACGCCTTCATCGCCGTCGGCCTGGACAGCTCGGAAAAGGGCCACCCGCCTAGCAAGTTCCAACGCGTGTTCGATCGTGCCCGCGCCGAAGGCTTCCTCACTGTCGCCCACGCAGGCGAAGAAGGTCCGCCGGAGTACATCTGGGAAGCCCTGGACCTGCTCAAGATCGAACGCATCGATCACGGCGTACGCGCCATCGAGGATGAGCGGCTGATGCAGCGCATCATCGACGAGCAGATCCCGCTCACCGTGTGCCCGCTGTCGAACATCAAGCTCTGCGTGTTCGACCACATGCGCCAGCACAACATCCTCGACATGCTGGAGCGCGGCGTAAAGGTAACGGTGAACTCCGATGACCCGGCCTATTTCGGCGGCTACGTCACCGAGAACTTCGCCGCCCTGCACGAGCACCTGGGCATGACCGAGGACCAGGCGAAGCGCCTGGCGCAGAACAGCCTGGACGCACGCCTGGTGAAGTAATCGTCACCGCAGGTCGGCGCCAGGCGCAGCACGGCCCGACGCCAGAGCCCGGTTCTGGGCACTGGATCGTTGGGCTTCGCTGCGCTCGCGGATCGCCACCTGCCCCAACCTCAAATTGCCCAGTGGTCACTGACTTCGCCCGTAGCTTGTAGGAAATTTCCCAGAGCCAAGTAGTCCGGGATGGACGCCCTACCAGACCCGCTTCCGGCGCCCCTTAAGATGCCTCCCATCGCCTTGCGAGACCGCCCGCGCTGTCTTCGCCACAAGACCAAAACCCGATGGATACCGAGGCTCCCTCTTCATGCAGACCAGAATCGTCATTATCGATGAGGGCCGCATCGTCGACCTTGGCCGCCAGGTACGTGCGCGCATGCAGCAGGTCGGTCAGCCTCACCTCGGCCTGGCAACTGGTCTGACAGCCCCAGCAGCAAGCCTTGCAACACGCCGAACGTCATTATCAGGAGGAACTTCAATTGCAGATCGACCTGGCCAACCTGCCAGCCAATTCCGTCCCGTCGGGCGAACGCGTTACGAACGCGGCACTGCCCGGATTCCTTGCCAGGACCAGTGCCAATGCCGAAATCACCCTTGAGCGCATGGATGGCGATGGCGCTGGCCGCATGAGCCTGAACCTGGCGGGCACGCTGAGCAGTGTGCTCGCCTGGATGGAGCGGTTGGAGGAAAGCGGCGTAGAGGTGGTATCGCTGGGAATGGACGTCGACCGCGAAGCCGACGTAAAGGCGCGGATGGTGGTGGCGACGCCTCAGGAAGCCCGCGCCGGACTCGGCGTCAGCAAGCGCAGAAGACCGCCCAGCAACACACCATAGAGCGGCACGAAGAGCACCAGGCTGATGGCCAGTTTGACGCCGTAGTCGACGGTGGCGATCTCTACCCAGTTCGCCGCCATGAAGGGGTTGTCGCTGCGCCAGAAGGCCACGGAGAAGAACGCGAAGGTATCCAGCAGGTTACCGGCAATGGTCGAGGCCACCGGGGCTACCCACCACTGGCGCATCTTGCGCAGGCGGTCGAAGACCTGGATATCCAGCACCTGACCCAATACATAGGCGAGGAAGCTGGCCAGGGAAATCCGCGCGACGAACAGGTTGAACTCGCCGAGTGCGGCGAAGCCCTGGAAGCTCGCTTCCTGGAACAGCACGGACACCACATAGGACGCCAGAAGCGCCGGCACCATGACCTGGGCGATGACCCGGCGTGCCGCGACCTTGCCCATCAGGCGTACGGTGAGGTCAGTGGCCAGGAAGATGAACGGAAAGCTGAATGCGCCCCAAGTGGTGTGCCAGCCGAACAGAGTAATCGGCAACTGCACCAGGTAGTTGCTGGCGATGATGATGAAGATGTGGAAAGCGATCAGGCCGGTCAGTGCCGGACGCCAGATCGAAGGCGTTGTAGCGGGCATGTTGGTTCGCATCCTTTTTGCCGATGGGGTGAGGGAACCCATGTCGCGGCCCCATGGCCAACGACGGCGCGCATTCTAACTTGACCCGCGCGTCAGGAAAAGACGCTTTGTCCGGGCGCGTGCATCCAACGGCGATAACGCAGTAGGGGCGAATTCATTCGCCAAGCAGGCCGAAAGGCTGCCCTGGTGTTGCCCACATGGGTCAGCTTCGCTGTCCTTGGCGAACAAGTTCGACCCTGCAAAAGGAATGGGCCGCGATGCGGCCCTTAGTCTTGAAGCGTCTTGCGTCGCCCCGTCACCATGGACCAGGGCAGGTTCTCGCGCGTGCGCACACTCTCCACCAGCGCGGCGCCGACGTGCAGGCAGGCCAGCCAGAACAGGCTGTCGGCCATGAAGACATGGATGTCCCGGGGCAGGTCCTCGCCCCAGAAGTAGTCGACTTCTTCCATCAGGAAGCCGGTGACGCCCAGGCCGAACATCAGCAGCAACATGAGGATCATCACCAGCCCGCCCAGGGGTGAATGGCCCATGCGGTGCATGTGACCGCCGGTGAGCAGTGCCCTGGCGTGGGCCACCAGGCGCGCCGGCCGCGGCCAGAAATCTGCCCAACGCGCCGGCCGGGGGCCGACGAAGCCCCAGGCCAGCCGCACCAGCACCACCACCACGGCGTAGTAGCCGAGCCAGCGGTGCCAGCCGTCACCTGCCTCATTGAGGAAGTAGTCACCAATGAAGGCAGCCACCAGGGACCAGTGGCCGATCCGCACCACCGGGTCCCAGAGGCGAACGGTATCGGTGCTCACGGGTCAGTCCTCGATCTCCTGCTTGACCACCTTGCCGTCGACCGGGTTGAAGTAGATCTCGACTTTGCGCTTGTCCTTGTCCCAGCCGTAGATCTCATAGCAGTTGCCATCGGTCACCTTGAACTTCTTGATGTCGTACCCCTGGGTCTTGAGGTCTTCCTGGAACTTGGTCTGGTCTTGCCAGGTAGCCTTGTCGGCTGTGGTGCACTCGGTCTTGGCGAAGGTCAGGGGGCTGACGAGGGCCAGGGAAAGAAGCAGCAGTTTACGCATGGTATCGACCTCGATTCGTACGTTGTAATGCGGAAGACATTGCAAGGCGTTCTCATTTGCCGCCATGACAATGGAGAGTAGGTCAGGCCCTGAGGGCTGTCATATGCCGGCCTGCCGATCTCAGCGACGTTCGACCGCGAATTGACCCCTTCCTGCATGCTTGGCCCGGTAGCAAGCTGTATCAGCCTGTTTCAGAAGTTCCGCCGGTTGCGCGTTGGCGCCGTGGATGCAGGCGATGCCAACGCTGGCTCCCACGCGATATTCCTGGCCTTCCCACTCCAGCACGACGCCCTGGACCTGGGCGATCAGCCGAGCCGCCAGCAGTTCCGCCTGGGGCAACGGGCAACTGCGCAGGATCAGCGCGAACTCGTCGCCACCCAGGCGCGCCAGTTGGTCACCCGCGCGAACCTGGGCCTGCATCAGCCTGGCGAGCTGGCGCAGCAATTCATCCCCGGCGGCGTGGCCCGCGTTGTCGTTTACCTGCTTGAAGCGGTCCAGGTCGATGAAGCAGAGCACGCTGTTGCCGTCGTTCTGCACCACCTCGCGACAGCTTTCGGCAAGGGCATCCTCGAAGGCAGGGCGATTGAGCAGGCCGGTCAGCGCGTCGTGGGTCGCGGCGTAACGCAGGTGCTTTTGCATGGCCCGGGCTTCGCTGACATCAGTCAGCACCAGCACGCTCCCCAGCATGGTGCCGTCGCCTGCGCGCATGGGGGCCGCCTGGCCGCGCAGGGCGATGGTGCCGCCTGCCGGGTGACGCAGCGAGGCCAGGCCCTGGAGGCTGGCAGCGCTGCCGCGCTCCAGGCAGTCACGCACCGGGTTGGGCACCAGGCGCCCATCTTCTCCTTCCAGCAGCAGCACCTGCTCGATGGGCAGACCCCGGGCCTCGTCGCTGCTCCAGCCACTGAGGCGCTCGGCCACCGGGTTAAGGAAACTGACCCGGCCTTCCAGGTCGGAGGTGATGACGCCGTCGCCAATGGCATCGAGGGTCACCTGCAGGCGCTCGCGCTCATCTCGCAGGCGCTCGGCAAGCTGGTGCAGCTCGCTGACGTCCCAGTTGGTGCCGACCATGCGCAGCGGCTGGCCACCGGCGTCGCAGACCAGACGCGCGTGCCCCTTGAGCACCCGATGTTCACCATCGCCACGACGAATGCGGAACTCGATGTCCAGCCGCCGGCTACCTTCTCGCGCAGCCAGCACCTCACGTTCGGCACGGGCCGCGTCATCCGGATGCAGGTGGGCCAGCCAGTCGGCGAAGGACAACTCGTCGCCCAGGCGGCGGCCATAGAGGCGATACATACCCTCGTCCCAGAGCAGGCGATCGTTGACCAGATCCCACTCCCAGACGCCAACGCCACTGGCCTCGGTCGCCACCGAGTAGCGACGGGCCAGTTCCGCCTCGCGTTCCTCGGCACGCTTGCGCCGGTCGATGTCCTCGATCTGCGAAATGAAGTACAGCGGCTCGCCCTCGTGGTCGCGCACCAGGGATACCGCCAGCAGTCCCCAGATTTCCCGCCCACTCTTGTGCAGGTAGCGCTTCTCCAGGCGGTAGCTGTGGCGCCGCCCGGCGAGGATTTCCCGCACCAGTTCGAGATCGTCTGCCAGGTCGTCGGGGTGGGTGACGTCCTGGAAGTTCAGGCTGGAGAGTTCCTCCTCCGCATAGCCAAGCATGTCGCAAAGCGCCCGGTTGACTCGCTGCCAGCGGCCATCCAGCCCCACCAGCGCCATGCCGATGGCGGAGTGGTCCATGGCGTCGCGAAAGCGCGATTCGCTGGCTGCCAGTTCGCGCCGGCGTCTACGCAATTGCTCCACCGCCGAAGCCAGCAGCAATGCCGGCAACAGAGCCAGCAGCAACGGCAGGTAGATCAGCAGGTCGCGCCAGCCCTTCTGCAGAACTGGTACTTCAAGCAGGCCCAAGGCGATGATCGCGCCACCGCTCACCGAAGCCATCGCAACCAGCAGTGCAGTGCTGGCGAAGGTCAGACGCACCGCGGCGATGATCAGCGGCAGGGCCAGGTAGACGAAGGGGAATGGCAACAGCAACAGGGCGAAGGGCGTGCCCAGCAACACCAGCCCGATGTAGAGCAGCAACTCGTGGCGACGGCGCTCGCCAATCAGCTCCCACCCGCTGTTCTGGCGCAGCCAGACCGCCAGGGGTAGCACCGAGACGGCGCCGAGCATGGCGCCCTCGACCCAATACATCCAGCCACGCTCGAAGGAATCCAGCCCCTGCCAGGCGAGGATACTCGCCCCCAGGCTGGCACCCACCAGCGGCGGTAACAGGGCGCCGAAGAACATGAACTGCAGGAAGGCCCCGGGGCTTTCGTTCATCCGCAACGCGGCGCCGCTGACCCGCAAAAGAGACGCGGCCAGTACTACTTCGAGCAGGTTGGGTGGGATGAAGCTCGCCGCCCGCAAGAGGCTATCGCCGAACGTTATGTTCGCCAGCAGGTCCGCCAGCATCGCCACCGTCAGCAGGGGCGCCCAGCGCCGCAACGGCTGGTCCCAGAGCAGCGCCACGGTGAAAGCGTTGGCGTACCAGAGCGTGGCAATGCTGCCGGGCTGGCGCGACAGCCAGACAGCCCCCAGGGCCAGCAGCAGGTAGCCGGCGAAAGCCAGCAGCACGGTCGGCAGGAAAGCACCAGGCTCGCGGTTACGCAGCATCAGCCGGTACCCCCACGGCAGGCGCCGGGCGAGGGCCCGGCAGGATTCAAGCAGGTCGGACACAAGTCAGCCACGGGAATCTCCACGCAGGCCACGGCTTATCCAGACGATAGCGGAACCTCGGGCCCGAGCAATTCGACGATCAGACGCCGGCATTGCCGAGACCGACACTCAACTCCAGGGCGCGCCGACGAGTAGCGTGGCGCAACGTGCCTGGACGAACTCGCGGAGCAGCCGCACCGGCTTGCTGAGCTGGGCGCGGTGGGCGCAGATCAGGTTCAGCGGCGTGGCCTGGCCACGGTATTGCGGCAGGGCCAGTTCCAGGCGCCCGGCCTGGATATCACCGGCTACATCCAGCCAGGACTTGTAGGTGAGCCCCTGCCCAGCCAGGGCCCAGCGCCGCACTACATCGGCATCGTCGCAGACACGGTTGCCGCTTACCGCCACCACTTGCTCGCGCCGGCCCTCGCTGAAGCTCCAGCGATCGTGGACACGCCCGTCCAACTGGTAGAGCAGGCAGTTGTGCCCTTCCAGCTCCGCAGGCTGCTGGGGGCGGCCGTGGCGGGCGAAATAGCCGGGGGACGCGCAAAGCACCCGGCGGTTGCTGGCCGCCAATGGCAGCGCCACCAGGCTGGAATCTTCCGGCTCGCCGTAGCGGATGGCGATGTCCACCGACTGGCGAAACAGATCGGCCACCCGGTCGCTGAGGTGCAGGCGAATGCCCAGGCGCGGATGCTCGCGCTGGAAGTCATCGAGCCAGGGCACCAGCACATTGCGGCCGAAGTCCGAGGGCGCGGACAGCTGCAGCACACCTGCGATGTCTTCGCGACCGCCGGCCAGTTGCCGTTGCCCCTCCTCGAGACTGGCCAGCGCAGTGCGCGCATGGACGAGGAACTGCTCGCCCTCGGGTGTCAGGCGCAGGCTGCGGGTAGAGCGAGCGAACAGGCGGACCTCGAGCTGTTGTTCGAGACGCTTGAGCGCAGCACTGGCCACGGCGGGCGAGACATCCAGCTTGCGGGCGGCGGCCGAGAGGCTACCGTGGTCAGCGGTACTGACGAACAGAGCGAGGTCGTCGAGGCGCAGCATTTTCAAATTCCTATTGAAAGACTGTCGCTTTCTAGCCGATTTTTCTCTCCTGCGAAATAACCGACCATGCGGCCCATCAAGCCCCACGCGGAGAATCCCGATGAAAGCCGTCGCCTACTTCCAGAACCTGCCCATCGACAACCCCGAATCCCTGCAGGACATCCTGCTGCCGGAGCCGCAACCGGGACCGCGCGACTTGCTGGTGGAGGTACGCGCCATCTCGGTCAATCCGGTGGACACCAAGGTCCGCCGCAACGCGCCTCCCGAGGCTGGGCAACCCAAGGTGCTGGGCTGGGACGTTGCTGGCGTGGTCAAGTCGGTGGGCAGCGACGTCACCCTGTTCCAGCCGGGCGACCGTGTTTTCTACGCCGGTGACCTGACCCGTCCGGGCGGCAACGCGGAGTTCCATCGGGTGGATGAACGCATCGTCGGCCACATGCCCGAAAGCCTGGACTTCGCCCAGGCCGCCGCTTTGCCACTGACCTCCATCACCGCCTGGGAGCTGCTGTTCGACCGTCTGCAGATCCCCGAAGGCAAGGCCGACCTGGGCCAGAGCCTGCTGGTGGTGGGCGCCGCGGGTGGCGTGGGTTCGATCCTCGTACAACTGGCCCAACAGCTCACCGGCCTGACCGTGATTGGCACTGCCTCGCGTCCGGAAACCCAGGCCTGGGTCCGCGAACTGGGGGCCCAGCATGTGCTGGATCACAGTAAGCCCCTGGCCGATGAACTGCGCCGCGCTGGTCTCGCCCAGGTTACTCATGTGGCCAGCCTGACCCAGACCGACCAGCACCTGGATCAGTTGGTAGAGGCCCTGGCGCCCCAGGGCCGCCTCGGCCTGATCGACGACCCGGCATCGCTGGATGTGGCCAAGCTCAAGCGCAAGAGCCTCTCCCTGCACTGGGAGTTCATGTACACACGCTCGATGTTCCAGACCCCGGACATCCTCGAGCAGCACCGCCTGCTGGAGCGCGTCAGCCAACTGATCGACGCCGGCGTGCTGAAGACCACCGTGGGCGAACACTTTGGCACCATCAATGCCGCCAACCTGCGCCGCGCCCATGCGCTGCTGGAAAGCGGCAAGGCTAAGGGCAAGATCGTGCTGGAAGGTTTCTGAGGCGATTTCTGTAGAAGAGAGCCGGCTCGCGAAAGATTCCGCTCGGGCTGTTCGCGAGCAAGCTCGCTCCTACAAGTTGGACACTGACCGGCGAGCAGTTGGGCTGGCGAAGGGTCCGGTACGCGAGGGTAAGAGACTTTTATTTTTCCTGGTCTCGCCAGCGGCGCTTCCGCCAGTTGTTCGAGCAGACGCCCCGCAGCGCAGTGCAGGGCTACGATCGCCAGCGTCGGGTGATCCACTGGAACCGCGCCAGCGAATTGCCCCTGCAACGCAGCGATGGCAACCCGGTGACGGTGTTCTCCAGCCACCTGGTGCTGCGCAACTTGCACAACCAGTTGGAGCTCTACTGCGTCGACATCGATTTCAGTGCCCTGAAGTCAGCGAGGGACGCTCTCCGGCAGAGCGAGAATCGTTATCAGGAATTGCTGCAGAGCCTTGGCCAACTCGCCCCGGAGCGGCAATCGAGCAGCGGCGAACAGGGCCAGGACGAACGGTATCGACCACCAGTCGGCTGCTTGATGCTGGTCATTTTCTGTCATCTGGGCGGGTCTACACTCAGCTTCCCCGCCACTTGATTGGGAGATGACCGAGGTGAAAATTCTTGTCCGTCCGACCGCCACCCCTCAGGGTTCTGGCTGGCAAGTCTGCCTTGACCAGCATGCGGTGAGCTTTCGTAGCGAGGCCGAAGCGCGCCGATTCGTCAGCGTCCTCGAGGAGCGCCTGAAGGCGCCCCACGTGCTACCGGACTGGTCAAGACGGATCGCGAGTTAACCCAGGGGCGCCTGGCCGTTGCGGTCGAGGCGCCAAGTCAGCAGCGCACAGGCGACTGCCGCGCAGCCGCACAGGCTGATGACCAGGGCCAGGGGCATGGCACTGCCATCGTGCAACCAGCCCACAAGGGCGGCAGCTCCTGCCGCCACTCCAAACTGCAGACTGCCCATCAGCGCCGAGGCGCTACCCGCGTTCTGGCCCTGGCCGGCCATTGCGCATGCCGAGGCGTTGGGCAGGATGCACCCCAGGCTGGCGATGCAGCCGAACAGCGGTAGCAGAAGCGGCCACAGCGATTGTGTCTGCAAGCTGGAAACCCCCAGCAGCGCCAACGCGCACACCAGATAGACCCAGATCACCCGTCGCATCCAGAAGGCCGGCCCGCGACGGCGCAGCAACACGGCATTGATCTGGGCGACCAGGATGAAGCCCGCGGCGTTGGAGCCGAACAGCCAGCCATAGTGCTCCGGCGGCACGCCATAAAGCTGGATGAATACGAAGGGGGAGCCGGCGATGTAGGCGAACATGCCGGCGATGGCGAAACCACCGCTCATGCCGTAGGCGAGAAATTGCCAGTCGCCGAGCAACCGACGGTACTGCCCGAGGGCGCCACTCAATGGCGCACGCGGAGTGATGTTGGAGAGCGTCTCCGGCAGCCAGAAGGCGATTCCCAGCAGCACCAGCGCGCTGAACAGGGTCAGCGCCCAGAAGATCGACTGCCAGCCGAAAAGCTCAAGGAGCAGCCCTCCGCCCAGCGGCGCCAGGATCGGCGCCAGGCCCATCACCAGCATCAACTGCGAGAAGGCCTTGGCCGAGGCGATGGGATCGCACAGGTCACGCACCACAGCCCGCGACACCACCATCCCCGCACAGCCGCCCAGGGCCTGGACGAAGCGTGCGCCGACCAGCCACTCCAGGCTGGGTGCCAGGGAGCAGGCGACCGAAGCCAGGGTGAAAATGGTCACGCCCACCAGCAGCGGCGGACGCCGACCGAAACGATCCGCCAGCGGACCATAGATCAGTTGACCGAGTGCGAGGCCAATGAAGTAGGACGCCAGGGTGAGCTGCACATGCTCCACATCGGTGGCGAAGGCCTTGGCCATGGCCGGGAAGCTGGGCAGGTAGAAATCGATGGCCATCGGCCCGAAGGCGCTGAGGGCCCCGAGCAGGAGGAGGATGCGGAAAGTCATGGTCGAGGCTGGCGCCATCCCTTGCGGTTAAGGCGCCAGATAGTAACAGGGGATTTCGCGCAAAAGCGGCTTTGGCTGCTGGTCCGTGGGAGCGAATTCATTCGCGAATGAATTCGCTCCCACAATGACTCTCCACGGCCCCCCTAACCCTCATGCGCGTGCTCGACCTTGGACGACTTTTTGCGATCCAGCCAGTCCGAGGCCTTCTCCACCAGCATGAAGAACATGGGGATCAGGAAGGTCGCCAGCACGGTGGCGGCGAGCATGCCGCCGATCACCCCGGTGCCGATGGAATGACGACTTGCCGAGCCGGCACCCGAGCTGATGGCCAGCGGCACGCAACCGAGGATGAAGGCCAGCGAGGTCATCACGATCGGGCGGAAGCGCAGCTTCGCAGCCTCAAGCGCGGCCTCCACCGGCCCCATGCCCTGTTCCCGGCAAAGCACGGCGAATTCGACGATGAGGATCGCGTTCTTCGCCCCCAGGCCGATCAGGGTCACCAGGCCGACCTGGAAGTACACGTCGTTCTGGATACCCCGCAACCACACGGCGAGGATCGCGCCGAACACTGCGAAGGGCACCGCGGTGACCACCGCCAGCGGCAGGGTCCAGCGCTCGTACTGGGCGGCAAGGATGAGGAACACCATGATCAGGCCGAAGATGAACGCCGTGCTACCGGAACCGTGAGTAGCCAGCTCCTGATACGCCGAGCCGATCCAGCCAAGGCTGTAGTCCTCACCCAGCACCTCGTTCGCCACTTCCTGCATCGCCTCCAGCGCCTGGCCGGAGCTGTAGCCAGGCGCCGGACCGCCGAGCACCTTGGCCGCCGGGTAGACGTTGAAACGGGCGTAGGAGTCCGGCCCCAGAATGCGCTCAACGCGCACCAGTGACGACAGCGGTACCAGGTCATCAGTGGTGGAACGCACATAGACCTGGCTGAGGTCATCCGGCTTGCGACGGAACTCCGGCTCCGACTGCAGGCTCACCTGCCAGGTACGGCCGTAGAGCGTGAAGTCGTTGACGTAGTAGCTGCCGAAGGTGGCCTGCATGGCGGTGAACACGTCGTTGATCGCCACGCCTAGGGCCCGTGCCTTGGTGCGGTCCAGGTCGATGTAGTACTGCGGCACGTTGGCGTTGAAGGTGGTGTTCACCCCGGCCAACTCGGGCCGCTTCGACGCCGCGGCAACGAACTTCTGCACGACCGCTTCCAGTTGCTGCACGGTGCCGCCGCTACGGTCCTGGATATAGGACTCGAAACCGCCGGTGGTACTCATGCCGGTGATGGGAGGCGGGTTGAACGACAGCACAATGCCGTCCTTCTGCCCGGCGCCCATGCCCATGAAAGTGTGCGTGAGGTTGCGCGCATCCAGTTCGGGCGTGGTGCGCTCGCTCCAGTCCTTCAGCGGCACGAAGGACACCCCGGCGTTGCTGCGCGTGCCGAAGGTGAGGATGTCGAAGCCGGCGAAGGTAACCACGTCCTGCACGGCCGGATGTTTCATCAGCTGCTCTCCGACGGCGCTGGTGAGCTCCTCGGTCCGGGTCAGGGAGGCTGCCGGCGGCAGGAAGTAGGCATTGAGCACGTAGCCCTGGTCTTCATCCGGCACCAGGGCGCCAGGCACCCGGCCGAAGAGGATGACCAGCAGGGCGAGCATGCCGCCAAACAGCAACAGGCCGATCAGCGACCGTTTGAGGAAGAACTGCACGCCAGCGCCATAGCCCGAGGTCATGCGCTCGAAGAAGCGGTTGAACCAGCGGAACGGCGCGGCCGGCTCGCCATGGCCAGGCTTGAGCATCAGGGCACAGAGAGCTGGCGAAAGCGTCAGCGCCACGATGCCGGAAATCACCACGGATACCGCAATGGTGATCGCGAACTGCTGGTACATCTGTCCTGCCAGACCGCCGAGGAAGCCTACCGGGATGAACACCGCACAGAGCACCAGCACGATGGCGATGATCGGCCCGGTCACCTCCTCCATGGCTTCGATCGCCGCTTCGCGCGGGCCGATCTTCTTCGTCGCCATCACCCGCTCGACGTTCTCGATCACCACGATGGCGTCGTCTACCACGATGCCGATGGCCAGCACCATGCCGAACAGCGTCAGCAGGTTGATGGAGAAACCGAGCACGTACATGCCGGCGAAGGTACCGACCAACGACACCGGGATCGCCAGCACCGGGATCAGCGTCGCCCGCCAGTTCTGCAGGAAGATGAAGACCACCAGCACCACCAGAATCAAGGCTTCGAAGAAGGTGTGGATCACCTCTTCGATCGACACCTCGACGAACTTGGTCGTGTCATAGGGGATCTTGTAGGCGATGCCCTCGGGGAAGCGCTTGGCCAGGCGTTCCATCGTGTTGTTGACCGCTTCGGCGGTATCCAGGGCGTTGGCACCCGGTTGCAGGTAGATACCGAAGGCGGCGTTCTGCTGGCCGTTCAGGGAGGTCATGAGGGAGTAGTCCTGGGCCCCCAGCTCCACGCGCGCCACATCTTTGAGCAACAGGCTGGCGCCGGTGGCGTCGGAACGCAGGATGACGCCCTCGAACTCCTTGGGATCGGTGAAGCGACCCTGGGTGGTCACCGTGTAGGTGAAGTCCTGGGGCTGGTTGAGCGGTTGCTGGCCAAAGCTGCCGGCGGCGAACTGGGAGTTCTGCTCGCGGATGGCGCTGACCACGTCGCTGGGTGTGAGGTCGTACTGCGCCAGCTTGTCCGGCCGCAGCCAGATACGCATGGAATAGTCCTTGGAGCCGAACTGGCTGGCATCGCCCACGCCGGGAATCCGCTTCAACTCGTCGATCACGTTGATCAGCGCGTAGTTGCTGATAAAGATCGGGTCACGGGAGTTGTCCGGCGAAAAGAGGGTGACCACCTGGAGGATGTCGGAGGATTTCTTCTCCACCTTCACGCCCTGCCGGCGCACCTCTTCGGGCAACTTGGCGAGCGCGGCCTGGACCTTGTTGTTGACGTCGATGGTGGCCTGGTCGGGGTCGCGGCCCACTTCGAAATACACGGTCAGGCTCATGGCACCACTGCTGTCGGAGTTGGACAGCTGGTAGATCATGCCCTCGACGCCGTTGATTTCCTGCTCGAGAGGGGCGGCAACCGTTTCTGCGATCACCTGGGAACTGGCACCGGGATAGACCGCAGAGACCGACACTTGCGGCGGGAGGATTTCGGGGTACTGGGCGATCGGCAGCGCGCGCATGGCGGCAAGGCCGGCGAGCACGATCACGATGGAGATGACCGCAGCGAAGACCGGGCGGTCGATAAAGAAGCGCGAGATCACGTTAGGCGCTCCTTCAGGATTGCTTGGCGGATTGTTCGGCCGGGGCCTGGCTGGCCTCCACGGCCTTTACCGGCGAGTCGGGGCGGACCTTGGGCAGACCTTCGACTATCACCCGGTCGCCAGTCGAGACGCCGGACTCGATCACCCAGCGACCGTCGCGGGTATCACCGGTCTTGACCTGGCGCACCCGCGCCATGCCGTCCTTGTCCACCACGTAGACGAAGGTGCCGCGCGGCCCCTGTGCAAGGGCACGTTCGGGGAGAGTGATGGCCTGAGGCCGCGTGAAGCCCTTCACCAGCACGCGCACGAACATACCGGGCAACAGCTTCTGCTCCGGATTGGGTACCACGGCGCGCGCACTGACGGTACCGGTGCCGGTGTTGACGAAACTGTCGGTGAAGTCGACCCGGCCGGAGAGCGGGTAGGTGGAACCGTCGCCAAACCTCAGATCAGCACTGAGCAATCCGTCCGGCGGCAACTCGACCTTGCCGTTCTTCACACCTTCGCGCAGGCGCTCGGCCTCGGTATCGGGATAGGCGAAGTTGACGTAGATGGGATCGAGCTGGGTGAGTTGGGTCAGCAGGCTGCCATTCGGATCGCCTGCCACGATGAGGCTGCCCTCGGATCGGGTTTCCTTGCTGGTCATGCCGGAAATGGGCGCTTCCACCGTGGTGTAGTCGAGGTCGATCTGACGGGCCTTCACCTCAGCCTGGGCGGCCTCGACGTTGGCCTTGCTCTGCTCGAAGTTGGAAATCGCGTTATCCAGTTCGCTTTCGCTGGCGAACCCCTTCTTCTGCAACTCGCGGGTTCGCTTGAGGTCGCGCTCGGTCTGCCGGTAGCGCGCCTGTTCCTGGGCCAGCGCGCCCTTGGCCCGAGCCAGGGCGGCTTCGTAGGTACGTGGGTCGATACGGAACAGAATCTGGCCCTGCTTCACCCGGCTGCCTTCGGTGTAGGTGCGTTGCTGGAGGATGCCGCTGACTTGCGCCCGGACCTCCACTTCACGGAATCCCGCTGTACGCCCGGCATACTCGAGGACAAGCGGGAGCGGCGCGGCCTTGGCGGTCTCCACCACCACTTCGGGGGCCGGTGGTGCGCCACCCGGAGCATCAGCGGCACCGGCAAGGCCGGTAAAACTGGCGCTTGCGGCGAGAAGTGCAAGGCTGAAGGGAAGGCTGCGGGTTAACGGCATAAGGTGTCTCCATACGGTGCCGAATCGGCAAATGAAGCAGGCGCTGAGCTATACATTCATTTGTGTCTGTAACGGTCATGTACCAGCAAAATCGGTACACTCCGCTCCCCAAACAAGAAGCCTAGTCACTATTGGCCCAACTGCTATGCGCAGAACGAAAGAAGAAGCAGAGAAGACCCGGGGGGCGATCCTCGACGCCGCCGAACACCTTTTCCTGGAAAACGGCGTGGCACATACATCGCTGGAACAGATTGCCCGCGCCGCCGGGGTGACCCGTGGCGCGGTCTACTGGCACTTCCAGAACAAGGCCCACCTGTTCCACGAGATGCTCTCCCAGGTGCGCCTACCCCAGGAGCAGATGACCGAACGGCTTTGCGGGTGCAATGGCCAGGACCCGATGCTGTCGCTACGCGACCTGTGCCTGGAAGCCATCGTCAACCTGGCAAGGGACGAGCAGCGCAAACGCATCTTCAACATCCTGCTGCACCGCTGCGAATTCACCGAAGAGCTGCGCGAGGCCGAAGAGCGTCACTACGCCTTCGTCAATCAGTTCATCCAGCTCAGCGAAGCGCTGTTCGCCCGCCCCGCCTGCCACGAGCGCCTGCGCCCGGGCATTACGCCGTTAGTGGCGTCCCGGGCGGTGCATGGCTTGGTGATCGGCCTGTTCAGCGACTGGACCCGCGACCCCGCGCTGTTCGACCCGCTGACCGATGCCGAACCCATGGTGGACGCCTTGTTCCGGGGGCTGGTGAAGGATTGGGACTGAGAACCAAGGTGTTGGGAGCGAATGCATTCGCGATTGAAATCGCTCCCAAATCCAGGGGCCGGCCTCAGGCCGCCTCGGCCTGATAACCCTCTTCGCGGATCGCTTCCAGAACCTGCTCTTCGGCAAGCCGGCTGGCGACCCGCACTTCGCCGGCCGCCAGGTCCACCTGTACTTCAGCCGCCTGGTCGCGGGCCTGCACAGCCTGGGTGATGGCGCGGACGCAGTGCCCGCAAGACATGCCTTGAACCTTGAATACCTGCATGGTCGTTCTCCTCGTGAGTGGAACCTGACGCCAGTCTCATCCTTTCCACCGTGGCAAGGTCAAGGGCTGGTCCTACACTGGGTTGAACATCTTGCAGGAGACTTTCGCCATGTACGGCTTCCGACCTGCCCTGCTCGCTTTTCTGGCGGCACCGCTGCTGGCCCAGGCCCAGCCTCCGGTCGACTATGGCGTGCTGATCGTCTCCCGGGAGCGCCTGGAACTCGCCACCGCCTGCGACGTCGGCCTCTATCTGGAAGACCAGTTGGCCGCGCGGCTGGTGCAGGGTCAGATCGTTTCCTTCAACCTGCCGCCGGGACCCTTGTCGATCCGACTGAGCCTGCTCGGCCCCGGGCGCTGCAAGCCGGGGGTCGAACAGTTGCGCCAGCAGACCATCACGCTGATGGCCGGCGAGGTACGCAAATACCGCCTCGCGCAGAGCACCGAAGGCCTCTATCTGGTACCGACCGCCGCCGTGCAATGACCACTTGACCTTTCCCTCGTGTCAAGGTTGATCCTAGGTTCATGCCAAGGAGGATCGACCCATGACCAACCCAACCGCATTCGACCTGCCCATCTCCGGGATGACTTGCGCCAGCTGCGCCGGACGAGTGGAGCGCGCCCTGGCCAAAGTGCCCGGCGTGCAGGCCGCAAGCGTCAACCTGGCTACCGAACAGGCTCGTGTTAAAGCCTCGGGCGACAGCCTGCCGGCCCTGGTAGCGGCCGTGGAAGCCGCGGGCTACCAGGTGCCCGCCCAGCGGCTGGAACTGGCCATCGGCGGCATGACCTGCGCCAGCTGCGTCGGTCGCGTGGAGCGGGCCCTGCGCAAGGTGCCGGGCGTGGCCGACGTGACCGTGAACCTGGCCAGCGAACGCGCCCACCTGCAAATCTTCGGCCCCCCCGACGGCACCCGCCTGGTCCAGGCGGTGGAAGCCGCCGGCTATACCGCCAGCCTTGTGGATGAAGATCAGCCACCAGTGGATGACACCGAAGCTCGCCTAAGCCGTGAACGCTGGGCCGTCCTGCTTGCCCTCGCCCTGGCGCTGCCACTGGTGGTCCCCATGCTGCTGGAATGGTTCGGCCTGCACTGGATGCTGCCGGCCTGGGCACAGTTCGCCCTGGCCACGCCCGTGCAGTTCATCCTTGGCGCACGCTTCTACCGCGCAGCCTGGAAAGCGGTGAAAGCAGGCGCCGGCAACATGGACTTGCTGGTGGCCATTGGCACCAGCGCCGGCTATGGCCTCAGCCTCTATCAATGGTGGACCGCGCATCCCGGCCACACACCGCATCTCTACTTCGAAGCCTCAGCCGTGGTGATTGCCCTGGTTCTGCTGGGCAAATATCTGGAAAGCCGGGCCAAACGTCAGACCAGCGCCGCCATCCGCGCCCTGGAAGCCCTGCGCCCGGAACGCGCCACTCGCCTTAGGGATGGCCGCGAGGAGGACGTCGCCATCGCCGCTTTGCAACTTGGTGACCTGCTGGTGGTGAAGCCCGGCGAGCGCTTCCCCGCCGACGGCGAGGTCAGCGAAGGGCAAAGCCACGCCGACGAAGCGCTGATCAGCGGCGAGAGCCTGCCGGTGCCCAAGCAGCCCGGCGACCGCGTCACGGCAGGAGCCATCAACGGCGAAGGGCGTCTGCTGGTGCGTACCACGGCACTTGGTGGTGAGACCGTGCTGGCGCGAATCATCCGCCTGGTCGAAGACGCACAGGCGGCCAAGGCGCCCATCCAGAAGCTGGTGGACCGCGTCAGCCAGGTGTTCGTCCCGGCGGTAATGCTGACTGCCCTGGCCACTCTTGCCGGCTGGTTGTTGGCCGGTGCCGGCATCGAGACCGCGCTGATCAATGCCGTTGCGGTGCTGGTCATCGCCTGCCCCTGTGCACTTGGCCTCGCCACTCCCACCGCGATCATGGCCGGAACCGGCGTGGCGGCACGCCACGGAATCCTGATCAAGGACGCCGAAGCCCTGGAAGTTGCTCACGCCGTGACGGCCGTGGCCTTCGACAAGACCGGCACTCTCACCTCCGGCACCCCGCGCATCGCTCACCTTGTTGCGGCGCATGGCGACGAGAACGAGCTGCTGCAACTGGCCGGAGCGCTGCAACGCGGCAGTGAACACCCGCTCGCCAAAGCGGTGCTGGATACCTGCGTCGATCGCGGCCTGGACGCTCCCAACGTGGACGACAGTCGTGCCTTGGCCGGCCGCGGGATCCAAGGCAGGGTGAACGGCCGCCTGCTGGCCCTGGGAAACCGTCGTTTGCTGGATGAACAGCAGCTTGCGGCAGGCGACCTGGCCAGCCAGGCCAAAGAATGGGAGACCGAGGGACGCACTCTGTCGTGGTTGCTGGAGCTGCAACCGGAGCCGCGTGTGCTCGGCCTCTTCGCCTTCGGTGACACCCTCAAGGATGGCGCTGCACAGGCTGTCACGACCCTGCGCGAGCGGGATATCCACAGTCACCTGATCACCGGCGATAACCGCGGCAGTGCGCGGGTGGTGGCCGAGGCCCTGGGCATCGACTCGGTACACGCCGAGGTGCTGCCGGCGGACAAGGCCGCCACAGTGGCAGCGCTCAAAGCCCGGGGGGCAGTAGTAGCAATGGTTGGCGACGGCATCAACGACGCCCCGGCCCTGGCCGCCGCCGACGTCGGCATCGCCATGGGCGGCGGTACGGACGTGGCCATGCACGCCGCCGGTATCACCCTGATGCGCGGCGACCCGCGCCTTGTTCCAGCGGCCCTGGATATCTCCCGCCGGACCTATGCGAAGATTCGCCAGAACCTGTTCTGGGCCTTCATCTACAACCTGATCGGCATCCCCCTGGCCGCCGCCGGCCTGCTCAGCCCCGTAGTGGCGGGTGCGGCCATGGCGCTGTCCAGTGTCAGCGTGGTGAGCAATGCACTGCTGCTGAAGACTTGGAAGCCGGACGATTGACACCCATTTCCGCAGGAACCAGCTTGCTTGCGAGGGTTCGCGAGCAAGCTCGCTCCTACGGTCGCGGCCCCGCAAGAGAGGAAACGCCAATGAACATCGGCCAAGCGGCGAAGAAAAGCGGGCTGACCGCGAAGATGATTCGCTACTACGAAGGCATCGGCCTGCTGCCGGAAGCCGGACGCACCGACAGCGGCTACCGCCAGTACAACAGCCAGGACCTGCACACCCTGGCGTTCATAAAACGCTCGCGGGACCTCGGATTTTCACTGGAGGAAGTGGGCCGGCTGCTGGAGCTCTGGCAAGACCGCCAGCGCGCCAGCGCCGATGTGAAGGAGCTGGCCCGCGACCATATCGAAGCGCTGAACCGCAAGATCTCCGAGCTCGCGGGTCTGCGCGACACGCTTCAGGAGCTGGTGGATCACTGCCAGGGCGACCATCGCCCGGATTGCCCGATCCTCAAGGACCTGGAGTCAGGCGGCTGCTGCCACTGAAGGTGCGCCCCAACAAGCCCTTGGGCAGTACGGTGATTGCCAGCCCTACGAACACCAGCACGCATGCCAGCCAGCCGGTGGCACTGAGTTCCTCGCCCAAAAGCAACCAGCCGGACAGCAGCCCCGACACCGGCACCGCCAGGGCGAAGGGTGTCACCAGGCTGGCCGGATAGCGCTGCAGCAGGAAGCTCCAGAGGCCAAAGCCCACGGTGGTGGCGAGGAAGGCGATGTAGACCAGCGCGCCGATGCCGCCCCAGCTCGGGTGGCTCAACGCGCTGGCAATGGCTTCGGGGCCTTCGAAGACATAGGAGAGCAGCAGCAAGGGCAGCGGCGGGATCAGGCTGACCCAGCAGATCAACCGCAGCATGTCCTTCGCGCCGCTGCGTTTGGTGGCGATATTGGCGAAGGCCCAGGCCAGCGCCGCGGCAATCACCAGCATGAACGCCAGCAGGCTGTCCCCCAATGGCCGGCCCAGGCCGATCAGCACCAGCCCGGATGCTGCCAGCAGGAGCCCCAGCAGGCCTCTACGGCTGGGCCGCTCGCCGAGAAATAGCGCCGCGATCAGGATGGTGAAGAACACCTGGCTCTGCAGCACCAGCGACGACAGCCCAGCCGGCATTCCCAGGTGCATGCCGACGAACAACAGGCCGAACTTGATCACGCCCAGTAGCAGGCCGATCTGCACGATGCGCCAGAACGGCGCCGGCATCGGTCCGCGCAGGAACAGCAGCGGCAGCGCCGCGAGGGCGAAGCGCAGCGCGCAGAACAGCAGCGGAGGGAAATCTTCCAGACCGACCTTGATCACCACGAAATTGACGCCCCAGATCAGGGTGACCAGCAGGGCCAGGAGAATGTGTGGAAGAGGCATGGCGAGGACTCCGGAAGTTCAGGCACACGCTAGCAGCCTGGCGGTCGGATGTAAGGACACAGAACGCTGGAAAAATCAGCAGGGGCTGTATGGCTGCCCTCCCCCCTATCCCGCACGCGGGAGAGGGGGCAGCTCGTGCCAGGGAGTTGGAATGTGCCTCCTGTAGGGGCGAATTCATTCGCCAGGCAGGCGAAGGACTGCCCTTCACTGCTGCGCCGTACCTGCCTGCCCTCCCCCGCCCTGCGCCCCTGTCCGATCGCTTCGCGCTCAGGCGTTCATCGGCCCCGGCAGCGGTGCTTCGGAAAGCGGGCTTCTTCACCCCAGAGGGAGAAGGGGCTGTCTGTGCCGAGGTCGATTCACGCGGAGTGCCGTGGGAGCGAATTCATTCGCGAAAGGCGACGGAACTCGCCCAACAAAAAGGCCGCATTGGCGGCCCTTCCGGTTCAGCTCGATCAGCTCAAGCCTGCGACTGCAGGTAGTTCTGCAGGCCGATGCGGTCGATCATGCCGAGCTGCTGTTCCAGCCAGTAGGCGTGATCTTCCTCGGTGTCCTTGAGCTGGGCGGCGAGGATGTCGCGGCTCATGTAGTCCTTGTGCTTCTCGCACAGGGCAATGCCCTTGCTCAGCGCGGCACGAACTTCATATTCCAGCTTGAGGTCGGCACGCAGCATGTCCGGCACGGTGTGGCCGGGATGAATGGTGCGCGGGCGCATGTCCGGAGTGGCTTCGAGGAAGAGGATGCGCTGCAGCAGGGCATCGGCGTGCTGGGTCTCTTCTTCCATCTCGTGGTTGATGCGTTCGAAGAGCTTGTTGAAGCCCCAGTCCTGGTACATCCGCGAATGCAGGAAGTACTGGTCACGGGCGGCCAGTTCACCGCGCAACAAGTCCTTGAGGTAATCAACCACTTCGGCTTGGCCTTGCATCTGCACATCTCCTGATAAAACCAATGAGCAAGGATCGTGCGCCGACCCTGCCAGGTCAAGTGACGGTCAGCCGCGCATCCAGGGTGGCGTTGGCTCTTCAAGCCCTTGCGGCGCGTCCTGCTCGGCCAGCGCCGCCTGGCGTCGGGCCTCGTCAGCCAGGGCCGCCTTGATTTCGCGCATCACCGCGTCCAGGTCGGCAGAGTCCTCGGGCTCGTCGAAGTGGCCGGTAAGCGGACTTTCCGGGGTCAGCTTGCCTTCCTCGAAGAGCGCCCACATTTCCTTGGCGTAGCGGGTGAACTTCAATTCGGGGGCGAACTGGCCGAAATACTCGGCCATATTGCCAACATCTCGCTCCAGCATGCGGAAGGCGTGGTTGTTGCCTGCCGCATCCACGGCCTGGGGCAGGTCGATGATGACCGGGCCGTAGGGGTCGAGTAGCACGTTGAACTCTGACAGGTCGCCATGGACCAGCCCGGCGCAGAGCATCTTGACGATCTCGCCGATCATGAAACCGTGGAACTCGCGCGCATCCTCCGGCGTCAAGTCGACATCGTTAAGGCGTGGCGCGGCATCGCCTTCACCGTCGCTGACCAGCTCCATGAGCAGTACGCCATCGAGGAAGTCGTAGGGCTTGGGTACCCGTACTCCGGCGTTGGCGAGTCTGAACAGCGCCGCCACCTCGGCGTTCTGCCAGGTTTCCTCGCGCTCGCGGCGGCCGTACTTCGAGCCCTTGGCCATGGCCCGGGCATCGCGGCTGTTACGCACCTTGCGGCCTTCCTGGTATTCGGCGGCCTGGCGGAAACCACGCTTGTTGGCCTCCTTGTAGACCTTGGCGCAACGCAGCTCACTGCCGCAGCGCACCACGTACACGGAGGCTTCCTTGCCGCTCATCAGCGGGCGCAGGACTTCATCGATCAGGCCATCTTCCAGCAATGGCTCAAGGCGTTTCGGGGTCTTCATGCAGGTGCTGCGAGTGCCTTCAAGGGGACGGAGAGGATGGGCCGACGTTATACGGCATGCGGGCAGCGGCGGCTATCCACGACGCAAAAGACCGCGACGAAGGGCTTCGATGGCATAGCGCACCTTGGCCGGCAATGCATCGCGGCGCGGGGTGACAATGTAGAGCCCCACCGGCCTCGGCTGCCACTCGGGAAGCAATGCCAACAGCCGGCCGCTGGCCAATTCCTCGCGCACTTCCGGTTCCGGCTGCAACGAAATACCGAGGCCAGCCAGGGTGAAGCTGCGCACCGCGAGGATATTGTTGCACGCCACGCGCGGCTCCAGGCGCAGCCGTTGTTGTTCCCCGCCGGGGCTGGTGAAAGTCACCTGGTGCTGCTGGCGTTCGCCATTGAGGCTGATCCAGTCCAGCTCCAGCAGCCGCTCGGGCCGCTGGATCGGACCGCTGCGGGCCAGATAGGCCGGCGCGCAGCAGAGCACCGCCGGCCAGTCAGCAAGATGCCGGGCCACCAGGCTGGAATCTTCCTGAGAGCCCACGCGGATGGCCAGGTCGATGCGCTGCTCCACCAGGTCGATCTGCTCGTCATGAAAGAACAGTTGCAGGCTGAGGCCAGGATGGGCTTCCAGCAGTGGCGCCAGAGCCTCGGTCAGCATGCCGGTAGAGAAGCCCACGGGCGCCGCGATGCGCAGCTCGCCCACCGGGGCATCGCGCAGTTCCGCCAGGCGCTGCTCGGCCTGCTGCGCCAGCTCCAGCACCTGGGCGCAGCTCTTGTAGAACACCGCGCCAGCCTCAGTCAGGGTCAGCTTGCGCGTGGTGCGATGCAGCAGGCTGACCTGGGTTTCCTCTTCCAGCTTGCGAATTTGCTGGCTCACTGCCGAGGCCGTCATGCCCAGCACTTCGGCGGCTGCCACCATGCTGCCGCGCTCGACCACGGTGGCGAACACCGCCATGCGCTTTAGCTGCTCCATTCGTAAGCTCCGCTTAATTGTGAAAGCACCTTTCGGCACTTTTTCCGCCGATTATCCAGCAGCGATTATGCGTCACCTCGCAACCCAGCATGGAGATGCACATGAAAATCGCCCTGATCGGCGCCACCGGTTTCGTCGGCTCCGCCGTCCTCAGCGAAGCCCTGCAACGCGGCCACCAGGTGACCGCCATCGTCCGCCATCCGGAAAAACTCTCGCAGCACGCTCAGCTCGACGCCGTGAAAGGCGACGCCTATGACGCCGCAAACATCGCCGGGGCAGTAGCCGGCCACGACGCAGTGATCCACGCCTTCAACCCCGGCTGGGGCGAAGTGAAGATTCGCGAGCTGTTCATCCAGGGTACCCAGGCCATCTTCGCCGGAATCCGGCAGGCCGGCCTCAAGCGCCTGCTGGTGGTCGGCGGGGCCGGCAGCCTCTATGTCGCGCCAAACCTGCAGCTGATCGATACCCCGGATTTCCCTGCCGAGTACAAGGAAGGCGCGGAAGGCGCACGCCAGGCACTCCGCCTGATCCGCGAAGAACAGGACCTGGACTGGACCTTCATTTCCCCGCCCGCCCTGCTGGAACCGGGCGAGCGCACCGGCCGCTTCCGCGTCGGCGGCGACCAGCTGCTGATGAGCGGCGACCATCCGGCACGTATCTCGGTGGCGGACCTCGCCGTGGCCATCGTCGACGAACTGGAACAACCCCAACACATCCGCCAACGTTTCACCGTCGGCTACTGAGGAACATACCCATGACCCTGACCGCATCCGCCCATGTCGCCACCGCCACCCCGGCGCGCTACATCACCCGCCTGTGCAAGCACTTCGCCCATCGCGTGCCTGTGAGCCACGACAATCAGCAGGGCCGCATCGAGTTCGACCTGGGCCTCGGCCTCCTGCGCGCGGAGGACGATGGCCTGACCTTGTCCGTGGAAAGTCAATCGACCGAAGGCCTGGAGCGACTGAAGGACATCGTCGGCAGTCACTTCGTGCGCG